>CAVVDT010000016.1:0-209428 GCA_963747005.1 uncultured Alphaproteobacteria bacterium | reverse complement strand
AGTGCCGGTATGACGACGGCCTGGTTGTGTCGCTAACCCCAACACACCCGTCACCCCGTGGCTTGACCACGGGGACCATTCCGCCAGGGCCTCAGCCGGCCGCAACGCCAGCGGCATGGATGCCGGTATCAGGTACCGGCATGACGCTTGAGGGCGTGTGTGCCCCCCACACCCGTCACCCCGTGGCCTGACCACGGCTCCATCCCGCCAACGCCTCAACCAGCCGCGCGGTGAGCGGAATGGATACCGGCATCAAGTGCCGGCATGACGACGGCTTGGTTGTGTCGCTAACCCCAACACACCCGTCACCCCGTGGCTTGACCACGGGGGCCATTCCGCCAACGCCTCAACCAGTCGCGCGGTGAGCGGAATGGATACCGGCATCAAGTGCCGGCATGACGACGGCTTGGTTGTGTCGCTAACCCCAACACACCCGTCACCCCGTGGCTCGACCACGGGGACCATTCCGCCAGGGCCTCAACCGGCTGCAACGCCAGCGGAATGGATACCGGCATCAAGTGCCGGTATGACGACGGCTTGTTTGTCTCGCTAACCCCAACACACCCGTCACCCCGTGGCTTGACCACGGGGGCCATTCCGCCAGGGCCTCAGCCGGCCGCAACGCCAGCGGAATGGATACCGGCATCAAGTGCCGGCATGACGACGGCCTTGTTGTGTCGCTAACCCCAACACCCCCGTCACCCCGTGGCTTGACCACGGGGACCATTCCGCCAGGGCCTCAACCAGTCGCGCGGTGAGCGGCATGGATGCCGGTATCAAATGCCGGCATGACGACGGCCTGGTTGTGTCGCTAACCCCACACACACCCGTCACCCCGTCGCTTGACCACGGGGACCATTCCGCCAGGGCCTCAGCCGGCCGCAACGCCAGCGGCATGGATGCCGGCATCAGGTACCGGCATGACGATAAAGAGTGTTGAGGAAAAAATGCTAACGACAAAGAAATAATCCTTGACTCTGGCTTAAATATGTTCTATGAATGTTCCATTCCTTCCCAACCCCGGGGCGTGACTCGCGAGCCGTCCGGTCATGGGGATCGAATGCGGCTCTCCGTTCGCCTCCTCAACGGAAGGAGGCGAACCGGGGTGCGGGTGTGAACGACCAGCTAAGGGGTCCGGATACTACGGTCCGGACGCGCTTTCGGATCGTTGACCCTTTCGGAGATCGGGTGCCGGCCGGCCTGCAATGGCCGCCCAAAGCGGTTAAAGCTCAGGCATTACCCGAAAGGCGAGGTCCGGAGGCGTTATAGACGCCAGCCGCCCGCTCAGGATGCCGCCGAGGAAAGCGCCGGCAAAGCGCAACCCTCTAAACCCAGTCAAGCGCTCAACCGGCGCTTTCCTCGACCCCCCGGGACCCTTCGGGCCATCAGGCCGCGGAGCCGCGAACCCATGCCGCTTGCGCTCCTGTTGCCCGGCCGCCGCAGCACCAGTGTCGTCCAGTGGTCCTGACGGATGCGAAACGCCGGGACCAGGCCGCGGGCGCGGTAGGCGGCGAGGACCTGGCGTTCCTGGTCGCGGGTAATGCCGGCCAGAATCACATGGCCACGGGCCGAGGTGGCTGTGGCGATGGCGGGGGAGAGCGCAATCAGGGGCCGCGCAAGGATGTTGGCGAAGATCAGATCGTAAGGCGCATGCTTTTGAACGAGCGGTGCCGCCAGCCCGGCAGCGGTGACCGTCCTGACCAGCGCCGCGGCGCCATTGCGGCGGGCGTTGTCGGCAGCGACCCGAACAGCCTCGGGATCGATGTCGCTGGCGATGGCAGGCACCTTGAGCGCCTTTGCAGCAGCGATGGCGAGGACGCCGGTGCCGCAGCCGACATCGAGGATGCTCCGAGGCCGCATCCGCCGCAACAGCTCGTCGAGCGCCACGAGACAACCGCGGGTCGAGCCGTGATGGCCGGTGCCGAAGGCGGTGCCGGCATCCACCTCGATGGCGATGCCGCCCACCGGGCGACGGTGGCGGTCATGGGTGCCATGCAGGAAGAAGCGCCCGGCCGCGACAGGGGCGAGGCCCTCCAGCGAGCGGCGCACCCAGTCGATGTCGGCAAGCGCCTCGATGGTGACATCGCCGGGGACGAAGCCGGCGCGGTCAAGGGTCGCGGCGAGGGCCGCCTCATCGGGCCCGGTCTCGTACCAGGCCTCGGCGATCCACAGTTCACGGGCTTCATCGACTTCCAGCGTTCCGGTCGCGGCGGCCTCAGGATAAAGGGCCGCCTGCAGGTGGTCGGCGAGGCGGTCGGCGGCGGATCGCTCGAGCGGCCGCGAGGCGAGATGGTACATGGACCTTCGGTCTTCCGTGGATGCGATGCAGCCTTTAGGCCAGCGTTGCTTAGCAGGCAATGGTGTCAGTCGCCTTGGACAATGGTGCAGGGCGCCAAGCGGTGTTATCAAGTCGCGCCCATGTCCACACCTTCCGATCAGACTGCCGTCAACAGCTCCATCCAACCTACTGCTTTCTGGCTCATTCCGCTGGTGGTGGCTTCGGCGCTGTTCATGGAGAACATGGACGCCTCGGTGATCGCCACCTCGCTGCCGGCAATCGCGGCCGATCTCCATGTCGACCCGGTCATCCTCAAGCTCGCCTTCACCGCCTATCTGGTGTCGCTGGCGATCTTCATTCCGGTGAGCGGCTGGTGCGCCGACCGTTTCGGGGCGCGACGGGTGTTCCAGGCGGCGATCGGCGTCTTCGTCGTCGCCTCGATCGGCTGCGCCTCGGCGACCAGCCTCGCCGGGCTGGTGGGGGCGAGGGCGCTGCAAGGGGTGGGCGGGGCGATGATGGTGCCGGTGGGCCGGGTCATCGTGCTGCGCGCGGTGCCCAAGGCAAGGCTGGTGCCGGCGCTCGCCTGGCTGACGGTGCCGGCGCTCGTCGGGCCGGTGATCGGGCCGCCGCTCGGCGGCTTCATCACCACCTATTTCCACTGGCGCTACATCTTCTGGATCAACGTGCCGGTGGGCCTTCTGGGCATAGCGCTGGCCGCCGCCTTCATGCCGGCGGGGATCGGGCGCGACCCGGGCCCCCTCGACTGGCGCGGCTTCCTCTTGGCCGGTGTCGGCGTTGCCAGCCTCATCTTCGGCTTCACCGTCGCGGGCCGCGATTTCCTGCCCGGACACATGGCGACAATGCTGATGATCGGCGGCGTGGTGCTCATTGCGGCCTATGTGCTGCACTCGCGCCGCGCCACCCATCCGCTCATCGACCTCAGGCTCCTCGCCATACCGACCTTCTTCGCCAGCGTAGCCGGCGGGTTCCTGTTTCGGGTCGGCATCGGCGCCATCCCGTTCCTCTTACCCTTGATGCTGCAACTGAGCTTCGGCCTCTCGCCGTTCGCATCCGGCTCCATCACTTTCGTGGCGGCGGCCGGGGCGCTGCTGATGAAGTTCACCGCCGGGCCGATCCTGCGCCGCTTCGGATTCCGGCGGGTGCTGGTGGCCAATGCCGTCATCTCCACCTTGTTCATGGTCTTCAACGGGATGTTCACGGCCCAGACGGCGCACTGGATCATCCTCACCGTGTTGCTCACCGGCGGCTTCTTCCGCTCCCTGCAGTTCACCGCCCTCAACGCCATCGCCTATGCCGACCTGGACGAGGCGGATGTCGGGCAGGCAACCGCGCTGGTCACCGTCACCCGGCAGCTTGCCGTCGCGGTCGGCGTGGCGCTGGCGGCCTTCATCCTCGAGGCGATGCGCGGCTTCAGGGGCGAGCAGGTGCTGATGCAGCAGGATTTCGCCGCCGCCTTCTACGGCCTTGCGGCATTGACGCTGGTATGCGCCTTCCTGCATCTCCCGCTGAAGCCCGATGCAGGGGCGGAGGTTTCAGGACACAAGGTCTAGCAAGCGGATCAGGTGGCTTGGACGAAACTGTCGAGGACGCGCTTGTCGCCGGCCTTTTCGAAGGCAATGGACAGTTTGTTGCCGTCGATGGAGGTGATGCGGCCATAGCCGAATTTCTGGTGAAACACCCGCTCGCCGACGGCAAAGGTCGTCGCCTCGCCGGCATCGTGGGCGGTGAGCCTTCCTTCGATGATATGGGGGCTCGACCGCATGGTCTCGCCGGCGGCCTCGCGCGCCCTCGCACGCTGCCAGCCGGGCGTTTCGTAGCCGGCGGCAAAGCGCCCGCCCTCCTCGAAGCGGCTGGAGCCGTAGCCGAGGCCATAACCGCCATAGCTGTTCGACATGGGCTCGGTGTCGACATGGGCGGCGGGCAGTTCGTCGATGAAACGCGACGGCAGGGCCGTCTGCCACAGGTTGTGGACGCGGCGGTTCTGGGCGAACGAGATGACGGCGTTCATTTTGGCGCGGGTGATGCCGACATAGGCCAGCCGGCGCTCCTCCTCCAGGCCCGCCTTGCCGTTCTCGTCCAGCGAGCGTTGGTGTGGAAACAGGCCCTCCTCCCAACCGGGCAGGAACACGGTGTCGAACTCAAGACCCTTGGCGCCGTGCAGCGTCATGATCGAGACCTTGTCGTCGGCCTCACCGGTATCGGCGTCCATGACCAGCGAGACATGCTCCAGGAACCCGGTCATGTTCTCGAATTCGCCCATGGAACGCACCAGTTCCTTGAGGTTCTCGAGGCGGCCGGGCGCATCGGGCGAGCGGTCCTGCAACCACATGTCGGTATAGCCGGATTCATCGAGGATGATTTCCGCCAGCTCGGTGTGGGGGAGGCCGTCGAGCGCCAGGCGCCAGCGGGTGAAATTCTCCACCAGGCCGCGCAGGGCAGTGCGCGTCTTCGCCGTCAGGTCGTCGGTTTCGATGAGTTTTCGGGCGGCGGCGTAAAGCGAGATGCCCTCGGCACGGGCGAGGGCATGCATCTTCTTGACCGAGGTCGAGCCGATGCCGCGCTTGGGGACGTTGACGATACGCTCGAACGCCAGGTCGTGGTCGGGCGACACGGTGACCTTGAGATAGGCCAGTGCATCGCGGATCTCGGCGCGCTCGTAAAAGCGCGGGCCGCCTATGACGCGGTAGGGCACGCCAAGCGTGATGAAGCGGTCCTCGAAGGCGCGCATCTGGAACGAGGCGCGCACCAGGATGGCCATCGAGTCGAGCTTTTCGCCCTTGATGTGGCGCGATTCGATGTCGTCGCCGATGGCGCGGGCCTCCTCGTCGCCGTCCCAATGGGCGCGCAAGGTGATCTGCTCGCCCTCCAGCTTCTCGGTCGTGAGGGTCTTGCCGAGGCGGCCCTCGTTGTGGGCGATGAGGCCGGAGGCGGCGCCGAGAATGTGGGGGGTGGAGCGGTAATTGCGTTCGAGGCGGATGACTTTGGCGCCGGGGAAATCCTTTTCGAAGCGCAAAATGTTGTCGACCTCGGCGCCGCGCCAGCCATAGATCGACTGGTCATCGTCGCCGACGCAACAGATATTGCGGTGGCCTTGAGCGAGCAGGCGCAGCCACAGATACTGCGCCACGTTGGTGTCCTGGTACTCGTCGACCAGCATGAAGCGGAAGCGCTGCTGGTATTCCTTGAGGACGTCGGCATTGTCCTGGAAGAGCTTGAGGTTGAGCAGCAGCAGATCGCCGAAATCGGCGGCGTTGAGGATTTTGAGCCGTTCCTGGTACTCGCCATAGAGGCTGCCGCCACGGCCGCCCGCAAAGCTGTGGGCCTCGCCGGCGGGCACCTTTTCAGGCGCCAGGCCGCGGTTCTTCCAGCCGTCGATCATGGCGGCCAACTGGCGCGCCGGCCAGCGCTTTTCGTCGATGTTCGCGGCACTGAGGAGCTGCTTCAGCAGGCGGATCTGATCATCGGTGTCGAGGATGGTGAAATCGGACTTGAGGCCCACCAGTTCGGCATGGCGGCGGAGGATGCGGGCTGCGATCGAATGGAAGGTACCGAGCCACGCCATACCCTCGACCACGCCGCCGATCAGCATGCCGATGCGCTCCTTCATCTCGCGAGCCGCCTTGTTGGTGAAGGTGACGGCGAGAATCTGCCCCGGCCAGGCGCGGCGGGTGGCGAGGATGTGGGCAAGGCGGGTGGTCAGCACCCGGGTCTTGCCGGTGCCGGCCCCGGCGAGCACCAGGAGCGGCCCGTCCAGCGTCTCCACCGCCAGGCGCTGCTCGGGGTTGAGGCCGGCAAGATAAGGCGCCGGGCCTTGTGCCATGGCGCGCGCCGCCAGCCCGCTGCCCGAGGCAGTGGGAGCATCGTCGAAATCGTCAAAGCCGATGGGTTTGGTGGTCATGCCGGCAGGCGTCACGCAAGCGATTCGATAAGGGCTGGTCTGTCTTATATAGCATCGCCGGACGGGTTTTCGATCTCATCCGTCTTCCTCCCCACCAGCCGGAAGATTTCAGCCTGGCCGATGCCTTTCAAGTCAACGCTGCCGAGGGGTGCGAAATCGTGGCCTGGCGCCAGGCGCTCGGCAACGGTGCCGCTGACCAGGATGGTACCGGCCCGGCCCCAGGCCTCCAGGCGGGCGGCGAGGTTCACCGTGTCGCCCCACACGTCGTAGGAAAAGCGGGTGCGACCGATGATGCCTGCCATTACCGGCCCCGTCGCGATGCCGATGTGCAGGGTGAGGGTCTCGCCGTGGCGCGCGCCGACCCGCGCCGCCGCTTCCGGCATGGCCAGAGCCATATCGACCACCGCCTCGGCGTGACCTGGGCTTGGCGTCGGGACGCCCGCTACAGCCATGTAGGCATCGCCTATCGTCTTGATCTTTTCGACACCATAGCGAGCGGCGAGGTCGTCGAAGGCGGAAAACAGGTCATTGAGCAGCGCGACGATCTTGCGCGGGCCAAGGCGGGCGGCAAGCGTGGTGAAGGCGGTCAGGTCGGCGAAAAGGACGGTCGCCTCCTCGAAGCGCTCGGCGATCACTGAGTCCGGGTCTTCCCTGAGGCGCTCGGCGATGCTGGCGGGCAGGATGTTGTGGAGCAGGGCATCGCTGCGCTGTTCGGCGGCGCGTACCAGCACGAGCGCGTACCAGACCAGCACGAAGACGATGGCCATGATGTTGGTGGCCGAGATGAAATAGAGGCGGTTGAGGAGGGACGGGTCGAGAGGGACGACGGCGGCTTCCTCGGGGTAGAGGAACCATGCCGTTACATGCAGCCCCATGGCGGTGACGACGATGGCAATGGCAAGGCCGAGGCGTTCCACCCCGAGGATGACGAGGGTGACGGCGGCGGCGCCGATGTAGTTGAGCTGTACCCCGGCGTCGTGGCCGAGCACCGCGATGAAATAGAAGATGCTCGAAAAGATGACGAGGGCGAGCCACAGGGCGGCCGCTATGCGCCCCAGCCGGTGAAGGAGGGGCGTCATCGCGGTGGCGGCGGCCGACAGCAGGTTGCCGTAGACAATGGTCGACAAGGCCCTGAAATCGTATGCCCAGTAGGTCAGCGCATAGGCCAGCGACGACACGGCGGCAAGATAGCCGGTCAGGTTGGCGACCACCAGGCCGCGGCGCTGGCGCAAGGGAAAGCGGTGCGTGCCGGCCAGCGCCAGGCGGCGCAGAATCTTCGGGATGGCGGCGTGGCGGAGTATGCCTTGCGCGGCGAATTCAGGTAGACCTGCCATGCGAGCCGTCTCCTATGGCATAAGTGGTTGCCAGGTCCGCCAGGGACGTTCAATTATGATCCGCGAGGGATAATGGACAAAAACATTGGTGAGCACATGGCAGAGGACATCAAGGCAGCGCTTGCGGGCTTTCGTGGCTCCATCGACAATCTCGATGCGGCGTTGATCTATCTGGTTTCCGAGCGCTTCAAACTCACCCAGAAGGTGGGAGAGTTCAAGCGCGACCATGATCTGCCGCCGGCCGATCCGGCGCGCGAGGAAAAGCAGATCGCGCGCCTGCGCGCCCTCGCCCAGCAATCGCATCTCGATCCGGACTTCGCCGAGCGGTTGCTGCGCTTCATTATCGACGAGGTCATCCACAACCACGAGCGCATCCGGAAAGGTTGAACGGAAGGCGCCATGGCCGAGCTGCAGGCACTGCTGGGGGTGATGGTGCTGCCGGGCCTTGCGTGGCTCCTGGCGGGCAGGGGACGGGCGACGCTGAAGGCTGCGCTACGCATCGCCATCGCCGGGCTCGGCCTGCAGTTCGTCGTGGCGGGGCTGTTCCTGCTGGTGCCGGGGCTGGCGGGTGTCTTCATGGCGCTGGGCAAGGCGGTGGCGGGCTTGCAGAACGCCACGCTGAGCGGTGTGCAGTTCGTCTTCGGCCATCTCGCCGGGGGCCCGCAGCCCTATGAGGTGACGGCGCCACAGAACAGCTTTGTTCTGGCGCTGCAGGCGCTGCCGCTCATCCTGGTGGTCTCGGTGCTGTCGAAGCTGCTCTATCACTGGGGCATCCTGCAACGGGTTGTCGGGGCGATTTCCTGGGTGCTGGAACGCTCCATGGGGGTGAGCGGCGCCCTCGGCATGGCGACGGCCGCCAATGTGTTCGTCGGCATGGTGGAAGCGCCGTTGCTGGTCAGACCCTATCTGGCGGCGATGAGCCGTTCGGATCTTTTCGCGGTGATGACGGCGGGCATGGCAACCGTGGCCGGCACGGTGATGGTCATCTATGCCAGCCTGCTCGAAAAGGCGCTGCCCGGGGCGGCAGGCCACATCGTGATCGCTTCTCTCATCAGCGCCCCGGCTGCCCTGACGGTGGCGCGGCTGATGGTGCCGCCGGCGGCAGAAGGCACGGATGAAGAGCGGTCCGGCATTGCCCTGGCGCGCAGCGGCAGCATCATGGATGCCATCGCCGAGGGGACCGGGGACGGCCTGAAGCTCCTGGCCAATGTGGTGGCGATGCTGGTGGTGATGGTGGCTCTGGTGGCGCTCGCCAACCTCATCCTCGGCCAGTTGCCCGACATGGGCGGCGCGCCGCTCAGCGTCGAGCGCATGGCGGGGTGGGTGGCGGCACCGATCGTGTGGCTGATCGGCATCCCGTGGAGCGAAGCGCAGTTCGCGGGCCAGTTGATGGGCATCAAGACGGTGCTCAACGAGTTCATCGCCTATGTGAGGCTGGCCGACAGCGGTGCGCTGTTGAGCGAGCGTTCGCGTCTCATCATGACCTATGCGCTTTGCGGGTTCGCCAATTTCGGCTCGCTGGGCATCATGACCGGGGGGCTCATCGCCATGTGCCCGTCGCGCCGCGACGACATCCTCAGGCTGGGGCCGCGTTCCATCCTGTCGGGAACGCTCGCCACGCTGATGACGGGAGCGGTGGTCGGCGTGCTTACCTAGCTGTTGACGGTAATGCGATCTCTGTTAGAGCCGCCACCGCTCTGAAATCGCGGACGGATGCGGCCAGCTGGTGATTAGGCTGATAAATCCGGCACTTGCCCCTTGATTTTCGCCCATGACCGGTTCAGGACTAAAAAATCTTCAATGTCCTGCAGCTTTCACCTCGGCGGGAAATTTAACTTTCTCGATGTTGGAACCGGTCGCAGCTCGTCGCGGCTGATTGTTGCGGTCAAGGTGCTAGAATTTGGACCGCCATGACAGTCTCCGATCACTCGAGTTCTTGAGGCTACCGAGGCCGCGCAGGCGCCGGCCCTGGAAGAAGCACGTTCGTTGAGCCTGCCGATCGTCTGCGGTCTCGCCTTCCTCGTGGGCATTGTCGCCGCCATCGGTGCGGTGGTGTTCCGCTACCTCATCTCGGTGGTCCACAACCTCTTCTTCTTCGGCTCGTTCTCCTATCTCTACGATGCCAACAAGTTCGATCCGCCCAGCATCCTGGGTCCGCTCGTTATCCTTGCGCCGGTGGTCGGCGGGCTGATCGTTGTCTATCTGGTCAAGACCTTCGCCCCCGAGGCCAAGGGCCATGGCGTGCCGGAGGTCATGTTCGCGATCTATCACAACAGCGGAAATGTGCGCGGCGTCGTGGCGGTGGTGAAGTCGCTGGCTTCGGCCATCTCCATCGGTTCGGGCGCCTCGGTCGGGCGCGAGGGACCGATCATCCAGATCGGCGCCTCGTTCGGCTCGACCCTGGCGCGGACGCTCAATCTGGTTCGCTGGCAGAAGATCACGCTCCTTGCAGCCGGCGCCGGTGCCGGTATCGCGGCCACCTTCAACACCCCGCTGGGCGGCGTGCTGTTTGCCATCGAACTGCTGCTTCCGGAGGTCTCCAACCGCACCTTCCTGCCCGTGGTGGTGGCGACCGCCACGGCAACCACGGTCGGGCGCATGGCCTTCGGGCTCGATCCGGCCTTCATCGTGCCGATTGCGTCATTGCCGGCGTATCACGTGATCGACCCTTCGGAATTCGTGGCCTTCGTGCTGCTCGGCGTGGCGGCCGGCGTCGCCTCGTGGGCGTTCATCGCCGTACTCGCCTGGTGTGAGGATTTCTTTCCGACCCTGCCGGGCAACGAGTACACCCAGAACATCATCGGCATGCTGGTGATCGGCGCCCTGGCCTATGGCTTTTTCCTCACCACGGGGCATTACCACACCTCGGGCGTTGGCTATTCGACCATTCAGGACATCCTCAACGGCCAGTCCTACGGCATGGTATTCCTGGGCGTCTTGCTGATTGCAAAGATTGTGGCGACGACGGTCAGCCTCGGTTCGGGGGCATCGGGCGGGGTATTTTCACCGTCGCTGTTCATCGGCGCGACCCTGGGTGCGGCGGTGGCCGCCCTTGGCAACTATCTGTTCCCGTCCAGCAGCTTTGCGCTGGCGGAATTCGCCCTGGTGGGTATGGGGGCGCTGGTGGGCGGGGCGACCGGTGCGTCCATGACCGCCATCGTGATGATCTTCGAGATGACGCGTGACTACAATGTCATCGTGCCGCTGGTGCTGACGGTGGCCATCGCGGTCGGTATCCGCCGCTCGCTGATCGTGGACAATATCTACACGGTAAAGCTGCGCCACCGCGGCCGGCCGATCCCCATCATTCGCCATACGAACATGTACCTGGTGCGCCAGGCCAAGGAACTGATGGCGAAGAACTTCAAGATCATGCCGATCGACACGCCGATCGCCGATGCCGTCGCCGCCCTCGGCGACCAGAGGGCGACGCACATCATCGCCGCCGACGGCCAGCGCATCGCCGGTTTCGTCCGCCTCGGGACCGTCCCCTATGCCGCGGACCGCGTCGCCGGGCAGACGCTGCGCGAGATCATGTCGAGCGACTATGTGGTGGCGCCGTCAAGCAACATCCTCAACTCCATCATCACGCGCATGAACAACCGCAATCGCAGCTATGCCATCATCGTGTCCAGCAACAGCCTGGTCCCGCGCGCCGATGACGTGGTGGGTGTCATCGACACCACCGAGATCGCCGCGGCGGTGATCGCCAACCACTACTCGTGAGCGAATATTACCTGGTCCTCGGTTCCCGGATCGAGACGCATGGCCTCACGGTGCCATCAGTTCCACCTCGCGCCGCTCATGATCACGATGACCATAAACGCGGCGTAGAGCAAAGCGGGAGTGGCCAGCACGGCGAGGACAAGGTTTCCCGATTTCACGTAGCCGGTGCGATGGAGCGCCACCCCGCCGGCGATGATCGCGGCGAGCGTTGCAAGCAAGACCGTCCATTCGCCGATGTTGAAGCTGGAAACCGAGCCGTCGGACAGGCCCAGTACGAAGAAGTAGCCCGCCACCGATGCCGCGAGAACGTCCAGGCCCAACAGCAGCCAAAAAAGCATAGCCAGGTCCCGTCGTGAATGTCGCGGAAATTGCCGATCGGCGGAAAATCTAGGTTATGAGCCTGGATATATCAATCGGCATTTTGGCATGAACCGGTATCTGTCGGTCAGGGCGGAGCCGGTCGCCTTTGCGGCAGGTTTGAGCACCGGCCGCCACGTGGTCGGGACATTTTGCTGAAAACGCTTGGAATTTCCGGGTTGTCGTATTTTCGCGCCGCAAAAGTGCGAGGCACTTTTGCTGAAATCACTCCCTTACGCCATCTTGCGCACGATGCCGATGCGATGGCCGACCTGGGGCGGGATCTTCACGTCCTTGTGGGCGGCATACATTTCGGCCAGCTTGTGGCGGACTTCGTCGGGAAAGGGCGACGACTTCTTGGTGGCGAAGTCCACATGCATGCAGATCGCCTCCATGACGCAGGCAAGCCAGCCCTCTTTGGCGTGGAACATCTCCTGGACGTAGTGGAAGCGCTTGGAGTTGTAGTCGAGCAATTGCACCGTCACCCTGACGCTGTCGCCGGCGGCCAGTTCGCGCGCATACGTGAAATGGGCCTCAAGGGTGAAGAACGAGGCATTTTGCCGCCTCACATAGTCCGCCCCCAGCCCTACGAGGTCGAAGGCCTCATCGCCGGTACGGTCGAACAGGACGCCGTAATAGGCCATGTTGAAGTGGCCGTTGTAGTCGATCCACTGGTCCTCGACCCGCTTGATCGATCCGACGAATGGGGCGCCAAAATCCGTCATCTTTGCCTCGCAATGTGTTCGCCGGACGGCGAAAGCCTGTATAGTGCGGGCCGTGAATAGCATAAAGGGCACCGGGCGGTGAATGCGCATCGCGCCCGTCGTGAAGGTATAGGAAGGCTGAACCATGGCGGATGAGGCGATAGCGCTGCGCAACAGCGTATCCCAGGCCCTGGCCGAGATTGCCGCGCTGATCGGCGACCGGCTGTCGACCGGCAAGGCGGTGTGCCAGCAGCACGGTCAGGATCTGACCTGGGATCCGGGCGGTGCGCCTGATGCTGTCGCCTTCGTGCGCTCGGGCGATGAAGTGCAGGCCATCGTCAAGATCTGCGCCAGATATCAGCTTCCGGTGATCGCCTACGGCACCGGCACCTCGCTGGAGGGCCATATCGCGGCGACCCGCGGCGGCGTCACCATCGACGTCTCGCAGATGAACAATATCATCTCAGTCAATGCCGAAGACCTCGATTGCACGGTCGAGCCGGGCGTCACCCGCAAGCAGCTCAATGCCTACCTGCGCGACACCGGCCTGTTCTTTCCCATCGATCCGGGCGCCGATGCATCCATTGGCGGGATGGCGGCGACCCGCGCCTCGGGCACCAACGCGGTGCGCTACGGCACCATGCGCGAGAACGTGGTGAGCCTCACCGCGGTGCTGGCCAACGGCGATGTGGTGCGCACCGCCAGGCGGGCCAAGAAATCGGCGGCCGGCTATGACCTCACCCGCCTGTTCGTCGGCTCCGAAGGGACGCTCGGCGTCTTCACCGAGGTAACGCTGAGGCTGCACGGCATTCCGCCGTCGATCATTGCCGGGGTGTGCCCGTTCCCCAGCATTGAAGCCGCCTGCAATGCCGTCATCGCCACCATCCAGATGGGTATTCCGGTCGCCCGCATCGAACTGGTCGACGAGGTGCAGATCCGGGCCTGCAATGCCTATTCGAAGCTGACCCTCGCCGAACGGCCGACGCTGTTCCTGGAATTCCACGGGTCCGAGGCCGGCACCCGCGAGCAGTCGGAAAACTTCGGCGAGATCGCCGCTGAGCTGGGCGGTGGGCCCTTCGAGTGGGCGGTGCACGAGGAAGACAGGCTGATACTGTGGCAGGCGCGCCATGACGCCTATCACGCCTGCGTGGCGATGCGGCCCGGCTGCAAGGCCTTTGCAACCGATGTGTGCGTGCCCATATCGCGGCTGGCGGAATGTGTCGGCGAGGCCAAGCGCGATCTCGATGCCAGCAATCTGCTGGGGCCCATCGTCGGCCATGCGGGGGATGGAAACTTCCATGTCTCGGTGCTGATCGATCCCGCCGACAAGGACGAGGTCACCCGCGCCAAGGCATTTTACGAGCGCCTCATCCTCAGGGCCATCGCCCTCGACGGCACCTGCACGGGCGAGCATGGCGTGGGGCGCGGAAAGATGCGGTTTCTGGAAGCCGAACACGGGGCTGGCCTGAAGGTGATGCGGGCCATCAAGCAGGCGCTTGACCCCTTGGGTATCATGAATCCGGGGAAGATCGTGACGGTGTGAGGGGCTGGTTGTGACGTCGATGAAGGGATGCGGCAAGGCATGAGTGGCTGGCGTTCACCGCTGCTCTATCTGGGAATCCTGGTGATTCTCGTGGCCGCGACTGCCCTGGTGGTGCCGCCGTTCATCGACTGGACCCATTATCGCGGCGATATCGAGGGTTATGGTCGCCGCTTCACCGGCCGCGACGTGCGCATCGACGGGATCATCGATGTCCGGCTGTTTCCCTGGCCGGTGCTCATCATGCAGGACGTCCATATCGCCAATCCGCCGGGCGCCCAGTCCCCCGACTTGCTGGTCGCCGGGCGCATCGAGGCGCGGCTTGCGCTGGCGCCGCTGATCTCCGGGCATGTGCAGATCGAGCAGATCAAGATCGACAAGCCGGTCTTCGGCCTCGAACGCCTGGCGGCGGGCGGCGCCACGTGGGAGCTGACGCCCAAACTCGAGGTGACCGACTTCGTAAGCGCTGAACATATCGGGGTGGCCGGCATCACCATCACCCGGGCGACCGTGCTGATGGGCGACGGGCGGCGTGGCGGGCTTGCCCAGATCGACGACGTCAATGCCGAATTGTCGGCTCCGGCCCTCGATGGACCGTGGCGCTTCACCGGCATCGGCAGTTACCGCGGCCAGCCCATAGAGGTCAACGTCACGACCGGAAAATACCACAAGGGCCAGCCGCTGAAGGTCGGTGCCAGGGTGGCGCCGCCCAAGGGCCGCGGCATCGTCTACAGCTTCGACGGTGAAGTGGGGGGTGCCCGGGCCGACACCATCTCGGGCAATTTCAAGCTCATGCCGGCGCAGGCCGTGGATGGCAGGGGTGACAAGGAAACCGGCCTCAAGCCGCTGGTGTTCAATACCGCCATCAAGGTGCGTGACGACACGGTCACCCTTGACAAGATCGAACTCTATCCTGCCAGGGCGCTCGATGCGGCCAATCTCCTGACCGGCAAGGCGGTGGTGCGACTGGGCTCGAACATTACGGTCGACGCCGACCTGACGGCCGCCAAGCTCGACGTCGATGCCGTGACGGGCGAGCACGGCCGGGAACTGCTCTATTCTCCCTCCAGCCTCGATATTGTGGCGGCGGCCCAGAAGCTGATGCCGGTCAACCTCACGGCCAAGGTGAAGCTCGAAATCAAGAACCTCATCGTGGCCGGCGATTCGCTCGACGGCGCCAGCCTCGATGCCACCGTGTCACGCCAGCGACTGTACGTCCGGCGGCTTGAGGTGCAGCTTCCCGGCCAGACCAGGCTCGGGTTCGCCGGCTCGTTCGTGAGCGGCAAGAACGGGCCGCAGCTGATCGGCGATATCGACGTCGACTCGCTGGCTATCCGCGATCTGGCGACCTGGGTTGCACCGGCCACAGCGCGCGACATCGCCAAGGTGTGGTCGGGCCAGCATGGCAGGTTCACGCTGAAGGCCAAGGCCGATATCTCGGCCACCGCCCTCAGGCTCAACGAAATCAGCGCCAAGCTCGACGATTCGAAACTGGGCGGCAGCGTGCGGCTGGCGGGCGGGTCCAGCCCATCGGTCGCTATCCGGCTGGATGCGGACCGGCTCGATGTGGACCGCTATGCGCCCGACGGGCTGACGCTGGCGAGCAGCGAAAGCAATCCGTTTCTGGCCGCTGTCGACATGGTAGCCAGCAGCATGGGACTGGGCGAATTCCACCTGACCGCCAGCGTCGGCCGCCTGAAGCTGAACAGGGTCGTAGCCGAAGACGTCGCCGTCGACATGAGTGCCAACGAGAACGGCATCGAGTTCAGGACCGTCGATGTGGGCAACGTCGCGGGCGCACGCCTCGAAATGACGGGGCTGTTGCATTTTCCCAAAGAGGCAGTGGCCGGCTCCATCAATGCCAAGGTCATCGCCAGCGATCCTGAAGGGCTGTTCCGTCTGTTGGGCCTTGTGGGACGCAGCGATCGGCCCTCGATCTATGACCGGCTCGCGGCCCTCAAGCCACTGAACATCGAAGTGGTCGGGGAGGCGACGGCGGAGGGCGACAACACAACCGGAAGCGTGAAGGCCAACGGAGTGTTCGGCAAGACCAGCCTGGCGATCAATAGCAGCTTCGACGGTAATGCCGGCGATTGGGCGAAGGGTTCGGTGCATGTGTCGGCCATAGCCGACGATCCTTCCAGCGCCGCCGTGCTCGCGCTTCTCGGATTCGATACCCGCGGCAGCCAGGATGCCGCGGCCCGGCTCAACCTGACCAGCAACGGCAGCTACGCGCATGGCCTTGCCACGACCATTGACGCCACGGCCTACGGGGCGAACACCCAGTTCGTCGGAACGCTGGTCAAGGGCGCCAACGGGCCGCATCTGAGCGGACGGCTGGCGGTGCTGGCCGAACGCGCTTCGCTCCTCTACCAGGCTCTGGGCGTACCAGCGGGCGAGCTTTCCCCCATGGCGCAGGTGCTGTCGGGCGAGGGCGGGCTGAATGCCGAGGATGGCAAGGTTGCGCTGAACGATCTCAACGGCACCATCGCCGGCATCAGCTATTCCGGGCGTGCCGATGCCGATCTGTCGGGCGATGTGCCGCAGGTCAAGGTGCGGCTCGATCTCGGGCGGCTGTCGGGGCCGTGGCTGCTCGATGTCCTGGCCCTGCCGCATGACGGCAAGAAACATGACTTCACCACGCGGTTTGCCGACAAGTTCGATTTGCCGGCCGCCATCGACGCCAAGCTGCGCATTGCGACGGTGGAGCTCTTCCCCGGTCTGGGGCTCGATCAGGCCAGCCTCGACATGACGGCCAGTCACAACAAGATCGATGTGAAGCTGAAAGGCTCGAGCAATGGCGGCAAGGAACTGTCGCTGGCGCTGGCGGTCGAGCCCGGCGAAGCCGGCGCCATCATGAAGGGCGTGATCGCCGGCCGCCTGCCGCTGGGGGCAGTCTTCCGGCGGGCCGACGGCGGGCGTGTCATCTCCGGCGACAGCGACATCGCGCTCAGCTTTTCCGGTGAGGGCAGGTCGCCCCAGGGGCTGGCGACGGCAGCCACCGCGAAGGGCACCTACAAGCTCGCCGACGGCGTGCTCGACAAGCTTTCGCCCAGCGCCTTTTCGAGCCAGTTCGCCAAGGCGACCAAACCCGATGATGTCGATCAGGCGATCCGCGATGCGCTGACTTCGGGCGACATGGCGTTCACCGGCGGCGAGGGCACCCTCAGTCTCGACAAGGGGGTGTTGACCGCCTCGCCGTTGCCACTGACGGCCGCCGACGCCAAGGGCACCTTGCGGATGCTGTTTGAGCCGGCCGAGGCCAAGGTCGATATCGCCGTCGACCTCAAGCTCGACAAGCCCGAGGGGGTGCCTTCATTCGAGATCGCCTATGCCGGCCCCGCCGACGCGCTCGTGCGCTCCAGCGATACGCAGGCGCTGAAGAATTATCTGACGGTGAAGGTGCTGAACGAAAGCATCAAACAGCTTGAGGAGTTGCAGCGTCACGAAACGCAACTGCGGCTGGAGGAAGAACAGTTCCAGCGCGAGCAGGCGGTAAAGGAAGAGATGCGCCGGGAACTGACGCGCAAGCTCGACCAGTTGAAAGCCTGGCAGCGTTTGCAGCCCGGCAATGACGGTGCCGACCTGCAGTCCGTTCCGGCGGTTCCCAACGATCCGGTGGACGCGACGCTCGTTCCGGTGCCGAAGACCAAACCACCGGTGCCGGCGGACTTCACGCCGCAGATGGTACAGCAGCCGGTGGTGGTGCCGGCGCCGGTACCACCGGACAACACCGGCTCCATCTCGCAATCGCTGTTCAATGTGCAGGGCACCACGCTTTTACCCAAACAGCAATTGCGCACCGGTCGCTTTCCCGCCGCCGACCGGTAATACCGGATCTCGGTGAATTGGGGCGCTATCACCGAGATACGGTAGAAGTCCGTTCACGCGCTGGATACCCTTTTCACTTCGCGCAGAACATGAACCCTGACCGCACTCGACAGGTTGCGGGTGCCGCGCGCTTCATCGATCATGGCGATCAGCGCGGCCAGCGAGCAGCCGTCGCGGCGCGCCAGGTCCTTCAGGGCCTGCCAGAACTCGGGCTCCAGCGACAGGCTGGTGCGATGGCCGGCGATGGTGACGGAACGCTTGGCGAGCGGCACCTCAGTCATCGCGCTCGCGCTTCAACTGGTCGAGGCTTCGTGCCGCACGTTCTTCTTCGGCGCGAGCGGCCTGCCTTTCCGCCCTGGTGCGCCCGAAGCGGACACGGTTGCGGGCGGCCGTCGTCTCCTTGTCGGCCCGTGCCCGCGACTTTTTCGCCCGGCGCAGATTGACGATCTCGGCCATGGCCTATTTCGGTCCGATCATGTTCTCCGGGCGCACGACGGCATCGAATTCCGCGGCTGTCACATAGCCAAGACGCAGGGCTTCGTCCTTCAAGGTGGTGCCGCGTTTGTGGGCGGTCTTGGCGATCTCGGCGGCCTTGTCGTAACCGATCTTCGGCGCCAGCGCCGTCACCAGCATCAAGGAGCGTTCCAGGCCCGCCCTGATGTTGTCGATGCGCGGTTCGATGCCGGAAACACAATTGTCGGCAAAGCTCGTGGCCGCATCGGCCATGAGGCGCACCGACTGAAGGAAGTTATAGGCCATCACCGGGTTGAACACGTTGAGCTCGAAGTGGCCCTGCGAGTCGGCAAAGGTGAGGGTCGCATGGTTGCCGAAAACCTGCGTGCACACCATGGTCAGCGCCTCGCACTGGGTGGGGTTCACCTTGCCCGGCATGATGGAGGAACCGGGCTCGTTCTCCGGCAGCGCCAGTTCGCCCAGCCCCGAGCGCGGGCCGGAGCCGAGGAAGCGGATGTCATTGGCGATCTTGAACAGCGAAGCCGCCAAGGTATTGATGGCGCCATGGCTCATGACCATGGCGTCGTGGGCGGCAAGGGCCTCGAACTTGTTGGGGGCGGTGGTGAACTTGAGGCCGGTGATTTTCGCGATGTTGCGGGCGACCTTTTCGGCAAAGCCCTTGGGGGCGTTGAGGCCGGTGCCCACCGCGGTGCCGCCCTGCGCCAGTTGCATGAGGGCAGGCAGGGTCTGGCGAATGCGGGCGATGCCGTTTTCCACCTGGGCGGCATAGCCGGAAAACTCCTGGCCCAGCGTCAGGGGTGTTGCGTCCTGGGTGTGGGTGCGGCCGATCTTGATGATCTTGGCCCACTTCTTTGCCTTCTTGTCGAGCGCCTTGTGGAGGTGGGTGAGCGCGGGAAGCAGCCGGCGGGCGATTTCCTCCGAACAGGCCACATGCATGGCCGTGGGGTAGGTGTCGTTGGAGGACTGGCTCATGTTGACGTGGTCGTTGGGATGGACCGGCGACTTCGATCCCATCTTGCCGCCCAGCATCTCGATGGCGCGGTTGGAGATCACCTCGTTGGCGTTCATGTTGGACTGGGTGCCGGAGCCGGTCTGCCACACGACGAGGGGGAAGTGGTCGTCGAGCTTGCCGTCGATGACTTCCTGGGCGGCGGCGACGATGGCGGCCCCTACCTGCTTGTCGAGACGGCCCAGCCCCATGTTGGTTTCGGCGGCGGCGCGCTTGACGATGCCCAGCGCCCGCACCACGGGGGCAGGCTGGCGTTCCCAGCCGATGCGGAAATTGCCGATGGAGCGTTGGGCCTGGGCGCCCCAGTAACGGTCGGCTGGCACTTCGATGGGGCCAAAGGTATCGGTCTCGATGCGGGTCTTGGTCATGGTCTTCTTTCGCCGTGAAGGTTGAGCCTTGGGCGGCTTACCATGACGGGGCGTGAAGCGTCCAGATCGGCTATCGCCACCAGCGGTGCCAGGCGAGACGCAGGGCGCGGGCGTAGATATGGGTGCGGTCGAGCAAATGCCTCAGGGCGGCTGAACCTTCGCCAAGGCTTGCGAGTTCGTCGCCATAGGCTTCGCCAAGCGCTGCCCGGTAGGTGGAAACACCCGAGCGGGCGATGTCGTGGAAGCGCCGGGCGGCCGACATCCAGGCCGGTGACAGGAGGATCGACAGGGCGATTACCGACAAGGCGAGGCGGTAGGTATCGGCATCGAGGATGCGGTTCCTGAGGCCGACGGCAGCCAGCACGAAGGAAAATTCGCCGACCTGCGACATGGACAGGCCCGCCGTCAGCGCCACGCCCAGGGTGAAACCGGCAAGGCGGGTCAGCGTGACGTTGATCACCGTCTTGAGCAGGATCACGCCGAGGGTGAAGGACACCACCAGCACGATGTTGGCGAGGATGAAGTGAAGGTCGATCAGCAGGCCGATGGACAGAAAGAAGATGAACAGGAAGAGGCTTTGCACCGGATAGGTCACCTCGATGGCCTCGGCGCGCAGGGTCGAGTTGGCCACCACCAGTCCGGCGATGAAGGCGCCATAGGCCGGCGACAGCCCGAGGAAACTCGATATGGTGGCGGCGGTAAAGCACCAGGCGAGCGCTGCCAGCGCGATGACGTCGGGCTTGTCCTCCAGCACCTCGGTGAAGGGCAGGCGGAACTTCCCCGGCTTGGCGAGGTAATAGATGAGACCGCCAAGGAGGCCGACCGCCAGCACCATGCGCAGCACCAGCACGGCCCCGAATCCGCCCTCGCCTCCGAAACCGTTGGCGACGATCAGCATGGGCACGATGGCCATGTCCTGGGCGATCATCACGCCAACCGCGATACGCCCGACCTCGCTGCGCAACTCGCGGATCTCTTCCAGGATTTTGAGGGTGACGGCGGTGGAGGATACGGCGATGAGGAAGCCCAGCAGCACCGTCTGTTCAAGGGTCCAGCCGGCCAGCGACCCGAAGGCCCAGGTAATGACGAGGGCCGAGGCGATCTGGCCGGCGGCAATGAGGCTTGCCGGCTTCAGCACCAGCACGAAGGCGCGGATGGAGATTTCCATACCGATGAGAAAAAGCAGCAGCAGGACGCCCAGCTCGGCCAGAAGCTCGATGGAGTGGGATTGCTGCACCAGCCCGAAACCGGTGGGGCCCAGCACGACGCCGGCGATGATGTAGCCGACGATGGGAGGCTGCCTGAGCCGCATGCAGCCCAGCCCCAGCGCCACGGCCACCAGCGAGACGAGCGCGATCTGGTCGAGACTCGTCAGTTGCTCGCGAACGGCGTCCATGGCGCATGGTGGCAGTTGACCTTGCGTCGCGCAAGGTTCGACGCTGCCGGTATCAGACCTCGTCGCGCCAGATGGGGTTGGACCAGGCGCGCCGGCCGGCCGCATCGATGATGGCGACCCGGAGCCATGCCGTCTCGCCGCCCGGCAGCCAGGTATCGGAAAGCTTGTCGAGATTGAAGGAGCCGCCGGTGATGTGACGCCCGACGCGGGTGACGGTGCGCGACGTGCCGCCCATGATGGTGATGGCGTTGACCGGCGAACAGGAGATGGTGACTTCCTTGCCGGTGACAGTCAGTTCGTGGATCTGCGGACCCTGGCTGGAATAGAAGTGGCCGGCCTTGAGGGCTTCCAGCAAGGCGTCGGGGTCGAGGCTGTCGGCCTTGACGTGGACCCAGCCGCCGAAAGCGTCGAATTCGCCATGGGTGAAATGGGCATCGTCGGTGGCGAAGGCGTTGAGGCGGCGTCCCTGGTTGAGCAGCTGGTCG
Organism: uncultured Alphaproteobacteria bacterium; assembly: GCA_963747005.1. Classification (GTDB taxonomy): domain Bacteria; phylum Pseudomonadota; class Alphaproteobacteria; order Rhizobiales; family Aestuariivirgaceae; genus CAVVDT01. Next base: position 188,007 of record CAVVDT010000016.1, on the reverse strand, counting down.
AGCAGATACCAGCCTTCGCCACGGTCATTTTCCACCGCACAGCCGTGATTGTAGATTTCCACCGCGTGGGCGACGTCAATGGCCTCGCCGTCGGCGATGGTGAGTTGCGACCACGAGGGATGGGCGATGCCGATGAAGCCGCCGGCTGCAACGGCACGGCGGGCGATTTCGGGGCCGGTCTCGGTCTCGCCGCAAGGTGCAAAGTCGAGCGGCAGGCCGGCGCCGACGATGTGCCACAACTCGCCGACCGCGGTATTGGGGGCGTGCAATTCGGCTCCCAGCAGCGTGGTGAAGCGGTTGGAGCGAAAGGCGCGGGTATCGGCGATGGGCCAGTCGAAGCGCTTGAGGAAGTGCTCCGACAGCATGAGGAAATCATAGCCGGCGTTCTGGTAGGCCTCGATCACCTTTTCCGGCGGCAGGGCGCCGTCGGAAAGGGTTGAATGGGTGTGGAGGTTACCGCGCCAGAAGCGGCCGGGCGAGGAGAAGGCAGCGATGTCGGTCATGAAGGGAGGTGTCCAGCAAGTGTGAGCATCGGGAAATGGGCTAGCATGTCGTTGTGACGGTGGCCCTGCGGAAACCGACATCGCCACGGCGTATTGAGACCTTCAAGTCCTGGCTACTGCGCCTCCAGAATGGCCCGGCATTCCGGCGGCATCTGGGCCATGGTGACTTGCGGCCTGGGTTTGGGCTTCGGCTGCGGCTTGACCGGTTTCTCCGGCTTTTTCCAGGGCTTGTCGGACAGCCAATAGGCCAGTTCGCTGCCACAACCGGTGCCGTCGCTGGGATGGGGCCTGGCCTGCGGCTTGCAGTTGGGCGAGTCGGGCGGGCAACTTATGCGGATGTGGAAGTGATAGTAATGGCCGTAATAGGCCCGCACCTTCGCAAGCCAGGCGCCCTTGCGGCCAGCCCATTCGCACAGGAACTTCTTGATCGGCGGATGCACGAAGATGCGCTCGACTTCCGGATAGGAGGCGGCGCGCCTGATGAGGCGTGCGTCGGCCTCGGTCCAGACCTTCGGATTGATTTCGAAGCGGCTCTTGATCACCGAGGTCGCCGACATGGTCTCGCGTTCATGCGTGGTGAGTGTGTGGTCGGGCATCTGGGTGAGCCAGATGTCGGCGTCGAGGCCGACCTGATGGCTGGCGTGGCCCGACGTCATGGGCCCGCCGCGCGGCTGCGAGATGTCGCCCACCAGGAGGCCGTTCCAGCCGTCATCGGCCCGTGCCTCGGTGGCCAGGCGTTCGATCAGGGCGATCATGCGGGGATTGCCCCAATTGCGGTTGCGGCTGGGCCGCATGACCTGCCAGGCGGGGCCGGTCAGGGGCAGCGGGACGGCGCCGGCAAGGCAACCGCGCGCGTAAAAACCGATGGATCGTGCCTTGCCCTTGGTCGGGGTCTTCATGCGTCCGAAGAGGATCTTGGCCGGGGTCTTGCCGAAGTTGTCGGCGGTGGACGTGCTGGCAACGACGATGGGGTCCTGGGCGGTGCTTGCCGGTTGATCGGCGGCAGGCTTCACAAGCGGCACAACGGCGGTGGTCGCCAGCGCGGCCGCCAGACTCCAGGCGATGATGTGGCTGGTGATCATTTCTTGCGGAAGGCGTCGATCGAAACAACCTTGGAATCGTCGTTGGAGGCGGGTACCGGCGGTGCCTCGACGGTGGCGGTGGCAGCGGCCTCGGGCAGTTCGGCGGGCGGCGATGCGGCCTCGCCCTGTTCACTTTCCTCCTCGACGGCGGGTTCGAACTGCAAGCCGAACTGCACATGCGGATCGAGAAAGCCCTTGATGGCGGCAAACGGCACCACCAGGCGTTCAGGGATGTTGTCGAAGGAGAGCTCGGCCTGGAAATCGCGCTCGCGCACGATCAGGTTCCAGAACTGATGCTGCAGGACGATGGTCATTTCCTCGGGATAGCGACTCTTCAGCCGCTCGGAGATCTGCACGCCGGGGTGGGTGGTGGAAAAGGCGATGAAGAAATGATGTTCGCCGGGAAGCCCCTCGCGCTCGACCTTGCGCAAGGCAAGCCGCACCACCCCACGCAGGGCCTCCTGGGCGAGGTTGGCATAGTTCATGAGATCTTCGGCCATGGGCACTCCAAGCATCGAATCCGCCGCATCATATAGCCCCACGACCGGCGCGCGCCAGATCGTTGAGGCAATTTATGTGAGTGGCAGAACGTCAGGGGAGGAAAATCAGTGGCGGGCTTCTGTTGCCAGGTGCCCGCCGAACCCCGCCTGCAGCGGCTAAGCTACAGGGCTTGATTTTCGGCTAATCGCACTGCGTTAAGCAGCGAGAGCAACCGGAGCATAGTTGTCATTCGCAACTATTGTTCGGCCCGATAACGGCGGAACCATGCCGAGCGAAAGCCCACCCTTTACACCCTCGTCGATCCTGTTTCACCCCCAGCAAAAGCCGCTCAGGGGATGCCACCATCTGAGCCAAGCGGCTTGTGGTGGAGGTGCCGGGTACCGCCCCCGGGTCCGATAGGTTTATTACGATAGCCATTTATCGCCATATCCGGCCCGAAGGCCGACATGACAAATATAGGTGAAACGGCGGATTTTGTAAGGGGGCAGACGCGTAATGGCCAACAAATCCCGGCAGGTGTTGCTATGGTGCCCATGGACACTTTCGGGCAGCGCGGAATCGCGCCATCATTCCGATCATGAAACTGTATCTCGATCTCATGCGCCGGGTGCGCGAGGAGGGTGTCGGCAAGGACGACCGCACCGGCACCGGCACGCTTTCGGTGTTCGGCCACCAGATGCGCTTCGACCTGGCGGAGGGTTTCCCGCTCGTCACCACCAAGCGGCTGCACCTGAAGTCGATCATCCACGAGCTCCTGTGGTTCCTCATGGGTGATACCAACATCGCCTATCTGAAGGCGAACGGCGTTTCCATCTGGGACGATTGGGCCGATGAAAAGGGTGATCTCGGCCCGGTCTACGGAGCGCAATGGCGCTCGTGGCCGGCCCGCGACGGGGGAACCATCGACCAGATCGCCGATGTGGTGGAGCGCATCCGCAGGACTCCCGATTCGCGCCGCCTGATCGTCACGGCCTGGAACCCGGCCGATGTCGAGGCCATGGCGTTGCCGCCGTGTCATTGCCTGTTCCAGTTCTGGGTGGCCGACGGGCGCCTTTCGTGCCAGCTCTACCAGCGCTCGGCCGATATTTTCCTCGGAGTGCCCTTCAACATTGCATCCTACGCGCTGCTCACCCACATGATGGCGCATGTCACGGGCCTCAAGGCGGGTGAGTTCATCCACACGCTGGGCGATGCCCATCTTTATCGCAACCATCTCGAGCAGGCCGACCAGCAACTTATGCGTGAACCCCTGCCATTGCCGCGGCTGCTGCTGAAACGCGATGTCAAGACCATCGACGGCTTCAAATATGAGGACTTCGAGATCGTGAACTATCAGGCGCATCCCCATATCAAGGCCCCGGTGGCGGTATGAGCCTCGTCATCCGACCGGCCCGCCGCGGCGATGCCGCAGCCATCACCGGCTTCATCCGCAAGCTGGCCGAATATGAAGGTTTGCTCGACGAAGTGGAGGCGGACGAGGCGCAGATCGCCTCGGCGCTGTTTTCACCGGACCCGAAGGTCTTTGCCGACATCGCCGAATGGAACGGCACGCCGGCGGGTTTTGCCTTGTGGTTTTACAATTTTTCCACCTTTCGCGGCCGTCACGGCATCTACCTGGAAGACCTCTTCGTGGAGCCGCGGCTGCGCGGGCGCGGTATCGGCAAGGCGCTGTTGAGCGGGCTGGCGCGGCGCTGCGTGGAGCAGGGCCTCAAGCGCCTCGACTGGTGGGTGCTCGACTGGAACGAGGCCACCATCGATTTCTACCGGGCGCTGGGTGCCGAGGCCATGGCCGACTGGACGGTGTTCCGGCTGACCGGCAAGGCGCTCGAACGGCTTGGCAGCGACGAGGACGAGAGCGGCGGCGAGATCTGACCAGCGCGGGCTCATACAACCTAAGATAACCCTTGAGCAGGGCGGCGAAGCACCCCACAATCCTCGAAGGGGATGGGCGGGCGCTGCGAATCGATGCCCGGGGGCCAAGTTCGGGCGGCGGCGCGCGCCGTTGAAATCGAGAGGGCCGGGTGGCGCCAGAACGCTGCCGGGCCGGAAGCGGGAAGACAGGGATGCGGATCTCACTGGTTGTTGCGGCATCGCGCAACGGCGTCATCGGCGCCCGCAACGAATTGCCCTGGAGGCTGCCCTCCGATCTCAAGCGGTTCAAGAAGCTCACCCTGCGCCATCCGGTGATCATGGGCAGGCGCACCTATGAAAGCATCGGAAAGCCGCTTGTCGACCGCGACAATATCGTGGTGACGCGGCGCGAGATCATCGACAACCCGCAGGTCTACACCGTCAACTCCATGGAGGAGGCAATCGCCCTGGCCGAACGCTTCGCCAAGCGGCGGCGCAAGGAGGAGATCATGGTGATCGGCGGCGGCCAGATCTATGACCAGATCCGCCCCAAGGCGACGCGAATCTATCTGACACGGGTCGACATGGACGTCGAGGGCGACACGTTCTTTCGCGATCCCGATCCCTCGCGCTGGGCCGAGGTCGAGCGCAAGGAGATGAAGGCGGGCCCCGAGGATTCGGCCGACTTCGCCTTCATCACCCTCGACCGGACGCGGCCGGCCCCCTCCATCACGCCGCCCGAAGAGGCATGATGGCGGTCACACGCGATCCGCAGGTGGTGATCGTCGGGGCCGGGGCCGCCGGCATCGGCGCGGGCCTGGCGCTCACCAGGGCCGGCGTGCCGTTCGTCATCCTCGAGGCCAAGGACCGGGTGGGCGGCCGAGCCCACAGCGATACCACCAGTCTCGGGCATCTGTGGGACCATGGCTGCCACTGGTTCCATTCCGCCGACCGGAATCCGCTCAGAGCCATCGCCGACCGGATCGGCCATGGCTACGCGCCGCGGCAGGACGCCATGACCGCGCCGATGTTCGCAGACGGCCATTGGGACATGCAATCGGGCGCGCGGCTCAAGGTGTGGGACTACCTCGAGCAGGTCGCAGCCTCGGGCCGCGACGTCGCGGCGAGCGGTTTCATTGCCGACGACGACCCGCTGGCACCGGTGTTGCGCCATTGGATGAAGCTGATGACCTCCGCCGAGCCGGAAGAGGTCTCTTCGCTTGACTACGGTCGCTACGACGACACCCATGTGAACCTGCGGGTGCGCGACGGCTACGGGGCGCTGCTGGCACGGCTGGCGGAGGCATTGCCGATCGTCCTCCACTCGCCGGTGAGCTGGATCGCCGAGGCGGGAACCCGTATGCGGGTGGAAACGCCCGATGGCATCGCCGCCGCCGATGCCGTCATCGTCACGGCCTCCGTCAACGTGATCAACGCCGGTGCGATACGTTTCGGCCCGGCGCTGCCGGCGGCCTTCAGCGAGGCCCTGGCGGCGGTGCCGTGCGGGACCTACGAAAAGATGGCGGTGGCGGTGAGTGACGGCACATTCACCGATTTCGGCCATACCGGTTGCGAAATCGTCGACCCGGCAGGCTCCGAACCGGTCAACATGGAGATCGGTCCCTTCGGACGGCCGATCGCCATCGGCCATGTGGCCGGCCACTTCGCCCGCGATCTCGTCAAGGCGGGCGAAGAGGCGCGCATCGACTTCTTCATCGAAAAGCTCGTTTGCGCCTTCGGTGCGGGCATTCGCGGCAAGATAACGGCCAGCGCGACCACCGGGTGGACGCTCGATCCCTTCATCCGCGGCGGCTATGCAGCGGCGCGGCCGGGCAGGGCCGAGGCGCGGGTGGAGATGATCGAGGCCGATCTCGGGCCGTTGCAGTTCGCGGGAGAAGCCTTCCATCCCAGCCTCAACGCCACCGCCCATGGCGCCTTCCTGTCGGGACATGCGGCGGCGCTGAAGGCGGCAAGGGATCTCGGATGGGCAGTCGGCGACGCCGATCCGACCTGGTTGCCGCCGGAAATCCTCGCCCAATGAATGATTGGTGATTTGCCGCCGGGCGGGCGTTGGGGCTAGATAAGCCCACCCATGCCGGGTCGGGAGTATCGGTTCCCATGTCCACGCCATCGCCAGTCTATCACAACGTACTGGAGGCCATCGGCAACACGCCGCTGTTCGAGGTGACGCGCCTCGATACGGGCAAGTGCCGCCTGTTCCTGAAGCTTGAGAACCAGAATCCCGGCGGCTCGATCAAGGACCGCATCGGGCTTTCGATGATCGAGGCCGCCGAGCGCGAGGGAACGATCGGGCCCGGCGACACGCTGATCGAGGCGACCGCCGGCAACACCGGCCTCGGCCTTGCCCTGGTGGCGCGCCAGAAGGGCTATCGCCTTGCCATCGTGGTGCCCGACAAGATGGCGCAGGAAAAGGTCTTTCACCTGAAGGCCATGGGCGCGGAGGTGCATATCACCCGCTCCGATATCGGCAAGGGGCATCCCGACTACTATCAGGACGTGGCGGCGCGGATGGCGAAGGAAAACGGCTGGTATTTCGTCAACCAGTTCGGCAATCCGGCCAACCCGCTGGCCCACGAGACGACGACGGGCCCGGAGATCCTTCAGCAGATGGGTTCACTGGGCCTGAGCGTCGATGCGGTGGTGTGCGGGGTGGGTTCGGGCGGCACCATGACCGGGCTGTCACGCTTCTTCGCCAAGGCATCGCCCGACACCGAAATGGTGCTGGCCGACCCGCAAGGCTCGATCCTTGCCCGCTATGTCGAGACCGGCAAGGTGGCGAAGGATGTTGGCTCGTGGATGGTGGAGGGCATCGGCGAGGACTTCCTGCCGCCGGTCCTCGATCTGTCGCGGGTCGGCTGCGCCTATACCATCCCCGACGGCGAGGCGTTCCAGACGGCGCGGTCGTTGTTGCAGGAAGAAGGCATTCTGGCGGGCTCGTCGTCGGGCACGCTGATCGCGGCGGCCCTGCGCCATGCCCGTGCGCAGAGCGAACCGCGCAACATCGTCAGCTTCGTGTGCGACAGCGGCAACAAGTACCTGTCGAAGATGTTCAACGACTACTGGATGATCGACAACGGCTTCATCCGCCCGCCGGAGCGCGGCGACCTGCGCGACCTGATCGCCCGCAAGCACGCCGAGCACCAGACGGTGACCATCAAGGCCGATACGCCGGTCGAACAGGCCTACCGGCAGATGAAGATCTACGACATCTCGCAACTGCCGGTGCTGGATGACGACCACAGGCTGGTGGGCATCCTCGATGAGGAAGACCTGCTGTTGCATGTCTACCAGTGCGGGTGCTTTACCGGGGTGGCCGGCGACATCATGGCGCGGGATTTAAGGACAGTTGGTCCCGATGCCCCGCTCGACCGGGTGCTGCTTCTCTTGACCAAGGGCATGGTGGTGCCGGTGGTGAGCGACAAGGGCTTTCACGGCATCATCACCAAGATCGACGTGCTCAACCATCTCCGGCTGCATGCGCAGGCCAACCAGAGAAAGACAAAGGGCTCATGACGCAGAAGAAGAACCGCCAGGGCTTTGCCACCCGCGCCATCCATGCCGGGCAGAGGCCGGACCCGACCACCGGGGCCATCATGACCCCCATCTATGCCACCTCGACTTACGTGCAGGAGAGCCCGGGAAGGCACAAGGGCTATGACTATTCGCGCTCCGGCAACCCGACGCGACAGGCACTGGAGGACTGCATGGCGGACCTCGAAAACGGCGCCATGGGGCTTGCCTTCGCCTCAGGCCTGGCGGCGGAGGCGGCGATCCTCGAACTCAACGATTCAGGGACCCATATAGTGGCCGGCGACGATCTTTATGGCGGCACCTACCGGCTTCTGGAGAACGTGCGCAAACGCTCGGCGGGACTCGACATCACCTTCGTCGATCTCTCCGACCCGGCCGGCGTCGAAGCCGCGGTGCGCCCCGATACCCGCATGCTGTGGATCGAGACGCCGACCAATCCGCTGCTCAAGATCGCCGACCTGGAAGCGCTGGCCGACATCGGGCGGCGCCACAACCTCATCACCGTATGCGACAACACGTTCTGCTCATCCTACGTGCAACGTCCGCTCGATCACGGCATCGACATCGCCTTTCATTCGGCCACAAAGTATCTCAACGGCCATTCCGATGTCGTCGCCGGCATCGCGGTGGTGTCGGGGGAGACGGCCCATGACAAGCTGGGCGTCAGGCTGAAATACCTGCAGAATGCTGCCGGCGGGATATTGGGACCATTCGATTCCTTCCTGGTGCTGCGCTCGCTGAAGACGCTGACGGTGCGCATGGAGCGCCATTGCGGCAATGCCGCCGTCATCGCCGACTGGCTCAGCCGCCATCCCAAGGTGGAAAAGGTCTATTATCCGGGCCTTGCAAGCCACCCGGGCCACGCCGTGGCCAAACGCCAGATGCACGGCTTCGGGGGCATGGTGACGGCGGTGCTGGCCGGCGGGCTGGAGGCGGCCAGGCATTTCCTCGAACGCACCGAGGTCTTTTCGCTGGCCGAGAGTCTCGGCGGGGTGGAGAGCCTCATCGAGCATCCCGCCATCATGACCCACGCCACGATCCCGGCCGAGACGCGGCAGCGCATCGGCATCGTCGACGGCCTCGTCAGGCTGTCGGTGGGCATCGAGGACGTGGACGACCTCATCGCCGACCTCGAGCAGGCGCTGGCCTGAGCCTTGGGGCTTGAGCATCGCTTTGCGGCCTGCCAGACTGCGGCCGCGCAAATCATCGAACCTGGGAGTAGCTTTCGTATGAAGACCCGTGCCGCCGTCGCCTTCGAGGCCGCCAAGCCGCTGGAAATCGTCGAGGTCGACCTGGAAGGCCCGAAGTCCGGCGAGGTGCTGGTGGAGGTGAAGGCGACGGGCATCTGCCATACCGACGAGTTCACCCTTTCCGGGGCCGATCCGGAGGGCCTGTTCCCGGCCATCCTCGGCCATGAGGGCGCCGGCGTGGTGCTCGAAGTCGGCCCCGGCGTCACCTCGCTGAAGGCCGGTGATCACGTCATTCCGCTCTATACGCCGGAATGCCGCGAGTGCGAATACTGCCTCAACCCCAAAACCAACCTGTGCCAGAAGATCAGGGCGACGCAGGGGCGGGGCCTGATGCCCGACGGGACCAGCCGGTTTTCCTACAAGGGAAAGCCGGTGCTGCACTATATGGGCTGCTCGACCTTTTCCAACCATACGGTGCTGCCGGAGATCGCGCTGGCCAAGGTCGACCCCAAGGCCCCCTTCGACAAGATCTGCTACATCGGCTGCGGCGTCACTACCGGCATCGGGGCGGTGATCAATACGGCCAAGGTCGAGCCGGGCGCCAATTGCGTCGTCTTCGGTCTCGGCGGCATCGGCCTCAACGTCATCCAGGGTCTGAAGCTGGTGGGGGCCGAGATGATCGTCGGCGTCGACCTCAATGACGGCAAGGAGGAATGGGGCCGCAAATTCGGCATGACGCATTTCGTCAATCCTTCCAAGGTGACGGGCGATCTGGTTGCCCATCTGGTGGAACTGACCAGCGGCGGGGCGGACTATACCTTCGAGTGCATCGGCAATGTGAAGGTGATGCGCATGGCGCTGGAATGCTGTCACAAGGGGTGGGGCGAGGCCATCATCATCGGGGTGGCGGGCTCGGGCCAGGAGATCGCCACGCGGCCGTTCCAACTGGTCACCGGTCGGGCGTGGCGGGGAACCGCCTTCGGCGGCGCGCGCGGACGCACCGATGTGCCGAAGATCGTCGACTGGTACATGGCCGGCCGCATCCAGATCGATCCGATGATCACCCACACCCTGAAGCTCGAAGACATCAACAAGGCCTTCGATCTGATGCATGCGGGCGAGAGCATCCGCTCGGTGGTGGTCTATTGAGAGAACGGGACCGGCAACGGTCCATGGACTTCGCAAGCAAGCCTGCCTATATGGGGCGGTAATCAAAACGCCGGACCGCACGCCTTCAAAGGGGACAGCGGACCGCCACGACGACGTGAGGACGCAAAAGACATGCCGTGGAACAATCAGGGCGGCGGTGGCTGGCAGGGCGGCGGCAATCGCGGACCCTGGGGTCAGGGACCTGGAAAGCCGCCCGGCAAGGGGGGCGGAAACGTGCCGCCCGATCTCGAGGAAATCATCCGCAAAGGCCAGGAGCGGCTCAAGTCGATGCTGCCCGGCGGTGGCGGCGGCGGTTTTGGCGGCGGCACGAAGTCGACCGTCTTGCTGGTGCTGGTGGCACTGGTGGCGTTCTGGGGCTGGATGAGCTTCTACAAGGTGGATACCGAGGAGAACGGCGTCGTGCTGCGCCTCGGCAAATACAACCGCACCACCCCGCCGGGGCTGCAATTCGCCTTCTGGCCGGTGGAGAAACTGGAAAAGCTCCCCGTGGCCTCGGTGAACCAGGCCGAGTTCGGCAATACCGGCCGCGGTGAGGGACTGATGCTGGCCGGTGACCAGAACATCGTCGATATCCGCTTCACCGTGCAGTGGAAGATATCGGATGCCCAGGAGTATCTGTTCAACATCCGCAGCCCCTACCAGCTGGTGCAATGGGTGTCGGAGAGCGCCATGCGCGAGATCGTCGGCCGCACGCCGGCCGAGGAAATCCGCACCAAGGGCCGTCTCAAGGCGCAGGACGAAGTGCGCGACCTGGTGCAGACGACGCTCGACAGCTACAAGGCCGGCATCCAGATCCTCGGCGTGCAGCTTGAAAAGGCGGATCCGCCCCCGCAGGTGATCGATGCCTTCGAAGAGGTGCAGCGCGCCGAGCAGAACCAGTCGAAGTTCATCCGCGACGCCGAGCAGTACCGCAACCAGAAGCTCGGGCAGGCGCGCGGCGAGGCCTCCAAGATCACCGAGGACGCCAAGGCCTACAAGGCCCGCGTGGTGGCCGAGGCACAAGGTGAGGCACAACGCTTCGACGAGGTCTACAAGCAGTATGTGAAGGCGCCCGAGGTCACCCGCCGGCGCATTTACCTGGAGACCATGGAAGGCGTGATGTCGAACGCCAACAAGGTCATCATCGAAGGCGGCAAGGACGGAACCGGCGTGGTGCCCTATCTGCCGCTGCCGGAGATCCAGAAACGCGTCAAGGCGAACACCAGCGGAGGCAAGCAGTGAGCGGCTTCATCAAGAGCTTCGGGCTGGCCATCGCGGCGGTCCTGATCTTCCTCGTGTGGTCGAGCGCCTTCATCGTCGACCAGCGCGAGAAAATGCTGGTGGTGCGCTTCGGCGAGATCCAGCGCACGATCGACAAGCCGGGCCTGTATTTCAAGATGCCGGTGATCGATGAACTGGTGCCGGTGGATGCCCGCATGCTGACCTTCGAAAGCCCCGACAAGTCGGTGCAGGTGGTCGACGGGCGGCGCTATTCGGTGGATGCGATCTACATGCTGAAGGTCGTCGACCCACGCAAGTTCCGCGAGACGGTGGGCGCCGATGTCGACCGCGCCCGCAGCCGCATCGAAACCCGGCTGGATGCGGCATTGCGCCAGACCTACGGCAGACGCACCTTCGAGGCGGCCCTGTCCAAGGATCGTGCGGCGATGATGCACGAAATCCGCGACCAGATCAGGCCTGAGGGGCTGGCGCTGGGCGTCGAGGTTGTCGACGTCAGGATCCGCCGGACCGACCTTATGCCGGACGTGCTCAAGGACACCTACGACCGCATGAACGCCGAGCGCTTCGCCGAGGCCGCCCAGCTCAGGGCGGTGGGCCAGGCGCAGGCGGCGCGCATAAAGGCTGAGGCCGACCGTGGCCTGGTGGTCATCGTGTCGGAGGCCCACAAGCAGTCGGAGATCATTCGCGGCGAGGGCGATGCCGAGCGCAACACCATCTTTGCCGACGCGGTCAGCAAGGATCCCGAGTTCTACTCGTTCTACCGCTCGATGCAGGCCTATACCAAAAGCATGGCGGAGCCGGGCACGACGCTGGTGCTGAAGCCGGATTCGCAATTCTTCAAGTATTTCGGCACCGATGGTAACAAGGCCGCGGTCCCGCCGGCGCAATGAGCGAACTGGTTACAGCGCTGGGGCCTGGTGCTGGTCATCGAAGGCATCGGCTACGCGCTGGCGCCGGGCCGCTTCAAGGCGATGATGGCCCTGGCGGCGGAGATACCGGAAGAGCGCCTCAGGACAGGCGGTATCATCGCCGTGGCGGCAGGCGTTGTGGTCGTGTGGCTGGCGCGCCAGTATCTGGCAGGTGGATGATGACCGGCAGGCGGGTCTGCCCCTGCAACCCTCTTGCGCCACAGCCGCAGGCAGGCGCAAAATTTTATGCTAGGCTGTGGCTGTGGGATGATCCCGCAATGAGAAGGATTGCCGTATCATGACTGGCAGGTCGACCCGCATCATGCCGTTGGCGAGGTTCTATCCGGCCCTCGCGCTGGCTCTCGTCCTTGTTGCCGCTGCTGTTGCCGGTCCGGCGCTGGCGGCGGGGCCGCAGTCGGTTGCCGATCTGGCCGAGCGGCTGTCGCCGGCGGTGGTGAATATCGCCACCTCGACAAAGACCGACAGCGGCGATCAGGCAGTGCCCATCCCCGACCTGCCAGAGGGCTCGCCGTTCAAGCACTTCTTCGATGAGTTTCTCAACAAGCAGCGCAAGGGCCAGCAGAGCCAGCCGAGAACCGTTTCCTCGCTCGGTTCGGGTTTCGTCATCGACCCTTCAGGCATCATCGTCACCAACAATCACGTGATCGACGGCGCCGACCAGATCGAGGTGAATTTTCCCGACGGCACCAAGATGACCGCCAAGCTGATCGGCATCGACAAGAAGACCGATCTCGCCGTGCTCAAGGTCAACCCCGACAAGCCGCTGCCTTTCGTGAAGTTCGGCGATTCCGAAAGGCTCAGGGTTGGCGACTGGGTGATGGCCATCGGCAATCCCTTCGGCCTCGGCGGAACGGTGACACTGGGCATCGTCTCGGCGCGCAACCGCAACATCAATTCCGGTCCCTATGACGACTTCATCCAGACCGATGCCGCCATCAACCGCGGCAATTCGGGCGGACCGCTGTTCGACATGGACGGCAACGTGGTCGGCATCAACACGGCGATCATCTCGCCGTCGGGTGGGTCCATCGGCATCGGCTTTTCCATCCCCTCCTCGACGGCCAAGAGCGTCGTCGAACAGCTCGCCAAATATGGCGAGACACGGCGCGGCTGGCTGGGTGTGAAAATTCAGGAAGTGAGCCCCGACATGGTCAAGACGCTCGGCCTCGACAAGCCGCGCGGCGCGCTGGTGGCCGATGTCACGCCGACCGGACCGGCCGAAAAGGCCGGCCTGCTCGCGGGCGACGTGATCGTCAAGTTCAATGGCCAGTTGATCCACGAAATGCGTGACCTTCCGCGTATCGTCGCCGAAACGGCGGTGGGGACCGATGTTGATGTGGAGGTGATGCGCCAGGGCAAGCTGGTGGACATCATGGTGGTGCTGGGCCGCCTCGAGAGCGGTGAAAAGATCATCGCTCAGCAGGAGTCGTTGCCCGCCAACAAGGCTGTCGAGGAAGTGCTGGGCATGAAGCTGTCGCCGGTCACCGATGCGCTGCGCTCCCAGTTCAAGTTCGCTGACAAGGTGGAAGGTGCGGTGGTCACCGATGTGGCGCCCGGCAGCGCGGCGGCGGAAAAGCGTCTGGCGCCCGGCGACATCATCGCCGAAGCCGGCGAGCGCAAGATCACGACGCCCGCGGACGTGAGCAAGCGGGTGAAGGAGCTGGAGGCCGAGGGGCGAAGCTCCATCCTCTTGCTGGTCCTCAAGCAGGGCCGTCAGGGCGAATCGAATTTCATCGCCTTGAGCCTGAAATAGCTGCCGCTCAGCCGTCGACCCATTGGTGTCGGGCATAGCCTTGCAGATAGAGCAGGGCGGTGAGGTCGCCATGGTCGATCACCGCGCCGGCAGCCTCGCGCACCGCCGGTTTGGCATGCATGGCAACACCGAGGCCGGCGTGTTGCAACATGGGTATGTCGTTGGCGCCATCACCCACGGCGAGGACATCGGCTGCGGCGATACCGTGTTCGCGGGTCATGGCGTCGAGGGCCACGACCTTGGCGTTCCTGCCGAGGATGGGCTCGCGCACCTGGCCGGTGAGTTGCCCGCTGGCGATGAGCAACTCGTTGGCCTGGTGGGTATCGAAGCCACAAGACTCGGCAACGGCGGCGGTGAACTGGCTGAAACCACCCGACACCAGCGCGGTATAGGCACCGTGGGCACGCATGGTCCGCACCAATGCGCGCCCGCCGGGGCGGTAGCTGATGCGCTCGGCGACGACCTGGGCGATGACCGCCTCGGGCAGGCCGGAAAGCAGCACGACACGCTCGCGCAGGGCATCCTCGAACACCAGTTCGCCGCGCATGGCGCGCGCCGTGATCGCCTTGATTTGAGCGCCGATACCGGCGACCTCGGCCAGTTCGTCGATGCATTCCTGCTCGATGATGGTGGAATCCATATCGGCTATGAGCAGGCGTTTGCGGCGCTTTGCTGCGGGCACCAAGCAGACATCGACGGGCCGACCGCCAAGGCGCTGGCGCAGGGTCTCCACGGCCGCGGAGCCGATATCGGTCCTGAGCGGGGACTCGGCGGCCTCGGCTTCGGCCAACCAGCGCGGCTCGCCGGCGATGAGCGGCCGGACGAGCGCCATCACTTCGGCATCGAGGGCGCGCGCGCCGGTGCTTGAAATCAGAACGAGAAGCTGGTCCATGGGGGCGATGGCGAATTCCGCATTGCACAAGACAATCCTTATCGCAGGGCCGACGGCGAGCGGCAAGTCGGGCGTGGCGCTGGCGCTGGCGCGCGAATTGGGGGGCGTGGTCATCAACGCCGATTCCATGCAGGTCTATCGCGATTTGCGCATCCTCACGGCGCGGCCCGATCAAGTGGCTATGGCCGAAGCGCCGCATCACCTCTATGGCCATGTGGATGCCGGGTCGCGCTATTCGGCCGGGCGCTGGGTGGGCGAGGTGCGGGCCTTACTTGACGATCTGGCGCGTGAAGGCCGCTGGGCCATCGTCACCGGCGGCACGGGGCTTTATTTCAAGGTCCTGACCGAAGGACTGGCGGACGTGCCGGCCATCGATCCCGGAATCACCGAGGCCCTGAGGGCGCGACTGGCGGCGGAAGGACCGGCGGCCCTGCATGCCGACCTGAGTCGGACCGACGAGCAGAGCGCCGAGGCCATCCGGTCGGGCGACGGTCAGCGGCTGGTGCGGGCCTTGTCGGTGATCGAGGCCACTGGCAGGCCGTTACGGGCCTTTCATGGCGGCGAACCGGGGCCGCCAGTGGCGGGGGCGACGCCGCACCGGCTGGTCATCAGCCCCGAGCGCGACCGCCTCAACCGACAAATCGAAACGCGCTTCGATGCCATGGTTGCCGCAGGCGCGCTTTCGGAAGTGGAGGCGCTCATGGCGCGCCACCTCGATGCAAGCCTGCCGGCCATGAAGGCCATCGGGGTCGGCGAACTGGCACGCTATCTGGCGGGGGACATTTCGCTCGATCAGGCCATGGCCGAGGCCAGCACCCGCACGCGACGCTTCGCCAAGCGGCAAATGACGTGGGCCCGCGGCCAGATGGCGGGCTGGGCGGTGGTGCCGGGCCCCGAGGACGCACTTGCGCAGTTGCGCCGCATGGCCGCATGCTGACAACCGGCCCTTGACCGGGCCTCGATCATCCCATAGAACACCGCGCCATGATGACGAACGTTCTCGTAATCGGAGTGCGCGCCGCCGGGGCAGCCAGATAAGGTTGCCAGGATGACCGGTGGTGCGCGAACAGGCCCTCAACGGGGCCTTTTTTATTGCCCGCACGCCAGCGAAGGGATACGAGCAGATGTTGCAAAAGAGCGATGGAAAGACCGAGATGGCCACTGACGAGCCAGATATGATGACCGGCGCGGAGATCGTTCTGAGAGCGCTTGCCGATCAGGGCGTCGAACACCTGTTCGGCTATCCGGGCGGCGCGGTGTTGCCAATCTACGACGAGATCTTCCAGCAGGAAAAGGTCAAGCACATCCTGGTGCGCCACGAACAGGGCGCCACCCACGCCGCGGAAGGCTATGCCCGCTCGACCGGCAAGCCGGGTGTGGTGCTGGTGACCTCGGGACCCGGCGCCACCAACGCGGTCACCGGGCTCACCGATGCCTTGATGGATTCGATCCCCATCGTGGTCATCACCGGGCAGGTGCCGACCCATCTCATCGGCAACGATGCCTTCCAGGAATGCGATACCGTCGGTATCACGAGGCCGTGCACCAAGCACAACTATCTGGTGAAGTCGGTCAACGACCTGGCGCGGGTGATGCACGAGGCCTTCTATGTGGCCATGCACGGCCGGCCCGGTCCGGTGGTGGTCGACATCCCCAAGGACGTGCAGTTCGCTACCGGCCCCTATGTCGGGCCGTCGAATATCGAGCACAAGACCTACAAGCCCCGCACCAAGGGCGATCCGCGCGCCATCGAGGCGGCCATCGATCTGCTGGCGGCGGCCAAGCGGCCGGTGATCTATTCGGGCGGCGGGGTCATCAATTCAGGCCCGGAGGCGAGCCGCCTGTTGCGGGAACTCGTCAAGCTGACCGGCTATCCCATCACCTCCACTCTGATGGGGCTGGGCGCGTTTCCGGCAGCGGACAGTCACTGGCTGGGCATGCTCGGCATGCACGGGACTTACGAGGCCAACCTCGCCATGCACGATTGCGACGTCATGCTGTGCGTCGGCGCCCGCTTCGATGACCGCATCACCGGGCGCACCGATGCCTTCTCGCCGGGATCGAAGAAGATCCATATCGATATCGATGCTTCCTCCATCAACAAGAATATCCGCGTCGATATCCCGATCATCGGCGATTGCGCCAACGTGCTGGGCGATCTCATCGCGGCGTGGAAGAAACGCAAGGCCAGGCCCGATGCAGCGGCCATGGAGCACTGGTGGTCGCAGATCGCCGCCTGGCGCCAGCGCGACTGCCTCAGATATCGCCCCAACGACGATGTCATCATGCCGCAATACGCCATCGAGCGGCTCTATGCGCTCACCCGCGGCAAGGATGTCTACATCACCACCGAGGTGGGTCAGCACCAGATGTGGGCGGCTCAGTTCTTCCGCTTCGAGGAGCCCAACCGCTGGATGACCTCGGGCGGCCTCGGCACCATGGGCTACGGCTTGCCGGCGGCGATGGGGGTGCAGGTGGCGCATCCCGACAGCCTGGTCATCGACATTGCCGGCGATGCCTCGGTGCTGATGACCATGCAGGAGATGTCGACGGCGGTGCAGTACCACCTGCCGATCAAGATCTTCATCCTCAACAACCAGTACATGGGCATGGTCCGGCAATGGCAGCAATTGCTGCACGGCAACCGCCTGTCGGAGAGCTACGTCGAATCACAGCCCGACTTCGTCAAGCTCGGCGAGGCCTATGGCTGTGTCGGCATGCGCTGCGACAAGCCGGCCGATCTCGATGCGGCGATCGCCGAGATGATCGATGTCAAGGCGCCGGTGCTGTTCGACTGCCGGGTCGCCAATCTCGCCAACTGCTTCCCGATGATCCCTTCCGGCAAGGCCCACAATGAAATGCTGCTGGGCGAGGATGTTGGAGAAGACGAGGTCGAGAACGCCGTCGGCGCGGCCGGCAAGGTTCTGGTGTGAAGAGGACGAGACCCAAGATGAACGCACAGCCCGCATCGGCCTATTTCCTCGAAACCACCAAATCGCCGGTGGAAAGCCACACGCTGTCGGTCGTGGTCGACAACGAGCCGGGCGTCCTTGCCCGGGTCATCGGCCTGTTTTCGGGGCGCGGCTACAACATCGAAAGCCTCACCGTGTCGGAGACCGAGCACCAGGCGCACGTCTCGCGCATCACCATCGTGACCTCGGGCACCGCTATGGTGCTGGAACAGATCCACGCCCAGCTCTCGCGCCTGGTGCCGGTGCATTCGGTCGCCGACCTCACGGTTATCGGCAATGCCATCGAGCGCGAACTGGCGCTGGTCAAGGTGGCTGGCCAGGGCGAACACCGGGTGGAGGCGTTGCGGCTGGCCGATGCCTTCCGCGCCCGGGTGGTGGATGCCACCAACAACTCCTTCGTCTTCGAATTGACCGGCAAGACCCGCAAGGTCGACCAGTTCATCGCCCTGATGCAGCCGCTCGGCCTCATCGAGGTGGTGCGCACCGGCATCGCCGCCATCTCGCGCGGGCCGGAAGCGGTCACGGTCTAGAGTTTTGAGTTTGTCGCGTTTTCGCACCGCAAAAGTGCGGAACACTTTTGCTGAAAACACTCCAGTGAGCCCTCCATGACCTGCAAGCTCTCGGTCAACGTCAATGCGATTGCCCAGTTGCGCAACCGGCGCAACCTGCCGTGGCCGTCGGTCACGCATCTGTCGCGCATCGCGCTTGAAGCCGGCGCCTATGGCATCACCGTGCATCCGCGGCCGGACGAGCGTCATATACGCCGCTCGGACGTGCCGGAACTGGCCGCGATGATCCGCGGCGACTTCACGGGCAAGGAATTCAACATCGAGGGCAACCCGGATGCCCGCTTCTGCGAGATCGTCGAAGCGGTCAAGCCCGACCAGGTGACGCTGGTGCCCGACGACATCCGCCAGTCGACATCCGATCACGGCTGGAATATCGAGGCGCACCGCTCGTTCCTCACCGACATCATCGCCCGGCTGAAGCAAGCGGGGATGCGGGTGTCGATCTTCATCGATCCCGATCCTGCGGCGCCCAAGCAGGCGGCCGAAGTGGGTGCCGACCGGGTGGAGATCTATACCGGGCCCTATGGCGGCACCATCGATCCGGCCGAGGCGGCGCGCGAACTGAAGAAGGTGATCGCCACCGGCAATGCCGCAAGAGCCGCCGGTATCGGGCTCAACGCCGGCCACGATCTCACCGTCGCCAACCTGCCGGCAGTTGTGGCCGGTCTGCCGCACTTGCAGGAAGTCTCCATCGGCCATGCGCTCACCGCCGAGGCGCTGGAATACGGCATGGCCGAGGCGGTGCGGCGGTTCCGGGCGGCGTGCGGCGATCCGGTCGCCTGACAGGGTTGCATGCGCCGAAACGCCGGTGGCAAGGCCTTGTGTTTCAGGCGTTCCCCGCTATTGTGCGCGGCGAAAATTTCCATGCGGCGGCCCTGGGGGGCAGGGTCGCCGCTCCACCCAACAGCGAGGACGAAACCATGCGCGTTTATTATGACCGCGACGCCGATGTGAACCTGATCAAGGGCCGGAAGGTGCTGATCATCGGCTATGGCAGCCAGGGGCGGGCGCATGCGCTCAACCTGAAGGATTCCGGCGTCAAGGAGATCGCCACGGCGCTGCGGCCCGGCTCGGCGACGGCCAAGAAGGCGCAAGCCGACGGCCTCAAGGTGATGACGGTGGCCGAGGGCGCCAAGTGGGCCGACCTCATGATGATGGCGACGCCGGACGAACTGCAGGCCGACATCTGGAAGGACGACATCGCCCCCAACATCAAGGAGGGCTCAGCGATCGCCTTTGCCCACGGCCTCAACGTCCACTTCAAGCTGATCGAGGCGCCGGCCAACATCGACGTCATCATGATCGCCCCCAAGGGCCCCGGCCACACGGTGAGGAGCGAATATGCGCGCGGCGGCGGCGTGCCCTGCCTCATCGCCATCGACCAGGACGCCTCGGGCAATGCCCACGACCTCGCCCTTTCCTATGCCTGCGGCATCGGCGGCGGGCGCTCGGGGGTCATCGAGACCTCCTTCAAGGAGGAATGCGAAACCGACCTGTTCGGCGAGCAGGTGGTGTTGTGCGGCGGCCTCGTCGAACTCATCCGTTCCGGCTTCGAGACCCTGGTGGAGGCCGGCTACGCCCCGGAAATGGCCTATTTCGAATGCCTGCACGAGGTGAAGCTCATCGTCGACCTGATCTACGAGGGCGGGATCGCCAACATGAACTACTCGATCTCCAACACCGCCGAATTCGGCGAATACACTTCCGGCCCGCGGGTGGTGACGGACGAGACCCGCGCGGAAATGAAGCGCATCCTGAAGGACATCCAGTCCGGCGCCTTCACCTCGGAATGGATCCGCGAATGCAAGGCCGGCCAGCCCAAGTTCAAGGCCACCAGGCGCATGAACGATGCCCACCCCATCGAGGCGGTGGGCGAGAAGCTGCGCGGCATGATGCCGTGGATCGCCGCCAACAAGCTGGTCGACAAGGCGAAGAACTGAGGGTCTGGCGCCGGGTGTCAGGTGCCGGCGATCGTCTGAAAACCCCTCATCCCGTCATACCGGCACTTGATGCCGGTATCCATTCCGCTGGCGCTGCAGCGAGGCGAGACGTCGGCATCCCCGGCCCGCTCGCTCGGCCTTCGGCCGACCGCTCCTCACCCCGTGGTCAGGCCACGGGGTGACGGGTGTGGAGAGGGGAGAGGACACGCCTTCGCCGCCCCGCGGCTTTTGAAGCCCGAAGGTCCCGGGAGGTGAGGGATGCGCCGTCAAGACGCTGATCTGCTTCGTATCGGGGGGCGTCAATTCCGGCGCGTCCCTCGCGGCATCCTGAGCGGGCGGCTGGTGACTGTAACGGGACCTGCCTCGCCGGCCGGGCAACGCTTTGGCCGCAACATCCTTTATGGTCGCGGAGGCGTCCGGTCACCGGTCGGGTCAACGGCGAGGCCACGCGCCCGGACCGTAGTATCCGGGCCCCTTAGCTTCGTCACACCCGCACCCCGGGCCGGCAGCGTTCGTCGCGCCCCGGCCGGAGAGCCGCGCTCCTTCCCCATGACAGGACGACTCGAGCCACGCCCCGGGAGTGGGAAAAAACGGAACATATGTAGAACATTTTGAGTTGGATGTCAAGAGGATGGTTCGAGGAGCTTGCAAGGCTAATTTGCGCTATGAACCAAAATCATCTCCTTGGCACGCAAGACACTGGCCAATATCTGATCAGAACCAGTCTGCGCACGCTCATCCGGTGACAATTGCCTCAACCCTTCCCCCACGAGTGAAAGCCTATAGACAAGCGCATTCTTTCCCCGGTAGAGAATGCGGCAATGCGCGCCCCAACAAAAGGTTCAATGCCCTCAAGCACTTGAATCGCGTGAATGCGCCGATTCTCGTCGCCAATCATCGAGTTCACCCGTTCCAGCTTGTCCGCTATCTCGTCGAACCGATCAACCTTACTCTCTGAGGAGCGCTGCTCTATCTGCAAAAGAAGCTTCAAAGCATAGGTATCGATTTGAAACGTCTGAAAGCCCGAACTTTCCTGCGCACGCGCATACGCTGTTCTAATAAACCCTTCCGCCGCATGAAGATCATTGGCGGCCGTCATTAGAATTGAATACTGCAACCAGAAGAGTGGTTCCTTGTTAACGCCCAGATCACGGCGCAAGTGCTCGAACAACCCTACCAATGAACGAATGTAATCGGGATCACCAGACAATGCTCTTTCCAAAACAGAAAATCGCATAAGGCTACTCAAAATTGCCTGATATCTACGTTCGACTTTTCTCTTCACTGCCTCGACTATCAAAGGATATACGCACTCCACAACTTCCCTATGATCAAAATAATTTTGAACCATGTACTCCGAAAACATAGCAGATCTTACTTGCAAATTATCATCATCAAGTCTGAAAAAATCGCTAGTTATCTCTTTGAATTTATTCATTTCAGCATAAGGATCGCTATCTGTTACACTTTTCAGGAAGGCTGCGTCCACGTCCTGACCCACTAACTCAAGTATATGAATTGTAATAAATATTCGTCTCGCGCGTTCATCCGTCAATAATGGCGAAAAGGCCTCTCGTATCCTATCTTTTATTAATTTATTATCATACAGACTAAGTACCACCTCTCTGATGTCATGGCAATTATCGATAACTTTCTCTAAGTCTGGCGCTCGCACTCCCGATTTATCCAGCAAACGCTTAAAATCAATAAAATCTCTCTTCTGCAATTCATTTAAATTAATACGCTTGAGAGGGCTCGGAAGTTTAGCTTGAATTTCGTGAAAGCGAACATCTTGTATTCCGGATCGAACTGCAACAACGAATTTCACTTCTTGAACGTCGTCAAATTGTGAAATTGTATCGATCGCCGAATTATATGAGTCAAAAAAAATAATTACACGTTTGAATGATTTTATTATATTTAATTCCGACTGAGTTATACCAACGGTCATGATGATTGACCGACGTGTGCCCAGTCTCGCATGCCGATGGATGTGATTATGTCGGGTTGGGCGATGAGGTTGCGCCATGCTTCGCATGCAGCCTCGATGATGGCTTCGTAGCCGTCGAAGACCCGGTTGGAAAGCCAGTTGGCGCGCAGGAATTGCCAGATATTCTCGACCGGGTTGAGCTCTGGCGCCCTCGATGGCAGGAAGATTGGTGTGATGTTCTTCGGTACCTTGAGCCTTGCTGTGGTGTGCCATCCGGCACGGTCGAGCAGAAGCACGGCGTGAGCGTCTCTGGCGACATGGCGGCTGATTTCGTCGAGGTGAAGCTGCATGGCTTCGGTATCGACGAAGGGCAGCGCGAGTGCTGCGCCGATTCCGCGTGCCGGGCAGATTGCACCGAACAGGTAGGCGCTCTCGTAGCGCTGATCGGCAGGCTGGCGAGGCCGCGTGCCGCGGCGTGCCCACTGCCGCACGAGGCCGTTCTTCTGCCCGATGCGGGCTTCGTCCTGGAACCATATCTCCACTGGCTTTCCTTTCGGCAGACCAGCCAGATGGGTGCTCAGCGTGTGCGGGAAGTTTTTTTATATGCCTCGACGATCACACCGTCCTGCGCCGGATGGCGCGGCCGTGCGCTCATGTGGGAGAACCCGAGTTCCTTCAACAGCGTTCCGACGTAGCGCTCGTGGTAGTCGACGCCGAAGCGCTGCTTGATGGCCTTCTGGAGATCGACACGCCGCCAGCGCACCACGCCGTCGACAACAGGATCGGGTCCCGTCTCGACAATCTCGGCCAGTTCCGTCTTCTGGGTCGACGACAGCCGCGGCTCGGGACCGCTCCACCAGGCGTCCTTGAGCCCGTCGGGACCGGCCGTATTGAAGCGGTGAACCCAGTCCCGCAAGGTCTGCCGATCCATGCCGCCGATCCTGGCCGCATCCTCGCGGCTCATCCCGTCCGCCACCGCCGCCAACGACAACAGCCGTCGGCTCTGGTTGGCGTCCTTGGAGACCTTGGCAAGACGCCGCAGTTCCGCAGCCGAATAGTCCATCCGCATCTTCACCGCTGTTCCCATGGCGCGAATCCTCCTCGCGCCAAAGAATCACGGATCAGCCCACGTGAAAATCCCCCAGAGAGTCAGCCATCAAAGCCGTTGGTATTACCAAACCGTTAGTCTTGTAAAAGAAGCAATTGTAGCCATTTTCTGAAAGCTTGTGAGCGAGAATATATAAAAATACACTCTTTCCATTTCCAATTCGAGCATGAACTAATAAACATCTGGCATCAGACAATTGGGAAAGGGCGTCGTCGGCGCGTGCTTCTCGGGGAATAATATAGTCCGCACCAGGGAGGGTTGCCAAGCAACGTTGATAATTGAAAGAGCCAAAAGTCACGAGATTAAATATTTCTGTCGCTGTTGGGGGAGTAAGAGTCCTTTTATCCTTAAACGGATCAATAAAACGAAGCGACTTCAAAACGTAGGGATCATTTATAGGCTCTGGTGGTGGGAGTGTTGAGCATAAAGTTGCAAAGCCGTCAATTTCAATAGGTAGGATTTGCCCAAACGGTTGGATTCGGTTCTCAAATATCTTATCGTATGACTTACGAGTGACGAAATAAGTTCTTTGTTGTATGCTTGGGCTTTGCATTAAGAGGGCGGATATGTGATAATCGGACAAACTGTAGCCAACGAAAAAGCACGCAGTGCAAAAGCGGAGATCACGACTAAAATCATCATACCAAGTTGATTTTTCGAAATGCTGTCTGACATAAGAACTTTCGTTAAGTATTAATTGATTTAAAATGTTTTCTTCCGTTGCGCTGCGAATCACACCATGTAGATGAATAACAGAGCCGTTAACGAGTTTCTTAGGTTTGGGGTCGTCGTAGTTATAACTGGGAGTGTGTTTGTTTAATTGAAGATGGGCGAATTCGACTGCGTCGTCATAATTAGTGGTGTAAATGCGACGCCATGGTAGTGATAGAATGTCTATTTGTGATTTATTTAGAGTTCTTATTGTAAATAATTCATATAACAAATCGTATAAAACGTGTCGTCCAGATGAATAAACCTCGTCTGCGAGTGTTGGAAGTGTGTAGTCATCTGAATTAACGTTTAGAAAATCAGCAAAGACTTCGCGTAACCCGCTAACGGTTGGTATGTGAGTATTTCGAATGTTCGTCGCAGCTTGCGAAAATCCAGAGCCAAGGAATAGTATTGATCCGGATGGATCGAGTTCGTTGAGTGGAGGTGTGGACATGTCGTGTTGGAATGTTCAAGTCGGTGACAAGTGTGTGGCATGTTATCGAGTTCGAGTTGTTTTGGACAAGACGTGTTGTCGGGTAGCCATGATTTTGGCGGGGTGTTGTGCGCGGCGTTGGGGCGAGATCAGGTGCATATTGTGCGCGATCAGTATCTGTCGCTCGACCGGCGCAAAAACCTCACCCGCGCCTTCGGGACACCGGTGCGGGAAGGTCAAGGATGGGATGAGGGGGGAGGCTTTGCCGAGTTGCTCTGGATTCCGGCCTTCGCCGGAATGACGAGCGCCGATTCACGGGCAGGCTCAGGCGTTCAGGTCTTCATAGAGATCGCGCCATTGGGGGTTGTCGGTCTCGATGAGGCGGAGCTTCCAGGCGCGTTGCCATTCCTTGATCTGCTTTTCCCTAGTGATCGCTGATTCGATGGTCGGGTGCGGCTCGTACCACACGAGGGTCTTCACACCATAGCGGCGCGTGAAGCCTTCGGCTTCGCCCTGCTTGTGCTGCCAGATGCGCTGAGCGAGGGCGGACGTCACACCGACATAGAGCGTGCCGTTGCGCTGGCTGGCGAGGATGTAGACGCAAGGTTGGCGGTGCATCGGTGTACGCTAGCGGATTGACCGGGCCTTCGTCACCCCGGCGCAGGCCGGGGTCCAGAGGCAGCGGGGTGAGGCTTTGCCGTGTGGCTCTGGATTCCGGCCTTTGCCGGAATGACGCGGGGTGGAGAGATGATGCCCCATGACGGCGGGGGGCTTGCGGGGTATTGTCGGGCGCAACAGTGTTGATGCGCGGGCCGGGCGTTGCCGGGTGGCCCGCTTGCCTGACGGAGGCCTTCACCCATGCTGACCGAACACCCAATCACCGGGACCATCGGGGCCGAGATTTCGGGGGTCGACCTCAAGCAGCCCATTTCGGCCGACCTGGCCGGGGCGTTGCGTCAGGCGTTGGGGCGGCATCAGGTGTTGATGCTGCGCGATCAGCACCTTTCCATCGATCACCTGAAAAACCTCACCCGCGCCTTCGGGGCGCCGGTCAGGCTGCCTTATGTCGAGCCGCTCGAGGGCGAGCCGGAGGTGATCGCGGTGCTGAAGGAGGCCGACGAGAAGGGCGGGGTGTTCGGCGGCGACTGGCATACGGATTTCTCCTTCCTCGAACGCCCGCCGGCGGGATCGCTGCTGGCGGCCGAGGTGGTGCCGCCTTATGGGGGCGATACCGTCTATGTCAGCCAGGCGGCCGCCTTCGAAACCCTGCCCGGACCGCTGCGCGACCTGCTCGTCGGGCGCGATGCGGTGCATGTGGGCAAGCCCTACGGCGTCAGGTGGGCGCCGCCGATGAACGAGCGCGCCGGGTCGATCCGCATGAGCCGCGGCGATCCGTCCGCCGATGAGGAGCGCTTCCACCCGGCGGTGATCGAGAACCCGGTCACCGGGCGGCGGGCGTTGTTCCTCAATCCGCTCTACGTGTCGCGGCTCGACGGCTTGAGTGAGGCCGAAAGCCGGCCGCTGCTCGACCAGATCCAGCGCCATGCGACGCGGCCGGAATTCTGCTGCCGGCTGCGCTGGTCGGCCGGGGCGGTGGCGATCTGGGACAATCTCTTCACCCAGCACTATGCCGTGAACGACTATCACGGGTTCAGGCGGCTGATGTATCGCACCACGTTCGCGGGCGCGTCGCCGCGGGAACTGGCGAAGGGTGGAGCGGGCAAGGCGCGCGCGGCGGAGTAGGGGCGGGGCGCGGCTTGCGCAATACCGCGGCCGCCGGGCGCGGGGCTGCTCTGGCGGAATGGATCCCGGGATCAAGTCCCGGGATGACGGCATGAGGGGACCGGGGTCCATGCCGCAGGCGTTTCGGCAAGGCGCGGCGCGTGCGGCGGCATGGATGGCGGTGTCAGGCACCGCCATGACGAGGCTGGGAGAGGCGACCACGCGAAGCGCGGCGGAGCGTGAGGGGACCTTTGGTATTACTGCGTTGCGGCCAGCGGGTAGGGACGGTCCACATCGGCGCCGTATTGCCGGACCAGCGCGGCGCGTACACGGGCGATGATGGCGGGGAAGTGTTCCGCCGGGCGGATCATCTCCGGCGGCGGCGAAAACATCGCCATGATCGGCCTGGCCTGCGGGATGTTGGGCTCGATGGCGAAGTCGACGAAGCCGGTAAAGTCGCGGCCCATAACGGTTTTCAGGTCGTCCAGGGCAAAGGCCGAGGGGCGGGCGTCGGGGCAGAAGGTGAGGCCGCGCACCAGCCAGGGAACGATCGCCTCGCCGCTGACGGCGTAGCGCAGGTCGCGCCTGATGGCGCCGGCGCCGCCCTTCCACCACAGGCCCTGCACGGCGAACATCGCGCGGCCGGCGTCGTCGGCGCTCACCACCCGCAGGCGCGCCAGCTCGGCCTTGAGATGGTAGGTGACGGCGGTGTCGTAATCGCGCGTGGCATCGCGCATGGCCATGGCGGCGACCTTCACGCCCAGCATGTGCGAGATCATGTCGTCATAGGTGAAGGCCGAGGGCTTTTCGGACAGGAAGACGGTGGAGTTGTAGCCGTAGAAGGAGATGATCTCGTGCCAGGCGTTGGCCAGTTCCGACAGGTGCTGGCCGAGGCGGATGGAAAGCTCGCCGATCAGGGCCCGGCGGTCGGCCGGCGCAAGGCCGCCCCAGAAGGCCGGATAGCGGAAGCCGAGGTGGTAGCGGCTCGGCTCCTCGGCATTGACGACGATGCCGGCGGCGCCGCGTTCGAGCGCGCCCCTCACCTCGCGCGCCAGGTAGCGCGACCAGTCGGCGCTCTTGCGCACATGGGCGAGATCGAGGAAGCCGGCATTGCAGGTATAGAGCAGGCCGCGGCCCTGTTCCGAGCTCAAGGGCCCGTCGAAGCCCACATAGCTGTGCTCGCCGAGCTTGTCGGGGTCGGGCATGACGAGGCCGCTCATGAGACCCGGATAGGGCAGGACGCCGATGCGGTATTTCGGCCGTTCGATCTGCTGGCGGCCATCGATCAGCCGCGCGCCGGTGCTGGTGCAGGCGGTGAGGCCCAGGCCCAGTGCCAGCAGCAGCGCCCAGCGGACCGCCGCCCGGATGGCCGCATCCCGCGTTACGCCCGGCCTGCCGGCAGGGCGCGGCGCGCCATGGTCGGGGCGACCAGGCCAAGCTTGCCCAGATGCCATCGGCCGTTTCTTCTGGCAAGGCAGCCCCTGCCGCCGGGAGTCCACCCGGAAGGCCCGGACCGCTTGCCACCGGATCCGCCGCATGACGGAACTCTTTGCAACATTGCCCTTGCCCATCGGTAGCGCAAGGACGGGCGCTAGACAACAACATACGTAACCGCGCGCACGCCCTCCCGCCGCGCCAGGGCCGGGTTCAGGTGCTCTTGCCGCGCCACGAGGTGTGGGTGCCGGGTTTGCCGCCGGTCGATTTTCCGCGCGGCTTTGCGGCGGGTTGCGGCCAGAAGGTTTCCGCCTTCCTGATCTTCGAGGCGGCGGTGGGGTCCTTGGCCAGCGGATCGTCCATCACCGCCAGTTCGGTCTCGCGCAAGCGCTTCAGTTCGTCGCGCAGGCGGGCGGCTTCCTCGAATTCGAGATCGGCGGCGGCGGCGCGCATGCGCTTTTCCAGGTCGGCAATGACGGCTGAAAGGTTGTGGCCGATATACTGGCCGGCTTCTTCCTCGAGGCCGGTGGCGACGCGCACGTGGTCCTTCTCGTAGACCGAGTTGAGGATGTCACCGATGGACTTCTTGATGCTCTCCGGGGTGATGCCGTTGGCGGCGTTCCAGGAAAGCTGCTTTTCGCGGCGGCGCGAGGTCTCGTCCAGCGCGCGCTGCATGGAGCCGGTGACGCGGTCGGCATACATGATGACGCGCCCGTCGACGTTGCGGGCGGCGCGGCCGATGGTCTGGATGAGGCTGGTCTCGGACCTGAGGAAGCCTTCCTTGTCGGCATCGAGGATGGCGACGAGGGCGCATTCGGGGATGTCGAGGCCCTCGCGCAGCAGGTTGATGCCGACCAGGATGTCGAAGGCACCGAGGCGCAGGTCGCGGATGATCTCGATGCGTTCAAGCGTGTCGATGTCTGAGTGCATGTAGCGCACCCTCAGGCCCTGCTCGTGCATGTATTCGGTCAAGTCCTCGGCCATGCGCTTGGTGAGCACGGTGACCAGCGCCCGGTAGCCGGCGGCGGCGATGTCGCGGCATTCGGCGATGAGATCATCGACCTGGGTCGAGACGGGGCGCACCTCGACCGGCGGGTCGACGAGGCCGGTGGGGCGGATCACCTGCTCGGTAAAGACGCCGCCCGTCCTCTCCATTTCCCACGGGCCGGGGGTGGCCGAGACGTAGGTGGTCTGGGGGCGCATGGCGTCCCATTCCTCGAAGCGCAAGGGGCGGTTGTCGATGGCGGACGGCAGGCGGAAGCCGAATTCGGCCAGCGTCGCCTTGCGGTTGAAGTCGCCGCGGAACATGCCGTTCAACTGGCCGACGGTGACGTGGCTCTCATCGACGAAGACGAGGGCGTTGTCGGGGAGGTATTCAAAGAGGGTGGGCGGCGGCTCGCCGGGGGCGCGGCCGGTCAGATAGCGGGAATAGTTCTCGATGCCGGCGCATGAACCGGTCGCCATCATCATCTCGATGTCATAGAGGGTGCGCTGTTCGAGGCGCTGGGCTTCGAGGATGCGGCCGGCGGAATTGAATTCATCGAGGCGCTGGGCAAGGTCGGCCTTGATGCGCCTGACCGCCTGGTCGAGGGTCGGCTTGGGGGTGACGTAGTGGGAGTTGGCGTAGACCTTGATGGTCTCAAGCTCGGCGGTCTTCGCGCCGGTGAGGGGGTCGAACTCGGAGAGGGAATCGATCTCGTCGCCGAACAGGGAAACGCGCCACGCCCGGTCCTCCAGATGCGAGGGGAAAAGCTCCACCGTGTCGCCGCGCACCCGGAAGGCGCCGCGCTGGAAGG
Source organism: uncultured Alphaproteobacteria bacterium (assembly GCA_963747005.1). Lineage (GTDB taxonomy): Bacteria > Pseudomonadota > Alphaproteobacteria > Rhizobiales > Aestuariivirgaceae > CAVVDT01. The sequence goes on along the minus strand of CAVVDT010000016.1, from coordinate 158,748 downwards.
CCTGATCGTTGCGGCGGTATTGCAGCGCCACGAGATCGGCCAGAAGCTGGCGCTGGGAGATGCGCTCGCCCTTCTTGAGGCCGAACGTCATGGCCGAATAGGTCTCCACATCGCCGATGCCGTAGATGCACGACACCGAGGCCACCACCACCACATCGTCGCGCTCCAGCAGCGCGCGGGTGGCGGAGTGGCGCATGCGGTCGATCTGCTCGTTGATGGAGGATTCCTTCTCGATATAGGTGTCGGTGCGCGGGACGTAGGCCTCGGGCTGGTAGTAGTCGTAATAGGAGACGAAATACTCCACCGCGTTGGCGGGGAAGAACGAGCGGAACTCGCCGTAAAGCTGCGCGGCGAGCGTCTTGTTGGGGGCGAGGATGAGGGCTGGGCGCTGGGTCTGCTCGATGACATGCGCCATGGTGAAGGTCTTGCCCGAGCCGGTGACGCCCAACAGCACCTGGTCGCGCTCGCCGTCCCTGGTTCCCGCCGACAGTTCGGCAATGGCCTGGGGCTGGTCGCCCTGGGGGGTGAAGTCGGAGACAATCTTCAGGGTCTGGCCGCCCTCGGATTTTTCCGGGCGCGGCGGTCGGTGCGGGGTGAACAGCGGCAGGTTGGGGAGGTCGGGGCGCAGGTGCTCCAGCCCGCCCCTGGGGCCCGCCTGCTCGCGCGCCTCCATGAGGGTGCGTCCCGCCATGGGGTCGGGACGGTGCCGCAGGGCTTCGGATTTCGGCCCGTACAGCTCGTCTTGTTGCGCGCTCACGCCAGTCCGGCTGGCGCCGGACGGCTCACTTCGGCTGTCGCCGGACGGCTCCGCGGGGGCGGCCTGACCGGCCGGCGCGCGGTTGCGCTTGCCGAGGCCCTTGAGGGCCTCGGGAAGGGGAATGTCCTCATACCCTTCGAGCTTCTTCTGCGGCGCCTCGCTGAAGCCCCCGTCCTGACGGCTGTGTCCCATGGGACCCTATATAGGATGCCGCCCGGCGGGACGGAAGGCACGCTGCTGACAGGGGCTGTCAGTTGTGCTTCGGCGGGCAAATCCGATGCGCTGCAACATGTCCGACCCATCAGGACCGGCCGGCAATCGCCATCGGGCGAGATCGCCCATTTGCGAGAAAGGCCGGCCGATCCAGGTTTCATTCAGCCCGCGACATAGACCACACGGCGGTCGCCCGGCCGCACGAACACGGTCCGGCCGTTCACGACGGCATAGCCGTAGCCAAAGCCGGGTACGGGGTAAACAGCCACGGCCCGCGGCAGTCCGGCCCCGATGACCACGTCGCCCTCGACGCGCACGCCGCGTACCGGATGGGCCTCGGCATAGGTCAACACGGTATCCGGCGGATAGACGGGCTCCACCGTTACCGGGCTGAACAGGGCGCCGAGGATGTTGAAGGGAGCGGCAATCGTGGCACCGACGGGAGCGAGCGGGTCGAAGCTGTAGTTCATGGTCACCCTGGGCTCTTCGACCACCGGCGGTGGCGGCGTCACGACGACCGTCGGTGGCGGCGGCGGTGCGACGGTCACCGTCGGAGCGGGCGGCGTGGCCAGGGCGACAACCGGGCCGTGATGGATGATATACCTGGAATAGGCCCAGCCCGTGATGCCGCCATAGTTGACGCGGCACCAGTAGCTGCCCCGGATGCAGCCTTCGACGTCGATAACGGCGTTGGCCGGCATCGTCGCAACGACGGCATTCGCCGGGTCGGGCCCGGCGCGCAGATAAAGCGTCTTGGCGGTCCGGCCCGGGCTGGCCGTCGCGGCAGCGCCGCACAGGGTCAGCGCCGCCGGCAAAACCGCCAGAAGTTTCACGGTCCTCTTCATGGCTTTCAAGCCTCCTGTTCCTTGTACACGAGTTTCCCTCCGCGCGATCAATGCGGAACGGGACCCGGATGTTCCAAGGTCATTTCGCGGCAAGACGCCATCGTGCCGCCACAGTTGGGGCAACGGCATCCGGCCGTCCGCGTGCCGGCGGACGTGACAGGGGGCCAGAAACGAGGGGCGGTGTCAGTTATGCGCGACGATATAATCGCGCAGCACGCTGGTCTCCATCTCCATGGTGTCGATGCGGTCCTTGACCACATCGCCGATGGAGACGAGGCCGACCACGACGCCATTCTCCACCACCGGCAGATGGCGGAAGCGGCGCTGGGTCATGGTGCGCATCACCGAAGCGACGCTGTCCTCGGGCTTGCAGGTGACGACGGCGCGGCTCATCAGTTCCGACACCGGCAGATCGAGCACGTCGCCCTTGTGGTCGATGAGGGCGCGCACGATGTCGCGCTCCGACATGATGCCCTCGACGGTCTTGCCGCCGTCGGATGACACCATGATGGCGGCGATGTTCTCAAGGCGCATGCGCTGGGCCGCCACCATCACCGTGGTATGCGGCGTAATGGCGACGACCTTGCGTCCCTTGCCATGCAGGATGTCCTTGACTGTCATTGCGTTCTTTCTCCTCGCGACTGATGGTTTGATCAGGCGGCCGGAAAACGGCGGAGAGGAGAGCGGGCGGACACGGAAAAAAGCCCGCATCCGGCAGGCAGACCTGGGCGTCGACCCCCAGCGCTGGAAGGGAGTTTAACACAAGGAATCGGATGTGGCATTAAGGCTTGGTAAGTCAGATTGCCGCTAGGGGAGGTGCGGCAAGCGGCGTGGCTGGCGGAATGGACCCCGTGATCAAGTCACGGGGTGACGGGCTTCGAGGTTAGGTGGAAGAGTCTTATGCGTGTGCCCTGGATTCCGGACTGCGCCGGAATGACGTATAGGGGTGGGCAAGGCAGAGGAACGAGGGGGCCGGGCGGATGGCGGGTGTTCAAGGGCGGGTGGCGCTGGTTACGGGCTGCGGGAGCGCCGGCGGTATCGGGTTTGCCACGGCGCGGCTCATGAGGGCGGCGGGGGCGAAGGTGACCATCACCTCGACGACCCGGCGGATCTTCGAGCGGCTTGAGGAGTTGGGGAAGGCGGAGGGCGAGACCTTTGCCGCCACCGCCGACCTCACCGATGCGGATGCGGTGGACCGGCTGGTGAGCGCGGCGGAAGCAGCGCTGGGGCCGCTCGATATCGTCGTCAACAATGCCGGCATGGTGCAGACCGGCATCGACGAGCCGTCGCAGATGGTGCAGGACATCTCCGAAGACCAGTGGCGGCGCGGCATCGATATCAACCTGACTTCGGTGTTCCTGGTCACGCGACGGGTGGTGCCGGGGATGATTGCGCGGCGCTACGGGCGCATCGTCAACATGTCGTCGGTGACCGGGCCGCTGGTGTCGAACCCCAGGGCCACCATCTATTCCGCCGCCAAGGCCGGCATCCTCGGCATGACCCGGGCGCAGGCCATCGAGGTGGCGGCGCTTGGCGTCACGGTGAACGCCATCGGGCCGGGGTGGATCGCCACGGCCTCGTCGCCGCCCGAGGAGATCACCGCCGGCAACAATGCCCCCATCGGACGGCCGGGAAGGCCGGAAGAAATCGGCCATGTGGCCGTGTTCCTCGCCAGTGAGGAGGCGAGCTATCTCACCGGACAACTGATCGTGGTCGACGGCGGCAACACCATCCAGGAATACAAAGGGGCAGCGGAGGGCTACTATTGATCCCGTCGGACGAGGAAGGCGTCGGCATCCGCGCCATAGCCGGGGTCGAGCTGGTGCACGAGGCGGGGCCGTGGGACTTCGCCGCGCGCGAGCGGGCCCGCATCGATGCCCATTGGGCCGCGCTCGTCGAACGCAACCCGGCGCTGTGGAACGGCGAGATGCTGATGGCCTTCGATCCGGTGATCACCGATGAGCGGCTCGCCATGCGGTTGCGCACCAGCGACTATGCCAGCTTCGTTGCCTGGCGCGACTGGGACTTTGCCGATCGCGCGGCGTGGAACTGTTTCGGCACACCGGTGCTGATGTCGAACGACGGGGCGCTGCTCTTTGGCGTCATGGGCGCCCATACGCTCAATGCGGGCCTGGCCTATCCGCCGTCCGGATCGCTGGAGCCGCGCGATATCGGGGAGGGTGGGCGCGTCGACATCGACGGCTCCATGGCTACCGAAGTGATTGAGGAAACCGGGCTCGACCTTGGCGAGGCCGAGGCCGGGGCGTCGTTTGCGGTTTACGAGGCGAGGCGGCTGTCGGTGACGCGGCTCTATCGTTTCAACCAGCCGGCCGATCACCTGGTAGCGCGCATCGAAGGCTTCATGGCCAGGCAGGATAAACCGGAACTGGCCGGCGTGGTGGCGCTCAAGGCGGCAAGCGATCTCGAACGGCCGATGCCGCCTTATGCCCGCGCCCTTGCGCGCCATGTGCTCCGCCTTTAACGTCCGCTCCGGCAATGGCAAGGCTCGCGCAGAGCGGGGCGAAAAGGGCAGGGGATGAGCAAGGTCTTTCATACGCTGGATGTCTTCACCGACACCCGTTTCGGCGGCAATCCGCTGGCCGTGGTGCTGGATGGCGATGGCCTGTCGGACGCGGCCATGCAGGCGGTGGCGCGCGAGTTCAACCTGTCGGAGACAGTGTTCGTGACCAAGCCGGCGGATGCGGCCAACACGGCAGCCTTGCGCATTTTCACCCCGGCCCGCGAGCTGCCGTTCGCCGGCCATCCCACCGTGGGCTCGGCCGTCCTACTGGCGGAACTGGCGCGCAAGCCGGGATGCGCCTTCGAGACGACGCTGCGGCTGGAGGAAAAGGTCGGGCTGGTGCCGGTCATGGTGCGGCGGCTGGGGCCGGATGCGGCCTATGGCGAGTTCACCGCCGCCAAATTGCCCGAAGAAACCGGCACCGCTCCCGATGACGGGGCCATCGCGGCAGCGCTGTCGCTCAAGGCGGGCGACATCGGCTTTGCGGCGCATCGCCCGCGGCTCTTCAATGCCGGTAACGAGTTCCTGTTCGTGCCGCTGGCCTCGCGCCGGGCCTTGGCTAGAGCGCGCGTCGACAGCGCCGCGTGGGGCGGGGTCGACGGCGTCGGGCGGGTCGGGGCCTATATGTATTGCGCCGGCGAAGGCGGCCAGGCGGATTACCACGCCCGGCTGTTCGCGCCCGGCGACGGCATCGTCGAGGACCCGGCCACCGGTTCGGCGGCCGCTACCCTGCCTGGCGCGCTCAAGGCGGCAGGCGCGCTTGCCGAGGGTGCCAATGCGATCGTCATCGCCCAGGGCGAGGACATGGGACGCCCCAGCCTCATCCGGCTGTTCGCCGACCTCGAAGGCGGCACTATTCGCAAGGTGCGGGTCGGCGGCCAGGCCGTCCGCGTGAGCCAGGGCCAGATGGAGACCGCCTGATGACCATATTGCTGATTACCCACCTTTTGCTGATTGCCACCGCCACCGGCATGAGCTTTGCCAATTTCATGAACGTGCGCTTTGCGCGCGGGCAGACGGGCGACGGGGCCAAGGCATTGCAGGGCCTGCGGCGCCTCATGGGCATGTTCGGCGACATGATCATCGCCGGCATCTGGGTCACCGGCCTGAGCCTCGTGTGGATGCGGGTGGCGGCGGGCGAGGGCGACTTCAACGCCGCCTTCCATGTCAAGATCGCCTTCGTGGTGCTGTTCACCGCCTGCCACATCATGGCGCGGCGGGCCGGCGGGCAGATCGCCAGGAGCGGTGACTACGAGGCCCATCTCCACAAGCTGGAACTCTATCTCGCCGGCATGTGGCTTACCGCTTCCATCGCCATCATCCTGGCGGTGCTCGCCTTCGGCATGTGAGCGGGCCGGCAACGCCGCGCTTGATCGGGGCGGCGGTTTATGGCATGGAAAGCCATCGCGACGCGGCGGGCCTCATAGTCCGCCCCAAAGGATAATGGATCGACGGGACCGATGATCACCGCATCCAGCATTGCAGTCATCCTGCCGAACGGCCGCCAGGCCGGTGCGATCCTTGCGCTTGACCTCACCCTCCTCCTTAGCCGCCCCTAGGCCGCGGCGGTCCGGTTTTTCGACCGGGCGGTGTGTCTGGGGGATGAACGTCTGAATGACCCGGGCCGGTAACGGCTGGTCAGCACTTTCTGCTATCCTTTCAAGAGATCAAAACGAGGAATCCGCCATGAGTACGTCAACCACCGCCAAGCCCGGGACCGCCGACAAGGACCGGGTGCTGATCTTCGACACCACCCTGCGCGACGGCGAGCAGTCGCCCGGCGCCACCATGACGCTGGATGAAAAGCTGCAGGTCGCCGACCTCTTGGACGAGATGGGCGTCGATATCATCGAGGCGGGCTTTCCCATCGCCTCGGAAGGCGATTTCGAGGCCGTGACCGAGATCGCCAAGCGGGTGAAAAAGGCGACCGTCGCCGGTCTGGCGCGGGCCGGCATGAAGGATGTCGAACGGGCCGGCGAGGCGGTGAAGAAGGCGAAGCACCCGCGCATCCACACCTTCATCTCCACCAGCCCGGTGCACATGAAATGGAAGCTCCAGAAGTCCCCGGAAGAGGTGCTGGAAATGGTCATCGCCTCGGTCACCCGGGCGCGGGCGCTGGTGGAGGACGTCGAATGGTCGTGCGAGGACGGCACCCGCACCGAGCACGATTTCCTGTGCCGCTGCGTCGAGGCCGCCATCAAGGCCGGCGCCACCACCATCAACATGCCCGATACCGTGGGCTACACGGTGCCGGATGAATATTTCGCCCTCTTCGACATGGTGCGCCGGCGGGTGCCCAATTCCGACAAGGCGATCTTTTCCACCCATTGCCACAACGATCTCGGCATGGCGGTGGCCAACACGCTGGCCGGTCTCAAGGCCGGCGCCCGGCAGGTCGAATGCACCATCAACGGCATCGGCGAACGGGCCGGCAACGCGGCGCTGGAAGAAATCGTCATGGCGATCCGTACCCGCAACGACGTGCTGCCCTATACGACCGGCGTGGACCCGGCCATGCTGACGCGCGCTTCCAAGCTGGTCTCGGCGGTGTCGTCCTTCCCGGTGCAGTACAACAAGGCGATCGTCGGACGGAACGCCTTTGCGCATGAATCGGGCATCCACCAGGACGGCATGCTGAAGCACACCCAGACCTACGAGATCATGACGCCGGAATTGGTGGGGGCGGGCAAGACGTCGCTGGTCATGGGCAAGCATTCCGGCCGCCATGCCTTCAAGTCGAAGCTGGAGGAACTGGGCTACAAGCTCTCCGACAACGCCTTCGAGGATGCCTTCGTGCGCTTCAAGGCGCTGGCCGACCGCAAGAAGCACGTGTTCGACGAGGACCTGGAGGCGCTGGTGGACGAGAACATCGCCACCGCCGCCGACAAGATGAAGGTGGTGGCACTGACCGTCATCGCCGGCACCATGGGGCCGCAGTCGGCCACCCTGACGCTGGCCATCGAGGGCGTTCACAAGACCGTGCAGGCGACCGGCAACGGACCGGTGGATGCGACCTTCAACGCCATCCAGCAACTGGTGCCGCACACCGCCAAGCTGGCGCTCTACCAGGTGCACGCGGTGACCGAAGGGACCGATGCCCAGGCCGAGGTCTCGGTCAGGCTGGAAGACGTCGAGGAAGGCAAGTCGGTCACCGGCCGCGCCGCCGATCCCGATACGCTGGTCGCCTCGGCCAAGGCCTACATGGCGGCCCTGTCGAAGCTGGAGATCAAGAAGCGCCGCGGCCGTCCGGCCCCCTTGGAGGATCTCGACCGCGAAGCGCGCCGCGGCCCGTGATCGGGTGATGCCGGGGCCTTTCGATGAATTGCCGCCGCGACCGAGCGATTAGCTGGACAGGGGGCGCATCGTTTGTTAGAGATGCGCCCGCCTGACCGGGCCCTGAGGGCTCCGATGCGGCACGGGTGTATAGCTCAGATGGTAGAGCAGCTGACTCTTAATCAGCGGGTCCAAGGTTCGAGTCCTTGTACACCCACCAATATTCCTTTGAGATTATTGTAAAATTTGGTAGCGAGAGTTGATGCTCGTCTGCAGTAGGTAATGTTTTAGGTAGTGTCGGTCGGTTTCCTGGTCGGCGATCCTGCTGAGCGTCACAGGATAAAATCGGCGGCGGTAATGAGGTGGCCGGCCCCGAAGTCCGTCACCGTGATGCCCTGAAGCAGGATCGAGTTCGCTCCCGCCACGATGAGGGCAAAGCCGGTACCGCCATCAGTCGTCAGGTGGTTGTTGACGAGGTCGGTGAAGGTGGTGATGGCACTCACCCCCGACAGGTCGATGTCCTCGGCGTTTTTGGCGGAAAACCCGATGATGACGTCATGGCCAAAGCCGTTGAGAAAGACGAAGGTGTCATTGCCGCCCCCGCCATTGAGAGTGTCACTGCCACTGCCGCCGATGAGGCGGTCACTCCCCAAGCCGCCTAAAAGGTTGTCGTTTCCCGAACCACCATTGAGGGTGTCGGCTCCGTTTCCGCCGAAGAGTGTGTCGTTGCCGCCGCCGCCATTGAGCGTATCGGAGTTATCAAAGCCGAACAATTTATCGTTGCCGTCGCGGCCATACAGCGCGTCGGCACCGCTTGCCAGGTTCGGGTAACTGTTGCCTCTGATGATATTGGCGCTGTTGTTGCCGAAAAGCGTGTCGCCGAAGGCACTGCCATCGAGATTCTCGATCGAAATATAGACGTCACCGACGGCATCGCCAGTGTTGGCCGCCGGCTTCAACAGGTCGACCCTGACCGATCCGCTTGCATCGTAGCTGACCGCGTCAACACCCGCGCCACCATTGAATGTGTCGGCGCCATTCTTGCCGACCAAGACATCGTTGCCGCTGCCACCGATGAGTTTATTATCGCCGCCGTTGCCATACAGGAAGTCGGCAAAACGCGAGCCGATCAGATTTTCGATGGCCTGATAAGTGTCTCCCAACGCATCACCGCTGTTGTATTGGGCATCTTCGAGACCAGCGAACAGCCCCGTGCCAGCAGAGGCATAGCTTGCCGCGTCGATGCCGTCTCCGCCATCGAGGAAGTCGGCACCCGCACCTCCGATCAGCGTGTCGTTTCCAGCAAAGCCGAGCAGTGTGTCGGCGCCATCAGATCCGACTACAATGTCGCTCCCAGCCAGCATATTTGTGGCATATTGCAATATCGATTGATCGTAAACAGCATCAAAACGTAATCCCGTAATTTCAAAATTTGGACCGCTCCGAAAATCCGTTGTATCAAATAACGCTATAGTTGTCACTCCAATAGGAGAAAATAACGGTGGTATCTCTACATCCATATAAGTTCCATATAAATTAACACTAGTTTCACCTGTGGTTTTGTATAATTCATTTATGCTCACATAATCAGTAGGTGCAAAATTTGCATTTGAGAGATCTCCCATATTTGTCGGTACATAAAGTTTAACATTTGCCATCGCCCTTCTCCAACAGCTTAGACTGGTAACTGTTCAGTTTGATTCCACCAGCAAGCGCGCCGCTGCCAAAATGACGCCGACGCCAAGACGGGTATAGAAGAGACAAGCTACTACGCTTACCAAAACAGACGACTTGCAACAAGATAATTGCTGAGGCCTCTCAGGGAGCCACAGGGAGCCGGAAGGGGCTGGCCGCTGTGGCCACATGGCTTTGATGGCTGACACGACTGAGCGGCTCTCTGAGAGCGTCCGCGCGATATGCAAATGGCTCCATTAGCCAATCGACGTTGGATTCCTGAGGTAGCTGGCGGCAATATCCGCCGCAGCCTCGGGGGGCAAATCCTTAACTGTCGCGACAAGTGTTTTGCCTTGTTCCTTCCAAAAGCCATCGGGCACGAGCGCATATTCCAGTGAAGCCCTAAGCACTCTCAGCTCTTTAATGCGATGAGGGACTCTGGCTTGGAGACGGCCCAGTCTGTCCTCGAACGGCACCTCGTATTCATTGGGCAGCATGAAATTATGCCCTTGGATGTTGTTGTCCAGAAAAGTGAGCGTCTTTTCCCTCAGGATATCGTGTTTATCTAAATTCTCAACTCCATCTGCATAGCACTCGGCATGTGTATTGCGATCATAGGGGTGATCCTTGATCGTTTTGACGAACTCCCCCCAAGCCTCCCATTCTCTGTAGAGCTTCTCAAGCTCTGCAACCACCCAAGCGCGGTTTGGGTTCTTGAAGGCAAGTGCCTCACGCTTTTTGCGTTTGTAAGCCATCGTTCCACCTTAGTTCCCGCCGCAAGCCGATGGCCTATCCAAGGATTGCTCCTATTCCGGCGATGATACCCTGAGCGACGATGCTCCCGGCGGCCCCCATGGCGATTTCGTGCAAATTTCGCAGCAGCCCTTTCAGCGCGCCTTGGTCTGGATCGCTCTTTGCCACTTCGGCTTCTGTCGTTTCAAGCACGCTGCTCAGCTCTGCCCGGCTTGCGCCCGCCTCGACCAAAGCATCCTCATATTTGCGGGCCTCTTGCACAAGCTCCCTGACCTGATTGACATCGATGCTTGATGCTGTGATGTCGCGGGCCACGTTGCCAGCGCCCAGGTTCCCGGCACCGCCACGGGAACCTCCTCGCGCGCCAGCGTCAGCGACACCAGTGTCTGGCAGTTGGCTCTTTTGCCGAGCGCAGAGGCGTATTGCGGCGCCACCCCGACCGAGTTGACGCCCTTCTTCGGCAAAGCCGTATCATCGATAACCAGCACAGCATCCGAACCGCCGACCATTCGGTCCGCCTGGCGCGCCAGTTCCTCCTCGACAGGGCCAATGTCCCAAACGCCGCTCGAGATGAAGTGATGCAGCCGATCGTAGCGGTTCGGCGCCAGCCGGGCCGCAATCGGCTCCATGCTCTTGCGCTCGCCAGGCCCGATCAGTCCGGCCACGTACAGCGGACACATCTGCCGTCGCCGCTTGTGGCCCAGCCGCGTCATAAACGGTTCAAGCCATTGCAGAAGTTCATCATTCCAGCCCGCCATGGCGCCCTCCACTGGTCATCAAAAGACCAGCATCACGCCAACATGGATAATGAACTCTTAATCTGCCAAAGTAGTGCTAGTGGATTGATCGGATCGAAAGAGCCCGGCTTGGGGATTCCATATTGATTTGTGGCGTGCGAGTCTGGCGCATGCGCACTGGTATCTCCTTCACGTTATCTTCGCGCGACCGTCAGCGATTGCTGGCGATCGTCGCGGACCCCGATAGCCCGCAGAAGCATGTCTGGCGGGCGCGTATCGTGCTTTTGAGTGACGACGGTCTCGGCACCTCGGCGATCATGGCCGAGGCCGGCAAGTCGAAGACGTGTGTCTGGCGCTGGCAGGAGCGGTTCATGCGCGAAGGCGTCGACGGCCTGCTCCATGACAAGACCCGTCCGCCGGGCAAGGCTCCGGTGCCGCCGGGGCATGTCGCCGAGATCATCCGCCTGACGCTTGAGCCGCCGCCGTTTGGGGCCACCCATTGGACGCTGCGGGCGATGGCGAAGGTGGCCGGCGTGGCGGCTTCGACCGTGCAGGGTATCTGGAAGGCGCACGGTCTCAGCCCGCATCGCTGGCGGCACTTCAAGCTCTCCAATGACCCGGCGTTTGCCAAGAAGCTCACCCGCATTGTCGGCCTGTATGTCGATCCGCCGGCCCATGCGGTGGTGCTGTCGGTCGACGAAAAATCGCAGATCCAGGCACTCGACCGCACCCAGCCCGGCCTGCCGATGAAGAAGGGCCGCGCCGGCACGATGACCCACGACTACAAGCGCCACGGCACGACGACGCTGTTTGCCGCCCTCGACGTGCTCGACGGCACGGTCATAGGACAGAACATGCAGCGCCACCGCCACCAGGAGTTCATCCGCTTCCTCAACCGCATCGAGCGCGAGGTGCCGCCCGACAAGGCCATCCATGTGGTCCTCGACAACTACGCCGCGCACAAGAAGGACAAGGTCCGTGCCTGGCTCGACCGCCATCCGCGCTGGACCTTCCACTTCACCCCGACCTCGTGCTCCTGGCTCAATGCCGTCGAAGGCTTCTTCGCCAAGCTCACTCGACGCAGGCTCAAGCATGGCGTCTTCTATTCCGTCGTCGATCTTCAGGCCGCCATCAATCGCTTCGTCAGCGAATACAATGCGGCGAACCCCAAACCATTCCTCTGGAAAGCCGATCCCGACGATATTATACCAACGGCTTTGATGGCTGACTCTCTGGGGGATTTTCACGTGGGCTGATCCGTGATTCTTTGGCGCGAGGAGGATTCGCGCCATGGGAACAGCGGTGAAGATGCGGATGGACTATTCGGCTGCGGAACTGCGGCGTCTTGCCAAGGTCTCCAAGGACGCCAACCAGAGCCGACGGCTGTTGTCGTTGGCGGCGGTGGCGGACGGGATGAGCCGCGAGGATGCGGCCAGGATCGGCGGCATGGATCGGCAGACCTTGCGGGACTGGGTTCACCGCTTCAATACGGCCGGTCCCGACGGGCTCAAGGACGCCTGGTGGAGCGGTCCCGAGCCGCGGCTGTCGTCGACCCAGAAGACGGAACTGGCCGAGATTGTCGAGACGGGACCCGATCCTGTTGTCGACGGCGTGGTGCGCTGGCGGCGTGTCGATCTCCAGAAGGCCATCAAGCAGCGCTTCGGCGTCGACTACCACGAGCGCTACGTCGGAACGCTGTTGAAGGAACTCGGGTTCTCCCACATGAGCGCACGGCCGCGCCATCCGGCGCAGGACGGTGTGATCGTCGAGGCATATAAAAAAACTTCCCGCACACGCTGAGCACCCATCTGGCTGGTCTGCCGAAAGGAAAGCCAGTGGAGATATGGTTCCAGGACGAAGCCCGCATCGGGCAGAAGAACGGCCTCGTGCGGCAGTGGGCACGCCGCGGCACGCGGCCTCGCCAGCCTGCCGATCAGCGCTACGAGAGCGCCTACCTGTTCGGTGCAATCTGCCCGGCACGCGGAATCGGCGCAGCACTCGCGCTGCCCTTCGTCGATACCGAAGCCATGCAGCTTCACCTCGACGAAATCAGCCGCCATGTCGCCAGAGACGCTCACGCCGTGCTTCTGCTCGACCGTGCCGGATGGCACACCACAGCAAGGCTCAAGGTACCGAAGAACATCACACCAATCTTCCTGCCATCGAGGGCGCCAGAGCTCAACCCGGTCGAGAATATCTGGCAATTCCTGCGCGCCAACTGGCTTTCCAACCGGGTCTTCGACGGCTACGAAGCCATCATCGAGGCTGCATGCGAAGCATGGCGCAACCTCATCGCCCAACCCGACATAATCACATCCATCGGCATGCGAGACTGGGCACACGTCGGTCAATCATCATGACCGTTGGTATTATCGCAGCGCGAAACCGAGGGTTCCAATCGTTGGAATCAATCCACTAGATCGGCCATTTGCGACCCCAAGCAGTCATTGATCCTTGGTACGTGCAACATCGAGACGTTGATCATACGATCGCCAGTGATCTCCGCATCATCGCTCGTCCAAGAACCGGTATCCAACACCCGGCTCATTCAGAATGAAGCGGGGCTGGGCGGGATCATCGCCGAGCTTCTGGCGAAGGCGGCCGATGAACACCCGCAGGTATTGCGGGTCGTCCTCGTGGGCGGGCCCCCAGATGTCGTGCAGGATCTGGCGATGTGTCAGGATGCGGCCAGCGTGCCGGGCAAGGAGAGCCAGGAGGTCAAACTCCTTTGGTGTGAGGCGGACGGATTTGCCGGTCAGCTGTACCTCGTGGCGGGAAAGATCGACGACGAGATCGCCGTGGCGGATGACGGCGTTCTGCTCACCGCCCGCGGCCTTGGAGGTGCGCAGGAGTGAGCGCACGCGTGCAAGAAGCTCGGCGATCCCGAACGGCTTGACCACGTAATCGTTGGCGCCCGCGTCAAGAGCAGCGACCTTTTCGCCTTCGGCATCGCGCACAGAGAGAATGAGGATTGGCACTGCGGACCATTCGCGGATTCGCGCGATGACGTTCTTTCCGTCCATGTCCGGCAGCCCGAGATCGAGGATCACCAGATCGGGGCTTTCGGTTGCAGATTTGCCGATACCGTCGCGGCCGTTTGCAGCCTCGACCACCTCAAATCCATTCGCTTCGAGCGCAATGCGCAGGAACTTGCGGATCTGTGGCTCGTCCTCGATAATCAATATGCGACCGATGTTCACGCGCTGGTGTCCTCACGTGCCGTTCTATCCACCTTCTGCAGTTCCGGAAGCAGAAGGGTGATCCGGGTGCCAGTTGCCTTGTCTGTTGCATAACCAATCTCTATGCGGCCGCCATGGGCCTCCACGATCCCCTTGCAGATGGAAAGCCCGAGACCGGTCCCCGCCGGCTGCACGTCACCCGCCCGGGCACGATAGAACATGTCGAAGATCCTTTCACGGTCTTCGGACGCAATGCCGGGGCCTTGGTCGCTGATGGCGAGGCGGACCCAGCCCGCCGCAGCCGCCGCTCCAATTCTGATGGGGCTGCCGGCCGGTGCGTATTTTGCGGCATTGTCGAGAATATTGGCAACGACCTGTTCCAGAAGCACGGCATCGCCGGCGACTTCGGGCAGATCTCCCGGCAGATCGAGGTCAATCTGATGGCCGGCAAGCGCGTGTTCAAGCCGGTGGACAGCCCGTCCGACCAGTTCCCGGAGATCGACCGGTCCCGGCTTGATCTTCAGGCCTCCGTATCCGAGTTTCGTCATATCGAGAAGGTTCTGCACGTAGCGGTTCAACCGGTCGCCCTCATCGCGGATTGTCTCCGCCATAGCCCGCCTGCCTTTCGCGCCCAAGGCGTTGTCGGACTGGAGCAGACTGGTCGCCGCACCGATGATCGAAACGAGGGGCGTGCGCAGATCGTGGCTGACGGATGAAAGCAGGGCCGAGCGCAAGCTTTCCGTTTCTGAAAGCACGCGCGTCTCTTCCATATCGGCCGCCAGCTGGGTCCGTTCGATTGCGATGGCCACCTGATCGACCAGAGCATCGAGCAGCCGGCGCTCGTCCGGTGCGAGATAGCGGTTGTGCTCGAAGCGCACGCCGACGACACCGAGACGCTTCTGGGCCGTCGTCATCGGCAGAAACCGCCAGGAGGAAGACGGTAATGTCGGCGAGCCCGAGCCGGCCGGTTCGCCCTTGTCCCAGGCCCAGTTGGCCGCCCCCCAGTCCTTGGCATCGAGCTGATCTTCCGGCGGGTAGCCGCCGAGGATGGTAAGCTTGCCGCGTTCATCCGGCGTCAGGATCAGTGAGGCGCATTGAAGCGTGGTGGCCACATGGTGCACGCCCGCCCACACGACATCGTCAAGCGACGCCACGCTTGCCACCTTGCGACTGAACTCGAAGAGATTGGTGGTGCGTTTGGCGATCGCGCGCTGCATCTTGACCTGTGCCCTTAGCCGGCCAGCGAGGTTGCCCGTAGCGACAGCAACCGCAAGGAAAAGAAGCAGGCTGAGGATGTCGGTGTCGTGCGCGACGGCAAGCGTATAATAGGGCTCCGTCAGAAAGAAGTTGTAGATGAGAAACGAGAGGACGCTCGCGTAGATCGACGGCCAAAGGCCATGGCGTGTCGCGACGATGAGCACGCCAACGAGGAAGAAGAGCGACAGACTCTCAGTCGGCATGACATGAGCAGAGGCGATTGCCACAACGCCGGCAATCCCGCTGACGATGGTCGACCAGAGATAGCTCATCGGCTCCCATTCGGGTCCGATTCGGGGCGGTCCTATCACCGCTTTCCTTGCCTCGTCCGGGTCGGTCGAGATGATGGTGACTTCGAAGTCCTGCGCTATCCGGATCAGCTCCTCTGCCACGCCTTCGCGCAGGAACAGGGCTGCGAAACGACGCGGTCGTGGCCGTCCGACGATGATGCGGCTCACATTGCGCCGGCGGGCGAATTCGAGGATCTGGTCGGCGATCCGCGACTCGGCATTGATCGTGACGATTTCAGCGCCCAGCGCCTCGGCCAGACGCAGGGTTTCTGCAATCGAATCCTTGGCGTTTTCCGACAGGTGCTCCGTCTGGGGCGTGACGACATTTGCAGCGATCCAGGACGCCCGAGCGCGTTCGGCGGCGCGCTTGGCAGCACGTACGAGCGCCTTGGCGACCGGTGCCTCGTTGATGCACACCAGCACACGCTCCTGAGTCGGCCATGGCCCGGAAATCGCGTGAGTCTTCATATGCGCCATCATCTGGGCATCGACGCGGTCGGCCGCGACCCGCATGGCAAGCTCGCGCAACGCGGTCAGATTGCCCTTGGCGAAGAAGTTCTGGATTGCCCGCGCGATCTGCTCGGGAACGTAAACCTTGCCCTGCCTGAGGCGCTCGATGAGCTCGTCAGGCGGCAGGTCGATCAGCTCGATCTCGTCGGCAAGTTCGAGCACCCCGTCGGGGATCGTCTCGCGCACATGCACATGCGTAATCCGCGCAACGACATCATTCAGGCTTTCCAGATGCTGGATATTCAGCGTCGTATAGACGTCGATCCCGGCCTCCAGCAGCTCCTCGACGTCCTGCCAGCGCTTGGGATGGCGGCTGCCCGCCACATTGCTGTGCGCAAGCTCGTCGACGATGGCGAGTGTTGGATGCCGCTTCAGAAGTCCGTCAAGGTCCATCTCCGGCAAGGAGCGCCCGCCATACTGCAGTTGGGTGCGCGGCAACACTTCAAGTCCGGCCAGGAGTTGCTCTGTCTCAGCGCGGCCGTGGGTCTCGACCACCCCGACGACGACCTCTGTGCCTTCGTCCTTGCGACGTCGCGCATCCTCCAGCATCGCAAAGGTCTTGCCGACTCCGGGTGCGGCGCCGAGGAATATCTTGAGACGGCCACGATCTTCCCTGGCCGCTTCGGCCAGCAATGCATCCGGTTCCGGGCGGCCCTGCTCAACCATATCCTAGCCCTTGCCGGCATCCGGTT
Organism: uncultured Alphaproteobacteria bacterium; assembly: GCA_963747005.1. Classification (GTDB taxonomy): domain Bacteria; phylum Pseudomonadota; class Alphaproteobacteria; order Rhizobiales; family Aestuariivirgaceae; genus CAVVDT01. Next base: position 142,047 of record CAVVDT010000016.1, on the reverse strand, counting down.
TCGGGGCGAGCTTGTCGAGCGCCATGTTGATGAGGATGACGTTCACGCGCGGCTCTCCAAGGATGCCAAATGTCCTGCCTTCAATATGACCCCTGATGAGCTGCAAAACCATGGTGACCGGGACTTGTCGGGCTGCTGCGATCCGTTGTGCCTGGAAATAGGCACCGGCCGGCGAAATGTCGGGATCGAGCCCGCTGGCTGAAGCGGTGACGAGATCGACAGGTACCTCGGCGCCTCCTGCCTGCTTGCTCAGCGCCAGTGCAGTTGCCGATACGCGCCGAAAAAGCGCCTTGCTGGTCGGCCCCAGATTGCTGCCGCCGCTGGATGCCGCGTCATAGCCCGCACCGGCAGTCGAGGGGCGCCCCCAGAAATAGGCCGGATCGGTGAATGTCTGGCCGATCAGGCTTGAGCCGATCACCTTGCCATTGCTCCTGATCAAACTGCCGTTCGACTGGTCCGGGAACAGCAACTGTGCCAAACCGGTCATCGCGAGCGGGTAGGCAAGGCCCGTCAATGCCGTGAACAGCACGACCATGACGATCACGGCGCGCATTTCCTTGAGCATGGTTCACCTCACACGATGCCGATGGCGTTGATGGCCAGGTCGATGATCTTGATGCCGATGAAGGGTACAATCAGCCCGCCGAGGCCGTAGATCAGCAGGTTCCGCCGTAGAAGGCTTGCCGCCGTCGACGGTGCGTACTTCACGCCTCTGAGTGCCAATGGCACGAGCGCGATGATGACAAGCGCATTGAAGATGACAGCGGACAGGATGGCGCTTGCGGGACTCTGGAGATGCATGATGTTGAGCGCCCCGAGTGCCGGATAGGCCGTCACGAAGATGGCCGGCAGGATGGCAAAATATTTCGCCACGTCGTTGGAGACGGAAAAGGTGGTGAGCGCGCCGCGGCTGATCAGGAGCTGCTTGCCGACCAGCACGATCTCGATGAGCTTGGTGGGGTCGCTGTCGAGGTCGATCAGGTTGCCGGCCTCCTTGGCCGCGGGCGTCCCGGTATTCATGGCCACCCCAATGTCGGCCTGGGCGAGCGCCGGCGCATCGTTGGACCCGTCGCCGCACATGGCGACGAGTTTGCCCTCAGCCTGCTCCATGCGGATAAGCTCCAGTTTCTTCTCCGGCGTCGCTTCGGCAAGGAAATCATCGACGCCCGCCTCAGCGGCAATCGCAGCGGCGGTCAAGGGGTTGTCGCCGGTGATCATGACCGTGCGCACACCCATGCGCCTTAACTCGGCGAACCGTTCGCGGATGCCCGGCTTGACGATGTCCTTCAGATGAATGACGCCGAGCACCTTCTTATCGCGGGCGACGAGGAGCGGTGTTCCACCGGACTTGGCGATCGGCTCGACCAGCATCGTGATCTGCGGCGTAGTGCTGGACTCGCACCATGCGAGTACAGCGTCGATTGCCCCTTTCCGAACCTCGGTGCCATCCTTGAGATTGGCGCCCGAGATACGGGTATTGGCCGAGAATGCGATTGTCTTTGCAACCTCGCCGGCATCACTCTCTGACTTCCCGAGGTACCTGCGTGCCAGAACGATGATCGACTTGCCTTCCGGCGTCTCGTCGGAAAGCGAGGACAGAAGGGCAGCTGCTGCCAGCTCCTCGCGGCTCACACCCTTCACCGGCTCGAAGGCATCGGCCATGCGTGCACCAATGGTGATGGTGCCGGTCTTGTCGAGAAGCAGGGTGTCGACATCGCCTGCCGCCTCGACAGCGCGGCCCGACTTGGCAATCACGTTCGCCTTCATCAGCCGATCCATGCCGGCAATCCCGATGGCCGAAAGGAGGCCGCCGATCGTGGTCGGGATGAGTGTGACCAGAAGCGCCACCAGGAAGACGACCGGCACGAAGGCGCCGGAGTAGATGACGAAGGGCTCGAGGGTGGCGACGACGATAAGGAAGATGATCGTCATGCCCACCAGCAGAATGGTGAGGGCGATCTCGTTCGGTGTCTTCTGGCGTTCGGCCCCCTCGACCATGGCAATCATGCGGTCGAGGAAGCTTTCGCCGGGTTTGGCCGTCACTTTCACCTTGATCCAGTCGGAGACGACGCGCGTGCCGCCGGTGACGGCTGAGCGGTCGCCGCCCGCCTCGCGGATGACGGTTGCCGATTCGCCTGTGATCGCCGATTCATCGACCGAAGCGATGCCCGCGATCACTTCGCCATCGGCCGGGATGATGTCGCCGGCGTTGACCAGCACGAGGTCGCCCGACTTCAGGCTGCGGCTCGAAACTGTCTCCGGTTCGCTGTCATCGGTCGAGGACAGCTTCCGGGCCGGCGTCTCGCTCTGGGTGGCACGCAATGTGTCCGCCCGCGCCTTGCCGCGTCCCTCGGCCATGGCCTCGGCGAAGTTGGCGAAATAGACCGTGAACCAGAGCCATGCCGCCACCTGGCCCTCGACCAGGAGATTGCCGCTCCCGATCATAGCATCGCGCAGGAATAGAAGCGTCGAAAGTGCAGCCACCACCTCGGTCACGAACATGACCGGGTTGCGGATGAGGCTGCGCGGAGCGAGTTTGCCGAGGGCAGCGGCAAGGGCGGGGACAACCACGTGCCGGTCGAAGAGGGCGATGTCATGCTTCTTGTGAACGGACATGGAACTCTGCCTCAGAAAGTCTGGCCCGCCAGCATCGCGAAATGCTCTGCAATCGGCCCGAGCGCCAGCACCGGGAAGAAGGTGAGGCCCCCGATGACGAGGACGACAGCGATGAGGAGAACGATGAAAAGCGGCGTGTGGGTCGGGAAAGTGCCGGCAGAGGTGGGGATCGTCTTCTTGGCCGCCAGTGAGCCGGCAATTGCCAGCATGGGTATCATGAACACGAAGCGCCCGAGCAGCATGGCAATGCCCTGCAGGGTGTTGTGGAAGGGCGTATCGGCATTGAAGCCCGCAAACGCCGAGCCGTTGTTTCCGGTGGCCGAGGAATAGGCGTAGAGGATCTCCGCCAGACCGTGCGGGCCGTGATTCAGGAGCGACGACAACGAGAGGGGCAGCACCGCAGCGAGGGCGCCGAAACCGAGGATGCCGACCGGCATGATCAGGAAGACGATGATGGAGAGTTTTACCTCCTTGGCCTCTATCTTCTTGCCAAGGTATTCCGGTGTTCGCCCTACCATCAGCCCGGCGAGGAACACGGTAAGCACGACGAAGGCGAGCATGCCGTATAGGCCCGAGCCGACGCCGCCGAAGATCACCTCACCCGTCTGGATCTGCAACATGGGGGCGAGCATCGAAAGCGGCATGTAACTGTCGTGCATGGAGTTGACGGAGCCGTTCGAAGCAGCCGTCGTCGCCGTCGCCCACAGCGCCGAATTGCCGACACCGAAGCGCACCTCCTTGCCTTCCATGTTGCCGGCGGTCTGGTCGATGGGCAGGTGGGCGAAGAGCGGGTTTCCGTGGATCTCTGGCCCATAGGTGAGCGCCAGCGCCCCGAGGAAGAGAATGCCCATGGCCGCGAAGATGGCCAGGCCCTGGCGCATGTCCCGCACCATCCTGCCGAACATGAAGCAGAAGGCGGCCGGGATGACGAGGATCGACACCATCTCGATGAGGTTCGTGAGTGGTGTCGGGTTCTCGTAGGGCGTGGCGGAATTGGCGTTGAAGAAGCCGCCGCCGTTGGTGCCAAGCTGCTTGATGATGAGCTGCGAGGCGACAGGGCCCTGGGCGATCGTCTGCTTTACCCCCTGAAGCGTCGTGGCATCGACGTAATGCAGGAGATTCTGCGGCACGCCGAGGAAGACGAGGACGAGGCCGCCGACGATCGACAACGGCAGGAGAACGTAGAGGACGGTGCGGGTCAGATCGACCCAGAAGTTGCCGACCAGCCGCTGCTCGCGAGCAATGAAGCCACGGACAACCGCCGCACAGACGGCCATGCCGGCGGCAGCCGACACGAAATTCTGCACCGTCAGCCCCACCATCTGGCTGAAATAGGACATCGTCGTCTCGCCGCCATAGGCCTGCCAGTCAGTGTTGGTTAGGAAGCTGACCGCGGTGTTGAAGGCAAGGTCGGGCGGCAGGCCGGGAAGCCCTTGCGGGTTGAACGGCAGGAAATGCTGCAGTCGCAGGATGGCGTAAAGGACGAGAAAGTAGAAGAAGCTGAAGGTCAGCACCGAAAGCGCGTAGCGTGTCCAGTGCTGACCACAATCCGGATCGATTCCGCTGAGGCGATAGAAGCCGGTTTCGACTGGCCGCAGGATTGGTGAAAGGATGGTCCGCTCGCCCGAATAGAGCCTCGCCAGGTAGAGCCCGAGCGGCCAGGCGAGCGCGGTGACCACGACCGCATAGATGATGAATTGCAGAATGTCTGAGGCCATGAGGAACCCCCATCGGACACGACGGTCAGAACCGCTCGGGGCGGATCAGCGCGTAGGCGAGATACCCGAGGAGAAAGAGGGCGACGATGCCGCCCAGCACGAGGTCGAATATCAAGGCCGGCCTCGCTTAGAGCCGATCGAGGAGGCGGACGGAGACGGCGGCCGTCGTGAAGAAGGCAACCGCCAGGGCGAGATAGAAGGCGTCGGACATAAAGCGCTCCCTTTCGGCGTTCACAGGTAAGGCCTTCGACTACGCCCGCTCGGCGTAAACGGGCTATTCGCAATTCGGGCTCAGGGGATAAAGCGTGCATAAACAACCACGGAGGCGCCGCCACAGAACCATCGTCCGTTCGCGCGCAAGGCGCGGAGGGCGCCTCGCCTGAGCCGTCAGACGCGCCAGAAGGAAGGCATGAGCAGCACGTAGGCCGCGCCAAGCTCCAACCGCCCTATGATCATCGACGCAGCGAAAAGCCATTTGCTCGCGCTCGGCAGGCTCGCGAAATTCCCAGCCGGGCCGATGATCTTGCCGATGCCGGGACCGACATTGGCCATGCACTCAGCGACACCTGAAAAGCTGGTCGCAAGATCGACACCTGTAAGGCCCACGGCAACAGTGAAGGCAAGCAGCGTTACGATGTAGAGAACGATGAAGGTGAGCCCCGAAAGAGCCACGTCGTCGCTGATGCGGCGCCCGCCGATCCTCATGGGAAACACGCCATCGGGAAACCGCATTTCCTTGATGATCGAGGACACCGCCTTCCATGCCAATACCAGCCGGAAAATCTTGATGCCGCCCGCAGTGGATCCGGTGCAGCCGCCAAACAGGGTGGCGACAACGATGATGGCAACCGGGAAGGTACCCCATAGCAGATAATCGGTGCTGGCATAGCCGCACGTGCTGATGATGGAGACGAGGTTGAAGGTCGCCTGGGTCAGTGCCTTGCCGAGGCCCATATGCTGATGAATGACCAGCCAGCCGACAATGCACAGATCGAATGTGAGTACGATCCCCAAGAAGGCCCGCACCTGTATATCATCAAGAAGATTCGTGCGGTAGTTGTCGAACAGGCGTGCATAGAGGCTGAACGGCAACGAACCCAGTATCATGAACAGGCTGGAGAACCACAAGAGCGCCGTGCTGTGGAAATAGCCAAGCGAGGCATCATGCGTCGAGAAGCCGCCGGTCGCCAGCGTCGTCATGGCATGATTGACGGCATCGAACACGCTCATGCCCGAAGACGCATAGGAGAGTGCGCAAAAGCCCGTCAGTACCACGTAGATAGAGACCAGCCGCCAGGCGAAAACCCGTACCCGCGCCACTGTCTTCTCGTAGTTGTCGGAGCTTTCGAGCCGGAACAGTTGCAAGCCCCCGACGCCGAGGAACGGCAGCAACAGGATGCCCAGCCCGATGATCCCGAAGCCGCCGATCCATTGCATCATGGAGCGCCACATGAGGATGCCGGGCGGCAGATGATCGAGGCCCGTCATGACGGTCGAGCCGGTGGTGGTGTAACCTGAAGCCGCCTCGAAGAACGCATCCGTGAGGCTGAGGCCGCCGGTAGTTAGCATGAGCGGCAAAGCCCCGGCAAAACTCATCCCGACCCAGCTCACCACCACCAGCACGAAGCACTCACGCAAGCTGAGCCCCTGCCACGGCCGGTAGCACGTCAGCGCCAGGGCACCGCCGATGCCTGCAACGATCAGCGCGGACAGGCCGAACACCCGCCAGTCAGGGTTGCGGCCATAGAGGTCGATTGCGGCGGGCACCAGCATACTTGCGCCGACGATAACGGCGATCAGGCCGAACGGAACGCCGACCTTATGCAAATCGACGCCGGGGTTAAGGCTAATGCCGGCTTCTTCTCTGGTGGGCACGGTTCGGTATCCGCGATGAAGTCTGCTACAGGCGCTAAGGCAGGTAGCCTGGCAGAAAGAGTGAGGGTCACGCTCCAGGGAAAGTGGATGGGAGCTGGAGCAGACATGCTGCCCGCTTCCTTCGCCGCCCACGGTCGTCGCCGGCGCTGCCGATCGGCCGCCCTTGACCCCGCAGCAGGAATCCCACGTTCGGAGCATTGAACTGCATCGGGTCGCAGCTACGCCTGGTCCGCATAAACGGACCATGTGCAATTCGGGTTGGCGGTATAAACGATGCATAAACAACGGCGAAAACACCGTCGCGGAGCTATGACAACAGGATCGCGCCAGCACTGCTTGGGGTGAACCGGGTCGGCGTCCACACCGTACCAGTCCGGCAACATGGCAATGAAGTTTGGCTACAACGGTGACGGCATTGCGTCGGACAGACAGGCGAACATCGCACATGGCCATCAGCAACTGAACAATACGAACTCCACAAACTCCGACACCTCGCCCGCGCGACAAAAGACGAATGTGCAAAACAAACTATTGGAGCAGAGCGATGACCAACGGCTGGACAGCGGAGAGGAGGGCACGGCAGGCCGAATTGATCCAGCAATGGCGGCCCTGGGAAAAGTCAACCGGCCCGATGACGCAGGCGGGCAAAGCGACGGTGGCACGCAACGCCTTCAAGGGCGGGACGTGGCTGCTTCTGCGGCAGCCGGGACGCGCATTGAGTAATACCAAAGGTCCTGAGGTTTGACCCATTTCACCGGGATGATTTTGCCCGCAGGCCAGGCGCGACTGGCGCCGACGTCGTCCGACTTCAAGCCAGGCGCAACGACACCTGCGGGCAAAAGCACCCGGCCTTCGGTGGCATGAAACCGGCCATCGGGTGCGTTGCGGCGCTTGCCCGATGCCCCGCATCGCGCTGCGCACCGCGCCTGCCCGAGTGGCCGGTTTGATGCCATGAAATGGGTCAAACCTCAGGACCTTTGGTATAAGCAACGAAAGCTGATCTCTTGGCCGACTGTGCCAAACGGCGCCGCGCCCAGATCGACAATCGGACGCAACGGACTCAGCAGTCGTGAATGTCCGCATTGCCCCAGAAAGCAGCCATTTGCGGAGCGGTTTAGAATGGTAGCTATGGGCCAAACTCAGACATCCAAGGTGGTGAGAACGACCATAGCGTCGCTGATCGTTGGCCATCGCACTCGCATATCGATTGCGCCATCGCGTTCCGGCTTCTAGCTTTAAGCGATTGGCTTCAGTCGCCCTCGCCGGCCATCTTCGCCCTGACGTCGGCATAGCGTTGCTCCTCGGCGAAATAGGCTTCAAATCCAACCCGCTGCTTGATCTCGTCGAAGGAGAGCAGTCTGTCGGGCGCCACCGCGCCCGCCTTGAAATCCTCGAGCGCGCCGATCATAGCCTTCATGGCCGCCGTCATCAATGTGAGCGGATAGGCGGCGATCTTGTAACCGATATCGGCCAGCGCTGCGGGCGGGAGATTGGGGGTAAGGCCGCCCTCTACCAGGTTGGCCATCTTCGGCCCCGGCAGCGCGGCGCACAGCTCGCGCATCTCGGCCTCGTCGTGCGGAGCCTCGACAAACAGAATGTCGGCGCCCAGCTCATGGAAACGGCGCGCGCGCTCGATCGCCTCGCTGAGGCCGTGCTCGTAGCGGGCATCGGTGCAGGCCATGATGAGGATATCGTGGCCCTCGGCGCGGGCATCGGTGGCGGCCTGGATGCGCTCGAAAGCCTCAGCACGCCCGGCCACAGCCTTACCCCGCGTGCGGCCGCAGCGCTTGGGCGCCACCTGGTCCTCGATCATGATGGCGGCAAAGCCGGCGGCCGCATAACCTTTTAGCGTGCGCTTGACGTTCAAGGCGTTGCCATAGCCGGTGTCGCCGTCGCCGATCACCGGAATGCCAATGGCCGAGCAGATGTTGCGGCCCTGGTCGATGACCTCGCCGTATGAGACGAGGCCGGTGTCGGGCATGCCGAGACGCGCCGCAGCCACCGCGAAGCCGGACATGAAGGTCAAGGGAAATCCCGCCTGCTCGATCAGCTTCGCCGACAAGGGATCGAAGCTGCACGGCATGGTGATGAGGTCCGGCTGGTTGAGCAGGGCGCGTAGCTTGTCGGGGGCGGTCAGTGGTTTCTGGGTCACAACTTGAACGGAATATAAAGGGCGAGGCCGGGCCACAGGTAGAGCGCGAAGACGATCACAAGTATGAGGACGAGGAAGGGGATGGTACCGCGCGAAACCTCGCCGAGACTCGCCTTGGTGACTGCTTGGATCGCATAGAGATTGAGGCCCACAGGCGGCGTGATGAGGGCGCATTCGACCATGATCACCATGTAGACGCCGAACCACACGGGATCGAGGCCCATCGACGTAACCGAAGGCAGAAGGACGGGCGTCATGATCAGCACCATCGACAAGGCCTCGAATACCATGCCCATGGCAAGCAGCATCAGGCTCACCAGCAGGAACAGGCCGAAGGCGGTGCTGATGTGGTGGGTAATCGCCGCCGAAATATCTTGCGGGACGCGGTAGAGCGTGATGGCCTGGCCGAAGACCTTGGCACAGGCGATGATCAGGACGATGGCGACCGTTGTCACCATGGCATCGAACATTGCCTCGCGAAAGCCTTTCCAGGTAAGGGTGCGCAGGATCACGCATGTGATGAGGATCGCCAGAGCAAAGCCGATTGCCGCGGCCTCAGTAGGCGTGAAGGCGCCCAAATAAATGCCGCCGATTATGAGGCCGGCAAGCAGCGGCGAGGGCAAGGCGCGCCAGGAAGTGGCGATGCGCTCGGGCCAGCCTGCCCGTTCGACCGGCTGGTAGCCGTCGAAGAGCTTGGAGTGGATGACGGAATAGACGATGAACAGCGCAATCAGGGCAAGGCCCGGTGCAATGCCGCCGAGGAACAAGGCGGACACCGATTCCTCGGTGACGAAGGCGTAGATGATGAGCGGGATCGATGGCGGGATGAGAATGCCCAGCGTGCCACCGGCAGCCCACCCGGCCAGTGGCCGACCCAGGCCTGTACGGCCGCGAACAGATCGCGCCCCATGCCACCCTTCAAAAGCACGTTCGAGATCATCAGGAACAGTGGCACCGCCAGCAGGACGGAGTTGTCGAGGGTCGACAAGATCGCCTGCGGTGCCATCAGCGGGGAAAAGCCGCCGGCAAGCAGGAGGCCAAGGCCCAGCGCGCCGAGCGCAAAGGCCACCGGCACACCAACGAACAAAAGCGCGAAAAGCACGACGAGGATGAGGACGATCGTCATTCGATCATCTCTCCGTCCTCAGGGATTTCGCCCCTGAAGGCCACGAAGAGTCCTTTGAGGACGGTGGCGATGAGAAGAGCAAAGCCCGTCGGTATCGCCGCCTCGCCGATCCATGCCGGCAGGTCAAGCATGGTGCCGGAGGTGCGGCCGCGCACCAGGCTGTCCTCAGCGATCCACCAACCCTTCCATGTTACCACCGCGCTGAAGGCAATGATGACAATGAGGCAAAAAATCTCCGCCACTCGCCGCCCGACCGGCTTCATTCGTCCTGTGAGGGCGTTGACACGGATGTGGCGGCGCGCCGACAACAGCCAGGCCATGGCGATCGGCGTTCCCCAGATGAGGCAGAGCTGGCTGATCTCGGCGGCCCAGATGGTCGGCGCATCGAAGATATGGCGCGCCACCACCTCATAGGTGAGGAACGCCCCCGCGCATGTAAACAGCAGCGTGGCAAGCCACGCGGCTGCTAGCTCGATAGTGGCGATGATGCGCATGGGGATCGCCCGGCCGCGCTCCCCGGCAAAGGAACGCGGCCACTCTTGGTGGGTCAGTAGGTGCGGGCCGCCTCGAGCATCTTCTTGCCCATGTCGCCGGTCTTCGAAATGAACTTGTCATAGACGGGCTTGGAGACCGCCTTCCATTGCGCGATCTCGTCGGGTGAGGGCTTGTAAGACCTTCATGCCATGCTCCTTGGCCGCATCGTAGGCCTTGGCCTCAATGGCGGACATGGCATCGCGCACCGACGTCTCCGCCTTGGCGGCGGCTGCCTTGATAATCGCCCTGTCGCCGTCGCTCAAACCATTCCACCAGTCGTTGTTGGCCACCACGATGAATTCGATGTCGGCATTGTTGGTCTCGGTGATGGTGTTCATCACTTCCCATAGCTTGCGCGACTTGACGCCCGATACGCCGGTCATGCCGATGTCGACGGTGCCGCGCTGATAGGCGAGATACTGTTCCGAGCCTGAAATGATGGTGGGCGATCCGCCCGCTGCCTCGACGAAATCGCCAAGGGTCTTGGAGAACACACGCACCTTCTTGCCCTTCATATAGGCCGGCGTCCTGATGGGGCCGCTCTTGGACAGCATGATGGCGCCGCCATAGGCCTGCCACCACAGGACGGTCGAGCCGGTTTTCTTGATGGCCTCGTCGATCGGCCCGCGCACCGCCGAGCCGGGCGCCACGGCCTTGCGCACCTTGGCTTCGCTGTCAAAAAGGAAGGGTTGGTAGAAGACGTCGACGGCCGTAATATCGCCGACATAGCGGGTGAGCGAGGCAACGCCGGCCTCGATGGCGCCTGAACCCACGGCTTGCGGAACCTCCTTGTCCTTGTAGAGCTGGGCGGAATCGTAGATTTCCACCTTGATCGCGCCACCCGAATTCTTCTCCACCTCGTTCTTGAACAGTAGCAGGTTCTGGCCGAGATGGCTCTTCATAGGCAGTTGCAACGTTATGCGCATGGTGGTTTCGGCAGCCGTTGCGGCGAGCGAACTCACGGCGAGCAGAGCAGCCGCGGCGGCGGCGATCAGGCGCTTTTTCATCTTTCCTCCCTGTGAGGGTTGCGGAATGTGTGCCTTTTGGTTTTCGCGAGTCGGGCGGCTCACCCGAACAAGGCACAGCCAGCCATTGCCCAACGCTCATATTTCCAAGCCCCAAAGCCACTAGCAGGCTGTTGAAGAAGTCGCGCGTCCGGCCTTGAGTATGGCCTCGTCACCGAGATGGTATTCGAACTCGAACTCGAGCGAGCCGTCGTCGAGCAATTCGGCGGTGCCTGAACCGTTGACCTCGTCCATCTCGTCGAACCCGGCCCAGGTGAAGAAGACCATGGTGGGGCTGTATTCGAGATCGAGCCCTGCCTGCATGGCACCGAAAGCGATCTCGCCGTGACCAGCAGCGCCAATGGTGAAAGAGGCGGGTGCGACCAGATCGAGATAGTCGCGATCCCACAGGTCGGCCTCGACGATGCGCCAGTGCCCGATCAACTGGCAGCCTGCGGGAGCCGTCATGTCGGCATATCCGCCAGCAGTCTGGGCAGGCGCACCAGATTGTAGGCTGCGGCGGCGAAGGTGAAGGCAAAGCCGACGCGGTCGAGCCCTCTGAAGCTCGTCTTGTCCTGGCCGGCGATGGTCTTGATCCAGCCAAAGGCCTCCTCGATCCGTTTGCGGATGCGCTGGCTGATGGCGTAGCCGCCATGCCGTGTCGTGCGCTCGTCGATGGCCGATCTTCGCCTGCCATTGTTCTGGGCCACATGCGGCGTGACGCGCAGGGAGCGCAGTTCGTTGACGAAGTCCTCGGCGTCATAACCCTTGTCGGCGCCCAGCGTGATGGCCCGCGGCCTCTCGCCATGGGCCTCGATCATGACCAGTGCCGCCACCCGCTCGGCATGGCCATCGGCCGGCGTCAGGCAGGCATCCACCAGCAGCCCCGACCGGTTCTCCATCAGGCCGTGACCCATGAAGCACAGCCTGGCCTCCTTGCCCGTACCCTTGCGGCATGGCCGGGCATCGGGATCGGTGGTCGAGGCATGGGTCTCGTTCGATCGCTTGCGGCCACGCAAGTCCGCCTCGCCATTGCGCCCGCCGCCCGACGGCGGCTCCTCGCCGCCATCCCGCGGCTCGAAGCTCTTCATCGAGGCCCAGGCCTCGATCAGCGTGCCGTCAACCGAGAAGTGCTCGCTGGACAGCAACCTCCCGACCCGCGGTCGCGCCAGCACGGCGTTCAGGAACTTCACGGCAATATCGCCATCAAGCAGCCGGTCGCGATTCTTCGAAAACGTCGAGTGATTCCACGCCGCATCATCAACGCCGATCCCGACAAACCAGCGGAACAGAAGATCGTATTCCCGCCGCTCCATCAACTGCCGCTCCGAGCGGATCGAATAGAACGCCTGCAGCAGCATGGCCCGCAGCAGCTTCTCCGGCGCAATCGACGGCCGACCGATACGCGCTTACAGCCCCGTGAACTCCCCCGTCAGCGCAGCCAGCGCCTCGTTCACGATCGACCGGATCGCCCGCAGCGGGTGGTCCCGCAGAACCCGAGCCTCCAGGTCAACATAGCTGAAAAGCTCAGCCGACCGATCATCCCCGCCCTTCACGACTCACCCTCCCGATCTTCCATCCAAAGAGTGAATCACAACCCAAGCCCAGTCGCGAGGCCCCTTTTTCAACAGCCTGCTAGGTCTAATCGCATTGAGCCTCTCAGGGAGCCACGGGGAGGCGAAAAGCCCCTGCTGCAGTGCTGATATGGCTTTGACGGCTGACATGACTGAGCGGCTCGTGCTGTGCGTCTGCACTGCCGGCGCCTGGCCTTGCTGGAAAGATCGAAATGGTCCAGATTGGTTGCCAAGTGACGATAGATCGAGGAAGTCTCGATCAATATTGCATCCGCGCAAGAGTGATGCGGCTTTGATGTATCAGATAAAAGATGCACAGAGCCGAACTAATCAACAGATGGCGAGCGGCTTTGGCTGTTCGTCATTTTCAGTCATGAGGACAAAGCAATGTCTACCAAATATGGCACGATCGGTGACGACACGATCCTGGGCACAATCGACGCGGACCTCATTCTTGCTGGAGCCGGCGATGACAGTGTCACGGGAGATGCCGGGGCTGACATCATATTCGGCGGCGATGGCAACAACACGCTCGATGGCGGCGCAGGTAACGACTTACTGGCCGGCGGTTCCAATATCGACCTGCTGCTGGGCGGGGCGGGAAATGACACGCTTTACGGCAGCGCAGGCAACGACATACTGAAGGGTGGGGCAGGCAATGACGCCCTCGATGGTGGGGACGGCGTCGACAAGATCTACGGCAATGGCGGCAACGATATCATGACGGGCGGCGCCGGAAACGACCTGTTGTATGGCGGCGCTGGCAATGACGTTCTGCTCGGGGGCGCAAATAACGACCATTTGATGGGACAGGCCGGAGCCGATCTGCTGGCTGGAGGGGACGGCAACGATACCCTGGCTGGCGGAACCGGGGCCGATACGCTGATCGGGAGCACCGGTGCCGATCAGTTTGTCTTCAGTGCAAGCGACGGACCCGCCGCCGACCTCATCGTCGACTTCAAACACTCCGACCTTGACAAGATCAACCTGGCGGGCGCGTTTGCCGGCACGCTGAATTTCATCGGTACGGGCGCCTTTACCGGCGTGGGACAGGTGCACTATTCCACTGATGGCACCGATGCGAAGGTCGAAGTCAATATCAGCGGCGATCTGACGCCGGAGTTGACGATCCTGCTGCACCACGTGACATCTCTCGTCGTGTCGGACTTCATCCTGTAGGCCGACCGGGCGGCCTGGACATGCCGCCGTTGATGCCAAGCGACCAGCCCGGATGGAGCGTAGCGAAATCCGGGGTGACCGGCCGGCCGTTCCCGGATTTCGCTGCGCTCCATCCGGGCCACGATTGCCCGGGGGCGAGGATCATGCTGGTGCGACTGCTGACAGCGTGCCTTCTTGTGTCGATGGCAGGCGCCGCGATGGCGGGGCCGTATGAGGACGGGAAGGCAGCCTATGAGCGGGGCGACTATGCCACGGCGTTCAAGCTGTGGCTGCCTCTCGCCGAAAAGGGAAATGCCGAGGCGCAGTACGACATCGGCGTCATGTACTACGAAGGACGCGGCGTGCCGCGCGATTACGTCTATGTGTTCGCCTACAGGTGGTTCAATCGGGCGGCAGCGCAGGGCAACAGCAAGGCGGCCCACCGCCGCGACTTCATCGCCAAATTCATGACGCCGGAACAGATTCTCGAGGCCCGGTATGGCGGCGGCGTGGCAGCCGAAGGCGTAGCAGGCGCGAAAAACTGAGCTGGTCGCAGGCAAAGTAGCGGGCCTGACAACGCAGGGGCATCAGGCTCCAGCGAAAACCAAGGGGATCGGGTGCCTTTGCGGCCAACGGGCCGGCAAGCCGCCGTCGATGGCAGCGACTGAGGTGCGCGGGGGTGTTCTAAAAATATCACGCTCCCTGCAAATCGATTTGCTATACCCATAAGAGACTATCACCCACCGATCCTGAAGCATTGGCAGACGGCACCATCGACAAACCTTGCACACCGAAGGCCGGCGTACTGTCGCCACGGATTTTCCAGCCACAAGCCGTCGCCATCAGGCCGGAACAGGTCCTGCGGGTGCACGGCTATCGCGATGCCGCGCGGGTGCGCCCCGACATCGTGGAGGCGGCAAACCGGCTCTCGAAGGAAGCCGAGACGCTCATCGATGCAGAAGTGCATTACCTGCGCCTGCCGGTGGCCGAGGTAACCGCAAGCGAGCTCCGCCTGGACAACGGCATTGTCTTTTCGAGCGAGATATTCGATCGCTATGCGCCCTACAGCAGCGAGGTGATCGCCTTTCTCCTTACGACGGGCGAGCGGCTGGATGCGCAAGTGCGCCAATACATCGACAGTTTCGAGCTAATCGAGGCGCTGTTCCTGGAATCGTCGGGCTGGCTGGCGGTGGAAGCCGTTACCCGCCTGTTCGCTGCCGATCTGCGTGCAACACTGACCGGCGAGGGCAAGCACCTCGGCATGCGGCTGGGGCCGGGCTACAGCTACAAGATCGAGGGCCGCACCGTCGACTGGCCGCTCGAGCAGCAGCGCGAACTGTTCAAGCTCTTCGAAGGCATGGATGTGCCGGTCACGATGCTCGAAAGCTGCGCCATGAAGCCCAAGCTGTCGCGGTCCGGCATTTTCAGTGTGGCGGATCGGGACGCGGCAAAGAGCCGGTGACCGGGCCCTTGCCGCCGGTCAGCTCAGGTCGGCTTCTATGGTGATGCTGTTGCCGGCGTTGTTCATGGCAAAGTGGCCGCCGCTGATGCAATTGGCATAAAGGGCTGTCTTTCTCAGGCCGCCGAGGGGGTAGAAATGAACCCCCTTGATGTTGCAGGCCGGATCGGTGGCTGCGTAGGTGGCGAGGTCGACAAGCAGCCTGTCCGGCGCGGTCGGCTTGAGCAGCCTGGTAATGTTTGATGCCTGGCGCTTGATGAAGTTGATCGAGTTGCCGACGCCGCACGCCATGGCGTAGTTCAGCAATGTCTTCACCGTCGCGATGCCGGGCACGCCAATATGAATGGGCATCGCGTTGCCCGCCGCGTTGAGGCGCTTGTCCCAGGCAATGACCGGGGCAGCCTCGAACACGAACTGGGTCACGATGTGGAGGTTGGCGCCGGTGCGTTCGGCGAAAGCGTTCTTCCAGGCAACCGCCTTCAGGTGAGCCTCTTCGGAAAAATCCGGGCTGCCTTCGGGGTGGCCTGCCACGCCGATGGTCCTGATGCCGTGTTTGTCGAACAGTCCCGTCTCCAGCATCTGCATCGAGTCCGCGAAAATGCCGACCGGCTTGTCGACGGCGCCGGCGATGCAAAGCACCCGGTCAACCCCGGCTTCTCCCGTAACGCGCGCCAGGTAATCCTCCAGCATTGCCTTGTCGGTCATGCTGCGGGCCGCGAAGTGGGGCACCGGCACCATGCCCTCGCGACGCAAGCGAACCGCCAGTGCCACCGTGTCCAGGTAGTCGGAGCCGGGCAGGAAGGTGATGTAGACGACGGTGCCAGCGAAGAGATGATCGCCGAAATTCGCCACCTTGGCGGCTGAACCCGGGGTTGTCTCGGTGGTAAAACCCCTGACGAAGTCAATAAGATTCTCCTTCACGCCGGTGGTGACCGGCGCGGTCATGGTCATGTTCATCTTGTACTTGCCTATGCTTGCCGCAATGCCAGATGGCTTTGGCGGCGATTGAATTCCGGCAAACGGGTTACGTCAGGCGGCAGCCTTCTTCTTCTGGCCTCTCACATAGGCCAGAAACTTCAGCGCGTATTCGTCTTCAGACGTCATCACATCGGCGGCATACTTGAACTCGACATACTCGTTGGGATCGTTCATCAGGGGATCGATCATGATCGCGTCGCAGCCATTGATGATGGCCAGCGTGATGAAGGCATGGTTGAGAAGCTTGCGGCGGGGCAGGCCGAACGACACATTCGACAGACCGCCGAAGATGTGAACGTCGGGGAAGCGGCTGCGCAGCTCCTTCACGGCATCGAGGAAGTGCTTGCCGAATTCCGGGCCCGCTCCCACCGGGAAGACGAGCGGATCGAGAAAGACATCGTCGTGGGGCACGCCCACGCGGTCTATCATCTCCATCAGCTTGGTGAGATTGGCGACGCGTTCCTCGGCGTTCTGCGGCATGCCCGAGGACCCCGAGCCGTTGCCGAAGATGATGCAATTCTGCTCCTTGGCGATATCGATCAAGACGTCGCGCCCGGCTTCCAGGCTGACCGAGTTGATGGCCGGCCGGCTGGTCTTTCGGTCGTAGACCTCAAGTCCGGCCTTGATGGTTTCCGGATCAGAGGAATCGACGGCATAGGGGACATCGGAGATGGATTGCGCCGCCTTGATCAGCCAGCGCATGTGTTCCTTGCGCTCTTCCGGGTAGACGGACAGTTCGTCGCAACACAAATCGACGATATGCGCGCCGGCGTTTACCTGCGACAGGATCGCCCAGGACAGGAATTCCATGTCCCGCGTCCTCACCGCATGGCCGATATGCCCGACCCTGCCGGTCTTCTTCTGAGCGGCCTCGACAGGATAGGCCTCGGTGACGTCAAAGGCACCCTCACTGCCGTCAAGACCCTGGTAGAGCCAGAAGTAACGATCGCCGCGATTGATGATCTTGGGGCTATCGGCGCGAATGCGCCGCGTAGTGTTGATGTTCTCGCCAATAACGATCAGCTTGGTATCTTTCATCTTGTTGCCCGTGAGCCCCTGTGTTGGAATCTGGACGAACCCTAACAGCAAGTGGTGCAATGATGAACGCTCAACCCAGCAAGTTTGAAAGAGGGGGGGATTGCACTGAGCGCACATATCTGCCGTCGATGCATGGTTGACGCGCGGTTCAATGGCGGGCGAGTCTTGGGCCTGCCGGATCTCTTGCATCCCGACCCCTTGTCTTTTGCAAAATGCGGGGCTGCGCATGAATGACGATGCCGATCAGCGCCAACGCGTCCGCAATGCCGTGGAACTGCCGGTGTCGCCACAGGTCGGCCCGTATGCCGTCACCCTGAGGGAAGGCGAGAGCTACCTGTGGTGCTCGTGCGGTCTGTCGAGCAAGCAACCCTTCTGCGACGGATCACATGCGGGAACCGGTTTCATGCCGATCCCGTTCGAACCGCCGCTCGATGCAGAGTTCTTTCTGTGCGGCTGCAAGAGATCGGACAACAAGCCGTTCTGCTTCGGCAACTGCCGCGGCATCCAGAGGCGACAGGGACAGCCATGAGCCCCGCGACCTTCAGTGCCTACCGGGTGATCATCCGCCACAACATCGTGGTGGCGATCGAAGCTGTTGCGGTGTCCGATGCGGCGATCGTCGCCAGCGATGCGCTGGCCGTTTCGAGCAAGCTGGCTCAAAACAACCGGCGGAACGGCTGCCTTGACGGTGAGTACATGGTCCGCGATGGCGAGGCGGCGCGCTTCTTTGCCCATCTCAGCCTCGATTTCGTCAAGCGAACCGCCGAAAAATCCATCGAACATCTGGAATCCGTGTCGATTTCGGAAGCGGGCTGGATCAACCCTCTCTATACCGATGACGAGTGAGGTCCGGGAACACCGGTCTTTACAACATCAACCGTCCTGCAAGTCGATCGCGCGAGATTGTCCGGGGTCCTTGAATTGATTCAATGATTCTGGCATTCTCGAATTATGGATATGAGCAGGGCACTCGGCGGACTGGCGGCGCTCAGCCAGGAAACGCGGCTGGCCGCCTTCCGGCTGCTGGTACAGTCCGGCCCGGCCGGTGTGCGGGCCGGTGAAATCGCCGACCGGCTCGGGGTGCGGTTCAATACGCTGTCGACCCACCTCAGGCAATTGTCGCAGGCAGGGTTGGTGCGTTCGAGGCGGCATGGCCGCGAGATACGCTATCATGCGGACTACGCCGGCTTTGCGGCCCTGATCGGTTTTCTGCTGGAAGACTGCTGCTGTTGCGACAGCGCCGTCTCGCACGAGGTCATCGAGGCCATTACCGCGCATAATCGCGACGCTGCCGGGGCCGCGCCGCGATGATATCGACGGCGAACAGGCTGACCGGCGGTCTCAGCATCACCCAGACGATTTCCTGGGCGTCGTCCTATTACCTCCTGGCAATCCTGGCCGATGGCATTGCGCGCGATGTCGGAACCTCCACCTCGACCGTGTTCCTGGCCTTGTCGGTGGCGATCCTGATATCCGGGGCAATCGGCCCCGTCGCCGGGAGACTCATCGACCGCACCGGCGGGCGGCTGGTCATGGCCGGATCGAATCTGCTGTTCGCGGCCGGGCTCATCGCGCTTGCCGAAACCCGCGACGCCATGTGGCTGTTCGCGAGCTGGGTCGTCATCGGACTGGGCATGGGTCTGGGGCTTTATGAAGCGGCGTTTGCGTGCGTGACGCGATTTTTCGGCGCGGCATCGCGCAAGCCCATCACGATGATCACGCTGGTGGGCGGATTTGCCAGCACCGTGGGATGGCCGCTCACCACGCTGCTGGAGGCGTGGTGGGGCTGGCGCGGGGCATGCCTTGCCTGGGCGGGGATGCATCTGGCGCTGGCGCTGCCGCTCAACCTGGTCTGTGTCCCAAGGCTTGGCGCGAGCACCGAAACGGACACCCCGGCCCCGATTTCCGGCGGTCCCCCGCTCGCCATGTTCGCCACGCTCCTGGTGGCCGCTTATTTGTCCCTGGAGTGGTTCATCAGCACCGGCATTGCCGTGCATCTGCCGCGCATCCTCGAAATCGAGGGATTGTCGCGCACCGAAGCGGTGGCGCTGGGGGCGCTGGTCGGCCCCGCCCAGGTGGCGGCAAGGCTCTTTGAATATACCCTGTTGCAGCGCTTGCAGCCGGCCAGCATGGCGATGATCGCGGCCGTGGCGCATCCGATAGGCGTCGGGTTGCTGTATGTGGCCGGCAGCGTCGCGGCGCCCGTCTTCACCGTCCTCCATGGGGCCGGCAACGGCATGTTCACGATCGCCCGCGGGACCCTGCCGCTTGCGCTCTTCGGGCCGCGCAATTACGGCTACCGGCTGAACATGCTGATGATGCCGGCCCGGCTGACACAGGCCGCCGCTCCGTTCCTGCTCGGGCTGGCCGTCGCCGGCATGGCCCAGAACGCCCTGCTGGTGACCGCATCGGCAGGCATCGCCGCCACCCTCATCGTCGCCAACCTAGCGAAAGGGAAAATCCTCCGTGCCGCTTAGACATATCCCCGACCTCCACAACCTGCCCGCCCTCGACAGACGCTTTGTGCACAATCCGCCGGCAGCGGGGCTTGCCGATCCGATTGCGCACAAGCCGCGCATTCTGTTGCTTTACGGGTCGCTGAGGAAGCGCTCCTATTCGCGGCTGGCGATCGAAGAGGCCGCGAGGCTGCTGGAGCTGTTCGGCGCCGAGACGCGGGTCTTCGATCCGTCGAGCCTGCCGCTGCCGGACCAGGTGGAAGGCGATGATCATCCCGCCGTGCGCGAACTGCTCGAATTGTCCATGTGGTCGGAGGGTCATGTATGGTGCAGCCCCGAGCGGCACGGCCAGATCACCGGCGTGATGAAGGCGCAGATCGACCACCTGCCGCTCAGCCGCGGCGGGATGCGGCCGACCCAGGGGCGAACGCTCGCCGTCATGCAGGTCAGCGGCGGCTCGCAGTCGTTCAATGCCGTCAACACCTTGCGCCTGCTGGGGCGCTGGATGCGGATGTTCACCATCCCCAACCAGTCGAGCGTGGCCAAGGCCTTCCAGGAATTCGACGACGCGGGGCGCATGCGGGCGTCGAGCTATTACGACCGGATCGTGGATGTGATGGAGGAACTCGTGCGCTTCACGGTGCTGATCCGCCCGCATGTGGCACACCTGACGGATCGCTACTCGGAACGCAAGGAATGCGGCGGCCCGGCCATCGATCCGGCGGCAGACCTGTCGTCGATCGCCATCCGCAAGCAAGGCTAGCGGCTATCCGGGGCTCTCAGGCCGTCTTGCGAGCGTAGGCCGAGACCGCTCCGAGTTGCGCCTCGATGGTCTCGATGCCGGGTGGGGCGCCGCGCCGGTGGGTATCGAGCGCCTGACGCATGGCGGCGAGGTGTTCGGGCGTGGTGCCGCAACACCCGCCGATGATGCTGGCACCGGCATCGCAGGCAAGCCTGGCGTAGTTGGCCATGAGTTCAGGCGTGCCCGAATAGGCGATCTGGCCGCTGTCGGTCATGACCGGCAGGCCGCAGTTCGCCTTGGCCACGATAGGGATGTCCTGCCGGGTCGAGGCCATGGCGAGAACGTTGCAGACAAGTTCGGATGCTCCGGTGCCGCAATTCGCTCCGATGGCGGTCGGGCGGACAGGCAGCCGGTCGACCATGCGGGCAAGGTCCTGTGCCGAGATGCCCATCATTGTCCGGCCCTTGGTGTCGAAGCTCATGAGGGCGAAGGCCGGCAGTCCGGTGGCGGCAGCACCCCTGAGGGCCGCCGTCACTTCTTCTTCCGACGATATGGTCTCGATCCACAAGAGATCGGCGCCGCCTTCGGCCAGTGCCATGGCCTGGGCTTCATAGGCCACCGCACCCTGATCGACGGTCAGTTCGCCCAGCGGCTCATAGAGATCGCCGGTGGGCCCCATGCTGCCGGCGACCAGCACCGGCCGACCGGCCTCGTCCGCGGCGTTGCGCGCAAGTTCGGCCGCGCGGGCGTTGACCTCGGCGACGCGATGCCCCTCGCCGTGCATGCGCATGCGGTTGGCGGTGCCGCCGAAGCTGTTGGTGAGGATGATGTCGGCGCCGGCCGCAATGAAACGGCGATGCAGGTCCACGACCCGGTCGGGATGGTTGTCGTTCCATGTCTCGGGCGGTGTGCCGGACTTGAGCCCGGCGAGAAAGTAGTTGGTGCCGGTGGCGCCGTCGGCAAGCAGCCAGCCGCGTTCGTCGAGAAGGTCCTGAAATGTTGCCCTGGTCATCACCGCCCTGCATGCTGATCGTACATGATCAGCCTAGATGCTTCGCTCGTCATGTTCCATAGTGACGTTGCACTGTCACGCCGTCGCGGCAAATCCTGTCGACCGCGAAGACGCCCGATCGATCATGCCAAAGGACGTTTCGGTGGACACCGGCAAGCCCTTCATAACATCGTCGCGAACGAGCGTTGCCGTTCTTTTGTTCTGCATCGCGCTGCTGGCGTTGGCGACGGGGCTCCAGGGTTCGCTGATCGGGCTTCGCGCCACCCAGGCCGAGTTCAGCGGCATGGTGATCGGCTATGTGGCGACCGGCTACCCTGCCGGCATATTGCTCGGTGCATGGCTTGCGCCGCGGCTCATCGAGGCGGTCGGCTACATCCGCGTTTTCGCCGGCTTCGCCTCGCTGGCATCGTCTTCGGCCATTCTGGTGCCGGTGCTGATCGAGCCGAACTGGTGGTTCGGATTGCGGGTGGTGACCGGCATCTGCACGGCGGGTCTTTATATCGTCTGCGAGGCCTGGCTCAACGCCTCGACGTCGAACCGCAACCGCGGCCGGGTGATGGCGCTCTACATGGCCGTCACCTACAGCATGATGGGCGCGGGCCAGTTCCTGCTCAACGTGGACGACACCAACGGCTATGTGCGCTTTGTCCTGGCATCGGTCATCCTGTCCTTGTCGCTGGTGCCGCTCACCCTGATCCGCGTCGATGCACCGCTGGTGAAACCGACGAAGCCGCTGTCGCTCGCCCTCGTCTATCGCGCCTCGCCGCTTGCCGTCTATACCATCTTCGTGAACGGCCTGGCGCAGGGCGCGCTGTTCGGCCTCGGCGCCGCCTACGGGCTTCACAAGGGCATTCCGGTCTGGCTGATCTCGGTCATGATGGCTCTGCCGACGCTCGGTGTGACGGTGGTGCAATACCCGCTCGGCATGATCGCCGACGTGGTCGATCGCCGGCTGGTGCTGCTGGCCACAAGCGCGCTTGCCGCCATGGCGGCCTTCGCGGCGGCCGTGCAGGGAACGACCATGCTCTTGAGCATCGCGATGTTCGCGGTCTATGGCACGATCGCCATCCCGACACGCTCCGTTGCCCTTGCCCATGCCAACGATCAACTGCAGAGCGAGCAGATGCTGTCCGCTTCCTCCAGGCTGTTCCTCATCTATGGCACCGGCTCATCGTTCGGACCTTTGCTGGCCGGCGGCCTGATGCAACTGTCGGGGGCGAACGGCTTCATGTATTTCCAGGCGGCGGTCTTTGTGTCGGTGCTGGCGTTCGCCGCGATGCGCATGCTGTTCGGGCCTGAACGCCGCCGTTCGAGGCAGGTGAGGGCGGTGCAGGTTACACCGCAAACCTTCCCCGCGCCCTCGCCGGAAGCAGTCGACGATCGTACGTGAGCGAGCATGCAAGCCAAGGCGGGTCGGCACGAGAACCGTTTCAGACGAAGTCGGGCCAGCCCTTCCAGCCTGAAGGGACATCCAGCTTGTAATTCTTGGAGTGGGTCTTGACGTCCCAGCGCAGATAGAGATCGCCGAGGAAGAAATAGTTCTTGCGGTTGTTCAGCGCCGGGCTGCGCTTCGTCCAGTTGACGCTCACCGCACAACTCGGCGCGATGACCAGCCCGCCGGTCCAGCCGTCGCCGATCTTGCGGGGATAGCCCTTGTCCTCGGCTTCGGGAAAGGCCTCGCCGGCGATCGTCCAGCGCGCGTATTCATCGCCGCGGAAGGCATAGATGCGCTGCACATCGCCATAGTCGACGTAAAGCGGTGTAAACACGCCGCTGCGGGTCAACTGGCCGGGAAGAATGCCGGCCACGGGAACCAGCCCGGGGTCCATCCGGTGGTTGGTCACGTCCCAGCTTACGGCCCTGTTTTCGCCGCGAAAGAAGAAAAAGGCGCGGTTGCGCCATGCCGGCACGTGGATGGCACCGTTGAGCGTTCCCTCCGGAAAGGCCTCGCGCAAACCGGGCCAGCCTTGCGCGATATCGCGGGGATAGCCCTCGAACAGTTTCTCGTTGTCGACGTCCCAGCGGATGTACTGCTTCTGCTTGAAGAAATAGAGCGCATAGGGCGGGTCGGACTTGACGGATTGGCGCCAGTCCACATAGAGCGCAGCGTCGGGACCGTACATGGTGACCTCGCGATGTCTGCCGTTGCCGGCGTTCAAAGGATTTTCTTGGCGTGGGCGATGAGCCGCTGGACACCCGCACCGATCACGCCGCCGATCAGCGGCGCCAGGATATAGACCCAGAAGAACCCGCCGCGCGGGCCCGGTATGGCCGTGCTGCCCCAGCCAAGAAAATAACTGACGAGGCGCGGGCCGAAGTCACGGGCGGGATTGAGGCCTGCCTGGGTAAGTGGTGCCACCACGGAGATGATGGCCGCGACGCACAGGCCGATCATCACTGCCACCATGCCATCGGGGGGACGCGAATTGTTGTGCGAACTGGTGAGCGAAAAGACCACGAAAGACAGCATGGCGGTGCCCGTCATCTCGGCGATGAAGGCCCCCTTGAGCGACACGATGCGCCAGGCATTCTCGTTGGTCCCGTAGATCGCCGGGTTCGGGAAGTATTCTCCGAACACCATGGCAGACAATTCGCTCGATGGCCCGCCACGCAGCAGACCATGGCGCGCCTCCAGCTCGATGATGGCTTCGCCGAACATGGCATAGAGGACCAGCGCGGCCGCCATGGCGCCCAGAAGCTGTGCCACCCAGTAGAGCGGCAGCCGTCGGACGGGAAAGCCGTCGAACACGGTGGCGGCCAGGGAAATCGCCGGATTGATGTGGGCGCCGGACAATCCGGCCGTTGCGTAGATCGCCAGGCTCACGCCGATCGCCCATACGACGGCGACCTGCCACAGCCCCATCTGCGCGCCCGTTGCGACGGCCGCCTGCACCGAGCCGACACCGAAGAACACCAGGATGAAGGTGCCGGCGAATTCGCCGATCATCGCCGAGGCGATCCGCGGCTCGGCCCGGTCGGCCGCTTCTTCCTCCGCCGCGATCAGGGGATCGATTGTGGTTGTCATGGCTGGTCCTTGATGTCGTTCGGTACCGAGGTGGCGCTGGACAGGATAATGTCACTGCCCGCCCCCCTGGCAAATCTAGCGCCCGCCAGCGAGGCCGACGTCATGTCGGTGGTGAAGAAACTGGCGCCCGTAAAGTTGCTGCCATCGAGGCGGGCGCCGGTCAGCAGCGTCAGGGTGAGATCGGCGCCGGCGAAATTGCCGTTCTCGATGTGCGACGAATACATGCGCGCAAGGCCGAGGCGGGCACCGGAGAAATCGGCACCGCGCGCTTCCACCCAGGTCAGGTCGGCATAATTGAGGCGGGCATTCCTGAGGATCGTCGCATTGAGCTTCGCCTCGAGGAAATGGCAGCCGATGAGGTTTGCACCGGTGAGGTCGGCACCATCGAGGCGGGCGCCCTCGAAGTGGGCGGGCAGCGGCAGGTTCCGGCCCGGAGTGACCGAGCCGGCGCTCAGGTCGACCATCCTGGCGCCGGTGAGGACGGCCTGCCTGAAATCGGCGCCGGCAACGAAGGCCCTGGAGAAATCCGCACCGCTTGCATCCGCCTTGGTGAGCCTGGCGCCGCCCAGCAAGGCACCCACCGCCTTCAGTCCGCGCAGCCTGGCGCCGCTCAGATTGGCCAGAAGCGCAATGGCACCGGAGAGGTCGGCATTGGAAAGATCGGCCAGCGTCAGGTCGGCGTTGCCGATATTGGCGCCTGCCAGGTTGGCACCGCGGGCCGAGACAAGCCTGAGGCGGGCTTCGCGCAGATCAGCGTTCTGGAGGTTGGCGCCGGCGAGGTTGGCGCCGGTGAGGTCGGCGCCCCGCAAGTTGATGCCCGACAGATCCCTGCCGGAGAGGTCGGCCCCGCGGAGATCGACACCAGGCAGAACGGCGCCCGCCTGAACCTGATCGGTCTTGCCGGCAGCGCGGGGCGCCCCAAGCGGCAACAGAAGCGCGAGAAGCGCACCGGCGAGGGCCGCGTATGTGGCAAGCCGCTTCATTGCGTGAGGTTCTGCGGCTTGAACGACACCGTCCTGATGAGGTCCGGAAAGCGGCCGATACGCCGGATGTCGGCCCACACGCCCTTGTAGTAGGGAATGGTGGTGGCCGGATCGACGTGCCCGGAGACGAGATCGCCGGCGGCACCGCGCGGCTGGCCGAAGATCATGAAGGCATGGGTCGGCTTGACCTCTTCGCTGGGGTAGGCCAGCGCCTGCACGGTCCCAACATCGTTGAACAGCTCGATCAGGTCGCCGGCGCTGATGCCGAGCGATGCGGCATCGTCGGGATGCATCTGCACCCATGGCAGGGGTGAGCGCTCAATGAAGAACTTCAGCAAACGGTGATGATACATCGTCTGCCAGAAATGGTTCGAGCGGCCGTTGTTGATCCAGAAGCGGTATTTTTCCCGCTGCCGCTTGACCACGGCGGCATAGCTGTCCCACGGCGGCGGCGAGGGAATGAAACGGGCCTTGCCGGAGGGGGTGGCGAACCGCCCGTCCTCGTGCATGCGCGGGGTGCCGACGATCTGGGACCCGAACTTGCGGGTCGGCGTCTGGATGCCGTTGGTGCCGCGCACGCGCAGTGCCTCATAGGTCACGCCGGCAAAGCCTTCCATGGAGTCCGTGCCGTCGCCCTTGAAAGAATGACGGGCATCGATAAAGACGGCTTCCTCGTCCACCCAGTCGAAGTCGCGGAAGCGGTTGGCCATGAGGCTGTTGTCCTCATGGAGATAGAGCCTCTGCATCTCCCTGGCGAACAACGACATGATGCGCCAGTCGGGCCTGGTCTGGCCCGGCGGATCCATGATCTTCTGGTGCAGGCGCAGCCGGCGTTCGCCGTTGATCGAGGTGAGGTTCATCTCGCCCCATTGCGCAGCCGGCAGCACGATGTGTCCGTGCTCGGCGGTCTTGGTCATGTAGATGTCCTGCACCATGAGGAACATCCCGCCGTC
This sequence comes from uncultured Alphaproteobacteria bacterium, assembly GCA_963747005.1. Taxonomy (GTDB): domain Bacteria; phylum Pseudomonadota; class Alphaproteobacteria; order Rhizobiales; family Aestuariivirgaceae; genus CAVVDT01. The sequence continues at coordinate 115,644 of CAVVDT010000016.1, read as the reverse complement.
CTTCAGCGCTTCCACGACAGCCTCGGCCCGCACGGCCACGTCCTGGCCTCGGGTCGCCTCGAGCGCCTTGCTGACCTTGGCACCGCGCTCGATGAAGGTCTCCTCGATCGCTTCGCAACGCGATGTCGTGAGTACCGGGTCGCATCCACCGATCCAATAGGTCTTGACGCGGCCACGGCGCACCGCCTCATCGACGTTGAGGGCCGGCCGGCCGCCCGGATAGGGCGGACGCACATAGGCCTCCTGATGGCCGCCGAGGCGGCTGATCCCGCAGCCCGGCCGCCCGACATTGCCGGTCAGCAAGGCGAGGTCGACGATGGCGGCAATGTTCTCGTAGTTCTTGAGACCCCAGATGAGGCCCTTCTCGTAGTGCATGAGGCAGCGGGGCCGGATGCCGGCCTTGTCGGGCCGGGCGATCCACTCGGCCGCCTGCTCGATGGCGCCGCGCGCAACACCGCAGATGCGGGCTGCCTCATCGAGCATCTCATCCAGGCCGCGCTCCAGATCGAGGCTGCTGCGCTGATAGGCTTCGAACGTCTGCTTCTCGCAATAATCGCTGACAAAAGAGACGGCATACCAGTGCCGCTCGGCGATCAGCCGGGCGATGGCATTGAGAAGCCAGATGTCGGTCCCGGGCTCGATCTGCAAATGCAGGACGTGGCCGGGCAGGGCCCTCTCTTCGGCGGCGGCCACCGACATGGTGCGGCGCGGATCGACGATGATCATGCGGCCCGGTGCCGGCGCCTCGGTGCCGAGCGCGGACTTCTTCAGGTCCGTGGATTCGCCCGACAGGTTCTTCAGCATGTGATTGAGGAAGTAGTTGGTCTGGGTCTCGTAAGGGTTGGCGCCCACGATGAGGATGGTATCGGCAAGCTGGGCGTCGATGTAGGAATTGGTCAGCGGCGCCACACCGGCATCGCCGGCGGCATGCACTTCGCTGTTGTAGGCCGGCCGGTTGTGGATCGAGGCGGTCTTGGTGCCGACGCCGTCGAAGAAGAAGCGGCCGATGGCCCAGTTGTTCTCGAAGCCGCCGCCGCCGCCGCCATGATCGTAGAACTTCATGCCGACCGAGTCCGGTCCCCAGCGGTCGATACAGTCCTTCATGATGCGGGCGCCGAGCGCCACGGCGCTCTGCCAGTCGGCGACCTGATGGCTGGCGCCCTCCTTGATGAGCGGCGTCATCAGCCGTGACTTCGTCGGTCCGTCGGGGGAATAGAGCGTTGCGGCAAGACTGCCGCCGCGCACCGACGCCAGCCCCCCGTTCACCACGCAGTCATCGTCGGGCAGGATGGCGACCGAGACCTTTCGGCCATCGCGCTCGGTGATCACCTGATGCATCAAGGGCGCAATCCAGCGGCCATTGGCCGGCTGCTGCTGCGACAGGTCGATGCCGAAGGCGTTGTCTGCCGGCGCCGTGCCGCCATCCTTGCCGGCAGGCCATTTGTAGACCTTGTAGCCGCAGCCCACGATGCAGAACTGGCACGCCGTGGTGATGACCTGGGCGTTGCGCGGCGGGATCGGGGTCGATTGGGTCATCGCGCCTGCGGCCCCACGCTCACAGCATATTGGCGTGGCGACCGAAGATCAGGCCGGTCACGCCGACCGCCTGAACCTTGTCGTCATGGATGCGAAGGTTGATCTGCGGCAGCGTTTCGTTGGCCTGTCCGATGATGATGCGGCCGCCCTTGGCGGCGTCGAAGCTGGAGAAGTGGCAGGGACAGATCAGCATCTGCTTGTCCTTGCGGTACTGGACCGGGCAACCCTTGTGGGTGCACAGGATCGAAAAGGCGACGATGCTGTTGTTGGGCCCGATGCCGCCTTCGGCCGGGCCATCCAGCCGCAACAGGACGGCAGGCGAATTCTCGTCAGGATAGTCAAAGGAAATCTCCGCCCCCACGGCGATGTCTGCGAGCTTGGCAATGTCGGTTGCCGGCAAGGCGGCGGCCGCCTCGGCCCTGGCCACCGGCAGGCTCTTCGCACCGAGCACCGATGCCACGCCCAGTGCGCCGGCCTTCAGGAATCCACGCCGGGCAAGGCCTGCTTCGCGACCATCCGCATCTCTGCTCACCATAGACTGAAAGCCCCTCTGTTCTTGAATATGCCGTGGCGGGTCGTGGCCCAAAGCTAGACCAGGACGTAGATTCCGTCACTGCGTTCCTCGACCTCGTAGACGCCGATCTTCTCGTCGACATTGCGGCATTCGCCGGTGCGCAGATCGTAGCACCGGCCATGCCAGGGGCAAACGATCTCCGAATCCTCTATCGTGCCCTGACCCAGCGGGCCACCGACATGCAGGCACGTGTTGTCCAGCGCGAAGTAGCCCTCAGACGTGCGGGCGAGCGCCATGAGGCTCGATCCGGCCTTGACGGTCCGGCATTCGTCGATGCCGAGTTCGTCGAGGCCGGCGACCTTGTGCCAATCCTGATCCACCATGAAACGTCTCAGGCCTTCCAACTGAATGTCAGACAGACATGGTTGAAATCATCAAGCTCGTCGTCGGATGCAGCGAGCACCCGGAAGCCGATGCTGCCATCGTCAAGCGACAGGCCGTTCTGAACGATCGAGCGCGAGCCGATCCAGCCGTCGGCGTATTTGTGGCCGCAGACAGCGAGATAGGTGCCTGCAGGCAGGTCGATGCCGTCCTCGGGGCCGAGGCGGGTATTCATCGGCCGCGGCGTCTTCCAGTCCGCAACCACCTCGCCATTGCCGGCATTCAACAGCAGCATGCGCTGGATTTTCCAGGCGTGCGAGCGGCCCAGCAAATGGGCGCCGCCGGCCGGCAGGTTGCATGCAACAGCGTGCAGGTGCTCGCCGGAAAAGCCGAAGCGGTCCGCGATGGCGCTGTCGAGCTTGACCGCGGTCGCTCCCGGCTGCGATCCGACAGCCGCGACGTCCTCCAGGGACGGCGCGTTCCATGGCATGTCCTGATACTGTTCGTGATCGAATTCAGGAATGGGGAACCGCTTCCAGGCAACCATTGCATTCATCTCCGCAAATCCCATACGTTAATCGTGCCGGGTGCGGCACCGATTGTCCATGGCGACAGTTTCATTGTCCTGACAGGCTATTCAATCCCTCATTCGTTCAAAGAATTGAAGGGGGGCATACCTCTGGCGCATAGCCTCACAGCATCTGCCAGACACCCCACGTTTCATCCGCCCCCCATGGCTGCGACTGGCTGTCCGGGCGATGGTAGCTTGCGAGTTCCTGCAAGCCGCTGCGCGGGAAATAGCTGCGCTTGCAGTCGCCGCAAAGCACCGTCGCACCGCGGCCGGCCGCGTCGCGCAGCCAGGCCGTCACGGTCATGGCATCGCGACGCTCGTACCACATATCGCCGGCCAGGACGATGCTGACGGCGTCAACGTCTCCGCGGCCGATCTCGCCGCAGCAGATGTCGATGGTAACACCGTTCAACCGCGCATTCATGCGGGCTGCGAAGGCAGCGGCGGGGTCGCGATCAAGGGTTGCCGAAGTCAGGCATCCGGCCCTGGCGGCGGCGATCGCCGCGAGCGCGCTGCCGCCTCCCACATCGACGACATGCCTGCCGCGCACCAGCTCGGGCCGGTCGAGCACAAGCCGGGCAAGCGCCTGTCCACCGGGCCAGGCGCGGGCCCAGAACGGTGCAGGTCCATCGGCCAACGCAGGCAGATTGCGAAACGCCTCGAAGCCCAGATGTGCCGGATAGAGATGCAGGCCGATCTCGGGCACAAGCGGCGGTGAGCGCACCTCGGTGAGGCGGATCGCATGCCTGCCTGAGAGAAAATGCATCGGGCCCATGTCTTTGATGGCGTGCGGATTGCCGCTATATGAGCCGGCGGATCAATCGGACGCAACAGGAGGATATCCACCATGGTCAAGTGCACGGTGCTGTGCTGGCAAGAAGTTCCCTCGATCGTCGAGGCCAAGGGCGCCACGGGCACGCACAAGATCGAATTGAGCCAGCGGTTCCAGGAACTGATCGACATGGTGGCGATGCGTCGCGGTCTCGACGGTTCGGATGCCTATCTCATGGAATGGCGCAAGGAACGCCCGGTCGAGCGCGACGGCACGCCGGAAGAGGCCGCCAAGGCCATGGCCGAGGAGATCGAGGGCCGCTATGAGGCCATCAGGGAAGAGGCCATCCGGCTGTCGAAGCCCCAATGACATCTTGCCGCCTGGCGGATGCACCGGAACAGTAAGTTGCGCGGGGTCGCCACATGGGTGGCCCCGTCGCGATTTGGGGACCAACCCATGCAACCAGCGCAACAGGGCTAAAGAACGTCAACATGGGCTGCGGGCCGGTCTGCGCTTGTGGCCGGCGCGTTCGATCTATATACAGAGAATATATTTGGTGTATTCACAGAGGATATTCTCATGAAGGAACTGCTGCCGCGCGAACGCTTCATCCGGGCCATTCGCCATGAACCGACCGACCGGGTGCCGCTGCTTTACAGGATGAAGCATGAGGCCAAGGAGAAGCTGGCCCGCATCTATGGCATCGAGAATGCGGCAACCGGGCGCAAGCACAACCCCGAACTGGAGCTACGCCTGGGCAACGATGCCATCATCTACCAGATCGGCATCAATGCGGATTTCTCCCATCGTCACATCGAGATCGGCGAAACCTGGTTCAATCATTTCGGCGTCGGTTATGGCAAGTCGGGCCTGGAAGGCCGGACCAAGGAAGAACAAGTGCTGTACGCCAAGACCCAGGAATACTGGGGACCTGCCAAAGTGGTGCCGGAGAATTTCCCGAAGGTTCATCCGATCAAGAGCATGGATGAGCTGAAGGCCTACAAGTGGCCGGATCCCGATGACAAGGCAATCCTCGCCCCCATCAAGGACCTCGTTGATCGCTATCAGAAAGATTACTTCATCATTGTAGATATGTCGTCGACCCTGATCGAGGCGGCTTACGCTCACGTTATGGGAACGCAGAATTTCTTCCTCCTTCTGTTCGATCAACCGAAACTGATAGAAGGCGTTCTGGATGGCTTGACCGAATACTACACCAAGCTTGGCAAGAACGCCATCGAGATGGGCGTCGACATGATCCGGGTCGGCGACGATGTCGGTGCCCAGAAGTCCATGCTGATCTCCCCCACCCAGTGGCGCGAGCTTGCAAGGCCTCGCTTCGACCACATGTTCAAGGAATTCCGCAAGACCAATCCGGATATCTTCATCAAGTTGCATTCCTGCGGCGACTATTCGCTGATACTGCCGGATATCGTCGAACTCGGGGTGGATCTCTCCGGTCTCATGCAACCGACCGGTGGCCTCAAGGAACAGGCGGCAATCAAGCAGAAATATGGCAACGACATCTGCCTGATCGGCGGGTTCGACGTGCAGCGCCTTTTGCCGCGCGGGCAGGTCGAGGAGGTCCGCGCAGGCGTGCTCCAGGTGATGAAGAACCTGGCGACGGGTGGCGGCTACATCTTCTCGCCGTCGCACTATATCCTTGCCGATGTTCCCATCCAGAACATCTACACCATGCTGGAAGCGCAGCGCGACTTCGGCACCTACGGGAAATACCCGCTGAACTGATCCGAACACACAGACCGCAGACAACAGGACGAAAGAACGACCAATGTCAGATGAAGAAGAAGAACCAGTGCTGCAACATCCCGAAGGATGGGAAGCCCGGGCGACCGAGGGCTGGGAGTGGCAGACGCTCTGGGACGCCGTGGAAACGGGCGACCATGTCTATACTGACAGTCGCGTTCGCGAGGCGATCGATGCCGGCATCGATCCAAGAGTGATCCTCGACGACGGTCTTTTTCCCGGCTTCAACCTGCAGGGTGACCGGTTCTCGGCGCAGATCATCTTCATCCCGGAGATGCTCATCACGGCAAGAGCCATGAAGGCGGGGCTGGCGCTCATTCGTCCGCTTCTGGCGGCGAAAGCCGAGAAACCTCTGGGCACCTTCGTCATGGGAACCGTACTGGGCGACATGCACGACATCGGCCAGTCGATCGTGACGATCATGCTGGAGAACGCCGGATTCCGCGTCATCAACCTCGGCACCGACGTGCATCCCGACAGGTTCATCGAGACGGCCATGAACGAAAAGGCCGACCTGATCGGGTTTTCGGCGCTGTTGTCGACAACCGTGTATTATCAGAAGGTGACGATCGAGGAATTCGCCAAGGCGGGCCATCGCGACAAGGTCGGCATCCTGATCGGCGGGGCCCCGACATCTCAGGAATGGGCGGATGAATGCGGCGCCGACGGTTGGGGCCGCGACGCCATGGAGGCCGTCAAGCTGGCACGCAAGCTGATGGTGGAGCAGACACGGGCATCCTGGAGCTGAAGCCATGAGTGCAGAGGTGGAAGTCGTCTTCCAGAGCGCCGAGCCGGGCGGCAAGGAACGCAAGGCGCGGTGCAAGGAAGGCGCGACCATCCTCGATGCAGCCCATGCGGTAGGCGTCGAGATCATCGCCACGTGCGGCGGCCGCGGCCGCTGCCGCAGTTGCCGTATCCAGGTACTGGAAGGCCAGGTACCGCCGCCCACTGTGCAGGACACCATCCAGCTCGGACCCGAGGCGGTGCGCGAACGCTTCCGGCTGGGATGCCAGACCAAGCTCATCGGCGATTGCCGGGTGGTCGCTCTGCCCCCCAAGGTCGAGGCGGGCCACCAGATCATGGCCGCCTCCAAGCGGGCGGCCGGGCTGGAGATCGCTTCGGGCGTGATCAAACGGGTGATTACCGCAAAGCCGCCGACCAGCGAGCATCACCAGTCATCGGACCACGAGGAGGTGTGGCGCGGCCTCGGCAAGGACGTGGCCCGCGAAATGCCGCTCGATGTGCTGCGCAAGCTGCCGATGGCGCTGCGCAAGGAGAGCGGCAAGCTGACGGTCACCACCTTCAACGGCCGGGTAATCGACGTCGAAGCCGGCGACACGACGGAAAAGTCCTACGGGATGGCTTTCGATATCGGGACCACAAGCATCGTCGGCAGCCTGCTCGATCTCAGCACCGGCGAGGAACTGGCGGCAGTCGGTGGGGTCAACCCGCAGGCCCCCTATGGTGGCGATCTCATGTCGCGCATCGCCTTCGCCCAGTTCGACGACAAGAAGCTGCAGACACTGCGCGCCAAGGTGCTGAACGCCATTTCCGACTTCACCAAGCAGGCCTGCGCCAAGGCCGAAGTCGAGGTTGAGCACGTCTACAAGATCGTGGTCGTGGGCAACACCTGCATGCACCACATCCTGTTCGGGATCGATGTGTCATATGTCGGCCTGGCGCCCTACGCCCCGGTGGTGCGCGATCCCCTTTCCTACCCGGCCCGCGACCTGCCGCTCAAGGGCATACCGAACGCCATGGTCTGCACCCTGCCGATCGTCGCCGGCTTCGTCGGCGCCGATACCATGGCCTGCGTGCTGGCGACGCGAATCTACGAAAGCGAGGAAATCCGGGCGCTCGTCGATATCGGCACCAACGGCGAGGTGGTGATGGGCTCCAGGGACCGGCTGATGGCCTGTTCGGCGCCAGCCGGGCCGGCGTTCGAGGGCGCCCAGATCCGCCACGGCATGCGCGGCGCATTGGGCGCCATCGAACGGGTCGAGATCGGCACCGATGTCAGTTGCTCCGTCATCGGCGGATCGGCGGCCATCGGCATATGCGGGTCCGGCCTCATCGATGCCTGCGCCAAGATGATCGATGCCGGCGTGATGGCCTCCAACGGCCGGCTGCGCAAGAAAAACCGCGAAGAGCTGCCACCGGCCATCGCCAGGCGGTTCAAGGACGAAGTCAGTGGCATGGAATTCGTGCTGACCTGGGCCGACCAGTCGGGCAAGGGCGAGAACGTCACCCTGACCCAGGCCGATATCCGCCAGCTGCAGCTCGCCAAGAGCGCCATTTATTCGGGCGTCGTCATGCTGCAGGAGGTGATGGGCATTCCGAACGAGGATTTTACCGAACTGATGCTGTGCGGCGGCTTCGGAAACTATATCGACATCGCCAGTTCGGTGCAGATCCGCCTCCTGCCGGAGCTTCCGCTGGAACGGATCACCTATGTCGGCAATGCTGCCGCAATGGGTGCCCAGATGGCCTTGCTGTCGGAGGCCGAACGCGACCGGGCATGGGAACTCGCCGGCCGCATCGAGCATGTGGCGCTGGCCTCGCGACCGGAGTTCCAGGATATATTCGTGGACGGCATGAATTTTGGCAAACCGCGGGTGGCGGCCGAAAACAGCGCGCCGCTGGCGGCGGCGTCCGGAGGTCGCGGATGAGACTAGACCTGCTGTTCGGCTTTCTCGGATCGGGCAAGACGACGCTTGCCTCACGCATCCTGAAGGAGTGGGGCGGCAAGGCGAAACTTGCGCTGATCGTCAACGAGTTCGGTGAAGTGGGCGTGGATGGCGACATCCTCCGCGGGGGCGCCATCGACACCATCGAACTGAGCTCAGGTTGCCTGTGCTGCACACTCAAGGGCAGTTTGCTGAATGCCATCGAGGAACTGGCCGGCAGGGGCGCCGACCATATCGTCGTGGAGGCAACCGGGGTCGCTTCGCCCGAGGAGCTGCTGGAGAACTTCCAGGGCGAGCCCTTGATGGAGAAGGCCGAGTGCGGTCCCATCACGACGGTGATCGATGCCGCCAAGTTCCTGAAGATCAAGGACATGCTGGGCGATTTCTACGGCTCGCAGATCGCCTATTGCGATCTCATCGTGCTCAACAAGGTGGACCTTGCCGATGCGGATCTTCTGGAGAAGGTGCGCGACGAGGTGAGGGCGCTCAATCCCTATGCGCAGGTGCGGTTCGCCGAGCACTGCGATATCGATCTCGATGAAATCATGTCCGCCGGGCCGAGCCCGACGGCCAAGGACTTCCTCGGTCCCACGGACGTCGATCACCACCACGACGGGGACCACGAGGGACATGAACACCATCACCACGGCGATGAGCATGGCGATCACGACCACCTGCATGCGCCGGCGGATTCCTTCGTCATCGACATTGCAGGCGACATGAGCGCGGCGGCCTTCTGCGGTGTCATGAAGGCGATGCCGGACGGCTTGTGGCGCGCCAAGGGCTTCGTGCGGCTCGACGGGCGCGACCGCCTCATCCAGTACGCCATGGGCGATCTCGACATTTCCGAATGTGCCGCGCGGCAAAGGCGCTATCTGGTGTTCATTGGCAAAGGCCTCGACGAGGCGGCCATCACCGCGGCAATCGGCACGCTCGGTTCGCAGGGAGCGCTGCAATGAGCCTGAGTGTCGCCATGCCGGAAACGGAACCGAGGTCGCTGGTCGAGCGGGCCTACGAGCAACTCGTCGTGATGATTACCCGGCTTGAGCTGTCGCCGGGCGAGATCATCAACGAGCGCCAGCTCATTGCGGATCTGGGCATCGGGCGCACGCCGATGCGCGAAGCGCTGCGCCGGCTGGTGGGCGAGGGGCTGATCACCCACCTGCCCAACCGTGGCATGTTCGTCGCCGACATCAATGCAACGACGGTCAAGCACATCTACGAGTTTCGCAGTCTCATCGAGATGGAAACCGCCCGGCTGGCGGCGCTGCGGGCAAGCCAGGCCAACATCAGCGATCTCAAGGCCATCGGCTCGCGCATGCTGGCGGCGGCGGCGGCCGGCGACGTCGATCTCTATGTCGAGCACGACCGCGCCTTCTACAGCATTCTGGCCGCGGCCGCGCAGAACGTGTTTCTTCGCGATGCGATACCGGGTATCTTCAATCATCATCTTCGGCTGTGGTTCTATATCGCGTCCAAGTTCGGGGGCTGGAAACAGATCATGGACGCCCATGCCGTGATGGTTCAGGGCGTCGTCGCAGGTGTATCCGGGCGCGATCCGGGACAGGCATCGAAGGCGCTGGAGAGCTATATTCGCGAGCGCCACAAGGATGCCATGAGCTTTATCTGAATGATGCAACAGCACTCAACGACACCGGGAGGACGACAATGAGCAGGGACCTTGACAAGACCGAGCACGCCACGTTCCACAAGCTTTACGGCACCGGAGATGGCTGCCGGAAATGCGGCAATCGCGACGTGACCATCAAGATCTGGGAGGCCTACGATTTGCCCGCCAAACAGCCCGGCGGCGATATCGGCCCCGACAAGATCGTCGCCGCCGTTATCGTCTGCAATGAATGCGGGCACGGCGAGACCGTGTCCTACGATCAGATCCGCGGCGGCAGCCGGGCCGCCTGAGGCGGGCGCCAGGCGGCACACGGGAAGGGCCTTGCGATGCGCTTCCAGTTCGTCGGATGCGGCGATGCCTTCGGCAGCGGCGGGCGCTTCAACACCTGCTTCCACGTCATCGGCAACGATGCCAATTTCCTGATCGACTGCGGCGCGACATCGCTGGTTGCGCTGAAGCGCGGCCACGTGGTGCTGAATGACATCCGGACGATACTGATCACCCATTTCCATGCCGATCACTTCGGCGGTGTGCCCGGCTTCGTCCTTGAAGCGCAGCTATTCTCCAAGCGAAGCGGGCCGCTGCGCGTTGTCGGGCCGCCGGGACTGCGCACCGCGTTTGCCGCCGCGACGGAGAATGCCTATCCGGGATCGTCGAAGGCGGCGCTGCGGTTCGAACTCGACTTCATCGAGATCGCGGCCGGCGAAACGCTGGGCATCGACGGGCTGGAGGTAACCGCCTATCCGGTCCGGCACGGCGAGCCGGAAGGCATATTTCTCGCCTACCGGATCGTCGCCGAGGGCAGGACCATCGCCTATAGCGGCGATACCGAATGGGTCGACAGCCTCATCGATGCCAGCCGCGATGCCGACCTGTTCGTCGTCGAGGCCTATTTTCGCTCCAAGCACATTCCCATGCACATGGACCTTGCGAGCCTGGAAGAGCGGGCCGGTGAGATATCGGCCCGCCGCATCGTCCTTACCCACCTGTCTCAGGACATGCTCGAGCGCCAGGACGAATCGCCCTTCCCGTGCGCCGAAGACGGACTGATAATCGAACTTTAAGGGCCCGCTCTTTGGCGTTGGGGGGGTATGCAAAAAAAAGGCATTTGGCCTTGTTGAACACCTGCCAGACTGGCAGGCGGGCAAGTCTGGCCGCTAAAGCCCGCACGATCCCGGGGGCGACGGCCTGACGTGTGGCAGGGCTGAAGCGATGGCCGCACGGTCGACACCAGCTTCGACAAGAACGGCGGGCAGGCTGTAAGAACGGGAGGAGGAATGATGACGTATCAGGAGGGGAAGCTTGCCGATCGGATAGCTGGCATCAAGGGTGCCAAGGTCATCAAGAGCTTCTGCTACACCTGCCCGTGGCAGTGCCCGACGGAGGTTTACGTTCGCGACGGGCGGATTGTGTATCACAAGGGTAATCCGGAGAGCCCCAACAACATCGGCTCGCGCTGTGCCAAGGGGATGGCGAGCTGGTGGGTGACGCAGGATCCGGACCGGCTGAAGTACCCGATGCTGCGCACCAGCAAGAAGGGTGCCAAGGCGGAGTTCAAGCGCATCTCGTGGGACGAGGCGTTCAGCTTCATTGCCGACAAGCTGACGATGATCAAGGAGAAGTGGGGGCCGGAAGCGGTGGCGCTGACGTGCCATCACGATCCCAACACGCAGTTCTACCGGCACCTGCTGGGCGAGCTGTACGGGTCGCCGAACCTTTATACCCACACCTCGGGCTGCGAGATGGACCGGCGCTCGGCCTGCCTGACGGTGTTCGGGCACGTGTTTCCGATGCACGACTTCGCCAACTCGAAATACGTGATCCTGTGGGGCATGAACATGCTGGGGGCGAACCAGGGCCTGTGGGAAAGCCGGGCGCTGCTGCAGGCCAAGAAGCAGGGCTGCAAGCTGGTGGTGGTCGATCCCAACTTCACCGAGACGGCGCAGAAGGCGGATGAATGGATTCCCATCCGTCCCGGCACCGACGGGGCCATGGCGCTGGCGATGTGCCAGGTGATCATCGACGACAACCTGTATGACAAGCAGTTCGTGCAGAAGTACTGCGAAGGCTTTAGCGGCTTTCGCAAGCACCTCGCAGAAAAGGGCTACACGCCGGAATGGGCCGAAGGCATCACCGGCATCGCCGCCGACACCATCCGCCGGCTGGCGCGCGAGTTCGCCACCACCAAGCCGGCCATGTCGGCGATCTTCAAGGGCTCGGGCTATTATACCAACGGCAACGACGCCGGGCGGGTGTGCTACATCCTCGATGCGCTGGTGGGCGAGGTCGACAAGCCGGGCAACCTGCACCTGAAGGACTGGGCGCCGCTGGGGGTGCCGGTGATCATCCCCGCGGAGGCGAAAGGCAAGGCGAAGCAGCCGGCGCTGCATGTGGCGATGGGCTATCCGCTGGCGCCCGATCTGCCGAATGCGCGGCTGCCGGATGCGGTGATCGACGGCAAGCCCTACCCGGTGAAGGGGCTGTTTGTGCAGGCCACCAACCCGGTGATGAGCGATCCCGACCGCGACCGCATGCTGGAGATGTTCAAGCACCTGGAACTGGCGGTGGCGTGCGAGCTCTACATGAGCGAGACGGCGCAGGAATGCGACATCGTGCTGCCGGAGACGTCGTTCTACGAGCAGGCCGAACTGCGCCAGGGCATGTGGCTGGGCCCGGAGGTGATCCTGTGCCAGCCGGCGGTCGAGCCGGTGGGGGAGGCCAGGCCGCCCTACGAGATCGTCAAGGGGATCGCTGCGAAGATGGGCTGGGCCGGGCACTTCCCGTACGAGAAGTGGGAGGACTGGGGCGAGATCATGATGAAGGACGTGCCCATGAGTTTGGATGAGATCAAGCAGAAGGGCTTCTGGGCGGCGAGCGAGATCGCCTACAACAAGGTGCCCAAGGGTCTGGCGACCAAGTCGGGCAAGATCGAGATCTATTCGCACGCCTATGCCGATGCCGGCTACAACGGCTATCCCGAATACCGGGATCGCTCGGTGATGCCGGACAAGGACTATCCGCTGCAGCTCACCCATTCCAAGCTGTCGATGCATTGCAACATCGTCACCCAGAACAACCCCTATCTGATGGAGATCTGCGGCGAGAACTGGGTGGAGGTGAACGCCAGGGACGCGGCGCGCTACGGCATCCGGGACGGTGAGACGGTGTGGCTCGAAAGTCCCAAGGACAAGGTGAAGATCACGGCCAAAGTGGTGGAAGGCCTGGTGCCGGGGTGCGTGTCGGTGCGCCATGGCCACGGCTTCGGGCACTGGGCCATGGGTTCGGTGGCCAAGGGCAGGGGGGCGCATTCCAACAACCTGATGGAAGGCCATTCCAACCCGGTGACCGGGGCCAATTGCTACAATGAATGCAAGGTGCGCATCGTGCCGGCGCAGTGAGGGAGGAAGGCCAGATGCAACACGGGTTCTATTTTGACCAGACGCTGTGCGTGAAGTGCCATGCCTGCGAGATCGCCTGCAAGACCTGGAACGAGGTGGAGATCGGGCCGCGCTGGCGCGAGGTGGTGAAGCTCGAATTGGGCACCTTCCCGGATGTGAAGGCGATGAACGTGTCGATGGCGTGCATGCACTGCGGCGATGCGCCGTGCCGCAACGCCTGCCCGGTCAGCGCCATCACCAAGCGGGCCGAGGACGGCATCGTGGTGGTCAACCAGGACAAGTGCATCGGCTGCGGCTTCTGCACCTGGGCCTGCCCGTTCAACGCCCCGCAACTGACCGCCATGGCCGGCAAGATGGAAAAGTGCAACTTCTGCCAGACCCCGGGGCTGGAGCGACCGCTCGACATGCCGCGGGCCTGCGAGGAGGTGTGTCCCACCGGCGCCATCCAGTCGGGATCGCTCGCCGACCTCGCCAGCCGCAACCGCGAAAAGGCCGCCGCCAAACTCGGCAAGGGCATGCAGGGCTTCCCAGGCGTCGTCCTCGACGCCCACACCCGCTTCGGTCCAGCCGAATAGGCAAAAGCGCGACAAAGGCGACCCACATTCGCATTTACAATTTCTCGATATCTCGATACGTATAGATCAATGGAGAAATCATCGGCTATCACCGCCTTCGGGGCGCTGGCACAGGATACCCGCGTTGACATCGTGCGGTACCTGGTGGAATGCGGCACCCAAGGCGCACCGGCCGGTGAAATCGGCGAGTGTCTCGGCGTGTCGTCGCAAACGCTCGCCTTCCATCTCAACTGCCTGACGACGTCCGGTCTGGTCACGCGACAGCGCAACGGGCGGTTCATCATCTATCGCGCGCGGCTCGACGTCCTCAACTCACTGGCCCGTTTCATGCTGGAGAATTGCTGCAGCCGGCAGGGCGTCGACTGCCTGCCGGCGGCGCGCAACGCGGCGCTTTGCCGGAAAACCTCAAGCGGCTCCAAAGGAGAATGCAAATGACGGAAATAGCTGTTTACGACCCCCCGATGTGCTGCTCAAGCGGCGTGTGCGGTCCGGACGCCGATGAGACACTGGTGCAGTTTGCCGCCCAGCTTGAGTGGGCCGGCAAGAACGGGGTCAGCGTCAAGCGGTTCAATCTCGGCCATAATCCGGACGCGTTCGCGACCAATGCTACCGTGCGCGAGTTGTTGCAAAGCGAGGGCATGAGTTGCCTGCCGCTGGTCATCGCCGACAACGAGGTGTTGACCAAGGGAGGCTATCCCAACGCAAGGGAATTCCGCGACAGGATCGGCATCGAGGCGGCTCCGGCCCCCACCACCGCGAAAGCCTGCTGCGGCGGGTCCGAGCAGAATGCCAAAACCTCCTGCTGTGGCTAAGAACGACGACATCAACGGCATGGAACCGGACCGCGTCGAGGGCCGCCTGATCGCGGACGCACCGCGCTACCTGTTCTTCACCGGCAAGGGCGGGGTCGGCAAGACGTCGACGTCGTGCGCGACAGCGGTTGCGCTTGCCGATCGCGGCCGCAAGGTGCTGCTTGTCAGCACCGATCCTGCCTCGAACATCGATGAAGTCCTGGAACAGCCGCTTTCCGATCATCCCGTTGCGGTGGGCGCCGTGGACGGACTCTTTGCGCTCAACATCGAGCCCGAGAAGACCGCCCGCGCCTATCGCGAAAAGGTCGTGGGGCCCTATCGCGGCGTGCTGCCGGACGCCGTCGTCGCCAGCATCGAAGAACAGTTGTCGGGGGCCTGCACCGTGGAGATCGCGGCCTTCGACGAGTTCGCGCGCCTGATCGGCAACCGCGCGCTCACCGATGCCTACGACCATGTCATTTTCGACACGGCACCAACCGGCCACACGCTGCGCCTGCTGTCGCTGCCAGCGGCATGGAGCGGCTTCATCGATCAGTCGAAATCGGGGGTGTCGTGCCTTGGACCGCTGCAAGGACTGGCGGCCCAGAAGGAACTCTACCACAGCGCGCTGGCGGCTCTCCGGGACACGGCGTCGACCAGCCTGGTGCTGGTGAGCCGCCCGGCCGAGGCGCCGCTTGGCGAGGCCGCACGGTCGAGCGATGAACTGGCGCGACTTGGCATCGCCAACCAGCAACTGGTCATCAACGGCATATTCCACGCCAGCGATCGGGCCGACCCCGTGGCCGTGGCGCTGGAGGTCGAGGGCCGGGCGGCACTGGACGCCATGCCGGACCAGTTGGCCGGATTGCCGCGGACCGACATCGCGCTGAAGCCGCGGCAGCTTCTGGGCGTGAGCGCGCTCAGGGCGATGTTCGAGCCGGTCCGACTGCCCGAGCGAAGCGCGGCATCGCAAGCAAGCCTGGGGACCGTGCCGGACGGCGCCACCACGTTCTCCGAACTCGTCGACGGCATCGTCGCTGCCGGACGGGGCATCGTCATGACGATGGGCAAGGGTGGCGTCGGCAAGACCACCATCGCAACGCGGATCGCGCGCGACATCGCTGCCCGCGGACACGAGGTCCTGTTGTCGACCACCGATCCGGCGGGCCTTGAGTTCGCCGCAAACGCGCCGCTGCCCGCCGGTGTGACCACCGCCCGCATAGATCCCGCCACCGAGGTCGAACGCTACCGTCAGCACGTCCGTCAGACCACCGGGCGCAACCTGGAAGCGGACGCCCTGGCGCTGCTGGAGGAAGACCTCGCCTCGCCTTGCACCGAGGAGATCGCCATCTTCCAGGCCTTTGCCGCCACCGTGGACATGGCCGGCGACCGCTTCGTGGTTCTCGATACCGCACCGACCGGACATACGATCCTGCTGCTGGATGCCGCACAAAGCTTCAGCCGCGAGGTCTCGCGGCAATCCAAGGCCATGCCCGATGCCGTCACCAGGTTGCTGCCGCGCCTGCGCGACCAGGACTTCACCCGCATCCTTTTGTGCACGCTGCCTGAAGCGACGCCGGTGCACGAGGCGGCCACGCTTCAGGACGATCTTCGCAGAGCCGGCATCGAGCCTTATGCGTGGCTGATCAACCAGTGCCTCGCCGGCGTGCGGGTAAGCGACCCCCTGTTGCGTTCAAGACAGGACCAGGAAGCGGACTATCTCACCGAAGTTGCCGACCGACACGCGAAGGTGTTCAGCATCATTCCGCTCCGCTCCGACAAGGTTGCCGTGCCGCGTGTCGCCGCTCTGTCGGACAAGGCCAAGCAACGCCTTGCAGAACCGCCATTCGTGGCTGCTTCAAAAAAGTCGGAGGGGGGGCATGCAAATATTGCGTGAGGCTCAGCCCGGAAGACCATTGTCTAGTGATGCCAATATCTTCGGGCGAGCAATGTGCTTAACGCAGATGGGGAAGCACACACCACCGACAGTCTGCGGCTGACGACAACAACGAGCCAGAATCCGCGCGCCTTTTAAATGACGCGGATACGGCTCCAGGAGGAAAAAGTGTTAGGCCAACAGATCCTGAGCGGGCTCGCCACCGGCAGCCTCTATGCTTTGACAGCCATCGCCGTCGTCGTGGTCTTTCGCAACACAAGGACCATCAACCTCGCGCAGGGCGACTTCGCCATGGTCGGCGCGTTTATCGCGATGATCCTTTTGAAGCAGTTCGGGTTGAACTACTACGCCACCATCGCGCTCGTCGTCGGATGCTGCATGCTGCTCGGCGTGCTGGTCGAGCGCATCGTCATGCGGCCGATCGCAAAAGCGGACTGGCTGATCCTTATGGCGGCGACGCTGGGCGTCTACTACATCCTGCACGGCCTCGCCGGCTGGCTCTGGGGGCGCGACACCAAGGCCTTTCCCGTCCCGTTCGACCCAACACCGGTCCACATCATGGGGGCGGTGATCAGCAAGGGTCATCTTGCCAATATCGGCTGGGCCGTCGCCATCGGATGCGCCATTTACTACTTCCTGAAACATACCCGCCACGGCATTGCCATGCGCGCGGTCACCGATGATCCCGACACCGCCGAACTCCTGGGCATTCCAGTGCGGCGGATCGTCATGCTCACATGGGCCATGGCGGGGCTGCTTGCCGGATTCGTCGGGGTGCTGATCGCACCGATTATCTACGTGTCGCCGCAGATGATGGACCAGGTGCTGGTCAAGGGCTATGTGGCGGCTGTTTTCGGCGGGCTCTATTCGATACCGGGAGCGATCATCGGTGCACTGATGATCGGCGTCGCCGAGAACCTGGCCGGCGGCTATCTCGGCTCTCACTACAAGACGGCAACGGCTTTCGTGATGATCGTGGCGCTGCTTGCGCTGCGACCGCAAGGGCTGATCGGGATCCAGAAGCGACGGGAGATCTGACCCTCCGAGCGCGTGACTGTTCGCGGGGCAGGGCTGGCTGCAACCAATAGAACGAGGCAGGACGAAGTCCAGATGCTGAAGACCAGTGATACATTGGCCATTGCAGGCGGCGCCGCCTCACCGAGCGTGCGCAGCAACGTCAGGTCTCTCAAGGTGCGTTTCACGCGCGAGAACTGGATCATGGGGATCCTGTTGTTCGTGTGCCTGGCGGTAGCGCCGATGTTGCCGGGCGCCAAAAGCTGGATGGCATCGGAAGCAAGCCTGGTGATCATTTACATTATCGCAGCCCAGGGTGTCGCAATCCTCACCGGCTACACCGGCCTTGTTTCCGTCGGTCATGGCGGGTTTCTGGCCGCCGGGGCCTACACTTCCGCCCTCCTCACCAAGTATTACGGCATCGACATGTCGGTCGGCCTGGTGCTGGGCGCCATCGTCGCCGGCGCCGTCGGCCTGATCCTGGGACTGGTGTTCCTGCGGCTGTCGGGCGCGTTCATGGCCATCGGCACACTGGGTTTTGCCTTCTTCGTCGGCACCATCGTCAACAATGTGCCTCTGTTCGAAGGCCGTGACGGCATTTCGCTTGATCACAACCATTTCTTCGGCATCGCGATCGGCGACATCGGATTCTACTACGTATCGCTGGGCGTCCTGGCACTGGTGACCGTCTTCATCTACATGCTCCTCAACTCGGGCGTGGGCCGCGCCTTCAAGGCTTTGCGCGATTCCGAAAAGGCGGCCGAGGCGAGCGGCGTCAACCGGGTGCGCTATCGCGTCCTCGCCTTCACCATCAGTGCGGCGATCACCGGTCTGGCGGGGGTCCTCAACGCCCATATCGTGAATTACATCTCAGCCGAGGTGTACGGCGATATCTGGTATTCGGTCGACATCCTGGTGGCGGCCATCATCGGTGGCTCGGCGATGCTCATGGGCCCGTTCATCGGCGGGCTGTTCGTGGTGATGCTGCCGTTCTACCTGGAAACGCTCGCCGACTTCTCCTTCGTCCTGAAGGGAGCCGCGCTCATTCTCGTCCTGATATTCGCCCCTTCAGGCGTGGCTGAACTGATCGGACGGCCGCTGCGCAATTACCGCCAGAAACTGTTGCGTACCGTACTGGCCAGGCATGGCCCGGAAACTGTCGCAAGCGACAGCAGGGGGCGGGACAATGTCTGATATCGCCCTCAGTTGCGAACGGATATCGGTCAGTTTCGGTGGCGTCAGAGCGTGCAACGAGGTCAGCCTTTCCGTGCCCGCCGGCAAGATCGTCGGCCTGATCGGCCCCAACGGTGCGGGAAAGACGACGCTCTTCAACGTGCTGACCCGCTTCCAGTCCCAGAACGACGGCGATGTCTTCGTGAACGGCCAGAACGTCAACCGCCGCAAGCCGCACGACATGATCCGCGCCGGGATGGCCAGAACGTTCCAGAACATCAACCTGTTCAAGGAACAGTCCACCCTCGACAACATCCTGATCGGTGCGCACATCCTGATCGGCAATCCGATCGCCGCGATGGCGTGGTTGGGTGGCGCGCGCAAGCGCGAGATGGCGCAAATCAAGCGCGCCGAAGAGCTCGCCGAGATGCTGCACCTCACCCGCGAACTCGACAATGCGGTCGGCAACCTCTCCTACGGCTACCAGAAGCGCGTGGAGCTTGCCCGTGCCCTGGCCGGCGAGCCCGAACTCATCCTCCTCGATGAACCCGTCGCGGGATGCAATGACGAGGAGACGGCGGAAATCCAGGGCATCGTGCGTTCGCTCAACCAGCGGCTGGGGATCACCGTGCTGCTGGTCGAGCACGACATGTCGATGGTCATGAAGCTGTGCGACTACATCTACGTCATCAATTTCGGCTCCAACCTGGCCCAAGGCACCCCGAAGGAAATTCGCGCCAATCCGGAAGTTATCGCAGCCTATCTGGGCGATGAGGAGGACTGATGGCGCTGTTGCAGATCGACAATATCCACGCCTCCTACGGCCCGGTGCAGGCCCTGCGCGGCATTTCGCTGAGCGTGCCGGAAGGAGCGATCGTCACACTGCTGGGTGCCAACGGGGCCGGCAAGTCGACGACGCTCAAATGCATCTCCGGAGTGGTCGCACCGCAACAGGGCTCCATCACTTTCGACGGTCAACCGCTCACCGGCAAAGCGCCGAACGAAATTGTCAGGCAGGGCGTCGTGCAGGTGCCGGAAGGCCGCAAGATATTCAAGGATCTGACGGTTCTGGAAAACCTCCTGATGGGCGCCTATTCGCGCAAGGACCGCGGCACCATCCCCAACGAACTCGAGCGGGTCTACGACCTGTTTCCGCGCCTCAAGGAGCGCGCGAAGCAACTGGGCGGCTCGCTGTCGGGCGGCGAGCAGCAGATGCTGGCCATTGGCCGCGGCCTGATGGCGAAGCCGCGCATGCTGTTGCTCGACGAGCCGTCGCTGGGCCTCGCGCCGATCATCGTGGCGAACATCTTCGCGACGTTGAGCAAACTCAACAAGGATACCGGAATGGCCATGCTCGTCGTCGAGCAGAACATGCGCATTGCGCTCAAGACGGCGAGCTTCGGCTACGTAATGCAGGTTGGCAATATCGCACTTCAAGGTGAATCAGAGATGTTGCGCAACAGCAAAGAGACTTTCGAATTCGTATCTGGGCAAGGCGCACTAGCGTCCCCGGACAACTCGAAAGTAACAAACTCGACGGGCGTCGAGTTGGTAATTGGGAGGAACTAGAAAATGAACTTGTTTCGAGGAGCTATATTAGGCTTCGGCGCTGCCTTGCTGGCGATGACGGGACCCGCGGCAGCGGAAAATGGCCCCGGCGTAACGGACAACAGCGTCCTTATCTGCTCGTACCAGCCGATGACCGGTACGGAATCGAGCTACTTCCGCATGGGCAGAGGCGCCGATGCCTGGTTCAAGTATGTCAATGCCAATGGCGGCATCAACGGTCGCAAGATCGAATACCGCATGGTCGACGACAGCTATCAGCCGGCCCGGACGAAGGCAATCGTCAAGCGCTTCGTTGAGCGTGACAACTGCTTTGCCATTGTGTCGCCGCTCGGCTCCGCCCCCACGGCGGCCGTCATCGACTACATTGCCGAACAGAAGATACCGCTGGTCGGCGCCGGTACCGGGGCTGCCAAGAATCTCGAAATCCAGAGCCCCTATGTCTTCCCGCTCTATCCGAGCTACTTCACGGAAGGCCAGCAGATGGTGAAGTTCGCCAAGGAGGTCTTCCACGCCACGAAGGTCGCGCTGCTGTATCAGGATGACCCGTCGGGCAAGACCCATCTGGCCGGTATCAAGTCCGTCATCGGGGACTCGGGGATGACGCTCGTCGATGCCGAGGGCTATGATCCCGCGACCATCGATGTGTCATCGCAGGTGATCAACATGAAGGCGTCCGGTGCGGATGCCGTCATCTGCTCGTGTGCGCCGGAACCGGCCGCCAAGTTCTATACCCAGCGCGAGCAGCTCGGCTGGAAAGTGCCGGTGGTGAACGTGTTCTTCGGCAAGAGCCCGAAGGTTGCTGAACTGGCAGGCAATGCCGCGGTGGAAGGCGTCTATTTCTCGACCATCTTCCGCGACTTCAATTCGCCGGCGCCGCAGATCCAGCTGGCCAAGAAAATCCTGGCTGAATACTATCCCAACGAAACCCCCGACGCCATCCATCTCTGGGGCTTTGCGGGATCGCAGGTCTTCACCGAAGCGCTGAAGCGCATGGGTCGGGACAACATCACGCGCGACCGGCTGGTCCAGACGCTTGAAGGCATCCATGACTGGACAGGCAGTGTGGTTCCCAGTGTGACCATCGGCCATGGCAACGCGCCGGAGCATTTCATCGTCAAGGACATGTCCTGGGTGGTGGTCAAGGACGGCAAGTTCCAGGAGTTCACGCCTCCCTGGGCAAAATAACCGACAACAAACCTGAATGGGCCGCCAGCGAGCGGCCCATTCTATATCTATCAAGGGGGGTATCACATGAACGCACGGCGGATTGCCTCAACAACCATCGACGTGTCGCAAGTCTGCCAGTAAGCTGCCCTTCATAGAGAAAACCATCAACAAACCGGTTTCAGTCTGCCCGCTTACCTTCGGAGGATCACAATGGTTGCTATAGTCGGCAGGGCCATGCCAGCGCAGCGCAAGCGCGTGATCGATGCCATCAATCTCATCGAACCCGACAGGGTGCCTGTTGGTCTGTGGGGCACGGCCGAAGGCTATCAGAACCTGCGCCGCGGCCTTGGCATGAGCTACAACGAGGATGCGCGCAATTACCGTTCCGGTTCGACGACCTGGACCACGGATGTCGCCTTCGAGCTCGATATCGCCGAAAAGCTCGATCTCGATTTCATCCGCATCTCCTCGGGCGTTCCGGGCGGCTCGCCGGGCTTCCGCCCCATCACCTTCGCCGAGGTGCCGTTCGACATGGGCGTGCCCGAGCCCGCCCCGGGTGTGGAGGTCAATATCGACGAGTGGGGCGTCATTCGCAAATACACTCCGCATGAGCGCGGCGGCTATTACGAGATGATCGGCTACCCGTTGTTCCACGCTACCAGCGCGCCTCTGGAAGAGGGGCTGGAAGTGCTCAAGGCCTTCCCGTGGCCCGACCACACCGATCCTACGTGCTGGGCGGATTCACCGATACCCGGGATGACACTGCGCCAGTATTGCAAGTATGTGCGCGAGGAAACCCCGTTCGCACTGATGGGGCAAGGCGGGCGAGGCGGGCTGTTCGAGCAGGCCAAATACATGGTCGGCTACGCCAAGATCTTCTCCGACTTCATCGAGTCGCCGGACTTCCTCGAGGCCTTGCTGACCAAGCTCACCGACCTCGAGATCGCCTTCAACAAGGCGTTCCTCGACGAGTGCGGCGAGTACATCGACTGGCTGCGCATGAGCCCGGAGGACCTGGCCAGCGAAAAGACGGCGTTTGTGTCGCTGAAGATGTTCGAACAACAGCTCATGCCGCACTACACACGCGCCATCTCGGAGACCAAGAAATATTACCTGCAGAAGAACCCGGCGGGCAAAATCCAGTTCCACAGTTGCGGCGCCATTGCCGAGCCCTATATGCGCCACCTGATCGAGGCCGGCATCGACGGCTACGACAGCATACCGCCAAAGGTCGCCCGCCATTCCGGCCCCGCCGCCAAGAAGCGGCTGCTGGGCAAGGATTTGTTTTTCTACGGCGGCATCGATGTGCAGGAAACCTTGCCCTGGGGCACCGTCGAGGACGTGCGCAACGAAGTTCGCGCTCGCATCTGGGAAATGGGTCATGGCGGCGGTTACCTGCTCAGTTCGTCGCATCGCCTGGAACATGACGTCCCCATCGAGAACACGCTGGCGATGATCTCGGAATGCCATGAATACGGGAAATATCCCTTGCCCGAGCAAGCACCGCCGGGGGCCGACACCGGCGAAGGTTATGAGCCCTGGGATGCAAGACCCAAACGCGTCAGGGCCGCTGCGGGCTGATGCCCGAAGGGGTGCCTTTCGGGCGCGCAGGAAATCATTCTTCGATCACAAGCATCGAATGAGGAGCAGTTCGGAATGCCACTGAAAATCGACACCGAAAAAGAAAACGATATCGAGGATCTGCAGTACGACATCGAAGAATCGCGGGCAACGGACCGATGGTCCGATGCTCCCGCCGAGGTCAAGGACGTGTTTCATCAGCTCGAGTGGAATATCGTCGACGGTGAACATACGGGCACCGTCGTCTATATCGACCAGTTGCTTGATCTCGATGTCTCGGCCCGCACCCTGATCGCGGGGCCGATGGCGGCGGGTATCGCGGAAGTCGGCCGCCGCTTCAAGATGGATGAGTATTTCCTTCCCGAAGTGATGATGTCGGCCAAGTGCATGCATGGCGCGCTGGCGCGCCTGAAGCCGCTCATCATCGCCGAAAAATCGGAGGATCTCGGTACGGTCGTCGTGGGGACCGTGCAGGGCGACCTTCACGACATCGGCAAGAAGATCGTCGCCATGATGATGGAGGCCGCAGGCTTTACCGTCGTCGATCTCGGCGTGACAGTGCCGCCAGAGGATTTCATTGCCGCCATCCGCGAGCACAAGCCGAAGATCGTCGGATTCTCCGCTTTGCTCACCACGACCATGAACATGCAGTGGGAGACCGTGAAGCGGATTACCGCCGAAGGACTGCGCCAGGACGTCAAGATCTTCGTTGGCGGTGCGCCTATCAGCCAGAACTGGTGCGACAAGATCGGCGCCGACGCCTATGCCGCGGACGCGCTGGTGGCGGTCGAAAAGGCCAAAGCCGTCATCACCACGTTCCATAACATGAAGGGCGGCGATGCGGCGCTTCATTCTGCTATGATCGAGATAGACAAGGCACGCGAGGAATCCAAGGCAGCCGCCATGGCCTAGCGGAACGACCGGGGGCAAGATTGACTGACAGTACTCATCAGGTTCCCTCTGCGATTTCACTACGCTGGCTTACGCTTGGCGTATCCGCGGTTTTGCTGCTGCTGGGGCTGTTCGGCCTTGCCGGCGCCGCGTGGGGCTACGGCCTGTTCCTTCTTGCCACAGCGCTGCTGCTGTCGGGGGCAGTCCTGCTTGCTCTTTATTGCATGACCAGCGCGTTCGACGGCGACACGCTGCGGCATGCGTTCTGGGCGGCGTTCGTGGCCGGCGGCTCATGCTATGTGCTGGCGGTGGCGGCGCTTGCCGGATTTTACACGCACGAGACCTTTGCCGGACGCCTGGAACTGAAGTGGATCGTGTTCGGGCCGGTGGTGCTGGCGGCGATCATCGCCCTCGACATGGGCCTCTACCGCATCATCTACGAGCGCAACCGGCCTACGATCGAGCGCTATTCGCATGTCCTGTCGCGCGACAACATGGACCCCAGAGCCATGCGCTCGACCTTCATCGATGAGGTCTTATTGCACAAAACGCTGCTCAGCATCAGCCCGTTCAGGTGGATCCGCCACCAGCTCATCCTTTGGGGTTTCGGCCTGATGTTCGCCATCGAGCTGCTGGCCGTGGTGTTTCGCGAGGCCTGGCCGGCCTTCGGCTTCACCGACATATGGCATACGCCGGGCAATCCGCTCAGAGCGGCGTTCGACTTCGCCTACGATGTCACAGGGCTGATGGTCCTGGCCGGTTGCGTGCTGGCGCTGGTTTACCGGGCGATGGTCAACGGCAAGCCCGATCAGAAATACACCGATACACCGACGGCCACCTTCCTGCTCGCGGTCGTCGTGACCGGCTTTGTGCTGGAAGGCATACGCATCGCACTTGCCGGCCCGGCTGCGGCGCATGCCGGCACGGAGTTCGCCGGCTACGCCTTTGCTGGCCTGGCCAGCGCGCTCGGGCTGGCGAGCCCGGTCGCCTATGGCACCATGTGGTATACGCATGTGCTGCTGGTCTGTGCGTTTATCGCCTATGTGCCGGCCCGGCGTCTCGTTCACTCATGTGCAACGCCCATCGGACGCCTGGTCAATTCCCAAAAGGCGATGCTGGCGTTGAAAAAGGAGCGCTCGCTGACGGGGCTGCTCAGGCGGCAGAGCTTCGTTGCCCCGGTACCGACCTCGAACCCGCATCCCGAAGCGTGACGCCTGCATGAACGTGCACGGCGCTTTCCTGCATGGCGTTCGCGATCATTACGGACCTGTGCCGATCTTGGACAGCCCGTCGGTAAGCGGTTACAATGGCTTGGCGTTTGCGGTGCCGGGCATTGTCGGTGACCGGAAAGAGTCAGGTGATTGCCAGCTCAGGGGACAAGAGGAATGAACGACCAGAAGCCAGACATGGACAAGACCATTTCCAAGGGCGTTCGGCCGGGAGCAGGAGCAGGCGTCGTCAAGTCCTACAATGCCAAGCGCAACCCCTTCGGCGGATACATTGCCGATGCCGCCAGCGGCGTCGACATCTTCGTGCATAAATCCGCAGTGGAAGCGGCCGGCATGAACAAACTGGAGACAGGGCAGGCTCTGTCGTATACCATCGTGGAGGATGGCTTCGGTGGGTTCAAGGCGATCGATCTTGTCGGCGGATAGAAGTAACTCGACCGGGACCGCAGCAACAATGCACCTCATTCCATGAGGCGCTGGCGGACGATGATTCAAATGATGCCCGCCGTCCGGAAGAGCCCACGCCGTTGGTCGGTGGTGCACTCTGCGGATTTATCGGTCTTGAATTCATGAACTGGAACAGACTTCAGACGTTCCTGCTGGTTTCGGAAGCGGGAAGTTTCTCCAAGGGCAGCCGTAAGCTGGGCCTGAGCCAATCCGCTGTCAGCCGCCAGATCTCCATGCTCGAAGAGGAGTTGAAGTGCCCGCTGTTCAATCGGGCCTGGAGCGGGCTGGTGCTGACCGAAGCGGGCGAGGAACTGCGCAAGACCGCCGTGTTGATGGCGCGCGATCTCGACCTGAGCGTGGCGCGCATCAACGAGGGCCGGGCGCTGGCCGAAGGTCCCTTGCGGGTCAGCACCACAATTGCCTTCGGCTCCAGCTGGTTGACCCCTCGCGTCAGGTCCTTCCACGAGCGCTACCACGAGATCCGGCTGTCGCTGCATCTGACGGACAACGAATATCTCGATCTTTCCATGCGCGATGCCGATTGCGCCATCAGGTTCGCCCGGCAGACCCAGTTGAACCTTGTCCAGGTTCCGCTCGGCGTGGTGCGCTACAAGATGTATGCGTCCAAGGATTATGTGGCCGAGTTCGGCATGCCGGAAAAGCTCGACGATCTCGACAAGCACGACCTGATTGTCTACGGCGATTTCTCGCCGCAACCGATCAGCGAGATGAACTGGCTCCTGAATGTCGGCAGGGAACCTGCCGAGCCGCGCACCGCGGCACTGGAGATCAGCAGCGTCTACGGCATCTTCCGGGCCGCCGAAGTGGGCCTCGGCGTGGCCGCCTTGCCCTATTATCTGGCGCAGAGTTCGGACAGTCTGGTCGAAGTGATGCCGGCAATTACCGGCCCCGCCTTTGAAGTCCTGTTTGTCTATCCTGAAGAATTGCGCAATCTGCGCAGAATCCGGGTGTTGCTGGAGTTCCTGCAGGACCAGGCGCAGGAGGATATTGCAGCCGGTGTTCTGCAGCCGCGCCTGTAATTGTCGGTTTGAGTATTCACCCATTCCTTTGGTCAATAACGGGCAAGAGATGCGTCGCATAGCACTCGCTTGCAAGTCCTCACTGCACGAGGTTGACAGCACACGGCTGATATGATGCACTTTTTGAAGTGCGGCGCTGGTCCCCACGCGGGGTCGACAGTCGAGTGGTCTGCGCATGAGCGTTCTGACGGTCACGACGACCAGCGATGTCGTCAATGGCGGCGACGGTGTTACCTCCCTGCGGGAGGCCGTTGCTGCGGCTGGAAACGACGACACGATCGTCTTCGATCACAGCCTGTCCGGTGTCTTCAATCTCGATTCCCCGCTCGTCTTCAACGGCAACGCGCGGGTGACTGTCGACGGCTCGGGCTTTGCCATAAACCAGAATTCGGGTGCCCTGCTCACCGGATCGGTCGTCGTCGAGGGCGGCGCCCATGTGACGCTGCAAAGCCTCTCGATCTTTCTGACCACTCTTGGAGTTGATGGGCCCAATGACCCCGTCGCGGGCGATTTCGGAGCGAACGGCACGGACGGGCTGTCCGGTCCGCTCGGCAGCAACACGCCGGGGACCAAAGGCACGGACGGCGGCGGCGGCGGCGATGCCACCATTGCCAGCGGTGTGCCGCTGCCGCTCGGCCCGGCACTGACCAACAACGGCACCCTGACGCTCAAATATGTGGAGATATCGGCCTCCATGACAGCCGGTGACGGCGGCGACGGCAACAAGGGCGGTCCGGGCGGCGAGGGGGGAAACGGCGGCTATGGCGCCGGCACCGGCAACGGTGCCGATGGCGGCAGCGGCGGCGATGGGGGACACGGCTCGAACGGCGTGAACGGTGCCAGTGTGGTCGGCGGCATCGTGAATACCGGCAAGCTCACGCTTTTGGATACGCAGTTGCGCGATATCCACGTCACGGCCGGTGATGGCGGCGATGCCGGACCGGGCGGCGAGGGCGGGTTCTCCGGCAACGGTGGCGGCGGGGGAAGCGGCGACCAACTTGGGCATAATCCGGGCAACGGCGCCAACGGCGGCGATGGTGGCAACGGCGGCGATGGCGGCGACGGCGGCGACGGCGGCGATGCCGTCGCGGCGCTTCTCAACCAGGGAACGGTGAAGGTCATCGGGGCCGCAATTGTGTATAATTCGGATGCCGAGGCCGGCAAGGGCGGCCTCGCGGGTGAGGGCGGTATAGGGCGTCCCGGCGGGGTGGGCGGGCTGGGCGGCGGCCCGAGCGCGATCACCGGGCTCGATGGCAGCGACGGCAGCGAGGGGCTTGCAGGGGCAGACGGCAAGGATGGCGTGGCAGCGGTCGTTGCCGGCGACGGCCCTGACAGCGGCGCGATCAGCATGGATGCGCATTATTTCGAGTTCAATCCACACGCGACGCCCCTCACCGGCGTGACATTGTTCAATGGGAAGCCCGACGGCCGCCTTGACTTCAGCTTCAGCGCGGAGAAGTTCGGCGACGGCTCCACAGGAGGCAGCGTCGGCTGGAAGCTGACGCCGCACGCGGGGCTGACGAGCAACGATTTCGTGGGCGGCCATCAGTACGGTCGCGTCGATCTCACGGACACCAAGGCCGGTTTTCTGATCACGTTGAAGGGGATCGCGGAAATTGCCCACGACACCCAGTTCGATGTGACGCTGCGGGCGCCCTCGTCGGGCGACGTCCTGGGGTACAACAAGAGCCTCACGGTGGATCTCTTCCGGGTCACCAGCGCGGCCGACCGGGTAACAGGCACGGACGGGCATGACGAACTTTCCGGTTTCGGGGGCGCCGACCGGCTGGCGGGAAGAGGCGGATACGACTTTATCTACGGCGGCAACGGTGCCGACACCGTGCTGGGCGGCAGCTGCGACGACCAGCTCTACGGTAATTCCGGGGCCGACCACGTCAATGGCGGCACGGGGGTCGACTACCTCAATGGCGGTTATGGCAATGACACTCTCAACGGCGGCGCCGGCGACGATACGCTCATCGGTGCCGGCGGCGGCGACCGGCAGATCGGGGGCACGGGGGCGGACCAGTTCGTCTTCTATTCCGAAAAGGACAGTTCGGCTGTGGCGCGTGACGTCATCACCGATTTCCACCGTGGCGAGGGCGACTGGATGAACCTGGCCTTCGATGCGGACACCAATACGACCGGGCTGCAATCCTTTGCCGATGTCGGCAGCTTCATCGGGCAACAGGCATTCACGGGCGTGGCGGGGCAGGTGCGCTACCATTATGTCCAGCAGGCGGACGTCACCCGCGTGTTCGCCGATACGAACGGCGACGGGTCGGCAGATTTCTCCTTCGATATCGCCGACAAGCACATTTTGCATGTCACCGACTTCTGGGACCACGTCGCCTGAACACCCGGCGTGCTGGCTGACGCCGATCTGAATCAACGGACCTGCCACAATTGCCCCGGCTTGCGCATCGTGCTTCCATCCCGGCATGACTGAGGCACCGCCATGGCAGGTACGGTTCAGCGAGGGCGTCGAGGCGCATCGGCAAGGCCGCCTGGTTGCGGCGCACAGCGCCTATAGCGCGGTGATCGCTGCGCAACCCGATCACATCGATGCCATCACCAACCTTTCGGTTCTGAGCCTGCAACTTGGCGATGCGCCGGCCAGCGAGCGCTTCGGTCGGCAAGCCGTGCGGCTTGCCCCCGACAAGGCCAACGGCTGGAACAATCTCGGCCTGGCGCTCAAGGCGCGTGGCAAGTTCGCCGACGCTGCCGGCGCCTTTCGCCGCTGCGTCAGTCTCGATCACGGCCACCAGCACGCGTGGGGCAATCTTGGCGAGGTGCAAGCCAATAGCGGCGACCTCGAGGGCGCGGTCGAGAGCTACCGCCGTGCCCTTGCCATCGATCCCGACATGCCGACCACGCTGCTCGCCTATATCCACCGCAAGCAGCAGATTGCCGACTGGTCGGGGCTCGATGAGGCGATTGCCCGCCTGTCGCGGCTGATCGCGGCG
Organism: uncultured Alphaproteobacteria bacterium; assembly: GCA_963747005.1. GTDB lineage: Bacteria > Pseudomonadota > Alphaproteobacteria > Rhizobiales > Aestuariivirgaceae > CAVVDT01. The sequence continues at coordinate 86,048 of CAVVDT010000016.1, read as the reverse complement.
GGGAAAAGCGGTGTCGAGCCTTTCGGCCTTTTGTTCTGCTGTCAGGATCCGGCCGAGATATTACATGCGGCGCGCAATTGCGCCGCTGCCCTGGAAGCCTCGGTTGCCAAGACCTGGGGCCGGCACAACTTCACCTGGCCCGACCGCGCCGACCGGCGTTTGCGTATCGGCTACGTGTCGGCGAACTTCAACGACCATGCCGTCGGCACGCTGATTGCCCAGATGCTCGAGGCCCACGACCGCCAGCGCTTCGAAGTCTTCGGCTACTGCCACAGCGACCGGCGCCAGGGTGCCTTGCGCCAGCGCATCGTCAGGGCCTTCGACAAGTTCACCGACATCCACAACCTCGACGACCTGGCGGCGGCGCGCGCCATCAATGGCGACGGCATCGACATTCTCATCGACCTGATGGGCTACACCAAAGGCCAGCGCCTGCGCATCTTCACCCTCAGGCCGGCGCCGCTGCAGGTGAGCTGGATCGGCTATGCCGGCAGCATCGGCGGCAAATTCATCGACTATATCATCGCCGACCGGATGGTGATCCCGGAAGGCTCGGAGCGCTTCTACGACGAGGCGGTGGTCTTCATGCCGGTGTGCTATCAGGTGAACGATGGCCGCCGGCGGCTGGCCGATCAGCCGATGACGCGGGCCGATGCGGGCATTGCCGATGATGCCGTCGTCTATTGCTGCTTCAACCAGATCGCCAAGATCACGCCGCCGGCGGTGGACCTGTGGGCGGCGATCCTCAAGGCGGTGCCGAATAGCCTCATCTGGCTGTGGCATATCAACGAGCCGGGCAAGCGCAACCTGACGCGGGCCTTCAGCGAACGCGGAATCCCGCCGCAGCGAGTCCTGTGGGGGGAAAGCCTCGACGGGCCGGCGCACCTGTCGCGCTACGGGCTTTGCGACTGCTTCCTCGACACCTTTCCCTATGGCGGCCACGCCACCGCCAGCAACGCCCTGTTCGGCGGGTGCCCGCTGGTGGCCCTGCCGGGGCAGACCTTTGCCTCGCGGGTGTCGGCCAGCCTGCTGCACGCCATCGGCCTCGATGAACTGATCGCCACGGATGCCACCCACTATGGCCGCATCGCGGTTGCCGTGGGTCGCGACCGGGCCCTGAGAGAGCGCCTCAAGCGCCACCTGGCCGAGGCACGCACCACGTCCCGACTATTCGACGGCGAGCGCTTTGCCCGCGATCTCGAATCCGCCTTCGAGGTCATGGCGTCGCGTCATGCCGCCGGCGAAAAGCCCGCCCACATCTGTGTTTAGGCTCGCTCGTCGATGGAGATCACCCGGCGGATTTCGTCGCTGACAAAGCCGAGTGCCGAAGGCTGACGGACGCCGGGCAGCAGGGCCACGTCGTAGAGCTCGCGCACCACGCCCTCGAGTCTCACCCACGCCACCGTGTCGCCGGTCCGCAGGTCCACCACGATGAGACCGCAGCGCGCCTCGGCACCGCGGCTGGCGAGGGCGTCATCAAGCGCCAGGCCCTGGAAGGTGCGGTTGTCGCGCGCCAGCGACAGGCCGATGACCGCATGATTGCCCGTCAGCGCCAGGCCGCGCGCATAGCCGGGGCAGAAGGCGATCGGCTCGAAGCGACCGGACTTCAGATCGACATGGCCGAACTCGCCGGCGCCGGAATTGAGCAGCCACAATCTGTTGTCGTGCAGGCGCGGCGAATGGGGCATGGACAGCCCCGAAACGACCGTCTCGCCGCTGGCGACATCGATGACGATGCCCCCGTCATGGCGTCGGTCGCGCCAGCCGTCGGCGACGTCGGAGGCCGCCACGCAGGTGACATAGCGCACCTCGCCCGCCTCGATGGCCAGCCCGTTGAGATGGCAGCGGTCCTCGGGGGCGAAGCGGCTGATGAAGGGCGGGTGCCACAGGGGGCGGAAGCTGTGATCGTCGGACACCGTCGCCACGCAGGAAAACAGCGTATTGGCAAACACCGGCCGGCCGCCGGGATCGAAGCCCACGTCATGGGCATCGAGGTCGCCGGTGATCCACGCCGCGTGCGGCACGTAAAGGGCATCGTGGCCTTCGGGCGAGGCCTGGCCGAGGGTCATGACGTTGTCGAAGGTGAAGAGCTGGTAGTGGGTGGCCAGCACCAGCCGTTGCCCGTTGGCGGAGGCGCCCAGCCCCATGCAACGGCTGAAGGTGCGCTCGAACACGGCGGGCCGGCCGTCGAGGCGGCGCCCGACGAGGAACAGCTTGCCCGCCTGGTAGGTGGTGCAGCCGATGGATACGCCGGCCCCGACGAACCAGTCGTCGAAATTGCGCGACATAGTGAGGGCGAATTTTTCATCCGATGCCATGTGCGGCCTTATAGCAGAGAAACCCGACTTTCACTGCTTTCATGCCCGCGCAGAACGGATGCTTTTGCCCCTGTATCGCGTGGCAACCTGCCGCAAAGGGCGGGTGGCATTTTCGATCTTCGCTGCTAGCGCAAGTCCCGCAGGCCCTATAGGCTTTGCCCGCGCAAGATCGACCCGACCACAGGTTTGCGCGCACCGCCGAACTGAGGAAGGGGATTGTCGTGTCAGCATATCCATCACTGATCGAACTGTCGGCGCTCGACGGCTCCGACGGCTTCAGGATCGACGGCGTGGCCGCGGGCGACAGGAGCGGTCGGTCCGTCGCCAGCGCCGGCGATGTCAACGGCGATGGTCTTGCCGACCTCATCATCGGGGCCGACGGGGCCAATGGCAATAGCGGCGCGTCCTATGTGGTGTTCGGGGAGCATTCCGGGTTTTCCCCCGTGGTCGATCTCGCCACCCTGGATGGCGCCAACGGCTTCAAGATCAACGGCGAGGCGACGTATGACTACAGCGGCAAATCCGTCGCCAGCGCCGGCGATGTCAACGGCGACGGCTTTGCCGACCTCATCGTCGGCGCCCCTGAAGGCAATAGTGGCCTGGGTGCCGCCTTTGTAGTCTTCGGGCAGCAATCGGGTTTCGATTCCAGTCTCGACCTCTCCGCGCTCGATGGCACCGACGGCTTCCAGTTGAATTCCACGTCATTCGCCATCCGCGCCGGCACCTCCGTCGCCAGCGCCGGCGACGTGAACGGCGACGGCTTTGCCGACCTCATCGTGGGGGCCTATTTCGACAGCCCCAACGGTCTCTACAGCGGCGCCTCGTATGTGGTCTTCGGGCATCAATCCGGGTTTTCCTCCAGCCTCGATCTCTCCGCCCTCGATGGCAGCAACGGCTTCAGGATCAACGGCGAGTCGGCGGGCGACCGCAGCGGCATTTCCGTCGCCAGTGCCGGCGACGTGAACGGCGACGGCTTTGCCGATCTCATCGTCGGGGCCTTCCGCGCCGAACCCAACGGCACCAAGAGCGGTGCCTCCTATGTGGTGTTCGGGCATCAATCCGGATTTTCCTCCAGCCTCGACCTTTCCGCCCTCGACGGGTCCAACGGCTTCAAGATCAATGGTGCAGCGGCGTATGACTACAGTGGCGCTTCCGTCGCCAGTGCCGGCGATGTGAACGGCGACGGCTTTGCCGATCTCATCTTCGGGGCCTTTGGCGCCGACCCCCACGACAACTACAGCGGTTCGTCCTATGTGGTGTTCGGGCAGGCATCGGGCTTTTCCTCCACCTTCGATCTCGCCAGCTTGGACGGTTCCAACGGCTTCAGGATCGACGGTGAGGCGGGGTACAACAGGAGCGGCAGATCCGTCGCCAGCGCCGGCGATGTGAACGGCGACGGTTTTGCCGATCTCATCATCGGGGCCTACGGAGCCAATGGCGGTGCAGGCGCCTCCTATGTGGTGTTCGGGCAGGCATCGGGTTTTTCCTCCAGCCTCGATCTCTCCGCCCTCGACGGGACCAACGGTTTCAAGATCGACGGCGTGGCGGCGGGCGACGGCAGCGGCCGGTCCGTCGCCAGCGCCGGCGATTTGAACGGCGACGGCTTCGCCGACCTCATCGTCGGGGCCGTTTTCGCCGATCCCAACGGCGATGGCAGCGGCGCCTCCTATGTCATCTACGGCGCAAAGCCGGGCGAGGCCGTCGATCGCAGCGGCACCGACATCGCCAACCGCATCAATGGCGGTGACTTCAATGACACCCTTTCCGGCCTCGGCGGTGGCGATACCCTCATCGGCTGGGGCGGCAACGACACGCTCATAGGCGGTGCCGGCCACGACAGCCTCGATGGCGGGGACGGTCGCGACACGGCCGACTATTCGACTTCGGCCAGCGGCGTGAACGTCAACCTGGTCGCCGGCAGCGGATCGGGTGGCGATGCGCAGGGCGATACGCTCACCGGCATCGAGAACATAATCGGATCCGCCGCCGCTGACACTCTTCACGGCGATGGCGGCAAGAACATCATCACCGGCAATGGCGGCGCGGATATGCTGCTGGGCGGCGGCGGCGGCGACCTGCTGCAAGCCGGCGACGGCAGCGATACCCTCAACGGCGCCGGCGGCAACGACACGCTGAGGGGAGACAACGGCGCCGATCACCTGAACGGCGGCACTGGCAACGACCGCCTGGCGGGCAACGGCGACGGCGATGTCCTCAACGGCGGAGACGGCAACGACACCCTGTTCGGCGGTGGCGGGGCCGACCATCTCGACGGTGGCGCCGGTTTCGACCGGGCCGGCTACTTCTTCTCCGCCGCTGCCGTCACTGTCGATTTGAGCACCGGGCATGGTTCGGGCGGCCTGGCGAACGGCGATACCTTGAGCCATATCGAGGCGGTGTCCGGTTCCGACAGTTTCGGTGACACCCTGATCGGGCGCAACGGGCTCGATGTCGCGTTGCAAGGCAACGGCGGGGATGATTCCCTCAAGGGCCTCAACGGCAACGACACGCTTTCCGGCGACAACGGCAACGACACCCTGAGGGGCGGTTTGGGCGACGATCACCTGGATGGCGGCAAGGGCGGCGATCTCCTGATCGGCGGAAGCGGCAACGACAAGCTGACCGGCGGCAGCGGGCCCGACACCTTCGTCTTCGCCGACGGTTTCGGCAACGACACCATCACCGATTTTTCAGGCAACGATACAGAAAAGATCGATCTCTCCGGTGTCGGCGACATCACCGACTTTGCCGACCTGGTCGCCAACCATCTGGAGGACCACGGTGCCTTCGTGACGATCGTCGACGGCACCGACTCAATCAGGCTCACTGGCGTCACCATGAACCACATCGGCGCCGGTCTGGCCTATTCGGCGGACGATTTCATCTTCTGAAGGCGGAGGCGGGGGGCGGGTTGCGGCGGCCTGTCCGCTCGCGCTCACGCTGGCGGTTGCGATGCCGGCCACGGCAATGCCGTCGAAGTCGGCCTCAACGTTCAGTGTGAAACAGGACGGAGAAGGCCTTTGCTCAACCTGTGATGTCGCCTGCCGGGACCGCAACCGCGAACGTCGGCAAACTCCCGTGTTCGCCAGCCGGGTGGCGACATTTGAGACCCTTTGCCCGCCTGTCACGATAATGTAGCGTACCGGGGATAACGCAGGCCTTCGTTTGATGACTTAACCATGACAGGGAGAAACCAGATGTCAAAGTCTTCGCGATTTCTGTTAGCGACGTGTCTTGTCGCTGGAGTGCTCGGCAGCGCTCCGGCGTGGGCGGAAGATGTCGTGACCATCTACAGTGCCGACGGTCTGCGAGACGGCAGCCCCAACTGGTACGATACCGAATTCCAGGCCTTCACCAAGGCGACCGGTATCAAGGTCCAGTACGTTGAAGGCGGCTCCGGTGTCGTCGTCGAGCGCGTCAACAAGGAAAAGACCAACCCGCAGGCCGACATCCTCGTCACCCTGCCGCCGTTCATCCAGAAAGCCAAGGCCGATGGCCTGCTCGAGGCCTCCAGCCCCGAGGGCGCCGACCAGATCCCGGCTGGCGACAAGGACAAGGACGGCACCTACTATTCGATGGTGAACAACTACTTCAACTTCATCTACAACGACAAGGCGTTGCCGACGGCGCCGGGCAGCTTCGAAGCGCTGCTCGACCCCAAGTTCAAGGACAAGATCCAGTACTCCACCCCCGGCCAGGCGGGCGACGGCACCGCGGTGATGCTGCTGCTCAATCATGTCTTCGGTACCAAGGACTCCGGCTTCGGCTATATGCAGAAGCTGCAGTCCAACAATCGCGGTCCCTCATCGTCGACCGGCAAGCTGACGGCGCTGGTCAACAAGGGCGAGATCTGGGTGGCCAACGGCGATCTGCAGATGAACTTCTCGCAGATGGCGGACAACCCCAACATCAAGATCTTCTGGCCGGCAGGACCCGACGGCAAGCGCACCACCTTCGCGCTGCCCTATTATATCGCCCTGGTGCACGGCGCACCGCACGCCGAAGCCGGCAAGAAGCTGATCTCGTTCCTGTTGTCGAAAGAGGCGCAGGCCGACATCAGTTCCATTGCCAAGGGCATGCCGTCGCGCATGGATGTCCATCCGATGGATGACAACTACAAAATGCTCAACTCCATGCTCGAGGGCGTCGATGTCTGGAACCCGGATTGGGACCAGGTGCTGAGCGACCTCAAGGGCGACGTGTCGCGCTGGCATTCGGTGACCGGCAGCTGATGACATCGCTTGAAACGACTTTCGGCGGGCGAGGCGAGGCTGCGGCATCCGCGGCCTCCGACAGCCCGCCGAAAGGCGCTTTCGGCATCGGCTTTGAGGACGTCACCGTCGCCTATCGCGGCCATGTCGTCCTCAAGGACCTGACCCTTGCGGCCAATCCCGGCGAGATCCTCGCCATCATCGGCCCGTCCGGATCGGGAAAGACGACGGCGCTAAGGGCGGTTGCCGGTTTCGTGCGCCCGGTGAAGGGGCGGGTGTCGATCGGCGAGCGCGACGTGACCGACCTGCCACCCAGAGAGCGCGATCTCGGCATGGTGGTGCAGAACTATGCCCTGTTCCCGCACATGCGGGTGTCGGAAAACGTTGCCTTCGGTTTGCGGGCGCGCAAGGCGCCTGACGAGACGGTGCACCGGCGGGTCAAGGAATGCCTCGCCATGGTCGACATGCTCGATTATCTCGAACGCTATCCGCGCCAGCTCTCGGGCGGCCAGCAGCAGCGCGTCGCCATTGCCCGGGCGCTGGCGATCAGGCCCAGCGTCCTATTGCTGGATGAGCCTTTGTCGGCGCTCGATGCCCAGATCCGCCGCAACATGGTGGAAGAGATTGCCCAGTTGCATCGCGAACTGCCCGATCTCACGGTGCTCTACGTCACCCACGACCAGACCGAGGCGCTCACCCTCGCCAACCGCATCGCCATCATGCGCGACGGGCGACTGGTGGCGCTGGGTTCGGGCCATGACCTCTACCGCAATCCGCCCAACCGCTTCACCGCCGACTTCCTCGGCCGCGCCAACCTGTTGCCGGTTACCGTTGAGGGTGTCGAAAAGGGCGGCAAGCTGGCGCGAGTGCGCTTCGGTGAAACCGGGTTGAAGGCGCGGGCGCGCCCCGGCCTGCAAACGGGCGGGCGCGCCCTTTTGTGCGTGCGCCCGCACGATCTCTCGCTGGCAAAGCCGGGACGGGGCGGCAACACGCTCAGCGGCGAGGTCGAGACCGCCCTGTGGCAGGGCGACCAGCACAGCATTGCCCTCACGGTGGCGGATCAGAGCGTGCGCATCACTTCCGCGCCGCTGGACACACCGCCACCCCTCGGCGCCAGGATAACGGTCTCCTTTCCCGCCGACAGCGCCAGCCTGATCGAAGACGATGACGATTGAGGCCGCCACTGCCGGGCGCACTGGCGAAGGCCCGCGCGGCGCCTCGTCCTTGTGGGTCGCCCCGCCGCTTGTGGTACTCGCCGGCTGCTTCTTCTATCCCCTGTCGCTGATCATCGCGCGCGCCTTCAGCACCGACGACGGCGTCTTTTCATTCGCCACCATCACCCATGTGCTGGCCACGGCGCGGTTCCAGAATGCCTTCATCAACACCATCGAGATCGCGCTGTCCTCGACCGCCGGCTGTCTGGTGCTCGGCTTCGTGCTTGCCCTCATCATCGCCTTCTTTCCGTTTCCGGGCTCGGCGCTCATGGCGCGCTTCATCGATACCTTCATTGCCCTGCCGACTTTTCTGGTGGCGCTGGCGCTGACCTTTCTCTACGGCTCGGCCGGCATCCTCAACATGTCGCTGATGTCGGTCTTCGGTCTGCGGCTCCCGCCGGTCGATTTCCTCTATTCCGGCTGGGGCGTCGTGCTCGCCGAGATGACGGTCTACACGCCGTTCATCATGCGACCCTTGCTGGCTGCCTTCTCGCTGATAGAGACCGCGCAGATCGAAGTGGCGGCAAGCCTCGGCGCCGGGTTCTGGCGTATCGTGCGGCAGATCATCCTGCCGGCCGCGCTGCCGGCGCTGCTCGCCGGCGGCAGCCTGTGCCTGCTGCTGACTGTCAATGAATTCGGCATCGTGCTGTTCATCGGCGCCAAGGGGGTAATCACCCTGCCGCTGCTGGTCTACGACAAGGCGATCCAGGAGTTCGATTACGGTACCGCGTGCGTCATCGCCTCGGTGAATATCATGCTGTCGATCGGGCTGTATTTCCTCTATCGCGGCGTGCTCGGACGCTTCGGGGGCAAGAATGCTGGTCTGGTCTAGTTCGGTACGCCTGGCGGCCTGGGCGACCGGCGCCCTGCTGGTCGCTGTCATCTATGTGCTGCCCTTGTCGGTGATCGCACTGGCCAGCATCGCCGGGCAGTGGAACGGTGCCCTGCCCAGCCATCTGACCTTTTCGCATTTCATCGGCGCGGTGCATGGCGAATCGGGCGCCCAACTCAGGGTCAGCCTTGCCACCGGCCTGATGGCGAGCCTGATCGCCCTGGTCTCGGGAAGCTGGGCGGCGCTGGCGCTGAGGGGCATGCGGCCGCTGCCACGGCGCTTGCTCTCCATCATCTTCTTTCTGCCCAGCGCTGTGCCGTCGGTCTCGGTCGGGCTCGGGCTGCTTGTGGCCTTCAGTCGTCCGCCGATCCTGCTCAACGGCACCACGATCATCGTGATCCTCGCCCATTTCACCCTGGTCTCGGCCTTCACCTTCGGCAATGTCTCGGCCGGCCTGGCGCGACTGTCGCCCGATTTTGAGGAGATCGCCGCCAGTCTCGGTGCAAAGCCCAACTATCTTCTCAGGCGTATCACCCTGCCGCTGGTCGCGCCCTACCTGATCGCGGCGTTCTCGTTGAGCCTTGCCCTGTCGATGGGCGAACTGGGGGCGACGGTGATGGTCTATCCGCCGGGCTGGGTGACGCTGCCGGTCGGCATCTTCGGCCTCACCGATCGCGGCGCGGTGTTCGATGGCGCGGCACTTACCGTCATCCTCATCGTCGTGACCCTCACGGTGTTGCTGGGCCTGTCACGCCTGCCCACCCAAGCCTCACAGCGCTAGACGGCGTCATCCTGCTGCGTTGCGTAGCCAAGGGATTGGCGATGAAATGGCGTGCGGACCGCTCTTTGAACGAGTGCTGAATGATACGACGCCGATGGCAAGGGATTTGTCGAATGCAGGCGCGGTTTGCTAAACGTAATTTTGACCGAGAAAGCTCTCGGGGCCCGCAGCGGCGTCCGCAGAGTCCTGAACAGCCTTTCGCCGACACCGGCAACAACCGCATCCTGCTATGGGAGACGGTGCCATGAACAAGGTCTTTCGGATGACCGTCATCGAGGCGCGCCGCAACGTCGAAATCAGGGTGCGCGGGCGGGTGCAGGGGGTCGGCTTCCGCCCCACCGTGTGGCGTCTGGCGCGCGATTTGGGGCTCGACGGCAACGTTTCCAACGACGCCGAGGGCGTATTGATCCGCGCTAGCGGGACGCAAGAGCAGGTGGCCGATCTGATCGCCGCCATGCAGTCCGCCCCGCCGCCGCTTGCTGATATCGCCGGCATAGAGGTTCACGACCTTGACGGCGTTGTCGCCCGGGGCTTCACCATCACCGAAAGCACTGCCGGCGAGGCGCGCACCGAAATTGCCCCCGATGCTGCGACCTGCCCGGCTTGTGCTGCCGAGGTGAACGATCCCCTCGCCCGGCGCTTTCGCTATCCCTTCACCAACTGCACCCATTGCGGGCCGCGCCTCTCAATCGTGCGTCAGGTCCCCTATGACCGCGCCACCACCAGCATGGCGCCGTTCGCGCTGTGTGAGGCGTGCGGCGCCGAATACCGCGATCCCGCCGACCGCCGCTTCCATGCCGAGGCGACGGCCTGCCATGTCTGCGGGCCGAAGGCGCGGCTCATCCGCTTCGACGGGGGCGCCTTCACTTTCGAGCAGTTTTCGATGCTCGATGAGGTGGACGCCGCGCTCAGCCTGATCCAGAAGGGCGAGATCGTCGCCGTGAAGGGCCTCGGCGGCTACCAGCTCGCCTGCGACGCCACCAAGGCGGAAACGGTGGCGCGCTTGCGGGACCTGAAGCATCGCGACGCCAAGCCGTTTGCCCTGATGGCGCGCGATCTCGACGTCATCGCTTGCTATTGCAGCCCCAGCGATGCGGAAATTGCTGCGCTGACGGCGCGCGAGGCGCCTATCGTCATCATGCAAGCCGACGGGCCGCAGCAGTTGCCGCAAGACATCGCGCCGGGGTTGAAGACGCTGGGCTTCATGCTCGCTTCGACGCCCCTGCACCAGTTGATGCTGCGCCGCATGGACCGGCCGGTGGTGATGACCAGCGGCAATCATTCGGACGAGCCACAGGTGACGGACGACGCCGAAGCGGCGGCAAAGTTGTCGGGGATCGCGCCTTATGCGCTCACCCACAACCGCGAAATCGCCAACCGCATCGATGACAGCGTGGTGCGCCTGATGGACGGCGGGATCAGGGTCATGCGGCGTGCGCGCGGCTATGCGCCGGCGTCCATCGCCCTGCCGTTGGGCTTCGAAGGGGCCCCACAGGTGCTCGCCTATGGTGGCGAATTGAAGGCTACCTTCTGCCTTGTCAAGGAAGGACGCGCCGTCCTGTCGCAACATCTGGGCGATCTCGAAGCTGCCACGACCTACGACGATTATCGCAAGATCCTCAGGCTCTACCGCCAGCTCTTCGATCACGCCCCGGCGGCGTTGGCGGGCGATCTGCATCCGGAATACCTCTCCGGCAAACTGGCGCGCGACACCGCCCGCCGGCAGCGCTTGCCGCTGATCGAAGTGCAGCATCATCATGCCCATGCCGCGGCCTGCATGGCAGAGAACGGCCGGCCGCTCGATGCCCCGCCGGTCCTTGCCGTGGTCCTCGATGGCCTCGGGTTCGGCGCCGATGGCGCGATCTGGGGCGGGGAATTCCTGCTTGCCGGCTACCGGGGCTTTGAACGGCTGGGCACCTTCAAGCCGGTGGCCATGCCGGGTGGCGCCCAGGCGGCGCGCGAGCCGTGGCGCAATCTCCACGCCCACCTGATGGCGGAAATGGGCTGGCCGGCCTTTGCCGAGAAATTCAACGGACTCGACCTGTTCGCCACCCTTGCCGCCAAGCCGCTCGCCACCATCGATGCCATGATGAAGGGTGAGGTCAATTCACCCAGGGCCTCATCGTGCGGCAGGCTTTTCGATGCGGTGGCGGCGGCCCTGGGGGTGTGCTTCGAGCGCCAGGCGTATGAAGGCGAGGCGGCGGCGCGGCTGGAAGCGGTGGTGTGCCGCAAGACGCTGGATGAGGAGGGCGAGCATCTCGCCTATCCTTTCACCATCCCCGACCTGAAGAGCGCGGGCCTTCCCTATATCGAGCCGCTGGGCATGTGGAACGCGCTGCTCGGCGATCTCATCCTGATGACGCCGGCCGGTGTCATCGCCGCGCGCTTCCACAAAGGTCTGGCCAGGGCGATTGTCGCCATGGTGGTGAAGCTGGCCCGTCGCGACGAGGACGGGCTCGCGCCCCCGCGCTTCGATACCGTGGCGCTGACAGGCGGCTGCTTCCAGAACAAGGTGCTGTTGGAGGAAGTGGCGCGCCGCCTCAGGGCGCAGGACTTCAAGTTGCTCACTCCTTCGCGCGTTCCCGCCAATGACGGCGGCGTGGCGCTCGGCCAGGCGGCGGTTGCCGCTGCCCATCTCATCGAGACCGGCTGCAACCGGCAGAAAGCGAGCTGACCCATGTGCCTCGGCATCCCAGGACAGATCATCAGGATCGACGACGCGGCGAAAAAGCTTGCAACCGTCGACATCAGCGGCGTCAAGCGCCAAATCAACATCGCCTGCATCGTCAGCGAGGATCATCCGGTCGATGCCTGTGTCGGCGACTGGGTGCTGGTGCATGTGGGCTTCGCCATGAGCCGCATCGACGAGCGCGAGGCGGCTGAAACCCTGAAAATCCTCACCGAGCTCGGTGAGGCGCAGGCCGAAATGGAAGCCATGCGCCAGTCGGCGTCAGGCTAGAAGGGAGCGACCCATGTCCAGCAACAGCGATCTGAAGGCGCTCTATCCCTTCCTGCACGGGGCGCCGCAGGACGCCGACAAGTTGCATGCCGCGCTCATGCTTTCGGGGAGAGACCGGCGCGAGAGGAATTTGCTCCGCTACGCTTCCGCAGAGGAGGGTGTTTCATGAAATACGCCGATGAATTCCGCGACCGGGCCAAGGCCCAGGTGCTGATCAGGGAAATCGACAAGCTGGCGGCAAGCATTGAAGTCGCCCGCACCCGGCCCATCAACATCATGGAGGTGTGCGGCGGCCACACCCATTCGATCTTCCGCTATGGACTTGAAGGCATGTTGCCCGATGCCATCGAACTGGTGCACGGGCCGGGATGCCCGGTGTGTGTGCTGCCCATGGGGCGGGTCGACGATTGCGTGGCCATTGCCGAGCGCCCGGAGGTCATCTTCGCCACCTTCGGCGACGCCATGCGGGTGCCGGGATCGCAGAAGAGCCTGTTGCAGGCCAAGGCCGAGGGTGCCGATGTGCGCATGGTCTATTCGCCCATGGATGCGCTCGCCCTGGCGCGCAACAACCCGGAGCGCGAGGTGGTGTTCTTCGGTCTCGGCTTCGAGACCACCATGCCGTCAACGGCGCTGACGGTGCTGCAGGCCGAAGCCGACGGCATCGAGAATTTTTCCGTCTTCTGCAACCACATCACCATCGTGCCCACCATCAAGGCGATCCTCGACAGCCCGGATCTGCATCTCGACGGCTTCCTCGGGCCGGGGCACGTTTCCATGGTCATCGGCACGGCGCCCTATGAATTCATCGCCAGTTTCTACAAGCGCCCCATGGTGGTGGCGGGCTTTGAGCCGCTCGATGTGCTGCAATCCATCTGGATGGTGCTGAAGCAGATCAGGGACGGCCGTGCCGAGATCGAGAACCAGTATGCCCGTATCGTGCCGGAGGCCGGCAACGATGCAGCCCTTGCCGCCGTTTCACGGGTCTATGAACTGCGCGAATTCTTCGAGTGGCGGGGCCTGGGCTCGATCGATCATTCCGGGGTCAAGGTGCGCGATGCCTATGCCCGCTTCGATGCCGAGCGCAAGTTCGCCATTCCCAATGTGCGCATCGCCGATCCCAAGTCGTGCCAGTGCGGCGAGGTGCTCAAGGGCGTCATCAAGCCGTGGCAGTGCAAGGTGTTCGGCACCGCCTGTACACCGGAAATGCCGCTCGGGGCCCTGATGGTCTCCTCCGAAGGCGCCTGTGCCGCCTATTACCAGTATGGCGGCGTCAAGCGCGACAAGGTGTTGGCGTCATGAACATCCAGCCGTTTCCGCCCCGCCGCACTCTCGGGCGCCTGTGCGTGCCCACCGTGACGCTTGCCCATGGCGGCGGCGGCAAGGCGATGAAGGACCTCATCGACGATGTGTTCATCACCGCCTTCGCCGGTGCTTCGCCGGACGTGCTGGAGGATCAGGCGCGCTTCGATCTGGCGGGGCTGACGCTGCATGGCGACCGTCTTGCCTTCACCACCGATTCCTTCGTCGTCGACCCGCTGTTCTTTCCCGGTGGCGACATCGGCAAGCTCGCTGTGTGCGGTACCATCAACGACCTGGCGGTAGGAGGCGCAAAGCCGCTCTATCTCTCCTGCGCGGTGGTGATCGAGGAGGGCATGGCGGTCGGGACGCTCAGGCGCATCGCCCTGTCCATGGCAGAAGCGGCGCGCGATGCGGGCGTTGCCATCGTCACCGGCGATACCAAGGTCGTGCAGCGCGGTGCCTGCGACAAGCTGTTCATCACCACCACCGGCATCGGGGTCATTGCCGCCGGCATGGACCTCGGGATCGATCGCGTGCAGCCGAGCGATGGCATCCTGGTCAACGGGCTTCTGGGCGATCATGGCGCCACGATCCTCGCAGCGCGTGGCGACATGGCGCTGGAGACCGCCATCGAAAGCGATTGCGCTGCACTGCATCACCTGATCGAGGCGCTGCTGGCGGCGGCGCCCGGAACCCGCTGCATCCGCGACGCGACGCGCGGCGGCATCGCGACCGTCCTCAACGAGATGGCCGAGGCGTCCGGTGTTTCGATCGAGATCGACGAGGCGCTCACCCCGTTGCGCGAGGACGTTCGCGGCTTTTGCGAGATCCTCGGACTCGACCCGCTCTATCTGGCCAATGAGGGCAAGGTCGTGATGGCGGTGCCGGCGGACGAGGTCGAAAAAGCGGTAGCGGCGCTCAAGGCGCATCCACTGGGCCGGGCAGCGGCCCTGATCGGTCATGCAGGAACGGGCGAGGCGGGCCGCGTCACCATGCAGACGGTGTTCGGCGGCCGGCGCATCGTCGACATGCTGGTCGGCGAACAGTTGCCACGCATTTGCTGAAGGAACGCGCCATGCACGAGCTGGGCATCACCCGCAACATCGTCGCCATCGTCTCAGAGGCCGCCAGGGGCCGCCCGGTCAGGCGCGTCACCCTCGATGTCGGGGCGCTCAGCGGGGTGGCGCCCGACGCCATCGCCTTTTGTTTCGACATCGTCGCGCAAGGGACGTCGCTCGATGGCGCCCGGCTCGACATTCGCACCATTGCAGGGCGCGGGCGTTGCCGCGACTGCGGGGCAACCTTCGAGACCGCCACGCTGCACCAGCCTTGTGCGTGCGGCTCACACGCCATCGAGCGCCTGGCGGGCGAGGAACTGAAGATACGCGAAATGGAAATCGAGGAGGCTGCCTGATGTGTGGAACCTGCGGCTGCGGCCAGAGCGACGAAGCCCGGATGACCAATCTCCAGACCGGCAAGGAGACGGCGTTGACCGGCGACCATCGGCATGCCCACCCCCACGAACAACATCATGATCACGACCGTCACCATCACGACCATGCCCGTAGCTCGGTGGTGGCGCTGGAGGTTGATATCCTGGCCAAGAACGATGCCCTTGCAGCGCGCAACCGGGGCTGGTTCGAGGGCCGTGAAATCCTCGCCCTCAACCTCGTCAGTTCGCCCGGCTCCGGCAAGACCACGCTGCTCGAACGCACCATCGCCGACCTTCGGGACACGATGGCGATCTCGGTCATCGAGGGCGATCAGGCGACCGTCCGCGACGGCGAACGCATCCGTGCCGCCGGCGCGGCGGCGGTGCAGGTGAACACCGGCGCCGGCTGCCACCTCGAAGCCGACATGGTGGCCAAGGGGCTTGCCGAACTGAAGCCGCCGGTCGGCTCGGTAGTGATGATCGAAAATGTCGGCAATCTGGTCTGTCCGGCGCTGTTCGACCTGGGCGAGCGCGCCAAGGTGGTGATCCTTTCGGTGACCGAGGGCGACGACAAGCCGCTCAAATACCCCCACATGTTCAAGGCGGCCGAGATCATGGTGATCAACAAGATCGACCTTCTGCCGCACGTCGATTTCGACGTCGACGCAGCCATCGCCAATGCCCGCAAGATCAACCCCGACATCAAGGCGCTCAAGCTTTCGGCGCGTAGCGGGGAGGGGCTCGATAGCTGGTACGAAGTGCTGCGCGCCTATGCCCGCCGGGAGGTGGCGGCATGATGGCGCTTGCCGGTGCCGGCTCCCTTGCCCATGGTCATTGCCGTGCGGCTCACGGCTTTCATCGGACAAGTGCAATGCGGGCTGTTGGGCCGGGCACTCCAAGCGGCGTTTAACCTGCGCGGAATGTGACGGCCCGGTGTGGTGGAGCAACACCACCCCCCTGCGGCTGTCACATTACAAAGTCCTAATGTTTCTGCGAAATCCCGGTAATCATCAAAGTGCTAAAAAACACCGGTACATCGATATGGGGGCTGGAGCGCGACGCAAGTCGCTATTCGATCCCATAAACGAACGGTCAACCGGCGGTTCCTTTTGGAAAAGACTTCTGCATTGGTGCTCGAATCGACACGGTTCGCATCGACATTCAACACGGCCAGGGTATGTCGACACTAGACTGGTTATCGATGATGGTTACCCACTACGGCTATGCGGCGCTGTTGCTCGCCACCATAGTCGAGGGACCCATCGCGACGGTCATCGGCGCCTTTCTGGCTTCGCAGGGGTTGCTCGACATTTCCCTTGTCTATGGCGTGGCGGTCGCCGGCGACCTGATCGGCGATGTCATCTGCTACACCATCGGCCGTTCCGGCTATGTCATGTTGTTGCCGCACTGGCGTCGGGCGAGCGTACGTCGTCGGCAACAGGTCGCCGCGCTGGGCAGGCATTTCCATGCTCACGCCGGCCGCACACTGCTGTTTGGAAAGCTTACCCACTCGGTCGGCTTCCTGGTGCTGCTCACCGCCGGGGCGATCCGCATTCCGATGCCCACTTTCCTCGGGTACAACTTTCTCGGAACCCTGCCGAAGACCGCCCTGTTTGCCGCGATCGGGTTTGTAGCGGGCTCGGCCTATCATCAGATCAATTCCTACATCGCCGTCATATCGCTGCTGATCTTCTTGATCATCTGCCTGGGCGTCGGCCACTGGTTCAGGAAGCATGCCACCTTTCTGGAACAGTCGAACGGGTAATACGTCCATGCGCATCGCCCTTTTTACCGACAGCTTTTTCCCCGAACTTGGCGGCATACAGGACTCGATCATGGCAACGACCCGCGCCCTTGGCGAACGCGGGCACCAGGTGCGGATCTACGCGCCGACGGCCAGTCGCAAGGACTACGAGATTGCGGGCCTGCCACCGGTCGAAGTCGATCTCGGCCCCAATGTCGACATCTGTCGCCTGCTGTCTGTTGCGGTGCCGAGTTCGACCCGGCAGTCACGCCTCGTGGTGCCGACCGGGCGGCGCTGGCGTCGGCTTGCAGCATTCCGGCCGGACATCATTCATGCCCACACGTTTTTCGGCGCAGGCTGGGAGGCGTTGCGTGCCGCCAGGCGGTTGCAAACGCCCATCGTTGGAACCAACCACTGGGCCATCGGCGAATTCAGCGCCTACGTACCCCTGACGGCCGCTGCCTTCGGCAGGGTGAGCCTCAAGCTGGTCACCGCATACTACAACCGCTGCGCGTTCGTGACCGGGCCTTCGCGCTCGGTCCTCGAGGAGATGCAGGCTTTCGGGTTGAAGAAGCCCCACAGGGTGATCTCCAATCCGATCGATACTGACGTCTTCCGACCCGCCACGCCGTGTGAGAAGCGGGCGCTCAAGCAGAAGCACGGCTTTTCGGCGGCGACAATCGTTTATGCCGGGCGGCTGGCGATTGAAAAGAATATCGATGACTTGATCCGCGCCGTCGCGGTGCTCGTGCCTGACATTCCCGACATCGAACTGGTGCTCGCCGGCCATGGCACGGCCCAGCGTCCGCTGCAGAGGCTGGCGCATGGGCTCGGTATTGCGCAGCGGGTGAGGTTTCTGGGAACGCTCGGCAAAGCCGATCTCGCCGAGGTATTTCGGGCCGCTGACGTGTTTGCCATCGCCAGCACATCAGAAACCCAGAGCATGACGCTGTTGCAGGCCATGAGTTCGGGACTTCCCGCCGTCGGCGCACGCTGGCGGGCCCTGCCGGAATACATCACCGCCGATGCCGGCCTGCTGGCGGAACCTGGCGCGCCGGAGGACTTTGCCGGCAAGCTCATGACGATCCTGATGCAGCCGGCCTTGCAGGAGCACATGCAGGTGCACACACGCCGCATCGCCACCGGCTATTCCATCTCCAGCGTGGTCGACAGGTGGGAGGACATCTACGCGGCGACCGCGAAGAACCACAACGGCAGTTTGTTTGCGCAGAGTAATCACCTTGAAATCGAAGAGGGACTAACCCCATGAGACTGAGCCTCATCATCCCTGCGCATAACGAAGAACTTTACCTGGCCGATTGCCTGAGATTTGTTGCCGCGGAGCTCAAGGCAAACCACGACAGCGGTCCGTTCGAGGTGATTGTGGTCGACAATGCCAGCACCGACAGGACCGCCGAGATCGCCGCACGCTTTCCCGGGGTGCGCGTGGTCCACGAGCCACGCAAGGGCCTTACGCGGGCGCGACAATGCGGGCTGGAAGCGGCAGAGGGCCAGATCCTGGCCTTTGTCGATGCGGATACGCGGATGCCGCGTGGCTGGATTTGTCAGGTCCTTCGGCTCTTCGACAGCAACAGTGCAACTGTCTGCGTTAGTGGACCTTATGTATACTATGATCTGATGTCGGTTAAGAC
Organism: uncultured Alphaproteobacteria bacterium; assembly: GCA_963747005.1. Classification (GTDB taxonomy): domain Bacteria; phylum Pseudomonadota; class Alphaproteobacteria; order Rhizobiales; family Aestuariivirgaceae; genus CAVVDT01. The sequence goes on along the minus strand of CAVVDT010000016.1, from coordinate 67,606 downwards.
GACGCTTGTGAGGTTGTATTGGTTGCTCATCGCCAGACCGATGTATTTTATTACGCAATACATGGCCGTAGGGGGGAACTTTGCCGCCCGCAGGGATGCCCTGACGCAGATCGGCGGCTTCGATGCAACGATCTCGTTCTACGGCGAGGACACCGACATCGCGCGGCGGCTGTCAAAGGTCGGAGATGTCGTCTTCGATATGGGGCTCATCATGCAGACCTCGGCGCGGCGGTTGCAAGCGGAAGGGCTGGTTGCCACAGCGGTAAGATATGCCCTGAATTTCGGGTCAGAAGTTATCCTGAAGCGGCCACTAACAGTAAAATATCGGGATATCCGATGAATGTTCAGTCCCCGTGGTTGGCAATCGGGCCTCTGTCTCCCGTGCTCGGAATTGAATACATGCGCAGTTCAGGTGAACGATGATCGGATTGGATCTATTCCCGACCATGCTCGCCTTCAAACGCGAGCACTGGCCTGAACAAGCCGGTGAACCGCGGCAGCGCCACCCGTTCTATCGCGGGGCACAAAGGCGTCACTACCGCAGTATCTGGCTGTCGGATATCCATCTTGGTTCGCGCGGCTGCAAGGCCGATTTCCTGCTCGATTTTCTCAAGCATGTCGAAGCGGACTATATCTACCTGGTGGGCGACATCATCGACGGATGGAGCCTGAAGCAGCGATGGTATTGGCCGCAGGCGCATACCGATGTCATCAACGCGCTGCTGGCGCGCGGCCGTGATGGCAGCAGACTGGTCTATCTGCCGGGTAACCACGACGAGGATTTTCGCGACTATGTGGGTTTGCGGCTCGGCAATCTGGCGGTGGCCGGCAACGCGGTTCACCGCACGGCTGATGGCCGGCGGTTCCTCGTGACCCATGGGGACCAGTTCGACGTCGTGGTGGAGAACGCAAAGTGGGTCGCACTTGCCGGCGACAAGGCCTACACGGCGTTGCTGGCGTTCAACACATGGTTCAACGCGGTGAGGCGGCGCCTGGGCTTTCCCTACTGGTCGATTTCCGCCTTCATCAAGCACAAGGTGAAGATGGCGACGGCTTTCATCGGCGACTACGAGACCGTTCTCGTCCAGGCGGCACGCAACCATGAGGTCGACGGTGTCATTTGCGGGCATATCCATCACGCCGAAATGCGGAACGTCGGCGGCATTGTCTACTGCAACACCGGGGACTGGGTCGAATCCTGTTCGGCGGTGGTCGAGCACGAGACCGGGGAACTCGAGATCATCAACTGGGCGGATATGCACGCCGAGACGGCGGCCGGGATGGCTGCCTGAATTGAGGTCCCGCCTCCTGGCATCAACTCAGCGGAAAACGCATCACCACGCGCAAGCCGGGGGCATTGTCTTCGAGCGACAAATCGATGTCGTGCAATGTCGCAACGGCGGTCACGAGGCTGAGGCCGAGGCCGTTGCCCGCGCCGTCCTGTGCGTTCAGCCTGACGAAGCGCTCCAGTGCCGCGGCGCGATCTTCGGGGGCGATGCCGGGGCCTGAATCGGTCACGACGATCTCCGGTCGACCGCCCAACTCCTGCACCAGCAGGCGGACACGGCCGCTTTGGGGGGTGTATTTGATGGCATTGTCCAGCAGGTTCGCCAGCGCCTGGAACAGAAGGTGCTTGTGGGCCCGGACGGTGGGGCGGGCATGGATGTCGATTGTGAAATCGAGCGCCTTTGCCTCGGCCATCGGCTCGTAGGCTGTGGCGACACTTTCGGCAAGCGTGGCCAGATCCACCTCCGTCATGTTCTTGCGGGCGATGCCGGCTTCGACCTGCGCGATGTTCAGCAAGGCATTGAAGGTTGTCAGCAGCCCCTCCAGTTCGTCGATCGTATCTTCGATGGCTGCCCGGTAGGCCAGTGGATCGGGCTCGTCCAGCAGCGTCACCTCCAGTCGGCTGCGCATGCGTGACAGGGGGCTCCTGAGGTCGTGCGCGATGCCTGTCGTCACATGCTTCATGCCGACCATCAGCCGCTCGATCTGGTCGAGCATGAGATTGACGTTTTCGGCCAGCTGGTCGAGTTCGTCGCCGCTGCCGTGGATGGGCATGCGCCGCATCAGGTCGCCGCGAATGATGGTTCGCGTCGCCCGGTTGACGTTGTCGAGCCGGCGCATGACGTTGCGGCTCAGCAGCACGCCACCGCCCAGACCCAGGGCAATGGCGATGGTCAGGGCCCAGCCGACGCTGTCGACGATGACCTCCTGCATCTCGACGACATTCTGGGTGCTCTTGCCGACCAGCAGGCGATAGTTTTCGCCGAGCGCGACGGTGAGTCCGCGAACCGTGTATTGCGTCTGTTCGGCGCCCGTCGGGTTGCTCTTTTCCGACTGCGGCATCGCAAAGCTGATCCATCCATTGCCGGACGGCGATGCATCGGGCCAACGCTGAAGATTGCCGGCCAGTCTGGAACCGCCATCCGCGAGCAGGTAGATCATGTTGCGGCCGCCGCGGCTGCGTTCACCGATCACGTCGACGAGCGTGTTCAGGCCCTGGCCGCGATAGATCCCGACGAGGCCTGCCAGTTCGGTCCTGATGGCCTCATCGGCCTGCCGCGGCACGAAACTCATGGCGAGCCAGTAGACCACCGCCAAGAGGGCAATGCCGGAGACCGCGAAGGCGCCGGTGTAGGCCAGCGCCAGGCGAAACGACGAAGTCCTGAAGAACCTAGTCAGGTTCACGTAGGCAATATCCATGGCCGCGGATGGTTTGAATGAGGGGCCTTGCGAATCCCTTGTCGACCTTCTGGCGGAGGCGGGAGACGTGCATGTCGACGATGTTGGTCTGCGGGTCGAAATTGTAGTCCCATATCTTCTCGCGCAGCATGGTGCGGGTGACGACGTGTCCGGCATGCAGCATGAGCTGCTCGAGCAACCGGAATTCCGTCGGCTGGAGGCTGATGCGATGTCCTGCGCGCCTGACCTCGCGGGTCTGCAGGTCCAGCGTCAGATCGGCGACATGAAATTCGGTCTTCTTCTGCGCGACGGTCTTGCGCCGGGAGAGGGCATCGACCCGGGCGAGCAGTTCCCTGAAGGCGTAGGGCTTCACCAGATAGTCGTCGCCCCCGACGCTCAATCCGCTCACCCTGTCGTCCACCTCGCCGAGCGCGCTCAGGACAAGCACCGGCGTGGTCTCGCCTTCGGCCCTGAGCTTTTCGATGACCGACAGGCCGTCGAGACCGGGGAGCATGCGGTCGATGACAAGGACGTCGTAGTCCTGGGTGCAGGCCATCGTCAGGCCTTGTTCGCCATCGGCAACGTGGTCGGCGACGTGGCCGCTCTGGGCGAGGCCCTTGAGCATGTATTCTGCCGCCCGGGTGTCGTCTTCAATGATCAGGATCCGCATCGCATGGCTCACCTTCACGCCTGCCCAAGCTGTATCCCGGCTCGAACGGCGCGTCGACTACTCCGCCGCAAGCTGCGCATAATTGGCGCATACGATGCGCCCTGATTGCCCATTTCCGAGGGACCCGACCATCCGACCCGTTCAGGAACTCGTGAAGATGTTCTTCAGTCCGGCAGTGGCTGCCTGGTACCTTTCTTCCAGGCTCCGCAACTTGGCATCTTGGAGCACCATGTCGAGATTTGCACAGTTCGACAGTTCCAATCCCCCTTTGCGAACCGTGGGCTCTCTGTGGGTATCGAGAGGGTCAAAATCACCGAAAAGAGTCGTGAGAGCGAATTCGTATTGTACAAAATCGATCAAAGGTTTGAAAATGTCTTCCGCAAATATAAGGTACGGTTGCGGCACGTGCGGAAAATAGAAATGCATGTTATCAATCTGAGTAATCGAACTATTTAGGAAATCTTTTGCAATTTTCCTTATTTCTTTAAGATCAGAATCTGAAATAACAATGGATATCTGTTTTTGTTTCTCGATGTAGGATTCATAAATTTTCTTGGACATGGTGCTGGTCTTGAACTGCTGGTACCTTCCGCCGTAGGCCCTTTCAGACAGGAAAACCTTGATAGCTTGCGTTAAGAGTGATGAACGGAGCATGACCACCGGGGTTGCTTTGTTTGCTGCAAGAACCTCGGCGATCTTGTGACTTCCGGGCGCGCCGGGGGGGAAGCATCGCCATTTGAACAGCACATGCGGCTTCACAAGCGTAGATGGAACGGCCCGATCGCCGCGATAGTTGAGAAGGCCATCACTTTCAAGATAGGCACAGCTCTTTCTTAGGAAAAGAGCATCGAAGATTTCGGCTAAATCCTTGCAAATATTAATATTATTTGATATTTTTGAAAAATTATAGTAGTCAAATAACTCACGCCCCGGTACGTAGATGCTCTTGCTCAGGCGCGCATACTCAATCATGGGGGTGGAACAGACATTCCCGGTGTAGATAATCACGACGTTTGCCATTCAGCCTTCTCCACGCCAGTTGCCACCTCAGCCCCATTCCACGCTCCCCGGCAGTTCATAGCCATCCACTATCAAGAAACGCATGGCGCTTGGCGGTCTTCAAGTCCCCCGCCACCATCTCGGCGCGCATTTTCCCGCTTGTGATCTGCTGCACTTAGTCCAGCTTCTCCCTGTCCTCCCTCGCATCACCCAACCGGGTACCCGTTTCGGCGGGTCGGAAATGGTAGGGGTTTGCGCCGGACGTGCACTCCTATTGGCGCGCCACGTTGCGCGATACCTGCGCCTCGATCCACGCATAGGTCTTTTCAAGCCCGGTGCGCAGCGATTGCGACGGCGCCCAGTTCAGTTCCGCCTTGATCAGCCGGTTGTCGGAGTTGCGGCCGCGCACGCCCAGCGGACCGGGGATATGGTTCAAGGCCAGCTTCTTGCCGGCGATGTCCATGGCCATATCGGCAAGCTGGTTGATGGTGACCATTTCTTCCGAGCCGATGTTGAACGGTCCCGTCAGCCGCGAACGCGTCAGGCGCAGCGTTCCCTCGACGCATTCATCGACATAAAGGAACGAACGCGTCTGGAGCCCGTCGCCCCAGATTTCGATCTCGCCACCATCCTTGGCCTCGGCCACCTTGCGGCAGATGGCGGCCGGCGCCTTTTCCTTGCCGCCGGTCCAGGTGCCTTCCGGCCCGAAGATGTTGTGATAGCGCGCGACCCGGCATTCCATGTCGTGGTTGCGGTTGTAGGCGAGGTAGAGGCGTTCGCTGAACAGCTTCTCCCAGCCGTATTCGCTGTCCGGCGCGGCCGGATAAGCGGAATCCTCCGCGCAGTTGGGATTGTCGGGGTCTTCCTGGTTGTAGGCCGGGTACATGCAGGCCGAGGAGGAATAGAAGATCCGCTTCACGTTGCGCTTGCGGCAGGTCTCGGACATGTTGAGGTTGATGGTGGCCGAATTGTGCATGACATCGGCGTCGTGCTCGCCGGTGAAGATGTAGCCGGCACCGCCCATATCGGCGGCGAGCTGGTACACCTCGTCGAACCTGCGGTCCACGACGTCGCGGCACACGGTCTGGTCGCGCAGGTCGCCGATGACGAAATCGTCCGCGACGGTTTCGGCGAATTCGGGAAATTTCAGGTCCACGCCGCGAACCCAGAAACCCTCGTTCTTCAACCGCTTCACGATGTGGCCGCCGATGAACCCGCCGGCGCCGCATACAAGTGCTGTCTTCATCCCGTACTCCGATCAAATGCCACAAGAGACGAGCCGGCCCCGCATGTCCTCGTGGTCGCTCGTCCCGCACTGCCGATACGCGCCGATCGCGTGCAGCAGCGCACCTACGTGCGACAACCCAACCTGCCCGTCAAGACCGACGAGCGCCTGCTGACATCGTTTGCTCTTCCCTCGTCGGCAATTGAATAGGGCAAATCGCTCATAAAGGTCCAACTGATGGAACGATTGTGATCCACGCTCAGGTTGTAGTCTTCAGATTCCAGAGCTCTACTATTGCATCGGCCAGACACTGCATTTCGTCGTCACTGAGTTGATTTCCTTTGCTCTGTGGCGTTCTGTAGGGCCAAAACAGGACAGCCTTGTCCGGAAAGAATTTGCTTCGCACCCATTCGTTCGATTCTTCGAATGCCTCGTTGTAGGCGTCGACCATCTTTTGAGGTGGAACATAACGGGGGCCAGCGGAAAAATGTCTCGCGAAGAATTCTGCCATGCCAGCGCGCTTTCGGTTCGCGGTGCCATCTTTGCTCACGGGCCTTATTTGCTTGTTGACCCGGCGCATAATTGCAATCCCCAAAGCGGAAAGCGATTCATTCGCGATTGCAGGGCGCAGATACTCGCCATCGGGAAGTTCGCAGGCTTCGATAAAATCGTCTAGGAGATCACGGCCCGCAAACGCATCGGCGGCAAATATCCGCACTCGTATGTTTTGCTCGCCGAACACCGAAGTCCAAAGACGAATCGTCTCGGCATGATTTACGATTCGGCGACAATAGGGGGCATTTGGGCCGGGAAGTTCCGCATTCAAGGCTCCATACTTGACCGCGGTCGAATAGAGAGAGACAGCGGTGGCGACCGGCTCTCGAATATATAGCACCAACGTTACTTGCTCGAAGATGTCATCGAGTAGCCTTTTTAGCTGGGTAACCTCCGCCGGCGTTCTGAGCCGGCTTTGCAAATGTTCCGATGACAGAATGCAGCAAGGCAGGTCGGAAGAATTTATTTCTAATCGAAATTCCTCGCGCCACTTCGCCTTAGCCCTTTCACGTTCACCAATATCGAGAAGAGCCCGTTCTCGGAACAGGTCATCGACGAACTCCGGCTCGTTGACCATCGCCGGGAGCAGCCGATGATTGGACCGACCCGGCGTCACTGGCACAAGAACGCCCTTTGAACGAAGGACGCGACGGTTGGACGATAGAAAAGCCTGTATTGTGGTAGTGCCAGTCTTTTCGGTTCCTATATGAAGATACGTCCTCATGCCGCGTGCCAAACGGAAAGCATTTGGGAATATGCCAACATCATTATGGTTTCTTCTCAGCGATCAGTATCATTGTAGAGTAAATATCGTTCACTTGCATTTGGTCGAACCCTTTGGTGAACACTGGTCGGTGGGGGTTGCTATGTAGCATCGTCAAGCGCGTGCGGAAGCTCATACCCTCCAGTTGTCGCTTCGCAAGGTGCACCATCGCCTCAAAGCCGGTTATAGAATTCCAATTCCGCGATACTACGAGCGAAGCCCTCATAGCTCAGGTCGATCTCCAGTCGCCGCGCCAGCAGGTATCTGTGCGCCTCTTCAACCCGTCCGGGCAGCGACAGGAGCAAGCGGGCCTCTGCCTCATCGCAGGCGTAAAGCGGGTAGTCGGGGCCGAGATATTCCACCACCGCCGCCAGCGGGTTGATGAGGATCGGCGTGGCGCGCGCGATGCATTCGATGACCACGTTGTTGGCGGCGGTGGCATAGAGCAGGCACAGAACGACGGAACTGGACAGGAGGCGGTCATATTCGTCGTTGGGCACCATGTGGCGCATGGCGACGGCCGGGTCGCGGTGGTCGCCAAAAGCACCGATCTCGGCCTGCAGGTAGCCCTGGGTCTTTTCCTTGAGCAGCATGATGCGTTCATGCCCCGGTGCCTTGAGCCGGTGAATGGCCTGCAGCTTGCGCAGCCAGTCGCCCACCTGCACCAGGCGCGGGCGGGCCCGGTAGGCGGCGGGGTCGAACATCCTGGCCTGCATCTCGACCGGATGGAACACCGACAGGACGGCGAGGTCGCGATCATAGGTCCTCAGGTCGGTGCCGAGATCGCCCGCCAGCACGATGATGCCGCGGCAATGGGGCCGCGAGGCACGCCACAGGTCGGTATCGAAGAAGGTCTCGGGGCTGACCCGGGTGTCGAACCAGTCGGGCGCGTCGAAAGGGTCATGCAGGATGCCGACCCAGTCGCGGGTGATCGGCGCCGGGGCGGCCGAGGCGGCCTCGCCCGGGTTTTCGCCCCAGACGAAATAGCGTTCGAGGAAGGGCAGGAACAGCACCCCCTCGCCGTCCTGCCGCGCCAGCGGCTGGAGGGCATCGATCAGCCGGCTGAAGCTGTTGCGATGCTCGCCGAATGCCTGGTTCCGCCCGGTCAGCTTCAGCTTGCGCGGCACATCGGGCAGGGTGCGGCCGGCGTGGAGAGGACGGCCGTCGCGCCTGGCGAGGAACATCGCCATGAATTCGTCCTCGACGACGCCGTGCAGGCGCTCCAGTTCGTTGCCGCGGCGGTTGTGCGAGGCCGGATTGACGTAATAGAAACCCAGCGGCTCGGGGTCGATCCAGCCATAGGCGCCGTCGCGCAGGACCGCCATCCAGAAGGCCCAGTCGGCATAGGGACCATAGCGGGGCTCGTCGAACCAGCCATAGCGCTCATGCAGCGAACGGCGCCAGACGGGCATGCAATGGGGCATGTTGTGGGGCTCGAGCCTGGGCGGCCCGTCGCCTGGCAGGTGCGCAAGGTCGAACATCGTGAACAGTCCCGGCTGTTCGCTGTACCAGCCGGGGCGGTCATCGGGCAGGCTGCCGTCGGCTGGATAGTCGTGGAACGGGTTGAGTGCGGTTGCGGCCACCAGCACCTCGGGGTTCTGTTCAAGATCCCGTATCAGGCTGACCACGTGGGCCGGATCGCGCAGATCATCGACATTGGCGTTCGAGACATAGGTGCGCCGCGCCATGCGGATGCCGAGGTTCCAGCACGGATAAAGGCCCGGATCGGTGCGGTTCCAGAATACCGTCACGTTGGGGTGGGCGGCCATCAGGTCATTCAGCAGGCGGCATTCCAGCTCGGACATTTTCGCCACCAGGAAAATGTGATCGATCAGGCTGCCATAGCCGTCAAGCGCCAGCGAATTGTTGATGAAGCCCTGAAGATACGCATCCGAGCGGAAGACCGACGTCACCAGGGTGCAGCCCATGAGTTCGCCCGCCGGGGCCTCGGCATCGCCCAGCCCGCTGACCACGCAGTCCGCTTCAGCCAGGATCGCTGGCGTCAACCGAGATAATTCGCTGACGAAGGCGATGCTGTCGGGTCCGGCTACCCCGCCGGCCAGCAGCATCGACCGCAGATCGCCGATCCTGCCCGGGAACCCGCCAAGCGCGATATTGCTGCGGCCCCGAAGCGCGGGCCGCAACCGTTCGGCGTCACCTTCATAAAGGATCAGTGCCGCCCTGCCGGCGTCTTCGGCCAGCGCGTCGAGCCGCGCGATCTGTGCAGGCAGCGCTGTCCTCCTGCCCGACCCGCACGGTCACGACAACGGGCCGCACGCCGGCGGGCAGGGCGGCGAGGTGTCGTTCGAATTCTTCGACGAGGTCAATCATGTCGACAGGTCTTGCATCAAGGGTCCGACGAGAAGCAATTGCGCCTGTCGGCGTGCTGGATAACGTGATGCCGCCAGGCGGCGCAACAGTTGACGTGCCCGTTGCCGATCTCCCTCGCGCAGGCGGCAAAGGGCTTCGCCGATCAGATTGAAGGGTTGCGAGGGGTCCGCTCGCAGGCCTGTCTGAAACGCCGGGCCGCTCAGAAGGGTCAACCGGTCTTTCAGGCCGGGTTCGGCAAGGCGCAGGGCGATGAGGTCGAGATAGCGCTCATAGGCGATCAGCGAGGCAGAGCAGCAGGCCGCGCGGACAGCGTCGCGTACCGGTTCCAGGCGGGCGGCGATCTCATCGCCGCTGCCGCCATCTACAGCGTCCGCATACAACCTCAGCAAGAGGCCGTGAGTTATGACAAAAGATTGTCCCAATTGTCACAACTCCATGCGGCTCAAGAAGAAATCGCCTGGCACCATCTGACGGCTGTCTCGCCCGGTCGGCCAAGAACGGCTGCCGTGGTAACCCGAGCGCAAGGCACATGCAAGCCCCGGCGCGCCCATTCATCCGGCTTTCGGATCATAGCCCAGAGATGTGCACAGATCGGCATAGGCGGTGCTGTGGGCGATCGCATCGAGGATCTCTTCCGGCACCTGGTGTCGCGACCGGCGGCCGATCCGGTTCGCCGTTCGTCCGCTGTCGCCCGACAGAGAGACGATGCTCAGAAAATCTTCCGCCTGCGCCATGAAGGGCAGGTTCAACGCGGCGCAAATGTCTTGCAGAACGCCGTTCGGATCCTCGATGAAATCCTCGTAGCGCCACAGGCGCACCCGGTCATAGCGCGCCAGAAAGGCCGCGTAGCGGCGGGCATATTCCTCCAGCGTGAAGGGCGAGAACTGATCCCAGCCGTTGAGGCGCAGCGACAAAAAGGAGTCCAGCGGATGACGCACCGTGACGACGGACAAGGGCTGCTGACGGCTCGAAAGCATTTCGCGCAAGGTGGGACGCTGCGTGAAATCGACCTCGGTGCAGAACTGGGAATGCGCATGGTCGCGCAGCACCAGGCGCTGCCCCGTCTCGCAAAGTGCCTGGTGCAGCGCCTCAGCCGAAGCGGTGAAGACGCGTTCAACCGTCGCCGTGTCGACCGGGCGCAACGCCGAGCGCGCGCCGTAGATGATATCCGTGGGCGCAAACAGCCTGTCGCCACTCCTGGGCAGCATCATGGTGCTCAAGGGGTCGATCTCACTGAGCAGGGTGACGTTCGGCATGACCGCGAGGCATTTGGCAAACAGGGTGCCGCCGGTACAGGCCATGTGATGAATGGTGCGCACCGGTTCGGTCGCGGGGTTCCGGGCGCAAAGCGCCTCGCATTGCTCCAGCAGGCTGGGCAGGGGTTCGAGCACCCGCGCCTGCAGCGTCTGGTCCGGGATATAATCCTTCAACAGATCGAGTGCGTCTTCGAGACTGTGGCGCAGGCTGTCGGTGGAAGGCGGTGAGTCCATCTGCCTCTATCTCCTGTCCCGACGCTTTTTGCCGGAGTTGGCCCGCTTGGACTTGGATTTCGATTTGCCCTTGGATTTGGGCTTGTGCGCCGCCAGTGTCTTCTGCCCGCTCATGTCCTCCGCCAAGGCCAGTTGCTGCAACTGCTGTGCGGCCTGCTGAAGGCGTGGTGTCAGCTTCTGAAGCAGATCGGCCTGGGTCGCACGGGTCTGTTCGCAGGCGCGATAACGCTCCTGCAGGTCCCGCAGATCCGACTGCGCCAGCGCCTGCATGCGCAGCGCGACTGCCAAATCCGCCTGAGCGGCATCAGCCTGCTGTGTCGCCTGTGCGGTCTCCCGCTGCGCCTCGGCAATCGACTTGCCACGTGCCGCCAGCGCTGTGTCCTTGTCTTCCAGCCGGGCGTTCGCCTGCTTCAACTGTGCCTCCAGCGTCGAAAGCTGCGTCTTGTCGGAGGCCGCAGCGCTTTGCAGTTCGACGATCCGCTTGGCGCTGACCCCGGCCGCTTCTTGCGCCTCTGCAAGTTGCTTGGCACGTGCCGCCAGCTCTGTGTCCCTGTCGTCAAGCCGGGCGCTCGCCTGCTTCAACTGTGCCTCCAGCTTGGAAAGCTGCATCTGCGTGGAAGCCGCTTCGCTCTCCATCTCGACGATCCGCTTGGCGCTGACCCCGGCCGCTTCTTGCGCCTCGGCGAGTTGCTTGGCACGTGCCGCCAGCTCTGTGTCCCTGTCGTCAAGCCGGGCGCTCGCCTGCTTCAACTGTGCCTCCAGCGTCGAAATCTGCGTCTTGTCGGAGGCCGCCGCGCCTTCCAGTTCGACGATGCGCTTGGCGCTGACCCCGGCCGCTTCTTGCGCCTCGGCAAGTTGCTTGGCACGTGCCGCCAGCTCTGTGTCCCTGTCGTCCAGCCGGGCGCTCGCCTGCTTCAACTGTGCCTCCAGCTTGGAAAGCTGCATCTGCGTGGAAGCCGCTTCGCTCTCCATCTCGACGATCCGCTTGGCGCTGACCCCGGCCGCTTCTTGCGCCTCGGCGAGTTCCTTGTCACGCACCGCCAGCTTTGCGTGCTCTTCTTCCAGTTCGGCGCCCGCCTGCTTCAGCTTTGCCTGCAGCTCGGAAAGCTTCCGTCGGGCAGCAATCAGGTCGCGGACGGCCGGGTCGGTGCGAAACGACAGTTCAGGCCAGTCAGGATCGTTCTCGTCTACGCCGGCCGGCGCAAAGCCCTGGGATTGCATCCAGGCCTGCACCGCCCCACTGTCCCTGGCCCCTTCGAACATCGGCTCGGTCTCGCAGCGCACCTGCACTCGATCGAACCGCTCCAACGCCCCGGCCTCCTGAAGGCCCTGCAGAATGGCGTATTCGGATCCAGGGGTATCGATGCGAAGATTCGCCGGGCGCGGCAGTTCGCCGGTCCGTTCAAACAGTTCGGCAGGGGTGATCACGTCGACTGTGTGGCGGGCCCGGATGCGCAGACCGGGCAGCAGTGCCTGCATGGCCGGTGCCGGGGCATGCAGGCTGCGCAGACCGGGGAAGTTGAACTCGGTCAGTTCCGCCCGACCCGGCTCGCCTGCCACCGCAGCCACGATCACGACCAGGCCGGGCCGATCGCCGAAGCGAGCCTCGATAAGGGCGGCCCGCTCGGGGTCGGGCTCGACCAGGACCACCTTATCTAGAGGTTCTGCCAACAGCGCTTCGAGCGCGTCGGCAGCGGGCGGACCGATGATGATCAGGCTGGCCGCAGGGGTGGTATGTGTTTGAACAACCATGTCTTTCATCCAAAAGGTGAAGGGCGGGCGGGTTGCCGGGTGCGAGTTAGGCCATATCCCGTGCGCATTTGCAATGCGCCCGCCGGTGGCTCCGCCGGCAGTGCTTCGGCAAGCGGTTCAAAAATCACGGCCGCTGTGATTGATGGGCCGGCCCGGGCGGGCCAGCCGCTGTGCGACCTCTGAGAACGAGCTCCAGGTGCTGGCCAGGAGCAGATCGGCTGCGGTCAGCAACAGAAGGTCGGCCAGCGCGTATTGCAGTTGGCGGGCCGAACGGTCGAACTGGTCACGCGGCAGCCAGGCCAGCCGGTCGCCATAGCGCTCAGCGAACTGTGCATAGGTTTCCGGCAGATCGGCAGCCAGAAAGATCGTCTCGGCCCGGCCCGCGGCGATCAGCTGGTCGAGTCTGGGCCATGAAATGGCGCGCATGGCTTTTCTCTCGCCAGGCAACGATCTCGGCGTGGCGGTGGGCGGGCCAGTTGTCGGGAAACTCATGGCTCAGGTGATCATGGGCGGGCCCTGTGCCCATGCGCACATGGGCGGCCACCCGGTTGGGGTGGCGCACGCCGGCGATGAGCGCCAACACCGGATCGCAAGGCACCAGGGTGCGCAGAAAGGCCTGCTCGTCGGCATAGTGCCGGTGCGGGCTGTTCAGCGTGTAGGCCGAGCGGATATAGACGTCCCGCCCCGCAAACTGGTCGGCGTCAGGCAGGATCGGGCCGTTGAAACATGAGCCAGGCTCGATCTCCATGTAGTTGTAGACAACCGCGGCCTGCCGCCGGCACAGCTCGGCGCTGTCATCTTCGATGACCGGCCGGTCATAGGCCAGGAGATCCGATATCCGCGCGTCGCAATGGTGATCGGGCCGCCAGATGACCACCAGTTCGCGCCCGGTTCGGGTCGCGATGGAGGCGGCTGAGGCCATGGCCCGCAGGCGGTTGCAAAGCCCGTGCTGAGCATCGATGAACAGGCGTGGCCTGTGAGGAAGAATTGCCGGGGTCTGCGGCATGCGGGTATCGGTCAGCGCTTGCCGAGGCCGCGGCGCAGAGTGCGCATCGGGCTCGTGACCTTCCACGAGGGTGAGGCATAGACAGCCTCCAGTTCGACGCGGGCCTGGTCCAGCCTGGTCCCGACGGCATCCTTCGCTTGCGCCTGGACCTTCAACTCATGCTGCAGCGCCGAAACCTCTTTGGCATGGGCCTTGGCTGTGGCTTGCGCCTGGGCCTTCAGCGCTGCGATCTCCTTGCCAAGGGTTCGGGCCGTGGCCTGCGTCTCGGCTTTCAATGCGGCGATGTCCTCGGCATGGGTCGTGGCCGCAGTATGGGCCACGGCCTTCTGGGCGGCGATCTCCGCTACCCGCTCCTCGGCCACCGCCGCATACTTCAGGATCGCCGCGGCAAGCACGGATTCCCGCAACAGCCGTTTTGCATCCAGCGTCGATGCCTGTCGTTCCACGGCTTCTTTCGCGGCGTGGTTGAGCCGCAGTTCCATCACGCTGCGCTCGAGTTGTTCCTGCATCTGCGCCAGATCCTCACGCAGCAGATCGCGCTCGGTCTCCACCGTGGCCAGCGCGACCGTCTGCGCCTGGTGGGCGGCAAAGGCCCGGTCGATTTCCTCTGCACGGACCACGGGCGGGGCGGGAGGGCAGACCAGCGTGGCCTCCAATTCGTCGGCCAGGGCACGGGCGTGAGGATCGCTTTCCAACAGCAAGACCGCCATGAGGGCCAGGGCCGCGGGCTCAGTTGCAACCGGCGCCTCGGCGCCAGCGAAATCGGCCGCGCTGAAGTCGGCATCCAACCGCGCTGCGAAGATTTTTGCAAAGCCCTGAGGACCAGCCGATAGCGCGTCTCGATCAAGGGCGATGATGCGGCGGCGCGCCTTGCGCAAGGCGGCAAGATGCGTCTCGGCCTGATGCTTCCAATGGGCCAGGGCGAGCGATGGCGTCGTTCCGGCCTGCAGCGCCGACAGGAGGCTCTTGGCTGGCGCGGACAACACAACCAGCAGAGGTTCGCCCGGCCGGGTCTCCAGGCCCTCCTCGATATCGGTCAGGGCCACCAGGTGCAGGGCCGGCTCGGCGGCGGCGGCCAGTACCTGCAGCGTGTCGGGCAGCGTGCCGCCGTCCAGCGTCACGACAACCAGTGGCGTGGCATCGTCCTTTGCTGTCGCTGAAGGTTTCGGAGCGCGGGCTCTTGGCATCGGCATTTCCTGGTGACTTGTCCTACTGGCGCGTGCAATGGCCAAAACCGTCGTGTGCACGCAATGACGTCACTGAAACCACAACTCGGGCCGATGGTCCAGATGAGTTGTTCCACATCGGACGTCTGCCACCGCCTCGACCTCAATCGGTGCGGGTGCGGCAATCTCGACAAGGCGCGCGATATCGGGCATAGGATGTCGCCGACCGGTCCTGGGCAAATGCCAGAGCGCTGGGCAAAGCGACCGTAAAGCCGGGATATTCTTGCATGACACACCCTTCCGAACTGTCCGACAGCCGAAGCCGTCGCCGCGCTGCGGGACGTTGCACTTCCCAAGAGCGTAGAGAACAATGTGCCCATCGTTCCGGGGCTTTATTTCAGCTGGAGCACGGCCGAGGGGGTGACGTCGCTTGATCTGAGCGCGGATAAGGGACTGCTGTTCCGGGCCCAGGCGCACGTCGCCAAGCCGCCGCAATGGTTTTCCTTCAACGTCACGCTCGGAAAAGCCGCCTTTGCGCCTGGTGATGTGCTGGGTGTGGTCGCCGATCTCGAGGGCTGTGAGGGCGATTCGTTGCCGCTGGTCGTGCGCAGCGCGCGTGACGGCGAGACCCGCGGCACGCTCTTGCAGGACAGGCTGAGCGGCTCGGGCGACAGGGCAGTGCAAACGGCCCTGCACACCGTGGATGGCGGCGATTTCCTCGCCGGGGCGCCCGCCTTCCACACGCTGGCCATGCAGTTGCCGAAGCACGATTTCACGCTCGCGCTCCGGGATCTGCGTCTGTTCGTAATCCCTGCCGCGCGCGGGCTGCGCAGCCAAGCACCCACGCTGTCGAGCTTCAGCGCCTGATCACCGCCAAACCCTGTGTGAAGGCCAGTTTCTCCGGCATTGACAAAGGACCGGATGTCGCCTTTCTTGGCGCTGCTCAGCTGGTGAACGGGCGGTCGGCCGGCTTGATGGTCTGGTCATTTCCTCAGCGGATAAACCGAAACCTTTGAGAACGGAGCAAGCTCGAAATTGATTTTTCCTATCCTCCTCTGTGGTGGCTCCGGCACGCGGCTGTGGCCGCTGTCGCGCAAGAATTATCCCAAGCAATTCTCCGCCATCGTCGGCGACGTGAGCTTGTTCCAGATGACGGCCCTGCGGCTCTCCGGGCCGCAATTCGCACCGCCGGTGGTGATCACCAATTCGGATTTCCGCTTTATCGTGACCGAACAGCTCGAAGCGGTGGGAATTAGCCCCGGGACCATCCTGATCGAGCCTTCAGGGCGTAACACGGCGCCGGCCGTGCTGGCGGCGGCACTGCATCTCAAGGCGACGGACCCAGAAGCACTGATGCTGGTGTCCCCGTGCGACCATCTCATGCCGGATACCGCGGCGTTCCATGCAGCGCTCGACGTTGGAATTGAGCCTGCGCGGAATGGCGCGATCGTCACCTTTGGCCTGCGCGCGACCCGACCCGAGACAGGCTATGGCTGGCTCGAACTGGCCGAGGACCCCCGCGATTATGCGCCCCGCGCCCTGAAGCTCGCAGCCTTCGTCGAGAAGCCCGATGCCGAGCGCGCCCAGACCATGCTGGAGGCGGGAAACTATCTGTGGAACGCTGGTATTTTCCTGTTCTCGGTCAAGACCGCACTTGAGGCTTTCGACACCCATGCCCCGGCATTGGTGGAGCCGGCCTCGCAGGCCTTGCGCGATGCACAGACCGATCTCGGCTTTGTACGGCTTGCCGCCGGGCCATGGGACGGCATCAAGGAAATATCCATCGACTATGCGATCATGGAACATGCGCCCAATATCTACGCCATCCCTTACGCTGCCGGCTCGTCCGACCTCGGCGACTGGGACGCGGTGTGGCGCGAGACCTCACCTGAGGCCGGCGGCGTGGCGAGCAAGGGTCCTGTGACCGAGATCGACTGCCACGGCAGCCTGCTGCGCTCCGAAGCCGAAGGGCTAGAACTCGTTGGCATCGGGTTGGAGGACGTCGTGGCCATCGCCATGCCGGACGCGGTGCTGGTGGCCCACCGGTCGCGGACGCAGGATGTCAAGAAGGCCGTAGCGCTGCTGAAAGACAAGGGCGCCAAACAGGCCGAGACCTTTCCGCGCGACCACCGTCCCTGGGGCTGGTTCGAAAGCCTGATCATCGGTGAGCGCTTCCAGGTCAAGCGGATTGTCGTCAATCCCGGTGGCGCCCTCAGCCTGCAAAGTCACGTCCATCGTTCGGAACACTGGATCGTGGTGGAGGGAACGGCAAAGGTGACGGTGGGCGACAACACGCAACTGCTGACGGAGAACCAGTCGGTCTATGTACCGCTTGGTGCCACCCACCGGCTGGAAAACCCGGGCAAGGTCGCCATGGTGCTGATCGAGGTGCAGACCGGCAGCTATCTCGGCGAGGACGACATTGTGCGCTACGAGGACCTGTACGCGCGGTGACGGCTGGCGCTTGTTCCACCGGGGGTGCGCGATCGGCAACTGAAGGTTGCCCGCTGAATTCTCCCAGTGGGCGCCGATTTTTTAGGCATTGCCGAAAAATTGACCATGCGGGCAGCCGATCCGGCGGGCCGACAGATCCGGCGATGCTCAGAGTGTTCTGAAATAATTTATCCAAATCAGTGGCTTGCGATATATTCGCGACTTCGCCGGCAGTTGGTATGGCGCTTGAAAGGCGCCTTGGCTGGCGATGTGGTGCGCGCGGCGCGCCGCCCGAGGGCCGGGGCCGTCGCGATACTTTGGCGGTTGACCATCTGGGGAGTTTACCGGCGTGGACGCAAAGGCAGAAAGCCGGCCAGGGCCATCATTGCGGCTGGTCCCGGCCGGACCCCCGGCGGACCCGGCGCCGGTTGTGCTGCAACGGGCCTTCGGCGCGGCGCGGATTGCCTTCAAGCTCGATGCCGGGCGCAGTGTGCTTGCCGATCTCTACCAGCAGGGTTGCCTGAAGGTGCGCTTGCCCAATGTGGCCGGGCCGGGTGCTGAAGCCATTCTGATCAATACCGCCGGCGGCCTCACCGATGGCGACCGGCTGTCGCTGGAAGCGATGTGGCAGCCCGGCACGTCGGCGGCACTCACCACGCAGGCTGCAGAGCGCATCTACCGCTCGCGCCGGGCGCCCGCGGCGGCCGATACGCGCCTCAAGGTGGGCTCGGGCGCAAATGCCCTGTGGCTGCCGCAGGAAACCATCCTCTTCGATGGCGGCCGCCTCGATCGCCGCAACCATGTCAGCCTTTCAGGCTCGGCGCGGCTCATTGCCTGCGAGGCGGTGGTGCTCGGCCGCGTTGCCATGGGGGAAGCGGTGCACAGCGGCCATCTGCGCGACAGTTGGGTGATCGATCATGACGATCGGCGCTGCTTCATCGACCGGCTGGAGCTGGAAGGCGACCTGGCGGCGCAACTGGATCGCGGAGCCGTGGGGCAGGGCGCCCGGGCCTTTGCGAGCCTGATCGTGGCCGGGCCGGATGCCAGCAGGGCCTGTGCCAATTTGCGGCCGCTGCTGGCTGCGCTGCCCATCGCAGCGGCGTGCAGCGATCTCGGACATGTGGTGCTGGCACGCCTGGTTGCGCCCAGTGGCCATGCGCTGCGGGCCGCCCTGACCACCGTGCTCGCCCGCATCTGCGGCGGCGGCCTGCCGCGCGTGTGGAGTTTCTGATATGAGGTCCGCTCCTTGAACCTGACACCGCGGGAAAAGGACAAGCTGCTGATCGCCATGGCCGCCATGGTGGCACGCCGCCGGCTGGAGCGCGGCGTCAGGCTCAACTATCCCGAAGCCATCGCCCTCATTTCCGACTTTGTCGTGGAAGGTGCCCGCGACGGCGCCAGCGTGGCCGACCTCATGGCTGGCGGGGCGGTCGTCCTCACCCGCGAGCAGGTGATGGAGGGGGTGCCCGAAATGATCCACGACGTGCAGGTGGAAGCGACCTTTCCCGACGGCACGAAGCTGGTGACCGTCCATCAACCCATCCGCTGAATGAGGCAAGGCGCAACATGATACCGGGCGAAGTCTTCACGGCGGACGGAGATATCGTCCTCAATGCGGCAAGCGACGCCGTGACGCTCACCGTCGCCAATGCCGGTGATCGGCCGGTGCAGGTGGGCTCGCACTATCACTTCTTCGAGACCAATGCCGCGCTGCGGTTCGACCGCGACAAAGCCCGCGGCATGCGCCTCGATATCGCCGCCGGGACGGCGGTGCGCTTCGAGCCCGGCCAGAGCCGCGACGTGACGCTGGTGCCTTATGCGGGCCATCGCCGCGTCTACGGCTTCAACGGCAAGATCATGGGGGATATCGACTGATGCCCGCCCGAGTTCCGCGCTCGACCTATGCCGCCATGTACGGTCCGACCGTCGGCGACAGGGTGCGCCTGGCCGATACCGAACTCATCATCGAAGTGGAGAGGGATCTCACCACTTATGGCGAGGAGGTGAAGTTCGGCGGCGGCAAGGTCATCCGCGACGGCATGGGGCAGTCACAAATCCCGCGGGCCGGAGGCGCCGTCGACACCGTCATCACCAATACCCTGATCGTCGATCATTCCGGCATCTACAAGGCCGATGTGGGTCTGCGCGACGGCCTGATCGCCGCCATCGGCAAGGCCGGCAACCCGGATACCCAGCCGGGCGTCGATATCTTCATCGGTCCCTCGACCGAGGCCATTGCCGGGGAGGGCAAGATCCTCACCGCCGGCGGATTCGATGCCCACATTCATTTCATTTGCCCGCAGCAGATCGAGGAAGCGCTCTATTCCGGCATCACCACAATGCTCGGCGGCGGTACCGGGCCGGCCACCGGCACCAAAGCCACCACCTGCACGCCGGGCCCCTGGCATATCGAGCGCATGCTGGAGGCGGCGGAAGCCTTTCCGATGAATCTGGGATTTTCCGGCAAGGGCAATGCCTCGCTGCCGGCGGGGCTCGTCGAACAGGTCGAGGCAGGGGCCTGCGCACTCAAGCTGCACGAGGACTGGGGCACCACGCCGGCAGCCATCGACTGCTGCCTTGCGGTTGCCGACGACATGGACGTGCAGGTGATGATCCACACCGACACGCTGAACGAATCCGGCTTTGTGGAGAATACCGTCGCCGCCTTCAAGCGGCGCACCATCCATGCCTTCCACACCGAAGGGGCCGGTGGTGGCCATGCGCCCGACATCATCAAGGTGTGCGGGGAAGAAAACGTCATCCCGTCCTCCACCAACCCGACGCGGCCCTATACCGTCAACACGCTGGATGAACACCTCGACATGCTGATGGTCTGCCACCATCTCGACCCGTCGATTGCAGAAGACATCGCCTTTGCCGAAAGCCGCATCCGCAAGGAGACCATCGCGGCCGAAGACATTCTCCACGACCTCGGGGCGTTTTCCATCATCGCCTCCGACAGCCAGGCCATGGGCCGCGTCGGCGAGGTGCTGATCCGTACCTGGCAGACGGCCGACAAGATGAAGCGCCAGCGCGGGCGGTTACCCGAGGAGACAGGTGACAACGACAATTTCAGGGTGCGCCGCTACATCGCCAAATACACCATCAATCCGGCCATCGCCCAGGGCATGGCGACCCATATCGGCTCCGTTGCGGTGGGCAAGCTGGCCGATCTCGTCTTGTGGTCACCGGCCTTTTTCGGGGTCAAGCCGGATCTGGTGCTGAAGATGGGCTCCATTGCCGCCGCTCCCATGGGCGATCCCAATGCCTCCATCCCGACGCCGCAGCCGGTCCACTACCGCCCCATGTTCGCCGCCTTCGGGCGCGCCCTGACACGCAGCCGCGTCACTTTCGTGTCGCAGGCGGCAATGGAGGGCGGCGTGGCGGCAAGGCTCGGATTGCAGAGCCACATGCTGGCGGTTGCCGGCACCCGCAAGATCGGCAAGCGCGACATGGTGCTCAACGATGCCCTGCCGAAAATCGAGGTCGATCCGGAGACCTACGAGGTGCGTGCCGACGACGAACTGCTGACCTGCGAGCCGGCGGCGGTGCTGCCGATGGCGCAGCGCTATTTCCTGTTTTAGGTGAGGGAACCCGATGTTGCGCGCGCTCGAGATACGGCCGGCCGGCACCTGGAGCAACCCTGCCCGCGATACCGTCACGCTGAGCAAGGACCAGCGCTACCGGCGACGCATCGCGCTGCGTTCGGACGGCGGCATCGACTTCCTGCTGGACCTGCCGGAGACGACGTTGCTGCGCCATGGCGACGGCTTGCCGCTCGATGACGGGCAGGTCATCGAGGTGAAAGCCGAGCCGGAAGAGCTGCTGGAGGTGCGCGCCGACGATCCTCTGCATCTGTTGCGGCTCGCCTGGCACCTCGGCAACCGCCACCTCGAAGCCCAGGTGGAGGACTACCGCATCCTCATT
Organism: uncultured Alphaproteobacteria bacterium; assembly: GCA_963747005.1. Lineage (GTDB taxonomy): Bacteria > Pseudomonadota > Alphaproteobacteria > Rhizobiales > Aestuariivirgaceae > CAVVDT01. The sequence continues at coordinate 46,604 of CAVVDT010000016.1, read as the reverse complement.
CGCCGCGATGCCGTCATCGCCACGATGCTTGCCGGACTGGGCGCGCATCTGGCCGAGGTGGTCGAGCCATTCAATCCCGAAGGCGGCGCCTATGCCCATGGCGATGCCGTTCACCATCACCAGCCTCACGAGCACCACCATGGGCACGAGTGAGGGCGCCGCGCTCTACCGCCTGCTGACCTGGCTGTCACCGTCCTACCCGGTGGGTGCCTTCGCCTACAGCCAGGGCATCGAGACGGCCGTGGCGCGCGGTCTGATCGGCGATAGCGTGGCGGCGCTCGAGTGGATGGAGGACAGCGTCTCGGCCGGCAGCCTGTGGAGCGATGCGGTGATTTTTGCCCGCGCCCATGATGCTGCGCGCATGCTCGATGGCTGGGCGCTGGAAAACATCAATGGCATCGCCCATGCCTTCCAGCCGACGGCGGAACTGCGGCTGGAGACGCTGGCGCTGGGCCGGGCGTTCTTAGGCGTCACGTTGGCGGCCTGGCCGTGTCCGGCGCTCGACCTCATCGCCAGGATTCCGGGGGAGGATATCGTCTATCCGCTGGCGGTCGCCGCGGCGGCGGCCGGCCATGGCGTCGGTCCCGGCCCGGCGGTGCAGGCCTTCCTGCATGCCGGCGCGGCCAATCTGGTTTCCGCTGCCATCCGCCTCGTGCCGCTCGGCCAGACCGATGGCCAGCGCATCATGGCACGGCTGGAGGCCCCCATCGCGATGGCGGTCGAAAAGGCCCGCCATGTGCCTCTCGACGATCTCTCCACCGCCTGCCTGATGGCGGAGATCTGCTGCATGTCCCACGAAACGCAAGTAACGAGGCTGTTCCGCTCATGACATCTCCCCATGGTCCCTTGCGCATCGGCATCGGCGGGCCGGTCGGCTCCGGCAAGACGGCACTGGTGCAGCGGCTTTGCGAGGCGATGCGCGGTGAATATTCCATCGCCGTCGTCACCAACGACATCTATACCCGCGAGGACGCCATGATGCTGGCGCGGCTGCAGGCCTTGCCGGAGGACCGCATCGTCGGGGTGGAGACCGGCGGCTGCCCCCATACCGCCATCCGCGAGGATGCCTCCATCAACCTTGCCGCCATCGCCGACCTCAATGCCCGCCACCCCGGCCTCGATATCGTCTTCATCGAATCGGGCGGCGATAACCTTGCCGCCACCTTCTCACCCGAACTGGCCGACCTGACGCTCTACGTCATCAGCGTCGGCCAGGGCGAGGAAATCCCGAGGAAAGGCGGTCCCGGCATCACCCGCTCCGATCTCCTCATCATCAACAAGGTCGACCTGGCACCCTATGTGGGCGCCGATCTCGCCGTCATGCAGACGGACGCGGAACGCATGCGCAAGGCCCGCCCGGTGATCTTCACCGATCTGAAGCGGGGCAGGGGCGTGGCGGAAATCGTCGATTTCGTCACGCGCAACGGCGGGCTGAAAGCGGCGATGAGCGCCTGATCGGGCAACTTTGTTGCTCGGTGAGTCATGCGAGCGATGCAAAGGCGTCGCCAAGACCAACATGACTAAAGTGGGCGGTCTCCCTTGAGGATTTGGCCCGCTTGCCCCATCTTCAGAAGCGTTCGTCGTCCAACGGGTCAATCATCTTCGCGCGCCCGAGAGCGGAGCCGGTCCCGTCAATCCCGTCCCCAGCCAGGAGCCGCTCGCCGGTGGATTTTTCTCTGCAGGAAGAACAGCGTTCGATCTTCGACATGGCCTATGCTTTCGGCCAGGAGCGCATCGCGCCTTTTGCGCGCGACTGGGAAAAGGCCGGCACCATCCCGAAAGACCTGTGGCCGGAGGTTGGCGCCCTGGGGCTCGGCGGCATTTATGTCGCGCCGGAATTCGGCGGCTCGGGGCTGACGCGGCTCGATGCCACGCTCATCTTCGAGGCGCTCGCCATGGCCTGCCCGGCGGTGGCCTCGTTCCTCTCGATCCACAACATGTGCGGCGGCATGATCGACAAATTCGGCAGCGCGGAATGCCGGACACGCTGGTTGCCGGCGCTCTGCTCCATGGAAAAGGTCTTTTCCTACTGCCTGACCGAGCCGGGCTCGGGATCGGATGCCGCCGCCCTCACCACGCGGGCGACCTTGTCGGGCAATGGCTACCGCCTCAACGGCACCAAGGCCTTCATCTCCGGTGGCGGTTATTCCGATGCCTATGTGGTCATGTGCCGGACGGGCGGCGAGGGACCGAAGGGCATCTCGACGATGATCGTCGAGGCCGGGTCCAGCGGGCTCAGCTTCGGCGCGCTGGAAGACAAGATGGGCTGGCGCGCCCAGCCCACCGCCCAGGTGCAGTTCGATGACTGCGAGGTGCCGGCGGCCAATTTCGTTGGTGAGGAAGGCTCGGGCTTCAAATATGCCATGACCGGCCTCGACGGTGGCCGGCTCAATATCGCCGCTTCGGCATTGGGCGGCGCGCAGGCAGCCCTCGACAAGACGTTGGCCTACATGGGCGAACGCAAGGCCTTCGGGCGTACCCTCGATGAGTTCCAGGGCCTGCAATTCCGCCTGGCCGAAATGGAGACCAAGCTGCAGGCGGCGCGCGTCTTCCTGCGCCAGGCCGCCTGGAAGCTCGACACCGGTGCCAGCGATGCCAGCAAGCACTGCGCCATGGCCAAGCTGTTCGTCACCGATGCAGCGTTCGAGGTCGCCAACCAGTGCCTGCAACTGCATGGCGGCTATGGCTATCTGGCCGATTATGGCATCGAGAAGATCGTCCGCGACCTCAGGGTGCACCAGATCCTCGAAGGCAGCAACGAGATCATGCGCGTCATCATCGCGCGGGCGCTTCTGGCGGCCAGGCAATGAGGATGGCCGGCGAAGCGGCATGATTGACTCAACGCCGCGAACCGGCGACAGGATCGCGATGCTCTTTCCGGATTCGAGTACCTGACATGGACGCTACCCCCAAGGCGAACAAAGCGGCGATGGACGCCGGCGAACTCAGCCATGCCGATATCATGCTGATCGTCGTCGGCGTTTGCGTCGCCATGTTCCTCGGCGCGCTCGACCAGACCATCATCGCCGCGGCCCTGCCGACGATTGCCCGCGAACTGGGTGAATTCCGCAACATCTCGTGGGTCGCCGCCATCTATCTCTTGACCGCGACGGCGGTGACGCCGCTGTATGGCAAGTTCTCCGACATGCATGGGCGGCGGATCGCGCTGATGATCGGCATTTCGGTGTTCATGGTCGGCTCGATCGGCTGCGCCATGGCGCCCAACATGCTGTTCCTGATCGGTGCGCGGGCCGTGCAGGGGCTGGGTGGTGGCGGGCTCATCTCGCTGGCGCAGACCATCATCGCCGATATCATCGCCCCCAAGGAGCGGGGCCGCTACCAGATCTATTTCGCCAGCGTGTTCCTGCTCGCCAGCCTGCTGGGCCCGACACTCGGCGGGGTGCTGACGGAATACCTGCACTGGACCCTGATCTTCTGGATCAACCTGCCGCTGGGGGCCATCGCCTGGCTGATGACCCGTTCGGCGCTTAGGCGCCTGCCGCGCAATGACAGGCCACATCGGCTCGATGTCCTGGGATCGGTGCTGATGGTCGGCGCCACGGTGACGCTGATGCTGGCGCTGCATTACGCCGGCAGCGACTTCGGCTGGCTGTCGGCGCCGATCATCGGCCTGCTGGTTTTGTCGGCGCTGTTGTGGCTGGCCTTTTCCTGGCGTATCGCGACGGCGGCGGAACCGCTGATCCCGCTGGAGGTGCTGGCGAACCGGGTGGTCTCGACGGGCACGGTGTCAGCCTCGTTCGGCATGGGCACCTATATCGCCCTTTCCATCTACATGCCGATCTATTTCCAGAACGCCCGCGCCATGAGCACGGCGGATTCTGGCCTCGCCCTGATCCCGCTGATGGTGGGCACCGTCATCGGCGCGACCATCGCCGGGCAGTTGATGGGCCGCATCACCCACTACAAGCGGGTTCCGGTCATCGGTCTCATGGTTGCCATGGCCGCCACGCTGGTCATGGCGCTACTCGACGGCCGGATGTCGATTGCGGTGTTCGAGCTGGTGCTGGGATGCGTCAGCATCGGGCTGGGCACGCTGTTGCCGACGACGACGGTGGCCATCCAGAACGCCGTCAAGGCACACCAGCTCGGCACCGCCACCGGCACCATGAACTTCTTTCGCCAACTGGGCAGCGCCATCCTGGTGGCGGTGTTCGGGGTCATCCTGCTGGGCGGCGCGCATGGGGCGGGCAGCATGGCGAGCCCGGCAAGCGTCAATCCCGCCTCCTTCTTTTATATGTTCATGGCCAGCGGGACGGGCTTTCTCATCGCCTTCATCTTCCTGTTGTTCATGAAGGAGCAGCCGCTGCGCTCGAGCGCCAGGCATGCCGCCGAGGCGGTCACCGTCGATTGAGGGCAGCGGCATCGGGCCAGGCGCCGTCGACGGGCACGATGGCCTTGCCGATGGGCCACAAGGCGAGGCCGGCAAGCTTCAGATGCGCCCAGGCGAACGGCAACCCGATGATGGTCACCGCCAGGGCAAGGGCGGTGAAGAGGTGGGCAAGGGCGAGCCACCAGCCGGCGAAGACGAACCACACGAGGTTGCCCACCACGCCGAGCGGGCCGCTGCCGATGTCTTCATGGCCGCTCAACGCGCTGCGCTCGACCACTCTGTGTCCGAAGGGCAACAGGGTATAAAGGGCGATGTTCACCGCCGCGCGCGCCCACGGGATGCCGATGATGGTGACAACCATGATGATGGCGGCGAAAAGCCAGCCGACGGCCATCCAGAAACCGCCGAACACCACCCACAGCACATTGAGCAACAATGACATTTTATTCATGACTCCGGACGGCAAACATCAACGATGATACCTATATGGAAGCCGCGCATGGCGCCCGCAAGGTGGAGCGCGCAAGCGCGGCACGATGCATGAAAGGCAAGACCGGTGTTCCTTGACCATCTGAAACAGCTCCTCAGCGGCGAGGCGCATGTGGAAAACAACGAGGAGGCGATCCGTCACGCGGTGGCGGGCCTGCTCATTCACGCCTCGCGCATCGACGGCAAGATCAGCCCCGCCGAAGAAGCGGCGAGGGACCGCTTGCTGAAGGAGAAATTCGACCTTGCCGATGCCGAGATCGCCAGCCTCGTCATGGCGGCGGAAAGCGAGGAGAAGGAGGCGGTCGACTTCTACCACTTCACCCGCACCATCAAGGATAGCTACGACCGCGAGCATCGCGGGCGGATCATCGAGATGCTATGGGAGATCGTGCTGGCCGACGGGGTGATCGAGGCACACGAGGCCAACCTGGTGTGGCGGGTGTCGGGCCTTCTGGGCTTCACCACCCGCGAGAACGGCGACTTCCGCCGCGCCGTGCAGGAGCGGCTGGGCATCAGCTAGCCGCCCGACCGGCCATCGGCGCGACGCTTTGACTGAAATCAAGGCGCAGAGCCGCCCGGCGGCTAGCCTTGCCCAGGCTTGCGAGGAAGGATATGAGCCATGGGCACTCTCAGACTTCTGGCCATTGCAGGGTTGCTGGCGGTGGCCTTTGCCGGTCCTGCACGGGCCGAGGGCAACGCCAAGGCGGCCACGCCGATCGTGGCGGAATACTGCACCGCCTGCCACGTCATTCCCGGCTTCAAGCCGCGTTTTGAAAAAGCCGACGCCAAGGCGCCGGATTTCCAGAAGATGGCCGATGAGCCCGCTGTCTATACAACCGCGCGCATCGAGACCTTCTTGCGCAAGCCGCATTTCCCCATGACCAAGTTCATCCTGTCGCCGAGCGACATCGAGAACCTGGTGGCCTTCATCGAGAACTTGCGGGCGAAGTAGGTCGGCGACAGCGGCTGTGGGTTCCGGCCTTCGCCGGAATTACGGGGTGTGGGTGGAGGCTTGCCTCGAATTCTCCTGCCCCTTGTCTTTCGTCATGCCGGACTTGATCCCGGCATCCATGCCGCAGGCGGTGCGGTAAGCAGTGAGGGCGGCGGCATGGACGTGGTCAAGCCAGGTGGTGACGAAGCGCCCGGACGACGCGGGGCGGTCGTTCTTGCCTTGGCCTGACATTCGCGGTCTGCTGGATGCGAAGGGCGCGAATCGCGCACTTGACTTCAAGGTGACATGGGTTCACATTTTGTTCCAGAAGCCGCGGGGCGAGCCACGTGAACAGTCTTTATTACGGCGACAATCTGTCGGTGCTGCGCGAGCACATCGCGGACGACAGCGTCGATCTGGTCTATCTCGATCCGCCGTTCAACTCCAACGCCACCTACAACGTGCTGTTCAAGGCGCCGGGCGGGGCGGACAGCCAGGCGCAGATCGAGGCGTTCGACGATACCTGGCACTGGGCGGAGAGCGCCGAGACGGCCTATTGGGAGGTGCTGCACGGCCCCAACACCGATGCCGCGCGCATGCTGGAGGCGATGCGCGGGTTCCTGGGCGAGAACGACATGATGGCCTATCTCGCCATGATGGCGATCCGCCTCATCGAACTGCACCGGGTGCTGAAGCCCAGCGGCTCGCTCTACCTGCACTGCGACCCGACTGCCAGCCATTATCTCAAGATCTTGCTCGATGCGGTGTTTGGGGCGCGCGTTTTCCAGAATGAAATCACATGGAAACGCACGACAACGCACTCTGATAGCAAGACGTGGAGTCGAGTCGCTGATAAAATTCTTTTCTATACGAAAACTGACGTATTCACTTGGAATACACCAAGGGAGGGGCACTCCGCAGAGTATGTAGCAACGAAATACCGATACGACGACGGTAATGGGCGAAAGTATCGCCTTGACAATATGCTTAGTCCCAATCCTCGTCCGAACATGATGTATGAGTGGCGAGGATTTCCCTCTCCATCAATTGGCTGGCGCTACCAGAAGGAGACAATGGCCAAGCTCGATGCTGAGGGTCGGATATGGTATCCGACAAAGAAGGATGGCAGCTTCGACACGTCCAAACGCCCTCAGTTGAAACGCTATCTCGACGAGATGCTGGGCGGTGTGATGGGTACGGTCTGGACCGATGTTCCTCCAATAAATTCCCAGGCCCAAGAACGCCTCGGCTATCCCACGCAAAAGCCCGTCGCCCTGTTGGAGCGCATCATTGCTGCCTCGTCCAATCCCGGCGATATCGTGCTCGATCCGTTCTGCGGCTGCGGCACCACGGTGCATGCGGCGGAAAAACTGGGGCGGCAATGGATCGGCATCGACGTCACCCATCTCGCCATCGCGCTCATCGAACGGCGGCTGCGCGAGGCGTTTCCCGGGCATTTCCTTCGAGACCCACGGGGTGCCGCGCGATATCGGCGGGGCGCGGGCGCTGGCGGCAAGGGACAAGCACGAGTTCGAGAAGTGGGCGATCACCCTCATCCCCGATGCCCGGCCGTTTCGCGGCGGGAAAAAAGGCGCCGACACCGGCATCGACGGCATCGTCTATCTGCGCACCGGCAAGACGGCCACGGAAAAAGCCATCGTCGAGGTCAAGGGCGGCGGCGTCGGCGTCGATCAGGTGCACAAGCTGAAAAGCGTCATCGAGCGGGAAAAGGCCATCATCGGCCTGTTCCTCACCCTCAACGAGCCGACCCGGCCGATGGTCGCCGAGGCGGCGGCCGCCGGCTTCGTCGACAACGACATGGGGACGTTTCCGCGCCTCCAGATTTTCACCATCGAGGAACTGCTGAACGGCGCGCGCCCGCGCCTGCCGGTGGTCGATACCGGCACCTTCAAGAAGGCGAGGCGCGAAGAACGCGACGTGCAGAGCGAACTGGACCTGTAGGGCGCTGCGTCGCGGGATGCCCGAGGCGAGGTCATCGCTGGCGCCTTTGTGGATTCCAACCTTTGCCGGAATGACGAGGGTGTGGGTGGAGGCTTGCCTCGAATTCTCCTGCCCCTTGTCTTTCGTCATGCCGGGACTTGATCCCTGCATCCATTCCGCAGGCGGTGCGGTAAACAATGAGGGCGGCGGCATGGACGTGGTCAAGCCACACGGGGTGACGGGTTTGAGGGGGGAACGAGTGGCCCCTGGGTCCTCGGATCAGGCTCGAGGATGACACGATAGTGGGGGCGGGGATGGCAAATGCGGGCAGGCCATTGACGCCGCGCCCACGAAAATGGCACCTGATCGGCGTTGATGTGTCGAAGGGGCGCCGATGGCCAAGTTCCAGTCGCTGAAAGACGCCGTGGCGGAAAATCTCCATGACGGGGACGTGGCGGCGTTCGAGGGGTTTACCCACCTCATTCCGTTCGCCGCCGCCCATGAAGCCATTCGCCAGGGCTTCAGGGACCTCACCCTCATCCGCATGACGCCCGATCTCATCTATGACCAGATGGTGGGGATGGGGATGGCTCGACGCCTGGTCTTTTCCTATGTGGGCAATCCCGGCGCCGGGCTGCTCTTGAGGGTGCGCGATGCCATCGAGAAGGGCTGGCCCAACGCTGTCGAGATCGAGGAACACTCCCACGCCGGCATGGCCAATGCCTACGAGGCGGGGGCTGCCGGGCTGCCATGCGCGGTGTTCCGCGGCTACAAGGGCGCCGGGCTGAAGGAGGTCAACCCCAATATCCGCTCCATCACCTGCCCGTTTTCCGGCGAGGAACTGGCGGCCATTCCGGCGCTAAAGCCCGACGTCACCTTCATCCATGCCCAGAAGGCCAACCGGGCCGGCGACGTGCTGGTGGAGGGCATCATCGGCATCCAGAAGGAAGCGGTGCTGGCGGCCAGGCGCGCGGTGGTGACGGTGGAGGAAGTGGTCGATGATTTTGCCGGGCTTCACCCCAACGCCTGCGTGCTGCCGCGCTGGACGGTGACGGCCATCGCCGAAGTGCCGGGCGGGGCGAACCCGTCTTATGCCCACGGCTATTACGGCCGCGACAATGCCGGCTACCTGGAATGGAACGACATCGCCGCCGACCGCGAGCGTTTCCGGGCGTGGATCGAGGAAAACGTCCTCGCTGTCGGACCGGACGTGTTCGCTGAGCGGGTGGCCGGTCTTAGAAAGGGTGCGCGATGACCGCCTCACCGGCTGAAATGATGACCATCGCCGCGGCCAGGGCGCTGAACAACGAGGATGTGTGCTTCGTCGGCATCGGCGCGCCGTCGGCGGCCTGCAACCTCGCGCGCCTCACCCACGCGCCGGGCATCACGCTCATTTACGAGTCAGGCACCATCGGCACGGCGCCCGACGTCCTGCCCCTGTCGATCGGCGACGGCGAGTTGTGCGAAACGGCGGTCACCACGGTTTCGGTGCCGGAGATGTTCCGCTACTGGCTGCAGGGCGGGCGCATCACCATCGGCTTCCTCGGCGCCGCCCAGCTCGATCCTTACGGCAACATCAACACCACGGTGATCGGCGACTACCACCACCCCAAGGTGCGCCTGCCGGGCGGCGGCGGGGCGCCGGAGATCGCCACCTCGTGCGGCGAGATCTTCATCACCATGACCCAGTCGAAGCGCGGCATGGTGGAGAAAATCGACTTCTTCACCTCCTTCGGCCACGGGCGCGGCGGCAACCACCGGCGCGAACTGGGGATCACCACCAGGGGGCCGAGCCTGCTGGTGACCGATCTGGCGGTGTGGAAGCCGCATCCCGCCACCAAGGCCTTCGAGGTGGTGAGCCTGCATCCCGGCGTCACGCGCGATGAGGTGGAGGATAGCTGCGGCTGGAAGGTTCGCTATGCCGGCGATGTCGGCGAAACGCCGCCGCCCACGGCGCTGGAACTGGATACGCTGCGCGAACTCAAGGCGCGTACCGAGGCGGCGCACCGGGGAAGCTGAAACACCGGCACCGGCGGATTTGTCTCGCTTCTCGGGCCCTCTCGGTCGTTGCGGCGCAGGCAGGAATCCACTGCACCCATGCGAGACTCCATCCTACCTCAACCGCAATACACAGGGGTCCATTCCGCCAGCCTCGCAGCCGGTCGCAGCACCAGCGGAATGGATGCCGGTATCAAGTACCGGCATGACGCTTGAGGGAGCGCGCGCCCACACCCTCCGCCAGCCCGGGGGTCAAGCTCCGGGGTAACAATTTGGCAGAGGGCTACTTCACCACCAGCACCGGGCACTTGGCGAGGATTTCGACGCGGTGCGAGACGCCGCCGCGCAGAAGGCCCTCGATGTCGCCCATGCCGCGCGAGCCGACGACGATCATGTCGGCGTTGTGGTGATGGGCGCGCGCCACGATGGTGCGGGCGATGGGGCCTTCTTCGATCTCGGTCTCGATCGACTTGACCCCGGCGGCTCTGGCGGCATCGAGCGAGCCGCCCAGCAGGTGCTTGGCGCCCTCCTTCAGAATGTCGATGTCGAGGGGTCCCTGGATGTGTTCGGCCCGGGCGTATTCCTTGAGGCCGGCGTGCAGTTCCTCTTCCTTGACCACGTGCAGGAGGATGACCCTGGCGCCCGTCTTGGCGGCGATCTGGGCGCCCATGGAGACACCTTTGAGCGAGTGGGGGGAGCCGTCGACGGCGATGAGGATTTTCGAGATCATGATGTGCCCGCCTTTCCAATATAATCGGGGATGAGTGTGGACGCTTTGGACGCGGTTGTGAAGTTCCAACCGCTCCCGACCCGGCCCGCTCAGTCGGGCAGGGCGACGGGGCCTAGGTCGGGGTAGGCCTCGCCGGGGCCGGGGTTTCCTTCATGGGTGCGGCCGCCCAGATGGGTCATCACCCCCCACACGGCATTGAGCGCGGTCTGCACGGCGCCTTCCACCCAGGCGGGTGTCCAGCTGACGTCGTCGCCGGCGAGAAAGATGCCGCGCTCGGCGGGCGGCAGGCGGTGCTGCATGAAATGGCCGTACATGCGGTGATTGTAGCGGTAGTGGCCGGGCAGGGCGCCCTTGAAGGCGCCGAGGAAGTTGGGATCGTTCTCCCAGCTCACCGTGATCGGATCGCCGATGATGTGAGCGCGGACATCCACCCTGGGATAGATCTTCGCCAGCGCCGAAAGCGCCAGTTCGACCCGCTGGTCGACCGGCAGCGGCAGCATCTTCAGGGCATCGGACATCCATGAATAGGTGAGGCAGATGACGCCGGGCTTGCCGGGGCCGTTGTCGAAAAAGTAGGTGCCGCGGGTCAGCCGGTCGGTGAGCGTCATCGACATGACATCGCGGCCGCTCTCGGGGTCCTTGTCCTTCCAGAAGGCGCGGTCGACCATGACGAAGGTCTTCGAGGATTGCATGTAGCGGGTGCGGTCGAGGGCCATCCACAGCTTGTGGCTGAAGAGGGACTCCTCGGTGTCGATGGCGGTGGTGAGGAGCCAGCTCTGGCAGGTGGCGACGACCGCTTCGTAGGCTTCCGAACGGCCCCAGCGGTCGGTGACGTTGAGGTGGCCGGCGGCATCGCGGAAGATGCGCGCGGCACCAATGCGCGGGGCTCCGTCGTTGAGCCTTGAGAGCGTTGTGCCGTCGGGCCAGTGGACCATGCGTTCGGGCACCCGCCGCCACAGGCCCTGCGGCACCTGCTCGACGCCGCCGACGATGAAGCGCTGGTTGTCGTCGCACTCGGTGACGTTGACGCGCAGGATCTCCAGCATCGAGTTGGGAAAATCCGAGTCCCACCCGCCGGTGCCGAAGCCGAACTGGCCGAACACCTCGCGGTGGCGGAAGGAGAGCCTCCTGAAGGCGGTGGAGGAGGTGATGAAATCATAGAAGGTGCGCTCATCCCAGGCCGCCACGATGGGGTTCCAGATGGCTTTGACGGCGGCGGCATCGCGGGCGCGGATGGCGGCCTTGAGGGTCGAGAAATTCGCCCCCTCTTGCAGCGCGGCGTGATAGGCCTCGGCCACTTCGCGGAACAGCGGCGGTAAATCGGCGAGGGTTTCGGCATAGAAGGTCTCGCCCTCCAGGTCGATGACGGTGGAGCCGGCGGCTTCGGTGAGCGGATTGGGAAAGGGGCGGCTTTCGAGGCCGAGCTTGTCGACATAGTGATAAAAGCCGGTGGAGGAGACGGGAAAGCGCATGCCGCCCAGTTCGGCGACGATGCCGTCGGCGCCTTCGAAGGCTTGCGAGCGCAGGCGTCCGCCCAACTGGCCCGCCTCATAGACGATGGGCCTGAGCCCCATGCGCATCAGTTCGTAACCGCAAATGAGACCAGCGATGCCGGCGCCGATGATCGCCACGCGGGCGCCGTGGCGTTCGGCGGGAATGGCGCCCAGCCCTGCCGGGTGATCGAGCCAGTCGCGGAAGGCAAAGGGAAAATCGGGGCCGAAGTGGGTGAGGGGAGCTTCTTCGGCTGCGGACATGGGGGTCTCCATCGACAAAAAGGCGCAAGCAATTTCTAGCCTGCGCAAGCGATGCAGTCACGTAACGGTTTCACCTTGCGCCAATCGTGCACAGAAGCGGGAAAATGTGCGACCATGGCGATGGAAGAATAAGGAGAAAGCCCATGCACAAGGATCATGTCTACAAGCAAATCGAGTTGGTCGGCTCATCGCCAAATTCACTCACCGATGCCATCGACAAGGCGGTGGCGCGCGCCGCCAGGACCGTCAAGAACCTCGAATGGTTCGAGGTCGATCAGGTTCGCGGCCATATCGAAGACGGCAAGGTCGCCCACTACCAGGTGGTGCTGAAGGCGGGCTTCCGGCTTGACGACTAGGCTGACGGGCCGATGCGGATGCATCGGCCCGAGGCCTTCGAAAGCTCAGTGGATGATCTGCCAGAAGATGCAGATCATGGCCGCCCAGCCGACGGCAAAGCTCAGGGTGCGCCCGAAGGGCACGGCAGAAATATAAAGCACATAGTGGGCGACGCGAGCCCAGAAATAGGTAATGGCGGCGGCCGCCGTGGCGGCGTCGGCGTGCTTGGTGAGATGGGCGACGATGACCAGCGCGGCAAACGGCGCCAGATTCTCGATGGCGTTGTAATGGGCCTTCTTGGCCCGCGCCGCCCAGGCGGGAAGAGCCACGTTGTCGGCCTGATAGTTGAGGGCCGGCGTCATGCCGACATTCATGATGTGGGCGAGAATGTAAGGCAGCCACATCAAGATGGTTATGCCGGCGGTCCAGGCCAGCATCTTGAGATCGGTCGTCATGGGGTTCCCTCCTCAGGTTGGTGATTCCGCCACGTCACTATCGCACGAATTGCGCCCGGGCAGAATTGACCATCCAGGTCTCGATTTGACGACGGCGGCGTGATTGGCGTTGCGTCTGCGGGTTCCCCGGTTCAGGCTGCCGCCGCCGGAAAGACGAGGAGCAGCCCGCCATGGCGATGAAACCGCGCAACCTTCTCATCGTGTGCGCCGATGAACATGCCCGTTCGGCGCTTGGATGCTACGGGCACCCGGTCGCCCAGACGCCGACGCTCGACAAGCTGGCCGGGCTCGGCACCCGCTTTACCCGTGCCTATACGCCGTCGCCCATCTGCATTCCAGCGCGCGCCTGCCTGGCCACCGGCACGCAGGTGCACGAGAACCGCTGCTGGTCGTCGGCCGAGGCCTATTGCGGCCAGCACGAGAGCTGGATGCACCGGCTGCGCGATGCGGGCCATGCGGTCGTCTCGGTCGGCAAGCTGCATTTCCGCTCCGGTGATGACGATAACGGCTTCAACGAAGAAATCCTGCCGATGCACCTGGCCAATGGCGGCAAGGGCTGGCCGCAAGGGCTGGTGCGCAACCCGTTGCCGGGCTTCGAGGAGGCGCGCGAACTGGCGCGCGACGTGGGGCCGGGCGACAGCACCTACACCGAATATGACCGCGATATCGCCGCTGCGGCCTCGAAATGGCTCAGGCGCTATCCGGCGAAGATAAAGAACAAGCCGTGGGCGCTGTTCGTGTCATTCGCCTCGCCGCATTATCCGCTGACGGCGCCGAAGGCCTTCTTCGATCGCTATGCCGGACGGAAGATCCCCGAGCCGGTCGGCTGCCGACCGCATGAGCTGCCGCAGCATCCGGTGGTGAAGGAGATGGCGCGCTTCTGGGACTATGACAGTCATTTCGACGAGGGCAAAAAGCAACTGGCGCGGCGTTGCTACTGGGCCTTGTGCAGTTTCGTCGACGACAATGTCCGACAGGTGCTGGAGGCGCTGGAGGATTCAGGATCGGCGCGCGATACTGTCATCGTCTATCTCTCCGACCATGGCGAAATGCTGGGCAACCACGGGCTGTGGACCAAGTCGGTGATGTATGAGGAGGCGGTCGGCGTGCCGCTGCTCGTAACGGGACCGGATATCCCCGCCGGCACCAACGACACGCTCTCATCTCTCACCGACATCGCGGCGACGGTGGAAGACGTCGTGGGCATGGGCGCGCGGGCGGCGGAGGCGCCGTGGCAGTCCCGGTCGCTGAAGAGTTTCATCGCCAAACCGGCAAGGGATCGCTTCATCCTCAGCCAGTATCACGACGGCGGCAGTCCGACAGGCTTTTACATGATCCGCCAGGGGCAGTGGAAATATGTCCACTATGCCGGCCATATCCCACCGCAGCTTTTCGACATGCAGGCCGATCCCGACGAACTCAACGATCTGGGTGAGGCGCCGCAATTCGAGGCTCAGCGTGCCGCCCTTTATGGCCGACTCACCGAGATCCTCGATCCCGAAGCGGTCAATGCCGAAGCGTTCGCCGACCAGGCGCGGTTGCTGGAGGCCTATGGCGGGCGCGAGGCAGTGCTCGCCATGCCGGGCTTCAACCATACCCCCGTCGGATCGTAGAGCAGCCTTGCCGCAAATCTCGATCACGCTCTGACCCCCCGCCGAAAGCCTGGAACAGGGGTGTGAGCAGCGCGACATCCACCATTCGAAGCGCCGGAGGAGGGATGTGAGGGACTCAGACCCATTCTGAGTCGTGGCGGATATGTTGCGAGTGACCAATTCGGCATACCGGCGCTGCCGTGGTATCCCATGTTCTCGCCGCGTCGGAATGGTGCTATTGTGCCTCATAGCCATAGCTGGAGGGCAATCCCGATCCCCAAGACCGCTAAGGGTGCAAATGGGGTTGGCGCCGCCGAAGCAAGGGCAACCGAAATTTCAATCAAATGCACCCGGGTTGTTTGGACGCTTATCGCGGCGTGCCAGGCATCTCTGCGCTGACCAGTCTGACAGATAGTCACCGGCAAATGAATTCCACGCCGTGACTGCTGTCAATGAAAAGGATACAGACATGACTCAGATTATTACCACCAGTACCACCACCGTTGGTGACAATATAATCGCCGGCACGTCCGGTGAATACATTTATTTGTCTAAAGATATATTTAGAATTTCAGAATCATCATACGCCTTATCGTCATTGCAAGGTGGAATTATCGTCGATATTGATGGACAATTTGTCGGTAATGTCGGAGTTAGCCTATGGGACTTTGATAATATAATTGGAAACTTTACTATAACTGTTGGAATTCAAGGAATAGTAAGAGGCATATACTCAGGAATTCAATTAATTGGTAATAATGATATTATAAATATATCTGGATTTATTAGTGGTCAATCCAATTCTGGCATCTCGAATACTGGTGATTTTTTCGTCCTTACTAACAGTGGCACAATAACTTGCGCACGTGGAATTGCGGTCGACTCAGATGGCGCCTCTACACTGATCGCCAATAGCGGAACCATAACCAGTTCTGGTGACATTGCCATTCAGTCCGCCGGAGACGATTTCCAGCTATCCAATTCCGGCACCATCACAAGCTACGCCGTTGATGGCATCGTCGTTGCCGGGGCCAACTCCTCCATCATGAATCACGGATTGATCCAGGTGGTTGGAACCTATCCGCTTGCCTATGCCGTGGACATGATATTTGCCACGCCGGGCACCGTTGCGAGTCTGACCAACTTCGGGACTATCTCGGCGGCCGGTGGCACAGCCATCGTCGGCGTGAACAACGGTGTCGACCGCATAGCCAATTTCGGCATCATCAACGGCGATGTCGCGGAACAGGGCGGCAGCGACTTCTTCAGGAATGGCGGCCATGTCGTCGGCGATGTCGACCTCGGTGCGGGCAATGATCTGTTCAAGGGTTGGGACGGCACGGTGGAGGGGACCATCCACGGGCGCGGCGGCAACGACACCATAGGCGGCGGGATATCGGATGACCTGATTTTCGGTGACGCCGGCAACGATATGCTGAAGGGTAACGGCGGCGATGATACGCTCGTCGGTGGCGTTGGCCACGATTTCCTGACGGGCGGTCAGGGCAATGACACCTTTGCCTTCAACAGTCCTGTTGAACTCTTCTGCCGGCGCGCTGCGCGACCACATCATTGATTTTGCCAGAGGCCAGGACGTGATCGATCTGTCGGGGATCGATGCCAAGAGCAACGTGAACGGCAACCAGGCCTTCCACTTCGTTGCCGCCGGCAACTTCACCCACACCATCGGCGACCTGATTGCCGTCAACAGCGGCGCCAACACTATCGTCTCCGGCGACACCAACGGCAATGGGGCAGCCGACTTCTCCATCCTGGTGGTCGGAGCGACAGGACTCACGGCAGGGGATTTCATCCTTTAGCGGTGGCTGGCGGACGTACCGTCGGCCATCCCCCGCGCGGCTCGATACCTTCGCGCCGCGAAGTGAGATCAATGACGCAGGCCTCTGGAACTGTGGCCCCGCCGGCGCAACAATGGACAGGTGCAGCAAGCGAGGGGCGAGGTGGTGGCGAGGCGCGTGCAGGTGGTGATCATCGGGTCGGGTCCGGCCGGGCTCCTGCTTGCGCAGTTGCTGCATCATGCCGGCATCGAGGCGGTGATTCTCGAGCGCCGCAGCAAGGACTATGTGCTCGGCCGCATCCGGGCAGGGGTCCTGGAACAGGGCATGGTGGAGATGCTGGAGCGGGCGCGGTGCGCCGAACGCCTACATGCGGAAGGTCTCGTCCATGGCGGCATCAACCTTGCCTTCGACGGCGAGCGGCATCGCATCGACCTTGCCCATCTCACCGGGGGCCGGCATGTGACCGTCTACGGCCAGACCGAAGTGACGCGCGACCTGATGGATGCGCGGGCGCGCGAAGGCGGCGAAAGCGTTTACGAAGCCGAAGATGTGACGCCGCACGATTTCGATGGCGAGCATCCTTATGTGACCTATCGCAAGGACGGCGTGGAGCAACGCCTCGATTGCGACGTCATTGCCGGCTGCGACGGGTTCCACGGGGTGAGCCGGGCCTCGCTGCCGCAAGCCGCCCTCACCACCTACGAGCGGGTCTATCCCTTCGGTTGGCTGGGGGTGCTGTCCGACGTGCCGCCGGTCAACGATGAACTCATCTATGCCAACCACCCGAAAGGCTTTGCCCTGTGCTCCATGCGCTCGATGACGCGCAGCCGCTATTATGTACAGGTGGCGCTGGATGAACGGGTGGAGGACTGGCCGGATCAGCGCTTCTGGAACGAGTTGCGCTCCAGACTCGATGCCGAGGCCGCGGAGACCATGGTCACGGGGCCTTCGATCGAGAAGTCGATCGCGCCGCTGAGAAGTTTCGTGGCCGAGCCGTTGCGCTTCGGCAGGCTGGTGCTGGCCGGCGATGCCGCCCATATCGTGCCGCCGACCGGGGCGAAGGGGCTCAATCTGGCGGCCAGCGATGTCTATTATCTGCACGAGGCCTTGACGGGATTTTTGCGAGACGGCTCGGAGCGGGCGCTTGCGGACTATTCTCATCGGGCATTGGCGCGGGTGTGGAAGGCGGTACGGTTTTCATGGTGGATGACCGGCCTGATGCACCGCTTTCCCGACACCGGCGCCTTCGGCCAGAAGATCCAGGAGGCCGAGCTTGCCTATCTGGTCGGTTCGGTGGCAGCATCGACGTCGCTGGCGGAGAACTACGTGGGGCTGGCGTACTGAGCGACAGGAGCGATCGCGATGCGGAAAGCGGCATTGGCCATTGCGGTGATCGTGCTTGCGGGTTTTCCGGTTTCCCGCGCGCTTGCCTTTGCGCAGACGGCGGGCACCCACTTCTACGACATCAACGGCAGCACGGCGAAGGAACTGAAAGCGGCCATGGCCGAAAGCGGGCCGCAGGGCTACTGGGCCTATACCACGTGGTATGTGCACTGGAGCGGCGATTGCCAGATTTCGGTGAAAATCGACTACACCATGCCCCATTGGGCCAACCGCGCCGACGGCAATCTGCAATTGCAGGCGGAATGGGACCGGATGATTGCGCACCTGTGGGAGCATGAGCAGGGCCACGGCCAGCACGGCATCGAGGCGGCCAGCGAGATCGAGGCCAGTCATTGCGCCAGCGATCCCCATACCATCACCGACAAGTGGGCTAACGAAGACAAGGCCTACGACGCCCAGACCAATCACGGCGTGACGCAAGGGGTACAGTTGCCCTGAAAGCCGATGGTGACCGCACGATCCGTTGACCGCAGTCCCGTCGCTTGATGCCGCCAGCCGTGGTCTGCACGCCCTGTCACCCGGATGCAGTTCGTTCCCCGCGCCCGCAGGAGCGGTCGGTCTGATGCTGTGAAGTGGGTGAATGGCGCGGGCATCTGACATCGGCGAAGTTGTTTAGTGAAAATGTTTATAATTTATAGATCGCTTGCGGTGTCTTATGAGGCAACCGCAACCGCCGATGTAATGAAAAGAATTCAATTGGACACTATGTTCAAGGTCAGATCGCTCCGCTTCTGGATCGGCTTGTGCATGATGCTGGCGCTGGTGCCGCTCGCCACTTCCGCCGTCGGGGGATATTTTCTTCTCAACCATGGTGTGAACGCAGCTTTCCGGGACGTGGCGTTTCGTCAAGGGGCCCAGATCATCCCGGCGCAGCAATTGCACCTGCTGATGATGAACACACTGGCTCCGGTCGATGAGTACGTCGACGGCGGCGATATGAACCAGCGACTGGCGTACCGTGTGCTGCGCGGGCGCATCGAAACGGGCTTTGACAGGCTCGGTAAAGCGCTTCGGTCGGAACCGGCGGCGAAAGAGCTGCTCGATCGCGCCCGTGAGGACTGGACGGCGGCCGACCACAACGCCACCGAGCTGATTTCCGTGTCGCTGAAGGCGGGAGATCCGCACGCGCGCGAAAGCATGCAGCGATTCCACGGTGAGGTTGCTGCCGCAACCGACAAGCTCGGGGCGGTCTACGAGCATCTTGCCGGCGATATCAAGCAGGACCACGCAACCGCCCTTCTCTTCTATGAGCGCTCAATCTGGCTTGCGGGCATTGCCGCGGTCATTTCCTTGCTGACGGCCATAGGCGGGGTGGTTCTCATCGGCCGGGTCATGGCGGCGAGTGTCGACCGGTTGGTGGATGGAGCGGCCCGGTTTGCCAGTGGCGACCGGGAGCATCGAATCGAGGTTCATGTGCCGCCGGAACTTCGTCGCGTTGCGGAGGAATTCAACCACATGATTGGACGAATTCACGACTCCGAAGAGATGCTCGGCGACCTCGCGCACCGCGACAGCCTCACTCGCCTGTTCAATCGGCGCGCCTTCGACGAGGCGTTGAACGAGATGTTCAGCCGCGCTCGGCGATTTGGCGAGCAGATCGCGCTGCTGGCGCTGGACATCGATCATTTCAAGCGTGTCAACGACGCCTACGGTCACGCTGCAGGAGACGAGGTGCTGCGCGCGACGGCGGCCGCGTTGACCGCCACCCTGCGCCCTTACGACCGCGCATTCAGGGTGGGTGGCGAGGAATTCGCGGTCCTGCTGCCGGGAACCGACCTCAAGACGGCGCAGGAAATCGCCGAGCGCATGCGCAAGGCCATCGAAATCCAATCGGTCCGGTACAAGGATTTCAAACTTCAGACGACCCTCAGCGTAGGGATTGCCACCGCAGGCGGCAGCGCAGGTGAAAGCGAGCTGGTTGAAGCCGCCGACGCGGCCCTTTATCAGGCAAAGCAGAAGGGAAGAAATCGGGTAGTGGTGGACGGCAAGGGCGACGGCCGCCGCGACAACCGCGCCGCATGAGAAGCGCCGATTGATGCGACCGGATGCGGGGCGGGCCGGGCGCACCTGACAGCCATTTCCGTCCCGCAAGGCGGTTCCCTTGGCGCAAATTCGGGCTTGTTCCGAGGCCTGCATCCGAACGCACAGCCTATCCGGTCGCCGATCCTTCTCTCTGTGACCGATGGCAGGGTCGCTGCGTCGCGAATGGGGAAAGCCGCATATTTGCCGGTCCTATTCCCCGCGCAGCTTCGAGATGGTGGTGAAGGCGGAAATGGCTTCGCGGCTCGAATGAACGTGGACGACGGTGGTGCCGTCATGGGCAAGGGCCGATGCCACCGCGGCGTCGATATCGTCGTCTTTTTCGATGGTCACCACATGGGCGCCGAACGAACGCGCCCAGGCGGAAAAGTCCGGGTTGTGGAGATCGGTGCCGCTGACGCGCCGGGGAAAATGTTTCTCCTGATGGGTGCGGATGGTGCCGTATATGCCGTTGTCCGACAGGAAGATCTTGGGCGCCGCCCCTTGCGCCATAGCGGTGGCCAGTTCCTGGCCGGTCATCAGCATGCCGCCGTCGCCGACCACGGCGATGGCCATGCGCTGAGGGTTCAGCATGGCGCAGGCGCAGGCCGCCGGCACGGCAAAGCCCATGGCCCCGGCGATGGCGCCGAGCATCAGGTTGTCGGGCGTCAGGCGCCAGTGGCGATGCACCCAGCTTGAAAAGTTGCCGGCGTCGGTGATGACGGTGGCATCGGCCGGGGCATGGCGAGCGATCGCCTCGACCACGTTGCCGAAATCGACGCCGTCTGCAGGCGTTGACGGCTTGAAGGCCATGAAGCCGTCGATGAATGTCTTGATCTCGCCAGCCCATTTGCGGCGCGTCTGGGCGTGGGTGGCCGGACGGGTGGCCAAACGAGTGAGCAGGCCGGCCGGGTCGGCGACGATGCCGAGGTCGGTGCGAAAGACGCGGCCGATGGGCTTGGCGTCGGGATAGATGTGGACGAGCGGCTGGGCCGGCTCGGGGGCTTTCGGGAAGGTATAGTTGAGGCTCGCCACATCGCCGAGGCGGGTACCGCAGGCGATCACCAGATCGGCCTTCGACAGGAGGTCGCGGTGGGGCGGCGGGCTGCCGAAGCCGATATGGCCGGCATAGAGCGGATCGGCGTTGTCGAACACGTCCTGGTTCTTCCAGGTGGCGGCGACCGGCACCTGGTGGGCATGGGCGAAGGCGGCGAGTGCGGCCTTGCCCTCGGGGTTGCGCATGACCTGGCCCGCCATCAGCACCGGTCGTTCGGCCCTGGCCAGCATGGTTTCAACCTGATCGGCATCGCTGTCGGATGCGCCGGGACGGGCCACCGGCCAGGGGCCCAAGACTTTGGCGTCGATGTCGTCGTAAAGCATGTCCTCCGGCAGGACGATCACCACCGGGCCGGGCACGCCTTCCATCGCGGTGTGGAAGGCGCGCGGCATAACCTCGGCAAGCTTGGTGGCATCGCTCACCTCCCATACCGCCTTCGCCATGCCGCCGAAGAACTGCTGGTAGTCGACTTCCTGGAAGGCAAAGCGGCCGCGCTCCTCGCGCGACACCTGGCCCACCAGCGCCACCACCGGCAGGGCGTCCTGATCGGCCACATGGATGGCGATGGAGCCGTTGGTGGCGCCAGGACCGCGGCTCACCGCAAAGCAGGCGGGTTTGCCCGTCGCCTTGGCTTCGGCCACCGCCATGAAGCCCGCCCCCGATTCGTGCCGGCACACCACGGTATTAATGCGGTTGGAATCGTGCAGGGCATCGAGCAGGGCGAGGTAACTCTCGCCAGGCACACAATAAAGCCGCTCGATCCCGTGGGCCTCGATGGAGCGGACGATGAAATCGGCGGCGCGCATAGGGTTTTCCGTTTCTTATCGGTGGAAGAAGTCGAGAACCTGCTGGAGGAAGTAATCGAGCCGGATGACGGGATAGAAGTGCCCGCCCCAGTCGGCGATCTGGCCAACGGCGCCGGGGATGGCGGCGATCAGTTCGTGGCTGAGATGCACCGGCGTCACCATGTCGTCGGCCGCACCCGCCACCAGCACCGGGGCATTGATCTTGTGGAGATCGGCGCGGCGGTCATAGGCACGGATGGCGGCGATGCGCTTCAAGGTGCATTCCACCGAGGCGACTAGGGTCTTCACCACCTCAGGGGTGGGCGGGGCGGTTTCTTCGGGATGATCGCGCAACCATTGCGGCGGACGCCCGACGAGCGGGTACTGGCGCACATATTCCTCTGCCCCGAGTTGTTCGAGAATGCGGCCGCGCACATGGAAAAAGAGATCGAAATAAGGGTCCGTGCCCGGCCAGCTTGCCGAGATCATCAGCCGGTCGAGCCGCTCGCGATGATCGATTGCGATGACCTGGCCGATGGCCCCGCCGGCCGAATGACCCAGCAGATGGGCGCGTGCGATCCCCAGATGGTCCATGAGGGCGATGGCATCGCCTGCCATCTGTTCGATCGAGAAGTCGATGGGATCGAGCGAGGAGGCGCCGCAGCCGCGATGGTCGTGGCGGATGAGGGTGAATTTTTCGGCCAGCGCCGGTACATGCGGGTCCCAGAAGGCGGCAAGTCCGCTGAGGCCGGTCACCAGCATGAGCGGCGGGCCCTTGCCGTCGATGCGATAATCGAGATGGCCGCCATCGGCGAGAGCTAGCTGGGGCATGGTAGGGTCGTCCAAGGGACAAGAATGAGACAGAGGCCTTCTATGGCATTGCCGGCCCGCCGCGACAAGCGTCCGGCTGCTTGACCGGCCGCCGCCATCGTCCCA
This sequence comes from uncultured Alphaproteobacteria bacterium, assembly GCA_963747005.1. Classification (GTDB taxonomy): domain Bacteria; phylum Pseudomonadota; class Alphaproteobacteria; order Rhizobiales; family Aestuariivirgaceae; genus CAVVDT01. The sequence continues at coordinate 24,027 of CAVVDT010000016.1, read as the reverse complement.
CATAGGGAGCCGATCACAAGGAGTGCCCTCATGTCCATCCGCCCCGTCAAGCGCATTTCCCAGTCGAAACCCACCATGGAGGGGGCGGGCGTCCATCTGCGCCGCGCCTTCGGATTCGGCGAGACCGCAGAGACCGATCCGTTTCTGTTGTTCGACGATTTCCGCAATGAACGGCCCGATGACTATCTGGCCGGCTTTCCGTGGCATCCGCATCGCGGTATCGAGACCATCACTTACGTGCTGGCCGGTACTGTCGATCATGGCGACAGCCTCGGCAATCGCGGCTCGCTGGGGGCGGGCGATGTGCAGTGGATGACGGCGGGCAGCGGCATCATGCATCAGGAAATGCCCAAGGGCGACCCGAAGGGCCGCATGCACGGCTTCCAGCTCTGGGCCAATCTGCCCTCTTCACTGAAGATGACGGCGCCACGCTATCAGGATGTGCCGTCGGGCGAGATCCCCGAGATCGTCGATGACGACGGTACGCGGGTCCGGGTGGTGTGCGGTGACTTCTGGGGCAAGAGAGGACCGGTGGACGGCATTGCCGCCGATCCGCGCTATCTCGACGTCTGGGTGCCGGCGGGCAAGCGCAAGACGCTCCCCGTAGAGACTGATCGGCATGCCTTTGCCTATGTGTTCGAGGGTTCGGGCAGCTTTCGCGATGCCTCGCAGCCCTTCGGGGTGCTGACCGAGCGCGGCACGCCGGAGGCCGAGACGGTGGTGCGTGAAAGCACCGGTAACCGCTCGCTGGTGCTGTTCGATTCAGGCGACGAAGTGACAGTGGAAGCCGGCGAGGAAGGCATCCGCTTCCTGCTCGTCTCGGGCAGGCCGCTGAAAGAACCCGTTGCCTGGTACGGCCCTATCGTCATGAACACCAATTCCGAATTGCAGCAGGCGGTCAACGAACTGCGCGACGGCAGCTTCATCAAGCAACGCTGAGCATGAAAGCGTAGGCGGCCGCCGCGAGGCCGGCCCCGAGACCGGCAACGCCCAGATAGAGCGCGAACAGGCGCGGCTTGGCGAAGGCCCAGACGGCGATGGCGGCCGGGATCGAGGTGACGCTGCCGGCCAGCATGAAGGCGAGGCCGACCGCCGGCGACATGCCGAGGCCCATAAGTCCCTTGACCAGCGGGATCGCCGCATAGCCGTTGAGGTAGGCGGGCACGCCGAGGATAACGGCCAGCGGGATGGCGAAGGCGTTGCCGCTGCCCAGCCAGGCGGCGACGGTCTCGGCCGGCAGCCAGGCGACCATGAGGCTTTCGAGGAGGAAGGCGAGCGCCAGCCAGCGGCCGAGAAACAGGCCGTTGCTGCGCGCCTCGTGCCAGAAGATGTTGCGCCGCTCGGGTTCGCGCCAGAAACGCCATTGGGGCGTTGTCGCGATGCTCGACTTGCTGCCGCAGCACGACGGCCTGGCGATGCCCTTGAGGGCATCATCGAGCAGGCCGGTACGGGTGAGCACCAGGGCGGTGCCGCCAGCAAACAGGCCCATGGCGATGGCCGCGATGGTCTTGACGATGGCGAACGGGAGGGAAATGCCGGCGGCGGTGAGGATGAACATTTCCGGGTCCATGATGGGCGAGGCGATGCAGAAGGCCAGAACCGGGGCGATGGGAACGCCCGCCGCCAGCAGGCCCACCACCACCGGAATCACCCCGCACGAGCAAAAGGGCGACAGGGCGCCGAACAGCGAGGCGGCAAGGATCATGCGCCCCTCGCGGCCGGCGAAGATGCGGGCGATCGACTGGTCGAGTCCTGCCGCCCTGAGACTGGCGGCGGTCGCCACCGACAGGATGAGGAAGGGCAGGATGTCGACGAGGTTGGCGAGGGTGAAGCGGGCGCTTGCCAGCGCCTGCGGCGGGGCGGCGATGGCGAGCCCGGCCAGAATGGCGACGAAGGCGGCGACGGGCGCATCGATGCGCTTTGCCCAACTGCCGGCGGCAAGGCGTGCCCATAGGCCCGGCGTTGGTGCGCAGCAGGCGGCTGGCTCGGGGCAACAGGCCACAGGCGGGCTATCCAGGACCGGAGTGTCGCTCATTTTTATCTCCATAAATCTAGCAATCTAGGTTCTTTCTCGCAAAAAAAGGGGGAGGACCGACTTAGGCCACATCCCGGGCCGGTGCGCAGGCTTCGCTGCAACATTCGGCTTCCAGTTCCCTGAGCACACTGCTCAGGACGTCGAGTTCGGCGCGGCAGACGACACTGCGGCCCTGCTTCTCCTGGCTCACCAGACCCGCCGCCACCAGGCCGCGCAAATGGAAACCAAGCGTCGAGGCGGGGATTTCCAGCCGGCGCTGGATGTCGCCGATAACCAGGCCGTCGCTGCCGGCGCGCACCAGCAGGCGAAAGATGTCGAGACGCGTCGCGTTGCCGAGTTCGGCCAGGGTGCGGGCGATGAAGGTCGTGTCCATGGCCCCGCAATAGCACGGTGCGCCGGGTAATGCAACTATAAAACTAGCATTATGGAATTATTGATGCGACGGCGGCGACCATTTCTCCAGCGCCACTATGTCGGCCTTGACGGTATCATCACCTGCTTCGATAGCGCGGCGATACCAGGCGATAGCGCGTTCGCGATTGGCGGCGCTGGCATCGAGCTTGAAGCGGGCGAGGACCACCGGGTCGTAGGTGCGCCCGAGATGGGCAACGGCGCGCCTTTCGCCGAGTTCAAGCGCCTTGCGGAAGAGGGCGCGCGCCGAGGTGACATCGCCCCCCAGCATGGCCTCGAGCCCTTGGGCCAGCACGGCGGCACCCTTCGCATCGGGTTGATCGGCCCTGACGGTCGTCGCCAACCGGGGCGCGGCAGGGGCGACGGTGAGGGTCATCTGCCTGAGCGGCGCCACGAACTTGCCGGTTGCCCGGTCGCGGGCGGTGACGGCGAGGGTGAGCGGATGAGGCGTGGGGGTGGTCATCATCAGCTTGAGGCCGGAAATCTCATCAGCGCCGATGAGCCACTGGCCGTCGGCCTGGCGGGTGCCGGCGCTGAGGCTGGCGGTATCCGGCAGGCCGGCAAGGGCGATAACGATGTCGCGGCCGGGCGCGGCATCGCCGACAGCAAGCCGCAGCGGGATCTGGTCCATGATGACGCCCGAGGCGTCGGTGACGCTCAGGTGGGCGGTGTTGACCGGCTTTTGCCCGTTGGTCGGCGTGAGGACGGGCGTTTGCGTGGCGCTTGCCGCCAGCGAAAAGTCTCCCTTGGTCCTGGGCGGGGAGGCCTGAGCCGGAAACAAGGCCTCAATTCCGCTGCCGATGAATGCCAGCGGACGGCTGCCGGGCAGGTCATAGCCCGCCATGCCCACATAGAACATGCCGACACCGCCGATGGTACTGATGGCGATGAAGACGGCCGCCGCCATCCAGTAGCGGCTCTCCGGTCTGTGGACTTTGCGGCGCCGGCGTCGTGGTGCCGGCAGCGGCCGGCGCATCCGCTGCGCAGGCGCGTGGGTCGCGCGCGCTTCGGCGGGGAAGTGCGCGGCGGGGTAAAGCCAATCGGGCGCCTGCCCGTTGTCAAACGCGTCCGACGATGCTGAAGGGTGCCGGTCGGCGGAATGGGCCGTGGCGGGAAAGAAGTGCGGTGCAGGGTGCGGATGCCGTTCGGAGGCACGAACAGGCTCGCGCAACAGCGTCAGCAGTTCGGCGCGGGCACGCGAAGGTTCACGGGCGGTAATGGTGTCGTCATCGCCACGGGTGCTGCGAGTGCGGGCGGTCGTGTCGGCCTGATCGGTCATGTGTTTTCCCTCCGCTGCCGCCACACGGTGCCGATAGAGGGGTGAAATCGTGCGCGAAACGGGGAGGAAGCTGGGCGATTTCCGGGCCATGCCTTGGCCATTTGACGGCACGGCAGGTTTCGCCCCTCAGGTCTTGCGGCGTTCGCCGATGGGGACATAGGCCCGCAGCGGCGGGCCGTCATAGAGGGTGAGCGGGCGGATGAGGATGTTGCTTTCAAGTTGCTCGATGCATTGCACCGTCCAGCCGGGCACCCGGCCGATGGCGAACAGCGGCACGAAGAGATCGGGCGCGATGCCGTTCAGGTAATAGATGACGCCGGAATAGAAATCGACGTTCACGTTCACTCCGAAGCGGGCGTAAGGCTGCATGGCCTCCACGACGGCGGCGAGGATATCGTACCATTTCGGCTCGCCCATTTCCTTCGACAGGCGCTTGACCCCGTCGCGCATGTGGCGGGCGCGCGGGTCTTCGGCGCGGTAGACGCGGTGGCCGAAGCCAGTGACGGCCTCGCCGGCCTTGCGCCGCGCCTTGACGTAGGCCGCCGCCCTTTGCGGCTCGCCGATCTCCAGCGCCATGCGCATGACGTCCTCCGCCGCTCCGCCATGGGCGGGACCTGAAAGCGCTGCCACTGCCGCCGTCATGGCGGCATGCAGGTCGGCATCGGTACCGATCACCACGCGGGCGGCAAATGAGGAGGCATTGGAGCCGTGCTCAGCATGCAGGATCAAGTCCTGGTCCATGAGCCGGGCGGCATCGGGCGAGGGCTTGCGGCCCGTCAACATCCACAAGACATTGGCGGCATGGGAGAGCGATGGATCAGGCTCAAGGGGCGCGCGGCCGTGGCGCAGGTGCTCATGGGCGGCAACGATCATCGGCACCTGGGCAGCAAGGCGGATGCCCTTGGCGCGGGTCGCGGTGGGCGAAGCGTCGTCGCGCTCGGGATCGAATCCGGCAAGGGCGGAGACGGCGGTGCGCAGGACGTCCATGGGGTGGGCACGTTTCAGGGTCTCGATGAGGCCGAGGATTTCCGGCGGCAGGCGGCGGGCGGCCTTCAGGGCTGCATCGAAGCTGGCCAGTTCGCCAGCCGTCGGCAGTTCGCCGTAGAGCAGCAGGCAGGCGGTTTCTTCGAAGCTGGAGTGCTGCGCCAGATCGTGGATGGAATAGCCGCGATATCTGAGTTCGCCCGCCTTGCCGTCGATGAAGGTGGTGCCCGAGCGTTCGAAATAGACGCCCCGGAGGCCGCGGTGGATCTCGATCTTTTTGTCGTCAGCCATTAGAGGTTTCTCCCGCAAGCAATGGAGTCGTTGCGATGACGGTGATCGACGAGGCGAAGGGTAAAATCAAGGGCAGGGGCCTCAAAATCATCCTGCCGGAGGGTGAGGATCCGCGCATCGCCGCGGCCGCCAAGGTGCTGAGGGGCGAAGGCCTCGCCGAGCCCGTCATTTTCCCGGACGCAACTCCTCAGCCGCAGGAGCGCCATGTTGCTGCAGTGCTGGCGCGCCGGCCCGGGATGAGCGAAGGCGCCGCGCGGCGACTGCTGGCTCGGCCGCTCTTTATGGCCGGCGCCATGGTGGCGGCGAGCGATGCCGATGCCATGGCAGCGGGTGTTGCTCATGCAACGGGGCGGGTGATCGAGGCGGGGCTGATGACGCTCGGGCTCGCCCCCGGCATCGCTGTGCCATCGAGTTTTTTCCTCATGGCGTGGCCGGGGCGGCAACTGATCTTTGCCGACTGCGCCGTCAACGCCCAGCCTACGGCTGAGGAACTGGCGGCCATCGCCGTGGCCTCGGCCCGCTCGGCTGCGCATGTGCTGGGGGAAGAGCCGCGGGTGGCGCTTTTATCGTTTTCCACTGCCGGGAGTGCGGCCCATCGCGACGTCGCCAAGGTGGCGGAGGCGGTGCGGCTGGCGCGCGGGCTCGCGCCCGACGTCATGATCGATGGCGAGTTGCAGGCCGATGCCGCCCTGGTGCCCGCGGTGGCGGCGAGGAAGCTGAAGCGCGAGAGCACGGTGGCCGGGCGGGCCAACGTGCTGGTGTTTCCCGATCTCGATGCCGGCAACATTGCCTACAAGCTCACCCAGTATCTGGGCGGCGCCCAGGCCATCGGACCGATCCTGCAAGGCTTTGCGCGGCCGATCACCGATCTGTCGCGCGGCGCGAGCGTCGACGACATCGTGGCGACCTGTGTGTTGCTTCTGGCCATGGTGTGAGGACTTCCGGACTCCAGTGCTGTGCTCCGCATCACCGCCGGACTTGATCCCGCCATTCATGCGGTCGGCCTGTCTGCTTGCCGATGCCCTAGCGGCATGGGTCGGGATCGAATCCGGCGGCGACGGTTGGGCGGTTCAGCTGCCAACCGGCGGGGCGACGTTGGTGTGCTTGTACTTGGCCAGCACCCGATCGGGGTACTTCAGCGCATCGCGGCGGAACGGGTCGCCCAGTTCCATGGTGCACATGACCTCGATGATGGTGGTCTTGCCGGCTTTCTGGGCCTCGCAGGCCTTGACGAGGGCCGCCCCCACCCCGTCGAGGTCGCGAACCGTGACGCCTTCGGCCCCCATGGAGCGGGCGATGTCGGCCCAGCAGGGGTTCTCCAGGTTTACCCCCAGGAAGCGGGTGTCGTAAAAATCCACCTGGTTCTTCTTTTCCGCGCCCCACTGCTTGTTGTGGAAGACGACCGCGGTGACGGGGATTTTTTCGCGCACGCAGGTGAGGGTCTCATTGAGGCTCATGCCCCAGGCGCCGTCACCCACATATGCGACCGCCGGGCGGTCGGGCCGGGCGACCTTCGCCCCGATGATCGAGGGAAAGGCATAGCCGCAGTTGCCGAAACTCATGGCCGCGAACATCGAGGGCGCCTGGTTGAAGCGCAGGTAGGAATTGGAGACCGAACAGATGTTGCCGATGTCGGTGGAGACCATGGCATCGCCCGGCAGGGCCTTTTCAAGCTGGCGCAGCATCTGGCGGGGATGCATGAAGGGCGAGCCGTCGGAAACTTTCAGCGACCAGGAGTCCTTTTCATGCGCCCAGCCGTCGAGTTCTGCCTCCCAGGCGTCCTTTTCGGCCTTGATGGTTTCTTTTCGCTGATCGGCATTGGCGGCACAGGCGAGCTTGCGGTTGGCGAGCCGGTAGGAAAGCGCCCTGGCGGCCTCTTTCGCATCGCCGACGATCCCCACCGAGATCTGCTTGACGAGGCCGAGCATGCGATGATCGGCATCGACCTGGATGATTTTCGCATTCTTCGGCCAGTAGTCGAGGCCGTGCTGGGGGAGCGTGCCGAAGGGGCCGAGGCGGGTGCCGAGCGCCAGCACCACGTCGGCCTGGGCGATCAGCTTCATGCCGGCCTTGGAGCCCTGGTAACCGAGCGGACCGGCCCACAGGGGATGGCTGGCGGGGAATGAATCGTTGTGCAAGTAGGAATTGACGACGGGCGCGTTCATCTGCTCGGCCAGGGCGACGCATTCTGCGATGCCGCCCGAAAAGATGACGCCACCGCCCGACACGATGACCGGGAACTTCGCTTTACTAAGCAGGTCGGCGGCCTCATCGAGGCTTTCCTCAGACCCGGGGCCGCGGCCGATGTGGCGGGGCTTGGGGATATCGTAATCGGCCTCGCCATAGAAATTGTCGCGCGGCACGTTGAACTGGGTGGGGCCGCGCTCGCTCATCGCCATGTCGAAGCAGCGGGCCAGAAGCTCGGCCATGCGCGGATGCTTGGAGACATGCGCCTGGTACTTGGTGATCTTGGAAAAGATCGGCAGTTGCTCGGTCTCCTGGAAACCCCCGAGGCCCATGGTGCCGGAGCCGGTTTCAGGGGTGATCACCACCACCGGCGAATGGGCCCAGTAGGCGGCCGCCGTCGAGGTGACGAAGTTGGTGATGCCGGGGCCGTTCTGGGCGATGCACACGCCGTGGCGGCCGGAAACCCGGGAATAACCATCGGCCATGTGGCCGGCGCCCTGCTCGTGGGCGGTCGGAATGAAGCGGATGCCGGCGGTGGGGAAGAGGTCGAGCGCGTCCATGTAGGCGGAGCCGACGATGCCGAAGACATCGCTGACGCCATAGCTGCTCAGGGTCTCGACGAAGGCTTCGGAAGCGGACATGCGGGGCATGATCTTGGGTCTCCTTGAGAACGCAGAGGTTTCTGCCGGCATGTTTAACGCGCCCGGATGGCCCGGCGAAAGGACCAGTTTTGCTGGACGGCACCTGCCAGACGGGCGAAAGAATGGGTTCCGGCATCGCTGTCGGTCAAGCAAGCGTGTCTTGTAAAGATACAGGACATTTGACAATATTTAACCTGCAGGCTGGCTGTGGCCGCCAGGCGATCGTCATGCAGAGAGAGGGGCGTGGCGGTGCGCGGGCCCAGGCGGCCCTACCTTGCGGGAGGTTGGACATGAGCAAGCGCAATCGGCGCAGGCGCTCCAGTGTCGTGCTGCGGGCTGCCACATTGCCACTCGGTGTGGGACTTGCGGCAGCTATGGGGCTGGTGGCTTTCAACGGTCATGGCGGTCCGTCGGCCCGCAAGGCTGACCGCGTCACGACCGTGGCGGCTGTCACGTCACCCATCTGGAATACGCCGTTCCAGGTGGCTTCGCTGTCGGATGACTGGATGTTGCATATCGTGCCGGCGAAAGTGAACGGCAAGGCGGTGCTGCTCGCCCAGAACACGACCTCCGGCAACGAGTCCGTCGCATCGGTGGCTGCCCGGAACGACATGACCACCCAGCTGGAGAAGCTGGCGCTGGAGGCGCAGCTCACCAAAGGCTACGCCGATCTGGCGCGCCAGGACTACAAGGCCGCCAAGGAGATTTTCGCCGAGGCCGTCAAGAAGCATGCCGACCGCGCCGACCTGTGGCGCCAGCTTGGCTATATCGAGGCCAATCTCGGCAACAAGGTCCAGGCCGTCAGTGACTTCTCCAAGGCACTTGAAATCGAGCCCAAGGACGAGCAGACGCAAAAGGTCCTCGAGCAGATGAAGAAGGAAGCCAAGCTGGACAAGGGCTACGCAGCGCTCTGCCAGAAGGACTACAAGTCCGCTCACGAGGTGTTCAAGGAAGCCGTCGACAAGGACCCCGGCAACCCCGACCTGTGGCGGCAGCTCGCTTACATCGATCTTGGCCTCGGCAACAAGGACGTGGCGCTGAAGGACTTCGAGAAGGTCAATGATCTGCAGCCCGGAGATCCGCAGATCGAGGCCGAAATCGACCAGATCAAGAACGCGCCGGTGCTTGAGGAAGGTTACCAGAAGCTGGCCAGCAAGGACTACGCGGCGGCGCTGAAGCTCTTCCAGGGCGTGGTCGCAAAGGACCCCAAGCGTTCCGACTTGTGGAAGCAGATCGCCTTTATCCAGACCAACATGGGTAACGCGATGGCGGCAGCGGATGCCTTCGACAAGTCGAGCGAAATCGACACGCAGAAGGTCAATGACGAGAAGGCCAAGCGCAAGGCCCAACTCGACGCCCGGCTTGAGCAAGCCTATACTGCCCTGTGCAGCAAGGACTACCAGGCCGCCCGGACGGCTTATATGGAAGCGGTGAAGATCGATCCCGAACGTGCCGACCTGTGGCAGCAGCTCGGCGGGGTGGAGACCAACCTCGGCAATATCAAGGCCGCCAGCGATGCCTTCGACCGGGCGCGGGCGCTGAAGCCGGCGAACTAGATCAGGATGACTTTGGATCGAATCGACCCAAAGTCATGAACCTGATCGATTCCAATATGTTGAGCATGATGTTAGCCGAAAAGTGGTTTCCACTTTTCGGCATCATGCTCCGGGGCTGTGGCGCGAACGCATCGAGACGCGGTGAGGCAGGCTACCTGATCTCGACCTCGATGAAGGCGTATTCGCCGTCATTGGCGTTGATGACATCGTGCTCGACCCCGGCCGGGCGGAAATAGGGAACGCCGCACTTCATTTCGGCCAGGCTCTCGCCGTCCTTCGTCACCAGCTTCACCTTGCCGTCCATCAACGGCACCACGACGTAGTCATGGGCGTGGCGGTGCCAGCCGGTATTGGCGCCGGGCGCAAAGCGCCACTCAGTGACGATGGCGCGGTCGTTATCGATGAATGTCGTGGCCTTGGCGGTGCCGGTCATGGCGGTGGTTCCTCGCTGCTGCTGCGTGCTACCATCTAGGGAGGTGGACCGGGCGCGGTCAAGTTGCGCGACAATGGTCGCTTACGGGGAAGCCGGACTGCTAGCCGGATCAGTTGCCGAGGACGGGCCGTTTGTTGAAATTCTGCTTCTTGTTCCAGCCTTGATCCGAAGGTGCGAGCTTGCGCTTTACCGAGGCGCGAAAGATGTGTTTGCCCAACGGGACGATGCCATAGGTGTTGCACCATTGAGCGGTGAGCACCTTCTTCTTATCTCCCACCTTGAGATTGAACTTCAGGCATTGGCCGGCCCGCACGAGCTGGCCGCCGGTGAACACGCCGGGCAAGGGAATGACGAGCCGACAGTTGTTGGTGAGGTAGATGGTGGCGGAGCGCTCGGAGCCGCGGTAATTGCCGGTAATGACATAGGCGCCGGGCACGGCCCAGCCGAAAACGCATTGCCGGGCCGCTGCCGCAGGATGCGACGTACTGCCAAGTGCAAGCACAAGAAGACAACACGCGAAGCAAAACCGGGCCAAGCTCATGGTTCAGGATAACCCGAGATTCGTTCCGCCACCAGAGTTTTGGTGGCATGTTGGCGAATATGAAAAAACCCGCCCGGAGAGGAAGTCCGGGCGGGTCGGGCAATGAGGCCGGGCGATGTGCCCCGGCCTTGCGGTTTTCAGATCTTCAGGGCTTCCCTCGGGTCGAGGTAATCGTAACCGAGATCGTCCGCCACTGCCTTGTAGGTGATGCGTCCGGCATGCACGTTGAGGCCCGCCAGCAGGTGCGGATTGGCGGCGCAGGCCTCGCGCCAGCCCTTGTCTGCAAGCTGGATGACGAACGGCAGGGTGCAGTTGTTGAGGGCGTAGGTCGACGTCTTTGGCACCCCGCCCGGCATGTTGGCGACGCAGTAGTGGATGACGCCGTCGACCACATAGACAGGATCGTCATAGGTGGTGGCGTGCGAGGTCTCCGCGCAGCCGCCCTGGTCGATGGCCACGTCGACGATCACCGAGCCCGGCTTCATCTTCTTGACCAGTTCGCGGGTGATAAGCTTGGGCGCCGCCGCCCCCGGGATCAGCACGCCACCGATCACCAGGTCGGCTTCCGAGAGATGGCGCTCGACGGCATCGACGGTGGAGTAGACGGTGTTGAGCGGGCGGTCGAACTGCTGCCACAACGAGCGCAGCACGTCGACGTTCTTGTCGAGGACCCAGGTATCGGCGCCCATGCCCAGCGCGATGTGGCAGGCATGACGGCCCACCACGCCACCGCCCAGCACCACCACCTTGGCGGGATCGACGCCGGGCACGCCGCCAAGCAGCACGCCATGGCCGCCATGGGCCTTTTCGAGGTAGTAGGCGCCAGCCTGTATAGACAACCGACCGGCCACCTCCGACATGGGAGCCAGCAGCGGCAGGCCGCCGGCTGCGTTGGTGACGGTCTCGTAGGCGATGCAGGTGGCGCCGGAGGCGACAAGGTCGCGGGTCTGGTCGGGATCGGGCGCCAGATGCAGGTAGGTGAACAAAAGCTGACCCTGGCGCAGCATCCTGCGCTCGACGGCCTGCGGTTCCTTCACCTTGACCACCATGTCGGCGCGTTCAAAGACCTCCCTGGCCGACTTGACGACCTCTGCACCGGCGGCGATGTAGGCATCGTCGTCCATGCCGATGCCGGCACCGGCATTGGTCTCGACGATGACCTTGTGGCCGTGATGGATCACCTCGCGCACCGAGGTGGGCGTCATGCCGACGCGGAATTCCTTGACCTTGATCTCCTTCGGCACACCGATAAGCATGTTCTTGTCCTCCCTCAGGCGCAAAAGCGCGCGATCCCTGTCGCGATGGAAGGGTTGCTAGCACGGTTGTGGCGGCAAGAATTCCGATTTATTCTGCCATCGAGCCGCTCATTCGTATATTATTCGAATAATCATTGGAATTCTGGAATGCCATCAATCGAACTTGACGCCATGGACCGTCGCATCCTGATGGCGTTGCAGCGCGACTGCCGCCAGCCGATTGCCGAGATCGCCACCAAGGCGGGGCTGTCGCCATCGGCCTGCCATAGGCGCATGAAGCTGATGGAGGCGGCGGGTGTCATCGAGGGCTATGTGGCGCGGCTGTCGCGCGAGGCGCTCGGCCTCACCATCGAGTTCTTCGTGGAGATTTCGCTGCAAACCCAGTCGGAGGAAGCGCTGGAGCGTTTCGAGAAGGCGGCGGGACTGGTGCCTGAAATCCTCGAATGCCACCTCATGGGCGGCCAGTTCGACTATCTGCTGAGGGTGGCGGCGGTCGATGCCCAGGATTACGAGCGCATCCACCGCACCCGCATCGCCCGTCTGCCGGGTCTGGCGCGCATCCAGTCGTCGCTGGCGCTCAGGACGGTGAAGGGCTGGCGCGGCTATCCGGTGTGAGGGGTCCTCCCGCCAGGCGGGCGAGGCGGTCGCGGCGGGCAGCGAAGAGCATGAACAGGCCGGCGCCGATCACCAGGGCACCGCCGATGGCGGTCGAAAGGCCCGGCAACTGGCCCCACAAAGCGAGGCCGTAGATCACCGCCCACAGCATGGAGGTGTATTCGAAGGGGGCAACGAAGCTCGCCTCGCCCTGCTTGTAGGCCTCGGTGAAGAGGAGCATCGCCAGCGCCGAGAGAATGCCCAGCGCGGTCATCAGCACCATGTCGCGCAGCGGTCCCATGTGCCAGGGCCGCACGAGGAAGACGAGGCTGGGGTGGGTGAAGGTGCCGGGCGGGACAAGACGCAAGGTGAGCGCCAGCACCAGTCCCACCGACAGGTAGACGAGGTTGTGCCAGAAGACGATGACGATGGGGCGCACATGGGCGGAGATGCCGCGCGCCATGAGCTGCCCGGCGGCATAGCCGAAGGCCGCCCATAAGGCCAGCAACGCCGCGGGCTCGAACACCGAGCTTCCCGGCTTCAGCATCACCATCACTCCGACAAAGCCGACGGCCACGGCGATCCAGCGGTAGAACGGCACGTTTTCGCCGAGCAGAGGGCCGGCCAGCGCCGCCACAATGAGCGGCATGGTGAAATAGATGGCGACACCGTCGGCAAGCTGCAGGGTCGCCACCGACAGCATGAAGCCGAGATAGGCCGAGCACATGATGAGCGCGCGGGCGGCAATGAACGGCAGATAGGGGGTGAGAAGATCGCGCAGGGCGGCCCGCCTCAGCAACACGATGAAGATGATCGGCGCGGCGCAGACGGTGCGCAGGACGAGCAGTTGATGTATCGGATAGCCACTGCTCAGGAGCTTGGTGATGGCGTCCATGGTAGCGGCGAGGAACACCGCCGAAGCGATGCAGGCAATAGCCAGCAGCGGGCGGTCCTGGCGGGCCTGACGGGCAGGAAAGAAGCGGGTCGCCGAGCGCATGACGTCCTGAAAGCAGAGAGTGAACCGGATGGGCTCTATGCCCGGTTTCGCCGGCTGCGGGAAGGGGAGATGAGGTTGCGAGGCTGCCCGGGTCCGGCGAAATGCGCCCGCCCTGGCCCGGTTACAGGATGAAGTCGTGGCTGGTCAGGCCGATCACACCCTGGATGAGGATTGAGAAATCGGCGTGGCCGTCGCCGTTGACATCGCCGGCGACAAATGTGTTGCCGCCGCCGTGAATGGCGTGCAGTTCGCCCTTTTTGTCCGAGAAGGCATGGGTGCCGATGAAATGGAAGGCCTGATTGCCTGTAACGCCGGTCTGGGCATCGATCGCCGAAAGGTCAATCCGATCCTGGCTGATGGAGAAATGCTCGATGACGTCGCGATGGGCGTCGGCGGTGGATTCGCCCACACTGTTGAACACAAAGGTATCCTTGCCCATCTGGCCGTTCATCACGTCGTGACCAGTGCCGCCGATCAGCTTGTCGGCGCCCGAACCGCCATTCAGGGTATCGGCACCGGCGCCGCCTCTGATGATGTCGGCTCCCTTATTGCCGAGCAAACGGTCGCCACCGTCGCCGCCGACCAGGGTATCGGCGTCATTGCCGCCGACGAGCGTATCGTGGCCTGCCCCGCCCACGAGCCTGTCGTTGCCGTTGGCACCTTTGAGAAGGTTGTCGCCAAAATTGCCCAGAATCTTGTCGTTGCCGCTACCGCCGGTCGCATTCTCGATCAGCGAGCGGTGGTCCTTGTCATGAAGCAGCGCATTGAAAATGTTGCCGCGCGCCAGGTGACCGGTGTTGGTGTTGAGCTCGGCGAGTTGATTATGCGCCGAGATCGACCACTTGCCGGGCGCGAGATTGACATGCAGGTTGTTGCTGTAATTGGAGAAATCATAGGTATCGGTACCGCCGCCGTCCCAGATGGTGAGGAAGATACGATCGGCCCCCGGTGCGCCCTGGCCGACATTGTTGATGAACATCTCGCCGGTCTTGGTATCCCAGGTGTAGGTCGTATTGCCGGCATTGAAGGTATAGTCGGCGCCATAGAGGTATTGCAGGGCGGCGATATCGTCCATCATGTAGGTCTGCGCGTAACCGAAGTCCTCGTTGGTGTAGCCGTTGGTGGCCCCTCCGACCTCGCTGCGATAGGTCATCACGGAGAATTCCATCGAGTCGTGGTTGGTCGGCAGCGCAGGGAGGATGATGTTGGATCCGGGATACTTCTGGTTGGCCTCGTGTCCGTGCTTCAGGCCGAGGGTATGGCCGAGCTCATGGATAAACGTATTGTAGGCGAAGTTGCCTCTCTGAGGCGAATTATACAGGGTTGTATTCACGAAGATGTCGCCGTGCCCATAGGTCGGGAACTGGAAAGGATCCGGCGGCGTTCCTACCGCTGTCGGGATGTTGCCGGGAACCCCGTTGCCGTCCTGGTTGACATAGTCTGCCTCGGCGAAGCGCAGGTTTGCGGCGGTGGGATCGCTGGTGAAGACAATGGGCAGCGGGATCAGCCCGTTGAGCATGGCCATGATGTCGTCGACCGCAGTCTGCTGCTGGGCGTTGAACCCCACGAAGTTCTGGATACTGTTGAACGGGTAGCCGAAATACTGGTTGACCGCCGTGGCGAAGCCGTAGGTGAGACTTGTCAGGTCCCACTTGACGCCCCACAAGATGCCGTCAATATCCGGATTACCTGAGCGCGCGATCAACGACATGATGAATAACTCCTGTTGCGGCTTCCCCTCCCGGGGAAGAAGTCATCGCCCTCTCGTTCCCTGCCGAAGCTAGCATTTCCGGCGAATGCCGGCAAGAGGCGGCCACTGGACGATGATGCGTCTACTGAAGACCTAACCGGCGCCTGTCGCCGGCGATGAGCCCGGCAAGTCGCTCGATGCCGGGCTCGATGCGGTCCTCTTCGATGGAGGAAAAGCCGAGGCGGAAGCGATTGCGTGGGCGCTTCGGGCCGGCGAAATGAACCCTTCCCGGCTCGATCAGGATGCCGGCCTCACGGGCAGTGCGGGCGAGGATCTCGCTGTCCAGTTCGTCGGGGCCCTTCACCCAGTAGCTGGTGCCGCCGAAGGTGGGGTTTTGCGAGGACTCCGGCAGATGCCGGTGTAGGGCGGCGCCCATCACCTCCCAGCGGCTGCGGTAGGTGCGATGCAGGCGGCGGATGAGGGTGTCGTGGTGGCCGAGCGACAGGAACAGCGCGGCGGTGCGCTGGTTGTTGTTGGGGGCATGGCGCACCATCAGCCGGCGCAGCGCCCGGGCCTCGTCGATGAACGGCCTGGGAGCCACCATGAAGCCCAGCCTGAGACCCGGAAACAGGGTTTTCGACAGCGAGCCGACATAGATGACGCGGTCGTTGTCATCCAGCGACTTTAGTGCCGGGCAGGGCTCGTTGACGTAGTTGGTCTCGAATTCGTAATCGTCCTCGATGACCAGGAAATCGTGCTCCGCAGCGCGCGCCAGCAGCGCCAGGCGGCGCTCCAGCGGCATGGTGACGGTAGTCGGGAACTGGTGGCTGGGGGTGACGAAGACGACATCGGCGCGTTCAAGCTCGGGGCTCAGCACCATCCCGCAGGCATCGACCGGCGCCAGCGTCACATGGCTCGTCAGCAAGTGGAAGATGTTGCGCACGTCGGGAAACCCCGGGTCTTCCATCAGCGTACGGGTCCGGGGACCGACCAGGAGGCTGGCGGCCAGATAAAGGGCGTTCTGGGCGCCCAGCGTCACGAGTATTTCTTCGTCGCCGGCAATGATGCCGCGGCGCGGAAGGATGCGGCGGCGAATCTGTTCGACCAGCAGGGGATCGTCGTGGGCCCAGGTATCATTGGTCCATTCACCGAGAAAGCGCCGCCCCAGCGCCTGGCGGGCACAGTCGCGCCATTCGGCCAGCGGAAACAGGTTGTGGTCCACCTGGCCATAGATGAAGGGATAGTCGTAGGACTGCCAGTCGAGCGGCTTGGAGATGTTCTCCTGGCGGCTGGGCACCAGGCGCAGACGGGCATCCCATGCACCGTTCGGGGGATTGTCCGCATGGGTGAACGCAGTGCGCGCCGGGACAGCTTCCAGCGCCTTGTCGGAGACGTAATAACCGGAACGCTCGCGGGCGCTGAGATAGCCATCGTCGAGCAGGCCCTGATAGGCCAGCACCACGGTGTTGCGCGAGACCCCCAGGACCTTTGCCATCTTGCGGGTGGAGGGGACCGGCTCGTCACGGCTCAGGGCCCCGTCGAGGATGGCCGAGACCAACGCCTCGCGGATCTGAGCCTGCAGACTGGTGTATTCACCGCGCCGGATATGGACCAGCCAGTCACGCATGAAAGCGCCTCGAATGGTGCCAGGTTTAAGAACGTCTGGTTCTACCTTAGGGCCAGTATGGCGGCATGCCAAGGGCGCCCGCCGATTAAAGACGGGAAGCCTGATTCGGACTTGACGTTACCCTAGGGGCATGATGCTATTGACGTTGACGTCGGGGCCTGCGTGTCTACGGCTGGCTCGGCGTATCATGGTTCTTTTCGGAGGACACCCCGCCATGCGCCTCACCCTTCTAGCGCTTGCCTCAACGGCCCTTGCCGGCCTCATCCAGCCGCTCGCCGCCCAGGAGGTCCTGGCGCCCGAAAAGGTGACGGTCGCCACCATTCCCGCCGGCACGCCGCTATTGTTCGTCGCCGATATCGCCATTGGCCATATCGTCGACGGGCGGTTGCATGTCCTCAATGCCGACACGATGCAGTATCTGGGGCTGATCGGCACCGGCTTTGCCGGCCAGGTCTACGTGCCGTCGAGCCCCGGCACGGTGTGGGTGTCGACGAGCTATCAGGAGAAGCTGACGCGCGGCAAGCGCTCAGACTATCTCGAGGCCTATGACACCTCGACCCTGTCGATCAAGCAGGAGATCCCCATCTCCACCACCCGCGCCCAGGCGCTCAACTACAAGCCCTTGTTGCAGCAGTCGGTGGACGGGCGCTGGATGTTCATCCAGGACGCCACGCCGGCCACCTCGATCTCAGTGGTCGACCTGAAGGCCGCCAAGCAGACGGCGGAAATCTCCAATGCCGGGTGCTACGGCGTCTATCCCGCCATGGGCAGCGGCACCCACTTCGCCACCATGTGCGGCGACGGCACCCTCGGCAGCTACGTCTTGAAGGACGACGGCTCGGGGGCAGATCGCAAGGCGTCGGAAAAGATCTTCGATGCTGACAAGGACGCGCTCTTCCTGCATGGCGAGCGTGACGGCAACGACTGGCTGTTCATCTCGTTTCACGGCGATCTCTACCGCGTCAACATCGAGGGCGACACCGCCAAGCTGCTCGACAAGTTCACCTTCGCCGCCGACGGCTGGCGCCCGTCGGGCTACCAGACCCACGCCTTCGACGCCAAGACCAACACGCTGTTCGTCCTGATGCATCCCAATGGCGAGGAAGGCTCGCACAAGAATCCGGCGGAAGAGATATGGGCCATCGACATGGGCACCAAGAAGGTGGTGTCGCGCTCGAAAACCTCGACGGCATTCTCGGTGGCGGTCAGCCAGTCGGACAAGCCGGTGGTCTATGCCATCGACCTCGTCAACCTGAAGGTGCTGCGCTACACCAGCGACCCGTCCAAGGGCTATGCCCTGACACCGGCGGGCGAGGGTCGTGGCGGCGAGACGCCGATCCAGCTCGACCTGCAGTGAGACCCTAAAGGCAGGCCATGGGCATGACAGCCTTCACCCTCGATCCCCTGATCATCGCCATCGCGGCGGGGACGGTGATGCTGGTCTTCGTGCGCGGGCTGATCCACAAACTCACCGACTTTCAGACGTTCAGGGTGACGCTGAGCGAATACGGCCTGCTGCCCGAGGCGCTGGAAACGCCTGCCGCCAGTGCTCTCATCATTGTGGAGGCGGCGGTGGTCGCCGGACTGCTGGTTCCGGTGGTCCGGCCCTTCGCGGCCGCTCTTGGGGCGCTGTTGCTGATCGTCTACGGTGCCGCCATCGCCATCAACCTGATGCGCGGGCAAGTGACCATCGACTGCGGCTGCGGCGGACCCGGACACGGGCTGTCATGGCTTCTGGTGTGGCGCAATGTCGGGCTGGTGCTCCTGGCGCTCATCGCCGGCATGACGGCCGACGGTCGCGGGCTCGGCCTGGCCGATGGGACAGTGCTGGTGCTTTCGGTCATGACGGTATGGCTGGTCATCGCCGCCATCGAGCAGGCGGCCAGCAACGGTGCGTACGTGTTGATCGCCCGCAACGGGCGGCAGTAGGGAGAAGGCCTTGTCGGATCCGTGGATCATTGCGGTGGCCGTGCTCTGGATGGTGGTGATCGTCCAGGGGATCGTCATCTTCGCGCTGGCCCGCCAGGTGGGTGTGCTGTTCGAGCGGGTGGCGCCCATGGGGGCGCTGATCACCGACGGCGGCCCCAAGATCGGCGACCAGTCGCCGATTTTCGAGCTGGTGACGCTGGCCGGCCACAAGCTGGCGGTCGGCATGCCGGCGCAGCGTTCGATGCTTCTGTTCTTTCTGTCGCCCACCTGCCCGGTATGCAAGAAGCTGCTGCCGGTCCTGAAGTCGACGGCGGCGGCGGAAAAATCGTGGGTCGATGTGGTATTGGCCAGCGACGGCGAGCGGCCGAAGCACGAAACCTTCATCAAGCAGCAGTCGCTGGGGGCTTTCCCCTACGTGCTGTCGACCGATCTGGGCATGGGCTACCGGGTCAACCGGTTGCCGTTCGGCGTTCTCATCGACGGCGAAGGGATCGTCAGGGCCAAGGGGCTGATCAACAATCGCGAACAGCTGGAAAGCCTGTTCACCGCCAAGGAACTGGGTGTGGCCTCGATCCAGAGCTATCTGGGTGCGGCACCGGCCGAACAGGCCTGAATTCTGAACGGCGCGGGGCATGGGCGCGCCAGCGGAGGAGACGAAGGACATGGTCAAACGCATCGCTGATATCCTGGGCACAATCGACCGCGTGAGCGAGAAGCTGGCACGACGCTCGGCGCAGGCCATGGGCCGGCGCAGCGCGCTGGCCGCCCTGGGCGGGTTCATCATCGGCGGCACGGCGCTGCCCATGCTGCCCTTCGACCGTTCCGGCGGGCGGGCCATGGCGGCGGAACGCGACACGGGCGATGAAACCTGCGAATACTGGCGTTATTGCGCGCTGGACGGCTTTCTGTGCACCTGCTGCGGCGGCAACCTGCATTCCTGCCCGCCGGGGGTGGAGGCCTCCAAGGTGAGCTGGGTCGGCACCTGCCAGCATCCCGGCGACGGCAAGTCCTACCTCATCAGCTACAATGACTGCTGCGGCAAGACCGCCTGCAACAGTTGCCTGTGCAACTACAATCTGCGCGAGCGCCCGGGCTATCGCATGGGGATCCACAACGACATCAACTGGTGCATGGCAAACGACCAGAACATGTACCATTGCACCGTGGCGGCGGTGGTCGGGGAGGCCTGATCGCCCCATGCCGCACACAGTCTGGCTGGGCGTGGCGATGCTGGCGGTGACGTGCGGCGCCGCGGCTGCGGCTGAAGACGGCGTGCAACTGTTCAACGCCAACTGCAGCGCCTGTCATCAAAAACACGGAGAAGGCACGCCCAACCTCGCCCCGCCGCTCAACTCGCCAATCCTCAAGGCTGCGGTGAAGGCGGGGGAAGCCGACTATCCGGTGAAGGTGGTGCTCAACGGCCTGGCCGGGAAGATCACCATCAACGGCCAGCCGTTCATCTCCGCCATGCCGGCCCGCGCTGATCTGAGCGATGCCCAGATCGCGGCCGTCGTGGCGCACGTGCTGCGCGACCTCAACGGCATCGACATCAAGGATGCGGATCTGCCGGGACCCGAAGCCGTCGCCCGGTTGCGCCAGACGCCGGTTGCCCACGCCGAACTGCGGCGCATCCGCCAGGGACTGGAGTGAGGTGGCGATGATGGTTCGCGGCCTGATCCTTGTGGCCCTGCTCACGGCGATCTTCGCCGCGCCGGCCGGGGCCTATGAGGCGCGCATCAACTATATTCTCAAGTGCCAGGGCTGCCATACCGCCGACGGCTTCAGCCCGCAGCGCGGTCGCATCCCGCCGCTCATCGACGTGGTCGGCTATTTCACCATTCTGCCCGAGGGCCGGCGCTATGTGGCCAACGTGCCGGGGGTGGTGAACTCATCGCTCTCCAACGCCGACACCGCCACCCTTCTCAACTGGGTGGTGAGGAAATTCGCCCGCGCCAGCATGCCGGATACCTTCAAGCCGTTCGATGCGGCCGAAATCGCCGGCTGGCGGGAACAGCGCCCCGACGATCCCATGCGCCTCAGAGCGAAGGTCGAGGCCGAACTGGCGGCCATGGGCATTTCGCTCGGCACCTACCCCTGAGCAGGGTTCAACCGCGGCTTGACCACGCCACTCCGGCATCATGACGGCCTGCGTCGCTTCGAACAAAGCGCATAGAGAATTTGTCGACATGGGTAGCGGTGGGGCCTACACTATATTGAGTTAGACCTCGGCAATTGCTCGGCAAAGCCGCGAATGGTGTCTCCAATCCGCCCAGTATGCTCTGTGGTGTGAAGCGATGAATTTGTTGGTGCACTGATGTTTGAACCCTTGAATATAAGAGACCAGATTGCAATTGCGGTTTCACTAGCAGAGGGACAGTTTAGGGAGTTCAAGAGCGCATATGCCGGCGCCCCCGGACAAAAAATAAAACGCCCAATTAAAGAAATATGCAAAGATGTGTCCGAGGCACTTGTTGCTTTTGCAAATGCTGATGGAGGCGAGTTGTTAATTGGTGTCGAAGATAACGCCATAATAACTGGAACAAATGATTTCACTGCGGAGGAATTGGAGAAAATTAAAGTTGCTCCCGTAACTCATGTACACAAAGACACACCTCTGCAGTCCGTTCTATGCCATGATACCATTATTAATGGTAAGCGCATAGTATATTTCCGCATTCATAAGGGTACAAAATTCATTCATTTGACGTCGGACGGCCGGTGCCTTAAGCGGAGCGATCTTGAAACGATTCCGGTTTCTGCTGAGCAGATTCAATTCGACAGACGGGGAATGGTATACTTGAATGCACAAACCCGAGGAACCATCTGTGGACGGACAGGCCGGCGCTGAAATTGAGGTGACACCCGCAATGGTGGCGGCGGCCTGCTTTCAGTTGCGCCGTTTCATTGGCACTGAGCGTCTTGAAGAGGGCCCATACGAATTGCGGGAGGTAGTCGAGGATTGTCTAAAAGCAGCCCTGTCCGCTGCCAAAGTGAATAATTGCCGACATAGCGGGCCAGCCATGCCGTGACGGTTTGCATTCTTTGCACGAGATTCCACACATCTTTCAAATTCCGTGTCGGTTCATTCACGGGCGCAATGCAACGCGGTTGATGAGACTGCGCCTTTTGGAGCTTGGCTCTCTGGTCCCGCTGTCTGGGGAGCGGCTCGTAGATAATCCATTCGTCATGAACGAGCCGATTGCGTTCTGGGCCAAGCTCTTGAGAGATGCGGTTAAGCAGGCATTCCACGCCGTCGAACCATTCCGCGCTCAACGGCCTGATGGTTGCCAGTTTCAGCGCGAGTTCACATCGCGTTTGAAGTGACGCGCCGGATGCATCGACAATCGCTCGACGGGCCTCATCTGGGCAGTTAAGAAGGATGCTGATGAGATTGTCTACCTGGGCCTCCAACATGGCACTTGAGATGCAAACATATCCTAGCGCTGTGGCATGGTGCTCCACATAGGGAAAGCAGAGGCGATATGAGAGTGCGGGTTCTGGAGGAATTTTAGGCTTCGACATGGCTGACTCCGGCAAAAAGAAAAAAGACGATCCCGCCGACGACCCCGACTTCATGCGGGTGGTGGATCACTTTTTGAAAACGCCTCCGAAGCCGCATAACCCGTCCAAAAGAGATACGCAGTCAAAGGCGAAAGAGAAGGTGCCCCACTCAAAGGCTGCCGATTAACGCCCCTTTGTCAGGCGTTGATCGGATTGTCCGCATGCTGCGCATTCCCAATCCTCTTGCAGCATTCCCTTGGAGTTAGGGCCGCGAATGCTTTCGAGACGTACTGCACGCTCACCGCAGTAGCGGCACACGTCTGCGGGCCATTTGCCATTTAGTTTTCCCTCCAATGCGCTGACGCGCCGGTTCAATTCGTCCACTTCGCCTGGCACCTCGCCAAGCCGCTTCCAGAGCGGAATCCGATCAAGAGTCTTCATAACATCATCGAGAATGCCCATGATTGTCTCCCCAGTCACAGCAATTGAGACGCGGAATGGCAGAGTACAGGTATCATCGCCGAGTGGCGAATCCTGTATTGGTCTGCTTGTGGAGAGGGATGGCCTATTCGCGGGCACACTTTTGACGGATGCGCAAGCGCGTCAGCTTGCGAGCCTTCTGCTTAGGCGTGCGCGCCTTCGTAAGTCCGCCGATAGGTCAGACGCTTGCCTTCGATGCCTTTGAGCGCGATCAACATACGGTCAACATCGTTGTAACCGGCTTTGATGCGGTAGTTGTAGCGGAAATCAAATTCGCCAAGGTAGCGCTTCAGGTGTTGTTGGCTGACGTGCTGGAACACGCCCGTTATGCCGCGCTTGAGGATCGAGAAATAACCCTCAACCGTGTTCGTGTGCCAGAAAGCGCCGCGCACGTACTCATCGATGGAATGGTTCACTGAGCCATGGCCGCCGAACTCCTTGCCGAGTGGCTTGTACCTTGGCCTCATCGGTCATCAGATAGGACTTGCGGTCAATCTGTGTGCGCAGGATCGGGCCAAGGGTTTCGCCATTGACTGATGGCAGATGGAACGAACGAACCATGCCGTCACGTTCAAGCAGGGTGACGACAGGCTCTTTCTCGGGGATAGGAGCGCCGCGCTTCGCGTTCTTGGCCTTGCCGCCGACATAGGTTTCGTCGACCTCGACGACCTTGTTCTGGCCGCCCAAGCCGCCTTCGGGTTTGCCTTCGCGCATACCCTCGCGGATACGGTGCGCCATGAACCAAGCCGACTTGTAGGTGATGCCCAAGCATGCGGTGAAGCTGATGGGCGGAAATGCCCTTCTTGCTGGAACACATCAGATGCGTTGCCATCAGCCACTTGTGCAGCGGGATATGCGAGCGTTTGTACAGGGTGCCGACGCGAACGGTAAACTTCTTGCGGCACTCGTTGCAGTGATGCCAGCCGGTGTTCTTGTACTTGCCAGCTAACTGGCGAACCGTATCCAGTTGCCCGCAGTAGGGGCAGAACACGCCATCGGCCCAGCGTTGGGCCTCAAGAAAGCGGCGGGCCTTTGCCTCGTTATGGAAAATTGGGTTTGAAATGTCGCACATCTGTCTAACTCCTTGAAACCCAATATAGAGTCTAGACATTTCGTGCAGTCAAGTACATAACCCCCGACAGACGGGAGACTGCTTGCGCGAATACGATCGGGAGTTTGTTGATGGCGCGTCTGTGGCTGACTTGAAATTCCAACGACTTAAAATTGTTGCTGAACAAATTTCTCTATGGCATAAGTATTGGTATAATGTTTGCAGTATCTAAATCTGGCTGAATATGATGTATCTACTGGCTTGAGAATACGTCGTGCTGTATTTGTCTACTCTTTTCTAAGACACCGGAGCGATGGCATCCGAGGAGTTAGGTTTGCATAATAAAGGTAAATGGGGTAATTCCACGCGCGGGTGCGACTTATAACGTTACGAACGACAATACCGTACATACAAATATTGTGAGACTTATAGATGAGAAATTGCAGAATTCAAGGCCACACATCTTGTTGAAACACGTTTTGAGGAAGATGCGAGATTTAGGGCAACTTATATTTATCCGGAAGTGGCCTGTAGAGAGGCTTTG
>CAVVDT010000015.1:0-398211 GCA_963747005.1 uncultured Alphaproteobacteria bacterium | reverse complement strand
GACCACGGAACACGAACAGGCGGCCTGAGTACGAGTCCTGCTTCAGCACCTTCTCGGCCAGCGCCGACAGCCCGTTGTACCCTTTGCGCATGTCTGTGATCCCGGCCGCCAGCCACATCTTCGTCGATGCCGGTACCGGGATCATGACCCAGCCAGCCCCTTGACCAGACGCAGCACAACATCGACGTCGATGGCGTCGCTGAGCGTCAGGCGGTGCCCCGACGCCAGGGCAATCTCGATCTGACCGGCGGCGCAGGTGTCAGCCCGTTCAGACACGACCACCACTTCGGCCGGGTTAACCTCGACCGGCAGAAACACCGCCGCATCCCGACCCGGACCAAACCGCGGATCGCGGCGCCACATGAACACCATGTTGGCGTTGAGCCCGTGCCCGCGCGCCACCGCCGCAACCGACGCGCCGGCCTCCAGCGTCTCCGCAACCACCCGACGCTTGAACGCCTTCGAGTAGCTCCGCCGCTTGCGCTTGCGTTTGCCCTGATCCGCCAAAATAAGTGTCCGCGTAATTTAAGCGGACACGATCGCCCGCAATCGCGCCAAGACTCCCATGGCGATCACAACGCCTTCAAGGTCGCCCGCACCGGGCGCTTACCCTCCGGTTCCGTCTTCAACACCTTATCTCGGTGTCCACGAAACCGGCAGCAGGCCATCTTGCACACATGCTGGCCGAGTTGAACCAGCGTGTGCCGAAAGCTGTGGGGTTTGAAGTTTGGCAGTCCCGCCGCTTCGCAAGCGCTTTTGAATACCTTTCAGATCGGGTCCGCTTTTGCCCAACATTCCTTGACGAGTTGCGACGCCAGAACCTCCCCTGTCGTATCAAATGAGACGGCAGATTTGGTAAACAGCGGATCGTCGGGGCGGAAGTCATGCACTTTTTCCAACTCCCTCTCCCATTCCGAAAGAACAGCTACAAACTCTTCGCCAACGGGAAAGAACCAGGTGGGCATTGTCTTGCGGAATTTGCTGCGGATGTCGCAGGGGTCCTGAAAGAGGTGCCGGTCCGCCAGGTCGAGATGTTTCAGGCGCACTGATGCGGTTGCGTTATGTCTGACCGCCGCGCCCCCATTTGCGTGTCTTTCTCAAGCGGCCGCCCTCCAAAGCGAAGGCCAAGTCCACCTGTCCCAAAGCTCCATCATATGGACGTCTAAGATAGCCAACGATGTCATAAAGCTCATAACCACGCGCCGCCATGAAGGTGACGGTCTCGCTGGCTATCGGCGTCCCCGTTTTGAAGCGGTAAAGCGACGTTTCGAGAATGAACAGCTCGGTCCTGTCGAACAGATTGGATGCGCCTTTCAGCGCTTCAATCTCGAAGCCCTGGATATCCAGCTTGACAAGATCAGGTTCAAAACCTGGCGCCCCTTTGATGACGCCGTTGAGGGTAAGGACCGGCGTGCGACGCTTCCGGCTCTCATCCACTCCCGAAACATCGTCTGGAGCCAAGAACGAACTGCTCGCCAATTGCGGCGCAATGATTTGCGTAAGATGCCCCTCTTCGCTGCCAACCCCGGCCTTGATGTGGCAGCAGTTTCGATTCTCCCTACATAGTCGAGAGAGCAAAGGCTCCATTTCCTCCAGCGGCTCTATGAGAATGAGGTCGGCATCGGGAAAGACCGACGTTGCCATCCGCGCCCATTTCCCTCGGTTTGCCCCCACATCGATAATGCCGCGAGGCACAAAGCCACGCGCCTTTACATCCTCAAGAAACCGCCGGATTTTCCCTATCGGACGTTCTTGCGAGCCGGGTTCCAACTCCTGCCTTCTACCGTGCGCATCCATGGCCGCGAAGGTAGGGCAAGGAGGGTGGGCGTGCAAGAACGGACCTGCCGCGCTTAGCGGCATGGTTGTTCGCGATCGAGCGGCCTGGTGGCCAGCATCTGCATCAACTCGCGCTGAGCGTACGCCGGAAGGGGGAGCGCCGGTGCCCACATTGGACCGGAGAGGAAGGAGAGCCCCTTAAAGGGGAACGACCGTCGATATATCTGACGTATGCCTTCACCGGATGGGAGCCGCCAATCGAGCCGCAGGCGACACTGCCACTATTCACCGAATTAGAGGAGTGGACGATGCGACCGAGCACGTGAAGCGCGACGTGCCGATCCTCGCGTCGCTCGAGAATGCAGGCCACGACACAAGAGGTTGTCACCTGCCCCGCAAGCTTTCAACCCGCCTGATGAGCTCTTCGGTAAACGGCGCTTCCTTCGGGATCAGCAACAAATCCGTGTACTTCTCGGATTCCGAGAGCATCGCGATCAGTCCCGCCATCTTCTGTTCGTCAAGTCGGTTTGGGCCAAGTCTGACATAGGGTAGCTCAAAAACCTCGAACTGCGACAACACGTAATTGGAGAAAGCCGGTCCACACGCCCTGTTCTGAGCCGCCCAGTGCAGGAACTCAATCTTCCAAATTGCCTGTTTACGGGCGAGAATCTCCTTCGCTCCTCCAATGATGTTCGGCTCGTGCCCCTGGGTATCGAGCTTAATGAACAGGTGTCCTTTCACTGAAAGTTCATGTACGAGGCTATCGATTGTGCTGCATGGGACGATGTGCTCCACGGAGCCCGGCATGTCGTGACGGAACACCTGCCCGCCAATGCTCCGGCCCGGCAGATACGAATAGATCGTGTACCCATCAAAGTCTGTCACGGCGCGATTATGCACAATGATGTCATCCGAAAGGCCGTTGGCGTCGACATTGACTTTCAACAGATCGAAAGTCGCGCCTGGCTCGACGACGTGTAGCTTCAGCTTCAGCCCTTCTTGCCGGGCGCATAGCGCAACCGGAATCGAGAAGTTTCCAACGTATCCGCCAACGTCGAGCACGGTCAGCATATGTTCTTTTGCGCCAAGCACTTCCGCAACAGCCCGAAATACCGGATAGTCTGGCGCTTTGCTCGGGTCAACCTTCTGCATTCGGCTGTTTCCGAAGGCAGCCTTTGCACTGACGGGTTTTGCCCGACGACGGGAAAACTGGAACTTCTCAGATCGCTTCGTGAAAATCAACCAGCCGCCGAAATCGTAAAGCAGGAATGGGCCACCCTCTTTCACCACGCCGAGGCGCTTATTGATTCTCCCAGCGTTCTGTCTCATCAACATTCCGTCCCATCTCGTCGTCGAATAGGGGTAGCCGTGGCGAACCCACTCTTTTCATTCGCGTTCCCATGTAGTAACCATCATCTGCTTCTGGCTATGCGCCTTTCGCCCTAATAGTCATCGACGGCCATTTTGGTAATCCAATATATAGTTGACCAAAATACAATTATAAATACTATTGAAGAAATTAATATTTCAAGCATTATCGTACCCTTTCATAACGCATATCATTTATTTAATGAATAATAATTCATATAATTATAATATTTTTGACATTATATGATAATCTTATTCTATAAAATCGAATTCTTGTGTTATCAATCTTGATGAAAGCTACTGAAGATTGCATCTTTTAATGGACCTATTACATAATTTAGGACTGTTCTCTCGCCGTTCTTGATGAGAACTTGCGCCGGCATGCCCGCAAGAAGTTTGCTATCGCCAAGCCGATCAAGCTCGGCTTTCGGAATCTCTATTCTTGCAGCATAGTAGGAGCGGTGCGTGGCCGCATCGACAAGTACGTCGGTCGAAACAGATATCACTTTTCCATGGAGGGTCGGGGTCACCCGCTGTCGAAGCGCACTCAGGCGCACCTCCGCTGGCAAACCCACCTTCACATAGTTGATTTCAGTTGGCGATACCTTGGCATCGATCTCGAGTTTGTCGGCGACAGGCACAATATCCATCAGGTTCTCCCCGGCAGAAACGACTCCGCCGATGGTGTGAACCGCCAGCCCAACTACCTGACCTGCTATTGGAGAACGGATCTTGAGCTTGTCGATCGAATGCTGCATTGCGGCCATACGGTCACTTATGTCGTATGCGTCCAGCATAACCTGGCGCAGTTTTTCGGCGACATCCTCCTGAAACGTATGCTCGCTTTGGATGATCTGGGTTTCGGTTTCATCAATCGTCTGCTTCGCTACCGATATCTGAGATTCTATCTGCGCCCGACTGCCTGTCAGATCCTCCCGACTGCTCTCGACAGCCAACACGTTCGGCTTCGGCACCAGGCCCTTCTTGAGCAATGCCTGCAGGCCTTCGAGCCGATCGTTCACCAAAACAAGCTGGGCAGCCTTCGAAGCAGCCTGTGCTTCGAGGCCCGCTATCTGCTGATCAAGTTCTCCGATCTTCTGCCGCAAGAGATGCTCTGTACCCAGACGACTCGATTTTCGCGCTTCAAACTGATTCTCGTTGCGCGACAAGAACCTGGGCAACGTTTTTGTCTGTCCTGGCTCGGTCAACGAGGTCCGAAGGAAAATCGACCTTATCCGCTTTATCTCGCTCCGCTATCAGGCGAGCGCTAAGGGCACGATCCTGGTTGTATCGATCCCGCAGAACGGCATAGGAGAGCTCCAGTTGCCTATCATCGAGCTCCAGCAGGACTTGTCCGGCGGTCACGAAGTCGCCCTCGTGGACAAGTATCTTTCGGATCGTACCCCCCTCACGATGCTGGATCGTCTTTCGGTGCGATTGAACGATCACCACCCCGCTTGCCACCGCGCCGCTGGCGATGGGGGCCGTCACTGACCAAGCGATGGCTCCGCCAAGTGCAGCGAAAACAACAAGGAGAGCAGCAAGCGTCGTGGCCCGAACCGAGGTCGGAAGCTCCACTTCGGGCTGATCCAGTTCGAGCCGCGCACTGGCCAATGCTCTCGAATTCATGACTGTCGCTGCCCCGCTACCGGACGCATCAGCTTGGGCATCAATTCCGCAGTCGCCTCATAGGTCTCCATTGCGCCGTCCCGTAGAACAACGATGCGATCGAGATTTCCAAGAATGCTTGAACGATGAGCGATCACAATGACCGTGGCGCGCCGCTCTCGCAAGAGAAGCAGCGCCCGATGGAGGGCCTGCTCTCCGTCCGTATCCAAGTTTGAATTCGGCTCGTCCAGCACGATCAGCCGAGGGTTCCCGTATACGGCCCTGGCAAGGGCAACGCGCTGTCGCTGACCCGCCGACAGGACAGCGCCCTGTTCACCGATGCGGGTGTCGTAGCCCGCCGATAGCGAAAGGACCAGATCGTGAACCCCCGCGACCTTGGCGGCATCGACGACTGCATCGGAGTTGATCGGGCCGAAGCGGGCAATGTTCTCGGCAATGGATCCGTCAAACAACTCGACATCCTGGGGCAGATACCCGATGTACGGGCCCAACCGTTCCCGATTGAGCATCGCCACATCGGCACCATCCAACCGGACTACACCCTGGACCAGGGGCACGAGGCCGAGGATCGCCCTTGCCAGCGTCGTCTTACCGCTACCCGACGGGCCGATGACGCCGACCTGCATACCGGCGGGAACATCGAAATGGACGCCCTTCAAAATGGGAGGCACGCCCGGCCCGCGCGCCACGACGACGCGGTCGACAAGAATGTTTCCCTCCGGAGGCGGAAGCGCCATCTTCTCGACGAGCCTGCGGCCGCGCTCCTCGAGAAGGGAAGCCAGACGCTTCGCCGCCCCGCGAGCCGCTACGAAACTCTTCCACGAAGCCACCAGCTGATTGATGGGCATAAGTGCGCGCGCGACGACCATCGACGTGATGATCATCAGGCCTGGCGTGATCCGATCATCGATGACGAGCACCGCGCCAATCCCCAGCGTCACGATATAGCTCGCCTGCTGCACACCTTTGGCCAGTGCGTTGAAGATCGCTGCGCGGTCGCTGGCCCGCGACTGGTGGACGATGGCTTGACGATACCCTGCCGTCCAGCGCCGCATCAGGCTGGACAGCATACCCATCGCTTCGATGACTTCCGAATTGCGCAAGCTGGCGTCCGCGATCGTGTTTGCCGCCATCGAATGACGCGTCGCCGTATCCAGAGAGGGGCGGGTGGCGAATTCCATGAGCACGGTCAGCGACAGCGAGACGGCAGCCGCGATCACAGCAATGAGCGCCAGTATCGGATCGACCGCCCAACAGATCAAAATGTAGAGCGGGGTCCAGGGCAGGTCGAAAAATGCCACAAGCGCCTGGCCCGACACGAAGTTCCGCACCGTCTGGATCTCCTGAAGCACGCGGGCGCGCGACGCCTCCGGCCGGCGCAAATTCTGCCAGAAGATGGCCTCGAAGACGCGCTCGTGCAGGTCGGCATCGATGCGCACACCGACCCGGATGAGCAAACGGTTGCGCAGGTCATCCAGGATGGCAAAGGCCACGATCAGGCCGAGTGCCGCCCCCATCATCAGCCACAGCGTCGTCGAGCTCCGGCTCGTCAGGACGCGGTCATAGACCTGCATCATGAAAAGCGGCGGCACGAGCAAGAGCAGGTTCATCCACATGCTCGTGAAGCAGACGGCGAGCACCGGGCCGGGAGAGCCAAAAAAAGTTCTCCAGATATGACGCTCCGTCACGGCGCTTGAGCCGCGACGCTGAAACGGTTGTTCCCTCGCCTGCTTCCTGCCGCTAATGCGAGCGAACATTGTCGGGCCCGGACTCCGCGACCGCCTGGGAGCGCCGGATCAGCAGTCCCCAACGGCCGACCGACGCAAGATGGTAATAAAGGCCTGCGATGAAGCCATGCCGATACCAGTCGACAACCGTGCTGTCGGAAAGTCCGTTCAGCTTTGCGGGGTCGACGGCTGAAAATCCCTGCACCACGGTTTGCCCCCTGCCTGGAATCGTAAATGAAACTGATTTCGGCGCCAGGAGGCCCTCGGCCTGCACGGCGGCGACGAAGGCATCCGTTGCCTCCTTGGCGCCACCCACCTCGCGACAAAGCTCGATCAGATCACTGGTGATCTTGGTCGGCTGGTCGCCGTCAAAAAGCGGCTCGCCGCGCGTGGTCGAAAGCGCATCGAAGCCCTCGTCGATGAGAACCGCGAGATTGTCCGGCTGGTCCGTCCGGCCGAGCACCAGAGGCATGCGGCGAAGGACAGCCGGGATATAGGCTCCATCCGCCCAGGATCCGTCCGGGTTGACGAACAGATTCTCGCCTTCACGAAAACCCGTGATCGCCACCAGCATGGGATTTTCCTCGCCGACGAACATGACGGGATAGTGGGCACATGCCTCGCTCAGCTCGGTGAGCATCACCGGCACTGCCGACATCAGACGCGCCGGCCCATACCGTCGGGCCATGTTCAATCGAAGTCCGCCATGCTGCTTGGGATTAAGGGCAACAAGGCGGGGCGCCGCCTCGGCGGCGCCCCTTTCCAACTCACTCATCTCAGAACTCCACTCTCACTTCCCGATCCGTCACGCGTGGATGTGGAAGGACAGTGCACTCAGCGCCGTGCTGGTCGTCGCAATTGTCGATCACGTCGCTATGACCGGTGCCATGGCAGCAATCGTGTCAAACACGCCGACCAGCTTTATTTCATCAAGACCGATCGTCGATCCGTGCGTGGCGAAATTGTGATCAACCTGGAAGAGAGCGTAGTCGCTGTTGTTGTCCCAGACCGTGACGAACCCCTTGTTGGTGCCCGTGTCCGTGAAATTCGCAGCGACCTCCTGGGCGGCGTTGTAGACGCCCGCGGCAAAGATCCTCTCGCTCGTCCCATCGCCGGTGATGAAGGTGTTTGTGATGATGTTGTCATCCTCGACGACGCCGTAGCTTGCAAACCCACTGCCACCGGCAAGATCGATGCCATGAGTCGGCGTGCTGTTCACACCGGACTGGACCCCGGTAAAGCCCGAGAGGTCCACATAGCCGTTGTGATCGGCAATACCTCTCACCAGATCGCCTTCCAGAGACAACGGGACAGATCCGTCCGCGGCCGTCGCCGTACCCAGGTCAGCTGGAGCGGACCTGAACGTCGTTGGCGACGTTCTGCGACGCCGAAGATCACCAGATCATTACCCGTCCCCGGCCGCACCGAATCTCCCAGTCCGGCAACTTCGAGGATGTCGCCCGACGTGGATGCCGCGAAGCCGTTCTCGGCACCGTAGACGGTCACGCTGGTCGTGTTCGTGTCCATCAGATGGATCGCCGCCGTGTGGCCCGGCACGTTGGCCGTGAAGCCGCTGACGTTCAGACCCGAAAGATCGACGTCGCCGCTATCGGTGACCACGAACTGGTAGTCGTGATCTCCGCCGGAGCTGGTCACGCTCAGGGGACCGCCGATCGAGGCCTGATCGGCCAGGATCTGATCGTAGGATCACCGTCACCGTCGTCATCGAGCCGCCGGCATCGAGCTGGACCGTCTGGATGTTCGTGATGGCGCTGTCCCCATTCCTATGGAAGTCGTTCGTCGCGCCACCGGCGATCTCGATGGTGTTGTTGCCGGTGCCGCCGTCGACCGTATCCCCAATGGCGTCGCCGCCCTTGAAGAAGATGATATCGTCGCCGCCGCCACCGTTCAGATAGTCTGCGCCTGTGGCGTTGTTGGTCCCGATGATCATATCGCCGCCCGTGCCGCCGTAGATGTAGACACCGTGCCCGGTACCCTCGAACGAGTTGCCATTGAGACCGCTGGCGTCGATGGTCTGGCCCGAGGCGGAGTTGCTGTCGAGCGTCATGCTACCCGTCCAGGCGGGCACGGGCACGCCCGGGGCAAAACTGGCGGCCGTCACATCGATGACCAGGTTCGATGAGGAGGCAAGGGCGTGCAGGCTGCTGCCACCAGTGTAGAGGGCCACGAGCTGCGTATCTGTGAAGGCGACGCTCGTGTCGGCTGCAACGTTGACCACTGTCCCGGTGGCCAGCGTCAGGGACGCCTGGGTGAAGTCGGTGTTGCCGTTGACGTTGATGATCGTCGCCTCACCCTGCGAGTTGATGGTGCCGTTGGCCAGGGCGAAGTCCTGCACGGCGGGTCCTTGACCTCCCACTGGTCGGCAGACGAGGTCGGCGCATTGAAGTTGATGGTCAATCGACGCACCACCGCTCTCGACCGAAGATCTGATCGGCACCGCCTCCGGTGATATTGACGGTATCCGCTCCCGTGCCGGCGAGGATCGTGTCGGCCCCCATCCCATCGGTGATGTTCTCGATGCCGACACCCGCAATGATCGTGTCGCCGGCGTTGTCGGCAAAGATATTGACGGTGCCGCTGTAGTCATTGAGGAGCAGATTGGCCGTACCGGTGACCGGCCCGACCGACACGTTACGCAACGAGAAGTTATGGGTGAGCTCGTCGACATAGACATTCAGGGTCGCATGGTTGTCGAAGGTCGAGCCGTCCAACTGCCGCGAGAAGAACGTCGCGGTCGTGGTGTTGTCGAAGCTCTCGAACGACGTAATGGTGGATCCCCGGAAATCAGCTGCATTCGTCATGGTGTACAGCGTGTCAATCCCGCCACCGCCATCGAACGAATCCGCCAAATCAGATGCTGAGCCCTCCGACCACGTTGACCGCGTCACTGCCACCGCCGGCGCTGACGGCCGTCATGATGCCCAGCGTGTCGAGCGTAATGGTATCGATGGCACCGGTCCCGTTGATCGTCTCATCGACAAAGGATGAGACTGTCGGTCCGACCACCACGCTCGACTGGAGGAAGGTGTGGATCACCTTGCCTGCCGTACCCATGTTGAACACCGCATGGGCATTCAGCGTCGGCGAAGTGGTGCCGTTATTCACCTTCAGTCCGCTGTGGATACCCGACACATCCGCC
Organism: uncultured Alphaproteobacteria bacterium; assembly: GCA_963747005.1. Lineage (GTDB taxonomy): Bacteria > Pseudomonadota > Alphaproteobacteria > Rhizobiales > Aestuariivirgaceae > CAVVDT01. Next base: position 388,551 of record CAVVDT010000015.1, on the reverse strand, counting down.
GCGGCAATGGTGACCGTCTTGCCCTCGTCGATGTTGGCCGTGACGTCGAGCGGGAAGGACGGCGAGCCATGCACCGTGAAGGTGGCACCTTCCAGATTCACGTTTGCATGGAAGTCCAGGACCGAGATCGCGCCGGCCGAGTCGAAAATGTCGAACGACGTCTTGTCGGCATTGAAGATGGCGTGCTGCGTTCCCGTAGCGCCGCCGATGATGTCGTTCACGCCGGTACCGACCACCACGTTCTTGGCGCCGTCGCCAAGTTTGATCGTCTCAAAGCCGCTGTCGTTGGCAAGCACCGTGACGTCGCTGGCGATGCTGACCCCCGAAACATCGACCACCACGCCCGGCAGTGGCCCGACATTGTTGACACCCGTGACGTCCACGACAACGCTTCCCGAGAAGGTAAGCAGATCGCTATCCACAAGCGTGTTGCTAACATTGTTGTCTGCAATGACGTCCAGTGTGGCGCCGGCAGGCGGATCGATCACCAATCCGGGATTGAGGGTTAGGGTTGGAAGAGCCTGCAGTTCCCCCAGGGTGAAGATGGCCGTTGCGTTCGCGTCGATGGTCAACTTCTCGACACCCTGCAGATAGGCTCCGGTGAAGTCCACCGTCGCGCCATCGACGACCTCCACGGTGAGAAAGCCGGTCGAGGGACCAAGGATCGAGTCCTGAGTGACCATGGTCTGGCCGTCGGTACCGAACCTGAAGGTATCGTTGCCATCGCCAGCGATCAGCACCGAGTTGATGCCGGAATCCGCCGCCGCAACCACCGTCGTGGCATTGCTGCCGGCATTGACCCAGTCGCTGTGGGTCGAGTCGTGGCCAAGCTCGATCAGGACCGGGCCGGCCACTTCGTTGTTGCCGTAGATCGTGTCGCCGAGATTGTTGGCGACGATCGCGATCCCGCTGCTGCCGAAGTTCTCCAGATGCAGATCCGCAAGATTGAAGCTCGTCCCGGAAACGTCGATGGTGAGATCGGCCCCGACATCATCGGAGAGCGTGAAGCCGCTGGGCTGAGCGTTGAGCGCAGTGATCTGGGCGCTGGTCAGAACGAGGGAGGCGTCGGCCGAGTTGATGTCGATCGATGCGAGATTGGAGAGAACCATCCCGGTCAGGTCGACGTTGCCGTGATTGATATTGAGCTCGTTGGTACCGCCGCCGCCATTGAGGAGGCCCGTGAAGGCGACACTGTCTGCCGAGCTGCAGATGTTGAAGATGTCGTCGCCCGCCCCGCCGATGATGGCGTCGTTGATCGCAGCATCGCAATGAGCATCGATCTTGACGATATAGCCGCCATTCGATCCCGTGCCATTGTTGTCGAGCTGCAGGTTCGTATCCGTGCTCTCCACCTTGACGTTCAGGAAATTGCTGATGGTCGCGCCGGGGAAGTTGTAGGTGCCTGCCTGGGCCAGCACCAGGGTATTGCAGTCGCTTTCAAAGCCGCCGTTCAGCATCACGCCGGCATCGAGCCCGCCGGCGTTGAGGACAACCGTGTTACTGCAGGTCGGCCCGTCGAAATAATTGTGATTGCCGTCATAATTCTGTGAGGTGGCATTCAGCACGACGCAGTCGCCGCCATTGGTCGAACCGTAGACGGTGAGCCCTGCGGTGTCGTTAGCGACGAAGCGCGCATGCTTCAGGAAATAGCTGAAGTCCACAACCGAAAAGCCGACGACATGCTGGCCCATGTGCACCCAGCAGCCATCCGGGCAGGCCGGGCCGTACTCATCGAAGGTGGTGGTGATCTGATGGCCGTTGGCGGGGTCGAGGCTGTAGAAAGGATCGCAGCTCCCGGGCGTGACGATGAGGGTGTTTGAGTCACCCGAGCCGCCATTGAGAACCGACCACGACTTCAGGTCATGCTCGCTGACGAAGACGTTGTTCACTCCGGTCCCAAGCGTGATTTTCTGCGTGGAACAGCCGAGAATGACATCATTCATGCCATTGCCGGAGGTCAGCACCGTGTGGCCGCCTGCGCTGTGGAGATCGAAGACGTTGTTGCCGTTGCCGGCAGAGATCTTGTAGGAATTCCAGTCGTCGACGAAAAGCGCCGTATCGCTGCTGTCAATTCTGATCGCCTGCACGCCAGAGAGATTCAGGCCCCAGTCATCACCGATGCTGAAGATCCCGCCACCATTGAAATCTACGGTGTTGTAGTACCCGGCGCCCTGGACGCTGGAGCCGCAGAAGGTGGACGAGTCGAAATTGTAGAAGTTCGTGCCAGTGCCGCCCGTGGCGATCTGCCCGGCCGCGCCGAAATTGAAAGTGTCGACACCTTTCACGCCACCGATCACGACGGTGTCGCTGGAGCCGCCCATGTTGATGACGCCGCCGCCATCGCGCATCTGAACGAAAAACTGGTCAGTGCCGTCCAGAGTGACCTGTATTTTCGTTGCGAAGAAGACGCTGTTGTTCAGGTCGACGCTACCACCGCCTTCAACGAGAAGGGTGTCGTCGCCGCCTTGGCCGTAGAAGCGAAAGGCATTGTTGTTGATGGTGTCTGCAGTGACGATCAGCGTGTCGCTGCCGGTTCCACCGAAGAAGGCAAGCTGGTAGTTGTGCATGAGAAGCGGAGCTGACGGATCACCCACGGCCGTCGCATCGACGATGGCACCTCCAGCTGCGGGGGCATTGACCCTCAGGTTCCCCGGCGTGGCCGATGTCGATGTCTGGTTCAGTATCTGGTTATCGAGGAACAGCGTGGTGCCATTCTGAGTCAAATTGATTATGTTGATGCCCGAGATTCCAGGACCGAACTGAGACGCCAAAATCGTTCCGGAATCCAAGAAATTCAACGCGCCCTTGCCGCCGCCATTCGCGTTGAGCGAGTTGCTGGAGTCTAGGTTTGCGACGGTCGTTCTGAAATAGTCCGCAGTCGTTGGACTGCCGAGGAAATTGTCGGTTCCGGACGTTAGCGTGAATACGGACATGACTGCACTCCCACCTTGTATGGTTTTCCTTGCCTGCCCTTGCCGGGCTTCGTCCCCGATGACGCCGATTAGGCGAAGAGGCACTGTCTCTATCAGTGCACACGCCAATTCACTCTTCTAGTATGCATTTGATGGGCACATATGTGTAAAATTGTGAATATATTTGAATTATATGTATAAATGATGGAATTTGAATAAATTTGAATTGTCGCATTCCCCAACGCCAGATTGTACGTTATTATGATCGCGATAGTGGGGGATGATCCAGCCAAGTGGCTCATGACGTAAACGTTGAAATTCCGAGAAATTTTTGTCTGGATTGCGCTAAGCTGGCGCCGATCAGTCATCAAGGTCAACACTGATGACGGAGACTAAGAGTTGAACGCCCATACGCCGCGATTGGTCGGCGACTGAGGAAGCGGCGTGTCGCCAAGGGCTTGAGCCGCAAGCAAGTTGCGGACTTCGTAAGTGTTGACCTGACATCGCTTGCGGGTTGGGAGACGGGACGGCATCTTCCGAGGGAAAATGCACGGCTCAACCTTTCTCGGATACTTGACGCCAGTGTGGCCTCTCTGTTCACCCTGGGCGATGAGGGCGCCCATGAGACTGATGAGGACCTACCTGCGGCAGCTGAACTTCTCGAAAGCAGATCGCAGCGTCCCACAGTGCTTGCGCATCTTGCGGAGACGGCACGGAGGCGGATTAGAACGTTGCGACTTGGATCGCCCACCGTAACGCCCGCCTTTTACGGCCTAGAATGGCGCAATACGCTCCGTCGTCGGCTTTTGGCGGGAACAATAGAAGTTGAACGAGTCGAAATTTTTTATGATTTGCGACGCCTACAAGAAGTATTAATGAATATGATTCAACTTAAAGAAACCAGTTATCGGGTCAGATCGTTGATAATTAATACACATGAGGTTATTCCAGCGATTGGCGGGCATTTCTTTGATGATGATGTATTCATTTTAATCAATTCATGGGCAGGACATTTCCATGAAAGTCAATACGATCTACGGCTAGAGGGCACTCAAATCTGCAAGTTTTTTAACATGTACTGGAATGAGGTATTTTCTATGGCAAAGCCGTTGAATCCGAGCGGCATCGTTGACGTTGAGCTTGTCAGAGGTCTTGCAGAATCCCTTGGCTTAGATCCGCCGAACTGGGAAGCCTTCCTGGAACAGGCACAGAAACTGACGATTGGGGATGGCGCGCCACCCATCGCGTGAGTCGAAGCAATTTCAACACCAGCGAGGAGACGCTAATCGCTATCGCAATTACTCTGACCGTCAGGATCTCGTGTCATCAAGTGTTGGGGTGTTGGAGGTTTTATGCCGAATTTCGAAGTAGCATTTGGACCGGTAGGCGAACCGCCCGTCGAAGTCCATACCGTTGAAGCCGGCAATGGTCATGAGGCCTTATGGAAGGTGATGGAATCGTTCAAGGAGGGCCTGCGGAGTTGTGACACTGCGTCATGGGACGTGACAATAAGGCAATTGCCCGATGTGCCCCGGACCTAAATGCCAGTAGCTCTTCGCTGACCTGATCGGCAATGCCGTTCGCGTGATGAAGACCTCCACCGACAAGCGTCACGAGGAATGCAACGAGAACGGCAAGAGAAAGGCCATTGACCGCACTATCCGCAAGGCCGGCGCCAGGCGCCTCTTCCTGCCGAAATAGTCGTTAGACCCCGTCTCCATCGAGCACTTCTTCGACACGAGGCCTCGTAAGGTGGAATTTGAGCCGCGGGAACGTTCGATGGGCCAGTCGCCATCGGTGCCAGCAATTTTCTTTGGTCGGTGCCCGCCCATCTTGTCGGGCTCCATCCGGCTCACGCAGTCTCTGAAGCCATCTGATGACCTCACGGAAGCCAACCCCAAAGCGAACCGAAGCCTGTCGCCCCTCAGCCACTGAGGGATCACAGCGGGAGCAATTTCGATACATCCTTACGACCAAGACGGGCAAGAACGCACTCGGTATGCTTTAGCGGCGCACTGAGCGAATACTCAAAACCTACACTGCTGCCCCTTACCTTTCAGGCAGCCTGAGCAGCAATTCCGTTCTTGCCTGTCCTGCGCACCTGTCCCATTATTGCTGTTATGGAGCGGAAAACTGCACGGGAGCCGGAGCCGGGCTCGCAGGACCGGCCCATAGGAAAAATCAGGCGTTTTCTCGAGGACGTAAAGGCGCGCGGTTTCGCGCCACGCGGTATCATCGACGTTGGGGCGAACCGAGGCCGCTGGACTCGAATGGCGCTGTCGGTGTTTCCCGGGGCCAGATACATCCTCATTGAGCCTCTGGACGAAATGCAGCCGTTGCTTGACCAGCTTTGTGAGGAGCATGGAAACTGCAGTTGCATCAAGGCGGGGGTCGGCAGCGAGGAGGGCTATCTAAGCCAGGTCATTGCTCCACAACTGGCCAGCAGCTCTTTTCTTCTTCCCGACAGCTTGCCTGCGCTGGATGAAGGTCGGCAACGTCGCACGCAAGTCGTTACCCTGAACAGCGTTGTCCACGATGCTCCCGATTTTCAGCCGGACATCGTAAAACTGGACATCCAAGGCTTTGAACTGGAGGCACTGAAAGGCGCAACCGACCTGTTCGGCAGGACCGAATTGTTCATTCTCGAGACGTCGCTCTACCACTTCAAGCGGGGGACGCCGATAGCCAGCGAGATCGTCGCTTTCATGACGGGGCACGGCTATGAGCTTTATGACATCGTCGGCTATCTAAGGCGTCCCTACGACGGCGCGCTGGGGCAGATCGATTTCGCCTTTGCTCTGGAGCAAAGGCATCTGCGGCGGGCGCAAAAATGGGGTAACGGCGTCGGCAAGTGAGAGTCGTGCACCTCATTAGGCGAGCGGTCGTGATGTCAGCTGCAACAGTGAGTGAGGTATACGAGAGAGCCGCCGCGAGCGATTACAGCGCTTAGATCAGCCCCCGACAAATGGCGCAAGAGGTGTCGCACAGCGTTGTCGTGGTTACGACGTGCCTATTTTCTCGAAATTGAGAAGGGCGGTTTTTCATAAGCTATTGAAATCGTTGACGCAGCCAACAGGATTCGAACCTGTGGCCTCTGCCTGCGGAGGGCAAGCGCAATTTGGTTGAACAATCATCCATTGGATAGCCCGCGGGGCACATGCATCCACTGACCAGCATGGCGATGGTCTAACGAAGGGCCGCAACCGTCACATCTGGCATTTCGTGCCCGACAATCGTTGCAAGCCGTTCGGCCCATTTTTCTAGAGCTCGTCGTTTCTCCGGCTCATAACCGTGCCGGTCGTAAACCATCCCGGTCACTGTATCGCGGTCAATGCTCGCATGGTTGAGTACCTTGCCGACCACAAGCCGGTCCACACCCGCTGCCGCCATCTGCGAGGCCGCCGTTCGCCGCAGGTCATGAGGAGTGAAGTGCGCCAGCCCCAATGTTGCGAGATTACGCGACACCGCGCGGGACAAAGCGCGTCGTGTCATTGCTCCACCGCTTTTGCGCGCCGGAAAAACATACTCTTCATCGCAATCATCGATTGCCTGCCTGAACAGATCACAAGCCCACTGCGAAAGCGGCACAGAATGCGCCAGTCCGTTTTTTGTTCTGTTTCCGGGGATGGACCATTGCATCCGCTCCAAGTCGATCTCCGAGACCCTGCAGCCGGTGATTTCACCGGCCCGCTGGCCCGTCACCAACAGAAGCCTGAGTGCAAGCCGCGTTGCAGGGGTCATGCCGGCATCATCAAGCCCGAGCCAAAACTGGCGAAGCTCATCGGCGTTCAACACCCTATCGCGTGAGCGTTCCGGATTCCAATCGAGACGTTCGGCCGGATTATCTGAAAGCATCCTGCGACCTATCGCCCATGAGTAGATGCAGCGCACAAGCGCCACCTGCCGGTTGGCTTCAACAGGAGCGCCCCGAGCCGTCACCGTGTCGTGCAACCGGATTACGTCGGCAGCACAAACCTGCCCCATCCGAATCGTTCCGATGGCTGGCAGGATTGACTTTTCGAGCCTCCGCCGATCCTCATTCCATGAGCGCCGGTTCTGCTTGGCATATCGCGCGATGTAATCGGCCGCGAGGTCGGCAAACGAACTTTCCGCCTTGATCACCTCGCGCTCGCCTGCTGGGTCCAGTCCCTGTCCAACCTTCGCCATGACAGCGATTGCCGCCTTACGAGCTTGCTCAAGAGACAAAGAAGGATAGGAGCCAAGCTTGTAGCGACGTTTTGTGCCATCTGCAGCGCGACGGTACATGACCAACCACACTCTGCTACGAGCCGACACCCGCAAACCCAGACGGCTCCCTTTGGCTGTGTCCCAATAGTCGGTCCTATCCGATCCCGTTTGCGGCTTTGCCGTGTCCACGAAACGGTCTGTCAGCCTAACCTGCATGGGCGGTTTTCCTGCCTCAAATATCATGGGTACCAAATGGGTACCAGAATGCACCGGATCAAAAAAGATTGTATCAAACGATAATGGACAATCTGCCCGCCAAAAGTCGAGATATTTTGCTAAATTTCCAATCCGATATGGTCCGATGAGGTACAGGCAACCTGCTTCGGGAGCAGGGGGTCGGCAGTTCGAATTTGCCCACTCCGACCAACACGATCAGAGGCTGGTGCCCAGGCGCCGGCCTCTGCTTCGTTTTCGGGCACCGGATAGTCGCCTTGCCGATATTTTCCGACTGCGGGCGCGCCGGTTTCGCGGCCGCAGCGCGATCCGAGTTTCCCCGCAATGCATGAAATCCAGCCGGGCGGGTTGTTCACCGCGTGGCCGCAATCGCCTGACACGCCGCGCAACGAGCTCGATGCGGAGGAGTCTCGCGGCAACTACGAGCCAAATAGCGAGGAAGGCTTCCGGGCGATCATCGAGGTCGGCTCCATGCCATCGCCAGAACCAACAATACGGGCCCTGTCGCGACGGGCGATGAGGCCATCGCATTCCGGTTACCCTCATCGGCATGAACTATGGCCCTCGGATGGAGTGGCGCCGCCTGAAGGCAATGGCCGCTCCGGGACGCCTGGTCCGACAGTCAACGTCTTCCGACAAGGCGCTGGACAGCCAAGACGAGCGATGAGAGTATTTTGCCATTGGCGGTGGCCGAGAATGACGATCTGGCGCGCGGATGGCTGAAGATTTCTTTCTTGATTGCGGTGGCCCATACGACCTCACCTCCGAGCACACAATAACGAGTTGGGAATCGCAGCCGACAAGCGGAGCGGAAGCGGCGATCATTGCGCTTCTTGAGTCCCAACCTCAACGGTATGTGGGCAAACGGTTGCTTCACATCGGCATAGGAAACAGCTCGCTGTTCGTCACGTTCGCGGCTGGGCTGGCGGGGTATGTGGGAATCACGATCAGCCATCCGGAGATTGAGTTGTTCCGCAAGACGTGTGGCAAGAGTGGGAAAGCCACCGCCATCCTGATGAACAAGTACGATCCACGCATGTATCCGCTGATTGAAGGTCATTTTGATATCATCGTCGATACGATGCTCAAGTCGTATGCCTGCTGTGAGAAACATTTCTTAGATATGATGCGGTTCCTCGCATCAATCCTCAACAAGGGCGGAACACTGATGACGACTGAAAGCGGCGTGCGGTGGGGCTGGCGCGGCAATACGGCCCGCTCCTACACACCGGGAGCGCAACTGGATCCGGCCATCGCCAGGTTCAGGGTGCTCGACCGTGAACGCTTGCAGAGCCTGGGTGCGGAACTCGGCTTGACGATGAGCTGCGCGCGAGTGGCCTATCCGCATGGCGACCGGGCGCTCGACGACGATGTTCTTATCCTGACCAAGGACGATGGATGACGACGGCGTCAATCCTCTTGCAGGGAAGGACCGCGATTCGAATGGAAGAGGAATTCTACCGCTTGCGCATGGAGGAGCGTGTCGCTCTCGTCCGCGAGGCGATCGCGGCGGGAAGACCGCTCATGGCCCGATGGGCGAAGATCGCGTCAGATTTCGGAGAACTGTGGCGGAGGCGTGCAAAGACCGCCGCCGAATGGCTCACGGGTGCCGGCTCGGTCGCCGACCTTGAGTGCGGCGGCATGACTCTCGAGCGATATCTGGACATCCGCCAGCGTTACATACCCGTGGATCTTGCCCGGCGCGATGACCGGAGTGTTGTCCTGGACGTGAACGAGCCCGCCGACCTCGCCCGTTTGCCCGATGCGGACGCTTGCGCCCTGCTGGGGGTGCTTGAATACAGCTATGCGCCGGAAGACCTGGCCAATGCGTTGCGGAACAAGTATCGGCAAGCCATTGTGAGCTACAACCTGTCGTCGAACGAACAGGACGTTGAATCCCGACTCTCCAACGGGTGGGTGACGCATTTTGATCGCGATCAACTCTATAAGCTTTTCGCTGATCATGATTTTGCTCTTGTTCGAGCGCATGTGATCGAGGCTCGGCGTCGCGAATGCCTGTTTGAGTTTCGTCGCGCGGAGCGGTAGTCGCCCCGCCCGAGCCGGGATCGCGGCTGGAGTCAGGTAGGGCGGGACACGGGCGGGACTTGCCGATCGCAATATTTCCACCCGGAAATGTGCGGATGAGGGAGGGATATTTGCTCGATGGCGCGGTTCCTTTCCTTCAGGTTCGACGACGGCATGATCGTCGGCGCCCGGAAGGCCGTGGCGCTGCTTGCCCCGAGCCCCGCCAGTTTCTTTGTCGTGACGGGCCGGCTGTGCGGGACTGTGCCGGTTGATCACATCGACGCCCTGAAGGGTGCTGACTTCGGTTCGATCGGCGAATGGCGCGCGTTTGCCGCACAGGGACATGACGTTCACTCCCACAGCGTTTCACATCCCGATTTCCGTAAGCTGTCGAACGAGCAGCAGATGGTCGAATTTCGGGATTCGCTTGCGGTGATCCGTCAGATACATGATGGCCCGTACGTCTTCTGCTATCCTTTCAACAGCTTCTCCAGCGTTGACCCGGCACAATTCGGGTTCTCCGCGGCCGGGTTCTTGACGAAACGCTCCGATGACCGGGTCTTCTACAATTCGCTCGTCGCGGGGACTGATCCATTCAGGCTGCGGAGCTGGGCGGTAAGGCAGCGGCATCTGCAGAGCGTCATCAATCAGTTGGATCGCGATGTCCCGGATACAACGTGGACGATCCTCGGCTTTCATAGCCTGGACGAAGGATTCGAGCCCTGGAGCACAGAAGGCTTTGCGCAGCTTGTGAGTGCGGTCCGGGCATTGGACTATCGCATTGTCAGTATCGGAGAAATGGTCGGGCGGATTTCCGGCGCGCGCCATTCGGGCGCGGCGGAGCGACCCGCCTAGCGGATGGCAAACTCGACAATGCAAGAGACGTCAAATCCGATCGTCCCGGTCCATTGCTTCACCAGGATTGCCAATGTCGGCGACAGGATCAACCTGCCGCTGATATCTGCGCTGTTCGGCGTGCAAGCCGTGGTCGCCGGCCAGGAAGACGAACATGTCCTTGCGATCGGCAGCTTGCTGCAGCGTGCAAATGCATATTCAAGGATTTGGGGAACCGGTCTGCTGCACGGCTCGCTGCCGATGGCGGAGTTCCCGGCGGCCAACGTGCGCGCGCTGCGCGGCAAGCTGTCTTACGCGGCATTGCGCAGGAAGGGCTTTGCGTTACGCGACATTCCGTTGGGCGACCCTGGATTCCTCGTCGCCGAAATGCCGCCTGGGCGCTACCACTACTTACCGAAAGCCCACCGCCTCGGCGTCGTCGCGCACTATGTCGACCGCGGACACCCTTGGCTAAGCCAGATCCTGGCCGATCCGGCGGTCGTCGATCTCAATGTGCACGACGACCCCGATGATTTCCTTCAGAAGCTCGCGGCCTGCGAGGCGGTTGCAAGCTCCTCGCTGCACGGCCTGGTCTTCGCCGAGGCGCTCGGCATCCCCAATGTGTGGTTGAAGCTGTCCGACAAGGTGCTCGGCGAGGACTTCAAGTTTCACGACTGGTTCTCGCTCGCCGACAATCCCCAGACGTTGCCCTGCTTGCCGGACAGCGGCAAAAGCTGCGAGCCGTGGACAGGCCGGGCGCGCCTTCACGACATGCGCATCGATCGCGCCGCGTTGATGGAATGCTTCCCGCCGGTTGCGCGGCGCACCTGAGCGGGGCATCTCACCGAGCCGCATCCGAAGGCTTCTGCCATTCCCAGAAATGCGTTGGCGCGGGCGCCGTGCGATCGAAATCCTGGCTGTCCCAGCGAGGCAATTGCTTGATATAGGAGGACTGTGCAAAGGCGAGGTCCGAAGGCGCGATCCTTCGCCGCCTGGCGTGCCAGCCCTTGGCGAGGTCGGCGTGGGCATAGCGACGCCCGACATATTTCTTCATGGCATGCGCGCTGCTCAGCGCGATGTAATGACGCATGATGAAGTTTCTTGGGCACAGCCGAAGGTTTGCCGCCCGGATGAGGTGACCGCCGCTGCTATGGCTGTCGGCATCGAGGTCGCGCTGCCAGGCGCGCATCAACCGCGGGCTGCTGGGCCGAAAGAAATAATAGTTCGTCATCTCGCGGACATAGCCATCATGGGCGAAATCGTCTTCGGCCTTGGGGACGAAGACCATCTCGTCAAAATCGATGCAGTTGAATCCTTCAGCGTCGACCTGTCGGATGGCGTTTGCAAGCGATGTTTCGGCTGGCCACGGGCGGAGCCACTCATCGGCGTCGGCATGGATAACCCAGTCGTGATCAGCGTTCTCAATGATCGCTCTTTTCATTGCGAGCTGCTCGCTCAGGTCGAACGCACCGTGCCACGGCTGTCGTCCGATCGACAACAGACCATGGCCCAGGTAATCGCGGGCGATGTCGATCGTGCGATCCTCAGAATCGTTGTCGATGAGGATCACATCGATGCCGTCATTGACGAGCGCATCGAGGCATCGCCTGATATGGATTTCTTCATTCCGGACACATATGACGGCGAGAATGCGTATCATCCGAAATGCAGAAACGTCGGCGACCAACGACAGCGTCTGAAGTCCAGCATGGCGGTCAGGTTATCAGCCCGCGGCCTGTCGCGGAAGCGGTCGGGCATGCCGCCAGGCGACATGGTTGCGCGACGGTCGGTCAATTCAAAGCCTATTGCCCGAAAACATAGCCGAACCTTTCAATGTCAGCACGATAGTGCCTTGCAACCTTTTCCACCATCGCCGGCGTATAGTAGTCTGTATAAGGACGATGCGCCGACCTGTTGGCGTGCGGAAACGGCACGGCGGTGCCGCTGATCTGCCCGGAGATAGATGCATAGTCCTGCTGTAGCGTCTCGAAGCGGCCGACGAAATCGACGAGCATTTTCCCCGATGAATCGGTCAAATAGTCGAGCTGGTTGCGGTAGATCCATTTCCGTCCGTCGCTATCGACAATTTCCTTGTCGCAGTTCTCCAGGAACTCCTCGAAAGTGACGGCCCTTTCAATGACAAAGCGGTGAAAATTGTTGAGCGACCGTCCGGCCGTCAGGGCTGGTCGACTGGCATCAATCATCGACCACCAGGATACGAGCCTGTCCCAGGGATTGCGCACGAAGGAGAATTTGTAAGCGTTCCGCCAAACGTCTTCATCATAAAGGTCGCGCAACTCGCTGGCAAAGAAGTGCTTGTGCGGGTCGTTGACCTTTGTGCCGAGAGCTCTGCGCACGGAATTGCCGCCGCATTTCTGAATGTGGATGAAAATCCAACGCGCGTCCCCGGCGATCATCGGCCTGCCGATCATCTCAGTGCTGGAAATCCGAATTTCGCGTGCGTCCGGCGATATCATCTGCGGACCTGTTCGAGAACCCCGGCAGCATCAGCACAAACTCCATGCCGACAACATCTTCAGTCATGCGGCGCATCGGGGCATCGGGGCATCTCGTATGAATTCAAGAGAGTTGATCGGCCGGAGACTGCGGTGGCGGTCGCAATAGGTCAAGCAGAATATTGACCGTTCCTTCCTGACGGGGCATGGCATTTTGGGCCGGCGTATTGCCCCCGAGAAATGCTTGCCGTGACCGGCCACCCTCGTTTCGGAGCGCTCCGACCTGGCAATCTCCAATTGCCGTCCCGGTATCGGAAGGAGGAGAGTTCCATGAAGCCGTTGAGGTTCTCGAAAGTATGGATCGCCTTCAACCCGCACCGCTTCGAGGACGGAGATGGCCGGCCGGGGAAGATCGTTGTCGACCTGATGCTGCATGGGCCCGGCTTTGCGATGTCGCCCGCCGGAAGCTGCGAGACCCGCTAGAAGATGAAGTCGTCCGCCGAATAGGCAAGGCCGTCACCGAAGTGGTTCATGGTGACGCCGTTGAGCCTGATCGAGTCGGTGCCGTCGACGATCACCACGAACGTGCCGTGATCCTCCAGGTGGTTGGTAACGAGATCGGCGAAGCTGGTGATGCCGCTGACACCCGAAAGGTCGATCTTCTCCGGGTTGTTGCCCGAGAAATCGGTGATGGTGTCGTTGCCGAAACCGTCGGCGAAAACGAAGATATCGGATCCGCCGCTGCCGGTCATGACGTCGTTGCCGCCGCCGCCCACCAGGCTGTCGCCGCCCTTGCCGCCATCCAGATGATCGTCGCCGGAGCCGCCGATGAGGGTGTCGTTGCCATTGTCGCCGAACAGCGAGTCGTTGCCGCTGAGGCCCTTGATGAAATCGTCGCCGCCGTTGCCGTGCAGCCCGACATCGGTCCCGGCGCGCCCGATGAGGGTATCGCCGAACTGGTTGGAGCCGAATACCGCCTCGATGCCGCTCAAGCTATCGCCGCTCCGCCAGACCGCCCGAGCCGTGCCCGTGCTCAGGTCCACCGTCACGGCGGCGGTCGAATAATAATAGCTGGTCTGATCGAAGCCCTTGCCGCCGTTGAGATTGTCGGCCCCGCCGCCGCCGAACAGGGTGTCGTTGCCGTCGCCGCCGAACAGGGTATCGGCATCGCCGTTGCCCGCCAGCCGATCGTTGCCGGCACCGCCGTTCAGGTGATCGTTGCCGGCCTCTCCCCTAAGCGTATCGTTGCCGCCGTTGCCGTTGAGGGTATCGCTGCCGGTGCCGCCGAACAGCCGGTCATTGCCGGCATCGCCGTTGCACGAATCCGCCCCCGCGCCGCCGAGCAGCCGATCGTTGCCGCCGCCGCCATGAAGGGTGTCGCTGCCGTCACCGCCGTCGAGCGTATCGTTGCCCGGCGCTCCGACCGCGGCAGCCGCCGTTTTGCCGCCCGGAGTCGATCCAAATGTATAGGGATTCGGGGGCGAGGTCGCCGAACAGATTGTCATTACCTTTTCCACCGATAAGGAAATCGGGGCCGTTTAGTCCGATGCCGAGATCGTTTCCATCACCCAGATCGATGATTTCGCTGGCCTGGTCGGTTCCCCTGACCGAGTCATCGCCGCCGCCGGCAAATACGCATTCGCCCTCCTCGATGCTGGTCTGGATCAGCGGGTCCACGTAAGTATGGATGTTGGCGCAGGCGTATTGATCGTTGCCTTCGCTGAAGCGCAGGCCGGACAGACCAAAGATATTGTACTCGTCGTTGCTGACCGGCAGCAGAGCCTGGTTCGAATCGAGGGTAGCCACATTTCCACTGCCTGACAGGTGAGGTTCGTCGCCTTCCAAAAACGAGCGGAACAAACTACTCAGGTCCCATACATGCGTAGATAATGAACCGAGGTTGGTCCCGTTAACGCCACTTGAAGCAGCGGCCGCATTCTCAATGCGCCAGAACGATGCCTCGGGGAAGAAGTCGTCGTTCATGTCGGTCTCGCCGCCGACGATGGTTCCATCTGCCGATATGGTGGCAAATCTCGTTTCGTTCTGACTGGTCCATTCGTGGCCGTTCTGGTCCAGCGAGTAACGGATGGTCTGCGCCACCGTGTCGTCAGCCGGGTCGATCTGGGTAAGGAACAGGTCCCTCTGGTTGTTGGTGTCGTCTGAAACCAGGTTCTTGCCAACGGAATCGTAGACGACGCGGCCGTTGTCAGAGACCTGCGGCCGGCTGCTGTCGCCGTCGCTCTGGGTGCCGTCGGTGGCGACCGATGCCAGAACGATGTTGCCGCTCGCCATGTCGAGAACGAACACGTCCTGGCGGTCATTGAGATCGCTGGCGACGAGATTGCTGGCAGTGCTGGAAAAGGCAAGGAACTGCCCGTTTGCCGAAAGGGTCGGGTCGGAGAACTGGCCGTTGGGCGTGGCGCCGCCAAAGCCCGAGACCGGGGCGGTGACATCGCCGGTCGTTGCATCGAACAGCCGGATTCCGCCGGTCGCAAAGTCGCGGAACACCGCCAGGCTGGCGTTGGCCGACAGCGCCGATTCGGCGTTTCCGACGGCGGAACCGGCAATACCGGTCGCATCGCCCGCCCCGTCATGCGAGACCAGCGTCACCGTGTCGCTGTCGCGATCCCACAGATAGAGGTCGCGCAGGCCGTTGGTGTCGTGGGCCGAGAACGAGGCCGATGTATCGATAAGAATCTTGTTGCCGTCGGCGGAGATTCCGGTGGCGCGCAAGTCGGGATCGCTGCTCGGCACCTCCAGCCGAACCGTCTCGCCGGTGACAAAGTTGTGCGCGAATATGTCGGCATGGCCGTTGCCGTCTCCGGCCACAAGATTGTTGGCATCGGAAGTAAAGGCCGTCCAGCGGCCATTGGCCGACACCACCGAGTGCAAGGAGCGATTGTTGGCCTCGACGCCGTTGCTGTCGGCCGAAGCCAGCAGGAAGAACGGCACCGTCGGGTCCGGGGCAGCAGCAGCGGCAGCGCCGAAATTCAGGGTCTGGCTGCTGGATGTGCCGGTCGCCGGCGTGCTGACGAGCTTATCCTCACCATCGTCGGCCGAGGTAACGGCAAGTCCTGTCTCATCCAGGCCATGCAGGTGCAGGGGATCATCGTCGTAGGAATTTTCAACGAGGCCGTGCAGAACAGTATGCGAGAAAAGCCGGACCATGAGACACCTCATCCAAGCCGACGATCACACCTTTCTTGTTCTTGGCCTTTCCTTATCACAAAACGAATCCTGCCTGTACGGAAATTCGCACAGACATGGCGTTGCTGCCGTCAGCCGGTGAAGCGGCGCGGCACGAGGCCCGCCTGGAACCAGGTGATAAAACTCGCGATGGAAAAGACCGGCAGGCCCGTTGCGGCGCGAATGTCGGCGGCATAGGGCACCATGTTGGTGCATTCCAGCACGATGGCGCCAAGCTCGGGGTGCCCGGCCTTGAGGGCGCAGGCGGCGTCCACGTTGTCGGCGCGCGCGGCCTCGATGTCGAGTTCTTCCTCGTTGCCCAAAAGGACGCGGGTGAACTCACGGCCGCCCTCGGTGGTGGCGATGGGGGTATCCGGCGGGACGCCCGCCTTTTCCAGGTGCTCAGGTGTAAGGGCGGCAGCCGATACGGTGAGGATGCCGGCGCGGCGGCCGGGGCCCAGCAGGCGGTTCACCAGCCCCACCTGCATGAGCGATGAGGTGGCGACCGGCACCGGCACGGCGGCAGCCAGTTCCGCCTGGAAGAGCGCCAGGAAGCCGCAATTGGTGGTGATGCCGTCGACCCCGTCGGCAACCAGCTCTCTCGCCGCTGCAATGAAATCGGGCAGCAGGCCTTCGGCGCCGCGGCGCACCACCCGCTCGGGCGAGGCGCCACGCACGATCCTGTAGTGCACGGGAAACGGCCAGGTAAGGGCGTTGCCCATGTCGCCCGGAATGCGGGGAAAGCGCGCGTCCAGCATGAGAATGCCGACAGATGCGCCGTAGATCGCCTTGCCGCCGATGGCTTTCATGGGAGCCCCCATTACCGCTGCCGTTCACTTCTCAAAGCATATCGCGACGCAGCCCAAGCGCAAATTGTAACGCTTGCCGCATCATCGCGCTTGCACCGGGGCGGGCTTCGCGGTTTGAATGGGGGTGGCACGCGACCTTAACGAACCAATGAGGGAGGAAAATCGATGAAGCGACTTGCCATGATCCTCGCCGCCACGGCACTCACCGCCGTCAGCGCCAGCGCCGCGTGGGCGGCCAAATGGGACATGCCGCTGGCCTATGCGGCCTCCAACTATCATTCGGAAAATGCCGCCAACTTTGCCGCCTGCGTCACCAAGGGCACGGGCGGCAAGCTGGAGATCATCACCCATCCTTCCGGCTCGCTGTTCAAGGGCAACGACATCAAGCGGGCGGTGCAGACCGGCCAGGCGCCGATCGGCGAACGCCTGCTGTCGGCCCACCAGAACGAGAATCCCATCTTCGGGGTCGATTCCATCCCGTTCCTCGCCACGTCGTTCGACGACGCCGAAAAGCTGTGGAAGGTGGCACGGCCGACGATCGAGAAGGTCCTCGACGACCAGAACCTGGTCTATCTCTATTCGGTGCCGTGGCCGCCGCAGGGCATCTACTTCAAGAAGCCGGTCAACTCGGTCGCCGACATGAAAGGGATCAAGTTCCGTTCCTATAACGCCACCACCGCCCAGATGGCCGAACTGACGGGCATGCTGCCGGTGCAGGTGGAAGCAGCCGAACTGTCGCAGGCCCTGGCCACCGGCGTGGCGGAGGCCTTCATCTCCTCAGGCGCCACGGGCTACGACCGCAAGGTATGGGAACAGCTCAACTATTTCTACGAGGTCAACGCCTGGCTGCCGCGCAACACGGTGTTCGCCAACAAGGATGCCTGGAACGCGCTCGACGATGCCACCCGCAAGGTGGTGAGCGACTGCGCCGAGACGGCGCGTGCCGACGGCCTGAAGCTGGCGGAGGGCTATACCCAGAAGACGCTGGACGGCCTGCGCGAGCACGGCATGAAGGTCGCTCCGGCGAGCCCCGAACTGGTCAAGGAACTGAAGGCCATTGGCGAAACGATGACCAAGGAATGGCTCAAGAATGCCGGCGAGCAGGGCCAGAAGATCGTCGACGCCTACAAGAGCATGTGACAGCACGCAGGGCCGGAGAGTGCTCTCCGGCCCGTTTCGTTCGGGTGAACGATCTCGGGGAGGGATTTCCATGCCGGCGGCCGGGCGGGCGCTCAGGCGGATGCTTGACGGTCTCTACCTGACGGGCGGCATCGTTGCGGCCGGGTTCATGATCGCCATCCTGGTCATCATCGTGCTTCAGATGGTGGCCAGATGGACGGGTCACGTCTTTCCCGGCGCCACCGACTATGCCGGCTACTGCATGGCGGCGGCCTCGTTCCTGGCCTTTGCCTATGCCCTCAACCACGGCGCCCACATCCGCGTCTCCATCGCCTTGAACGCGCTCGGCACCCGACGCTTGTGGCTGGAGTTGTGGTGCTTCGGCATCGGCAGCGTGACGACGATCTATTTCGCCTGGTACGCCGTCAGGGGCACCTGGTATTCCTGGAAGCTGCATGACATCAGCCAGGGCCAGGACGCCACCCCCATGTGGATCCCGCAGATCGCCATGTCGGTCGGCACCATCGTGCTGGCGGTATGCTTCTGCGATCACCTGGTGCGTCTCATCTTCACCGGCCAGCACGGCATCCACAGCGATCTCGCCGACCAGAGCCACGGCGAATAGGGGGCGGCAGGATGCAGGATATCGCCTCGGTCATCATCTTCCTCCTCGTCCTGTTCGCGCTGCTGGGCTCTGGCGTGTGGGTCGGCCTGGCGCTGCTCGGGGTGGCCTGGGTGGGCATGGAAATGTTTACCGTGCGCCCGCCCGGCGACGCCATGATCACCACCATCTGGTCGTCGTCGTCATCATGGACCCTGACGGCCCTGCCGCTGTTCATCTGGATGGGGGAGATCCTCTATCGAACGCGGCTTTCGGAGGACATGTTCCGCGGCCTGGCGCCATGGATGGCGCGCCTGCCGGGCGGTCTCATCCATACCAATATCGTCGGCTGCACGGTGTTCGCCGCAGTCTCCGGCTCGTCCGCCGCGACGCTGATGACGGTGGGCAAGATGTCGATCCCCGAACTGAGGAAGCGCGACTACCCCGAAGAGATGGTCATCGGCACGCTGGCCGGCGCGGCAACGCTGGGGCTCATGATCCCCCCATCGCTCACCCTCATCGTCTATGGGGTGACGATCAACGAATCGATCACCAAGCTGTTCATCGCCGGCATCGTGCCCGGCCTTGTCCTGGCGGCCATGTTCATGGCCTACGTAGCGGTCAGCACGCAATTCTCGCGCGACTATCATCCCGTCCCCGAGCCCGCCATGGGTTTTGCCGAGAAGGTGAAAAACTCGCGTTTCCTCATTCCTGTGCTGTGCCTCATCGCGGTGGTCATCGGGTCGATGTATCTGGGGCTGGCGACGGCCACCGAGGCGGCCGCCTTCGGGGTGATCGGCTCGCTTCTGCTGGCCGCGGGACAGGGATCGCTCAACCGCAAGACCTTCGTTGAAAGCCTCATGGGCGCCACCCGCACCTCCGCCATGATCGCCCTCATCCTGGCGGGTGCCTCGTTCCTGTCCTTGTCCATGGGCTTTACCGGCCTGCCGCGCGATCTGGCCAACCTGATCGCCTCGTTGGGGCTGTCGCGCTTCGAATTGCTGATGGCACTCCTGGTGTTCTACATCGTGCTCGGCTGCTTCCTCGACGGCATCTCCTCGGTGGTGCTGACCATGGCGGTGGTCGAGCCGATGATCCGCCAGGCCGGCATCGACGTCATCTGGTTCGGCATCTTCATCGTGGTGGTGGTGGAAATGGCGCAGATCACCCCGCCCATCGGCTTCAACCTGTTCGTGCTGCAGGGCATGACCCGCCACGAGATGAACTATATTGCCAAGGCCGCCTTGCCGATGTTCCTCATCATGGTGGTGATGGTATTCGTGCTGATCTTGGTTCCCGACATCGCCACCTGGCTGCCCGACCACATGCGCCAGCACGCCGCCGGCTGATTGCCTTTGCCTCAGCCAGTGACCAGCAGGTGGTGGCGGCGCGGCAGGATGGAGTTCAGGTGATTGAGGAATTGCGGCAGGCATACGGTCGCGAAGTCGTAGTTGGCAACGACATGGCGGCGGGCGGCGCGGCCGATATCGCGGTAATGGTTCTTGTGGGCGAGCACGTCGGCCACTTTTTCGGCGATCGCCTCGGGCGAGAAATAGTCCACCAGGAAACCGGTCCTGCCGTCCTCCAACACTTCTCGCACCGGGGCGGTGTCGGAGGCGACGATGGTGGCTTCCATGGACATGGCTTCGAGCAGCGACCACGACAGGACGAACGGCACGGTCATGTAGATGTGGCAGCTCGATACCTGGATGGCCGAGACATAGTGCTCGTAAGGCACCTGCCCGACGAAATGGATGCGCTCCCAATCGAGCTCGGCGCCCACCTCCTTTTCCATCATCGCCCGGAAGCCGCCGGGCTCGCCCGGCTTGTTGCCGTAGGAAACCCCGCTTGCCCCGATGATCACTGCCCGGGCATTGGGCCGAAGCCGCTGGATATGAGGCAGGGCGCGCATGACCTGATGGAAGCCGCGGGCCGGCTCGAGATTGCGGGCCATGTAGGTGAAGACCTCATCGTCGCGGGTGATCGGCCGTTCGATGCGCCCGAGCTTGATATGGGCCCTGGCATTGGGCTTCAAGAGTTCGGTCCGGATGCCTTCGTGGATGGCCATGACCTTGGAACGGAACATGTCCGGGTAGGTGCCGAGCTGCCATTCGGTCGCCACGTGGCCGGCATCGCACAGGCCGTAGCTCATGTAGTGGACGGCGTTGCGGGCGCGGGTGAGATAGGCGGAATTGGGTGTCAGGGGAATGGCCGGATCGAAGCCGATCATGCCGCCGCTGGCGGTGAAGAAATATTCGAACAGGCACATCATGGGCACAGCCGGCCACACGTCCTTGATGAACAGCATCTCGCCCCAGCCGCTATGGCCGACGACCAGATCAGGCACGAAGCCCTCGCCCTCGAGCCTCTTCAACACCTGCACCACTTCAAAGCCCGCCGCGCAGCAGTCCTCGTAGTAACGCGACAGGGCATAGGCGTCCTCGGCCGCCTTGTGCTGCGGGGTGTAGCGGATGACGCTCACGCCCTTGATGGGGGAGAATTTCTGGCGCTGGGTGAGGAAGACGACCCGGTGTTTGCCCGTCTTTGCGAGCCATTCGGCGAACAGCTTGTATTGTCCGGGGAAATTCTGATGGATGAGCAGAATGTTCATGGGCATCGCCGAATTTCTTGCCTGCTGGCGCCGATGGCGCCACGCCCCGTATAGTCAACGTGAACGCCGTCGACAAGCAACAGGCTGGCCCGCAAATGACCGACATTCCGTTTTCGCGCGACTTCGATGCCCGGCCGGGCGAGGCGGTGCAGGTGAGCCCGCTGGTCAGGCGCATCGTGTGCGACAATCCCGGCCCCTTTACCTACAAGGGAACCTCCACCTACCTCATCGGGCGCGGGCCCGTGGCGGTGATCGACCCCGGCCCCGAGGACGAAGGGCACCTTGAGGCCATCCTCAATGCTGTCGCCGGCGAGACGGTGAGCCATATCCTCATCACCCATACCCACCGGGACCATTCCCCGCTCGCTGCCCGGCTGAAGGCGGTGACGGGGGCCAAGACCTATGCGCAAGGCCCGCATGGCAGCGGCCGGCTCGATGACGGGGCCTTGCGCCTCGACGCGGCGGGCGACATTGATTTCGTCCCCGATGTGCGTCTTTCAGATGGCGATGTCGTCGAGGGAGCGGGCTTTAACATCGAGGCCGTGTTCACCCCCGGTCACACCGCCAACCACATGGCGTTCGCACTGAGAGAGGAAAACGCCCTGTTTTCCGGCGACCACGTCATGGCGTGGTCGACCAGCGTCATCGCCCCGCCCGACGGCAATATGGCGCAGTATTTCGCCTCCCTGCGAAAACTGATCGGGCGCGAGGAGGCGGTCTACTGGCCTGGGCACGGTCCCGAACGGCGGCAGCCGCAGGGCTTCGTCAGGGCCTTTCTCTCCCACCGCCAGATGCGCGAAGCCGCCATTCTGCAACGCATCAAGGCGGGCGACCGGACCATCGCCGAGATCGTCAGGGCTGTCTATGCCAATGTCGACCCGCGCCTGCACGGCGCCGCGGCGCTTTCAACCTTCGCCCATGTCGAGCACCTCATCGCGCAGGGCAAGGTGAGGAGCGAGGGCGAGGCGTCGCTTGAGGCCATCTATTCGGCGGCAGCGGGAAACCTGTAATCCTTCAAGCGCTGGCGCAGGGTGAGCTTGGAAATCTTGCCGGTTGCCGTATGGGGGATATCCTCGACGAACACCACATCGTCCGGCATCCACCATTTCGCCACCTTGCCATCGAGATGGGCCAGCACCTGATCGCGCGTCACCTCGCAGTCCGGCTTCCTGACGATGACCATCAGCGGCCGCTCGGACCATTTGGGATGGGGCATGCCGACAGCCGCGGCTTCGGCGACACCGGGGCAGCCGACGGCGACGTTTTCCAGGTCGATGGAGGAAATCCATTCGCCGCCCGACTTGATGACATCCTTGGAACGGTCGGTAATCTGCATGTAGCCGAGCTCATCGAGGGTGGCCACGTCGCCGGTATCGAACCACAACTCGTCATCGAAGGCGGATGCCCCCTCGCCCTTGAAATAGGAAGCGGCGATCGCCGGGCCCTTCACCTTGAGGCGGCCGAAGGTCTTGCCGTCCATGGGCAGTTCCTTGCCATCATCATCGGTGATCTTCATCTCGATGGAATAGGCGGGGCGGCCCTGCTTCAGCCTGAGTTTCTTCCAGCCGGCCTCATCCATGTCGGCAAGGCTGCCCTTCCTCGAGCAGATCGTCCCCAGCGGGCTCATCTCGGTCATGCCCCAGGCATGCAGAACCTGGACGCCATAGACCTCCTCGAAGGTCTTCATCATGGCCTCGGGACAGGCGGCTCCGCCGATGATCACCCGCTTCAGATGCGGCAGCTTGAGGTCGGGGTATTTTTCCAGATGCTGCAACAGCATCAGCCAGATGGTGGGGACCGCCGCGGTGCAGGTCACCCTTTCGGTATCGAGCAGTTCATAGATCGACTGGCCGTCCATGCAGGCGCCCGGCAACACCAGCTTGGCGCCGGACATGGGAGCGGAGAACACCAGCGACCAGGCATTGGCATGGAACATCGGGACCACCGGCAGGATGGTCTCCCGGCTCGACAGGGCCATGGCATCGCCACCGGTCTGTACCATGGCATGGATCACGTTGGAGCGATGGGAATAGAGCACGCCCTTGGGGTTGCCGGTGGTGCCGGAGGTGTAACACATGCCGCAGGCGGTGTTTTCATCGAAGCTGGGCCACTCAAAGCCCTCATCGCCATCGGCCAGCAGGTCTTCGTAGCACACCACGTTAGGCAAACCGGTTTCGGCGGGCATGTGATCGCGGTCGGTCATGATCACGTAGCCCTTGACGGTCTTCAGTTCGGACTGGAGCTTCTCGAAGATCGGCACAAAGGTCAGGTCAGTGAAGATCCAGCCGTCCTCGGCGTGGTTGACGATATAGGTGAGCTGATCGTGGAAGAGGCGCGGATTGAGGGTGTGGACGACCGCCCCCAGCCCCATGATGGCGTACCAGGTCTCTATGTGGCGATAGCCGTTCCAGGCCATGGTGCCGACCATATCGCCCAGCTTGATACCCAGGCGCCTTTCCGCAGCGGATGCGAGCCGGCGGGCGCGGCGGTCGACGTCGGCATAGGTGTAGCGATGGATGGGGCCTTCGACGGTGCGCGAGACCATCTCCTGCTCGCCATGCCATTTGCTGGCATGATCGAGGATGGTGTGAACGAGCAACGGCCAGTCCTGCATCAAACCGCGCATGTAAGTTCCCCTTGAAGCGCATCTCCTCGGTCCGGTCTGTGCCGGGTATGGAGGGATTAGAACAACAGAACGGGCCCGGTTGCAATCAGCGCATTGGGCGCGGGTCCATGGGCACGCGGCCCGAAAGACCCAGAATGCCCTCCAGCAGGCGAGCGCCCGCCAGAAGCCGGCCATCGGCGCGCGGCGGGGCGACGATCTGGATGCCGACCGGCAATTCCTCGGCGGTAAAGCCCGCCGGGATGGAAATGGCCGGACACATGACATTGGTGATGGCATAGACGATGGCCAGCCACTCCACGTAGTTGGAGAACCTGTGCCCGGCGCACTCGGCGACATAGCGCTCTTCCACCGGGAACGGCGCCACGATGGTGGCCGGGCACAGGAGCAGGTCGTAGGTCCCGAAAAAGGCGAGGGTGCGCTGGAACATGGCGACGCGCTGGTGCTCGGCCCTGATGATGTCGTCGGCGGTAAGTTCCAGGCCCTTTTCGATGTTCCAGACGATTTCCGGCTTGAGCTTGTCGCGATGCGCCTCCAGCAGCGGTTTCATGCCGGTGGCGAACGACAGGGCGCGCAGCGTCTGGAAGCACTCGTGTGCCTCGGAAAGATCGGGATGGGCCTCCTCGACGATGACGCCGGCGTCTTCCAGCCGATGCGCGGCGGTCATGACGATGTCGGCCACTTCCGGATCGACGGGAGTGATGCCGAGATCGCGGCTTATTGCCACCTTCTTCGGCTTCCAGCCGGAACGGGCCATGTCGAGAAACGAGGTTGAATAGCGCGGCAGCGAAACGGGATCGGCCGGCTCCTCGCCCGCCATGGCATCGAGCAACAAGGCGCAATCGGCGACATTGCGCGCCATCGGCCCTTCGACGCCGAGATTGGGGTCGATCTTCGTCGTCCTCGTCTCGGCCACCCGGCCGGGCGAGGGGCGTAGGCCGACGACGGAGCAAAAGCTTGCCGGATTGCGCAACGAGCCGCCCATGTCGGAGCCGTGTGCCAGCCAGGCCATGCCGGTGGCCAGCGCCACCGCCGCCCCCCCGATGACCCGGCGGCCGAACGGTCCGGGTTCCAGGGATTGAGCGTCGCCCCGAACACCTCGTTGAAGGTATTGGCGCCGGCACCGAATTCGGGCGTGTTGGACTTGGCGTAGACAATGGCGCCGGCCGCCTCCAGATGCTCGACCAGAAGATCGGACTTCTGCGGCACGTTATCGGCGAAGATGGGCGAGCCTTGCGTCGAGCGCACGCCGGCGACGTCGGTCAGGTCCTTGATCGGTACGGGCAGGCCGCACAGCAGGCCGCGTTCGTTCAGTGGTTTTGCCATGAGGCCGCGAGCGGCGCTGCGCGCGCGCTCGAAACACAAGGTGGGCAGGGCGTTCACTTCACCGTCGACGGCGGCGATGCGGTGTTCCAGGGCATCGAGCAGGTGCAGCGGCGAGACCTCGCCAGTCCTCAGCAGGGCCACGACCTCCAGGGCCGATTTGTCGATCAGGTCGTCCACCGTCCATCCCCTCCTTTGTCGCACACCCCCCGATTCCATTTGCCGGATGACCGTCAACGGAGCTAGAAAGCGCTCACTTTCACGAGGGGTCTGCCCGATCCCTTTTTGCGGAGGAACCAACATGAATGTCAATGCACCGATAAAGGGTGGCAACGCGGCCCTGGTGGCCCGCCGGGCGAAGGCCGTGGCGCGCGGCATCGGCATGGGCGCACCCGTCATGGCGGCGCGCGCCGAGAATGCCGAGATCTGGGATGTCGAAGGCAACCGCTACATCGATTTCGGCGGTGGCATCGCCGTGGTCAACACCGGCCATCGCCACCCCCTGGTGATGAAGCGGGTCTACGAGCAGCTCGAACGGGTGACCCATACCTGCGCCATGGTGATGCCCTACGAGTCGTTCGTCGCCGTGTCGGAAAAGCTCAACGAACTCGCCCCGATCTCGGGCGAGAAGAAATCGGTGCTGGTGACCACCGGCGCCGAGGCGGTGGAAAACGCCATCAAGATCGCCCGCGCCCATACCGGGCGAACGGATGTCATTGCCTTTCAGGGCGGTTTTCACGGCCGCACCCTCCTGACGATGGCGCTGACCGGCAAGGTGGTGCCCTACAAGGTGAAATTCGGCCCCTTCCCGGCCGGCATCTGGCATGTGCCGTTCCCCGTCGCCCACAAGGGGGTGACGGTGGAGGACACGCTGCACGCCATCGAATGGATCTTCAAGGCCGACGTGGAGCCCTCCAAGGTGGCGGCCATCATCGTCGAGCCGGTGCAGGGCGAAGGCGGCTTCTATGTGGCGCCGAAGGAACTGATGGTTGCCCTGCGCAGGATCTGCGACGAGCACGGCATCGTCCTCATCGCCGATGAAATCCAGTCGGGTTTCGGGCGCACCGGCAAGTTCTTCGCCATGGAGCATTACGGCGTCGAGCCCGACCTGATGACGGTGGCAAAGTCGCTGGCCGGCGGCTTTCCGCTGTCCGGCGTGGTGGGTCGCGCCAAGATCATGGATGCGCCCGAGCCGGGCGGGCTTGGCGGCACCTATGCCGGCAACGCGGTCGCCTGCGCCGCCGCCATGGGGGTGATCGAGGCCTTCGAGGCCGACAAGCTGCTGGACAAGGCGGTCGCCCAGGGCAAGCAGATCAGGTCGCGGCTCGAGGCCATCAAGGCCAAGGGCAAAGGCATGCCGATGGGCGACATCCGTGGCCTGGGGGCGATGCTGGCCTTCGAGATCGTCACCCAGCACGGCGGCAACGAGCCGGACGCGGCCGGCGCCAAGGCGCTGGCGCAAAAGTGCCTGGAACGCGGCCTCCTCATCCTCACCTGCGGCGTCTACGGCGACACCGTGAGGCTGTTGTGCCCGTTGACGGCTTCAAAGGAACTGATCGATGAGGGCCTCGACATCCTCGAGAAGGCCCTTTTAGGGAACTGACAGCGAAGTAACTCCAAGGAGACCAGCATGGTCCAGCTTTCGAACATGGCCGTCCGCGACATCGAGACGGTGATCCATCCCTATACCAACCTCGCCAAGTTTCGCGAGACCGGCCCGCTCATCATCGAGCACGGCAAGGGCATCTATCTCTACGACCCTGACGGCAAGCGCTATATCGAGGGGCTGGCGGGGCTTTGGTGCACGGCGTTGGGCTATGGCAACGAGGAACTGGTGGAGGCCGCCGCCGGGGCCATGCGGCGGCTGTCGTTCACCAGCGTGTTCGGCGGCAAGTCGCACGACCTGGTCATCGAGCTTTCGGAAAAGCTGAAGGAGATCGTGCCCTGCGAGGCCTCCAAGATCCTGTTCGGCGCTTCCGGCTCGGAAGCCAACGACATGCAGATCAAGCTCACCTGGTACTACAACAACGCCAGGGGCAAGCCGGAAAAGAAGAAAATCATCTCGCGCATGAAGGGCTATCACGGGGTGACCATCGCATCCGGTTCGCTCACCGGCCTGCCGGCGGTCCACACCGACTTCGACCTGCCGATCAAGAACATCCTGCATACCTCGTGCCCGCACTACTACCGCTATGGCGAGGCGGGCGAGAGCGAGGATGAATTCGCCACCCGCATGGCGAACGATCTCGACGAGATGATCCAGCGCGAGGGACCGGAGACGGTCGCGGCCTTCATCGCCGAGCCGATCATGGGCGCGGGCGGGGTGATCATCCCGCCCATGAGCTATTTCCCCAAGATCAACGAGGTACTTTCGAAATACGACGTGCGCTTCATTTCCGATGAAGTGATCTGCGGCTTTGGGCGTACCGGCAACTGGTTCGGTGCCCAGTCGCTCGGCCTCAAGCCCACTTCGGTCTCCATGGCCAAGGCGATCACCTCGGCCTATTTCCCGATGAGCGCCATTTCCATCGAGGAAGACCTCTACCAGGCAATGCTGGATGAAAGCCGCAAGATCGGCGTCTTCGGCCACGGCTATACCTACACCGCCCATCCGGTCGGGTGCGCGGTGGCGCTGAAGGCGATCGAGATCTACGAGCGCACCAACATCATCGGTCATGTGAGGAGCGTCGCCACCACGTTTGCCGAGCGCATGGCACGCCTCAGGGATCACCCGCTGGTGGGCGAGGTGCGCTCCATGGGGCTGATGGGCGCCATCGAGCTGGTGGCCGACAAGAAGACCAAGCGTGCCTTCGATCCCAAAAAGGCGGTGGGGCCGACCTGCGTGCAGTTCCTGCAGGACCTCGGGCTCATCAACCGCGCCATGGGCGATGCGGTTGCCTTGTGCCCGCCGCTCGTCATCACCGAGGCCGAGACCCACGAGATGTTCGACATCGTGGAAAAGGCCATCGACCAGACCGAGGCGTGGGTGACGAAGGAAGGCTTGCGGGCGGCCTGACGGCCTGCTTCAGCGTTGAACTCGTCGTGGCCGGGCATTGACCCGGCCATCCTTTTCGCTGCGGGGCATGGCTGCAAAGGACGCGCGGGTCACAGCCCGCGCATGACGCAGAAGGGCGGGACCGCCATCTAAACATCCAGCGCCTGTTCGAGGTCGGCGATCAGGTCGTCCACCGCCTCGATGCCCACCGACATCCGCAAGAGATTGTCGGGCACCGGGCTGTCGGGGCTCTCGATGAGCTTCCTGTGCTCGATCAGCGATTCCACCCCGCCCAGCGAAGTGGCGGGGGTGAAGACCTTCAGGCGCTTGAGGACGGCGGTGGTCTCGGCCAGATTGCCACGCACCATGAGCGACATCATGCCGCCGAACCCGTCGGTCATCTGGCGGCGGGCGATCGCGTGGCCGGGATGGCCTTGCAGGCCCGGATAGAGCACCGCCTCAAGGCCAGGATGGGCGTCGAAATGGCGGGCGATGGCAAGGGCGTTGGCCGAAGCCTGGCGAAAGCGCACGAAAAGGGTGCGCATGCCGCGGATCAACAGCCAGCTCTCGAACGGCGCGAGCGGGGCGCCCAACTGGGTGCGCAGGGCCTTCACCGCGTTCCAGCGGTCGTTGATCTCACCCGTCACCAGCACCCCCGCCAACACATCGGAATGGCCGTTGAGATATTTGGTGGCGGAATGGAAGACGATATCGGCCCCGAGCGCCAGCGGGTGAGTGGTGACGGCGCCGGCAGCGGTCGAATCCACCGCCAGGATGGCGCCGGCGGCATGGGCGAGGCGGGCGGCTTCGGCGATGTCGATGACGTCCCAGGTGGGATTGGACGGGGTTTCGACCCACACCAGGTCGGTCTTCCCGGCGGCAATGGCGCGTTGCAGTCCGCCCTTCTCGCCCGCCTTGAACATCGAAACGGTCAGGCGGCCCTTCATCTCCTGGCGTTTCAGCCAGTCGCGGGTGCCGTAATAGACGATCTCCGGCATCACCACATGGGCGCCCTCAGGCACCGTCTCGACGAGGGCCACCAACGCTGCCATGCCTGAGGAAAACAGTTGCGCCTCGGCGCCTTTTTCCAGCGCCGCAATGGTGCGTTCGGCCTGCCACAGGGTGGGGTGGCCGTTGCGCTGGTAGCTGGAGGGCATGCGAAGGCCATAATCGGCATCGCGGGCGAAGGTGGTGGAGGCATGCAAGGGGGGCACCACGGCCCCGGTCGCCGGATCAAAAGCTTCCAGCGCGTGGGCGGCGATGGTCTCCGGCCGCAAGTCGTTGTCAGACATGCTGGCCGCCGTTGATGTGCAGTTCAGCGCCGCTCACGTAGCTGGAGGCATCGGTGCACAGGAAATAGATGGCTTTGGCCACTTCCTCAGGCTGGCCGAGGCGGCGCAAGGGGATATGGGGAATGATCTTTTCGGTGCCCGGGGACAGGATGGAAGTTTCGATCTCGCCCGGCGAGATGGCGTTCACCCGGATGCCGAAGGGGCCGAAGTCGGCGGCCATCTCGCGAGTGAGGGAGGCGAGCGCCGCCTTGGAGGTGGCATAGGCCGAACCGGCGAAGGGGTGAACGCTGGAGCCGGCGATGGAAGTGACGTTCACCACCGAGCCCTTGGCGGCCTTCAGTTGCTCGATGAGGCCGCGGGCCAGCATGATGGGGGCATAGAAATTCACCTGGAAGATGGTCTTCCAGTCGCCAACCGCGGTCTCCAGCGTGTTCATGCGCCCGCCGCCGGGCAGCTTGGGGGAGACAGCGGCATTGTTGACCAGGGCATGCAGGCGGCCGCCCTGCGCCTTCAGCCGCGCTCCGATCTCGCCAATGGCGCGCTCGACGTCGGCGATGTCGGCCAGATCGACCTGGATATGGTCATCGGGCCCGGCCTCCCACGGGCAATCCTCGGGGAAGGGATGGCGTGAGCAGGTGATGACGCGCCAGCCGGCGGTGGAAAAACGCTTCACCGTGGCATGGCCGATGCCGCGCGAGGCGCCGGTCAACAGGAGCGTCTTGCGCTCAGCTTCTGGTGTCTGGTTCATGGCTTCGACTTTCAGGGATAAAGACGCACCTTGGACCACGGACCTTCGGGTGTCTTGCGAAAAAACCGCACGCGGTCGTGCAGCCGGAACGGCCGGTCGTGCCAGAATTCCATGGCGACGGGCCGGATGCGAAAGCCCGACCAGTAGGGCGGGCGGGGCACCTCGCCGATGGCATAGCGCGCGGCAAATTTCGCCACCGCCTTTTCCAAGGCAAAACGGCTTTCGAGCGGGCGCGACTGCTGCGAGGCCCAGGCACCGATGCGGCTTTCGCGATGGCGCGAGGCAAAATACTGATCCGCCTCCTCGCTAGTGACCTGTTCCACGGGCCCGCGCACCCTCACCTGACGGCGCAGCGACTTCCAATGGAAACACAGGGCGGCCTTGGGGTTCTGCAGGATCTCGCGGCCCTTGGCGCTTTCGTAGTTGGTGTAGAAGACAAAACCCTTCTCATCGAAGCCTTTCAGGAGGACCATGCGGGCATCGGGCAGGCCGTCGGCATCGACGGTTGCCAGGCACACGCCGTTGGGATCGTTGGGCTCGGACCTATCCGCATCGGCCATCCATTCACCGAACAGCGCAAAGGGATCGTCGCGCTCGGTAAAACCGGAAGCCGCGGTGATGACGGAAAGCGTATCGATGACATTGGACATGGGGCTGGACGGCGAACTCTATGGAAATTCTCGGCCTTACATAAGCGATCAACCGCGATTGTACCACGCCCCCCAAGACCGCATTTGCCGCTTTGTGGTGGACCGGACGGGCAATTTATGTAAATTGCACCCCGCCCGAGCGGGCATCAATGCCGAATTCGAGATATCGAGAGGAACATCATGAGCGAACCCGGACCGCTGATGGCCGGCAAGCGCGGGCTTATCATGGGCGTGGCCAACAACCGCTCCATCGCCTGGGGCATCGCTCAGTCGCTGGCCCGGCATGGCGCCGAACTGGCCTTCACCTTCCAGGGCGATGCGCTGAAGAAGCGGGTTGAGCCGCTGGCCGCCAGCATCGGCTCAAAGATCGTCCTGCCGTGCGATGTCACCGACGATGCCTCTCTCGATGCGACTTTCGAGGCGCTGGAAAAGGCCTGGGGCAAGCTCGACTTCGTCGTGCATGCCATCGCCTTTTCCGACAAGGACCAGCTCGATGGACGCTATGTCGACACCACGGCGGATAACTTCCACAAGACCCTCTATATCTCCTGCTACAGCTTCACCGCCGTGGCGCAGCGGGCCGAAAAGCTGATGAACGAAGGCGGATCGCTCGTCACTCTCACCTATTACGGCGCCGAAAAATGGATGCCTCACTACAATGTGATGGGCGTCGCCAAGGCGGCGCTGGAGGCCTCGGTGCGCTATCTGGCGGCCGATCTGGGTGAGAAGAACATCCGCGTCAACGCCATTTCGGCCGGACCGATCAAGACGCTGGCCGCCTCCGGCATCGGCGATTTCCGCTACATCCTCAAGTGGAACGAACTGAATTCGCCCCTGCGGCGCACCGTTACCACCGACGAGGTCGGCGATACCGGGCTCTATCTGCTCTCTGACCTGGGGCGCGGGGTGACCGGGGAAATCCTGCATGTGGACGCGGGCTACCATATTGTCGGCATGAAGAATCCGGCCGCTCCCGATATTGCGACCGTTGGCAACGGTGATTGATCCATCGCGACTGCCGCCGATCTATCTTCTCCGGCACGGCGAGACCGACTGGAACCACGAGCGCCGCATCCAGGGCCAGACGGACATTCCGCTCAACCCGACGGGGCGCGAGCAGGCCCGCCGGATGGCTGAAAAACTGGCGGAAATCCTCCCCTCGCCGGCCGCGTTCGGGTTCATTTCAAGCCCCCTCGCCCGCGCCCGCCAGACCATGGCGGCGGTGCTCGATGCCTATGGTCTTGGCGAGGATGTCGTGCAGATGGACGACCGGTTGCGGGAATTGTCGTTCGGCGAAGTCGAGGGGTCGGCGTGGGCCGACATACATGCGCTCGGCGTAAGGCCTGAGGTCGATCCGGAGCACTATCACGACTGGCGCCCGGCCGGCGGCGAGAGCTACGACGATGGCCGCCGGCGGGTCGGCGAGTGGCTGGCGAGCCTCGATGGGCCCGCCATCGTTGTCGCCCATGGCGGCATCAGCCGCATCCTGCGCGGCCTCGTCTTCGATCTTCCCAAACGCGAGATCGTGCAGCTCAAGGTGCCGCAGGACCGGTTTTTCCGCATCGCAGGCGGCGGGCTCGATTGGTTTGACGCGCGGGGCGGGGACACGTAATAGCTTCACCAGCCCGTTTCATTCCGCCTGGACGCCGCCCATGTCCTTCAACACTTTCGGCCACATGCTGCGCATGACGACGTTTGGCGAAAGCCACGGCGTGGCCATCGGCTGCGTCCTCGACGGCTGCCCGCCGGGCATCCCCCTCACCGAAGCCGACATCCAGCACCATCTCGACCGCCGCCGGCCCGGCCAGTCGCGCTTCACCACGCAGCGTCGCGAACCCGATACGGTACGCATCCTGTCGGGCACCTTTGCCGATGAGCGCATGGAAGGACCGGTCACCACCGGCACGCCCATCTGCCTGATGATCGACAATGTCGACCAGCGCTCCAAGGACTATGCCGACATCCGCGACAAATATCGCCCCGGCCATGCCGACTTCACCTACATGGCGAAATACGGACTTCGCGACTATCGCGGCGGCGGGCGTTCCTCGGCGCGCGAGACGGCCTCGCGGGTAGCGGCAGGGGCGGTGGCGCGCAAGATCATTCCGGGCGTCGAAATTCGCGGGTGCGTCGTACAGATGGGCAAACACAAGGTTGATCGCGCCGGGTGGGACTGGGCGGAGGTGGAGCGCAATCCGCTGTACTGCCCCGACGCCGAGGCCGCTGAAATGTGGGCGGATTATCTCGACAACATCCGCAAGAAAGGGTCATCCGTGGGGGCCGTCATCGAAGTGGTGGCCTCGGGCGTGCCCGCCGGATTGGGGGCGCCGATCTACGGCAAGCTCGACCAGGATCTGGCTTCGGCGATGATGAGCATCAATGCGGTGAAGGGCGTGGAAATCGGGGCGGGGTTTGCCGCCGCGGCGCTCAGCGGCGAAGAAAACGCCGACGAAATCCGCACGGAAGGCAACGCCCCGAAATTTCTCTCCAACCATGCCGGCGGCATCCTGGGCGGCATTTCCTCCGGTCAGGACGTGGTGGTGCGGTTTGCCGTCAAGCCCACCTCCTCCATCCTCTCGCCGCGCCGCACCATCACGGCAACGGGCGAGGAGACCGAGATCGTCACCAAGGGCCGCCATGACCCGTGCGTCGGCATCCGGGCGGTGCCGGTGGGCGAGGCGATGATGGCGCTGGTGCTGGCGGATCATTTCCTGCGTCATCGCGGCCAGACGGGACAGGCCGGCTGATGGTCGACGTCGACGCCTTGTTCTTCGATGTCTTCGGCACCGTCGTCGACTGGCGCACATCGGTGGCGCGCGACCTTGAACGCTACGGCGCCGGCAAGGGCCTCAGGGCCGACTGGGGCCGGCTGGCGGACGCCTGGCGGTCTTTCTACGACCCCTACATGGAAGAAGTGCGCACCGGGCGCCGGGCCTGGACCAAGCTCGACCAGTTGCATGCGGAAAATGTGGCGGATGCCTTTGAGGCCCTTGGGCTGCCGGTTCCGGGCGAGGACGACCGCCGGGCGCTGGCCCAATGCTGGCACCGGCTCGATCCCTGGCCCGACGCGGTGGAAGGGCTCACGCGCATTAAGAAAAGTTACGTTGTGGCGCCGGTCTCCAACGGGCATATCCGTCTGATGGTGGATATCGCCAGATACGCCGGGCTGCCCTGGGACACCGTCCTCGGGGCGGAAATCGCCCATACCTACAAGCCCGACGCGCAAGTCTATCTGGCTTCGGCGGCCGCCCTCGATCTGCCGCCTGCGCGCTGCATGATGGTCGCCGCCCATGTCGGCGACCTCGCGGCGGCGGGGGCGCTGGGCCTCAAGACCGCCTTCGTTGCCCGCCCGCTGGAACACGGGCCCGATGGCGAAACCGACATATCGCCCGCCAATGCCGATATCGTCGCTGGCGACTTCATCGATCTGGCCTGCCAACTCGGTTGCTGACGGCGCCGCATCTTCACAAAAGGACTTCCGACCCATGTTCCGTTCGTTCTTCCTCAATCGCCAATGGTGGCCGTGGTCGATGGCCGGCAGCGTCGTCATCCTGGTCGCCACCTGGTATCAGGTGGAACTGGACGTTCAGATCAACGAATGGTTCGGAACCTTCTACAACCTGGTGCAGAAGGCCCTGGGCAAGCCGGGGGCGGTGACCTTCCCCGAGTTCCTGGCCCAGCTCATGACCTTCGGGCGGATCGCCGGCGTCTATATCCTGATCGCCACGGTCTTGAGCTTCTTCATCAAGCACTACATCTTCCGCTGGCGCACCGCGATGAATGCCTACTACATCTCCCACTGGGAGACGGTGCGCCATATCGAAGGTGCTGCCCAGCGGGTGCAGGAAGACACCATGCGCTTTGCCAGCATCGTCGAGGATCTGGGCGTCAGCTTCATGCGCTCGGTGATGACGCTGTTCGCCTTTTTACCCATCCTGTGGGTGCTGTCCGACAATGTGACGGAACTGCCGTGGCTCGGCCCGGTACCCAAGGCGCTGGTGTGGGTAGCCATCGCCTTTGCGCTCAGCGGAACGGTGGCGCTGGCGCTGGTCGGCATCCGCCTGCCGGGCCTCGAGTTTCAGAACCAGCGGGTGGAGGCCGCCTACCGCAAGGAACTGGTTTATGGCGAGGACGACAGCGCGCGAGCCGAGCCGATGACGGTAACTGACCTCTTCAGCCATATCCGGCACAACTATTTCCGGCTGTTCCTCAACTATCTGTATTTCGACGTGGCGCGCTATTCCTACCTGCAGTTCGGGGTGCTGGTGCCCTATATCGCGCTTGGACCAACCATCGTTTCAGGCGTCATAACGCTCGGGGTGATGCAGCAGATCGTGCGCGCCTTCGGGCGGGTGGAAAGCTCGTTCCAGTATCTGGTCAACGCCTGGACGACCATCGTGGTGCTGATCTCCATCTTCAAGCGCTTGCGGGCGTTCGAGGCGCAGATCACGGCACGCGAGGCGGGCGGGGAAACCGGGGTGAGCGCGGCCCAAAGAGGCTGAAAGCGCTCATGCCGGCTTGTCGGAGACCACCAGCTTGGAGAGGAACACCGGTTCACTCGACACCGCTTGAAGTCCCGCCTCGGCGAACAGGGCGGCAAGGTCCTCGCGGCTGTAGGTGGCGTAATAGGGCTCGTGGAAATTGAGCGGGAACGACTGCAACATGCCGTCATAGGCCGCTACATCGCCCGCTTGCAGCGAATCCATGAAGATCAGCCGCCCGCCGGGCTTCAGGACCCGGGCGAATTCGGCTGCGATGATGCGACGCACCTTGGGCGGCACCTCGTGGAAGAGATAAATCGAGGTGACGACATCGAACGATCGATCGGCAAAGGGCAGGCTTTCGGCGTTGGCCATGACGAAGCCGCAGGACCTGTAGGGTGCCAGGTGGCGGCGGGCCTCGCCCAGGTAGCTTTCCGAAAGGTCTGTGCCGGTGAGCCCCAGGCGCGGGTAGGCCTGGCGCACGGAACCGAGGAAGCGCCCGGTGCCGCAGGCGACATCGAGCAGCGCCATGTGGCGCTGGTCCCTGCCGCGCATGAATTCACCCAGCGGCACCAGGCACTGGCGGCGCATGGCGCTGGCCGATCCCGAAAACAGGATTTCGACCTGCATGTCATAGAGCCCGGCCGATTCCTCGGTCAGGTAGCCACCGGTCTGAAAATGGAAATTCTGCAGGAAATAGGCCGGGAGCTTGTCGCGCAATTCGGCGCTCATGACTTCGTTGCCGCGGCGCTCGGCCTTGCGTTCGGCCGCCGCCGGCAAGTCGGCGAAATAGGCGCGCGAGCGGGCAAGCAGGCTGGCGGGTGTCCCCTCGCCATCGCGCGGCATGGGGTAATGGCCGGCTGCGATATTGGCCAGATCGCGCTCGAACAGGCGGGCGAGATCGGCCAGCAGGCGGTTGGCGCCGGGGCCGGGCGCACGCGGCTTTTCGCGCCGCACATCGGTGTCGTCGCGGGCCTTGTGATAGCGCTGCGAGGCGAAATAGTGCCCCATGTACCAGGCGACACGGGCCCCTTGGCGCGCCACATAGGCCAGTCGGTCTATCGGGCTCAGCATAGGATCAAGATTGGTCGCCACGCCGGGCCTTTTCAAGGCTTGACGGCGTGGATGAGGAATTCACGGTTACCGTCACCGCCTTGCAGCGGCGAGGGCATGAGGCCGAGGACCCGCCAACCCTGATCGCTCTCCAGCCAGCGAGAGATCTGCTCGCACACCTCCTCATGCACCGCGAGATCGCGCACTACGCCGCCCTTGCCCAGGCTTGAACGACCTGCCTCGAACTGCGGCTTGATCAAGGCAACGAGCATCGCTCCCGGGGGTGCCAGCGCAAGCACCGCCGGCAACGCGAGGCGCAGGGAAATGAAGCTCACATCGACAACCACCAGTTGGGGCGAATATGCCAGGTCGCTTGCCTTCAGGTCGCGGGCATTGATCCCTTCGAGGGCACTGACGCGGGGATCGTCGCGCAAGCTCTTCGCCAGTTGACCATGTCCGACATCGAGGGCGATCACACGGGCGGCGCCGCGATCCAGCAGCGCTTGTGTAAAGCCGCCGGTCGAGGCGCCGATATCGAGGGCCTTGAGCCCCCTGACATCAATGGCGAAGCGATCGAGCGCGGCGATCAGTTTCAGAGCGCCTCGCGACACCAGATGGCGGGCCGGGTCGTCGATCCCGATCTGAACGTCGGTTGCCACCAGATCGCCGGGTTTTTTCGCCACGCGACCGGCGATCCGCACGGCACCGCGCCTCACCGCTTCGCCGGCGCGCGAGCGCGAGGCATAGAGGCCGCGCGCCACCAGTTCAGCGTCAAGCCGCCGGCGGCTCAACCGACATCCAGCGGCTCGGTGCCTCCCGCCGAGCCGTCCGCCTTCAGGGTGATCTTTTCGATGCGGGCCTCGGCGTCGCGCAGCCGTTTCTCACAATGACCCTTGAGCTTCTCGCCGCGCTCGTAGATGGCGATGGAATCGGCCAGATCGACCTTGCCGGCCTCGAGCCGGTCGACGATGCCTTCCAGTTCGGCGAGCGCCTGCTCGAACGACATTTTCGCAATGTCGGCGTGGGCTTCAGCGGTCATGTCGCCTCCTCGGGTTGCAGCTTGTCACCTTCGCCGGTGCCGCGCATGAGGGCCTGGACATGCACGGCCACCGACCGGGCAAGGCTTTTCAGGTCATAGCCGCCCTCCATGAGCGACACCAGCCGACCGCCGCAATGGCGGCTTGCCACGTCCATCAGTTCGAGCGTCACCCAGGCAAAGTCGGCCTCGACCAGTTCGATTTCGCCGAGCGGATCATCCCGGTGGGCATCGAAGCCGGCCGAGACCATCAGCAGATCGGGGCGGAAGGTCTCCAGCGCCGGCAGGATACGGCTGCTCATCGCCTGTCGGAAGGCTTCGCCGCCATCGCCCGCATGCAGGGGTGCATTGAAGATGTTGCCGACACCGGTTTCCGATAGCGCGCCGGTGCCGGGGTACCATGGCATCTGGTGGGTGGAGGCATAGAGCACGCTCTTGTCCGACCAGAAGATGTCCTGGGTGCCATTGCCGTGATGCACGTCGAAGTCGACGATGGCCACCCGCTCGATGCCGTGGCGGGCCATGCCATGGCGGGCGGCAACGGCGATGGAATTGAACAGGCAAAAGCCCATGGCATGGCTTTTCTCGGCGTGGTGGCCGGGCGGGCGGATGGCGCAAAAGGCGTTCGCCACCTCGCCCGAGACCACGGCATCAACGGCGCGGATCGCCGCACCCGCGGCGTGCAAACCGGCCGACAGGCTCCCCGGACCCATCCAGGTATCGGGATCGAGCGGCACCATGCCCTGTTCGGCCTCGACACCCCTTTCCTCGATCATGTTCACATAGGTCTCGGCATGGGCGCGCAGCAGGGCCTCGCGCCCGGCCAGCGGCGCCTCCTCGCGCTTGAGCGGCGAAAAGACGTCATGAGCGAGCACCGCGTTGACGGCGCGCAACCGGTCCGGGCGTTCGGGATGGCCCTGCGGCGGGGCATGGTCGAGACAGTCGGGATGGGTGATGAGCAGCGTGGTCATTTCAGACCTTTCAGGCTTTCGGGGGCCGGCACACTCTCCGGCAGGAAGAAGTCGGGGGCGAGATCGCGTGAGGCATCCATGCGATAGCGGCTGAAGTCGCTGACGCCCGTGGAGGCAAGGAACGTATCGTCGATAAGGAAGTTGCCGGAAAAGTCCACCCCCTTGGTCAGGATGGCGTGGGCGGCGTCGGCGACGATCTCGGGCGAACGCGAACAGGCCATCATCTCATCGCCCCCCAGGAGATTGCGGACGGCAGCGGTGGCGATGGTGGTGCGCGGCCACAGGGCATTCACCGCCACCCGCCCCTTGAATTCTTCGGCGAGGCCCAGGGCGACGAGGCTCATCTGGTATTTCGCCGTGGTGTAGGCGACATGGGGGCCGAACCAGCGCGGGGAGAAATCGAGCGGTGGCGACAGCATCAGGATATGCGGGTTTTCGGCCTTCACGAGATAGGGCAGGCAGGCCCGCGAGGTGACGAAGGTGCCGCGTCCGTTCACGCCATGCATCAGGTCGTAGCGGC
The DNA here is from genome assembly GCA_963747005.1 of uncultured Alphaproteobacteria bacterium. Lineage (GTDB taxonomy): Bacteria > Pseudomonadota > Alphaproteobacteria > Rhizobiales > Aestuariivirgaceae > CAVVDT01. The sequence continues at coordinate 349,884 of CAVVDT010000015.1, read as the reverse complement.
GGATTTCGGTTTCCAGCGTGCCGGTCAACTGGATGGCGGAGGCATTGTTGATGCAGATGTCGATACCGCCGAAAGCCTTGACAGTCGCGGCAACGCCAGCCTCCACGCTCGCCTCGTCGCGCACATCGACGATCAGCGGCAGGGCGCGACCGCCGGCCTCATCGATCGCGGCGGCGGCCGTGTGAATAGTGCCTTCCAGTTTCGGGTGCGGCTGATCGGTCTTGGCGGCAATGGCGATATTGGCGCCGTCCCTTGCCGCTCTGAGGGCGATGGCGAGGCCGATGCCGCGGCTGGCACCGGTGATGAACAGGGTCTTGCCCTTGAGGCTCATCATGCCGGCTCTCCGTTCATCCGTTGCCGATCAGGAGCCCGACGCCGTCGGCCAGCACGTCGCCGCCGCCGCTGACGACGCGGGCATAGCCGTCGGCCAGCGGCAGGTGACCTGCTGCGAAGTAGCGCGCGCGCCAAAGGCGCCGGTCACTTTCTTCGGCGTCGTTGCGGGCAAGGGCGGCCAGCGCGCCGCGGCCCAGCCCGTGGGCGCCCGCCACCAGCGCGAAAAGGCGCAAATAGGGCGTGGCCCCGGCGAGCGCGCGGGTATCGCCTGCGGCGAGCCATGCGGCCATCTGTGTGGTCGTTTCTTCCAGCGTCGCCAGCGCCCGCGCAAGTTCGTCAGCGACGGCGGCGGTTTCCGCGTGGCCCTTGAGATCCGCCAGCGTCTCCTTCACTCCCGCCGACCAGCGGGCGAAGGTCTTTCCGCCCTCCATCGGCAGCTTGCGGGTCACCAGATCGATGGCCTGGATGCCGTTGGTGCCTTCGTAGATCTGGCAGATGCGGGCATCGCGCAGATGCTGGGCAGCGCCGGTTTCCTCGATATAGCCCATGCCGCCATGCACCTGCACCCCGAGCGAGGCGACCTCGGAGCCGGTATCGGTGCCATAGGCCTTGGAGACGGGCGTCAACAAGGCGGCCAGCCCGGCATTGGCGGCGCGCTCTTCCTCGCTTGCTGCATGGCGCGACAGATCGAGCGCCCGTGCGGTGGCAAAGCAGATGGCGCGGGCACTCTGGGTCTTCACCTCCATGTCGGCCAGCATGCGCTGCACGTCCGGGTGGCGGACGATGGTCACCACCTCGCCGGCCTCCCTGCCCTGGCGGCGCTCGCGGGCAAAGGCGGCAGCCTGCTGCGTTGCCCGTTCGGCAACCGCCACGCCCTGCATGCCCACATGCAGGCGGGCGTTGTTCATCATGGTGAACATGCAATTGAGGCCGCGGTTTTCCTCGCCCACCAGCCAGCCCACCGCGCCGCCCTCGTCGCCGAAGCGCAGGGTGCAGGTGGGCGAGCCGTGAATGCCGAGCTTTTCTTCAAGGCCGATGCACTTCACATCGTTGCGCTTGGACGGCTCACCCGCTGCATCGAGCAGGAATTTCGGTACCAAAAAGAGCGACATGCCGCGCGTGCCCTCAGGCGCCCCGGCGAGCCGCGCCAGCACCAGATGCACGATGTTGTCGGTGAGATCGTGCTCGCCATAGGTGATGAAGATCTTGGTGCCGGTGATGCGGTAGGTGCCATCGCCTGCCGGCTCGGCCTTGGTCTTGATGGCCGAGAGATCCGATCCCGCCTGCGGTTCGGTGAGGTTCATCGTGCCGGTCCAGCGGCCCGACACCATGTTGGGCAGCCAGGTGGTGCGCAAGTCCTCGCTGCCATGGGCCTCAATGGCCTCGGTCGCCCCTTGCGTGAGCAGCGTGCCGATGCCGTAGGCGGAAGCGGCAGTGTTCCAAAGTTCCTGCACCGCCAGCCCCATGAGGATGGGCAGACCCTGGCCGCCGTGTTCGGGCGGGCACGGCAGCGCCGCCCAGCCCGCCTCGCACCATTGCCGGTAGGCTTCGCGCCAGCCGGGGGCGGTGGCGACGGCATGGGTCGTGGTATCGAGATGGCAGCCGTGCTTGTCGCCCTCGCGGTTGAGAGGCGCCAGCACCTCGGCGGCAAAGCGCCCGGCCTCGGTGAGCACGGCATCGACCAGATCGGCGCTGAGATCGGGGAACAGCCCCGCCTCGATCAGGCCGGAAAGGCCCGCCACGTCTTCCAGCGTAGCCCTGAGGTCGTCGATCTGGGGAGCGAACATTGGCGATCACCTTTGCCTTGACGGTTGACATGAGCGCCCGTAAGCCGCCACAGCCAATCGTTTCAACGGTTCCGGGCACTCTAGCCTGCGGGCCATGAAGGTCAATCACGCTGGGGGCCGGTTTGCCCGATACTTTGGTTACACGCGATGTCGCCGTCGCCGCCGCCATCATCAGGCGCGGCGGGCTGGTGGCGTTTGCGACCGAGACTGTCTACGGCCTCGGCGCCAATGCGCTCGACGACAGGGCCGTGGCCGCGGTGTTTGCTGCCAAGGGGCGGCCTCAGTTCAACCCGCTCATCACCCATGTGGAAAGCACCGCGGCGGCGCGGGCGCTGGCCGATTTTCCGCCTGTGGCAAACCGTCTTGCCGAGTTCTTCTGGCCCGGACCGCTGACGCTGGTGCTCGAACGCAAGGTGGAATGCCCGGTGAGCTATCTGGCGAGCGCCGGGCTTTCCTCCATCGCGCTCAGGGTGCCGGCCCATCCGCTGGCGCTGGCGTTGATCAAGGCCGCGGGGGTACCTCTCGTCGCGCCCAGTGCCAACCGCTCCGGCGCCATCAGTCCGACAACTCCGGAGCATGTGCTCGCCAGTCTCGGCGGGCGCATCGATGCGGTGCTCGACGGCGGTCCATCGACGGTGGGGGTCGAATCGACGGTGGTCTCGTGCCTGGGGGCCGAACCACTCATCCTCAGGCCCGGCGGACTGGCGCGTCCCCGCATCGAAGAAGCATTGGGGATGAAGTTGCGGCTGGCCGATGCCACGCCCGGCGCGCTCCTTTCGCCCGGCCAGCTTGCAAGCCATTATGCGCCGCGCGCCCCGTTACGGCTTGAGGCGACAACGATTGCCCGCGGTGAGGCGCTGCTGGCCTTCGGCGCCAGCGTCCCCGACCACGCGGGACCAATGGAAAACCTGTCGCCCACGGGCGATACCGGCGAGGCGGCGGCCAATCTCTTCGCCGCCCTGCACCGGCTCGATGCCCTCGCGCCCGCCGCCATTGCCGTGATGCCGATACCCGATGAGGGTCTGGGCGAAGCCATCAACGACCGTCTGCGCCGCGCCGCCGCGCCGCGCCCCCATGCTACAGGTAATCCATGAACGCCGCGCTCAAAGCCCCCTCCCCCGACCTCATCGCCCGCTTTGCCGCGCTGGTGGGCGCGACCCATGCCATCATCGATGAAGCCGACATGGCGGCCTATCTCAGCGAGCCGCGCGATTTGTACCGCGGCCGCGCCGCCGCCATCCTCAGGCCGGGCACCGTCGATGAGGTTCAAAAGATCATGGCGCTCGCCAACGAGACGCTCACCGGCATCGTGCCGCAGACCGGCAATACCGGGCTGGTGGGCGGGCAGATCCCCTCGATGCGCGGCGACGAGATCGTGCTCTGCCTCGACCGTCTCAACCGTGTCCGCATGGTCGATCCCGTTGACAACACGATAACGGTCGAAGCCGGCGTCACGCTGAAAGGCGTGCAGGACGCAGCGAGCGAGGTGGACAGGCTTTTTCCCCTGAGCCTCGCCTCGGAAGGGAGCTGCCGCATTGGCGGCAATCTTGCCACCAATGCCGGCGGCGTCGGGGTGATCGCCTATGGGAATGCCCGCGAATTGTGCCTCGGCCTCGAAGTGGTGATGGCCGACGGGCGGCTGTGGTCGGGCTTGAGGCGGCTGCGCAAGGACAATTCCGGCTATGACCTGAGAGACCTGTTCATCGGCTCGGAGGGAACGCTGGGGATCATCACCGCGGCGGTGATGAAACTGTTTCCAACCCCGCGCGAGACCGCTACCGCCTGGATCGGCCTGGCCCGCGCCGGCGATGCGCTGGCGCTCTTGTCCCTGGCGCGCCAGATGAGCGGCGATCGGGTGACGGCCATCGAACTGGTGCCGCGCATCGGCGTTGAATTCACCATGCGCCACGCCGGCACCCGCGATCCGCTCACCGGCGTCTATCCCTGGTATGTGTTGCTGGAGATTTCGGGTCCCGGCAGCGACATGGAGAAGATCCTGGCGCAGGCGATGGAAGAAGGGCTGGTCGAGGATGCGGCGATTGCCGCCAACAGCGTGCAGGCCGGCGATTTCTGGCGCCTGCGCGAGACGCTTTCGGAAGTGCAGCGGCGCGAGGGCGGCTCGATCAAGCAGGATGTGTCGGTGCCGGTGTCGCATGTGGCGGAGTTCATCGAGCGGGCATCGGCGGCGGTCACCGCCATGATCCCCGGCTCGCGGGTGGTCGCCTTCGGCCATGTCGGCGACGGCAACGTGCATTTCAACCTGGCCCAGCCCGTCGATGGCGACAGGGAAGCGTTCCTTGCCCGCTGGGACGAGGTGAACGAAGCGGTGCATGCCATCGTCCACGACCTCGACGGCTCGATCAGCGCCGAACACGGCATCGGGGTAATGAAGCGCGACCTCATGCCGATGGTGAAATCGCCGCTGGAGCTTGAACTGATGCATGGCCTGAAGCGCCTGTTCGATCCCAATGGCATCCTCAATCCCGGCAAGCTGTTGCCGCCGGAGGAAAAATGACGGCCGCGCTTGCCTTCCGCCCCATCGTCGATGGCGATGTCGACGAGACCATCGCACTGTGGTCGGCCTGTGGCCTCGTCAGGCCGTGGAACGATCCGGCAAAGGACATCGCCCTGGCCCGCGGCAAGCCCGGCTCCGAGGTGCTGGTAGCTCGGCTCGATGAACGGCTGGTAGCCTCGGTGATGGTCGGCCACGACGGCCATCGCGGCATCGTCTATTATGTCAGCGTCGATCCCGCCACGCAGGGCCAGGGGTTCGGGCGTCAGGTAATGGCCGCGGCGGAAGACTGGCTGAAGGCCCATGGCATCTGGAAGCTCAACCTGCTGGTGAGGGCGGAAAACGACGCGGTGCGGGGCTTTTACGAGAGCCTCGGCTATGAGGTGGAGCCGCGTCTATGCATGGCGCGCAAGCTGATCGAGCCCGCAGGCTAGGGTCTGCTCAGATTTCACGCTAACGGTGCGGGCAGGTTGTTGGCAATTTGGTTACCCTCTCCGCGTAGGCTTGTCAGGCTTTTGATGAGTGATCATGCAAACGGCGGATTGCCGAATGAGTGCGCCCTGGGTCGACGGGCCTGACGAACAGGAAGATCCTGCCGATAGCGGGCCGGTGCAATCCGGCCAGCCCAAGCTTCGCATTCTCCTGGCCGATGACTGTGTTGCCGCCCGCGTTCTCACTTCGGCGCTGATCAGGCGCATGGGCTTCGACGTGCACACGGTGGCGAATGGCGAGGAAGCCCTGAATGCCGCCCACCAGACCGCCTATGACATGGTGATCCTCGATATCGACATGCCGGTCATGGACGGGATGTCGACGGCGCGCGACCTCAGAACGATCCGGGATCTGGGCGGCAAGACCCTGATTGTCGCCATGTCGGGCTTCCTGAACGAATTTTCTGCAGCCGCCGATTGGCAGGAACTGTTCGATGCCACCATCACCAAGCCGGTAAGCAAGCACCAGTTGACGAATGCGATCATCGGCCTGCTGCCCGCATCGCGCGCCTTCACGCGGGCGAGCGCTGCGGATGAACGCTATCGCGACAGTCCACTTCTGAATTCCACCATTCTGGAATTGAAGCGAAGCAAGATCGAAGACGAAGCCTGGTTTGCCCTTATCACCGACACGACGCGCCAATTGCGCGAAATCGCCACCAATCTTGACCGTGCAATCGCCACTGACGACAAGGCGTTCCTGAGCCAGGTCAAGGCCAGCATCGAAGGCTTGCCCCTGGTGTCGGCGGCACCGCAACTTGTACGCCGCGCCGCCGCATTCGACATCGCCGCCAATTCCCTGCCGGCCAGCGCACTGGCGGCTCCGGCGCAGCGCCTGATCGGTTGTGCCCTGTCGACAATTGTCCTGCTCAAGAAGCAATTGGACATGCCCTGCAAGCCGGCATAGCCGGATTATCGCTGGCCTGCTCATATCCGGGTTGGCTCAGATGAGCTTCATCTGGCCGCCGTCGACGTTCGGCGGAACAGCCGGTCCGGGCGGCGGGGAGGTGCGGGCAATGACGGTCTTTTGCATGACGAAGTATTTATCCGCTGCCGGAACCAGCAGCGCGGCTGCCTCGTCGGCCTTGACGTTGTCGGTGTCAAGCCACAGGGCAAAGGCTTCGGGGTCGATGACCACCGGCATGCGGTCGTGGATGGCGGCGATCGAGCGATTGGCCGCCGTCGTTATGATGCAGGCAGTTTCCAGTTCGCTGCCGTCGACGCCCATCCATTCCTCCCAGATGCCGGCAAAGGCAAAGACGGCGTTATCCGGCCGGTGGATATGCCAAGGCTGCTTCCTGCCCGGCTGATCGCCCGACCACTCGTAGAACCCGTCGGCGGGGATCAGGCAGCGGCGGCGGCGCATGGCGTTGCGGAAGGAGGGTTTCTGGGTGACGGTTTCGCCGCGCGCGTTGATCAGCGGTTTCGCCGCCTTCACCTCCTTCATCCACGACGGCACCAGACCCCAGCGCACCCACGCCAGCCGCAGGCCCGTCCGTTCCACGCGTACTATGGCCATGGGTCCCGCCGGTGTGACATAGTCGCGGGGGCCAAGGACCGCTTCGCCGCCATATCCGAAAGTGGCGCGGACTTCTGCCTCGCTCTTGCGCAGGCTGTAGAGACCACACATCACTTCCTCTCCTCAAAAACCGCTTCATCCTGCCATGACCTCGCCTGCCGACAAAACCCCAAGCCGATCCGGTCCCGTCGCCGGGGTGAGCGCCCTGGTGGTGCGCGACGGCAAGGTGCTGCTGGTCAAGCGCGTCAACCCGCCGGTCGGCCTGTGGAGCCTGCCCGGTGGGCATGTGGAACTGGGCGAGACGCTGCGCGCGGCAGTCTTGCGCGAACTGGCGGAAGAAACCGGCATCGAGGCGGAGATCGCCGGCCTCATCGATTGCATCGACATCATCAACAGGTCCCGGGGCGGGGAACTGGAAAACCACTACGTCATCAGCATTTTCGGTGCCCGCTGGACGGGCGGCGAGGCGATAGCGGGCGATGACGCCTCGGCAATCATGTGGGCTGCGCCCGATGATCTGGCGGGCCTTGCCATGACCCCCGGCACTGCCGATCTGATCGTCCGCGTGCTGGCCCGCTGACATCGATTCAAATGCGGCCGCGCACGTTAACCCTTTCTTAAACCCGAGGCTGCGCCGGGCGGCGGTTATGCTAAAGTCCCTTGCAAGGGCACTGCGGCGGCGGGACGTGACCGCAGATGCATCAGGGGAAGCAAGAACTTTGAAGAATCCGCCTATCTACAAGGCAACAGCGGAGTACGGTGCCATGGCTGCCGAAGCCGAGCCGAAACAACAGGCACTGCGCTACATCCTCGATGCCTGGGAAGAAGCCATCTATGAAGGCATCGACCCCGACTGCATCGCCACCGCGGCGATCTTCGCTGCCCTCTCCGACATGATCTCCACCTATGGCGAGGAGCCGGTCGCCAAGATGACCGAGCGCCTGCCGGAGCGCATTCGCACCGGCGAGTTCACCGTGGCGCGCACCACGCAGTAGCGTCTGTCGCCTTGCTTCTCTGTCACCCCGGCGAAGGCCGGGGTCCAGGAGGTTGGAAACGAGGACCTTCCCGTGGGCACTGGATCCCGACGTCCGTCGGGATGACAAGAACTGAGTACTTCTACAAATCCACCACCACGCGGCCGCGGATCTTTCCTGCGAGGATGTCGGCGGCGGCCTTCGGCACATCGTCGAGCTTGATGTGGGTGGTCATGCGGTCGAGCTTTGCCAGGTCGAGATCGCGCGCCAGGCGCTGCCAGGCGGCGATGCGTCGCGGCTTGGGGCACATCACCGAATCGATGCCGATGAGCTTCACCCCGCGCAGGATGAAGGGCGCGACCGAGGTGGGCAGGTCCATGCCCTGGGCAAGGCCGCAGGCAGCTACCGTGCCGCCATAGTTCATCTGCGACAGGACGTTGGCCAGGGTGGTGGAGCCCGCCACGTCGACGGCGCCGGCCCAGCGCGAGCGCGCCAGCGGCTTGACCGGGGTGGCGAATTCGGCCCGGTCGATGACCGCCGAAGCCCCCAGGTCCTTGAGATAGTCTTCCTCCGAGGTCCGCCCGGTGGAGGCAACGACGGTGTAGCCGAGCTTTGCCAGCAGCGCCACGGCAACCGAGCCGACGCCACCGGCCGCCCCGGTCACCAGCACCTCGCCGGAGGCAGGCTCAACCCCTTGATCCTGCAGCGCCATGACACACAGCATGGCGGTATAGCCTGCCGTGCCGATAGCCATGGCGTGGGCGAGATCCAGCCCCGCAGGCAGCGGCACCAACCAGTCGCCCTTGACGCGGGCGCGGCCCGCCAGGCCGCCATTGTGGCTTTCCCCCACGCCCCAGCCGTTGAGGACCACCTTGTCACCGACGGCGATGCCGGCATGGCCGGAGGCAGTCACCGTGCCGGCAAAGTCGATGCCGGGGATGAGCGGAAACTTGCGCACCACCGGCGCCTTGCCGGTGATCGCCAGGCCGTCCTTGTAGTTGACGGTGGAGTTGGCGACGGCGACGGTCACGTCGCCATCCATCAGGTCGGCCTCGGTGAGATCGACGATGGCAACGGACTGGCCGGCGTCGGTCTTGTCGATTCTCAGGGCGCGGAACGTGTCGGTCATGCTTCAATATCCTTCTCAGTCGGTCGGTTCGAGGGTTTCCAGGAAGCGCACCGGGCGGCCCTGGGCTGAGCCGGTGATCTCGCCCTGCCACATGACGCAGCGGCCGCGGATGACAGTGCCGACCGGCCAGCCGGTCACCGTCATGCCGTCATAGGGGGTCCAGCCGCAACGGCTCTCGATCCATTGATCGGCGATGGTGCGCCGGGCCTTCATATCGACGATGGTCAGATCGGCGTCGTAGCCGCGGGCGATGCGGCCCTTGGCCGCGATGCCGAACAGCCGCATGGGCCCGTGGCTGGTAAGATCGACGAAGCGCTCGAGGCTGAGGCGGCCGGCATTGACGTGATCGAGCATCACCGGGACCAGCGTCTGCACCCCCGGCATGCCCGAGGGGGATGCGGGATAGTCTTTCGCCTTTTCTTCCAGCGTATGGGGGGCATGATCGGAGCCCAGAACATCGACCAGTCCCGATTGAAGCGCCCGCCACAGGGCCTGGCGGTGGTGCTTGTCACGGATCGGCGGGTTCATCTGGGCGCGGCTGCCGAGGCGCTCATAGGCTTCCGGTGCCGCCAGCGTCAGGTGCTGCGGCGTCACTTCCACCGTGGCCACGTCACGGGCTTCGGCCAGCAACTCCATTTCATCGCCGGTGGAAATATGCAGCACATGCACCCGCTTGCCGGCCTGGCGCGCCAGCCTCAGGAGGCGGTCGGTGCACAGGCGGGCCGCCTCGACATCGCGCCATACCGGATGGCTCGACGGATCACCCGGACGACGCAGGGGCTTGCGCTCTGCCAGGCGGAATTCGTCTTCGGAATGGAAGGCGGCGCGGCGGGTGATGTGCTTGAGGATACTTGCGATGCCTTCATCGTCGTCGACCAGCAGTTCACCGGTCGATGAGCCCATGAACACCTTGATGCCCGGACAGCCGGGGAGGCGCTCGGCGGCTTTCAGGATCCCGGCATTTTCTCGGGTGCCGCCGAAGAAGAAGGCGAAATCGCACTGCATGCGGCCGGTGGCGCGGGCGATCTTGTCGGCATGGGCCTCGGGCGTCACCGTCAACGGCGACGTGTTGGGCATCTCGAAGACGGCGGTCACCCCGCCCATGACGGCAGCGCGGCCGCCGGTCGCGAGGTCTTCCTTGTGCTCGGCGCCGGGCTCGCGCAGATGCACCTGGGTGTCGATGACGCCGGGCAGGATATGCAGGCCGGTGCAGTCGACCACCTCGGCGGCGCTGCCGGCATCGATCGAGCCGATAGCGGCGATGCGGCCCGCCTTGACGGCAACGTCGCGCTTGCCCACGCCGTCATGGTTGACGAGGGTTCCATTCGCGAAGACGAGATCATATCTGTCGGACATTGGGCTTAGCGTCTCCTTGCGGGGCGCACCCGGCTTACGTAAAACTTCAAGGCGAGGCAAGGCGTATCGACCAGATGACCGCGACCCCTTCCATTGCCCTGTTGAGCGAGCGCGCTGTCCTGTCGGTGACGGGTCCCGAGGCGCGCCGCTTCCTCCACAACGTGGTCACCGCCGACATCGAAGGCCTGGACGATGGCGAGGCAAGCTATTCGGCGCTGTTGACGCCGCAAGGCAAGATCCTTTTCGACTTCTTCGTCGTGGCCGACGCGGAGCGCCTCCTCATCGATGCCGCCGCCGCCGGGGCAGCGGGCCTGCTGCAGCGCCTGACGCTCTACAAGCTGCGTGCCAGGGTGGAGTTGAAGCGTGAAGAAGACCTGGGCGTGGCAGCGGTGTGGGACGGCGAAGCGCAGGGCGAGGGTGTGCTGACCTATGCCGATCCGCGGGTTGAGGGGTTTGGTGCGCGACTGATCGCCGCGCCGCAGGTGCTAGCCCGGCTCGCCAATGCCGATCAGGCCGCCTATGACGCCCGGCGAATCGCTGCGGGGCTGGCCGATGCGGTCGATATCGGTTCGGCCGAGGTCTTTCCGCACGAGGCCAATCTCGACCAGCTGGGGGCCCTGAGCTTTTCCAAGGGCTGCTATGTGGGCCAGGAGGTCGTGTCGCGCATGCAGCATCGCGGCACCGCGCGTTCGCGCATGGTGCCGGTCGCTATCGACGGGGAGGCCGAGCCGGGCCTGGCGGTGACGGCGGGTGATCGCCCAATCGGCATGCTGTTGTCGGTTGCGGGCAACACCGGCCTCGCTCTCATCCGCCTCGACCGGGCCGAAACGGCAAGGCAGAATGGCCTCGACATCATGGCGGGGACGGCGCGCCTGGCTCTCAGGCAGCCAACCTGGGCGCACTGGAGCGTCCCGGCATCAAAGGATGAATGAACATGGCGGCGCGCACGCTCATTACCCACGGCGACGGATTGAAGCGCTGCGGCTGGCCGGGCGAAGACCCCCTCTATATCGCCTATCACGACAGCGAATGGGGAGTGCCGGAGCGCGATGGGCGGGCGCTGTTTGAAAAGCTGCTGCTCGATGGTTTTCAGGCCGGCCTTGCGTGGATCACCATCCTCAGGAAGCGCGACAATTTCCGCGCCGCCTTTGCCGGGTTCGACCCTGAAATCATGGCCGGCTGGGGTGCCGCCGACGTCGAGCGGCTGATGGGGGATGCCGGCATCGTGCGCAACCGCGCCAAGATCGAGGCCTCGATCACCAACGCCCGCGCCTTTCTCGACATCGAAGCCGGCGAGGGTTTTGCGGCCTATCTTTGGGACTTCATCGACGGCGAAGCGGTGCAGAACAGCTTTACGAGCGGCAGCGAGGTACCGGCGGCGAGCCCGCTCGCCACGACAATCTCCAAGGACCTGAAGAAAAGAGGCTTTCGCTTCTGCGGACCGACCATCGTCTATGCCTTCATGCAGGCGGTGGGCATGGTCAACGACCACCTCATCGACTGCCACCGGCATGCGGCGTGCGCGGCGCTAGCCAAGCCCCATGGCGGATAGACTTCCGCGCGCCTGGCAACGCATGTTGTCGGGCCGGCGCCTCGACCTTATCGATCCCTCCCCGCTCGACATCGAAATCGAGGATATCGCCCATGGCCTGGCACGGGTGGCGCGCTGGAACGGCCAGACGGCAGGCGCCCATGCCTTTTCGGTGGCGCAACATTCGCTGCTGGTGGAGGCCATCGCGGCAAGCTTCAAGCCCGGCCTCGATGTCGCCTGGCGTCGGGCGGCGCTGTTGCACGATGCCCCTGAATACGTGGTGGGCGACATGATCTCGCCGTTCAAGGCGGCCATCGGCTATGATTACAAGGCTTTTGAAAATTGCCTGCTGGCGGCCATCCATGTGCGCTTTTCCCTGCCCCCCCTGTTGCCCGAGGCGGTGACCAAGCTCATCAAGCGAGCCGACAAGGCGGCGGCGTTTCTCGAGGCCACGCAGCTTGCCGGCTTCGGGCAGAAGGAAGCCGCGAGCTTCTTTGGCCGGCCGGCGGGCCTCAAACCCGACGCCCATGCCGCTTTCTTCCGTCTCGAAGGACTGGCGCCGGAGCGGGCCAAGGCGGCTTTCCTGAAGAAATTCCGCCAGCTTTCCTGAACCCCATTGCGCTCAGGCGTCGGCGCACTAAGTTCAAGGCCATGATCATCGTCTGCCCGCAAAATGCTGTCGAACGCCTGGCCGGCGAATATGGCGCGCAGCGGGTGATCGGCCTCCTGGGTCCGGAATTCGACCATCCGGTGATTCCCGGTCTGCCGCCGGAGGCGCACCTGAAGCTCACCTTCAACGACATCTCCGAACCCGTCGAAGGCATGATCCTGCCGGGGCGGGCGCATGTGGAGCGAATCATCGACTTCATCGAGGACTGGGACTTTTCCGCACCGATGATCGTCCATTGCTGGGCCGGCGTCTCGCGCTCGACGGCAACCGCCTATACCGCCATGTGCCTGCTCAACCCGCAGGAGGACGAGGCCGATCTCGCCCGCGAACTGAGGGCCATCTCGCCGTCGGCCACCCCGAACAGGCGCATCGTCGCGCTTGCCGACAATATCATGGGGCGGGGCGGCCGCATGGAGCGGGCGATCGAGGCGATCGGACGCGGCGCCATGTGCTACGAGGGCAATATCTTCGAATGGCAGGTGAAGCGATGAGCGACGATGCGGTCGTAATCGGCGGATGTCTATGCGGGGCGGTGCGCTATGCGGCGCGCGGAAAGGTCAAATGGACCGCCTATTGCCACTGCCAGAGCTGCCGGCGGGCAACGGGATCGCCGGTCGCCGCCTTCGCCGGGTTCGACGAGGCGCAGTTCAGCTTTACCGCCGGAGCGCCGCAGGTTTTCGAATCCTCGCCCGGTGTGTGGCGTTCGTTCTGCGGGCGTTGCGGCAGCCCTCTCACCTACCGGGCGAACAAATATCCGGGTGAAGTCCACATCCACACCGGCAGCTTCGATGATCCGGAAGGCTTTGCCCCACGCGCGCATGTGTTTTTTGCCGAACACATTTCCTGGTTCGACACCACCGACAAGACCAGACGCTTCGATACCCTGTCGATTCCAACAGGTTGAGCATGATGCCGTGACGCCAGCGGCGCGCGGCGTCTCGCCTATTTGCCCGCGTGGGCGTATTCCCAATAAAGTTCGCGGGCGCGGGCGGCGATGGGGCCCGGCTGCAATTCGCGATTGTCGGTGCGGGTGATCGGCACCACCTTGGCAAAATTGCCGGTGAAGAACACCTCGTCCGCCGCCATCACCTCGTCCCATGAGATGGTACGCTCGTGCACGGTAATGCCGGCCTTGCGCAAAAGCTGGATGGTGCGCTGGCGGGTGATGCCATCGAGGAAGGTGCCATTGGGTATAGGGGTGTGGGCGATACCATCGCGGGCATAGAAGATGTTGGCGATGGCCAGTTCGGCCACATGGCCCATGGGGTCGAGCATCACGGCGTTGTCGAAGCCCCTGGCCTTGGCCTCGCGCATGGCGCGGGCGGAATTGGGGTAGTGGCAGGCGGCCTTGGCGTCGGTTGGGAAGGTCTCGTAGCTCGGGCGGCGGAAGGTGGACAGGCACACCGAAAAGCTCGGGAGCTGGGGCAAGGGCGAATCGTGAACGGTGATCGAGAACTGGGTGCTGTCGGGGTCGGGGGCGACGAAACCCTCCTCTGCCCAGAACATGGGCCGGATATAGAGCCCGGCGTCCTTGGGGAACCTGGCGATGCCATCGCGCGCCAGTTCCTCGATGGCACCGGCCTGATGCATGGGTTTCAGACCGAAAGTATCAGCCGAGCGCACCACCCGCTGGCAGTGCAGGTCGAGGTCGGGGGCCACCCCCTCGAAGGCCCGCGCCCCGTCGAAGACGCACGAGCCGAGCCACGGCGCATGGGTCATTGGCCCCATGATCATCGGATTGCCTTCATGCCATTCACCTTTGTAGAAAGTCCATGCGGTCATATGAGGAGCCCTGCTTTTGCTTTTCAGTCGTATCGTGGCGAGAGCTTAGTGCGCATGGCGGCGAAAGAAAACGGGCCAAACGACCCAGGGGTTTACAGCACCACCTCGTCATGGGTCAGGCGCTCGGCCTCCAGCCGGCGCAGTTCGGTTTTGGCCGCGGCGAGGTAATCGCGGGTGAAGGGCACGGCATCCTGGAATTTTGCCAGCTGGAACTGCATGATGAACAGGCGGTCGTGGGTGAAGGCACTTTCGGAAGCCGCCAGATAGAATTCCCACATGCGGCAGAATCGCTCATCATAGATGCGCGCCGCCTCATCCCGGTTCTGCATGAAACGGCGGCGCCATTCCTTCAGCGTCCAGGCGTAGTGCATGGGCAGGATTTCGATGTCCTTGATGAGGAACCCGGCCTTCTGGATCGCCGGCACCACCTCCGACACCGCCGGAATATAGCCGCCGGGAAAGATATACTTCTCGTTGAAGGGGCCTTGCGAGGCCACCGGCCGGGGTCGGCCAATGGAATGGACCACCATGACCCCCTCCTTTCCCAGCAGGTCGAAGGCCTTGCGGAACATGATATGGTAGTTGCCCTTGCCCACATGCTCCAGCATGCCGATGGAGATGATGCGCTCGAAGCTGCCGGTCACATCGCGGTAGTTCTGCAGGCGGAACTCCGTCTGCCCTGTCAGTCCGCGCGCCACGGCCCGGCGCTGCGCCACCGCGACCTGCTCCTCGCTGAGGGTGACGCCGGTCACATGCGCGCCGGTCAATTCAGCGATATAGAGCGCCAGCCCGCCCCAGCCGCAGCCCATCTCCAGCACCCGTTCACCCGGCCTTGCCATCAGCTTGGCGGTGACGTGACGCTTCTTGGCAAGCTGGGCTTCCTCGAGGGTCATCGCCTCGTTGTCGTAGAGGGCGCAGGTATATTGCCAGTCCTTGTCGAGAAACAGCCGGAACAAGCGGCCGTCGAGATCATAGTGGTGCGCGACCTGGCGCTGCTCGGCGGCGGCGCGCAAGCGATTGCGAAACCCGCGCGCCAGATGCGGCAAGAGGCCGATCAGCGCGAAGATTTTCGGCATGTGGCGGCGAAAGCCGTTCACCTTCATCACGGCGACGAAGTCGTAGAGCGTGCCTTCATCGATAACGAAACGACCGTCCATGAACATTTCGCCGAAAGCCAGCGCCGGATTGAGCACCATCGCCCATTCGGCCCCCCGGTCGGTGAAACGCACCGCCACCGGTGTACCGCTGCCGTCGCCGAGGCTCTGGACCCGGCCCGAGGCGTAGGTGACGGTGAGTGCGCCTTTCTTGACCACGCGCGAGAAATAACCGCTGATCAGGCTTTCGGGGGTCATGCAGGCCTCCGTGGCAATTCAGGCTGGTGAAGATTTCCGGGATCGGCGCCGCCGGCCATATCGGGGCGATGCGGGCGGTGGCCGGTTAGCGTGAGCTTTGCGCTCATGGCGCATGGCCTGAGAGCAAATGTGATCGCCGCTGCCCTAAACGGCCTAGCTGTCGGAATAGAAAATATGGTGGCCGATCTTGATCAGGCGGTTGAGGCTGTCGGACCAGCGCGGCTTGACGTAGTCGGCGTGATAATGGGTGGCGGTGGAAATGATCTGCACCTTGTCTTCGCCGTTCATGGCGTTGGCGGCGACTTTCTGGGCCTCGGTCCAGGCATCGCCGGACTTGGGCGTGTCGGGGGCGCCATCACAGGCGAAGGAGAACTGGCAGGAATGCATGCGGTCCGAGCCCTGGTAGACCACGTCGCAGATGCTGTTGGGATAGTTGGGGTCCCTGACCCGGTTGAGGATCACCTGGGCGACAGCGTACTGGCCAAGCTCGGTCTCGGAGCGCGCCTCGAAATAAATCGCCCGCGCCAGACAACTCGCCTGGGCCAGCCGTTTGCTGCGCAGTGAGAGAATCTTCTGTTTCTGCTCCTTGCCGAGCTGCCAGGCCTGTTCGATCTTCGAAACCGAGGGTGAGATCACCAGGGTATCGAGACGGTCGGACTGGTCGGTCGGGTTGGTCACCAGGCTGTCGTCGACCAGCATATCGCCCTTGGCCGATACCAGCACCGCTTGCTGGCGGGCCCGCGGCTCGATCACCAGATCGCTGGAGGGCGATGACATGATGAAGGAGCCCTTGCGCACCAGATTGGTCGCAGGAGCGACGACGTCCACCCATTGGCTGTTCGACACGCTGCGGGCATTGGCATTCTTGCCCATTTCCAGGCCGGCGAATGCAAATGCGCCGACCAGCGCCATGCCGGCCAGCGTGTAGGACAAAACCTGGGAGAAACCGGCGGACTTTCCCTCGTCCTCGAAAAGCAGCTCGCCCCGCTCTCCCCCCGGCTTCCGTCGATTGCTTCGCTTCACGGCCACGTTCCCGACTCGTTGGGCCTAACAGACTGCTAATCGGCTGAAGACTAGACTGATAGCGTTTAGCATAGGTTAACCATACCGACAACCTGAGAATGGGTATATCCCACCGCTACAGCGGTATCCTCAACAAAAGGTTAATGCCCTGTTTCAACACGAAAAACATTACCCCTTCGGCATCCGACAGGATCGTCGGCAGAAGGCAATCAAAATCGCTCCGCCTGGACCCGGGTTGTGTCGATCGCACCCGGTCATTGCCGATCCTTCGCCACGGCGAGGGCGGCTTGCGCTGCTGCCAGCCGGGCGATCGGCACGCGGAACGGCGAGCAGGACACATAATCCAGCCCCACCTCGTCACAAAACCGGATGGAGGCGGGGTCGCCGCCGTGCTCGCCGCAAATGCCAAGCTTGAGATCGGGCCTCACGGCACGGCCGCGCCCGGCGCCGATGGCGACCAGTTCGCCCACCCCCTCGGTGTCGATGGAAACGAAGGGGTCGATGGGCAGGATGCCCTTGGCGGTGTATTCACCGAGGAAGCGGGCGGCATCGTCGCGCGAGATGCCAAGGCATGTCTGGGTGAGATCGTTGGTGCCGAAGGAGAAGAACTCCGCTGTTTCGGCGATCTCGCCGGCCATCAGGCAGGCGCGCGGCAGTTCGATCATGGTGCCGACCAGATAGGCAATCCGCCGCCCGGACTCCTTCTCAACCGCTGCAGCCTCGGCATCGATGCGCGCCTTGATCAGGTCGAACTCGGCGCGCGAGAAGATCAAGGGGACCATGACCTCGGGGATGGGCGGCTCGCCGGTGCGCCTGGCCACCTCGACCACCGCCTCGAATATGGCTCGCGCCTGCATCTCGGCGATTTCCGGATAGGAAATGGCAAGGCGGCAGCCGCGATGGCCGAGCATCGGGTTGAACTCCTTCAATTCGGCGATGCGGGCGCGCAGGGTCTCCGGGTCGGCGCCGGTCGCCTCGGCCACCTCGTCGATCTCCTCCTCGCCCGACGGCAGAAACTCGTGCAGCGGCGGGTCGAGCAGGCGGATGGTGACCGGCAGGCCGGTCATGATCTCGAACAGCTCGATAAAATCGTCGCGCTGCATGGGCAATATCTTGGCAAGCGCTGCCCGCCTGCCCTTTTCATCGCCGGCGAGAATCATCTCGCGCACCGCGATGATGCGGTCGGCATCGAAGAACATGTGCTCGGTGCGCACCAGGCCGATGCCCTCGGCGCCGAAGTCGCGGGCATGGCGGGCATCGGCGGGGGTGTCGGCATTGGCCCTGACCCCGAGGCGGCGGATGTCGTCGGCCCAGCCCATGATGGTGCCGAAATCGCCCGACAACCCCGGCTGGATGGTGGCTATGGCGCCCTTCATCACCTGGCCGGTGCCACCGTCGATGGTGATCACTGCGCCTTTCTGGAACACCTCGCCCATGGCGGTCATGCGCTGGTTGGCATAATCCACGTAAAGCGAGCCGGCGCCGGAGACGCAGGGCTTGCCCATGCCGCGGGCGACCACGGCGGCGTGCGAAGTCATACCGCCACGGGTGGTGAGGATGCCTTCGGCAGCGTGCATGCCGTGGATGTCCTCAGGGCTGGTCTCGACCCTGACGAGGATCACCTTGCGGCCGGCACCTTTCAGCGCCTCGGCCTCGTCGGCATCGAAGACGATCTCGCCCGAGGCCGCTCCCGGCGAGGCCGGCAGGCCGGTGGCGACGATATGCCGTGCAGCTTTCGGATCAAGGGTGGGATGCAGCAACTGGTCGAGCGAGCCCGGCTCGATGCGCGCCACCGCCTCAGGCCGGGTGATGAGACCTTCGGCCACCATGTCGGCGGCGATCTTCAGCGCCGCCCGCGTGGTGCGCTTGCCGTTGCGGGTCTGCAGCATCCACAGGCGGCCGTCCTCGATGGTGAATTCGAGGTCCTGCATGTCGCGATAGTGCTTTTCGAGCCGGTCGAAGACGGCGGTCAGTTCGGCAAACGTCTCCGGCATCAAGGTTTCCAGCGCCGGATCGCGCGAGCCGGCGGCAAGACGGGCGGTTTCGGTCAGGTTCTGCGGAGTGCGGATGCCGGCCACCACATCCTCGCCCTGCGCGTTGACCAGGAATTCGCCGTAAAGCTCATGCTCGCCGGTCGAGGGGTTGCGGGTGAAGGCAACGCCGGTGGCGGAGGTGTCGCCGAGGTTGCCGAACACCATGGCCTGCACGTTGACGGCGGTGCCCCAGTCCTCGGGGATATCGTTGAGGCGCCGGTAAGTGATGGCGCGCGGCGACTGCCAGGAGCCGAATACCGCCCCGATGGCCCCCCAGAGCTGCTCGTTCACGTCCTGCGGAAAGGGCTGGTCCGCCAGCTCGACGACGCAGGCCTTGTAGCTTTCCAGCACCTTCTTCCAGTCATCGGCGTCGAGTTCGGTGTCGAGGCTGTAGGCCCTGGTCTCCTTGTATTCCTCCAGGATGTCCTCGAAATTGTGGTGGCCGAGGCCGAGCACCACGTTGGAATACATCTGGATGAAGCGGCGGTAGCTGTCATAGGCAAAGCGCGGATTGCCCGACCGGGCACCCAGGCCTTCGACGGTTGCATCATTGAGACCGAGATTGAGGACGGTGTCCATCATGCCCGGCATGGAGGCGCGGGCACCGGACCTCACCGAGACCAGCAGGGGGTCCTTTGCATCGCCGAAGCGGCGGCCGACGGTATCGCCGATGAAGCCGACAGCGGCCGCTACATCGTCCTTCAGGCCGGCCGGATAGCTCTTTTCGTTTTCATAGAACGCCGTGCACACTTCGGTGGTGAGGGTGAAGCCGGGCGGCACCGGCAGGCCGAGATTGGCCATTTCGGCCAGATTGGCACCCTTGCCGCCGAGCAGGCTGCGCATGTCGGCGCGGCCCTCGGAGTGGCCGGCCCCGAAGCGATAGACCCATTTTGCCCCAGCCATGGCAAGTTCCCCCGTGCGAACGGATGTGACGGTTTTGTTGCGGCGCACATGAAGGCGAGTCCGCGCCCGAGGTCAAGCCCCCCTTTGCCGCAAGGTTTATGGAAACAGTCATTCCGGCGAAGGCGGGAAGGTGGATTCACATTCGAAGTGCAACAGGTGTTTTGAGAAGGCCTCGGCCGGGGTTTGGTAGTCAAGACATTTTCTCGGGGTGTTGTTGTAAGCGCGGATGAGGGCGAGGAAGTGGTCATTGGGCAAGGTTGCGAGGTCGGTTTTGCGGGGGATGACACGACGCATACGGCCGATGGCGTTTTCGATGCCGCCCTTTTGCCATGGGGCATGCGGGTCGCAGAAGAAGGTGGCCATGGCGAGGTGATTGAGGCGGTAGTGGCGGGCGAACTCGGTGCCATTATCGAAAGTGACGGTGTGGCGCAGGTTGGGGGGAAGACTCTGGAAGAGGGCGACGAGTTGGTGGGCGATGAGATCGGCGGTCTTGTTGGCCGGGCGAGTGGCGATGAGGAGGCGGGAGTGGCGCTCATGCACGGTGAGGATGGCCTGGCCGTAGCGGGCGAACAGCATGAGGTCGGCCTCCCAGTGGCCGGGATTGGATCGGTCGGCGGCCTCGTCGGGGCGCTGGGTGATAGGGATCCTGCCACTTATGAAGCTGGCGGGACTGCCGCCCCTGCGGCCGCGAAAGCCGCGTTTGGACTTGCCACGGGGCAGATAGAGGCGCCAGCCATAGTCGTTGGTGCGGGCGATCTGGGCATAGATGAAGCGGTAGATGCTCTCGTGGCTGATGCGGGGCCGCCCCGTCTCCATGGCCAGTCGGCCGGCCACCTGTTCGGGCGACCAGCCGCGGGCCAGGCGATCGAGCACCAGCCGGCGCAGGTCGGCCTGGCGCTCCAGGCGCGATCCCGACCAGCGCCGGACACGCGCCTGCTCATGGGCATAAGACGGCTTGTAGCCGACCTGGCGGCCGCTGTTGCGCTTCACTTCGCGAGCAATCGTCGATGGCGCGCGATCCAAAGCTGCCGCGATTTGCCGGATCGAGCTCCCATCGGCTTGAAGGCGGGAAATCTCGCACCGGTCTTCCAGTGTAAGCTGGGTGTAACCTCATCCCATCGCAACACC
The DNA here is from genome assembly GCA_963747005.1 of uncultured Alphaproteobacteria bacterium. GTDB lineage: Bacteria > Pseudomonadota > Alphaproteobacteria > Rhizobiales > Aestuariivirgaceae > CAVVDT01. Next base: position 329,361 of record CAVVDT010000015.1, on the reverse strand, counting down.
TCCCCAACAAGGTGTTGCACTTCGTTTGTGAACTCAGGGAATGCCGTGCCAATTACATGGGCCTCGTCCTTGGCCTTCTGGACCCCGACCTGCGTCGGGGTGACAGCGGCAGTTTGCCCGTTCAGCCCTCGATCTTCGAGAAGTCGGCCACCGTCAATGTGGCGGCGCGGATGCGCGATAAAAGCTTCAGCCGGTTCTCGCGGAAGGAGGGATCGTCGGCATTGACCGTCACCTTATCGAAAAAGCGGTCGACGGGCGCGCGCAGCTTGGCCATGGCGCGCATGGCGGCCTCGAAGTCTTCCTCGCCCACGGCCTTTCTGGCATTGGCCTCGGTGGCGGCGATGGCGCGGTTGAGCTCCTTTTCCTCGCCCTGCACCAAGAGGTTGGGATCGGGCGCCCCGTCATAAGCGCGGCCGTCCTTCTTCTCCTCGATGCGCAAGATGTTGGTGGCGCGCTTGACCCCGGCGAGCAGGGTCTTGCCGTCGTCGGTATCGAGGAACTGCCCCAACGCTTCCACCCGCCGCACGATCATCAGAAGGTCGTCCATCTGCTCCCCTCCCCCTTGTGGGGAGGGGCTGGGGGTGGGGGTCGCCTTTTCCTGAGAAGAAGACCCCCTACCCCGACCCTCCCCCAAATCTTTGGTCCCGGTCGCGCCTGCGGCGGTCCTCGCCTCTTGGGGGGAGGGAGCGCTGGCGGCATTCCCCAGAGCAAACACCGCGTCGATGAGATCGTAGCGGGCACCCTGCTCGCGCAGATGCACCTTCAGGCGGTCGGCGAAGAAGGCGAGGAGGTCGTTAACTAGAGGCTGACGCAAGGTCCTGTCAATGGCCTCTCGTGGACTTATCGCAGGGCTATCATCCGGAATCTGTGGACGCGCAAATTCGAGCGCACTTTTTGTTGCAATTTCCCCAAGGTGCAATCGCAGTACACCGTCCAAAACAATCCTGATCACCCCCAGTGCCGCACGCCTAAGTGCATAAGGGTCCTTGGAACCCGTCGGCTTTTCATCGATGGCCCAGAAGCCGACGAGGGTGTCGAGCTTGTCGGCGAGCGCCACGGCCTGCGCCACCTTGCCTTCGGGCACCATGTCAGACGGGCCTTGCGGCTTGTAGTGGTCGCGGATGGCATCCGCGACCTCAGAATCTAGGCCTTCGGCGCGGGCGTAATAGCCGCCCATGAGCCCCTGCAATTCGGGGAATTCGCCCACCATGCCGGTGACCAGATCGGTCTTGCAGAGCCGCGCGGCGAGCTTTGCCTTTTCCACATTGGCGCCGATGGTCCTGGCGATCTCGCCCGCCAGCCGCTCGATGCGCTCGACCCGTTCGTACTGGCTGCCGAGCTTGGCGTGGAAGGTGATGGCCTTGAGGCTTTCCAGCCGGTCTTCCAGCTTTACCTTGATATCCTGGTCCCAGAAGAAACGGGCATCGGACAGGCGGGCGGCGATGACGCGGTTGTTGCCTTCGACGATCTGCTTGCCGCCGTCCTTGGCAACCAGGTTGGAGACCAGCAGGTAGCGGTTGGCCAGCTTCCCGGACTTCGGATCGCGCAGCACGAAACATTTCTGGTTGGCGCGGATGGTGGCGCGGATCACTTCGCCCGGCAGGTCGAGAAAACTCTTGTCGAATGCACCCATCAGCACCACCGGCCATTCGACCAGCCCGGCCGTCTCGGCAACCAGCGCCTCGTCCTCGATCAGCTCATAGCCTTGCGCGAATGAGAGTGTCCTGGCGTCGGCGTGGATGGTGCGGGCGCGGTGGCCGGCATCGACCACGACGCGGGCTCTTTCCAGTTGCTGGCTATAGTCGGCAAAGCGCCGCGCGGTGATTGCCGCCGGCGCCATGAAGCGATGGCCGCGCGTCTGATTACCCGATGCAAGGCCGTCGACCTCGAACGGCACCACCTCGCCGTCGAAGGTGCAGAGGATCGACTTGAGCGGCCGCACCCAGCGCAAGGTTCCCGTCCCCCAGCGCATGGACTTGGGCCAGGGGAAACGGCGGATGACGGCGGGGACGATTTCGGCGATCACTTCAGGGGTGGGCCGGCCCTTGCGGGCGATCATCGCCACCAGGAACGAGCCCTTCTTGTCGTCGCGCACCTGGCACTCATCGCGGGTGACACCGGCCGATTTCAGGAACCCCTCGATAGCCTTTTCCGGGGCATCGATACGCGGACCTTTGCGTTCCTCGCTGCTATCGGGCGTCGCCGCGGCAAGGCCCTCCACCGACAAAACGAGGCGGCGCGGGCCGGCGTGGCCTTGCGCGCCGTCATAGGTGAGGCCCTGATCCACCAGCGCGTCGGTAACGAGCTTTTTCAAATCCTCGGCCCCCCGCCCTTGCATGCGGGCGGGGATTTCCTCGGAAAACAGCTCAATGAGGAGTTCGGACATGTGCGGGCTGTCTTCCGGCAATTGTGTCGAGAATGGCGACGGCGGCAAAGTATTTCGGATTCGCCAGATGCGGCACCTCCCACAAAATCCCGACCTCTTGCAAAGCCTGCATGTTGAGTTGAGCTGCCCGATAAGTCACGCCGAGATGATCCCTCACCTGAGGGATGTTGACCACCGGTGTCGTAAACAACATGTCCACGATCTTCAGGAGATTCGCCGAACGGCCTGCCTGCTGTAACAGCCGCCGGTACTCCTGCTGCAAGGCAAGCAATCGATCAGCAACGGCAATGGTAGACTCGGTCGCCTGCTCCACCATGTCGAGGAAAAAGGCTACCCAAGCGGCCCACGTTCCCGATTTCGAAACCTCAAACATTCTGTCGATATAGTCGTCTTTGTGCGCTTCCAGCGTCGGGCTGAGATAAAGAACGGGTGACTTAACGACGCCCTGCATCAGGAGGTGGAGGGTTATGAGCATACGCCCTACACGACCGTTGCCATCACCGAAGGGATGTATCGTCTCGAATTGATAATGAATGAGTGCCGACTCGACGAGATCAGGCAATCTCGGCCGGTTCTGATCGTGTAGGTATTTCTCCAGATCGTCCAGCGCGGCAAGTGTCTCGCGTGGCGGTGGCGGCACGAAACGAGCCCTCTCGATCTCCAACGCACCGATGAAATTCTGGCTGGTCTTGAATTCGCCGGCGACGGCCTGTGCGCCTCGGTGGCGCGCGACGCCCTGCAACAGGGTGCGGTGCGCATCACGCAACGTCCGCAGGCACAACGGCATCCGATCAAAACTGTCGACCGCAGCAGCCAGGGCCTTGCGATAATTTGCGACTTCGCGAGCTTCCTGCGCACCGTCGCGAACATGGCCACCGGCCTCAACCAGCATCAGGTCGTCAACTGTGGAAAACGTGCCTTCCATACTCGAGGAACTCAGTGCCTCCTTTGCCTGCAATGGACGAATTAGGAGCATCGGATCAGGAATGGTGCGGCAAATGCCATTGAGTTCGCCCAATTTGATAGACGTCCTTTCAAGGTGCGGTGCCAGACGAACGATATCGAGGTCCGCCGGTGGCAGCGGATTTGGAACAAAAGCCCATTGTTCCTTTTCCGTCGACACCAAGTGGCCACTAGGCGAGTTTCTAAAATCATGCACTTTCATTTGGTATCAAGCTTCGCCTTCAGATTATAAAAAACTCTCATTTATTATAATCCAATCACTCAGAATTATACAACAGTAGAGTTCGCCAAACGTGGCCAGACCAGTCGATCGCCGGTCACAGGGTCTTGTGGGTGCCGTCGCAGAAGGGCTGGCCGCCGGTGTGCTTGCAGCCGCAGAACCACTGCTTGCCGGAGGCATCGGCCGTCCACTTCACCGGGCGGAACTCGGAGCCCTTGTGGCTGGAATCGCAAAAGGGCTGGTTCTTCGACTTGCCGCAGGCACACCAGAAATAGCTCTTGCCCTCCTCGACGTCGACGGCAAAGGGGGCTTTCTGGGCGATTTCGGGGGTAGGCATCTTCTTGCTCCTCAGGATAGGGGATCAGGCGCCGCCGCCGCCGGCGGTCTTCAGCCAGGCCTCGCAACAGCCCCTGGCGAGGTCGCGGACTTCTCAGGATATAGGCCTGGCGCTCGGTGACGGAAATCACTCCGCGCGCATCGAGCAGGTTGAAGGCATGGCTCGCCTTGATGCACTGGTCGTAGGCCGGCAGCGCCATCAGGTGATGCTCGCCGGCTTCGCCCTTGATCAAGAGCGCATGGCATTCGGCTTCGGCGGCCGCGAACTGGGCGAACAATGCCTCGGTGTCGGCATATTCGAAATTGTAGCGCGAATATTCCTGCTCGGCCTGCAGGAAGACATCGCCATAGGTGACGCGTTCGGCGCCGTCGCGACCGTTGAAATTGAGGTCGAACATGTTGTCGACGCCCTGCACATACATGGCGAGGCGCTCAAGCCCGTAGGTCAGTTCGCCCGACACGGGGTGGCAGTCGAAACCGCCCACCTGCTGGAAGTAGGTGAACTGGGAGACCTCCATGCCGTCGCACCACACCTCCCATCCAAGGCCCCAGGCGCCCAGCGTCGGGCTCTCCCAGTCGTCCTCGACGAAGCGGATGTCGTGGTTCGAGGCATCGATGCCGATGGCATCGAGCGATCCGAGATAGAGGTCCTGCAGGTCGGGCGGCGAGGGTTTGATGATCACCTGGTACTGGTAATAGTGCTGCAGCCGGTTGGGGTTCTCGCCGTAGCGGCCGTCCTTGGGGCGCCTCGAAGGCTGCACATAGGCCGCGCGCCACGGCTTCGGGCCGACCGAACGCAGGGCGGTGGCGGCATGGAAGGTGCCGGCGCCCACTTCCATGTCGTAGGGCTGGAGGATGACGCATCCCTTGCCCGCCCAGTACCGGTGCAGGGTGAGGATGAGGTCCTGAAAGGATTTTCTGGGCTGGAGCCCGGTGGCGGTCATGGCGGCATCCGTTCAAGTCCCGGCGCCGGGACCGGGCGCAAACTATGAGCGATGCCCGATGGGGTCAAGCGGGAAGGGCGCTGTCCCTCAGCGGTAAATGCCGGTCTTGGGATCGCGCTCCAGGGTGGTGATCTTTTCGGCCGGCGGGCTCGCCTTGGGGGTCTTGGCCTTGGCGGGCGCGTCACGGCGCGGCTCGCCCAGATGGCGCACCAGCATCCAGCCCACCAGCATGACGATCACCGCAACGAGAAACTTGGTCAGCATGGTCTCATACCTCTGATGGCCATCATAACCCGAAACGCTGCCATAATGCACGGGTTTCGGCCGCGGCAATCAGCCCCTCGGCAAGGCCGGCGGCATCGAGGCCGATGCCGGCCACCTCACCGCGCGGGGCAAGCAGCCGCCTCAGGCCCCAGCCGCTGGAAGCGCGCACCGGGCGAAGTTCCACCTTCTTGCCAAATTTGTCCTCCAGCACCTGGTGCAGGTGGCCCAGGCCATCGATGAGACCCAGTTCGCACGCCGCGTCGGCGGTCCAGAAGGCGCCGGAGAACAACTCCTTGTCATCGCCCTTCAGCCGGTCGCCGCGACGGTCGCGCACATGGCGCTTGAAACTTTCGTGGATCGTGGCCTGCAATTCTTTCAGGCGGGCGACGTCGGCCTTCTTTTCCGGTTGGAAGGGATCGAGAATGACCTTCGATTGGCCGGCGGTGTGGACGCGGCGCTCGACGCCGAGCTTGCCCAGGGCTTCAACGAAGCCGAAGCCGGCGGCCACCACGCCGATCGAGCCGATGATGGAGCTTTGATCGGCATAGATTTCGTCGCCCGCGAGCGCCAGCCAATAGCCACCCGAGGCTGCCACGTCCTCGCAGAAGACAATCACCCGTCTTTCGTGCTTCCTGGCAAGTTGGCGAATGCGGTCGTGGATAAGGGCCGACTGGACAGGCGAGCCGCCGGGCGAGTTGATCACCACGGCCACGGCCTTGGAGCGCGGCTTGAAGGCGCGTTCGAGGACATCGTTGACGCCGGCCAGCGACAGGCCGGGCCGCAATGTCGAGCCCACCGAGATGATGCCCGACAGGCGCACCACCTGAACCACGGCGCGGTTGCGTCGAAAACGCCTGAGCCACGACCAGGGGAAACGCGAAGTCTTCGAGGTTGACGCCATGAGGGCGTCAGATAGGGTGCTTTGCGGTCCGCCGCAAGCCCGTGTCAGCGCAGGCGCCAGGCCATGCCGTCGCGCAAAATGGCATCGGCCTCGGCGGTGAAGGCGGAGCCGTCGTCGTGCAGCACCAGGCCGGGCAGAAGCTGCATGGGCGCGCGCGAACCCTTTACCCCTTGCACGATGACGCGCGAGGCGGCCATGCCCTGGCGGGCGAACAGCGGCGCCACGCGGATGTCGCCGAAGCGCTCGCCCATGGCAGTGAGAAGGCGCCCGAGGCTGTCGGCCCGGTGCACGACAGTGGCGGTGCCGCGCAGGGTCACCATGGTGGCCAGAACCTTGACCCAGACTTCCAGGTCCTCCGGCCCGAAGGCATTGGCGACGGCGCGCAGGGACGTCGAGGGCTGTGTCACCTTGTCGTTGTCGAAGAACGGCGGGTTGGCGAAGGCGTGGTTGAACGAGCCGTGGGTCGGGAACTGGGCGAGATCGCGCCTCAGGGCATCCTTGACGTCACCCTTGATGACCCGGATGGCTGCCTCGAAGCCGTTCCGCTTGGCGTTCTGCTCGGCCATCATGGCATAACGCGCCGTCACCTCGACACCGGTGATGTGGATGCCCGGCACCCGTGCGGCGACACACAACGCGGCGACCCCGGTGCCGATGCCGGCCTCGAACAGCGTCTCGCCTTCCTGGGCCGAAATGGTGGCGGCGAGAAACACCGAGTCGATGCCGGCGCGAAAGCCCTTTTCCGGTTGCAGCGCGACGACCCGGCCGCCAAGAAAGGCGTCCTCCGTCAATGACGCAGGAGCCCCCGACGGCGGCAGCGGCGGGGGCGGCGGTGTCGTGGATGAAAGCGCACTCATCTGCATATTACGGGCATTATTGTTCACGGTTGGTTAGCGAGACGTTACCAAGTTCGCGCATTGCCTTGTCATAGAAACCATTTTCCACCATCACCCGGCGCGGCAAGGCGCCGATGGAACCTTCCACCGCCGCCATGTGTTCATCAAGCACCAGTGGCTCGATGCCCGCCTCGCGCAGCACGTGCAGCGCAAAGCTCAGATCCACCAGGTTGTTGGTGCGGAAAACTTCGCGCATTGGGGCTCCCTGTCCTGGGGTGAGTTGAGTATCACGGTTGTGGCGCCGGCGATACGCAAAGCGAACACCTTCTGCCCGCTCTTGCCCACAGCGCGCGCTGCCCCTATCCTCCCGGCCCGGCAACAGTTCCAAGACGAGGGAAGGACTGATCCTTGGGTATCGTCGTCGCGTTTGAAGGCAAGGACAAGCAGCACGCCAGCATCGAGCGGCTGGTGGGGCTGGTCGAGCATGACATGGAGCGGGTCAACGACGCCATCCTGGTCAAGGCCCACAGCCACATCGACCTGATCCCCGAACTGGCCGGCCACCTGATCAGCTCCGGCGGCAAGCGGCTCAGGCCGATGCTGACCATCGCCGCTGCACAGATGTGCGGCTATGCCGGCGACGCCCATGTGAAGCTGGCGACGGCGGTGGAATTCATGCACACGGCCACCCTGCTGCACGACGATGTCGTCGATGAAAGCGATCTCAGGCGCGGCAAGCAGGCCGCCCGCCTCATCTGGGGCAACCAGGCGAGCGTGCTGGTGGGCGATTATCTTCTGGGCCAGGCGTTCAAGATGATGGTTGAAACCAGGTCGCTGGAATCCTTGCGCATTCTCTCCAACGCCGCCTCCATCATCGCCGAGGGCGAGGTGATGCAACTGGCCGCGCAGCACGATATCTCCACCAGCGAGGATCACTACATGCAGGTGATCGGCGCCAAGACGGCGGTGCTGTTCGCGGCCGCCGCCGAAGTGGGCGCGGTGGTGGCGGGAAGGCCCCGCGATGAGGTTTCGGCGCTTGAATCCTACGGCCGCAACCTCGGCATCGCCTTCCAGCTTGTCGACGATGCGCTCGATTATACCGGCCGCCAGGCCCTGTTGGGAAAGAGCGTCGGGGACGATTTCCGGGAAGGCAAGATCACCCTGCCGGTGGTGCTCGCCTATCGCCGTGGCGACGCCGAGGAGCGGCGCTTCTGGAAGCGCACCATCGAGGACTGCGACCAGGTGGGCGAGGACCTGGCGCAGGCGGTTTCGCTGATGCAGAAACACGCGGCGCTGGAAGCAACCATCGAGCGGGCCCGCCACTACGGCACCATTGCCCGCGATACCCTGGAAATCTTCCCCCACAGCGCTCATCGCGCGGCGCTGGAGGAAGCCATCGAGTTCTGCGTGTCGCGCACCAGCTAGCTATAGAGAATCAAGCGGCACCGCTGGAAACGGTTGAAACCGACCACCAGCCGGGATGGCGGCCGGCCAGCGCCGCAGCGGCGGCGGCGGCGGCGGCGGTGTCGCGATAGATGCCGAAACAGGTGGCGCCGGAGCCCGACATGCGGGCAATCAGGCAACCGGGCGTGGCGGCAAGGGCGGCGACAACCTCGGCGATGAGCGGTTCGAGCGCCATGGCGGCCGGTTCGAGGTCGTTGCGGCAGCGGGCGAGGTAATCCGCCACATCCTCAGGGCCTGAAAACCCTGCCGGCAGGGCCGGCAGGCCGGCATTGTCGCGGCGAAAGAGGTGGCGGAAGACCTCGGGCGTGGAGACCGCGCAGCGCGGATTGACCAGCACCATCGGCAGGTCCGGCACGCCTTCGAACGGTTCGAGGATTTCGCCGATGCCGCCCATGCGGGCCGGGCGGCTGGCGATGCAAACCGGCACATCGGCGCCGAGCCCGGTCGCCAGCCGGGCCAGCCCGACGGTCTCAGTATCGAGTCGCCACAAGCGAGTGAGCAAGCGCACGGTAGCAGCCGCGTCGGCCGAGCCGCCGCCGATGCCGGAGGCAACGGGGAGATGCTTTTCCAGCACCAGACGGGCGCCGAGCCGCGGCTTGCCGGCGGCAAGGCGCAGCGCTTCGGCGGCCTTCACGACAAGGTTGTCGTGGGCGGAAAGATCCATCGCCATGGGTCCGGCGAGGCTGAGCGTGATGTCGTCGCCGGGGCTCGCCCGCAGGCGATCGCCGACCCGCGTGAACACCACCAGGCTGTCGAGCAGATGATAACCGTCGTCCCGCCTGCCGACGACATGCAGGGCGAGATTGACCTTGGCGGGAGCGGCCTCTTCAAGCGCCGGCGCAACCGGGATCACGTGCGGTTGGGTTCCTTGCCATTGTCGGCGGGCTTCAGTTCCTCAAGCGGGGGCAGCCCGTCGCTCAGCTTCTTGAGGATGACCTTCAGGTCGGCCGGGTCGGGCTTTGAGTTGCGGGCATGGGCCCACTGGAACTTCGCTTCAAGCTGGCGCCCGACGCGCCAGTAGGCATCACCCAGATGATCGTTGATGGTGGGGTCCTCGGGGCGCAGCTGCACGGCGCGTTCGAGATATTTGGTGGCCTGATCGAAATTGCCCAGGTGGAAATAGGCCCAGCCGAGACTGTCGACGATATAGCCGTCATTGGGCCGCAGATCGACGGCTTTCTTGACCATGGCGAGGGCTTCGTCGAGGTTCTGGCGCTTTTCGATCCATGAATAGCCGAGATAGTTGAGCACCGCCGGCTGGTCGGGCTGCATCTTCAGCGCCGTCTTGAAATCAGCTTCGGCCTTGGGCCAGTCGCCGGCGCGCTCATAGGCGATGCCGCGGAAATAATACACCGTCCATTGCTGATTGTTCGGTGTCTTGAGGCGTTCAAGCGCCTTGGTGTAGCTGTCGGCGGCCTCTTTCCAGCGCTCGTGACCGCGCAGGATGTTGCCACGGGTATAAAGGGCATCGTAATTGCCGGGATCGCGGGCGATCAGCTTGTCGAGACCGGAGATCGCCTCATCGGTGCGGCCCAGATCGTCGAGATCGTTGGCGATGCGCAGTTCGGCCGCCGGGGTAAGCGGGGAGGCCTGCGGCAGTGCCTGGAAGGCCTCGACCGCCTTGTCGAAGCGCTTCATGTCCTCGTAGATCTCGCCCAAGAGCATCTGCGCCACGGGATAATCGGGCCTCACCCACAAGGCGAGCTGGTCGTAGATCTGCGAGATGTCGATCGACTGTTCATCCGACAAGGCGCTGGCGATGCCGAACAGCACCTCGCCGACCCCGGCGGTCGCATCGGGGACGAAGGGCGCCGGCTTGATGCCCTTCCTGGCGCTTTCAAGCGCGGCGACGATCAGCGGGTTGCGCTGGGTCGTCTCCAGAAACCGGGTATAGATCTTGATGGCCTCGTCGGCGTGGCCGTTGCGCTCGAGATAATTGCCATAGGCCTGGACCACGCGCAGCGAGGTGCCGGCCTTGTCGTAGGTCTGGCGGAAATAGTTGTCGGCATCGGCGGTACGGCCCAGCAGATCGGCGATGAGCGATTTGTGGAACAGGCGGAAATTGGTCAGCGACGAACTCTGGTCGAGAAGCTTGAGGGCCTTTTCGGCCTCATCGTACTTGCCCTCGGCGGCATAGCTCCAGGCCGTCAGCAAAGAGGCCGAAAGCTCACCGACCGGCGTATAGGCGGTATTGGCGAGGAAGTCGCGGGCCGCGGCCCAGCGTCCCTCGCGCTCGGCCTTCACCCCCAGCAGCAACTGGGCGACGCGATGGCGCGGGTTCGAGGCGGTGATCTCGGCGGCCAGTTCCTCGGCGCGGGTAAAATTGCCGGCCGACAGATCAAGCAGGAAGGCGCGCTCGATGAGCACCGGATTGCCGGGGTCCTCGTCGAGGGCACGGGCGAAGAATTCCGCAGCATATTCCGCATCGTGCACCTTGGAGGCATAGCGCCCCGCCAGATAGGCTCCCGAAGGAGAGGAATATTCCAGCCCCTTGAGGTCCAGCGACTGGGTCGCCCACGCCCCCCCGCTGCCCATGGCAACCGCCAAAGCCATCAAACCTGCCTGCATGCCACGACGCATTTCGTTCAATCCTCCAGATGCCAGGGAGCTCCGCCGGGGGCCGCCCTTGCGATGAATTCGGTGTAAGGCGGCAATTTGCGCCCATTTACATTGCGCCGCAAGCGCCGCGACGGCGATCAATCTTCGGTCATCAGCGGTAAACATTCCGGCAACATGATGACGGGCTTGGCCGCAATGGCCCGGCGCGATAGGCTTTCGCCATGAGGAAGCGCTTGCACCCCGGCCACCGTCTGGCCATCCTGGCCATATCCTGTCTCATCCTGCTGCATGGCGGCGCCTGTCTCGCCCAGAGCCGGGCCACGGCACAACGCGATTTTGTCCGCTTCATCGCGACCTTGTGGCCACAGGCACAGGCACTCGGGGTTTCCAGGCCGGTCTTCGATGCCGCCTTCAAGGACCTCAACCTCGACTGGTCGCTGCCCGATCTCGATCAGAAATTCACCGGCAAGCCGGAAGAGCCGCCGCAGCGTCAGGCGGAGTTCCAGGCACCGGCAAACTACTTCGACGAGGCCTCCATCGCCGCGCTTGCCGGGCGCGGCCGCGCAGAGGCAAGGCGCTGGAGGCCGGTGCTGAAACGCATCGAGAAGCGCTACGGGGTGCCGGGCGACATCCTCATCGCCTTGTGGGCGCGCGAAAGCAACTACGGCCGCGCCGCCATCCCCTATGACGCGGTGAGGACGCTTGCCACCCTGTCGTTCATGGGCCGGCGGCCCGAGACGTTCCGCCCCGAACTGCTCGCTACGCTTGAAATCCTGCAAAGGGGCCATGTCAGGCGCAGCGAAATGAAAAGCTCGTGGGCGGGCGCCATGGGCCTGATGCAGATGCTGCCGAGCCAGGTCCTCAGCGAGGCCGTCGATTTCGACGGCGACGGGCGCGAGGATATCTGGGGATCGGTGCCCGATGCGCTGGCGAGCGCCGCCAAATTCCTCTCCGACAGCGGCTGGCGGCGGGGCGAGACGTGGGGCTACGAGGTAACGCTGCCGGCGTCCGTCGACTGCACCCTGGAGGGCAGCGATCATGGCCGCAGCATCGCCCATTGGCTGAAGATGGGACTTGCCCCGGCGGGCGGGCGCAGCATCGCGCCGGCACATCTCAAGGACGAGGCCTACCTCATCCTGCCGGCCGCCCGTTTCGGCCCGGCGTTTCTCGGCACCCGCAACTATTATGTCATCAAGACCTACAACAACAGCGATCTCTACGTCATCTATGTCGGCCAGCTTGCCGACCGGATCGCTGGCAAGGACAACGGTTTTGTGACCCCGTGGGGCCGCATCAGCACCTACTCCCGCCTGAAAGTCGCGGCGTTGCAAAGAAGGTTCCTCGCCGAGGGCTACAACATCGGCGACACCGTCGACGGTCTCATCGGCTTTCGCACCCGCATCGCCACGGGGCTTTACGAGAAGAAATACGACCTTGCGCTCGACTGCTGGCCAGGACCGCAGGTGTTCGGCCACGCCGGGGTGAAATGAGACCGGAAGCGCCTACTGCTTGATCACCACGGTGGTGTTGGCGGGCGGGTCGGCGGCGTTGCCGGAGGTGTTGGAATTGATCACCGGCTGGCCCTGGCGCACGACGCGGATGCGATCGGCAATGGCGGGCATGTAGTTCTGCTCCACCGCGATGCGGATGGAGGCATCGTGGCTCTTCTTGTCGACCGGAAAGGCAACGAACAAGGTGTCGAAGAAGCCCCGCGTCTGCTCGTCGCAACGTGCCACCACCTCGCGCGCCAGAAGCCGGGGGGCAGCGGCGTTCTGCAGCGCCAGTCCGTCGGCCTCGCGGTTGAAACAGTCGAACATCGCCTGCTTGGCGCGGGCAAGATCGGGCGGCTCGCTTACCGCGAGGCTGGCCTTGCGGCGGGCCTCGGCGCGGGCGGTGTCGGTCGCAGTGGTGGCGGCCGGCAGGAAGGTGGTGCGCCGCAACTCCGTCATGGCTGCGTCGTAGCGTGCCTTGGCAAGACCGTGGCTCAGCACATCGACCATGGCGGTGTAGTCGCTGCGGCAGCGACTGCCGACGGCCTTCGTCATGATGGCATCGGGCCGGGCGGCCGTATCGCGCAGCGCCTCGGTGGCGGCAAATTCGCCGATGCAGGCACGCAGCTTGTCCACCGGCGGATTGCCGACATTCTCCCACCACCAGGCCTCGGTGGTCTTCTGTGGCGTCTTCTTGGCATGGGTAACGTCGCGGGCCACCCTGGAGACCGGCACCGGGGTAATGACGCGCGGCGACCGGTGCGCCACGACGGGGCGCTTGGCAACGCCGACGTTATCCCGATTGGTATAATTGCGGCTGGGTGTCAGGTCGCCATTGACCTTGGCGCGACCGGCGGTGGAGAAGGTCGGGATCAGCCGCTGCCAGATGGATTTGCCGTCATTGCGGGGCTGGCGCTGGGAGGCGGGCTGGTTCCACGGCTGGTCGTGCGCACTATCGGCGACAGCCGCCGGCGCGGCCAGCGTCAGCGCCAGCATAACCATTATGGTTCGTGTGGCTTTCGTCACCACGCCCACCTCAACCGCAACTAACCGCCCCCTCTATCCCGTCAATAGTGCTACCAGATCATGGGCAAGATTGCGGCAGGAAGCGATCATTTTGGTTACCGGCGGCAAAGATGACGCAAGAAACCCCAAGAATCCTCACATATTGGGGTAGTTGGGGCCCTCGCCGCCCTGCGGTACCTGCCAGTCGATATTCTGCGCCGGGTCCTTGATGTCGCAGGTCTTGCAGTGCACGCAGTTCTGGTGATTGATCTGGAAATAGGGCTTACCCGTTTCATCCTTCAACACCTCATAGACACCGGCGGGGCAATAACGCTGGGCCGGTTCGTCGTATTCGGGCAGGTTGCGGGCAATGGGGATCGCCGGGTCCTTGAGCTTCAGGTGGACCGGCTCGTCCTCTTCGTGGTTGGTGGCCGAAAAGGCGACGTTGGTCAGCCGGTCGAAGGACAGAACGCCGTCGGGCCTGGGATAGTCGATTACCGGACACTGGCTCGCCGGCTTGAGGCAGGCGTAATCGGGCTTGCCGTGCTTGAGGGTGCCGAAGAAGGAAAATCCGAAGATCTGGTTGGTCCACATGTCGAGGCCGCCCAGCGACAGCCCACCGATGAGGCCGAATTTCGACCACATGGGCTTGACGTTGCGCACCCGCTTCAAATCGGCGTGGACCCAGGAATTCTCGTAGGCCTCCACGTAGGCCGTCAGTTCGTCGCCCTCGCGCCCTTCGGCAATAGCGGCAAAAGCCGCCTCTGCCGCCAGCATGCCGGACTTCATGGCGTTGTGGGTCCCCTTGATGCGCGGCACGTTGACGAAGCCGGCCGAGCAGCCGATGAGGACGCCGCCCGGAAAGGTCAGCTTCGGCACCGATTGCAGGCCGCCCTCGGTGATGGCGCGGGCGCCATAGGCGACGCGCCTGCCGCCTTCGAGGACGGACGCGATCATCGGGTGATGCTTGAAGCGCTGGAACTCCATGTAGGGAAAAAGGTGGGGGTTCTCGTAGTTGAGATGCACCACGAAGCCGACCGAGACGAGGTTGTCTTCCAGGTGGTACATGAACGAGCCGCCACCGGCTTTCAGGCCGAGCGGCCAGCCCATGGTGTGGGTGACCTGGCCGGGGCGATGGTTCTCCGGCTTCACTTCCCACAGTTCCTTCATGCCGAGGCCGAACTTTTGCGGGCAGCGCCCGGCGGAGAGATCGAAGCGGTTGATCAGCTTCTTGGCGAGTGAGCCGCGTACCCCTTCGGCGATGAACACATACTTGCCGTTCAATTCCATGCCCGGCTGGTAATCGGGCTTGGGATTGCCATCGTGATCGAGGCCGAAGACGCCGGCCACCACGCCCTTGATGGAGCCATCATCGCGCGTCACCAGATCGGAGCAGGCAAAGCCGGGGTAGATCTCCACCCCCAGTTCCTCGGCCTGGGTCGCCAGCCAACGGCACACATTGCCCAGCGACACCGCATAGGCGCCGTGATTGCCCATCAGGGGCGGCATGAGGAAGTTGGGCAGCCTGAGGGCGCCGCCGGCGCCCAGCATATAGAAGCGGTCCTCGGTCACCGGGGTGTTGAGGGGCGCGCCCCTTTCCTTCCAGTCGGGGATCAGTTCGTTAAGGGCGATGGGATCGACGACAGCGCCGGAGAGAATGTGGGCGCCGACCTCGGAGCCTTTCTCCAGCACACAGACGGCGATCTCGCTGCCCGCCGCGGCGGCCAGCTGCTTGAGGCGGATGGCCGCCGAAAGACCGGCGGGGCCGGCCCCGACGATTACCACGTCATAGTCCATGGACTCGCGTTGGACCGTGTCCTGATCGCTCATCTCGCACTGCCCTCCAGCATCTTAACCTTCAACTCGCGCCCCCTTATAGTGGAGGCCATTGCCGCACGCAAAACCTGGTTGCGGCCCCGGTCGGCGCAAAAAGCGGCCAGAAGCAGGACCATGGCACCGAACGGCCCACATGACGACAAGGCGCGACGGCTGGAAGAGCTCATCTGGCAGATCGAGATGGGCGCCGACGAGGCCATCGCCGAAGTGCCGCGCGACCGCCTGACGCCGCCGCCAGCACAGGCACCGGCGATCTCAGCCCCTGCCGCTGCATCGGTTTCGGTGCCGGTCGCGCCCGCGGCAGCGCGGGAGACGGCGGGGAGCGCCGAGGCGCTGGCGGCGCGCTGCATGAGCCTCCACGACATCGCCCACGCGCTGGCCGGCTTCGACCAGTGCCCGCTGAAGCGCACCGCCACCAACCTCGCCTACATCGACGGCAACCCCGAAGCCCGGGTATTGCTGATCGGCGAGGCGCCCGGGCGCGAGGAGGACTTGCAGGGCAAGCCGTTCGTGGGGCGTTCGGGCCAGCTTCTCGATCGCATGCTGGCGGCCATCGGCATGGACCGCCACGCCGACGACCCGGAAAAGGCGGTGCTCATCACCAATGTCATCTTCTGGCGCCCGCCCGGCAACCGCAAGCCGACGGAAGCCGAGACCTTGATGTGCATGCCGTTCGTTGAGCGCACCATCGCGCTCATGCGGCCGCGCCTCATCGTCTGCCTCGGCGCCACGCCCGCCCAGCGCCTCATCGGCACGTCGGAGGGCATTCTGCGCCTGAGGGGGCGCTGGACCAGCATCACCGCCGGGGACGGGACCATCCCCGTGATGCCCACGCTGCATCCGGCCTACCTGCTGCGCCAGCCGGCACAGAAGCGGCTTGCCTGGCGCGACCTTCTTGCCGTTCGCGAGCATCTCGACAGCGGCGGCTGACGATGCTGCGGTCATGGCATGCAAAGGCGGTGCAAGGGCGAACCTTCCGCCCTCCCATCAGCGACATATTATGCCTTTCAGGAACAACGGTTTTTTGTTAGCTTCGCGTCGGCGAGTGGGCATTGAACGGGGCATTTGTGGGATATTGCCGGAGATCTTTGGATCTCCAGACGGTTTATTCCGCTCACATGAACAATTGTCTGAGGCGGGCGGTCATCGGACCGCTGGCGGCTGTGAAAGCGAGAGGCCCGGCAGATGGCGGAGTTGAGTGCGGATCGCGCGTTCGTGGCGCTGAATATCGCGATAATGACCGTTTCCGATACGCGTACCCTGGAGGACGACAAGTCCGGCCAGGTGCTCTGCGACCTCATCACCCAGTCCGGCCATGAACTGACCGGTCGGGCGATCGTCAAGGACGACGTCAGACAGATCCGCTCCAAGATCAGGAAATGGGCGCACCGCGCCGATATCGACGTGATCATCACCACCGGCGGCACCGGGCTCACCGGCCGCGACGTGACGCCGGAGGCCATGCG
Source organism: uncultured Alphaproteobacteria bacterium (assembly GCA_963747005.1). Taxonomy (GTDB): domain Bacteria; phylum Pseudomonadota; class Alphaproteobacteria; order Rhizobiales; family Aestuariivirgaceae; genus CAVVDT01. The sequence continues at coordinate 312,691 of CAVVDT010000015.1, read as the reverse complement.
CGGCCTGTTCGACAAGGAGATCGAAGGTTTTGCGATCACCTTCCACATGATCTCATGGCCGAAGATCGGCACCTCCACCATGCAATCGCGCCCGGTCGCCGGCATCGTCAAGAACAAGTACGTGTTCTGCCTGCCCGGCTCGCCCGGCGCCTGCCGCGACGGCTGGAACGAATTGCTGGTCAAGCAGCTCGACCTGCGGCATCGCCCGTGCAACTTCGTCGAGATCATGCCGAGAATTGACGAGCATCGGCGGCCCAAGTAACTTCAAGTCCATGAGCAGCGGCAGGCGCGCCTTCGGCTTCATCAACGCGGCGCATTTCTGCGACCACTACATGCTGCTCGTCTACCCTACCGCGGTCCTCACGCTTGCCCCGCTGTTCGGCATCGGCTACGGCACCGGCATCGCCATCACCACCGGCACCTTCGTGTGCTTCGGGCTCCTGTCGCTGCCGGCCGGCTGGCTCGGCGATCACTGGAGCCGGCGCAACATGCTGGGGGTGTTCTTCCTCGGCGGCGGCGCGGCGATGATCGCCACATCCTTCACCCGGGGCATCTGGTCACTGGCGGCAGCCCTGACCCTGGTCGGCCTGTTCTCGGCCATCTACCACCCGGTGGGCACGGCAATGATGTCGACGGTGAAGGGGGCAAGCGGGCGGGCCTTCGGGCTCAACGGCGTCTTCGGCAACCTCGGCGTGGCGGCCGCCCCGCTCTTTACCGCCGGGCTGGTGCAAGCGCTCGGCTGGCGCTGGGCCTTCGCGCTGCCAGGCTTCGTCTTCATCGCCATCGGCCTTGCCTATCTGGCGCTGGTGCCGGCGGGGACCGGCGAGGCGGTGCGCAAGGTGGCCGGCCGCGAACGCTTCAACAGCGCACCCGATTTCCTGCTTGTCGCCGTGGCGATCGGCATCACGGTGGCGGCGGGCGGCTTCACTTTCAATACCGTCACCATCACCCTGCCCAAGCTGGTGGCGGAAGAAGTACCGGCCATCGCCGCCATACCCATCCTCATCGGCGGGCTCGCGACCTCAATCTATCTGGCCGGGGCGATGACCCAGATCATCGTCGGCAGGCTCATCGACAGGATCGCCATCGAGCGCATTTTCGTCTCATTGGCGCTGATGCAGCTTGCCGGCTTCATCGCCGTGGCAAGCCTTTCCGGACCGGCGGTGCTTGTCGCCTCGGCCCTGATCCTCGCCGCCGTCTATGGCCAGGTGGTGGTCAACGATCTTCTGGTGGCGCGCACCGTGCCGGACCAGTGGCGGGCGCGGGCTTATGCCCTGCGCTACCTTCTGGGCTTCACCACGGCGGCCAGTGTGGTGCCGTTCATCGCCTGGCTCTATACGCCCGCCGGCGGGCTGGGGCCGGTCTATGCGGTTATGTCGCTGTTCGCCGCCGCCATCGCAGCGGCCGCCGTCACCTTCTGGGTGAAGATGCGCGCCGCGGCGCTGGCGCAACCGGCCGAATAGGGCGGCAACCGTTCCTGCGCCAGGCGCGGTGATCTTCCGCGGTGTCGATGTCGGCAAGCGTGCGCAGCAGGCCGACGCGGCAGCCGGAGAGGTTGGCGCGGGTATCGGCGAGGGCATCGGGGCTTGACCAGCGCACCCCGGCGAAGGGCCGCTCGGGGCGGCGGCGGGCAAGACCCACCAGCCAGTAGCCACCATCGCTCGCCGGGCCGAAGACAGCGTCACGGCCGGCGAGGGCATGAAAGGCGCGGGCGATGTCGTCCGGCGCGATGGCCGGAATGTCGCTGCCGACGATGACGGCTGGACCCGGCGGCAGGCGGTCCATGAGGGATTGCATGCGGCGGCCGAGCTCGCCCGGGCCTTGGGCGATGAGGCGGGGCTTGAAGTCGCCTTGCCAACAGGCGGGGCGGGCGGCCCAATCCGGCGATACGGCGAGCCAGGTGATCCAGCGCCGGTCGCCTGCGAGACGGCGCAGAATGTCGGCCAGCATCACCCGGTAGGCGCGGGTCGCCTCGCTGGCGCCGACGGCGGCGGCAAGCCGGGTCTTTACCCGTCCCATGACCGGCTGCTTGGCCATGATGACGAGATGGCGCGACCGGTTCATCGGTAAAAGCGCACCAGACGCTCCGGCGACACACCGGCGAAGTAGCCGGCGAGGCAGGCGAGGTTGCGCAAGAGGCGGCGCACATAGCCATCGCGGCGATAACGCGCGGCGCTGGTGAGGGCGCGGGTCTGCAGCGCTTTCAGTCGGTGGCGGCCAATGCGGCGGACGATGTCGACGTCCTCCATCAACGGCAGCGGGCGAAAGCCGCCGACCTCGTCATAGAGGGCGCGCGAGATCAACAGGCCCTGATCGCCATAGGGCAGGCCGAACAGCGCCGCGCGCCAGGCTGCCGCCCGTTCCACGAGACGCGCCCTCAAGCGGTTGTCGTCGAGGGCGAGACGGAAATAACCTGCCTGTTCAGGTCCGGCATCGTGGATGAAGGCCCTCGCTTCATCGACCCAGCCGGGTTCGAGCCGGGTATCGGCGTGGACGAACAGCAGCCAGGCTCCCCGCGCCGCCTCGGCGCCGGCCCGCAACTGACCGCCGCGTCCCACAACGGCGCTGACGATATCGGCGCCGGCCTGACCGGCGATATCGAGCGTTGCATCGTCGGAGCCCCCGTCGGCGATGACCAGTTGCGCCACCAGCCCGTCGACGGCGCCGGGCACCAGCGCTTCAAGCGTCGCGGCAAGACTCTCCGCGGCATTGAGCGTGGGGATGACGATGCTCAACAAATGTTCTTCCTTTGTTCTATTATCCGTGCTACACACTCAAGCATGACCACGGTGCACGAGACAACGCTTGCCGACAACCACCGCCGCCTCCTGCGCATGGCGGCGACCAGCCTTGCCGATCGGCGGCGCGGGCGCGGAGCGCGATCCAACGCCTCGGGGCGCTACGAGCCCCTGGCGCGCGAACTGTTCGACGACGGCTGGCAATCGCTGGAGGAGATACCGGCACTCAGGACGACGGTGACGGCGGAAGTGGCCCGCTCGGCCATCACGACCAACACCTCGCCCGATCTCAATTTCGAGCGCTCGGTCAATGCCTATCGCGGCTGCGAGCACGGCTGCAGCTACTGCTACGCGCGGCCGAGCCACGCCAACATGGGTCTTTCGCCGGGGCTTGATTTTGAATCGAAGCTGTTTGCCAAGACCAACGTGGCGGAAATCCTGCGCGGCGAACTGCTGAAGAAGGGCTATCAGCCCAAGACCATTGCGCTCGGCACCAACACCGATCCCTACCAGCCCATCGAGCGCAGCTACCGGCTGACCCGCCAGATTCTCGAAGTACTGGCCGAATTCGGCCACCCGGTGGGCATCGTCACCAAGTCGGCGCTGATCGAGCGCGACATCGACATCCTGAAGCCCATGGCAGAAAAGGGTCTGGTCAAGGTGGCGGTCTCGGTGACGACGCTCGACCGCCGGCTGGCGCGCTCCATGGAGCCGCGCGCCTCGAGCCCGCCCGTCCGCCTCAAGGCGATCGCCGCACTTGCCGCCGCCGGCATCCCCGTCGCCGTGCTCGCTGCGCCGATCATCCCCGGCCTCAACGATGCGGAAATCGAGGCGATCCTGGCGGCTGCAAAAGAGGCCGGCGCCAGCGAAGCGGGCTATGTGATGCTGCGGCTGCCGCTGGAGATCAAGGACCTGTTCCGCGAGTGGCTCCTCACCGACCAGCCGAACCGGGCGCGGCGGGTCATCTCGCTCACCCAGGCGCTGCATGGCGGCAAGGACTATGATGCGACCTTCGGCCAGCGCCAGAAGGGGTCGGGGCCTATTGCCTGGATCACCGGGCGGCGCTTCGAACTGGCCTGCCGGCGGTTGAAGCTCAACCAGAGGAAGCTCAGTTTGACTACGGCGCACTTCCGTCGACCGCCCCAGCCCGGAGACCAGTTGACGCTCATCTGAGCGACGCCGCACACTGGGCCATGGCCCGTGGCGATTCTCGTCGATGCTCGCTGATGCTGGAAAACGATGCCTGGCGTTCCGGTGCGCGGTTCGTCGCCGGCATCGACGAAGCCGGGCGCGGCCCCTGGGCAGGACCGGTGACGGCAGCGGCAGTAATCCTCGACCGCCACTGCATCCCCGCCGGAATCGACGATTCTAAAGCCCTCAGCACCGCCCGCCGCGAGGCGCTCCATGATGAGATCATGGCGACGGCCCGCGTCGGCATCGCCCTGGCCGATGTCGAACGCATCGACCGCGACAACATCCTTGCCGCCACCTTGTGGGCCATGGCGGAAGCGGTTGAGCGGCTGGATGCTACCCCCTGCCTGTGCCTCGTCGATGGCAACCGCGCGCCCCGACTGTCCGTGCCGGCGCGCACCGTCGTGGGGGGCGATGGCTTGTCGGTTTCCATCGCAGCGGCCTCGATCATCGCCAAGGTGACACGCGATCGCTTCATGGCCCGCCTCGATGCCGAACATCCCGGCTACGGTTTTGCCCGCCACAAGGGATACGGCACGGCCGCCCACCAGGCGGCGCTGGCCCGCCTCGGTCCCTCGCCCCAGCACCGCAAGAGCTTCAAGCCGGTGCGCGATCTGCTGGACCATCAACTCCTGCGTTAACCATTTCCCGCGTTTGCGGTTTCATCGGCGCGCAAGAGGAACTCATGGTGAATCCTCAAAGAAGAAGACTTGTTGTGTTTGCGTAGGCGTCAAAAAGGGGCTGGACCATGGGCTTCAATGCCCGGCCGGATATCGCGCCGCTGGTCGACAGCGTGCTGGTGGGCGATTGTCTCGAAGAGCTGGAGAAACTGCCTGCGAAGTCGGTGGACCTGGTGTTCGCCGACCCGCCCTACAACTTGCAACTGACGGGCGAACTGCATCGCCCCGACCAGAGCCGCGTCGACGGGGTCGACGACGACTGGGACCGCTTCGCCTCGTTTGCCGATTACGACCGCTTTACCCGCGCCTGGCTGAAGCTGGCGAAACGGGCGCTGAAGCCCACGGGCACGCTGTGGGTGATCGGCTCCTATCACAACATCTTCCGGGTCGGCAGCATCCTCCAGGACCTCGAATTCTGGATGCTCAACGACGTCATCTGGCGCAAGACCAACCCGATGCCGAATTTCCGCGGGCGGCGCTTCACCAATGCCCACGAGACGCTGATCTGGGCGGCGCGCGATGCCGGCCAGAAGACCTACACCTTCAACTATGATGCCATGAAGGCCCTCAACGACGACTTGCAGATGCGCTCCGACTGGCTGTTGCCGATCTGCGGCGGGCCCGAGCGGCTGCGCGATGCGGCCGGCGCCAAGCTGCATCCTACCCAGAAACCGGAGGCGCTGCTGCACCGGGTGATCCTCGCCTCCTCGAATGCCGGCGATATCGTGCTCGACCCGTTCTTCGGCTCCGGCACCACCGGGGCGGTGGCCAAGCGCCTCGGCCGGCACTTCATCGGCATCGAGCGCGATCCGGCCTATGCCGAATTGGCCATTGAGCGCATCGCCGCGACCGAAGCCGCACCGCCCGAGGCGGTCAAGGTCTCTACCGGCAAGCGGGCCGAGCCGCGCATTCCCTTCGGCACGCTGATCGAGCGCGGCCTGATCAAGCCGGGCGCCACGCTCTATGACCCGATGCAGCGGCATGCCGCAACCGTCAGGGCCGACGGGTCGATTGCCTGCCGCAATGCCTCGGGCTCGATCCACAAGATCGGCGCCCACGTCATGGGTGCTGAAGCGTGCAACGGCTGGACCTTCTGGCATGTCAGGAAGGGCAAGGCTTTCATGCCGATCGATCTTCTGCGCCAGCAGGTGCGCGCCGAACTGGGCGGGATTTAAGCGCGTCGGCTCCAAGCACCGCTGCCAGGACCTTCTTCATCAGCGACGGCAGGGCCTCGTCCGCCAACCGGGCGGAGGGCACGAAGCGGGCCCCGTCGGGGGCCACGGCGTCCATCGCCAGGCTGGCCGTCATTACCCGCAACACCAGGTGAAAATGGGTGAAGGTGTGCTCCACCGTTGCCGCATCGGGCTGCCAGCCGGCGGCAAGCGGTGCGGCATCGATGGCGCTTGCGGCTGCCTCGCGCCAGGGGCTCGATGGCACCTCCATCATGCCGCCGAGCAGGCCCTTTTCCGGGCGGCGGCGCAGCAACACGGCGCCATCGAGACGGATGGCGACGAAAGCCGTGCCGTGGCGCACCGGCCTTGGCTTTCTCGCGCTGCGTTGTGGCAACTGATCGGCGATGCCGCGCGCCCGACCGGCGCAGATTTCCGCCAGGGGGCAGATGAGGCAATTGGCACGGCGCGGCGCACAGATCGTGGCGCCCAGGTCCATGAGGGCCTGCGCGAAGTCGCCGGGTCTGCCGGACGGCATGAGCCGTGCGGCGTGCGCCCTGATTTCCGGCTTGGCGGCGGGCAGCGGCGTTTCGATGGCGAAGACCCGGGCGATGACCCGTTCCACATTGCCGTCGACGGCGACCGCCGGGCGGTCGAAGGCGATGGCGGCAATGGCGCCGGCCGTATACGGCCCGATGCCGGGTAGCGCCATGAGGCGGGCTTCGTCTTCGGGAAATCGCCCGCCCAGATCGCGCGCCACCGTCAAGGCGCATGCATGCAGCTTGCGGGCGCGGGCGTAATAGCCGAGCCCCGCCCATTCCCTGAGGACTTCATCGAGGCTGGCGGCGGCCAGATCGGCGATACGCGGCCAGCGCGCCGTAAAGCGCTTGAAATAGGCGCCGACGGTCGCCACCGTGGTCTGTTGCAGCATGATTTCCGACAGCCATACCCGGTAGGGGTCGGGCGCTGCGCCAGGCCTTGCCCGCCATGGCAGGTCGCGGCGGTTCACGTCATACCAGTCGAGCAATCGGCGGGCAAAGCCGTCGCCGCCCGGTAGCCCATCCGCCTCATCAACAACTTGTAACTGTCCTGTCATGGCGCCTACCATTAGTATGGCGCGCAACAATCGGGCGAAAGGGTCAAATCCCCGCCCGGCAGGATATATGGATGCTTGACCGACTGGAAAAACACTTCGCCCCCGTGGCCGGCAAGGCGCTGGAGCGCTTCGGCTTCGCCTATGGCGAACTCATCGCCAACTGGCCTTCCATCGTCGGCGAGGCGCTGGCGAAAAGCGCGTCGCCTGAGCGCGTGCGCTGGCCGCGCGGCGGCGAGGGCACCGACGGGCGCGGGCGCGGCGGCACGCTGGTAATCGCGGTAGACGCCGGCATGGCCATCGAGGTGCAGCACGAGACCCCGCGCATCATAGAGCGCATCAACGGCTATTACGGCTATGAGGCGATCTCGGCGCTGAAGGTCCGCCAGACGCGGGTGAAAAAGCCTGCCGCCCCGCCGGCCGAACGGCGCCAGTTGCCGGTCGCCGAGGCTGAGCGCCTCAATCGCGACCTGCGTGATATCGCCGATCAGCCGTTGAAGGCAGCGCTGGAACGCCTGGGCCGCGGCGTGCTGGCCGCCAGGAAGGACTGAGCGATCCCACATGGTTTGCGACCGTTGCATCGCAGCCCGTCCAAAGAGTACCGTTGGTTTCACCCCTCATTCAATCAGAGAGGCACCATGAAGAACCTCAATCGCAGAAATATCCTCAAGGCTGGCGCGGCGCTCGCCGTGCTGCCCGGCCTTGCGGCAACCGTCGCCAGCGCCCAGGAAACCAGCGTCGACGTGACCAAGCTGATGGTGCCGCCGCCTCTGGGTGACCGGGTGCTCGGCAATCCCGACGCCAAGGTGACGATGATCGAGTACGCCTCGGCCACGTGCCCGCACTGCGCCCATTTCAGCAACAACACCTTTCCCAAGCTGAAGACGGAATATATCGACACCGGCAAGGTGAAGTACATCTTCCGCGAGTTTCCCTTCGACGACCTGGCGCTGGCCGCCTTCATGCTGGCCCGCTGCGCGCCCAAGGACAAATACTACCCGATGATCGAGGTGCTCTACGAGCAGCAGGAGAAGTGGACCCATAACGATCCCAAGGCCGAACTGTTCAAGATCGCCAAGCTCGCCGGCTTCACCGAGGAAAGCTTCAACGCCTGCCTCAAGAACACCGAAGTCGCCAAGGGCATCATCCAGGGCCGCGACAAGGCGGAAAAGGATTTCGGCGTCAACTCGACCCCGACCTTCTTCATCAACGGCAAGATCCTGCAAGGCAACGAGCCCATCGAGCAGTTCCGCTCGATGCTTGACGCGGCGCTGGGGTGAGCACGGCAGACGGTTCTGCCTCCCAGGGGTGATGATCTGCATTGAGCTGTGCAGATCGGGCATGGTGTTGCATTGGCGGCTTCATCGGCCATGCCGAATCACTCTAGATTGCCGCATTCAGGGGATAACCGCGCGAGGGAGCGGGACGGTATGAAATTCACCCGCCTCAGGCTGTCGGGATTCAAGTCCTTTGTCGAACCGACCGAATTCGTCATCGAACCCGGGTTGACCGGCATTGTCGGCCCCAACGGCTGCGGCAAGTCCAACCTCCTGGAAGCGCTGCGCTGGGTGATGGGCGAAAGCTCCTACAAGAGCATGCGCGCCTCGGGGATGGACGACGTCATCTTTTCCGGCACCGCCACCCGGCCGTCGCGCAACATGGCCGAGGTGACGGTGGCGCTGGACAATTCCGCCCGCACCGCGCCGCCCGCCTTCAACGATACCGAGATCATCGAGGTGGGCCGGCGCATCGAGCGCGAGGCGGGATCGGCCTATCGCATCAACGGCCGCGATGCGCGGGCACGCGATGTGCAGTTGTTGTTCGCCGATGCCTCCACCGGCTCGCGTTCGCCGGCGCTGGTGAAGCAGGGCCAGATCGGCGAGATCATCAATTCCAAGCCGCAGGCCCGGCGCCGCATCCTGGAAGAAGCCGCCGGCATCACCGGACTCCACACCCGCCGCCACGAGGCCGAACTGAAGCTGCATGCGGCGGAAACCAATCTGGAGCGCATCGACGATGTCGTGGCGCAGCTCGAGACACAGCTCAACAGCCTCAAGCGCCAGGCCCGCCAGGCCGCTCGCTACAAGCAGCTCTCCGCCGGCATCCGGCGGCTGGAAGCCACCACGCTCTATGCTACCTGGAAGGACCTCGATGGTGCAGTGGGGCGCGAGGCGCAAGGTCTCGATGAGATTACCCGGCGGCTGGCCGAAGACACCCGCACCGTCTCCGAAAAAACCCGGGCGCGCGACACCGCGAGCGAGGCCCTGCCCGCCTTGCGCGAGGCCGAGACGGTGCGCGCCGCGGTGCTGCAGCGTCTCACCATCGAGCGCGAGGGCCTCGACAAGGAGGAAGCGCAAGGTCGCCAGCGGGTGGCCGAACTGGAGAGCCGGCTTTCCCAGATCGTCGCCGATCTGCAACGCGAAAGCGACATCTTGAACGATACCGGCAGCGTGCTCGAACGGCTCAAGACCGAGGAAGCCGAACTGGCGGGAATGCAGGCCAATGCCGCGGCCGAACGCGCCGCCGCGGCCCGCGACCTGCAAGCCTCGGCCGACCGTCTGAAAAGTTCCCAGGATGCAGCCGATGAGACTTCGGCAGAGCTTTCGGCGCTGATCGCCCAACACAATGCCCTCACACGGGCGTTGAACGAGCATGACCAGCGCATCGCCCGGCTGGAACCGGAACTTGCCGCCGTCAGGCAGAAGCGCACAGCGCTGGCGGCCGGGACCGATGCAGGCGATGAAGGCGCGCGATTGCTTGAGGCCGTGACGGCCGCCGGCGAGGCGGCATCAGCCGCCGAGGCCGAGGCCGGCAAGGCCGAGGCTGAGGTGCGGGCCAGCGCGGCAGGCGAGGCGGATGCGCGTCAGGCCCATGACGAGGCCCGCCGTCAGGCCGAACGGCTGGCGACCGAGGTGCGCACCCTGGCCAAGCTCTTGGCAGTGGCCGATGGCGACCTGTTCCCACCGCTCATCGATGCGGTGAAGGTGGATGAGGGCTATGAGGCCGCCCTGGCTGCTGCCCTCAGCGAGGAACTGGATGCCCCCATCGACGAGGCTTCGCCGGTGCACTGGCGCCAACTGGGGCCACTGACAGCGCCTCAGGGCCTGCCGCACGGGGCCGAACCCCTGTCGCGCTTCGTTGCCGCACCCGCCCCGCTGGATCGGCGGCTCAGCCATACCGGCCTCGTGGCGCGCGCTGACGGCAAGCGCCTGCAAGGTCTTTTGTCTGCGGGCCAGCGGCTGGTCAGCCGCGAGGGCGATCTGTGGCGCTGGGACGGCTATACCGCCGCCGCCGATGCGCCGACGGCGGCCGCCAAGCGACTGGCCGAGCGCAACCGGCTGGGGGCGCTGGAGGTCGAAGGCATCGAGGCCGGGCGGCGCGCCGATGGCCTCAAGGCCACGTTCGAGGCTGCACGGGCCGCTCACGAAGAGGCCGGCCGCGCCGAGCGCGCCGCCCGCGAGGCCTGGCGCCGCTCGACCGCTGCCATCGAGACGGCCCGCCGGGCGTTGTCAGAACACGAAAAGGCCATGGGCGAGCGCCTGCGCCAGGTGAGTGCCATGGACGAGGCGGTGCGGCGCATCGAAGAACAACTGGGCGAGGCAAGGACCGGAAGGGCGCGCGTTGAAGCCGACCTGGCAGGCCTGGCCGATACCGCCGCGCTCACCGAAAAGCTTGGCGGGCTCAAGGCGGGTGTCGATCGCGACCGGGCCGACTATGCCGAACAGCGCGCCCGTCATGACGGACTTGAGCGCGAGGCGCGTGGCCGTTCCGAGCGGCTGAAATCGATTGCCGCCGAGCGCCAGCAGTGGAGTGAGCGTTCGGCCCGGGCAAGGGCCCAGGCCGAGACCCTGGAAAAGCGGGCCACCGAGACCCGCACCGACCTTGCCGGGCTCGCCGGCCTGCCGGCACGGTTTGCCGAAAGGCGCCGCAAGCTGTTGAGTGCGCTTTCCGATGCCGAGGCCGAGCGGCGCGAAGCGGCCGACCGGCTGGCCGAGGCGGAGACGGCGGTGAAGGCCGCCGAGGACGACCTCACATCGGCACAGGACCGGCTCACCACGGCGCGCGAGGACCATGCCCGTGCCGAGGCGCGACTCGAAGCCACGCGCGAACGCCTCGCCGAAAGCGAGGCGCGCATCCGCGATCAGCTCATGTGTGCGCCCGCAGATATCCCTGAACAGGCCGGCATCGATTTGTCGAAGCTGCCCGAACCGGACGTGGTGGAACGCAAGCTGCAAGACCTGAAGGACCAGCGCGAGCGCCTCGGCGGCGTCAACCTGAGGGCCGAGGAAGAGGCCACCGAGGTGCAGACCCAACTCGACGGCCTCACTGCCGAGCGCGACGACCTGGTGGCGGCCATCGCCAAGCTGCGGCAGGGCATTTCGAGCCTCAACCGCGAGGGCCGCCAGCGCCTCCTTGAGGCCTTCGAGATGGTCAACGGCAATTTCGGCTCGCTGTTTTCGACGCTGTTCGGTGGTGGGCGGGCGGAACTGCAACTGGTCGAGTCCGACGACCCGCTGGAGGCCGGTCTGGAAATCCTCGCCCATCCGCCCGGCAAGCGCCCGCAGGTCCTGTCGCTGCTGTCGGGCGGCGAACAGGCGCTGACCGCCATGGCGCTGATCTTTGCCGTCTTCCTCACCAATCCGTCGCCGATCTGCGTGCTGGATGAGGTGGACGCCCCGCTCGATGATCATAACGTGGAGCGTTTCTGCAACCTCCTGGAAGCCATGCTGCAACGCACCGACACGCGCTTTCTCATCATCACCCACCATGCGCTCACCATGGCGCGCATGCATCGCCTCTATGGCGTCACCATGATGGAGCGGGGCGTGTCGCAACTGGTGTCGGTCGACCTGCAGACCGCAGAGACCCTGCGCGAGGCCGGGTGAAGGCTGGTCAGGGCCTGCCCGACAAATTGCCGTGGAGTCGTGCTGATTGAAAAATCAGAACAATATCAAGGCATTAAATATCGTTTTCGCACCTTGACAGGGGACCGAGGCGTATCTATTTTGGCGCCGACTTCGCGGGGGCTCCGGCGAGGCCCGTTGAGGTGTTGTTTCGAGGCCACCCATGGACGACGACAAGCGTCTTTCGTCCGATCGACTGAAAGGCTTCCAGAAACGTCTTGCCAACGCAAGGTCCTCAATCGAGGCGCGTGACAGCAAGACGGGGGGCCAGAGTTCTGCGTACGGCTTCGGATTCCGGCTGGTCAGCGATCTGGTGGTCGGGGTTCTGGCGGGTTTTTTTATTGGCTGGGGGCTGGACAAACTACTCGGTACCTCGCCATGGTTGTTGCTGATCTTCACACCCATCGGCATGGCGGCGGGGATTCTGAATGTCATACGGGCCGCGCAGTCGGCCGAGGCCCGGCGCTATCTGGAAGAGACCAGGGCCGATAACGTGCCCGGTGTCAGCGACGATGACGATGACTGAGGCGCCTGAGGCGCCGGTTTGAGAGGGGACGGGACAAAGTGGCGACCACCACCGCAACAACAGCGACGGCCGAGCATGCCGCGGGTGGCCTCAGCATCGATCCAATGCACCAGTTCGTGGTGCAGCCGATCATCCCCATCCGGATAGGCAACCTCGATCTGTCGTTCACCAATTCCAGCCTGTGGATGGTGATTGGCCTGGCGCTGGTGGCGCTGGTACTGCTGAGCGGGCCCAACCGGCTGGTGCCGGGGAGGCTGCAGTCGGTGGGCGAACTCGCCTACGAATTCATCTCCGGGATGATGCGCGACGTCCTCGGCAATTCCGGCCGCGGTTACTTTCCCTTCGTGTTCACGCTGTTCATGTTCGTCCTGGCGAGCAACATGCTGGGCATGGCGCCTTATTCCTTCACCGTCACCAGCCACATCATCATCACCTTCGCGCTGGCGGCGGTGGTGTTCGTCGGCGCCACCGTGGTGGGCTTCATTACCCACGGCACCGGCTATCTGAAGCTGTTCGTGCCGTCGGGCGTGCCGGCATTCCTGTTGCCGCTCCTGGTGGTGATCGAGATCATCTCCTACTTCACCCGGCCGATGAGCCTTTCGGTGCGTCTGTTCGCCAACATGATGGCCGGACACACCATGCTCAAGGTGTTCGGCGGCTTCGTGGTGGGCATGGGGCTTCTCGGCGGCTGGGCGCCGCTCGCCATGATGGTGGCGCTGAACGGGCTGGAAACGCTGGTTGCCTTCCTGCAGGCCTATGTCTTCGTGGTGCTCACCTGCATCTATCTCAACGACGCCCTCAACATGCATCATTGAGGCGTCAGGCAAAGGCCCAATCAAGTCAATTCAACCCCAAAAAGGAGTTCGATCTCATGGACGCAGAAGCTGCAAAATTGATCGGTGCCGGCCTTGCCGCCATCGCTCTCGCCGGCGCCGGTATCGGCATCGGCCTGATCTTCGGCAACTATCTCTCCGGCGCGCTGCGCAATCCGGCGGCCGCCCAGAGCCAGTTCCCGAACCTGCTTCTTGGCTTCGCCCTTGCCGAGGCCACCGGCCTGTTCGGCCTGGTGGTGGCGCTGATCATCCTGTTCGTGTTCTGATCTGGCGGCTTCTCCGGCCTCATCGCCGGTGAAACGCAAACAGATCGGCACATCGCCAACAACGGGAACCCGGCATGCTACGGCTCAGATTACTTGCGCTGTCTCTCGTCCTCGCGACGCCTGCTGTGGCGGCGCCCAAGGAGGGCATGCCGCAGCTCAACTTCCACTCCTACCCCTCACAGCTTTTCTGGCTGCTGATCATCTTCTTCCTGCTCTATCAGCTCATGATGCGGGTGGCGCTGCCGCGCATCGGCGGGATGATCGAGGAAAGACGCGGGCGCATCGCGTCCGATCTCGACCGGGCGCAGGAACTGAAGGACGATACCGAACGCGCCATCGCCACCTATGAGAGCGAACTGGCCGAGGCCCGCGCCAAGGCCCACGGCATCGTGCAGGAGCGGCGCAATGCGCTCACCGCCGAGATCGATGCCGAGCGCGGCGAGCTCGACAAGGAGATTGCCGCCAAGGTGGCAAAGGCGGAAAAGGCCATCCAGGCCGCTCGCGACAAGGCGCTCGGCCAGGTCGGCGACGTGGCCGCCGGAGTGGCCGGCGAGATCGTCGCCCAGCTTGCCGGCCTCAAGGTCAGCAAAGCCGATATCGCCAAGGCCGTCGCCGGCGCCGGCGGCAAATGAGGACGGGCACGCGATGATTTCCGAACCTGAATTCTGGGTCGCCGTCAGCTTCTTCATCTTCGTGGGGGTGCTTGTCTACATGGGTGTCCCCGGCATGATGGGCAAGGCGCTCGATGAGCGCGCCGAGCGCATCTCCAGGGAACTGGCCGAGGCGCAAAAGCTGCGCGAGGAAGCCCAGGCGCTGCTTGCCGAATACGAGCGCAAGCGCGAGGAAGCCGAAACGGTCGCCGCCGACATCGTCGCCCAGGCCAAGACCGAGGCCGAGGCCTATGCTGTCGAGACGCGGCGCAAGATGGCCGAAATGGTGGAGCGCCGTACCGCCAATGCCGAACAGAAGATCGCTCAGGCCGAAGCCCAGGCCATGAAGGACGTGCGCGCCGCCGCCAGCGACCTGGCGGTCGCCGCGGCCGCCCGGATCATCGCGTCCGAAGTGAAGGGCGAAAAGGCCACCAAGCTGGTGGACGCCTCGATTTCCAGCGTCAAGTCGCAGCTCAACTGAGCGGTTTTCCCAACTCCTGTTTGTCTGTGACGACCGGGCATCGACCCGGCCATTCTCTTGCGATCGGTTGGTGACGCACCTACTCCGCGGCTTCCTGATAGGCTTCCAGCGGCGGGCAGGTGCAGACCACGTGACGGTCGCCGTAAACGTTGTCGACGCGGCCGACCGGGGGCCAGTACTTGTCCTCGCTCTGGCCCTTCAACGGGAAGAAGGCGCGCTCGCGGCTATAGGGCTTCTGCCAGTCGGCGATCAGCAGCTTCTGGGTGTGGGGGGCGTTGACCAAAAGGTTGTCGGCCTTGTCGGCCTTGCCCTCTTCAACCTCGGCGATCTCGGCGCGGATGGCGATCATGGCGTCACAGAAGCGATCGAGCTCGCGCTTTCCTTCCGATTCGGTGGGCTCCACCATCAGCGTGTCATGGACCGGCCACGACATGGTGGGGGCATGGAAGCCGTAGTCGACCAGCCGCTTGGCCACATCATCAACACTGATGCCGGAAGCTTCCTTGATGCCGCGCAGATCGATGATGCACTCATGTGCCACGAACCCGCCGGGACCGGTGTAGACGATGGGGTAATAGGCCTTGAGGCGCTGCGCGATATAATTGGCGTTGAGGATGGCGACCTGGGTCGCCTGCTTCAGGCCGGCAGCGCCCATCATGGCGATATAGGCCCAGGAGATCGGCAGAATGGAGGCCGAGCCCCACGGGGCGGCCGAGACCTGGCCGATGGTATGGTTGCGACCGGCGGCCGGATTGACACCGTCGATCACCGCATGGCCGGGCAGGAAGCGCGCCAGATGCGCCTTCACGCCGATGGGGCCAACGCCGGGGCCACCGCCGCCATGGGGAATGCAGAAGGTCTTGTGCAGGTTCATGTGGCAGACATCGGCGCCGATCTCGGCCGGCCTGACGAGGCCCACCAGGGCATTGAGGTTGGCGCCGTCGAGATAGACCTGGCCGCCTGATGCATGGATGATGGAACAGATATCCTTGATGGCCACTTCGAAGACGCCATGGGTCGAGGGATAGGTGATCATCAGCGCCGCCAGCCGCTCGGCATGCCGGGCCGCCTTGGCCTTGAGATCGGCCACATCGACATTGCCCTGGGTATCGCAGTTGACCACCACCACCTCAAGCCCCGCCATGACGGCCGAGGCCGGATTGGTGCCGTGGGCGGAGACGGGAATGAGGCAGACATTACGATGACTGTCGCCGCGCGAGGCATGGAAGGCGCGGATGGTGAGCAGGCCGGTATATTCGCCCTGCGAGCCGGCGTTGGGTTGCAGCGACACCGCATCGAAGCCGGTGATGGCGCACAGCATCGCCTCCAGTTCCTCGAAAAGCTGCTGGTAGCCTTGCGCCTGTTCCAGCGGCACGAAGGGGTGCATCTGGGCGAATTCGCGCTGCGTTATGGGGATCATCTCGGTGGTGGCGTTGAGCTTCATGGTGCATGAGCCCAAGGGGATCATGGCGCGGTCCAGCGCGATGTCTTTTTCCTGCAGACGCCGCAGATAGCGCAGCATCTCGGTCTCGCTGCGGTAGAGCGAGAACACCGGATGGGTGAGGAAATCCGAAGAACGGCACAAGGCATCGGGGATGCATTCCACCACGCCCTCGTCGATCTCATCGAGGCTGGTGCCCTTCAATGCTCCCGTCTTGAAGCACTGCAGCAAGCGCTCCACCTCCGAGCGCCGGGTGGTCTCGTCCACCGAGATGCCAAGATGATCGGCATCGACGATGCGCAGGTTGATCTGCTGTTCGCGGGCTCTTGCGGCGATGGCGCGGGCGCGGCCCGGCGTCTTCACCGTGATGGTGTCGAAGAAGGCAGGCGTATCGACCTGATAGCCGTAAGAGGCGATGGCGTGGGCACAGATGCCGGCAAAGCGATGCACGCGCGCGGCGATCTTGGCGATGCCCTCGGGCCCATGATAGACGGCAAACATGCCGGCGATCACCGCCAAGAGGACCTGGGCGGTGCAGATGTTGGAGGTCGCCTTTTCGCGGCGAATGTGCTGCTCGCGGGTCTGCAAGGCCATGCGCAGGGCGGGATGGCCCTGGGCATCGACCGAGACGCCGATGATGCGGCCCGGAATGGAGCGCTTGAATTCGTCACGGGTGGCAAAGAAGGCGGCGTGCGGGCCGCCATAGCCCATGGGGACGCCAAACCGCTGCGACGAGCCGATCGCTATATCGGCCCCCAGTTCACCCGGCGGGGTGATGAGGGTGAGTGCCAGAAGATCGGTCGCCATGATGGCCAGGGCGCCGGCGTGATGCAGCGAAGCGATGGTCGAGCGATGATCGCGGATGGCGCCCGATGAACCGGGATAGGAGATGAGGGCAGCGAAGACCCTAGCGGGGTCGAGGTCTTTCGCCGGATCGCCGACGATCACCTCAAAACCGAAATTGGCGGCGCGGGTCTCGATCACCTTGATGGTCTGGGGATGGGTGTCGGCGTCGACGAAGAAGCCTTCGGCCTTCGACCTCGACAGGC
This sequence comes from uncultured Alphaproteobacteria bacterium, assembly GCA_963747005.1. GTDB lineage: Bacteria > Pseudomonadota > Alphaproteobacteria > Rhizobiales > Aestuariivirgaceae > CAVVDT01. Next base: position 295,670 of record CAVVDT010000015.1, on the reverse strand, counting down.
GGTGGGCCATGGCCATGGCCTCGGCCGCAGCGGTGCCCTCATCGAGGAGCGAAGCATTGGCGAGCGGCAAGCCGGTCAGGTCGCAGACCATCTGCTGATAGTTGAGGAGCGCTTCCAGCCGTCCCTGGCTGACCTCGGCCTGATAGGGGGTGTAGGCGGTGTACCAGCCAGGATTTTCCAGCACGTTGCGCAAGATCACCTTGGGCGTCACGCAGCCATAATAGCCCATGCCGATCATGGCGGTGAAGACGTGGTTGCGCCCGGCCATGCGCCTCAGGTCGGAAAGGGCGTTGCGCTCGCTCAGCGCCTCGGGCAACTCGAGCGGAGCTTCGGTCCGGATGGATTTCGGCACGGCACGGTCGACGAGATCATCCAGCGAGGTGGCGCCGACGGCCTCCAGCATCGTGGCGATTTCGCCGTTACGCGGACCGATATGGCGATGGATGAAGTTGGCTCCCGACTGCAGGTCGGTCAGGCGAAGGCGCGGCGCACTCATGGGTTTTGCCCTTCTTCGGTTAGTGCTGTTCGGCGACGAATTTCTTGTAGGCCTCGGCGTCCATGAGCCCGTCGAGCTGGGACTTGTCGGACAGCTTCAGCTTGAGGAACCAGCCGGCGCCCTCGGCGTCCTCGTTGACCTTGCCGGGTTCGGCTTCCAGCGCCGAATTGACCTCGATCACCTCACCGGAAACGGGGGCGTAGACTTCGCTCGCCGCCTTCACCAATTCGACCACCGCCGCCTCGGCGCCCTTGTCGAGACTGTTGCCGACCGCCGGCAGTTCGATGAATACCACATCGCCGAGCTGCTCCTGGGCGAAGCTGGTGATGCCGACGGTGGCCTTGTCGCCATCGACGCTGATCCACTCGTGGTCCTTGGTGAAGAAAACGCTCATGGGCCGTTCCTCTTGCTGATTGATTTTCTCTAGCGCTTGTAGCCGTTGGGCACGAACGGCAGGGCCGCCACGCGCGCGGCGATTGGCTTGCCGCGCACCATCAGGGCGAGCGGCGTGCCGGGGGCCTTGAAGGCAGGATCGACGAAGCCCATGGCCACCGGACCGCCGATGGTCGGGCCAAAGCCGCCGGAGGTCAGAACACCGATGGACTTGCCGCCATCCGACAGGATCTCGGTGCCCTCGCGGGCCGGTGCGCGGCCCTCGGGACGGATGCCGACGCGGATGCGCGAGGGCCCTTCGGCCAGCTCGCGCTGGATGCGCGCTGCCCCTGGAAACCCCCCCTCCAGGCGCCGGCGCTTCTGCATCGACCACACCAGACCGGCCTCTACCGGCGACACGGTCTCGTCGAGTTCGTGGCCATAAAGGCATAGCCCAGCCTCGAGGCGCAACGAATCGCGAGCGCCAAGGCCGATGGGCAGAACCTCGGGCGCATCGATCAGCGCCGTCCACAAGGCCGCGGCATCGGCATTGGAAACGGTGATCTCGAAGCCGTCCTCGCCGGTATAGCCGGAGCGCGTGACGTAGACGCTGCCGGTCAGTCCGGCGACAGTGAGTCTGAAGGGGGAGCCGGTCATGAACGAAAGCCCCGCAACACCCGGCAGGAGGCGCTCCAGCACGCCTGCCGCCTTGGGTCCCTGCAAGGCGAGCAGCGCCCATTCAGGCCGCTCGGCGATGCTGATGCCGGCCGGCAGCCGGCTGCGCAAATGGGCAAAATCCACTGCCTTGCGCGAGGCGTTGACGATGAGATAGAGGCGCCCCTCGGTCCCTGGCAGGGCCGAGCGCGAGACCATGAGGTCGTCGATGGTGCCGCCCTCATCGTTGAGAAGCTGGGAATAGCGCTGCTGGCCGACTTCGAGCGCCAGCATGTCGGCCGGCACCAGGGTTTCGAGCGCCCGCGCGGTCGTTTGGTGATCGGGGCCGATGAGCCAGCCCTGGCCCATGTGGGAGACATCGAACAAGCCGGCGGCGTTGCGGGTGTGGGTGTGCTCGGCGATGATGCCGGTCGGGTATTGCACCGGCATGTCATAGCCGGCAAATGGCACCATGCGGGCACCCAGGGCCACATGCAGGGCATGCAGCGGGGTCTTGTGCAACTGGGAAGGAGCGCTGTCGGTCAAGATATCTCGAAGCCTCTCAAGGTTCATTCATGGCAAAGGTCGCGCGCTCCGGGCAATGGCCGGACCGGCCCCCTCTGTCAGACGACCTGAGAGATTTCGCCCGGCCGGAACTTGCGGTCGGACTTACCCCCTTCGGTGAGTGCCTTTAGCGGCACTGCTCTCCAGAGCGTTTCGATCCAGCGGTCCTTTTGCCTGAGAGTTTCCGGGGCGGTTGCTCCTTCGGCGCCGGGGTCGAACCCGGTCTCTTCCGCTTGAATCGGGCAGAATATCGTCACCCTACAGATGGGCCTTGGCATGTCAAGCGCCGCTGCCGGAGAGCGGTGGGGTTCTTGACATTGCCCTCACCCTCGCCCCATGTGTGCCCTGTCGCGAACCTTCCAAGAAGCATCGCCCATGACCGCCGCCAAGCCCCAGATCAAGGTCCTGCTTTCCGCCCCGCGCGGCTTTTGCGCCGGCGTCGTCAGGGCCATTGAAATCGTCGAACAGGCCATCGAGAAATACGGCCAGCCGGTCTATGTGCGCCACGAGATCGTCCACAACCGCTATGTCGTGGACGATCTGCGCAAGAAGGGCGCCATCTTCGTGGAGGAACTCGACGAGATACCCGATTGCGACCGGCCGGTGATCTTTTCCGCTCACGGGGTGCCCAAGGCGGTGCCGCAGGCAGCGCGCCTGCGCAACATGTTTTACCTCGATGCCACCTGCCCGCTGGTCTCCAAGGTGCACATGGAAGCTGCCCGGCATTTCCAGGACGGCCATCACATCGTGCTCATCGGCCATGCCGGCCACCCGGAAGTGATCGGTACCATGGGGCAGTTGCCGGAAGGCGCCATCACCCTGGTCGAGACCGACGAGGAAGCGCTCGCCTTCACACCGCCGGAGAACACCGGGCTCGCCTACATCACACAGACCACCCTTTCAGTGGACGATACGCAAGGCATCATCGCCGCCCTGAAGAACCGCTTTCCGGACATCATCGGCCCGCACAAGGAAGACATCTGCTATGCCACCACCAACCGCCAGGAAGCGGTCAAGGCGATCGCCGACCGCTGCGACCTGATCCTGGTGGTGGGGGCGCCCAACAGCTCCAACTCGCAGCGGCTGGTGGAAGTGGCGCGCACCTCGGGATGCCCGGAATCCATGCTGGTGCAGCGCGCTGCCGAGATCGACTGGACCCATATCCTGCCCGGCACCACGGTCGGCCTCACCGCCGGGGCCTCGGCACCGGAAGTGCTGGTGGACGAGGTCATCGCCGCGCTCAAGCAACGCTTCGAGGTGGACGTGCAACTGGTGCATGTGCGCGACGAACATGTGTCGTTCAAGCTGCCGCGCGAACTGCGCAAGGGCGAGGCCGGCGAGGCCGCGGCTTGACGAGGGGGAAATCCCGGGTCGAAATCTTTACCGACGGGGCCTGCTCGGGCAATCCCGGCCCCGGTGGCTGGGGGGCGATCCTGCGCGCCGGCGACAAGCAACGCGAGCTTTCCGGCGGCGAGGCCCTGACCACCAACAACCGCATGGAGCTTCTGGCGGCCATCGGCGCGCTGGAGGCGCTAAAGCGGTCCTGCGCGGCGGATCTGTTTACCGATTCATCCTATCTGCGCAACGGCATCACCCAATGGATCCATGCATGGCGGCGCAATGGCTGGCGCACCGCCGACAAGAAGCCCGTCAAGAACGCCGATCTGTGGCAGCGTCTCGATGAACTTTCAGGCCGCCACGAGATCATTTGGCACTGGGTGAAGGGCCATGCCGGCCATCCCGAAAACGAACGCGCCGACGACCTGGCGCGCAGCGCCATGGCCCCCTTCATGAAGAAGAAGCGGCGGCACGGGCCGGATAGAGTCGGCGAAGCCTGATCAGATCAGATCGATGAGCTTGTCGGCGCCCGATTCAACCGCCTGGCCGGGGGCCGGCTCGACATTGAGCGCGCTCACCTTGCCGTTGTCGACGATCATCGCATAGCGCTTGGAACGGGTGCCCATGCCGAAGCCGGAGGCATCCAGGTCCATGCCGATGGCGCGGGCGAAATCGCCGTTGCCGTCAGCGAGGAACAGGATCCTGTTGCCCGCCCCGGTGTTCTTGGCCCAGGCGTCCATGACGAAGACATCGTTCACCGAAACGCAGGCGATGGTATCGACGCCCTTGGCCTTGAGCTCGTCGGCGCGGGCGATGAAGCCGGGCAGGTGCTTCATGTGGCAGGTCGGGGTGAAGGCGCCCGGCACCGCGAACAGAACCACCTTGCGGCCGTTGAAAACGTCGGCGGTGGCGAGCTTCGTGGGTCCCTCGGCGGTCATCGTGGTGAAGGAGGCATCGGGAAGCATGTCGCCGGTCTTGATGGTCATGGGGGTCCTCGAAGGTTGGCAGTGACTTGGCGGGCTGGAGGCTTACTACTCCACCTTGAGATCGCGAAACAAGCTCTTGTTGCCGGCAACCACCGTTATGCGCAAGTGCTGGCCCGACAGGGCGGCGGCATCGGCGATGCCGTCGACCGGCAGTAGGAACTCGTTTCCTTGGCCGGTGGTGGCGCCTGGCAAGGGGGCGCGGAAATAGGCCTTTTCGAAGCCCTCGACAAAAATGTCGCCGATATCCTTGACGGCAAGGCTGTCGGCCAGGACAACCGCCAGATAGGGCTTGCCGGCCTGCACCACACCGTGGGCGGCGATGAGCCTCTTGCCGGCCTCATCGTCGACCGGCACGAGGGCGCGATAGCGCTCGATGAGGGCGGCGTCGGCCGCCAGGGGCGGCTCAGGGCCCAGATCGAGGGTGATCGCGGCATTGGCCGGCACGCAGATATCCTTGCACACCGCATAGAACAGCTTGAGGTCGAGGTGGGCCGGCTGGCCGGGTTTTGCAAGCCGCACGGTCAGCGGAAACACCACCTGTTGCTTGTAGCCGATACTTTCCCCGCCTTCATCGTGCATGCGGTGAGGGACGGGCCAGGCAACTTCAACCGAGGCCACGTTGGTCGAACCGGTCCAGTCGAAATCCGGCGGCGCTCCCGATTCGCCCGGCATCCGCCAATAGGTCTTCCAACCCTCGGCAAGCCTGATTTCAAGCCCGGCCCCGCGCGTATCGGCCGCCGCCGCGCCGGCGATCAGGCGCACGGCACTGTGATCGAAGCTCGCCCAGTCGCCAGAGGCCGCGCCAGCCGTTCCGGCGTTCGCCAAGAAAGCGACAGCCATCAGCGCATAAAGCCAAATCCGGCGGGTCTTCCCGATCGTCGTCACGAATGCTGCCTCTTTGATGCCGCGCGCACGGCGTATAATGTCATCCATGGCAGATTTGGCGGGCAAAGCACAGTCACGTTCCCGTCACGCACAATCAACTGGCCGCAACCTTTTCTAGGAGCCCAATCCGCGCTAGGCTGGAGTATGACTTACAACGAACCGGACAAGGATGTGAACGCGACGGAGTATCTCGATGGCCAGATGATCGTGGCAATGCCCGGCATTGGCGATCCGCGCTTCGACAGAAGCGTTATCTTCATGTGCTCGCACAATGGTGACGGGGCCATGGGTTTCGTTGTCAACAAACCGGCCGCCAACATCACCTTCAAGGAATTGCTGTCGCGGCTCGATATCATCCCCGCCGACAACGACATCGAATTGCCGGCCGATGCCGATCATGTGCACGTGCATTTCGGCGGACCGGTGGAAACCGGGCGCGGCTTCGTCATCCACAGCGCCGATTATTTCCTCAAGGACTCGACCCTGCCCATCGACGAGAAGATCGGCCTCACCGCCACACTCGAGATCCTCAGGGCGATCGCCTCCGGCCGCGGACCGCGGCATGTGCTGCTGACGCTGGGCTATTCCGGCTGGGGACCGGGCCAGCTCGAGCAGGAAATCAAGCAGAACGGCTGGCTGCATTGCGCGCCCGACGAAGAACTTCTGTTCGGTGCCAATCTCGATGCCAAATATGAACTCGCCCTGCGCAAGATCGGCATCGACCCGCGCATGCTGTCATCGCAGGCCGGTCACGCCTGACGGACCAGCCCCCAAGGGCGCGAGAAGTTCCCGATCACGCAATCTTGCTGGTGCCGCGGGTGCGGCGGCGCAGCCGCTGGCCCAGCTTGCCGGCCGCAGCAACGCGTTGGCCGGCGCTGGTCGTCGTGCTTGCTTCAACGGCATCTTGCGATGTGGGCGCGCATGGTGCTGTGGTCTCGACGTCTGCCTCTTGCACGGCTGCTTCTTCTTCCTCCGCCTCTGCCTCTGACACATCGGCACCGGGCGCCGGGCCCTCCAGCTCCAGCGGCGGCAATTCCACCTCTTGGGGCGCTGACGTGTAGCTGTGGGTGCCAATGAGGCCGGTCACGTCGATAGGCGCCGCCTCGGCATCGGCCACGGCGTCGGCCTCATCGCGGGCGCGGGCTTCGAGATCGGGCAGGGAGGAATCGATTGCGGACGGCGCCCATGGCTCCAGCGGTTCAAGCTCTTCGGCATCCGCGATGCTGCCGTCATCGACGGGGGCGAGCGTGTCGGCGGCCGCCACGGCGTCGGGATAGGCGGGGTGGCGATCGTCATCGCGGTAGCCGCCCATGAGCCGCCGCCAGAAGCCGGCAAAGCCGCCTTCGCCCTTGCCGACGGCATAGGATACGCCACCGAAGGCCTCGGCAATCTGCCGGGCGGTCACCGGCCGGCCGACCAGGTAGCCCTGCGCCAGGTCACAGCCGAGCGCCATCAAGCGGCGCAACTGGGCATCGGTCTCCACCCCTTCCGCCACAATCGACAGGCCGAGGCCATGGGCCATGGCGATGATGGCGTCCAGCACCACACCGGCGCGCCCGTCGGCGTCGGAGGCATCGACCAGCGCCCGGTCGATCTTGAGGGTATCGAACGGCAGCCGGTGCAGGTTGGCCAGCGAGGAATAGCCGGTGCCGAAGTCGTCACACGCCAGCGTCACCCCGAGCTGGCTCATGCGTTGCAGCACCCGGCCCGTCAGTTCGGGGTTTTCCATCATCAGGGATTCGGTGATCTCCAGCTTCAGGGCGCTGGCGGGTATGCCCTCGCGGGCCAGCAGAGTGCGCACCTCATCGACCAGTTCGTAATTGAGAAGCTGGGCGAACGACACGTTCACCGACACGAACAGCGGATCGGAGGGACGGAAGGCGCGCTTCCAGACGCCGAGCTGGCGTACCGCTTCATCGAGCACGAAGCGCCCGAGCTCGCGAACGATGCCGGTCTCTTCGGCCAGCCCCATGAACACCCCCGGCTCCAGGAGGCCATGATGGGGATGACGCCAGCGTACCAGCGCCTCGAAGCCGGCAAGCTCGCCGTCGGCGAGGCGCATGATCGGCTGATAGACCACCTCGATCTCGCCGCGCTGCATGGCGCGATGCAGATCCTGCTCGAGCGAGATGAGGTGCGAACGCTCCTGCAGCATGTCGGGGCTGAAAAACTCGATCATGTCCTTGCCGTGGCGTTTGGCCTCGAACAGCGCAATCTCGGCCTGGCGCAGGAAATCATCGGGGCCTGCCACCATGGCATCGAGGCCGGCGACGCCAAGCGTGGCGGTGATGAAAATCTCGCGCGGTCTGAGGTTGACCGGCTCGGAAATATCGTTGCGGACCTGATCGGCGAATTCGACCACGTCGCGCGGCGGCTTGTCGCCGTTGAAGATGATGGCGAACTGGTCGCCGGGCAGTCGTGCCAGGGTATCCTCGGGGCCGATGCGGCGTGCCAGGCGCCGGGCGATGATGTTGAGCAGGCTGTCGCCGACCTCATGGCCGAGACCGTCATTGACGCTCTTGAAGCGATCGAGATCGATGGCCAGCACATAGAGATTGCGCTGGTCTTCGCTGACCGCCTGGCGCATGGCGCGCTCCAGCCGGTCGATGAACAGTGCCCGGTTGGGCAGGCCCGTCACCCGATCGCGCACCGCATCGGAAAGAATGCGGTCTTCCGAACGGCGCGAGGCGGTGACGTCGCCCAGCGTGCCGATCAGGCGCCGGCCGCCGGTCTCGTCGCTGTCAAAGGCGCGCGCCCGCAGCTGATACCAGCGATAAGTGCCGTCTTCCCGGCGCAGCCGGAACTCGTTGGCGAAGGTGCCGCGGCCGCGATTGACGGCTGCCGCGACAGCGCCTTCATAGCCGGCCCGGTCGTCGGGGTGGATGCGTTCGAGCCAGTCCAGTCCGTCGCCACACAGGCTCCCGACCTCGATACCGAGGGCGCGCTCCAGTTCCGGGCCCACATGTAGCCTGGCAAGGTCCGGCAGCCATTCCCACACCGATTGCTCGGCCGACGACAGCGCGAGGATACGCCGCGACATCTCGGCCCGACCATGGCCGTTGCCGGCAAGATCGGCAAAGCCGAAGCGCGCGGCAACGATGGTCACCACCATGATGACCAGCACCAGACCCGCCGAAATGCCGGCAACCAGGACCTCGGAGGTGATCAGGCCGAGGCAGGACAGCGCCGCCGCCAGCGTCCAGGTGGCGATAACGATCCACGCCAGCATGGTGGCGCGCACCCTGGTTGCGCTATGGCCGGCCAGCATGCCCAGTATCGCGAAGCCGCCGACGATAGCCGCCACGAATGCCATGCGGACGGCGCTGGCGGCGATTTGCGGGGCAAACCAGGCATAGACCGCCAAGCCGGCGGCCGCTACCGGCAGGGCTGCGGCCGCAAGCCCGACCAGCGGCAGGCGGCGGCGCAGGGCCGTAAAGGTGATAAAGATGCTCAACAGGCCCGCCAGCATCAGCGCCTCGATGAGCGCTTGCAGTTTCATGGCGACCAGCGGCACGCCGGGAAACATGGCGGAGACGTCGGGCAGATAGTTGAATTCATCCAGCAGAAACATCAGGGCCGGCCAGGCAAACAGCGCCGAGGCCGCGAACACCGCCAAGGGACGCAGGATCAACAGGCACAGGATCGCCAGGCCGAGAAATCCCGCAATGCCGATGACAGCACCGTGGAAGAACCTGAGATCGGCGCTGCGGGCATCGAAGCTGGTGCGGTGCCACAGCAGCACCGTCTGCGGCTGCTCGCCGCTCAGCTCAATCGCCAGCGTCAGCGACAGGCCCGGTGGCAGGTCGATCCCGAAGGCATCGCTGCGATGTTTTCGCAGTCTCGTGACCGGCGGGCCGCCTGCCTGCTGGACAGAGACGACCAGGCTGCCTTCGGCGCGTGGCCGTAAAACGCCCGAGCCGGCGAATTTCTGGTGCGGAATGTCGAGCACCAGATTCTGCACCGCCAGCCCCGGATTGGCGAGACTGAGCACCGCCCACCGGTGCAAGGTGGCGCTGCCCTTGGCCTGCAGCATCATCAACGGCTTGTTGCCCGCGCTATCGGCGGGGCGCTCGATCTGCACCTGGACGCGCGGCGACTGGTAGAAGTCGAGCATCGGCACGACGTTGATGCTAGGGGCGACGAAGACGGCATCGACAACCTGACCCGCCCGGGCAGGCAGCGCCAGGCCGAGCAGCATCACGGCCACGCCGATGAACTGCAACAGGCGGTGCGCAGCCGCCGGCACATCCAGGCCCGATTTTCCCCCACACCTCACTCACAGACCTCCAGGCAGGCCGCAACGCATTCTGTCACAGCTGGCGGCCCGGTGCCTCAGCCGCGCAGATCGTCGGCAATAATGGCAAACAATACGTGATCCTGCCAGCGCCCATTGATCTTGAGAAAGTCGCGGGCATAGCCCTCTTCGGTAAAGCCGCTGCGGCGCAGCAGCGCCAGCGAGGCGGCATTGCTCGGCAGGCAGGCCGCTTCCAGCCGGTGCAGCCGCAGCACCCGGAAAGCAAACGGCACGATGGCGGCAACCGCTGTCGTCATCAAACCCTGGCGGGCGAGGTCCTTGCTGATCCAGTAGCCGAGCGAGGCGGTCTGGGCGACGCCGCGGCGCACGTGCGACAGGGTGAGGCCCCCGGCCAACTGCCCATCGTCTGCCGTAAAGATGAAGAAGGCATAGCCCGCGTCCTCGCGCATGTCGCGATAATAGCGCTTCACCCGATAGCGGAAGGCGCCGCGGGTCAGGTCATCGGACGGCCATGTCGGCTCCCAGGGCCTGAGGAAGTCGCGGCTGGCGCCACGTACCGCCACCCATTGCGCATAATCGTCCATTACCGGCAGACGCAGCGTCACGGGACCGCCATCGATGCTTTTTGCCGGATCGAAATAGTCCCAGGCGCGAAAGAACACCTCTCAAGTCCTCATCGGTTCAAAAGAACGCGGCGGCGATCTTGTCGTGGGATGAAAGCCGGCCGAGCGCGCCGACGGCCGCAGTGCCGAGGCGACGGTGGGCGAGCATGGTGCCCGCCAGGCGCTCGACGTCACCCGGCGTCACCGCATCGATGCGGGCGGTGATGTCGGCGATGTCGGGGACGCGGCCCAGGGCGAGGAACTGGCGGGCCATCTGGTCGGCGCGGCCGGCGGTCGATTCCAGCGACATGACAAGCCCGGTCTTGAGCTGGGCGGCGGCGCGCTGCACCTCGTCGGCGCCGACCTTGCCGGCCAGGTCCGCGACGATGCCGCCGGTGACCCGCCAGACCTCGTTCACCTTGTCGGCGGCGGTGGCGACGTAGATGTTGAAGAGACCCGCATCCGCATAGGACGCCGCATAGGAATAGACCGAATAGCACAGGCCGCGGCGCTCCCTGAGCTCCTGAAAGAGCCTGGACGACATGCCGGCACCGAGCAGGCCGGCCAGCACCTGCAGGGCGTAGATGTCGGCGCTCAAGTAGGGCAGGCCCGGCAGGGTGAAGACGATGTGGGCCTGGTCGAGCTTGCGCTTGACGCGCACCGGGCCGCCAGCAAAATCGGGCGTCGTCCACCCCGGTGCCGCACCTGCCGGTACACCGCCCAGCAGGCGCGATGCCTCATCGACCAGGCGGCGATGCTCGATACGGCCCGCTGCCGATACCACCATGCGGGCGGCCCCATAGTGGCGCTGGCGATAGCCGGCGATGGCCGCAGGATCGTAGCTCGCCACCCGCTCCGGTCTGCCGAGGATCGAACGGCCCAGCGCATGACCGGGAAAGGCCTGATCCTGGGCAACATCGAAGACCAGATCGTCGGGGGTATCGATGGCGGCGGCGATCTCCTGCAGGATGACGCCCTTCTCGCGCTGCAGTTCGTCGGGATCGAATACCGGGTTGTTGAGGATATCGGCGAGGATATCCAGCGCCAGCGGCCAGTCGTTCTTCAGCACGCGGGCATAGTAGGCGGTCGATTCCATGCCGGTGGCGGCGTTGATATCGCCGCCGGCGGCCTCGATCTCCTCGGCAATCTGCAGCGCGGTACGCCGCTCGGTGCCCTTGAAGGCCATGTGCTCGAGGAGATGGGCGAGGCCGCCTTCTGCAAGCGTCTCGTCGCGGGCGCCGGCCTTCACCCAGACCCCCAGGGCGACGGTCTCGAGCTGGGGGTAGTCCTGGGAGATGACGGTGAGGCCGTTGTCGAGGCGGGTAATCTCAACGGGCATGGGCGGCAAGGGCTCCTTCAGCCGGCGCGGTCGGCGATGAAATCGGCGACCGTCGTATAGTCGTTGGCAAGCACGTCAAATTCCTCGGGGCGGTCGAGGAGATCGGCAAGGCGCGGCGGCAGCGGCGGGCGGACGCCGCAGGCGGCCTCCACCGCGTCGGGAAATTTCGCCGGATGGGCGGTGGCCAGCGTCACCATGGGCACTTCGGGGCGCATTTCGCGGCGCGCCACAGCATAGCCGACGGCGGTGTGGGGATCGAGCAGCTCGCCGCCGCTGCTGTGTACCTCATTGATGAGACGGGCGGCCTCGTCGTCGTCGCAGCGACCCGACGAGAACTCGGCCCTGAGGCGGCGAAGCGCTTCTGGTCCCAGGCTGAAGGCACCCGACTGCGAAAGCCCCGCCATCGCCCGCCTGACCGCTTCGGCATCGCGGTCGTGCACCTCGAATAAGAGACGTTCGAAATTGCTGGAGACCTGGATGTCCATGGAGGGACTGGTGGAGGGCTGGACCCCCCTCACCTCGTAGCGACCGGTCTTCAGCGTGCGGTCGAGAATGTCGTTGCGGTTGGTGGCGATGACCAGCCGGTCGACAGGAAGCCCCATGCGCTTGGCCACGAAGCCGGCGAAGATATCGCCGAAATTGCCGGTGGGCACGGTGAACGAGACGGGCCGGTCGGGGGCGCCGAGCGCCAGGGCGCTTGTGGCGTAATAGACGATCTGGGCCATGATGCGGGCCCAGTTGATGGAGTTGACGCCGGCCAGCCGCACCCGGTCGCGGAAGCCGGCATCGTTGAACATCGCCTTCACCAGGGCCTGGCAGTCATCGAAGGTGCCTTTGACAGCGATGTTGTGGACAATAGGCGATTGGACCGTGGTCATCTGGCGGCGCTGCACGTCGCTCACCAGGCCGTGGGGGTGGAGGATGAACACGCTGGCGCGTTCGACGTTGCGAAAGGCCTCAATCGCCGCGCCGCCGGTATCGCCCGAGGTCGCCCCGACGATGGTGACGCTCTCGCTGCGGCGCCGCAGTGTCCAGTCCATGAGACGGGCCAGAAGCTGCATGGCCACGTCCTTGAAGGCGAGGGTGGGTCCGTGGAAGAGTTCCAGCAGCCACTGGTTGGCGTCGAGCTGGCGCAACGGGGCGACTGCCGGGTGAAAGGCCCTGTAAGCCTCGGCGATCATGGCGGCAAAGGCCTCATCAGGCACGCTGCCGGCGACGAAGGGCTGCATGACCGCAAACGCCACCTCGCCATAGGATCGCCCGCGCAACGCCCGCCAGGCATCCGCCTCGAGGACCGGCCAGGTCTCGGGCACATAGAGGCCGCCGTCGCGGGCAAGGCCGGTTAGCAGGACATCGGCAAAGCCCAGATGAGGCGCGCTGCCGCGGGTGGACACATAGTTCACGGGTTCACTCTTGCCGGTGGTCGTCGTGGCGATCGGGGCCCGCCAAGCGGTTGCGGGCAAAGATGAATGCCATGACCGCCAGCACCAAGGCAAGCGCATACCAGGTTATGGCGTATTGCAGGTGGTTGTTGGGAATGGCGGAAAGGTCGACGCCCGTCGACAGCGGCCATTGCGGGTCGCCGGCCTGGGGCTGGCGGTGTACCACCAACCGAAGCACGTCGGCGGGGTCGAGGCCGGCGGCGATGGCCATGGCCTTGGTGTCCCACCAGAACCACTGATTGGTGACGGCGTTGTTGTCGGGGGTGAACAGCGCCCTGGTTCCGCGATAGAGACGGATGACGCCGGTCAGTTCGACCGGACCGGCCGGCACGGCCGCCAGCTTTGCGTCCTGCAGGCCGTCGGGCACAAAACCCCGGTCGACGATGACGGCGCCGGCGTCATCGCTCTGGAGCACCGCGGCCAGTTGCCAGCCGCTCGTTCCCTTGACCAGGCTGAACAGGTGGAACTGCGGGCTGGGACGGTAATGCCCGCTAACCCGCACGCGCGTGAAATCAATGTCGTGGCCGTTACGCCATTGTTCAAGGGCAACCGACAAGGCAACGGGCTTGGCCGCCAGACCCGCCTCGATGCGGGCGATCAGTGCTTCCTTCCAGGCGAGGCGGCGGACCTGCCAGGTGCCGAGGGAAATGAGGATGGCGAGGGCCACGCCCACCGTCACCGCGAAGCCCCAGGAAAGGGAGCGCGCGCCGGCGGTGCTCAATTGTCCTTGCCGAGGCGGCCCTCGGCGGCACGGGTCTTGTATTGCTGGGCGATGAGGATGGCCTTCACCGGACGCAGCATGAGAAGCGGCACCCCTACCGCCAGCGGCAGCGCCACTGCGGCGTGCACCCAGTAGGAGGGATGCCAGTTGACCTCGACGAACAGCGCCGAGCCCACCGCCAGCAGGCCGGCCACCAGCATCACGAACCACGCCGCGCCGTCGCCGGCATCGGCGAAGTCGTAGTCGAGGCCGCACGACGAGCAGGATTTTGCGACTTCGAGATAGCCGTTGAACAGCTTGCCGCGACCGCAACGCGGGCACACACCCTTGAGGCCGGCCGAGATGGGCGACAGGTCGGGGTAATAGGGTTCATGAGCCATGGTCGTCACATCACTCCCGCGACGGCGCCGATGTCAAGAAAAAGCACCCCGGTCGGGCCTGACCGGGGTGCAGTCGGCTTTCGTGCGGCCTGTCAGCCTATTCGGTGATCACCACGCCGGCCGATCCCCAAACGTAGATGCAGGCGAACAGGAACAGCCACACCACGTCGACGAAATGCCAGTACCAGGCCGCCGCCTCGAAACCGAAATGCTGCTGCGGCGTGAACTGCCCGGCCAGTGCCCGGAACAGGCAGACGGTCAGGAAGATGGTGCCGATGATGACATGGAAACCGTGGAAGCCGGTCGCCATGAAGAAGGTCGAGCCGTAAATGTTGCCGCCATGCAGGCTGGAAAAGGCGAAGGTGGCATGGGAATACTCGTAAGCCTGGATGCAGGTGAACATGGCACCCAGCAGGACGGTGCACAGAAGTCCCCATTTCAGGCCCTGGCGGTCGTTGTGCAGCAACGCATGGTGCGCCCAGGTGACGGTGGTGCCCGAGGTCAGCAGGATGAGGGTGTTGACCAGCGGCAGGTGCCAGGGATTGAAGGGTTCGATGCCCTTGGGCGGCCAGTGGCCGCCGGTGACAGCAGTGCGGGCGGCCTGGATAGCCTCGCCCGGAAACAGCGAGACATCGAAATAGGCCCAGAACCACGCCACGAAGAACATCACCTCCGAGGCGATGAACAAGATCATGCCGTAGCGCAGGTGCAACTGCACCACCGGGGTATGGTCGCCGCCGTTGGCCTCCTTGATGATGTCGCGCCACCACATGAACATGGTGTAGAGGACGCCGGCCACGCCGATGAGTATGCCCCAGGTGCCCCAGTGCGCGCCGTGCATCCAGTTGATGGCGCTGACGGCGAGAACAAAGGCCGAGACCGCACCCACAATCGGCCACGGGCTGGGATTGACCAGATGATAATCGTGATGTTTGGCGTGGCTCTCGGCCATTCCCCTACTCCTTGCTAGTCGGCTCCGGCAGCAGCCGGATGTTGCAGTTTCCCCTGATCAACGGACTGTGCACGACGTTGCCTCCATCGCACAAGCAGCATCCATCGGCATATGTCATCCCCCCGCCACGTTGCTGGCGAGACGCACCATGGTGGTGATGAAGAACAAGACCACCAGGCCACCGAGTGCCAGGCCGATGGCGATCGACCGACGGCGGCGCTGGGCTTCCTGCTCAGGGGTCAGGCGATGCGTTTCCATCACACCCACCGCCCGATGGCCCATTCCGCCAGCAGGGCGGCATAGAGGCAGAAGAGATAGACGATGGAAAAGCCGAACATCCGGCCGGCCGCCTTGCGGGCTCGGGCCTCGTCGACGATGCGAAAGACATCCACCGCCGTCCACAGGAAGATCGCCCCGGCTATGGCGGCGGTCGCGGCATAGGTAATGCCACCCAGACCGAAATACAGCGGCAGCGCGCTCGCCAGCACGGTCATAACGGCATAGATGAGAATCTGGCGGCGGGTCTCCGCGGGGCCTGCGACCACCGGCAGCATCGGTACGCCGACCCGCCGGTAATCGTCGGAGCGAAGCAGCGCCAGCGCCCAGAAGTGCGCCGGTGTCCACAAGAAGATGATGAGGAACAGGGAAATGCTCGCTGCATCGATGCCGCCGGTCACCGCCGCCCAGCCGATCATCGGCGGAAAGGCGCCCGCCGCCCCGCCGATGACGATGTTCTGCGGCGTGCGGCGCTTCAGCCACATGGTGTAGATGACGACATAGAAGAAGATGGTGAAGGCCAGAAGTCCGGCGGCCGCCCAGTTGACGAGGACGCCGAGGACGAACACGGAGCCCCCCGCCATCACCAGGCCAAACCCCAAGGCATCGCCGGCGGAAATGACACCGCGCGGCACCGGGCGATTGGCGGTGCGGTGCATGCGGGCATCGATATCGGCGTCGTACCACATATTGAGAGCGCCCGAGGCACCCGCCCCGATGGCGATGGCCAACACCGCCACGGCAACCAGCCAGGGATGCAGATGGCCCGGCGCCACCAGGACGCCGACGGCGGCAGTGAACACCACCAGTGACATGACCCGCGGCTTAAGCAGGGTCACAAAGTCACTCACTCCGCCGGTGCCGGCGACGGCAGCGGCAGCGAGCGGCTTCACGGTTCCTGTCGACAGATCAGACATCAATGTCTCACCGCTGGGGTGCCGGCCCGCCCCGACAGGCGGGCCCGTGCACGCATGCTACTTGATGACCGGAAGGGTCTCGTACTGATGGAACGGCGGCGGCGAGGGCAGCGTCCATTCCAGGGTAGTCGCCCCTTCGCCCCACGGGTTGGCGCCGGCGGGACGCTTCTTCATGAACTGGTCGACGACCACGTAGAGGAAGATGCCCACCGAGAAGGTCGACAGGTAGGCGCCCCACGACGATACCAGGTTCCAGCCGGCATAAACGTCCGGATAGTCGATATAGCGCCGCGGCATGCCTGCCAGACCGAGGAAGTGCTGGGGGAAGAAGATGATGTTGACGCCAATGAACTGGGTCCAGAAGTGGAGCCGGGCAAGGAACGAGTTGTACATGTAGCCGAATATCTTGGGGCTCCAGAAATACCAGCCGCCGAAGATCGAGAACACCGCCCCGAGCGACAGCACGTAGTGGAAATGGGCCACCACGTAGTAGGTGTCGTGCAGGGTGTGGTCCATGCCGGCATTGGCCAGCACCACGCCGGTCACGCCGCCGACGGTGAACAGGAAGATGAAGCCCATGGCCCACAGCATGGGGGCGCGGAACTCGATGGAGCCGCCCCACATGGTGGCGATCCACGAGAAGATCTTGATGCCGGTGGGCACCGCGATGACCATGGTGGCGGCGGTGAAGTAGGCCTGGGTGTCGACGCTGAGGCCGACGGTGTACATGTGGTGCGCCCACACGACGAAGCCGACCACGCCGATGGAGACCATGGCATAGGCCATGCCGAGATACCCGAAGATCGGCTTTTTCGAGAAGGTGGAGACAATCTGGCTGATGATGCCGAAGCCGGGCAGGATCAGGATGTAGACTTCCGGATGGGCGAAGAACCAGAACAGATGCTGGAAGAGGATCGGATCGCCACCGCCATCAGGCTTGAAGAACGAGGTGTGGAAGTTGCGGTCGGTGAGCAGCATGGTGATGGCGCCGGCAAACACCGGCAGCGACAAGAGCAGCAGGAAGACCGTCACCAGGATCGACCATACGAACAGCGGCATCTTGTGCAGCGTCATGCCGGGCGCACGCATGTTGAAGATGGTGGTGATGAAGTTGATGGCGCCAAGAATGGACGAGGCGCCGGCCAGATGCATGGACAGGATGGCAAAGTCCACCGCCGGTCCGGGATGGCCCGTCGTCGAGGAAAGCGGCGGATAGAGCGTCCAGCCGGTTCCGGCACCATCGGCGCCGGGCGCGCCGCCCACGAACATGGATATCACCAGCAGCATGAGCGCCGGCGGCAGGAGCCAGAACGAGATGTTGTTCATGCGCGGGAACGCCATGTCGGGGGCACCGATCATCAGCGGCACGAACCAGTTGCCGAAGCCGCCGATCATCGCCGGCATGACCATGAAGAAGATCATGATCAGGCCGTGGGCGGTGATGAACACGTTGTACATGTTCTTGCCGGCATCCACGGCGGCGTCGGGACCGAGGCCGTAGACCAGTTGCGCAAGGCCGTAGAAATACTGGACGCCCGGTTCGGCCAGTTCCAGGCGCATGGCCAGCGACAACAGGCCGCCGACGACGCCGGAGAAAATGGCAAACCACAAGTACATCGTGCCGATATCCTTGTGGTTGGTCGAATAGACGTAGCGCCGCCAGCCAGTGGGATGGTCGGCGTGTGCGTCATGGGCTGCTGCGTATGCCATTGTTTAAGACTTTCCTCGTTCCACAGTGCCTATGCAGATGAGCGCCTCAGGCGGTGTGCCGCGCGCCCGTTCTAAAGTCGTTGCTTCTACTGCCTGACCGCCGCCGCCAGCTTGGAGTGCGAAGCCTCCAGCGCGGCAAGCATGCGGTTGGCGTCCTCGACACCGGCCGATTTGGCCTTGGCGACCCAGGCCTTGTAGTCCGCATCGGAGACCACGCGAACCTCGATCGGCATGGCGGAATGATCCTTGCCGCACAGCTCGGAGCATTCACCATAATATACGCCGGGCTTCTCGGCCTTGAACCACAGTTCGTTGAGGCGCCCGGGCACCGCATCGATCTTGACGCCGAACGACGGCACCGCCCAGGCGTGGATCACATCGTTGGAGGTGACGATGACCCGCACCACCTTGCCGACCGGCGCCACCACCGGGTTGTCGACCGACAAGAGGCGGATATCGCCAGCCTTGAGCTCGTTGTCGGCCTTCATGATCGAATCGAAGCTGACGCCGCCGTTGTCAGGATACTCGTAGGACCAGTACCACTGGTTGCCGATCGCCTTGATGGTGAGGTCGGCCGGCGGGATGTCGCGGTCGAGATAGAGCAGCCGGAACGAGGGAATGGCGATGACGATCAGGATGAGAATCGGCACCACCGTCCAGATCACCTCGATCATGGTGTTGTGGGTGGTCTTGGAGGGAACCGGGTTGGCCTTGGCGTTGAAGCGCACGATGATGATCACCAGGAGCGCCAGCACGAACAGCACCACGGCCGTTGTGATGATCAGCAACAGGGCGTGAAAGTTGTGGATGCTGTCCATCAGCGGCGTTGCCGCCGGCTGCAGGCCCATTTCCCATGGCACGGCCTCGCCGTGTCCGTCGGCCAGTGCCGACTGGGCTGCGAACATGGTGACCGCCGAACATGCCAGGCCGGTCGCTGACCTCAGGAAACGCATGCGTTGCTCTCTCTTTCCTCAATGCGCGCCCTCGCCCGCAGCCGCGGGTCAAAGGCACCTCGTGATTCCGTCGCAGGGGTTATTGGTCTGTACGCCTCGATGGCATTACGGCACGCGCAACGCACGGTCCGCCCCCTTGTTGTCACCGAACCGCCCGGTTGTGACTGTGAACCACATAACTGGCAAGCCTGCAATGGAAGATGGCGCGGCAAAATTTCGCGCCGCTCGTGGCTTGCGTCAAACCCGCCAGATATGCTGTCAAACACCCTATCATACCGAATTTTGCCTCATTCGCACGAAAACTATGAGACCTTCGCCTGAAAGCATACCAGCCCATTGCCGCAATGTGCAAAGCCCTCGGGCGCTCATTGACGGAAACGGACTTGGCCGTTAGACGATGATTCCCTTACCGCTGGCCCGTCGACGACAAGTTGCGCCGCCGACAGCGGTAAAGATTGCGACAGATCGCGAGCGCTTTAGCGTCCTGCCACCGCCATCCACCTGAGGAGCCTCACTTGACATTCGCAACCCCGAAAATCCGCAGCTTCGCCCTTGCTGCCGCAGGCGTCTTGTGCCTCCTTGCCACTGCGAGCCCGGGCATAGCCCAGCAAAACGAGAATGGAGTGGATTTGCGGCAATTCGGCCCGCGCGTCAACAGGGCACCACAACAAGAACAGCCCGTCCAGGCCAAGCCCGATGTGATGGGCACCTTCGGCGACTGGTCGGTCGAATGCCAGGCGGCATCGCAGCAGGCGATCGCCCAGGGCGCGCCGGCGAAGGCCTGCGGCATGGCCTTGTCGGTACAGGATGAAAAGCGCAAGCAGATCGGCCTTACCATCTGGCTGCGCAAGACCAAGAAGGACAGCAAGACGTTGTCGACGATCCAGGTGATCGCTCCCATCGGTGTCTATCTGCCGCTCGGCATCGCCGTCGAGATCGACGGCAACGCGGCGGGCCGGCTGCCGTTCTTCCGTTGCGCACCGCGGTTCTGCCTGGCGTTTTCGGAAATCGTGCCGACGACGCTGGAAAAACTGCAGAAAGGCACATCGGCCAACTTCATTATCTACGAGGCCCCCGGTGTCGGCGTGCCGCTGGCCGTGTCGCTCAAGGGCTTCACCGCGGCCTATGACAACCTCGACCAGTACAACTAGCGCTCACTGCCTTTGGGGTCGTGCCGGGCGACCATTGATTTTGTCGGGCAGAGCAGGTGTAGTGAGGCGTTGATGCGGCCAGCGCTTTTTGCGCCTTGCCCGCCCCCCTTTCCAAGAGGTCCAAAGAGCATGGCTGCCACACCCTCCCGCCGTGACGACATCGTCCCCGATGGTGACGACCTGGAGCGCGCAACAGCCGGGCGGATCACGGCCGAGGCGCTCAAAGGCAGCGATGACGGGGAACTGTTCATCGAGAAGCGGTTTTCGGAAAGCCTGGTCTTCGATGACGGGCGCCTCAAGCAGGCTTCCTATGACGAGAACGCCGGCTTCGGGCTGCGCGCGGTCAGTGGCGACGTGGTGGCCTATACCCATGCCAGCGAACTCACCGAGGCGGCGCTGCGGCGGGCGGCGGCAACCGTCAGGACCATTGCATCGGCCGGCGGCGGCACTCAGGGTGAAGCGCCCAGCGGCACCAACCGGCATCTTTACGGCACAGAAAATCCCATTTCGGAGATGGCGTTCGCCGACAAGGTGGCGCTGATCTCCAGGGCTGACCAGTTCGCGCGCGCGCTCGATGAACGGGTGCGCCAGGTATCGGTGGCGCTGACCGGACAATGGCAGTCGGTGGAGATCATCCGCGCCGACGGGCAGGTGCTCAAGGACATCCGCCCGCTGGTGCGCTTCAACGTCTCCATCGTCACCTCCGACGGCAAGCGCCAGGAAACCGGCAGCGCCGGCGCCGGCGGTCGGGCGGGCTATGGTGAATTCCTCAAGGAGGAGAAGTGGCAGGACCTGGTGCGTGAAGCGCTCAGGCAAAGCCTGGTCCTGCTCGATTCGCGCCCCGCCCCGGCCGGCGAGATGGACGTGGTGATGGGACCGGGCTGGCCGGGTATCCTGCTGCACGAGGCCATCGGACACGGTCTGGAAGGCGATTTCAACCGCAAGAAGACCAGCGCCTTTGCCGGGCTGATGGGCCACAAGATCGCCTCCGACGAGGTGACCGTGGTCGATGACGGGACGCTCGCCGGGCGCCGCGGCAGCCTCAATATCGACGATGAGGGCACACCCACCAACTGCACCACGCTGATCGAGAACGGCTTGCTCGTCGGCTACATGCAGGACCGCCAGAACGCCCGCCTGATGGGCATGCGGCCCACCGGCAATGGCCGCCGCCAGGGTTTCGACCACACACCCATGCCGCGCATGACCAACACCTACATGCTGGCCGGCAAACGCGACCCGCAGGAAATCATCGCGTCGGTGAAGAACGGCCTTTATGCCGTTTCCTTCGGCGGCGGCCAGGTGGACATCACCTCGGGCAAGTTCGTGTTCACCTGTACCGAGGCCTACCTGATCGAGGATGGACGCATCGGCCACCCGGTCAAGGGCGCCACCATCATCGGCTCCGGTGCCGACGCGCTGACCCGCATCTCCATGGTCGGCAACGATCTCGAACTCGATCCCGGCATCGGCACCTGCGGCAAGCAGGGCCAGGGCGTGCCGGTCGGGGTGGGGCAGCCAACGCTGAGGCTCGACCGCATCACCGTGGGCGGCACCGCCACATGAGGGCAAGGAGGCGCTGATGCCATCGCCGCCGAGCACCTTCATCTTCGATCTCGACAACGTGCTCTTCGATTATGATCTCGCGGCGCGCCTCGATCATCTTTCGCGCCTGACCGGCATCGCCGCGCAGACGATCCGCGCCCGGCTGTGGGCATCGGGCTTCGAGGATGCCGCCGACGCCGGCCAATGGGCGGACGGGAAGACCTATCTCGCCGAATTCGCCCGCCGCCTCGGCCACGCGATCACCCGCGATCAATGGATCGAGGCGCGCCGGGTATCGATGACACCGCGCCCGGAGATGCTCGGCCTGGTCGAGCGTCTCGCCACAATCGGTGAGGTGGCACTGCTCACCAACAACGTGCCGCTGCTGGCCGAGGCGCTCGAGGATATCTGCCCCGAGGTGCCGGCGTTGTTCGGCGCGCGGGTGTTCTTTTCCTGCCACATGCGGTTGGCCAAGCCCGATCCGGAGATCTATCGCGCGGTCTGCCGGGCCCTGGATTGCGCGCCGGGCGGGGCGGTGTTCGTCGACGACAAGGCCGAAAACGCCGAAGGGGCCACCCGGGCCGGGCTTGCGGGGCTCCACTTCACCGGGCATGACGCCCTCACCGGCGCGCTGGCGCTGCTCGGCGTCAGCGCTTGAGGGCGCCCGGCGACGACCGGCCCGGCCCGGCGGACGCGGCGAGCACTGCACCCGTCGCCACTCCCCCCGGCCGCCACGCCCGCTTCCTTGCCGGTTCGACCATGGGCCATGTGGCGGCCATGACGCTGACCGGGGCGGTCGGCCTCATGGCGATGTTCCTGGTCGGTTTCGCCGATCTCTACTTCCTCGCCCTCCTGGGTGACACCGAAGTCACCGCAGCCATCGGCTTTGCCGGCATCGTCGCCTTTTCGTCCATGTCGGTCAGCATCGGCCTCGGCATCGCTGCAGCGGCCCTGGTGGCGCGCCACATCGGGGCCGGCGACGAGATGCGGGCGCGCCAATATGCCACCACCTCGCTCGTGACGACCATGGCCGCCATCGCGATCGTGGCGGCAGGCTTTGCGCTCTTCGCCACGCCGTTCCTTGAGCTGCTCGGCGCCGATGGCCGCATGCTGGTGCTTGCCCGCAGCTATATCGAGATCGTGGCGTTGGGCTTTCCGCTGCTGGCCGGGGCCCTTTCCTGTTCGTTCTGCCTGCGCGCCATCGGCGATGCGCGCCGGGCGATGTATGTGACGCTGGCGGCCGCCGTCATCAACGGCTGCCTCGATCCGCTCTTCATCTTCGGTTTTCACATGGGCATCGAGGGTGCGGCCACTGCCACCGTCATCGCCGACCTGGCGGGTCTGGCGCTCGGTCTCAACGGCCTCGTCCGCGTGCAAGGCTTCCTCGTCCGGCGGCGTCCGGCGGCCATGCTCGGCGACATCGCGCCGCTCATGGCGATCGCCCTGCCGGCCATCCTCACCCAGCTCGCCACCCCCTTTTCCATCGCCTACATGACCCGCGCCGCAGCGCCCTTCGGACCCGAGGCGGTGGCGGCGGTGGCCATCATCAACCGCCTGGTGCCGGTGGCCTTCGGCGTCATCTTCTCGCTGTCGGGGGCGATCGGACCGATCATCGGGCAGAATTTCGGCGCCCGCCAGATGAACCGTGTGCGGCGCACGCTCGGGGACGGCCTGCGGTTCGCCGCGCTCTACACCCTCACCTCGTCGGCCATCCTGTTTGCCTTGCGCAACCGCATACCCGGCCTCTTCCACGCCCAGGGAGCAACCATCGGGCTGGTCAGCTTCTACTGCACCTTCCTTGCCGTGAGCTGGGCCTTCACCGGTGCCCAGTTCGTCGCCCAGGCGGCCTTCAACAACCTCCACAAGCCGCACTGGTCGACGATGACCAACTGGGGCCGGGCGACATTCGGTACCATTCCCTTCGTCATGGCGGGCGCCAGCCTCGATGGTGCCCGTGGGGTGATGATCGGCAGCGCCATAGGCTCGACGGTGTTCGGTCTCGCGGCGGCGGCGCTGAGCTTCTGGCTTGTCGCGCGCATCGAGAAAGCCCATGGTCGAGACCTGAACGGGGCGGGCTGAGAATTGGAAATCCTCGACATCATCGAAACGGCCCAGAACGGCACCCTGATGGCCCAGTTGGCCGCGGCGGCGGAGGTGGACCTCCAGACCGCCAAGGCAGCGATGCGCGCGCTGGCGCCGGAGCTCGCCCGCGCCATCGCCGACAAGGCCGGCAACCGCGATGGATATGAGCACCTCATCGATTCCTTGCACAGCGGCGAGGCCGACGATTATCTCGAAAATTCCCGCGCCCTCCTCAGCCGCTCGGCCGCCCGCGACGGCGAAGCGGTCCTCACCTATCTTTACGGCTCGCTCGATGCCGCCCGTGCCCGTGCCACGGCCATCGGTGCCCCCGCCGGCATGAGCGAGGCTATCTTTTCACGCTTTTTCACTTTCGCGGCGGTCCTGATGGTGGCGGCGATGACCCGCCGCAACCGCCTGCACGACCAGCAGACCCCCGCCGCACTCACCTCAGCCACGGTCACCGGGGGTATCCTGTCAGTGCTGATCGATGCCTTGGCGAAGGGCGTGGTGGACGGCTTCAAGCGGGCCATGCTGCCGCGCCGGCGGCGCATAACGGTGAGCTACGGCCGCAAGAAGAGCCGCGCCCGCCGCAGGCCCCGTGCCCGCACGCCCAGCCTCAACGACATCCTCGGCAACCTCTTGAAGGACTGAGCGCGGCGGTGATTGTTGGCGGCGTCTACAAGGCCGAAATAGCCAACTGCGGTGGCGGCGCCAGCCACTTCTTCAACATTGCCGGGCGCGGCAACAAGCAACTATAGCAATCTTGCGGTGCTCAGCGGCTGTAGTGGCAGGTTCCGGGCTGAATTTATCGAGGCTCAGAACTATGAACCTGCGGGGTTTATCGCTCAAACGTCGTGGGCAACCGAGTTGTGCAGTATAAGGCTGGTGCAAAGTCGGTCGCTCATGGCAATTCGAAAATTATGGCAATTTTGTGTTGTCATGTCGCCGCAGGGGGCTATGCTGACTGCTGTGGTCTGGCCAATAACGGGTCCTTTGTCGCCGCTCAGCGATGATCGGCGGCTGCGGGCCGGACACGCGAGCAACGACGATGGAGCAAGTACCCATAACGGCGGGACGCTCACACCACGTCACAAGGGCGAGGGACATCGCCCGTGGCGACGCCTGGCGGCACAGGCCGTTGCCCGCTCATTTGATCGACAATGACGCCGACGCTCAGATCGGCACGGGGGAGGAACGAAGATGGCAACCTATGTGGTCGACAACATCGGCGATACGGACGACGGCATCTACACAGCGGGTAACCTGACGCTGCGCGAGGCGATCAACCAGGCCAATGCCAATGCCGGCGCCGATACCATCACGTTCGATCATAGTCTTCTCGGCCAGACCGTCACGCTGGGCGGCACTTCGCTGGCCATCAGCGACGACGTCACCATCAACGGCGATATCGACGGCAACCACAGGGCCGACATCACCATCTCCGGCAACAATGCCAGCCGGATCTTCGACATGTCCGGCAGCGGCACCCACGTCCAGCTCGCCAGCCTCACCCTGACCAACGGCCATGCCGTGTCGGACACTGGCGGGGCGATCTTGGCCGACGGCATCGCCAGCCTCGACATCACCGACACCACCATTGAGAACAACGCGGCAGACGTTTCGGCCGGCGGCATCTTCGCCAACACAACGCTGACCGTCACCAACTCCACCATTTCGAACAACACGGCGGGACAATTCGGGGGTGGCGTTTCCGTCGATAATACACAATCGGCGACCTTCACCAACACCACCCTCTACAACAATCACGCGGCCCGCGATGGCGGTGGCATCGACACGAGCAGTTCAGCCCACCTCACCATCCTCAACAGCACCATCGCCAACAACAGCGCCGACGGCAGTGGCGGTGGTATAGACCTCTTCGACGGCACCGTCGCCACGGTGACCAACAGCGTCGTTGCCTTGAACACCGCCGTCGTGAGCGGGCCCGACATATCGGATACTGGCACCCCCCCGACACTGGTTGCTGACCACAGCTTTTTCGGCACCGATGTCACCATCGACACCGATGGCGGCGGCAACATCAACAACGGCGGCGATCCGCTGCTCGGCGAACTGCTCGACAATGGCGGCACCGTTCTCACCCTGTCGCCGCTCGACGGCAGCCCGCTCATCGATGCCGGCGACACATCGGCCCTGCCCCTCGATACCGCCGACATCGACTACAACGGCGACACCCTTGAATTCCTGCCGCTCGATGGCCGTGGCGGCGATCGGGTGGTCGGCGGCAGCGTCGACATCGGGGCGGTCGAGCAGATCGTCGATGAGGTGATCAACGGCACCAGCGGCGACAACAACATCATCGGCGGCGACGGCAACGACACGCTCTCCGGCCTTCTCGGCAACGACACCCTTGATGGCGGCAACGATGCCGACATCCTCAACGGCAACCGCGGCAACGATATGCTGTCGGGCGGCGACGGGGACGATCTGCTGAAGGGCGGTTTCGACGACGACAAGCTCTTCGGCAACGGCGGCAACGACACGCTCAATGGTGAAGGCGGCAACGACCGCCTCTTTGGCGGCCTCGGCGACGACCGGATGCTGGGCGGGGCCAATGGCGACGGGCTGTTTGGTGGCGACGGCAACGACACCCTCAATGGCAATGGCGGCAACGATACGCTAAGGGGAGAGATTGGCGCCGATAGCGTGGTTGGCGGTGGGGGCGATGACCGGCTGGCGGGCAATGGCGATTCCGATACCCTGCTCGGCGGTATCGGCAACGACACCCTGTTCGGCGGCGGTGGAGCCGACAGCATCGACGGCGGCGACGGCGTCGATCAGGTCGGCTACTACTACTCTGCCCATGCCGTCAAAGTCAGCCTGAACACGGGACTGGGATCGGGTGGCGTGGCCGACGGCGACACTTTGAGCAACATCGAAGCGGTTTTCGGCTCCGAGAAGTTCGGCGATACCCTCATCGGGCGCACCGGGGTCGATGTGTTGTTGCATGGCAATGGCGGCGACGATACCCTCATAGGTCTTGACGGTAACGACTCCTTGTTCGGCGATAATGGCAACGACTTAGCTTAATGGTGGCTCGGGCAACGACAGCCTGTGGGCGGTAACGGCAACGATTTTCTCCTGGGCGGGCCGGGCACCGATGTGCTGAAAGGTGGCGCGGGCAACGACAGCCTCTCTGCCGGCGACGGCAACGACACCCTGATCGGCGGCTCAGGCGACGATACCCTGGTGGGCAGCGGCGGCAACGACAGCCTGACTGGCGGTGGCGGGAAAGATACCTTCGTCTTTATCGACCGGTTTCTTCGGTCACGACACCATCACCGACTTCTCGGCCAACGATCTGGAGAAGATCGACCTCCATGGCGTCATCGATATCACCGATTTCGACCGACCTGGTCCAGTCCACTCTGCAGGCACCCCGGCAGCTTCGTGATGATCGTCGATGGTCACCAACTCGATCAGGCTAGATGGCGTCACCATGAACGAATTTGGCACACGGCCATGCTTTTTCGGCAAACGATTTCATTTCTCTAAGGTGACCCCTTTCATCCTGAGGCACACAACTGGCTGCGCATGCAGGCGCCCGCGCCCTTGCGCAATATCCGCTCAGCGACACAGCCAAATTTGCCCATCGCCTGTCCGCTCGACAATTTTGCGCGCGTGGCGAGTTGTGGGCGGACCATTTGTCCGCGTGGCGGTCCTTCGCGCCAACCGGGATATTTTGCCGGTCAACTTCAACGCGAAGGATCGTCGGCCGCTTTAGACGAATCATGATCGCCCGGAGTATTTCGGGCAAGCTGGGCCGGACGTATCCGATACACGACCAAGTGCGCGGGAGACCGCAGACCTTCGACTTGGCATCTGCGTCAAGGTTTACTGTAAGGTTTCAGACCGAATAACGTCCAGCCCGGGACCATGCCATGTTTCGCCTAGCCCGTTGGCTCTTTAGCATCGCTGTGCTGACCGCCCTGCTGATAACGCCGGCGCTGGCCGAAAAGCGCGTGGCGTTGGTCATCGGCAACGCCAAATATCAACATACCGTCGAATTGAAGAACCCCACCAACGACGCCCGGGCGGTGGCCGATGCACTGAAGAGTGTGGGCTTTGAGGTGATCGAGGGGCTCGATCTGACGGAGATCGGCATGCAGAAGGCCGTCTCCGAGTTCTCGGCCAAACTGCAGACCGCCGACGTCGGCCTGCTCTATTACGCCGGCCATGGGCTGCAGGTCGACGGCAGGAACTATCTGGTGCCGGTCGATGCCTCGCTCGACAACGAACTGCAACTGCAGTTCCAGACCATTTCCACCAACCTCATCCTCAACGTCATGGAGAGCGGCAAGCGGATCAGCATCCTGCTGCTCGATGCCTGCCGCAACAACCCGCTGGCCGAGCATCTTTCGCGCTCTCTGGGCACCCGCGGCACGACGCTGGGGCGCGGCCTCGCCAAGATCGAAGTCGATACCGGTACCTATATCGGCTATTCCACCCAACCAGGCAACGTGGCGCTCGACGGCGAAGGCGAGAACAGCCCGTTCGCTACCGCCCTGGTCGACAACATTGAAAAGCCGAATGTCGATATCGAATTGATGATGCGCAAGGTGCGGGCCGATGTCATCGGCATGACCAAGGGCTATCAGGTGCCGTGGGGCAATTCCTCGCTGGTCGGCGGTTTCATGTTCGCCAAGCTCGATGTCGCCGAGGCCAAGCCGCAGCCTCCCGTAACCGTGCCGGCGCCACCGACGAGCAGTCAAGGCGATAACCTGCGCACCGATGTGGAGATCGTGTTCTGGAATTCCATCAGGGACAGCAACGATCCGGCGCTGCTGCAGGCCTATATCGACAAATTCCCGAACGGGATTTTTGTTTCGATCGCCAGGGTGCTGCTGGAGCGCCTGCAGAATGCCGCTGCCGCCAGGAAGAAGGCCGAAGAGTCCGCCACCCAGCAAAGTGCTGTCCTGCAAAAGCAGCAGGCCGATGAGGCCGCAAGGCTCCAGGCGGCACGCCGGAAGGCAGACGAAGAGGCGCGCAAACGGGCCGAACAGATCGCCCAGATCGAGACCCAGCGCAAGGCCCTGGAGGAGGCCGCCGCCAGGCAGAAGCAGCAAGCCGATGAAGTTGCAAAGCTCCAGGCCGAGCGCCAGAAGGCGGACGAAGAAGCGCGCAAGCGGGCCGAACAGATCGCCCAGCTCGAGACCCAGCGCAAGGCCCTGGAGGAGGCCGCCGCCAAGACCAAAGAGCAGTTGGCCATGCAGGAAGCCGCCGCCAAGGCCAAAGAGCAAACGGCGATGCTCGACAAGCAGCCCGACAATATCGTCACGACACCGCCCGTTCCCGCCGAGCCGGACCCGGCGTTGATCAAGAGCGTCCAGCAGGAACTTGACCGGCTGGGCTGCAATCCGGGACTTCCCGACGGCATCTGGGGCAGCGGCAGCGAAAAGGCACTCTCCAGCTACGCCAGCAACGCCGGAATCCAGCTCGCGGCACTGCAGCCGACGCAGAAATTGCTGGAGGAATTGCGGGCGCACACTCAGCGAGTATGCCCGCTGGTGTGCGGGCCGCGCGAGGTCGCCAGGAATGACCGCTGCGTGCTGATCTCGTGCCCTTCCGGCCAGACGCTGGCCGCCGACGGTTCATGCATCGTGGTCAACAAGAAGAACAGCACGCCCCGCATCGACACGAGCACCGCCTCACAGAAGCTGCAATGCGGCCATTGCAAGGCAGCCATCTGGGGCAGCCCATCCGACAAGTACTATTGCGGCGAGGCCTATCTGGCGCGCAAGGCGCGACACTGGTGCGAATGAGAGCGCCTGTGCTCCAGCGACCACGGTGCACGGGTTCCGCATGTACTTTGCGACCGGTTCTTACCCTGTTCCTCCGGTCCACACCGGACAGACAAAAGATGCAGATCAACAGGCCATTGATGTAGCTGAGAAAAATGGTGCTGCGAGAGAGGATTGAACTCTCGACCTCTCCCTTACCAAGGGAGTGCTCTACCACTGAGCTACCGCAGCAGGGCCGACGGCGGAGGCGCGCCCTGAGGCGGGCTCCGGAAGGCGCCGCGATAAGTGCCACAGGCGAAACGCCGGTGCAAGGCCAGAAATCGGCGGGGGCCACGGTTGCTTGCCGAAAAGCACCGCTTGGCAAGTCCCGTCAAGGCGTGGCATCAAGGGGCGCCGATGAGTGAAGCCCCCAAGGACCGACCCGATCCGAAAAAGCAGCGCAAGGAGCGCCTGGCCGCCGCGCTCAGGGCCAATCTGCGCCGCCGCAAGGCGCAGGTGCGGGCCCGCCGGCCCGACGATGAGGCGACTGAAGCCGAAAACGACGAGGATTCACCGTCCGGCCGGTAGGTCCCCGATGCGCCTTCTGCGTCTGGGGTAATGCAAGCGCGGTCTTGCCCAGCCGCTGCCATATATGCTTCTAACACTGCTGATAAGTGAACCGCCGGGCCGGCCGCCGCAATCGGACGGCTCCCTTGCATCTTTGAACGGAACCCTTGCCCATGGATCGCATCCGCATCGGCGGCGGCAGACGCCTTTCCGGCACCATCGCGGTGTCGGGGGCGAAAAATGCCGCCCTGCCGCTGATGATCGCCAGCCTGCTCACCGAGGAGCCCCTCACCCTCACCAACGTGCCGCACCTCGTCGATGTGCAGCGGCTGACGCGCATCCTCGGCAATCACGGCACCGACGTCATGATCAGGGGCAAGCGTGCGAGCGACACCGAGAGCTTTGGGGATACGGTGCAGCTCACCACCCGCGATGTCGTCGATACCACCGCGCCCTACGACCTTGTCTCGCGCATGCGTGCAAGCTTCTGGGTATTGGGGCCGCTGGTGGCGCGCTGCCGCCAGGCGCGGGTGTCGCTGCCCGGTGGCTGCGCCATCGGCACACGGCCGGTCGACCTGCACCTGATGGCCATGGAGCGGCTCGGCGCCGAGATCGTGCTCGATTCCGGCTACGTGGTGGCGCGGGCACCTTCCGGGCTCAAGGGCAACCGCATCGTCTTTCCCAAGGTCTCGGTGGGGGCGACGCATACGGCACTGCTGGCGGCGGTACTGGCGCGCGGCGAGACGGTGATCGAGAACGCCGCGCGCGAGCCGGAGATCGGCGACGTGGCGCGCTGCCTCATCGCCATGGGGGCCAGGATCGAGGGGCTGGATACCCCGACCCTCAAGGTGAGCGGCGTCGAGCGGCTGCATGCCGCCAGCCACGAGGTGCTGCCGGACCGCATCGAGACCGGCACCTATGCCATGGCGGTGGCGATGACCGGCGGCGATGTCTTGCTGAAGGGCGGGCGGGCCAGCCAGCTCGGCGCCTTCATCGCGGTGATGGGCGAGGCTGGCGTGGGCGTCGAAGAACGTCCCGAGGGCCTCCACGTCAGCCGCAACGGCGCAGCGGTCGCACCGGTGACGGTGGAGACCCAGCCCTATCCCGGCTTTCCCACCGACCTGCAGGCCCAGCTCATGGCGTTGATGACCCGGTCGACCGGCACTGCCACCATCCGCGAGACGATCTTCGAGAACCGCTTCATGCATGTGCAGGAACTGGTGCGCCTCGGCGCCGATATCAGCCTCAACGGCGATACCGCGGTGGTGCGCGGCGTCAAGGCGCTGCGCGGGGCGGAAGTCATGGCGACCGATCTCAGGGCATCGGTGTCGCTGGTCATCGCCGGGCTGGCGGCGCAAGGCGAGACCATGCTGCACCGGGTCTATCATCTCGATCGCGGATTCGAGGAACTGGAATCGAAGCTCCAGGCCTGCGGCGCCGATATCGAGCGGCTTTCCAGCTAACAGGAACCGGGGCGGCACAACCCATGGCATTGCTCAAGCTGACGGCTCTGGATGCCGAAGACCTGGCGGTCATATCGGCCCACATGCAGGACGCCATCGCCCGCATCGGCGACATCGCCTATCTGCCGCGTGAGGGCACCTTCGCGCTGGTGGCCAACCGCTTCGCGTGGACGGGCGACGGCGACAGCCGGACCGGCCAGCGCCGCCTCACCGGCCTCAACATCAAGCGGGTGCGGGGCGTGCGCTCCAGCCGGGTGCGCCAGGGGGCGCCCGAGGCGGTCGTCAGCCTGCTCGCCATCACCTTCACGCCGGATGCCGAAGCGGCCGGCGGCAGCATCGACCTGACGCTTTCAGGCGGCGGCACCATCCGACTCGAAATCGAGTGCATCGAAATGCAGATGAGCGATCTGGGCGAGGAATGGCAGACCCCCAACGTGCCGCACCACGATCTTGACAACCAGGCAACGAACTGACCGGGGACAGGCGCCAGAATGACCTACAGGCTCGATCAGCGCGATGGCGGATTTGCGGCGGCCTTTGCCGGCCTGCTCGATGCCAAGCGCGAGCAGGCCGCAGACGTCGACAAGGCGGTCGCCGACATCATCGCCGATGTGCAGCGGCGCGGCGACGTCGCGGTTGCCGAATATACCACCCGCTTCGACGGCTTTGCGGCGGCCCCCGATGGCTTGCGGCTGGACGTTGCGGAAATCGCCGAAGCGGCCGGGCGTTGTGACCCGGACGTGCGCATGGCGCTCGAATTCGCGGCTGAACGGATTACCGCCTATCATGAGCGCCAGCGCCCCGGTGATGCACGATGGAGCGATCAAGCCGGCGTCGGGCTGGGGCATCGCTGGACTGCCATCGAGGCGGTGGGGCTTTATGTGCCCGGCGGGCTTGCCGCCTATCCGTCATCGGTGCTGATGAACGCCATTCCGGCGCGCGTCGCCGGGGTTGCGCGCCTGGCGATGGTGGTGCCGACGCCGGGCGGACACCTCAACCCCCAGGTGCTGGCCGCTGCCGAGATCGCCGGCATCGACGAGATCTACCGTATCGGCGGGGCGCAAGGCGTGGCCGCCCTCGCCCACGGCACCCGCTCCATTGCCGCCGTCGCCAAGATCGTCGGGCCCGGCAACGCCTACGTGGCCGCCGCCAAGCGCCAGGTGTTCGGCCATGTCGGCATCGACATGATCGCCGGGCCGTCGGAAGTGCTGATCCTCGCCGACGGCGACAACGATCCGGCCTGGATCGCTGCCGACCTGCTGGCCCAGGCCGAGCACGACGCCTCGGCCCAGTCGATCCTCATCACCGACGATGAAAGTTTCGCCGATGCCGTCTGCGCCGCGCTGGAGGGCCAGCTCAAGACCCTGCCGCGGGCCGAAATCGCCGCGGCAAGCTGGCGCGACAACGGCGCCGTGATCCTGGTGGGGACGCTTGGCGAGGCGGCAGGACTGGTCGACCGGCTGGCGCCTGAACACCTGCAGATCGCCGCCCGCGACGCCGAAGGCCTGGCGGCGGGGATCCGCAATGCCGGGGCGATCTTCCTCGGCGCCTTCACGCCCGAGGCGGTGGGCGACTATGTCGGTGGACCCAACCATGTGCTGCCGACGGCACGCAGCGCGCGGTTTTCCTCCGGTCTCAATGTGCTCGACTTCATGAAGCGAACGTCCATACTGAAATGCGATGCCGCAGCGCTCAGGACCATCGGGCCGGAGGCGGTGAGGCTGGCACGGGCCGAGGGTCTGGAGGCGCATGCGCGCTCGGTTGCGTTGCGCCTCAATCTGCCCTGACCCCAAGAGGAGGCGTGCATGGTCCCGCCTGAAGCGCAAGAAAAGAAGTCGCGCCACCGCCTCGAGGCAGTGGATCTCGACGACACCTTGCGCGGCATTTCTTCCGCCGACGTCGACCATGAGCGCCGCGTCGCCATCTTCGATCTGATCGAGGACAACCTGTTCCACGTCAACGATCACGATTCTGGCCCCTACAAGCTCAAGCTGTCGATCGCCGACAACCGGCTGGTGTTCAACATCGCCGGCCACGACGGCGAACCGTGCACCATGATCGGCCTGGCGCTGTCGTCGTTCCGGCGCATCGTCAAGGACTACTTCATGATCTGCGAGAGCTACTACCAGGCGATCCGCAACGCGACGCCGAACCAGATCGAGACCATCGACATGGCCCGGCGGGGTCTGCACAACGAAGGCAGCGAACTGCTGAAGAGTCGTCTCAACGGCAAGGTGGAGGTGGATTTCAACACCGCGCGGCGGCTGTTCACCCTGGTTTGCGTCCTGCACTGGCGTGGCTGACGGAAGACCCACCAGGTGAGCGGCAACCTGCCAGGAGCTGTGCTGTTCGCGTGCAGCCAGAATGTCATCCGCTCGGCCATGGCCGAGAGGCTCATGCGGCATTTCTACGGCAGCAAGGTTTATGTCGATTCCTGTGGCGTCAGGCCTGGCGAACGCGATCCCTTCGTCACCGTGGTGATGGACGAACTCGGCATCGATGCCTCCAAGCACCGCCCCAAGGGATTCGATGACCTGGAAGACACAAGTTTCGATCTGGTCATATCGCTGTCGCCGGAGGCCCACCACAAGGCCATGGAAATGACCCGCACCATGGCCATCGAGGTGGAATACTGGCCCACCATGGACCCCTCGGCGGCGGCCGGCAGCCGCGAGCAGATCCTCGATGCCTACCGCTCGGTGTGCGATCAGTTGTCCGACCGCATCCTGGAGCGCTTCGGCAGTTTGCAGGCGCCCGGCGTTTGAGCCGAACCGGGGCCTGTTTGCGTATCTCGGTTATGGCGCCGGCGCCTCAACCCTGATAGTCAACAGGCCCTGGGGCGGGCATTGCCTGCCACTCAAATGACATTGATCCACCCGGCGGGCGAGGTCTGAACGGCAGCAATGAACGACGATCGCATCAAGCTGGTCCTGGCAAGCGCCTCGCCGCGCCGGCTGGCGCTCATCGAACAGGCGGGTCTCAGGCCCGACCTGTTGTGCCCGGTCGATCTCGACGAGGCCCCGAGGCGGCGCGAGACGCCGCGCGCCCTGTCGCAAAGGCTTGCCCTCGACAAGGCACGTACCGCGGTCGATCTGCCGGTGGTCAAGGCGCTGGGACCGCAGCGTTTCGTCGTCGCCGCCGACACGGTGGTGGCGGTGGGACGCCGCATCGTCGACAAGCCTGGCAGCGTGGATGAGGCGGCGCTGGCGCTGGAACTCCTGTCGGGCCGCAGCCACAAGGTCATCACCACGGTCTGCGTGGTGGCGCCGGGCGGCCAGATGCGCAACCGGGTGGTGGAGACCAAGGTACGCTTCAAGCGCCTGTCGCGCGAGGACATCGACAGCTACCTGATGTGCGACGAATGGCGCGGCAAGGCCGGCGCCTATGCCATCCAGGGCCGCGCCGAGGCCTTCGTGCGCCATCTCAACGGCTCATGGTCGGGGGTGGTCGGGTTGCCGCTCTACGAGACGTTGAGCCTGCTGGCCGGGTCGGGCTATCCGGTCTACCATTCGTGGATGAACAACCTGCCGGAATAGACGCAAGCGATGGCCGAAGATCCCTCAAAAGATGCCAGGACCAGCGAACCGGTGCGGTTGCGGCCGCGCCGCCCCTGCCCCATCTGCAAGAAGCCCTCGCAGCACAAGTACCACCCGTTCTGCTCGCCGCGCTGTGCCGACATCGACCTCGGGCGCTGGCTGGGCGAGCGCTACACCATTCCCGCCGTCGAGCCACCCGATTTCGAAGAGGCAGGCGAAGAGCGAACGGCGCGAACCCCGGGCGATGAGGATTGAGGCCTTCGCATCGTCGGTGTGACATTGGTTCAGACACTTGAGGAGCCGCGAACATGCTCATCGGAAAGCCGGGCGCTGCCGTTACCGCCATTGCCACCGCCGATGCCGCCTCCATCACCGTGCGCGGCCGCGACCTCGCCGCCGACCTCATGGGCAGGCTCACCTTCACCGAGTTCTTCTTCCTCTCGGCAACCGGACGCGAGGCGACGCCGGAGCAACGCTTCTTCCTCGACCTCTTGCTGGTAGCTATCGCCGAACATGGCCTCACCCCGACGGTGCAGGCGGCGCGCATGACCTACGATGCCGCACCCGACAGCCTGCAAGGGGCGCTGGCGGCCGGCATCCTGGGCTGCGGCACGGTGGTGCTGGGCACCGCCGAATTGTGCGCGCAAGTGCTGGTTACCGCGCAGGCGCGGGTGGCGGCAGGCGAGACGGGCGATGCGGTGGCCGAGGCCGTGGCGCGCGACATGCATGAAAAGGGCGGCCGGCTGCCGGGCTTCGGCCATCCTCTGCACCGGCCGGTCGACCCGAGGGCGGTGCGGGTCCTCGAACTGGCCGAGGCACGCGGCGTGGCGGGCGCGCATGTGGCGCTTGCCCGCAGTTTCGATGAGGTCGTGTCGCGCGTGTGGGGCAAGCCGCTGCCGATGAACGTCTCCATGCCGATTGCCGCGGTGCTGCTCGACCTCGACTTTCCGGCCGGGCTGATCAAGGCCATTCCGCTCATGGCGCGCACCGGCGGCATTCTCGCCCATCTGGCCGAGGAGCAGAAAAACCCCATTGGATTCCTCATGGCTTCCCACGGCGAAGCGGCCATCGCTTACGAACCGGGTGACGAAAGCGAGGGGTCATGATTCTGGAGCCTGACATCGAGACGCGCGACTGGGCCGAGCAGCGGCGCCTCGACGATCAGGCTTACCACGAGCAGGTCGAATGGCTTTTCGCCCGCTCGCGCTTTTATCGCGAAAAACTCGGACGCGCCGGCTTCGCCTCGCCTCACTCGCTCGGCGGACTTGGCGACATCGCCCGACTGCCGCTCACCGAAAAGGACGAGATCAGGGCAACGCGCTCGGACACCGAGCCGGTCGGCACGCATATGTGCGTTCCCTTGAGCGCGGCGGCGCGCATCTATTCCACCAGCGGCACCACCGGACTGCCGAGCTATATCCCGCTCACCCGCGATGACCTCGACATCTGGGTCACCACATCGGCGCGCAGCTATGCGGCCTCGGGCATTGCAGCGGGTGAACGCGTGGTGACCACCTACAATGCCGGCCCGTTCGTGGCCGGGGCGGCGCTCGCCGCCTTCGACCGGCTCGGCCTCACCCACATTCCCCTCGGCACCGGCAATACCGAACGGCTGCTGGCGGCGATCGAGCACTTGCGGCCCGACGCGGTGGTGATGACGCCATCCTATGCGCTGCATCTCGCCGAAAGGGCGAGCGAGCGCGGCATCGATCTCCAGAGCTCAAGCGTCAAACGGGTTCTGGTGGCCGGCGAACCTGGTGGCGGCGAGCCGGCCATGCGGACGCGGCTGGAAGCAGCCTGGGGCGCTAAGGTGACCGAGGCCATGGGCATCGGCGATATCTCGGTCTCCCTGTGGGGCGAGTGCGAGGAACAGGGCGGCATGCATCTGGGCGGGCGCGGCTTCGTGCATGCCGAACTGATCGATCCGTCAACGGGCGAAGCCATCTCGGTGCGCGACGGCGCCAGCGGCGAACTGGTTCTCACCCATCTCAGGCAGCGCGGCGTGCCGTTGTTGCGGTTTCGTACCCGCGACCATGTCAGGGTGTGGACCGGGCCGTGCCGGTGCGGGCGCACGGCGCCCAGGATACAATGCATCGGGCGCACTGACGACATGCTCATCGTGCGCGGCGTCAACGTCTTTCCCGCCGCCCTGCGCGAGGTGGTCAACGGCTTTGCCCCCGAGGTGTCGGGGATCATCGCTGTGCGACCTTCAGGGCCCGGCGTCAAGCAGACACCACCCCTGCCCGTCGCCGTCGAGCTTGCCAGGGGGTTCGATGCAACACCGCAACTGGCGGCGCGCATCGCGGCGCGCATTCGCGACGTTCTTACCATCGCGGTGCGGATCGAACTGGTTGCATGGGGCAGCCTGCCACGCAGCGAATACAAGTCGAAATTGATAGAACGCGTAGCGGCCGCGCCGGCGCCGTGACGAAGTAGGAAGGGAGCACCGCCGTGCAGAAACTGCAAAGCCAGGGCGTCCATCACATCACGCTGGTCGGCGCCGACCGCCAGACCTCCATCGATTTCTGGGAGGGCGTGCTCGGCATGCCGTTCGTCTTCGACCAGCCCAACCTCGACCGCGCCGAGGAGGGCCATCTCTATTTCGATCCCGGCGACGGGCGCCTCATCACCGTCTTCACCAACGAAAACCGCAAACCCGATCGCAACCGCACCTCCACCGACATCGGGGCAGTGCACCACATCGCCTTTGCCGTGTCGCGCGCCACCTTCCAGCAAGCCGTCGCGCGGCTCGATGAGCGCGGCATCAAGCATTCGGGCGTCAAGGATCGCGGCTTCATGGATTCGATCTATTTCAACGACCCCCTCGGCCTGTTGGTCGAACTGGCGTCCTATCGCTTCGAGCCGCCGGCCGGCTCGACCCATGTGGATGTGCTGTTCGAGGCCCACAAGATCCGCATCGAGCGTGGCGATTATGCCATCGCCGAAGTACATCTGGCCGATGCCATCGAGCGCCTCATCGCCCGCAACCGGCCGAGCCTTTCCGCCGACCGCAGTCCCAAGAATCCTTATTGAACCGCCACAGGAGATCGCAAATGCCGTCCACCATGAAGCTCAACATCCTCAAGCCCAGCGTCAACAATCTTGCCGTCCGCGTCTTCATCCGCGCCGCCGGCCTCGACATCGCCGAGGTCGATGCCTGGGGCCATACCCGTTCGGAGGACTATCTCGCCAAGTGCCCGGCGCACCTGACGCCGATGCTCGAATCCGACGAATTACCGAACGGTGCCCTGTGGGAAAGCAGCGCCATCATGCAGTATCTGGCCAACAAGCACAAACTGACCACGTTCTATCCGATCAAGCCGGAAAAGCGCGCCATGGTCGACAGTGCGCTGTTCTACATCACCGGCACCATCTATCCGCTTGTGGCGCGCGCCACCTACCCGGCGCTGGGGTTCCCGCAATATCCCGGCGAAGTCGGCGCCAGCGACGCCAGCAACAGGGATAAGGAAAAGGCCCGCAAGGCCGCTACCGTCGCGCTGGTCGAACCGCTCGAGGCGTACCGGCGATTCTTCCTCAACCAGCGGCGTTTCGTCGGTGGTCCCCACCCCACTATCGCCGACATCCGCCTGGTGGCCGCGCTGGAATTTCTCGCTGTCATCGACAACGACAAGCTCAAGCCGTGGGCGAGGACCTACATGGCGCGCCTGGAAGACAAGCTCGGCGCCGCCTACAGCGAGCCGGCGGCCGACGTTCGCGGCTATATCGCCCACGTCAAGCTGCAGAGGGGTTAGCGCCTGTCGTCGGTCGTGGCCGCGGCGTGGACCTCACCGGACTCACGCTCGCGGCCGCGCACCACCCGCAAGCCCGAAAGCGGGCCGAAATGCTCGGTGACCACTGTCGCCTGGCCTTCGGGCTCGCTGTCGCTGTGGAAATAGATCACCACCCAGTCGCGGGTACGGCCCAGTTCGTGGGCACGCGGGGTGTTGGAATAAAGGGCAGTGAAGTGCCAGTCGCCGCGCTGGGCATGCAGAATGGGCAGCCATGGCTTGCCGTCGCTGGCAAAGCGCCGCGGCTGGATCAGGGGCAGGGTGCCGGCCTCGGCCTTTTGCCGGTATTCGCGATCGACATCCAAGAGCAGGGCGGCGCCCGGTTGCGCCGCCGTGTCCCCGCCCGGCGAAAGCTGCGGGCGGCGGCGCTGCAACATGGCGGCCAGCGCGTGGCGGATGATCGCCAGCCGCCGCGCACCGATACCCGGCACTGATTCCAGGCGCCCGTCATAGGCGGCCGCTTCCAGCGCCTCGAGGCTGTCGACGTGCAGATGATTGTGGATGTCGAGCGCCAGCTTCGGCCCGATGCCGACAACCGTCCGGAACAGCTTGGCGGGGTCGAGGGTGCCGCGCAGCCGCTCAAGTTGGACCCAGCGCCCGGCCTCGACCATCTCGGCAATGGAAGCCGCTATCGAGCGGCCCACATGCGGTAGCGCGACCAGTCCGTCCAGTCCCTCCCCCTCGAGGATCGCGGCAACGTCGCGGTGGAGCGTTTCCAGTGTCTCGGCGGCGCGGGTATAGGCACCGGCGCGAAACGGATTGGCGCCCTGCTGGGCCAGCAGCGCCGAAGCCTCGCGCAGCCGCGCGGCGATCCAGCGATTCCGCTCAGGCCCGGCTACTTGTCCACTGCCCCCGGCTTCACCTGCGGCCATGGCATCCATGATCCCGACATTCGATCGGCTCTAGCGCACCGTGATGACGTTCACGGGCGACAGGTTGTTGACCTTGTGGGAGACGCTGCCCAGCACCAGCGAGGTGAGGTCGCTCCTGCCACGGCTGCCGATGACCACCAGATTGGCCTCGCAGTCGCTGCCGGCTTCGAGGATGGCGGTGGCCGGATCGCCACGACCCAGTATCGTCTTTACGCTTTTGGCGCCGTGCTCGTGCGCCCGCTGGCTGGCATCGGCGAGGATGCGCTCGCCCAGCAGCTTCTTGATGGACGCGACGCGGGCATCGTGCGCCTCGAGAAATTCACCTAGTCTTCCGCCGCTGCGCGCATCGGGCATTTCGGGAGACACCTCGGGCAGCAGTTCGGCGAACTCCACGTCGGCCAGATGGCGCGCATCAGCCGATAAAGGCCTGTCGTCGAGGACATGCACCAGAACCAGTCCGGCATCGTATTTCTGCGCGATGTCAGCGGCCAGATCGACGGCCCGCCGAGCGTGATCGGATCCGTCCACCGCCACGAGAATATGTTTCACGATCAACCTCCTTCGTTCGCCGGCACAGATTTTTCATCGAAATCCTACAAATCATGACCGGTACCGACCGGCATTGATCAGGGTCAAGGGCCTTACTCTTCGGGCGCGTTAGATATTAAATGGATTATATAAGATGGACTACCGGCCGAAAGGAGGCGCCATGCCCAGATTGGCGAGATTTCTACTCGACGAGAGCCCCGTAAGCCGCGAGGCGCTTAATGACCTGCATGCGAACGATCCGGCGTTTCGTGACCTGTGCGGGCAATACGAAGACGTCGCCGAGCGGCTGGACGAGATCGGAGACGCGGAACAGGACCCTGCCGAGGCTGCCCGGCTGGAGAGCCGGCGCGATGCCTTGCGCGGCGAGCTCCTGGCTCTCGTCGACCGCATTCATCACTAGACCAGCTTCACCTCGGACCGTGCGGCCTCAAGGTACGAGAACGGCGGCACCCGTGAGGCGGCCTTGCCGTAGGCGTGCCAGCGCTTCGTTTGCCTCGGTGAGCGGAAACAGTTCGACCTCGGTCCTGATCGGCACTCCGGGTGCGAGGGCGAGGAACTCCCGTGCGTCCTCGCGTGTGAGATTGGCGATGGAGCGCACCACCCGCTCGCCCCACAGGATCTCATAGGGGAAGGCGGGGATGTCGCTCATGTGGATGCCGCCGCAGACCACCGTGCCGCCCTTGCGTACCGCCTTGAGGGCGGCGGGCACCAGGGCACCGACGGGGGCAAAAATGATGGCCGCATCGAGAGGATAGGGCGGCGGCAGGTCGGAGCCGCCCGCCCAGCTTGCTCCCATGCGCCGGGCGAAATCCCCGGCCGCAGCATCGCCGGGCCGCGTGAAGGCATAGACCTTGCGATCCTGCCAGGCGGCAACCTGCGCGACGATATGGGCCGCTGCGCCGAAACCATAGATGCCCAGGTGCCGGGCCTCGCCCGCCGCCTTGAGGCAGCGATGCCCGATGAGGCCGGCGCACAGGAGCGGCGCCGCCTCGGCATCGCTGTAGCCTTCGGGCATGGCAAAGCAGTAACGCGCGTCGGCGACGGCAAATTCGGCATAGCCGCCGTCCAGCGTATAGCCGGTGAAGCCGGGGTCATCGCACAGGTTTTCCAACCCGTGGCCGCAATACCAGCACTGCCCGCACGTATGACCAAGCCACGGTATCCCGACCCGCTGGCCGACCGCGAACTCCGTCACCCCCGCCCCCAGTTCGGCGATCCGCCCCACGACCTCATGACCCGGCACAACCGGCAGGGGCACGGCCGGCAGTTCCCCGTCCACCACGTGCAGGTCCGTGCGGCACACCCCGCATGCCGCCACCTTGACCAGCACCTGACCGGATCGCGGCACCGGGGTATCGCGCTCTACCAGTTCGAGCGGCGCACCAGGCTCCATCAACACCATGGCTTTCATGCAATGAACCTTGCTCAACGGGCGGCCGGCGCCTTGATCGGTATCAAAGTCACATGCCGGCATGGCTATAAGTTGTGATGCTATAGTAACGCTGATTGTCGGCTATCGCGAACCGCGTGGCGCCGGAGCATGGACGAGGAGGGAAACATCTTGCCGGTAAAGATCAGTTTCCTCGGCGGTGTCGGTACGGTCACCGGCTCGAAGTATCTGCTTGAGATCGACGGCAAGCGGCTGATGGTGGATTGCGGCCTATTCCAGGGCTTCAAGCAGTTGCGCCTGAGGAACTGGCGGCCGTTTCCGGTGGATGCCGCCAGCATCGACGCGGTGCTTGTCACCCATGCTCATATCGATCATTCCGGCTATCTGCCGTTGCTGGCCCGCCAGGGGTTCAAGGGCCCCATCTACGCCACCGATGCCACCACCGATCTGTGCGCCATCCTGTTGCCCGACAGCGGCCACCTGCAAGAGCGCGAGGCCGAATTCGCCGGTCGACATGGCTATTCCAGGCACAAACCCGCCCTGCCGCTCTACACCCAGGAAGATGCCGAGAGAGTGCTCGGGCAGTTTCGCCCTGTCAGGTTTCGCAGTGAGGTAAAGCTTCCCGGTGGCACCACGGCGCGCTTCCTGCCGGCCGGGCACATCCTCGGGGCCGCCATCATCGAATTGAGGGCAGACGGTCGCACCATCGTCTTTTCCGGCGACCTGGGGCGCTCCGGCAATCCCACCATGCTCGATCCGACACCCATCGAGCGGGCCGATTACCTGCTGTGCGAATCGACCTATGGCGACCGCCTGCACGAAGCGCGCGACCCCGAAGACGCCCTTGCCGAGGTGGTGGGCCGCACCGTGGCGCGCGGCGGCACGGTGATCATCCCGTCGTTCGCCGTGGGGCGGGCGCAGACCCTGCTCTATCATCTCGAACGCCTCAAGCGGGCACACCGCATCCCCGATGTCCCGGTGTTTCTCGACAGCCCCATGGCCATCGACGTCAGCGACGTGTTCTGCCGCCATTCAGGCGAGCACCGGCTCACCGAGGCCGAGGCGCGGGCGGCGTGCGGGGTGGCGCGCTACACCCGCACGGTGGAAGAGTCCAAGGCGCTGGATGCCGACCCGGCACCGAAGATCATCGTCTCGGCCAGTGGCATGGCGACGGGCGGGCGGGTGCTGCATCACATCAAGCGCTTCGCGCCCGACAAGCGCAACACCATCCTGTTCGCCGGCTATCAGGCCGGCGGCACCCGCGGAGCGGCCATGACGCAAGGGGCGGAGAGCGTCAAGATGTTCGGCGAATACGTCCCGGTGCGCGCCGAGGTCGATAATCTCCACATGCTGTCGGCGCATGCCGATGCCAATGAGATCATGGCGTGGCTGAAGCATTTCCGGGCGCCGCCACGCATCACCTTCATCGTGCACGGTGAACCGGGCCCCGCCGACACGCTCAGGCACCGCATCGAGGAGGAACTGGGCTGGACGTGCCGGGTGCCCGAGGACCGCGAGACGGCGGAACTGGACTGAGAGGCATGAACGAGGCGCCAAGCGAACATCTGAACTGGCTGAAGGCCCGCCGTCTGGAGATGGACACGAGGCAGGAGGCGGTGGTCTTCATGCGCGCCGACTG
The DNA here is from genome assembly GCA_963747005.1 of uncultured Alphaproteobacteria bacterium. Classification (GTDB taxonomy): domain Bacteria; phylum Pseudomonadota; class Alphaproteobacteria; order Rhizobiales; family Aestuariivirgaceae; genus CAVVDT01. The sequence continues at coordinate 252,505 of CAVVDT010000015.1, read as the reverse complement.
CCATGTGTGCCGTGCGGAAGGTTTCGAGGCGCATGCACGGGTACAACTGGACAGTGGCGGGCGCAGCGTCATTGCCACCCTCTACCGCATCAACATGGGGCTGTTGCGGCGCAACGAGGCGGGCCTGTCGGAAGCAGCCTGGCAGGCCCTCGACGTCGAGGAAGGCGACATCGTCTTCGTCAGCCACGCCCCGCCGGTTGCCTCGCTGTCGCAGGTGCGTGGCAAGGTCTACGGTCAGCGTCTGGAGGCGGCCGCCATCGACCAGATCGTCACGGATGTGGTGAACAGACGTTATTCCGACATCCAGCTTTCCGCTTTCATCACCGCCTGCGCGGCGCGGCCGCTCGACTATGACGAAATGGTCGGCCTCACCCGCGCCATGGTCAGTGTCGGCGACTGCCTCACCTGGCATACGCGCCCGATCGTCGACAAGCATTGCGTCGGCGGCCTGCCGGGCAACCGCACCACGCCCATCGTGGTGGCGATCGCGGCCGCCGCCGGCCTCATCATGCCCAAGACGTCGTCGCGGGCCATCACCTCGCCGGCCGGCACCGCCGATACCATGGAGACACTGTGCCCGGTCGATCTCAACCTGGAGGCCATGCGCCGGGTGGTGGAGCGCGAGGGCGGATGCGTGGTGTGGGGCGGGGCGGTAGGACTGAGCCCGGCCGACGATACCCTCATCCGGGTGGAGCGGGTGCTCGATCTCGACAGCGAGGGGCAGATGGTCGCCTCGGTGCTGTCCAAGAAGATCGCCGCCGGCTCCAGCCATGTGGTCATCGACATTCCCGTCGGCCCGACCGCCAAGGTGCGCTCGCAAGGCGCCGCCGTCACGCTTGCCCGGGCGCTCGGCGATGTGGCCCACGCCTTCGGGTTGGAGATCGACATTATCGAGAGCGACGGGCGCCAGCCGGTGGGGCGCGGCATCGGGCCGGCGCTGGAGGCAAGAGACGTGCTGGCGGTGCTGAAAGGTGAAGCCACCGCACCCGCCGACCTGCGCCAGCACGCCTTGCGCCTGGCCGGCGCCCTCCTCGTGCTGGGTGGCGCGGCAACGGCCGGCGAGGGCGATGGCATGGCGGCGGCGATCCTCGACGACGGGCGCGCCTGGGCGAAGCTGCAAGCCATCTGCGAAGCGCAAGGCGGCATGCGGGTGCCGCCGGTCGCGTCCCATCACCGGCCGGTAACAGCCGAGGCCCGCGGCGTCGTCACGGCCATCGACAACCGCCGCCTCGCCAAGGTCGCCAAGCTGGCCGGGGCACCGGATGCACAGGCCGCCGGGGTCGAACTGCATGTGAAACTGGCATCTGTAGTCGAACGCGGCGGCCCGCTCTATACGCTGCACGCCGAAACGCCGGGCGAACTGGACTATGCCCTCAACTACGTTGCCGCCAACCCCGGCATCATCGAGATTTCAGCGCTATGACCCGCCCCCTGCTGGTTGTGCTGCCGGGCAGCGAGCACCTGACGACAGGCCTGGCGCGCGCCACCGGCGCCGAGGCGGCCGCTCTCGACTTAAGGCATTTTCCCGACGGCGAGACCTATCTGCGCTACCTGAGCGATCCGCGCGGGCGCCCGGTCCTCATCGTCTCGACCCTCGACCGGCCGGATGCCAAGGCCCTTCCCCTCTTGTTTGCCGCCGATGCCGCCCGCGACCTCGGAGCGGCGTCAGTCGGGCTGGTGGCGCCCTATCTCGCCTATATGCGCCAGGACCGCCGCTTCAATCCCGGCGAGGCCGTCACCTCGGCGAGCTTTGCCAGCCTCGTCTCGGCGGCCTTCGACTGGCTGGTCACGGTGGACAGCCACCTGCATCGCTATGGCGCGCTTTCCGACATCTACGCCATCCCGGCCGCCAACCTGCGGGCGGCTCCCCTGATCGCGGACTGGATTACGCGCGAGGTCGTACGCCCGATCCTCATCGGCCCCGATGCGGAATCAAAACAATGGGTGGGCGAGGTGGCGCGGCGGGCGAAGGCGCCTTATGAGGTGCTGCAGAAAATCCGCCGCGGCGACCGCGACGTCGAGGTCTCGCTGCCCGATGTATCGCGCTTTGCGGGCGCGACACCGGTGCTGGTGGACGACATCGTCTCCAGCGGCGAGACCATGCGGGCGGCGCTCGGCCATCTGGGCGGCAGTGGCCTTGAGCCGGCGGTGTGCATCGGCGTGCACGGCATCTTCGCCGAGGACGCCCACCAGCGGCTCAGGGCGGCGGGCGCCTCTCGCATCGTCACCACCAATACCATCGCCCATGCCAGCAACGGCATCGACGTTTGCGGCCTGCTGGCCGGGGGCCTAAAGGACTTCATCGATCCGGCAACCCCGGATCCAGCACAGGGAGAGTAAACATGAAACGGCTCTTTCGCCTCTTGACGTTGATCGGGTCGCTGCTGGCGGCGACGCCCTCCGCCTTCGCCCAGCAACCGGGCTGGCACGGCATGTGGTGGGGTTGGGGGGACGGCTGGGGTTATGGCCACATGCTGTTCGGCGGCCTGGCGATGGTCGTCTTCTGGGGCATCGTCGTGGTGCTGGCGGTGCTGGCGATCCGCTGGATCGGCGGCAGCGGTGACGGCACCCGGCTGGAGAGCCCGCCGCTCCAGAGCCCGCTCGACATCCTGAAGGAACGCTACGCCCGCGGCGAGATCGACGAGGCGGAGCTTGAGGAGCGCAAGAAGGTGCTCAACCGTCACTAAGAGGAAAGCGGCCACGCTGCGTCGGGGCAGCGTGGCCATCGGGTCTGTCATGCGGGCATCGTCGCGGACGATGCGAGAGACAGCCTGCCTGTCACCTGTAGGGGCTCAGGCAGCGGTGATAGCGACCGTCAAAGCCGAGATACATGTCGGTCGCCGGGTTGTAGGAACGATAGCGGCTCAGGCACCAGTTGACATGGCGGCTGCCACTGTAATGCGGTACCGCACGCGGTGCCGGGATATACCACCAGGGCCTCGCATACCACCAGCCGCCATAATAGTAGCTGTAACCCGGCCGATGATAGCGATAGTGGGGATGGCGCCAGTAGAGATGGTGCCCGCGATAGCTGGGCCGGTAGTAGCGGTGGTAGCGGTTATGGCGATAGTAGCGGTAGTAGCGGTGGCGTTGATAGTATCGCACTTCCTGCACATCGCCGTTCGATTGATCGATCTGGCTGACGGCGGGTGCCGTCGGCACCGGCAGCGTCAGGGCAACTGCACCGCCGAGACTAGCGATCTGTACGCCGGCCAATGCCAGCGCCGCCAATCCCAGCCTCTTCCATGACAGTGTCAACATGGTGATCCTGCTCCTCTTGAAACTTCCCCTTGTTTGAAAACTTAGCAATCGGCGCCGGCGTTGACGTTGATTCAGGTCAAGACCGGAGCATTTCCGACTCGGGTGCGGCCCTTCGTTCGGGCAGCCGCGCGGTACGGGTTGCGACTGATGACGCAAGCCAGGAGACGCAACAGGTATGCCTGAAAAGCCGGCGGCCACGCTGCTTGGGAGCAGCGTGGCCGTTTGTCGTGTCATGGCGCCTTCAGCTTCACGATGGTGAGCGAGACGCGAAGGACTGCATCAATAGGGCGAAACGCAGCGGTGATAGTAGCCGTCATAACCCTTGAACATGTCGGTCGCCGGATTGTAGGAGCGGTACTTGCCCAGGCAATACCGCACATGCGCATTGCCGCCGGCATACGGAACCGGAACCGGTGCCGGTACCGGGATCGTCCACCACGGACGGGCATACCAGTAGCCGCCATAAAAATAGCCGTAACCGTGACGGCGATACCTGTAGCGATGGCCATAGCGATGACGATTGTAGCGCCACGCGACCTGATACTGGACCTTCTGCACCAATGCATCGGCCTGGGCGGTCGCATCGATGCTTGGCAGTGTAGATGCCGGCAGCGTCAATGCTGCTGCGCCGCCCATGGTCGCCAACTGTGCACTGCCGGCGACAAGCGCAGCCAGTCCCAGTGTCTTCCACGTGATTCTCTGACATAGCAGTCTCCTGTTTTTTTATTCTCGCCGTGAGTACATTATCGCTATCGATTTTAGCCTAACGTTGATTCATGTCAAAACTGTGCGCCTCCGTCACAATTTGACGCTGCTGCAAGAACGCGGTTAACGCTCACCTCGGGTCATCTTCCAGCCGGATCGAAGCGCCGCCGCCGATGGCATCGCGGGCCGCGGCCGGCCCCGCTTGGAGCCGTTGGCGCGCCATGATAGGAAATCGACCACCATGGACGCGGACACCGACAGCGCACGGCACCTGGCCGACAGTTTCGATATTCTGAACCTGCCGCCGGCGTTCTATGCCGATCCCTATCCGACCTACCGGGTCCTGCGCCGGCATTCACCGGTCAAGCGCCTGCCGGGCGGCGGCGTCTTCCTGACGCGCTATGCCGACGTGGTCGCGGTCTACAAGGACGCCGCCCGCTTTTCTTCCGACAAGAAGGCCGAGTTCGCGCCGAAGTTCGGATCGAGCCCGCTGTTTGCCCACCACACCACCAGCCTGGTGTTCAACGACCCGCCGCGCCATACGCGGGTCAGGCGCCTGCTCAACGGTGCCCTCAACCCGCGCGCCATCGCCGCCATGGAAGACCCGCTCACCCGCCTGGTCGACCGCCTCATCGAGGGCATGGCGGAAAAAGACGAGGCCGATCTGATCGAGGATTTTGCCGCCGCGATCCCCATCGAGGTCATCGGCAATCTGCTGGACGTGCCGCACGCGGAGCGATCGCCGTTGCGGGCCTGGTCGCTGGCCATTCTCGGAGCACTGGAGCCGGTCACTTCCCCTGAGCGGGCCGCGGTCGGCAACCGTGCAGTGATGGAATTCAGCGCCTACCTCGACGATCTCGTCGCTCGCCGCCGCGCCCACCCCGGCAATCCCGAAAAGGACGTCCTTACCCGCCTCATCCAGGGCGAAGAAGGCGTCGAGGGCCTTTCCCACGACGAACTGGTGCAGAACTGCATTTTCATCCTCAACGCCGGGCATGAGACCACCACCAATCTCATCGGCAACGGCCTGGTGGCGCTGCTGGAGAACCCGGCGGAAAAGGCGCGGCTCTTGGCGGCGCCTGACCTCATCAAGCCGGCGGTGGAGGAATTCCTGCGCTACGAGAGCTCCAACCAGCTCGGCAACCGCATGACCACCTGCGATGTGGAGGTGGGCGGCGAGCGCCTCGATGCCGGCACGCCGGTTCATCTGTGCATCGGCGGCGCCAACCGCGATCCCGACGAGTTCGCCGATCCCGAACGGCTCGACATCGCCCGCCAGCCCAACCGTCATCTCGCTTTCGGCGCCGGCATCCACCAGTGCCTGGGCCTCAGCCTTGCCCGGCTGGAGGGACGCGTGGCGATCGGCAAGTTCCTTGCCCGCTTTCCGGACTACGCCCTGGCCGGCGAACCCGTTCGCGGCGGGCGGGCGCGCTTCCGCGGCTTCCTCAAGGTGCCGGTACGACTGGGCGGGTGAACATCCACCCCGCGAAATGACCGGACGCGCCGCGTTGCACACCGGGTCATAACGGGAAATAATGCCCGTCAATGTCCCGAAACGTACAACGGGGCCTCATCATAGGGAGGAACGTGCCATGAGATGTCTGCCCCTGTGTGCCGCGCTGGCACTGGTGAGCCTTGCCGGATCGGCCTCCGCCTTCGAAATCAAGAGCCCGGCCATCGGCGCCGACGGCACCATCCCGCTGAAATACACCGCCAACGCGTTCGGGTGCCACGGCTCCAACATCTCGCTGCCGCTCGAATGGAAGGACGTGCCGGCCGGCGCCAAGAGCCTGGCGCTCACCATGTACGATCCCGACGCGCCCACCGGCAGCGGCTTCTGGCACTGGACCATCGCCAACATGCCGCCGACCATCATGTCGCTGCCCGAGGGCGTGGGCGAAGCCGGTAACGCCAAGCTGCCGAAGGGCGCCGCGCAAGGCCGCAACGACGCCGGCACCGCCGCCTATTTCGGTCCCTGCCCGCCCCAGGGCGACAAGCCGCACCGCTATGTCATCACCATCTTTGCCGTGAAAGCGGACAAGATCGGCATCGATCCCGACACGTCCGGCGCCGTGGTCGGCTTCCAGTTGCATTTCAACACCCTCGACAAGGCGAGCGTCACCTATACCTACGGGCGCTGAGGCCGGCTCTTGCAACGGCGGCATTGCCCGCCGGCCGCTGCAGGCAATGCCATGGCAACTGTGCAACAATATTTGATAATCGCTCCAGCGGCCTTGCAGCGACCATCTCTCAATCGCTAGTCTTGCGATAGGGGAAAAACACCCGCCGAAGCAGGGGGAAAAATGGCGTCTGGCCCGACTCAGGCCTACAGCCGCTGTCATGGAGGCGTGCTGGTCTTTGTCGCCGTGCTTTTTGCGTGCCTGCTTGCGCCTGCCCCGGTCTTCGCCCAGCGCGCTAACACCCTCACCCTGACCAAGACGACATCCACCCCGACGTTCATGGCCGCCGGCGATGTCCTGCACTATCAATATGACATCAGAAACGACGGACCCGACCCCATTCCCAGCGGGTCCAGCGTGTTCGTCGATGACGACAAGGTGGACATCCTCGGCAGCGTGAGCTGCCGCAGCATCGTCGGCGACCTGCTGGTCGGCGACTCGGTGCAATGCGTCGGCAGCTATACGGTCACGAGCGCCGATGTCACCACCGGCTCGGTGACCAACACCGCCCAGGCCTATATCGATACCTGCGGCGACGGTTGCTACGTCTATTCCAACACGGACCAGGCGACCTCGGTCCTGGTTACGGGCTCGATCAGCCTCGACAAGTCGACGACCACGCCGACTTTCACCAAGGCGGGCGATATCCTCAGCTATTCCTATCTGGTGACCAACACCGGCAGCAGCACCATTACCGATCAGGTATCGGTCAACGACAACCTCATATCTTCTGTCAGTTGTCCGCCTCCGGGAGCGGGCCTGTCGCCCGGCAACAGCATTACCTGCACGGCGAGCTATATAGTCACGGCATCAGACGTCTCCGGCCGGTTGGTCACCAATACCGCCCAGGCAACTGCTGGCCTGCTCATGTCGAACAAGGACAGTGTCACCGTCAACCTGGTGGCAGCGCCGGCCCTCAGCCTCGACAAGACCACCACCACGACGAACTTCACCGCGGTGGGCGACAAGCTCGCCTATGGCTATCAGGTCACCAACTCGGGCAACACCACCCTCACCGGTTCCATCACCATCAGCGACGACAAGATCGGCTCGTTCACCTGCAAGGCCCTGCCGGTCGGCGGGCTGGCACCGGGCGGGGCGGTCAACTGCAGCCGCTCCTACAGCGTCACCCAGACCGACATCGACGCCGGCTCGGTGACCAACACCGCCCAGGCCTTCGACGGGGCGGTGGCCTCCAACAAGGACAGCGTCACCATCGATGCGGTGCTGTCCCCCGCCCTCAGCCTCGACAAGACCACCACCACGACGAACTTCACCGCGGTGGGCGACAAGCTCGCCTATGGCTATCAGGTCACCAACTCGGGCAACACCACCCTCACCGGTTCCATCACCATCAGCGACGACAAGATCGGCTCGTTCACCTGCAAGGCCCTGCCGGTCGGCGGGCTGGCACCGGGCGGGGCGGTCAACTGCAGCCGCTCCTACAGCGTCACCCAGACCGACATCGACGCCGGCTCGGTGACCAACACCGCCCAGGCCTTCGACGGGGCGGTGGCCTCCAACAAGGACAGCGTCACCATCGATGCGGTGCTGTCCCCCGCCCTCAGCCTCGACAAGACCACCACCACGACGAACTTCACCGCGGTGGGCGACAAGCTCGCCTATGGCTATCAGGTCACCAACTCGGGCAACACCACCCTCACCGGTTCCATCACCATCAGCGACGACAAGATCGGCTCGTTCACCTGCAAGGCCCTGCCGGTCGGCGGGCTGGCACCGGGCGGGGCGGTCAACTGCAGCCGCTCCTACAGCGTCACCCAGACCGACATCGACGCCGGCTCGGTGACCAACACCGCCCAGGCCTTCGACGGGGCGGTGGCCTCCAACAAGGACAGCGTCACCATCGATGCGGTGCTGTCCCCCGCCCTCAGCCTCGACAAGACCACCACCACTCCGACCTACAAGGCGGCGGGCGATGTCCTGAAGTATCGCTACCTCGTCACCAATACGGGCAATACCACCCTGACCGGCTCGATCACCGTCAGCGACAACCGCATCGCCGCGGTTGCCTGTCCGGCGCTGCCGGCGGGCAGACTGGTGCCCGGGGAGTCCATTACCTGCAGCGGCAGCGATACGGCAAGCCAGGCCGACGTCGATGCCGGCAAGATCACCAACATCGCAACGGCGCACAATGGCGGCCTCGGCTCCAACCGCGACAGCGTGACCGTCGATTCCATCGCGGTGCCGGCGCTCAGCCTCGACAAGCAAACCTCGACGCCCAGCTTCGCGCATGTGGGCGATGTTCTGCAGTACACCTACCTGGTGAGCAATGCCGGCGCTGTCACGATTACCGCTGCAATTACCGTGAGCGATGATCGTATCGCCTCGGTCGCCTGCCCGGCGCTGCCGGCGGGCGGGCTTGCGCCCGGGGAGTCCATTACCTGCAGCGGCAGCGATACGGCCGCCGCGGCCGACGTCGTCGCCGGCAAGATCACCAACACTGCCATTGCCCATGCCGGCAGCGTGGCGTCGAACAAGGACAGCGTCACCGTCACGCGCAACAACGCCATCATCATCCGTGACACCCAGCAGAAGATAAAGCAGTTCATCTACCGCCGACTCGACCTGATCCTTTCCAACGAACCCGACCGCAATCGCTATATCCGTCGCCTGACCGGGTCGCTGTGGGGCCATGACGACACGACCGAGGCGCTCGATGCCATCGTCAGCGGCAGGCCGGTCGATTTCGCCGTCGACGGCCAGGCCGGACAGAAGAGCCTGTCGATTTCCACCAGTCTCAGCCAGATGGCGGCCGCCAACAGCCAGGCCGAGCAGAAGCGCATCGAGAGCCTCGGCGGCACCCGAGCGCTTGGCAAGGACACTCCTGCAGCGCGCAAGTCGGATTTCGACGTGTGGGCGGAGGGCCACATCACCTTCTTCGACGACAGCCTCGGCAACGCCGACTTCAGCGGCCATCTGGGAATCCTCTATCTGGGTGCCGATTATCTGGTGTCGCCGTCGGTCCTGATCGGCGCGCTGGTGCAACTCGACTGGTTCAAGGAGAATTCGAAGATCCTGGCGTTCAAGGGCAACGGTTTCGGCTGGATGGCCGGCCCCTATATGAGCACCAAGCTGTCGCCGCACCTGTTCTTCGATGCCCGCGCCGCCTGGGGCCGGTCCAACAACACGATCGATCCCTTCGGCATCTACACCGACAATTTCAACACCGGCCGGTGGCTGGCGCGGGCCAACCTGACGGGCAACTGGAACGCCGGCAACTGGCGCTTCACGCCCAGCGCCGCCATCACCTACATGGCCGAATACCAGGACAGCTATAACAATGCGCTCGGCCTGAAGATCCCCGGCCAGACCGTGTCGCTGGGCCAGTTCACCTTCGGGCCGGAGGTCGCCTATCGCATTTTGCTCGACGATGGCACCTCGATCGAGCCGCACGCCTCGCTGACCGGGGTGTGGTCCTTCGCGCATCCCAAATCGCTGAACATCGGCGGCACCAGCGTCGCGCCCGATGAGCTTCGCGCCAGGATCGAGGCGGGCATCATGGTCCAGGCTCCCAACGGCACCGGATTCAGGGCAACGGTGGACTATGACGGCATCGGCTCCTCGCTCAATGCCATCACCGGCAAGCTGTGGCTCAACATTCCGCTCAATTGAAGTCCTGTTGCTGTTGCCGGGCGCGCGGCTTTCGCGCATCAATTACCCTCACCCGAAAGCGACAGGATCAACCAGCAAGGATCGCCAATAGATGAGAATCACCACCATACGCGCCTTCCAGGTGGACCTGCCGCTGAAGGAAGGCCGTTACAGCTGGTCGAACGGCAACTTCGTCGAGGTGTTCGATGCCACCGTCGTCGAGGTCGCAACCGATGCCGGCATCTGCGGTTATGGCGAATGCTGCCCCCTGGGCTCGGCCTATCTGCCGGCCTATGCGGCGGGGGTGCGTTCAGGCCTCGCCGAGATCGGCCCGCACGTCATCGGGCTCGACCCGCGCGACCTCGGCTGCCTCAACCGCCACATGGACGCGATGCTGCGCGGCCATCCTTATGTCAAGGCGGCGATCGACGTCGCCTGCTGGGACATTCTGGGCAAGGTTTCAGGCCTGCCCGTCTACCGCCTGCTCGGGGGGGCGGCGCAGGACGAGGTCAAGCTTTACCGCGCCATCTCGCAAGAGGCGCCCGCCGCCATGGCGGCAAAGGTCGCCGGCTATCGCGACGAGGGCTACACCAAATTCCAGCTCAAGGTGGGTGGCGATGCCGATACCGACATCGAGCGCATCCGCCTTGCGGCGAAGGAAATGCGCCCCGGCGACATCCTGGTGGCCGATGCCAATACCGGCTGGACCATGCACGAGGCGGCCCGGGTGGTCGCCGCGGTGAGGGATGTCGATGTCTATATCGAGCAGCCCTGTCCAACTTACGAGGAATGCCTCGTCACCCGCCGGCGCACCTCGCTGCCCTTCGTGCTGGACGAGGTCATCACCGGCGCCGACACGCTGCTGCGCGGGCTCGCCGACGGGGCCATGGATGTCATCAACCTGAAAATCTCCAAGGTGGGCGGCCTCACGAAAGCCCGCCTGATGCGCGACCTGTGCATCGCTTCAGGCATCCCCATGACCATCGAGGATACCTGGGGCGGCGACATCGTGACGGCCACCATCGCCCATCTCGCCCGCTCGACGCCGGAGGAATTCTCCTTTTCCGCCACCGACTTCAACAGCTACGGCACCCGCGACATCGCCACGGGGGCGCCCAAGCGGGTGAACGGCCGCATGACGGCGCCCGATCTGCCCGGCCTCGGCATCGAGCCGTTGTTCGAGGTGCTGGGCGATCCGGTGCTGGTCGTCGGCAAGAGAGCCTGAAACCCGATGCGCGCCACCAAGGTCATCCATGTGGTGAGCTGCCATGCCGAGGGCGAAGTGGGCGACGTCATTGTCGGCGGGGTGTCGCCGCCGCCGGGCGATACCCTGTGGGCGCAGTCGCGCTTCATCCACCAGGATCAGGCTCTACGCAACTTCGTCCTCAACGAACCGCGCGGCGGCGTGTTCCGCCATGTCAACCTGCTGGTGCCGCCGAAGGATCCACGCGCCGCGATGGGCTTCATCATCATGGAGCCGGAACATACCCCGCCCATGTCGGGCTCCAATTCCATGTGCGTAGCAACGGTGCTGCTGGAAACCGGCATCGTGGCCATGCAGGAACCCGAAAGCCGCCTCACACTGGAAGCGCCGGGCGGCCTCATCGAGGTCGTCGCGCAATGCCGCGAGGGCAAGGCGCAATCGGTGCGGGTCACCAACGTTCCCTCTTTCGCCGACCGGCTGGATGCGACGATCGAAGTGGAGGGGATCGGGACGCTCAGGGTGGACACCGCCTATGGCGGCGACAGCTTCGTCCTCGCCGATGCCGCCGATATCGGCTTTCGCCTTTCGCCCGACGAAGCGCATGACATCGCCACCACCGGCGTCAGGATCACCCGCGCCGCCAACGAGCAGTTGGGCTTTACCCACCCCGAAAATCCCGACTGGCAGCATATCTCCTTTTGCCAGTTCACCGCGCCTCTGGTCGTTGAGGCGGGTGTGCCCTGCGGCCGCAACACCGTCGTGGTCGATCCCGGCAAGCTCGACCGCTCGCCGACCGGCACCGGTTGTTCGGCCCGCATGGCGGTGCTGCATGCCAGGGGCATCCTCAAGGCGGGCGACCGCTTCACCGGCATTTCGATCATCGACAGCCGCTTCGACTGTCGCATCGAGCGCGTGACCGAGATCGCCGGACGCACCGCCATCGTGCCTTCCATCTCGGGACGGGCGTGGATCACCGGCACGCACCAGCACATGCTCGATCCCGAAGACCCATGGCCCGGCGGCTACCGGCTGTCGGACACCTGGCCGATGCGCGGCGCCTGAACCGGTTCGGCACCGCTGCGGACCATGAAGCTCAGGGCCAGCCCGCCCAGTTCGGAAGGCTCGGCCTTCAGGGCGCTGCCGTACTCGGTGAGGATGTCCTGCACGATGGCAAGGCCGAGGCCGGCGCTGCCGCCCTTTTCATCCAGCCTGCGGCCGCGCTCGAACAGCCTGTCGAGGTTTTTTGCAGCGACGCCGGGGCCGTCGTCCTCCACCCTGACGGTGACATCGCGGCCGGCGGGCAGGGCTGAAATCGCGACCCGGGTGCGGGCATAGCGGGCGGCGTTTTCCACCAGGTTGCCGAGAATGTCGTTGAGGTCGTCGGGATCGACGGCAATGGCCGCATCGCGGCCGACGCGGACATCGAAGGCGACGTGCTCGCCGTTGGGGGTGCGCGCCACCGTCTTGACGATGGCGGCGACGGCCGGCGCGAGGGCCGAGGCGAGGCGCTGGCCACGCTGCTGGCGCAGCCGCGTGCGGGCCAGTTCGCGCTCGATGTGGCGGTGCATGATCTGGGCGGAAAGCTGGATGTCGTCGGCAATCGCGCCCTCGCCGGCCTGGCGCAGGCGGCGCACGTCGCTGGCCAGCGCCGTCAGCGGGGTCTTCAGGCCGTGCGCCAGATCGCCGGCCCGGTCATGCGCCCGCTTGATGGCCACCTCCTGGGCATCGAGAAGGCTGTTGACCTCGCCGACCAGAGGCTCGACCTCTTCGGGCACGTCGCTCGACAGGCGCCGCGCGGTGCCTTCACGGATTTCCCTGATGGCGTCCTCCAGCGTCGTCAGCGGGGCGAGGCCGGCGCGCACCTGGAACCACAGGCCGGCCAGCAGCAGCACCCCGAGGAGGCTCAGTCCCGGCAGCAGGTCGCGCGCAAAGCCGACGCGCAGGGTATCCACCACCGCGTGATTGATGGCGACCGCTATGACCACCGGCACTTCGCTGGCGCCGTTCTCAATGATCAGCCGGCGCTCATGGACGATCAGCGGCTTGCCGTCCGGCCCGTTGGCGGCGCGCACCACGACGGCGCCGGGGGCGGCACTGTCGGGGGCGAGTGCCAGATCGCTGTCCCACAACGAGCGCGAGCGCAACAGGGCGCCGGTCTTTTCGTCCTTCACCTGCCAGTAGAGACCGCCGTACACCTGATTGAAGCGCGGATCGGCGGGCCCGCGCGCCAGCGAGAGGGCGCCTGCGGCATCGACCCTGAGGCTGCCGGCGATCTGGGCGACATGGGTATCTAGTTCTTCGCCAATGCGCCGTTCCACATGCCGTTCGAACAGCGAGGTCAGGCCGATACCGGCAAGAATGAGGGTGGCGGTAATGCCGGCGAAGGCAAACAGGAACAGCCGCAGCCTGAGCGAGCGCAGCGTCATGCGGGCTTGGGCTCGACGATATAGCCGAAGCCACGACGGGTCTCGATGATATCGGCCCCGAGCTTCTTGCGCACCCGGCCGACCAGCACCTCGACGGCGTTGGATTCGCGCGCGAAATGTTCGGCGTGAAGCTGCTCGGCCAGTTCCTGCTGCGATACCACGCGGCCGGCGTGCAGCATCAGATAGGAGACGAGGCGGTATTCCTGCGGCGAAAGCTGGATCGGCACCGAACGCACCGAGACCCGCATCTGGCGCGGATCGAGCGTCACATCGCCGATGGTGATGGCGGGGGCGGCATGGCCGCCGGTGCGGCGGATGATGGCCCTCAAGCGCGCCATCAATTCGTCCATCTCGAACGGTTTCGGCAGATAATCGTCGGCGCCTGCGTCGATCCCCTCCACCCGCTCCGACCATGAGCCGCGCGCCGTCAGCACCAGCACGGGGAAATTGCGCCCCGCCGCCCGCCACTTCTTGAGGATGGTGAGACCGTCCATGAGCGGCAGGCCGAGATCGAGGATGACAGCGCCGAAATCCTCGGTATCGCCGCGGAACCAGATTTCCTCTGAGTCGGATTCCACTTCCGGAATGAAGCCGCTGGCGGTGAGGACGGCGGCCACGTCGGCCTGGATGCGCAGGTCGTCTTCGGCAACGAGAATCCGCATCGCCTATTCTCCACCTTCCTTCATGCGATTGCCGCTACGGGCATCGAGGCGCAATTTGAGGCGGCGTCCGCCGGGATCGATATAATAGATCTCATAGACCGGGATGCCGTGCTCGTTCTCCAGGGCGACATTCACCACCTCACTGCCCTGCGGCAACCTGGCCTTGGCAAGTGCGGCGGCAAGCGGCGCGAAGCGACCGGACTTCTGAGCCTGATAGACGGCTTCGGCCTCGTCGTCGTGATCCTTGAGGACATTGCCGTCGGCGCGCGCAACTGCACTGCCCAGCACCAGGGCTGTGAGGGCCACAACCAAGATCATGCGGCTGCTGTAGGATTTCTCAAGAGCGATCATGCCTACTGCCTAGTTTTTGCCCCATGACAAAGCGCTGACAATCGCCTTTGAGGCCACGCCCGCCGCCAGCATGCCACAAAGCGCCCGGCGGCGCACGCCAGCCATGCATGTTGCGGGGTTGCCGGCGGCGGCCGGTCATCGGATAAGGGGACCAACGCCTGAGCCCCCCTTCAAGGAGCCCCGCTTGTGCCACGCCCCGTCATCATCACCTGCGCCGTCACCGGCTCGATCCACACGCCTTCCATGTCGCCGCATCTGCCGGTCACACCAGAAGAGATCGCCGAAGCGGCCATCGGCGCCGCCGAGGCGGGCGCCGCCGTCGTCCACCTGCATGCCCGCGACCCGAAGGACGGGCGGCCCGACCAGCGCCCCGAAGCCTTCGAGCCTTTTCTCAAGGTGATCAAGCAGCGCTCGGGATGTGTGGTCAACATCACCACCGGCGGGGCGGCCACCATGACCATCGAGGAGCGGGTGCGCCCGGCGGCGACCTTCCGGCCGGAAATCGCCTCGCTCAACATGGGGACGATGAACTTCGGCCTCTATCCCATGCTGCAGCGATTTTCCGAGTTCAGGCATGACTGGGAGCGGCCCTATCTGGAAGGCTCGCGCGAACGTATCTTCAAGAACACCTTCGCCGACATCGAATACATCCTGACGACCTGCGCGGAGAACGGCACCCGCTTCGAGATCGAGTGCTACGATATCGGCCACCTCTATACGCTTGCCCACTTCGCCGAGCGCGGCATCGTCAAGCCGCCGTTCTTCGTGCAGTCGGTGTTCGGCATCCTCGGCGGCATCGGCCCGCACCCGGAAGATATCGCCCACATGAAGCGCACCGCCGACCGTCTGTTCGGCAGCGACTACCGCTGGTCGGTGCTGGGGGCGGGGCGCAACCAGTTGCGGGTGGCGGCCATGGCGGCGTCGATGGGCGGCAATGTGCGGGTCGGGCTGGAGGATAGCCTGTGGATCGGCCCCGGCCAGTTGGCGCGCTCCAATGCCGAGCAGGTCAAGAAGGTGCGGCAGATCATCGAGGGGCTGGGGCTTGCCGTCGCTTCCCCTGAGCAGGCGCGCGAGATCCTGGAACTGAAGGGCGGCGACATGGTGGGGTTCTGAGGCGGCCGGCCTTTCGGCAGCCTCGCCAGCCGTTGCAGTTGGATTGGATCAACCCCACGTTCGTCTGCTAAGAGAGGTCCTCCTTCAGGAACCGGGAATTGCATGTCGCCCCTATCCGCAATCTTCCGCTGGCTGGAAAGCGTCGTTAAGTCGTTTCCGCCGGATGCGCCGGAAAAGCCGCCGGCGACCTTTTCCGGCTTCATCCTCTATTATGCGCGGCCGTTCTGGCCGCTCATCCTCGCCAGTTCGGTGCTTTCCATCGCGGTTGCCCTGATCGAGGTGTCGCTGTTCGCCTTCGTCGGCAAGATCGTCGACTGGCTGAGCCATGCCGACCGCGCCACCTTCTGGAGCGATCACGGGTTCAAACTGGCCTTGATGGGCGGCCTTGTCCTCTTCGTCCTGCCGAGCCTCAAGTTCTTCTACGAGGCCTTCGTGCATCAGGGCCTGCTCGGCAATTTCGCCATGCGCACGCGCTGGCAGACGCATCGCTATGTGCTGCGCCAGTCGATGGAGTTCTACCAGAACGATTTTGCCGGACGGATCGCCCAGAAGGTGCTGCAGACCTCGCTGGCGGTGCGCGACGTGGTGATGAAGATCACCGAGGTCCTGCTCTATGTGGCGGTCTATTTCACCGGTGCGCTCGTCCTCTTCGCCTCCAGCGACTTGCGACTATCGGCACCGCTGGCAGTATGGTTCGGGTGCTACCTCGTGGCGCTCAGCTACTTCGTGCCGCGGCTCAAGCAGGTATCGAAGGAACAGGCCGATGCCCGCTCGGTGGTGACGGGGCGCATCGTCGACAGCTACACCAACATTCCGACGGTGAAGATGTTCGCCCACGCCGAGCGCGAGGACGGTTATGCGCGCGAGGGCATGGAAGGCATGCTGGACACCGTCTACCGCTCGATGCGGCTGGTGACGATGTTCACCCTCACCCTCAACACCCTCAACAGCCTGCTGCTGTTCACGGTATCGGCGCTGTCGATCTGGCTGTGGTACGTGGATGCCATCACCACCGGCGCCATCGCCTTCACCATCGGTCTGGTGCTGCGCCTGCAAGGCATGGCGCACTGGATCATGTGGGAGATCTCGGGGCTGTTCGAGAACATCGGCGTGGTGCATGACGGCATCGAGACCATTGCGCGCGAACGTGCCGTGGTGGATGCGCCCGATGCCGAAACCCTTAGCGTGCCGCGCGGCGAAATCGTCTACGAGCACATCGGCTTCAATTACGGCAAGCCCGGCACCGATGGCGAGCGCGGGGTGATCGATGATCTCTCGCTCACCATAAGGGCGGGCGAAAAGGTGGGGCTGGTCGGGCGTTCGGGGGCCGGCAAGTCGACCCTCGTCTCGCTGCTGCTGCGCTTCCACAACCTGGAACGGGGCCGCATCCTGATCGACGGCGCCGATGTGGCGCGGGTCAGCCAGAATTCGCTCAGGGCCAATATCGGCATGGTGACCCAGGACACCTCGCTGCTCAACCGCTCGATCCTCGACAATGTGCGCTACGGTCGGCCCGAGGCGTCGATCGAGGAGGTGATCGCCGCGGCGCGCCAGGCGCATGCCCACGAGTTCATCAACCTGCTCGAGGACGTGCGTGGCCGCAAGGGCTACGAGGCGCATGTGGGCGAGCGCGGGGTTAAACTCTCCGGCGGCCAGCGCCAGCGCATCGCCATTGCCCGCGTGCTGCTCAAGAACGCCCCCATCCTGATCCTCGACGAGGCCACCAGCGCGCTCGATTCCGAAGTCGAGGCCGCCATTCAGGAAAGCCTCTACTGCCTGATGCAGGGCAAGACGGTCATTGCCATCGCCCACCGCCTGTCGACCATTGCCGCCATGGACCGGCTGGTGGTCATGGACGAGGGGGCGATCATCGAGGAGGGCACGCATGATGAACTGGTCAGGCGCGGCGGCCTTTACGCCGAACTGTGGCAACGCCAGTCCGGCGGGTTCCTGGCCCGCGAGGCGGCCGAGTAGGGGCCCTTCTGCCCCTTGACCTTTGGCGCAACCGCCCACAAGCTTTGCGCGCGTCAATCGGGGGATCAAGCCCATGTCCGACACCAGCCAGGCCGCACCCAATCGCTGGAAGCGCTTTTCCGACTGGGATGAGCGGCCCTTGCGCCTCGACAACTTTGCCGCCGAGGATCCCGCCAACGGCTTTTCCGTCATGGCCGGCGCGTGTGATCCCAGGCCCGGTGTCGCCATGTCGGGCAGCCGCATCACCGAACTCGACGGGGTGCCCGAGGCCGACTTCGACATGATCGACATGTTCATCGCCCGCCATCATCTCGACCCGGAGGTGGTGGAAGAGGCCATGGCCATGCCGTCCATCGAGATCGCCCGCATGCTGGTCGACATGCACGTGCCACGCAGCGAACTGACGCGGCTTGCCCACGGCATGACGCCAGCCAAGCTGGCCGAGGTGGTGGCACACCTCAATTCCATGGAAATAGCCTTTGCCTATTCCAAGATGCGGGCCAGGCGTACCCCCGGCAACCAGGGGCACGTCACCAACGCCAAGGACGATCCCGTACAGCTTGCCGCCGATGCCGCTACCGCGGTCGCCTTCGGGTTCGACGAGATCGAGACCACCATGCGGGTGTCGCGCAATGCCTGGTCGAACGCCCTTGCATGCTGCGTCGGGGCGACGGTGGGGCGGGCCGGGACCCTCTTCCAGTGCTCGAGCGAGGAGGCCGAGGAACTGCAGATCGGCATGGCGGGCTTTACCTCCTATGCCGAGACCGTGTCGGTCTACGGCACCGAAAGGGCCTTCATCGACGGCGACGACACGCCGTGGTCAAAGGCCTGGCTCACCGCGGCCTACGCTTCGCGCGGCATCAAGATGCGCTGCACCTCGGGGGCGGCGTCGGAATTGCTGATGGGCTTTCATGAGGCCAAGTCGCTGCTCTATCTGGAGGCGCGCTGCTTATGCATGCAGCGCGCCATGGGCGCGCAAGGCACCCAGAACGGCGGCATCGACGGGGCGCCGCTGGCCGCCAGCATCCCCGGCGGTGTGCGCGGGCTTATGGCGGAAAACCTCATCGCGGTGTGGCTCGATCTGGAATGCGCCAGCGGCAACGATGCCCGTTCGTCTGAATCGGAAGTCCGCATCGGCGCCAAGATCCTGCCCTACCTGATCGGTGGATCGGATCTCATCTGTTCCGGTTTCGGCTCGATACTTAAATATGACAATTCCTTCAATCCGTCGCTCTTCAATGGCGAGGAAATGGAGGAATTCCTGGTGCTGCAGCGGGATTTCGAGGCTGACGGCGGCCTGACGCCGGTCGAGGAGACAAAAGCGCTGGATGTCCGCCGGCGCGGTATCGAGGCGCTGTCGGCGGTCTTCGAGGAACTGGGTCTCGGCACCATTGACGAGGCGATGAAGGCCTCGGTGATCGCCGCTTCGGGCTCGCGCGAGACCAGGAGCTTCATGCCGCGCCAGGTGGCGGGCATATCCGCGGCGATCAAGGATCGCGGCATCACCGTCGTCGACGTCATCAAGGCACTCAAGAAGCGCGGCTTTCAGACCGAGGCGGAAAACCTGCTGTTCCTGGTCAAGCTCAGGGTGTCGGGCGATTACCTCCAGACCTCGGCCGTGGTGCGCGGCGACCGGGTGATTTCCGCCGTCAACGACCCCAACGACTATGGCGGACCGGGCAGCGGCTACCGCATGAGCGCCGGCCGGCGCTCCGAGATCGCCGCCATTCGCGACGTCCTCGACCGTGACGAGGTGTTGCGGGCGGAAGCGACCTACGAGGCCGCCGAGGCCGGACGCATCGCCTATCGCAGTATGGGGCCGGCCAAGGCCGGCAACGACCCGGATGAAGTGGTGGTGGGGATTTCGCCCGCCTTCGGTGAAAAACTCTTCCGGACCCTGGCCGGCCATCCCTTGAGCCGTGTCCTCAGGGCCATCGTTGGCGGCATCGAGGAAAAAGGCAAGCGGGCCCGCATCGTCAGGATGCATCACACCGGCGATACCTCCTTCCTCGGTCTTTCGGCGGCACGGCTTTCAGGCTCCGGCATCGGCATCGGCCTGCAGGCCAAGGGCACTGCCGTCATCCACCAGAAGGAGCGTCTGCCGCACAACAATCTGGAGCTTTTCTCCAACGCCCCGATCACCACGCTCGAACATTATTCGGGCCTGGGGCGCAACGCCGCCACCTATGCCGCAGAGGAGATGCCCGAGCCGGTGGTGGTGCCCACCAACGGCGAGGCGCTGGGGGCGCGCTTTCATGCCCGTGTCGCCCTCATCTATGCCATCGAGACCGGGCTTTGCCGCGACGGGGCGGCGCCAGAGGAAATCGCGCTGGAATTCTTGAAGGGTGCGGCGTGAGCGACAAGGCAAAAGTCGGGGCGGGCGATTATCCGCTGGCCGAGAAGCGCCCGGAACTGGTGCGCGGGCGGCGCGGCAAGGCCATCGAAGAGATTACACTGGATGCCATCATGGCGGGCGAGGCGACCATGGCCGACCTCACCATCACGCCGGAGATGCTGCGCCTGCAGGCCGACATCGCCCGTTCGGCGGGGCGGCCGCGGCTGGCGGAAAACCTCGAACGCGCCGCCGAGATGGCCGATGTGCCGCAGGACGTGATCATGGCGGTTTACGAACTGCTGCGCCCCGGGCGGGCACGCAGCGCCACCGATCTCGCCGCCATGGCGTCGACCTTGCGCACCACCTACAAGGCAGAACGGCTGGCCCTTTTCGTCGAAGAAGCCGCCCAGGTCTATGAAAAGCGCGGCCTCTACACCTTCCGCTACTGACCCTTTCCAAGAGGCCCCGAATGAACTGGAAGACGGACTGGCGCTCCATCTATTACCAAGGCGCGCCCGAACCCGCTGATCTCGATCTCAAGCCCGCCGAAACGGCGCTGCTGGTGATCGATATACAGAACACCTATCTGGAGCGGCCCGACCGCGCCGGCCTTTCGGCCAAAGAGCAGGCCCGCTTCGATGCCTGGACGCCGTTCCACGAACGCATGAACGCCCAGGTCATCCCGCGCACCGCCGACCTGTTGTCCCGTTTCCGCCAGGGCGGCATTGAATGCCTGTTCGCCCGCATCGCCTGCCAGACCGGGGACGGGCGCGACCGTTCGCTCAGCCAGAAGAAGCCGGGCTGGAACAACCTGCTGCTGCCGAAGAACCTCGCCCCTTCGCAACTGGTGCCAGAACTTGAGCCGCAGGGCGATGAGATCGTGGTGACCAAGACCACCGATTCGGCGCTGACCGGCACCAACCTGCGGCTCATCCTCACCAATCTCGGCATCCGCAACGTCGTGTGCTGTGGCATCTTCACCGACCAGTGCGTCTCCTCCACGGTTCGCAGCCTGGCAGACGAGAGCTTCAACGTGGTGGTCATCGAGGACTGCTGCGCGGCCGGCAGCGACGAGCTGCACGCCAGGGAACTGGAGATCATCAACATGATCTATTGCCACGTGATGACCTCAGGCGAACTTGTCGGCATGATGGGGCTGGACTGAGCGCCATTCACCGCACCCCTCGCGGGCATCGCCGGGCGTTCATTCTCTTTATGGTTAATGCTTTGTTGACGACTGTCTTCGATGATCTCTGCCAGGACAGGGGAGAGCCGATTCCGGCGCCCGCCCGGCTGGAGTTCCAGATGACGCCCGACAGCATCGCCCGACGCCCGGAAGGCCGCCTGATTGCCCGGTTTGTCATGGCCGCGGCACTGGTCGCGGCGCTCGGCGCCTGCGGGGCGCGTCTGGCAAGCACCCAATCGCTCGACAACCTCAGTACCAGCAGCACCACTGAGCCGTCCATCAAGGAGACGGCAATCGCCGGCAAGGCGTGGCAGGCCGATCCCGGCAACGTGCAACTGGGCGTTGCCTATTCCCGCCAGTTGCAGGCGCTGAAGCAGAGTCAGGAAGCGCTCAAGGTGCTCGAAACGGTGATGGAGCACAATCCCGACAACACCGAGTTCGCGATCTATTACGGCAAGCAACTGGTCGCCAACGGCCGCGGTGTGGAGGCCGAGGGCATCCTGCGCAAGGTGGTCGATGGCGGCAAGGCCGACTGGAAGACCCGTTCGGCGCTGGGGTCGGCGCTGGCCCAGCAGGGCAAATATGCCGAGGCCCGCCAGTACTACCAGACAGCACTTGTCATGAAGCCGGGCGAGATCTCGATCTACAACAATATCGGCATGTCCTACATGCTCGAAGGCAAGCTCGACCTTGCCGAAAAGACGTTGCGGCAGGCGCTGGCTTTGCCCGGCGGCACCGAAGAGCCGCAGGTACGCCAGAACCTTGCCCTGGCGCTTGGCCTGCAGGGCCGCTTCGATGCCGCGCGCGAAATGGCCAGCCGTGACCTGCCGCCGGCAACCGTTGAAGCCAACATGGCCTATCTCAAGCGCATGCTGGCGCAAAAGAATACCTGGCAGCAACTCAAGCCAACCAGCCAGCAGGGGACCTGAGGGTTCGCGCCCCGGAAGTCGGTTCGGCGGAGATGTCCGCGACTCTTTGACCCCCGAAAAAGCTCGCCACAGCACCGCTCCGGCGTGCTTGCCGCGGCCGCGCCATGCTTTGGCCGCAGGATCGCCGGTGTTGCAAGGTCCTGTCCGTTCGCTATCTTCAGAGCCCCCTTGCACCTGACCGGGAGTAATCGGTGAAGCGACTTCTTTATGCCATCGCCGTTCTGGCCGCCCTGGCCGTTGGCATCGCCGTGGTGCTGCCATTCATCCTGTCACCGGCTTTCATCGCCGACCGACTGGTGGCGGCGGTACGTCAGGCAACCGGGCGCACGCTGGTCATGGGGAGCCCCCCGCACTTGTCGCTATGGCCGCGGATCGGCGTCGACATCGACAATGTGGTGCTGGGCAATCCGCCGGGCATGTTCGAGGGCCGGTTTGTTTCCATGGAGCGTCTCAAGCTGGGGATCGGCATCGGGCCACTGTTCGAACGCCGCCTCGACATCCGCGAAGTGACCCTTGTCAGGCCGCGCATCGGTCTCATCGTCGACGGCAAGGGCAAGGCCAACTGGCGCTTCGATGCCGGCAACGACACGGCAAAGAGCGATGAGGGCGGCAAGGTCGCGGCGGCCCCGGGTCTTGCGCATGCCCCCATCTACATCGAGGACGGCGACATTCGCTATCTCGACGAGCGCAGCGGCACCGCCATGGTGATCGAGCATGCCGACCTCACCATCGACGCGCCGACGCTCAACGGCCCGATCGACCTCAAGGGCCATGTCACCTGGAAGAACGAACGGATGCGGCTGGATTTCTTCGCCAAGGCACCGCAGCGGCTGGTGGGCGAGGGCTCGCCCGTCGATCTCGCCGTGGAAGGCGCGCTGGTGAATGTGAGCTTCGATGGGTTGACGCGCCTCAATGCCGGGTTCGATCTGGCGGGCGTCGTGGAGATGAAGGCCCGTTCCCTGCGCGACCTGGCCGAATGGCTGGGCCGGCCACTGGGGCCGGGTGCCGGCCTCAAGGCCTTCAGCGCCAAGGGCGGACTCGAAGTGAGCGAGACCTCCATCGTCTTCAAGAAGGCGACCATCGGCCTCGATGGCATGAACGCCAAGGGCGACCTCAGCGTCGATTTAAGCGGCGAGCGGCCGGCGGTTGTCGCCTCGCTGGGCATCGATCGGGTCGACATCGATGCCTATCTCGGCCCGCCGCCGCCCACGCCGAATGGCGCCGAGGGGATCGATGCCTGGTCGGGCGCGCCCATCGATCTCAGCGGCCTTGGGGCCCTCGATGCCCGACTGGCGCTCGCGGCCAACGAGATTACCTATCGCAATGTGAAGACCGGCAAGGCCCGTATCGATGCGATACTGAAGGACGGGCAACTCATCGCCAATCTCACCGACATGGACTTTTACGACGGTAAGGCATCGGGCGAGGTGGTGCTCTCCACATCGAAGGGCGCTGCCGTGGTGCAGGGGCGCCTGAGCGCCAAAGGGGTGGACGGCTACCGGTTATTCAAGGATTTCGCCGGCCTCGAACGCCTTTCCGGCAGTGGCGATCTGAGCGTGTCGCTGGCGGCGCGTGGCAAGAGCCAGCGCGAGTTGGTCTCCACCCTCAACGGGGCCGCGGCGGTGCGCTTCACCAACGGTGCCGTTCGCGGCATCGACATTGCCGGCATGGTGCGCGACCTGGGTTCCGGCGTCCTTAAGGGCTGGGGCAAGGCGGACGCCAAGGACACCGGGTTTGCCCTCCTGGAAGCGACCTACACCCTCTCCGACGGAGTGGCGACGGGCAAGGATCTGAAGCTCGCCGGGCCGCTGGTCAGGATGACGGCAATAGGCAGCGCCGATCTGCTGCAACGGCGCCTCGACTACAAGGTCCAGCCCAAACTTGTCGCCGCGCTCAAGGGCGACGGCGCCGCCGATGCCCCCGGCGACCTGCCGGTGCCGGTGGTGGTCGAGGGGCAGTGGGACCATCCGGACATCTATCCCGACATCGAGGGGATGCTGAAGGACCCCAAGGCCGGCTACGAGACCTTGCGCAAGATGATCCGGCTGGGCCAGACTGTCGACCTGAAGGACGAGGCCGCCAGGGAGACCGCCAGGGAGGCCAACAAGATCGATGCGCTGATGAACGGGATCGTGGAGGGCAAGAAGCCGCCAGCCGATGCCGTCGGGAAAAAGACGACGCCATGATCAGGGTTCAGGAGCCCCCCTTTGATGCCGCAGCCGAGCTTGCCGGCTTCCGCCAGGCCCATGGCAGCGACGGAGCAACGGTGATGTTCCTCGGCACGGTGCGCGAGGTGACCGGCGATCAGGCGATCACCGCCATGACGCTGGAGCACTATCCCGGCATGACCGAGCGCCAGCTTGAAGCCATCGGCGAAGAGGCACAGCGGCGCTGGCCGATCAGTGCCAGCCTCATCGTGCATCGCTACGGCCGCATGCAGCCGGGCGAGGACATCGTCTTGGTGATCACCCAGTCGGCGCATCGCGATGCCGCCTTCGAGGCGGCGCGCTTCATGATGGACTTCCTCAAGACGAAGGCGCCGTTCTGGAAGCTGGAGGAAGGCCGCGAAGGCAAGGCCTGGGTCGAAGCGCGCGACAGCGACGAGGACGCCGCGCGGCGCTGGCAGGACGTAAAAGACTAGGTCGCCGGCGCGGGCGCGGTGGCCTCGGGACAATGGCGGTCGAGCCAGGCGGCCAGCCGTTTCACGTCCTCAGGCCCCACCCGCAAGCCGAGCTTGCTGCGCCGCCACAGGATATCCTCAGGCGTCATTGCCCATTCGTGGCGGACCAGATAGGCGGCCTCGCATTCATAAAGATCGGCGCCGAAATGCGCGCCGAGATCGGCGGCGGTCTTCACCTCCGCAACGATCTCCCCGGCCCGTGTGCCGTAGGCGCGGACCAGGCGGCGGGCATGATCGGTGGTGAGAACCGGGCAGCGGGCCTGCAAGGCGACAATCTCGTTCTCCAGGGCCTCGATGGCGAAGTCGCCGCCCGGCAGGGCGGCCCCCCGGGTCCAGGCTGCGCCCATGGACGGCAGTACCGGCGACAGGCGTTCCATGACCTCGGCGGCGAGGCGCCGGTAAGTGGTGATCTTGCCGCCGAAGACGTTGATCTTCGCCGCGCCGCCATCAAGCTTCGTCAGCTCCAGCACATAGTCGCGGGTCGCTTGCTGGGCGTCACTCGAACCATCGTCATAGAGGGGGCGGATGCCGGCGTAGCTCCACACCACATCGTCCGGCGAAACAGGGTTGGCGAAATATTCATTCACCGCCCGGCACAGATAGTCGATCTCGGCGGCTGAAATGCGGGCGGCGCGCGGGTCGTCGCCGACGTCCACATCGGTAGTGCCGATGAGGGTGAAATCGTGTTCGTAGGGGATTGCGAAGACAATGCGCCGGTCGGCATTCTGGAAGATATAGGCGCGCTCGTGCTCGAACAGGCGCGGCACCACGATATGGCTTCCGCGCACCAGGCGGATGCGCGCCTGGCGGCTGGAATTGAGGCACCTGTTGAGGACCTCGGCGACCCACGGGCCGGCGGCGTTGACGAGGACGCGGGCCTCGGCGCGGCTTTCTCCGCCACCCCGGCGGTCGGCCAGGTTGAGGTGCCAGCACCCATCTTCACAGGTGGCGCCGGTCAGTTCGGTGCGGACCCGGATATCGGCGCCTCGGGCAGCGGCATCCATGGCGTTGAGGACCACCAGGCGGGCATCGTCGACCCAGCAGTCGGAATATTCAAAGCCCTTCACATATTGAGGTTGGAGGGGCTTGCCGGCGGCATCGTGTTGCAGGTCGATGCTGCGGCAGGGCGGCAGGCGTCGGCGGCCGCCGATGTGGTCATAGAGGAACAACCCCAGGCGGATGAGCCAGGCCGGGCGCAAGCCCTTGTGGTGGGGCAGCACGAAGCGCATCGGCTTGACAATGTGGGGCGCCATGGTCCACAGCACCTCGCGTTCCAGCAGCAATTCACGCACCAGGCGAAACTCGTACTGCTCCAGATAACGCAAGCCGCCATGCACCAGCTTGGTGGAGGCCGAGGAGGTGCCGCTGGCCAGGTCGCCCTGCTCCACCAGCAACACTTTCAGGCCGCGGCCGGCCGCATCGCGGGCGATGCCGCAGCCATTCACTCCCCCGCCGATCACCGCAACGTCATACACCTGACCGCTCCCGCAAGGCGCCAGAATCCGTGGCCGATTATCATCGGTAGGTTCAAAATAGAGAAAATAAGCGCGCCAAAAGGAAATCGCAACGAAATTAAACGCGCATCAGGGCTCGGTCTGGGTCTCGTCGGCGACGACCACCTGCACGTCGTTGTCGCGGCACAGCTCATCGAGGCGCTCGGGCAGCGGCCGGTCGGTGACGAAGCAGTCCATTTGCGACAGATGGCCGATGCGCACCGGGGCGGAACGCTCCAGTTTCATGGCATCGGCCACCAGGATGGTGCTGCGGGTATTGTCGATGATCGCCTGGGCGACCTTGACCTCGCGATAATCGTAATCCAGCAGCGAGCCGTCGGCGTCGATAGCCGAGGTGCCGATGATGGCGTGGTCGACCTTGAACTGCTTGATGAAGTCGACCGCCTGCTCACCGACAATGCCGCCGTCGGCGTGCCTGACCAGGCCGCCCGCGACGATCGTCTCGATCTCGGAATAGCCATACAAGATATTGACAACATTGATGTTATTGGTGATGACCAGAAGCCCCACCTTGCTCCTCAGGGCCATCGCCACCTGTTCGGTGGTGGTGCCGATATTGATGAGGATCGAACAGCGGTCGGGAATGAGCGAGGCCGCCGCGCGGCCGATGCGCTGCTTTTCCGCCGCCGCCAGGTTGCGTCTTGCCTCATAGCCGACATTGACGATGCCTGAGGCGATGACGGCGCCGCCGTGCACCCGCTGCAACAGGCCGCGCTCGCACAGATCGTTGAGATCCTTGCGGATGGTCTGGGGCGTCACTTCGAACTGCCGTGCCAGTTGCTCCACATGCACGCGGCCGGTATGGCGCGCCACCGCCAGAATGTCGGCCTGGCGCGGTTGCACAGCTTCTGAAGGAAGAAAACCCGGTTCGCTCAACATGTTGCGTCCACTTTAGCGAATGCGCGAAAGTAATCAATCGAATTTCAATTGACGCTCAGTCACTTTCGTTTCATATTCTTAATGTTTCAGTTTACGTTCTCGGGAGGAACGCCAATGAAGAAATACCTGATGGTCGCCTGCGCGGCGGCCGCCATGGCGGCCATGGCCGGACCGGCCTTTGCCGGGATGGACGAGGCCAAGAAGTGGGTGGACAACGAGTTCCAGCCCTCGGTGCTTAGCAAAGACGAACAGATGAAGGAGATGGGGTGGTTCATCGACGCCGCCAAGCCCTACACGGGCATGGAAATCAATGTCCTGTCGGAGGATATCCCGACCCATCACTACGAGGCCGAGGTGCTGGCCAAGGCGTTTGAGGAGATCACCGGCATCAAGGTCAACCACCAGATCCTCGGCGAGGGCGAGGTGGTGCAGGCGGTGCAGACGCAGATGCAGACCAACCGCAACCTGTATGACGGCTATATCAACGATTCAGACCTGATCGGCACCCATTCGCGCCTGCAGAGCGCCATCAACCTCACCGACTGGATGGCCGGCGAGGGCAAGGACGTCACCGATCCGATGCTCGACGTCGACGACTTCATGGGCAAGTCGTTCACCACCGGGCCGGACGGCAAGCTGTGGCAACTGCCCGACCAACAGTTCGCCAACCTCTACTGGTTCCGCAAGGACTGGTTCGACCGCCCCGACATCAAGGAAAAATTCAAGGCCAAATACGGCTATGAGCTTGGCGTCCCGGTCAACTGGTCGGCCTATGAAGACATCGCCGAGTTCTTCACCAACGACATCAAGGAAATCGACGGCGTCCGGGTCTATGGCCACATGGACTACGGCAAGCGCGCGCCCGATCTCGGCTGGCGCATGACCGATGCCTGGCTGTCGATGGCCGGTGAAGCCGATGTCGGCATCCCCAACGGCCGTCCGGTGGATGAATGGGGCATCCGCATGGAAAAGGACTCATGCAACCCGGTCGGCGCCTCGGTGACCCGCGGTGGCGGCACCAATAGCCCGGCGGCCGTCTATGCCGTCAGGAAGTGGGACGAATGGCTGCGGAAATATGCGCCTCCCGGCGCCGCCGACCTCGACTTCTACCAGTCGCTGCCGTCGCTCTCGCAGGGCAACGTCGCTCAGCAGATCTTCTGGTATTCGGCCTTCACCGCCTCCATGGTGGCGCCCAAGGACAAGGGCAACAACACCGTCGACGACAAGGGCATGCCGCTGTGGCGCATGGCGCCATCGCCGCACGGGCCCTACTGGAAGGAGGGTTCGCAGCGCGGCTATCAGGACGCCGGTTCGTGGACGCTGTTCAATTCCACACCGGTCGACCGCCGCAAGGCCGCCTGGCTGTATGCCCAGTTCGTGGTCTCCAAGACAGTCGACGTCAAGAAGAGCCATGTGGGCCTGACCTTCATCCGCGACAGCACGGTGCGGCATCAATCGTTCACCGAACGGGCCCCCAGGCTGGGCGGTCTGATCGAGTTCTATCGCTCGCCGGACCGTGTGGCGTGGACGCCGACGGGGATCAACGTGCCTGACTATCCCAAACTCGCCCAGTTGTTCTGGGAGAACATCGGCGACGTCAACTCCGGCACCTTCACCCCGCAGCAGGCCATGGACCGGCTTGCCGAGCAGATGGACCAGGTGATGGGCCGCATGCAGGCGGTGGATGAATCCAACAACGTCTACCATGGCTGCGGGCCGCGTCTGAACCCGGTGAGCGATGCTTCCAAGTGGCTCAGCGATGAACATGCCCCGTGGAAGAAGCTCGACAACGAAAAGCCCAAGGGCGAGACCATCGCCTATGACGAACTGATCAAGCGCTGGACGGAACACCAGTAGCCTTCCGGTGCCGGATCCTGAAGACCTCCGGAGCGCTCCTCCCTTGCGCTCCGGAGGGCTTTTCGTTCAACAGCCCAAGCCCACCCTCGAGGCCCCACGGCGTCCGCCCCATGTCACTTGAACTCAAAGGCATCACCAAGCGCATCGGCGCCGATGTGCATGTGCACGAGACAAACCTCGTGCTCGAGGAAGGCTCGTTCAACACCCTGCTCGGGCCAACGCTGGCCGGCAAGACGACGCTGTTGCAGATCATGGCCGGCCTCGACAAGCCGACATCGGGTGAGATCCGGTTCAACGGCAAGGACGTCACCGGGGTTGCGGTGCAGAAGCGCAACATCTCCATCGTCTACCAGCAGTTCATCAACTACCCCAACTTCACCGTTTACGAGAACATCGCCTCGCCCTTGCGGGTGCAGCGCCTGCCCGATGCCGAGGTAAGGGACCGGGTTCAACGCATCGCCGACCTGATGCGCCTGACGGATATGCTTGAGCGCCACCCGAGCGAGCTCTCCGGCGGCCAGCAGCAGCGAACCGCGCTGGCCCGGGCGCTCGTCAAGGATGCCGATCTGGTGCTGCTCGATGAGCCGCTCGCCAATCTCGACTACAAGTTGCGCGAGGATCTGCGCGAGGAACTGCCGAAACTGTTCGCCGACCGCCATTGCATCGTCGTCTATGCCACCACCGAGCCGAGCGAGGCGCTGCTCTTGGGCGGACGCACCGCCACCCTCAACGAGGGCCGGGTCACCCAGTTCGGCGATACGCTGTCGCTCTATCGCCATCCCGGCGATCTCGCCACGGCACGTATCTTCTCCGACCCGCCGATCAACAGCGCCGGCATCACCAAGCGCGGCCGCGAATTCATGCTGAGCGAAAAAGTGCGCTGGCCGGCCGAAGGGGCGTTCGCCGACCTGCCGGACGGTGCCTACAGCCTCGCCATCCGCCCGCATCACGTGCAGACGACGGCGGCATCTTCGCACGCGGTGGCGATCGAGGGGGCGGTGATCATCGCCGAACTGAGCGGCTCTGAATCCATCGTGCATTTCGAGGTGGACGGCGGCACCTGGGTATCGCAATCGCCGGGAGTGCGCCCCTTCAAGGTGGGTGAGCGCGCCCGGCTGTATATCGATGTCGCCCACTGTCTTTATTTCGATCAGGATCAGCGCCTGATCGCCGCATCGAACAACGCTGAGGCGGGCTAGCCATGGCCAGGATCACCCTCGACCATATCCGCCACAGCTACCTGGACGAACCGCGCCAGGACGCCGACTGGGCGCTCCAGCGCATGGATGTGGAACTGGCCGACGGCGGTGCCTACGCGCTGCTGGGACCGTCGGGTTGCGGAAAGACGACGCTCCTCAACATCATCTCCGGCCTCGTCAGGCCGAGCGAGGGACGGGTGCTGTTCGGCGATCGCGACGTCACCGATCTCGCCACCGACAAGCGCAACATCGCCCAGGTGTTCCAGTTTCCGGTCATCTACGACACCATGACCGTCTACGACAATCTCGCCTTCCCGTTGCGCAATCGCGGCGTCCGTGAGGCGGACGTCGATGCCCGGGTGCACGAGATCGCGGCGATGCTGGAACTCGAAGGCTCGCTCAGGCATCGCGCCGCCAATCTCACCGCCGACTTCAAGCAGAAGATCTCGCTGGGCCGCGGGCTGGTGCGCTCGGATGTCAACGTCATCATGTTCGACGAACCGCTGACCGTCATCGACCCGCACCTCAAATGGGTGCTGCGCTCCAAGCTGAAGGAACTGCACCAGCAGGTGGGCGCCACCATGATCTATGTCACCCACGACCAGACCGAGGCGCTGACCTTCGCCGATCAGGTGATCGTCATGCACGCCGGCGAAGTGGTGCAGATCGGCTCGCCGGTGGAGTTGTTCGAGCGCCCCCGCCACACTTTCGTCGGCTACTTCATCGGTTCGCCCGGCATGAACGTCCTGCCGTGCACGCTGGATCAAGGCTTTCCGCATTTCGCCGGCCACCGCATCGCCGTTCCGCAGGCGCTCTCAGCCCCCGCCGGGGCGAAAAAGCTGGAGATCGGGGTGCGGCCGGAATTCGTGCACTTCGCCGCCGACGGCATCCCGGTCGAGATCGTCAAGGTTTCCGATGTCGGACGCCACAGCATCGTCGAGGCGCGCCATGAAGGCACCGCGATCAAGCTCCTCACGCCGGAGGGAGCAAGCGTTCCCGGCGAAGCGCCGCATATCCGCTTCGATGCCGCCCATACGCAAGTCTATGCCGATGGCTGGATGATCGACGAGGGGGGCGGCGTTTGAGAAAGACCATCAACAACAAGGCGTGGTTCTTCGTCCTGCCGGTGGTGGCGCTGGTCGCCTTCAACGCCATCATCCCGCTGATGACGGTGGTCAACTATTCGGTGCAGGAAACCTTCGGCAACAACATCTTCGTGTGGTCGGGGGTCAGGTGGTTCGAAGAGATCCTGCATTCCGAACGCTTCCATGACGCCTTGCTGCGCCAGGTCCTGTTCACCGCCATCGTGCTCGTCATCGAGGTGCCACTGGGGCTGGCGATCGCGCTCGCCATGCCGAGACGGGGACCGTGGGTCTCGGTGTGCCTTGTCTTGATGGCGCTGCCGCTGCTGATCCCGTGGAACGTGGTCGGCGCCATGTGGAACATCCTGGCGCTGCCCGACATCGGCCTTCTGGGGC
Source organism: uncultured Alphaproteobacteria bacterium (assembly GCA_963747005.1). GTDB lineage: Bacteria > Pseudomonadota > Alphaproteobacteria > Rhizobiales > Aestuariivirgaceae > CAVVDT01. The sequence continues at coordinate 220,960 of CAVVDT010000015.1, read as the reverse complement.
GTTCGCTCAACGCGCTGGGCCTCCACTACAACTATACCCGCCAGCCCGGGGCGGCATGGTTCACCATCGTCCTGATGGACGTGTGGCACTGGACTTCGCTGGTGGTGCTGTTGTGCTATGCGGGGCTCGTTTCCATTCCCGATGCCTTCTACCAGGCCGCCAAGATCGACGGCGCCGGTCCGTGGGCGGTGTTCCGCTATATCCAGCTCCCCAAGCTCAAATACGTGCTGACCATCGCCATCCTCCTGCGCTTCATGGATTCGTTCATGATCTATACCGAGGTGGTGGTGGTGACCGGCGGGGGGCCGGGCAACTCGACGACGTTCTTGTCCATCGATCTCGTAAAGACGGCGCTCGGGCAGTTCGATCTGGGGCCGGCGGCGGCCATGTCGCTCATCTATTTCCTGATCATCCTCCTGGCGAGCTGGCTGTTCTACACGCTGATGATGCGCAACGAGGCGAGGTAATCATGCGCAAGCGGTTCCTCATCCCCACCGTCTACATCGTGTTCCTGCTCTTGCCGATCTACTGGCTGCTCAACATGTCGTTCAAGACCACCAACGAGATCCTCGGCAGCTTCACCCTGTGGCCGCACCGCTTCACCCTCGACAACTACCGCACGATCTTCACCGATCCCACCTGGTACAACGGCTACATCGCCTCCATCGAGTATGTGGTCATCAACACAATCCTGTCGGTGGCGGTGGCGCTGCCGGCGGCCTATGCCTTCTCGCGCTTTCGCTTCCTGGGTGACAAGCACCTGTTCTTCTGGCTGTTGACCAACCGCATGGCGCCGCCGGCGGTGTTCGCGTTGCCGTTCTACCAGCTCTATTCGGCGGTCGGCCTGTTCGACACGCCGTGGGCGGTGGCGCTCGCCCATACGCTGTTCAACATTCCGCTGGCGGTGTGGATCCTCGAAGGCTTCATCTCAGGCGTGCCGAAGGAACTGGACGAAACCGCCTATGCCGACGGCTATCCGTTCTGGCGCTTCTTCATAAGAATCTTCATGCCGACGATAGCGGCGGGCATCGGGGTCGCCTGCTTCTTCTGCTTCATGTTCTCATGGGTCGAACTGCTGCTCGCCAAGACGCTGACCTCGGTCGCCGCCAAGCCGATCGCCGCGCTAATGACCAAGACTGCCAGCACCTCGGGTTACCAGCTCGGTCTCTTGGCCGCCGCCGGCTCGCTCACCCTCATCCCCGGCGCGGTGGTCATTTATTTCGTGCGCAACTACATCGCCAAGGGCTTTGCCCTGGGCCGGGTCTAGAGAGGGGCGAGCGCCATGGGCCTTTCGTGGATGGCATGGACGTGGCCGACGGCTGCCTTCTTCATCTTCATCGGGCTGGCGATTGCGTCGATGGGACTTTGGGAATGGCGCCAGCCGGGCGGCGATCCGCGTCACGGCGTCCTCGGCCTCGACACCACCCGCGGCGACCGGCTGTTCATCTCGCTTCTGGGCAGTGCCTTCATCTTCCTGGCGTGGCTGGGCATCGTCGGCACCCCGTTATGGGGACCCCTGGTTCTTTCCCTCGCCTACGTCTTTGGCGTCTTCCGCTGGGTATAACTACCCTCTGCGCGGCATGAACTGCTTGAGATCGACGCTCTCGTCGCCCGCCTGATCGCGGGTCGGGCTGATGCCGGCCTCGATGAGGCGGCGGGCCAGCATGTGGTCGGCCGGGCGGTTCATGGAATCGACGCACACCAGTCGGTCGCCGGCGAAATGAAACACCGAAAAGCGTTTACTTGCCGGGTCGCCACGCACCACATGGGCGTCCGCCCCGATAGGCAGGCCCGCCATCTGCAATTTCACGTCGGCCTGATCGGACCAGAACCACGGCACGCTGTCATAGGGGACGCGCTGGCCCAGCAGCGACTTGGCGGCGATCTTGCCCTGATCGGTGGCGTTCTGCACCGATTCCAGCCGGAAACGCCCGCCGGCGAAGCGGTTGGGGTGCTCGGTGCAATCGCCAGCTGCCACGATCAGCGGATCGGAGGTGACGGCGAATTCATCCACCGCGATGCCGTTGCCGCAGGCAAGACCGGCCTCCGCCGCCAGGTCCATGTTGACGCTCGCCCCCACCCCGATGACCACCGCATCGGCGCCGATACGCCGGCCATCGGCCAGATCCACATGGGTGACCTTCCTGCCGTCGCCGCCGAGCCCTGAGATCTGCGTGGACGTGAGGACGGTGTTGCCGAGGCTCCTGTGAAAGTCCTCGAAGAACGCCGAGGTGGCCGGCGCCACGGCGCGACCCATGAGGCGCGGCACCGCCTCGATCACCGTCACCTGCTTGCCGAGCACACGGCCTGAGGCCGCCACCTCGAGCCCGATGAAGCCGCCGCCGATCACCGTCAGCGTTTCAGCCGTTTCCAGCAGGTGCTTCAACCGGTGGGCATCGGCGAGGGTCCGCAAGGTCTCCACGCCCGCAAGGTCGGCACCGGCGATGGGCAGGCTGCGCGCCCGGCTGCCGGTCGCCAGCGCCAGCCGGTCATAAGAAAGCAATCGGCCCGAGGCCGTCTCCACCTTGCGCGCCTGCCGGTCGATCGCCGTCACCTTTTCCCCGCGCAAAACCTCGATGCGGTTGGCTTGATAAAAATTCTCCTCGCGGATGGGCAGCGAGGCCTCGTCGGCCTTGCCCATGAGATAGGCCTTCGACAGCGGCGGGCGCTGGTAGGGCAGGAAGGGTTCATCGGCGATCATGGTGACCGCCCCGTCAAAACCTTCCTGGCGCAGCGAGGCGGCGATCTGGTAGGCGGCCTGCCCGCCCCCGACAATGATGATGGTTTCAGTCATTTGGTATCCCTAAAAGGGGCAATCGGGGTCGAAGTCGGGTTTGCGCTTTTCCTTCAGCGACGCCAGCGCTTCGCGCACTTCCGGACCTGAAAACCCCATGAACTCCAGCGCCAGCGAAGCATCGAAGGTGGGACCGGCAAGGCGCAGCCAGTTGTTGAGGGCGTGCTTGGTGAAGCGGATGGCGGCGGGGGCGCCTTTGGCCAGCTTGCGCGCCACCTGCATCGCTGTTTCCACCACCTTGTCATCGTCGGCGGTGAGCGAGACGAGGCCGATGCGCTCGGCCTCCTCGCCGGTGAGCGTATCGCAGGTGAGGAGGTAATATTTGGCCTTGGCCATGCCGCACAAGAGCGGCCACACGATGGCCGCATGATCGCCGGCCGCCACCCCGAGGCGGGTGTGCCCGTCGATGAGGCGGGCAGAGCGTCCGGCGACCGTGATGTCGGCCACCAGGGCTGCCGCCAGCCCCGCCCCCACCGCCGGCCCCTCGATGGCGGCGATGACCGGCTTTGTGCAGTTGATGACGTTGTAGACGAGGTCGCTCGCCTCCTTCCACGTGCGGGCGCGGGTCTTCCAGTCGTCGGCCATCTTCTCGACCAGCTTCAGATCGCCGCCGGCCGAATAATTGCCGCCCTCGCCGCGCAGCAGCACCACCGAGGTTTCCTCGTCGCGGTCGATGTCGCGCCATACCTCGGCCAGTTCGCGGTGGCCATCCTCGTCAAGCGCGTTGAGGCGGCCGGGGCTGGAGAGGATGACCTCCAGAATGCGCGCTTCCGGCCGGTTGAATTTTAACACCTTGTAGCGGCTGTAGTCATGGGCCATGCGGGCGTCTCCGAGGGCGCTCAGTCGGGAGTGTGTATGGAAAGGCCGAGGCCGGCGCGGCGCTTCAGCCACAGGCTGGGACGATAGCGGTCGTCGCCGGTAATCGATTGAGCGCGTTCGAGGATGGCGAGGGTATCCTCCAGCCCCATATGCTCGGCCAGTTCCAGCGGTCCTTGCGGGTAGTTGAGGCCGAGGCGCATGGCAAGATCGATCTGGTCGGGCGCGGCAATGCCGATCTGAGCCATCTCGCAACCGAGATTGGCCACCATGGCACGCATGCGCTGGGCGATGAAGCCGGGCGAATCGTTGATCGCCGTCACCGCCCGCCCGCTTCGCGCCATGAGCGCGGCCACGGCATCGCGCATGGCCGGATCGGCACCCGGCGCGGTCATGATGGTGACACGCTTCGACGTATCGCAGGAAAGATCGAGGCCGACGAGGCGGCGATGGTCAACCTCGGTGCGGATGGCGTGGGTGGTGCAGTCCTCGCCCAGCAGTTCAGCGACGATGGGGCTCTTGCCGTCGTCGCTCTCAAGCAACTTCGCCCCGAGACCGGCAAGGAACGGCTGCGCCGTCTCGTCCACCTCGTTCAGCACCAGCGCGGCTGCCGGTGCGGCGGTGGTCACGTGATCACCCGTGGCCTCATCGGTGCGCCGGCCCTTGTCGTCATAGCTGTAATTGCCCTGCCCCGACTTGCGCCCGAGGCGACCGGCTTCCAAAAGGGCGCGATGGGGAAACGAGGTCTTGAGCCGCGGGTCCTGGTTGTAGCCGTCATAGATGAACTGGCTCACCGGGTAGTTGACATCGATGCCGGTGAGGTCGGCCAGTTCCAGCGGCCCCATGCGGAAGCCGCAGCAATCGCGCATCACGGCATCGATCTCGGGCGGCGTCGCCACCCGCTCATGGAGGAGGCGCATGGCCTCGGTGGTGTAGGCGCGCCCTCCGAGATTGACCAGGAAGCCCGGGGCATCCTTCACCGTCACCGGCACCCGACCCATACGTGTGCCCAGCGCGTTGAGAAAGGCGATCACCTGATCGCTGGTGTCGGGCCCGCGCACCACCTCGACCAGTTTCATCAGCGGCACGGGGTTGAAGAAATGCATGCCGGCGATGCGGGCGCGGTTGCGGCATCCCCTGGCGATCGAGGCGATCAGCAGCGAGGAGGTGTTGGAGGCGAGCACGCAATCGTCTGCGACAATACCTTCCAGTTCGGCGAAGATCTTCTGCTTCAGCTCGAGGTTTTCAAACACCGCCTCGATCACCGCATGGCAGCCATCGAGACTGGCAAGGCTCTCCGCCAGCTTCAGGCGACCGCGGCAGCCTTCGGCATCCGATCTGGCAAACTGGCCCTTTTCCACCAGTCGGTCGATGCGCTGCATCACCGTGGCGGCGGCGCGGGCAGCCGCCCCGTCGCCAGCGTCATAGACGCTCACCCGCATGCCGCCGGTGAGGGCCACCTGCATGATGCCCTGGCCCATGGCCCCGGCGCCGACGACACCCAGATGCAGTTCGCCGCTTGATGGATCGATCATGGAAAACGCCCCGTCAGACAAAAAGGGCGCTGTCGCCCTTCCGGTGGCGGCGGTTTAACACGGGGCGCGGCGCACTTTGAAGGCCAAATGTCAGATGCGCCCGCCCATGCCGCCCGACGATCGAAGCGAACGGTCAGGCCGAGGCGCGGCGCACCAGCTTGATGGGCGGCTTGACAGGTTCATCGCGACCGGCGATGCGTTCGGCCGCCGCGGCGTTCCAGGCCGACACGCACGGGATCTTGGAGATATCCACCCGGTCCTTGTAGCGGCGGGCGACTTCGGTCACTTCCGCCAACAGTCCCTGCGCGAGCGTGACGGGCTTCAGGCCCAGGGCCAGGAAACGGTCGTTGATCACCGACAGGTCGTTTTCGTCGGCTTCCTGGCGCGGGTTGGGCTGCATGGCGATGCGGGCGCCGGTCAGCTCCGCCACCAGCTTCGCCAGATCACGCACCCGGTGGGTCTCCGTCACCTGGTTGAAGATGCTTACCCGTTCGCCCCTGGGCGGCGGGTTCTCGCAGGCCAGCTGGATGCAGCGCACCGTGTCGCGGATATGGATGAAGGCCCGGGTCTGGCCGCCGGTGCCGTGCACCGTCAAGGGATAGTCGACCGCGGCCTGCATCAGGAAGCGGTTGAGAACAGTACCGTAGTCGCCGTCGTAATCGAAGCGGTTGATCAGGCGCTCGTCACGCTTGGTCTCCGGCGTCTGGGTGCCCCATACGATGCCCTGGTGGAGATCTGTGACCTTCAGCCCGTCGTTCTTGTTGTAGAACTGGAAGAACAGCTGATCCTGGGCCTTGGTCATGTGATAGATCGAGCCGGCATTGGCCGGAAACAGGATGTCCTGATCGATCAGGTGCTCGCCGCCCACGTCGATCTTCACCGGCAGGTAGCCCTCGGGGATGCGCTGGCCGGTGGTGGTGTAGCCGTAGACCCCCATGGTTCCCAGATGCACCAGATGCACATCCAGCCCCGAGTCTACGATGGCCGCGCACACATCGTTGGTGGCGTTCAGGTTGTTGTTGACGGTGTAGCGCTTGTGATGCGCCGACTTCATGGAGTAGGGCGCGGCGCGCTGCTCGGCGAAATGCACGATGGTATCGGGGCGGAACGAGCGGATCAGCGCCACCAGCCGTTCATAGTCGGCGCCGACGGTGAGGTTGGAAAAACCGATCTTGTGGCCCGAAACCTGCTTCCAGGCCCTGAGGCGCCGTTCCACCGCACAGATCGGCGTCAGCGACGATGCTGAAAGCTCATTGTCGATGTCGCGGCGGGACAGATTGTCGACGATGAAGACGTCGTGGCCCAGATTGGAGAGATGCAGCGACGTCGGCCAGCCGCAAAATCCATCGCCCCCCAATATGATGATGCGCATTCCCACTCCCCTCACATACACACAGACCAAGCGCGCCCCTGATGCAAGCTACGCACCAAACTGGTCCGGATCGCCCACACGACTCCACCGCACTCAAGGTGCGTCGATCCGTTTCGCTCAGCCTGCAAGACCATCGCCGTACTCAAACCATTCTTCATTATACGGATCAGCAGATAATTGCCAGCATCCTTATGGATAATGGATAATGAACCACCTGTCCCGCCATAGGCAAAAGCTAAAAGTTGCCGGAAAGGTAAATTCTGTACATTGCAGGGTTGCACGTCAGTGTCGACACAACCGGATTCACCTCTGGCGACCTTTCGGGCAGCAGGTCGTTGGGCTATCGTGTGCCCCACGCAACGTCATTTCTTCAACAATAACCGGTATCGGACTCATGCCCTTGCAGCACTTTCCCGCCCGCCACATCCACAACGCCAGCGCCGATGCCATGAGGCCCTATGGCAGCGAACAGGCAGCGGTCGTCAATCTTGCAGCCTTTGCCGAAGCGCGCAGCGAAATCTCATCATGGCCGGGCTACCGGGCTACCCCGCTCACCGACCTTCTAGGCCTCGCCGCCGCCCTTCAGGTCGACCGCGTCGCCTACAAGGACGAGGCCAGGCGTTTTGGCCTCAAGAGCTTCAAGGCACTGGGCGGGGCCTACGCGGTGCTGAAGGTAATAGCGCGCATCCTCAGCCAACGCCATGGCATCGCCGGCGTGACGGCGGGCGATCTCATTGCCGGCAAATATCGCGACAAGGTGAAGGACATAGCCTTCGCGGCGGCCACCGACGGCAACCATGGCCGCTCGGTCGCCTGGGGAGCCGAGATGTTCGGGGCGGTGTGCCACATCTTTTTGCACACCCATGTGAGCGCCACGCGCGCCGCCGAGATCGCCCGTTACGGCGCCCGCATCGTGCGCATCGAGGGCAGCTATGACGACTCCGTCCGCGCCTGCGCCAGCGAGGCGCAAGCCAATGGCTGGCATCTGGTGGCCGACACCAATTCCGGCGGCGGCGATGCCGCGGTGCCGGCCATGGTGATGCAGGGCTACACGGTAATGGTCGATGAGTTCCTTACCCAGTTGCAAGGCGCCAAACTCACCCATCTGTTCGTGCCGGGCGGGGTCGGCGGCATCGCGGCGGCGATTGCCGGCCATTTGTGGGAGCTTCAGGGACCGGCACGTCCGCGCATCGTGGTGGTCGAGCCGCAAAAGGCCGACTGCATCTACCGCTCAATCGCTGCCGGTGAGCCGGTACCGGTGCCGGGTGACGTCAACACCTTCATGGCGTGCCTGGCGGCCGGCGAGGTCTCGCCGCTGGTGTGGCCGATCCTCAAATACGCCATCGACGATGTGCTGGCGCTGCCGGAGGATGCCGCCCCTGCCACCATGCGGGCGCTGGCCGAAGGCACGGGCGGCGATCCGGCGGTGGTGGCGGGCGAGTCCGGCTGTGCGGCGACCGCGGGGCTTATCGCCGCAGCGCTCGATCCCGGTCTGCGGCGTGATCTGGGGCTCGATGCCTCATCGGTTGTCCTCAGCATCGGCAGCGAGGGGGCGACCGATGCCGAGACCTATCGCGACGTGGTCGGCCGCAGTGCCGAAGCGGTGGAAGCCCGGGCGGCCTGAATCTCAGTCAATGCAAGAGGAGCGAGCCGCCGACCGACTTCATCTCGATGCGGCCGATGAGGCTGTTGCGGGCGGCTTCGGCCGCCGCCATGCGCGCTTCGGCCTGGCGCGCCGTCGAGGCGTTCGACCCGAAGGCTACGATACCGCCGAGGATGGCCGACAGGGCAGCGATGAGGGCGAGGGGATCGAAGCCTGCCAGCCCGATCACGGTCGCCGCTATCCAGGCGCCGCCGCCGGTCATGGCGAGGCGTGCCGCCAGCATGAACTTGCGGCAGCTTGCCACCTCCCCGGTCAGGGCCTCGATCTCGGCTTCCAGGCGGGTGATTTCCCTGGCCACGTCGATTTCGCTCATCCGCTCGCTTTCCATCCCTGCCGCGCAATCTATCCCTCACGACGGCAAAGCCAACGGCTTTTCGCACAATTCAATTGACGCCGCACACGCGGCCTGAATAGACTTTTGGATTGCACTCCGTCGCGGTTTTGGAGTTTCGCGACCCCGCGCGGACGCCGGGCATGCCGGGGACGGCCTTCGGGCGGTCTGCCTTAGCGGGTAGCGTTTGAGAGGGGCTTGAGGGTGATGGTCTGGTTCGTTGCCGCAATCATCCTGGTTATCGCCATCGTGGTGGCGATTGCCTTCCTCAATCGCTTCTACCGCAAAGCGACCCGCGAGATCGCCCTGATCCGCACCGGCGCCGGCGGCCAGCGGGTGGTGCTTGACGGCGGTGTCATCTCGGTGCCGTTCCTGCACAAGATCTCCGAAGTCAACATGAAGACCACCGGCCTGGAGATCGAGCGTCTGGGGCCGAAGTCGATCATCACCAAGGACCGTTTGCGTGTCGATGCCTCGGCTGAATTCTATGTCAGGGTGCAGCCCAGCCGCGAAGGTGTGGCCACCGCTGCCCAGGCGCTGGCGGGAAAGTCGTTCCGCGCCTCGGAGCTGGCGGAGACACTGGAAGGCAAGCTGGCCGACGCCCTGTTGTCGGTAGCGGCTCGCTACACCATGGACGAACTGCAGGACAAGCGCGCGCAATATGCCGCCGAGGTCTCCCAGATGCTGGAGGCCAACCTCGCCCAGAACGGTCTGGTCTTGGAATCCGTTTCCCTCAAGCGCCTCGACCAGACACCGTTCCATGCGCTCGATGAGAACAACGCCTTCAACGCACTGGGCATGCGGCGGCTGGCGGAAATCATCGCCGTCAACAAGAAGGAACGCGCCGCCATCGAGGCCGACGCCGAGGTTTCGGTGCGCCAGAGCCAGCTCGACGCCACCAAGCGCAAGCTGTTGATCGAACAGGAGGAAGAGCAGGCGCAGATCGACCAGCAGCGGCAGATCGAGATCACCCGGGCAGCCAGCCAGGCCGAGGTTGCCGAACAGCAGGCGACAGCCGAACTGCGGCGCGAGCACGCCCGTATCGCGCGCGAACGCGATGTCCGCTCCACCGAAATAGAGCGCGACCGCGCACTCAGGGCGCTCGATGTCGAGGCGACGCTCGCCACCGAGACGGCCAAGGCCGACAAGGCCATCACGCTGGCCGCCAAGCACATCGAGGAATCAAAGGCGCTGACCAAGGCCGAAGCCGCGCGCGCCGAGGAAGTGGCCGCCACCGAAGCCGTCGACACCACTCGCTCGAAGGCGGTAGCCGAGCGCGACCGGCAACTGGCGCTGATCCGCGCCGCCGAGCAGGCCGATGTCGACACCACGCGGGTCAAGTCGGAGACCGGCACCATCCTCGCCATGGCCCAGGCCGAGGCAAAGGCCATGGTCGACCGCGCCAGGGCGGAAAAGGACCACCTCATCGCCAAGGCCGAGGGCACCGCCGCGCTGGTCAGGGCCGAGAACTCGCAGACGCCTGAACTCATTTCCATGAAGCTCTCGATGGCGCGCATCGATGCGCTGCCGGAGATCGTGACACGGATGATGAAGCCGGCGGAAAAGATCGAGTCGATCCGCATCAACAACATCACCGGCTTCGGTGGGTCATCGCCCTATGGCGGTGGCGACAAGGCGGGCGGCGACCAGCCGGCGATCAACCAGGTGGTGGACGGGGTCTTGTCCATGGCCTTGCAGTTGCCGGCGGTGAAAAAGCTCGGCGAGGAAGTTGGCATCAATATCGGCGACGGCCTCAAGGGCCTGTCGGATGCGCTCGGCGGCGGCGCCAGCGGCCCGGCGGACAAGCCAGAGGCAAGGACATCCCGGAGAAAGAAGAAGACTTGAGCGGACCGGGCCGCGACGAACGCCAGCACGAACTTCACCCATGGCCGTCATGACGGCCGATGCGAAAGGAAGGACGCCCATGATCATCGACCGCAGGAGTTTCCTCAAAGGCTCATCGCTTGCCGGCCTGGCGCTGGCGGCGCCCGCCCTCATCGGCCGCGCCGAGGCCGCCGACAACATCAAGCTGGCCTCGATCCTCGACCAGTCGGGCGGCCTCGACATCTACGGCAAGCCCATGGCCGACTGCACCCAGATGGCGGTGGATGAACTCAACGCCGCCGGCGGCCTCCTGGGCCGCAAGATCGACCTCATCAACTACGATCCGCAATCGACCATCCAGTATTACACCCAGTACGCCACCCAGGCCGCCGTCGGCGACAAGGCGGATGTCGTGCATGCCGGCATCACCTCGGCCTCGCGCGAGGCCATCCGGCCGATCTTCGACCGCTACCAGACACTTTATTTCTACAACACCCAGTACGAGGGCGGGGTGTGCGACCGCGACTGCTTCTGCACCGGCTCGACGCCGGCCCAGACGGTGGAAAAGCTGGTGCCCTATGCCATGAAGAAGTTCGGCAAGAAGGTCTACATCATCGCCGCCGACTACAATTACGGCCAGATCACCGCCCAATGGGTGAAGAAATATGTGACCGACAACGGCGGGAGTGTCGCCGGCATCGAGTTCTTCCCGCTCGACGTCACCGCCTTCGGCCCCACCATCAACAAGATCCAGGCCGCCAAGCCCGACATGGTGTGGTCGGCACTGGTGGGAGGTGCTCATATCTCGTTCTACCGCCAGTACGCCGCGGCCGGCATGAACAAATCGATCCCCATTGCCTCGACCACCTTCGGCGTGGGCAACGAGCACAAGTCGATCTCGGCCGAGGAAGGCAACGGCATCCTTGCCGCCTACAGCTATTTCGAGGAAATCGATACCCCCGCCAACAAGGACTTCGTCAAACGCTTCCAGGCCAGGATGGGCGCCAACGCGCCGGCCCTCAACGAGCTTGCCGCGCGCAGCTATGAAGGCATCATGCTGTGGGCCGAAGGCGTCAAGAAGGCCGGCTCGACCGACCGCATGAAGGTGATCGAGGCGCTGGAATCCGGTCTCGGCCTCGACGGGCCGAGCGGCCATATTTCCATCGACGCCAAGACCAACCATTGCGTGCTCAACGTCTATCTGGCCGAGCTCAAGGACCAGGCTTTCAATATCGTGGAGAGCTATCCGGCGCAGCCGCCTTCTGACACGCTTTTGGTCTGCGATCTCCAGGCCCATCCGGACTCGGCAAAGTTCTACTTCGAGAATGGCCTGGCGGCGGCGGGGATCAAGTAGGCGGGGCTTGGCACTCCCGTCGCTCCTCGCGAGGGCGCGCCAATGTCCGGCTCCAGCGAACGCAGATGCCGATGAAATCTGGTCGAGAGAAGCTCCTACGACACGTGTCATTGCCGGACTTGTTCCGGCAATCCACAACCATCGCCGGTGCTCGTCTCGTCAGGACGGCGGTTATGGATACCCGCAACAAGTGCGGGCATGACATTTGCTGGAAGGGACTTCAATCATAACAAGGGCCCTTTGCGGGCTTGGGGGTAATAGCGGCTTGGACCTGTTCATCGCACTGGTGCTGCAGATCGTTTACGGCATCGCCAACCTGGTGCTGATCTCGATGGGGCTGGCGATCATCTTCGGCATGATGCGGGTGATCAACCTGGCGCATGGCGAATTCCTGATGCTGGGCGGCTACACCGTCGTCATTTCCACCAACCACGGCGTCAACATGTGGGTGGCGATGCTCATCCTGGCGCCGCTGGTGGTAGGCATCATCGGCATCATCGTCGAGCGCTGCCTGATCCAGTTCCTCTACGGGCGCATGGTCGACACGCTGCTCGCCACCTGGGGCCTGTCGCTGCTGTTCATCGGCCTCGTCACCACCCTGTTCGGCGCCCAGACCGAGACCACCATTTCACCGCCGCTCGGGGCCATCCAGATCGGCGCCTATACTTCGAGCGCCTATCAGCTTCTCCTGATCTTCATCGCCATCGTCCTGTCGATCGCCGTCTACGCGGTGCTCAAGCTGACGAAGCTCGGGCTGGTGGCCCGCGCCACCATGCAGAGCGCCGACATGGCCTCGGCACTGGGGGTGTCGACCAAGCGCATCTACATGATCACCTTCGGCCTCGGGGCGGCGGTATCGGGGCTGGCGGGCGGCCTGCTGGCGCCCGTCACCGGGGTCCTGCCCAATATCGGCGCCACCTATATCGCCAAGGCGTTCATCACCGTCATCTCGGGAGGCGCCGCCATTCTCGCCGGCACCACCTCGGCCTCCATTCTCCTGGGCGGCATCAACGGCATCATGAGCTTCGTCACCGGCCCGACGCTCGGAGAAGTGGCGCTCCTGGCTGCCGCCATCATTCTGCTGCGCCTCATGCCGCGCGGCATCACCGGACGTTTCTTCAGGAAGAGCCTGTGACCTGGGGTCGCGAAAATCGCTGGCGGGTGGCGGTCGTCCTCATCGGCCTCGCCTTCACGCTGTTTGCGCCGGGTGTCCTGCAGCTGTTCACCATCATCAACCTCACCACCGCCATCGCACTCGCCATCCTTGCCCTGTCGCTTGCCCTCATCTGGGGCTATGGCGGCATCCTGTGCTTCGGGCAGACCGCCTTTTTCGGCATCGGCGCCTATGCCTACACCATCGCCGCCATCAATTTCGGCGGCACCACCTGGGCGGTGCTGGTGGCGGTCGCGGCGGCGGCGGCGTTTGCGGCGATCATCGGCTATTTCGTTTTCTACGGGCGGGTGAGCGATGTCTACATGGCCGTCATCACCCTCACCGTGACGCTCATCCTCTACAACCTCCTGCGCCGTACTTCGGGGCCGGAATACAAGATCGGCGATGCGTTGCTCGGCGGCTTCAACGGCGTCACCTCGCCGCCCCTAACCCTGCCGTGGGCGCCTTATTCCATGCTGTTTCCCCAGCATGCCTTCTACGTGGCGATGATCGCCCTGATCGCGGCCTATGTCTTCTGCGCCTGGCTGGTGCAGACCCATTTCGGCCGCGTCAGCGTGGCGGTGCGCGAGAACGAACTGCGCGCCGAGCTCCTGGGCTACGACATCCGCTTCTACAAGCTGGCGCTGTTCACCATCGGCGGGGCACTGGCCGGGCTCGGCGGCATCTTCTTTGCCAACGGCGTCGGGCGGGTGACGCCGGACATCTTCAATCTCTACAATTCGGCGCTCGCCATCATCTGGGTGATCGTCGGCGGGCGCGGCACGCTGGTGGGCCCGGTGTTCGGCTCGTTTGCGCTGTTCTATCTCACCGGCTGGCTCGGCACCCAGTCCACCGTCAACAACAACCTGGTGCTGGGGATCATCCTCATCGTGTTCGTCCTGGTGGTGCCGCGCGGGTTGCAGCCCACCGTGGTCGGCTGGTGGGACGCCGGGCGTGACCGGCGCAGCCTGCAGCGGCGCGAGCTGAAACTGAGGCGGCGGCGCGGGGCAAAGACGGCGGGGGCGGCCCATGAGGGGTGAGATCGTCGTCGAGACCCGCAATCTCTCCATGCATTTCGGCGGCGTGAAGGCGGTCGACCGGGTGAACTTCAATTTATGGGAAAACGAACTGCGCTGCCTCATCGGCCCCAACGGCGCGGGAAAAAGCACTTTCTTCAAATGCCTCACCGGCCAGTTGACGCCCACCGCCGGCGATGTGGTGATCCGCGATTTCACCGCCACCGGCCGCGAACCGCACGAGGTCGCCCGCCTCGGCGTCGGCATCAAGACGCAGGTGCCGAGCGTCTTCGACGGGCTTTCGGTTGAAGAAAACATCTGGCTGTCGGCGCGCAAGTGGCACAATGCGCACCGCGCCCGGAGCCTGACGCGCGACACACTGGAGCGGCTGCAACTGGGCGACATCCGCGGCCTTCAGGTGGGTCGCCTCGCCCATGGCCAGCGGCAATGGGTGGAACTCGGCATGGTGGTGGCGGCGGAGCCGTGGCTGGTGCTGCTGGACGAACCGGCCGCCGGCATGACGCACGAGGAGACCGAGCGCACCGCCGACCTCATCCGCGAGATCAACCGCACCGCCACCATGATCGTGGTCGAGCACGACATGCAGTTCATCCGCATGATTTCCTCGCGGGTGACGGTTTTCCACGAGGGCCAGATCCTCATCGAAGACACCATGGACGTCATTACCGCCGATTCGCGGGTGCGCGAAGTCTATCTGGGGCATCGCCATCCATGAGTGCCCGGCCCGCCATCCTCGAAGCCAAGGGGCTCGGGTCAGGCTACGGCCGGGTGCCGATCCTGCACGGCATCGACCTTGCGGTCGGCGAGGGCGAGATTGTCGGCATCCTCGGCCACAACGGCATGGGCAAGACGACGCTGCTCAAGACGCTGATGGGCATCATTCCGGCCACCGCCGGTTCCATCGAGTTCGACGGCGTCGACGTTACCCGCCTTGCCGCCCACGAACGCAACCGCATGGGACTCGCCTATGTGCCGCAGGGGCGCGGCATCTTTCCCAACCTCTCGGTCTACGACAACATCCGCATGGGGGTGGCCGCCCACGAGGAGGACGAGGAGCAGGCGATCCGCCGCATCATCGAGGAATTCCCGCGCCTCGAGCGGCTGCTGGAGCGCGAGGGCGGCGCCCTTTCGGGTGGCGAGCAACAGCTTCTGGCCATCGCCCGCGCCCTCATCTCCGAGCCGCATCTGGTGCTGCTGGATGAACCGACCGAAGGCATCCAGCCCTCCATCGTCGATGAGATCGCCGATATCCTGAAGAAGCTGAACCGCAAGCGCGGCATCTCCATCGTGCTGGTGGAACAGTCGCTGGAATTCATCACCGAGCTATCCAGCCGCATCGAACTGATGCAGAAGGGCGCGATCGTCGCCGAGATGAAGGACGTCAAGGCGGGCGACCCGGCGCTGGTGGCGGAATTCGTCGGCTTCGGCGCCGGGCGCGGACGTTCGGCGCCTGCTCAGGCGAAGCCTCCCGCAGCGTCCCCTCAGCGTCCCGCCACCCCATCCTCGATCACACCCGAAATCCCACCCCAAGCCGCCAGGCCGCGTGCCGCAATCGAGCGCGCACCGGCGAACTATGAAGGGCAAGTCTCCATGTCTGTCAGGCGCCCCACTTTCGGCCAGCTCAAATCCATCGTCCAAGGCTTTGGCATGAACATGTCGGACCACAGGATCGGCGAATTCCTCACCCTCATGGACGAGACCATCAAGGCCTATGACGCGGTCGATGCCATGCCGGACTACCTGCCCTCCGTCGATTATCCGCGCACCGCCGGCTATCGTCCGTCGGCGGAAGAAAACCCCATGAACGCCTGGTACATCAAGACCGAGATCAGGGGGGCGCCACGCGGCGCGCTGGTCGGCAAGAAGGTGGCGATCAAGGACAATGTGTGCGTCGCCGGGGTGCCGATGATGAACGGATCATCGACGCTCAAGGGCTATACGCCCGACGTCGATGCGACCGTCGTCACCCGCCTCCTGGATGCCGGGGCCACCATCGCCGGCAAGTCGCACTGCGAGGCCTTCTGTCTTTCGGGCGGCAGCCATACGAACGCCACCGGCCCGGTGCACAACCCCCACAAGCGCGGGTTTTCCGCTGGCGGTTCGTCGTCGGGTTCAGGCGCGCTGGTCGGGGCGGGCGAGGTCGACATGGCCATCGGCGGCGACCAGGGCGGCTCGATCCGTATGCCCTCCTCGTTCTGCGGCTGCTACGGCATGAAGCCCACCCACGGGCTTGTTCCCTATACCGGCATCATGCCGATCGAGGCGACCATCGACCATACCGGGCCGATGACCGGCAACGTCTACGACAACGCCTTGATGCTGGAGGTGATCGCCGGCGAGGACGGACTCGATCCGCGCCAGTACAATGTGGAGACCGACAAATACACCGCCGCGCTGGGGCGCGGGGCGAGCGGCCTGCGCATCGGCGTGGTGAAGGAAGGCTTCGGCCTTTCTTGTTCCGAGGCCGATGTCGATGCCAAGGTGCGGCAGGCGGCGGAAGCGTTCAGGAAGCTCGGCGCCAGCGTCGATGAAATCTCCATCCCCATGCATCTCGCCGGTCCGGCCATCTGGACACCGATTGCGCTTGAGGGCCTCACCAACCAGATGATGAAGGGCAACGGCATGGGGACCGGGTGGAAGGGCATGTACACCACCAGCCTGCTCGACTACCACGCCAACTGGCGCAGCCGGGCGGACGAACTGTCCGATTCGCTGAAGATATCCATGTTCATCGGCCAGTATTTCCTGCGCTACCATCGCGGCCACTATTACGCCAAGTCGCAGAACCTGGCGCGCAAGCTGAAGGAGGCCTACAACGCCTTGTTCCGCGCCTATGACCTTCTCCTGATGCCGACCACGCCGATGAAGGCGACGCCGTTGCCGCCGCCCGATTGTTCGCTGGCGCTCTACTGCCAGCGGGCATTCGAGATGATCCCCAACACCTGTCCCTTCGACGTCACCGGCCATCCGGCCATGAACGTGCCCTGCGGCATGTCGGACGGGCTGCCGGTTGGCATGATGCTGATCGGACGCCATTATAACGAGTCCACCATCTACCGGGCGGCGGCCGCCTTCGAACAGATGGGCGACTGGAAGAAGATGTGACGCCATGATGAGAGCCAACGTCCCCCGCATCGCCCCCACCGACGGGCTGTCGCACGTCATCGGAGCCGACGAGCCGCCGCTGGTCGACCAGACCATCCCCGACTTCCTCAACGCGACCGTGGCGCGCGATCCCGGGCACGAGGCGGCGGTCTTCTGTTCGGCCGGCGAACGCTGGACCTATGACGGCCTCAAGCGCCGCGCCGACCGGCTGGCGGCGGGCCTGCTGGCGCTGGGGCTCTACAAGGGCGACCGCATCGGCATCTGGTCGCCCAACAAGCCGGCGTGGCTGATCGCCCAGTTCGCCACGGCGCGCGTCGGCCTCATCCTGGTCAACATCAACCCGGCCTACCGCCGCCATGAACTGGACTACGCCCTCAACAAGGTGGAGGCCAAGGCGCTCATCACGGCGCGGCAGTTCAAGTCGTCGGACTATATCGCCATGTTGCGCGACCTGGCGCCGGAACTGGAGACCGCGACACCGGGCCGCCTGAAAGCCAAGCGCCTGCCGCATCTCACCACCGTCATCCAGATCGGCGATGAGCCCATCGCCGGCATGTTTTCCTTCGATGAGGTTATGGAAAAGGGCGGCGGCGGCAACCGCGCCCGGCTCGATGCCATTTCCTCCGGCCTCGATCCGGACGATCCCATCAACATCCAGTTCACCTCCGGCACGACGGGGGCGCCCAAGGGCGCAACCCTCACCCATCGCAACATCGTCAACAACGGGCGCTATTGCGCCTATGCGATGGATCTCGGGGCCCATGACCGGCTGGCCATCCCGGTGCCTTTCTATCACTGCTTCGGCATGGTGCTGGGCAACCTGGCGGCGGTGACGGCGGGGGCGACGATGGTGTTTCCGGGCGAGGCCTTCGATGCCCTCGACTGTCTCAATGCCCTGGCGAACGAACGCTGCACCGGGGTGCACGGCGTGCCGACCATGTTCGGGGCGATGATCGACCATCCGCGCTTTGCCGAGTTCGACCTGAAGACCCTGCGCACCGGCATCATGGCGGGCTCGCCCTGCCCCATCGAGTTGATGAAGCGGGTGGTTTCGCAAATGCACGCGCGCGAGATCACCATCGCCTACGGCATGACCGAGACCAGTCCGGTCTCCTTCCAGTCCGACACCAGGGACAGCCTCGAGCGCCGCGTCTCCACCGTCGGGCGCATCCATCCGCATGTGGAGGTGAAGATCGTCGGTGCCGACGGCAAGACGACACCGGTCGGCGAAAAGGGCGAACTCCTGACCCGCGGCTATTCCGTCATGCAGGGCTACTGGAACGATCCCGAACGCACCGCGGAATCCATCGACGCCGATGGCTGGATGCACACCGGCGACCTCGCCACCATCGACGCGCAGGGTTACTGCAACATCGTCGGCCGGGTGAAGGACATGCTCATCCGCGGCGGCGAGAACGTCTATCCGCGCGAGATCGAGGAATTCCTGTTCACCCACCCCAAGGTGCAGCAGGTGCAGGTGTTCGGGGTGCCGGATGCCAAATACGGCGAGGAGGTCGCCGCCTGGATCATCCTCAGACCCGGCCAGTCGTCAAGCGAGGAAGAGATCCGCCAGTTCTGCCAGGGCCAGATCGCCCACTACAAGATCCCGCGCTATGTACGCTTCGTCGAGGAATTGCCGATGACCGTCACCGGCAAGGCGCAGAAGTTCGTGATGCGCGAGAAGATGGTGGCCGAACTGGGTCTCACCGAGGAAAAGACCGCCTGAGGTATCAGACCATCATCGTCATGCGTGGGCTCAGACCCGCGCATCCGGCGGCATGGGTTGGGGGCGAAGAAAATGATGCCAGGAGACCAGCAGGTCTACAGGCCGGTCAGCGGCTTGAGCTTCGAGCCGTCGATGAAGCGCTTGTAGGCAAAAGGTGCGGGGTCGACGCACGGGGCCTTTCCCGTCAACAGATCGGCGATGAGTTTGCCGGCGCCGGGGCCGAGGCCGAAGCCGTGGCCGGAAAAGCCGGTGGCAAGGAAAAGGCCGGCGTGGCCCGGCACCTCGTCCATCACCGGCACCGCATCGGGTGTTGCGTCGATGACGCCGGCCCAGCGTTCGGCCACCCCGACGCCTGCGAAGGCGGGGAAGTAGTGCTTCAGGCTGGCCATCGCCTCATCGAGGATCGAATGCACCGGCTCGGGATCGAGGATGCGCACCTCTTCAAACGGACTCTTCTGATCGAGCGCCCAGTGCCGCGCGAGACGGGCCTCGTCGATGAAGCGTCTGCCGAGCCGCAGTCGCAGGCCCGACCAGTCGTTGCGCAGCGCCGGCAGGAAGGCAAGGAACAGCGGGAACGAGTTCAGGCAGGATGTCGGCGACCGAGATATGCCGGTGGGCGACGGTATAGCCGCCGTCGCGGCGCTTCCTGAAGGCGAACTTGCCGCCCGAGGCCGAAGCTTCCAGGCCGGCGTCGGCGGGGGCGGTACGCTGTACCGAATTGACCACCGTCAACTGCGGCAGATAGAGGCCGAGATTGCCGCAAAACCGTCTTGACCAGGCACCGCCCGCCAGCACCACGCTCGATGTGGCGATTGGTCCCTTCTCGGTGACCACGCCGGCAACACGGCCACCCGCCGTTTCGATGCCGCGCACTGCGCAATTCGTGAAGATCCGGGCACCCTTGGCCCGTGCCCCGTCGGCGATGGCGGGGGCGGCCCTTTGCGGTTCGGCGCGGCCGTCGGAGGCGGTATAGAGCGCGCCCTTCCAGCGTTGCGACGAGCCCGGCACCAGCTTTGCCACCTCGTCGGGGCCGATGAGGCGGCTGTCGAGCTGATAGGGTCGGGCATGTTCGGCGAGCCAATATTCCTTGGACGCGATTTCGGCGTCGTTTTCGGCGAGATAGAGAATGCCGCACTGTTGAAAGCCGGTCTCGCCGCCGACGCGCTGGTTCATGCCGCGCCAGGCCTCAAGGGCGATGAGCGACAGCGGTATCTCGCGCGGGTCGCGGCCCATCTTGCGGCACCAGCCCCAGTTGCGGCTCGACTGCTCGGCGCCGATTTCGCCCTTTTCGCACAGGGTGACGGAGACGCCGCGCTCGGCCAGTTCCAGCGCCGTCATCGTGCCGATAATGCCGCCGCCGATGACTACGACGTCGGCGCGTTCGGGAAGGCTTTCGTCGCTGATGAACGGATCGGGGCGCGGGGGCATGTTGTGGGTTCTCCGTTCCAGTCTGCACCAGCCCGCTTCCCCACCCGGCCACCCATCCAGGATACTCGTGTGGGCGGACGGGTGGGGAAGCGGGCTGGTGCAGGTCTCACCTAAGGTGCCAGTCTCTTCTAGTCGGCCGGCGTGACCTTATAGCCCCGGGCGCGCAGCAGTTCCACCAGTCCTTGCCGACCCGGCAGGTGCAGCGAGCCCACCGCGATCATCACCCCGCCCTTTTCGATGAGCGGCAGGAAATGGCCGATCATGCCGGCATTGCGCCTGGCGACCAGCGTCTCGGTCATGTGGCGCACCGCCTTGCCGATCTCGGGATCCTTGCGGCCCTCCATTTCCATCAGGGGAAACATCATGCCGACCCGGTGGTGGAGGTAGAGCTGCAGAAGCGTCGTGTAGCGGTCCTCGGGCTTTTCCGGTGCGGTAACGAGCTGGGCAAGCTGGGCGGCCTGGGCATCGAGCGGCATGGAGGCCATCACGGCGAGTTGTGCTTTCAGGGTCTCCAGTCCGACGATGGTCTTGCCGGCCTCCCTGGCCATCTTCATGATGACGCCGTCGACCGGCAGGTCGCCGGCCGCCTGGCGCTGGCGCTCGCAGTCGGGCGCGCCGAGCAGGATGGTCAGGAACCACGGCTGGAGGCGCGCCGCCTGATCGAGGTTGGCGCCGCGGGCGGCGAGCCTTTGTTTCAGCGCTGCGGCAGCTTTCGGCGCCAACAGATCATAGAGGCTCTTGTCGGGCGGCATGGCGAGCAAACTGGGATCGCTCCTGAGGACCGCCTGCAAGTCCTGGGGCGTGGGTATGCCGGCCAGTTCCAGCGCCACGGTGCCGACGCTTGCCAGCGCCGACCTCACCGCCGGAGTGAGATCGGTTGCCCGGTCGTCGCTGTAGTGGATGGTGCCGAAGAGCCAGGAATCGGGATGGCCGTCCTTGCCCTCGATGCGCCACAACAGATGATCGCCGGCCGGCACCTCGGCAGCGGCGGTGACTAAGGCCGCGTAGCCGGCCGGGTCGTCCTTTGCCATCTTGTCGAGAAGGTTGGCGCCGGTGCAGCGCGGGGCATCGGCTGCAAGGGCCATTTGCCCGCCGGCGATGAAGGCGAAGAGGCCCAACAGCAAGGCGAGGCGGCGCCAGAAATTCGGGAACGATCTCATGAGGGCAAAGGCCTTCGGCTCAGGCGCGCGGGTGCGCATGGTCGTATTGGGCGAGAATGTGGGCGCGGTCGACCTCGGTATAGATCTGGGTGGTCGACAGGCTGGCGTGGCCCAGAAGTTCCTGGATGGCGCGCAGGTCGGCACCGGCCGCCAGCAGGTGGGTGGCGAAGGAATGGCGCAGGGCATGGGGCGTCGCTGTCTCCGGCAGTGCAAGGCTGCCGCGCATCTTCTGGATGAGAAGCTGGATGTTGCGGGCGTTGAGGCGACCCCCCTTGACGCCGATGAACAGCGGATCGGCGGGTTGAAGCGCTGCCGGGCACAGGGCGAGATAGCGCCTTATGGCCTCGCCGGCGGCCGGCAGGATGGGCACCATGCGGGTCTTCGAGCCCTTGCCGCGGATGGCGATCATGGTTGTACCGCCGTCGATCGGGGCATCGCGGCGGGCGAGCCCCAAGGCCTCGGAGATGCGCAAGCCCGCCGCATAGATGAGGGTGAGCACCGCCTGGTCGCGGGCCATGACCCAGGGCGCCGAGGTTTCGGCGTCGTGACCGGCTTCGGCAGCGGCGACGGCGCGTGCGGCATTCACACTCAAGGGCTTGGGCAGGGCGTGGGCGAGCTTGGGCGAGCGCACCGCCGACAGGGCCGGGCTGGCGCCAAGGCCGTGACGTTCGCACCATGTGGTGAACGAGCGCAGGGCCGAAAGCTGGCGGGCGAGCGAGCGACTGGCGGTGCCGGCGCCGCGACGGCGGGCGAGGAAGGCGCGATAGTCGGCGGGCCTCAGCTCCTGCAATGTCGCCAGACTCACCGGCCCGCCGGTATGACCGGCGAGAAACCCAAAGAACTGGTTGAGGTCGCGGTGGTAGGCGGCGATGGTATGGGGCGACGAGCGGCGTTCGCCCTCCAGATGCGCAAACCAGCCCGTGCTGGCGGCGGCGAGATCAGGACTGACGGCAATCAGCAAGAGCGGTTCATCGGCCATGGCCGGCGAGTGTCGCGCAACCGCGTTACCAAGGGCTTTATCTAAACGATCGACTGGCCGGTCTTCTTCCAGTCGGCGAGAAACGCCTCCAGCCCCTTGTCGGTGAGCGGATGCTTCAACAACGACTTCAGCACCGCCGGCGGCACCGTCGCCACGTCGGCACCGGCGAGGGCGGCATATTTCACGTGGTTGGCGCTGCGGATGGAGGCGGCGAGGATCTGGGTGGTGAAATCGTAGTTGTCGTAGATCTGGCGGATTTCCTCGATCAGTTCCATGCCGTCGAGGCCGATGTCGTCGAGGCGGCCGATGAAGGGCGAAACGAAGGTGGCGCCGGCCTTGGCCGCCAGCAGCGCCTGGTTGGCGTTGAAGCACAAGGTGACATTCACCATGGTGCCGCCTTGCGTCAGGGTGCGGCATGCCTTCAGGCCCTCCCAGGTGAGCGGCACCTTGATGGTGACGTTGGAGGCGATGGGGGTGAGGGTACGGGCTTCGGCGATCATGCCGTCATGGTCGAGGGCCGCCACCTCGGCGCTGACCGGGCCGTCCACCAGGGCGCAGATCTCGGCGATCACTTGCTTGAAGTCGCGGCCCGATTTGGCGACCAGCGAAGGGTTGGTGGTGACACCATCGAGAAGGCCGGTCTCCGCCAGATCCTTGATGTCGGCCACGTCGGCGGTGTCGGCGAAGAATTTCATGGCGGCGGCTCCTCGGTGTCGTGACGGCGCGGCAAACTAGCACCGCTTGAAGGTGACGGCAAAGACGGAGATTGCGCGTTCGCCAAAAACCGACAACCCTTGGGCGATGTCGGGCGATTCCTTCAAGTCCACCGTCGATGTGCTGCTGCCGCTGGCGCTGCCGGGAGCCTATTCCTACGGCGTGCCCGACGGCATGAAGCTGGATGAAGGCGACTATGTGGTGGTGCCGCTGGGACCGCGCCAGATGATCGGCGTGGTGTGGAAAAAGCCCGGCGGCGATGCCGGCGCGGCGCGGCTCAGGCCGGTCGCCCACCGCCTCGATGCGCCACCCATGGCAGTGGCTCACCGGCGCTTCATCGAGTGGATCGCCAACTACTATGTCGATCTGCCGGGAAACGTGCTGCGTCTGGCCTTGCGGGCGCCGGGGGCGCTCGGGGCCGCGCCGCAGCGCATCGGCTATCGCGCCAGCGGTCACTTGCCGGCCAAGATGACCCCGCAGCGCCAGCGGGTCCTGGAGGCGGCGGGCGAGGGCCCGGTGTTCATGGCCGGCGAACTGGCGGACCTCGCCGGTGTCGGCGCCTCGGTGGTCAAGGGCCTGGTGAAGGAAGGTGCGCTGCAAGCGGTAGCGCTGCCGGCCGATGCGCCGTTCCGGGTGCCGCAGGTGATGGCGGGACGGCTGGCGCTGTCGCCAGGACAGGACAAGGCAGCGGCGCAATTGCGCGCCATGCTGAGCGAGCGCGGCTTCCATGTGGCGCTCATCGACGGGGTCACCGGCTCCGGCAAGACGGAAGTCTATTTCGAGGCCATGGCGGCGGCCCTCGCGGCGGGCCGCCAGGTGCTGCTGCTCCTGCCGGAAATCGCGCTCACCGGACAGTTTCTCGCCCGGGTGGAGGAACGCTTTGCCGCCCAGCCGGCCGAATGGCATTCGGGGATGCGCCCGCGCGAGCGCGAGCGGGTGTGGCGGGCCGTCGCTGCGGGAGAAGCCATGATCGTGGTAGGGGCACGCTCGGCGCTCTTCCTGCCGTGGAAGGTGCTGGGGTTGATCGTGGTCGATGAGGAGCACGAGCCTGCCTACAAGCAGAGCGACGGGGTTTCCTACCACACCCGCGACATGGCCGTCGTCTATGGCTCGCTCAACGATTTCCCGGTGGTGCTCGCCTCGGCGACGCCATCGCTGGAAAGTCTCTACAATGTGGAGCGCGGGCGCTACCGCCATATCCATCTGCCCGACCGTCACGGGCGCGCCGAACTGCCGGCGGTCAAACTCATCGACATGCGCCGGGCCGAGGTGATGCCGGGGCGCTGGCTGTCGGAGGAACTGGCGGGCGAAGTGGGTGCAACGTTGGAGCGCGGCGAGCAGGCGCTGTTGTTCCTCAACCGGCGCGGCTATGCGCCCCTGACGTTGTGCCGCGCCTGCGGCCATCGCATGGCCTGCCGCGACTGTTCGGCCTGGCTGGTGGAGCACCGCTTCCGCAACATCCTGCAATGCCATCATTGCGGCCATTCCGAGCCGGTGCCCGAGGCCTGCCCGGCGTGCGGTGCGGTAGGCAAGCTGGCACCGGTCGGGCCGGGGGTGGAGCGGCTGGCGGAGGAAGCCCGCACCCGCTGGCCCGAGGCAAGGCTGGCGGTTCTCTCTTCCGATCTGGTGCATGGGCGGGCGCTCGCGAGCCTGATCCACGACATCGCGCACCATGCCTATGACCTCGTCATCGGCACGCAACTGGTGGCCAAGGGTCATCACTTTCCCTCCCTGACGCTGGCTGGCATCATCGATGCCGATCTGGCGCTGGAGACCGCAGATCCGCGCGCCGGCGAGCGCACGTGGCAACTTCTGGCGCAAGTGGCCGGCCGCGCCGGACGTGGCGACAGACCCGGTCGCGCCCTCATCCAGACCCATTTGCCGGAGCATCCCCTGATGGCGGCACTGGCCAAGGGCGAC
Organism: uncultured Alphaproteobacteria bacterium; assembly: GCA_963747005.1. GTDB lineage: Bacteria > Pseudomonadota > Alphaproteobacteria > Rhizobiales > Aestuariivirgaceae > CAVVDT01. Next base: position 196,049 of record CAVVDT010000015.1, on the reverse strand, counting down.
CGGGACGGGTTCCTTTCGCAGGAAATGGCCATCCGCCGCACCGCCGGTCTGCCGCCTTACGGTCGCCTCGCCGCCCTCATTATCTCCGGCACCGATGCCAATGCCACCGAACGCTTTGCCCGCCTGATCGCCCACCGGGTACCGCAAGCCCGTGACATCAAGGTGCTGGGGCCGGCGCCGGCGCCTTTAAGCCTGATACGCGGCCGCCACCGCTGGCGCTTCCTCATAAAGGCGCCGCGCGAGACCGACGTGCAGGCTTTTTTGCGCCAATGGCTTTCCGGCATCGAAGCCAAGGGCGCGCTCAGGCTGGCGGTGGATGTGGACCCTTACAGCTTTCTGTGATTAGATGCCCGGCAAGCCGCCACGAAATGCGGCATTGTCGTGCTTTGTGGCGGTTGCGTGCCCTAAGGCAACGTGTTAGAGGGTGGCGCGGCGTGGCGGGGGCTGCGGCGTTGAGGTGGTTTTTACCACTGAAAATCCTGTAATTTCAACGCCTTGACCGCGTCGTACGGATACCGCGCAGGTCAGTCGGAAGATGGTCGGGCAAGCACTCTGGAGACGGTAGCAACGTGACCCAAGAGGCAAATACGGTTTCGGGGATGCCGGGGCGCTATGCGACCGCGCTGTTCGAGCTGGCCCAGGAGGCGAAAAGCCTCGATCAGGTGGCCGGCGATCTCGATGGCTTTGCCGCCATGCTGGATGAATCCGAAGATTTGACGCGGCTGGTGCGGAGCCCGGTATTCGCCGCCGAAGATCAGGTGCGGGCGCTCGATGCGCTGTTCGCCAAGGCCGGCCTCAAGGGGCTGGCGGCCAATTTCATCCGCCTTGCGGCCAAGAACCGGCGCCTCTTCGCCATCGCCGACATGATCGCCGCCTTCCGCGCCCTCAGGGCAGCGCAGCGCGGCGAGATCGCCGCCGAGGTCACTTCGGCGGAAAAGCTTTCCGCCTCCCATGTGGCTCGCCTCAAGGCCGAGCTCAAGGCGGCGGCCGGCAGCGACGTCCTGCTCACCGAAAAGGTCGATGCCGCCATCCTAGGTGGCCTCATCGTCAAGGTCGGATCGCGCATGGTCGATTCATCACTCGCCACCAAGCTCAACAATCTTAAAGTTGCGATGAAAGGGGCCTGAAACCCATGGATATTCGTGCGGCCGAGATTTCTTCGATTCTCAAGCAGCAGATCAAGGATTTTGGCAAGGAGGCGCAGGTCTCGGAAATCGGCCAGGTTCTGTCGGTGGGTGACGGCATTGCCCGCGTCTACGGTCTCGACAACGTGCAGGCCGGTGAGATGGTGGAGTTTCCCGGCGGTATCCGCGGCATGGCGCTCAACCTCGAAACCGACAATGTCGGCGTGGTGATCTTCGGTTCCGACCGCGACATCAAGGAAGGCGACACCGTCAAGCGCACCGGCGCCATCGTGGAAGTGCCGGTGGGCAAGGAACTGCTCGGCCGCGTGGTCGATGCCCTCGGCAACCCCATCGACGGCAAGGGCCCGATCAGGTCGAAGGAGCGCCGCCGCGTCGACGTCAAGGCGCCCGGCATCATCCCGCGCAAGTCGGTGCACGAGCCCATGTCGACCGGCCTCAAGGCCATCGATGCCCTCATCCCCATCGGCCGCGGCCAGCGCGAACTGATCATCGGCGACCGCCAGACCGGCAAGACCGCCGTCATCCTCGATGCCATCCTCAACCAGAAGTCGATCAACGCCTCGGGCGATGAGTCACAGAAGCTTTATTGCGTCTATGTGGCGTGCGGCCAGAAGCGCTCGACGGTGGCCCAGTTCGTGAAGGTTCTGGAGGACAACGGGGCGCTGGAATATTCCATTATCGTCGCCGCCACCGCTTCCGAGCCGGCGCCCATGCAGTATCTGGCGCCGTTCGCCGGCTGCACCATGGGAGAATTTTTCCGCGACAACGGCATGCACGCGATGATCGCCTATGACGATCTCTCCAAGCAGGCCGTCGCCTATCGCCAGATGTCGCTGCTGCTGCGCCGTCCGCCCGGACGCGAAGCCTATCCGGGCGACGTCTTCTATCTGCATTCGCGCCTGCTGGAGCGTGCCGCCAAGCTGAACGACGCCAACGGGGCGGGCTCGCTCACCGCGCTGCCGGTGATCGAGACGCAGGCCAACGACGTTTCGGCCTATATTCCGACCAACGTGATCTCCATCACCGACGGGCAGATCTTCCTTGAGACCGACCTCTTCTATCAGGGTGTCCGCCCGGCGGTGAACGTCGGGCTGTCGGTGTCGCGCGTGGGCTCGTCGGCCCAGATCAAGGCGATGAAGCAGGTGGCGGGCCGCATCAAGGGCGAACTGGCGCAGTACCGCGAGATGGCGGCCTTTGCCCAGTTCGGCTCCGACCTCGACGCCACCACCCAGCGCCTGCTCAACCGCGGCGCCCGCCTGACCGAGCTTCTGAAGCAGCCGCAGTTCTCGCCGCTCAAGACCGAGGAACAGGTGCTGGTGATCTATGCCGGCGTCAACGGCTATCTCGATCCGCTGCCGGTCTCGGCGGTCCGTGCCTTCGAGGACGGCCTGTTGCGCCATGTGCGCGAGAGCCATGGCGGCATTCTCGAAGATATCCGGACCAAGAAGGAGATCACCGCGGAGACGGGCGAGAGCCTGAAGACGGTGGTCGCCGCCTTTGCCAAGGCCTTTGCGCCTTGATCTCCAGGGTGAAGCCTGAAGCAGAAAGACGGAACCAGACATGCCGAGCCTGAAGGACCTACGCAACCGCATTGCCTCGGTAAAGGCGACGCAGAAGATCACCAAGGCCATGCAGATGGTGGCCGCGGCCAAGCTTCGGCGCGCTCAGGAAGCCGCCATCGCCGCCCGGCCCTATTCGCAGCGCATGGCGGTGGTGCTGTCCAACCTTGCGCATGCCATGGAAGGCCGCGACGGGGCGCCGGCGCTGATGACCGGGACGGGCAAGGACGATACCCATCTCCTAATCGTGTGCACCGCCGAGCGCGGCCTGTGCGGCGGTTTCAACTCATCCATCGTCAAGCTGGCGCGCGAGAAGATCGAACAGCTCACCCGCGAGGGCAAGACGATCAAGATCGTGTGCGTCGGCAAGAAGGGCGTCGATGCCCTGAAGCGCAATTACGGTAAGCTGATCATCGAGACGGTCGACCTGCGTTCGGTGCGCCAGATCGGTTTCGGCAATGCCCGCGGCGTCGCCGACAAGATCCTGCACCTGTTCGAGCAAGGCGGCTTCGATGCCGCCACGCTGTTCTATTCCGAGTTCAAGTCGGTGATCGCCCAGAAGCCGACGGCGCTGCCCCTCATCCCGTGCAAGATCGAGGAAGGTGGCGAGAAGCTCGATCTCGGCGGGGCGATCTACGAATACGAACCCGATGAAGGTGAAATCCTCGCCGATCTGTTGCCGCGCAACGTGGCGGTGCAGATCTTCCGGGCGCTGCTTGAGAACGCGGCTTCGGAGCAGGGCGCGCGCATGTCGGCCATGGACAACGCCACCCGCAACGCCGGTGAGATGATCGACAAGCTGACCATGCGCTACAACCGCCAGCGCCAGGCCCAGATCACCAAGGAACTGATCGAAATCATTTCGGGCGCCGAAGCGCTCTAGAGACCGCCTAAGAGAAGGACTGCTGAGAGATGGCCAGAACACCCGCCAAGAAGACCGCTCCCGCCGCCAAGGCCAAGGCCGCCCCGGCCAAGGCTGCAAGCCCTGTCAAGAAGGCCGCCGCGGGCGGTGCCACCGGGCGCGTCGCCCAGGTGACCGGCGCCGTGGTCGACGTGCACTTCACCGGCGACCTGCCGGAAATCCTCAACGCCCTTGAAACCGACAACGGTGGCAACCGGCTGGTGCTGGAAGTGGCGCAGCATCTGGGCGAGAACACCGTGCGCACCATCGCCATGGATGCCACCGAAGGCCTGGTGCGCGGTCAGGCGGTGACCAACACCGGCCAGCCGATCTCGGTGCCGGTGGGCGACGAGACGCTGGGGCGCATCATGAATGTCATCGGCAATCCGGTGGATGAAGCCGGCCCCTTCAAGACCAAGGTGACACGCGCCATCCATCAGCCGGCGCCTGACTATGTCGAGCAGTCGACGGAAGCGGAAATCCTGGTTACCGGCATCAAGGTGGTGGACCTGCTGGCGCCCTACGCCAAGGGCGGCAAGATCGGCCTGTTCGGCGGCGCCGGCGTGGGCAAGACGGTGCTGATCATGGAACTGATCAACAATGTCGCCAAGGCGCATGGCGGCTTTTCGGTGTTCGCCGGGGTGGGCGAGCGTACCCGCGAGGGCAATGACCTCTATCACGAGATGATCGAATTGGGGGTCAACAAGGATCCCAAGAAGGGTTCCACCGAAGGTTCCAAATGCGCCCTGGTCTATGGCCAGATGAACGAGCCGCCCGGTGCGCGTGCCCGCGTCGGCCTGTCGGGCCTCACGGTGGCGGAGCATTTCCGCGACCAGGGCCAGGATGTGCTGTTCTTCGTCGACAACATCTTCCGTTTCACCCAGGCCGGTTCGGAAGTGTCGGCGCTTCTGGGCCGCATTCCTTCCGCGGTGGGCTACCAGCCGACGCTGGCCACCGACATGGGCACCCTGCAGGAGCGCATCACCACCACCACCAAGGGCTCGATCACCTCGGTGCAGGCCATCTACGTGCCGGCCGACGACCTGACCGACCCGGCGCCGGCGACCTCGTTTGCGCACCTTGATGCCACCACGGTGTTGTCACGCGGCATTGCCGAAAAGGGCATCTACCCGGCGGTGGACCCGCTCGATTCCACCTCGCGCATGCTCGATCCCAGGGTCATCGGCGATGAGCATTACCAGACCGCCCGCCAGGTGCAGCAGATCCTGCAGCGCTACAAGGCGCTCCAGGACATCATCGCCATTCTCGGCATGGACGAACTTTCCGAAGAGGACAAGATCGCCGTCGCCCGCGCCCGCAAGATCGAGCGTTTCCTGTCGCAGCCGTTCTTCGTGGCCGAGGTGTTTACCGGCTCGCCCGGCAAGCTGGTGGCACTGGAAGACACCATCAAGGCCTTCAAGGGTTTGTGCAGCGGCGAGTATGACCATCTGCCGGAAGCTGCCTTCTACATGGTCGGCACCATCGATGAAGCGATCGAGAAGGCCGAGCGGCTGGCGGCGGAAGCGGCCTGACGATGCGGGCGGACCTGAACATCGAGGATGCGGTCAACGAGACCTGTCCGTGGTCGGGCAAGCCCATCGATGCGGGATCGCTCAGCCTCTACAAGGGCCGGGTGGTCGGTTTCTGCAACCCCGGCTGCCGGGATAAATTTGAACAGGCGGTGACCCATTTCGAGGCCGCGCTGGAGCGTCGCGCAAGAGTGTAGGCACCTTTGTGCATCCAAGATGCTCCAGTCTACTGGAAGCGATCAACCTGCCGGCGCCCGGATTGCAACCGATCGCCGGTTGAACTAGCAAGGACCTGATGGACATGGCGGCACTGCATTTCGAACTGGTGAGCCCTGAACGGCAGCTCATGTCGGGCGAGGTCGCCGAAGTCGTGGTGCCGGGCACCGAAGGCAACTTTACGGTTATGCCCAATCATGCCCCGGTGCTTTCGACGCTGAAACCGGGCGTCATCGACATCAAGGGAACCGATGGTCACGAAACCCGGATTTTCGTGCGCGGCGGTTTTGCCGAGGTGAATCCGAAGGGCCTGACGGTGCTTGCCGAACAGGCCATACCGCTGGCCGAGTTGTCGAGCGACCGGCTGGCGCAAGAAGTGAAGAACGCCGAAGAAGATGTCGCCGATGCCGGCGAGGATGCCGGCAAGCGACAGCGCGCCCAGGAGCGGCTCGATCATTTGCGGCAGTTGCAGGCCTCACTGTGAGGCAGCAGGGATCGCCGCTTGCGGGGCAAGGGCGCCATAGCGGCGCCTTTTGCGTCTGTGATACAGCAACATTTCCATGCCGGCAGGCCGGAAAGATCCGGCGCCGCTGAAGTCAAGAGGAAGAGGAGTTTCGGGATGACCGCATTCACATTGGGACTTCGTGCATCCCGGATGCTGGCGCTGGCGGCCGGTGCCGGACTGATGGCGATGGCGATGGCGGCACCGGCATCGGCCGGCGATGCCGATGTCGTGGCGACGGTCGACGGCAAGCCGATCGTCGAGGCCGACGTCAAGATGCTCGAGACGCTGATGGGCCAGGCGCTGGCGCGCGTTCCCGAGACCAGTCGGCATGAGTTGCTGGTCAATGTGCTGGTCGAGACGCAGTTGCTGGCCGAGGCGGGGGAAAAGGCCGGCAAGGAAAAATCGCCCGACGTCCAGCGCCGGCTCGTATGGCTCAAGGCCCAGACGTTGCGCGATGCCTATGTGCACGACGAGGTCGACCCGCAGATCACCGACGCCGTGGTCAAGACGCGCTATGACGAGATGGTCAAGCAGATCAAGCCGCAGACCGAGATCCATGCCCGCCACATTCTGGTGAAGACCGAGGACGAGGCAAAGGCGATTATCGCCGAACTCGACAAGGGCGCCGACTTCGCCACTCTCGCCAAGGCCAAGTCGACAGGCCCGACCGGTCCGCGCGGCGGCGATCTCGGTTTCTTCGGGCGTGGACGCATGGTGCCGGCCTTCGACAAGGCAGCGTTCGACCTCAAGGTCGGTGAATATACCAAGGTGCCGGTGAAGACCCAGTTCGGCTGGCATGTCATCAAGGTGGAAGAAGCGCGCGATGTGAAGCCGCCCAGCTTCGATGAGGTCAAGGTCCGCCTGCGCCAGCGCATGGAGCAGCAGAAACTGCGTGAGGTCGTGGCCGCCCTCAGGGCCAAGGCCAAGATCGAGGTCACGGCGCCGGCAAAGCCGTAAGGTCACACTGCCCGGTGTCGGGAACCGTGATCTCGACATCGCGCGGGCAACGATTGCCGTGCTGACAGGTTAGAGGAGACCAAGCATGTCGATGACGATCAAGGCGATGGTCGCCACCGCCAAAGGCGGGCCGAAAGTGCTGCAGCCCCGCGACATCGCTCTCGCCTGGCCGGGCCGGGCCGATGAGGTGCTGGTGCGGCTGGCCGCATCGAGTCTCAATCCGGCCGATGCCTATTTTCGCGAGCTTGGCCCCTATGTGGCGGGCGATGGGCCCTTCGTTCCCGGCCATGACGGTGCGGGGGTGGTGGAAGCCTGCGGGACCGAAGTGACGGCGGTGAAAGCGGGTGACAGGGTTGCCTTCTGCAATGGCGGTATCGGGGCGATACCGGGGACCTATGCCAGTCATGCGGTGGTGCCGGCGGCGCAGCTTGCGCCCATTCCCGACGAAGTGGACGATGCAACGGCTGCCGCACTGCCGCTGGTGGCGATCACCGCCTTCGAGGCCCTGATCGAACGCGCCCATGTGAAGGCAGGGGAATTCGTGCTGGTGCATGGCGGGGCCGGCGGCACCGGCCACATGGCGGTGCAACTGGCGGCGCGGGCCGGCGCCCGGGTGGCGGCGACGGTATCGAGCGAGGCGAAGGCGCAATTCGTTCGCGCATTGGGAGCCGAACTCGCCATCCGCTATGGCGAGGAAGATTTCGTTGCGGTCTGTCGTGACTGGAGCAACGGTCGCGGCCTCGACGTCGCCCTCGACAATGTGGGCCCCGAGGTGATGAAGCGCACCTACAAGGCCATGGCACCCTATGGACGCATCGCCACGTTGATGGGGACACCAGGCGATGACGGCGATGAGAGCGCCTATGTCGGCAACCTGACGCTCCACAACATCATGATGCTGACGCCCATGCTGATGGGGCTGGAGGACCACCTCTCCCATCAGGCCAAGATCGTGACAGCATGCCTGAAAAGGGTGGCGGCGGGTGAGATCGCACCCCACATCAGCGCCCGCTTTGCCTTGAGCGATGTCGCGGCGGCCCATGCCCTGATGGCCGCAGGCGGAGTGACGGGCAAGATCGTGCTGATCAATACCGAGTGATCAAGCGGCCAGGTGCCGAAAGGCTGAGACCACCGCGACATAGACGCCGCGCTTGAAGGGCACGATGAGGTCCGGCAGGTCGGTGATGGGGACCCAGCGCCACTCGTCGAACTCCGCCTTGTGGCCGATGCCGGAAATATCGATCTCTGTGTCCTCGCCAAAGAAGCGATACGCGAACCATTTCTGCTTCTGGCCGCGATAGCGCCCCTTCCAGGAGATGCCGATGAGGTGGGCGGGCAGGTCGTAAGTGAGCCATTCGGGTGCCTCGGCGATCACCTCGGCGGAGGTCACACCAGTTTCCTCCTTCAATTCGCGCATGGCGGCCTGGGCCGGGTTTTCGCCCGCATCGATGCCGCCCTGCGGCATCTGCCACCATTGCCCGATGCCTTCATCGTTCTGCTTGTCGCGGCGACGGCCGATCCAGACGAGGCCCTGGCGGTTGAAGAGGGCAACGCCAACGCACGGGCGGTAGGGCAACTTCGACGGATCGCTTGCGGGTCTGGACATGGGGTTCATCCGGTGCGGGCGCGAAACAGGCTGGAGGCGGGCACCAGCACAAAGCCGCGGGCATTCAGGTCGCGCGCCCAGCCGGCAATGGCCTCGATGGTGGTGGCAAGTCCGGTGCCGGTGCCCAGAGCGATGGTGCCGCCGCGGGCCTGGTCTTCAAGCTGCTTCAGGCTGGCGACGATGTCCTCGGTGCTGCTCGATGAATCGATGATGAGGCTGGCGCGTGCCGTGTCGAGGCCGAGGGACTGGCCGAGGCGGCTGGCAAGGTCGCCGGAGATCGAGCCGTCATTGAGGAACACCAGGCCACGCTTCTTCAGTTCCGACAGGATCGGGCGCAACGCGGGACCATCGCTCGCGAGGCGGGCGCCCATGTAATTGGTGATGCCGACATAGCCGGAAAAGCGGCTCATGAACCACATGAGGTTGTCGAGATTGGCGCCGTCGGCCGGTGCCGCCAGCAGGGTGCGCTCACCGGGATTGACGGACGGGTAGCCGAACGGCTCCATCGGCACCTGCAGGAACGCCTCGTGGCCGGCCGCGCGCGCCTTGTCGACAAGCTTCTGCACACCCTTGCCATAGGGGGCAAAGGCAAAGCTCACATTGCCCGGCAGTTCGGAAATGGCCTTGAGCGTGAGCTCGGCGTTGATCCCCATGCCGCCGATCAGCAACGCTACCTTGGGCTGGCTGCTGGCCAGCGTCCTGGGGTCGACGTCGCGGGCATAGACGTCGAGCGGCGTCCGGCCGGAAGCAGAGATGCGCGGCAACAGGCCGAAGGGACCCTTCTGGCTCACCGACCGCTGTGGCGCCGGTGTCAGCGGCTGGTCACGCGATGGTGACGGCGGCAGTGACGCCTCGTCATTGCCGACGATGGTGATCTGGGGTTCGCTGGGGGCATCGGATGGCGCCAGGTCGCCGGCCTTTGCCGCATCCTCGGCTGCCTTCTTGGCGTCGGAGATACTGGCGGTCTCAACCGGATCGGAGGGCGGTGCAACCTTGACGGTCACCACCGGCTCGCCTGCCATGGGATAGGGCGTAACCGCGATCCAGGTGCCGGCGCCGATGGCGATCAGTGCCGCCATAAGGCTGGCAAACAGCAAGGGTGTCGGCCGCAACGCCTTGAAGCGATCGCCGAAGCGCCGCCGCCGCAAGGGTTGTCTCAATTCGTCTGCCATTGGCCCCCTGGGCCTGCCGGGCCCGAACGCTCAAAGTGATTCGCGTCCGCCATTATAGCGAACCGCGCGGTACAGCGAATCTTCCATTCGGCCGCAATGAAAAACGGGCGCCGAAGCGCCCGCCTTTTCCGCGTTTTCAGTTGCCGCGATCAGTTCTGAGCCGGCTCGGTGGCCTTCTTCTGCTCCGTCTGGCTGGTGGTCGACTGAACGGCGTCCTTGCTGCCGGGGAGCGGCGTGGCCTCGACCTTCTCGCCGTGCAGGAAGGCGATGGCCTCTTTCAGCTGGATATCCTTGGCCTTGTCCTTGGGCACATAGGACGACGAGCCCTTCATTTCCGTCTTGATCCCGTCGTTCTTGAGGTGGCCCCGCAGGCTGGCCTCACCGCGATCGAGCATGCTCTGGGCCTTCATGTCGTCGGGAACATCCTCTTCGATGCGGATATCAGGGGTGATGCCCTCAGCCTGGATCGACCTGCCGGATGGCGTGAAGTAGCGCGCCGTGGTCAGCCGCAAGGCACCCTGGCCGCCCAGCGGTATGATGGTCTGGACCGAACCCTTGCCGAAGGAGCGGGTGCCGATGATCGTGGCGCGCTTGTGATCCTGCAGGGCGCCGGCGACGATCTCGGATGCCGATGCCGAACCGCCATTGACCAGGACGACGATCTTCTTGCCGTCGGCCAGATCGCCGGCCTGGGCACTGAAGCGCTGGGTCTCGGAGGCGTTGCGGCCGCGCGTCGACACGATCTCACCGCTGTTGAGGAAGGTATCGGAGACCGAGATCGCCTGGTCGAGCAGGCCGCCCGGATTGTTGCGCAGATCGATGATGTAGCCCTTGGCCTTGTCGCCGAGCGTTCCCTTCAGCTTGTCCATGGCCTTCTCAAGGCCGGTCTGGGTCTGTTCGTTGAAGGAGGAGATGCGGATATAGCCGATATCGCCTTCAACATTCGACTTCACCGAATTGATGCGGATGACATCGCGGGTGACCACGACATCGAAGGGATCGGGACGACCCGGTCGCACGATGGTGAGCTTGATCTTGGTATTGACCCGGCCGCGCATCTTGTCGACCGCCTGGTTCAGGGTAAGGCCCTGAACCTGCTCGCCGTCGATGAAGGTGATGAGGTCGTTAGCGAGGATTCCGGCGCGGTCGGCGGGCGTGCCATCGATGGGCGACACCACCTTGATGACCCCGTTCTCCATGGTCACCTCGATGCCGAGGCCACCGAATTCGCCGCGGGTCTGGACCTGCATGTCCTGGAAACGCTTGGCGTTCATGTAGCTGGAATGGGGATCGAGCGAAGACAGCATGCCGTTGATGGCAGCATCGATCAGCTTCTCCTGGTCGGGAACTTCCACATAGTCCGTCAGAACCCGGTCGAAGACGTCACCGAACAAGTTCAGTTGCCGATAGGTTTCGGTATTCGCTGCACCGGCGACATCCATCGCCTGCCATGCACCGGTTGCCGCGATCGCGCCGACTGCGATCAGCCCCATCGACCTGAAGAATTGCTTTCCCATTACTTTTTAGCCTCTTTACGGCTGCCGACCCACCAAGGTGCGGGATCGACGGCGCTGCCATCCTTGCGGAATTCAATGTAGAGAATCGGCCTGGGATCATCCAGAAGATCGCCGATCAAAGTTGCGCGAGCAGGTACCTCGCCCATCACACCGACGGGTTCACCCGCCCTGACATATTGACCGCTTTGCGTGCTGATCTCGCCAAGGCCTGCCAACAACACATGATAGCCCCCTCCGACGTTCAAGATCAAGAGTTCCCCATAGGTGCGAAAGGGTCCGGCAAATTCCACCGTGCCGTCGGCCGGAGCGGTCACCTGGGCATCCTTGCGGGTAGCGATGAAAAGCCCGTGGGAGATGCCGCCATAGCCGTCGGCGGCGCCAAAATCTCGCAGGATCTGGCCCTGTGCCGGATAGTCCAGGCGGCCCCGGGAAGCGGCGAAAGCCATATGCGGCCGGTTAAGCAGTTCCTGGCGCTTGGCTTCCGCGTCCTGTTTCGCCTGATGTTCCTGGAGCAGGCTCAGGCGCCGTTGCTCGGCGATCGAGGCGAGCAGGTCACTCAGCGACTTGGCCTTGTCGGCAAGCGCCTGCACGCGGGCACGCTCGGCGGCGTGGCGGTCGCGGGTGCCGGCGATCAGTGCCTGCTTGCGAGCCAACAGTCCGACGAGTTCGCTGCGTGCCTCGCTGAGGCGGGCATTGTTCTGCGCCAAATCGTCACGTTCGCTGCGCTTGGCGGCGCGGACTTCGGCGAGACTGGCAATTTCGCGGTTGAGGGCGGCGGTCTCGCGCTCCAGTGCCGGCACGATGGAGCCGAGCACCATGGCGCCGCGAATGGCCGCCAGAGCATCATCGGGACGGGTGACCAGTGGCGGCGGCGGGTTGCGCTCCAGGCGCTGCAGGCCGACCAGCAGGTCGGCAAGCTGATGGCGACGACGGGCCAGGTTGGTGGTGAGCTGGCTTTCCTCGGCATCGAGGCTGGCGATGCGATGCTCGGCCGCGGTGATCATGGCTTCGCGTGATTTCACGGCCTGAGCGGTGGCGATGAGCTGCCGGGACAGGTCCTGGGCCTCCACTTCAAGGCGCGTCAGTTCGCTGCCGGTGGCGGTTGCCTGCGATTCGGCCTGGTTGAGCTGCAAGCGCAGGGCCTCGAGATCGGCGGCGGACCGGGCCATGGCGTCCGGCGATCCGGCAGCCAGGCCGGCGACGGGCGCAGCGAGGCTCGCCGCCGCCAACACGATGGCAGCCGATGCGCACCTCAGTCCTCGCCAATGCTCCACCCGCCACTCCCCGATCGGTTGCAACAACACCCGGCATCAGCCTTGTTTGCCAATACCTGGCGTCTTGGCGTGCGCGCCCGAGGCCGCCGAATCACTCCGCCGTCAATACGCCTTCAGGCCCGGTGATACGGATGATTAACCAAAATGGTGACCGCCCGGTAAATCTGTTCGGCCAACATGGCGCGGGCAAGGCGATGCGGCCAGGTCATGGGACCGAAAGCCAGCACCAGGTCGGCGCGGGCAACGAGGGCGGGGTCGTGGCCGTCCGGGCCGCCGATCAGAAAGGCGGCTTCGGCCCGGCCTGCGGCGACAAGCCGGGCAAGACGGGCCGCAAAGGCCTCGCTTGCCATGGCGGTGCCGTGTTCGTCGAGGGCGATCACGAAAGCTTCAGCGTCAATCCCCCGCAGCAACCGGCGCGCCTCTTCGCTGCGGCGCTGGTCGGGGCTGGCAGTGGTCGATTCGCCATAATCGCGTGCATCGACGGCTGTAATGCCCGCCTGGCGCCCCATGGCGCGGGACCGGGCGAGGTAAGTTTCGGTCAGGTCATGTTCGGGCCCGGCCTTCATGCGGCCGATGGCCGCAATGGTGATGCGCATGCGCCGTTTGCGGGTCGGTCAGGCCGTGGGCCGTTCGACGGGGGCGTCGGGCGACCACAGCTTTTCGAGGTTGTAAAAGCTTCTGACCTCGGGACGGAAGATGTGGACAATGACGTCGCCGGCATCGACCAGCACCCAGTCGCAATGGGGCTGGCCCTCGATGCGCAGATCCTTGCTGCCGGCGCCTTTGAGCTTTTCGACCAGTTGTTCCGCGATGGCTGCAACGTGGCGGCTGGAGCGGCCGGAGGCAATGATCATCTGGTCGGCCAGCGCCGACTTGCCATCGAGATCGAGGGTGGAGATGTTTTCGGCCTTGGCGTCCTCAAGGCTTGCGAGGACGGCGGAGGTGAGGGCGGACGGGGCGTTGCGGCTCGGCAACGCGTCGTCCGTTACGGGGCGCTTGCGCGCGCCGTTGCGTGCAGTCTGGACGGGCAGGGCTGGTTTCCTCGTGGATGAAGCTCCGACTCGGCGAGCCGGCGGTGCAGGGAATGTGGAGATCGCGATCTTGGCACGGGGTGTGACTGTTCGAAGACCTTCCGGGTTCAATACCTGACGCTTCGACTATGGGGGAAGCGTGTGACAGTTTCAAGTACCGCCTGAACGACGCAGTGCGGTCGAGCTTTCATTGCGCAGCGGCAGGGTGAGAAAGGCCCAGGCAGGCGGCGCAGTAAACGCCAGCCTGGCAGCGTCGGGCGCGGGCAGGCGACAGCTGGCCAGGAGCCGGGCGGCGGGCGACGACAGGGCGGCCATGGTGGCCCCGGGGCGGTCGAAGACGGCAAGCGGCAAGGTCTCAGGCAGGCGACGCCAGTCGTTCCAGCGGTGAAGGCCGGCAAATGAGTTGGCGCCCATGATCCACACGAAATGCCCGCGGGCCAGCACCGGGGCCATGCGCTTGAGGAACCCTGAGGTGGTGCGGGTGCCGATCCTGCCCTCGATCCCCGACACGATGAAGCGGGGATGGCGGGCGATCGCCTCAGTGGCGGCAAAGCGGGCGGCGAAGTCCGACGTCTCGCGCGGATCCTTCAGCGGGTTCTGCGGCGACACCAGCCACCAGACGCTATCGAGACCGAGGCGCTTCAGCGCCGCTTCGGCGATGGCGCGATGGCCGGCATGGGGCGGATTGAACGAACCGCCGAACAGGCCGATGGCAAGGCCGTCGTGCGGCGGCAGGGTAAAGGGAAATCGCGCCATCCGGGCGGATCAGGGTCTGACCTGGCCGGAACCGCGCACCTGGTACTTGAAGGTGGTGAGCTGTTCCAGGCCGACAGGACCGCGGGCGTGCAGCTTGCCGGTGGCAATGCCGATTTCGGCGCCGAAGCCGAATTCGCCGCCGTCGGCAAACTGGGTGGAGGCGTTGTGCAGCACGATGGCGCTGTCCACTTCGTCAAGGAAGCGCCGCGCCGTGGCTTCGTTGCCGGTGACGATGGAATCGGTGTGCTGCGAACCGTAGCGGGCGATGTGGTCGATGGCACCTTGCACCCCGTCGACGACGCGCACGGCGATGACGGCATCGAGATATTCCCTGTGCCAGTCCTCTTCGCCGGCGACTTTGACGCGGGGGTCGGCGACGCAGGCCTCAGCATCGCCGCGCACTTCGCAGCCCGCCTCGATGAGGCTTTTGATGACGGGCGCCAGCAACCGGTGCTTGGCGGCGCGGTCGACCAGCAGCGTCTCGGCCGCTCCGCACACCCCGGTGCGCCGCATCTTGGAATTGACGGCGATGCTTGAGGCCATACCGGCATCGGCGCCCTTGTCCACGTAGACATGGCAGATGCCTTCCAGGTGGGCAAAGACGGGCACCCGTGCCTCGGCCTGCACGCGCGCGACCAGGCTCTTTCCGCCGCGCGGTACGATGAGATCGATGGCGCCCGACAGCCCCTCCAGCAGCATGCCGACGGCGCGCCGGTCGGACGTCGGCACCATCTGGATGGCGTCGGGATCGAGTCCGGCCGCTTGCAGGCCGGCGCGCAGGGCTTCGACGATGAGCGAGGAGGACTGAAAACTGTCGGAGCCGCCCCGCAGGATGGCGGCGTTGCCCGACTTCATGCACAGGGCCCCGGCATCGGCGGTGACGTTGGGGCGCGATTCATAGACGATGGCGATGACCCCGATGGGCACCCGCACGCGGGATATCTGCAAGCCGTTGGGTCGCGTCCATCTGGCCATCACCGCGCCCACCGGGTCGGGCAGGCCGGCGATATCCTCCAGGCCCTTCGCCATGGCCTCGATGCGTTCGGGTGTCAGGGTAAGGCGGTCGATGTGGGCGTGGGTGCGGTTCTGGTTCTTTGCCAGTGCCACGTCGCGGGCGTTGGCTTCGGCGATGCGGCCTTGAGCGGCGCGAATGTTGGCGGCCATGGCGATGAGGGCGGCGTTCTTGGCCTCGCTGCTGGCCGCTGCCAAAGATTTCGCGGCACGCCGGGCGGCGGCTGCGAGGCGGCCCATATCGGCGGCAAGATCGTCGCGTTGGCTCGCCATGGTCATTATCCGCTTTTCCCCAACAGCACGAGATCGTCGCGGTGAACCATCTCGTCACGTCCCCTGTAGCCGATCAGCGCCTCGATCTCGCCCGAGCGCCTGCCGGCGATGCGTTCGGCTTCGGCGTGGTCGTAGGCGCTCAGGCCCCGGGCGACCTCAAGGCCCGAAGCCGTCACAATACTCAACGCATCGCCGCGCGAGAAGTGACCTTCGATGCGGACGACCCCGGCGGGCAGCAGGCTCTTGCCGCGTTTCAGGGCACCGGCGGCGCCATCATCGACCACCAGCCGACCGACCGGAATGAGGGTGCCGGCGATCCAGCGCTTGCGGGCGGCGACCGGCTCGGCGGCGGATACGAACCAGGTGCAGCGCTCGCCTGAAGCAATGCGCCTCAGCGGATGGTCGGGGGCGCCCGCTGCAATCACCATCGAGGCGCCACCGCCGGTTGCGATGCGGGCAGCCTCGATCTTGGTGACCATACCGCCCGAACCGATGCCGGAGACCGGTTTACCGGCCATCGCCTCGATGTCGGCGGTGATCTCCCTCACCTCGGGGATGTGGGTGGCGCCGGGCGCACCGGGCGGGGCGGTATAGAGACCGTCGACGTCGGAGAGCAGCACCAGGCAGTCGGCCGCCATCATCGAGGTGACGCGCGCCGCCAGCCGGTCGTTGTCGCCGTAGCGGATTTCCGAAGTGGCGACCGTGTCGTTCTCGTTGATCACCGGCACCGCCCCCTGGCGCAGCAGGGTGTTGAGGGTGGCGCGGGCATTGAGATAGCGGCGGCGCTCCTCGGTGTCGTTGAGGGTCAAGAGGATCTGGCCGGCAATGAGATCGTGGCGGGCGAGATGCTGCTGCCAGGCATGGGCCAGGGCGATCTGGCCAACGGCGGCAGCGGCCTGGTTTTCCTCCAGCTTGAGAATGCCGGCCGGCAGGTCGAGAATGCGGCGCCCGAGTGCGATGGCGCCCGACGACACCACCAGCACTTCGGCTCCGGCAGCGCGGTGGCCGGCAATATCGGCAGCAAGCGTCTCCAGCCACGACTGGCGCAGCCGCCCCGATGCCTGATCGACCAGCAGCGCCGAGCCGATCTTCACCACCAGGCGGCGGGCGCCGGTGAGGCGGGCGTTCAGGGCCGCCATGCCGCTTCTCCGTCCGCCCCGGCCTTTGCCGGATTGCGGGCCTCGCGTACCATGTCGAGCAACTTGCCCATGGTGGAGCGGACATTGAGGCCCGAGACGCCGGAGATGACCAGCGGCGTCAGCCTGGTGCGGCGCCTGAAGGCGGCGACCACCTTCTTCAATTCTTCGCTGCCGAGGGCATCGGCCTTGTTGAGGGCAACGATCTCCGGTTTCTCCGCCAGTGCCCCGCCATAGGCCTTGAGCTCAGCCCGGATGGTCTTCCAGTTGGCAGCCGGGTCGGGGTCGGTCGCATCGATCAGATGCAACAGCACGGCGCAGCGCTCGACGTGGCCGAGGAAGCGGTCGCCGAGCCCCGCCCCCTCGTGGGCCCCTTCGATCAGGCCGGGGATGTCGGCGAGAACGAAGCTTGCATTGCCCACCGCGACAACGCCGAGCTGCGGGTGCAGCGTGGTGAAGGGATAATCGGCGATCTTCGGGCGGGCGGCCGAAACGGCGGCCAAGAGCGTCGACTTGCCGGCATTGGGCAGGCCTACGAGGCCGGCATCGGCGATGAGCTTGAGGCGCAGCCATATCCACATCTCGTCGCCTTCCTGGCCGGGATTGGCGTGGCGAGGGGCGCGGTTGGTGGAGGACTTGAAATAGGCATTGCCGAAGCCGCCATTGCCGCCGCGCAAAAGGCGCACCCTTTGGCCCACCTCGGTGAGGTCGGCGATCAGTGTCTCGTTGTCCTCGGCATAGACCTGGGTTCCCACCGGCACCTTGAGCACCGCATCGGCGCCGTTCTTGCCGGTGCGGTTGGCGCCCATGCCGTGGCCGCCCGTCTTGCCCTTGAAATGCTGCTGGTAGCGATAGTCGATGAGGGTGTTGAGGGCATCGACGGCCTCCACCCAGACATGGCCGCCGCGCCCGCCGTCGCCGCCGTCGGGGCCACCGAACTCGATGAACTTTTCGCGCCGGAAGGAGACAGCGCCTGCCCCGCCATCGCCGGAGCGGACATAGATCTTGGCCTGGTCGAGAAACTTCATCGCCCCGCCCCCCGGCTGGCGCGCCAATCCTTTTCGGCCAGCTCCACCTGCATGGTCTCGACCTCGCCGCCGGAACCCAGCGAGTGGCGGCGGCGGGCACCGAGGAGGCGAAAGCCCAGGCGCACCAGCACCCGCTTCGATGCCTCATTGCCTATCTGGTAGTCGGTGGTGAGCACGGCGATACCCGACCTCTCGAAGGCATGGGCCACAACCGCCCCTGCCGCTTCGGTGGCATAGCCCTTACCCCAATAGTCGAGGCCGAGCCAGTAGCCGAAATCGGTTTCGGGCGGAGTGTCGCCCGGCCGCCCGTGGGCCGGGCCATAGCCGCAGGTGCCGATGAGTCCGCCTTCATCCTTCAGCGTGATGGCAAAGCAGGCCGCCCCGGCGGGGGCGGCGCGGACCCGGGTGATGAAGTCGAGGGCGTCCCTTTCATCATAGGGGTGCGGCATGGTCGCAAGCTTGCTGGCGATTTCGGCGTGATCGGCAAGGCGTGCAAGGCGTGCGGCATCGGCGAGCGTCAGCGGGCGCAGCACCAGGCGTTCTGTCTTGATGGTGATCGTGTCTTGCTCGGGCATTTGAGGCACCTGAAACGGAAAACGGGGAGATGGCTCACCATCTCCCCGTCAGCGTATCGAATGGCCTTGGCCTTCAGCCGCCGGGTCGGATGAGCCGGCGGGCTGGCAGCGCGCCGCTCGCTTATTCGCCCGCCGGCATCGGCACGACGGAAATGAAGCTGCGCCCGCCGCGTGTCGTGGTGAACGTCACCTTGCCGTTCAGCTTGGCGAAGATGGTGTGGTCCTTGCCCATGCCGACGCCTGAGCCGGGGTGAAACTGGGTGCCGCGCTGGCGCACGATGATGTTGCCGGGGATGACGGCTTCGCCACCGAACTTCTTGACGCCGAGGCGCTGGGCGGCCGAGTCGCGGCCGTTGCGGGAGGAACCGCCTGCTTTCTTGTGAGCCATTGATGTCGCTCCTTGTCTCTTAGGCCTGGTCGCCGGCTGCGGCGGCGGGGGCGTCTTCGGCAGCCGGCTTGGCGGCGGCCTTCCTGGCCGGCTTCTTGGCGCCGGCTGAGTTGATGGCGGTCACCTTGAGGAGGGTCAGGTCCTGACGGTGGCCCTGGCGGCGGCGGTAATGCTTGCGCCGGCGCTTCTTGAAAATGATGATCTTGTCGCCGCGGGTCTGGGCGACGAGTTCGGCGCTGACGGTGGCCCCGGCGACAAATGGTGCGCCGACCTCGATCCCGTCGTCGCCGGCGATCATGAGAACTTCTGCGATCTCGACGGTGTCGCCGGCATTGCCGGGCAGGCGCTCGACCTCGAGGGTATCGTCGGGGGCGACGCGGTACTGCTTGCCGCCGGTCTTGATGATGGCGTACATGGTCTTCCTTCTTTTCTCTGCCCGCGTCCGTCGGCGCCGCCCTCTGATCCCCTGGCGGAAAATGAGGGCGAACTTTGCTTGTTGTTGTTTTTATCGAGCCTGAAACAGCGCAATTGAGGCGGGGGACCGCAATGGCCCTCCGCCCGTTGGCGGGCTCTATAGGGTTGCATGGGACCGATTGTCAAGAAAAACAGGTAAAAGTCCCCTCTGACGGGCGACCTGCACGCAAGTTGGGGTTGGCAATGGTCACGCGCCGCGCTATCAGAACGCCTCCCACAGGCCACATGGCGATGATAAGGGTCTCTTAGCGGAGAGGTGCCGGAGTGGTCGATCGGGGCGGTCTCGAAAACCGTTGTACCTTTGCGGGTACCGTGGGTTCGAATCCCACCCTCTCCGCCATCCAATTTCAAGAGGCAAGCGTCCGCGATGGTGCACCACCGTGCATCAAGATTCAAAATGAGCGCGTTTTTCCAAAGAAATATCTTACCTCCATTAGAGATACTGGTCGATACTGTTGTCCGATATGATCCAGTAGCGTGCATCGACATCCTGCATTTTTGACGGTATAAATTACTGACATACCGTCGTCTATGCATGGAAATACCGTCACATGCCGCTGACCGATGTGACCGTCAGGAATGCCAAGCCACGCGAGCAGGCTTACAAACTGGCCGATGCCGGGGGACTCTATCTCTATGTGTCGCCCTCTGGCGGTCGACTGTGGCGCATGGACTATCGCTATGTCGGTAAACGTCAGACGCTTAGCTTCGGACGATATCCTGCCGTCAGCCTCCACGATGCGCGCCTCAAGCGTGATGATGCCAAGAGGCAACTCGCCAACGATGTAAACCCGGCTCATAAGCGCAAGGAAAAGCGTGAACAAGCCAGGATATCGTCCGGGGACACCTTTGAAGCGATCGCTCGCGAATGGCACGCGTTGCAGGAGCCGACCTGGGTGCCGGTGCATGCCAACGATGTTGTTCATTCTCTTGAGCGAGATGTGTTTCCTACGTTCGGCAGTGTTCCGATACGTGAAATCACCGCTCCGCAGGTTCTGCAGCTGCTCCGCACGATCGAAGCCCGCCCTGCAATCGAGACTGCACGGCGCATTCGTCAACGGATGTCGGCAGTCTTCGTCTACGCAATCGCCTCCGGTCGTGGCGAGAGTGACCCGGCCACCATTGTCCAGAAGGCCATGGCCCCACTCAAGCGGGGACGTCAGCCGGCCGTCACCGATCTCGACGGTGCCAGAGAAATTCTTCGTCGGGCAGAGTCCACACCAGCAAGCCCGGTGACAAAGCTTGCATTGCGCCTGCTGGCACTGACAGCACTGCGTCCTGGCGCGCTCATCAGAACCCCTTGGTCGGAGCTTGATCACATTGACCCCGACGACCCCGTCTGGATCGTGCCGGCGGAGAGAATGAAGCTGCGCCTGCATCTGAAAGACGATGAGGCGCGCGATCACCCGGTCCCGCTGTCGCGGCAAGCGCTCGATGTGATTGCCACAGTACGCAAGCTTACAGGTCGCGGGCCGCTGGTTTTCCCCAATGGCCGACATGCCCACAAGCCGATGAGCGAGAATGCAATCGGCTACCTCCTGAACCGGGCCGGCTATCACCATCGGCATGTTCCACATGGCTGGCGGGCGACGTTTTCGAGCGTCATGAATGAGCGGTTCCCCGCTGATAGCCGCATCATTGACCTCATGCTGGCACACACGCCGAAGGATCGGGTGGAAGGTGCCTATAATCGCGCAGCTCATCTGCAACGGCGGCGAGAGCTGTCACAGATTTGGGCCGACCTCTTGTTTGAGGGTCTACCCCCCGCCGCTGAGCTATTGCGCCGACCGATACAGCGTGGAATTGCAAATATTCACCCAGCCTAACTAATTTGGTGGGGTTGATGGGCCAACCATCGCACGCATTGCCCTCCGAAGGCAGAGGTCACAGGTTCGAATCCTGTCGGGTGCGCCATGTTTTTCAAACACTTAGCAGATCCTTCCGAGACTTCCTTTCGTGGTTGCCACACGTACCCACCAATATTGCGGCTATTGGTGTGCCTCTCCGTGGTGGTTGATTTCCGTTCCGCGCGTAGTCATCCCGATACCGCTTGTCGTGGTCCAGTAGAGCGCAGGCGGTGAGGCATCGGGTAGCTGACAATCGGCTGGCTCACGGTGGGACATGTTGGCTCGCCATGAGCGATGCATTCGCCGCCACCCTCGCCCGACAGGGCAATCATGCCGCCGAGACTCTACCCATGACTGGATCGTGATGGGGGCTCACACCACGGTCATGAGCAAAATTGAACAGTTTGCTGCAACGTAGCCGGTTATTATGATCAAAATTGTGGAGCACAAAAACATGGACAGGGACAGGGTCGCGGGATCGGCCAAACAACTGAAGGGCGCCGCCAAGCAGGCGCTCGGCCAGGCGATCGGCGACGCCAAACTGGAAGCTGACGGCCGGGCCGACGAAGTCGAGGGCAAGGTCCAGAACGCCGTCGGCGGCCTGAAAGATGCGATCAAGTCAAAATAGATTTGTCCGGTCTGCGTCGGCGTGACGCCGGCCGGTCGACCATCACGCCTGTCTGGCGTGCGCAATCGCCCATTCCCGCGTCGCGTGCCCGGTCTTTCCGGATTGCCCCCGCTCCTGGAAAGACCGTCTGGCGGCTCTCGCCACTCTCCCCGATAGGCGGGAGCCGCTCCCTATCGCGTGCCCTGTTCCAGAATGGGGCCAGGACAGTCGGGCCGGTCGCCTGACGTGAATAATTCTGCACAGACCGAGTGGTTCGCGTCTGTGTCTGGCATGCAACATCAACCTGGCGTCGGTCCAGGCGGCAGAGGATTTCGATAGATGCGTATTGATCTGGCTCAAGGCACAAGCGCTACGGGATGCACAAATGACGTGCGTGGAGGACACTAAGATGTCCACGTCGATTGTACACCGCGCACCGTCAAGGTTAATGCCAGGCGGATGGCATTTGCGACAGACAAAGAGTGCTGTAAAGCCTCACGCCGATGTTCACTTCCTGTACATGGTGCTCTTCGGGGTAATCGCGACCATGTCCGCATGTGGCTCCATTGCAGCATATCTGGCCTGGTCCGGCGGTTGACGAGCTAATGCAGAAGCGGCGCGGCGCTGCTGCCATCCGGTCGGTACCGCCAATTGGCCGCCGCCCCGTTCAGGTCGAGGCAATCCGGGATCGCATTGCGTTTGCCGGTACGTTTTCGACATCAACAGGAGACCAGTCATGTCACTCGGACTCATCCTCGCCATTATTCTCATCATCTTCCTGCTGGGCGGCTTTTCCGGCCGTTTCGGGGGTTACGGTTACGGTTTCGGGCATGGCGGCGTCGGTGTCATCGGCATCATTCTCATCGTCGTCGTGGTGCTGCTTGTTATGGGCCGACTATGAGCAGGTCAATCAACCTGGCAATGGCCGTCGCGCTGAGCCTTGCCGCAGGCTTCGTCGTTCTGAATCTCTGGCACGACGAGACTGCCGCATACGATCAAGCCCACATGACCAACATCGAGAAGAACCAGATCTGGCCGACCAGGACGGTACCGGTCATGGATCCCTGCGCCCTCATCGCCTGCCTGGAGGTCTGAGGAAACCCGGCCAGTATCGGCCGACAGCAGCCCGTTGACGGCGCTGACCAGTCCGTAGTGATGCACGTGGAAGGCAAAGCCATGATTTCGCCCGAATTATTTGACCGGCTGGTGGAGCAGGGACGACGGCACGGGGGCCTGAAGACCGACGACATTCAGCAAGTCTTGCCGGTCGAAAGCATGACATCAGAGGAACTCGTCGATATGCTGACCCGCCTGGAAGCAGCCGACATCGCGGTCGAGATCGACCCCGCCTTGCTGCACCCCCGCCGCCAGCAGATCACTCCGCAGCCAACGAAACCAGGCGCCCCGGCCTCGCCGCAGGGCGTGCCACTGGCGACGGGCCATCCCCGCCTGTCTGAGCTTGGATCATCGATCAGGTCGGTGAGAGGAAGCGCGCGCCATGCGCCCGAACCAGCAGGCATATACGGTAAACTACCCGGCACCGTCTTGTTTTGGGTGGCAGCATTGATGCTGATTGTCCTGACCCTCGCCGTCTGGCACTTCGCTTGAGGTGACAGAGTGGCCGATGTTGCGCGCTTCGAGGCGTGCCGGATGCAGGCAGTGAATAATAGATCGCTCTTCAGCCTTGTTAGTTGTCAGGCGGCACACCATGTATGGTGGATACATTGGCAGTCTCGTCGCATGAGTGCCAATGCCGCTCTCCCAAAAACTTGATGCGCAACCAGACACGCCGACCGCGGGAGCTTGGCTTCCGGGAAACCAGCTCACGCCAAGGAGTCTACGCATGAAATTCCGCCCGCTACATGACCGTGTTGTCGTCCGCCGTGTCGAAGAAGACACCAAATCCAGGGGCGGCATCATCATTCCCGACACCGCCCAGGAAAAGCCCATGCAGGGCGAAGTGATCGCCGTCGGCCCCGGTGCGCGCGACGAGGCGGGAAAGCTCGTTCCCATCGATGTCAAGGCCGGCGACGTCGTGCTTTTCGGCAAGTGGTCGGGCACCGAGGTCAAGCTCGATGGCGAAGAACTCTTGATCATGAAGGAATCCGACATCATGGGCGTGATCGAAGGCAAACCGGCTGTGAAGAAGGCCGCCTGACCCACGCTCGAACCGTCTATCCGCATCTTGTTTCAAAAGGAAATTTTCCATGTCTGCCAAAGACGTCAAATTCGGCGCTGATGCCCGCGATCGCATGCTGCGCGGTGTCGACATCCTCGCCAACGCCGTGAAGGTAACGCTCGGCCCCAAGGGCCGCAACGTGGTGATCGACAAATCCTTCGGCGCCCCCCGCACCACCAAGGATGGCGTCACGGTCGCCAAGGAAATCGAGCTTGAGGACAAGTTCGAGAACATGGGCGCCCAGATGCTTCGCGAGGTCGCTTCCAAGACCAGCGATATTGCCGGCGACGGTACCACGACAGCCACCGTTCTCGCCCAGGCCATTGTCCGTGAAGGTGCCCGGTCGGTAGCCGCCGGCATGAACCCGATGGATCTCAAGCGCGGTGTCGCGATGGCCGTGGAGACGACCGTCGAACATCTGGCGAAGCTGTCGAAGAAGATCAAGACCTCCGACGAAATCGCCCAGGTTGGCACAATCTCGGCCAACGGCGAGGCTGAAATCGGCCAGATGATTGCCAAGGCGATGGCCAGGGTCGGCAACGAAGGCGTCATCACGGTTGAGGAAGCCAAGGGTATGGAGACCGAACTCGACATTGTGGAGGGCATGCAGTTCGACCGTGGCTATCTCTCGCCCTACTTCATTACCAACGCCGAGAAAATGATTGTCGAACTCGACGATCCGCACATCCTCCTGCACGAGAAGAAGCTCTCGAACCTGCAGGCCCTGTTACCGATCCTCGAGGCCGTCGTGCAATCATCGCGTCCGCTCCTCATCATCTCCGAGGACGTGGAAGGCGAGGCTTTGGCTACGCTGGTGGTCAACAAGCTGCGTGGCGGGCTCAAGGTCGCTGCCGTCAAGGCGCCGGGCTTTGGTGATCGCCGCAAGGCGATGCTGGAAGATATTGCCACCATCACCGGTGGCCAGGTGATCTCAGAGGATCTCGGCATCAAGCTCGAGAACGTGACGCTCGACATGCTCGGCCGTGCAAAGCGGGTAAGCATTGACAAGGAAAACACCACCATCGTTGATGGCAACGGCAAGAAAGCCGCCATTCAGGCGCGCATCACTCAGCTCAAGGCGCAGATCGAGGACACCACCTCCGATTACGATCGTGAGAAGCTGCAGGAGCGTCTGGCAAAGCTCGCGGGCGGTGTTGCTGTCATCAGGATCGGCGGCGCCACCGAGATCGAGGTGAAGGAGCGCAAGGATCGCGTCGATGATGCGCTGCACGCCACCCGCGCGGCAGTCGAGGAAGGCATCGTACCAGGCGGCGGTGTTGCCCTGTTGCGCGCCAAGAAGGCTGTCGAATCTTTGAAGTCCGACAACGCCGACATTCAGGCCGGCATCAACATCGTGGCCAAGGCGCTGGAAACCCCTATCCGCCAGATCGTCGAGAACGCCGGCGTCGAAGGCTCGATCGTGGTTGGCAAGGTGCTCGAGAAGTCGGGCAGCTACGGCTTCGATGCGCAGAGCGAAACCTATGTCGACATGGTATCCGCCGGCATCGTCGATCCGACCAAGGTTGTACGCGTGGCGCTGCAGGACGCGGCTTCGGTCGCTGCCCTGCTGATCACCACCGAGGCCATGGTGGCGGAACGGCCGAAGCGAGAGTCCGCTTCCCAGGGTATGCCCGGTGGCGGCATGGGTGGTATGGACTTTTAGGTCCACACGTCCGACACGACTGATGGCAGGAGCCGTCCCGAAATCGGGGCGGCTCTTTGCTATTGGACGCAGCGGCGCCGCCACATTCCCTGGGCCCCCTTGCCATCATCAGCCTTTGAGGGGAGCCCCGTGGGGCCGATTTTGAATCCGGCCACCATCAAGGTGATGGAATGTCGGCATCTGGCCGAGGCCGTGTGGAAACGCGGTCGCGGAATTGTCGAAGCGGGGCGGCGTTCTTTTTCCCCACACGGATGGCGCACGCTGGCAGGTGGGCGTGATCAGACCGCGACGGCCCGCATCAGCAGCCTGACGCCGAAGATGTTGATCATACGCTTCATGTTGTAGGCCAGCACCTACAGGCTCATCTCGGTTTTGACCTCTTCGAGCGCCCTGGTTAGGAAATGGGTGCTACCCATCCAGGCCTTGAGTGTGGCGAAGGGATGTTCGACGGTCTGCCGGCGGATGGCCATGGCCTCGGGCATGCGTTCGAGCCTGGCTTGCATCTTGTCGAGCACGCCCTCGTGCTGCCAGGACTTCAGGCGCTTGAGCTTGTCGGGTGTGCATGCAGGCTTGAGCGTGCAGGCCGCGCAGGCGGTGAGATTGCGATAATGGTCAATATTGTCGCGGCGGTCCGAGCGCACCTTTCCCTTGGTGAGATACTTGCCTGCCGGGCGGGTGTAGCGGTCGTTGTCAGGGTCGTAGATGAAGTCAGCTACGGTGAACAGGCCACGCCCGGCATTGCCGCAGGTCTGCGACTTGGGGATGGCCGGTAGAATGTCCGTGCCCTCGCAGGCCAGCACCTCGTCGCCACTGTAATAGCCTCTGTCGGCCGGCACCGTGACCTCCGCGCATTCCTGCCGCCTCGCGGGCCTTTCTGCCCATCCCGGTCAGTTACGCCCGTTCATTGCCGCTGTTGGTCACCTCGTGGGCAACGATCAGATGATGCTCGGCATTGACCGCGATCTGTATGTTGTAGCCGACGATACCGGTACACTTGCCGCTGGTCGTGATCGCGCGGGCATCGGGATCACTCAGAGACACCTGACTTTGGGGCGAGACCTCAACCTGCTTGCCCATCTCCCTGAGCGACTGCATCTGCTGGCACAGACCCTCGATCTTCTCCTTGAGGCGTCCTGTCGTTGCCTCGACCAGGTCATCGTCCTGCCGGTCGGCGCGATCCAGGGCAGTGAGGCAGCGGGCAATGCTCGCCTCGACCTGCTCGATGCGCTTGGCAACATTGGCCGCCGTGAAGTTCTTGTCGCGGCTGCTGACCGCCTTGAACTTGCTGCCGTCGATGGCAACAACAGCCCGGGTGAACAGGCTGAACTGGCGGCACAGCACCACGAACTGCGCGCAGCCCACGCGGATGGCCGGGCCATTGTCGCAGCGGAAGTCAGCGATCGTCTTGAAGTCTGGCATCAGTCGGCCCGTCAGCTACATCAACTCGATGTTGCGCTGCGTCTCGCGTTCGAGCCGCCGGCTCGACTGGATGTGGTTGAGATAGACGTAAAGGTCGATCTTCAAAAGCGTCGCGGGATGATAAGCCGGCCGACCGGTCACCTCCGGCACAACGCCGGCAAAGCCCAGCGCTTGCAGGTCCAGTTCGTCAATGAAGACGTCAACAACTCGGGCCGCATTGTCCTCCGTCACATAGTCTTCCAGGCTGTCGGGCAGCAGCGTCGCTTGCCGCCGATCCTCACCCTCAATGAACCGCTTCATCCGGATCCCCCAATCGGGAATCAAACCAACAGATCAACGCGTTTCCACACAGCCTCGATCCAATGCCGATATATTCTTAGCCGGCAATATCCGCCTCGCCTTCCGAGATCGGCACAGCCGTCGCCACCGTACTGAAGTGGGCGGCGTGAGGAAAGCGGCCATTGCGCGTTCGCGCACAGCCGTAGCGAGCGATAGTTTCCCGACGACCTCGATGCAGCACATGGGGCATTGTAATTCCGCCACCCTTACCCATATTTAGAAGCACGTGTTGCATTTGTTTGGTGCTACCTAATTAGCCGGTTCGCCGATTAACCTTGTATACCCCCGACAATGTGAGCGGTGAGTTGACCGTGTGCCGCTTGGTGTGGCACGCGGCATCAACACTATTGTTAGAGGTAAAGACTATGGTTACTGGCACTGTAAAGTTCTTCAACGCCGCCAAGGGTTTTGGCTTCATCGAACCGGAAGACGGCTCCAAGGATGCCTTTGTCCACATCTCGGCCGTCGAGCGCGCTGGCTTGAGCTCGCTCAACGAAGGCCAGAAAGTGGGCTTCGAACTCGTTACTGATCAAAAGAGTGGCAAGCTGGCAGCGGAAAATCTGAAGGTTCTGAGCTAACTGCGACGCTGGCGGCAAGGGATATCCCTTGCCCGCTGGCACTTTGCATCGCTTCTTCGACGTCGACCACGGATGTACTGGCGGCGATGCAGCAGAACATTGCCTGAAAAGGCAAGCTCGG
This sequence comes from uncultured Alphaproteobacteria bacterium, assembly GCA_963747005.1. Taxonomy (GTDB): domain Bacteria; phylum Pseudomonadota; class Alphaproteobacteria; order Rhizobiales; family Aestuariivirgaceae; genus CAVVDT01. The sequence goes on along the minus strand of CAVVDT010000015.1, from coordinate 168,243 downwards.
CACCTTGAGGCCCCGTGCCCCGAAAGGGTCGCGGGGCCTTTGACTATCGGCTGCCGTGCCTCGCTCGATCGGATGCGCTGCTTGCGGGCAGCATCCGCCGCGACTGAAGCGCACTGACGTGATCAATTCTGTACAGCTCCGAGATGGGGATGGATCTAGCATGAACATTTCAAGGTAAGGAGATTTTAATGGCACGCAAGTCCATGATCGAGACGTCTGACGATATTGCCCAACACCTGGAGCGTCTGCATGCAGACATTGCGACGCTTTCTAGGACTGTGGCGCGACTGGCCTCGGAAAGCGCTGCCAGCGCCAAATTGCAGGCGCACGAAGCAGCCAGCGGCGCTGCCCGCAAGGCAAATGATGCCGGTCAGGAGATTTATCGCGATGCAGCGACCATCGGCAAAGATGCAATCAACATCGCGCAGGCAGCTAGCGGCCAACTGGAAGCGCAGATTGCGCGCAATCCGATGATGGCCCTTCTCGCCGCGCTCGGGGTGGGCTTTGCCGCCGGTCTTCTCAGTTGCCGCCGCGCATGAACCCGTTGCTATTGGCAACCGGCTGGGCAATGGCCAAGCAGGGCATTGCCGATGCCGTGCATCGCATGCTGCTGGGGGCTGCGGCGTTTGCCGTGCTCATCGTCTGCGGTCTCACGGCCACAGGCTTTCTAACGGCGGCGGCGTTTCTGTATCTCGCCCAGACGCATAGTGCCATTGAGACAAGCGTGGCGATGGCGAGCCTGTATGCCGTGATTACCGTACTTGGCTACCTTCTGACCTTGCTGATGCAGGCGCGCCGACGCCGCGCCGCAAGCCGGGCATCGATCAGTCCCACCGCAACCGTTGCAGCCGCCACGGCCAGCCAGGGACTGCCTGGCGGCATCGCTTCGCTCGGGCTGGTGGCGGCCGTCGGATACGTGCTGGCCAGATCGATAACGCGCAAGAGCTGAGGCGCGACGTCAAGAAAAGGGCAGCGCAGCATTGCACCGCGCCGGCGTCGCCCATGGGTTCCAAACGGTCGAGGAGGTCCAATGTTCGATGCCGTCCGTGAGCCGCCGGGCGGGCTCGATAGCCACTTCAGTGGCATCGGCGCGGGCGGTGTTTTCGAGAAGTCCGTTATCGGCGTCATCGTCGTGGCGATGTTGTATTTCGGCAGTGATCTTTTTGTGCCACTGGCCATCTCGGTGCTGCTCGCACTGTCGCTTTCGCCGGTTGTTGACTTCCTCAGGCGCCCCGGGCTGCCGCAGCCGCTCGCCGTGGCTCTCACGGTTCTGCTGGCCTTTTTGATCATCTTCGTGGCTGGCGCGGTCGTCACCAATCAGGTTACGCAGCTCGGTACAGAGCTGCCCCGCTATCAGGCGGCACTCAAGGAAAAGGTCCGGGCTTTCAACAGATTGACCGGCACCCGGGGCGGCACGCTGGACCGGGCCAGCAATACCCTGAAGGATCTGCAGAAAGAACTCGACAAGGGCGGCATCGATAGTCAGCCCGTTCCGCAGCCTCGTGGCAGGCCGCAATTGGGCCAGGACGTCCCCAGGCCCATTCCGGTGGAAGTCCACATGCCGCCGCCCACCGCCCTGCAGCAGATAGAATCGATCATTTCGGTCACCCTATCACCGCTAGCGACGGTAGGTATCATCATCGTGTTCGTCATCTTCCTGCTTCTCAAGCAGAATGACGTGCGCGACCGCGCCATTCGGCTCATGGGCGCACACGACCTCGAACGCACAACCACGGCCCTCAACGAAGCCGGCCGGCGCCTCAGTTCCTATTTCCTGACGCTCGTGGTGATCAATGCAGGATTCGGCCTTGTCATCGGTCTCGGCCTTTGGTCGATCGGTGTGCCTAGTCCAATTCTGTGGGGCATCCTGGCGATGCTGATGCGCTTCATGCCCATGGTGGGGGTATTGATCGCCGCTGCCATTCCGGTGTTGTTGTCGGCGGCCGTGGCGCCCGGCTGGTTCATGCTCGGATCCGTCGTGGCACTCTATCTGGTTGCCGAAGCCCTCATGAATGTGATCGTCGAACCGTTGCTGCAAAGCTCCTCGACCGGCTTGTCCTCGCTCGCCATCTAGCTGTCGGCCGCCTTCTGGACGCTGCTGTGGGGACCCATCGGCCTGCTGCTGGCGGTGCCGCTGACGGCTGTGCTGGTGGTGCTTGGCAGCCATGTGGAAGGGCTCAAATTCCTCAACGTCCTGTTGGGCGGCGCACCGCCCCTGACGCCGTCACAGGGCTTCTATCAGCGCATGCTGGCCAACGACCCCCACGAAGCGGCCGAACAGGCCGAGAGGCTTCTGAGGGACATGCCGCTCATCGACTATTACGACAACGTGGTGATGGATGGCCTGCGGCTCGCCCAGACCGATGCCGACCTGCACAAGCTGGCGCCAACACGCCTGCCCGAAATCCGCGATGCGGCGTTGAGCATGATCGAGTCGTTGTCGGAGGAACTGACTGAACGCAGCAAGCGGACGTCCGAGACGGCTGCCATACTTCCCGATTCATGGCGCGAGGAAGGCGCCATTATCTGCATTGCCGGGCAATCGGCGCTCGATGAACTGGGGGCGATCATTCTCGTGCAGCTCCTGCAGCATCAGGGTTTCAAGCCGAAATTGATGCGCATGGCCGAGGTCTCCGTCAACCATATGCAGATTGTCGAGATCACCGGTGTCAAACTCGTGTGCATTTCCCTCCTCGATGTCGAGCACCGTGGTGCCTATCTGAAATTCCTCGTTCGGCGCCTGCGGCGCATCCTGCCCGGCGGGCACCTGCTCGGCGGGTTCTGGAAACACGATGATGATGATGTGCACCACAAGGCCATTGTCGACAACATTCCTGTCGACGCCAAGGTCAAGTCACTTGCGGATGCGATCGACCATTGCCTGCGCGAAGCGGCCAGGGAAGTCAGTGCCGTGGTCACCGAACCCGCCACCGGGCTACGCGGCGTGAAGGCCTGACGGGGACTTTCGGTCCGGCTTCATATGAACCGGACATGCGTGTTGCAGCTTTATTTGAAGTCGGCGGCTGTCAGGGTGTAGGAGCCTTCGCGGCGTTTGCCGTAGACCCGGGCGGCAATCGCATAGATGCGATCGCGATGCCGATCGAAGGCATCGAGCAGGGCCCTTTCGTCCTGCGTCGATTCCGAGTGCAGGTGCCAGATCGCTTCCTGCTCGATGAAAAACGACTTTTCCATGGCGCCGTCATAGCCGGAAAAACGAACGCAGCGCCGCGTCGCATCGAACCTGCGGCTGACATTGGGAAATTCGATCGCCATTCTACGATGCGACCATAGGCGCAACAGCCCGCGGTGTCGAAGACATCAGCGCCTGGCCCATCTGCCGCGCCAGCCGCCGCCGCCGCGAGCCAGCCTGATGGCGAAGAGCAGGATGATGGCGCCAATGGTGGCGTTGATGATCGCAGAGACAATTCCCGATCCGAGATGGATGCCGAGCCGAGGCAGCACCCAGCTACCGATGAAGGCGCCGAGAATGCCAACGACGATATCGCCGATGATCCCCAACCCTGTACCTTGCACGATCTGGCCGGCCAGCCAGCCGGCAACCAGGCCGACGACCAATATGATGAGCAGACTTTCGCCCGACATGTTCATTTTCGCATCCTTCGAAATCGTATGCCAACCGCACCGATGCCAAACCCAAGCTGCACGCTAGCTGGAGACGCGCGCCGGGTCTGTGCAGAATTGCTCACTTCATGGGGCCGGCCCAACCGTCCATGATCCGGCAATTGCGTCGGTTCGCCGATCAGGCCGCGGCTTCAATAGTCTCGCGCATGGTGGTGCGCATGGACTTTTGCACCTTCCTGAAGGCATGTACCTCGACCTGGCGAATGCGCTCGCGCGACACGCCGAATTCCTTCGAGAGGTCTTCCAGCGTCAGGGGGTCCTCGGCGAGGCGGCGGGCCTTGAAGATGCGGCGTTCGCGGTCGTTGAGCTTGCCCATGGCCTTGTTGAGAAGGCCCCTGCGCTGCTGCAGTTCCTCGCTTTCGGCAAGGACGGTCTCTTGGCTGTCGGTATCATCGACCAGCCAGTCCTGCCATTCGCCTTCGGCATCGGCCCTGATGGGTGAATTGAGCGAGACATCGCCCGACAGGCGGCGGTTCATGGAGATGACGTCTTCCTCGGGCACGCTCAGCCGGGTGGCGATCTCGCTCACCTGATCGGGGCGCAGATCGCCGTCTTCCAGTGCCTGGATATGTCCCTTCACCTTCCTCAGGTTGAAGAACAGTTTCTTCTGGCTGGCGGTGGTTCCCATCTTGACCAGCGACAAGGAGCGCAGGATGAACTCATGAATCGAGGCCTTGATCCACCACATGGCATAGGTCGCCAGGCGAAAGCCGCGCTCCGGTTCGAAGCGCTTGACGGCCTGCATGAGGCCGACATTGCCTTCGGAGATGATTTCAGCAACCGGCAGGCCGTAGCCGCGATAGCCCATCGCGATCTTGGCCACCAGGCGCAGGTGGCTGGTGACCAGCCGATGGGCGGCCTCGCGGTCGCCGTCCTCGCGCCATTGCTTGGCGAGGGTGTATTCCTCATCCGGCCGCAGCATGGGAAAGCGGCGTATCTCGACGTGATAGCGGTTGAGACCGCCTTCGCCGGCGGTGATCGACGGCAGATTGGATCTAGCTGTCCTGGCCATTTTGGTTCCCTGTCAGGTTTGGGATGGCAGCGATATTCAATGCCGCTTCGACACCCCTACGTTAGTTATTTGATTCAGAATACACCTTTTCTCGAAGGAGGTCTGTGCAGAATTGCTCACACCAAAGGGTCGGCCAAGGCAAGAACACCCGCAAGGAGGCCAGGCTGTGGTGGCACGACAAGCTTGTCAGGATGTGAGTGAAGATCCATGCGCGATGCGCCATTCATCGGCCGAGGCGGATTCCGCTTCGTTGCCGGCGGATGTGGCTTCTGGGTCGGCCGCCGTGGCGTGCAGCGCGTCGATCTGGCGATCGCGGTCGGCCGTTCAGGGCGTGGGACACGGTCAGTTCGAGGTGCCTGCCGTTGATGACCTTGTCGCGATCACCAAGCTGTTCCTCGAGCTTTTGCAAGCTGGCGGTGCGATGGGCAAGCCTGGCCTCCAGGAGTTCGAGTTGGGCGCTGTTTGCCTCAAGATCGGCATTTGCCCTGTTGACCGCCACGTCGCGCGCATCGATGTCCTCCAGCAGGCGTTCGATGCGGTTGCGATTGCGCGAAATTTCAGCCGCCTGCTCCGCCAGCCGGGATTTGATATCTTTCAAGCGCAGTTCAAATTTGCGCGACAGGATGGCGCACTCGGCCCTTAGCTGGTCGCGGTCTGCTTGAACGCGGGCAAGCTCGGATGGCCGGTCACGCTCCTCGCCTCGCCTCGAGGCCTTGATCGCAAGCGCCCACATGCCGCGACCGACAAACAACGCAATCAGTGTGGCCAGGACAAAGCCCAGCGCCACCAGCATGATCGCCTCAAGTCGAGACATGATGATTCCTCATTTCAATCGCCTTGTGGCAGCCGAAAAAAGGGCGCCCGTGGAGCGGACTCCACGAACGCCGGTGGTGCGAAGGCCTGGACTTCGGGAAGGGCCTATTTACTCGGCCATACCCTTGAAGGTATCGCTCTGGCAGGCGGTCGCGAACTCGTCTGCGGTGATCGTGCCGTCGGTGGCCGTCTTCATGGCGGCCTTGGTCATGGCATCGACATACGGTTTGGCCGCATCGCCGCTGATCGATCCGGCGCCGTCGGCATCGACCTTCGCGAACATCGCGGTGCAGTCGGCCGCACTGGTCTGTGCAAAAGCCGGTGCTGAGATGCCAATCGCCAGCGTCATTGCAGAAGCTACTAACAAGAGCGTCTTCATGGTGTGTCTTCCTGGGGTTATCGGTTAAGCCGCCATGGCGTCGAACATATAAGATGGAACAAGCCGGCGTGCTGGTCGGTAGGCATGAGGCTAGGCCCCTGCCAAAATCGTGACTGTGCAATTTTGCTCTACACGGGAGAGTTTGAGGATCGCATCTCCGCTGCCGTCAGCTATCGGTCGCGGGGGCGGACCCCGGGAGACCCGAACCCGGCGCGTTCAATCCTCGCCCGGCGATTGGTCGTGCAGCACCACGTTGAGCAACGAAGGGTGGATCTCGATGCCGCCATTGTACTCGATGAAACCCAGCTTGCGGAACTTGTTCATGAAAAAGCTGACGCGGGCCCGGGTCGTCCCGATCATTTCCGCCAGCGTCTCCTGGCTGATCTTGGCGATGATCGGCTCCGGCTTTGTCTCCTTGCCGAAGTTGGCCAGCAGTAGCAGCAGCCGCGCAAGGCGCTTTTCGCTGGAGTTGAACAACTGGTCAACCAGGTCCGCCTCGGTCCGGATGGCGCGAGCCAGAAGATGGGCAATGAACAGTTCCGAAAACGCCGGTTCGGTATGGATCACCCGGACAATGGCAGCCTTGTCCAGACGCACGATGGTGCAGTCCGTCATCGCCGAAGCCGTCGCCATGCGCCGTGTCTGGGCAGCGATACAGCCCTCGCCGAAGAAGTCCTCGCTGTTGAGGATGGCAATTACCGCTTCCTTGCCCTGCTCGGAAACGACGCTGACCTTCACCTTGCCCTTCTTGATGTAGAACACCGCATCGGCAACGTCGCCTTGCGCATAGACGATGTCTCCTTTGCCGTACTTGGTCGTGCTGTGGCCAATACCGATCTTGGCTAGAAAGACCTTGGGGTCAAATGCCGGTCCAACTTCCAAATCCATCACGTTTCTCGTTTCTGGCGATTTCCGAATTTGCACCTGACATATCACCCCCAGGGGCACGTCCGATATGCAGGTCAAGCAAATGGCTCGATTGCAGCATGTGAATGAGCGCCATGCCGGGTCACCTGGGCAATCTCAATGACGACCCGGCGCTCGATCTTCGCAACCTTTGAGTCTAAAGCCATTTGAGTGTCGACGGTAGGCCCATACCCGTTCCCATTCTGTGCAATATTGCACACAATTGAACTAGGTATTATGCAATTATAAATTCACAAACCGGTGTTTAATATTTTGTCACATTGTAATTATCAAAACTAACACCATATGTATAAACTGGAACACACAAGTTTCAACGAGGTATGGAAATGAATATATCTAAGCTTTCATGGAAATTGATGGGATTGGCCGCGGTTGTCGCGGGCGGCGTTCAACTCGCTATGATGGGCGCGGCTGGTGCAGTCGTGATGCCTGCGCCGGCACAGATAGCAATCGCTGATGCCGCGCAATCCGGCAGCCTGGCATTGCAGGTTGAATACAGGAAGAAGCACTACTCGCAGCAGCGGCACTACCGGCGCTATGATCGCAATCGCCATGGCAGACGTTACGGTTATCGCCGCAACGGTTACGGCTATCATTATGGCAATTACTGGTACGCCTCTCCGTGGTGGCTGGTTCCGAGCGTGGCGATCACCATTCCCACCCATGTCTATGGTGGCAATCGCCATGTGAACTGGTGCCGGAGCCACTACCGCTCATATAACCCGCGGACCGACATGTTCATGGGCTATGATGGCCGCCATCACCGTTGCGTTCGCCGCTAGATCAGGATCGCCTTGGATCGGGTCGATCCAAGGCGATGAACCTGAGCGGTTCCGACAAGACACAGCATGATTGTATCCGAAGGGTGCCTTGCGCCTTTCGGATCACACTGCAGCCAAGACGCGGGATTGAGACGGCGACGATCCCGAGCCTCCTATTGAGGTTCTCTGCATCACACACACCACGGTCATGAGCAAAATTGAACAGTTTGCTGCAACGTAGCCGGTTATTATGATCAAAATTGTGGAGCACAAAAACATGGACAGGGACAGGGTCGCGGGATCGGCCAAACAACTGAAGGGCGCCGCCAAGCAGGCGCTCGGCCAGGCGATCGGCGACGCCAAACTGGAAGCTGACGGCCGGGCCGACAAGATCGAGGGCAAGGTCCAGAACGCCGTCGGCGGTCTGAAGGACGCACTAAAATCGAAATAGCCGTGCCTTCCAAGCCTTGCTGACTGCGATCGCGGGCAGCCAGGCCCGCTCGCCTTGAGCGATTTTCACGTTCCCGCATCCCGTCTTTCCGGATTTTCCCCCCCCGCCTTTCGGAAAGACCTTTGGCGGCCCCCGCCACCCCTCGTGGCGGGGGCTATTCAGCATCATCCACTGAACGGCGAACCCGTTCAAGCCGCGGCTCTGGACTTGCGCCGCAGAACCCGAAGCCGACACTCGTCGACCGTTAAATGCTCAAAGGACGAAGTGAAAATGAACCGGAATCTTCTGTATCTCCTCGTTGGCGGGCTGATCGTAGCCACCTCTGTGCTGGGCTATCAGGCCTACCAGCGCCAGCACCACTCGACCGGCGTCGACGTCAATGTCGGAAAGAGCGGCATTACCATCCAGAAAAACTAGTTACGCAAAGGCGCTCCTCAACATTTGCTGGCGCGCCTCAGCCCACAGGGCATTTGCAATTTCAACAGGAGAAAAGTCATGTCACTCGGACTCATCCTCGTCATCATTCTCATCATCTTTCTGCTGGGCGGCTTTTCCGGCCGCTTCGGGGGCTACGGCTACGGCTTCGGGCATGGCGGCGTCAGTGTCATAGGCATCATTCTCATCGTCGTCTTGGTGCTGCTTGTGACGGGCCGGCTATGAACAGATCAATCGGGCTGGCAATAGCCATCACGCTGAGCCTTGCCGTCGGCATCGTCGTTCTGAATCTCTGGCATGGCGAGAGGGCCGCCTACGCTCTGGCCCATTTGACCAACATCGAGAAAAACCAGATCTGGCCGGCCAGGGCCGAGCCCGTCATCGATCCCTGCGCTCTCCTGCCCTGCCTGGCGGTGTGACAGCAAACGCCGCCTCGGCCGGCCACCAGCATCAACGGCGACATCCAACGCCTCACTCGTTTTGTGCCGTCAACCCACCTGTAACTTTCATTCAACGGAGAACGAAGATGAAAATCAAAGCCCTACTGTTACACTCCGCCGCCGCCGGCGCCCTGGTGCTGGCGGTTCCCCTTGCTGCGTCCATCCCGCTTGCGACGCCGGCAGAGGCCGCGGCCAACGACAGCGTCTCGATCAATCTCGGCACCTTCTATGATCGCCTTTCGCCCTATGGCGACTGGGTGTCCTATGATGGCCGCGACGTCTGGGTGCCGGCGCGACGGCCCGCAAACTGGCAGCCCTACACCCAGGGCCATTGGGCCTACACCCATCGTTATGGCTGGATGTGGGTGTCGGCCGAACCATTCGGCTGGGCGACCTACCACTACGGCCGCTGGGGCCATGCCGACAATATCGGCTGGTATTGGGTCCCCGGCCATCGCTGGGCACCGGCGTGGGTTTCGTGGCGCCGTTCCGACAGCTATGTCGCCTGGGCACCGCTGCCGGTTGGCTACCCCGACGAATTCGGCGCCAGCGTCACCATCGGCACGGTGCCGGATTTCTACTGGCAGGTGGTGCCGTCGCAGTCGTTCCTGTCGGTGAACCTGTTCGGGGTCGTCATCCATGACCGCCACCGGGCCGACGGCTACTTGCGCGACGCCCGCCCGGTTGGCGGGGTGAGGATCGTCAACAACGTGATCGTGAACAACGTCATCGACGTCAAGTTCGTCGAGCAGCGTACCCACAAGAGGGTCCGGGTCTACAAGGTCGACGAGGCCAGGACTCTGGGTAAGGGCACCAGGCAGAAGGGCGATTCCATCCAGGTGTTTGCGCCGCAAGTGAAGAAAGGCGGCGATCACAAGCCCAAGCTCAAGCCGATCGAGGAGGTGCAGGCCAGGCACAAGAAGGAAGTCGGCACATCGCAGCAGCCGACCACCCAGCAGCCCAACGCCGCTGACCAGTCGGGCAAGAAGAAGAAAAAGCAGGACAAGGTGCAGAAGACCACCACCCAGCAGCCCCAGGCCAATGGCCAGTCGGGCAAGAAGAAAAAGAAGGAAAAGGTGCAGCAGCCGACCACCCAGCAGCCGCAGGCCGGTGACCAGTCGGGCAAGAAGAAAAAGAAGCAGGACAAGCTGCAGAAGACCACCACCCAGCAGCCCCAGGCTGGCGACCAGTCGGGCAAGAAAAAGAAGCAGGACAAGCTGCAGAAGAAGACCACCGAGCAGCCGCAGGCCGTTGGCAAGACCGACAAGAAGAAAAAGAAGCAGGAGCAGCAGGACCAGCAGCAGCCGGTCGTTCAGTGATCGAGCGAGCCAGCACCACGTCGTGGGGGGCCAGGCGCCCCCCGGCTCTAACGCCGGCGGATCGCCACGAGGCAGCGCCGCACTGCCGGGTCGTCGGCGTCCATTTGCCTGACGTATGCAATGGCGCGTATTGCCTGGGCCTGGGTTAACGTCATGGGAAGCCCTACCCGATCGGCCAGTTCCCGGCACCCGGCGGGAATGCGCTCGCGCTTCTCTCCCGCGGCGTGCGCGGGCATCACCAGCAGCGCCAGCGCGGCCGCAGCAAATGCAAGCATCCTGACTCGCGCCGCCCCCTGCCGTACGCTGCGCGAATTATTGACCGCATGGAGCCGGTCGTTTCCACATGACTGTGCATTTGGCATAAGCGGTCAACGCGCTAATCTGCGATCAGCTTCTTGTCCCACCGTGTGCGTGTCAATCGGCATTGAAGATTGACCCCTGATCGGCACGCAATATTGGCTCTGACGCAATCTCGATGACGATTGTGTGGGATCATGCGGCACCGATCAGCCTGGCTTGAAGAAGGTCAATCTTTGCTCGGCCGTACATCTGGCGTTTCACCAGCTTGAGCTTGGTGATCTGACCTTCGGTCTGGCCGTTCGACCAGGGCTGCGTGATGGCGGCTCGTACGGCGGCGTTGTCCCTTGTGATGCCTGCGGCGAAGGAGGCGATCAGGCTGGACGCTGCGTCGCTGATCCATGGGTCAAGATCGGCTTCGAACTTTTTGCGGATCATGGCATGGAACCTGTCGATGAGCGTGCGGGCCCGGACGAGCGTTGGCACGCTGGATTCTATGGCTGCGATGGTGACGGCATCGGCCTTGCTCAAATGGTCGCGGGCCGTGGTCATCAATCGGGCGATTGTCCTGGCCGAAGGAACTTTCTGCAGTTGCTGATCACTCGCTATCTCGGCGCGCCGGCGCCGGGTTGCCCACTCGCTGACCACCCGCGATGATCCGTGGAAGCCCAGCACCTTCAGGCGACGCCAGAGTTCGGCACCGTTGCGGCAGCCATTGCTCCATTGTGCATCAAGGAAAGGCAGATGGGCATCGATCGTGGATTGTCTGACCCGGAAGATATCGGTTCTCTCGCCCCGGATCACCTGGCGCACAAGCTTGCGGCTATGCCCGGTCCGCCGCACGATCTGCTTTATGGGCACACGGTCCTTTGCCAGTGCCGTGATCGCAGCGTTCGTCTCCTCGCGCCGCAGATAGCCCTCATATTGAAGTCTTTCCGCACAGGTGAGCAGGTCTGGATTGATCGTGGTTGCGCCGATGGCGGAGCGGATTGATCGCATGGATCTGCGCACGGCATCGAGAAACGCTGCGCTGGCGTTCTCCATGAGGTGCCAGCGATCGGCGACCTGGATCGCCTCGGGCAGCGCCCTGGCTGCCGCCTCGCCATAACCGCCACCTCGATCGCGTGACAGGATGTTGATCTCGGGATGATTGGCAAGCCAGGCCTCGACTGTCGCGATCTCGCGATCAGGCAATAGCGCCACGATCCAGCGCCGCTCGAGATCGCAGATGAGGGTTCCGTAGCGATGATTGCGTCGAAAAGCCCAATCGTCGATGCCGGCCACAACCAGAAGGTCGGTTCGCAGCCGGGTGTGCCGTCGCACGACCCGCAGCAGCGTATCGTTGCTGACGGGCAACATCAGCCGCCTTGCGAAGCTTGCCGCCGGCCTGCCGCCAAGCGCTAGCCCGAGGTGGTGGACAATGCATTCCAGCCGTGCCGTCCGGCGTGACCGTTCGGCAACAACGCCATCGCCGAAACGTTCGGCGAAGATCCGTCTTCGGCAATGAGGGCTCGCGCAGACAAAGCGACGCGTTACAAGGCGGAGCAGAACTCCTCGGCCCGAACACGGCAGGTCGGACACGCGCCGAATATAGCGGCTATGAATGCGCCGCGACGCACACCCACACAGCGGACACACCGCCGACCGGGCCACGGGACGGGCCACTACCACAATTGCCTCCCCGGCATAATTTACGCTCTCAACAGCAAGCCCACCCGGGATCAAGGATGAAATCCGGAAATCTGACTGCATGGTGCTGATTCCTTTTGCAAACCAGCGTCACGCCAACATCAAACATCATCGAAATTGAGTCAGAGCCCAATATTGACCCCCTTTTGGTGTACGTGAGTGCCCGCCCGGAGGCGATGCGCGGAGCCATTGGCGTAGCGCAGCGCATCGCCGGAGGGCGCTTTTGAGATGGATCAGGCGCGGTTCTTGAAGCGCCAGCTTTCGGAAAGGCCCGAGTATGAAGGTGGAGCGCCGGGTTTGATCTCATTCCTGACAATCCGGGCCCGCCGCCCCTGCATGAAGCCGTAGTCCTGATCTGGCGGAGAATTCCATTGGGCCTCGTCCAGAATGGCCCTGATTTCCACCGGCAGGAGCCAGAGGCCGGAGCCGCTCTGCGTTTCCGAAAGCCCCGGATGATCGGACAACTTTGCTGTCTGGCTCCCTTCGCCCTGAAGCAGCCAGCCTTCCTGCAACGATGCCAGGACGATCACTTCAGAGAGGAGTTCACGCGCGGTCGTTTCCTGTCGGCCTTTCGTCGATGTGTACAACATCGTTCCCGCGGTGAATATGCTACCCAATATGGCGCCGATCACGGCGCCGACGATGGCCCACCGAACCGTCATCTGATCCTCGGTTGCGTTGATTGTGAACGCAGAAACTCTCGTCAATAAATTGCATTGCTTTGGGTGTTGCGTTGATGCAGGTCAACTCAACGGCGCGACCGCTCGCCGATCTTGTATGAGGATGCTCCCCGGGGAAGATGCAGATTGGCTTCTTTCGGGCGGCTTTGGCATTATCGGCACAATCGTGATTATCGTTGTGATCCTTGCGTTGCCGTGGCAGCGCTGCATTGACGGGAATTGACTAAGATGAGCCGCCTTCGTGTGCATCGGGAAACCCACTTCGTCAGCCGTATTGGCTGGCTGCGCGCAGCGGTACTCGGTGCCAACGACGGCATCATCTCAACCGCAAGCCTGCTCGTCGGCGTCGCTGCGGCAGCCGCAACCCGGAACGAAGTGCTGATCGCCGGTGTGGCCGGCCTGGTGGCCGGCGCCATGTCGATGGCCGCCGGCGAATATGTGTCGGTCAGTTCGCAGTCCGACACCGAACAGGCCGATCTTGCGCGCGAGCGCGCGGAATTGAGCGACAACCCTGCATTCGAACTCGATGAGCTGGCCGCGATCTATGTCAAACGAGGTGTCGACCAGGATCTGGCGCGGCAGGTTGCCCGGCAGTTGATGGCGAAAGATGCCCTGGCCGCGCACGCCCACGACGAACTGGGAATATCGGAAATCACCACCGCGCGTCCTGTGCAGGCCGCAGTGGCCTCCGCCGCCACGTTTTCGGTCGGTGCGGCCATGCCCTTGCTCATGGTCGTGGTATCGCCCGCTGCGGCGCTTGTCCCCATAGTGTCTGCTACTTCACTGGGATTTCTCGCCCTGCTCGGTGCGATCGGGGCGAAAGCGGGCGGTGCAAACATTATGCGCGCCACGGCCCGCGTGACATTCTGGGGTGCGCTGGCGATGGCTCTCACCGCCGGCATCGGGAAATTGTTCGGCACCGTTGTGTGAAGATCGGGTGCGACACACGAAGGCCAGGTTCATCAAGGCCAAGCCCTCAACAGCCCGGGGAGCGATGACATGCCGCTCTGGCAGAGATTACTGATTACGGTCGCGACCATGCTGGTGACGAGTTTCATCGCTGGCCTGCTGTGGCGCTGGCTCTTCAACACCGAAATTCCGGGTTATCTGAGCGGGGTAGTCGGGGGCATCATGGCTTTGCCAGTGTGGGAATTGCTGAAACGCATCGAGATCCGCTGACGGCCGGCCCGGCTGGACTTCAAAAGGATAAGGCCCGATGGCGCTGCGCTTGATCGAGATGGTGCTGCAGGACAAAGACGGTGACGACGTCCGCAAGCTTTTGACCGATTGCAAGATCATCGAGCATCGGCAGGTCCGATCGGCGGACGGAGATCTCGTGGTGCGCATCCTGCTCGACGCGGAGCAAAGCGAGACGGTGCTGGATCTGCTGGACAAGCGTTACGCCAGTCGGAAGGGCGGCCGGATAGTGATACTGCCGGTCGAAGCGACATTGCCGCGCCCCGAACCGGAAGCGAAGGCCGCTGCCACGTCCGAGCCGTCGCCGCCCGAAGAAGAACCGCCGCAGCGGATCAGTCGCCAGGAGTTGTACGAGGACATCAGGAATGGCGCGCGATTGTCGCGGGTCTATATGGCGATGGTGGCGCTGTCGACCGTGGTGGCGGCATTCGGTCTGAACGAAAACAGCCTGGCCGTCATCATCGGGGCCATGGTTATTGCACCTCTGCTCGGACCGAACGTGGCGCTGTCGCTCAGCATAACCCTGGGCGACCTGTCGCTCCTTCGGCAGAGCCTCCTGACGGCTCTGGCGGGGGTTGCAGCGGCGCTGGCGCTGTCGGTGATCATCGGCACGCTGCTGCAGGCGGACCCGACATTTTCCGAAATGATGTCGCGCACGACGGTGAAGATGGGCGATGTCGCGGTGGGCCTGGCCTCGGGTAGCGCGGGTGCACTGGCATTCACGACAGGTGTGTCGGCGACCCTGATCGGCGTCATGGTGGCGGTGGCTCTTTTGCCGCCGCTGGTGACGTCGGGTCTGCTGCTGGGCGGAGGGCATCCCGCTCTGGCGCTGGGCGCCTTCTCGCTATTCCTGGTGAACCTGATTTGCGTGAACCTTGCCGGCACAACGACGTTTCTGCTGCAAGGCATCAGGCCGACGAGCTGGTGGGAGAAGGATCGGGCCGTGAAAGCCACGCGCATCGCCATTGCGCTGTCAGTGACCCTGTTGGCAGCGCTGGTCGGTATAATTTTGTTGGTGCGCCAGGCATGAGGCTGGACAGATGAAGGGCTGCAGGCTTGCGAACATGCCGATACCTGCCGCCGGTCTTGCGCGGTGCCCACGCCGCCAATTGAATCAAGGCTGGTTTCGGGGCTGCGCGATCCTATGCTGGTGACCAAAGTGTTTCCTCGTTGCCGCCGTGCGCCGCCAACACCTCAAACAACAAGGAACGCCTGTTGTTATCGATATTCGATCTTGTAGCGATGCTACTCACAGTCAGCGCGGTCTTTGCCTTCATCAACGTCAAGCTGCTGCGACTGCCGACCACGATCGGGGTGATGATCATGGGGCTCGCCGCCTCTCTCGTCCTCATCAGCATCGAACTGCTGACCGCACAGACAGAATTGTCCCGCACACTGTCCGATGCGGTGCGGCAGATCGACTTCTCGGAAGCCCTGATGCACGGCATGCTGGCCTTCATGCTGTTTGCAGGGGCGTTGCATGTTGACTGGGCCAAATTGAAGAAGAGGGCCGCGGTCGTCGGGCTTCTCGCTAGCTTCGGCGTTGTTCTCTCGACAGCGATTGTCGGCGTCAGTTTCTGGCTCGTTGCCGGCTGGCTCGGCAGCCCTGTGCCGCTGCTATGGGCGTTTGTATTCGGCGCTCTGATCTCTCCTACCGATCCCGTTGCGGTGCTCAGCATATTGAAGACAGTGCGTGTTCCACAAGATACCGAAGTGGAGATGACCGGCGAATCGCTGCTCAACGATGGGGTCGGCGTGGTGATATTCACGATTCTCGTTGCTGCGGCTGCTGGCACACAAGGAACGGAATTTGGCGTTGCCCACGTGGCGCGATTGTTCTTCGTCGAAGCGCTGGGGGGCGCGATTCTCGGCCTTGCTACCGGCTACTTGGCTTACCGCGCCATGCGGTCAATTGATGAATTCCACATCGAGGTGCTGATCACCCTGGCGATGGTCATGGGAACCTACGCGCTGGCCGAAACACTCCACGTCAGTGGCCCAATTGCCATGGTCTGTGGCGGCCTGCTGATCGGTGAACGCGGGCCCGCCGACGCCATGAGCGAAACAACACAGCGCTACCTGTTCGGCTTCTGGACGCTGATCGACGAAATTCTCAACATCGTATTGTTCCTCTTGATTGGACTCGAGGTGCTGGTGTTGCGTCCCGATCCGGCCGTGGTGCCGATCGCCTTCCTGGCCATCCCCATCGTTCTGACGGCGCGGTTGTTTTCGGTGGCGGCACCCGTAGCTGGCCTGAGCATCCGAGTGCCATTCATGAAGGGAACGATTCCGGTGTTGACCTGGGGCGGCGTGCGTGGCGGTATTTCAATCGCGTTGGTGCTATCGATCCCGGAATTCTCCCAGAAGGCTCTTATCCTGGCCGCGACATATGCGGTTGTTATCTTTTCCATCCTTGTGCAGGGGCTGACCCTTGCCTCGCTGATACGCAAGGCCGTGCCCGCAACAAAGTGAAAGAACCACAATTGCGGAAGCACTTGTCGCCATGCGGTGCGCGCGATGTCATTACAACTTCTGCGTCGTGTTCACTTGATTATGTCTTTCAGCATTGCTCGGGGGAAAGTGTAGGCCCCTGCTGGTGGCCGTCCGGCAATATGTTTGGGTAGTGTCTATTTTGAAATCTAGGGTGTTCTTTCGGTCCGAGATTGTGCTGCTCAGCGCCGACGGCATTGGCACCACGAGATCATGCGCCGGCGGCAAGTCGAAGACCTGCGTGTGGCGCTGGCAGGAGGCTATGCCGAGGAGCTTCGAGGGCCTGCTGCGCGACTAGACGCGGCCCTCGCGCATGCGCCACTGGGCGCGCAGGTGGCCGAGCGCGTGGTCGCCCTGTCGCTGACCGATCCGCCCGCCGAGACCACCCACTGACGGCTGCCATGATGGCCAACCAGGTCGGCATCTCTGTGAGTTCGGTGCAGCTCTTCTGTCGCTCTCACGGCCTGCAGCCGCACCGGGTACGGCAGTTCAGACTGTCGAGTGATCCCAACTTCATCGCCAAGCTGCGCGATGTGGTCTCTCTCTATATCTACCCACCTTCGCACTCCATCTTGCTTAGCTTCTACGAGAAGAGCCAAATTCAGTCCCTCTACCTCACCCAGCCCTTCCTGCCCATTTATAAATTCCTCCTTGACACCCTATCGAATCTGACCCTGGCTTCCCATATGCTCAGGGGTAGGCATGGAGGACGACATGGATGATCAATTAGTCGAGGAGATCAAGGCTCAGCTGGATGCTGATCTTGCCAAGGCCGGGGGTGATGTTGGTATCGCCTTTGGGTTGGGCCTATTCGCAGCATTTAAAGAGCGCAATTGGTTCACATTAGAGAAATGGAGTATCTTGGGGACGACATTGTTCGCGGAAGATCTACCGACGTATAACAACTCTCATCCCGCCATCGTCACTTGGGACATCGACGATAGCGCATATAGAGTGAGCCGTACTGCCCACCGAACCTAAAGCCCAAAAACGCCCCGCTGATGTGATCGGCAATGCCGTCAAAGTCATGCGCATTGCGGCCGGTGAGGACGCCGAGGAACTGCCCGACGACGGTAAGGACAGGGCCCGCCCGGGAACTCGGACGCAGGGGCGGCAAGGCGCGCTCCAGCCGCTCTTCGCTCATCCCGTCATGGCCCGCAAACAGTCACGCGACGGGACACGATCCGCTCCCACCGGGCTATTCTCTAAGTGATTTTCCCTGGGCGCCCCTGCAGGCTACGATCGTGGCGATCTTCAACTGCGTCCTGGCCAACGCCCAGACCTGTTCCCCCGCTCGTCTTCCTGTTGAACCACCGAGATCGAAGCCAGGTCGATCAACGGCAACGCGTTCGCGCGGGGCAACTGCGGCTTCATCTTTGGGGTTAGGCTGAACGTGCTTGCTTGTGGGGCTATTTTTCGGGGCTGCCACCTAGATCCTTTCCCTCCTTCCCTTTTTTCTTCGCTCCTTGGCTGGTTGTGGTTGGTTTCTGCGACGAGTGGTTGTGGCGGTCTGGAGGTCGACGATGTCGAGACGCCACGTTTCAGCCGCCGTCTGGGCTGGCGAGAAGCCTTCCACCGCATTGAGCCAGGACAGGATGTGGGCACGAAGTGGAGACGGCGTTCTGCCGGTCGAGCCATGCCCGCACCTTGGTGCTTGTGGGCGGCATAGTTGTCGAGGATGACGTGGACGAGTTTGCCGACTGGGACGCCGCCTCGATGGTATTGAGGAAGCGGATGAACTCCTGATGGCGGTGCGCTGCATGTTGCGTCCGATCACCGTGCCGTCCAGCACGTTAAGGGCGGCAAACAGCGTGGTGGGCCATGCCGCTTGTAATCGTGAGTCATGGTGCCGCGCGCCTTCTTCAGGGCAGGCCGGGCTGGGTGCGGTCGAGGGCCTGAATTTGGCTCTTCTCGTCGAGGCTCAGCACGATGGCGTGCGCCGGTGTCTATAGAGCCCGACCACATCGCGCAGCTTGGCGATGAGTTGTCACTCGACAGTCTGAACTGCCTAGATGTCTCCTGTCTCTCCCTATCTGGTGGCCAATAGCCGCTTGCTATTGGGAAGAGCGAGTAAAAATGGCAGACTGGTGGGCAGAACGAATTGAAAGCTGCCTAAGGACGCAATGACGCAACCATCACTCTGGATGAACGTCGACATCTTCACGGTCGAACAAGCCGCTGCGCTGTGGTGTGGCCTTGATCCCTCAAAATTGTCAATTGTCCGCAGTTCCAATCCTTCGGAATTTCATGCCGTCAAGCAGATGCTTACAGGCGCCATCATTGTGGGCGAACTTCCGGCTGACGCCTCTACGAACTTTTTTAGCGGCATCGGCGATCACTCGGAGACCCTTGTCGCGCGCTCGGCATTGGAGGCCTTTGCCCGCTCAAGGAACCAATTTCCGGCATTCCTGTTTGATACTCTTGCACCTTTCAACCAGCGCTTTACCGGACCGATGCCTACAATCAAATCGTTACTCGAAAGCAGAATAGAGGCATTGAGGCAGGCGCCAGACATTCAGGGTGGGGATCAGGCGCCGGTCAATCGAGGTGGCAGGCCGACAGAATATGACTGGGATGCGTTGACGATGGAAATCATCCGCCATGCTAACTCTCCCGATGGCTTGCCCGAGAAACAAGCAGACCTTGTAAGAGAGATGCTGGGCTGGTTTTCTGAGACCTATGGCACGGAGCCGGCGGAGAGTTCTGTGAAGCAGCGCATTTCCAGGATTTATAAGTATTTGGCCAATCACAAATCGAAGGCCAAAAACTCCGGCGCATAGGTTTCTGGCCTTTCCGGCCGACCGCACCCCACTCTCCCTCGTAGAACCGCTCCATTCGTAAACGGATGGAGACGAATCATGTTGGACGTTAAACTTCCGGAGACCGGCTTCCTTCGCCTGAAGGCGATCATCGCGCCGCAGGGGCCGATCCCGATCTCCAAATCGACGTGGTGGGCTGGCGTGAAAACCGGCCGCTTCCCCAAGCCGCTGAAGCTTGGCAAACGCATCACAGTTTGGCGTGCGGAAGACATCCGCTCGCTTATCGAGAACGGGGTTCGCTAGCATGGCGCGCCGTCCATCGGCGCGGAACGTCTCCCGGCTGAGATCCTACACCGTGGAAGAGGCAGCCCGGACGCTCGGCATTCATCGACACACGGTAAGGCGGTGGCTGAAAAGTGGTCTGGAACCAATCGACAGTTGTCGTCCCACCCTTATCCACGGTGAAAGCCTGATCGCGTTCCTCGATGCCCGCAAGCCGAAAAAGCGGAAGCTGCAACCGCATGAGGGGTTTTGTCTTCGCTGCCGGATGCCTCGTGAGCCGGCTTTTCGGGCGGTGGAAGTAACGTTCAATCACGCCGGTCGGCATGCCTACACGGCATTGTGTGAGGTCTGCTCCACGGTCATGCACAAGGCGCTGGGTAAGGGCCTGCTCCCGATCTTGGAGGCGAAATGTGCGGTGACCATCAAGCACGCGAACGCACGCATAGATAAGACCACCGCCACCCATTCCAATGTTGACTTGAATCAGGAGCCTGACGGCCATGGGAAAACACCATCCAAGAAATGAGCGGATCAAACGCGATTACGCGCACTGGCTGGAGGACGCAAAGCAGCTTTCAAGGCAGTCAGTTGATGCCGCGCTAGCAGCCATCATCGACTTCGAGAGTTGTACCGGTCGCAGGGACTTTGCCGCCTTCCACTTCGAGCAGGCGCGGGCGTACAAGCGGCGACTGGCGGAGCGACGCGATCCGAAGGCCGGCAAGACATTGTCGAAGGCAACGATCACTGGCCGGCTGAAGGGAGTGCGTGCCTTCTTTATCTGGCTCGCTGGCCAGCCCGGCTATCGCTCCAGGATCAACGGATCGGATGCGGACTACTTCAATCCTTCCCGACACGAACTGAAGGCCGCTACCGCATCAGCGCAAAAACCCGGTCCAACGCTTGAGCAAGTACGTCACATGGTCGAGGCAATGCCGTATGGCACGGACATCGAGAAACGTGACCGCGCCATTGTCGCCTTCATCATGTTGACCGGCGCCCGCGACCGCGCCGTGGCTTCAATGAGGCTGAAGCACGTGGATTCCAAGCGACGCTTCGTGCTTCAAGATGGCAAGGAAGTGGCCACGAAGTTCCGCAAGACAATCCACACCACATTCTTCCCCGTCGACGAGCCGTTCGATTCTATCGTGCTCGAGTGGATCGACCACCTCACAGGCCATCTGCTGTTCGGCCCGGACGAACCGCTGTTTCCGCAAACGCGGGTCCAGCCAGATGACAACGGCGACTTTGCGGTTGCCGGACTGTCGCGCGAGCCCTGGGCCAATGCCGGCCCGATCCGCGCCATCTTCAAACGCGCTTGTGCGGCGGCGGAGTTGCCGTATTTCAATCCCCACAGCCTGCGGAAGACACTGGTGGCGCTCGGCGAGAGGACATGCAGGACGCCGGAGGAATTCAAGGCCTGGTCGCAGAACCTCGGCCATGAAAAGGTACTGACCACCTTCATGAACTATGGCACCGTGAATACGGACCGGCAGGCGCATATCATGGCGGCGATGGCCAAAAGCAATTCCCCCTTGCAAGGCCAGGATCAACAACTTGATGCTGCGACTGTCAAGCTCGTTCTGGATCAATTGTCACGAAACTTGGCGCGTGATTGATGTTTCACACGTCCGGTCCGGAGCAAACGGTATGACTTCGCGAACCATCGGTTTGTACCCCTGATGACGTCGTCAAATCCACCATTAGGGGGTGATGCGGGGCCTCGGTAAGGCGGTATAATAGACGGTATTTTGAGAATTGCACAACATATTACTCAATTTTGGCAATGGTTTAATTCACAGATATGAAGTTCACCCTCTCCGCCACTAAGTTTACTGTGTGAACCGACATCAGCATGCAATGGGGTGGAATCGCCCAATTGCAGAAAAACTGAACGATTCCAATAAATTGAGCATGATGTTGTGCGAAATGGGACTTCCCCTTTTCGGCATCGTGCTCTACGTGATCCCGATCCGGGGTATCACGTAACGGGGCGCGCGAAGGTGACGCTGACGCTGAGGCCCGGTGCGTTGTCGCCAAGCTCGAGGCGGGCGTCGTGGAGGTCGGCGATGGCCTTGACGAGACTGAGACCCAGCCCGGAGCCCGGCGATGTCCGGCTCTTTTCAAGCCGATAAAGGCGCCTGAGGACGTTGCCGCGTTCAGATTCCGGGATGCCAGGCCCATCATCGGCGACAACCACGCAAAAGGAACGGGCATCGCCGCTCAGTTCACAGGCAATGCGCGTGCCGGCGGGGCAATGGCGGATGGCGTTCTCGATGAGATTGGCCAGCAACTGGGTCAGCAATTCGCGGTCGCCGCGGATACGGGCGGGCGGCGCGACATGGCTCGCATAGAGCAGTTCATCCCCGGCATCCTCGGCAACGTCGTGATAGATATCGCAGATATTTTCCATCATCTCGTTCAGATCAACATCGGTGAAGCGGGACTTGCGCGCCCCGGACTCGATCTGGGCGATGTTCAGGAGCGCTGCGAAGGTCTCGTTGATGCGGGCGCTCTCGGCGGCGGCAGCGGCAAGTTCGTCTTTGAGGTCGAGGCCACTGGCGTGCCTCGCCGCCGCCCGCTCGATGATCATCGACAACCGGTTGAGCGGCGTCTTGAGATCGTGGGCAATGTCGGCGCTGACCTGGCGCATGCCCGCGACCAGGCGCGAAAGCTGATCGAGTGCTGCATTGATGTCGGACAGAAGGCGATCGAGATCATCGTCATGTCCGAGAAGCGGGATGCGGGCATCGAGTGCGCCCTGCGCCACCCGATCCATGGCGCCGCGCACGGCTGCAAAGCGCCGTTCGGCACGCGCCGCCAGCAGCGTCCCGCCGGCAACGGCGAGCCCGACGACGACGATCGATGCCCAGGCAAAGCTGGCCAGGACGATCTCCTGGACATCGATGGTCTGCTCGTTGCTGGTGCCGACGATGAGGTGATAGCCACCAACCCTGCCGGCGAACAGACGATAATCGTAGTCGACATCGATACCCAGTCGCGTAGCGGGAACTGTCGACCAGCCATCGGGCACCTGCAGCGTCGGCATGTTGGCCGCCAGGACATGGCCGTCCGGGCCTTGCAGCAAGAAGACGCTCTGCTTGCCGCGGCTGGCAGCGATATTGACCTTCGTGGCGTCGACGATGTCCTGCACGTCGGCGTCGGCAAAGGCTTGCGAGATCACGTCATACATCTCCGATATATGACGGTCGTAGCGAATCTTCAGATCGTTCCTGATGAGGTCGAACGCCACGAAACCGGAGAGGATGAAGGCGATGACGAACAGCGCCGCGAAGGCGAGAGCCAACCGCAAGGAGGTGCTGCGGAACAGGCTATCGCGGCGCATGCAGGGAGTATCCGGTGTTGCGGATGGTATGCAGCAACGCCACCGCATAGGGCTTGTCGATCTTGGCCCTGAGCCGGCTGATGTGGGTTTCCACCACGCTGGTCTTGGGATCGAAATGGAAATTCCACACCCGCTCCAGCAGCATGGTGCGGGTCACCACACGGCCAGTGTTGCGCATGAGAACTTCGAGCAGCCGGAACTCCTTGGGCTGCAGGTCGATCCGCTTGCCGCCGCGGGTCACCCGCCGGCTGATCAGATCCACTTCCAGGTCATGCACGCGCAGCCGCGTCGCCGCGTCCTGCATGGGCGGACGGCGGGCCAGGGTGTTGACGCGGGCAAGCAGTTCGGAAAAGGCGAACGGTTTTACCAGATAATCGTCGCCACCTGCCTCGAGTTCCTTCCACCCGGTCATCGACGCCGCCGACCGCGGTCAGGAAAAGAGCCGGCGTGCGGCTTCCGGCGGCGCGCAGCGCCTTCACCAGTGACAGCCCATCGAGGCCGGGCAGCATGCGGTCGACGATGACCACGTCATAGGTACCCCGTGTCGCCTGGAACAGCCCGTCCTGGCCGTCCGGCGTCACATCGCACACATTGCCGGCCTCCACGAGGCCGCGGGCCACGTAATCGGCCGTCTGGGGATCGTCTTCGATCAGCAGGATGCGCATGCCGGAGTGGCTAGAGTGCCGCAGCGGGATGAGTTCAAGCGATTTCCCGGCTGTCGCTGGCGACCGCCAGCGGGCGCGGCCGGGCTTGCTGCGGCGTGGCGATCAGCACCGCCGAATGCAGGGTTTCACCCTTGAAGCGAGCCTTGACGACCAGCAGCCGCGTGGTGATCTCGTGTTCCGGCAGATGGCGCTGAAAGGCCGCCACGACCTCGTCGCGCCCGTAGCTCCAGGTGGTTCCCGCCGTGCGCGTGGTCACCGAAGCGGCGGAAAACGTCAGGTAGTAGATGGTGCCGGTGCCGCCCAGCATGGTGACATTGCGGCAGAAGTCATCAAGGTCGCATGGCGGCACATGCATGAGCACCGCTATGCTCATGACGAAACGCGGGTGAGCGGCGACGCAGGCCGCCAGGTTCTGGTCGGCTATCGGCAGAATATTCGGCCGCTTCTCGCCCAGCCGATCAGCGCCCAGCATGCTGCGGGCAAGATCGAGAAGATCATCGTTCAGGTCGAAACCCCAATAGGCGCCGGGGCTGAGGAAGTCGATCAGATAGCGCCCGACCCGCAGGGTGCCGCAGCCATAGTCCACGACGACGTCGTCGGGTCTCAGGCCCAGGTCCAGCAGTTGCTCGAACCGCGGCTTGCCCGAGTCGGAGCTCATGGTGGGGACGACGACCTTGCGGTCCGAGCCCGCGTCCGCCTGCACGGCAACGCTGGATCCGAGCGTGTTGTGGGTAAATCCGAGACGGATCACCCACATGCCGAGCCGGGCATAGAAACGGCCCATGGTCAGGTTGGGGTCGAAGCGCCGCAATATCCAGTAGACGCAGTCGGTAACGACGATATCGACGCGACGCCCGATGCCCGACATGATCAGGCGCCGAAGGTCCAGTCCCACTGATTTGATCACCGTTTCTCTCATCACAGTTGCTGGTTCTTGATACTTTCCACCGCTGGAAACGGGCCGCTTGCCGGTGGCCACGGTCCCCTCGATGGCGCAGGGCGGCACATCCCCGCCTCAGGCCTTGTTGGGGTCGAAGCTCAGCCTGTCGGCCTCGCCTGCTTGCGCCGCCGGATCGAGGTCGGCGGCTGTCTCATCGCCATCGCGGCTCAAGGTCATGTAGGTGATGAGGCCGGCGATGCCGGCGAGGAAGATGAGGCTGGTGATCACCGTGCCGAAGCCCAGACCGCCATCCGATACGGGCTGCGACAGCAAATCGCCGAACGAGGCGCCCATGGGCCGGGTGGCGATGTAGGCCAGCCAGAAGGCGAGAATGCCGTTCATCCTCAAGGCAAAATAGGCAAAGGCGATGAAGGCGATGATGGTGCCGTAGATCAGGCCGGCCTGCAGGTAGCCCAGACCCAGACCCTCGGCGGCCAGGTCGCCGGCGGCGGTGCCCAGCGCAAAGGTGAACAGGATCGCCAGCCAGTAGAAGACCTCGCGCCTGGTCGTATAGATGGTGTGGATCGACAAGCTTTTCTCAAACGCATACCAGACGGCGAAGGTGGCCATCAGCGCCGTGGCGAACAGGATGCTTGAGGATTCGAGCGTGACCCCGAGATTGTCGACCAGGTTGTCGGTGATGAGGGTGCCGACCACGCTCACCAGAACCACGCTCACCCAGTAGATCCACGGGGTGTATCGCTTCTGGGCGAATTGCACGCCGAGCGCTACAACGAGGAAGCCCGACATGATCAGCGACGTCTTCGGCAGGCCGAGCCCGAAATGCGCGTTGAGGAAATCGGCGGCGGTCTCACCCACGGTAACCGCCATGAGCTTGATCAGCCAGAAATCGACAGTGACCCTGGGTACCCGGTTATGGACAAGGGCGGGATCCTTGCAGGCAATCGACGCCACGAACATGCTCCTCATGCGATGAGAATCGTCGCAACGTGCCTAGGCGGTTATCTTCACCGCCGCATTTCCGCCAGCATACAGATATGTAAGAACCGCCCCGAGCATCCCGCGCGGGACCCTTCAGGCGCGAGTTAAATATTTGGAAGGACTATAAAAACGCCAAACCGCCGGTTCAGTGCGGCAGATTGACTGCAGGGTCGGCGTAGAGCCTGATAATGCCGTTGTCGAAGCGGCAGGTATAGTCGCCCTCGGCATAGGAGCCGACGGCATAGGGATCGAAGGTCACCTCGGCCCAGCCGTTCCGGAAGCTCCAGTGCGCGAGATCGGCGACATTCTGGTTGATTGCGTCCTTGTAGCCGTCCAGGTCGCGGCGGGCCTCGGCTTCGGTGCCGCCCATCTTGGCGCGCTTTTGCGCCACGAGCTGGTCACTGCACAAATGGCTAAACGCCGGCAGCGATGCCGCGGGCAACAGATTGGCGAACGTGAGAAGCCGGCCGTTCCTGAGATCGACATTCACCGCCTTGGTCCATGAATTGCCATGGGCGCCGCCGTCATAGCGCCAGCCCGATCCGGTCGCCGAGATGAAGTCCGGCGAGGCGTAGGTCACGTCGATTGACTCGGTGTAGGAAAGCTCGCCCGCACTCTCGAAGTCCACGGTCTCATTCAGCGGGGCATCGGCGTAGAGCGCCGCCACGGCATCGTTGAAGACGCGCTCGCCGCCGGTACGGGGATCGGCGAAGGCGACGGCGGATATGTCGATTGCGTAGGTCTTCTTGCCCTTGGCCTGCCGGGTGATCAGCACCGGCTTGAGGCGCGCATCTCCGGTGCCCGGCCCGGCCTCGGGCAGGCCGGCCAGGAAGCGCCAGCGCTTGGTGGTCTCATCGATGATGCACTGGCTCAACTCCGGCCCGGTGCGCCCGGTGCACAGATTGTCGCGCGACTTGATCCACTGGCGCTGCGAATCCCGCAAGGTGAGCGCCTCGCCGGGCGCCATCTGTGCCCTGAGCGCCACATAGGCCGCCGCCATGCGATCGTCGGTCTCCCTGGCCACGGGGCTGGCGCAGATGGCCTTCTCGATCTCGCTCGAAGCCCTGGCGCAATCGAAGGCGGCAGCCGGCGATGTGACGGCGATCAATACGCCGAGCGCGACGAAAAGTCGGGGAAAGGGCATTGCGCGGGCTACCCGTCGGGCTACATCTGGCGCTCGACCATCAGCTTCTTGATCTCGGCGATGGCCTTGGCCGGGTTGAGGCTCTTGGGACAGGTCTTGGCGCAGTTCATGATGGTGTGGCAACGATACAGCCGGAACGGGTCCTCGAGATTGTCGAGGCGTTCGCCGGTGGCCTCGTCGCGTGAATCGATGATCCAGCGATAGGCCTGCAGCAGGATGGCGGGGCCGAGATAGCGGTCGCCGTTCCACCAGTAGGACGGGCACGAGGTGGAGCAGCAGGCGCACAGGATGCATTCGTAAAGACCATCGAGCTTGGCCCTGTCGTCGTGCGATTGCAGCCATTCGCGCTGCGGCTCGGGTGTCGTCGTCTTGAGCCACGGCTCGATGGAGCGATGCTGGGCGTAAAAGCGGGTGAGATCGGGCACCAGGTCCTTGACCACGTCGAGATGCGGCAGGGGATAGATGCGCACCGGCCCGTCGATCTCGTCCAGCCCCTTGGTGCAGGCCAGCGTGTTGGTGCCGTCGATGTTCATGGCGCACGACCCGCACACCCCTTCACGGCAGGACCGGCGGAAAGTGAGCGTGGAATTGTGGTTCGACTTGATGGCGATCAGGCCATCGAGCACCATCGGTCCGCACTTGTCGAGATCGACAAAGAAGGTATCGAGTTGCGGGTTGCCGCCGTCGTCCGGATTCCAGCGATAGACGCGGAACTCCTTGAGGCGCGCGCCTTGAGGCTTCGGCCAGGTCTTGCCGGGCTTGATGCGGGAGCCTTTCGGCAGATTGAACTCTACCATCTTGTCTCCTTTGCGGGCGCCGGCAGGTACCGGTGGGCCCCTTCTTGCAGTCCATGCGCCAACCCGGCGCCATCCGCCATCAGTACACCCGCTTCTTGGGCTTGATGTAGTCGATGTCGTCGGTGAGCGTCCAGGCGTGCACCGGGCGGTAGTCGAGCCTTACCTTGTGGGTGTCGGCATCGGCCCAGGCGAGGGTGTGCCTCATCCAGGTCTTGTCGTCGCGGTCGGGGAAATCCTCGCGCGCATGGGCGCCGCGGCTCTCCTCGCGCGCTGCGGCCCCGGTAATGGCGACCGCCGCCTGCATGATCATGTTCTCGTATTCGAGCGTCTCGACGAGATCGGAGTTCCAGATGAGCGAGCGGTCGGTGACGCCGATATCGCCGATGCCGTCCCAGATTTCCTGGACCCGCTTGACCCCCTTTTGCAGCGTCTCGCCGGTGCGGAAAACGGCACAGTCGTCCTGCATGGCGCGCTGCATCATGCGGCGGAATTCGGCGGTGGAGGTTCCACCCTTGGCATTGCGGAAATGATCGAGGCGGGCGACGGCGCTTTCGCCGGCGTTGCGCGGCAGTTCGGGCATGCGCCCCATATCCTTCAGTGTCTCGGCGCAGCGCAGGGCCGCGGCGCGTCCGAAGACGATGAGGTCGGTCAGCGAGTTGGAGCCGAGCCGGTTGGCGCCGTGCACCGAAGCGCACGCCGTCTCGCCCGCTGCCATGAGCCCCGGGACGGTGGCATCGCGATCCTTGCCCTTGGGCGAGATCGCATCGGCCATGTAGCTGGTGGGGATGCCGCCCATGTTGTAGTGCACCGTCGGCAGGACGGGGATCGGCTCGCGGGTGACGTCGACGCCGGAAAAGATGCGCGCCGATTCGGAAATCCCCGGCAGGCGTTCGTGCAGCAGTTCTGCCCCCAGGTGATCGAGGTGCAGGTAGATGTGATCCTTCTCGGGCCCGACGCCGCGGCCCTCGCGGATCTCGATGGTCATGGCGCGCGACACCACATCGCGCGAGGCGAGGTCCTTGGCGGTCGGCGCATAGCGCTCCATGAAGCGCTCGCCTTCGGAATTGACCAGATAGCCGCCCTCGCCACGCGCGCCCTCGGTGATGAGGCAACCGGCGCCATAGATGCCGGTGGGGTGGAACTGGATGAATTCCATGTCCTGCAACGGCAGGCCGGCGCGCAGCACCATGGCATTGCCGTCGCCGGTGCAGGTATGGGCGCCGGTGCAGGAGAAATAGATGCGCCCGTAGCCGCCGGTCGCCAGGATGGTGCGGCGGGCCGAAAAGCGGTGCAGAGTGCCGTCTTCCAGGCACAGCGCCATGACGCCCCGGCACACCCCCTCATCGTCCATGATCAGGTCGAGGGTGAAATACTCCACGAAGAATTCCGCCGAATGCCTGAGCGACTGGCCATAGAGGGTATGCAGGAGGGCATGGCCGGTGCGGTCGGCGGCGGCGCAGGTGCGCTGGGCCTGCGGGCCCTCGCCGAACTTGGTGGTCATGCCGCCGAACGGGCGCTGGTAGATGGTGCCGTCCTCGTTGCGCGAGAAGGGAACGCCCCAGTGCTCCAGTTCGTAGACCACGGCTGGCGCCTCGCGGCACAGATACTCGATGGTATCCTGATCGCCCAGCCAGTCGGAACCCTTGACCGAATTGTACATGTGCCAGCGCCAGTCGTCGGCGCCCATGTTGCCGAGCGAGGCGGCGATGCCGCCTTGCGCGGCGACCGTATGGCTGCGGGTGGGGAAGACCTTGGTGATGCAGGCGGTCTTGAGGCCGGCTGAAGCTGCCCCGACCACGGCCCTGAGGCCCGCCCCGCCGGCGCCGACCACCACCACGTCGAAGGTATGGTCGATGATGTCGTAGGCCCGACCGCCGATGGAAAAGCTGCGGGCTGCGCCGAAACCGTCATTGTCGTTCGTGGTGTTGCTGTTCGCCATCTCGCCGCTCAATTCCCGAAACTGATCTTGAGCACGGCGTAGGCCGCTGCCATGCCGAGGCCCGTGCAATAGAAGGTGCTGGCCAGCAGCACCACCGTGCGCCGCGCATTGTTCGCCACATAGTCCTCGACGATCACCTGCATGCCCAGCCACATGTGATAGGCGGTGTTGACGATGGCGAGCAGCAGACCGACGGTCACGAAGGGATTGCGGATCAGCCGCACCACGCTCACATAGTCAGCACCCGCCACGGCAATGATGAAGATCACCAGGAACAGCACCAGCGGGATGCCGGCGAGCGAGGTTATCCGCTCGCGCCAGAAATGCGTCGTGCCGGAATGGCCGGTGCCGAGGCCGCGAACTTTTCCAAGCGGTGTGCGCATGCCCATGGTCTTCACCTCACCCAGTAGCCGACGACCCATACCAGGAGCGTCAGGACGATCGATCCGGCGGCATTGATCCACGCCAGCAACTCCACCGTCGCCAGATCGAAGCCGCGGCCGGTGTCCCAGATCAGGTGCCGGATGCCGCCGAGCAGGTGGTACATCAGCGCCCAGGTGAAGCCGAACAGCACCAGAAGGCCAAGCCAGCTCCCGAACAACGTCTGCACGAAATCGAAGTAGTCGGGGCCCGAGGCCGCCGCCAGCAGCCACCAGGTAAACAGCAGGAAACCGAAAAACAAAGCCGCCCCGGTGATGCGATGGGTGATCGACACCATCATCGACAGCATCGGCGTATAGACCTGCAAATGCGGCGACAGGGGCCGTGGGTTGGACTTGGCCTTCGACATGGGACCTCGTTCCGATGGGTGGCCGGCGCAGGGGCCGGTGAGACAGGCTATAGGGGTTTTACTATGTGCGATGCAAAAATGTAAATCACCCGATGGTTTTATCTTTCCACGCCACGCAACATCAGCGCCGCGGCATCAAAACCCAGTAGTCGAATTCCAGGATCACCCCCGGACCCTCGGGCGTCGCGGCCTGGCGGGGAAAATCGCTGCACGGAAGATCGCGGGTGGCGCGGGTGAGGAGCCTGAGCGCCCCCACATCGCTGCGGCCCGGCACGTCGGCCGTCGCCAGAACCTCGCTCCAGGCAAACACCGTACCGCCGGCGAACAGCGGCGCCACATGCCGGCCGGCGTTGATGGCCGCCACGTGGAAGGCGTCGGCGAGGCCGTTGAAGGAAAGCGCCCGGGCAAGCGAGATGACATGCCCGCCATAGATCAGGCGGCGTCCGAAACGGCCCTTGCCCTCGCTCACCTGGTTGAAGTGCACCCGGGCGGTGTTCTGGTAAAGGCGGGTGGCCAGCATGTGCTCGGCCTCCTCCACCGTCACGCCGTCCACATGGTCGATGCATTCGCCGGCCTCATAGTCCTCGAAGCGGTACGGGCTGCCGGCCAGATCGTCGATCCACTCGGCGGTTGAGATGTCCGGGCAGGCCGCCCCCAGCCCGGCCGGCGCCACGCACTCGGGCAGCTCGGGCACCACCGCTTCGGGGGCGGGGCTGTCGGGGTCGCGCTTGTTCACCATCACCCAGCGCACATAGTCGATGACCGTCTCCGCATGCTGGTTGACACCGGTCGAGCGCACATAGACCACACCGGTCCGGCGGCTGGAATTCTCCTTCAGGCCAATGACCTCGGAGATCGTCGACAAGGTATCGCCGACACAGACCGCCCTCAGGAACCGCCCGTCGGCATAGCCGAGATTGGCCACTGCATTGAGCGAGATGTCGGGCACCGTCTTGCCGAAGACGATATGGAAGGCGAGGAGATCATCGACCGGCCAGCCGGGATAGCCGACGTCGCGGGCAAAGGCGGCCGAGGACTGCACCGCAAAGCGCGACCCGTAAAGGCTGGCGTAAAGTGCCTGATCGCCGCTGGTGACCGTGCGCGGGGTTGCGTGGCGGATCACCTGGCCGAGGCGGAAATCCTCGAAGAAATTACCGGGACTGGTCTTCATCATGCCGCCTCGAGGGCCCGGATGGTCTCGGCGATGGTGACGGTGCGCTCGGCCATGGTGAGATGCAGGCGCTCCACCATGCGCCCGTCGATGGTGATGACGCCTCTGGATGCGTTATCGGGCAGGGCGAAGGCGGCAATGATCTGGCGCGCCCAGTCGACCTCGTCGGGCGAGGGCGAGAAGATGGCGTTGGTGAGCGGCACCTGGGCGGGATGGATGAGGGTCTTGCCGTCCATGCCGAGGGTGCGACCCTGCTCGCATTCGGCCTTCAGGCCCGGCTCGTCGCGGAAATTGTTGTAGACGCCGTCGATGACGTCGAGGCCGTAGGCGCGCGCCGCCACCATGGTCATGGCGAGCCACGGCACCACGGCAAAGCGGCCGCTGGAGGCATGGGCGCGGGATTCCTTCAACAGGTCGTTGGTGCCCATGACAAGGCAGGTGAAGTTGACGCCATGCTCGCCCGCCACGGCGGCGATCTCGCGGGCGGAAACGATGGACGCCGGCGTCTCCATCATCGCCCAGACCTGGAGGTCATCCGGGGCCCCCGCCGAGCGCATCACCTTGGACGCCGAGACCACATCGCCCGGCCGCGCTACCTTCGGGATCAGTACCGCATCCGCTCCCGCCGTGGCGGCGGCGCGCAGATCGCCTGTGCCCCAGGGGGTTTCCAGCGCATTGACCCGGATGACCAGTTCGCGCCCGCCATAGCCGCCGCCCCTGACGGCCGCACACACCTGGCGGCGGGCGACCTCCTTGGCGTCGGGGGCGACCGAATCTTCCAGATCGAGGATCAGGCTGTCGGCGGCGATGGTCTTCGCCTTGTCGAGGGCACGCTGGTTGATGCCCGGCATATAGAGCACGCTGCGCCTTGGTCTCACCTGCATGGATGTCATGTTGCCTCCCTGAGGCCTGCGAACCTATTGGATCATGGGGGGCCATGCCAAGCCCCCGGATCGGGCCACGCCAGCCGCTTGTGGCGGGGCGCGAAGTTCGGCACAGTGCGCGCTTTCCGGAAGTGGGTGCGGTCATGGCAGAACGGGCGGACGTGGTCATTGTGGGTGGCGCGGTGGTGGGCAGCGCCACGGCGTATTATCTCAAGAAGCAGGGGTTTTCCGGCTCGGTCCTGGTGGTCGAAAAGGACATGTCGTTTGCCGAATGCTGCACGGCGCGCTCGGCCGGCGGCATCCGCCAGCAGTTTTCGACCCCGGAGAACATCGCCCTGTCGCAGTTCGGGCTGCAGCTCCTCCGCAACCTCAAGGCGGAATTCGGCCCCGAGGCTGACGTGTCGTTCCGCGAACAGGGCTATCTGCTGCTGGCCTCCAGCGATGGCCTGCCCATCCTTAAGGCCAATCTGGCGATCCAGACCGCCCATGGCGCCTCGACCTTGTTGCTCGATCGAGACGGGCTTGCATTGCGTTTTCCCTGGCTCAATGTGGAAGGCATCGCCGGCGGCGCCTTCGGACCCGCGGGCGAGGGCTGGCTCGACCCGCACAGCCTGATGTCGCTGTTGCGACGCGCCGCGCGCGATCAGGGCGTCAAGTGGCGCGAGGCGGCGGCGACACGCATCGACAGAAAGGCCGGCCGCATTACCGCCGTTGGCCTCTCGGATGGCTCCACCGTGGAATGCGGGGCGATCGTCAATGCCGCCGGTGCCGGGGCGGGGGCGGTGGCACGGCTTGCCGGCATCGACCTGCCGGTTGGTCCGCGCAAGCGCTATGTCTATGTGCTCGACTGCCGCGAGCCGGGCGAGGCGGCGCACCGGCGCCCGCTGCTGGTCGATGCCTCCGGCGTGTGGCTCAGGCCCGAGGGCCAGACGTTCATCTGCGGATTGTCGCCGGAAGAAGACGAAGAGCCGCAGATCGGCGGCTACGACGTCGACTATGACTGGTTCGAGACCCGCATCTGGCCGCTGCTCGCCGAACGCGTCCCGGCCATGGAGGCGGTGAAGGTGGTGAATGCCTGGGTCGGCTATTACGACTACAACAGCCTCGACCAGAACGCCGTCCTGGGACCGCATCCCGACATCGCCAACTTCTATTTCGCCAACGGCTTTTCCGGCCACGGCCTGCAACAGGCGCCGGGCGCCGGCAACGCCATTGCCGAACTGATCGTGCATGGCGGCTACCGCAGTATCGATCTGAAACGCTTCGGCTATGGGCGCATCGCCGCCGGCCATGCCCTGCCGGAGGCCAATGTCATATGACGGTGGGAACCGTCCTCGCCATTTCGTCGCAAGTCGTGTACGGGCCGGTGGGCAATTCCGCCGCCGTGCCAGCCCTGCAGTCCCTCGGGGTGACGGCAATGGCGCTGCCAACGGTGCTGCTCTCGAACCATCCCGGCCACGGCACGCCGGTCAAGGTGCCGCTGGCGGCGGGCGACCTCGCAGCGCTCCTCGACCGGGTGCTGGCGGGCGGCTGGCTGGACGGGCTGGCGGGAATCCTGACCGGCTATTTCACCGGCGCCGACCAGGTCGAAGCGGTGGCCGGACGGCTCGCTGCCATTCGTCAAAGGGCACCGGACGTAAAAGTCCTCTGCGACCCCATAATCGGCGATGATCATACCGGGCTCTATGTGCCGCTTGCAGTCGCCGAGGCCATTCGCGACCGGCTGCTGCCGCAGGCCGACGTCATCGCCCCCAACCGCTTCGAGCTGCAATGGCTTTCAGGCCGCAAGGTGGACGATGCCGATGCGGCGGTGGCGGCGGCCCGCAGCCTTCCCCCCGCCCTGACCCTTGCCACCTCCGTTCCCGCGGCCGGTGGCGGCCTTGCGACGATGGCCATAACCCGCGATGATATCGCCACGGTGGAAACGCGGCGGCGCGCCAGCGTGCCGCATGGCACCGGCGATCTGTTGAGCGGCCTCTATCTTGCGCACCTCGTCAGCGGCGCTTCACCGGGTGCCGCCCTTGCTGCCGCCATGACACGGCTTGAATGCGTGCTCGATGCGAGCCAGGCTCGCCCGGCCCTCGATCTCGGCGCCCTCGTTGCGCCCCAGGAAAAGCCATGACCGCCAGTTCCCGCGACAGCATCGCCGCTGCCTACAAGCGCATCCGGCATGAGATCCGCCTCACCCCGGTGATCGAGGTGGAGATGCCGGGGGTTGCACAGCCGGTAACGCTGAAACTGGAATGCCTGCAGCAGACCGGTTCCTTCAAGGCGCGCGGGGCCATGGCCAATCTGACCGCTCTCGATCCCCCGCCTGCCGGCGTGACGGCGGCCTCAGGCGGCAATCATGGCCTGGCGGTCGCCTGGGCGGCGGCGCGACGCGGTGTGAAGGCGAAGATCTTCGTTCCCGTCCTTTCGGCCCCCGCCAAGATCGACCGCATCCGCAAGACCGGCGCCGAGGTGATCGTGGAAGGTGAGAACTATGCCGCCGCCCTGGCCCTGTGCGAAGCCTGGAAGGCCGAGAGCGGGGCGCTCGCCCTCCATGCCTATGACGCGGCATTGACCATCGACGGGCAGGGGACGCTGGCGCTGGAACTGGAGGAACAGGCCCCCGACGCCGACACGGTTCTCGTCGCGGTGGGCGGCGGCGGGCTGATCGGGGGCGTGGCGTGCTGGTTCGAGGGCGGGCGCAAGATTGTCGGTGTGGAGCCGGCGGGCTGCCCGACACTGCATGCAGCGCGCGCCGCCGGCCGGCCGGTGGACGTTCAACCCAAGGGCATTGCGGCCGATTCGCTGGGCGCCTCGCGCATCGGCGGACTTGCGTTCGACATCTGCCGCCGTGCGGTGGCCGATAGCGTGCTGGTGGAAGATGGGGATATCCGCCGGGCGCAGGCCTGGCTGTGGGATGCCTTGCGCCTCGTCACCGAGCCGGGCGGCGCCGCGGCGGTTGCAGCCCTCCTTTGCGGAGCTTATCGTCTCCAGGGCAAGGAGCGGGTAGCGGCAATCGTGTGCGGCGCCAATACCGACCCGGAGACCTTCGCCCGCGCCATCGCCTCGGCCTGAAAGGGATAAGCCCATGCCCGCCTACATCATCGCCCGCATCACCGTGACCGACCCCAAGAAATACGAAAAGTACAAGGCCGACGCACCCGCTGCCATCGCCAAATTCGGCGGCAAGTACCTGACGCGCGGAGGCGCCATGGAGACCCTGGAGGGCTTCAAGGAAGGCCGTCGGGTGGTCCTCCTGGAGTTTCCGTCCATGGAAAAGGCGCGCGACTTCTACAACTCCGCCGAATACGGCGCCGCCAAGAAGAAACGCAAAGGCGCGGCCAAGGGCCAGTTCGTGTTGTTGGAAGGGCTTTAGGGCGCGATCCGAAAAGTGTAGGCACTTTTCGGGTAAAATCACGCCCTATCCCATGAGAGCCGATCAGGCCGCCTTCTTCATCAGGCCGCGATTGATCAGCGTTTCGGCGATCTGCACGGTGTTGAGGGCGGCACCCTTCCTGAGATTGTCGGAGACGCACCACAGGTTGAGGCCGTTCTCAATCGTCGGGTCCTCGCGGATGCGCGACACGAAGGTGGCATAATCGCCGACGCATTCGACCGGGGTGACGTAGCCGCCCGGCTCGCGCTTGTCGACGACCAGAACCCCCGGCGCCTCGCGCAAGATATCGCGCGCCTCATCGGCGCCGAGCGGGCGTTCGAACTCGATGTTGACGGCTTCGGAATGCCCCACGAATACCGGCACCCTGACGCAGGTCGCGGTGAGCTTGATCTTCGGATCGAGGATCTTCTTGGTCTCGGCCGTCATCTTCCATTCTTCCTTGGTCTCGCCGCTGTCGAGGAAGACGTCGATCTGGGGAATGACGTTGAAGGCGATCTGCTTGGGGAACTTTTTCGGCTCCGGCT
Source organism: uncultured Alphaproteobacteria bacterium (assembly GCA_963747005.1). Classification (GTDB taxonomy): domain Bacteria; phylum Pseudomonadota; class Alphaproteobacteria; order Rhizobiales; family Aestuariivirgaceae; genus CAVVDT01. Next base: position 132,146 of record CAVVDT010000015.1, on the reverse strand, counting down.
GGTCGGTGACGAAGATGCCCTTGGTCTGGTTCCACAATTCGTCCATGGCTTCCTTGCCGGCGCCCGACACCGACTGGTAGGTGGAAACCACCACCCGCTTGATGCGCGCCAGATCGTGCAAGGGTTTCAGCACCACCACGAGCTGGGCGGTGGAGCAGTTGGGATTGGCGATGATATTGCGCCGGCTGGGCCGTGCCATATAGGCTTCCAGCACCTCCGCGTTCACCTCCGGCACCACCAGCGGCACCCCGGCGTCGTAACGCCAGCACGAGGAATTGTCGATGACGATGGCACCGCTGGCGCCGATCTTCGGCGACCAGTCCTTGGAGACGGCCGATCCCGCCGACATCAGCACGAAATCGACCTTGGAGAAATCGAACTGCTCGATGTCCTGGCATTTTAGGGTGGAATCGCCGAACGACACCTCGCGGCCGATGGAGCGGCGCGAGGCGATGGCATGGACACTCGAAGCCGGGAAGGCGCGCTCGGCCAGGATATTCAGCATTTCCATGCCGACATTGCCGGTCGCGCCGACCACTGCAACCTTGTAGTTCATGGGGCCCAAGTCCTCGTTTGGGGGTTGGCGCGGGCTTCTAGCAGCTTTCTGGCGCCAGTCAATCGGACAGGCAAGGCCGGCTCAACCCGCCGCCTCCAGTTGCGCCAGAACCGCATCGCCCATTTCGGCAGTGCCGACCTCTTTCATGCCGGCCTGCATGATGTCGCCGGTCCTGAACCCCTTGCCCAGCGTTGCGGCAATGGCTGAGTCCACCTTGTCGGCCCACTCAACCATGCCGAAGGAATATCTCAGCGCCATGGCGAACGAGGCGATCATGGCGATGGGATTGGCGAGACCCTTGCCGGCGATATCGGGGGCCGAGCCGTGCACCGGCTCATACAGCGCCTTCCTGCGGCCGGTCTTTGCATCCACCGCCCCCAGCGAGGCCGACGGCAGCATGCCGAGCGAGCCGGTCAGCATGGCCGCCACGTCGGACAAGATGTCGCCGAACAGGTTGTCGGTGACGATGACGTCGAACTGCTTGGGATTGCGCACCAGTTGCATGCCGCCGGCATCGGCCAGCATGTGGGAGAGCTGGACGTCGGTAAAACCGTCCTTGTGGGTGGCCGTCACCACTTCCTTCCACAAAACGCCTGACTTCATGACGTTGTGCTTTTCCATGGAACACACCTGGTTGCGCCGGGTGCGGGCCAGTTCGAAGGCGATGCGGGCGATGCGGTCGATCTCGTAGGTATCGTAGACCTGGGTATCGACGGCGCGCTTCTGGCCGTTGCCGAGATCGGTGATTTCCTTGGGCTGGCCGAAATATACCCCGCCCGTCAGTTCGCGCAGGATGAGCAGGTCGAGCCCCTCGACCAGCGGACGCTTGAGGGACGAGGCATCGGCCAGCGCCGGATAGACGATGGCGGGGCGCAGGTTGGCATAAAGCGCCATGTCCTTCCTGAGGCGCAAGAGGCCGGCTTCGGGACGCTTGTCGTAGGGCACGTCGTCCCAGCGCGGGCCGCCCACGGCGCCGAAGATGACGGCGTCGGAGGCTTGCGCCATGTCCATGTCGGCATCCGAGATCGCCTCGCCATGGGCATCGTAGGCCGCCCCGCCGACGAGGCCCGTCCCGATTTCGAAGTGGGCAATGCCTTGTAGGTTGAACCAGGCGATGACCTTCTTCACCTCGCCCATCACTTCCGGCCCGATGCCGTCCCCGGGCAGCAGCAATAATTTGTAGCTGGACATGCGCAATTCTCTCTTCAGTTGCTATAATGGCCCGGCCGGCGCAGGCGGGGCCCCTGAACGAAATCGGGGCAATCGGTAAACGCTGAGGGAGAGAATGGCAAGAACCATCCCGCTCGTCATGGCGGGGATGCTGGGGCAGTTTCTTATCCCGGCCATGCCCGCATCTGCCGCCCCTCCGGTGCTGCAGTTGCCGATCGTCTGCACGCTGGGGCGCGACTGTTTCGTGCAGCAGTACATGGACGAGGATCCCGGACCCAAGGCGCATGACTATACCTGCGGGAACGAGAGCTACAACGACCACAAGGGCACCGACATCCGGGTGCGCACCCTCGCCGACGTCGAGCACGGCGTCGCGGTGGTCGCCGCCGCACCCGGCACGGTGCGGGCCCTGCGCGACGGTGTGCCCGACCGGCTGGTGGTGAGCGCCGCCGACCGCGCCGAAGTGGCCGGCGTGGAGTGCGGCAACGGCGTCGTCATCGATCATGAAGATGGCTGGCAGACCCAGTATTGCCACCTGCGGCAGGGCTCGGTGGTGGTCAAGGCCGGCGACAAGGTGGAAGCGGGCACCCGGCTCGGTGCCGTCGGCTATTCCGGCATGGCGGCCTTTCCCCATGTCCACATTACCGTGCGCCACGACGAAGAGGTGATCGATCCGTTCACCGGCAAGGCACAGGCCAAGGCGGCCTGCAACGATACGAGCGGGTCGCTGTGGTCGCCAGATGTGCTGGCTGCGCTCGCCTACCAGCCGGGCCAGATTCTCGATGCAGGCTTCATGGCCACCCCGCCGTCGATGCCGGCGATCGAGGCGGGCAGCGCCACGCATCAAACGCCCAAGGGCGATTGGGGCATCGTGATCGCCTGGGGCTGGGTGATCAATCTCAAGGTCGGCGACGGGGTGGAGATCGCCCTCGACGGACCGGGCGGACGGCTCGCCCATAACAGCCTCAGCCTCGTTCGCGCCAAGGCACAGCTCATGCTCTATGCCGGCGCCCGCCGCCCGGCCGAGGGCTGGGCGCCAGGGCGCTATGTCTCCTCGTTCACGGTGACGCGCGACGGCAAGAAGGTGCTCAGCCTCGAGCGGCCGGCGACGATCGAATAAGGAGGCTTCAGCTTCCCCCCAGGGCCTTGTAAATGCGCATGCCCGGGCGGCCGGTCGGGCGCATGTTGTGCTTGCGCTCCTCGGCCTTGATCGCCTCGATGGTGAGCGGCCCCACCTTGCCATCCGCCCCGCCGATGTCGTGACCGGCCTTGATCAGCAGCTTCTGCAAGGCGAGGCGCTGGTTGCGGGTGAGGCCAGGATCGTCCGTCGGCCACGGGGCGCGGATGGGCCCCAGCCCGCGCAGGCGGTCGGCGAGATGGCCGATGGCCAGAGCATAGGCCTCCGAGGCATTGTAAGAATAAATGGCGTCGAAATTGCGATAGACCAGGAAGGCCGGTCCCGAGGGCCCGGCCGGCAGGATCAGGCCCGCGGCGCCGTTGCCGCTGAGGGGGGAGCCGTCGGCGCGGGTCAGGCCGCGTCCCCGCCAGGCATTGAGCGCAGCGCGGCGGCGGCGTCCCTCGGGGCCGCGATAGCCTTTCGGCAATCGTACCTCGAACCCCCAAGCCTCGCCCCGGCGCCAACCGGCCTTGCTCAGGTAGTTGGCCGCCGAGGCCAGCGCATCGGGCACCGAATGCACCAGGTCGCGATGACCGTCGCGATCGAAATCGACCGCCAGGCGGCGGTAGGTGGAGGGCATGAACTGGGTCTGGCCGAAAGCGCCGGCCCACGAGCCCTGAAGATCGGCAAGGCGGATATCGCCTGCTGCCACCAGTTTCAGCGCCGTCGCCAGTTCGCCGGTGAAGAAGCCGGGATTGCGGCCTGCGCAGATGATGTTGGCAAGCCCGTGCGGCAAAAAGAACTCACCGTGCGAGCGGCCGTAATCGCTCTCGATGCCCCACAGCGCGGCAACGATAAAGCGGTCGACGCCATAGGCCCGTTCGACCGCCTTGAGGGTGGCATCGTATTTCTTCAGCATCGCCCGGCCATCGGCGATGCGCTCGGGGTCGACCAGGAAGGCCATGTAGTCCCAGATGGGGGTCACATATTCCGGCTGGGTGCGGGAAAAGCGCACCGCCTTTTCATCGAAGGTGACATCGGATAGCGCGGCGTCTGCCAGCCCTGCCGGCACCCCGGCCCGGACGACATCTCGCCTGAGGCCGTCGACGCATTGCCCGAGCGAGGCGGCATGGGCGATGCCCGGCGCCAGCAAAGTCAGTGCCAGGCCCAAAACCATGCCGTGGCGGCTCACAGCCAGGGCTGGTCGCTCCCCTGCCTTTTCTCGAAACTGTCGATGGCAGAGGACTTTTCCAGCGTCAGCCCGATGTCGTCCAGCCCGTTGATGAGGCAGTGCTTGCGGAAGGGATCGATGTCGAAGCGGATGAGCCCGCCGTCCGGGCCGCGGATTTCCTGCTTGTCGAGATCGATGCTGATGGTGGCGTTGGCGCCGCGGCTGGCATCGTCCATGAGCTTGTCGATGTCTTCCTGCGGGAGGGCGATGGGCAGGATGCCGTTCTTGAAGCAGTTGTTGTAGAAGATGTCGGCGAACGAAGGGGCGATGACGCAGCGGATGCCGAAATCGAGCAAAGCCCAGGGCGCGTGCTCGCGGCTCGACCCGCAGCCGAAATTCCTGCCCGCCACCAGGATCTCCGCCTTGCGCCAGGCCGGCTGGTTGAGCACGAAGCCGGGCTTTTCCGAGCCGTCCTCGTTGAAGCGCATCTCAAAGAACAGCGCCTTGCCCAGCCCCGTCCGCTCGATGGTCTTGAGGAACTGCTTGGGGATGATCATGTCGGTGTCGACATTGGTCAGGTTAAGGGGTGCCGCCACGGCGGTGAGCTGGGTGAATTTCTGCATGGGGTCGAGCGACCTCCCTTGGGGCATGGGGCGATGGTGATGAGTTGTTGCCCCAAAAACCGCGTCGCGGTCAAGCGCCGGCAATGGTATCGCGTCTATCGCACCGGCCTGAGCCCCGAACCGGACAGTATCGGGCCTGACCCGCCCATGATGCCGGCTCCCCCAACATGAACGCCAGCTAAACGGCGCCATCAGACGCGGTTCAGTTTCGTGTCGCTATAACCGGTGCCATCAACGGGGAACGGCGACATGGCCACCCCACCCAACCTGGAGGAGACAGACCCATGATCCGCAAGACCCTCATCGCCCTCACCATCGCCGCCGCCGCCACCGCCGCTGTCGCGTCCACCGCTTCGGCCGGCTACCGGGTCTATTTCGGGGCGCCCGTCTACGGCTACCACAACAGCTACTACGCCCCGGCCTATGTGGCGCCCTGCCACACGGTGTTCGCCGGCTACAAGTCCATCTGGAACGGTTATGGCTGGATCAGCGTTCCCCGCTACAAGCGCGTCTGCGGCTACTACTGAGACCTGAACCCCTTCTGAAGGCGCACGGCTACCGGATAACCCCGAGCGTCCCCCCCCCCCCCGCCTCGACCCGCCCCGCGTCCGGCAGGCAGCGCCTTCAGAACCGAAGCAACCGGCCCGGCCCTCCCTCCGGGCCGGTTGGCTTCTGTGGCGATTGCGCCACCGCCTTCAACGAGGGGCTTGCAAGGACCGAACGCATGGTCAAGTAGTATGTCGCAAGATAGTGACATACCGGAGACATCGACGACCATGGCTTACGTGATTTCACCTCCCGCCCAGCCCTTTCTCCCGGTAGCCGCCTCGACCGACACCTTTCCGGTCCACCGCATCTATTGCGTCGGGCGCAATTATGCCGCCCATGCCATCGAGATGGGGCATGATCCCGACCGCGAGGCGCCGTTCTTCTTCCAGAAGAATCCCGACAATCTCGTCCTCAACGACGGCGATTTTCCCTACCCGCCGGCCTCCAGCGACGTGCACCACGAGATCGAGATGGTGGTGGCGCTGGAAAAGGGCGGGCGCGACATCGCCGTCGGTGACGCGCTTGATTGCGTGTGGGGCTATGCGGTCGGCCTCGACATGACGCGGCGCGACCTGCAAGGCGAGTGCAAGAAGCTCGGCCGGCCGTGGGAGATCGGCAAGGCCTTCGAGCACTCCGCCCCGTGCAGCGCGCTGGTGCCGTCAAGCCGCATCGGCCATCCCGACCACGGCGCCGTGTGGCTGACGGTCAACGGCGAGTTCCGCCAGCAGGGCGACCTCAACCAGCTCATCTGGAAGGTGCCGGAGATGATTGCCTACCTGTCGGGCCTGTTCGAGCTGGCGCCGGGCGATCTCATCATGTCGGGAACCCCGGCCGGCGTAGCGCCCGTCCAGCGCGGCGACACCCTGCACGGACATGTCGACGGCGTCGGGGATCTCCGCACGCGGGTGGTATGAGTCCGGCCCTTGCCCGCACTTCCGGCTGCGCTATTGTGGCGGCGAACAGCCCTTGATGCGCCCGGAGGCAGATGAAATCGGAGGGGCCCAGATACGCACTCATCAGCGGTGCCTCGCGCGGCATCGGCGAAGCCTTTGCGCGGCTGCTGGCCGCCGAGGGCTGGGGCCTCGTCCTGACGGCACGCAGCGAGAGCGACCTCAACCGCGTGGCGGGCGTCCTCACCTCTAGGCACGACGTGCCCATCGTGGTGATTCCGCTCGACCTCAGCCGGCCAGACGCCGTCGGATTCCTGGCGCGCGAACTGGAGCGGCGGGTCCTGCAGCCGGAGATCATCATCAACAACGCCGGCTTCGGCCTCCTCGGCGCGGCGAGCGAAATGTCGGCCGAGGAACAGGTCAACATGGTCGACCTCAACGTGCGCGCCCTGACTGAACTTGCCTTGCGCTTCCTCCCCGCCATGCTGGCGCGGGGACGCGGCGGCATTCTCAACGTCGCCTCGCTAGCCGGCTTCATGCCCGGGCCCTACATGACCGTCTACCATGCCACGAAGGCTTTCGTGGTTTCCTTCAGCGAGGCGCTGGCGGCCGAGGTCGCAGGCAGCGGCGTCACCATTGCAGCCTTTTGCCCGGGGCCCGTCTCCACCGGCTTCCAGGCCCGCGCCGGCATGCAATTGAGCCCCCGCAGCCTCGTCCTCAAGGTCCTGAACCCCGAAGACATCGTGGAGAACGCCTGGCGCGATTTCGAGCGCGGCCAGTCCGTCATCACCACGGGGCCGGCCATGGCGGTAGGCGCCTGGCTGTTGCGGATCGCCCCGCGCCGCGCACTGCTGGCGGTGACCCGGCGCTTCCTTTCGCGGAGCCGGGCATGACGGCTGAAAGGCTTGCCGGCAAGGTGGCGCTGGTGACCGGCGCGGCGCGCGGCATTGGCCTCGCAACGGCCGAGGAGATGGTGCGCCATGGCGCCCGGGTCTGTCTCGCCGACATCGATGCCGGCGCCGCTGAGGCGGCCGCCCGCAGCATCGGCCCGGCAGCGCTGGCCCTCAGGCTCGATGTGACCTCGGCCGCCGACTGGCAAGCGGGCATCGAGGCGGCGGAGGCGCATTTCTGCTGCCTCAACGTGCTGGTCAACAATGCCGGCATCATCATGCCCGGCAACGTCGAAGACCTGAGCGAGGCCGACTGGGACCGCACTATGGATGTCGACCTGAAGTCGGTCTATCTCGGCTGCCGGCATGCCCTGCCGGTGCTGGCGCGTCATGCCCCGGCGGCCATCGTCAACATCTCCTCCATCGCCGCCATGGTGGCCGGGCACAATTTCGCCGCCTACAATGCGGCCAAGGCCGGTGTCTGGATGCTGACCAAGTCGGTGGCGCTGGACGCAGCGCGGCGGGCGCCCGGCGTCAGGGTGAATTCGGTGCATCCCGCCTTCATCGATACCACCATGGTGGACGATGTGGTGGGTGGCGACCCACAGGCCGCGCGGGAAAAGCTCGCCCGCCAGGTGCCGCTGGGGCGCATCGGCACCCCGCGCGACGTGGCGCTGGCGGTCATCTATCTGGCAAGCGATGAATCGGCCTTCATGACCGGTGCCGAGCTCAAGCTCGACGGCGGCCTTTCGGCAATGTAAAACTCAGGAATTGCCGTTATCATGAGCCATGCGCGATAAAGTCCTCATCATCGTCCATCAGGAGACCTCCACCCCCGGGCGGGTGGGCATCAAGCTCCAGCAGCGCGGCTTCAACCTCGACATCCGCCGCCCGTGTCTGGGCCAGCCATTGCCGGAAACCCTCGATGGATATGCCGGCGCGGTGGTGTTCGGCGGGCCGATGAGCGCCAACGACTGCACCAGCCTCGACTTCATCCGCCGCGAGATCGACTGGCTGGACGTGCCGCTGAAGGAGGAGGTGCCCTATCTCGGCATCTGCCTGGGTGCCCAGTTGCTGGCCCGCCACCTGGGGGCGGCAGTGAGCCCCCACCCCGAAGGCCGTGCCGAGATCGGCTATTACCCGTTGCAGCCGACGGCAGCCGGCAGGCGGCTCGGGACATGGCCCGGCCATGCCTATCAGTGGCACCGCGAGGGCTTCGATCTACCGCGCGGCTCGATCCTGCTGGCCGAGGGCGAAGACTTCCCGCAACAGGCCTTCAGCTATGGGCCGGCTGCCTACGGCATCCAGTTCCACCCCGAAGTGACACTGGCCATGATGCACCGCTGGACGGTCAGGGCCTCGCATCGCTTCATGCTGCCCGGCGCCCAGCCGCGCGCCGAACAGTTGCGCAACTGGCTGATCTACGACCGCGCGGTCGCTGCCTGGCTCGACAAGTTTCTCGATCACTGGCTGACGGCCGGCAGCGAGGCCAAGAGGCTCTCGGCCTGAGAGGGACCTCACACCGGCCAGTCGTTGGCATGCACCATGATCTCCACCTCGCCCTCGCCCTCCACGGCGCCGGCGGCGTGCTTGCGCCGGGCGATGGTGTGGATATGGGGAGCCAGGCGATCGTAGGTGCGCAGAAACACCTCAGCCGGCAGCAGTCCTTCGGTGGGCAGTTCCGGCGCATGGCGCTTCAGGGCATAGATCGTGACGCCGCACATCACTTCGTGCTCGCCGTCATGGCCGGTGAAGCGCACGCACTCGCCATCGAACAGTCTTGATTCATCGAGGAATGCCAACTCGCCCATCATATGCACCCTTCCATACCCCACTTTTTTGCAATCTAGGTCGCAAGCGACTTTGCGTCATTGACCTGCGTCAACGCTCTACCCGAAGCGTTCATTCGGGCGCCGCACCGGCCCGCCCTCAGCCGCTCGATCATCTCCTTGGCTGCTGCCGAGTGGGCCGGGGTGATATGCTGGCGCACCAGACCGATGGCGGTCGCGATGACGGTCAGATCGTCGGTAAAGCCGAGCCCGGCGATGAAGTCGGGCACCAGGTCGAACGGCATGATGAAATAGGCCAGCGCCGCCAGCAGGATGCCCTTGACCCGCAAGGGCGTGGCCGGGTCCATGGCGCAATAATAGGCAGCGACCGCCTGATCGGCGAACGGCACGGCGGCAAGGCTGCGGGTGATCTTCTTCCAGAACCCCTCGCGCACCGCGTGCTCGTTGGCGGCGACGACGGCCGGCAACAGATATTGCCCGTCGCCGAAGGCCCGCTCACTGGCGTTGTCCATGGGCAGGTTCCTCCTGTTGTCCAAGCATCCTTCGATCAATATGGAATTGCATGGCCGCGGCAACAAGGTTAACCGGATGGCCACGCAGTCAACAGCTTGAGGAGCCAGCCGCCATGCAGATCACCTCCGACACCGCCGCCATTGTCACCGGCGGTGCTTCCGGCCTCGGCGAGGCCACCGCCCGGCGGCTGGCCGGCGCCGGGGCGAAAGTGGCCATCTTCGACATGAACGCCGAGCGCGGCGAAAAGGTCGCCGGCGATATCGGCGGGGTCTATTGCAATGTCGATGTGAGCAATGAGCAAAGCGTCGATGCCGGGCTCGATGTCGCCCGCCGGGCCCATGGCAGCGAGCGCGTCCTTGTCAACTGCGCCGGTATCGCCATCGGCGAAAAGACGGCCTCGCGCGACAGGAAGACCGGGGCCATCGCCCCCCACCGGCTCGCCAGCTTTTCCAAGGTGATCTCGGTCAACCTCATCGGCACCTTCCACATGATTTCAAAATCGGCCGCCGCCATGATGGCCCTGGAGCCGGCAACCGCCGACGGCGGGCGCGGCGTCATCGTCAACACCGCCTCCATCGCCGGCATCGAAGGCCAGATCGGCCAGGTGGCCTATGCGGCATCGAAGGGCGGGGTGATCGGCCTCACGCTGCCGGTGGCGCGCGATCTGATGCGCGACGGCATCCGCTGCTGCTCGATCCTGCCGGGACTTTTCGCCACCCCCATGGTCGACGGCCTGCCCGAAGAGGTGCGCCAGGCGCTGGCGGCGGGCATCCCGTTTCCCTCCCGCCTCGGCAACCCGGACGAATACGCCCGGCTCGCCTGCCACATCATCGAAAACGACATGCTCAACGGCGAATGCATCCGCCTCGACGGCGCCTTGCGCATGGCGCCGCGGTAGCAGGGTCTCCCGTCCTCTCCGCAGTCATGCCGGAACAAGTCCGGCAATGACACTTGGGTGAAGACGCGAGAGAATTGTCCCCTCAGGAAATCCCGTATTTCCACCAGATGCCGAACATGATGACGATGATGGCGACGAACTGCAGAATGACCCGCAGGCGCATCAGCTTCTGGGAGGTATTGGCCGGGCCGCCGCGCATCATGTTGGTGAGGCCGAGCAGCAGCACGACGAAAACGGCGGCGACCGCCGCGGGGACGAGGAAATCGAAGAGGTTCATGGGGGCGATTTCCTGTGCCGCAAGCAGAGCCTTGTCAAGAGACCTTGTGGGCGAGGCGGTCGAGCGCCCGCCACGGCAGGAGGCGGCGGGCGAGGCTCATCAAGGTGGTGGCGAAAGTGACCCGATAGCGCACTTTCGGGCGCCGCGCCTCCAACGCATGGATGAGGGCGGCAAGCACCGCCTGCGGTCCGAGGCGATAGTGGGGGACGATGCCGAACCTGCGGGGATCGGTCGCATCCGGCGGCTGGTGATCCCATCTCGGGTCATGGAACCTGGTGTCTTCCCTCGCGACCCGCTCGGCATAATAGGCACGGTGCGGTGAGGCCTGCATATCGATGTTGGCCTTGAGCTTGGCCAGGGCATTGAGGCGAAAGCGGCTGCGGATGGGGCCGGGCTCGATGATCGAAACCTCGATGCCGGAGCCGTCCAGTTCCAGGCGCAGGGTGTCGGTGAGGGCTTCCACGGCAAACTTGGAAGCGTTGTAGGCGCCGCGCCATTTGAGCGCCACGATGCCCAGTACCGATGAGCACTGCACGATGCGGCCCCCGCCATTGGCGCGCATCTGGGGAATGAAGCGGCAGGTGAGGTCGTGCCAGCCGAAGACATTGGCCTCGAACTGGGCGCGCAACGCGGCAACCGGCAGATCTTCCACCGCGCCCGGCTGGCCGTAGGCGCCATTGTTGAAGAGGCCATAGAGCCGGCCGCCGGTCATCGCCAGCACCTTCTCCGCGCAGGCCGCGACGGAAGCCGGATCGGCATAGTCGAGCGCCACGGCCTCCAGTCCCTCGGCTTCGAGGCGGGCAAGGTCGTCGGGCTTGCGAGCGGTGGCGATCACCCGGTAGCCGCGCGCCTTGAGGCCCAGCGCGCAAGTATAGCCGATGCCGCTCGAGCAGCCGGTAACGAGGACGGAACGGGGATCGCCGGTCAATTGCCACCCTCGAGCAGGCGCCGCGCGATCACCTGGGCCTGGATCTCGCCGGCGCCCTCGAAGATGTTGAGGATGCGGGCATCGCACAACACCCGGCTCACCGGATATTCCAGCGCAAAGCCGTTACCGCCGTGGATCTGTACGGCATTGTCGGCCGAGGCCCAGGCAACGCGGGCGGCGAGCAGCTTGGCCATGCCGGCCTCGAGGTCGCAGCGCCGGCCGGCATCCTTTTCGCGGGCGGCGTAATAGACGAGCTGGCGCGCCGCCATGGTCTCCGCCGCCATCAGGGCGAGCTTGTCGGAAATGCGCGGGAAGGAAGCGATGGGCTTGCCGAACTGGATGCGGTCAAGGGCGTAGGCGAGGCCCAGTTCGAGGGCGTTCTGGGCGACGCCGATGGCCCGGCCGGCGGTCTGGATGCGGGCCGATTTAAAGGTCTGCATGAGCTGCTTGAAGCCCTGGCCCTCGATGCCGCCGAGCAGGTTTTCAGCCTTCACCTCGAAGTCGTCGAAACGGATCTCGAATTCCTTCATGCCGCGATAGCCCAGAACCTCGATCTCGCCGCCCGACATACCCCTGGCGGGAAATGGTTCGGCATCGCTGCCGCGCGGCTTTTCCGCAAGGAACATGGAAAGGCCCCTGTAGCCGGGCTCTTGGGGGTTGGTGCGCACCAGCAGTGTCATGAGATCGGCACGCACCGGATGGGTGATCCACGTCTTGTTGCCCGTCACCCTGTAGACGTCGCCATCTAGCACCGCCCGGGTCGTGAGCGAGGCGAGATCGGAGCCGGTATTGGGCTCGGTGAAGACGGCGGTGGGGAGGATCTCCCCCGAGGCGAGCTTGGGCAGCCACTTCGCCTTTTGCTCGGGCGTGCCGCCGGCGAGGATCAGTTCGGAAGCGATCTCGGCGCGGGTGCCGAGCGAGCCCACCGCGATCCAGCCACGCGACAACTCCTCCGACACCACGCACATTGCCTCCTTGCCGAGGCCAAGGCCGCCGAATTCCTCCGGCAGCGTGAGGGCGAAGACGCCGAGGCCCGCCAGCTCGTCGACGATCTCCATCGGCACATAGGCATTGTCGAGATGCCACTGGTGGGCAAACGGGGCGACCTTCGCCTCGATGAAGCGGCGCATCTCGACGCGCATGTGTTCAGCCGTCTCGTCGAGGCCGCAATCGCCGAAGGTGGGCCTGGAACGCGCCTCGATCATCAGTTCGACCAGCCGGGCGCGGGCGGCGGGGCTGGAGCCGTCGGCGATCAGGGCACCGGCAGCGCCCTCGTTGAGGCGGGCGGTGAGGGCGTGGGTGATGCCGAAATCGGCAAGGCGGGCGAATTCCTGCTGGTTCATGGGGATGCCGCCGGCGATCTGGGCAAGATATTCCCCGAACACGATCTGCACCAGCAGTTGCTCCATCTCGCCCAGCCGGTCCTCGCCCTCGAGGCGATGGGCATAGGCGCTCAGGGATCTGAGCGTCTCGGCATAGGTGGCGAGCCAGGCAAGCCCGTGCACCATGTGCTGCTCACGCTCGATCGCCGCGCTCGAAAGCCGGCCGCCGGCGCTCACGGACTTCCTGACCCCGGCACGCGCCTCGTCGTAGAGGGCATCGACGGTAGCGACCGCGCCCCCGGTCAACGCCGTGAGGTCGCCCAGGAGGACGATCGGTCGGTCGGCGGCGATAGCCGTTTTCATGGCAACTCCCGTGATCTCGTGCATGCTTGCCGGCGGACTATAGCAGCCCATGCTGCAATGCAAAATATTACCGCTTGCGGGTGACCAGCATGACCGCACCGGCGCACACCGCCATGCCGAGGATCTGCACCGGCAGCAGCTTTTCGCCGAACAGCAGATAGGCAATGAGGGCGGTCACCGCCGGCACCAGGTAGAACAGCCCGGCCACCCGCGAGACCTCACCATGGCGGATCATCAGATAAAGCAGGGTGATGGCGCCGATCGACAGAACGAAAACCAGCCATGTCATGCCGAAGATCACATCGCCGTTCCAGGTGATGGCGAAATGCTCGCTCAGCCCGGCGCCGACGGCGACCACCGCCGTGGCCCCGAGAAACTGGAAGGCATTGCCGGTCCTCAGATCGAGGCGGGAGATGTGGCGCTTCTGATAGATGGAGCCGACGGTGATGGAAAGCGTCGCCAGCACGCTGGCGGCCACCGTTTCGGGGGTAATGCCGTGGGCACTGAAGGTCAGCTTCGGCCATACCACCAGTCCGACCCCGGCGATGCCGACCACCAGGCCCGCCCAGTGGCGCCAGGTGATGCGTTCGCCCAGGAACGGCGCGGCGAGGATGGCGGTCATCAGGGGCTGCAGGCCGACTATAAGGGCCGACACGCCGGCCGGCATGCCCTTCCAGATCGACCAGAACACGCCGCCCAGATAGCCGCCATGAATGAGGCCGCCGACGATGGCGGCATGCAGCGCGGTGCGCCGGTCGGGCCACGGCGCCTTCAGCACCACCCCGCCCAGCGCCAGGATGACGGCGACGATGGCAAAGCGGCAGGTGAGGAAGCTCAAGGGTTCGGCATAGGGTGCCGTCAGCCGCGAGCCGATGAAGCCGGTCGCCCACAGGAAGACGAAGACGCCCGGCGCGAAGGAAAGCCAGGCCGGGGCGTGGTCGCTGCTGGAGGAAAGGGGCTTGGAGGACATGGGCGGGAAGGCTGGTGAAGGCGGGAGGCTGGTATGTAGCCTGCCGGAGAGAGCATGGCGAGGGAAAATGCGCCTCGGGCGGCCTGACAATCCGGGCCGGGGACTCTATGGTGACATCGAGGCTGGAGGCGACATGACAGGTTCAAACGACAGGGGCGAGGACCGTCACCCGGCCGCCTCGCGCGGCTTGGCGCTGTTGCTGCTGGAGGCGCTGCGGCGGCTGTTTGCCGACGAGGCGGTGCCGCTGGCCGGCAACATCGCCTTTCGCACCGTGTTCTCGGCCTTTCCGTTCCTGATCTTCCTGACCGCGCTCGCCGGCTTCTTCGGCAGTCAGGACCTGGCGCATTCGGTGGTGGAATTTCTGCTCAAGGTCGCCCCGCCCGGCATCATCGAGCCGCTGGCACCGGAAATCCGCTCCATCCTCACCGAACCGCGCACCGACCTCTTGAGCGTGGCGGCGCTGGTGACGCTGTGGAGCGCCATGGCCGGGGTCGACAGCGTCAGGGTGGGGCTCAACCGCGCCTATGACCTCAAGGACGAGCGCTCGATGGTCCTGCTCTATGCCGTCAACGTGGTGTTCGTCATCGGCACGGCCATCGTCCTCTTGGCGCTGTCGCTGCTGATCGTCCTGGCGCCGGTGATGATCGCGTTCGTCAAGACGCATGTGCCGGGGCTCGAAAACGCCGCCATCCGCTTCGACACCTGGCGCTATCCCGTTGCCCTGGTGCTGCTGGCGGGCGGGCTGACGCTGGCCCACATGGTGCTGCCGGCCAGGCGCCCGAAGCTGTCGGTCATCTGGCCCGGCATGATGCTCACCGTCGCGGTGTGGATCGTGCTGGCGGTCGCCTATTCGGCCTATCTGCAATCGCTGTCGACCTTCACCCTGACCTATGCCGGGCTGTCCGGCATCTTTGCCGCCATGTTCTTCGTCTACCTCGCCGCCCTCGTCCTCATCCTGGGCGGCGAGATCAACCGGGTGGTGGCGCTGCACAAGGCCGCGACGACCGAAGCTCCTGCTGCGGAACGCGGCGCTGAGCAGGCATCGGACAACCATGACGAGGGCTGAACCGGGCGCACAGATCTGCCTTCAACTGCACTTGGAATGCCCGCAGGCCATGCAGGTGGCGCAGCCCTCCTGGTAGGTAAGGGCCGCCTCGCCGCATTTCGGGCACTGGCCGAGCGGTGCACCGCCGGCGACCGCCACGGCGCGGCGTTCGCGATGCCCGTCATCGCCGGCGGCCGGGCGGTGCAGGAAGCCGGTATCGATCATGTGGCGCTCGATCACCCGGCCGATGGCCGCCAGAAGGCTCGGCACATAGCGCCCCTCCATCCACTGGCCACCACGCGGGTCGAACACGGCCTTCAGTTCCTCGACCACGAAGGAGACATCGCCGCCGCGCCGGAATACCGCCGAGATCATCCGTGTCAACGCCACCGTCCAGGCATAGTGCTCCATGTTCTTGGAGTTGATGAAGATCTCGAACGGCCGCCGGCGGCCGTCCTGCTCGATATCGTTGAGGGTGATGTAGATGGCATGATCGGAATCGGGCCATTTGAGCTTGTAGGTGAAGCCGGGCAGCACCGGGTGGCGCTCCAGCGGCTGCTTCATGTAGACGATGCCCGCCTCACGCCCGGGCACCCCGTCGGCCGGCGCCGGCGGGGCTTCCAGCGGCAGGGTCATCTCCACTTCGTCCGGCTCGGGCGATGAGGCCTCCAGCACCGCTCCCGTCACCGCGTTGGGCCGGTAGGTGGTGCAGCCCTTGAGGCCAAGCTCGTAGGCCTCCTCGTAAACGGCGCGGAAGGCCTCGAAAGAAATGTCGGCCGGGCAGTTGATGGTCTTGGAGATGGAGGAATCCACATGCGCCTGCACGGCGGCCTGCATGCGCAGGTGATCGGCCGGGGCCAGATCGCGGGTGGTGACAAAGGTATCGGGTAGCGACGCATCGGCACCGAAGCGGGCATGGAACGCCCTGACTGCGTAATCCTCCACCGTTTCCACCCGGTGGCTGCCGTCGGCATTGAGGATGCGGCGGTCGAACCTGAAGGAAAAGATCGGCTCGATGCCGCTCGACACATTGCCGGCGAACAGCGAAATGGTGCCGGTGGGGGCAATCGATGTCAGAAGGCCGTTGCGCAGGCCGTGACGGGCGATACCATCGCGGATCGCGGCGGGCAGCCGGGCGATGCCGGCGGTGGCCATGAGCCCGTCGCGGTCATAGAGCGGGAACGGCCCCTTCTCGCGCGCCAGATCGATGCTCGCCTCATAGGCTGAAAGCTCGATCATCTCCATCCATTTGCCCGTCGCCTCGGCGGCTTCGGGCGTGCCATAGGCAAGGCCCAGCATGGCGAGCGCGTCGGCCAGACCGGTGAGGCCGAGGCCGATGCGCCGCTTGGCCCGCGCCTCATGGGCCTGGGCCTCCAGCGGGTAGCGGGAAATGTCGATGATATTGTCGAGCAGGCGCACCGCCGTCTTCACCGTTTCAGCCATCCCCGCCGCATCGAGACGGGCCTCAGGGGTGAAGGCGTCGGCAATGAAGCGGGTGAGGTTGATGGAGCCCAGAAGGCAGGCGCCATAGGGCGGCAGCGGCTGCTCGCCGCACGGGTTGGTGGCGCGGATGGTCTCGCAATAGGAAAGGTTGTTGCGGGCGTTGATGCGGTCGATGAAGATGACACCGGGCTCGGCCACGTCATAGGTGGCGCGCATGATGCGCTGCCACAGGGCCTTCGCCTTCACCACCTTGTAGGTCTTGCCGCCAAACACCAGCGGCCAGTCGCCATCGGCCGCGACAGCCGCCATGAAGCGGTCGCTCACCAGCACCGACAGGTTGAACATGCGCAGCCGCGCCGGATCGCGCTTGGCGTCGATGAAGGCCTCGATGTCGGGATGATCGCAACTGAGCGTCGCCATCATGGCGCCGCGCCTGGAACCCGCCGACATGATGGTGCGGCACATGGCATCCCACACGTCCATGAAGCTCAACGGCCCCGAGGCATCGGCACCGACCCCCTTGACCGGGGCGCCGCGCGGCCGCAGCGTGGAAAAGTCATGACCGATGCCGCCGCCCTGCTGCAGGGTGAGGGCGGCCTCTTTCAGGTTCTCGAAGATGCCGCCCATGGAATCATCGATTGCGCCCATGACGAAGCAGTTGAAGAGCGTGACGTTGCGCCCCGTCCCGGCCCCGGCGAGGATGCGCCCGGCCGGCAGGAAGCGATAATCGGCGAGGATCTTTGCAAACGCTGTGGCCCAGCGTTTCTGCTCGCCCGGCGCTTCGCCCGAGGCGGCGGCAGCGGCCACCCGCGCCCAGGTTTCGGTAACCGATGCCTCGCGCGGCTCGCCGCCGGAGTCCTTGAGGCGGTATTTCATGTCCCAGATCTCATGGCCGATGGGATCGAGAACGCTGTCGGACGTGACGGTCATGGCGAAGGAAATTTCCAGCTATGGTCCACTCATGGAACATAGAGTGAACACAGTTAAATGTCCACTAATTCCTGTGGACACGCCTAACGCTGCATGGCCGTGCGGCCTTCGGCAACGAGACGGGCGGTGGCGGTTTCCACCGCCGCTTCCAGCCGGGCGGCGAAGGTCCTGCGGTCGAGCCCGGCTTCTATGGCGGGGAGGAACTCGACGATGATGGTGCCGGGAAAGCGCGCGAAGCTGCGGCGTGGCCAGTAGAGGCCGGAATTGAGGGCAAACGGCACGCAAGGCACACCGAGCTTCAGATAGAGCGCCGCTGCTCCCGGCTTGTAGTCGGGCGATGCACCGGGGGCGCGTCGCGTGCCTTCGGGAAAGATGATCACCTGGCGGCCCATGGCGACGGCGGCCTGGCCCTGGCGGATCAGGCTCTTCAGCGCCTGTGCCCCGGCGCCGCGATCCACCGCGATCATGCGGAATTTGAGCGCGAACCACCCGAACACCGGAATCCACGTCAGTTCGCGCTTGAGCACCATCGCCGGATCGTCGACCAGCGGGAGCAGCGCGAACGTCTCGAACAGCGACTGGTGCTTGCCGGCGATCAGCACCGGCCCGGCGGGGATGTTCTCCGCTCCGCGCACTTCGACCGTGATGCCGGCCAGCACCTTGAGCCACCACTGGCTGGCCCGTGCCCAGGTCTGCAAGGCGCGGATCGACCACTTGCGCGGCGTCAGGTAGAACTCCGCTCCCAACACCAGAAAGGCGATGAGGTTGACATAGAACATCGCGTTGAAGCAAAGCGAGCGCAGGGCCAGCATGGGGTCATCGCATTTCGTGCAGAATCCTGAGCACCGACAGGCGCGCGGTGACCAGCGAGATGAGCGTGGCGATGATCGGCACCAGCATCACCAGGAGATAGATGAGGCGCGACGTCTCGGGGGGGCCGAAGAAGAGGCTGCGGGTCGCCGCGGCAAGATCGACGGGCGCGCCGATGCCGCCGAACAGCGCGATGACCAGGAACGTCAACAACCCGGCGACGGTGCCGGCAAGGCCCGCTTTGAGGCCGGTGAGGAAGAAACGCCGCTCCACCTGGCGGGCGATGAAGGCATCGCGCGCGCCCACCAGATGCAGCACCTCGACGATGTCGCGATTGGCATCGAGCGCGGCGCGGGTGGTGTTGACCACCAGCAGGATGGCAGCGGCGCCGGTCAGCGCCAGAATGGCAAGGCCGATCCACTGGAAGCCGGCCGCCATGCGGGTCAGTTCACCCTGCCAGCGGCGGTGGGTATCGAGGCTGGCGGGCGGCACCGCAGCGGTGATCGCCGCCCCGAGCGCAGCGAAATCGGGCGGTTGGCGCTGATCGATCGTGACCGTCACCAGCCGCGGTATGGGCAGATCCTCAAGCACCGCTCCGGTGCCGAGCCACGGCTCCAGCAGCGCCGCCGAGCGGGCCCGGTCATAGACATCGACGCCCTTGACGCCCTTGGTGGCCACGAGGATGTCGCGCACCCGCTTGACGTCGGCTTCCACGTCGCGGCCGTCGATGGGGCGCACCTGCACCGTCACCTCGCTCGCCAGCTCCGAGGTCCAGCCCGACACCGTGCGGTTGACGAGGATGAGGGCGCCGATGGCGAGGGTGGCGAGATAGCACATCACCGTCATGGCGATCATCAAGGTGCCGAGCGGCGGCTGGATGCGCGGAATGATCGCTCCGGGCCGGCGGCGGGCATCGCTTGAGGAGGCAGCGGCGGCGCTCATGCGGCCATCCTCAGTTCGCCCTTGTCGAGTTGCATGACGGGAACCCCGGTGCGCGCGATGAGCTGGTTGTCATGGGTGGCCACCAGCACCGTGGTACCGAAGCGGTTGAGCTCACCGAACAGCTTCATCAGCCTGAGCGCCAGAACCGGATCGACATTGCCGGTCGGCTCGTCCGCCAGCAGGAGATCGGGCTTGCCCACCACGGCCCGGGCGATGGCGACGCGCTGCTTCTCGCCGCCCGACAGAACCGGCGGCATGGCCTCGGCGTGATCGGCAAGCCCCACCCACCTGAGAAGCTCCATGACGTCGCCGCGATAGGCCGACACGCTCTTGCCCGCCACCCGCAGCGGCAGCGCCACGTTGTCGAAGGTGGAGAGGTGGTCGATCAGGCGGAATTCCTGGAACACCACGCCGATGCGGCGCCTGAGCGCGGGATAGTCGCGGTGCGGCAGGGTGGCGACGTCGCGGCCGAACAGGTTGATGAGGCCGCGCGTCGGCTTGGTGGCGAGGAACAGCATGCGCAACAGCGACGATTTCCCCGCCCCGGAAGGCCCGGTGAGCAGCCGGAACGAGCCCGGCTCCAGTTCGAAGCTCACATCGCGCAGGACTTCGGGGCCCTTGCCATAGCGCAAGCCCACCTTCTCGAAACGAACCACCGGTGCTCCCATGTGTACGATTTGACCCGCGCCTTTCGCCAACGACATGGCCGCAAGGCGGCCTTCAGTCACTTTCATCTCCGTCACGACCATATCCTTCGTGGGAGATCCGGGCTTAACGCCGAATTAACCATGCGGCGCCTTAATCTCAAGACCATCAGGTGCCGGGCGGCCGCGACGCATCAACCCGGCAAATCACCATGAACCCGATCGAGCCGATGATAGTCGCCTGCCCCTCCTGCGCAACACGCTACGATCTGCCCCCCGGCTCGGGTGCCGAGGACGGGGCGGTCATCCGGTGCACTACCTGCAACCATAGCTGGATCGAGGCGAGCGCCGTCGACATCACCGAGATCGCCCATCACCCCCTCGCCCTCATCGAGGATCATAGCGCGGTCGATGACGAGGTCGCGCGCATCGCCGAAGAGGCGCGCCAGGCCCGCCTCCGCTTCGAGGAACGCCGGCGCGCCGGGCGCCGCCGCCTTGCCGGCTGGGCAGGCCTCGCGGCAGCCTGCGCGCTACCGTTCGCCGCCATTTTCGCCGTGCCCGACCGGGTCGTCGCCATGGCGCCGGCCATGATGCGGCTCTACAAGGTGGCCGGCATCGCAGTCAATGTGCGCGGCTTCGACATCCGCCATGTCGTCAACCAGACCTTTGACAAGGACGGCGTCAGGGTGCTGGCGATCCGCGGCGACATCGTCAACGTCGCGGGCCGCCCGCTGAAGGTTCCCTCCATGCGCTTCGTGCTCAGATCGGCCGATGGCCACGAGCTCTATGCCTGGACGCTGGCCAGCGTCGGGGCGCGACCCCTGGAGGCCGGCAACGCCACCAATTTCGTCACCCGCATCACCGCGCCGCCCGAAGGGGCGGAAAACATCGAGATTAGATTTGCCCGCGCCGACGAATTGGGTACAAATGCGCGGCCATGAAGGCCATCGAAATCAACGGACATAAAATCGAGGTCCTGTTCGACGAGAAATCAATCGCCGAACGCGTGGACGCCATTGCCCGCCAGGTAGCCGCGGTCGAGCCGGAGCGCCTGCTGGTGGTGCCTATCCTGAAGGGCAGCTTCGTCTTCGCCGCCGACCTCATCCGCGCCTTCTACCGGGCGGGCCTCCTGCCTGAAGTCGACTTCATGATGCTGGCAAGCTACCGCGACCGCACCACGTCTTCCGGCCGGGTCGAGGTGCTGCGCGACGTCGAGACCGACGTGACCGGGCGCGATGTGCTGCTGATCGACGACATTCTCGAATCCGGCCGCACCATCGCCTATGCCAAGGACCTCCTGGCGGCGCGCGGCGCGCGACGGGTGTTCACCGCGGTGTTGCTCGACAAGCCGGGCCACCGGGCGGGCGACATCGATGCCGATTTCCGCGGCTTCGAATGCCCCGACCGTTTCGTCGTCGGCTACGGCATGGACATGGCGCACGCCTATCGCGAACTGCCCTTCGTCGGCTACGTCACCAATCCCTGAGGCCCGGGTTCGCCTGTCGACGGCCGGGGGTGTGGCCGCCACCGGACCCGGGCTTGCCAAGGGCCCTGGATACGGTCAACATGACCACCGGGCGGGGCCTGTCAGGAGTACAGGGCATGCAAGCAGGACACATTTTTCGCAACACCGGCGCCGGACTGGTCATGGCCGCCGCACTGCTGCTGGTGGCGCCGGCGCTTGCGCAGTCGCCGAACTCGTCCATGCCCGCCGCCAAGCCCTATGCGCCGCCGCCGCCGACAAACAACTGGATCGCGCCGGCGCCCACCTGGGACGTGGCGGGACGCTGGACGTGGACGGCCAAGTGCACCAACGGCGTCTGGCATGGCGGCTGGAATATCGTGCCATCAACTTCAGGCCGTTTCACCGGCGGCTATACCGGCACCAACTTGGCCGACGTCGGCATCATCGTGAACGGCCGCGTCCGGGGCAACACCATCACCTTCCTCCACAAGTTCAAGGATATCTTCGGCAAGTCCCACGACGACCACAATGCCGGCACCCTCAGCCGCACCACCGGCGGCCTGCAGGTCAAGGGCACCTCCGGCGACGAAACCTTTTCCTGCACCTTCACCGCGAACAAGTAGCACGAAGGCCGCCTGCCCATCTCGGCCCGACTAAGCTTCTCGCGCCGATCTGTCCTTGGGTCATCGTCGGATGGGGTCGACTGCTGAACGGTTAACGGCGCTCGGCCCCTTCCCCCGGACAGGGGGGAGGGAACTTGCCGTTGCTCACCGTGGATCGGAGACCTCTATCGCGGAATTCAGCCCGACGCATTGATCGTAAACGCGAGTTCCATGCCGGCATCTCATTCAACCGGGCAGCAGTGGGTCACACCCGACGCTGACACCATTCTCGTTTCAGCGGTGAGTTTGGCGGGCCTCAGTAAAGCCCCTGCAACAGGCGGTCGATGTAATCGAGTTCGAGGCGCGAGCGGGTACGGTCGCTGGCGCGGCCGCGCAGGGCATCGAGAATTTCCCTGGCCCGCTGCATGGCGCTGGCGCTGGGCAGCATGTTGCGCCCCGGCCCCAGATCCTCGCCATGGGTCGGGAGCGGGCGGCCGAGAGGATCGCGGTTATCGCCGCGCGCCTCGCCGTGGCGGCCGTAATTGCCCTGATTGCCGGTGCCTTGCTGCATCAGTTGCTTGGCCATGGCCTGGGCGCTCTGGCGCAAGCCGTCGAGCGCTTCGCCCTGCTTGCCGAGCGCCTCGCCGCGGTTCTGGCCTTTCAGGGCATCGGCGGCGCCTTGCATCGAACGCCGCGAGCGGCTGAGGGCCTGCGGGCTCTGCAGGCCCTGCTGGCCAAGCCGGCGCATCAGTTCCTCAAGCAACTGGCCAAGCGCGGCCTGCTGGTCGGAAAGGCTCTGGCTCGGGCGCTGGTCATTGCCGCGGGCACCGGGCTCCTGTCCGTCCGGCTGCATCGGCATGCCGTTCTGCGCCCCGTCCGGCAGACGGAAGGTCTTGTCCATGAGCTGTTGCTGGCGGCGCATCATCTCACCCAGTTGTTCGAGCATGCGCGCCATGGGCGGGGTACGCCCGCGCTGCATCTGGCCGAGGCCGGGCTGCAGGTTCTTGAGGATGTTCTCCAGTTGCGACAGCATCTCCTGGGCGGCATCGCGCGCTCCCGAGCGGGCGAGGTTCTCGATGGTGTCGAGCATGCGCTTGAGATCCTGCGAGCGGATCTGCTGGCCCTCGGGCACCTGCTGCAGGTTGTTGAGCTGGCCCTTGCGCATGGCCTCCTGCATCTGCCGGTTCATGGCCGCGACATAGCGGTCGAGCGCCGCCCGCAGCTTGTCCATCAGTTCGGCGATCTTCTCCGGCGGTGCCCCGTCGGCCAAGGCCTTCTGCAGTTCCTTGCGCAGGGCATCGAGTTCCTTCAGCGCCGCCGACATGTCGCCGTCTTCGGCAAGCAATGCCACCTGCCACATGCCGTCGGCCGCAGCTTTCAGTTCGTCGCTTCCCTTGGCGCCATAGAGCGATACGGCGACATCGCGAAACGCCAGATAGAGCCCTGACTTGTCGAGAATGCCGGCCGGCCACAACATCAGTGCCGACAAGGTGCGGGCAATCCGCGGCGCATCGCCCGGACCGGCAACCAGATCGCGCCGCTGCTCGACGAGCGCCCGGGCCAGCGGCTTGCTGAACTGGCGCTCGGGCAACCGGAAGGTGACGGGCTTGCTCGATGTCACCTGCCCCGCCTGGTCGCGCGCCTCAAGGGTGACGGTTACCTCGCGCCCCGCCCAGGGATGGGCGGTAAAATCGAAATAGGCGCGACCCTCGACCTTCCTGGGATTGAGGCGCGGCAGCGCCACGGTGCCGGTCGGCGGATCGTACTTGAGGCCCGGCAGGGCATCGGTCCTGCCGTCGCTGGCCGGCTTTTCAACCAGGGCAAAATGCGCCGTCAGGCTCGCCACGCCATAATCGTCGGCGGCCTTCCACGGCAGGGCAAAGCCGCCCGTCGGTGTCACCTTGATGTCGCCGCTGAGGCTGACGACCGGCGGGGCATCGGGGATGATGGCAATGCGCCATTGCGCCAGCGTCTCGCCGTCATTGCTGGCGACCACGGTGACCGGACGCTGCAGCACGGCTTGCGTTTCGAACACGCCCTTGGCAGCGGCGGCCTTGAGGGCGGGTCGTGCCAGTTCATCGCCCGGCGTGCCGTCCTCGTTGGGCTTGGCGAGAACGAGGGCGGGCCGCACGGTGCCGTTGAAGCGCACCACCAGAACCGATCCTTCGGGCACCGTGATGTCGCCGCCGCTCGCGGTGCGAACGGCTGCCGACAGCATCACCGGGGGCCGTCTGGTATAGGCGGGCGGGGTGATCCAGGCATCGACGCTCGTGACGGCGGTCGCGGCGGGCGTGTCGTGGCCGATGCTGCCGGCAAGGCGCGAGCGCCAGTCCCAGCCGCCCAGCGCCACCACGGCGATGAGGGCGATGGCCAGCGCATAACGCAGGGCGAAAGGATCGCGCCGCGGCAGGTCGGATCGCGGCCGCCCGGCACTCAGGCGCTTGAGCCCCTTCGCGAGGCGCGCCCGGTGCTCGCGCCACAGGCGGCGGGTATCGGGCCCGGCGTTCGGGTCGGCGATCTCGTCGCTCAGGGCCACCAGCGGGCGATGGCGGAGCCCGGAGGCGCGCTCGATGCGGCGCAAGGCCTCCTCGCGGCGCGGCAGACGGAGGACGTAGAGCGGCCGCAAGGCAGCCGCCAGCGCCACGATGAAGCCCGCGGCAAGGACATAGCGACCCCAGGCCGGAAGCGCTCCGGCAAACCCCGACAGCACGACGACGAGCCCCGCCAGAACCGTCAGGATCAACCATAGCGCCGCCGCCCATGCCCGCTCGGCGCCCTCGGCCAAACGGGCAAGCAACACCTTGCGGGCAATGACGGTCTCGGGATCGCGTTGCATGCTGTGCGACAGAATAACACAAAGTTCGGCGAAGCAATGACCGCTTTCGGATCACATCGACGTCAGCGGCGGAGCCTGATGCCGAAAAGTGGATACCGCTTTTCGGACAACATCAAGCTCAACCTCTTGGAATCGATCATCTTTTCTGCAATTGGGTAGCCCAATTGCAGGCTGATCTAGCGATCCTGCCACGCCGCCAGGCGATCGAGACCGATCAGGTCCTCAAAGGAGGGCCGCGGCCGGACGATGGCGAATTTGTCAGCGTTGACAAGCACTTCCGGTATCAGCAGCCGGGTATTGTAGGTGCCGGACTGCACCGCGCCGTAGGCCCCGGCGGTCATGATGGCGACGAGATCGCCGGCCTCAAGCGGCGGCAGCGGGCGGGCCCGCGCCATGTAGTCGCCCGATTCGCATACCGGCCCCACCACGTCGACGACCCTTACCTGATAGCCGGCGACCGGTTCGTTCACCGGCCAGATGTCGTGAAAGGCCTCATAGAGGGTAGGGCGGATGAGATCGTTCATGGCCGCGTCGATGATGACGAAGTGCTTGCCTTCGGTCTCCTTCACGCGGATCACCCGCGACACCAGGATGCCGGCATTGCCGCAGATCATGCGACCCGGCTCGATGACCAGCTTGACCCCCAGCGGCCCCAGAACCCGGCGCACCATGGCGGCGTATTCGCCGGGCGAGGGCGGAATGTCGTTATTGCCGCGATAAGGCACACCGAGGCCGCCGCCGAGGTCCACGTGACGGATGTCGTGACCGTCGCCCACCAGCGTCCGCACCAGATCGGCCATCAGTTGAAAGGCTTTCTCGAACGGTTCGATGCGGGTGATCTGGCTGCCGATATGCATGTCGACGCCGGTCACGTCGATATTGGGGAGCCGGGCGGCGCGGCCATAGACCTGGCGCGCGTCGAGCCACGAGATGCCGAACTTGTTCTCCGACTTGCCGGTAGTGATCTTTTCGTGGGTGCCGGCATCGACGTCCGGATTGACCCGGATGGAGACGGCGGCGCGGCTGCCCAGCCGCCCGGCGACACTGTCGATGAGGTCAAGTTCCGGCTCGGATTCGACATTGAAGCAGGCAATGCCCTCCTTCAGCCCGAGGGCGATCTCGCGGGCCGTCTTGCCCACCCCGGAAAAGACGATCTTGCGCCCCGGCAGGCCGAGCGCCAGAGCGCGGCGCAATTCACCTTCCGAGACCACGTCGACCCCGGCGCCTAGATCGGTGAGGGTCTTGATGACGGCCTGGTTGGAATTGGCCTTCATGGCATAGAAGATCTGGTGATCGGTGTCGGCAAACGCCTCCTTCATCACCTTCAGATGGCGCACCAGCGTAGCGGTGGAATAGCAGTAGAAGGGGGTGTCCACCTCTTCGGCGAGCACCTTCAAATCCACTTCCTCGGCGTGGAGGACGCCGTTCTGGTAGGCGAAATGATGCATCTGTCGGGATCCGGGTCGTCGCGGTCAGAGGATGCCGTCGAGGATGAACGGAGAGTTCGTTTTCTGCTGGTCCTTCTTGGTGCCCGGTGGCGGCTGAGGGTCGCCGCGGACGCCGCAGGCCGCCAGCAGCCCGGCCAGCACGGCGAAGACAATGATGCGGCGCAGGATCATGGAGCCCCCGAATGCAATCTCGCCCCCTTTTAGCGCAAGCAAAGCCTTGAATCCATCGCCTTGGCCGGGAGAAGGTACCGACTATCCCCCCGTGTCATTGCCGGGCGCGCTACTTGCGGCGGATGCACACCGAGATGTTGTTGATGACCGGGCCGGTCGACGGCTCGGCCGGGGCGTATCTGAAGTCCTTCAGGGCTTTCCTGGCATCCTCGCACATCTGCTCGGTGGGAAAGTTGTCGATGACTTTGGTGTCATTGACCAGGTTATGCGGATAGCCGCCATAGACAAAGATCACGAGAAGCCATTCCATGCCTTGCTCCCTGGCCATCTTGAACATGCAGGCTGCCGTCGCCGGCCTGCTGGCGACAACACCTACACAACGTCTAAGCCGCGTGGCAAGGATAGGCGCTCCGCCATGGCTGACAAATTGCAAATCGTCGCAATCACCGGGCGGGCCGCGGCGGCGCGAAAATGAGATAGGTGTTGGCATAGAGCAGCACCGCGACAGCGCACAGCAACCCCACGGCAACGGCAAAGCCGCCGGTCAGATCGCGCACCACGCCGATCAGCACCGGCCCGCCGACCCCGCCGATCTCGGCCACCGAAAAGAACAACCCGCCCGCCAGCCCGGCGCGGCCCGGCCCAACAACGTCCTGCTCGATGAGGGTGAGGAGCGACACCGTCATCATGGCCCCCGAGGCAAGCCCGATCAGCACCAGGCCGGCGACCATGATCGCGGGCGGCGCGGCATCGAGCAGCAAGAGGCCCGTTGCCGACAGAGCGTAAAGCAACCTGAGGATGAGGGCGCGGCGCGCCGGCACGGCGAGGCGGGGAAAGATGAGCGCCGAGATCACTCCCATGATGACCGGGATGGTGGCGAGGAAGCCCGCCGCCTCGGGCGAATGGCCGCTTGAGCGGATGATCTCGGGCAGCCAGTTGCGCAAGCCGTGATCGATGGAAAACGAGCCGATCACCGCCAGCAGCAGCAACAGCACCGGGCGGCTGTGCAGCATCTCGCGGGCGGCGGCGAGGCCGGAGCCGGTTCCCGCTTCGGTGGGCGATGACCTCATTGCCCGGCCCGCCAGCACCCGCCGCCCGCCCAGCCAGATCAGCGCCCAGACAAAGGCTGCAGCGACCGCGCACCAGGCCCATACCCGCAGGACCGCCCGCCAGTCGCCGCCCATCGCCGGCAGCAGCACGGCATGGGTCGAGGCATAGGCAATGATGCCGGCGGTCGCCGGGCCGGTGATATAGAGCCCCATGGCGAGGCCGCGCTCGGGGCCCGAGAACCAGCGCCCGATGGTCTGGGGAATACCGGCTGAAAGCATGGGGCCGCCGAGCCCGAACAGCGCGACGGCAATGAGCAGGCCTGAATAGGAATGGGCTTCGGCGCGCAGAAAACCCGATGCGGCAATGATGGCCACCCCCAGCACCAGCATGCGCCCCGGCCCGAAGCGATGCAGCGCCAGGCCGAGGGGGATGGCGACGAAGACATAGACGAACTGCCAGGCGCCGAGGATGGTACCCATTTCGGCCGCCGAGATATGAAGGTCCGGCATGATCAGCGCGACCAGCGGGGCGAGGCCGGTGATCGACAGGCCGAAGACGAAATAGCTGAGCCAGCACCCGGCAAGTATCGCCCAGCGGTAGGGATGGTCAGGCATGCCGACGTTCAGCTCACGCTGTCGGGAAGCTCGCGCTCGCGGCGGGCGATGAAGTCCTTGAGCGCATCGGCGACGCCTTCGTCCATGGGCGGGGCTTCGTAGGCGGCGAGCATGGCGCGGGCCTTGTCGCGGCCGCGGGTGTCGTGGTCCTTGGCGCCTTCCGCGCTCCACTGCTCGAAGGAGTTGAAGTCCATGAGGGTGGGCATGAAGAAGGCGCTCTCGAAATGATCGAGGGTGTGCTGGGTGCCGAGGAAATGGCCTTGCGGGCCGACCTCGCGGACAGCCGCCATGGCGTCGTTGAAATCATCGAAGGAGACCCCTTGGGCGTATTTGTACCAGGCGACCAGTTGCTCGGCGTCGGTGACGAACTTGGAATAGCCGCACGCCAGGCCGGCCTCCAGCCAGCCCGCCACGTGCCAGATGTAGTTGGCCCCCGACAGGATGGCGGCGTGCATCAGCATGTTGGCCTCGTAGCCGGCCTGGGCATCGTTGAGCTTGGAGCCCACATGAAAGCCCGAGGTGCGCCACGGCAGCTTGTACTTCCGCGCCAGCGCGCCCATCAGGTACATCATCTGGGCGGCTTCCGGCGTGCCACCCATGGGGGCGCCTGACTTCATGTCGACGGTCACCATGAACTGGCCATAGATCTGCGGCGAGCCGGGGCGCACCAGCTGGGTGAAAGCGACACCGGCCAGCGCCTCGGCGTTCACCTGCGCCACCGCGCCCACCGAAGAAGCTGCCGTCGAGGCGCCGCACAGGGCGAAGGGGGCGAGGATCACCGGCTGGTTGTGGCGGGCATAGACCTTCATGGCATCGAGCATGGTGGCGTCCCACACCAGCGGCGAATTGCAGTTGGTGATGGCGACCAGCACCGGATTGTCCCTGACGAAATCATCGCCGAACACCAGTCCCGCCATCTTCATCACGTCCTCGGCGCGCTCCTTCGCCGTGACGATGCCCATGAAGGGCTTGTCGGAATGGGTGATGGCGGAATGGATGATGTGCAGGTGGCGCTTGGGGACGGAAATCTCCATGGGCTCGCAGATGATGGACGAGGAGGAATGCAGGCTCGGCGTCATGTAGGCGAGCTTGTGGAAATTGTTGAGGTCGATGAGCGAGCCGTAGCGCCGCTGGTTGTCGAGGTCGCGCACGTAGGGCGCGCCGTACATGGGCACGAAGATGCAGTTCTTCCCCCCCACCTTCACGGTGCGCTCGGGGTTGCGGGCATGCAGCGTGAACTCCGGCGGTACCTTCGAGACGAGTGCCATCAGCAACGCCCGGTCGATGCGCACCCGATGGCCCGTGACATCGGCGCCGGCCGCCTTCCACAAGGCCGCCGCCTCGTCGTCGCGGAACTCGATGCCGATATCTTCGAGGATCCTGCACGAGGCATCGTGGATCAGCTCGATGGCCTCGTCCGGCACGATCTCGTAGACCGGGATGTTGTGCTGAAGCGTCGGGAAGGACGGCACCGCCCGGGCCCTGGCATGGCGGCGCGCGTCGCGCCCGCCGCCGCGCCGGCCGGTGGCTGAAACCTGTTTGGAAAGTGCATCAATGTCGACCATCATCGTCTCCCGCCGACAACCTGAGCTAACGATCGAGACTAGCTTCTTTTGCCCGGCGCCCAAGGGCACAATTCCGACCGTTCGCCGCGGTTGAGCGAAGCGGGCCGGCCGGCCTCACTTCGAGGTTCGATAACCGATATGGCGGGTGAGGCGGATTTCGAGCTTGTCCCATATGCGGCGCAGGATCTCGACCATGGCCAGATAGATGAGGGCGGCCCACAGGTAGACGTCGAAATTGAACGAGCGGGCAAAGGCCAGGCGGGTTGCCCCCATCAGGTCGAAGACGGTGACGACGCTGGCCACGGCGGACGCCTTGATCATCAGGATAATCTCGTTGCCGAAGGGCCTGAGCGCGATGATCATGGCCTGCGGCACGATGATCTTCCAGAAGGTGACGCCCCCCGGCAGGCCGAGCGACTTGGCCGCCTCGCGCTGGCCGCGCGGCACCCCCTCGATGGCGCCGCGCACGATCTCGGCCAGATAGGCCGCCTCGTTCAGGGAAAAGGCCAGCACCACGCAATAGAACGCATCGCGGAAGAACCACCACAGGTTGGCGTCCTCGAAGGCCTGGCGGAACTGGCCGGCGCCGTAATAGATGAGGAAGGTCTGGGCGAGCAGCGGCGTGCCGCGGAAAAAATAGACGTAGACATAGGCAAGGCGCGAGGCCAGCTTGTTGCTCGACATGCGCCCGAGCGCGATGGGTATGGACAAGACGCCGCCGATGGCCATAGCCCAGACCACCAGGATGAGGGTCATGACCAGCCCCTCCGGGCTGCACCCCCAGTGGAACGGTGCGCACTCGGTGCCCAGCAGTTTGGGCATGTATTTCCAGAAAAACGCCGGATCGAAATCGGAAGTCAGCTTCCATACCAGTTCGATGCCGAGCGCAATCCACAGCGCCATGACGACCCAGCCGGTGGCGCGTGCTGCCGTGAAGCCGGTGGCGCGGCGCCTGGCGGGCGGGGCTTCGGAGGCCGCCGTCATGTGCGGCGCTCCTCGCCGCGCCTGACGCGGCGGTCGATGGCATCGAGACCGGTCGAGGAGATCATCGACAGCACCAGGTAGATCAGGCAGGTGACGCTGAAGAACATCATCGGCAGCTTGGTGACGCCCACCGCGATGAAGGTTTTGCGCAACAGGTCGTCATAGGCGATGACCGAGACCAGCGAGGTGTCCTTCAGGAGGATCAGCCACAGATTGGAGATGGTCGGCAGGGTGAGGCGGATAAGCTGCGGCAGGATGATCAGCCGGAACGTCTGGAAGGTCGAGAGCCCGAGCGCGTGGCCGGCTTCGTACTGGCCGTGCGAGATGGCCTTGAAGGCGCCGAGAAACGCCTCGCTGGAAAACGCCGAGAAGACGAAGCCCAGCGCCACCATGCCGGCGATGAAGCCGTTCACCTCGACATGCGTCGAGGTGAAGAGATTGGCGACCTTCTGGAACACGATCTGGCCGCCGTAATAGACCAGGAACAGCGTCAGAAGCTCCGGCAGGCCGCGGAAGATGGTGGTGTAGATGTTGCCGGCCAGCACCAGGCTCGGCTGCTTGGAGTTCTTGGCGAGCGCAACCGCAAGCCCCAGAAGCAGTCCGAACGGCAGGGTCGCGAGCGCCAGACGCACGGTGACCCATGCGCCAACCGCCAGTTCATCGCCCCAGCCTCCCGGGCCGAACCAGAGCAGAGATAAATCGCTCCCCATTGAGCCCCCGCGTCAACCCCGGCGCCTCACCGCACGGAGTGTCGGGCCCTGGCGATCCACCGGGATCGCCAGGGCGCATTGGCTTGAATACCCGCTCAGTAGATGGAGAACGGGAAATAATGGTCGTTGATCTTCTTGTAGGTACCGTCGGCGAGGATCTCGGCCAGTGCCTTGTTGAACATTTCCTTCAGGTCGGTATCTTCCTTGCGCATGGCGATGCCGGCGCCCTTGCCGAACCACTTGGGATCGTTGAGCGGCTTGCCGACATGTTCGCAGCACTTGCCGTCATCGGT
Source organism: uncultured Alphaproteobacteria bacterium (assembly GCA_963747005.1). Classification (GTDB taxonomy): domain Bacteria; phylum Pseudomonadota; class Alphaproteobacteria; order Rhizobiales; family Aestuariivirgaceae; genus CAVVDT01. Next base: position 100,567 of record CAVVDT010000015.1, on the reverse strand, counting down.
CTTGGTCATCCATTCCCACAAGACGACACTGTCCGCCAGCACCAGGTCGAGGCGCCCGCTCGCCAGATCGGCGTTGGCTTCGTCCTGGGTGCCATAGAGCTTGATGTCGGAACCCTTGTAGACGTCCTGGAGATAGTTGGCGTGGATGGTCGAGGACTGGGCACCGATGATCTTGCCCTTCAGCGCTTCCGGCGAGGTGTCCATGATCTTCTCGCTCTTGGACGCGATGAACCAGGCCGGCGTGTTGTAGTACTTGTCGGAGAAGGCGACCTTCTTCATGCGCTCGGCGGTGATCGACATCGAGGCGACGATGGCGTCATACTTGCCGGCCAGCAGCGCCGGGATGATGCCGTCCCAGTCCTGCGCCACGAAGGTGCACTTGACCTTCATATGATCGCACAGGGCCTGGGCGATATCGACGTCGAAGCCCTGCAGCTTGCCGTTGGAATCGACAGAGTTGAAGGGCGGGTAGGCGCCCTCGGTACCGATGCGTACCGTTGACCAGTCCTTGGCCACGGCCATCCCCGAGGCAAAGGCAAGCGCGGCCACGGCCGCAATCATTGTCTTGAACAGTTTCATTAGAATCCTCCATCGAGACCCTCAGGTCCCGCGATAACCAATCCCCCCGGCGACGCAAGCAACCTCGCGCTCGCCGCACCCTGTCGGTAACCGACACCTGACGATAGGCTGCTCCATGATTCAGTGCAACCGCTTTGACACACCCGGTAGCGACTGCCTGAGCGGGCCTTCAATGGCCGCTTCCAGCGACTATACTGGGCAAGCGGCGGGCGGTGGTACACCAGAAGGGCATGGGCATGACGTTAGGTAAGACAGTAGCGGTTTCGATGCTGCTGATGGCTGTCGCGATCAGCCCTTCGGCGGCCGATAGCGCACGTTACGTGCTGCAACGGGTCGAAGGCGGCCTCATCCGCATGGATACGGCAACCGGGGCGTTGTCGCAGTGCACTCCGAACGACGGGGTGTGGCGCTGCCGCAGCCTCAGCGACGACGGGCAGGGTCTGCAAGGTGAGATCGCCGCGCTGAAGGCCGAAAACAGGCGATTGAAAGCCCGCCTGGCGGACCTCGAGCCGGCAAAGGAGCGGCATTTCGGCCTGCCGTCGGATGCCGACATCAACCGACTGATGGGGGTGTTCGAGACCATGATGCGGCGCTTCATGGATTTCGCCCGCAGCCTGGATGGCGGCCGGCGCCAGGATATCTGAGGCCCCGAAGCAAAAAGGCCCGTCCGCTCCTTTCAGGGGAACGAACGGGCCAGGCGCGCGCAAGCTCGGGACGGCGACAGGAGCCGCGCGGGCCGTCGTTTGAGGGCGTCTCGAAGTCAGGTCGGGATAAACGGAACTGCCGCCCTTTGCCCACCCGATCCGGAAATCTTGGCCACCCACTGCCTGAAAGAGTGCCGGTCGACCTCGGCGGCAGCGCGGCGGAACCGTGACAAAAATTAGATTGTCGCGCATTGTGATCGCCCCCTTCCGGCCGCGTTTGGAAAGCAACAGGAGAAGGCTCCGCCCATGGCATGGACGACGTTCGACCTCGATATCGCCGACAACATCGCCACCCTCCGCCTCAATCGCCCCGAGGCGTTCAACACCTTCGTGCCGGCCCTGTGGCGGGAACTGCCGCAAGCCGTCGCCGCCATCGACCGCGATGCCGCTGCCAGGGTCATCGTCATTGCATCGACGGGCCGCCATTTCACCGCCGGCATGGATCTGGCGGCGCTGGCGGGCCTGCAACCCGGCGGCGCGGGCGATGAAGCGCGTGAACGCGCCGGGATCATGCGCCTGGTGGGGGAGTTGCAGGAAAGCTTCAACGTGCTGGAACGGGCCCGCATGCCGGTGATCGCCGCCGTGCAGGGGGGATGCATCGGCGCCGGGGTGGACATGGTGACGGCGTGCGATCTGCGCTACGCCACGGCGGATGCGTTCTTTTGCGTGCAGGAGATCAATCTGGCGCTTACCGCCGATGTCGGCACCTTCCCGCGTATCCTGCGCCACATGCCGGACGGGCTGGCGCGCGAGATGGCGTTCACCGGGGCCCGCCTCGATGCCGCCCGGGCTGAACGCATCGGGCTGGTCAACGCCGTCCATGGCGATAGCGATCAGATGATGGCGGCGGTGATGGCAACGGCGCGAAGCATTGCCGAAAAGTCGCCGCTGGCAGTATGGGGCTCGAAGGAGATGCTCAACTATGCCCGCGACCATTCCACCGCCGATGCGCTGCGGCACGTGGCGGTGTGGCAGGCCGGCATGCTGCACCAGGGCGAAATCGCCCGTGCCGTCGAGGCGCAGGCCAAAAAGGCCACCGCCGGCTTTGCCGATCTCCCGGCCGACCGGCAGCTTTGAACGTTCAGACGATCAGGACCACCGGTTCCTTGCGGAATCCCGGCGGCCCTTGGAGGTGTAATCTTCGAGGGGCAAGGCGGTTTGGCGCTTAGCTGCGCTTGCCCGCGATGGTCCGACCGAGGGATGCATTATCGCGCTCGGAGAGATAGAGGCCAAAACCACGGACCAGACCGTCGGCGAAATCGCGCATGGCATTGACGAACAGCATTGTCGTTCTCCCGCTGGATGGAACAGCATGAAACCGGCCGGCCCTCCCGATGGGCTGAAAGGCAAAAACACTGGTGTTCACGCTGCAGTGCAACATGACGCCTATATGCACCGCACCATCGTCATTTACAAGCGAAATCCCGGCAGTTCAGACATGCGATGGTCGCATGGCTGGAGGCCTGGGCGAAGGGGCTTGGCGAAGCGGGACCGGGGGTTTAACCTTCCGTCCCGAGGGCTGGAGAGGATACGCGGACAAGCAACGCCAGCCCCGGGGGTGAGGAAACGGGGTCGATGACAGGTCACCGGTTTGTGGTTGCCGACGATCATCCCCTGTTCCGGGGGGCGCTGAAGCAGACTCTGGAACGCATCTTCGACCGCCTGACCATCGCCGAGGCCGGCACGTTCGGCGACGTGGTGGCGACGATCGAGCAGGATCCGGGCATCGATCTGGTGCTGCTCGACCTCAAGATGCCGGGCACCCAGGGGTTTTCGGGGCTGGTCTATCTGAGGGCGCAGTTCCCGCAAATACCGGTGGTGGTGGTCTCGGCCCGTGACGAGCCGCAGGTGATCCGCCGGGCGATCGACCTGGGTGCTTCCGGCTTCGTGCCGAAGTCGGCCGATGCCAACGAGATGGGGCTGGCGCTGAGGACGGTGCTGGACGGCGATATGTGGGTGCCCGGCGGCCTCGACCTCGAAGGCCATGACGACAGCGAGATGGACGAACTGGTCCAGCGCCTCGCCAGCCTGACGCCGCAGCAGGTGCGGGTCTTGATGATGCTGCGCGAGGGTCTGCTCAACAAGCAGATCGCCTACCAGCTATCGGTGTCGGAGGCCACCGTCAAGGCGCACGTCTCGGCCATCCTGCAAAAGCTGCACGTGGACAGCCGCACCCAGGCGGTGATCGCCGCCAGCCGCATCGACGGCGAGCAGCTTCTGGCCGGGTGAGGGTTTGAGCGGCTGATATCAGCCGGTTTGCGCCATCAGGTGGCGCAACAGGTCGTTGGAGACCATGCCGTTCACCTGGAGGCCGTTCTTCACCTGGAACATCCGCACGGCATTGGCGGTGCGCGATCCCATGACACCGTCGGGGCTGCCGATATCGAAGCCGAGCTTGCCCAGGAGTTCCTGCGTGCGCGAAATCAGTTGCGCCCCTGTCAGATTCGGGGAGGGCGGAAGCTGCTTGGCGACCTCGACCTTCCAGGCGTCGTTGTCGATGGCGACGAAATTGGCCAGGCGATCGAGCTTTTTGGGCTTCCAGGCCTGCACCTCGGCATCGATGGTCTTCAGTTCGGCCGATGAAAGGTAATTGCGCAACGTCTTGGCGCGCGCCGCGGCATCGCTGTCGCCCTGCAGGGCCGCCAGGGAATAGAGCCGGAAGGCCGCCGCACGGTCGGCAGTAAGCCCGAGGCCGCGTTCGTTCAGCACGGCGAGATTGAACTGGCTGTCCTTGAGGCCGTAGGCGGCGGCGGCGGCAAACCAGCGGGCGGCGGCGGGATAGTCGGCCTTGCCCTTGGTGTTGTCGGACAGGAGGACAGCGAGATTGTGCATGGCCTTGACGTTGCCGGCATTGGCGGCGCGCTCGTACCACATGCGGGCCGCGGCCGGATCCTGCGACACGCCAAGGCCGCGCTCGAACAGCGTGGCGAGGCGGTACTGGGCGTTGGCGAGGTTCTGCACGGCAGCCTTCCGATACCACCGGACCGCCGCCCTGGCGTCGACGGGGACGACCTTGCCTTCCAGATAGCGGCTGGCGACGACGAACTGGGCATTGGCGTTGCCGGCAAGGGCGGCCGAGCGCAGCGCCGCGGTGCCGATGGCATCCGGCAGGCCGGCGGCATCGCCCAGCGGCTGCGTGGCGGCCTGGTCCTTGGCGAGTGCGTTGAGGCTGGTGCCCAGATCGTTGGCCCTTGTCGTCGAGCGGACGAGGGTTGGCGGTGTAATCGACGCGGTGGTGACGGTGTCGACATTCACCGGCTGTTCAGCCACCTCGACCGACCTGACCGGCGCTTCGGTCGTCTTGGTATCGATGCGCGCGACCAGCGGTTCGAGCGCCGACGGCGGCGTCACGACGCCCACTTTCTGCGCCGCCGGTGCGTTCGGTGCGGCAGCGCGCTGGGCATTGAGGCTGTAGGCAGCGGCGGCGGCCAGCAGCACGGCGGCCACCAGGATGAGACGCTTGCGCCGGGCAGCAGCCTCCTCGGGCGTTGCGGGCGGCGTGTCGGCGGCCGCCTTTGGTGCCGCATCGTCGGCCTTGGCCTTGCGCTTCAGCAAGGCCATCGACAAACGCGACTTCGGCTTCGGCCCGGTGGCTTTCGCGCCAGCAGGAACGGCGGCGGGCTGGCTTGTTGCAGGCTTCTTGCGTGCGAACAGGTTGAAGACACCGACGCTCGCCAGGCCCGAGCGCGGGGCGGCCGACTGGGCGGCGCGGCGGGCCGCGGCAATGAAGTCCTCGTGTGCCGGGGGCGCTGCATCGCCGGTTTCATCCGCCAGCAGCGAAGGCTCGAGGCGCCCGTCGTTGTCGCTATCGGCAACGGCTTCAGCGTCGGCCGCCTCCATGACGGGCGGCAGGCTTGCCATGATGGTGTCGTCGTCATCCGATCCGTGATCGGCGGCGGGTGCGGTGTCGCTGCCCAGATCGGGCATCATTGCATCCCACGACGTGGCCTCGTCCTCGCTCTCGTCGGGCTCGACGATATCGGCCAGCGTATCGTCGCCGGCGGGCGGCGTGGCTGCCTGCGGGCGGGCCCGCTCGTCGGCGGCGTCCCTGGCCACCGAGGCGGCGGTCGCGGTGTGCCATGATTCGAGTTCGCCGAGCTTGGTGATGATCTGCTCGAGGGTCTCGTGAACCGCTTCCAGGGTCTCGTGATTGCGCGCATCGGCGGTCTCGGCGCTGGCCTTGACGGCGCTCAGACCCTGCTGCAGTGCTTCGATGGCAGCGGCCGTCTCGGTGCTGGTGCCCGTCGGTGCGCCACCGCGCGCAACCATTTCATCGGCGACCCGGCGCGCCGTGGCTTCGGCGATCTCCTCGGTGGAGGACTTGTTGTGCTCCACCGCCGCGAACAGTTGCGATATGGACTTCTCGATGGCTTCCAGGTGGCCGAGCTGCTGTTCGGTGGCACTGAGGCGCTCGTCGACGGCGGCGATGTGCTCCTTGAGGCTGGCCACATCCGACCCGTCGCCGGATGCGGGATCAGCCATGGCGCGCACCGCACCGTCAAGCTCGTCGATGCGCTGGGTCAGCGCCGACAGGTGATTGTCCATCTCGCTCCCGCCGGAGCGGGCGTTCAGTTCGCCAGACAGGGCCTCGATGCGCTGTTCGAATTCAGTGAACGGGGCCATGTCGGGGCCACGGGCAACGGTATTGTTCACCTCTTCCAGCGCCGCCTTGAGCGAGCGCACCTCGTGTTCGGAAGCCTTTTCGGACGTGAGCGCCTCCATGCGGCGGCCCAGGCCTTCGATATCGGCCTTGAGGCGGCCCACTTCGATGCCGTCGTCGCGGCGCACCGCCTTGGCGGTGGCCTCGGAGATCATCGCCTTGAGACGCTGCTCGGCTTCGCGCACCTGGCGCTCGGCCTGCCGGCTGGCCGCCGTCTCGGCCTTGGCGAGGAGGCTGTCGGCGCTATGGGAGACGGTGCTCACCTGTTCGCTGAGGCGCGAGAACTTCTCATCCACCAGCGCCTTGACGGCTTTGACGCCACGCCCTTCCTGGCTTTCCATCCGTTCGGCAAGCGTCGCGAGCTGGCGCTCCAGGCGATCGAGCGCCGCCGTCTGGTCGGGGGACGGTCTGGCGGTCTCGGCGGTCTTCTGGGTGGCGGCGATGCGCTCCTGCAAACCTTTAAGCGTGTCGCGGGTGCGCTTGTCGGAGACCTCGATGTGGTCGACGACATTGCGCAGCGCAGTCTCCAGCGAGGAAAAGCCCGGCACGTCCTCGGGCCGCTCGAACGCCTTCATATCCGGCAGCTTGGAGACCTGCCGGGCCAGATTGCCCAGTTCCTCGCCCATGCGGTCGATGGCGCGGGACGTCTGCTGCTCGTTGGCGTCCATGCGCGTCAGGAGGTCGTCGACACGTTCATCGACGACGGGCTCGCGCGGCTCTTCCAGCTGGCCGGCCAACTGGTCGAGGCGATCGGAGACCTTGTCGATGGCATCGGTGAACTGGATTTCGTTGTTGTCGAGGCGGCGCATCACCGACTTGAGCGCCGGGTCGGCCTCGGGGTCCTGGATGGAGCGCGAGAGATAGCGGCCGGTGGCGGTGTCCTGGTCGCGGACATTCAGCGACGACAATTGTTCGGCCAGGGCATCGAGGCGCGCGCGCAGGTCGTCGGCATCACCCAGTCCGTGCCGGGACTGAGCCACCGGGCGGCGGCGGCCATAGTGGCGGTCGAGATCGTCATTGCCTTCGGCCTGCTCGAGGATCATGGAATTGAGCCATTCCCCCAGCGTCATGCCGGAGCGCCGCGCTGCGAACTTCGCCGCCTCGCGGGCCTCAGCTTCGATCCCCTTAACGCTCCACGGAATGCCCGGCTTCATTGCAGCTCTCTTCTGTTGATCGTTGCCGCCTCCGGTCCGACCCCAACTCCCCCGACTCAATCGGCGGACGAACCTTCACCACACTCTGAAAGGTTAACGGCTTTGGTAAATATTCGGTTAAGCGCCGCGAAACCGGAGCGTCGGCGGGCATGGCCGCCAAGTGAGCGATTCAGTCGCACCCGGCCTTATGCGTGTTGACCTGATGGTCAGTAAGGAGATTATGAAACTTCCGCCTGACGGGCGGTAAGCCATTGAGGACTCATGATGACAGCAACCATCAAGAAGGGGCTGGGTCGCGACAAGACCTTCTCCATCACAGAGTTGTGCCGGGAGTTCGACGTAACCCCGCGCACCCTGCGCTTTTATGAACAGAAGGGCCTTCTCGCACCGGCACGGCGCGGCTGGACCCGTATCTTCAATTATCGCGACCGCGCGCGCCTGCAGCTGATCCTGCGCGGCAAGCGGGTCGGCTTCGCGCTGGAAGAGATCAAGGAGATGCTCGATCTCTACAATCTGCGCGATGGCCAGCTTACCCAGCTCAAGGTCGCATCGGCCAAGATGCGCGAACGCCTGGAAGCCCTGCGCCACCAGCGCGTCGAGGTCGAAGAGGCGATCGTCGATCTGGAACGAACCTGCGACATTGTCGACGGCATGCTCAAGGAGCGTCTCGCTGGCGCCGCCTGAAGCGCGCCCCGAACGCACCTTCTCACCTATACCGGATCTCGGTAATAGCGATCCATTTCATGGGTTCATAGCGGCGCATTCGGGTAGGCGCGGCGCGCGGCGCGATACAATGTATCGGGCAAGTGCCGCAACGCACCCGATGGGCCGCTATGGCCCACCCGAAGGGCCGGGTGCTTTTCCCCGCCGGCAGCGTTGCGCGCCGCTTGTGGTACGCGTACCACCGCGCGACACGCGCCTCCCCAGCGGGAAAAATCGCTCCGGTGAAATGGGTCGCTATTACCGAGATCCGGTATTACCAACCGGCCTGGAAGCGTCTAATCTCGTGGCACGCCTGTCATGGTGTCATGCTGTGCGTTGCGCATTTCAGGAGATTGACCCCCATGTCGGTTCTTGGACTTGCCCGTCCCCGGTGGATGGACGATGAACTGGAAATGGTCGCCGACACGGCCCGCCGGTTCTTCGCCGAGGAATGTGTGCCACACTACGAGCGCTTCGAGGAACAGGGCAAGTTCGACCGCGAGGTGTGGGAAAAGGCCGGTGCCGCCGGCCTGCTGGGTGCCGAAGTGCCTGAAGCCTATGGCGGCATCGGCGGCACCTTCGCCCATGATGCGGTCATAACGCTTGAGGCCAACCGGGCCGGCGTCGATGGCTGGGGCGGGCCGCTGCACAACGCCATCGTCATTCCCTACATCATCCATTACGGCTCCGAGGAGCAAAAGCAGCGCTGGCTGCCCAAGCTCGTATCGGGCGAATATATCGGCGCCATCGCCATGACCGAGCCGGGAGCGGGTTCCGACCTGCAAGGGGTGAGGACTACCGCCCGGCGCGACGGCAACCATTATCGCATCAACGGTTCCAAGACCTTCATCACCAACGGCCAGCTGGCCAACTTCATCGTCGTGGTCACCAAGACCGACCCTTCGGCCGGCGCCAAGGGCACATCGCTGTTCGCGGTGGAGACCGACGAGGTGGAAGGCTTCCGGCGCGGCCGCAACCTCTCCAAGATCGGCCTCAAGTCCAACGATACCTCGGAACTGTTCTTCGATGATGTGCAGGTGCCGGCATCGGCGCTGGTCGGATCGGAAGAAAACCAGGGTTTTGTGCAGCTCATGCAGCAACTGCCGCAGGAGCGCCTTTTGATCGCCATCTATGCCGCCTCGCGGGCCGAGCGGGCGCTGGAGGTGACCGTCGACTACGTGAAGCAGCGCAAGGCCTTCGGCAAGGCGATCATCGAGTTCCAGAACACCCAGTTCGAACTGGCGGAATGCAAGACCGAGGCGGCCATCGGCCGGGTGTTCGTCGATCACTGCATCGAGCAGCACCTGAAAGGCGAACTCGACACCTCGACGGCCTCGATGGCCAAATACTGGCTGACCGATCTGCAATGCAGGATCATCGACCGCTGCCTGCAATTGCATGGCGGCTACGGCTTCATGAACGAATATCCCATTGCCCGCATGTACCGCGACGCGCGGGTGGAACGCATCTACGGCGGCACCAACGAGATCATGAAGATGCTGATCGCGCGGACGCTGTAATTCCCTCAGGACCCTTCAAGGAGGCCACGATGCCCGAGTGCTTCATCTACGATCACGTGCGCACCCCGCGCGGGCGCGGCAAGCCGGACGGGGCGCTGCATTCGGTGACGGCGCTGGAACTGGCCTCGCAGGCGCTCGGCGCCCTCAGGGATCGCAACGACCTCGACACCCGGGCGGTCGACGATGTCGTCATGGGCTGCGTCGATCCCGTCGGCGAGGCGGGCGGCGACATCGCCCGCGCCGCCGCGCTCAACGCCGGGTTCGACGACAAGGTGCCGGGCATCCAGATCAACCGCTTCTGCGCTTCCGGCCTCGATGCCGTCAATTTCGCCGCCGGCGAGGTGATGTCGGGCCAGCACGACATGGCGATCGGCGGCGGGGTCGAGTCCATGTCGCGCATCGGCATCGGCGCCTCGGGCGGGGCGTGGCCGTCCGATCCGTCGCTGGCGCTGAAGAGCTATTACCTGCCGCAAGGCGTCTCCGCCGATCTCATCGCCACCAAATACGGCTTTTCCCGCGACCAGGTTGACGCCTATGCGGTGGAGAGCCAGAAGCGGGCGGCGGCCTCGTGGGCGGCCGGCAACTTTGGCAAGTCGGTGATCAAGGTGAAGGACGTCAACGGCCTCACCATCCTCGACAATGACGAGCACATGCGCCCCGACACCTCCATGCAGTCGCTGGCGGCGCTGAAACCCGCCTTCATCGCCTATGGCGAGCAGTACGGGTTCGATGCGGTCGCCATCCAGCGCTATCCCGAGATCGAGGCGATCACCCATGTCCATCACGCCGGCAATTCCTCCGGCATCGTCGACGGGGCGGCGGGCGTCCTTGTGGGCTCGAAGGGTGCCGGCAGGAAAGCGGGCCTCACACCTCGCGCCCGCATCCGTGCCTTCGCCAATATCGGTTCGGAACCCTCGATCATGCTGACCGGGCCGGGCGATGTCACCCGCAAGGTTCTGAAACGGGCGAAGATGGCGGTCTCCGACATCGACCTCTACGAGATCAACGAGGCCTTTGCTTCGGTGGTGCTGCGCTACATGCAGGACCTCGGCCTCGATCCTGAAAAGGTCAACGTGGCGGGCGGTGCCATCGCCATGGGGCATCCGCTGGGGGCGACCGGCGCCATGATCCTCGGCACGGTGCTCGATGAACTGGAGCGGCGCGACCTTTCGACCGCCCTCATCACCTTGTGCATCGGCGCCGGCATGGGCACCGCCACCATCATCGAAAGGGTGTAACACCCATGCAGCCCCTCACCCACTTCCGCTTCGACATCGGCGCCGACGGCATCGCGGTTGCCACCTGGGACATGGCCGGGCGCTCGATGAACGTCATCGATCAGGCCGTCATGGACGATCTGGAGGCCATCGTCGCCGAAGCCGCCGGCAACGATGCCATCCGCGGTGTCATCCTCACTTCGGGCAAATCCGCCTTCTGCGCCGGCGCCGACCTCGCCATGCTGGAGGCAGCGGCCAAGCGCTACGCATCGCGCCGTGCTGAAGCCGGCGACGAGACGGCGACGGGCGAACTGATGGTCGACATGACCCGCCTGCCGCGCATCCTGAGGCGCATGGAAACATCCGGCAAGCCCTTTGCGGCGGCGCTTCCCGGCACCGCCCTGGGTGGCGGCTTCGAGATCGCGCTCGCCTGCCATTACCGCGTCGCTTCGGACGCGGCGGAGACCAAGCTCGGCCTGCCGGAATCGCGCGTCGGCCTGTTGCCGGGGGCCGGCGGCACCCAGCGCCTGCCGCGCCTCATCGGCGCCGAGGAAGCCGTCAAGCGCATGCTGGACGGCAAGCACATGGGGGCTGGCGAAGCCCTGAAGCTCGGCGCCATCCACGCGGTTGCGCCGGCCTCCGAAGTGGTGGACAAGGCCAGAGCGTGGATCGCCGGCGGCGGCAGGGCGGAACAGCCCTGGGACGTCAAGGGCTTCCGCCAGCCGGGCGGTGTCCCCTTCTCTGCCCAGGGCATGATGCTATGGCCGGTCGCCAACGCCCTCTACCGCAAGCAGAGCTTCGACAACTACGATGCCCAGCGCGCCATCCTCAAATGCGTCTATGAAGGCCTGTCGGTAAAATCGATCGATGCCGGCCTCGCCATCGAGGCGCGCTATTTCACCTCGCTGGTGCGCGGGCCGCAGGCCGCCAACATGATCCGCTCGCTGTTTTTATCCATGCAGGACCTCGCCAAGGGTGCCCGCCGCCCGCCCGATCAACCGGCGGCGCTCGTGAAAAAGCTCGGCGTCCTCGGCGCCGGCTTCATGGGGGCCGGCATCGCCCACGTGGCGGCCAGGGCCGGCATCGAAGTGGTGCTGGTCGACCGCGACATGGAAAGCGCCGACAAGGGCAAGGCCCATTCGGCCGGGCTGATGGACCGCGACATCGCCAGGGGCCGGGCGAGCGAGGCGGACAAGCAACAGATCCTCGCCCGCATCACGCCCAGCGCCGATGTGGCCGATTTCGCCGGCACCGATCTTGTCATCGAGGCGGTGTTCGAGAACCGCGAGCTCAAGGGCGATCTCCTGCCCAAGGCCGAAGCGCAACTGGCCAAAGGCGCCATCCTTTCGTCCAACACCTCGACCCTGCCGATCAGCGGGCTGGCGCAGGTGGTGAAGCGGCCGAAGGATTTCATCGGCATCCACTTCTTTTCCCCCGTCCACAAGATGCAACTGGTCGAGATCATCCTCGGCAAGAAGACTGGCGATCAAGCGCTGGCGCGGGCGCTCGACTTCGTGCGCCAGATCAGGAAGACGCCCATCGTGGTCAACGACTCACGCGGCTTTTACACCTCGCGCGTCGTCTCGACCTATATCGCCGAGGGCCACCACATGCTGAAGGAAGGCGTGCCGGCGGCATTGATCGAGAACGCCGGCAGGATGGCCGGCATGCCGGTCGGGCCGTTGTCGCTCAACGACGAGGTGGCGCTCGATCTTTCCTACAAGATCATGCAAGCCACCAGGGCCGACTTGGGCGGCAAATATGTCAGCGGACCCATCGACGACATGCTGGAGGAAATGGTCGCCCGGCGCGGCCGCCTCGGGCGCAAGAACGCCAAGGGGTTTTACGACTACCCCGAGGGGGCGAAGAAGCACCTGTGGCCGGGCCTCGCCGAAATCTGTCCGCCCAGGTCCGCCGATGACTTCGACGTGGCCGAAATCAGGGAGCGGCTGCTCGTCATGCAGGCGCTGGAGACGGCGCGGTGTTTCGAGGAACATGTCCTCACCGATGTGCGCGAGGCCGATGTGGGGGCAATCCTCGGCTTCGGCTTTGCGCCCTATACCGGCGGGCCGCTCTCCTGGATCGACAGCATGGGGGCGGCGGCCTTCACCGCCAGATGCAAGGCCTACCGGAAGAAATACGGCGAGCGCTACAAGCCCTCGAAACTGGTGGCCGACATGGCGAAGACCGGCGACAGCTTCTATCGTCGCTTCGCGCCGGCCAAGGCGGCTTGAGACGACAGTTTGTCAATTCAACAATTCACGAATTATCGATCCGTGTGACGCGTTGCCTGCTTCCGCCGGTGTCATCGTCGGGCCGGCACCGGCGACCCAGGGGCCACACGACATGGCGCCTCGATCATCGCACCCTTCAGACCCGTCACCCCGTGGCTTGACCACGGGGTCTATTCCGCCTGGGTCTCAGCCAGCCGCAACGCCAGCGGCATGGATGCCGGTATCAAGTACCGGCATGACGGTGGAGAGTGGCAATGAACGAAAGCATCGCGCTTTTCTTCCGCTCTCGCCCCAAGTGTCATCGTCGGGCCTGACCCGGCGACCCGGAGGCCACGCACTCCACCCTCGCTCCCCGTCACCCCGTGGCTTGACCACGGGGACCATCCCGCCAGGGCCTCAGCCAGCCGCGAGGCCAGCGGCATGGATGCCGGTATCAAGTACCGGCATGACGAAGGAATGGGGTTCGCGGTCATGGTTCCATCAATCACGGCCACCCGCCCCCACCCCCGTCACCCCGTGGCTTGACCACGGGGACCATCCCGCCAGGGCCTCAGCCAGCCGCAACGCCAGTGGAATGGATGCCGGTATCAAGTACCGGCATGACGAAGGAATGGGGTTCGCGGTCATGGTTCCGTCAATCACGGCCACCCGTCCCCACCCCCGTCACCCCGTGGCTTGACCACGGGGACCATTCCGCCGGGGCCTCACCATCCGTTGCGGCCAGCGGAATGGATGCCGGTATCGAGTACCGGCATGACGATGGAGAGAGGCATGAATGAAAGCGTCGCACCCTTCAGACCCGTCACCCCGTGGCTTGACCACGGGGTCTATTCCGCCACGGCCTCAACCAGCCGCAACGCCAGCGGCATGGATGCCGGTATCGAGTACCGGCATGACGGTGGAGAGGAATGGGGAATAAATTGCAAAATATGGCAATCAAGTCTTGACAAGCGGACTAAATTGTTCTATGTTCGTTCCACCTGTCTCCCACTCCCGGGGCGTGGCTCGCGAGCCGTCCGGTCACGGGGAGACAAGTGTGGCTCTCCGTTCCGCGTTGTGACGGACAACGCTGAACCGGGGTGCGGGTGTGTCCTGGCTCAGGGGTCCGGATACTACGGTCCGGACGCGCGTGAAGGGCAGTGACCCTGACGGTGAACTGGTGCCGGCCGGCCTGCAATAGCCGTTATCCGGCATGCCCGTCAGGCGAGCAATTCATGTGTTAAAGACTCCAGCCGCCCGTCCACAAGGCCACGGGGAAAGCGCCGGCAAGCGCACCCTCTACAACAGTCAAGCGCTCGACCGGCGCTTTTCCCAACCCCCCGGGACCTTCGCGGCCAAAACGCCAGCGGAGGCGAGAACCCGTGCCTGCTCCCTTCCTCCTCTGTGGAGAGAGGAGCCATTGACGCCAGCCACCGCCCTTACCTCGCCTTCAAGAACATGAAGAGAGGCCACCCCCGGCCTTCCGCCCCACCTCGCCGCGTGGCATGATCCGACCTCCCCGGAGGGTATCGACATGGCGACACACACCCCTATGGCCCTGCGCACCACGTGTCCGCGCGATTGCTATGATTCCTGCGGCATCGTGGCCGAACGCAACGACGACGGCACGCTGCGGCGCATCGTCGGCGATCCCGACCATCACATGGCGCGGGGGAAGCTGTGTCGCAAATGCGCCCTTGCCTATAACGGCGCCTGGCGCGATGCCGCCGTGCGCCTTTCCACGCCCTTGAAGCGGGTGGGCGCCAAGGGCGACAGCGCCTTCACCCCCGTCACCTGGGACGAGGCACTTGGCGACATCGCCGCCCGCCTCCGCCAAATCGCCGAGACCCGTTCGGCGGCGAGCATCTACCACACTCATTACACCGGCACCTGCGCGATCCTCGGCGGGACTTATCCCTTGCGCTTCTTCAACCGGCTCGGTGCCACCGAGGTCGATCCCGATACCGTCTGCAACAAGGCCGCCCACGCCGCCCTCGGCTACACCTTCGGCGACAGCCTCACCGGCTTCGACCCCGATACCCTGAAGGATGCCCGCTCGGTCGTGGTGTGGGGCGCCAACCCGTCGGCGGCCGGCCCGCATGTGGACGAGCACTGGCTGGGGAGCACCGATGCCCCCGTCATCGTCATCGACCCGATCGCCCATGCCACCGCCCGGCGGGCGGCCCTGCATCTGCAATTGCGACCCGGCAGCGATGCGGCGCTGGCCTTCGGGATGCTGCATATCGCCATGGCCAGGGGTTTTATCGACGAGGCCCTGCTCGGGAAGGCCGCGCTCGGCTGGGACGAGGTTCAGGGCGACGTCGGCAGCGCCACCCCGGAGCGCACCGCCAACCTCACCGGCCTTCAAGTCGCCGACATCGAACGCGCCGTGGAGATGTATGCGCCCGGTCCCTCGCTGATGTGGCTGGGCCAGGGCCTGCAACGCCAGCCCATGGGCGGCAACGCCTATCGCTCGGCCGCCCTCTTCGGAGTCGCCACCGGCAATATCGCCAGGCCGGGCGCCGGCATCCTGTTTCTCAACGGGGGCAATACCCGCGGTGCCCGTCTGGGCTACGTGGCCGCCCCGCATCTGGCAAAGGAGGCTCGCCCGCCGGTCAGCCAGATGGACCTCGCCGCTCATCTGGGCGATGCCGCGCGAACCCGGGCGCTCATTTGCTGGAACAACAACATCGCCGCCTCCAACCCCGACCAGGCGCGGCTGCGCCGGACCCTGAAGCGGGAGGATCTCTTCCATGTCTGCGTCGAACTGTTCCATACCGACACCACCGCCTTTGCCGACTACGTGCTGCCGGCGGCAAGCTTTCTGGAATACGACGATCTCTTGTTTCCCTATTTCAACAATACCGTGTCGGCGCTGAGCGCCGTGCAGCCGGCGCCGGGCGAGGCCCTGCCGAACGCGGAAATCTTTCGCCGGCTGGCGAGCGCCATGGGGTTCAGCGAACCCGAACTCTTCGAGAGCGACCGCGCCGTCATCGATCATGTGCTTGCCGCCAGTGCCGCCGGCATCGGCTTCGATGCCCTGAAGGAAATCGGCACCAGAAAAGTCTTCGATACGCCGCCAATCCAGTTTGCCGACCTGAAGTTCAGGACCCCCAGCGGCAGGATCGAGATCGCCAGCGCCGCCGCCGAGGCCGACGGATGCTGGCGCTGCCCGCGGCCGCATGCCGACCGCGCGACCGGCAACGGGCGGGTGCGGGTTTTATCGCCGGCTTCGGAATGGACCCTCAACTCGTCCTACGGCAACGACCCGCAGATCCGCCGGCGGCTGGGGCCGCAAACGGTGATGATCAACCCGGATGACGCGGCGCAGCGGCACATCGCGGACGGTCAGGCTGTCACCTTGAAGAATGCCACCGGCGCGCTGCAGCTCGCGGCGAAGGTCACGGTGGAGACGCTGCCGGGCGTGGTCGTGGTCCACAAGGGCAACTGGCCGAAATTCGAACCGCAAAGCGGCGGCAACATCAATGTCCTCAATCCGGGGGAGAAGACCGACATGGGTGAAAGTTCCAGCGTCCACGGCATCGAGGCGGAGCTGGCGGCCGGCTAGATTTGCCAATCCCTGGATCACACAGTATGGCATTGGACGAACGGGGCGGCCTGGCTTCAATCCATGAGGAGCGATCCTTGACTGCAACGCGCATATTGGCCGGCCGGGCGCTGGCCACGGCCCTGGTGGCCATGAGCCTGGCGACGGCACCGCTCGGCGCCGCGCGTGCAGACACCATCTATGACAGCCACATCGTCGAGCAGATGACGTTCACCCCGGCGCAATTGCCCATGGTGCGCGCCATTCTTTCACAGAGCCGGCAGTCCTTGCTGGCGATCTTCGGCAAATACGGCATCGATCCCTATGCCCGGCCCAACTTCGACAAGCTGCTGGAGGCCAGCAGCGAACTTCAGGCCGTGCAGGCCAACGAAAAGCGCGAGATGAAGGCCATCCTGTCGAAGGACCAGTACAAGCTCTATCTGAAACTGCTGCAGGTCACCGCGGCGCGCGTCATCAAGGCCACCCGCAACGACGACAATCAGTAACTGACCCCCCCCCGTTTCCCCGCCAGGGGCGCCGGCCTTCAACCTGTTCAGGAGACTGGTGCAGCCAGGCGGAGGGTACGGACGAATGGTCGCAAGTCGTTAACCTACTGAAATTTCTTCGCTTTGAGGCATGGTTTGTGGGGTGTATCCTGTAGGGTATAGGCTCATAGTGACGGGCCGGTTCATAGGGCACGCCATGGCAGCCGACAACCGTTATCTTGA
Source organism: uncultured Alphaproteobacteria bacterium (assembly GCA_963747005.1). Taxonomy (GTDB): domain Bacteria; phylum Pseudomonadota; class Alphaproteobacteria; order Rhizobiales; family Aestuariivirgaceae; genus CAVVDT01. The sequence goes on along the minus strand of CAVVDT010000015.1, from coordinate 83,543 downwards.
ACTGAGGGGCCGCGTCTGGTGGGCAACGGTGGAGGTTCCCCCTGCCCTGCGTGCCATCGTCGGCAAGAAGCAACTCAAGGTCAGTCTCGGCACTCGCGACGTGGCAGAGGCGCGCCGGCTGCGCCATGCCAAGGTGGCGAAGCTCAAGGAAGATATTGAGCACCACCGGCGAGAGGTAAAGCGGATTGTCGGTAATGATCCCCTCACACTCGAAGGGATTGAGTGGCGCCACCGTATCGAGCGAGAGGCTAACCCATTACGGCGTAAAGAACTGACCAGCGAGCTTGCCCTTCGGGCTGTCGAGGAAATCACCGACAACACGCAAGCGGGCTTCCTCTATGACGTGGGATCGGGTGCGGCCACGGCCATTGATGAGTACATCGAAAGCTGGATTGACGAGGCGAACTATCGCAGCGCGAAACTCCAGCGAAGCGACGGCAGGCCGTGCGCGAACTGTTGGCATGGCTGAAGGCCGAAAAGCTGCCACCCGCAATCGAGGCTGTCACAACCAGGGTGGCGAGCCGCTACAAGACCGAAACCATGGTGCAGGCGGGCAGGGACGTTGAAACCGCGAACGCCATGCTCAGCGGCTTGCGCACGTACTGGACGTGGCTTGTCACCAACGGCCATTGCGCGGTCAACCCATGGGCGGGCCTGTCGCTCAAGCGGAAGCGCAAAGCCGCCGACAAACGCAAACGCGCGTTCCTCGATAACGAGATTGTCACGCTGTTGAACAGCGGCCCCGATGACATTCTGCGGGATGCGATGGTCATTGCCGCCTTGTCGGGCATGAGACGTGGCGAGCTTGCCGAGCTTCGCGTTGCCGATTGTCAGCATGGGGAATTTCGCATTCGTGAAGGCAAGACGGCCGCAGCCGAACGGGTCATTCCTGTGCACAGCGCGCTGGCACCGGTTATCGAGCGGCTGGCGAAGGGGAAGCGAGAACTCCGACTATCTCCTGACCATCACCCCCAAACAGCGGGGCGCCAAGGTTAGCGACCGTGGCGACGTGATCGGCAAGAAATTCGCAACCTATCGCCAGAGTGTTGCCGTCGATGAGGTTTTGGAAGGTGCGCGGCAATCGCTCATCGACTGGCATAGCTGGCGCCGCTGGTTCATCCGCAAGGCAAGCGCGGCGCTCAATGCTGGTGCGCCGGGGTACTCGCCATGGACCATTGCCGATGTCGCCGGGCACGATACCAAGTCCCTCATGCCTCTGGGCTTGACCATGAGCCGGTATGCCGGCCCCTCACCTGCCGCTGCCCGGCGGGCGTGCGTTGAGGCTGTGACCCTACCCGCCGGCGTTGATTTGTAAAGGAGTAGGGACATGCGCGCGATCAAGTGGTTCGTCATCATCGGCGCCCTCGCCATGGCGTGGAACTGGGCCACTGGCCCGTCGAAGTATGCTGGCGCAGATGACGGGGTGGTTGAGACGCCATCAGTGGCCACGTCTGCCCCCGAGGTGCGCGCCAAGGCTTTGTGCAATTGGGCGCACAGTGAGGGCTGCGATCCGGCGCCAACTACTACGTGGCACCAGAGCCCCGAGTACCTCAGATATGGGTTCAATGGCTACAGGCAGCCGGCACACGGTTTGCATAGGCATCGGCCATGATGTCAGATCGGGAAATTCAGGCATGGGAGCGGCGCCGCGCGGCCGTGCATGAGGCTGGGCATGTGCTGGTGGCGCTCCACTTCGGGGCGTGGGACTCTACATGGGCTGCCATCTGGCCTAACCCCAACCCCGGACCGAACGACAGGACATGGCTTGGCTGTTGCTGGTTCCCCGGCCTGCCGCCATCGGCGATGCCCATGCTTGCCGTGGCGGGTGAGGTCGCCATAGAGGCGTGGGACCAATCGAGGTGCAAGGGTGAATTCGAGGTGTATGACGCCGCCTACATGTTCCTGTACGATGCGCAGTCTCCAACCGATCTGGCGCCCTTCATGGACCTCGTTGAGGGTGATCGGGATTTTGCCGTCGTCGACGCCATGGAGCAAGTGTGGGACCTCATCCGGCCCCCTTCATCCGCGTTAGTGTACGATGGCGGCAAAATGTGGCCGGATTTGCTGAAGGTCAGCCGCGCGCTCATCAACGAGGCGAAGTACGCTAGCGCGGATGCAGAGGGTGAAAGGGATGAGTTCGCCAAGGGCATGATTGCACGGTCCATGGCTGGACGCGCTAAAGAGACCTAAGCCAAATATCAAATAATAATATTTCAGACACACCACGGGCGGGAAATATAAACGGCTGTGTATTGACGGGGTGTCCAATTCAATAATAAGTAATTCAGTACCGAACAACTGCTCTAGGTCTGAGTGGACACCTGGCCCCTACAATTTTAATCTAATTGTCTACCCCTATGGGTCTTTATGGCACACCTTTTATTTGGGTGTTAACGAATTAGTAACCAATCTATACTGTTGGGCTTGACACGGCATTTCATCCGTCTACGGACGATCAGCGCACGGACGATCTGCCAGGCTGGGAGCACGGCCAGGTGCTTGACTCTGCGGCGGGAGATCGGATCGCAGCCGATGCGGAGACAGCCGAGACGGTTGATCATCCGGTAACCATCGCGGCCAAATGCTGCACTGCACACAAACAATCTGTGTCATTCTATCCTAAGAAGGGTGGTTGCAACTCCGCCCAACCCCTTGAAAGGAAAGCGAGACATGGCACAGGAACGAACTCACGCGGTTGCATATTTGCGCACTTCGAGCACCGCAAACGTGGCCGGGGACTCCGAGCCGCGCCAGCAAGAGGCCATCGCCACCTATGCAGATAGGGCGGGCTTCCAGGTTGTGGCCAGCTACTGGGATGCTGGCGTGTCGGGTGTTGACGCGGTACAGGACCGGCCGGGCTTTGCCGCGCTGCTTGACCGTATCGAGGGGAACGGCGTGCGCGTGGTGTTGGTTGAGGACGCCAGCCGCCTTGCCCGCGATCTTATCACCCAGGAGCTTGCCATTGTGGCGTTACAGGCCCGTGGTGTGCGCGTGCTGGCGTCGAACGGTGATGACCTGACCGCCACCGATGATCCCATGAAGGTGGCCATGCGCCAGATCGCGGGCGCCTTTGCACAGCTTGAGAAGGCCCGCCTTGTGACCAAGCTGAGGCATGGCCGGCAGCGCAAGCGGGAGATGACCGGCCGCTGCGAAGGTCGCAAGCCTTTGACAGAGACAGCACCAGCCGCCGTTGCCCTGGCGCGTTCCCTGCGGCGCAAGCGGCCGAAGGGCGGGCGTATGAGCTTGCGTGCCATCGCTGCCGCCCTTGCTGCCGCCGGCTACCTTGGCGAGAAGGGCAAACCCTACAGTGCTGAGACGGTCAGGACGATGACCGCGTAGACCCTCCAACCATCAAGCATCTCCAGGCCCGCCGGTTCGCCGCGCGGGCCTTTTCTGCGCCTTTTTGGCCTTATGTATATCATGGTTAACATTGGGTTAACGGAATGTCCATCCAGGTCATCGTATGGTTACCATCTGCTTAACAGAGTCGGTTCAATCCTAATCATTAACCGTGTTCTAGTCCTAATCAAGGGTGATGTAGGACTATACTGCGGGACAGCATCGTGCCAGGTCCCACTTTGTTACACGAACACGGCAAAGAATTAACCTTAACCGGAATAGCTACGAAGCGCCCAAAGTTGATTCAAATTGTAACTATCCTGGGCCGCCGCGTTGTCCAATCTCTCATGTGGTAGGAAACGATATACAAAAAGTTTTCCTCCCGCCCGGCGGGTTGCCGCCATCGGGGAGGATAGAGGGCATAAGGTAGAGGTGACCGGCTCGGACTTCGGCAAGTTAAAGCCCGGCCGGCCACCTCTAAGACAGCGCCAAGGGGGATGAGCCCTAGCGGCGCGGCCTATCTGCTACTCCACGTCAGGCACCACCGGTTTGGCTGGTGTGGCCGCCTTGCTGAGAGTGACCTCAGTTAGCAACTGCCCCAGTGCCAGCAAGTCCTGCATCCCGGCACTCAGATGCTCGGCGACCACGATCAGGTTGCGGGTCGAGCTCAGCAAGTCCGAACAGTGATCGACAAGCAAGTCCCGGTCCATCTCCGGCGGTGGGCTGGAGGTGTCCGGCAGAGTGACCGGCTCTGGTGTGCGTTCCGCGACGTTGGCTGACATTGGCATCTCCCTCATCTTTGGCGGCGACCCCTGTTTCAGGCCGAGCCGGTTACGCATAAATTTGTGGAAATCTCAGCCGGGCAGGCGTTGACCTGCCGGAAGCATGGTGCTGTGGATGGAGCCCCGGGGATGCCCCACAGCCATTTTTGCCCCTGGAAACACGGCTGAGAACCGGGACTCATCCTCGATCTGGGTTGCTGTGGCATTCTGCCAAGTGATCAGCGGGGCGTCCGGGAAGTGTTCCCCCGAGGTCATCCGCTCGAAGTCCGCGAAAGCCTCAGCCTCGTTGTCGGCGCCACAGATCAGGGCGCAATTTAAAAAATCTGCCCTCTGATAGCCGGGCTTCATCGCCACTAAAAATATGCTCATTGGTCATTCTCCTCTGTGTTTTCGTCTTCAAGGGCGGTTTCAGGTTCCTCAAAACTGGTGCGGTCTATCTGGCGATCTGCCAATGCCCTCTCAATCCGGGTTGTGCCGGTCACCGGTTTCTGGTTTGTGAGCGCACGTTCCGCATCCAGACTTTGGGCCAACACCAGGTCCACCTCCCTCTGCATTGCGACGATGCCACTTGCCTCATCGCCGAATCCCGCCGTGGCAAGTTCAGCACTGTCGACCGAGCGAGAGCGAACGGGCAGGTTGTCGTTGACCGCCGTTATGGCGGCGACCATCAGGCGACCCTGGGCAATTTCATCCGGTTGTCCACTGCCACAAAGGGCTTTGGCCCTCAGCGCCAGATTTCGAAGGGCAGCCGGGGAATGCGCCATCGATGAGACCTGGGCGTCCATTGTGGCACGCTCGGGTGAGCCGATGCGATATGATCCGGCAAGCGACCTCGGGTTGCCCATGAACTCCGCACCGGCCCTGACTCGATCTGCCAGGGCCTGCAAACCATGCAGGTGGGCCACGCGGTCGGACTGCGAAGTTTTTCAGAACTTCGTTGACGTGCGCCCCCAACTCACGCGCCAGATCCTTCTCCACGGCCCTGCGGGAGGTCGCTGGAAGCGATTGGACCATTTCCCTGTGCTGGGTGGCCTTTCGGTCTATATCGCCTTGCCGCATGGCCGCCAGCGCCAGGAACTTGTCCTTCAAGTCGAGGCTCTGAACGTGGAGCGCTTTCATCGCGGTATAACTCGTCGGAACCTTGAGTGCGGGCATGATCTTTACCTCTCAATCGTTGTGCGGCGCGGGGCCGGGGTTGTCGGGGACGTGGTGGGTGCAGGCTTACCGGTGACCCATGCTCGCTGGACGTCCAGGACGGCCTGATGTTCCGGCGATTGAAGATACTCCTGGGCTTGCTGCTCCCATGCCTCGCTGGTAACGGGCACGGCCCACAGCGGGGTTGTGTCCCTTTCACGGGCCTCGGGGTTGAGGAAGCAGCCCCAAGACTGGAAGTTACCCAGCTTGAAGCCGGGCTTGAGATTGGCTTCAGCCGTATTGATCCCATCGAGACGGGCGGCAAGGGCTTCAATGTCGAATTTGGTCATCTACAGGTCCTCCCATTCCTCACGCTGATCCTCGATCTCAACCACGTTGTCGTTGAGGTCATCCACGTCTTGCGCCAATCGGGAGACTTCAGCTTGCGCCTCACCCCGCCAGCCAGCGATGCGCCTCAGGATGCCGGCAAGGGCCGCCCGTTCCTCGGTGGGCAAGCGCATGGCCTCAGCCTCGGTGATCGTGAGTTGCGGGGGTCCATCGTTGACGGTGACCGTGGATTCGCTCTTGACCTGGGCGGCGAACAAGTCCCCGAAAATGTATCGGTTCTTGGTCGCGTGGATGAGCAAGTTGTCGGAATACTTCCGGACCACAGCCGGGCGGCCATCGGCAAACCGGGCTTGCTGACCTTTGGAACTGAAAACCGGCTCGTCGACGCCATCGACGGCGCGGCGCCGGACTTCCTCTAAAATCTTTTGGCCGTAGTTGGCCTTCGCCTGCTCGACGGCTTCCCGGAATTCCTCGGAGTCATGTTGCAGGGTGATCCAGGTTGACCGGGCGCCCCACTTCGAGTGGGGGCTGGAAGCCTGGCAGGCGCTGGTAAAGGAGCCGGTCTGCTCCAATGCGGTAAGGAAGGCAGCGATGCGCGCAGCCGTCACGGGCCGCAACTCGACTTGTCTCTCCCCCACTGCCGGAAATTTGCCCATCGGCACACCATGCCCCCACCATCGCGCGGCCGGACTATCGCGGCCTCTGTTATGATATAACGTTACAAACGGTGAGGGTGTCAAGTACCAAAATGCTGCCCCAACGACATGTTTCCTGGGATGAATAAAAGATTCATGCGTGCGAACTGTGATCACAGTCGGCTTTCGGGCTGGGCGGCCACCCCCACTAAAAATCCCCACAGACATGCCAAAGGAAAAGGCGCGTTTCCCGCCATGGGGGAGATTAATTATATCCCGTGGGGTTAATTGGGTGGTCCAGGTTGGTCCAGGTGCGGTCCAGGGTGAGCCAATTAAAAAAGTGGCAGAAAACTGCGGCGGGTCCAACCGGTCCAACTGGTCCAACTTATTTTTAAAATAATAAGAGAATAATAGAGGTCGTGATTCTTATATAAGATTTGGTCAAACACCCGGTCCGGCTGGACCGGTTGGACCAACCACGGAAAACTGCCACTTTCTGAGGCCCCCCCCAGTTGGACCTGGTCCAACCTGGACGTGGTCCACCCGCTATTCGAGGCTTTCCCAGGGCTCAATCGGGTTTTCTTCGACCTGGTCCGTATCCCCCGCCAGGTCGGCCCAGCCGCAATCCACTTTTTTGGCGAAGGCCTTCTGGCAGTTCTCACGCGACGGGAGCCACCACATGCGCGCCCGGTGTCCCTCTTTCCTGGGGCGAAACTCTTTGGCATCGTCGGGCAGCAAGGGGCGTAGTTCCCTCCAGAACATGTCCGCGCACTCGGGGTCTTTCCTGGACCTGCCTCGCATGCACCAGCGTTCATAGGCTTCATATACGGCCTCTTTGCCGATACCTCCACTGCGGCCGAACACGTCATCGTCACCGTCGCCGTGGGGCATGACGCGGACGCCCTCGGTCAGGACGTTGTACCAGAAGCCTTCAACGGTATTTAAGCTGCGCACCGTTTGCTGCGCCTTTCCACGGGTCATCAGAGGGAGGTGCAGGATGGCGGGATCATATTCGTAGTGCAGAAGGAAGTGCAGAAGGTTGGCCGGTCCGTCACCATGCTTGGCTTCCTGGATTGGCGTCCAGTATTCCCTATCCTTGGCGTGGTCCCCGCGCACGTCAAACACCGCCCAGCGCCGTTCGCCGATTGCCGCCGGAATCACCCAGTTTTCATTCGAGGTGATCAGGATGCGCGCGTGGTTGCTGTAGCTGATCGGGTGCTGGAACTTCCCTTCGACTGTCAGAGTCGGGCTGGTGCACAGGTTTTTCAGCACCCCTTCGGCCCGCTTGTCACCCGCCCAGAATGCTTCCTCGGCATTGATCAGGATGCGGTTGGCCAGATGTGCATTGAAATGCCCGGTCAACTGGTTGTGGTCAGCGATGCGCAGGAAGTAGCTGCCCTGGATGGCCGCCATGTAGTCGGCAAAGATCGTTTTGCCGGCGCCCTGTTCGCCCCGCAGCACCACATGCACATTGCAGCGCCCACCGGGCCGCTGGATCATGTCCGCGAACCAGGCGAGCAGGAACTGGTATTCGGCCTCGGTTGCCGCCACGTAGTCGTGCAGGTGTGCCAGCAACGGCTCATGTGCATTTCCAGCCATGGCCGCCAGTGGGAATCCCTGCCACAGGTTGTGCACGTCTGAAGGCACGTGCTTGTGCGAGCCCGTGGGTTCAAACATGATGCCGGGCACCTTTCGCCGCCCCGGCCATGGTAGCCAGACACGGCTTAGCGCCACGGGCTTTTTTGCGTCCTCCAGCGGAAACTTGCAATCAGCAAAAAGCGTGTGCAGGCTCGTTTCCTTCACCTCTACCGGGTCGCGTGGGTCGCTCAGGTCAACAATGGTGCCTTGCAATTTACCCATGCTAACGATGGCGAACCGCTCGTTCATATGGTCCAGCACCACGTCGAGAATGCCGGCGGTATCCTCGGGCTCATCATCACCCTTGGCGATGCCCGACTCCAGGAATAGCACCAGTGATACGCCGCCGCGAACGCCCGCTCGAAATCTTTGCGTAATGGTAGGCATTGCGGACGGGCCTCTCTCCCAGTTCCTCGGCGTCCCAAGGCGGATCACAGCGGTCATTCCAGCCGCCGGGCTCCATCATAAGCTCGATACACTTGGCCTCGCTGACGCCATAGTCTCTTACCAGCGCCGCCGTCGCATAGGTGTGGCTGTTGCCGCCGTCGCCCGATACGGCCGGCGCACGCCGCTTCAGCATTCCACGGGCACGCTCGGTAGCCTCGGGGTGATCCCAGCCACCAGGAGGGGGTCGAACCTGTCCTCATCGGCTGGTTTGGTCGTGCGAAGAAACGCCTTGATATCGGCCTGCACGGCGGCAATGCCTTTGGCGTTAGAGACGCTGTAGCTGCGGTCGGCGATGGTGGAGCCGGGGGCCAGCACGTATCCACCGACCGCTCGCACATCCACACAGGGCAAAAGGGCCGCGCCAGTGGCGAAGGGCGCATCGGCCTCGAAGTACAAATGGAACCCGCCGCTCTGTGTACGGACGGTGTAGGTCAGGCCCAGAAGATCATCCGAACTCATGCCGATGTAGTCCGACAGTTCCTTCAGACCGTCCTTGCCGGGCTTTATATCCAGATCTATAATCACATAATCGTCACCGGGACAGGCGCCAATGTTCGCCTCGGGATCGTCAGTCCACCACTTGCGGACCTGGGCTTCATCGAAGCTCGCGTCCTTATAGCCGTTTGACCCTGGCCTTGGATGCTTGCCAGCGCGGGCTTCCTTGTTGTCTGCTCGGCATTCGGGATCACCGCACGAGCAGGAGCCGTCCGGCTTTGTATGAGTCAAAGGAAAAACGGAAAGGCCGCGCTTCAAAGTTTCCAGCGCACCTTCAACTTTACCGTTGACAACCTTCACATGTGCGTTCATAACACCCCCCTGTTCTTCGACCGTGGTCCGGTCGATGTTGACTAACCCTAACTAACACCTAGGCCCTGCCACCCGGCGGGGCCTTTCCTTTATGCCGCCCCGCCCAGGCAGCGAAGTTTGCCCTTGATCCTGTACTTTGGGACCTCGATCACGCGGCTGGCCACATGTGGCTTGCGAATGAACGCAGGCGTTGGCGAGGTCGAGCAACCGGGGCACAGCCGGGGTTCAGCCTTGACGTTATGGCCGGTCACTGGATATTCCTGAAGGCATGAATGGCATTGGCGAAGGGCCCAATAACGGGGTGATGGTGCCATCGCTTCGACGTGGGCATGGGCAGCCCGCCCGTCCCGTCGCCAGTCCTGAACCTGTTCACGCCAGACTTTCTGGTCAACCCATCCAAGGGCGCGAGCGGGGGTCCGGCTCACGACTTCACCTCGCAGCCGGTCAACAATGTGCGCGGCTTGCGAATCCGGCGGGCGCGATGGACTGTGCAAGTGCGGGTGAGATATGCGTTCCGCATGCCTGTCCTGAACGTATAGGGCGCGCTGCATATGTGACAGTGCGAGGACCAGGTGACAAGCGAGGTCGGGGTGCCATCCAGCCGGACGTGCGGGCTGGCCCGGACGACCGTGAATTTCTGGCCCTTCTTGTCAAAGGTGACCGTGCCAGGAGCCGGCGGCCGGTCCATCAACGGCGGCCATGGAATCGTGATTTCGTCATCAGGCATGTTGAGAAACCCCCCTTAAACGTGCGCCGGCCACTTCACCGCCGTCAGGCGTTCGCGTGGAGCGACGGGCTAGTCAGCTATGTTTGGATTGATGCCCGGTAGGTAGTCAGGGGGGCGCGTTCGGAGGCAACCTCGACTATGTGAGGCTCCTGCGTCTATTATAAACTAGACGGCACCAGAAAGCGCAATGCCCATATTTAGTGGGTCAAGCGCGGGCAGCTACTACATGTAGATGGAAGGGTCGACTTCCCCGAGATGCGGGTTTCAATAACTCTGGCGCTTGCCCTTGTTTTTCGACTGTCGGTGAACCCGTCCGAGATCGTTCAATACTATTTGAAGGTCGTGGACTAGGCGCTTGGCTTCCGCCTCGCTGAAATGATGTGTCGTCGGACCTGTTTCATCTGAGATGAGCACCGAGATTGGCAATGACGTCAGGGCATTATTGACGCGGTCAATCCTGATCTCATCTACGTGTGATCCTCGCTGCTCTGGTGGTGTAGTCATGATGGCTTTCCTTTCTACCCGTTACCCCACAATCAACTAATTCTGTGGGGTATAGAGTGCTTTGGACTGTGGGGTATTCCCACTTGTAAGTCATTGAAAAATATGGGATTTTAGGGGTGGTGGAGCCAGGCGGAATCGAACCGCCGACCTCTTGAATGCCATTCAAGCGCTCTCCCAACTGAGCTATGGCCCCATCCGGTCCGCTTGGGAATGCTTTGCGTCCAGAAGTGTTGCCGGCGGGTCGTTGTCCACACCGCGCGCCTGCTCTGGTGTCCTTTCTAGGGGGCGCCGCAAGCGGTGCGGAACCTATTGCGGCAAAGTCGAACAATCAAGCGAAACTTTCGCCCGCGTGCATGGCGGTCAGATTTCCTCGTTCTTGTCCTTGCCGCCGACAATGATGTCGGTGACGTTCGCCTCATCATCGTCTTCTTCTTCCAGGAAGGTGTCGTCATCGTCGTCGGCGATGACGCCGGCGTCTTCCTCGACATCGACGTCCTCGATCGCGGCCGCGTCGTCATCGCCCTCATCGACTTCTTCGAGGCTGATGGTGTCGACGTCGGCGTCCTCTTCTTCCTCCTCGACCACAACCTTTTCGCGCGGCGCCGGTTGCGGCTGCGGAGCCTGATCGCCCTTCGACGGCAGGATCACCTCGGCGATGAACGTGGTGCCGCATTTGGGGCATTCGATGGGCGACTTGTTGAGGTCGTAAAAACGCGCAGCGCAGCTCGGGCATGCGCGCTTGGTTCCAAGTTCCGCATTGACCACCTGGTCTCGTCCTTCTTGCTAAAAGTGTCGGAATTAGCCGGCTTCCATGCCAGAAGCTGCAAGCGCTGTCAAAGCCCCTGCCGGGGAGGCCTTGATGACACGCCCATAGCCCCTATGCTACCACCCGCGCCAGTGCTTTTTTCAACCCTCCTGCATCAACAAGACCGCCCCCTTGAACACCCAAGCGCCCCGACCCTTGCAAAGCCGACGCCGCGGAGCCCTCAAGGGCAAGCTCAGGGTGCCGGGCGACAAGTCGATTTCGCACCGCGCCTTGATGTTCGGTGCCACCGCCGTGGGCGAGACGGTGATCGCCGGTTTGCTGGAGGCCGAGGACGTGATCAACACCGCGCGCGCCATGGCGAGCCTCGGTGCAGCAGTCGAGCGGCATCGCGACGGCACCTGGCACGTGCACGGCCTTGGAACGGGCGGTCTCAGGTCGCCCGATGCCGCGATCGATTTCGGCAACTCCGGCACCGGTTCGCGCCTGGCCGCCGGCCTTGTCGCCACCACGCCACTGACCGCCCGCTTCACCGGCGATGCCTCATTGAGCAAGCGGCCGATGGGTCGCATCATTACGCCGCTCGAGCAGATGGGCGCCCGCTTCGAGGCGGCCGAAGGGGGGCGCATGCCATTCACCCTCATCGGCGCTCGCCATCCGGTGCCCATCGTCTATCGCACCCCGGTGGCCTCGGCACAGGTGAAGTCGGCGGTATTGCTGGCCGGCCTCAATGCGCCGGGTCGAACCACGGTGATCGAGAAGCAGGCAACCCGCGACCACACCGAACGCATGCTTCGGGCCTTTGGCGGTGAAATCGCCGTCGAGGAGACCGCCGATGGGCTGGCGATCACCGTCACCGGCCAGCGCGAACTGACCGCCACCGGCGTCGACGTGCCGGGCGATCCCAGTTCGGCCGCCTTTGCCCTGGTGGCGGCACTGATCACCGCCGACAGCGAGGTGGTCATCGAAAACGTCCTTCTCAACCCGACACGCACCGGGCTGATCGAGACCCTTCTCGAAATGGGCGGCGACATCAGAATCGACAAGCGGCACACAAGCGGCGGCGAGGAGGTGGGCGACATCCGCGCCCGTTCCAGCCGCCTGAAAGGTATTACCGTTCCGGCTTCGCGTGCGCCCTCGATGATCGATGAATATCCGGTGCTGGCGGTCGCAGCGGCTTTCGCGCAAGGCACGACCCGAATGCAGGGGCTGGCGGAATTGCGGGTGAAGGAAAGCGACCGCCTGGCCGCCGTCGCGGCCGGACTTGAGGTGAACGGCGCCTTGGTGGCAACCGGCGAGGATTGGCTGGAAGTTACCGGATCGACGCCGGCACGGCTCGGCGGCGGCACTGTCGCCACTCATCTCGATCACCGCATCGCCATGGCGTTTCTGGTCATGGGGCTGGCGGCGGATGCCGCCGTCATGGTGGACGATGGCGCCATGATCGCCACCAGCTTTCCCGAATTCACCGCCATCATGCAGGCACTTGGTGCATCCATAGGGCCGTCCACATGATCATCGCCGTGGATGGACCGGCAGCATCCGGCAAGGGCACGCTGGCGCGGCGGCTGGCGCGGCATTTTGGCCTGGCGCATCTCGATACCGGCCTTCTCTATCGCGCCGTCGGGCTTGCGGTGCTGCGGGCGGGAGAGCGGCCCGACAACGAGGCTGCCGCGGTGGCAGCGGCGCACCATCTCGATCTTGACAGCTTCAGTGCCGAGGATCTGCGCTCCAACCTGGCCGGCGAGGTCGCATCGGTGGTGGCCGCCATGCCGGCGGTGCGGCAGGCGGTGCTCGCCGTGCAGCGACGCTTTGCGGCGCGGGCGGGCGGCGCCGTGCTGGACGGCCGCGACATCGGTACGGTGGTGTGCCCAGATGCCGATGTGAAGCTGTTCGTCACGGCATCGCCCGAGGTCAGGGCGCAGCGCCGTCACGCCGAGTTGCAGGCCGCCGGCATCGAAATCGACTATGACGAGGTGCTGGCCGCACTCAAGGCCCGCGACAGCCGCGATACCGAACGCGCCGTGGCGCCGCTCAGGCCGGCCGGCGATGCGCACTTGCTCGATACCTCCGATTTGGATATAGAAACCGCGTTCCGGGCTGCCGTCGCCATTGTCGAGCGGCACTTATGAACCGGGGCGCCCCCGTCGATGAGGCGAGGCGCCCTTCATTGCTTGCTGACAGGGAGAAGCGTCTGGCCTGGAGCCGCCCTCCGGATGAGCAAGCGCATATTGTGGTGTATGCCCGCCGCATGCGGCAATTCCAACGACCCGCCGCCCGGCCGGGAGGACCTGCGGAAATTACCGTGGGCCAACCCATCCATTGACCGTCAAAGAGGACTGAATGATCGCCGAGAACTCGCTTAACCCCACACGCGACGAATTCGCCGCCCTGCTCGATGAATCCTTTTCCACCGAATCCGCCCTGGAAGGCAGTGTCATAAAGGGCAAGGTCACCGCCATCGAAAACGATCTGGCCATCATCGATGTCGGCCTGAAGACCGAAGGCCGCGTGCCCCTGAAGGAATTCGGTATCGGTGGCCAGCCCGCCAACCTCAAGGTCGGCGACGAGGTGGAGGTCTATCTCGACCGCATCGAAAATGCCATGGGCGAGGCGGTGCTGTCGCGCGACAAGGCCAAGCGCGAGGAGGCATGGGACCGGCTGGAGACCCAGTTCGCCGCCAATGAGCGGGTCGAAGGCGTCATCTTCGGGCGCGTCAAGGGTGGCTTCACCGTCGATCTGGGCGGCGCCGTGGCGTTCCTGCCGGGTAGTCAGGTGGATATCCGCCCGATCCGCGACGTCGGCCCGCTGCTCAACGTCCCGCAGCCCTTCCAGATCCTCAAGATGGACAAGCGCCGCGGCAACATCGTGGTATCGCGCCGCGCCATCATGGAAGAGACCCGCGCCGAACAGCGCTCCGAACTGGTGCAGAACCTCGCCGAGGGCCAGGTGATCGAAGGCGTGGTCAAGAACATCACCGATTACGGTGCCTTTGTCGACCTCGGCGGCATCGACGGCCTCCTGCATGTGACCGACATCTCGTGGAAGCGCGTCAACCATCCCAGCGACGTGCTGTCGGTCGGCCAGACGCTTAAAGTGCAGATCATCAAGATCAATCCCGAGACCCAGCGCATCAGCCTCGGCATGAAGCAGCTGGAAAGCGATCCGTGGGAAGGCGTCGCGGCCAAGTACCCTGTCGATACCAGGGTCAAGGGCCGGGTGACCAATATTACCGACTACGGCGCGTTCGTGGAACTGGAAGAGGGCATCGAGGGTCTTATCCACGTCTCGGAGATGAGCTGGACCAAGAAGAACGTGCATCCCGGCAAGATCCTCTCCACTTCCCAGGAGGTCGAGGTGCAGGTGCTCGAGGTCGATCCCGTCAAGCGGCGCATCTCGCTGGGCCTGAAGCAGACCATGGACAATCCCTGGGCCTCATTCTCCACCCGCTTCCCTGTCGGCTCGGCGATTGAGGGCGAGATCAAGAACATCACCGAATTCGGCCTGTTCATCGGCCTCGACGGCGATGTCGACGGCATGGTGCACCTTTCCGATCTCGACTGGAAACTGTCGGGCGAGGAGGCCATCAAGCAGTACAAGAAGGGCGACGTGGTCAAGGCACAGGTCCTCGACGTCGACACCGAAAAGGAGCGCATCAGTCTCGGCATCAAGCAGCTTGCCGGCGACCCGATGGAAGCCGTCAAGGGCCTGAAGAAGGGCGAGACGGTCACCTGCGAGGTGGTCGCGGTGCAGGACAACGGCCTGGAGGTGTCGATTGCCGGTTCCGACATGACCGCCTTCATCCGTCGCTCGGACCTCGCCCGCGACCGCTCCGAGCAGCGCCCCGAGCGCTTTGCGGTGGGCGAGAAGGTCGATGCCAAGATCACCCAGGTCGACCGCGCCGCGCGCAAGATCTCGGTCTCCATCAAGGCGTTGGAAATCGCCGAGGAAAAGGCGGCGGTCGCCCAGTACGGCTCATCCGATTCGGGCGCTTCGCTCGGCGACATTCTTGGTGCGGCCCTGTCCAAGGCCAAGAAGGACGCCAGCGAAGAGGAGGACTGAGCCCGGAAGGGTTGCCGGCCGGCCATCGTGGCTGACGGCACCCGAGGGGCGGGGGGCACATGAGCCTTGACACCGACACCATCGTTGCCCGCCGCCGGCTCAGGCGACACTTGAGCCTGTGGCGGGTGATCGCCGTGGTGGCGGTAACGGCGGGTCTGCTGGCGCTGGGCTTTGTGGGAAGCCATCCCCTCATCGATCTCTCCAGGCACGCCGACCACATCGCACGAATCCGCATTTCGGGCCTCATCACCGGCGATCGCGAGACGCTCAAGCTGATCGACAAGGTGAGGGACGCCAAGCGGGTTCGCGCCGTCATCGTCCACATCGACAGTCCGGGCGGCACCACGGCCGGGTCGGAGGCCATCTATGAACACTTGAGGCGCCTCGCCGCCAAGAAGCCGGTGGCCGCGGTGATGGATACGGTGGCGGCGTCGGGCGGCTATATCACCGCCATTGCCTGCGACCACATCGTGGCGCGCGGCAACACCATCACCGGCTCCATCGGCGTGATCTTCCAGTGGGCGGAATTCGGCAAACTCCTGCAAACGCTCGGAATCCAGATGGACGAGATCAAGAGCGGCGATCTCAAGGCCGAGCCCAATTTCTTCAAACCGCCTTCCGACAAGGTCCGCCAGGTGACCCAGGCGATGGTTCAGGATTCATTCGCCTGGTTCAAGGGCCTGGTGGCGGAGCGGCGCGGACTCGATGCAGCGACCGTCGACAGGCTCAGTGACGGGCGCGTCTATACCGGCCGCCAGGCGCTCACCGTCAAGCTCATCGACGAGATCGGTGGTGAGGAAAAGGCCATCGCCTGGTTCGCCTCAGCGAAGAAGATCAATCCCAAACTGAAGGTGATCGACTGGACGGTTTCCGGCAAAAGCATCGCCTCCAGCCTCGATTTACGCATGGCGCGTGCCGTGCTCAAAATGCTCGGACTTTCAAGCCTTGCATCGGTGGGCGAAAAAATCCTTCCGTCTGAACGTCTTAGGCTTGACGGCTTGCTATCGGTTTGGCACCCTGACAGCAGCCAATGAAGTTCACGGCCGTAGCGGCAGCGACAGGGGAGCCGGGGATGATCAAGTCGGAGTTGATACAGCTTATTACCGAGCATAATCCGCACCTCTACCAGCGCGACGTGGAGCGCATCGTCAATACGGTTTTCGACGAGATCATCCACGCGCTGTCGGTGGGCGACCGGGTCGAACTACGCGGTTTCGGCGCCTTTTCGGTGAAGGAACGCGCCGCCAGGGCCGGCCGCAATCCACGCACCGGCGACACTGTTTCGGTGGCCGCCAAGCGGGTGCCCTATTTCAAGACCGGCAAGGAATTGCGTGAACGGCTCAATTCGGGCAAGTGAACCGCATGGCTCCTGGACGGGGGGCGGGAAAGAGACATCTATGAAGCGTATCCTGGCGTGGGTGATCGGGCTGCCTGTGGCGGTCATCCTTGTGGCCTTCGCCATCGCCAACCGGCAATTCGTGACAATCTCGCTCGACCCTTTCTCGCCGAGCAATCCGTGGGTTGCGCTCGACCTGCCGCTGTGGTCGCTGCTCTATATCGGCATTTTTCTCGGCCTCATCACCGGCTGGGTGGCGGCATGGTTCAACCAGCATCACTGGCGCAAGGAGGCACGCCGGTCGCGCCATGAACTGGAGCGGGCCCGCGGGCGTGCCGAAGAGCTCGAACGGGCCGGGCGCCAGAACCAATTGCAAACGCTCGACCGCTGAGCGCCACGGCCGATCCTTCGCTGCCCGGCGCAGCTTGCGGAAAGGTGTGGCATTTTCAGCTTGCGCCACCTATGTGATGCGGTACACCCGGGTCAGGATCTCGGAAACCCCATGACGCACTTTGCCAATCCGATCTGCGTGGCACTCGACACGCCCGATCCCGCCAGGGCGCGAGCGCTGCTGGAGGACGTCAGGCCGCATGTGGGCCTGGCCAAAGTCGGCATGGAGCTTTTCTACGCGCACGGACCGGAGGGCTATCGCGAAGTGGCAGCGGCAGGGGTTCCTATCTTCCTCGATCTCAAGCTGCACGACATTCCCAATACGGTGGCCGGCGGTATGGCCTCGCTGATGCAGCTTTCGCCGCTACCGTCGATCGTCACCGTGCATGCCGCGGGCGGCGGCGCCATGATGGCGGCGGCGGCCCGCGCCATCGGCGGTGCATCGACCCGTATCGTTGCCGTCACGCTGCTCACCAGCCTGTCGCAGGACGACATCGTCGAGGTCGGTTTCGATGCCGCGCACGGCACCCGCGAACATGCTGCGCGACTGGCCGAACTCGCCAGGACGTCGGGCCTCGATGGCGTCGTGTGTTCGCCTGACGATCTGGGCGACATCAGGGCCGCGTGCGGTCCGCAGTTCCTCACCGTGGTGCCGGGCATCCGTCCGGCCGGCAGTCCGCTGGGCGATCAAAAACGGATCGCCACGCCTGAAAGCGCGCATTCGGCAGGCGCCGACATCCTGGTGATCGGCCGGCCGATCACCGCTGCCCCCGACCCCATCGCCGCGGCGTGGGGCATCGCCGCCAGCCTCGGACTTTGAGCGATGACGGTCGAAGTCAAGATATGCGGCCTCAAGGATGCCGCAAGCGTCGAGGCCGCGCTCGATGCCGGTGCCGATTTCATCGGTCTGAACTTCTATCCGCCTTCGCCGCGCTACATTTCGCCAGGCGACGCCGCGGCCCTCGCCGACATGGCCCGTGGACGGTCAAGGATCGTCGCCCTGGTGGTCGATGCCGATGACACTCTGATTGCCGAGATCGCGGCCAGAGTGAAGCCCGATTTCATCCAGGCCCATGGCAGCGAGACGCCAGAGCGCGTCACAGAAATAGCGCGCCTCGCCGGCGTGCCGGTGATCAAGGCGATCAAGGTGCGCGCACGGGAAGATGTGGAAAACGCACGGACCTATCGCGATGCCGCCGCGATGATCCTGTTCGATGCCAGGGCGCCGGAGACGCTGGAAGGCGCGCTTCCCGGCGGCAACGGCATCGCCTTCGACTGGACGCTCCTCTCCCCCGATGCAAGGCCGCGCCGCTTCATGCTGTCGGGCGGGCTCGATGCCGGCAATGTCGGGGGGGCCGTCGCTCTCACCGGGGCACCTATCGTCGATGTCTCCTCCGGGGTGGAGGACCGGCCGGGCGTCAAGAACCCGGCGCTCATCCGGAAATTCATTGAGATGGCGAAGGCAGCGGGCTAGAAGCAGCCCATCGAGCCGGAAAGATTGATAAAGACATGACCCGTCAAGCGCCCAACAGTTTCCGCCGCGGACCCGATGAGCACGGCCGCTTCGGCATCTATGGCGGCCGCTTCGTGGCCGAAACCCTGATGCCGCTGATCCTCGAGCTGGAAAAGGCCTATCGCGCGGCCCAGGCCGATCCGGCGTTCGAGGCCGAACTCGCCTCCTTCCTCACCCATTATGTCGGCCGGCCCTCGCCGCTCTATTTCGCCGAGCGGCTCACCGAGCACCTGGGCGGGGCCAAGATCTATTTCAAGCGCGACGAACTCAACCACACCGGCGCCCACAAGATCAACAACGTGATGGGCCAGATCCTGCTGGCACGGCGCATGGGCAAGAAACGCATCATCGCCGAGACCGGGGCCGGCCAGCACGGCGTCGCCACCGCCACGGCCTGCGCCCGCTTTGGCCTCGAATGCATCGTCTACATGGGCGAGGTCGATGTCGCCCGCCAGCAGCCCAACGTGTTCCGCATGAAATTGCTGGGGGCGGAGGTGGTGCCGGTCAAGTCCGGCTCGCGCACCCTCAAGGATGCCCTCAACGAAGCCTTGCGCGACTGGGTGGCCAATGTGGAGGATACCTTCTACTGCATCGGCACGGTGGCGGGGCCGCATCCCTATCCGGAGATGGTGCGCGACTTCCAGGCGGTGATCGGCAACGAAGCCCGCCAGCAGATGCTGGAGCGCGAGGGTCGCCTGCCCGATTCACTCGTCGCGGCCATCGGTGGCGGCTCCAACGCCATGGGCCTGTTCCATCCCTTCCTCGATGACAAGGAAGTGGAAATCTATGGCGTCGAGGCGGCCGGGCGCGGTCTGGAGACAGGCGAACATGCCGCCTCCATCACCGGCGGCAGGCCCGGCGTCCTGCACGGCAACCGCACTTATCTCCTTATGGACGGCGACGGGCAGATCACCGAGGCGCATTCCATCTCCGCCGGCCTCGACTATCCCGGCATCGGCCCGGAACATTCCTGGCTTAACGACATGGGTCGGGTGCATTATGTCTCGGCAACCGATCAAGAAGCGCTCGAAGCCTTCCAGTTGTGCTGCAAGCTCGAGGGCATCATCCCGGCGCTGGAGCCCGCCCATGCGCTTGCCCAGGTGATCAAGCTGGCGCCCGAAAAGCCGAAAGATCATCTCATGGTGATGAACATGTGCGGACGCGGCGACAAGGACATCTTCACCGTGGCCGAGCACCTGGGGGTGAAGCTGTGAGCACCTCGATGCGGATCGAAAGCCGCTTCGCCGAACTGGCCCGCCAGCGCCGTGCCGGCCTCGTCACCTTCGTCATGGCGGGCGATCCCGACCCGGCGACGGCGGCAAAGATCATCGCCGGCCTGCCGGCGGCGGGCGCCGATGTGATCGAGATCGGCATGCCGTTCACCGACCCCATGGCCGACGGGCCGGCGATCCAGCTTTCTGGCTTGAGGGCCCTGAAGGCGGGGCAGACGCTGGTGAAGACGCTGACAATGGTCAGCGATTTCAGGGCGCAGGACACCACCACGCCCGTGGTGCTCATGGGCTACTACAATCCGATCTACGTCTATGGCGTCGAGCGCTTCCTTGCCGATGCCCTCAAGGCCGGGGTCGACGGGCTCATCGTCGTCGACCTGCCGCCGGAGGAAGACGTCGAACTGTGCCTGCCGGCGCTAAAGGCGGGGCTCAATTTCATCCGCCTCGCCACACCCACCACCGACGACCACCGCCTGCCCAAGGTGCTTACCAATACCGCCGGCTTTGTCTATTACGTGTCGGTTACCGGCATCACCGGTACCAAGACGCCCGATGTCGGCCGTGTCACCGAGGCGGTTGCCCGCATCAAGCGTCATACCGACCTGCCGGTGGCGGTGGGCTTCGGGGTGAGGACGCCTGAGCAGGCCGAGGCGATCGCCGCCGGTGCCGACGGCGTGGTGGTGGGCACGGCGCTGGTGGAGGCGATCCGCCAAAGCCTCGATGACAACGGCCATGCTACCGCCGCAACACCGGAGGCAGTATTGTCACTGGTCGCGAACCTGGCGCGCGGCGTGCGCGCCGCCCCTCGTAGGGCGGCCGAATGAACCTGCGGCCCCTGGAGTTTGGCGCTTGAACTGGATCAAGAACGTCGTTCGCCCGAAAATCCGCTCCATCCTCGGCGTCAAGCGCGAGGTGCCGGAGAACATGTGGGTCAAGGACCCCGAGACCGGCCAGATGGTGTTTTATCGCGATCTGGAAGCCAACCAGTTCGTCATTCCCGGTTCCGGCTACCACATGCGCATGGCGCCCGAGGTGCGTCTCAAGCACATGTTCGACAAGGGCGAATACGGGCTCATCGCGATGCCGCAGGTGGCGGCGGATCCGCTCAAGTTCCGCGACGAGCGGCGCTATGCCGAACGTCTCAAGGAGGCCCGCACCAAGTCGGGACGCGACGATGCGGTGGTGGCCGGCATCGGCGGCCTTGACGGCATCGAAACGGTGATCGCGGTGCAGGATTTTTCATTCCTCGGCGGATCGCTGGGCATGGCGGCGGGCGAGAGCATCATCACGGCCATGCGCGAGGCGGTGTCGCGGCGTTGCCCCTTCATCCTGTTCGTTGCCTCCGGCGGGGCGCGCATGCAGGAAGGCATCCTGTCGCTCATGCAGATGCCACGCACCACCGTGGCGGTGGAGGAACTGCACGAGGCGCACCTGCCCTATATCGTGGTGCTCACCCACCCGACCACCGGCGGCGTCACCGCCTCCTATGCCATGCTGGGCGATATCCACATCGCCGAGCCGGGGGCGCTGATCGGCTTTGCCGGCCCGCGGGTGATCGAGCAGACCATCCGCGAAAAACTGCCCGAGGGCTTCCAGCGCGCAGAATATCTCGCCGCCCACGGCATGGTCGACAAGGTGGTGCATCGCCACCAGTTGCGCACCACGTTGAGCACCCTGATCCGCCTGCTGCTCAAGGAACCGCCCGCAGCGCTCGAACAGAAGATGGACGCGGCGGAGGCCGATGCGCCGGCCGGCTGATCGAGGCCACCACCCGGCATATCCCACAAGGAACCTGTCATGGCCGTGAGCGATGCCATTCTCGGGCGGCTTCTCGAGCTGCACCCCAAGATCATCGACCTGTCGCTCGATCGCATGCACCGCATCGATGCCGCCCTTGGCCATCCCGAATGCCAATTGCCGCCGGTCATTCATATCGCCGGCACCAACGGGAAGGGCTCGATCGTTGCCTATCTGAGGGCAATCATGGAGCGGGCGGGCCTTAGCGTCCATGCCTATACCTCACCGCACCTGGTGGCCTTCCACGAGCGCATCCGCATCGGCAGGCCGGGCGGCGGCGAACTCATCGCCGAAGATGAACTGTCGGCGCTGCTGGCCGAATGCGAAGAGGCCAACGGCGGTGAGACCATCACCTTCTTCGAGATCACCACGGCGGCGGCGCTGCTGGCCTTTGCACGCCACCCGGCCGATTATCTCATTCTCGAAACCGGGCTGGGCGGCAGGCTCGATGCCACCAACGTGGTCGATCGCCCGCGCCTGACGGTGATCTCGGCCATCGACTACGACCACCAGCAATATCTCGGAACCACGTTGACCGAGATTGCCGGGGAAAAGGCTGGAATTTTCAAGCCTGGCGTGCCCGCTGTCATCGCCCCGCAACCTGACGAAGCACTGGCGCGGCTGCAGGAGGTGGCCGTCAGGGTGGGAGCGCCGCTGCACATCGCCGGCCAGGACTGGCAGGCCTTCGAGCAGCATGGCCGGCTGGTGTTCCAGGACGAAAGCGCCCTGATCGACCTGCCCATGCCGGCGCTTCGCGGACGCTTCCAGATCGACAATGCCGGCACGGCGGTTGCTGCCATAAGGCAACTCGGCGACCCGCGCATCGGCGAACGCCATATGGCCGAGGGTCTGAAATCGGTTGAATGGCCGGCCCGCCTGCAGCGCCTCGGCGACGGGGCCCTAGCCCGGCTGGTGCCGGAAGGGGCTGAATTATGGCTCGACGGCGGCCACAACCCGTCGGCCGGCCGCGCCCTGGCCGCTGCCATGGCCGACCTCAACGACCGCAACCCGCGCCCGCTGGTGCTGGTGACGGGCATGCTCAACACCAAAGCGGCCGATGGTTACCTGAACCCCTTCAAGGGGCTGGCGCAGCGGGTGGTCGCGTTGACCATTCCGGGTGAGGAAAACGCCATACCGGCCGCCGAACTCGCAGCCATCGCGGCAGGCGTCGGCCTGGCGACCGCCACCGCTGACGGCATCGAGGACGCCATTACCCTCGCCGGGCGGGTGGCGCCGTCGCCGCGCATCCTGATCGGGGGATCGCTCTATCTCGCCGGACGGGTGCTGGCACTCGACAAGGGCGTCCGGCCGGGCCGCATCACCGGCACCAGCCGCCTCAATCGGTGAAGAACGCCCATACCGGAAGCCGTTAGCCTCGGCTCCGTCATGCGCGGGCGCGACCCGCGCATCCTTTTCACCCCTGTCACGGCAGCCGCGGAAAGGATAGCCGTGTCAAGCACGGCCATGACGTCAGAACGGGGTCAGGCGCAAGGGCCCCGGGGCTGTCAGATCGAGCGCTCGATCCAGTCGACGATCTTGCCCTTGGGGTTGGCGCCGACCTGGGTGCCGGCCACCTCGCCGCCCTTGAAGATCATCAGGGTCGGGATGCCGCGCACGCCATAGCGCGAGGGGGTCGATGGGTTCTCGTCGATATTGATCTTCACCACCTTGACGCGACCGTCCATCTCGCTGGCAATTTCCTCCAGCGCCGGGGCGATCATCTTGCACGGCCCGCACCATTCGGCCCAGAAGTCGACGATAACCGGCCCGTCGGCCTTCAGAACCTCGGCCTCGAATGCGCTGTCGGATACCTTGTGCGTGGTCATGTGAAAAGGCCTTTCTCATGTGAACCGGCCGTTTTGGGGCCGGAGGAATCGTTTCAGTGGGCTGAAAGGTAGGAAGCCGTCACCCTTCGGTCAAGGCCGCCCGCAGCACTGTTTCAGGTAATTCCATGCTGTGCGGGCCGTCAGTATAGACGAGGAATGCTCGTATCCTGCGGCCGGGATAGATGGTCTCGAGGCCGGCGCCGTAGGCGGCGAGCTGGGCGATGTGGGCGGGATCGGCCTCTTCCGGCTCGACCGGCACCGGGCGATTGGTCTTGTAGTCGGCGATCAGCACCTCAGCTTCGCGAACGGCGATGCGGTCGAGCCGTCCCGACACCATGAATTTGCCGAGTGCTGGATGATCGATCTCGGCCACCAGCGGCACTTCGGCAAGGCTGCCGGGCCCAAACAACGCGGCGATGGCGGGTGCCGCCATGACATCCAGGACCTCGGCGATGAGGGCCTCATGGCGGGCGGGCGGCATCTCCGGGGCGGCGTGGGCGAGAAACCGCTCCGCCGTCGCCCGGCGGGCATCGCCCGGCTGGTCGGGGAGGATCTGCAACAGGCGATGCACCAGCCGGCCGCGGCGGAAGCGCCATTCACCATCGCCGGCGAGCGGCGAGGCGATGCGCTCTGACGAGGATGCCGCTTCAGGCCGCAGGCGGGCGCGAATGGCCGAGGGGCTGACCCAGGGGCGCGCCGTCTCATGGCGGGCCGGCGCCGCAAGTGCCCAGTCGGGAAGCGGCACAGGTGGCAGTGGCGGCGCCGCCGGGGGCTCCGCGCTGGCTGCCAGCGTGCCCGGGTCCTCGATGCGCAGGGCCTGGCGACCGTCGGTCAGCGTGACCTCGACAGCCCGAGGCGCAAGCGCTGCGCTCACCATTTCGTGCCATGAGCCTTCGTAGCGCTGCCTCGCGGTGACGGCACCGGCGACATAGAGACGGTCACGCGCCCGTGTCATGGCGACATAGAGCAGGCGATTGTATTCCTCCAGCGCACGGTCATCGTTTTGGGCAAGCCGTTGCGTCAACACCTTGGGACACAGGCTTGCCTTGAGCTGCCAGACCGGCAGAGGCGGTTCATCGCCCATCGACAACAGCTTCAGGCCCGGGTTGCGGCTCCGGTCAGGCGTCGGTGCGGCGTCGGCAAGGATGACGATGGGCGCCTGCAGGCCCTTGGCGCCATGCACCGTCATGATGCGCACCTCGCCCGCGGCCTCGCCCATGTCGCGCTTGAACTCCTGATCGAGACCGCCGGGGGCATCGAGGAATTCGCGCAGCGACTGCACCTTTTCACGCGGCATGGCGAAGGCGAGCTGAAGAAAGTTCTCGACCGCATCGACGGCGTCGTTGCCGAGACGGCCCTGAAGGGCCTTCAAGCCGCCACCGGCGGCCAGCACGTCCTGATAGAAGGCGCCCGCCGTTGCCGATGCCGCCTTCACTTGCCAGGTCTGAAGCCGCTTCACCGCCTCGCTATAGGACGCGCCGCCGACGACATTGCGTTGCAGGGCGGTCCACAAGCTCTCCTTGCCGCGGTCATGGGCTATGGTGAAGAGGTCGCCGTCTTCGATGGGATGGCCGTCGTCACGGGCGAGTAGTGGACTCTTCAGCGTTTCGGCCAGCGCCAGATCATCGCCCGGCTGCAACACGAAGCGGCCGAGCGACACCAGATCCCTGACCGCCACATGATCGGCCAGGTCGAGCCGGTCGGGGCCGGCGACCGGCACGCCCCGCTCCTTCAGCGCCTTGACGAGACTCGGCATGATGAAGGGGCGCTGGCGCACCAGAATGAGGACATCGCGCGGCCGGATGGGGGGCCCGCCCGGCATCAGCGGCACCCGGTCCCGCCACCACCCTTCAACGGTTGTGGCAATCAGTTCAGCCGACCGGCGGCGCGCGTCCGGGGGTTTGCGCCGGGGCAACGATGGCGGCTCTTCGGCGTTTGCCGCCGGCGGCCGTTCGACCGGCCAGATCTCGACGAGGCCGGGCTCGCCGGCGCGGATCGCCTGATGCACCATCACTTCGCCAGGCGCCGTCCTCACGCCATCGGCGGCGGGGCCATGATTGAAAACCGCATCGACCGAAGAGAGAACGGCATCGACCGAACGGAAGGAGGTCTCAAGCGGCATGGCAGTGAAATCCGCACCGGCGGCGGCCACCTTGCCGGAAAAATAATCACGCATCCTGTCGAACAGGGCCGGATCGGCGCCCTGGAAGGAAAAGATCGACTGCTTCTTGTCGCCAACCGCGAAGACGGTGCGCACCAGCCCGTCGCGCGAGCCTTCCCCGGCGAAGAACTCATCGGCCAAAAGCCGCACGATCTCCCACTGGTCGGGGCTGGTGTCCTGGGCTTCGTCGATGAGAATGTGGTCGAGGCCGCCGTCGAGCTTGTAGAGCACCCATTGGGCGCCGGACGATTCCGAGAGCAGGCCGAGGGTGCGGGCGATGAGGTCGTCATAGTCATAGCCCGCCAGTTGCCGCTTTTCATGCTCGTAGCGCGCCATCACCCGGCGCCCCAGCCGGAGCAACGCCGACGTCGCTGCCAGAATTCCAGCGCCCTTGTGCAAATCGGCAAGACGGGCAACCTCATCGCGCAATCGGGCCAGCCGTTCGCGATGCTCTCCCATGGCTGCCGTGCACAACGTGCTGTCGGCGACTGGTTCACCGTTGGCCTTGACAAACTTGGCGGCAAGGGCGGCAAGGCGCGCGACGCCATCAGGCGCGGCGATTGCATCTCGCAATGCATCGACGGTCTTGCGGTCGGTCGCCTTGTCGCTTCCGGCCATCCGCTCGGCAATGCCGTGCATTTCTTCCACGCCCATGGCGGCCGCCAGGTCGGATGCCGGATCAGGGACGGTGCCGTCGGGC
This sequence comes from uncultured Alphaproteobacteria bacterium, assembly GCA_963747005.1. Lineage (GTDB taxonomy): Bacteria > Pseudomonadota > Alphaproteobacteria > Rhizobiales > Aestuariivirgaceae > CAVVDT01. Next base: position 57,402 of record CAVVDT010000015.1, on the reverse strand, counting down.
TGAAGGCCGAGGACAGAAGCCAGCCGCTGAAGCGTCGCCTCCACCGCCGCTTCGCTGTCGAGCGCCCCGCCCAGCCGGCCACGTTCGTCGATCAGGTTGCCCAGCAGGTCAGTCAGGTCATCGAGCCCGAGATGCAATGCGAGCGTGTCCACCAACCCGACGATTTCACCGTCGCCGTCGGCACCCCCCAGTACCGCCGAACGCGCTGCCACCAGCGCCGCCTTGGCCGTCGTCGGTTCCAGCACCGAAAAGCCCGGCGTGACGCCCGCCTCCACCGGAAAACGCTGCAACAGGCGCTCGCAAAAGGCGTGGATGGTCTGCACATTGAGACCGCCGGGCGTCTCCAGCGCCCGGGCGAACAAGCGCCGCGCGCTGGTAAGGTCAGCCACCGCGCGCCCGCCGGTGATGGTGGCGATCTCGCCCTCAAGCGTATCGTCGTCAAGGGCTATCCACCTGCCCAGCGCCTCGACCAGCCGCGACGACATCTCGGCAGCGGCGGCGCGGGTGAAGGTGAGGCAGAGGATGCGTTCGGGTGCGGCGCCATCGAGCATCAGGCGGATGATGCGGTTGACCAGTACATGGGTCTTGCCGGTGCCGGCATTGGCCGAGACCCAGGCCGAGACGGCCGGGTCGGAGGCTGCAGCCTGCACCCGGCCGGCGATGGCGCGCGCATCAGTCATCGCCCGGCACCTGGCGGCCGCGCGCCTGGCCCCATTCGCGCCAGCGCGCGAGCTGGCCGTAATCGCGTTCCAGCTTCGGTGTGTCGGACCAGTCGGTGGCGATATAGGGCGTTTCGGGATCGGCGAAATCGGCAAGCAGGTGCTCGCACTCGGCCAGCGCCTGAGTAGCGGATGCTTCGATCTCCGCGGTCTTCGGCTTCCATTCGCCCGCCTCGAAGCTGCCCTTGAGGGCCATGTAGCCCATCTCGCGCACCGGCCTTGCCCCCACGCCATCGAAGCCCCCCGCAGCGATCATGGCGGCTTCCAGATCGAGTTGCCGGCTGTAGCTCTGGGCCCCGGCATTGAGCGATGGCACGCTGCCGGACTTGTAGTCGATGAGGCGGGCGCTGCCATCAGCGCAGATGTCGATGCGATCAGCCCTGGCGGTGAGACCGTAGCGCCTGCCCGCGACGTCGATCTCCGTGCGCCCCGTGATCTCGGTGAACTGGCGCACCGCATCGGCGCGCAGATCGGCTTCCTGTTCGATGAACCATCGGGCGATGCGCTGAAGCCGCGGACGCAACATGGCGGCAAGGGCTTCGTCAGCGACGGTGGCGGCGAGCTGGCGTTCGAACTCCGCCATCAGCAGGTCGGCCGCATCCGACCCCAGCACGCTTGGATGATCGCGCACGAAGGCACTCAGAGCCGCATGGATGAGTGTGCCGCGCTCGGCGGCACCGACCGGCTTGATCAGGGGATCGAGCGGGAAAAGCCCGAGGATCGAGCGCGCAAAAATCCGGTAGGGATCATTGGCGAGATCATCGATGCGGGTGACCGACAGGGAGAGTGGCCGGGCGTCCACCGGCGGACGGGGGACCGGCCACGCGACAGGGCGGACCCCATTCGGTCGGTCAAGACCCTCTGCCCATGCCAGCCACGGGGTGGCGCCGGCCAGGTCGTCTTCGAGGCCGGCGGCGGCTATCAGCACCTTGAGGCGCACCAGCCAGCGCGAGGGATTGGCGGGGGCATCGGCACGGCGTGCCGCCCGCGTCATGATCACTCGCCTGGCGCACAGCCCTTGCGCGAAGTCATGGGCCTGAAGGCCGATGCGGCGCTCCGGCAACGGCAGATGGATGCGGGCGCGCTGCGGCCGGTTGAGCCACGGATCGGCCGCCGCTTCACCGGGCCAGCCTCCTTCCGTCAGACCCCCGAGGATGACCACATCGGGCCGCACGAGGCGGGCTTCCAGCAACCCCAGAATGGCAAGGCGCGGATGCTCGATCGACCGCCGCCGCACCGGCACGCGTGCCAGCATCTGGGCGATGAGATCGCGATAGTCCGCCGCCGTGATCGGCGGACAGGCCTGGGCATGCTGGCGCAGTGTCACGAACAGTTGTGCCAGCGCCTCACCGTCTTCGCCCGACCACAGGGATGTGCCCTGATCGTCCGCGCCATCGGCATGGACGGCTTCGAGCGCCGTCAGATGCAGGGTAAAAAGGTCATCGAGGGCGCGCAGGTCACTGGTCCCGAGGACATCGCCGAGCCCCGCTAGCACCACCTCCAACGCGCCGCCAAGTCCTGCTGCGGCCGCAAATGCATCGGCGCCCATGTGGCGTTGCGCCGGATGTCCGTGGCGCTGCCAGTCCGCTGTCCGCTCACCACGCACCGCCGCTAGGATCGATGCATGCCCATGCAGACCGGCCTGCCCCCGCAGCAGCACGTCGAGATCGCGGGCCGCGCCGGCCGTCTCGGCACGCGGTACACCGAAACAGGCAAGGCGATGATCGAGCAGGGCCATCAGGTCGACGGGACTCGCCACGGGGCTGGCGGCATCGATGACGGCGAGGGCGAACTGGCCGGCGGGGGTAAGACCGAGCGGCTCGCCGGCCGAATCGTCGACACCGACACCCCAGCGCGCAAGCTCGCCCTTCACCCGGCGGGCCAGTTCGCGGTCCGGCGTTACCAACGCGGCGGTCTCGCCCGGCGTCTCCAGCACACGCCTCAGGGCGAGTGCAATCACCTGCGCTTCGCTCCGCTGGTCGGCGGCTTCGATGAGCGTAAGCCCGTCGACGGCGGCCCGCAGCTCTTCGCGCCGCTGCACCAGGCCGACCCAGCGCTCGGAGGTTTCCGCCGGACGCATGATCTCGCTGGCGAGGCGGGCACGGGCCTCGCCGGCCGGCGAGCGCGACAGGCCGGGCAGGGCGCGCACCGCATCGCGTTCGATCCCGATGGCGGCAAGCAATTGCCTCAGACCGAATTGCGGGTGCTGCTGGGAGAGCGCCTGCCAGCTTTTGGCATCGAGTTCCTGATCGAGCCCCGGCAGCACCACGGCGCCGAGCGGCAGGCGCGCAACGGCGGCGAGCAGCCGGGCCGTTGAGGGGATTGAGCCGGTCGATCCCGCCGCGATGATGGGATAGTCCGCAGGGGTGCTTTCAAGGCGCTGGGCTTCGGCGGCGATGAGGCGTGAGCGGTGTTCCTTTTCGCCGATCATGCCGCAGGCCGACATCACGGCGGGCAACTCGACTTGCACGATGGCGAGGAAATCCAGCACCATCTCACGGTGGCGCGGCAGGTCGAGGTCGAACAGCGCGGCGATCCGATCGATGCCGATGCCTTCGGTCTCGAAGCTTTCGATGAGTTCGGCAAGAGAACGGGCGAGCGCGAAGGCGCGGGCGCGGGCACCGGCCAGGGTCTGCGCCAGCGGCTCGCCGGGGTGGACTTGCGACCAGTCGAGGATGAGGCGGGCAAGGCGGAATTCGCGCTCTATCCCCGGCATGGCAGGCGGCAGCGCCACGTCCAAGCCGGGCCAGCCTTCCACTTCGATGAGGAGGTCCTCTTCGTCCACATCGCCCAGCGGGCGGATGCGCGGCAGCAGCATAGCTGGACAGCCGGCCGCTTCCAGGAAGGCCGTGGCCAGCGTGCGGGCGGCACGCCGGGTGGGCACCAGAATGGTCCACCTGGGCAAGTCCTCAGGCGCTGGCGGTCGCCCGCCCGGCACCGGCAGGTCGCCGGCCAGAATGGCCTCCGCCAGGTGCGGCAGGAACGCCACGTCGGGCGGCACGGTGAAGACGCGCGGTGGCTCGGGCGGTCCCGATGGTGTGCCCCTGGACATCCTTGCCTCCTTCCAGGGTCAGGACCCCGCCAGCGCCTCCTCGGCGAGCGCGACGGCATCGGGCGTGCCCACATGAATCCACGTACTGTCATGCCTGAGGCCGTAGAGCCGGCCCTTCGCCAACGCCTGGTCCCACAAGAGGTTCATGGAAAATGACCCTTCGGGCGAATCGGCAAACAGGCGCGGATGCACAAGATAGCATCCTGCGAAGACAAATGGCGCAATTCCGCCTTCGGGGCGCCGCTCCAGCCGACCATCCGGCGCCATACGGAAGTCGCCCGCGCCGCCGAAACCCACTGCCGAGGTCATAGCGGCGAGCAGCAGCAGGCAATCCATGCGCCGCCCGTCCCAGGCTGCCCGCAGGCGCTCCAGTGCCGGCCGGGCGCTTTCCATCCACAAGGAATCGCCATTGAGCACGAAGAACGGCGCGCGCCCCAGAAGCGGCAAGGCCCGCTTTACGCCGCCGCCGGTATCGAGCAGGCAGTCGCGCTCATCGGAGATGACGAGGCGGGGTGAGGCGATGCCGGCCGCCCAGCGCTCCATCGCCTCGGGCAGATAGTGGACATTGATAACCGCCTCCTCGATGCCGGCGGCCCGCAGACGATCGACGGCATAGGCGATGATGGGCTTGCCCGCCACTTCGACCATTGGCTTGGGGCGGGTGAGCGTAAGCGGCCGCATGCGCTTGCCGATACCGGCGGCAAGGATCATGGCGTGACGGCCGGCCTTGCGGGTCGATATCTTCGCGTGCTGGCTCATGAACGGGCGGTGACCCTGGCAATGGCCGCATCGCGGACGGCGCGGGGAAGATTCGCTTCAAACCACTCGGCAACGGGGCCAAGGGCCGGATGGGCGAGGCCCTGCTCCAACTGGCCCGAGACCCGCGACAGATGACGCAGATAGCCATGCTTGCCATCGCGGCGTGACAGGCGTGCGAAGATGCCGAGGATCTTGGCGGCCCGCTGGGCACCGAGCACCGCGAAGGCGGCCTCGAGGGAGCCGGGATCGAAGTCCTCGTCATCGGCGGCGCGCAAGGCGCAATAATAGTCGAAATAGTCCGCCGTCACGTCTTCCGGCATATCGACCCGGGCATCGCGCAGCAGCGAGACCAGATCATAGGCGGGATGACCCAGAACCGCGTCCTGGGTATCGATGAGCCCCACCCGAGCCAGCCCCTCGCGTTCGGGCAACCAGATGAGATTGGGCGAATGGAAATCGCGCAACACCCATACGGGTGCTTCGGGCATCGCCAGCGGCAACACCGCCCTCCAGGCTTCGCCATAGGCCAAGGCAATGGCGGCCTCGGCCGGCTGACCGGTCGCCAGCGGCCAGAACCAGTCGACGAGGAGGCCCGCTTCGGTCAACAGCGCCTCTGCGTCATACGGCATGAGGCGATGGCTGCCGCCCTCCGGCAACGGCACCTCGGCAGGCCAGGTGCGGGTCGCCATGTCGGCCAGCAGCATGGTAGCCGCCAGCATGGGCTCGGAAATGTCTTCCTTTTCAACGATCAGCCGGCCGTAAACCCGCTCGCCCAGATCCTCGATGAGAAGAAGCCCCGTCTTGGCGTCGCTGGCGAGGATCCCGGGGGCGGAATAGCCGCGGCGCAGCAGTTCACCATTGACGGCGAGGACGGCACGGCAGTCCTCGGCCAGGTGGACGAGCTGGCTGTAGGACTTTCCGTCCCTGAGCGGCGGCCCGTCGGGGCGGGCGGGCATGTCCATCAAGAGACATGTTTCACCGTCCGACCGGGTGAGGCGTTCATAGCGTCTGGTCGAGGCATCGCCCATGAGGAAGGCACGCTTCGCGCCACCCCAGCCGCTGCGGGTGAGCAGGCGCGATATGGCTTCGAAGCGGGCCAGCCGTTGGCCCAACGCACCGGTCGCGGTGAGGGTGGCGCGACGTCCCTCAGCTTCGATGGTGAGGTTGATCGTCAGTCGCTCGACCGGCAGGTAGGCCGCGATACGCTCGGGCCATTCGATCACGACGAGACGAAGATCGAGGTCATCCTCCAGGCCGGTCTCGAGGATTTCACCGGCATCCTTCAAACGATAGCAATCGTAATGGGCAACGGGGATGCGCGTGTCGTCGTAGGTTTGCACCAGAGTGAAGGTGGGGCTCGGTACTTCGGGCACGGCGTCGGCCGGCGACAGGGCATGGATGAGTGCGCGGGCCAGCGTCGTCTTGCCGGCGCCCAGGTCGCCTTCGAGGCAAACGCAATCGCCCACAGCCAGCATCAGTGCCAGTTCGGCGCCCAGGCGGACCGTTGCCGTCTCATCGGCGAGATGACGAGTAATGGTCACGAGGCCAGTTGCCTCGCGGGCGGCCGGACATCGTCATGGCGCCGGCGACGCGCCTCGCCGGGCGGTCCGGCTACCGGGAAGCGGCAGATGACCGTGGTGCCGCGATTGAGCTGCGACAGCAGCTTCACCTGACCATGATGCAACTCCACGAAGCTCTTGACCAGCGCCAGTCCGAGCCCCGGGCCACGATGGCCGCCGGTGACGGCGCGGGCCTGGAAACGCTCGAAGGCCTGGGCCTGGAATTCGGGATCGATGCCGCGGCCGGTGTCGGACACCCACAAGAGGATGTGGTCGCCCTCGCGCCGCGCGCCCATGCGGATGGACGTGGCGGCGTTGGAAAAGCCGATGGCGTTTTCCAGCAGGTGGGTGAGGATCTGACGCACCCGGCGATCGTCGCCGATGAAGGTGCCGACGTCGTCGGCGATCTCCACATGCACGGTAAGGTTCTTGGCGTCGATGACATCGGCCATGGCGTTGGCGGTATCCTCCAGCACCGAGGCAACGTCGACCTCGCCGAGGCGCAGTTCCATGGCGCCGGCATCGATGGTCGTGAGGTCGAGGATGGCATCGATGATGGCCATCAGTTCGGTGGACGAGGAGCGCACGTCCTGCAGGTATTCGAGTTGCTTGGCGGCGAGATTGCCGGCGATGCCCATCATCAGCGCCTCGGTGAAGCCGTTGATGTTGGTGAGCGGGGTGCGCAGATTGTAGGAGATGTTGGACAGGAAGCGGGTCTTGAGGGCGTCTGCCGCCTCCAGCGCCTCGTTGCGTTCGCGCAGCGCCCGCTCGATGCCGGCGCTGGCGGTCATGTCGACATAGGTGATGAGGGTGTCGCCGTCGGGCATGGAGACGGTGGCATAGTCGAGCACCATGCCGTCGGGGCGCGACATGCGACCCTGCATCGGACGCCGGGCATCGCTGAGCGACGTGACCGCGTAGCGCATTTCGTCCCACACGGCCTCATCCGGCAGCAGCTTCTGGCTATGGGTCACCACCTTGTCGATGTGGGGGTGGCCTTCCAGGAAGGCGACGTCGAGGTTCCAGAAACGCACATAGGACGGATTGTAGAGCCGCAGGCAGCCGTCGGTGCCGAACAACGCCACGCCCTCGTGCAGGTTGTCGAGGGTCTCGCGCTGCACCCCGATGAGCTCGTTGTAGCGACTTTCCAGCGAAATCTGCTTGGTGACGTTTTCATAGAGATAAGTGACGCCGCCGAAGGGGTGCTGTTCGCACACCACACGCAGCGTCTGGCTGTCGGGCAGGTGCCACCAGCTCTCGCGAGTCTCCAGCGTGGTATAGGCGGTCAACTGCTTGGCCTTCCAGTCGCGGTAGTTCGCCTGCTCGGGCAAGCGGCGCATCTCGCGCAACCGGTCGAGAATTTCGCTGTCGAGCGGGCCGGTGGAAAGCCATTCGGGATCCAGCGACCACAGTTCGGCATAGGCCGCGTTGTGGAAACGCAAGCGCTGATCGGGACCGAAGATGGCGATGGCAGTGGCCAGATTGTCGAGGGTCGAGGCGTGGGCCCGGATATGGCGCTTCAATTCCTTCTGGGCGTCCTCCAGAAGGCTCATGTCGACGGCGTAGCCGACCTGGCCGCCGCCTTCCAGGGCCAGGTCGTAGACATCCAGCGCGCGCTTGGAGCCGGCAATGACCGCATAGGCGCGCTGCGGCCTGGCGGCGGTTGCCACCTCGGGGCTGCCGGCGACCGGTCGGCGCCGCTCCACAAGCGCGGCCTGGCGGGTGATGGCTTCGCTCACATCGGCGCATTCGGTGGCTTCGAGATAGGCCAGGTTCGCCCATTGCAGTTCATCGCCATCGGCGGCCAGCCAGATCGGGAACGGGGCACGATCGAGAATGGCACTCAGGCGTTCGACCTGCTTGCCCAGCTTGCGGGTGTCGTAGGCGAGTTCGGTATAGTGGCGACGTTCGCCGGTGAGCGGGCGCAGCGACAATGTCGCCATGCCGCCGGCGGTGCGGCCGTCGGCGTCCAGCAGTTCGCCCGACGCTGTCTTGATACCGATATTGAATGGGGTGCCGGCGGCCCGCAGGATGGCCAGTGATTCACGCAATGTCGCGGCCGATTCCGGTTCCAGCCAGGCTTCGAAATCGAGCATTTCACGGCGCGTCGACGGCACCTTCACCGTGCCGCGCAGATCGCCGGCCAGCCGCTCGGGTTCTTCCTCGCGCCCCTTCCATATGAGCATCACATGCGGCTCGGCATCGAGCACGGCCTCGACCTCGTTGAGCTGGCTTTCCAGTTCGCTGCACCGCTGCCTTGCGGCGAGTTCGTCGCGCGACAGCTTGCGCACCACCAGCCAGGCCCAGAAGAACACGATGAGCGCCAGAAAGACCGCCGCGAAGGCAAAAGGTTCGCGGCCAATGCCGACCATCAGGGCCTCGCCGAGAGGGAGCGCCGATGCCGGCGCCGGCCCGACCACGGCCAGTACGACAAGAAGGGCCAAGGAACGCATGGGCCGCATGCGGCCCCATCGTTGCATCCTGTGCGTTGCGGCGCCACGCATCGCCAATGCTGTTCCCCCAAAGAGCCCGGACCAGCTCCCTGCCGTTGAACCCTGTGAATGCCCCTAGCCGCGCACCCCGACGGGCAGCCGCACCCGATGTCCGATCGCGAATCACCGACGTCAAGCGGTGATTCGCGACATATACAGGCAAACAGCGCACCTCACCACCTCAAGGGTGGGATTGCGCGGAGCGAACCTTGCAGGTTCAGGCGCGCCGGCTCAGTAGCGGTAGTAATCGGGCTTGAACGGCCCGGACTGGGCGACGCCGATATAGGCGGCCTGCTCGGTGCTCAATTCGGTCAGCCTGGCGCCAACCTTTTCGAGGTGCAGCCGCGCCACCTTTTCATCGAGGTGCTTGGGCAGCACGTAGACCTCGTTGCCATACTTGCCCTTGCCGGCGTTCTGCCACAGCTCGATCTGGGCCAGGGTCTGGTTGGTGAACGAGGCCGACATCACGAAGCTGGGGTGGCCGGTGGCGTTGCCGAGATTGACCAGGCGCCCCTCGGACAAAAGGATGATGCGGTTGCCGCCGGGAAACTCGATGAGGTCGACCTGATCCTTGACGTTGGTCCACTTGTAGTTTCTCAGGCCGGCGATCTGGATCTCATTGTCGAAGTGGCCGATATTGCAAACGATCGCCATGTCCTTCATGCGGCGCATGTCATCGATGGTGATGACGTCCTTATTGCCGGTGGCGGTGACGAAGATGTCGGCCGTGGCAACGGCATCGTGCAGCGTGGTGACGGTGTGGCCGTCCATGGCCGCCTGCAGGGCGCAGATGGGATCGACCTCGGTGACGATGACACGGGCGCCGGCGCCGCGCAGGCTCTGGGCCGAACCCTTGCCCACGTCGCCGTAGCCGCACACCACGGCCACCTTGCCGGCCATCATCACATCGGTGGCGCGGCGGATGCCATCGACCAGCGACTCGCGGCAGCCATAACGGTTGTCGAATTTCGACTTGGTGACGCTGTCGTTGACGTTGATGGCCGGGAACGGCAGCTCGCCCTTCTTCTGCAGGTCGTAAAGCCGGTGAACGCCGGTGGTGGTTTCTTCCGACACGCCCTTGATGGCATCGCGGGTGCGCAGGAAGAAATCCTTGTCCCTGGCAAGCCGCCGCTTGATGGTCTTGAAAAGCTCTTCTTCTTCCTCGTTCTTCGGGCTGGCGAGGACCGAGGCATCCGCCGATGCCCTGGCGCCGATGAGGATGTAGGCCGTGGCATCGCCGCCGTCGTCGAGGATCAGGTTGGCGGTCTCGCCGTTCGGCCAGTCGAAGATACGGTCGACATATTCCCAGTACTCGGCCAGCGTCTCGCCCTTGGTGGCAAACACCGGAGTGCCGGTGGCGGCAATGGCGGCGGCGGCGTGATCCTGGGTGGAGAAGATGTTGCACGAGGCCCAGCGCACCTTGGCGCCCAGCGCCTGAAGGGTTTCGATGAGCACCGCGGTCTGGATCGTCATGTGCAGGCAGCCGGCGATCCGGGCGCCCTTCAGCGGCTGCGAGGCGCCGAATTCGGCGCGTGTCGCCATGAGGCCGGGCATTTCCACCTCGGCCATGTCCAGTTCGCGGCGACCCCATTCGGCCAGCTTCAAATCCTTCACAATGAAATCGTCGGACGTGCTCATCGGTTCCTCTCAAGGGGAAAAAATGTGTGACGCAATCGTTGGATGGGCCGGCCGGCGACAGGCCCCGGCTCATCTCTGCCGGCAGCCCCTATAGCAGCAAGGCGGCAGCGGCGCAACGCAGATATAAAGAAGTCTTTATGTGGATGCGACGCGACCGGTCATTCTTCGCCGAATTTGCCGGCAACCAGGTTCTGCAGCGCGGCGATCGCCTCTTCCGCCTCAGGCCCGGAGGCAACGACGTCGATGGTGGTGCCGCAGTGGGCGGCGAGCATCAACAGGCCGAGCATCGAGGTGCCCGGCACGGTCTGGCCATCGCGCGTCACCTCGATATCGGCGTCGAAGCGTTCGGCGCACTTGACGAATTTGGCGGTGGCGCGGGCATGCAGGCCGAGGCTGTTGACGATCGCCAGTTCGCGGCGTGCCGTCGGCCCGCGGGAGGCGCCCGGCATCGCCATCAGGCCTGATCGCGCAGCAACTGGCTGGCCACGTTTATGTATTTGCGGCCGGCTTCGCGCGCCTGCGCGACGGCATCGGCCAGCTTGGCCTCGCGCCGTACACTCGCCAGCTTGATCAGCATCGGCAGGTTGGTGCCGGCGATGACCTCGATATGGTCGGCTTCCATGATCGAAATGGCGAGATTGGAGGGGGTGCCGCCGAACATGTCGGTCAGCACGATCACGCCCTTGCCGGTGTCCACTTGTTCGACGGCGGCGAGGATATCGCCGCGGCGGCTTTCCACGTCGTCATCGGGATGAATGCATACGGTGGCAATGCGGTCCTGCTCGCCGACCACGTGCTCGAGCGCGGCGCGGAATTCCTCGGCCAGCCTGCCATGGGTAACCAGTACAAGACCGATCATGAAATGCGGCAACTCCAGCAAAGCACCTGCGGTGCCATCTTGTCGGGTTCGGCGGCGATGCGCAACCGCGACCGCCGAGTTAGCCACATGGGGCCTTTCGCGGCCGACAACGCCTCGTCAATCGGCACTGCTTTGTCAAGCGGCAAAGTGCACCGGCGGTTTCAGGGTGAGGGCGTCGCGCCCGCCAGATGATACAGCGCGGCGCGTACCCGCGCTGCGGCAGATGGGGCGGTGGCATCAATCGACACAAGCGGCACCCGACACCCGAGAAATCGGGCCTCGCCCGCCGCCGCGGGATAGCGCTCGATGCGTGCGGCCGCGACCAGATCCACGACGAGACCGAGGCGCGTCGGCCCGGCGGGCTCGACCCGCACAATGCCCAGGCCGCGTATTTCAAGCAGTCCTGCCAGCCGCTCGGGGGCCGAGGCCAAGAGATCGTCCCCGGTGCGTGAAAGGATGACCTGATCGTCGGCCACCAGCCGGGCCTCGATCAACGAGGCCGCAAGCCCGAAGCCCGGCCGGTCGATCAGCCTGAGGGCGAGATCCGACTTGCCGCTCCCGGAGGGACCGCGCAACAAGACGCCGATGCCCGCCAATGCCAAGCAGGTGGCATGCACCAGCACGGGTTCGGCCGACGCAGCGGGCAGTTCAACCGTCGTCGCTGGCATGCCAGTCCTCCGGCATGGCCGGCAGGCGCACCACGAAGCGGGCGCCCAGGACCTGCCGGCGGCCGTCGGGACCGGGGCTGCCGAGGCGGTTCTCCGCGTGTATGGTCCCGCGATGGGCCTCCACGATCTGGCGGGAAATCGACAACCCCAGACCGGAATTCTTGCCGAACGCGCCTTCGGGACGGTCGGTGTAGAAACGCTCGAAGATGCGTTCCAGATTGTCGGGTGAGATGCCGGCGCCCTCGTCTTCGACCCGGAACTCGACCCAGTCGCCGCGGCGGCGCAGATTGACGGTTACCTGCGAGCCGGGTGGCGAGAAGGAAACAGCGTTATCGATGAGATTGCGTGCCACCTGCCCAAGGCGGTTGTCGTGGCCGATCACCTGGAAGGCTTCCGCCGGATCCAGTCCGGAGGGCGGCGGGCTCTGCTGCAACACGATGGCCGCGGCGCCGGCCGGACGTACCTCGTTGCCAATGTCCACCAGGGCGGCCAGCAGCCGGTCGACGCTGACCGGGCCGGCCTTGGCGCGGGCCAGTTCGGCATCGAGCCTTGAAGCATCGGAAATGTCGGAAATTAACCGATCGAGCCGGCGCACGTCGTCCTTGATGATGGCGACCAGGCGCTGGCGCTGCTCGTCGGTGCGGGCATAGTGGAAAGTCTCCACCGCGCTCCGCAGAGAAGTCAGCGGATTCTTCAGTTCATGCGACACATCGGCGGCAAAGGCCTCGATGGCATCGATGCGCTTGTAGAGGGCCTGCGTCATGTCGCGCAAAGCACCGGACAAATGCCCGATCTCGTCGCGGCGGAAGGTGAAGTCCGGAATCTCGGCCCGGCTGTTGACGCCACGACGCACATGTTCAGCCGCCGCCGCCAGCCGCCTGATCGGTTCGGCGATGTGGCCGGCAAGGGCGATGGCCAGGAGGATGGTCACGAGGCCGGCCACGGCGAAGGTGAGCAGAACGATGCGCCGCTCGTTGCGCAGAACCTTGTCGATTTCGCCGCCCTTGGTGGACAGGACAAGCGCCCCGAGCACCGCCCGGAAACGCTGGATGGGAACGGCCACCGAAACGATGATCTCGTTGGTGTCGTTGACCCTCACGACGCTGACGGAGGCACCGTTGAGCGCGGCGGTAACTTCGGGAAAATCCTTGCCGTTGTCGAAACCATAGTCCTTCTGCAGCGGATAATGGTGGGCAAACAACAGGTCATAAACCCACTTCAGGGCGGTGCTTACCCAGTTCTCATGCGGCACCATGTTGGGCGGCGGCAGGTCGAAGCGCAGGATTTCGCCGCGGCCATACAGATAACGGCTATCGACCACCAGCATGCCGTCGCGATCGAATATGCGGGCACGGGTGTCGGAGGAGGCCGCCAGGCGGCGCAGAACCGGTCCGGAGCGCTCGGGATTGATGAGAAAGTCGTAGGACCGCGGTTCCTCGTTGCCGTGCGGCTTGTTGAGCTGGAGTTCCAGCAGCTTTTCGGGATCGACGATGATCTGGTCGGTGTCGATGGTAGCCGCCGCGGCCACGGCCGCCGACATGATCCGCGCCTGTGTCATCAGGCTCTGGACGCGGGCATCGATGAGGCTCTGGCGCGACTGGTTGAAGTAGAGAATGCCGGCGACGAGAATGATCAGCCCGGCGAAATTTATGATGATGATGCGCGAGGTGAGACGGGTCGGCGCCAGCCGGTGCAGCCAGCGGAACGGTCCCGACGGTTGCAGATCGGTTGCGTCGCGCTGGGCGGCCGTTTCCTCGACCTCGCCGCGCTCCGTGATGTCAACCCCAGCCACCATGTCGTGCCGAACGTGAGCCGCTGTCTATCAGCTCTCCTTAAAGCGATACCCGACGCCATACAGTGTCTCGATGGCATCGAAGCTGTCGTTCACCGCCTTGAATTTCTTGCGCAGGCGCTTGATGTGGCTGTCGATAGTGCGGTCGTCGACATAGACCTGGTCGTCATAGGCGGCATCCATCAGCGCATCGCGGCTCTTGACGATGCCAGGCCGCTGGGCCAGCGCATGCAATATGAGAAATTCCGTTACCGTGAGAACCACCGGCACACCATCCCAGGTGCAGGAATGGCGATCGGGATCCATCACCAGCTTGCCGCGCTCGATGACGCGGTTGGCCTCGCTCGCCGGCTGGGTGCCGTCGCGCGAACTTGCCCGGCGCAGCACCGCCTTGACGCGCTCCACCAGCAGGCGCTGCGAAAACGGCTTGCGGATGAAATCGTCGGCTCCCATCTTGAGGCCGAACAGTTCATCGATCTCGTCGTCCTTGGAGGTCAGGAAAATGACCGGCAGGTCGGAACGCTGGCGCAGGCGGCGCAGCAGTTCCATCCCGTCCATGCGCGGCATCTTGATATCGAATATGGCCATGTCGGGCGGATTGTCGTTAAGGCCCTGCAGGGCCGCCACGCCGTCGCTGTAGGTGCTGGTATGGAAGCCTTCCGCCTCCAGCGCCATGCTCACCGAAGCGAGAATGTTGCGGTCGTCATCAACGAGCGCGATTTTCGGCATTTTTTTCCCCATTTCGGTTGATACCCTTGCGCGCTCTAATGGGTGAGTTAGCGTAAAATGTGGCGGACCGATAGTCGCGATCGCCGTTACGCCGACGGTCAATTATGGCAGAAATGTGGTAAACATGGCAGACTGTTTCAAGGGTAAGGTGGATGAACAGCGATAGAGAGAGTGAAATCACCAGCGGATCCGCCGTCCGGCGTCTGTTGCGCCAGTCTGAAAGCGGCATGCTCGCCACCCTCACGCAGGAGGGCGCGCCCTATGCTTCGCTGGTCAATGTGGCCTGCGATCAGGCCGGGCGGCCGCTTATTCTGATCTCGCGGCTGGCCTGGCATACCCGCAACTTGATGCACGACGAACGCGCCTCGCTGCTGATCGCCGACCCGAAGCCGGAAGGAGACCGCCTGGAAGGCGCCCGCGCCACGCTGATCGGCCGGTTCGAGCAGGTCGCCGAGGACGGGGTCGCGCGCCGCTACCTGGCACTCCACCCGGCAGCCGCCGCGTTCGCCGGCTTTGCCGACTTCAGCTTCTGGCGCATGACACCCGAAATCGTGCATGTGGTGGCGGGATTTGGCCGCATCCGCACGTTTTCTGGTGCCGACATGCTGATCGACGCCAAACGGGCGGTGCTGTTTGCCGGACTCGACAAGAGCGCAGTCGAGCACATCAATACGGACCACGACGATGCCGTCGCGCTGCTGTGGCGGGCCTGCGGCGGTCAACCCTCGCCTGAAGTTCAGGCCGTCGCCATCGACGCCGAAGGCATAGACCTCGCCAGCGACAAGGAGCGGCGGCGCTTCGAATTCGGGCGCCTTCTGAAGGATGGCGCCGAACTCCGCCACGAACTGGCCGCCATTACCCGCCGGTTGCGGGCGTCGGACTGAGCGGGACTTTTCATCCAGCGAATTTTCTTGAGGTGCCGGGTTGCGTCGCGCGGTGCTATTCTTTAGGAGCGATGCGCATTCGCCGCGCCAGCCGGAAGGCCGCTCAAGGGCATACATTCCGATCCGTGCCGGCCAGCGGTGCCGCTTTCAGGCGGCAATAGTTGGAAAAATGTTGGCCGCAGGCTCCCTTTTGCCGGGGCCAATACCGCGACAGGTGGCGGGAAGGCCGCAAGCCAGAGGAACAGGGAATGTCAGTCCACAAAGGCCGTTTCAACCAGAAGCGTCCCTTCGAGGCAATGGGCCTCACCCCCAGCCATCCGATCCATTACAATCTCAACGAGGTGCAGCTCTACGAAGCTGCCATCCGGCGCGGCGAGGGGCTGGTCGCAGCGAACGGGCCGCTGGCGGTCACCACCGGGGTACATACGGGCCGCTCCGCCCAGGACAAGTTCATCGTGCGCGATGCAACCACCGAGGATTCGATCTGGTGGGACAACAACAAGGCCATGTCGCCGGCGCATTTCGCAACCCTCAAGGCGGACATCTTCGCCCATGCCGGCGGACGCGAACTCTTCGTCCAGGACCTCTATGGCGGCGCCGATCCTGCCCACTGCATCGCCGTCAGGGTGGTCACCGAACTGGCCTGGCATGCGCTGTTCATCCGCTATCTGTTGCGCCGGCCGTCCGTTGAAGAGGTGGCGTCGTTCGAACCCGAACTCCACATCATCAATATCCCGAGCTTCAAGGCCGATCCCGCCCGTCACGGGGTGCGCTCGGACACGGTCATCGCCTCTGACCTTGCAGAGCGCCTGGTGCTTATCGGGTCCAGCGAATATGCCGGCGAAACCAAGAAGTCGGTGTTCGGCACCCTCAACTACTTCCTGCCCGCCAAGGGCATCCTGCCCATGCACTGCTCGGCCAATGCCGATGCCGACGGCGTATCGGCACTATTCTTCGGCCTGTCGGGTACCGGCAAGACGACCCTTTCCTCGGATGCGCGCCGCACCCTGATCGGCGACGACGAGCACGGCTGGTCGGACGAAGGCATCTTCAACTTCGAGGGCGGGTGCTACGCCAAGACCATCCGCCTGTCGGCCGAAGCCGAGCCGGAGATCTATTCGACCACCCAGCGCTGGGGCTCGATCCTGGAAAATGTCTGGATCGATCCCGAGACGCGATTGCCCGATTTCGATGACGCCTCGCTCACCGAGAACGGGCGCGTGGCCTATCCCATGCATTTCATCCCCAATGCCTCGGAGACCGGCATGGCCGGCCATCCGCGCAACATCATCATGCTGACGGCGGACGCCTCGGGCGTGATGCCGCCCATTGCCCGGCTTTCACCGGCCCAGGCGATGTATCATTTCCTGTCGGGCTATACCGCCAAGGTGGCGGGGACCGAAAAAGGCGTCAAAGGCACCCAGGCGACGTTTTCGACCTGTTTCGGCGCGCCCTTCATGCCGCGCCATCCGAGCGTCTACGGCAATCTGGTGAAGGAAAAAGTCGCCCGGCATGGCGTCAATTGCTGGCTGGTGAACACCGGCTGGACGGGCGGGCGCTACGGCGAGGGCCAGCGCATGCCGATCAAGGTGACGCGGGCCCTGCTGGCGGGAGCGCTCGACGGCAGCCTCAAGTCGGCTCCCATGCGCATCGATCCGTTCTTTGGCTTCGAAGTCCCGACGACGGTTCCAGACGTCGATGCCGCCATCCTCAATCCGCGCGAGACGTGGAAGGACAAGGCCGCCTACGACGCAGAGGCGAGGAAGCTGGTCGACATGTTCGTTGCCAACTTCACCAAGTTCGAGGACCACGTGGATGCTGATGTACGCGCCGCCGCCCCGGCGGTGAAGCAGGCGGCGGAGTAGCCACCGCTTTCCAGACGCTAGTCCTCGCGGTCGCTGACCCCGGCCTCGGCGAAGCTGGCCATGCCTGAATGCAGCTCGCAGGCGGCCTTGGCCAGCATGATGGCGAGGCCCGCTCCCGTGCCCTCGCCCAGACGCATGCCGAGGTCGAGCAAAGGCGCCTTGCCCATGCGTTGAAGCATGGTGGCATGCGACGGCTCGGCCGAGCGATGGGCGCAAAGGCAGTGATCGATGGCGCCGGGCGCCATGGCGTGCACGATGGCGGCGGCCGAGGTCGCCACATAGCCATCGACCAGCACCGGTACATGGCGGACACGGGCAGCGACGATGGCGCCTACCATGGCGGCGATCTCGCGCCCTCCCACCCGCCGCAGCACTTCCAGGGGATCGTTCAGATGGGCCTTGTGCAGGGCAATGGCGCGGCTGACCGCGTCGGCCTTGCGGGCGAGCCCCGCCTTGTCGACGCCGGTTCCGGGACCCACCCAGTCGGCCGGGTCGTCACCATAAAGCGCATGGCCGATAGCCGCGGCGATGGTGGTGTTGCCGATGCCCATTTCACCGATGCACAAGAGATCGCACGGTTCGGCTACCGCCTCCATGCCATAGGCTATGGTGGCGGCACATTCGTCTTCGGCCATGGCGGCATCGGCGGTGATGTCCTTGGTCGGCATCTCGAGCGCCAGTTCGAAAACCTTCAAGGTCGCATCGGCGACCTTGCAGATCTGGTTGATCGCCGCCCCGCCGGCGCGGAAATTGGCGACCATCTGGGCAGTCACTTCCGGGGGATAGGCGGCAACGCCTTGTGCCACGACGCCGTGATTGCCGGCGAACACCGCTACCAGCGGCAGTTCGATGCGCGGTGGATGGCGGCCCTGCCAGGCGGCGAGCCATTCGGCGATTTCCTCCAGCCGCCCCAGGGCACCCGGCGGCTTGGTCAGGGTGGCGTCGCGCTGGCGCAC
Organism: uncultured Alphaproteobacteria bacterium; assembly: GCA_963747005.1. Lineage (GTDB taxonomy): Bacteria > Pseudomonadota > Alphaproteobacteria > Rhizobiales > Aestuariivirgaceae > CAVVDT01. Next base: position 39,430 of record CAVVDT010000015.1, on the reverse strand, counting down.
GGCGGCGATGGCCGCCTCATCGGGGCCCGGCAAGTCGCTGACAAGGGCGCGGATGTCGTCGAAGGGTCGACCGCTCGGGGGCTTGTCCATCATGGTCTCCGGGTCTATCGGGAACGGATCAATGCCCCTCTTAGCGGCTGGGCCCGCAACCCGATAGGGACAATAATGGATACCGGGGTAGGAAAAAGTGAAGCAGGTGGCGCGGCCGACCACGCGGCTGGCGATGCCGCACAGTGGCTCATCGATCTCAGAGCTTCGATCTTCTTCCTGACGCGCCTGCCGATCACCGTGCCGGCCGCACGCCTGCCGCCGCTGGCCGCGGCAGCGCGGGCCTTCGGACCGGCCGGCGCCCTCATCGGCGCGGCGGGCGCGGCGGTCTATTACGGCTTGCATGCGATCGGTGTGCCGGCAAGTGTTGCCGTTGCCGTCGCGCTGGGCGCACTGGTTGTCGCGACCGGCGGACTGCATGAAGACGGGCTGGCCGATACCGCGGACGGCTTCGGCGGCGGTCATGACGCCGCGCAACGACTGGCGATCATGCGCGACAGCCACATCGGCAGCTACGGCGTCATCGCCCTGGTGCTGGCCTTCCTCATCCGCTGGACGGCCCTGACCCATATTGCGGCAACGGGCGGAACCCATGCCAACGGTTGGCTTGTCGCCGGCGTGATGATCGCCGTTCAATGCCTGTCGCGCGCAGCCATGGTACCGGTGCTCTCAGGCCTCCCGGCGGCGCGGCCCGACGGCCGCTCGGCCGAGGCTGGCCATCCGGGGCGCGCGACAGTGGTACAGGCGGCGGCGGCCGGTCTTGGCATCTTTATCGCGGTCCTGTGGCCGGTCGTCTCGCTGCGGGGCATGAGCGTCGTGGCATTGACCGGCCTCGTCGCCATGCTGGCCGTCATGCGCCTGTCGCGCCGGCTGATCGGCGGCCAGACCGGCGATGTGTGCGGCAGCGTGCAGGTCGCCTGCGAAGCCGTCATGCTGGTCGCGGCAAGCGCCATCGTCGGCTGATGCCGGACCGTGCCGCTGGACCAGCATGCAATCGGGCAGAATCACCCAATTGCATGAAAGCTGATCGATTCCAATGAGTTGGGCGTGATATTATCCGAAAGGCGGCGTCCACTTTTCGGCATCATGCTCCAGGCCCGCCGTTCACCCTCCGTTTGCAAACTGCTGCTAGTGTGGCGACGGATTGCACACAACGATTGGCGGGAACTGGGCATGTCTGGCGTACTCGGCGTTGTCTTGTCGCTATTGACCATTGCAGGGGTCTTCATCCTGCGGCCGGACCAGATTCTGGGTATCGGCGCGTCGGCGGCGGCGGATCTGGCCAAGGTGGCGCTGCTTTTGTGCCTGGCGTCCCTGTCGTCGGTGCTCGGCCTGTTGTCACCCGCCTGGTCGGCCTCGCGGGTGGCCGCGATCTGGGGCTCGGTCGTGGCGGCCATGTTCGTCATCGCTTTCAATATCAATACCATCAGCCAGGCCGCGCTCAACGGACTGCCGCACGCTGCGGCGGCCGAGCGCGGGCGCGATACGCCGGTGCCCACGGCCAGGGTGCGGCTGCGCGAGAGCATTATGCCGCTTCACGACGAGACCCTGCCGACCGACCCGCTACCCACAGCCCAGGTGTTGCTGATGGCGGTCCGCACGGAAATCAAATCCGGCGCGAACGGGCATTTCTTCACCACGGCGCAGATCGACTACACGCCGATCACCGTACTCATCGATACCGGCGCCAGCATGGTCGCCATGAGCTACGCCGATGCCGACAAAGCCGGCCTCCACCCCTTCAGTCTCGATTACACGGTCCCCGTCTCCACCGCCAACGGTGTGGTCAAGGCGGCGATGACGAAACTCCAACGGGTGGAGATCGACAACATCGTGGTCTATGACGTCGATGCGCTGGTGATGCCGCAGGGGGTGCTGAAGGGCACCCTGCTGGGCATGAGCTTCCTGTCGCGACTGTCGGGCTTTGGCATCCACGACGGTGTGCTGACGCTGGAAGAGTGACGCAATCGCGCCATCGTGTGCCGCTTGGGGACAGCAAGCGCGCTGCGCCGCGCGCCAACAATGCGATTGAAGTCACGATGGATGCTGAAATGAACGCCCCGCTATGCCTCGACATCGAGACGCCCTGCGTCAAGGTCTGCGTTGTCGATCCCGAGACCGGCTATTGCGTCGGTTGCGGACGCACGCGCGGCGAGATCGCAAGCTGGCTCGCCATCGACAGCGACGAACGCCGCACCATCATGGTCGGCCTGCAGGAGCGGGTACGCACCCTTACCCTGACCAAACGCCGCAAGGGTGGCGCCCGCGCCAGGCGGGGTGGCGCTCTGTAAGGTGCCGGCGGGGCACGGTCCCCCCGGCCCGGCCGTTTAGGCCTCGTCACGATTGCAGTTGAAATTCACCGGCAGCCGGGGCAAACCCGTCGGCCATCGACCATTTGTGCCGCCATCGCCGCCAGGCTGCGAAGGCCTTGCAAATCCGCTGCCGGAGACCTCCATGCTCGCCAAACCGCGTGCCGACCTCAAGCCCAACACGCCCGACTACGAACGTCTGCCGCTGGTCAAGGCGACCGGCTTTCGCGAATACGACGCGCGCTGGCTGTTCGAAAAGGAAATCAACCTCTACGGCGTCGAGGCGCTGGGGCTGGGGCTGGGCACCTATCTGCATCGCCGCGGGATCAAGCCGCATGTGGTCACCGGCCATGATTTCCGCAGCTATTCGCTGTCGATCAAGCAGGCGCTCACCGTCGGCCTGATGGCATCGGGGTGTACCGTCCACGATATCGGGCTGGCGCTGTCCCCCATGGCCTACTTCGCCCAGTTCGCCCTCGATGTACCGGCTGTCGCCATGGTGACGGCGAGCCACAACGACAATGGCTGGACCGGCGTCAAGATGGGCTGTGAGCGCCCCATGACCTTCGGGCCCGACGAGATGGCGGCGCTGAAGGAGATTGTCATTTCGGGCACCTGGGAGATGCGCCCGGGCGGCGGTCTCGTTCACGTCAGCGACCTCACACCGCGCTATGAGGCCCAACTGACGCGCGATGGTCCCATCTCGCGGCGGCTCAAGGTGGTGGCGGCCTGCGGCAACGGCACGGCGGGGGCCTTCGCGCCACAGGTGCTGGAGGCGCTGGGCTGCGAGGTGGTGCGGCTCGACTGCGAACTCGACCATACCTTCCCCAACTACAATCCCAACCCGGAAGACATGCAGATGCTGCATGCCATGGCGGCGGCCGTGAAAGAGCACGGCGCCGATCTGGCGCTGGGTTTCGATGGCGACGGCGACCGCTGCGGGGTGGTCGACAATGAAGGCAGCGAGATCTTTGCCGACAAGGTCGGCGTCATGCTGGCGCGCGACATGTCGGCAGCGCATCCCGGCTCGACCTTCGTGGTCGACGTCAAGTCGACCGGGCTCTATATGACCGATCCGGTGCTGAAGGCCAACGGCGCCAGGACCGATTACTGGAAGACCGGCCATTCCTACATGAAGCGGCGCACCAACGAGCTTTCCGCCATCGCCGGCTTCGAGAAGTCCGGTCACTATTTCCTGCGCCCGCCCTATGGCCTGGGCTATGACGACGGCCTCGCTTCGGCGGTGGCGATCATCCGCATGCTCGATCATGCGCCGGACAAGACCATGGCCGATCTCTACCGCGACCTGCCGCGCACCTGGGGATCGCCCACCATGTCGCCCTATTGCCCCGACGAGAGCAAGTACGGCATCGTCGATGAGGTGGTCGCCTACTTCCAGAAGCTCGCCGCTGAAGGCGGCAAGGTCGCCGGACGCGCCATCGCGGAATTGATCACCGTCAACGGCATTCGCATCGTTCTCGACGACGGCACCTGGGGTCTGGTACGCGCCTCGTCCAACAAGCCAGAGCTGGTGGTGGTGTGCGAGAGCCCGGTATCGGAAGAGATGATGAAGGCGATGTTCCGCCACGTCGACCAGCATCTGTCCCGCTATCCCGACATAGGCGACTACAACCAGAAGATCTGAACCCGGCGGAGCGGCCACAACGCGTTTGTGTTGCCGGCCCGGCACCGCTAGAATGGGGCCAGCCATTCAGGAAGGCCGTTACCACCATGGAAGCCGCGCTTGCCGAGGCCAGGCAGTTGTTGGACGCGGGCAAGCCGCGCGAGGCATTGTTGCGGCTGCGGCCTCTGGCCGAAGCCAATTTCGCCCCGTTGCAGGTGCACAGCCTGTCCGCCATGGCGTCGATGGAACTGGGTGACCGCGCGGGTGCGATCAGGCATCTGGAAGCCTGCGTCGGGGCCCTCAATCGCGCCGCCGAACCCGCCCAGGCGCGCCTGCGCCTTGCCGACCGGTTCGCCGAGGCGGGTGCCATCGACAGGGCCGAAGCGATGGTGCGCGAGGCCATTGCGCTCGATCCGCAGAACCCAGAAATTCTGGTCAAGGGCGCCGATGTCCTGGGCAATCACGGCTGCTGGCAGCAGGCGCTTGCCTATTACCGCTCGGCCCTCGCCCGACTGCCGGGGCATGCCGCTATCCTCGCCTCCGCCGGTATCGCGGCCCACAACGCGGGCGATCAGCAAGCCGCCATGGACTATTATCTGAGCGCCCTTGCCAGCGACCCCGGTCAGATCAACGTCTATTCCAACCTGCTGGCGGTGCTGCTAGAGCACCACAGGCAGGAAGGAGCGTATGAGCACTGCCGGCGCTGGCTCAAGATTGCACCGGATGATATCGAGGCGATGGCGTTCATGTCCCTGCTGGCGGTCGAGACCGGCCGTCTCGACGCAGCGCGCCCGTGGCTCGACTATGACCGGCTGATCCAGACCCATACCATTCAAACGCCAGCGGGCCATGCCAGTCTCGCCGCCTTCAACCGCGATCTGGAACGAGCCGTCCTTGCCCAGCCGGACCTCAAGATGCCGCCTGTCGATCATCCGACCTGGCACCATCCCTCCCTCAGGATAGGTCCCCACATCAATGTCAATGGCAGCGGGCCGATCAAGCAACTGGAAGCGTTGATGTATGAGGGGGTCGAGCGCTATTTCGCCCAGACGGGCGCCGCCGGCGGCCATCCCTACCTAGAGCAACGCCCCGCCGACTATCACATCCTCGCCTGGTCGGCGGTGCTCGACGGCGAAGGCAACCAGCAGCCCCACATTCACATGAGCGGCTATCTGTCGGGGTGCTACTATGTCACCATCCCGGAGGAAATATCGAGTCCCCAAAACGGCGCCGGCGGCGTGATGAAGGGTGGCTTCGAAGTCGGCCGGCCGCCACAGGAACTGCCGTTCTCGCAGCCCTTCCCCATCCGCACGATCAGGCCCCATGAAGGTCTGATGGTGCTGTTTCCGGCCTATCTCTACCACGGGACGGTGCCGTTCAAATCGCGGCAGCGGCGCATTTCCATTGCCTTCGACGTGATCCCCGGCAAGGCCGATGTCTGGCCCGGCCAGGGAATGTGAGGCGCTGATTGCCCGCAGCCAAGATGCCGCTGCCAACCGTCATCACATTCAATCGAGGACTGCCCCGCCATGCCCCTCACCCACGCTGACGTCATCGATCGAGGCGTTGCCGTAGCGCTCACCTGGGCGAACGGCGATCGCGCCCGCTTCCATGCCCTGTGGCTAAGGGACAACGCACCCGATGCTGCAACCCGCAGCCCGGCCAACGGCCAGCGCCTCATCACCGTCCTCGACATCCCGGCCGCTATGGCAATTACCGACGCCCGCGTGACGTTGAGCGGTGACCTGGAGGTGCGCTTTGCGCCTGAGGGCAGGGACATCGTCTATTCCGCCTCCTGGCTCTCGGCACACAGTTACGACCGGCCCGCTGGCGGAGAAATCTGCTGGGTGAGCGAGGGAACCGAATTGTGGGACCGACACCTCAATGGCCGCCTGCCGCGCGGCAGCTATCGCGACATCGTCCGCGACCGGTTGGCGCTTGCCGACTGGCTTTGCGCGGTGCGCCGCCTCGGCTTTGCCGTGCTCGACCAGGTGCCGACGGAGCCCGGAACGCTGGTAAAGGTCGCCGAGCTCTTCGGCTTCGTGCGCGAGACCAATTACGGGCGCTTCTTCGAGGTGAGGGCCGAGGTCAACCCGTCCAATCTCGCCTATACCAATCTCGGCCTGCAGGCCCACACCGACAATCCCTACCGCGATCCGGTGCCCGGCCTGCAGATCCTCGCCTGCCTGGAAAACTCGGTGGACGGCGGCGACTTCGACCGTCGTCGACGGCTTTGCCGCCGCCTTGCGTCTCAAGGCCGAAGATGCCGAAGGCTTCCGGCTCCTCGCCCGTTATCCGGCGCGGTTCGAATATGCCGGGGCATCGGGCGTCTGCCTCAGGGCCAAGCGTCCCATGATCGAACTCGGCCCGGACGGCGAACTCATCGCGCTGCGTTTCAACAACCGCTCGACCGCCGCCCTCATCGATGTTGCCTATGACGACATGCCGGCCTACTACCGGGCCTACCGGCGGCTGGCGAAAATCATCGAGGACCCGGCCATGGAGGTCACCTTCAAGCTCGCGGCCGGTGAGGCGTTCATCGTCGACAACACCCGGGTGTTGCATGCCAGGAAGGCCTTCAGCGGCAGCGGCCGGCGCTGGCTGCAGGGATGCTATGCCGACAGGGACGGGCTTTTGTCGATGCTTGCAACCATCGAGGGCGAAGCGAGGAAGGCCGCGGAATGAGTATTGTCCCCCCCACTCCCGACACCATCGTCGACCACCTCGCCGACATATTCGCACGCCGCGGGGCGGAGGAATATCTGGGCGAGCCGGTAAGCATGGCCGAGCACATGCTGCAAGGCGCCAGCCTCGCCGAGGCCGAAGGCGCAGGCGATGAGCTTGTCGCCGCGGCGCTTCTTCACGACATCGGGCATTTCACCAGCGAGTTCGGTGCCTATCACCCCTCCGACACCGAGGACAGGCACCACGACGCGGCAGGCGCGGCGGTGCTTGAGGCCTTCTTTCCCCCCGTCGTCACCGAATGCGTGCGGCTGCACGTGGCGGCCAAGCGGTTCCTGTGCGCCACCGATCCCTCCTATGCGATGAAACTGTCGCCGGCGTCGGCGCATACCCTTCGCCTGCAGGGCGGTCCCATGTCGGCGGCAGAAGTTGCTACGTTCCGCGCCAATCCCTTCCATGCCGAAGCGGTGCGGGTGAGGCTGTGGGACGAAGGTGGCAAGGTGGCCGGCATGAAGACGCCCGGCTTTCCTCATTACAAGGTGCTGCTGCAACGGGTCGTCGATGGCCATTGCAGCAAGCGCCGGCAGGAGCCCGCATGAGCGAAAATGCCGACCAGGCCCTCCGCGTGGCGGGCATCGACCATGTGGTCATCAGGGTGAAGGACATCGACCGGATGCTTTCCTTCTACACCGGTGTCCTCGGTTGTCCGTTGGAACGAAAGCAGGAAGAGATCGGCCTCTACCAGTTGCGCGCCGGGTCGAGCCTCATCGACCTGGTGCCGGTTGCCGGCATCCTCGGCGCCAGGGGCGGGGCGGCGCCCGGCCGGGAGGGCCGCAACATGGACCATCTGTGCCTCAGGGTGGAGAATTTCGATGCCGAACGCGTCAAGGCGCATCTTGCCCGCCACGGCGTCGACATCGGCGATGAAGGCATCCGCTACGGCGCCGGCGGCTCGGCGCCGTCCATCTACCTGAGCGACCCGGAAGGCAATGGCCTCGAACTGCGCGGCTAGAACATGATCCAGGCCCATTGAATGGCCTATTCCGCCGCCATTTTGTCCTTCAGTCTTATCCGAAAGCCGCATTGAGGCGAACGCCTGCAAGACGGTAGTCTTGCCGTTCGGGCGGGCAATGGAAAATTGTCGGTTCGCTGAGATATCAAGGAGGAAAACCATGTCGAAGATCATTCTCTCGCGCCGTGGCCTGCTGAAGGCCGGCGTCGCAGGTGGTGCGGTGCTTGCCGCACCCATGCATTTCATGCGCGGGGCCTATGCCGCCGAATACCTCAACCAGCCCATGGGCGACACGGTCAAGTTCGGCTTCAACGTGCCCCAGACCGGACCCTATGCGGCCGAAGGCAAGGACGAATTGCTCGCCCAGCAGCTCGCCGTCGAGCACCTGAACGGCGAAGGCGATGGCGGCATGATCAGCACCTTCAGTTCCAAGCACCTCAAGGGCAATGGCGTGCTCGGCAAGAAGGTCGAATTCGTCTCAGGCGACACCCAGACCAAATCCGATGCAGCCCGCGCCGCGGCCCGGTCGATGATCGAAAAGGACGGCGTGGTCATGATCAACGGCGGCTCGTCTTCGGGCGTCGCCGTCGCCGTTCAGGGGCTTTGCCAGGAAGCCGGCATCATCTTCATGGCCGGCCTGACCCACTCCAACGACACCACCGGCAAGGACAAGAAGGCCAACGGCTTCCGCCACTTCTTCGACGCCTATATGTCGGGCGCCGCCCTGGGGCCGGTGCTGGCCAAGGCCTACGGCAAGGATCGCCGGTTCTACATGCTGACCGCCGACTACACCTGGGGCTGGACCCAGGCGGCGTCCATGCAGAAGTTCCTCGAAGCCGAAGGCTGGCAGATGGTCAAGGACGTCCGCACGCCGGTCGGCGCGGGCGACTTCTCGTCCTACATCACGCCGGTGGCGAACTCCGGTGCCGACGTGCTGCTCCTCAATCACTACGGCGGCGACATGATCAACTCGCTGACCCAGGCCGTCCAGTTCGGCCTGCGCGACAAGCAGGCGAACGGCAAGAACTTCGAGATCGTCGTTCCGCTCTATTCGGAGCTGATGGCTGAAGGCGCCGGCGACAACATCAAGGGCGTGTACGGCTCCATGAACTGGAACTGGCAGCTCGACAATCCCGCCACCAAGGCCTTCGTCAAGTCGTTCGGCGAGAAGTATGGCCATCCGCCCTCAAACTCGGCGCAGACCTGCTATGCGCAGGTGCTGCTCTATGCCGATGCCGCCGAGCGGGCCGGCACCTTCAACCCGTGCGGCGTTGTCGCGGCACTGGAAGACAATACGGGCAGCCTCGATGGGATCGATTCGCCGGCCAACAAGGGCTTCCTGTTCGAGGGCCTCGGCAACGGCAAGACCCTGTACCGCGCGGCCGACCACCAGTGCTTCAAGGACGTGCTGGTCATGAAGGGCAAGGAAAAGCCGACCAGCAAGTACGATAATCTCGAGATCGTGCAGACGACGCCGGTCGCAAAGGTCTGGTACGAACCGGACAACGAGATGTTCAAGGGCGGCGATCTGGGCAAATGCAACTCGGGCGCCTAGTATAGCGCCATGAGCCATACCGGCCGCGTCCTGATGGGCGCGGCCGGTTGTATGGATTCGTGTATGGAACCGGGTTGCGGGGCTGGAACGTGGACACGATCATACTCCAAATTCTGAACGGGCTCGACAAAGGCTCGGCGTACGCGCTCATCGCGCTCGGCCTCACGCTGATCTTCGGTACGCTCGGGGTGGTAAACTTCGCCCACGGCGCATTGTTCATGATCGGCGCCTTTTGCGCGGTGACCGTGCAAAGACTGCTCAACCTGTCCTTTGTACAGATCGACCCCACCCGGAAGGATTTTCTGGGCAACCCGCTCAAGGTCCAGGTGCCCTATGTGGACGGCTGGTTCGGCCACGACGTCGGCGCCGTCCTCATCTCCTGGTCCGTACCGCTCGCCATACTTCTGGCCATTCCCGTCATGCTCGCCATCGGTATCGCCATCGAGCGCGGCCTGATCAAGCATTTCTACAAGCGTCCGCACGCGGACCAGATCCTGGTGACCTTCGGCCTCGCCATCGTCCTGCAGGAAATCGTCAAGTATTTCTTCGGCGCCAACCCCATCCAGACCGCCGCCCCCGGCATCTTTTCCGGATCCATCGATTTCGGCGTGCTGATCGGCTTCGCGCCGAATGCGATCATCTATCCCTATTGGCGCATGATCTATTTCCTGTTTTCCGTGGTGATCCTGGGCGGCGTATTCGCCTTCCTGCAATTCACCACGTTCGGCATGGTGGTCCGCGCCGGCATGAACGACCGCGAGACCGTCGGCCTTCTGGGCATCAATATCGACCGGCGCTTCACCATCATGTTCGGCATCGCCGCGACCGTCGCCGGATTGGCCGGGGTGATGTATGCGCCCATCCTGTCCCCCAACTTCCACATGGGCATGGACTTTCTCGTGCTCAGCTTCGTTGTGGTCGTCGTGGGCGGCATGGGCTCGCTGCCCGGCGCCGTGCTCGCCGGCTTCGTCCTGGGGATCCTGCAGTCCTTCGCCTCGATGAACCAGATCAAGGCGCTGATCCCGGGCATCGACCAGGTCGTTATCTATCTGGTCGCCATCGTCATCCTGCTGACCCGCCCCCGCGGCCTGCTGGGGCGCTCGGGCGTGATGGAGGAATAGGCCGTGCTGGGATTGAGCAAGAAGGATTTCCAATTCCTGCTCTTCGTCATTTTCCTGACGTTGGCCACCCCGATCCTTCTGCAACCCTTCCCCGAGGGCTCGGCGCTGGCGCAATTCAACGCGGGCTATCCCGACCTGATGCAGCGGTTCGCCATCTACGGTATCTTCGCGATCGGTTTCAATCTCCTGTTCGGGCTCACCGGCTATCTCAGTTTCGGGCACGCGGTCTTTCTCGGCGTGGGGTCCTATTCGGTCGTGTGGATGTACAAGCTTCTCAGCTACAACGTCCTGCCCGGCCTGGTCCTCGCGATCGTGGTTTCCGGCCTGTTCGGGCTGGTGATCGGCTACATTTCCCTGCGCCGGTCCGGTATCTACTTCTCGATCCTGACCCTCGCCTTCGCGCAGATGAGCTACAATCTCGCCTATTCCGTCTTCACGCCGATCACCAACGGCGAGACCGGTCAGCAGGTCTATGCCAGTGACCCGCAGATCCTCATGGGCCCGAATTCGCCGACCTCGCCGCACCTGTTCGGCCTGTTGATGATCGACAGCGTCAAGGTGCCGGTGGGCGGCTGGGTGTTCACGTTCAATATCGGCTATTATTTCACCGCGATCATCGCAATACTGGCCTTCTATCTGTCGATGCGGATCTTCCGCTCGCCCTTCGGGCTCATGCTCAGGGCCATCAAGACCAACCGCACCCGCCTCAATTATGCCGGCATCAACACCAAGCCCTATATGCTGGCCGTCTTCGTGATCTCGGGCATGTATGCCGGCCTCGCTGGCGGCCTTCTGGCGGCGATGGACCCGCTGGCCGGCGCCGAGCGCATGCAATGGACCGCCTCGGGTGAGGTCGTTCTGATGACAATCCTGGGCGGCGCCGGCACCCTGATGGGCCCGGTGCTCGGCGCGGGCTTCATCAAGTATTTCGAGAACATCTTCTCCAAGATCAACGAGACCATACTGCACCAATGGTTCAGCTGGATGCCGCACCAGGTCAACGACGTGCTGACCGCGATCCTCAGACCTTTCGTCGGCGAGGGCTGGCACTTGACCCTGGGGCTGTTGTTCGTGCTGGTCGTGATCTTCCTGCCCGGCGGCATCATGGAGGGCATCAGGCGCATGGCGGGTGCGACGGGCCTCATCGGCAAGCCGCGCGGCAGTGCCGGGCCAACCGAGCCCCAGGTAGCGGAGTAGGCGCATGCCGTACACCAATCCGGTTCTTCATGTGTCGGATGTCAGCAAGAGCTTCGGCGGCCTCAGGGCGCTGACCGATGTAGAACTGCGGGTGGCCGATGGTACGGTGCATGCCATTATCGGCCCCAACGGGGCCGGCAAGTCAACGTTGCTCAATGTCTGTGTGGGGCGTATCGCGCCCGACAGCGGTCACGTGATCTTCGACGGCGAGACCCTCGATGCTCACCAGCCGCACGAGATCAACCAGCTCGGCGTCTCCCGGGTGTTCCAGACACCGGAAATCTTTGCCGACCTCACCTTGCTCGACAACGTCATGATCCCGGCGTTTGCCAAGCGCGACGGTTCGTTCCGCTTCAATGCCTTTTCCCAGCTTTCGGCCCAGACCGGGATTCGCGAAGAAGCCAAGGCCGTGTTGCAGGATGTGGGGCTTTACGAGCAGTGGCATGTGGAGGCGGGCAGCCTTTCGCGCGGCGACAAGCGACGGCTCGAGATGGGCATGTGCCTCATCCAGAAGCCAAAGCTCTTGCTGCTGGACGAGCCGACCGCCGGCATGTCGCGGCACGATACCAATATGACCATCGACCTCCTGAAGCGTCTCAAGGCGCGCGGCATGACCAAGGTGATCATCGAGCATGACATGCATGTGGTGTTCTCGCTCGCCGATCGCATCAGCGTCCTCGCCCAGGGGCGTATCATCGCCGAAGGATCGCCGGAAGAGGTGCGTGGCGATCCGAAGGTCAAGGAAGCTTATCTCGGCGAGGCGCAGGAATGACGGCAACGCTGCAACCCACGATCGCAATGAATGAAGAGACTGTTGGCGCGGCGGATGTGCCGGCGTTCTTCAACGTACACGACATCCATGCCTATTACGGCGAGTCCTATATCGTCCAGGGCGTGTCGTTTGCGATCGCCAAGGGCGAGGTGCTGTCGCTGCTCGGGCGCAATGGCGCCGGCAAGACATCCACCTTGCGCACGCTGGCACGCCTCGCCAATCCGTCACTGCGTTCCGGCGAGATCTGGCTCGAAGGCAAGCCCCTGCACGCCATGCGCTCGTACGAGGCGGCCAGGAATGGCGTCCAGCTGGTTCCCGAGGACCGACGCATCATCGGCGGGCTGACGGTTGAGGAAAATCTCATCCTGGCCCAGGTGGCGGAACCCAAAGGCTGGGAGCTTGAGCGGATCTACCAGCACTTTCCGCGCCTGGCGGAACGGCGCACGCAGGACGCCACGACCATGTCGGGCGGCGAACAGCAGATGCTGGCGGTTGCCAGGGCGCTAGCCCGCGACATCAAGATCCTGTTCCTGGACGAGCCCTACGAGGGCCTGGCACCGGTCATCGTGCAGGAGATCGAGAAGATCGTCCAGCAGATCCGCGACATCGGCATCACAACCATCATCGTCGAGCAGAACGCGGTGGCGGCCTTGCGCTTTTCCGACCGCGCGGTGATCATGGACACCGGCGAGATCGTGTTCTCGGGAACGGCCAAGGAAGTGCTCGACAACAAGCAGCTTCGCCACGACTACCTGGCCATATGAACGGCCGCGCAGGCATGCGCTTGCTTTCCGGCAGACGGCAACAGGCCGCAATCATCGCGGCGCCATGGCCCTGCCTTTACGACTGGCAACGACGGCAGTACTCGCTGTGGCCGTATCATCCCACAACGTATTTGGCTCCGGTGCGGTATCTGCTATAGGCCATCGCGAGGTGGGCCTGTAGCTCAACTGGTCAGAGCTGGCGGCTCATAACCGCTCGGTTGCAGGTTCGAGTCCTGCCGGGCCCACCACCAAGTCTGGGGATTTCGGACATTAGCCGTGGTGCCGGGAAATTTGCCCCACATTTCGGGACGTTAGCTGGGGATCGGGCGCCATCTCCTGGAGGAGAGACCGTAAACTCCAGCTATTCCCTGCCAAATTCGCGCCGCGTCTCTGCGGGTCCGTTTTGGCCACCAGACGTTTGGTGCAGTCGATGGTTGCGAATTGGACCAATCAGCCTGCGAACCCAAGGCGTTCGCGCTGCTCGTTCCAGGTATGAGGCAGCATAGGCATGCGGCGCAGACGTTCGACGGTCAGATCGACCGGCTGCTTGCCTTCGAGGATTTTCTCGATGATGTCGGGAGCCAGGTAGGCGAGGGGTAGGAATCTGCTGACCTCGCCGCTGTCTTCATTCTGCTGCTTGGCCAGTTCATCGATGGAAAGGGCGTTTCCGCATGTGAGTTCGGCGAGCCAAGAATGTGCCTTGGCCACGACCCTGATCAGGTGACGATCACGGTTTGGACGGTCCATAACAACGCCGGACAGAACAAGCTTCGCCTCCACGCCGCGCTTTTTGAGTTGATGCTCAAGTTCAATCTTCCTGATGTGTTTCTCACTTCCATCACCCTGATCGGGAGCCTCACTGTCTGCCAGCAGGGAGCGAAGTTTTGATCCATCGAGTTCGAGGATCAGTCGCCCGGGATGGATCTCAATGCGGTGCACGAAGGATGCAAGGATACGTTGCTGTTCGGTGGGTACGGATTTGCGAAGTTTTCGTGACAGGCGATCGGCCGCAAGGCATGAGGCTTGATGGGTGTGAGCCGAGCATCCCTCCAGATCGATCAGATCCATCAGCCTGCGCTGATCTGCGAGGTGATCGCAGAGGACATTCACTACCGGGCGTTCGATCTCCATTGCTGGCAGCCGCCATCCATCATTTGGTCTGCGCTCTGCATGCATCAGGCGTCGGGAGATGTAATAGCGATACCGAACGCCGTTCTTGATGGCGTGAGAGGGCGAAAGCCTGTCCCCGGTCTCGTCAAAGATCAACCCGGTCAGGATGCTTGCCGACTTGACGTTGGTCGCTGACCGTCTTTCGCGGGTGTTCGACACCATGCGATCCTGCACCGCAGTCCACAGGTCCAGATCAACGATCGCGTCGTGGCGCCCGGGATAGCTGTTGCCGTGATGGACAACCTTGCCGATGTAGACCGGGTTGGAGAGAAACAAATAGAGATTGCCACGGGAGAACGGCTTGCCACCGCACGTTCGCCCATCCTTCAAGCTACGATGCTTGGTCGTGATTTCGAGGCTGTCGGCGCGCTCTTTCAGCCGTCGAACGCTTCCCGTTTCCAGATACAGATGGAACAATCGACGGACCGTTCCGGCCTCTGCCTCATTGATGATGAGCTGCTTGTCCCGGACATCGTAGCCGAGCGGCGGCGGGCCACCCATCCACATGCCTTTCTTCTTGGACGCCGCAATCTTGTCCCGGATGCGCTCGGCAGTCACCTCCCGCTCGAACTGTGCAAAGGACAAAAGCACATTGAGGGTCAGCCTGCCCATGGATGTGGTCGTGTTGAACTGCTGCGTTATGGAGACGAAGGAGACGTCCTGTGCGTCGAACACGTCGACAATCTTGGAAAAATCCATCAATGATCGGGTAAGCCGGTCGATCTTGTAAACGACGACGACATCGACGCGATCGGCCTTGATGTCGCTCAACAGTTGCTGCAATGCCGGACGATCCATCGTGCCGCCGGAAATGCCGCCATCATCATATCTGGTGGGCACCAGCTTCCAACCAAGGCCCGCCTGCGAGGTAATGTAGGCCTCACAGGCCTCTCTTTGTGCATCCAGCGAATTGAAGTCCTGCTCCAGACCATCCTCGGTCGATTTGCGCGTGTAGATGCCGCAGCGATATGTCCTTTTCTCGCTCATAATCCGAAGAACCTCGGTCCGGACCAGCGCGCACCGGTGATTGCGCGTGCCACCGCCGAAAGCGAAGCAAAGCGCTGTCCGTTCCAGTCGAATCCCGTGTCGATGACGTCGACCTGATGTGTGACACCTCCCCATTCGCGAACAAGGCGTATGCCGGGCTTCAAGTCCCTTGCCGATGATGCACACTCCATTTTTTCACCGCGAGCGATCGCCAGCAGAGACTTTGCTGTTCTGGCCTTCAGTCCCCCATATGTCCTGGCTTGCAGCTGATAGGCGAAATCCCGCTCAAGCAGGCCACGCTTGACGCCTCTCGGTGGCGGATGGCCATGGGCCGTGATCCATCGCTCCACGAGTTCCCCGCGAGGAAGATCGGCCAGACGGCCGATCTCCTCTTCGAGTGCCGAGGCAGACTGGTTGCTGCCCATGATCAGATCTCTTCGGCATTGGTGATCCGGTACCGCCGGAGACCCTTGTCGTCCTTCTCGCTCAGAAGTTCGAGACCCATGCGCTTCTTGACGGTACCCGACAGGAAGCCGCGAACGCTGTGGTTCTGCCAGCCTGTCGCCTTGGAGAGTTCGGCGATGGTCGCGCCCTTTGACCGGCGCAGCAGGGCGACGACTTTGTCCCCTTTGGTCGGCTTTGCCTTTATTGCCTTCGTGGCTGTCTTCCCGCCGGGAGTGGCGGTTGCTTCGATAGTGGTCGTGGGGGTCTGCATACTTGCCTCCCTGGGGCTGCATCGGCACCGGGTCATTCCGGCGCCGCTACTGCCGCAAGTCCGGCGGTGAAGGCCGGACGGGGATGGAGGTCAAGTCTCCTCCGCGTGTCGCGACCAATGCATGCTTGCTTCTGCGGGGAAGTCCAGTTCTTTTATGGCGGATTGGCTACCGCATTTCCGTGTTCATCCGAGGTTGCCGCAACTGCTGCCGGCCGGCGGCGACGAATGTCATCGGCCACACAATTCATCCGCAACTTCGACAACATGTGCCGCCCGGCCTGGTCGACCATCACTACGGCATGGACACAAGGATCGATGTGCACAAACCGGTGGCGTGATTGTCATAAAGGTCTACAACCGCAAAGCCTTGCCCGGTTTGAACACCACTGACCAGGCCGTCGAACATGCACCGGCGCACAACGATTTCAAACCGGCAGTGCAGGATATGCCACCAGATCGATACCAGGTTTCGAGAACGGCCTCCACCGGCCCACCATTCCCCTCGGGAACGGCGAATGCGGGCACGAATGGTTCCTCAGGGGCGAGGCGAACGAACAGATCACGCCAAACACGGTTCAATGAGCCATTGAACACCTTCCTTACAATAGTCGTACGCGCCTCAGTGGCGCGCTTTGAGAGCTCGCGCGCATTCTGGATCAAGTCGTCTGCTCGCATCTTTGCCGCAATCAGCTGATCGAGGTGCGCCTGTCCCTTGCCGATCGCGTCGAGCACTGGCTGCCTAGAGTTCTCGAGACGCTGCTTTTCCAAGTCATTTCCTGCAATTTCGCGACGGATTGTCTGGTTCGTCGTATGCACCTCTAGCACTACTTTGGCAGATTAAGGATTCATTATCCAAGTTGGCGTGAAGCTGCGTGTTCCGATGCCCACAGGAGCGCGCTATGCTGAGTTGGAATGCTGAACTTGAGCACTGGCTTGAGCCTTTTATCTCGGCTTTGGGGCACAAGGCGCGGCGGCGGATGTGTCCGGCCTATATCGCTGGCCTGATCGGTCCAGGGGACCGCAAGAGTGTGCAGCCCATGGCGGCACGTGACGCGATTGTGAACTACGACCAGCTTCATCATTTCATCAATAGCGGAGTTTGGGACGCCGAGCCGCTCGAAGCAATGCTGGTGGCCGAAGCGGACAAATTGGTCGGGGGCGAGGATACCTGGCTGATTGTCGACGATACCGCGCTGCCAAAGAAGGGGTGTCACTCGGTTGGCGTTGCGCCACAATACGCCTCCTCGCTTGGGAAGACAGCCAATTGTCAGTCGCTGGTCTCGGTGACGCTGGCGTCGCGCGAGGTGCCGGTGATGGTAGGTCTGCGGCTATTCCTGCCCGAAATTTGGACCGACGATCGCAAGCGCATGGCACGGGCTCGTGTCCCCAAGGATCGACAGGTCGCCCTCACCAAACCGGAGATCGCCATTGAAGAGATCGACCGTATCATTGCCTGCGGCGCGCGCTTCGGCTGCGTCCTGGCCAATTCAGGATACGGATCAAGCGGGCCTTTCCGTCAGGCTTTGAGCGAGCGCGATCTGCTGTGGGCGGTGGGTCTGTCGCGACGCCAGAACGTCTATCCGGCCGACGTCGCACTGACCTTCCCCGTCGCGAAAACCGGAAGGCGCCGCAAATATCACATTCCCGACCGTTCCCCGGTCTCCGCCGAGGCGATGTTGGCCGATGAGAAATGGCGAAAGGTCAGTTGGCGGCGGGGCACCAAAGGTCGGCTGTCCTGTTTCTTCTCGGCCTGCCGTGTCCGTGTTGCGGATGGCCATAAGCACCGGATGCTCGATGATCGCATGCAGTGTATGCCCGGTGATGGGCGAGCAGAAGCTGGGGGGTATCGGTCATGCCGGGGCTTGTGCGAGCAGAGCCATGTACGAGCGGGCCGAAGTTGTCGCCACAGTCGCCTTCGGCAGATACGGATAGACCGTCATGTCGAGGCGTGGCGGTCGCCGTTCGATACGGCACAGCACCAAGTGCTTGACGGCATCGAAGCCGATGGCTCCGCGCGCGATGGCGTCGCGCACCGCGGCAGCGACTTCATCGGCGCGGAATGCCTCCATCAGCCGCAAAACCTGCACAAACTCGCGCTTGCCTTGTTTGCCCAGCCGTCTGGCACGCGAACAGGGCCCCACGTTAGCGGGGCCCTGCAGATATTGTCAGGAATGCACCCTACTTCGCTGCCTTCCACAAATCTCGGAAGCGCGGGATCTGGTCAGGGATCCACTGGAAGCCCTTCACATTATCCCTGAGCGCGGCATATTCGACCGAGAAGAACAAGGGCATCATGGGGATGTCCTTGGCGAGGATCGACTGTACCTGGTTGTAGAGCGTCTTGCGTTCCGCCTGGTCGTAGGTCTCGCGTGCCTTTTCCAGCAGCTCGTTGACCTTCGGATTGTCGTAGCCTGTCGTGTTCGCATAGCCGTTCTTGTCGAACAAGATATAGAGAAGCCCGTCAGGGTCGGGGCGCTGGGTCCACCGGGTCGGCGTGAAATTCGTCACCCGTTTGACGACACGCGAATACCACTCGCTGCGCGCCACCGGCTCCAGTGTCACGTCGATTCCAACGGCGGCAAGCTGTTCCTGGACCAATTGGTTGATCTGCTGGAAGACGCCGACCTGCGGTGTCGACAGGGTATACTTGAAGCCCTTCGGATAGCCCGCCTCGGTCAGCATTTCCTTGGCTTTCTTGGGGTCATAGTCATACCCCTTGATGCTGGGATCGTGCCACCACAGACCGGCCGGCGTGGGCGTGTTCGAGAGCTGGCCCTTGCCGTCCATGACGATCTCGTTGAGGCGTTTCTTGTCGATGGCATAGGCGAAGGCCGCGCGAAGCTTGGGGTTGTTGAAAGGCGGCTCGTAGGTATGCCATTGCAGCGAGTACCAGCGCCCCACGGTGATCGGATAAAGGTTCAGTCCGGGCTTGCCCTCGACCTGCTTGATCTCCTGCGGGGAGATTTCGCCGACAAAATCAACCTCGCCGGTCAGCAGCCGCTGCACGCCGACCACCGAGTTGGCGATGTCACGGAACACGATGCCGTCCAGATAGGGCTTGCCCTTCTCCCAGTAGTCGGGATTGGCCTTGAGGGTGATATGATTGCCTTTCACCCATTCAACGAAGGTGAAGGCGCCGGTGCCGACAGGATGCGAACCCAGATCCTTGCCGTATTTCTCGGCCGCCGCCGGCGAGATCATGAAGCCGGGGCGCTCGCCCAGAAGGCTCAGCAAGCCGGGCGAACGTTCCTTCAGATTGAAGACAACGGTGGAGTCGTCCACGACCTCGACATTGTCGATGATCGGGTCGAGCTGCTTGCGCTGCGGCGAGCCGACAGCGGGGTCCAGCCGGTGATCGATGTTCCATTTGACGGCCGCGGCGTTGAACGGCGTACCGTCCTGAAACTTGACGCCCTGCTGCAGTTTGAAGACGATGCGCTTGCCGTCACCTTCGATCGACCAGCTCTTGGCGAGTTCGGGCTGGATTGAGAAGTCCGGACCGTAACGCACCAACGTGTTGTAGACGAGGTAAAGGACCTGGCGTTCGGTGAACTGCACCGAATACGTCGGATCGAAGGTCTTGGAGTTGGACGGAAAGCCGATAGTCAGCGTTCCACCCTTGTGGGGTGTATCCGCGGCATTTGCCGGCGGCGTTGCGGCGCACAGAACCGCCGTCATGAGCACCACTAGCGCGGTGGCCATGCCTTTGAACCTGGATATTCGCATTCTCTCCTCCCTTTCTGGTGACTTGCACTTCAAACCACTCGCCTGATGCCGGGATGGCCTTGGCCCTGCCCATGCACGCGACTGGACTTTTCATTGGATGCCGGTGCGTCCTTGCCCCCGCCGACAGACGCCAGCGAGATATCGTCGCGGATGCAGGCGGTGTAATGATCGGGGGCGACCATTCTGAGCTGCGGGCGCTGTCCGCCACATTCGGCGCGGGCATACCGGCATCGGGTGCGGAATACGCAGCCCGACGGCGGGTCGATCGAGTTCGGCACATCGCCTTCCAGCACGATGCGCTGGCGTTGCCTGACACCCGGCGCCGGCACAGCCGAGAGGAGGGCCTCGGTATAGGGGTGGCGGGTGCCCCGGAGCAATGACCGCTTGGGCGCGATTTCCATGACCTGGCCGAGATAGACGACGGCGATGCGGTCGGCGAGATGCGCCATGACGGCAATGTCGTGCGAGATGAACAGCATGGCCAGGCCGAAGCGGTCCTTGAGGTCCTCCAGCAGATTGACGATCTGGGCCTGGATGGACACATCGAGCGCCGAGACCGGCTCGTCGGCAACCAGCAACTCCGGCCCGACCGACAGGGCCCTGGCGATGCCCACCCGCTGGCGCTGGCCGCCCGACAGCTCGTGCGGTGAGCGGTCAAGATATTCCAGGCCAAGAGACACTGTCTGCAACAGGCCCGCAACCCTGTCGCGGCGCGCCTCGCCGGGTCGAGACCATGCCTTGCACTTGCAGCGGCTCGCCGACGATCTCCTCGATGGTCATCTTGGGATCGAGCGAAGCAAACGGATCCTGGAAGACGATCTGGGCGTGACGGCGGAAGGCCTTGAGGTCATGTCGTCCGTAGCGGCTGATGTCTTCACCATGAAAGCGGATCTCGCCTGCCGTCGGCTCGATCAGGCGCAGCACGCATCGCCCAATGGTCGACTTGCCCGAGCCGGATTCTCCGGCGATCCCCAGGACCTCGCGCGCCTGCAACTGGAAGGAGACATCGTCCACCGCCTTTACGTGGCCCGTTACGCGCGGAATGATGCCGGCGCGCAGTTCGTACCACTTGCGCAGACCCTGTACGTCGAGCAGCGCTCCGGTGTCCGTCATGCCGCGGCTCCCGGTTCGATTTCACGCCAGCGGAAGCAACGCACCAGGTGATCGGTGCCGCATGCGGTGAGGCCCGGCCTTTCGCCGTTGCAGATGCCTTCCACGCTGTGATCACAGCGCGGGTGAAAGCGGCAGCCATCCGGCGGGTGGCCTGCATCGGGCACCGAACCCGGAATGGCGGCGAGCCGTTCGCCGGCCAGCCGCTCGTTGTCGAGGCGCGGCAGTGAGCGCAGCAGGGCGGCGGTATAGGGCATGCGCGGGCGCTCGAACAATTCGCCGGTCGGAACCTGCTCGACCACTTCACCGGCATACATCACCAGCGTGCGGTCGGCGATGAGCGAGACGACGCCGAGATTGTGGGTGATGAAGATAATGGCCATGCCGGTCTTGCGCTGGATAGTCGCCAGAAGGTCGAGAATCTGCGCCTGCACCGTCACATCGAGCGCCGTCGTTGGCTCATCGGCTATGAGCAGGCTCGGTTCGCACGACAGGGCGATGGCGATCATCACCCGCTGGCGCATGCCGCCGGACAATTGATGCGGGTAGCTCGTCAGGCACTTCTCCGGGTTGGGAACACCGAGGTCCTTGAGCAGCACCAGGGCCTTGGCTTGCGCCTCGGCGCGGCCCACGTGCTGGTGCAGGCGGATCGCCTCGCCGATCTGAGCGCCAATGGAATAGACCGGATTGAGCGACGACATGGGCTCCTGGAAGATCATCGCCACATCGTTGCCGCGCACCTTTCGCAGCTCGCGACCGCTCAACCTCAGCACGTCGCATTGACCATCGGCCTTGCGGCGCAGCCGCACCTCGCCGGAGATGGCGGTGGTGGCGCTGCGCTGGATCAGCCCCATCATCGCAAGGCCGGTGGTCGACTTGCCGGACCCGGATTCACCCACGATGGCCAGTGTCTCCCCGCTGGCTATGGAAAAGCTGACGCCATTGACCGCCTGGACGATGCGGCTGCCGGTAACAAAGCTCACTTCGAGGTTGTCGACCTCAAGCAGGGCCTGCGGCGGGAGAGATGGTGCGAGCCCGCTCATTTTATGGCGTTTCCCATGAGGTAGAAACCGAGAACGGTGACGGCGATCGCCACGCCGGGGGCAAAACTCATGGCCGGGTTCACACCGATGAAATCATAGCCGGTGCGCACCATGCTGCCCCAGTCGGGGGTGGGCGGCGGGATACCCAACCCGAGGAACGACAAGCTGGCCGAGGTGATGATGGCGAAGGATACGGTCAGCGAGAACTGGGCAGCGACTATGCGCATTATGTTCGGCCATACGTGGCGGCGAACAATCCAGGTGGAGGACCCACCGGCTGCCACGGCCGCCTCGATGAAGGCCATTTCGCGGACCGCCAGCGTCTGACCGCGTACCAGTCGCGCCACCGTGGGCCACATGACGAAGCCGAGCACCAGGACAAGGTTGAGAAGCGATGGCCCGACCATCACCGTGATGATCAGGGCAAGGACGAGGCCGGGCAGGGCGATGAACAGATCGATGACCGGCACCGCGGCGGCATCGAACAGGCCACCCAGATAACCGGCGGCGAGCCCTACCGGCGCCCCGATGAGCACCGAAACGAGGGCCGCTCCGGCCCCGACCGCAAGCGACGTGCGTGCCCCGTAGATGACCCGGCTCAGGGTATCGCGGCCCAGTTCGTCGGTGCCGAACCAGTGCGCAGCGCTCGGCCCCTTGAGAAAATCAATGCTGGAGTGGGTCGGCACGTACGGTGCGAGGTAAGGCGCCAGCAGCGCGCAGACGCAGATCGATACGACGATGGCCATTCCGGCGGCGATGGAAATCCTGGCGTTCACGAGTGTTCCTAACCGAGGCGGATCTGCGGGTTGACGACCCGATAGAGAATATCGGCGATCAGGTTCATGACGACCACACCCACCACCACCAGCATGCCGACGGCCAGCATGACCGGATAGTCGCGACCGGCGATCGAGCCTACGAACAGCCGGCCGATACCCGGCATGGAAAAGACAGTCTCGGTCACCACCGCCCCGCCGACGAGCTGGCCCATGGACAGGCCGGCGAAGGTGATGACGGGGAGCACCGCATTGGGCAAGGCATGGCGGAAGGCCACGCCCGTCTCCGAGGCGCCCTTGGCGCGCGCTGTCTGGATGTAGAGCTTGGTGTAGGCATCGGCGAACTCGGCGCGGTAGACGAGACTGAAGGCGCCGAAGTAATAGGCCGACAGCGTCACGACGGGGAGAATGATGTGCTCCAGATGGGTGCCGATGCCGGCCGACCATGGCACCCACCCCGTCGATGGCAGCCATCCCAGGTTCACCGAGAACACGAAGATGAGGACGATGCCGATCACGAAATTCGGCATGGCGATGCCGGCGAGGTTGAGGGCGACCACCAGCGGCCTCACGATGCGCTGGGCCGACGGCAGGCTGTTCAGTACAATGGCCGCCAGCACCGCGAGCCCGATCGCCAGGAAGGCGAGTTCGAGGGTGACCGGCAAGGCGCTGGCAATGGAGTTGGCGACCGGGTCACGGGTGGTGAAGGAGCGGCCGAGATCGCCGGTGAGGGCCTTGCGGAGCCAGTCCACGTACTGAACCGTGACCGGCCGGTCGAAGCCGTAGAGGGCGTTGAGTTCGGCAATCGCCTGGGGGCTGGCATCCTCGCCGAGCATCATCGAAGAGGGCGTGCCCAGCAGGGTTGAGACACTGAAGAACAATAGAACCGTGAGCACCAGAATGGTCGGTATCGCCAGGAGCAGCCGTCTTATGATGAGCGTCAGCATGCCGCGCCCTCGAGCCTTGCACTTTCACGAACGGGTCGGCCGCTGGCCAGCCCGAGACATCAAGGAAGATGCCTTTGGTGCCGGCAGGGTCCTTGACCGCATTGCGGCCCGTCTGGCGCTCGACGTTTGCCGCCCTGGCCTGGTGGATCTCGGCCCCGGTCTCCTTGGTCGCCGGATTGATCGAGGCAAGGATCCCACCGCAAGCCGCGCCGCGCCATGCGCCGCCCATCGGCATCTGGCAACGCCTCATGGATGTCCCTTGCGAAAACGCCGCAGCGTTCCTGTCAAAACAGCTCCGTTCCATCACCCTATCCCGCAGGTCGGAACCTGTTGCGATTGAAACGCAGACTAGATGGGCTGTTGCTGGCTTGCAAGCATTGTCTGTTTGTCATACGGTATGCCAATAAACAGACTAGGGGTCCGAGCAATGCGATTTGGCTATTTCGACAACATCCATGATCCGTCGCAAAAGCGCGACTACAGCGACCTCGTGAACGAGATGCGTGAGCGGGCCCGGCTGTGCGAGGAAGCCGGGATGGATATCTATTGGCTGCCGGAGCACCATTTCAGCATCTGGGGTCGCGAGCTTTTGTCCAATCCGCTGCTGATGGCCGCCGACATTGCCGCGCGTACCCAGCGAATCCGCATCGGACTGGGCGCGGCGATCATCGGCTTCTGGCATCCTTTGCGGCTGGCCGAGGACCTTGCCCTGCTCGATCATCTTACCGGCGGCCGGCTGGAAATCGGCGTAGGGCGCGGCAATTATGCCCTTGAAGCCTCCAATCTCAATCCGCTCGCCGATCCGCGCAAGCCGGAACAGAACCTCAAGGTCTTCCTCGAGACCCTGGCCATCATCCGCAAGGCGCTGAGCGAGGAGCGCTTCTCCCACAAGGGCGAGATATACCAGTTTCCGGCCCCCGGTTTCAGCGCCGACAAGGCCCACACCATCAAGGATCCAGCCTATGTGGATCCGGCAACCGGCGAACTCGCGAAGCTGTCGATCTATCCGCGCGCCAGGCAACGGCCCTTGCCGCCCATGTGGCAGATGGTGTCGGAGGCCCACGATGCCGTCAGGGGAGCGGCCGGGCTCGACATGGGCATCGTCATGTGGCGGCCGTCGATTGCCGAACTCCAGCTTCGCCTCAAGATCTACAAGCAGGCCCATGATGCCGCCTGCGGCACCGACATCGCCCTTGGCGCCAAGACCGCGGTGGTGCGCGACACCTTCGTGGCCGACAGCGAGGCCGAAGCCCGGCGCATCGCCGAGGAAGCCTGCATGGGTTCGCTCAATTTCGCCAACTGGCGGGGTCCACGCATCTTTCTCGACCCGGAAGAGAACCTGCCGGCGGAAACCGAAGCGGCGCTCAAGAAGCATTTGACCTATGATTTCGTGGCGCCGCGCGCGCTGTTCTTCGGCACCCCCGATCACGTCGCCGACAAGATCGTCGAACTGGCCGAAGCGACCGGCCTTGACCACCTGATGTTCAAGTGCGGCTGGCCTGGACTTCGCGCACGAGCACACCGTTCGCTGCCTGAAGCGGATGTCCGAAGAGGTGCTGCCGCAGGTCCGCCAGAGGCTGGCGGCGCGGCGCGGCAGTAGCATCAATGCGGCTGAATGAGTGGGCGCCGCGATACCTTGCAAGCGCTCCGGCGGTAATCAGCGCGACGCATGGATGGCCGACCGGGATCCCGGTCAGCGACCGGCAATGTTCGCCTGCGGCATCGCGTCGGGCTCTTCGGCCAGCACCTGCTGGGCAAAGGCCGCCGAGCGCTTGACGAAGGCGCGGCAGCGCAGCGCCACATCGGCCGTGTCGCGGCGTCGCGCCGCTTCGGCGATGCCACGCATCAGCGTCACCGTTTCGCGTTCGCGGGCCTCGCTTGCCTTTGCGGTGGTAATGGTCCTCAGGTAGGTGACGCGGGCGTGCAGGGTGCGCAGGATGCGATGGGCGACGGCATTGTCACTTCCCGCGCACAAGGCCTCGTAGAACGAATCGAGGGCCTTGACGTAATCCGCGATATCATGGGCGGCGACGGCAGACTCCAGTTTGTCGAGAGCGGCAAACAACGCATCGATGTGCCGGGTGCCGGCGCGTTCGCTGAACAGCCTGCCGATCTCCGGTTCGATGGCCGCGCGCACCTCGTAGATCTGCCGGGCCTCGTCAAGGGTGATGGACGCAACGAACAGGCCGCGTCCGCCCACCCGGTCGATAAGCCCTTCCGATTCGAGATGCCGCAACGCCTCCCTGAGGCAACTTCGGCTCACACCGGTTTCCTCGCACAAGGCCCGCTCCACAAGATGCTCGCCCGGCCGGAAGCGCAGGGCGAGGATCGCTTCGCGCAGTTTGCGTGTTGTCAACTCCCTGAGCGTCGGGGTGTCCTTCGTCACCCGCAGGTTTCGCGTATCTGCCTTCATCGTGTTGTTCGCCCCATTTCTGTCTCGGTCCAACTTAGCATCCGGCAGGCTCATCGCAAGCATTGCCCGGTACATAGCCCGGTCACACCGATCGGCCCTGCGATAAGTTTCGCCGCCGAGGGCTCAAGCCCACCGTTGCGCATGGCATGGATGATGCCTGGGCACGCATCCGGCCAATGATCGCTGAATATCCCGCCAGAGGCGATTGCCGGGCTCCTCAAAGAGCATTTCGCCGCCTGCGGCGACCGGGCCCGGTTCGCCGTCAAAGACCGTGGCCGGCGGCCGGGCGGGGGACATAGGCGGATTCGATCCGGCGGATCTCTTCGGGCTCCAGAACGATGTCCAGGGCGGCAATGGCGGCATCCACATGCTCAAGGCGCGTGGGACCGAATATTGGTGCCGTCACCCCGGGCCGCGATGCGGTCCAGGCGAGGGCGATCTGGGCGGGCGCCAGGCCGCGTGCCATCGCCACGGCCTCTACCGCATCGGCAACGGCCTCGTCCGAAGCCCGCCCGTAGAGCTTGCCGGCATAGTCGTCGGTCTCGACCCGCGGCGTCGAGGCGCCCGACCGCCGGGCCCGCCCGCACAGGTAGCCGCGCGCCATGGGGCTGTAGGGAATGAGGCCGATGCCCTCTGCCCGGCACAAGGGCATGAGCTCGCGCTCGTCCTCGCGCCAGATGGGATTGTAGTGGTTCTGCACCGCCACGAAACGCGCCAGGCCATTGTGGCGCTGGTGGTAGTAGGCCCGGGCGAACTGCCAGGCCGGCATGTCGGTGATGCCCAGGTAAAGCACCTTGCCCGAGCGCACCAGGGCATCGAAGGCCTCGACCATCTCCTCCAGATTGGTGGACGGATCCCAGATGTGGGTCTGGTAGAGATCGATGTAGTCCACGCCCAGGCGCTTCAGCGACTGTTCGGCAGCCTCGATGAGATGCTTGCGCGAATAGCCCCGGGCATTGGGGCCCTTGCCCATGGGATTGCCGGCCTTGGTCGCCAGCACGATCTCGTGGCGCGGGATGAAGTCCTTGAGCAGCCGGCCGACGATTTCCTCGCTCTTGCCCGAGGAATAGAAGTCGCAAGTATCGATCAGGTTGATGCCCAAATCGAGGCAGCGCTTGACGATCGGCCGGCTCGCTGCTTCGTCCAGCACCCAACCACGCCATGACGGGTCCCCGATGCCCATCGCACCGAGCCCCAGCCGCGAAACCTTCAGGTTGGACGAACCGACAGGGGAGTAATGCATTTCAATTGTACCTCGTGAACAGTGATGCCGATGGGCTGAACGGATCAGACGCGTATCTCATAGAATCGCACCCATCATCCACCCGCTTGCCCAAAGAGGTGGCGCGCGTTGACGGAGGCAGGTCTATTCAGCGAACCGGGCTGCAATCTTCGCAGCGCCCCCGCCGGTCCCATCGGCAGCGCTGCCCCGAAAGCTCTGCCTCTCATTCTCCAGGTAGTTGCGAACCATTCGGCGTGCACCCTGGCCAACCAATCGCTGCCACTGGATTTGCGCAAACGGTACCAGAGCGCAAGCCGCAGAAATTGCGCCCCGAATATTTATCAAGCCATCCATGACGACAGATGCGGTGCTGTCAGGCTGTTCGTCCAGAAAACCGATTACCGAGCGCAACTCCACGTCGACACCCATGCCGTGCAACATGCCCAGGAGCGTGTCGGGCCGATCAGGGCGGCCAATCCCAATGCTGTGAGGCAGGGTCAATGCCCCGGAGGGCTCACGGAGCAGCAAAAGGGAGTCTTGTGTTGTGAGGATTGCGCTTACCAGGGCTGCGCTCATATTCACGTCCGGGCGCGGCGCACCCATGTCAACGGCAACATACCTGCCTTGAAAGTAGGCAAGGGGATCAGCCGGGCCGCTCGAGAACCATTCGACCTTGCCGACGAGAATCAAATGGTCGCCCGCAAGGATCCGGTCGTGTATGCGGCAATCGAGCCATGCAGCCGCGCCGCACAGGAGGGGATTGCTCAGTGGCCCCGGCCGCCACTGGACATCGTCGAACTTGCCGGCGCGCTTGGAAGCAAAGCGTACGGAGATCTGTTGCTGATCCGCATTCAATACGTTGACGGCATAGCCGGTCGCCCGCTCAAATGTCGCATAGCTGGCGGCGCTCTTGTCGATGCAGACAAGTACCAAAGGCGGGTCGAGCGAGACCGAAGTGAAGGAACTGGCGGTAAAGCCCCGGGGAGACCCATCGGAGTCGGTGGTCGTGACAACGGTGACCCCGGTTACAAACTTCCCCAGAGATTGTCGCAGTTGGGAAATGTCGTCCTTGCTGAGAGTGTTCATGGTTCATGCCGAATTGTTGCCGCAAGGATTCCGACAGGACCTGCGCTAGGTCGGTTGACACAGCGAACATGATCACGTCCGGATCGCCCGCCAGTTTCGCCACCTCGGTTCGCACGCCGATCTTCGCTGCCGCCGAGGTCGTTGGCTCATGCTGACGATCTCCTGTGCGATGGTGGGGTCGCCCCCGATGCATTTTGAGGGCGTGGAACCGAGCGCCCGGATATACGTTCAAGGCATCGCCGACGAAACGTACTTTCCTGTGGCCCCATTGTGCCTGAACGCCTTCTAATGTATTCTTGTAGGATGGTATACCATAGGACAGTGATGTCAAGAAACTCGTCGGGCGGATGGCTGTTGCCGCTTTCGTGGGCGCCTGATTGCTCCGCGCCGATAGTATTGCTGCATCTTGCTAAATCGGAGGCGAGGCTGGACCAGACATGGTGGAAGAGACCTGTAATCCGGGAGAGATCGTTGTGTCATTTCAGCAGATTTCAGGGGCCCACATCACCGATACCCGCGCCGTGAACTGGTGAATCAAGGCAGAGATAACGGCCCGCTTGGTGAGCGATCTCTTCAGTGCATCAATCTGGAAGACAAGCCGCACGACAACTTCAAGGATCATTCCCTTCGCAATAGCCTTTATGCCATCACGCAAATTCAACGGTCGATAGCCTGTCCCGGTTTCGGTTTTCAGATGAGAGGATGATTGAGACGATGCTATACCGGAAACTGATCGGACCATCTGCAAGACCTGATGTACCGGGCTCTGCGCTACAGCAGGTGTATTGAATCGAATTGATTGCTACGACAGTCCCGGGCCTTGGCGCTCTTGACCCCGTCGAACTTGGTTGAGAAATTTGTAAGAATAACCTGGCGCCCGAATAATCGGCAGCAGGCCAGTACAAAGGCGTTCGGTGTGTGGACGTCTGAACGGAGAAACAGATTGTGGCGACGCCAAACGGGCTCAGGGTAGATCGAACCAGCAAGACGCTGCGAGCGCTGGCGCTGGAGAAGTTGCGAAACGCGATCCTGGATTTCCAGTTTCGCCCGGGCGACCGACTCATTGAGCGCGACCTCTGCGAGGCCCTTGGGGTCAGCCGCTCAATCGTGCGCGAAGTGCTTCGCCACCTCGAATCGGAAGGGTTGGTGACGACGCCTTCGCATCAAAGCCCTACCGTCGTCACGCTTGACAGCGAGACAACCGAACAGATCTATGAATTGCGCGCAATATTGGAAGGCATGGCGGGGCGAGCCTGTGCGCGGCGGGCGACCGACGCGGATGTCGAACGCCTTCAAACATTTGTTGAACACATAAGAGTTGCTTTAGCCTCCGCAAACTTCCATGCCTCTCGCCAGGCGGGCTCGGACTTCTATGAGACATTGTTCTTGATCGGGGGCAAGCAAGTCGCCTGGTCCATAGTGCAGTCGCTGAATGCGCGCATCAGCTATCTTCGGGCGATGACGCTCAAGGACCCCGGGCGCACAGTCGTTGGCCCCGCAGAGCTGCAGCGGATCGTTGACGCCATACGCTCGCGAAATGAAGATTTGGCAGAGATGGCCTGTGTCGACCACGTACACCGGGCCGCCAAGATCGCCGCGGGGATTCTGGAACCGAAAGGCCATGGCGGTCGACGGCCCTCGGGAAGAGAAACAGGCACTGCCCGGTTAGCGCGTCGGCCAAAGCAAGCAGCGACCGCCGCCTGCGCAGACTGACGCGCCTTGAGAGGCCCGGCGCCGCAGGTTCCCGGGCATTCGGGATCGAGTTCTCAAGCACTCAGCTTAGAGCGGCGACAGGTCGGGCGTTCGACATTTCCAGTGGCTATGGCGCCTGCTTTGCGGGATCGCCCTGGCCGCAAAGCCCCCCCTTTGGACCCATGGGAAACGGGCGTCAGGAACCCGGATGCTCGGGCGAAGACCACAATCCTCGCAAAGAATGACGTTACTTGACAGTATGATAATACGGTATACCATATCACAAAACAGCGATCTCGTTGCGATGACATTGGCTTCGCGTGAGAACATCATTTGGCCGGCAAGGCCGTTTCGAATGGCTTGGGCGTGTCAGTTATCGTCAGGGGAAGTTGCGTGGCAAAATCGACATCACCCGAACCCTATCAACTCTATATATCCAACCGCTGGCGACCCTCTTCCGACGGGCGCACGATACCTTCGGTCAATCCAGCCACCGAGGAGACCTGGACCTCCTTCGCCGCAGCGACCGCTGACGATGTCGACGAGGCGGTCAGGTCTGCCCACGAGGCCTTCGAGAACGGTCCCTGGCGGCGCATGGCGCCGCGCGAGCGCGGCAAGGCGCTGCGCCGCATCGCGGCCTTGATCCCGGCCAAGGCCGAGGACCTCGGCCACGCCGAGACGACCGACACCGGCAAGCTTTTGCGCGAGACGAAGTGGCAAGCTGCGAATATCGCCGAGGTGTTCGAGTACTATGCGGGTCTGACCGACACCATGGCGGGTTCCGTCGCGCCCTCCGGCTTCGAGCAACCGATGAACCTGGTGTTGCGCGAGCCTGTCGGCACGGTTGCCGCGATCGTGCCCTGGAATTCGCAACTCCACCTATCTGCCTTCAAGGTCGCCCCGGCGCTGGCCGCGGGTTGCACCGTTGTCCTGAAACCCTCCGAACAGGCCTCAGCGGCGGTGCTCGAATTTGCCCGGCTCGTCGAGCAGGCGGATTTGCCGCCCGGCGTATTCAATGTCGTGACGGGCGATGCCATGCCGTGTGGAGATGCGCTGACCGGCCACCCGCTGGTGCGTCGCATCTCGTTTACCGGCGGGGTCGATACCGCCCGCAAGATCATCCACAACTCCGCCAAGAACATTGCCCGCATGTCTCTCGAGCTTGGTGGCAAGTCGCCGATGATCGTGTTTGACGATGTCGATCTCGACAGCGCGGTGAACGGCATCACCGCCGGCATCTTTGCTGCCAGCGGCCAGAGCTGTGCGGCAGGCTCTCGCCTCATCCTGCACGAGAAGATCTACGACAAGTTCCTCGAACGCCTGATCGACAGGGTCAAGCGTATCGTCGTTGGCGACCCGATGCAGCCGGCCACCGAGATGGGGCCGCTCGCGACCAGGGGCCAGCTCGAGCGCATCGAGCGTCATCTCGGTCGGTCGATCGAGATGGGCGCCGAGGTGCTGACGGGCGGCGGCAGACCGGCGGGCTTCACGCGCGGGTATTATTACGCTCCGACCATCGTTCGCTGCGATCGTGAAGATCTTCCGATCGTCGAGCACGAATTGTTCGGCCCGGTGCTGAGCGTGCTGCGGTTCAAGGACGAAGCGGAAGCGATCCGCATCGCCAACAGTTCGAGTTATGCCTTCGCGGGGGGTATATTCACGCGCGACCTGGGCCGTGCGATGCGGCTGGTGCGCGAGGTGCGCGCCGGACGGTTGTGGGTGAACACCTACCGGCTTTCATCACTGTTCGTGCCTTTCGGCGGCTTCAAGGACAGCGGCTACGGTCGCGAGGCGGGCATGGACGCTATCCGCGACTACACCGACACCAAGGGCGTATTCATCGATGTGTCGGGGAACCCCGTCGCCGATCCGTTCATCATGAAATCGTGACGCCTGGTGCGCCGCATATAACCCAAGAGGGCCCCGCTCGCATGAAGTTTTCGATCAGTATCAGTCTGGAGCGGTTCGACCCAGGTACCGATATGCGCGACGTGAATGCCCGCGCGCTCGAACTCGTACAGATGGCGGATGAGGGTGGCTTCGAGATCGCCTGGACGCCCGAACACCACACCATCGAGTTCACCATCGCGCCAAACCCGTTTTCGATCCTCACGAACTGGGCGGCGCACACCAAGACGATCCGGCTCGGGACCGCCGTCGTGGTGGCGCCCTACTGGAACCCGATCAGGCTGGCGGGCGAGTCCGGCCTGCTCGACGTCATGAGTGACGGCCGCCTCGAGCTAGGCATCGGGCGCGGCGCCTATCAGTATGAGTTCGACCGCATGGCCGGCGGCATGCCCCAGCAACGCGGTGTCGCCTACATGAAGGAACTGCTGCCGCTCGTGAAGGCGTTGTGGGCCGGCGATCACGAGCACCAGGGAGAATACTACTCCTTTCCCCACGCCACAGCCGTACCGCATCCCATCCAGAAGCCGCATCCGCCGATCTGGATTGCCGCGCGTGATCCTGGCACTTTCGACTGGGCCATCAAGAACGGTGCCCATATCCTGACCACCCCGCTCTCGCGTCCGCCCGCCGAAGTCAAGATTCTCGCCGACAAGTTCGAGGAAGCACTCAGCGATAATCCCGGCGTATCACGTCCGCGCTTCCTGATGCTGCGCCGCACCTGTGTCTACGATACCGCGGACGGCTGGAAAGAGCCGGTACAGGCCTCGATCGACTACGGGCGCCACTTCGAGAACCTGTTCAAGAACATAGGCGTGGTGCGCAATGGTTTTCCTTCGCCCGTGGACTACGCCACGATCGCCAATCGCGGCGAATATGAGCCGCAGAACATTCGCGATTACATGATCTTCGGCACGCCCGAGGAGGTCATACGCAAGCTCGAATTCTATGAGGAATGTGGTGTCGAGACCTTTTGCTACGGCGCCTCGTTCGGGCTTCGCCACGAGGTCGCCAAGCGCTCGCTGGATCTCTTCATCCGCGAGGTGATGCCGCATTTTCGCAACAAGAGCAAAAAAAGCAGTGGTGACAACGACACCAGACGCTAATTCCAATCCAAGGAGGATAAGTCATGGATCAAAAGCGACCCAATATCTTGACGGGCCCTGCGCACATCAACAGGCGCCAGTTACTGAGAATGAGCGCATCAGTCGCCGCGGCGGCGGGTGTGGGCGGATTGACCCTGCCCGCCTTTGCGCAAGGCAGTTACGCAGGTCAGAAGGTCGTGTTCGCCAGTTGGGGCGGCATCTATCAGGAAGCCTCGAAAAAAGGCTATTGCGATCCGTTTGCGGAAAAGACCGGCGCGGTCGTCATTCAGGACGGCCCGGTCAACTACGCCAAGCTGCGCACGATGATCGAAGGCGGCGCACCGACCTGGGATGTCGTCGATGTGACGATCGACTTCCTCTATAATGCCGCCAAGGACGGTCTGTTCGAGAAGATCGATACCAGCATCGTCGATACGAGCAATTTCCCGCCGCAGTATGTGAACGAGTACGGCATTGCCGACATCGTATGGTCCTACAACATCGCCTTTAACAGCGAGACCTTCGCGAACGGCAACCATCCCAAGTCGTGGGCGGAGTTCTTCGACACAGCGAAATTCCCAGGCCGGCGCGCGCTGCGCGATCGTGTAAACCCGATGCTCGAAATCGCGCTCCTTGCCGACGGTGTGCCGATGGACAAGCTTTATCCGCTTGATGTCGACCGCGCCTTGAAAAAACTCGAGCCGTTCAAGGCATCGAGTGTCTGGTGGACGACCAACTCGCAGTCGCAACAGCTCATGATCGACGGTGAGTGCAGCCTCGGCATCCTCAACAATGGCCGCATATACGACGCCGCCCAGAAGGGCGCCAAAATCGGCATCGAATGGAACCAAAACCTGCAGTCGGTCGACTACCTCGTCGTACCGAAGGGTTCCAAGGCAAAAGATGCCGCCATGGCGTTGATTGCACAGATGATGCAGCCGGAAAGCCAGGCGACCGTCGCGAACATCATGCCGCTAGCGCCGACCAACCCGGCCGCCTTCAAGCTGATCAAACCCGAGGTCGCGCCATGGCTTTCGACGGAGCCGAGCAATCTTGCCAAGGGTTTCCCCGTCAATGCAGAATACTGGCGCGACAACTACAAGAAGCTTGCCGATCGGTGGGCCGAGTGGAAACTGTCGTGATGCAGCGCCCGGCAGATGCCGCAGACGGCATAGGCCGGGCTTATTGCTTCGCGGCATTCGTCGCTGCTGGTCAGATGCAGGCAAGTCGGACCCGTCCCTGATGGGGCTTGGTGCGACTTGCGGCAACCGGTGCTTCTCCAGATGAACCAGATGCGCGAAACTCGAGGATGGCTGGTTGTACCGGCCATTGTGATCGTGGCGGTGCTGTTTGCCTATCCGGTTTCGTGGCTGCTCATGCGCAGCTTCACCGAACCGCATCTGGGATTGCAGAATTTTCACAAGCTGATCGTGGCGCCGGTCTACTTGAAGGCGCTGTGGAATACCGTTGTCATCTCCGGCTCGGTGACGGCGATATGTGCCGCGCTGGGCTATCCCATCGCCTACACGATGGCGCACGCCAGCGACCGGCTGAAGCGGTTGCTTATCTTCGTGGTGCTGGTCCCGTTCTGGTCGAGCATTCTGGTGCGCACATTTGCCTGGATGGTGCTGCTGCAGAGAAAGGGCCTTGTCAACAACATGCTGCTCGATCTTGGAGTCATAGCCGCGCCGCTGACACTGATTTACAACCGCATCAGCGTCCTGATCGGCATGTCCCACGTCCTGCTGCCGTTCATGATCCTGCCGCTCTATGCGGTACTGAGCCGAATCGACCCGACCCTGTCGAGCGCCGCCGCCGGCCTGGGGGCGCCGCCGGTGCGCAACTTCTGTCGCGTCTACCTGCCGCTGAGCCTGCCCGGGCTGGTAGCCGGCTCGGTGCTGGTGTTCGTGATGGGGCTTGGATATTACATCACTCCCGCGCTGCTCGGTGGGCCCGGTGACATGATGATTGCGCAATTGATCGAGATGCAGGTCGCCGACTTCGGCGACTGGGGGCTGGCGGGCGCGCTGGCCCTCATTCTGTTTCTGGGCACCACTGCGACGTTCGTGTTCGTGCAGAAGATCGTCGACGCGGGAGGGGCAGTGAGCATGCTCTTGCGGGCTGACATGGTGTGGCCACGGGTGCGCGCAGCGCTATGCGTCCTCATCATCACGTTTCTGATCGCGCCGATGGTAATTGTGGTCATCATTTCGTTCTCGTCGGCGCCATTCCTGACCTTCCCGCCTCCCGGATTCTCGCTACAGTGGTATGCCAAGCTGTTCGCCAACCCGTTGTGGGCCAGTGCGTTTTCAACCAGCGCCAAGGTGATGATCCCGAGTGCGCTAACGGCAACGGTTGTCGGCACTGCGGCTTCGGTCGGGCTGGCGCGCGGGCGGCTGCCCGGCACATCCATCATCACCGGCTTCATCATGGCGCCGATGATCGTGCCGGTGATCATTACGGCAGCCTCGATGCTCGCCGTCTTCCGCATCTGGGGTGTAGAGGGCACGGTGACGGGCCTGATCCTCGCCCACACAACACTCACGATCCCTTACGTCATATTCACCGTGCTTGCGTCGCTACGCCTCGTGGACGACCAACTCGAGAGCGCGGCGCTGACGCTTGGAGCGACGCGCTGGCGTGCGTTCTGGCGCGTGACGTTTCCGCTGATCCTGCCGGCCGTCTTGTCGGGCCTGTTATTTGCCATGGTCGTCTCGTTCGACGAGTTGATCGTGTCGATATTCCTGTCCTCGCCGACAGTCCGCCCGGTCGCCGTGCAGATGTGGTCGGATGTCCGCGGCGATGTCGATCCGACAATCGCGGCTATCGGCACCATCATCCTCGTGTTCTCGCTGAGCGTCCTGCTGATCGAGACCCTGCTGTATCGCCAACGTAAGAAACCTGCCGACACCCGCCAGATAGACGAACTCGCAGCCGAGCGCGCGCGATGACCACAGGTCTGCTGGAGCTGCACGAAGTACGCAAGGTCTATGGCGCGGTGACTGCCGTCGACGCTGTTTCACTGAACCTCGCGGAGGGTGAATTCCTCAGCCTGCTTGGACCTTCGGGCTCCGGCAAGACCACTACGCTGCAGATGATCGCCGGCCTCGTGATGCCGACCTCGGGCGGCATCATGTTGTCCGGCCGACCGATCGGCCCGCTTCCCCCCTACAAGCGCGACATCGGCATGGTATTCCAGAACTATGCACTGTTTCCCCACATGACGGTCGCCGGCAACGTCGCCTTTCCGCTCGAGATGCGAGGGGTCGGCAAGGCCGAGATCGCGCGCAAGGTCGAAACCGTCCTCAAGCTGGTCGAGTTGCCGGCTCACGCCGATCGCTACCCGCGCCAGCTCTCGGGCGGCCAGCAGCAGCGCATCGCCCTCGCCCGGGCCATCGTATTCGAACCGAAGCTGCTGCTCATGGACGAGCCGCTCGGTGCCCTCGACAAGCGGCTGCGCGAGCAGATGCAGATCGAGATCAAGCATCTCCACGAGAGGCTCGGGGTCTCGATCATCTACGTCACCCACGACCAGGACGAGGCGCTTGTCATGAGCGACCGCATCGCGGTGTTCAACGCTGGCCGGATCGAGCAGATCGGCGCAGCGGACGTGCTCTACGAGCAGCCGGCGACGCGCTTCGTCGCAGAGTTCATCGGCGAGTCGAACATTCTCGCTGGCCGGGTGATCGAGGCCGGGGGGAATACCTGCATGATCGATATGATGGGCCAACGCCTCACGGCTCGGTCAACGGACCCGCTTGCGGCCGCCGGCACGGCGGTGCTGATCTCGGTCAGGCCGGAGCGCGTCCGGCTAGCTCGCACATCCCTGGCGGCGCCCGATCCACAGAACCGGCTCAGC
This sequence comes from uncultured Alphaproteobacteria bacterium, assembly GCA_963747005.1. Lineage (GTDB taxonomy): Bacteria > Pseudomonadota > Alphaproteobacteria > Rhizobiales > Aestuariivirgaceae > CAVVDT01. The sequence continues at coordinate 2,610 of CAVVDT010000015.1, read as the reverse complement.
GGGCAGGTCGAGGAGGTGATCTACATGGGCAGCTCGCGCAAATACGTGATTTCGCTCGCTGGCGGGAGCCATCTCACCGCCGTGCAACAGGCCGACGGCGACCCGGCGCGACGCTTTGCCGTCGGTGATGCGGTAGTGGCGACGTGGGGCTCCGCCGATGCCGTTACGCTTCATGATACGCCGGGAAGTTGAACTGGAGACACAGACGATGGCATTCTTCACCAACGGCGCACTCACCACCCGCTACGAGATCACCGGCCAGGGCCCGCCGGTGGTGCTGATCCATGGTGTCGGCTCACGCCTCGACAATTGGGCCGATGTCGTCGCAAGGCTCGAAAGCCGGTTCCAGGTGCTGTGCTACGATCTGCGCGGCAATGGCGATTCGACGTGCCTGCCCGGTCCCTATTCGCTCGAGCTTTACAGCGCCGATCTGCTGGCACTGCTCGATCACGTCGGCTTCAGGCGTTGCCACCTTGCCGGCCATTCCCTCGGCGGCATGATCGCGCAGCGCTTTGCCATCGATCACGGCGACCGTGTGGACCGCCTGGCACTGCTCAGTGCTGTCGCCGGGCGCACGGCCGAAGAGCGCGAGCGTGTCGTCGCACGCGTCGATCTCATTCGCAGCGGCATCCCCGGTGGTCACTTTCAGCGCTCACTCAGCCGCTGGTTTACCGACGATTTCATCGAAAGCCATCCCGAGCGGATCGCAGCCTACGCTGCGACCAATGCCGAGAACGATCCCGCGTGCTATGCTGCCGCCTATCGGGTGCTGGCCTACGAGGACCTCGATGAGGAACTTGCCGACATCACCGTGCCGACCCTCATCGCCACCGGCGCCTACGATCAAGGCTCGCCGCCGCGCATGTCACAGCTGATGCACGATCGGATCAAGGACTCGACGCTCAGGATTCTGCCGGTTCTCAAGCATTCACTGCTGGTGGAAGCGCCGGCGGTCGTGGCGGGTCTGCTCGACCCCTTCTTCCGGGACCAGCCGGTGCCGTCGGCTGATGAGATCATTGCGCGCCCGTGGCGCTGAAGGAGGTACCCATGGCAATGCACAAGCAGGTGATCGGCGGCCCCTATATGAGCCGGGGCCGCAAGCTCTCGTTGTCGAAAGCTGTGCGGGCCGGCGATTTCGTGTTTCTGACGGGCGTCGTGCCACGTGAAGGCGACCAGCCGATGACGACCGGCACCATCCAAGACCAGACTCGCGTTGTGTGCGAGACGATCAAGGCGACGCTGGCCGAGGCCGGTTGTGAGCTATCCGATGTCGTCAAAGCCATGGTGTGGTTACGCGAGCCCGAGGATTTCGCCGGGTTCAACGCAACCTATGCAGAGTACTTCCCCGACGACCCGCCAGCCCGCTCGGCTGTCTTGAACCAGTTGCTGGTCGATGTGCGTGTCGAGGTAGAAGTGGTGGCTTACAAGCCGTCTTTCCAATCCGTGAATACCTGATTGCATTGATGCAGCATTCCGACCTTGTTCTGATGGAGCTCTTGTTGGCGGCTGACCGGCGGTCCCTATGCGTCGGAACTCAATTATCGGAATTGCGGATCAAGCTTATTGGAACTTGTGGAGTTGGTGGATGATGCCAGCTTATGATCGGATAAAGCTGGCTCCAGCGCCCGACGCCAAAATAGTTCAGAGGGCTGTCCGTCCCGAAGACCAGGGTCAGCGACCGCTAAGGGAAGAGCTCGAATGACGAGGGCGGACATGGTGGGTCGGACATCCGTATGTGGGGCAGGCGGCACCCGAACGATCAGGGCAGCCATCTCGCGCGGCGTCGGCCGTCCCTTGTCGATCGAGACGCTGGAGATCGATGGGCCGCGCGATGACGAGGTGCTGGTGCGCATTGTTGCCAGCGGCATCTGCCATATGGCCTCCGCCCGCTCCGCGTGGTTCATCCCGTCCACCTTGCGGGGCTCGAACATCAGGCTCATCTGCCTGCCCGAGGTCGGCACAGGCGCGTTGTGGTGCTTCATCGACTGCCTCCCTTGCGATTCCATTATCGCTCGGGGAGTTTGTGGGAACAGCACTCAGCGTGACCAGCCTCTTGAGTTCCGACAGCGCCGCAAGATCAACCTGTGGCTGGCCAATTCTCATATCGACGCAGACGAGGGGATCCACCATCCAGCCAGGAATCGAGACGACAATGCCAGAGGGGCCTTCCACCTTGAGAAACTGACCAGTCCCCCGCTGCTCTACCCGCCGCACGATGACCTTCCGGCCGAAATAGGGATGCCAACGATAATGAACTTCCCGCTCTTCGCCGACATGGGCAGAATGAACGGGCGATGGCCCTCGACCGCAAAAACTACCTCTTTGTCGGCTCCGAGGGCGGCGGTCACACACGCGATCCTTCATTTTATGATGCGACGTACGCCTTCATGCGGCGGTGCGGGATAACAGAGCTGCAATCGAGACTACCAGATATGGCGCGCGGAACATGGCCGATCTTGGACAGATACGTTTGGGTGAACAGTCGTACGTTCCGGCCGGTGCCAGCTTCCCGGTCCGTCGAACGGCGCTCGCGATTCTCACCCCCAGAAAATGACCGGTGCCACCAATGCGACTTTGGGTTGATAACGGTGTCGCATTTCTGCCCAGTTG
>CAVVDT010000014.1:0-117501 GCA_963747005.1 uncultured Alphaproteobacteria bacterium | reverse complement strand
ACGGTCAACCAGATTTTGGTCCGCGGTGGTGGCTCTTCATAGTCGAGAGCCTGCGTAGGATGGCTTCAGCAGCGGGGCTTAAGGTTGAGGACGCGGGAGCATCCTGGCGGGGCGTGCGCATACATTCTTGTGCGTTCCAGACATAAGCGACGAACGAATGAAAGCAACGAGATGAGGCCTGTTTTCATCTTTGGTACGGGCCGCTGCGGCTCGACCCATCTCCAGCGGTTGATTAGCCTCAATACCGAGGTCTGGATTTGGGGCGAGCACGATGGTTTCCTTACGCCTTTGCTCAATAGTTTGCGCCGATATGAGGAGAGCCATCGCCTCAAACATATTGTTTTTGAACATTTTTCGGATCCGAGTGATCAAATGCTCATCGCCCAGATGCGCGACGGATCTCCCCAATTGCCTTGGCTGAATTGCCTTGACAAAGGAACCGTCCGTGATGAACTTCGATGCATGATCGACCGTCTCTTCTGCTCCGTGCCAAAGGACTGGGACGCTATGGGTCTCCAAGGAAATTCTCTATGGCCTCAACAATGAATTCCAGCGCTCCTTCTTGACCTTTTCGCGTCTTCGCCGGCGGCGTTCACCTTCAGACACCCGAAGCAGACCATCGAAAGCATGATCCGGTCTTGGGATACGAACATCTTGAAGGGCAAAGCCGATCCGCCTGCTCTTGGCGAGGCATTCGCGGAACGCGCCTCAAGATGGAAGATCATTGTTGACTACTACATTGGTCTCAAGAAGAGGGTCGGCAAACGTCTCATTTTCGTTTCAATGGATTCGCTTGAACGCGAACCGGGTTTGATTGTTCGGTCTTTGGGGCTTTCATTGCGCGGCGGAGGAATTGATAACGCCCATAGCGCCCACGAACCGAGGCGGCAAAAAAGGTTCTGCCGCAGTGGGCACAGTCGATCACCGACAACCTCTATGCGGAATGCCAGCAGGAATTGGAAGAACTTTATCGTGAAGCTCTGGCCGTTGGTCACTCTGACATACCACTCGAGTCGATCAGTAATAAATCAATTATTAAACTGGATACTATTGAACAAATTAAATGTAATTCTGAGTAATTGATGAGTTAGGAGGAAAATATCAGTGGACATGAAACTGCTTTGGACGAAAAATTTACCCAAAAGAGGAGACTTTTTGGACGCAGGTCCTGAGAGTGGCAAAATTCCCGAATACAGGGATTCTCTCAAGCATCGAGCTGCAGGTCGGTGGCCATTTTCGGCTCACCTCGAGAAGTATGTCAACATCTCGGGCCTGACACGCATTCTCGACGTTGGTGCGGGGCCCGTGACTGACATTGGAAAGAAGGGCATGCCGCCAAATATCGAGATTGTCGCTATCGATCCACTTGCAGATTTTTACAATCAGAAATTGGATGAGCATGGCGTCTGCCCTTGGCTGCGCACGAGGCAGGGCGAAGCAGAACGCTTACAGGAATATGGCCTGGGCCTCTTCGATATAGTATACTGTCGTAATGCGTTGGACCACGGATATGACCCGATGACAGCCATAGAGGCCATGCTCGGCGTGGTGAAGAAAACTGGCGTTGTGTTTTTGCTTGGCAGCGTGAATGAGGGCGAAAAGCATGGGTATAGTGGGCTGCATCAGTGGAACTCCTGCCAGCCGAGGATGGCGATCTGTTTATCTGGCGCCCCGATCAACGGGTCTCTGTGCGCAACTGTCTGAAAGGCAAGGCAACGGTCACTGCCAGCGGCGAAAATTGGTATCAAGTGCATATAAAGCTGGCCTAATGAGACCTGTGCGCGGATATCTGGACGGGCGTGTTGATTTGTGATTTCCTCAATCTGAACAATGGATTGAGGGATGCTATGGGACGTCGGCGCATTGGTCAGGAGAAGTTTGGATTTGCTATCGAACGCGGCCAGGGTTCGTTATCGGATGAGCTTTCAAAGCTGATCGACTGGGTGCCGATCGATCGCGCTCTCGCAGTGATTTCCTGCGCGGCCAGGGGCGAGCCGGCATGGCCACCGCTGCCGCTGTTCAAGGCGATGCTGCTTTCGATCTGGTATGACCTGTCCGATGCGAAGCTCGCCGAGGCGCTGGACGATCGCGCCTCGTTCCGACGCTTCTGCGGCTTTTCTGTTTCGGAGCCGACGCCGGAGCGCACGGCCTTTGTCCGATTTCGCAAAGCGCTTGTGGCGCACGGTCTGGACAAAACCCTGTTTGATGAGATCACCAGCCATCTCAAGGCAAAGGCGATCCGCGTAAAGACCGGCACGCTTGTCGATGCAACCATCATCGCCTCGGCCAGCGAGAATGATGGCGAGGGCCACTTGCGATTGATCACAGATGGCCGCAGCGCCTGTTCACAGCCGTTGTTGGTCGGCTCGACCAGGTCCGGGGCGTCAACGAAGGTGAGCAACTGATCCCGGGCATTGGCGATTTTGTTAAGAACCGCACGGGTCTCGTCGCACCCGGTCGGGGCGCGCAGGATATCGGCGATCCGGTCATTCAGCCCGCGTCGCTTTCGCTTGATCGTGCTGGCGGCGCAGGCATCCAGCCCTCGGGCGAAGGCGAAAACATCATCAATCCAGAGTTTGAGCCGCAAACCGATCTTTTCGTCGCCGACCTCCACAACGCGGGCGATGTCGCGCGCCAGATGGGCCAGACAGGTCTGTTGACGTTCGGCGTGGTTCTGCTGGGCCGCGTACCGATCCGAGGTCCAGAAGCGCGGACGATGGCCGCCCATGACGTCGCGAACAATTTGTGCGCCCCGGCTGAAGGCGGCCTCGTGCAGCACCAATCAGGTGAGCGGAACACCCAATGATAGGCGTTGATGCCTTCGATCCGCACCCCGGTTTCGTCGCTGGCCACGGCCTCGGCCTGGCGCAGCCGGGCGAGAATGTCGGCCTTGCGCGCCGCAAACGCCGGGCGCCCGCGCGCAAATATGTTGCCCAAGGCGCCCTGGCTGATCTTCAGCCCAAACACATCGCCGAATAGCCGCTCCAGCCGCTGATAGGAGACATGCTGGAAATGCTTCATGTACAAAGCCAGCGTCTGGATGTTCGGCCCGAACGGCGAACCAGTCGCCGCTTCCGGCTGAGCGGCCTTCGTCCGGGCACCGCAGCGCGGGCAGACAACAGCCAGACGGCGATGGCGATCGACAATCGGCGCGATCAGCGGCAGGTCAACGCGGTCGTATTCGCCGATCACAGCGCCGACCGTGTCCGTTTCAAAGATATGCCCGCAACCCGAACAGCGATCCGGCCGGTGATCCGTGGTCCGGTCGGCAACTTCGGCGAGCGCGCGGAAATAACCCTTGTGCCCCGGCTTCGCGCCGCCCGGTTCCGAGTTCTCCCGCCTCTCCTTCTTGTCCGTCGACGCGGCCTCGACGATGTGCCAGACCCTCCGCCGGCCGCTGCAGCTTCAAAACAAGCTCAACCAGTTTTCCTTCGTCAGCTTCTCAAGATCATCGCGACTCATCCCATCAGTGATTCAGAACCAATCCGTTTTCGCAAGGGGGTGGGTAATTACGCCAAAAACTGGAACGAAATCAATACAAACCGCTATCCGCGCACAGGTCTCCCTTATACCCAGTCTCTCTGATCAGAACCGGTGCGCCCAATTGCGCAGGCCGATGGACATGATGCGCCAAGGCTCATCGATGAGCCTGTTCCAGGCTTCGCAGCAGTGATAGAGGAGATTGTCGGAGGAGGTAAATACGCGATTGGACAGCCAGTTGTCGCGCATGAACTCTGATGTTCGTCGTCAACTGTTTTAGCCAAACGTGAGCTGTCCCTGCGGAGAACCTCGGGGATCAGGCGGCATAGAGCGGCTGCGCAGTGCTGGAGACAGAGCCTTAAAGACGACGGTTGAGCAGACTCTGATGCGCGGGTTGGTTACCGCATTTCCGTGGGTTCGTCTGGGGCTGCCTCGATCTGCCAGCGGGCGTCGATGAAGAACCATCGGCCACACAATTCATACGAGGATTCCCACCGAGGCCCTGCCTCCGGCGCTGCGCAACGGCAGATGTCAGTTTGGTTCCGTCTGGTCCTTTGCAATCAAGGTGAGTTCGCCCGTTCTACGCGGCAGAGCGTGGCTCGACCTCGCGTCCTTTGGCCCACAGAAAGGCTGCCATTTCGCGCGCGATCGCAGTGGTGACCAGCGTTTGGCGTTTGCCTGCCGCGATGAGACGGCGGTAGCGAGCGCACAGACGGACCTGCGCCTTCCAGGCAATGTCACGCACCGGTTTCGGCAAGCCCTCCTGGCGCACCTCGAGAGGCCGGCTCACCCGGGGCGGAAAGCGATAGGTCCAGGCTCCCTCAATCAGGACCCGGCGCGCTCTTGGATTGCCGGCTTTCGTGATGCCGCCACGTCGGACCTGATCACCGGTCGAGCGCTCCGAAGGAACCAGGCCCAGATAGGCCATTAACTGACGCGGTGTCTCAAAGCGGCGCACGTCGCCGATCTCCGCCACGAAGGTGGTCGCCGTGATGAAAGCCACGCCGCGCATGGCTTGGTAAGCCTCGATCACCGGCGCCATCGACCATGACGACACCAGAGCGGTGACGTGCTGGGTCAGGCGGTCAAGTCGCGTCTCGGCGTCTTCAATCGCTTGTCGGTACTCCCGTAGCACCAGGTACTGAGCTGGATGCGCAAAGCTGAGATTGGACAGCCAGCGCGCATGCACCTGCGTCCGAGCCCTGAGGCCGGGATAGATGCGACCATGGCGCAGGAGAAAAGATTGCAGATGCTGTCGTTTCTCACGCAAATCTTCCATGGCGGCTTCGCGTGCCCGCACGAGATCGCGAACAGCCTCATGCTCCGGATCCGGCACCCGATTGCCGTCAACTCGCCGGCTCGATGAAGTCGAGCGAGTGTGACAGCGTCCCGTCGGTTGGTCTTTACGCGATCGCCCGGTCGTTTGGGGATAAGCGAGGGAGCGATGACCGTACAATCATGCCCGAGATCCACGATTTGGCGGTGCAGGCCGTACCCTGTCGGTCCAGCTTCATAGCAGAATGCAAGCTTGCTGTACCTGCCGCTCAATTTGCTGACGAGGTGACACACCGCGTCCGGTGTGCTGTCGATATCTCCGAAGAATCGGACCTCGCCTTGGCGACCGTCCTCAGCCAACGCCACCGAGATTTTCATCTTGGACGTATCGAGACCAATAAAAGCAATCGTATTCCTTCCTGCATGGCTCATCCCCATTGTGTAAAACCGGGCCGGTATTTTTGACCTCACCTTGGTCGACACCCAGTTTTGCCGGCAACAGACCCGCGCGCAACGAACATACGGTCTGCCAGACGTTTTCGACCGGGTTCAGTTCCGGGCACTTGGACGGCAAGGGCATGAGGGTGATGTTTGCAGGGACGTTGAGCCAGTTTGAGAGATGCCAGCCGGCCTGATCGAGGATGATGACAGCATGGGCGCCGGGGGTGACTTAGGTGGCAATCTCGGCCAGGTGCAGGTTCATCGCTTCGGTGTTGCAGGACGGCAGCACAAGGGCTGCTCCCTTTCCCTCCTTTGGGCAGATGGCGCCGAAGATATAGGTCGAGGCGGTGCGCTGATCATTCGGGGCTGACGGCCGTGTGCCGCGCCGAGCCCAGCGTCTGGTGATCTTGTTCTTCTGCCCGATACGGGCCTCATCAGCGAACCATATCTCTATGCGCTCGGGCTTGATGCCCCTCTCGCGTGCGATCTCCGCCAGACGCGCCGGGAACTTTTTTTAAAATCTTCGATGACCCCGTCGGCCTGAGCATGATGACGGGGACGGGCCGACAGCTTGCGATAGCCCATGGCGCGAAGTTCCCGGCTCAAGGTCTGCTTGGCGACGATGATCCTGAACTCTTCCCAGATCCACTGGCACAGATCGACCAGCCGCCACCGCACGACCCCATGTATCGCAGGAATAGGGCCGCTCTCGATCATCCTCATGAGCGCAGAACGCTGCGCATCGTTGAGCCTCGAAGGTTGGCCGGGCGCCTTGCGGTTGATCAAACCATCCGGGCCTTCGGCATTGAACCTCACCACCCAGTCGCGAACGATCTGCAGCGTCACGCCGCCGATCTTCGATGCGTCTGTGCGCGTCGCACCGTCATAGGTCGCAGCCAGGGCAAGCAGCCGACGCGCTTGTGGCGCGTCTTTGGATCTGCGGGCAATTGCACGCACCCGAGCCGCATCAAAATCACCGCGCAGTGGAATAGGGTGACCGTCCGGGGAACCCGCTCTTGAGCCCCCAGTGATCGGCATGGAGATATTGGCGCGATGGCGGGCGATCGTGTCCGCTTGAATTGCGCGGACACTTACGGTGGCGGATCGGCTCAGGTGGCAGCGGCGGAGCTATTCGAAGGCTTTCAAGGGTCGGGTGGTTGCGGAGACGCTGGAGGCCGGCGCGTCGGTTGCGGCGGTGGCGCGCGGGCATTCGGAACGTGACCGTCCGGTGAAGGCGCTCTGGCGCGATGGCGTTTCGCCGGTTACGCTCAGGTCTCAGCGTAACGCCAGGGGAGCAGTTCGTCGATACGGGTGATCTTGTGGTCGGCGATGCGGCCGAGGACATCCGTGAGCCAGGCCTGCGGATCGACGCCGTTGAGTTTGGCGGTTTCGATCAGGGTGTAGGCGATGGCGGCTGATTTGCCGCCACCTTCGGAGCCGACGAAGAGGTAATTCTTCCGGCCGAGGGCGACTGGCTTCATGGATCGCTCGGCAGAATTGTTGTCCGCCTCCAGGAAGCCGTGGTCGAGGTATGGGCGCAGCCGCCTCATGCGGGTCAGGGCGTAGCGGATCGCCTTTGCCAGTTCGGATTTGCCGGAGATCTTCGGGAGCTGGGCGTGCAGCCAGGCTTCGAGATCCTCGAAGATCGGTTTGGCCTTCGCCTGACGGATCTCGACACGTTGATCGGGCACAAGACCGCGGGCCTCTTTCTCCACGCCGTATAGTCCGGCGATGCGACGGATCGCTTCTTCGGCGATGGTCGAGCCCTCGGCCTGGAACACATCGGTGAACTTGCGCCGGATATGCGCCAGGCACGCCACCTCGGATATGCCACCCGATCGATAAAGTTCGTTGAAGCCGGCATAGCCGTCGGCGTGCATCCAGCCCTTGTAGTCGGACAGATGGCTGGCGGGGTGCTGCGCCCTTTCGATCGACGGTGAACTGGTACCACGCAGCCGGTGGCGCCTGGCCGAGCCAAGGACGCTCGTCGCGGACATAGGTCCAGATCCGCGCGGTCTTGGTTCTGCCGTTGCCAGGCGCCTGCATCTTCAAAGGAGTGTCGTCGGCGAAGATTGCCTGTCCCTTCAGCACATGCCTGCCGATGGCGTCGGCCAGCGGCTCCAGCAGGGCTGCCGATCTGCCGACCCAATCGGCCAGGGTCGAGCGGTCGAGATCGATGCCATTGCGCTCGAAGATCTGGGACTGCCGGTAGAGGGGAAGATGATCGCCATACTTCGAGACCAGCACATGGGCGAGCAGACCGGGCCCGGGACGCCCCCGCTCGATCGGACGCGACGGCAGCGGCGCCTGGCAGATCGCCTCACAGCACGGCACAGGCCATGCGCGGGCGCACGATGCGGTTCACGATGAAGCGGCCGGGGACGTACTCCAGTTCCTCGGTGACATCCTCACCCAGCGTCTTGAGTTTGCCGCCGCACTTGCTGCAGGCATCGCCCGGCGACAGCACTTCGGTGTGGCGCGGCAGATCGGCCGGGAGCGGTTTGCGCTTCGGCTTGGCCCTGGGTTCGCTCGTGTCGGCCGGTGCGGGTTTGTCCGCCTTTGCCGCCGCGATCTCCTCGTCTTCCAGGCGCAACTGAAGCTGATCCAATGTCTCGGACGTCGACCCGAACCGGTGTCGGCGGTGTCCCGCGAGTTCGTGCTTGAGCTTCTCGATCTGCAGCGCCTGGGACTTCACCAGGGCAACCAGATTGACCGCTGCCTGGCGCAGTTCGGCGGGGTCCTGGGGCAGCGTCGAGGCGTCTTCCATCATGGCCATTTTATAGCCGAATGTGCGCCTCGGGGAATCCCCAAGACCTATCTTCTGATTTTGTTTAGAGACTATCCCGCCGTCAAAGGCCGCCAGGTCCGTCGCGGCGCCCGCCAGTCGATCCCCTCCAGCAGCATCGCAAGTTGCGCCGGGCTTACCGACACACGCCCATGCGCCGGCGACGGCCAGACGAACCGCCCGCGCTCCAGGCGCTTGGAAAACAGACACGCTCCCTGGCCATCCCACCACACCACCTTGATCAGATCGCCGCGACGACCACGGAACACGAACAGGTGGCCCGAGTACGGGTCCTGCTTCAGAACCTTCTCGGCCAGCGCCGACAGCCCGTTGTACCCTTTGCGCATGTCGGTCACCCCGGCCGCCAGCCACACCTTCGTCGATGCCGGCACCGGGATCATGACCCAGCCAAGCCCTTGGCCAGACGCAGCACGACATCGACGTCGAAGGCGCCGCTCAGCGTTAGGCGGTGCCCCGACGCCAGGGCGATCCCGATCTGACCGGCACCGCAGCGTCAGCCCGTTCATCACGACCACCACTTCCGCCGGTTTGACCTCGACCGGCAGAAACTCTGTCACGTCCCGACCCGGACCAAACCGCGGATCACGGCGCCAGATGAATACCATGTTGGCGTTGAGGCCATGCCCGAGCGCCACCGCCGCAACCGACCCACCGGGCTCCAGCGTCTCCGCAACCACCCGACGCTTGAACGCCTTCGAGTAGCTCCGCCGCTTGCGTTTGCCCTGATCCGCCAAAATAAGTGTCCGCGTAATTTAAGCGGACACGATCGCCCGCAATCACAGAAACACTCCCATGGCGATCACAACGCCTTCAAGGTCGCCCACACCGGGCGCTTACGGAATAGGCATGGCGAACCTCCTTTGTTCGCCACACTGATTCAGAGTTCACGCGATTTGCAAATCCCCAACGAGAGTCAGCCTTTCAGGGACGCGGTATAACAGCCCGTTGACGAAGGGCGGCTTTGTCGGCGTTCGCCCCCGGCGCCGCGTCAGAGCGCACTGACCGGACGCTCACCTCAAAAAAACTCCCCAAGTTCGCGAAAGCAGAAATAGATTACCCGAATGTTGCAGTTTGCACGCCGCAATCGTCAGGGCATTGTATAATCCCGGTTAGAAGCTGGTTATGCCTCCCGGCAATGCAAGATGCCCCATGGTATCTAGCCGCGAATACTTTGCGCCGAGATCAACGCTTCGATCGCCCAGATGCAAGACTGCTTGCCGGCGCGAAGCCGGCGACAGCGAGGTGGGCCACCGAGTACGGAAGCCACAGTGACCGTTGACCAGACCGAAGCGCACGAGGTCCTCGCGGAACAGGTGGGCCTTGATCGTCATCCGGAATCGCGCGGAGCGCTCCAAGGAACTGGGAGCTTCGAACAAGAGTGTTTGCGGAGCATTGGGATAGAGCGGATTCCAGCACCATCCATGGAACCCAGCATGGCTCACGTCATCTACATGAAATTCCAGTATCCGTCCTATAACTTCGCGGCTCTCGATTGTAATGACCCGCGTGGTATTGTCTCCTTCCACGGCAACAACGAGGGGATGCTCCGACAGCAGAAGCCGTTTCGGATCGACGAGGAAATCGTAGCCGAACCGCGCATATTCCCTTGGTACACACGGCCATACATTCTCTCGAAGGCTCAAATTTGCAAGCCTGCGGTCAAGTATCACGTCCCCTTGGCGGATCTGCACGACATGGGGTTCGTACTGACCCTTGTCGTCGTAAGCCCAGCCAAAAACCCGTCGGCCACTAATTCTCACAACCAGCCTAATCATGACACTGGCTCTTCATCTGACCCGAGGACGAGGAACGCCATCCAGCGGCACCAAGCGAAATGAATCGTCGAGTCCCTTGCCGTTCGCGTAGCGATATGGATATCCATCTTTGACAAAGATGGGTCATCGAGTTCAATCGTCAGCATGACATCCCTCCCGGGCGACACCTCCAACCAGCCACTTCCGGTTTCGGAGTTCCACAGAGAATCGCAGGCAGTTCGATCGTGTCGGGATCCCCCAGCGAGGGCGAGAGAGCCATCGCAAACTCCATCGGATCTGACTTCCGGTTGGCCAGACGGACGATTGCGGCAAGGCCGCGGACGCCCTTGGGTGCCGCGTTCGGGATCACTGCGGTGGTAGGCTCGGGCGGGCGGCCGGATGTAACTGAATATGATCGCCCGGCTCGAGCGTCACTGTATCCCACTCCATGGTCTCCGGAACTTCACTCGTGCGTTTCACACCCGCGAGTTTTGACCAAGGCACAACATTCGGGTAGGGCGAGTGTTCGGCGCCCGCTTGCACCGACTTCATCTGGTGCGTGCGCTCGATCTGGAACGCATCGAACTGCTGGGCACAGAACGCGAGCACGCGGTCGACTTCATAGGCCTCCGCAACGACAGGGTTGTCATGGAATGTCGGTTCGAGGTCAACCCGCGGCTCGGGTTTCTCACCAGCGAGAACCTTATTGATGAACTGGGCGAACTGGGCGGTCTCGCGATTTAGGGAGCGCCCCTTGCTGAACTTCTCGCCCCCTACGGAGAGCCGGCTGCCGAGCGAGTTGTTGTCGATCACCTGAATGATCGCCTTAGCGATAATTTGGGCGTTTGGTGCGCAAGCGTCAGCAGACCGCTTCTGTAGTCGTGAAGGTTATTGGACCGATAAATGTCAACCACGGGCAACCCGCAGGCGAGCATCTCAAAAGGAATGCGTGAGGGGTTCGACGCGCTGATGCACAATCCCGCTCGGCACGAATTATAGAGTTCGTTGAGTTCGCGGGGGGCAACATCCCGATGTTAGTCGTCGCAAACCAAGTGTTGATGGGTTCGTTGCTACCGTAGAGCACGATCTCATAATCGGGCCGGGCCGACTTTACGATCCCTAAGGCCTCGATACCGATCCCGGCACAGCGCCGTGGTTTTTCCGGCTGGAAGATGAAAGCGATACGCTTCTTTCGGCTCTCGTATGGCGACTCGCAGCGGTAAACTGTGTCGTCATGCCCAAAATCCACCGTGAAACAGGGTACGGCGAATGAATCTGCTGCATTTTTGCAAGCCAGTGCCCGAGCGTGATGTATGTAGTGTCGAACAGGAAGTTGTTCTAGCAAGTAAGTACACGTCGCCAACCGGATTGAACCAGCCCTCGATGTCCTGAATGAGGTGGACGACGGGCCCACGATAATGAATACAGTTTCGCGCGCGGCGTATCCCAGCGTGTCGCCACAACAAGGTCGCTATCGACGAGGCCGTGAGGAAAGTTGCCCCCCCTCGAAACCCGCAATCCCATAATACTTTTCGACGACGGACGAGATGTTGTCGTCGATCGGCCTGCCGTCGCTCAAGAAGGATACGGCAACGTCATGACCGTAGCCAGTGAGCGCCTTAGCGTAGTTCAGAATCGTGCTTATGCCGCCGGATCCGTGAATGGGGGCTGGCGACACGATCGTGATACGGCTCATCGTGATTGTCCTTGTCTTATTGGGAACCTCTAAAAATGCCAATTTTCGGCAAATTTTCCGTTGTAAGCCTTTGAATTCATTGAAGGGGGATTTTCAAAGTTGCGATTTTTCGAGGTGCCCTATTGTGAGTTTAGGCGAGGCGAACACAGCAGATCACCGTCATCGGTGTCATCCGGCTAAACGGTCCAAACGGCTCTCCGACATTTCTCACCATGAATGCCGCTCCTGGAGCAAGGCTTGAGGAATTTCCAGAAGTGCTTGGGTGGTTCTCAAAATCAGGTAGGAGAATGCGTTCGAACCGCTCCCGCATGAAGGTCTGGTAGTATGAGACGAGCACAGCGTCGATTACAATATGTTCGCTACCGCGGTTGGTGAACGTGAACGCGCTATCGAGATTGCCAACATGCGACAACGAAACGATGGCCACATTGTCGAGGGCAAAGAAAACTTCAACAGAACGGCGTTCCTCAAAGACACCTCTACGCTTGACCTCGACGGCGAAGGGATATTTCCGCTCGTGCTTGGTCGGCGGGAGGCCCCGAGACTGCGAGAGAATTGCGTCGGCGAGTTGTGGACGCGCATGAATGAATTCCGGAATCTTCCAGTAAGATCGCCCTTCTAGGTACTGCCGTGGCGTCGCGTAACGTGCAAAAAAACGCCAATAATTGGAAGTTAGCGTTTCAACTTGGTCGGAGAGATTGTTTTCCTCGTGTGCCCATCCGCTAATCATCGCGTACTCATCGTTCGTGGGGAAGGTCATGAGGGCTCCGTAGGCGGTACGATAACGCCGGGGATTGATTAGTTCGGCCTCAAGCCCCGCAGTTCTGGCGAGTTGGAGCACCTCACCGTAGGTCGCAATGACCTCACGGGCAGCGTTTCGCAATCGGCGCAATTCAATCCGTTGCGACAGGTCCTTGGTCACTGCCTCAAATACTGGATCGCCATTCTCGTCATACGTGCGGACCGCGCCGAGATGAGACGAGCAAACCTGCTCAATGATTTCCTTGCATTGAAGGCCTAGCACTGCCTCTTGGGCCGGCAGCCCTCCATCATAGAGCCAACCTTTGGCTTTCAGCCCCAGAATGTGCTGATTGCGTGAAGAATTGGTTGTGGCGAAGTAGAGCCCGCGTACGTCGACGTCATAACCTATTGCATTCAGGATCCGTTTGAGGAGTTTTTGCGAGCATCCGGTCCAACCGACATCCATTGCGTAAAATACCTTGGCATCTCCCGGGATCCCGTGTCGCTCGAAGGCCGCATCGACGTATCGTTTGAAGATTGCGCGCTGCCTGGTGGAGTAATCGAGCGCGGCTTTTTTGACGGGTGCAAAATCGGCAAGAGCCGCAATCGCGGCATCGCTCAGAGCCGCTCCCTCGATTAGTGGATACTCGATCAGCTCTTTCGGGAACTCGTTCATGTCCGAAATGTCAAGAGTGTCGCCCAACAGATCACAGAATGTCTTCACGGAAAAAGGCGTTCGGCGGGCATAGAAAAATTCCTCGAGCTCATCGACGGTGAAATCGAACAGGCAGCACGAAAAGATGATCGAGCGCGAGGACAGAAACGGTAGTGAGATCAACCCATCCCTACCAATCTGGGGTGCGATCGTCTGCAGCGTTTCGTGCAACAGCAGCCCTTCGCGCGTGAGGCAGAGGATAGGTCCCTCGCCCTGACGATGAATCTCCTCGATCGCCCAGTGTGCAAATGCGGAGAGAGCAGGGCCCACTATGTCCATGCCGATCGCCTCGCTTGGTTTGCGCAGGCGTCCTTCTTGTGACACAGCGACCCGCATCCGTCGCCATTGGCTCAGTAAGTCCACACGCGGCTCGCCCTCATCTCCGACGAGCATATCATAACGGTCCTCGCGCGCGACGACCTCACCTGCAGCGTCCGAAAATTTCTCGTAGAGCAAGGCATTTATACCGGCGCGCCTTGGCATCTCGAAATCACCGTATGGATTGTCGCCTACATGCAGCACCGAAGACGGGTGAAGGCCGAGCTCGCTAACCACGAACGAAACGAGCCCCACCTCTTTGTCCATGCCATACGCGCTTGAACAGAAGAAGTCTTCCGGTGTTAGCAGGAACGGTGACTTGCCTTTGGCGATCACTGCGAGCTCAGCGTTCGAGAAATAAGTGTTCGAGATTACATAGACCGTTTTCCCCAGTGCCTTCGCATGCTCCATTGCCTGATAAACATTAGGATCCGCTAGCGTATAGAGGGCTTCATGTTCCACTTCGAGACGACAGGCAATCTCTTGCTGTTGAGGTGTCAGGCCTTTGAATTCCAGATAAATCTCAGTTAGCGTCACCTCGTGGAAGCCTCCAGAACGCTCCTTACGGTCACGTGCGTGGCGTTCTGCGAGTGGGCGCGCATGCGTGAACTTAGCAGGCGTGAAGTCTTCCCCAAACACGCCTTCCTCGATCAGCCTCACGCCTAAGTTCCAGAACGTGTCCGTAGGCCGTCGAAATGGACGCCAGACCACAGTATCGAAGAAATCGAACGTGATCGTTTCGATTCCAGGATCTCCGCACAGAGCTTGAAACCTGCGAATAAAAATATTCTCTTCGGCTGGTTTGAAGCGGTCTTCTGCCTTGAGCGTCTCATACGGTCTCAGTGATATTCGGGATTCATTTTCCATGTCGTAGTGAGCCTCCAAGGCAACCCAAGACTGTGGGGAATGTCCCGCCCTTTGTTGAAAATTGCTTGGCAGGCATCGCTGGTTGAGCAGACTACGCTGCGACGGCTTGCTGTTCAAGATTGGGGTTGATGACGTGCTTGGCCTGATGGGTAGCCAGGGCCGCCCGCAGGATCGGCAGTTGCTTGTGGGCCTTGAGCCGCCGGAAGCCCCTGGTGGCCTCCAGCATGGCGGCGGCGGTCCAGCGCAGCACCATCCTGGCGTCCCGCCAGCGTTTGACGTTTCGGCAGACCTGGCGGATGGTGCCGTTCATGTTCTCGATGATGTTGGTGCAGGCCAGCGACCGGCGCAGTTCGACCGGCAGGCCAAGGCGGGTGACGGTGAGGATTTCGTCGATGCCCTCCAGGATGCTGGCGCAGACGCCAGGGGCCTCGCGTTCGAGGCGGCGGGCGAGGTTGCGGATCAGCTTTTCGGCCTTGTCCGCATCGTCCAGTTCCCATGCCTGACGCAGCGCCTTGCGCACGCTGGCATGCAAGGGCTTGGCAAGGCGCTCGGTGATGTTGCGGGCCTTATGAACCTGGCAGCGCTGGATCGGGGTATGGCGGCCGAAGGTGTTGCGGATCGCCTTGGACAGCGCCTTGGCCCCGTCGATGATGAACAAGCGGCAGACCGTCGGATCGAGGCCGCGCCCGATCAGATTGTCGAGCAGCGCCTGCGCCACGGCGGCGTTCTCGGTAGCCCCTTCAATCACGCCAAGGGGATGCTTCGTGCCGTTGCCGTCGATGCCGACGGCGGCCAGCAGCATCAGGTTGTCCTCGATGTGGATGCCATCGATCTGGATGACCAGCAGGTCCAGCCCGGACAGGTCGGCCGCCATCCATTCCTTCATGCGCTCGGCCGACAGCGCCACGAACCGGCGTGATACCGCCGACCTGGATACGCCCGAACCCCTGGTGGCCGGAATGTCACCTCCCGGCAGGCGGACGGCGCGGCCGAACTTGCGCGTCGAGACGTTGATCAGCATCAGATTCAGCGCCCACTTGCCCAGCAAGTCCTCCGACAAGGCCGCTTGCCAGCTCGGCAGGGCCATCTCGCCGCCGTCTTCGACAGAACGAACGCGCGGACGTTCGATCTCGACCTTGCCACCGTGGAAGCCTGCCTTGCCCGTGGTCTTGCCCCAGCGGTGCCCGGACTTGCCGTCGGCGCGGCCGTAGCGCGGACCGCACAACCGGGCAGCGTCCTCCTCCATCATGCTGGCCAAGGTGGTGATGCCTGCCGTCAGGCAGAAGCGCTCAAAGCTCGCTCCCACTTCTTGCCAGGCATCTTCGACGATTGTCGCCGCAACAACGGCGGCCGATGTGGTAGATTTCTTCATGGCGTTGCTTTCCTTCGTTGGATTCGACACCCCGAGCCTACCGGCTCAAGGCGAGCAACGCCTACCTCACATTTTCAACATCAACCGGGACATCCCCTCCGGCGTGAGGCTGAGCGCCAGCGGATTGCCGAGGGCGTCGACGATCACATGGATTTTTGTCGTGAGGCCGCCGCGCGAGCGGCCGATAGCTTGATCGCAGCCCCCTTTTTGCGCGCCCCAGTGCTATGCTGATGGGCCCGCACGATCGGGGCATCGATCATCGCGTACTCGTTGTCCGGATCGTCAGCCAAAGCCTTGAAAAGACTCTCCCAACCACCGCTTCCCGTGTCGTCTTCAAGGATGACAATCCAGGCATCGTCCAAAACATCCGCACGGACATGGAGAACGGCGACATCGTAAAGTCCGCCAACCTATCCCAAGTCGACCTGCGCTTGCATGGCCTCGACCAGCTCATCGCCGACTACAACCGCATTCTCGCCGAGGCCGACCAGATTGCGAACTCTGCCGAAGTCAGGGCAACCCGCGCCTTTAACTCGGGCTTGTGCTGCTTACGCTTCGTCATCGCAGATCTCCTCTCGTCGAAGACCAACAGACACCGAACCCGTAGCTTACGTCACTGTCCGATTTCCGGGGAGTAGCTCACACCATGCAGGCAGCGAGCCGATCGGCGACGCGAAGGCGTTGCTCGACCTCGCGCAAAACCAAAATGCCGGCGTCCGACGACAGCAGCCCACCGTCGAATTTCGCCACAACAGCCTTGCCGGAGACAGGTGACAGGCCGGGCAGCGGCAGCATAGAATTGTTCATGGCGGGTGTGGCCTCACGGAAATGGCGCGGATTGGCGTCGATAACCAAATCCTATGCTAAATCAGTGATTTGCGCCACATCCGCCAACCCGCACTGCATAATCCGGGCTAGAGCATTTTCTGATCTGAGTGAATCGGTACGGGGTTTTCAAATCAGGTGAACTTCGATTCAAGGTTGGCACTGGGCGAGGAGGCCAGTGCCAATGACTGCACCTGTTTCCATTGATCTTCGTCTTCGGGTGGTTCGGGCTATCGAGGGTGGTCTGTCGCGGCGGGCGGCATCGGCCAGGTTCGATGTTTCGATTGCTTCGGCGGTGCGCTGGCACCAGCGTTTCAAACGCAGCGGAAGAGTCGAGCCGGATGCCATCGGTGGCGACCGTCACAGCCACCGGGCCGAGGCCCATGCGCCCAAGGTTCTGAGTTGGATCGATGAGAACCGGGACATCACCCTGGTTGAGATCGCGGCCCGGTTGGCTTTGCAAGGCCATGTCTTTGCGCCGTCCACGATCTGGCGTCTGCTGGACCGGCACGATTACACGGTCAAAAACGTATGGCCCGCCCCTTGGCAAGTCGGTTGCTTCTGGCTTTGCTCGGTCGTGCGCAAACGTATCCGGCGTAGCGGCATGTTGGCCGTCGCCATGATGGAGATCCGCGCGTCCTGGTCCTCATAAAAAACTCGGCGTCGATACGCCGTTTTTTGAACCAGGCTTCCAGGGACGCGGGCGTTCGACCCTTTTGGCCATCAGCTTCCTCTCGCCAACCTCACAAGACCGCGGCCGCTCCGGTCGTACTCTGGTGCCGGGGTCAATCTTCGTTGCTCACATTGCCATTTCAGCTCCGCGCATCGGATCGAAGCGCGCGCCGTGCTTCAAGGTGGCCCAAGCGATCCGGGCGAGCTTCGCCGCCAGCGCCACAATCGCAACGTTACGGTGCGCTCTTGCAAGCAAGCCCCGCAGCCATGAGCCGAGTGGCGTCTGCTGCCTGGAGAGGCCCGGCATCGCGGCGCGCGCGCCGTGGATCAACAGCATGCGTAAGTATGTGTTCCCCCGCTTGGTGATCCCGAGCAGCTTCGGCTTGCCGCCGGTCGTCA
Source organism: uncultured Alphaproteobacteria bacterium (assembly GCA_963747005.1). Lineage (GTDB taxonomy): Bacteria > Pseudomonadota > Alphaproteobacteria > Rhizobiales > Aestuariivirgaceae > CAVVDT01. Next base: position 100,140 of record CAVVDT010000014.1, on the reverse strand, counting down.
TCTGCTTCGGCACAAGGCCGAGCCACGCCGGCAGGTCCCGCGCCCGCCGGAAGGCCTCGCCATTGCCGACGGCGGCGATCAGCGCGGTGGCGCCGAGCACTCCAATGCCGGGGATCGAGGTTAGCCGGTTTGCGCCCTCGTCTTTGCGGGCATGTTCGGCCAACTCCTCGTTCAAGGCTTCGATCCTGTGGTCAAGCGAGCGCCACTCAGCCCGCATGTCGGCAATAAGGGCCAGGATGCGGACCGATAAATCCGAGACCGGCTCTACCAGCAACTCATCCACTTCGCGTTCGAGCACCTTGCGTCCTTGCCGGAAGGTGTATCCCCGTTCGAACAGAATCGCCCGCAGCTGGTTCAACAGCGATTTGCGGGCGGCGACGAGACGCGACCGGGCCCGATGCAGGGTCTGAAGATCGAGCCGATCCTGGCTCTTCAGTTCGACGAAGCGCATGGTCGGCCGCGCCGCAGCTTCCGCGATCCCCTCTGCGTCGTTGTCGTCGTTCTTCTGGGCTCTGACATAGGGCCGCACATACTCAGGCGACATCAGCCGCACCTCGTGGCCACGTGCAGCAAAGAGCCGACCGACATGGTGGGCGCCACAACATGCCTCCATCGCCACCGTACAGGGCTCCAGCTTGCCCGCAAGCTCAGCAAGCGTCGCTCGCCTGACGCGGCGGCGCAGAACAACTTGCCCCTTCGCGTCCATGCCCACCACGCTGTTCAGGTTCTTGCCCAGATCAATGCCCAGGATCACAATGCTCATTGGCTCGCTCCTTTGTTGTTCAGCACCAGCATCCTAGCCGATGCCCCTCGGGAGGGGCGGGCCATCCCATAAAAGACCGCCCATGCCGCAGAGCAGGAGCGTGCCGACGTGAAGGCGGCCCGCGAGGCCTGGTTTGACAAGCAGCCGGAGCTTGAACCGGAGCGGCTGATCTTCCTCGACGAGTGTGGAACCAACACAAAGATGGCGCGCCTTTACGGCCGCGCCAGGCGGGGCGAACGTTGCCGGGCGGCCATTCCCCACGGCCATTGGAAGACAACAACATTGGTCGCCGGTCTCAGCACCGACGGCATCATCGCGCCCATGGTCATGGACGGAGCCATGGATGGCGAGATGTTCTCGGCTTATGTCGAAACCTTGCTGGCACCCTGCCTGATGCCCGGCGATATCGTCATCATGGACAACCTGCCGGCCCACAAGTCCTGCAACGCCAAACAGCCATCGAGGCTCGAGGCGCAACCCTGATCTTCCTGCCGGCCTACTCACCCGACTTCAATCCCATCGAAAAGGCAATCGCCCAGATCAAGGCCTTCCTGAAGAAAGCCGCTGCCCGCACCAAGGCCGATCTCGATGCCGCCATCGCCAAGGCAATCGACCTCGTCACACCCCAAAACGCCGTCAACTATTTCGCAGCCTGCGGCTATCAACCCGATACAGTGTGAGCGGATTCCGCTCTAGCTCGAGGAAATCATCCAAGAAAGCTTCGCGCACCAAGAACTCATCGGCGGGAGAAAGCGCTCGGGGTCGAAGGGCAGGACAAGCCATGCAGCCCACGGTTCCAGCGATGACCATTCCAACAGCGGATTTTGTTCACGAATTCTCGAAGGAGCAACCACCTCATGTATTGGTTCCAGCCAACATGTCGGTTTCCTATTTCCAGACAGAGTCCGCACAATCAGCGGTCAGAATTTCTGACGGGCCCCCTAATGCCTTGTCGCACGGAAGGACACAAGGGTATTCTATTCGTGTCCCCGATACCTTCGAGAGCGCTGCAAGTGGCAAGATGTTAAAAGTCACCGCCTGCGCACGGGCTGCTGGTGGTGCTTCCAAAGCCGATTTCGATGTCGCTTATTCGACCGCCGATGTTGGTAACAGTGGCTGGCGTAAGTTCCAGGCGGACGCACACTGGCAGGAACACAGCTTTGAATACAGGGTCCCAACAATGATTAAGGGCAACGGCGATTATATCGGGGTGTTGCCGGATGAGGCCGGAAGCACTGGCATTGAATTTCTGTTTGTGGCAGCCCAGGTGCTCGCTTAAGAGCACCGCCCCCACTATGTGCTTCCTCTGGATGGATGGTGTCCATTAGGGTCGCATTACAGACTTCGGGTCAGACTAACGAGTGCGGGGGCGCTTAACCGAGAGCGACCGCCAATTCTTGCTGCGCCACAAAAATCCGTCCTCGATCACAAGAACCTCATGGGACTCACCACCCCACTCGCGGATGATCACGACGAAATCGATCCATCTTCCCTGCCAGGATATTTTTGGCTCATGGTGAGAAATCCTTCGGCGGATTCTGGGCAGAAGCATTGTCAACAGCGCTAAAATCGCGCAATCTGTGGTCTGGTCGCCGGTTCATATATATAGGCAATGTCGGTTCGATGTGCTTGGATACCGCCTCGGATAAGGCGCTCGATAATATCGATTGCATGAGCGCGATCCTTTCCTGCCAGGTGAGAATCACAATCATGAATCAACTCAACGCCTTAGAGCCTGACTGAATAAAGAGTTGAGTGATCTCAATGGGTTGGGATTCCGTCGCTGTGCAACAATTCATGGAGGACACGGTGGCCTGGACTGAGATCACCCGCGCGAAGTATCGGCGGCCAGGTCTGCGCTATGCAAGCGACATGACGGATGCGGAGTGGGCGTTGATCGAGCCCTTCATGCCCGAAACGAATTCGACTCGGCCGGCCGCGCGAGACCGAGCTTGCGCGCGGTGGTGGATGCCATCTTGTACCTGGCGTCGACCGGCTGCCAGTGGCGGGCGCTGCCGAAGGATTTTCCGCCCTATCTCGACGGTGCAGGGATATTTCTACCGCTGGGCGCAGGGACGGCACGCTGGCGCGGATCAACCACGCGCTCGTGTCGCCGCGCGCGAGCGGGCGGGTCGGGAGGCCAGCCCGTCGGCCGGCGTGATCGACAGCCAGTCGGTGAAAACCACGGAAAGCGGCGGCCCCAGGGGCTACGACGCCGGCAAGAAGGTCAAAGGCCGCAAGCGCCACATCATCACCGACACCGACGGGAACCTGGTCGGGCTGCGGGTGCACCCCGCCGACATCCAGGATCGCGACGGCGCCGTCGCGTGTCATCGCCTCGATCCGGACCCTCTACCCGTGGTTGCGCCATCTCTTCGCCGACGGTGGCTATGCCGGCGACAAACTGAAGACGGCCCTCGCCGCTCTCGGCCGATGGACCATCGCAATCATCAAGCGCTCCGACACCGCACGGGGCTTCGAGCTCTTGCCCCGCCGCTGGGTCGTCGAACGCACCTTCGCCTGGCTCGGCCGCTGCCGCCGTCTCGCCAAGGATTTCGAGGCAACCATCGTCAGCGCCGTCGCCTGGGTCCTCGTCGCCAACATCCGCATGCTCACCCGCCGCCTCGCAAGGCCTTGATATGTCACGTTCCATTTTGAAATCCAACTCTTATCCAATCGCGTCGAGTACCGTGGCCAGAAGTGGAGATTGCTATGAATGCTAATGAACTTACAGAACGCCTCAAGGCGAAGGATTTCCCTCGGCTCGCGTGGTTTAGGCAACGGCATTACGCACCATTCGTATTTCATATAATGAATGAGCGGGAACGGGAGGTGTTGCTTCGTTGGTTCGAGTCGTCCGAAGGCGATTGGCCCCATGGAAATGGGGCTTCGGGTTTTACCGCAATGTCAATCATTTCGGGTGCTCTGCTCAGTAGTGGCGTAAACAATCTTGTTCAATGTGGGCATTATATCGGATTTTCGTCTATTATTCTTGGTAGCGTGTTTCGCTATATGGGTAAAAAAAATGCCTTATATAGCATGGATGTGCATGAAAAGGCGCACCGCTACGCGCTTAAATGGGTGGAAGAAGCGGGGCTGTCGAATGTCGTCAAATGTGTCTTAAGGAGTTCCGATGAGCCTGAAAATATTGTGGAATGTGAGAAATTCTTCGGTCGGACGCCAGAGACTGTATTCATTGACTCCTCTCATAATTATTCACATACCATGCGAGAATTGGATCTTTGGTTTGGCGCTCTTCCTCCCGGCGGTTTGCTCTTTCTGCATGATGTTTCCAACCTGGCCAAGTCATACGACAGTCAAGGCAAGGGTGGCGTTAAGGCTGCGTTATTGGAATTCCTAGGCAGATCAGCAGCCTCAGGAATACTACTAAACGGTGTAGACTATAACAACATGATTTATGCAGATACCTGCGGTCTGGGCATCATTCAGAAGATTTAATGAGTGGACAATAGAATGAAAATAATCGCCCATATTGGTGCTCCCAAGACGGCCACAAGTTCTCTACAGCAAGTTATTCGTCAGAATCGGCACCATCTGGCGGAAAAACACGATATGTGTTTCATTCATCCAGATGATATTCGCAACACAACCGTATTCAATGAGTTCTTTGCTTATTATCGTGGAAATATTCCCTCTTTTGACAGATCGAAACTTGCTCAACTGATAAGATCGGCAGCGGCTGGCGTTACGAAAAGAGGTTGTGAAACTATCTTTCTGTCAGAAGAGTTCGATAACTCACGATTTGATGCCCAACAGGAAGAACTCTGGAAAGTTCTCGGGTATGGAGAAAAGCTGTGATTTCGTCAGAGGGTGCGGTTTCGAAGATCCATATGTTGTATTAACCGTCCGCCGACAGGATCATTTTCTTCTTTCCACATACAAGCACTATGTTCACCGCCACAGAGAGATGGAAACGTTTTTCGGCTGGTTATATCGTTCGGTGGACATTGATGGCTTGTCATGGGCGTCAGTCATTGAGACTGTCGTCAGCGAGTTTGGGCGTGAGAGTGTAAGAGTGGTGCCGTTTGAAGTTCTAAAGACAGAAAATATACTCAATTATATTGAGTATGTCTGTGGAATTCCAAAGGGCGATTGTGAGAATTGGGATAGTACGCTCCAAATAACCAACCCGTCACTTTCGGACAATGCCCTTGATCTCGCAATACAGGTCAATGAGCGAATTGTTCATAATCCTAGTGCAGAAGCAGTCAATACGGCAGTTTCCCGCTCGGTGGTGTCTCCACCGATACATGGGATGTCGTTGGATACCAAAAGACTTATACTCAACCTGAGCAAAAGGTACGCGGAAGAAAACGAAAGACTTCGACAAGAGTACTTTCCCGAGATCGGCGAGAAGTTTTTGTTCTGACATTGGCGATTGTGGTATGTCGCGTCGTGGGGAGTTTTGCTGTGAAGATGGAGATGCCAAGACGAAAACTTCTTCAGGCTGCCGGCACATCTATTGCCTTGTTGTCGCCTGGTTTCGCAATGGCTCGAGGCGCAAGACATGAATTTGGTATCGACGGGCTGATCTACGAGCCTCCGTATCCCAAGGCGAAGCCAAGGCTTCTGCTGGATAAACTGAGCGAAGTTATCAGCCTCACCGACTTTGGCGGCAAAGGAGACTATAAAGAAGGGGCTAAAGGAACTGACAATCGTGCCGCGCTGGCAGTTGCGCTAGCGGTGTGTTCAGAGCTTTATCTCCCCGTCGGACGATACCGTTTCACAGGGTGGGGAATACTGAGGGCACTGCTTGCCACAACGTTTTATGGACCCGGGCAGCTCTTCTACGACAACGACGCAGCCGTTGAGCCGATAGGTTCACTTTTTAGAGCGGGAGTGTGTGATCCTGATGGCAATCTGGGAACTCTGATCCAAGGAGGCTTGGTTGTTGGTGGTGAAGGACCGGGAGTGCACGGCTCGCTGTTGCATGCGCAACATCCCTCTTGGCCTATCTTAAAGCCAACGCGCAGCGGCTCTTCCCTCCAGTTTCAGCTCTATTCAAATGGGCATATAGGAGCGGCCAAGCGAATCTCTGGACGAATCTCATTGAGGCCATGTACGGCGACTTTCGCTCGCCCGATATTGAGGTCGATGACATAATTGGATTTGAAGATCGGCTCTACCGGATTGTCGGAAATATTTCAGAAAAGCGGTTAGCCTTGTCTACTCCGGCTGGAGACAATGTTCGGTTTGATAACGATAGAGAATCTGTATTTAGACATTGCTATTATTACTCGGAGGGGATTTGCGATTGCCAAGGCCGGAAAGTCCTGAGACGCTCCGGTGACTATTTCTTCCGATCAGCACAATACTTGGATCAATCGTGGATTACGATTGATGGGATACGTTATCGAATTGAATCAATTGCAAACGCGAATGAGCTTCAGACGTTCGAAGTGATCAGTCGGCGTAATAGCGTACCGTTCGTCACAAAGATTCTGCCGCTGTCTCTGCATGTTTCTCTCTTCAGAATGCAGACATTGGAAGGTGGTTCGGAGGAGAACTTTTTTATAGCAGAAACGATCGATGGTGTTGTGCGAATGCGTGCCAACGGCCACGGCTACGGCACGTACCGGCCCATCATCGTTTCTACCGGGCCGGACGCGGATTTCGGCTATCATAAGGATCATCTCGTCGTCTCTAGGGATGGGCAGATCGGCATTGGCAAGAACTACGCCAGTCCAGATATCGGCTTTCCGACCCGCGCCAAGTTGCATGTCTGGCGCGACGGTACTGAACAGGAGAGTCCCGATGGCGCCAATGACGTGCGCCTCGCCGTCTTCGAAACAAATCACGGAGGCGCCGCACCACGGCAGGTGCATATCGGCTCGTTCAATAATTTTAACGCCGGCTACATCCAGGGCTATGTCGATCAGGGCGGTACCAAGCCCGGAGCCTTGGCCATCAATCCTATGGGCGGGCCGGTTGCCATCAATACGCACTCTCACTCTGCCATGAAACATGCGCTGGAGGTCAATGGCATCGTGGCGCCGTATCGAGACGCGCAGGGGGAACTGGGAGCCGCATCGCATCGCTGGGCCAACGTGCACGTCGCAACGGGCGCGATCGAGACCGCCGACGCAACCGAAATGCAAGACGCGACGCCGATTTCCCGGGAGCTGGTCGAGGCGTTTCTCGACGTGGAACCGAGCGTATTCCGCTGGCGTGCCGCGGTTGGCGAAAAAGGCGATGCTGCCCGTCATCATCTCGGCTACGTGGCCCAAGAGCTTGCTGCGGCCTTGAAGCGTCGCGGCCTCGACCCGGCACGTTTTGGTCTGTGGTGCCGCGATGAAATCGCGGGGCAAGCTGGAACATCCGAAGTGGAGCTGGGCTCAGGTCGAATTCCCCATCTATCGCGAAGCCCTGCGCTACGATCAGCTCCTCGCCCTCATTGACGCTGCCAACCGGTATCGTTTCTCGCTGCTGGAAGAGCGCGTTAGGCGCCTCGAATCCCACCCCTGACCGGTATCCATTCGCTGAAGGCTGTCAAATCGCTTCCAATCCTGGCTCTTCTCTATTCGGCGTGTTGAGGTCAAGCGCTTTTGAGCTTTCCGTCACCGGCATTTGACGTCATTCGCGGGGCCTCGCTTCTCTTCGGGATCGGCTCTTTGGCCCTCCCAGCATGGGATCAGTAGAATGAGGTGGCCCAATCTGACTCGCGTCCTGATCGCGATGGAGCGATCGGCACAAGGTATCCCTCCGGGGTAGCTTTCAATTATACCAGCGGCAAGATTTATTGACCGGCATGTGCCCAGCCTCGCAAGCCGATTGATGTGATCTTTTCGGGTTGGTCTGTGAGGTTGTTCCAGGCCCCGCATCCGGCATTGAGGATATCGTCATAGGTCTCGAAGACCCGGTTCGACAGCCAGTTTGCGCGCAGGTACTGCCAGACGTTTTCGACCGGATTGAGCTCCGGCGAGCGCGACGGCAGGAGAATGATGGTGAGGTTTCTCGGCACCTTCAGTTCGCCGCTGGTGTGCCAGCCGGCCCGGTCCATCAGCACCACGCCGTGGGCCTTGCGAGCGATAACCGTCTCGTCCAGCGCGAGATGGCCATTTCGTTCCATTGCAGGGATCAGAAGCGGGATCAGAGGCTTCAGTCTTTTGCCGCAGATCCGGTCGGCCGCCTCCCAAAGCACAACCAATGCCACGCGCACGGCATCGTCATACACACGCCGCTCAGGCCGCGGCCGGGATCGGGCTGCAACATTTTCGCATCTCAGAAGCCGCTCCGCATGTTTGCGGTGATAGCCGGAGATCTCCGCGAACTCGGTCAGGATCCGGCCCTTTTCGGCGCGCGTCGAAGAACGATATCGCAACGCAACAGCCTTCAGAAGTTCGTCCCTCGTTCCCATGCTGATCCGCCTCATGCCACCCCCCAGACCGAACCGCTCCGGGAACATTTCTAGTGATGCAATGATAGGATCATCGGGAATAATTCTGGCGAGGCAATGCGGCTTTGTGGTTTGATTGTCGCGGGGCGTCAATCAGCGCCGATATTGGCGGGTGTTGCGTATGACGCCGGCCGGCCGGGTCCTCGTTTGCGTTGCATGGCCTCACGCCGCCTGTAGCTCTCGACATTCATCTCGAAGATGGTGGCGTGATGGACGAGGCGGTCGACGGCGGCGAGGGTCATGGCGGGATCCGGGAAGACTTTTCCCCATTCCCCGAAGGGCTGGTTGGCGGTGATGAGCATCGATCGCCGTTCGTAGCGGGCGCTGACGAGTTCGAACAGCACGCTGGTCTCGGCCTGGTCCTTGGTGACGTAGGCGAGGTCGTCGAGGATCAGCAGGTGGAAGCGGTCGAGCCGGTTGATGGCGGCTTCGAGGCCGAGTTCGCGGCGCGCCACCTGCAGCTTCTGGACGAGGTCGGTGGTGCGGGTGAACACGACCCGCCATCCGTTCTCGATGAGGGCGAGCCCGATTGCCGAGGCGAGATGGCTCTTTCCGCCGCCGGGCGGGCCGAACAGAAGCAGGTTCGCGCCGTTCTCGAGCCAGGTATCGCCGGCGGTGATGGCCATCACCTGCGCCTTGGAGATCATCGGCACGGCATCGAACTCGAAAGTGTCGAGGGTCTTTCCCGGCAACAGGCGCGCCTCGGCGAGATGGCGCTCGATGCGGCGGCGGTCACGCTCGACCACCACGCGCTGGCGCGGCAGATGTGCCGGGAACGGCTTGCGCGCCGGCGCCTTGCGCACAAAACTCCGGACCTGCGTGGCCTTCGCCGCCGCCAGTTCCGCGACCGCGTCGTCCTCGCTTGCCGAGGCTTCCAGCTCTTCGAGTTGCAGCTCCAGTTGATCGAGCAGCCGAGCCTTGCGCTCCGAGCCGGTGCCGAACAGGCGCGCCGAAGCTTCTCGATCTCCAGCTTCAGGCAGGCGATCAGCGCGGTGTCGTTCGAGGCCTTCGCCTCGAGAGCCGCGGCCCTTGCTTCCGCCGCCGCGAGCGCCGCACGAAGCGCTTCGAGCTCGGTCTGGGCGGCGTCGGTCATGGGCCAAAGTGAATCACAAAAGGCGCCGCATCGCCATGCTTCCGTGGCCTGCTCGAGTCAATCGGCCGCGATCATCCCGCCGACTTCGGGCGCCACGTCTGGCGCGGGTTACGCCAGTCGATGCCTTCCAGCAGATAGCCCAGCTGCGCCGCCGATATCGCCACCGCCCCGTCGGTCGGAGACGGCCAGATGAAGCGTCCGCGCTCCAGACGCTTGGCATGCAGCGACAGGCCAACTCCGTCGTGCCACAGAACCTTGATCAGGTCGCCGCGACGACCGCGGAACGCGAACAGTTCGCCCGCGAAGGGATCGCGCCCGAAACCCTCCTGCACCTGCAGGCTCAGCCCGTACATGCCCCGGCGCATGTCCGTCGCCCCGCCGCACAGCCACACCCGAAGGTCGGACGCGAACGCGATCATCGACGATCTTCCAGCACGTCGACGACAAGGCTGAGTGCCGCCGCATCGACATCGGCGCCGACAACCAACCTGAGAACTGGCGACGACCATCGCGCCGCTATCACATCGGATAGCGGCGTATGCTGTTGTTCAGCAAATCGCGCCAGGGCGAACAATGCCTGGCGTCACACCACGGTGTTACTACCAAAACTCTCGTAAGAGACTTTGGCGCCAGCAACCGCCGCAAACTCGTACCACGCCGGTCTCCGCTCCCCTGTCCAGTGGCCGATCCTCACCTAACCTGCGGAAACTGCGACACTAATTCGAATCCTGCCCGTAAATACAAAATTATGTGTAATATCAATAGATTAATTGGCGGAGCGAGGGATTCAAACCCTCGATACTGTTTCCCGCATCGCTAAGAAAAATCGATGTGTTTCCGCCGCTTGCGGTGCGGAAGACCCGCCGTCGCCGCCAACCACATCAGAGCGCGTAATATTACCACCAGCTCACCACCAAGTAGGAGATGCTGGTGGACGCCCATGAACGGTTCGGGACCAGACTATGAAGCCGGGCTCAACCTGACGAATGCAAATCCTACCCCACCAACTCGCCCATGACGCGACACTGATCGAGATGATCGGCCCACCATTGGAGCATCTGGCGCCGGCCGGGCAGATATTCGGCTGAGTTGTAGGCGGCGCGAACCCCGCCCTGGACATGCGCCAGTTGTGTCTCAATCCAGTCGCGGTTGTAGCCCTTCTCGTTCAGCACCGTCGACGCCATGCCGCGGAAGCCGTGGACGGTCGCTTGGCTGTGATAGCCCATCCGGTACAGGGAAAAGAGAAGCGTGTTCTCGCTCATCACGCCACTGCGGGTTGGGGCAGGGAAGACGAGCGGGCTGCTGTGCGCCAGTTCCTTGAGGCGCTTGACGACGGCGACCGCCTGCGTCGACAGCGGCACCAGATGCTCGCGCCTCATCTTCATGCGCTCGGCCGAGATGCGCCACAGGGGGCCCTCGCCGTCCAGGTTCTCGAACTCTGACCAGCGGGCAAATCGGGCCTCGTTCGTGCGGACCATCGTCAGCAACACCAGTTCGATTCCGAGGCGCGTCGTTTCCACGCCATCGTAAGCGGCGAGCCGGGCCATGAAGTCCGGCAACTCGTTCCCTTGATCGCGGCCCGGTGCTTGACCGGCGGCCGGGCCTTGAGTGCCCCGCGAAGGTCCCGGGACGGATCGCTGCGCACCCGGCCCTCGGCAATGGCGAACCGGAATATCTGCCCCGAGACTTGCAGCATTTGCTTCGCGATCTCGGCGCCTCTCTGTCTCAACCTTGCGCAGCGCACCGAGCAACAGGGGCGGGTCAACCTCGCCGATCCGCACCGCGCCGATCTCGGGAAACAGATAGCGCTCGAGTCTCCGGATCAACGTGTTGGTGTAGTGCGATGACCACCCCGGCCGCTTGTGCGCGTGCCACGACCGCGCGACGGCCTCGAAGGTGTCGTCGGCGTTCCCGTCGCCCCGCAGCTTGGCCGTGCGCTTGACGAGCCCCGGGTCCTCGCCGTCATGCAACAGACGCTTGGCGTTGTCCCGGCGCTCACGCGCCTCGACGAGCGACACCATGGGGAAAGCCCCGAGGGCCGCCGTCTTGCGCTTGCCCCCGTGAACATAGTCGAAACGCCAAAGCCTCGAGCCGTTCGGCTTGACCAGGACATAGAGGCCGGCGAAGTCCGCGATTTTGTACGGTTTTCCACTTGGCCGGGCGTTTTTGATTGCGAGAGTGGAAAGAGGCATAACACGGTATCGGCTGCTGTTGGGGGGTTACGATACCGTGTTATATACCGTGGATAGGATGTCCGCAATAGTCCGTCATGGTCCGCTATGGGGTGTGGTTAGCGGACAGTTTATGAGAGTTTTTCGGGGGTTACGACGACCAGATGTCCGTCATGGTCCGTTATGGTGGTGCCCAGGAGAAGACTCGAACTTCCACGACCTTGCGGCCACTAGCACCTGAAGCTAGCGCGTCTACCAATTCCGCCACCTGGGCAAGTGCGGCGCCATCCATTATGGATTGCGGCCGCGCTTGTCAACGGTAGCCGAATGGCCGCTTGATATCGCCCGTGCCAAACCGCTAAAAGCTTGGCTCATCAAAGAGCATTAAGGCAATGAGCGAATCGAGGTGACGCCGTGAACCGAAGCGCAGCAAAACTCGTCACGGTCGTGGGCGGCTCGGGTTTCATCGGGCGGCATGTGGTCAGGGCGCTGGCGCAGGCCGGCTGGCGCATCCGGGTAGCTGTAAGGCGGCCGGATCTCGCCGGACACCTGCAGCCGCTCGGCGCCGTGGGCCAGATCGTGCCGGTGCAGGCCAATGTGCGCTATCCGGCCTCGCTGGCGGCAGCCACAGAAGGCGCCGATGCGGTCATCAACCTGGTGGCGGTGCTGTCGTCGGGCGGGGCCCAGACCTTCGAGGCCCTGCACGTCTTCGGGGCCGGCGCGGTGGCGCGGGCGGCGCGCGAGGCGGGGGCGACCAGCTTCGTGCACATGTCGGCCATCGGCGCCGACAGGCAGTCGAAATCCGACTACGCCCGCACCAAGGCCGAGGGCGAGGAGCGGGTGGCGGCCGAATTTCCCGGCGCCAGCATCGTCAGGCCGTCGGTGGTGTTCGGGCCGGAGGACGATTTCTTCAACCGTTTTGCGGCGCTGGCGCGGTTTTCGCCGTGCCTGCCCCTCATCGGCGGCGGCCATACCCGTTTCCAGCCGGTCTATGTGGGCGATGTCGCCGCCGCCGTGGGCCGCCTCCTCGATGGTGCCGCCGTCCCGGGACGCACCTGGGAACTGGGCGGCCCGGAAGTGGTGACGCTGCGCGAGGTCATGGAGATGACCGCCCGCATCATGGGCCGCACGCGCCTCATGGTGCCGGTTCCCTGGCCCATCGCAGTCATGCAAGGGGCCATCCTGCAACTGCTGCCCAAGCCGTTGCTCACCATGGACCAGGTGGAACTGCTGCGTCACGACAATGTGGTGTCGGGCGCGGCCGAAGCCGAAGGGCGCACCCTCAAAGGGCTCGGCATCGCTCCCACCAACATGGCCGCGATCGTGCCGAGCTACCTCTATCGCTATCGCAAGGCCGGCCAGTTCACCGGCGCCAGCGCCTGAGACCTGCATGATGATCCGGCGAATCGCTTGGCGGGGGGCGTGAGGGGTTCTATACCGCCATTGGGCCTGCCGGCGCGCCGGCCCCTCACCGTCTGCATCCGGTTCGTGTTCGCTTATGGCAAGACTGCATCACTTTCCGCTTGATCCCTTCTGCCGCCGCTTGCGGCTGGCACTCGGCGAATACGGCGCGGCAGCCGAACTGGTGGAGGAACGGCCGTGGGAAATGCGCCCCGGCCTTCTCGATCTCAACCCGGCCGGACAGGTGCCGGTGTTCGTCGACGACGACGGCACCGTCGCAGCCGGCATCGAGGCGGCAGCGGACTATCTGGAGGAGACGCGCGGCAATCTGGCGCGGACGCTTCTGGGCCCCAACCCGGCTGCCCGCGCCGAGACCCGGCGGCTGGTCGCCTGGTTCGACACGAAGTTCTACCACGAGGTGAGCGGCCCACTGCTGGCGGAAAAGCTGGTGCGCCGCTTCATGGCGCGCGAGGCCGGCGGCGGCCCCCCCGACATGCCGCGGGTGCGTACCGCCCTGTCGTTCATCCGTGCCCATCTCGACTATATCGGCGTGCTGGCCGAGACCCGCAACTGGCTGGCCGGCGATGAACTGACCTCGGCCGATCTCGCCGCCGCCGCACATCTTTCGGTGGTCGATTACCTCGGCGATGTGCCGTGGCACGAGAACGCCGCCGCCAAGCAATGGTACAGCCGCATCAAGTCGCGGCCCTCCTTCCGTCCGCTGCTGGCCGACCAGATCCGCGGCATGCCGCCGCCGCGCGTCTATGCCGACCTCGACTTCTGAACGGCCGCCAGCCGGCCTCATGACCGCCCTGAAGGCGCGGGCCAGCGCGCTCGGCTTCGACGACGTGGCGGTGGGCGATCCCGCCGCGCCGGCGGTGCAGGGCGAGCGACTGGACGCTTTCCTGGCTGACGGGCGGGCGGGTGACATGACCTGGCTCACCCAGCGCCGGGCGTGGCGTGCCGATCCAGCCACACTATGGCCGGAGGCCCGCTCGGCGGTCGTGCTGGCGATTTCCTATGATACCGGACGGGACACCTTTCAGCGGCTGAAAGAGCATCAATGCGGTGTGATCGCCGCCTATGCGCTGGGCCGCGATTACCACGAGGTGGTCAAGGGCAAGGTGAAGGACCTCGCCGGCTGGCTGGCGCGGGAAACCGGGGCCGAGGTCAAGGTCTTCGTCGATACCGCCCCGGTCATGGAAAAGCCGCTGGCCGAACGCGCCGGCCTCGGCTGGCAGGGCAAACACACCAACCTGGTGTCGCGCCGGCTCGGTTCGTGGTTCTTCATCGCCACCATCCTGACGACAGCGGATTTGCCGCGCGATGAGCCTGAGAGCGATCATTGCGGCACGTGCCGGGCCTGCCTCGACATCTGCCCGACCAAGGCCTTCCCGGCCCCCTACCAGCTCGACGCGCGGCGTTGCATCTCCTATCTCACCATCGAGTACCGGGGCCATATCGCGGCGGAATTCCGCATGGCCATGGGCAATCGCATCTTCGGCTGCGACGACTGCCTGGCGGTGTGCCCGTGGAACAAGTACGCCGTGACCGCCCGCGAGATGAAGCTCACCCCCCGCGCCGATCTCCTGGACGCCGATCTGGACGATCTGGCGAGGCTCGACGATCAGGCTTTCCGCAAGCGCTTTGCCGGCACCGCCATCAAGCGTACCGGCCGCGATCGCCTGGTGCGCAACGTGGCGATCGCCATGGGCAATTCGGGGCACGCCGGCCATGTGGCTCGCGTCGAGGCGCTTGTTGGTGATGGCTCGCCGCTGGTGCGGGCCATGGCGGTGTGGGCGCTGGCGCGGCTTGGCGGGCGCGGCCGGGTGAAGGCCCTGGCGATGCAACAACTGGCCAGTGAAGGCGATGCCGCGGTCAGGCACGAATGGCACGAGGCCTTGCGATGAACCATCTGTTGTGCTTCGGCATGGGCTTTTCGGCAACCGCGCTTGCCAAGCGCCTCAAGGCGAAGGGCTGGCGCGTCACCGGCACCAGCCGCTCCGAAGGGGGCGTCGGGGCCCTAGGCGCTGCGGGGTTTGAGGCCCACCTCGTCGACGGCGAGGCGCCGCTCGATGCGGCCTTGCTCGACGGTGTCAGCCATGTCGTTGCCTCGGCCCCGCCGGATACGGCGGGCGATCCGGTGATCCGGGTGGCAGGGCCGGCGCTCATTGCCCATGCGGCAAACCTGCAATGGGTGGCCTATCTCTCCACCACCGGGGTCTATGGCGACCGGGACGGTGCGTGGGTGGACGAGGACAGCCCGCTGAAACCCGCTACAGGGCGCGGGGAGCGGCGTGTGGCGGCGGAAGCCCAATGGCTCGACCTGTGGCGCCTTCATGGGCTTCCGGTGCACCTGTTCCGCCTGGCGGGCATCTACGGGCCGGGACGCAATCCGCTTTGCACGCTCATCGAGGGCTCGGCCCGGCGTATCGTCAAGCCGGGTCAGGTGTTCTCACGCATCCATGTGGATGATATCGCCGGGGTGCTGGAGGCTTCCATCGCCCGGCCGCATCCGGGACGTGCCTACAATGTGTGCGACGACGAAGCGGCGCCGCCGCAGGAGGTGATCGCCTATGCCGCCCGCCTCTTGGGCATCGAGCCGCCGCCGGAGATCGCCTTCGAGGAGGCCGAGCTTTCGCCCATGGCGCGGAGTTTCTATGCCGAGTCCAAGCGGGTATCGAACGCCCGCATCAAGAACGAACTCGGGCTTGCGCTGGCCTACCCCACCTACCGCGAAGGCCTTGCCGCGTTGCTCAAGGAGATAAAGGCGGGATGAGTCTCTCAGGCGGCGGGCGGAGCTTGCCTCACCCAGGCCCAGGCCTCGTCCAGCTCTTCGCGGGGGAACAGGCGGAACTCGCCCTTCAGCGCAAAGCGCATGGCGTTGATGCACCATTCGACCCATTTGGGAGCGCCGACGATGGCAACCCGGTCGAACTCGGCGCGATGCTCGAGCCAGTAGGTGAAATCATCCCACGCCGCATCCAAGGTCCAGCCGGAAAAATCCTCATCCATGAGGACCAGAAACTGTGCCCGCTTGTGTTTGGCAAACACCCGGTCGAGGGCGGGGATCAGATAAGTCTCGTAGTCGGCTGCGGTCAGCGTGCCGCTGATCCTGACACCGATGACGCTGTCTTCGCTGTCGCCCATCAAATCGATCATGGCCAAGTCCCTTGTTGCTATAATCTGTAATATCCAGCCCCCGCAGGGCCGGGCAGCGTTGCAGCGTTGATGTCTGTCAATGGGCGGCGGCCTTGCGCCGGGCGGTGGCCTTGCCGGGCGATTTTCCGGCAGCGGGCTCGGCCTTGGTCCTGGCCGCTTTGAGCGGCGGATAGTCGTCCGGGGTCAATGTCTCCTTTTCAAGCAGCAGTTCGGCGCCGCCTTTGAGTTCCCTGGCCCGCCGCGTGAGAATGTCCTTGGCGTGGCCATAGGCCTCGTCGATCAGCTTTCTGACCGCCAGATCGACCTCGCGCGCCGTCGCCTCGGAGTAATCCTTGTTGGTCACCTGCAAGGCGTTGTCGCCGAGATAGCTCTGGCGCTGCTGTTCAAGCACCGCCTGGCCCAGCGCCTTCGACATGCCGAAGCGAGTGACCAGTTGGCGGGCGATGTCGGTGACCTTGGCGAGATCGTCGGCGGCGCCGGTGGAAATCTCGCCGAAGGTCAGGTCTTCCGCCGCCCGGCCCGCCAGCAGCACCACCATGCGATCCTTCAATTCGCCGGTGGTGATCAGGAAACGGTCCTCGGTGGGGCGTTGCAGCGTATAGCCGAGCGAGCCCACCGAGCGCGGGATGATGGAGACCTTGTGCACCGGGTCCATGTCGGGAAGGCTCGATGCCACCAGCGCATGGCCCATTTCGTGATAGGCGACGCGCTCGCGCTCCTTGGGATTGAGCAGCCGGCTCTTTCTTTCCGATCCGGCGACAATGCGCTCCACGGCTTCGGTGAAATCGGTCATGGAAACCTTGTCGGCGTTGTGCCGGGTGGCGAAGATGGCAGCCTCGTTGACCAGGTTGGCGAGATCGGCGCCGGTGAAACCGGGGGTGATGCCGGCGATCTTTTGCGGATCGGCATCGGGGGCGGCCTTGATCTTCTTCATGTGCACCTTGAGGATCGCCGCGCGGCCGATGCGGTCGGGCCGGTCGACCACCACCTGGCGGTCGAAGCGCCCGGCGCGGGTCAGGGCCGGGTCGAGGACCTCGGGGCGGTTGGTGGCGGCCAAGAGGACGATGCCGGTGGAGGGATCGAAGCCGTCGAGCTCGGAGAGGAGCTGGTTGAGGGTCTGCTCCTTTTCGTCATGGCCGCCCATGCCGCCGCCCGGCATGCGGGCGCGGCCGAGCGCGTCAAGCTCGTCGATGAAGATGATGGCGGGGGCGGCCTTTCTTGCCTGTTCGAACAGGTCGCGCACCCGGGCGGCGCCGACGCCGACGAACATCTCAACGAACTCGGACCCGGAGATGGAAAAGAACGGCACGCCCGCCTCGCCGGCCACGGCGCGGGCCAGGAGCGTCTTGCCGGTGCCGGGCGGGCCGACCAGCAGGATGCCCTTGGGGACGTGCGCCCCGAGGCGGGCATACTTGCCCTGGTCCTTGAGGAAGGAGACCACCTCCTTGAGCTCCATCTTGGCCTCGTCGACGCCCGCCACGTCCTCGAACGAGACGCCGGTCTGCTTTTCGACATAGACCTTGGCCTTCGACTTGCCGACGCTCATCAGGCCGCCGAAGCCCTGCTTTTCGGCAAAGCGGCGGAAGAAGAACATCCACAAGGCAAAGAACACACCCACCGGTACCACCCACGACAGCAGCGTGGTGAACCAGTTGGAATCGCTGGTGCCGGTAACCTGCCTGACGCCCGACTTCTGCAATTCGGCGGCAAACTGGGGGTCGACGCGCTGGGTGACGAAATACTGCTTGCCGTTATGCAGTTCCTTGAACTTGCCGGATATGCGGTCCTGGCTCACCGACACCTCGGCAATCTGCTTGTTGTCGAGCAGGGTGGTGAAATCGCTGTAGGACAACTGTTCCACCGAGCGGGCGGCGAGCCACATCTGGAACAGCGTGATGGCGATGAAGGCCATCGCCAGATAGCCGAAGTTGAACTGGTGCTTCTTGTTCATCTCAACGCCCGGCAGCATGTGCTTTCTCCGCCCGTCAGGTGTGCCCGCCCCATCTATCTAGGGCGGGCAACCTCGCGGGGCAAATTGTTTGGGCCGGGTGGCCGATGCAGATTCAGTTCATGTACCAGCCGTGGCTCACCACCAGCGACTGGCCGGTGAGGGCGTTGGTGGGGAACGCCGCGAACAGCCAGGCGACCTCGGCCACGTCCTCGACGGTGGTGAATTCCTTGTCCACCGTCTCACCCAGCATGATCTTTTCCACCACTTCCTTTTCGGAGATGCCGAGCTCGGCGGCCTGCTCGGGGATCTGCTTTGCGACCAGCGGCGTCTTGACGAAGCCGGGGCAGATGACATTGGCGCGTATGCCTTGGGTCCCGCCTTCCTTGGAGATCACCCGGGCAAGGCCCAGAAGGCCGTGCTTGGCGGTGACGTACGCGGATTTGAGGGGCGAGGCCTCCTTGGAATGGACCGAGCCCATGAAGATGATGGAGCCCGAACCTTTCTTGTACATATGCGGCAGGCAGGCCCTGGAGGTGAGGAAGGCACCGTCGAGATGGATTGAAAGCAGCTTCTTCCAATCCGCGAAGGGAAAGTCCTCGAGCTTGTGGACAATCTGGATGCCGGCATTGGAGACCAGCACATCGACGCCACCCCATGTGTCCACCACCTTCTGGACGCCGGCGTTGACCTGTGCCTCGTCGGTGACATTCATCTCGATGCCGATGGCCTTGCCGGGGCCCATCGTGGTCAGGGCGCTGGCGGTGTCATTGGCGTCGGCGAGCCGCAGATCGGCAATGGCGACTTTCGCGCCGTCGGCGATGTAGCGTCTGGCGATGCCCTCGCCGATGCCGCGGGCGGCGCCGGTGATGATGCAGACCTTGTCCTTGAGATTCATTTGCCTTGTCCCTTTCTATTTGCAGCGCTCCAGCGACCACATTTCGCGGAGGCTGAAGCGGGTGGTGTAATGGTGGATGACGCCGAGCCCGGCATGGCCGATGAGGTAGAACCAGGCGACATTGGCGAACATCCCGTGGGTCCACAGCGCCAGCCAGTAGATGCCGGTCAGCGGCAGGCCTTCATAGTGCGCGTAGAACCAGATGGTGCCGGTGACCGCCAGAAGGGTCATCAGCAACAGACCGAGGCCGTGCACCGCCGAGGCGAGCGGCGATTCGCCGTCATGCTCGGGCAACCTCAGCGCCAGCAGCGCCGTCAGGTGGCCCATGATGTCGTCCCACAAGGCGACGAGGCGGCGGTCGGAAAACCACGGAAACAGTAACCCGAACCGGGTGCCGCGGCGGCGCAGCACGAGCACCAGCCAGAAGCCCAACGCCAGGACCATGCTGACCAGGCCGGCATATTCGTGCACCACGAACATCCAGTCGCCGGGACGCCCATTGCGCGGATGATGCATGAAATTGCTCGTGACCAACTGCATGATGATGGCAACGGCGAACGAGGCATGGATCAGCCGCGTCGCCAGGGTGTGACGGGTGAGAAAGTGTCCGGATGAGTTCATGGGTCTAGCTGCTTTTCTTGAGTGGTCGAACTGAAATCTACGACGTGGCCGGTGCCAGCGATCCGTCGCTTCAGGCGAGGTAGTCATGTACCACCTCACCGAGGCCGAGGGTGAGGTCGGTGAGAACGTGGACGGCGGAGATCACCTCACGCACCGGCAGTTCGGCCACCGGCGCCAGGGCATGATCGTGCAGTTCGAGCCCGGCAGGGCCTTCCCAGGCGCCCTTCACGGTGAGGTCGGTGAGGTAGTAGCGCACCAGTTCGCAGATGCGCGGCGAACAGTCGACGTGCGGAATGATCTTCAGAAGAAAGCTCGGGGCTTCAAGACTCTTTCTCACCTTGTCGAGGTCCAGGGCGGAGGCCTTGTAGCCCATAGTGCCAGTCGCGACCCGCACCGAACCCACATCGAGGGTGCCGAGAAGGGTGTCCTTTTCGACCCTGAGCGCCGGTTCGGCGAGCTTCTTGGGAAAACCCCAGATCTCGCGCCCCCCGGCGATGGGCGAACCGTCGTTGAGGTACATGGCGTGGACATAGCCACCCTTGACGCCGTTGAAGGTAACGGGGATGACCTGTCCGGATTCGGAATAGTCGCCGAAGCCGGTCGAATCCGGCATGCGGATGAATTCATACTTCACCAGGGGCTCGGTGACCTCCAGCGGCTCGGGCACCACGGCCTTCAGCGCCTCCATGTCGGTGCGATAGGTGACGACGAGAAACTCGCGGTCGATGAAGCGGTAGGGGCCGCGCGGGTAGGCCGGGTTGGTGAGCGGCATGGCAAAGGCGCGCCGGGCGACTGATCGGGCATCCATGGGGGGCATTCCTCTTTGGTTCAATAATTGCCGTCGCGGGTGAGGTCGAAGACGGCGACGCCCGAGGCCGGCTTCTGGCGGGTATGCCAGTCGGGATGGCGCAGGGTGCGGTTGACGTCGTCGACGCCGGCTTTCCAGTGCTCCTCCACCGAGGCGCGCGAGAACTCGTAGTCCTTGGACCCGCGCTCATAGGCGGCACGGCGATGGATGAGGTGGACGATGGTGATGGCGGCATCGCACCCGCAGCCCTCCAGGAACTGCGCATCGGGGTCTGATTGCAGTTCCTTGGGCAGCTTGCGGTAGAGCCGCCGGGCGGCTCTCCTCAGCGTCTGCAACTCACGGAATGAGTCGGTATTGAGCCGGGTGCGGGAGGAAAAGCGGATATCCTTGGCGCGCTGCTCGATGTCCCAGAAGGCCAGCGGCGCCTGGCCGCGGGCGCTGAACAGGTCGATCTGGAAGACGCACATGTCTTCGCGCGGGCCGCCACCATCGAGCACATATTGCAACGGCGTGTTGGAGACGAGACCGCCGTCCCAGTAGAACTGGCCGTCGATCTCCACCGGCGGAAAGCCCGGCGGCAGGGCGCCCGAGGCCATGATGTGCTCGGGGCCGATATGCATCTGGTCGGTGTCGAAATAGACGAAATTGCCGGTCGTCACGTTGACGGCACCGACGCTGAGGCGCACCGGCTCCTTGTTGAGGACGTCGAAGTCCACCAGGTCCTCAAGCGTCGCATGCAGGGGCGCGGTGTCGTAGAGGGACAAGGCGCCGGGCGCCCCGGGGGGCATGAGGTAGGGCGCCGGAAAGCGCGGGGTAAAGAAGCCGGGGGCGCCCGAAGCAGCGGTGATGCCGGCGCTCACCTCGTTGAACAGGGTACGCGCATGGGTGCCGGGGACGACCGGGGGCGCCACGAGGCCGGAGGAAACCTTCTCCCAGAAGGCCTCCAGCCGCTCGATGCGCTTTTCCGGCTGGTTGCCGGCGATGATGGCGGCATTGATGGCGCCGATGGAGATGCCGGCGACCCAGTCGGGGGTTTCGCCGTGCTCCACCAGTGCGGCATAGGCACCGGCCTGGTAGGCGCCCAGTGCGCCGCCGCCTTGCAGCACCAGCACCGTCTTTTCCGAGTTGATCTTGGTTTTCACTGTCGAATGGGTCCCGTGGGGCATGTGAAGCTCGCCTGATAGATGCTGCCGGCAGGTTACAGCCACCTGAAGATTGCATTAATTCTTGGTAATGGGCCCGCGGATTGCAGCCATTGACCGGTGTGACCCGATTGCGCTCCGGGCGTTCGATAGCCCGCAATTATGTCGATTTTCATGCCGGGCGACGGCACACCCCTTGCGACCTCTCGACCCGGAGGCGGCAAAGCGATAAGGCTCGACCGGTTTTTGCTTGGCGCGAGGCGGTCGATGGACGAGGGCAAGACAGTGGCGGTGGCGGCGGTGAAGAGCGATTCAGGTCCGGTCGCCTACGGCCTGGTGCTGTTCATGGGTGTTATCTGGGGTCTGGCGGTGTCGCTGTCGAAGATCGCCGGCCTGGCGGGCGGACATCCGGTGGGGCTGGCCCAATGGCAGGTCATCGTCGCGGGCAGCATGTTGCTCGTGGCCTGTGCCGCAACTGCGAAGCTGCCGCGCCTCAGGCCCGATGTCATCCGCTTCGGCCTGGTATGCGGGGCGACGGGGGTGGCGTTTCCGGCCATGGCGCTGTTCGCCGCGGCGCGCCACCTGCCGGCCGGCATCGTCGCCATCGCCTTTGCCTCCATGCCGCTGTTCACCTATCTCATGGCGGTCGTGTTCCGCGTCGACGAGGGTACCGGGCGGCGCCTGTCGGGGGTGCTGGTGGGGGTCGCCGGCATGGCGCTGCTGGTGCTGCCCAAAGGCGCATTGCCCGAACCCGGCATGGCGCCGTGGGTGCTGCTGGCGCTGGCGGCGAGCGTTTCCATGTCGTTCGAGAACTTCTATGCCGGCGGCTACCGACCACCCGATATCGGCTCGCTACAGTTGAGCTGCTGCCGGCAATGGGGCGCAGCGCTGATGCTCAGCCCGTTGGCGCTGGCGACGGGCACCGCCGTTCCGGTGTTCACCCAATGGGGTCCGCTACAATGGGCGGCGACCGGCACCGGCGTCATTTCCGGCGTCGCGTATACCTGCCTTTTGATCGTCATCCGCACCTCAGGGCCGGTGTTCGCCACCCAGTCGAGCTATGTCATCACCCTCGCCGGCGTGGGCTGGGGCATGGCGCTGTTCGGCGAGCATCACTCGCTCTATATCTGGGTGGCACTGGCCCTGACGCTCATCGCCATCACACTGGTAAAGCCGCGCACGCCGCGTGCCACCGGGCTGGTGGCGCATGCCAGGAGGGACGAGCTGGACGCCTGAAAGGTCAGGCGACCAACTTCTTCACCGGTGCGAACGGGCTGAGCTTCAGCCATGCGCGCAGATTGCCCTCAAGCTGGCGGTTGCCGGTGATGATCATGGCGTCATCTTCCCTGGCCCGCTCGACGGACTTGTAGCCCATCCATACCGACGTCAACGTGCGCAGGTCGGTCGTGACATAGAGGTCGACGTCGTGACCCGGGTCGAGCGAGCACAGATCGACCGGATGTGGCGGCTGCACCACCAGCCACCAGTTCCTTTTCGCCGCCGGCAGGTCGCGGAATATCATCTGGATGGTGCTGCGCCGCTCCGGCATCGGGGTGGTGTCGATGTTGCGGCGGATGTCCCACATCAAGAGATTGGGATCGAGGTTGTCCAATGACGCCGAGGTCTCGATCCAGCGCTGACCCCAGTGTCCCAGCGTCATGATCACAGGCTTCAATTCGCGGCCTGCCGGGGTGAGCACGTAATCATGTACACCGACCTCGCCGGCCACCGGACGGCGCTCGACAATCCCTGCCGCCTCCAGGTCCTTCAACCGCTTGGACAAGAGGGCGGGCGACATCCTCGGCACCCCGCGGCGCAGGTCGTTGAACCGTGTCGAGCCGGCCACCAACTCACGCAGCAGCAATAGGGTCCAACGGCCGCACAGGATCTCGGCGGCCATCGCGACCGGGCAAAACTGGTTGTAACTACCGTCGGCCATCAAACTCTCCCCGTTGCCCGCCACCCGCCCGAATACCGTCGGCAAACTACATCGCCGGGCGCGGCGGTTCCAGTTCAGTTTCTGTACCGGCAGCGGTTCAGTTCGTGAACTGGCAGGCCGGCCTCGACACGTGGGAAACGTCCGGTCACGCAGCCGGCGCTGTCCGGTGCGACAAACCGCAACTCGAACATGAAGAGGATTTGAACATGCCACTCGTCGACATCGAACTCATCGAAGGCGTCTTCAGCAAGCAGCAGAAGCAGGAGATGATCCACAAGATCACCGACGCGATGGTCGCCATCGAAGGCGAAGCCATGCGCGGGGTGACCTGGGTCCGGGTGCACGAAGTGCCCGACGGCAACTGGGCCATCGGTGGCAGGCCGGTGACGGCGGCCGAGATCAAGGCAATCCAGAAACGGGCTGCCGCGTAACCGCGCTGCGACAGGTCGGCCGTCCGCAGGGACGGCCGCCTGCCCAACCGGACGCGCCCCCGACACCGCCCAACGCGGCGGTCAACCGAAACTGAACGAGGAACCAAATGACGATCTATCAAGACAACTCCGCCGTTGCCCGCGGGGGCCGGGCAGCGATGGAGTGGATGGCCGCCTGGCGGACGGCGGCGAGCGACATTGTCGAGACCATCTGGGCCCACCGCCGCAAGCGGCAGACCTACAGTGCCCTGATGAACCTGGACAACCGCACGCTGAAGGACATCGGGCTGGACCGCAGCGAGATCATGTCGATCAGCTATGGCGATCGGAGCTGCCGCAGCCGCCGCAACCTCGATCGCTAGATCAGGATGACTTTGGATCTGCCCGATCCAAAGTCATGAACCTGATCGATTCCAATATTTTGAGCATGATGTTATCCGAAAAGTGGGCTCCACTTTTCGGCATCATGCTCTAGATGAGCCTGCAATCGGGTGGAAACGCTTGATTGCAGGCAATCTCGTCGATTTCAGCAGGTCAAGTTTGCAGTGATGCGATGGCGGCGTCCGCCTTTCGCGCACCATGCCCTAACTCCGCAAGCTTCCGCCAGTTGCCTTCTCCACGGCGGTGACGATCCTCGTCGAGACCGCCTCGATGTCCTGATCGGTGAGCGTCCTGTCGCGATTCTCCGATATATAGGTCACATAGAATCAGTTAGTTTAATCCCATGCGTGTGATGATCGATACGATGATTTTTGATCGGATTGTTGATAAGGCTATCCAAAAGGAAATCGAACTTGCCGAAGCGGCGGGTCACCTATCGCTTTTGAGTACCCATATCCAGGCCGACCAAATTGGCTCCATACCTGATAAAGTTAGGCTGGCAGAATTGACATCCGTCGCTACAAAGGAAGTCCCCACCAGTGCTGCTGTTTGGGATTTGTCTAGGTGGGATAAATGTGAGTGGGGTGGAGACAGTGAACTAGAGCCGTCTCAAATTTCTAGGGGGAAGCGGGAGGAGCAGCCCGACGCCCTTATTGCCGTGACGGCTGCTCATAAGGCTGATGCACTTGTAACGGAGGACGTGCGTTTGCGAAAACGCATTGAGGCATCCGAAGTCGCCTTGAATGTTTGGGACTTTGACGAATTTCGGGCGTGGTTAAGCCGCTTGCCCAAAAACAAACGAGCTTAGGCTCTGTGCCTAGCTCCTGAGCGTCCCGCCGGTGGCCTTTTCCACCGCCGTCACGATCCTCGTCGATACCGCCTCGATGTCCTGATCGGTCAGCGTCTTCTCACGCGGTTGCAGCACCACCTCGATGGCCAGCGACTTACTGCCCTCGCCGAGCGCACCGCCCGAAAAGACGTCGAACACCGCGACATCGGCGATCAGGGCCTTGTCGGCGCCCCTGGCGGCGCGCACCAGCTTGTCGGCGGCCACGTCATCGCCCACCACGAAGGCGAAATCGCGCCTGACGGGCAAAAGCTGAGCGGCATCGAGCGCGGGCCTTGTGGCCGACTTCGACTTGGGCTCGGGGAGATGGTCGAGCACGATCTCGAAGGCGACGACGGGGCCCTTCACATCGAGCCTGTCGAGCACGCCGGGATGGATTTCACCGAACCAGCCGAGCTGGTTTTTGGGGCCGAGCTGGATGGTGCCGGAACGCCCCGGATGGAACCAGTCGGGACCGCCCTGCACCACTTGCAGGCTGGCGACCGGGGCCCCTGCCGCCGCCAGCACCGCCATGGCATCGGCCTTGGCATCGAACAGGTCGACTGCCCTCGCCTCGCCCGACCAGTGGCGGGCATGGACGGCGCCACGGCGGATGCCGGTCGCCCTGAGGGTTTCGTCTTCGGGGGCATCGCCGTGATAGCACTGGCCCACCTCGAACAGCCCAAGATCGACGAACCCGCGTGCCATGTTGCGACCGGCCGCGGCGATCAGGTTGGGCAACAGCGAGGGGCGCATGTCGGAAAGCTCCGACGAAATCGGGTTGGCGAGCTTCACCGACGGATGCCCGCCGCCGAACAGTTCGGCCGCCATGGAGGTGAGGAACGACCAGGTGACCGCCTCATTCAGACCGCGCTCGGCAAGGCGGCGGCGGGCCGCCACCATGCGGCGCTGCTGGGTGTTGAGGACGGGCCGCGCCACGGCATGGAGGCGCGGCATGGCGGCCGGTTCGATGGTGTCGAGGCCGACGATACGGCAGACTTCTTCCACCAGGTCGGGCTCACCGCCCACATCGAGGCGCCATGAGGGGACGACGCAATCAAGACCATCGGAGGTTTCGCTGACCTTGAAGCCGAGGCTTTCGAGGATGCGCGTCTGTTCGGGCAAGGGCACGTCGATGCCGCCCAGATCGCGCACCCGGGTCTTTCGCAGAAGGTAGCTGCGCGACACATCGGGCGCCTTGCCGGCGATCACCAGGTCAGAGGTTTCGCCGCCGCAGATGTCGAGGATCAGGCGCGTCGCGATCTCCGCGCCGGTTGCAACGAATCCCGGATCGACGCCGCGCTCGAAACGGTAGCGGGCATCGGATTGCAGCGACAGCTTGCGCCCCGTCGCGGCGGTGCGCACGGGATCGAACAGGGCGGCTTCCAGAAAGCAATCGGTGGTCGCGGGCGTACAGCCCGACGCCTCGCCGCCCATGACGCCGCCGAGGCCCTCGGGGCCGTTGTCGTCAGCGATCACCGTCATGGTGTCGTCGAGGGTATAGGTCTTGCCGTCGAGGGCCTCCAGCGTCTCGCCGTTCCTGGCAAGGCGCGGGCGGATGGCGCCCTTCACCCTGGCGGCATCGAAAACGTGCAAGGGCCGACCATATCCGTAGGTGATGTAGTTGGTGATGTCGACCAGCGCCGAGATGGGCCTCAGGCCGATGGCGGTGAGGCGGCGCTGCATCCAGTCCGGCGACGGGCCGTTGGTGAGGCCGCGGAAATGCCGCCCGATGAACAGCGGGCACGGCGTGTTGGCCGGATCATCGAAGGTGAGTTCGACGTCGACGGGCGATTTGTAGCTGCCCTTGACCGGCTTCACATCGAGGGCTTTCAGGCTTCCCAGGCCCTTCGCCGCAAGGTCGCGGGCGATGCCGTAGACGCCCAGCGCATCGGGGCGGTTGGGCGTCACCTTCACGTAGATCATCGGGTCGTCCATCCCCAGCGCCTTCGACGCCGGGGTACCGATGGGAAAATCGCCCGACAACTCGATGATACCGGTGTGCTCGTCGGACAACCGCAATTCGCGTTCAGAACACAGCATGCCGCGGGATTCGACGCCGCGAATGCTACCCACCTCGAGATCGAGCCCGGTACCAGGGATATGGGTGCCGGCGGGTGCGAAGATGCCAAGAAGGCCGGTCTTTGCATTGGGGGCGCCGCACACCACCTGCACGAGGCCCGATGCGGTTTCCACATCGCACACCCTGAGACGGTCGGCATTGGGATGCTGGCGCGCCTCCTTGACCCGCGCCACGGTGAAGCCCGCAAGCTTCGACGCCGGGTTGGAGACCTCCTCCACTTCCAGCCCGACGCCGATAAGCCCATCGACGATGTCATCGAGGCTGGCCCCGGTGTCGAGGTGATCCTTCAGCCATGAAAGGGTGAATTTCATGTCAAACCTCCCGCCAGCGTCGGCACCTGCAGGGCGGCGAAGCCGTAGTGCCTGAGCCACCTGAGATCGGCCTCGAAGAAGGCGCGCAAGTCCGGGATGCCATATTTCAGCATGGCGATGCGGTCGAGCCCCATGCCGAAGGCCCAGCCCTGGTATCGCTCGGGATCGAGCCCGCCGGCGCGGATGACGTTGGGATGCACCATGCCGGAACCGAGGATCTCCAGCCACGAGGTGCCGACCCCGATCTTCACCTGGCCGCCTTCCCACGAGCAGTTGATGTCGACTTCCATGGAGGGCTCGGTGAAGGGGAAGTGCGAGGCGCGGAAACGCATCTTGACGTCGTCGACCTCGAAGAAGGCCTTGCAGAACTCGATGAGCGCCCACTTGAGGTGGCCGAGATGGCTCACCTCGTCGAGCACCAGCCCCTCGATCTGGTGGAACATGGGGGTGTGGGTCTGGTCGCTGTCGCAGCGGTAGGTGCGTCCCGGCGCGATGATGCGGATGGGGGGAGCGGACTTCTCCATGGTGCGGATCTGCACCGGCGAGGTGTGGGTCCTGAGGACCATGCGCGAGCCGTCGGGGCGGTTGGGAAAATAGAAGGTGTCGTGCTCCTGGCGCGCCGGGTGCTCGTCGGGGATGTTGAGGGCGCCGAAATTGTACCAGTCGGTCTCGATATGCGGGCCCTCGGCCACGGAAAAGCCGAGATCGCCCCAGATCTGCACCACCTCGTCCCACACCTGGCTCACCGGGTGGATGGTGCCGAGGCGGGCGGGGCGGGCGGGCAGCGTCACATCGACGGTTTCCGATGCGAGGCGGGCCGAAAGGGCGGCTTGCTTCAAGTCGTCGCGGCGGCGTGAAAGGGCCTCGGCGATCCTGTCCTTCAGGGCATTGAGCGTCTGGCCGGCTTCCTTGCGCGCCTCGGGGTCCATGGACCCCAGCGTCTTCATTCGCTCGGAGACGGCGCCCTTCTTGCCCAGCGCGTTGACGCGCACCGTTTCGAGGCTTGCCTCGTCGCCGGCCGCGGCGACGGCATCGAGAATGCCGCTTTCGAGGTCTTCAAGGGATGGGGCTTCACTCATTGTCGTTCACGCCTGTTCTTTTACCTTGTCGGCGCCGGACGCAAAAAGCCGGGCGCGGCGGATGGGATCGCCCCCCTGGGGACGGTCCGTTCGCTGGGCCCGGCGATTGAGCGAAGCCGACAAGGGCTGGTCTAGATGGCCGCCTTGGCCTTTTCGACCAGCGTCTTGAACGCCTCGGGCTCCTTCACGGCGAGATCGGCGAGGACCTTGCGGTCGATCTCGATCCCGGCCTTGCCGAGCCCCTCGATAAATCGCCCATAGGTCACGCCAAGCTCGCGGGCGGCGGCGTTGATGCGCTGGATCCACAAGGAGCGGAAATTGCGCTTCTTGCGGCGGCGGTCGCGATAGGCGTACTGGCCGGCCTTTTCCACCGCCTGCACGGCGACCCGGTAGACGTTCTTGCGGCGGCCGTAATAGCCGGCGGCCTTCTTGATGACTTTCTTGTGACGGGCATGTGCCGTCACACCACGTTTGACACGGGACATGGGGTTTTTTCCTTTAAGCGCTTAGAGAGGATCAACGATAGGGCAGATAGGCGCGGACCAGATTGGCATCACCGGGTTCGAGGATGGTGGTGCCGCGCTGGTTGCGGATCTGCTTGTTGGTGCGCTTGATCATGCCGTGCTGCTTTCCCGCCTGGGCGGCACGGACCTTGCCTGTGGCGGTGAAGCTGAAGCGCTTCTTGGCCGAGGACTTCGACTTCATCTTGGGCATTTTGCTATCCTTTCAAGCATCGAGAGCCGCCACGGCATGCCCCTTGATGCGGCCGGGCGGCTCAAACTGGCGGGGTTTATAGGCGGGCGGCAGTCGGAATGCAACGGCAAAATCAGCCCGCCAGCCCGCGCGTAAAGGCCCTGTCCATGGCATCGGCGAAGACGCCGACATCGCCTGAGGCAAGGCACAAGGGCGGCACCATGCGCAGGACGCTGCGATAGGGGCCCGACTTGGAGAGTACCAGCCCTTCCTCGCGCGAGGCCTCGAACACCGCCGCCGTCTCCTCGCTCGCCGGGGTTTTGGAGGCCCGGTCGCGCACCAGTTCGATGGCCATCATCAGGCCGCGCCCGCGCACATCGCCGATGACGGCGTGCCTTTGCTGCAGGTCCTTGAGAACGCCGAGCATTTGCGCGCCGACCTTCTTGGCGTTGGCCTGCAGGCCTTCTTCCTTGATGACCTGGAGCACCGCGCGGCCGGCGGCGCAGGAGACCGGGTTGGCGCCATAGGTGTTGAAGTAGTATTTCCCTGCCAGCGCCTCGGCCACCTCGCGCTTCGCCACCACCGCGGCCAGCGGATAGCCGTTGCCGATGCCCTTGGCCATGATGACGATGTCGGGGATGACGTCATGGGCCTCGAAACCCCAGAAATGATCGCCGGTGCGGCCAAAGCCCGATTGCACCTCGTCGACCACGAGGACGCCGCCCCTTGCCCTTACCCGCTCCGCCGCCCCCTTCATGTAGCCGGGGAGCATCTCGACGATGCCGCCATAGCCCTGCACCGGCTCGATGATCATGCCGGCGAGGTGGCCCGACGTCGAATGGGTGATGGTGCGGTCGATCTCGTCGAGATAGCTCCCGGTATCCTCGCCGTAGATGCCGCGATAGCGATCCGGGTTGGCCACGTGATGGATGCCGCCGAGCAATGGCACGTTGTGGCGGAAGCCGGAGATGCCGGTAAGCGACTGGGCGCCGAAGGTGGCGCCGTGATAGCCGTTCCTGAGCGACAGGAAGTCGATATTGCGGGTGAAGCTGCGGGCCATGAGAAGCGCCAGGTCGGCCGCCTCGGCGCCGGAATTCATGAAGTGCACCACCCAGTCTTCGCCCTTGGGCATCGTCGCCACCAGTTCCTCGGCGAAGTGGGCCGGCACCGGGTGGTAGAACATGGTGGTGCAGTGGGCGAGGCTGTCGGCCTGCGCCTTGACCGCCGCCGTCACCTTCGGATGGGCGTGGCCGACCGAGATGCACACGTTCATGGCGAGCAGGTCGATATAGCGCTTGCCGGTCTCGTCCCACAGATACTGGCCTTGCCCGCGCTGGAAGATGAGGGGGGTCTTGTAGGGCACAAACGCCCGCTGCGAGGCGGCGTAATAGCGATCGCGGCGGGCAACGATGCCCGCGGTCGACCAGTCGGTTTCAAGTTCGGGCATCGCATCTCTCCTCCAGCGTTGGCGCGCCGAGCTTAGCTTTGCCGGGGCGGCATGGGCAATGGCGCGAAGGACGGTGACAAGGCTTCGGCGAGCGGCCTAGGATGAGGCAAGTCGTCACGAGGAAGCATCCATCCATGCCCGCCGATCGTCTCGAAGCTGCACCACCGGTCCGTGCCCGTTCAGGAGGTCGCGCCGGCCGCAAGGCGGCGCGCGCCGCCGAGGCCACGCCGCGCGCGCCTTATATCCAGCGCCGCATCGCGACCTTCGAGGTGCTGTCGGCGGAAGGGCTTGAACTCATCGAGGCCCATGCCGATGAAATCCTGAAAGAGACCGGCATGGAGTTTCGCGGCGATCCTGAGATCCTCTCGATCTTCCGCGACGCCGGTGCCGATGTGAAGGCTGAGCGGGTGCGCTTCGAGCCTGGCATGTGCCGCGCGCTCATCACCGCCACGGCACCATCTGAAGTCATCCAGCATGCCCGCAACCCGGCCAACTCCGTCGTCATCGGCGGGGCCAACACGGTGCTGGCGCCGGGCTGGGGGCCGCCCTTCATCCACAACCTCGACGAGGGCCGGCGCTATGCCACCTACGACGACTTCTGCCGGCTGATCAAAATCCACCAGATGATCCCCGACTACCACCATTCCGGCGGCGTGGTGGTGGAGCCGGTGGATCTCCCAGCCAACAAGCGTCACCTCGACATGCTCTATGCCCACTTCCGCTGGTCGGACCGGGCGCTGTTCGGGGCGCTGATCGGCGAGGAACGGGCGCAGGATTCGGTCAACATGGCGAAGATCGTGTTCGGCGAGGACTTCGTTGCCAAAAACTGCTGCCTCTATGCCGTCTCCAACACCAACGCGCCGCTGGTCATGGACCACAACATGTCGGGCTCGCTGAAAGTCTATGCCCGCAACAACCAGGTGGTGGCGGTGACGCCGTGGACGCTGACCGGCGCCATGAGCCCGTGCACGCCGGCCGGCACCCTGGCGCAGGTGCTGGCCGAGGCGCTGGCGGGGCTGGCTCTGGTGCAGCTCATCAATCCCGGCGCGCCGTGCATGATGGGGACGTTTGCCTCCACCATGTCGATGCAATCGGGGGCGCCTACATTCGGAACGCCCGAATCGGGCCTCATCGTGCTGGCGGCCGGGCAACTGGCGCGCCGGCTCGGAGTACCCTTCCACACCGTCGGATCGCTGTCGGCCTCCAAACTCCCCGACGGGCAGGCCATGGCGGAGGGCATGTTCGGCCTCACCATGGCGGTGCTGGCCGGGGCCAATTTCATCAACCATGCCGGCGGCTGGCTGGAGGGGGGGCTGGTGCACGGCTTCGAGAAGTCGATCCTCGATGCCGACAGCTGCGGCAAGCTGAGGGTATTCGCGCAAGGGCTTGAACTTTCCGACAACGCCTTCGCCATGGACGCCATCCGCGAGGTGGGGCCGGGCGCCCATTATCTCGGTTCCGCTCACACCCAGAAGAACTTTGCCACCGCCATGTACCGGGCGCCGACGGCCGACAACAACTCCTACGAACAGTGGCTGGCCGAAGGCGGCCTCGATGCCGCCCGGCGCGCCAACCGCACCTGGAAGGCCCTGCTCGCCGACTATCAGGACCCGGGTCTCGATCCGGCCATCGACGAGGCGCTCAAAGCCTACATGGCCTGGCGCAAGGCCGCCGAGCCCGACCGCAACTATTACTGAGGTCGAAATAGGCGCATGAGCGATCTTCCTAACAGCGCCCGTATCGTCGTCATCGGCGGCGGCGCCATCGGGCTGTCGATCGCCTATCACCTCGCCCGCCTCGGCATCGGCGACGTGGTGCTCCTGGAGCGCAACCAGTTGACCAGCGGCACGTCGTGGCACGCGGCCGGCATCGTCGGTCCCCTGCGCGCCAGCATGAATCTCACCAGGCTCGCCATCTATGCCACCGAGCTCTTCCCGGCGCTGGAGGAAGAGACAGGCCAGTCGACCGGCTACCGGCAGACCGGCGGGCTATGGCTGGCGCAGAGCCCTGAGCGCCTCACCGAGATCGCCCGCATCGCCGCCATGGGCGAGATCAACGGGCTGGGCGTGAAGATGCTGGACCCGGCCGAGACCAAAAGGGCAATGCCGCTTCTCGAAACCGGCGACCTGGCAGGCGCGCTGTGGGTCGACGAGGACGGCCAGTGCGACCCGGTCGGGGTGTGCATGGCCTTCGCCAAGGGCGCGCGCCAGCGCGGCGTCGTGATCGTCGAGGGCGCGGCCGTCGCCGGCATCGATATAGCGCACGGCGCGGTCAAGGGCGTGAACCTTGCCGACGGGCGGCGGATCGGCTGCGAGATCGTCGTCAACGCCGCCGGGGCCTGGGCGCGCAAGGTCGGTGCGCTGGCCGGCGTGGCGGTACCGTTGCAGGCGGTCGAGCACATGTATGTGGTGAGCGAACCGCTGCCCGGCCTGCCGCAGCCGTGCCCAGTGATGCGCGATCTCGATCGTCACATCTATATCAAGGAGGATGCCGGCAAGCTGGTGCTCGGCGGCGTCGAGCCCGATGCGCGCGTGTGGCAGCCCGACCGGGTCGGTCCCGATCCGGGCTTCCTCATGCTGCCGGAAGACTGGGAGCATTTTTCGCCGTTCATGGAGGCGGGGCTTCATCGCCTGCCGACGCTTGGCGAGGTCGGCATCCGCCAGTTCATGAACGGGCCGGAAAGTTTTACCCCCGACACCCGCCAGTTGATGGGCGAGGCGCCGGAGGTGCGCGGCTTCTTCGTGGCGGCGGGCATGAACACCATCGGCATCATGTCGTCGGCCGGGGTGGGCCGCGTCATGGCCGAATGGGTGAGAGACGGCGAGGCGCCCATGGACTTGTGGCCCGTCGATATCGCCCGCGCCGATCCGTTGTGGAACGACGATCAACTCCTTGCCGCCCGCACGCCTGAGGCGGTCGGCGACCAGTTCGCCATGCACTGGCCCGGCAAGCAGCACCAAACCGGCCGCGACCTGCGGCGTTCACCGTTCCACGCGGCCTGGGCGGCACGGGATGCGGTATTCGGGGTGAGCGGCGGCTGGGAGCGCCCATTGTGGTTTGCTTCAGGCGCTGAAGAAAGAGAAATGCGTTACAGCTACGGCGCCCAGTCCTGGTGGCCGGCGGCGCGGCGCGAGGCAAGGGCCATGGCGGCGGGCGCGGCGCTCATCGACCTGACGCCGTTTTCCAAGACCAGCGTCGAGGGCGCCGACGCCGAAGCCTTCCTGCAATACGTCGCGGCGGGCGAC
Organism: uncultured Alphaproteobacteria bacterium; assembly: GCA_963747005.1. Lineage (GTDB taxonomy): Bacteria > Pseudomonadota > Alphaproteobacteria > Rhizobiales > Aestuariivirgaceae > CAVVDT01. The sequence continues at coordinate 66,281 of CAVVDT010000014.1, read as the reverse complement.
ATGGGCGTCGATGCGGGACGCTGCGTCTATACCCAGATGCTGAATGCACGGGGCGGCATCGAGGCCGACGTGACGGTGCGCCGCGTTTCCGAAACCGCCTATTGCATCATCGGCGGCGCGGCGACGCGCTGGCGCGACCTTGCCCGGCTCAAGAGACTGGCCGGCGACCGGCGCGTGACGATCCGCGATGTGAGCGAGACGCAGGCCGTGCTGGGGGTCATGGGGCCCGAAGCCGGAGCGCTCATCGAAGCTGCTGGAATCGAGGGATGCGAGCTGCGAGCAATCGCCTTTTCCACCGCCGTTGCGGCGCGTATCGCCGGGCTGCCGGTCACCCTGCAACGCCTCAGCTACGCCGGCGAATACGGCTTCGAGATCTATGTGGCGAACGATGACGCGGCGCGGCTTCTCGCTTTGTTCAAAGGCATCGGCGGCCTCGGCCTCAATGCGCTCGACGGCTGCCGCCTGGAAAAGGCCTATCGCCACTGGGGCCACGATATCGGCCCCGACGATACGCCGCTGGAGGCGGGCCTCGGGTTTGCCGTCGCCTTCGACAAGAAGGGCGATTTCATCGGCCGCGATGCCCTGGACCGCCAAAGGGAAGCAGGCCTCGCGCGCCGCCTGGTGCTGTTCGAGGCCGATGCGGCGGTGCCGTTGCTGCTGCATGACGAACCCATTTTTCGCAACGGCGAGCGGGTCGGCCTCACCACTTCCGGCGGACTTGGCCCGCGCACGGACAAGATGCTTTGTTTCGGCTACGTAACAATGACCGATGATCTCTATGGAAGCGGATACGAGATCGTCGTGGCGGGCGAACGCTTTGATCTTACGGCACTGGCGCGCCCGCCTTATGATCCCGAGGGTTTGCGGATGCGGCAGGAGAGGACGGCAAGATGAAGAGCCATGCGCGCGTGGTGGTGATCGGCGGCGGCGCCATGGGCTGCTCGCTCGTCTATCACCTGACAAAGCTCGGCTGGAGCGATGTGGTGCTGGTGGAAAAGAACGAACTCACCGCCGGCTCCACCTGGCATGCGGCGGGGTTGTGCACGCATTTCGCCCACAACCTCACCGTCATGCACATGCGCGCCCATTCGGTGCGCCTTTATGGTGGCGAACTGAGCGCCGATACCGGCCTGCCGGTGGGTTTCCACCCCTGCGGGGCGCTCAGGGTGACACGCTCGGCCGATCGCCTCGACGAGTTCCGGCACGTGCAGGGCCTCGGGCGTTATGCCGGCCTCGACTTCAATATCCTCACGCCCGCCGAACTCAAGAAAGTGCATCCGCTGGCCCGCACCGACGATGTGCTGGCGGCGTTCCATGAGCCCCTCGACGGTTTCGTCGATCCCGCCCAGGCGACGCAGGCCATGGCGGCGGGGGCGCGTTCGCGCGGCGCCGAGGTCTATCGCCATAACCCGGTCATGAGCCTCAAGCGCAACGCCGCCGGCGACTGGCTGGCGGAAACCAGGGATGGCACCATCACGGCAGAAATCGTCGTCAACGCGGCCGGCACCTGGGCACGCGAGATCGGCACCATGATGGGGCTCGATCTCCCGGTGGTGCCGATGCTGCACCAGTACCTGGTGACCGAAGACGTCGAGGCCGTGAAGGCGCTGGCCACCGAATTGCCGATCATCCGCGACCCCGAGGAAAGCTGGTATGCGCGCCAGGAGGGCAAGGGATTTATCGTCGGGCCGTACGAAAGGCAAGGCCAGCCGTGGTCCGTTGACGGCGTGCCGCCCGCATTCGGCATGGAGCTGTTGCCGCCCGACCTCGACCGGGTGGCGCCCATCGTCGAGAAGGCCATGGCGCGGGTGCCGGCGATCGCATCGGCGGGTATCAAGACGGTGGTCAACGGCCCCATCACCTTCACCCCCGATGCCGGTCCGCTCATCGGCCCGGCACCCGGGCTCGACCGTGCCTGGCTGATGACCGGGTCCTCCATGGGCGTCATGGAAGGCGGCGGGGCCGGCAGGTTCCTTGCCGAATGGATGGTGGGCGGCGAGCCGCCCATGGACCCCCTCGCCCTCGATCCGCGCCGCTTCGGAGCCTACGCCGACCGCGACTATCGGCTGGCCAAGGCGGTCGAGAGCTTCGGCCGTCAGTTCGCCATCCACTACCCGTTCGAGGAACTGCCGGCCGGGCGCGACAGGATCAAGAGCCCGATCCATGACGCCCTGGCCAAGGCGGGCGCGCAGTTCGGCGCGGTTTACGGCCAGGAGCGACCCAACTGGTTCGCCCGCCGCAAGGACGCCCTTCCCGTCGCCCCAACCTTCCGCCGCCCCGGCTGGCTGGAGGCGGTGGGCGAGGAATGCGAAAATCTGACGACCCGCGCCGGGCTGGCCGACCTGAGCGCCTTTTCCAAGTTCGAGGTAAAGGGCAAGGGTGCGGCCGACTTCATGGAGACGCTGGGCTCCAACCATGCGCCGCGTCGCGACGGGCGCATCGGCCTCACGCTGGCCCTGACGCCATCGGGCGGCATTATCAGCGAGTTCACGGTGACGCGGCTTTCCGCCGATCATTTCTACCTGACCAGTGCGGCCGCCGCGCGCCGCCAGGACCACGACCTGCTTAGCACCCATGCGCGCGAGCATGCCGGTGCCGAGGTGAGCGAAGTGAGCGAACAGCGCGGCGTCATCGCCCTCATGGGGCCACGGGCGCCGAAAATCCTGAAGGGTCTCACCGATGCCGGGACCGGGGTGAAGGCCTTCCCGTGGCTCACCGCGCAGAAGCTGCGGGTGGCCGGCGTCGAGGTCCTGGCCTTGCGGGTTTCCTACGCCGGAGAGGCGGGCTTTGAATTGCACTCAGCGCGCGCCGACCAGCCGAAGCTCTACGCCGCCCTCATGGAAGCCGGCCGGCACCTCGGACTGGGACATTTCGGGGCCTATGCGCTGAATGCCATGCGGCTGGAAAAGGGCTATCGCGCCTGGGGCCTCGACTATACCACCGAGCGCACCCCGCTGGAGGCCGGGGTGGAGCACCTGGTCGACACCGAGGGCCGCCGGTTTTGCGGCCGCACCGGGCTTGCCGCTTCGCGCCCCAACGCCATGCGGCTGCGCCTGATCGAGATTTTCGAGGCCGACAACCCCGAAGCGAAAAACGAAAAGCAGGAAACATCCGGGTTACCCGTCTATCCCTTCTACGGTCACACCGTGCTGGCGGCGGGCAAGCCCGTCGGCATGGTCACCTCGGCGGCTTTCGGCCATCGCACCCAAAAGCACCTGGCGCTCGCCTATCTGGACGCGGCGGTGGGCTCGGATGCAGCGCTGGAAGTGCTGGTGCTTGGCAACGCCGCCCCGGCGCGCACCCTAAGCGAGCCGCCCTACGATGCGGCGAACCACCGCCTGCGCCTCGATCCCGATGCCTGAACCCGTGCACCATCAAATCATCGCCTTGTGGTCGCATCCGCGCTCCATGTCGACGGCAACGGAGCGCATCATGCGCGAGCGCGGCGACCTCGAATGCTTCCACGAGCCCTTCATGTACGACTACTACGTCAATCGCAGCGTCCGGCAGATGCCGCATTTTTCCGCTGAACAGCAACGACCCGCCAGCCTTGCGGCCATCCGCGCCATGCTGGTCGCGGCATCGCGGGAACGCCCGGTGTTTTTCAAGGACATGAGCTATTACGTTGTCGATGCGCTCGATGCGGACCGCGCCTTTTTCGCCGCGCTCACCGACGTCTTCCTCATCCGCGACCCGCGCCGCTCGATCCTGTCGTATTTCAAGCTCGATCCCGATTTCACCGACGAGGAAGCGGGCCTGGAGGCGCAGTGGCGGCATTTCCGGTGGCTGAAGGCGGCCAAGGGCAAGGCCCCGCCAGTGATCGAGGCCGAGGCCATCGCCGCCGATCCGCAAGGCGTCATGGGGCGGCTTTGGGCGCTGATCGGTCTCAAGTCCGCCCCGCACGCCTTTACCTGGCAGCGGGAAACCGTGCCCGAGGACTGGGGGCAGGTCGCGGGCTGGCACGGAGCGGCCTCATCGTCGGGCGGCATCCGTCCGCCGGCGCCGGAAAGCGAGCCCGAGATCGCTGCCCGCTTTGCTGCCACGGCGGCGCGGCACCCGCGCCTGCGGGCGATCCTCGATCACCACCGGCCCTATTATGAACGCCTCAAGGCTCAGGCAATGACAGTTGCCGGCTGACGGTCGGAACCTGTCCGCGGTGGTGAAATCGCTACTTCTTGCCCGATACGCGGTCCCAGAATTCGCCGCGGTCGTTGGTGCGCGGGAAAGGCTCGTCGGGCACCGGCACACCAAGGAATGCGCACAAGGGGCCCCAGCCCTCCTTCACCTGATAGGTCAACAGCCGGTCGGCCGGGATGGTCGCCTTGACCGCGTCGATGTGGGCCATGAACGCCTTTTTCAATTGATCCGTGTCGAGCCCGGCGGGAAAGCCGGTCCTGGCGATGACGGCGATCCCCAGCGCCAACCAGTCCTGCATGGCCGCAGGGATTTGATCCCCGGCGCCCAGGAGCTTGTAAATCGTCGCGGAAAAGCTGTCGACCCAGCTTTCCGGGCTGCGCACCGTCAGCACGAACTTGGCTTCGGGGTAGGCGGCGTTGAGTTCGCGGAAGAACCCGGCGGTCGGCCAGTCGACGGCGCTTCGGTAACCGTCAAAGATGGCAGCCCAATCAGCCTCGCCCCTGGCGGCCGCCGCCCACAGCGGCACCTGCACGGGCATCTTGAGCAGCACCTCTTCCATGTGGTGACAGGGGCCCAGCCCCAACTGGTTGATGGCGAGTTTCAGCGAATAGGTCCCCGTCCGGCCCACGCCAGCGCCGATCACTTGCAACGTCATGTTCCTGCCTTTTCCCGATGGTGCGCGCTCAAAACAACCGGAGCGCCGAAACTCTCATTTCATAAAGCCGCCGATTTATCAATGTGGTGCGGTGGGCAACGCGCCGCATCTAGATCGCCGGCACCACCGACAACTCGGTGCCCGAGCGGGCGAGTGCCGCGGTGATCTCGTCGGAGGGCAACCGGTCGGTGACGATGAGGTCGATATCTGAGAAGTCGCACACCTTGACCAGCGCGGTGCGATCGAACTTGGTGTGATCGCTCACCACCACGCGGTGCTCGCCACGCCTCAAGACGGTGCGGGCGAACTCGGCCTCGGGCATGTTGAAGTCCATCAGCCCCATGTCGGAATCGATGGCGCCGATGGAGATGAAGGCGTGGCGTACCTTGAAGCGCTGGATGAATTCCAACGCCGACGCCCCGAAGGCGGCGCCGTTGTCGCCGTGCAGTTCTCCGCCTGCCATATAGACGGTGTTGCCGTTGACGGTAGCGAGGATGCGGGCGATGTCGGAGGAATTGGTGACAACGGTGAGGCTGCGCTTGCGCAACAGTTCGCGCGCCAGCATCGAGGTGGTGGTGCCGGTGTCCATCATCACGCTGTCGCCATCACCCACCAGGCCAGCGGCATGGCGGGCGATCAGCCGCTTTTCGGCGGCGTTTTCCCTGAGGCGCCGCTCGAACGGAGCCTCGCCCACCGGGAACGGCAAGGTGACGGCGCCATGCACCTTGGCCAGGTCACCACTCTCGGCCAGCGGCTTTACATCGCGCCTCACCGTCTCCAGCGACACCCCGAGATGACGCGCCAGGTCGGCAATGCCGACCGAACCCTTCTCACGCGCCATCCGCATGATTTCCATCTGGCGCTGGCTCAGCCGCTCGTGTGGTATGTTTGGCGAAATTTGTTGCATTTGCCATCATTTTAGGCAGCAAAACCAACTTCAAACAAGACCAAAACCATAATTCAGTCAAAAATGCCACAATTTGGTACGAATTGGTGCGAAATGGGTTGACTTACCGCGCGTCACAGCACCACACTTGCCCCGCCATCAGCGCTACGAGGGTCCGGGGCTCGGGCCATATCGCGCTGCTGCGACAGGGAGGAACGCGTCTCATGATATCAACTGCAATTCGCAATCTGACGGCGGCTGCGCTGGCTTCGGCCGCGGTTATCGTGGCCCCCATGGCGGCAAGCGCCGGCGTGCCGGAATCGACCGATCCCATCAAGATCACGCTGATGGACTGGACCAGCGTCAACGTCAATGCCAAGATTCTCGGAGATATTCTCGAGAACCTCGGCTACAACGTCGAATATCCCACCGGCGATTATCTCTCCAGCCTGACCACCGGCCTCACCAATGGTGACCTCACCATCGGTATGGAATACTGGGACACCACCGCCCGCGAGGCGATGCAAAAGTCGGACGCCACCGGCGAGACCGAGCGGCTCGGCAAGCTTGGCCCCAAGGCCAAGGAAGAATGGTGGTTTCCGGAATACATGAAGGCGCGCTGCCCGGGTCTGCCTGACTGGCATGCGCTCCTCAAGCCTGCCTGCGCCAAGGCCTTCTCCACACCCGAGACCGCTCCCAAGGGCCGTTATCTCGGCGGCCCGGTGACCTGGGAAGGTTTTGACGATGAACGTGTCAAGGCGCTCAAGCTGCCCTTCGACGTGGTGCATGCCGGCACCGACGCCGCCATGTTCGCCGAGCTCGAATCGGCCTATCAGCGCAAGGCGCCGATCATGCTGTGGATCTATTCACCGCATTGGGCGCCCGCCAAGTACAAGGGCGAATGGGTGCAGTTCCCGGAATACGAGCCGGCCTGCTATACCGATCCCAAGTGGGGCGTTAACCCCAACATGAAGTACGACTGCGGCAAGCCGCATGGCGAGATCTGGAAATATGCCTGGGCGGGCATGAAGACCAAGTGGCCGGAAGCCTACAAGGTGGCCAAGAACTACACCATCACCGCCCCGGAACTGGACAAGCTGGCCGCCAAGGTCGATCTTGACGGCATGTCGATCGAGGACGTGGCCAAGGAATGGGTCGATACCCACAAGTCGACCTGGGAAGCCTGGGCAAAGTAGGAACTGACAACTGACCGCGGCGGTCCGGCACCCGTGCCGGGCCGCTCGTTTTCGCCCGGGGTGGGGCAACAAGCAAGGGGGCAAGCCGCAATGGCCAAGGCTCAGTCGGAGCCGTCAACCGGCCTCTCGCCGGCAAGCGCTGGAACGGCGGATCGCCCGATCAAGCTCGCCTGCCGCCATGTGTGGAAGCTGTTCGGACCGGCTGCCCGGGATTTCATGCAAGACCATGGCGGCGCCCCCAGCGCCGAAGACCTCGCCGCCGGCAAGTTCGTGGGCGCGGTGCGCGACTTCAACATCGAAGTGCACCAGGGCGAGACCTTCATCATCATGGGCCTGTCGGGCTCGGGCAAGTCGACGGTGGTGCGCTGCATGTCGCGGCTCATCGAACCGACCTGGGGAACCGTCGAGTTCGAGGGCAAGAACCTGCTCGATGTCTCCGATGCCGAACTCATCGAGTTCCGACGTCATCGCATGGGCATGGTGTTCCAGCACTTTGCCCTGCTGCCCCACCTCACGGTTCTGGAGAACATCGCCTTTCCGCTGGCGATCCAGGGTGTCGATCTCAAGACCCGCGAAGCCCGCGCCCGCGAGATGATCGATCTGGTGGGCCTTTCGGGGCGCGAGATGTTCTATCCGCGCGAACTGTCCGGCGGCCAGCAACAGCGCGTCGGCATCGCCCGCTCGATCGCCACCAACCCGGAGATCTGGTTCCTCGATGAACCGTTCTCGGCGCTCGATCCGCTGATCCGCCGCGAAATGCAGGACGAACTGATGCGCCTGCAGTCGATGCTGCACAAGACCATCGTCTTCATCACCCACGATTTCGACGAGGCCATACGCCTCGCCGACCGCATCGCCATCATGAAGGATGGCGAGATCGTCCAGGTCGGCACCTCCGAGGAGCTGGTCAACCATCCAGCGACCGACTATGTGGCCGAATTCACCCGCGACGTGCAGCGCGCCAAGGTGACATCGGCACGCACCATCATGCGCCCGGCGGGCAAGGCCGGGCATGCCGGCAAGGTGGACGCCGGGGCGAGGATCGCCGCCTTCTCATCGGCGATCGTATCCGCCGGCAAGCCCTTCGCGGTCACCGACGAGAGCGGCGCGGTCATCGGCGAGGTGACCCCTCAGGCGGTGATCGACCTCATCGCGGGGGTCGGTGACAAGGGGGCACGGCCGTGACCGCCGCCGCGCCGGCAGCGCCGTCGCGCAGCCGCGCACCCGCCGGCCCGTGGCCATGGATATGGGCGGCCGCCATCGTGGCGGTAGTGGCGCTGCATGTGTTTCGTGACAGCGTTCCCTGGGCGATCAACTTTCCCGACCAGGCGCTGGTGCCGGCCGCCGACTGGATCAACGTCATCTTCACGTGGATCAAGCGCCACTTCACCTGGCTCACCCGCGACATCACCTACCTGCTCGGCCTGCAGCTCGATTTCGCCCTCGACCTCCTCGCCAAGGGCTTCAAGTTCGGTTACGGCGTGAACGCAACCGTGCTGCCGCGCATGTCGTGGCTGGGGGTATGCATCGCGGCCTATTTCGCCGGCCGTGCCGCCGGCGGCAACCGCCTGGGGATTCTCATTTCGGCGTGCTTTTTCTTTGTGGCGCTGTTCGGCAAGTGGACAAGCTCCATGCTCACCCTGGCGCTCATCATCATTGCCGTGCCGGTGTGCATCGTGCTGGGTGCCCTGATCGGCATATGGGCCTACAAGCGCCCGGCGGTCGACAAGTTCTTCGTCTCGCCCATGCTCGATCTGATGCAGACCATCCCGACCTTCGCCTACCTCATCCCGATGCTTCTGCTGTTCGGCAATTCGCCGGTGTCTGCCATGCTGGCGACCGCCATCTTCGCCATGCCGCCCATGGTGCGCGCCACCATGCTGGGGCTGTCGCGGGTGCCCTCCGAACTCAAGGATTTCGGCGATATGGCCGGCTGCACACCGCGCCAGAAGCTGTGGCGAGTAATGCTGCCCTCGGCCCGTCCGAGCCTGATGATCGGCGTCAACCAGGTCATCATGCTGGCCCTCAACATGGTCATCATCTCCTCGATGATCGGCGCCGGCGGGCTCGGCTATGACGTGCTCTTGGGCTTGCGGGCGCTCAGGATCGGCGATGCCATGGAGGCGGGGCTGGCCATCGTGGCGCTGGCCATCGCGCTCGACCGCCTGAGCCAGGCCGTGGCCCAGCGCACCACCGTCGCCAAGGTGCATACGGAAATTGAGCCGCGGCTGTGGAAGCGCTACCCCAATCTTACCGCAGCCCTGGCGGTGCTGATCGTGACCACCCTCATCGGCCTCGTCGAGCCGGGCCTGCACCACGTCCCCAAGTCCATCACCTTCACCACCGGCCCGTTCTGGAAATGGTCGATCAAGTGGGTCAACATCCACTTCTACGATGCCATCGAGACCTTCCGGGTGGCGCTGATTCTCTATCTGCTCAATCCGATCAGGGCTTTTTGCGTCAATTTCCCGTGGACCGGCGCGGTGCTCGTACTGGGTCTCATCGGCTATCGCCTCGGCGGCTGGCGGCTGGCCGGTCTGGTGGCGGTCCTGACCACGTTCTGCGCCGTTGTGGGCCTGTGGGACAAAACCATGGCGACGGTCTATCTGTGCGGTATCTCGGCCGCCATCTCCTGTCTCATCGGCATTCCTCTGGGCCTGTACGCTGCCCGCAACGACCGCTTCGAGAAGATCATCACGCCCTTGCTCGACACCCTTCAGACCCTGCCCTCGTTCTGCTTCATCATCCCGGTGGTGATGCTGTTCCGGGTGGGCGATGTCTCGGCCATGATCGCCACCGTCGCCTTCGCGGTGGTCCCGGCGGTGCGCTACACCAATCACGGCATCCGCCAGGTATCGCCGGCGCTGATCGAGGCGGCAACCGTTTCCGGCTGCACCAAGCGGCAACTGTTCTGGAAGGTGGAGCTGCCAATCGCCCTGCCGGAGATCATGCTCGGCGTCAACCAGACCATCCTCATGGCGCTCGCCATGATCATCATCTGCGCCATGATCGGCACCCGCGACCTCGGCCAGGAAGTGTTCATTGCGCTGGCCAAGGCCAATGCCGGGCGCGGCATCGTGGCCGGCCTTGCCATCGCCTTCATCGGCATCACCGCCGACCGCCTGTTCAGTGCCTGGAGCGCCCGGGCCCGCGCCCGGGTGATGTAACAGGCCCCCGAAGAGACCACATGACCAGCAACCGCGAGCGCATCGCCGCCCTGCCGATCTGGACGGGCGAGATCACCATCCAGCCGCTGAAGGGCGGGCTCTCCAACGAGAGCTATACCGTGAGCGACGGCGACGAGACCTTCGTGGTGCGTCTCGGACAGGACTTCCCCGTCCACCATGTGTTTCGCGACCGCGAACAGATGGCGGCGCGGGCCGCCCATGCCGCCGGATTCGCGCCCGAGGTCGTGCATGCCGAGCCGGGCCTCATGGTCGCCCGCTTCATTGCCGGCCACACCTATGGCGAGGCCGACGTGCGCGCCAACCTACAGCGGGTGGCCCACCTGATGCGCGATTTCCACCAAAAGATGCCGTTCCACGTCTCGGGGCCTGGGGCCATCTTCTGGCCCTTCCATGTAGTGCGCGACTATGCCCTGACGCTGAAGGCCGGAGCGAGCCGCATGGTGCCGCATCTCAAGGGTTATCTCGACCTCGCCACGGCGCTGGAGACAGTGCAGGAGCCGCTCGCCATCGTCTTCGGCCACCACGACCTGCTGCCGGCCAACTTCATCGACGATGGCGATAGGCTGTGGCTCATCGACTTCGAATACGCGGCGTTTTCCACCCCCATGTTCGACCTCGCCGGCATCGCCGGCAACGCGCTCTACACCCGCGATGAGGACGAGGCCCTGCTGGCTGCCTATTTCGGCGCTCCGCCGACGCCGGGCCTGATCCGCAGCCATGCCGCCATGAAGTGCGCGGCGCTATTGCGCGAGGCCATGTGGAGCATGGTGTCGGAACTGCACCTCGATGCCCCCGGCGCCGACTACGTGGCCTATACGGACGAAAACCTCGAACGCCTCAAATCAGCTCTCGATGATTACCAGTCACGCTTTGGAAGGATCGCCTGAATGAGCCTTCCCGCCCACGCCCAGATCGTCGTCATCGGCGGCGGCATCATCGGCTGCTCGACCGCCTATCACCTGGCGCGCGACCACAAGGCCGAGGTGGTGCTCTTGGAACAGGGCAAGCTGACCGGCGGCTCCACCTGGCATGCAGCGGGCCTGGTCGGGCAGTTGCGCTCCTCGGCCTCGATCACCCAGGTGCTGAAATATTCCGTCGACCTCTACAAGCGCCTGAAGGACGAAACGGGTCTCGAGACCGGCTGGAAGATGACCGGCTGTCTGCGGCTGGCGTGCAACCAAGACCGCTGGATCGAGTACAAGCGCCTTGCCACCACGGCGCGCTCCTTCGGCATGGAGATGCACCTCCTGTCGGCGGCGGAGGCCAAGGCCATGTGGCCACTGATGCAGGTGGACGACCTGGTGGGGGCGACGTTCCTGCCGACCGACGGTCAGGCGAGCCCCTCCGACATCACCCAGTCGCTGGCCAGGGGCGCCCGTATGGCGGGAGCGAAGATCCTTGAAGGCGTGCGGGTGACGGGTTTCGCCATGGACGGCGACCGCATCACCGCGGTCCACACCACCCAAGGCGCGATTGCCTGCGACAAGGTCATCAACTGCGCCGGGCAATGGGCGCGCCAGGTGGGCGCCATGGCCGGTATCAACGTGCCGCTGCAGCCGGTCAAGCACCAGTACATCATCACCGAGAAGATCGACGGCCTTGCGCCCGATACCGCCACGGTGCGCGATCCCGACCGCTTCACCTATTTCAAGGAGGAAGTGGGCGGCCTCGTCATGGGTGGCTACGAGACCAATCCCATCGCCTGGACCACCGGCGATGTACCCGACGATTTCGAATTCCAGCTCTTCGATGACGACTGGGACCATTTCGAGCAGCACATGGTGCAGGCCATCGCCCGTGTCCCGGCGCTGGAGATGACCGGCGTCAAGCAGATGATCAACGGGCCGGAGAGCTTTACACCCGACGGCAATTTCATCCTCGGTTCGGCGCCCCAGTGCGCCAACATGTTCGTGGGCGCCGGGTTCAATGCCTTCGGCATCGCCTCGGGCGGCGGGGCGGGCTGGGTGCTGGCGGAATGGGCGATGGCCGGCGAAGCCCCCATGGACCTGTGGGTGGTCGACATCCGGCGCTTTTCCGGCCTGCACGAGGACCGCGACTGGGTGTGCGAGCGCACGCTCGAGGCCTATGGCAAGCACTACACCATCGGCTTTCCGCACGAGGAATATCTGAGCGGGCGGCCACGCATCGTCTCGCCGCTCTATGAGCGCCTGAAAGCCCATGGCGGCGTCTTCGGCTCCAAGCTCGGCTGGGAGCGACCCAACTGGTTCGCGCCTGAAGGGATGGAAGCCCGAGACGTCTATTCGATGGGCCGGCAGAACTGGTTCGGCCCCGTCGGCAATGAACACCGGACGGTGCGCGAGGCGGTGGGGTTGTTCGACCAGTCCTCCTTCGCCAAATACGAAGTCACGGGTCGCGATGCCGGCCGGGCGCTCGACTGGATCTGCGCCAACGATGTGACGAAGCCGGCGGGGCGGCTGACCTACACCCAGCTCCTCAACTCGCGCGGCGGCATCGAATGCGACCTGACGGTGGCGCGGCTTGCCGAAGATCATTTCTATATCGTCACCGGCACCGGCTTTCGCACCCATGATGCCGCGTGGATCATCGAGCATGTGCCGGCCGGGCTCGAGGCCCGCCTCATCGACGTCACCGAGGACTGGGGCACCCTGTCGCTGATGGGGCCGAAGGCGCGCGACGTGCTCTCCGGCGTCACCGATGCCGACGTTTCCAACGAGGGCTTTCCCTTTGGGCATGTCAGGGTCATCCGCATCGCCGGCCACGCGGTGAGGGCGTTGCGCGTCACCTATGTGGGCGAACTGGGCTGGGAACTGCATGTGCCGCTCCAGGCCACCGGCGAGGTGTTCGATGCCCTGATGACGGCAGGCGGCCCCCATGGCATCCGGCCGGTGGGCTACCGGGCGCTCGAATCGCTCAGGCTGGAAAAGGGCTATCGCGCCTGGGGCTCGGATATCACGCCCAACGATTCGCCCTTCGAAGCCGGGCTCGGCTGGGCCGTCAAGCTGAAGAAGAATTCCGGCTTCATGGGCCGCGAGGCTGCCCAACGCACCGCCGCCGCACCCTTGAAGAAGAAGCTCGCCGGCTTCACCGTCGATGATCCGGATGTGGTGCTGCTGGGGCGCGAAACCATCCTGCGCAACGGCGCCTTCGCCGGCTATCTCACCAGCGGCGGCTTCGGCTATACCATCGGCCAGTCCATCGGCTACGGCTATGTGCGCCATGCCGAAGGCATCAGCGATGCCTGGCTGCACGATGGCACCTACGAACTGGTGGTGGCGACCGAGCGGGTGCCGGCCAAGCTGCACCTGGAGCCGCTCTACGACCCCACGGCGGCGCGGGTGAAACTGTAAAAGGATCGCTTCCCCATGACCTTTCGCCCCGACCGGCATGTCAACATCCTGATCATCGGCGGCGGCGCCATCGGCACCTCGCTCGCCTATCATCTCGGCCGCGCCGGGGCGAAGGACGTGCTGCTGGTGGAAAAGGCGCAGCTCACCCACGGCTGCACCTGGCACGCCGCCGGCCTTGTCGGCCAGTTGCGCTCCAAGCGCAACCTCACCCGGTTGATGCAGAACTCGGTCGCCTGCTTTGATCGGCTGGAGGAAGAAACCGGCCAGGCAACGTCGTGGAAGAAGGTGGGCTCCTTGCGCCTGGCCTCCAGCCCCGAACGCTGGAGCGAAATCCGCCGCTCCATGACCCAGGCCAAGAGTTTCGGCGTCGAGTGCTACGCACTCTCAGCGGATGAGGCCAAGGCGCGCTTTGCCTACATCACCACCGCCGGCATCGAGGGCGCCGCCTTCATTCCGGGCGACGGACACATCGATCCCTATTCGCTGACCATGGCCTACGCCAGGGGCGCGCGGATCAAGGGAGTGAAGATCGAGGAAGGCGTGTGCGTCACCGAAATCGCCCATGACGGCAGGCGCGCCGTAGGCGTCGTCACTGATCACGGCACCATCGCCTGCGATATCCTCGTCAACTGCGCCGGCCTGTGGGCAAAGCGCGTCGGCGCCATGGCCGGCGTTCCACTGGCGGCGGGCGTCGTCGAGCACCAGTATTTCGTCACCGAGAAAAAACTCGATTTCGCCGCCGACCTGACAACGCTCAGGGACCCGGACCACAATTTCTATCTCAAGCCCGAGCCCGGCGCCTTCGCCATCGGCGGCTGGGAGGACGGCACCAAGGGATGCTGGCGCGGGAAGCCGCCGCTCGATTTCGCGCGCGAGCTTTTCCCGGCCAACATGGACCGCCTGGAACTGTTCGCCCTGCCGGCTTCCGAACGCCTGCCGGTGCTTTCCGAGATCGGCATCCAGACGGTGATCAACGGGCCGATACCGGTCTCGGCCGACGGCGAGCCGCTGATGGGGCGGGCGCCGGGCTTCGACAATTTTTTCATAGCCTGCGGGTTTACCGCCGGCATCGCGGCTTCCGGCGGGGCGGGGCTTGCCATGGCGAACCTCATCCTCGAAGGCGACGCCGGCATGGACCTGTGGCCCTTCGACATCCGCCGCTTCGGCCCCCTGCACGCGCAAGGCCGCTATCTCGAAGCCCGCGCCATCGAAGCTTACGGCGCCTATTACAAGATCCACTGGCCGGGCGAAGAGGCGCATGCCGGACGGGGTTTGCGGCGTTCGCCCTTCCACGACATCCTGAAAGGCAAGGGCGCCGTCTACGGCTCGAAATTCGGCTGGGAGCGCCCCAACTGGTTCGCCCGTCCCGGCGATACGCCGCATGACGAACCGAGTTTCGAGGGCAAGCCCAACTGGTTCGCCGCCGTCGGCGCCGAGGCTAAAGCCGTTCGCGAGCGCGTCGCGCTGATCGACCAGACCTCGTTCGCCAAGTTCGAGATCACCGGTTCCGGCGCGCTTGATGCGTTGCAGAAAATCGCCGCCAACGACCTGTCGGGCTCAGGGGGCCGTGCCGTCTATACCCAGCTTTGCAACGAGACCGGCGGCATCGAGGCCGACCTTACCCTCATCGTCAGGGCCGAGGACAACGTCCTGTGTGTTACCGGCTCCGGCTTCGGGGTCAGGGATTCAGGGTGGATCGCCCGGCATCTGCCGCAAGGCATCGCCATGCGCGAGGTGACCGGGGCCGTCGCCACCCTCAACCTGTGCGGACCAAAGGCCCGCGAGGTGCTTGCAGCCGTCAGCGACGACGATCTGTCGAACGAGGCCTTCCCGTTCCTTGCGGTGCGCGACATCGAGGTCGGCCATGCCCGCGTCACGGCGGTGCGCATCGGCTATGTGGGCGAGCTGGGGTATGAGCTTTACACCCCGCAGGACTACGCCGCCCACGTCTATGAGACCCTGTGGGCGGCGGGCGAAAAATTCGGCATCGGCAATGCCGGCTACCGCGCCATCGAAAGCTGCCGGCTGGAAAAGGGCTACCTCTACTGGTCCGGCGACATTACCCCCGACTACAACCCTTACGAGGCCGGGCTGGGCTTTGCGGTGAAGCTCGACAAGGGTGACTTTGTCGGCCGCGCCGCGCTTGCCCGCATCAAGGCCGAAGGCGTCAAGCGGCGGCTCGCCGCCTTCCGCGTCGAGGGTTTTGCGCCCTTCCATGGCGGCGAGGCGATCCTGCATGAAGGCAAGGTGGTCTCGGTCACCAGCAGCGCCGGCTATGGCCATCACCTCGGCTGCACCATCGCTTTCGGATACCTGCCGGCGGACCTTTCAGGGCGGGAAGGCTTCGAGATCGAGGCCTTCGGCAAAGCCTACAAGGCGACAAGGGGGGCGCGCTGCCTTTATGATCCGCAGATGGAAAGGCTGAAAGGTTGAGACGATGAACGATGACGGCATTCAACTGGCGCGCGATGCCCTGAAGGCGATACCGGGCCTCATTGGCATCGACGCTGGCAATGTCGCCGTCGAACGCCTCGGCGGTCTCACCAACCTCGTCTTCAGGGCCCGCGATTACTGCCTGCGCATTCCCGGTAAGGGAACGGAGGAATATATCGACCGCGCCAACGAGGCGGTGGCGGCCAGGGAAGCGGCCCGCGCCGGCGTTTCGCCCGAGGTGATGCACTTCGACGCCAAGACCGGCGTCATGGTCACCCGCTTCATCGATGGGGCCGTCACCATGTCGCCGGCCCTCTTCAAGAACCGCAAGGGCGCGCCGGCCCGTGCCGGCGAGGTCTTCCGCAAGCTGCATGAATCGGATGCCAAATTCCGGTTCCGCTTCGAGCTCTTTTCCATGATCGACGACTACCTGAAAATCCTTTCTGGCAAGACCGTCGATCTGCCTGAGGGCTATCACGACGTGCTGGCCGAAGCCGAAACGGTGCGCGCCGCGCTCGATGCCCATCCGCTGCCGCTCACTGCCTGCCACTGCGACCCGTTGTGCGAGAATTTCCTCGATACGGGCGAACGCATGTGGGTGGTCGACTGGGAATATTCCGGCATGAACGATCCCATGTGGGACCTGGGCGATCTGTCGGTTGAAGCCGGCTTCGATGCTGGCCAGGATGCGGAGATGATGGCAGCCTATTTCGGCGGCACCCCGCGCCCCGACGAGATGGGCCGCATGGTGATCTACAAGGCCATGTGCGACCTGTTGTGGACCCTGTGGGGCCTCATCCAGCACGCCAACAACAACCCGGTCGACGATTTCATGGCCTATGCGCTCAACCGCTTTTCGCGCTGCCGGGCGCTGATGGGCGAGCCTGGATTTGCCGGCCACGTGAAGGCGGTGGCGGCGGGGCCGGGTCGCTGAAAGTGATCGAAGCGGCGCCCTGATGCTTTGAGCGCGGTGGCGTTCACGCCTATCGTTACGCTCCGTTTGCATTTTGGATGACCCCATGCTCGATGAAACCCGCCAGCGTACCAAACAGTTGCAGTCCCGGCTGAAGGCCGAAGGCATCGATGTTGCCATCTTCACCGACGAGGCCTCGATTGCCTATCTGGCGGGGTTCTGGGGCTATCTGTCGGTGGAGTTCGGACGACCCACCTTCCTGGTGGTGCGGCCCGGCGAGGACCCGGTCGTCGTCACCCCGCTGATGGAAAGCGAGATGGTTTCGGCCATGACCTGGGTCGAACGCATCGCCACCTGGGAAGATGCCGGCGCCAACCGCTGGGAGAACGTGCTGGGGCGGGTGATCGGTGATGAACCCGGCACCATCGCCGCCGAGACGGGCCAGATGCCCGCCATGGTGCGCAACTGGTTCGACGAGCGCTATCCGGGCACGCGGCTCAAGGATGTCTCGCCCCTCCTCGGTGCCATGCGCATGGTGAAGTCGCCCGCCGAGATCGCCGTGATGCGCCAGGCCGGCGCCATTGCCGGGGCGATGATGGCAGCCGCCGAAGGGGCGCTGGCGGAAGGGTCGCCGGAATATGAGGCTGCGCTTGCCGTTATCGCTGCCGGCACCCGCAAGGCGGCGGGCTTCCTTACACCCAGGGGCTGGGAAGCCTTCGTCTCGCCGATGATCCACAACCTGCAGATCATGCAGTCGGGCCGCGATACCTCGATGGTGCACCGGCGGGCCAGCGTGAAGCGGCTGGAATGGGGCGATCCGGTCTATTTCTGCTTTTGCAACATGGCCCAGTTCAAGCAGTACAAGCTCGGCTTCGACCGCATGTTCTTCATCCGCGAGGTGGGCGATGAGGCGGCACGCGTGCAGCAGGCCGCCATCGACGCCCAGGCCGCGGCCGTTGCCGCCATCCGCCCCGGCGTTCTGGCCGAGGAGGTGGCGGCCGCCGCCGATGAGGTCTACGGTGCCTGCGGCTATGCCACCGGCTACCGCACCGGGCGCTCCATCGGGGTTTCCTATCTCGAGGCACCGGAACTGAAGGCCGGCGACAAGACGGTGCTCCGGCCCGGCATGACCTTTGCCGTCGACGGCGGCATCAGCGTCGATGGCCGGCTCGGCGGGCGCATCGGGGATTCCATCGTCGTCACCGAGACCGGTTGCGACTACCTTACCGACTACCCGCGCAAGATCCTGGTGGTCGAGCGATGAGCGTCCTGCGGGTCGCGGCCTTCCAGTGCGCCCTCGGCGGCGCCGATCAGCCGCGGCGGCTGGCGGCCTTGCGCGCCGCCATCGACGCTCAAGGCGATGAACGCCCCCACCTCATCGTCTGCCCGGAACTTTTCATGTCGGGCTACAATGTGGGCGAGGCCATCGGCCGGCTGGCAGAAGCGCCCGACGGACCGTTTGCCGCGAAGGTCGCGGCGCTGGCCCGCGAGACTTCCACCGCCATCTGCTACGGCTATCCCGAGCGCGCCGAGGACAAGGTCTATAACGCCGCTGCCTGCTTCGGCCCGGACGGCGATCTGCTGGCCAATCACCGCAAGCTGGCCATCCCGCCGGGCTTCGAACTGGAGCATTTCGCCGCCGGAACCGGCACCGCGTTCCTCACGCTCGCCGGGGTGCGGCTGGCTATCCTCATCTGCTACGACGCCGAATTTCCCGAGGCCGTGCGCCATGCAGCGCATGCCGGGGCGCAATGCGTACTGGTGCCGACGGCTCTGCGCGACCAATGGGGTGTGGTCGCCAACCGGATGATGCCGACGCGAGCCTTCGAGAACGGTGTCTATCTCGTCTATTGCAACCATGCCGGGATCGAGGGCGACCTTCACTATCTCGGTGCTTCCTGCATCGCCTCGCCGGTGGGCGAGGACCTGGCGCGGGCCGGCGGGGCCGAAGAGGTGATCGTCGCCGGGATCGATCCGCAACAGGTCGCCGCCGCGCAAGCGCGTCTGCCCTATTTCCGCGACTTGCCGGGGCTGCAGAAGCGGCTGTAGCGAGCGATGAGGACAACGATCAAGATCCTGGCCACATGCCTCGTTCTCGCCGCGGCGGGCAGTTTGGCCCTTGGCCGGGATCAGATATGGACGCTGGTGGCGGGGTCGGCCGACCTCGGGCCGGTCGATTTCGCGACACTTGCGCCGCCGAAGAGCCCCAATCACTTTCTCGCCTGCCCGACAGGGTTCTGCCCCCGGACGCACGCCGACATGGTGGCGCCGACCTTCAAGGCGAGCGCCGCGCAGCTTCAGCAGGTGGCCCGCCGGGCCTGGGCTGCGGAGCCCCGGCTCAAGCGCGTCGGCGGCAGCCTTGCGACCCTTCGCGACCGCTATATCGAGCGCACCGCCATCATGCGGTTTCCCGACACGATTTCGGTTCAATTCATCGATCTGGGCGCGGGTGCCGCCACACTTGCGATCTATTCGCGCAGCCAGATCGGCTATTCGGACCTGGGTATGAACAAAGCCAGGGTCATTCGCTGGCTTTCGCTCCTGAAGAGCGCGCTCATCGCCCCGTGAACACGCGTTCGCCCGTCCATGGAATCATTCGCCGGGATCGGCGAGGCGTCCGCGATTGGCCCAGCTCAACTCGTTGATATAGGTCACCGGCAGGACGAACGTTGTCTCCGGGGCCTTCAGGCCGATAGCGCGCGCCGCATCGCGCACGAGGCGGACGCAATTGGCGGTGTACATCCAGAAGACCTTGCGGGTCTTGCGGGAATTCTGGATGAAGGTGTCCAGCTTGCGATATTGCTGATCCGTCAGCAGAACGCGGTATTTGAGGGCGGGCACGGAAGCCTTGTTCGAGGCATAACCATCGAAAAAGGACGGCAGGGGAATGACGCTGCCGACGATCAGGCCGAACACACCCTTAGCCGGCTTGTAGCTGATATAGGTCGACGTCTGCGGTGTGCCATCCGGGTTGAGGGTGCCGTAAATGAACGAGGTATTGCCGGGGAAATAGTCCAGCTCGGCGTGAAACTCGACGAATTTCTGGCCCGGACGGAGATTCGCCTTCCTGATCATGCGTGGCGGATTGCTGTGGTTGCCGTGGACACAACCGGCCGAGCCGACATGAAACGCAGACGACAGGCGCCCTTCATCCCCCATGAAGGGAAAGGCCATTCTGATCTGCTGGTCGGTGAGCGCCTTGGTCCGGGTCTTCACCACCTGCCCGCCGCCGAAGAGCGCCACATCGCAGCTCTTGCGCAGGTCGGCGCAAATGCCCGTCGACAGGCTGCAATCGTGGGTGATGCCGCCATACATCGCAATGGCCATCTCCCTGACGCGCCTTACGGCAAAGTCGAACTCGGTGCCGCGAATGCCGATGGTCGCCGTCGGCGTCTTGAGGCGGTAGGCCTGCTTGGCGCTGTTGCCGCTCAAAAAGCGGAAGGCGCCGCGCGAAGCCGTCAGCCCCAGCCGGTTGAGGCGCGTAGGCGATTGCATCACGAAGGCATCGATGACCATGCTCGAATTGGGACCGATGGCAAGCCTGGTGTGATCGACGAATTCGATCTCCACCTGGCCGAATATGCCGGTCTCCAACCTGTCGCCCAGATAGATGTCGGCGCCCCTGGTGAGCGTGCGGGTGCCCTCGGGGCCCGAGGCGGTGACCCCGGCATTCACCGTTATGGCGGTTCCAGCCGGTGTGGCAGCCGCCGCGGGCACGGCCAGGAGCACCAGGGCGAACCACGCCCATGCCATCATCAGGAAACAATCAAATCGCATAGCCCGCATCGTCTTCGAATGCATCGACAAAAAGCCGGATGATTCGGGATCCACAAGCCAGACTGGTCCAATTCCATCTTCGCGGCAAGACCGCGCATCACCCGTCCTCAACGAGGTAGCCTCGTCGAGCCGGATGGCATGACGGGTTCTCCGGCGTTTGGCGGTGTTCGGCGCTTTCGCGATCAGACAATTTGCGAAGCCGGCCTTGCAGGCCCATCCGGACGGTGGCTTGGCTGTGGAGGCAGTCTGGTGCAAATCTGTCTCTGGGATCAATTCGCTGCCAACAGGGAAATCTGCAGGGAATTCAGTGGGCGTCGATTTCTCGCACACTTGTTTTGCGGAGCGGCAAGCGCGATTTGTTCTGACCTGCCAATTTTCAGGTGAGGAGTGACAATGCCCCTCATTCCTGCCCACGTCAGCCGTCGATGCGAGACAACTGGAAGCATGGCTCAACCTCAATCTCGCGTCGCGCGATCTCAATGGTCTTCTGATAGATCATCGATGGCGCCTTGTCGGCATAGACACAGGTAAAGTCCGTCGGCGGCAGCGCGGGCTCTGCCACGATTTCCTGCAGACGATCGGGGCCATAGCGCTCCCGGATCATTACGGGCGGCAACACACTCACCCCCAGGCCGGCCACGGTCATCTCGATCATGCTGGCGAGACTGCTGCAGCCGTGGATGCGCAGGCGCCGGACACCCGCGCCTGCAAACCATTTCCTGACCACCCGGTAGAGATGCGATCCGCGGGAATGGGTGAGAATCGGCATGACCGCAAGTTCGACCGGTGTGATCTTTCGGCCGGAAAGGCCGAGCCGCGGCGCGCACATCCAGCAATTGCTGACACTGCCGAGCGGGACTTCCACGAAGTCCGGGCTGGGCGCCGAGCCGACAAGAAAGCCGATATCGAGATCGCCCTCGATCAGCTTGTCCTGGATGTTCACGCTTAGATCGACGAACAGCTCCACATAGAGCTGCGGGTAGAGGCGTGAAAGCTCTGCAACGAGCCGCGGCAGCCACGTCAGCGCGATCGTGTCCGCCGCCCCGATGCGAAGTACACCGGAAATTCCTCCGCTTGAGCGGGCCCGCACCAGGAATTCGTCGGTGAGCTCTATGAAGCGCTCGGCGAGCTCCAGCAAATCGCGCCCTGTGGGCGTCAGCGAAACCGTCCTGCCGGATCTGGTAAAGAGCTGGCTTCCGAGAAAGCCTTCCAGCTCCCGGATGCGGTTTGATATGGCTGGCTGGGTGGTGTTGAGCTGCCCGGCCGCCTCGGAGAAGCTGCCGAGCCGCGCGATCCAATAGAATGTTTCGATCTGCTTCAGCGAAATTCCCAGGTGCATGCGAACGTCCCTCCGCTTCTCTGGCATTCAGGAAGTTTATGCATATGGATACAAATTCGCAATTCGACATGATGCATCTCGGAACGTAGTCTGGTGACCAAGCTGACCCCGAAAGAGCTGGCAGTTAATCAAGGGAGGAAAAATCAATGGGTTCCTGGTTCACACGGCTGATCACCGCGATGGCGGTGGCACTGGCGTTGGCGATGCCGGCGCATGCCGCAAGGGTGCTTAAGATCAATGAGTCACTCGGTCCCAACAGCCCCGAAGAGGTGGCTCTCAAATATTTCAAGAAGACCGTAGAAGACGGCTCGAAGGGCGAGTTGAAGATCCAGATCCATCTGCTGGACTCGCTCGGCAAGCCCGATGTGGCGCTCGAGAACCTGATGACCGGCTCACTGGAGCTCTATTCAGGGGCGCTTGAATATTACGCGACCATCGCGGGCCCTGAGATCAACGTTATTTCCCTGCCGTTCTTTGTCGGTACCCACGACAAGCTGCGTGCGTATTTGCGAAGCCCCTCCTTCAAGCCGGCCATCGACAAGCTGCTGGCTCACGGCATTCGGGTGCTTTCGACAGAGTGGAACGCCGACCGTGGGCCCTACAGGGTGCTGCTGAGCTCGCGGCCGGTGCGCTCCCTGGACGACCTCAAGGGGCTGAAGGTACGCATGTTCCCGAACCAGGTCTATCAGCGCGCATGGGCGGCCCTAGGTGCTGTTCCGGTTCCTCTGGCCTGGACCGAAACCTATCTCGGCATCCGCCAGGGAACCGTCAACGCGGTGACGGCACCGCTCAGCCTCGTGCGTTCAATGAAGTTCACCGAAGTTGCGCCCTATATCATCAACATAAAGGAATATCCCCAGACCTGGCCCATCATGATCAGCGACCGGGTGTGGAAGACGTTGTCCGCCGAACAGCAGCAAGTTCTGGTGAATGCCGCGAACGAGGCCGGCAAGGTCTATGCCAAGACAACCATGGATCGCGCCCAGTCGGACGTCGAGGCCATGAAGCGCGACAATCATGCCGAGGTGATCGAGATCGATCGCGCGGCCTGGCGGGCAAAGCTCCAGCCTTTCTATCAAGAGCTCATCAAGGAAGGCGTAATTCCCGAAAAGCTGTTCAAGGCCGTGAGCGAGTTGCCCAACTGAATCGGATGCCGGTGGCGAAACGCGCCGCCGGCGCCTCCAAGGCGAACAGTTCAGTGATGATTGCGCGATGGCTCAATGCGCTGTGTGCGCTGATCGAGATTGCCTTCCGGGTCGTCACGGTCGTTCTGCTGGCAGCCATCGTGTGCATGAACGGCATGGAAATCGTGTCGCGTTCCTTCTTCTCGTACTCGTTCCAATGGATTTTCGAGACCAACATCCTGCTTGCGAGCTGGGTCTATTTCCTTGGCATCCACCTCGTCTATCACCATGGTCAAGACATCACGCTCGTGGGGTTCTCCAGCCTGCTGCCGCAAAGCGCCCGGCGCACCTATGAGCGCGTCGTTCAGGCATTGACAAGCATCGTCTTCATCGTAGCGGCCTGGTACGCCTGGACGCTCATCGAGTTGCAGATGCCCTTTTACACACCGGGCGTCGGCTTTCCGCGCATCGTGTTCACCGTACCGCTCTTGATGGGCCTCATAGCGCTTGCGCTGGAATCATTGCGCCGCGTGCTGCAACCCGCGCCGACCCGCGCCGATCTCGATCTGACCGGGGACGAACCATGATCTCCCTGGCCCTGATTGTCCTTTTCATCGTCTTCCTGTTTGTCGGTGTGCCGGTGTCCGCCAGCCTCATGCTGGCGACGGGTGTGGTGATGCTTTCAAACGGGATGGATCTGATGATCATTCCACAGCAGATGGCATCCAGCGTGCGCAGCCTCGAACTGATGGCGATCCCGTTCTTCATTCTCACGGCGCATCTCATGACGCGGCTTGGCATGACGCGGAAGATCTTTGCATTCGCCGAGGCCGCGGTGGGCTCGATCAGGGGCGGGCTGGCCTATGCCAATGTGCTCGCCGGTCTCATTTTCTCCGGCATTTCCGGGGCCGCGGTGGCCGACGCCGCGGCGCTGGGGGCCATTTCCATGAAGGAGATGCCGCGTGCGGGTTATGCGGGACCGTTTGCGGCCTCGGTCGTCATGTCGGTGTCGACGCTCGGCCCCATCATACCGCCGTCCATCATGATGGTCGTCTATGCCATCATCGCAGACGTCTCGATAGCCCGCCTGTTCCTGGCCGGGATACTGCCGGGTCTTCTCATTGCCTGCCTGATTTGGGCACTGGTGGCTGTCTTTGCGGCGTTCCGCCTCACGCCGATGCCCGAACCCACGCCGTTCAACCTTTCAACCCTGTGGAAGAGCACCCGTTCGGCGGTGCTGGCGCTTGTTGCCCCGCTGGTCATTCTGCGCGGCATGGCATCGGGCATCGTCACTCCGACGGAAGCGGGGGTGATGGCCTGCTTCTATGCCCTGTTGGTCGGCGCCATCGAGCGAACATTGAGTTTCAAGGCGGTCTATCTGGCACTGATGGATACCGTGAAGAGCACCGCCCACATTCTCTTCATCATCGCGGCCTCTTCGGCGCTGTCCTATGTCTTCGTCGCCGAGGGTACCGCAGAGACGGTATCGGGCGCCCTCGCCAATGCACAACTGGGGCCCAATTCGTTTCTCATCCTGACGAACGTTCTCCTGCTTGTGCTGGGCTGCCTGCTCGAAACCCTGCCGGCGATGCTGATTGCGGTGCCAATTCTCATCCCCACGGCCAAGACCCTCGGCATCGATCCGGTGCATCTCGGCATCGTCGTCATATTCAACCTACTCATCGGCATCATGACGCCGCCCATGGGTATCGGGCTCTACATCCTGGCAGCCATATCGGGCTTGCGGTTCGGCGCCCTGGCCCGGGCGGTTCTTCCCTTCATAGGCATTCTCATTGTCGCTCTGATGATCTTGACCTTCGTGCCGCAGATCACCCTGTGGCTGCCCAATCTGCTTTTGCCGATGCCGTCCTCCTCAATAACAGGCTCCTGAAGATGGCCAACCTCCGCTTGAGAATTGCCGCTGACATCGGTGGAACCTTCACCGATATCGCCCTGTTCTTACCGGACGGGCGTTTGGCAACGCGAAAGGTGCCGTCAACGCCGGACGATTACAGTCGCGGCGTCATCGACGGCATTCGTGATCTGGTCGATGCCGTGCGCGTCGAGCCCGGCGATATCGCAGAAGTTCTCCACGGATGCACCATCGCGACCAACGCCATCGTCGAGCTCAAGGGTGCGCGTACCGCCCTGCTGACGACCAGAGGCTTTCGCGATGTGCTGGAACTGCGCCGCATCCGCGTTCCACGTCTCTACGATCCGCTATACGTGAAACCGGCGCCGCTGGTACCGCGCAACCTTCGGTTTGAAGTCAGCGAGAGGGTCGGCTTCGATGGCGCCGTTGTCTTGCCTCTCGATGAGAATGATGTCCATGACGCCATAGAGAGGCTACGGCACGAGTCCATCGAGTCAGTCGCCGTCTGCTTCCTTCATTCCTACGTCAATCCCGCCCATGAGCGCCGCGTCGGGGAGATGCTGCGCGCAGCGCTACCGCAGTGCTTTGTCTCGCTTTCAGTCGACGTCCTTCCCGAGATTCGCGAGTATGAGCGCACCAGCACCACGGTCATCAATGCCTATGTGGGGCCGCCTGTGGCGCGGTATATCCGCCGTCTTCGTGACGGCCTGCGCGATGCCGGATTCTCCGATCGACTCCTGGTGATGCAGTCGAGCGGCGGAACGCTGGATGCCGAGGCGGTACTCGATTTTCCGGCGCGCATTGTCGAATGTGGCCCCGCCGCCGGCGTCATCGGCGCCGCCTACACCGCGGCTGCGAGCAACTGTGCCAACGTCATCACCTTCGATATGGGCGGAACCACGGCCAAGGCCTCGCTTATCGAAGACGGACATATGACCCGCACCGACGAATACGAGGTGGGTGGCGGCATCTCGCTTTCCAGCCGCCTGCTGAAGGGCGGCGGCTACGCCTTGAAGCTGCCGGTGATCGATATTTCGGAGGTCGGCGCCGGCGGTGGCAGCATCGTGCGGGTCGACAAGGCTGGCGCGGTCAAGGTCGGTCCCGACAGCGCCGGCGCGATCCCGGGCCCTGCCTGCTATGCCGCCGGTGGCGAGGCAGCGACCGTCACCGACGCCAACGTGGTCCTGGGCTTCCTCAACGCCGCGGCGCTGGCAGGAGGCTCCGTCCCCATCCGAGCCGATCTGAGCCGGAAAGCCCTCGCCAAACAGGTGGCCGCTCCGCTCGACATGCCGGTTGAGGACGCCGCATGGTCGGTCTTCGTCGTGGCCACGGCCAATATGGTCCGCGCGGTGAAATCGGTGTCGACCTACCGGGGCCGCAATCCGTCCGACTTCGTGCTGATCGCGTTTGGCGGCAATGGCGGCGTGTTCGCCACCGAGCTTCTGCGCCAGCTCCAGATGAAGCGCGCCGTCATTCCGCCAGCGGCGGGGGTCCTGTCGGCCGTCGGGCTTTGTGTGGGCGATGTCCAGTTCAGCCAGTCACAGGCCTTTCTGCGTCGCCTCGATGCGGTGCGCGCCAGCGAGTTCGAGGACCAGCTTGCGCGTCTTGTCGGGGCGGTCATGTCGAAGATTTCTGTCGAGAGTGAAACCCCGGTGCTGCATCGCAGGGCAGCCGTTCGCTATGTCGGCCAGGCCTTCGAGCTCTCGGTGCCGATTCCTGACGGCCCGATCACCGAGGCATCGCTGGCAGAGCTCCAGAAAAGCTTCGAAACCGAACACGCGCGTACCTATGGGCACAGCCTGGATGGCTTCCAGGTTGAAATCGTTGCGCTCGACGTCTCCGCGACGGTGAACGCCAATGAGAACAGGGCCGACAACGTCAAGCGGGCCATTTCGCTTGCTGCCATGGAACAAAAGTGCGGAGAGATGGAACGTCGGGCCTATTTCGGTCCCGATGTCGGGTGGATCGATACGCCGGTGATCCAGCGCACCCACATTGCCGCGCGAGGCCGCCGCGGGCCGTTGATCATCGAGGACTACGAGGGCACCGCCATTGTTCCTCCAGATGGTGTCGCCAGTCTGGACGAGCACGGCAATATCGTGATCGAACTCGGAGTTCTGCCATGAGCGGGGTTCTTTCCAACGAGATATCGCCCGCAGTCTTGGAAGTCATCAAGAATGCCTTCGAGACCATCGCGGACGAGCTGGCGATCATTATCATGCGCACCGCATGCTCCAGCATCGTTCGCGACGCCATCGATTATTCAACCGCCATTTGCGATGCCAACGGTCACACACTGGCGCAGGGAGCCACCACGCCTCTGCATCTCGGCAGCTTCCTCGACGCTATGGAAAATCTCCTCGCCACGCAGCAATCGAATATCGCTGAGGGCGACATATTCATCTTCAACGACCCCTACCTCGCGGCCGGTCAGCATTTGCCCGATATCTATATCGTCAAGCCGCTGTTCATCGGCGGCCAGATCGAGGGCTGGGCAACGACCGTGGCCCACCACAACGATGTTGGCGGCATCGTCCCGGGCAGCAATTCCATCGGCTCGAGCGAAATCTACCAGGAGGGCTTGCGCCTTCCCATCCTCAAGCTGTTCTCGGGCGGCGTGGAGAATCGCACCATCTGGGACATCATTGCCGCCAATGTCCGTCTCCCCGATAAAGTGATCGGCGACATCAAGGCCCAGATTGCGGCCTGCCATGTCGGTGAGAACGAATTCCGCAGGCTGTTCACCCGTCATGGCCGCGAGGCGTTTCGCGCCGCCTGCGCGGCCGTCCATGACTATGCCGAACGCCTCACACGCGCCGAAATTCGCGACATCCCCGATGGACGCTACAGGTTCGAGAACTTCATAGATGGCATAGGCGAAGAGCCCGAACCCATCCCGTTCCGGGTATCCGTGACGGTTTCAGGCGAGGAGATTACCGTCGACTGGACCGGCACGTCGCCCGAGATCAAGGCCGGCATCAATGCCCCCGTTCCTTTCACCAAGGCAGCCGTCTACGCCTCCATCCGCTCCGTGCTTTCCGCCGACATCCCCAACGCCCAGGGCTTCACGCGCCCCATTTCGGTCATCGCTCCCAAGGGCACCATCGTCAACCCGCGCAGCCCCTCGGCTTGCGGCGCGCGCGGCATCACCGGCTTCCGCATGATCGACTGTCTCATGGGAGCGCTCGCCCAGGCCGTGCCGGAGCGGGTTGCGGCCGACGGCAGCGGCGGCTCGACCATTCCTTCCATCGGAGGCATGCACAAGGGGGCGCCTTTCGTATTCGTCGAGACGATCATGGGGGCCTCGGGCGCCACGATTGATCACGACGGTCAGGACGGCGTTGCCCATGTCGGCGCCAACCAGTCAAACGTACCCATCGAAATCATTGAAGCCGGCTATCCGCTGCGGGTGGAGAGATATGGCCTCGTCACCGACAGCGGCGGCGCCGGCCGGCAGCGCGGCGGTCTGGCAATCGAGCGCGTGTTCCGTTTCCTCGGCGACGAAGCACTCTTGACCGTCCGTTCCGACAAGCGGCGCTTTCCGCCATTCGGACTGGCCGGCGGATGCCATGGCTCTTCCTCGATGAACGTCGTCAACCCAGGCACGGCAAAGGAGCGGGTCCTGCCGGTGCTGCTGCGCGAGCCCTGTCCGCTGCAACGCGGGGATGTCTACAAACATGTGCTGGCAAGCAGCGGCGGCTATGGCCCGCCTGATGAGCGCGACCCGGAAGAGGTGTTGCGCGATGTCGTGCTGGAACGGGTGTCCATCGAAGGGGCGCGACGCGACTACGGTGTCGTCATCACGACCGGTAACGGCCCACCCGGCATCGACCGGAACGCAACCAGCAGGCTTCGGGCGGAGAGGAGAGCATCCAGATGACCAGGCCAGTGGTGCTGAAAGGCGGCCATCTATATGACGGTTCCGGCCGGCCGCCGGTCGTGTCGGACATTATGATGGAGAACGACCGGATCGTCGCCATCGGCGGAATTGATGCGCCATCGAAGGCAGAGGTCATCGATGTTTCAGGCCTTGCGGTGTCGCCTGGATTTATTGATGTCCACAGCCATTCCGACTACACCCTGCTGGTTGATCCCAGAGCCGTCAGCTCGGTCATGCAAGGCGTCACACTCGAGATCGTCGGCAATTGCGGTCATGGCTGCGCCCCTTTTCTCAGCCAGACATTCGGGCATTTGGCAGTCTATGGCCCGGTCGGCCTGCACGGGGCCCTGCCGGCAAGCATCAGCGAATATTTCGATCGGCTCAGAAAAGTGAAGCCGGCGGTGAATGTGCTCAGCCTCGTGCCGAATGGCCAGTTGCGCCTCGGGGTGGTGGGGCTGGCGAAGCGCGCCGCCAGCGAGAATGAGAAGCGATTGCTGGCTGAGCGGCTCGAGGAGGCGTTGCAGCAGGGAGGAGCAGGATATTCCACCGGACTCGAATATGCCCAGGAAATCGGCGCTCCCGAATCCGAGATTATCGAATTGGCCCGGCTTGCCGGACGCCATGGCGGCATCTATGCGACCCACACCCGTGACCGCGATGAAGGCGCCGTCGAGGCGGTGAAAGAGGCCATCCGCACGGCTGAACGTGCCGAGATTCCTCTTCAGATTTCGCACATCACGCCCCGCAGCGGGCCGCAGGCCATCGCCGAGTGCCTGGAGACCGCGCTCTCGGCGCGGCGGCGCGGAAATCCGGTGAACTTTGACATGCATACCCGCACCTTCGGCTTCACCCACCTGAAGAACATCGTGCCTGCCGATGCTTTGGAGGGTTCATCTGCCGATATCCGTGCGCGCCTTTCGGATCCGGCCTTCCGTGCGGCCCATAGGAGCCACCGCAACCTGATCAGTCGCTGCGGCTGGGATCGGGTGAGGCTGGTGCGCTCCTCAAGTCATGCGGAACTGGTGGGACTCACCTTCAGCCAGATCGGCACGCGTCTGCTTTGCGATCCCTATGACGCAGCCGTCGACGTATTGATCGCAGATGCCGACAAACTGTTGCATCCGATGGTGATCCTGACGACCTACAACGAGGATCAGCTGCGCCAGACCTATCAGGCCGACGACTGCATGATCGGCTCGGATGCCACCGCCCTCGCACCCGATGGGCCCTTGGCGGAGGAGGTGTTCTACGGAGCGTATTCCTGGGCGTCATGGTTCTGGCGGCGCATGGTCGAGGAGACGGGCACGTTCAGCCGCGCAGAAGCCATTCGGCGCATGACTTCGCTGCCGGCTCGGGTCTTCGGCCTTTCCGACCGGGGGCGCCTCGCCATCGGGGCCAAGGCCGACATAGTGGTGTTCGATCCAGCCCGCTTCGGCGAGCGCGCCACGATCGAGGCGCCGAACAGGCTGGCGGTCGGCATTGTTCATCTCTTCGTGAACGGGACACCCACAGTGATGGACGGAGAACTGACCGGCCGCCGAGGCGGCGAAATCCTGACAGGTCAGCATCATTGAACCGGCGAGATGGATCGCACACCGCTGCGGTCCGCTTCGGCCTTGACGGCTGCCGAATTCTCGATCGGCGGGCCCATGTTGATGCCTGCTTCGAGGCCGTTGCCCAGCTTGAGCGCGCCGGCGTGCTGCCCCGGGCGCTCGGCGACCGCATCGCGGATCGACGCCTGCACGAAGAGTCGCAGTTTCCAACTGGGCCGAGATGCATCACCGCTGCAGCTGCAGTATCGATCTGCCGCCCCCGATTTCTGTCAGGTTTTGAGTATGACTGGCGGTATTCGGCAGCCTAGTCGGCCCGGATGCGCCCGGCCGTGTGTTGCTCGCACGTGCATTTATCGTGAGCTTGAATCCTCTGCCGCGGAATTGGCGATTGGCAAGGCCACGGCACCGTGCCATGCACTGTCCCGGCATGGACACTACGAGGGACACCGGACATGACAGCCTGGATCAAGATGGTGCCGGTCGACGAAGCGAGCGGCGAAGTGAAGGATTTGTACGACAAGGTGAGGACGCCGCACGGCACCGTCGACAATGTGATGCGCGCTCACTCGCTCAGGCCGCGCACCATGGAAGGTCATGTCGAGCTCTACCGCAGCGTCCTTCACAACCCCGCCAATGTCTTCCCCTTCTGGTTCCTGGAGGTGGTCGCTTCCTACACCAGCATGGTCAACGACTGCGAATATTCGCTCACTCACCATTTCATGAACGTGCGTCGCCTGATTGACGATGAGGCGCGCTCGAACCGCATCTTCGTTGCCCTCAAGGCGAGGCGCCCCGAGGACGTCTTCGACGGCAAGGAACTGGCGCTTCTGCGCTATGCCGAAAAGCTCACCGCGCGGGTCGGTGCCATGACGAAGTCCGACTTCGACGTGTTGAAGCTGGCTGGTTGCGACGACGGCGAGATACTGGAGGTGAACCAGGTGATCGCCTATTTCAACTATTCCAACCGCCTGCTGAACGGGCTTGGCGTCACCACCGAGGGCGATGTCATAGGCTACTACAAGAAGGACAAATGAGCCTCACGCCGTTTCCGGCAGCACCCAGGTTTCCGAGAAGTAGAGAAAGGCCGTCGTCGTCTCCAATCCGGCCTGCACCCGCTTTGCCACCCGGCCCGGAAGCTGGCGGCCATTGACCATGATGCGGGCGTGCCGGGCCGGCACCAGCAGGGTGAACATGGTGTGCGCCTTGGTACCGGTAAGCTCGGGCGCGAGTTCCAGTGCTTTCGGACTTTCCAGATTCTCCCACACCAGTTCAACGGTCAGGCCCTCGCCCGCCACCGTCTCGGTATAGCGATGTCCCATGGGATCGCCGCTTGAGCGCACGGTCGACGCCGCCACATGGGTGAGGGCATCGAAGGCGGCCACGCCGCGGAAGGCAGCGAGCCGGGCGATGAAATCGTCCCTGAGGAATTCGGCGAGCGGCCGGTTGTCGCTCATCAGCACGTTGGCAGCACCAGGCAGGCTCATCGCCTCATTCGGTCGCTCATAGAGCAACAGCACCTGGCCCTGCCCAGCGGGCGACCAGGCGATGCGGAAGAAAAGGGCCATCGCACTGAACGGCCCGTCGTCTGTCTCTTTCAACAAGATGCCGGGGTTCTCTCCGGTCCAGTCGACGCGGCCGGGGGTGATGGGTTGGTCGAGTGGCATTGCGGTGTTCCTCAGGCGGCGGGCGTGACCCAGGTCTCGGAAAAGGCAAGAAAGGCCGTGCTCATGGTGCGTCCAAAGAACTGCCGGGATGCAACCTTGCCCACCAGCGCGGTGCCGTTGATGCGGATT
This sequence comes from uncultured Alphaproteobacteria bacterium, assembly GCA_963747005.1. Lineage (GTDB taxonomy): Bacteria > Pseudomonadota > Alphaproteobacteria > Rhizobiales > Aestuariivirgaceae > CAVVDT01. The sequence goes on along the minus strand of CAVVDT010000014.1, from coordinate 34,205 downwards.
TCCGCGGATGCGGCTTCCAGGAAGACGGAATACATCTCATGCGCCTTCGTGGCCGAATTCTCCTTCGTCACCTCGACCGGAATTGGCGCGCCCATGTCGCGCCAGATTAGCTCCAGCGTCTGTCCTGAACCACGCAGGGTCTCGCTGTATTGCGATTTCAGGTTGCCAGGCTGCTTTTCCACCGAGTTCGAGATCGAGCCATGTCATGGCTCCAAGGCCGGTGCGGCCAATGAAGGTCGGCATCCGCGTCACCCAGCCATTGACGATCCAGCGCATCATGGCCTGGTTGTCGGTCATGATGAGGTTGGGGACCTCCGGCCAGCCCCTTGCCTCGCCCGGCGCTCCCAGCACCAGCCCGGCATGGCCCCGCCCGTGCGGCGACAGCACCACCCGGAAGAACAGCGCGAGGGCTGTATAATCGCCATCGGACGCTTCCTTCAGGTAGATGCCCGGGTTCTCGCCCGACCAGTCGACCCGGCCCGGGTTGATCGCGGTACGCGTCATGTGAGTTCCCTCTCGTAGCGTTTGAGTTCCGAGCGGATGAAGTGGTTGCGCTCCTCGCCCTTACGGCTGTCGCCAGCCATGTAGATGGCCGCGACCTTGTGGGCGACCTCCTTCAGAAGTGCGTTATCGTCGTTGTGCGGCGGGATGCGCAGCATGGTGTCGCCGCCATAGGTGGGGATCACGCCGTCATAAATGAGGCCGGGTTGCGCCGCCTCTCCGCCCTTGCGCACGTTCAGAATGGCTTCGCGCAGCTTGCGCCTCACCTTGGCGATGCCGCGGTCGGTGAAGGCGAGGTTTTCCCGCGCATGCACGTTCTGCGGGCCCTGGCTCACCCAGGCATCGTAGTCGCCGGGGTCGCGCTGGCGCTGTTCATAGGTGCGATCCCCCGATTGACCGTAGAAGTCGGTCTTGCCGAAGCCGACCCCGGCCTTGTCGGTGAGTCCCTTGGGGTCGTCGCCGTCGCGGAAATGCCGCCAGGCGATGACCAAAGTGTTGGTGTCGTCGACCGGCACCACCCAGCGCGTGAGACCACAACGGCCGAAATAGCGTGGGGTATCAGGCACCGGGAAATGACCGCCGTTCTGGGTGAAGCTCGGCAATAGCTTGTCGTGCACCCGAAGCCACACGATATCGCCGACCCGGCGGGTATTGGTGTAGAAGTCGCCATACGGCCGCTCGAAGAATTCTATGCGCGGCATTTCGGCGAAAGCATCGATGAACTGGGTACGCACCGCTTTGGTGTGCAGGTAGACGACATGGAAAGGATCCCAGGCGTTCTCCATCACCTGCAGCCAGTTGCACGGCGAAGCGATGAGATAGGGGATCATCTCGTCGCCCGGCTCATCGAAAGTATCAAACAGCGGGAACGGGGGAATGGGGTTGGGACCCATGTAGGTGAAGGCAAGGCCCTTGAACTCCACCACCGGATAGGCGCCCAGGCAGGCTTTCTGCTTCACCTGGCTCGCCGGCGGCTCACAGGGCGTATCGAGGACGGTGCCGTCGACAGCATATTTCCAACCATGATAGCTGCAGCGGATTCCGCCCTCCTCAATGATGCCGAATTCCAGCGACATGTTGCGATGAGCGCAATGCAAATGCACCAGGCCGAGGCGCCCGCCCTTTTCGCGGAACAGCACGAGGTCCTCGCCGAGCAGCCTTGTGCGCACCGGCAAATCCCTGACCTCGCCGGTCATGGCGAACGGCATCCAGTAGCGCCTGAGATATTCGCCGCACGGCGTCCCGGGCCCCACCTCGGCAAACAGCGGGTCGGGCTGAAGTGACCAGACACCCTGACGTTCATGGCCCCGGTAGCTGCCTTCGGGCAGGTTTATCTTGGCGGTCATAATGCGATCCTACTCATTGTCTCCGGCGCGGCGGGAAAGGGGTCCGACATTGCTGCCGTTCCCTCCCACACCGACTTCACCTGCATGAAATCCCTTACCGCTCCCGGGCCCAGCTCACGTCCGAACCCGGAGCGCTTGTAGCCACCGATGGGCGAACCGGCGGCGACGCTGCGGTAGTGGTTGATGTAGACGGTACCGGCAGCGATGCGCGCTGCCAGCCGCGTGGCACGGGCCGAGTGCGAGGTCCACAACCCGGCCGCCAGCCCGTAGTCGCTTTCATTGGCGAGACTCAAAGCCTCGTCCTCGCCGGTGAAGGGCGTCACCGCCAGTACCGGGCCGAACACTTCCTCGCGCCACAACGCCATTTGTGGCGTGACGCCGGTGAAGATGGTGGGTTCGATGAAAAGGCCCGGGTGGATATCGGGGACACCGCCTCCGGCCACACAAGTCGCTCCCTCTTGCCGTGCCCGTTCGATCATCGCCAACACCCTGGCATGCTGGGCGGCGTTGGCGACGGGGCCAATCTCGGTCGCCGGATCGAGGGGGTTGCCGAAACGAAGCCTGCCGGCACGGCTCACCAGCCGGTTTACAAGCGCATCATGGATCGGCGCTTCGACGATGAGGCGCGAGCCGGCCACACAGGTTTGGCCGTTGGAAAGAAAAATGCCGGCCAATATGCCGTTGACGGCGCTGTCGAGATCGGCATCGGCAAACACCACCTGTGGCGACTTGCCCCCAAGTTCCAATGTCACCGGCTTGAGACCGCGCGCCGCCGCGATCGCGACCTTGCGGCCGCCCGCCTCGGAGCCGGTAAAGCTCACCTTGGCGGTCAGCGGATGGGCAACCAGGGCCTCGCCCACCTCATCGCCGAGGCCGGTGATCACGTTGAGGACGCCGGGCGGCAGGCCTGCATCGGCCATCAGTCGGGCGAACTCGAGCGTGGACACCGAGGCGAGTTCCGACGGTTTAAGGATGACCGTGTTTCCGGCCGCCAGAGCTGGCGCGATCTTCCAGGCGGCGATCATCAGCGGCGAGTTCCACGGTGTGATTGCCAGCACCACGCCATAGGGCTCATGGCGGGCGTGGTTCGTGATGCCGGGGACATCATTGTCGAGACGCTCATCGTCCAGAGTCTCGGCCTCGCGTGCGAAATGCTCGTACCAGCCGTGCAAGGCGGCGAACTGCACCCGCACCTCGGCGACGCGCTTGCCATTGCCGCGCACTTCGCTTTCGACCAGATCGCTCCAGCGCGCCTTGAGGAGGCTCGCCATGCGCCTGAGCGCCGTCGCCCTGTCGCGCGGCGATGCATGTGCCCACACACCCTGCGTCGCGGCGTGGTGCGCAGCCTCAACCGCAGTCGCGGCGTCCTGCCTATCGCCACGGGGGATCACGGCCCATGGTTGTTCCGTAAACGGATCGACAGTCTCAAGAAACTGCCCGCCGGCAGGCTCGCGCCAGCCACCATCTATGAAGTGAGCGTAGGCGCGAAGGGCCATTCAGACCTCCGCGTCACGGGCAATGAGGGCCAGCATCTCGCCACGTCCGACCAGCCCCCGGTTGCCGCGCGCCAGCGCTACGCCGCTGACGGGAAAGGCTAATGACAGGGGCGGGCGCTCCGGTTCGCCGATGGCGTGCAAGGTGGCGGCCGGCTCACCGGCCGCCACCTCGTCGCCGGGCTCGAAATGCGGCTCGAACAAGCCGTCGCGTGGCGCATGAAGCGTCTGGGCCGGCGAGGTGATCTCTACTGCGCGGCTCCCCGGCGCGGCGGGCCGCGCTTCGGCAATGATACCCAGGTGGGCAAGGCAGCGGTCGATTCCGGCATCAGCCGCACTGACCGATCCGGGTGTCGCGGCACCACCGCCACCCAGTTCGGCGGCGATCATCGCAACCCTCTTGCGGGCAGCGGCGGCATTGAGCGAGCGTTCGTCATTGAGGGCGCCCAGCACCCAGATGAGGGGTGCGCCGAAGGCCTGCGCCAGTGCCAGGTTGCGACGGAACAGCGCCGCGTCTGCAGTGCGGGTGGCCAACGCAGCGGGGGTGAAGATCGAGGCCTTGCCGCCGGAGTGGATGTCGATGGCTGCATCGCACCGGGGCAGCAGTACCTCCTCCACCAGATGCGCGATCATCGCGGTCGGACCGCCATTGCGGTCGCCGGGAAAGGCGCGGTTGAGGTTGGCGTGATCGAGGGGCGAGACCCGGGCGGAGGCCCGCAGCGCCGGGGCGTTGAGCGCCGGCAGGACGATCAGCCGGCCGTTGAGGCGGGCCGGATCGAGGCCGTGGATGAGCTTCATGAGGGCGATGGGCCCCTCGAACTCGTCACCATGCACTCCGGCAACGAGCAGCAGGGTCGGCCCCTCACCGCCGGCCAGCACGGCGACCGGGATGGGCCAGTGGCCAAGCGGCTGGGCGTTGTCGGAATGCTTGAGTCGCAGATCGCCGACGCGGCGTCCGGGTGCAGCAAGATCGATGCTGCACTGGATTCGCGTAGCCTGCCAGTCGACATCCACGGCAGCGGTCCTTCGGGCTGATGATCGCTAACTTATCATAATTTTTATGTATGTGAATGGCAATTGCTCGTGCATAATATGATGGATTTTCGGTTTGGATTGGTCGGCATGAACGCTGCCTCGCCTCGACCGCGTGCCGGAATCGGCCGCATCAGCCCGCACATGCTCGCCGGCCCGGGCGAAGGCCTTTCGCCTGTCGCCATAAACCTTGCATCCAACGAGAACGCCTGGGGACCTGGCCAGATGGCACAGTCCGCAGCGCGCGCTGCCGTCACCACCGCTGCGCGATATGACGAGGAGGCTGCGCCGCGGCTGTGCCGGGCAGTCGCCACACGCTTTGGCGTCGATGCAGCAGGTGTAGCCGTCGGACACGGGTCCGACGACCTGCTCGCCCGCCTGGCGCGCGCCTATCTGGAACCGGGAAGCGAACTGGTGCGCAGCGCCAATGGCTATCTCAAAGTCCCCAACTACGCCCACGCCAATGATGCCGTCGCCATCGCTGCGCCCGACGTCAACTTCCGTGCCTCGGTGGACAACCTGCTGGCGGCAGTGACTGAAAGAACCCGCGCCGTCTATCTCGCCAACCCCGACAATCCCAGCGGAAGCTGGCTCAGCGGTGAAGAAATCCGCCGGCTGCATGCCGGGCTACCATCCGACGTCCTCTTGGTGCTCGACTGCGCCTATGCCGAATACGTCGATGCGCCCGGCTACGAAGGGGCCGAGCGCCTGGTCGAGGAAGCGCGAAATGTCGTCATGACACGCACCTTCTCCAAGATCTTCGGGCTTGCGGGCATGCGCCTCGGCTGGCTCTATGCGCCACCTGAGATCGCCGGCGTCATCACCCGTATCGGCCTCACCTTTCCGGTCTCGTCTTGCGCGGTGGCCGCCGCCTGCGCCGCCCTGCAGGACCGTGCGCACACCGCCATGGTGTTCAGCGAAAATGCCGCCGCCCGGCGCACGCTCGAAGAGCGCCTGTCAGCCCTCGGCCTCACCGTCTATCCGAGCCAGGGAAATTTCCTCCTTATCGGCTTTCCCGACCCGGGCCGACCCGCTTCGGCCGCTGCCGCCATGCTGCGCAGCCACGGCGTTGCGGTGCGGCGCTTTGCTTCCCCCGCCTATGATGCCTGCTTGCGCATCACGCTCGGCCAGCGGCACGAACTGGCGACCGCTGCCCTGCTGATCGACGACTTTCTGAAGGGCCACCCTTGACCCGCGATCTTGCCCACCCCTCCGGCGCCGCCATCATCGCCGCCCTCAAGAAAGCCGGCGTCGAGTTCGTCGTTGCCCTGCCCGACATCGTCACCAGCGCCAATCTCCTGTGGCCTATCGAGCGCGACGCGGTCTTTCGACTGGTCAGGGTGTGCAAGGAGGACGAAGGCGTTTCCATCTGCGCCGGACTTTCCTATTGCGACCGGCGTGCCGTCCTCCTCATGCAGCAGACCGGCCTCATGGACTCCCTCAACGCGGTGCGGGCCATGGCGCTCGACTACGGCCTGCCCATCTGCATGCTGGTCGGCCTGCAGGGCAAGGAGCCGCATCTGAAGCCACAGCAGTCGGCCTCGACGGGCGTGCGCATAATCGAGCCCATCCTCGACGTCATGGGACTTCGTCACGGCCTCATCGAGGAGCCAGAGGACTGCGCCCTTATCGCCCCGGCGATCGAGGAGGCCTATCGCACCTCGTCTGCCCGCTGCCTCATCATCGGCCGCAGCCCCGCCCCATGACCATGAAGCGCGACGAGGTCCTGAAGATCCTGGCCCGCCATGTCGGCGACGACATCGTGGTCGGCGTCTATCAGAGCCTCTTCGACTGGATGGCGATCGCACCGCGCGATTTGAATTACCTGTCGACGGGGGCCATGGGTCAAGCCGCACCGCACGGCCTCGGCCTGGCGCTCGGGCGTCCCGACAGGCGGGTCCTGGTCTACGATGGCGACGGCAGCCTTTTGATGAACCTCGGCGGTCTCGTCACTGTGGCCGAAGCGGCGCCTCAAAACTTCTATCATTTCGTCTTCGTCAACGGTTGCTATGAGGTGAACGGCGCCCACGCCATTCCCGGCGGCCGGCGCACCGATTTCGCCGGCCTGGCCCGCGCCGCCGGCTATGCCCATGCCGTCCGCTTCGATGATCTGCATGATTTCGAGGGGCGGATCGCGGTGATCCTCGCCGCCCGTGGCCCGGTATTCGCAGAGCTTTCCGTGGAGCCGGGCAAGGCTTACCCGCGCGATTATGCCCTCATTCACAGCGCCGAGGCACGCCGGCGCTTCAGGGCCGCCTTGCGCGCCTTGCCGCGGCCGGGCTGAAATAGCTGTCGATGAGTTCGACAAACTGCCGCGCCACAGCCGACATGGGCCGGTGGGTCGACCACATGAGCGCCAGATCCACTACCGGCGCAGGCCGGAACGGCCGTGCCACCAGCCGGTCGCTGTGCTGCTGCCGTGGCAGGAACGGCCCGGCAATCGTCACCCCCATGCCTTCCGCGACCATGCCGCAGATGGCATCGGTGGTGCGTGCCTCATAGAGCAGGCGGCGCTTAACGCCGGCCTGGCGAAATATCTCGTCCACGCTGAAACGGAATACCGAATCCGGGCGGAATGACACGAAGCTCTCGTCCGCCAACATCTGTGGAGTGATGGCCTTCTCGGCGGCCAGACGGTGGCCCCTGGGCATCAGGCACGCCGCCTCGCCGCGGTCGATGCGCCGGCTTTCTATCGCCGGGCTCTCCATCGGCGGTGAGGCGATGCCGAGGTCGCATTGCTGCGCGATCACCCACTCCACGGCGCTGTCGGAGGGCTGCACCTCCAGCGAGATGAAGGTGTCGGGATAGCGCTCGGCAAAGGCCTTGATGAGGTCGATGGCGATGGTGGAGGCAACCGATGGAATGGTCACCAGCCGCAGTTGCGAGAAACGGTATTTACCGATGGCGTTGGCCGCGTCTTTGAGCCGGTCGAGCCCTACAAAGGCAAGCCGCACCTCATCGATCAGGAGCCGGGCCTCAGCGGTAGGCAGCACCCGCCGTCCGGAGCGGTCGAACAGCTTGAACCCAACCTCCGTTTCGAGGTCCGCCACCAGCCGGCTCACTGCTGGCTGCGAGATACCCAGCATCTTGGCGGCTTCGGTCGCCGTTCCGGTCAGCATCACCGCCCGGAATGCGTCGATCTGGCGAAAGGTCATCGGCATGGCGAGTCCCGCGTTCTGGTTGATTGCTCATAACATTATGTAATGAATCGCACAAAATGAATTGTTGATCCTTCTGGATAATGGACGGATAGTTAAACTGCCGGGGGCGGACGGATGAAGGCGCGGAGGGCGCGAAACGCTGTCTGCCGGCCGCGCGAGGTGAGGCTGGGCGTGCCGTCCTATCCGATGATTCCCGTTGATGCAGCGGCAAGACGCGCACCGCCGCGCCGCTTCGATGCGAGGAAGGCGATGCGCCAGACGATGCAGGTCGCCCAGGCGGCAATCGTTTTCGGCGCCATCGCCTGGCTCGTCTGGCACGGCGCCCAGTCCATGGGCTACAACTGGCAATGGTACCGCATACCGCCGCTGATCTACCGCGTCGTCGACGGCCACCTGATCTGGGGACCCCTGATCCACGGCCTGTTCGTCACCCTCAAGCTGGCCGGCCTCAGCATGGTGTTTTCTGTGCTCATCGGCTTCGTGACGGCCTTCCTGCGCCTGTCCGGCTCAATCGCCGGGCGCGCCATTGCCACCGGTTACCTGGAAGCCATCCGCAATACACCGCTGCTGGTGCAGCTATTCCTGTTCTATTTTGTGCTGGCGCCCATTTTCGGGGTCGACCGTTTCTGGGCAGCCGTCTTGTGCCTGTCGTTCTTCGAGGGCTCGTTCGCTGCCGAAATCATCCGCGGCGGGCTCATCGGCGTCGCCCGCGGCCAGTACGAGGCGGGCGATGCCATTGGCCTCGGCGCCGTCGACAAATACCGCTTCATCATCGTCCCGCAGGCGCTGCCGCTCATCCTGCCGCCGCTGACGGGGCTGCTCATCTCGCTCATCAAGCATTCCGCGATCGTCAGCGTGATCGCGGTATCCGAACTGACCACGGAAGGGTTGAACGCGATCTCCGAGACTTTCATGGCCTTCGAGATCTGGTTCACGGTGGCGGGCATCTATCTTGTCCTCACCATTTCCCTGTCCATGGCTGTGGGCCTGGTCGAACGGCGTTTCCGGGCCAGGCGATGACTGTTGTTGAACAAGGGAGAACATCATGCACGTTTCCAGACTGACACTGATGATAGGGGCGCTGTTTGCCCTGGCCATGACGATGACCGGCATTGCCCGGGCCCAGGAGGTGCAGCAGCAGCTCTCGGCCCAGAGCGTGGTCGAGGAGATCAAGCAGCGCGGCACCCTCATGGTCGGCATGTCGACCTTCGTGCCGTGGGCCATGCGCGACAAGCAGGGCAACCTGATCGGCTTCGAGATCGACGTCGCCACCCAGGTGGCCAAGGACATGGGCGTCAAGGTCCAGTTCGTGCCGACGGCCTGGTCGGGCATCATCCCGGCCCTGCTCGCCAAGAAGTTCGACGTCATTATCGGCGGCATGTCGATCACCCCCAGCCGCAACCTGACGGTCAACTTCACCATCCCGTATGCCCATTCCGGCCAGCAGATGGCCGCCAACAAGCAACTTGCGGGCAACTTCAAGACACTTGAGGACTTCAACAAGCCCGGGGTAACGATCGCCTGCCGGCGTGGCGCCACCCCCTGCACCGCCGCCCAGAAGATGCTTCCGCTTGCCCAGCTTCGCCAGTTCGACGACGATGCCCAGGCATTCCAGGAGGTTGTGAACGGCAACGCCTACGCCATGATCTCCAGCGCCCCCAAGCCGCGCTTCTGGGCCGACGCCTATCCCGACAAGGTGTTCCTGCCGTTCGGCGGCGAGAACCTCACCACCGGCGATGAGGGCTTCGCGGTGCGCAAGGGCGATCCCGACGCGCTCAATTTCTTCAGCAACTGGATTCTCTACAACACCTCCAATGGCTGGCTGAAGGAGCGTCACGACTACTGGTTCAAGAACCAGGCGGCGTGGAAGGACATGGTTGCGCCGACCCAGTGAAGAGGACTTCTTCCCCGGCTGGCACGGACACGGTGGCGGCGGCGGCCCTGAGGCCCCCGCCGCCACCCGCCGCCCGTAGCCGGCTGACCCTGATCGATGTTGCGCTGTTTGCACTGGTCGCCGGCCTCTTTGCCTATGCCGCGTGGCGCGTGAATGACGTGCTGGTCTATCACTGGAACTGGCCGCGGGTGCTCAATTTCGTCGTCGACTACGACCCGGCGCGCGCCAGCTGGGAGCCCAACCTGCTGCTCCGGGGACTGGCGACCACCCTGCGGCTGGCGTTCTGGGGCACTATCCTCGCAAGCCTGATCGGCACCGTCATGGGGTTTTGCCGTACCAGCGAAAATCTCGCCCTGGCAATCCTGTCGCGCGCCTACGTCGAACTGGTGCGCAATATTCCGCCGGTGGTGTTCATTTTCATCTTCTACTTTTTCATCTCCAGCCAGATATTTCCTGCCCTCGGGATCGACCGCGTCAACACATCTTCGCCCTTTGTCGCCAATCCGCTGTTCACCATTGCCTTCGGCGATCCCAAGTTGTTGTCGAACTTTCTTTCCGGCATGGTGTGCCTGGCGCTGTTCGAAGGCGCCTACATCACCGAGATCGTGCGCGCCGGCATCCAGTCGATCGAGACGGGGCAATGGGAAGCGGCCCGCGCCATCGGCCTGACACGGTTCAATGTCCTGCGCGACGTCATTCTGCCGCAGGCGCTGCGCCGCATCCTGCCACCTCTGGCCGGCCAGTTCATCTCCCTCATCAAGGACTCCGCCATCGTGTCGCTGATCTCGGTGCAGGAACTGACCTTCCTCGCCAACGAGGTCGCTTCCAGCACCACCCGGGTATTCGAGACCTGGATCACCGTGGGGGCGCTCTATTTCGTCCTGTGCTATTCCTTCGCGTTGCTGTTCGCCCGCCTCGAAAGGCGAGCCCGCCGCGCCCACCGCTAGCGAAAAGAGACACAGATCCGGCATGACCACGACCCAAGCCACGCCAGGCCCCATCGTCGAGTTGCGCGACGTATGCAAGTGGTACGGTGACTTTAACGCCCTCTACAACATCAACATGGCGGTGGCGCCCGGCGAGCGGGTGGTGGTCTGCGGCCCGTCCGGCTCGGGCAAGTCCACCATGATCCGCTGCATCAACCGCCTCGAGCAGCACCAGTCGGGCACCATCATCGTGGCCGGGCGAGAGCTGAAGCCCAGCATGAAGAACATTGAGCTGGTGCGCCGCGACGTCGGCATGGTGTTCCAGCAATTCAACCTCTTTCCCCACCTCACCATCCTCGGCAACCTCACCCTCGGACCCATGCGCAACCTCAAGATGCCACGCGCCGAGGCCGAAGCGCTGGCGATGCAGTATCTCGAGCGCGTCCACATCGCCGAGCAGGCGAAGAAGTTTCCCTTGCAGCTGTCCGGCGGCCAGCAGCAGCGCGTCGCCATAGCCCGCGCCCTGTGCATGAAGCCCAAGCTCATGCTGTTCGACGAGCCCACCTCGGCGCTCGATCCGGAAATGATCTCCGGCGTCCTCGACGTGATGATCGAGCTGGCCGAAGACGGCATGACCATGATCTGCGTCACCCACGAGATGGGCTTTGCCCGCAAGGTAGCCGACCGCATGGTGTTCATGGACCAGGGCGAAATCATCGAGGTGGCAAAGCCCGAAGTCTTCTTCACGCGGCCCGAGGCCGAACGCACGCGGCTGTTCCTGAGCCAGATCCTCTCCCATTGACAGGCAGCATCAGGGCATTTGCTTATAACAAAACTCTATATTTTGCGCGCCTGCGGATTGCTCATATTATGAATTGCCGTCGAAGGGCCGGTCATGCAGCGCTATTCCATCTTTTCCCTCGCCCGCAACGCCCTCACCCGCCACGAGGGCTGGCAGGCGGCGTGGCGCTCCCCGCCGCTGCGCGATCGCTACGATGTGATCATCATCGGCGCCGGCGGCCATGGTTTGGCGGCGGCCTATTACCTCGCCCGCGAGCATGGCATCACCGACGTCTGCGTGCTTGACCGTGGCTGGCTGGGTGGCGGCAACGTGGCGCGCAACACCGTCACCATTCGCTGCAACTACTTGCGCGATGAGTCGATCCCCTTCTTCGTCAAGTCGGTGGCGCTCTATGAAGGCCTGACGCGAGAGCTCAACTTCAACCTGATGTTCTCCCAGCGCTCCATGGTCGATATCGTGCAAACCTGGCCGAAGCTGCGGGAGATCAGACGGCGCATGCTCAACATGGCGAACCACGGCGCCACCTACGAGGCGATCGACGTTGCGGAGATCCGCCGCCGCATCCCCGCCCTCACGGGCGGCGGACCAGATTCGCGTCTGCCCATCATCGCCGGCATGGTGCACCCCGAGGCAGGCGTTGCCCGTCACGACGCCGTCGCCTGGGCCTATGCCCGTGCCGCCGACAGCCTGGGGGTCGAGTTGCACCAGAACACCCCTGTCACCGCCCTCGTGCGCGGCCCTGACGGCGCCATCGCCGGCGTCGAGACGCCGCGCGGGCCGGTGCGGGCCGGAAAGGTGGCGGTCGCCGTTTCCGGCCACACCACCACTCTCACCGAGACGGCGGGTCTGAGATTGCCGCTCATGACCTACAACCTCTCCGCGTTCGTGTCCGAGCCGGTGAAACCCCTCGTCGATGTGGTGGTCAATTGCCCCGACCTCGGGGTCTATCTGAGCCAATCCGACAAGGGCGAACTGGTGATCGGCGGCGCCACCGACCCGGGCCAGTCGTTCCGCCAGGACATCAGGCAATCGGTGTTCGAGGACGCCGTCACCGCCATGCTCGACCTGTTTCCCGCCTTCAGGCGTCTAAAGCTGCTGCGCCAGTGGGGCGGGGCACTCGATTTCGCCCATGACGCCACCCCCATCGTGTCGGCGACCGATATCGACGGGCTTTATGTCTCGGCCGGCTGGTGGGGCGGCTTCAAGGCCATTCCGGCCGGCGGTCTCACCCTTGCCCACCTGATTGCCCGGGGCGAGCCGCACCCGCTGATCGAGCCGTTCTCGTTGAGGCGTTTCCGCCACCTCGATTTCGTGATCGAGACCGGCACCACGGCGGCCAGGTAGGAAGCACCTCCATGCATCTCGTTGCCTGCCCGTGGTGTGGCCCCCGAAACGAAAGCGAGTTCGTGTGCGGCGGACCGGCGAGAAACCAGCGCCCCGATGATCCGGGTGCCCTGGGCGATGATGCCTGGGTTGACTATCTCACCCATCGCCCCAACCCCAAGGGGCCGCTCAGGGAAAGGTGGTGGCACCTGCGCGGCTGCGGCCTGTGGTTCGTCATCGAGCGCGATACGCTGACCCACGCCATCCGCGAGGACCCGGGCGATGGCGTCTGAACCCTTGCGCTTGTCGCAAGGCGGCCGCATCGACCGGAACCGTCCCGTGCGCTTCCTGTTCAACCGGCGGCCTTACCACGGCTTCGAGGGCGACACTCTCGCCTCCGCCCTTCTGGCCGGCGGCGTCCATCTCATCGGGCGCAGTTTCAAGTATCACCGCCCGCGCGGCATCATGGGATCGGGGTTCGAGGAAGCGGCGAGCCTCGTCGCGGTCGACGGCAGGGCAGCGGCCACCAACCTGCCGGTCTCCACCGTCAGGCTCGTCGACGGGCTGGTGGCGACAAGCCTCAACTGCTGGCCGTCGCCCGTCTTCGACCTCGGGGCTGTCGCACAAGGCTTCTCCCGCCTGCTGCCGGCGGGCTTCTACTACAAGACCTTCATGTGGCCGGACTGGCGCTGGTTCGAGCCCCTAATCCGCCGTGCCGCCGGTCTCGGCACCGCACCCAAGCAAGCAACCGGCCTTGCCTACGAGACCCGCCACCAGTATTGCGACATACTCGTCATCGGTGCCGGGCCAGCCGGGCTGATGGCGGCGCTGGCAGCCTCGGCAGGCAAGGCCCGCGTCATGCTGGTCGACGACGGCATCGAACCGGGTGGCCGGTTGCTGGCAGACAGCGCAACGATCGATGATCGTCCGGCCCTGGAGTGGATCGAGACGGCGACCGCCACGCTCGATGCCAGAGATAACGTCATCCGCTTCGCCGATGCTACCGCCTGGGCCTACCGCGAGCACAACCTCGTCATCGTCACCGAGCGAAGCCCGGAGCCAGATCATCTCTTCCAGCGGACATGGCGCATCAGGGCGCGCCAGGTCATCTTCGCCACCGGCGCCATCGAACGTCCCGTAGTGCTGGCTGGCAATGACCGCCCCGGCGTCATGCTCGCCTCGGCGGCGCGTGCCTATGTCAACCGCTATGCCGTCAGGCCCGGCCACCGGGCGGTTGTATTCACGAACAACGACAGCGCCTATGCCGCCGCCATGGATCTCGTCGCCGCCGGCATCGCCGTCAGTCTCGTGGACTGCCGCACGGCAACGACCACAGCACGCGACCTACGAGGTGGCATGGATATCCATCCAGGCCATGTGGTCGCCGCCGTCAACGGCAGACGCCATGTGCGGGGCGTCGATATCCGCCCGACCGGTGGCGGACCGTCACGTCAGATCGCCTGCGACCTCGTCTGCCTCTCCGGCGGCTGGAACCCCGCCGTGCACCTGCATTCGCAATCGCGAGGAACCTTGCGCTACGATGACCGGCTCGCCGCCTTTCTGCCCGATCGGCCGGCCCAACAGGCGCGCTCGGCCGGCAGTGCAAACGGTGCGTTCCGGCTGGCCGATTGCCTCGCCGAAGGCGCAGCGGCCGGCCTGGCGGCGGCTGGCGCCGCCGGCCACGAGACAACGCCGGTCGCTCTTCCAACTACCGCGGATGAGCCGCCCTACAGCATCGACCCGCTCTGGTCGGTGGCGCCCGCAAGGTCGGGCGAAATGGCCTTCGTCGATGTACAAAACGACGTGACGCTCAATGACATCCAACTCGCCAGGCGCGAGGGCTTCGGGGCCATCGAGCACTTGAAGCGCTACACCACCGCCGGCATGGGCATCGACCAGGGCAAGACCGGCAACGTCAATGTCATCGGTATTCTGGCCGCCGGTAGCAGCACTTCACCGGCGGCCATCGGCACCACCACCTTTCGCTCGCCCTATGTGCCGATCGAGTTCGGTGCCATCGCCGGGCATCGGTCGGGCGCGCTCGTCCTTGCCTATCGCCACACCCCGATGACCGAATGGCACATGGCCGAGGGCGCGGTGATGTACGAGGCGGGCGCGCGCTGGCGCCGGCCCGGCTATTACCCACGCCGTGGGGAGGCCTTCCAGCAAACCATTGACCGCGAGGCGCTGGCGGTGCGCCAGGGGGCGGGGATCTACGACGGCTCGCCGCTCGGAAAATTCGAGATCTGCGGCCCCGATGCCCTGAAGCTGCTGGACCTCGTCTACACCAACAGCTTTGCCGGCCTGAAACCGGGCGAGGGCCGCTATGGCCTGATGCTCAGCGACGACGGGTTGATCGTCGATGACGGCGTCACCTTCCGGCTGGCCGACAACCGCTACTTGATGACCACCTCCACCGCCAATGCCGATCTGGTCTACCGCCGGATGGAAGAGTTGTTGCAGGTCGAGCGCCCCGATTGGCGGGTGGAGGTCATCCCTGTCACGGCGCAATGGGCCAACGCCACCGTGTGCGGCCCGCTTGCCCGCGAGGTGCTCACGGCTGCCGGCACCGACATTGCCCTGGGGCGCGATGCCCTTTCGTTCATGCAGTTGCGCCACGCAACCGTCGCCGGCCTCGCGGCGCGGGTGTGCCGCGTGAGCTTCACCGGCGAACTGAGCTTCGAGGTGAATGTCGCGGCCGGCCATGGCCTCGACCTGTGGCGCAGATTGATGGCGGCGGGCGCACCCTTCGGCCTCACCCCGGTCGGCTCGGAAGCCAGTCATGTGCTGAGGGTGGAAAAGGGCTTCCTCTCTCTCGGCCACGAGGCCGACGGCACCGCCGATCCCCACGACCTCGGTATGGGCTGGGTCATGTCGAGGAAGAAGACCGATTTCATCGGCAAGCGGGCGGTGGAGATCCGCCGCGCCGCGGGCCGGCCGCGACGCGAACTGGTCGGTCTCACCTTCGCCGATGCCCAACCTGGTGTCATTGAAGGCAGCCCGATCACGCCCGGCGGCCGGCGCGAGGCCTCCGAGGGCTTCGTGACCGCCTGTGTATGGAGTGTCGTCAACCGCCGCCGGGTGGCGCTCGCGCTGCTCATCAACGGGCGCGCCCGCCACGGCGAGACCGTCTTCGTGCGCATGGGGGCAAAGGTCGTCGATGCCTCGGTCACGGCGCCCTGCTTCCACGACCCCGCCGGCGAGCGGCTGAGGAGCTGACGATGGCCTACAACGTCGAAATCCGCTGCAACGACATCGCCACGCTCATCGATCTGCGCGGAGATCCGGCGGCGCTGGCAGGTCACCTCGATGCCGCCCACCTCGAGTTGCCGAAGCGCCCCAATGCGCGCCTTGCAACCAACGAGGCGATGCTCTTCCGGGTCGGTCCGCGGCGCGTCCTGCTGCAGGCCGGGCCAGGGCTTGCGCCGGCGCTGTCGAAGGCCCTCGAGGCTGTCGCGGAGGATTTGATGCTTGCCGCCGCCGACATTTCCGATGCCTTCGTCGCCTTTGCCGTCAGCGGCCCCGATGCTCTGGACGTCATGACGCAGGCAACGCCGCTTGATGTCAGCGCCGAGACATTCCCCGAGGATGCGGCAAGCTTCACCGACGTCTTCGGCCAGGCCGGCCTGGTGACGCGGGCGCCCGGCGGCTTTGCCATCTTCATCGAACGCAGCTACGCCGACTATATCGAAGCCTGCCTCAGGCGCGCCGCCGGTTAGGTCTGCTGGGCAGCGATCCGCCGTTCGAGCATCTTGCGAAAGCGCATCGCCCCGGCATCAAGGCCGAGATTGATGGGCGGCGTCCGTGCGGCGGCCATGCCCTTGTGAACCTTCACGAGGATGTCGCGATCCTCCCTGAATGCCATTTCCGCCCCGGCCAGCATTTTCGCCGAGATCGCCTTGTCGGCGGGGTCGGTGTTGCGATGCTGGAACCAGTAATAGCGGGTGTTGTCTTCATCCACCGGCGTCATGAAGTTGTAGGAGACATTGACGAAGGTCTGCGGACCGAGCGGCTTGTCCGGCCCGCCGCTACCGACCGGCGCGAAAACGGAGCGGTTGATGGCGATCGCCGGCAACTGGCATTCGTAGTGTTGCTTGCGGTCGCAATTGCCGGTGAATTTAACCAGGCTCGCGTAGTAGGGTGGCACCGGCCGGTCATGGATCCAGCGCCAGACTAGAATACCGTTGTCGAGGGTGGTGATCTCCAGCGGCGTACCTTCGGTGCCGCCACCGGCGAACGAGGTGGCGTGAACCCACGCCACATGCGAGGGGTCGAGCAGGTTATCGACGATGTAGAGATAGTTGCAGGCGATATCCATCTCGCCGCCTTCAGTCATGCCCCATTGGGGATCATCGAAGTTTTCGATGCTGTAGATGTCGGCGGGATCGGCCCGTTGCGGATCGCCCATCCATATCCACAAGAGGTTCCATCTGTCGACCACCGGATAACTGTGCACGCGGGCGTTCTTGGGGATTGCACCGTCCTGGGTGGGCGCCCTGATGCAAGCTCCCGAACCATCGAAGGTGAGGCCGTGATAGCCGCACTCGATCGCATCGCCGTTGAGGTTCCCCACCGATAGCGGCAGCTTGCGGTGCGGACAGGCATCCTCGAGCGCTGCCGGCCGGCCGTCCTGGCGGCGGAAGATGACGATGTCGTCCCCAAGCACCCGGATGGCGCTTAGCGCCCGTCCCACATTCTTGCTCCAGTTCGCCACATACCAGGCATTGCGCAAGAACATGTGTCTGCCTCCCAATCAGTCATCGAGACCCCGCAGGGGCGTCAGCCGCAGGTAATTGCTGCAGTTTGGCCGCCAGTCAACATGACACAGTCGCGGTGCCACTCAAACGCTTTTCAAGCCTTGTAAAGCTTGGCAAATTGCCTCGATGTCGAGAGACAAGGCAAAAGCTGTCACCTGCACCGATATCGAAAACGGCGCTTTCAATCTGCTGGTCAATTGCGTTGGCGTGCGACCTGGCCAGCACGTCCTGCTGGTTGGTGAGCGGGGCGAGGGCGCATTCTTCGATGCAGATATCTGCGACACCATAGCGGCAACGGTCGAGAAACTTGGCGCCCGCCCCGAGATCGTCATTGTCAGCGATCCTGGCAAGCCGGGGCCGCTTGCGCCAACGATCCCCGATGCCTTACAGCGGGTCGATCACGCCGTGTTCTTCAGCCGGCTTGGCGATCGCATCCGCTTTGCCGGCACGTCCGGCCGCGCCACCAAGACGATGTGCTACATCCCCGATACACGATATCTTGCCAACCCCTATGCCCAGTTACCCTACGTGCTGTTCGAGAAGCTCTCCGCAGCGCTCGTCAGTGCGATGGGCGCATCGCGACAGTGCGTGATGACCTGCCCTCTCGGCACCTCTCTCACGGTGGCGATCAGCGGGCCGGTCGTGGCGCAGGAATTCGCGGTGAAGCAGTTTCCCGTCCTGATCATTCCGCCGGTATCTTGCCACAGCTTGTCGGGGCGCATCGCCCTCAGCCGTTTCCTGATTTCCACATCGACAAAGGTCCGGGAAGACAGCCTGATGACGTTTGATGGCGTGGTGTTTGCCATCGTCGAGAATGGCCATATCGTGGGCTTCGATGGCCCGCTTGAAACGGTCGGGCGCATCCGCAGGCATTTCGAGCGGATTGCGGGTGCCTGTGGCGGCGATGCTTTTGCTCTCAACTCCTGGCATGCCGGGATCTATCCGCCAACCTACTTTGAAGGTTGCGCCACCGATAACATCGAGCGGTGGGGTGATATTGCTTTTGGCAGTCCGCGATACACTCACATGCATGCCTGCGGCAACCCTCCCGGCGATGTGTGCATCTCGCTCTTCGATACCACCATCAGCTTCGACGGCCAGGACTTCTGGCGCGATGGCCAGCTGTCATTCCTGACAACGCCAGTGGCGCAGGCGTTGCTGCGAGCATACAAGTGCACCGACATTGCGAAGCAGGGTTCCGCATCCATCGGCATTTGACAAAACGAGTTTATACCGTGCTATCCCTTCGAAGAGCAGATGACGCCGAAAGCCGGCTTCCGCCTGGTGTCAAATCGGTCGACTTGGAGAGTGGGCGAACACGACCGTATTGACCCTGACAGCGAACGAAAAACTCGGGAAAGCGGACCTTGTCTGCTTAGTGTCCGCGTTACCTCCGGTAGCCGCCGTCATCACAGATGGGATGCCCGTCATATGGTGGTCCACCCCCTGGGGCAGATTTATCCCGGCAAAGAGAATCAGCGACTATGTCGTGCGGTCCGGGATGCCAACCTGGACAAGCGGATCCCGACAAGGGCTGCACGAGGGACCAAGGCAGGTCTGCGCGCCCCTTGGCCCGGATCTGGAATCCTTGCAGACGGAGCGGTTGATCGCTGCTGCACAGAAGTTCTCAAGTCAAATCGTCTCTCCCACATGCAGGATCAATGGCGGCGTCGCCGACACCCGATCCCGCATGATCCGCGCGCTGCTCAGGCGGGCGATTGTTGGCAAGCAAAGGCTCAACATGATAGTTGACGTGAAAGCCACGCGTGCCATGCGCGAGCATGTCACAGAAATGGGGCAACGGAGAAAGGGCCGTCCTGTCGGCCGCATTTGGCTCGAACACATCGACAGAGAATGCCGGACATGTCCGCACCTCAGGCCTAAGCCGTAGAAATGTCGTAGCTATTCCCGCCAGTCCCAATTCGAGCCGCCGTCACGCGGGCGGGCTGGCTGGGGCGCCAGGATTCGAACCTGGGATGACGGGACCAAAGCCCGTTGCCTTACCACTTGGCTACGCCCCAATCGCCGGCCCGGATACCCGCTTCGGCGCGGCGCACCATATCTTCAGACCGTTGCTGCCGCAATGCGTGTGTGCGGGCGAAATTACCGCCGACAGGCGCCTTGCGGCGGGGCGGACCCGAGGCTATAACCCATGCCGCTTTTCCAAAACGGAGTGTAGCGCAGCCTGGTAGCGCACCTGCTTCGGGAGCAGGGGGTCGGCAGTTCGAATTTGCCCACTCCGACCAACACGATCAGAGGCTGGTGCCCAGGCGCCGGCCTCTGCTTCGTTTTCGGGCACCGGATAGTCGCCTTGCCGATATTTTCCGACTGCGGGCGCGCCGGTTTCGCGGCCGCAGCGCGATCCGAGTTTCCCCGCAATGCATGAAATCCAGCCGGGCGGGTTGTTCACCGCGTGGCCGCAATCGCCTGACACGCCGCGCAACGAGCTCGATGCGGAGGAGTCTCGCGGCAACTACGAGCCAAATAGCGAGGAAGGCTTCCGGGCGATCATCGAGGTCGGCTCCATGCCATCGCCAGAACCAACAATACGGGCCCTGTCGCGACGGGCGATGAGGCCATCGCATTCCGGTTACCCTCATCGGCATGAACTATGGCCCTCGGATGGAGTGGCGCCGCCTGAAGGCAATGGCCGCTCCGGGACGCCTGGTCCGACAGTCAACGTCTTCCGACAAGGCGCTGGACAGCCAAGACGAGCGATGAGAGTATTTTGCCATTGGCGGTGGCCGAGAATGACGATCTGGCGCGCGGATGGCTGAAGATTTCTTTCTTGATTGCGGTGGCCCATACGACCTCACCTCCGAGCACACAATAACGAGTTGGGAATCGCAGCCGACAAGCGGAGCGGAAGCGGCGATCATTGCGCTTCTTGAGTCCCAACCTCAACGGTATGTGGGCAAACGGTTGCTTCACATCGGCATAGGAAACAGCTCGCTGTTCGTCACGTTCGCGGCTGGGCTGGCGGGGTATGTGGGAATCACGATCAGCCATCCGGAGATTGAGTTGTTCCGCAAGACGTGTGGCAAGAGTGGGAAAGCCACCGCCATCCTGATGAACAAGTACGATCCACGCATGTATCCGCTGATTGAAGGTCATTTTGATATCATCGTCGATACGATGCTCAAGTCGTATGCCTGCTGTGAGAAACATTTCTTAGATATGATGCGGTTCCTCGCATCAATCCTCAACAAGGGCGGAACACTGATGACGACTGAAAGCGGCGTGCGGTGGGGCTGGCGCGGCAATACGGCCCGCTCCTACACACCGGGAGCGCAACTGGATCCGGCCATCGCCAGGTTCAGGGTGCTCGACCGTGAACGCTTGCAGAGCCTGGGTGCGGAACTCGGCTTGACGATGAGCTGCGCGCGAGTGGCCTATCCGCATGGCGACCGGGCGCTCGACGACGATGTTCTTATCCTGACCAAGGACGATGGATGACGACGGCGTCAATCCTCTTGCAGGGAAGGACCGCGATTCGAATGGAAGAGGAATTCTACCGCTTGCGCATGGAGGAGCGTGTCGCTCTCGTCCGCGAGGCGATCGCGGCGGGAAGACCGCTCATGGCCCGATGGGCGAAGATCGCGTCAGATTTCGGAGAACTGTGGCGGAGGCGTGCAAAGACCGCCGCCGAATGGCTCACGGGTGCCGGCTCGGTCGCCGACCTTGAGTGCGGCGGCATGACTCTCGAGCGATATCTGGACATCCGCCAGCGTTACATACCCGTGGATCTTGCCCGGCGCGATGACCGGAGTGTTGTCCTGGACGTGAACGAGCCCGCCGACCTCGCCCGTTTGCCCGATGCGGACGCTTGCGCCCTGCTGGGGGTGCTTGAATACAGCTATGCGCCGGAAGACCTGGCCAATGCGTTGCGGAACAAGTATCGGCAAGCCATTGTGAGCTACAACCTGTCGTCGAACGAACAGGACGTTGAATCCCGACTCTCCAACGGGTGGGTGACGCATTTTGATCGCGATCAACTCTATAAGCTTTTCGCTGATCATGATTTTGCTCTTGTTCGAGCGCATGTGATCGAGGCTCGGCGTCGCGAATGCCTGTTTGAGTTTCGTCGCGCGGAGCGGTAGTCGCCCCGCCCGAGCCGGGATCGCGGCTGGAGTTAGGTAGGGCGGGACACGGGCGGGACTTGCCGATCGCAATATTTCCACCCGGAAATGTGCGGATGAGGGAGGGATATTTGCTCGATGGCGCGGTTCCTTTCCTTCAGGTTCGACGACGGCATGATCGTCGGCGCCCGGAAGGCCGTGGCGCTGCTTGCCCCGAGCCCCGCCAGTTTCTTTGTCGTGACGGGCCGGCTGTGCGGGACTGTGCCGGTTGATCACATCGACGCCCTGAAGGGTGCTGACTTCGGTTCGATCGGCGAATGGCGCGCGTTTGCCGCACAGGGACATGACGTTCACTCCCACAGCGTTTCACATCCCGATTTCCGTAAGCTGTCGAACGAGCAGCAGATGGTCGAATTTCGGGATTTGCTTGCGGTGATCCGTCAGATACATGATGGCCCGTACGTCTTCTGCTATCCTTTCAACAGCTTCTCCAGCGTTGACCCGGCACAATTCGGGTTCTCCGCGGCCGGGTTCTTGACGAAACGCTCCGATGACCGGGTCTTCTACAATTCGCTCGTCGCGGGGACTGATCCATTCAGGCTGCGGAGCTGGGCGGTAAGGCAGCGGCATCTGCAGAGCGTCATCAATCAGTTGGATCGCGATGTCCCGGATACAACGTGGACGATCCTCGGCTTTCATAGCCTGGACGAAGGATTCGAGCCCTGGAGCACAGAAGGCTTTGCGCAGCTTGTGAGTGCGGTCCGGGCATTGGACTATCGCATTGTCAGTATCGGAGAAATGGTCGGGCGGATTTCCGGCGCGCGCCATTCGGGCGCGGCGGAGCGACCCGCCTAGCGGATGGCAAACTCGACAATGCAAGAGACGTCAAATCCGATCGTCCCGGTCCATTGCTTCACCAGGATTGCCAATGTCGGCGACAGGATCAACCTGCCGCTGATATCTGCGCTGTTCGGCGTGCAAGCCGTGGTCGCCGGCCAGGAAGACGAACATGTCCTTGCGATCGGCAGCTTGCTGCAGCGTGCAAATGCATATTCAAGGATTTGGGGAACCGGTCTGCTGCACGGCTCGCTGCCGATGGCGGAGTTCCCGGCGGCCAACGTGCGCGCGCTGCGCGGCAAGCTGTCTTACGCGGCATTGCGCAGGAAGGGCTTTGCGTTACGCGACATTCCGTTGGGCGACCCTGGATTCCTCGTCGCCGAAATGCCGCCTGGGCGCTACCACTACTTACCGAAAGCCCACCGCCTCGGCGTCGTCGCGCACTATGTCGACCGCGGACACCCTTGGCTAAGCCAGATCCTAGCCGATCCGGCGGTCGTCGATCTCAATGTGCACGACGACCCCGATGATTTCCTTCAGAAGCTCGCGGCCTGCGAGGCGGTTGCAAGCTCCTCGCTGCACGGCCTGGTCTTCGCCGAGGCGCTCGGCATCCCCAATGTGTGGTTGAAGCTGTCCGACAAGGTGCTCGGCGAGGACTTCAAGTTTCACGACTGGTTCTCGCTCGCCGACAATCCCCAGACGTTGCCCTGCTTGCCGGACAGCGGCAAAAGCTGCGAGCCGTGGACAGGCCGGGCGCGCCTTCACGACATGCGCATCGATCGCGCCGCGTTGATGGAATGCTTCCCGCCGGTTGCGCGGCGCACCTGAGCGGGGCATCTCACCGAGCCGCATCCGAAGGCTTCTGCCATTCCCAGAAATGCGTTGGCGCGGGCGCCGTGCGATCGAAATCCTGGCTGTCCCAGCGAGGCAATTGCTTGATATAGGAGGACTGTGCAAAGGCGAGGTCCGAAGGCGCGATCCTTCGCCGCCTGGCGTGCCAGCCCTTGGCGAGGTCGGCGTGGGCATAGCGACGCCCGACATATTTCTTCATGGCATGCGCGCTGCTCAGCGCGATGTAATGACGCATGATGAAGTTTCTTGGGCACAGCCGAAGGTTTGCCGCCCGGATGAGGTGACCGCCGCTGCTATGGCTGTCGGCATCGAGGTCGCGCTGCCAGGCGCGCATCAACCGCGGGCTGCTGGGCCGAAAGAAATAATAGTTCGTCATCTCGCGGACATAGCCATCATGGGCGAAATCGTCTTCGGCCTTGGGGACGAAGACCATCTCGTCAAAATCGATGCAGTTGAATCCTTCAGCGTCGACCTGTCGGATGGCGTTTGCAAGCGATGTTTCGGCTGGCCACGGGCGGAGCCACTCATCGGCGTCGGCATGGATAACCCAGTCGTGATCAGCGTTCTCAATGATCGCTCTTTTCATTGCGAGCTGCTCGCTCAGGTCGAACGCACCGTGCCACGGCTGTCGTCCGATCGACAACAGACCATGGCCCAGGTAATCGCGGGCGATGTCGATCGTGCGATCCTCAGAATCGTTGTCGATGAGGATCACATCGATGCCGTCATTGACGAGCGCATCGAGGCATCGCCTGATATGGATTTCTTCATTCCGGACACATATGACGGCGAGAATGCGTATCATCCGAAATGCAGAAACGTCGGCGACCAACGACAGCGTCTGAAGTCCAGCATGGCGGTCAGGTTATCAGCCCGCGGCCTGTCGCGGAAGCGGTCGGGCATGCCGCCAGGCGACATGGTTGCGCGACGGTCGGTCAATTCAAAGCCTATTGCCCGAAAACATAGCCGAACCTTTCAATGTCAGCACGATAGTGCCTTGCAACCTTTTCCACCATCGCCGGCGTATAGTAGTCTGTATAAGGACGATGCGCCGACCTGTTGGCGTGCGGAAACGGCACGGCGGTGCCGCTGATCTGCCCGGAGATAGATGCATAGTCCTGCTGTAGCGTCTCGAAGCGGCCGACGAAATCGACGAGCATTTTCCCCGATGAATCGGTCAAATAGTCGAGCTGGTTGCGGTAGATCCATTTCCGTCCGTCGCTATCGACAATTTCCTTGTCGCAGTTCTCCAGGAACTCCTCGAAAGTGACGGCCCTTTCAATGACAAAGCGGTGAAAATTGTTGAGCGACCGTCCGGCCGTCAGGGCTGGTCGACTGGCATCAATCATCGACCACCAGGATACGAGCCTGTCCCAGGGATTGCGCACGAAGGAGAATTTGTAAGCGTTCCGCCAAACGTCTTCATCATAAAGGTCGCGCAACTCGCTGGCAAAGAAGTGCTTGTGCGGGTCGTTGACCTTTGTGCC
Organism: uncultured Alphaproteobacteria bacterium; assembly: GCA_963747005.1. Taxonomy (GTDB): domain Bacteria; phylum Pseudomonadota; class Alphaproteobacteria; order Rhizobiales; family Aestuariivirgaceae; genus CAVVDT01. The sequence continues at coordinate 9,715 of CAVVDT010000014.1, read as the reverse complement.
GAGAGCTCTGCGCACGGAATTGCCGCCGCATTTCTGAATGTGGATGAAAATCCAACGCGCGTCCCCGGCGATCATCGGCCTGCCGATCATCTCAGTGCTGGAAATCCGAATTTCGCGTGCGTCCGGCGATATCATCTGCGGACCTGTTCGAGAACCCCGGCAGCATCAGCACAAACTCCATGCCGACAACATCTTCAGTCATGCGGCGCATCGGGGCATCGGGGCATCTCGTATGAATTCAAGAGGGTTGATCGGCCGGAGACTGCGGTGGCGGTCGCAATAGGTCAAGCAGAATATTGACCGTTCCTTCCTGACGGGGCATGGCATTTTGGGCCGGCGTATTGCCCCCGAGAAATGCTTGCCGTGACCGGCCACCCTCGTTTCGGAGCGCTCCGACCTGGCAATCTCCAATTGCCGTCCCGGTATCGGAAGGAGGAGAGTTCCATGAAGCCGTTGAGGTTCTCGAAAGTATGGATCGCCTTCAACCCGCACCGCTTCGAGGACGGAGATGGCCGGCCGGGGAAGATCGTTGTCGACCTGATGCTGCATGGGCCCGGCTTTGCGATGTCGCCCGCCGGAAGCTGCGAGACCCGCTAGAAGATGAAGTCGTCCGCCGAATAGGCAAGGCCGTCACCGAAGTGGTTCATGGTGACGCCGTTGAGCCTGATCGAGTCGGTGCCGTCGACGATCACCACGAACGTGCCGTGATCCTCCAGGTGGTTGGTAACGAGATCGGCGAAGCTGGTGATGCCGCTGACACCCGAAAGGTCGATCTTCTCCGGGTTGTTGCCCGAGAAATCGGTGATGGTGTCGTTGCCGAAACCGTCGGCGAAGGCGAAGGTGTCGGATCCGCCGCTGCCGGTCATGAGGTCGTTGCCGGAGCCGCCCACCAGACTGTCGCCGCCCTTGCCGCCATCCAGATGATCGTTGCCGGAGCCGCCTATGAGGGTGTCGTTGCCGTTGTCGCCGAACAGCGAATCGTTGCCGCTGAGGCCCTTGAGGGAATCGTCGCCGCCGTTGCCGTGCAGCCCCATATCGGTCCCGGCGCGCCCGATGAGGGTATCGCCGAACTGGTTGGAGCCGAATACCGCCTCGATGCCGCTCAAGGTATCGCCGTCCGCCAGACCGCCCGAGCCGTGTCCCGTGCTCAGGTCGACCATCACGGCGGCGGCCGAATAATAATAGCTGGTCTGATCGAAGCCCTTGCCGCCGTTGAGGTTGTCGGCACCGCCGCCGCCGAACAGGGTATCGTTGCCGTCGCCGCCGAACAGGGTATCGGCATCGCCGTTGCCCGCCAGCCGATCGTTGCCGGCACCGCCGTTCAGGTGATCGTTGCCGGCCTCTCCCCTAAGCGTATCGTTGCCGCCGTTGCCGTTGAGGGTATCGCTGCCGGTGCCGCCGAACAGCCGGTCATTGCCGGCATCGCCGTTGCACGAATCCGCACCCGCCCCGCCGAGCAGCCGATCGTTGCCGCCGCCGCCATGGAGGGTGTCGCTGCCGTCACCGCCGTCGAGCGTATCGTTGCCCGGCGCCCCGGCCGCGGCAGCCGCCGTCTTGCCGCCCGGTGTCAATCCGAATGTATAGGGATCGGGGGCGATATCGCCGAACAGGTTGTCGTTGCCCTTTCCACCGAGAAGGAAATCGGGGCCGTTTTGTCCGATGCCGAGATCGTTTCCGTCACCGAGATCGATGATTTCACTGGCCTGGTCGGTTCCCCTGACCGAGTCGTCACCGCCGCCGGCAAATACGCATTCACCCTCCTCGATGCTGGTCTGGATCAGCGGGTCCAGGTAAGTATGGATGTTGGCGCAGGCGTATTGATCGTTGCCTTCGCTGAAGCGCAGGCCGGACAGACCAAAGATGTTGTACACGTCGTTGCTGACCGGCAGCAAAGCCTGGTTCGAATCGAGGGTAGCCACATTTCCGCTGCCAGACAGGTGGGGTTCGTTGCCTTCAACGACGGAAAAAACTGCCAGACCATATATAGTTGAGGATGGCGGCTCAGTGGCGGACCCGGAACCGCCTGCCGAAGCGGCGCGTTTCCACAATGCGCCAGAAGACGCCTCGGGGAAGAAGTCGTCGTTCATGTCGGTCTCGCCGCCGACGATGGTTCCATCGGCCGATATGGTGGCAAATCTCGTTTCGTTCTGGCTGGTCCATTCGTGGCCGTTCTGGTCCAGCGAGTAGCGGATGGTCTGCGCCACCGTGTCGTCAGCCGGGTCGATCTGGGTAAGGAACAGGTCCCTCTGGTTGTTGGTGTCGTCGGAAACCAGGTTCTTGCCAAAGGAATTGTAGACGACGCGGCCGTTGTCGGAGACCTGCGGCCGGCTGCTGTCGCCGTCGCTCTGGGTGCCGTCGGTGGCGACCGATGCCAGAACGGTGTTGCCGCTCGCCATGTCGAGCACGAACACGTCCTGCCGGCCATTGAGATCGCTGGCGACGAGATTGCTGGCGGTGCTGGAAAAGGCCAGGAACTGCCCGTTTGCCGAAAGGGTCGGGTCGGAGAACTGGCCGTTGGGCGTGGCGCCGCCGAAGCCCGAAACCGGGGCGGTCATATCGCCGGTCGTTGCATCGAACAGGCGGATTCCGCCGGTCGCAAAGTCGCGGAACACCGCCAGGCTGGCGTTGGCGGATAGCGCCGATTCAGCGCTTCCGATGGCCGAGCCAGCGATGCCGGTCGCATCACCCGCCCCGTCATGCGACACCAGCGTCACCGCGCCGCTGTCACGGTCCCACAGATAGAGGTCACGCAAGCCGTTGGTGTCATGCACCGAGAACGAGGCCGATGTATCGATGAGAATCTTGTTGCCGTCGGCGGAGATGCCGGTGACACGCAAGTCAGAATCGGTGCTCGGCACCTCCAGACGCACGGTCTCGCCGGTGACAAAATTGTGCGCGAATATGTCGGCATGGCCGTTGATATCGCCGGACACAAGATTGTTGGCATCGGAAGTAAAAGCCGTCCAGCGGCCGTTGGCCGACACCACCGAGTGCAATGAGCGATCGTTGGCCTCGACGCCGTTGCTGTCGGCCGAAGCCAGCATGAAGAACGGTACAGTCGGGTCCGCGGCGGCGGCGAAAGCGGCCGCGCCGAAATTCAGGGTGTGGCTGCTGGAGCTGCCGGTCGCCGACGTAGAAACGAGCAGCTCCTCGCGCTCGTCGGCCGGGGTGACGGCAAGTCCCGTGTCGTCCAGGCCATGCAGGTGCAGGGGATCATCGTCGTAGGGATTTTCAACGAGGCCGTGCAGAACAGTATGCGAAACAAGCCGGAACATGGGACACCTCATTCATGCCGACGGTCACACCTTTCTTGTTCTTGCTCCTCCTTATCACGAATTGAATTCTGACTGTACGGAAATTCGCTTGGACGCCGCGTTGCTGTCGTCACCCGGCGAAGCGGCGTGGCACAAGGCCCGCCTGGAACCAGGTGATGAAGCTCGCGATGGAAAAGACCGGCAGGCCGAATGCCCGAATTTCGACAGCGGGCCAGCCTAGCCGACTTCAAAGATAATGATCCCATACCGCTTGCAAAAGAAGCAAGAAGCGTTGGATGCAATTTCTCCCAGCAAGGCAGCTTTGCCATGCTCTTCGATGAGCACATCAATGTCGACGTGCTGCCCGGCGCCGCAGTGGATGCACTCGGCCTCAATCGTCCGGTCCGCGTTGAGCAAGAAGCCCTACGGAATATCCCTGATTGCCGGCCGCCCCACTTTCGATGAAACCAATCGCAATCTCCGATACCTTGTGCCCGAGCGAAGCTGTTTTGCCGGGAGGGCTCATATGTTCGCGCGCATTGCCTCATGGCCGGCTTGTTGGTCAGCCTTTCGATCTCCGCCAGTGCAGAGACGGTTTTCGTCAAATATCAGAGACCGGTCAATCTCGACCGTTTGCCCGCCCCGACACTACCGACAGCAGTGTTGTCATTCGCGTTTGTTACAATGCTCAGCATAGCTACATGGTGATCCGGCTCAAACAGGCGTACTACCACTGCCGGTACCTGAGACTGCGAACCGCCTTAGGTGCAGCCGGTGCGGCTTCAGGAATACGGCAACATCAGTGAAGATTTGGGCGAGACCGGATGCGAGGGTGAAGTGAAAGCTGTTGGGAGTTTGAAATTAGCGCAGTTCGGGACGAAGGTGATGCCGACCTCATGGTGGGGCAAAATATTGGTGTGGGAGGCCAACAAACTGTGACATGTATCACCGCTAGTTCAGGTTCGTCACAAACACGGACAGACCCTGCGGGCCCTTATAATCAACATAGCAGGGGTCAATGCTGCTTCTGCCGCATCCGTCACCCAACTGGGCGTGTACTATGCCTGTCATTGGCAACTTGAATGCAATCACGGCTAGGGCAATAGCGATAACGGTGAAAATGGCTTTCGTGTACTTGTCCATGCTGGTGGCCCCTGTCGCCGTTATAGTTCGATTTAAAATGGAATCAATGGTTTCAAGCTCTTGCGAGACGTCGGGTGAGGAGGCGGATGTGGGCGATGAAGGTCCAGGCGACGGCGCTTTCAATACTGGCCTCGAAGTCCTTGGCCAGTCTGCGGCATCGATTAAGCCAGGCGAAGGTGCGCTCAACCACCCAGCGGCGCGGCAGAACCTCGAAGCCCTTGGCGGTGTCGCAACGTCTGATGATCTCTACCGTCCATCGCCCCATCTCGGCGAGCGCAGTGTTGAGCTTGTCTCCGGCATAGCCGCCATCGGCGAAGATGTGGCGCAGCCAAGGGTAGAGTTTGCGGATCGAAGCGAGCACGGCCACGGCGCCGTCTCGATCTTGGATGTCGGCGGGATGGACCTGAAGCCCGACCAGATGCCCATGTGTGTCAGTGACGATGTGGCGCTTACGCCCCTTGATCTTCTTGCCGGCATCGTAGCCGCGCGGGCCGCCGCTTTCGGTGGTTTTCACCGACTGGCTGTCGATCACTCCCGCCGTAGGGCTGGCTTCGCGTCCGTCCCGCTCGCGCGAGACCATCACCAGCGCGTGGTTGATCTTGAGCCAGGTGCCGTCATTGGCCCAGGTATAGAAGTATCCCCGCACCGTCGAGACGGGCGGAAAATCCTTGGGCAACGCCCGCCATTGAATCCCGCTCGAGGCCAGATACAGCATCGCGTTCACCACCGCTCGCAGATCGGTTGTTCGCGGCCGGCCAAGGCGTCTGCGCCTCGGCATGAAGGGCTCTACCAACGCCCACTCGCCATCTGTCATGTCGCTTGCATAGCGCAGCCCATCTCGCCGATATTTCGCTCGGGTGATCTCAGTCCAGGCCATCGGAAACTCCATCGAATCATCATAGATCGACGGAATCCCAAGCCACTGGGATCACTCAACTCTTTTCAAATCAGGCTCTTAGACACCGGACACTAGCACATGAAATGGCGTTTCCCAGCGCGACGGTGCAGTCGCAGCCATATCATGGGGTGACTATCCTGCATGGTTTTGACTGGGTAGGCGAACTTGATCGTGAGCGTCCGGGGAACCCGGCCTTGAGGTACCTGTGATAGGCGTGGGAGTCTTGGCGTGATTGCGGGCGATCGTGTCCGCTTAAATTACGCGGACACTTATTTTGGCGGATCATGGCAAACGCAAGCGGCGGAGCTACTCGAAGGCGTTCAAGCGTCGGGTGGTTGCGGAGACGCTGGAGGCCGGCGCGTCGGTTGCGGCGGTGGCGCGCGGGCACGGGTCAACGCCAACATGGTCTTCATGTGGCGCCGCGATCGGCGGTTTGGTCCGGGTCGGGACGCGCCAGTGTTTCTGCCGGTCGAGGTTAAACCGGCCGAAGTGGTGGTTGTGTCTGAACGGGCTGACGCCTGCGGTGCCGGTCAGATCGAGATTGCCCTGGCGTCGGGGCACCGCCTGACACTCAGCGGCGCCTTTGAGGTCGATGTTGTGCTGCGTCTGGCCAAGGGCTTGGCCGGGGTCATGATCCCGGTGCCGGCATCGACGAAGGTGTGGCTGGCGGCCGGGATCACAGACATGCGCAAAGGGTACAACGGGCTGTCGGCGCTGGCCGAGAAGGTGCTGAAGCAGGACTCGTACTCAGGCCACCTGTTCGTGTTCCGTGGTCGTCGCGGCGATCTGATCAAGGTGGTGTGGTGGGATGGCCAGGGAGCGTGTCTGTTTTGAAGCGCCTGGAGCGCGGGTCGGTTCGTCTGGCCGTCGCCGGCGCATGGGCGTGTGTCGGTAAGCTCGGCGCAACTGGCGATGCTGCTGGAGGGGATCGACTGGCGGGCACCGCGACGGACCTGGCGGCCTTTGACGGCGGGATAGTATCTAAACAAAATCAGGAAGATAGGTCTTCTCGGGGATTCCCCTGGCTGCACGGTTCGGCTATAAAATGGCCATGTTGGAAGACGCCCCGACGCTGCCCCAAGACCCCGCCGAACTGCGCCAGGCAGCGGTCAATCTGGTTGCCCTGGTGAAGTCCCAGGCGCTGCAGATCGAGAAGCTCAAGCATGAACTCGCGGGCCACCGCCGACACCGGTTCGGCTCCACGTCCGAGACATTGGATCAGCTGCAGTTGCGCCTGGAAGACGAGGAGATCGCGGCGGCAAAGGCGGACAAACCCGCACCGGCCGACACGAGCGAACCCAAGGCCCAGCCGAAGCGCAAACCTCTCCCGGCCGATCTGCCGCGGACACCGAAGTGCTGTCGCCGGGCAATGCCTGCAGCAAGTGCGGCGGCAAACTCAAGACGCTGGGTGAGGATGTCACCGAAGAACTGGAGTATGTCCCCGGCCGCTTCATCGTGAACAGCATCGTGCGCCCGCGCATGGCCTGTTCGTGCTGCGAGGCGATCTGCCAGGCGCCGCTGCCGTGGCGTCCGATCGAGCGGGGCGTCCCGGGCCCGGTCTGCTCGCCCATGTGCTGGTCTCGAAGTATGGCGATCATCTTCCTCTCTACCGCCAGGCCCAGATCTTCGAGCGCAATGGCATCGATCTCGACCGCTCGACACTCGCCGACTGGGTCGGCAAGTCGGCCGCGCTGCTGGAACCGCTGGCCGACGCGATCGGCAGGCATGTGCTGAAGGGACAGGCAATCTTTGCTGACGACACCCCTCTGAAGATGCAAGCCCCAGGCAACGGCCGCACAAAGACCGCGCGGATCTGGACCTATGTCCGCGATGAGCGGCCATGGCTCGGCCAGGCGCCTCCCGCCGCCTGGTACCGGTTCACCGTCGATCGAAAAGGCGAGCATCCCGCCAGCCATCTGTCCGGCTACCACGGCTGGATGCACGCCGACGGCTATGCCGGCTTCAACGAGCTCTATCGATCCGGCGGCATCTCCGAGGTGGCGTGCCTGGCGCATATCCGGCGCAAGTTCACCGATGTCTTCCAGTCCGATGGCTCGGTGATCGCCGGGGAGGCCATCAAGCGCATCGCCGGATTATACGGCGTGGAGAAACAGGCCCGCGGTCTCGTGCCCGATCAACGGGTCGAGATCCGTCAGGCGAAGGCCAAACCGATCTTGGAGGATCTCGACGCCTGGCTGCACGCCCAGCTCCCGAAGATCTCCGGCAAATCCGAACTGGCCAAGGCGATCCGCTACGCCCTGACCCGCATGAGGCGGCTGCGCCCATACCTCGACCACGGCTTCCTGGAGGCGGACAATAATTGTGCCGAGCGATCAATGAAGCCAGTCGCCCTCGGCCGCAAGAATTTCCTCTTCGTCGGCTCCGAAGGTGGCGGCAAATCCGCAGCCATCGCCTACACCCTGGTCGAGACCGCCAAGCTCAACGGCGTCGACCCGCAGGCTTGGCTCACCGACATCCTCGGCCGCATCGCCGACCACAAGATCACCCGTATCGACGAACTTCTCCCCTGGCGTTACGCTGCCCCGCAGCGTAACCGGAGCAACCGCCTTGACCGCGCCAGAGCACCTTCACCGGACGGTCACAGCGAAGGGCCGATTTTGTTGATTTAGTCAGCTGGCGTGTTGGCGGCTGTGCCTGCGTGGCGATGGAGCAGGGGTGGGCTTGAGGCCAAAACGGGTCGCCACCCTGTCGATCATGGTGCGTGCCGCACCCACCTCGGCCTGGCGGATGGCGCGCGTTGCCTCCACATCGACAATCACCGCATGGTTCACGTCGATCAGATAGTTGTCGGCATAGGCAAAGAAGGCGGCTCCCTTGAGAGCCCCCGTCCACTGGGCCGCCGGATCCGACGGAGAGACAAACTTCGGCACCACCTCGCTGGCCGCCCCGAAGGCGGCATCGTCCAGTCGCACCAGATAGTCCCTCACCGCCCGGCCGGCGTCGGCAGGGATGTCCTCTATCCTCCAGTCCTCACCGGAAACCGAGCGCTGCTTGTTGGCATCAGCCTCAATGAGGCTGGCATCCACCGCAAAGCCTTCGCCTCCCACCAACCCCTCATCCATGCACCGGCGCACCACCGTCTCGAACACATGCCGCAGCAGGTCGCTGTCACGAAAGCGCCCATTGCGGTTCAACGAGAAGGTCGAATGGTCCGGAACCTTGCCATCCAGCCCCAGCCGGCAGAACCAGCGGTACGCCAGGTTGAGGTGAACCTCCGCGCACAGCCGCCGCTCCGAGCGGATGGCAAAGCAATAACCGACAATCAACATCCGGATCATCAGTTCCGGATCAATCGACGGGCGCCCCATCGGGCTGTAGTACGGCTTCAATTCCTGCCGCACCCCGTCCAGATCGACAAACCGGTCAATGAGGCGCAGGAGGTGGTCGGCGGGAACGTGATCGTCCAGGCAGAAGTCGTAAAACAGCCGCTCCGGTGTCGCCTGCCTGCCCATCATCGCATCCGCCCTCCGAGCAAATCACTCAGATGACGGAATCACTACCACGACCCACAATCAAGCCCGACTTATACCGCGTCCCTGAAAGGCTGACTCGCACTGGGGATTTGCAAATCGCCTGAACTCTGAATTAGTGTGGCGAACAAAGGAGGTTCGCCATGCCTATTCCACTGCGCGGTGATTTTGATGCGGCTCGGGTGCGTGCAATTGCCCGCAGGTCCAAAGACGCGGCCCAGGCACGCCGACTGCTTGCCCTGGCCGCGATCTATGACGGAGCGACGCGGACGCAGGCAGCAAAGATCGGTGGCGTGACGCTGCAGATCGTTCGCGACTGGGTAGTGAGGTTCAATGCCGAAGGCCCGGATGGTTTGTTCAACCGCAAGGCGCCCGGCCAGCCTTCGAGGCTCAACGATGCGCAGCGTTGTGCGCTCATGGAGATGATCGAGAGCGGCCCTATTCCTGCGAGACACGGGGTCGTGCGGTGGCGGCTGATCGATCTGTGCCAGTGGATCTGGGAAGAGTTCAGGATCAGCATCGCCAAGCAGACCTTGAGCCGGGAGCTTCGCGCCATGGGGTATCGCAAGCTGTCGGCCCGCCCCCGTCATCACGCTCAGGCTGACGGCGCCATCGAGCATTTTAAAAAAGCTTCCCGGCGCGTTTGGCGGAGATCGCGCATGACAAGGGCTTCAAGCCTGAGCAGATAGAAATCTGGTTCGCTGACGAGGCCCGTATCGGGCAGAAGAACAAGATCACCCGACGCTGGGCTCGGCGCGGCACACGGCCCTCAGCTCCGCATGATCAGCGCACCGCCTCGACCTATATCTTCGGCGCCATCTGCCCCAAGGAGGGAAAGGGAGCAGCCCTGGTGCTGCCGTCCTGCAACACCGAAGCCATGAACCTGCACCTGGCCGAGATTGCCACCGAAGTTACCCCGGCGCCCATGC
>CAVVDT010000013.1:0-389804 GCA_963747005.1 uncultured Alphaproteobacteria bacterium | reverse complement strand
TTTGAGTTCAAGGCGGAGCACCAAGTGGAAGCGGCGAAGCATGGCGCCCCATTCGAGATCGGCCTGGCTATAGCTCTGGCTGCAGCCATGCGCAGACCCGCGACCAGCGTTGTGGTCTTGCGATGGCCGTGCGGGAAGCCCATCCGCAGCCGCTCACCCTTCCGGCAGCGGCCATGGCTGCGGGTCATGTTGGTGGCAGTCCACGTCTCGTCGATGAAGACAAGGCGCTCCGGGTCGAGATCGATCTGGCCCTCGAACCATTCCACGCCGCTGTTTCAGGATGTCGGGCCGGTCCTGCTCGATTGCATGGCCAGTCTTTTTTTACGCGTCATGCCCGGCGCACAAAGAAGCGGTGAAGCCCGGCGACCGACACCGCCAGGCCGACCTGGGCCAGGGCAATGCGCAACTCTTCAAGCGAGATGTCCTTGCGCTCTTCCCACAGGGCCAGGATATCAGCTCTCGCGTCCTCCACCCGCCGCGATCGGATGTCGCCACCTTGGGGCTTGGGGGCGAAGCTGCCGGTCTCCCGTCGTTGCGCCTGCCAGCGGATCGCCGTCGACGGCGCAACGCCAAACCGAGCCGCTGCCGCTCGGCAACTCAGCCCCCGTCAATCGCCGCAATAAGCCGAGCACGCAAATCCATCGAGAGTGGGTGACCCATCCATGCCGGCCTCCTGCTTCCGGCAGGAAGTCTAAATCAGAAACTCACTGATTCGGAAATCCCTGTCGATTCGGGACGCTCGAAAACCGCTCTAAAGCATTATGGGTCTTCATGCCACATTGGGGCATTCCGATACGCAGCAATACTACGGTCGGGAATTCCGTTTTGGGTCGATGCTGTCGAAAACGGGTGTTTGAGGTTGGCTGCGAATGGTGATTCCGTCGGTCAGGTCAGGATGACGGCGGGAGGCAGCCATGATGGGTCGGCAGGATGGGGAACAAGCGGATCGCCATGCGCGCTCAGACGCTCCAGATGCTCCGAAAGCCCGAATAGGCTGCGCTGCTCCATGATCCCTCTCCCTGTCCCGTTCGGAAGAGGCAGATCGCCAAACTCAATGTGCTGCTTCGTGACAATCTCTTCGGCCGTGTGTCTGTTTCTCGACATTCCCACATCCTCCATCAGGCTCAAAGCCATGCCTCAGGGAGGACCGCTTTTCAGGGACAGACCACTGATACAAATGGACCTGAGGTTCGATTTGCGCAGCCGCTTTATCGTTTCGGAGCCAAGCTTTTTCGAATTGCATTTGGTGTAAATCCGTATTTGCGCTTGAAAGCTGCTGTGAAATTGGATGGATGGGCATAGCCCACGCGCAGCGCCACTTCAGATATTGGAAAATCCGTACTCTGCAGAAATATTTTGGCCAGTTTCAGTCGTTCATTCTGCATGAACTCAAAAATCGGCATACCAACGATGTCACGGAAAAGAAACTTCAGCTTCGTCGGATTAAGCCCGATCTCGCGTGCCAGGCACTCGATTGTCGGCGGATTACTCAGGTTCTCCAGGATAGTTTGGCGGGCAGCTCCGATTGCAGCCCGATTTCTGACCGAGGGTGTTTGATCCCGAACGGACGCACTCATCCGCGCCAGTTGCAACAAATGGCAGAAGAGTTCTATCGATTTCGCATCGCGGTAGAGTTCACCCAGTCTCCCGGAATATGGAAATGTAAATAAATCTAATATTAGCCCTGTAAATAGACTATTTAATGGACGAATTATAGGTTTTTTACCTAGTAGAAATTCGCCATTAAATGAATTCTTATCGCCATATTCAGCAATTATATCGTTAAAAAAATCACGTCCGCAATGAACGACCGCCATTCTAAGATGATCTCCGCGGCTAATATCGTAGCAATTCTCGTGATCGCCAGGATGAACGCTCAGATATATTCCGGGGCCCGCTCGAAATTTCGATTTAGAAAAATTGAAAGTCAGTTCTCCTTCGAGAATTACACGCAGTTTGACCACGTCATCGACCGGGAGATTGAGGCCCGTGTTTGAATTGTAGGATGCATCGGTAAGCGACAGATACAATCTATCGGAAAGCTGGAAGAAGTCCCAGACACCTTCTCCCATGGCCGCCGGCAAACGCGCCCGCACGCCTCGAACGGTGCGGGACAGGCCGGATTGCCCGGGCACGCTGGCAAGCATGCCGAGCCTTGGCGCGAAGGAAAACGCCGGCCCTAGGCGCCCGGAGGTGTCCGTAGCGCCGATGAGTTCTGAAATACGATCGAAAGATTCTCCCACCAGATCGCGATAGGGCGCTTCCGGCAGAGCATAGGCCTGATCAAGGCTCACATTCATACAATCAGTAAACAGCTATTTCGGGCATACGCAAGAGGTCCGGTGTCCGTTCGGTGTCAGGGTCGCGGGGCCAGTTGGGCGCGATTGGACCAGACTCGCAGGGTATGAGGAAGAAGAGCTTGCTGGCATACGCCGCCTCATCACCAGTGCCAAGCGAGGGCATGGGGCTGTCCTGTTCAATCTACTGATCACTCTTTTCGAGCGACTGATAAATTGGCAAGGGACGCTGCTCTTCGATAGCCTCCATGGCAAAGTAGGAGGTGACTGAATCGAGTTCAACTTTGGCGATCAGCCGCTGATAGACATTGTCATAGCTTTCCATGTCCCGAGTCACCACCTTGAGAAAATAGTCATAGTCGCCGCCGATGCGGAAGAAATCGATGACCTCGGGGATCAGGGAGACGTGCTCGCGAAACGCCTCAAGCCACTCGACCGAGTGATGCCGCGTGCGCACCATGACGAAGACCACCAGACCGAGATTGAGCTTCCGGCGGTCCAGCCTTGCCGTCTGGCCGAGAATTACCCCCTGCTTTTTGAGATTTTGAACCCGATGCCAGCAGGCGTTCGGGGACAAGTTCATTTTCTCGGCTAGCTCCCTTTGAGAGAGGGCGCTGTCGCGTTGGATGGCGCGAAGAATCTTGATATTAAATTGATCGAATTTCATGCCAAAACATCGATCATAATAGCCTCATAATGTCAAATTCTACGACATTTATTGGATAAAATCCACGCCTGGTTGACCTATCATATCAACAGGCCAAGCCCTGCAAGCCTGAAACCGCCGGTCGACATCCGCCAATACCGGCATGATGCCAACCGCCGGGTTCAATCCTTGGCTTTCGCTATTGAACCGTTTGACGGAGCCGGTTGTGATTTGAAGGCCGTCAGGTCGTTCCGGATGGTTGGAAAAGGCTCCAGATAATAACCCGGAAGGTGAAACCATGGTGCTCGAACGTTTTCAGGAGAGCCTTGAAACCGGCGACATCGTTGCGCAACTGCGCGCCGGCCTCATCGGCGAGGGCACCGAAATCCCCACTCCGTTCGGCATGAAAAGGTTGGTCTACGCGGACTACACAGCGTCCGGACGGCCATTGCGTCAAGTGGAGGACTTCATCGCCGAACATGTCCTTCCGTACTATGCCAACAGTCACACCGAGGCATCTTATTGTGGCGCCTACACGACCCGGTTGCGCGAGGAGGCGCGTGCGCTCATTGCGGCCCTAACCAATGCCGGCAAGGACTGCTCGGTCATTTTCACCGGGTCCGGGGCAACTTCGGCCATAAACCGCATCGTCACCCTTTGCGGCGTCGCCGATTTCGAATGTGCGGGGCGACCCTCATCTGACGGTAGCGTTGCGACCCCTGCTGTTTTCGTCGGTCCCTACGAACATCACTCAAATATCCTTCCCTGGCGCGAGAGCGGCGCCGAGGTTATCGAGATTGCTGAAGCATCGGCAGGTGGTCCGGACCTGGCGATGCTGGAGGCGGAATTGAAGGCGCGCGCCGGAAGACAGCTTCTGGTCGGGTCGTTCTCCGCTGCATCCAATGTCACAGGCATTGTCACGGACGTCGATGCGGTGACCCGTCTTCTCAAGCGCCATGGCGCACTAGCGTTCTGGGACTACGCCGGTGGTGCACCCTATCTTTCCATAGACATGAACCCGGGCGCCGGTCTGAAAAAGGACGCAGTCTTCCTTTCGCCGCACAAGTTTCCTGGCGGGCCGGGCGCTTCGGGATTGCTTATCGTGCGCAATTCAATTGTTCGCACAACCCGACCTACCTGGCCGGGTGGCGGTTCGGTTTCTTATGTCTCGTCTTGGGCGCACGAATATCTCGGCTCGATTACCAGTCGGGAAGAGGCCGGCACGCCCAACGTGATTGGCGATATCCGCGCGGCGGTCGTCTTTCTGGTCAAGGCGGCGGTTGGAGCGGATTTCATAAAGCACCGCGATACCGAGTTGACCAGTCGGGCAATGGCTGCCTGGCGTGGCAATCCACTGATCAACATTCTGGGCGCGGACATGCCCAACCGGTTGCCGATTTTTTCCTTCACGGTACGCGATGGCGCAAACGGGCATGTGCATCATCAATTGTTTACGCGCATGCTGAGCGATATTTCGGGAGTTCAGGCGCGGGGCGGTTGCGCTTGCGCGGGCCCGTATGGGCACAGGCTGCTTGGCCTCGACAGAAACGAATCGGAGCGTATTCACCAGGCGATCATTGCCGGGCAAGAAATTCAGAAACCCGGCTGGATACGGCTGAATTTCAACTATCTCACGGACGATGCGACAGCGGCGTACATCATTGACAGCGTAAATATGCTCGCCAGGAACGCAACGACGTTGGCGCGGCACTATGTCAGCAACAAGCACACCGCCAGGTTTCATCACAAATCGGAGCAGGCTCTATCCGCGCAGGTCCTGGCGCATGATGGGCGAAAAGTAGAGCTACCCTACGGATAACATCATGCCTACGGATAACATCATGCTCAACCATCTGGATTCGTTAAGTTTTTCTGCAATTTGGTGTCACCACCCCGATTGCATGCTGATCTAGCCCGAATATCTCACCGAAAAGAGTGCATCGGGCCCAAGAATCTGAGAAACTTCTTTTGCAACAAAGAGTTATCAGATTCGCAAAGAGGGTCCGATGCCAACACACTGTATCTCTGAACAGCTCGAATTTGAAGCCTTCGACGGCCACAAAGTGGTCGCCGGCTTCGACGGCGGGGCGATCACCTCGGACGCCGGCGCGCTGCTGCTGCGCCACGTCGACAAGGCCATCGGCCTGTTCGACCGGGTGGCCGCCTGCTTCGTCGACCGGCGCGACCCGATCCTTACGGTTCACAGCGTGCGCACCCTGGTCGGGCAGCGCATCGCGGCGATCGCCCTGGGATATGAAGATGTCGACGACCACGACACGCTACGCCACGATCCGGCGTTGGCTCTGCTGTCGCAGAGCCTGACGGCGAAGCGCGACGACTGCTCGGTCCTTGCCGGCAAGTCGACGCTGAACCGGCTGGAGCTGAGCCGGCCGGAGCCTACGCGCTATCACAAGATCAGTTGCGACGGCCGAGCGCTGGAAACCCTGTTCGTCGATCTGTTCGTGGACGCGCACGACAAGCCGTTGCCTGAGATCGTGCTCGATCTCGACGCCACCGACGATCCGCTGCACGGGCAACAGGAAGGCCGGTTCTTCCATGGCTACTACAACGGCTACTGCTACCTGCCGCTCTACATCTTCTGCGGCCGGCACCTGCTCAGCGCCAGGCTCAGGCGGTCCAACATCGACGCCAGCGCCGGCGCGGCCGAGGAGGTCGAGCGGATCGTGACCCGGATCCGCCAGACGTGGCCCAAGGTGCGCATCATCCTGCGCGCCGATTCAGGCTTTGCCCGCGAGGAGCTGATGGTCTGGTGCGAGGCCAACCGCGTCGACTACATCTTCGGGCTTGCCCGCAACAAGCGGCTGGAAACGAAGATCGCTCCGGCTGGAGGAAGCCAGCCTGCCTCGAGAACAAGCGGCCAGGCCGCCCGCGTCTTCCGCGACTTCATGTGGTCGACCAGGGACAGCTGGAGCCGCGGCGGCGGGTCGTCGCCAAGGCCGAATGGACGACGCTGGGCGCCAACCCGCGCTTCATCGTCACCTCGCTCAAGCCGAAGCATTGGGCGGCACGGGCACTCTACGAAGACCTCTACTGCGCCCGCGGCGACATGGAGAACCGGATCAAGGAGTGCCAGCTCGACCTCTACGCCGACCGCACCAGCGCCCACACCATGCGCGCCAATCAGCTCAGGCTGTGGTTTGCATCCTTCGCGTACGTGCTGATCTGCGCCTTGCGCCGCCTCGGGCTCGCCCACACCCGGCTCGCCGAGGCCACCTGCGGCACGATCCGGCTGAAGCTGCTGAAGATCGGCGCCCAGGTCCGGGTGTCGGCCCGGCGCATCAAGGTCGCCATGGCCTCGGCCTGTCCCTATGCGCAAGAATTTGCCCTGGCCCACGCCCGAATATGCGCCGCGGCCCGATGAGCCGCCGGACCTGAGCCCTTCCCGTCAACAACACAGGACATCGCCGAAACGACCAGCGCCGCACACCGCGGCAACCATCGCGCTCGGCCTCAAGCCCAGCCGGGGGACGCCGCGCCCGGACCGGCCCAACAGGGGCATGGTCCTTGGACGGGGTGAGATATCCGGGCTAGGAGCGAATTTGACTTAAAGTCAATCGAACGTTGCGTAAGCATGCAAGTTTCGAATCAATCGTGGCAATTCAGACACGGTCGAAACGATGGGCGGCAGGCAGGCTCAGGGGGGCGACCCCGGATCAGGATGACTTTCGATGAATTCGATCCAAACGCACGAGCCTGCTGCCCGACAGGTCCTAGACCCGCCAGAAGGAGGGCAGGAATACCACGTAAGCGGCGCCGATCTCCAGCCGGCCGACGATCATCGCCAGCGCCAGGATCCACTTGCTGAAGTCAGGAAGGGTCGCAAAATTGCCGCTGGGACCCACGATGTCGCCGAGGCCGGGACCGACGTTGCACAAGGCGGTGGCCGCACCCGACAGGCTGGTGACGAGGTCGAGCCCGGTGAGGCTGAGGGCAAGGGTGGCGCCGAGCAGGGTGGCGAGGAACAGGGTGAGGAAGGCCAGCGTCGACAGCATCACCTCCTTGGTGATCGGCCGGTCGCCGCAGCGGATGGGAAAGACGCCGTCGGGGAACCTAAGGTCGACCAGCAGGCGGGAAAAGATCTTCCAGTAGACCACCAGGCGGTACATCTTGATGCCGCCCGCCGTCGATCCGGTGCAGCCGCCCAGCAGGGTCACCAGGAACATCATGGCGATGGGAAGGGTGCCCCATAGCAGATAATCGGTGGAGGCATAGCCCGTGGTGGTGATGATCGATGTGACGTTGAACACCACATGGGTGATGGCGGTTCCCAGCGGGAGGTGCTGGCGGATCAGCAGCCACACCACCAGCGTCAGCGAGATCGCCGCCACCACGCCGAGGAGGGTGCGCACCTGGATGTCGTCGAGCAGGTTGGCGCGGTGGGCATCGAACAGCCGCACATAGAGGCTGAACGGCAGCGAGCCGGCGATCATGAACAGCGAGGCGAACCACAGGATCGCCGGCTGGCGAAAATAGCCGAATGAAGCATCGTGGGTGGAAAAGCCGCCCGTTGACAGGGTCGTCATCGCATGGTTGACGGCATCGAACAGGCTCATGCCGGCCGCCGTATAGGAAAGCGTGCAACCGAGCGTCAGGAGGAAATAGACCGCCACCAGCCGGCGGGCGAACACCTGGGTGCGGGCCACGGTCTTCTCGTAGGTATCGGAGCTTTCGATGCGGAAGAGCTGCAGGCCGCCGATGCCGAGGAATGGCAGCAGCAGCAGGCCGAAGGCGATGATCCCGAGGCCGCCGATCCACTGCATCATCGAACGCCAGACAAGGACGCCCGGCGGCAGCTTGTCGAGACCCGACATGACCGTCGAGCCGGTAGTCGTGAGCGCCGAGGCGGCTTCGAAGAAGGCATCGGTGAGGCTCAGGCCATTGCTGGTCAGCATCAGCGGCAGGGCGCCGGCAAGGCTCACCACCAGCCAGCTCGCCACCACCAGCACGAAGCATTCGCGCAGGCTGAGCGGCTGCAACGGCCGCATGCACGACAAGGCGAGGGTGGCGCCGAGGCCCGTCACCACCAGCGCCGCCTGCACGAAGATGCGCCAGTCGGGGCTGCCGGCTTGCAGATCGACGACGGCGGGCACCAGCATCGTGATGCCCAGGATGGCCACCATCACGCCGATCGGCAGGCCGATCTTCTCGTAGTCGATGGCCAGGGTGCGGGCAAGGCCGGCGCTCTCAGCGGTCTGCATCGCTCATTCCGCTGCCTGCGGCCGAAGACCTGGGAGATCGAAGCGGGCGAGGGTGGTCTCCTGTCCGGCGCACGGGTCGCGCGGTACCAGAAAGGCCAGAAGAAGGGAAATCACCGCCATGCCCGCCCCCGCCAGGAACACGATCGCTGGAGACCACAACCATATCAGGCCGAAAACCACCGGGATACCCACCGCGGCCACGTGATTGATGGTGAAGGAAACGCCGGACGTCGGCGCGATGTCGGCGGGATCGGCGATCTTCTGGAAATAGGTGCTGATGGCGAAGGCCAGGGCAAAGAAGGCATGGTCGATCACGTAGAGACCGGCGGCGAGCATGGCGTTGGTGACAAAGGCATAGGCGGTGAAGACGCCGATCAGGCCGGCATATTCGAAGATCAGGGCGCGGCGTTCGCCGAACCGCATGATCAATGCCCCCACCTTCGGCGCCAGCAGCATGTGGAAGATGCAGTTGATGAGGAAGAGGGCGGCGATATCCTGCACCCCGTAATCGAAGCGGGTCACCATCAACAGGCTGGCGAAAACGGTGAAGATCTGCCGCCGCGCCCCTGCCATGAAGGTGAGGAGGTAGTAGAGCCAGTAGCGCCGCCGCAACACCAGTTGCTTGTGCTGCGGCGTGTCGGCACGAAACGACGGCCAGCCGATCCACAAGAAGGCGGCCAGCCCGAAGGTGATGGTGCCGGCAACCCCGAACACCGTGGCGAAGGAAAGATCGAGGGTCTTCCAGGTGATGAAGATGAGGCCATAGGCGGCAAGCTGGGCGAGGGCGGAGGCCGACACGAGGCGCCCAAGCCGGTGCGGCGCAGTCGCCTTGGGCAGCCACTGCAATTGCAGCGACTGGTTCATCGTCTGGAAGTAGTGGAAGCCCAGCGACATCACGAAGGTGGTGAGATAGAAGCCCCAGGCCGAGGGAAACCAGCCGGTCACCGCCACGCCGAGCCCCATGAGCGCCAGGGCGGCAAACGCCAGCGTCTGCTCGCGCATCGCCAGCAGCACATAGACCACCAGAAACGCCAGGAAACCGGGGATTTCACGAATAGACTCCTGGATGCCGACCTGCACGCCGGTGAAGCCGATGGCGTTGACGGCGAAGTTCTTGGCCAGTGTCCACCAGGTGGCGAAGGCAATTTCGCTGCCGATCGTCATCACCACCAGGGCCGCAAAGGGCGAGCGCCAGCCCGTCCATTCGCCCAGACCCGTTTGCTGTCGCGACGCCATGCTGCCGTATGCCCACCTTGCCGAAGGCGCCGCCTATAGCATGGCGCTGGCCGGCGATCCACGCCAACCCGCCTGGTAGGCACGCCAATGGGGAAAACGTCAGGCGCCGACGAGGCGCTTGAAATGCCGCCTGATAGCGGGGGGTGCGATGAAATAGGCACGCCGTGCCAGGGGCCTGAGGCCCTCCAGATAGGCAAGGCCGTAGCAGCGACCCTTCAGCGTGACCGGCGCATAGAAATTGAACACATCGACGCTGTGGCAGCTCCACGATACCTTGTGCGGATCGCCGGGCACCATCAGATCGAAGACCCGCATGCCATCGGCGATGGCGCGGCGCTGCGACAGGTCCATGTGCAGGCGTGCCGGCGAGGCATCGGTCAGGCGGGTATCGTGGGCGGTGATGTAACCGAAGTGATGCCCGCCAAAGCGCAGGCCGATCTCGAAGGCGACGGGCTCGCTGCCGGTCGTCAGCACCGAAAGCACCACGTCAAGCTCCTCGGCATCGGCAAGCCGGCACAGGAAGTCGCGCAGACGCGGGTCGGCAAGCGGGCGCGAGTGCAGGCCGCGTTCGGCCAGCCAGTGGCGCTTTTCAGCAATGGTGCGTTCGATGAGGCTGTCAAACTCGGGCCCGTTACGCAGCACGCGGAAGTCGAGGGTCCCCTTTTCCTGCAGGTCCTTGCGAATGCGCTTGCGGCGGCGGCGTTGTGCCTTGGTATATCGCCTGTCGTAGGCGGCCTCGTCGGCGAAGGCGGAGAGATCGAGGCAGGGCGCGCTGTCGTTGGGGCCGACCGGCCGGCAATGTTGCGCCAGAAACGAGGCGGCCATGGCGTCCGAACGCACATGCCGCAGGCGAATGGCGTCTATGCCGGGCAGGGCGCGAATGCGCGCCCACGCCGCCTTGAGGAGGCTCTCGCGCTCGGCGTCGGCGGCAATCAGCACGTCGCCGTACTGGCCGTAGGGATCGGATAGCCAGCGCAACACGCTGAACGGCCCCACGCTGACCCGCATCAGCGGCCATACGAGAGCGAGCCGGCCGTCGACGCGAACGGTGACGATGCGTATGTCCCGTCCGCGATCCTCGCCGAGCCGGCCGGCCCAGGCATCGCACCAGTCGAAACTCTGGAAAACCTGGCTGGGTCGCGCCGCGCGGCGTTGCAGCGCCCGCCACTCCGCCTCCAGCGCGCGCAGCGATTGAAGATCGTCGGCGATGCCGGTCGAAATGCCCGTCTCGATGCCAGCCGGTGTCGACGTACACTGGCCCGCACCTACCGCGCCAACCTCCATTCGCCGTTCGAATATGGAGACAACTGCCATGCAATCCCCCTGCCGCCGGGCATCGATGGCGCGACGTTGGCAGGAAATTGCTGAGATTTTCTTTCCATCGAGAGTCAAGTTGGCGCCAAGGCGCCAAAAGCCAACCGGCCCGGAGGGAGGGCCGGGCCGGTTGCTTCGGTTCTGAAGGCGCTGCCTGCCGGACGCGGGGCGGGTCGAGGCGGGGGGGACGCTCGGGGTTATCCGGTAGCGGTGCGCCTTCAGAAGGGGTTCAGGTCTCAGTAGTAGCCGCAGACGCGCTTGTAGCGGGGAACGCTGATCCAGCCATAACCGTTCCAGATGGACTTGTAGCCGGCGAACACCGTGTGGCAGGGCGCCACATAGGCCGGGGCGTAGTAGCTGTTGTGGTAGCCGTAGACGGGCGCCCCGAAATAGACCCGGTAGCCGGCCGAAGCGGTGGACGCGACAGCGGCGGTGGCGGCGGCGGCGATGGTGAGGGCGATGAGGGTCTTGCGGATCATGGGTCTGTCTCCTCCAGGTTGGGTGGGGTGGCCATGTCGCCCTTCCCCGTTGATGGCACCGGTTATAGCGACACGAAACTGAACCGCGTCTGATGGCGCCGTTTAGCTGGCGTTCATGTTGACCCGGGGTGTCATCCTCGGTCTCGACCCGACGCCCAGGGGGCGGCAGGCAAGGGGCTCCGGTGTGTTGTCCCCCATGTTCCCCGGTCACACCCGCGAATGGCACTGCTTGCGACCACAAGTGATGACACCGGGTGGCGGGGAGGTATCACATGGCAGGCCGGTGGCCGCCAGGTCGGTGCCGACTACTGGTCGCTCGTCGCCTCGCGCACGATATCGTCGAGCAACGTGTTGATCTCGTTCAGCACCGCCTGGGAGGCGGGCGCGGCGACCGGACCGAGCACGCGGTGGCCGGCATAGACGGTTCCCGGCTCGCCTGCCTTCTCGTAGTAGTAGATCACGTAGGGACAGTAGACGATGTTGGCCGGATCGGCCTCCATCATGCGCCGCGACAGGACGGCGGAACAGAACTGCACCGTCTCGGCGTTGGCATAGATGTCCTTCGTTGCCCCAACGGCAGCGGCGGTGCGCTTCAGCATGTCGCCGATATGGGAGACGTGGTCGATGACGTAGCCGCGGTTGACGATGGCATCGGACACTGCCTGACGGACGTCGTCGAAGCCCATGGTCGTCCTGAAGACGGTGCTGTCGCCGGCCTTTGCGGGAGCGGGGGGCGAGGCGAGGGCGAGGGCGCCCGCCACAGCCAGCATGCCGAATTTCAGTCCCATGCCACGATGCCTCCTCATTATCATGGCGGGACCATAGCGCAAAGGCTGCGCCATGGCACCCCGCCGGCATCGCCCGGGGACTGGACAGCGCGCGCGGCTTGCGCAACAGTTGCGCGGCGTCTATGGGATGATCCGGCATCAGCGGCCGCGTGCGGCCGGCAAGGCGAGGACGAGGCTTGAAAGACTTCCTGTTGCAGATTTTCGCCTGGTGGCACCGTGCTACCATGGGCTTGCGCTTCGCGATCTGGCGGTATGGCGAGTTCGTGGGCGAAGACGATGAGGGCAACCGCTACTACCGGGCCAAGTCGGCGATCCCCGACAGCATCCCCGAGCATCGCTGGGTGGTCTACAAGGACTACGCCGAGGCCTCGTCGATTCCGCCGGGCTGGCACGGCTGGATGCACCACCGGGTCGATACCCCGCCCAGCAAGGAAGACTACAAGCCCCGCGACTGGCAGCGTCCGCACCAGCCCAACCTGACCGGTTCGGCCCTTGCCTACCACCCGCCCGGTTCCATTGCCGGGGCGCCCCGACCGGCCGCAGCGCCCGATTACGAGGCCTGGCAGCCGGAATGAACCTGAAGCGGCGCCGCTGGCGCCACCAAGCTTGAACCGATCTCAATCTTCCGGGGGAAGGGACCTTGCCATGAAGAACAGTTTGGTCGAAACCATCACCGGCGCGGTGGTGATCGCCATCGCCGGGGTGTTCTTTTTCTACGTCTACACCACCACCAACGCCGGGCGCGGCGAATCGGGCTACACGCTGACCGCCGAATTCGACAATGTCGAAGGTATCACGGTGGGATCGGACGTGCGCATGGCCGGCATCAAGGTCGGCAGCGTCACCAATCAGGACATCGACCCTTCAAGCTTCCAGGCCGTCGTCACCATGGTGGTCGACCCCAAGATGAAGCTGCCCGACGACACCACCGCCAAGGTCACCTCGGAGGGCCTGCTGGGCGGCAAGTTCATTTCGCTCGAGGCCGGCGGCAGCGAAACCCTGCTGAAGCCCGGCGGGAAGTTCACCTATACCCAGGGCGCCATCGATATCTGGTCGCTGATCAGCCAGTTCATGTTCGAGAACAAGACCAAGGACAAGGCGGACGCGCCGGCCCAATGAGCAGCGCCAGCCCCTCGCACCAGCAGACCTGGTCGGCCGACAGCTATGGCACCCATGCCCGCTTCGTGGCCGATCTGGCGGGCGCGGCGGTCGACTGGCTGGCGCCCATGGCGGGCGAACGCATCCTCGATCTGGGCTGCGGTGACGGGGCGCTGAGCGCGGCGATCGCGGCGACCGGTGCGCGCGTGATCGGCGTCGATGCCAGCGAGGACCTGTTGCGTGCGGCGCGGGCGCGCGGCCTCGATGCACGCGAGATGGACGGACAGGCGCTCAGCTTCGACAAGGAGTTCGACGCGGTGTTCTCCAACGCCGCCCTGCACTGGATGAGCGAGCCCGACAGGGTGATCGACGGCATCAGGCGGGCGCTCGAGCCAGGCGGACGCTTCGTCGCCGAGTTCGGCGGCCACGGCAACGTGGCGGCCATCGTCACCGCCATGCGGGCTACGGCATTGCGGCGCGGCGGCGACCAGGCGCTGGCCGGTCCGTGGTTCTTTCCTTCGCCGCAAAGCTATCAGGCGCGTCTGGAAAGGCACGGGTTCCGGGTCGAGCGCATCGGCCTCTTCCCCCGCCCGACGCCGCTCAAGACCGGCATGAAGGCCTGGCTCGGGGTTTTCCGCAAGCCGTTCTTCGACCAGTACGGCGAGGCGATGGACGCGGTGCTGGACGAGGTGGTTGACCTGCTGGCGCCGGTGCTGAGGGACGAGGACGGCAACTGGACCGCCGATTATGTGCGCCTGCGGGTGGCGGCGGTCATCGACTGAGACATGATGAGACTGCACAGGAGAATATTGGCGGCGGCGCTTGTCACTGCCGCGTGGGCCGCAGCGGCTTCGGCCGGGCCGATCAAGAACCCCATCGCGGTGTTCGCCGGCCTCGACAAGATCACCGGCCGCATCACCACCTTCGAGGTTCCGATCGATGAGACCCATCGCTTCGGTTCGCTCAATGTGCGCCCCCGGGTGTGCTATACCCGGCCGGTGACCGAGCCGCCCAAGACCACCGCCTTCGTGCAGGTCGACGACAACCAGCTCGACGGCTCGGTGAAGCGCATCTTTTCCGGCTGGATGCTGGCCGAAAGCCCCGGCCTCAACGCGGTCGAGCATCCGGTCTACGATGTGTGGCTGACCGGCTGCCGGAATCCCGACGTGCCGCCGCCCGATCAGGAGGCGGCGCCCAAATCGGACGCCCCGGACAACAGCATCCCCGAGAACGGCAACTAGGACAGTGCGCATGGCAGCCAAGCCTCATGTGGCGGTGATCGGTGCCGGCATCATCGGCGCCTCGATCGCCTGGCATCTCGCCCGCAGCGGCGCCCGCGTCACCGTCATCGAGGCGGAAGAGAGCGCCGGCGGCCTCGCCAGCCGGGCGAGCTTTTGCTGGATCAACGCCGCCGCCGGCAACCCGCGTCCCTATGTGGCGCTCAGGCTGGCCGCGATCAGGGGCTGGCGGCGGCTGGCGGAAGAGGTTCAGGGGATCGACGCACGGTTTCCCGGCGGCATCGCCTGGGACATGCCGCGTGGCGAACTGGAAGCCTATTGCGCCGAGCATCGAAGCTGGGGCTACGACATCCGGCTCATCGAGCGCACCGAGATCGCCCGGATCGAACCGGGCCTCATCGATCCGCCGGACGTGGCGGCGCTGGCCGCCGACGAAGGCATGGTGGAGGCCGCCGGCGCGGCGCGGGCGCTGATTGCGGCTTCGGGCGCGACCCTTCGGACGGGCGAAAGCGTCAAGGCCTTGCGCGTGAGCGGCGGCCGCATCGCCGGGTTGACGGGAAATGAGGCGATCGCCGCCGATGCCGTGGTGGTGGCGGCGGGCGTCGCCACGCCGGGCCTGCTGGCGACGGCGGGCGTCGACTTCAGGCTCGAATTCGCCCCCCGGCCTGCTGCTCTATACGGCACCCAACGAACGGCTGATCGAGCATCTTCTGGTGGCGCCGGGGATGGAGGTGCGCCAGGGCGGCGACGGGCGCCTGCATGCCGGGCTCGACTTCGTCGGCACTTTCGACGAGGCGCGGCCGGAAAATACCATGATGGAGGTGATGGCGACCCTCAGGGCGATGCTGAAGGGCGCCGACCACTTGCGGCCGGACGGTTTTACCGTCGGTGAGCGGCCAACCCCGGCGGACGGCTTTCCGGCGCTTGGGGCAGTGCCGGGCATCGAGGGCCTTTACGTGGCGGTCACCCATTCCGGCGTGACGCTGGCGCCGGCCATCGGCGACATGCTGGCGCGGGAAATCCTCGCCGGCGAGGTCGACGCGCTCATCCAGCCCTATCGCTTTCAACGCTTCATTTAGGGGAAATCACCCATGACTCTGACGGCTGAACAACGCGGCGTCCTCGCCGGCATTACCGTCGCCACCATCACCACGGTGTTACTGAAAAAGGGGGTGCGCAACTCCTGGATGCGCGGGCCGATGCCGTTCGCCGAGGGTCAGGCGCGGTTGGTGGGCGAGGCCTTCACACTGCGCTTCATCCCCATGCGCGAGGACCTGGCGACGCCGGAAAGCTGGACCAGGCCGGTCTCCACCCGCCATGCCATCGAGGCGATGCCGGCGGGCGCCGTGGCGGTGGTCGATGCCATGGGGGTGCCGGATGCAGCGATCTTCGGCGACCTGCTGGTGGCGCGCATGAAGGCGCGGGGCGTTCAGGGTCTCGTCACCGACGGGACCATGCGCGATGCGGCCGGCGTGGCGGAGGTCGATTTCCCCATCTGGTGCGCAGGCATCGCCGGGCCGCCGTCGATCGCCGGGCTGACCTTCGTGGGCTGGCAGGAGCCGGTTGCTTGCGGCGGGGTGGCGGTATTGCCGGGCGACGTCATCGTCGCCGACGGCGACGGCGCCGTGGTGATCCCGGCGGCGCTGGTCGGGCAGGTGGTCGAGGTGGCGCCGGAACAGGAGCGGCTGGAAGGCTGGCTGATGGAAGAGGTAAAGAAGGGGGCGCAACTCCCCGGCCTCTATCCGCCCGATGCCGAGACCAGGGCGCGTTATGGGGCCTGGAAGGCGGGCAAGGGGTGAAGGTGGTGGTGCCCGTTCTCAAACGCCATGGCGGTGCTTGATGTTGCAGTCGCTCCGACGCAGGGCGGGGCTGGCGGAATGGACCGGGGCCAAGCCCCGGGGCGGCGGATTATGATGTTGGGGGGGTGCGCCTCAATTGCAGCTCATGGCCTTTTCGATCTTGCGGATGGTAAGGACGTTTGCGCGTTCGTAGGTGTTGAGCGGCACCCGGGCGGCATCGCTGATATGGCAGCCCTCATTGCCGAAGCGGGCGATGGCCTTGTCGGTGGAAAAGCAGTAGCCGTTGTCCTTGTAGATCATGTTGCGCACGTCATAGAGCTCATCGCAGCCCATGTTCCACAACGGGCCTTCGAGGATGTAGTGGTCGTCGGTGCAGCCGATGGACTGATAGCAGGCGGCAAATGCCGGTGATGAGGCGATGACAAGGGCCAGGGCGCCGGCCAGGACGTGAAGCCGCAACATGACTTTTCTCCCCTTGGGGTTTGTGAGCATAATTCCCGGTGCAAGCGGGTGGGTGGTCAGGGGAAGTTAGCACATGGACAGCGTTACCGTCACGGCCGGGGAATTTGCCGAAAGGCGCGAGCGCCTGCGGCAGGCGGTGGAGTCCGCAGGGCTGGCGGGGGCGGTCATCGTGTCGCGCGGCGGCGGCAGTCTCGATCGTTTTGCCGACATCTTCTGGCTGAGCGGCTTCTATACCCAGTTTCCCTATATTCCCGACGTCGCCGGCAACTGGTCGGGGCGGGCGCACGCTGTGATGCTGCTGCCGGTGCGCGGCGAGGCGCGGCTGGTCGTCGATATTCCCGTTGCGACGGTGGCCGGCCTGCCGGCCTCGCAGGTGCAATTCGCCGATTTCGTCACCGAAGCGGTCATTACCGGGCTGAAGGAGAGCGGGCTGGCGGGGGCGCCGCTGGGACTGGTCGGGGCCGAGGCCATGCCGGCCTCCATGTACCGCGCCCTCGTTGCCGGGCTGCCGGGGACGGATTTTCGCGACATCCAGCCCGTCGCCAACGCCTTGCGGGCAGTGAAGAGCGCAGCCGAGATCGCGCTTCTCCGCCGCGCCTCGGAGATCGGCTCGCGCATGACCGATGCCATGCTGGAAAAGGTGGCGGCCGGCCGCAGCCACGGCGAGATCATGGCCGCCGGGCTCGACGTCCTGGTGCCGGCGCGGGGCATGCTCTACAACGCCTTCATCCGCTCCGGGCGCGGCGGGCCGCGACCCAAATTTGTCAAGTCGGCGCTGCCCACCTGGGGGTCATCGGAGGTGCTGGAGGAAGGCGATTTCTTTTGCGCCGGGGTTTCGGGCATCCTCGATGGCTATTATTTCGACCTCGCCCGCTGCCGCCCGGTGGGTCAGGTCTCCAATGCCCAGGTCGAGGTGTTCGAAAGCGCCATATCGGTGGTGGAGGCCGGCATGGCGGCGGTGCGTGTCGGGGCGACGGGGGCTGACGTGATGCAGGCGGGCGCCGCCGAGCAGGCGCGGCTCGGTTTTCCCAAGTCCGGCAACTTCCAGGGCTTCGGGCACGGCATCGGGCTGGGGTGGGACGATCCGTGGCTGGCGCCGGGGGTTACAGAGCAGGTGCGTCCCGGCATGGTGATCTGCGTGGAAAAATGGCTGCTGCGCGATGGTTATGCCGGCGATTTCGAGGAAACCGTGGTGGTGGGCGAGACGGGCGTTGAAAAGATTACCGATGCGCGGGTGAGGTGGTGGTGATTTCACTTCCCGTCACCCCGACGCAGGTCGCGGTCCAGAGCGGCGGACGAGTTCGTGCTTTGGGCACCGGATTCCGGCCGGCGCCGGAATGACGAAGGCGGCAGCGGCGTTCGCATTGCGGTGGGCGTTGCGGGATGTTATCACCCGCGCCTGTCGGATCTTTTGCAGCAACCTTCTTCTTTAGAGAGTTCCCATGTCGGTCGATCAGGCTACCGTGCGCCGCATCGCAAGCCTAGCGCGCCTGAAGCTTGCCGAAGAGGACGTGCCGCGCCTCGAAGGCGAATTGAACGCCATCCTCAAATGGATCGAGATGCTGAACGAAGTCGACGTTTCCGGCGTCGAGCCGCTCACCTCGGTGGTGGAGATGGACATGAAGATGCGCAACGACGTGGTGAACGACGGCCACATGCCCGAGGCGATCGTCGCCAATGCCCCGGCGGGCGAGGATCACTTCTTCATGGTTCCCAAGGTGGTGGAGTAGAGGCGCGCATGACCGACCTGACCGGGTTCACCATCGCCGAGGCGCGCGACAAGCTGGCGAAGAAGGCATTCTCCGCCGTCGAACTGACGGAGGCCTATCTCAAGGCCATGGCGGCGGCGCGAACGCTCAATGCCTATGTGGTGGAAACGCCGGAGCAGGCGCTGGCCATGGCGGCCGAAGCCGACAGGCGCCTCGCCGCCGGTACGGCACGGCCGCTGGAGGGCATTCCGCTCGGCATCAAGGACCTGTTCGCCACCAGGGGCGTGCACACCCAGGCCGCCAGCCATGTGCTCGATCAGTTCAAGCCCACCTACGACGCCACCGTCGCCGCCAACCTGTTCGACGACGGGGCGGTGATGCTCGGCAAGCTCAACATGGACGAGTTCGCCATGGGCTCGTCCAACGAGACCTCCTGGTACGGGCCGGTGATCAACCCGTGGCGGGCCAGGGGCTCCAATGCCGACCTGGTGCCGGGCGGCTCGTCGGGCGGCTCGGCGGCGGCGGTCGCGGCGCATCTGTGCGCCGCCGCCACGGCCACCGATACCGGCGGCTCCATCCGCCAGCCGGCGGCGCTCACCGGCACCGTCGGCATCAAGCCCACCTACGGGCGCTGCTCGCGCTGGGGGATCGTCGCCTTCGCCTCATCGCTCGACCAGGCCGGCCCCATCGCCCGCGACGTGCGCGATGCGGCGATCATGCTGAAGTCGATGGCCAGCCACGACCCCAAGGACACGACCAGCGTCGATACCCCGGTGCCCGACTACGAGGCGGCGCTGACCGGCGATATCCGGGGCCTGAGGGTCGGCATCCCGAAGGAATACCGCATCGATGGCATGCCGGAAGAGATCGACCGGCTGTGGCAGCAGGGCGCCGACTGGTTGCGGAGCCGTGGCGCCGAGGTGGTCGAGGTGTCGCTGCCGCACACCAAATACGCGCTGCCGGCCTATTACATCGTGGCGCCGGCCGAGGCCTCGTCCAACCTGGCGCGCTATGACGGGGTGCGCTACGGCCTCAGGGTGCCGGGCGAGGACATCACCCAGATGTACGAGAACTCCCGCGCCGCCGGCTTCGGCACCGAAGTCAAGCGGCGCATCATGATCGGCACCTATGTGCTGTCGGCGGGCTATTACGATGCCTATTATGTCCGGGCACAGAAAATCAGGACACTGATCAAACAGGACTTCGATGCCGCCTGGGGCAAAGTCGACGTGATCCTCACGCCCGCCACGCCCAACGCCGCCTTCGGGCTCGCCGAGATGACCTCCGATCCGGTGCAGATGTACCTCAACGACATTTTCACCGTCACCGTGAACATGGCCGGGCTGCCGGGGATCGCAGTGCCGGGCGGGCTCAACGGCGAGGGCCTGCCGCTTGCCCTGCAGCTCATCGGCAAGCCGTTCGACGAGGCAACGCTGTTCCGCGTGGCGCAGGCGATCGAGGAAGACGCCGGGTTCACCGCGCGGCCGCAGCGCTGGTGGTGAGCGATGGCGCGGGCGCCCGAACCTTCCGAAGGTGAAGCCAATACCTCGGCGCGACGGGCGCAATGGGCCGCGCGACGGCTCGATGTGGCGAGCAAGGCACTGATCGCAGCGGACGCGGCGGCCTTCCTGCACCAGTCGGTTTCCAGCCCCTGCCTCAACACCATCTCGAAGGCCGAGGGCGCCTATATCTGGGACGGGGCGGGCAAGCGCTATCTCGATTTTCACGGCAACAACGTCCATCACATCGGCTACGGGCATGCGCGCCTCAAGAGGGCGATTGCCGAACAGATGGACAGGCTGCCGTTCGCGCCGCGCCGCTATGCCTGTGCCGAAGCCGTCGAACTGGCGGAAAAGCTAGCGGCCATCGCGCCGGGCGATCTGTCCAAGGTGCTGTTCACCACCGGCGGGTCGGATGCCGTCGAGGTGGCGCTGAAACTGGCGCGGGCGGCGACCGGTCGGTTCAAGACCGTCTCCTTCTGGGATGCCTTTCACGGCGCCGGATTCGGGGCGGCATCGGTGGGGGGCGAGCAGCTTTTCCGCTCCGGCATCGCCGGGCCGCTCTTGGCCGGAACCGAGCACGTGGCGCCGTTCGCCTGCTATCGCTGCCCCTATGGCTGGCCGGCGCCCGACGGCAAGCCGCTGCTCGATCAGTGCAAACTCGCCTGCGCCAACATGGTGCGCTATGTGCTGGAGCGCGAAGGCGATGTCGCCGCCGTCATCGCCGAGCCGGCAAGGGCGGTGCCCTATATCCCCCCGCCGGGCTTCTGGGAGAGCGTGCGGCAGGCCTGCAACGACCACGGGGCGTTGCTGATCTTCGATGAAATCCCCACCGGGCTCGGCAAGACGGGGCGCATGTTCGCTTCCGAGCATGACGGTGTGGTGCCGGACATCCTGGTGATGGGCAAGGCGCTGGGCGGCGGCATCCTCCCCATTGCCGCCGTCGTGGCACGGGGCGATCTCGACGTGGCCGGCGACTTCGCCATCGGCCACTATACTCACGAGAAGAACCCGGTTTCGGCGCGCGCAGCGCTGACCACCATCGCGATCATCGAGGACGAAGGATTGGTGGACAATGCCGCGAAGGTGGGGGCGCACGCGCTGGAACGGCTGGAGGTGCTGAAGGCGAAACACGCCGTCATCGGCGATGTGCGCGGACGCGGCTTCCTCATCGGCATCGACCTCGTGAGCGATCGCGAGGCCAGGACGCCGGCGGGCGATGTGGCGGAAGAGGTGTTCTACCGGCTTCTCGATGGCGGGCTTTCGGCAAAGCTCACCATGGGCAATGTTCTGACCTGGACACCGTCGCTGGTGACGACACGCGACGAGATGGACTGGGCCATCGACCTCCTGGACACGGTGCTGGGCGGTATAGCGTGATCATTCGCAGATCGCCTTGAGGTCGGCGAAGGCTTTCGGCGAAATCACCGCGCGGGCCTCGCCCGGCGGCAGGGGCTTGATCCTACCGATGCGCTCGGCGGTGCCGGGATGGCTGGCGAGCATGTTGCCGATGCCCGACAGAATGCCACCCGAGGTGTCGCCCTCCTTCTTCTGCATGCGGATGAAGAAATCGCGCAGGCCCGTCGGGTCGATGTGGCCTGCGGTCATCAGCCGGGTGGCGAAGGCATCGGCCTGCGCCTCGGCGGCGCGCGAATAGCGCAGTATGGCCAGGAGACCCGCCAGCCCGCCCAGCGTATCGCCATGCGACGTGCCGGTGGCGAGCGTCAGCAGAAGCTGCATGCCCATGACCCGCACGAACTGGGCTTCGGGATGGCGGTAATAGACATGGCCGAGCTCGTGGGCGAGGACGCCGGCCACTTCGGCGGGGCGCTGGGCCTCGGCGATCAACCGTGCCGAGACGATGATGCGGCCGCCGGGCAGCGCGAAGGCGTTGACCACCGGCAACGCCACCACCTGGACAGTGAACGGCGGAGCATCGGGGATGGCGCCGGAGAGACGATTGTCGAGGGCGGCGAGTGCATCAAGGCCGGCGGGGCCGTGGCACACCGTGTAGGACTTGACCACCGCGTGCTCGATATTGCTGCCGAGGCGCTGGCGTATCGACCCGGGCATGATGTCGGCGACGGACTGGGGCAGAAAATTGAGGACCAGATAGCCGATCACCGCAAGCGCTGCGACACAGGCGAGCGCGATCAGCGCCTGGCGCCCCAGGCGGTAGGGGTTGATGCGCCGGGCGATGAAGGGCGCGCCCGCCAGGACCGCATCGGCCGCAGGGCCGGCGGGGACGATCAGCCGGGTGCCCGGCTCGCTGTCGTGGCGGAGGCGCAAGGGCTGGCCGACAAGTGGCGGGTCGACGGCTGCAAGACCGGAAAACGTCCACACGCGCACCTTGCCGGCCGCCCGATCGGCAATCTCGATGCCGCCTGCAAGGAAGCTCAGGGCGACGTCATGGCTGGCCGCCGTCTCGCCGTCGAAAAGCTGGCCGGCGAAGGTGCGGCTCCGGCCGTCAGAAGATGTCGATGTCGAAGGCATCGGCAAGTCCCTCGCCGCGTTTGTCCATGATCGCGGTGGACTGGCGGATGGTGGTCCAGTCCACCGTTCCTTCAGGCTTCAGTCGGTTGATGAAGTAGCGGATGCTGCGCTGGGCGACGAAGGGCTGGCCGAGCCCGAGCGTAAAGATGAAGATCAAGATATTGCCGAGATTGAGGCCGACGAGGCTCCAGGCGGTGGCGTTGAGGGTGAATTGGGCCGCATCGAAGGTGGTATAGCGCGCAAAGGTGTTCATCTGGCGCGCCGTGTAGGCGGCCCAGATAAGGCTGTAGAGACCGATCAGGAGCAACAGCCCGAAGACAGAGGCCACCACGATGACGGCGACATGTTTGGAGCCAGGTCCGGCGTGGCTGCCGAAGTTCCGGAAATATTGCGCCAGATCGTCCCCGGTGGCGGTGGCCGCCAGGGCGATGCCGCCCACGACCAGAAGCACGACGATGAGGGTGGCGAACCAGCAAAGGGCATAGCGGCGGTAGAGCGGGCCGCTGCCGCCGGAAAAGCGGAACGGCATGGTGCCGAACATCGCCTCGTTGGCGATGCGGTGCTCAAGCTCGAGGTTCATGGCCGGTGTCGACCAGCCGAAGGTCATGGCCTTGAGCACCAACGCCCCAAGGTAGACGAAAGTGTAGCGGGTGGGCGAGCCGGTGAGAGTGCCGCGGATGCCGCGCCACAGGGTGCGCGACAGGCGATAGCGGCGGGCGCGGTAGACAGCCATGCCGTAGAGCACTACCACGACGAGCGAAGCCAGCACGTTGGTGCCGGCCAGCGCCGGGCTCTCGGGTCCGAGGGTCAGATAGATCAAGGCGGTGAACAGCACGAGCGGCATGAACAGCACGGCGAACACCACGAGGGCGCCGAGGAACAGCTCGCGCCCGGTGCCGGTATATTCCAGCGGCTCGCCATTGATGTGGACACACGACCAGATGTGGCGGCGCACCCGGGTCTTGGCCCAGAAGCGGTAAAGCGTGAAGGTGATGATGTTCAAAAGCCAGTTGACGATGGCGATGCCCCAAAGTCCGGGCCGGGCCTCGTAGGTAATGGTCAAGGGCTCGCCCGTCGCGGCGGGGCGTGTCTCGGCCGTGACGGTCATGGCGGGACGCCTCCTGAGCGGTGCCGACGGCAGCGGGCTGTTGCAGTTTCCACCGTGCACAATGGCAGATTCGCTGAAAGGATGCATGGTGGGCGGCCGGCAAGGTGCCGGCAGCGGCATTCCTTGTTGCAGAATTGCCACATGGCGTGGGTTTTCTGCATCGGTTCGGCCGCGAGGCGCAATTCGTTCTTCTTTCCGCCCTAAACCGTTCCTAGCGTGGATTGGCGTTCACGGCCGACGGCGAGGCAGGTTCGGTTTTCGGGCCTTTACCTACGTGAACAAGAGCAGGGGCGATTTCCTCCACCGCAATTCGCGGGGTGGTCGTCGTAATCGGGTTCCGGCAAGCCTTGAGAGGCGTTGACGGGCCGACGCTGGTGATTTGGGTCGCTGTCGATGACGAACGAACGCAGAAAATAACACTTAAAGAGTGACGGGAACCCGAATATGGACGCCAAGACAGATATCAAGTCCAGACTGCCCAGCCGGCATGTGACCGAGGGGCCGCAGCGCGCCCCGCACCGCTCCTATTATTACGCCATGGGCCTGTCGCCCGAAGAAATCCACCAGCCGTTCGTCGGCGTCGTTTCGTGCTGGAACGAGGCGGCACCCTGCAACATCTCCCTCATGCGCCAGGCGCAGGTCGTGAAGAAGGGCGTCGCGGCCGCCCACGGCACGCCGCGCGAGTTCTGCACCATCACCGTCACCGACGGCATCGCCATGGGCCACCAGGGCATGAAGGCTTCGCTGGTATCGCGCGAAGTGATCGCCGACTCGGTCGAACTCACCATGCGCGGCCACTGCTACGACGCGATGGTGGGTCTCGCCGGCTGCGACAAGTCGCTGCCCGGCATGATGATGGCCATGTGCCGGCTCAACGTGCCGTCGATCTTCATCTATGGCGGCTCCATCCTGCCCGGCACCTTCAAGGGCAAGGACGTGACGGTCGTCGACGTCTTCGAGGCCGTGGGGTTGCATTCGGTCGGCAAGATGAACGATGAGGACCTCGAGACGCTCGAACAGGTCGCCTGCCCCTCGGCCGGGGCCTGCGGTGGCCAGTTCACCGCCAACACCATGGCGATGGTCTCCGAGGCGATCGGCCTGGCGCTGCCCTATTCGGCCGGCGCGCCGGCGCCTTACGAGCTGCGCGACCGCTTTTCCATGGCGTCGGGCGAAATGGTCATGCAACTGCTCGCCCGCAACATACGTCCGCGCGACATCGTCACCCGCAAGGCGCTGGAGAATGCCGCCACCGTGGTCGCCGCCTCGGGCGGCTCGACCAACGGGGGCCTGCACCTGCCGGCCATCGCGCATGAATGCGGCATCGAATTCGATCTCTTCGACGTGGCCGAGATCTTCAAGCGCACCCCCTATATCGCCGACCTCAAGCCGGGCGGGCGCTACGTGGCCAAGGACCTGTTCGAGGCCGGCGGCATTCCGCTGTTGATGAAGACGCTGCTCGACAACGGCTACCTGCACGGCGACTGCATGACGGTCACCGGCCGCACCATGGCTGAAAACCTGCAGAACGTGAAATGGAACCCCGACCAGGATGTGGTGCGCCCGGCCAGCGACCCGTTCTCGCCGACCGGCGGTGTCGTGGTCCTGAAGGGCAATCTCGCCACCGAGGGGGCCATCGTGAAGGTGGCGGGCATGAAGGGCCTGAAATTTTCCGGCCCGGCGCGCTGCTTCGATAACGAGGAGGCCTGCTTCGAGGCGGTCTCCAAGCGCCAGTACAAGGAAGGCGAGGTGCTGGTCATCCGCTACGAGGGACCGCGCGGCGGTCCCGGCATGCGCGAGATGCTGTCGACCACGGCCGCTATCTATGGCCAGGGCATGGGCGACAAGGTGGCGTTGATCACCGACGGGCGCTTTTCCGGTGGTACCCGCGGT
The DNA here is from genome assembly GCA_963747005.1 of uncultured Alphaproteobacteria bacterium. Classification (GTDB taxonomy): domain Bacteria; phylum Pseudomonadota; class Alphaproteobacteria; order Rhizobiales; family Aestuariivirgaceae; genus CAVVDT01. The sequence continues at coordinate 364,529 of CAVVDT010000013.1, read as the reverse complement.
TTCTGTATCGGCCATGTGGGCCCGGAGGCCGCCGTGGGCGGGCCGATCGCACTCCTCAAGAACGGCGATGTCATTACCATCGATGCGGTCGAGGGGACCATGTCGGTGGATCTGAGCGAGGACGAACTGGCGCGCCGGGCCAAGGACTGGAAGCCGCGCGACAACGGCTATGGCTCGGGGTGTTTGTGGAAGTATGCGCAGACGGTGGGGCCGGCCTTCAAGGGCGCGGTCACTCATCCTGGTGGAGTAGCTGAAGGTGTTTGTTACGCGGATATCTAGGGCGCGTCCCGTGCTGGGCTGGTGCCTGATGGCTGGCCTCACGGCCGCGTCCATGGCGGGCGCGAGCGCGGCGGCGGACGATTCGTCGGCCTTTCTCAGTCAGTTTCACTCCTTCGTGCCGGCAAAGCCCATGGTGGAGCTGGTACCGGCGCCCAGCGAGGATTCGCCAAGCGAGCAGGCCATGCGCAAGGGGCTGATCGCCTATCGCAGCCGCGGCTACGCGCAAGCGGCGGACTATTTCGAAAAGGCGATCAAGGGCGGCGAGCCGTTGGCGGCGTGGTATCTCGGGGAGATGTATCGTCTCGGTCTGGGCGTGACACTCAATGCGGCGACCGCCATCAAGTTCTATCAGCGGGTGGCGAGCCTCTACGATCCCAACGAATCGCGTCCGCAGGTCCTTTCCCTGTGCGTCGACGCGGTGGCCCGGCTGGGCGATTATTACCGCGACGGCGCCAGCGGAGTGCTGGCCCCCGATCCCATGCGCGCCTACCAGCTCTATTCGCTGGCCGCCATCCACGGTCACCCCGGCGCCCAGTACGGGCTCGCCACCATGTACCTGCAGGGCCTCGGCCTCAACCGCAATCCCGGGCAAGGCATCAAGTGGCTGAAGCTTTCGGCCAGCAAGCGCTACGTGCCGGCCCAGATGCTGCTCGGGGAACTCTACTGGAGTGGCAAGATCGTGCGCCAGGACAAGGCGCGGGCCATCATGTGGTATACGCTTGCCGAACAGACGGCGCATCCCGATGCCCAGGCCAAGGTGATCTCCCGGCTGCAATCGCTGGTGAGCCAGGCCAGCGCCTCCGAGCGCGAGGCCGGCCAGGCAAAAGCCGCCAAGTGGACCCGCAAGAACGGCTTTGCCCCCGACACGCCGGTGCCCGCGGACGCCAACTAGCTATTGCCGATCACGCAGCTTATTCAGGCACGCTCTCACCCGACCCGCCCAGCTCGGCGGGGAAATCCTTCAGCTTCGGCAGGCCGTCCCTGATGGGCAGCACGGTCTCGGCATAGTTCACATGCACACCCGGCTTGAAGTCCACGCTGGGCAGGATGGCGGCGTAGATGTCGATCAGCCCGAATGAGGGGTGGTTGGTCATCAGGTGGCCGCCGCATTTCTTGCAGAACTGGCGCTCGCTGGTCGGGCTCCTGGTGAAGGTGGCGATGAATTCGGCGCCTTGAGTGACCTTTACGTTGTCCGGCGTCCACAGGGTGAAAGCGTTCACCGGACCGGCCGACCAGTGGCGGCAGGAATCGCAATGGCAATAGCCCATCGCCGCCGGATCGCCGGTCGCCTCCAGATGCACCGCGCCGCAGAAACATTGACCCTTGTGAATGTCAGCCATGTCGTTACTCCTTGGATGAACCAGATCTTGTGACAGGGACCCGAGAGACTAATAGCATTGTTCGACAAGGGGCAATGCGACGATCCGCACGCTGCCGGTTATGCGCTGCGAGGCGCCGCTTGGCAGGCGCGCATCGCGGAAGGGTCTGTGCTAATGACGGCTTAGAGGGGATGAAGGCCGGGGCAACGCCTTCGATCGGTCGGGGCAACAGGACTTGAGACAGATTCATCTGCCCGCCGTGCTGGGTGCCGTCGAGGAGCGCCGCCAGCGCGGCTTCGTGGCGCTGTTCACACTGGAGGCGACCTGCCGGGCGCTGGTCATGACGGTGGTCCCCTTGCGGATCTACGCGCTGGTCGCCGATGCCCAGATCGTCAGCCTCGTCTATGTGGGAGTGACCGTGCTGGGCCTCGGGGCGAGCCTCACCGCGCCGATGCTCATGCATCTCCTCAGGCGGCGCGGCATGATGAGCCTCGGCGGGGTGCTCTATGTGGCAACGGCGGTGCTGTTCGCCGCCGACACGGTGTGGTCGGTGATCACGGGGCTGGCGGCGCAGGCGGCAGCCACCACCATTCTGGAGGTGACCATCAACCTCTATCTGCTCGACCACGTACCGCGTCGACAGTTGGGCGGCTTCGAGCCCAAGCGCATGCTGTATAGCGGCATGGCCTTCATCATCGGCCCATGGCTCGGTGTCTACCTCAACGAATCGGTGAGGGAAAACCTGACCTTTGCGCTGGTGGCGCTGACGGCGCTGGGGTTCATCGCCACGTTCTGGCTGCTGCGGCTGACCGAGAACCCGGCCGTTTCCGGCCCGCTCAAGGCGCCGCCGCGGCCGGTGCGCTACCTGCCGCGCTTTGCCCGCCAGCCGCGGCTGATGCTGGCCTGGATACTGGCGGTGGGGCGCAACGGCTGGTGGGTGATGTTCTTCATCTATGCGCCCATCTACGTCACCCAGTCGGGCTATTCCGAGCAGATGAGCGGCGCGCTGGTTTCGCTGGGCGTCCTGCCGATGGTGATCGTGCGCTATTGGGGACGGCTCGGCCAGCGCATCGGCATCCGCCGCCTGCTCAACTGGGGCTATGCCATGGAGGGCGCCTTGACGGTCGCGGCCGGCATCGCGGCCGGGCTGCCGGCGGCGGCCATGGTGCTGTTGTGGAGCGCCGCCTTCATGGGAACGGTGATCGATTCGGTCGGCAACACCCCTTTCCTGCGGGCTGTCCATCCGCACGAGCGCCCGGAAATGATGTCAGTATTCGCCACCTACCGGCACGGGGCAAGCCTCGCCATGCCGGCGCTGTTCGCGGCGATCCTGACATTCGCGCCGCTGAACTTCGTCTTCGTCGCCGGCGGGGCGGTGAGCCTCTCCATGGCGTGGCTGGCGCGGTATCTGCCGAAGCGGTTCTAGATGAAGTTCCTGGCTCGCGGGCGCGAACAAAGCAAATTGCCGACTTCTATGGTCGTCTCGCCGGCGGCATTGATGTATGCTCGGCAAAAAGCAAGGAGGAGGTGCTTCATGGCCAAGGCTGCCAAGAGATTTGTAGAAGACTGGATTTCTCGAAATGTCGAAGCGACGAACCAGGATTCCGAAGGCGATGCGAAGAAGGTGCACGCGTTGGCATTCGACTGTCTGGCAGCGGCCGACAAGGCAGGCATCAGTCGTGCCGCCATCGAAGAGGAATGCGGCGATCTTGTCGCCTGCATCTCGGACGCCATCGCCCGGCTGAACAAGGAAGCGGCCGACCGGCTTGTCGACCGGGTGCGCGAAGACCCCTCGGCCTAAATACCTATCTCCACCATCACCGGCACGTGGTCCGAGGGCTTTTCCCAGGCGCGGACGTGAGCGTCGACGCGAGCCGAACGGAACAGGTCGGCGGCCTGCGGGCTCATCAGGACGTGGTCGATGCGGATGCCGTTGTTCTTCGGCCAGGCGCCGGCCTGGTAGTCCCAGAAGGTGTAGACGCCATCTTGCGGCAGCGACTGGCGCACCGCGTCGGTGAGGCCGAGATTGAGGAGGGCGTGGTAGCGCGCCCGCGTCTCGGGCAGGAACAAAGCATCGTTCACCCAGTTCTCGGGATGCCTGGCATCGCGGGGCTCGGGGATGGCGTTGTAGTCGCCGCACAGGAAGAACGGCTCCTCCAGCGCCAGGAGGTCGCGGGTGCGGGCATTGAGGCGATCCATCCAGGCGAGCTTGTAGGGGTACTTGTCGGTGTCGGGCGGATTGCCGTTGGGGAGGTAGAGGGCAACGACCCGCACGGCCCGGCTATCGGCCGTCGAGACGACGGCCTCCATGTAGCGGGCCTGCGCGTCATCGTCATCGCCGGGCAGGCGGCGGATCACCTCGTCGAACGGTGCCTTCGAGAGGATCGCCACACCGTTGAAGCCCTTCTGGCCGTGAGTGGCGACGTTGTAGCCGAGCGCCTCGATGGGGGCGGCGGGGAAGGCTTCGTCCTGCGACTTGATCTCCTGCAGGCAGCAGATGTCAGGCGAGGCCTCCTTCAGCCAGGCAATGAGATTGTCGATGCGCGCCTTGATGCCGTTGATGTTCCAGGTGGCGATGAGCATGGGGCCCTTGCGGTCGATTGATGCCGAGCCGACCTTAGACGCAAAGCAGGCCGACCGACTAGCCCTCGCCGGGCACCGTGATACGCCCGCGCACGGCAATGAGGCCGACGAGTGCCAGGCCGCTCAGGGCCGCGCCGGCGAGGAACGTGGCTTCCGGGCTGAAGGCGTCCCACAGGGCGCCGGCCGTCAGGCTGGCGGCAAGGACGGCAAGCCCGCCTACCAGATTGAACATGCCGAAGGCGGTGCCGCGCAATTCGGGTGGGGCGGTATCGGCCACCATGGCCGACAGAAGACCTTGCGTCAGGCCCATGTGGAGGCCCCACAGGATGACCCCCAGGGCCACGCCGGCAAGGCTCGTCGACAGGGCCAGCGCCAGATCGGCGGCGATCAGCACGGCAAAGCCCGAGGCAAGGATCATCTTGCGGTCGAGCCGGTCGGACAGGAGGCCGGCGGGGTAGGCGGCCGCCGCATAGACGACGTTCATCACCACCAGCACGGCCGGGGCCAGCGCCAGCGGCAGGCCGAGCCCTTGCGCTCTCAGGATGAGGAAGGCCTCGGAACAGCGGGCGAGGGTAAAGACGCCGGCGATGGCGATCACCCACCAGCAGGCGGGCCCGAGGCGCGCCAGTTCGGCGCGCGACAGGGGCGATTTCACTTCGCGCAGGCCCTCGGGGCGACCGGGCTCGCGCACCGCGAAGATAATGAGCGTCATGGAGAGGAAACCCGGGACGACCGCCACCCAGAAGACGGTTGTAAAACTGTCCATGGTCAGCCACATCAGGAAGATGGCGGCGAGCGGGCCGGCAAAGGCGCCGATGGTGTCGAGTGACTGCCTGAGGCCGAAGCTGGCGCCGCGCAGATCAGCAGGGGCGATATCGGCGATGAGGGCATCGCGCGGGGCGCCGCGCAGACCCTTGCCGATGCGGTCGACGAAGCGCGCCGCGAACAGCCAGCCGATGGTGGTGGCGAGCGGAAACACCGGCTTGGTGAAGGCTGCCAGCCCGTAGCCGATGGCCGCCAAGAGCTTGCGCCGCCCCAGCCAGTCCGACAGGGCGCCGGAAAAGATCTTCACGATGGAGGCGGTGGCCTCGGCCAGCCCCTCGATGACGCCGACGGTCAGCATCGAGGCGCCCAGCACCGTCACCAGATAGACCGGCAGGAGGGCATGGATCATCTCCGAGGAGACGTCCATCAGCAGCGACACGCAGCCCAGCGCCCAGATGCTGGAAGGAATCGCCCTGAGACGGGAGGAGGCTGGGGTGCCGGTCACGCGGGTGGACCGGCGCGGGTCAGACGGAAAAGCTCGTGCCGCAGCCGCACGAGGAGGTGGCGTTGGGGTTGTTGATGGCGAACTGGGCACCCATCAGGTTGTCGATGAAATCGATCTCGGAGCCCAGCAGGTACATGATGGAAGTAGAATCGATCACCACCCGGGCGCCGTCGCGCTCGATCACAAGATCGTCGCCGGCGGTTGCGCCTTCCAGCTCGAACTCGTACTGGAAACCCGAGCAGCCGCCGCCGGAAACCGCTATCCTGAGCGCCTGCTTGCCGGGCTCGGTGCTCAAGATGTCGCGGATGCGCCCGGCGGCGCGTTCGGTCAGGGTGATCTTGCCGGTGGTCATGGACGATCCTGGAATGTTGATAATGACTGTATCACATGTTGGCGCACGGCGGTTAATTGTCAATCACCGCCCCGGCATGCGGCTATGACGGGACCAGCGCCGTTCGCCAGCGATCCCGCCAGAAGCCGCGGGCGGCTGGTTGCCGAGCCGGCAAGCCTGCCGCGCACGCCGTTCCAGCGCGACCGCGACCGCATCATCCATTCCGCCGCCTTTCGCCGCCTCAAGCACAAGACGCAGGTGTTCGTCTATCACGAGGGCGATCATTACCGCACCCGGCTCACCCATTCGCTGGAAGTGGCGCAAGTTGCGCGCTCCATTGCCCGGGCGCTGGGGCTGGACGAGGATCTGACCGAGGCGCTGGCGCTCGCCCATGATCTCGGCCACACGCCTTTCGGCCATGCGGGCGAGCGGGCGCTGGATGCACTGATGGCATCTTATGGCGGTTTCGACCACAACGCCCAGACGGTCAGGATCGTCACGCGGCTGGAGCGGCGCTATGCCGCCTTCGACGGGCTCAATCTCACCTGGGAGACGATAGAAGGGCTGATCAAGCACAACGGCCCGCTCATCGACGGCGAGGGCAGGGATGCGGGCGCCGGCGAAGGCAAGCGGTTGCCGCTCGCCATCATCGAGGCGGCAGCGGCACGGGACATTCCGCTGACCGGCTATGCCTCGGCGGAAGCCCAGGTGGCGGCCATTTCCGACGATATCGCCTATAACGCCCACGACATCGACGACGGCCTGAGGGCCGGGCTGTTCGAGATCATCGACCTGGCCGATTTGCCGCTGGCGGGCGAGGCGCTGGCGGAAGTGCTGAAGACATGGCCGAAACTCGCCAATTCGCGGATGATTCATGAAACGGTGCGGCGGGTGATCTCGTGGATGATCGAGGACGTGGTGGCCGAAGCCCGCAAAGGGGTGGCGCTATTTACCCCCGCCGATGCCGACGCGGTGCGGGCGCTGCCTCAGGCTTTGGTGAGGTTTTCCCCGCAAATGCATGAAAAGAACCGGGTTCTGCAATCCTTCCTGTCCAGCCATATGTATCACCATGCCAAGGTGACGATGATCATGGAGCGTGCCCGGCGGGTGATCGCCGACCTGTTCGAGGCCTATATGGCCGATCCGGCGCTGCTGCCGGCGGGCTGGCAGGAGGACGGTTTTGCCGACGACCGCTCAGGGTTTGCCCGCCAGGTGTGCGATTTCATCGCTGGCATGACCGACCGCTTCGCCCTCGACCAGCACAAGCAGTTGTTTGACCTCGACCCGCTTTTCCGCTAACGCCGCCAGCCAAACGGCCTGTTTTCAAGAAGTTTTCGCAATGAACGTCTATCAACATTTCGCCGTGGTGGTGAGTGACGCGCTGGCGGCCATGTCGCTGGCGGGCGACCTGCCGGCGGGGCTCGATTTCAGCCGCGTCGGGGTCGAATCGCCGCGCGATGCCGCCCATGGCGACCTGACCACCAATGCCGCCATGGTGCTGGCCAAGCCGGCCGGCCAGGCGCCCCGGCATATCGCCGAAAAGCTGGCGGGAATACTGGCGGCGGCCGACGGGGTGGCGAGTGCCGAAGTGGCCGGGCCCGGTTTCATCAACCTGCGCCTGACGCTGCACATGTGGCAGCGGGTGCTGGGCTCGATCATCGCCGAAGGGGCGGCCTACGGACGCTCGGCGGCGGGGGCGGGCCAGAAGGTGAATGTCGAATATGTCTCGGCCAATCCCACCGGCCCCTTGCACGTCGGCCATTGCCGCGGCGCGGTGTTTGGCGACGCGCTGGCCGAACTGCTGACCGAAACCGGCCACGAGGTGACCCGCGAATATTACATCAACGATGCCGGCGCCCAGGTGGACGTCTTGGCGCGGTCGGCCTTCCTGCGCTACCGCGAGGCGCTGGGCGAGGATATCGGCGACATTCCGGCGGGCCTTTATCCCGGCAACTACCTGAAGCCGGTGGGCGAGGCGCTGGCGGAAAAATACGGTCGCAGCCTCGCCGGTCAACCGGAAGGCGAGTGGCTCAAGCCGGTGCGCGACATGGCGATTGCCATGATGATGGCGATGATCCGCGACGATCTGGCCCAGCTCAACATTCGCCATGACGTGATCACCTCCGAACGCACCCTGCACGAGGGCGGGGCCATCGAGGCGACGGTTGCAGCCCTCAAGGCGCGCGGGCTCATCTACGAGGGCAGCCTGCCGCCGCCCAAGGGACAGGTGCCGGAAGACTGGGAGGACCGCGAGCAGACGCTGTTCAGGGCCACCGATTTCGGCGACGACATCGACCGGCCGCTGATCAAGTCGGACGGCTCCTATACCTATTTCGCCGCCGATGTGGCCTATGCCCGTGACAAGATCGAGCGCGGCTTCGATGAACTCGTCTATGTGCTGGGGGCCGACCATGGCGGCTACGTCAAGCGGCTGGAGGCTGTGGCGTCGGCGCTTTCGGGCGGCAGGGTGCGGCTGATCGTCCGGCTGTGCCAGCTCGTCAAGCTCTACCGCGGCGGCGAGCCGGTGAGGATGTCGAAGCGGGCAGGGGAATTCGTCACCCTGCGCGATGTCGTCGATGAGGTGGGCCCCGACGTGGTGCGCTTCATGATGCTGATGCGCAAGAACGATGCCCCGCTCGACTTCGACTTCCAGAAGGTGACCGAACAGTCACGCGACAATCCGGTCTTCTACCTGCAATACGCCCATGCCCGCATCGCCTCGGTTTTCCGCAATGCGGCCGAGGAAGTGGGGGCGGAAACGATCGACGATGCAGCGCTTGAGGGCGCCGACCTGGCGCTGCTGGACGATGCCGCCGAGCTGCAGGTGATCAGGCGGCTGGCGGAATATCCGCGGATGATCGAGCAGGCATCGGCCGCGCACGAACCGCACCGGATCGCCTTCTACCTGCATGACCTGGCCGGCGACTTCCATGCCCTGTGGAACAAAGGCAAAGAGTCGCCGCATTTGCGCTTTATTTTCAAGGATCAGCTTCATGTAACGGTAGCGCGGCTCGCCTTGTTGCGCGCGATTCGGTATGTTATCGGCAACGGCTTGCGAATCCTCGGGGTCAAGCCGCTGGAAGAGATGTAGGATCGGAACAACACTATATGGATCAGGACAGCACCGGAAAGGGATCTGGGGGCGACCGGCGCAACTGGCGCGAACGGCTGGGGATCAACAAGGACCTGCCGCGGTTGTCCGAGGAATTCAAAAGCGAGCGACCCGCCGAGCGGGCCGACCCGAAAATGGGCAGGGGCCAGGACCGGCCGCCGCCAGGCCCGGCCGGCCAGCAGGCAGCGCGCCCGGCCGGCCAGCCGGCAATGCGCCCGGCTGCCCAGCAAGCAGCGCGCCCCGCTGCCCAGCAGCCCGCCCGTCCGCCGCAGCAGCCGCCACAGGCGGCCCAGCGTCCACCGCAGCCGGCTGCCGACAAGCGTCCCGGAGCACCCGTGGTGCGGCCGGCGCCGATGGCACCGCGTCCGGGTGCACAGGCGGCTCCCCCGGCTCCGCGCCAGGCCGCGCCGAAACCCCCCACCGCGCCGCGCCCGGCAGCAGCGCCCGTGGCCAGCGTCCAGGCGAATGTCCGCCCCAACCCGCAGCGCACGCCGCCGCCGGGTCCGCAGGCGCCGTTGCGAGCGGTGCCACAGCGGCCGGTGACGCCGACCCAGCCGCCGGCCGATCCGCGTTCCGATCAGTTCGCCGAGCGCCTCAAGGTGCAGCGCGAGGCGGCCGAACGGCTGGCCAAGCAGCGCATGCAGCAGGCCCGCTCGCAGGCGCTCTCCAACAAACACCCGGCGCCACAGCCGGAGCCGCCGCAGCCGCCCGCCGAGGGCGGGCCGAAATTCACCTTCGCCAAGGAAGAGATCGCCCAGGCGCAGCGTGAAGTCGAGCCGGCGCATCAGCCGCCGCCGCCGCCCCCGGCACCGGCCCGCACGGCGGGCTATGGCTATCAGCCGCCGGCCCAGCCCTATGGCCGGGTGCCGCCGCCCGGCTATCAGCCCGGCACCTACCAGCCGCAGGGCTACGGACAGGACTTTCGGCCGGCCGGCGACTACGGCGCCCAGGTGCCGCAGCGCCGCGACTGGCAGGAGGCGCCGGCTTCCGACCATCAGCGTGCACCGATGCCCGAGGACGATGAGACGGGCGACCGGCGCAGCGCCCCCGTGGCAGGCCGTGGCCTCAACAAACAGCGCGGGCGACCGGCCGCCTATGCCGACGACGACCTCGATGACGTGTTCGATGAGGAGGAAGATCGTCCGCCGCGCCGTCGACGGGCGCGCGCGGAGGACTATTCGGCCGCCTACAGAGACTATGAGGACGAGTTCGAGGGGGAAGAAGAGCCGCGCAGTCGCGGCGGACCGCTGGTCCTGTTGCTGGCGCTGGTGGCCGTGGCGCTGATCGCTGGCGGCCTGATCTTCTGGTATTTCAACCAGACGCGGCAGTCGGCTGAAAAAAGCGGCAACGTACCGGTGATCACCGCCCCGCAGGCCCCCGTCAAGACGGTGCCCGAGAGCAGCGACACCACCCAGCAGCCGACCGAGAAGTCGGCGAATACGCCCCAGCAGGCGGTGCGGCACAAGCAGATCTACGATCGCATCGTGGGCGATGAAACGCTCGAACCCGAGCGCATCGTGCCGACCGAGGAAAAGCCGCAGGTGCCGGTGCAGACCCCGACGCCGGCGCCGCAGAACAACGGCACCACCCAGCAGCAGGGCACCGACTCGCTGCCGCTGCCCTTGCCGCCGCCGCCTGAGCCGAACAACGGCCAGCAGGGCAAGCTCGATGTGCCCCAGACGACAGCCAAGAGCGAATTTGCCCAGGGCGTGGGACAGAAGCAGGACGTGATCGCAGTGCCGGCATCGGAGAATGCCGGCAGCGACCTTCAGACGGGCAAGACGGATCGACAGGTTGCCAGCAATGCGATGGACCTGAAGGTGCCGGAAGTGCCCACCCAGGAGGCGGCTCAGCAGAAGGCCGACGAGGCCGCCCAGACAAGCAGTCGGCAGACGACCCAGACAACCCAGACGAGCGATCAGCAGCAGTTGCAGCAGATCATCGAGACCGACCAGGCGCCGACTCCGACACCGGTGACGGAGCCGCCCAAGCCCAAGACGGTCGAGAAGACGCAAAGCGCGGTTGTGAAACAGCAGGTGGCCGCTCAGCCGCCCAGGCCGTTGCCACGCCCGCAGGTTCCCGCCCAGCAGCCCGTCGACCAGACCCAGGGACCGATTGCGCTGACCCCGCTCACCCAACAGAGCGCACAGTTCAATCAGCCCGTTCAGCAACAGCAGCAGACAGAGACGGCGACACGGACGACAACGCGACAACTTGGACGTAACAGCGATCCGCTGGCCGGCCAAAGGGTCCCGTTCTCCTCCGCGCCGACGCAACCGGCCCTCAACAGCCAGCAGGCGACCGATCTCGCCACCTTCAACCAGCAGCCGGTGATCCAGCCGCAACCGGTGATTCAGCCGCAACCTGTCATCCAGCCGCAGCCGGTGATCCAGCCGCAACAGCAGCAACAGCAGGTGGCGAGCATCCAGCCGCAGCAGACACAGACGCAGCCGCAGGCGAGCGGCTATGTCGCGCAGCTTGCCGCTTTCCGCACCGAGGCCGAGGCGCAGGCTGAATACCAGAACATCGCCCAGCGCCACGGCAACCTGCTCAAGGGCCTTTCGCCGGTCATCCAGCGCGCCGACCTCGGCGCCAGCGGCAGCTTCTACCGGCTGAGCGTGGGCACCCTGCCGTCATCGGCCGCCGCGCAGAAACTTTGCAACGCGCTGATCTCGGCGGGCGAGAGGGATTGCCTGGTCAGGCGGATGTAGCGGTTTTCCGCGCGGCGCATCCGGAGTCCGTGGCCGGCCGCAATGATGTCAGTCGGTAACGGTAAAACCCCTCAATCGGAGTTCTTCTGGCATGGCGGTCAAGGCCTTCATCTGCGGTTGTGAGGGCTTTAAGCTGAGCGCTGCCGAGGTGGCCTTCATTGCGGCCGAGGAGCCCTGGGGCCTCATCCTGTTCAAGCGCAATGTCGCCGATACCGCGCAGATCCGGGCGCTCGTCGAAGCGTTTCGCACTGCCGTCGGGCGGGCCGACGCGCCGGTGCTGATCGATCAGGAAGGCGGGCGGGTGCAGCGCCTGGGGCCGCCCAACTGGCGGGCCTATCCGCCGGCCCGCGCCTTCGGGGCGCTTTATCGCAAGGATGCCCTGGCGGGCCTCAAGGCGGCACGCGCCGGCGGCCGGGCGATCGCCGCCGACCTCCACGCGGCGGGCATCAGCGTCGACTGCCTGCCGGTGCTCGATGTACCGCAGCCGGGAAGCCATCCGGTCATCGGCGACAGGGCTTATGGCGATTGCCCCGAAGCGGTGGCCATGCTGGCGCGGGCGGCGGCCGAAGGGCTGATGGCCGGCGGCGTGCTGCCGGTGATCAAGCACATTCCCGGCCATGGCCGTGCCGATGCCGACAGTCATCACGGGTTGCCGCGGGTTACGGCCACGTTGGCTGAACTCGAGCGGGTTGATTTCGTGCCGTTCGCGGCGCTCGCCGACCTGCCGATGGCAATGACCGCCCACATGGTCTACGAGGCCGTCGATGCCGAACGGCCGGCAACCCTGTCGCCCCGGGTGATGGCCGAGGTGGTGCGCGGGCTGATCGGCTATGACGGGCTGGTGATGACCGACGATCTTTCCATGCAGGCGCTGTCGGGATCGCTGGCGGAACGGGCCGAAGCGGCGGTGGCGGCGGGTTGCGACATGCTCCTGCACTGCAACGGCCGGCTCGACGAAATGCGCCGGGTGGCGGGTGCCGCACCGGTGCTGGCGGGCAGGGCGGAAGAACGCGCCCACGCCGCGCTTGCCCGCCGGCGGGCGCCAGACGGGGCCGGGGCCGCCTCCTCGCTTGCAGCGCTTGAGGCGTTGACGGAAAATGCCTGACCGGCCGCCACCGTCCAGCGGCCGGATGGGTTGCGGATAAGCCGCCCGGGCCCCTCGCGCGAATCACTTGCACGCCGGCACAATAGGGGTGGAAGATACTGGGTAGCGGAGCCGACATGGTGGTGACGACGGACAAGCCGGGAGAAACCGAGGACCTGTGGCCGGATGGCGACGGGCCGGTGCGGCGTGCTACCAGCGATGACGATCACCTGATCGTCGACGTGGCGGGCTTCGAGGGTCCGCTCGATCTGCTGTTGCAACTGGCGCGCAACCAGAAGGTGGATATCACCCGCATCTCCATCCTGGCGCTGGCCGAGCAGTATCTCAGCTTCATCGACCAGGCCAAGCGGCTGCGCATGGAACTGGCGGCGGATTATCTCGTGATGGCGGCGTGGCTGGCGTTCCTGAAGTCGCGCCTGTTGCTGCCGCATGCCGGCGACGATGGCGAGGACATTCCGGCGGAGGAACTGGCCGCCCGGCTCGCCTTCCGCCTTCAACGCCTGCAAGCCATGCGCGAGGCGGCCGCCCAGCTCATGGCCCGCAACGTGCTCGGCCGCGATGTCTTCCAGCGCGGCCAGCCCGAGCCGCTTGTCGTCGTCACCGAGGAGACTTACGCCGACAACCTGATCGACCTGCTGAAGGCCTATGCCGAGCGCCGCCAGCGGCGGGCGAGCGTGCGCCACTATACCGTCAGACCGCTGCCCACCTGGTCGATCAAGGAGGCCCGCGCGGTGCTGGAGCGCCTCATCGGGGTGATGGACGACTGGAGTCCGCTCGATCAATGGATGGCCGAATACCTCATCGAACCCGAACGCCGCCGCACGGTGCTGGCTTCATCGCTGTCGGCCGGCCTCGAACTGGCCCGCGAAGGCCACCTGGAACTGCGCCAGGAGGGGGCCTTCAAACCCATATTCATGCGCCGCCGGGCCCTGCGTCCCGTCCGTGCCGTATCCTGAAGGAGTCCCGAGCCCATGGCCAAGACGATGAGCCTGGTACGATCCGCCGAGCCTTCGGCCGAGGGAGGCGACACGGAGGATACCGTGGCCATGCATCCCGGCGCCGATGCCGCCCATGCGCTCCGCGTGGTGGAGGCGGTACTGTTCGCCGCCGCCGGGCCGGTGGCCGCCGACGACATCGCCTCGGTCCTGCCGGCGGGAACCGACGTGGTGGCCGTTTTGGAGGAATTGCGCCATTTCTATCACCGCCGTGGCGTCAACCTGGTGCAGGTCGACGGGCGCTGGGCGTTCCGCACGGCGGGCGATTTGAGCTTCCTGTTGCGCCGCGAGGCGGTGGAGCAGCGCCGGCTGTCGCGGGCAGCGCTGGAGACGCTGGCGATCATTGCCTATCACCAGCCGGTCACCCGCGCCGACATCGAGGAAATCCGCGGGGTCGCCATTTCCAAGGGTACGCTCGACACGTTGATGGAAATCGGCTGGGTGAAGCTGCGCGGGCGGCGGCGTACGCCGGGCCGTCCCGTCACCTACGGCACGACGCCGGGTTTCCTGGAGCATTTCGGCCTCAACGAGACCGGCGATCTGCCGGGGCTCAACGAACTGAAGGCGGCGGGCCTGCTCGACCAGAACCTGCCGCCCGACTTCCTGGTGCCGTCGCCGCCGTCCGATGATGCGTTAGGCCCGGATGAGGATCCGGTGGGCGAGGGCGACGACCTGCCGGCACTGGAAATGGACCTGCCCGAGGCGGTTGCCGGCGAGGACGAGCGGGACTGAGGCAGGAGAACCGCGTCGCCCGGCGTGCTGCGGCCGAATGCGGGCTTTGCAAATCCGCTCGGCGATAACCATATGAGAATGAAGTTTGAACGAGCGCGGTTGCGCTTGTGCCGGCTTGGTTGCGGGGCGTCGGCGTTTTTGCGATAGTGCGGCCCAACGGATGGTCCCGAGGGGCCAGGACGCGGGTGGAACCGAGGGAGTTGGAGACTATGGGTAGCTTTTCAATTTGGCACTGGCTGATCCTGTTGGCCGTGGTGCTTGTGTTGTTCGGCGGCAGCGGCAAGATATCAAACCTGATGGGTGACGTCGCCAAGGGCATCAAGAGCTTCAAGAAGGGCCTGGCCGAAGACGAGGCCAATGCCGCCGACACGGCCAAGTCGATCGAGCAGGACGCCGATCGGGCGACCAAGGTCGACGCCAATTCCCACAGCGAGGCCAAGAGCTAGGCTCGACCGGCTTTGGATGTGCCGCTCAGCCGGGACCGATTGTCGGCCGGGGCGGCTTGCGCGCGTGAAGGATGGCGCCGCACATGTTCGATTTTGGCATAGGTTCGAGCGAGCTCGTCGTCATCGCGATCGTGGCGCTGATCGTCATCGGACCCAAGGACCTGCCGAAGGTGTTGCGCACCATCGGCCAGTTCACGTCGAAGATGCGGTCGATGGCACGCGAATTCCAGCGCCATCTGGACGAGGCGACCAAGGAGGCCGGCCTCGATGAGGTGAAGGCCGACATCAACAAGATGTCCAACTTCACCGTCACCGATATCGAGAAATCCAACGCCGACATCAAGAGCGCCATCGAGGACAGCGTGACCAAGCCGGCGGCGTCTTCCGGCAACGGCGCCAAGGCCGATGCGCCGGCCGAAGCTGCCAAGCCCGCCCAGACCGCAAGCAGCGAACCGGCCCCGGCGCCCGCGCCCGACAAGCCGGTCGCCGGTGAAAAAGCCGGCAAGGCGGTCAGTTAGTGGACGCGCCCACGGACATGAGCAAGGAAGACATCGACTCCACCGAGGCGCCGCTGATGGAGCACCTTTTGGAGCTCAGGACGCGGCTCATCAGGGCCTGCATCGGCTTCCTGATCGCCTTCATCGCCTGTTTCGCGGTAGCAACGCCGATCTTCAATTTCCTTTTGTGGCCCTATCGCTGGGCCATCGGCAGCGACCACCCGTTGCGCCTCATCTATACCGCACCGCAGGAATACTTCTTCACCCAGCTCAAGATCGGCATGTTCGGCGGCTTGTGCATCGCCTTTCCGCTGATTGCCCTGCAGATTTACAAGTTCGTGGCGCCCGGCCTCTACAAGAACGAGCGCGACGCCTTCCGGCCCTACCTTATCGCCACGCCGATCCTCTTCGTCATGGGCGGGGCGGTGGTGTTCTTCATCATCATGCCGGCGGCCTTGCGGTTCTTCGCCAGCTTCCAGCAGACCGGCGGCAACGGCCAGGCACAGATCGAACTGCTGCCCAGGGTGAGCGAATATCTCAGCCTCGTGATGACGCTGATCCTCGCCTTCGGCATCTGCTTCCAGATGCCGGTGGTGCTCACGCTTCTGGGGCGGGTCGGCATCATCACGTCGCAGCAACTGAAACACGGCCGGCGCTATGCCATCGTCGGTGTGGTGGCGCTGGCGGCCATTTTTACCCCGCCCGATCCGTTTTCGCAGATCGGCCTGGCCATTCCGCTGATCGGGCTTTACGAGGTCGCCATCTACATGGTGCGGCTGGCGGAGAAAAAGCGCAGCGCCGAAGCGGCGGCGCGCGATGATGAACTGGCCAAGAAGGACTAGGTTCAGAACTGGAGTCCGGACAACGCGAAGTGATTGGCGGAACCCGGCGAATCCGGTTGACAAGGCCGGGCAGGGCTTGCATAAAGCGGCCGGTCGCACCCGGCTCGCAAGGCCGGGTGTGATGTATTGCGCTGCCTAGATGCCGAATCCATGGTCCTGGAGGGGTGCCCGAGTGGCTAAAGGGGACGGGCTGTAAACCCGTTGGCTACGCCTACGTTGGTTCGAATCCAACCCCCTCCACCAGCCCGGCCAACCGCCAGGCAATCGCGCAGGCGCAGGAAAAAAGGGTTTGGAACCGGCAGGTTGGTCGAAGGAGTTGAAGTACCCGAGGCGGGTGTAGCTCAATGGTAGAGCAATAGCCTTCCAAGCTGAAGACGGGGGTTCGATTCCCCTCACCCGCTCCAGGAAACCCGGCGCCCTTTAAGGGGAGCGGTCAGCGGCGAGACAAAGCCCCGGGTCGGACGAGATTATGGCGGTCACCACCGCGAAAACAGGAAAGAGAAGATGGCCAAGGAGAAATTCGCGCGCACCAAGCCGCATTGCAACATCGGCACCATTGGTCATGTTGACCACGGCAAGACGACGCTGACGGCGGCGATCACCAAGGTGCTGGCGGAGACGGGCGGTGCGACCTACACGTCGTACGACAACATCGACAAGGCGCCGGAGGAAAAGGCGCGCGGCATCACCATTTCAACGAGCCACGTGGAATATGAGACGACGAACCGTCACTATGCCCATGTGGACTGCCCGGGGCATGCCGACTATGTGAAGAACATGATCACCGGTGCGGCCCAGATGGACGGGGCGATCCTGGTGGTTTCGGCGGCCGATGGGCCGATGCCGCAGACCCGCGAGCACATCCTGCTGGCCCGCCAGGTGGGCGTTCCGGCGCTTGTTGTCTACCTCAACAAGGTGGACCAGGTGGACGATGAGGAATTGCTGGAACTGGTTGAGATGGAAGTGCGCGAGCTGTTGAGCTCGTACGAGTTCCCGGGCGACGACATTCCGATCGTGCGCGGCTCGGCGCTGTGTGCGCTGGA
This sequence comes from uncultured Alphaproteobacteria bacterium, assembly GCA_963747005.1. Classification (GTDB taxonomy): domain Bacteria; phylum Pseudomonadota; class Alphaproteobacteria; order Rhizobiales; family Aestuariivirgaceae; genus CAVVDT01. Next base: position 347,264 of record CAVVDT010000013.1, on the reverse strand, counting down.
GGACCGCAACCCGGAGATGGGCCATGAATTGATCGTCAAGCTGATGGCGGCGGTTGACAGCTACATTCCGCAGCCCGAGCGTCCCATGGACCAGCCGTTCCTGATGCCGATCGAGGACGTGTTCTCGATTTCGGGTCGCGGCACGGTGGTGACGGGACGCATCGAGCGCGGCATCGTCAAGGTGGGCGAGGAAGTGGAGATCGTCGGCATCCGCACCACGTCGAAGACGACGGTGACGGGTGTCGAGATGTTCAGGAAGCTTTTGGACCGCGGCGAGGCGGGCGACAATGTGGGTTGCCTGTTGCGCGGTGTGGAGCGTGAAGGCGTTGAGCGCGGGCAGGTTCTGGCCAAGCCCGGCTCGATCACGCCGCACAAGAAGTTCAAGGCGGAAGCCTACATCCTGACCAAGGAAGAAGGCGGGCGGCACACGCCGTTCTTTGGCAACTACCGGCCGCAGTTCTACTTCCGCACCACCGATGTGACGGGTGTGGTGACGCTGCCGGAAGGCACCGAGATGGTGATGCCGGGGGACAATGTGTCGTTCGAGGTCGAACTGATCACGCCGATCGCCATGGAAGAAAAGCTGCGTTTCGCCATCCGCGAGGGCGGCCGCACCGTCGGCGCCGGCGTGGTGGCCGGCATCATCGAGTAAGGGACCGGCTTTTCGCCCGGTACCGGAGGCGACCTGATTAGGGGTGTAGCTCAGTTGGTAGAGCGGCGGTCTCCAAAACCGCAGGTCGGGGGTTCGAGACCCTCCGCCCCTGCCACCGGCGATGAGGTCGAAGTGAATGAGCGCCAGCCCGCTGCTTGAGGCAGGATGGCCAACGGGCTCCAAATGGGAGCCGAAAAGAAAGAACATGGCAAAGACCAACCCGTTCCAGTTCATCCAGCAGGTGCGCCAGGAAACCGCGAGGGTGACCTGGCCGACCCGCCGGGAAACGATGATCACCACCGTCATGGTGATGATCATGGTGGCGCTGGCGGCGTTGTTCTTCTTTGGCGTGGACGCGGCGCTGCACTGGGCTGTGGAAAAGCTGCTTTACGGCCTTTGAGGCCGGATTTGGCCGGATTTGGCGGATTTGAGAGAACATGACAAAGCGCTGGTACATCGTTCACGCCTACTCGAACTTCGAAAAGAAGGTGGCCGATTCGATCCGCGAGCAGTCGGTGGCCAAGGGCCTCGGCGACCTGTTCGAGGAAATCCTGGTGCCGACCGAAGAGGTGGTGGAGCAGCGGCGCGGCCGCAAGATCACCTCGGAACGCAGATTTTTTCCCGGCTATGTGCTGGTAAAGATGGAAATGACCGATCAGGCCTACCATCTGATCAAGAACACGCCGAAGGTGACAGGCTTTCTCGGATCGGATAAGAAGCCGATCCCCATCACCGAAGAGGAGGCCCTGCGCATCCTGCATCAGGTGAAGGAAGGCATCGAACGCCCGCGCCCGTCGATCAGTTTCGAGGTCGGCGAGCAGGTGCGCGTCGCCGACGGGCCGTTCGCCTCGTTCAACGGGCTGATCGAGGAAGTGGACGAGGAGCGCGCGCGGGTAAAGGTCGCGGTGTCGATCTTCGGCCGGCCGACGCCGGTGGAACTGGAATTCGGTCAGGTCGAAAAGCTCTAGGGATAGAGCCTTTCGGCCTCGCCGTTTGTGCGGTGGGAGGCGGTTTTGCCGCCGGACCACTAACCTCAAGCAGCCGGTCCCGGTAACGGGCAGGCGAGGGACACTAAAGAGATGGCAAAGAAGATACTCGGTTATATCAAGCTGCAGGTGCCGGCCGGCCAGGCCAACCCGTCGCCGCCCATCGGCCCGGCGCTCGGCCAGCGCGGCCTCAACATCATGGAATTCTGCAAGGCCTTCAACGCGGCCAGCCAGCAGATGGAGCAAGGTGCGCCCATTCCGGTGGTGATTACCGCCTTCCAGGACAAATCCTTCGTCTTTTCCATGAAGACGCCGCCGGCCTCGCACTTCCTGAAGAAGGCGGCCAAGCTCAATGCCGGCTCCAAGGAGCCCGGGCGTGCAGCCCCGGTGGGCAGGGTCACCATGGCGCAGGTGCGCGAGATCGCCGAAAAGAAGCTGGTCGACCTGAACGCCCGCGACATCGATGCCGCCGCCAAGATCATTTCCGGCTCGGCACGCTCCATGGGCATCGAGGTGGTGGGGTAACGGCCATGACACACATTGCAAAAAGAGTTGCCGCCACCCGCGAAGGGATCGACCGGGCGAAGGCCTACAGCCTCGATGAGGCGGTGAAGCTGGTCAAGGCGCGCGCTACCGCCAAGTTCGACGAAACCGTCGAGGTGGCGCTCAACCTGGGCGTCGACCCGCGTCACGCCGACCAGATGGTGCGCGGTGTGTGCCTGTTGCCCAATGGTTCGGGCCGCACGGTGCGCGTGGCGGTGTTCGCCAAGGGCGACAAGGCCGAAGAGGCCAAGAAGGCCGGCGCCGACATCGTCGGGGCCGAGGACCTGGTGGAAGCCATCCAGAAGGGCCAGATCAACTTCGATCGTGCCATCGCTTCGCCCGACATGATGCCGCTGGTCGGCCGCCTGGGCAAGGTTCTGGGCCCCCGCGGCCTGATGCCGAACCCCAAGGTCGGCACCGTGACGCCGGATGTGGCGGGCGCGGTGAAGGCAGCCAAGGGCGGCTCGGTGGAATTCCGGGTGGAAAAGGCCGGCATCGTGCATGGCGGCGTCGGCAAGGCGAGTTTTGGCGAAGATGCCATCGCCGGCAACATCCGGGCATTCGTCGATGCGGTGGTGAAAGCCAAGCCGCAGGGTGCCAAGGGCACCTATCTGAAGAAGGTTTCGCTCAGCTCCACCATGGGGCCGGGCGTGAAGGTCGATCTGGCATCGCTGGCGGTCGCCACCGCCTGAGATGTTCTATTGGGTTTCCGGCGGCGGGAAAAATCTTTTCCCGCAACCGGTTGGCAGCCGGTCCTTGAGAGTTTGAATAAAGGATCGTGCGTGCCGAACCTGTCCGAGATTGCAGGCGCAGGACCATCGTTTGAGAAGGTGCTGCTTAAAAGACCAGCCTGCATGAGATGGGTGTGAAGACGGATTTGGCCTTGCCAACCGGGAAACCGGGTAACGGGCGGATCGGTTCGAACATCTCCAGTCCCCGTCTGTCCGGCCGGCAATGCCGACGGAACAAGGGGGCGGGCAGGCGAGTGAGCGCCGCTTGAAGCGTTTCACCTGCCGCTTTTCGGTCGGTGATTGAGTTTCCGGCGGTTGGTCCACCGGCCCTTTTAGCCGATGGTCCCTGATCGAGGGGGCCGCAGGCTAAAGGGCCAAACTGGAGAGAGCAAGTGGATAGAGCCGAAAAGAAAGAGCTCGTCACGACCCTCAATCAGGTGTTTGCGAGCACCGGAGTGATCGTCGTGGCCCACAATCTCGGCCTCACGGTTCCGCAGATCAACGATCTGCGTGGCCGCATGGCCGGTGCCGGCGGGCGATTGAAAGTCGCCAAGAATCGCCTGGTACGGCTTGCTCTTGACGGCACTCAGGCCTCGGGATTGAGCGATATCCTGACGGGTCCCACGATGCTGGCCTATTCGGCCGACCCCGTGGCGGCTCCCAAGATCGCCATCGAATTCGCCAAGCAAAACGACAAGCTGGTCGTTGTGGGTGGTGCGTTCGGGGCGACGATGCTCGATGCCTCAGGCGTGAAGGCGCTGGCGGAACTGCCTTCGCTCGATGAATTGAGAGCAAGGCTCGTCGGCATGATCCAGACGCCGGCCACCCGTATCGCGGGTGTGCTGCAGGCGCCTGCCGGTCAGCTGGCGCGGGTCCTCAACGCCTATGCCACCAAGAGCGAGGCCGCCTGACGGTTTCGCCTCTTAGAACCTGGTTCAACCGATCGAAGAAAGAGTGTATACATGGCTGATCTTGCAAAAATCGTCGACGACCTCTCGGGCCTCACCGTGATGGAGGCAGCCGAGCTTTCAAAGATGCTCGAGGAAAAGTGGGGCGTCTCCGCCGCCGCGCCGGTGGCTGTTGCCGCCGCTGCGGCTCCCGCTGCCGCCGTGGAAGAGCAGACCGAATTCGATGTCATTCTCGCCAAGTTCGGCGACAAGAAGATCGAGGTCATCAAGGAAGTCCGCGCCATCACCGGGCTTGGCCTGAAGGAAGCCAAGGACCTGGTCGAGGGCGCTCCCAAGACCGTCAAGGAAGCCGTTTCCAAGGCCGAGGGCGAAGAGCTGAAGAAGAAGCTCGAAGCCGCCGGCGCGACGGTGGAATTGAAGTAAGGCGTTTTCGGTGGGCAGCGGCCGGGTCACACCGGGCGCTGCCGCCGGCCCGAACGATGGTTGGTTTTGATTAACAGGCAGCTTTCCCCGCGGCCCTTGCAAGGGCCGTGAGGCAAGCTGCTACAGGCTTGACAGACGTCACTTACGAAGGAACTCACATGACGCAGACGTTCAACGGTCGCAAGCGCGTTCGTAAGTTTTTCGGGCACATCGCGGAAGTGGCGGAGATGCCCAACCTGATCGAGGTCCAGAAGGAATCCTACGATCAGTTCCTGCAGATGGTGGAGCCCGAGGGCGGGCGCGCCAACGACGGCCTGCAGGCGGTGTTCAAGTCGGTGTTCCCGATTTCCGACTTCACCGGCCAGTCGCTGCTGGAATTCGTGCGTTTCGACTTCGAGCAGCCCAAATACGATGTGGACGAGTGCCAGCAGCGCGGCATGACCTATGCCGCCCCGCTCAAGGTGACGCTGCGCCTTATCGTGTTCGAGATCGACCCCGATACCCAGGCCCGCTCGGTCAAGGACATCAAGGAACAGGACGTCTACATGGGCGACATGCCGCTCATGACCAAGAACGGTACCTTCGTGGTCAACGGCACCGAGCGGGTGATCGTGTCACAGATGCACCGTTCGCCGGGCGTCTTTTTCGACCATGACCGCGGCAAGACCCATTCCTCCGGCAAGCTGCTGTTCGCGGCGCGCATCATACCCTATCGCGGCTCGTGGCTCGACTTCGAGTTCGACGCCAAGGACATCATCCATGTGCGCATCGACCGCCGGCGCAAGCTGCCGGTGACGACGCTGTTGTATGCGCTCGGGCTCGACGGCGAGCAGATCCTGCATCACTTCTATTCCACCGTCCCCTATACCCAGACCAAGGACGGCTGGCGCACTCCCTTCGATGCCCAGCGCTTCCGCGGCGCCAAGCCGACAACCGACCTGATCGACGCCAAGACCAAGAAGGTGGCGGTCGAGGCCGGCAAGAAGATCACCCCGCGCCTCGCCAAGAAGCTCGCCGACGATGGTCTGAAGGACCTTCTGGTCCAGGACGAGGACCTCAACGGGCTGTTCCTGGGCGACGAACTGGTCAACCCGGAGACCGGCGAGATCTATGCCGAGGCGGGCGACGAGATCGACGCCAAGCTGCTCGAGCAGCTGACGGCGGCGGGCTATACCCAGTTCAACGTGCTCGACATCGACCAGATCAACACCGGCGGCTATATCCGCAACACGCTGAAGGCCGACAAGGCGGAGAGCTACGAACAGGCGCTGCTGGAAATCTACCGGGTGATGCGGCCGGGCGAACCGCCGACGCGCGAGACCGCGGAAGCCCTCTTCAACGGCCTGTTCTTCGACAGCGAGCGCTACGATCTCTCGGCCGTGGGCCGGGTGAAGATGAACATGCGCCTCGATCTCGATGCGCCCGACACCATGCGCACCCTGAGGCGCGAGGACATCCTCGCGGTGGTCAAGACGCTGGCCGACCTGCGCGACGGCAAGGGCGAGATCGACGACATCGACCATCTCGGCAACCGCCGGGTGCGCTCGGTGGGCGAACTGATGGAAAACCAGTACCGGCTGGGCCTGGTACGCATGGAGCGCGCCATCAAGGAGCGCATGTCCTCGGTCGACATCGACACCGTCATGCCGCACGATCTGATCAACGCCAAGCCGGCGGCCGCCGCGGTGCGCGAGTTCTTCGGCTCCTCGCAGCTCTCGCAGTTCATGGACCAGACCAATCCGCTTTCGGAAATCACCCACAAGCGGCGCCTGTCGGCGCTTGGCCCGGGCGGTCTGACGCGTGAAAGGGCGGGCTTTGAGGTGCGCGACGTGCATCCGACCCATTACGGCCGCATCTGCCCCATCGAGACGCCGGAAGGCCCGAATATCGGCCTCATCAACTCGCTCGCCACCTATGCGCGGGTGAACAAGTACGGCTTCATCGAGACGCCCTACCGCAAGGTGGTGAACGGCAAGGTGACCAATGACGTGGTCTATCTGTCGGCCATCGAGGAAGGCAAGCACCATGTGGCGCAGGCCAACGTGGCGCTCACCAAGGACGGCAAGTTCGCCGAGGAACTGGTGATCGCGCGTCATTCGGGCGATGTGCTGCTGGTGCCGGCCGATCGCGTCGACTATGTGGACGTGTCGCCGAAGCAGCTTGTCTCGGTGGCAGCCGCGCTCATCCCGTTCCTCGAAAACGACGACGCCAACCGCGCCCTCATGGGCTCCAACATGCAGCGCCAGGCGGTGCCGCTGGTGCGCACCCAGGCGCCGCTTGTCGGCACCGGCATGGAAGCGGTGGTGGCCCGCGATTCGGGGGCAGCCATTACCGCCCGGCGGACCGGCGTGGTCGATCAGGTGGATGCCAAGCGAATTGTCATCCGGGCGACCGAAGAGACCGATCCGACCAAGTCGGGCGTCGATATCTATACCCTGTCGAAGTTCCAGCGTTCCAACCAGAACACCTGCATCAACCAGCGCCCGCTGGTCAGGATGGGCGACAAGATCGTCGCCGGCGACATCATCGCCGACGGGCCGTCGACTGACCTCGGCGATCTGGCGCTCGGCCAGAACGTGCTGGTCGCGTTCATGCCGTGGAACGGCTACAACTTCGAGGACTCGATCCTCCTGTCGGAGCGCATGGTGCGCGATGACGTCTTCACCTCGATTCACATCGAGGAGTTCGACGTCATGGCCCGCGACACCAAGCTGGGTCCGGAGGAGATCACCCGCGATATCCCCAATGTCGGCGAAGAGGCGCTCAAGAACCTCGACGAGGCCGGCATCGTCTATATCGGCGCGGAAGTGAAGCCGAGCGACATCCTGGTGGGCAAGATCACCCCCAAGGGCGAAAGCCCGATGACGCCGGAAGAAAAGCTTTTGCGCGCCATCTTCGGCGAGAAGGCATCGGATGTGCGCGACACCTCGCTCAGGCTGCCGCCGGGGGTTTCCGGCACGGTGGTCGAGGTGAGGGTGTTCAACCGCCACGGCATCGACAAGGACGAGCGCGCTCTGGCCATCGAGCGCGAGGAAATCGAGCGTCTCGCCAAGGACCGCGACGACGAACTGGCGATCCTCGACCGCAATTCCTATGGCCGTCTCGGCGCCTTCCTCACCAGCAAGATGGCGGCGGGCGGTCCCAAGGGCTACAAGATCGAAGGCAAGATCACCCAGAGCCTGCTCGACGACATGCCGCGCTCGCAATGGTGGAACATCGCACTCCAGAACGAGAAGAACCTTTCCGAACTGGAGGCCATGCGCCAGCAGTACGAGGACGCCAAGAAGCGCCTGGAAGACCGCTTCCTCGACAAGGTCGAAAAGCTCCAGCGCGGCGATGAACTGCCTCCGGGCGTGATGAAGATGGTCAAGGTCTTCGTCGCCGTGAAGCGCAAGATCCAGCCCGGCGACAAGATGGCCGGACGCCACGGCAACAAGGGTGTCGTGTCGCGCATCGTGCCGGACGAGGACATGCCTTATCTGGAGGACGGAAAGCCGGTCGATATCGTGCTCAACCCGCTCGGCGTGCCGAGCCGCATGAATGTCGGGCAGATTCTCGAAACCCATCTGGGCTGGGCCTGCGCCGGTCTCGGGCGCAAGATCGGCGACCTGCTGGAGGCCTATCACGAGAGCGGCAAGGCCAAGGCCATGCGCGACGAGATCGGCCGCATCTATGGCAAGTCGCAGCCGGTGACCGCCTTGAACGATGAGGAAATCGCCGCGTTCGCCCAGCAGCTCACCGGTGGCGTGCCGATCGCAACACCGGTGTTCGACGGTGCGCGCGAGGAGGATATTTCGCACCTGCTGAGAGAGGCGGGCCTCAATACATCGGGCCAGGTGACGCTCTATGACGGGCGCACCGGCGAGCCGTTCGACCGCAACGTGACGGTGGGCTACATCTACATGCTGAAGCTGCACCATCTGGTCGACGACAAGATCCACGCCCGTTCCATCGGCCCCTACAGCCTCGTCACCCAGCAGCCGCTGGGCGGCAAGGCGCAGTTCGGCGGCCAGCGCTTCGGCGAAATGGAGGTGTGGGCGCTGGAGGCCTATGGCGCCGCCTATACGCTGCAGGAGATGCTGACCATCAAGTCGGACGACGTGGCCGGACGCACCAAGGTGTATGAATCCATCGTGCGTGGCGACGATTCGTTCGAGGCCGGCATCCCTGAAAGCTTCAACGTGCTGGTCAAGGAAATGCGCTCGCTGGGTCTCAACGTGGACCTGCAGGGGTCGCAGTCATAGCGTACGTGTCAACCACAATTGCCGCCTTCCCGCCGCAAATGGGCCCTAAGCCCTGCGGCGGGCGGGCCCTGGAAGGCCGATTGGCTCATCGCCTTCCGCAAACCCTGGGTCAAGCCCTGAAAAGCGGACTGCCCATCCGCGCAAAGGAGACCACATCGTCATGAACCAAGAGGTCATGAACATTTTCAGCACGCCCGGCGCGCCGCTGACTTTCGACAATATCCGCATCGCCATCGCCTCGCCGGAAAAGATCCTGTCGTGGTCCTACGGCGAGATCAAGAAGCCCGAGACCATCAACTACCGGACCTTCAAGCCGGAGCGCGACGGCCTGTTCTGCGCCCGCATCTTCGGTCCCATCAAGGACTACGAGTGCTTGTGCGGCAAGTACAAGCGGATGAAGTACAAGGGCATCATCTGCGAGAAATGCGGCGTCGAGGTGACGCTGGCCAAGGTGCGCCGCGAGCGCATGGGTCATATCGAACTGGCCGCACCGGTTGCCCACATCTGGTTCCTCAAGTCGTTGCCGTCGCGCATCGGCCTGCTGCTCGACATGACGCTCAAGGACATCGAGCGGGTTCTCTATTTCGAGAACTACATCGTGCTCGAACCGGGCCTGACGCCGCTCAAGCCGCTGAAGCTCCTCTCGGAAGAGGAGTACCTGATGGCGCAGGACCAGTACGGGCAGGATTCGTTCACCGCCAGCATCGGCGCGGAAGCCATCCGCGAGCTTCTCATGGGCATCAACCTGGAGAAGCTGAAGGAGGATATCCGCCAGGAGATCGCCGAATCGACCACCGAACTGAAGCCCAAGCGGCTCGCCAAGCGCCTCAAGATCATCGAGGGCTTCATCGAATCTGGCAACAAGCCGGAATGGATGATCCTCACCCAGGTGCCGGTGATCCCGCCGGAGCTGCGCCCGCTGGTGCCGCTCGATGGCGGGCGCTTTGCCACCTCCGACCTCAACGACCTCTACCGCCGCGTCATCAACCGCAACAACCGCCTGAAGCGGCTGATCGAGTTGCGGGCGCCGGACATCATCATCCGCAACGAAAAGCGCATGCTGCAGGAAGCCGTCGATGCGCTGTTCGACAACGGCCGGCGGGGCCGTGTCATCACCGGGGCCAACAAGCGGCCCCTGAAGTCGCTCGCCGACATGCTGAAGGGCAAGCAGGGACGCTTCCGCCAGAACCTGCTCGGCAAGCGCGTCGACTATTCCGGCCGCTCGGTCATCGTGGTCGGCCCGGAACTGAAGCTGCACCAGTGCGGCCTGCCCAAGAAGATGGCGCTCGAACTGTTCAAGCCGTTCATCTATTCGCGGCTCGACGCCAAGGGCCTGTCGTCCACCGTCAAGCAGGCGAAAAAGCTGGTCGAGAAGGAAAAGCCGGAAGTCTGGGATATCCTCGATGAGGTGATCCGCGAGCATCCGGTGATGCTCAACCGCGCCCCGACGCTGCATCGCCTCGGCATCCAGGCGTTCGAGCCGGTGCTGATCGAGGGCAAGGCCATCCAGTTGCATCCGCTGGTGTGCGCGGCCTTCAACGCCGACTTCGACGGCGACCAGATGGCGGTGCATGTGCCGTTGTCGCTGGAAGCCCAGCTCGAGGCCCGCGTGCTCATGATGTCGACCAACAACATCCTGCACCCGGCCAACGGGCAGCCGATCATCGTGCCGTCGCAGGATATCGTGCTCGGCCTCTATTACCTGTCGCTGATCCGCCAGAACGAGCCGGGCGAGGGCATGGTGTTCGGCTCCATGGCCGAAATCGAGCATGCGCTGGGCGCCGGCGTGGTGACGCTGCACGCCAAGATCAAGGCCCGCTTCCGCTCTCTCGACGATGACGGCAAGCCGGTCTCCAAGATCTACGAGACGACGCCGGGCCGCATGAAGATCGGCGAGCATCTGCCGCGCGTGCCGGGGATGAATCTCGATCTGTGCAACAAGCTGCTCACCAAGCGCGAAATCTCGCGGATGATCGATGCCGTCTACCGCCATTGCGGCCAGAAGGAGACGGTCATCTTCTGCGACCGCATCATGGGGCTCGGCTTCTACAACGCCTTCAAGGCGGGCATCTCGTTCGGCAAGGACGACATGGAGATCCCCGACACCAAGGAAAAGCTGGTGGAGGAGAGCCGCGAACTGGTGAAGGAGTACGAGCAGCAGTACATCGACGGCCTGATCACCCAGGGCGAGAAGTACAACAAGGTGGTCGACGCCTGGGCCAAGTGCACGGACCGGGTGGCGGACGAAATGATGGCGCGCATCTCCGCGGTGCATGTGGACGACGAGACGGGCCGCGAAAAGCCCATCAACTCCATCTACATGATGGCCCATTCGGGCGCCCGCGGCTCACCGGCCCAGATGAAGCAGCTTGCCGGCATGCGCGGCCTCATGGCCAAGCCGTCGGGCGAGATCATCGAGACGCCGATCATCTCCAACTTCAAGGAAGGCCTGTCGGTGCTCGAGTACTTCAACTCGACCCATGGTGCCCGCAAGGGTCTGGCCGATACGGCGCTGAAGACCGCCAACTCCGGCTATCTGACGCGGCGCCTTGTCGACGTGGCGCAGGACTCGATCATCACCGAGGCCGATTGCGGCACCAAGAACTCGATCACGGCGCGGCCGATCATCGATGCCGGCGAGGTCATTGCCTCTCTCGGCATGCGGGTGCTGGGCCGCACGGCGGCTGAAGACGTGGTCGACCCGTCGGGCGAGACCATCGTCAAGGCCGGCAACGAGATCATGGAAGAAGACGTCGAGCGCATCGAGGCCGCTGGCATCGCCGAAATCCGCATCCGCTCGGTGCTCACCTGCGAGACCAAGTTCGGGGTGTGCGGCAAGTGCTACGGGCGCGATCTGGCGCGTGGCACGCCGGTCAACATGGGCGAGGCGGTGGGCGTCATCGCCGCCCAGTCGATCGGCGAGCCGGGCACCCAGCTCACCATGCGTACCTTCCATATCGGCGGCACCGCCCAGGTGCTCGATGAAAGCTTCATCGAGGCCAACCAGGACGGCATCGTCAGGATGCGCAATCGCAACCTCGGGCGCGATTCGTCCGGCAAGCTGATTGCCATGGGCCGCAACATGGTGGTGGTCATCGAGGATGCCCAGGGCAACGAGCGCGCCGTCCACAAGGTGGTGCACGGCTCGCGCTTCTTCGTCGACGATGGCGACAAGGTCAAGCGCGGCACGCGCCTGGCCGAGTGGGACCCCTACACAAGGCCGATCATCACCGAAGTCGACGGTTCGGCCGACTTCGAGGACGTGGTCGAGGGTGTGTCGGCGAGCGAGGTGACGGAAGAATCGACCGGCATCACCAACCGCGTCGTCATGGACTGGCGCTCCAATCCGCGCGGCTCCGATCTCAAGCCGGCGATTGTCGTCAAGGATGCTTCGGGCGAAGTGGCCAAGCTGGCGCGCGGCGGCGATGCCCGCTACCTCCTGTCGGTGGATGCCATCCTGTCGGTGGAACCCGGCTCGCCGGTCAAGGCCGGCGACGTTCTGGCGCGTATCCCGCTGGAAAGCGCCAAGACCCGCGACATCACCGGCGGTCTGCCGCGCGTTGCCGAGCTGTTCGAGGCACGCCGGCCCAAGGACCATGCGGTCATCGCGGAAATCTCAGGCACCGTGGAGTTCGGGCGCGACTACAAGAACAAGCGCCGCATCCGCATCAATCCGTCCGATGAGTCGCTGGAGCCGGTTGAGTACATGATCCCCAAGGGCAAGCACCTGCCGGTGCAGGAAGGCGACTACATCGAGAAGGGGGAATTCCTGCTCGACGGCCATCCCGCCCCGCACGACATCCTGGCGATCAAGGGTGTCGAGGAGCTTGCCGCCTATCTGGTCAACGAGATCCAGGAGGTCTACCGCCTGCAAGGTGTGCAGATCAACGACAAGCACATCGAGGTGATCGTGCGCCAGATGCTGCAGAAGGTGGAGGTCACCAATTCCGGTGGCTCGACGAGCCTGCTGTCGGGCGAACAGCTCGACCGCATCGAACTCGACGAGATCAACGCCAAGCTGATCGAGGAGGGCCTGGAGCCTGCCACCGCGGTGCCGGTGCTGTTGGGCATCACCAAGGCGAGCCTGCAGACCCGCTCGTTCATCTCCGCGGCGTCGTTCCAGGAGACCACCCGGGTGCTGACCGAAGCCGCCGTCAACGGCAAGATCGATACCCTCGATGGCCTGAAGGAAAACGTCATCGTCGGCCGCCTGATCCCGGCCGGAACCGGCTCGATGCTGTCGCGCTTCAAGGAGATCGCCGAAAAGCGCGACCGCCTCATCCTCGAGGAAAACGCCAGGGACGAGGAAAAGGCAGCGCTGCCGGCGGCCGAATAGGCAGGCAACCCGCCAATACGACATAAAAAGAGGCCCGCCGGCGCGATCCGGCGGGCCTTTTGCATGCAGACTGAGCGATGCGAGATCAGTTCGGTTGGCGTTGCTGCCTCGTCACCCCGGCGGAAGCCGGGGGCCAGGGGCGGCAGGCGACGTGGGGCCGAAAGGCTCTGGATTCCGGCTTTCGCCGGAATGACGACAGAGCAAGAGACGGGCAGGGGGCGGCTGTTCGGCCGCCGTCACGGCATGTATTGGCCGCCGTTCACGTGAATGTTCTGACCCGTCACGTAGCCGCTGAGTTTCGGCGATGCCAGGTAGAGGAACGTGCCGGCGCATTCTTCGGGCAGGCCGATACGCCCCAGCACCACCGACTTGCGCATGGCGTCCATGCGCTCGGGCGGCGTGGCGGCGTGGAACGGGGTGTCGATCACGCCGGGGGAAACGGTGTTGACGCGGATACCCTTCGCCCCGAGGTCGCGCGCCAGGTGGCGGGTGAGGTTGTGGATGAAGGCTTTTGAAGAGGCATAGAGCGCCGAGCCCGAACCGCCGCCGTCGTTGCCGGCGATCGAGCCGACATTGATGATGCAACCACCCGGGCGCTGTTGCAGATGGGGGATCGCCGCCTGGCAGGCGGCAATGACGGAACGCACGTTGAGATCGAAGACCTCGTCGATGAGATCATCCTCGATGTCGAGGAAAGGCATGCGCCTGACCAGCGAACCGGCATTGTTGATGAGCACGTCGAGCCCGCCCAGTTGCGCGGCGGCTTCCTCGACCACCCGCCTTGCCTTACCGCGGCGGGCGAGATCGCCCTGCACGATGCCGGCGTGCCCGCCGGCCTGCACAATTGCCTCGGCCACACTCCCGGCCGCATCGGCGTTGCGGTTGTAGTGCAAGATGACATGCGCGCCGCGTTCACCGAAGGCGCGCGCCGCCGCTGCGCCGATCCCGGTGCTTGCGCCGGTCACCAGGACGCGTCGTTCCTGCAGATCCTCCATCGGGCACCGCCTCCCTTTCCGTGCAATGGTCGAATTCAACGTCATTGCACTTTAAGCAGATTGGGCAATGCCAAGGCAACCGGGACGTTGTCGCCGGGTCGGCACGTTGCCAAAGGCTTTCGCCGGAATGACGAAAGGTCACAAAGGCCCGGCGATGCGGCTATTCCGCCGCCGCCAGGGCATGGACCGGGTCAGGCTCGATGAGGCCGATGAGGGCGCCGGCGCTGTCGCTCACCACCGCCAGCTTGCCGACGCCGGGAATGTGGAACGACTCGCGCATCACCTCGCCGCCGTTGAACACCGCGGTGCGCTCGGCATGGCCGATGTCGGTGACCGTCATATAGGTCATCCAGTGGGAGGGAATGCCGGCATAGGCCGGATCGGAAAGGGGGAAGATGCCGCCCACCGGCTCGCCGTTGCGGCGGGCGATCCAGTAGGGCTGGCCGTCCGGCAGGTCGGCATGTTCGAACTGCCATCCCAGGGTGCGGCCGTAAAAGGCGCGGGCATCGTCAGGCTGCCAGGTGTTGAGTTCGTGCCACCAGGGGGCTGCCGGTCGCTTGCTCGTGGGTTGCATATCTTTCTCCGCTAGATGATCGTCACGCATCGCCGGCCCGACGGTTGCCGACAGTGCCCGCCGCAGTGGGCGGGGATGGGGCGGGAATCGGTCAATATCGTGCCGCCCGGCAAAATCGCCGCCGGTCGCTTCAAAAATGGCGGAAAACTTTGTTTGCGGGTGGGGTTGACGGCGCAAGGGCGCGTGAGTATGTTCCGCCCGCTTTCAGGACGCAGGCAGTAACCGTCGTGTGCGGTTAAACGCTGATGGAAAGCAAGATTGACGAGATCAGGTCATGACCTCGGGGCCAAGGCTTCGAAGGTCCTCTGGTTTTGGGCGCTAGACATCGGTTGAGCCGGATGTCGCAGCGCTCGCTTTCATCTGCGGTCTGGATGGCCAGGCCGTGCCGGCTCGATTGTAGTGGCGCATTTTCGAAGCGCAAAAGTGCCGACACTTTTGCTGAAAATGCTCGCAGAGACGTTTTGGATCAGGTTCGGAAAACGATAGGCCAACATGCCGACGATCAACCAGCTCATTCGCAAGCCGCGGGTCTCCCCGCCGACGCGCAACAAGGTGCCGGCCATGCAGGCCTGCCCGCAAAAGCGCGGCGTGTGCACCCGCGTCTACACAACCACGCCCAAGAAGCCGAACTCCGCCATGCGCAAGGTGGCGCGCGTTCGCCTCACCAACGGCTTCGAGGTCACCAGCTACATCCCCGGTGAAGGCCACAATCTGCAGGAGCATTCGGTGGTGATGATCCGCGGTGGCCGCGTCAAGGACCTGCCGGGCGTGCGCTATCACATCATCCGTGGCGTGCTCGACACGCAGGGCATTTCCAAACGCCGCCAGCGCCGTTCGAAATACGGCGCCAAGCGTCCGAAGTGAGCTGAGAGAGAGACCTTCAGATGTCACGCCGCCATTCCGCAGAAAAGCGCGAAATCAACCCGGACGCCAAGTTCGGCGATCTCGTGTTGTCGAAGTTCATGAACAACCTGATGTTCGAGGGCAAGAAGTCGGTCGCCGAAAATATCGTCTACGGCGCCTTCGACAAGATCCAGGACAAGGCCAGGCAGGACCCGCTGGCGGTCTTCCACCAGGCGCTGGAAAATGTCGCCCCGTCGATCGAGGTGCGTTCGCGCCGGGTCGGCGGCGCCACATACCAGGTGCCGGTGGAAGTGCGCACCGAGCGGCGTCAGGCGCTGGCCATCCGCTGGCTGATCTCGGCGGCCCGCAACCGTAACGAAACCACCATGATCGACCGGCTGTCGGGCGAACTCATGGACGCTGCCAACAACCGTGGCACGGCCGTCAAGAAAAGGGAGGACACTCACCGCATGGCGGAGGCGAACCGCGCCTTCTCGCATTACCGCTGGTGACGTTTTCTCAGGAGTTGGACTGACATGGCCCGCACCCACAAAATCGAAGACTATCGTAACTTCGGCATCATGGCCCACATCGATGCCGGCAAGACGACGACGACCGAGCGCGTGCTCTATTATTCCGGCAAGAGCCACAAGATCGGCGAAGTGCATGATGGCGCGGCCACCATGGACTGGATGGAGCAGGAACAGGAACGCGGCATCACCATTACGTCGGCCGCCACCACCACCCAGTGGAAGGGCAAGCGCCTCAACATCATCGACACCCCCGGGCATGTGGACTTCACCATCGAGGTCGAGCGCTCGCTTCGCGTGCTCGACGGGGCGGTGTGCGTGCTCGATTCCAACCAGGGCGTCGAGCCGCAGACCGAGACGGTGTGGCGCCAGGGCGACAAGTACCGCGTGCCGCGCATCGTGTTCTGCAACAAGATGGACAAGATCGGCGCCGACTTCGACCGTTGCATCAAGGACATCAAGTCGCGGCTGGGCGCCCGCCCGGTGGCCATCCAGCTTCCCATCGGCGCCGAGAATGATTTTCACGGCATCATCGACCTGGTGCGCATGAAGGCGGTGGTGTGGGAGGACGAAGGCCTCGGGGCCGAGTTCCACGACGAAGAGATCCCCGCCGACCTCAAGGCCAAGGCCGAGGCGGCCCGCATCGAGATGGTCGAGGCCTGCGTCGAACTCGACGAGACGGCGATGGAAGCCTATCTGGGCGGCGAGGAGATCGACGAGGCGACCATCAAGCGGTTGTTGCGCAAGGCGGTCATCACGGCGGCCTTCTTCCCGGTGCTGTGCGGTTCGGCCTTCAAGAACAAGGGCGTGCAGCCGTTGCTCGATGCGGTTGTCGATTATCTGCCCTCGCCGGTGGAAGTGCCGGCCATCAAGGGCCACGACCTCAAGACCGAAGCAGAAGTGGTGCGCAAGTCGTCCGACGACGAGCCGTTGTCGATGCTGGCCTTCAAGCTCATGGACGACCCCTACGGCGTCCTGACCTTTGCGCGCATCTATTCGGGCAAGCTCTCCAAGGGCACGACGATCCTCAACTCGACCCGTGGCAAGGCCGACCGCATCGGTCGCATGGTGCTGATGCACGCCAATTCGCGCGAAGAGATCTCCGATGCCTATGCTGGCGACATCGTGGCGCTGGTCGGCCTCAAGGACACCCGCACCGGCGATACCCTGTGCGACATGGCCAAGCCGGTGATCCTGGAAAAGATGGATTTTCCCGATCCTGTCATCGAGATGGCGATCGAGCCCAAGACCAAGGTCGATCAGGAAAAGATGGGCGTGGCACTGGCCAAGCTGTCGGCGGAGGATCCCTCGTTCTACGTCTCGACCGACATCGATTCGGGCCAGACCATCATCAAGGGCATGGGTGAACTGCACCTCGACATCAAGGTCGACATTCTCAGGCGCACCCACAAGGTCGATGTCAATGTCGGCGCCCCGCAGGTCGCCTATCGCGAGACCATCACCCGCAAGACCGAGGTTGATTATACCCACAAGAAGCAGACCGGCGGTTCGGGCCAGTTCGCCCGCATCAAGATCGTCGTGACGCCGGGCGAGAAGGGCTCGGGCTTCAAGTTCGATTCGAAGGTGGTCGGCGGCTCGGTGCCCAAGGAATACATCCCCGGCGTCGAAAAGGGCCTCAAATCGGTCATGGGCGCCGGTGTTCTCGCCGGTTTCCCGGTGGTCGACGTGCAGGTCGACCTGGTGGACGGCGCCTATCACGAGGTCGACTCTTCCGCCATCGCCTTCGAGATCGCCGGCCGTGCAGCCTTGCGCGAGGCGATGCAGAAGGCAGGTGCAGTGCTGCTCGAGCCGATCATGAAGGTCGAGGTGGTGAGCCCGGAGGAATATCTCGGCTCGGTCATCGGCGACCTCAATTCGAGGCGCGGCCAGATCGCCGGCACCGATGCCCGCGGCAATGCCCAGATCGTCAACGCCATGGTGCCGCTGGCCAACATGTTCGGCTACGTCAACAACCTGCGTTCGATGAGCCAGGGCCGGGCCGCCTACACCATGCAATTCGACCACTACGCCGAAGTGCCACGCAATGTGGCCGACGAAGTCGTCGCCAAATACGCCTGAACAGCAACCTTAAAGCCAGCACGCAAAGCCTGACGGAGATTAGAGAAGATGGCCAAGGAGAAATTCGCGCGCACCAAGCCGCATTGCAACATCGGCACCATTGGTCATGTTGACCACGGCAAGACGACGCTGACGGCGGCGATCACCAAGGTGCTGGCGGAGACGGGCGGTGCGACCTACACGTCGTACGACAACATCGACAAGGCGCCGGAGGAAAAGGCGCGCGGCATCACCATTTCAACGAGCCACGTGGAATATGAGACGACGAACCGCCACTATGCCCATGTGGACTGCCCGGGGCATGCCGACTATGTGAAGAACATGATCACCGGTGCGGCCCAGATGGACGGGGCGATCCTGGTGGTTTCGGCGGCCGATGGGCCGATGCCGCAGACCCGCGAGCACATCCTGCTGGCCCGCCAGGTGGGCGTTCCGGCGCTTGTTGTCTACCTCAACAAGGTGGACCAGGTGGACGATGAGGAATTGCTGGAACTGGTTGAGATGGAAGTGCGCGAGCTGTTGAGCTCGTACGAGTTCCCGGGCGACGACATTCCGATCGTGCGCGGCTCGGCGCTGTGTGCGCTGGAGGACCGCAACCCGGAGATGGGCCATGAATCGATCGTCAAGCTGATGGCGGCGGTTGACAGCTACATTCCGCAGCCCGAGCGTCCCATGGACCAGCCGTTCCTGATGCCGATCGAGGACGTGTTCTCGATTTCGGGTCGCGGCACGGTGGTGACGGGACGCATCGAGCGCGGCATCGTCAAGGTGGGCGAGGAAGTGGAGATCGTCGGCATCCGCACCACGTCGAAGACGACGGTGACGGGTGTCGAGATGTTCAGGAAGCTTTTGGACCGCGGCGAGGCGGGCGACAATGTGGGTTGCCTGTTGCGCGGTGTGGAGCGTGAAGGCGTTGAGCGCGGGCAGGTTCTGGCCAAGCCCGGCTCGATCACGCCGCACAAGAAGTTCAAGGCGGAAGCCTACATCCTGACCAAGGAAGAAGGCGGGCGGCACACGCCGTTCTTTGGCAACTACCGGCCGCAGTTCTACTTCCGCACCACCGATGTGACGGGTGTGGTGACGCTGCCGGAAGGCACCGAGATGGTGATGCCGGGGGACAATGTGTCGTTCGAGGTTGAACTGATCACGCCGATCGCCATGGAAGAAAAGCTGCGTTTCGCCATCCGCGAGGGCGGCCGCACCGTCGGCGCCGGCGTGGTGGCCGGCATCATCGAGTAAGGGACATGCAAAAACAGAATATTCGCATCCGTCTCAAGGCCTTCGACCATCGAATTCTCGATACGTCGGCCCGCGAGATCGTGAATACCGCGAAACGGACCGGGGCTCAGGTCCGGGGCCCGGTGCCGCTGCCGACGCGCATCGAACGGTTCACCGTGAACCGCTCGCCGCATGTCGACAAGAAGAGCCGTGAGCAGTTCGAGATGCGCACGCATCGCCGGCTGCTCGATATCGTCGATCCCACGCCGCAGACGGTGGACGCGCTGATGAAGCTCGACCTGGCCTCGGGTGTGGATGTTGAGATCAAGCTCTGAGTTTTCAGGGCATAATGGGAGCTGAAGCGATGCGTTCTGGTGTCATCGCACAGAAGGTCGGCATGACACGGGTGTTCACCGATCAAGGTGAGCATATCCCGGTGACTGTTCTCAAGGTCGAGAACTGTCAGGTTGTCGGCCTGAAGACGCAGGAAAAGAACGGCTACACCGCGGTGCAGCTGGGGGCAGGACTTGCCAAGGCCTCGCGCCTCACGCAGGCCGAGCGCGGACTGTTCGCCAAGGTCAAGGTGGAACCCAAGCGCAAGGTGGCGGAGTTCCGCGTGACCCCCGACAACATGATCGAGGTGGGCGCGGAGATCACCGCCGATCACTTCGTGCCGGGCCAGTTCGTGGATGTCTCGGGGATATCCATCGGCAAGGGTTTTGCCGGTGCCATGAAGCGCTGGAACTTCGGGGGCCTGAGGGCCACCCACGGCGTCTCCGTCTCGCACCGCAGCCACGGCTCCACCGGCAACCGCCAGGATCCGGGCAAGGTGTTCAAGAACAAGAAGATGGCCGGCCATCTGGGCCAGGAAAAGGTCACCACCCAGAACATCAAGGTGGTGAGCACCGATGCCGAACGCGGCCTCATCATGGTGCGCGGCGCGGTGCCGGGCTCCAAGGGCGGCTGGGTGATGCTGCGCGATGCCGTCAAGCGCAAGCTGCCGGACGGCGTGCCGTTCCCGGGCGCCTTCCGCAAGAACGATGCAGCCCCGGTCGGGGTAGCGCCCGCGGCGGCAACGCCGGCGGCGGAGGCTGAGAGTGCGACAACGGCTGAGGCCAAGGAGTAGGGTTCGGGTCATGAAAGCCGAAGTCAAGACACTTTCCGACAAGAAGGCCGGCGATGTCGATCTGTCCGATCACATTTTCGGTCTGGAGCCGCGCGAGGATATCCTGCAGCGCTGTGTGCTGTGGCAGCTCGCCAAACGCCAGGCCGGCACCCACAAGACCAAGCCGCGCGGCGAGATCAACCGCACCGGCGCCAGGTTCGGCAAGCAGAAGGGTGGCGGCCGGGCCCGTCACGGCAACCGCCGCTCGGGCATCTTCATCGGCGGCGCCAAGGCGCATGGGCCGCGTGTACGCAGCCATGCGACCGAGTTGCCCAAGAAGGTGAGGGCGCTGGCGCTCCGGCATGCCCTGTCGGCCAAGCTCAAGGCGTCCGAACTCATCGTGCTCGACAAGGCCGAGGCCGGTGCCGCCAAGACCAAGGATCTGAAGGCCGCGTTCGGCAAGCTGGGTCTGGTCAATGCGCTGATCATCGACGGCGCGACGCTGGATGGCAACTTCTCGCTGGCGGCGCGCAACATTCACGGCATCGATGTGCTGCCGGTGCAGGGCATCAATGTCTACGATATCCTGAGACGCCAGCATCTGGTGCTGACCAAGGCGGCGGTCGAAGCCCTGGAGGCGCGCTACAAATGACCACCGAGAAACATTACGACGTGATCGTCTCGCCGGCGATCACCGAAAAGGCCACCATGCTGGGCGAGAACAACCAGGTGGTGTTCAACGTGGCGCGCGACGCCACCAAGCCGCAGATCAAGGCCGCCGTCGAGGCCTTGTTCAAGGTCAAGGTGAAGGCCGTCAACACCCAGAACCGCAAGGGCAAGGTGCGGCGCTTCAAGGGCATCAAGGGCCGCTTGAGCGACAGGAAGAAGGCCGTCGTGACGCTGGCCGAAGGCCACTCCATCGACGTGACCACCGGGCTCTAGGCGGATCGATCGTACCTGAGGATTTGAGATGGCATTGAAGACATTCAAACCGACGACACCGGGCCAGCGCCAGCTGGTGGCGGTCGATCGCTCGGGGCTTTGGAAGGGCAAGCCCGTAAAGGCGCTCACCGAGGGCCTCACGCAGTCGGGCGGGCGCAACAACTACGGCCGCATCACCGCCTATCAGCGCGGCGGCGGGCACAAGCGCACCTATCGCATCGTCGATTTCCGCCGCGCCAAGCACGGCATCGAGGCAACGGTCGAGCGCCTCGAATTCGACCCCAACCGCACCGCCTTCATCGCCCTGGTGCGCTACGACGACGGCGAGCTTTCCTATATCCTGGCGCCGCAGCGCCTGAAGGCCGGCGACAAGGTGGTCTCAGGACCCCAGGTCGACGTGAAGCCGGGCAATGCCATGCCACTTTCGGCCATGCCGGTCGGCACCATCGTCCACAATATCGAGATGAAGGCGGGCAAGGGTGGCCAGATTGCCCGCTCGGCCGGCGCCTATGCGCAGTTGGTCGGCCGCGACCAGGGCTACGCCCTGATCCGCCTCAAGTCGGGCGAGACCCGCATGGTGCGTTCGGAATGCATGGCGACGGTGGGGGCGGTCTCCAACCCCGACCACATGAACGAGAATATCGGCAAGGCCGGGCGCAGCCGCTGGATGGGGCGTCGTCCCACCGTGCGCGGTGTCGCCATGAACCCCATTGACCATCCGCACGGCGGCGGCGAGGGCCGTACTTCCGGCGGACGCCATCCGGTGACCCCGTGGGGCAAGCCGACCAAGGGCAAGAAGACCCGCAGCAACAAAGAGACCAACAAATACATCGCGCGCAGCCGTCACCTGCGCAAGAAGAAGAAGTAAGGGCAGGCCCCATGGCACGTTCACTCTGGAAAGGCCCGTTCGTCGACGGGTATCTGCTGAAGAAGGCGGAGACGGTACGCTCCTCGGGGCGTAACCAGGCGATCAAGACATGGAGCCGGCGCTCCACCATCCTGCCGCAGTTCGTTGGCCTCACCTTCGCGGTCCACAACGGCAACAAGCATATCCCGGTGCTGGTGAGCGAGGACATGGTGGGTCACAAGCTGGGCGAATTCGCCCCGACCCGCACCTTCCACGGCCACCAGTCGGACAAGAAGGCAAAGAGGTAAGCGATGTCCAAGCGATCGAAACCGCGCGCCCTCGATGCCAGCGAGGCCAAGGCCGTGACGCGGCTCTTGCGGGTGTCGCCGCAGAAACTGAACGATGTTGCCGCGCTGATCCGTGGCAAGAAGGTGGAATCGGCGCTCGCCGACCTGACCTTCTCGCGCCGCCGCATCGCCCAGGATGTGAAGAAAACCCTGGAATTGGCTGTTGCCAATGCAGAAAACAACCACGATCTCGACATCAACGCGCTGGTGGTCAAGGAAGCCTATGTGGGCAAGAACATGGTGATGAAGCGCTGGACGCCGCGGGCGCGCGGCCGGGTCGGGCGCATCCAGAAGTTCTTCTGCCAGCTCACCGTCGTGGTCAAGCAGGTCGAGGAGGCCGCCTGATGGGTCAGAAAGTCAATCCGATCGGGCTGCGGCTCGGCATCAACCGCACCTGGGATTCGCGCTGGTTCGCCAAGGGTGCCGAATACGGCAAGCTGCTGCACGAGGACGTGCGCATCCGCCGCCACCTGAAGGAACAGCTCAAGCAGGCGGGCGTGTCGCGGGTGGTGATCGAGCGGCCGCACAAGAAGTGCCGGGTAACCATCTATTCGGCCCGTCCGGGTGTCGTCATCGGGCGCAAGGGCGCCGATATCGAAAAACTGCGCCGCGACGTCTCGGCGATGACCGGCTCGGAAGTCCACCTCAACATCGTCGAGGTGAGAAAGCCCGAGATCGATGCAACGCTGGTGGCGGAAAACATCGCCCAGCAACTCGAGCGCCGTGTCGCCTTCCGGCGGGCCATGAAGCGGGCCGTGCAGTCGGCCCAGCGCATGGGTGCCGAGGGCATTCGCATCAACTGCGCCGGGCGGCTCGGCGGGGCGGAAATCGCCCGCACCGAGTGGTATCGCGAGGGCCGGGTGCCGCTGCACACGCTTCGCGCCGATGTCGACTACGGCACCACGGTGGCGGTGACGGCCTACGGCACCATCGGCATCAAGGTGTGGATCTTCAAGGGCGAGATCCTCGAACAGGATCCCATGGCCCAGGACAAGCGCGCCAATGAGGCAGCCGACGGCGGACGCTCCAGCGGGCGACGCGAGCACGCCGGCGCCGGACGGGATTAAGGCCTCAAAAGGCAGGACAGAACCATGCTGCAACCGAAACGGACGAAGTTCCGCAAACAACACAAGGGCCGCATCCACGGCACCGCCAAGGGCGGGACGGCGCTCAATTTCGGCTCCTTCGGCCTCAAGGCCATGGAACCTGAGCGGGTGACGGCGCGCCAGATCGAGGCGGCGCGGCGGGCCTTGACGCGCCACATGAAGCGTGCCGGCCGGGTGTGGATCCGCATCTTTCCGGACGTGCCGGTGTCCAAGAAGCCGACCGAAGTGCGCATGGGCAAGGGCAAGGGAACGCCGGAATTCTGGGCCTGCCGGGTGGCGCCCGGCAAGATCATGTTCGAGATCGACGGCGTGCCGCGCGGTCTCGCGGAAGAAGCGCTGAAGCTGGCCGCCGCCAAGTTGCCCATTCGCACGCGCTTCGTGGCGCGGCTGGGCGAGTAAGCGAGAAAGACGACAGGATCAGGCCCATGAAAGCCAGTGACGTGAAACAGTTGACCGTGGACCAGCTCAAGGACGAGCTGCTGAAGCTCAAGAAGGAGCAGTTCAACCTGCGCTTCCAGAGGGCCACCGGTCAGGTCGAGAATACATCCCGCATCCGCCAGGTGCGGCGCGACATCGCCCGGATCAAGACCGAGCAGCGCGCCAAGCCGGCCGGCGCGGCGCAGAAGTGACGATGGAGGCCTGAAGTTCATGCCCAAGCGCATCCTCGAGGGTGTCGTGGTGAGCGACAAAACGGACAAGACCATCGTGGTCAGGGTGGAGCGCCGCTTCACCCATCCGGTGATGAAGAAGACCGTGCGCCGGTCGAAGAAGTACCATGCGCACGATGAGAAGAATTCGGCCAAGCTCGGCGACATCGTCCGCATCCAGGAATGCCGGCCGATGTCGAAACTGAAGAGCTGGGAGCTGGTCGAGACGGTCAACGCGGCGAGTGCCTGAGGGCATGGTTCGTGAATTTGGAAGTGCGGCCCCGGATGCCGGGGCGCGACGCGGTGGAAGACGAGTGACGCCATGATCCAGGTAGAAACAAATCTCGACGTCGCCGACAATTCGGGCGCGCGCCGGGTGCAATGCATCAAGGTGCTCGGCGGATCGAAGCGCCGGTATGCCTCGGTGGGCGACATCATCGTGGTGTCGATCAAGGACGCCATCCCGCGCGGCCGCGTCAAGAAGGGCAGCGTGATGAAGGCTGTCGTGGTGCGTACCGCCAAGGACATCCACCGCATCGACGGTTCGGTGATCCGCTTCGACCGCAACGCGGCGGTGCTGATCAACCCGCAGGGCGAACCCGTCGGCACGCGTATCTTCGGCCCCGTGCCGCGCGAGCTTCGGGCCAAGAACCACATGAAGATCATTTCGCTGGCTCCGGAGGTGCTTTAGATGGCGCTGAAGCAGAAAATCAAGAAGGGCGACCGCGTCGTCGTCCTGGCCGGCCGCGACAAGGGCAAGAGCGGCAACGTGGTGAAGATGCTCCCCAAGGAGAATCGCGCCGTGGTGCAGGGCATCAACCAGGTGCACCGTCACCAGCGCCAGACCGCGGCGCAGGAAGGCGGCATCATCACCAAGGATATGCCGATCCATTTGTCCAATATCGCCCATGCCGATCCCAAGGACGGCAAGCCGACGCGCGTGGGTTTCAAAGCACTCGAGGACGGCCGCAAGGTGCGCGTGGCCAAGCGCTCGGGGGAGGTGATCGATGGCTGACCAATACGTACCGCGGCTGAAGGCGATCTACGAGAGCGAGATCCGTCCGCAGCTCACCGAGAAATTCGGCTTCACCAATCCCATGCGGGTGCCGGCGCTCGACAAGATCGTCCTCAACATGGGCGTGGGCGAGGCTGTCGCCGACTCGAAGATCATCCACACGGCGGCGGGCGAATTGACCAAGATCGCCGGCCAGAAGCCGGTCATCACCAAGTCGCGCACCTCGATCGCCACCTTCAAGATCCGCGAGAACATGCCGATCGGGGTCAAGGTCACGCTGCGCAAGGCGCGCATGTACGAGTTCCTCGACCGCTTCATCAATATCGCGTTGCCGCGGGTCCGCGACTTCCGCGGCCTGTCGACCACCAGTTTCGATGGACGCGGCAACTATGCTACCGGCCTGAAGGAGCACCTGATCTTCCCCGAGATCGACTACGACAAGATCGACCGGGTGTGGGGACTGGACGTGGTGATCTGCACCACCGCCAGGACCGACGACGAGGCAAGGGCGCTGCTCGAAGCCTTCAATTTCCCGTTCCGCCGCCCGGCGCCGCGCAAGCAGGCCGCCTGAGCAAAATCTGAGCGACAAGAGGAAGCCCCATGGCGAAGAAAAGCTCGATCGAAAAGAACAACCGGCGCCGCCGGCTGGTAGAGAGATATGCCGGCAAGCGGGCGCGGCTGAAGGCGATCGCCAACGACAGCGCCAAGCCCATGGAGGAGCGCTTCGCTGCTCAGCTCAAGCTTGCCGAAATGCCGCGCAATTCCGCCAAGGTGCGCATCCGCAACCGTTGCGAGGTGACCGGCCGGCCGCGGGCTTTCTATCGCAAGGTGAAGATGTCGCGCATAGCGTTGCGCGAGATGGCATCGCAGGGATTGATCCCTGGCATGGTCAAGTCGAGCTGGTAAGCCGGGTTCGAAGGAGAGACTAGGAAATGAGCGTGACCGATCCGATCGGAGATCTGTTGACACGGATCCGCAATGCCCAGGAGCGCGGCAAGTCAAAGGTATCGACGCCGGCCTCGCGGCTGCGCGAGCACGTGCTCGGGGTCTTGCAGCAGGAAGGCTATATCCGCAGCTTTGCAGTGGTGCAGCATGACGGCGCCAGGCCCGAGATCGAGGTGGAACTGAAGTATTTCGACGGCGCCCCGGTGATCCGCGAGATCCACCGGGTGTCGAAGCCCGGCCGGCGGGTGTATGTCGCGGTCGACAAGCTGCCCAGCGTGTTCAACGGCCTCGGCATCTCGATCGTGTCGACCTCCAAGGGGGTGATGTCGGACGCCGAAGCGCGCGCCAACAACGTGGGCGGGGAAGTGCTCTGCACGGTGTTCTAGGACACCGACAGAGGAAGTGTGGTTCAACGGTGCCCTTCAGAACGGGCGCCACGGGTTCAAAAGCGAGAGACAAGGACAACGCCATGTCTCGTATTGGCAAGAAACCGGTCGCGATGCCCCAGGGCGTCACGGTCACCGTCGAGGGCCAGACCGTCAGGGTCAAGGGTCCCAAGGGCGAATTGCAGGCCGACCTGGTCGATCAGGTGACGGTAAAGCTCGAGGACGGCCATGTATCGGTGCAACCGGTCGACAAGTCGAAGACCGCGCGCTCCATGTGGGGCCTGTCGCGCACCCTGGTGGCCAACATGGTCGAGGGCGTCAGCAAGGGCTTTTCGCGCACCCTGGAAATCCAGGGCGTTGGCTTCCGTGCCGCCGTGCAGGGCTCCAAGCTGCAGCTCAACCTGGGCTACAGCCACGATGTGGCCTATGACATCCCGGCCGGCATCCAGATCGTGACGCCGCGGCCGACGGAAATCGTCATCACCGGCATCGACCGCCAGCGGGTCGGCCAGGTGGCGGCGGAGATCAGGAAATGGCGCGAGCCGGAGCCCTACAAGGGCAAGGGCGTGCGTTACCAGGGCGAATACATCTTCCGCAAGGAAGGCAAGAAGAAGTAGTCAAGAGGATCGGCAGCCATGAAGGGCAAGTCCAATACCGTTGATCGGCGCACGGCGCGGATCCGCAAGAAAATCAGAGGGCGTGAGAACACGCGGCCCCGGCTTTCGGTGTTCCGTTCATCCGCCAACATCTATGTGCAGGTGATCGACGACGCCAAGGGTGTTACGCTGGCGGCGGCGTCCAGCCTGGACAAGGACCTCAGGTCCGGGCTGAAGGGCGGCGGCAACAAGGATGCGGCCTCGGCGGTCGGCAAGCTGGTGGCCGAGCGGGCCGTCAAGGCCGGCATCAAGGACGTGGTGTTCGACCGTGGCGGCTATCGCTATCATGGCCGGGTGAAGGCCCTGGCCGATGCCGCCCGCGAAGGCGGCCTCAATTTCTGAACCTAAGGACCGGGATAAAGATGGCAAGAGAACGCGAACGGCGCAACGATCGGGACGAGCGCGACAGTGAATTTGTCGACCGGCTGGTCCACATCAACCGCGTCGCCAAGGTGGTGAAGGGCGGCCGGCGCTTCGGCTTTGCCGCGCTGGTGATCGTCGGCGACCAGAAGGGTCGTGCCGGCTTTGGCCACGGCAAGGCGCGCGAGGTGCCGGAAGCCATTCGCAAGGCCACCGAAGCCGCCAAGCGGGCGCTGATCCGGGTGCCGCTGCGCGAGGGCCGGACGCTGCACCACGACGTCAACGGACGCCACGGCGCCGGCAAGGTGGTGCTGCGGGCAGCGCCGGCCGGCACCGGCATCATCGCCGGCGGCCCGCTGCGCGCGGTGTTCGAGAGCCTCGGCATGCAGGACGTGGTGGCCAAGTCCATGGGGTCCTCCAACCCCTACAACATGGTGCGCGCCACCTTCGATGCCCTGAAGCACGAGCAGAGCCCGCGTTCGGTGGCCTCGCGTCGCGGCCGCAAGGTCAGCGATATCCTGGCCCGGCGCCACGAGAACACCGAAGCGGCCGCCGAAGCGACCGCCGAATAAACTGATTTTGAGGACGAGGACCCGTCATGCCCAAGGCTAAGGCAGCAAAGACCGTCGTGATCGAGCAGATCGGCTCGCCGATCCGCCGTCCCAAGGACCAGCGCGCGACGCTGATCGGGCTGGGTCTCAACAAGATGCACCGGCGGCGCGAACTGATCGACACCCCCCAGGTGCGCGGCATGATCGCCAAGGTGGCGCACATGGTGCGGGTCATCGAAGAGCGCTGACGCCAAGAATTCCGGACGAAGGACAAGCTTCCATGAAACTCAATGCGATCTCCGACAAGGCCGGCGCCCGCAAGACCGGCACCCGGCTCGGCCGTGGCATCGGCTCGGGCTCGGGCAAGACGGCCGGGCGCGGCCACAAGGGCCAGAAGGCGCGTTCGGGCGTGGCGGTCACCGCGTTCGAAGGCGGCCAGATGCCCATCTATCGCCGCCTGCCCAAGCGCGGCTTCGTCAAGCCGAACCGGGCGGAATGGAACGAGGTCAATCTGGGCCGCGTGCAGACAGCCATCGACAACGGCAAGCTCGACGCCAAGAAGCCGGTGACTATTGCCGAACTGGCAGCGGCGGGTCTGGTCGGCAAGCTGCGCGACGGTGTGCGGCTGCTCGGCAAGGGCGAACTCAAGGCCAAGGTCGAATTTGTGGTCAATCATGCCACCAAGTCGGCCACGGCGGCAGTGGAAAAGGCCGGCGGCTCGGTGAGCCTCGTTGCGGTCAAGGCGGCTGAACCGGCGACGGATGAGGGTGAAAAGCCCAAGGCCAGGGCGGCGGCCAGGAAACCGGCGGCGACCAGGAAGGTTGCGGCCAAGGCGTCCAAGGACGCTTCTGAGGAAAAATAGGCTTGCGCCGGCCGGACGCGAGTCCGATATACCCCCTGAAGGGGTAGGCGGGCTCGCATCAGGGACGAACTTATGGCATCTGCGGCAGAACAACTTGCGGCCAACCTGAACTTCGGTGCGCTCGCCAAGGCCGAGGACCTGAAGAAGCGCATCTGGTTCACGCTGGGCGCGCTGATCGTCTATCGGCTTGGCACCTACATCCCGGCGCCGGGTATCGACGCGGTCGAACTGGGCCGTCTGGTGCAGCAGAATTCCGCCGGCATCCTTGGGTGGATCAACGGCCTGGCCGGCGGGGCGCTGGGTCGCATGGCGATCTTCGCCCTCACCATCATGCCCTATATCTCGGCCTCCATCATCATTCAGCTGATGACGACCGTCTCGCCGCATCTTGAGCAACTCAAGAAGGAAGGCGAGCAGGGCCGCAAGAAGATGAACCAGTACACCCGCTACGGCACGGTGCTGCTGGCCGCCTTGCAGGCCTATGGCATCGCGGTGGGGCTCGAAGGGCAGGGCAGCGTGGTCATCCATCCGGGGCTCTTCTTCCGCGCCAGCATGGTCATCACGCTGACCGGCGGCACGGTCTTCCTGATGTGGCTGGGCGAGCAGATCACCGCCCGCGGCATCGGCAACGGCATTTCGCTGATCATCTTCTCCGGCATCGTGGCGGGCATCCCGCGCGCCATCGCCGGCACGCTGGAACTGGGGCGCACCGGCCAGCTCTCCACCTTCCTCATCCTCGGCGTCATCGTCATGGCGCTGGTGGTGGTGGCGTTCATCGTGTTCATGGAACGCGCGCAGCGACGAATACTGATCCAGTATCCCAAGCGACAAATGGGCAACAAGGTGTTTCAGGGCGACAAGTCGCATCTGCCCCTGAAACTCAACACCTCGGGCGTCATTCCGCCGATCTTTGCCTCATCGCTGCTTTTGCTGCCGATCACGGTGGCCAATTTCAGCCAGGGGCAGGGCCCGGACTGGCTGACCTACGTCACCGCGCTCCTGGGGCGCGGGCAGCCATTGTTCCTTGCCTTTTACGTGGCGCTGATCCTGTTCTTTGCGTTCTTCTATACCGCCATCATGTTCAACCCCAAGGATACCGCCGACAACCTGAAGAAGCATGGCGGCTTCATTCCCGGCATCCGGCCGGGTGATCGCACCGCGGAATACATCGATTATGTCCTCACCCGCATCACCCTGATCGGCGCCCTCTATCTGGCCGCGGTCTGCGTGCTGCCGGAAGTCCTCACCGCTTATGCCAGCATCCCGTTCTATTTCGGCGGCACGTCGCTGCTGATCGTGGTCTCGGTGACCATGGACACCGTTTCCCAGGTGCAGGGCCATCTGATCGCCCAGCAGTATGAGGGCCTGGTGAAGAAGGCCAAGCTGCGCGGGGCGAGGCGGTGAACATCATCCTCATGGGGCCGCCCGGGGCCGGCAAGGGTACGCAAGCCAAACGCCTGGAGGAAAGGCTCGGCCTGGTGCAGCTTTCCACCGGCGACATGCTGCGCGCCGCGGTCAGGCAGGGCACGCCCTACGGCAAGAAGGCCAAGGCCGTCATGGAGCGCGGCGATCTCGTCTCCGACGACATCGTGGTGGCCATCATCGCCGAACGCCTCGACCAGCCGGACGTCAAGGGTGGCTTCATCCTCGACGGGTTTCCGCGCAACACGGCCCAGGCCGAAGCGCTCGATGAGATGCTCGCCGGCAAGAACCTCAAGCTCGACAAGGTAATCGAACTGGAAGTGGACGATGAGGCGCTGGTTGAGCGCATCACCGGACGCTATACCTGCGCCACCTGCGGCAAGGGTTATCACGACCGCTTCGAAAAGCCGAAGGTGGATGGTGTTTGCGATCAATGCGGCGGCACCACCTTTACCCGGCGGGCCGACGACAACGAGGCAACCGTGCGCAGCCGGCTGGGTGTCTATCATGAGCAGACAGCGCCGCTCACTGCCTATTATGGCGACAAGGGCAAGCTGAAACGGACCGACGGCATGGCCGATATCGACCATGTCACACATGAACTGGAGGAGATCCTCGCAAAGGGGTGAATGCGGCGGATTGCCCGGTTCGCACAGCGGTTGACGGGCACGGGAATCCGGCTTACATACCTCCCCATCTGACCGATCGTTGGCTGCCTCAAGTGGAGCGGTGCGCTCTGGCTTGGTTGCGGCCGTTTGTCATTGCGGCATCTAACCTGTTGCCGAATTGGAAGTCTGTCGCGGGGACTGGTCCCCGGACGTACCCTGGGAGACTATGGCGTGGCTCGTATCGCAGGCGTCAATATACCGACCAACAAGCGCGTGATCATCGCGCTGCAGTACATTCATGGCATTGGCCAGAAAAAGGCGCAGGAAATCTGCGAAAAGGTGTCGATCGACGCGCCGCGCCGGGTCAATCAGCTGACCGACGCCGAGGTCATCCAGATCCGCGAGGTGATCGACCGCGACTACATGGTCGAGGGCGATCTCAGGCGCGAGGTCTCCATGAACATCAAGCGGCTCATGGATCTGGGCACCTACCGGGGCCTGAGGCATCGCCGCGGCCTGCCGGTGCGCGGACAGCGCACCCACACCAATGCCCGCACCCGCAAGGGGCCCGCCAAGGCCATCGCCGGCAAGAAGAAATAAGTTCAAAAGGCAAGGTAGACCAAAATGGCCAAGGACACGACGCGCGTCCGCCGCAAGGAGCGCAAGAACATCACCTCGGGCGTGGCGCATGTGAACTCGTCGTTCAACAACACCATGATCACCATCACGGATGTACAGGGCAATGCCATCTCGTGGGCCTCGGCCGGCAAGATGGGCTTCAAGGGCTCGCGCAAGTCGACGCCCTATGCCGCCCAGGTGGCCGCCGAGCAGGCGGGCAAGGCTGCCATGGAACATGGCATGAAGACAGTGGAGATCGAGGTGAGCGGTCCGGGTTCGGGCCGTGAATTGGCGCTCCGGGCCCTTCAGGCCTGCGGGCTGCAGGTGACGTCGATCCGCGATGTCACCCCGATCGCGCACAACGGCGTGCGCCCGCCCAAGCGGCGGCGTGTGTGAAGTTCGAGGACGTGCTGGCGTAATTTCCGGCGCCCTTTGACGGGCCTTTCGCCGGACACAAAATTCAAAAGACGGGCAGGCCATGCGTTTCGGGCCATCATAGCCCCTCGCACGAGGTGAATACCGACATGGATGTGAATCACAGGAACTGGCAGGAACTCATCAAGCCGGGCAAGCTGGAAGTGCTGTCGACCCGCGACCGGCGCCGTCAGGCGACCATGGTGGCCGAGCCTCTGGAGCGCGGTTTCGGCATGACGCTGGGCAATGCGCTGCGCCGGGTGCTGTTGTCGTCGTTGCAGGGTGCAGCGGTGACGTCTGTACATATCGACGGCGTGCTGCACGAATTCTCCTCCATCGCCGGGGTGCGCGAGGATGTGACCGACATCATCCTCAACATCAAGGAAGTCGCCCTTGCCATGCATGTGGAGGGCCCCAAGCGGCTCGCCCTGCGCAAGGAAGGCCCGGGCGTGGTGACGGCCGGCGACATCCAGGAAACGTCCGACATCTCCATCCTCAATCCGAGCCATGTGATCTGCACCCTCGATGAGGGCGCCGAGATCCGCATGGAGTTCACCGTCGCCATCGGCAAGGGCTATACCCCGGCCGAGCGCAACCGGCCCGAGGATGCCCCCATCGGTCTGGTGCCGGTCGACAGCCTGTTCTCGCCGGTCAAGCGCGTCTCCTACAAGGTCGAGAACACCCGCGAGGGCCAGATCCTCGACTATGACAAGCTCACCCTGACGGTCGAGACCGACGGTTCGATCAAGCCCGAGGACGCGGTCGCCTATGCGGCGCGCATCCTGCAGGACCAGTTGCAGGTGTTCATCAACTTCGAGGAGCCTTCCAAGGCGACCGCCGAGGACGAGCGGCCGGAACTGGAATTCAACGCCGCGCTGCTCAAGAAGGTGGACGAACTGGAACTGTCGGTGCGTTCGGCCAACTGCCTGAAGAACGACAACATCGTCTATATCGGCGATCTCATTCAGAAGACCGAGGCGGAGATGCTGCGCACCCCGAATTTCGGGCGCAAGTCGCTCAACGAGATCAAGGAAGTGCTGGCCCAGATGGGCCTGCATCTCGGCATGGAAGTGCCGAACTGGCCGCCGGAGAACATCGACGAACTGGCCAAGCGCTTCGAGACCCATTACTGATCGTTGTTTCGCCGCATTTTCGAACCGCAAAAGTGCAGACACTTTGGCCGGAAATGCCCAGGTTTGAAGGAATAAGCCCATGCGTCACGGATTTGCCGGCCGCCGCTTCAATCGTTCGGTTTCGCACAGGAAGGCGATGTTCGCCAACATGGCGGCAGCCCTCATCAAGCACGAGCAGATCGTCACCACCCTGCCCAAGGCCAAGGATCTCAGGCCGGTGGTGGAAAAGCTGGTGACGCTCGCCAAGCGCGGCGATTTGCATGCCCGGCGCCAGGCCATCTCGCGCATCGGCGACGAGGACCAGGTGAAGAAGCTGTTCGGGGCCCTGGCCGAGCGCTACAAGGAGCGCAGCGGCGGCTATACGCGGGTGCTCAAGGCGGGCTTTCGTTATGGTGACTCGGCGCCCATGGCGGTAATCGAGTTCGTCGACCGCGACAAGGCCGAAAAGGGCAAGGACTCCGGTCCGACCCAGGAAGCCGCGGCGGAAACCAAGGCCGAGGAAACGGCGGCGGCCTGACGTCCGTTCAATCCATTCGGGAGTTGCGCGAAGGCGGTCCATGGGGCCGCCTTTGTTGCGTTTCGGGGCCGTCAGGCCTTCCACCCCGCCCTTATCTGGCGGTGGGCGTCCGGGTAGCTCCTTGCGGTGACGGCGATGCGGTCCCTGATCATCTCCGTCACCTCCGGCAGGCGGTGGAAAGGGACCGTCGGAAAGGCGTGGTGGGCGGTGTGGTAGGGCATGTTCCAGGCGATGAAACATACCGCGCGGCCGGCAAAGGTGGTGCGGGAGTTTTTCACCATGTCGGCGACGAGCGGGCAGGCGCCGTGCTCGGCCAGCAGATAGGCCCTGAGGAAGGGCTGCCCGATGAGGAGTGGCAGGACCCACAGCTTGACGGCGATGAGGCTGCCGGCGGCGAGGCTGATGAGTGCCACGGCGCCATAAAGCATCAGATGCAGGCGCGCCTCGCGCACGACCGAGGCGCAACGCGCAGCCGGCACATAGTCGCCGTCGATGCGGCCCAACGCCATGGCCGACAGCGTGCGGACGGTCGAGAACCAGTAGGGAAGGGCGGTGAGGTAAAAGAGGTAGGCCGGCCAGCTCGCGGGCTTGGGGGTGGCTAGCTCGGGGTCTCGGGCCTTGTCCTGGGTGTGGCGGTGATGGGCGAAGTGGAAATAACGGAACCAGCGCGCCGGCACCACCACGAGGAAGCCGGTCACGGCGGCGATGAGGCGGTTGAGGCGTTCATCGCGAAAGGCGCTTTCGTGGGTGGTCTCGTGCTCGAGGGTGAAGAGGAAAGTGAAGGCGATCGCGTAGACGAGCATGGCAGCGAGCCACGGCGCCCGATGGGTCGCCGTCAGGATCAACGTGCCCGACGCCGCCAGGAGGCCCAGATGTCCGGCGAGGCGCAGATAGCCCGGACCGTCACGCGGTTCGCGCAGGGCGGCAAGCCTTGACGGCTCGATGAGGTCGAGGGCGCTTTGCGCCTTGTCGCGGTGCGGCGCGCCCGACCCAAAACGCTTGACCTTGAGGTTCATCCGGCGCTCTATGACACTCTCAAAACAGCTCAGAAAACAAACACGTTCGTCACCATGCCGCAACAGATAAGCGTTGGCTACAAGGCTCTGCTGGCCGAGGCCGAGGGTGAAATCAACCAGATCAGCATTGATGAAGCCATCGCCATGGCGGGACGCGACGATGTCACCGTCATCGACATCCGCGACGTGCGCGAATTGTGGCGCGAAGGGCGCATTCCCGGTTCGGTCCATGTGCCGCGCGGCATGCTGGAATTCTGGATCGACCCCGAAAGCCCCTACTACAAGCCGTTCTTCGGCGAGGACAGGACCTTCATCTTCCAGTGCGCGGGCGGCTTGCGCTCGGCGCTGGCGACCCAGATCGCCCAGCGCATGGGCCTGAAGCCGGTCTTCAACATGATCGGCGGGTTCGGCGCCTGGAAGAAGGCGGGCGGCCCGGTGGAGCCGGTCGAACCGAAGAAGGCGTGAGTAAAAGAGGATAGGTCCGATGCGGGGGACGCGCATTTCATCAGGCTCCAAGTTCGAGGAGGTCGCCAGCTATTCGCGTGTGGCCGTGGTGCCCGATGCCGGCGGCGACTGGGTCTTCGTTTCGGGCACGACCGGGTTCGATTATGCGCTGATGACCATCGAGAAGACGGTGGAGGCGCAGACCCATCAGGTATTCCGCAATCTATCCGATGCCCTCACCCGGGCCGGTTCGCACCTCAACGATGTGGTGCGGGTCAGGATTTTCCTGGTGCGTGCAGAGGACTTCGAGAAGGTGGCGCCGATCGTCGGGCAGTACATGCACGCCGCCCTTCCAGCCAATACCACCGTGGTGACGCCACTGATCGACAAGCGCATGCTGATCGAGGTGGAGGTGACGGCGCGCAAGGCGGTCGGCGCATGAGCGAGGCGGCGGCACAGTGCCGGGTGGCTGGATGAAGCTGTCGCGGATGGCGGTGGTCCTCATGACAATGACGGCGGCGGTGCTGCCGGCCATGGCCCAGAATGTCGCCATCTCACATGCGGACGGCTTCGAGCGCGCGCCACTCGATAACACCTTCTGGACGCTTACCCATGTCGGTGACCGGCGGCTGTGGATCGAACGGCACGTGGTCCACAAGGGCAAGGGCGCGCTGGCCATTCGCATCAAGGGTTCGGACTACAACGCCGCCTGCAAGTGCCAGATTTCGGAGATCCGCGAGGCGCCGGGCGTGCGACTGCCATTCGGCACCGACGTGTGGTACGGCTTCAGCTTTCGTATCGAGGGTTTCGGCGGCATGACCGGCAGCACCCGCTGGCAGATCGGCGGCTGGAAGCAGGATGCCGACGGCAGCCCGTTCGTCGCCCAGCGCTTCGATGACGGGATATTCCACATCACCCTGGAAAGCGGCACCTCGCGGGTCCTGGTGGCCACCGCCATGGGCGACAGTGAAGGCTTCTTCGAGGCGGTCAAGACCGGGCTGGTCAAGAGCATGGGGTTTGTGTCGGAGCCGGAGAAATACGACGGCAAGGACGACGTCAAGCTGGTCTATGGCGAGGATCCCATCCTGCCCGATCCGCGCAAGCACTGGGTCGATATGGTCTATCACATCATGGGCGGCCTCAACGGCGACGGGCTGGTGGAGGTGTTTGCCGACGGCAAGTTCATTGCCCGGGCAACCGGCACCATCGGGGTCAAGAACGCCGGCGGACCGGACCAGTATTTCCGCTTCGGTCATCACCGCGCACCCATGCCCGGCACCGCCACGATCTATATCGACGATTTTCGCCGCGGCACCAGCCGTGCCGAGGTCGATCCCGCCAACGACAAGGAGTGATGCCGGACCATGGCCAGATTGACCCTCGTCATTGGCAACAAGACCTATTCGTCCTGGTCGTTCCGGCCATGGATCGCCATGCGCCAGGCGGGCATCGATTTTGCCGAAGAGGTCATCGCGCTCGACCGCCGGGATACCAAAAAGAAGATCGTCGCCCACAGCGCCGCCGGCCGGGTGCCGGTGCTGCATGACGGCGGGCTGACGGTATGGGAATCGCTGGCGATCATCGAATATGTCGCCGAAAGTTTCCCCGAGGCCGGCCTGTGGCCGAAGGCAAAGGCGGCGCGCGCCGTGGCGCGTGCGGCGGCTTGCGAGATGCATGGCGGCTTTTCGGCGCTCAGGAACGCCTGCCCGATGAACATGCGGCGCAAGCCCTCGCGCTTCAAGGTGGCAGCGGACGTCAAGCGTGACGTGGCCCGCATCGAGGCCTTGTGGGCGGCGTGCCGGGCGGCCCACGGCAAGGGCGGGCCGTTCCTCTTCGGGCGCTTTTCCGCCGCCGATGCCATGTATGCCCCGGTGGTCAACCGCTTTCACATCTATGGCTTCAGGCTGAGCGCCGAAACTCAAGGCTACATGGACGCGATGATGGCGCTTCCCGCCTGGCAGGACTGGGAAAGCGCGGCGCGGGCAGAGCCCTGGGTCATTGCCGGCGAAGATTTTTGAACATCTCCCTTGCTTCAGCCGTTTCCAGCGCGGCCACGGCGGCGCGGTAGCCGAGGTCGACCGCCTTGTCGAAGGCGGTCCAGTTGCGGATGTCGATCTCGCCCAGATGCGGAACGATGGCCAGGTCGGCGTTGGAGAGCTGCTGGCGGTTCTCGAATTCGTTGGCAACGGTGCCGGAGCGCATCAGGATGGAGATCAGTGGCGGGCGCAGGAGGCGGGAGACGAGGCTGGCTGAATGCATCTGCGCCAGCCAGCGCGGGGTGATCGCCAGATCGCGCGCCACGTCGACCGCGACGAGGGGGCCGTTGTTGAGGCTGCGCATGACGTCGACCGGCAGGTTGTCCATGACCCCGCCGTCCACCAGCACGCCCGACGGGGTGGCGACCGGCGGCAGGATGCCCGGCAACGAAATGGTGGACCGCAACACATCGGCCACCGGTCCGCGGCGATGGATCTCGACCTCGGCGGTGGTGAGGTTGGAGGAGACGCAAAAGAACGGCCGCCACAGATCGGAGATGAGGACGTCGCCGAAATGCTCCTTCAGCAGGCGCTCCACCTTCTTGCCCCTGACCAGGCCGAAGAGCGGTAGCGAATAGTCGGACAAGGGGTTCGAATCGACGAAGGCGCGGCGGATGCGCTCGATCGATTCGTCAATCGGCCAGTCCATGGCGATGCAGGCGCCGAGGATGCCGCCCATCGACGCCCCGCCGATAAGATCGATGGGGATTTCCGCCTCGTCGAGCGCCCGCACGACCCCCAGATGGGCATAGGCGCGCGCACCGCCCCCCGACAGCACCAGACCCACCGCGCAGCCGGCGATCACCCGCGCCAGCCGCCGCCAGTCCGCCGGCTCGGCGCGGCGCAGATGAAAATGGCGGTTGGCGCGCAGGGCATCGAGCCAGCGCGCGGTGTGGGTGGGGTTGCGGTAGGGCTTGTCGTGCAGGATGACGATGTCGGCAAGCTGGTGGTCGGTGCGCTGGTCGAACAGTTCACGCGGGACACCGCGTCCGGGCGCGCTTTCAGCCCGCGCCAGCGCCACCAGCCGGTCGGCCTGGCGCACGCACAGGCCGTTCCAGTCCTCGTCGGTCTGGCTGCCGCAGAGGAACAGGTGGTCGTGACGCGCCTCGAGATCGGCGACGTTGTGGCCCTCATGGTCGAGGTCGCCGTGGCACACCACATGCGCACCGAAGCCGTGCTGGCGCATGTGGTCGGCCAGTTCGCGGGCAAAGCTCGTGGGGTCGATGTCGCGGGAGGCCGCGAGAAAGGCGGTGATGCGCGGCTCGATCACCGGCGGCTCGCCGGCGGTGGTGCGCCGGAGCCGATGGGCGAGAACGTGCACCAGGGCTTCATGGATGACGCTATGCTGGTCGGCGAGGCGGCGGAAGGTGGCCGGTGTCAGGCGCAACAGCTCGCAGTCGCGGATGGCGCTGACGGTGGCCGATCGGCCGGACCGGGAGGCGACCGCCATCTCGCCGATGATCTCGCCGGGGCGGATAAGGGCGACCAGCGCCTGCACGCCGTGGCGCTGCACATAAACGCCAAGGGTGCCCGATTGCAGCAGATAAAGGGCATCGGCCTTGTCGCCCTGATGGAACAGCGCTGTGCCGGCCGACAGCGCGAAGTGGCGCGCCTCGGCGAGGACCGCCTTGCGGGCGGCCGGTGGCAGGGCCGCCATGAAATCGAAGCTGTCGCGATATTTCGACGCCGTCATCGAACACCAAGCTCCAGCATGGCGCCACGCGCCAAAAGCCGATAAATCAGGAGTAACCGATTATCGCGCGAGGAGCATATTGGGGCCGACATGGCAATCCTGCAATCGAACATCGCAACCGCGGGCGAAGAATTCATCGCCAATCGTGCCCACATGGCCGGACTGGCTGCCGACCTGATCGCGCGCCGCCGCCTGGCCGCTGCCGGCGGATCGGCCAAGGCGCGCGAGCGCCATCAAGGGCGCGGCAAGCTGTTGCCGCGCGAGCGGGTGATGCGGCTCATCGATCCCGGTGCCCCGTTCCTCGAACTGTCGCCCATGGCGGCGGCGGACATGTATGACGGCGATATCCACGCTGCCGGCATCATCACCGGGGTGGGGCGGGTTTCGGGGCGCGAATGCGTCATCGTGTGCAACGATGCCACCATAAAGGGTGGCACCTATTATCCGCTGACCGTGAAAAAGCACCTCCGGGCCCAGGAAGTGGCGCGCGAGAACAATCTGGCGTGCATCTATCTGGTGGATTCAGGCGGTGCCAACCTGCCCAACCAGACCGAAGTGTTTCCCGACCGCGAGCACTTCGGGCGCATCTTCTATAACCAGGCGACGCTTTCAGGGCTTGGCATCCCGCAAATCGCCTGCGTCATGGGTTCGTGCACGGCGGGCGGGGCCTATGTGCCGGCGATGTCGGACGAGACGGTGATCGTCAGGCGGCAGGGCACCATCTTCCTGGCGGGGCCGCCGCTGGTCAAGGCGGCGACGGGCGAGGAGGTCGATGCCGAAGACCTGGGCGGTGCCGACGTGCATGCGCGGCTTTCAGGCGTGGCCGATCACTATGCACTCGACGACGAGCACGCCCTGGCCATCGTCCGCTCCATCGTCGCCGGTCTCAACCGGCCCAAAC
Source organism: uncultured Alphaproteobacteria bacterium (assembly GCA_963747005.1). GTDB lineage: Bacteria > Pseudomonadota > Alphaproteobacteria > Rhizobiales > Aestuariivirgaceae > CAVVDT01. The sequence continues at coordinate 307,631 of CAVVDT010000013.1, read as the reverse complement.
AGCCCGGCATCGAGATCGCCGCGCCGCGACCGCCGCTCTATGATCCGGGCGAAATCGACGGCATCGTCCCACCGACGCTGGCGCGGCCCTATGACGTGCGCGAGATCATCGCCCGACTGGTGGACGGTTCCGAGTTCGACGAGTTCAAGAAGCTCTACGGCACCACGCTGGTCACCGGCTTTGCCCGCATCTGGGGCATGCCGGTTGCGATCCTCGCCAATGCCGGTATCCTCTATTCCGAATCGGCGCTGAAGGGCGCCCATTTCATCGAGCTGGCCTGCCAGCGGCGCATTCCGCTTCTCTTCCTGCAAAACATCTCCGGCTTCATGGTGGGGCGCAAATACGAAGCCGGCGGCATCGCCAAGGACGGCGCCAAGCTGGTGACGGCGGTGGCTTCGGCCGCCGTGCCGAAGATCACCGTCATCATCGGCGGCTCGTTCGGGGCGGGCAATTACGGCATGTGCGGCCGCGCCTATTCACCGCGCTTCCTGTTCACCTGGCCCAACAGTCGCATCTCGGTGATGGGCGGCGAGCAGGCCGCCTCGGTCCTGGCGACGGTCAAGCGCGACAATATCGAAAAGGCCGGCAAGAGCTGGCCGAAGGAGGAAGAAGAAGCCTTCAAGGCGCCTGTGCGGGAGCAGTACGAACGCGAGGGCCATCCCTATCATGCTACCGCGCGCCTGTGGGACGACGGCATCATCCTGCCGGGCGAGACGCGCGATGTCCTGGGGCTGGCCTTTTCGGCCGCATTGAACGCACCGGTCAGGACAACGCACTTCGGCGTGTTCAGAATGTAGTTACCTTGGAAACTACAACCTCTGGTTAATTGCTCCGTTTGCTGATAGAGTGCGCGGTGTAGCTAGCAGGCGGGCTCAATATGGATATTCCAGCTTACCAGGGGCTGATGTTGCCAATCTTGCAGCAACTTGCCGACCAGGGCGGCGAAGTGGCGATCGATGCACTTTCCGACATGGTCGCCGCTGCCATGCAAGTGGGCGACAACGAGCGCAACGAGCGGTTGCCGAGCGGCCGGGAAACGGTATTCTGCAGCCGCATGCGTTGGGCCCTCAGCTATCTCGAATCGACGCGGGCGGTGACCACCGCGCCGGACGGGGTGGTGCGGCTCAGCGATACCGGCAGCGAACAGGTTGCGGCACATTTGCACGACAACGATGTAATGCTCGCAGGTGATGCGGCGCTTCCCGCTTCGCTGCCGTGCCAGATCGGCACGGGCTACGAAAGTGACGCCGAAGGGCACATGCAGGAATGTTTCCAGGTCTACTACGAACGCCTGAAGGAGCAATTGTTGCAGCGCATCCATGGCCAGTCGCCGGCGTTCTTTGAGGATCTGGTTATCGATCTGCTGCTGGCCATGGGCTATGGCGGCCGGCGCCCGGATCTGGCCAGGAGCCTCGGGCGTTCGGGCGATGGCGGAGTTGACGGCATCGTGCGCCAGGACAGTCTCGGGCTCGATGTGGTCTACGTGCAGGCCAAGCGCTATCGTCCCGGTACGGCGGTGGCGGCTGCCGCGGTGCGCGATTTTGCCGGCGCGCTCGATGTCCACAAGGCCGACAAGGGGGTGATGGTCACCACGTCGCATTTCCCCGCCAGCGCGGTGAAGTTCGCACAGGCCTCGAGGCGGCGCATCGCCCTTATCGACGGCAACCGGCTGACCGGCCTGCTCATTCGCCACAACATCGCGGTCCGGCCGCACATCACCTATGAACTGAGGCATCTGGACGAGGATTATTTCGCCGGCAAGCGCAATGACGCCGAGGCGCGCTACGCCTGAAAAACCCTTGCCGGTCCGCGGCCCATGGTCCAAACAAGAGGCCATGCTGAAGTCGGTCCTCATCGCCAATCGCGGCGAAATCGCCTGCCGCATCGCCCGCACGGCGCGGCGCATGGGCTTGCGAACCATCGCGGTCTATTCCGAGGCCGACGCCGGGGCGCTGCATGCGCGCTCGGCCGACGAGGCACACCTCATCGGGCCGGCGGCGGCGCGCCAGAGCTATCTGGACGGCGAGCGCATCATTGCAACGGCGCTCAAGACCGGGGCCGAGGCGATCCACCCCGGTTACGGGTTCCTGTCTGAAAATGCTGGCTTTGCGGATGCTTGCGCAGCGGCGGGCCTCATCTTCGTCGGCCCCCCCGCCAACGCCATCCGTGCCATGGGCCTGAAGGATGCCGCCAAGGCGCTGATGATCAAGGCCGGCGTGCCAGTGGTGCCGGGCTATCATGGCGCCGACCAGGATGATGATCTCCTGGCCGAAGAAGCCGCCGAGACCGGCTATCCGGTGCTGATCAAGGCGGCAGCGGGCGGCGGCGGCAAGGGCATGCGGCTGGTCGAGCGGCACGAAGATTTCCGCGAGGCGCTGGCGGCCTGTCGACGCGAGGCCGCCTCGGCCTTCGGCAACGACAGCGTGCTGATCGAAAAATTCATCCAGAACCCGCGGCATGTGGAAATGCAGGTGTTCGCCGACAATCACGGGGCTGCGGTCCATCTCTACGAGCGCGACTGTTCCTTGCAACGGCGCCACCAGAAGGTGATCGAGGAAGCCCCGGCGCCGGGCATGCCGGACGATATGCGCCGGGCCATGGGGCAGGCCGCGGTCGCCGCCGCCAAGGCCGTGGGCTATTCCGGGGCGGGCACGGTCGAATTCATCGCCGACGGCTCGGAAGGCCTGCAGGACGGAAAGTTCTGGTTCATGGAAATGAACACCCGCCTGCAGGTGGAACACCCGGTCACCGAGATGATCACCGGGCTAGATCTCGTCGAGTTGCAGTTCCAGGTGGCATCGGGCGAGGCCCTGCCGTTCGACCAGCAGGGCGTTCCGGCGATCGACGGGCACGCGTTTGAGGCGCGGCTTTATGCCGAGGACCCCTCCGGCGGTTTCCTGCCACAGGCAGGAAGGTTGCAGCGGATCAAATGGCCGCTCGGCCTGAATGGCATCCGGGTCGATACGGGGGTCGAGACCGGCGCCGAAATCACGCCCCACTATGATCCCATGATCGCCAAGATCATTGCCCACGGTTCGAGCCGTGCAGAAGCGCTCGGCCGTCTTGGCCGGGCACTGGGGGAAACCAGGGTGCTTGGCCTCAGGAGCAATGTGGCGTTTCTCGGCCGGCTGGTGGCGGAGCCCGAATTTGCCGCCGGCCGCTTCGATACCGGCTTCATCGAGCGGGCCGGCGAACGGCTCACCCGGTCGCCGGCGGGACCGCGCGAGCGGGCGCTGGCGGCACTGGCCTGGTTCGGTGTTTATGCCCGCAGCGGCGCGGCGGTCGGCGATCCGTGGGCGCGCAGCGACGGCTGGTCCCTGAAGGGTCCCGAGCGCACCGACGTACTGGCGCTTGCCATCAACGGCGAGCCCGTCAGGGCGCGTCTCACCTGGAACGATCACGGCATTGCCGTCGCGCTCATCGGCAGCAGCGATGAGACATCCTTTCAGTTCGCCCATCCCGACTGGCGCGAAGGCGCGCTCATTACCGAATGCAGCGGCGACCGGCTGGAGGCAATGGTGGCCGGCGATCTTGCGCGGCGGCGCTGCTTCCTGGCGGCGGGCGATGCCCAGGTGGAGGCCACGGCCATCGATCTCCTCGACCGCGACGAGGACGAGGGCACCGGCGCTGCGGTGCTGCGCGCGCCCATGTCGGGCCGCGTCATCAAGGTCCTGGCGGGCGAGGGCGACGAGGTTGCGCGAGGCGCCGCGCTGGTGATCATCGAGGCCATGAAGATGGAGCACGTCATGCGCGCCGGCCACGGCGGGCGGGTGAGCGCGCTGCCGGTCAGGGAAGGCGATCAGGTGGCCGAGGGCCAGGTGCTCGCCAGCATCGCCGCAACGGAAGAACCGGCAGTGCCATGAGCGCGCGTGCCTTGCTTTCCGGACTGGGTGGTTGCTGCCTGCTGGCGGGACTGGCAACGGGTGGCGGGCAGGCGGCGGCTGGCGGTGCGGTGCGGTTCATGCCCGATTTCGGCGCCAGCTTCGCCATCGAGGCCCAGCATCTGGCGCACTTTGCCTTGCGGCTCAAGGGTATCCATGCGGGCGATCTCGATGCCGCCGGCCGGAACGACCTGCGCATCGCCATGTGGCCGAAACTGTGGAAATATGCCTGTTCTCTCCCCCAAAGGAACGCAAAAGTGTTTGACTATGTGCGCAATCCGGCGGGCGTCATCGAACTGGACATGATGGACGAGGCCGGGCGTTCCATCAGCGTGTTCAAGGTGCGCTGGGCGACGTGCCACAACTGAACGCGGCTTCGCGAAAGAAACGATTTCGGACAGCATGACCCTCAATATCCTCAAGCTGTGTGTCGGGGTGAGCGAGATTGCCGAGCTGGCGGCCTGGCAGGACGAACGCCTGGCGCGCACCAAGCGCATCTATCACGTCACCCGCATGATCCCGCGCCGGGCCGCCGAGATCGCCGGTTCAGGCTCCATCTACTGGGTGATCCGCGGAATGATCATGGTGCGCCAGAAGATTATCGCCATCGAGCCGTTCAAGGACGAAGACGGCATCGAGCGCTGCAAGCTGGTGTTCGATGCCGAGCTGGTGCCGGTGAGGCCGGTCCCGCGCCGGGCCTTTCAGGGCTGGCGCTATCTCGATGGCGCCGATGCGCCGCCCGACCTGAAACGCCGCGCCGCCGACTGCAATCTCAGCGACAAGATGGCCGCCGAACTGGCAGAACTCGGACTGTTGTGAGCCGTCAGCCCGAGATCGTAGTGCTGCGGCCCGGCGACGATGCCGGCGAGGCGGCCCGTTTGCTCAAGGCGTTCTTTGCCGAAGAGGGATTTTCCACGCCCGCTGCGCATATAGAAACCAACCTTCACCGGATGCTCGATCTCGATTGCTGCCGGGTGCTGGTCGTAAAGGACGGCAATGCGGCGGTGGCAGTGGCGACATTGTCGCTCGACTTCGGCATCGAGTTCGGCTGGGCGGCGGAGATCGGCGATCTCTATGTGGTGCCGCAGGCGCGCGGGCAGGGGTTGGCGCGCGAACTGGTCGAGGCCTGCCGGGGGTTGGCCCTGCGGATGGGGGCCACGACGCTCTACGTCACGGTCACCGCCCATGGCGAGAGCCTTGGGCTGAAGCGCTTTTACGGCCGCCTGGGCTTTTCCGACGACGGGCGCATGTTCATGGGAACCGACATCGGTCCAGACGCTCCTTGAGCGGCTCGTTCAGCGGCTGAGGCGTTGCGGGTAGATGAGGTCGGGGGCTTCGGGGACACCGGTCAGGTCCTCGGCCTGGCGGATCCGCAGCGAGATGGCCGCGCCCTGGGTGCCGAACTTGTCGCGGGCCTCGGCAGCCTTGTAGTCGACCATGGCGCGGGCGCCGGAGCCGTCGCGCAGGCTTGCATCGCCGCGCAGCATCAGGCTTTCCACCGGGCGGTAGTCGAGTTGCAGCGAACGGGTGAAGTCCTCGCGGGCGCGGCTGAAGTCGGAACGGTCAAGCGCCAGATAGCCGCGCGTGTAATAGGCGGCGCCGTAATCGGGGTCGATTTCGATGGCGCTGTCGAGGTCAGCGATGGCGCTGTCGACGTCGCCGGTCTCGATTTCCATCTCGGCGCGGCAGCGGCGGTAGCTCGCCACCTTCGGCTTGATCTCGATGGCCTTGCCGCAATCGGTCACCGCTTCGGCCAGATTGTGCATGTGCAGGTCGGTCCAGGCGCGGCTTTCCCAGGCATCGGCATCCTTGGGATCGAGGGCAAGCGCGCGGTCGAAATCGGCAAGGGCGGCGGTGAACTGGCCACGCGCATCGGCGATATCGCCGCGCCGGCGATAGTGATAGCCGACCTGCGGTTCGAGCTTCAGGGCTGCATCGACGGCCTTTGTGGCCTCATCGAGGCGACCCAGGCGGGAGAGAATGGCAGCGCGCACCGACTGGCCGGCGGCATCGCCGGGACGCTGCTTGACGTAGGCCTCGATGTCGACGTCTGCCGCTTGCATATCGCCGGCGCCCCAGCGGGCCCATGCGCGCTCGAACAAGGGGTCGGGATAGGTCGGGTCGATCTTCAGCGCCCGATCGAAATCGGCGATGGCCAGGGCCCATTGCTGGGTGGCGCTGTAGACGCGGCCACGCTCGTAGAACACAAGTGCATGATTAAGGCCGAGGGTGATGGCGCGATTGAAATCGGCGAGCGCTGCTGCGGTATCGCCCTTGGCGGAAAAGGTGAAGCCACGCTCGTAAAGCACGTCGGCATCGTCCGGATTGGCCGCAAGGACCTTGGCATAGTCGGCAAGCGCTGCGTCGTAGCGTCCCAGCCAATAGAGTGCATAGGCACGGCGGTAGTAGATCTCGGTGCGATCCGGCTCGAGCTTGAGAGCGGCATCGAAGGCCTTGACGGCCTCGTCCTGGCGCCTCAGGTCGGCGAGCGCCCGGCCGCGGCCGATGAGGTTGTTGACGGTCACCGGGCCGACGGCATTGGCGCGGTCAAATTCACCGAGCGCGCTTTCGGGCTTCTTGAGATCGAGATAGACCCAGCCGCGCGCCGCCAGCGCATCGGCATCATCCGGCTTCAGGGCCAGCGCCTTGTTGAGGTCGGCGAGTGCACCGTCGCTGTCGCCGGCGGCCGAACGCGAACGGGCGCGGTTCACCAGCACCACGGTATTGCCGGGAGCGATCTTCAGGGCGGCGGTGAAGTCGGCGAGCGCGGCCTTGTGCCGGTTGAGCGCATCGTTGGCCAGCGCCCGGTTGTTGAGGCTGGCCACATGGCGGCGGTCGATCTTGAGGGCGCGGTCATAGTCGGCGATGGCGGCCTTGTAGTCGCCGAGCTTGTAGTGCGCCCAGCCGCGGTCGGCCAGATCGTCGAGACTGCCGTGGCGCAACCGCAAGGCGCGGGTGAAACCGTCGATGGCGCCGGCAAAGTCACCGGTCCTCGACAGCACGGTCGCAAGATTGGACCAGATCACCGGGTCCTGCGGCCTGAGCTTCGCGGCGCGGCGATAGTCGGCGATGGCCTCGGCATAACGCGACAGGCCGTAATAGGCATTGCCGCGCTCGTTGAAGACGTTGGCGTTGCCGGGCGTCAGGTGGGTGAGGCGATCAAGGTCGGTAATGGCGCGGGAGCCATCGCCGGCGTCGATATAATGCCGGGCGCGGGCGAGAAGCGCACGATTACGGGTCCTGCGATCGGTGGCCGGCCGCTCGATCAGCGCGGTGCAGGCCACCACGGCAGCGGCCGACTTGCCCCTTTCGCAGTCGCTGAGACGACCGGCGGCGGCCGGCGCAGCCAGCGCGCCGGTCAATACCAGTATCGCAACGAAGCGGCGCATTTCAGTCCACATCTGCCAACGCCATGCCCTGGTTATTGCGCAGAGCCTAGCTTAGCGACGGTGAAGGCCGGGTTACAATACGCTCAATAAGTCTCCGTCACGATGACCGTCTCGCCTGGCTCATAGCCGTTGAAGCGGGTGGAAGTCGCCGCCCCATAGGCGCCGACCGGCGAAAACTCGACAAAATCGCCCTCGGCGATGTCGTCGGCCAGCGCCAGCCTGACCGGCAGGACATCGAGTGGATCGCAGGTGGGTCCATAGACGGTCCAGGCGCCGCTGCCAGGAGCGATTGCGCGACCATCACGGATCACCCGGTGGCGTGGCATCAGATCGCGCGCCTGGGTCACCTCCATCAAGGCGCCATAGATGCCGTCATTGAGGAACACTTCGCGGCGCTGGGGCTTGACCAGCTTGACTTTGGTCAGGAGCGATACGGCCGGAGCCACGATGCCGCGTCCGGGCTCGCATTCGAGGCGCGGCATGGTGCGCGCGTCGAAGTGGTTCGCGGCCGCCTCGGCGATGGCGGCAAAGAACGTGGAATGTGCAGGGCCCTGGCTGGCAGCGTAGCAGGCGGGAAAACCGCCGCCGACATTGAGGGCCGACAGGCGCACATCCGCCACCGCGGCGATGTGGGCGGCAGCTTCGATGTGACGGGCATAGGCCTCGGGGTCGGTGCACTGGGAACCGGGGTGGAAGGTGAGGACCGCTGAAAAGCCGCGCGCCACGACGTCGCGCAGCAACGCGATGGCTTCATCGGGCGTGGCGCCGAACTTGGAGGAAAAGTCGTGCGCCGCCCCACCGGACGCCGAGAGGCGGAAGCGCACCGCCAGTTCGATGCCGGCCGGGTCGCCGGCGAGGGCGGCGATCTTGGCGATTTCCTGGTGATCGTCGACGGCAAAGCGGCGGCAGCCGAAGGCGGCGAGGGCGCAGGCGATCTCGCTGCGCGACTTTACCGGGTTGTGGTAGTGGAGGCGGGCGCGCGGGGCGATGGCGCGGATGGCAGCCATTTCCTCCACCGAGGCGACATCGAAGGTATCGAGGCCGACAGCGCAGGCGGTGAGCAGGATGTCTTCGCCCGGATTGGCCTTCATCGCATACGAGACCTCACCCGGAAAGCCCTCCATGAAGGCCCTTATCGAGGTTCTCAGCGCAGACGGCGAAAAGCAGAAAACCGGCGCTTCGGGCTGCAGCAGGCTTGCTACTTCCACGGCGTCGGCAAAGATGCGGCGGGTGGCGGTGAAAACGCCGTCCTCGGGATGAATGACGGCGGCGCCTCCGAGGTCGGTGAGGGATTTCAGGGCGAGCGAGGTCATGGGCGCTGCTCCAAAAAGCGGGTGACAGGTGATCAGGGTGATGAAAATTCAGGCCGGTTGGCAGGCGGCAATATGTGGCGATATGTCGAAAATCCCGGCGAATCGCCAACCGATCCGGTAAAGTGACAAACGATGATCACGCCCCGCGACGAACAGTTGATTGCGCTTTTGCGCCTCAATGCACGCGAGCCGGTGGCCTCGCTGGCCAGAAAGCTCGGCGTTTCGCGTTCGACGGTGCAGGACCGTCTGGTGCGGCTGGAAAAGGCTGGCGTCATAAAGGGTTACGGCGTCAGGCTGGCCGATGAAGTGCGCGAGGGGGGCATCCGCGCCTGGGTGACCATGGAAGTCGAGCCGCGCAAGGCGCCGGACGTGGTGCGGGCGCTGATGAAGCTCCCCGCCGTCGAAACGCTGCACACGGTTTCCGGCAAGTTCGATTATGTGGTGATGGTGCGCACCGCCACCGCCGACGATATGGACAGATTTCTGGATCACGTGGGTCTCATTCCCGGCGTTACGCGGACGGAGTCCGCAGTTATTCTCTCCACCAAGCTCGACAGACGTTGAGCCAGCAGTGTGGAATCCCTGCAAACCTCGTGCGTGCCGGTTTTGTCTGAAGGGTTTTGCGTGCAATATGCCGCTCAACCCGTCGAGACCGCACGTCGTAGGTGGCGCGCATATAAGGACTATTGGAGAAAGATGCTAATGTTTTTTCAGTTAAGGGCCGCGATAGCGGTGGCATTGGTTGTCGCAGGCACGGTTTTCGCCAACGCCCAGACGGTGCCGGACAACCGCGCCGAGATCGCCTACTCGTTCGCGCCGATCGTGAAGAAGACCGCTCCGGCGGTGGTCAACGTCTATGCCAAGCGGGTGGTACGCGAGCAAGGTGTCGACCCGTTCTCCGGCGACCCGATGTTCCGTTATTTCTTCGGCGACCGCGGCATGTTCGGGCAGCCGCGCGAACGGGTGCAGAATTCGCTGGGCTCCGGCGTCATCGTCGAATCCTCCGGCTTCATCGTCACCAACAACCACGTCATCAAGGGCGGCACCGATATCCGCGTCAGCCTGTCGGACCGGCGGGAGTTCAAGGCCAAGGTGTTGCTGGCGGACGAGCGCACCGACCTGGCGATCCTCAAGATCGATCCCGGCAAGGAGGCGCTGCCGATCCTGCCCATGGGCGATTCGGATGCGCTCGAAGTGGGCGATCTGGTGCTCGCCATCGGTAACCCCTTCGGGGTGGGCCAGACGGTCACCTCAGGGATAATATCGGCACTGGCCCGCACCCATGTGGGGGCTACCGACTACCAGTTCTTCATCCAGACCGATGCTGCCATCAATCCGGGCAATTCCGGCGGCGCGCTGGTCAACATGGCCGGGCAGCTGGTCGGTATCAATTCGCAGATATTCACCCGCTCCGGCGGCTCCAACGGCATCGGCTTCGCCATCCCGGTCAACATGGTGAAGGCGGTAATCAAGTCGGCGCGGGCCGGCGGCAAGATCGTCAGGCCGTGGGTGGGTGGCGATTTCCAGGACGTCACCGCGGCCATCGCCGAATTGCTCGGCTTCGATCGGCCGCAGGGCGTGCTGATCGCCGCCCTCAACAAGCAGAGCCCGCTTTTGACCGCCGGCCTGAAACGGGGTGACGTCATCCTTACCGTGGACGGCAAGCCGGTCAGCGATGCCCAGGAACTCGTTTATCGGCTGGCGACGCTCTCGGTCGGCGACACGGCCAAGGTCTCCTACAGCCGCGACCGCCAGACCTATGTGGCCGAGGTGAAGCTGATCGCTGCGCCGGAAATCCCGCCGCGCCATGAAACCCTGATCAGGGGGCGCAGCCCCTTCACCGGGCTGGAGGTCGTCGACATCTCGCCGGCGGTTGCAGAAGAGTTCAACCTGCCGGCCACCGCCGAAGGGGTCGCGGTCAGTGCCGTCAGGGGCGGCTATGCAGCCCAGGTCGGTTTCCAGAAGGGCGACATTCTGATGTCGATCAACGGCGAGAAGGTGAAGAGTGTGGATGAGTTGCGGCGCATCCTCTCGCAGCCGGCCGGTTCGTGGCAGTTCATGATCAATCGCGGCGGGCAGATGATCACCGGGCAGTTGTGAGGCCATAACCTTGATGCTCAACAGACCTTAGCCGGTAGCAGGCAATGTCCAATCTCTTCGAGGCGGCGGGTCTGGAGGCCGAGGCGCCGCGTCCGCTCGCCGACCGCCTGCGGCCGGAACGGCTCGGCGATGTCGTGGGGCAGGACCATATTGTCGGCCCGGACGGCATCCTGACGCGCATGCTGAAGGCGGGCCGCATCGGCTCGATCATCCTGTGGGGGCCGCCGGGGACCGGCAAGACCACCATCGCGCGGTTGCTGGCGGGCGAGACGGGCCTCACCTTCCAGCAGCTTTCGGCGATCTTTTCCGGCGTTGCCGACCTGCGCAAGGCCTTCGATCAAGCCCGCGCCTTGCGCCAGCAGGGCAAGGGGACACTGTTGTTCGTCGACGAGATCCACCGCTTCAACCGGGCGCAGCAGGATTCGTTCCTGCCGTGCATGGAAGACGGCACCATTACCCTTGTCGGGGCGACCACCGAAAATCCGTCCTTTGAACTCAACGGCGCACTTCTATCGCGCGCCCAGGTGTTGACCCTCAAGCGCCTCGATGCCGGCGCCATGGGGGTGCTGATCGAACGGGCGGTCACCTGGTACAGGCGGCCCTTGCCGCTCGATGACGATGCCCGCGAGGCGCTGATCGCCATGGCCGACGGCGACGGGCGTTACCTGCTCAACCTGATCGAGGACATTTACGGCACGGTGGGCGAGGGCGAAGAAGCGCTCGACCGGGCGCGTCTTGCCGAGGCCGTGCAGCGCCGGGCGCCGCTCTACGACAAGGCACAGGAAGGCCACTACAACCTCATCTCGGCCCTGCACAAGTCGGTGCGCGGTTCCGACCCGGACGCCGCACTCTATTATCTCGCCCGTATGCTGGCGGCCGGCGAGGACCCGCTGTTCCTCGCCCGGCGGCTGGTGCGCATGGCGGTGGAAGATATCGGGCTCGCCGACCCCGAAGCGCTGCATCAGGCGCTGGCCGCCAAGGAGGCCTATGACTTCCTCGGCTCGCCGGAAGGCGAACTGGCTCTGGCGCAGGCGACGCTCTACATGGCGACGGCGCCCAAGTCCAACGCCGGCTACAAGGCCTTCGGGGCCGCCATGCGGCGGGCCAAGGAGACCGGTTCGCTGATGCCGCCCAAGATCATCCTCAATGCGCCGACCAAACTGATGAAAGCGGAGGAATACGGCGCCGGGTATCGCTACGATCACGACGAGCCGGATGCCTTTTCCGGCCAGGACTACTTTCCCGACGACATGGGCCGCGAGCGCTATTACAACCCGCCGGAACGCGGCTTTGAGCGCGAGGTGAAGAAGCGCCTGGAATTCTGGGCAAAGCTCAGGCACGAACGGCAGGTAAAGCCCTGAAGGCCTCTTCGCAAGTTTTCTGAATCGATTCAATCTTCTGGAGCCGTGAGATCATGTCGACCGCGAAGTCAATCTATCCTCTCGACCCGCTGACGAAGGCCGAAATCGCGGCGGCGGCGGCCATTGTCCGCGCCAAGAGCGGGCTGGATGCGACGGCGTGGTTCGAGACCATCACGCTGGATGAACCCTCAAAGGAGAAACTGGCGGCGTATCGGGCCGGCGAGGCGGTGTCGCGGCGGGCCTATGTGTGCTGCTACGAGCCTTCCTCCAACCGCACCTTCAACGGCGTCGCCGACCTGGACGCGGGTGAACTGTTGCGCTGGGTTCATGTGCCGGGTGCCCAGGCGCGCATCGTCGCCGACGAGTTCGTGGAAGGCGGACGCATCGCGCTGGCCGATGCGGGGGTCAGGGCGGCGCTGGCGAAGCGCGGCATCACCGATACCTCCAAGGTTCTGGTGGAGCCGTGGGCGGCGGGGGATTTCGGCGTTGCAAGCGAAAAGGGCGAGCGCATCGCCTATGGCCATTGCTGGGCGATGAACGCGGCCGGCGACAACCCCTATGGGCGGCCCATTGCCAATCTCCATCCGGTGATCGATCTCAGGCGCATGAAAGTGATCCGTATCGACGATTACGGCGTGGTGCCGCTGCCGCCGGGCGATCAGGCGATCGAGCGCAACGACGGCCTGCGCGAAGACGTCAAGCCGCTCGAAATCGTGCAAAAGGACGGACCGAGCTTTTCCGTCGACGGCATGCTGGTCCGCTGGCAGAAATGGCACATCCGGGTGGGGTTCAACCTGCGCGAGGGCCTGGTGCTGCACGAGATCGGCTATGAGGACGGCGGGCGCCTGCGCCCCATCATGCACCGCGCCTCGCTGGCGGAGATGGTGGTGCCCTATGGCGATCCTTCAGGCGCCAATTTCCGCCGCAACGCCTTCGATACCGGCGAATACGGCATCGGCCAGTTCCTCGATTCGCTGACGCTGGGCTGCGACTGCCTCGGCCACATCCACTATTTCGATGTCGCCATCCATGACTGGCATGGCAACCCCAGGACCATCGGCAACGCGGTCTGCATGCACGAAGAGGATTTCGGCACGCTGTGGAAATTCTCCAATGTCGCCGTCGGCCAGTCGCGGGTGGTTCGTTCGCGGCGCCTCGTCATCTCGTCGATCTCGACCATCGGCAACTATGTCTATGGCTTCTTCTGGTATTTCTACCAGGACGGCACCATCGGCGTGGAGGTAAAGGCAACCGGTATTCCGTTTCCTTCGGCCATCGCGCCAGGTGAGGCTTCCGAATTCGGGCGGATGGTGGCGCCGGGGATCGAAAGCCATGTGCACCAGCACTGCTTTTCCTTCCGCTTCGACATGAGCGTCGACGGGATGAAGAACGCGGTGCGTGAGATGAACTTTTCGGCCAAACCCATGGGGGAGGGCAACGCCCGTGGCAACGCGGTGAAGATCAGCGAAACGGCGCTCACCAGCGAAGGTCAGGCGCAGCGCACCATGGACCTCGCCAGCGCGCGCTACTGGCGAGTGGTGAACACCGACCGGACCAACCGGCTCGGCGAGGCGACCGGCTACAAGCTGGTGCCGGGGGTGAACGCGTTGCCGTTCCTCGATCCGGCCTCGCCGGTCGGCAAGCGCGCCGGCTTCATGTTCAAGCATTTCTGGGCGACGACTTTCCGGCCCGACGAACTCTATCCCTGCGGCGTGTTTCCCAACCAGAGTGTTGGCGGTGAAGGGCTCACCGACTGGACCAGGGCGGATCGCAACCTTGAGGCTGAGAACGTGGTGGTGTGGTACACCCTCAACTATCACCACCTGCCGCGGCCCGAGGACTGGCCGGTGCAGCCGGTGGTCTATGCCAATTTCCACTGGATGCCGGACGGGTTCTTCGATGAGAACCCGGCGCTTGATGTGCCGCCCAACATGGCGCGGCACTGCCACTAACGACGGCGGCTATCGCCACGACCACGACGAGCCCGACGCCTTTTCGGGCCAGGAGTATTTCCCCGAGGAAATGGGGCACGAGCGCTACTACGACCCGCCGGAGCGCGGTTTTGAGCGCGAGGTGAGAAAGCGGCTGGCGCTCCGGGCGAAGCTCAGGAAAGAGCGAATAAAGGAAGGCTGAATTTGCGTGTTGGCGGGTGAATCGATCCGCTGACCGGAACCGACATGGCGGCAGGCGCTGCCGCAAGATTTCCGGTACGCGAGTTTGGGTTGTGCTGTATAGTGAGATTGTCCTGCTGGACGATTGGAGCGCCAAGCCAAAGCGGGCCATCTGGGCGGCCAGCCTCCCACCTGACCATGCTTCAATCGCAGCATCTTGTGCTGCAAGGGGGGCAAGCCCATGCCTGAATTCGCACCCGTGCTCAAGCTGTCGTCGCTCGACGGCGCCAACGGCTTCCGCCTCGACGGGGTGGCGGCAAGCGATGATAGCGGCTACTCGGTCGCTTCGGCTGGCGACGTCAACGGTGACGGCTTCGACGACCTGATCATTGGAGCGCCTTTTGCCAGTGGCCTTTCCGGCTTGAACGGCGCGGCGTATGTTGTGTTCGGGCATGCAGGAGGCTTCTCGTCGAGCCTCGATCTCTCCACCCTCAACGGGTCCAACGGGTTCAAGATACCCGGCTATGGTGAATTTGGGTCCTCGGTCGCTTCCGCCGGCGACGTGGACGGAGATGGCTTCGACGACCTCATCATCGGCGCCTTCTACGCATCTCCCCAAGGCCTCCGTTCGGGTGCGACCTATGTGGTGTTCGGCACGGCAGATGCGTTTGCGCCCACCTTCGATACCAATGGCGCCCTTGTGAACGGCGGAATGGTCAAGCTCGATGGCGTGGCGGCCGGCGACCGCAGCGGTCTCTCGGTCGCCTCCGCGGGCGACATCGATGGCGACGGGCTTGCGGACATCATTATCGGGGCTCCCGACGCCGACACAGCATCCGGTCGTACCTACGTGGTGCTCGGCAAGGCGTTGCCGAGCAAGGGCGATTTCCTTTTGGCATCGCTTGACGGCAGCAACGGCTTCCGCCTCGACGGAGTGGTGGCGGGTGACTTGAGCGGCCGATCGGTCGCTTCCGCCGGCGACGTGAACGGTGATGGCTTCGACGACCTGGTGGTTGGCGCCCTTGACGCGCATATCAACGGTACCGGCTCCGGCTCCAGCTATGTGGTTTTTGGAACCGACCAGGGCTTCGCCTCCATCATCAACCTGGCGTTTCTCAACGGCGCGGACGGCTTTCGCCTCGACGGGGTGGCAGCTGGCGATAGCAGCGGCTTCTCCGTCGCCGCGGCGGGCGACATCAATGGCGACGATTTTGCCGACCTCATCATCGGCGCGCCTCTCACCGGGCCCGGCGGGCATTCCGACGCTGGCTCGGCCTATGTGCTATTCGGCCGCTCGGTCTTCCCGGAGGCGATTCAGCTCTCGACCCTCGACGGCGCGAACGGCTTCCGCCTTGATGGCTTTCGGAAAGATGACAACGCGGCCTTCTCGGTCTCCGGGGCCGGGGACTTGAATGGCGACGGATTTGCCGATCTGGTGATCTCCGCTCCTGGATATGACTTGATCGGGGCAAAGGATGTCGGTGCTGCCTATGTGGTGTTCGGCATGCGGGGAGGCTTCGCCTCGGCAATCAATCTCGGCAGCCTCGACGGCAATGACGGTTTTCGCCTCGATGGCGTGTCATCAAGCGATTTCGCCGGCCGCTCGGTAAGTGCGGCGGGCGACGTCAACGGCGATGGTTTCGATGACCTCATTGTCGGAGTGATTGGCGCTGATCCTAACGGAGAGAGTTCCGGGTCCAGCTACGTCGTCTTCGGCCACCGCGCGCTCTCGGCGGTGGACCGGCCGGGCACACCTCTTGCCGACCGTATCAACGGCGGCGTCGGCAACGACACCATCCATGGCTTCGGCGGCAACGATACGCTGATCGGCTGGGAGGGCAAGGACACCATCGGCGGCGGCCCGGGAAAGGACCTGCTCAACGGGGGCGCCGCCAACGACACACTCGATGGCGGCGCCGGCAACGACACGCTGAACGGCCAGGGGGGAGCCGACAAGCTGCTCGGCGGAACCGGCAATGACTACCTGGGCGGCGGTGTCGGCAATGATACGCTGACGGGCCAGGACGGCAACGACACGCTAAACGGCGAAGCGGGCAGGGACAAGCTCGTC
Organism: uncultured Alphaproteobacteria bacterium; assembly: GCA_963747005.1. Taxonomy (GTDB): domain Bacteria; phylum Pseudomonadota; class Alphaproteobacteria; order Rhizobiales; family Aestuariivirgaceae; genus CAVVDT01. The sequence goes on along the minus strand of CAVVDT010000013.1, from coordinate 291,405 downwards.
GGATCGGCCGGCAACGATCATTTGCTGGGCGGCGACGGCGCCGACACGCTCATTGGCGGGGCGGGCTCCGATACCCTGCGCGGCGGCGCGGGCAATGACCGCTTCGTCTTCAAGACGCTCGCCGATTCACAATCAGGCGCCGCCCGCGACCACATTGCCGACTTCGCCAGGAACATCGACAAGATCGATCTGTCGGCAATCGACGCCAAGGCCGGTCTTGCCGGCAACCAGGCGTTTCATTTCATCACTGGCGGCTTCACTCACCAAAAGGGCGAACTGCACGCCTTCAACAGCGGCGCGAATTCGATCGTCGCGGGCGACGTCAACGGCGACGGCCATGCCGACTTCTCGATCCTGGTCGTGGGTGTGAACAACCTGGACGGCGGCGATTTCATTCTCTGAAGTGGTCATGCCCGCTCAATCAGGGGCGGACCGGCAAAGAAGGGACGCCGGAGCGGGGGGCTCCAGCGTCCTCAGCGCGTGCTGCCTTGTCGGAGGGAGGGATCAGGCAGCGGGCTTGTCGTCGCCTTCGGGCTCGACGTCGGTGACGTTGGCCTGGCGTGCCCTGTCGGCCATGAACTGGTCGAACTCGGCCTTGTCGCGGGCCTGGCGCAACCTGTCGAGGAAGGAATGGAACTCTTCCTGCTCTTCCTCCAGCCGCTTCAGGGTCGCCTCGCGATAGTCATCGAAGGCGCGGTTGCCGCTCGAGGACGCCATCTTGCCCGCCCGGTACCAGCGGCCGGGGCCACTGGTGCCGCCGCCACCGAAGCCACCGAAACCGTGGCTCTTGAAGGCCGCCACCCTGCCCTTGTTCCAGCATCCCATGCGTCCGCTCCCGATCATGTAGAGGAGAATGAAAAGGCCCAGCGGCCAGAAGACCATGAAGCTCACGATCATCAGCGCAAACCAGGCCGGCTTGCCGTATCCGTCGAGGGTTTCGAGAATCACCATGTCCGGTCCCAATGTGAATGTTATTTACATTAACATAAATGGATCGAGGCTCGCTGCCTGTCAAGTGTGCAGCGTTCACTTTTTTGCAAGGGTGGCGAGGCCAGCCCTCAGGCAATGAGATCGAGGCCGCGCAGGTAGACCAGCATGTGGGCCTCCAGCAATTCCGCCGGCTCGATGGGCTGCTTGCGGCCGGCCCCATCGCCGCGCCCGAACAGCGAGGCGATGCCGTGGCTGACGGCCCAGACATGCAGCGCCACCATGAGGGACGGAGGGCGCTTGCCTTCAGGGGCGCGCTGCAGCAGGGTTTCCACGGCTTCGCGCACCACCTGGAAGGCGGCATCGCCGGCCTTCGAGAGATCCGGATGCTGGCTGAGATCGAGGCCCACCTCGAACATGGCGGCATAATAAGCGGGCTCGTCGCGCGCGAAGTCGAGATAGGCGCGCCCGAGGCGGTGGAAGGCGACGAAGGGATCGGGTTTTCCGTCGTTCCAGGCGAGGCGCAGCGCGGTAGTGAAGGCATCGAAGCCTTTCACCGCCACATCGGCGATGAGGGCTTCACGGTCCTTGTAGTGGCGGTAGGGCGCGGCGGGACTGACGCCGGCCGAGCGGGCCGCTTCGGCGAAGGTGAAGCCGGCCGGGCCCTTGGAGGCGATGAGGTTCAACGCCGCCTCGATCAGCGCCTCGCGCAGGTTGCCATGGTGATAGCCGCGGCGATGGGACTCCCGGTGCCAGTTCATGTGAAGAGGTTTTACATGAACGCCGGGGCGCGTCCAGCGCGCCACATGATTATGGTTCAGAAGGCGATCGGCTGACCGTCGCGGAAGTTGCCGCCCGTGGGGCCACCGGGCCGAAGCGTTGCGGCCCACACGATGCCGGTGGCACCTTCGGGGATGGAGCGGGTGGCGTGGGGGCCGCCCATGTCGGTGCGTACCCAGCCCGGGCACACCGAGTTGACCATGATGCCGCGGGACTTGAGGTCGTGGGCCAGAGTGACGGTGAGCACGTTGAGGGCGGCCTTGGAGGCGCGATAGCCGTAACGGCCGGCGCCCATGCCGGTGAGGCTGCCCATGCCGCTCGACACATTGACGATGCGTCCCGCCGGCCTGATCGAGGGGGCGAGGGCACGCGCCAGCATCCACGGCCCGAAGGTGTTCACCTCGAAACTCCGGCGCATGGCTTTGGCCTCATCGCCCGTCACGCTGCCTTCCGCCGGCGAACCGTCCTCGAACCAGGCACCGGCACAATTCACCAGCACATCGATGGCCGGCGCCTCTTTCAGAACCCAGCGGGCGAAGGCATCGACAGAGGCGGCGCGGGTGACATCGAGCCGGCGTGCGGCGATATCGAGGCCTTCGGTGGCGAGGCCGGCAGCGGCTTCCTTCAGCCGTCCGGCGTGGCTGGCTGCCATCAGTACCCGGTAGCCGAGGCGGCCGAGCTGGCGGGCGGTCTCAAGGCCGAGGCCGCGCGAGGCGCCGGTTACCACGGCGGTTGGTTTGTCGATCATCGGCTTTCCTCCCATTTTACCTGTCTGGCCGCATTGTCGGCGCGCTCAAGGGCGGCTATATGGCGTGCCATGCCGCTGACCTTGTGGATCGCGGCGGGGGGTGCCGTCGGCGCAGCGACCCGCCATCTGGTGAATGTCGGAGCCACACGGCTTCTCGGCCACAGCTTTCCCTATGGCACCTTCACGGTCAACGTCCTGGGTTCCCTCATCATGGGCGTCCTTATCGGCGTGATGGCGCTCAAGTGGTCGGCCAGCCAGGAAATGCGCGCTTTCCTCACCACCGGCATGCTCGGCGGCTTCACCACCTTTTCCACCTTCTCGCTTGATTTCGCCACCCTGCTGGAGCGCAAGGCGCACGGCCTCGCAGCCCTTTACGCCATCTCTTCGGTGGGTATTTCCTTCATCGCGGTGTTCGCCGGCCTGTGGCTGATGCGCTGGGCGCTCACATGAGCGAGACGGCGCGGCGCACCATCGGGCCCGATGAGGACGGCATGCGGCTCGACCGCTGGTTCAAGCTGCATTATCCCGGCCTGCCGCATTCGCAGCTCTCCAAACTGCTGAGGACCGGGCAGGTGAGGATCGACGGGGGGCGGGTCAAGTCGAACGCGCGGCTCAGCATCGGCCAGGAGGTGAGGGTGCCGCCGTTGCGCATCGATTCAGAGGAGCGCATCGAGCGGCCCGCCACGGTCAAGCCGCTCAGCGCCGAGGAACGCCGGCAGTTCCGCGCCATGGTGCTCTATGAGGACGACGAGTTGATGGTGCTCAACAAGCCGTCGGGGCTTGCCGTGCAGGGCGGCACCAGGACCAGCCGCCATGTGGACGGCATGCTGATGGCGCTGGAAGGGGAATACCGTGAGCGCCCACTATTGGTGCACCGGCTCGACCGCGACACGTCCGGCGTGCTGGTGGTGGCCAAGCGCCGCTCGATCGCCGGCAAGATGGGCAAGATGTTCGCCACTCGCTCGGTGCGGAAGATATACTGGGCCGCCGTCAAGGGCGTGCCGAAGCCGCCGCAGGGCAAGGTGGATGCCGCCCTCATCAAGGCGGGCGGGGCCGACGGTGACCGGGTGAGGGCGGCAAAGCCTTCAGAAAAAGACATGGCGCAACGCGCCGTCACCTATTACGCGGTGATCGAGCGGGTGACCAGCAAGTTCTCCTGGGTGTCGCTGAAACCCGTGACCGGGCGCCAGCACCAGTTGCGTGCCCACATGGCGATCCTCGGCCATCCGATCCTCGGCGACAACAAGTATGGCGGCGACATCGACCTGCCGGAAACGCTTTCCAACAAGCTGCATCTGCATGCAAGGCGCATCGTCTTTCCCCATCCCCTGACCGGCAAGCCGGTCGATATCACCGCGCCGCTGCCGGCGCACATGCTTCAGACATGGGAAATGTTCGGTTTCGATGCCGAGCGCTACGACGAGGGGCCCGATCAATGAGGCTGGCGCTGTTCGATTGCGACGGGACCCTCGTCGACAGCCAGCATGTGATCATGGCGGCGATGCAGGAAACATTTGCCACGCAGGATTTGACCTGGCCCGGCCGCGCGGCCGCGCTGTCCGTCATCGGCCTGTCGCTCAATGAGGCGTTGGCCGTGCTGGTGCCCGATGGCGATGCCGACGGGCGCGGCAGACTGGTCCAGGCCTACAGGAATACCTTTCACCGCATGCGCCAGGACCCCGCCAATCATGAGCCGCTGTTTGCCGGGGTGCGCGAGACGCTGCAGCGGCTGGCGGCGCGCGACGATTTGCTGCTCGGCATTGCCACCGGCAAGTCGCAGCGCGGGGTGAAGGCAATTTTGGAGCGCGAGGGGTTGGCGGGGCATTTCGTCACTATCCAGACGGCCGACGATGCGCCCTCCAAGCCGCATCCGGGGATGGTGGTGCAGGCCATGTCGGCGGTCGGTGCGAGCCCGCGCGAGACGGTGGTGATCGGCGACACATCCTATGACATGATGATGGCCCGTGCCGCCGGCGCCTCGGCGCTGGGGGTGGGGTGGGGTTATCATCCCGAAAGTGCGCTCACGGCCGCCGGTGCCCAGGTAATCGCTCAACGTTTCGACGATGTGGACGAACATCTTGAGCGGCTTTGGCGCGAGGTCGCGGCGTGAACGCCGGGACCGGGGACCGATTTGCCCGCATGGTGGCCGAACTGAAGGGGCGTCGCTTGCGCAAGCGCTTCTACAAAGAGGCCAGTGTTGCAGGCGATGAGCCGCCGTTCGCAGTGGTGCTCGACGGACGCCCGGTGAAGACCCCGGCGAAGCGTCCGCTCGCCCTGCCGGGCCGCGAGATGGCGACCGTCGTGGTGGCAGAATGGCAGCGCCAAGGCGATGAGATCGACCCCTCGGCCATGCCGCTGACGCGGCTCGCCAACACCGCGCTCGACAGGGTATCGGGCCATGAGGCGCGCATCGTTGAGGAAATCACCGATTATGCCGGCAGCGACCTGGTGTGCTACCGGGCCGGAGAACCGGCCGGGCTGGTGGAGCGCGAGGCCCATTACTGGGATCCGGTCATCGCCTGGGCCGAAGCGCAACTGGCGGCTCGGTTCGTGATGATCAGCGGCCTGGTCCACCAGCCGCAGCCCGAACCGACGCTTCGGGCGGTGGGGGCCCATCTTGGCGCCCGCGACGCCTTTCAACTGACGGCGCTGCACAACCTGTCGACCCTTACCGGCTCGGCGCTGCTGGCGCTGGCGCTGGAGGCGGAATTCCTCGATCCCGATGCCGCATGGATCGCAGCGCACGTGGACGAGGACTGGCAGATCGAGCAATGGGGGGCTGATGCGGTGGCCGAGGCGCGGCGCGCGGCCCGACGCGCCGAATTCGACGCCAGCATCGAATTCCTCTTCCTCACCCGCCATCAGTCTTGAGCGTTGACCGTTCGGATGGTTTGCGTGCTGTCCGCGCGGTGGTAAGAGTTTTTGCGTGACAGTTTGTTGAAGGGCAGGGTGATGCAGGAGATCCTCGAGGAACTGGAGAAGCGGCGCGGGGTGGCGCGGCTCGGTGGCGGGCAGAAGCGCATCGATGCCCAGCACAAGCGCGGCAAGCTCACGGCGCGTGAACGCATCGAGTTGCTGCTGGATGAAGGCTCGTTCGAGGAGTTCGACATGTTCGTCGAACACCGCTGCACCGATTTCGGCATGGACGCGCAGAAGATTCCGGGCGACGGCGTGGTGACCGGCTGGGGCACGGTGAACGGGCGCACGGTCTATGTGTTCGCCAAGGACTTTACGGTGTTCGGCGGCTCGCTGTCGGAGGCCCACGCCAAAAAGATCACCAAGGTGCAGGACATGGCGCTGCAGAACCGGGCGCCGATCATCGGGCTGTTCGATGCCGGCGGGGCACGCATCCAGGAAGGTGTGGCAGCGCTCGGCGGCTACGGCGAGGTATTCCTGCGCAATGTCACCGCGTCGGGCGTCATCCCGCAGATTTCCCTGATCATGGGCCCGTGCGCGGGCGGCGATGTCTATTCGCCGGCCATGACCGACTTCATCTTCATGGTGAAGAACACCTCCTACATGTTCGTCACCGGCCCCGATGTGGTGAAGACGGTGACCAACGAGACGGTAACGGCGGAACAACTGGGCGGGGCCATCGTCCACACCACCAAATCCTCCATCGCCGACAAGGCCTATGACAACGATGTCGAGGCGCTGTTGCAGATGCGCCGGCTGATCGACTTCCTGCCGTCGTCCAATACCTCCGGCCTGCCGGAATTCGCCAGCTTCGATGATGCCGATCGCATCGAGCCTTCCCTCGACACGCTCCTGCCGGCCAATCCCAACCAGCCCTACGACATGAAGGAACTGATCACCAAGGTGGTGGACGAAGGCGATTTCTTCGAGATCCAGGAGGCTTACGCCAGGAACATCGTGGTGGGCTTCGGGCGTATCGAGGGGCGCAGCGTCGGCATGATCGCCAACCAGCCCATGGTGCTGGCCGGGGTGCTCGACAGCGATGCCTCGCGCAAGGCGGCGCGGTTCGTGCGGTTTTGCGACTGCTATTCGATCCCGCTGGTGACCTTCGTCGACGTGCCGGGCTTTCTGCCGGGAACGGCGCAGGAATTCGGCGGCCTGATCAAGCATGGGGCCAAGCTGCTGTTCGCCTATGCCGAGGCGACGGTGCCGAAGGTGACGGTCATCACCCGCAAGGCCTATGGCGGGGCCTATGACGTCATGTCGTCGAAGCACATCCGCGGCGACATGAACTATGCCTGGCCGAGCGCCGAGATCGCGGTGATGGGGCCGAAGGGGGCAGCGGAAATCCTCTATCGCGCCGAACTGGGCGATGCCGAAAAGATCGACCGGCGCATCAAGGACTACCAGAAACGCTTCGCCAACCCGTTCGTGGCGGCGGAGCGCGGCTATCTGGACGAGGTGATCGCCCCGCGCGATACGAGGAAACGCATCGCCCGCGCCCTCAACATGCTGCGTAACAAGTCCCTCAAGAACCCGTGGAAGAAGCACGACAATATCCCGCTGTGAGATTGATATGACCGAGGTTGCCGACATTGGCGCCCGCTTCCGGGCGCTGCATCACGATATGGGCGCCTTCATCATCCCCAATCCGTGGGATATCGGCTCGGCGCGCATGCTGGCAGCCCTCGGCTTCAAGGCGCTCGCCACCACCAGCGCCGGCCTGGCCTTTTCGCTGGGGCTGAAGGACGGCGAGGTCACGCAAGACGCGGTACTCCAACATTGCCGGCAATTGGTCGAGGCGAGCGATCTGCCGGTGTCGGCGGACCTGGAAAGAGGGTTTGGCGATAGCCCGGAGGATGTTGCCGCCACTGTCCGCGCCGCTGCCGAGACTGGCCTGGCAGGATGCTCGATCGAGGACTTTTCCGGTGACGAGGCAGATCCGATTTATGACTTCCCGTTGGCGGTGGAACGAGTGAGGGCGGGCGTCGAGGCGGCACGTTCGCTCGGGCACGATTTCGTGCTGACGGCGCGGGCGGAGAACCTGCTCCACGACCGGCTCGACCTGGCCGACACGATCCGCCGGCTGCAGGCCTTTGGCGAGGCTGGCGCGGATGTCCTTTATGCTCCGGGGCTGATCGACATCGCCACAATCCGCGACGTCTGCGGGGCCCTCGACAAGCCGCTGAACGTGCTCACGGGCATTCCCGGCATGGGCCTCGGCGTGGTCGATCTGGCGAACGCCGGCGTCAAGCGCATCAGCATCGGCTCTGCGCTGGCGCGTCTGGCTTACGGGCGCGTCATCGAGGCGGCACGCGAGATGGCTGAGTTCGGTAGCTTCGGCTTCGTCGACGAGGCGGTCGGCTCAGCGGGCATCGAAAAACTGCTGACGGCTTGAGGCGGAGGCGTCGGGCCGCGGCGCTGCTTACTTGTCCAGATAATCCCCGCATTTCGGAGCCGGCTGGTCGCCCCACGGCATGATGGGCACGGTGGAGGTGGAGTTCTGCGGGCTGCCCTCGATTATCCGGTCGGAATAGACCAGATAGACCAGCACATTACGCTTGGCATCGCACCCGCGCACGATCTGCATCTTCTTGAAGAACAGCGACCGGCGCTGGGTGTAGACGTCGACGCCTTGCGCGAACTTGCCCTTGAAGTGGATCGGACCGATCTGGCGGCAGGCCAGCGAAATTTCCGACCGCTCCACGGCAAACCCCGCCCAGCCCTTCCAGCCGCCGATCTGCGGCACGGTGAAATGGCACGCCACGCCTTCCACCAGCGGGTCGTCGAGGGCGTAGGTATCCAGCGTGGCGTTGGGCGACAGGAGGCGGAAGACGGTGGTCTTCTTGAAGATGAGTTCCGGGCCGTCATCGTCGGCGGCCAGCACGGGCGCGGCGGCTGAGGCGAGGGCGGCAAGGGCGGCGAGGCTAAGGGCGATGGGGCGCATCGTGGCGGGCTTCCTTTGGGGCGACGAGTGGACCTGAAGGCCAGATGGCGTTCAGATCGCGGGGTTCAAGAGGGTGCGGGTGTCGCGCGCGTCGCCGCCACGGCAACCCGGAACATGACCATACGACCTCATGGCCGCAAAGCATATGCCGGGCGGGCTCTGCCAGGTTCAGGCTTTCCTGGCCAAACCCGACATTCGACCAACGATATTGCTTTCATCGTCGAGAACAAACTCGCCATGCAGCGGACAGGCAGACGTCAGCGAGCAGCCATGATCCAGTCGGCAATCGTGCTCGCTTCGAAACGTGTGGACCTGATAGCCGAGGCGGGCGCACAACAGCAGATGCCTTTGCTTGTGAGCCTCATTCATGGACGACATGGCAGTTCCTCGACGGTATCGGGTCGTGGCGGCAGGCCGGCAACTATGATCCGGATCGGGCTCAACCTAGCCTGCAGAAATTAAAACTACGTAGCCGCGAAGCCGTCGATCCCCACGAAGGTCTTTGCGCGCAACAATTGTCACGACGTTTGACCGCGTGAGGCCAAATCGATCCGCTATATCTGGCCGGATCAGGCTCTAACCGGTCATGCGCTCCCTGGAGGCGGTCCCGAGGGGTTTTTCCTCAATGCTGGCCAGAATGCGATGCAAAACACCGGCCATATTAGGGCCGGCCAGACGTATGGCTATCTTGCGATCCGCATCATCCCTGAAGAAAAGGGTTACCGTGCCGCGTTCGGAATTGACGATCCAACGATCGACGCCTTGGGCAAACAAGAGTTTGGTCATCTTGTGCTCCCTTCGTTGAATATAAAATGGTAATAGCCCACCAGAATGTCAACTACGTATAGTTTGTTTTTTTCAGACGGTTATATATTTAATCCAATTTTAAATTATTAATCAATGTTAGATCAAGTATTTCTTAAAAGAAACTCGAAGATGCTGACGCTAGGGACTGCCAAATGGAGCATGCAGCATGCGAAACCGACAAGACGGTGGCAGATATTCCGTCGTGGGACCGAGGGGAAATATTCTCAATCAGCGAAATTTGCCTTCTGCCGTCGCACAACACTGGACGCCGACGAAAAAGGCGGAAGTTGTGGCAGCCGTTCGCAACGGGTTGCTCTCCCTCGATGAGGCGCGCGAGCGCTATTCCATGACCATCGAGGAGTATACCAGTTGGGAACGCCACCTCGACGAACACGGCCTTGAGGGCTTGCTGCTGGGCAAGCTGCAGGAGTACCGGCAATAGCGCGAGGGCGAGTGCGGAGACCGGTGGCCTGCCTTCTACCGTCCCGTCGGCAGGCCCGTCAGATCGCGGTCTTGAGCGCAAAATCCATGTACAGCGCTTGCAGTTTCCGTGTGACCGGTCCGGGCGTGCCGTCGCCGAGCAATGTCCCGTCGATCCGCACCACCGGGGTGACGTAGGTCGAGGCGCCCGTGATGAAGGCTTCGTCGGCATCGCGTGCCTCGGCGACGGTGAACAGGCGCTCTTCCAGCCGGGCAGCGCCGGAGCCGACCAACGCCAGAAGCGCCTTGCGGGTGCAGCCATGCAGGATGGCGCTGCTCAGCGGCCGCGTCACCACTGCGCCGCTCTTGACGATGTAAAAGCTGGTTGCGGCCCCTTCGGTGACGGTGCCGTCCTCGTGCAGCAGGGCCTCGCCGGCGCCCGAGCCCTTCACCGCCATCTTGGCAAAGACACTGCCCATCAGGCCGACGGTCTTGATGTCGCGCCGGGCCCAGCGCAGATCGGGCTGCGTCTGCATGGCGATGCCGTTGCGGATATCGGCCCTGACGGCATCGGATTTGTGCTGGGCAAAGCCGAACACGGTGGGGGTGAGACCGGCCGAGGGCAGAAAGTCGCGGTCCCCATCGCTGCCGCGGGTGAACTGCATGTAGACCAGCCCCTCATCGACGCTGTTGCGGCGCACCAGTTCGCGCATGACCTCCAGCACCGCGGCGCGGTCCAAGGGCCGTTGCATCTGCATCTCGCGCAGCGAGCGTTCAAGGCGCTCCATGTGGGCGTCAAAGTCGAGAAGCCTGCCGCCGTGGACGCCTGCAACCTCGTAGACCGCGTCGGCGAAGAGCAGCCCGCGGTCGAAGATCGACACCGTTGCCTGTTCCGGCGCGCAGAATTGTCCGTTGATGTAGACGGTTCTAGTCATCCTCAAGCCCCGCCCTTGTCCGGTCCGGCTGCACCATGTCGCCGGCGCCGGTGCGCCCGGTGATCAGGCCATAGGCCTCGGGGCGACGATGGCGGGCGAAATTGAAGATTTCCTGCTTGGCATATTGCGCCATCTGAAAATCGCAGCGGGCGCTGATCAATTCGTCCTTCAGCGTCGAGGCCATGGCCACGATCTCGCCGTTGGGCGAGATGATCATGCTTTGCCCGATCATGTCGAAGCCTTCCTCGCAGCCGCATTTCGCCGCCGCCGCCACCCAGCAGGCATTGTGATAGGCCCCGGCCTGCATTGTAAGCGCGTTGTGGAAATTGGCCAGTGCCGCTGCCTGATAGGGTTCCCCCAGGCCGGTCGGGGTATTGTAGCCCAACACGATCAGTTCGGCGCCCTGCAGCCCCATGACCCGATAGGTCTCGGGCCAGCGACGATCATTGCAAATGGCCATCCCGATGCGTGCGCCCTGGGATTGATAGACCGGAAAGCCCAGATCGCCGACATCGAAGTAGCGCTTTTCCAGATGTTCGCCCTTGCGGGTTGGGTCCGGTTCGCCATGGCCGGGGAGATGAACCTTGCGGTACTTTCCGACGATCCTGCCATCGGGGCCCACCAGAACCGAACTGTTGAAACGTCCGGCACCGGATTTTTCGGCATAGCCGAGATAGAATCCGATTCCCGCCGCGGCCGCTGCCTCGAACAGGGAGCGGGTTTCCGGGCCCGGCATGGCATCTTCGAAGAAGTCTTCAAGCTCGGCATCGCCGCGATCATAGACCCAGCGCGGAAAGAAGGTCGTCAACGCAAGCTCGGGGAAGACCACGAAATTGCAGCCGCGCACCTTCGCCTGCGCCAGCAGCGCAAGCAGGCGCTGAACAGCATCGAAGCGGCTGTCGGCCTTGCTGATCGGGCCCATCTGGGCGACGCCAACAACAAGATCAGTCATTGATTGTTACTTTCGCGGTAGGGCGCGGATCGGGATGCATCGCCTGCCAGTGTCGCGCAATGTCTCCCCGCCGGCAGATCCAGGCATCAGCATGACCCGAAATGTAGTCGAGGATGCGATGCAGCGCCACGATTCGGCCCGGTCGCCCCAGCAGCCGCGCATGAAGCCCCACGCTCATCATCTTTGGCCGATCGGCCCCTTCGGCGTAAAGAACATCGAAGCTGTCCTTGATGTAGGTCACGAACTCATCGGCCACCTGATACCCGGCCCCCGAGCGGGCAAAGCGGGAATTGTTGGTGTCGAGCGAATAGGGGATCAACAGCAGCCCCGGATAGTCCGGCGACCAATACGGCAGGTCGTCGTTATAGATGTCCGAATAGTACAGGAAACATGGCCTTTCCGCCGTCAGCCGCTGCGTGTTGATCGACGGCAGTCCGGCATAGTTGCCCAAGGGCGGCGCCCCGGTCAACCGCGTGATCTGCTCGATGGACTTTTCCAGGTGGGCGCGTTCTTCCGCCTCGCTCACGGCGTCGTAGTCGATCCAGCGCCAACCATGCGGCTGAAGATCAAATCCGGCCGCGACCATTTTGGCGAGCGCCAGCGGATTGTGCTCCCCGGCCAGTCCGACAAGGTTGACGGTTGCCTGAAGACCGCGGTCGGTGAAGGCCTTGAGCAACCGCCAATAGCCGACCCGCGCGCCGTATTCATAGCTGTGTTCGATATTCAGCTCGCGTCGCCCGATACGCGCATCCACCGATACGTCCGACAGGCGGACCTCGGACTGCACGTCGCCGTTGAGAATCGACCGCTCCGCGCCTTCTTCGTAATTGATGCAGAAGTTCACCGCGACCCTTGCCCCGCCGGGCCAGTTCGCATGCGGGGGATCATCGGCGTAGCCAATGAAGTCACGGCTCGGCCGTTCCGCATCAAGGCCCGCAGTCTGACCCCGATTAAGGCCCGCGTCCCGGCTCATTCAGATACCCCTTCCACTGCTCAGGCCTGCTCTTCGTGGTTGAGGATTGCGGCATTGAGATAGCGGATGCTGGTGGCACCGCGCATGCCTGCCCTGGTCGCCGGGTCATTGGCAAAGAAGGCCTCGGCTTCGGCGCGTGTCGCCACATCGAGCACCAGCAGCGAGCCATTCTTGGCCACCCCGTCATCGTCCCGGAGGCTGCCCGCAGCCAGGATGACGTCGCGGTGTGCCAGTTCATATTGCCAATGGGCATCCATGATCCGAGCATCCGCCCGGATCGCCGGGCCGTTTTCGTTGTCGTCGCTGACGATGAGCCACGCCATGTTCAATCTCCTCCCGTTCAGGGCCGTGCGCTTGCGATCCCGTCGCTTTCGCGCGCCGAGGACACAAAACTGGCCAGTGTCCGCTCTTCGTCGAAGTTCCATGGAGTGCCACGATGCAGGATTGCGCGCTGGTCCCAGATCAACACATCGCCGGCGCGCCAACGGTGCGAATAGATCGCCTCCGGTCCAGTCACGGCGGCCATCAGTTCTTCGATCAGCCTCGTGCCTTCCTCCCTCGACATGCCCTCGACACGTGCAGCATGCGCCCCCATGAACAGGGCCTCGGTTCCATTGCGCGGGTTGCGCCAGGTGGTCCGCCACGGCGTTGGCGGGAACCTGGTATATATCGCCAGCCCGGCCAGACGCGCATCCACCATGCCGCGCGAATGGGAGAAACTGTGGAACACGACGCGACGGCGCGCGCGTTCCTTGAGATCATCGGACAGACGCGCCCACCCGGCGCGGGTCGAGACAAACTCGGTGTTGCCGCCGGAGGGCGGGATCGTGCAGGCGATGAGAATGTTGGAGATGGCAGGCGTGGGCAAAAAGGTGCTGTCGGTATGCCAGATGAAGTTGGATTTGAGGTCCAGAAGGCGCATTTCGGCATCGTCAGTCAGCCCGCCCGCGGTCGCGACATTCGACACCATGGGGCGCTGCGGGACCATGCCCTTTTCGGTATCGCGCAGATTCTCGAGCGGGCCGAACAATTCCGCAAGCCCGCGATGCGCTGCCTCGTCCAGCTCCTGGTCGCGAAACAGCAGCAATGAATGCTGCTCGAACAGCTCCCTGATCGCGGGATAAAGATGATCTGCCGTCACGGCACGCAGATCGACTTCAGCCACTTCGACACCGAAATCAGGATGCAAGAGAGATGTCTGCATTCGCACCGCCCCATCTGAAACACGGCCTCCGCAAGGGCTGCCCGCCTTCTTCAAGAGAATAGCATTGAATGTCGACCGCCCGTGAGAGCCTTCGGACAAGCGGTCTGTCGGATCATCACCAGTCAAACTGCGGCGGGTCGTCGCGGTCAGCGACCATTTGCGACCAGCTGATCCAACGTACCCAAATTCCGACAATGAAGGCCACCTTAATGGCCGCCACCTCGCTGTCGGGCACTCGGGTTGCCGGCGGTCCAAACTTCGGTCTTGGAGCCAAGAACCTCCGGACTCACTCCTGAACTGGAGGGAAGACGGGTCTCAGGTCAAAGTCGAGGTTGCAGTACGCAAGGCTGGCGGCTATCCAAACGACCTCGTTGGGCGGGAATTGATGCTCCGTGCATTCCATGAGGTCAATGGCTCGCTACGTGACACCTCACTAGTGCGAGCCGAACGTGAATCTGAAAAGCTGCTGTTTTCGGCGGCCTTTGGCCACGCAAAGAATCCTCAGGGTCACCGTGACGTAAACCTACTTCGCATTGAGGCGGCACGCCTAATCGTCTTCGCAAGTCATCTACTCAGCATTGTCGAGCAGCGGCAGTCAGTCCCCGCCCCTTTGTGACCCAACCACACATTCGACATCAATGTGCCCCGGCCTCACCGCCGGGGTGCATGATCGCTCTGGAACATTATGCGAACATCCGCTATCCTCCCGCCATGTCCAAAGCGTGCGGACCGTTCCACCATCCTCAGCCCGATGTCTTCGACTATGCCGGGCTGATCGATGTCATGCGGGAATGCAGATGCCGCGTCGGGAGACTGCGGGCGGCCTGCGGCCAACGCAATCCGTTGTTCGAGGAATGCGGTGCATTGATCGCGGAAATCGAAGCAGTGGCCAGTCTGACCCGCATTCCTGGCGCCTTGGAAAAGGTGACGCCCGTCATCACGGGCCATTCTACGCCGAAGCATGCCGGCTCGGTCTAACCCATCAGTGCCGGCCCCGGCGCCCCGGAACCGCCGGGGCTTTTCTTGTAAAGGGAACCAAAATTCGAATAGCGCGTTTTCGGTTAAGGCTTTTGACGATTGGCACTCATCCCTCAATGACGAACCGTCATTTGAGGAAAGCGGCTTCAGCAAGCCTGACGGGATGGGGCCAGTCTGCCGTGAGCAATGTCAATTCGTTTGGAGTATTCAGATATGTTACACAAATTCGCCATTAGCAGCGCGGCTGCGGCATTCGTTGCCCTTGCCGGTATGGTATCGGGCAGCGCGCCCGCCTCTGCTGGAGTACATGTCTCCATCGGTGTTCCGGGCGTTTTCGGCTTTTGGGCGCCCGGCTACTATTATGGTCCACCGGCCTATTATGGGCCCTATGCCTACTACGGACCGCGTTATTACCGGTGGCGCCGCGACTACGATCGTTATCATCGCCGCCGCTATTACCGCAGCTACCGCAGCGACCGGCGTTACGACTGGCGCTGACAAACCGGCGGGCCTATGGCCAGCATTAAGCGGCTAGTGCTGCGTATTGGTCGCAAATCCCAAGACCCCGGCGGCAGACCCCCCGCCGGGGCTTCTTTGTTTCGGTGTTTCCCTATGGCCATCTAGGGAAACACGGAATTAGTACAAGCCGATAAGTATTTGATTTTTCTGGTGTTTTGGTGAGCCCGCCGGGATTCGAACCCGGGACCTACTGATTAAAAGTCAGTTGCTCTACCGGCTGAGCTACAGGCTCCCAAAAATCGTGCGCGACCATAGATAGGGGGCAGGGGGCGGTCAATAGCGATCACCCCGCCGCCGCAGACGGCAGCGCCGACCCGCACTGCCGGGTGACAATAGCACAGTGCGATCAAGAATTTCGTCATGATTGCACTGCAATGTGCGGCTAGATCAGCCTGCAATCGAGCGGTGACGCCCCATTCACAAAAAAGCTGATCGGTTTTGAGAGGTTGAGCATGATGTCTGTTCGAAAAGCGGTATCCCCTTTTCGGCATTATGCGCCGGGGCCGCTCGTCAGGACGGCCTGAGGGAAAGAGGGGGTCATGTCGCTGGACTGCATCGTTCTGGCCGCCGGATTGGGGACGCGCATGAAGTCGGCGCGCCCCAAGGTCCTGCACGAGGCAGCGGGCATCAGTCTCATCGGCCATGTGCTGGCGGCGACGCGGGCGATCGGCGCCGACCGGGTTTGCGTTGTGATCGGCCCGGAGATGCAAGCCGTCGCCGTCGAAGCGCAGCGCGCGGTGCCCGATGCAACGATCGCCATTCAGCCCGAGCGCAAGGGCACGGCCCACGCGGTGGGCTTTGCCGGTGGACCCCTGGAGGGGGCAAAGGGCACGACGCTGGTGCTCTACGGCGATGTGCCGCTGATTGCGCCGCAAAGACTGACGGCACTGGCGAGGCTCGTCGGCGAAGATACGGCGCTGGCGGTCCTCGCCTTCAGGGCGGCGAACCCGAAAGGCTACGGTCGGCTCATCCTCGATGAGGCCGGCGACCTCGCGGCCATTCGCGAGGAGCGCGACGCCTCGAGCGCGGAGAAACGCATCGATTTGTGCAATTCCGGGGTGATGGCGGTCGCATCTGAGGTGTTGTGGCGGTCACTGCCACAGATCGGCTGCAATAACAGCCAAAAGGAATACTACCTCACCGACCTGGTGGGGCTGGTGCGCGCGGCGGGCCTCAGGGTGCGCCATGAGGAATGTCCACAAGACGAGGTGCTGGGCGTGAACAACCGGGTGGAACTGGCGCGCATCGAGGCGCTGTTGCAGGCACGTTTGCGCGAGACGGCGATGCTGAACGGCGCCACCCTGACGGCGCCGGAGACGGTGTTCCTCAGCGAGGACACCGAGATCGGCCGCGATGTCGTCATCGAACCCCATGTGATCATCGGGCCCGGGGTGCGTATCGCCGACGGGGCGCGCATCCGCAGCTTTTGCCATCTGGAGCAATGCAGCGTGGATGCTGGCGCCATTGTCGGCCCGTTCGCGCGCCTGAGGCCCGGCGCTTCAATCGGCAGGGAGGCGCATATCGGCAACTTCGTCGAGATCAAGAACGCAACCATCGCCGCCGGCGCCAAGGCCAATCACCTGGCCTATATCGGCGATGCCGACGTGGGGGAAAAGGCGAATATCGGCGCCGGTGCCATCACCTGCAATTACGATGGCTTTGCCAAGCATCGCACCGAGATCGGCGCCGGGGCCTTTGTCGGCACCAATTCATCGCTGGTAGCACCGGTAAAGATCGGCGAGGGCGCCTATATAGGCTCTGGCAGCGTCATTTCGAAAGACGTACCGGCGGGCGCGCTGGCAGTCGAACGTGCCGGCCTGACGGTGCGCGAAGGCTGGGCCGACAAGAAGCGCGCGGCACGGAAGATGCATAAGACATAACAACGGGCCGGGTTGCCGGTCCGGCGCGACGACAGGGAAACGAGCGGAAGCAATGTGCGGCATTGTTGGAATCCTGGGTAAGGAGCCGGTGGCCTGGCCGCTGGTCGAGGCTCTCAAGCGGCTGGAATATCGCGGCTACGATTCGGCCGGCATCGCCGTACTGGACGATAGTGGGCACATTTCCCGGGTGCGGGCGCCGGGCAAGCTCGGGGTGCTGGCCGACAAGCTGAAGGCGGGCGGGCCTTCCGGCATCGCCGGCATCGGTCACACCCGCTGGGCGACCCACGGCGCCCCCAATGAAAAGAACGCCCATCCCCATATGGCCGGCCGGGTGGCCATCGTCCACAATGGCATCATCGAGAATTTCCAGGAACTGAAGGACGAACTGGCGGGCGAGGGCATCAAATTCTCCACCGACACCGATACCGAGGTGGTCGCCCACCTGATCGACAGGGAATTGCGCCAGGGCGTTGCGCCGCGCGAGGCGGCCCGGCGGGTGCTGTCGCGGCTGCGCGGCGCCTTTGCGCTGGTCATCATGTTCGAGGGTGAAGACAACCTGATGATCGGGGCACGGCGGGCAAGCCCCTTGGCCGTCGGCCACGGCAAGGGCGAGATGTTCCTCGGGTCCGACGCCATCGCGCTCGCCCCCTTCACCAACCGCGTCACCTATCTGGAGGATGGCGACTGGGCGGTGATCACCCGCTCGAGCCTGGAGATCTTCGATGCCGATGACCGCCATGTGATCCGCCCGATCAGCTTCACCCAGGCCTCAGCGCAGATGGTGGACAAGGGCAAGCACCGGCACTTCATGGCCAAGGAGATCGCCGAGCAGCCCGATGTGGTGGGCCACACGCTGGCCGAATATGCCGATTTCGCCAATCGCACCATCGCCTTGCCTGAAGGGCTCGACATCGACTTTGCCAGGCTCGACCGGTTGACGATCACCGCCTGCGGCACCGCTTTTTATGCCGGACTGGTGGCCAAATACTGGTTCGAGCGGCTGGCGCGGCTGCCGGTCGAAGTGGATATGGCCTCGGAGTTCCGCTATCGCGAGGCACCGCTCACCAGGGGCGGCCTGGCCGTCGTCATATCGCAGTCGGGCGAGACGGCCGACACGCTGGCGGCCTTGCGCTATTGCAAGGGCGAGGGCCAGAAAGTGCTGGCGGTGGTCAACGTGCCGGAATCGACCATTGCACGCGAATCCGATTTCGTGGCGCCTACCTATGCCGGGCCGGAGATCGGGGTCGCCTCGACCAAGGCCTTTACCTGCCAGCTTACGGTGCTGCTGGCGCTCGCCATCCGGGCGGCGCGCCAGCGCGGGGCTATTGCGGTTGACGAAGAGGCCCGGCTGGTCGCGGTGCTGTCGGGCGTGCCGCGCCTGATGGGCGAAGCGCTCAAGGCCGAGCCGCATATCGCCGAGATCGCCCGCAAGATCGCCGGGGCGCGCGATGTGCTCTATCTGGGGCGCGGCATCAATTACCCGATTGCGCTCGAAGGCGCCCTGAAGCTCAAGGAGATCTCCTACATCCACGCCGAGGGCTATGCGGCGGGCGAACTGAAGCACGGACCCATCGCCCTGATCGACGAGGCGGTGCCGGTGGTGGTCATCGCCCCGCGCGACGAGCTTTACGAAAAGACCGTCTCCAACATGGAAGAGGTGGCAGCGCGCGGCGGCCGCATCGTCCTCATCACCGATGCGAAAGGTGCCGCCGAGCGCCAGCACGATGGCATGCAGACCATCGCTGTACCCGACGCCGATGCCATCATCGCGCCGCTGCTCTATGCCATGCCGGTGCAGCTTCTGGCCTATCATGCCGCGGTCTTCATGGGGACCGATGTCGACCAGCCGCGCAACCTCGCCAAGTCCGTCACGGTCGAATAGCGGCCGGCTTCCCTTTTCGCCACACCGCGTTAACCCGACTTCAACGCTTCCTTAGCCGGGCCTTAACCATGAGCGGCCATGATGGTCCTCATGATGATCAAGTCCGTAGTGTTTGCGTCTGTTTGTACGGCGTTGCTTGCCGCGACTGCGGTCAGCCCCGTTGCGGCAGTCGCCGAAACCTCCAGTGCCACCCAGCTTGCCGCGCAGGGTTACAAGGCCCTCGTCGCCGGTAATGCCAAGGAAGCGGTGGCCCGCTACACCGATGCCATCGAGTCACGCAAGCTGGCACCCGAGGACCTGGCGCGATCATTGCTCAACCGGGCGCTGGCGTTCCAGAACCTCGGACAAAGCCGCGAAGCGGTCGATGACTATTCCACTGCCATGCGCATCGATGCGCTGACGCCGCGCATGCGGGCGATCGCCCTCTACAATCGCGGGCTGGCGCAGCACAAGCTCGGCCTGCCGGCGCGGGCGATCGACGATTTCACCAATGCGTTGTTCCTCGATAGCGGGTTTTCCCAGGCCTACTACAGCCGCGCCAATACCCTCAGGGAGTCGGGCCAGTACCTGTTCGCCCTGCGCGACTATGAAAAGGCCCTCTACTACAAGCACCCCCAGAGCTATCTGCCCTATTACGGCGAGGCGCTGACCTATGAACAGTTGCGCCAGAGCGAGCCGGCACAAAAGGCCCTGCTGCTGGCGCTCAGAGCCAATCCGGCGTTCAAGCCGGCCAGGGACCTTCTGCAAAGGATCGCCCGGGGTGAAATGGCACCGGTCGTTGCGCAACAGAAGGTTCTCGATCTGACCCCCAGCCAGCAACAGGCCAGCATCACCACCGGTGTCGACGACATCGTGACCGGCTCGCTGCAACCCGACCAGCCCGACGTCGTGGTCCGCAAGGCCGCGCAGCCGCTGCCCGAACGGCCGCCGGTGGCCTTGCTGCCCGAAAGTGCCGACAATCAGGTGAAGACGGCTTCGCTGGTTCCCGCCGAAATCAAGGTGAAGGCGCCGCTTCCCCCGACGACCAGCCCGGATGTAGTCGCAAAAGATGCAACTGCGAAGATCGAACCGGCTGCCGACAATGCAACCCAGGACACACAGAAGCAGGCGGACGACTATTCAATCCAGCCGGTGGGCTGGACGGTGCAGCTCACATCGCAGCGCGCACCGGATGCGGCATGGTCTGTGTGGAAGAAGCTTTCCAGCCGCTACGGCCGCCTGCTTTCCGGCGCCGACCCGCTGGTCTACAAGGCCGATCTGGGCGATCAGGGCGTCTATTACCGCCTCAGGGTGCACCACATCGACAGCCGCCATGCCGCCCAGTCACTGTGCAGCAAACTGAAGGCACGCGGCACCTCGTGCTTCGTTGCCAAGGCGACCGGCTGATCGTCAGGTCTTGCCGTTGCCATAGTCGCTGTCGACGTGGCTGACCCAGCGGTCGAACGAGCCCATGAGGGCGTTCCAGTCCGCTTCGACTTCGTGCTTCATCACATTCCAGTCGCCCTGGCCGGCGGTGTCGAGCTTGGTTCGCATGGCGGCCGCACGGGTCTTGATCTCGTCTGCCTGGCGATGGTGATGGGGCTGCAGCGAGCCGGCCCTGCCGAGCCGGTCGCGGGTCGCCGCCAATTCGCTTTCCAGATGTTGCAGGCGCTCGTGCAGTTGCGCGATGCGCGGGTCCTGAGCCATGTGTTCTGCCTCCTTTGCATACCGGGTTCACCGCCAGCTGTACCCCAAGGGAAATGGGGTTTCGGGCGGCATTTGGCAAACGCCCGCTAACCATCACGCGGGCCGGTGACTTCATGTGGCGGCTTATACACGCCAGCCGCCATTGCCGCCACCTCATGCGTTGTGGCGTTCATCAAGGTGTCGATGCGATCTGGCGATATGCCCTGAGGCACACTAGAATGCGCCGCTTGTGGCGGGGCGGGTCTCGGATCGGCGAGCGGAGCGTGTGGACCAGGGCCTGTGGACAGTTGCGGTTGTAGTGCCGGTTTGACTGGATCGGCGCATATTTGCGGGCCTGAGGAGGAAGGACATGCTGGCATATTCGACGACAAAGGCGCGTGAAGATGGGCCGATCCAGTCAAATCCTCATCGGACGCGGCCCATTTCGCCTCTGGACGTCACTTTGAGCGGCTTGAAGGGGTGGGCCCTGCGGCGCCCCTCAAAGCTAGCCAGAAACGGAATGGGCCACGCCGGCGCCGCAACCGTAGCTGTCCACAGGCCCTACAGATGAATTTCCTGCGTCGGTTGCGCGGCTATTTCTTCGCCGGCCTGGTGGTCATTGCGCCCATCGGCATTACCATCTGGCTTGCCTGGTGGTTCGTTTCGCTGGTCGACGGGTGGGTGACGCCGTTCCTGCCGTCGATCTTCGACCCCGGCAATTACTTGCCGTTTCACGTGCCGGGCGTCGGCCTGCTGGCAGCGCTGATCGCCATCACCCTGATCGGCGCGCTGGCCGCCAACCTGGTGGGTCGCACCCTTTTGCGCTACTGGGAATCGCTGCTCGGGCGCATGCCGGTGATCCGCTCGGTCTACAAGGCCACCAAGCAGATCTTTCAGACCGCGCTGTCGCAAAGCGGCAACAATTTTCGCCAGGTGGGCCTGGTGGAATACCCGCGGCGCGGCACCTATGTGGTGGTGTTCGTGGCGCGCGAGCTGGACGGTAGCGAGATCGGCCTGCCGGCAGGCGAAGCCTATATCTCGGCCTTCATGCCGACCACGCCCAACCCGACATCGGGGTTCCTGTTCTTCCTGCGCAAGAGCGAAGTGCGCATTCTCGATCTCACCGTGGAGGATGGCGCCAAGCTGGTGATCTCCGCCGGCCTGGTCACGCCCACCACCGTCTCCAAGCACCTGCCCGGTGTTCCGAAGATCGAAAAGGACGTGGTCGACGTGCTGCTTCACCGCCCCAACAAGGCCGAAGCGGTCAGTAGCGAAACGGGCAAAGATACTGCGGCCAAGAGAAAGCCGCGCGCCGGCACCGCCCGCAAGCCGGCACCGAAAAAGCCTAGCCGGCGGACAAAAGCCTGACGGCGTCGTCGCGCCCGAACAGGTAAAGCAGCAGTTTCAGATTGTCGCCGCGCGGCGAGGTGAGATGCGGATCGCGCAACAGCAGGGCCTCGGCGTCCTTGCGCGCCACCTGCAACAGATCGGCATGGGCGAACGGATCGGCGAGGCGAAAGCCCGGCATGCCCGACTGGCGGGTGCCCAGGAGTTCACCGGCTCCGCGCAGGCGCAGGTCTTCCTCGGCGATGACAAAGCCGTCATCGGTCTCGCGCAGGGTTCTCAGCCGTGCCGTGGCCGTCTCGCCCAGGGGCCCCTGATAGAGCAGGATGCAGGTGGAGCGCTCCTTGCCGCGGCCGATGCGGCCGCGCAACTGGTGAAGCTGGGCGAGGCCGAAGCGCTCGGCGTTCTCGATCACCATGATGCTTGCCTCGGGCACGTCGACGCCGACCTCGATCACCGTGGTGGCAACGAGGAGGGAAATGTCGCCCGCCTGAAAGCGCGCCATCGTGGCATCCTTGTCGGCGCCCTTCATGCGCCCGTGCACCAGTCCGACGCGCCCGGCAAAACGCTGCTCAAGGGCGGCAAAGCGCTGTTCGGCGGCGGTCAGTTCGACGAACTCGGTGTCCTCGACCAGCGGGCAGACCCAGAAGATGCGCGCCCCCGCCGCCATGGCGCGGCCGATGCCCGCCACCACCTCGTCAAGACGATCCATGGGCACGGTGCGGGTATCGACCGGCTGGCGCCCGGCGGGTTTTTCGGTGAGGCGCGAGACGTCCATGTCGCCATAGATGGTGAGGGTGAGGGTGCGCGGGATGGGGGTGGCGGTCATCACCAGCACGTGGGCATGGCCACCTGACTTTTTCTGCACGGCAAGGCGCTGGTGCACGCCGAAACGGTGCTGCTCGTCGATCACCACCAGTGCCAGATCGGCGAAGGTGACGTCGGACTGGAAAAGCGCGTGGGTGCCGATGAGAATGTCGATGGCACCAGCAGTGAGGCGGGAAAGGATATCCTCGCGGGTGCGGCCCTTCTCGCGGCCGGTCAGAAGCGCGACCGTGAGGCCAGCGGCCTCGGCCAATGGAGTAAGGGTGGCAAAATGCTGCCGCGCCAGAATGTCGGTCGGCACCATGAAGGCGCCTTGCGCACCCGCCTCGGTCGCCGTCGCCAGCGCCATCAGCGCCACCACCGTCTTGCCGGCGCCCACATCGCCCTGCAACAGGCGCAACATGCGCTCGCCCGAGGCCATGTCGCGCAAGATGTCGACGATGGCGGCCTCTTGCGCACGGGTGAGACTGTAGGGGAGTTGGGCGAGCAGTTGGCTGCGCTTTTCGCCGGTTCCCTTCACAGGCCGGCCGCGCGATCGCTTCATGTCGCGGCGCACCAGCGACAGCGCCAACTGGCCCGACAACAGTTCGTCATAGGCAAGGCGGCGGCGCGGCGGGCTTGTAGGTTCGAGGACGTCGGCGGCAGCCGGATGATGCAGGGCTTCGAGCGCGGCATGAAAGCCCGGGAAACCGTGCTGCGCCATGAGGGCAGGGTCATGCCATTCGGGCAGCGGCGGAGCAGCATCGAGGGCCGCGCGGATGGCCTTGCCGAGAACCTTTTGCGCCACGCCGGCGATGGCCGGATAGACGGGTTCGATGCGCGGCAGGCTGGCGAAAGCCTCCGGCGCCACGATGTGGTCGGGATGAACCATCTGCGGCAGCCCGCCATACCAGTCGATGGCCCCCGATACATAGCGCTCGGACCCTTCGGGCAGGGCCTTTCTCAGGTAGTCGGGATAGGCGTGGAAGAAGGCCAGCACCAGCGAGCCGGTGTCGTCGAAGCACTCAATACGATAGGGGACCCGCTTGTTGTGGGGCGGTGCGGGGCGATGGCGGCCGACGGTGATAAGGATGGTGACGATGCCGTCATGCGGCAGGTCGGCGATCAGCGGGCGGTAGCTGCGATCGATCAGGCCGGAGGGGAGGTGGAACAGGAGATCGACGAGACGGGCATCATCGGTTGAACCATCGCCTGCGGGTCGCAACAGCTTGCCCAACAGCTTGCCGAGGCGCGGGCCGACGCCGCGAATGCCGGTGGCGCTGGAGAAATAGGCATCAAGCAGGCTCGGGCGCATGGCCTTGTGCCTCCTCATCCCCGGCGGAAGATTCGAGCGCGCGCCACCAGTCCTGCGCCCGGATGTGTCGGCGCAGCGGTGTATCGGTTTCGGCCGGCGCTTCCTCGATATAGCGCCACGCTTCCGCCAGGCTCGCGCCATCGAGCGTTCTGAGATAGGTCTCCGCAGCGCTGAGCGAGAAGGCGCGACCGGTGACGGTCTCGAAATTGCCATCCAGTTCGGTCCATATGGCCGCCTCGTAGGGGCTTGCCGTCAGCCAGGCCTCGGCAGTGGCGAGGACGCCCGAAAAACGGCTCATGCCACGCCCGCCGTGCCGGGTGGCGATGCCCAGGTGGTGCGGCTGGCAGCGCTCGCGCCGCGCCAGGTCGGCAACCGCTTCATCGAGCCGCGGTCGCACCGAAGCAATGACGCTGGTGGGCGAGGGGGCCTCGGCGGCTTCGTCCACCACCAGCACCAGCGCCTGCCGGCGCTTGGCCGAGATGCGGGAGAATTCCACCGGCAGGCGCGGGCCGGCGCCGCGTTGCCACGGGCCGGTGACGTGGGGTTCCAGGTCGTCGAGGTCCCAGATCAGCGAGCCATATCCGATGATGGCGATGGTCATGTCCGTTAAAGTGCTCCGGTAGCATCGACAGGTCCGCAAACTGCCACTAAAAGGGGCGCGATCCAACCGCCAGTCAACGATGACAGAAGATCAAAACGCCCTCGATGCCCGCCGACGCCGTCTCATCTGGCGCGCGACCCATCGTGGCATGAAGGAGATCGATCTCATCCTCGGCACCTATGCGCGGCGCGAGGCGGCGGCCATGGACGAATCGGCCATAGGGGCCTTCGAGGGTTTGCTCGATGCAACCGACGCCGACCTCTACGACTGTCTGGTGCGCTGCCTGACGCCGCCGCCGGGCGTGGCGTCGGAGCTGATCGATACGTTGCGGAGAATCCGCTTCGAAACAGATAGTTACGGAAACCTGTGATGAAAGGAATGGAACAGCAACTGGCGCGCCTGATGGCGACGGCCGGGCGCACGGCGCTGACCGGCTTGCCGGAGGGCCTCGACGGGCTGGTGCTGGGCGATGTCGCCCGGCTCAGCAGCCCGCGCCCGCTCCTCCACATCGCCCGCGACGACCAGCGGCTGAACCATCTGGAGGCCGCACTTTCCTTTTTCGCCCCTGATATCGAAGTGATCCGCTTTCCCGCCTGGGACTGCCTGCCTTATGACCGGGTGTCGCCGGCCGCCGACATCCTGGCCCAGCGCATGAGCGCCCTGACACGTCTTGTCCAGCGCGGCGAGGGCACCGGGCCGCTGATCGTGCTGGCCACCGTCAACGCCGCCCTGCAACGGGTGCCGCCGCGCGAGGCGGTGGGAAAAGCGCACTTTTCCGCCCGCCCCGGCAATCGCGTCAAGATGGACGATCTGCAAGGCTTCCTCACCCATAACGGCTATTCGCGCACCGGCACGGTGGTCGATCGCGGCGATTATGCGGTGCGGGGCGGCATCATCGATATCTATCCGCCGGGATCGGGCGGGCCGGTCAGGCTCGATTTCTTCGGTGACACGCTCGAATCGATCCGCAGCTTCGACGTCGAGACGCAGCGCACCACCGGGCAATTGCCGGCACTCACCATCGATGCCGCCAGCGAGGTTTTGGTGACGGCATCGTCCATAGCCCTCTTTCGCACCGGTTATGCGGCCGCTTTCGGGGGCCCGGGGCTTTCCGACCCGCTCTATGAGGCGGTGAGCGCCGGGCGGCGCTATCAGGGCATGGAGCACTGGCTGGCGCTGTTCCACGAGCGGCTGGAAACGCTCTTTGCCTATCTGCCGCTTGCGGTGGTGAGCCACGACCATCTGGCGGATGAAGCGGTGGAGGCGCGCCTGGCGCTGATCGAGGATTATTTCACCGCCCGCCACAAGGCGCTGGACGAGGAAGGTTTCGGCGCTGCACCCTACAAGCCCCTGCCGCCGGACCGGCTCTATCTGGATGCGAAGGCATGGCAGTCGGTGCACAAGGACCGGCCGGTACTGGCGCTGACCCCCTTCGAGATGCCGGACGAGGCGGGGAGCGCGGTGATTTCGGCTGGCGGCCGGCAGGGGCGTTCGTTCGCGGCCGAACGCGCCGAGGCCGGGCGCAACGTCTATGAGGCGTTGCACGATCATGTCGATCAAATGCGCAAGAGCGGCAAGCGGGTGCTGGTGGCGGTATGGAGCGAAGGCGCGCGCGAGCGGCTCGAGACCATCATGCGCGATCACCATATCGCCCCGCTGGCTTCGGCCGCCGACTTTCCGGCGGTGGAAAAGCTCGCCCGCGACATGGTGGCGATGGTGGTGCTGGGGCTGGAAACCGGCTTCGAGACCGCCGATCTCGCCGTCATCGCCGAGCAGGACATCCTGGGCGACCGTCTCATCCGCCGCTCGCGCCGGGCCAAGCGGGCGAGCGATTTCATCGCCGAACTGTCCTCCATCACGCCCGGCGACCTGGTGGTGCATGTGGACCACGGCATCGGGCGCTTCGAGGGCCTGAAGACCATCGAGGTGCAGGGCGCCCCGCACGATTGCCTTTTCCTCACCTATCACGGCGGCGATCGGCTGTTCCTGCCGGTGGAAAATATCGAACTTTTATCGCGATACGGGTCGGACGAGGCGGGCGCCCAGCTCGACCGGCTGGGAGGCGGGGCCTGGCAGGCGAGGAAGGCGAGGCTCAAGGAGCGGGTGCGCGAGATCGCCGAGGGACTGATCCGCACCGCCGCGGCGCGCGAATTGCGGCCCGGCGAGGTGATCCCGGCACCGGAAGGCCTGTTCGATGAGTTCTGCGCGCGCTTTCCCTATGAGGAGACCGAGGACCAGCTTGCCGCCATCGATGCCGTGCTGGCCGATCTCGTCAAGGGCCGGCCCATGGACCGGCTGATCTGCGGCGATGTGGGGTTCGGCAAGACCGAGGTGGCGCTGCGCATCGCCTTCGTCACCGTCATGGCCGGCAAGCAGGTGGCGGTGGTGGTGCCGACAACGCTTTTGGCGCGCCAGCATTTCGCCACCTTTTCAGAGCGCTTCAAGGGCTATCCGGTGCGCATCGCCCAGGCCTCGCGCCTCGTCGGCCGCAAGGAAATCAACACTGTCAAGGACGACCTCAAGTCGGGCGATGTCGATATCGTCATCGGCACCCACGCGCTGCTCGCCAAGGACGTGCGTTTCCGCGATCTCGGGCTGCTGGTGATCGACGAGGAGCAGCATTTCGGCGTCAAGCACAAGGAGCGCCTGAAGGAAATGCGCGCCAATGTGCATGTGCTGACGCTCACCGCCACGCCCATACCGCGCACCCTGCAACTGGCACTTTCCGGGGTGCGCGAGCTTTCGCTCATCACGACGCCGCCGCTCGACCGGCTGGCGGTAAGGACCTATGTATCGCCGTTCGATCCGGTGATCATCCGCGAAAGCCTGCTGCGCGAATTGTATCGTGGCGGTCAGACGTTCTATGTGGTGCCGCGCATCTCCGACCTCGGTGAGATCGCCGAATTCCTGCGCCATCATGTGCCGGAGGTGAAGTTCGCCGTCGCCCACGGGCGCATGGCACCGACTGAGCTCGACGACATCATGACCGGCTTCTACGACCGCCAGTACGACGTGCTGCTGGCCACCACGATCATCGAATCGGGCCTCGACATTCCCACCGCCAATACCCTGATCGTGCATCGCGGCGACATGTTCGGCCTCGCCCAGCTTTACCAGTTGCGCGGCCGGGTGGGGCGCTCCAAGCAGCGCGCCTATGCCCTCATCACCCTGCCGCCCCACCGCATGCTGACGCCGGCGGCGGAAAAACGCCTGAAGGTGCTGCAATCGCTCGATTCGCTGGGGGCGGGCTTTTCGCTGGCCAGCCATGACCTCGACATTCGCGGCGCCGGCAACCTCCTGGGCGAGGAACAGTCGGGGCATATCCGAGAGGTGGGCTACGAACTCTACCAGGCCATGCTGGAGGAAGCCGTATCCTCGCTCAGGGCCGGCGGTGGCGAGGAAGAAGCCGAAGGCGCCTGGTCACCGCAGATCAATGCCGGCACCTCGGTGCTCATTCCGGAAGCCTATGTCGCCGACCTGCAAGTCCGCCTCGGCCTCTACCGTCGGCTGGCGGACCTCGACGAGGCGGGCGATCTCGACTCATTCGCCGCCGAACTGCACGACCGTTTCGGGCGGCCGCCGGAAGAAGTGCGGCATCTGCTGGAGGTGGTCTCCATCAAGCTCATGTGCCGCAAGGTGAACGTGGCCAGCATCGATGCCGGCCCCAAGGGGGCGCTGATCGCCTTCCGGAACGACAAGGTGGATAACCCGGAAGCGCTCATTTCATGGATCACGGCGCAAGGCTCGCGCGCCAAGCTCAGGCCCGACATGCGGCTGGTGATCATGCGTACCTGGGAGACCGGCACCGAGCGCTTGAAGGGCGCCAAGCAGATCCTGACCGAACTGGTGGGGGTGATGTTACCCAAGGCGGCGTGACGAGTTCGTCGTTGCCATGCCGTCGTTGCCACAGCAATTGAGTCATGCCGGCATCCATTCCGCTGGCAGTGCGACTTGCAGTGAGGTTGGCGGAATGGACACCGGGATCAAGTCCCGGTGTGACGAGGTTTGGGGCAAAAAAGTCAACAAATCAATTGGTTGCGTCTTCGCGCTCTTCTATCACCTTGACAATGGCCCCGGCGATCACTTCCGGTTCGCGCGCGCCGATGACGGCGTAGCGGTTGCCGACCAGGAAGGTGGGGACGCCGGTGATGCCCATCTGCTGGGCAAGGGCGATTTCCTCCTGGGTCTCGGCCTTGTCGGCATCGCCTTCGAGCAGGCGGGAGATGATGTCGCGCTCCATGCCGGCCATTTCGGCGCAGTCGGCGAGGACATGGTTGTCGGTGAGGTCGGCGCCGTCGACGAAATAGAGCTGGAACAGGCGCTCCACCACGGCGTCCTGCACGCCGGCGGTACGCGCCCAGCGGATGACGCGGTGGGCATTCAAGGTGTTGGGCGAACGGGTGATGCGGTCGAACTGGAAGGGAATGTCCTCGCGCTTGCCGGCTTCGCGAATAGGGGCATAGATCTCGTCGGACCGCCCGCCATCGCCGAATTTCGCCTTCAGGTATTCGCGGCGATCCATGCCGTGCTCGGGGATGGTGGGGTCGAGCTGGAAGGGCCGCCAGTGGATGGAAGTTTCGACTTCTGGCAAGGAGGCAAGTGCTGTTTCCAGCCGCTTCTTGCCGATATAGCACCACGGGCACATGACGTCGGAGACGACATCGATGGTGACGGCTTCATTCATGGGCTCTTCCCTCAGATCAGTTCGCCGAGCCGGCGGCGGACCAGCTTGCCGTTGGAGGTGCGCGGCAGGTGATCCACGAAATAGACTTCTCGCGGCATCTTGTAAGCCGCCAGATCGGGTTCGGCAAATGCCAGGATGTCGGCTTGGGAAAGCGTGCCCGCCGATCTGGGCACCACGAAGGCGGCGATCACCGAGACATCGGCCCTGACCCGCACCTCGCCCACCCCGACTTCGGCCACGTTCGGGTGGCGGGCGATCACCTGTTCCACTTCCTGCGGCGATACGCGGTAGCCGAACGCGTTCATCAGGTCGTTGTGGCGGCCCTCGAACCAGAACCAGCCGTCCGCATCGAAATGCCCCATGTCGCCGCCCGCGAACCACGCGGCGCGATAGACCAAGGCGTCTTCCTCGGGGCGGTTCCAGTAGCGCAGCATCATGCCGGGGTCGGAGCGGTGGACGGCCAGGAGCCCGCTTTCACCGGTCGCCAGGGGCTCATCGCCGCCGTCGACGGGCAGGATGGCGACGGCGCGCCCGGCCTGTGCCTTGCCGGGCGAGCCCCGACGAAAGCCGACCGAAGGCGATGACGAAATATAGGTGGAGATCTCGCTCATGCCGAGCGCTTCATAAAGGTGAAGACCGGTCGCGGCATGCCAGTGATCGGCGAGGGCATCGGGCAGGGCTTCGCCGGCGGTGAGGCCGTGGCGCAAGGGCAGGAGGGTGCCGGGCTTCAGGTCGCCGTATTTGAGAAGCTGGCGGTAGAGGGTGGGGACCGAGGCCATGATGGTGGCGCTATGGGCAGCGATGAGTTTCGGCCACACGGTTACGTCGCGCTCACCTGTATAGACAACAGTCGTCGCCCCGTTCGCCCACGGGTCGCAAAGGCCGGTGCCCAGCGTATAGGTCCAGTTGAAAGCGCCGGTATGGAGCATGGTGTCGGTTTCGCCGAGGCCATACCAGCCCTCATACATGGGACGCCGGCCCCAGACGGCGCGATGGGCATGCAGGACGCCCTTGGGCCGGCCGGAGGAGCCTGAGGTATAGATGAGATAGGCGGGATCGTCGGCGGCCGTATCGGCGTAGGAGGCGGGGGCTGTTGCGGCCAGGCGGTCACGCAAAGACGGGTCGAGGACGCGCACCCCGTCGGGCAGGTCCGGCAGATGCAGCGCCGGGTCCCAGGCAACGGCGGTGGCGCCGGCATCGTCGATCATCACCCGCACTTCGCGGTCGCTCAGCGCCGATGAGGCGGGTATGGGGATGATGCCGACGGTGATGGCGGCGAGAAAGGTGAGGGCATAGTCGAGGCTGTTGCCCATGCGGATGAAAAGCCGCTCTCCCGGCTGGATGCCGTACTCAAGGAGGCCGCCAGCGAGGCGCAGAACGCGCTCTTGCATCTCGGCATATGTGACGCGAATGCAGGCCGAAGCATCGGCACCATCGGTGGCGATGATAAGGGCAGGCTTGGCCGGGTGGCGTTCGGTTGCGCCCTGAAGGCAGTAGCGCGTCAGGTTGAATTTCTGCGGGGGCAGGGGGCCGGTGAAGCGATGAGCGGTCATAGGTTGCGACGATAGAGCCTAGTCGGCCTGATACCAGGCGCTGGAGGCGGAAAAACCGTAGAGCGAGGGTGCTTTGGGGAATTTCAGATGCGACCAGCGGGCGATCCACTGGCCGGGGGCGTTATAGAGGGGGATGAGATAGTAGTGGGCCATCAGGGTGCGGTCGAGGGCGCGCACCGCATCGACGAAGTCGGACTGGGCGGTGGCCTTCAGCATGTCGTCGATGAGCTTGTCGATGGTCGGATCGTTGGCGCCCATGTAGTTGCGGGTGCCCGGCTGGGTGCGCCCGATGCTGCCCCAGTAAAAGACCTGCTCGTTGCCGGGCGACAGCGAATTGTACCAGGTGAAGGGCACCATGTCGAAATCGTAGGTCTCCAGCAACCGCTGGAACTGCGAGGAATCAGCCAGACGCACGTCCATGTGAATGCCGATGGCGGCCAGCGAGCGCTGGAAGTGGAGGCCGATCTTTTCCTGATCGCGCGACTGCACGACCATCTGGAAGCGGAAGGGCATTCCCGTTTTCACCTCGACCATGGCGCCGTTGCGGATTTCCCAACCGGCCTCCTTCAGCAGATTGACCGCCTTTCGCAGGTTCTTGCGATCGAGGCCGGAACCATTGGAGACCGGCAGGCTGTAGGTGCCGTCAAGAAACGGTTCCGGCAGATGGGCCCCGGCTTCAGCCAGCAGTTTCAGTTCGCCGGGGCTTGCCGGGCGGTGATGGGAGGAAAGGATCGAGCCGGCAAAATATCCTTCGGTGCGTTCGAACAGGCCACGGAAGAGGTTGGCGTTGGCCCATTCGAAGTCAAAGGCATAGATCAGCGCCTTTCGAACCCGCGGATCGGAGAAGATCGCGCGGCGGGTGTTGAAGACCAGCGCCGACAGGGGCGCCGGCAACCCGGCATGCACCACCTCCTTTACGACCTTGCCCTCGGTGACGGCGGGAAAATCGTAGGACGTTGCCCAGCGCACCGGGTCGGCTTCGTAGCGCACATCGGCCAGACCCTTCTTGAAGGCCTCGAAGGCCGACTGGCTGTCGCGGTAGTAATCGAAGCGGACTTCATCGAAGTTCCACTGGCCGCGGTTCACCGGCAGATCGCGGCCCCAGTAATCGGGATCGCGCTTCAGCACCACCCGCTCGCCCGCCTTCACCTCGCTCACCACATAGGGCCCCGAGCCGATGACCGGGTCGAGCGTCGTCTTGTTGAAGTCGTGGGTCTTGTAGAAGTGTGCCGGCAGCACCGGCATGAGGCCGAGGATCAGCACCAGCTCGCGGTCAGGCACCGCCAGCCGGAAGGTGATGGTGTGATCGTCAGGGGTCTCGACGTCGGTGACCTTGGAATAATAGCTGCGATAGTTGGGCCGGCCGTCATCGCGCAGGGTTTTCCAGGAAAACACCACGTCCTTTGCGGTGATCGGCACCCCGTCGGAGAAATGCGCCCGCTCGTCCAGATGGAAGGTGACGAACTTTCGATCCTCGGGCACCTCGATGGATTTGGCGATGAGGGGATAGAGCGAAAAGGCCTCTGAGGTGCTGCGCGCCATGAGGCTCTCATAGACATAGCTGCGCAGGCCGTAGATGGGCTGGCCCTTGATGATGAAGGGATTGAGGCTGTCAAAAGTGCCAACGAGGGCCTCGCGGTAGCTGCCACCCTTGGGGGCATCCGGATTGACATGCGGGAAGTGGTCGAAATCGGGCGGCAATTGCGGCTCGCCATGCATGGCGATGCCGTAGAGCAGCTTGCCGGCGGCAGCCGGAGTCACCAGTGCCAATGCCAGGCAGATGAACGCCAGCAGCGATTTCAATCCGGATTTCGTCATCGCGGCGATTGTAGCGACGATTCGGGTCAAGCGATGATCAAATCACCTTCGACCGGGCGCGGCGCCATGGCGCTTTGACAGGCGCGGGAACCGGGCTAAAAGGGCGCTGTCTCCCCTTTGCCATGATTTTCGGGAATGTTTCGCCATGCTCGGCCGCCTCAACCATGTCGCCATCGCCGTGCCCGACCTCGAAGCCGGGGTCAAGATTTATCGCGATGTCCTCGGCGCGCGGGTATCGGCGCCGCAGCAGGAACCCGATCACGGGGTCACCGTGGTGTTCGTCGAATTGCCCAACACCAAGATCGAACTGCTTGAACCGCTTGGCGAAAATTCCCCCATCGCGGCGTTTCTCGAACGCCATTCCATGGGGGGGATCCACCATGTGTGCTACGAGGTCGACGACATCATCGCAGCACGCGACCGACTGAAGGCGCAAGGTGCGCGGGTGCTGGGCGACGGCGAACCGAAGATCGGCGCCCACGGCAAGCCTGTGCTGTTCCTGCATCCCAAGGACTTTTGCGGCACCCTGGTTGAAATCGAACAGGCCTGAGAGGAAGCGACAGATGACGTTGCCCAGCGAAATTGCCATCTATTTCATCATCTGGTGGCTGTCCTTGTTCATGGTGCTGCCTTGGGGAACGCGCTCGTTCCACGAGGAGGGCATGGCGGTCGAACCGGGCCATGACGCCGGCGCCCCCGTCAGGGCGCGGCTGGTCGTCAAGTTCGCCATCACGACGGTGGTGGCCACCGTGCTGTTCGGCATCGTCTACTGGCTGGCGGTCGCGCGCCCCATTTCGCTCGACGACATCCCGTTCATGCCCAAGATGAAGCTTTACTGAGCTTTCCGGCCGCCGCCGGCCAGCGCCAATACCGTCTCGGGATCGTCGTCGCGGGTAAAGGCGGCAAAGTCGGCGTTGGCCTGGAGGGCGGCCTCGAGGCGTTCGTGGTAGGTCTCGCGCGGGCATTCGAGCGTCCCGAACTGGCGCAGATGCTCGGTGATGAACTGGGTATCGAGCAGCTCAAAGCCGCCGAAATTAAGCCGGGCCACCAGATGCACGAGCGCCACCTTGGAGGCATCGGTGACGCGGCTGAACATGCTTTCACCGAAGAACGCCGCACCGATCCTGACGCCGTAGAGCCCGCCCACCAGCTTGTCGCCCTGCCAGGCTTCGACCGTATGGCAGCACCCCATGCGGAAAAGCTGGCCGTATAGGGCGCGGATGCGCTGGTTGATCCAGGTGGAGCGGCGGTCCGGGCTCGGCCCGGCGCAGCCCTCGATCACCGCTTCGAAGCTGGTGTCGATGCGGATATCGAAGTTCTGCCGCCTGACCGCCCGGCGCAGCGAGCGCGACATGCGGAAGCCGTCCAAGGGAATGATGCCGCGGCTTTCCGGCTCGATCCAGTAAAGGGCGTTGTCGTCGGCGCTTTCCGCCATGGGAAAGATGCCGGCGGCGTAGGCTTTGAGCAGGACCTGGGGGGTGATCGTCGACATGGGGGCTGCCGGCGCGGGTTCAGCGGCTCTCGAGATAGTGCTCGAGCCAGTGGATGTCATAGTTGCCGTCGACGATATCGGGCTGCTTCAGGAGGTCGAGAAACAGCGGAATGGTGGTCTCCACCCCTTCGATCACATATTCGCCCAGCGCTCGGCGCAGGCGCATCAGGCACTCGTTGCGGGTCTTGCCGAAGACGATGAGCTTGCCGATCAGGCTGTCGTAATAGGGCGGAATGCGGTAGCCGGCATAGATGCCGGAATCGATCCTCACCCCCAAGCCGCCCGGTACATGCACGGCTTCCACCAGTCCCGGCGAAGGCACGAAGGTCCTGGGGTTCTCGGCATTGATGCGGCACTCGATGGCATGGCCGTTGAAAGTGATGTCGTCCTGGGTGAAGGCCAGGCTCGATCCCGCCGCCACCCGGATCTGCTCCTGCACCAGATCGAGGCCGGTGATCATCTCGGTGACCGGGTGCTCGACCTGCAGGCGGGTATTCATCTCGATGAAGAAGAACTCTCCGTCCTCGTAGAGGAATTCCACCGTGCCGACGCCGGAATAGCCGAGATCGGCCATGGCCTTGGCCACGGTACCGCCGATGCGGGCACGCTGGGCGGAATTGAGGGCGGGCGAATGGGCCTCTTCCCAGACCTTCTGGTGGCGGCGCTGCAGGGAACAGTCGCGCTCGCCCAGATGCACCGCGTTGCCCTTGCCGTCGCCCAGCACCTGCACCTCGATATGGCGGGGCTTGGCGAGATAGCGCTCGATATAGACTGATGGATTGCCGAAGGCGGCCTGGGCCTCGGTGCGGGCGGTGTGCAGCGCCACATCGAGCTCATCGGCGTTGCGCGCCACCTTCATGCCGCGCCCACCGCCGCCGGCGGTCGCCTTGATGAGCACCGGAAAGCCGATGTCGTGGGCGATGCGGCGGGCCTCGTCGAGATCGTCGACGGCGCCGTCGGAGCCGGGAACGACGGGAATACCCAACGCCTTGGCAGTGCGCTTGGCCTCGATCTTGTCGCCCATGATGCGGATATGCTCGGCCGACGGGCCGATAAAGGTGATGCCGTGTTCGGTGAGGATTTCCGCAAAGCGGGCGTTTTCCGACAAAAAGCCGTAGCCGGGATGCACCGCCTCGGCGCCGGTGATCTCGCAGGCCGCCAGGAGGGTCGGGATGTTGAGGTAGCTATCACTCGACGGCGGCGGTCCGATGCACACGCTTTCATCGGCAAGGCGCACGTGCATGGCGTTTTCATCGGCGGTGGAATGCACCGCCACGGTATGGATGCCCAGCTCGCGGCAGGCCCTGAGCACGCGCAGCGCGATCTCTCCCCGGTTGGCGATCAGGATCTTGTCGAACATGGGGTTGCGCTACCGCCTGGCTACTCGATGATCATCAAAGGCTCGCCGAACTCCACGGGCTGGCCGTCCTCGACCAGGATCTCCTTGACCGTGCCGGCTCGCGGGCTGGGGATCTGGTTCATGGTCTTCATGGCCTCGATGATCAACAGGGTCTGGCCCTGTTTGACCGTGCTGCCCACCTCCACGAAAGCCGGCGCGTTGGGCGAGGAGGAGCGATAGGCGGTGCCGACCATGGGCGACTTGACGGCGCCTGGATGGTTCGCCGGAGTTACCGCGGCGGCGGCGGCCGGTCTGGCCTCGGGCGCCGGCTGGGCCGGTGCCGGTGCCGGCGCCGCCACCGCCGAAATCTGGGTGGCACCACGCGACACGCGGATGCGGAAATTGTCCTGTTCGATCTCGATTTCGGTCAGGCCGGTCTCATCGAGAAGGCCGGCAAGTTCGCGCACCATGTCGGAATCGAGGGGGGTCTTGGGTTTTGCCATGGAATTCATGCCTGCTTGGGTGAAACGAGCCGGTGGGCGGCATCCAGCGCCAGTTCATAGCCGTGGCTGCCGAAGCCCATGATGACACCGCGTGCCACCGGCGAGATGAAGCTATTGTGGCGGAAAGGCTCGCGCGCATGCACGTTGCTCAGGTGCAGTTCGATGACTGGCAGGCCGCTTGCCCGAAGCGCATCGTGCAGCGCCACCGAGGTGTGGGTATAGGCGCCGGCGTTGAGGATGAGGCTTGAGGCCTTGCCTGCAGCTTCCTGGATCCAGTCGACCAGAATGCCTTCACCGTTGGACTGGCGGAATTCCACCTCAAGACCCAGCGTAGCGGCGCGCGCATGGCACAACGCCTCGATGTCGGCGAGGGTCTCGTGACCGTAGATTTGCGGTTCACGGGTGCCGAGCATGTTGAGATTGGGGCCGTTGAGTATGTAAACCGGTTTCGTCATCAGTGCCCAGCCTTTCGGGCCCGCGCGGATCAGCGCGAGTCCCTAACCGGTTATAGGGGCTGGCGGGCTCCGTGGGAAGCGCGTTAGCAAGGGCTATGTGGATGAAATAACGACAAAAAGCGTTTTTGCGACAATTGCCGCATCCGGTTTTGCCGCATCAGCCTTCAGCAGATCTTGCAACCGCCGTCTTTGCGGACCTTGTCAATCGCTTCGCTCAGCTTGTCGAAGCCGACTGCGCCGGGAAACAGTTGATCGCCGATGATGAAGGCGGGCGTTCCCTGGATACCGAGAGTATCGGCGGTCGCCGTATTGGCCTTGAGGGTCGCCACCACCGCCGGACTGTCCATGTCGGCTTCGAGCTTGTTGACGTCCAATCCGACCTTTTTGGCCGTTTCGAGAACAGCGGTCTTGTCGACATGTCGTTCGGACATGAGCGCCAGATGGAATTCCCAGTATTTGCCCTGCGCCCGCGAAGCCAGCGCAGCGCGTGAAGCATAGAGCGAGCCGGGCCCGAGGATGGGCCATTCCTTCATGATGAGCTTCAGGTCCTTGTTGCTGCCAAGCAGGTGCAGCACGTCAGGCAGGGAGCGTTTGCAATAACCGCAATTGTAGTCGAAAAACTCGACCATCGTGACCTTGCCGTCGGGATTGCCGGCCACCAGATCGCCCTTGGCGCGATAAAGCTCATTGGCGGCGGCCGCCAGTCCGCTGGTCTTCTGCTTGTTTTGCAGGGCATCGAAGGCCTCGCGCAACACTTCGGGATGCTCGAGGAGATAATCGTGTACGATGGTGCCGATTTCATCGCGCTGTTTGGGAGAAAACTCGCTGGCGCCAGCCAAGGCCGGCGCGGTAATCATCGATCCGATCGCCACGACGGCGAGGATCCTTTGCAAGATCTTCATATTGTCAGCGTCTCCTTCGAGGCCCCCACCTCGCAAAAATACCGTCCGAGGCACACTTACTCGCTGTCTCCAGCCTGCGAAAGGCCTAGTTCTTCACCGTATAGTTCAAAATATCGTTAGCACGCAACCATTCCGGCGAGCCCGCGGCAAAGTGCTGGCGGGCGCCCTTGGCCTGACGGGCCGCCAAGTCCTTGTCACCACGCAAATAAGCGGCTTCGGCCGCTTCCAGTTCGGCCATGGCGACTTTGCCCTGGCGCGCATAGGCGGTGGACATGAAGAGGTGGATCTTGGGATGTTCGGGCTCGCTGCGCTGGGCGAGAACCAGGTTGTTGAGCGCCTCGGTCGTTGCCTTGTCATTGTTCGTCGCAAGCAGGGCCTGGGCCAGCAACATCCGGATCAGGCCACTCTGGGGCAGCATGCTGACAGCCTTGCGCAAGGGGGGAACGGCGAGGCTCGCCTTGCCGCTTTCCAGCAGTGCCTGGCCCTTGAGTTCGTGAAAATAGGGATCGGGCGGGATCATCTTCATCAAGATATCGGTCTCGCGCAGCACCGTTTTCAGGTCGCCGATGCGCAAAGCGGCAACGGCGCGGGCGTAGCGGGCAGGGGCCCCGGTATCGGAGGCGGGGTATTTGCGCAATACCTCCTCGGCGGAATTGAGAAAGCCGTCGAGCTTGGCCTGAATCAGTTTGTGGCGCAGCATCAGGGCCGGCGGATCGACGGCGCTATAGTAGGGGCTGGCCTTCACCAGGCGTTCGAGATTGCGAACCCGGTCGAGCGGCATGGGGTGGGTGAGGGTGTAGGGGTCGATGAAGTGGGCCGACGCCAGTGATTCGTTGGACAGTTTGTAGAACAGGTCCAGCATGCCCTTGCCGGACTGGTGGGTGGCGTTGAGAAATTTGACGGCTGCCTGATCGGCGGAGGATTCCTGCGCCCGGACATAGGACAGGATCGTGCGCTGGGCCGCACCCTGGCCGCCCAGCATGATGCCCTGGCCCAGATCTCCGGTCTTTTGCTGGCCGGCGATGGCGCCACCGACCACGGTCGCAACGCCGAGCAGCATGGAAATGATGGCCATGTTGCTGGCCCGGTCCATCGCCAGTCCCCGGCGTGCCAGATGACCGCCGGCGAGGTGACCGATCTCGTGGGCGAGAACTCCGATCACCATGTTGGGCGTCGGGGCCTGCTGCAAGAGGCCGGTATTGATGAAGATGCGCTGGCCGTCGGCCACGAACGCATTGATACGCGGATCGTTGAGGAGATAGACATGCACTTTGTCGGGGTTGAGGCCCGCGGCGCGGAGAAGAGGCCGGGTGTAGAGCCGCATCAGCCCCTCGATTTCGGCATCGCGAATGAGCGGCAGGTCCTCGGCCCAGGCCGTTGCGACCATGAAGCCATTGCAGGAGATCGCCACGGCAAGCACCAGCGATAGCACCCGCTTCAGCGCGCCACGTATCGCCGGTAATCCAATGATCCCGTCAGAAAACCGCATGTCTGCCTTTTCGAGCGGTCGATCAACCTGCAATTGGGTGGACCCACCCGATTGCAGAAAAGTTGATCGATTCCAATAAGCCGAACATGATGTTATCCGAAAAATGGCACCCGCTCTTCGGCATCATGCTCGAATGGCTGCAAGCGCTCTCTTTCGGGCAAAAGGTGACGAGCGCCGGGTGGCGCTACAGTGCCGGGGCTACCGGACCGTCGTCCCTGGTCCCGTCAGCGCATCCACGCAACCAGGGTATTGCGGCCGCATGAGCTATCCAGGCGATTGAAGATACCGGTGAACCCGGTAGCGGAGAACGCCATGCGTATGTCGCCACCCCATGGCGAGGTCCCGACAACCGTCACCTCGTTCACGGTCTTTGCCAGCGCCTTCATGATTTCATTCGAGTACTGGTTGTTGCCGGTGACGCGCGGCCAGTAGTAACCCTCGCGGGTAGTCAACTGGTAGGTGGTCCCGTCGATGATGATGCTGACCGGCTTGGTGGTGTCGAACCACCTGGTCTTGACATAGGTGGCACTCATCTGGCCGTCGGGCCAGTTCGGCACCCTCGACATGGTCATGTCCGGCAGTTCCGTGTCGGCGTAGCGGCCAATCATCGACTTGGCGAAAGTGAAGATGTAGCAGCGTTTATCGTTGTCCTCGGGATTTTGCCAGTAGCCCCAGTCGCTGATCTGGGCATCGGTCGTCCAGTTGGGCGAGGGGATATCAACGGGTATATCCAGCAAGCGGACGAAGACGGCACGGCTAATGAGACCGTTGGCTTCGAATCCGTTGCTTGCCTGCCAGCGCTTGAGGGCGCCGCGCCATTCGGCATCGCCGGCCGAAGACGGCAAAGCCAGCGCCAGTTTGACGCGGGCGATCGCTTGCGCCATCGTCAGGTCACCGAGCTTGAGGTTCTGCTCGGTGCTGGTGGTCTCCTGCTGGGTTTCCCAGGTGCTCTTCTTGTCGCCGAGACTGACCAGATAGCGGACCTGATCGGAATTGGGATAACCGGTGACGGTGAAGCCACGGCCACGCTGAAACGCCTCGATGGCCTTGGTGAACGTGCTGTCGGCATCGCCCTGCTGGACGAAATTCGCGGGAAAGCCGTCATTGGTCAGGCCCATCATCTCCAGTGTGCGGGCTATCCGCAGCCGTTCGATGCGCGACAATGACAGCTTCTTGAAAGCCGCGGCCGGGTCCTCGACCGGTTGCACCGTGTTGTCCCGCTGGCTGTCGGTGGACTTGTTTGCATCGGGTTGCAGGAGCTTCTGGGTGGCAGCGAGCTGCTGGATCTCGGCGTCGTGGGCCAACAGGCTGATGACGCCGTCACGGGTGAGATAGCCGGTCTGCGACAGGCCCTGGGCCTGCTGGTACTTGAGGACGGCAAAACGCAGGGCGAACTGGTCGGTGCCGTTCTTGACATAGTCGTCGGCCGGATCGGTCAGATATCCTTCACGCGTGAGACCCTCGGCCACCTTCTGGCGCATGTTTTGCGGCAGCGTCAGGGAATAGCGCGCCGAGGTGCCGCGTGGCAAAAGATTGTCGAGAAATGCCGCGGCGGCTTCGGTATTGCCGTTCGATTTTTGCGGCTTGTCCTTGCTTTCGATCTCTCTGAGGCGGTTTTCGGCGTCGGCCCGGAACGGGCTGTGCGGATAGCGTTCGATGAAGGCACGCAACAGGCTGCCGTTAATGGTGTCCTTGACCAGCGACCATTGCAAGGCATCGGGCGTGAACGGAAGGTTTTGCGGGATGACGGACTGCTGCTGAGTGGTCTGGTCGACCGATGCGACTTTCTGGGATTTCTTGAAATAGAATTCGTCGGTCAACCGAGACAGCCGCTCGGGCTCCTGCTGATTGTCGGTCTCCTTGAGAACATCCTGGGTGACACGTTTCAGCATGGTCTCGATTTCAACATCCGGGGTGGCGATGTGGCGCAACAGCGATTCGGTGAAGGGGCTGTGATCGCCCGTCCCGTCATGCGCCTCGTGGCCCGGTCCGGCGGCGAAGGCGACCAGGGTGTTGCGCCCTCTGGTCGATATTCTGGCGAGACCGCGCGTCTGCTCCACCGCGCGACCCTGGGCAACCAGCGTCTTGGTCAGCTGATCGGCCAGCGGATTGTCGCGGCAGGCATCGAGAAAGACCAGATTCAAAGGTGCATTGGCTTCCATGGCGTCGACGATGTCGGACATGGCGATCATCTCGCGCTTCAACTGGAAGGCATTCTTCAGAGTCGCATCTACGGGCATCAGGTAGTTGGTCTGCTCATACTGCATGGCATGGCCGGCGTAATAGAACAGCGCCACCTTGGCACCGATGAGTTTCTGCGAGAATTTGGAGACCACATCGGCAAACTGCTCGCCAGTGAGGTCTTCTGCCTCGACGACATCGAAGTTGAGGTTGCGCAAGGCAGAGGCCATGGCGGCGGCGTCGTTGTCGGGATTCCTCAATGCCGCGGTGAATTGATATTTCGAATTGCCGATGACCAATGCCACGCGATCGCTAGCGTATCCGGCAGACGACAGAAGCGTCACAGCCATCGAGACCACGATGAATGCCAGTCTCAACACCGGAGTCACCTCCCTGTTTCTTCGATCAGTATGCAAGCCCCTTCAAACAGCAATTCTTGCGCAATTCGTCGTCAAATTCAACGCCTGTCGGGACCCAAAAAGACAGCGCCGCTCCAACAGGGAGCGGCGCTGGTCGCGGTTGGGATGAAAATCACGACTGATTCTGGTCCGCATCGGTGCGTTTTGCCCACCAGCCGCGTTTGGGCGGTCCCGACGGCTCGGCTGTCGGCGTCGGCGGCGTCCAGCGCGGCGGCGGTGGGGTCTCGCGCACTTCGGCGGGGGGTGCCGCCGCCAGGGGCTGGGCCTCGGCTGCCGGCGGCGGGGCCTTGGCCCTCGATCTGCTCCTGGGCTTGCGGGCCGGGGCCGGTTCGGCGTCGGTCGCTGCGGCGGCCTCGCTTTCCGGCGCTGCCGGGCTGGCTTCGACCGCTTCGGTGGCGGAAGCGTCTTTATCTTCCTTCGCCGCCGGCTTGGCCTTGGCCCGCGATGGTCTGCGGCGCTTGGGCTTGGGTGCGACCTCCTCGGCAGCGACCTCGGCCGTGGGTGCCTCGGCGGCCCCGGTCACCTTTTCGACTTGCGGCATTGCGGCCGCGGGCGCCTCGTCGGCTTCAGCCGTCGAGGACGCAGCCTGTTCGTCGCGGGCATCTGCCGCTGCGGGCTGGTCGCCGCCTTCGACCGATACCGGCACGTTGTTGTCGCGATCCTGGCTGTCCTCGCCCGAACCGCGACCACCCCGTCGGCCGCGGCGGCGACGGCGGCGGCGGCGGCCATCCTCGCGCCCGGCCTCGCGGTCCTTCTCGCCGTCGCGCCCGCGCATCTGGGCCGGCGCCTCCGGCGCTGACGCTTCATCCTCCTCGGCGGGCTCGATGTCTTCTTCCGGCTCCTTGATAAGGGCGGAATCCATCTGGACAGTCTGGGCTGTCGCCTTGCGGGCCGGCGCTGCCCGGCTCGGATCGCGCTCGATCTGGCTGTCGGCCGATTTCATGTCGGGCACTGCCTGCAAGTAGATCGAGGTGC
Source organism: uncultured Alphaproteobacteria bacterium (assembly GCA_963747005.1). Lineage (GTDB taxonomy): Bacteria > Pseudomonadota > Alphaproteobacteria > Rhizobiales > Aestuariivirgaceae > CAVVDT01. The sequence continues at coordinate 248,998 of CAVVDT010000013.1, read as the reverse complement.
CGAAACTGCTTTCCAGTCCCAACAGATGCTCGCGCTTTTCGTTGAGAATGTAGAATGCCACTTCCGGATGGCACTTGACCGTCAGGCCCTCGGCCTTGCGGCGGGTGAGGTTCTCCTCGATTTCGCGCAACACCGCGAGCGCGCAACTGGCGATCGAGCGGATGCGGCCGGTGCCTTCGCAATGCGGGCAGGGGCGCGTCGATCCCTCGATCATGCCCTGGCGCAAGCGCTGACGCGACATTTCGAGCAGGCCGAAATGACTGATGCGGCCGACCTGGATGCGGGCGCGATCATGCTTCAGCGCTTCCTTCACCCGCCGTTCGACGGAGCGATTGTTGCGCTTTTCCTCCATGTCGATGAAGTCGATGACGATCAGTCCCGCCAGGTCGCGCAGGCGCAACTGGCGGGCGATCTCGTCGGCCGCCTCGAGGTTGGTCCGGAGCGCTGTGTCCTCGATGGAATGCTCACGCGTCGACTTGCCGGAATTGATGTCGATGGCGACCAGGGCCTCGGTCTGGTTGACCACCAGATAGCCGCCCGAGGGCAACGTCACCACCGGCGAAAACAGGGCATCGAGCTGGCCTTCCACCAGCGAGCGGGCAAACAGCGGCCGGGTATCCTTGTAGGATTTCACGTTGCGCGCATGGCTGGGCATGAGCATCTTCATGAATTCCTTGGCCTCGCGGTAGCCGTCCTCGCCCTCCACCAGCACTTCCTCGACCTCCTTGCCGTAGAGGTCGCGAATGGCGCGCTTGATGAGGTTGCCTTCCTCGTAGACGAGGGCCGGCGCGGTCGACTTCAAGGTGAGGTCGCGGACATTCTCCCACAGGCGCATCAGATAGTCGTAGTCGCGTCGGATTTCCGCCTTGGTGCGCTGGGCACCAGCGGTGCGCACGATGAGTCCCATGCCTTCCGGCACCTCGATGTCGCGGGTGACGTCCTTGAGCCGCCGGCGATCGCCGGCATCGGTGATCTTGCGCGAAATGCCGCCGCCGCGGGCCGTGTTGGGCATCAGTACGCAATAGCGTCCGGCCAGCGACAGGTAGGTGGTGAGGGCGGCGCCCTTGGTACCGCGCTCTTCCTTGACGACCTGTACCAGGAGCACCTGACGGCGCTTGACCACTTCCTGGATCTTGTAGCTGCGCCGGCGCGGCTGGCGCCGCCGCGGCACTTCTTCCAGCGCATCCTCGGCGCCGACCGAATCAACCTGGCGGGTTTCCTGGTCTTCCTCGACGTTTTCGATATCGGTGCGTTCACCGTCGCCATCGGCGCCGTTGTCGTCTTCGGCGCCGTTGTCGTCCGACCGGGCCTCTACGCCGCTGTCATCGCCGTCGTCGTCATCGGTCTCGTCGGCGTGGCGGGCGCCCGATTCGAAGTCGTCCTCGCCATGTGCGGCGTCCTCGCGCTCCTCGCGCAGCAGGGCCTGACGATCGGCCACCGGGATCTGGTAATAATCGGGATGGATTTCGCTGAAGGCCAGGAACCCGTGGCGGTTTCCGCCATAATCGACGAAGGCGGCCTGCAGGGAGGGTTCTACGCGGGTGACCTTGGCGAGATAGATATTGCCCTTCAGCTGTTTGCGATGGGCCGATTCGTAGTCGAATTCCTCGATCCGCTGTCCGCGGACCACCACCACGCGGGTCTCTTCCCGGTGGGTGGCATCGATAAGCATCTTGTTGGCCATGACGGCTTGTCCTTGGCGCAAGTCGCCGCTCTCTGACCACCGTTCGCCGGTCCGGGGGCCGGGCCACGATGGAGGAGTTGCGGGCTGCGCGGATGGGAATATCCGCTACTGCCTGCCCGTGGCCGTGCAAATCCTGTTGCACTGAAAGGCCAAGGGGCTGCAACGCGCACAGGCCGGTGGGCGCCATGGGGCGGCCGATCGCTGCTTCGCACTGCCGTAGAAGCGGACATTCGTGTTTTTGACCTCGGTATGCCCCGGCGGTGCCGGAGCGGCTCTGTTTGCCGGACCAATCCCATGGCCCGAACCGTCGCAACCATCTTCAGGCGAATAACCCGGAGCCTGAAACGGTGCAGAAAGATGTACCCTTCCGGAACACGTGCCGCATTCGCAACAACCGGATGGCAGTTCATCGTCTTAATGCACAAGCGGTATGCTTGGCAAGAAAATCGAACAGGTGCGCGTCAGCAACCTATTGGTGCGTTCAATCGGCAACAGATGGTTAACTTCTTGCGGCCTAGTTTTGTCTGGTGGTGGAGAAAGCAGCGGTTTTAGCCGCCGCGACGGCCTTGGATTTTGGGATGGATCGCTAGAGCTGTGACCCGTAGCGGCAGCATAGTCCGGATCTTCTTTGTGTTCGCGATGCTGGTCGCGGCCATCGGGCCGGGGGCGGCCGTCGCCGGCACGCCGGCGCCCGTCGCCAAGGCGGCGCGCCTGAACGGCGATGCCAAGAAGGTGCGGTTCGTTGCCGATCTCACTTATGCCATCAGCTACAATGTCTACGTGCTGCCCAACCCGTTTCGCGTCATCATCGACCTGCCGGAGGTGAATTTCCAGATTCCGCCATCGGCTGGCGCCGCCCATGCCGGCTTCATCGAGGGCTTCCGCTACGGCCTCGTCGATGCCGGCAAGTCGCGCATCGTCCTCGATGCGAACGCCCCGGTGCTGATCAAGAAATCCTTCGTCATGCGCGCCCGCGGCGATCAGCCGGCGCGCATCGTCGTCGATTTGGTGGCAACCGATGCCGCGAGCTTTGCGCGCGTGCATCGTGCCGACGAGGCCCGGCTGGCGGCGGGCATGGAGGAGATGCCGCCGATCAGTGCCAACACGGCCGACGCCGGCAATAACGCGGATGTCCAGGATGCGGGCAAAAATCCCATCATCGACCTGCTGGCCCAGTCGGCTGTGCCGTTGCCGCGCCCCAAGCCACAGGCCAACACCGACAGCAAGCAACAGCAGGTTCAGGCTGATCCCATCGTGCCGCCGGTGGCGCGCCATGTCATCATCATCGATCCCGGGCACGGCGGTATCGATCCGGGCACCATTTCCCCTGACGGCGTCGACGAAAAGGATGTGGTGCTCGCCTTTGCCAAGGTGCTGAAGCAGAAATTTGAGGCCGACAAGCGCTTCAAGGTGGTGATGAGCCGCGCCGACGACCACTTCGTGACGCTGAGCGACCGGGTCAAATTCGCCCGCGACCACAATGCCGAACTGTTCATTTCCCTGCACGCGGATGCGGTAAAGTGGCCCTACCGCAACGATTCCTCGGCGCGCGGCGCCACTGTCTACACACTGTCGGAAAAGGCTTCCGACAGCGAGGCCGAGGCGCTGGCGCAAAAGGAAAACCGCGCCGACATCATTGCCGGTGTGGATCTCGGCGCCCAGAACAACGAGGTAACCGGCATTCTCATCGATCTCGCCCAGCGCGACACCAAGAACCGTTCGGTTTATTTCGCCAAGTCGCTGGTCGATCAGTTGCGCGGCAAGATCGGCCTGCACAGTCGCCCGTTGCGCGCCGCCGGCTTCCAGGTGCTCAAGGCGCCCGATGTACCGTCGGTACTCATCGAACTGGGTTATCTGTCCAATCGCCGCGACGAGGCACTCCTGACCTCGCAGGACTGGCGCGAAAAGGCGTCCTCGGCCATGGTCGATGCGATAACCGGGTATTTCTCTACCCAGATCGCCTCCGGCAGATAACGCTGTCGCCGTCCCCAACCTGCCACATTCGGCAACTAGAGCAACGTTCGACCGCATGATTCGGTCCGCTCGCCGATCGCAAAACATGACGGGGCGCCACGGTCACGGCGTTTGAATGTACGGCTGGGGATCGATCTGCTATCGGCTTGGTCCGGGCGAATTTCTGGAGGGCAGGTCCCGCATCATGATGAGGCTGCTGGGATTGCTGTTTGCGACGGGCTTTGCGCTGTTTTGCGGCGTTGCCGTGGCCGCGGGCTACATGATCTGGAAGACTTCGCGCGACCTGCCCGACTATACCCAGCTTGCCCAGTACGTGCCGCCCGTCATGTCGCGCGTGCATGCCGCCGATGGCTCGCTGCTGGCGGAATACGCCACCGAACGCCGGCTGTTCGTGCCCATCAACACGATCCCCAAGCAATTGGTCGAGGCCTTCATCTCGGCCGAGGACAAGAATTTCTACCAGCACAGCGGCCTTGACTGGGGCGCGCTGGCGCGTGCCATGGCCCAAAACGTCCTGAACCTTGCCCGTGGCGGTCACCGGCGTCTGGTCGGGGCCTCGACCATCACCCAGCAGGTGGCCAAGAACTTCCTGCTGTCGAGCGATCGCACCATCCAGCGCAAGCTCAAGGAAGCGCTCCTGGCACGGCGCATCGAATGGACCTTCTCCAAGGACCAGATCCTCGAACTCTACCTCAATGAGATCTTTCTCGGCGCCGGTTCCTATGGCGTGGCGGCGGCCTCGCTCAACTATTTCGGCAAATCGCTGACCGACCTCGACGTCGCCGAATGCGCCTTTCTCGGGGCCCTGCCGAAGGCGCCCAACAACTACAATCCGGTGCGTCATCATGCCCGCGCGATCGAGCGGCGCAACTGGGTGCTCGATCGCATGCTGGAGAACGGCTATATCACCCAGGCCCAGCATGACGAGGCCGTCGCCGAACCCCTCAAGGCAGTTATGCGGCCGTTCGGGGCACAACGCTTTGCCGCTGAATCCTTTACCGAAGCGGTGCGCCGCGACGTCGAGCAGATCTACGGCAACGACAAGCTCTATACCGGCGGGTTGTCGATCAGGACCACGCTCGATCCCAAGCTGCAGCTCCTCGCCCGCCGGGCGCTGACGACCGGTCTCATCAAGTTCGACCGCTCCAAGGGCTGGCGCGGGCCGGTGAAGACCATCGATGTGACGGGCGACTGGGGCGTGCCGCTGTCCGAGGTGAACATGCCGGACGATCTGCAGCCTTGGCGCCTGGCGGTGGTCCTGGAGGCCGGCGACGAGACCGCCAGGATCGGGCTGCAACCCGAAACGAGCGCCAGCGGCAGGCTCGACAAGGCGCGCGTGACCGGCGAGGTGCCGCTTGCCCTGATGAAGTGGGCGCGGAAAGCCCTGGCCCGCGACAGGCTGGGGCCGGAGGTGAAGAAGGTTTCCGATATCCTCAAGGCCGGAGATGTCGTCTACGTCGCGCCGGCTGCAACCAAGGGCCAATATCACCTGGTGCAGATCCCCGAGATCGAAGGCGCGCTGATCGCCATGGATCCCAACACCGGGCGCGTGCTCGCCATGGACGGCGGGTTCTCCTACGGCGTCAGCCAGTTCAACCGTGCCATCCAGGCCATGCGCCAGCCCGGTTCGGCCATCAAGCCGTTCGTCTATGCCGCCGCCCTCGACAACAACTATACCCCGGCCTCGGTGGTGCTCGATGCGCCGCTCGAGATCAAGCTGCAGAACGGCGATGTGTGGAAGCCGAAGAACTATTCCAACAAGTTCTTCGGTCCCTCGACGCTCAGGCGCGGCATCGAATTGTCGCGCAACGTGATGACGGTGCGCCTGGCCAACGACATGGGCATCGACAAGGTCGCCCAGATGACGGAAAAGCTCGGCATCTACGATCACATGCCGCGGGTGCTGGCCATGTCGCTGGGGGCCGGCGAGACCAGCCTGATCAAGATGGTGGCCGGCTATTCGATGATCGCCAATGGCGGCAAGAAGATCGATGTCTCGCTCATCGACCGCATCCAGGACCGCTATGGCAAGACCATCTACCGCCACGACAAGCGCGAGTGCATCGGCTGCAATGCCGCCAAGTGGGAAAACCAGCCGGAACCGGAATTCATCGACAACCGGCCGCAGGTCATGAATACCTATACCGCCTACCAGATCACCTCGATGATGGAGGGCGTGGTCGAGGAGGGCACCGGCCAGGCCCTGAAGATCGTCGGCAAGCCGATCGCCGGCAAGACCGGCACCACCACCGACGAGCGCGATGCCTGGTTCATCGGCTTTGCCCCCGATCTCGCCGTCGGCGTCTATATCGGCTACGACACCCCGCGCTCCATGGGCCGGCTGGCGACCGGCGGCCACCTGGCGGCACCCATCGTCGCCCAGTTCATGCAGGCAGCACTGGCAGGCAAGCCGGCAACCCCGTTCCGCGTGCCGCCCGGCATCCAGCTCATCCCCATCGACGTCGCCACCGGCCAGCGGGCGGCCTATGGCGCGAAGGACACCATCCTCGAGGCCTTCAAGCCCGGCGACGAGCCGCCCAGCGATACCATCGTCATCGGCGAGGGCCAGATACCTGCCGACGGCAATGCCGCGCTGCTGGAAGGCGGCCTGACCACCGGGACAGGTGGGCTGTACTGAGTTCCGGCGCGACCATTTACAGCGGCAACAAGGCTCACTATAGGGTGCCGGGTCCGGGCCCTGCCGCTGGCAGTCCCCGCAATGGAAACGGAACAATGCGCGCCGAGATCGAACACGCCATCGACGAAATGCAGCAGTCTATCGCACTGCTGAGGAGGCATCTTTGACTGGGACAATGCCGTCAAGAAGCTGGCCGAACTGAACGCCAAGGCCGAAGACCCCGACCTGTGGAGCGATTCAGAGCGCGCCCAGGAACTGATGCGCAAGCGCCAGGACCTCGACAGCCGCATCAAGACGGTGCTGCGGCTCGAACAGACCATCGCCGACAATATCGAACTGATCGAGATGGGCGAGGCCGAAGGCGATGCCGCCGTGGTGGCCGAGGCCGAAGCGCTGATCGAGGGTTTGCGGCCCGAGGTGGCCAAGCTCGAACTGGAGACGCTGCTTTCCGGCGAGGCCGACAGCAACGATGCCTTCGTAGAAATCCATGCCGGGGCAGGGGGCACCGAGAGCCAGGACTGGGCGGCCATGCTGGAGCGCATGTATCTGCGCTGGGCCGAGCAGCACGACCTCAAGGTGGAGGTGATCGAGGAACACGGGGGCGAGGAAGCCGGCATCAAGTCGGCCACGCTGCAGGTGAAGGGCCACAATGCCTATGGCTGGCTGAAGTCGGAATCGGGCGTCCACCGGCTGGTGCGCATTTCACCGTTCGATGCCAATGCCCGCCGCCACACCTCGTTTGCCTCGGTGTGGATCTATCCGGTGGTGGACGACAACATCGATATCGAGATCAACGAGAGCGATTGCCGCATCGACACCTACCGCGCCTCGGGCGCCGGCGGCCAGCACGTCAACACCACCGATTCGGCGGTGCGCATCACCCACATTCCCACCAATATCGTGGTGCAGTGCCAGAACGAGCGCTCGCAGCACAAGAACAAGGCGACCGCCTGGACCATGCTCAAGGCGCGGCTTTACGAACTGGAATTGCAGAAGCGCGAGGAAGAAGCCGCCCAGCAGGCCGCCTCCAAGACCGCCATCGGTTGGGGCAACCAGATCCGTTCCTACGTGCTGCAGCCCTATCAGCTGGTGAAGGATTTGCGCACCGGGGTCGAAAGCACCAATCCGCCGGCCGTCCTCGATGGCGATCTCGATCGATTCATCGAGGCCTCGCTCGCCCAGCGGGTGCACGGTGGCGGGCCGGAGAGCGTCGAGGACGTGGATTAGGGTCGCGAGGGCCTCTCAGCCCAGCATCAGGCCGGGGTCCTCGATGAACGCCTTGAAGGCGCCGAGAAGCTGCGCTCCCAGCGCCCCGTCCACCACCCGGTGGTCGGTCGAAAGCGTCACCGTCATCTGCTGCTCGATGACGATCTGGTCGCCGCGCACCACGGGGCGCTTTTCGCCGGTGCCGACCGCCAGGATGGTGGCGTGCGGCGGGTTGATGACGGCGGAAAAGGTCGAAATGCCGAACATGCCGAGATTGGAGACGGCGGTCGAGCCGCCCTGGTATTCCTCCGGCATGAGTTTGCGGGCACGGGCGCGGGCGGCATAGTCCTTCATTTCCTTCGAGATCTGCGCCAGACCCTTGGTCTCGGCTTTGCGGATGACCGGCGTGATGAGGCCGCCGGGGATGGCCACGGCCACGCCCACATCGGCCTGGTGATGCTTCACCATGGCGTTCTCGGTCCACGAGGCATTGGCATCCGGCACCTTCATCAGCGCCATGGCCAGTGCCTTGATGACAAAATCGTTGACCGAGACCTTCCAGGCGGGCTTGCCGTCCTTGTCCTTGGGGGCGGAGGCATTGAGCCGCTCGCGCAAGGCGAGAAGATGGTCCAGCGTGCAGTCGAGCGACAGATAGAAATGCGGGATGGTCTGCTTGGATTCGACCAACCGCTTGGCGATGATCTTGCGCATGCCGTCATGCGGCACGAGGTCGAAGCTGCCGGGCTCGAACAGTTTCAGCACCTGCTCATCGCTCATGGAGGGCGCCGGCGCGGCGCGCGCGGCCTGCGGAGCCGGGGCAGCGGCGGTGCCCTTGGACTTTGCCTCTTCCACGTCGCGCTTGACCACCCGTCCGTGCGGGCCGGAGCCGGTGACGCGGGCGAGGTCGATGCCATCTTGCTTCGCGAGACGGCGGGCGAGGGGGGAGGAAAAGACGCGGGTGCCGTCCGTGGGCGACCCCCTACCCCGACCCTCCCCCACAAGGGGGGAGGGAGCGCTGGGGGCGACTTGAGGAGCAACGGGCGCGGCCTCTTTGCTCCCCTCCCCCTTGTGGGGAGGGGCTGGGGGTGGGGGTACGGCGACGCCAGGCGCCGGCTTGGGCGCGGCCGCCTTGATGTCGGCGGCGCTTTCGCCCTCATCCAGGATCACCGCGATGGTCTCATTCACCGGCACGTCCTCAGTGCCCTCGGCGACAAAAATCTTGCCGAGGATGCCTTCATCGACGGCTTCGACTTCCATGGTCGCCTTGTCAGTCTCGATCTCGGCCAGGATGTCGCCGGACTTGACTGTATCGCCTTCCTTCTTCAGCCACTTGGCAAGCTTGCCCTTTTCCATGGTGGGCGAAAGGGCAGGCATGAGGATGGGTGTCGGCATGGCTCTTGGCCCTTCCTTCAGACGTAGAGGACGGATTTGGCCGCTGCGACGACCTCATCGACACTGGGCAGGGCCAGCTTTTCCAGATTGGCGGCGTAGGGCATGGGCACGTCCTTGCCGTTGACGCGGGCAACCGGGGCATCCAGCCAGTCGAAGGCGTGGGTCATCACCTGGGCGGCGATCTCCGAACCGATGGAGCAAACCGGCCAGGCTTCCTCCACCGTCACGCAGCGGTTGGTCTTCTTCACGCTTTCCACCACGGTCGCAATGTCCATGGGCCTCAGCGAGCGCAGGTCGATCACCTCGGCCTCGATGCCTTCGCCGGCAAGCTTGTCCGCCGCCGCCATGGCATAGGTCATGCCGATGCTGAAGGAGACGATGGTGACGTGGGATCCGGCCCGGACGATCTTCGCCTTGCCGATGGGCACCAGCCAGTCGTCGAGCCTGGGGACGGGGAAGGTCTTGCCGTAGAGGAGTTCGTTTTCGAGGAAGACCACCGGGTTGGGATCGCGGATGGCCGACTTGAGAAGGCCCTTGGCATCGGCTGCCGACCACGGCTGCACCACTTTGAGGCCCGGCACGTGGGCGTACCAGGACCCGTAGTCCTGGCTGTGCTGGGCACCGACCCGGGCGGCGGCACCGTTGGCGCCGCGAAACACGATCGAGGCCCCCATCTGGCCGCCTGACATGTAAAGCGTCTTGGCGGCGGAATTGATGATGTGGTCGATGGCCTGCTGGGCGAAGTTGAAGGTCATGAACTCGACGATGGGTTTCAGGCCACCGAAGGCCGCGCCCACCGCCAGGCCCGTAAAGCCGTGCTCGGTGATCGGGGTGTCGACCACCCGCTTGTCGCCGAATTCCTCCAGCAGGCCCTGGCTGATCTTGTAGGCGCCCTGGTATTGCGCCACTTCCTCGCCCATGAGGAACACCGTCTCGTCGCGGCGCATCTCCTCGGCCATGGCATCGCGCAAGGCCTCGCGCACCGTCATCTCCACCATTTCGGTGCCTTCCGGCACCTCGGTGTCGGCGGCGGGCGATGCAGTGTGCACCGCAGGCGCCGCCACGCCTTTCTGCGCAGCCGGGGCAGGGGCAGAGGGCGCGGCATCGGCCGCCGGTGCTGCCATTGCGGAGGGCGTGGCCGCGGCTGCCGCCGAAACGTCCTCGCCGTCGCCGGCGATCATGGCGATGGGGGTGTTCACCTTCACACCCTCGGTGCCTTCGGCGACCAGCACTTTGGCCAGCGTGCCCTCGTCGACGGCTTCCACTTCCATGGTGGCCTTGTCGGTCTCGATCTCGGCCAGGATGTCGCCGGACTTGATGGCATCCCCCTCCTTTTTCAGCCATTTGGAGAGTTTGCCTTCTTCCATGGTGGGCGAAAGCGCCGGCATCAGAATTTCAATGGGCATGACGGACAAACCTCCGGCTGTCGTGAACGAGGGGCATCACGGTGCCTTGTTGAGCATGAGTTGCACCAGCGCCAGGGCGAAGCCGCAGACGATGGCGGCGAAGAACGCCAGAAGTGCTTTCTTGAAGCGCTTGAGATGGGTGAGGCCCGCCGGTCCGATGGCGGCTTCCATCTTCGCCCGGTTCCACCAGCTTGCGTGCCTGAGGAAAGCGAGCGGTTCGGGCGCCAGCCGCAGCAGGCTGATCAGCGACCATGCGGCAACCAGCCAGGCCGCGAACCCCGCCAGCACAACGACGACGATGAGCGTGGCAATCACGGGGCGGCGACATAAACATCGCTCCACAGTTCGGCCGCATCGGGCTCGGCGTCGCTCTGGGCGAATTCGGCCGCGGCGGTGACGCGGGCTCGGATCTCGGCATCGACGGACTTCAGGTCGGCCTCCGCCGTTCCCGCCTCGATGAGGCGGCGCTTGACCTGCTCGATGGGATCGTGCTCCTCGCGCATCTTCTGCACCTCTTCCTTGGTGCGGTATTTGGCCGGGTCCGACATGGAATGGCCGCGATAGCGGTAGGTCATCATTTCAAGAATCACCGGACCCTTGCCGGCCCGGCACTGGGCAACCGCCTCGATGCCGGCGGCCTTGACCGCGCGAACATCCATGCCGTCGACCTGGCGGCCGGGAATGCCGTAGACCGAGCCGCGGTTGTAGAGTTCCTCAGACTTCGCCGCGGCGCGCGTCACCGCGGTGCCCATGGCGTAACGGTTGTTCTCGATGACGAAGATCACCGGGAGGTTCCACAGGGCGGCCATGTTGAAACTCTCGTAGACCTGGCCCTGGTTGGTGGCGCCTTCGCCGAAATAGGTGACGCTGACATGGTCGTTGCCGCGATAGCGGTTGGAAAAGGCCAGCCCCGCACCGAGCGGCACCTGGGCGCCGACGATGCCGTGGCCACCATAGAAATTCTTCTCGCGCGAGAACATGTGCATGGACCCGCCCTTGCCTTTGGAATAGCCGTTGCGGCGGCCGGTGAGCTCGGCCATCACGCCCTTGGGGTCCATGCCGCAGGCCAGCATGTGGCCATGGTCACGGTAAGAGGTGATGACCTGATCGCCGTCCTTCAGCGTCATCTGCATGCCGACGACCACGGCCTCCTGGCCGATATAGAGATGACAGAAGCCGCCGATGAAGCCCATGCCGTAGAGCTGGCCGGCCTTTTCCTCGAAGCGCCGGATCAACAGCATGTCGCGATAGGCCTGGAGCTCGTCGGCGGTGGTAAAGGCGGGATTCTCGGCGGCGCGAGTCTTCTTCTGGGTGGCGGCAGTCTGACGGCTGGCCATTACAATCCTCCCTTGCTGTGACTGGCGGTACGGCTTTGGTGCCGTATTCTTCAGGCCCATAGTCTATGCATAAAGCGCGGTAAAGGCTAGAAAATTACAAGATCAACTGAAATTCGGTTTATTGTTTTGATGGGGCGTCGTTTCGCGGGCCCTCAACCACCACCACGTCGCCCGGGGCGGCGAAGTCCAGCACCTTGCGGGCCAGTTCGTCCACCAGATCCGGGTCGACGCTTTCAGGCCGCAGCAGGTCGACGCGATGCTCGAAGGCGGCGCGTTCGGCGCGCTCGACGTCGAGCTTTGCCTCAAGGCCGGCGATCTTCACCTGCAGCGCGTCGTAGTTGGCGAACGAGCGCGGTCCCTTCACGGCATGCCAGGTGAAGTAGCCCAGCAGCCCCAGGCAACTGAAGGTGACGACAAGGCCCAACGGAATGCGGCGCATGGGAAACGACTCGGTCGCAAGGTAGAGGTTCCTCCAAGCCTGAAGGTACCCTGGTTAACAAGTCGCTAAGAGGGGCGGCGCCGAGCAATTGTTGATACCTGCCTTTCTTGCTTTGCAGACCCGCCGACTCCGGCTATAGGCAAAGTCCCATGGCGCGGTACATCTTCATCACCGGCGGCGTGGTGTCCTCCCTCGGCAAGGGTCTGGCTTCGGCGGCGCTCGGCGCGCTGCTGCAGGCGCGCGGCTACAAGGTGCGCCTGCGCAAGCTCGATCCCTATCTCAATGTCGATCCGGGCACGATGAGCCCCTACCAGCACGGCGAGGTCTACGTCACCGACGACGGGGCCGAGACCGATCTCGATCTCGGCCATTACGAGCGCTTCACCGGGCGTTCGTCGGAACGCGCCGACAACATCACCACCGGGCGCATCTATCAGGACATCATCGCCCGCGAGCGGCGCGGCGATTACCTTGGCGCCACCGTGCAGGTCATCCCGCACGTCACCGATGCCATCAAGGAATTCGTTTTGTCGGGCAACGAGCCCTACGACTTCGTGCTGGTGGAAATCGGCGGAACGGTGGGCGACATCGAGGGGCTGCCCTATTTCGAGGCCATCCGGCAACTGGGCAACGACCTGCCGCGCCATTCCTGCATCTATATCCACCTGACGCTTTTGCCGTTCATCCCTTCGGCCGGGGAACTCAAGACCAAGCCCACCCAGCATTCGGTGAAGGAACTGCGCTCCATCGGCATCCAGCCCGATATCCTGTTATGCCGCGCCGACCGGGCGATCCCCGACAACGAGCGCCGCAAGATCGCGCTGTTCTGCAATGTCAGGCCCTCGGCGGTGATCCAGGCGCTGGATGTGAAATCGATCTACGACGTGCCGGTCGCCTATCACCACGAGGGGCTGGATTCAGAGGTACTTGCCGCTTTCGGCATCGAGGCCGCCCCGCAGCCCGACCTCAGCGGCTGGGAGGAGGTATCTGAACGCATCGCCGAGCCGGAGGGCGAAGTGACGATTGCCGTGGTCGGCAAGTACACCGGGCTTCTGGACGCCTACAAGTCGCTGGGCGAGGCGCTGGTGCATGGCGGCATCGCCAACAAGGTGAAGGTGAAGCTGCAATGGATCGCCTCGGAGATCTTCGAGGAGGAGGACCCGGCGCCATGGCTGGAAAGCGTCGACGGCATCCTGGTGCCGGGCGGCTTCGGCGAGCGCGGGGCGGAAGGCAAGATCCGCGCCGCCACCTTTGCGCGCACCCGCAATGTGCCCTATTTCGGTATCTGCTTCGGCATGCAGATGGCCTGCATCGAGGCCGCCCGCAACCTTGCCGGCATCGAAAAGGCCTCATCCACCGAGTTCGGACCGACCAGCGAGCCTATCGTCGGCCTGATGACCGAATGGATGCGCGGCAATGAACTGGAACAGCGCCGTTCGGGCGGCGATATGGGCGGCACCATGCGGCTGGGCGCCTACGCCGCGCACCTGGTCGAGGGTACGAAGGTACGCGAGATTTACGGGGTTGCCGACATTTCGGAGCGCCATCGCCACCGCTACGAGGTGAACATGCGCTACCGCGAGCGGCTGGAGAAGGCGGGCTTGCGTTTTTCCGGTCTGTCGCCCGATGGCCTGCTGCCGGAAATCGTCGAACTTGACGGTCATCCCTGGTTCATCGGCGTGCAGTACCACCCGGAACTGAAGTCGCGGCCGTTCGAGCCGCATCCGCTGTTCGCCTCGTTCATTGCCGCGGCCGTGGAACAGAACCGGCTGGTGTAACCGCTGAACACCGCGCCGCGAGCATGTTTGCGCCAAGAATCAATGCTCAATCCTGCGGCGGCGGTTGGTGGGTCAAGGACTTTGCACGGTTGGTGGTGGGCGGTTGACATGCGGAGCGAAGCGGTTAGGAGCGTGACGGGATGACGAGGCGAGCGCCCATAATGCTGTACCGATGGCTGTCCGCCCTCGCGGCACTGACCGCCACGCTGGCGATTGCGGCGACTCTGGTGCTGGCGCAGACCCAGCAGGTACCGCAGCCGCAACAGACCCAGCCAGCGCCTCAGCCGCAGCAAGCCCAGCCGGAACAGGCGCAGCCGGCGCCACAACCGCAGCAGGCACAGCAGGCACCGCCGCCGCAATCCCCGGATATCAGCAAGGCCGGCCGCACCCTCGATCAGTTGCGCACCCAGCTCGACGCCATCCGCAAGGAGATTGCGGTTCCCACCATTCCGCCCGACAAGCTGGCCGAGCAACGGCAAGCCGCCGATGCCGTCAGAATCGAGGCATTGGCGGCCCAGGCCGATATTCGCAAGCCCCTCGATGACGTCACCGCCCAGCTCAAGAAGCTTGGCGAGCCGCCGGCGGACGGCGCTACCGAGGCACCAGCCGTCGCCGCCGAGCGCAAGCGCCTGAGCGATACAGTGGCGCTGCTTGAAGGCACCAGCAAGCAACTGGGGCTGGTAGCCGTGGAGGCCGATCAGGTTTCCTCCGGCGCCGCCAACCTGCAACGCGACCTGTTCATCAGGCGGGTTTTCGAGCCCAGCCGGTCGATCTTCAATCCGGCCTTCTGGTACGACGTGTTCACCGCCCTGCCGACCTTTGCCCAGCGCACCGGCCTGCTGGTGTCGGGCGCCCTGGTGAGCGATGCATCCGCCAGGCGGTTCCTGTCACCCGCCGGCAGCCTGGCACTCGGCGGCTTCGCCGCACTGCTCTTCATCCTGGTGGCGTGGCGGCTGAATGTGGGCATTATGCGCCGTGGCGCCGCGAGCGCCCACAACGATCTGCCGCGGCTGTGGCGGGCGGTGTGGGTAACGGTGTTCACCATTGGCCTGCTGATCGCCGGTTTTGCAGTCGCCCATCTCATCGCCAACCTGACCGGCGGTATCGGCCCGCGCCTTTCCCGGGTGCTGGTCGCGACCGAGAAAGGCGTAGTGTGGCTGTCCGGTGCCCTGGCGCTGGCCTGGGGCATTCTGGCGCCGCGCAACCCGGCCTGGCGACTCGTCAACGTGGACGACCACATGGCCGGCCGCATGGTCGGCATCATCACCGCCATCGCCTTCACCTTCGCCACCGACCATGTCGTTTCGACCATGGCGAACGTCCTGTTCCTGCCGTTTGAATTCACCGTCGGGTGGAGCGGCGGCGTTGCCCTGGTGCTGGTGGTGCTGATCGCCATGCTGCTGCGCGCCACGCGCGGCGGCAAGGCAGGCGAGGGCGAACCGCCAGGCGAGCGCCAGTACTATTTCGGCTGGACGGCCTATCTGCTGCAGTTCCTTTGGCTGATCGTCGTGGCCGCCGCCGCCAGCCTGGTGTTCGGCTATGTGGCGTTTGCCCATTTCGTGACGACCAAGCTCATCGAGACGACGGCCATCGTCAGCCTGCTTTACCTGCTGCATCACCTGGTCGATGCGATGGTTTCCGCCAGTCTCGATACGCGCACCGCCCCGGGCCGCTTCCTGCGCACCACCCTGTCGCTCGGCGAGACCGGGGCGCGACGCCTGGGACTGTTCTTCTCCACCCTCGTCGATCTGGCGCTGGTGCTCGGCGGCATCCCCCTCATCATGGCGCAATGGGCGGTCACCTGGATCGACTATTCGAGCTGGATCCAGACCGCCTTTTTCGGCTTCAAGGTCGGCGACATCACCATCGATCCGGCCAACATTCTCCTCGCCTTGGGCATTCTTGCCATCGGTCTCATTGCTGCGCGGCTGTTCCGGCTGTGGCTCGACCGGCGGCTGCTGTCGCGCACCACCATGGATGCGGGCCTGCGCAACTCCATCCTCACCGGCGCCAGCTACGCCAGCATCCTGCTTGCCGCCAGCATCGCGGTCACCGCGGCGGGGGTGGATTTCTCCAATCTCGCCATCATCGTCGGCGCCCTGTCGGTCGGTATCGGCCTCGGCCTGCAATCGATCGTCAACAATTTCGTCTCCGGCCTCATCCTTCTGGCCGAGCGGCCGATCCGGGTGGGCGACTGGATCGCGGTGACGGGCGGCGAGGGGACGGTAAAGCGGATCAACGTGCGCTCCACCGAACTTGAGACATTCGATCGCGGATCGGTGATCATTCCCAATTCCAGCCTGATATCCGAGGCGGTGCTCAACTGGACCCATACCGACGCCATCGGCCGGGCCCGCATCGCTGTCGGTGTCTCTTATGATTCCGACCCCGAACAGGTCGAGAGGATCCTCATGGACTGCGCCCGTGCCAACAAGCGGGTCCTGAGCTTTCCCCAGCCCTTCGTGCTGTTCATGGCGTTTGGCGACTCGTCGCTGGACTTCGAGTTGCGGGTCTATATTCCCGATGTCAACTACGTGGCGATCGTCGCCAGCGAGCTGCGCTTTGCCATCTTCAGGACCTTGAAGGAAGCCGGCATCGAAATTCCCTTCCCGCAGCGCGACGTGCATGTGAAGTCGCAGCCGGGAATTGCCTCGCCACCGCCGGCAAGGAAACGCAAAACGTGAGCGGCATCGACCATCTGGTGCTGGCAACGCACGATCTGGATGCGGCACGGGCACGCTATCAAGCCCTCGGCTTCACCCTCACGCCGCCGGCGCGCCATCCCTTCGGCACCGGCAACAGCCTGGTGCAGCTTCAGGGTGGCTTCCTCGAACTGCTGGCCATTGCGGCACCTGAGGATATCCCCGAGGCGAGCGCCGGCAATTTCAGCTTTGCCGCCTTCAATCGCGACTATCTGGCAAGCGGCGAGGGGTTCTCCATGCTGGTGCTGGCCAGCGAGGATGCCAGGGCCGAAGGCGAGCGCATGCGGGCCGCCGGTCTCGAAACCTATAAGCCGTTCGATTTTTCGCGCCGCGCCAGGCTGCCGTCGGGCGAGGAAGTGACGGTGGGGTTTTCGCTCAGCTTTGCCAGCCATCCCGCCTTGCCCGATGCCGGTTTCTTCTATTGCCAGCAGCATGCGCCGGAGCATTTCTGGAAGGCCGAGTATCAGCACCATGCCAATACCGCCGGCAGCATCGAGGAAGTGGGGCTGGTGGCCGACGATCCGGCGGAGATCGCCGGGTTCATGGCCGCCTTTGCAGGCGCCAAAGCGCATCGCGCGGGCATCGACGGCCTCGAAGTCGACACCGGGCGCGGGCGCATCACCATGCTGGGCCGGGAAGCCTTCCGCGCCCATTGGGGCTTTGCGCCGCCCGCCAGCCATCACGGCAACCGGCTTGCCGCCTTTCGCCTTGGCGTGAGCGACATGGCGAGGGCCCGCGCCATCGTGGAAGAGAGCGATGTGGCAGTGGCCGTCGAGCGTCACCGGGTCATCGTCTCGCCTGAACATCTGTTCGGCGCCGGGATGGTGCTGGCGTCGCGGGACAGCGCATGAGCAAGCCGTCCGGGGCGATGCAGAAGACCGGCCGGCAATTCCTCGACGACCTGATGGCGGGGATCGGCTCGGCGCCGCTCGGGACGGTACTCGGCTTCCGCCTCAAGGAAGTGGGTGACGGTTTCGTGGTCTTTGCCGGCTTGCCGAGCGCCGATTACTACAACCCCGCCAACATCATCCATGGCGGCTGGGCGGCGGCCATTCTCGACAGCGCGCTGGGTTGCGCCGTGCAGACGCAACTGGAGGCGGGCGTTACCTATTCGACCATCGAGCTGAAGGTGAACTATGTACGCGCCATGACGCAGGAGACCGGCGAGGTCCTGTGCCGCGGCGAAGTCATCCATGTGGGCCGTCGCACCGCCACCTCGCATGCCCGGCTGGTCGACAAGGCCGGCAGGCTTTATGCTCACGGCTCGTGCACATGCATGATCGAACGGGGCTGATAGTGGGACCCAACGCACAAGTCCAGGCGGGCAGGGTGACCTTTTGCAATCGGGCGCCGCTGGCGCTCATTGCCGGACCCTGCCAGATGCAGTCCCGCACCCATGCCTTCATGATCGCCGGGCACCTCAAGGAAATGGCCGAGCGCCTGGGCATCGGCTTCGTCTTCAAGGCATCGTTTGACAAGGCCAACCGCACCAGCCTTGGCGGTCAACGCGGGTTGGGACTGGAAAAGGCGCTTGCCGTCTTCGCCGATCTGAAACGCGAGCTGGACATCCCCGTCCTCACCGACGTTCACGAGCAGGCGCAGTGTGCCGAGGTGGCCGAAGTGGCGGATATCCTGCAGATCCCCGCCTTCTTGTGCCGGCAAACCGATCTTCTGGTCGCGGCGGCCAGGACGGGGCGGGTGGTGAACGTCAAGAAGGGCCAGTTTCTCAGCCCCTGGGACATGAAGAACGTCGTCGAGAAGGTGACCGGCTCGGGCAATCCCAATGTACTGGTGACCGAGCGCGGCACGTCCTTCGGCTACAACACGCTCATCTCCGACATGCGCGCGCTCCCCATCCTTGCCGCGACCGGCGCTCCCGTCATCTTCGATGCCACCCATTCGGTGCAGCAGCCGGGCGGGCAGGGAACAGCATCGGGCGGCGAGCGCGCCATGGTGCCGGTGCTGGCGCGCGCCGCCGTGGCGGTGGGGGTGGCGGGCGTCTTCATCGAAACTCACGAGGACCCCGACAACGCGCCCTCCGACGGCCCCAACATGGTGCCGCTGGGTCAGATGGAAAACCTGGTCGCAACGCTGATGGCGTTCGATCGGCTGGCCAAGGCGAGAAAAGCCTGAGCCTCCTGCCTGGCTTTCCTTAGCCGTCTTGCGGGCGCGCAAAACGGCCAGATTGCGGTGCGAAGGCATCCGACTTTACGTTCCTTGTCTGCTTCAGGCATTTGAAAAGCCAGCATTTCCTGTTTTGACGGTGCCACGGGGGTCGCCGCCAACAAAGACGTCAGTGCATTGCCTTGCGTTCGGCCAAAGCTGCCGCCTGTATGCGGTGTTGCAGACAATTGGAGGATATTTTATAACACAATCATGCGGATCACCAATTTGCCCTAGGATCAATTGAACTGGAAGGGGGTTGGGTGATGGCGACGATTAACGGCACAGACGGTTCTGAACCCATTTTCAGCGGCCCGACCGCCGATGTGATCTACGCGATGGGCGGCAACGACACCATCGACGCAGGCACCCGGCCGGCCGTCGCGTTCGGCCCCACCGACGCGGTGTATGGCGGCGACGGCACCGACCTGCTGGTCGTGGACGCATCGGCGGAGGTCCAGTCGGTGCAACTCATCCTGTCCGGCAATCCGCGCTTCCTGGTGCGCTCCGATTCAGGCAACTTCTATGTCGATGCCTACAACGACGTCGAGCTGGTAAAATTCACCGGCGGTAGCGGCGACGACAACATCAACACCGGCAGCTTCGGCGTGGCGGTCAATGGCGGCGGCGGCACCGATTTCTGGAAGGCCGACCTGTCGGCGGTCAACAGCAATATCTTCTTCCAGCTCGGCACCACCACCTCCATTGCAGCGGCGGGATTGACGTCGATCACGAGCATCGAGGCGATCCACCTGACGACGGGCAGCGGCAACGATACCGTCATCGGCGGCGGTCAGGCCGATACCATCATCAGCGGCGGCGGCGATGACCTGATCGACGCCAAGACCCGGCCGGCCGTCGACTTCGGCCCCACCGATGCGGTCAATGGCGGGGACGGCACCGACACGCTGGTCGTGGACGCATCGGCGGAGGTCCAGTCGGTGCAACTCATCCTGTCCGGCAATCCGCGTTTCCTGGTGCGCTCCGATTTCAGGCAACTTCTACGTCGATGCCTATAATGACGTCGAGAAGGTGGATTTCACCGGCGGCAGCGGCGACGACCGCATCGAAACTGGAAGCTTCGGCGTTGCTGTCAACGGCGGCGGCGGCACCGATTTCTGGAAGGCGGACCTGTCGGCACTGACCACCGGGATCAAGTACGACGTCGCCAGCACCCATTCGATTGCCGCGGCAGGACTGACCACCATCACCGGCATCGAGCAAATCAACCTGATGACGGGCAGCGGCAACGACACCATCATCGGTGGCGGTCAGGCCGACACCATCATGAGCGGCGGCGGCGATGATCTGATCGACGCCAAGACCCGACCAGCCGTCGCATTCGGCCCCACCGATGCGGTCAATGGCGGCGACGGCACCGACACACTGGTCGTGGACGCATCGGCAGAAGTCCAGTCGGTACAACTCATCCTGTCCGGCAATCCGCGTTTCCTGGTGCGCTCCGATTCGGGGAACTTCTATGTCGATGCCGCCAATGACGTCGAGAAGGTGAATTTCACCGGCGGCAGCGGCGATGACAGGATCGATACGGGAAGCTTCGGCGTCGCGGTCAACGGCGGCGACGGCATCGACCATTGGACTGCCGACCTGTCGGCGCTGACCACCGGCATCAAGTACAACATCGCGAGTACCCATTCGATTGCCGCGGCGGGCCTTACGTCGATCACCGGCATCGAGGGAATCACGCTGACCACCGGCAGCGGCAACGACACCATCATTGCCGGTGGCCAGGGCGACACCATCCATGCCGGGGCAGGCAATGACCTGATCAATCCGGGAAGCCGACCAACGACCGGCTTGGCGCTCACGGATGCCGTCTACGGCGATGCCGGCAACGACACGCTGGTGATCGATGCCGCAGCGGAGACCGAAGGAGTTACGATCAGCGTCGCGGGCGCACCGCATTTCCTGGTGCGCTCGGCTTCGGGGAATTTCTTCGTCGATGCCTATGATGTCGAAACCCTGAAGTTCATCGGTGGATCGGGCGGTGACTCGATCGCCGGCGACAGCGGCAACGATACGCTCATCGGGGGCGGCGGCAGCGACAGCCTCGGCGGCGGCGACGGCGGGGATTCACTGATCGGGGGCGGCGGCGGCGATCTTCTCAAGGGAGAAGGCGGCGCCGATGCCCTGATCGGCAAGGCCGGGTCCGATACGCTCGATGGCGGCGATGGCAACGATACGCTGCAGGGCAATTTCGGCGATGATCGCCTGGTCGGGGGCCGAGGCAGCGATATCCTGAACGGCGGTGGCGACAACGATACCCTGATCGGCCAGGGCGGGTTCGACACGCTCAACGGCGAGGACGGCAACGATACGCTGCAGGGAAATTTCGGCGATGACCGCCTGATCGGGGGGCGTGGGCATGATCTTTTGAACGGTGGCGCCGGCGACGACGTCCTGATCGGCCAGGGCGGGTTCGACACGCTCAACGGCGAGGATGGCAACGATACCCTGCAGGGCAATTTCGGCAACGACCGCCTGATCGGGGGACGCGGCAGCGATCTTCTGAACGGCGGCGGCGGCAACGATGTCCTGATCGGCCAGGTCGGGCTCGACACGCTCAACGGTAACGACGGCAACGACACGCTGCAGGGCAATTTCGGCGATGACCGGCTGGTTGGAGGGCTTGGCAACGATCTTCTGAACGGCGGCGACGGCAACGATGTCCTGTTGGGCCAGGCCGGGTTGGACGCCCTCAATGGCGGCGGCGGAAATGACAGTGTTTTCGGATATTTTGGCGACGACACGCTGAACGGCAATGCCGGCAACGATCTTCTCGACGGTGGCGCCGGCAATGACCGCTTCGTATTTGCCGGCAACTTCGGCAATGACACCATCGATGGTTTCAGTCAGAACAATCTGGAGCGCATCGATTTGTCCGGGGTGAGCGCCATCACCGACTTTGCCGATCTTGTCAACAACCACCTGCAAGCGGATGGCAGCGGGTTCGCCGTGATCGTGGCCGGTGGCAATTCCATTCTCCTCGACGGCATCGATGCCGGCGACGTCGGCTTCGGGCAGATCTATTCGGCCCAGGACTTCCTGTTCTGAGGGGATGAGCCATTCGACGCCAGCGTGGCGGTGGCACTGAGGGTGTTTTCACCGCGCCCGCGGCGGTTCTGGCGATGTGCCGCGCGATGATTTCAGCGCGTTGCCGGTTGGCAGATTGGCTGAGGTGATGGCGTTTGGCGCTCTTGCAGCAGGGCAGAGCCGGCGGCTGGCGTGATCGCCCGATGATGGTTGGCGAATCGGACAACGACACCTCAACAGCGGTGCCGGCAACGACACGTTTATCGGCGGGCTCGGTGCCAACACGATGGCCGGTGGCAGCGGCGCCGATACCTTTATCTTCAGGGCGGCGCACGTCGCCGCCGGCACGATCACCCGCCCGGTCCCGCGGCATCGGGCCGCACGGGAACGGGATGGGTGCGTTCGGGGCTGGCATTTCGTGTTAAATTCCGGTGCGGCCTTGGTGCAATGCGGCCGTCATCTGACTTGTGTGCCAGACGGACGCATTGAGCTTGGGAGGCGGGCCGTCTAGGTGTAGCCGATCCGACGGGAGAACCATGACCGCATCTCGCTTTAGGAAATTCTGGCCGCTCGTGCTGGCCGGCACGCTGCTTTCGGTTTCGACCACGGCGGTCGTCTATTCGCCGACACTTTACCGCATCTTCTGCGCCTATACCGGCTATGGGGGCACGGTTCAGCGGGTGCGGGCGCCGCAGGCGGCTGCAAATGACGACGGCAAGACGATAACTGTGCAGTTCGACGCCAATGTCGGCTCGTCGCTGCCGTGGGACTTCACACCGGGACAGCGTTCGGTGACGGTGAAGTTCGGTGAACCCACCAAGGTCTATTACCGCGCCAAGAACAATTCCGACCGAACCATCGTCGGCCGGGCGGTGTTCAACGTCACGCCCTATCAAGCGGCGTCCTATTTCTTCAAGATCCAGTGCTTCTGCTTCACCAACGAGAGGCTGGGGCCCGGCGAAAGCGCCGATATGCCGCTGGTGTTCTATGTCGACCCGCAGATGCTGAAGGACAAGGACGCACGCGCGGTGACGAACATCACGCTCTCCTACACCTTTTACAGGCAAAAAGATCTGACGCCGGCGGAAATCGCGGCGGCGCGTGACCTGAGCGCCGGGTCGCGGGAAAAGGATGCTGCCCTCAAGGTCGACGACACGGCCCAATATCTGAACGACGCCCCACGGCAATAACGCCGTCGTCGTTTTATCTCGAAGGAGAGATATACCTTGCGCGCATTGTTCAACCTTGCGGCCTTCGTGATCCTGGCGACCGGGCTCATGTCATCCATGGCACTGGCCGGCGCGGGTGTGCGGGTGGAAAAGCCCTGGGCAAGGGCCGCCATCAACCTGTCGCGCCCGGCGGCGGCCTATCTCACCGTGGTCAACGGCACGAGCACCCAGGTGACCCTGACCGGCGCATCGTCGCCCGAGGCCGGCATGGCCATGCTCCACAAGATGGTCATGGACGGCACTGTCATGAAGATGGAACCGGCAGGTGAGATCGTCATCGCCGCCGGTGGACGCTTCGTCTTCAAGCCGGGTGGCTATCACATCATGCTCATGCATCTGAAGAAGCCGGTAAAGGAGGGCGACACCTTGCACCTCAGCTTGAGATTTTCGAATGGCAAGACAGTGGATGTGAAGGTGCCGGTGCTGGCAACGGCGGCGACGGGGCCGAAATCATGAGGACGCCCAGTACCGCCGATCTGGCCTTCGGCTTCGCACTCGCCCTCATCGCCTTGGGGCTGCCGGGGGCTGCCATGGCCCACAGCTACAAGCTCGGCAACATCGAGATCGGCCACATCTGGGCGCCGCCGCCCAAGGCAGGCATCGACGGGGTGGCGGTCTACGGGCCGCTTTTCAATGAAGGCAAGAAGCTGCAGACGCTGGTTGCGGTGTCCTCGCCGGAGGCCCGGACAGCGCGCTTCCGCTTGGTCAGGGACGGCGTGGAAAGCTGGCCGGCACATATCGAACTGCACCCGGGAAAGCCCGTATCGCTGGCGGCCTGGGGCCCCCATATCTGGCTCTCGGGGCTCAAGAAGGCGGTGAAGAAGGGTGACTGGATCAATCTCACCCTCGACTTCGGGCCGGCCGGCAAGCTGGCGGTCAAGGCGCTGGTGCAGAATTCAGCCAGTGAATGACACGAACCGAGCCGCGGGTCGCAATGCCGGCGGAAGGGATGCCGGCTATTTGAGCAGCTTCTCGCGCAGGGCATGAACATCCTTGCCGCTCATGGGCTGGCCACGGACAGCGACCACATCGGCCGGCGTGATCTCTGTAAATCCAGCCGGGGTCAGCTTTTCGTTGCCGAAGTGGCTGCGGACATAGTTGACGGCAGCGGCGACCTCCTCATCGGTGAGGAAATCGAAGGGCGGCATCTGGCTCTTGATCTTGTCACCCTTCACCTCGATGGGACCATCGATGCCGTTCAGCACCACCTTGACGGGGAAGTCCCTGGAGAGGAACAGATCCTTGTTGTCGGCGAGGGCGGGGAACTTGCCCTTCTTGCCCTTGGCGTCCGGCTCGTGGCAGGCGGCGCACACGTCACTGAACTGCTGGGCGCCATCGACCGTTGTGGCGGCCTGCTGGGTGGGTTCGGCCTTGGCTGCCGGCGGTGGTTTGGGTCCCATATAGGTGGCAAGATAGTCGAGGATCTTGGCACGCTGCTCGGGCGTGATCCTCAGGCCATACTCCTTCATGTTGTCGAGCACCGCGTTCCAGGCACTCTTCGGGATGCCGGCCGATTCGACCGGGTTTTGCAGGTCATGGCAGGTCTGGCACTGGCCGTAGACGAGATTACGTCCCGGTCCCTCCGGCAAGTCGAACTGCTGCTGCGCCAGGGCCGGGGCTGCCTGCCAGGCGCCGACGGCGACAACGAAACTCAGGAACGCCGATCGCACGGGCGTCGAACTCCCTTGATTGGTGTTGGGTGGAGATGAATGGGGAGGGGCGCCTTCATGGCGCCCCTCGTCGCGAAAGCTGGCCTCAGGCGGTGATTTCCACCCGGTCGACCCCGTTCCACTCGTAGCCGCGCGGGTTCCAGCGGGTGAGGCCGTCCATGGGCTGGGTGCGCCCGAGATCATCGGTCGCCCGGCACATCAGCTCGTTCTTGCCGTTCATCAGCTTTGCCTTGACCGACCAGTGATACCAGGCCCACGGGCTCTCTGCCGGCTTGATGTCGGCGTTCATCCAGGTCTTGCCGCCATCGGCGGAGACCTCGACCATGGTGATCTTGCCGGTGCCGTCATTGAAGGCAACGCCGGTGATCTCGACCGGCCCCGCCTTGGGCTTGTCTTCGGGCAACGGCGAGAAGATCACGCTCTTGATCTTCTGGCCGTAGGTCGGCACCGAGTTGTAGATGGTGTAGTCATTGGCCTCGAACTGGCCGGGCTCGACCGGATCCAGCGGCATGCGATAGCCCATCGACTGGAAGGCGCTGTTCGACTGGGCGGCGGCAAACATCAGCTCGGTCAGCATCTTGACGTGCATGTTGCCGTAAAAGCCCGGGATGACCAGGCGTACCGGCCCGCCGTTCTGCGCCGGGATCGGCTCGCCGTTCATCTTCAGCGCCAGGATGGCATTATCGAGGGCCGGATCGGCAAGGTGATAGCTCTTGGCGAAGTCGGAGCCTTCCGGCGTGCCCGGCTGGTCCCAGCCCTCGGCGGTCAGCCAGTGGGCCTCGGGACTCACCACCATCTTCAGGTCATCGAGCAGCGGCTTCAGCGCCACGCCTTCCCACTCGACGCAGCCCATGCCGCCGTTCTTCCACTGACCGCCGGCCACTTTCTGCTTGGCGGCGTAGTAGGAACGGCCGTTGCCGGCGCACTGCAGCACTATCACGCGCTTTTCCTGGGGGCGCTTTTCGAGATCATCGATCGTCAGCGTGCGCGGGCGCTGCACCAGCCCGTCGACCCGGATGGTCCAGTTCTTGACCATCTCCGCCGGAGGCGGGGAGACCGTCACATACCACGCGGCACTGCCCTCGTGCGGGAAGTGAAAGCGGTTATAGAGAATTTCCTTGGGCGTATGGGCATATTTGCGCAGCATGGGCAGCGGCGTTTCCATCACCGCGAGCTTGGCGTTGTGGATGATAAGGCCGGGGGCCTTGCCCATGATGATCGTGGAGGAATCGGGTGCGGCATCGGCAAGGGCCGGACGCAGCGCGGCCGGAGAGGCTGCGACGGCCATGCCCGCGGCAGCGGCATATTTTCCGAATTGACGCCTGGTGATACCCGATGCCCGATCATGGTCTCGCATTTTGTATTCCCTCCGATGGATTTTTGTCGATTGTTCTCAAAACCGCACCGCTCCCGCGTCTCGCAGGTCCCGGTAATGAGAGAAAACGCGCGGAGGGGGTGGATTATTCCATGGCCTTGCGAAAAATTCGCAAAATGGTGGTGGCAGTGGCGAGCCGACCGGACGTGAGGCGCGTAACAGCGCCCGGAGCGACGATACCTGACCGGATCGTGCTCTACCGCATCACCAGCACCGAACAGGGCGCGTGGCGCACGACGCGCGATGCGGTCGAACCGAGGAAATAGTCCTGCAGGCCCGGCCGGTGCGAAGCGATGATGATGAGATCGATGCCCTTTTCCCCGGCGAGGGTCAGGATGGTGCTGGCAGGATGGCCGAGTTCCACGATGGTTTCCGCCTTGACGCCGGCCGCCTTGGCCATGGCATCGAGATCGAGGCCGGCCTGCTTCTGTGCCTCTTCGATCATGCCGAACGGCAACTGGGCGCGGATATAGGACGGCACATCCTCGATCACCGAGAGCATGATGATGTGGGCATCCTTGCTGCCCATCTTGCGGGCCAGCGCGAGGCTCTCCTTGCCCTGATCGGGAGATGAGACATCCACCGGCACCAGAATGGATTTGTACATGGGGTCCTCCTGCTTTGACTGGGTAATTCAGCATGCCCGAACTGCCGCCGCTCCCCCTTGCGCTGGATCAAACAGCCCCTAACCGCGCCCGCGATAGGGCTGAACCCCCTGATCGGGCAGCCACAGGCCGTCGGGCGGGGCGCCGGTCTGCCAGAAGACATCGATGGGGATGCCACCTCGGGGATACCAGTAGCCGCCGATGCGCAGCCATTTGGGCTTCAGCGTATCGGCCAGGCGCCGCGCGATGGCGATGGTGCAGTCCTCGTGGAAGGCGCCGTGGTTGCGGAAGGCGCCGAGATAGAGTTTCAGCGACTTCGATTCGACGATCCATTCATCCGGCGCGTAGTCGATAACCAGATGGGCGAAGTCGGGCTGACCGGTCACCGGGCAGATGGAGGTGAATTCCGGCGCCGTGAAGCGCACCAGATAGAGAATGCCGGCCTGCGGATTGGGGATGCGCTCCAGCACCGCCTCGTCGGGACTTTGCGGCTGTGCCGCCTTGCCGCCCAGTTGCGTCAGCCCGGATGTGTCCACCGTCATCTTGCATCACCTCAATTCGCCGCGTTGCTCAGGCAATCCTTCACCGCTATAGAGACGGCGCCCGCCCGGCGCAACTTTCACCCGGATCAGGAACGAGGACGCCCCATGACTGCCATCATCGACATCACCGCCCGCCAGATCCTCGACAGCCGCGGCAATCCGACGGTCGAGGTGGACGTTCTCCTCGAAGACGGGTCCAGGGGCCGCGCCGGGGTGCCTTCGGGCGCCTCGACCGGGGCGCATGAGGCGGTGGAACTGCGCGACGGCGACAAGACCCGCTATCTCGGCAAGGGCGTCACCAAGGCGGTCGCCAACGTCAATACCGAGATCTTCGACCTCCTGGCCGGCCAGGACGCCGAGGACCAGATCGGCATCGACCGTGCCATGATCGAGCTCGACGGCACGCCCAACAAGGGCCGGCTCGGCGCCAACGCCATCCTCGGGGTATCGCTGGCGGTCGCCAAGGCAGCGGCCGCGGCCGCGGGCCTGCCGCTCTACCGCTATGTGGGCGGCACCTCGGCGCGCATCCTGCCTGTGCCGATGATGAACGTCATCAACGGCGGCGCCCATGCCGATAACCCCATCGACTTCCAGGAATTCATGATCATGCCGGTGGGCGCCGACAGCATCGCCGAGGCCGTGCGCATGGGCTCGGAAGTGTTCCATACGCTCAAAGCCGAGTTGAAGAAGGCCGGCCACAATACCAATGTCGGCGACGAGGGCGGGTTTGCCCCCAACCTGCCGAGCGCCGAGGCGGCGCTGGACTTCGCCATGGCCGCCATCGAAAAGGCCGGCTATACGCCTGGCAAGGATATCGCCCTGGCCCTCGATCCCGCGGCCAGCGAATTCTTTGCCGATGGCGCCTATGTCTACGCGGGCGAGGGCAAGACCCGCTCACCGGCCGAGCAGGCGGACTATCTGGCAGCACTGGCCAAGACCTACCCCATCGTTTCCATCGAGGACGGCATGGCCGAGGACGATTGGGAAGGCTGGGCGCTGGTGACCGAAAAGGCGGGCAGGACATGCCAGCTTGTCGGCGATGACCTGTTCGTCACCAACACCAGCCGCCTGGCGCGCGGCATCAGGGAGGGCATCGCCAACTCCATTCTCATCAAGGTCAACCAGATCGGCACGCTGACCGAGACGCTGGAAGCCGTCGAGATGGCCCACAAGGCTGGCTATACCGCAGTGATGTCGCATCGTTCAGGCGAGACCGAGGATGCAACCATCGCCGATCTGGCGGTCGCCACCAATTGCGGGCAGATCAAGACCGGCTCGCTTGCCCGTTCCGACCGGCTGGCGAAGTACAACCAGCTCATCCGCATCGAGGAAGAGCTGGACGGGCAGGGGACCTTTGCCGGGCGCGACGCCCTGAAGGCGGGCTGAATGGGCAGTCGCCCGGTGGCTTGAGCGCCCGGCTTTGCGTCTTCCCATCACTACACCTGCCCAATAAGGTATCGGAACCGGGTCTTGAATTCTCCGAAGGCTTCATCGATCCGGCAACGGGATGCGGCCGCGCGCCGGTGACGGGAAGGCAAGGGCATGAGTGATACCAGTTTCGACATCATCATCATCGGGGCTGGCCCGGGAGGGTATGTGACGGCCATCCGCGCCGCGCAACTGGGCTTCAGGACCGCCATTGTCGAACGTGAGCATCTGGGCGGCATCTGCCTCAACTGGGGGTGCATTCCGACCAAGGCGCTTTTGCGTTCGGCGGAAATCTTCCACTACATGAACCATGCCGGCGACTACGGGCTTGCGGCGGAAAAGGTGGGCTTCGATGCCGCCGCCGTGGTCCAGCGCTCGCGCAAGGTATCGGGGCGGCTCAACGGCGGCGTGGGCCATCTCCTGAAAAAGAACAAGGTGACGGTGATCTGGGGCGAGGCCAAGGTCACCAGGCCCGGCGAGGTGGTCGTCTCCAAGAGCGCCAAGAAGGCGATGGAGCCGCAGCATCCCGAACCCAAGGGCACAGTCGGCCCCGGCACCTACCAGGCCAAGCACATCATCATCGCTACCGGCGCCCGCCCGCGGGTGCTGCCGGGCCTCGAGCCCGACGGCAAGCTGGTGTGGACCTATTTCGAGGCCATGGTGCCGCCCGCCATGCCGAAATCGCTGCTGGTCGTCGGCTCCGGCGCCATCGGCATCGAATTCGCCAGCTTCTACAATGCCATGGGTGTGGATGTTACAGTGGTGGAGATCGTCGACCAGATCATGCCGGTGGAAGACACCGAGATCGCCGGCATCGCCAGGAAGCAACTGGAAAAGCAGGGCCTGAAGATCATGACCGGCGCCAAGGTGGCGGGGCTGAAGAAGGCCGCCGACAGCGTCACGGCGACCATCGGGGACGCCAAGGGCCAGAAATCCGAATTGACCGTCGATCGCGTCATCTCGGCGGTCGGCGTCACCGGCAATATCGAGAACCTCGGCCTCGAAGCGCTGCGAGTGAAGACGGAAAAGGGCTGCATCGTGATCGACGGCTATGGGCGCGCCAATGTGGCCGGGCTCTACGCCATCGGCGACGTGGCCGGTCCGCCGATGCTCGCCCACAAGGCTGAGCACGAGGGCGTCATCTGCGTGGAAAAGATCAAGGGTTTGCCGAACGTCCATCCCATGAAGAAGGAACACATCCCGGGGTGCACCTATTGCCATCCGCAGGTGGCCTCCGTCGGCCTCACCGAAAAGCGCGCCAAAGAGGCAGGTTACGAGGTGAAGATCGGCCGCTTTCCCTTCCTCGGCAACGGCAAGGCGATTGCGCTGGGCGAGGACCAGGGACTGGTCAAGACCATCTTCAATGCCAAGTCCGGCGAGCTTTTGGGCGCCCACATGGTGGGGGCGGAAGTGACCGAACTCATCCAGGGGTTCGTTATCGCCATGGGGCTGGAAACGACCGAGGAAGACCTGATGCACACGGTCTTCCCGCACCCCACCCTTTCTGAGATGATGCATGAAAGCGTGCTTGATGCCTATGGACGTGTCATCCATATGTAACGCATTGAACTTACGGAAGGAGTCGTCATGGACGGACGCAATCTCGTCATCATGTTGTTCATCGGTATCGTTGCCGGCTGGCTGGCGAGCTTCATCGTCGGCGGCGGCGGGCTGATCCGCTACCTGATTACCGGCCTCATCGGCTCGTTCGCCGGCGGCTTCCTGTTCAAGCAGTTCGGCATCTCGCTCGGCATCCACAACGAGATCGTGCGCGAGATCGTGGTGGCGACCATCGGCGCCGTCCTGGTGGTTCTGGCCGCGCGTTTGATTGCGTAATTGCCGATGTGGCGGCGGTCATTGACGTGTATTGTTTCGCAAAGGGCCACAGTGCCTAACCTGAGGAGGAAACGATGGTCGGATTTGGCTGGATTATGACAATCATCATCGGCGGGCTCGCCGGCTGGATTGCCGAAAAGATCATGAAGTTCGATACCGGGCTGATCATGAACATCGTGCTGGGCGTGGTCGGCGCGATCGTGGCGAATTACCTTTCCGCCAAGGTGCTGCACGTGGTGTATGCCGGCTTCGTCGGGCAGTTGATCGCGGCCATCATCGGCGCCTGCATCCTGATCTTCGCCTACAAGCTGATCAAGGGACGCGCATAGGAACCCGGCTTGGTCACTGTCCTGGAAAAAGCCGGCGAACGGCCGCGACATCCTGAAAAGGTGAACCGGCCCGATACGCCCATGCTGCGCAAGCCGGCGTGGATCCGCGTCAAGGCGCCGGGGAGCCCTGTCTATAACGAGACCCGCGCCATCGTGCGCGAAAACAATCTCGTTACCGTGTGCGAGGAGGCGGGCTGTCCCAATATCGGCGAGTGCTGGTCGAAGAAGCACGCCACCTTCATGGTCATGGGCGATACCTGCACCCGGGCCTGCGCCTTCTGCAACGTCAGGACCGGACTGCCCGGCCCGCTCGATGCGGATGAGCCGCAAAAGGTCGCCGATGCCGTCGCGCGCATGGGGCTCAACCACGCGGTCATCACCTCGGTCGACCGCGACGACCTGGCCGACGGCGGGGCAGGACATTTCGCAGCGGTGATCCGGTCCTTGCGGGCGCGGACGCCGGCGACCACCATCGAGGTGCTGACGCCGGATTTTCTCAAGAAGAACGGCGCGCTGGAAAAAGTGGTTGAAGCGCGCCCCGATGTCTTCAACCACAACCTCGAAACCGTGCCGGGGCTCTATCCGAAGATCCGGCCCGGGGCACGCTACTTCCATTCCCTAAGGCTGCTGCAGCGGGTGAAGGAACTGGACCCGCAGATGTTCACCAAGTCGGGCATCATGGTGGGCTTGGGTGAGACGCGCGCGCAGGTGCTGCAGGTGATGGACGACATGCGCTCCGCCGGTATCGACTTCATCACCATCGGCCAATACCTGCAACCCACCCGCAAGCATGCCGCCATCGACCGCTTCTGGACGCCGGACGAGTTCAAGAGCCTGGAAAGGACCGCCTTTGCCAAGGGCTTCCTCATGGTTTCGGCCAGCCCCCTGACGCGGTCATCCCACCATGCCGGCGACGATTTCGCCCGCCTCAGGCAGGCCCGGTCGGGCCACGCGGGCGCTGATTTGAAGGACTGAGCCGTTGCCGACCGTCGAACTGACCAGCAAGAGCGCCTACAGCCCGACGGAAATGTTCGCCATTGCTGCTGATGTCGAGCGCTATCCCGAGTTCGTGCCGCTGATCACCCACGCCACGGTGTCGGACATGGGCCAGGATGATCGCGGCCTCGACACGTTTCGCGCCGAGATCTTCATCGACTATTCAAAGCTCGCCATCAAGCAGTCGTTCTCCAGCCAGGTCAGCCTCGATCGAAAAAACCTCATCATCCGTTCCGTGTCGAAGGAAAAGCCGCTGAAACGACTCGATAGCCGCTGGCGCTTCCGCCCGCTGCCCGGTGGCGGTTCGGCAATCGACTACAGCGTGGACTACGAAATGGCCAACCGGATGCTGCAATTCGTCATGAACAAGAGCTTCGATTTCGCCATGCGCAAGGTGGTCGTGGCCTTCGAGCGCCGCGCCAAGGCCCTGTATGGCCGCCGACCGGGCGCCGGGGGTGCCCAGCGGGTGGGCTAGGCATTCAGGCCAGGAGGCCGCCTTCGCCGACGGCGGCGATGAGCATCTCCAGCGCCGTTGCGACCGACAGTTCGCGGATTTTTGCACGGCCCTGGTCGCCGAACCGCATGACGGCGGCGTGGGTGACATGCTCGCGCCGGGCGGTGGCGAAATGAACAAGGCCGACCGGCTTTTGCGCGCTGCCACCGTCGGGTCCGGCGATGCCGGTGACGGCAACCGCGATATCGGCGCGCGAGCGCGAAAGCGCCCCTTCGGCCATGGCACGGGCCACCTGTTCGGACACCGCGCCATGCCGGTCGATGAGGTCCATGGGCACGCCCAGCAGCTCGGCCTTGGCTTCGTTGGAATAGGTGACGAAGCCGCGCTCGAAGACCGCCGATGAACCGGCGATGTCGGTGAGGAGGGCGGCGACCAGCCCGCCGGTGCAGCTTTCCGCCGTCGCCAGCTTGAGGCCGCCGTCGCGGCAGGCATCGAGGAGATGCTTGGCCTTGTGGATCAGCGCGCGGTCAAACATTGTCGCCCTCCGGGGTGCCCGGAAGCCGCACCGTGGCGAGTACATAGGCCACCATGCCCTCGCGGCGACCGATGAAGCCCATCTTCTCGTTGGTGGTCGCCTTGACGGCGATGCGGCCGGTATCGATTTTCAGCATTTCAGCCAGTCTGGCGCGCATGGCCGGGACATGCGGAGCGATCTTCGGAGCTTCGGCGACCAAGGTGATGTCGACATGGGCCAACCGGCCCTCGCGGGCAGCGAGCAGTTCCATGGCCTTCGCAACGAAGACGGCGCTGTCGGCGCCCTTCCATTGCGGGTCCGAGGGCGGGAAATGAACGCCGATGTCGCCTTCGCCCAACGTGCCGAGAATAGCATCGGTCAGGGCATGCAGCGCGACATCGGCATCGGAATGGCCGGAAAGCCCATGGTCGTGTGGTATCTTCACCCCGCACAGGGTGACGTGATCGCCGGCGCCGAAGGTGTGAACGTCAAAGCCATGGCCGACCCTCACATCGTTCCAGGCGAGTGCGCTTTCCATCGACATGCGGTGTTCCGCCTCCTTCAGATCGTCGGCCGTGGTGAGCTTGCGGTTTTGCGTCGTGCCCGGCACGATCGCCACTTCGAGGCCCGCCCATTCGGCAATCGAGGCATCGTCGGTGAAGTCGACCCCCGCCGCATCGCCGGCAAGGCGATGGGCTTCCACGATGGTGGTGAAGTGAAAGCCCTGCGGGGTCTGGGCCGCCCACAGTCCCGCCCGCTCGGCGGTGCCCTCGACGATGTTGGCGGTGGCCTTCTTCAGGGTGTCGGTCACCGGCAGGGCGGGGATGACGGCCTGGTGGCGGTCGAGATAGGCAAGGACATGCGATATGGTTTCCGGCGGAACGAAGGGTCGGGCGGCATCGTGGATGAGAACGAGGCGTGGCGGCGCTGGCTCCAGCGCTTCGAGGCCCCGCCGCACCGATGCCTGGCGGGTGGCGCCGCCGGTGACGGGCGGCGGCAGTTTCAGACCCTCCACCGCCGCCTCGTAGAGCGCCTCGTGGCCTTCACCAATCACCACCTGAACGCCGTTGATGCCCGGATGCGACAGGAAGGCCTCGATGGTGCGCCGCAATACCGGCTTGCCGGCCAGCAAGCGGTATTGCTTAGGAACCTCGCCGCCGGCCCTCAAGCCGACGCCGGCCGCCACGATTACCACTGCCGCCGTCATTCATCTGCCCCTTTGTCAGGATTCGATGTTCGTGTAAGGCCTCGGGCCGCGCGGAGCAAGCCAAAGGCAGCTTGCCACAACGATTACATCTGCTATGTTGCACAAAACTTAGGCATTCAATCGGAGCGCCGAAATAGTGGGCATTTCTATCGGGCCGGTCACCACCCGCAACCGGGTGTTTCTCGCCCCCATGTCGGGGGTGAGCGATCAGCCGTTCCGGGCGCTGGTCCACAGTCTGGGGGCGGGGCTCGTGGTCAGCGAGATGGTGGCGAGCGAGGAACTGGTGCGCCAGCGCCCCGACATGGTGCGCCGCGCTGCCGGGGCCGAAACCGTCCGACCCTTCGTGGTGCAACTCGCCGGGCGTGAGCCGCGGTGGATGGCCGAGGGTGCGGCAATGGCCGAAGCGATGGGCGCCGACATCATCGACATCAACATGGGCTGCCCGGCCCGCGAGGTGGCGGGCAAGCTTTCCGGCTCGGCGCTGATGCGTGAGCCGCAGGTGGCCGAACAGCTCATCGCGGCGACTATCGCGGCGGTCAGGGTGCCGGTGACGGTCAAGATGCGGCTCGGCTGGGACCATTCGAGCCTCAATGCCCCCGAGCTTGCCGCCCGCGCCGAGGCGCTGGGCGCGGCGATGATCGCCGTGCATGGCCGCACCCGCTGCCAGTTCTACAAGGGCAGCGCCGACTGGGCGGCGATCGCCCGGGTGCGCGAGGCGATTTCCATCCCGCTCATCGCCAATGGCGATGGTGCGACGACGCGCGATGCCCGCGCCATGCTGGCGCGCTCGGGTGCCGACGGGATCATGATCGGGCGTGGCGCCTATGGCCGGCCGTGGCTGCCGGGGGTGATCGCGGAAGACCTCGATCCCGGCAGCGGGCGTCCGGTCCCCGGGCGCGAGGAACGCCGCGCCATCATCATCGGGCATTACCGGGCGATGATCGCTTTTCACGGAAGCGCGCACGGGGTGAAGATCGCCCGCAAGCATGTGGGCTGGTATCTGGCCGCGGCGGTCGAGGACGGGGTCATCGCCCCCGCAACGGCGGCCCGTTGGAAGCCGCTCCTCATGCGCGAGACGGAACCGGAGTGCGTCCTTGCGGGTCTTGGGACGATTTTTGCGGATGCCTCGGATGCAGGCCGGGTGGCGGCATGATCGACGCGAACAACCTTCAGCCGGCGCCCACGGCGCCTGCCATCCTCGATGCGCTGCCCAGCCCGATCATCGTCGTCGACGGCTCCAATCGCATTGCCTTTGCCAATGCGGCGGCGGAGGAATTCTTTGCCGCCAGCGCCCTGACGCTCAAGCGCTTCAGCCTCGACGACATCGTGCCGTTTTCCAGCCCGCTCGGCGAACTCATCGCGCAGGCCCGACGCGGGGCCTCCAGTATCAACGAATACGGTGTTTCCATCGGCACCCCGCGCTCGGGCGGCGAGCGCAGCATCGATATTCAGGTGGCGGCCATGCCGGAGCGGGCCGGCAACGTGGTGCTGGTGCTGCAAAAGCGCTCCATGGCGCAGAAGATCGACCGCCAGCTCACCCATCGCCACTCGGCCCGCACCGTCACCGGCATGGCCTCGATGCTGGCGCACGAGATCAAGAACCCCTTGTCGGGCATTCGCGGCGCCGCCCAGCTCATCGAGCCGACGCTGTCGGAAGACGACAGGGCATTGGCCGGCCTCATCTGCGCTGAAACCGACCGCATCCGCGACCTCGTCGACCAGATGGAGGTATTTTCCGACGAACGGCCCATCCAGCGCGCGCCGGTCAACATCCACGGCGTCTTCGATCATGTCAAAATGCTGGCCAAATCGGGATTTGCCAGTGGCGTCACCATTCGCGAACACTACGATCCCTCGCTTCCCCCCGTGCTCGGCCACCGCGACCAGCTCATCCAGGTCTTCGTCAACCTTGTAAAGAATGCCGCC
Source organism: uncultured Alphaproteobacteria bacterium (assembly GCA_963747005.1). Taxonomy (GTDB): domain Bacteria; phylum Pseudomonadota; class Alphaproteobacteria; order Rhizobiales; family Aestuariivirgaceae; genus CAVVDT01. The sequence continues at coordinate 213,114 of CAVVDT010000013.1, read as the reverse complement.
GAGGCCATCAAAGATGCCGGAGGGCAGGGCGAGATCACCCTGCAGACCGCCTTCCGGCCGGGTGTGAGGCTCACCATGCCAGGCACCGGCGAGCGCCTGTCGCTGCCGCTGGAGCTTACCGTGCACGACACCGGTCCGGGCATTCCCGAAGCTATCGGCGCCGACCTGTTCGATCCCTTCGTCTCCACCAAGGCCAACGGCAAGGGCCTGGGGCTTGCACTGGTGGCCAAGATCGTGCGCGATCATGGCGGCGTGGTGGAGTGGGAGCGCAGCGGCCGCTCCACCGTCTTCCGGGTGCTGATGCCCATGCATGACGAAGGCCAGCGACCTGCCGAGGAGGAACCAGGGCCATGAACCGCACGGTCCTTCTGGCCGATGACGACGACGCCATCCGCACGGTGCTCACCCAAGCCCTGATGCGGGCGGGATACGAGGTGCGCTCATCCGGCACCGCCGCCATGTTGTGGCGTGCCGTGGCGGGGGGCGAGGGCGATGTGGTGGTCTCCGACGTGGTGCTGCCGGACGAGAACGTCTTTGAACTCCTGCCGCGCATGAAGAAGGTTCGCCCCAACCTGCCGATCATCGTCATGAGCGCCAAGAACACCATCATGACGGCCATCACCGCCGCCGAGCGCGGGGCCTTCGACTACTTGCCAAAACCGTTCGATCTCAATGAGTTGCTCAATCTTGTTGGCAAAGCATTGGAACAATCGAACCGCAGTGCCGGGCAATCCCTCCAGAGCACGCAGGGAGAGTCTTCAGAGCGCTTGCCGCTGATCGGCCGCTCCAGCGCCATGCAGGATATCTACCGCATCATCGCGCGCATGACGCAGACCGACCTGACGGTGACGATTGCCGGTGAATCGGGCACCGGCAAGGAACTGGTGGCGCGCGCCCTGCATGATTATTCCAAGCGCCGGCGGGCCCCTTTCGTTGCCGTCAACATGGCGGCGATCCCGCGCGAACTGATCGAATCGGAACTCTTCGGCCATGAAAAGGGGGCCTTTACCGGCGCCACCCAGCGCTATGCCGGCAAGTTCGAGCAGGCGCAAGGCGGCACCCTCTTCCTCGACGAGATCGGCGACATGCCCATGGAGGCGCAGACCCGCCTCCTCAGGGTGTTGCAGCAAGGCGAGTTCACGCTGGTCGGTGGGCGGGTGCCGATCAAGGCGAATGTCCGCATCATTGCCGCCACCCACCGCGACCTGCGGGGCCTGATCTCGCAAGGGACGTTTCGCGAGGATCTCTATTTCCGTCTCAATGTGGTGCCGGTGCGGCTGCCGCCGCTGCGCGAGCGGCTGGAGGACATTGAGGATCTGGTGGCGCATTTCCTCGATCAGGCCGTGGCCCGCGGCCTGCCGCGCAAGACCCTCAATCGCGATGCCCTCGATCGGCTGAAGCGCTATCGCTGGCCCGGCAACGTGCGCGAGCTGGAGAACCTGGTGCAGCGTATCTGCGCGGTCTACGTGGAAGACGTGGTGGGGGCCGACGCAGTTGAGGCCGAACTGCGCAGCACCCGCAGCGAGGCCGAGCCGGCCCTGGCGGCGGGTGGCGACAATATGAGCCTGTCGGCCTTTACCGAAGCCTGGCTCCGGCGCTATTTCGGCTCTTTCGATCCTGAGTTGCCGCCACCGGGCATGCACCAGCGGGTGATTCGCGAAGTGGAAGGCCCGGCCATCCTCGCTGCCCTGGTCGCCACCGGCGGGAACCAGCTCAAGGCCGCGGAATTGCTGGGAATCAACCGCAATACCCTCAGAACCCGCATTCGCGATCTGGGCATCAACATGCGTCAGACCCGGCGGCCGGGTTAGGTCAGCGCGCGAGAAATCAGCCAAACCCTTGGGAATGAGCCGATTTTGCGGAGCCTTCACAGGCATTGCCCGAAGGTTGCCCAGCTTTGCCCAAAAACTGTCACACTTTTACAACACAGGTGTTGACTATTGGCCACAGACGTCTTGGAATCGGGCGGTTTCCATTGTTCTGAGCAACGTGTCATGCCGGCGTGCGTGCCTTGTCGTGCATGTGTCCGGACCGGCGAAGGGATAGACGAAACCTGCTCATGACTGCCGCAGCCGATCCCCACAAATCCGCGCTCGCCGGCCCGGTCGACGCGCCTAAATCGGCCCGCCATGCCCGTGCCAGCATCCGCTGGTCGACCCGTGTCGGCCTGGTGATCGCCGTTCTGGCCGTTGCCACCGGCGTCGGTACCTTCATGATCCTCACCGGCCTGACGCCGATCAAGCCTGTGCGTCATGTGATCATCGATCTGCTGTGGGCCAATCTGGTGCTGATGGCCATCATGGCCGGGCTGGCCGGCTGGCAGATCGTCGATCTGTTGATGGCGCGCCGCCGCAGCAAGGCAGGGGCCTCGCTGCATATCCGCATCGTCGTCCTCCTGAGCCTGTTCGCCGCCGTGCCGGCCGTCATCGTTGCGGTTTTCGCCAGCGTCACCCTCAACCGCGGGCTCGATACGTGGTTTTCCGAGCGCACCCGCTCCATCGTCGATACCTCGGTGGTGGTGGCCAAGGCCTATATCGACGAGCAGGCCGATCTGGTGCGCGCCGACATCACCGCCGTCGCCAACGACATCAACGGTCAAAAGGACCTGTTCGACAGCGACCGACAGGCCTTCAGCCAGCGCATGGCGACGGTTGCCGGCCAGCGCTCGCTCGCCGGAGCCTTCGTCATCGACGGGGAGACGAACCACGTGGTGGCGAGTGCTACCGCCAATGACAGGGTCACCTACCGGCCACCTGACGAGGCCATGATGACGGCGGCCAAGCAGGGCGAACTGGCCGTCGCCGGCCCCGGCAACGGCAATGTCATCCAGGCCCTCGGCAAGCTGCCGAACTTCCCCCACCACTATCTCTATGTCTACCGGCTGGTGAACCCGGCGGTGGCCGAGCAACTGATCAAGGCGCGCAACGAGCGGCTCGAATACGACAAGCTGATGGCCCAGCGCACCGGCGTGCAGCTCACCTTTGCCGTGATGTATGCCGGCGTGGCCTTCGTCTTTCTGCTGGCGGCTATTCTCCTTGGCCTGAGGGTCTCCGACCGGGTGGTGGAACCGGTGGTCGGCCTGGTGGCAGCGGCGCGGCGGGTGTCGGAAGGCGATCTCGATGTCAAGGTCGACGTCGACGAGGGAACCGGCGACCTCGCCACCCTCGGGCGCACCTTCAACCAGATGACCGGCGAGCTGAAAGTCCAGCGCGCCGAACTGGTCGACGCCAGCCACCAGATCGACGAGCGCCGGCGGTTCATCGAGGCCGTGCTGTCGGGCATTTCGGCAGGCGTTCTGGGCCTCGACAGCCATGGCGTCATCCGGCTTGCCAATCGCTCCTCCCGGAGCCTGCTCGGGCTCACCGCCGGCAACCTCATCGGCCGCTCGCTTTCCGACGTGCTCGAGCCCATGCAACCGTTGCTCACCCAGGCCCAGGCGAAGCGTTCGGGCACCGCCGAGGCCCAGATTTCCATGCCGGTCAACGGGCAGGACCGCACCTTCTTCGTACGTGCGACCACCGAGCATTCCAGCGAGAACGACCAGGGTTATGTGATGACCTTCGACGACATCACCGGGCTGGTCGCGGCGCAGCGCAATTCGGCCTGGGCCGACATCGCCCGGCGCATTGCCCACGAGATCAAGAACCCGCTCACCCCCATCCAGCTTTCGGCCGAGCGCCTCAGGCGCAAGTACGGGCGCGAGATCGTCTCCGATCCGCAGGTGTTCGAGCAATGCACCGCCACCATCATCCGCCAGGTCGGTGACATCGGGCGCATGGTGGACGAATTCTCCTCCTTCGCCCGTATGCCCACAGCCCTTCTTGAGCCCCATGACCTCGTGGCCGTCGCCCGCGAGGCCTTGGTCCTGCAACGGGTGTCGGCCGGTGATATCACCTTCGACATCCACCTGCCGGAGGACGAGAAGTTCACCTTCGACTTCGACCGCCGGCTGGTGACCCAGGCCATCACCAACCTGGTGAAGAATGCCCGTGAATCCATCGAACAGAGGCTGCAGAGCGAACCCGAACCGCCCGGCGCCATCCGCGTGGAAGTGATGCGCGACGACGGCGGTTTCGTCGTCGCGGTGGCCGACAACGGCATCGGCCTGCCAAAGGAAAACCGCCACCGCCTCACCGAACCCTACATGACCACCCGTGAAAAGGGCACCGGCCTCGGTCTCGCCATCGTGCAGCGCATTATGGAAGAACATGGCGGGCAGATCGTGCTGAGCGATGCGCCGGGCGATTTCCATGGCGGGCGGGGCGCCCTGGTCAGGCTGGTGTTCGCCGCCCCCGCGGGCAAGGAACCGGCCAGCGGGCGCAAGGGCAAGAAGACCGGAAAAGCGAAAACGACCGGAGTAACCGCTGATGGCCGCTGACATTCTCATTGTCGATGACGAGACCGATATCCGTGAACTGATCGGCGGCATCCTCGAAGATGAGGGCTACGAGACCCGTCTGGCCGGCAACAGCGATGCCGCGCTTGCCGCGGTCGAGGAACGCCGGCCTTCGCTGGTCATTCTCGATATCTGGCTGCAGGGCTCGCGCCTCGACGGGCTCGACGTCCTCAAGCAGATCAAGGAGCGCCATCCCGACCTGCCGGTGGTCATCATCTCCGGTCATGGCAATATCGAGACGGCGGTGGCGGCGATCAAGCTCGGGGCCTACGACTACATCGAAAAGCCGTTCAAGGCCGACCGCCTGGTGCTGGTGGTGACCCGGGCGCTGGAGACCTCGCGCCTGAGGCGCGAAAACGAGCAGTTGCGCGGCCGTGCCGGGGTGGAGACGGAACTGGTCGGTTCGTCGGTGATCATGCGGCAATTGCGCCAGAACCTGAAGCGCATCGCGCCCGGCAACAGCCGCGTCATGATCTTCGGACCGCCCGGCAGTGGCAAGGAAATGGCGGCGCGCTCGCTGCATGGCCTGTCGACGCGCGCCGAGGGCCCGTTCGTCACCTTGCAGGCGGCCACCATGGCGCCCGAGCGCATGGAAGAAGAACTGTTCGGCATCGAGGATGCCGAAGGTGGCGCCCGGCGCATCGGCGCGCTCGAAGAGGCCCACGGCGGGACGCTGCTCATCGACGAGGTCGCCGACATGCCGCTGGAGACGCAAGGCAAGGTCTTGCGGGTGCTGGTCGAGCAGACCTTCCAGCGGGTGAACGGTGCCAAGAAGGTGCGCGTGGATGTCCGGGTCATGTCATCCACCAGCCGCGACCTGCATCAATTGATCGAGGCCGGGCGATTCCGCGAGGACCTCTATCACCGGCTGGCCGTGGTGCCGGTGGAGGTGCCGCCGATGGCGGAACGGCGCGAGGATATTCCGGAACTGATCAGACATTTCGCCCGGCACTATTCGCAGCAGGCAGGCCAGCCCTTGCGGGCCATCGGCGAGGATGCCGTCGCCATCCTGCAGATGCATGCCTGGCCAGGAAACGTGCGCCAGTTGCGCAACAACGTGGAGCGCCTGCTGATATTGGCCGGCGGCGAGCCCGACAGCGAGATCACCGCCGCCATGCTGCCCGCCGAAATCGGCTCGGCAGTGCCCGCGGTGGTCAATCCCGGCGGCAACGAACAACTGATGGCTCTGCCGCTGCGCGAGGCGCGCGAGATGTTCGAGCGCGACTATATCGTCGCCCAGTTGTCGCGCTTCGGCGGCAATATCTCGCGCACCTCCAGCTTCGTGGGGATGGAGCGTTCGGCCTTGCACCGCAAGATCAAGCTCTTAGGGATCACCGCGACATCGCGCCTCGACGAAGCCGAAGCCGGTTGATAAGGGTAGTTGCGGGAACCACGAGGGGAGAGCCGCCCGATCGACCGGCGGCCGCACGGCCATGAAAATCATCATCTGCGGTGCGGGACAGGTCGGACGCGGCATTGCCGAGCGCCTGGCCGGCGAAGGCAACGACGTCACCGTCATCGACGTCTCACCGCATCTGGTGCAGTCGATCTCCGATGGCCTCGACGTGCAGGGCATCGTCGGCCATGGCGCCCATCCCGACGTGCTGGAGCGGGCAGGGGCGCGCGAGGCCGACATGATCATCGCCGTGACCTTCATCGACGAGGTCAACATGATGGCCTGCCAGATCGCCCATGCCATCTTCTCCATTCCCACCCGCATTGCCCGGGTGCGCGATCAATCCTATCTGCAGCCGGAATACCGCGACCTGTTCTCGTCGGACCACACCGCCATCGACGTTGTCATCTCGCCGGAACTGGCGGTCGGTGACATGGTGCTGCGACGGTTGGAACTGCCGGGGGCATTCGAGACCATCTATTTCGCCGATGAGAGCATCGTCGCCATGGGCATCAACCTGCGCGACGACTGTCCTATCGTCGATACGCCGCTCAAACAGCTCACCGAACTCTTCCCCGACCTCAACGCTGTGGTGGTCGGGGTGGTGCGCGACGGCAGGCTGATCGTGCCGCGCGGCGCTGAACAGATGCAGAGCGGCGATCAGGTCTATGTGATCGGCGAACGCAGCCAGGCGACCAGGGTGCTCGGCCTGTTCGGCCACGAAGAGCGTCCGGCGCGCCGCGTTCTCATTGGCGGCGGCGGCAATATCGGGCGCTATGTGGCGCGCAAGCTGGAAGAGCGCGACCGCAACATCCGGGTGCGGATCATCGAATCCGACCGCGAACGCGCCGAAACCATCGCCGAAGGCCTCAAGCGCTCCATCGTCCTGCATGGCAGCGTGCTCGACCAGCAGATCATGCGCGAGGCCGGCATCGCCCAGACCGAGGCCTTCATCGCGCTCACCAACGACGACAAGGTCAATGTGCTGTCGGCGGTGCTGGCCAAGCAGGAGGGCGCCCTGCATTCCATGGCGCTGGTCTCCGGCCTCGATGTCGGCCAGCTCGCCGGGCCGCTGGGGGTGGATTCGTTCATCGACCCGCGTTCGGTGACGGTGTCCAGCATCCTGCGCTATGTACGCCGCGGCCGCATCCGCGGCGTCCATCCGGTGCGCAACGGCGAAGGCGAGGTGGTGGAGGCCGAGGCGCTGGAAACGTCGCCGCTGATCGGCAAGCCGTTGCGCGAGGCGAATTTGCCCGACGGCGTGCGTCTTGGCGCCGTGGTGCGCGATGAAAAGGTGATCATTCCCAACGGCTCCACCGAAATCCGCCCGCGCGACCGCATCATCGTGTTCGCGTTGCGTGAACAGGCCAAGGAAATCCAGCAACTCTTCCGGGTGAGCATGGAGTATTTCTAGCCCGCGGGGCGCCTCTGCATCGCGGCCGATTGGCTGTCGCAGCGTCAGGCGAAGTATGCTAGCCTAGGAACATAGAACAGGGCCGGGAGGAGGCTACCCGAGCGCTGGCGCAAGAGAGCAATAGCCTCGCTGACCGATCGGCCGCGTCACCTGATGACGGCGGGCCGCAATAACCCCCGAGAGGGCATAAAATGGCACAAGACAAGCCCCAGAACCTGCAAGACACCTTTTTGAACCATGTTCGCAAGAACAAGATTCCGTTGACCGTGTTCCTGGTGAACGGCGTGAAATTGCAGGGGGTCATCTCCTGGTTCGACAATTTCTGCGTGTTGCTGCGGCGCGACGGCCTGTCGCAACTGGTCTACAAGCACGCCATCTCCACCATCATGCCCGGCCAGCCGGTCAATCTCTACGACGAGGACGCCGCTGGCACCGATTGACAGGGGTTCGGGCGGCAGCGCCGGCAACCACGGCAGCGAGGCCACCACGCCACGCCGCACATCGGCGCGCGCCATCATCGTCCACCCGGCGCTGAAGGGCGCCAAGGGTGCGCGTTTGCCCGAGGCAAGGCTCGAAGAAGCCAAGGGGCTGGCGCAAGCCATCGATCTCGATATTCGCGCCAGCCTCATCGTGCCTTTGGTGCGCGTCACGCCGGCGACCTATATCGGCAGCGGCAAGGCGGAAGAGCTTGCCCGTCTGGTGGGCGAGACCCGGGCTGAACTGATTGTGGTCGACACGGCCCTGTCGCCCGGCCAGCAACGCAATCTGGAGCGGGCCACCAAGGCCAAGGTGCTCGATCGCACCGGCCTGATCCTGGAAATCTTCGGCCGCCGGGCGCGTACCAGCGAAGGCGCCCTGCAGGTGGAACTGGCCCATCTGGGCTGGCAGAAGAGCCGGCTGGTCAGGTCGTGGACCCATCTGGAGCGCCAGCGCGGCGGCTTCGGCTTCCTCGGCGGTCCCGGCGAAACCCAGATCGAGGCCGACCGCCGCCTCATCCAGGAACGCATGGCCCGCATCGAGGCTGACCTGAAGCAGGTGCGCCGCACCCGCGCGCTGCACCGGAAGGGCAGGGACCGCGTGCCCTATCCGGTGGTGGCGCTGGTCGGCTATACCAACGCCGGCAAATCGAGTCTGTTCAATGCCCTCACCAAGGCCGCCGTGGTGGCGAGGGACCTGCTTTTCGCCACCCTCGATCCGACCATGCGCCAGTTGGGCCTGCCGCAGGGGAGAAAGGTGATCCTTTCGGACACCGTGGGTTTCATCTCCGACCTGCCGACCACCCTGATCGCCGCCTTCCAGGCGACGCTGGAAGAGGTGGTCGAGGCCGATGTCATTGTCCATGTGCGCGATATCTCGCATGCCGACAGCGAGGCGCAAGCCGCCGATGTCAACGAGGTTCTGGGCGAAATCGGCATCGACGAGGCGCGACGCGAACGCATTGTCGAGGTGTGGAACAAGATCGACCTTCTGTCGCCGGACGAGCGCCAGGCGATAGTCAACTCGGCGGCACGGCGGCCGCGCACCGTGGCGCTGTCGGCGCTTACGGGCGAAGGGCTTGAGCGGCTGCTTTCCTGCATCGAGCGCGAACTGGCGGCCGGTTCGGACCAGTTCGAAGTGCACCTCGATGCCGCCTCGGGCGACGATCTCGCCTGGCTCTACCGACGGGCGGAAGTGCTGGAGCGGGCAAGCGATCGCGATGGCAGCAGCATTCACTTGCGGGTGCGCCTGCCGGCTTCACGCATCGACCAGGCGAAAGCCCGTCTGGGTGCGCGCATCCGCCCGATAGCCCCCGGCCAGGCCCTGGCCGACATAGCGGCGGAATAGGGGTTTTTGCCCTTTCTCAGGTGCCGTCCTTGGGCGTGGCCTGAGAACGATACCTCAGCGCTGTCACCCCGCGACTTGATCGCGGGGTCCGTTCCGCCAACTTCGCACGGTCCGTGCCGCCAGCGGAATGGGTGCCGGCATCAAGTGCCGGCATGACGATGGGCAAGGAAAAGCGGGATCGCAATTTCGACCTCGCATCAGCGCTTCTCGCGGGCCTTGACCTCGTTCCAGATTGTATCCATTTCGGCCAGGTCACTGTCCTGCGGGCGTTTGCCGCGGGCTTCAAGTTCAGCCTCTATGGCCTTGAAACGACGCTCGAATTTGTGACTTGCGCGGCGGATCGCGGCTTCCGGGTCGAAACCGAGATGGCGGGCCAGATTGGCGAGAACGAACATCAGGTCGCCGAATTCCTCCTCCATTGCCCGTTTATCGCCTCCTGCCATGCTGTCGCGCAGTTCACCCAGTTCCTCGACAATCTTGTCGAGGACGGGGCCGGTCGAGGGCCAGTCAAAGCCGACCCGTGCTGCCTTTGCCTGCAGCTTGACGGCGCGGGTAAGGCCGGGCAGGGCGGCGGGAACGCCGTCGAGCGCGCTGTCGGCGGATTGGTCGCGCTCCTTTGCCTTCATCTCCTCCCAGAATCCCTTGGCGATGCCCGCCGATCGGGCTTTTTCGTCACCGAAGACGTGGGGGTGGCGGCGGATCATCTTGGACGTGATGGCGGCGATGACGTCGGGCAGGGCAAAGGAGCCTTCTTCCTCGGCCATGCGGGCATGATAGACGACCTGCAACAGGAGATCGCCCAGTTCATCGCGCAGCGCCGCCCGGTCGCCCTGCTCGATGGCTTCGGCCACCTCGTAGGCTTCCTCCAGCGTATAGGGGGCGATGGTGCGGAAATCCTGTTCCAGGTCCCATGGACAACCCGAGCCGGGGGTGCGCAGGGCCGCCATGATGGCAACCAGCGTTTTCAGGTCTTCCGGATCGAGTTCGGCGGGGTTCATGATGGCCAAGGTAAAGCATGATCGTCCACGCTTGGCGAGGGGGGGCGGGCACGCTATGTTGGCTGCGGAAAACCCTTGGGGAATGGCAATGTGTCCGTAAGTCAGAAGGTTGCCGAGCATTATACGCAAGGAGACCTGATCGCGGTGATCCGCCAGGGACTCCAGAAGCTGGGCAAGTCGCCCGAGACTGCGACGATAGAAGATCTGGCGCCGGTGGATGAATTCCATATCGGCGGGCGGCGCGCTTCGGAGGAATTTCTTACCCAACTGGAAATGTCGTCCACGACCCGCGTGCTCGATGTGGGCTGCGGCCTCGGCGGCGCCTGCCGCTTGACCGCCGGGCACTTCGGGGCGCGGGTCACCGGCATCGACCTGACGGCGGAGTTTGTCGAGACGGGCCGTGAACTGAACCGCTGGGTGGGCCTCGATGACCGCATCGACCTGCAACAGGGCAACGCACTGGCAATGCCGTTTGCGGATGGCGCTTTCGACACGGCCTATATGCTGCATGTGGGCATGAATATCGCCGACAAGGCCGGGCTTTTCCGCGAAGTGGCGCGGGTGCTCAAACCTGGCGGCAAATTCGGCGTCTACGACGTGATGCGGGTGGGCGAGGGCGAACTTGCCTTTCCGGTGCCGTGGGCCAAGACGCCGGAGACCAGTCCGCTCGAGCGGCCGCAAGACTACCGCCGGGCGCTGGAGGGCGCTGGCTTCCGGGTGAGTCAGGAGCGCAGCCGGCGCGATTACGCCATCGACTTCTTTACGAAAATGGCCGCGGCCAGAGCGACCGCCGAGGGACCTCCGCCGCTGGGCCTTCACCTGTTGATGGGCGACACCCCCGCCGAAATGGTGAAAAACATGATCGCCAACGTCAGGAACGGCATCGTCGCACCGGTGGAGATGATCGGCATAAAGCACTGATCAATAACTGTTCTTTGTAAATCCTAGGCGCTGAAGGGTGCGACCACGGAACTGCTTCCGGCGCTGGCTGCACGGCCTTTAGCCTGCTAACGTCGCCTTGCCTCGTACCCGGCGCTTCCAGGATGACCCCACACATGGCGAACGACGACAAGGTAACCGAACATTACGCCCACGGGGCTCTGGTGGAGGCCCTGCGCGATGGTCTCGCCAGCATCGGCAAGACTCCCGATACGGTCGCTCCCGACGATCTGGAGCCGGTGGAGCACATGCATGTGGGCTGGCGCCAGGCGACCGAGACGTTCATGGCACAACTGGAACTCACAGCGGGCGCCCGTGTGCTCGATGTGGGCTCGGGAATGGGCGGACCCGCCCGGCATGCGGCAAGGCGCTATGGCGCACGGGTCACGGGCATCGACCTGTCGCCGGAATTCGTCGCCGCGGCGCGCGAGCTCAGCCGCTGGGTCGGCGTCGAAGCGGGCACCGAGTTCATGGTAGCCAACGCCCTCGACATGCCGTTTGGCGATGCCAGCTTCGATGCCGCCTACATGATGCATGTGGGCATGAACATTGCCGACAAGGCGGCCGTGTTCCGCGAGGTCGCGCGGGTCCTCAAGCCGGGCGGCATGTTCGGCATCTATGACGAGATGCGCACGGGCGAGGGCGAGGTGATGTTCCCGCTGCCCTGGGCGGCGCGCCCGGAAATCAGCGCCCTTGCGGGGCCCGATGATTACCGCAAGGCGCTGCGAGCGGCAGGCTTCACGGTTCGCCACGAGAGCAACCGGCACGATTTTGCCGTTGCGGCCTTTGCCCGCCTGATGGCCCAACTCGACGCGGAAGGCCCGGCAGCTTTCAGCCTCGAAACCATCATGGCCTCGAAGAACCGCACCGAGAGGATGCGCAACCTGGAAACCAATATCAAGCGCGGCGAGGTGACGCCGGTGGAGATGTTCGCGGTGCTGGACGGCGGCTCCTGAAGGCGGGCGGACTTTCCTTCTGATGGTTGAGCGGGCGGCAACAAGCGGTATGTGGAGGAGGATGAAGGCATGACGGCAAGTCATTGGATCGTGGCCGGAGTAGCGGTACTGGGCATGGCGCTCGCCGGTCCATCGCAGGCGGCGGAGATGTGCACGGGCTACGGCCCCCAGGCGCCGCGCGACATCACCAAGCGAGACGGGAGCAATCTCGCCGACTTTTCCCTGGCGCCCGACGTCGCCCGCATGAACCTGTGCAACATCCACATGCATGTCGATGCCGAGCACAAGGGGCCGGGCTACAGCAGCGAAGTCGCTGCGGGCCCGCATCACGGCTATCAATGCAACGAGACAGCCAACCTCACGCCCGAGGAACTGAAGATGCCGGAGAACGGTGCCTGCCACGGCGTCAAGGCCGGCGACACCATCGAGGTCCACTGGGTCTATTCAACCTGCGACGTGAAGCCGGGCGAGGGGCTCAAGGCCTGTTCTTCCGACAAGTGCAGCAATCCCGAACTGCGGGTGGAATCGCAGGTCTTCCTGCTGGTGAACGACCCGACGGCGGCGCATTTCGACACCTTCGCCACGGCTCCCGCCAAGGTCGATGGCTTCTGGCAGGCCAAATCCTTGCCCAGCGGCCTTGGCGACCCGGTTGTCTATCGCGGGTCGACCACCGGGGACAGCTATAGCGACGCCAAATGCTCGCCCTTGCAGGTGACATGGAGTGTCAGGCCGCAATGCGTCAAGCTCGACATCTCGTCGCTGGAGCAGTGGTGCGCCAACAACGCCTTCAACGAGAACCACGCCCACGGCGTGCGCCCGCTGGTGACGGCACCGGAACTGCTGGCGCCGATCGAGTGAAGGAGCAATACAAGATTTCGCATAATATATATTATGGAATATTTTTATATACCCGGATGGGGTGTGTTATGCGGCCCCGCCAAGGGGTTAGCTCGAAACGCCTACCGTTAATGTGCGTTCCGACGGCCTGCCGGTCGACTCACGGGGCGATCTCCACCCGCAAACCGTCATGGGCAGGCTCGACGCCTTGCGGCAGCGTTCTTGCGAGCGTGGCATAGTCCATGTCGATGTGCAGGTTGGTGAGAATGGCGCGCTTCGGTTTCAGGCGCTCGATCCACTGAAGCGTCTCGGGCAACGAGAAATGGCTCGGGTGCGGTGTCGGCCTGAGCGCATCGACGATCCAGGTATCGAGACCCTCTAGGCTCTTGAGGCTCGGCTCGGGAACGCCGTTGAGATCGGGCGTATAGGCCAGTCCGCCGATGCGAAAGCCCAACGCCTGGATGGTGCCGTGCTGCAATTCGAACGGCGTTGCAGCGATCGGCCCGCCATGGCCGTCGATCTCCACGGCTTCACCGGCGATGAGACGGTGCGTCCTGAGGATGGGCGGATAGTCGCTGCCGGGTGGCGTATAGAAGCAATAGCCGAAGCGGCTCAAGAGCATGTCGCCGGTGCGGTCGTTGGCCCAGATGGCCACGCGCTGGCGCTTGTTGAGCGCCACGGCGCGCAATTCGTCGATGCCGTGGGTGTGGTCGGCATGTTCGTGGGTGAAGAGCACGGCATCGACTTCACCGACGCCGTAGCCCAGAAGCTGCTCGCGCAGGTCCGGCGAGGTATCGATCAGGACGCGGGTGGCGTTCTTGCCGGATCGTCGCTCCAGCATCACCGAGCAGCGGCGACGGCGGTTCTTCGGCTCCTTCGGATCGCAGGCGCCCCAGTGGTTGCCGATGCGCGGCACGCCGCCCGACGAACCGCAGCCGAGGATGGTGAGGGTCAGGCTCATGCCGCGGCTTCATCGAAGACGGCGGGCCGCTTCACCTTCTGAAAGAGGTTGAAGAAGTTGTCCGATGTGGCGCTGGCGGCTTTCTCGGGCGATATGCCCTTCAGGCGGGCCAATTCTTCCAGCGTATAGCGAGTGAAGGCCGGCTCATTGCTCTTGCCGCGATAAGGTACCGGTGCCAGATAAGGCGCATCGGTCTCGACCAGCACCCGGTCGAGTGGCGAAAGCCTTGCCGCTTCATGCACATCGGCGGCGTTCTTGAAGGTCAGGATGCCCGAAAACGAGACATAGGCGCCGATGGCCAGGCCACGCACCGCGAGGCCGGGCCTTGAGGAAAAGCAATGGAGCAGGGGCTTGAAGGCCCCCTTCCCCATTTCCTCTTCGAGGATCGTGGCCGTGTCGTCCTCGGCCTCGCGGCTGTGGATGACGAGCGGCAGGCCGGTCGTGCGCGCTGCCGCGATATGGGTTCGGAAGACGGCAGCCTGGATGTTGCGGGGGCTGTAGTCATAATGGTAGTCGAGGCCGGCCTCGCCGATGCCCGCCACCTTGGGATGGGCCGCGATGCGCAGGAGATCGTCGAGGGTGACGTCGGCCTCCTCCGCGGCATTGTGCGGGTGGGTGCCGATGGTGCACCAGACCTCGTCATGGGCCTCGACGATAGCGCGGATGGCCTCAAAGCGCCTGACACGGGTGGAGATGGTGACCATCAGGAAGACGCCGTTGTCGCGGGCGCGGGCGATCACTTCATCGATATGACCGGCGAACTGCTCGAAATCGAGGTGGCAGTGGCTGTCGACGATGGCCAGCGGCATCAGGCAGATCCCTGCCCCGCTTCTGCTTCCACGTAGCGTGGAAAGACCGGCGCCGGAGCCGGCAGCGGCGTTCCCGGTTTTAACCGCCCGGCCGTCCCGAGGCTGGCAAAGTTGCGCGCCCTCTCCGGCACCGCCAGAAGATCGAGGAATTTCGCCGCTCCCGACGGTACATAGGGCTGCGCCAGGATGGCCAGGCCGCGCAACACTTCCGCAGTCACGTAAAGGACGGTCTGCATGCGCTCCGGGTCGGTCTTCTTCAGGGCCCACGGCTCCTGCGCCGCGAAATAGCGATTGGCGTCGGCCACCACCTTCCAGATGGCATCCAGCGCCTTGTGGATGGCCTGGGCATCGTGGTGCTGGCGGTTCTCGGCCAAAATGGCGTCGGTTGCCGCCATGAGCGCCTCGTCCTCGGGCGAAAAAGCGCCATGGGCCGGCACCACACCGTCGCAGTTCCTGGCGATCATCGACAGCGAGCGCTGGGCGAGATTGCCGAGATCGTTGGCGAGGTCGGCATTGATGCGGGCAACGATCGCCTCGTGGCTGTAGTTGCCGTCCTGCCCGAAGGGCACTTCGCGCAGGAAGAAGAAGCGCAACTGGTCGACGCCATAGAGGTCAATCATCGATTGCGGATCGATGACGTTGCCTACCGACTTCGACATCTTCTCGCCACGGTTGAACAGGAACCCGTGGCCGTAGACCCGGCCCGGCAGCGGCAGGCCCGCCGACATCAGGAAGGCCGGCCAGTAGACGGCGTGAAAGCGCACGATGTCCTTGCCGATGACATGCAGGTCGGCGGGCCAGTAGCGGGCGCGCGGGGCATCGGGATCGGGAAAGCCGGTGGCCGAAAGATAGTTGGTGAGCGCGTCCACCCACACATACATGATGTGGCCGGGGGCATCGGGCACCGGGATGCCCCAGTCGAAGGTGGTGCGCGAGACCGACAGGTCCTGCAGGCCCGCCTTGACGAAGCTCACGACCTCGTTGCGGCGCTCCGGCGGACCGATGAAATCGGGCTGGTGCTCATAGAGGTCGAGCAGCTTTTGCTGGTAGGCCGAGAGGCGGAAGAAATAGCTTTCCTCCTCCACCCACTCGACCGGCGTGCCGGTCTTGAGGTTGAATTTCTGGCCGTCGCGCTCCTCGATCTCGCTTTCGCCGTAAAAGGCCTCGTCGCGCACCGAATACCAGCCGGCATATTTGCCCAGATAGATGTCGCCGGCCTTCGCCATGCGCCGCCACAGTTCGGTGACCGAGGCGTAGTGGCGCGGCTCGGAAGTGCGGATGAAATCGTCGTTGGAGCACTCGAGCGCTTCCACCATGGCGCGGAATTGCGGCGCCATCTCCCCGACGAACTGGGCCGCCGTCTTGCCGGCCCGGGCGGCGGTCTGCTGGATCTTCTGGCCGTGCTCGTCGGTACCGGTGAGGAAGAACACGTCATAGCCGTCGAGCCGCTTGAAGCGGGCGAGCGCGTCGGTGGCCAGAGCCTCATAGGCGTGGCCGATATGGGGCGGTCCGTTGGGATAGGAGATCGCCGTGGTGATGTAGAATTTCTTCGCGGAGTGCGGCATGTCGATGTCTGGCCGATCAGGGGTTGTCGCGCGCCGAGGCTTCGATGGTGGCAAGGGTGGAAAAGGCCCGCACCAGCGTCTCGCGGCGGTCGAGGTTTAGGGTATTTGTCGCGCGAAGGGAATGCCCGATGCCGGCGTGGGCCTCGGCCCAGCGTTGCGCCTGGCGGCGGTGGCCGGCCTTCGCCTCGGCGACGCCGCGGCGGGCGACCCAGTCGGCCAGCAGGCTGGCGAAAAGGTGATAGTCGCTAAGGCTGGCGCGTCCGCCCAGACTGGCGGCGATGGCATGCAGGCCTTCTGTGTCGTGCCGCCGCGCCGAGGCCATGGCCGCCTCAAAGCCGGCAAAGGCCTTGGCCGCCTCGGATCCTGCAAGCTCCAGCGCCCTCCCCGGACTGCCGCCGCTCAGGGCAATCGCGGTTTCCATCGCCGTGGCCGCGCCCTTCTTCTTCAGGTCCGGCAGGCCCGACAGCACCTCCTCGACATCGGGTGCGGTGAGCGGCAGGAGGTCGAGCCGGCGGCAGCGCGAGCGGATGGTGGCAAGCAGGCGACCGGGCGAATGGGCGACGATGAGGAACACCGTGCGGCGCGGCGGCTCCTCGATGATCTTCAGGAGCGCGTTGGCGGAATTGGGGTTGAGGTCATCGGCTGCATCGACGATCGCCACGCGCCAGCCGCCGCCAACCGCGGTGCGGGCGAAGAACTCGGTGGCCTTGCGCGCCTCATCGACGCCGGTCTCGGCACGCACCACCTTCTTCTTCGGGTCATAGGAAGGCTCGATCACCAGAAGGTCGGGCAGGCTACGCGCCGCCATGTGGCGGAACGCCTGCTGGTCCTCGCCTACCGCCAGATTACCCGGCAGGCCGATGCCGGAGGGGGGCGGGACGGGATGGGCGAAGAGGAAACGTGCAAAGCGGTAGGCGAGCGTTGCCTTGCCGATGCCCCTCGCCCCGCCGATCAGCCACGCATGGTGCAGCTTGCCCGAGGCCCAGCCGGCGATGAGCGCAGCTTCAGCCTCGCCATGGCCGATGAGCCGGGCATTGAGGCGCGGATGCAGTCGCGTTTCGCGTGGATCGGGATCATCGCTCATGTTGCGAAGGCGATATCAGCGCGAAAGACGTGGCGCAACCGCCGTCCATACGGCTGCGGCCACATCATCGACAGAAGCAGCGGTGTCGATCACGACGCAACGCTCAGGATCACCCGCGGCGATGGCGAGGAAGGCCTCCCGCAGCCGCTGGTGGAAGGCAAGGCCCTTCTTCTCGTAGCGGTCCTCCACCCCCTCGCCCGCCCGCCCCTTGGCGCGCGCCAGGCCCAGTTCGGGATCGAGATCGAAGACGAGCGTCAGGTCCGGTCGGGTCTTGCCCACCACGGCGGCCTCAAGATCATCGATCAGCTTCAAATCGAGACCGCCGGCGATGCCCTGATAGGCGCGGGTCGAATCCATGAAGCGGTCGCACACCACCACCGCACCGCGGGCCAATGCCGGGCGGATGGTCTGGCTGAGATGGGCATCGCGGGCAGCGCAATTGAGCAGCGCCTCGGCCGTCACCGACCAGCGCTCGGGCTCACCCGTTACCAGAAGCTTGCGGATATCCTCCGCCGCCGGCGCGCCCCCCGGTTCGCGGGTCAGCACCACATCCCTGCCTTCGGATTGGAGGCGGCCGGCGAGGCGCCGGGTCTGTGTCGACTTGCCGGTCCCTTCCCCGCCCTCGAAGGTGATGAACAGCCCCCCGGCCATCGCGGATCAGCCGCCGAAGGCGTAGTAGAGGACGCTGTCGAGCGCCCGGCGCCACATCTGGTCGGTAGGCGCTACATTTTCGGCGGTATAGATCGGCATCTGGTCGACGATGCGCCCATCGATGCGGAAGCGCAACACGCCGACCCTGGCGCCGGCGACAACCGGTGCCCTGAGCGGACCCTTGTAGACGATCTGGGCCTGCGCGGTGGCGCGCTCGGCATCGGACAGCATGAAGTCGACGTTCTGGCGCGTCACCAGCGGCACGAACGACTTGGTGCCGCCCCAAACCCGCGCCGAGCCGACGGTCTGGCCGGCGGCAAACAGCTCGACCGAACGGAATTGCCGAAAACCCCAGTCGAGAATCTTCTGGGCCTCGCTGGAGCGCTCCTTGGCGCTCTTCAGGCCGTTGATCACCACGATGAGCCGGCGGCCGTTGCGTTCGGCGGTACCGATGAGGCCGTAGCCCGATTCCGAGGTGTGACCGGTTTTCAGGCCATCGGCGCCGGGATAGACGCCAAGGAGCGGGTTGCGGTTCTGCTGGGTGATGTCGTTCCAGGTGAACTCGCGTTCCTTGTAGTATTTGAATTCCTCCGGGAACACCTCGATCAGGTAGCGCGCCAGCATCGCCAGTTCGCGCGCCGTCGTCACGTGTCCGTCTTCCGGCAGGCCGGTCGAGTTCTTGAAGGTGGTCTTGGTAAGCCCCAGTTCGCGCGCCCGCTTGGTCATCAGGTCGGCGAAGGCGCTCTCGGAGCCGGCGATGCCCTCGGCAATGGCGATGCAGGCATCGTTTGCCGACTGGACAATGACGCCCTGGATGAGGTCGGAGAGCTTCACCCGAGAATTGAGCTCGGCATACATGGTCGAGCCCCCCGACTTGGCGCCGCCGCGCCGCCAGGCATCCTCGGTGATCAGGAAGGTGTCGTCGGGCTTGAGGCGTCCCGAGCGCAAACGCTCGAACACCATCAGCATGGTCATGATCTTGCTCATGGAGGCCGGCGCCATGAGTTCGTCGGCGTTCTTTTCCGCAAAAACCTTGCCGGTGCGCGAGTCCATGAGGATCATGTAGTCGGCGGCGGTCTCGAAATTGGGCATGGAATTGGCATGGGCCGGCACGGCGAAGGCGATCATCACGAAGACGATCACGGCAGCGAGGATCCCCTGACAGTTTATCAGTAGCCGGAGCATCGCCCGGTCCGGAGGGCAGTATCGACAGACGGTCATCATACGAACGGTACGCTTACATCGTTGTAGAGGCAGGCTAAAGGTGGCTTTGCCCGAGTTCAACCGGCAAGTCGCCGGGCATGCGGATTTGTTGGCGAAATGCTTAATCGCCATACGCATGTCACATCTTCTGTCACCGGTGTGACGAATCTATGTTGCCGAATCGGCAATTCGGGAAAAGTGTGCGGTATTGGCAAGCCCGGTCCTGACGCTCACATGGCGGCATCACCGGTGGATGTCGACGGTTAGTCGTCCCAAGCGTTTTCCGGAAAACCAGATGGAGATCGCACTATGGCCAAAACGCCAGCCAAGCCGGCTGCCAAACCTGCCGCCGCCAAGAAGGCACCGGCAAAGAAGGCCGCCGCACCCAAGAAAGCTGCTGCCACGAAGGCGCCGGCAAAGAAAGCCGCTGCCGCCAAGAAACCTGCGGTGAAGGCTGCCGCCAAGAAGGCACCGGCAAAGGCGGCCGCTGCTGCCAAGAAACCTGCGGCCAAGAAGGCGCCGGCCAAGGCAGCCGCTGCTGCCAAGAAGCCTGCGGCAAAGGTCGCCGCCAAGAAAGCTCCCGCCAAGAAGGCCGCTGCCAAAAAGTAGCAAATGCCCGGGCCGCGGTCCGGAGCTTCACATCCAGGAGGCCCTTGCCATCGTGGCGGGGGCCTTCTCTCGTTGTTGCGCCTGCCGTCGGATCAGGATTTGCGCGAGCGACCCAGCAACTGGGTGGCCGCCAGGAGGGACGACGATACGACAATCATGATAGTCGAGATGGAGGCGATCGTCGGGTCGATCTGGTCGCGCAGGGCATTGAACATGTTGCGGGTGAGCGTCGAATTCTCGGCCCCCGACACGAACAGGGCAATGATCACCTCGTCGAACGAGGTGAGGAACGCCAACAGGGCGCTGGTGAGGACGGCAAACCTGATCTGCGGCAGGGTCACCATGAGAAAGGCCCGGAAGCGGTTGGCGCCGAGGCTGCGCGCTGCCATCTCCTGGTTGAGATCGAAACTCTTCAGCGCCGAGGAAACGACGACCAGCACCAGCGGGATGGCAAGGATGGAGTGGGCGAGGACCAGGCCGGTAAGGGTGTTGACCATGCCGATCTTCGCATAGACGTAGAACACCCCGATGGCCACCAGGATGACCGGCACGATGATCGGCGTCACGAGGATGAGAAAAACGATGCTCGCCACCTTCAGCCGCGAGGCGTAGAGCCCGTAGGCTGCCATGGTGCCGAGCGGCGTCGCCACCAGCATGGTGAGGCTCGCCGCCTTCAGCGAGGTGGCGGTGGCCATCATCCAGGCGGGCGAGGAAAGGTAATGCTCGTACCAGCGCAGCGACCAGTGGCGCGGCGGGAATTCCAGATACTGCGACTGCGAGAACGACATCGGAATGACGATGATGGTGGGCGCCAGCAGGAACAGCATGACAAGGATGGCGAAGCCGTAGAGCCACAGACGATGCTTGTGGGTAATCTGGGTTTCCGATGCCGGTTGGTTCAGCCAGTTCATCGTCCATGCCCGCCGCCGATGATCTGGTCGAAGCGCACGAATTTCGAGGCGACGACGAGGATGGCCATGGTCACCACCAGCAGCACCACCCCGAGTGCGCTGGCCGCCCCCCAGTTGAAGAACAGTTCGATGTTGGAGGCGATCTGCATGGAAACCATCACCACCTTGCCGCCGCCGAGAATGGCCGGAGTGACGAAAAATCCGAGGCACAGGACGAAAACGATGAGGCTGCCGGCAAACACGCCGGGCAGCGACAGCGGCAGGAACACCCGCCAGAAGGCCTGGGTGGGGGTGGCGCCGAGATTGGCGGCGGCCTTCACAAAGTCGCGGTCGATGGCGCGCATGGAGCCGTAGACCGGCAGCACCAGGAATGGCAGCATGATGTGCACCATGCCGATGAGGGTGCCGGTGAGGTTGTTGACAAGGCGCAACGGTTCGTCCCACAGACCGAGCCCGATGCCCAGATCGTTGATGAGCCCCTTCCTCTGCAACAGCACCAGCCAGGCGTAGGTCCTGACCAGCAGCGAGGTCCAGAACGGCAGCAGCACGGCGATCATGCACAGATTGGCGACGCGTTGCGGCAGGTGGGCGAGGAAATAGGCCAGCGGATAGCCGATGAGGCAGCAGATCGCGGTGGTCAGGATGCTCACCTCGAAAGTGGTGCGGAAGATGCGGAAATAGGCCTTGTAGTGGATCATCCGCGCATAGTTTTCCATGGAGAAGGTGCCGTCCTGGCCGATGAACGACAGCCAGAACAGCCAGCCCACCGGGATCACCATGATGACCGCGATGAGCATCAGCGCCGGCGAGGTGAGGCCGAGCAGCGCCAGGCGTTCGCGCCGGGCATCGCCTTCCAGTTCGCGGGCATGAAGCTTCTCGCCATTGCTCATGGCCTCACGCCTCGTCATCGGGAATGAGAGCGGTCTCGTCGGGATCGAGGCCGAGTTTCACGGGCGTGCCGGCGGCGGGAATGGCGGAGACGCGGGCTCCGCGCGTCAGGCCGCGCACGGCGATTTCCCGGCCGCCGGCCATGACCGCCACCATGAGAAAGCTGTCGCCCTGATAGACCACATCGCGCACCGTCGCCTCGAAGACATTGAGACGGGCCGGGGCCTTGCGGTCGAGGATATGCAGGCGTTCGGGGCGCAACAGCACCAAGCGTCTCCCCTCTCCGTCCGGCGGCGTGGCGGTTCTGATCTCGCGGCCGTCAAGCATGGCCTTGCCGGCCTTCACCTCCACCGGCAGGAAGGTCGATTCGCCGATGAAGTCGGCGATGAAGCGGTTGGCCGGGCGTTCATAGATGGTCTTGGGTCCGCCGAGCTGCATCAGGCGGCCGTGGTTGATGACCGCGATGCGGTCCGACATGGTCAGCGCCTCGCGCTGGTCGTGGGTGACATAGACGGTGGTCATGCCGAGCTTTTCGTGCAGATGGCGCAATTCGATCTGCATGTGCTCGCGCAGCTTCTTGTCGAGGGCCGACAAGGGCTCGTCCATCAGCAGAATACGCGGCTCGAACACGATGGCGCGGGCCAGCGCCACGCGCTGGCGCTGACCGCCGGAAAGCTGGTCGATGCCGCGCTTGCCGTAACCGCCAAGCTGCACCGTCTCCAGGGCACGCGCCACCCGGGTTGCGATCTCAGGCTTTGCGACCTTGCGCAGCTTCAAGGGAAACCCGACATTTCCCTCAACGCTCATGTGCGGAAACAGCGCATAGTTCTGGAACACCATGCCGACATCGCGCTTGTGGGGCGGCAGGCGGACAATTTCATTATCGCCGAACTTTACGCTGCCGTGATCGGGCCGGGTGAAACCTGCCAGTACCATCAACAGCGTCGTCTTGCCGGAACCCGACGGCCCCAGCAAGGTGAGGAACTCGCCGCTTCTGATGTCGAGATCGACATTGTCGAGGGCAAAGATCTTGCCATAGGTCTTGGTCAGGCCGCTGACCGAGATGGGCAGTGCCGCCTTTGCCGGTGTGGCATCGTTCATGCAGTTCCCCCGGCCGCAAAGAGAGCGGGAGCGATGCCCTGGGGCATCGCTCCTCCAGATGTTGGCGTCAGCCTATTCCGTGACCATTTCCTGGTACATTTCGGCGGCCTTCTGCTCCCACTTCTCGTACCATTCGAGATTGATCGGAAGCTGCATGGCGGCATTGGGCGGATAGGACGGCAGCATCTTGGCCGTCTTCTCGTCGATGGTGCCGAGATCGAAGGCCTTCTTGTTGGTCGGGCCGTAGGTGATGTACTTCGGCAGGTTGGCCTGATATTTCGCCATGGAAATCTCGCCCAGGAACTTCATGGCAGCATCAAGATGCGGCGCACCCTTGGGGATGGCGAAGCAGTCATAGTCGAGCAGCGCCTGGTTGAAGGTGTAGGCGACCTTGGCGCCGTCCTTGGCGGCCACGTCGAAGCGGCCGTTCCAGCCGGTGGTCATGTCGACCTCGCCGTCCTTCATCAACTGGGCGTGCTGGGCGCCGGAGCTCCACCACACGGCAATGTTGGGCTTCAACTGGCGGATCTTGTCGATGGCGCGCTTGATGCCCTCTTCGCTGTCGAGCACCTTGTAGACCTGGTCAGGCGGCACCCCGTCGGCCATCAGCGCCGGCTCAAGGGCGCCCGGCACCTTGTTGCGGTAGGCGCGTTTGCCGGGGAACTTCTTCACATCCCAGAAATCGGCCCACGACTTGGGGTGATTGTCGCCATAGGTGGCGGTGTTCCAGGCCATGACGGTGGAGAACACGTCGCCGCCCACGCAGTATTTGTTGTAGAGGTTCTTGGGAAATCCCGAGACGTCGATGATGTTGTAGTCGAGGGGTTCAAGCAGGCCCTCGACACCGGCACGCGCCGCCGAGCCGGAGCCGCTGGCGACGATATCCCAGGTCATGGCATTGGCCTTCACCTTGAGGCGCACGTCCGACATGCCGCCATAGGTCTCCTCGATCACCTGCACGCCGGTATCCTTGGAGGCCGGCTGGAACAGCGCCTTGCTCTGCGCGGCCTGGTAGGAGCCGCCCCACGAGGCGATGATGACCTGGTCCGCTGCCCGGGCAATCTGCGGTCCGGCGGCGGCAAGACAGCCCAGCAAGGCGATGGCACTGGCCCCGCCGATCAGGAGCCGGCGGCGCCCTGTTGACTTTACGTTTGCGGTTTTCTGCATAGCCCTGACGTTCTCCCTGGTTGGCTACTGTTTTTCTCGCGGGGGTCGATGCAGCACCCAGCCGACCCCCCAGCTACAGTCTGGCCAAGTTCGCGCCGTACTGCAAGGCACTGCCGCAGGCTTTTGCCCTTGCGGCACCAAGTTTCTGGAAGCGGCAGCCGGTCTATTCCTGGGCGATGACCAGCCGGGCATCGTAGTGGCCCGCCGCCTTCACCTGGCTGAGCGCGTAGCGGGCGCTGTCCGCACTGTCGAGGGGGCCGAGACGAACGCTGAAGAGCCCGTGGACGGGGCTCACGACCACCGGCCCCATCGAGGCAAGGCTCTGGCGGGCACGCGCCACGTTGGCCGGGTCGGCAAAGGCGCCGACCTGCACGAAGTAGCCCGCATGGGTGGAGTTGTTGCTGGCCAGTACGACGGGCTGGCGGACCGGCTGAGTGGACGTGTCATTGGCGGCGTAGCGGGTGGCATCTAGGGTGCCTTGCTTCAGGTCTCGGTTAAGGGCGGCAAGCTGGGTGCCCTTGTCGTTGAGCGGCGCCGGGCCGATGTACTGCACCCGCACCTTGGCACTGCCACTGCCGATCATGTCGAGCTGTTCGGCGGCACGCTTGGACAGATCGATGATGCGGTCGGCGACGAAGGGACCGCGGTCGTTGATGCGGACGATGACCTGGCGGCCGTTCTCCAGGTTGGTCACCTTGGCGTAGCTGGGCAACGGCAGCGTCGGATGGGCCGCCGACAGGTAGTTCATGTCGAACCACTCGCCATTGGACGTCTTGCGGCGGTTGAACTTGGGGCCGTACCAGGAGGCGATGCCGACCTTGTCGTAGCCCGGCTGCTCCTTGGGGGTGAACCATCTGCCGGCCACCTGATAGGGATCGCCTACCAGGTAACGCCCCCCGCCCTTGGGCGGTGGCCGGTTGCCGGGATAGACCGGCGCACCGATACCGGCGAAGGGGTCGCGGCTCGAGCCGCAGCCGCTCAGGGCGAGCGGCAGGGCAATCATGGCGGCGACGGCGATGAACGGAACGGCGCGAAGCCGCGACAGGGCGGCACTCAGCAGGATACGCATACTCAAACCCAACCCCGTCTTGCGGCTGTTGCCGAGAGTCTTCCTGGCACCGGACAAGGAACGACCACCGCCCGCCATCCTTGGCCGTCTAGGTAAAGGAAGGGTTCGCAGACATGGTTAACGCCCTTGCGCGGCCGCGATCATGCGGCCAATCTCACGCCCTGATTGCCCGTAGAACGCAAGGATAGCTGCCATGGCCTCCCTCACCACCCGTCTGGTCCGCCTCATCCGCGCCAAGCCGGTCGGCGATGGCGACATGGAAGTCGCAGCCGATCTTCTCCTTGATGCCGCTGCCAACATCATTGCCGGTACCCGTTCGGTGCCCGGCCGCAAGGTGCTTGCCTGGGCCCGTGCGCTGGCCCGCGACGGCAAGCTGACGGACCTCGATGAGCCGCGCCAGGCGTTCGTGCTGGGGGCCCTGTGCCACATCCTCGAGGTCGACGATCTGCACCGCGCCTCGGTGGTCCATCCCGGCTGTGTGGTCGTGCCGGCGCTGGTGGCACTGGGCGCGGGTCGCGATGGCCGTCAGGTACTGACCGGCCTGCTGCACGGGTTCGAGGCAACGACCCGGCTGGGCATGAGCGTCGGACCGGCGCACTACCGTATCTGGCACAACACCGCGACCTGCGGCCCCTTCGGTTCGGCCATGGCGGCAGCCCACCTCCTCGGCCTCGACGAACTGCAAGCCGTCCACGCCCTCGGCAATGCCGGCAGCCAGGCGGCGGGCCTGTGGGAATTCCTCGCAACCGGTGCCGAGACCAAGCATCTGCATGCCGGACGCGGCGCCGAAGCCGGGATGGTGGCAGCCGGGCTGGCGGCCCACGGGTTCACCGGCGCGCCCGATATCCTGGAAGGCGAACGCGGTTTCTACCGCGCCGCCTGCCCCGATGGCGATGCCACGCGCCTGCTGGCCACCCCCGACGCGCCCTGGCAGGTGCATCAGACCTCCATCAAGCCGTGGCCGTCATGCCGTCACACCCACCCTGCCATCGCCTGTGCCGCCGATATCCAAAAGCAGATGAAGGCAGGCGGATTGAGTGTTGATGCGATTGTGAAAATATCTATCGAGGCCTATCAGGCCGCCCTCGATCTGTGCGATCGCAGCGACCCGCAAAGCCCCTATGCGGCGAAATTTTCCCTGCAACATTGTGTGGCAGCGGCGCTGAGCGATCCGCAGGTGGAATTTCCAAGCTTCGAGGCCGAGGCGCGCGCCCGGCTGGCGGCGTTGCGGAAGAAGATCGGGGTCGGCATCGGCAAGCCCCAGCAGGCCGCTTACCCGCAGCATTGGGGCACGCGCATCGTCGCCAACTTTGCCGGAGGCCAGCGCCTCGAAGCACAGGTGAGCGACGCCTTGGGCGATCCGGAGGCACCTCTGTCGCGCGATGCACTCATCGCCAAGGCGGAAGGCCTGATGCGCCACGGCGGCTGGCCGCGCCCCGATGAGACCATCGCCGCGATCCTCGCCATGGCCGAAGGCGGCCCCCTGCCCGATCTGCTCGCTGCCATCGACAAGCGGCCGGCACAGGCAGCCTGAGCAAGCAGTCAGTCAGTTCTGCTGTTGCTGCTGGGCCGGTTGCTGTGCGGGCTGATCGCTGCTGGTGGCGACGGGCGTCTCGACCGGTTCGCCCAGGCGCTTCAGATTGGTGACGGCGTGGGGATTGGCCTGCGCGGCGGCGAGGCGATAATAACGCACCGCTTCGGTGCGGTCGGCAGCCACGCCCCAGCCCATCTCGTACATGCCGCCGAGATTGTTTTCGGCCCAGGGATTTTTCTGATCGGCCGCGGCCTTGAACAACTGGAAGGCGCGGTTGAGGTCGCGTGCCACGTCCTTGCTGCCGAGATAAATGAGACCGAGGCTGTTGCTGGCATCGGCGATGCCGGCATCGGCGGCCTTTTGATACCACTGGATCGCGGTCTTGACGTCTTTGTCCACCCCTTCTCCCTGCTCGTAGCTATAGCCGGTCCAGTATTCGGCCTCGTGATTGCCCTGCTTGGCGGCGGCTTCGTAAAGCCTGGCGGCGAGCGGCAGGTCCTTCTTCAGGTCGCGGGCGCCGGTCTGCACGAGGTGGGCAAGTTTCAATTGCGCCACCGCGTTGCCGTGCTGGGCGGCGGGGCGGTACCAGTGCGCCGCGAGGACCACGCTCTTGCGCACCCCGTCGCCGCTTTCATAGGCGGCGGCCACCGCCATTTGTGCGTCCTCGTCCCCGGCCTTGGCCAGTTGCAGCTTCTTGCTGAACGGCAAGGCATCGAGAGTGGGTGAAGTTTGCGTCTGGGCGCTTTGGGCGTATGTCGCCGCCGGCAGGACCGCCGCCGCCAGCATCGCCGCCACGATGGCGGCCACGGATTTTTTCATCATCATGGACAGTCCTCGCCGTTGCCGATCAGCCTCAGGAACCTTCAAGCGACAATATGGCGTAACTCTGGCGCTTCGGCCTACAATGCCCCAAGGCTGCCACGGCAGCGGATCAAAACCAAGGTCTTTGACGCGGTTCTTTGGGGGGAGGTGCATTGATGGCCAGAAAGGCAAAACCGGCAAGGCCCGCAGCAGGGGCCAAGGCAAAGACCGGAGCGAAGACCGGAGCGAAGACCAGCGCAAAGCCCAAGGCAGCGTCGAAAAAAGCCGCCGGGCCGGTCAAGGGGCCGTGGATCGACCACTACCCGCCTGGCGTTCAATGGGATACGCCGCTCACCCCGATGGCGTTGCCGGAAATGTTCGATGCCGCCGCCAAGGCCTTCGCCACGCGTCCGGTCACCGAATTCCTCGGCGCCCGCCTCACCTATGGCGAGATGGCCGGGCTTGTCGAGCGGGTGGCCTCGGGGCTGCAGGCCGAAGGCATCGGCCGCGGCCATCGCATCGGCCTCTTCCTGCCGAATACCCCCTATTACGTTGCGGCCTATTACGCCATCCTCAGGACCGGGGCGACGGTGGTCAATTTCAACCCGCTCTATACGGTCGAGGAACTGAAGGTCCAGGTGAAAGACGCCGGCATCGTCGCCATGGTGACGCTCGACTTGAAGGTGCTGTTCGCCAAGGCTGAGGCGCTGGCGGCATCGGGTGCCATCGACAAGATCATCGTTTGTCCCTTTGCCGATATCCTGCCGACCGCGACACGCTTCATGTTCCGCCTGTTCAAGAGCGGCGAACTGGCCAATCCGGCGGCCTCCACGGTGGCGGCCAAGGTGGTGGGCTGGCGTGAGCTGGCGGCCCACGCCGCCAATCCCACCCGCGTCATCATCCGACCCGGCGACGTGGCGCTGCTGCAATATACCGGCGGCACCACCGGCGAGCCCAAGGGCGCGGTGCTCACCCATGCCAATCTCACCGTCAACGTGCAGCAGATCGCCGCCTGGGGGCCCGGCATGATCGAGCAGGGCAACGAGCGCATCATGGCGATCCTGCCGTTCTTTCATGTGTTCGCCATGACGACGATCATGAATTTCGCCATCCGCTGCGGGGCGATGATGGTGCTGTTGCCGCGCTTCGACGTGCATCAGGCGATCAAGACCTTTCGCGCCGTGCGGCCCACCATCATGCCGGCGGTTCCGACGTTGTTCACGGCGCTGCTCAACTACAAAGGCATTTCGCGCAATGACCTGACGTCGCTGAAATTCTGCATCTCGGGCGGCGCGCCGCTGCCGCAAGTGGTGCGCAAGAGTTTCGAGGAATTCGCCGGCTGCCGGGTGGTCGAGGGCTACGGCCTGTCGGAGACCTCGCCGGTCGCCACCTGCAATCCCTTCGAAGGGCTCCACAAGGACAATTCCATCGGCCAGCCCTGTCCCGGCACCGATGTTTCCATCCGCTCGCTGGAGGATTGCCGCAAGGTCGTGCCGCTGGGGGAAAAGGGCGAGATCTGCATCAAGGGTCCGCAGGTGATGCAGGGCTACTGGAACCGCCCCGATGCTACCGAGGAGACCTTTGTCGGCGATTATTTCCGCACCGGCGATGTGGGCTACATGGACGACGACGGCTTCATCTTCATCATCGACCGCATCAAGGACATGATCAACTGTTCCGGCTTCAAGGTCTATCCGCGGCGCATAGAGGAGGCCATTCTCAGCTATCCGGCGGTGGCCGAGGTGACGGTGATCGGCATCCCCGATGCCTATCGCGGCGAGGCGCCGAAGGCCTTCGTCAGGCTGAAGGACGACGCCAGGGCGAGTGAAGCCGATATCCTGGAACACCTTGAAAAGAAACTGTCGCGCATCGAGATGCCGGCGAAGATCGAATTCCGCGACGAACTGCCCAAGACCATGGTGGGCAAGCTGTCGAAGAAGGAACTGCGCGAGAGCACCGGCTAGCTCACATGGAGCGTGGCAGGTAGCGCCAGGCGATGAGACTGCAGATCAGCGCCCAGCTTCCCATGGCGACGAATACCCCACCCAGCGGAAAATACAGGAGCATCAGCGAATAGATGAAGGTGGGGACCAGATCGGCGGTGTCGACATAGGTGCGGTAGACGCCGGCCATCTCGGCGCGCTCGTGATAGTGAACCGCCCGCATGAACGGCAAGCCGCCCACCCCGTCGATGGCAGAGGCGCCGATCGAGGCGATGAGCAGCATCGCCGCGCCCAGATAGGGATGGGCCATGCCGAAAATGCCCGCCGTGACAGTCGAAACGGAAATGGCGACGAAGGCCCACGCGATCACCCGGCGCAAGGTGAAGCGCTCGGACAGCTTGCCGAACAGCATGGCAAAGATCAGCACCGCGTTGCCCGCCGACACCAGCAGGCCGCCCGCCTCCTTGCCGAGGCCGGAGGTGATCATCAGGAGCGGCGAATAGATGAAGAACAGAGACCAGAAGCACGAACGCCCGAAGGCGATGAGCCAGGCGAGTCTCAGGCGCGGCTGCGCCACGAAACGCTTGATGTTGCGCAACGGGTTGGCGGGCCTCGTGATGCCGCCCGGCTGGATGATGCGGCTTTCCGAAAGGCGCAGGTACCAGAACAGAATGAGCAGGATGAGCGTCCAGAAGACCGAAAAGGCCTGCGGTGCCCATACGCCATAGCGGGTATAGAGCCATACGCCGAGCGCCGGCCCGATGGCCCACGACAGGGTGGAGAAGGTGAGCCGCATGGGCTCGGCCTTGACCAGATCGTGGCGCTTGATGTGGTCGAGAATGTAAAGGCTCAAGGCGATATTGAGGCAGGCGGTGCCGAACACCCTGACCAGCATGCCGACTGTTTGGCCGATGAGCGTGTGGGCGGCAAAGCAGCTCGCTGCGAGGATCAGGCAAAGCGCCCCGAAGGTATAGACGAAGCGGCGGGCGGTGTGCCCGATGATCAACGGCACCACCAGGGTGCCGATGAGCGAGGCAAGTCCCACCGCGGTAAAAAGCTGGGAAACTTTCTGGCTGGAGTGCAGGAGATCATAGGCCTGCACCGATACCACCGTCGACACCGAGGCGCGGGCCAGGGACTCGATGGTGAACAGGATGGCGAAAGCCAGGGCAGTTGGCTTGGGGGCGGCCGGCAGCCACACCGGATGGCGTGCGGAAAAAGCCATGGCTGAACGGACGTCGACCCCGAAACGTAAATCTGGCGCAGAGTAGTCCATGCCTTCGATCGTTCGCGCCGGCAAGTGCAAAGGCGGCATGCCGGTGTGCACGGGGAACATGGCTGGGCGGGCACCCCCTGCCGCACCTCCTTGCCCGGCGCGCGAAAAGCGCTATGGAAGAGTCATGTCTTCGGAAAAGCAGAATGTCGCCCTCGCCTCGATGCTGGCCAGCGCCGCGCTGGCGGCGACCAAGCTGGCCGCCGGGCTGGTCACCGGATCGCTCGGCATCCTGTCGGAGGCGTTGCACAGCGTACTCGATTTCGGTGCCACCGCCGTCACCTGGTTTGCAGTCAGCGTCTCCGACCTGCCGCCGGACGAGGAACACCAATTCGGCCATGCCAAGGTGGAATCGGTGGCTGCCCTGATCGAGACCGCCCTGCTGTTCGGGACCACCGGGTGGATCGTCTACGAGGCCGTGAAGCGGCTCGCGGGCGAGGCCAGTCACCTTGAGGTGACCTGGTGGGCGATGGCGATCATCGCAATCTCCGTCGTCATCGACTTCAACCGCTCACGGGTACTGGCGCGTACGGCAAAGAAGACCTCCAGCGAGGCGCTGGAGGCCGATGCGCTGCACTTTTCCTCCGACATGTGGAGCTCGGTCGTGGTGCTGGCCGGTCTCGCGGCCAGTTGGGCCGGCTTCACCTGGGCCGACCCGGTGGCCGCGCTGGTGGTCGCCTGCTTCGTCAGCCTGGCGGGCTGGCGGCTGGGCCGCCGGACGCTGGCGACGCTGCTGGATGCCGCCCCGGAGGGCACCGGCACCGCCATCCGCCATATTGCCGAGGACGCCCACGGGGTTCTGGCGGTACGCCAACTCCGGGTCCGGCCGGCCGGCGCCACCCTGTTCGTCGATGCCCACATCGCCGTCGGCCGCACCCTGCCCTTCGATACCGTCACCCGCATCAAGGAGAAATTCGTCGCCGCGGTGCGTGAGCGGTTCCCTTCCGCCGATGTGACGGTGAATACCGTACCTGTCGAACTCGATGATGAAACAATCGCCGACAAGGTCATGCTGATGGCGGCACGGCGCGGGCTGGCGGTGCATCACCTGACCGTTCAACACGTGGGCGAACGCCTGTCGGTGGGTTTCGATCTGGAGGTCGACGGGCATTTGCCGCTTTCCGAGGCGCATGAAATCGCCTCCAAGCTGGAAGACGGGATCGCCGCCGAACTGGGTTCGGACGTCGAGGTGGAAAGCCATATCGAGCCGTTGCAGACCGATACCGTCAGCGGCAGGGACGCCTCCGACGCACTGACGGCGGAGATCACGGCGCAACTTGCCGCCGCCGCCGAGCCGGACGCCATCCTGACGGACATCCACAATGTGAGGGTGCGCGATACCGACGAGGGCCTCTATGTCACTTTTCATTGCCGGGTCCCGGGCAAGGAGACGGTGCGCCGGGTGCATGCGGCGGTCGATTCGCTGGAAGTGAGGCTGAAGCGCGACGTGAAGGGCGTGCAGCGGGTCATCGCCCATGCCGAGCCGCTTGGCCTGAGGGAGACCTGAATGCCATGCAGCACCTGAAACCTGCCGATTATCGTTCCATGCCATGGAAGAACGGCAAGGGCACCACCACCGAGATCGCCATCCATCCGCCCGGATCCGGGGTGGCGGGAGTACCGTTCATGTGGCGGGTGAGCATAGCGGACGTGCCTGAATCAGGTCCCTTTTCGCGCTTTCCCGGCTATGACCGCACCATCATGATGATCGAGGGCGACGATGGCATGTGGCTCGACGGGGCGCCGGATGGTCCGATCGACCTGAAGCAGCGCTTTGTGCCGCAGCGCTTTTCCGGCGACTGGGAGATCACCGGCCGGCTGGTCGGCGGGCCCTTGCGCGACTTCAACCTGATGGTCGATCGCGCCCGTGCCGCGGGCCAGTTGAGCGTGGTCCGCGAGGCCGGCCCCATCAAACTCGCTGCGCCGGCCGGCGGTCAGGCCTTGCTGACGGTGTTCAGCGGCGAGGTGAGGCTTTCCACCGGTGCCGTGGTTGCGGCCGGTGAAACCTTGCGACTCGACTCAAGGGAAGCGGTGGAAGGTGTTGCCGATCCACGACAATCCGGACCCGTCGCAGTAGCGCTCGTGGTGATTTCGCCGCTGCGGCCCGATCAAGCGCCGGCTTCGTAGGCACCGAGGAAGCTGGCCAGGTTTTCCGCCAGAATATCGGTCTGATAGCCGCCCTCCTGCACGATCACCGTTGGCAGCTTGAGAGCGGCGATGGCGCGGGCGAGGCGGGCGAAGCCGCCGGTGCTCATCGCGCCGCCCTTCAGGGGGTCGCTCTCGTGGGCGTCGAGCCCCAGAGCGATCACCAGGGCGCCGGGGGCAAAATCGCCAATCGCCTCTACGGCGCGCTCGACAGCGGCGAGCCAGACGTCGTCGTTGCTCCTCACCGGCAGCGGCAGGTTGAGGTTGAAGCCCGAGCCCGCACGGCTGCCGCGCTGGCCCTGATAGCCGTAATAGAAGGGATAGAAGCCGGCCGGATCGGCATGCACCGAAACGGTGAGCACGTCGGCGCGGGTATAGAAGATCGACTGGGTGCCGTTGCCGTGATGGACGTCGATGTCGAGGACGGCGACGCGCTCGTGGGTGCCGCGCAGATATTCCGCCGCCAGCGCGGTGTTGTTGAGATAGCAGAAACCCCCTGCCCGGTCGGCATAGGCGTGGTGGCCGGGCGGCCGGCACAGGGCATAGGCCATGGGTTCGCCGCCGGCCACCAGTTCGGCCGCCGTCAGGGCGGTGTCGGCGGAGGTGCGCACCGCGATCCAGGTGTCTTCGGTGACCGGGCAGGAGAAGTCCATCAGGTGCCAGCCGGCCTGGCCGGTGATGTGACGGGGATAGCGGGCCGGCCGCTCGACCGGCCTGAGGCTCGGCATGACCTCTGGGAATGCTCCCTTGGGCCGGTTCCATTTGCGAAAGGCGCCGGCCAGGAACTTCAGGTAGCGGCGGCTGTGGATGCTTGAAACATGCAGGTCATCGAAACCGTGCGGCGCATGGACGGTGGCGCCCACCTTGCGGGCGCCCTCCAGCAGGATGCGGGCACGGTCGGGACTTTCGGGATAGCCGACAATATGGCCGCGCGACAGAAACCGGCTCGGTGAATGCTGCAACTGGACCGCGCTGAAGATCGCTTTCATGTCTCCTCCACCAATCGGCCTTCGTCGAGACGCAAGACCCGGTGCATCTGGTGGGCAAGGTCGTGGTTGTGGGTGGCGATCATCGCACCCAGCCCCTCCTCGACGATCAGATGCAGGAATTCGTGATGCACCCGTTCGGCGGTGCGCGGGTCAAGGTTACCCGTCGGTTCGTCGGCAAGCAACAGCAAGGGCCGGTTGGCCAGCGCCCGGGCGATGGCGACGCGCTGTTGTTCGCCGCCCGACAGTTCGCCCGGCCGGTGAGCGCTGCGCGGGTTCAGGCCGAGGCGGTCGAGCAATCCGGCGGCCCGGTCGCGCGCCTCGTGCTTGCTGGCACCGGCGATCAGTTGCGGCAGCACAACGTTTTCAAGGGCGGTGAATTCGGGCAGCAGGTGATGAAACTGGTAGACGAAGCCGATGGCGAGACGGCGCATGCGGGTGCGCTCACTGTCGGGGAGCCCGGTGCAATCGCGTCCGGCAACCTCGACCCGTCCGCCCGTCGGGCGTTCCAGAAGGCCGGCGATGTGGAGGAGCGATGACTTGCCGGCGCCCGACGGGCCGACCAGCGCCACGACCTCGCCGGGGGCGACCTGAAGATCGAGATCGCGGAAGATTTCCAGCGTCCGGTCACCCTGGCGATAGGTGCGGGTTATCGATCTGAGGGCGAGGACGGGCGCCACCGCAGCCTCATTCATAGCGCAGTGCCTCCACCGGATCGAGCCGGGCCGCCCGCCACGCGGGATAGAGCGTGGCGAGGAACGACAGCCCCAGCGACATCAGCGTAATCGCCACGGTCTGGTGAACGTCCATATCGGCGGGCAGATGCGAAAGGTAATACAGCTCGGGTGAGAACAACTGGCGCTGCGTGAGGGCGGAGAGGAACTGGCGGATCGCCTCGATATTGTGGCAGATGAGGACGCCCAGCAGGACGCCGGCAAGCGTTCCCAGGCTGCCGATGGCGGCACCGGTCATGAAGAAGATGCGCAAGACCGAGCCTGAGGTGGCGCCCATGGTCCTGAGGATGGCGATGTCGTGGCCCTTGTCCTTCACCAGCATGATGAGGCCGGAAATGATGTTCAGCGCCGCCACCAGGATGATCAGCGTGAGGATGAGGAACATGACGTTGCTTTCGACCTGCAGGGCATTGAAGAACGTCTCGTTGGTGCGCTTCCAGGTCACGAATTGCAGGTGGCCACGGGCGGCGGCATTGAGCGGGCCGATATAGCTGTCGACCTCGTCGGGCTTGGCGACCATGATCTCGATGGCCGATGCGTCATTGTCGGTCTGGAAGTAGTCCTGGGCCTCGCTCAACGGCATGTAGGCGACGTTGGCGTCGTATTCCGACATGCCGACGTCGAACACCGCGACAATGCGATAGGAGCGCAGGAGCGGCATCGTGCCGAGGATGGTGGTGGGGCCGTTGGGCGAGATCAGCAACAGGTTGTCGCCGACACCTACCCCGTGCTTGAAGGCCATGCGGTAGCCGATGGCGATGCCCTGGCTCCTGCCGAAGCCGTCGAGGGAGCCTTTCAGCCGCGCATTGTTGACGCCGGGCAGCGACTTCAGGTCGGCCTCGCGGATGCCGCGCACCAGGACGCCGGTATTGGCGCGCGCGGTCGAGGCCATGACCTGGCCCTCGACGAGGGGAAAAGCCTTCGTCACGCCCTTCACCGCCAGCAGTTCCTTCACCCGGTGATCGAAATCGGGGATGGTCAGGCCGACGGAGGAATAGGCGGTCACATGGCCGTTGAAGCCCAGCACCTTGGCCAGAAGCTCGGCGCGAAAGCCGTTCATCACCGCCATGACGATGATCAGGGTGGCAACGCCCAGCACGATGCCGAGGAAGGAAAAGCCGGCGATGACCGAGATGAAGCCCTCGCGGCGGCGGGCCCGGAGATAACGAAAGGCAATCATCCGCTCCCAGGCGGAAAACGGCGCAGGCGATCCCGCCGCCATGGGCCTAGGCGCCCGTAAAGCGTGAGATGACCTCGTCCAGCGCCACGTTCTGGCGCTCGCCGGTCCGCCGGTTCTTGACCTCGGCGATGCCGTCTTTCAGCCCGCGCGGACCGACGATCACCTGCCACGGCAGGCCGATGAGGTCCATGCCGGCGAACTTGGCACCGGGGCGCTCGTCGCGATCGTCGTAAAGCACCTCGATGCCGGCTGCCTCCAGTCCGCGGTAAAGCCTGTCGCAGGCCTTATCGACTTCGGCGTCGCCGGCCTTGAGGTTGACGAGGCCGACCAGGAAGGGCGCCACAGGCTCGGGCCAGATGATGCCCGCCTCGTCGTGGCTCGCCTCGATGATGGCGCCGGCGAGGCGCGATACCCCGATGCCGTAGGAGCCCGACAGGATGGTCACCGGCTGGCCGTCGGGACCTTGCACGGTGCAGCCCAGGGGGGCGGAATACTTGGCGCCGAAAAAGAAGATGTGACCCACCTCGATGCCGCGCCCGGTGAGGCGCTTTTCCGCCAGCACACGGCGCTCGAATTCCGCCGGCTCGTGCTTTTCGTCGGTGGCGGCATATTTGGAGGTGAAATCCTTCACCACCCCCGCCACGGCCTCGACGTCGTCGTAGTCGATGGTGAAGGCGCTCCAGTCCATGTCGTAGAAGTCGCGGTCGAAGAAGACCTCGCTCTCGCCGGTGTCGGCGAGGATGAGGAACTCGTGGCTCAGGTCGCCGCCGATGGGTCCGGTGTCGGCGCGCATCGGAATGGCCTTGAGGCCCATGCGGGCAAAGGTGCGCAGGTAGGAGACGAACATCTTGTTGTAGGAGTGCCGCGCCGCATCGGCGGAGATGTCGAAGGAATAGGCATCCTTCATGAGGAACTCGCGGCCGCGCATGATGCCGAAGCGCGGGCGGACCTCGTCGCGGAACTTCCACTGGATGTGGTAGAGATTGCGCGGCAGGTCCTTGTAGGACTGGACCCCCGAACGGAAGATGTCGGTGATCATTTCCTCGTTGGTGGGGCCATAGAGCATGTCGCGCTCGTGACGATCCTTGATGCGCAGCATCTCCTTGCCGTAGTCGTCGTAGCGCCCTGACTTCCGCCACAGATCGGCCGACTGGATGGTCGGCATCAGGACCTCGATGGCCCCTGCCCGGTCCTGTTCCTCGCGCACGATCTGCTCGATCTTCTTGAGCACCCGAAAGCCGGTCGGCAGCCACGAATAGATGCCCGCACTTTCCTGGCGGATCATACCGGCACGCAACATGAGGCGGTGCGAGACGATCTCGGCCTCCTTGGGGGCGTCGCGGAGAATGGGCATGAAGTACCGGCTGAGCTTCACGTCTGTCGGGTCCTGCTTTGAGAAGGGATAGAGATGTCCATGCGAGCGCCTCGGCGCCGGGCTCCTTTTAGGCGATCTTGCCGTGGAATCAAAGCCCTCGCCCCGTGTGGTCAGGTGCGACTCCATGACTCGCGAAACTGACTTCAATTGTGGCGGCATTGCGGCCGGGGTCTGGACAGTGCGGAAAATCATGATAGTGTCGCAAGACAAGACCAAGAAGGATTATCCGCCGCATACGGACTGGCGCGTGGTCCAGGTCTGGGGAGGAAGAAGTCTCCGGACGCGCCGGCCGGTTATACGAACCGGTTGTGCAGCGCCCCCGATGGAGCCACCGGGGCCAATGGAGACCCGAAACTGATCAAGGCAAGGCTTAGCGGCCTTGCCTTTTTCTTTTTTCATGCATCAATTGAAGGCCGGGAGCCAACGCCATGCCACAGTCCCTTTCCTTCAAACCGATCATGGAGCGCGCGGCACGCCGCAAGGGCGGGCGCGACGTCCTCATGTCGCTCCTGGTACCGGTGCCCGCTGAGGCGGCGCTGGCAAGCCTGAGCGATGACCGGGCACTGTCGCTGATAACCAAATGCATCTTTCGCTCAGGCTTCGTGTGGCGGGTGATCGAACAAAAGTGGCCGGGCTTCGAAGAGGCCTTCGAGGGGTTCGATCCGCATCGCCTTCATCACAAGCCGGACGAGTACTGGGACGCCCTGACGGCCGACAAGCGCATCGTGCGCAACGGGGCGAAGATCATGGCGGTGAAGGCCAATGCCGCCTTCATCCTCGATGTTACCGGCGAACACGGCAGCTTCGGCCGTTTTCTCGCCGAATGGCCGACAGCCGACATCACCGGCCTGTGGGATATTCTCAACAAGCGCGGCAGCCGGCTCGGCGGCATGACCGGACGCTATTTTCTGCGCTTTGCCGGCAAGGACTGCTTCATCCCCTCGCCCGACGTGGTGCAGGCGGTGCGCGATGCTGGCCTTGACGTTGCCGAGAATCCCACCTCGAAGCGCGACCTGAAGAAGATCGAGGCGGCCTTCAACGCCTGGCACGTGGAAACGGGCCTGCCCTATACCCATCTCTCGCGCATCGCCGCCATGTCGGTAGGCGAGAACAATGACGCCGAGACCATCCGTAACCGCTCCCATGCGGGCGAGGAAGACGGGCCCTGAGCCCTCACGGCCGCTCGCCGAACAGCTCGGTGTGACGAGCTGAGACGTTTGCCCACAGCCTGTCGATTTCCGCCACGTCGAGGCCGAAAATCTCCATGAGCGCCGCCGCAAGCTCCTCGGCCGTGGCAAGCACGCGGCGGCTTTCGCCCTCTGCATCCGTCCGCGTCAGCACCCGACCGCGCAATGTAACGTGCCGGTCGCTCGTGCGCTTTTGCGCCACGAGATTGGCCACGAAGACGGAAGCGGAATCCGTGCCCTGCCGGGCGCATCTGGCCGCCAGCAGGGCCTCATCGGCCGGTTCGATGCGGAAATCGTACGAAAATGGCTCGCCAGTGGTGCGTTCGCTGTAGCGCCAATAGCCCGCTTCGGGCACGCAGAGGCCGACGCGAAACGGGGTCTGTGTCTCCTCCATTTCCGCGAGCGGTAGCGGATGGACAAGGCCACCCCCAAAACCGACATCGGCCAGCCAGGCGTGATCGAGCCTCACCAGCAGGCACAGATGATTGCCCATCATGCCTTCACCGCCGGTCGCGCGCATCACGCCGCCCGCCATCCGCATGACCTCGAACCCGATCTCGCTGAGGGCCCAGCCGAACAGCCCGTTCATCTCGTAGCACCAGCCGCCACGGTTTCGCTCGACGATCTTGTCGAAGGCAGTGTCGGGGTCCGTTCCTGGCGGACGACCTAGCTGGACGTCGAGGTTCTCGAACGGAATGGCGTTGAGATGGGCTGCGTGCAGAGCGTTGAGCGTCTCGAGATCGGGCTTTGGCACGCCGCCGTAGCCGATACGGCGAAGATAGCGCTCGATCTTGCTGGCCGTCTTCATCTGTTTGTCTCTGCTTCGTCTGCCTAACGACGGCGATCATCCATGCCCCGGGAGCATCGGCCGATCGCATGGCTGTGCCTGATCGAAATTAGCAATAGCATGTCCTTGGTGGTGCGCTTTGCATGAATCGCTTGCACCGGGTACGCTTTCGCCCCGGCCATTGTTGGCGCTGGCTCATGGGTGCAGCTAGACAAGACGCAAGTCGCAGATGGGTGGGTGGCACGTTTCTTGATCGATCGCGCATTGCAACACTGCCTGAGAGCGCGAAACACGTCGACGGGAGAACCGATCTAATGCGGATAAGATCTGTCCTTCCGGAAGCCGTCAATATCTTCGGCTTTGTCATCATCGCCGTCGCCCTGTCGGCAGCCCCGCGGCTCGCTGTCGCGAAGGAGCCTTCGAAGATTCCGACCTGGCTGGGGGCCCATATCGGCGAAGGAGATGGCAAGATCGCAAAAGTGGTGTTGCAGCGGGCGCGCGCACTCTACCTGCAAAAGATGAAGGCGGGTATCGTCCGGAATCCCTGCTATTTCGCCATGGACGCGACCCGTCCCAATGATCTGGGCGACGGCAAATCGGGGGGCCGGTTCTACATCATCTGCGAAGCTGCCCGCTCGTTTCGTGCGATCTCGGCAGGCCACGGCGGTGGCCGTCATCTGAAGGGCATTGCGAATTTCAGCAACGGGCGGCGCTGCGCCAGGAACTTCAGCAACGCGATGGATTCGAAATTGACCGACGGTGGCGACTACGTGACGGCCGAGACCAAGACATCCTTCAAGGGCTATTACCGGGTCTCGTCGAAAAGCAAGTCGGCCTTCCTGCGCACGTTCGTCCAGTTCGACGGCCAGGGTGAGACGTCAAATACCAGAAAGCGCGAGATCGGCGGCCATGCTGCCGAGCTGCTGCGGGCGCAATGCCGCCTGAAGAGCCCGAAGAGCCCCTATGCCGATCACGACGGCTATGTGCCGTTCGGCAAGCTGGTGGTCTATGCCGGTGGCCGCAGCAACGGCTGCACAAGCTGGTCGCCGATAGACATCCGGCAGATCATGTCGATCGTAAAGAACAACCCGACGACGCTCTATATCTATCCCGCTGCCACCGATATCCAGGCGGTTGCGCAGGCCGTGAAGGCTCACCGCTCGCTGTCACGCGCGGGATTGTACTGGAACGCTTCCTGTCTCAGAGAAATCCGCACCCCGAAATTCTGGCCGAAGAAGATCCTCGGGCCGATCATCGCCCGCTACAAGCAGGAGCATCCGCCGCCGCCCTATCGGCCGTTGCCGATTTGCAAGGGGCAGTGAGACCTGTCTCGAGCGGTGCTGCTCCGTCAGAGATGACCGGTGATGGAGGGTGCGATGTCCCACCTGTCGTGGCGGCCGTCCTGGTAGACGACAGGCGCCGCGGCGAGTTCCTCGTCGCTGGCATCGTCCAGGCAGGCAAGGTTGACGGCATGGAACTCTCCGATGGCCGGATGGGTGCCGAAACCGAAGACCTTGATGCCGCAATGCCGGCAGAAGCGGTGGCGTTTGTCACCGGTGTTGAAGGTGTATTCGGCAAGCTCGTCCTTGCCCGTGAGCAGCCGCAAGGCCGATTTGCCGATGATGGCCTTCCAGAAGCGCGATTTGGCGCAAACGGAGCAGTTGCACTTGCTGGTGCCGGCGGCCAGGTCGATGTCGGCCTCGAACCGCACGGCGCCGCAGTGGCAGCTTCCGGTATAGGTCTTCTTCATTTGATCGTCTCCTGCCTGACGACAAGATGGGCATCGAGGCGCAAACCTTCGAACACGTGGATAGTGCCGTGTTGGCGCTTGCTCCGTACCACCATTCGGGCGGTTCCGGCGGTGTTCATGGGCGTGTTCCGGCCTGCTCACGCGCCAGATAGGCGGCAAGCTGATCAAGGGTGCCGCCCCAGCCCGTGAGCATCGACTGATGGCCTTCATTGAAGGTTTTCTGCTCTTCGGCCGTGGCATTCCATGGCGACCAGTTGAGGGTGAAGCGGGTCTTGTCGCGGGGCACTTCCTCGAAGGTGAAGACCGAGAGCATCTCCAGCGGCCACGTCATGTGCATCGGGTGGCGGGTGGTGCCGCCCGACTTGTCGGAAAAGGAGTTGATGAACTCGATCCGCTCCAGCGGCACGATCTGGCGGAACACGAACTTGCCCCACATCTCAGCGCCATCGGGACTCCTGAGGCCGTAGTGGTAGCGTCCGCCGGGACGCAGATCCATGGTCGCGGCAATGACGGTGAAGCCTTTCGGGCCCCACCACTGCTTCATGCGTTCGGAGTCGGTGAAGGCCGTCCAGACGACGCTGCGCGGCGCATCGAAGACACGCGACGTGACGAAGCCGCCATCGGCGCTACCCGCAGTTTCTTGCGGCTTGCTCGCTGACATGATTTTCTCCGCAGTTTGAAAAGGTTATCGCTGCATCCTATTGCATCACGATGACCATCCAACCGACCCCGAACTTGTCGGTCAGGGTGCCGAAGCTGGAGGAAAAGAAGGTCTTGGCCAGCGGCATCGTCACCTTGCCTCCCTTGCCCAACGCCTCGAACAACTTCTTGGCCTCGGCTTCGTTTGCGGCCGCGACGGTTAGCGAAAACCCTTCGAATTTCGGTGTGTTTCCGCACTGCCCGTCGGACGCATTAACCGTGGACTCGCCGATTTTCAGGGTCGAATGCATGACCTTTTCGCGGTTCGCGCCGGAGGACATGGACGGATCGGGAGCGTCCTTGAAACGCATCAGCATGACGACCTCGGCGCCGACGGCGGTCTTGTAGAAGTCGATTGCCTCCTCGCAGCGGCCGTCGAAAAACAAATAAGGCTGTACCTGCATGACACTTCTCCTTGCCGGCGTTGCGTGGTCTCATTGACATTTACGTTGATATCAACATAATTAATTGATGTCAAACCCCGACGCCTTGCCATTTCCTTTCACCATTCAGGTGCGCGATGCCTGCCTGTGCCTGCATGTGCAGCGCGCGGCGCGGGCGCTGGCGCGGCGCTTCGATGAGGCGTTGCGGCCGCTCGATCTGACCAGTGGCCAATTCTCGCTTTTGATGTCGCTCAACCGGCCCGAGGCGCCGACCATCGGGTCGGTGGCGGCGCTGCTCGCCATGGACCGCACCACACTCACCGCCAACCTCAAGCCACTGCAACGGCGCAGGCTGGTCAAGGTTTCGGTCGACGCGCAAGATCGCCGCAGCCGCCGCCTCGCCATAACCGTGACCGGGCGCCGCCTGCTGGGCGAAGCCTATCCCGTCTGGGCAGAGGCGCATGCCGTAGCCGAGGCGCGGCTCGGGGGCATAGAGGCCGACGACCTGCGCACCGCCCTCAAGGCACTGTCTTGAGCCTTGCCCGCCATCGGTGTGCGGATCGGGCAAGGCTGGCTCACCGGGGGTGATGAAACTGGCCCTTTGCCCGGGCCCCCATCGTTGCTATTGACGTCGCCATCCTCCGCCACGCTCCAAGGACCGGTTTCCCATGGCCAAGCCCCTGCCCTCGCGCGCCGACGTCGTCATTATCGGCGGCGGCATCATCGGCTGTTCGATCGCCTATCACCTCACCCGCATCGGCATCACCGATGTGGTGCTGCTGGAAAGGAAGCAACTCACCTGCGGCACGACTTGGCATGCTGCGGGGCTCGTCGGGCAGTTGCGCGCCACCCGCAACATGACCGAACTGGCGAAATATACCACCGACCTGATGAAGGGGCTGGGGGCCGAAACCGGCCAGGCGACCGGCTTCAAGCAGAACGGCTCGATCTCCGTCGCCCTCAACGAGGGACGTTTCGAGGAATTCCGCCGCGGGGCCTCCATGGCGAAGAATTTCGGCCTCGATGTGCGCGTCATATCGGCCGGCGAGATCAAGGAACGCCTGCCGCATCTCAATATCGCGGACGTGGTTGGTGGCGTCTTCCTCCCCGCCGACGGCCAGGTCAATCCCATCGACGTCACCCAGGCTTATGCCGCCGGCGCCCGCCAGCGCGGCGCCAGGGTCTTCGAGAACACCGTCGTCACCCGCATTGTGATGGAGGGCGATACGGCCAAAGGGGTCGAGACCGCGTCGGGCACCATCCATGCCGACAAGGTGGTGATCGCCGGCGGCATGTGGTCGCGCGACCTGGGGCTTTCCGTCGGGGTGCATCTGCCGTTGCATGCGGCGGAGCATTTCTATGTGGTCACCGAACCCATCGCCGCGCTTCCCGCCAACATGCCGGTGACGCGTATTCCCGATGAATGGGCCTACTACAAGGAAGACGCCGGTAAGCTGATGCTGGGGGCGTTCGAGCCCACCGCCAAACCCTGGGGCATGCAAGGGATCGCCGAGGACCACGCCTTCGAGACCCTGCCCGAGGACTACGATCACTTCGAGCCGGTGCTGGAAAAGGCGGTCAACCGTATGCCGTTGCTGGAGACGGCGGGCATTGCCCTTTTCTTCAACGGGCCTGAGAGCTTTACCCCCGATGATCGCTATTATCTCGGCGAGGCGCCGTTCAAGCAGAATCTCTATGTGGCCTGCGGCTTCAATTCCATCGGCATCCAGTCATCGGGCGGGGCGGGAAAAGTGCTGTCGGAATGGATGCGCGACGGTCATCCGCCCATGGACGTGATCGACGTGGATGTGAGGCGCATGCACCCCTTCCAGACCAACCGCAGCTATCTCCATGACCGTACCACCGAGACGCTGGGCCTGCTCTATGCCATGCACTGGCCCTATCGCCAGGTGGCAACGGCGCGTGGCGTCAGACGCTCGCCGTTCCATGGCCGGCTGGTGAAGCTGGGCGCGGTCATGGGTGAGGTGTCGGGCTGGGAGCGGCCCAACTGGTTCGCCGCCGAGGGAGAAAGGCCAGAATACGACTATGCCTATGGCCGCCAGAACTGGTTCGGCGCGGCGCAACGCGAAGCCGAGGCGTTGCGCGACAGGGTCGGCCTCATCGACCAGACGAGCTTTGCCAAGTTCCGGGTAGAGGGCCGCGATGCGCTGGAAATCCTCAACCGGGTGTCGGCCAACACCATCGACGTGGAACCGGGACGCATGGTCTATACGCAATGGCTCAATGAGCGCGGGGGCATAGAGGCCGATCTCACGGTCACGCGACTGGCGGACACCGAATTCATGGTGGTGACCGGCGGTGCCGTGCAGATCCGCGATTTCTCCTGGCTGAAGCGCCATATCCCGGCCGATG
The DNA here is from genome assembly GCA_963747005.1 of uncultured Alphaproteobacteria bacterium. Taxonomy (GTDB): domain Bacteria; phylum Pseudomonadota; class Alphaproteobacteria; order Rhizobiales; family Aestuariivirgaceae; genus CAVVDT01. The sequence goes on along the minus strand of CAVVDT010000013.1, from coordinate 169,186 downwards.
CCCACTGCATCGCCACCGACATCACTTCCGGCCTGCCGATGATCGGCGTCATGGGGCCGAACAGCCGGACGCTTCTGGAGAAGCTATCGGGCGAAGACCTCTCCAACGACGCCTTCCCCTTCGCTTGCTCGCGCGAGATCGAGGTAGGCTATGCCCGGGTGCGCGCCAGCCGCATCACCTATGTGGGCGAACTGGGCTGGGAGCTTTATGTGCCGGCCGAGTTCGCCGCCCATGTGTTCGACGTGCTGATGGCCGAAGGCGGGGCGTTCGGCGTTGCCCCCATCGGGATGCACGCCATGAACAATGCCCGCATGGAAAAGGGCTACCGGCATTTCGGCCACGACATCGGCGATGAGGATACCCCGCTGGAGGCGGGCCTGGGCTTTGCCGTTGCCTGGCAGAAGCCCGGCGGCTTCATCGGCCGCGAGGCGCTCGTGAAGCAGAAGGAGGCCGGCCCCTTGCGCAAGCGCATGGTGGCGATCGCCCTTGAGGACGAGAGCGAGGCCGCGCCGATGATGTACCATGAAGAGCCGATCTACCGGGACGGCGTCATCGTCGGCAACACCACCTCCGGCGCCTGGGGCCACCGGATCGGCAAATCGCTGGCACTCGGCTATGTGAGGAATTCCGATGGAGTCTCCCGGGACTGGCTGGCAACGGGCAAATGGGAGGTGGAGATCGCCTGGAAGCGCTATCCAGCCGCCGTGCAGCTCGAACCGTTCTACGATCCGAAGAACGTGAAGATTCGCGCGTAGGATGGGCATGGATGAAGCCCTTGTCCGCGCAGGTGGGACCTATAAGACTTTACTCGAATACGGCATGTACATTACGATATGTCCTGCTAAAATTGCTACACGACGAGATTGGAATGGCAGAACCAAAATCCCAAAATATCGTGCTTGACAAAACCATCGCACGAATACGGGCCGAACATGATCGCTGGTTAACTCTCCTTATACCAGACGAAGATGAATATATTGGATCTGTAACAATCGGCATGGCGGAAGTCCTTCGAGCACACTTCCTACTCATTGAATATTTTGCCAAGATTGACGAAGGTGTCGGGGGCATTGGTCCCAAAAGCCCGGACCTCTTACATTCAGCACTTGGAAGACAGTTCACGCAATATAATGGTAAACCAAAATGGACAAATAAAATCGACGTTTGCGCCACTCTTATGTTTGGTTTGATAAAAAATCATCCCTTTCATGACGCCAATAAACGGACTTCCTTTCTCGTGTCCATGCTACATCTTCAAAAAATCAGGAGAACGCCGAACGTCGAGGCGGAAGAATTTGAAGATTTTACTGTTGCAATTGCAAATAACGATCTCAACTGTTACAGCACATATCGAAAATATGCTAACCATTTAGGCGACGATTCGTCAATTAAGGTCATATCAGACTTCTTAAAAAGCCATACACGCGAAATTGATTTGCAAAATAAAATTATAACATACAACGAACTTCAATCAATATTGTCAAATTTTGGATATACACTCTCGAACCCAAAGGGAAATAGAATTGATATGCTGAAAGTTGAAGATAAAAATCGGATTCAACTGGAAAAACCCCGTCGAGTAGCGCATGTGGGTTTCCATGGTTGGACCAAAGAGGTAAGCCGGAAGGATATTCATATCGTTCGCAGTGCGGCTAAGCTTGATATTCAGAACGGCTATGATTCCCAATCGTTTTTTTTCGGCCATGAAGATCCTTTAACTTTAATTAATAAGTACAAGGAGCCCTTAAGAAGGCTTGCATATCGCTAAGTGCCAATTAAGACGGGCGTGGCTAAAGCCCTTGCTCACGCAGGCAACTGTTGGTGGCACGCCTGCGCTTTCGCCAGCCTACGCGGCCAGCACCTCTGACGGTAACCAGAACACCTCGTGCTGGCTCTCCTCGGTATCGAGCCACAGGAACGGCAGGTCGGGAAAGGCGGCCTCGAGCGCCTCGCCTGCCCGGCCCACTTCGCACAGGAGGCCGCCGTCACGCCTCAGATGCCTGCCCGCCGTGGCCAGGATGCGGGCGACGATATCGAGCCCGTCGGTCCCCGCTTCGAGCGCCATGACCGGCTCGTGGCGAAATTCCGGTGGCAGGCCCGCCATGCCCTCGGCATCGACATAGGGCGGATTGGTGAGGATGAGATCGTAGTGCGCGGTTCCCAGCGGGGCAAAGAGATCGCCTCGATGCAGCATCACGCGATCTTCAAGCCCGTGATCGGCCACATTCAACCGTGCCACGTCGAGGGCATCGCCCGACAGGTCGACGGCATCGATGCGGGCATTGGGGAAGGCCATGGCGGCGAGGATGGCGAGGCACCCCGAGCCGGTGCACAGATCGAGCACCCGCTCAACGGATGCCGCGTCCTCGATCAGGCGGAGGCCCTCGCCGTCGAAATGCCCGGCCGCCAGCAACTCGCCGATATAGGAGCGCGGTATGATCACCCGTTCGTCGACCCGGAACGGCACGCCCTGGACATAGGCCTTGCCGAGCAGGTAGGCGGCGGGCTTGCGCGTCTCGATGCGTGCCGCGATGAGGCCTGCGATGCGCGTCCGCTCCGCCATGGTCAGGCGGGCATCGAGCCACGGGTTGATATCGTCGATGGGCAGGCTGAGCGCTTCGAGGATGAGGAAGGCCGCTTCGTCCAGCGCCCCGCTCGTGCCCTGCCCGTAGGCGAGGCCGGCGGCGTTGAAGCGGCTGACCGCATAGCGCAGATAATCGCGCAACGTCACGAGATCGGCGGCTGGATCGTTGCGGGTGGGCAAGGCCGTCAGGCTCCGGGTTGGCCGTTTCGCCCTGCATAGCCGCCATGTGCCCCCACAACAAGTAGTCGCACGGTTGCGCCGATCGCCCATTTGCGTCTAATGGAAGCGCTGATCACCCGGCGCCGGAGGGGTGGCAGAGTGGTTTAATGCGGCGGTCTTGAAAACCGTTGAGGCCGCGAGGCCTCCGGGGGTTCGAAATCCCTCCCCCTCCGCCAATTCTGGTACTGAAGACGAGGACGGCGGCCTGACAGCTTGCAATGCCGGCGATGTTGCCGTCCACCTGGATTGCCGGCGGCCGACGGCGTTGACCGGCCGCAAATCTGGCTTGCACCAACCCATGCCTGTGGACACAGGTCAGGAGATGGTATCCTGTTAGGCGCACCAATGCTCCGGGACGTCTCAATGACCGCTCAGCGCCGCAGGGCCTTCGTGATCGGCGCCTATATTCCAAGGGGCGGGACCTATATGTCCTACCATTTGGGCCACATCCTGCATCACGACTTTGGATTTCAGATGATTGCCGTTCAGATTGGCAAGGAAGCGGCGGACAACGGTATCCTGAGCTACGATCCGAAGTTTCCCTCGATCACCGTCGCCGGGATGGAGGCCGAAATCAACGACGACGATGTGCTTGTCTGCAACCCCTCCTATTCGGCATACATGTTCGGGTTGCGGTTGCCTGGCCGAAAGCTGTGCTATGTTCAGGGTTTCAATACCTTCAAGGTCCTCGATCGCGGCTTCGATGCTTATGTCGCGGTCAGTGATGTCGTCCGCCGATATCTGTCGGCTGTCTACGACCTCAGCCCCCCGATAATCCCCCCCTTCGTCGACCTTGCCGGCACGCCCGTCGCGCAATCGTGGTGGGCCCGCCCGCCCGGCTCGATCCTTGTCTATGCCAAGGACAATGCGGCCGCGGCACCGATTATCGAGCGCATACGCGCCATTCTTTCCAGCCGCGCTCCCGACATCGCGCTGGACAGCTTCATCACAGGAGTGGCACTGCCGCAGGCCGAATTCATGCAACGCCTCGGCCGCTATCGGCATCTGCTCAACCTTTCGATCGCGGAAGGCTTCGGCCTGGTGTCGCTGGAAGCCATGGCAATGGGCACGACCGTGCTCGGCTTCGACGGCTTTGGCGGCCGCGATTACATGCAGCCTGGCATCAACTGCGCCGTCGCCGCCTATCCGGACATCGAAGCCGTCACCGACCATCTGATCGCGGTGATCCGCGCACCCGAACTCGGTGCGCGGTTCGCCGATGTCGGACGCGCCACGGCCGAACGCTACGGCTACGACAGGTTCCGCTCGGCCTGGGTCGATGAGTTGGGCAGGTTCCTGGAGATGCCGCCGATCAGACGTCGGACCTCCGCATGATCGCCCCATCAACAAGATCCGGGCAACTGCTGGCACATTGCGTCCCGGCGGGACCCATGGGCGCCGCATGAACGATCTGTTGCTGACGGGTATTCCGCGCTCCGGCACATCCCTGGCGGCGGCCCTGCTCGACCGGATGGACGATACGGTCTGTCTGTCGGAACCGGATGAGCATTTGCGGCTCATGGAACAATCGAAAGACGCCTCCGATTTCGTCGCCAGGTTGCATCGTTCCATGCAGCAGATGAATCGCCGGTTGCGGGACGGCGAAGCCGTTCCCGACCGTCGCCAACCCGACGGCAGCGCCGTTACCAACTACTTCGCCGAACCTGATGCGCAGGGGCAGCGTTCGGCAACCTACGTGAACCGGGCCATCGAGCCCCGTGCCCTTTCGGCGGACATGCTCCTGTGCGTCAAGCACAACGCGCTCTATGCTGGAGTCCTTCCGGAACTGGTACAAGCCAGGTCGCTACGCATCGTTGCCATGGTCCGCGACCCTGTGGCGGTGCTGCATTCCTGGCGATCCCTGGCGCTGCCGATCAGCGCGGGACAATTGCCCGCCGCAAATCGCTATTGGCCGGAGATGCGCCGGCTCACAAGCGAAAATATCCCGCTGCTGGCCAAGCAGATCCGGATATACGATCTCATCTGCCAGCGCTTCATCGACTGCGGGCCAGGTTTGTCGCTGCTCAGATACGAGGACCTGATCGGCGATTGCGCGGTGTTGGCCACGGCGGCCGGCCGCAAGCTTTCACCTGCCGAACGCGCGGCCGCCGAGCACCTGATCGACAGGACCTATTTGCGTCGTGGCACCGATGGATACCTCAGCGAGGCCATACGCTCCACCTGCCGGCAGGGCAAGGCGAATTCACTGCTTCAATTCTACCCCGACTATGCGTGATCGTGGGCGGACACACCTTCGGTTGGTGACCCGAAGGGCACCAAGGGCCAAGAAGCGCGCACGCGACGCCTCAATAGACCCTAGCCCGGCTGGCGGATGCTGAAGTTCCGCATTGATCTCTCAAGCGCACGTGCCTCCAGCGCTTGAGCCGCTCCGAAGCGGGGTAGCGGCGAAAAGGCCAACCACATGCCGGCCATGCCAAGGAGATTGCGCGGATCGCCGCGGATGACTTGTTCGAGCCTGCTCAGATAGGCGCTGTACCAGCGGCGGGTCCAATCGGCCTCGCTCTCGTCAGCAACGGTGTCGGGCAAGCGTTCGATCTCGAAGACTATACGCTCCCCCCGCCACAGCGCCTGGCACCAGAACGAGGCGCTTGCATAGCGTGCGGCGATTTTCGGTGCCGCGGCCACCCATCGCAACGGGCGGCCCAGGAACTCGAAGGTTACTGTATTGCCAACCGGAGAATCCACCGACCAGGCGACAGCGTCGCCGCCCTTCAGCCCATTCACAACCGCACGCGCGGCAGCCGTCGCGTTGGCAGTGATTGTCATTCTCCTCTCGCACTCGCGATAAGCGGCGCGCTCGGACCCGGCAAAGCCCACGCTCGTGAACGGCAGATCGCTCTGTTGCAGGAATTCAACGCCGGCTGCCGTCGCGCCGATATGGGCGCAGGCCAGGATGCAACCGCGCCCCTGTGCCAACGCTTCACGAATGGGAGCGAGATCCGGCGGATCGACCAGGGCGAGTATTTCATCGGCTCGCTCCGGTGCCCACCGCCACCATTCCACCATCAGTTGATGCGCCCTGGCGCCCCAATCCGCCGCCGCCAACCAGTCTCCCCGGTTCCACTTCCCGTGATCCGCATGCTCCCATGCCCAGGCGAGTCCCGGCCTGATTGACGGGGATTTGCCGGCTTCCTGCCACAGGGCCTGCAAACCTTCCGCCAAGGTTGGCGGGAGGAGCGGTGCACGCACTTTCTGAATTTCCAACAGCCGCGGGCGACACTGCGGCCAATGGCCGTGTTCGCGATCGTATATGGTCAATCGCTGCAGAATGAATGTGTCGTCGGGCTTGAGCATGGCCGCGCGGCTGTAATGCTCGATCGCTTCCTCCTCGCGGCCCATCGCATCGAGTGCCCTTGCCGCGATCATCTCGAGCCGCAACAGGCCGGGATCGTCGCTGACAAGAGCGCGCGTGATCTCGATCACGTCGAGTGCTTCCTTGAACCGGTTTGCTTGAGCCAGGTCGCCGGCAATCGCAATGCGCACACCGGCGTCTTGCGAAAGGCGTGCCACGTCTGCGGCCCGCTGCCAGCGCTGCAGCGACAGGTTTAGCCGGCACAGCAACCGGTAGGGCTCTGCCGGGCGCGGAAATTTCTCAATGAGGTCCTGCAGCAGCGCCGCAGCAGCATCGGCATCATCGGACCCTGCCGACGTTTCCTTCAGGTCGCACAATCCGTCAGGCGCGCCAGCCCTGTCATCGATGGCCTGCACCAGTGAACGGGCCCGCGTCAGTACTTCGTCAAACCTGGTCACGTTGCAAACGGCTCCCCGGGAAACTGCAAGTTGAAACAATATGCTGGATCGCCAATGACGCCAAGTGTACTGATCTGTGTCCATGCGCCTCTATCTGATCGCACCACTTTCGGACGCTCATACGGAATATTCGCGCCTTGCGACCGCGGCAAATGGTGTTGCCCATGTCACGCGCGTGGCCTCCGCCGCCATTGCAACGGTAGCCGCGCTGGCGCCCGGTGACTTTGCCATCACGCTGTGCGACGAGGCGGTCCAGCCGATAGATTTTGATGGCGATTTCGATGTCGTCGGCGTGAGCGCAAATGTCTCGCAGGCCCGGCGCGCGCTGGAGATCGCCGCAACCTTCCGGGCACGTGGCAAGACCGTGGTCATGGGTGGACCGCATGTTTCCCTGGCACCTGAGCTGTTTGAGGGTCATGCCGACTGCCTGGTGATCGGCGAGCTGGAATCCGCGGCCGACGAACTGTTCGCCGACATGCGGCGTGGGGCGTTGCAGGCGCGCTACATCTGCGCCCGGGCCGACCTGTCGCACTCACCGCCGCCGCGCTGGGATCTCTATCCCAACGACCTGGCAGTCAGCGGCGTCGTCCAGACCAGTCGCGGATGCCCGTTCGAATGCCATTTTTGCGACGTCATCCAGTATCTCGGGCGCGTGCAGCGTCACAAGGACATCGCTCAGGTGATCGCCGAGATCCAGCTCCTGTATGACCTCGGCCACAATTTCATCAGCCTGGCCGACGACAACTTCACCGTCTACCGCAAGCGGGCCAAGGCGCTGCTGCAGGCGATCGCCGACTGGAACGGCGCCGATGGCCGCGACTACGTGACCTTTGCAACGCAGATGTCCATCGATGTCGCGCGCGATCACGAGGTCCTGGCCCTGTGCAACGAGGCCGGTTTGCTGAACGCCTTTGTCGGCATCGAGACGAGCGATGCGGACGGCCTGATCGAGAGCAAGAAGCGGCAGAACCTCAAGGTCGATCTGCAGGCGGAGTGCTGCAAGATCGTGAGCGCGGGCTTGCGCATTGAAGGTGGACTGATCGTCGGCTTCGACAGCGACGACCGCTCCGCATTCCGACGGCAATTCGACTTTGCCATGGCCCTGCCGGTCGGCACCTTCAATGTATCGGTGCTCGTGGCACCGGTCGCCACACCTCTTCACGAGGGCATGGTCAAATCCGGCCGTATAGTCACCGACGATGTCGCAGCCCAGTTTCCCAGCGCCAACCTGATCACCAATTTCCGCCCGGCACAAATGAGCCGCGAGGACCTCTACATTGGCGCCAAATGGTTGGTGAACAAGCTGCTTGATCCGGAGAACTTCTACCACCGCCTCGAGGCGATGAGCGCTCTGCTGGCATCACCGCCATGGGTGCGGCGCGGCAGCGGCAGCCGCCGCCGGCATCCGGGCCGGCGCAAGGCCGAAGCTCTTTTTTCGCATGTCCTGCGCGACCTGATGCGGCGCGATCCGCGCATCGCCACGTTGATGCGGCGCTCTTTCGCATTGATGGCGGCGAGGCCTGAAATCCGCGACGGATTGAGCGATGCACTCACCCATTACCTGATGACTTTGCGCAGCTACGAACTCGATGGCGTTTACGAGCGTGGCTGGGCCGAACTCGAAGGACCGCCCTTCGGAGCGGCCATCCCCGACTTTGCGCTGACGCGGCCACGGCTGCACGCCTGAGCCCCGCGCTGCATGGCGGCGCTATTCGATGGCAACGATTGCGGTTAAGATGATCCCGATCGATTGTCACTTGCGTGGACACCATGCGGTTCTATCTCATCGCACCACAGTCGAACGGGCACGCCGAGTTCTCCCGGCAAGCCCCATCGTCCGGTCGTGGTGATCGGGTGACCCGCGTTGCTGCGGCTGCGATCACCACGGTGGCGGCGCTGGTGCCCGACGACTTCGATATCGTGCTGTGCGATGAGGCCATCCAGCACGTGGACTTCGACATCGACGCGGTCATCGGCATATCCGTCAACGTGACGCAGGCGCTCCGGGGACTGGAGATCGCCGATGCCTTTCGCGCCCGCGGAAAGACCGTCGTGATGGGTGGGCCGCATGTCTCGCTGGCGCCTCAGTTGTTCGAAGGTCGCGCCGACTGCCTCGTGATCGGAGAGTTCGAGCCGGTCGCAGAAGAGGTTTTCGCCGATATGCGCGCCGCAACGCTCAAGCCGCGCTATCACGGCGGCAAGGCCGATCTCACACGCTCCCCGCCGCCGCGCTGGGATCTGTACCCCAACGAACTGGCGGTCAGCGGCGTCGTGCAGACCAGCCGCGGCTGCCCCTTCGAATGCAATTTCTGCGACGTCATCCAATATCTGGGGCGCATCCAGCGTCACAAGGACAATGCGCAGATCATCACCGAAGTCCAGAATCTCTACGATTTCGGCTACAGCATGATCGGCCTGGCCGATGACAATTTCACCGTCTATCGCAAGCGCACCAAATCGCTGCTGCGCGCACTGGCGGACTGGAACGGCAAGGACGGGCGAGACTACGTCACTTTCGCCACGCAGATGTCGATCGATGTTGCCCGCGACGACGAGGTCCTGGCACTGTGTTACGAGGCCGGGCTGCTGAACGCCTATGTGGGTATTGAGACGAGCAACGCGGAAAGTCTGGCGGAAAGCAGGAAACGGCAGAATCTGCGGATCGATCTCGTCGAGGCCTGCAAGAAGGTCGTTCGGGCGGGCGTCCGCCTTGAAGCGGGCCTGATGGTTGGCTTCGACCACGACGATCTGACATGCTTTCAACGCCAGTTCGATTTCGCCATGGCTTTGCCGGTAAGCGGATTCAACGTCACTGTCCTGGTCGCCCCTGTCGCAACGCCGCTCTTTGAGGATCTGCGCGCCCAGGGCCGGATCGTCTCCGATGAGGTATTGGCGCAATTCCCCAGCGCCAATCTCATCACCAATTTTGAACCCGCCCAGATGACGCGCGACGAGTTGTACGTGGGCGCCAAATGGCTGATCAACAAGTTGCTGGACCCCGACAATTTCGAGGCGCGCCTCGACGCGATGATCGACCTGCTCGTTCCGCCACCCTGGGCGCGCAGTAACGCCGGCGGACGGCGGCGGCCCCTGGCGCGTCAAAAGCCGGTGGCGCTGTTCTCGCGCGTGATGCACGACCTGACGCGGCGCGACAGGCGCATCGCCAGTCTTGTGCGGCGCACCTTCGAGCGGATGCGGGCGCGGCCGGAAGTTCGCGAGGTCCTCGGAGACGCCCTCACATACTATCTCATGACTTTGCGCGGCTACGAGAGCGAAGGCATCTACGAGCGCGGCTGGGCGGCAATGGCCGCGCCGCCTTTCGGCATGGCGAGCGCCGACGACAGGCTGGCCCGCATCCGCGCCTGCGCGTGAGCACACTACCGGATCGAGGCCCCGGCCCCATGGACGATGCCCGGAAATGCTACATCCATCTGGGACCACCGAAGACCGGATCGACGGCGCTACAGGTTATGCTCGGCAACGCAGCAGCAGCGCTGCGCGAGCGTGGTCTGCTCTATCCCGGCACCGGACGCCCCTCACCGCGCGGCGGCCATGTGGAGATTCCATGGCAGATGGCTGCACACAAGGATGCCATCCATGATGCACCCGCGGTCAAGCAACTCATGGACGAAATCGAACCCTTTGAGGGAAGTGTCCTCCTGTCGGCCGAGGTGTTTTCGTTCGCCATCTTCCACGAGGACATTTTCGCAAAATTCGTAAAGCTGCTGCAGTCGCACGGCTTCGAAGTCGCGGTCATCGCCTATCTCCGCAACCAGGTTGACAGTCTTGAGGCCTCGTACCTCCAATACGTCATCGGCGGCTATGCGGACAGCTTCGATGAGTTCCTGGCGAAGGCGCTGAAGAACGACCTGTGCCGGATACGGGGATATACCTTCACATTCGATCACCTCGTGATGCTCCGCCATCTGCAGGGCTTCGACAGGCTCGAGGTGATTGCCCGAAGCTATGACAGCGCCGACGGCGCCATCTGCTCCGATTTCCTGTCGCTGTTTGGATTGCGGCTGTCTGATCTCGGACTGGCCGGCGAACCGAGACAGAATGCCAGACAGCCGATCAGAACCTACCTGTTGAAATTCTTGGAGAACCGCCTCTCGCGCACCCTCCAGGCCACCGAAATTGCAACAATCGATGCGCTTCTTGCCGCAAGCGCCGACGTCGAGGCGACCATATCGGAACACGCGCGGCAGCGCATTGCCGAATGCTTTCGCCATTCCAATGCCCGTGTGGCGGCTGAATTCGCAATTGCGGATCCTGGTCTGGCGCAAGCCCGCCGTCCGGCCGCGGCGGCCTCGAAATCGATGACCATCGATTGGCTCTTTTCGGCACAATTCCAGAACATGGTCGTTGCAAGATCGCGCGCAGATCAGGTCCAGAACCCGGCCCGGCCCGCCTAGATCAGCCTGCAAATGGGCGGAATCATCCAGACGCGAAAAAGCTGCCTGGTGTTCAGAAGTTGAGCCTGACGATGTCCGAAAGGTGACAGCCGCCTTTCGGCATCGTGCGCTGGCGACCTGCCAGCCGTCACCATGACGATGCCTTCTCGCCGCGGCCCCTCGCGCGCAGCAACAGGGGCACCTGCCGGTCGGGGCGCATGGTAATCGACACGCGCGGCAACACCGTGACGGCCGGATCGGCGAGAATGTCGAAGCGGCGCAGGATCGTCGCCAGTATGGTGACGGCTTCGACCCAGCCGGCCTGCCTGCCGATGCAGGCGTGCCTGCCGGCGCTGAATGGCAGGAACGCGAACGGATGGCGCGGCTCGGCCGAGCCCTTTGCAAAGCGCTCGGGCCGAAACTCGTGGGCAGCGTCCCACCAGTCGGCATGGCGATGCAGCGCGTAAAGGCAGACTGCCAGAACCGACCCGGCGGGTATCGCTTCGCCCGCCAGCATCTCTTCGTCCCGGGCCTGGCGTACCACCACGACCGAAGGCGGACACAGTCGCAACGTCTCGTTGATGACCTGACCGAGAAATGACAATCGCGCGACGTGCTCGACGGCGATCTGTTGACCGCCTGTCACCCGGTCGATTTCCTCCTGGGCCCGACGTTGAATGTCGGGGACGTGAGCGATCATCCACATGGCCCAGGTCAGCGTCAGCGCCGTCGTCTCCGAGCCGGCCCCCAGAAGCAGGCGGGTGTTGTCGAACAGCTCCACCGGGTTGAGCGCGTCTGCGGCGCCGGGATCGCCGAGGCGCCAGAACCGACCCGAGGCAGTGGCGCCCGCGCACCGGTCTCTCCGTTCCATCTCGTGCGCCAGTTCGGTCAATCGTGCCGGCGGTTCATTGACCAGATCGTCAACGTGCGCCGCGCTGATCCGGGCGGCCGTCTCGGCAACACTGGGCGGGCCAAGGTCGGCGGAGTCGCTGCCGAACATCAACGACCAGATGGATCGCAGGGTGATCAGTGTCATTTCGGCGGCCGCATCGATGCGGATTTCCGCTGCCTGCTGAAGCCACGCTGCGCATGAACGCCGCGCCGCGTTGCCCGCGATCGCAGCCAGATCAGATACCCGATCGGGACGAAACATCGGCGCAAGTGCGCGCTGCTGGCGGCGCCATTGCTCACCCTCAACCACCGAAAGGCCCTGTCGCCCAAGCCCCTTGGCGAAGACCCGGTCGTAAATTCGCCATTTCGGGAAACGATCCTCTCCGCCTGTCAGGACGGTCCTGGCAGTGTCGGGATCGGCAATCAGGGCGAGCGTGGCGCGACCGACCTGGCCGACGATCATTGGCCGCTCGAGTATCTGGCGCGGCCAGTTCTGCTCGGGGCTGCGGATGACCTTCGTGAATGATGTCCAGCGCACCGATGCCTGGTCCGGCAAATCAAGGGCCGGTGGCCATCCCGTCGTCATGGTCGTTGGGCCGGACGCACTGTGGAGTGGCAAAGGCTGGTTGCATGTGGCACAATATCTACCCAGGTCATCGCGGCTTCTGACAAGCTTAACGGGCCGCGGTAAGTTGTGTGAGCGGCATGCGAGACGGGATTGTACAGTTCGCCGAGCGCTACGCCAGCGCGATATTCGATCCGCGCGCGCGGTCCTTGTACGACGGGTCGGACTTTTACAATGTCGGGGACTGGAGCGATGGCCCGGCCGGCCCGCCGGCTGGTCTGGGAGAGGCGGCGCAGCGCCTGGTGGAGCGACATTTGTCGGCGGACGCGGGCAATGAGGCGGCGGAAGCCTCGCTTGTGCTCGATATCGGCTGCGGCCTTGGTGCCAGTACGGCGCTCATGTCGCGGCATTACCCCAAGGCGATGGTGCTTGGCGTCAATATTTCGTTCGCCCAGGTCGCCTATGCGGCACGCTCGGCGCCGGATGCCCGCTTCGTCGTCATGGATGGTGCGCGGCTGGGGTTCGCCTCCAGTATCGCGGACCGCATTCACTGCATAGAAGCCGCCTTTCATTTTAACACCCGTGCGGATTTCTTTGCCGAAGTCCACCGCGTCCTCAGACCCGGCGGAAAGGCCTTCGTCAGCGACATCCTGTTTCGTAAGGGATTTGGCGATGCCATTCCCGCCGGCAATATCTGGACCGGCGAGACAGCATACACGGACTGTTGCAGGCATTCAGGGCTGGCTGTCGAGACTTTTTGCGACATTACGGCCTGTACCCTGCACCCCTTCTATGCCCACTTGACGAGGAACGGACGGCGGGCCGAAGTGGCGCTGCTGCGGCGGGCGCAGGATGCCTACTACTTTGTCGTCCTCCAGAAATGCCAATATCCATGAATACGGTTCTGCAAACCCGCCAATCGCACGCCGCGCTGGGCAATACGCGCGAAGTCCTGCAGCGCCTGCACGCCCTGCTTGCTGGCCGGCCGGACCTCCGGGAACGCTACAAGGCGGCCAAGAAAGTCATCCACGCCTTCCGCAAGCCGGCCTTCTACGAAATCACCCAGCGCTGCAACCTGTGGTGTGAAGGCTGCTACTATTTCGAGGTCGGCGATCGCCAGCGGCGGCGGGAGGAAAGCTCTGTCGAGGCCTGGGAGGCCTTTTTCGCCGCCGAGGCCCAACGGCAGGTCTCGATGGCCTATTTTGTCGGCGCCGAGCCCGCCCTGCACCAGGAGCGTCTCGTAGCGGCCAGCCGCTGGTTTCCCTATGGCAACATCGGCACCAACGGCACCATCCGCATCGATCCGGTCGTCCCTTATCGCATTGGCGTTTCGGTGTGGGCCGGCGACGATGCATCCGATGCGAAGCTGCGCGGCGGCAGCGCCTTCCGCAAGGCGTTCAAGAACTATGCCGGCGATCCCCGCGCCATCATCCTCTTCACCTTGTCGCGATGGAACCTCGACAGCGTGCGCACCATTGCCGAGATGTGCAGGGACCACGCCCTGCCTCTGACGTTCAACATGTATTCCCCGACCACCACGTTCCTCGACAAGCTGCGTCGAGGCAGTGGAAACGATGACGAGTACTTCCGCGTCAGCCGTCCGGAGGATTCACCGTTGTTCTCGAACGCCGACCTGGTCAGGACAAGGAATCTGGTCGCCGACCTGATGCAGGATTTCCCGGAGACGATCATCTATTCGGAAGCCTACAACGACTGGGCAACCGGTCCTGGTCCCCGCTACGAAATTGATGCCGGGACCGGCGTCGCCACCCATTGCGGCTCGCGCATGATCGGGCCCATGCGCTACTACGGGCCCGACCTGCAGCGCATGCAATCCAAGTGCTGCACGCCCGACGTCGATTGCGCTCACTGCCGCATGTACAGCGGCGGCTGGTCGAGCAAATTCCAGCCGACCGTTGACGATGTAGGCAGCGCGGAAAGTTTTTCGACCTGGATGGACATGATTCTGGTGCTCGGCAGGATCTTTCTTCGTGAGCGAAACTAAAGGCGTTGCAGAATTCTGTCGCGCCATCGGGCTGCCGGCACGATTACCCGGATTGACCAGATCGCCTCTTGTGCGCGAGGTGGCCGGCGAGATCGGATCGCCCGAGATGGCGCATGGCAATTCGCCTGCCAGCGCTGCCAGCGCCGGGGGCCGCGCGCCACCCGACCGCATTGGACATTGCGTTCATGGCGTCGGCGCGCTCTATTCCTTTTCCTTGTGGTTGATGCAAAGGGGGGGAGCGCCGGCATGCTGACGCCGATCGACCAAAACGAGATCCTGCTGGTCCGCAAGACCCCGTTGTTCGGGAGCCTCAGTCCCGACTTGCTCAGGACCATGCTGGAAAGCTGCATGGTTCGCGCCTTCAGCCGCGGCGAGATGCTGTTCATGCAGGGCGATCCGGTGCTTGCCTGCTTCGTGGTGCTGGAGGGCTGGGTGAAGCTCTATCGCCTGACGGCCGGCGGCGAAGAGGCCGTGGTCTCGGTGTTCACCCGGGGCCAGAGCTTCGCCGAGGCCGCCGCCTTCATGCAGGGACGCTACCCGGTGAGCGCCGAGGCGGTGACCGATGGGCGGGTCCTGTCGGTCCCCTCCCGCCATCTGCTGCGCCACATCCGCGAGAACGCCGAGATCGGCCTGTCGATGCTGGCCTCCACCTCGCTGCACCTGCACGAGCTGGTGCGCCAGATCGAGCAACTCAAGGCCCACACCGGACTTGAGCGGGTGGCCGAGTTCCTGTCGTCGCTGTGCCCGGTCGATGCCGGCGAGTGCAGCATCGAGCTGCCCTATGACAAGACCCTGATCGCCGGACGCCTGGGGATGAAGCCGGAGAGCCTGTCGCGCGCCTTTGCGCGTTTGCGTGACCAGGGCGTGCAGATCGAACAGAACATCGCCATCATCGCCGATGTGGCCAGGCTGCGCCGCTACGCAACCGAGCGGCACGGCGGCGAGGCGGATTCGGAATAGCCCCGAGGCCCCTCACTCGGGCTTTCTGGTCGCCTCTTGCAGGTAGGCAAGGAGATCTTCGATGTCGTCGTCCTTCTTGAGGCCGACGAAGGTCATCTTGGTGCCTGGCACCATCGCCTTGGGATCTTTGAGATATTCGCCCAGCGTCTCGGGCGACCACACGATGCCCGAGGCCTTCATGGCATCGGAATATTTGTAGCCTTCGGCCGTCCCGGCGGTGCGCCCGAAGACGCCCTGCAGCGAGGGTCCGATCTTGTTGGCGGGCTTGTCCGCATTGTGGCAGGCCTTGCACTTGTTGAAAACCTTGGCGCCCTTGGCGGCATCGCCAGCGGCGTGGGCGGGTACGGTCGCCAGAATGGCGGCGGCAGCGATCAGCATGCGGCTGAAAATGGAAATCGTCACGGGGAAACACTCTCTTTCTGGCCGCTCCTTGGCGGTCCTGCATCGTCGCAATGTTCGCCGGCCGCAGCCGAGCTTTCCTTGACGGAAGTCAAGTCTCCGGGGGACCGGCGAGAATGCGCCTATAGCCGCCCGTGAACAGCCCGAAGGCCGCGATCCACGCCAGTCCGGCAAGGCCGATGACGGCGAAATAGTGGGCAGGAAGAAGCTGCGTGCCGAAACCGCGCAACAGCGCTGCTGCCGCCACCAGCAGATAGGCAACGGCAATGGGGCGGGTGACGGCAAGTGCCCGGCCGGTGTGGCCGAGGGCGGCGCGGGTCATGACGGCGAGGGTCATTCCCCCTATCGCGCCGATGGCGATGACATGCAATGCAGCGGTCTCGCTCGGCCAGCCGCCAAGATCGGCCGCGGCCAGTGTCGCGTAGCCGGCAACCAGCGCCGCAAAGCCCAGATGCAGGCTCCACACGATGGGCTCGCCAAGGCTCGAAAGCGGCCGCCACAGGCTGAGGCGTACGCCGTTGCCGACCGCCGCGGCGAGAGCCGTCGCACCGATGCCGGGCGGCCATCCGACGGCAGCCGCAACCACCACCGCCAGTGCTGCGACGATGCCGAGGCCGTCCAGTCGGGCGATGCTGCGCGGCAGGTCTGATGTCTTGCCCCGGCGCATCAGCGCGTTGCGTGTAAAGGCCGGCACCACCCGTCCGCCGATAATGGCGATCATCAACGCATAGGTGAGAATGGCGAGCCTCAGGCCCCATGCGGCGGTATCGTCGGTGAAGCCCGTCCATTCGGCATGTATCGCCCCGTTGGCAAAGGCGAGCACGCCCAGTAGACCAAGGAAGATGAGATTGCGCGCCGCCGGACGCTGCATCAGGCTCTGCCCCGCGATCACCGCCAGGAGCGGCAGATAGGCAAGGTCGATGACTGCCACCAGCGCGGCCGGCAAGAAGGCCGAGGTCCACATCACCGCCCGCCCGGCCATCCAGACGGTCACCAGCAGGCCGAGGCGAGCCCCGGTGACGGGTGCCGCCCCGGTCCAGTTGGGCACCGCCGTCAGCAAGAAGCCCGAAACCACGGCGGCGGCATAGCCGAACAGCATTTCATGGCCGTGCCACAGATGCGGCGGTTCGGCGATGGTCGGCCGGGTGGCGACCACGTTGATCGTATGCAGGCCGAGCCACGCCAGCCAGGCGGCGATGGCGATGACCGCGTAGGCGCCGGCAAGCAGGAAGAACGGCCGGAAGCCGTAGGAAAGGATCGTTGGCTGGCGGTGCGGTGCCTGGTTCATGTCGCCTGCCCGCCATCGATCACCAGCCGCCCGCCGGCAGCCGGCAACGCCACCACGTCGATATCTGGAAAGCGTGCCGCCAGCCGTGGCACCGCCTGCGGGAGCGAGACGGCAAACGCGGTGGCCAGCGCGTCGGCTTCTGCGGCGTTTGCCGCCATCACCGTCACCGAGATGAAGCCGCCGGCCGACCGGCCGCTTTCCGGGTCGAGCAGGTGGTGCCAGCGCCCGTCGGCGGTAAAGCGGGTGCCGGCAGGCGCCGAGGTGGCGAGCGCCCGGTTGGCCAGATCGACGCTGCCGTTACTATCCGCAAAGGCGATCGTCCATGGGCGCCCAGGCAAGCTGCGGAACTCGCCCAGATCGACCAGCACGTCGGTAAACCCTGCCCGGCGCAGGAGCTCGGCCACCCGGTCGGTGATGTAGCCTTGCGCAATGCCGTTGAAACTGAGTGCCATGCCTGGCGCCAGCGCGATGCGATCTTCTTCGAGGCTGATGCGACGAGGATCGGCCAGCCCCACCAGTTCGGCGAGGCGCATGCTGTCGGGCTCGGCGGTGGGCTGAGCGGCGAAGTGGCGGGCAAGGAACGACCACAGAGGCTGGATGGCCGGATTGAAGGCCCCGTCGGTACGCCGCCAATAGGAAAGGGCAAGACCGGTTAGGACGCGCATGTCATGGCTCGGCCCGTCGACGTGGCCCGAGGCATTAAGGCGGGAAAGCTCCGAATCCGTCCGATAGAGGCTGAAGACGGCCTCAAGCCGCTCGATTTCCGACAGCGCCGTGGCGATGGCCTCGCGCGCCCGGTGCCGCACCATGCCGGCCAGCAGGATGCACCCTTTGGCCCCCAGCGCGGTACCGCGCCATTCACTGATCTGCTCGTCCGGTACCCGCCCGCCGAGACACAGGAGGCCAGCGGTAGCCGCCATTATGGAGAGCGTGCGGCGGCGGTTGAAGCGAGAGGCGGTCATGGCGTTGGCCTTTCCTGCCCGGACCTTGCAACAGCGGCCTGGTGGGCGGCGCGGCGCTGCACGCGGGCTTTGAGCGGCGGGCAGGTGGTAGGATCGTAGTAGAGCGTCTGGCAGTTGAGGCAGTGGATACACTCGTTGGGGTTGATGTGGCCATCGGGATGGATTGCCTCGACCGTGCAACGGGTGGCGCAGATGCGGCATTCGGTGCCGCATTGCGGTCGCCGCTTCAGCCACTGGAACATGCTGAGGCGGGCCGGAATGGCCAGCGCCGCCCCCAGCGGGCACAGATAGCGGCAGAAGAAGCGCTCGATGAACAGGCCCGCCACCAACAGCCCGCCGGCATAGGCGGCAAACGGCCAGGCGCGCCAGAAATGCAGCGTGATCGCTGTCTTGAACGGCTCGACCTCGGCCACCTCGAAGGCCTGGGTAATGGACTTGAGCGACAGCGCGAACAGCCCGAGAAAGATCACGTACTTGATCGGCCACAAGCGCTCGTGGAGGGCAAACGGCACCTGGATCTGGCGGATCCGCATGGCGCGTGCCGCCTCGTTCACCAGTTCCTGCAACGCCCCGAACGGGCACAGCCAGCCGCAGAACACCCCCCTGCCCCAGAACAGGAGCGCGATCGCCACAAAGCTCCACAGGATGAACACCACCGGGTCGAGCAGGAAATTCTCCCACTGGAAGCCGGTGCGCAACGCCTGGGCAAAGGCCAGCACATGCACCACCGAAAGCTGCGCCCCGAGCCCCCAGCCGAGGCCCGCCAGTGTAACGGCAAGGAAACCCATGCGGGTCCAGCGATAGAGCCGATAGTGTTGGGCCAGCCAATCCTGGAACACCAGAATGACCGCCAATACGCTCAACAGCAGCGACGTAAAGACGATGGCCGGCACCCGGTTGCGCCAATTCTCCTCCCACAGCGCGGGCGCTTGCAGCGGCGTTTCGGCATCGACCGCCGGGCCGGTGAGGAAGGCCGCCGGCAACGCGTAGTCGAAGAAGAAGGTGGTCGACAGCACCGCCCCGTCGATGTCGTGGCCGACGATGAGGGAAAGCCGGAACGGTCGGGTCGCATCGAAGCCTGAAGACGCCGGGATGGTGAAGCACCCCGCCTCGCGCAAGGACGGTGGATCGGCGGCTGCCACCTGCTCCACATTGCCGTGGCCCGCCGCCATGAGGGTGATGGTACGGTCGGCTTGGACGATCTCGATGCGCTCGAAGCGCCCGGTCTTGCGCCACGCCGTGCCCTTGAACGAATAGAGCCCGCTGGCGGCGATGAACAAGGCGGTGTCGCCGGCCGACAGCTCGGCCATCAGCTTTTCGTAATCGTGCCAGCCGAGCAGGTTCTGCCCGATGCCCGGCGGGTTGAGCACTGCAAGATAGAGATCGATGAAGATCGCATCGTCGGGGGTTCCGGCGACGCGATAGAGATCGGGCGACAGCGCGGCGCGCGCCTCGCCCAGCTCGATGCGACGTTCGGTGATGGCATGGGCATCGACCAGTTCGGGCCAGCTGCGCGGCGTAAACGTCGCCATGTCGAGATGGCGCCCGCCGGGTCCGGCGATCAGTCCGCGCGCGAGCGCAACCGCCCTGCCGGTGCGCACGATGCCGTCACGAATCACCCCGCTCGATATGGTGGCGCCCGAAATGGCATCCGGCAGGCCGTTCCCCGCCTGCCGGTCCGCCGCCTTCGCCAGATCGTAGCGGGAAAAGCCGCTCACATAGGCCGCGATGTCCGATGGCTGGATGCCGAGCGTCAGGATCGGCTCGCTCTGGGCGATGAGCCGGGCCCCGACGATGGTGGCTTTGAGGTCGATGGCCACCAGGATGTCGATGGGCTTGCCGGAATAGCCCACCGAATGGGTCACTTCGGCTGTCGAGGCGAGATAACCGATGAGCCGCCCGTTGCGCCTCACTTCGCGGGCGGCCGGCGTGCCGGTGGATGGCGCCACTTCGATATCGGTGCTGGGGACGGCGAACAATTCGCCAGCCACATTGCGCAGGTCGGCAGAGGTCGAGGCATTGGCGGCCAGTGCGACGAACGCCAGCCACGCCGCTGCCATCACCAGCCCCAGCAACAGCCAACCTGCCAAGCCCCTCATCTTCATGCCTCCACCCTATGCGGCTGACTCAAAGGGAGAGCCTTGACTTTGATCAAGGTGAGAGACCCCCGGCGGATGCCATTCTGAAAACGCACACACGCGCAGATTCTGGAGAGGGTCATGAACGTCACGACATTTGCTAGGAATTCGACCATGCTGGCGGCGCTGGCGCTGACGGCCGCCATGGTGGTGACAGCGCCGCTGGCCGCGGAACAAAAGCCCGCGCCGGCCGATATCAAGAAGCACGAAACGACTCCTGGCGGGCGCTATGAGCCGGAACTCAACGTGCTGGACAAGCAAAAGGTCGAGCAGCCGGGCTCCAAGCCGGGCGTTCCGGTCCTCACAGCGGATGAGTATGCCCACGCCAACCAGATCTATTTCCAGCGCTGCGCTGGTTGTCACGGGGTGTTGCGCAAAGGCGCCACCGGCAAGCCGCTGACCACAGACATCACCAGGAAGCTCGGCTTCGAATATCTGCGCGACTTCATCACCTACGGCTCGCCGGCCGGCATGCCCAACTGGGGCACCTCGGGCGAACTGAAGCCGGTGGAAGTCGAGCTGATGGCCAAATACCTGCTGAATGAACCGGCCCAGCCGCCGGAATTCGGCATGCAGGAGATCAAGGCGACCTGGAAGGTCATCGTGCCGATCGCCCAGCGCCCCACCTCGCAGCAGAACAAGCTCGACCTCGACAACCTGTTCTCGGTGACGCTGCGCGATGCCGGCGAGATCGCTCTCATCGACGGCGATTCGAAAGAGATCGTCACCATCATCAAGACCGGCTATGCCGTGCACATCTCGCGCATGTCGGCCTCCGGGCGCTATCTGTTCGCCATCGGCCGCGACGGCAAGGTCGACCTCATCGATCTGTGGATGCCGGTGCCCGACAAGGTGGCCGAAGTCAAGATCGGCTCCGAGGCGCGCTCGGTGGAGACCTCCAAGTTCAAGGGCTACGAGGACAAGTACGCCATAGCTGGCGCTTACTGGCCGCCACAATACGTCATCATGGACGGCGCGACGCTGGAGCCGCTGAAGGTGGTCTCCACCCGCGGCATGACCGAGGACACCCAGGAATACCATCCCGAGCCGCGTGTCGCCTCCATCGTCGCCTCGCACTTCCGGCCCGAATTCGTGGTCAACGTCAAGGAGACCGGCCATATCCTCATGGTCGATTATTCCGACGTGAAGAACCTCAGGACCACCGATATCCCGGCCGAGCGGTTCCTGCATGACGGCGGATTCGATTCGACGGGCCGCTATTTCCTGGTGGCCGCCAATGCCCGCAACAAGGTGGCCATCGTCGACACCAAGGAGGACAAGCTGGTGGCCATCGTCGACACCGGCGGGCAGAAACCCCACCCCGGTCGCGGCGCCAACATCATCCACCCGAAGTACGGGCCGGTCTGGGTGACCAGCCATCTGGGCGACGAGACGGTGTCGTTCATCGGCACCGATCCGGTCAACCATCCGCAATACGCCTGGAAGGTGGTGCAGACGGTGGCCGGACAGGGCGGCGGCTCGCTGTTCGTCAAGTCGAACCCGAAGTCGGCGCATCTCTACGTCGACAGCCCGCTCAACCCGGAAGCCGAGGTTTCCTCCTCGGTGGCGGTCTTCAATATCGCCGACCTGGCCAAGGCCGAGCCTGAATACAAGGTCCTGCCGATCGGCGACTGGTCGGGCATCTCCGAGGGCGCACGCCGCGTCGTACAGGGCGAGTTCAATGCCGCCGGCGACGAGATCTGGTTCTCGGTATGGAACTCAAAGTCACAGGAATTGGCCATCGTGGTGGTCGACGACAAGACGTTGAAGCTGAAGACGGTGATCAAGGACAAGCGCCTCATCACCCCGACCGGCAAATTCAACGTCCACAACACCCGCAACGACATCTACTGAAGCGGGACCTGCACCTCGAGGGCGTCTGATGGCTGCGCCCTCGAGGTGAACTCTTCTGCGGAGAATGACGATGCTGCATCGGGCGGGCGCGATCGTGATAGCCGGCAGCGTTGCCCTCGCCGGCTTCGCCGCGAGCGCACGGGCCGGCGACATTTCGCCTGAACGCCAGCACCAGCTCAGCTATCTGGTGCTCGAGGACTGCGGCTCGTGCCACGGCATGACGCTCAAGGGCGGGCTCGGCAAGCCGCTGCGCGCCACCGACCTCAAGCATCTCGGGGTCGGTACAATCACCCGGGTCATCCTCAATGGCGTCCCCGGCACGCCGATGCCGCCATGGCGCGGGTTGCTCGCCGAGGATGAGGCCCGCTGGATCGCCGAGGCGCTGAAAGAAGGAACGATCAAATGAAGGCTTTCGGTCTCATCGCCGCGCTGTTGCTCGCCTGGAGCGTGGCGGCGGCCGGGGCGGACGAACTGCGCGGCACCGGCGATCTCGGCATCGTCATCGAGCGGGCCAGCGGCTCGGTGGTGATCGTCGACAATACCACCCGCTCGATCCTCGGCCGCGTGGAGGGCCTGGGCGATCTCTCGCACGCCTCGACGGTGTTTTCCCACGACATGCGCTATGCCTTCGTGTTCGGGCGCGATGGCGGTCTGACCAAGATCGACCTGCTCAAGCAGACCATCGTCAGGCGCATCATGCAGGCCGGCAACTCCATCGGCGGGGCGATCTCCGACGACGGCAAGCTGGTCGCCGTCTCCAACTACGTGCCCGGCGGGGTAAAGGTGTTCGATGCGGAAACGCTCGATCCGGTCGCCGACATTCCCGCCATCACGAAGGGGCGCGCCAAGCCCTCCAAGGTGGTGGGGCTGGTCGATGCACCGGGCCGCCGCTTTGTCTTCTGCCTTTATGAGGCCGGCGAAATCTGGATGGCGGACTTCTCAAAGCCCGGCGCGCCGGTGGTTACCTCGCTGGGCCATGCCGGCGACCAGCCCTATGACGGCCTCATCACCGGCGACGGGCGGCACTATATCGCCGGGCTGTTCGGCGAGGACGGGCTGGCGCACGTCGATCTATGGGCCGACAAGCCGGTGATCCGCCGCATCCTCGATCATTACGGCCGCGGCGAGCAGAAGCTCCCGGTCTACAAGATGCCGCATCTGGAAGGCTGGGCCGAGGCCGGCGACACCTTCATCCTGCCCGCCGTCGGCCATCACGAGTTGCTCGCCATGGACGCGCGCACCTTCGAGGAGATCGGCCGCGTCCATATGCACGGCCAGCCGGTGTTCGCCGAAGCCCGCCCCGACGGACGACAGGTCTGGGTAAACTTCGCCCACCCGCTCAACGACACCGTGCAAGTCGTTGATGTACCAAGCCTCAAGGTGATTCACGAATTCAAGCCCGGCCCCGCCGTGCTGCACCTGGAATTCACCCCGCGCGGCAACGAGGTGTGGATATCGGTGCGCGATCTCGACCGGGTCGACATCTACGACACCCACACCTTTGCCAAGCTCGGCGAACTCAGCGTCAACAAGCCGTCGGGCATCTTCTTCACCGCCCGCGCCAACAAGACGGGGCTGTGACGATGATGCCGTTGTCGCCCGTCAATCCGGCCATCGGCCTCGCTGAAGGCTGGCAGCGCGATTTCCCGCTGACGCCTGCCCCCTATGCCGCCATCGGCCAGCCGGTCGAACTCACCCAGCGCGAGGTGATCGAGATGCTGGGGAGCTTGCGCGAGGCCGGCATCCTGGCGCGGGTGGGCGCGGCGGTGAGGCCCAATACCGCCGGTGCCAGCACATTGGCGGCGCTTTGCTGCCCGCCGTCGCGCTTCGAGGAGGTGGCCGCGCTCATCTCGGCCGAGCCCGCCGTCAACCACAATTACGAACGCGAGCACGATCTGAACCTGTGGTTCGTGGTAACTGCCCACAACTGCGACGAGGTGGCGGCAACCCTCGATCGCATTGCTGCGCAGACGGGCCTTGACGTCCTCGATCTGCCGCTGGAGCGGGCCTATCACATCGATCTGGGCTTCCCACTCGATCGCTGCGGGGCAAAGCCGCAACCTTGCCGGCCGGCCGACCGGAACGCCGATGCCGATGACGACGACCGCCGACTGCTGGCGGCCTTGCAGGACGGGCTGCCGCTGGCGCCGCGCCCCTATCTCGACCTCGCGCGCCGGCTCGGCTGGTCGGAGGCAAAGGTCCTCGCCCGCCTTCAACGCCTCATCGAGGCCGGCATCGTGTCGCGCTTCGGCTGCATCCTGCGCCACCGAAAGCTCGGTTTCACCGCCAATGCCATGGCGGTGTGGGACGTGGCTGACAAAGCGGTGGATGCCATTGCCGGTGAACTGGCGCAACGTCCGGGCGTTACCTTGTGCTACCGCCGCACCCGCCGCCCGCCGGACTGGCCCTACAACCTCTTTGCCATGGTGCACGGGCGCCAGCGCCACGAGGTGCTGGCGCGCCTTGCCGAGATCGAACTGGCGACCGGTCTTGCCGGCCATGATGGCGCCGTCCTGTTCTCGCGGCGTTGCTTCAAGCAGGCGGGCGCCCGATTTGCCCCGCTCGAACGAGGTGCTGCATGAACGCCCTCGACCTCGACACCACCGATCGCGCCATCATCAATGCGTTGCAGGGCGGCTTTCCCTTGAGCGACGAACCTTACCGTGAAGCCGCCGAAGCGCTGGGGATCGACGAGGAGACCCTGGTCGAGCGCCTCGAACGGCTGTTGGCGGCTGGCATCCTGTCGCGCTTCGGGCCCATGTACAACGCCGAGGCACTCGGCGGGGCGGTGACGCTGGCCGCCATGGCGGTGCCGCCTGCCCGCTTCGACGAGGTGGCGGCCAGGGTCAACGCACACCGTGAAGTGGCCCACAATTACGCCCGCGACCACGCCCTCAACATGTGGTTCGTGATCGCCTCCGACGATCCCGCCAGCATCGCCCGGGTGATCGCCGCCATCGAGGGCGAAACGGGGCTTGTGGTCTGTGATTTTCCCAAGCAGCGCGAATTCTTCATCGGCTTCAGGGTGGACGCATGAGCAGGACCGCCCACATCGACGCGCTCGACCGCGCCATTATCGCTGCAACGCAATCCGGCCTGCCCCTGGTCAATCGCCCCTATGACGCCGTCGGCGCGACCATCGGGCTCAACGGCGCCGAGGTCCGCGCCCGCCTCGCCCGCATGCTGGAGGCCGGCATCATCCGGCGCATCGGCGCGGTGCCCAACCACTATGCCCTCGACCTTACCCACAACGGCATGACCGTGTGGGACGTCGATGATGAAAGGGCCGCCGAACTGGGCACCCGCGTCGGGGCGCTTTCCTTCGTCAGCCATTGCTACCTGCGCCCGCGCCATCTGCCTTTGTGGCCCTATAACCTGTTTGCCATGGTGCATGGCAAAAGTCGCAGCGAGTTGGACGACAAGGTCGCCCGCATCGCAAAGTTGCTGGGACCGGCATCGCGGCAGAACACAGTGCTCGGCTCCACCCGCATCCTCAAGAAGACCGGGCTGCGCATCGCCGCCTGAAGGATAAAACCATGTTCCGCCTCAGCCAGTTCATGCACGAGATCGTCGACCCCAGGCCCCTGGGAGCGCATCGCTCGCCGCCCGGCCCGGTGGTCATCTGGAACCTCATCCGGCGCTGCAACCTCATGTGCAAGCACTGCTACTCGATCTCGGGCGATGTGGATTTTCCCGGCGAGTTGTCGACGGAACAGGTGTTTTCGGTGATGGACGACCTCAAAGGCTTCAAGGTGCCGGTGCTCATCCTGTCGGGCGGCGAGCCGCTGATGCGGCGCGATATCTTCGCCATTTCCAGGCGCGCCAAACAGATGGGCTTTTATGTCGGCCTGTCGACCAACGGCACCTTGATCAGCGTCCATAACATCGAAGAGATCGCCGCCATCGGCTATGATTATGTCGGCATCTCGCTCGATGGCCTGAAGGAGACCCACGACAGGTTCCGGCGCCGCGACGGCGGGTTCGACGAGGCGCTGGCGGGTCTCAGATTGTGCCGCGACCACGGCATCAAGGTGGGGATGCGCTTCACCGCCACCATGGACAATGCCCACGAATTGCCGGCGCTGCTCGACCTGGCCGAGGCGGAACAGATCGACAAGTTCTATCTCTCGCACCTGGTCTATGCCGGACGCGGCAACAAGAACCGTGGCGACGATGCCCGCCGCGACCTGACGCGGCAGGTGATGGACCTGATGTTCGAGCGCGCCTATGCCGATGCCGCCACCGGGGGAGCCCGCGAGTTCGTCACCGGCAACAACGATGCCGACGGCGTCTACCTGCTGTTCTGGGTGCGCCGGAACTTTCCGCACCTCGAAGGCCATATCCGCGCGAAACTGGCGCAATGGGGCGGCAATTCCTCTGGCGTCAACATCGCCAACATCGACAATCTCGGCAACGTCCACCCCGATACCTTCTGGTGGCACTACAGCCTCGGGAACGTGAAGGAGCGGCCGTTCTCCGAAATCTGGCCCGATACCTCCGATCCCGTCATGGCGGGTCTGAAGGCCAGGCCGCGCCGCATCACCGGGCGCTGCGGGGGGTGCACCTATTTCGACGTCTGCGGCGGTAACACCCGGGTGCGCGCCATGCAATTGACCGGCGATCCATGGGCCGAGGACCCGGCCTGCTACCTGACGGATGAGGAGATCGGCGTCACCGGCGGTGAGGCGCGCCTTGAGGTGACACCCTTCAGGGGAACGCGTCATGCGGCGGCTGAATAGCCTTCTTCTGTCCCTGATGTTGCTGGCCGTGGCGACACCGGCCAAGGCCGGGCCGGACGCGACGGCGCTTTATCGCAGCCACTGCCAGTCCTGCCACGGCGAGGGGCGCCTCGGCGGCATCGGCCCGGCCCTGCTGCCGGAAAGCCTCGGCCGCCTCAAGGCCGACGCGGCGGCGAAAGTCATCGCCAACGGTCGCCCAGATACCCAGATGCCGGCGTTCGGTGCCAGCCTGAAGCCTGACGACATATCCGCCCTTGCCGCCTATGTGCTGACCCCGCCCGCCGTAGAGCCGGTGTGGGGCCCTGAGGAAATCGCTCAAAGCCGCAGCTTCAATGCCGCCTACAAAGCCGTCGCCAAACCCGTCTACAGCGCCGACCCGCTCAACCTCTTCGTGGTGATCGAAAGCGGCGATCACCATGCCACCATCCTCGATGGCGACAAGTTCGTGCCGCTGGCGCGCTTTCAAACCCACTACGCCGTGCATGGGGGCCCGAAATTCACCCCCGACGGGCGCTTCGTCTTCATCATGTCACGCGATGGCTGGGTGACCAAATACGACCTGTGGGGCCTTCAGCAGGTGGGCGAGGTGCGCGCCGGCATCAATTCCCGCAACATCGCCATATCGAAGGACGGCTTGCATCTGGCCGTCGCCAACTATCTGCCGCGCACCCTCGCCATCCTGTCGACCGGCGACCTCAAGCTGGAAAAGCTGTTCCAGGTGGCCGACCGCCACAAGATCCCGTCGCGGGTTTCCGCCGTCTATCAGGCACCGCAGCGCAACAGCTTCATCGCCGCCCTGAAGGACGTGCCGGAGATCTGGGAAATCGCCACCGACCCCAATGCCCCGCCGGTGCACGAAGGCCTTGTGCATTCCTACGAAAAGGGCATGGAAGAAGCGCTGGCTTCATCGTCGGGCCTGTTCGCGCTACGCCGCATCGCCGTGCCCGAGCCGCTGGACGATTTCTTCTTCGATCCCGACTACCGCAACCTCATCGGCTCGGCGCGCCACGGCACCTCGGCCATCGTGGTCAACCTCAATGTCGGGCGCGACATCAAGCGCATCGACCTCAACGGCCTGCCGCATCTGGGCTCCGGCATCTCGTGGATGTGGCACGGCCGGCCGGTGATGGCCACCCCGCACCTGAAGGAGGCAAAGATCTCCATCATCGACATGACCGACTGGTCGGTGATCAAGACCATCGGCACCGACGGCTCCGGCTTCTTCATGCGCAGCCACGAAGATACCCCCTACGCCTGGACCGACGTGTTCTTCGGGCCGCACAAGGACGAGATCCTCGTCATCGACAAGCGCACCCTTGAGATCGTCAAGACGCTGCGGCCGGCGCCGGGCAAGACCGCCGCCCACGTGGAGTTCGACCGCACCGGCACCCACGCCCTGGTCTCCATCTGGGAGATGGATGGCGCCGTCGTCGTCTACGACGCGAAGACCTTTGCCGAGATCAAGCGCCTCCCCATGTCGAAGCCCTCGGGCAAGTACAACGTCTGGAACAAGATCACCTTCTCCGAAGGCACCAGCCACTAGGGGTGGTTTCGCATTGTCAGCGGCCTGCCAGCCAGCCATGCTGGAGGGCGCTCGCCTCCCGCCAGTTGAGAAAAACCGGCCTTGAGAATTCAGCCGCCCCCTCGACCGGGTGCAGCCTTCCCGCTGCCACATGCGGCGCCGCCAGGCGCCACGGCAGATAGGCCGACCCACCGCGGCGCAGCAGGTAGGCCAGCGCCCAGGCGCTGCACCCGAAGGTCATGTGAGCCGTCTCGTCGCCCGGCCACGAAAGCGAATGCTGGCGGCGAAACGCCGGCCCCAGATCCACATAGACGTAGTGCTCGTCCCATGCCTTCACCTGCCGCGCCACGGTGGCGACCTGCACCAGGCGGTCGCGCATCAGTTCGCACGACGACACATCGTCCGCCACGGCGGGCGCCAGGGTGATCGCTGCGTCCACCAGTCCACTGCCAAGCCAGCGGTTGATCTCGGCCATCTCGCCCGGCCACACCTCGAGCGCCAGTTCGCCGTGTGCGGCCTGCACCTCGGCCATCCATTGCTCGCCGGCGTCCTCCCAGACATCGCTCTGGCAGGCCAGCGAGAACATGCCGGAAAAGCCCTTCGGCAGTCCGACCGCCTTGCGCCCGCGATCCCAGGTGCGCACCATCAGTTCGGCATGGCGTTGAAAGGCAAAGCCCGCCTTGGTCAGTTGCGCGCCCTTTCGCGAGCGCACCAGCAGCTTCTGGCCCAGTGCATCATCGAGGGAGTCGAGCCGCGCCGTCACGGTGGATTGGGTGACGTTGAGGCGCTCGGCCGCCTTGTTCAGGTTGCCGGTTTCCACCACCATCAGAAAGGTTCGAAGGACAGTCAGATTCATGATAGAAAATTCGATATTTTCGAACCAATTGTCAAATTAAATTCGTTTTACAAAAGCTTCGGGCAGCGGCAAACTCCCGCTCACACCTGCTCTCAAAGGCCGACCATGGAATTCAACCACTTCCTCTCCGCTTACTACCCGGACAAGACCTATGGCGGTGGCCGGCTCATTGGCGACATGATCGCGCAAGGCAAGCTTGCCGACGATCTGGGTTATCGATCGGTGTCCATTCCCGAACATCACCTGATCGACATCCTGCTCATCCCCGCCCCTCTCCTCCTGGCTGTCCGGCTCGCTTCGGAGACCCGGCACGTCAAGCTGATGACCTCGGTGGCGGTCCTGCCGCTGCACGACATGCGCACCTATGCCGGTGAAGTCATCATGGCCGACATCCTCACAGGCGGCCGGCTGGTGCTGGGTATCGGGCGCGGCGCCTTCGCGGTGGAAATGTCGCGGCTCGGCACCCCCATCGAGCACAGTCGCGAGAAATTCGATGAATCGCTTGCCGTGTTGCAGAAGCTGCTCGGTGAGGAAGACGTGAGCTTTCAGGGCAAGTACTACGACTTCGAGCCGCTCACCGTGATGCCGCGCCCGGTCAGGCCCATCCAGATGATGATGGCGGTCATGGTGCCGGATGGCATCTATGCCTGCACCAAGCGCGGCTTCCACATCCAGACGACCCCCCTCGCCGGCACCAGGCAGGCGATGCTCGATCAGGTGAATGCCTTCCACCGCGCCAAGGCGGAAATGGGGGAGCGAGGCGCCCATCTGACGCTGTCGCTGTCGCGGGTCGCCTGGCTGGCGCGCAACGAGGCTGAAAAGCGCCGCATGGTCGAAGCCGCGCATGACTACTATGCCCGCTTCGACAACGTCTATTCCGGCCCCGGCCTCGTCACCGGCGGTGCCATTCATCCGCTGCCGCGCCAGCAGAGCATCGAGGAACTGCAGTCGAACCTGTTGATCGGTACGCGCCAGGAACTCATCGACAAGCTTGCCCAATATCATGAAGCCGATGTGGACGAGATCATATTGAGCCAGAATCTCGGCGCCCCCAACGAGGAGACCATGGACAACATGCGCGCCATCGCCGAAGAGGTGATGCCGCACTTCTCACCCCGCCGCCGCGCCATGGCGGCCGAATGAAGCAAGAGCACAAAGGAAGAAAATGCCGATCATCCGCGTTGAAATGTTCAAGGGCCGCACGCGCGAGGAAAAGCGCAAGCTGGTCGAAGCGTTGACCGATGCCATGGTGCAGTCGACCGGCGCCAGGCGTGAAGCCTGCTGGGTGGTCATCACCGATGTCGACAAGGAAGACTGGGGCTTCGGCGGTCAACTGGGCTGCGACAAATACCCATGACCGAGGCCATCGACTGCGAAATGACCGTGGAGGGCAAGGGCCCTCCCCTTTTCCTCATTCACGGCATCGGTGCAGCGCGCGATGCCTGGCGCTTCATGGTGCCGGGATTGCGCAAGCATTTCACTGTCGTCTCCTACGACTTGCGCGGCCATGGCGTCTCGCCCATGCCGGATGGCGATTTCGGCCTCGATGAACAGGTCGCCGACCTTGAGCGGGTGCGCCAGCGCTCCGGCTTCGACCGGGCCCATTTCGCCGGGCATTCCCTCGGCGGCCAGATCGCACCGGCCTATGCGCGCAAATATCCTGGTCATGTGCTGTCGCTCGGGCTTTTGTCCACCGCCGCCTTCCGCACCGAAGACGACAGCGCCAAGGTCTGGGGCGTGGTCCGGGCCATGGAGGAAAAGGGCATTCCTCAAGTCCTGGAGACATTGACCGCGCGGTGGTTCACCGATGACTATATCGCCGCCAATCCGGACCTGATCGCGCGCCGCCTGAAGCAGGTGGTGGACACCGATCCAGACGTCTTCATGAACGTGTTCCGCATCTATGCCGGCACCGAGATGGGGCCATGGCTGCATGAGATCACCGCCCCTTCGCTGGTACTGACGGGTGAGAACGACGGCGGCTGCAACCCGCGCCTCAACAAGCTGATCGCTGAAGCCCTGCCGAACTCGGAACTCGTCATCCTGCCCCGCTACAAGCACTCGATCCTGGTCGAGGCGGCAGATGAGGTGTCGGACAACCTGACCCGGTTCATGCTGGGCTGAAGGCACAGCAAGCGAAATCGCTGCCTGTCCAGGAGACAGCCCCATGAAACTGGTTGGAGGCCATCTCCCGCCCACTGCGCTCCGCGTCGCCATCAGCCTCGATCTGCTCGGACTGCCCTATGAGGTTGAAAGCCTCCTTGTCTGAAAGGCAGCGGGTATTGTCAGAACCGACAAACCGCTGGTGTCCATCGCTACAGCACGAAGTCCTCCGCTGTCAGGCCATGAACGCCCACTACCAGGATGGAGAAGTCTGCGCTGCCATCGCCGTTGGTGTCCCCCGCAACGAGGGTGTTGGCACCTGAATTGACCGCATGGAGTTCGCCTTTGGCGGTTCCGCTCAACGGTGCTGAGCCGATGAAATGGAATGCCTGGTTGCCGTTGACGCCGGCCTTGGCATCGATGGTCGACAGATCGATCACATCCTCACCCTGCTTGAAATCGAGGATATGGTTGCGTTGCCCATTGGCGGCAGAATCGGCAAGCGAATTGAAGTTGAAAGTGTCGAAGCCGTGCCCGCCCGACATCATATCCCGGCCAGGACCGCCGGTGATCGTGTCGTCGCCATTGCCGCCCTTCAACACGTCGTCGCCGGCTTCACCGAAGATCACATCGTCTGCAAGGCCGCCAAGGATGGTGTCGCTGCCGGCTCCGCCATGAATGGTGCCGTCCACCGTACCGCCCCAGCCTTTGAACAGGTCGCTCCCTTTGCCCAGATCGATATTGCCGACCACGTGGCCGATATTGCGGAAAAAGTCACTTCCGTCGCCCAGCGACACGTCGGCCATCACGCCCCAGTTCTTCATCGAGTCGGCGCCGGTCGAGCCCGTGAATGTACCGTCGATCAGGCCGCCGTTGACGATCAGGCTGCCGGCACCAAGGCCCGAGACGTCGCCATGGATGGCGCCGGTGTTGCGCAGCACGTCGGTGCCGACGCCGGTGCCGAAATCTACGGCGCCCATGATCTCCCCGGAATTGATCAGCCGGTCCATGCCGTCATGCAGGTCCAGGGCCATGAAACCCATGGACCCGTCCCTGGCGATGATCTGCCCGGTGTTCACAACCTCGGAATCGGTGTTCTGCACTTCATCGAAGATGCCTACGCCACCCATGATCGTGCCGCTGTTGACCACCGACCAGGTGGCATCGTTGAGCGACCGCATCTCGATGCCGTATTCGCCGCCTTCGATCGTGCCCGAATTCTGGATCGTGGATTCGCTGCCGATTCCCAAACCGAAGACCCCGGCATGGTTGCCGCCGAAGATCGTCCCGCTGTTGACCACGTTCAGGCTCAGCGTGTCGATGCCTGATGCTTGCCAGCCGATGCCATGACTGCTGCCGTAGATATACCCCGCGTTGTGGATGTCCTTTTGACCCGGGTTGGCGACCACGATGCCGATATTTGCAGCATCGCTGATCTCGCCGGTCGGACTGATGCTGATCGTTCCGCTGGCGAAGAGGTTCACGCCAGTCGCTGTGCTGGCGATGGAGCCATCGAGTATGAGTTTAGCCCCATCGTTCATGGTGACGGCGGTGCCGCCGGGGACGACGAGAGCGCCGTTGCGGCCGATGTAGCCCAGTTCGCCTGAATTGAGGGTCTGTGGCGTCGAAGATGAGCTGGTGATGTTGAAGGCTGTCATGGAATATCTCCGATCAAGGCCGCCGTCGCGCCGGCGTTGCCTATGCAATGACCGCCGTTAGTGGCGGTGAACCTCCTCGGCCAAAAGAATTCGCGCACCGCCTGGCCGTCCGGCATGGGACTGCGGCGAAGTGCGGCCAGTTGTAGTGCAGGAGAGTTCGTGTTCTTGGTTCAGATTGGTCTGCACCATAGTACAAACCCGGGTTCGGGTGAATATAGTGTATTTGCCGTGACCGCAGGTTGGCGTCTTGATCGACCAGAAGTGCACCCGACCTGACTCAGATGCGAGCCTCCGGCACACCCAAGGCATTGGCGACATTTGGTAAAACGCATCGTGACCTTCAGGTAATCGCCGCTGCCGGCCCACATCGCTATCGCTTGAGCCTTCCTGCAGGCCGAGCCCGCTACTTCTGCCGCGCCCGGCGGATATCGCGCAGGATCGACTTGCCGGTTTGCTCCAGCGATTGTGCGACATTGACGAGGACGCCGCCGCGGGCCGCCGCCGGTTTCTGCCGGCCCTCGCCCCCGATCGCCAGCAACCCGGTGATGCGTTGCAGTTCCCGCGCTATCTGGTTGCGCTGGGCCAGCGTCAGCTTCTGCACATCGATGCGGGTGACCATCCGGGTGATCTGGCGCAACCGCTGGACGACGAATTGCGGATTGGGACCGTCTTTGAACTCTTCGATGATGTCATCGACGATCTTCAGGATGAGGGACGCCCGCTCGCCGGCTTGCTCGCTGGCGCCGAGCGCCTCGGTGAGCTTGAGGCGATCATCGGCCTTCAGGGCATCGAAGCTTTCCTCGTCGCTGCGGGCAGGCCACAGGTCGAGTTCGCTGCCCAGGCGGTGCTGGAGGACGTTCTGCAGGTAGGCCGGGTGCGGGTTGACGAAGGGAAAGACGCGGATCGGCCGGAGCTTTTCATCGCCGGTGGCCGCGGCGATGAGACAGAACCCCATGCAGCGGAAAACGGCGCGGATAGTCGGATCCGAATAGGTTTCCAGCCGCTGTGCGAGCTTTGAAAACGGCTCTTCGGCCCAGTCGATCGCGGCATAGACGTGGGGGGTGCGGAGGAAGTCGCGCAGATAGTCCTCTGCAAGCGCCAGTTCGGCCAGCTCGCGCTCGATCTGACCGGCATCGGAGAGCCGGTAGTTTTCCACGATGTCGGCAACCGGCAATTCCAGGACATCGCGCTGAAACCGCAGCTTGAGGCGCCTGTCGATCCAGCCGTAAGCAAGCTTGGTCTCCGGCGCCATTTGCAGCACCGCTTCGATCAGCTCGATGTCGGCCGGCGTCGCCTCGGCGGGCAGAACCGCCACCTCGACCGACTGGAAGGCGGCATAGCGCGCGGCGTCCTGCACCAGCAGATCGCGCATCGCCGCCAGCCGCCGGTTGCCGTTGATCACCACCCCCTCGACGGTGACGAGAAGCGGCTCGATCTGGGTACCGATGCGGGAAAGTTCCTGTCTGATGGGCCCCTCGGACCGTTCGGCAAGGGCGCTCAGAAAGCCGTGCAGCACGCTCTGGACTTGAAGCTCTTCACGCTTGTCCTGAAAATAGGCAGGCGCCAGATCGTGCTCGCGCACATAGCTTTTCTCCAGGGCCCCGAGGCGGCCGTTGTCGACCCGGTAGACCGGCACGGAGATCGGCAGCGAGACGACCGGCACCTCGGTATAGGCATTGCGAAACGGCACGCGTGTCTTGCGGGTCGCCGCCGCGATGGCCGTGGCGATGAGCGTGGTGCGCTCGCTCGCGGGCACCACTTGTGAGACAGGTTCGTTCATCTTTTCGGGGGTAAGCCTTGTCGTATTGGTTGATGGTGGTTGCCGCAGCCTAGCATGTCGCTGCCGCTGGTGACGAGGGCGCCCGGCTGGCCGGCATGCTGCAAGCGCAACCGTTGCATGCCCAATATGGCATGGCGGCAGGAGGCGATCCGGTCTATAGGCCAAGCTGCAGGGCAGCCAAAGGGTCCTGACCCGAATTCATAGCTTTCAGGGAACTGACAGCAGATGGCCATGGTGGCGGGCGCGCAGCCGGCGCATGAGGAAAATGCAGTCACCGGCATCGGCTGGATGATGGTGACCATCTTCTGGTTCACGAGTCTCGATGCCGGCGCCAAGTTCCTGCTGCAATCCTATCCGGTGGCTGAGGTCGTATGGATGCGATTCGCCGTGGCGCTGGCCTTCGGCGCAATCGTCATGGCGCCCAACCTGCGACGCGATCTGATCAGCCGCAAGCCGTCGCTGCAATTGCTGCGTTCCGGCCTGCTCGCCATCACCACGGCGCTGTTCTTCGTCGGCGTCCGCACGACCCCGCTGGCGACCGCCACGTCCATCATGTTTCTGGCCCCCATCCTCATCACCGTCCTGTCGGTACCGCTGTTGGGGGAAAAGGTGGGCCTGCGGCGCCTGTCAGGCGTCGCCGTCGGCTTTGTCGGCGCCCTCATCATCGTCAGGCCCGGCATCGACGGTATCTCGACCGGTGCGCTTTTCCTTCTGGCCGCCGCCTTCACCAATGCGCTCTACCAGATCATCACCCGCAAGGTGCGGGTTTACGACCCGCCGGCCACGACGCTGTTCTATACCGCGCTGGTCGGCACCGTGGTGTTTGCCGTTCCCACGGCCCAGCAATGGGTGATGCCGGCTACTCTCGGCCACTGGGCGATCTTCGTGTTCATCGGCATGGCGGGCGGCATCGGACACTTGTGCCTGATCCGCGCCCTCAGGTCGGCGCCGGCCTCGGTGGTGGCGCCTTTCACCTATGGCGGACTGGTGTGGTCGACCATCTACGGCCTGGTGCTCTTTTCCGAGTTGCCGGGGGTGTGGACCTATCTCGGTGCCGCGTTGATCATTGCCGCCGGTCTCTATATCTTCCATCGCGAACGGCAGCTCAAGGCAGCTTGAGAGTTGCTTTTGGGGCGCGCGCCGGGCGCCAGAGTGATAATAGTTCCGCCGGATCCGGACCCGGCATCCAATGGATGGATGAAGCGATGAACAAGCCCACTGTGAAGTTCACCCAGATGAAGGACGGGACGCGCGAGGACTATCTGATGCTGCGCGAGCTGG
Source organism: uncultured Alphaproteobacteria bacterium (assembly GCA_963747005.1). GTDB lineage: Bacteria > Pseudomonadota > Alphaproteobacteria > Rhizobiales > Aestuariivirgaceae > CAVVDT01. The sequence goes on along the minus strand of CAVVDT010000013.1, from coordinate 133,217 downwards.
AAGGGCCGCATCTGGCCATGACGCCGGACCGCGTCCTGCGCGAACTGGCCATGCAGGCCGACGAAACCCTGCCCGGCTACAAGATCACCCGCCTGGACCATGCCCTGCAATCAGCCACCCGGGCGCGCCGTGACGGCGCCAGCACCGACTGGATCGTCGCGGCGCTGCTGCACGATATCGGCGACGGCCTCGCCCCGCAGAACCACGACCGCTTCGCCGCCGAGATCGTGCGCCCGTTCATGCCCGAGGAAGTAGTGTGGGTCATCGAGCACCATGCCGCCTTCCAGATGGTCTATTATGCCCATCATTACGGCTGGAACCAGTTCGAGCGGGAAAATTTCAAGGACAGCCCCTACTACCGGACCTGCGTCGACTTCTGCGAGCGCTGGGACCAGTCGTCCTTCGATCCCGATTATGAGAGCGATCCGCTGGAAAGTTTCGAGCCGCTGGTGCGCGAGGTCTTCGCCCGCCAGCCCTACGACCCGGCGGTCTTGCAGCCGGGCGTGGTCAAGGGCCTGGCGCCGATGCGGTAGAGGCACTGGGGCTTGCGTGGCCGGTGGCGAATCCCGGCATTGGCGAGATGGTCGCGCGGCGATCGTGTTTGCCCAATTCGGTCAAGCGGATCGGCGGGCGTGGCGGTGGTGCGGCACTTCGCCTCATTCGAACGTCGCGAAGCAATAATCCCGGCATTACGCTCAATTAGCATGGCCGCGCCCGTGGCTGGCCGGTATGAACCCCGTCCATTTTCGCATTGATAAGCCCTCACCAAAGTGATGTCATGATGAGGAGATGGGGCGGCTGCGTCGGACCGAGAGAGATTGCGATGGTCGCAGCGACCAGGTTGAGATGCATATTTCGCGTCCATCGGCTGATCACGGAGTTGCAGGATCGTAGCGGTCCTCACTTTGCAGCATTCGCAGAGGATGAACTCGCGGACAACAGCGATGCGGTCGTCCGGATCGATACCCGCGGTTGCCCCTCGACGTCGACTAGCATCAAACCCGTTTGTTCGCGCCCTGGCGCCCGCAGGACGCACCTGCGCCGTCGGGCGTTCTTTGCCGCCGATCCCGATCTGCTTCATCAGGCCACTGAAAGGTTGGTGCCAGAATGATCATTAACCTCGAATACGAGCAGGATGCCTTGGCGGCGCCGCAGAGCTTCAGGGACGGCATGCAAATCGCTGCCGACATGCTGGACGCTGCCTTTACCGACAACATCGTCGTCAATATCTCAGTCGGCTACGGCACCTACAACGGCACGCCGCTGCAGAATCAGAACGTGTCGGTCGGGGGGTTCTCCAACGGTACAACCGAGAGCTATTCCGGCCTGAAAAGCCTGTTGTCCAGCGATGCGACCACCAGCATCGATCACAAGGCTGTTGCCTCGCTGCCGGGCGGCTCGTCGATCGAGGGCCATTCAGCGATCACGATCAGTTCGGCGCAGGAAAAGGCGCTGGGACTGCTCACCAGCGACAGTACCATTCTCGATGGCCAGGTCGGCATGGGCACCGGTTTCACAGGCGATGTGCTGATCGCCGGCGCGCTGCACGAACTGACCCATGCCATGGGTCGCACCAATGGTTCGAGCCTCGATCTGTTCCGCTACAATGAAGATCATTCCGGCACGCACGTCTTCGGGTCGGCCATTCCGGCAACGCCGGCATATTTTTCAATCGACGGCGGCAATACCAAGCTGGCCGATTTCGGCATCAGTTCGGATCCCGGCGACTTCCTCAATAGCGGCGTCCAGGGCATCGATCCGTTCAACGAAACGGTCGGCGGCAACAAGCTGACGACCCTGGATCTCAATATCATGGATGTCCTGGGCTTCGACAAGCACGCGACTCCCACACCGAAGCACATGTTGCCGACCTTGATCGGCCAGATTGGCGATGTCGGGATTTATCGCGTGGATCTGGGCGCCAGCGGTCTTTCTTCGGTTGGCTCCATAACCGTCCACGACGACAACGTCATTTCAGGCGGCACCGGCGGTGCCTCCGGGTTTGATCTCGATTTCATCGAAATGTCCGATGTGGTGACGGCTGACGCAGCCACGGCGGCTTCGCAGTTGCCCGGCCAGAGCGGCTTTGATTTCTCGTCCGCCGGTGTCGTGTTCAATGCCGGCTTTCTCTCGACCTGGCATACCGGCGACAATGCGATCTGGAATACCGCCCAGCTTTTCGGAACCACCGGAAGTCAACAGTATAGCGAAGCGCTGGCGACCTTGAGCGCACTCGACGGGTCGAATGGGTCGCCCAATGGCGAAATCTCGCTTGGCGAGGGTGGCTCGATAACTTTCAGCCTGACGGGTGCGGTGAGCACGCAAGGGCGCTATCTCTACTTTGGCGACGTCGGTGGCGGCAATGACAGCTGCTATATCACCGCCAGCTCCAGTTCCACGCAGCCGGCGCCGTCCGGTCTTCATCTCACCGGAACGTCCGGCGACGATGTCATGCAGCTTGGGACCGGCGCCAATGCCCATCTTGGAACGGGAAACGATCTCATTCGCGGCAGTGATGGCAACGACCTCATCTCGAGCGTCCAGGGCAGCGACACCCTCTACGGCAATAGCGGAAATGACAGCCTTTTGGGCGGTATCGGCCAGGACCACCTGTTCGGGGGCAGCGGTGATGACCAGCTGATGGGCGACGGAGGCCAGGACAGGCTTCGCGGCGGCGGCGGCGCCGACATGCTGTATGGCGAGGCGGGGGCCGACCATCTGTTCGGGGACGCGGGCGCTGACTTGCTCAACGGCGGCAATGGCAACGACATATTGACCGGCGGCTTCGGTGCCGACACCTTCGTTTTCTCTGACGGATTCGGCCACGACACCATCACTGACTTTTCGAGCGGCGACAACGAGAAGATCGATCTTTCGCATGTCGCCGACAGCATCACGAAATTTGCCCAACTCGTGCACAATCACATCACGACCGATACGGCGACCGGCTTTGCCGTCATCCACGATGGTGCCAACACGATCGAGCTCGATGGCATTCACACCGATCAGATCGGCTTTGGCCTCGCCTATTCGGCGCACGACTTCATTTTCTAGGTTCTGGTGAGGCAGGGCCGTGAGGCGTTGTGCCGACGGTCACGGCATCGTGCCGGCCGACAGTTGGTCCTGGGTCGGAGATGAACGACAGATGAACGGCCCTATAAGGTTTTGTTCAGCTTTGCAGTACGATAATTTGCCTCATCGCGGGCGACTGGTGCTGACAGGCTCTCCTGCCGGACGGGACGAGCCAGTACGCCGAGAGCGAAGTCAACCCGTTTGGAGTACATCATGATGTTGCGGAAAATCGTCTTGGGCGGCGTGGCCGCTGCTTGCGTTGCCGTTGCCGGCATGGGTGCCGTTTCTCAACCGGCCGAAGCCGGCGTCAGGGTTCATATCGGCATTCCCGGCATTTTCGGCTATTGGGGCCCGCGCTATTATTATGCGCCCTACTACTATCCGCCCTACCCTGCCTACTATTACGGCGGGCCCTACTATAACGGCTATTACGCCAGGCCCTATGCCTACACCCGCCCCTATCGCTCCGACCATTGCAAGGTCACGACCGGCTACAGGAAGATTTACATCGAGGGCCAGGGCACGGTGAGAAAGAAGGTCACCACCCGGACCTGCTGGTAGCCGCCGTCAGCGTGTGCGGTCCCGTGATCAGCCTCTAAGTGATCGGGGGCCGCAGCACCAGCACCATGGTGGCATGGGCATCGCCCGTGCCCCTATTGGCGAGGCGATGGGGAAGGTCGCCGCGATAGCGCAGGGATTCGCCTGACTTGATGGTACGTGTTTCTTCGCCCACCATGATCTCGATCTCACCGGTGAGCACGTAAAGGTGCTCGATGGTGCCGGTCTGGTGCGGTTCGGATTCCAGCACGCCGCCGGGGCGGGCGTGGAAATCGTACCATTGGATCACTTCCACCAGGTTGAGCGGGCCGGCAATCGCCAGCCGGCACAGCCCGTCCTGGCTCTCCAGGATGGGGATGCCCGAGCGCGGCTGGTACTCGATGAAATTGGGCGATGCGTCGGGCCGCAGCACTTCATCTATGGTGGTATCGAGCGCCCGCGACAGGCGGATCACCGTGGAGATGGTGGGGTTGGTCTCGTTGCGCTCGATCTGCGAGATGATAGATTTGGCGACGCCTGAATGCTCCGACAGTTCGCCCAGCGACATGTTGTAGGCCTTGCGCAGGCGCTGGATGGTCTTGCCGAGCGCGGCGGAGCCTTCGCTTTCGCTCCCCTGCCCGCTCTTGCGGCTCCGGCGGGTTGCCATGGGGGATGGATCCTCTCTGTAGAACATCGATAAGGACGGGGAAGATGGCCGACACCGCCCTCCCCGCCATGCCGGCTTCACTAAACACGGCAAGATGGCGTAAAATCAAGTGCAATAGCGCCAATGCCCCGCCCCGGACCGGGCGGGCTGCGGCGGAAATGGGCCTGTCCTTGCGGCCGCTCGTGACCTATAAGCACTGCCAAGTGTTCCGGCCGTTCATCTTAAACGAGGAGGTATCATCCAATGTCCCTGCAACTCGGCGACACCGCCCCCGATTTCACCGCGGAAACCACCGAAGGTTCGCTCCACTTTCACGAGTGGCTCGGCAACAGCTGGTGCGTGTTCTTCTCGCACCCGAAGGATTTCACGCCGGTGTGCACCACCGAACTCGGCTACATGGCCGGGCTGATGCCGGAATTCGCCAGGCGCAACTGCAAGATCATCGGCCTCAGCGTCGATTCGGTCGATGACCACAAGCGCTGGAAGAAGGACATCGAGGAGACCCAGGGCCATGCCGTCAACTATCCGATGATCGGCGACAGCGATCTCAAGGTCGCCAAGCTCTACGGCATGATCCACCCCAATGCCACCGGGGGTGCCAAGGGCCGCAGCGCCGCCGACAATGCCACGGTGCGCAATGTCTACGTCATCGGCCCCGACAAGAAGATCAAGATGATGATCACCTACCCGATGAGCACCGGGCGCAATTTCGACGAGATCCTGCGGGTGATCGATAGCCTCCAGCTCACCGCCCAGCATCAGGTGGCAACCCCGGTCAACTGGAAGCAGGGCGAGGACGTGATCATCGTGCCGTCGGTCTCCGACGACGATGCCAGGAAGAAGTACCCCAAGGGCTGGAAGTCGCCGCGTCCCTATCTGCGGCTGGTGTCGCAGGAAGACGCCACCAAATAGACGGCCTTCCAGCGGTTTGCGATTGCAAGCAGAGCCGGCACGCCGCGCAAGCGTGCCGGCTTCCAGATCAATTCCAGGAGCGAATTCCCCCATGCAATATCTTCACACCATGGTACGCGTATCGGATGTCGAAAAGTCCCTCGACTTCTATTGCAACAAGCTCGGCCTCAAGGAGGTGCGGCGCAACGACTATCCGCAAGGCCGCTTCACGCTGATCTTTCTGGAGGCGGCGGAAACGCCGGGCGCCCAGATCGAACTCACCCATAACTGGGACCCCGAGCCCTACGGCGAAGGCCGCAACTTCGGCCACCTCGCCTTCGCCGTCGACGATATCTACGCCACCTGCCAGAAGCTCATGGATGAGGGTGTCGTCATCAATCGCCCGCCGCGCGACGGGCGCATGGCGTTCGTGCGTTCACCCGACAACATTTCCATCGAACTCTTGCAGAAAGGTGATGCCCAGGCGCCTAGGGAGCCGTGGACCTCGATGCCCAACACCGGGCACTGGTAGGCCTCAGGCGGGAAACGCCAGTTCGCCGCGCGCCCGCAGTTCCTGCGGCAACAGGGCATGATAGATGACGGTATGGGTGGGCGTGGCGATGCCGGCCTCGCCCCCCAGCCGCACCACCGCCCCCGCCCAGTAATCGAGCTCGCTGGGTTTGCCGTCGGCAATGTCGCGTTGCAGCGACGTGGTGCTGTCCGGTGCCATGGTATCCATGAATTTCAGCGTATCGGCTACCACTGTTTCCTTCAGCGCCGCGCCGCGTGCCCGCCCCACGGTGGCTGCCTCCCCGATGCAGGCCTCCAGCAGCGCCCGAGTCTCGGGCAGCGTGCGGAGAATGCCGATGGGCGCGCGCGCCACGGCGCCGACGCCGCCGAAGGCTGTGACGATCAGGAATTTCTCCCACAAGGCTCTTTGGATATCGCCAGGGATCTGAACCTTGACGCCGGCCTCCTCGAAAGCCTGGCGCAAGGCTTCGGTGCGTGCGCTCTTGCGGTTGTCCAGCTCCGCAAAGCGGATGATGTTGATGCCGCCGATGCTCTTTATCCGGCCCGGCGCGGCAATCCGGCTGAAGGTCGCGCACAGGCCACCCAGCACCCGCCCTTTGCCCAGCACATCGGCAAGCTCGCCCGCCGCTTCGACGCCATTCTGTAGCGGGACGACGAAACCGCCCTCGCCCAACATGGGTTCGATGGCCAAGGCGGCATCCTTCACCTGCCAGGCCTTGACGCCGAGGATCACCACATCGGCGTCTTTCACTTGCGTCGGATCGTCAGTGGCAAGGGCCGGCCGGGCGATCAGTTCACCTTCGGGCGTCTCGACGATCAGGCCCGTCGAGCGAATGGCCTCAAGGTGCTCGCCGCGGGCGATGAACGTGACGTCGTGGCCGCCAAGCGCCAGTTGTGCCCCGAAATAGCCGCCGGCCCCGCCGGTTCCGTAAATGACAATGCGCATGGCGGTCTCCGAACGGTTGCCGCAGTCTGGACGATGGCTTCCTGTAGCATCGATCAGCCGGCGACGGTACGTCAATTGAGACCGGAAATGGTGGGCTTCTGCGACAATGCTCAGCGGCGCGGTGCGCGCTCCGCTTCACTTTCCGCAACGGTCAGGAGGCCCAGTTCGGCATAAAGCTCCATGGTCGGCGACCATGCCGGTGCGCGCTGCTCAGCTTCATCATGGGCAGGAGCGAGAAATTCGACCTCGTGCATGTCAAATTCGAGCATGGCAGCCTCCATTGCAGAGAAAAAGCCCTGTCGGGCAACTTGAGCACCACCATAGCAGAGGGAATTGAACCGGCCCTTAACGCTTCGTTCATTTGCCATTCATGGTGAACGCGGCCGGCGACGAGCGGGCGCGGCCCGCCTATGCGGCCGGTTGTCAAGCCAGGCCCGATCGCGCAAACTGCGGCCGGGCGAAAATGCTAACCCAAGGGAATGAGGCTCTCATGGTTCAGTGGTTGAAGATGGCCGTCATGACGGCGGCGATGGGTGTGATGACGGCCGGGCCGGTGCTGGCCGGGGAACAACTGCTGGGAACGGCGGCCGTTGTTGTGCATCCCCAGCGCGAGACCCTTTCGGTCGGCGGCCAGCAGGGCACGTTCAAGGCGCTGCGCATGGAAGTGCGCCAGAGCGACGTCGAAGTGCTGGACCTCAAGGTCATCTACGGCAATGGCATGATCGACGACATACCGGTGCGCCAGACCTTCAAGGCCAACTCGTCGTCGCGGGTCATCGATCTGAAGGGCAAGGACCGCGCCATCAAGGAAATCGTGGTCACCTATGTGCCCTATGGCCCGGCAAAGATCCTGTTCTACGGCGTCGAAGGCGCCCCGCCGGCGCAATGGGTGCAACTGGGCTGCAAGGGCGTCGCATTCCTCGTCGATCACGACAGCGTGCAAGTGGGGCACAAGGACGGCACCTTCACCCGTATCAGGCTGCGCGTGAAGGAAGCGCCGGTCGAGTTCTTCAGCATCCGTGTCACCTTCGGCAACGGCTACCGCCAGGATATCAAGGCGCACGAGATTGTCCGCGCGGGAAGCATATCGCGCCCCATCGATCTGATAGGCGACAAACGCGGCATCGACCATATCGACCTGCTCTACCGGTCGATCCCAACCTTCAAGGGCAAGGCGGAAGTCTGCATCGACGGCCTTCAGCAGTAGTTTGGCCGGTCCACAAACGACCTACGTGCCAGGAAGGCGGACGTCCACCTGGAAATGGGCCGTGATGGTGCAACCATTGCGCCCCATGACCCATTCGTTCGATCAGATCACGTCGTCGTCGTTGATCACGCTAACGCCGGCCGGCAGACCCATGGCCTGGAGTTCAGCCGCCCCAAGGGTTGTTTCGTGATAAACGTTGTCGTCCAGAATGACATAGGCGATTTCATGCATGCCCGGCACGGCACCCTCTCCAACCCCGACATTGCACTCGATCACCGGATCAATTTCAGTTCCACCGGTAATTTGAGAGCTGCCATTACCTGCCGCTCCGTAGATATAGATGCAAGCGCCGCTATCTGGTCGACTGAATCCGGATACGTCATCACTTGCGTTCAAGGTAAAGTGGATGTTCGCATGGCCACTTGTCACATCGACGACGTTCTGGCTCAAACTCATGGCATCGAGCGTCGGGCCTTCGAGGTCGGGGTTGGGGCGAAGACATTGATCGACGAGTTCGAATCCTGCAGCAGCTAGCGCTGTAGCACCTCGCCCGGAAGCCGCCCCGACATAGGCGGCCGAAGGCGTTCGGTGATGGGGTGGCGGAAACAAGGGGCGTCATCGTGCTAGCGAGAATGTCAACGCGCGAGTAGCATCGGCTTTCGGCCTGTGCGCATGACACAAGTGGATGACAGATTCTTGATTTGGCGAAAGCTTTGCGCGCTCGACAGTTTGCCGCCGCTTTGGCGCGCCCTACGGGAATCGAACCCGTCTCTCCAGCGTGAAAGGCTGACGTCCTGACCGATAGACGAAGGGCGCATCTGGGCTTTGCGAACAGGGGCCCTCTATAGTGGTGAAGTCGGGGGGGCGCAAGCGTCAGCGCGACGGATTTCGCCGCGTCGCCCCGTCATGCAAGGCGATGCCGGCATGGCGCCGGCCAAGAGGAAGATTTCATGTCCGTGCGCTATGATGGCGTGTCGATCATGCTCCACTGGAGCATTGCCCTGCTGATCGTCGCCGCCTTCTTTCTCGAGCAGGGCGTCAAGGACTCAGCGCCCCTCGATCCGGCCTACGTGCTGCATGCGCTGACGGGCCTTGCCGTGCTGGTGCTGACGCTGGTGCGCATCGCCTGGCGCCTTCTCACCCCTGCCCCGCCCTACCCCGCCGCCATGCCCTGCTGGCAACGCTGGGCGGCGCGCGCCATGGCGCTGGCCTTTTATGCCCTCATGCTGCTCATGCCGCTGACCGGCTGGATTTCGCATTCGCTGGAGTACGCGGGCGCGTTCGGCAGCGGTTCGGGGCTCGATGTGTTCGGCTACCTGATGATTCCGGCCTTTCCGGGCTGGCATTATTTTTCACCGGACACGATGAAACATCTGCACGCCGCGCTCACCCACTTCTGGATCCCGCTTCTCGCCCTGCATGTGGCGGCGGCGCTCTGGCATCATTTCCGCGACCGCGATGATGTTCTCATGCGCATGCTGCCTTTTCGCCGCGTCACCTCGGCTTGATCTCGGCGACGTCCTCGATCATGAGCTGGGCCTTGAGGCTGCCGCCCCAGTCATCGAGCCCCAGCCGGCCCGCCACATGCAACGGGTTGCCGCGTTCGCTCAAGAGGTATTCGCCAAGCTCGCTGCCCACGGCGCGAAAGGCGATGGCCTTCAGGCGGGTGCCGTCGCCGGCCTCCAGCGTACAGCGCACGTGGTCGGACCCGGCCACATCGGCATAGGCGATGCGGTGGGCGGGAAAGGCAAAGACCGGTGCCGGATTGCCGCTGCCGAAGGGACCCACCTGTTCCAGCTTCTGGATGAACTCGACATGGGCGCCGGTCGCCGTCAGCGCCCCGTCGATATCGAGGCGGGCAACCGAGCGGCTGGCATCGGTCTCGGCTGAAAGGCTCTCACCCAGGCATGCCCGCAACGCCGCGATGCGGTCGCACCTTACCGTCAGGCCGGCCGCCATGGCATGACCGCCGCCCTTGACGATGACACCGGCGGAGGCGGCTTCCTGTACGGCGCGGCCGAGATCGACGCCTGCAATGGAGCGGCCGGAGCCTTGCGCCACCGCATCGCCTTTCGCCCAACCCAGCGCAAAGCTCGGCAGGCCGGTCCGTTCCTTGAGACGCGAGGCGACGAGACCGAGGATGCCCGGATGCCAGCCCTCGCCCGCCACCACCATCACCGGCAGATCGCCGCCAGCGTCGGCAAGCTGGGTCTCGGCATCGGCCAGAGCCGCATCGATCACCGCCAGTTCGATGTCCTGGCGCTCGCGGTTGAGCCGGTCGAGGCGTTCCGCCAATTGCATGGCCTCGCCGCGTTCCACGGCCAGCAACAATTTCAGCCCTTCCATCGCCTGGCCAAGGCGGCCGGCGGCATTGAGACGCGGGCCCAAAAGGAAGCCCAGAGCATAGACGTCGGGCCGGCGCTTGAGGCGCGCGACGTCGCCCAGCGCCGCCAGCCCCGCATGGCCACGCGATGCCATCACCTTGAGCCCTTGCGCCACATAGGCGCGGTTGAGGCCGGTGAGCGGCACAACGTCACACACCGTGGCGAGCGCCACCAGATCGAGGGCAGCGAGCAGGTCGGGTTCGGGTCGGGCTGCACTCCACCAGCCGGCCGCCCGCAGGTTGCGCGCGGTCGCTGCAATCAGCATGAACGTCACGCCGGCGGCACACAGATGGCCGAGGCCGGAGAGGTCGTCATGGCGGTTGGGGTTGATGATGGCGGTCGCCGCAGGCAGGTCGGCCTCCACCTTGTGATGATCGACGATAAGTGTCTCCAGCCCGAGGCCGGCGGCATGGCCGAGGGGATCATGGGCGGTGACGCCGCAATCGAGCGTCAGCAGGAGGCGCACCCCGGCGGCGGCCAGCCCCTCGACGCCCGCCCGGCTCGGCCCGTAACCTTCGGTGAGACGGTCCGGCAGGTGCACCTTCGGCTCTGCGCCCGCTGCCCGCAGGAAGCGCACCATCAGCGCCGTCGAGGACATGCCGTCGACGTCATAATCGCCGATGATGCCGACTGTCTCCCCCGTCGTCACGGCGGCCGCCAGGCGCTCGGCGCCCTTTGGCAAATCGGCGACCGTTTCGGGCGGCGGCATGCAGGCCCGCAAGGTGGGGTTGAGGAATTGCGCAGCATTTTCCGGTGTCACGCCGCGGCCGGCCAGCAGCCGGGCAATCAGTTCCGGCAGGTCATGGGTCTGGGCGATGGCAAGCGCACTGCGTTCGGGCACCGGCCGCAGATGCCAAGTGCGCCCAGTGAGGGAGCGCTTGACATCGAGCAGCGGGCGCGGGGCCTCGTCCATGGGTCGCCTTCTACAAACGGGAATTGCGGGTTCTCCGGACTGTGCCACGTCGCAAGCCAACAGACCACCTTCGGAGCCAGATCAGGGACAGGGCCTGGTCTTGTGGAAGTCGAGATGGGAAAGCTTGCCGCTGAGCGAAAAGTCGCCGTAGTCGAGCTTGATGTCGCCGGATACGCCGTTGTCGAACAGGATGAAGCTCACCTGGTAGGAAGGCGTCTCGTCGGCGCCGCCGTCGTGCTTGTAGTAGCTGACGCTGACCGGCCAGGCACGCAACCCGGCGAGGGCCGCCACCCCCGACCCGTCGATGCTGCCGGCATAGTCGCGCTTTGGCACCTCGGCGCCGATGAAGGCGATGGCGTCGTAGACGGCTTCATCGTCGCCGCCATCGAAGATGACCGCCCGGAAACGTGTGTTGCCCGCCCGTGCGGCACGATCCAGTGCCAACTGGTGCTGGACCGGGAACAGCACATCGGGGGGGAGTTTTGCATTCAGCACTTTGGGCTTGCGCAAGCTGACCGAACCGGGCTTGCCGTCGGCTCCGCGCTTGGCCGTCAGCAGGGTTTGCGACTGCAGCGAATTGTCGACGTATTGCTGGCGTGTATAGCGCAGCACGCTGCCGTTGCCGGCCTCCCAGGAGCTTGAGCGGCTGTCGAGCAGGCGGCTGCCGCCGGCGTGCAGCCCATACTGCACCACGAGGCGGAAATTGAGGGTCCAGCCCTCGCAAGGCCCGCCGTCGAGGTCGACCACCATGCGCCCGGCAGCCGAGATGATGCCGGAACGATCCGAGGCATTGGCCAGCGTCAGGTCGTAGACCGCCAGATGCGCCTGCAAGCCCGGTCCGTCCGCCTCACTCGCGGCGGCAACGCCAGGCTGTGCCAGCATCAGGCCGGCCAGCCAGAGAAAACCGGTGATATGCCGTCTCAAGAGCGAACGCTTCGACGCGATCGGCATCCGGCCTTCCTCCAATCCATTCTTCCTGACGGAATTGCGGCCGATGATGCCGTTCATGCCGTTTCCTTGTGCTGGCAGGCGCACTACAAAGTCCAGTGAGAGCCCGCCGCCGACAGCCGGACACCCTGCCGTCCACTCATACCGGACCCCAAAGAAAAAGGCGATTGAAAGCGACATGACCGCAAAGCCCCGCATCGTTGTCACCAGAAAGCTGCCGCCACCGGTGGAAGGGCGCATCGCCCGCCTGTTCGATGCCACCTTCAATCCGGGCGATGAGGTGCTCGACGCCGAGGTCCTCATCGCCCGCGCCGGGAACGCCGACGGCCTTCTGGTCACCCCGACCGACAAGCTGAGGGCCGACTCCATCGCCCGCCTGCCTCAGACATTGCGCATCATCTCAACCTTTTCGGTGGGGTATGACCACATCGAGGTGCCGGCGGCGCTGAAGCGCGGTCTCACCGTCACCAACACCCCCGATGTCCTCACCGATGCCACCGCCGACATCGCCATGCTGTTGTTGCTCGGCGCGGCGCGCGGCGCCTATTGGGGTGAACGGATGGTGCGGGAAAAGCGCTGGGGCGCCTGGTCGCCGACCCACCCCCTCGGCCTCGACGTCACCGGCAGGCGCCTCGGCATTCTCGGCATGGGCCGCATCGGCCAGGCGGTGGCGAAGCGGGCGCGCGGCTTCGATATGCAGATACATTATCACAACCGTTCGCGGCTTTCCCCCGACCTCGAACAGGGTGCGGTGTTCCACGGGGAGTTCCGTGCCATGTTGCCCCATTGCGATTTTCTCTCGATCAACTGCGCCTCGACGCCCGAAACGCGCGGCTCGGTCGATGCCGAAGCCATCGCGGCGATGCCGGATGGCGCCGTGGTGGTGAACTCGGCGCGCGGCGACATCGTCGATGACGATGCCCTCATCGCCGCGCTCAAGTCAGGCAAGCTCGGTGCGGCGGGCCTCGATGTGTTCCGCGGCGAACCCGACATCGACCCGCGCTATCGCGACCTCGACAACGCCTTCCTGTTGCCGCACCTGGGTTCGGCGACGCTCGATACCCGCATCGCCATGGGCATGCGGGCGGTGGACAATCTTGAGGCCTTCTTTGCCGGCCGGCCGCCGCGCGACAAACTGACGGCATAGCGGTCTTGCGCGGGCGACAGGGCTGGTTTACCCCACGCAGCCATCAAACCGTCTCAGTGAAACCAGGAAAGGATGACGCCATGGGCAAGGTCGACGCGCGATTGAAGGAACTGGGCATAGAAGTCCCGACGCCGGCTGTTCCGGTCGCCAACTATGTGGGTTTTGTCAGGACCGGCAACCTGGTTTTCACGGCAGGCCAGGTGCCGCTCAAGGACGGCAAGTTCCGGTATCAGGGCATCGTCGGTGCCGACGTTTCGGTGGACGATGCGGTCGAGGCGGCGAAGATCTGCGCCATCAACATCATCGCCCAGGTCAAGGCGGCCTGCGGTGGCGATCTCGACAAGGTGAAGCGGATCGTCAAGCTCGTCGGCTTCGTCAATGGCATTCCCGGTTTCACCGAGCAACCCAAGGTCATCAACGGGGCTTCCGACCTGATGGTGGCGGTGTTCGGCGATGCCGGCAAGCATGCCCGCTCGGCGGTCGGCGCCGGCTCGCTGCCGCTCAACGTGGCGGTGGAAATCGAAGCGGTCGTCGAGGTTGCATGAGCGTCCGGTGGGCGGTTGAGTCATCCGCGCTCGGCTGGCTCACGGCCCGCCCCATCACTCATCGCGGCCTGCATGACCGCGTCCACGGGATCATCGAGAACTCGCCGTCGGCCTTTGCCGGAGCCATGCGGCGCGATTACGCCATCGAGTGCGATCTGCAGATTTCGGCCGATGGCGAGGCCATAGTGTTCCATGACAACGGGCTCGACCGCCTGACGCTCGAATCCGGGCCCGTCGCGGCGGTCACGGCCCGGGAATTGCGCAAGATTGCGCTCAAGGACAGCAAGGATCACATCCCGACGCTGGCCGACCTTCTGGAACAGGTGCGCGGTCGCACCCCGCTGGTGATCGAAATGAAAAGCCATTGGGACGGCGATCTGCGGATCGCCCGCCGCGCCGTCGAGGTCCTGTCGGGCTATGACGGGCCTTGTGCCCTCATGTCATTCGACCCCGACCTGATAGAACATGCGCGCGAACTGGCGCCCGCCCTGCCGCGCGGCATCGTCGCCGACCGGGTAGCCGATCCCTACTGGACGGTGCTCGACCTCGCCCGGCGTCTCGAGTTGCGCAACATGGGTCATCTGCCGCGCACCCGGCCGCATTTCCTGTCCTACGATGTGACCGGCCTGCCCTCGCCCGCCTCGCGGCTGTTCAGGGAGGCAGGGCTGCCGGTGATCTGCTGGACGGTGCGCGACGAGGCTACCCGCGCACGGGCGCTCAACTGGGCGGACCAGATCACGTTCGAGGGTTTCTTCCCCGATGGCGACGACTGAAACCGCCACGCCCGTCATCCGGGTTATCCGCGCCCTTTCGGACATCGACCAGGCGGTGTGGGACGCCTGCGCCAATCCACCGGGCGAGGCTTACAACCCGTTTGTTTCCCATGCCTTCCTGTCGGCGCTGGAGGAATCCGCTTCGGCCGTGCCGGAGGCCGGCTGGTATCCGCAGCACCTGGTGCTGGAGGCCGGCGACGGCGCCGTGCTCGGCGCAGCACCCTGCTATGCCAAATCCCACAGCCAGGGCGAATATGTCTTCGACCACGGCTGGGCGGAGGCCTGGCATCGCGCCGGTGGGCATTATTACCCCAAACTGCAGATTTCGGTGCCGTTTACGCCCGTCACCGGACCCCGCCTTCTGGTGCCGCCAGGCCCCGAGCGCACCGCCCGCCGCCTTCAGCTTGCCGCCGGGGTCGTCGAACTCACCCGCCGCATGGAGGCCTCGTCGGCCCACATCACCTTCCTCGAGGAAGCAGAGGCGAGCCTGCTGAAGGCGCCGCAGTGGCTGGCCCGCCTCGATACCCAGTTCCATTGGCTCAACCGGGGCTATGAAACGTTCGACGATTTCCTCGCGCGTCTTGCCTCGCGCAAGCGCAAGATGATCCGCAAGGAGCGCGCCAGAGTGGCCGAGGAAGGCCTTGCCATCGAGCAGGTGACCGGTGCGGATATCACCGAAGCCCACTGGGATGCCTTCTTCGACTTCTACATGGATACCGGCGGGCGCAAGTGGGGCAGGCCCTACCTCACCCGAAAGTTCTTCTCGCTGATCGGCGAGCGCATGGCGGAACAGATCCTGCTGGTGATGGTGACACGGGGCCACCGGCCCATCGCCGGCGCCCTCAACTTCATCGGTTCAGAGGCTCTTTACGGGCGCAACTGGGGCGCCCTCGAGCACCACGATTTCCTGCACTTCGAGGCCTGCTACTACCAGGCCATCGACTACGCCATCGCCCACCGCCTGCCCCGCGTCGAGGCCGGAGCACAAGGCCCGCACAAGCTGGCGCGCGGCTATGAGCCGGTCGCCACCCGCTCCGCCCATCACATCGTCGATCCCGGATTTGCCCGCGCCGTTGCCGACTATCTGGCGCGCGAGCGCCGCGCCGTGGGTGAGGACCAGCTCTATCTCGGCGAGCACACGCCCTTCCGACACGAAGGTGGGAGTTGACCCGGACGGACGGTTGCTCGAACCTGCCGGCGAAAATCCAGTCCACGAACGAGGAGCAAGGCCATGGCCGCCTATGACACCGACAATATCTTCGCCAAGATCCTGCGCGGCGAGTTGCCGTGCCACGAGGTCTTCCAGGATGACAGGACGCTGGCCTTCATGGACATCATGCCGCGTGTTCCCGGCCACGCGCTGGTCATCCCCAAGGCGCCGTCGCGCAATATCCTCGATATCGCGCCCGCCGACATCGCCGCCGTCATGGCGACCGCGCAGAAGATCGCCCGCGCCCAGATGACCGCCTTTGCCGCCGACGGCATCACCATCCAGCAGTTCAACGAGACCGCCGGCGGCCAGGTCGTCTTCCACACCCACGTGCACGTCATGCCGCGCCATGAAGGCGTCCGCCTCGGTCCGCCGGCCTCCAAGATGGCCGATGCGGCGAAACTGGCCGAGGGCGCGGCAAAAATCCGTGCTGCGCTGGGGGTTTGAAGTCTATCTAAGAATTATATCCGCAAGGAAATAAGTCACAATTGCCGCGGCCGTTGCCAGTTCGACGCGCCTTCCGACGTAGAACAGCGTTACGACGCCGACACCCAGTGCGGCGAGCATTCCCGGCAGCGGCGCGGCAGCCAGCAGTCCGGCTGGCGCAGTGACCAGGCGCATGACGAGGGCGGCCACCAGGGCGGTCGCCACCGACCTCACCCATAGCAAGAGATCGCTTTCGGCATCGAGCTTGCCGATGGCGAGGACGGCAAGGAAGCGCCACACATAGGTGACGGCAAAGCCCGCCACGAGGATCGCGCCATAGACCCCGAGCGTGCTCATGGCAGCAGTCCCCGGCGCTTCGGCCGCACGAGGACGAAGGCGATCGTGCCGCCCGCCAGCCCGGCGATCAGCAGATCGAAGCGCGGCCACAGATAGGTGGCGAGCGGCCCGATGGCGGCGCCCAGCGCGATCGACCAGTAATCGAAACGCCAGCGGGCGCCCGACACCAGCGTCACCATGAAGAAGGCAGGGGTGAAGAACACCAGGGTGCGGGCGAGCGCCGGCGGCAGGCTTTCGGCCAGAAAGTAACCTGCCGAAGTGGAGGCGAACATGCCCGTCATCAGAGTCACCCCGAGGCCCATCATCCACGGCAGTCGGCGGCGCGGGGCGATCGATTCCACTTTCTGGTTGGTGAGCAGCCAGATGGTGACGGCGGTGAAATGGGCCGCCACGAACAGCGGCCAGCGCGGCGCGCCCTTGAGACGGGCCTTGGAGAGCACGACGACGGCTATGGGCAGCAGTCTGACCGCCGTCACCGAGACAGCCAGCGCGATCACCGAAAGCTCGGCCCCCTTGTGCCACATTTCGGCAAACACCACCTGCCCCGGCAGCGCCCAGATGAAGGAGATGGTGAACAGGCCGGGCAGCAGGCCGAAGCCGAGGCTTTTCAGAAACGCGCCGAAGCCGATGAACGAGCAGCCCATGACGAGGCCCGCCAGGCACACCGCGCCGCGCACCCCGTCGGCAAACCCCCGCCAGTCGTAAGTATCCGCCCGCTCGTCATCCATGGCTGGGACGAGGCGTTAGCCGAGGCCGGCGGCGATGGCAAGGGCGCCCCCGCGATGACCTCCCGGCCATAACGGCATCCCCCTTGCGTCCGGTTGCGGGTTGTCCAATTTGCCGCAATGGCATGGTCATTCCTGCCAGCCTTGGCTATATTGCTACTGCAAACGGAGGGGGGATGCAGCTCTATTCACCGCAGACACAATTCGGCGGCTTTGCACTTCCGGATTTTGTCATCATTGGCGCCCAGAAGAGCGCCACGACCTCATTGCTGTCCTATGTCGGCCAGCATCCGGAGGTGAAGCTCGGCTGGAAAAAGGCCACCCATTATTTCGACCTGCAACCGAAGCGTTCGCGGCGCTGGTATGCCTGGAATTTTCCCCTCGCCGGCAACCCGCTCGGCGTTCTCACCGGCAAGCCGTCCGGGCGCCAGTGGCTGACGGGCGAATCATGCCCGGCTTACATGTTCCTGCCGGAAGTGCCGGAGCGCGTGCGGAAGACCATCCCGCAGGCCAAGCTCATCGTCATCCTGCGCGATCCGGTGTGGCGGCTGGTGTCGCAGTATTTCCACCAGCGGCGCAAGCAGCGCGTTCCCGTCGGCTTCAGCGATTATGTCGCCGAGTCGATCGACATCGGCTGGCCGCCGCCCGGCGATGATCTTGAAACCGTGCGCCAACGCCACGCGGTGCCGCGCGGCTATTACGAAGACCAGATCAGACACTGGCTGCAGTTTTTCCCGCGCGAGCAGTTCTGCATCCTGCGGTTCGAGGATCTGATCGCCGATTCCGCCGCCACGATGAACCGGATTTTCAGGTTTCTGGGTCTCGATGGTCATCCGGTCGATACCTCGCGGGTTCTCAACAAGGGGATCGGCGCAAAGGAGAACGAGGCGCTCGATGCCGATCTGCTGCGGCGTCTGGATGATCTCTACCGCAAGCGCAATGCCGGCCTTGCCTCGCTGATCGGTGGGGATTTCAGCTACTGGCAGCGCACCGGCGTGCTGGCCGAAGCGGCCTGAACAACCTCAGGCCGTCGTGCGAATGTCATGCCGGTGTCAAGCGGGCCGGTCAGTCTTTGCCGGACGCCCCGATCCGAGACAGACGCCGAGCCCTTCCCTCGCCATGCCGGTCTACCGCATCAACAAGCGCAACGTCTTGTTCATTCACGTGCCCAAGACCGGCGGCACGTCGATCGAGACCTATCTGTCGGCGCATGCCGAAATGGGCCTGCACAGCAAGGGCAAGCGCCTTTTCGGCTCGAAGGACGGCTCGCCGATGACCTGGCCGCTGCCCATGCAGCATTTCCATGGCCGCCTGCTGGAGGCGATGTTCCCCGCCGACTTCTTCGATTATGCCTTCATGGTGGTGCGCGATCCGGTGCAGCGGCTGAAGTCGGAATACCGCCACGCCCGCGCGCTGGCGGCCCGCGTCGATTCGCAACTGCCGTTCGGCATGTGGGCCGGCGTGATGCTGTCGCTCGCCAGGATGTCGCCGAACCTGAGCAACAACCATTATCGCCCGCAAAGCGATTTCCATTGCTTCGGCGCCGAGGTGTTCCGTTTCGAGGATGGCATCGACCATATCCTCGCAACCGTCAGCGAGCGTCTCGGCCTGCCGCGCCCGGCGTCAGTGCCGCACGAGCGCAATCTCGGCCACCACGACTTCGCGGCGGCGCCGCACGTCGTTGCAGCCGTGCGTGACGCCTACCGCCGGGACTATGAAGGCTTTGGCTTCGACGGCCCGGCTGCCGGACGCGCCGACGGTCTTCCCAGATCGTTGCGAGGCAATGGCGTCGCTTGTTGACGCTCTGGCGAGGCTGGCTTAGTTGAACGCCTCGGGCCCGCCGGCTGCCTTATCGCCTCCGGCCTCTCGTTTTCCCCCCTGTTTGAGGGCCCGGAGACCAAGGTTGAAATGCCCGCCTATCGAATCAACGGCCGCAACGTCCTGTTCATCCATGTTCCCAAGACGGGCGGCACCTCGATCGAGAGCTATCTCGCCGCGCGCGCCGCCATGAGCCTGCACAACAGGAACAAGCGGCTGTTCTGGCTTAAGGACGGCACCCTGCGAAAGCGCCCGCTGCCGATGCAGCATTTCCATGGCCAGGTTCTTGAGCGGATGTTCGCGCCCGATTTCTTCGACTATGCCTTCATGGTGGTGCGCGATCCGCTGGCACGCCTGAAGTCGGAATACCGCCACTCGGGCACCCATTTGAGCCGCATCGATGCGCGGCTCCCCTTCGGCATCTGGGCCCGTCTCATGCTGGGTCTTACCCGGCTGTCACCCGGCCGGCGCCACAACCACTTCCGGCCGCAAGGCGATTTCGTGTGCTTCAACGCCGAGGTCTTCCGCTTCGAGGACGGCATCGACCACGTGCTGACAACCGTCAGCGAGCGTCTCGGCCTGCCGGTCCCGGATCAGATTCCGCACGAGCGGCGGCTGGCAGGCGGCGATTTCGTGGTGTCACCGAGCGTGGCCGCCGCCGTCAGGGCCGCCTACGCGGAGGACTACGAACGCTTCGGCTACGACGGCACCGCGACCCGCTAGGTTCAGATCACCACGCTCACGCCGGCTCGGGCTTCTTGCGTCGCTTCCTCTTCGGTGCCGGCTTGCGGCCCGGCAGCGCCTTCCTTTCGACCGGCCTGGGCAAGGCGCGTTCTTCGGCGCGGGTGAGATAAGTGAAGCCGATCGCGTCCTCGCCGTCCTTGTCCTTTTCGACGATCACCCTGACCGTGCCGCCATTGGCGAGGCGTCCGAACAGCACTTCATCGGCCAGCGGCTTCTTCACGTGCTCCTGGATGATGCGGGCGAGTGGCCGGGCGCCCATCTGCTCGTCATAACCTTTTTCCGCAAGGAACGCGGCGGCCGCCTCCGACAGTTCGATGTTGATCTGCCGTTCAGCCAGTTGCGCTTCCAGTTGCAGGACGAACTTCTGCACCACCTGCTGCACGATCTCCGGCGTCAGGTGACCGAAGGCGATGGTAGCGTCCAGCCGGTTGCGGAATTCCGGCGTGAACATGCGCCTGATCGCCTCCTGGTCATCACCCTCACGCTTGGAACGGGTGAAGCCGTAGGCCGCCCCCGCCAGTTCGCTGGCGCCGGCATTGGTGGTCATGATCAGGATGACATTGCGGAAGTCGACGCTCTTGCCGTTGTGATCGGTGAGCTTGCCGTGATCCATGATCTGCAACAGGATATTGAAGAGATCGGGATGGGCCTTTTCGATTTCGTCCAGCAGCAGCACCGTGTGGGGGTGCTGGTCGATGCCGTCGGTCAAAAGGCCGCCCTGGTCGAAGCCGACATAGCCGGGGGGCGCCCCGATGAGGCGCGAGACGGAATGGCGCTCCATATATTCCGACATGTCGAAGCGCAAGAGATTGACGCCCAGCGTGGCCGCAAGCTGGCGCGCCACCTCGGTCTTGCCGACGCCGGTGGGCCCTGAGAACAGATAGCACCCGATGGGCTTTTCCGGCTCGCGAAGGCCCGCCCGCGACAGCTTGATGGCTGCCGCCAGCGCCTCGATGGCAGTGTCCTGGCCGAACACGACGCGCTTCAGGTCGCCCGACAGATCGCGCAACACCTCGGCATCGTTCTTCGACACGGTACGCGGCGGGATGCGCGCCATGGTGGCGATGGTGTCCTCGATCTCCTTCACGCCGATGACACTTCGCCGCTTGCCTTCGGCAACCAGCATCTGCGAGGCGCCGGTCTCGTCGATGACGTCGATGGCCTTGTCAGGGAGCTTCCTGTCGCTCATGTAGCGCGCTGACAACTCCACCGCCGCCTTGATGGCGTCCTGGGTGTAACGGATCTTGTGGAATTCCTCATAATAAGGCTTCAAGCCTTTGAGAATCTTGATGGAATCCTCAACCGTCGGCTCGTTCACATCGATCTTCTGGAAGCGCCTGACCAGCGCCCGGTCCTTCTCGAAATGCTGGCGGTATTCCTTGTAGGTGGTCGAGCCGATGCAGCGCAGCACGCCGCCCGCCAGCGCCGGTTTCAACAGGTTGGAGGCATCCATGGCGCCGCCCGAGGTGGCGCCTGCCCCGATGACGGTATGGATCTCGTCGATGAACAGGATGGCGCCGGGATAGGTCTCGATCTGCTTGATCACCGCCTTGAGGCGTTCCTCGAAGTCGCCGCGATAGCGCGTGCCGGCGAGAAGCGCGCCCATGTCGAGCTGGAAGATGGTGCAGTCCTGCAGGACTTCGGGCACCTCGCCCTTGGTGATCTGGCGGGCCAGCCCTTCCGCGATGGCAGTCTTGCCGACGCCGGGATCGCCGACGAACAGGGGATTGTTCTTCTGGCGCCGGCACAGCACCTGGATGGTGCGCTTGACTTCGGCTTCGCGGCCGATGAGCGGATCGATACGGCCGGAGACCGCCTTGGCGTTGAGATCGACGCAGTAGGCCTCGAGCGCATCCACCTGGTTCTTCTTGGGCTCGCCGCGGCTCTCCTCTTCCTCGTCGTCCGGCTCGGCGCCGCGAACCGGGCGTGCATCGGACTTGCCGGGACGCTTGGCGATGCCGTGCGAGATGTAGTTGACGGCATCGTAGCGGGTCATGTCCTGCTCCTGCAGGAAATACGCCGCATGGCTCTCGCGTTCGGCGAAGATGGCCACCAGCACATTGGCGCCGGTCACCTCCTCGCGGCCCGAGGACTGGACATGGATGACGGCGCGCTGGATGACCCGCTGGAAGCCGGCGGTGGGCTTTGAATCCTCGCCTGAGTTGATCACCAGATTGGTCAGTTCGGTGTCGATGTAATGTTCCAGCCCCGACCGCAGCTCCTCTACATCGACCCCGCAGGCCAGCATGACCGAAGAGGCATCGCTATCGTCGATAAGGGCAAGCAGCAGATGCTCGAGCGTGGCGTATTCGTGGCTGCGCTCGTTGGCGAGCGCCAGCGCCCGGTGCAGGGCTTGCTCAAGACTGCGGGAGAATGTCGGCAAAATTACAGCTCCTACTCTTTTTCCATGGTGCACTGGAGCGGATGTTGATGGCTGCGCGCCAGTTCCATGACCTGGGTTACCTTGGTCTCGGCCACCTCGAATGTATAGACCCCGCACACGCCCACCCCCTTCTGGTGGACATGCAGCATGATTCGCGTCGCCTCCTCGCGGCCCTTGCCGAAAAACCGTTCCAGCACATGCACAACGAACTCCATGGGCGTGTAATCGTCATTCAGCAACAAAACCTTGTAGAGGCTCGGCTTTTTCGTCTTCGGTCGGGTCTTGGTGACGATGCCCGTCTGGCGATCTTCACGATTGGCATTCCGAGGCGGCATAGCTTCAGTCCGGATTTCCCTGCTGCCAGCCGGCGCTGCCGGCATGTCGCTTGGACACATTATATAGGTGATTTGCGCCTGAGCGGGAGGGGGGCATCGCCGTTTGGCCCAAGTGTGGCGAGAAAGTCGCAAGTCGCCCCTGCCCTCAAAACGCGAACACCCGGCGGCGGGAAATCCCACTGCCGGGTGTTGAGGAACTCAACCGGGCCGGCCGCAAGGCCGGCGAACGCTGAATGACTTACTTGGGGGCCTTCACGCCGAACTGCGCGAGCTGGCCTTCGAAGGGCTTGTAGGCTTCCTTGGCGGCGTTCATGTAGAGCTCGCCGATCTTGTTGACTTCGCCGACATAGGCCTCATAGGCCTCCTTGGCGTAGCCCTGCTGGATCTCGAAAACCTTGTCGGGCGACTTGGCGGTGATCACCTTGTCGAGAACCGCGGCGCCCTTCTCGAAAGACTTGCGCTGGAACTCGGCCGCCTCGGCAGCCATCTCCTGGAAGGCCTTGGTCATGGCCGTCGCGCTGGACATATAGGCCTCGAAACCGTCCTTGCCGAACGTCTGGAATTGTTCAAATGACTTCATCATCTCCGTCTCCTTCAGTGCTCGTTCCCGCCGTGGCATTCCCACCGCTCTGATGACATATATATGCACTGCACAAAAATTCGTCAAGAACTTTTTTGCACTGCACCATATTCACGAAAAATGCCATTTTCCCCAGCCTGTTAATGAAATCGTAAGGCTCATCCACGAAAGTTCGAAGCCTGTGAATGCAGGTCGGGATGCAGCGCAACAAGCGGCGCGGCGAAACGGGTGCGGACGCTCACGAAAGCGAGCAGGCATCCCCCGGATTCCCCGGGATCGCTGACGCCGCTCACGTTCCCGCCTCTCCGAGGCACAAGGGGCAGCATCCGACATCGATGCCGGGACGGCTTTCAAAGGCTCCCGGATTTGACAGGTGGGGTTTGTCAGTCATGATCAGCACATCAGCCATCCGCGCGGCCAAATTGGCGATGCACATGCCCGGCAACTTTGTTTCGCTGGTGCTGGCGGCCGTTCTCACGCTTGCGCTGTGGATGGCAGCGGCCGGCGACCTCGCCGCCCGGCCGCGCCTTGCCGCCATCGCCGTGGATGCATCCAGCGGTGCCATCGTCTACCAGAAGAACATCGACGCCACCGCCTATCCCGCCTCGCTGACCAAGGTGATGACGCTCTATCTGCTGTTTGAGGATATGCGGGCCGGCAAGGTTTCGCTGTCGAGCCGCCTCACCATTTCCGCCCATGCCGCCGCCCAGCAGCCCACCAAGCTGGGGCTCAAGCCCGGTGAGACCATCAGCGTCCGTGATGCCATCGGGGCGGTGGTGACCAGATCCGCCAACGACATCGCGGTGGCCATCGCCGAAGGCCTTGGCGGCACCGAAACGGCGTTCGCCGCCCGCATGACCCGCACCGCGCGGGCCATGGGGATGACCCGCACCACCTTCCACAATGCCTCGGGGCTGCCCGACTGGCGCCAGAAGACCACGGCGCGCGACATGGCGACGCTCGGCTTGCGCATCCAGCGGGATTTCCCGAGAGAATTTCATTACTTCTCGACCGAAGTCTTCCGCTATGGGGGACAGAACATCTCCAATCACAACCACCTGCTCGGCCACGTTGACGGCGTCGACGGCATCAAGACCGGCTATACGCGCATGTCGGGCTTCAACCTGATCACGTCCATTGAGCGCGGTGGCAAGCGCATGGTCGCCGTCGTGATGGGCGCGCCGACAGGCCGGTGGCGCAATAACTACATGACGAGGATGGTGGACAACCTCTACAAGACAGCGCGGCTCAAGCCGTTGCGCCAAGTGGCCACGCTGGCGGGCCACCCGCCGGGCTATGTCGCCCCGCCGGTGCGCCAGGCGCTCAAGGTCGATACCCCGCCGCTGCCCCGCCCCAAACCTGATCTGACTCCCGAAAAGCCCGCCGTCGTCGAGGCCGTGCTGAACAGCGAACCGGTCGCCCAGGTGCAGAGCACGCCCGACACCGTGAAGCCAATCGAAGCGGTCGCCAACAACGAACCCGTCAGCGACGTGCAGAATACCTCCGATACCGCGCAGATCGCCGAAGCCGACAAACAGGCCACCACCTTCAAGACGGTCGTCGTGGAGACTTTCAGCAATAGCGAAAAGGCCGACGAAACCAAGGTCGCGACATCGACGACCGGCAAGATCGGCGATGCCACGAAGCCGGTCGACGAACAGGTACTCCTCACCCAGCCGATCGCCAGGGAAGCCGCCAAGGAGGCGGTCTCGTGGAACATTCAGGTTGGTGCCTTTCCCACGCCCGATGGTGCCAGGCGGCGCATTGATGCGGCCCTGTCGACAGGCATCAAGGTGCTCGACGCCAAGTCTGCTTTCACCATGAAGGCCAATGTGGGCGGCGACACGATCTATCGCGCCCGCTTTTCCGGCTTCGATGAAAAGGCGGCCCGTTCCGCCTGCCGGCTCCTCAAGCGCAAGGGCGTGGGGTGCTTCCCCCTCGCTCCGGCAGCGGTCGCCAGGGCTGGGTAACCTCAGCCCCTGGCGCACACGCCTTCGGCCTGAAGCCGGTTGAGCCGCTTCAGGGCAGCTTCTCGGCTTGAAAACGGCCCACCCGCCTTCAACTCGCTACCGCTGACATAGGTGCCACCGACGCTGATCAACTGTTGGGTGTGGCAGGCGCCGATGGCTTCATCGCGTACGACGAACCATCCACTGGCCTCCTGCGCGAAGGCCGGCAGCGACGACAAGGCGGTCGATGCCGCCACGGCGAACAAGACGAGATACAAAGGCTTGAGGTGGAACATTCTGCCCTCCTGACGACGCGGGCACCGGAAGGCAAGCCCGGCTGCCCGCTGCGGAAACGGCCATTTGTCTAACGGATTTCTCCTTACATGGACGTGTCGGGGCGATTAACTCGCGGTCATGTCGGGGCATCCCGGCAGGTGGCGGCTGGCTATCCGCCCAGCAGCACGTCCTTGGCGCGATTGACCTTGGCGGCGAGATAGCTCGAACCGCCATGGTCGGGGTGATAGAGCTTCATCAGCTTCTTGTGGGCGGCGCGGATATCGGCAGCGGATGCGTCCGGGCCCACCCCGAGGATCGCCCGCGCTTCGGCGGCGTCCATGGCACCGCTCGCCGTGGTATTCGTACGCGCGCCGTCATCACCCGCCCCGCGCCAGCCGGCATGGTGGCGGTCGAGATAGGTCTCCATCAGTTCAAGGCTCTGGTCGCCGGCCCCTTCACATTCCTCGCGCAGCGCCGCCAGATCGCCGGGAGAGAGACGTGAGAGGCGCGCGCCGGCGAACGTGCCGGCCAGCACCTCGCCGTCCATGTTGCCGGTATCGTGGTCCAGTTCCATAGCCAGCATGCGGGTGCGGACCTGGGAGCGATTGCCGGGAGACGGCCGCGACCCGGGAAACGGCAGGCCCGCCAGGAATCCGCCCAAACCCAGCATGCCGAGCCCCACCAGCAACAGCGGCACGGCGATCGGAAGCAGCCCGCGCAGGGCCAGCAACACCGCAGCGGCCACCACGATGGCTCCGACGGTGCGCTTGGCGACGGCGGCCAGGGTTGCCGGGTTGGCGCTCGCCAGCCCGCGCATGATCAGCATGGCAGCACCAAGGACGAGGAGGCCTAGAAGCACGAATTGCATTATTTCATCTGCTCGATGAGACGGCGGGCGCCGGCGCCGTGGCGTTGGGAGAAATCGGCAAGTGCCTGGCGGCCGCCGGCGGCGTAGACGGCCGCTGCCTTCAGGATGTCACGCAGGGTGCGCGGCGATGCGGTGTCGAAGCGGCACCAGGCGCCATGGGTAAGACGTGCGATCTCCTTGAAGGCGCGCTCGGCGGTCGGATCGCGGCCTTCCTGGAACATGAAGCAGGGCGTGCCCAAAAGCCCGATCTCGCCGGCCGTGGCGCACAATTCGTCGATGTCTTCTTCCATGCAGTCGCCCACATAGACCATGGCGCCGACCTTGCCCCTCGCGACCTCGGCGCGCAGATGCTTGAGCACCCGGCCGATCTGAGTATTGCCGCCGCGGCAGTCGACCCTGGTCATCAGCGCTGCCAGTGCCGAGGGATTGCCCACCCACGGCGAGGCGCGGCACTCGCCGAAGCCGCGGAAATAGACAAGCTGTACATCGAGCCCGCCGACCCTTGCGGTTTCGGCGAACATCTCGGCCTGGATATCGAGGGCGCGGTCCCACGTCGGCTGGCGGCTCATGGTGGCGTCCATGGCAAACACCAGCCGTCCGCGCCGGCCTGTTTCCTGCGCGGCAGGCGGCGTGGCCTTGACCTTGGTAAGGAAGGCCGCGATCTCGTCGCCCGATGACGGCGGCGGCGCCCCGTCGGAACGCGGAACCGGCATCGCTGGTTTCTTCTCGCTCATAACCTCAAAGCCCAACGGCCCCCGCAACATGCGGACGGGCCAGCCTCGGTGCGGAATATAGGCGAGACGGAAACGCGCCGCACCCCCTTCGCCGCGGAAAAGGCTCTATCGACGGGTATTGAGCAGCCAGTCAAGCATGGGGCGACCGGGGGCGAAATGCTCATCGATCTGATCGATGCAGGCCGCCATCATGGCCAGCATGAATTGCGACGAGGCCAGGAGGCGCGCCGATTCATCGACGATGAGTGAAAAGGCCGTGGGCGTGGTTGCCCATGTCTCGATGCCGAGATGGATGCCGTACAGTGTAAATCCGGCGACCAGGAACTCCAGCACCAGGGCCGGACGCCAGAATTCCCTGGCAAACAGCGCGATCGCCGCCACACCGCCGAGCGTGCACATCGCCACCTCGAACACGAACCATCCGCTCAACTGCGCCGGCATTGACACCGGGCTCGCCGGCATTGCTGCAGCGGACAGTCCGGGTATGGCGGCGAGATCGTCGAGCGCCATGAAGGCCAGCCCGGCGGCCACGGCAAGCCAGATATGGATGCGCCAGCCGTGTGGCAGCTTGCGCCTGATGTAGAAGTTGAGGACCGCTGCCAACGCGGCGGCGGCGAGCATCAGCGAGGAGGCCGCGGCAATCATGCCCCCCTCCCCGAACTGCCTGGCATAGTCGTAGGCCGGCACCGAACCGATGGCACCAAGCACGTAGAGCACGATCAGTGGCGGAAACAGGCTGCTCACGACAGTCATGGTCATCGATCTGGGCTGGTTGCGCTTGCCGAGGCCGAGGCCATCGCCGGCCTTGCCGCCTATGAGGTATGGAGTCGTTTGCGGGTTCATCTGATTGCCCTCTTGTCGGGCTCCTTGAGGATCTCGACTTGTCCACACGCCTTGGCCGTGGCGGCGGGCGCATTGGCGTGGGCAGCGCAGGAAGCGCTCTCATGATGCAGCAACTGGGCGGTGAAGCCGACGATGGCGCCATAGGCTGCCAGCGGCAGGATCATGATTTGAATTTGCTTGTGCATGGTCATGTCTTCTTCTTTTTGGGCATTGCGCGCGTGGCCATGCAAGGGGTTCGCCACTATCGGCATCCGGGGCGTCTTCGTGACGGCTTTGATTCATGCTGGTGAAGGATCGATTAACGCCCTGTCCCGATTGAAAATGCCTGCCGATCGAGATCGGCAGTTTCTGCGATTTTGCGGCATGACCGGACCGCATTGCCGTTTCGGCTTGATCGAACTTTGCGCTAGCCGTTAGATCGACTGCCGCGAGGAAAGGTGCTTCATGCCGGGACATATTCTCGCCATCGACCAGGGTACGACGTCGTCACGGGCCATCGTCTTCGACGAAAAGTGTCGCATTGCGGGATTGGGGCAGCGTGAGTTCGCCCAGCATTATCCGCGCTCCGGGTGGGTCGAGCACGACCCGGAAGATATTTGGACGACCACCGTTGCGACCTGCCGGGAGGCCATGGAAAGGGCGGGCATAACCGCCGCCGGGATTGCCGCCATCGGCATCACCAACCAGCGCGAGACGGCGGTGGTGTGGGACCGCCGCACGGGCGAGCCGATCCATCCGGCCATTGTCTGGCAGGACCGGCGTACCGCCGATGTGTGCAGCGCGCTGAAGGAGGCCGGCCACGAATCAACCGTCGCGGCCAGGACCGGGCTGTTGCTCGACCCCTACTTCTCGGGCACCAAGATCGCCTGGATCCTCGATCATGTGGACGGCGCCCGCGCCGCCGCCGAGGCGGGTCACCTCGCCTTCGGCACCGTCGATTCGTTTCTCCTGTGGCGCCTGACGGGTGGGCGGGTGCATGCAACCGACGCCACCAACGCCAGCCGCACCATGCTCTACGACATTGGCGAGGGGCGCTGGCGCGGCAGCCTCGCCGACCTGCTGCGGGTGCCCGTGTCGCTATTGCCCGAGGTGAAGGACTGCGCCGCCGAGTTCGGGGTGAGCGACCCGTCGATCCTCGGCGGAGCCATCCGCATCACCGGCATCGCCGGCGACCAGCAGGCGGCCATGGTGGGCCAGGCCTGCTTCGAGCCGGGGATGATGAAATCCACCTACGGCACCGGCTGCTTTGCGCTGCTCAACACCGGATCGGAGCAGGTTGCCTCGAAGCACCGCCTCCTCACCACCATCGGCTACCAGTTGGACGGCAAGCCGACCTACGCGCTCGAAGGCTCCATCTTCATTGCCGGGGCGGCGGTGCAATGGCTGCGCGACGGGCTCGGCATCATCGATACAGCCGCTCGCTCAGGCGAACTGGCGGCCGAAGCCGATGATGATCAGGACATCTATCTGGTGCCGGCCTTCGTCGGGCTGGGGGCGCCCTACTGGGACGCCGAATGCCGCGGTGCGCTCTATGGCCTGTCGCGCGGCAGCACGGCCAGGGAACTGGCCCGCGCCGCGCTGGAGGCGGTGTGCTACCAGACCCGCGACCTGCTGGAGGCCATGCGCGGCGACTGGGGCGCGGCGCGGCGTACGGTGCTCAGGGTGGATGGGGGGATGGTCGCCTCGGACTGGACCATGCAGCGCCTCGCCGATCTGCTCGATGCGCCGGTCGACCGCCCGGCGGTGCTGGAGACCACGGCGCTGGGGGCAGCCTATCTTGCCGGTTTGAGCGCCGGGGTCTATCCCGCCCCTTCCGACTTCGCCCGTTCATGGGCGCTGGAGCGGCGATTTTCGCCCGCCATGCCGGAAGCGCTGCGCCGGCGCAAGGTCGCCGGCTGGTCGGACGCCGTCCGCCGCACGCTGTCGCGCTAAAGGCTACTTCGCCCGGCTGCGCTTCTTGATCCAGCGCACCGCGCCGGTGGCTGAGCGCATTACCACGGTTTCGGTGGTGACCCAGCCCTGATCGAAGCGCACGCCGCGCAGCATCGAGCCGTCGGTAACGCCGGTGGCGGCGAACATGACATCGCCGGAGGCCATCTCTTCCAGCGAGAACTTGTAGTCAGGGTCCTTGATGCCCATCTTGCGCGCCCGTTCGCGCTCTTCGGGCTTCTTCAGAATCAGCCGGCCCTGCATCTGGCCGCCGATGCAGCGCAACGCCGCCGCCGCCAGGACGCCCTCCGGCGCGCCGCCGGTGCCGATATAGATGTCGATGCCGGTCTCCACCGGATCGGCCGTGTGGATGACGCCCGCCACATCGCCGTCGGTGATGAGGCGGATGGCGGCGCCCGCCCGGCGCACCCCGGCGATGATCTCGGCATGGCGCGGGCGGTCGAGAATGCAGGCGGTGATGTCGGAAGGAGCGCAGCCCTTGGCCTCGGCCAGCCGCTTGATGTTTTCTTCCGGCGTGGCGTCGAGGTCGACAACGCCTGCCGGATAGCCGCCGCCGATGGCGATCTTCTGCATGTAGCAGTCGGGTGAATGTAACAGGCTGCCGGCCTCCGCCATGGCGATCACCGACAAGGCGTTGTGCATGGCCTTGGCGGCAAGCGTGGTGCCCTCCAGCGGGTCGAGGGCGATGTCGATCTTCTGTCCCCTGCCGGTGCCGACCTTTTCGCCGATAAACAGCATCGGCGCCTCGTCGCGCTCGCCCTCTCCGATCACCACCTTGCCGTCCATCTCGATGGTGTTGAGGGCGTTGCGCATGGCATCGACGGCGACCTGGTCGGCCTCCTTTTCGCTGCCCCGCCCGCGCAGGCGCGCCGCCGCCACGGCCGCTGCCTCGGTGACCCGGGCAATTTCAATGGTCATGATTCTGTTGAGCACGGCAAAGCCTCCCCCGTGATGCTCTGGATGATAACTAGCCGATCCGCGCGCCGGTTCAAAGGCGCTCGATGCGGATCATCCGCGGTTTTGACGCCGCGTGGCCCTCCGCCTCGATGCGTTCGAGGGCACCGCGCATGGCGCTTTCGAGCGTATCGTGGGTAATGAGAATGAACGGCGCGGTCCGCCGCTTGCCGCCATCGCCGCCGCGGGCGCTGACCGGCGCGCGCTGCACGATGCTTTCGATCGAGATCGCTTCTTCCGACAGCGTACGGGCGACGGCAGCCACTTCGCCGCTACGGTCGAAGAGTTCGAGCGCCACATAATAGCCGCCCTCGTGGGCGCGCATGCGGGCGCGTGAATAGGGCTTCAGTGCCCTGGCCGGCACACCGAAGGTGGCGATGCGGGTGCCGCGGGCGATATCGGCGATATCGGAGAGGACGCTCGAGGCGGTCGGATGGCCCCCGGCGCCGCGGCCCTCGAGCATCAGGTCGCCGGCAAAATCGCCTTTCACCGCCACCGCGTTGAACACCCCGTCCACATCGGCAATCGGCGAATCCACCGGCACCAGGGTGGGATGCACCCGCTGTTCGATGCCGTCGGCGGTGGCGACGCTCACGCCTAAAAGCTTGATCTTGTAGCCGAGGTCGGCGGCGTTGCGGATATCGGCCAGGGTGATGTGCTCGATGCCTTCGATATAGATCGAGTCGAGGTCGACCTCAGTGCCGAAGGCAAGCGAGGTGAGAAGCGCCAGCTTGTGGGCGGCATCGAAACCGCCGATGTCGAAGGTCGGGTCGGCTTCGGCAAAACCCAGGCTTTGCGCCTCGGCCAGCACGTCGGCAAAGTCGCGGCCCTCGTCCGCCATCTTGGTGAGGATGTAGTTGCTGGTGCCGTTGAGGATGCCGAAAACCTGCCCCACGCGGTTGCCGGCGAGACTTTCGCGCAGGGTCTTGACGATGGGTATGCCACCGGCGACGGCAGCCTCGAAATTGAGCGCCACGCCGGCGGCATCGGCGAGGTGGGCAAATGCCGTGCCGTGATGGGCAAGTAGCGCCTTGTTGGCGGTGACCACCGGTTTGCCCGCCTTGAGCGCTGCCTCTACGGCCGCCTTGGCGGGATCGCCCTCACCGCCCATCAGTTCCACGAAGACGTCGATCGTGTCGCTCGCCGCCAGCGCGACGGGATCGTCGAACCATTCAAGGCGCGAGAGGTCGTGGCCGCCGCGGCGGCGCTTGCGGTCGCGGGCACTCACTGCCACGACCTCAACGCTTGCGCCGGTGCGGGCTTCGATCAGCCCCGCATGGCTGGCAAGCAGATCGAGCAGGCCGGTGCCGACAGTACCAAGGCCGGCGAGCCCGAGACGCAGGGTCGTGGTCATCGCGTGGGTGTCCGAGAGCGGAGGCGGTGTTCAGGTGGCCGCTTTATGACCGCAAAGCCTTCATTTGTCTACAAACACCGTGTACCGCGGGTGCCGGAATCACAATTGTCGATTTGAAACCGTCACGGCTTGCGACTAAGCTTGCCTGCGACAAAAGAGAGCATCCGCCATGGCCGAC
Source organism: uncultured Alphaproteobacteria bacterium (assembly GCA_963747005.1). GTDB lineage: Bacteria > Pseudomonadota > Alphaproteobacteria > Rhizobiales > Aestuariivirgaceae > CAVVDT01. The sequence goes on along the minus strand of CAVVDT010000013.1, from coordinate 100,972 downwards.
GGCAAGCCCGCCCCCAATACCGACTACAGCCTTGCCGATCCGGGCGAGTTCATGCGCAACATGACGCGGGTCATGGACCGCGCCGCCGCCGTGGCGCAGCTTTACGCCGAGCACCGCGAACAGGTCGAGCCCGACACGACCGCCCAGCCGACCTTCGAGCAGATGGCAAAGACCTTCGGCGAGATCGGCCGCACCTATGCCGACCGGCCCGACAAGCTCTTGGAGGCGCAATACGAGCTGTGGCAGGGCCATTCGCGCATCTGGCAGAATGCCTGGCGGCGGTTTCTCGGCGAGACGGTCGAGCCGGTGGTCGAGCCCGAGCGCTCCGACCGCCGCTTCAAGGATCATGACTGGGAAAAGAACCAGGTCTTCGACTTCCTCAAGCAATCCTACCTTATGACCGCCCGCTGGGCCCATGATCTGGTGGTCGAGGCCGACGGCATCGACGAACACACCCGCCAGAAGGCCCGCTTTTACGTGGACCAGATCGCCAATGCGCTGTCCCCCACCAATTTCGCCATCACCAATCCGGAGGTGCTGCGGCTGACGCTCGCCTCCAACGGCGCCAACCTGGCCGAGGGACTGGACAACCTCCTGAAGGACCTGAAGGCGGGCGATGGTTCCTTGCACATCAGCCAGACCGATGCATCGGCCTTCGAGGTGGGGCGCAACATGGCGCTTAGTCCCGGCAAGGTGGTGTTCCGCAACGAACTGATCGAGCTCATCCAGTACGCACCCTCGACGCCGAAGGTCTACGAGCGCCCGCTCCTGATCGTACCGCCGTGGATCAACAAGTTCTATATCCTCGACCTCAACCCGGCCAAGTCCTTCATTTCCTGGGCGGTGGCGCAGGGGCTCACCGTGTTCGTGGTGTCGTGGGTGAACCCCGATGATCGCCTCGCCATGAAGACCTTTGCCGACTACATGCGCGACGGCATCATGGCCGCACTCGGGGCAATCGAGGCGGCAACGGGGGAAAAGACCGTCAACGCCATCGGCTATTGCATCGGCGGCACGCTGTTATCGGCAACCCTCGGCTACATGGCCGCCCAAAAGGACGAGCGCATTGCCTCGGCCACCTTCTTTGCCGCCCAGGTGGATTTCGAGAAGGCCGGCGATCTTCTGGTGTTCGTCGATGAGGAGCAGGTGACCGGCGTGGAACGCCAGATGGCCGGAAAGGGCTATCTGGAAGGCAAGCGCATGGCCAATGCCTTCAACCTGTTGCGCTCCAACGACCTCATCTGGTCCTACGTCGTCTCCAATTACCTCAAAGGCAAGGATCCGGTCCCCTTCGACCTTCTCTACTGGAACTCGGACTCGACCCGCATGCCGGCGGCGGTGCATTCGTTCTATCTGCGCGAGTGCTATCTCAACAACCACCTGTCGCAGGGCCGCATGGTGCTCGACGGGGTGCGCGTCGATCTGAAGAAGGTGAAAATACCGGTCTACAACCTCACCGCCCGTGAGGACCACATCGCCCCCCTCGCCTCATCGTTCCGCATCGGCCAGTTCCTCGGCGGCGAAACGCGCCTGGTGGTCGCCGGCTCCGGTCACATCGCCGGCGTCATCAACCCGCCGGATGCGGGGAAATACCAGTACTGGACCAACGACAAGGGTGCCGATGTGCTGGAGGACTGGCTGAAGGGCGCCACCGAACACGCTGGCTCGTGGTGGCCCGACTGGGCGACATGGATCGGCAAGCGTTCGGGCAAGAAGGTCCCCGCCCGCCAGCCCGGCGACGGCAAGCTGGAGGCCCTGGCCGATGCACCGGGCACCTACGTGAAGGTGCAGGCGGATTAGGCGTGCCTTCAGATATCCAGATCGTTCTCGCCGATGAACTCGGCGCGCTCGGAGATGAACGCAAAGCGTGATTCGGGCTTGTTACCCATCAGCCGTTCCACCGCATCGGCGACGGTTGCCTTCTCGCTCTCCTTGAACCCGACGCGCAGCAGGGTGCGCTTGGCCGGATCCATGGTGGTTTCCTTGAGCTGGGCCGGCATCATCTCGCCCAGACCCTTGAAGCGCGAGACCTCGACCTTGCCGCGCCCGTTGAAGGTGGTGCGCATGAGTTCATCGCGGTGCTGGTCGTCGCGGGCATAGGCGGTCTTCGAGCCTTGCGCCAGGCGGTAAAGCGGCGGGACGGCGAGATAGAGGTGCCCTTCCTCAACCAGCTTGGGCAGTTGCCGGAAGAAGAAGGTGATCAGCAGCGAGGCGATGTGGGCGCCGTCCACGTCGGCGTCGGTCATGATGATGATCTTGTCGTAGCGCAGGTCGTCGTGGCGATAATGGCTGCCGGCACCGCACCCCAGCGCCTGCATGAGATCGGAAAGCTGCTGGTTCTGGGCCAGCTTGTCGCGCCCGGCGCTGGCGACGTTGAGGATCTTGCCGCGCAAGGGGAGGATCGCCTGGGTGGTGCGGTTGCGCGCCTGCTTGGCCGAGCCACCGGCCGAATCGCCCTCGACGATGAACAGTTCAGAGCCCGACGCCGCAGCCGCTGAACAGTCGGCCAGCTTGCCCGGCAGACGCAGTTTCCTCACCGCCGTCTTGCGCCCGACCTCGCGCTCCTGGCGGCGCCGCAAGCGCTCGTCGGCGCGCTCGATGATCCATTCCAGCAGCTTGTCGGCCTGCGCCGGATGGCCGGTCAGCCAATGGTCGAAATGGTCGCGCAAGGCCTGGTCGACGATGCGCACCGCCTCCTGGCTGGCCAGCTTTTCCTTCGTCTGGCCCTGGAATTCCGGCTCGCGGATGAACACCGACAGCATGACGCCGGCCGAGACCAGTATATCGTCGGCGGTGATCACGCTCGCCCGCTTGGTGCCCTTCAACTCGCCATAGGCCTTCAGCGAGCGGGTAAGCGCAGCCTTGAGGCCCTGTTCGTGGGTGCCGCCTTCGATGGTAGGCACGGTATTGCAGTAGGACGAGACGAAGCCGTCAGCGCCGCCGTACCAGCCGATCGCCCATTCGACCGAGCCATGGCCACCGGGCTTTGACACCCGTCCGGAAAACAGTTCATCGACCACGCGCGGACGGCCCTTGATGGCATCGTCGAGATAATCCTTGAGGCCGCCCGGAAAATGCAGCCGTGCCTCGGCCGGGGTCCCGTCGCCGGCCGCGATCAGCGATGGATCGCAGCGCCAGCGAACTTCCACCCCGCCGAACAGGAACGCCTTGGAGCGCGCCATGCGGTAGAGCCGGTCGGGCCGGAAGGCGCATCCCTTGCCGAAAATCTGTTCATCGGGCCTGAAGCGGATGCGGGTACCGCGCCGGTTGTGGACCCTGCCCTCGTCGCTTAGCGGTCCCACAGGCTCGCCGCGCCGGTAGACCTGGCGATAGAGCATCTGGCCGCGCGCCACCTCGACCTCGAGTTCGGCCGACAGGGCGTTGACCACCGAGACGCCGACCCCGTGCAGGCCGCCCGACGTCTCGTAGACCTTGGAATCGAACTTGCCGCCCGAATGCAGCGTCGTCATGATCACTTCCAGCGCCGATTTGTCGGTGAATTTCGGGTGCGGGTCGACAGGGATGCCACGGCCGTTGTCGTTGACGGTAAGGAAGCCGTCGGCGCCGTAGTCGACCTCGATGAAGGTGGCATGGCCGGCAAGCGCCTCGTCCATGGCGTTGTCGATCACTTCGGCGAACAGGTGATGCAGGGCCTTTTCGTCGGTGCCGCCTACATACATGCCGGGCCGCCGGCGCACCGGCTCCAGGCCCTCCAGCACCTCGATGTCGGCAGCGGTGTAGCCGTCCTCGGCCTTGCGGGCTTGCGCCTTCAACACCCGTGCCTTGGCGGCGTCCGGGGCCACCTCGGCTTCCAGCTTGTCAAAGAGATCCCGGACCTTTGGCATGGATTTCGGCAATTCGGACTCAAATCTTCTGACGGTACCGCTTGGCGGCAGCACCTTCGCGAATTCGATTCTGCCGCAGTATGCCATTGCCACGTTGCCGCGGCGAGGCTCAGCGGGTGCGGCTTGGACTTCGCGGGGAATGGCGTTACACTGTCACCCTACGGGATGGCAATGGCGCCGCGAAGGGAACGGGTGATGACGGGATTGCGCAAGGCTCTTGCAGGCACAGCACTTCTGACGGTGTCGGCACTGTTGCCGTTGATCGGTCCTGCGGATGCGCGCGGCAGAGGCCGTGATGACCCCGCCTTCCACCGCGGTCAACGCATCATCGACCTGCATACGCGCTACCCGGGCGATGTCTCCTACAGCTTCGGCACCGCCCGCCTGCAGGGGCCGGACAAGGGACCTTACGTCGAACGCTGCACATGGGGCGCCAGCAATACTCTCTTCGGCTTGCCCCTGGGCCTCACCCAGCGCTGCGTCCGCTACACCAACGAAAATACCAACTAGCCCCCCTGACGGCTGCTGCCGGATCGCCGGCATGGTGCCAGCGATGTCCCAAGATAATAAATCGTGGGCTCCGCCACGTGATGTGCGCGGAGCCCGATTGCAGGGGATTTAACCCTTATGCCGATTTAGCAACCGGCTGATCTGCACCGTCCCGGCGCCCGTTCATCAGGGGCAGAGGGGATGAAACGCATAAGGCATAAACCGGATGACGACGCATCATACCCGGAACTTGCGCCCCGGTTCGGATTGTGGGTTGCCGGCCTTCATGCTTACTCGGTAAAGGGAGGCTGAAAGGCCGGCCGAAAATTCGTCGGTGGTTTCATCTTCGAGACCTCCTTTCCTAGCAGTATGCAGTATGAAGTGTGCGCCTCATCACCTCCACGGTCAAATCACAATTTGCCGACCGACAACGAAGAAGAACTGCGACATGACCACTCTCCTCAGGCCCATGAGCGTTGCGGATGCGCAAGGCGTTCTCGCGGTCTATGCCGAGGGCATCGCCTCGGGGCTTGCAACCTTTCAGGACCACGCGCCCTCCTGGTCGGATTGGGACGCAAAGCACCTCGCCGCTTGCCGGCTGGTCGCCGAAATTGAGGGCGCCATCGTCGGTTTCGCCGCCCTGTCTGCGGTCTCGGCGCGTCCGGTCTATCGCGGGGTGGCCGAAGTCAGCATCTACGTCGCTGCCCGGGCGCATGGCCAGGGCGTCGGTCGAAAGCTGCTTGCCGCCCTCATCGAGCACTCCGAGCGTTGCGGCCTTTGGACCTTGCAGGCTGGCATCTTTCCGGAGAATGTCGCCAGCCTGAAGCTGCACCGGGCGTGCGGGTTTCGCGACGTCGGCCGGCGCGAGCGCCTGGGACGCATGTCGCATGGCCCGCTGGCCGGCCAATGGCTCGACGTCATCCTGCTGGAACGCCGCAGCGCTGTAGCCGGCGCCTCCTGACCGGCTGCGTTCGCGACCGCGACAGGCGGCACTCTTTCCCATGGGGGAATTGCGTGATAGTTCAAGGCAACTTCAGGTGATAGGGCTGCCCATGATATACGTGCGTTACGGTGGCATGACCGCATTTCTCTGTACCGGCCTGGTCTTTCTGGCACTGGGGGGGCACTGGCCGTGGGTGGCGTTTGCCGGCGGCATCGGCACCACCACGCTCCTCGATGAACTGGTCGGCAACAGCCGCAAGGTCTACGGCAACGTCGTAGCCGCGGTGCTCGATGCATTTCTCTACCTTGCCCTGCCGCTCATTGCGGTCATGAGCGCGCTCTTCGCCACCTTCTTGAGCAGCGGCGACCCGTTCGGCCTCGTGTGGCTGTTCCAGCACGCGCTGGGTATCGACCTCGCTGCGGTTCGCGCCAACCTGTCGACCTTCGATTTCATCGGCTGCTTTGCGACGCTGGGCCTGTTCTATGGCGCCGGCGGCATCAACGTGGCGCACGAACTCGTCCATCGTTCCGGCAACCCGGTGGCGGTCGTCATGGGACGCTGGCTGCTGGCGTTTTCCTTCGACACCACCTTCGCCATCGAACATGTGCACGGCCATCACCGCAATGTGGCCACCGATCTCGATCCGGCAACGGCACGGCGCGGCGAATATGTCCTCAAGTTCTTCCTGCGCTCCACCAGCGGCCAGATCAGGCGGGCCTTTGCCTTCGAGGCCAACCGGCTGAAGCGGCGCGGCAAGTCGTGGCTCAGCCCGGACAACCGTGCTTTGCGCGGCGAATTCATGTCGATTTCGATCCTTGCCGCCTTCTGCTGGGCAGCCGGCATCAAGGGGGGCGTGGTGTTCCTCGGACTGGCCGCCATCGGCATGCTCTACCTGCAATGCGTCAACTACATCGAGCACTACGGCCTGGTGCGGGTTCCGGGGGCGCGCATCGAGGAGCGGCATTCCTGGGACAGCTACCGGATGATCTCCAGCGCCGCGCTCTACAATCTCACGCGCCATTCCGAGCACCACCTCAACGCCTCCAAGCGCTATTGGGAACTGGGGACCAACCGGCTGGCGCCCACCCTGCCGCATGGTTATATGACCATGATCCTTGTCGCCTTCGTTCCGTGGCTGTGGCGCCGTCAGGTGCATCCGCTGCTTGCCGAGTGGGACAGGCGCATGGCGAATGATGATGAACGCGCCATCGTCGCCGGGCGCGGCTGGCAGGTGGCATGAGGAAGCGGCCTCCATGTGCGGCATAGCGGGCGCCTTTTGCCGGCGCCGGGGTGATCGGCTCGACCCGCACGACCTGTTCGGCATGGTCGATGCGCTCAACCATCGTGGCCCCGAAAGCGTCGGTTACTGGGTAGACCCCGAACACAGCGTCATGCTCATGCACGCCCGCATGGCGATGGTCGATCCCGAGGGCGGCGGACAGCCCATGTCCAACGAGACCGGCTCGGTGTGGATATCGCTCAACGGCGAGATCTACGATTTTCGCCGCCAGTCGAGGCAACTCATGGACCGCGGCCACCGCTTTCGCAGCCGTTGCGATGTGGAGGTGGTGCCGCATCTCTATGAGGACCACGGGATCGGGTGCCTCAACCATCTGCGCGGCGAATTCGCGCTCGCCCTCTACGACGCCAGGGCGCGCACGCTCCTTCTGGCCCGCGACCGCTTCGGCACCAAGCCGCTGTTCTACGCCGAGGCGGGGGGCACGGTGGTGTTCGGGTCGGAAGCCAAGGCGGTGCTGGCCCATCCCCTGATCGAGGCGCGTCTCGACGCCGAAACCCTGAAGCTGCTGTTCCTGGGCCTGCCCCTGCCCGACCGTTCGGTGTTCAAGGGCCTCAGGCAGGTGCGCCCCGGCCACTATCTGAAAGTCACCGCATCGGGCCTGATCGAAGAACCCTGGTGGACGCTCAGGCTGGCACCGGGCCGCTTCAAGGGCTCGATGGCCGATGCCGTGGATGAATTCCGCGCCCGCCTCGATGAAGCGGTCAAGCTGCGGCTCGATGCCGATGTACGCATCGGCGGGTTCCTGTCGGGCGGGCTCGATTCGGCTGCCGTGCTCGAATCCGTCGCGCGTCAATACGACCAGAAGATCGAGACATTCACCATCCGCTTCGGCGACGATGCCGATGACGAAGCCAATGCCGCTGCCGACGCGGCACGCCAACTGGGCATCGAGAACACGGCCATCCGCATCACCGGCGATCAGTTGACGGAGGAATTCACCCGCTCGGTGTGGCATGCCGAGATCCCCCTCATCAACAGCGCCGGCACCGCCAAGATGCTGCTTGGCATGGCGGCGCGCGAACGCCTGAAAGCGGTAATGACCGGTTCTGGCGCCGATGAGCTGTTCGGCGGCTACGGCATGTACCAGCACCAGATGCTGATCGAGGAAGCGCGCGCCGGCAAGAACGTGGCCGCCGAGATGAAGGCGCTGCGGGCAAGCGAGGACGTAGTGGCCAGTCTCCTGCCGGTGAACGGCTATCGCCGCCACGACCAGGTGAAGGCAATGTTCGGCGCCTATCCCTATCAGGCCATCCGCCCGTTCGTCTTCGGCAGTATCGTGTCACGCATGCTGCACCCCGACCACGCCGGCGGGCTCGATCCGATCGCTGCCCTGCGCGAGATCGCCCAATGGCTGCCCGAAGGCCGGCTTGAGGGTTTGAGCCCGCAGAGCGCCACCCAGTATCTGAAGGTTGCCTGCGATCTGCCGTGGTACATCATGACGTCGCTGGACGACCGCCCGGAGATGGCCGCCTCGATCGAGGGACGCACGCCGTTTCTCGACCACCAACTGGCCGAATTCGCCTTCGGGCTGCCGTCGGAACTCCTGTTCGACCGCCAGCGTGGCAAGCTGGTGCCGCGCGCCGCGCTCGCCGGTCGCTTGCCGCAGGCCACGGTTTCGGGACAGACGCGGCTCTTTCGCACCCCGCCGCGCCTCAACGATCGCATCCTGACGAGCGAGGAATCGCGGCATTATCTCTCCGGCCGGGTGACCGGCGATGTCGGCCTCTTCAGTCCCCGCCGGGTGGCGCTGGCGCGGGCGGCCCTGCGGGTGGTGCCGCGCTCCAGCTGGCAGGGTTCGGGTCTCAGGACCATGCTGATGTCGGTGCTGTCGGTGCACATGCTGAACGATCTCTATGTCCGGCGCTTTACCGAAAGCGTTGACCGGTTTTCCAGCCGGCGGCGGCGCTGGAACCGCGGCGACCTCGACCGGGTCGCGCCACAGCGGCCGCCCGCCGCGGCTTGACCGGACGCCCCCGCATCGGCAGTTAACCTAGGGTACATTTGTCGCGCTGGCGGGGTTTGACTTTTTTCCCGTGGTCACTATGTTGGCCGCAATCACGGAAATTTCCGGGATTGGCGACTCGCGACCGGCAGGGTATGGCCGGTAAGTCGTCAGCAAGCGGGCCCGGCCCGCCTGCGACCGGATATGCATTCCCGCTTACCAACAGGCCGCATCGTTGCCGAGACAGGTGGTTGCCACGTCATCTCACAGATGCACGACATGAGGTTATTTATTCCAAAACATGACATTCGATGAACTCGGGCTCAGCGACAAGGTTCGCGAAGCCGTCAAGGCCGCAGGGTTCGAGACCCCAACGCCCATCCAGGCCCAGGCCATTCCCCCCGCCCTCGAACGCCGCGACGTCCTTGGCCTCGCCCAGACCGGTTCCGGCAAGACGGCGGCTTTCGCCCTGCCGATGCTCACCATGCTGGAAAAGGGCCGGGCACGCGCCCGCATGCCACGCTCGCTGGTGCTGGAGCCGACGCGCGAACTGGCGGTGCAGGTGCATGAGGCCTTCGAGCGCCTCGGCCGCGACCACAAGCTCACCATTGCGCTGCTCATCGGCGGTGTTTCCTTCGTTGAGCAGAACGCCAAGATCGACCGTGGCGCCGACATCGTGATCGCCACGCCCGGCCGCCTGCTCGACCATCTCGAACGCGGCAAGCTGATGCTGCACGGCATCGACGTCCTGGTGGTGGACGAAGCCGACCGGATGCTCGACATGGGCTTCATTCCCGATGTGGAGAAGATTTGCCGCATCCTGCCGATCACCCGCCAGACGCTGTTTTTCTCGGCCACCATGCCCAGCGAGATCCAGCGCCTGACCAACCAGTTCCTGCACAATCCGGTGCTGGTCGAATCCTCGCCGCCATCTTCCACCGCCGCCAGTCTCATCCAGCGCGCCGTGTGGACGCCGTCGGACCCGGCTGCCAAGCGTGCCAAGTTGCGCGAATTGCTGCACACCTACGACAACATCAAGAACGCCATCGTCTTTTCCAACCGCAAGATCACCGTGGCGGCCCTGGAGAAATCGCTCAAGCGCCATGGCTTCAATGCCGCGGCGTTGCATGGCGACATGGATCAGTTCTCGCGCCTCAAGACGCTGGAAGCCTTCCGCAACGGCGAAGTCACTTATCTCATCGCCTCCGATGTGGCCGCCCGCGGCCTCGACATCCCGCAGGTGAGCCATGTGTTCAACTTCGACGTGCCCGTGAGCCCGGAGGACTATGTGCACCGGGTGGGCCGCACCGGCCGGGCCGGTCGCGAAGGCCATTCCTTCACCCTGGTGACGCCGGATGACCTGAAGACCTTCCATGCCATCGAAGCCCTCATCCAGATGAAGGTCGAATGGCAGGGCCATGAGCCGAGCGAGGACGAGATCGCCGAAGCCATGGCCAGCCGGCGCCGCGGTCGCGGCCGCGGCAGTCCCAGGGGCAGTGAGAAGTCCGCTTCCCCCGCTGCGCGCGGGCGTCGCGGCTCCAGGGAAGCGGCAGCGCCCGGACCCGAATCCGCCGCCCGGCCCGCGAAGGAGCATCAACCCGAAGCTGCGCCCGCTGAAAGCGCCGCAAAAACGGCGGATGACGTTCAGTCCGGCGAAAGGCATGAGCCCCGGCAGCGCCGCGAGCGGCGTCCCGAGCGCAAGGCCGAGCCCCGCAAGCAGCAGCCCGAACGCAAGCGCGACCGCGAAGGCGACCGCGGCGAGCCTTTGGGTTTCCATGCCGGCAACATGCCCGCCTTTCTCGCCAGGCCGCTGGTCAGATCCTAAAGAACGGCACCCCACACCCCGTAATGCGCGGGCTCGACCCGCGCATCCTCTTGAACTATCTGAGAGCGCGATGACGGTGGCCGGATCGCGTCTGGCCACAGCGGCAATGGCGACCGAATCAGGCTCCGCGCCTTGCCTTCTTCTTCTTCGGTTTGCCCGCACCGGCGCGCAACGCCGCCTCGAAGGCGAGACGACACCACTCGGTCATGTCGTCGGGATCGTCGAAGCAGCGTTCGGGCGCCCGCCTGAACGACATGATGGTGTTGTGGCCCTTGCTGGTGGCATAGGAAAAGGCTTCGAGGCCTTCTTCCTCGAAGACACTTCGGCTGCTTTCATCCGCCTTCAGATAGAACACATCGCCCGCCACCAGTGCGAACATCAGGCCGTCGCGAAAGAAGCCGGCGCCGGAAAACATGCGGCGCACCGAGACCGGGCCGAACCCTGCCATCTGCTCTTTCAGAAACTCGATCAGTTCGCCCGAGGCGGCCAAGGCCTGCGGCTCACGCTTCGAGCGTGGCGGCCTTCAGTTCGACCAATTCGCCGCAGCCACAGGCCGACGTCTGGTTGGGGTTGTTGAAGGTGAAGCCGGACTTCAGCTTTTCCACCTTGTAGTCCATCTCGGTGCCGAGCAGGAACATCACCGCCTTGGCGTCGATGACCACGCGGGCGCCCTTGTCCTCGATGACCTCGTCGAACTTTTCCGGCCGGTCGACCCAGTCGACAGTATATTCCATGCCGGCGCAGCCGCCCTTCTTGACGCCGATGCGCAGCACGGCATCGGGTTCGTCGGCCTTGGCCATGAGGGCGCGGACGCGCTCGGCGGCGGCATCGGTCAGGGACATCACCTTGGGGCGCGGGCGCGAAGTTACGGTCAGGTTCATTTTCGGGATTCGTCCTTTGGCGACAGGTTCAGCCTACCACATATTGAGGGCGACGCGGGCCTCGTCCGACATGCGCGAGGCATCCCACGGCGGATCGAAGACGAGGTTCACCTTGACATTCTGCACGCCGCCTACCGTCGAGACGGCGTTTTCCACCCAGCCCGGCATGTCGCCGGCCACCGGGCAACCGGGTGCTGTAAGCGTCATGTCGATGGCGACATTGCGATCGTCGTCCACGTCGATCTTGTAGATGAGACCGAGTTCGAAGATGTCGACGGGGATTTCAGGATCGAAGACCGTCTTCAGCGCGGCGATCATATCGTCGGTCATGCGCCGCAATTCCTCCGGCGGAATGGCGCTGTCGGCGCTCTCGACGCTGGGGTCCATATGCCCGACGGGCCCGGTAGGGGCGGCGGGGGCGCAGGATGTATTCTGGTCGTCCATGACTGTCTTCTTCCTTCCCGCTTAGATGAATATCCGCGCCGCCGCCTTCAAGGCATCGACCAGCCGGTCGACGTCGTCCCGGGTGTTGTAAAGCGCGAACGAGGCACGGCAGGTGGCGGTAACGCCGAAACGCTCGAGCAGCGGCATGGTGCAATGGGTTCCCGCCCGCACCGCCACACCGTAACGGTCGATGACGGTGGAAATGTCGTGGGCATGGGCGCCCTGCATGGTGAACGCCACGATGGCGCCCTTGTCGCGCGCTTGCCCGATGACCTTCAGGGTGTTGATGCCGGAAAGCTCCTGCATCGCATAGTCCAGCAGCATCTGTTCATGCGCCACGATGGCCTCACGATCGAAGCCCATCATGTAATCCAGCGCCACGCCGAGCCCGATGGCCTGGACGATAGCCGGCGTTCCGGCCTCGAAGCGATGCGGCGGGGCGGCATAGGTGATGCGGTCGGTCGACACCTCGCCGATCATTTCGCCGCCACCCTGATAGGGCGGCATGGCCTCAAGGTGCTCCTTCCTGGCGTAAAGCACCCCGATGCCCGACGGCCCATAGGTCTTGTGGCCGGTGAAAACGAAGAAGTCGCAGCCCATGTCGCGCACGTCCACCGGCATGTGCACGGCAGACTGGCTGCCGTCGATGAGCACCGGCACGCCGCGCGCATGGGCGATGCGCACCACCTCCTTCACCGGCACTATGCTGCCCAGGGCGTTCGACATCTGGGTGATGGCCACCATTCTGGTGCGCGGGGTGAACAGCCTTTCGAACTCTTCCAGCAGGAAATTGCCGTCATCGTCCACCGGCGCCCACTTGAGCACGGCGCCGCGACGCTCGCGGTGGAAGTGCCAGGGCACGATGTTGGAATGGTGCTCGAGGATGGAAAGGATGATCTCGTCGCCCTCCCCCAGCACCATGCCACCGAAGCTCGACGCCACCAGGTTGATGGCCTCCGTGGCATTGCGGGTGAAGACGATCTCCTCGGTCGAGCCGGCATTGAGGAACTTTCTCACCGCCTCGCGGGCATCCTCGAAATTCTGCGTTGCCGTGTTGGAGAGGAAATGCAGGCCGCGATGCACGTTGGCATATTCCATCTCGTAGGCGTGCTTAACCGCCTCGATCACCACGCGCGGCTTCTGGGCGGAGGCGGCGTTATCGAGATAGGTGAGCGGCTTGCCGTAGACTTCCCTGGAAAGAATGGGAAAATCGGCCCGCGCCTTCTCGGCATCGAAGGCGGGCGGTGCGGCCTTCTCCCTGGGCACGGTGATGATGGCGCTCATGCCCCTGTCCCCCGCTCGCCGGCGAGCCAGCGCCCCGCCAGATCGGACAACACATCGCGGATCGCCTCATTCTCCACCGCCTCGATGGCCTCGCCCACGAAGGCGGCGACCAGCAAGGATCGGGCCTCGGCTTCCGGGATGCCGCGGGCGCGCAGGTAGAACATGTGATCGTCATCGATCTCGCCCGAGGTGGCGCCGTGGCCGCAGACCACGTCATCGGCAAAGATCTCCAGTTCGGGCTTGGCATCGAACTCCGCCGTCGGCGACAACAGGAGGCCGTGGCTCGACTGCTTGCCGTCGGTCTTCTGGGCATCGGGCCTGACCACCACCTTGCCCTGGAAGATGCCGCGCGCCTCATCGTCCATGACACATTTGAAGAGTTCGCGGCTGGCGCCTCCCGGCACCGCATGGTCGACCACCAGGCGGGTATCGGCATGCTGGTGACCGCCCAGCAGGTAGGCCCCGGCAATGCGGGCATTCGCCCCCTCGCCGGCAAAACGCACAAAGCCCTGCTGGCGGCTGACGCGGGCCCCCAGGGTGAAGGTGAAATCGTGGAAATCGGCCCCCTCGCCGAGGCTCGCAACAAGGTTGGCGAGATGGAACGACCCGCCGTCGTCGCGCTGCAACTTGATGCGGTCCAGCCGGGCACCCTTGCCCAGATTGACCTCGGTCACCGAGTTGGCGACATGCGCCACGGCATTGCCCAGGTGGGTTTCGATCAGCGTCAGGCCCGCGCCTTCCTCCATGACCACCACGTTGCGGGTGGTGACGGTCGCCGCCTCGCCGGGGGCAGAAACGAAGCAAAGCTCGATCACACCTCCAGGCTTGACACCTGCCGGCACCCGCAAGGCGGCACCGTCGCTCACATGGGCGAGGTTCAGATCATCGATGGGGTCGTCGTCAGTGCCGGTGACCTTCACCCATTCGGGGCGCTCGGCGGCCGACAGCGGTACGATCTCGATACCGGCCTTTGCATCGATCAGCGAACGACCGGCATCGAAGCGGCCGTTGACGAACACCAGACGGGTAGCGGCGATGTCCTTCAGCGGCGATGCGGCGACCAGTTGATCGATCTCGCCTGCGTTCGTCTTCACCGCACCGACCGGCGGATAGGCGCCGTCGATCAGGCGCTTCAGGTCGGTCCACTTCCAGTCTTCCAGCCGCCGGTTGGGAAGCCCCGAACGGGCAAAACTTTCCGCGGCCTTGCGCCCGGCAGCGCCGAGCCAGGAAAGCCCCGCTCCGCCGTCGATCCAGGCGGTTTCAGCCGCAGTTTTCTGCACTAGCGCATCCATCAGGCGGCCTCGTCGGCATAAGCCGCGTAACCCGACTTTTCCAGTTCCAGCGCCAGCGACTTGTCGCCGGTGCGCACGATGCGGCCCTTGGAGAGCACATGCACGACATCGGGCACGATATAATCGAGCAGCCGCTGGTAATGGGTAATGACGATCATCGCGCGGTCGGGCGAGCGCAGGGCGTTGACGCCGTCGGCCACCACCTTGAGGGCATCGATGTCGAGGCCAGAATCGGTTTCATCGAGAATGCACAAGGTGGGTTCCAGAATGGCCATCTGGAGGATTTCGGCGCGCTTTTTCTCGCCGCCCGAAAAGCCGACATTCACCGGCCGCTTGAGCATCTCCGTGGCGATGCCGAGCTTTTGCGAGCGCTCGCGCACCAGGCGCATGAAATCGGGGGTGGTCAGTTCGGGCTCGCCGCGCGCCTTCTTCTGGGCATTGAGCGCCACTTTCAGGAACTGCATGGTCGCCACGCCGGGGATTTCGACCGGATACTGGAAGGCGAGGAACACGCCCTTGGCGGCCCGCTCGTCCACCTCCATGGCCAGCAAGTCCTCGCCCTTGTAGATGACCGAGCCTTCCGTCACCTCATAGCCGTCGCGGCCGGTCAGCACATAGGAAAGCGTCGACTTGCCCGAGCCGTTCGGTCCCATGATGGCATGCACCTCGCCGGCCCCGACGCTCAGATCGACGCCGCGCAGGATTTCCCTGTCCTCGGCCTCAACTTTCACGTGCAAGTTCTTGATTTCAAGCATTTTTGTTCTCTTCTTCAATTCTGTCAATTGGTCCGCTCAGCCGACGCTGCCTTCCAGCGAGATGCCGATGAGCTTTTGCGTCTCGGCCATGAATTCCATCGGCAGGTGCTGCAGCACGTCGCGCACGAAGCCGTTGACCACCAGGGCGATGGCCTCTTCGGCGTTGAGGCCGCGCTGCTGGCAGTAGAACATCATGTCGTCGGAGATCTTGGAGGTCGTCGCCTCGTGCTCGAAATGGGCGGACGACGTCTTCGCTTCGATATAAGGCACCGTATGGGCGCCGCATTTGTCGCCGATCAGCAGACTATCGCACTGGGTGAAGTTACGCGCGTTCGTGGCCTTGCGGTGGGCCGAGACGAGGCCGCGATAGGTATTGTCGGAATGCCCGGCAGCAATGCCTTTCGAGATGATGCGCGAGGAGGTGTTCTTGCCCAGATGCAGCATCTTGGTGCCTGAGTCCACCTGCTGGTAGCCGTTGGAAATGGCGATGGAATAGAATTCGCCGCGGGAATTGTCGCCGCGCAGGATGCACGAGGGGTATTTCCACGTGATCGCCGAGCCGGTCTCGACTTGCGTCCACGACACCTTGGCGTTGCGGCCGCGGCAGTCGGCGCGCTTGGTGACGAAATTGTAGACGCCGCCCTTGCCGTCCTTGTCGCCCGGATACCAGTTCTGCACCGTCGAATACTTGATCTCGGCATCGTCCAGCGCCACCAGTTCGACCACGGCGGCATGAAGCTGGTTTTCATCGCGCATGGGCGCCGTGCAGCCTTCCAGATAGGAGACCTGCGCGCCCTTGTCGGCGATGATAAGGGTCCGCTCGAACTGGCCGGTATTGCGCTCGTTGATGCGGAAATAGGTCGAAAGCTCCATCGGGCAGCGCACCCCTTGGGGTATGTAGACGAAGGAACCATCGGAAAAGACCGCCGAATTGAGCGCGGCAAAGAAATTGTCGGCCTGCGGCACCACCGAACCCAGATACTTCTTCACCAGTTCGGGATGCTCTCTCAGGGCTTCGGAAATGGAGCAGAAGATGACCCCGACCTTGGCCAGTTCGGCCTTGAAGGTGGTGACGACGGAGACCGAATCGAACACCGCATCGATGGCGACATTGCCGTAGGAGGCATCGCCGCCGCCGGCATCGTCGAGATCGCTGGGTTCGCCCTGCTTGCGCACGCCCGCCAGAAGTTCCTGTTCCTTCAGGGGGATGCCGAGCTTGGCGTAGGTCGCCAGCAGCTCCGGATCGACCTCGTCGAGCGAAGTCGGGGCGTTCTGGCCCTTGGGCGATGCATAATAATAGAGGTCGTTGAAGTCGATCTTGGGATAGTGGACGCGCGCCCAGGTGGGTTCGTCCATCATCAGCCAGCGGCGATAGGCTTCGAGCCGCCAGTCGAGCATCCACTCGGGTTCGCCCTTCTTGGCGGAAATGTAGCGGATCACATCCTCGTTCAGGCCGCGCGGAGCCTTTTCCGAGGCGATCTGTGTCTCGAAGCCGTATTTGTACTTGTCGACTTCGATCTCACGGACCCGCTGGATGGTGTCGAGATCAGCCATGTTCGATAACTTTCCTGTCCTTGTTCGCAATCATCATGCGGCCCGCAGGGCGCGGTGGCGCGCCACGATCACCTGCCAGGCGGCGACGGCGGCCTCGATATCCTCCTTGCCGGTCGTCCAGCCGAGGCTGATGCGCACGGCGCCCGCCGCCAGTTCATCGCCGATGCCCATGGCGGAGAGCACATGCGAGCGCGTCACCTTGCCGGACGAGCAGGCCGACCCTGAAGAGACCGCCACGCCCGCCAGGTCGAAACCCATCAGCGCCGTCTGGGCATCGAGGTCGGGAACGGCAAAGCAGGTGGTGTTCACCAGCCGTGGCGCGCCGGCGCCGAACACCACGATATCGGGCGCGATGGCCTTGAAATGCTTCTCAAGATCGTCGCGCAAGTCCGCATTCGGCAAAAGCTTTTCGGCGATGTCACGCAAGGCCGCGGCAAAGCCTGCAATGGCGGCGGCATTTTCCGTGCCGGCACGGCGGCCGAATTCCTGGCCGCCGCCCCTGATCAGCGGATCGAGCCTGACACGGTCGCTCACCACCAGCACGCCGGCCCCAAGCGGTCCGCCGAGCTTGTGGGCCGACAAGGTGAGGAGATCGGCCCCCAGCAAGGCAAAACGCACCGGCAGGCGCCCGAAGGCCTGCACCGCGTCCACATGCAGAAGACCGTCGTGGGCATGCACCAGCTCGCCCACCGCCTTGACGGGCTGGATGACGCCGGTCTCGTTGTTGGCCAGCATCACGCTGACCAGCGCGGGGGCCTGAGCCGCGGCCAGAAGCCCCGCCAGCCGGTCAAGGTCGACGATGCCGTTCCGATTGACCGGGATTTCTGCGAGGAACCGCCCATCGGCGCGCGCAGCGGCCAGCACCGAGGGATGCTCGACGGCTGAGACGATGAGGGCGCGGGGCCCGCTGGCCCGCAGCGCCAGATTGTTGGCCTCGCTGCCGCCGGAGGTAAAGACCACCATGTCGGGGCGCACGCCGAGGCCGGCGGCGACGATGGCGCGCGCGTCATCGATCAGGGCACGCGCGGCACGGCCTTCGGCGTGGACCGAGGAGGCATTGCCACCCGCGTCCATTGCCGCCAGAACGGCGGCGCGGGCTACCGGACGCAGCGGCGCGGTGGCATTGTGATCGAGGTAAGTACGCGACTTCATTGGTTTTCCGTGCCTGTCAGTTGACTGCCCGGGCCGGCTGCGCCTTGGCGCGCCTCACCGTCGCGGCGAGCGCCAGGTTGCGCTTTTCCACCACGTCGCCGAGGGTGATGGCGGCCAGAAAGCCATAGATCTGGCGGCCCAGCGCCGCCCACAATTCATGCGTAACGCATTTCTCGCCACCGACGCAGCCATCGATGGCATCGCCCTGGCAGCGGGTAATCTGCATGGTTTCATCGACCGCGGAAATGATGTCGGCGATGCGGATGTCCTCCGCCGGCAGGGCCAGAAGATAGCCGCCGCCGGGACCGCGTACGCTGTCGACAAGTCCGGCCCTTCTCAGCTTGCCGAAAAGCTGTTCGAGATATTCCACCGAGATTTCCTGCCGCCCGGCCACATCGGCGAGCGAAACGGCCGATCCGGCCGAATGGAGGGCAATGTCGGCCAGAGCCATCACGGCATAGCGGCCTTTGGTCGAAAGCTTCATCTTTTTCGCCTGTTTCCGACAGAAAGCATCGAGTTGCGGCCCTTTGCGCCACACAACAGTTGCAATTGCTGCCCCCAGTCGTATATGACCCGCCGGTGTCGGCGACGCTGCCTGCCGGTTCCTCGAACCGTCCTGACCTGTCATATAGAAAAGCCGACTGCACGAGTCAACTATTCAGCGACGACCAAACGCCGCACGGGATCACACATTTATGCCAGAGGTCATCGTCAACGGTCCGGCCGGCCGGATCGAAGCGCGCTACCACCACAACAAGGAGCAGGGTTCGCCGATCGCGATCATCCTGCATCCGCACCCCCAGTTCGGCGGCACGATGAACAACCCGATCGTGCATTCGCTTTATTACATGTTCGCCGAGCGCGGCTTTTCGGTGATGCGTTTCAATTTTCGCGGCGTGGGCCGCAGCCAGGGGCTGTTCGACAATGGCGCCGGCGAACTGGCCGATGCCGCCGCGGCGCTCGACTGGCTGCAGGCCATCAACCGCGAGGCGCGGGTGTGCTGGATCACCGGCATATCGTTCGGGGCGTGGATTTCCATGCAGCTGCTGATGCGCCGCCCGGAGATTTCAGGCTTCATCTCCATTGCGCCGCTGGCCAAGCATTACGACTTCTCGTTCCTGGCGCCCTGCCCGGCTTCGGGTCTGTTCGTCAACGGCGACCAGGACCAGGTGACGCCGCCGACGGTGGTCCAGAACCTCGTCACCAAGCTCAAGACCCAGCGTGGCATCGCCATCGACCACATCGTGATGGAAGGCGCCAATCACTTCTTTGCCGACCGCATCGACGAGTTGACCGGCATTTGCGCCGACTACCTCGACCGCAGGCTGAAGGTGGAGCTTTAGTCAAACCGGTACAGGGCGCCGCCCGTCATCGGCTCGGGCGCCCTCGTGGTCGTCGGCCAGGTGATCGGCAGGCCCTTCAGCGACCTGACCGCCATATAGGCCCAGGCCTCGGCCTCGACGATGCCGCCATCAATGCCGGCTTCCTCGGCGCTCATCACCTTCTGGCCCAGGGGTTCGAGAAGACCCCGGATTTCCTTCATCAGCGCCGGATTGTGGCGGCCGCCGCCGCAGATCACCCATCCCGACGGGCTCTCGGGAAACCAGCCGGCGGCGCGGGCAAGCGAGGTGGCGGTGAAGTGCAGAAGCGTCGCCATGCCGTCGGCGGGACTCAATCCCTCCAGACAGGCGACGTCGAAAGCGTTGCGGTCGAGCGATTTCGGCACCGGCTTTTCGAAATAGGGGTTCATCGCCAGGGTCTCGAAGGCTTGCGGATCGAGAACGCCCGCGGCCGCCAGCCGGCCATCGCGGTCACACGGGCTTCCGGTGTGACGCAAGGCCCAGTCGTCCATCAAGGCATTGCCGGGTCCGGTGTCGAAGGCGAGCATATCCCCGCTCGCCCCGATCCAGGTGACGTTGCCGACCCCGCCGATATTGACGAACACCACCGGGCGTTCATCGAGGGCTGCCGCCAGGGCGCGGTGATAGACAGGGGCAAGCGGCGCCCCCTCGCCGCCCGCCGCTACATCGGCGGCGCGCATGTCGGCGACGACCGCGATGCCGGTCTGGCGGGCAAGGGCCGCGCCATCGCCCAGTTGCACCGTAAGCCGCGCCTCGGGGCGGTGCAGCACCGTCTGGCCGTGAAAGCCGATGACATCGACACTCTCCCGCCTCAGCCCGGCGCGCTGCAGCAGATCGCCGACCGCAGTGGCGTGGCGCGAGGTGATCATGTCCTCGGCCTCGGCCAGCGGGCCGGGGCGCGCGTTGCGATCGGCAAGGCCGGTGGCGGCTCCAAGTGCACTGGCCAGCAACCGCCGCTCCGCGGCCGTGTAGGCAAAACTGGCGGCACCCAGGTGCTCGACGATGTCCGCGCCGTCGGTGCGGATCAGCGCAGCGTCGATGCCGTCCAGTGAGGTGCCGCTCATCAGGCCGATGGCGGTGAGAGGTTTCGCCATGTTTCCAACTCGTGCTAAATGCGGCTCCAATGTCACACGTGACGGTTAACATGAGCCAGTACAAATCGGAATTCCTCAGAATCCTCGACCAGCGCGGCTATATCCACCAGCTTTCCGATGCCGAAGGCATCGACGCGCTGGCGGCCAGGGGCGAGATCGTCGCCTATGTGGGCTATGACTGCACCGCCGCCTCGCTGCATGTCGGCAGCCTGCTGTCCATCATGATGCTGCGCTGGCTGCAGCAGACAGGCAACCGCCCCATCGCCCTGATGGGCGGCGGCACCACCCGGGTCGGCGATCCGTCGGGCCGCGATGAAAGCCGCAAGCTTTTGACCTACGAACAGATCGACGCCAACAAGGAATCGATCAAGACCACCTTTTCGCGCTTCCTGACCTTCGGCGACGAAGGCAACGGCGCCCTCATGGTGGATAACGCCAAGTGGCTGGCTGGCCTCAACTACATCGAGATGCTGCGCGAGGTGGGTCGTCACTTTTCCATCAACCGCATGCTGACCATGGATTCGGTGCGCCTCCGGCTGGAGCGCGAGCACGAGTTGTCGTTCATCGAGTTCAACTACATGATTCTGCAGTCCTACGACTTCGTCGAACTGTCGCGTCGACATGGCTGCAACCTGCAAATGGGCGGTTCCGACCAGTGGGGCAACATCGTCAACGGCATCGACCTCGGGCGGCGCATGGGGACCCACCAGCTCTACGCCCTCACCTGTCCGCTGCTCACCACCTCGTCGGGTGCCAAGATGGGCAAGACGGCGGCCGGCGCGGTATGGCTCAACGCCGACATGCTGGCGCCTTATGACTACTGGCAATACTGGCGCAATTCGGAAGACGCCGACGTCGGGCGTTTCCTGAAACTGTTCACCGTCCTGCCCATGGACGAGATCGCCCGGCTGGAGGCGCTTGGCGGGGCCGAGATCAATGAAGCCAAAAAGGTGCTCGCCACCGAGGCAACCGCCCTCATGCACGGGCGCGAGGCCGCCGAGGCCGCAGCTGCAACGGCCCTCCAGACTTTCGAGCAGGGCGGCATGGCCGAAGGGCTGCCGACGGTGGAGATCGCATCGCAGGAACTTGCCGCCGGCCTCGGCCTGTTGACGGCGATGGTGAAGGCCGGCCTTGCCGCCTCCAACGGCGAGGCCCGGCGGGCGGTGGATGGCGGCGCCGTGCGCATCAACGATGCGCCCGTCTCCGACCCGCGCCGCAGCCTTTCAACGGCGGACCTGACGCCGGACGGCCTGATAAAGCTTTCCATGGGCAAGAAGCGCCACGTTCTCCTGAAGACGGCCTGATGGCTATTTGTCGGTGCCCATTTCCCTGGGGGGCGTGACGGGAGCGATGGTGCCGTCGGCGTTGATGCCGTTGACCCCGCCGATGCCGAACAGGTTGCGCAGGAAACCGGGTGCGATGGCAGAGACCGGATTGACCAGAAACTGCGGGGCGCTCATGGTGCCCTTCAAGGCGTAGTTGAGGCCGAACAGCCCCTGCCCCTTGCCGCCGACCAGGATCTCGCCCAGCACCGGCACCTCGCCCAATGCGGCGTTGAGGGCGTAGGCGGGAATGATGGTGCCGCCGATGTCGAGCGCACCGTCGGCCTTGCGGATGACGCCTTGCGCCGATGCGCCGAGATCGGGTCCGCGGATCAGCGCATCGCCGATGCGAACGAACTGGGAATCGGTCGAAAACGGCAAGGTGAGCTTGGTGAAGAAATTGCCGTTGCGGCGCGGCCCGCTTTGTATGGGCTTTTCCTGCTTGCCGAGCGTCTGGGTATTGATCGAGGTGAGGGCCTGCTCGCCCAGCACATCGAAGTCGCGAATGGTGAGTTTGCCTTTCTGGACCGATCCGTCGGTGCCGGCCCCCAATAGCGCCTGGAAGTCGAGGGTGCCGCCGGAAATCTTGGAATAGAGGTTCGAGGCCCTGAGTGCAGCGCCGGCATCGCGGCTGACGATGCGCAAGGCGCGCAAACCTTGTGTGTCGGGGGAAATTTCCAGCGTGATGGGCGACTGGCTCGACAGGGTGCCTTGCAGATCGGCGCGCAGCACCTGGCCGCCGACGAATTGCAGGCTGCCGGCGACTTTGGCAATGGTTTCGCCGCGATTGGCATAGACGCGGGCGATATTGACAGAGACCTGAACCGGACGCGGGCCCGGTTGTGATTTGTTGCCGCTGTCGTTGCTGAACAGGTTGGCCATGAGCGGGCGGGCATCGAAACTGCTGCCCGTGGCGTTCACCACCAACAGGCCGTCCTTGTCCTTCAGCGCCACCTGAAGATCGTTGGCGGCGTCCAGCTTGAATGTGGAGAACTTGGCGCTGCGGAAGCTCCCGTCGGTACCCATGGCAATATCGCCGGCGATCTTCATCTCCTCGCCGCTCAGGGTCAGATCGCTGATGCGGATGGCGTTGGGATCGCTGAGATCGAGGTCGAGGCTGGCCTTGGTGCCCTTGGCGGCGATGCGTTGCCACTTGATGGGATCGAGCTTGAGTATGGCATCCGACAGGTCGGCATCGATATGGGCGGAGATCACCTTGCCGTTGTCGATCATGGCCTTGACGTTCACCGGCGTCGCTCCGACGATGTAATCGGACAGATCGGCACCCAGCTTCTTGCGGCCATCGGCATCGAGGCTGGCCTGCAAGCCCAGCTGTTCGGTCCCGGTAAAATTGCGGACATATGACAGCTTGACAGGGATGTCCTTGATCTTTGCCGTGCCCTCGGCCTGCATGGCCTTGCGATCGACCGTCAGGTCAAGGTTCATGTCGGTCATGTCCGCCTGTTCTACCGCCTTCTTGAGGGTGCCCTTGTCGATGTGGGCCGTGGCGGAGATGTTCACCTGGCGCGGCTTCATGAAGCGCGACAGGGGTGCGTTGACGGCCAGCACCACGTTGACCTTGCCGGTCAGGCGATCGGCATGCATCTTCTGCTCGGAGATCAGGTGCAGCGGTTCTTCGTCCAGCAATTCGAGGAACTCGCCGGCCTGGCCATTCGCCTCCACACTGATCTGTGCCGGCGATTGGCGCGCCGCCAGATCGGTGATGGTGATGCTGCCCTTCGGCACATCGATCGTCTTGCCGGACGGCAGGGAGATGGTGCCGCCCTGGGCATCGATATGGAAGTTGTTGCCGGTCATCGTGGCGTTGCCATTGGCGCCGGCTATGGGCGACAGGGCCTTGAAATAGCGGAATTTTACGCCGGCAAGACTGAATTTCGAACTGACCAGCTTGTCGGGAACCGTCTCGTCGCGCAGCGCCGCGGCGATCACCTTGGCAGGCATGGCGATCTGGAAGGTGCCGTCGGGAATGCGCCCGGCGATGACGTTGTCGTTGATCCATTCCCTGGCCCCCGGTGCCACGATGGGCGGCCACAGCTTCTTGATCATGTCGAAGCTGACATCACGCATGGCTCCGGCGATATAGACGCCGATGCCGCCGTCCTCGCCGAGGAAGCGGCCGCGCACCCGCATGCCGGCGTCGCCCGAACGCAGCACCAGGTCGTCGACTTCGAGGCTGGCATTGGCAACCGAGGCCACGCCGGTGAACTTGATGTTGTCGAAGATGAACGGGTTCTTGACCGCGCCCTGGGCATCGATGGCCACGTTGTGGGCATTGATCGACAGGCGCAGGCTCTTCAGTCGCCCGTCCTTGTCGCGCACCGGCTCGATGCGGCCATCGAGCTGGGCCTGCGATCCGCCCACGAAGATCGCCGAATTGCCGATCACGATGTCGCCGGTGGAAGGCTCGTAATCGAAACGCAGCAGCCCTTCGTCGACGATGATGGGTTCGGAAATATAGTCGGGAAAGCCGACGATTCCGGCTGCCACCGTCAATTCGGCGCTGGCCTTGGTGAGAACGCCGGTATCGGTGAATTCCACCTCGGCATGACCCGACAGCGGCAGCCGCACCTGGGCCAGTTGCGACAGGGCGAACACCTCGTCGGAAATATCGGCCGGCACCAGGTCGAACACGCGCGCCGAGACGGTGAAGCGATGATCGGCAATGCGGTAGTTGGCGACCACCTCGGTGCGCCATGGCTCCTGGCCCGAGGCGATGGAGGCATCGGCGAACAGCACAAAGCCGTAAGGCATGCGGCGAATCACGAGATTGGCCTTGGGAGCGAACCACAAGGCATTGTTGGCCTCGTCGTAGAGCGATATCGAGGCGTGGGTTATGCGCACCGCCATCACCGAGGAAATCGGTGAAGTGCCCTCGCTGTCGGCAGCGATTTCCTTGCGCAGCAGCCCGATCAGGTTGACGGGGGGTTGATCCGCCGGCAGGGGGGCGTCGGGAGCCGCATCGGTACGGTCTTGCTTTGCCCCCTTTTCTTCAGCGTTCTGTTCGCTGGAAGTGACGCCAAAGCCGAATTGCAGGGTGCCGTCCAGCATGCGGCGCGCCATGATGCGCGGGCCAATGAGTGTCAGCTCTTCGGGAACGACCTTGCCCGTCAGCAGGGCGGCGGTGTTGACGACGACGGCCGCCCGTGGCGCCCGTGCTATCAGGTTGCCGTCGAGATCGTGCATGCGAATGTCGCGCAGGCGAATGCGGGGACGCCCGGTATCCTGGTCGCGCTCGATGATCACATCGCCGATATTGACCTTCATGCCGGTGAGGCTGGCATTGATGGTGTTCTGCACCGCGGGCGTGAGGAATGTCAGCGCCACTGGCCCTTGCGACAGCCGCCACATGGCCGACGCCACGAGCGCCACCGTCAGCAGCAACGCCACCGCGAAGGTCACTCCGGCCGCCTTGACGAGCTTGCGGTGCAATTAAGCCTTCCTTGCCATGGCATTACCGCTTCAGGGCATTCTTGCCCGTTGGGCCTGGTAATGTACAGGACCGCCGTCCGGATCCATCTCCACAGACCCTGATCCAATGCCACCGATTTGCCGCTGCTGTCGGGGGCCGTCCGTATCGGAGCGGACCGCGGGCGCACACAACGTCGAGAAATGGTCAAAAGCATGGCGGCGCATCCGAAAGGGCACGTCGCCGGCGCCGCCATCCATTCCGCCTTGCGGCAATGATGGCACAGAATTTCAATGATGCCGCAAATTCGACAAAGACTCGCCCGAAAAGGTGTTGAAGGCACGTGCGGCAGGGGCACGGCGTGCTGCAAGTCAAGGGAGGGGGGATGCGGCATCGCCACGCCCATCATCATGTGCGGCCACGCAGGCGGGGGCTGATTTCGCGAATCACCGGCATCTTTCGGGCCCGCCAGATCTATTTGCGCAGCGACGGAAATGTCCGCTTCTTTGCCCTGAAACCCTGGCATCAGATGGCGGCGCTGGTGTTCGGCATGGCCGGGCTGTTCTGGGTCGCCTACGCCAGCATCAACGTGGCCTTCAAGGACCAGCTTCTGGTGGTCAAGGAACGCCGGCTCTACCAGGCGCGGCTTGAATACGAGGATCGAATCGCCGAATTGCGCCGCGCCATCGACCGCATGAATGACAAGCTGCTGCTCGATCAGGGCGAATATCTCGACAAGGTCGACGCCGTGCGTGCGGACTACGACAAGCTGGTGCAGCGCCAGCGCCTGTTGAGCGAATTCTTCCACCAGGGCTGGATGCCGACGCAGCCCGGCCAGACAGACAAGACGACGAGCGACAAGAAGCCGTCGAAGGCGTCCAGTCCCGCCGTCAAGGCGCCAGGCGACAGTCTCAACGAAACGACCTTCCGCAAGAAATACGCCACCGCCTTCCGTACCCGCGAGGAAGCCCTGGCGCCGCTTGCCGACATGCAGCGCCTGTATCAGGCCTATGACGACAAGGCGGCGAGCCTGCTCGAGGACGTGGTTGCCGAGACGGCGCGCGAGGCTTCAAATGCCCGCCGCGTTTTCAGCCGGCTCGGCATCGATGCCAAGGCGGTCGTTGCCGGTTCGTCCATGAGCAACGCCAACATGGGCGGTCCGCTGGTGGTCGCCACAGCGGCCAATCTGGGCTCGGGGCGCATTACCGAACTGATGGATCAGGTCACCGCCAATCTCGCCGAGATCAAGAAGCTGCGCTACGAGGGCAGCCGCATGCCGGTGTGGCTGCCGCTGCGCAAGGCCGAGCGCATCACCAGCCCGTTCGGCATGCGCCGGGACCCGCTGCTGCACGTCCTCGCCTTGCATACCGGCATCGACTTCAAGGCGCCCTATGGTTCACCGGTCCTCGCCACGGCCTCGGGCAAGGTCGTGGTGGCCGGCTGGGATGGCGGCTATGGCCGTCTGGTCGAGATCGACCACGGGTTCGGCGTGAGCACGCGGTTTGCCCACCTCAAGGCCATCAAGGTAAAGGCCGGCGACAAAGTCAAACGCGGCGAAGTCGTCGGTTATCTCGGCGATACCGGTCGCAGCACCGGTTATCATCTGCACTATGAAACGCGCGTCAACGGGCGCCCCATCAACCCTGTGCGCTTCTGGAAGGTGCGTGATGAACTTCAGGCGATTTCTGACTAGGCGCCGGAAACCGGTCGAGCCGGTGCGCGATATCGGCGGCGCTCCCTCGATCATCACCGCGGATGTGGATATAGAGGGCCATCTCCACTCGGCCGGCGAGTTGCAGATCGACGGCAATGTGCATGGCGATGTCAGGGCGCACGCCGCGGTGGTGGACGTCAACGGGGTCGTGCACGGTTGCGTGGTGGCCGAGGATGTCATCGTGCGCGGCCGGGTGGTCGGTCCGATCCGCGGCATTCATGTGCATGTCCTCGCCGGTGCCCATGTGCAGGGCGATGTAATCAGCACCACCCTGACGATGGATGACGGGGCCTGGGTGGAGGGGCTGATTCACCATTCCGACACCCCGCTCGAGAACCTGGCCGACCCGTTTCATTGGGGCCACGGCACCAACCATGCCCGGCCGCTTGTCACTCCCGATGGCGAAAATCACACGGCGAAGGATCCGCTTTTCCGACCGCTGTCCGCCAAAGGCAGGGCGGCGAAATAGCGTCGGCGGCCATCATTCACTAAGCAGGGCTCAAAGCTTCGCCGAGCAGCCGGCCGAGGCGTTCGGGAAGCGCCAGATGCGAAGCGGCCTCCAGGCCCTCCGCCGACATCTTCGCCGCGGTCTTGGACAGGATGCCAATGACCTTTTCGTCTTCGTGCTTGGCGATGAAGTCGCCGGCATAATGGGCGAGGAACACCAGGCATACGACATCCTCCAGCGCCTGGGCCTCGGGGTCGTATTTGAGCCGCTCCTTCCTGACCAGCGCGACAACGCGTTCCACATCGGGCGCGGCATAGCCGGCTTCGGCCATCAGCGCAGCGACACGGGCGGCATGATGATCCTTCAGGTCCTTGCGCCATTTGAGATAACCGGTGCGGCCTTGCGGATAGCTGCTGCGCGGCGAGGTCCAGCGCTCGATATGCTGGCCGCGCACGGCAATGGCGAGATGATCGCCGGCATCGGGGCGAAAGCGCGACAGTTCGGCGCTCATGCGCTCGCCGTAGACCAGTTCGGCCGGCCGCGGCCCCTCGGGCGTGGCAATGACGTTGGGATCGGCGGCGTTGGCGGCATCGATCAGCGCGATGACGCGGCGAAGGCGTTCCCTGCTCATGTTCGACGGGCTCCCGATTGATCGCTAGTTCTGGATGCGCCGGGTATAGCCGCCGTCGACCACCAGGTTGGCGCCGGTGATGAACGCCGCCGCCGGACTGGCGAGAAAGCAGGCGGCATTGGCGATGTCGGCGGGGGTTGCCATGCGCCCCATGGGGTTGTTGGCCATGGCTCTGGCAAAGCCTGCCGGGTCGTCACGTTCGACCATCGCCCAGAAACCTCCCTTGAAGTAGGTGGTGCCGGGGCTGACCGCGTTGACCCGCACGCCCTTCGGCGCCAGTTCGCGCGACAGGGTCTTGACGTAGAACAGCAGCGCCGCCTTCATCGCCCCGTAGGCGGCCTCGTGGTAGCCGTAGTCCTCCACCCCCGAGACGGAAGATATGGCGATGATCGCCCCCGATGGGGATTGCTCTAGCCACGGCCGCGCCAGGTTGGCGGCATTCACCGTATGCATGAGATCGACCCCGTAGGCTTGCGCAAAGGCTTGCGGGTCTGCCCCGTCGGCCAGCGCGCTGGCGTTGGCGATGAGAATGTCGATGCCGCCCAGATGGGCCGCGGATGCCTCGATCCAGGCTTTCAGTTGATCGGGCTTCGACACATCGCAAGCCTCACCGAAAGCCGTGGCGCCGCTGCCGGCGAGCGCCTTCACCGCTTCGGCGACAGCATCGCGGTTGCGGGCGCAGATCGAAACCTTGGCGCCCTCCCCGGCCAGCCGTTCGGCAATTGCCCTGCCGATGCCGCGCGTGCTCCCGGTGATCAGCGCGCGCTTGCCTTGAAGCATCAGATCCATAGATCGCTACCTGTCGTTGGAGGGTGGAGGACAACCGTGATGGCGACCCCGGCACGATTCGAACGTGCGACCTACAGCTTAGAAGGCTGCTGCTCTATCCAACTGAGCTACGGGGCCGTTGCCTCAGTCTAGAGCATGATACCGAAAAGTGGATACCGCTTTTCGGGCAACATCATGCTCAACCACTTAAGACCGATCAGCTTTTATGCAATAGCGTGATTCCACCCAATTGCATGCCGATCTGGCATCCGCCGGGTGCTGGTGGCCATATGGCGTCGCGGTCAGTGGGTCCAGTTGTCGGTGCGGCCCCAGCGAAAGTTGTCCGAATAGGACTTGATCTGCCGGCGCACCGGCTTGGTGTCTTCGACGCGGTAGGCGATGCCGTTGCGTTCGGCATAGGCGATGGCCGCCTCGCGGCTGTCGAAAGTCAGGCGCAATTGCTGCTTCATGTCGCCGGACGAGGTCCAGCCCATGAGCGGATCGGCGCTGCGCGGGGCTTCGGCGTCGTAGACCAGCACCCAGCCGCGGCTTCTGGCCTTGCCGGACTGCATGGCGTTGCGGGCGGGCTGGAAAATGCGTGCGGTCATGCTCGTTCACCCCTTCATCGATGGCCGGAGCGTGGTCGGGGCGGCCGGATTCGAACCAGCGACCCTCTGCTCCCAAAGCAGATGCGCTACCAGACTGCGCTACGCCCCGCAATTTCCGTTTGTGGGGCTCTTCGCCTGTTTCACGCAACCCGTCAAGAGAACATTTCGGCAATCCAGGGCACCTAGCGGCCGCCACGCGCCCCGGAAATGCCGAAACAGGTTCAGAACATGAAATCATCCGCCGAAAAGGCATGACCGTCACCGATGTGGTTCATGGTGACGCCATCGAGCGTGATCGAGTCGGTGCCGTCGACGATCACCACGAAACTGCCGTGGTCGTCCAGGTGGTTGGCGACCAGATCGGCAAAGTCAACGATGCCGCTGACGCCGGAAAGGTCGATCTTCTCCTTATTGGCGCCTGAGAAGTCGGTGATGGTGTCGTTGCCGAAACCGTTGTCGAAAACGAAGGTGTCGGGTCCGCCGCCGCCGATCAGCTTGTCGTTGCCGTCACCGCCGATCAGTTGATCGCTGCCCTTGCCGCCATTCAGCACATCATCGCCGAAGCCGCCCCGCAGAGTGTCGTTGCCGGTGCCGCCCAACAGGGTGTCGTTACCGTTGAGGCCCTTGAGGAAATCGTCGCCGCCGTTGCCGCTCAACTCGACATCGACCCCGGCGTGTCCAATCAGCGTGTCGCCGAACTTGTCGGAGCCCGACACCGCCTCGATGTTGCTCAAGGTATCGCCGTTTGCGAGGCCGCCCGAGCCATGCCCAGTGTTCAGGTTGACGGTGACGGCGGCGGCGGAGAAGAAGTAGCCGACCCGATCGAAACCGGCGCCGCCGTTGAGATTGTCGGCCCCACCACCGCCGAACAGGGTGTCGTTGCCGCCACCGCCATTGAGGAAATCGGCATCACCGTTGCCCGCCAGCCGGTCGTTGCCCGCATTGCCGTTCAGGTGGTCGGCGCCGCTGTCCCCTCTCAGCGTATCATTGCCGGAGCCACCCAACAAGGTGTCGTTGCCGTCGCCGGCTTGCAGCAAATCGCCCCCACCCTGGCCCACCAGCCGGTCGTTGCCGAAGCCGCCATTGAGATGATCTCCGCCGCCTTCACCTTGCAACGTATCGTTGCCCGCCCTGCCGATGAGGGTGTCATTGCCAACGCCGCCGTCGATGCGGTTGGCGCCGCCGTCGCCGCGCAGTTCGTCGGCATGGGCCGAACCCAGAAGGTTCTCGATGCTCGTGTAGCTGTCGCCCAATGCATCGCCGGTGTTGTTGGACGGATTCGCAAGGTCGGCCAGCAGGCCCGCGGAAGCCGATGCATAGCTGGCAACGTCGCTACCCATACCGCCGACAAGGCTGTCTCCCGATCCGCCGCCGTCGAGCGTGTCGTTGCCGGCATTGCCCACCAACTGGTCGTGACCGCTGCCGCCATCGAGATAATCGGTCCCGCCGCGGCCCTGCAGCGTGTCGTTGCCGGCATTACCTACCAGCCGGTCGTGGCCGCTGCCGCCATCGAGATAATCGGTCCCGCCGCGGCCCTGCAGCGTGTCGTCGCCCGCCCTGCCGATGAGGGTGTCATTGCCAACGCCGCCGTCGATGCGGTTGGCGCCGCCGTCGCCGCGCAGTTCGTCGGCATGGGCCGAACCCAGAAGGTTCTCGATGCTCGTGTAGCTGTCGCCCAATGCATCGCCGGTGTTGTTGTACGGATTCGCAAGGTCGGCCAGCAGGCCCGCGGAAGCCGATGCATAGCTGGCAACGTCGCTACCCATACCGCCGACAAGGCTGTCTCCCGATCCGCCGCCGTCGAGCGTGTCGTCGCCGGCAAACCCCTTGAGCAGGTCGGTGCAATCGCTGCCAGCAAGCGCATTGTCGGCCACGTCGCCCACTACCTCCTTGCCGCCGTCGCAGACGCAACTGAGTGTCGGTGGCCCGCCTGTGTTGGGCGAGAAGACCTGCGCGTAGAAATCTGGTCCTGCATTGACGTCATCGCCGTACGCCGTGTAGGTAATCGCCCAGTTGCCGTCCTGCAGCCCCGCTGCGTACATGCTGTCAATATGTCCATGAAGGGGCAGGGAGAATTCCGGTACGCGGACGCTGCCGTCCGCGTTGTAGATCGTGGCGGCAATACCCATATCACCGTAAATCATGACGAAGCCACCGTCCGCAAGGGCGGTGATCGCGAGGTTGTAAGTGGACTGCGCAACGACCAGGAAATCGGACGTTTCAGGCTCTCCGCGATCATTGAAGATCTGCGCGGAGATCCCAATGTCGCTCGACGCGGTGGCGATCACCGCGCCGCCGCCGGCCAGACCGGCCATCGTGACTTTGTATGTGTATTGTTGCCCGACGTCCCCGACTTGAAATTCGGCGATCGACGATCCGTCGGCGGCGAAGAAGTGCGCGAAGACGCCGTTGTGGTATCCGGTATCATTCGTAAAGTTGGAATTGTAGGCGACCACGTATCCGCCCGAGTCCAGTAGTGCCGCATCGCCCCCATACTGGGATTCGCCCTCGAAGTCATTGACGCGGAAATCACTGGATAACGAGGTCGACATACCGGTAACGTCGACGTCCACTTCGTAGAGATTATATCCACCGCTGGGGTTCGTGGCATCGATGTCTACTTGCGAGAAGACCGCGCCGAAGCCGGTGTCACGCATATAAATCATCTCCGGAAGCTGGTCGAGGTATGTGTTGTTGTTGACGACAAATGAGCCGCCCACGGGCGTGCCGTCGGCCTCGAATATCCGCCCATACGTGTCAAAGTTCCCGTCGCCTTCGGTGTTGTCATACCAGATCACGGCGAAGCCGCCGCCTGCCAGTTGGGTGACGAAGCTTCCCGCCTGAACTCCACTCTCGGTATCGTTGACCAGGAAGTTGCCTCCCAAGGGCTTGCCGGTGCAATCGTAGATCTGGGCGTGGACACCCAAAACATCGCTATCGGGCCCGGACCAAGTGACAACCCAACCGCCGCCTTCCAGCGGGGCGATATCCGAGTGCAAATCGTGGAAATTGCCACCGATGGTGCCGTCATTGACGCGGACAGGAAGACCTTGGCTGAAGAGTTCGTCAACAGTTGACATGGGCACTCCTGGCACGGCACGTGGAACGAAATCTATCAGAGTTCCGCTGGTACAATAACGTCATGTATATGTTGACACAACCCTAGCTCATCATGCCATCGGGCCGAATCATCCAATCGTATAAAACCTATAGGGCCCAAGGGGTACAGCATGATGTTAACCGAATAGTGATTTCCATATCTCGGCATCACGCTCCAGTGCTGTCGCCGGGCTCAGAAGATGAAATCGGTTCCCGCAAAAGCGTGGCCGGCGCCGAACTGGCTCATGGTGACACCGTCGAGCTTGATCGAGTCGGTGCCGTCGACGATCACTACGAAACTGCCGTGGTCATCCAGATGGTTGGCGACCAGATCGGCAAAGTCAGCGATGCCGCTGACGCCGGAGAGGTCGATCTTCTCCTTGTTGACGCCTGAGAAGTCGGTGATGGTGTCGTTGCCGAAGCCGTCGACGAAGACGAAGGTGTCGGGCCCGCTGCCGCCGGTCAGCTTGTCGTTGCCGCCACCGCCGATCAGGTGATCCCCACCCTTGCCGCCATTCAGCACATCATCGCCGAAGCCGCCCTTGAGGGTATCATTGCCATTGTCGCCGGACAGGGTGTCATTGCCGCTGAGGCCTTTGAGGAAATCACCGCCGCCATTGCCGTGCAGCGAGACATTGACCCCGGCACGCCCGATGAGGGTATCGCCGAACTTGTCGGAGCCGAACACCGCCTCGACGTGGCTCAAGGTATCGCCGTTGGCCAGCCCGCCCGAGCCACGCCCGGTACTCAGGTCGACTGTGACGGCAGCGGCGGAAAAGAAGTAGCCGACCCGATCGAAACCGGCGCCGCCGTCGAGGTTGTCGGCCCCGCCGCCGCCGAACAGCGTGTCGTCACCGCCGCCGCCGAACAGGGTATCGGCATCGCCGTTGCCCACCAGCCGGTCGTCGCCGCTTCCGCCGACAATCGTGTCGCGGCCACCATCGCCAACGATGGTGTCGTTGCCCCCAAAACCCTTCAAGAGGTCATTCAATGAATCGCCATTGACATGGTCGCCGGCCGCGAAGAGCGAGGCAAAGTCGGAGAAGTCGGCGCTGATCTGCTCGCCTTCAGCCGATACGGAGTAGTTGGCAGTGAAGCCGTCCACCACCTCCAACACGGTGTGGAGTCCTGTAACCACATGCAGGATCTTGTCTACGGATCCGCTTAACGTGAGGGCGTTGCCGATTTTGTCTATGCTGTACCCGGAGCCACTAAGCACGATCTCCGTGCCATCTGTCAGGATGATAGCAGAGCGACTAAAGACAGAGACGGTACCCAGCAGTGAGTTTGCAGTGCTGTTCAGGAACGCGACCGGGCTGCCAGTCGAGCTATCGAACAACTGCATCAAACTTGTGAAGTCGGCGCCGAACAGCCGGTCAGTTCGCTGATATGTAGACACACGTATGTCCTCTCATTGTTGCTGCCGCACACTGATGTTGATCAGTTGCCTGAATTCCGATTCAGACAGCATTTCCCGCACCCTGGTCTTCTGGTGGTATCGGCATGGGCTCAATCAGCTCCATGCCACAGGTCCGTCCGCCATGTGGCATCCCGGCAAGCCGAATGATTCCAGGCATTCAGAAAGACAAACCGGTGGTGAAAATGGCAAACCTGCCGGAAACAGGACGGAACCGACATTTCCCATGTGAACCGGCGACCAGACCGCGGATTGCGCGACTTCGGTGTTGTTGGTCGGGTTCAAGAGGTCGGCCCGCACACAGGCGGAAGCCGACGCATGGCCGGCAAAATCGACACCCCCACCACCATAAAGGCTGTCGCCCGACCCGCCACCGTCGAGCGGGGCGATGTCCGAACCGGATTGTGAACCTATCGTTTCGTCATTGACGTGGACGCGAAGACCCTGGCTGAAGAGTTCACTGGCAGTTGACATGGGCATTCCTGGCACGGCACGTGGAACGAAAGCTATCCGACATCGGATGACACGATAACGTCAAGTAAATGTTGGCACAACCCTAGATCATCATGCCATCCGGTATGATCGCCCAATGGCATAAAAACCGATAGATTCCAGGAGTTTGAACATGATGTTATCCGAAAGGCGGTTTCCACTTTTCGGTTTCATGCGCCAGTGCTGCCAACTACCGACATTCTACATACGGTTTTCGATTTGCGACCGTCGCCTACCCCTGGCATCCGCTGTTTGGGCGAACGTTGCAGGTCTCGCCGTTTCGCCGCGGCAAGGCGTTGACGTGCATCTATACGAACGAGCGACCTGATCTTTGCCGCGAACTGCCGAACTGGATGTTCGATGCCGGCTATTGCTCGGGCATGATGCTCGGGCCGCCAGAGATCAGCATTGACGGTCTCAACGAGCTGGGTGCCGTTCTCGCGTCGCTCGGCGCGAATCGGAAGCGAGGCGCACAATCCCGCCCTTCAAGGAAGAAGGAGAGGGACAGTGCGGAGAAGCCGATATCGCAATCGCGCGCAGCTCGTCTTCGAGCTGGAACGTCAAATTCCTTATCCCCCAGTGAGCCAAAACACGAAGGGGTTGGTCGAGGCTCTGGCCGACCTGTTGCTGGAGGCGCTGGCGGTCGAAGCGGACCAGGGAGGCGGGGATGAGCGCAAAGATCACGCCTGACCACTTTGCCCGCGCCGCGGTGGTTTACGTCCGTCAGTCGACCATGTCGCAAGTGACCGGCAATCTGGAAAGCCAGCGCCGGCAGTATGACCTCGCGGGGGCGGCGGAAGCGGCCGGTTTTGCATCGGTGACGGTGATCGACGACGATCTTGGCCGCTCGGGCTCTGGGGCGATGCAACGTCCCGGTTTTGAGCGGCTTGTCACCATGGTCTGCTCCGGCGACGTCGGCGCGGTGTATTGCATTGAGGCCTCACGTCTGGCGCGCAACGGCCGCGACTGGCATCATCTGATCGACCTGTGCGCCCTGGCCGGCACGCTGGTCGTCGATCCGGATGGCGCTTACGATCCGCGGCTGGTCAATGACCGGCTGTTGCTTGGGTTGAAGGGAACGATGTCGGAATACGAACTGAGTCTGATGCGACAGCGCGGCATCGCCGCACGCGACTCCAAGGCCAAGCGCGGCGAGTTCCGCTTCATGCTCCCTCCGGGGTTCTGCTGGAGCGAGGCCGGAAAGATCGATATCGATCCCGACGAGCACGTGGCCCACGCGATCCGGCTGGTCTTCGCGAAGTTCCGCGAACTGGGCAGCGCGCGACAGGTGTTTCTTTGGTTGCGGTCGGCGGATATCAAGATGCCCGTGGCCCGACGCAACGTTGACGTCTGCAAGCTGATCTGGAAGGCACCCGCCTACCACAGTGTCATGCAGATTCTTCACAATCCGCTATATGCCGGCGCCTATGCCTTCGGCAGAAGGGCGCAGCGAACGCGAATTGTCGACGGGCGCGCCCGCAAGGCCAGTGGGATCAGGAAGCCGCGCGACGAATGGAATGTGCTGTTGCGCGACAATCACCCCGGCTACATCAGCTGGCAGGAATACGAGGACAACCAGAAGCTCTTGCTCGAGAATGCGCACATGAAGAAAAACTGCGCGCGCAAATCGGCGCGTGGCGGGCGCGCATTGCTCACCGGGGTGATGCGGTGCGGCCGCTGCGGGCGGATGATGCGCGTCTTCTATGGCATGGCGAAGGGCAACGCCCATCGCTACCAGTGCCGCGGCGATGATGCTCATGTCGGCGCAGGACTGTGCATCGGTATTGGTGGCGTGCGGATTGATCGCGCCGTCGCCCTGCAGATCCTGGAGGCTGTCTCCGATCGCGCCGTGGAAGCCGCGATCTTTGCCTCGGATCAGGCCGAGCGTTCACGCCAGGATATCGTCGCCGCCGTTGAGCGGGAGCTGGAAGCCGCCCGCTACGACGCATCGCTGGCCGGGCGCAGATATGAGTTGGTCGACCCCGCCAAGCGCCACGTCGCCCGCGAGCTCGAGGCGCGCTGGAACGATGCGTTGGAGCGCGTGGCCGCACTTGAGCGGCGGATCACCGAGCTGTCCGCGATGTCGGCGACGCGCCCGAAGATCGATCGTGCCCGTCTGCTCCAACTCGCTCACGATCTGCCGGCGGTGTGGAACGCGCCCTCGACCGACACCCGGACCAAGCAGCGCCTCGTCCATATTCTGGTTCAGGAAATCGTGTGCGACCTCGACGAAGCGACCAACGAGGCCGTGCTGCTGATCCATTGGACCGGCGGGCGTCACACCGAGGTGCGTGTTGCTCGCGTCAAGACCGGCCGTTGTCCAGACATGGCGCCAAGCGCCGTCGAAGCACTGCGCAAGCTTGCCGGACACTGGCCAGACCGCGAGCTTGCCGTCTCGCTCAACCGGATGCGCTGCAAGACCGGCAACGGCGAGACCTGGACGACGTTCCGGGTGCGCGAAATGCGCGAGCGTCTCGGCATACCCGAATACGATCCAGACAAAGCGGATGGCGAGATCGTTAGCCTGATGAAAGCAGCAGAGCGGCTTGGCATCTGCGTGGGATCCGCAAAGAGCCTGGTCCTCAAGGGCATCCTGCCGGCGAAACAGATCCTGCCGGGTTCGCCGTGGCTGGTGCCGGTTGAAGCGCTCTCCTCCGAAGAGGTGCGCATAGGGGTGCAGCGCGTAATCGACAGAAGGCCCAAGGTTTACGAGCAATATCAATACGATAAGTTTATCCGACTGCCCGGGTTCTGACGAGGGGATGCATTATGAAACAAACTGCGGTCACCGGCCTCAGAAGATGAAATCGACTCCCGCAGAAGTGTGGCCGGCGCCGAACTGGCTGATGGTGACACCATTGGGCCCGATCGAGTTGGCGCCGCCGACGATCACCACGAAAGTGCCGTGGTCCCCCAGGTGGTTGGCGACCAGATCGGCAAAGTCAGCGATGCCGCTGACGCCGGACAGGTCGATCTTCTCCTTGTTGGGGCCGGCGAAGTCGGTGATGGTGTCGTTGCCGCAGCCATCGCCGCCAAAGTGCGCCGGCTTTCGGACTCGAAAAGCCATCCCGACAGGCCGTCCGCGGGGTGGCACGGCCGTTGCATTGCCAAATTCTGCTGGCGCGGCAACCCGACACGCGGTACGCGTCGTTTGAGGGAGATGGCCGAGGTCGCCGCTTTCCTGCGCCTGACGGGCGCCACCTCGACTTGAGGCGTGCGCCTGCCGGGCGAGAAAATCGATGACCCGAGGGGAAACGCCATGACCGGTCAGGCAAGAATGCGGACGTCGCGCGGGACCGGAGCGCCGGGGCGCACCGATGTCAGGACCATCAACCTGGCGCTTCAGGGCGGCGGCGCCCATGGTGCTTTCACCTGGGGCGTTCTCGACCGCCTGCTGGAAGATGAGCGCATTGCCTATGACGGCATCGTGGCGACCAGCGCCGGTGCGATGAATGCTGCCGTCATGGCATCCGGCATGGCTCTGGGCGGTGCCCAGGGCGCGCGCGAGGCGCTCACGCGCTTCTGGAAGCGCGTCAGCGAGAGCGCCACCTTGAGCCCGCTGCAACCGAGCCCCCTCGATCGGCTCACCGGCAGCCACGGGCTGGACAATTCGCCGGTCTTCATGATGTTCGATCTGATGACGCGGATGTTCTCGCCCTACCAGCTCAACCCCATGAACCATAATCCCTTGCGCGGCGTGCTCGAGCGCTCGGTCGATTTCGACGCCATCCACAAGTCGAACTGCCCGGTCAGGATTTTCCTGTGTGCGACCAACGTGCGCACCGGCAAGGTCAAGATCTTCGACAACACCGAGTTGACCGCCGACGCGGTGCTGGCTTCGGCCTGCCTGCCGTTCCTGTTCCAGGCGGTGGAGATCGACGGCGAGGCCTACTGGGACGGCGGCTATATGGGCAACCCCGCCATCTTCCCGCTGATCTACCATTGCGACAGCCGCGATGTCCTGATCATCCACATCAACCCGCTCAACCGGGCCGAGGTGCCGACCACGGCCACCGGCATCTTCAACCGCATCAGCGAGATCAGCTTCAACTCCTCGCTGATGCGCGAGATGCGGGCGATCGCCTTTGTCACCTCGCTGATCGACGAGCACGACGAGTTGGCAGCGCGTCTGAAGAAGATGCTGGTGCATGCGATCTCGGCCGACGACGTCATGGTGAGGCTCGGCGTGGCCAGCAAGTTCAATGCCGACTGGACGTTCCTGTGCCATCTGCGCGACGCCGGCCGCGACTACGCGGCGGCATGGCTCGATGAGAATTATGTCCACCTCGGCGAACAGTCGACCGTGGATATCGCCGCGACGTTCCTGTGAGGGCGTCCGCTCAGTTGGTGTGGGGCGGCCCTTCGGTCAGGCTGATGCGGACTTCCGCGGCCATGCGGCCCTTGGGGCCGTCGCCGAAGCGCACATAGACATACTGGTCGGGCTGCAACTCGGCGATCGCCGTCTTGCGCAGAGTTTCCATGTGCACGAAAATATCCGGTCGGTCGTCGCCTTCGGTGAGGAAGCCGAAACCGCGCACCCGGTTGAACCATTTGACCCGCACCCTGACCCATTCGCTGGTGGCCGCGACGCTGACATGGGTGCGCACCGGGCGCTCCACCGGGTGAATGGCGGTCGAGGTGTCGACTTCCAGCACCCTGAGGCACTGATAGCCCTTCTGGCGCTCCACGGCATCGCACACCACCCGGGTCCCTTCGAGCGGTGCCTCGTAGCCGTCGCGCTTCAGGCATGACAGGTGCAGCAAGACGTCCGGCATGCCGTTGTCGGGGATGACGAAGCCATAGCCCCTGGTCACGTCGAACCACTTCACGAAGCCGGAAATCTGATAGATTTTTACGTTGGCCTCGGCAGGTGCCGCCGTCTCGACCTCAGGCCGCCGCTCCGTGCCCCCGCCGTGGGAGTCGTTCCCCGCCATGATCGCTTCCCGACGTCCCCAATCCACCAACCAGGGCAGCAAATTTGCCTCTACTGCCACTTTTGGCAGTCTGCCGCATGAGTCGGAGGTTTGTACAGACCCAGATGCGCGCAACTTGTGGAAATTCTCCGGTTTTTGGCCACTTGTCGCCAACAACCGGCCAGTTATACCGGCCGCTCAACGGTAATTGATTGTAATAGCCTGCTTTTCGTTGACAGGGCCGGCAGGGGGCAGCGTTGCCACAATGCAACAGTGTCGCAGACAATCAACCGACCGCCGATGGCAGGGCACGATCTCGCGGGCGCCCCGGACGGCAAGCCGCCGGCCGTTGACGGCATCCGGTGATTCGCTCTTGTGGCCTGCAATCAGCGATTGAAGCGATCGAGGGTCGTGCCGATGTCGGCATGGATGACCAGATCGGCCAGCGTGTCGAAGCCGGTCGGCTCGCCGTTGATAATGACCAGGCGGGCACCGCTCTGGCGGGCGATGAGGGGAATGCCGGCGGCCGGGTAGACCTGCAACGACGAGCCGATGGCGAGGAAGAGATCGCAGGATTGCGCCGCTGCCTGCGCCCGCTGCATGGCCTCGGGCGGCATCGGCTGGCCGAAGGAGATGGTAGCGGTCTTGATGATCCCGCCGCACAGCGTGCAGGCGGGGGCGCCGGGCCCGGTTTCGATCTCGTGCGCCACCCAGTCGAGTTCGTGGCGGGTCCGGCATTCGAGGCAGTGGGCATAGGTGCCGTTGCCGTGCAGTTCGACGACCTTTTCGGCGGCAATGCCGGAGGCCTGGTGCAGGCCGTCGATGTTCTGGGTGATGACGAGGCTCGCCTTGCCGGCGTCCACCAGGGCGGCAATCGCCCGGTGCCCCCTGCCCGGCCGCACTTCGCCCACCTCGGCGCGGATCTTCAGGAAGCGGGCGAGGCCCTCGCGCCGTGCCGCCGGCGATGACATGAAGGTCTCGAAGTCGATGGGTTTGTAGCGGCTCCACACCCCGCCGGGCGACCGGAAATCGGGGATGCCGCATTCCGTCGAGATGCCGGCGCCGGTGAAGGCAACGACGTTACGCGCCGCCTCGACCATGCGGTAGAGCGCTTCGGCTTCCGGGCTGTCGGAGACGGCCAGCATGGCGCAACCATCCACCGCCCGGCTGCCAGCGGTCAAGGCCGCTGCCATGAACCCTTTGTGAACAGGCGGTTCGCTGGGCGTTCAGGCCGTGTGTGGCAGTCTTGGCGCCAACGTTCGACTTATTTCGAAGGACTTTCGCCATGAACCCCTCACCCGTCGCCGCCCAACGCCTGCTGCGCGATCTGGCCGCGCATGCAGAAAACTATCGCCGCCCCGGCACCAGTGACCGGCAGACCCGCTCACCGGATGAAGGCTTGAGCCCCGCCATCCGCGAACTGATGACGTTGCTGCGTCACATCGAGGCTTTGGGCTGAACGCCGGCGATCAGCGCAGGGCGTCGATGTCGAGCGGCAGCATCTCACCCATCCACAGGGCGTGATCGGTGTGATCGGCGATGGCATCGCCGGTCTCGGGATGCAGGAACACCGTCAGCCCGGCGCGGTTGAGCGCCAGCCACGGCACCACCTCGGCAAGCTTTTCCGGACCGAAGGCAAGCTGGCACGACCAGCGCGGATGCGGACCGACATTCTTCTCGTGCACCCTGCCCATGACCACGCCGAAGCGGTCGCGCGCCGCCTCGCACAGGCCCCGTGCCTTGTCGAGGCTCGCGGCATCGAAATAGACATGCGCATGATAGCCGGAAATCGTCGCCACCTTGCCAGACTCCTTCTTGCACCGCCCCGTCGAGGCTATCACACGCGGTGCGCACATTGACAAGCCCGGTGGGGCTTCGCATGTTGATGGCTTACCTTCAGCCGCTACCGCTGATCAGGCTTGCCGACAGCGCGGGCTGCGCGGTGCAATCGTTTGCGAAAGGCCGACCCCATGGCAGCCATCCCACCCCTTTGCGATTTCGGCTGGCGCCCGCCTGCCTTTCGCCTGCCGGCAACCGACGGCAGGACCTATGCGCTCAAAGAAATCAGGGGCGAAAAGGGCACGCTCATCGCCTTTATCTGCAACCATTGCCCCTATGTGAAGGCGATCATCGACCGTCTCGCCGCGGAAGCTGTCGAGTTGCAGGCAGCCGGCATCGGCGTTGCCGCCATCTGCGCCAACGACGCCGCCAACTTTCCCGAAGATTCCTTTGACAACATGAAGCGCTTCGCTTCCCGCCATGGCTTCACGTTTCCCTACCTGCACGATGAAAGCCAGGCGGTCGCGCGGGCCTGGGGCGCCATCTGCACGCCGGACTTCTTCGGCTTCAACGCGGCGCTTGAACTGCAATATCGCGGCCGCCTCGATGCCTCGAAAGCCACCCTGGTGCCCGATGCCCGGCGCGAGCTTCACGAGGCCATGATGGAGATCGCCCGCAGCGGCAAGGGACCGGCCGAGCAGGTCGCCTCCATGGGCTGTTCGATCAAGTGGAAGGCGGCCTGAAAGCCCCATGTCCGCCCGGTTGAGCCGCGCCCTGCTGCTGGGCCTCTGCGCTATCGCGGCGGTGCTTGCCTGGCATCTTTATCAGCGCATCTACGCCGACAGGGGACAGCTCGTCATCACCCGCGATGCCGCCGCGCCGGACACGCTGGTGCTTTCCTGGCACCACGAGATCAAGCTGCCCATGGCCAGGCTCATTGCCGATGCCTTTGCGGCCAACGAGGCACAAGTCAGGCGCTTCGTCATCGATCTCGATTCGCCCGGCGGATCGCTCGATGAAGGCAGCGCCGTCATCGCCGCCATCGATGAAATGAAGAAGACCCGCGAAGTCGACACCCGCGTGACCGCCGGGCACGATTGCCTGTCGATGTGCGTGCCGATCTTCCTGCAAGGGCAAAGGCGAATGGCGGCGGCTTCCTCGCGCTGGCTGTTCCACAGCCCCCGCAGCATCGACTTCTTCAGCGGCAAGGACGTCGCGACACCGAGGCTGGAACACGATTTCTACGCCAGTCGCTACTTCGATAGCTACTTCCGCCATTCGCCCATCGACCCGCAATGGCTGGCCCGCAACGAACCCCTGTTCGCCCGCCGCAACGTGTGGCGCAGCGGCCTCCAGCTCTATCAGGAGCATGCGAACATCATCACCGACCTGCTGTAGCACGGTGATCGACCGGGGCTTGATTGCGGCGCTCTCGTCCTGTATTTAATACATACGTTCGTAATAACGAACGGACAGATTGTCACCCATGAGGCCACCATGTCCGACCTCCCCGTCTCCCTGCTGATGGCCCTTGGCGGTCTCGCCGTCGGTCTTGCCGTCGGCATTTCCGGCCGTCTCAGCCGCTTTTGCACCTTCTGCGCCATCAACGATCTGGTCCGCCACGGTGACACCGTCCGCTTGAAGGGCTGGGCGCTGGCCATCGCCGCGGCGATGGCCGGCGTCAATGCCCTTGCCGCCGCCGGCCTGATCGACCTGACGCAGAGCATTTATCTCCTCGGTGCCTTCGGCTGGGGCGCCGCCCTCATCGGCGGAGCGATCTTCGGCGTCGGCATGGCGCTGACCGGTTCATGCGGCTACAGCCTCGTCATTCGCTCCGGCGGCGGCGACCTGAAGGCGGTCATCGCCCTGAT
Organism: uncultured Alphaproteobacteria bacterium; assembly: GCA_963747005.1. GTDB lineage: Bacteria > Pseudomonadota > Alphaproteobacteria > Rhizobiales > Aestuariivirgaceae > CAVVDT01. The sequence continues at coordinate 58,322 of CAVVDT010000013.1, read as the reverse complement.
CATCATGGGTCTTTCAGCCTACATGGCGGCCCGCGGCCTCACCGGCCTCGCCCGTGTGTCATGGATCGATCCGTTGTCGCTCGATCTCAGCGCCAGCGGCGGCCACGGTCTCGGCGCGCTGCTGGGCGACCTGAGCGGAGTGAACGCCGCTGTCATCGCAAGGCCGCTGCCGTGGGTGATCGCCGTCGGCCTCACGGTCTGGGCGCTTGCCGATGCGCGGCTGCGCACCCGTCCACGGCTCTTCGTTCCGGCGGTGGTGATCGGACTGGCAGCGGTGTCGGGGTTTGCGGTCACCGGCATCCTGGGGGCTGACGACTTCGATCCGGCCAAGCTTGAATCGGTGAGCTTCATCATGCCCGCCGGCAACGCCATTCTTTATCTCCTGACCTTCACCGGGGCATCCATCAACTTCGGAATCGCCCTGCTGTTCGGCACCATAGCCGGATCGTTTGTCGCCTCGCTGGTGCGCTCGGACTGGACCGTCGCCAGTTTCCAGACGCCGGGCGAAACCATCCGGATCCTCACCGGCGCCTTCCTCATGGGCTTCGGCGGGGTGACGGCGCTGGGCTGCACCATCGGTCAGGGCATCACCGGCGTTGCCACCTTGTCGGTGAGTTCCATCCTGGCGCTGGCGGCGATCATTGCCGGCGCGGCGAGCGTGGTGCGCCTTTCGACCGGGCGAAGCGGTGCAGGTGTGCTGGTGGCCGCGGAGTGAAGCGCAATCAGGCCGGGGGAGCGGCGTACTGGGTCGTCTGCATGGACGGGCGGGCCGCAAACCCGCTGTAGAATGCCGTCAGCTCCGGCCGGCCGGTACGCCAGTCCCAATCGGGAAAACGGAAGTCGAGATAGCCGAGCGTCGCCGCCAGGGCGATGGTCCCGACATCGACGTCGCCCAGATCGGCGCGCCAGTTGGCCTCGATATCGTCGAGCCCCATCATCACCCGCGTCTTCTGCCGGTCGGCCCAGTCCTGCCAGCGCAGGGCCTCCGGGCGCATGACCATCTCGTAGCGCCAGGCGACCGCGGCATCGGCAATACCCAGCGCCTGGGATTCGAGCGTCAGCACCCGGAAACGCCGCACCGGTTCGTCGGGGATGAGGTCGCTGCGGCCGCTGTGATGGGCGAGATACTCCGCGATCACCCGGCTGTCGTGCAGCGGACGGCCATGTTCGGTGATCAGTCCCGGGATCTTGCCGAGCGGGTTGGTCGCCGCCACGCCCTGATGCACGGCAATCGGTGTAATGGCGCCGGTTGGAACGAGGTCGATCTGGTCGTCCAGTCCCACTTCGTTGGCCACGATGCGCACGAAACGGACAAACGGCGAGGCGGGGTTGAAATGCAGCTTCATCATGGGTAGTGGCTCCTTGTCGCGCCCCACAATATGGTCTTTGCCGGCGCCCGCAAGGCCCAAGAGCGCGATCCGGTCAGGAACGTGCGCTGGATTTGTGTGGTGGTTGCAACAGCGGCGATGAATTTCCCCGGCCGCGTCCTAGGAATGGGCCGCGGCGATCATACTTAAAGGTATGTTAGCGTGTTTTCGCCGTTATTGTGCTATATAAAGGGCTCGGAGGAAGTGACTGCGCCGGGCGTGGATGTGATCAGGGAGTATATAGGTATGTCGAGATTTAGCGTCGGGACGATGGCCGCCCTGACCGGCCTTGTGATGAGTGCCGGCATCGGTCTGGCAGCGGAAAACTTCATTCCCTCCGGCCATCTCTATGCCCCCTATGCCGGTCCCCTGCCCCCGCTCAACAGCCCGCAGGACAGGATCAACGCCCAGGCCGACGTCTATCAATCGCAGATCTGGCACTCGCAGGTCGAGCAGAAGCAATTCGAAAGCGACTGGCAGCGCCTGCTCAATCGCAACATGTCCCCGGGCCGCCACGACAGCCCGCTTTACTAGCCTTGCAATCAGCTCTGGTTTTCACGCTCAGTGCAGGGTGAGCCACTGGCGCGCCTGGCGCTGGGCTTCGGCGATCTCGCCGGTCGACATTTCCTGAGCGATTTCCACCCGGCAGGTGCGGGCTTCATCGGAGCCGCGCAATGCCGCCAGGTTGAACCACTTGTGGGCGGCGACGAGATCGCGCTCGACCTTGCGGCCGATGCAATACATCATGCCGAGATTGAAAAGGGCCTCCGCGGCAGCACCGCTCAGCGATCCTTCGGCCAGCGAGGCCATGTTCATGTCGATCTTAGCCATCTTTGTTCTTCCCTTTGTTCAACGCTACTCACTGTCAGAACCCAGCGGGATCTGTGCCCCGTCCGGTTGACCTGATCGTGCCGTCTAAGTTTCCAAAGGCAGTTAAGACAAAGGCTTAACAAGAGATGACCGACCCAGGGGACAGGCCGTCGGTGGATCGTGATGGCGATTTATTTCTATTTTTATTTCAATGGCATATGGAAGATTTTGAGCGATTTCCGAAAGCCGCGCCTTGACCATTCGCTAACCAATTGAAGAGATCGCGGCTGGTCGATGGCACTCAGCGCCTCTGGCCGGCCCCGAACAGGATCTCCCAGGCCTTGTCATTGGTCTTGAGATCTTCCGGCCGGCCGCGGCGCTCTTCGCCAACGGCAATGGCGCGCCTGGTGGCGGGCCGCGCCCCGATCGCCTCGAACCAGCGCTTCAGGTGGACAAACTGTTCGAGGTCCTGTCCCTGACGCTTCCACGGCCTGACCCAGCCGTAACAGGCCATGTCGGCGATGGAATATTTGCCGGCGAGGAACAAGCGGTCGGCGAGGCGCCGGTCCATTACGCCGTAAAGCCGCGTTACTTCGTTGGTGTAGCGCGCAATCGCGTAGGGAAGCGTTTCGCGGGCATAGTTGCGGAAATGATGCGCCTGCCCGCACATCGGGCCGAGGTTGCACATCTGCCAGAACAGCCACTGGTCGACCTCGACGCGGTCGCGCGTCCGCTTGGGATAGAATTTTCCGGTCTTGTTGCCGAGATATTGCAGGATAGCGCCCGATTCGAAGATCGAGATCGGCTTGCCCCCCGGACCATCGGGATCGACGATGGCCGGCATGCGGTTATTGGGGGAAATGGCGAGGAAGGTCGGATCGAACTGCTCGCCGCGACCGATGTCGACATATTTGACCACATAGGGGTAGCGGCACTCCTCCAGCATCAGGGTGATCTTCCAGCCGTTGGGGGTTGGCCAGTAATAGAGGTCGATGGGCTTGGTGGCGCTGCCGGCCATGGCGTCTTCCTTTTGCAAAAAAGAGGAAATCGGAGGCGAACCTAGCGCAAGCGCCTCGCCGTCGCCAGCCACACGCCGGCGAGAATGAGGGCAAAGCCGGCCAGGTGATAGAGCGCCGGGCGCTCGTTGAGGAACACGATGCTCCACAAGGTGCCGAATACCGGCATGAGGTGATAGAAAAAGCTCGATACCCCGGCCCCGGTGCGCTTCATCCCCTCGTTCCAGAAGAACAGCGCTCCCACCGAGGCCAGCGAGCCCACATAGGCAATGGCTGCCCAGGCCTGCCATGTGTGCGGCAGGAAACCCCCTCCCGCCACGTCGAGGAAGGCAAAGGGCAGCATGGCGATGACCGCGAAGACCGTCAGCGCCGTCAGGTGTTCGAGGCCGCTCAATGTGGTGGTCGAGCGCTTGAGGACGATGGAATAAAGCGTCCAGGTCGGCATCGCCAGCAGCAGCAACAGATCGCCGGCGGTAAACTTGAGATGGGCGATGATCGAGGGATCGCCACGCCCGATGATCACCAGGATGCCGAGGATCGATATGGCGCCGCCGGCCACCTGGCGAATCCCCGCCCGCTCGCCAAGCCAGATCACACCGCCCGCCACCATCCACACCGGCATGGTGGAATTGAGCGCCAGTCCGTTGATCGCCGTCGTCGACTTCAGACCGTAATAGAGCAGGAGCTGGAAGCCCACGATGCCGATGAGTCCCAGCGCCGCCAGCGGCCGCCATTCGCGCCGCATGGCCGCACCGATCGCCCTCCAGCGCCCGCGCGTCAGCAGCGCAAGAATGGCCAGCGCCAGGCTCCATCGGAGCGTATTGAGGGTGATCGGGCTGACCGTGTCGCGCAGCGCCCTGCCGGCCACCCAGTTGCCCGACCAGAACAGCGGCGCCAGCACCAGATAGACGTAGGCCATGCGCATGCGAGCGGCGTCGGCTTGAGTCATGGCTCCTTGCCGGTGTTGACCGCGACGGTGGTGATCACCGGATAGTGGTCGGAACCGGCGTGCTCGCCGATGACCGGGCGCGTCAGGGCGCGGATTTCCGGCGACACGAACAGGTGGTCGATGGCGATCTGTGGAAACGGGCCGAAACGGGCCGGCCACGAGGGCAGCCAGGTCAGGCGCTTGAGGCCCGAATCCGCGGCGAAGGTTGCGAGCATGAACGATGCCGGGGTGGCGTTGAAATCGCCGGCCGCCAGGCGGGCCCCGCGCGTCTTGGCGATGACCTCGGCCATGGCGACCATCTGCTTGAGCTGCGAACGGAAATAGGGCGGCCGGATGGTATGCACGCCAAACACCGTCAGCCCGCCGAACTCGGGACCGAGCTGCACGCGGATAAAGGGAGGCCCGCGCCACCGGGTGTGTGCCTCGCTCTTCGAAAAGGGAAATTTCGAAATCAGCGCCATGTGGCAATAGGAGATATGAAGGCAATCGACCCGGTAGGGATAGGCCTTTGCCAGCGCGTCGAGCAGCGGTGCCTTTTCGGCGCCGAACTCGACGAGGATGGCGACGTCGGGGTCCTGCCGCGTCACTTCGGCGGCAACCGCCTGCCAGTCGTCGTTGCGCAGCCAGGTGTTGAACGACATGATCCGCAGCGAGCGCTCGCCGGCCTCCGGCTGCCTCACCGGGCCGCTGTCGCGCCCGGCCGTCAGCGCCAGTGCCGAGATGCCGAGAAAGCCTGCAAGCGCCAGCCCGAGTGCCGTCCGCGTCCGCCAGCGCGGCAGCAGGCAGCCGATGAACGCCGCCACGGCTAGGATCGCCAGATGCCAGATGAAATGGTTGAAGATGTCGAAGGCGATCCACAGGCCCGCCATGCGGCCCAGCACGAGGCCGGTGATGGCGGCCGCCAGCATCGCCAGGCACCGGGCCCGTGATCCGCCGGTCACCCGTCCGGCGTCGGGTTCGCCGGCATCGGCCGTTGCTTCGGTTTCACTCGCTTCGGTCAATACCGGGGCCTCAACGGTGGCTATCCTCCTTCGGCAGGGCGTCGTCTGGATGACGAAAGCCCGCCAGCCCCTCGATCCGCTGCATCCAGGCGCCCAGGTGGCGATAGCCTGAAAGATCGAGCCCCGCCTCGGGCGCATAGCGCACCACGCCATAGATGTCGATATCGGCGACAGTGGGGCGGCGACTGGCCAGCCACTCGCTGGGGCCGAGCGTGGCATCGAGGATCTCCAGCGCGGCTTTGGCCTCGGCGGTGAACCAGGCGGCCACTTCCTCGCCGAATTGCCGGACGCCCAGCGCGCGGCCCCTGAGGCGGTAGACGGGACCCGCGAGTTTGTCGAAGTCCCAGAACATCCATTCGCGCACCCTGGCGATTTCCCCCGAGGTGCGGCCGTTGTAGCGACGGGTGGTCTCGGCAATATGCTCGAGGATGGATGCCGACTGGCACAGATAGAGGTTGGCATCCCTGAGACAGGGAACCTGGCCGAAGCGATTCTTGGCAAGAAACTGCGGCTGCCTGTGCTCGCCCGTGGCCAGCGAAACCTCGACATAGTCGAATGGCTTGTGGGCCAAGTTGAGGAGCAGCGCGACCTTGTAGGTCGGCCCCGAACGGCGCGACCCGTAGAGCGTATATTGCGTACGGGTGTGGGCGCCGGTGGGTCCTCGCAACCCGTCGGTTCTGCGCGTGTTCGTGCCGGCGGCATTGGGAGTTGCCGCACCGCGTGTCAGTCTGCCGATCATCGATCATTGCCCCATCGAATCGTCGAGGCGCCCGCCCGGTGCCCCGCGTAAGACTATCCCCCCACGACCTGGAAGTCTCCGGATTTTGCAGGCACCGCCCCTGCCCGCTTCCTCGCACGGTGGACAAGCAGGCCCCTATTTTTACGGTGATGCGGAGGGGCACCACCTTGACAATGCCGGCGGCTTGGGCGATATCCGCCGCTCAAATCCGTTCTTGTCGGGTGCCGCGTGCACCTTTGGGAGAAAATCATGGCCAAGGCCATCAGCCTCAAGATCAAGCTGCTGTCGACCGCCGACACCGGCTTTTTCTACGTCACCAAGAAGAACTCGCGGACCAAGACCGAGAAGTTCTCTTTCCGGAAATACGACCCGGTAGCCCGCAAGCACGTCGAGTTCAAGGAAACCAAGATCAAGTAGCGCCTGGCGCTGCAGCAGTGCCAGAAAGGGCAGCCCCGCGGCTGCCCTTTTGCTGTTTCGGGGTTTGTACTACCGCCGGCCGGCGCGTGGATGGCAGGCCGGCGCCGGTTCAGAAGATGAAATCGTAGAGCCCATAAGCCTTTCCCGCGCCGACATCGCCCACGTCGACCCCCGCCAGGACAATCGAGTCAGCACCGTCCGTGATTACGGCAAAGTTGGTTCCGGCCTCGGCGCTCAGATGGTTGTGCACGAGATCGTGCAGCCCCGTAATTCCAGTCACGTCGGACAGGTCGATCCGCTCGCCATTGAAGGCGGCAAAGCCGAAAATCCTGTCGTTGCCGAAACCATCTTCGAAAACGAAGGTATCCGGGCCTGTACCACCATTGAGAGTATCGTTGCCGTTGCCGCCCACAAGGGTGTCGGCTTCCGCTCCACCAATGAGTCTGTCGTTGTGTTCGCCGCCCAAAAGGCTGTCGGCACCTGCTCCGCCGAAAAGTACATCATTGCCGTTGCCGCCCAACAGCGTGTCGTTCCCGCCTGCGCCATGAAGCGTGTCACCACCGCCGTTCCCCAGCAGCTTGTCGTCATGGTTTCCGCCGTCGAGGAAGTCCTTGCCTCCACCGCCGACGAGCAAATCCTTGCCGTCCCCACCTATCAGGCTGTCGTTGCCGAACCCGCCGACGAGCTTGTCGAAGCCAGCGCCACCGATCAGCTTGTCGTTGCCGTCGTCGCCGACAAGACTGTCTCTGCCGCCGCCGCCGACAAGCGTATCGTTGCCAAGAGCGCCAAACAGCCGGTCCGAGCCGGCAAGTCCAGATATCTGGTCATCGCCGCCGTAACCAAAGAGAACGTCGCTGCTTGCAGTCCCGGTAACAGAATCTGCATCGGCCAGCAGGAGTGCGAACGCACCTGTGGTGTTATTGGCCTGGTAGAAATCGAATATCGCAGCAGCCGAGGCGCTGGCACCTGTTATGCTAAACTGTGTGACGCCATTTTCAACCAAAGTGACGCTATTAACTGTTCCTCCAGTTACGTCCACCACATCACCGTTACCATTAAACACAGCATTGAAATTAACACCATCAAATTCCGTATAATTTTGTACATTGTCAAAAACTCTCAACATCGTGGTATTTGCATCAGTAAAATCATAATTCAATAAATCAGCTATGTTCAAAAGTTTAAAATTTATTGCTGTATTAACAATAGCCATTGTGCCCTCCACCTTTATTATTATGTTGCGTTTCGCTGCGGCTGGCGAGACTCAACAATTCAAACTGGAACACATCACCTGCCCCTAAGTCAATATTGTTTCTCCCGATTCAAAGGCACCAACATTTTCGGATTTGACTCGTTGACGCAGTCGCAAATGGCGCGTGCCGGGCGGTTGCGGTCGGGTGCTTTGTGGATGGGAAATCAGCGACAGCAAAGCGGCCGGCCCAGGCGGGGTGATCGAGGAGGCCACTCGTTCCGCCTGGACCGACCAACCCCGCGGGCTCAGGAGATGCGGCGGACCTGAGACGCCTCGGGGAACTCGGCCATATCGCTCATCATTGAGCGTTCGGATCTCGCGGACCGGCTTGGCGGGGCTGTCCGAACCCGCCGCGCCGTCCCGAACAGGGCCGGAGAAGGAGCAAGGAAGAGTTCCGCCGGCCATCGAACTGAGGCTCGGTTTTTACTAGATTTTGATATAATTACCAAACAAAACCCGACTGTTCGGCGGTGGTTTTGTCAAGGATAGTAAAAGGTTAAGGTAAATTTAACGGCGCCTGGGACGGACGTCGTCACGCCGCTTCCAGGATTACCCGGTTGCGGCCTTCGCGCTTGGCGCGGTAGAGCGCATCGTCGGCGCGCTTGACGACTTCTTCCAGCGACTCGGCATTGCTCTCCAGTTCCGCCAGCCCGATGGAGACGGTAATCTGCAAGCTGTTGGCCTTTTCGCCGGCATTGAACGGCTTGCCGCCGACCGCCCGCCTGAGCCGTTCGGCCACCTTGTAGGCGACTTGCAGATCGGTTTCGGGCAAGGCGATGACGAATTCCTCTCCGCCTGTCCGGCAAGCCAGGTCGATGTTGCGGATATTGGCCTTGATGCGCCGCGCCAGTTCCTTCAGCACCTCATCGCCGGCATCGTGGCCATGGGTGTCGTTGACGACCTTGAAGTGATCCACATCCAGCGCCAGCACCGAGATCGTCTTGCCGCGGTTGGCGGCGGCATCGACCATGGCGCCGACATGCACGCTCATGTAGCGGCGATTGTAGAGCCCGGTCAGAGGATCGGTAACCGCCATTTCAAGCGATTGCTGGACGTTGCTGCGCAAGCGCTCGGTAAAGCGCCAGCGCCTGATCTGGGTATTCACCCGGGCGAGGAATTCCTGCTTGTCGATGGGGCGGATGAGATAGTCGTTGACGCCCATGTCGAGGGCCCGGATCATCCGCTGGTGGTCGTCCATGTCGACGATGATGAGGATCGGCACCTGGCGGGTGCGTTCCAGCGAGCGCAATTGCGCACACAGGCGCAGGCCGTCGAAACCTTCCAGGTCGAGATTGACGATCAGCAGCTCGAATTCGCCATCGGCGGCAATTCTGGCGGCCTGCTGGGGGTCGTCGCAGAGGGTCAGGTTGTGCTTGCTGCCGACAGCCGAGCGCATCCGGTCCACCAGATTGCCGCGATTGTCGACCAGCAGGATGTTTCCCGGCGTATCGGTGTCGATCTGCTTGAGCGGGTTGTTCATCATGCCGATCTCGCCGGCCGATTCGAGCCGTGCCGACAATTCGTCGGTGAGCATCTTGAGGCGCGCGAGGCTCTTCACCCGGCAGAAAAGAGCGACATCGTTGACCGGCTTGGTGAGGAAGTCGTCGGCGCCGGCCTCCAGTCCCTTGACCCTGTCCTCGGGCTGGTCGAGCGCCGTCACCATGATGACCGGGATATGGTGGGTAGCGGGATTGGACTTGATGCGCCGGCACACCTCGATGCCGTCGATACCCGGCATCATAACGTCGAGCAGCACGATATCGGGCCGCGCCCGCTGCACCGCTTCCAGGGCATCGACGCCGTTCATGGCTGTGATGACGTCGAAGTATTCCGCGGTGAGTTTGGCTTCCAGCAGCCGCACATTGGCGAGGATATCGTCGACGACGAGGACGCGTGCGGTCATTTATCGTCCTTCAGATACCCGTCGATGGTCTGCAGGAAGCTGACGACCGAGATCGGCTTGGAGATATAGGCTTCACATCCGCCTTCGCGGATCTTTTCCTCGTCGCCCTTCATGGCGAAGGCGGTGACGGCGATGACCGGAATGTGGCGAAGCTTGTCGTCCTCCTTCAGCCATTTGGTGACCTCGATGCCGGACACCTCGGGCAACTGGATGTCCATGAGAATGAGGTCGGGCATGTTGGCCTTGGCGATATCGAGCGCCGACAGGCCGTCGCGGGTCTGCAGGACCCGGTATCCCTGAGCTTCCAGCAGGTCGTTGAACAGCTTCATATTGAGTTCGTTGTCCTCGACGATGAGGACTGTCTTGCGAATGTCCTTCGCCGTCGCGTCGGATTCAGAACCCATCATGCGGACCACACCGTAATTCACGTGCTCGAATCCTATCCCTGTTGAGCTGGAAGTTCGGCCAAACCATATTGGCCCACTCTCCCCTCTAATTGTGCGCATGGTCGCAGCAATCAGTAACTAACAGTTTAACCGGCAGGTCATCATCGTTAAGGTCATCGCCCGCTGGTTAACCAACAGGAATTTCCAATGCCGAAAACTTTAGCCAAATTCGAGGCACCTGAGGTTATCGCCTTGCAGGCGCTGGCCTTTATCGCCAGTGAAGTGGACCGGCTGGAGCGTTTCATGCAGGTTTCGGGCATCGAACCGGCAAACCTCAGGGCACGCGCCGGCGAGCCTGAACTGCTGGCCGCGGTGCTCGACCATGTATTGGGCGACGAATTGCTGTTGTTCCTGTTCTGCGAAGCGCACGGACTTGCCGCCGAGGCCCCGCGTGCGGCCCGCAGGGCATTGCCCGGCAGCGGCTTCGAGGGCTAGAGAAGAACCCCATGCAAGCCCCTGCCCGCCATCGGTCCATGTCGCTGCCGATCGACCCGGACCGCCCGCTCATCATCTGCGATGTCGATGAGGTGGTGGTGCATTTCCTCAAAGGTCTGGAGGCGTTTCTCGACCAGGGGGGCCTGTGGCTCGATCCGGCGAGCTTTGCCCTCAACGGCAATATCCGCCGCAAGGCCGGCAACGCGCCCCTGCCCGCCAGCGAGCTCGGGCCCCTGTTGATGGACTTCTTTGCCGCCCGCACCCGCCACCTCGACGCCATTCCCGGCGCCGTGCCGGCACTTTTGGAGCTGTCGGAGGCCGCCGACATCGTGATGCTCACCAACCTGCCCGATCAATTCCGTGCCGACCGTATCGCCAATCTCGCCGACCACGGCCTGGGCTTTCCGGTCGTGACCAATGAAGGCCCCAAGGGTCCGGCCATTGCCGGACTTGCCGCCGGGCGCCGCGCGCCGGTGATTTTCATCGACGACAATCACGGTTATCTGGCCTCGGCCCGCGATCACCGGCCCGATGCCCATCTGGTGCACTTCCTCCAGGATGAGCGCTTTGCCCGCCATGTCGGGCACTTCGACTACATGTCGCTGCGCACCGACAACTGGGCCGATGCAAAAGCCCACATGATGGCACTTCTCACCTGACATGGCCGCGCCCTTGCGCATCGGCATCGATGTGGGCGGCACCAAGATTGCCGCCATCGCCATGCGCGACGACAGGGAAATGGCGCCGCCGGTCCGCATCGCCACGCCGCGACACGACTATGACGGCGTCATCGGCGCCATTGCCGGCCTGGTCGAGAGGCTGGAAGCGGCCGCCGGCGAGCCGGGCACTGTCGGCATCGGCATGCCGGGCTCGCTGTCGCCGGTGACGGGGCTTGCCCAGAACGCCAATTCCACCTGGATCAACGGCCGCGCCTTCGGTACCGACCTGGAGCGACGCCTCGCACGGCCGGTAAGGCTTGCCAACGATGCCAACTGCCTTGCCCTGTCGGAAGCCCATGATGGTGCTGCCGAAGGCGCCGCAACGGTCTTCGGCGTCATCCTGGGTACCGGCTGCGGCGGTGGCATCGTCGTTGGCGGCCGGGTTCTCGTGGGCCGTCACGCGGCGGCCGGGGAATGGGGCCACAATCCGTTGCCGTGGGCTCAAGCAGACGAACATCCGGGCCCGCAATGCTGGTGCGGCCGGCGGGGGTGCATGGAGACCTGGGTGTCGGGAACGGCGCTGGAGCGCCAGTATGCCGAACGGAGCGGCGAACACCTCACCGCCGTGGCCATCGCCGGGCGTGCGGCCGCCGAAGACCCGGTGGCGGCCACGATACTCGATGCCCATGCCGATCGGCTGGCCCGCGGCCTTTCGCATGTGGTCAATATCGTCGATCCCGACGTCATCGTGCTGGGCGGCGGCCTCTCCAACCTCCCTCATCTCTATGAGGTGCTGCCCGCTCTCATGGCCAGGTGGATCTTCGCCGATGATCCGCGTCCCGTGATCCGCCCGCCCCGCCATGGCGATATTTCCGGCGTCAGGGGGGCGGCCCGCTTGTGGGACGATGAGGACTGGCCCCCTTCCCGACATTCGCGCTAGGCTCGCGCGATGAGTGACGAAGCTACCTCCCACATCATCGATTCCCGCCTGTTCCGCGACCTCTACGGCACACCGGCCATGCGCGCCGTGTTCACCGACCGCGCGACGTTGCAAGGCTGGTTCGATGCCGAAGCGGCGCTGGCGGCGGCACAGGCCGAGTGTGGCCTCATTCCCGACAGCGCCGCCGAAGCCATCGCCGAAGCCGCCGATGCCGACAAAATCGACTTCGTGCCCATGCGCGAGGCCATCGCGCGCACCGGCCATCCCTTCGTGCCGGCCATTCGGGCGCTGGAAGGACTGGCCGGCGACGGGGCCGAGTTCGTGCATTTCGGCGCCACCACCCAGGACATCATGGACACCGGCGCCGTATTGCAGATGCGGTCCGCCCTTGCCCTCATCGAGGAGGGCACCAAGGGCCTGATCGCCGCCCTCGCCGCCCAGGCCCGGGCCCATCGCTCGACCGCCATGGCCGGACGCACCCACGGCCAGCACGCGGTGCCCATCACGCTCGGCCTCAAGCTGGCGGTGCTGGTGGGCGAGATCGAGCGCCATGCACAGCGCATTGCGGCGCTGAAACCGCGCCTTCTGGTCGGACAGCTTGGCGGCGCGGCAGGCACCCTGGCGACCCTCGGCGACAAGGCGGCGCCGGTGCGTGCCGCCATGTGCCGCCGCCTCGGTCTCGCCGAACCCGCCATCGTCTGGCACACGGCGCGCGACGCCGTCGCCGAGACCGTCTGTCTGCTCGCGATGATCGGCGCCACCTGCGGAAAGTTTGCCGCCGAGGTGGTCAACCTGCAAAGAAGCGAGATCGCCGAGGTGGCCGAACCGTCGGGGGCGGGAAGCGTCGGCTCGTCCACCATGCCGCAAAAGCAGAACCCGATGATCGCCCAGGACGTGGTGGCGCTGGCGCGTCTGCTTGCCGGCCTGCCCGCTTCATCGCTTGCCGCCATGATGCACGCCCACGAGCGCGACATGGCCGCCTGGCAGATGGAATGGCTGGTGGTGCCGGAAGCCTTCATCCTCGCTTCCGCCGCCCTGCATCACGCAACCGAGATTGCGGCGGGACTGAGGGTCGATGCCGCCCGCATGCGCGAAAATCTCAAGGAATCCGGGGGTTTCATCAACGCCGAAGCGGTGATGATGGCGCTGGCCGAAAAGATCGGCCGGCACGATGCCCACGACCTCGTCGGCGCCGTCACCCGCAAGGCGGCGCAATCCGCCACCCCGCTGGCGGTTGCCCTCAGCGGTGATCCCGCCATTGCCAGACACCTCGACCGTGCAGCCATCGATCGCCTGCTGGAACCGGAAAGCTGGCTCGGCGAGGCCGTTGCGGCGACCGACCGCATGCTGCGAGCTATCCGATTTCGGCAAACGTGATATGCGCTGAAGGTGCGATCAGCCGGGTGATGATCCGTGCTACCATTTTGCCACATTGCGGCGCGGCTGTTGCCATTGTCGCTTTGGGGTAGTTCGTTGTGACCACCTGCGGAAAGGTCCAGTCGGTGACTGCTGCTTCCTTGCTCAGCCAGACGTTGACGGCTCTGGTTCCCGCCGCCGCCGACGCCTACGGGTCGACCGGCAATCCCAAGGCCGTTGCCGTTGCCAGGCGCCTGCGCACCGTTACCGCGGTGCCCGCCCCGCCGCCGGTCGGCCACCAGCCGCCCGCCCTCAAGGACCTCGCCGCCGGCCTGGCGATCATGCCGGCGGGGCATTTGAGCGATCTGGTGCGCGCCTCGGCCACCGAAATCACCTGGACCGGCGGGGTCTTCAAGATGCCGGACGGCTTTGCCGGGCGCTATGCCTTCGTGGAGATCATCGGCCCCGACGGCATGGTGACCTGCCCGAAACTGCGCTTCGGCCTCTATTTGCAATCGCCCGACACCTACTATCCGGCGCACGATCATGCGGCGGAGGAATTCTATTACGTCATCGGTGGCAGCGCGCGCTGGCAGATCGACGACGGCGCGTTCTTTGAAGCCCGCCCCGGCTCCCTCGTCCATCACAAGCCGCACCAGCGCCACGCCATGGAAACCGCCGCCGACCCGCTGCTCGCCATGTGGATATGGACCGGTGACATCCGCAACGACACCTATCGCATCGACGACGCCTAGCGCACGATTCAATCGTCAAAAATTCCAGCAATATCAAAAACTAGCGGACATATGCTCAATCGACAGCGACGCCGTGGAACAGCCCGGCGTCCACCCGCTGTCCATCGGCGCCGTCGAGGCCGCCCGGATTGCCGCCGTCGCCGCTACCGCCAGGCCGTGAGCGGCGCAACGCCGGTCCGGCGATCAACTCTGCGTGATCGGCTGCGGCATGCGGTCGGCGATGAGGGAGACCAGTTCGAACATCACCGCCGCCGCCACCATGGCGGTGATATTATTGCGCTGGTCCTTGGTCGGCATCAGGCAAACCACGTCGCCGCCGATGACGTTCAGCCCCCTCACCCCGCGCACGATCTCGATGGCCTGATCGATCGTCCAGCCGGTGACTCCGGCTTCGATGTTGGAGACCCCCGGCGCCACCGCGGCATCGAGGCAGTCGAGGTCGAAGGTGATATAGACCGGTGCATCGCCGATCCGCTGGCGGATGATGTCGATGGCCGCGGCCGCGCCGATCTCGCGATAGCACTTCATGGGGATGACCTCGTAACCGAGGTCGTAGGACGGCTTTAGCCAGTCCCTGGTGCGGGGATTGCCGCGCATGCCGATCTGCACCGAGCGGCTGGCGTCGACATTGCCCTGGCGCACCAGATAGGCCGCCCAGTGGGCCGCCGACTTGTGCGAACCGAGCCAGTGCGAGATCGATTCATAGGCATCGGTATGGGCATCCAGATGCAGCAGCGCCACCGGCTTACCAACCGTCAGCTTCGATTGCGGCCCGGCGATTGCCTGCACGATGGCCCCGGTGATGCCGTGGTCGCCGCCGATGGAGACCGGATGGGTGCCGGCTGCATCGATGCGGCGGAAGAAGGCGGAGATGCGCTCCACCGACTTCTCGTTGTCGTTGGCCTCCGGCAGCGGCACATCGCCCAGATCGTTGATGCGGGCGCGGTCCCATGGATTGAAGTCGAAGTCGCCGTGGTAGCGGCGGTTGTGGGCCGAGACGTGGCGCACCGCCCTGGGTCCCAGATGCTGGTCGCGCTCGGTCGAGCCGTTGCCGGAAGAATGCGGCACGCCCACCAGCGCAATGTCGCAATTGCCGGGATCGGTATCGACGGGGCAGCGAAACAGCGAGGCGATGCCCCACCAGTAAAGCGTTTCCATCATCCGCCGGTGGTTGGCGTCCTCGCTCTCGAAATCCATGGGCTATCCCTTCGGTTGCATGACGTTGTGAGCATCCAGCACGGCCTTCAGCTTGGGGCGCTGCCTGACGGCGTCCGAAAGCGCGGCAATGGCGGGGCAGCGCGACCTCAGCGCCATTTCCGAGGGCCGTGCCCAGCAGGCCAGCATGAACAGGTAGAAGTCGGCCGCCGAAAACACATCGCCCAGCAGGAAGGGGCCCTCGCGCTCCAGCCTTCCGTTGATCAGGTCGAACAGATCATCGACCTGCCGCAACGCCCTGGCCCTCAACCTGTCGCGCTCGGCATCGCTGTCAGCAAGGCCTTCCGGGTGCTCGACCAGGCCGAAGACCGGGTAGAGATTGGCGCTCAGGAACGACAGCCACGACAGATAGGCGGCATAATCGCTGGTTCCGTTTGCCGGCTGCAATCCCGCTTCCGGATGCGCTGCCGTCAGGAAGGCGACGATGGCGGCCGATTCCACCACGATGCGCCCGTCGTCGAAGCGCATGGCAGGGATGAAGCCGAGGGGCGAAATCTCCCGGAAGGCGGGTTTGCGCACCTCTTCCGGCGTCATCCAGGCGCTCTGGTAGGGAATGCCCAGCTCCTCCAGCACCAGATGTGGCGCCAGCGAGCCCCAGTTCTTCACGTTGTAGAGCGTGTACATTCAGATGGCCTCCTCTTTCCCGCCCTCAGGCTACGCCACCTGACGACCCTGCTACAATTGCCCTTGCCGCATGCTAGATTGGGGTTGTGTCAGGATGGACACCATGACGAGCGCCACCTCCATTACCGAACCTGTCCTGGCCGGCTTTTGCCGCGATTGCCTTGCCGCCGTGCCGTCGGCAACCTCGCGCTGCCCCGCCTGCCGCAGCCCGCGTCTCATCCGCCACCTGGAACTCTACGATCTGGCGATCGCCCATATCGATTGCGATGCCTTTTATGCAGCGGTCGAAAAGCGCGACGACCCGGCCCTGCGCGACAGACCGGTGATCATCGGCGGCGGGCGCCGGGGCGTCGTCTCCACCGCCTGCTACATCGCCCGCATTCACGGCGTCAGATCGGCCATGCCCATGTTCCAGGCACTGAGACTGTGCCCCGATGCCGTGGTGGTGCGGCCGAACATGGAAAAATACGCCCGCGTCGGCCGCGAGGTGCGCTCTCTTATGCAGGAACTGACTCCGTTGGTCGAACCCATATCCATAGACGAGGCATTCCTCGATCTTTCGGGCACAGAGCGCCTGCACCATATGGAGCCGGCCCGCTCGCTCGCCCGTCTCGCCCGCCGCATCGATGACGAGATCGGCATCACGGTGTCGGTCGGACTGTCGCACAACAAGTTTCTCGCCAAGATCGCCTCCGATCTCGACAAGCCGCGCGGCTTTTCGGTCATCGGGCGGGCCGAGACCGTCTCCTTCCTTGCCGAACGGCCGGTCAGCCTCATCTGGGGTGTCGGCAAGGCCATGCAGGCCTCGCTGGCGAAAGCCGGCATCACCATGATCCGCCAGTTGCAGGTGATGGAACGGCGCGACCTGCAAAAGCGCTTCGGCGCCATGGGCGAGCGGCTCTACTTCCTGTCGCGCGGCGAGGACCACCGCCGCGTCTCGCCGCATGAGGAAATGAAGTCGATCAGCGCCGAGACCACCTTCAACGACGATATCGCCGATGCGGGCCGGCTGGAGGACATCCTGTGGGACTTGAGCGAGAAGGTGTCGCGCCGCGCCAAGGGCTACGCTCTGGCGGGCGAGACGGTGGTGCTCAAGCTGAAGACCGCCGACTTCCGCATCCGCACCCGCAATACCACGCTGTCGGATCCGACGCTGCTTGCCGAGCGCATATTCGCCGCCGCCCGCCCGCTGTTGCAGCGCGAAGCGACGGGAACCGCCTTCCGCCTCATCGGTGTGGGGATCAGCCATCTCGCGCCCGCCACCGCCGATAAAACGCTGTCCGGCCTCGATGCCCGCGCCCGGGCCAGGGCGAGAGCTGAATTGGCCATGGACAAGGTGCGCGAGCGTTATGGCCGCGCGGCGGTGGCCAAGGGGCGCTCGCTCAGGAAGGAAACGCGTGAATAGCCGGCGATAGTGCTTACAGCACCAGCCGCGGGGTGCCGGCCAACGGAATGACGTTGAGGTTGCCCGGATAGGGCACGTCGGCGCCTTCGGTCTTGAACGGCATATCGATGGTGCCGTTGCCGTCCCAGCTGAAGCCGTCGACAATCCATACGGTCCATTTGGCGGTGATGGTGGGCGTGCCGGAGTTGTTCCAGTCGATCGCCGCGTTAGGCATATAGACGACGCCGTAGAGATCGACGGTCGAGTTGACGAAGCTGTCGTTGGTGTCCACCCGGGCCGCCATCATCACCATGCTCTCATAGGTGCCGGACCTCGGCGCGCTCAGGCGCAGGGTCGCGTTGCGGAGATCGAGGTCTGTGTCGTTGTCCGCCAGCACGACGGTGACATCGCTGCCGGTAACCGTCGCGCCGTTGACCTTGAAGGTGCCGCCGCCGATGACATAGGTGCCAGGATTGAGGGTCACCGTCGCACCGCCCGAAATCTGCAACCCGTTACAGTAGGTGCCCGGACTGAGAGTTGCCGTACCGCTCGAGATCTTCTTGCTGGTGAAGTCGCAGCTCGAGGCCGTGGGAATGTCCCTGGAAGCGAACGGATCGGGAATGAGTTCCGGCGCGTAGGTGAGCGGCGGCGTCACGTTTTCCAGATAGTGATGGCCGTAGCCGATGGCCTGTACCGACTTGCCTGTCAGATAGTTGTTGGGCGTGTGAGGATCGACGACGTCATAGGAATTGCTGGAGTTGCCGTAGATGTTGCAATCGGGTCCGATTACCGACACCGAGCCTTTCAGCTCCAGGGTATGCTTGCGGGTCGGGTTCATGGCCATGACGCACATGGCGACACGCAATTCCTTGGCGGTCGCGGCGGAATTGATGGTCACATCGATATAATCGACATTGATGATCTTGAGCAGGCTCGTCGGAACCCGCACGGTCACGGTGGCACGCAGGTCCTCGTCGACGAACTTGAAGCTCTGGCTCTGGATGGTGCCGGTGGTGGGGTGGTTCTCGCTGAAATATTGTTCGGCCACCCCGAGCTTGGTGTCGTCGTCATGCAGGCCCGCGACACCGGCCAGCACGGCGGCGTCCATGGCGGTCTGATAGGCCGAATGCACACCCGATGCCTTGGTGTAGTCGAGGGCAGCACCCGCCACGCCCATCATCGCCACCAGGCTGATCGAGCCGATTATGGCCACGTTGCCGGCTTCGTGGGTGAAAAATCGACTAGGAGTGCGCCGCTCGCGCGGCGTCTTGGACATGAGACGCATTGCACCAACCCTGTCAATCGTGCTCCGGCCCTGTTGACTTGCCCATCTGCGGGGCGGCTCGGAGATTTGCTGCGAGTTGAGCCTCAAAGGCCCGGATCTCGCCACTAGCTGTCCTGTCTAGCAGCGGCCGCTTAAGAAATCGTAAAACAGTCCCCCTCGGCGCCACTGCCAGCCGCGTTGATCCCGGCCCCCAAGCCGCGCTAAGGATGAGCCTGACAACTCTCAGGCGGGGCGGGCATGCGGTTTCAATCGAGCAGGGATTTCAGAAACTGGCCGGCCAAGGCGGTGACCATCTTCGGCATGTCGGGGGTGGGCAAGACGACGCTTGCCCGCATGCTGCGCGACGACGACTGGTTCCACTATTCGGTCGATTACCGCATCGGCACCCGCTACATGGGCGAGCATATCGTCGACAACTTCAAGCACGAGGCGATGAAGAACCCGTTCCTGCGCTCGCTGTTGCGCAACGATTCCATCTATATCTCCTCCAACATCACGTTCGAGAACCTCGATCCGCTCTCGACCTACCTGGGCAAACCCGGCGATCCGGCCGAAGGGGGCCTGAGCTTTGCCGAATACCGCCGCCGCCAGGCCCAGCACCGCCAGGCCGAAATCGCCGCCCTTCTCGATGTGCCGGAATTCATCGAGAAGTCGCGCGACATCTATGACTATGCGCATTTCATCTGCGATGCCGGCGGCTCCTTGTGCGAGGTGGTGAACCTGTCGGACGGCGGCGATCCGGTGCTCAAGACGCTGGCCGACCACACCCTGCTGCTCTATATCCGCGGCACGCCCGAGCATGCGCGCGAACTGGCCGAGCGGTTTCGCGGTGCCCCCAAGCCGATGTATTACCAGCCGCAGTTCCTCGAAGCCAAATGGGCCGAATACAAGACCCTCAACAACATCACCGCCGATGACGAGGTGAGCCCCGACGGCTTTGCCGTGTGGGGGTTCGAGCAACTCATACACCACCGCATTCCGCTCTATGAATTGATCGCCCGGCGCCACGGCTACACGGTGGAGATGGAAGACATTCCCCCCATCGCCAACGATGAAGATTTCCTCACCCTGGTCTCGCGCGCGATTGACGGCCACCAGGGCGGGTGAGGCCCGGCCTATTGTTTCGCGTTCGGGGCGGGTTGGCGTGGGGGTGGCGGGGCCTTGTCGCGTTCATCATCGAGGATGCGCAGGGCGGCGCCGTCGAGATCGTCGTACTGGCCCGAGCGCAGGCTCCAGATGAAGGCCGCCAGCCCGATGCCGCCCAGCAGCAATGCTGCCGGAATGAGGTAGGCGAGGACGTTCATGCCGTCGCCTCGCGCGGTGCCATGAGCCTCAGCCGCAGGGCATTGCCGGTCACCAGCAGCGATGACGACGACATGGCAATGGCGGCGATCAGCGGGCTGGCATGGCCGGTGATGGCGATCGGCACGGCAATGAGATTATAGGCGATGGCGAGCCCGAAATTCTGGCGGATCACCCGCTCGGCCGCCTTTGCCAGGCGCCAGGCGAGGACCACGGGCGAGAGCTTCTCGCCGGTGAAGACCAGATCGGCGGCGGCCAGGCCGATGTCAGCACCCGAGGCCGGCGCCATGGAGACATGCGCCGCCCCCAGCGCCGGGGCATCGTTGATGCCGTCGCCCACCATCAGCACATGATGCCCGCCTTCTTCCAGCGCCTCCACATAGGTCGCCTTGGCATCGGGCAGCCAGCCCGAGCGGAACGCCTTGATGCCGAGCCGGGCGGCAAGGGCTGCCACCGGCGCCTCACGGTCGCCGGACATGATTTCCGGCTGCATGCCGGCGGCGGCGAAGGTTTCAACCACGGCGCCGGCATCGTCGCGCGCTTCATCCTCGAAGGCAAAGCGCAGCACCGGCTTTTGATCGCGCGCCAGCCACACCTCGGAGCGCCCGCTGTCGTCGTCGCCGCCATCCGCCTTCACACCGCAGAAGGCGCGCGAGCCGAGCCGTATCCGGGCGCCCTGAATGCGGCCTTCAAGGCCCTCGCCCGGCCTTTCCTCGACGCTGTCGAAGGCGGCCGGCACGATGCCGCGCCTGGCCGTCCATTCCGCCAGCTTGCGGGCGAGGATGTGGCGCGAGCGCTGGGCGAGGCCAAGCGCCAGTTCAAGGTCGCGGGTAGCCGCCGCCGCCGGGGGAATGAGGCTGGGGGTGCCGCGAGTGAGGGTTCCGGTCTTGTCGAAGACCACACGGTCGATGCCGGCCAGGCGCTCCAGCGCGGTGCCGTCCTTCAGCAGGATGCCGCGCCGGAATAGGACCCCGCTCGCCACCACCTGCACCGCCGGCACCGCCAGGCCCAGCGCGCACGGGCAGGTGATGATCAGCACCGAAATGGCCGCCAGCAGAGCGGCATGGCCGTCGCCGGTGATCACCAGCCAGCCGAGGAAGGTAAGGCCGGCGACAATATGGACGGTGGGCGCATAGGCCCGTGCCATGCGCTCGGCCAGCGTCACGAAGCGTCCGCGCCCGGCCTCGGCGGACTCCATCATGCGCACGATGTCGGCCATCAGCGTATCGTCGCCAGCGGCGCTGACCCGCACCCTCAAGGGGCCCGACAGGTTGAGCGTGCCGGCATGCACCGTGCTCTTCGGCTTCACCGCCTCGGGCAGCGGCTCGCCGGTGAGCGCGGCGCGGTCGACATCGCTGGTGCCGTCCACCACCGCGCCGTCGGCGGCGATGCGCTCGCCCGCCGCAATGAGGATTTCCATGCCCGGCCGCAATTGCCCGGCTGGTACGAAGCTGCGGGCCCCGAGGGCATCGATCACCGTCGCTCCGGTGGCGTTGAGGGCGAGGAGCCCGGTCACCGCCGAACGGGCGCGGGCGCGCATCATGTGATCGAGATAGCGCCCCACCAGCAGGAAGAACAGCAGCGTGACGGCGGCATCGAAATAGGCATCGGCGCCCGACTGCATGGTCTCGTAAAGGCTCATGGCGGCCGCCAGGATCACCGCCAGCGAGATCGGCACATCCATGTTGAGGTGGCCGCGCGACAGGGCCTTCGATGCCGAGACAAAGAACGGCCGGCCGGCGAAAGCCACCGCCGGCAGGGCGATAAGCGCGGAGATCCAGTGGAACAGGTCGCGGGTGGTGCCTTCCGCCCCCGACCACACCGATACCGACAAGAGCATGATGTTGGCGGCGGCAAAGCCGGCAACCGCCAGCGCCGTCAGCAGGGCACGGCCCTCGGCCCTCTGGGCATCGGCCTCGGCGGAAGGCAGCCACGGGCGCACCTCGTAGCCGAGCGACGCGATGGCGGCCACCAGGTCCTCGGGCGCCGCCTTGCCGGTCAGCCACTCGACCACCACCCGCCTCGTCGACAGGTTGACGCGGGCCGTGACGACCGCGGGGAAAGCCCGCAATGCGTCCTCGATGCGGGTGATGCAGTGGGCGCAATGCACCCCCGGAACCAGCGCTTCCAGTCGCGCCCTGCCCGGCTCCACCTCGCGCACCCAGCGGTCGAGCCCGCCGGCGCCGCCTCCGCCCGCATCGGGCGGCAGGATCAGCGGTTCGGGGCAGCAGGCGGTCATGTCATTGCGCCTTCGATGTCACGTAGCTGTAGTCGCGCCGCCATTCGATGCCGTCCTTGCCGGTGGCGATCAGCTTGGCCTCCCACAGGCCAATCGGCAACGCCATGTCGGCGGCATAGACGCCGGGGCGGGTCTCGCTCAGGGTCACGACGCGATCCTCGCCCTCATGGGTCGGCCGGCCCATGGTGACGACCACCTTGAGGCCGGTGACGGGCGATCCGTCGCGGGCGGCGACCTTGAAGATCAGCCCCACGACGTCGTGGCTGAAACGCGCATCCCAGCCGAGCTTTTCCTGGCGCCGCTCGGCGGCGATGAAGCCGTTATACTCCTGGCTCGCCACATAGCTGTTCTCCACCACCAGCCCGGTCCAGGTCGATTCGGCGAAGTAGGCCATCGTCAGGTTGACGATGACGACGACGCCGAAGAAGCCTGTGAGGGCGGCCAGCATCCGCCGTCCGGTGAAGGTCTTTCCGCCTGTTGCCTCGCCTGCCTGCATGGCTAGTCGTGCTCCTCGTTGCCGTGGTTGGGGGGACGCTGGAAATGCGCCACGGTGGCTGCCCGGTCGGCGCCCTTGCCGCCATTGATGTCCACGGCGACGAAGTGGAAGTCGGTCTCGCGATGATGCAGGCGCTTGGGGTCCATCTTCACATAGACCTTGAGGTCCCTGAGCCGGTCGGCGCCGACGTCGATGTTCAGGCCATCGTGCGATTCCGCGGTGCTGCCGGCCAGGAACATCACGGCACCCGGCAACCCCTCGATCGACAGGTGGAAGGTGCGCGGCTCGGCGCGCTTGTTGAGGATCTTCACGCTGTAGCCATTGCGTATGTTGCCATCGGAGAGCTGCACGTAAAGCGGATTGCGGTCATGCAGGACGTTGACGTCGAGCCGATCACGCACCGCGAGCAGAACCAGGAGGCCGAGGCCGATCATACCCCACACGAAGATATAGATGAAGGTGCGCGGACGGATGAAGCTTGGCCACTGGTCGGGATCGCGGGTGCCGGCCTCGTGGGCGGTATAATCGGAAAGCGTCGAATAGGAGATCAGGCCGCGCGGCTTGCCGATCTTTTCCATCACCGAATTGCAGGCATCGATGCACAAGGCGCAAGTGATGCATTCCAGTTGCTGGCCGTCGCGGATGTCGATGCCTTGCGGACACACCGCCACGCACAGGTTGCAGTCGATGCAATCGCCATAGGTGGTTGCGGCATCGGTGCGGCGGTCGCGCTGGCTGCCGCGCGGTTCGCCGCGCCAGTCGTTGTACGTGACGGTGAGGGAATGCTCATCCAGCATGGCCGACTGGATGCGCGGCCACGGGCACATGTAGGTGCACACCTGTTCGCGCATGAAACCGGCGAAGATGAAGGTGGTGCCGGTAAGGACGGCGACGGTGGAATAGGCCACTGGCGCCGCATGAAGGGTGAAAAACTCGCGCGCCAGGGTCGGCGCGTCGGCAAAATAGAAGATCCAGGCGCCGCCCGTCGCCATGGCGATCAAGAGCCAGATGGCGATCTTGGTGCTGCGCAAGACGATCTTGTGGAGGCTCCAGGGCGCGGCATCGAGCTTGATGCGGGCGTTGCGGTCGCCTTCGACAAAGCGCTCGACGACCAGGAACAGATCCGTCCACACGGTCTGCGGGCAGGTATAGCCGCACCAGGCGCGGCCCACCGTCGAGGTAATGAGGAACAGGCCGATGCCCGCCATCACCAGCAGGCCGCCGACGAAATAGAACTCCTGCGGCCATATCTCGATGAAGAAGAAATAGAACCGTCTATCGGCGAGATTGACCAGCACCGCCTGATGCGGGGCGAAGTCGCCGCGGTCCCAGCGCAGCCAGGGCGTCACGTAGTAGATGGTGAGGGTGATCGCCATCACCCACCATTTCAGTGTCCTGAAGGTGCCGTGGGTGCGCTTGGGATGGACTTTTACGCGGGCAGCGTAAAGCGAACGCTGCTCAGGCTTGTTGACCGCATCGGCCTCGATGCGGTCAACGTCCTTGTAAACGGTTGTCATTGACCAGCCGGTTCCTACTCGCCGCCGCCAAGTGAATGCACAAACAGTGTCAGTTCCTTGATGGTTGTCGCACTCAGTTTCGACCCCCAGGCCGGCATGACACCATGCCGCGGCTTGGTGACCTGGGCGATAATGTCCTTTTCGGTACCGCCATACAACCAGATCGGATCGGTGAGGTTGGGCGCCCCCAACTCGCGATTGCCCTTGCCGGCATCGCCGTGGCAGGCCACGCAGTTGTCCGCGAATATGGCCTTTCCGGCGGTTGCGGCCGCTTCGTCGTGCTTTTGCCCCGACAGCTTGAGCACGTAGTTCGCCACCTGGACGATCTGCTCGCGTGTCAGGATGCCGTCGGCGCCAAAGCTCGGCATTTCCGACACCCGGGTATCGGCATCGGCGGTATAGCGGATGCCGTGGGTGATGGTCTGCAGGATGGTCTCGGGCTTGCCGCCCCACAGCCAGTCGTCGTCGTTGAGGTTGGGATATCCCTTTGCTCCTTCGGCGCCCGAGCCGTGGCACTGCGAGCAGTAGACCTTGAAGGCGGAGCGCCCGCCGGAGATGGCGAACTGGTCGAGGGCCTGATCCTTGCGGATGTCGGCGAGCGACAGTTTTGACAGCTTGGCAAGCTCGCCGGCCTGCGCCTGCTCGGCCGCCGCCATGTTCTGCTGCAGCGCCCCGCGGCTTGACCAGCCGAGCAGGCCGCTGGTGGCGCCGTGGATCAGCGGAATGGCCGGATAGGCAATGACGTAGCCGAAAGCGAACGCGATGCAGGCATAGAAGGTCCACACCCACCAGCGCGGCAACGGGGTATTGAGCTCGCGGATGCCGTCCCACTCGTGGCCGGTCGTTTCGGTGCCGGAGACATCGTCGATGTGTTTAGCGGCCATGGATCTCAATCCTTCTTGAGGGGAATGCGGGACGCATCGTCGTAGCGCTGGCGCGAACCCGGCCTGAAGATGAAGAAGAGAACCCCGATGAAGAACGCCATCAGGAGAACGAGCCCGACACTGTCGGCGAACAGGCGGAATTCATTGTAGTCCATGGGGATCACCTGAGGTTTTCGCTGGCGGTGTACTTGGAGAAATCGACCAGCGTGCCGAGCATCTGCAGATAGGCCACCAGGGCGTCCATCTCTGTCAGGCGGTTCGGGTTGCCGTCGTAATCGCGGGCGACCGCCTTGGGATAGCGCTTTTGAAGCGCATCGACCCCGTCCCCGTCGGTAGTGGCCTGGGCTTTCAGGTCAGCCAGGGCGTTGGCGATCATGTCGTCGGTATAGGGCACGCCGACATCGCGGTTGGCTTTGAGGTGTGCGGCGATGTCGTCGGCCTTCAGATCGGTCTTGGCGAGGAAGGCGTAGGTCGGCATGATCGAGCCCGGCACGACAGAACGCGGATCCGTCAGGTGCTCGACATGCCACTGGTCGGAATAGCGCCCCCCTACCCGCGCCAGATCCGGACCGGTACGCTCCGAGCCCCACTGGAAGGGATGGTCGTACATGCTCTCGGCCGCCAGCGAATAGTGGCCGTAGCGCGCCACCTCGTCACGGAAGGGCCGGATCATCTGCGAATGGCAGACATAGCAGCCCTCGCGGACATAGATATCGCGCCCGGCCAGTTCGAGCGGCGAATAGGGCCGCATGCCCTGCACCTTCTCGATGGTGTTCTGGAGGTAGAACAGCGGGGCGATCTCGACGATGCCACCGATACTGACCACCACCAGGGAGAGCACCAGAAGCAGCGTGGCGTTGCGCTCGATGATTGCGTGATTGAACATGCTCGTTGATCCTTCTCGCATCCGGGCTCAGGCCATGGCCGCCACGGCCATCGGCGCTTCGTCGCGCTTTTTACCCCTGATCGTCTGGTAGACGTTCCAGGCCATGACGATCGCGCCGAGCAGGTAGAGCAACCCGCCGAACACCCGCGCGGCATAGGCCCAATGGATCGCCTGCACTGCCTCCACGAAGGAGTAGACCAGGAAGCCCTGCGGGTCGTATTCGCGCCACATCAGCCCTTGCGTGATGCCGGCGACCCACATGACGGCGGCGTAGATGACGATGCCGAGGGTGGCCAGCCAGAAGTGCCAGTTGATGAGCCTCAGGCTGTAGAGGCCGTCGCGGTTCCACAGCTTGGGCACCATGTAGTAGAGCGCCGCAAACGAGATCATGCCGACCCATCCCAATGCACCGGAGTGCACATGGCCGATGGTCCAGTTGGTATAATGGGAAAGCGAGTTCACCGACTTGATCGACATCATCGGGCCCTCGAAGGTCGACATGCCGTAGAAGGCGAGCGCCAGCACCATCATGCGGATGATC
Organism: uncultured Alphaproteobacteria bacterium; assembly: GCA_963747005.1. Classification (GTDB taxonomy): domain Bacteria; phylum Pseudomonadota; class Alphaproteobacteria; order Rhizobiales; family Aestuariivirgaceae; genus CAVVDT01. The sequence continues at coordinate 31,904 of CAVVDT010000013.1, read as the reverse complement.
GGATCGGTGCGCACCTTGTCCCAGGCCCCGGAAAGGGTCATCAGGCCGTTGATCATGCCGCCCCATGAAGGCATCCACAGCATGATCGAGAACACCATGCCCAGCGTCTGCGCCCAGTCGGGCAGCGCCGTATAATGCAGATGGTGGGGTCCGGCCCAGATATAGAGGAAGATCAGCGCCCAGAAGTGGACGATCGACAGGCGGTAGGAATAGATCGGCCGGTTGGCCTGCTTGGGCACGAAATAGTACATCATGCCGAGGAAGCCGGCGGTGAGGAAGAAGCCCACCGCGTTGTGCCCGTACCACCATTGGGTCAGCGCATCCTGAACGCCGGAGAACAGCGAATAGCTCTTGGAGCCGAGGAACGACACCGGCACCGCCAGGTTGTTCACCACATGCAGCATGGCGATGGTGACGATGAACGACAGGTAGAACCAGTTGGCCACGTAGATGTGGGGTTCCTTGCGCTTGAACAACGTGAACAGGAACACCCCCAGGTAGGCCACCCACACCACGGTGAGCCACAGATCGACATACCATTCCGGTTCGGCGTATTCGCGCGACTGGGTGATGCCGAGCAGGTAGCCGGTCGCCGCCAGCACGATGAAGAGCTGATAGCCCCAGAACACGAACCATGCCGTGTTGCCCAGCGCCAGGCGGGTCTGGCAGGTGCGCTGCACGACGTAGAACGAGGTGCAGATAAGGGCGTTGCCGCCGAAGGCGAAGACCACCGCCGAGGTATGCAGCGGCCTGAGACGGCCGAAGTTGAACCATGGCTCGATATCGAAGGCCGGCCATGAGAGCTGCAAGGCGGCGACCACGCCGACCAGCATGCCGACGACGCCCCAGAACAGCGTGGCAATGGCGCCGTAGCGGATGACGGAGTTGAAATAGCCGCTGGTATCGGGCGGCGGTGCGTTGAAGTCCGTCCGCTTGGCCGTCACCACCAGGGCGATGAGGGCCGCGATGGCCACGATGATCATCTGGATGGCAAAAGGCTGGTCGTGCGCCTTTGCTGCCATGACAATCGCGATGAGTGCAGCCAGCCCGTAGATGGCGAGCTTTCCTAAAGCGCTCATGAGTCCCCCTCCGCTCGATCAGCCAGCAGTTGTGACCATCCGGTCTCACGCCATGATGCCCGCGTCTTTGATCTCGATCAATGTCGCGCCGGCTGGCACGACAGATTATTCGCAGCAGCGACTGCGGTGATCGCGGTGGAGAACACTATGGCTGCCAATGAACTGAAGGGACAAAGCTCCCACACCCCGCCGCCACCGCAAATACCCCTCCAATGCAATGATCCGATTGACTTTCTGGCCCACGAGCACAAGCGCCAGGAATGGCTGTGCGATGTGTTGGAAACCATTGCCGACGGCCTGCCGGGAACGCTTGAATGCGCATTGGCGGCCAAGGCCGTCGAAGCCCTCAGGGTCGATGTTCCCCTGCATCACGAAGATGAGGAGGAATGCCTCTTCCCTCTTCTCGCCCGCCGCGCCGCGCCGGAAGACAACATCGAGGCGGTAATTCGCCAACTTAGCCGCGAACATCTGGCCGACGATACCTATTCCACCGACCTGATCGACCTTCTGGACGCGATGGCGGCCGGTCATATGCCGCTCAATCCCGAGATGGCGGGTTACATGATTCGCGGCTTCTTCGAGAGCTATCGCCGCCACATCGCGTTCGAGAACATCGTGATCCTGCCGCTGGCGCGGGCGCGGCTGAAGCAAGAAGACATGGCCGAACTGCTCGCCCGCATCCGCTCGCGCCACGGCAAGCCGGTGATCGGGTGAGGTTGATCAGCCTTCGGCCGCTTCCGCCAGGCGCTCCATATCCGGCACGCTGACGTGGCGATTGGCTTTCAGGCTGATGATGCCGTCCTGCCTGAGCCGGGTGATCTGGCGGCTCACCGTCTCGATGGTGAGGCCGAGGAAATCCGCCATGTCGGCGCGGGTCAGCGGCAGATCGAAGTCGACGGAAGTGCGTTTGGCGGCATCCAGCGGCGTCTTGTCGGGAACGTGCCTGGCGATCTTGTACAGTAGCGCCGCCACCCGTTCGCGCGCTGTCTTGCGGCCGACCGCCAGCAGCCAGTCGCGGGCATCGTCCAGTTCCAGCAGCGTCTGCTGGAACAGCCGGTGTTCCAGTTCGGGGTGACGCTTCAGCATGCCCTCCAGCACCGAGCGCGGAAACGTGCACAGCTCCACGTTGCTGGCGGCCTCTGCCGACAAGCGGCTCTCGCGCCCGAACGGACGGCCGACGAAATCGGGGGGGAACTGCAGGCCGACGATCTGTTGGCGTCCGTCGGGCAGCGTCTTCGACAGTTTCACCACCCCTTGCAGGAGGTTGGAATAGACCGCGGTCTCCTCGCCGTCGGCCTGCAACGTGCGGCCGTTGTCGATGCGCCGCTTGGCGGTTCTGCTGGCAAGGTCACGCAATTCGTCGTCGCTCAGCGCCCCGCAAATGCCGCGATGGCGGGCCGTGCATGCCGCACACAGACTGGGGACCGGTTCGATGCCGGCACTCTTGCAGCGATCGTCGCGCTTGTTCATGGATTTGGCTGCTGTTTCATTGCAACGCACACTATTGCAAGTCGCCTTTCAACTCCACCGACTTCCGCTTACGGCGCACAACTGCCGGGCAACGCCGCAATGGCGGCCACCCGTTCAGCGTTGTCGCGGGCCAGCGACCCGTCGGCATGCCACAGGCTGTTCTCGAAGCCGACCCGCACCTTGCCGCCGGCTGCGAGCGCCGCCGCCAGGGCTGCCGTCTCGTTCACACCGAAGGCACACACCATCCAGTCCGGTGCAACCGGCAGCGTGGCGGCGACATCGAGGAAACCCGCCAGGTCGGCCGGATCCGATTGCTGGCTGGCGGCGTAGCGGCCCAACACGTAGATGACCGACAGCCCGTCGCCCGGAACGATGCCCCTTTCGATGAAGCCGCCCAGCCTCGCCACTTCGGCGGGTTCATAGAGGATATGCTGCACGGCGATGTCGCGTTCGCGGCAGCGATCGTAGAAGCGGGCCGCCTCGGCTTCGTCGCCGGCATCGGCGACCATCTCGCGCAGCGCCACCGAAACCGCGGCCGGCACCACCTCATCGACCACCGCGCGCTGCTCTGCCGGGCGATAGCGCCCCACCGCCTCGGTGGTGATCTGCACGATCATCTGCGGCACGACATCTCCCAGTTCGGCGATCAGTTCGCGGTAGAGGCCGGCATCGAGCACGTGATGGCCTTCGGCATCGCGCACATGCGCATGGATGGCACCCGCGCCGGCGGCGTGGCAGGCAACAGCGGCTGCCACCGTCTCGGGGATGGTGACAGGAAGGGCGGGATGATCCGCCTTGCCGCGTCGGGCGCCGTTCGGTGCCACCATGATGGGGGCAAGTTTGATCATTGATCGTCCTGCCGCCCCTTGGACTCCCGCAAACCCTGCGGCACTTGCCGGCATTTCGTGTTCATTCCCGCCTACAGCCATCATGAGACATTTTGCCACGAAAGCGCCCGGCCTTGAGGCAGATCAAGGAACGGCCTCATGTCGTAGGGCATGGCAGGCCTACACATAAGGGGGACTCCGGCATGCGCAAGGAGCTTATTCGCAAATATGCCAGCCCGGTGCCGCGCTATACCAGTTATCCCACGGCGCCGCATTTCCATGCCGGGATCGATGCGGGTGTCTATCGCGGCTGGCTGGCCGACCTGCCGGCGGGCGAACCGGTCTCGCTCTATATGCACATCCCCTTCTGCGACAGCTTGTGCTGGTTCTGCGGCTGCCATACCCGTCACACCCTGAAATACGACCCCGTCGCCGTCTACCTTGAAAGTCTCCTGAAGGAGGTCGAGGCAATTGGCGGCCTCATCGACGGCCGTTCGCCGGTGGTCGAGATGCAGTGGGGCGGCGGCTCGCCGACCATGCTCAGCGCCGCCGACATGGACCGGCTGGTTGCGGCGGTCCGGCAGCATTTTGCCGTGGCGCCCGATTTCGCCTTCGGGGTCGAGATCGACCCCCGCGGCTTCGATGCCGGGCGCATCGAGGCGCTAGCCCGCAACGGCCTCACCCGCGCCAGCATCGGGGTACAGGACTTCGATCCGACCGTGCAGGCGGCCATCAACCGCCACCAGTCATTTGCCGAGACCGAGGATGCGGTCGCCGGTCTAAGGCGGGCGGGAGTTGCCTCCATCAACATCGACCTCGTTTACGGCCTGCCGCACCAGACCCGCGACAGCGTCGCCGCCACGGCCCAGGCGGTGGTCGGGCTGCGCCCCGATCGCATCGCCCTGTTCGGCTATGCCCATGTACCGTGGATGAAAAAACACCAGTCGATGATCGACGAGAGGCTGCTGGCCGGCCCCGAGGAGCGCTTTGCCATGGCCAACCGGGTGGCCAGCCTGCTCACCGCGGCTGGCTATGCCCGCATCGGCTTCGACCATTTCGCCCTGCCCTCCGACAGCCTTGCACACGCTGCCGACGAAGGCCGCCTCAGGCGCAATTTCCAGGGCTATGCCGACACCCCCGCCGACACCATCATCGGGCTCGGCGCCTCGGCCATCGGCCGCCTGCCCCGGGGCTATGCCCAGAACGCCACCGCGACCGGCGACTACATCCGGCGCATCGCGGCCGACGGTCTCGCCACGGTGCGCGGCATCGCGCTTGGCGGCGACGATGCCTTGCGCGGTTTCGTGGTCGAGCGGCTGATGTGCGACGGCGTCCTGTCGCGCGGCGAGCTCGACCACCGTTTCGGCGCCTCGGCCGATGCCGTCATCGCGGAACTGGCCGATTTCGCCGCCGCCGACAGCGATGGCCTGATCAGCGAAGAGGCCGGTATCTTCCGTCTCACCCCGCGCGGCGCCGTCTTCGTGCGCTCGGTCTGCGCCCGCCTCGATCCCTATCTGCGCAAGGGTTCAGCGCGCCACTCCATGGCCGTTTAGAAGATCAGTTGCCGCGCAACAGGATGCGGCGGCGCAGCAGCATCCACACCGCGAAGGCGCCGAGGATCTTGCTCGACGTCTCAAGCGTGAACGAGGCCGGCGACAGAAAGCCCATCATCGACAGGAAGACCACCGTGTCGAGCGGCGACGATATGGCGCTCGACAACAGGATGCGGCTTTCCAGCGGGCGTCTGGTGAAGGAATAGACCGCCCAGTCCGACGTTTCCGACACCATGAAGGCGGTCACCGAAGCCAGTGCCACGGCCGGATTGACCGTCAGGTAGGTCATGGCGCCCGCCGCCAGCGTCGCCAGCAGCACCGAATGGCCGATCTGGCGCTGGGCGAGGTCGCGCAGCACGAACACGAAGCCGACCACCAGATTGGCCCCCGACCAGGAGCCCAGCGGCGTCGGGATGAACGGCAGCGTCACGAACAGCCAGTTCACCGCCACGATGGAGATAATGTAGAAGCCGACCCACATGGGGCGAACCTTTCGCGCTCAGCCGACGATCTCGGCTGCCTTGAAGCACATGCGGATTTCCTTCTTGGCGTTTTCCGGGCTGTCGGAGCCGTGCACCGAGTTGGCCTCGATGGATTCGGCGCATTCCTTGCGGATGGTGCCGGCATCGGCATTGGCCGGGTTGGTGGCGCCCATCACCTTGCGGTAGCGTGCCACCGCGTCGTCGCCCTCCAGCACCTGCAGCACGATCGGGCCCGACGTCATGAACTTGACCAGGTCCTTGTAGAACGGCCGGTCCTTGTGGACCTTGTAGAAGGCCTCGGCGTCGGCCTTTTTCCACTTGGTGCGCTTCTGGGCAACGATCCTCAAGCCCGTGGCCTCGATCATGGCGTTGATCTTGCCGGTGAGATTGCGGCGGGTGGCGTCGGGCTTGATGATGGAGAGCGTGCGCTCGCTGGCCATGTGGCTAATTCCTCTTTCGATCGACTTTCAAGTGAATGGCGAGCGGCCTTATAGCCGCGCACGAACACGGCTTCAAGACGAACGAAGGGCGGCCCCGGCTATTGGGGACCGCCCTTCGCGTTTCGGTTGGCCGCAGGTCGTCTAGTTGACCTGCCCGGTGAGCATCGGCGTGATGCGGCGCACGGTGACCCGGCGGTTCTCTTCTTCGGGACCCTGGGTCGGGATCTTCAGGAACCGCTCACCCAGGCCGACGGTGCGCAGGTTCTTGGGATCGATGGCGAAATAGTCGGCCAGGGTCGCCTTGACCGCTTCGGCGCGGGCCTGCGACAGCACCAGGTTGGACTCCGGCGAGCCGACGGCGTCGGTGTGGCCTTCGATGAGGAACACCTCGTTGGGTCTGACCGCCAGGACCTTCTCGATGACCGTGGCGACATTTTGAAGCTGGTCGATCATTTCCGGCGCCAGCTCGGCCGACCCGCTCTCGAAGGTCACGGTGTCGATCTCGATGCCCGGCATGGCACGCCGGACATTGTCGTCATTCACGATCTCATCGAAGCTGTAGGCGCGCTTGGGCTTCCAGCGCGGTGCCGCGATGAGCTGATCCTGGATCTGGATCGGATCGGCCTCGGCGGCAAAGATATCGAAGCGCGGCGCCACGCCCACGTTGATGCCGAGATGGAAGCTGGCGCGGTTCTGCTGGATAAACTGCATGCGCCGGCCACGATCGGAAACCAGGCGTGCCCGCAGGGCCAGCCGGTCACTGATGATCAACTGTCCCGCGAACTGCAGGTCTGCGCCATGCAAACGGTTTTCACGGCGGGCCTGCTCGAGCATGCGGATGCGGCGGTTGAGATCGCGCTCGCCAAGCTTGTCGGACGGCGTCCGGCGCTGCATGATCTGCGTCACGGTGGTGTTGTTGTTGATGATCGTGGTCTGGTTATTGACGACGTTGTTGTCGGAATTGTTGAACGTCGTCGTGTTGTCGACGTTGGCCTTGTTGTTGTTCTCCACGGCAATGCGGCTGCGCAGTTCCTGGCGATCGGTAACCAGAACACCGCGCAACCGTTTCCTCATGTCGGGCTGCAACTGTTTGTCACCGAGCATCGAACGGGTCTCGTTGACCCGCTTGCGCAGGTCCGGCGTCGACAGCGATTTGGCGCTGCGCTTGTCGGCGAGGATGGTGCCGGCATTGCCGTCCATCTTCGGCTGCATCGCCTGGGCGTTGTCGTTGCTCTGGGTCTGGGTCTTGGTGTCCTGCTTGGTCGTCCGGCGCTTCTTCAGCTCGGCACGCGCCTCAGGCACGAACTGGTTGATCGCCTGCTTGTCGGCCTTTGACAGATTGCCGGCCTTGCGCGCATCCATGCCAGCCCTGATACGGGCGTGCAATTCGGCGTCGCTGAGCTGATCGAGCGGGCGCTTGTCATTGATGATCGCCTGCAGTTCCGGCGACGATGACTGGTTCTGCTGCGCCTGCTGGTTCTGCTGGTTGGCCGGCGCCTTGTTGTCAGTCGCGCGCTGCGATTTCAGTTCGGCCTGCGCCTCCTTGATCTTGGCGCGGGCGTCCTGCTTTTGGGCCTTGGACAGATTGCCGGACTGGATAAGGGACCGGAGCGCCTTGATGCGGGCGTTCAGCGCCTTCTTGTCCATCGAACTCACCGGCGTCTGGTCGGCGAGGAGCTGATCGGCGCTCTGGGCGGCAGCCGGCGAAGAGCCGAAGAACTGCGGCACCGGCGCGGCGGTGATCATGAACAAGCAAAGCGCGGTGGTTGCAGCCGCTGTGCGGTAGGTCGACATATTATGGACTACTCCTTAGGGGGGTGATTCTCGCGCGATTTCGGTTCTCCGGACGATGGACGCCTATTGCGGCGGAAATCCGTGCGATGAATGATGCGTCTACTGGACCAATGGAGATGAACGCCACATGAACAGCATCGACTACGATCAGGCGAGCCCCGAAGTACGGGCGGTTTTTGACGACATCATGACCAGCCGCAAGGTTGCCGATGTCAACAATTTCTGGAAATACATGGCCAATGAACCGCGCATGCTCAAGCATGTGTGGGAAAGCCTGAAGGAGATCATGGGGCCGGGACATCTCGATCCCCTGACCAAGGAGCTGGTATATGTCGCCATCTCCGTCACCAACAACTGCGACTACTGCATGGCGAGCCACTCCGCCTCGGCACGCGCCAAGGGCGCCAGCGAGGAAATGCTCAACGAACTCTATGCGGTGACGGGCCTCGCCAACATGACCAACCGGCTGGCGAATGCCTATAAGGTTCCGGTCGATGAGGCATTCAAGCCGAAATAGTCTTCCCCTGGCCGGCCTCGGCTGGCTGGCGGTGCTGGTCGCCGCGGCGCCGGCGCTGGCCCAGACGACCATCGACGGCACCAACTGCATCGTCTTCTATCCGACCCCGCACAGCGAACTGGCGCGCTGCGCCCGGCTCTTGAGCAAGGACAACCCGCTCAAGGCCACGACCCTTACCCTGTCGCTCATCGGCGATCCGCCCAACCTTGCCCGCTCCATCAGGCTGTCGCTGGACGGCGGACCGCCGTTCCAGGACCTGCCGGTGAAGGCGGCGCCGAGCCTTTCCGCGGTGGACGTCGGTATCCTGTTTGCCGACATGAACTTCGACGGCCTGATGGACTTCGGCGTGATGACGACGGCGTCGGGTGGCCCCGAGGGCACCTTCCAGTGGTTTTTGTTCGATGCAAGGACGGTGCGGTTTGAATTCAATGCCGGGCTGTCGCGCCTGCCCGACCCGCACATCGATGCCGCGGACAAGTTCATTGTCAGCGAGCAGCGCGGCCCGCCCGATCGAACCGACAGTTACCGCTGGCAGGCCGGCAAGCTGGAACTGGTGAAGCGTATCGAGAGAGTTTGCACAAGCGGCCAATGCACCTGCAAATACCTCAAACCGCTGGGACAGAAGTTGGTGCTGTTGCGTGCCGGTCCGTGCACCTGAGCGCCGTCAGACGTCGAGGAATTCCACCCCGAGCTGGTTCATCTTGCGCCACGCCACATGGCAGGGGCGGCGGCCGGGCTGGAAGTCGATCGCCAGATAGAATTCGTCGGGAATGTTGGTGGCGTTGCTGACCAGCAGCAGGGCCCCGGTGTCGGAAACGTTGCGCAACTTGCACTCGAACGTCGACATCAGGTTGCCGAGGATGATCTTGCCGCCGCGCAGGACCCGCTTTCTTTCCGTACGCCGCTTGTTCTCAGCGTCCATATGCTCACTACCTCAGCCGATCGGGCCAACGGACCCGGATCGAAGGATGCATTATCGCAGTAAACAATTTCCAAAGCCTTTATGGCCTCGGGTTCCGCGAACGCCGGCAATCGATCCCTTTTTCTGCCTTCGGGCACCCCCACCCTATGGCGTGCCGGCCTAGCGTGTGAGCTCGGCGAGCGCTTCGCCGTCCAGCGGTTCCTTGAAGCGGATGACGGTGCCCTCTTCGCGCCGCTCCGCCACGTAGGCCGGCGAGTTGCCGAGCCACACCTGGGCGCCGATCGGCACCAGCACATCGAGCTGGATCAGGGCGCCACTCAGTGAAATGTCGGAAACCTCGCACTGCCTGGTCTCGCCGTGCGGCAGGCGCACCGGCTTGAGCGGGTTGTCGGGGTTGAAGCGCTGCTGCAGGCGGCGCTCGTCGGCGATGATCGTCCGGCTGGTGCCGGCAAGACCGGCCTTCAGTGGATCGAGGTTCGAACAGGCCTGATCGAAGGTGACGTCCATGATGTTGTCGCCCGATGTAACGACATCGGCGACCAGGCGGCCCATGCCTTCCATGTACAAGACGATTCTCGCGCCCTGCGGCGCGCAATCGCAGTTCACCAGGGTTGCGCCGTCGAGGCTGAGGTTCTCGACGAGGCAATCATGGGCCGTCTTGTCGGACGTAAGGTAGCGGCCGGCTAGTGAATTGACCACATTGTTCGGCAAGACGGGGCTCAAAGCTTCAAACGACATGGATTTCTCCCGATCACAACTGACACGCGCAACCGCTGCCAGGTCTTGCGGAAAGACAATCAGTGTGGAGAAGAAATCCAAACAAAGTGATAACCTGACCATGCGGCATCAGTCACGGTTTATCGATTTGCGTCGCCCCTGGCGCCTCCTGGCTTGCTTCGGTGCGCCTCAGAAGGTCTCCAGCCAGGGTCTCACTTCCAGTTCGAAGGTCCAGGCCGAGCGCTGCTGGCGAACCAGGTGCAGGTAGGTCGCGGCAATGGCATCGGGTTCGAGAAAGCTGTCGGGCCGGCCGGGCTTTTCCACATAGCCGCGCGCTTCGTTGCGGATGCCGCCGTCGATGTTGACATGGGCGACGTGAATGCCCTTTGGCTGGAACTCGCGGGCCATGGACTGGGCGAGGCCGCGAAGCGCGAACTTGCCCATGGCGAAGGGAGCCGAGCCGGCATAGCCCTTGACGCTGGCCGAGGCGCCGGTGAAGACGATGACGCCCCTGCCCTTGTCGAGCATGCGTTTTGCCGCCTGCTGGCCCACCAGAAACCCGCCGAACGCCGTCACCATCAAGGTGCGCCGCACCTCGGAGGGCTTGAGTTCGATGAGCGGTCCGCGCACCCGGTAGCTGGGGTTGTAGACGACCACGTCGGGGCTGCCCGAAGGCGCGGCATCGAGGCCGGCGAACAGCTTTTGCACCGCCTCGGGCTCGCTCGCGTCGCAGGCATGGGCGGTCGCACCGATTTCCTTGCACAGCCCCTCGAGCTTTTCCGGCTTGCGCGCCGCAAGGGCGACCTTCATGTCGTCGCCGGCGAAGGCGCGGGCGATACTCGCCGACAATCCCGAACCGGCCCCTACGATAAGAGCGGTTGCTGCCTTCCAGTCGTCCATGCCATATCTCCTTTTGCGCCCTTGATGCCGAAGCGATGCGGCGATGCTTGCATATCGCAGTCAACGGCGAAAGATTTCAACGGCGGGAAAGGCCTCCGACCTTGAGCACCTGCACCTATATCGAACTGGAGAACTGGTCACCCGGCACGGCACGCCGCCTCACCGTCTGTCGCTACGGCAAGTCGGGCGCCGAGCCGAAGGTCTATATCCAGGCGGGCATCCATGCCGATGAACTGCCGGCCAATCTGGTCGCCCATCACCTGAAAAGTTGGCTGGAGCGCGCCGACCGCGCCGGGCACATCAAGGGCGAAGTCGTGGTGGTGCCCATCGCCAACCCCATCGGCCTTTCCAACGTGGTGATGAACGATCACATGGGCCGCTACCATGCGGCATCGGGTCAGAATTTCAACCGCGGCTGGCCCAATGTGGCCGCCGAGGCCGTCGCCGCCATGGCCGCCAAGGCGGGTGCCGATGCCGCGGCCAATGGCCGCCTGCTCAGGGCCGAGGTGGGTGCTGCCCTTGCCCGGCGGGTGGTGACCAACGAAGCCCGGATGTTGCAGCTCACCCTCATGCGGCTCGCCTTCGATGCCGACATCGTGCTCGACCTGCACACCGATTCCGAAGCCGAACTGCATCTCTACGTCGATCCCGAACAATGGCCGGGCGCCGCCGATCTGGCAGCGCTGCTGGGGGCGCCGGTCGTCATGTTCGCACGCGGTTCGGGCGACGATCCCTTCGAGGAGACGGTGGCGGCGCCGGCCGTCGCGGCACGCGCGAAAAGCATCGACGTCGCCCTGCCGTTCACCGCCGTGGTCGAACTGCGCGGCGAGGGCGACGTCAGCCACGAACTGGCGGAAAGGGATGCCGGGGCATTGTTTTCCTTTCTCGTCCATCGCGGCATCATTGCCGGGGATGCAATTGATGTGCCGAGCTTTTCCGGCATTGCCGCACCCTTCGACGCGACCCAGGTGTTGCGGGCGCCAAGCGGTGGCATCCTCGTCTATCTGAAGGACCTGGGGGCCATGGTGAAGCCGGGCGACGTCATTGCCGAGGTGATCGATCCATCGGCCCCGCAAGGGGCGGCGCCGGGCATCGTCAAGGCCGAGACCGAAGGGCGTTTCTTTGCCCGCAGCGCCCACCGTCTCGCCCAGCCGCATGCGGCTTTCGGCAAGATCCACGGCAAGACGCCGCTCAAGGACCGCACCGGCAAGCTGCTCTACGATTGAACGACAGATCCTAGTTCCGCAGGATGACCGCCTGGGCCACGATGCAGCGTTCGCCGTTATAGGTGATGGCGGGCGACCCGTAGAGCTGGTAGCCCTCATCGAGCGCCCTGGAGACCCGTTCGCAAAAGGCATGGTCGTCGGGTCCGGTGAGAACGCGGTAGGCGAGTTTTTCGTCCGGCATGATGGCCCTCGCGGTGTTTTCAGGATTTGATCCAGGTAACGACGAAATGCGGGATCACCCGGTCTTTCGTCACATCGACGGCCTCGAAGCTTTCCGGCTTGAGGCCAAGCGCATCGAAACGGGAGAGTTCGGCCCGTGACAACGGCCACGGCGGGCCTTCCGGCACCTCGTCGTCACCGCGCGAGCGGCAGATCACCAGAAGACGCCCGCCGGGCTTCACCGCTGAAGCGACCGCCGCAAAGGCCCTTTCGCGCATCTCGCCCTTCAGGGCCTGCAATGTATAGGTCTCGTGCACCAGATCGAACGCCCCGGCGAGGTCGCCCGGCAGTTCCAGCAGATTGGCCACCCGGAAGTCTATCTCAGCCGCATGGAAGCGTTTTTTTGCCCATTTGATCGCCGTGGGCGAGAGATCGAAGGCCGTCACCCTGTAGCCCGCCACCGCCAGCGCCGCGGCGTTGTCGCCGAGCCCGCAGCCGATATCGAGCGCCCTGCCCTGGTGCCGGGCCTTGAAGCCTTCAATCCAGCGCGCCAGCAGCGGATGCGGCTGAAGGTCCGCCCACGGCACCTGGGCAGGGTCGTCGCCGGCCGCCTGATAAAGCGCATCGAACCAGCCGGCCGGATCGTCCGTTGCCTCGAATTTCTGTTGCAGTTCGCCGGCCCGCATGCGCGCCACGGCGCGGCGGTCGGCGAAACTTTCGTCTTTCATGCCATCTTCTGCCATTTTCCGTGCTCGTCCTCACGCCAATAGGTGACACTGTGCCCGGCCGAAGCGGCCTCGCGCCAGCGCTGGCGCGCCGCCTCGACCGCTTCGGCATCCTTGCCGTCGAACAGGTAGATGGCCCGCTCCAGTCCCTCAAGGCTCTGCGCCGCCGCCCCGTCCACCAGGAACAGCACCTGCGCCCCGTTGGGGTTCTCGTTGGTGTCGGTAAGCCAGATGGGCTGCTTGGCCGCGTGCCCGTCCTGGCGGGTGCCGTGCGGCAGGAAGGCCTCGTCGCGCCATGTCCACAGGGCCGTCGACAGCGATTCCACTCGTTCAGCACTTCCCGCCTCGACCACCGCCCGCCAGCCGCGCGCCAGCGTCTTTTCCAGCAACGGCGGCAGCACGGCCTCCAGCGGCCGGCGCTCGAGATGATAAAAGAAAACCTCGGTCATGGCTCCATGAAGCGCGCGGGAAGGCTGGCGGTCAAGCGCTCGCTCGCCGCCCGCTGCCGCTTCCGCTTGGTGTAGCGCGCGGCGACCTGCTCCTGCCCGTCACCCCGGCAAAGGCCGGGGTCCAGGGGCGACAGGTGGGGTGTTGGCGAGTGGCCTTCTGGATTCCGCCGGGGTGACGTTGGGCCGATCGAGACAATGCCCCTACTTCTCGTAATGATCCGCCACCAGCCGATCCAGCAGCCTCACCCCCCAGCCGGAGCCCCAGGACTGGTTGATCGCCGTCTTCACCGCATCCATCGCCGTGCCCGCCACATCGAGATGCGCCCACGGCACGTCGTTGACGAAGCGCTGCAGGAACTGCGCGGCGGTGATCGAGCCGGCAAGGCGGCCGCCGATATTCTTCATGTCGGCGATGTCTGAATCGATGAGCTTGTCGTATTCGGGGGCCAGCGGCATGCGCCAGACCTTTTCCGCCGTCGCCAGGCCGGCCTCGGTGAGGCGGCCCGACAGTTCGTCGTTGTTGGAAAAGAGGCCGGCATGCTCCTTGCCGAGCGCCACCAGGATGGCGCCGGTGAGGGTGGCCAGATTGACCATGAACTGCGGCTTGAAGCGGTCTTGCGTGTACCACAGGCAATCGGCCAGCACGAGGCGGCCCTCGGCGTCGGTGTTGAGCACGGCAATGGTCTGGCCCGACATGGATGTCACCACGTCGCCCGGGCGCTGGGCATTGCCGTCGGGCATGTTCTCGACGCAACCGATGACGCCGACCGCATTGACCTTGGCCTTGCGGCCGGCGAGCGCCGCCATGAGGCCGGTGACGCAGGCCGCCCCACCCATGTCGCCCTTCATGTCCTCCATGCCGGCGGCCGGCTTGATGGAGATGCCGCCGGTGTCGAAGGTGACGCCCTTGCCGATAAAGGCGACGGGTCTGGCGTTCTTGCGCCCGCCCGACCAGCGCATCACGACGAGCCGGCCGGGATGCGATGAGCCTTGCGCCACGCCCAGAAGCGCGCCCATGCCGAGCTTGGCCATCTGGCGCGGATCCATGACCTCGACCGTCAGGCCGAGCTTGGTCAGGGCGCGGGCGCGGCGGGCGAATTCTTCCGGAAACAGGTGGTTGGCCGGTTCGTTCACGAGGTCGCGGGCAAGATGCACACCGGCAACCACCGGCTCCAGCGACTTCCAGGCCTTCTTGCTGGCGGTCACCGCCGATGTCACCACGCTGAGGCTGGCGATCTCGGGCGTTTCGTCCTTCTTCTTGGTCTTGTACTTGATGAAGCGGTAGGCGCGCAGGGCCGCCCCGCTGGCGAGATTGGCGGCGAGGGTAGCCGGCGACAGGGCCGACGGGTCGGCAATTTCGGCGTGCACGGCGGCCGCCTTGACCTTTGCCGACTGCAATGCTCCCGCCATGGCCCCGCCGGTCATCTCGATATCCAGCGCCGTCAGCTTGGCGGCATCGCCCACGCCGAGGACCAGCACCCGGCCGGCGTTGATCTTTGCCGGCGCCACGATGTCGAGCAAGGCGTCCTTCTTGGCGTCGAATTGGGCCGCGGCGATGGCCCGGCCGATATGGCCGCCCGAGGCTTTGTCGAGCGCGGCACCGGCGGCCGACAGCTTGGGCCCTGCGGCAGCTAGAAGCACAATGGCATCGGTCCTGGCGGCGGCGGTGGCATCGAACGTGATTTTCATGACGACCCTTCCTCGGCGAAACGGGCATCCATCCTGGTTGAAGGCCCTTGGAGATCAGCCATTTAGCCGTTAAAGGCCGGTGGATCAATGGCAAGGCGCCCGGCGCTCGCGGCGCGATCGGGCTGCCTTGAGGGAAGCTTCCAGCGTTTGCCGGGCGTCGTCCGTTTTCCCTTCTAATGGCCATGCGAACCAGCTAAACATTCTGACACGGCGCGTGATTGGCGAACACGCGCAACCGGCTAAGGCGTTGGCGTAAAAGCGGCTCCGTGTGCGGGGACGATGACAGGTTGGGGTAGAAAAAGGTCGCTGATCCGTGCAGCGCTCCCCGCCCATGTGGCGCGGCGCGTGGCCGGTGCTTGCGTGGCCGCCTTGCTTGCCACGGGGCTTGTGCTGACCTTTGTGCCCGGCGGCCCGGCACTCGCCACCAGCTCCAAGAAAGTCGTCAACACCAAGAAAACCACCACCCCCGACATCAAGGTTCAGCCCCAACTGAAGGCGCCGCCGAAAGGCACCCGGATGCATGTGGAGGCCAGCCACATCGTCTATGACCCGCGCACCCATGTGGCCACCGCCACCGGGCACGTCATCATCGTCTATGGCCGCTACGTGCTGGTGGCGAGCAAGGTGGTCTACTATCAGAATACGGACCGCATGGTGGCCAACGGCGAGGTGCGGCTGCGCGAACCGGGCGGCAATGTGCTCACCGCCGACACCGCCGATCTGCAGAACAAGTTTCGTGACGGCTTCGCCACCCATCTCAGGCTCCTGCTGACCAATGATGCGACGATTACCGCCGACTACGCCAGGCGGCATGACGGTTACCTGACGGTCTTCGACCACGTCACCTATACCCGCTGCAAGGCCTGCGTCACCACCACCGGCGCCCCGTTGTGGGAGATCCGTTCGGTCAAGGTCACCTACGACGAGAAAAAGCACACCATCTATCACCACGATGCGACGTTCGAATTCCTTGGCATGCCGGTGTTCTGGTTGCCCTATCTCAGCCATCCCGATCCGACCGTGAAGCGCCGCACCGGCTTCCTCATCCCGTCCTATTCCTATTCGTCCTCGTTCGGCTTCGGGGCCGAAGTGCCCTATTTCATCGACCTGGCACCCAACTACGATCTGACGTTGCGGCCGGTCTTCACAACCCGGCAAGGGCCGCTGGCGCGCGCCGTATGGCGCCACCGCACTGACAACGGCGAGTACAATATCGATGCTGCCGGCATCTATCAGCTCGACACCAACCTGCCGGCGCCTGGCGACCGCCACTTCCGCGGCTTCGTGCGCTCCATAGGCAAATACCGCATCAACGACTACTGGAACTGGGGCTGGGATGCCACAGCGACCACCGACGAAACCTTCATGCGCAAGTACAAGATCAACGACCTGACGGAGATCGACAACACGCTCTACCTGACCGGCATGAAGGATCGTAACTACTTCAAGGCGGAGCTGCTGCAGTACCAGGGGCTGTTGTCCACCGACAACAACAAGCAATACCCTTACGTCCTGCCGCATGTGAGCTACAGTTACACCTTCGACCAGCCGGTCCTAGGTGGCGAGTTGGGGCTCGACGCCGACATCTACAGCCTGTTTCGCACCGACGCGGTCTTCTCCCCGTTCTCGACCCTCAATCTGGGCACCGAGCAGTCGCAGGTCATCGCCGATCTGCACTGGCAGCGTCGCATGGTGTCCTCCATGGGCCTTGTCGTGACACCGTTTGCCGATCTGCGCGGCGATCTGTTCCTCACCCATGGCCTTCCCGATCCGACGGTGCCCGGCGGGGTTCGCGGCACCGACACCACCGCCCGCGTGTTGCCGACCGTCGGGGTCGACATGCGCTATCCCTTCGTCAGGTCCGACAGTTGGGGCACCTCCGTCCTGACACCGGTGGCACAGATCATTTCGGCGCCCGACGCCACCGCCATCAACAAGATCGCCAACGAGGATGCGGTGTCGCTGAACTTCGATACCACCAGCCTGTTCCTTGACGACAAGTTTACCGGCTACGACCAGTTCGAGTCCGGCACGCGCGCCAATGTCGGCCTGCTCTACAATCTCATGCTGCCGGCCGGCGGCTTCGTGCGCACGGCTTTTGGCGAGAGTCTGCATCTGGCCGGCCAGAATGCCTTCGTGAGCGGTTCAGGGCTCGACAAGACCCGGTCGGACTTCGTAGCGGCAATGGCCTATCAGCCCACCGACAATCTGCGGTTCTACTGGCAAGGTCGCTTCGACCACGCAACGCTGGCCTTCAATTCCATGGAAACCGGCGTCGATTTCGATTATGGCCCGCTGACGCTGTCGGCCGACTACGTCAAGCTGGATGCCGAACCCGCCTATGGCAGGCCATTGCCGCAGCAGCAGGTGTGGGCGACGGCAGACCTGGCATTGGGCAGTACGGGGTGGAAAATGTTCGGGGGCTTGCGCTACGACCTGGCGCTCGATAAGCCCGTCAAGCAGCTCATCGGCTTCGGTTATGATTGCGACTGCTTCTCCTTCAAGATTTACTACAAGGAGGATTTCGCCCATGATCGTGACATCAAGGTCGACCGTGCCTTGATGTTGTCAATTGAATTCAAGACACTGGGCTCGGCCTCGCTGGGCGGTTCCCTTTGAACAACCCGCCCGCGTGGCGGCAGCGCAGATAACGAATGGATCCATGCTTATCTTGATCAGGCAAAGCCTTTGCCGGGGGCTTATTCTCACCGGCCTATTGATGCTGGCCCTTGCCCAGTCGCATTTCACTGCGGCAAACGCGCAGTCCCAGCGGGTTCTCGCCGTGGTCGGCGACAAGCCGATCACCGACTATGACGTCGCACAGCGAATCAGGCTCAACGCGGCCCTGGGCTATCCCACCAAGGGTACCGACCAGCAACAGCGAAAGGCGGTGCTGGAGGAACTGATCGACGAGGTCATCAAGCGGACCGAAGCCAAGAAATACAAGACCGCCCCCGACGACAAGCAGGTCAACGCCGCCATCGATCGCATGGCCGTGCGCATGGGGGCGAATCGCGACACCCTGGCGGCCAAACTGAAGGCCAAGGGCATCAGCATGCAGACGCTGCAGGACCAGGTTGCGGCCACGCTCGGCTTCAACTGGCTGATGACCAGCAAATACAGCGTCGATGTCAAGGTCGAGCCCGCCGAAGTGGACCGGCGCCTTTCAACCATCGGCTCCGATCCGCGCATGAAGCCGGTGGCCGTCTATGACCTGTTGGAAATTACGTTGCCGGTGGACACGACCTCGCAGGCCAACACCGATCAGGTGATGTATGCCCGCGCCGTCGAGGCCCAGCAGATCGCCAGGCGCTTCAAGAGCTGCAGCACGGCCCACAAGGCCATCGCCGGCATCTACAACGTCCAGATATCCAAGACCATTGAGGCACCGAGCGAAAACCTTCCGGCCCCCATGAAGGCGGCGCTGGACAAGAGTGGACCGGGCCATGCCATCGGCCCCATGCGCTCCAAGCAGGGCGTGCAACTCATCGCCTTTTGCGGACGCGCGATGGTGCGGCCGCCCAAGCCGACACGCGATGTCATCAAGAACATGCTGCTCGACGAGAAATACAAGGTCGCATCGCAGCGGATCATGCGTGACTTGAGGCGCAGCGTGTTCATCGACTACAAGAACTGACCGCCGCCGGCACGGGGCTCGGCGGACATGACGTCCCGAGCGGGGCGTCCGGATCGGGGTACATCCAGCATGCCTGATGCCGCTGCCGCGATCGCCGTTACCCTGGGCGAGCCCGCCGGCATTGGCCCGGATATCGTTCTCGCCGCCCATCAGGCGCTGAAGGCGGCGTCCTCCGCCTTCTTCGTCATCGGCGATAACCTGACGCTGCGGGAGCGCGCGCACGACTTGGGCCTCAGCATGATGGTCGAACCGATCGAGGCCCCTTCCGCCGCCGCGGCTGTCTTTCCCTACGCCCTGCCGGTGCTCGAGCGCCCCCTGGCCGCCCCCGTCACACCGGGCCAGCCCGGGCCCGGCGCCGCGGCAACTGTCATCGAGTGGATCGACGAGGCCGTAAGGCTGGCGCTTTCAGGTGAGGCAAGCGCCGTCGTTACTGCCCCCATCAACAAGGACGCGCTCTACCGCGCCGGGTTCCGCCATCAGGGCCATACCGACTATCTGGCCCATCTGGCGCGGCAGGCGGGGTTCGAGGCCTGCCCGGTGATGATGCTGTCGGCCGGCAGCCTGAGAACGGTGCCGGCCACCATCCACATTGCCTTAAGGGACGTGCCGGCAGCCGTCACCCAGGACCTTATCGTTACCCAGGCGCGGGTGATCGCGCACGATCTCGGCCGCCTGCTGGGTCTCGAAAAGGTCCGCATCGCGGTGGCGGGGCTCAACCCCCATGCCGGCGAAAACGGCGCCATGGGATCGGAAGAAGCCGACATCATCGCCCCCGCCATTGCCCGCCTGCGGGCCGAAGGGCTGGCGATCGAGGGACCGCTGCCGGCCGATACCATGTTCCACGAAGAAGCCCGCGCCGCCTATGACGTCGCCTTGTGCATGTATCACGACCAGGCGCTGATCCCGGTCAAGACCGTCGGTTTCCACGACGGTGTCAACACCACGCTCGGCCTGCCGTTCATCCGCACCTCCCCCGATCACGGCACCGCGTTCGCGCTGGCGGGAACGGGGCGCGCCAACCCGCAGAGCATGATCGCCGCGCTCACCCTGGCTGGCGATTTTGCGCGGGGCCACAAGGGCTCTCCCCGTTGAGCGACGACGGCCTGCCCCCCTTGCGCGAGGTCATCGCCCGCCATGGCCTCAGCGCCCGCAAGGGCCTGGGCCAGAACTTTCTCCTCGACCTCAATCTGACCCGGCGCATCGCGCGCGCCGCCGCCCCGCTCGAAGGCCACACCGTCATCGAGATCGGCCCCGGTCCCGGCGGGCTGACGCGCGCCCTGCTGCTGGAGGGGGCCGGCCGCGTCATCGCCATCGAGCGCGACGCCAGAGCCCTGCCGGCACTCGCCGAAATCGCCGCCCGCTGGCCGGGCCGCCTTGAAGTGATGGCGGCCGATGCGCTCAGCCTCGATCTCTCGGGCCTGGCGCAAGGCCCGGTGAAGATCGTCGCCAACCTCCCCTACAACATCGCCACGGCGTTGCTGGTCCAGTGGCTGACGGTCCCGTGGCCGCCGTATTATCGATCGCTCACCTTGATGTTCCAGAAGGAAGTGGCCGAGCGCATCGTCGCGCGGCCCCGCCAGGGCGCCTATGGGCGGCTCAGCGTGCTGGCCCAATGGCGGGCCCGCTGCCGGCGCCTGTTCGACATCGACCGCCGGGCGTTCACGCCGCCGCCGTCGGTGACATCGAGCCTCATCGAGATCGTGCCCGAGGCCGGGCCTGCCGATGCCCCGCCGCTTGCGGCGCTGGAGACGGTGACGCGGGCCGCCTTCGGCCAGCGCCGCAAGATGCTGCGCTCCAGCCTCAAATCCGCCGTCGCCGACCCTGAAAGCCTGCTTGCCCGCGCCGGCATCGCCGCGACCGCCCGAGCCGAAGAACTCAGCGTCGACGACTTCTGCGCCCTGGCCCGCCTTCTTGCCGGTTGAAGGCGGATCGCCAGTCCTGCATCATGCCCCCGGAAACCACCCACCACGAGGTCCCATGTTCCGCCAGTCGATGATCGAATACGGTGCGCCGCTCGAGGCGACCACCGCTGCCACGCCGGTGCCGAAGGGCAGCGAGGTGCTGGTGCGCATCAGCCATTGCGGCGTCTGCCACAGCGACATCCACATGCACGACGGCTACTTCGACTTAGGGGGTGGCAAGCACCTCGATGTACGCGCCGGCCGCGAGCTGCCGTTCACCCTCGGCCATGAGATCGCGGGTCATGTGGAAGCCGTCGGCCCCGACGTCACCGGGCTGCAGCCGGGCATGGCGTGCGCCGTCTACCCGTGGATCGGTTGCGGTGAGTGCGCGCGCTGTGTCGCAGGCGATGAGCATCTGTGCGACAAGGCCCGCCATCTCGGCATCAATGTGGACGGCGGCTATGCCAGCCACGTCATTGCCCCGCATCCGCGCCATATCATCGACATTTCGGGCATCGCGCCGGAAGTGGCGGGCTCGCTCATGTGTTCGGGGATTACCGCCTACGGCGCCCTGAAGAAGGGCGAGCCGTGGCTGGGGTCCGGACCCTTGATGATCGTCGGCCTCGGCGGGGTCGGCATGATGGGCCTGGAAGTGGCGCTGGCGAAGTACGACGTGCCGGTGATCGCCGCCGACATCAGCGCCGAAAAACGTGAGGCGGCGCTGGCAGCCGGTGCCGCCCATGTGTTCGATCCGGCCGATCCCGAAGCCCGCCGGCAGGTGCTCAAGACGGCGGGAGCGGCCAGTGTGGCCGTCGATTTCGTCGGCTCCGAAAGCTCATTGAACTTTGCCCAGTCGGTGGTCGGCAAGGCCGCGGCGGTGGTGGTGGCCGGCCTCATGGGCGGACGCTTTTCGCTACCGGTGCCGATGTTCCCGTTGCGCCAGCTTGCCATTATCGGCACCTTCGTGGCCTCGCCCGGCGATGCCCGCGAACTGCTGGCAATGGTCAGGGCCGGCAAGGTGAAACCCATCCCTGTCGCGCTGCGGCCATTGTCGCAGGCCAATGGCGCCCTCGATGACCTGCGCGCCGGCCGCGTCATCGGCCGCGTGGTGCTGACCCCTTGAGTCCATGCCAGGCTTGACTTCAGTCCACAAGGGCCAGCCCGAATGAACGGCCTCCTGCCGTCCGGCTCACGGGGCAACCAGGGACCCGTGAGCCACTCCATCATCGCTCAAATCATCAAGCCGGGCCCGGCCTTCCCCCCTTCCCGAGGAGGGAGCTCACTCGCTTTCACCGGGATCCGGTGTAATAGGTTACGGCCGGCGGCCTTCAGGGGATTTTCATGCAGCGCAAGCACCGTATCGATCTCCTCGGAGGATCGTTTCTCGTCATCTTTGCCATGCTCATGGGCCTCAACCAGGTGCTCATCAAGCTGGTGAATGCCGGTTTCCAGCCGGTTTTCCAGGCGGGCCTGCGCTCCGTCGCCGCCTTCTTTCCGGTGCTCGCCTATACCCTCATCACTAAAAAGCGCCTGTCGATCAGCGACGGCAGCCTCGTTCCCGGCCTGTTGTGCGGGCTGTTCTTTGGCCTGGAATTCCTGCTGCTGTTCGAATCGCTGGAGTTCACCTCGGTCTCGCGCGCCTCGGTGATGTTCTACACCATGCCCTTCTGGGTGGCGCTGGGGGCGCATTTCCTCATCCCCGGCGACCGCCTGACGCCATCGCGTATCGTCGGCCTCGCCCTCGCCTTCGTCGGCGTCGCCTGGGCGCTGTCGCACAATGCTGCCCCCGCCAGCCGCTATGCCCTGATCGGCGACCTGCTGTGCCTCACCGGCGCCGTGCTGTGGGCCGGCATCGCCCTGCTGGTGCGCACCACCCGCCTGCAGAATGCCTCGCCCGAGATGCAACTCCTCTACCAGCTCGCGGTTTCCAGCGTGGTGCTGGTCTGCGCCTCGCCGCTGTTCGGTCCACCGTTACGCCACCTGACACCGCTGATCGGCGGCCTCTTTGCGTTCCAGGTGCTGGTGGTGGTCTCCGTCGGCTTCCTGACGTGGTTCCGGGTGCTGGCGGTCTATCCGGCCTCCGATGTCGCCTCGTTCGGCTTTCTCGCCCCCGTCTTCGGGGTGTTCTTTTCCTGGCTGATCCTCGGCGAGCACATCACCGCCTCCTTCATCGGCGCCCTGGCGTGTGTGTGCCTCGGCATCGTGCTGGTCAACCGCCGGCGCGCCTGAGGAAGCCTCACCGCCGCGCCGCGATCGCCAGCCTGTCGGCACGGGCAAGCAGGCGCCGGGCGTTGTTGTAGATGGGCACCTCCACCAGCGAGCCGTCGACCTCGACCCGCCCCTCGCCCTTCTCGCGCGCTTCCTCGAAGGCCGTCACCACCTTCAGCGCCCGCTCGATTTCCGGGCGCGACGGCGTGAAGACCTCATTGACGATGGCCGCCTGGGCGAGGCTGACGGCACCCTTGGCGCGGTAGCCGAGCCGCCGCGCCCAGGCCGCATCGGCCCTGAGCCCATTGTCGTCGGTCCAGGTATAGGGACAATCGACCGCCACGCTGCCCGCCGCCACGCATTCCACCAGGAAGCGCTGGCGCGCATAGGCGAGATCCAGTCCGTCGGGACCACGTTCGGCGCCGAGATCGGCCGCCAGGTCCTCCGACGCGATGAGGCAGGCCACCACCCGCGGGCTCGCCTTGATGACGGCTGCCGTCTGCACCAGCCCGCGCGCCAGCTCGATATTGGGCAACAGCCGGGTGGTGCCGTGGGGAATGCCGTATTCGCGCTCCAGCCGGGTGACCCGTTGATCGAGTTGCACGATCTGCTCCGGGCTCGACACCTTCGGCAGGGCGACGATGTCGGGCATGGCGCGCATCACCGCCGTCAGGTCTTGCTTGCCGTCGTCCTCATCCAGCGGATTGATGCGCACCGCCGCCACCGCGCCCTTCTTGCGCCAGCGCTCGAAGATCGACGCCGACAGGCCGCGCGCCTTGGGCCGCAGGGCCGGCGGGGTGAAATCTTCCAGGTCCTGGATCAGCACATCGCCACCGGATGTGGCCGCGGCCTTCATCGCCTCCTTGTCGGCGCCGTTGATGAACACCCAGGAGCGGCACAGATCGGCGGGACGGCGCATGGTCCTATCCTCTCCTGACGGGGGCACGGTGAGGTTTGTCCGCGGCCATCATAGCAAAAGGGGAGCCAAATGGCAGGGCATCGCACGACCGGGACCAGATTGCCGGACGGCTTTGCCGCCAAGCAAAAAGGCCCGCCGCGACAAGGCGCGACGGGCTGACAGGAGGCCTTCGAAAAGCCCCAAGGCGCCGGCGATTTCGGCCCGCGGCTATTTCAGCTTGTCGGTGTTGATGCCCACCGTCATGCCGCCGATGGCCTTGCCGGTCTTGGGATCCTTGACGGTCAGGCTCACCTGGCAGATATGGGGCAGGCCCGCATCCGGCTCCACCTTGTCGACGAACACCGCATTGGGTCCGGCGCCATAGGTCTTCCAGAACTTGGCTTCGTCGCCCTGGATATAGTCCGTCGTCAGGTCGGTCTCGCCGACATTGAGGCCCTTCTTGTCGAACACGAAGATCTCCAGGACCCCATCGCCCAGCGCCTTCTTCTTGGCGGTGAGGTAGGTCGAGAGCGGGTTGTTCATGCGTGAATCGATGAGCTTCTTGTCGGTCCGGTTGAGCCAGTCGATATCCTCCTGGTCGATCTGCTGCTGGGTGAGCTTGGAGGTCTCCACATTCTGTGCCTTCACCGCATCGACCACGACGGCTTCGCCGATCCATGGCTTGACCTTGGTGACGACGAAGTGTTCGGCCTTCTTTTGCAGCGCATCCAGCGCCATGGCATTGCCAGCGCCGAAGGCAAGCGAGGCTGCCATCAGGGCAAGCGTGGAAATGGCCGCGACGGTGGCGCGCGTCCGCCGCGCCGCCGGCCGGCCGGTGTAACTGGATTTCGAGCGGTTGTTCATGACGTCTCTCTCCCTGATTGGATATCCCGATTGATATTTGTGTCGTTATGCGGTCTCGCCGGCTTTTGGGGGGCTGGCGAACAATCCAGGTATACCACCGCATTTCGTGGCATGTGGTATACCACGGAAATATTGTATCATATAGAATTGAAGAATCAATCCGTCATTCAGTATAGAAAGGTTGATCATTCCGCCTGATGGATCACGGCGAAATTGTCTTTCTGATTAATACTTTTCAAAACATAAAAGAGACAATCACGGAAATCCGTCAATTGGACTTCCATGCCCGTTCTACTGACACCCGGCAGCAAACCATCGCTCCCGCGCCCAGGGGGCAACGGGTTCTTGGCGCCGCGCACGATCGCCGGCAGCAATGTCGAAGGACCATGGACCGGGCGGGCTCGCAACGACTTTGCGGCAGGTTTTCCCGATCATTCTGGAGGATACACCCGCCGGCGAGATCCGCCTCCTTACTTAACTGTAAGATGCCGCCCGCCGCGCCGCCGGCGTCGACCGGGCCCGCCGCGTCAAGGTCCGCATGCGATTCGATGCCGCAAACCCCGGCCATGCCGCCGCAAGGTTGCAATATCGGCCTGCCCACAACCCCTGCCGACCCCGGCAGGCGCCTTCGAGAGGCCCTATAGGCCTGCCGGATGCAATTTCTTTTTTGCCCCTTCGCCCTTGACGCCTGCCCTGCCCCCGGCGGCCCTGCCCGCTGCCGGTGAGGAAGCCGTGCGCGAAAACCACCATGGTGCCTGTACTTGCCGGCCGAATCGGCAGAGTTTGGTTGAAGTCTCCGCAGCGCCCGGGTGGTGCGGCACAATATGTTGTATTCATTTTTTGTTAACACACTAGGTGTTGACGTCCCCGCCCGATCTGATCTACATTTTTTACCGAGGCTGAGGGCCGTGGCGAGGGGTTGGTCGCCATTGCCGGGGTGCGGTGACGAGCCGCTTCAGATTTGACATCAAGCCCAAGAGGACGGCGGGGCCGGTCAACGGCACCTTCCAGGGGTAAGGCGTTTTGCGGGGTGGATGCTCGAAGGGCATCCCTCACGGAGCAGTCATGGCCGGATGGCGGTGCAGCCGGCGGCCGAATTGGGGAATCGCGCGTCTTCCAGGGGGAGGCGCGCCACGCAAAATCGAGGATACACCACAATGCGCATCGAGCGCCGTTACACGAAGGCCGGTCAAAGCCCCTATGCGGACATCGAATTCCGTTCCGCCACCAGCGAGATCAGGAACCCCGACGGTTCGGTGGTGTTCCGCCTCGAAGGCATCGAGGTACCCGCCTCCTGGAGCCAGGTGGCCGCCGACATTCTGGCGCAGAAGTATTTCCGCAAGGCAGGCGTCCCCTCGGCCCTCAAGCGCATCGAGGAAAACGCCGTTCCCGCGTGGCTGTGGCGCAGCATCGCCGACGATCAGGCCCTGGAAAAGCTCCCCGAAGACCGGCGCCACGGCCCCGAGCGCCATGCCACCCAGGTTTTCGACCGCCTCGCCGGCACCTGGACCTACTGGGGCTGGAAGGGCGGCTATTTCGATTCTGAAGACGATGCCCGCGCCTTTCACGACGAGCTTTGCCATATGCTCGCCACCCAGAAATGCGCCCCCAACTCGCCGCAGTGGTTCAACACCGGCCTGCACTGGGCCTATGGCATCGACGGCCCCGGCCAGGGCCACTTTTATGTCGATCACGCCAGCGGCGAACTGACCCGCTCCACCTCGGCCTACGAACATCCCCAGCCGCACGCCTGCTTCATCCAGTCGATCGCCGATGATCTGGTGAACGAGGGCGGCATCATGGACCTGTGGGTGCGCGAGGCGCGCCTGTTCAAGTACGGCTCCGGCACCGGCTCCAACTTCTCGCGCCTGCGCGGCGAGAACGAGCCCCTGTCGGGCGGCGGCAAGTCCTCCGGCCTCATGTCGTTCCTGAAGATCGGCGACCGGGCGGCCGGCGCCATCAAGTCGGGCGGCACCACGAGGCGCGCCGCCAAGATGGTGGTGGTCGACATCGACCACCCCGATATCGAGGACTACATCGACTGGAAGGTGAAGGAAGAACAGAAGGTCGCCGCCCTCGTCACCGGCTCAAAGGTGGTCAGGCAGCACCTCACCGCCATCATGCGCGCGTGCGTCAACTGCCAGGGGCCGGGCGATGACTGCTTCGACGTGGCCCGCAATCCGGCCCTGAAGCGCGCCGTCAAGGACGCCCGCAAGTCGCATGTGCCCGACAACTACATCAAGCGGGTGATCCAGTTCGCGCGCCAGGGCTTTACCGACATCGCGTTCGAGACCTACGACACCGACTGGGATGGCGAGGCCTACCGCACCGTCTCAGGGCAAAATTCCAACAATTCGGTGCGCGTGACGGATGATTTTTTGCGCGCCGTGGAAGATGGTTCGAGCTGGAATCTCAACTGGCGCCTCAGGGAAGGCGTGGCCAGAACCGTCGATGCCCGCCACCTCTGGGACAAGATCGGCAACGCCGCCTGGGCCTCGGCCGATCCCGGCATCCAGTTCCACACCACCATCAACGACTGGCACACCTGCCCGGCGGCCGGCGAGATCTGCGCCTCCAACCCGTGCTCGGAATACATGTTCCTCGACGACACCGCCTGCAACCTCGCCTCCCTCAACCTGTTGCAGTTCCGCGACCGCGAGACCGGGCGCTTCGATGCCGAAGCCTTCGAGCACGCCACAAGGCTGTGGACGGTGGTGCTGGAGATCTCGGTGCTGATGGCGCAGTTTCCCTCCCGCCAGATCGCCGAACTCTCCTACAGGTACCGCACCCTCGGCCTCGGCTTTGCCAATATCGGCGGCCTCCTGATGTCGTCAGGGCTGGCCTATGACAGCGCCGAAGGCCGCGCCCTGTGCGGTGCCATCTCCGCCATCATGACCGGCGTCGCCTATGCCACCTCGGCCGAAATGGCGGGCGAACTGGGGGCTTTCCCGGGCTTTGACGACAACCGCGAGGCGATGCTGCGCGTCATGCGCAACCACTGCCGTGCCGCACTCGGCGAAACGCAGGGCTACGAAAGCCTCAACACCCTGCCCGTGCCGCTCGACCATGCCCATTGTCCCGAGCCGCACCTCATCGAACATGCCGAGGCCGCCTGGGAGGCCGCGGTGACGCTGGGTGAAAGGCACGGCTATCGCAACGCCCAGGTCTCGGTCATCGCCCCCACCGGCACCATCGGCCTGGTCATGGACTGCGACACCACCGGCATCGAACCCGATTTCGCGCTGGTGAAATTCAAGAAGCTGGCCGGCGGCGGCTATTTCAAGATCATCAACCGCGCCGTGCCGGAGGCCTTGCGCATGCTCGGCTATAGCCCCGCGGAAATCGAGCAGATCATCTCCTATGCCGTCGGCCACGGCACGCTCGCCGGTGCGCCGTCGATCAACCATGTCACCCTCGCCTCAAAGGGCTTTGGTGAAAAGGAGATCGCCGCCATCGAAAAGGGCCTGGTCGCCGCCTATGACATAAAATTCTGCTTCAACAAGTGGACGCTGGGCGAGGCCTTCTGCCGCAAGCTGAAGATCTCCGACGAACAACTGGCCGACCCCGCCTTCGAGCTTCTGGCCCATCTGGGCTTTTCGAAGCGCGAGATCGAGGCCGCCAACATCCATGTCTGCGGGGCGATGACGCTGGAAGGCGCCCCCGGCCTCAAGGACGAGCATCTGGCGGTGTTCGATTGCGCCTCCCCGTGCGGCCGCCTCGGCAGGCGCTATCTCTCGGCCGAGAGTCACATCCGCATGATGGCCGCCGCCCAGCCCTTCGTCTCGGGCGCCATTTCCAAGACCATCAACATGCCCAACGAGGCAACGGTCGAGGATTGCCAGGCGGCCTACGCGCTGTCGTGGAAGCTCGGCATCAAGGCCAACGCCCTTTACCGCGACGGCTCGAAGCTGTCGCAGCCCCTGTCGGCGCAGCTTCTGGCCGACGAGGACGACGAGGACGAGGACATCGATGCCCTTGCCGCCACCCAGCCCATGGTGCAGCGGGTGGAAAAGATCGTCGAGAAGATCATCGAGGTGCAGGCGAAACGCGAGCGCGAGCGCCTGCCCCAGCGCCGCAAGGGCTATACCCAGAAGGCCATCGTCGGCGGCCACAAGGTCTATTTGCGCACCGGCGAATATGACGACGGCAAGCTCGGCGAGATCTTCATCGACATGCACAAGGAGGGCGCCGCCTTCCGGGCGATGATGAACAATTTCGCCATTGCCATCTCGCTTGGCCTGCAATACGGCGTGCCGCTCGATGAATATGTGGAGGCCTTCACCTTCACCCGCTTCGAGCCGGCCGGCATGGTGCAGGGCAACGAGACCATCAAGAACGCCACCTCGATCCTCGATTACGTGTTCCGCGAACTGGCCGTCTCCTACCTGGCGCGCAACGACCTTGCCCACGTCGACCCGGCCGACATCGGCTTCGATGCCATGGGCAAGGGCGTCAACGAGGGCAAGCCCGGCGAGGCCGATGCCCAAAGCCCCTGCCCGCCCGGCGGCGTGCCGGCGCGGCGCATGCTGTCGACCGGCTATGTGCGCCAGAAGTTCCCGGCCAACGTGGTGCTGATGCCGGGCTCGGCCGCCAACCCGGTGGCAGCGCTCCGGGTCCGCGCCGAGGAAAGCTTCGCCACCCACGGCACGGCGGCGCTGGCCACCGAATACACCGAGACGCTGGAGGCGAGTGTTTCGATCCTCGACATCGATTCGGACGCCGACACGGTCACCCGCACGCAAGCCGAACTGCGCGTCGAGGCCCGCATGAAGGGCTACGAGGGCGAAAGCTGCGGCGAATGCGGCAACTTCACCATGGTGAGAAACGGCACCTGCCTGAAATGCGACACCTGCGGGTCGACGAGCGGGTGCAGTTGAGGGGACATAACCATGGTATCAAAACGCGGCCTTGTCATCTCTTGCCCGATAGAGATTAAAGGCTCCACGTTGCTTGCGAAGACTACAGATCTTGATCCGCAGGAGCTTCGCCATTCATTGCTTTTTTGGGACAACTTGGAGTTTCCTGCTTCCAGAGCAATCTACTTCGGTGGCGGAACTGATGCGAAGTTTCTTGAACAATGTGGCATTATTCAACGCACTGTTGTTCCGTTCAAAGGGGAAACAATCGACGGCCGCGTATACCGTGAAGCCCACGTAGGCGTCTATAGGCAACTCGATGAAGCAGAACCGGGGGTCTGGAGCCTCGCTACGGGAGAAAATTCCATCAGTTTTCTGGATGATGAGTTAGATGAAGGAAGAGGTGCGTTGGTGCGCCTCCATCAAGCGATACCGGTGCCTGATAAAGAAGTTCCTCTTGCGGATATATTGGAATTTCGCACAAAGCGTCGAGATGAGCTACTGGCACTGCGTGAGCACCTTGAAAGGGCTTATCAGCGTGTCATCACAGCGGGAGACGGGCAATTGGCTTGGAATACGGAGATTGATGCGCTCCAAGGCGCAATTGTTGACCATATCAAAGTGTCGCGCGAGTCCGGGCTACGGTTGCGCCTTTCAGGCCTGAGCGCAAGTCTGAACCTCCCTCGTCTCGCGATATCAGCAATAGCGGCACAATCCCTTCAGCTACCTCTAGTAGCTAGTCTGTTGACAGCGGGGGCGGCATCCATATCGGTAAGTGTGGGAGCCGCACTAAAGCGCCACGAGCCGAGCCGCACGCCATTCAGGTACATATCTTCCTACCAAAATGAATTGTTCTGAGTCCTCTTTTGTCGCGAGTGCGAACAAAGCGACGTAGATGGGGTAACGGGCGGGTAGCGCGGAAGGGCGGTCGTCCCTCAAACTGATGGTGTTAACGGAGTCGGGCTTTGTGGCCTGCTCCCAGCATCAACGAGGGACGACCATGGACTATTATGCTGGAATTGACGTTTCATTGGAATGCTCGAGCGTGTGCGTTGTCGATGCGAGTGGCAAGATCGTGCGGGAAGCCAGGGTGGCGAGCGAGCCGGATGCGCTGAAGGCGTGGTTTGGCTCACTGGGGCTGAGGCTGGAGCGGATCGGCTTGGAAGCGGGGCCGCTGTCGCAATGGCTCTACGGTGCGCTGAAGGGGGCTGGTCTTGCGGTGGAACTGCTGGAGACGCGGCACGTGCGCGATGCTTTCCGGGCGATGCCGGTGAAGAGCGACCGCAATGACGCGCGCGGGATCGCGCAGTTGATGCGGCTGGGTTGGTTCAAGCCGGTACACTGCAAGTCGATTGGCGCGCAGGAGACGCGCGCGCTGCTGACCGCGCGCAAGCTGATCCAATCGAAGCTGCGGGATGTCGAGAACAGCCTGCGCGGGATCCTGCGCGGTTTCGGGCTGAAGGTCGGCAAGACGACGCGGCGGAGTTTCCCTGGGCGGGTGCGCGAACTGGTGAGCAACCACGCGAGCCTGGAGGCGATCGGCCAAGCCCTGCTTTCGGTGCATGCGGTTTTGCTGCGGGAGTTCAACGCTTTCGAGAAGCGCGTGCGTGACTTGGCGCGCCAGGATGGCAAGGCCCGACTGTTGATGACGACGCCGGCGGTCGGTCCGATCGTGGCACTCACCTATGCCAGCGCCGTCGACGATCCGGCCCGGTTCAAATCCTCGAAGGCGGCGGGGGCGCATTTCGGGCTGACGCCAAGGAAGTACCAGTCTGGAGAGACCGATGTCAGCGGCCGCATCTCCAAGATCGGGGATGCAGCGGTGCGTTCGGTGCTCTACGAGGCAGCCAACATCATGCTGGTCAAGCCGATCAAGGGGTGTACGGCGCTCAAGAGCTGGGCGATGCGGATCGCCAGGCGCGCCGGCATGCGCAAGGCCAAGGTGGCGCTGGCGCGCAAGCTGGCGGTGATCCTGCATCGCATGCTCGCCGCTGAGCAGCCGTTCGATCCTGCCGCCGCGGCGGCCTGAACAGGAGGATACAAGCAGTTTTCGGGCGGGTCACGACACCAGCCTTCCCGAAAGCGAAGTCCCCTCGCCGGGACGATGGATCAGGTCAGGCCGCCATCCGGGCTGTCGAGGCATCCAGAGATGCCATCACGCTTCCGTAGATCGGACCGACCGATCCTCCACGCACCCCATCAGGCGGCGGCCTCAGAGCCGACCCCGAACAGAAGCAAGTCCCCGGCGAGCGGATGACGCAAAAAGGGATTGACAACACGGGCCCGTTACAGAAGCCCGGATGGAGCGCAGCGCAATCCGGGGTCTGCCCGCACACCGCAGACGAAGTCCCGGATTGCGCTTTACTCCATCCGGGCTACGCTTGCCTTCCCGTGCCGTCCCGGCGTTCGGTAGCAAGGCGATACATAGCTTTGTCATGCCGGCGCAGGGCGGCATCCAGAGCCGCATAATGGAAGCCGCGACCTCTCACCCCCACCCCGTCACCCCGTGGCTTGACCACGGGGTCCATCCCGCCAGCCTCACCGCTTGCCGAGACGTCAGCGGAATGGATGCCGGGATCAAGTCCCGGCAT
>CAVVDT010000012.1:0-221233 GCA_963747005.1 uncultured Alphaproteobacteria bacterium | reverse complement strand
ATCCCTCTCGAATACCTAACTTCATCAACAAGTTAGCGCATTCTGAGGGGAAGAAATCAAGACAAGGGCTGCGGTCTGGATTTCCCCCTCGAACCGATACGAGGCGGGACGGGCGTGATAGCATGGGCATGCGGGCTTCCCCTTGTCCCCTCAGGCCCGCTTCGGAGGCAGGCCATTGC
This sequence comes from uncultured Alphaproteobacteria bacterium, assembly GCA_963747005.1. GTDB lineage: Bacteria > Pseudomonadota > Alphaproteobacteria > Rhizobiales > Aestuariivirgaceae > CAVVDT01. The sequence goes on along the minus strand of CAVVDT010000012.1, from coordinate 221,054 downwards.
GCGCCTGTGCGCATGCCATGCACGATGTCCAGGCCCTCATCGCCAGATCCGAAGGCTTGGCGGCCGGCGTCAAGGACGTTGCAAGTGCTCGTTTGTGCCCTCTGGTGCAGGGCTTTGCGCTGCTGCCAATTACGGACGCGCTCGCAAGGGAACTTGCAGATCATGCATCGGATCCGGCAGTGGAGCCTCCCGAGCCGATGCGGGGTTGTCCCCACGGGCTGTACGCTCTCGCTATCGAAGTTTCCCGTCAAACGTCCGTTGCCTTCATGACGACCTTCTACTTCGGCGGGCAGGGCGGTCAGGACGCGCTGGTCTGGGACAAGGCAAGCCTGGTCTTTTCACCGGCCAGCGAAGGCTACAAGCAGGGCTGGCCCAATGGGCCCGTCAGCCAGGCGCTCAGAACGATCGGCGTCATCGCCGCGCCGGGATTGGATGAGTTCGATACGGTGGGTCTGGGAAAGCATCGCGAAACCGAAAGATGGGCTGCCGCCGGCAAGCCACTTTGAATCGTCCCCGGACCGGCGTTCGGCGCCCCCGCATCGGACGCTATTTCGCAAAGCGTCTACGCTGCCGGTCGCGCGGCGGGCAGCGACCCTGCCGGGCGGGGATGTGGCGCGGGTCGTCGATTTAGGTATAGCATTGAGGGTGAGATGCCATTGCCCGGCGTTGCCGCTGCCATTGCGCGGCGCCAATGCTCCGGACCAATTGACTGGACGTGGCCGATGGTCAAACGCAAGTTGCACCGCAAGCGTACCTCCGCAGGCGCCCCGCCGGGCACCCTGGTGGCCGATCCTGCATCCGCGCCGACGGCGGTGGACTATCTCTCCTATGACGAAACCGGCTGCATCGAGAAAGCCACCGGCGATGTCGGCGAGCTGCAAGAGGTGGTCGGCAGCCGGTCGGTCACATGGATCAATGTCAATGGCCTCGCCGACATCGCGCTGATCGAGGCGATCGGCAAACTGTTCAACATGCACCAGTTGGCGCTCGAAGACGTCATCAACGTCCACCAGCGCCCCAAGGTGGAAGAGTACGACGACCACCTGTTCATCGTCACGCGCATGCTGTCGGAGCCCTCCGCGAAGGAGACCGAACAGGTCTCCCTGTTTCTCGGCAAAGGCTTCGTGGTCACCTTTCAGGAAAGGCCGGGCGATGTCTTCGAGCCGGTCCGCCAGCGCCTGCGCCGCGACGGCGCGCAGATCCGCAAGCTGGGCGCCGACTACCTTGCCTATGCGCTTCTCGATGCGGTGATCGATGGCTACTTTCCCGCGCTTGAGCGCCGCGGCGAGGAGGTCGAGCACCTGGAAGGCCTCGTGGTGAGCAGGCCAAGGGAAAGGCTGCTGGGCATCATTCACGAGACAAAGCGCGACCTGCTCGATCTGCGCCGTGCCGTCTGGCCGCAGCGCGAGATGCTCAGCGCCCTGTTGCGCCAGGAAGGCCGCTTCTTCGAAGAGCGCACCAAGGTCTATCTCAGGGACTGCTACGACCACACCATCCAGCTCATCGACATCATCGAAACCTACCGCGAGGTCTGTTCCGGCCTGGTGGAAACCTATCTGTCCAGCCTCAGCAACCGCATGAACGAGATCATGAAGGTGCTGACCATCATGGCGACGGTGTTCATACCGTTGAGCTTCATCGCCGGCCTCTACGGCATGAATTTCGACCCCAAGGCATCGCCCTGGAACATGCCCGAACTGGGATGGCGCTACGGTTACCCGTTTGCACTCGGCCTGATGGCCGCCGTGGCGGGCGGGCTCTTGTGGTCGTTCTGGCGGCGCGGCTGGATCGGCGGATCGGACGCCGACGAATGACCGCGCGACCGGCCGGGATTTGGTATTATTGTCCCTGCAAAGATCGATCAGACAAGGAGGGCCGACATGCACCTTGAGGGATCCTGTTATTGCGGCGCCGTGCGGTTTTCGCTGGAGGCCTATGCGCCCGTGCCCTATTTGCGCTGCTACTGCTCGATCTGCCGCAAGACCGCCGGCGGCGGGGGATATGCCGTCAATCTGGGCGGGCGGGCTGACAGTCTTTCGGTGACCGGCGCCGAAGCGATCAGCGTGTTTCATGCCGTCATCGACGGGGTGGAGAGCCCCGGCGAACGGCGGTTCTGCTCGCGCTGCGGCTCGGCCCTGTGGGTCTGGGACCCGCGCTGGCCCGAACTGGTGCATCCTTTCGCCAGCGCCATCGATACGCCCCTGCCGGAACCGCCGGAAACGGTCCATATCATGCTGGCATCGAAGCCCGGCTGGGTGAGGATCGAAGGGGCCGGCAACGAAGAGCGCGACGACCTCTATCCCGCGGAATCGCTGGAGGACTGGCACCGCCGGCACGGCTTGCTGGATGGCGGCGATTGACTTTGGGTATCGCCGCCCCGGCGAGGATCAGATCGCGAGGCCGTCGCCTTTTTGCGCGAACGCGCCTTGCAGCACATGCCCGTCGAAGCCCCACGGCGTCTTGCCGGCGACCGCATAGTAGTAGACCGCCGCCACGTAGATGCCTCTGAGCGCCGAGCCCACCAGCAGGCTCGTGGCGAACAGGAGTCCCGTGGCGATCATGATCGGCACGGCGAGCCCCGGATAGCCTCGAACGTCGGCTGCAAGTCCGCAGGCGAGGCCCAGGAACACGATGGCGCCCCCGATCGCCGACATGGCGAGGGAGATGCCGACATTGCCGATCAGGTTCTCGCCCCAGGTCCTGCGCACCAGGCCGGCGCTTTCCTCGATGGCGGCAACCGGCCCGACGCCCTCGGCGGCCATGACGGGAACGACGAGAAACGTGGCAATGGTCCAGGCCATGGTGAGGCCGGCCCCGACCAGGCGCCCGAGAATGCCGGCGACGCGTTCCACCACCAGCGCCATCAGCACCCCGACGGTTGCCGAGACGACGGCGTAGCCGAAGATCGGGCCGATGCGCTGCAGCGCCAGGGCAAGGGCGGAACCGACGGTGGGATTGCCGCCGTTCAGCCGTTCAAGCGCGGCGCCGACCAGCGCCGTGTTGAAGAAGAAGATCACGAAATAGGTGACCAGGTAGTAGACGAACAGCCAGGCGTAGAGCGCCGGGTTCGACTGCATCGCCTGCGCGGCATCGCTGCCATGTCCTGCCGGCAGCCTGATGCCGGCAACCTGCAACAGCACCACGCAAGCGTACAGAACGAACATCATCGACACGAAGGAAAGCAGCGGCAGGAACAGCAATTCGCGATCCGAACGCAACACCTGCCAGCTGGCGCCGGCGAGCTGCAAGCTGCGGGTAAAGCGATCCATCGGTGTTCTTCTCCTCACGGGTCTCCGGGATGCTCACCCGGAGCACGGCCTTTGGGGCGATGGCCTCGATCGGCCACCGGCTATGGTTACACCCGTTGTGGTATCAGCGCGGTAAACAACCCGGTCAGCGCGCTTGCTGGTGCCATCAGGCCGGCAGCCCGGCCTTTGCCAGATCTTCCCTCCAGCGTGCCATGTCCTCCGGGCGCTGAAAGTTCATCAATTCATGGATATTGGAAATACGCAAACCCGGATGAACCTGGCGGACGATGGCAATGCCCCTTCCGGCGTCGGCCTGCCGACCGAGTCGGACGGCACTGGCAGCCATCGTGAAGGCGGCCAGGAAAAAGTGGGAGTATTCGCGCAAGGCGGCTTCGGACCACGTGTAGGCTTCTTCGCAAGCCCCCATCAGATAGTAGCCCGCGCCGACGATCCCCTTCATGGCAAATGTCTGCTGGTCCTGCGGGCTCAGCCGCAAGGCATGCTCGCCGCGTTCCACCGCAAGATCGGGGTAGCCGGCGAGCGCCTTGGCCAGGCCGCTCATTTGCCAGGCCCATGCGAGGTTCGGATTGACCGAGAGCGACCGGTCCAGAATCGCGTCGCCTTCACCCACTTCGCCGAACATCACCAGCGCGAAGCCCGCCGCCGCGAGAGCAACGGCATCGTCGCGGCCGAGACGGGCCGCCTGGCGGGCAAGGCGCAAGGCTTCCGCGCGCTCTTCCGTCTCGACAGTCGCGAAGCCCAGGCCCTTGCGCTGAGCATAGGTGCGCGCCGCCATGCCATAGGCGGCGGCATAGTCCGGATCCAGCTCGAAGGCGCGCGAGAAGAGTTTCACCGCCTCCTGGCTGGCATCCCGGCTGAGTTTATGAAAGGCAGCGAGGCCGCGCAGATAGCACTCGTAGGCATCGAGGCTATCGGTCGGCTTGTGTTTGGCCCGGTCGATTTCGGCCTGCTCCAGCCTCGGCTCGATGGTGCCCACGACGCTCTGCGTCACCTGGTCCTGCAGATCGAAGATGTTGGCGAGGTCGCCGTCGAACTTGTCAGCCCACAGGTGGGCGCCCGTTGAGGTATCGATGAGCTGGCCGGTGATGCGGATCCTGTTGCCGGCCTTGCGCACACTGCCCTCGAGCACATAGCGAACGCCGAGCTCGCGCCCAACCTGCTTGATGTCGACGGCCTTGCCCTTGTAGGTGAAGCTGGAATTGCGCGCGATGACGAACAGCCACTTGATGCGCGAGAACGCCGTGATGATGTCCTCGACGATGCCGTCGGCGAAATAATCCTGCTCGGGATCGCCCGACATGTTGTCGAAGGGCAGGACGGCAATGGACGGCTTGTTCGGCAAATCGAGCGCCGGCGCTGTCGCTGCCGGAAGGGCCCCCCTGGCATCGCTCTGCCAGTGCCACACCCGGATGGGTCGCGCGATGTTCTTCACATGATGCTCGCCGGCATCCGCAAAGGCGACTTCGATGCGGTTGCCGAGGCTTTCTTGCACCATGGCCGAGATGCAGATGCCGCCCGGCGCGGCCAGCGTTTCGAGGCGGGCGGCGACATTGACGCCGTCGCCGTAGATGTCCTCGCCGTCGATGATGACATCGCCGAGGTTGATGCCGATGCGCAACTGGATCGGGCCGTTCGCGGCCGCCAGCGACTGCTGAATGGAGACAGCGCATTCCACCGCATCGACCACCGAGGAAAACTCCACCAGCGCCCCGTCGCCCATCAGCTTGACGATGCGCCCGTTGTGCTTGGATGTCAGCGGATTGAACAGGTCGCGCCTGTGGCTCTTGAGCGCCGCCAGCGTGCCCGCTTCGTCCTCGGCCATGAGCTTGGAATAGCCCACAACGTCGGCGGCCAGAATTGCAGCTAGTCGGCGTGTCACCGCTTGATTCTCCTCAGGAGGGGCAAACTAGAGCATGATGCCGAAAAGTGGAAACCACTTTTCGGACAACATCATGCTCAACTTCCCGGAATCGATCAGCTTTTATGCAATTGGGTGATTCCACCCAATTGCATGCTGATCTAGTGTCAAACGCCGGCTGAAGCTACGGTTTGTTGCCAGCCGCCGGCCCCTCACTCCCGCGCTGCGGCGCGCGGCCGGCGGGCAATCATGGTGGCGGCGTAGAGCCCCCACAGGAGCCCCAGCAGCAGGTAGAAATGGCGCCAGTGATCGGTGTCGATCTGCACGCCTTGCAGCATGGTGAAGATCAGCGGGCAGGCAACCGCGATGGCGTGATGCTGCCACGGCGAGGCGGTGAAAACCACCCGCCAGGCGACCGCGAAGGTGGCGAGCGTCAGGAGCAGGAAGCTGAAACCGCCAAGCCAGCCGTAGGAGGCAAAGGCGTTGAGGTAGACGTTGTGCGTGTCCTTGCCGAAATAATAGTGGTATTGCAGCGGGCCGAAGCCGTTGGGGCGGACAAGCAGCATGGGGAGCGACAACAACTGGTCGCCGAAGCGGCCGGTCACGCCGGCATCGTAGGGCTGCAGCAGCATGGCGCGGATCTCGAAGATCGAGCGCACTTTCTCGAACGACAGCGCAAAGCTGATGAGGCTCACCGCGGCGATGGCGCAGGCGATGGCGATGAAGATCACCCGGCTGCGCGCCTTGAGGCTGGGCGAGACGATGAAGGTGAGGAAGAACAGAAACGCGATGGACGCCGCCGCGTTGGCCCACGCGCCGCGTGAAAAGGCCAGGAACACCCCGGCCAGGATGATGAGCAGGGCGACGATGGAAAGAAGGCGCCACTTGACCTTTGCCAGCAGGAAATTCTGGACGATGAAGATGGCCGGCGGGATGAGGTAGGTGGAAAGCACATTGGGGTCCTTGAAGGTGCCTTGCGCCCGGCTGATCGGCGCCCACACCCCGCCCATGCCGGCAATGTCGAAATAGCCCACGATGCCGGTAATCGCGGCAACCACGCCGGAAATGATCCAGGCGTTGCGGATGGTCGCCATGTGACGCAGCGGGTCGCTGGCGATCAGGAAGGCGAAGAACACCGCCGTCGAACCCATGTAGAAGGAAACCGCCATGAAGCGGACGGCCTCCTTGTCGGCGAGGACCGGCAGCAGGCTGACCGCGCCGCTCATGTTGTAGGCGATGAGATAGATCACCAGCGGCGCCAGCACCGGCACCGCCGTGAGGCCGGCCGGGATGAACAGGATCGCCGTCACGACGAAGAACAGTTCATAAGGCGCCGGCTCGATGATCACGAACCAGCCGGAGAACACCAGCACCCACAGGGCAACGCTCTGCAACGTGGCAAGCCTGAGGGGTGAACTTGCGGGCCCGGCCGCCTGGTAGGGCAGGCTGGTCAATAGGCTGTCTCCGGATCGATGAGGGCGAGGGGTGTCTTGGCAAGGATGTAGAGGTCGAGGAACAGCGACCAGTTCTCGATGTAATAAAGATCGTGCTCGACGCGCCGCTGAATTTTTTCGGCGGTGTCGGTCTCCCCGCGCCAGCCGTTGATCTGGGCCCATCCGGTGATGCCGGGCTTGACACGGTGGCGGGCGAAATAGCTCTCGACCACTTCGTCATAGAGCTGCTCGCGGGCCTTGGCCTGGGTGGCATGCGGCCGCGGGCCGACCAGCGACAGGCTGCCGCGCAATACGTTGAAGAACTGCGGCAGTTCATCGAGGCTGGTGCGGCGGATGAAACGCCCCACCCGGGTGACGCGCGGATCGTCGCGGGTCACCAGCTTGTGGGCATCGGCATCGGCCTTGTCGGCATACATGGAGCGGAACTTGAAGACCTCGATGAGCTCATTGTTGAAGCCGTAGCGCTTCTGCCGGAAGATGACGGGTCCACGACTGTCGAGCTTGATGGCGATCGCCACCAGCGCCATGACCGGTGACAGGGCGACGATGGCAAGAGAAGCGATGAGCTTGTCCTCGAGCGCCTTGAGGAAGGCACTCCAGCCCGACAGCGGCTTGTCGAAGGCATCGAGGAAGGGCACGTTGCCGATCCACGAATAGGCGCGCGGGCGATAGCGCAGCTTCTGGCTGTAGGCGCTCAGGCGGATGTCGGCGGGGAGCACCCAGAGCTGCTTGAGCACCTGGAGCAGGCGGGTTTCGGCGGTCAGCGGCAGGGTGACGATCAACAGGTCGACGCGGCAGGTGCGGGCAAAGCCCAGCAAATGGGCCACCGAGCCGATCTTGCGCAACCCCGCCACCACCGGCGGCGAGCGGTCGTTGCCGCGGTCATCGAACACACCGACGATCGAGATATCCTTGTTCGGGGTCGTCGCCAGCGCCGCCACCAGATCGGCCGCCGGCTGTCCGCCGCCGACGATCACGGCGCGGCGGTCGAGCCGTCCATCGGCATTCCACCGGCGCACCAGGTACGACACGATCAGGCGGTAGGTGAAGATGGCGGCGAGTCCGCCGAAGAACCACGACCCCAGCCACAGGCGCGAGAACGCCTCGCCGGCCTTGGTGAAGAATACCACTGCGAAGATGGCGGCGAACAGGATCGACCACACGACGCTGATGCGGGTCATCTGGTCGGAAGTGCGCAACAGGGCGCGGATGCTGTAGAGGCCGGCGGCTTGCATCATCACCGGCAAGGCACAGCCCACCGCCAGCGTCATGGCGCCGTAGCGCAGCAATTCGGTGACCCCGAAAGCCTCAACGTAGTGCGCGGCGATGGCGAGCGACAAACCCATCACCAGCAGCGATTCGCCCAATCGTACCAGCCCGGCAATGACGGCACGCGAAATCAGCTGGGCGCGCAGATGCCGGGCATCTGCTTCGCCCGTCGGAATGTCGGCGGCAGCCCCGGCTTCGGTGACGGTGGCCAGGTCGTCGATTTCGAAGGCATCGACGATACGGCCCTTGCGATAGTGTTCATGACGCATGGCAGGTGCTTCGATCTGAAACAGTTGTTCTATTCAGGCGTCATCCAGCAAGCGGAGTGCCTCGCCGCAGCTCGCTCACCATAGTGTGAAATGTCGGTTAAGGGAGTGTTACCGGACTGCACCGCTTCGATACCAATCGCCCGTTATGCGCACTTCAAGCGACGTTTTCGTGGTAAAACCGGGTGATCGCTGCCCCCATCGCCTCAGCGTCGAAACGCAACCGGGCCTTGTCCAGCCGGTGCCTGGCGGTGCGCTGTGCCGAAGCGGGATCGTCAAGGATCGAAAGCAGTTTATCGGCCAGTGCAGCGGGATCCTCCGGCGGCACCAGGGCCTCTTCCTCCAGCGCTTCGCCGATGCCGCCGACATTGCTGGCGACCAGCGGGAGACCTGCGGCGATGGCTTCGAGCACCACGTAGGGAAATGATTCGGCCCGCGATGGGATCACCATGCAGTGCCCTAGCGCAAAGGCCGCCGCCGCCGGCATGGCTCCTAGAAACCGCACGCTCGATTGCAGACCCGCCCGGCGCGCCGCTGCCTCCAGCGCCGATTTGTCGGGGCCGTCGCCCACGATATTGGCCGTGACTGCGCGGCCGCGCCGCGCACCGGCCACGGCAAGGGCGGCGATGAGCACATCGATGCCCTTGAGATGGCGCAGTTCGCCGATGAACAGCACGTCGGCCGCATTTCCCGCCGCAGTAACCGCGCTGTAATCCTCCGGCCACAGGCCGTTGTGCACCACCCGGGCCGGACGCCCGCCAAGCCCGACCTTGCGCGCAAAGGTCGAACGCTCATATTCGCATACGAAGACCAGCCCCGCCGTGCGTGACAGGAGCAACCTTTCGGTCATCAGGAACAGGGCGCCGGCCGGCGAGGCCCAGGCGTAATGCAGAACCCCGCCATGCGGGGTATAGAAGGCGCGGGCGCCGACCCGTGCCGCCGTCAGGCGGGCATAGAGTCCGCCCTTGGCGCCATGGCCGTGCAGGATCGTCGGCCTGATATCTGCAAGAGCGGCAGCGATGCGCGAAATGGCCGCCATGTCGCCGGGGCCGGGCAGGCGGGCCATGGCCACGCGATGGATGCCGAGCGCACAGTGTGGCGCCAGTTCTGCAAACGCCCGTTCCGCGCTGTCGCCGCCGCTGCCTGCGTCCGCCACGATGCCGACCCGGTGGCCGGCCATCGCCTGGGCCCTGGTGAGGTCGCGGACATGACGGAACAGCCCGCCGACCGGCGCCCTCAGCACGTGCACGATGGAAGGGGCTGCCGGCATCGCGGCAATCAGAACCAGCGTTCCCGGATATAGACGATGTCACCGGGGTAGAGCTGCGTGGTTACCGGCGCCTCGAAACTGTGGGTGCCGTCGGCCATCTTGCGGGTGATGAGGACCTTGCCCTGGTTGGCTCGCGATGAGTAACCGCCGGCAATCGCGACGGCGTTCTGCACGGTCATGCCGGAGCGATAGGGAAAGCTGCCGGCCTGGTTGACTTGTCCCAGGATATAGAACGGCCGCAGTTCGGTGACCTGCACGGTCACGTCGGGATTGCGCAGAAACCCGTTGCGCAGTCGCGCGGCAATGACGCGGCCGGCCTGCGCGGCCGACAGGCCAGCGACGCTGACCGTGTTGACGAGGGGGAACGAAATGGTCCCGGAGCCGTCGACGATATAGTCGTTGCTGAGATCGGGCTGCCCGACCACGCGGATCGTCAGGCGGTCGCCGGCCCCGATTCGATAGCCGGCGCCGTACTCATAAGCCGCCGCCAGACCGCGGGTGCCGTAGGGCGGCACGGTGCCTTTCTGGTTGACGACAGGGGCCCGGGTGATGCTCGACACCTGGTCGCTGCCCTGCACGATGGAGCCGTCTTCGAGAACCGACACGCCACCCGGTGCCGCTACCGGCGGGTTCTGGTCCCATGTGTTGGCGCACGCAGACAGCATGAGCGCCATGGCGAGGAATATGAAGAAGCGGATACGCACAATCATCCCACCCGATGTCGACTGGACAGATGGCGAAGCCTAGAGCGCTATGGTTAGCAAGTGCTTAAGCCCCTGCCTCGACGGCCGGGGCAGGAGAGGGGTGTTAAGGGAATGGTTACCATGAATACCCATTGTCGCAGCCAAGGCCACGGGGAATGCCGCAGGATTCGTAGTGCATATGCCAAATCTGGGACCAACAACAAATGCTGCGCCGGCGAGCCGGTTGCCGGGCGACGTTCAGGTCATCTCCATGGACTTTCGCGACGTCCTTGCCGGCATTTGGCGGCGGCGCCTGACGATCATCCTGTTCGCTGTCGTCTGCGGCCTCATGGCCTACGGCGTCGCCATCATGTCGTCTGCCAGGTACACCACCAGCGCGCAGGTGCTGGTCGATAATCTGGAGACGCCGTTCAACCGGGCGCAACCCAATGAGAGCGCCGCCAATCGCCAGCAGATCGGCCCCGCCGACGTGCAGAGCCAGGTCGAGGTCATGCAGTCGCGCGACATCGCCAAGCAGGTCATCGACAAGCTGCATCTCACCGACAGTCCCGAATTCAATGCCGCGCCGATCCACCTGAGCCTTCTCAAGCGGATTGCGGTGGCGTTGGGATTTTCCGCCGATCCGCGTCGCCAGAGCCCCGAGCAGCGCGCCCTGGCGGCCTATTACAGCAAGGTGAAGGCCTATCAGATCCCCGAATCCAAGGTGATTGTGGTCGAAGCCTCCTCACGCGATCCGCGCATGGCGGCGGCTTTGGCCAATGCCACCACCGAAACCTACGTGAACGCCACCCGCGAGGTTCAGTCCGCGGAAACCAGGAGGGCGCGCACCTGGCTCTCCGAGCAGATCGAGAGCCTGCGCAAGAAGGTGGTGGTCTCCGAGGCCGCGGTGGAGGAATTCCGTGCCAAGGCCGGCCTGTTGAAGGGCGGCAGTACATCGACCCTCACCGGCCAGCAGCTTTCCGAGCTGTCCACGCAGATCGTCGTTGCCGAGACCCAGCGTTCCGAGGCACAGACCAAGGCACAGTCGATCCGCGAACTCCTGGCCCGCACCGGCACTGTCGACAGCTCCATCGACGTCTTGAATTCGCCGCTCATCCAGCGGCTGCGTGAGCAGCAGATCGCGCTCAAGCGCACGCTGGCCGACCTGTCGACGGTCTATCTCGCCAACCACCCCAAGATCATCGGCGTGAAAAGCCAGTTGGCCGACCTCGACCGGCAGATCAGGGCCGAGGCGCTGAAGGTCGTCCAGAGCCTGGAACAGCAGGCCAAGCTCGCCGCCGCCCGCGAGACCTCGTTGCGCAACAGCCTCGCCGAACTCAAGAAGACGGCCTCCACCGACAATCAGGACGAAGTGAAGCTGCGCGCGCTGGAGCGCGAGGCGGCCGCCAATCGCACCCTGCTTGAAACCTTCCTCGCGCGCTTTTCCGATGCCAGCACCCGCATTGCGCTCGATGCCCAGCCGGGGCTGGCCCGCGTCATCGCGCGCGCCGATCCGCCGGCCCAGCCATCCTATCCCAAGGTCGGCCCGATGGTGGCCATCGGCCTGGTGGGCGGCCTCATTCTTGCCCTTGGCATCGCCTTCCTGGCCGAAGTCATGCGCGCCGCGAACCGCGTCTTCGATACCGCGAATCCGCTGGAGACCGGCGGTCGTCCACTACCCGGCGGACTCTTTGACTTGCCCGCCAGGACGCCCGAAACCCCTTCGCTGGCGGACCGGCTGTCCGGCTTCGCCCTCGTCCGCAAGGAGGTCGAAGCGCGCCAGCAGGCGGTCGCACATGCCGCCCTGGGGCCGGTGGCCACATGGCTCGTCGACCAGCATAGGGGCCTCGACATCAAGCGCTTCGGCGTGGCGTGCGATGGTGGCACCGATTCAGTCGCCGCCCAGGGTATTGTCGAACTGGCACGCGCCGCGGCAGGTGAGGGCGTCAGGATCATCGTGGTCGATGCCGGTAGCCGCGAGTGGCCGCTGGCCCGCTTCTTTGCCATCGACGCCGGCAAGGGTCTTTGCGACCTCGTGGCCGGGCATGCCGCGTTCTCCGATGTTATCGTGCGCGATTCCCGTTCATCTGTACATCTCCTGCCGGCCGGCAAGGACGATGCTGAAAGGCCGGCCGGCGAACGCCTCGACATGGTTCTCGATGCCCTGGAACAGGCCTACGACATCGTGCTGCTGTACGTCGGGGCCGTTGCCCACGACGATCTTGCGCCCGGCCGGATGATAAGCAAATGCCTCGGTATCCTGCTGTTTGCGCCCGCCAGCCGCGCGCACGATGCCGGGGTCATCCTCGAACACCTCCGCCGGCTCGGCGCCCGTGCCACCCGCTTCATCAAGGTCGGCGCCCCCGCACCGGTATCCGACGAGGCAAAGACGCCGCCGATCGCCGCCAACGCCTGATAACTGCTAATGCCGGCAGCGATTTTTCTGGCGCGCCGGAAAGCCATCGTAAATTTTTTGCCGTTAGGGTGAGGTTGATCCGCAGCCTTCATTCCTTCGATGGGTTTTCCATGGGCAAGTCCGCGATCCTGCGCACCAGCATGGATCTGTTATATTTCTCCGGCACATCGAAGCTGCTGGGCGCGCCGTTCCGGGGCGTCGGCGCCATCTTCATGCTGCATCACGTTCGTCCCGGCGGCGGCTCGGGCGAGGGCTTTGCGCCCAATGCCGGTCTCGAGGTGACGCCGGAATTCCTCGATGAAGTCATCAGCTTCGTGAAAGCGCGCGACTATGAGCTGCTGTCGCTTGGCGAGGCGGCCGACCGGCTGAAGCAAGGCGATGTGGGCGAACGTCCCTTTGCCGTCTTCACAATCGACGACGGCTACCGCGACAACCTCGACCACGCCTGGCCGATCTTCACCCATCACCAATGCCCCTTCACCATCTTTATCGCCCCCGCCATCACCGATGGTCAGTGCGAGTTGTGGTGGCGCGGTCTCGAGGCGCTGATCGCCGACAGCCAGTCCATCAACACCCGGCTGGACGGTGCCGATATCGTGCTGGCGACCGAAACTGATGCGCAAAAGCAGGCAGCCTTCGAGCGCCTCTACTGGCCGCTCAGGCAGATGCCGGAAGACGAGCAGCGGACCTGGATCAATGAAGTCTGCGCCACCCACGGCATCAACCTGCACGCCATGTGCCGGGCCGATGCCATGGACTGGAACGAAGTGCGGCGCATCGCCGCCGATCCCTTGTGCACCATAGGCGCCCACACCGTCCATCACTATGCCATCGCCAAACTGCCGCGCGAGATGGCCATGGCCGAGGTCGTGCAGTCGCGCGACCGCATCGAGCGTGAGATCGGCCGGCGGCCCGACGTGTTCTCCTATCCTTACGGCGATGCCACCTCCGCCGGCCCGCGCGACTTCGACCTCATCGCCGAGGCCGGCTTCAAGGCCGCCGTCACCACCCGCAAGGGCCTCATCTACCGCGCCCATGGCGATCACCTGACGGCGCTGCCGCGGGTGTCGCTCAATGGCGGCTACCAGAAGCTGCGCTACGTCGATGTGTTGCTGTCGGGAGCCGCCTTCGCCCTGTGGAACGGCTTCCGCAAGGTCGGCGCAGCCTGAGGCTTCAGGTTTCCTCAGGCGGGCGTGACATCCAGCGGATGATGAGCATCACCGGCGGCAGCCAGGCGAGCCCGGCGGCGATATAGTAGGCCAGTTGCAGCCACGCCGGTCTGGGGCCAAGCCACACCGCGCCCACCGCCATCGCCACCAGCGAATAGACGATCATGAAGGAGACGGTGGCGAGGACCCCGATGAATTTGCGCGTGCGCAGCCGCATGACTTTGGTCAATACAGGCTCGCCCCGTTTGCTGCAATGACCGCGCATGATGCCGAAAAGTGGTCGCCACTTTTCGGGTAACATTTTGCGCAAGCCGTGACCCGGTGCGGCGGATGGCTCAGTTGCCGTCGCCGGCGATGCTGCTAAACGAGGGGCCCGTGAAAGGGAATTGGCTGACATGACGACATACGCCGCGGCCGGCAGGCTAGACGAACATTCAAACAGGCTGGTGCGGGCCTGGCTCTTTGCCGTGGCCGCCCTGGTCTTTGCCATGGTGATCGTCGGCGGGGCGACGCGCCTTACCCATTCCGGGCTGTCGATCACCCAGTGGCAGCCGATCCTCGGCGCCATTCCGCCGCTCAATGCCGCCGACTGGCACGACGCCTTCACAAGGTACCAGGCGATCCCCGAATACCAGCTTCTCAACAAGGGCATGACGCTGCCTGAGTTCCAGTCGATCTACTGGTGGGAATGGTCGCACCGCCTGCTCGGCCGCTTCATCGGGCTGGTCTTCATCGTGCCCATGGGGCTGTTGTGGTTCGCCGGCCGCATCGAGCGCGCCATGCTGCCGCGCTTCATCGGCCTGTTCATCCTCGGCGGCCTGCAAGGGGCGCTGGGCTGGTTCATGGTGGAAAGCGGTCTCGTCGACCGCACCGATGTGAGCCAGTACCGGCTCGCCGCCCATCTGAGCGTCGCCGCCCTCATCTATGCCGCCCTCATCTGGACCGGGCTCGGCATCGGCCGGCCGCGCCGCAGCCTCGTCTCGAGCCGCGCCGGCGTCATGGCGCTGGCGATCGTCGTCCTCATTTTCGCCCAACTGGCCGCCGGGGCCTTCGTGGCCGGCCTCGATGCCGGCATGGCCTACAACACCTGGCCCTTGATGGACGGCAGGCTGGTGCCGCACGGCCTGTTGGCGATGCAGCCCGTTTGGCGCAATTTCTTCGAGAACGCCATGACCGTGCAGTTCGACCATCGCACGCTCGCCTATGTGGTGGCGCTGGCCATCGCTGTCCATGCGGCGCGCGTACTGGCGCTGGGCGGGCCGCCGCAACATTTCCGTTCGGCGGCGCTGCTACTGGTCGTGGTGGTGGCGCAGATTTCGCTGGGCATCGCCACCCTGCTGACCCGGGTGCCCATCGATCTGGGGCTGGCGCATCAGGGCGGTGCGCTCATCCTGCTGGCAGCCGCCCTGTGGCACCTTCACAACCTTACTACCCCATCGCCTGATCCAGGTCGGCGATGATGTCCTTGACATCCTCGATGCCGATCGACAGGCGCACCACGTCGGGTGTCGCGCCGGCCTGCTCAAGCTGCTTGGGCGAGAGCTGCGAGTGGGTGGTGGAGGCCGGATGGATGATCAGCGAACGGGTGTCGCCCACATTGGCCAGATGCGACAGGAGCTTGGCGCTTGAGACCGTGCGCACGCCCGCCTCGTAGCCGCCCTTGAGGCCGAAGGTGAAGACGGCGCCGGCGCCTCTGGGGCAGTATTTCTGCGCCAGCTTGTGCTGGCGGTCGCTGGCAAGACCCGCATAGTTCACCCATGAGACGCGGGGGTCCTTCGACAGCCATTCGGCCACCTTCACGGCGTTGTCGCAGTGCTTCTGCATCCTGAGCGAGAGGGTTTCCATGCCGGTGAGGATGAGGAAGGCGTTGAGCGGGGCAATCGCCGGCCCGAGATCGCGCAGGCCCATGACGCGGGCGGTGATGGCAAGGGCGATGTTGCCGAAGGTCTCGTGCATCACCATGCCGTTGTAGGATTGATTGGGCTCCGACAGCATCGGGTACTTGCCGGATTTCGACCAGTCGAAGTTGCCGCCGTCGACAATGATGCCGCCCATGGAGTTGCCGTGACCGCCCATGAACTTGGTGAGCGAGTGCACCACGATGTTGGCGCCGTGCTCGATGGGCCGGCACAGATAGGGCGAGGCCAGCGTGTTGTCGACGACCAGCGGCACGCCGGCCTTCTGGGCCACCTTGGCGACAGCGGCGAGGTCGGTGATGCGGCCGCCGGGATTGGCGATGGATTCGCAGAAAATGGCCTTGGTCTTGGGCGAGATGGCCTTTTCGATGCTGGCGATATCCTCCATGTCGGCCCACACGACGTTCCAGCCGAACGACTTGAAGGAATGGTTGAACTGGTTGATCGAACCGCCATAGAGCTGGCGCACCGCGACGAACTCGTCGCCCGGCTGCATCAGGCAATGAAAAACGATGAGCTGGGCGGCATGGCCCGAGGCCACCGCCAGCGCCGCCGTACCGCCCTCCAGCGCCGCGGCCTTGGCTTCCAGCACCGCCTGGGTGGGGTTCATGATGCGGGTGTAGATGTTGCCGAAGGCCCTCAGGGCGAACAGGTCGGCGGCGTGCTGGGTGTCCTCGAAGACATAGGACGTGGTCTGGTAGATGGGTGTGGCGCGCGCGCCGGTAGCGGGATCGGGCTGGGCGCCGGCATGAATGGCCAGCGTATCGAAACCGTGGGCCTGCTCGCTCATGTCTGTCTCCTCTGTCAGGCGAATGGGAGCGGCTGTTATGGGCCGTATCGCGGCACCAGATCAATAGCCCGGCCTCTGCCGGCGGTCATTTGCCGGAGGGTGCAAGACCGAGACTTTGCAGCTTGCCGGAGGCGTGCAGCTTCTGTCGTTTCGACGACAGGACGCCGGAATTGCCGCCGACCCAGCCCCATTCCCCCGACAGTTTGCCGTACTCCATCTTGGGGCAGCGGTTCATCACCACCTTGAGGCCCATCGCCTCGGCGCGGGCGGCGGCTTCGTCGTTGCGTACCGTAAGCTGCATCCACACGGCCTTGGGCAGGGGAACGAGGGTGAGCGCCTCATCGACGATGGCGCCGGCAGCATCGGAATTGCGGAAGATGTCCACCATGTCGATGGCTGCGGCAATGTCGGAGAGGCTGGCGTGCACCGGGCGCCCGAGAATTTCCTTGCCGGCCAATCCGGGATTGACGGGATAAACCTCGTAGCCCTTGTCGAGCAGGTATTTCAGCACGAAAAAGGACGGGCGCACGGTGTTGGCCGAAGCGCCCACCAGCGCGACGGACTTCACCGAGGTGAGGACGTCGCGAATGTAGTCGGCGGAATAATTATCGTGGTCCATAAGCATCAGGCGTCCCGCCAGCGGGCCTTGCGTTTTTCCAGGAAAGCGCAAATGCCTTCCTCGGCATCCTGCATCATCATGTTGTCGACGATGACCCTGGAGGTAAACCGGTAGGCCTCGTCCAGCGGCATGGAAAGCTGGTCGTAAAAGGCCCTTTTGCCCAGCGCCAGCACGGCGCGCGACTTGCGCGCCAGGGCCGATGCGATATCGCGCGCGGCGTCCTGCAGGGCATCCGGCGCCACCACCTGGTTGATGAGCCCGCCCGACAGCGCTTCTTCCGGCGACATCAGGCGGCCCAGGGTGAGCAGTTCCAGCGCCTTCTTGCGCCCCAGGTTGCGCGACAGGGCGACCATGGGGGTGGTGCAGAACAGCCCTGAATCGACACCATTGCCGCCAAAGCGCGCCGCGGAACTTGCCACCGCCAGATCGCAGGTGGCGACAAGCTGGCAGCCGGCGGCAGTGGCAATGCCCTGCACCTCGGCGACGAACACCTTCGGCGAATTGACGATCGCCAGCATCATCGCCGAGCAGGTCTCGAACAGCTTTTCGTAGTAACCGCGTCCGCCGTCGGCATCGCCGCGATGATCGGTCATCTCGCGCAGGTCGTGGCCGCCGCAAAAACCGGGACCGTTGGCGGCGAGGATGACGGCGCGCACGCTGTCGTCGGCAGAGACCGCGTTGATTTCGGCGGTCAGCCGTTCGAGCATCGCCTGGTTGAGGGCGTTGCGCTGGGCGGGCCGGTTGAGCACCAGACGGGCAACGCCCTCCGCGTCATGGCGCAGGACGGTCTCTTCGGCAATGGCGGGTGCGGCGGCGGATTGGGTCGGCATGGCTTTCACTTATTCATAGACCGCAAGCAGTGCAAGCTTGTCGCGGTAGAGTGGATCGAGAATGAGTTGACGCACGATGATCTTGTTGCTCTCGGAAGGCAACTGCGCTTTGAGGTTGGCGATCATCCGCGCGCGCTTGCCGGGGCTGAGGGTCTGGTCCTGTTCGAGCCGGGCGATCTGGGCGCGAATGTCACGATCGGCATTGTCGACCACGGCATCGAGGGCATAGCCGATGGAGACGATGATGCGGTTCCATTCGCCCACCCCCGAAAAGCCGAACGAGGAAATATCGGCGGCAAAGCGCCGTCCCGCCGCGCTGGCTGCCGCGAAGGCCTCCAGCGTCGGGTAATGGTCGAGGTCATCGCCGATATAGCGTTCGCGCACCGCCGCATAGGCATCGAGCGCCCGGCGGGCGGCATCGAGGCTCAGTTCGACGCTGCGCTCGACCGGCATGTCGGTATAGGGGATGGCGGCAGGCTCGTCGCCCGCGTCGTCGCGCGCCATGAAGTCGGCCTTGCCGTGTTCGCGGTCACCGCGTGCCGCCAGCGCCGCCGAAAAGGGGATTGCGCCGCTGAGGGCCATGAGGCACAAGCCCACGAGGATCGGTGCCGCTCGATGCCGCATGCGAGCCGTCTCCGGTATCGCGCTACCCCCGCCGGCAATAATCGCAGGTGGAAGCGCATCCGGCAACCGGGGTTTGCCCGCAGCGGCAAGGGACAAGTGCAGGGGCCATGAGCAAGCGACTGAAATGGAATGCCGAGGAGATTTTTGCCTTCCTCACCGTCGAATTTCCCCAGGCCTTCGATGATCCCGGCAAATATGTCATCGACGACATCACCGAAACCTCGATTTCTGTGCGCCAGAAGACCGACGATGCCCATCTGCGGCCCGGCGGCACGATTTCGGGCCCGACACTGATGGAACTGGTGGATGTCGCGGCCTATTTCATGCTGCTGGCGCTGCATGGCGAAGCGGCGCGGCTGTGCGTCACGTCCAATCTGCAGATATCGTTCCTCAGAAAGCCTCAGGCCGGCGATCTGGTGTGCAGGGTGGACCTCCTCAAGCATGGCCGCGTCCTGTCGGTCATCGATGCCCGCATCTCGTCCGGCGACGGGCGCCTGGTTGCCCACGCCCAGACCACCTATTTCATGTCGCCGGATATCGACTGGTCTTGAGGTATCAGAATACCGCAATCGTAAAACTTTGCAATCATTGCCGAATTTTCGCCATTTCCGGTTGCAATTCGCTTGACGGCGGCGTGCCCTCGCGCTAGGAGACCGCCGACTGCCGCGCTATCCGGTTGCCGGAAAGGCGGCACGACGTTCTTCAAACCCTGGACAGGACCCATCGATGAAAACCTATTCCGCGCGATCCGCCGAGATCGACAAGAAATGGGTGCTGATCGACGCCGAGGGGCTGGTTGTCGGCCGCGCCGCCGCGCTCATCGCCACCCGCCTGCGCGGCAAGCACAAGCCGATCTACACCCCCCACGTCGACTGCGGTGACAATGTCATCGTGATCAACGCCGAAAAAGTCGTGCTCACCGGCGCCAAGCGCCAGAACAAAACCTACTACTGGCACACCGGCTTTCCAGGCGGCATCAAGGAGCGCAAGGCTGACCAGATCCTCGACGGACGCTTTCCCGAGCGGGTCCTTGAGGCGGCGGTCAGGCGCATGATGCCGGGCGGACCGCTCACTCGCGCCCAGCTTTCCAATCTGCGCATCTATGCCGGCACCGAGCATCCCCACGCCGCCCAGCAGCCCGAAACGCTGGATATCGCCGCGCTTAATCCCAAGAACACCCTGAGGGACTGAAACCATGGCCGAAGCAACCACATCCATGGAGAACCTGGGGACCGCCATGGGGATCACCCCCGAAGCGGCCCTGCCGGAACCCAAGATCGACGCCCAGGGCCGCGCCTATGCCACCGGCAAGCGCAAGAACGCCATCGCCCGCGTGTGGCTGAAGCGCGGCAAGGGCCGCGTCACCATCAACGGGCGCGAGGCCGATGTCTATTTCGCCCGTCCCGTGCTGCGCATGATCATCCAGCAACCGCTGGTGGCGGCAGAGCGCGCCACTGAATTCGACGTGGTGTGCACCGTCTCCGGCGGTGGCCTGTCGGGCCAGGCGGGTGCTGTGCGCCACGGCATTTCCAGGGCGCTCACCTATTTCGAGCCGGCCCTGAGGGCGGTGCTCAAGAAGGACGGCTTTCTCACCCGCGATGCCCGCGTGGTGGAGCGCAAGAAGTACGGCCGCGCCAAGGCCCGCCGCAGCTTCCAGTTCTCCAAGCGCTAGCAGCATGATGCCGAAAAGTGGAAGCCACTTTTCGGATAGGATCTTGCTCTAACTTATTGGAATCGCGCGAGGCCAGCGAATGCGCAAAGGGCCGGGCAGGGCGACTTGCCCGGCCCTTGCGCGTGTCGGGCTGGGGCCGCATCTTCGGCATGGCCGAACTGCCCTTCGACATTCCCGTCGAGATCGAAGGCGAGGTCGAGATTTCACCGGCTTGAGCCGGCGGTCCCTGGCACGAGAAGGCCCGGGGAACGGGTCCCCGGGCCCCCGGGGCTGCGAGCGATCGCCACTTGTCCGGGTCTTTTCGGGATCGCTTCGCACCGGCGCCGTGGCGCCGGCGGCCCCGGTTAGCCATTGTTGAACTGGCTCGAGTCGGAATCCATGTCCCCCAGGGCCACCTGGCCGCGGGTCGATGCGGCGGCGTCGTGTTCGACGGCGGCACCGGAATCGGCATCCATGTCACCGGCCGTGAACCGGTCGTGCGGATAGATGCCGTGCGCGTGCGTTTCCATCGGCCCGAAAGGCGCCATCGAGAGACCGCCTGGCAAGGCGTTTTCGGCCATGGCCGGTGTGGCGACGAAGGCGAGAGCGACGGCTGTCAAAAGCAGTTTCTTCATGATCGAATTCCTTTCACTTTGTCGCGGCCCGGCCCGCCTGGGGATGTTGGCAGGGGATTGTTTCGTTGCGGCCGCTACCGTTGGATATCAGTGTGCAGTGCAGCAATTGCCAGTCGATCGCACAACAATGTGATGGCATAAACTATATTTAATTCAGCATGTTATGAAGGAAACTTAAGAAAAGTGGCAGGTCTTTCTGGGCATTCCCGGCAAGTCGCGGCAAATCGTCCGGCCACCGGATGCGGCGCCTCGATCATGCGTTCCGCCAGTGCTGTTCGCACTGGCACTTGCGCCGGCAAGGCTTTATAGGGGCGCCATCACAGGGCGTTAATGGAGCGGCAGGGCGATGAGGAAAATTCGCATCGGTGTCATCGGGGCCTCGGGCTATACCGGATCCGACCTGGTGCGCCTGGCGGTGCGCCACCCTCACATGGAAATCGCGGCCCTCACCGCCAACAGCCATGCCGGCAAGGCCATGGAGACTGTCTTTCCACATCTGGCCGGCCTCGGGCTGCCGGGCCTCGTCACCAACGAGGAGGCGGACTGGAACGGCATCGAGGCGGTTTTCTGCGGCCTGCCGCATGCCACCAGCCAGCAGGTGATCGCCGCGCTGCCGGAACACCTGAAGGTCATCGACATGTCGGCCGACTTTCGCCTCAGGGACCCCGCGACCTACGAAAAATGGTACGGCGGCCCCCACCGGGCGCTCGATCTGCAGGCACAGGCGGTCTACGGCCTCACCGAACATTACCGCGAGGCGATCGGGAGCGCCCGGCTGGTCGCCTGTCCGGGATGCTATCCGACCGCCGTCCTCATGCTGCTTTTGCCGCTCGTCAAGGCGGGCTTCATCGACGCCGGCGATCTTGTCATCGACGCCAAGTCGGGCGTCTCGGGGGCCGGGCGCTCGCTGAAGCAGAACATCCTGTTCTGCGAGGCGGGCGAGGGGCTGTCGCCCTATGGCGTCGCCAGCCACCGCCACGCCCCGGAGATCGAGCAGGAGATATCGCTCGCCGCCGGCCGCCAGGTGATCGTCAATTTCACCCCTCACCTCATTCCCATGAGCCGCGGCGAACTCATCACCGCCTATGCGCGGCTGGCGGGCGGGGCGACGGCGGAGGACTGCCGCAAGGCGTTGCAGGACCGCTACGCGGACGAGCCCTTCGTGGCGTTGGCGCCCGAGGGCGTCAACCCGGCGACGCAATACGTGCGCGGCTCCAACAACGTCATGCTGGCGGTCTATGCCGACCGGGTGCCGGGCAGGGTGATCCTCGTCTCCACCCTCGACAACCTGGTCAAGGGCTCGGCCGGCCAGGCCATCCAGAATTTCAACCTGATGTTCGGGCTTGCCGAAACATCGGGACTTGAGCAGGTGAGCCTCTTTCCCTAACGTTTGATGTGCAACGGGGGCGGGTAATACCAAGGGAGCCGAAGTCCGATCCGTCGCCGAACTCGTCACCCCGACGAAGGTCGGGGTCCAGGGGCAGCGGGTGAGGCGGTACTGTGTCGCGCTGGATTCCGGCCTCCGCCGGAATGACTTTGCAAAACGGACGCAAGGGGTCAAACTCAAGAATTGCCGGGGGAACATGCTGGAAGCCTATCTGGTCGCGTTCATGGCGTTCTTCGCCACCATCGGCCCGCCCGATGTGGCGGTGCTGTTCGCCGGCCTGACGGCCCACGCAAGCCCCGCCGAACGCCGCCGCACCGCCATCCGCGGCACCCTCATCGCCGGCGGCATCCTGTTGGCGTTCGCGGCCTTCGGGCAAAGCATCCTGCACATGTTCGGCATTTCGCTGGCCGCGCTGAGGGCCTCGGGCGGCATCCTGCTGCTGCTGATCGCCATCGACCTGGTGTTCGCCCGCCATTCCGGCGCCACCTCGACCACCGATGAGGAAAACATCGAGGCAAAGACCCGCACCGACATCTCGGTTTTTCCCATCGCCACGCCGCTGATCGCCGGTCCGGGGGCCATGGGCGCCTCGATCCTGCTGGTGGCGGCGGCCGCCAATGACGGCGATTACTTGAAGGTCACCATCACCGTTGCGGCGCTGCTGTCGGTCCTGGCGTTGACGCTTTTCCTGATGCTGGCCGCCACCGCCGTCAATCGTCTGCTGGGCGTCACCGGCGTGCAAGTACTGTCGCGCATCTTCGGCGTACTGCTGGCGGCACTCGCCGTGCAGTTCATCTTCGACGGCATCAAGCACAGCGGTTTGCTGGGTTAGAAAATAATCCTTGACAAACGGATTAAATTGCTATACAAGAATTCGGCTCTCTTCCATTCCGGGGCGTGTCTCGCGAGCCGTCCGGTCACGGGAAGAGGGTGTGGCTCTCCGGTTCTCCTGCAACGGACAGGTGGGACCCGGGGTGCGGGTGTGACAAGCTCAGGGGTCCGGGTACTACGGCCCGGACGCGGGTTTTCGCTTTTGACCCGGTCGGTGACAGGGCGCCTCGGCGGCTGAAGATGCCGTGAAGACGAGGCGCTGCCCGGCCGGCGAGGCGGGGCCCGTTATAGACACCAGCCGCCCGTCCACAAGGCCGCGAGGGAAGCGCCGGTGAGGTGCAACCTTCTTTTGCGCTTGAACATTCGCGCCTTTCAGGCGCTTCCCTCACCCCCGGACCCTCCGGGCTGCAAAAGGCCCAGGAGACGATGAGGCATGTTTTATTGCCTCTCCCACCCCCCAAAAAAAATCGTCACCCCGTGGCTTGACCACGGGGTCCATTCCGCCAGCCACGCCGCTTGCCGAGGCGGCGGCGGAATGGATGGCGGTGTCAAGCACCGCCATGACGAGAAAAATGGGGAACCACTGCTGGCGCCCGCCAGAGCCTCCCTCACATCCCCGCCGGGATCTCCATCACCTTGTCCTTGCGGGCATAGGGCACGAAGCCGACACGCTGGTAGAGCGGCAGCGCCCGCGGGTCATCCAGCGTGCAGGTCTCGACCCTGAGGCGCTCGGGCCCCGCCTCCCAGGCCGCCGCGACGGCTTCCGACAAGAGGAATTTCCCCAGCCCCCGGCCGTGAAAGTCGGGCACCAGCCCCAGATATTGCAGCCACAGGGCGTCCTCGTTGGCGGAATTGAGTTCGAAGAAGCCGGCGGGTGCTCCCTCGACATAGAGCACGCGGATATCGGTCGTCTCGGCATGGATGATCGCTTCCAGCTCATCGTCGCCCATCACCTTGCGGTCGACCCAGGCGAAATCGCGGCCGATGACGTCGTAGAGATAGCGGTAGAAATGCAACGGCGGCCTCGCCGCGCGCATCATCGCCACCCGCACGTTGGCGGGGGGATGCAGCACCGGGAATTGCGGTTCGGTCATCTCGAGGAAGGTGACGACGGTCTCCACCCGCCTGACGCCGGGCTTTGCCTTCGTCATGCCGCGCCCCCGGTTTCGATCGGCAACGCCGGGTCGGCGCCCCATTCGCTCCACGAGCCGTCATAGAGCCCGTGATCGTTATGGCCGATGAGTTCGAGGCCGAGCAGGAGGATGGCCGCCGTTACCCCCGAGCCGCACGAGGTGATGACCGGGCGCGACAGGTCGATGCCGGCATCGACAAAGGCCTGGCGGATCTGATCGACCGGCCTGAGGCAGCCCCTGGCATCGAGCAGGCGGGCGTAATGGACGTTGCGGGCGCCGGGCATGTGGCCGCCGCGCACGCCGGGGCGCGGCTCGGGTTCCTCGGCCGCAAAACGGGCCGGCGAACGGGCATCGGCGATCTGGATGGTGCTGCCGCCGATCGCCGCCACGACGTCGTGGCGATCGTTCACCATGCTGGCCTGCTGGCGGGCGGTGAAATGACGCTCCTGGCGCGGCGGCGGCGGACCGTCTTCCAGCGGCCGGCCTTCCGCCTTCCACTTGGCGAGGCCGCCGTCGAGGACGGCGACATCGGTGTGGCCGAAGACGCGGAACGTCCACCACACCCGCGCCGCCGAGAACAGGCCGGCTGTGTCGTAGACGACGATGCGCTTGCCGTCGCCGATGCCCATCTTGCGCATGCGCGAGGAAAACTTCTCGGCGCTCGCCAGCATGTGGGGGTAGGGGCTATCGGTATCGGCGATCTCGTCGATGTCGAAGAACAGGGCACCCGGAATATGCTCGGCGAGGTATTCCGCTTTGGGATCGCGCCCGGCGGTCGGCAGGTGCCACGAAGCGTCCACGATGACCAGGTCGGGCGCCGCCATGTGGGTCGCCAGCCATTCGGTTGAAACCAGGTTGTCGTCCATCTCTCCTCCCATCAGGCCGGGGCGCTATCGAGGAGACTAATGCGGATGCGTCAATTCTGCTTGCCCTTGTTTTCGATCTTGTCGACGACGATGCCGCCGATTTCGCCTGTCGATTTGACGTGGGTGCCGCCGCACGGTTGCAGATCGACCGCGCCGTCTTCGCCGATCGCCACCAGCCGCACCCGGCCGGTTCCCATCGGCGGCTTCACCGACATGGTGCGCACAAGCTGCGGGTTGGCCGCCATTTCCGCATCGCTTATCCATCTTTCGCTCAAAGCGTGATCGGCGGCGATCAGCGCGTTGATCCGCGTGGTGAGGTCGTCCTTGCTGACGGCATCGGGGTTGTCGATGTCGAAGTCGAGGCGCCCGCCGTCGGCGGCGATCTGTCCGCCGGTGACGGGGAAGGGGACGAGCGAGCACAGCAGGTGCAGCGCCGTATGCACCCGCATGTGACGATGGCGCGCCGCCCAGTCGAGCCGCACCGTGACTTTGGTACCCACCGGCGGTGCATCGCCGGGGGCGGCCGGCACATGCACGATGGTCTCCTTGTCGGCGTCGTAGACGGCGGTGGCAATGGAGATCTCGCGGCCGTCGGCGAGGACGATCACACCCTTGTCGCCCGGCTGGCCGCCGGAAGTGGCATAGAACACCGTGCGATCAAGCACGATGCCGCCGCGCTCGTTGACGGCAAGGACGGTTGCCTTGCATTCGCGCTGGTAGGCGTCCTGGCGGTAAACCTGTTCGGTCATGGCGGCTCTAGGGCCTGTTGACAGTTGCAGTTGCGGCGCCGGCGTGGCCAAATTCGTTTCTGGCTAGCTTTGAGTGGCGCCGTAGGGCCCACCCCTTCAAGCCGCTCAAAGTGACGTCCAGAAGCGAAATGGGCCGCGTCCCGAAAGGATTTGACAGGATTGGCCCATCTTCACGCAGCTTCGTCGTCGAATATGCCAGCATGTCCTTCCTCCTCAGCCCCGCAAATATGGGCCAATCCTGTCAAACCGGCACCACAACCGCAACTGTCAACAGGCCCTAAACCTTCTCGGGATCGACGAAAACCTCCGGCACGCCAACGCTTCGGGGTTCCATCCACGCCGGCACCGGCAGGTCCTTTTCGCGCAGGAACGCCGGGTTGAAGAGCTTCGACAGATAGCGCGTGCCGTAGTCGCACAGAACCGTCACGATGGTATGACCGGGCCCCATATCGCGCGCCATGCGGATGGCCCCGGCGACGTTGATGCCGGAAGACCCGCCGAGACACAGGCCCTCGTGCTGCAACAGGTCGAAGACGATCTGCACCGCCTCGGCATCGGGGATCTGGTAGGCGCAATCGACGGCGGCGCCCTCGATGTTCTTGGTGATGCGCCCCTGGCCGATGCCCTCGGTGATGGAGGAACCTTCGGCCTTCAGCTCGCCGGTGGTGTAGTAGCTGTAGAGCGCCGCCCCCATGGGATCGGCAAGCCCGATCTGGATCTTGGCGTTCTTTGCCTTGAGGGCATCGCTGATGCCCCCGAGCGTGCCGCCGGAGCCTACCGCGCAGATGAAGCCGTCCACCGTGCCGTCGGTCTGGCGCCAGATTTCCGGCCCCGTTGTCTCGATATGGGCGCGCCGGTTGGCGACGTTGTCGAACTGGTTGGCCCAGATGGCGCCGCCCGGCAATTCCGCCGCCAGCCGCTCGGCCAGCCGCCCGGAATATTTCACGTAGTTGTTGGGGTTTTTGTAGGGCACCGCCGGCACCTCGACCAGTTCGGCCCCCATCAGGCGCAGGGTGTCCTTTTTTTCCTGCGACTGGGTCTCGGGGATGACGATGACGGTGCGGAAACCCATGGCGTCGGCCACCATGGCAAGGCCGATGCCGGTATTGCCGGCGGTGCCCTCGACGATGGTGCCGCCCGGCCTGAGCTTGCCCGAGGCGATGGCGTCCTTGATGATGAAGAGGGCGGCGCGGTCCTTCACCGACTGGCCGGGATTCATGAATTCGGCCTTGCCGAGAATGGTGCAGCCGGTCGCCTCGGAGGCTTTCCTCAGCCGGATCAGCGGCGTGTTGCCGATGGCCTCGACGACATCTATTCGGATGTCCATGCTCGTGAACGCCTCCCTTGAATGACGGTTCCGCCCGCCGCCTAGAAGCGCGGGTGAACGAAAGTTGTGCACACATATTTCGGCCCGCTCGCCGGCGGCGCGCCGCGATGGCGGTAGGTCCAGGCAACGGGAAAGAAGGCTAGCCTGCCCTCAACGCAAGCTATGGCGACCTTCTGGTCCTCGAACTCGGTGGCCCCACCCTCGGCCACATCGTTGAAATACCACTGGGCGGCCAGGCAGCGGCCGTAGTTTTGCGCCGAATTGCAGTCGATATGCCAGTGGAACTGGCCGCCGATCTCATATTTCTTGATACGCAGCGGCTCGCAGTAAAGCTCGCGGTGATCGGAACCGGCGAGGAACTTGACGTCGCGCTGATACTGGCCGAGCGCCACCGACAGGGAACGCTCCAGCGCCTGCTTGATGTCGTTCCAGCCCTCGTCCGGCAGCACCAGTTCGCTGGTCTGCTTGGCCTTGAGGTCGACCTCGGCGCCGAGGTTGCCGGAGACCTTGCCGACGATCTTGCGATGATCGGCATCGAAGCGGGCGATGATGTCGCGACATACCTCGCCCGCCAATGCCTGATCGTACCAGCGGATAAACTGGCTCACGGAAAACGGCTCCCTTGCATGGAAATCCAGTGTCGGCGGCGATGATCGTCGCGGCTGCGCCTCAAGTCAAGCAGCCGGGCTTGATGGGCGGGCAGGGTGGCGGGATATGTCCCTCGAAGAAGCCAGGCACCCATTGCGTCGGGTCGTAATTGGGATCGAGCCGGTGGACGATGCACTCCGAGATTGACAGGTAGTCGGAGTTGGGCATGTGGAACCAGCGCAGGAAGTCGCCGGTGGTGAATTTCCCCATCAGGTAATAGTCGAGTACCTGCTGGCTGAACCAGTGAATGTGACCGTGCATGCACGAAGCGATTTCGGGCAGCATCATGGCTGGGTCTCCCGTGTTGACCTCGGGAAGCGAAACGGCAGTTTGCGATAATTCGCCGGACATGAGAAGTGGCCAGCGCCGAAGCCCCTGCCCACGGCAGGTTTTGCAGCCTAAACTTTGCAGTTGTGGCAATTCGAGGCCACGACCATCGGGGATGTCTGCGCGCCATGAGCCTTTCCAGCATGACCGGATTCGCCCGTGCCGACGGCGAGCATCAAGGGCTCGAATGGCATTGGGAATTGCGTTCGGTGAACGGCAAGGGGCTGGACGTGCGCCTGCGCCTGCCGCCGGGATTCGACGCCTTGGAGCCGGCGGTGCGCGAGAAATCGCAAAAGGCGCTGAAGCGCGGCAACATCCAGGCTTCGTTGCAGATCGCCCGGCGCGAGACGCCTTCGCGCATCCGCATCAACGAAACGGTGCTCGAGGAAGTCCTGAACCTGGCGGCCAGCCTGCGGCGGCGCCTCGATGCCCCGCCGGTCACCATCGAGGGCCTGTTGCAGGTCCGCGGCATTCTCGAAGTGGGCGAGACCGAAGCCGAGGAACCCGTCGAGGGTGAGCGCCTTGCCGCTCTTGTTGCGAGCTATGAGACGGCGCTTTCCCGCCTCGTCGAGGCCCGGCGCGAGGAGGGCGGCCGGCTGGCGGCCATCCTTTCAGCGCATTTCGACAGTATCGCCAACCTGACCGACGAGGCGAGGGCCAATCCGTCGCGCACGCCCGAGGCCATACGCGCCCGGCTTGCCGAACAGGTGGCAAGGCTCGCCGGCCAGTCGCCACCGCTCGATCCCGAACGCCTCAACCAGGAGGCCATGCTGCTGGCGGTCAAGGCCGATATCCGCGAGGAAATCGACCGGCTGGATGCCCATGTGGCGCAAGGCCGCGAACTTGTTGCTTCGGGCGACGCGGTAGGCCGGCGCCTCGATTTCCTCGCCCAGGAATTCAACCGCGAGGCCAATACCCTGTGCTCGAAGTCGAACGATGCGGGTCTCACCCGCACCGGCCTCGAATTGAAGACGGTGATCGACCAGTTGCGCGAACAGGTGCAGAACATTGAGTAGACAGCCGGCATCGAAGATTGCCCGGCGCGGCCTCTTGCTGGTGCTGTCGTCGCCCTCGGGCGCCGGCAAGACCACGCTGTCGCGCCGCCTGCTGGAGCGTGATCCCGGCGTCGTGATGTCGGTCTCGGTGACGACACGCCCGCCGCGACCCGGAGAGGTGGAGGGCAAGGACTACTTCTTCATCTCCCGCCGCCGCTTCGATGCCATGGTCGAGGCCGGCGAACTGCTGGAATGGGCGGACGTCTTCGGCAATGGCTACGGCACACCCCTGGCGCCGGTGGAAAAATGGCTGGCGGCGGGCAGGGACGTGCTGTTCGACATCGACTGGCAGGGTACCCAGCAGATCCATGCCCGCATGGGCGACGATCTGGTGAGGGTGTTCATCCTGCCGCCCTCGGCGGAGGAACTGCGCCAGCGCCTGATCCGCCGTGCCCAGGATTCGGCGACTGTGGTGGCCAAGCGCATGGCGGAAGCCTCCAACGAGATCAGCCACTGGGCGGAATACGACTATGTCATCATCAACGACGATCTCGATACCTCCGACAGGGCCATCCAGTCGATCCTCGCGGCCGAGCGCCTCAAGCGCCATCGCCGCATCGGCCTCGACACCCTGGTACGCGACCTGCGCGCCAAGCTCTAGTTGCGTGCGGGAATCATGAGGCCACGGGCCACCGCGGGGCGGGCGATGGCACGGTCGAGCCAGGCGGGGACGTTCCTGAGGCCGTCGAAATCCACCAGGTCGCGCGCCTCGTAGAAGGTGACGAGATTGCGCACCCAGCCGACCGTTGCGATGTCGACGATGGTATAGTCGTCGCCCATCAGCCAGGCGCGCGTCGCAAGTCGGGATTCGAGGATGCTGAGCAGGCGCTTCGATTCGGCTACGTAGTGTTGGAGCGGTCGCTTGTCGGCGATTTCGCGGCCGGCGAACTTGTTGAAATAGCCAACCTGGCCGAACATCGGCCCGATCGCCGCCATCTGCAAGAACACCCATTGCATGGCCTCCCAGCGCCGGGCGGGATCGGTGGGCATGAATTTCCCCGTCTTGTCGGCGAGATAGATGAGGATGGCACCGGACTCGAACATCCCCAACGGTTTGCCGCCAGGCCCGTCGGGGTCGATGATGGCCGGAATTTTGCCGTAGGGATTGAGCGACAGGTATTCCGGCAATCGGCTTTCATTCTTGGTGATATCGACCAGATGAGCGTCATAGGGCAGGCCGGTTTCCTCCAGCATGATCGACGCTTTCACCCCGTTGGGGCTGTTGATCGAATAGAGCTGGATGCGGTCGGGATGTTGGGCCGGCCAGCGCGCGGTGATGGGGAATGTCGACAGATCTGCCACGTCCTGCTCCTGCTGACAGGCCTTCGCCAGCAACGTGCAGCGTTGGCGCGGCCAATTCAATACTCGCCCTGCGCAATGGTCGCGGGGCCATGCGCTGCAACGGGTTTGACCCTCTGGCCCACCGCTTCCCGGTGTCCTAGCATGTGCGCCTCGCAAAGGAGGTGCGCCCCGATGTCCATCACCATCACCGTCATGTATCCCGACACCCCCGGCTCGAAATTCGATATGGATTATTATCTGCAAAAACACGGTCCTTTGTTGCACAGGCTGTGGGGACCCCTCGGCCTGACCGGGCTCAAGGTCTTGAAGGGTCTCGGCACCCCCGATCCCAAGACGCCGGCCCCCTACCGCATCATCGCGCTGGTCGAATTCAAAAGCCTTGAAGCCGTCCAGGCCGCGGTTGCGGCCCATGGTGCCGAGGTGATGGGCGATATCGCCAATTTCACCGACGCGCCGCCGCAGATTCAGATCAATGACAATGTAGTGTAGGAGGGGGCCTCGCATGAGCTTCGACTACACCGGAAAGACGGTCTTCGCCGCCGGTGGCACCAGCGGTATCAATCTCGGGGTGGCGCTGGGCTTTGCGCGGGCAGGCGCCGCGGTCTTCGTCATCTCGCGCAAGGCCGACAAGGTTGGCGCCGCGGTGGCGCAACTACAATCGACGGGTGCCAAGGCGGCCGGTGCCAACGCCGACGTGCGTGACAACGAGGCGGTGAAGGCAGCATTCGCCGCTTCGGCCGATGAGTTCGGCGAGATCGATGTTCTGGTGTCAGGGGCGGCCGGTAATTTTCCCGCCCGGGCGCTCGACATCTCCTCCAACGGATTTCGCGCCGTCATGGAGATCGACGTTCTCGGCACCCACCACGTGATGACGGCAGCTTATCCGTATCTGAAAAAGCCCGGTGCCAGCATTATCAACATTTCAGCGCCGCAGGCCCTTATCGCCATGACCGGGCAGGTGCATGTGTGCGCCGCCAAGGCGGGTGTCGACATGATCACCCGCACACTGGCGCTGGAATGGGGCAGGGACGGGATCCGGGTCAATTCAGTGATCCCCGGCCCCATTGCCGGCACCGAGGGCATGGCGCGCCTGGCGCCGACGCCGGAAGCCATGGCGCGGGTCGAAAGGGCCGTGCCGCTGGGACGGGTGGGCACGCCGGACGACATCGCCAATGTCTGCCTGTTCCTCGGCTCAGACGCCGCCAGCTATGTCTCGGGCGCGGTGATCCCGGTGGACGGGGCCTGGCATCTCGACATCCCGGGCACCCGCCTCGACCCGGTGCTCGATGCCATGGGCAAGGCGAGGCAGGACGCTTAGGTCAGCGCCGCCTTCGGTCGCCGCTTGGCCTTGAGCGCGGCGAAGGTGCGCGCGGTTTCGGCCATTTCGGCGATCAGCCATTCGCGAAATGCCCGTGCCGGGGCGCTCTCGCGGGTGCCGGCCGCCCTGACCAGGTAATAGCCGCCATGGTCGGCCAGCTCGAAGGCAAACGGCTTGACCAGCCAGCCCTCGATGAGGGCATCGATGGTCAGCACCTGATCCGACAGGGCAAAGCCCTGGCCCGCCTCGGCCGCCTCCAGCGCCAGATGGTTCTGGAACATCGGGCCACGCTGGCCGCCATGTGCTTCGGCACCAGCCGCCGACAGCCAGTCCTGCCACCATTGCCGCGAATCCTCGTGCAACAGAATGCGTTCGTTCAGGTCGCCCGGTGCGGCGACGGGAAAGCGCTTGAGATAATCCGGCGAGCACACCGGAAAGATCGACAGGTCCGTCAGCTTCATCGCCTCGATGTCGTCCCAGTCTCCGCGCCCGTAACGCAGTCCGATCTCGGCATCGCTTGAGCGCATGTCGGAGACGTCGTTGTCGGGATCGATGGACAGTTCGATGTCCGGGTGCAAGGCGTTGAACCGCCCCAGCCGGGCGACCAGCCAGCGTGAAGCGATCGCCGGTTCCACCGAAACCTCCAGGCGGCGCGTTCCGGCGGCCGCCAAAAGGTCGCGGGTCGCCGCGTTCAAGCCGTCGAACAAACGCGTGAGTTCACCCGCATAGCGGCTCCCCGCCTCGGTGAGCACCACGCCGCGCCCGGTACGCCGGAAGAGCTTCAGTCCGAGCCATTCCTCCAGTTCACGGATATGACGGCTGACCGCGGCATGGGTGACGAACAGTTCTTCGGCGGCCAGCGTGAAACTCACATGCCGCGCGGCGGCCTCAAAGGCGCGAAGGGCGTTCAGGGATGGCAGGCGGCGGGACATGGGAAGGGTAATAGCCCGTAACTTTTTGTTACGTCAAGCGTTCAAAAATGCCGTTTGCGCCGCACCATGGAATTCACCATATTAGGCTCACAAGAACCAAGGAGAAAAACCATGAACTGGATTTTTGAAGCCTACGCAAATGTTTATCAGACCGCCACGGGCATGGGTCGCAGTGGTTACCGCGATGCTGCACCTGCGAAGAACAGCGATTGCGAGCGCCATGACAGCAAGTCCGCGCGGCGCTGAATCCTGCCGGCAGGGCCGGCTGACAATTGACGAAAAATGAACCGGGCCTCGACAGCGAACCGCTTCGAGGCCCGGTCGATTCTTGGACAGGCGAAAGAGCCGCCCCGGATCAGTGCAGGTAGCCGCGCCTCTTCAGCCAGTTGATCACTTCATCGGCGAGATCGTTGGCGCTGTGGGCTGACGTGTCGAGCACCATTTCGGGAATCTCGGGCTCTTCATAGGGGCTGTCGATGCCGGTAAAATGCTTGATCTGGCCGGCCCGGGCCTTCTTGTAGAGGCCCTTGGGATCGCGCTCCTCGGCCAGCTTCAGGGACGTCGAGACATAGATCTCGATGAATTCGCCCTCGCCCACCAGTTCACGCGCCATGCGCCGCTCGGCCCGGAAGGGTGAGATGAAGGACACCAGCGTGATGAGGCCGGCATCGATCATCAGGCGGGCCACCTCGCCGACGCGGCGGATGTTTTCCACCCGGTCGGCATCGGTGAAGCCGAGATCGCGGTTGAGGCCGTGGCGCACATTGTCGCCGTCCAGCACATAGGTGGAATGGCCGATGGCGTGCAGCTTCTTCTCCACCAGATTGGCGATGGTCGACTTGCCGGCCCCTGACAGGCCGGTGAACCACAGGATGGCCGGGCGCTGGCGCAGCGTGGCCCCGCGCGCGGCCTTGTCGACGTCGAGCGTCTGCAGGTGGATGTTGGAGGCGCGCCTCAGCGCGAAGTCCAGCATGCCGGCCGCCACCGTCTGGTTGGTGAAACGGTCGATGAGGATGAAGGCCCCCATGTCGCGGATCTCGACATAGGGATCGAAGGCGATGGGGTGGGCCAGCGACAGGTTGACGAAGCCCACTTCGTTCAGTTCCAGCGTCTTGGCGGCAATGTGGTCGAAGGTATTGATATCGAGGCGGTATTTGAGGTCGCTCACGGTGGTGTTGACGGTCTGGCCGGCGCATTTGAGCAAGTAGGAGCGCCCCGGCATCAGTTCGTCCTCGGCCATCCACAGGAGATGGGCGGCGAACTGGTCGGCCACTTCCGGCCGCTGTTCGGCGGCAGCGATGCAGTCGCCACGCGAAATATCCACCTCATCGGCAAGCGTCAGCGTGACCGCATCGCCGGCCACCGCCTCGGTGAGGTCGCCTGACATGGTGACGATGCGGTCGACCGTCGTGGTGCGGCCCGAGCGCGCCACCGCCACGCGGTCCCCCGGCTTCACCCGCCCTGACACCACGGTGCCGCAAAAGCCGCGAAAGTCGAGGTGCGGGCGGTTCACCCACTGCACCGGCATGCGAAACGGCCCGTGCACACGAGCGCTCTCAACCTCGATGGTGTCGAGGTAATCGATGAGGCAGGTCCCGTCGTACCAGGGCGTGCGCTCCGACTTCACCGTCACATTGTCGCCGTGGCGCGCCGAAAGCGGGATGGCGAGAAGGCTGTCGAACTGGAAACGTTCGGCAAACGGGCGATAGGCGGCGACGATCTCGTCGAAGCGCTCCTGCGAAAAGTCCACCAGGTCCATCTTGTTGATGGCCAGCACCACGTGGCGGATGCCAAGCAGCGAGACGATGCAGGAATGCCGCAGCGTCTGGGTGAGCACGCCCTTGCGCGCATCGATGAGGATGACGGCGAGGTCGGCGGTGGAAGCACCGGTCGCCATATTGCGGGTATATTGCTCGTGGCCGGGCGTGTCGGCGACGATGTATTTGCGCTTCGGGGTGGCAAAGAACCGATAGGCGACATCGATGGTGATGCCTTGCTGGCGCTCGGCCTCCAGCCCGTCGACGAGCAGGGCGAAGTCGATATCCTCACCGGCGGTGCCGTGCTTCCTCGAATCGCTCTCCAGCGCGGCGAGCTGATCCTCGAACAACAGCTTGGTGTCGTAGAGCAGCCGCCCGATGAGCGTCGACTTGCCGTCATCCACCGATCCGCAGGTGAGAAAGCGCAGGAAGCCTTTCGATTCCTGCTCGACCAGGAATTCGGTCAGGAGGTCGGGCTGGGGCGCGGTTGCGGTCATGTCGTGCATCAGAAATAGCCCTCGCGCTTCTTCTTTTCCATGGAGGCGGCTTCGTCGTGGTCGATGAGGCGGCCGGAGCGCTCCGAGGTGCGCGCGATCAGCATCTCGCGCACGATACCTTCCAGATTGGTGGCATCCGACTCAATCGCCGCCGTCAGCGGATAGCAGCCAAGCGTCCGGAAGCGGATCTGGCGCATCACCGGCCTTTCGCCCTCGTCGAGCGGCATGCGATCGTCGTCCACCATGATGAGCTGGCCGCCGCGTTCAACCGTCGGGCGTTCGGCGGCGAAATACAGCGGGACGATGGGGATCTTCTCCACCAGGATATATTGCCAGATGTCGAGTTCGGTCCAGTTCGACAAGGGAAAGACGCGAATGGACTCACCCGGCTTCACCCGGGTGTTGAACAGCGACCACAATTCCGGCCGCTGGTTCTTCGGGTCCCAGGTGTGGCTGGCGGTGCGGAAGGAGAAGATGCGCTCCTTGGCGCGGGATTTCTCCTCATCGCGCCGCGCGCCGCCGAATGCGGCGTCGAACTTGTGGATGTCGAGGGCCTGCTTGAGGGCCTCGGTCTTCATCACCTGGGTATAGAGCGAAGAGCCGTGGTCGAACGGGTTCATGCCGCGCGCGATGCCGTCCTGGTTGGTATGGACGAAAAGCTCCATGCCGCTCTCGTCCGCCATGCGATCGCGAAAGGCGATCATCTCGCGGAACTTCCAGGTGGTGTCGACATGCAGCATGGGAAACGGCGGCGGGGCGGGAAAGAACGCCTTGCGCGCCAGATGCAGCATGACGGAGGAATCCTTGCCGATGGAATAGAGCATCACCGGCTTGCGGAATTCGGCCGCCACCTCGCGCATGATCTCTATGCTCTCGGCTTCCAGCCGTTGCAGATGCGTTCGCCGCTCCAACACTTTCTTTGCTACTCCTCGTATGATGCAGCGCGCCACTCGCGGTGAGGACGTCTTGATGCCGCGCGTGGCTTACCGGATAGGCGCCCGGTTTGTCCAGTGTTGCGGCGCCAGACCAGGCAGCGCCCGGCAACGCAAGATCGGCAAGCCGGCGCCGGATTTTCCCGCTTGCCGGCTCGCCGATTTGGTGGCTTAGTTCGGTGGCTTGGCAAGGCGACGAAAAACCACCTGAGCCAGCGACGGTGTTGATGAAATTCAATCTCTAAGGGGGACTACGGAAATGAGGATGCTGAACCTGACTCTCGTTGCTCTTGCTGTACTTGCGGCCTTGGGCATGAGCAGCGTTGCCGATGCCAAGGCCATGAAGCACATGAAACCGGCCAAGAACATGTGCTCGACCGGCCACCCGATCAAATCGGGCGGCGGCATCACTTTTATGAGCGGCGGCAAAGGCCGGGTGTGCGGCTGACACTGCTTTGACAACGGTGTGGCTTGCATGACGACGATGCAAGCCACGCTGCCATAACGGCCGCTTGCGGCGCGTGCGCTTGATTGAAGCGTCACCGATAGCGCCGGACGACGCCGGAGCGCCTATAACGTTTCCTCACGCCAGGTCTTGCCGAGCAGATATTGGAAGCTCGTCGGCGTGGTGTGGTCGATTCCGGCAGGGCTGACCATCGCGGCCGCCAGGCGTTGCAGGATGATCTTGGTAATGTTGGGCAGATCGAGAGCGTGCGCCTCGGCGAACGTCACCCAGTTGATGTCGAGAATTTCATCCGAAGCGGTTGTCACGGGGGCGTCGAGATTGGCGACGTGTCCGGCATCGAGCACGAAAAACCGGGTATCGAAGCGGCGCGGGCGTCCGGGCGGGGTAATGGCGCGGGCGAAATAGTATAGCCCGGAGAGGTCCGGTGCATGGCCGCTCGCCAGGAACTTCTGCCACGCCGCGTTGCGGCTTGAATGCCGGCCGCCATGCGGCTGCGCCACCAGGAGTCCCACTTCCTCGAATGTCTCGCGCACCGCCGCCATGGCAAGCCCGCGGGCGCGGGCCGGCGAGGGACGTCCCCGCATGCGCTTGACGAGCCGTTCGGCGACCCGCGGGTCGAGATCGACGGCGGGCCTGAGGCGGCAGTCGGCGGCATCCAGCCGGCCGCCTGGAAAGACGTATTTGCCCGGCATGAACTTGTGGCCGGCATGGCGCCGGCCCATGAGCACGCGCGGCTCGCTGCCATCGCGCCTGACGATCACCAGGGTTGCGGCATCGCGCGGCCGCATGGGCGGGTGGCCGGCATTCAACGGCACGTTCGGTCTGTCCAAGGGTTTCACTCGCTGATGGTTGGGGTGGCGAGCATGCCAAGTCCGCAAGGGCAAGTCCAGCCGCCACTGCGCCGCCCGTGCAAGGCTGCTTCATGCAGTTCGCCGGCGCCCTGATTTTCCTGGCCCTTGTAACGCTGGAGACCGCCCGGCAACGCCAACAGCCAGATGTGACCGCCTCGGGCGCTTCTCGAATTGAAAGGTCGAATTAAGATCGGCTTAACCACAATTCACTAGTTTTCCAATGGTATCCGCTCTCGGGATTCGCAAATACAGGACGGCAGCATGTCGGATAAAGCCAACACCACGAACGAAATGCAGGTTTTGCGTGAGTTGCTGTTGAAGCCGATTTACGAACAAAACAGAATTCGCGATCAGAAGATCATGGATTTCGTGGAACAATTCAGCGTTGACCTAACGTCCAGACTGAACGTCCTTGAAAGCCGGCTCGACGAACTGGCCTCGACGATCGATAACCGCGACAACGTCGTTTCCGATATCGGCGACGGAATCGCCAGCCTCGGACAGCAACTGCGTCAACTGGTCTCGAACGCCGAAGCGGGCCAGTCGCAACCGCCGGCCAGGCAAGCGGCGAAGTTGGCGAAGAAGTGAACCGTAAAGGATTGTCTGCACAGCGCCGGCGACGCCATGTTGGCGTCGTGCGCCGGGACCATCTACGGAATTAGGCCCGTCCTGGATTGGCCGGCCGGCACTGCGCGGCGAATTCGAAGCCGTGCAGGCAAAGTGCCCATTGCACCCCGACGATGCCGCCCTTGACCAAAGGCAGCAGCATCAGGGAAAGCACGATCACCAGCGGCAGCCACATGGAAAAGTGCACCCACAGGGCCGGGTGCCACAGCTTTTCAACGATGATCATCAATGGCACCACGATGTGCGCCACCAGGAGCATGGTGAAATAGGGCGGCCCATCGTCGGCGCGATGGTGATGCAACTCCTCGCCGCACACCGGGCAGCTATCGACGATCTTCAGGTAGCGGCTGAAAAGGGTGCCCTTGCCGCAGGCCGGACACAGCATTCGCAAGCCCCGCCAGATGGCTGGCCGCAATGGCCGCCGCGGCTTGTCGAGGGCCGGTGGGAGGTCGCCTGGATTGTCCGTATAAACCTTCATGCCCCAGCATGCATTTCCGGCGCTTTGAAGGGAAGCACACGCTCGGTCGCGCGGCAGGATGACGCAAGGCGCGAATGAACCTCAACGCGTCATCGCCGGCAAGCCGCTGAAGTAGCCCACAATCCCGCGTTCGTCGACGAAGTGGCGCAAGCCGTCCCGAATCTCGTCGGGGTATTTCGACAGGTCCTCCTCGGCGCCGGGGTGCTGCACGTTGCCGGTGATATAGGCATGGCCGTTGATGTCGTCATAGACGTTGAGGCCGGTATTTTCGGCGCCGGCTGGCGCGCTGAACAGCCGCGCCAGCTTGCCGCTATCGACGTTCAGCGCCCATGTGAAGTTGTTCAGGTGGTTGCCGGAATCCTCGCCGATGAACAGTGTCCGCATGGCTTCCGAAAAGCGGACATTGTCGGGATTGGCGACCATCTCGGTATTGCACTTGTCATAGCGACCTGCTGGGGCACCCTCCGGCTGGCGGGCGCCGCCGATCAGCGGCACCATGTCGACGGCGACCAGATCGCTGGCAATGGGATTGCCGTCGCTGTCGGTGCGCCCGCCGGCCAGGTTGCTCTGATAGACGACGCCGCAATTGAGGTCCTTGGGGTCACCGGCAAGGCGGATATCGTCCTGCGGACGGTCCTTGTTGTGACCTTCCAGCATGCCGTCGCGCACGTAGCTCATCACCGTGTAGAGCTTCTTGTCGGCGATGTTGTGGGCCTGCCCCTCCATCTTGGTGAACTCCGTCGTGGCGCCGAGCCATGCGGCATAGCGCCGGGTCTCCAGGAAGGCGGCGGCCTGCTCCATGCCGGGCTTCAGCCGGTAGTACTCCAGCTTGGTCTTGGAACCGGTGCCGGTATAGACATAAGTGGCCCTGAAGCCTTCATAGGCCGCCGGATCGGCCTTGACCGCGGCGGGGGCTGCGACCTGCCAGATGTCGCTGAAGGTGATGCCCTTGTCGATCAGCGCGGCGATCTCCTGATCGCTGGCATGGCCGAGGCGGATCCATTCGAGATTGGCTTCGGCAAAGCCCGCGCTGGCGGTCTGCTTCCACTTGGCGGCATAGAGCGTGCCGGCCGAAAGGTCCTCCGGCTTGTCGGCAACGAACATGGCGCGGATGACGTCGGTGCCGTCGTCGCCCACATAGACGGTCTTGCGGTCGGCCATGACATCGCCCAGTTCGAAGGCCAGGCGGCCCATGGCATAATGCTTCACCGCCGCGGTCGAGCCGTCGGGGTGAACCGTCACCTCGACCAGATGGCCATAACGATAGGCATCGGCGCCGCCTTCGGCCGCCGTCTTGCCGAGGGTGCCGAAATAGAGGTTCATGGCCTCCAGCGGCTTGGTCTCGAAGACCTGCGCGTCGGGCTCGTATTCCTCGCTGCCCAGATGGGTCATCCACGGCGTGGTCGAGCCGTTGCAGGGAATCCACAAGCCGCCGACGGCGGAAAAATCGACGTTCGACAGTTTCACCGGCTTCAAGGCGCCGGTGGCTGTATCCTGGTCGAGGACGGTGAGGTTCATGGCCATGGGCAGGGCGCCATAGAGGTCCAACGGTGGCCTGGTCGGATCGATATTGTCGCCGGCGGCGTCGTATTCCAGATGGTTGATTTCGAACAGCGTGTTGCCCTTGACGCCATCGACGCTGGCGCCGGGAACCACCAGCAGCGAAGTGCCGTCGGCGCCGGGGGCAAAGAACGGCCCGCGTGCGATGTTGCCCTCCTTGTCGGGTGCCGATTGCAGGAGCGGGGTCCCCGACCGGTCGGCCACGAGGCCGGCATACCAGCCCGCCACATAATCCCCCGATCGGTGCAGGATCTCGTAGCTGAGGGGGAATGCCTTCACCGTGCCGTCGGCCAGCGTCACGATCGCCTTCGACGTGGTGTAGGCTTGCGACATCTCAAGCCGGGTAACGGGCGCCGGGGTGGAGGTGAATTCCACCGACTTCACCTTGAGCGGAGCATCGCCCGCCATGGCGCTCGAGGCGGCAGCGAGGGCGGTCGTTGTCAAGAGCAGGGCGCGCAGCATCGTCATGGTCATCTCCCGGTTGGAACGTCTCTTGCCGTTCCTAGAAAGCCCGGATGACAGCGTGGCGAAGCCTCGGTGACAAGGCTATGAACGACAGCCGCTCAGCGCCGCCGGCTGCGTCGCCCCGGGACCTTCTTGGGATGAAAGCGGCGATGCACCGGCTGAGCCCCCTCGCGGCCCTCGCTGACCATCTCGAAGCGCAAGCCCCCGGCGATGGGGGTGACCTCGACGAGGCGCACCTCGACCCGGTCGCCAAGCTGGAAGGTTTCGCCGCTCAAGGCGCCGACGAGGGCATGGCGCACTTCGTCATGGACAAAGCGGCCGGGCAGGGTGCGCATGGGGATGAACCCGTCGGCGCCGGTCTCGGCCAGCCGCACGAACAGGCCCGCCGTCGTGACACCGGCGATGCGGGCAGCGAACAGGGCGCCGGTCGAGGTCTTCAGATGCGCCGCGATCAGCCGGTCGACGGTCTCGCGCTCGGCCGCCATGGCGCGGCGCTCGGCGCCTGAAATGATCTCCGCGGTCTCGTCGAGCCTGCCGATGTCGGCCTCCGACAGGCCGTCGCTGCCGAGCCCCAGTGCGGTGATGAGGCCGCGGTGGACAATGAGATCGGCATAGCGCCTGATGGGCGACGTGAAGTGGGCGTAGCGCCTGAGATTGAGGCCGAAATGGCCGCGATTGTCGGGGCTGTAGATGGCCTGCGCCTGCGTTCGCAGCACCACCTCGTTGACGAGTTGCTCATCGTCGCGCCCGACCACCTGTTGCAGGATGCGGTTGAAATGAGCAGGCGAGAGAACCTGGCCCTTGGGCAACGAGATGCCGACGGTCGCCAGGAAATCGACGAGAGCCGCCACCTTGTCGCGGGCCGGTGCCTCGTGGACCCGGTAGACGAGGGGAGTCCTTTTTGCCTCCAGCGTCTCTGCGGCCGCCACATTGGCCTGGATCATCATCTCTTCGATGAGCTTGTGGGCTTCCAGCCGCTCCGGGGTGACGACCCGCTCGATGAGGCCGTGGGCATCCAGCACGATCTTGCGCTCGGGCAGATCGAGTTCCAGCGGTTGGCGGCGACGGCGGGCCGCCATCAAGGCGTCGTGCGCCGACCACAGGGGTTTCAGCACGCGATCGAGGATGGGGCCGGTGGCATCGTCCGGGTGCCCGTCGATGGCGGCCTGCGCCTGGCTGTAGCTGAGACGCGCGGCCGAGCGCATGGCGACTCGCTCGAAGCGGTGTCCGCGCTTGTCGCCTTTCGCGTCGAACACCATGCGGCAAGCAAGCGCCGGGCGGATTTCGCCTTGCCGCAGCGAGCACATATCGTTGGAGATTTTTTCCGGCAGCATCGGCACCACCCGGTCGGGGAAGTAGACCGAATTGCCGCGCGCCCGTGCCTCGCGGTCGAGGGCTGTGCCGGGGCGCACGTAGCGCGCCACATCGGCAATGGCGACGGTGACCACGAAGCCGTCGGGATTGGCCGGATCGTCGTCGGGCATGGCGTGCACCGCATCGTCGTGGTCGCGGGCATCTTGCGGGTCGATGGTGACGAGCGGCAGGCGGGTGAGGTCGGTGACGCCGCGCGGCCCGAATGGCTCGAGTGCTTCGGCCTCGGACATGACTTCGGCGGGGAAGCGGTCGGGGATGCCGTGCTGGTGGATGGCGATGCGCGAGATGTTGCGCTCATCGTCCATGGAGCCCAGGCGCTCGATGACGCGGGCCTCGATGAGGCCGCGGCCACGGTCGCGCGAGACTTCCGCGCTCACCAGTTCACCCGCCTTGGCGGTGCCGGCATTGCCGGGCCGCACCACATAATCGCCGCGCGCCCGCCGGTCGACCGGTTGCAGGCGAAAGCCGCCGGAAGGGACGGGGCGCAAGACTCCGAGGATGAGGTTCGATTGCCGGGTGAGGCGGCGGATGATGCGGGCTTCGTAGTCGAAGCCGGTGCCAGTCAAGCGATTGAGGCGGGCCAGCACCCGCTCGCCGATCCCGGGCGGCTGCTTGTCCTCACGGCGGTGGGCGACCTTTTCGGCAACGATGACGATGCGCGGCGCCGGTCCCAGGTTGTCGGTATCCCAGCTTGTGGGCTGAGCCAGCACCTCGCCGTCGGCATCGATGCCCGAGACCTCGATAACCGCCACCGGCGGCAGGCCGGCAGCGTCATGGACGCGCCGCGCCCGCATCTCCAGGCGCCCGTCGTCGGCCATCTTGCGCAACAGGCGCTTCAATTCCATCTTGAGCCCGCTGTCGCGGATGCCGAAAGCGCGGGCGATTTCGCGTTTTCCCACCCGTCCGGGCGCCTCGGCGACGAATTGGGCAATGGCGTCCTCGCTCGGGAGCTCCGGCGGGCCGGCCTTGCCTTTGCGGGGCGGGCTCACTTCGTTGTCGCTGCCCGTTTGGGCCGGGCGACCTTCTTCTTCGGCGCGGCGGGCTTCTTTTCCTTGGCGGCGACAAGTGCGACGGCCTCATCCAGCGTAACCGCCTCGGGTGTCGTGCCTCTGGGCAGGGTGGCGTTGATCTTGCCGAATTTCACATAAGGGCCGTAACGTCCGCTCATCACCTGGATGTTGCCGCCACCGGCCGGATGGGCGCCCAGATCGCGCAAGGCGGCGGGCTTCGCGGCGCCACCGCGACCGGCGGCGCGGCGCGCCAGCAGATCGACCGCGCGGTTGATTCCAACCGTGAATATTTCCTCGTAACCATCGAGATTAGCGAACTTTCCGTCGTGTAGCACGAACGGGCCGTAGCGCCCGAGGCCGGCGGTGATCGGCTTGCCGGTTTCGGGATGCAGTCCCACCTCGCGCGGCAGCGACAACAGCCTGAGAGCGAATTCCAGATCGACGCTTTCCGGCTCCACTCCCTTGGGCAGGGAGGACCGCGCCGGCTTTTCGCCCTCGTCGAGCGGCGCGCGCTGCACATAAGGCCCGAAGCGGCCGTCATGGCGGGTAACCGGCTTGCCGGTTTCCGGATCGGTGCCCAGCAGGATGCCTTCAGCAGGCACCGCCTCCCTGGCGCCGTCCTCGCCGTTGGCAAGTTGTCGCGTGTAGCGGCAATCGGGGTAGTTGGAGCAGCCGATGAAGGCGCCGAACTTGCCGATCTTCAGGGAAAGCTGGCCGTTGCCGCAGGACGGGCACTGGCGCGCCGGAGCGCCGTCGGCACGCTCGGGAAAGATATGCGGCGCCAGCAGGTCGTTGAGCGCATCGAGAACCTGGGCAACGCGCAAATCCTTGATCTCGTCGACCGCTGCGGCGAATTCCCGCCAGAACCGTGCCAACAGGTCCTTCCATGCGATTTCGCCGGACGAGACCTTGTCGAGGTCGTCCTCCAGGTTGGCGGTGAAGTCAAAGGCGACATAGCGTTTGAAGAAGCTTTCCAGAAAGGCCGTGACGAGGCGGCCCTTGTCCTCGGGGATGAGGCGCTTCTTGTCCATGCGCACATAACCGCGGTCGCGCAGCA
This sequence comes from uncultured Alphaproteobacteria bacterium, assembly GCA_963747005.1. Lineage (GTDB taxonomy): Bacteria > Pseudomonadota > Alphaproteobacteria > Rhizobiales > Aestuariivirgaceae > CAVVDT01. Next base: position 177,386 of record CAVVDT010000012.1, on the reverse strand, counting down.
CCGTCAGGATGGCGGTATAGGTGGAGGGCCGTCCGATACCCAGTTCTTCCAGCTTCTTGATGAGCGAGGCCTCCGAATAGCGCGGCGGCGGCTCGGTGAAATGCTGCTGGCCAGCAATCGACCGCGCCCCCACCACGTCACCGCGCGCCAGGACGGGAAGCTTCTTCGATTCCTCGTCCTCCTCATCGTCACGGCCTTCCTGGTAGAGCTTCAGGAAGCCCTCGAAGCGCACCACCGAGCCGGTGGCGCGGAAAGTGTAGGTCTTGCCGTCGTTGCCCTGCGCGGACACATCCGCGGTGGTGCGCTCGATCTCCGCACTTTCCATCTGCGAGGCGACGGTGCGCTTCCAGATGAGGTCGTAAAGGGCGGCCTGATCGGCATCGAGATGGCGGCGCAGATCGGCGGGCAGGCGGGAAAGCTCGGTGGGACGGATGGCCTCATGCGCTTCTTGCGCATTGCGAGCCTTGGCGCGGTAGGCACGCGGGGCGCCCGGCACATAGGGCTCGCCATAGAGCTTCTGGATGACGTTGCGGGTAGCGGCGATAGCTTCGCCCGCCATCTGCACGCCGTCGGTACGCATATAGGTAATGAGGCCCGCCGTCTCGCCGCCGATGTCGATGCCTTCATAGAGTTTCTGCGCCGTCTGCATGGTGCGCTGGGAGGAAAAGCCGAGCTTTCGCGAGGCTTCCTGCTGCAGGGTCGAGGTGGTGAAAGGCGGTTGCGGATGGCGCTTGGTGGGGCGGCTGTCGATGCTGGCGACCGCAAAGCGACCGTCCTTGACGGCGGCTTCGATGGCGCGCGCGGCGGCCTCGTCCGCGATGTCGAACTTGCCCAGCTTGGCGTCGCCGATGCCGGCGAGACGGGCGGTGAAGACTTCATCTTTCGCCGTGGCGAAGGTGCCCTCGATAGTCCAGAACTCCTGGCGCCTGAAACTCTCGATCTCCAGTTCGCGGTCGCACACGATACGCAGCGCCACCGACTGGACACGGCCCGCCGAGCGGGCGCTGGGGAGCTTTCTCCACAGCACCGGCGACAGGGTGAAGCCCACCAGATAATCGAGCGCCCGGCGCGCCAGATAGGCATCCACTAGCGCGGCGTCGATCTGGCGCGGCTGGTCCATGGCGTCCAGCACGGCGCGGCGGGTGATGGCATTGAACACCACCCGCTCCACCGGCTTGTCCTTGAGGATGCCCTTCTTCTTCAACAATTCCAGCACGTGCCACGAAATCGCCTCGCCCTCGCGGTCCGGGTCAGTGGCGAGAATGAGCTTGTTGCCGGCTTTCAGCGCCTCGGCGATGGCGGCGACCCGCTTGGCCGACTTGGCGTCCATGTCCCAGGACATGGCAAAGTCCTCGTCGGGCCTGACCGAACCGTCCTTGGCCGGCAAGTCGCGCACATGGCCATAGGAGGCAAGGACCGTATAATCCTTGCCCAGATACTTGTTGATGGTCTTGGCCTTGGCGGGCAATTCGACAACGACGACATTCATGAAGGGGGGGTGTCCGGCATCTATCGGGCGGGAACTCAGGTCCCGCCTCATAGTCGAATTGCCGCCGTGCCCGCAAGCCCCGAGGCGGGAAGGCCCCTTCTGGGCCGCACCGCAATTCTACAACCGCCCGCAAAGACGGCGATCGTGTAGAGATACCATTCAGGATTGTGATTGATGGTTGGCGCGATCATGATGAAGAGCAGGAATCGGTCGGTTTTGGTGCGTTCTGCATGGCGATTTCAAGCGAGGATCGCTACCACCGTGATCCGGTATAACGGGTCAGTTATGATCCGACCGCACTCTCGTCATTGGTGACGGCGTAACGGAATTCTGCCTGACATTGCTTGCCGGACGCGGCGACCCGGCGTTGGCGGACGCAGTGTCGGCAAGTACGCAAGCGACCTGAAGGCATTATGGTGTTGCACGTATAAGTAGCAAATATAAACATAATGCACAATAAAGTTGCACTGAAGAGCTTCGTCGTCTATCCTCAATCAATAGTCGTGGTGGAAGCGGAGCAAGCTTGCCAGCGCCAGATGTGCCAGTATTCGCTGGGCAGGTTCGCACGCACTTCTTCCCCTACGGCAGAGACAACCACTAACAGCCGGCAACGAAGCCGGTTGGGATCGCTGCAGCGGAGCGGCAAAGCAGATTGAGGCGGACAACATGAGCAGGCAAGCTCGAGCATCGCTCGCCAAACCTCCGGGAGAGACAACCGGCGAACCGGAATCGGTCGCCGACAGTTTGACGGCGTCGACGCAAGGTCGGGTGGCCGCCGAGATTGCCGACGAACTCATCGTTCTGCGCGCCAGGGCGCAGGAGGTCGACCTGAAGTTTCTCTGCTATCTCCTTGAAATGGCGTATATCGATGCCTTTGAGCAGAGTCAGAAGGCCGGTGAGCAGAGTCCGTCAGCAGGTTAGGTACTTGCCGCGCATCGGTTCCAGCTGACCCCGGTCTCCTGTTCAGGCCAGCTTGGCCACCCGCTGACCGGGATAGCGTTCGAGCCGGCCGGCCATCTCCAGTTCCAGCACGACGGCGTTGACGATACGCGCCGGCAGGTTGCTTTCGCGGATGAGATCGTCCAGTTCAACCGGCGCCGGTCCAAGCAGCCCCCACACCACGTCGCGGTGACTGCCGTCAGCTTCATCGAAGTCGGCCCCGCTGTGAGGCTCGAACAGGCCGGCATCGTCGGGACCGATCCTTTCCGCCTGCGCCGCCAGCCCGCCGACCGCCTCGATCAACTCGTCGGGCGAGGTGACCAGCGTAGCGCCTTGCTTGATCAGGCGATTGGCGCCCTCGGCGCGCGGATCGAGCGGTGAGCCGGGAATGGCGAAGACCTCGCGGTTCTGCTCCAGTGCCAGGCGCGCAGTGATCAGCGATCCCGATCGCAGCGCCGCCTCGACCACCAGCGTGCCCAGTGCCACGCCGGAAATGAGTCGGTTGCGGCGCGGGAAATGCTCTGCCCTCGGCACTGCGCCCGGCATCATCTCGCTGACGATGGCGCCGCGAGCGGCGATGGCGTGATGCAGGTCGGCATTTTCCGGCGGATAGAGAACGTCCACGCCGCCGGCAACGACGGCGACGGTCCCGGTGTCGAGAGCTGCCTCGTGGGCGGCGGCGTCGATGCCGCGCGCCAGGCCGGAAACCACGGTGAGACCGGCCGCGCCGAGGGCAGCGGCGAAATCGCGCGCCAGGCGTCGTCCGGCTGCCGAGGCATTGCGCGCCCCGACGATGGCAACCATGGCGCGATGCAGGAAGGCGGCATCGCCGAGGACGCAGATGAGGGGAGGTGCGGCATCGATCTGGCGCAGCAGGGGCGGATAGCCGGCCTCGCTCGAGGCAATGAAGCGGGCGCCTATATCGGCGGTCCGGTCGAGATCGGCCTCGGCGGCCTCGGCGGGATAAATCCGCACCGGCCGTGAAAGCCCGCCGCGCCGCGACAGGTCCGGGAGCGCGGCAAGGGCTGCCGCCGCGTTGCCATAACGCGCCATCAGGTGGCGAAAGGTCGCCGGGCCCACATGCTCCGACATCATCAAGCGCAGCCAGTCGCGTCTTTCCCGGTCGTCGAGCTTGTTGGGCGCCATCACTAGCCATCAACCCTTGCGGCCCAGCGAGATCTTCGATTCCTCGCCTCTGAAGACGCGCACGATGTTCTCGCGATGCTTGATGAGGATGACGCAGGCCATGGCCGCCAGGCCAACAACGAGGCCCGGCCGCGAAATGTACAGGGCCGTGGCCGGCATCGCTGCGGCGCTCACCAGCGACGACACCGACGACATGCGGAAGGCGACGGCAAGCCCGATCCACAGGGCAATGAAGATGAGGGCGAGCGGCCAGGCCAGGCCGAGCAGAACGCCAAGAAAAGTCGCAACCCCCTTGCCGCCGCGAAATCTCAGCCATACCGGCACGACATGGCCGAGAAAGGCAGCGATCCCGGCGATCAGGCCGCCCGCCTCGCCGCCATATTTCAGGCCGATGAGGGCCGGCACGGTGCCTTTCGCGATGTCGGCAAGCAGGGTGATGAAGGCGATCTTTTTGGAGCCGGTGCGCAGGACGTTGGTCGCCCCGATATTGCCCGAACCGATGGCGCGGACATCCCCCAGTCCGGCCATGCGGGTGAAAAGGAGGCCGAAGGGTATCGACCCGCACAGATAGCCGATAATGGCGAGGATGAAGCCGGTCCCCCCGACCAGCCCGGAAAAGTCGGGCATCAGTGATCTCCCCCGATTGACCTCTCGTCAGCGCCGATCGTAGGCGTAGACGCTCTCACCGGCAACGACCGTTTCGACAATACGGCCTTCGAGGGCATGGTGCTCGAAGGGCGAGTTCTTGGAGCGCGAGCGCAGCCCGGAGTCCTTGACCTTCCAGGTCTGGTCGGGTTCGGCGATGACGAAATCGGCCGGGGCACCGGCGGCAAGGGTCCCGGTCTCCAGGCCGAGGAGGCGCGCCGGGCGCGCCGTCATCGCGTCGATGATGCGCATTAGCGGCACGTTGCCCGAGCGGGTGAGGCCGAAGGCGGCCGAAAACAACGTCTCCAGGCCGATGGCGCCGAATTCTGCCTCGGAGAACGGCAGGCGCTTGGTGTCGGCGTTTTGCGGATCGTGGCTGGAGACGATGACGTCGATGGTGCCGTCGGCAACGCCTTCGACCAGCGCCACGCGGTCGGCCTCGCTGCGCAACGGCGGCGACAGCTTGAAGAAGGTGCGATAGGCGCCGATGTCGTTTTCGTTGAGGACCAGATGGTTGACCGACACCCCGCACGATACCGGCAGGCCGCGCGCCTTGGCGGCGCGAATGACATCGAGCGAGGCGGCAGCGGAAATCTGCGCGGCGTGATATCTGGCCCCTGTCAGTTCCACCAGGCGGATGTCGCGCTCCAGCATGATCACCTCGGCGGCGGCGGGGATGCCCGGAAGCCCGAGGCGGGTCGCCTGCTCGCCCTCGTTCATGACGCCCGATGAAAGCGCGGGCTCTTCCACATGCTGCACCACCAGCATGCCGAAATCTCGGGCATAGGACAGGACGCGACGGAAGATGCGGGCATTGGCAATGGCCCGGCGGCCGTCGGTAACGGCGACCGCGCCAGCCTCCTGTAACAAGCCGATCTCGGTCATGCGTTCGCCGCCGAGGCCCTGGGTGAGGGCGGCCATGGGCGCCACCCTGACGATGGCGGTGTCGCGGGCGCGGCGCAGGATGAAGTCGACAATTGCGGCATCGTCGATCACCGGATCGGTGTTGGGCATGACGATCATCGTCGTGACCCCGCCGGCGGCGGCGGCCTCGGAGGCGGATGCCAGCGTCTCGCGGTGCTCGTTGCCGGGCTCGCCGGTAAACACCCGCATGTCGATGAGGCCGGGGAACAGAAGCTTGCCGCCGCAATCGGTGACCGGCGTGCCGGCGCCGGCCGATGCCGCCGTCACCTTGGGCCCGATGGCGACAATGCGGCCGTCGGCGACGATGAGGCCGCCAGGTCCGTCGAGCCCCTGGGCAGGATCAATGATAAGGGCGTTGACATAGGCGCGGCGTTCGGGTCGGCCGCGCAAGGCGGTATCGGGCGACATCAGGCGTTGCCTCCACCGGGCAGGTTGCGGGCGAGCGCATCGAGCACCGCCATGCGCACCGCGACCCCCATCTCCACCTGTTCGCGGATCACCGACTGGATGCCGTCGGCCACATCGGAGTCGATCTCGACGCCGCGGTTCATGGGGCCGGGATGCATGACCAGCGCGCCGGGCTTTGCCTGGGCGAGCTTTTTCTGGTCGAGACCGAAAAAGCGGTAATATTCCCGCGTCGAGGGCACGAAGGCGCCCTGCATGCGCTCCAGTTGCAGGCGCAGCATCATCACGATGTCGGCGCCTTGCAGGCCCTCGGCCATGGAGGTGAAGACTTCGGCCCCCAGCCGGTCGACACCGGCCGGCAGCAGCGAGGAAGGTGCCACCAGCCTGACGCGGGCACCCATGCGGTTGAGCAGGATGATGTTGGAGCGCGCGACCCGCGAATGGGCGACATCGCCGCAGATGGCGACGTTGAGACCTTCGATGCGGCCGACCCGGCGGCGGATGGTCAGGGCATCGAGCAAGGCTTGTGTCGGGTGCTCATGCTGGCCGTCGCCGGCATTGACGACGGCGCAGCCCACCTTCTGGGCGAGCAGGTCGGGCGCGCCGGAGGCATGATGGCGCACCACCAGGATATCCGGGTGCATGGCATTGAGCGTCATTGCCGTGTCGAGGACGGTTTCGCCCTTGGAAAGCGACGACGAGGAGACCGACATGTTCATGACGTCGGCGCCGAGGCGCTTGCCGGCCAGTTCGAACGAGGCCTGGGTTCGGGTGGAGGCCTCGAAGAACAGATTGATCTGGGTGCGGCCGCGCAAGGTCGACTGCTTCTTGTCGATCTGGCGGTTGAGTTCAACGTAACGGTCGGCGAGGCCAAGCAAGGCCTCGATTTCGGCGACCTTGAGCGCCTCGATTCCCAAAAGGTGCTGGCCTTCGAGAATGCGGTCGGGACGGGACTTTGTTTGTGTCATTAAAGCGGCGTCTATAGTGGCGATTGGCCGGTTCCGCAAGCACCGGTGAGGCGAAACCTGTGGTAAACTGCCCATGATTTTGACAGGAGCCCGCCATGGCCGAACGTCCCGACCCGGCAACCCACCACGTCTACAACCAGGTGCCCGCCTTCGCGGACAACAACCTGTTCGCCATCGACAAGGCGCTGCAGGAAGCAGTGGCACGCAGCGCCGGGACGAAAGAAACGTCGGTTTTTCGCGACTTCGGCGCCATCGCCGGCAGCGCCGAAATGGCCGAGGCGGCGCGTCTGGCCAATGAAAATCCGCCCAGGCTGAAGCTCTTCGATGCCACCGGCCACCGGCGCGACACGGTGGAATTTCACCCGGCCTATCACCAGTTGATGACGACAAGCTGCAAGGCGGGCCTGCATTGCTCGGAATGGATGGCGCTGAAGGATGACCCGGCGCACGCCCCTACCGGCCACGCGGCACGGGCCGGTCTCTTCTACATGGCGACCCAGATGGAGGCCGGCCATTGCTGCCCCATCACCATGACCAACGCGGTCGTGCCGGCGTTGAGGCATCAAAGGGACGTGGCAGGCGACTGGCTCCCGGGGGTGCTGACGCGCGATTACGATCCGTCTTTCCGCCCTGCGCCGCAAAAGCGGGCGCTCACCTTCGGCATGGGTATGACCGAAAAGCAGGGCGGCACCGATGTGCGCCAGAACTCGACAGCCGCCGAACCCGCCAGCGCGGGCGGGCCGGGGAAGGAGTATTATCTCACCGGCCACAAGTGGTTCATGTCGGCGCCCATGAGCGATGCGTTCCTGGTGCTGGCGCAGGCGCCCGAGGGCCTGTCGTGCTTCCTCATGCCTCGGTTCCTGCCCGACGGCAGCCGCAACCCCATCGCCATCCAGCGACTGAAGGAGAAGCTCGGCAATCGTTCCAATGCATCTTCGGAAGTGGAATTCCGCGGCACCAGTGCGTGGATGGTGGGGCGGGAGGGCAAGGGCATCCAGACCATCATCGAGATGGTGACCTATACGCGCCTCGATTGCGCCGTCTCATCGGCCGGGCTGATGCGCCAGGCGCTTGCTCAGGCCATGCACCATGCCCGCCATCGCACAGTGTTCCAGAAAAAGCTGATTGATCAGCCGCTCATGCGCCGGGTGCTGGCCGACATGGCGCTCGACCATGAGGCCGCCGTGGTGCTGGTGTTCCGGCTGGCCGAAAGTTTTGACAAGGCAGCCGGCGACGACGCCGAAGCCGCCTATGCGCGGATCATGACCCCGGCGACGAAATACTGGGTATGCAAGGCCTTGCCGGGCCTTGCCTACGAGGCGATGGAATGCCTCGGTGGCAATGGGTACGTGGAAGAAGCCCCGCTCGCCCGGCTCTACCGTGAGGCACCGATCAACGCCATCTGGGAGGGTTCAGGCAACGTCATGTGCCTCGACGTGGCGCGGGCGGCGGGCAAGGAACCCGAAGCCCTGGCGCGGTTGATCGCCGGCATGGAGGATGCCGCGGCAGGCGAGGTACGGCTGAAGCGGGCGGTGGAAAGCCTGAAGGGCGATTTCCTCAAAACCCGGCCCGAGGAAGGCGATTTGCGCGGCCTCGTGGAACGACTGGTCATGGCGATGGCCGGAACGCTCCTCCTCCAGCACGCTCCCGCAGCGGTAAGCGAAGCCTTCATCGCCAGCCGCCTGGAAGGTGGGTTCCACGCGACATACGGGGTCTTGAAGGGCGCTGACGAGACGGCGATCATCACTCGGGCCATGCCGGGCTAGCGTGTGGTCTTTTCCATTTCGGCCAGCCGGTCGAGCGCGCCTTGCAGGATATAGGCGGCGGCCAGCTTGTCGACCAGTTCGGCGCGTCGCGCCCGGCTGCGGTCAGCTTCGATGAGCGAGCGCTCGACGGCGGCCGTCGACAGCCGCTCGTCCCACAAGGCAATGGGCAGGTCGGTGAGACGGGCGAGGTTGGCGGCAAAGGTGCGGGTCGATTGGGCGCGCGGGCCTTCGCTCCCGTCCATGTTGACAGGATAGCCGAGGATGAAGCCGGTCGCCTTTTCGGCGATGGCGAGCGTCAGGAGGGCATGGGCGTCGGAGGTGAATTTCTTGCGGGCGATCGTGAAGCGGGCGGTGGCGATGCGCCGCGTCAGGTCGGAGACGGCGACCCCGATGGTTTTTGAGCCGACATCGAGCCCGATGAGCGGGCGCCTGGGCACCAGCCGGCTCGCCAGATGTTCAAGGGAGAATTGCGTCGGCACAGGCATGGTCTCGGCAAGCGACGGATTTGAGGGCGGGCGCGTTCGCTGCGCTTAACAGAAGCCGCCGCAGGGTGGAAGGCCCGCACGCGCGGCATTGCCGAGGCTTGCGCCCGGCCACGGCTTGGCTAGACTCGCGCCGAAAGCTCATCCTGCAAGGAGGAAGAAGCCATGAAGATAACCTGGTTCGGCCATTCGGCCTTTCGCGTCGAGACGGGCAAGTCGGTGCTGATCATCGACCCCTTCCTGTCGGGCAATCCGGTGTTTGACGGCGACGCGCTGGCGGTTTCGAAGGGTGCCACCCATGTGGGCCTCACCCATGGGCACGACGACCACATCGGCGATGCGGTGGAAATCTGCAAGGACAACGGCGCCACGCTGATCGCCGTCTACGAACTCGCCGTCTATCTGAACGGCAAGGGCGTGGAAAGGATCGAGCCCACCAATACCGGCGGCACCATCTATAGCGACGATTTCGACATCACCTTCGTGCGCGCCGATCACTCATCGTCCTCAGGCAATGTCTATCTCGGCAATCCGTGCGGGCTGGTGGTGCGCGCCAAGGGCGAAGGCAAGACCCTCTACCACATGGGCGATACCGACATTTTCGGCGACATGGCGCTGATCAACGAGCTCTACAAACCCGACATCGGCATCGTGCCGATGGGCGACCGCTTCACCATGAACCCGAAGACCGCCGCCCTGGCATGCAAGCGTTTCTTCAATTTTTCGACAATTCTTCCATGCCATTACAAGACCTTTCCGCTATTGCTGCCGTCAGCCGACGGGCTGGTCGAGGCGATGGGCGCCGACGGTCACAAGGTGAAGGTGCTGGACGTGGGCGGCAGCATCACGGTGTGAACAACCGGCCCACGGGGGGAGGGCGACATGAAGAAGCCGGACCGGCCGCGCGGCGCCATTCTGGAAGATTGGCAGCCGCGCCTGAGACCCGATGACCGGCTGCTTTTCGGTGCCGCCGTTACGGTGGAGCCGCTCGACGTCGCCCGCCATGCGCCCGCCTTGTGGCAGGTCTTTACCCCCGATACCGAGGGCCGTCTTTGGGACTACATGGGGTACGGGCCGTTCGATACCGAAATCGACCTTGCCATGACTTATGAAAAGGTGTCGGCCGGCATCGATCCGAAGTTTTATGCCTTCATCCCCAAGTCGAGCCGCAAGGCCGAAGGCGTGGCGAGCTTTTTGCGCATCACGCCCGAGCACGGCGTTATCGAGATCGGCCATATCTGCCTTGCGCCTTCATTGCAGCAGACCCGGGCGGCGACGGAAGCGCTGTTCCTGATGATGCGCCATGCACTGGACGAACTGGGCTACCGGCGGCTGGAATGGAAGTGCGATGCCCTCAACGCCCCGTCGAGAATGGCCGCGGAGCGGCTTGGTTTCACTTTCGAGGGCATTTTCCGCCGCCACATGGTGATCAAGGGCCGCAACCGCGACACCGCCTGGTTTGCGATCATTGCCGAGGACTGGCCGCCCTTGCGCCAGGCTTTCAATCAGTGGCTGGCAGCCGATAACTTCGATGCCGAAGGCCGGCAGAAGAGACCCTTGAGGGCTTTTCGCGAAGGGGCGTGAGGGACCTGGAGCAAGACCTGAAGTTCCTTTCAATCGTCATGCCGGGACTTGCTGCCACTGCCTTCTCACTGTCATCCTCGCGCTTGACGCGAGGACCCAGGGGCAACGGGTCAGAGCCTTCGCCTTTGGCCCCTGGGTCGTCGGGTCAAGCCCGACGATGACACCGAGGTGGTGGGGCGTGATCCATGCCGCGTCTCTCCCGTCCCCACTACCGTCATGCCGGCTTGCATGGCTCAGGGGCTGCGACGAGTGGCGAGGCCGGCGGAATGGGCCCCGTGATCAAGTCACGGGGTGACGGGTTGAGGATAGGACGCGCTTCATCGGCTCCGGCGGCTTTGAGCCGTGGCGGAGTTGGGCGGGAAGAGCGGAGCGCCTTTGAGGTGCAACGCTGGTAGTAGCAAGGGCACCTGAAAGGCGCTCCGCACCCGGTCTCTTTTCGGGGTCTGCCGTCGCTCTCACCAGAACCGGTCTTATGAAGCCAAATGCCTTCCCAAGAAGGAGGCACCTCCGGCCGGCCCGGCTTGCAATGTGGCGCGCTGGACGTTTCCACCCAGGGTCGACGCGCAGCCCGCCCGGACCTTTCACGGCTACTCGTCAGGACCGGTACTCGGCTCGGGAACCGTTTTACCCCCATGCACCGACGGTTCGTGCACACTTCCTCGGTCGGGGGTAGGCGAATAGAACAATACAGGAACATTTGCCGAATGTCAAGACATTTTTCGGTGTTGGATTTGCTTTGCCTGACCCTCTCGCTTCGTCACCCCCTGGCTTGACCACGGTGCATTCCGCTGGCGCTGCGACCTGCCGTGAGGCAGGCGAAATGGATGCCGGAATCAAGTCCCGGCATGACGGTGGATGGGTGGTGGCGGTGGGTTGAGGCTCTGGCGGTATGGACCCGGGGTCAAGCCCCGGGGTGACGGGTCCATGACGGGGGGTCGCGGAAGGGGGAGAGGACCGCGTCGCGTCAGCCCGCCTGACCACGATGCAAAAGGACCACGTTCTCGGCATCGCTGTGGTGGGCTTCCATCACCTTGCGCGGCAACTTGACGACGCCGCAGTCCTCAGAACTGTGGCAGGGCGTGAAGACGGTGATCTCGTGCTGCACGCCGCGCAGGGTCTCGGCGCCGATCTCCTCCCATCTGCCCTCGCAACGGCTGCGGAACGCCTCGCTGGCGACAATTGGCACCTTGTGAACCTTGGTGAGCGATTCAAGCCGCGAGGCCTCGTTGACGGCTGAACCGAACACCGAGAAGCTGAGGCGATCCACGAGCCCCACATTGCCGAACTTGACGTTGCCGATATGCAGCCCGATGCCGTAGCCGAGCTCGGTCAGCCCGCTCCCGGCGCGCTCGCCGTTGGCTTCGGTCATGAGCTGGGTGGCGTTGACGGCCGCCGCATGGGCTGTGATGCAGGCCTCCTTGCGGCTGGCCGGGGTATCGCCGGAGGGAAAGATCGCCAGAAACCCGTCACCCATGAAGCTGAGGATCTCGCCGCCGGCATCGGCGAACGCCCCCGCCACATTGTCGAAGAAGGTGTTGAGACACTCGATATAGGCCTCGCGTCCCAACTCCTCGGCGAGGCGGGTCGAGTTGCGCATGTCGCCGACGACGATGGCCGCCTTGATGGTCTCGCCGTCGCCGCGGCGGATCTGGCCGTCGAGCACCCGGTGACCGGCGCTCTTGCCCAGATAGGTGGTGAGGGTGTTCAGCGCCAACTCTTCCTGCACTGCCATCTTGCAGGTTGCGGCCAACCGGTCCTGGATGCGCAGCAAGGCGGCAATCTCGTCATCGACGAAGCCGCCCTCCTGGTCGGTCGCCCATGAGCCCATCATGCCGCGGCCGGAGCCGAGGACGAACTCCTTGCGGAAGGCGATGTAGTCGCTGATCCCCGCCTTGCCCAGTTCCTCCACCAGGGGAAACTGATGGACGATCTTGCTGTCGAGCCTGAGCCGCAGATGGTCGAGGTTCTTATCCATGAGATGAAAATACGGGCTCTTCTTGAAGCGGTCCAAGGCGCTGTCGGTGGCGTGCCGGTGGCCTTCCACCTCCAGACCCTTGCCGCGCTCCCAGGTGAAGCTCATGGCGCGATAGAGAGGATGCAGCACCGAAAAGGCGAACTGCACCCGGGCAATCGGCATGCCCGCCGCGTGCAGCCGCTCGCAGCAGCCGCTGACGATGTCTTCCAGATTGCTTTGCTTAAGGGTCTGCTTGCGCAGCCAGTCGGCCACCAGTTCGATCAGTACCTGGGAGGTTCTTGATTCCATGCTGTCGGTCCTCATGCGGCAAGGTCGCGCAATCGACCTTCGCAGCAGTTTACGCCTTCCCCGCGTCTGTCTAAAAGAGGACATGGGGCGAAGGTCGGTCGCGGCCGTTGGGAAAGTTGCCGCCGTCTGGTTCATCAAGTGGGGCAAGGGTTGATGTTTGACAAGATCCTCATCGCCAATCGTGGCGAGATTGCCTGCCGCATCATCAAGACGGCGCGGCGCATGGGCGTGAGGACGGTCGCTGTTTATTCCGACGCCGATGCTCGTGCCCTGCATGTGGAACAGGCGGACGAGAAGGTGCATATCGGTCCATCGCCGGCCAGCCAGTCCTACCTGGTGATCGAGCGCATCATCGAGGCGTGCAAGGCAACCGGCGCCCAGGCCGTTCATCCCGGCTACGGGTTCCTTTCCGAGAACGCTAAATTCTGTGCCGCACTGGAGAAGGCGGGGATCGTCTTCATCGGGCCCAACGTCAAGGCCATCGAGGCCATGGGCGACAAGATCCAATCGAAGAAATTCGCCAACGCCGCCAAGGTCTCGACCGTTCCCGGCCATCTGGGCGAGATCACCGACGCCGTCGAGGCCGCCCGCATCGCCGACGAAATCGGCTATCCGGTGATGATAAAGGCCTCAGCGGGCGGTGGCGGCAAGGGCATGCGCATCGCCAGGAGCCGCGGCGAGGTGGAAGAAGGATTCAATCTCGCGCGCTCCGAGGCCAGGTCCTCATTCGGTGATGACCGGGTGTTCGTGGAAAAGTTCATCGTCAACCCGCGCCATGTGGAAATTCAGGTGCTGGGCGACAAGCACGGCAACGTCATCTATCTGGGCGAGCGCGAATGCTCCATCCAGCGCCGCAACCAGAAGGTGATCGAAGAGGCCCCGTCGCCGCTGCTCGACGATGCAACCCGCAAGGCCATGGGCGAGCAGGCGGTGGCGCTGGCCAGGGCGGTCGGTTACGACTCGGCCGGCACCGTCGAGTTCGTCGCCGGGCAGGACCGTTCGTTCTTCTTTCTCGAGATGAACACCCGCCTGCAGGTCGAGCATCCGGTCACCGAACTCGTCACCGGTATCGACCTGGTGGAACAGATGATCCGGGTGGCGGCGGGCGAAAAGCTGAAGATTGCCCAAAAGCAAGTGAAGCTGAACGGCTGGGCGGTCGAGGCGCGCGTCTATGCCGAGGATCCCTATCGCAACTTCATGCCATCAACCGGGCGCCTGGTGCGCTACCGGCCGCCCGCCGAAGGCGGCGAGGGCGCGACCGTACGCAATGACACCGGCGTCTGCGAGGGCGGCGAGATATCGGTCTATTACGACCCGATGATCGCCAAGCTGTGCACCCATGCCCCGACCCGCCGAGCGGCGATCGAACGCATGTCGAGGGCGCTCGATGAATTCTACGTGGACGGCATCCAGCACAACATCGCCTTCCTCTCCGCCATCATGGAGAACCCGCGCTGGATGAAGGGCGAACTTTCCACCGGCTTCATCGCCGAAGAGTTCCCCGACGGTTTCACCGGGGCAGGGGGCGTCCAGACGGTGCGCGATACACTTGCCGCGGTCGCCTGTGCCATCGATCACGTCGCCAATGCGCGCAAGCGCGGCATTTCCGGCCAGATGGGCGGCAAACCGGTGAAATTTTCAGCCACCCGAATAGTGAAGCTCACCGACGAATGGCTCACCCTCACCATTGAAAGCCATGACGGCAGGTTCCTGAAACTGTCGCGTCAGGGCGCTCCCGATCATATCATCGAGGCCGCCTGGACCCCGGGCACACCGGTGTGGCGCGGCCTCATCGACGCCGGGCCGGTCTCGGTGCAGGTGCGCCCGGTACTCAACGGCTACCGCTTGAGCCATCGCGGCGTCGAGATGGAGGCCCACGTCTTCACCGCCCGCGAGGCGGAACTGGCGAAACTGATGCCGGAGAAACTCCCGCCCGATACCTCGCGCCATCTTTTGTGCCCCATGCCCGGTCTGGTGCGTGCCATCGCGGTTGAAAAGGGGCAGGCGGTGAAGGCCGGCGACACGCTCGCCGTGGTCGAGGCCATGAAGATGGAAAACGTCCTCAAGGCCGAGCGCGACGTGACGGTGAAGGCCATCCACGCCAAGCCCGGCGACAGCCTCGCCGTCGATGCGGTGATCATGGACTTCGAGTGAGGCCCGGCGCCGGCTCGTCGCGAATGCTGCACTTTGGCAGACGACGGGTTGCCGGTCCATCCACGGCCACCATGCCCATTTGCGTGCCACCACGTCGTTAAACAGGGCGATTCAGACGATCTTTCGGCCTGAGCCGTCGGTCTTTATGGGGCGCTTGAAACTGGGGCGAATGCCCTCTTCGAAGCGATGGCTCCAATGATTGGACACCTCGGTCGTTCTCCAATCTTTATAGTATCTATCCAGCATATTTTCGTATTTTTCAGATATAAAACAATCTGTCTCTTCGAAAATAACTGCTTTTTTATCATCTAGCACTTCTTTGGAAAATTGTTCTTCCGTTGAGTTGCAGATATAAGCGTCGTCGGTCAAATTATATATCCACAAATCGACGAACGGCCATGCGTATTCGTAATTTTCAATTTTGATAGTTGCATGTCTGGGGTCGTAAATTTTGGCGAAGTCAATCCAGTCCGGATCGGAATCCGAGTGCACCATGTGCAACCCGAGTTTATTCAACTCCTGCTCAAGCGCATCGCGCCCCTCTTGGCCCAGGAGGGCCAGATCGATGTCATCATCCCAAGGCAAAATGCGGCCCTCGCGCACACAACCAAGAAGCGTGCCGTAATCGAGGAGAAGATCAACGCCTGCCTGTCGGGCGGCGACCATTGTGCGTTGTAAGACCGAGCGCGCACGGACCATGCCCAGTTCGCACCAGACACCAAGAAACGCTTCTTCCTCGGTAACATACATCATGGGTGTTTTCTTCCACTGCTGCCGGGCGGCCATCATAGGTAAGGCTGTCGCAGGGGGAAACGGGTCACTGCCGGGTGCGCAGAATCCGATTGACAATTTCAGTCGTTGTTATCCCCGGCCGATAGCTCAGGCGGCGCATGATACCGAGGTCGACGGCCGGTTGGAAATAATCATCGAAACCTCCACTCCCGTAAGCGACCGCTACCGGTTTGTATTTCTCGATCAGAAAGGTCATCAGCTTCGGGACAAAGGGGCCGTGCAGAATGAAGGCTTCCGACACCATCCCCAACGCCGAGATCGTCCGCAATCGCTCGTCCTGGTTCAGGACGGGAGCCTTCTTGTAGGTGCTTACCCATTCATCCGCCACCACGCCGACCACGAGACGGTCGCCAAACTTCAACGCCTCGTTTAACATCTCAAGGTGATTGTAGTGGAGGAGATCCCACGTTCCTTCGGTGTAGACAACGCGCTCCATCCCGACTCCCTCATCCGCCGCCACGCCATTTGCGAGTGGCCCGACCCTCGCGCCCTGCCGCATGGCCGTTGGCCCGAAGCCGGGCCACTGCAGCGCGATGCTCCACCATGAATGAGGATAATCCGCCGCTATGCGGTTTTCCAGAAATTCCGGGGGGCCAACACACCGAACGCATGGGGGGGCAACCTTGGCCGGTACTATGAAACGGCCACCGGTCCCCAACTGAGGGGCCACGGCCGCAACGAAGACAGAACCAGATCGAGATGGTCGATATCGATCAACAGATCGCGACCGTGCTCGTAGGGCCAACCCTCCTGTGCGTGGGTCGGGACGATCTGATTGTAGCGGTGCTGTCTGATCTGGCAAAGCTGTATGAAGTCCGGATTGACGAACAGCGGTGAAAATATCTGGATGACGTCCTTGCGGTCATGCATGAACTGGCAATGAACGAAGGCCGAGCCATGCGGACCGCATAAGACGTCCATATCGCGGGCAATCGCGATCTGCTTGCGGAATGGAAAACTGCCGATGTCAATGGGAGTAAAGCCAAATTTCGATATGGCGGCATGAACTTCTTCTGAGTTTATAACATAGCGCCCATTGACGGCAGTCTTGCCGCGATCCAGCCATATCCGTTCGCCCAAGCCGGCTTCGGATGCCGCGGCTGCGTGCAAATCCTCCCTCAATTTGAAGAATACTTTCTGATGCTGCATGGCCGTGGAATGACTGATCATCGTCGTGTAATACGCCGTCGAATAAACGACCGGCTTGGCGGGCGCCAGAATCCGGGCCCCGGATACGCCCATGACGGCCAGAGAGTCATGCGCCCACTGCCGATGCGCCTGTGTAATGACATATTTTCCCGTGAACCCGAAATGTTCGAGAATGAGAACCTTCAGAAGTTCTTCCGTCCAGTGACCGAAGGCCCTGGAGGCCAGGTTGCCCAGGATGCAGACCTCCTCGGCGGAGCGCTCGACCTGGTCCAGATCTATCGTTGCCCTTTCCGGCTTCACATCGCGCTGTATCCAGGGCAGGTGACTGTCGTACAGGATGGCTTCAAGCGGCACGATATCCCCGCGCGCCTGCATGCTGTATTCGGGAATGTAGAGGATGTCGCTTGCCGTAAAGACTTCAATGTCCGCCGCCCATCCCGAAAGCCTGTGCACTTTCGTGTTTGGCCCCAGGTGATCCAGCAGCCTGGCGCAGCGGAACTCAAGAATGTTGACGATATTCGCCGCCATAGGGCATGCATCCCCACAATTACCGTCACCTGACTACAGATTACGGCCACTCCAGAATGTGTCAGAGACGTTTGAACCCGCGCCCGGTTTCACGCATATTCGTTCGCAATGTGGGTGTCAACGCGGGCGGTCCGCTCGCCATGATCGTGGGCCGCGATCTCAAGGGGTCGAGGTTCGACGTTCTGATGTGGGCAAGATTCCGCCTCACGCACACCGCTCATGCGGCATCGGGGTGCGCCGTCGCCGCGGCCCGCTGTGGCCTGCAGGTCGAGGGAGGCAACGATGACCAGGGAGTCTTCACATGACGACTGTCGATCGGGGTTTCAGGGTCCGGGCTCTGGGCGAAATCGCCATCCGCTGTCGCGACCTCGACCGCATGACGGCCTTTTATCGCGATATCATCGGGCTTGAGGTGATCGAAGGCGGCTACAGCGACGGCATAGTCTTCTTTCGCATCGCCGAAGGCTTCGGCGGACATACGGCGGTGCTGGCCCTCTTCCGCCATGATGCTGGCAAAGATGACCCGCAGCCGCACGGGCTTGCGCTGGGTGGCGGGCAATCGAGCCTGCACCATCTCGCCTTGACGGTGGAGCGCGCTGAGCAGGACCGGGCGGTCGAGTGGTACAGGCACAACGGCCTGGACTATACGATACAGACATTTGCGTGGATCGGCTGGCGCGGCGTCTTCACCACGGATCCGGAGGGCAACACGGTTGAGCTCGTCGCCTATGACAGCGACATCGCAGAGGCGGTGCCGTGAAACGGACCTTGCGAATAACCATCACGGGCCGCGTGCAGGGTGTCGGCTTTCGCTATTGGTTCCACCGGGAGGCTTCATCACTCGGCCTCACCGGCTGGGTGCGGAACCACAGCGACGGCAGTGTCGAGGCGGTGATATCGGGTCCGTCCGACAAGCTCGACGACATGCTGTCGCGCTGCCGGCGTGGGCCGTCGGCCGCGCGCGTTACGGATATCGCGGTCGCCGACACCGGCGAGACGGCGCCTGCGCCCTTCGCGATCAGGCATTAGCGCCACCGGACGGCTCTATCGGGTCGGATTGCACACCGGTGCTGCGAGAATCTGCCGCAGCATCGAGGCGCAAGGTGTCCATGATCGTGTGCGATCTTTGCCATGGACGAGGACTTGAGAGCGGTCAGGGGGATTGGGCGGTGCGATCAGCTATGTCGTTGTGTGTGGGTTTTGCCACCCTGCTGGCCCTTGCCGCCTGTACGTCGCCGGAGATCAATCGGCTGCCGTCCATGCGGTCGGGCCTCGCAGTGCCTGTTGCGCAATACAGGCCGGCGGCCGATGCCATTCTCGTCATCAACGGCGGTTTCGGCACCGCCAAGTCGGCGGGCCCGCTGGTGACCCAATGGCGGCGCAAGACGACCGGCGAGACCTTCTTCCTCACCCTCGACCCGAACATCGCCGAAGTCCAGGCACTGGTGCCGGGAACCTATGAACTGGTGGACGCCACCGGCATCAAGCAGCAGGTGATCGGCAAGGGCGAGCATGAATTTCCCGCCAGCCGGCTGGGCACGATCACCCTCAATGCCGGTGACGTCGTCTATGCCGGGCGCCTGCTGGTCACGCCGCAAAATCTCGGCAAGAAGCCGGCCGACTCGCTGAAGCCCTACTGGACGGTGGAGATCGGCAATGACAGCAACATCGCCGCTGCCGGCATCCAGCGCAGCTATCCGGGTCAGGCCGGGCGGATGAGGGTCGACCTCCTGAAGCTCACTAGGGGGTAGTCGGCCCGAACACTTCCTCGAATGCCGAACGCAGCGCCATGTCGACGTCGCTCATGCCGGCGGTGTGGCCGAGGTCATGGAGGCTGGTGACGCCGTGGGCGGCGATGCCGCAGGGCACGATGCCGGAGAAATGCTCCAGATCGGGTTCGACGTTGAGGCTGATGCCGTGGAACGACACCCATTTGCGCACCCTGACACCGATGGCGGCGATCTTGTCCTCGACGCCCTCGCCCTTGTCGGGACGCCGCACCCACACGCCCACCCGGTCGGCGCGGCGTTCGCCCCTCACGTTGAAGCGGGCAAGTGTGGCGATGATCCAGTCCTCCAGACCGCAGACGAAGCCGCGCACGTCGCCGCCGCGGGCCTTCAGGTCGAGCATCACATAGGCTACCCGCTGACCGGGCCCATGATAGGTGAAGCGCCCGCCGCGCCCGGCGCGGTAGACCGGGAAGCGGTGGGGCACCAGAAGCTCGGCGTCGTCGGCACTGGTGCCGGCGGTATAGAGCGCGGGGTGCTCGAGGAGCCAGACGCGCTCAGGGGCGGTGCCGGCGGCAATGGCCGCGACCTCCGATTCCATGCGCTGGAGGGCCGAAGGGTAGTCGACGGGCCGGTCGGCAATCTCCCAGGCGACCGGGCGGTGAAGGCGTATCGAGGCGGAAGCGGTGCGCTGAAGGCTCATGGTCCCATGCATTGACGCCATCGCGGCAAGGGCGTCAAGACGGCAGCCTTCGCCCTTGATTTGCGGCAGGGGCCTTGTTAAAGACGCCAGCGCCTTTGCAACGGACAATGCGGTCGTGGCGGAATGGTAGACGCGCTAGCTTGAGGTGCTAGTAGGGGAAACCCTGTGGAAGTTCGAACTCTTCTCGACCGCACCAATCCCGCCCTCACAAACAAACGTAGCCCGGATTTCACTTCGGTGCATCCGAGCGACTCGTTACGATAGAAGAACGAGCTAGTCGCTCGTGAAAAAGGCCTGCAACCCTCGGATTTCCAAGGTTTACGGGATGGTTTGAAGTATTGCGTTTCGCAAGGTTTCGGGGGGTGTGGGCGGAAAAGCTTGCGATTTCGTCAGGCGTTTCGATTTGAGGTTTTCCGGCGCGGCCAGGGGTGATTCAATGCCCGAGTCGAGACCGGAGGACCTGCCCGATGCGCCCCAAAACACTGCCCAAGTCCAGCGCCGATGATCTGTTCCGTGCACGACTGGAGGCGATCCTCGACGGCCGCCACGAGTTGGTGCGGTTGGCCAACCTGATCGACTGGCAGCGGTTCGAGACGGCGTTCGGATCGCTTTATGTGGAGCACAAGGGCCGGCCCGGCCTGCCGACGCGGTTGATGGTGGGGCTGCATCTGTTGCAGCACGCCAAGGGGCTCAGTGACGAGGCGGTCTGTGCCCTGTGGCTCGAAAACCCGTATATGCAGTTCTTCTGCGGTGAGACCCATTTCCAACACAAGTTACCGCTCGAGCGCTCCTCGATGAGCCGCTGGCGGGGGCGGATTGGTGCCGACAAGCTGGAGGAGCTGCTTGCCGAGACGCTGGCTGCCGCACGGCGTACCAAGGCGGTCGATACCGGCAAGTTGGAGCGGGTCACGATCGACACCACGGCCCAGACCAAGGCGATCGCCCATCCCACCGACAGCCACCTGCTTTTGAGGTCGGTGGAGTGGCTGAACCGGTTCGCCCGGCGCCATGGTATCGTGCTTCGCCAGTCCTTCGTGCGGCTGGCGGTCAGGGCCCGACGTGAAGTCGGCCGCCTGATCCATGGGCGTGGCCACAAGCAGGCATTGCGCCATATCCGGCGCATGCGCACCTATGTGGGCCGGCTTTATCGCGACATCGAGCGCAAGATCGCCGGCCGGCCTGATCTGCAAGAGGCTTTCCAGCCGGTGGGCGAACCGATTGCCCAGCTTCTGGTCCAGAAACTGGACGACAAGCAGAAGCTTTATGCGCTGCACGCACACGAGGTCGAGTGCATCGCCAAGGGCAAGGCGCGCAGCCGCTTCGAGTTCGGCGTGAAGGCCTCCTTTGCCGTGGTCAATGCCCGGGGCAAGGTCGGCCAGTTCGTGGTCGGGGCCAGGGCCTGTCCGGGCCTGCCCTATGACGGGCATACCCTCAAGGCCCAGATCAGCCAGGTGGAGCGGCTGACCGGGGTCGCGGTCAAGCGGGCCTATGTCGACCGCGGCTATCGCGGCCATGGTCTCAACCGTCCGGAGGTCTACCTGTCCCACACCCGGGGCATCGTCTCGCCTACCATCAAACGGGAGCTCAGGCGGCGCAGCGCCATCGAGCCGGTCATCGGGCACATGAAGGCCGACGGCAAGCTCGAGCGTCATTGGCTGCAGGGCACCCACGGCGACGCCGTCAATGTCGTCCTCGTCGCTGCCGGCCACAACGTTCGCCTGCTGCTCAACTGGCTGAGGCACTATTTTGCCCTCTTCCTGCACGTCATCCTGGTCGCCGCTGCGATCATATCAACTCCACGCGGGCGCACCGTGACCATCTGATCTCGCCGAAAACGCCGATATTGCGTTCTTCACGACCGACGAGATATTTGTGCAAGAATTCAAATCAGGATCGAGAATGAGCGGCAGCTCTGAGTCCGCTAGTCAGCATTGGTGGCCGGTCGCCCTCCAAAAGTATTGGGCCGATCGAAATGGGGATGTGTCGTGGATCGAGCCTGATGGCAAAATGGACAAGAAGCGGGCGAAGAATTGAAAGATTGGGTACAAAAGGCATGGGCACACGGCGCTCCGAGGAAGCGTCTGGGAGACTAATTTTGAAGGCGATTTTCAGAGTGCTGACAACGCTATTCGCACAGTTGTCGATACATTGCTTGGCCTGAAACCTGCTGGAAGTACGCCTGTAGAATTCACCGCATTATTGAAGTTGATTTTCAAGAAAGACAGGTCCTTGCGGGATTTGTGCAGATTTTATACTCTCGACGAGGGCATCCATCGCAAACTCCTTATGCTTTTGTTCTCGTTGCTGATTCGCAGCCCCGCCAGGAGATTCCGGTACGAGGCGTACCCCACCCATTTGGGCCTTCCCCGTGACGAAGAGGTGGGAAAGCTAAATATAAGTCAAAACTACCAAACTGCGAAGCAATTGTGTGAAAATGGATTAATATCGAACCAGTATTTTATACTGATTCATTCGCCACGAAAGACGTTCAATTTCGGCGATGGAGCCCTTGACTGGCTTACCTCGAATCTGCGTGCGAACCGGATCTCTGGGCGGGCGCTGCTGCCACTGACTCCGCAACTGTGTGTTTACCTTTGCACTCCACGCGAAATGCGACCCACGCCAAACTGCGCGTCTTTGAATGCTGCCCCATGGATGGTCGACTGGATCAATAAGATTGTGCAGATTTATTCGCGGGACCGCCTGTTCTTTGTAGGTAAACCCCCGGCGCTTACGGAGGCATTTCGTCGGCGGACGTTCCTTGAGCACAGCCAAAGGACGGACAAATTCATCGACATGCTAGATGAGGTGGCTGGAATTGAGAGGGCTGCCGAGATTGTTCTAACCGGTGGCCGTCGCTAGGTCAAACAAAGCAGTGGCACGACCACACCATCCGGCCTACGTTCCTCGGCGACCGCGCCAGAATTCCACCACGCTTTCGATCACCGCGCCGCCGGCGATCAGCACGATGCCGGCGATCTCGCGCGGTCCGAACGGCTCGCCCGCCCACAAGGCGATGGTGGTGGTGCCGACGATGATCTCGGTCATGAACAACAGGCCGACGATGCCGGGATCGATGAACTTCGGTCCCCACATGGCGGCCAGTGCCCCCGGCACCATCAGCAGCAGCAGGACCGGCACCAGCCAGTAGAAGGTCGATATCGCGGCCGCCGGATCGGGCAGGGGCGAGGCGCCGCCTATGTCGATGAAGGCAACGACGAGCGACAGGACGAGCGCGTAGAAGAGATACCAGGCGGTGATATCCAGCGGATGGTTGCCACGATCGCCCCTGAGGCGCACCGCCGTCACCGCCCAAAGGAGGCCGGAGGCAAGGCCCATCCAGTCGCCGGCATTGCGCGGCCACGGCACGCCCAGATCGGCCCCGAAGATCACCAGCATGCCGGAAAAGGCCAGCCCCATGGCCGCCCATCTCACCCGGGTGATCGGTTCGCCCAGCACCGCGCGGGCAAGCAGCGTGCTCCACAAGGGGGTGAGATAGAACAACAGCATCGCCCGGATGACCTCGGTATAGAGAACCGAAAGGGCATAGCTTCCCAGCGACAGGGCCGCGAACAGCGCCGTCAGTTGCAGGCGCCTGCCGCCGCGCAGCACAGGACGGAGGCGAAAGAAGACCTGCCAGGGCATCAGCAGCAGGCAGGGGATGAGGAAGAACAGGACCGATGACCAGGCGCCCCTGACGCCGGCGTCCTCGACGAACCGCAGCGGCATCCAGAACACCCCCCACACCACCCCTGAATAGGCGCAGGCGAGCTTGGCGCGGGTTTCGAGCGACAGGGTGGGCACAGGAGGGACGGCCGCCTCAGATATTGACTTCGACGCTGGAGATGAAGACCGCCAGGGTGCACCCGTTGCGGCTGAAGGAATTGTGGCGCGTCCCTTTCTTCAGCAGCACGAAATCGCCCTGGCGATAGACGGTGCCGTCATGGTCCGAGACCTCGCCTTCGAGCACCAGGAACTGCTCGGCGCAGGTGTGCTCGTGGGGCTGCGTCCAGGTGCCCGGCGCCATGCGGTAGATGTGGAAGCCGACGCCCGGCGGGTAGCCTGAGTCGAGTTGCAGATAGCTCTGGCCCGGCACCTCCTTGCCGTCTGCCACAAAGGGCGTGAAATCGGCCTCGGTGATGTTGACGACCACGCGGTCGGCGGAATCGATCGGCTTCATGGGCTCGCTCCCTCATCGAATTTGGCGGGCGCCACGGTGGCCGTGAGCCGATTGCCGGTCAAGCCATTTCGCGACATGGGGCTTTGTGCCTATATGGGCCGGGGAGGCGAGCGACAGTGGCCGACGTGGCGGAAGAATTGCAGGTGCACGACGAGACCGGCGCGGTCTCGGCGGACTTCCTGCATGCGGTGGAGTCCGCCCTCACCGCGCCCGAGCCGCGGGCTGTCCGCAAGCTCACCCGCGACCTGCACGCCGCCGACCTCGCCGACCTGATCGAATATCTGTCGCGCGAGGAACGGGTCGAACTCATCGCCCGGCTGGGCCGCACATTCGATGTGGAAGCGCTTGCCGAACTCGACGAGACGGTGCGCGACGACCTGATGGAGGCGCTGCCCAACGAGGTGATCGCCTCAGCCGTCAGGAAGCTCGACACCGACGATGCCCTCTATCTCATCGAGGACCTCGACCAGCAGGACCGCGAGGAAATCCTGGCGCGGGTGCCGAAGTCCGACCGTGCCGCGCTCACCCGCGCCCTCGACTATCCCGAAAACGCCGCCGGCCGTCTCATGCAGACGGAATTCGTCGCGGTGCCCTCGTTCTGGACGGTGGGCCAGACCATCGACTACATGCGCACCGAAAAGGACCTGCCCGACGAGTTCCTTGAAATCTACGTGGTCGATCCGGCCTTTCACCTGGTGGGCGTGGTGCCGGTATCGCGGGTGCTGCGCAATCCGCGCGACAAGCTTGTCCACGACCTCATGGACGACGAGCAGACCATCTTCACCGTCAACGACGAGCAGGCCGACGTCGCCTACAAGTTCGAGCAATACAACCTGGTCTCCGCCGCCGTGACCGACCCCGATGGGCGCCTCGTCGGCATGATCACCATCGACGACATCGTCGACGTCATCCAGGACGAGGTGGAAGAAGACATCCTGCGCCTCGGCGGCGTCGGCGATGAGGAAATCAACGATACCGTGTGGTCGACAACCCGCTCGCGCTTTGCCTGGCTGGTGGTCAACCTGGCGACAGCCGTGCTG
Organism: uncultured Alphaproteobacteria bacterium; assembly: GCA_963747005.1. Taxonomy (GTDB): domain Bacteria; phylum Pseudomonadota; class Alphaproteobacteria; order Rhizobiales; family Aestuariivirgaceae; genus CAVVDT01. The sequence continues at coordinate 152,502 of CAVVDT010000012.1, read as the reverse complement.
GCCAGCTGGGTGATTTCGCTGTTCGATGCCTCGATCCAGCAGATGGTGGCGCTGGCCGTCCTCATGCCCATCGTTGCGTCCATGGGCGGCAACGCCGGCACCCAGACCATGACCGTGGCGGTGAGGGCGCTCGCCACCCGCGACCTGGGGCCGATCAACGCCCTCAGGGTGGTGGGGCGCGAGACCTCGGTGGGCCTCATCAACGGTTTGCTGTTCGCCCTGATCATGGGAACCTTCACCTGGTGGTGGTTCGGCTCCGACGGCCTCGGGCTGGTCATCGGCGCGGCCATGATCATCAATCTCATCGCCGCAGCGCTGGCTGGCATCCTGGTGCCCCTGACGCTCGATCGCCTCAACTTCGACCCGGCGGTCGCCTCGGGCGTGTTCGTGACCACGGTGACCGACGTCGTGGGCTTTTTCGCCTTCCTTGGCCTGGCGGCCGTGTGGCTCATCAGATGACCGGGTTCACACCGCGCGATGCGGGCTATGCCGAAAGGGTGAGAGCCTCGTTCGCTCGTCAGGCCTTCATGGCCCATATCGGTGCCGAAATGCTGCATCTGGCGCCGGGGGAGGTGGACCTGGCCTGCCTTTCGAGACCGGAGCTCACGCAGCAGCACGGTTTCTTCCATGCCGGCGTCACCAGCTCCATCGCCGATTCAGCCGCCGGCTACGCTGCGCTCAGCCTGTTCGAGCCGGGAACAGGGGTGCTCACCACCGAGTTCAAGATCAACCTGGTGGCGCCGGCAAGAGGCGAACGGCTGCTGGCCAGGGGCCGCGTCGTCAAGCCGGGAAGAACGCTGACGATCTGCCGCAGCGATGTCTATGCGGGTGAGGGCGACACCGAGACCCTGTGCGCCACCGCGCTCCTGACGATGATGCAGGTGCCGGGCCTGAATGATTGACGTCAAATGCATTTTCGTCATTCCGGCAAAGGCCGCCAGCGTACCATTCTCCGGCATCGCGGTTCCGCCTCAGGACCCCGGCCTTCGCCGGGGTGACGATGGGTTTCATGCATCGTCACTTGAGCCGCTCCATGAGCCCGTGGACATCACCGAGCACCCAGAGGTCGCGCACCTTGGCGCCCTCGAAGGTGAAGAGCGGGGCGCCGTACCACCACACGTGCCTGCCGGTCGGGGGAAACCCCAGCAGCGTCTTGCGGTGGATCCCGTGAAAGCGCAGCCTGCCGAAGACCCGGTTACCCTCTTCCACCATGTCCAGTATGTCGGACGTATAGTCGCCGAGCGCCCCGGTCACCAGGTCCACGTAACCGGCGAATTCCTCATGCCCGGTGAGCACCGGGCCGAGCGAGCCGCGGAAGGTGAAATCGCGATGGAAGAGGTGCGGGATGAGCGTCTTGTCGGCGTGGTCCCACAGGTCCTTGTAGAAGGCACGAACCAGTTCCTTTTGCGGCGTCAGCTTCACTCCGTCGAATGTCATCGCGGGTTCTTGCATGGGCCTTGCTCCTTCAAAAGCCTGGCAGGCGCGCATGATGGCAGCTCGGGCCTTGCCCGGCAACGGCGGGCTGCTAAAACGGTAGGCTTGCTATCTGCGTCATTGAAGAGGGTGCCATGCTCCCCAACGACCTGCCCAGCCTCGATTTCGATCTCGGCGAAACCGCCGACATGATCCGCGATACGGTGCGCTCGTTCACCGCCGACAACATCTCTCCGATCGCCGCCGAGATCGATCGCTCCAACCAGTTCCCCCGTCACCTGTGGCCTGAGATGGGCGAACTGGGCCTGCTTGGCATTACCGTCGAGGAGGACTACGGCGGGTCGGGTCTGGGTTATCTCGAACATTGCATCGCTATGGAGGAGGTGAGCCGCGGCTCGGCCTCGGTGGGCTTGTCCTATGGCGCCCATTCCAACCTGTGCGTCAACCAGTTGAGGCGCAACGGCAGCGATGCCCAGAAGCGCAAATACCTGCCCGGACTCATCTCGGGGGAACATATGGGGGCGCTCGCCATGTCGGAACCGGGTGCCGGTTCGGACGTGGTTTCCATGCGTTTGAGGGCCGACAGGAAGGGCGACCGCTATGTCCTCAACGGCACCAAGATGTGGATCACCAACGGGCCCTGCGTCGATACGTTGGTGGTTTACGCCAAGACCGACCCCGAGGCTGGCCCGCGCGGTATCAGCGCCTTCATTGTGGAGCGCAATTTCAAAGGCTTTTCCACTGCCCAGAAACTCGACAAGCTCGGCATGCGCGGCTCCGACACCGGCGAACTGGTGTTCGAGGACTGCGAGGTGCCCGACGACAATGTGCTCGGCAAGCCGGGGGAGGGGGTGAAGATCCTGATGTCGGGTCTGGATTACGAACGCGCCGTGCTGGCGGCGGGCTCGCTCGGCATCATGCAGGCCTGCATGGACGTGGTGATCCCCTACGTGCATGAGCGCAGGCAGTTCGGCCAGCCCATCGGCACGTTCCAGATCATGCAGGGCAAACTCGCCGACATGTACACCACCATGAACGCCGCCCGCGCCTATGTGTATGCCGTGGCAAAGGCCTGCGACCGCGGCCAGACCACCCGCAAGGACGCTGCCGGCGCCATCATGTTCGCCTCGGAAAAGGCCACCTGGATGGCACTGGAGGCGATCCAGTGCCTGGGCGGCAACGGCTATATCAACGACTACCCCACCGGCCGCCTGTTGCGTGACGCGAAACTTTACGAGATCGGTGCCGGAACCGGCGAGATCCGCCGCATGCTGATCGGCCGCGAGTTGTTCGAGGAGACGAAGTAGAGATAGTTGGATATGTGATACTGCCATGATATTTATAGTATTGACAAAATTTTTGTATATTGCCATGATGTGCCTGTCGTAACCAGGAGAGGACAACCATTATGCTTCAACCCGATCACAGCCACATGAGCGAGATCGTGCGCGATGTTGGCAGCAACACCTCGGAGAAGATCAGGCTGCTGGTCAGGGCCGGCTTCAAGCAGGCGGACGTGGCGCGATTTCTCGAAGTGCGCGACCAGTTCGTCTCGAACGTCGTTCGCAATATGAAGGCGAAGCTGGGCACAGCCTGTTTGGAGGACCCGCAGCCGGTTCGTACCAGACTAAATGTTGATTCTGCTGGACGCATCGTCATTCCGGTCGAGTTTCGCAGGGCCATGAACATCGGCGAGGGTGGCGAACTCATGGCTCGCATGGTTGACGGCGAGCTTCGAGTGATGAGCCCGACAATGGCAGTCAAGCGCGCCCAGAAACTGGTACGTGAGATGATCCCCGGTGATGCGGGGCTTGCTGACTCCCTCATCGCCGATCGCCGCCGAGAGGCGGTAAAGGAAGCAGGCGATGGCTGAAGGCGTTCTCGATGCCTCGGCCATTCTCGCTCTCATCGGCGAGGAGCCTGGCGCCGAGATGGTGGCGGCCGTGATCGCCAATTGCATTGTCTCGACCGTCAATGGCTCGGAGGCGATTGCCAAGCTGGTTCAAAGAGGGCTGCCAACTCAAACAGCCGAGGAGATCATCTTCGGATTGCCGTTTGAATTGGCGGATTTCGATCGCCCGCAGGCGGCAGCCGCCGGCCGCATGTGGCAACGCGGCCGCGAGGCGGGGCTGTCGCTGGGGGACCGGGCCTGCCTCGCGCTGGCCGAGGCGACCGGCCTTCCGGCGATCACGGCGGACCGGCAATGGCAACAGTTTCGTTCGAGCGTGGACATCAGATATATCCGTTAGGAGACCAAGTAGTGCATTCGATCGAGGCCAATGGCGCCTGCATTCCGGCCATCGGGCTGGGGACCTGGGATCTGCGGGGTAAAGCGTGCGCAAGGATCGTGGCCCACGCCCTGAAAAGCGGCTATCGCCACGTCGATACCGCCCAGATGTATGGCAACGAGACCGAGGTTGCGGCAGGCCTCAGGGCCTCGGGCGTGGCCCGCGATGATGTCTTTCTCACCAGCAAGATCTGGCCGGATCACCATCGCGCCACCGACTTTGCCCGCGCCGCCGAGGAGCGCGCCGGAATTTTTGGCGGTCCGCTCGATCTGCTGCTCATCCATTGGCCCAACGCGGAAGTGCCGCTGGCCGAAACCGTGGGGGCGCTGGTCAAGGCAAGGCGCGACGGCCTCACCCGCCATATCGGGGTGTCCAACTTCAACGCCCGGCTTGTGAACGCCGCCGTGGCGCTGGCCGATGCGCCGCTCGTCGTCAACCAGGTGGAATACCACCCGCTCATCGACCAGTCGAAGATCATCGCCTGTTGCCGTGGCCATGGCATGGCGGTGACGGCCTACCGGCCCATCGCGCGCGGTTCCCTTGGCGACGAGCCCGTGGTGCTCGGGATCGCTCGCCGCCATGGCAGGTCGCCCTCGCAGATAGCCCTGCGCTGGCTGATCCAGCAGCCGGGCATCGCCGCCATACCGCGCTCGTCGCGCCCGGAACATGTGGAGGAAAATCTGGCCGTCGACGATTTTGCGCTTTCAGCCGACGAGATGGCGGCCATCACCGCCCTGACGGCGCGCAATCAGCGCTTCGTCAACGCCCCGTTTTCGCCCGATTGGGACTGAAAGGTGCTCCGGACGCGGCGGAGCGTCGCTTGAAGCGGCGTTTCCTTTAGTGTAAAGTCGTTCGGAATAACGAACATACGATATCGAGGTGTGTGATGTACAAGGGCGACGTGACGCCTGCGGAGGCTTTTGAGCGGCTTTCCAGCGACAGCCGTGCGGTGCTCATCGATGTGCGGACGCAGCCGGAATGGGCTTTCGTGGGCCTGCCCGCGGTGGAGCGTCTGGTCAGACAGTCGTGGCAGGTCTTCCCGGCCATGCAGGTGGACGAGGATTTCGTCGACAAGGTGCGCGCCGCCGGTGTGGAGGAGAGCAACGAGGTGTTCCTCATCTGTCGCTCCGGCGCCCGGTCGGCGGCAGCCGCCGCGGCGTTGACCCGGGCGGGCTTCGAGCATTGCTATAACGTGGCGCAGGGCTTTGAAGGCGACCGCAATGATGAGGGTCATCGCGGCACGGTGGGCGGATGGAAGGCCGCCGGGCTTCCATGGGCACAGTCCTGACATGCTGAATCGATCTGACAAGGACGGCGCCGAAGGTCTTGGCAACCCTGCAGAATGGGGCGAGATGACCCGACTGGTGCGGGGCGGCATCGAGCGCAGTCCCCACGGCGAGACCGCCGAGGCGCTCTATCTCAATTCCGGCTTCGTGTATCCCGACGGTGAGACGGCCGAGGCGCGCTTTGCCGGCCAGGACGATGGTTATGTCTATGCCCGCTACGGCAATCCGACCGTTACCATGTTCGAGGAACGCCTGCGCCTGCTGGAAGGATCGGAGGCCTGCTACGGTGTTGCCTCCGGCATGGCGGCGGTGTGGGGCGCACTGGGGTGCCAGTTGAAAGCCGGCGACCACATCGTTTCCTCGCGCGCCCTGTTCGGCTCCTGCTATCAGGTCATCACCTCGATCCTGGCGCGTTTCGGCGTCACCCATACCCTGGTCGACGGCAGCCTTGCCGATGACTGGCGCCGGGCGGTGCGGCCTGAAACCAAGGTGTTCTTCCTCGAGACGCCCTCCAATCCGACTCTCGACATCATCGATCTCGAAACCGTCTGCCGGGTCGGCCACGAGGTCGGGGCAACGGTGGTGGTCGACAACATCTTCGCCACCCCGGTGTTGCAGAAGCCCTTGAAATTCGGTGCCGATGTCGTGGTCTATTCCGGCACCAAGCACATCGACGGGCAGGGCCGCGTGCTGGGCGGCGCCATCATGTCGACCAGGAAGTTCAAGGACGAGGTGCTGAAACCCTTCCTGCGCCACACCGGGCCGTCCTTGTCGCCGTTCAACGCCTGGGTGCTGGTGAAGGGATTGGAGACGCTGAAACTGCGGGTGCTGCACCAGTGCAACGCCGCATTGGAGGTGGCGCGGGCGCTGGAGGCCATGCCCGGCATGGCGCGGGTGATCTATCCCTTCCTCGATAGTCACCCCCAGGCCGAACTGGCCCGCCGCCAGATGACGGCCGGCGGCACCATGGTGACCTTCGAGGTCGACGGCGGCAAGGAAGCGGCCTTCGATTTGCTGCGGCGCCTGAAGATCATCGACATCTCCAACAATCTCGGCGACGCCAAGTCGCTGATCACCCATCCCGCCTCCACCACCCACCGCAACATCGGTGCCGAGGCGCGCGAGCGCATGGGCATCACCGACGGCATGCTGCGCATGTCGGTGGGGCTGGAGGATGTCGAGGATCTGGTGAAGGACCTGGGCCAGGCGCTCGCCTGAGAGCGCCTCAATTCGCCTTTGTTTCGGCCGGTTCGCGCCCGTTGGAAATAACGGGCATCGGGCGCCCGTTGCGGGTGAAATGGATGCCGCATTCGGTCTTGGCCCTGCCGGCCCAGCGCCCCGCGCGCGGGTTCTCGGCGCTGCCGGCCTTGACGGTGCAGGCAACGCAGCCGACGGAGAAATAGCCGCGTTGGGCCAACGGATGTTCGGGCAGTTCGTTGACTTTCCCGTAGGCCTCGATGGTGGCGCGATCCCAGTGGGCGAGGGGATCGACTTTCAGGCGCCCGTCCACCACTTCGATGGTGGAGATGCCGGACCGTGCCCCGCCGTGATAGCGCTTGCGCCCCGATACCCAGCCGTGAAACCCGGCAAGTCCTGATTCCAGCGGCAGCGTCTTGCGAATGTGGCAGCATAGATCGGCATCGCGGGCATTGAGGTCGCCGGTGCGATCATGCCGGTCGATGTCGCTTGCGTCGGGCTTGAGCACCCGAACATCCGTCAAGCCGAGCAGGTCGATCAGCTTGGAGCGGTAATAGCGGGTCTCCCAGAACAGCTTTCCGGTGTCGATGAACAGCACCGGGATCGAAGGATCGATGCGCGCCACCATGTGCAGGAGGACCGCCGATTCGGTGCCGAAGGAGGAGACCACGGCAATCTTTCCGGCCAGTGGCCCGGTGATGAGCGCACGCAGCAGATCCTCGCCGTCGAGGTGGGCGTGCCGGCGGGCAATGGCGTCGAGATCGAGCGGCATCGATGTCACCGGGCCGAAGCCGAAAGGCCTTCGCCGGCCTCCCCCGCCGATGCCCGCTCCTGCCACACATGGCTGGCTGTCGAACCCGGGGCCTGATAGCTCAGGCTCATGCGCCTGAGGGCACGCAGCCACACCTCCGGCGCGAAGCGGTCGGAGACCTCGAAGCTGGTGAAACCCACTTGCGCCATGGCCTGCAACTGGTCGGGCAGCAGATTGCCGGTGGCGCGCAACTCGCCCGAAAACCCGGCCTGGCGAATCTGCCGGGCGAGTGAATAGGCGCGTCCGTCGGTGAAGGCGGGAAACGGCAGTGAGATGAGGTCGAGCCGGTCCAGGTGGGGCAGGATATCCTCAAGCCGAGTGGTGTTGGGAACATCGGCCCCGAGCCGGCCCTTGTGGCCGGCAAGGCCGGCCAAAGCATCGAGTGCCACGATAAGGTCGCCCGAGCCGTTGACCTCGTCCAGACGGTGATAGGTATCGGCAACAAGGCCGTCTTCAGTGATGAGTGGCATAAAGGGCCTCCTTGAAGGGTTCGGCGCCGAGGCGGCGGTAGGCGGCTAGGAATGTCTCGCCCTCCTGACGGAGGCCGAGATAGGTATTGACGATCTTTTCCACCGCATCGGGTACCTCGTCGCCGGCAAAGCCCGGCCCCAGGATGGTGCCGATGGAAGCCTCGCTGGTCGACGAACCGCCGAGCGTGATCTGGTAGAACTCGACGCCTTTCTTCTCGAGACCGAGAATGCCGATGTGGGCCACATGGTGATGCCCGCAGGCGTTGATGCAGCCCGAGATATTGATGCGCAACGGTCCGATATCGGCCTGCCGGTTGAGGTCGGCGAAACGCCGCGAGATGCCTTGTGCGATGGGGATCGAACGTGCGGTCGCGAGTGAGCAGTAGTCGAGGCCGGGGCAGGCGATGATGTCGCCCGCCTGGCCCACATTGGCGGCATCGAGACCTTCCGCGACGAGGCGTCCCCACAACGCGTGAAGATCGTCCTGGCGCACATGCGGCAGCACCAGGTTCTGATGATGGCTGACGCGGATCTCATCGAAGCTGTAGCGCCCGGCCAGATCGGCGACAGCCCGCATCTGCCGGGCCGTGGCATCGCCCGGAATGCCGCCTTCAGGCTTGAGGGAGATGTCGACGATGGCATAGCCGTCGCGGGCATGGGCGGCGACGTTGCTCCGCGCCCAGCGGGCAAACGCGGGGTCCTTGGCGCGATGCGCCTGATAGGCGGGCGACCAGCGCGGCAGCTTTTCGAAGGCGGGTGGGGCAAAATATTGCGCGATGCGCTGCAGTTCGGCGTTGTCGATGCCGTTCTGAGGCGCCGGCTGGCGGGCGTATTCGGCCTCCACCTCGGCACGGAAGGCTTCCGCGCCCAGCTCGTGCACCAGGATCTTGATGCGAGCCTTGTACTTGTTGTCGCGCCGGCCGATGAGGTTGTAGACGCGCATGATGGCTTCCAGATAGCCGAGCAGCTCGTTCTCCGGCAGGAACTCGCGCACTGTCACCCCGATCATAGGCGTGCGCCCCAGGCCGCCGCCGACCACCACCTCCCAGCCCCGTTCGCCCAGATCGTTCAAATGCAGGCGCAGACCGATGTCGTGCACCCGGGTGGCGGCGCGGTCGTGCGGGGAGCCGGTGACGGCGATCTTGAATTTGCGTGGCAGGAAGGTGAATTCCGGGTGCAGGCTCGACCATTGCCGCAACAGTTCGGCCACCGGGCGCGGATCGGCCAGTTCATCCGCCGCCGCCCCGGCCCAGTGGTCGGTGGTGACATTGCGGATGCAGTTGCCCGATGTCTGGATGGCGTGCATCTCGACCGCCGCCAGATCGGCGAGGATATCGGGGGCATCGGCCAGGGCGATCCAGTTGAACTGGACGTTCTGGCGGGTGGTGAAATGCCCGTAGCCGCGGTCATAGCGCTCGGAAATGTCGGCCAGGCGCAGCATCTGCCGGGAATTGAGCGTGCCGTAGGGAATGGCGATGCGCAGCATGTAGGCATGAAGCTGCAGATAAAGGCCGTTCATCAGCCGCAACGGCTTGAACTCGTCCTCGCTCAGATCGCCATTGAGGCGCCGCAGCGTCTGGTCGCGGAACTGGTCGACGCGCTCGGCAACGAAGCGGTGGTCGAATTCGTCATAGCGGTACATGGCGGGACGTCCTCAAGAGGCCTGCAGGGCCAGGTCCGGCCTGACACTGGGGCCGCGTGCCCGAATGCGCTCGCGGATGTGGATGGGGGCGACCCGGCCATCGCGGCGCTCGACCTCGACGAGATAGGCGCCGGTCACGATATTGGCCGCCTCGGCCTCGCGGCCTCGCGCTTCAAGGGCCTCGATGGCCACTGGCTCCAGCGCCACGGCTGCCTCGTGGATGATGTCGCTCCATCTGCCGTTGCGGGCGAGGAAAACCACGGTGCCGCCGCGCAACAGGCTGGCGGTGAGGATTTTCCCGTTCTCGATGCTGCCCATGATCATAAGCACTCCGGTGTCCTGTTTGCCGAACGGCATGCCCTTGGCAAAAATCCCGTTTGGCTCACAATCCAGCGCATCAGTCGTTGGATCTACGGGATTGTTCTTTATAACGAACACCAGAACTAATAAACGAACAACCCGAAGTCAACGCCGTCGGCGCATCTTCCGGTTCAAAAATCCTTGTCTGTCGCGTGAGAAGCGGCACCGCGTCTGCGCGGCGGCAGCCTATCTGGCGGCGTTCAGCCGGGCAAAGCCTGCTTCAAGGTCGGCAATCAGGTCGGCCGGGTTCTCCAGACCAATGTGCAGGCGCAGCCCCGGGCCCTCAAAGGAGAGGGTCTTCACATCGCGATGGGAGAAGGGTTCGAACGGCACCACCAGGCTTTCATAGCCACCCCACGAGGCGCCCATGCCGAACAGGGCAAGTCCGTCCAGCATGGCCGCGAGCGCCTGCTGCGGGCAGGGTGCCAGTAGAGCGGTGAAGAGGCCCGAGGCACCGGTGAAGTCGCGCTTCCACAGCTCATGGCCCGGAGCGCCGGGAAGGGCCGGATAGAGGACCTGCCGCACTTCCGGACGCGCTTTGAGCCAACCGGCCACTTCAAGCGCATTCTGCATGTGGCGCACGAGGCGCACATCGAGCGTGCGGATGCCGCGCAGGGCGAGATACATGTCGTCCGGACCGGCACACTGGCCGAGTTGCCTGTAGTCCGTTTCGAACTGCGGCCATGCCGCCTCGGTGGTGGTGATGGTGCCGAGCATGGCATCGGAGTGGCCGACCAGGTATTTGGTGCCCGCCTGCAGCGAGATATCGCAACCATGCGCGAAGGCATCGAAGAAATGCCCGGCGCTCCAGGTGTTGTCGATGACCGCCAGGGCGCCGCCGGCATGGGCCGCCGCCGAAATCGCCGGCACGTCCTGAACCTCGAAGGTGAGCGAACCGGGGCTTTCCAGGTAGACCACGCGGGTATTGGGCCGCATGAGGCCGGCAATACCGGCGCCGATCAGGGGATCGTAATAGGTGGTCTCGACACCGAACTGCTTCAACAGGCCGTCGCAGAACTTGCGTGCCGGCTGATAGGCGCTGTCGGTCATCAAGAGGTGATCGCCGCTTTTCAGGGTACACAGCAGGGTGGTGGTGATGGCAGCGAGTCCCGAAGGGCACAACTTGGCATTGAAGCCACCTTCCACCGTCGCCACCGCGGCGCACAAGGCATCGCTGGTCGGCGTTGCCCAGCGGCCGTAAGTATATTGCTGGTCGCGCGCCTTGAAGGCCTCCATCGTCGGAAAGAGGATGGTCGAGGCATGATAGACGGCCGGATTGACGACGCCATGTTCGCTGAAGCGGCGGGTGGCGGCGACCAGTCGGGTTTCGCGCGCCAGAGCCTTGATGTCCATGTCTTTCGAAGTCATTGAAAAGTTCCGCTAACTGCACTCATCGCATGGGACGTCGACAAAGATATCAACCATTAAGGCCGAAGCGCTCTTTTGCTGCATCGCGTGTTGCATTGCAACAGTGCGACGGGCTTGACCTGAAGTGTTTTTTCGGCTCGGATAGAAATCAGGGATGCCCATGGTATCTCTTCAGGGAGTAACAACCGTTCGACGCCAGCTCTCTCGGCTGCGTCTGGCCGACAAACAAAAAGAGGGGGTTGCGGCAGCCGCCGCAGGCCAGCCAGGACACCGGGGACGGCATCACTAACAGAGAGAGAAGGTAAGTAGATGAAACGCAAACTGCTTTCGCTGATCATCGGCGCGGCCGCGAGCATCAGCATGGCCAGCGCCGCATCGGCGGGGACGCTGGATGACGTAAAGGCCAAGGGATACCTGCAGTGCGGTGTGTCCACCGGCCTCATCGGCTTTGCCCAGCCCGATGCGCAGAACAACTGGACAGGTCTCGACGTCGACTATTGCCGCGCCGTTGCCGCTGCCATCTTCAACGATCCCCAGAAGGTGAAGTTCACGCCTCTGACCGCCAAGGAGCGCTTTACCGCGCTGCAGTCCGGTGAAATCGACGTTCTGTCGCGCAACACCACCTGGACCATGAGCCGTGATACCCAGCTTGGCCTCAAGTTCGCGGGCATCACCTATTATGACGGCCAGGGCTTCATGGTGAAGAAGAAGCTCGGCGTGACCAGCGCCCTGCAGCTTGGCGGCGCTTCCGTCTGCACCCAGACCGGAACCACCACCGAGCTCAATCTTGCCGACTACTTCCGCAAGAACAACATGACCTACGAGGTCGTGGCGTTCGAGAAGAACGAAGAAACCCTTGCGGCCTACGAATTGGGCCGTTGCGACGTGTTCACCACCGACCAGTCCGGCCTCTATGCCGAGCGCCTGAAGCTGGCCAATCCGGACGACAACGTTATCCTGCCGGAGATCATCTCCAAGGAGCCGCTGGGTCCCTCGGTGCGCCAGGGCGACGATCAGTGGTTCAACGTCATCAAGTGGGTGTATTTCGCGCTGCTCGATGCTGAAGAGCAGGGTGTGACCCAGGCCAACGTCGAACAGTTGAAGGCCACGTCGACCAACCCGACCATCCGCCGCATGCTCGGCGTGGAAGGCGCCTTCGGCGAAGGTATCGGCCTGTCCAACGACTGGGTCGTGCAGATCATCAAGGGCGTCGGCAACTACGGCGAAATCTTCGATCGCAATGTCGGCGAGCATTCCAGGCTCCACATTGCCCGTGGCAAGAACGCGCTGTGGACCAACGGCGGCCTGCAGTACGGCCCGCCGATCCGCTGATCGCAGGGATCGGGTTGACACGATTTTGGCATTCGGCGGAAAAGTAGCCATCCGCCGGATGCCACGACCCTCCGTCGGCTTCGAGGTGCCGCGTCATGTCGGCCCCGACAAGCGAGATCACAGGGTGAAGGGGGTGCGGCGCGTTGATGACAAGGGCGACAACAGTCCATCAGCACGCGTCAAGGGGAGGTCCGGCTGCGCTGTCCTCAGGGATGGCTCGCCGCGAAGTGACGGTGGCTGAGGGATGAGCGTCGCAAGTCAAACGGAACGCCCGAAAGTCTCTTTCTTCAATGATCCGCGCACACGGTCCATAGCAGTACAGGCCTTGTTGCTGATCGCGCTGTTCTGGTTCGGCTGGGATATCGTCGACAACACCATCCACAATCTCGCCAAGTCGAACATCGCTTCGGGGTATGGATTTCTGTCGACCACTGCCGGCTTCGATATCTCGATGTCGCTGGTGCCCTACAGCCGCTCGGCTACCTATGGCCAGGCCATTCTCGTTGGCCTGATCAACACCATCCTCATCGCTGTCCTGGGTGTGATCGCGGCCACCATTCTCGGCTTTCTTGCCGGCATCATGAAGCTGTCGCACAACTGGGTCATCTCCAAACTCGCCAGCATCTACATCGAATTCGTGCGCAATACGCCGCTGCTGCTGCAGATCTTCATCTGGTACAGCGCCGTGTTGAAGCCGCTGCCGTCGCCGCGCCAGGCCGGTGAACTCGGTCTTCCTTATCCGTCATGGGGGCTCCTCTTCTTCCTGCCGCTGATGGCTGCGGGTGCCTACGCGCTGGTGCGCGGCTACAAGGTCCTGCACGATTCAGTGTGGGCGCGCATGGCGCTGACCATCGGTTTCGGCGTGTGGGTGGCGGCGGTCTGGGTCGGTATCGACATGCTCGGGATGCACGTCGTGAATTACGTCCCCATGGGCTTCTTCCTCAGCAATCGCGGGGCGATCGCGCCCAAGCCGATTTTTGCCGACGGCTCGAGCTACATCCTCTATGCGTTCATCGTGGCGCTCATCGCGGCGTGGGTCGTCCGCCGCTGGGCGATGAAGCGGCAAGAAGCGACCGGTGAACAGTTTCCGCATGTACTGACCGGCATCGGTCTCATCGTCGTCCTGCCTGTCCTCGCCTTTTTCATGGCAGGTAGCCCGGTGAGCTTCGACTATCCCGTGCTGAAGGGCTTCAATTTCAAGGGTGGCATGACGCTGGTGCCGGAGTTCATTGCCCTGTTCCTGGCATTGACCATCTATACCGCCGGCTTCATCGCCGAAATCGTCCGCGCCGGCATCCTCGCCGTCAGCCATGGACAGACCGAGGCCGCTCATGCGCTTGGCCTGCGCGCCGGACCAACCACACGGCTGGTCATCATTCCGCAGGCCCTCCGGGTGATCATTCCCCCGCTCACCAGCGAATATCTCAACCTGACCAAGAACTCGTCGCTGGCGGTCGCCATCGGCTTTCCCGACCTGGTGGCGACGGGCGGCACGGTGCTGAACCAGACGGGGCAGGCAATCGAGGTGATCGTCATCTGGATGGCGGTCTATCTCGGCCTCAGCCTGCTGACCTCGGCTTTCATGAACTGGTACAATGCGCGCAAGCGCCTGGTGGAGCGTTGATCATGGCAAACCCGCAATACAATGAAGGTTGGGTGCGCACCGCTGATGCTCCCAAGATGCCAGCTCCGCCCTCCACCACCGGCTTTGCCGGCTGGGTGAGCGACAACCTTTTCCCGACCTGGGCGCAGGGACTGCTCACTCTGTTCGGGGCCTTGTTGCTCGGTTGGGTCGCCTGGGACATTCTTGTCTTCACGGTCATCAAGGCCAATTTCTTCGGCACCGACCGCGCGGCCTGCCTTGCCACGATCACACCCTCGGGCGGCAAGCAGGGCGCCTTCGGAGCACTCATCGGCTCCACCCAGCCGGGCGCCTGTTGGGCCTATGTCGGCGCCAAGTTCAGCGCCTTCATCTACGGGTTTTATCCCTTCGAGGAGCGCTGGCGCATCAATATCTGCTTTGTCGTGGGTGCCCTGGCGCTGGTGCCGCTGCTCATGCCGTCGATGCCCTACAAGCGCGAGAACACTATTTTCATGCTGCTCATCTACCCGCTGATGGTGCTGATCCTGCTGTCGGGCGGCCATCTCGACATTGGCGTCGGCGGCTGGACCACCTTCGGCATCATCGTCGGCGTGCTGGCCGCGGTGCTGGTCTTCCTGAGCGAAGTCGCGGGCATTGTCGAACGTGAACTGGCGATCAAGGCGTGGGTGGCGGTGACGCTCGTCCTCGGCGCGATCCTCTTCGTGCTCGGCTTCAATTTCGGCCTGACCTATGTGGAAACGGCCAAATGGGGCGGCCTGACGGTGACGCTGGTGGTGGCCGTCACCGGTATCGTGGCATCCTTGCCGCTAGGTATTCTGCTGGCGCTCGGGCGGCGCTCGAAAATGCCGGTAGTCAGGCTGTTCAGCGTCGTCTTCATCGAGATGTGGCGCGGCGTTCCGCTTATTACCGTGCTGTTCATGGCTTCGGTGATGCTGCCGCTGTTCCTGCCTGAAGGTGTCAATTTCGACAAGCTGCTGCGGGCGCTTATCGGTACAGCGCTGTTCTCGGGCGCCTATATGGCCGAGGTGGTGCGCGGCGGTCTGCAGGCCATGCCCAAGGGCCAGTACGAGGCGGCGAGCGCCCTCGGCCTGTCGTTCTGGAAGTCCATGGCGCTGATCATCCTGCCGCAGGCGCTCAAGATCGTCATTCCCGGCATCGTCAACAACTTCATCGGCCTGTTCAAGGACACCACGCTGGTCAGCATCATCGGTATCTTCGATGTTCTGGGCATGGTGAATTCAAGCTTCTCCGATCCTGAATGGGCCTCGTCGGTGACCCCATCGACCGGCTATCTGACCGCGGCATTGACCTTCTTCGTCTTCTGTTTCGCCATGTCGCGGTATTCGCTGTTTATGGAGCGGCTGCTTCACACCGGACACAAACGCTAAAGGGCATAGGGGACAACAGACATGGCAAAGGCTACAAAGAAGGCAGCGGAAACGGCCGGCACGGCCACCACGAAGTCGGCTGCCGAGCTGAAGGTTTCAGACGAAGTGGCCATCCAGATCGGTGCCATGAACAAGTGGTACGGTGAGTTCCATGTACTGCGCGACATCAACCTCACCGTCTACAAGGGCGAGCGCATCGTCATCTGCGGCCCCTCCGGTTCTGGAAAGTCGACGCTCATCCGCTGTATCAACCGGCTGGAGGAGCACCAGAAGGGCCAGATCATGGTCGATGGCATCGAATTGACCGACGATCTGAAGAAGATCGACGAGATCCGCCGCGAAGTCGGCATGGTGTTCCAGCATTTCAACCTGTTTCCGCATCTGACCGTCCTCGAGAATTGCACCCTGGCGCCCATCTGGGTACGCAAGATGCCCAAGGCCGAGGCCGAGGAGGTCGCCATGCAGTTCCTCCAGCGGGTGAAGATTCCCGAGCAGGCCAAGAAATATCCTGGCCAGTTGTCGGGTGGCCAGCAGCAGCGCGTTGCCATCGCCCGCTCGCTGTGCATGAACCCGCGTATCATGCTGTTCGACGAACCTACCTCGGCCCTCGATCCGGAGATGATCAAGGAAGTGCTGGAAGTGATGGTTGATCTGGCCCAGACCGGCATGACCATGCTGTGCGTGACCCACGAGATGGGCTTTGCGCGCCAGGTCGCCAACCGGGTGATCTTCATGGATGGCGGCCAGATCATCGAGCAGAACGCGCCGGAGGAATTCTTCTCCAATCCGAAGTCGGAGCGCACCAAGCTGTTCCTCAGTCAGATCCTGCATTGAGGGTTGGTCACCGGCGATTGCGGCGCCGGCCGAGCCGATAGGCATTTCATGACAATTGAGGGGGGCGGCGGCATTTAGCCGCTGCCTTGCATATGGGCCGCAACGAGGCATCCGTGTCGATGTCCGCTCTGCCGAAAATTGCTCGAATCTGGCCGATGCAGCGCCCCTTCCGCATTGCCGCCTACCTTCGTCGTGCGATGGGGCCGGAGTCTCAGAATCAGTTCCGCACTGCGGGCAATTTGGATACAGTCGGATTGGGTCGGTGGGCTTTTGAGCAACGCACGAGGCGGGGAATTATGGCTTTGAATCGACGAAAGTTTGTGTGGGGTGCCACGCTTTCCGCGGCGGCGATGGCGGTGCCTCGGATGGCCTTCGCCACGGTCCCCAAGCCTTTCACCTGGGACATGCAGCCGCCTATGGACACTGGCGACAATTACGTCAAGTGGATGGTCGAGAATCGCGGCGAAGACCCGCATTTCCTGCGCGAGCATTGGAGCCGCTACGAGCGCGTCGTGCACAACCGCGACGTGACCGATGATGCCGACAAGCGCGCCTTCCTGCTGACACCGCGCGAGCGCTTCTGCCTCAAGCAGAACCTGCGGCGCGCCTATGACAGCGCCTTTCTCGACATCGGCTTTGGCGTCACCATTTCAGGTCCCCACCTGGTTGCCCGCATGACCACCTCGATCAATGTCGCCAGAGGCGACAAGGTGCTGGAAGTGGGGACGGGTTCGGGCTACCAGTCGGCCTATCTCTCCCATCTGACCGATCAGGTCTACACCATCGAGATCATCGAGAAACTCGCCGCCCGCACCCGCGGCATCTACGATGAGCTGATCTCCGAAGGCTACAGCGAGCTCAAGGCCATACACACCAAGAATGCCGACGGCTATTACGGCTGGGAAGACGCCGGGCCCTTCGACCATATCATCGTCACCTGCGGCATCGACCATGTACCGCCACCATTGCTGAAGCAATTGAAGCCGGGCGGCACCATGGTGATACCGGTCGGCCCGCCCGGCGCTCAGCATGTGCTCAAGGTGGACAAGAAGCAGAATACCGACGGTTCGTTCATCGTCGCGCGCTCGGATATCTATCACGGCCGCATCGTGCCGTTCGTGCCTTTCACCAAGCTGGTTGGCAATCAGATCAAAGGCACGCACAATGGCAACTGAAAGCCGCGGCCGGATGCCGGGCTCGCCCTGATCCCTGGCGCCGGAGGAGGGGTCAAACGCGGGAGACGTGATTGCGCCGCCGTCTTTTCAATGTTCTCCTGCTCGCCACGGCTTCGATGGCGCCGTTCGACGCCGCTCGGGCCTGGCGGCGTTTCAAGGCGTTGAAGGTGGCAGCGAGCGAACTGGCAGTGATGCGGCATTCCGCTTTTCCCTATCGGGGCGAAAATCCCGATACGGAGCGTCCGTTCCTCGATGCCGCCGATGGCCGCCGCCACGGTCATACCTCGCCCCAGGGCCAGACCTATTGGGAAGACGAAACCTACAGCGACCGCCGCACGCTGCTTCACCTGCCGGCGGGTTTTTCGCTGGCACGCCCGGCGGCGCTCGTCGTGTTCTTCCATGGCAACTTCGCCACCCTCGAACGAGACGTCGAGGGCCGTCAGCACGTAGCGGCGCAACTGGCCAGCTCCGGGCTCAACGCCGCCCTTGCGGCCCCGCAACTGGCTGTCGATGCGCGCGATTCGAGCCCCGGCAACTTCTGGCGCAAGGGTTATTTCGCCGCCTGGCTGGCGGAGGCCTGCGCGCGGCTGGCGAAACTCCATGGACAGGGCGCCGAACCGTATGACTTCAGCCGACTGCCGGTCATTCTGGTGGCGTTCTCGGGCGGCTATTATCCGACGGCCTGGTGCCTCAAGGCAGGCGGCGCCACCCGCCGTATCGCCGGTGTCGTGTTGTTGGATGCGCTCTATGGCGATACCGACAAGTTCGCCGCCTGGATCGCCGCGCGCCACGCCCGATCCTTCTTCTTCAGCGCCTATACGACATCGAGTCGCAAGTGGAACCTGGAACTGCAGGACGAACTACGGGAACTGGGCATTCACTGGCATTCGGGGCTGCCGCGGGCCCTGCGGGCCGGAAACCTCGATTTCTTCGAGGTGACGCAGGAGATCGACCATGTGGAATTCATGTCGCAAGCCTGGACCCCCGACCCTCTGAGTTGGGTTCTGGCGCGGGTCGAAGGGTTTCGCAGATAGCGCTTTCGGCAACTGCATCCGCGCAAAGAGCGTCCGGTAATGGAAGAACACCAGCGCCCGTGGACCATCTTCCGGACGGGGAAGGCATGAGCGGGGTGTGCCCGTGCATCATGGCTCATTGAGGGCGCCTCGTGTTTGGTTGCCGTTACGCAAACATGCCGGCGAAGCCAAAATGATTCAGTATAGTGAATAGATGCCGGTTCAACCGGCAAATGGCGGCGAGGGCAATTCGATGCATGCCGATCCATTGGCCATTGTATTTCAAGCTTCTGATGGCCCCTCCAGCCGCCTTTCCGGGCCCCGCGCGTACCAGGGGGTAGCTCGCTAGGCAAAGGGAGGATTGGCCATGGTTGCACAGATCGCCCGCTGGGGTGAGGAGTTCGTCGTCGGAACCGACGTGGCCGCCGATGGCTATTCTTCCGTCGCAGCCCTCGGGGTCACGGGCAACCTGACGGGCCGTTTCGTGGTGGTATACGGGCAGGCGACGGCCGATGCGGCCGGCGTCGGCGATGTCACCGGCATTGTCGGCCAGCTCTACAACAGCGACGGCACGCCCAACGGTGGTCCGTTCCTGGTGAATTCGACCACGGACGGCATCCAGACCGCTCCCCACGTCGTGGATCGTGTCAACGACCAGGGTTTTGCCGTCGCCTTTACGGACTTCAGCAACGCCGTCCTCGGGGGCACCGGCACCGACGTACGCATGCGGCTGTTCGACGTGAACGGCGTGGCCAGCGGAAACGACTTCACCGTCATCGACGAAACGGCCGGCTCGACCAACCAGAACCAGCCGGCCATCGCCCGCGTTGGCACCTATGGCACGATCATGGTGGCCTGCGGCAACCTGTCGCCGTTGCCCGGCGACGTCGGCGACAATGTCCAGGGCATTCGCGCGCGCGCCTACAGCAACGCGGACCCGATCACCGACAATCTCGTTGTCACCGACTCCGATCCGCATACCGGCGAAACCAATGTGCAGACCAACCCAAGCATCACCGAGCTGCCGGCCACCGGCTTTCTCGTGACCTGGACCGACAATCTGACCGCCGGTTTCGGTAACGGCACGGATATTCGCGGGCAGCTCTACAGCCAGCTCGGGGTCGCCATCGGCACCGAGTTCGACATCGCCCACAATGACAATCGCGTCCTCAGCTACTCTTCCTCGGCCGGCCTCCAGAACGGCGACTTCGTGGTGGCGTGGACCCAGGACGACGACCCCTCGAGCGCGGTCGACGACAATGTCTATGCCCGCATCTTCACCAGTCCTGGCAACGGTGGCACCCCGTTTCTCCTCGACAGCGATACCGCCGTCGCGCAACAAGACGTAGCGCTGGCTGCCTACGGTACCGACCAGTTTGTAGCCGTGTGGACCCAGAATGAGGGCGGCGGGCACATCGCCATCGATGCCCGCATCTTCAACAGCGACGGAACCCCCGCCAGCACCGTGTTTACCGTCACCTCGGCCCGCGATCTGCCGGCGGGACACGCCTCCGTTGCCGTTCTGCAGGAGGTCTCGCCCGGATCGTCATCAGAGATCGGAACGGCCCGCATCGTTGTCACCTGGAAGGACGCCTCGGGCATCAAGAGCCAGATCATCGATCCCGGTCACGGCGCGCAGGGGATCGACTTCTATGGCAGCGACAATGCCGATACCTACACGACACAGTACCACGAGCATGTGCTTTTCGGTAATGGCGGCGCCGACATGCTGACCGGTGGCAGCGGGCCGGACACCTTCGTCTTCGTGGATGGCTTCGGCAACGACACCATCACCGACTTTTCCGGCAACGACACCGAAAAGATCGACCTGTCGGGCGTCAGCGACATCCACAGCTTTGCCGATCTGGTCGCCATCCACCTGGATGACCACGGCACGTTCGTGACGATCGTCGACGGAGCCGATTCGATCAGGCTCGATGGCGTCACCATCAACCACATAGGTGTCGGCCACGGCTATTCGGCCGACGATTTCATCTTCTGAGATCCAGGAATTTCGACTTGAAGCGGTCGCGCCAGAGGTCTCAAAGGGCTTGCCCTCGAACGAATTTGCAGCCTGGTCCAAACGGGCCGTATCGTGAACAGAGCTTACGTATATGCGCGGGACTAAGTGGGGAGCAGGTCACTGAGGACGCCTAATGCTCCATCATTTCAACCCCGTGACCGGCGGCGACCTTCGCGGTGCCGGCCGCACTTGACCGCCGATTGTTCGACGCGCAAGCTCGGCCGGTTTTCCCGAGGTCAGTCAAGGAGCAATGAAAATGAGCCAAACACAAAGGCGTGCTTTCCATGCATTTGCGACCTTCGCCATGGCGGTACTGCTGCTGGGGGGCGGTTCCGATGCCATGGCCGCTGCCAAGAGCAATCTCATCTTCCAAGGAGATGCTTCCTTCCATGGTGCGCATGGGGGACAGGCCATTGCCGTCGCTGTCGTGCGTGCGGACAACGGCAAAGTGGTGGCCAAGCAGTCGGGGATGGTTTCGAAGACGGCCACTCCGTCGTTTTCTTTCACGTTCACCGGCGTCCTGGAGAACGGCAAAGCCTACGACGTGGACTATTGGATCGATTCCAACTTCGGTGGCGGCACCAAGGGTGTGTGCGATGCCAAGAAGCACGATCACCAGTGGCGCGTGAAGCTTGGCACCGTAAAAGGCAACATCACGCACACGGAAAAGCACCGGCCCGCCGAGACCACGGACGTCTGCGACGTCTTCAAGTAGTTCTCGCTCAGTTAAGGTGTGGGCGAGGCCTGGTGCGAGGCCGCCGGCCGTCAGTGCCTGGCAGTCCCGCTAGCCCAAATGCTGGAGTGCTACCTGCGCAACAGCCACAGTGATGCGGCCGTGGTTGAAGAGCTGATCCCCAAGCCACACGCCGGCGATGATGATGGCCATGTTGAGCAACGTATTCATGCTGGCCACCATAGCAGGGATGTCAAAATGTCCGGTTAAGCGGTCTGGTTGACAAAGCATGAGTGCAGTGCACCCGGCCGGGGCGCCTGGCATGTCTTCACGGGCCAAGCGGCGGCGGCACGACCTTCAGCAAATCTGCGAAAGGTGCCAGCACCGGCCCTACCCGCAGAGCCGAGGCTTTTTGTTTGTCATCGTCCCCCATTGTGTCCCCCAAGTGAGTTGAGCGAAGTGCTGATTTTCATCTAACATATTGATTTCATTGGTGCCGGCTGAGGGACTCGAACCCCCGACCCCCTGATTACAAATCAGGTGCTCTACCAACTGAGCTAAGCCGGCCCGACGCATGTCGTGCCGCGTGATTAGTCGCTTTTCTGGTTTCCCTCAACTGCCGCATGGTCGATCCTGGCGATTAGCCCTCGGCAATCAGTCGGCGCAGGTAGGTGCCGTAGTCGGATTTGCTGTAGCGCTCGCCGACGAGGCGCTCCAGCGCGGCCCGGTCGATCCAGCCCTGGGTGAAGGCGATTTCCTCCGGGCAGGCGATCTTGAGACCCTGGCGGGTTTCGACGGTGCGCACGAAATTGCCGGCATCCATCAAGCTGTCATGGGTGCCGGTGTCGAACCAGGCATAGCCGCGCCCCAGTCTTACCGCATCGAGCGTGCCACGCGCCAGATAGGCGGCATTGACGGCGGTGATCTCCAGTTCGCCGCGCGCCGATGGGGTGATTGCACGAGCGATTTCCACCACTTCGTTGTCATAGAAATAGAGCCCGGTGACGGCCCAGCGCGATCTTGGGGCTGCCGGCTTTTCCTCGATGCTTAGCGGGCGGCCCGCCTTGTCAAAGGTGATCACGCCATAGCGCTCGGGGTCTTCCACCTGGCAGGCCAAGATGGTGGCGCCGTGAACATTGCGGGCGGCATTGCCGACGATCTGTGAAAGACCGTGGCCAAAAAACAGGTTATCGCCGAGCACCAATGCGCAAGCGTCCTTGCCGATGAAGTCAGCGGCGATGAGAAAGGCCTGGGCGATACCCTCAGGGCGGGGTTGGGCGGCATAGGTCAGGCGCAGGCCCCACTGGCCGCCGTCTCCGAGCAGATGGCGGAATTTCTCCGCATCGTGCGGCGTGGTGATGATCAAGATGTCGCGGATGCCGGCCAGCATCAACGTGGTGAGCGGGTAGTAGATGAGGGGCTTGTCGTAGACCGGCAGGAGTTGCTTGGAGGTGGCGAGCGTCAGCGGATGCAGCCGGGTGCCGGCGCCACCGGCGAGAAGAATGCCTTTCATGGCCATGCCTGCCAGATCCTCATTGAATGGGCTTTCATCAAGCCCGATCGCGGGCGGCGAAGCAACGGGCAAGGCCGTCCCGCCAGTGCGGAAGCGCAACACCGAACGCCGATGCGGTGGCGGATGTATCGAGCAGCGAATAGGGCGGGCGCCGGGCCGGGGTGGGCCAGTGGTCTGTGGTGGTGGCCGCAAGGCGTGGCCGTCTGTGACCGCGCGCTGCCCATTCCGCGAAGATCGCTTCGGCGAAACCGTGCCACGTCGTCTCGCCGGCGCTTGCGAGGTGGAAGGTGCCGCAAAGCGCATCGTCAGGGGTGGCAAGGGCGCTCAGTCCCATCTTGAGCAGGCCCGACGCCAGGTCGGCGGCATAGGTCGGGGCACCGGTCTGGTCGGCGACCACGGTGACCGCGTCGCGCTCGTCCGCCAGCCGCAGCATGGTCGTGAGGAAATTCTGCCCCGTCGCATCGTAGACCCACGATGTCCGCACGATGAGATGGCGGGCGAGATGGGCCCGGATCAGCGCCTCGCCAGCCGCCTTGCTGTGGCCATAGGCGTTGAGGGGGGAAACGGGATGATCTGGCGGATAGGGGGCCGAAGCCGTGCCGTCAAAGACATAGTCGGTCGAGACATGCACCATGAGGGCACCGGATGCCGCGCACCAGCGCGCGATGGCGGCGGGGCTTTCTGCGTTGAGGATGTGGGCGCGAGCCTCTTCGCCTTCCGCCCGGTCGACGGCGGTCCAGGCGGCGGCATTGATGACGATGCGCGGGGCGGTTGCATCGAGTGCCGGTTCCAGGGTCTGCGGCCGTTCGAGATCGATGTCGGGACGTGCCAGCACCACCGCATCAAAGTTCCGAGCCCGGGCTTCGGCCTTAAGGGCGCGGGCAATCTGGCCGCTGCCGCCGATAATGGCGATAGGTCCCGTAGTCCTGCTCACGGTGCTGTCCCGCCGAGGCCCAGCCGGCGGCCGTCATAGACGCGTTCCTGCAAAGGCCCCCACCATGCCCGGTTGGCAAGGTACCACTCAACGGTGCTCTTCAGCCCCGAGGCGAAATCGTGCCGCGGCGCCCAGCCCAGCGCGGTCTCGATCAGCGTCGGATCGATGGCATAGCGCAGATCGTGTCCCGGCCGGTCGGCGACGAAACTGATGAGGTCGCCATGGCGGCAGCCGCCGGGGCGGGGCTTCAGCTCATCCAGCAACGCGCAGATCTGCCGCACCACCTCGATGTTTTGGGCTTCGGCCCGCCCGCCGATGAGATAGGTGGCGCCGATTTGCCCGCGCTCCAGCACCGCCATGAGCGCGCGGGCGTGATCCTCAACATGGAGCCAGTCGCGCACGTTCTCACCCTTGCCGTAGACCGGCAGGGGCTTTTCGGCCAGCGCGCTGATGATGGTGAGGGGGATGAGTTTTTCCGGAAACTGGCAGGGGCCGTAATTGTTGGAGCAGTTGGTGACCACGACCGGCAGGCCGTAGGTCCGTTGCCAGGCCCGCGCCAGATGATCCGATGCCGCCTTGGACGCCGAATAGGGCGATGAGGGATCATAGGGCGAGGCCGGGGTGAAGGCCCCGGTGCTGCCGAGGCTGCCGAACACTTCATCGGTGGAGACGTGGACGAAGCGGAAGCTGTCGCGGCGCCCGCCCGCAAGCCGCTCGATCCGGGCGCGGGCAGCCTCCAGCAGGCAATAGGTGCCGTCGATATTGCTGGAGATGAAGTCCGCAGGCTTGTCGATGGAGCGATCGACATGACTTTCCGCCGCCAGATGGATGACGCAATCGATGTCCTCGGCGTCCATCAGGCGGGCGATGGCGGGCCCGTCGGCGATGTCGATGCGGTGGAAGCGGTAGCGCGGATCAGCTTCGATAGAAGCCAGCGAAGCCGGATTGGCGGCATAGGTGAGCTTGTCGACATTGATGCAGGTATGGGGCGTTTGGGTGATGATGTGGCGGCATACCGCTGAGCCGATGAAGCCAGAGCCGCCGGTGACGAGGATGCGGCTCATGGCGTCTCGTCCGCGCTGAACGTGAAGATGTCACCGAGATCAGCGAGGCGCGGATGCATTCGGTCCTTGGCGGAGAGGATGGCCTCGTCCGCGCTCACCGGCCAGTCGATGGCGAGCGCTTCATCGTTCCATTTGAGGCCCCTGTCATGCTCGGGGGAATAGGGGGCCGAGACCTTGTAGAGCACCTCGGTGTCGGCTTGGAGCGTGCAGAAACCGTGGGCAAAGCCTTGCGGAATGAAAAACTGGTGCCAGCTCTCGGCACTCAGTTCCACCGCCGCGTGCTGTCCGAAGGTGGGCGAACCCCGGCGCAGGTCGACGGCCACATCGAGAATGGCGCCGCGCACCACCCGCACCAGCTTGGCCTGGGCGAAGGGCGGGGTCTGGAAGTGGAGGCCGCGCACCGTGCCTTTCAGACGCGACAGGGAATGGTTATCCTGCACGAAATCGCAGTCGATACCGGCCGCCGCGAAGGTCTGACGGCTCCATGTCTCGGAAAAAAAGCCCCGCTCATCGCCGTGGCGCGCCGGCGCCAGCACCCTGAGGCCGGCAATCGCCGGCTTCACCGGTTCGTCCAGCCTCGCCATCAGTCGTGCCGCGCAATTGGGGTGGTCATGTGAAGGTGCTAAATGTTAAACGGAGCAAGATCAACAGTCCCCTTTTTCAAAGGTTTCAACGCGCATGACGGTGTTGAGGTCCATTGCTATGGCGCCGGTCTGGTTCCTGCAGGTCTTCGGCATGTCCAAGTCGTTCAGGGACAACCCGATCATCGGCAGTCCGCTTCTCAACCGGCTGGGACTGCATTGCAGCCGGCTGGTCGCCGCGCATGCGCTCAACCGCCTGCGCCTTCAGACCCTGAGCCCGCTGGCCGATCCGGAAACGCGCCGGCGCTTTGCAAGCGACGGGTTTGTGGTGATCGAGAACTTCCTGCCTGCCGATCAGTTCAGGGCTTTGGAGGCCGAGGTGCGGTCATGCCGCGGCAAGGTGCGCGAGTGCATCCAGGGCGATACCATGACCCATCGCATCCTGCTGGATGACGAGACACTTGGCGGCATGCCGGCGCTGGCGCGCCTGATTGACGACCCCGGCTATGAGCGGCTGCTGAAATACTGTTCCGCCCGGCTCAAGCGGCCGCTTTATTATATCCAGTCGATCAAGAACGGCTTTGCCCCGGGCGGTCCCGATCCGCAGAAAGTGCTGCATGCCGACACCTTTCACCCCACCATGAAGTCGTGGTTCTTCATCGACGAGGTGAGCGCCGACAAGGGGCCGTTCACCTATGTGCCGGGCTCGCACCGCCTCACCTGGGCGCGCCTGAAGTGGGAGTATCGCCGTTCGATCGCCGGCCGTTACCTCAAGGACGGCTATTCCGAAAAGGGTTCCATGCGCGCCGAGCCTGCCGATCTGGCCGAACTCGGCCTGCCGGACCCCAAGGCGATCACCGCCCGGCCCAATACGCTGGTGGTGGCCGATACCCATGGGTTCCACTGCCGGGGCCAGGCCGCACCGCGTTCGAGCCGGCTGGAGATCTGGGCCTTCAGCCGCACCAACCCGTTCAATCCGCTGCCCGGCCTCGGACTGAGGATTTCCAGTCGTATCGAGCAGCGCCTTGCCCATGCCTGGTGGCGCTACGAGGACGAGCGCGCACGCCGCCGCAATACCATTTCCTCATGGCATCCGGTGCCCAGCGAGAAGATGCACGAGCAGGTCTGAGCGGGCCGCTACCGCGACCTGAGCGCATAGAGCGCCAGTGCCGCGGCGTTGGAGACGTTGAGGCTCCTGATCGGACCCGGCACGTCGAGGCGCACCATCCAGGTGCAGTGCTGGCGCGTCAGGTGCCTCAGGCCCTTGCCTTCGGCGCCCAGCACCAGGGCGGCGGGCTGGTCCGAGGCGTGTGCCTCGATGGGCTCGCCCGCCTCGCTGTCGAGGCCGATGAGGGTGAACCCCTTGTCCTTCAACTCATCGAGCGCCCGGGAGAGATTGGTCACGGTGATGAACGGCACATGCTCCAGTGCCCCCGATGCCGCCTTGGCGAGGACGCCGGTGAGGGCGGGGCTGTGGCGGGTGGTGGTGATGAGGGCGGCAACCCCGAAGGCGGCGCAGGAACGGGCAATCGCCCCGACATTGTGCGGGTCGGTCACCTGGTCAAGCACCACAACGGTGCCGGGGCCGATTTCGTCGAGGCCCGGCTGGATGAGGGGCTCGGCGATGAGCGCCACGCCCTGATGTACCGCGTCCGGGCCGGTCAGGCGGTCGAGTTCACCCGGGTGCACCGGTTCGACGGCGAGGCCGCGCCGGGCAAGCGAGGCCTCGATGCGGGCGAGGGCGTTGCGGGTTGCCATGACCCGGCGGATCACGCGGCGCGGATTGTCGAGCGCTTCGAGGACGCTGTGGTGGCCATAAAGCAGTTCGCCGCCGTCGCCGCCGCCGGGCGGGTGAGGGGGGCCGGAGCGGGCATGAGGTTTTCTGGCGCGCTTCATGGGCTGCTTATATACGTTCAGGCGGCCGGGAAAAGAGCCTTGCGGCGACGGGCGATGCTCCTATACAGGGGGGCGGAAAGCAAAGATTCAACGCGGCGGCGCGTTCATTCGTTCGCCCCGGTAACGGGAAGACCTCATTTATGTTCGACATCAAATGGATCAGGGACAACCCCGCCGAATTCGATGCCGGCCTCGCCAAACGCGGGCTGGACCCCATGGCGGAGAGCCTTATTGCGCTGGATGACAAGCGTCGCATGTTAGTTGGAGGATTGCAGAACCTTCAGGAGGGCCGAAATGTAACATCGAGGGAAATCGGACAGGCCAAAGCAGCGAAGGATGAGGGCAAGGTTGCTGACTTGATGGCTCAAGTTTTTGCCATCAAGGAACGGATGCGACTTGAGGAAGCTGAGTTGAGGGAGGCGGAACAAGCACTGCATGACGCGCTTTCCGGCATCCCCAACTTGCCGTTTGACGACGTGCCAGTAGGCCTCAACGAAACCGACAACGAGGAACAATACAACGAAGGCACGCCGCGTGACTTCAAATTCACGCCGCGCCAGCATTTCGAACTGGGCGAGGGTCTGGGCCTCATGGATTTCGAGACGGCCGCCAAGTTGTCCGGCGCCCGCTTCGTGGTGTTGAAAGGCGCGCTCGCAAGGCTGGAGCGGGCCTTGGGCTGTTTCATGCTCGATGTCCAGACCGGCGAGCACGGCTATACCGAGGTCAATCCGCCGATCCTCGTGAAGGACGATGCGATGTTCGGAACGGCGCAGTTGCCGAAGTTCGCAAATGATCAGTTTGCCACTCACACGCTCGATTTGGATCGATTTTGGCCGGACTATGAGGCCGCGCACGAAGCTCAATTGAAAACTCTTAGAGAGAGTAAGCCGGGTGGGGCTGAGATAAAGCGGCTTTCCATGGAGCGGCAGCAAGCATGGAAGGCGAAGCTGTATTCACCCGAATATGATCGCAAGCTCTGGCTCATCCCCACCGCCGAGGTGCCGCTGACCAACCTGGTGCGCGAATCCATCCTTGAGGAAAAGACGCTCCCCATGCGCGTCACGGCCTGGACGCCATGCTTCCGGGCCGAAGCCGGGGCGGCGGGCAAGGATACGCGCGGCATGATCCGCCAGCACCAGTTCTCCAAGGTGGAGATGGTCTCCATCACCACGCCGGAGCAGTCGGCGGAAGAACACGAGCGCATGACGGGGTGTGCCGAGGAAATCCTGAAACGTCTCGATCTGCCGTTCCGCACCATCGTCCTGTGCACCGGCGACATGGGCTTTGCCTCGCGCAAGACTTTTGACATCGAGGTGTGGCTGCCGGGCCAGAACGCCTATCGCGAGATTTCCTCGTGCTCCAACTGCGGTGATTTCCAGGCGCGGCGCATGAACGCCCGCTACCGCCCGGCCGAGGGCAAGGGCACGCGTTTCGTCCACACCCTCAACGGCTCCGGGCTGGCGGTCGGGCGCACCCTTGTCGCGGTCCTCGAAAACTACCAGAACGCCGACGGCACCATCACCGTGCCCGAGGCGCTGAAGCCTTACATGGGCGGGCTTGAAACCATAGGCCCGGCATGATGGAAAAGCTGGAAACACCGGATGGACGGCCTTTGCGCATCCTACTTACCAACGATGACGGCATCCACGCGCCGGGCCTCGGGGTGCTGGAGACCATCGCCGCGCAACTTTCCGATGACATCTGGATCGTCGCTCCCGAACATGAGCAGTCGGGCGCTTCGCACTCGCTTTCGCTGGCCAACCCGTTGCGCCTGCGCCAACTCGACGAGCGGCGCTTTGCCGTCCTCGGCACGCCCACCGACAGTGTCTTGATGGCGGTGCGCAAGGTGATGCCCGAACCGCCGGACCTGGTGCTGTCGGGGGTGAACCGCGGGCAGAACGTGGCTGACGACGTCACCTATTCCGGCACCATCGCTGCGGCCATGGAAGGCTGCGCGCTGGGTTTCAAGTCGATCGCGCTTTCCCAGACCTACGGGGTGCTCGGTGGGCGCGACTTGCGCTGGGAGGTGGGCGAGGCCCACGGACCGGAACTGGTGGCGGCACTCTACCGCCTCGATCTCGGCCCCGGCGTTCTGGTCAATGTCAATTTCCCCGATTGCGCCCCTGAGGACGTCAAGGGCATCGAGATCACCCGCCAGGGCAAGCGCGACCAGAACCTTCTGCGCATCGAGGAACGCACCGACACCCGTGCGCGGGCCTATTACTGGCTGGGCTTCCTGCGCGAGCGCTCCAATCCGCCCGAGGGCACCGACCTGCGCGCCGTCTACGAGGGCCGCATATCGGTGACGCCGCTGCACATGAACCTCACCCAGGTCGAGGCCATGGAAGCCTTGCGCGGCGCCGTCGGCAGCCGTGGCGATTGACGAGAAGGAGAAGGGGCAGGGGCGATGAGCGAGGATGTCCGCAAAGTCCAGCTCGTCATGTCGTTGCGCAACCAGGGGGTGCGCGACAAGCGGGTGCTGGAGGCCATCGAGCGCATCCCCCGCCAGCTTTTCGTCCCTGCCAGTTTGGCGGAACAGTCCTATGCCGATCAGGCGCTGCCGATCGCCTGCGGCCAGACCATCTCGCAGCCCTTCATCGTCGCCTTCATGACCGACCGGCTGAAAGTCACCGAGCGCATGAAGGTGCTGGAGATCGGCACCGGCTCGGGCTACCAGACGGCAATCCTGTCGCAGCTTTGCCGCCGGGTCTACACCATCGAGCGCTTCCGCACCCTGGCGCGCGAGGCCGAAGAACGCTTCAGGGCGCTGAAGTTGTCAAACATCACTGCCATGGCCGGCGACGGCATGAAGGGCTGGCCCCAGCAGGCGCCTTTCGACCGCATCATCGTGACCGCGGCGGCGCGGGATATCCCCGAAGTGCTGATCGAGCAGCTTGCCGTTGGCGGCATCATGATCCTCCCCGTCAATGCCGGGCCGGAGCGCCAGGAGTTGAAGCGCGTGGTGCGCACCGAAGACGGGATCGAGGTGGAAACGCTTCTGCCGGTGCGCTTTGTGCCGCTGGTCGAAGGCATCGCCCGCGAATTGTGACCCAATTAAAATTTTAGCTGCATTTTAGCACGCTCCTAAACTCTCCCTTAACCAAACCGGCCTAGGGTCTCTCGTAACTTCCGTAGGGTCTGTGGAGTTTGGGGTTCAAAATATGACGACTTTCCTCAAAAGCCGGAAAACTGTTTCGGTGCGCGTTATTCTTTGCCTGGCAAGCGCCATGTCGCTGGGGGCCTGTTCGGCCCAGATGGACCGGTTCTCCAGCTATCCCGATGTGAATACCGCATCATTGCCGGATCAGACCGAGCAGACCCGTTCGGTGCAGCAAGGCCAGCTCAATTCCACCAATGACGCGCAGCAAAACCAGCAAGCCTGGCAGAATGCGCCGGTCAACCAGCGCCCGGTCATCACGCCGAACCCGCCGGTCCAGCAGGCCGATGCCCGCAACAGCCAGATCACGGTGCAATCGGGACAGACGCTCTATTCCATCGCCCACGCCAACAATCTCTCCACGTCGCAACTGGCCGCGGCCAATAATATCCCGCCGCCTTACGCCCTTCGGGTCGGGCAGGTGCTGCGCATTCCCGGCAACCGCAACGTGTCGCGGCCGCAGCCGCGCGTGCAGGCCGTCAACCGGCCGGTCACGCAGCAGAAATTCGCGCAAACGAGCATGCATGTCGTGCGGCCCGGAGAGACGCTTTTTGCGGTCGGCCGTACCTATAATATGAACCCCTACATGATCGCCGACTACAACGGCCTCTCCCACAATGTGTCGCTGAAGGTCGGTCAGCGCCTGCGCATACCCGGCCATGATGCCATGGCCCGCGTTCAGGCGCCGGTGCGTCAACAGGCCCCGCAACAGCAGCAGGCGCTTAACACCCTGCCGAAGCCGCAGCAGAACAGTACCGACAACCTCAACCAGCAGCCGCAGATTGCACAGCGCAAGCAGTCCATGGTCCGCCAGCCGGTTGCGCAGATCGACACTCAACAGACCGAACAGCAGACCACCGACATCGCCAGCACCGGCTTCCGCTGGCCGGTGCGTGGCCGCATCATCTCGACTTTCGGCCAAAAGCCCAACGGCATGCGTAACGAGGGGATCAACATATCGGTGCCCTTGGGCACGAGCGTCCGGGCTGCGGAATCCGGTGTGGTCGCCTATGCCGGCAACGAGCTGAAGGGCTATGGCAATCTGGTGCTCATCCGCCACGAGAACGGCTGGGTGACGGCCTATGCCCATAATTCCAAGCTGTTCGTCAAGCGCGGCGATACGGTCAAGCGCGGCGACATCATCGCCAAGGCCGGCCAGACCGGTTCGGTCACCAGCCCGCAACTTCACTTTGAAGTGAGAAAGGGCGCTTCGGCCGTCGATCCGCTGAAATACCTGGACTCGCGGCAGGCGGCAAACTAGGCGCTGCGCCTCTGATCCTTGCATAATACCGAACCTTGCCAGGACCCGGCGCACCCGTGCGGCGGGTCTTGTGTTTTTTCCGCTCCAAGTCCAGAACTCCGCCGCCATTCAAGCCATCACGGAAAAAGGGACAGGCCATCATGATCACGGTCTACGGACGCCGTAGCTCCATAAACGTGCAGAAGGTGTTGTGGGCGGTCGCCGAAACCGGCGTCGCCTTCGAGCGCGAGACGGTGGGCGGCGCCTTCGGCGGGACCGATACCCGCGAATACCGCCGCATCAATCCCAATGCCCTGGTGCCGGCCATCAAGGACGGCACCATTGCCATGTTCGAATCCAATGCCATCGTTCGCTATCTGGCGCGCCGCTACGGCAAGGACACCATCCGGCCGCGCGGCCACAGGGCCTGGGCGCTCGCCGACCAGTGGATGGACTGGGCCATCACCACGCCCTTCGTTCCCCTGTCGCAGATTTTCTGGAACAAGATCCGCGTGGCGCCCGAGCAGTCCAACGAAAAGCTGGTGAAGACGGCGCAGAAGACGCTTGCCGGCCAACTACGGCTGGCCGACGGGCGGCTCGGCAAGAAGCCGTGGCTGGCGGGGCGCCAGTTCACCTATGGCGACATACCGTTGGGTGCCATGTACTGGCGCTACCAGAACCTCGATATCGATCGCCCGCGCTTCAAGAATCTCGACCGCTGGTACGAGCAGTTGCAGGAGCGCTCCGCCTACCGCGAATGGGTGATGGTGCCGTTCGGCAGTAACATCGCCGAATGGAACGAGAACGAGAAGAAGCTCAAATAGTCAGGGGCTTGCCGAGACGGCCGGCGAGGTCCTGGATATATTGCCAGGCCACCCGGCCGGAACGGCTGCCGCGCGTCGTGGACCATTCGATGGCTTCGGCGCGGAGCTGTTGCGGCTCCACACCGAGATTGAAGTGGTCGGCGTAACCATAGACCATTGAAAGAAATTCGTCCTGTGAGCAGTTGTGGAATCCGAGCCACAGGCCGAACCGGTCCGACAGCGACACCTTTTCCTGAACGGCTTCTGACGGGTTGATGGCGGTCGACCGCTCGTTCTCCATCATGTCGCGCGGCAGAAGGTGCCGGCGGTTGGACGTGGCATAGAGCACCATGTTGTCGGGCCGGCCTTCGATGCCGCCTTCCAGCGCCGCCTTCAGCGACTTGTAGGAGGTATCGTTGCCGTCGAACGACAAATCGTCGCAAAAGACGATGAAGCGATAGTCCGGCGAACGGCGGATGAGCCCCATCAGATCGGGCAGGCTTTCGATATCCTCGCGATGGATTTCCACCAGTTTGAGGCGGTTTTTGACCCGGGCGGTCGCTTCGGCATGGGCGGCCTTGACCAATGAGCTCTTGCCCATGCCGCGCGCCCCCCACAACAAGGCGTTGTTGGCGGCAAGGCCCCGGGCAAAGCGGGCGGTATTGTCGATGAGGATGTCGCGCATCCGGTCGATGCCCTTGAGCAGCACCATGTCGACACGATTGACTCGGGTGACCGGGGCGAGACAGCCGCGCGCCTCCCAGATGAAGGCGTTGGCCGCATCGAGGTCGATGGCGGGCAAGGGCGGGGGCGCCAGCCGATCGAGCGCCGAAGCAATGCGTTCGAGCCGTTCGATCATATCCTTGTCAGTGCCGGTCATGAGGCGTTCCACGCTGTCGGCGAGCCGGTTATGGGTCCGCCGCGGCTAATAGCCCTGTCGGGCAGCGGCGTGCAAGGGGCGCGGGGCCTTGCGGAAGACCGGGCCTGCGACGATGCCGCACTCGACCAGAGGACGGCGCGGTATGGGATTGAGCTTCGAAATCGTGCAGGTGGTGCCCAGCAAGCGGATGCAAATGATGGCGGAGCCCTATTTGCAGGATGGCGCCGACTGAAATATTCCGCTACAGGCAGGCGAGGTGTGAGGGGTCTTGCCGGCGGTGTTGCATTGCCGCATCGCCTCGCTATATTCCGCCCATCCAAACGCGGCGCCGCGATCAGGCCGGTTCAATCGTTTCGACAGCAAGGGCGGCCGTGCTGATCGGCTTCGGGAGTTTTCGTTGATGTTCATCTCGCCCGCCTATGCCCAGGCCGCCCAGACACCGTTCGGCGGCGACCTGTTCGGCATGATCCTGCCGCTCGTCGCCATCATGGGTGTGTTCTGGTTCCTGCTCATCCGGCCGCAGCAAAAGCGCGTCAAGGAGCATCAGGAACTGGTCAAGAACGTCCGCCGTGGCGATACGGTGATCACCAGCGGGGGGATCATCGGCAAGGTCGCCAAGGTGGTCGACGACAACGAGGTGACCATCGACGTGGCCGACGGGGTGCGCATACGCCTGCAACGCAACGCCATCTCCGAGGTTCGCTCCAAGAGTGAGCCGGCCAAGGAAGAGGTAAAGAAGTAGCCAACATCGGCAACTGCAGTGATCGCTGCCGGCGTACACCATATAAAAAAGGCTTCAGATGCTGCATTTTAGCAAGTGGAGGGCAGGCACGATCCTGGCGATCGTATTGTTTGGCTTCCTGATGGCATTGCCCAATGTGCTGCCCAAGGCGGCACGCGCCTATATTCCCCCGTTTCTGCCGTCGACCCCGGTGACCCTCGGTCTCGATCTCAGGGGCGGCAGCTATGTGTTGCTCGAGGTCGACAGGAAGGACCTCACCAACCAGCTTGCCCGGCAACTCGTCGGCGACATTCGCCAGGCGCTCAGGGAGAACAAGATCCGGCGCTATTCGGGGCTCGGACGCAGCGCTGATGGCGGCGTCAGCGTTCGTATTACCGAAACCGCCGACGTTGAGAAGGCCTATACCGCGCTGAAGGCCCTTTCGCATCCGGTGTCCACGGGGTTTTTTGGAAGCGGCACGCAAAGCCCCGAATTCGACGTGACGCGGGATGGCAATCTCATTCAATTCGCCTTCACCCAGGCCGGGCTTGATGCCCGCATCGGCAAGGCGATCGAGCAGTCGCTGGTGATCATCGGCAAGCGCATCAACGCCCTCGGCACCACCGAGCCGACCATCCAGCGCCAGGGGGTCGACCGCATTGTCGTGCAGGTGCCCGGCCTGCAGGATCCCGACCAGATCAAGCGCATTCTGGGCCAGACCGCCAAGCTGGAATTCCGCCTCTTGTGCGACAGCCAGCCGACCGGCGCCAATCAGCGTCCGCCGGCCGAGTGCGAGGCGCTGCCCGACCAGAAGGATCCGACCAGAATTTACTGGGTGCAAACCTCCAGCGCGGCGAGTGTCGACGGCGCCGACCTGACCGACGCCCAGCCCGCCTTCGACAGCCGCACCAACCAGCCGATCGTCAATTTCCGCTTCAACCAGAACGGCGCGGTGCGCTTCGGTCGCCTGACGCAGGCCAATGTCGGCCGCCCGTTTGCCATCGTGCTCGACAGCAAGGTGGTGAGCGCTCCGCGCATCAATGAGCCGATCCTCGGTGGCTCGGGGCAAATTTCCGGCCACTTCAGCGTCCAGGAAGCCAAGGACCTGGCCATCGTCCTGCGCTCTGGTGCCCTGCCGGCCAAGCTCAATATCGTCGAGGAGCGCACCGTGGGGCCCAGTTTGGGGTCCGATTCGATCCGTGCCGGTCTCATTGCCTGCATCATCGGCGTGATCGGCGTCTTCGCCTACATGCTGATCTCCTATGCCCTGTTCGGCATCTTCGCCAACATCGCGCTCATTGCCAACCTGGTGATGCTGGTCGGCGTCCTGTCGACCTTGCAGGCGACCCTGACCTTGCCGGGCATCGCCGGCATCGTGCTGACCATGGGCATGGCGGTCGATTCCAACGTGCTGGTGTTCGAGCGCATTCGCGAAGAGGTGAGGAACGGCCGCACCCCGCTCAATGCCATCGAGACCGGCTTCAAGACGGCGTTTGCCACTATCCTCGATGCCAATCTGACGACCTTGATTGCCGCCGTTGTGCTGTTCGGCATGGGCTCCGGCCCGATCCGCGGTTTCGCGGTGACACTGGCCATCGGCATTATCACCACCGTGTTCACGGCCTTTACCCTCACCCGGCTGATCGTTGCCTGGTGGGTGCAATTTACGCGCCCCAAGATGGTGCCCCTTTGAGAGATCATGATGTTCAAGCCCCTACGCTTCATACCCGATGATACCCGCATAGCGTTCATGCGCTTTGCGCGCTTCGGCTTTTACGTATCCATGGTCCTTTGCGTGGCCTCCATCGGCTTGTTCTTCGTCAGGGGGCTCAACTACGGCATCGACTTCAAGGGCGGCACGCTGATTGAGATCAAGACGCAAGCGCCGGCCAATCTCGCAGACTTGCGCAAGCGCATCGGTAGCCTCGGCCTCGGCGATACCGAATTGCAGTCGTTCGGTCAGCCCAACGACGTGCTGATCCGTATTGAGGCGCAGACCGGTGGCGATGCCGCCCAGCAGGCCGCTGTCGACAAGGTCAAGGCCGCCCTTCCCGAGGGCATCGATTACCGCCGTATCGAGGTGGTGGGCCCCAAGGTCTCCGGCGAACTGGCACGCGACGGCACCATAGCGGTGGTCGTCTCCATCATCGGCGTGCTGATTTACATCTGGTTCCGCTTCGAATGGCAGTTCGCCTTCGGCGCGGTCGCTTCGCTCCTCCACGACGTGACACTCACCATCGGCCTGTTTTCCATCCTGCGGATCAGTTTCGATCTGTCGATCATCGCCGCCATCCTGACCATCGTCGGTTATTCGCTCAACGATACCGTGGTGGTGTTCGATCGGTTCCGCGAGAACTTGCGGCGCTACAAGCAGAAACCGCTGGACGAAGTCATCGACCTGTCGCTGAACCAGACCCTGCCGCGCACCATCATGACGTCGCTGTCGACGATGGTTGCGTTGCTGGCCCTTTATATCTTCGGCGGCGAGGTCATTTCCGGTTTCACCTTCGCGATGATCTGGGGCGTCGTGGTGGGCACCTATTCGTCGATCTTCATCGCCGCCCCGGTGCTGATCTTCCTCGGTGCGCGCATCGGCACGGCAACCGGCGAGGGCAAGGCCGAGACGGTAAAGGCCCGGCCCTAGCGTCATGGCCGAAGAAGGCAAGGCCGCCTTCTACCCGGGCCGCGCGCCCGTCGATGCCTACGGCAATTTCGGTTTCCGCTTTGCCGGCATGTCGCATCGCGGCTCCATCCTGTTGTTGCCGGGTGGTGTCCATGGCTGGGGCGTGGCCCGCATGTCCGACATTTCGCCTGAGAGCTTTTCAAGGATATTCGAGGCCCGCGACGAGGTGGGTTTCGTGCTGTTCGGTACCGGCGACGAGCAGCACTGGCCATCACGCGAGGTGGAACGGCGCTTTGCCGCAGAAGGCATCGGGCTTGAATGCATGGCGACCGGGGCGGCCGTCAGGACTTACAATATTCTCCTTGGCGAACATCGCCCTGTCGCTGCGGCGCTGATCGCCGTCGATATTACATTCAAGCCGAAGGCGTGAATGCCATGGCCTCGGATGCCGCCAGCCATTGCCTCGACCTGGTCAGGGTGGCCGACAGGGACCGGTTCCTTGCTGCCCTGTTCGCGCCCGAAAAGGGCAGGCGGAGCCTGTTGGCGCTCTATGCCTTCAATGTCGAACTGTCGCGGGTGCGCGAGGTGGTGTCGGAACCGCAACTGGGCGAGATCCGCCTGACCTGGTGGCGCGACGTGATCGCATCCATCTATGCCGGCGACGTGCCCGCCCATCCCGTCGCCGAGGAGCTGGCGCTGGCCATCGAAGCCGGCGGGTTGCCGCAATCGGGCCTCGCCAACATGATCGAGGCGCGGCGCGGCGATCTCTATGACGATCCCATGCCGACGCTGGGCGATCTGGAAGGGTATCTGGGCGAAACCGCCTCGGCGCTCATCCAGATGGGGGCGCTGATCCTGGCAGGAGGTGAGGGCGCAGCGGCGGCGCAAGCGGCCGGACTGGCCGGCGTTGCCCAGGGCATGACCGGGCTCTTGCGTTCGCTGCCGCTCCACCGGGCGCGCGGGCAATGCTACCTGCCGGCCGACATTCTGGCACGCCACGGCCTCACCCCCGCGCACGCCCTTTCGGGACGCTACGATGCGGCCATGGCGCAGGTGATCGCCGAACTGGCCGGCCATGCGCATGGCCGCCTGGACGAAGCGCGCGCCTTGCGTGACGCCATTCCGACCGCGGCCATACCCGCCTTCCTTCCGGCGAGCCTCGTCGATATCGATCTGAAGGCGCTCCGCAAGCCGGGGTTCGACCCGTTCCAGTCCGTCGCCGGGGCAGGGCGGATGGCGCGGCAATGGCGGTTGTGGCGCAAGGCGAGGGCCAGAATCTTCTGACTAGCCGGGATCTATTCCGCGGCCATCCGCTGATTGCCCGCCAGCCAGTCTTCGAGGTCACGCTTGGCCCGCCCGGTATAGGCGCGCTTGCGGGCAACCTGCTTTTCCTTGCCGCGCGGGCGTTTGCCATCAAGCCCGGCCGGCACCGCCACCGGCGGGAACAGGCCGAAATTGACATTCATCGGCTGGAACGAGCGGGTGGCATTGTCGGTCGTTGCGATATGGCCGCCGGTGATGTGGTTGACGAGCGCCCCCAGCGCCGTGGTGGCCGGTGGCGGGGTAAAGGCGACACCTGATGCCTCTGCCGCCGCCAGGCGTCCGGCCAGCAATCCGACCGCCGCGCTCTCCACATAGCCCTCGACCCCGGTAATCTGGCCGGCAAAGCTCAGATCGGGGCGCAACTTCAGGCGCAAATGCGCATCGAGCAGGCGCGGCGAGTTGATGAAGGTATTGCGATGCAGGCCGCCGAGGCGGGCGAACTCGGCATTTTCAAGTCCCGGTATGGTGCGGAAAACCTTCGCTTGCACAGCGTATTTGAGCTTCGTCTGGAAACCTACCATGTTGTAGAGGGTGCCGAGCGCATTGTCCTGGCGCAACTGCACCACGGCATAGGCCTTGACCAGCGGATCATGTGCATTGGTGAGGCCGCGCGGCTTCATCGGACCGTGGCGCAGGGTCTCGGGGCCGCGTTCGGCCATCACCTCGATGGGCAGGCAGCCGTCGAAATAGGGCGTCGATGCCTCCCATTCATGAAAGTCCGCCTTCTCAGCCGTGCCAAGGGCGGCAATGAAGGCAAGGTACTGATCACGGGTCATCGGGCAGTTGATGTAGTCGGCGCCGGTACCGCCCGGTCCCTTCTTGTCATAGCGCGACTGGTACCAGGCGATGGAAAGGTCGATGCTGTCGCGGTAGACGATCGGGGCAATGGCATCGAAGAAGGCGAGGCCGTCCTCTCCCGTCAGGCGCCGCAGGTCTTCGGCCAGCGCCGGGGCCGTCAGGGGACCTGTGGCGATGATGCTGCGGCCCCAGTCGGTCGGGGGCAGAGCCCCGACTTCCTCGCGGCGGATGTCGATCAGCGGATGACGTTTCAGCGTGTCGGTGATGCGGCGGGCAAAGCCTTCGCGGTCGACGGCCAGCGCCCCGCCCGCCGGTAGCCGAGCGGCATCGGCCGACGCCATGACAAGCGATGAAAGCCGGCGCATCTCCCAGTGCAGCAAGCCGACGGCGTTGACCTCGTCGTCATCGGCCCGGAACGAGTTGGAGCATACGAGCTCGGCGAAGTCGCCGGTCTGATGCGCCTCGGTGCCGCGCTCAGGGCGCATTTCGTGCAGCACCACCGGCACACCCGCCGAGGCAAGTTGCCACGCGGCCTCTGAGCCGGCCAGGCCGCCGCCCACCACATGTACTGGCAAGAGTGAAGACATGGCCGCTGCATTAGGCCGAAACGGCGGGACGGGCAAGCGGTTGAGAAGCGCCATTCATGCTTGTGGGAAGGCTCTTATTGCGGCAGGGTTGATGGCATGATCCGCGCCTATTCCAATGCCTCCGGCGTTCTTGCCGAGCAGACCTGGGAGCCCGGCACCATCCCGGGCCCCGAAGTGACGTGGATCGATCTGCTCAACCCGACCAACAGGGAGGAAGTCGGCGTCGAGGCGGCCCTTGGCATCGACATCCCGGTGCGCGAGAAGCTGGCCGAGATCGAAGCGTCCAGCCGGCTCTATGTGCGCGGGCGGGCCGCTTTCATGACCGCGACCCTGATCGTCCGGGCAGACAATGACAAACCGGAGATGGATCCCGTCACCTTCATCCTCACCGACAGTCGGCTGGTGACGGTGCGCTACTGCGAGCCCAAGGCCTTCGAGTTCTATGTACGCCGCGCGAGTGGCGATGCCGACCAGTGCCCGGGAAGCGGCGAGGGTGTTCTTGTCGGCCTGCTGGAGGCCATCGTCGACCGACTGGCGGATCACCTCGAACGCGTCGGCGGCATCGTTACCCAGACATCGTCGGAAGTTTTCCTCCACGACTTCACCCGTGGTCGCGACTTTTACGCGCTGCTGGCGCGCATCGGCGGTGAGGGCGATTTCACCTCCAATTTGCGCGAAAGCCTGGTAACGCTGGCCCGCATTGTGGCGTTCATTCCGGCGGTGGTGGCACCGCCGGAAAAGGCCCACAAGGACCCCAGGGCGCGGGCCACCCAATCGCACCTGAAGACCCTGCAGCGCGACATCTCCTCACTTACCGACCACGCCTCGTTCCTCTCCAGCAAGATCAGTTTCCTGCTCGATGCCACACTGGGCATGGTCACCATCGAGCAGAACAACATCATCAAGGCGTTTTCGGTGGGGGCGGGCGTATTCGTCCCGCCGACGCTGATCGCCTCGATCTACGGCATGAATTTCAACACGATGCCGGAACTGCACTGGTCTTTCGGCTATCCGCTATCAATCGGCCTGATGATCCTGTCCGCCGTGCTGCCCTATGCCTATTTCCGCTTCAAGGGGTGGGTCTGACCTTCAGGCGGGTTGACGGGCTTCATCCAAGAGCCAGTCGTGGAACTGGCGGGCGGTGTGGCTCATCTGCTTTTCGCGCGGCCGGATGAGATAGAAGCCGCGGTCCGACTTGAGGGTATCGGGAATGGGCCGCACCAGGTCGCCCTCGGCCAGAAAATCCTCCGCCAGCCGCCGCCCGCACAGCGCAATGCCTTCGCCGCGCAGCGCCGACTGGATGAGCACCATGTAGTTGTCGTAGGTGAGGCCGCGGTGCCGCGGTTCGTCGGTAACGCCATGGGCGCTGAGGAATACCTCCCAGGTCACCCAGTTGCGGTCGAATTTCGCCAGGTTGAGCAGGGTTTCATCGAGAAGATCGGCGCAGCTCTGCGGGGCCTTGCGCCCTTCAAGGTAGCGCGGCGCGCACACCGGCCAGATTTCGTTGTCGAACAGCCGCGTCGCCTCCACCCCCGGCCATTCGCCGGCGCCGTAGCGCACCGCGATGTCGATGCCCTCAGCCGCCAGGTCATAGACCGGGGAAGAAGCATAGAGCCGCAACTCGATCTCGGGATAGGCGGCACGGAACTTGGCAATGCGCGCCATCAGCCAGTAGGACGCAAAGGTGACCGATGTCGCTACCGTCAGTTCGCTGGGTCCGCGGTTGCGCCTGAGGTCGGCGGCGACATTGGCGATGTGCTCCAGCCCCATGGCTACGGCCCGGTGCAGCCGCTCACCTTCACGCGTCAGGACAAGGCCGCGTGACTGGCGCTGGAACAGCGCGATACCCAGATGATCTTCAAGGAGCTGGATCTGGCGGCTGACCGCCGACTGTGTAACGTCGAGTTCGCGGGCGGCGCGGGTAAAGTTCATGTGCCGCGCGGCGGCCTCGAATACCACCAGGCTGTTGGTAGGTGGCAGGGTCTTGTGCAACGCGATGGCCATGCATTCGCCTCATGCCCGAGCCGGAAAAACCCGAGATTTCAGGCTTTGCTCTAGCTAGCACATGACCAGGGCGAATGTCACTAGACCGCGGCCGCCAGCCGGATCTTTCAGCAATTGTGGATCAGCGCGGCGATGGAATTGGTGCTGCCGGGCCCGCAAGCCTTCCTGGACTTTGCATCCGCTCCGATGATGGAGCCGGAAATCGTCGAGCCGCGCGCCAGGTCGTCGCGCATCGAGATCATGCTGTCGGGAGCAAGACGGCTGCGATAGACATGGATGTTCTGCAACACCTTCTGCACGTAGATGCGTGTTTCGGTGATGGGGATCTCCTCGACCCAGTCGATGGGGTCGATCTTGCCGTCGCGCGGATCGCCATACATGTCGATCCACTGCTGGGCGCGGCCGGGGCCGGCATTGTAGCCGACGAAGGTGAGGATGTAGGAGCCCTCGAAGCGGTTGATCAGATCGCCCAGATGGGCCGCCCCCAGCATGACGTTGTAGGAGGGATCGCTGGTCAGCTTGCTCTTGGAGTAGTTCAGGCGATATTGCCTGGCGATCAGTCTGGCCGTGCCGGGCATGAGCTGCATGAGGCCCTGGGCGCCGGAATGGCTGTGGGCGTCGGCGTTGAACTCACTCTCCTGACGCGACAGGCCGTAGATGAGCGCTTGCTCCACCGGATCGCCGATCCGCTTGTATTTGGGTATAGCGCGGATGGGATAGCTCCAGTCGTCAATGTCGATGCCGTAATGGGATTCTGCCTTGGCAAAGCGCAAGGTCAGGTAGGGGCTCGATTCTTTGGCGATGATTGCCGCCACCGCATCGGCTTCATCGGCAGTGCGGAAACGGGCGGCCAGCGCCCATGTGAAGGCGCGCATCTCGGTCTGGCCGCCGGCATCGGACAAAAGCCTGAAGGCGCGGATCAGTTCATTGCCAGCCACTTTCTTCTGCAAGGCAGCGCTGGCGTTGCCGGTGTTGATGGTAATCGGCTTGGTGCCAAGGCCAAGGGCTTCGCGCGCCAGGAGTCCATAATAGACCGTCGGCGTCTGTGCAGCGAGCTTCAGGGAGGCATCCGCCTTGTCCTTGTTGCCCAGCGCCAGCCACGCCCGGCCTTCCCAATAGGCACCGCGCGCCTGCTCGGTGCGTGAGGTGGCAAGAGGTGCAATGCGGCTGAAATGTCCGAGCGCGGTCTTGGCATCGCCCAGCTTCCTCAAGGCAATCCAGCCGGCCAGAAACTCGCCTTCCTCGAATTGCCGCCCGCGACTGTAGCCGTTGGCGGCCGCCAGCTTGTAGGCATCGTGCCAATATTTTTGGTTGGCCGGGCCCAGCAGCAGGCGGGCGATGAGCCGGCGTTCGACCCACCAGGCGTCCGGATCGATGAGCTTGTCGTGGCTGACCGGCGCCTTGAGGAGAATGGCAAGTGCCTTGTCGTACTTGTCGGTCTTGCGATAGTAGCGGGCGAGAGCATACTGGATCGCCTGTTCGTTTCGTAGCGATGCGGGCAGGGCGCGGTAGAGCTTCAGGCCATAGGAGCGCACCTGGATCAGTTCGCGTGCACATTTGGCCGCGGCCACATAAGACCGGCCGATCAGGCCGGCGGTTACCACCGCTGCATTGGTCTGCTGGGCATGGATCAGCCGCCACAGGCGCAATTCGTGGTCGGAGCGCTTGAGGAGGCCGGACAGATCGGAAATGACGGCATCGCGGCCGGCGGTGCCCAGATCGGGATCCAGCCACGCCTCCAGCGTTTCGCGGCGGGCCGCAGCCTTGTCGCCGCGTGCCAGGGCCGCACGCGCCAGCGCAATGTGGCCCTCGGGAGACAACGGCTTGAAGCGGGCGAAGTGACGCTCGATGTCACCCGGTGCCGCCTTCTGGCTGAACAGCAGATATTCCGCCCGCCGCTGCAGGGTGGTGACGAAGGGCCAGTCGGGGTTGGCGGTGATGAACGCGTCGAGCCGCTCATAGCCGGCCTTCGTCCAGTTGTCGCGCAGGTTGATCCATTCGACCAGCTTGACCGCCAGGGGATCGCCCGAACGGTCCGCCAGTTGCGAAGCTTCGTCGTACTTGGCATCGAGGGCCGCATCGATGGCTTTCACCGACAGGCTGCCCGAACGGGCACTGGAGCGGTGACCGCGGGTGAAGTCGCTCTGGGCCCCAAGCTGGCTGTTGTCCCGGTCGGCGAAAGCGCTTGGACCGAAGCCGGCAATCAGAAGGCCGGCCAGTAGCACCGCCGCATACGAGCGGCTGAACAACGGGCGGGCGGTGGAAAAGAGCATGGGAGATCCTGTCCGTCGGCGCTTGCGGGTGGAACGCTAGCCCAGCAAATACGGCGTTCGTGTGACTGGGCCCGATGGTCTATCGCCTTGCTGATATCGACCATAGCGACTATGTTGCCGCCTTCAACCCTAGGGTCGTATGGTTTCCAAATTGTTGAGGAGTGTGCCCCGGTGACGTTCAAGGGATCAATACCCGCGCTCATTACGCCTTTTCGCGACGGCAAGGTGGACGAGGCCGCATTCCGTAAAATCATCGAATGGCACATCCGCGAGGGTTCCGATGCCATCGTGCCCGTGGGGACGACCGGCGAGAGCCCTACGCTGAGTCACGACGAGCACAAGTTGGTCGTCGAGATTGCC
Organism: uncultured Alphaproteobacteria bacterium; assembly: GCA_963747005.1. Taxonomy (GTDB): domain Bacteria; phylum Pseudomonadota; class Alphaproteobacteria; order Rhizobiales; family Aestuariivirgaceae; genus CAVVDT01. The sequence goes on along the minus strand of CAVVDT010000012.1, from coordinate 108,848 downwards.
GTAGAGACAGTTGCCGGTCGCATCCCGGTGATCGCCGGGACGGGCTCCAACAGCACAATCGAGGCCATATCGCTGACCCGCCACGCCGAGACGGCCGGCGCCGATGCGGCTCTCGTGGTGGTGCCCTATTACAACAAGCCGACCCAGGACGGGCTCTACGCCCACTTCAAGGCGGTCGCCGATGCGGTGAGCCTGCCGATCTTCATCTACAACGTACCGTCGCGCACCGTCACCAATATCGCGCTGGAGACGATCGATCGGCTGGCCGGCGATTGCCCCAACATCGTCGGCATCAAGGATGCCACTGCCGACCTGACGCGCCCGAGCCGCCAGCGCCAGTTGACGGGCGAAAAATTCATCCAGTTCTCCGGCGAGGACGGAACCGCACTCGGCTTCAATGCCCATGGCGGCACCGGCTGCATTTCGGTGACGGCCAATGTGGCGCCGCGCCTGTGCGCCGAGTTCCAGGAGGCAACGTTGAAGGGCGATTTCGCCAAGGCGTTACGTCTTCAGGATCGGCTGATGCCGTTGCACACCGCGCTTTTTGTCGAAACCAGCCCGGCGCCGGTCAAGTATGCCGCGAGCCTGCTCGACCTGTGCCTGCCCGACATCCGGCTGCCGCTGGTGCCCCCGGGGGAGGCTACCAAGAAGCAGGTCCGCGAAGCCATGGTACACGCCGGGTTGTTGAACTAAAAGGCGGAAGTCATGGCCAAGGGCGGCGGCGCGGGCGCGTCGCGGGACGGCGACAATTACAAGGTTGTCGCCGAAAACCGCCGGGCGCGCTTCAATTACGAATTGCTGGAAAACTTCGAGGCCGGGATCCAGCTCTACGGCACCGAGGTCAAGTCGCTGCGCCAGAACCGCGGCAATATCCAGGAATCCTATGCTTCGCCCGAAGGCGGCGAGCTCTTCCTGATCAACAGCTACATCCCCGGATACAAGCTCGGCAATCGCTTCAACCACGAGCCAAGACGGCGGCGCAAGCTGTTGATGCACAGGCGGGAAATCGAACGACTCAGCGGCGCGGTGGCGCGCGAGGGCCTGACGATCGTGCCCCTGAAGCTGTATTTCAACGCCCGCGGCGTGGCCAAGCTGCAACTGGCGCTCGCCCGCGGCAAGAAACTGCATGACAAGCGCGAGACCGAGAAAAAGCGCGACTGGGAGCGCGACAAGGCGCGTGTGATGCGCGAGCGCGGCTGATGCGCCTCAGGCATCGGGCGAACCGCCGGCAAGCCAGCTCGCAACATCACTGAACACCGCCTCGAACATCGCCGGCGTCAGGCGGTTGGTGTTGGTGTTGTAGCGCGAGCAGTGATAGCTGTCGAAAAGCTGCAGAGGACCCAGGCGATGACGGGCGCCGTGGGCGAAACGGTGTGCTGCGCGGCGTTCCTTCAAGGCATCGAGGGTCGCGTCGTGGGCGATGCGGCCGAGCGCCACGATGGCCAGCAAGCGGGGGAGAGCCGCGATCTGGTTGGCAAGAAACGCGTTGCAGGTACGGATCTCGGCGGGCGTCGGCTTGTTGGCGGGCGGTACGCAGCGTACCGCATTGGTGATCAGGCAATCGACCAGTTCGAGGCCATCGCCCGGGTCGGCGGCAAAGGCGCCGCGGCTCAGACCGAACTTCGACAGCGTCGCGTAAAGCAGGTCGCCGGCATAGTCGCCGGTGAACGGCCTGCCGGTACGGTTGGCGCCGCGCAAGCCGGGCGCCAGGCCGACCACCAGCAAACGGGCATCGGGATCGCCGAAAGAGGCAACGGGCGCATTGTGCCAGTCGGGAAAGGCCAGGCGCTGTTCGTTGCGGAAGGCGGCAAGGCGGGGACAAAGAGGGCAATCCTTGCCGGGCCGGGACGCCGAAGCGGGATCGGCCGTCACCGCATCACGCCTCTTCGAACTCGCCATCGTCCTCGTCATCAGGCGCGGCGCGGTCGGTGCGGCGATTGTCACGGTCGTTGGGCGCACGGCCGATATCTTCGCGCATGTCGGTCAGATCGATGAACTGGTCGGCCTGGCGACGCAGGTCATCGGCCACCATGGGCGGACGGGTGGCCAGCGTCGAGACCACCGAAACGCGCTTGCCCTTGGCCTGCACCGCCTCCACCAGGCTGCGGAAATCGCCGTCGCCGGAAAACAGCACCACATGGTCGATGCTGTCGGCCAGACGCATGACGTCGACCGCCAGTTCGATATCCATGTTACCCTTGAACTTGCGGCGTCCGAGATTGTCGGTGAATTCGCGCGCCGGCTTGGTGACCAGGCTATAGCCGTTGTAATCGAGCCAGTCGATCAGCGGGCGAATGGGAGAATAATCGGCATCGTCGATGAGGGCAGTATAATAGATGGCGCGCAACAGCCGGGCGCGCTGGCGGAAGTGGGCGAGCAGGCGCCGATAGTCGATATCGAATCCCAGCGCCTTGGCGGTGGAATAAAGGTTGGCGCCATCGATAAACAGGACAACCCGCTCTTCGGGGTAAAAATGCATCACCTAATCTCCTTGCAACAATGTTTTTTTGCTTGAATGGAACCGGTGCGACAATGTCTACGCGCCAGTGCCGAAGCTGGTAACATAGTCACGGGCGAAGCTGAAGATGATTCTTGTGGCGATCGGGAGCAACGTCGAGGGTCCGTGGGGAACGCCGCGCCAGACCGTCGAACACGCCCTCGCTGAGCTCGACCGGCCGCCCTTGCGGCTGGTCAGGGCATCGCGGCTGATCACCACGGCGCCCATGGGCGTGCATGACCAGCCCGATTTCATAAATGCGGTCGCCATCATCGAGACCGAACTCGACGCGCCGCAGTTGCTGGCCCACCTCCACGATCTCGAACTGGCCGCCGACCGGCGTCGCTCCCTGCGCTGGGGACCGCGGACCCTCGATCTCGACCTCATCGATCACGACGGCCGCATCATAACCGAGCATGATGACGTGAGAACCCGACACGGTCTCATGGTGCTGCCCCATCCCGGTATTGCCGAACGTGCCTTCGTGCTGGCCCCCATCGCGGAGATCGCTCCCGATTGGCGCCACCCGGTCAGCGGTGAGAGTGCGGCGGAGATGCTGGCGCGGCTGGCGGAGGGCGATGCGGGACACGAAATCGGCGATGAAGCAACGTGACGTCGGCACAGACGTCTGGACGCCTCGGAACGGGATCGCGAGCCAACCAATGCTTTCCTGTGGTTGCGATCTGCTTCCGGTTGCTCATTCACTCAGAGTAAAGTTGATGGCCCGAGTGGACAGCAACAGGGCATCCTGTTAACTTACCCTAACGACAGAGCCGCTTGGAATGCCGTTTCGCTGGAGCGTCGGCGATGCCGCCTGGTCTGTCGGAGTCGCTGATCGGCTTGTGGCAGCCAGAACCCTGGAAGAGGGTGACGCGGCGCTGATCGGCAATGACCCTTGAGTCTGGCGGTGCGTGCCCAGTCGCGCGCGATTGGCATTCCATGGAACCGAAACGGGCATTTCCAGGGGAGGACGCGCCATGTTGAAGATCGACATCCAGAACCCGAAGGCCGTATTCGTCACCCCTCAGGAAGACCTGATACGCGCGCTTCTCGGGCTGAATATCCTTGGCAGCATAGACGTCAACGCCGAGCAGACGGTAGCGACCTGGATGCCGTTCAATACCAGCAGCGACCTGAGCTGCAACGGCAGCGGACTGAAGGCCTCCGGCATCTCTCTGACAGGCGGTCACATCGACAGTTTCACCTCGTTCGATACCGCGTTGGCGGAGGTCTTTGCTGTCTTCAACTTCTTCAACCGCAACGCCACCTTTGTGCAGTCGCAGATCGATCAGGCAAACGCCATGCGTAGCGCCAACGGATGGACATTCGGTCGCGAGGTGCACTACCTGCAAAAGGTCCTCTTCGGGTTTCGGCCGGTCGAAGTGGATGGCAGCGTCGGGCAGGACTTCATCACCGGCTCGAGGAAGGCCGATTTGCTCAACGGCCATGGCGGCCAGGATATCTTTTTTGCAACACGGGGCGACGACACCATTCATGGCGGCGCGGGCGACAACGACAGGATCGACTACACCGACTTGTCCGCGCTGGGAGGCCTGACTTGCGATCTGGCCGAGGGGACAGCGGCCATCGGCAATTTCCATCAGGTCGTCGCTGGCGTGGAGTCGCTGGACATGACCAGCAAAGGCGACGACGTCTCGGGGGACGACAATCCCAATATCCTGTTTGGACTGGGAGGAGCCGACACCATCTCCGGCGGGGGCGGCAATGACACCATCTACGGCGGCGACGGCAGGGATAATCTGTTCGGAGATGGCGGCGACGACCAGATTTTCGGTGACGGCGCCAACGATCTCATCGAAGGCAATGCCGGCAATGACGACCTGTTCGGCGACAACGGCATGGATACGATCTACGGCAACACCGGAAATGACTTCATCTCCGGCGGCAACGGCCCGGACATTCTGCGCGGCGGGGCGGACAACGACCATATCCTTGGCGGCCGCGACAACGACAACATCACCGGCAATGGCGGCGATGACAGGATCAACGGCGATGCCGGCATGGACACCCTGCTCGGCGGTGGCGGCCGGGATTTCATCGCGGGTGGCGCAAACCCTGATACCATCATGGGCGGCGCCCAGGCCGACCGGCTGTTCGGCAATGGCGGCGGCGATTCCATCGAGGGCGGCCTCGGAAAGGACCAAATCAACGGCGGATTTGGCAACGATACGCTTTACGGCGAGCAGGGCAATGACACCCTGGGTGGCGGTCGGGGAGAGGACACTTTGGGTGGTGGTTTGGGTAACGACAGCCTGACGGGTGGCCCCGATAGCGACACGTTCGAATTCTACAATGGTTTGAACGGAGGCAACGGCAACGATACCATTGCCGACATGGCGTTCGGCGACAAGATTGTGATTTTCGATCAGTATATGAGTGACGTTCAGATAAGCGCCGGATTTGGCGGTGCGCTGGTCACCTTCGACACCGGAACCATCATTCTGCAGTCAATAGATCCGGCGGCGCTGCACCTGACGGAAACTGTCCCGGCAGACAATCCCGATAGCGTCGATTTGCAGATCGACCTGCTGGTCTAGCCGGGTGGGCAGGGGCCGGCGGCAGCCGTGCGGGCTCCGGCTTCGTTCACCAATCGCGACGCTCAGGAGTTGACTTTATGGCAGCATTGCGTCAGGTCCAGGTGTCGAACCCGGACGCGAGTCTCGCTCGGCTAACCGCTGCATGTGGCGCCGGTGAGGTTCGGATGGCCGGACGGGAGAAACGGCAAGAAGGGACATATTCATGCGGGGTTTCATTCCGGTTGCGCTTGCGGGCTTTGTGCTCGCTATCACGCCGGCCTGGGCCGATCGAGCCCTCACCAACTTCAACAACGGTGGCTTGAACTCTTTCAACTGGTCATCGAGCTATCGCGGCAAGCGGATTGTCGATTTCAGCCGCAAACTCGCTCCCGGCACCATCCTGATCAAGACTGGCGAGCGGCGACTTTACTATGTGCTTGGTGACGGCAAGGCGATCAAATACGGCGTCGGTGTCGGCCGCGAGGGGTTCCTGTGGCACGGCACCCGCCACATCGCTCGCAAGGCCGAATGGCCGGGCTGGACGCCCCCTCCGCAAATGGTCGCCCGTGAACGGGCCAGGGGACACTACATCCCCGACCACATGGACGGTGGCATCAACAATCCGCTGGGTGCGAGAGCCCTCTATCTCGGCGGCACCCTTTACCGCATCCACGGCACCAATGCGCCGCAGACCATCGGTCAGGCCATGTCATCGGGTTGCATCCGCATGCTCAATTCCGAGGTCATCGATCTCTATGAGCGGGTGAAAGTCGGAACGACGGTGATCGTCGAATGACCGTTCTGCGCCTGTCCGGCCGGGCTCAGTTTTCCGTCACCCCGGCACTTGATGCCGGGGTCCATTCCGCTGGCCTTGCCACTTGCTGCGACCCTGGCGGAATGGATGGCGGGATCAAGTCCCGCCATGACGGGTGAGGGTGGAGTTTGCCGCGCTCCGGACCAACCCGAGCAGACGTTATGCTTGCAATTTTGGGTGGCGATGAGTATGTGTGCGCCACCAGAGCCCCTTTTTCACCTGAGCGAAGGAGACGAGCCACATGGCGCGCGTCACCGTTGAAGACTGCATTGACAAACTTCCCAACCGTTTCGAACTGGTGCTGATGGCGGCTCACCGTGCCCGCACCATCTCGCAGGGCGCGCCCTTGCTGCTCGACCGCGACAACGACAAGAACCCCGTCGTTGCCCTGCGCGAGATCGCCGAAGAGGCCATCGACAAGGACGACCTGCGCGAGGACTACGTTCACTCCATGCAAAAGCATGTGGAAGTGGACGAGCCGGAATCCAACGAGACCCCGCTTCTGTCGTCGGCCGGCGATATGGTGGCGGCCTCCATGGAGGAGCCGGTGGAAGAACTCGACCTGATGACGGAAGAGGATCTGTTGCGCGGCCTTGATGGCCTTCCCCCCGCCGAAAGCCCCGGCAGCCAGCGCTCGGGTTACTGAAAGTCCTGAGAAATCTTGCAAATTTCTGGTGGCCGGGGCGTCGCAGGACGTTCTGGCCACTTTTATTTAATACTGCGTCGCCTATGATGGCGGTCTCAGCCCCATAACGGGATTGAACGAGGCGACGGGACGGTGCCGCCGTCATGATGCGTCAGTATGAACTGGTCGAACGGGTTACCGCCTATGATCCCGATGCGGACGAGGCCCTGCTCAATCGCGCCTATGTCTATGCCATGCAGGCCCACGGCCACCAGAGGCGCGCCTCGGGCGATCCGTATTTCTCCCATCCCCTCGAAGTCGCCGCCATTCTCACCGACCTGAAGCTCGACGATGCCACCATCGTAGCGGCCCTCCTGCACGACGTCATCGAGGACACCGATGCCACCCATACCGAAATCGCTACCCTCTTCGGCAAGGAGATCGCCGACCTGGTCGACGGCCTGACCAAGATCAAGCGCCTCGATCTGGTGTCCAAGGAGGCGGCCCAGGCGGAAAACCTGAGAAAATTGCTGGTGGCCGTTTCCAAGGACATCCGGGTGCTGCTGGTCAAGCTTGCGGACCGCTTGCACAATATGCGCACCCTGGAGTTCATGAAGCCGGAAAAGCGCCAGCTCATTGCCCAGGAAACCATCGACATCTACGCCCCGCTGGCCGGCCGCATGGGCATGCAGGCGATGCGCGACGAACTGGAGGACCTTTCATTCAAGGTCCTCAACCCGGACGGCTACCGCACCATCGTCGAACGGCTGACGCGGCTCAGGCAGGAATTGGGCGATGCCATCGCCGAAATCGAAGGCGCCCTGAAGGCCAGGCTGGCCGAAAGCGGCATCGAGGCCGAGGTGACGGGGCGCGAGAAGCGTCCCTATTCCATCTGGCGCAAGATGGAACGCAAGCACCTTTCGCTCGGCCAGCTTTCGGACATTTTCGGGTTTCGCGTCATCGTCGCCGGCGAGGATGAGTGCTACCGCGCGCTCGGCATCGTTCACCGCACGTGGCGGGTCGTGCCGGGGCGCTTCAAGGACTACATTTCCAACCCCAAGCAGAACAACTATCGCTCCATCCACACCACCGTCATCGGCCCGCGCCATATGCGTGTCGAATTGCAGATCCGCAGCCGCGACATGCACCTCATCGCCGAAACGGGTATCGCCGCCCATGCCGCCTACAAGGAAGCCCGGCATGAAGACGAGGCCGAGCGCGGCGTCAGGCCGGGACCGGCGGAAACCAACGCCTACCAATGGCTGCGCCATCTCATCGACATCCTGTCGGAGGGTGATAACCCGAAGGAATTCCTCGAACACACCAAGCTCGAACTGTTCCACGACCAGGTCTTCTGCTTCACGCCCAAAGGCCAGCTCATCGCGCTGCCCAAGGGCGCCAATGCCATCGATTTCGCCTATGCGGTCCATACCGACGTCGGCAACTCCTGCGTCGGCTGCCTGGTCAATGGCAGCCACCAGCCGCTGCTGACGGAACTGGAAAATGGCGATGAAGTCGAGATCGTGCGCTCCAAGGCGCAGTCGCCGCCGGCGGCGTGGGAAAAGCTGGTCGTTACCGGCCGGGCCCGCGCTGCCATCCGCCGCGCCACCCGGCTTGCCATCCGCGCCCAGTATGCCGGCCTGGGCAAGGAAATCATCGAGCGCGCCCTCAATCGCCAGGGCCGCGAATACGTGCCCGGCGACGTCGTCAAGGCCCTGCCGCGCCTTGGCCTCAAGGATCTCGACGACGCGCTGGCTGCCGTCGGACGCGGCGAACTGGCCTCAAGCGACGTCCTGAAGGCCATGGGCTTGAACGTTGCCGAGCCGGGACCGTCCAAGCGCCAGGTGCGCGAAGGCCGCGCCAACGGTCACGAACGCATCATCCCGGTGCGTGGAGTCAATCGCGACCTGCCGATCCGCATCAATCCGGAAACCGGCGCGGTGCCGGGAGAGCGCATCGTCGGCATCATGACACCGGGCGAGGGCATCACCATATACCCCATATTCGCCCGCCGCCTGCAGCAGTTCGATGACGAGCCCGACCGCTGGGTCGACCTTGCCTGGGACGCCGCCGATGGAGACGAGGTGTTTCCGGCCCGCATCAAGGTGGTGATCCACAACGAGGTGGGCGCGCTCAATCAGGTCACCCAGACCATCGGCGAGAATGGCGGCAATATCGAGAACCTGCAAATGGTGAACCGGGCCAGCGACTTTTATGACCTCGACATTGTGGTCGAGGTGAAGGACATCAAGCATCTCAATCAGATCATCCACGGTCTGGAGACCCGGCCGCTGGTCAGTTCGGTCAACCGCCGGGCCGGTCCGGGTCCGAATGAAACAGAAGCAAGACACGGATAAGAGGAGCGGCGAGCGGTTTTATGCTGACAAATGACCAGGTTCTTGCCGAATTCAGGGCAGCCGGGGCGCTGCTCGAAGGCCATTTCGTGCTGTCCTCGGGTTTGCACAGCGGGGCCTACCTGCAATGCGCCCGGGTGCTGATGGATCCGGGCCGCGCCGATCGGTTGTGCCGCGATCTGGCCCTGAAGGTCCGCGAGACCATCAAGGGCCCCATCGACATGGTGGCATCGCCGGCCATGGGCGGTGTGATCGTCGGCTACGAGATGGGGCGCCAGCTTGGCGTTCCGGCAATCTTTTTTGAACGGGTGGACGGCAAGCTGACGCTGCGGCGCGGCTTCGACCTGGCCAAGGGCGCGCGATGCCTGATGGTAGAGGATATTGTGACCACCGGACTTTCATCGCGCGAATGCATCGCCGGCATCGAAGAGGCCGGCGGGGTGACCGTGGGGGCCGCCTGCCTCATCGACCGGTCCGGCGGCAAGGCCGACCTCGGCACCCGGCTGGTGGCGCTGGCAAGACTGGAGATCGCCACCTACAAGGCTGATGAGCTGCCTGCCGAACTCGCTGCCTTGCCGGCAGTCAAGCCCGGCAGCCGTGGCCTGAAATAGAGGCTCGGGGCTCCTTATGCTGTTTCGCATGCGCACGCCACGTACTCTCTGGCAAAAGGCGACGCACTTTGTCTGGCCAAAGAAGGGACTGCGCCGCGGGTGGCACTATATCGGCCACCGGGTGAAACGCATCCAGGCGCCGCCGCATGTCATCGCCCTGGGCTTTGCTGCCGGCGTCTTTGCCTCGTTCACGCCATTCATCGGTTTCCATTTCATCATCGCCGGCCTCATCGCCTTCGTGCTGGGCGGCAATATCGTGGCCTCGGCCTTTGGCACCGCCGTCGGCAATCCGCTCACCTTTCCGCTGATCTGGGTCGCCACCTATAATGTCGGCGCCATGCTGCTTGGCCACGCAACCCGCGGCAACGTCGCCATAGAGCTGCCAAAGGGGCTGTCGACAACACTGTTTTCGGATCCGGTGCTGTTCTGGGCGGAGTTCTGGCGCGCCCTTCACCCGGTCCTCCTGCCCATGTCGATCGGGGCGCTGATCATCGGCCTGCCGATTTCAGCCGCCATCTACATGATACTGAAACGGGCCGTGGAGGGCTATCAGCACCGCCGCCGGCGTCACCACCGTCGCGACCAGCACCTGGAGAACAAGGCATGATCCTCGGGATCGGCAACGACATCGTCGACATCCGTCGCATCGAGCAGACGCTGGAACGTTACGGCGAGCGCTTCATCGCCCGCATCTTCACCGACATCGAACGTGCCAAATCCGATAAGCGCGCTCAGCGAGCCGCCTCCTATGCCAAGCGATTCGCTGCCAAGGAGGCCTGCTCCAAGGCCTTGGGTACCGGATTTCGCAGGGGCACCTTCTGGCGCGACATGGGCGTGGTCAATGAACGCTCGGGGCGGCCGACACTGGTCCTCGACGGTGGCGCCAGGGGCCACCTGGAGGCCATGACGCCACCCGGCTATCGCACCGTCATCCATCTCACCCTGACCGATGATTTCCCTTACGCCCAGGCGGTGGTCATCATTTCGGCCGAGCCCATCGACGGGCAACCCTGATTGCGCCGCGCCGATATGGTGTTGCCGCACTGCAACACCGCATCAGCGACTCCCGGCCGCAGGCCGGCTTTCATTGCGGCCCGGCATTCGAAGGGTTATAGCCTTGCCCCGTGACCTTCCTGATAGATGCGTCCGCCGCCGGCGGACTTGAGAAAGATGGGTGCGGATTTGCGACAGGCCGACAAGCAGAAGACGGGTCCCAATGGCGCCCAACGCAAATCGCAGGAAAGCGTGTGGGATACCATCAAGGTCGTCATTCAGGCCTTGCTCATCGCCTTTGTCATCCGCACATTCTTTTTCCAGCCCTTCAACATACCTTCCGGCTCGATGATCCCGACGCTGCTGGTCGGTGACTATCTGTTCGTCTCCAAGCTCTCCTACGGCTACGGGCCCTATTCCTTCAATTTCGGGATCAATGTTTTCGGCGTCGATCTGTTCAAGTTCGGGCCGCTGCCGTTTACCGGACGCCACATCTTCGCCGCCATGCCGAAGCGTGGCGACGTGGTGGTGTTCAAGCTGCCGACCGACAACGAAACCGACTACATCAAACGCGTCATCGGCCTGCCGGGCGATACCATCCAGATGCGCGACGGCACTCTCTACATCAACGACAAGGCGGTGAAGCGCGAGCGCGTCGCCGACAGTTTCGATCCGGCCAATACCGGCGTGCGGTTTCCGGTCAAGCAATACCGCGAGACGCTGCCGAACGGCGTGAGCTACATCACCTTCGATCTCAGCGATCATTCCCCGGGCGACAACACCGGTGTGTTCCATGTGCCGCCCAACCACTTCTTCATGATGGGTGACAATCGCGACAATTCCACCGACAGCCGGTTCGATGTGGGTTATGTTCCGTACGAGAACCTGATCGGCAAGGCGGACGTTCTGTTCTTCTCCCATCGCCCCGATGCGCAATGGTGGGAAGTCTGGCGGTGGCCGTTCGTCGTTCGCTGGAGCCGCATCTTCAAACTGATCCATTGATGGCAGGCGAACTTTCGCCGAAGGAAATCGCCGATCTCGAGGCGCGGCTGGCGCACCGGTTCACCCGGAAATCCCTGCTGCAGCGGGCGCTTTGCCATGCCGGGCCCACCGGCGAGCCGCAAGCCGACAACGAACGCCTGGAATTCCTAGGCGACCGGGTGCTGGGCCTGGTCGTAGCCGAGGAATTGTTCCGCCGCTTTCCCGACATATCCGAGGGCGCACTCGCCCGGCGCCTCAATGCACTCGTCTCCAGGACGGCGTTGGCCGGCGTTGCCGAGGCCATGGGCCTGCGGGCCCTGGTCGGCGACAACGATGCCACGCCGCGGGTATTGGCCGACATCTGCGAGGCGCTGCTGGCCGTCACCTATCTGGACGGCGGCCTCGAGGCGGCCCGCGCCGTGGTGCTCAGGCACTGGGAAGACGGCTTTGAGGCCGCCGAGGAAACCCGCCGCGATCCCAAGTCGCAATTGCAGGAATGGGCCATGGCGAGAGCCCTCCCGGTGCCTGCCTACGCGGTAGTTGGCCGCGAGGGGCCGGATCATGCGCCGGTTTTCACCACCGAGGTGACGGTTGAAGGTCATGCGCCGATCGCCGGCAGCGGGTCGAGCAAGCGCGAGGCCGAACAGGCCGCCGCCGAAGCCTTTCTCGTCCGCCACGAGATTCCCCGCACATGACTGCCACACCCGCCACCACGACCTGTGGTTTCGCTGCTGTCATCGGTGCGCCGAACGCCGGCAAGTCGACACTGGTCAACGCCTTGGCCGGCACCAAGGTCTCCATCGTCAGCCACAAGGTGCAGACCACCCGGGCGCGCATCCGGGCCATTGCGGTCGAGGGCAGGGCGCAGATCGTGTTCGTCGACACGCCCGGAATTTTCGCGCCGCGCCGCTCGCTCGACAAGGCCATGGTGACGGCGGCCTGGTCGGCATTGGACGAGGCCGACCTGGCGCTGCTCATGGTCGATGCCCGCGCCGGCATCACCGCGGAGGTCGAGGCACTGCTGGAGCGTCTTGCCGGCGTCAGGACCGCGGTGGTGCTGGTGCTCAACAAGATCGACCTGATCGAGCGTTCGCGGTTGCTGGCGCTCTCGCAAGGTCTCAACGAGCGGGTGAAGTTCGCCGCCACCTTCATGATCAGCGCCCTGACAGGCGATGGCATTGCCGAGCTTGCGGCCTATGCGTTCGCCGCCATGCCCGAGGGGCCCTGGCTCTATCCGGAAGATCAGGTGGCGGATTTTCCCATGCGCTTCCTTGCCGCCGAACTCACCCGCGAACAGGTCTTCAACCTGTTGCATGACGAACTGCCCTATGCCTCGACGGTGGAGACCGAAGGCTGGCGCGAGATGAAGGATGGCTCGGTGCGCATCGATCAGGTGATCTATGTCGAGCGCGAGAGCCAGCGCCGCATCGTGCTGGGCGAAAAGGGCCAGACCATCAAGGCGATCGGTTCGGCGGCACGGGCCACCATGGCCGAGGCCTTCGGACACAAGGTCCATCTTTTTCTGTTCGTCAAGGTACGCAAGAACTGGTCGGCCGACCCGGAGCGCTTGCGCATGATGGGTCTCGATCCGTAAATTCGTCGCCATCGAGGTGGAAGCCGCATGGAATGGCACGACGAGGGTCTGGTGCTGGGCGTGCGCCGTCATGGCGAGACATCGGCGCTGGTTGATGTTCTGACGCGCGAGCACGGCCGCCATTCGGGGCTGGTGCGGGCCGGACGTTCACGCCGCCTGCGGCCGGTCCTGCAGCCTGGCAACCAGGTGGCGCTTACCTGGCGGGCGCGGCTGGAAGATCATTTGGGCACCTTCACCGTCGAGCCGTTGACCATGCGGTTGGCGGCGCTCATCGATGATCCCGGCAAGCTTGCCGCGCTCACCAGCCTTACCGCGTTGTGCCGCCTGTTGCCCGAACGCGAGCCGCATGCCCGGCTCTATGAGGCAGCCGGCATCGTGCTTGCGGCGCTCGAAGAGGGCGATCACTGGCCCGCCCTGATGGTGCGCTGGGAACTGGGACTCCTCGATGAACTGGGCTTCGGGCTCGATCTCACCCGCTGCGCCGCCAGCGGCAGCGTCGACGATCTCATCTACGTGTCGCCGCGCAGCGCCAGGGCGGTGAGTGCTGGGGCAGGGGCGGTCTGGCATGACAAGCTTCTGAAGCTGCCGGCCTTCCTGCTGGGGAGTCAGGCGGGGCAGGCGACCGGGGAAGATATCGCTGCCGGCTTCCGGCTTACCGGCCACTTCCTCATGCGCCACATCATGGAACCGCGCGGCCTTGATGAACCCGAAGCGCGCAAATGGATGGTCTCGGCCTTCCTCAGCCGGGAGGACGGGACACTGCGTTGAGCGCCGCGTTGCCGGGCTGGTCGGGATCGTTGGTCCACTTATAGCCCATGGCCGAAATGCCATCGACGATCTTTTCCAGATCGGCCCAGGCCCGGTCCTTGAGATCGCTGTTGAAGAGGTAGGGATGCACGAACAGGGAAGCGATGCCGTCGCGCACCACCGTCATGGTATGGGCCTTGTGCAGAATGTCCGCAGCGCTGCTTTTGTTGTTCTTGTAATAGAGGTAGCCGATGTTTTCTGGAATGACGTATTGGCCATAATAATCGCGGTGAATCACATAGGGAAAGTCCTGTGCGAGGCGCTCTTTGGCCAGCGCGGGAGTATCGTCCACGCCCTCCAGATCGGTCGTGAAATAAGTGACACGCTGATAGGTGTGCTGAAAGGCCAGAGCGACCATGCGATAATCGAGCGGCGATGCCAGATAGTGCGGCATTTCAAAAGAGTCCGGTTTCAACCCCGCTGCATCGAGTTCGGCTATGCCATGCGCAAGGCGGCTGAGCACCCAGCGCGGCGTCTCGGCGGCCGGCGGCAGATCATGGACGCTGTCCCAGAATTCGAACCCTTCGGCACTCACGGTGGAGCCTTTGGACCCGGATGGGTCGTATTGGTGGGTATAGCCATGCATGACGATCCTGGCGCCGTCCTTCACCGCCTGCTGCAGGGCCATGCGCACGCCAATCGCAAGCCCGCCGCCGTCGATGGGCAATTCTTCCGGGACGCCGTGGTTGTAGCGGCCGACGGGGTCGACGTAGTGCGGGATGACGGCGATGGAATAGGGGATGTGGCGGGCGGTAAGGAACCGGTTCAGCTTGCGAAGGCTGCTGGCGGGGTTCTTGGCATGGACATCCTCAAGCCTGAGCATTGCCAGATGGCGTCCCGCGTGGTCGATGCCGAGGATGTCATGCAGAATGTCGCAGAACGCCAGATAGGGGCGGTCCGCCTCCAGCGCGTTGAACGGCATCCCGGCCACGAACCAGAAATTCGCCGATTGCAGGATGTAGGGCTGTGAATCGCCGCTGGTGAGGTTGCGCACCCGCGCTCATACGTGGACCTTCGCCGGATCGGTGATCTGGACGCCGGAGAACGAGGTGTCGAACTTCTCATCGCGGCTGAGATCGACCCCCTTGTAGGTAACGACATCGTAGAAGTTGCGATTCTCGCGGCTGCCGGGCTTCTTCGGGCCCACATAGAGCGTGCCGTAGTTCCTGAAGCCGTATTTCATCGCAAAGGCGGCATCGCTCGCCACGGGAATGTTGTAGAGGCTCTCGCCCAGCCACACGACGGTCCTCGAAGTGGCGATCACATCGCTGAAGAACACCTTCGGCATGCTCGTCGATGGATCGGTGCCGACATAGAAGGTCACATCGAAATGCTCGATGTCGCCTGCCTCGTAACGGGAAATCGGCAGGATTGCCGGCACGATGTCGAAGTGCCCCATGAGGTTGAACATGAAGCGCGAATAGATCTGCCCGTATTTCCTGTTGGGACCGTAGGAGATGTCGTCGTAGTAGATCGCCACCTTCTTGGGGGACGCGATGGGCGTGACAGTTTTCGCGCTCGTGTCGGCCCGAAACGCCGCGAGGGAGCCGCCGAGGTCGGTCTTGCCGGCAGACGCGGCGACGGCGGCAAGGCGCGGGATGCTGATTTCGATTTGCGGGTCGCCCCAGACCTCCCGTACCGGGGGGATGTCGTAGGCAACGAACGTCAGGGCAAGGCAGGCAAGCGCCAGCAGTCGCGAGGACGCTCGTTGAATGTTGCCGATTGCCTGCATCAAGCCGCCGTCTGCATCGAGTGGCGCGGGCGCCGTTGCACTTGCGGCACGCCACCGCCTGAACACGCGCCAGACTGAAGGCTCGATTTTTAAATAACCTTAATGCACTACGCCGTCGCGGTAGCGATAGCTGCGGGTCTTGGCGTCGTAGCTGGAGAAGAACTCGCGCACCTGCGGATGGCGCACCGGCTCGCCTGAATCATCGGCCAGCAGGTTCTGTTCCGAAACATAGGCGACGTATTCCGTCTCGTCGTTCTCGGCGAGGAGATGATAGAATGGCTGGTCCTTGACGGGGCGGATTTCCTCAGGGATCGACTGCCACCATTCCTCGGTGTTGGAAAACGTGGGATCGACGTCGAATATCACGCCGCGAAACGGAAAAAGGCGGTGTTTCACCACCTGTCCGATGCGGAATTTCGCCTCTCTGTTCACTTTGGCCATAGCCTATCAAATAGCGCAGCCCGGCAACTTGGCAAGAGGCGGCCCGTTGTTATGGTGTCACAAGCCATAAAGGACGGCCATGTCGGGTTCGCGCGATGCCACCAAGCGGGCCAGGTCGACGATGACCTTGGCCTGCTTCCAGGTGGCATCATCCTGCATCTTGCCGTCGATCATCACCGCGCCGGTGCCGTCCGGCATGGCGTCGAGGATGCGCAGGGCGAATTTCACTTCATCGACCGGCGGCGAGAACACCCGCCGGGCAATGTCGAGCTGGCTGGGATGCAGCGACCACGCCCCCACGCAACCCTGCAGGAAGGCGTTGCGAAACTGCGCTTCGCATGCCGCTGGATCGGAAAAATCGCCGAATGGCCCGTAAAACGCCTTGATGCCATTGCTGGCGCAGGCATCGACCATGCGGGCGACGGTGTAGTGCCACAGGTCCTGCTGGTAAAAGGTGCGGGGGGCGCCTTCGCCCGAACTGTCGGCGAGGACGCCATAGGCCGGATGCCCGCCGCCCACCCGTGTCGTCTTCATGCCGCGCGAGGCGGCAAGATCGGCGGGGCCGAGGCTCATGCCGTGCATGCGCGG
Organism: uncultured Alphaproteobacteria bacterium; assembly: GCA_963747005.1. Taxonomy (GTDB): domain Bacteria; phylum Pseudomonadota; class Alphaproteobacteria; order Rhizobiales; family Aestuariivirgaceae; genus CAVVDT01. The sequence goes on along the minus strand of CAVVDT010000012.1, from coordinate 92,274 downwards.
TGAGGACGCCGCGATTTCCTCAACGTTTTTAACACCTTCTGCGGTTTCGAGGATGGCATGGATGAGGATGGGGCGGGCGATGCCGTGTCGCGCCTCCAACTGCGCGAGGAGCTGGTCGACATAGTGGATGTCCCACACCCCTTCGACCTTCGGCAGCATGATCACATCGAGCTTGTCGCCGACGCTTGCAACGATGTCGACGATGTCATCGAGCGCCCAGGGACTGTTGAGGCAGTTGATGCGGGTCCACAGGCCGGTCGAGCCGAAATCGTTGGCCCGGGCGGCCTCGATGAAACCGGCGCGTGCCGCCTCCTTCTGGTCGGCGGGAATGGCGTCTTCCAGGTTGCCCAGCAGCACATCGGCCTGGGCGATCATGTCCGGCACCTTGGCGCGCATCTTTGCCACCTGCGGCGGAAAGAAATGGATCATCCGCTCCAGCCTGACCGGCGGCTCGCGCCACGGGGCGGGGGCGCCGATGGCGAGCGGTTTGTAGAAACGCGATGGCAGACGCATGAAGGTTTCGTCCCCTGAAGGTGGCGAAAGGGTCTCGGGGCAGGGGCAATAGGCCATCGACGCGGCGCCGGCAAGACCCTCGACCGGTTGACGCTTCGCGAGGCAGCGGCTAGCAAGCCGGGCAAGCTCTCCCCCGGCCTGCGGCGAATTGATGATCACCATCCTCAACCTTGCGATGCCCTTTTTCGGACTGGTCGTGCTCGGCATGTTGGCGGCGCGGGTGTTCGGAAAGGAGCGCCAGGACCTCTACTGGCTCAACATTTTCGTCGTCTATTTCGCACTGACTTCGCTGATCTTCCGCACCATCGCGGTGGCGCCTTTCCAACAGCTCATCGCCTGGCCGTTTTTCACCACCACGACCCTCGCCACGGCGCTGGTTTTCCTGGTGCCGTTCGGTTTGTCGAGGCTTGTGCTGGGAACCGACATGGCTCCCGCCGCCATTCAGGGCATGGCGGCGAGCTACGGTAATATCGGCTATATGGGCCTGCCGCTGGCGGTCGCCTTCTTCGGGCGCGAAGCGGTGGTGCCGGCGGTGCTCATCTTCTGTTTCGACAACATCCTGCAGTTCACCCTGACGCCGATGCTGGCCGCCCTCGGCCACAGTCGCGCCCGCGAACTCCCGCCCGGGCGGCTGATCACTCACATCGCGTGGTCGATCATCTCGCATCCTTTCATTGTCGCAACTCTCTTGGGCGGCATGGCCTCGGCGCTCACCTATTTCAGGCCGGACATTGCCGCCGAGGCCTTTGCGGTTCCAGGCGTCGCCATCATCGATCAGGTGCTTCAAACCCTGTCGCGGGCGGCCGGCCCGGTAGCGCTGTTTGCACTCGGTGTAACAGTTGGCCTGCGGCATTTTGCAGGCATCGGCCGGGAATTTCCCCTGTTGATCGCCTTCAAGCTGGTGATCCATCCGCTGCTGGCCTACACGCTTTTGACACTGGTCGGTGGCTTCGATCCCCTGTGGGTGCATGTGGCGGTGATGATGGCGGCGCTTCCCACGGCGGCCAATGTGTTTGTCTTGGCAAGCCAGTATCAAACCTATATCGAGGGGGCCTCCAGCAGCATCCTGGTATCGACGCTCCTGTCGGCCTTCACCATTCCCGTCCTGATTTTCGCCGTCAAGATGGGGCTCATTCCCTGATCAACCGCACTGAACGCCATCATCATGAGTGAAACCCCACCTCGCGCCCTGCCGCTTGCCGGCATCAACGTCCTCGACTTCTCCACCTTGTTGCCGGGTCCCATGGCCGGCCTCATGCTGGCCGAGGCGGGGGCCGAGGTGATCAAGATCGAGCGGCCCGGCGACGGCGAGGACATGCGCCACTACGAGCCGAAATGGGGGCGTGATTCGGTCACCTTCGCCTTGCTCAACCGCGGGAAGAAGAGCCTTGCCCTCGACCTCAAGGACAAGCGCCAGCTCACCCTGCTGGAACCGCTGCTGCGCCAGGCCGACGTGGTGCTCGAACAATTCCGACCCGGTGTCATGGATCGCCTGGGTCTGGGTTACCAGGCGCTCAAGGGGATCAATCCGCGCCTCGTCTACTGCTCGATCAGCGGCTACGGCCAGACCGGCCCCAAATCGCAGGTGGTGGGACACGACGTGAACTACATCGGCGATACCGGCCTGCTCGCCCTCAGCCCGGGCGGACGACAGCGTCCGACGCTGCCGCCGGTGCTGGTGGCCGACCTGGCCGGGGGCACCTATCCGGCGGTGGTCAACATCCTGCTGGCCCTGTTGCAGCGCGAGAAGACGGGCGAGGGCGGCCATATCGACATCTCCATGACCGACAACATGTTCATGCTGACAAGCTGGGCAACGGGACAGGCGATGGTGACCGGCAAATGGCCGCGTCCCGGCAGGGAGCGTCTCACCGGCGGATCGCCGCGCTACCAGCTCTATCCGACCGCCGATGCCCGCATCGTCGCGGTGGGGGCGCTGGAACAGAAATTCTGGGAGACGTTCTGCTCGATCATCGAGTTGCCGGAGGAATTCCGTGGCGATGGCGCCAAGCCACGCGCGGCCATCGACAAGGTGAGGGAAATCATCGCCGCCAAGCCGGCGGCTCACTGGAACGCGGCATTTTTCGGCAAGGATTGCTGTTGTTCCGTCGTCGCCACCCTGGAAGAAGCCATGCGCGAGCCGCATTTCCATATGCGTGGCCTCTTCGACCACACCCTCGTCAACGAGGACGGCGAGGACCTGCCGGCCATCCCGGTCGCCATCGCGCCGGCCTTGCGGGTGGATGCAAAGACCCCGCGCTCTGCGCCGGCGCTGGGTGCCCATAATGACGAGCTGCTCAAGCGTTAGCGCATCATTCGTGGCAGGAAAGCCGTTTCGGCCAGCCCCGCGCGCATGACACGGTGGCGTAGGAAAGGGGCGGCCGACACCAGATTGAGGCCCAGCGCGCGCAAATCATCGATCAGGCTCACCCCGGCCAGCAGCGATCGGTTGACGGTGTCGATGAGGCCGATGCGCGGGCCGGTATCGCGCCGTCGCGCGGCATCGTAGACGGCCATCACCGCTTCACCGCCAGGATCTTCGCCGCGCTTCACGGCATCGCCGATGAGTTCGGCGGCCGTGCCGGCATCGCGCAAGCTCATGTTGAGGCCCTGGGCGCCGATCGGCGGAATGACATGCGCGGCTTCGCCTGCCAGGATGACGCGCCGACGGGCCATGGTGAGGGCATGCATCACGCTCATGGGAAAGGCCTGCCTTGGTCCGCAGGCGCTGACCAGACCGAGATCGCCATGGATCGCGGCTTGCAGTTCGCGACAGAACGCGCGTTCATCCATATCGGCAAGCGCGGCAATACGCTCACGGGTGTCCATCCACACCAGGCCGCAACGGTTGCCGGGGAGCGGCACGGTGGTCAGCGGACCGCCGGGCCGGTGATACTCGCTGGACATGGCGTGGTGCGGCGCGGAATGGCTGAACGCTGTCGCCAGTGCCGATTGCGGATAGGCCCTTTCCTGAACGGCAATCTCGGCCGCCGCCCGCAAGCGCGAGCCACGCCCGTCGGCGGCAATGACGACCGGGGCCGCGATCAGCCGGCCGCTCGCGCAATGAACGCGCACCTCACCCGAACCGATCTCGGCGTTGGCGATTTCGTCCGTGATCATAGTGACGCCGAGCTCACCCGCTCGTTGCCGGAGCGCCGGCACCAGTGCCTTGAGCGGAATATTCCAGCCGAAGGCCTCTTCGCCCAGTTCGCTCGCCTCGAATATCGTCTCGCCGCCACCGATGAGGCTCGCGGTCTCATCGACGATGCGCAGCCGCTGCAACGGCGCCGAGACCTCGGCCAGCCGGTCCGGCCACACGCCGAGGTGGTGAAGCAGGCGCAACGAGGGCAGCATGAGCGCTACGGTGCGCGCCTCGTTTGCCACATCCACTGAAGCGGCCGGCCCGATGGCGGCGACCGCCAGACCTGCCGTGGCAAGGCTGAGGGCGGCAGCCAGCCCCGCCGGTCCATGACCGGCCACCACCGCCTGAAAGCCATCGCGTTCTTCCCTCATGGCAACAGGATGGGCGACATGGCCCGCCGCCGCAATATCCCTTGCCCACAAAGGCGGTTTGTCGCGGTGCGGCCGGTCTGCTAGTTTTGCGCCGCAAGCAATTTAGGCAAAGGGTTACCCCGGGCGTGGCTTTCACCTTCATCTCCCTGCAACTGGACGGCCCGGTCGGCATCCTGACCCTTAACCGGCCCGACAAGCTCAACAGCCTCACCGGTGCCATGCATCGCGAGGTGAGGTCGGCACTCGATGCTGTCGAGAGCCAAGGCGTCAGGGCAATGATCCTCACCGGTGCAGGGCGCGGATTTTGCGCCGGACAGGATCTGGCGGATCCGGATTTCGACATCGCCGCCGACTTCGACGCCGCGGAGGCGCTGGAGGAGAACTACAATCCGCTGGTCAAGCGCCTGAAAGGCCTGCCGTTCCCGGTCATCTGTGCCGTCAACGGCGTGGCGGCCGGTGCCGGAGCCAATATCGCACTGGCCTGCGACATCGTGCTGGCGGCGCGCTCGGCCAGTTTCATCCAGGCCTTTGCCCGCATCGGGCTGATACCCGATGCCGGCGGCACCTGGTCGCTGACGAAGCTGGTAGGCGAAGCCCGCGCCAAGGGCCTGGCCCTGCTGTCCGAGCCGCTTGCCGCCGAGGCTGCCGAGCGCTGGGGGCTCATCTGGAAGGTCGTCGACGATGCGGCCTTGATGGACGAGGCGCAAAAGCTCGCCCGCCACCTCGCCACCCAGCCGACGCGGGCCTTTGCGCTCATCAAACAGGCCATACATGGCGCGGCGACCAACGATTTCGCCACCCAGCTGGAACTCGAAAAGGCCTTGCAACACGAAGCCGGCAAGACCGCCGACTTCCGCGAAGGGGTCGCCGCTTTTCTCGAAAAGCGCAAGGCCCGGTTCGAGGGCCGCTAGTGAGCCTGCTGCCTGGCATCGACAACACGCTGCTGCGCCGCTTCACCCTCCGGACACGGCTCGTAGTCTGGAGCGGCATGGGCGTGACTGTGGCCGCCGCCTGGGCATCGCTCGTCGTCATGGCCGTGGCTGGGCAGGGCGGAACGCTGCTTTCGGTCCTGTGCAGCCCCAACGGCGGCCCTTTCGGTGTTGAAAGCCTCGCAGCCGGGTTCGCCATGTGGGCGGCCATGTCGCTTGCCATGATGCTGCCGACCGCGGCGCCGATGATCTCTGTCTATATGGACCTTGCCGAGACTGCGTCCGCACGCCACAAGACCGTGGTTCCGGCCGGTGCGCTGGCAGGCGGTTATGTGGCGGTCTGGCTGGGCTTTTCGCTCGCGGCCACGGCGCTCCAGGCCGCGCTTCGTGCGCTCGGCGCGCTCGATGCATGGCAGGGTTCCGTCAATATGGTTCTCGCCGGTGCGGTGCTGATCATGGCTGGCGTCTATCAGTTCACGCCGCTCAAGCAAGCGTGCCTGTCAAAGTGTCAGAACCCCATGCCGTTTTTCCTCAGCAACTGGACTGAAAAGCCCGCCGGTGTTTTCCGTCTCGGCGCCAAGCAGGGTTTGTGGTGCCTCGGCTGCTGCTGGGCTCTGATGCTGGTGGCGTTCGCGACGGGGTTGATGAATCTCGTGTGGATGGCCGGGCTTGGCCTCGTTATGATGGCCGAGAAGCTTTATGCGGAAAGCCGGGCTCTCACCTGGGGCGCCGGCCTGATCTTCGTGGCCGGGGGCATGGCCGTACTGGTGACCGGGCTGTCAGGCTAGGATAGGTCCTATTCGGCGTAGCTGGGGTCTTCGTCGTCCAGTATACGCTTCATTTCCGCGAAATGGCTGACGGCGGAATCGGCATAATTCTCCCATCCGCGCGCTGTGTGTTCGGCCAGATTGTCGGACATGATGTTGAGCGGCTTGCCGGTCGAATAGGCTAGTATCAGGGTCTGGCAGGCGCGTTCCAGGTAGTAGAGGTCGTCGAAGGCCTGGGCGACGCTGTCGGCGGTCACCAGGACGCCATGATTGCCCATCATCATGATGCGGCGGTCACCCATCAGGCCCGCCAGACGCCTACCTTCCTCGGTCGAATTGGCGATGCCGCCGAATTGGTCGTCATAGACCACGCGGTTGAAGAAGCGGGCGGTGTTCTGATCGATGGGCTTGATCACGGGATCGGCCAGCGAGGCAATGGCGGTGCCGTAGGCCGGATGCACATGCAACAGGCAGCGGGCCTGTGGTACCTTGGCATGAATGGAACCGTGGATGCACCATGCGGAAGGATCGGGCGCGTCGGGACGTGACATGGTGGTTTCGTCGTTGGCATCGAGAAGCAGCAGATCGCTGGCCTTGATCCGCGAGAAATGCCGCCATTTGGGATTCATCAGGAATTTCGATCCGTCGGCAGATACCGCCAGCGAAAAGTGGTTCGCCACCGCCTCATGCCAATTGTAGCGCACCGCCAGACGGAAAGCGGCGGCCAGGTCGACGCGCAACTGCCACTCGTCGGCGCCCGTGGCTTCACTCTTGCGCAACGTGGTGATGGTGCTCATATGAGAGTTTCCTTGTTTGGCCGTGCGATGCCGGATAACGAAGCGTCATGTTGGCGAACATATTATCGTCGCGGGGCTGACGCCGCAATGACGCGTGCGATTGAATGCCCCCGGCAATATGCGGCAAGGGGATGCGATCTCCCCTGAACCGTAGGTCCTCAAACTGACGAAGGTCATCATGTGGCGTAGTCTGGCTATTTTCATGTTCATGGCAGGCGCGACCTGCCTCGCAACAGGTCCGGCGTTGGCCAGCGACCTGACGGGTGTCTGGTTGACCGCGAAAGGTGAATCCGAGATTGAGATTGCACCTTGCGGGGATGTCTTTTGCGGCAAAATCCTGCAGATTCTCAAGCCCCACAACGGTCAGGAAGGTCCTTCGACCGACGTCAACAATCCCGATCCGGCTCTCAGGAGCCAGCCGATCCTCGGACTCACCATCCTGACTGGCCTGAAGTCGGCAGGGGATGCCAATGAGTGGAAAGGCTCGGTCTACAACCCCGATGACGGCAAGAACTATGATGTCACATTGACGCTCAAGCACGACGGGGACGTGCTGAATGTGGAAGGGTGCCTGGCCTACATCCTGTGCGACAGTCAGAAATGGACAAGGGTTCCCTCCACGCCACAAGGTCTGTATTAGCAGCCGCTGTCGCAATACCCCCGCGGGAGCATGAACGGTGATGGCGAGTTCGCTTCAGCGCCAGTGGAATGTCACGCCACTGGCGATCATGGCCGCGATTTGCGGCATCTGCGTGATGGAGGTTTTCGCCAGTGGTCCGCTCGGCTACGGCAGGCCCGTTGCGCTTGGCGAGGCGATCGCCTACCTCGCCCTCGCAGGCGTATCGATAGCTGCCGCGCTTGTGGCGCTGCAAGCCGGTTTTCGGCAGGTTGTGGCCTGGCTCGCGCTCGGCACGGCATTTGCGCTGCTGTGCATCGGGGCAATGGCCGGTCTTGCACGGCTGTGGCCGCGGTTTGCCGCCGATCACGACATCCCGATCCTGATTTCCTGGGTCATGATCGGCCTGGCACTGGTGCCGGCGTTGCGCCATTCAAGCTCGGCACCGATCTCGCGCGCCCTTTTGCTGGCCGGCTTTGTGTTGCAGAGCCTGGCGCTGGTGCTGGACCTCGGCGCAGCATCGTGGTTCCAGGCCGCCGTTGCCTGGACGCGCGCAACGCTTTCCGTTGCCGACGTCTGCGGCATCGTGGGTCTTGGTGCCTATCAGTCGGGGCTGGCGCTCATATTGCTGTCCATGGCTGGAGCGGACCCTGCGGGCGGCCAGCAGTCACTGGCAGCGAGAGCGGGCGAGGCGGTCTCCGACTGGCTGAACTCCGGCCCCGTGCGCCATATCAGCATTGCCGTCGAAGAGATCAAATGCCGCTGGTGGCGGATGCGCCATCCCGATGCGGATTATGCCAGATACTATGCCGATCGCATCGTTGCGCGGCTCGACCGCGGCAAGGGCCATCCCTCCCTCGGGCGGCGGCTATGGAAGAAGTCGGTGTTTGAAAAGCCCGAGGGTGAGTGGAGCGAGGACGCTTTCGCCCGGCGCGGCCTGGAACAGTTCGAGAAGGTGAAATCCCTCGGTATCACGCCGGCCAGCATCGTCATCGACTACGGTTGCGGCAGCCTGCGTATCGGCCAGCACTTCATCCGCTGCCTTGATCCCGGCCGGTTCTGGGGCCTCGATGTCACCGACCGCTTCTACAATGACGGGCTCGCCTTGCTTGAGGCCGGCCTGGCGGCGCAAAAGCAGCCGCATCTTCATGTCATCGACGATGAAACGCTGGAGGCGGCCCGAAATGCCTCACCCGATATCATCTATTCCCATGCGGTCATGATGCACGTGCCGGAGGGCGAGCTTGAAATCTTCTGGCAAAGGATGCTGTCGCTCATGGCGCCACACACTATCGCTGCGGTCCACTTTCAGGAAGCCGCGCGCAACATGCGTTCCAGCGGCCGCACCTGGGCCTATACCGAGAGTTGCATCGCCGGGCTCATCCGCAAGGTAATGCCCGCCGCCGATATCCGCTTCGAGCCGGCGCCACGCAAGACCGGGCTCCAAACGTCGTGGAGACCGTCATGGGTGATCATCTCCAGCCGGCTGAGCGAGACGTCCTAAAGTTCCCAGCCGGCCCTCAGACCTTCCAGTACCGCTTCCTCGGCGGTGCGAGCAGCAAGGCAGTCGCCGATCGCGATGACCTTGCCGTCATAGCCTTCCAGGCTGTCGAGCAAGGTCGTGTCGGGCACGTTGCCCTGCGCCAGGACGAGGGTATCGACATCTTCGATGACAATCGGCTCGCCGCTGGTTGTGTGCTGCAGGTAGACGCTTGTCGCATCGCGGCCGTAGAGACGGGAATAGGGGATCACCTCGACTCCGAGGCGGTGCAAGCGTCCTGAAGCCATGTCGCGAACGTAGAACGGCAGCACTTCGCCCGCGTGCAGGCCATTGACCGCCAGGCGCACGCGGCAGCCGGCCGCTGCCAGCAATTCTGCGATTCCGATGCCGATCCAGTCGGCGCGCCAGTCCGCCACCACAACCGAAGCGCCTACGTTCACCTTGTCGCGCAAGACCTGCCAGGCATCGACCACATGGGCCTGGTCGGCGATCTCCAGATTGCCCGGCCAGCGTGGCTTTCCGCCGGTGGCGACGATGACGGCATCGGGCTGCTCTCTGGCGATCAGCGCCAGTTCGACAGTGGTGCCCGTCACCACCCTGACGCCAGCCAGTTCCACCTCGCGGGCGAGGTTGGTCACGATGCCGCCGAATTCGGCGCGGCCGGGCAGGAGCTGGGCGATCAGCGCCTGGCCGCCGAGGCGGGGGCCCGCCTCGTAAAGTACGACGTCGTGACCGCGGCGGGCGGCAATCGACGCCGCCTTCATGCCGCCGGGGCCGCCGCCAACCACCATCACCTTGCGGGCGTTTGCTGCCGCCTTGAGCGTGCCATACTGCGCCTCGCGCCCGGTCTCGGGGTGCTGGATGCAGGAAATGGCGCAGCCCTTGTGAAAATGCCCGACACAGGCCTGGTTGCAGGCTATGCAGGCCCGGATGTCGTCGGTCTTGCCCAGCAGCGCCTTGGCCGGCATGCCGGGATCGCAGATGAGCGCGCGGGTCATGCCGCACATGTCGGCGGCGCCCGAGGCGATCACCTTTTCGGCCTCCTGCGGCTGGTTTATGCGCCCGGTGACCATGACGGGAATGTCGACTTTGGCTTTCACCCGTGCCGCGAACGGCGCCACATAGGCATTCTCCATCAGCATGGGCGGTATGATGTGGGTAGCGCCGGCAAGCGAGGCGGAGGAACCGGCGACCACGCTGACATAGTCCAGGCTTGCCTCCAGCGCGGCGATGGCCTGCAGCGATAGATCCTCTTCGAGGCCCTGAAAGTCCTTCTCGTCACCCGAGATGCGCATGCCGACGACCAGACCAGGTGCCTTTTCCCGAACTGCGGCGAGGATTTCGCGCAGGAAACGCAAGCGATTTTCGAGGTTGCCGCCGTAACCGTCCTGGCGCCGGTTGACCTGCGGGTTGAGGAATTGCGAGGGCAGATAGCCGTGGCTGGCGACAATCTCCACGCCGTCGGCGCCGGCCTCGGCCATGCGCCTTGCGGCTTCGCCATAGCCCGCCACAATCTCTTCGATCATGGCGAGGCTGAGAGCACGCGGGATGACGTGAAAGCGTTCGCTGGGCGAGATGGAGGGCGCATAGGCGACCGGGGCGGTGCCATCGGAGGTCTCCATGATCTCGCGGCCCGGGTGGAAGAGTTGGGCGAAGATGCGGGTGCCATGGCCGTGGACGGCATCGGCGAGGCGCCGGTAGGGGGCGATGCACTCATCGCTCACCCCCATCAGCAGGTGAGACGTGTACCTTGCCGTCTCGTGCACGCCCGTTACCTGGGTGACGATCAGGCCGACCCCACCACGGGCACGCGCTTCCTGATAGGCGATCAGGCGGTCGTTGACCCGTCCGTCGGTGGGCATGGCGGTATCATGGCCGGTTGACAATATGCGATTACGAATCTCGCAACCGGCGATGGTGAGGGGGGCGAAGAGATGCGGAAAGGCGCGCGACATCGAGGCTCAAAGGTTATGGCGGCGGCGCCAGTCGACCGGGGACAGGGCGTAGAACACCCTGGCGCCCTTGCCTTCATAACGCAAAGGGGTGTTTTGCGGGATCCAAACGACGTCGCCCGCTTCAAGTTCGTGGGACGCACCACCGATGCGCAGGCGGAAGGCGCCTTCCAGAACCACGATCACCTCGTCATAAAGGACGGTCCACTCGATGGAGCAGTCATCGAAGGTGGCAACACCTGCCCCCATCGATCCGCTGATCTCCGGGCCGACGAGACGCGCAATGCGCGCTTCGCCCGGCGGCCCGCCATAGGGCTCGAACACCCGATCGGCGGCCTTGAAGACGCATACTTCGCTCATGTCGCACCTCGTGGCAGATCGCAGCCGCTGGTGACCGTACTAAAGCTGCCGTGCGACAAAGGCAATCGCCATCGCCCCCGCCACTATCGGCCCAAACGCGACGATGACACCGGAGCGACAGGTGAGCACTATGCCCCTCTGACTGTCATTGGCGCACTCGTTCCGTCAATCCATAATCACTTTCGGTACCCTGTGCGCCAAAGCGGTGGCTATGGATGCCCGCAACAAGCGCCGGCATGACCAGGAGGAGAAGTCTGCCTCGCACTCGCTCATTCCCCTTGGCGCCGCGCAAAAGCCTGCTAAACACAGGCGCTAATCCTCACCGCCCAGGACGCAAATGGCCCCAACCGTTCCCACCATCGGCATCGTTTCGCTCGGCTGCCCCAAGGCGCTGGTCGATTCCGAGCGCATCCTGACCCGGCTCCGGGCCGAAGGCTACAAGCTGTCGCCTGATTATGCCGGCGCCGATGCCGTCATCGTCAACACCTGCGGCTTTCTTGATTCGGCCAAGGCGGAATCGCTTTCAGCCATCGGCGAGGCGGTGGCCGAGAACGGCCGCGTCATCGTCACCGGCTGCATGGGCGTGGAGGCCGAAACGATCCGGGCGGCGCATCCGCAGGTGCTGGCGGTGACCGGGCCACAGCAGTATGAGGCCGTGGTGGCGGCTGTCCATGACGCAGTGCCACCCGCCCATGATGCCCGCTTCGACCTCGTGCCGCCACAAGGCCTGAAGCTGACGCCGCGCCACTATTCGTATCTGAAGATTTCCGAAGGCTGCAACAACCGCTGCTCGTTCTGCATCATTCCGTCCCTGCGCGGCGACCTCGTATCGCGCCCGGCGGCCTCGGTGCTCTATGAGGCCGAACGGCTGGTCAAGGCGGGGGTGAAGGAGCTTCTCGTCATCTCGCAGGATACTTCGGCCTACGGGGTCGATGTCAAATACGCGGCGAGCAAGTTCCATGGCCGTGAGGTGCAGGCAAGATTCATCGATCTGGCGCGCGAACTGGGATCGTTGGGGACATGGGTGCGGCTGCACTATGTCTATCCCTATCCGCACGTCGATGCGGTGATCGAACTGATGGCCGAGGGCAGGGTGCTGCCTTACCTCGACATTCCTTTCCAGCACGCCTCACCGACAGTCCTCAAGGCCATGCGGCGGCCGGCGAGCGGTGAAAGGACGCTTTCCCGCATCACCCGCTGGCGTGAGGGGTGTCCCGATCTTGCCTTGCGCTCCACCTTCATCGTCGGCTTTCCGGGCGAAACGGAAGAAGACTTCCAGATGCTGCTCGACTGGCTCACCGAGGCGCGCATCGAGCGCGCGGGTTGCTTCAAGTATGAGCCGGTGGGAGGCGCCAGGGCCAATACTATCGCCGGCGCCGTGCCGGAAGAGGTGAAGGAAGAGCGCTGGCACCGCTTCATGGCGGCCCAGAACGCCATATCCGCCGACATCCTGGCGAAGAAAGTGGGCCGCGAAATCGATGTGCTGATCGATGCGGTCGATGAGGAGAACGACGAGGCGGTGGGGCGCTCGGTATGGGACGCCCCGGAGATCGACGGCAACGTCTTCCTGCCCGGCGAGACCGGCCTCAAGCCGGGCGACAGGGTGTGCGCCCGCGTCGTCGAGGCCGAGGACTACGATCTTGTGGGCGAGATCGCCTAGCCTGTTGAAAGCCGCGGCGGCACCTCTGACTTTCACACTGACGCGTCGTAAGATGGGCCATGAGCGAGTCGAGCAGCGCCAGCCACGGCATTACATTCATCCATCTCAGGACCCATTCGGCCTTTTCGCTGTCCGAAGGCGCGCTGCCGGTCAAGGCGCTGGCGAAGCTGGCGGTCGAAAACGACATGCCGGCGCTCGCCATCACCGACACCAACAATCTTTTCGGAGCGCTGGAGTTTTCCGAAACGCTGGCTGCCAAAGGGGTGCAGCCGATCATCGGCCTTTCCCTGCAGGTGGACCTCGGCGATGCCTCGGCCGAGCCAATCGGCCGGCCGGCGCAATTGGCCAAACGGCCGTTTCTGGCGCTGCTGGCGCGCAGCGAAGCCGGCTATCGCAATCTCATGAAGCTGACCAGCCGGGCCTGGCTGGAGCACGGCGAGAACGGCGATCCGCATGTGGGGCTGGATGAACTGGAAGCCTACGCCGACGGTCTCATCTGCCTGACCGGCGGCCCATCGGGTCCAGTGAACGAGGCGATCGTCGAGGGCCAGTCGAAACTCGCCGAAGCGCGCATGGAAACGCTCGCCGGACTTTATGGCGACCGGCTTTATGTGGAACTGCAACGCCATGGTCTCGACAGCGAGCGCCGCGCCGAAGCGGACCTGGTGCGCCTGGCCTATGCCATGAAACTGCCGCTGGTGGCGACGAATGAACCCTATTTCGCTGTTTCTGACGATTTTGCCGCCCAGGACGCGCTGTTGTGCATCGCCGACAGCGAAGTGATCGCCGCCGAAGACCGCCGCCGCCTGACGCCGGATCATTATTTCAAGTCGGCGCGCGATATGGCGCGCCTCTTTGCCGACCTGCCCGAGGCCATCGAGATGACGGTGGAAGTAGCGCGGCGCTGCCATTTCCGGCCACGCCCGCGTACCCCCATCCTGCCGGCATTCACGGCGAGCGGAACGGCCGAGGACGAGGCCGAGGAATTGCGCCGTGAGGCTCGCGCTGGTCTAAAGGCACGTCTGGAGCGCCATCCGCTTAGCCCCGGCTTCAGCCGCGAGGACTATGAAAAGCGCCTGGAATTCGAGCTAGATGTCATCATCGGCATGAAGTTTCCGGGTTATTTTCTGATCGTTGCCGACTTCATCAAATATGCCAAGCGCCAGGGCATTCCGGTGGGACCGGGGCGCGGTTCGGGCGCCGGCTCGCTGGTCGCCTGGTCGCTCACCATCACCGATCTCGATCCTTTGCGCTTTAACCTTCTGTTCGAGCGCTTCCTCAACCCGGAACGCGTGTCGATGCCCGACTTCGACATCGACTTCTGCCAGGACCGGCGCGATGAGGTGATCGCCTATGTGCAACAGAAATACGGCCGCGAGCAGGTGGCGCAGATCATCACCTTCGGCAAGCTGCAGGCCCGTGCCGTGTGCCGCGACGTGGGCCGGGTGCTGCAGATGCCCTACGGCCAGGTCGACCGTCTGTCGAAGCTCATCCCCAACAACCCGGCCAATCCCATCACCCTGAAAGAGGCGATCGAAGGCGAGCCGCGCCTGCAGGAGGAGCGCGACAAGGACGAGACGGTGCGCACTATGCTGGAGATCGGCCAGAAGCTGGAGGGGCTCTACCGCCATGCCTCCACCCATGCCGCCGGCGTGGTGATCGGCGACCGGCCGCTGGATGAACTGGTGCCGCTCTACAAGGACCCGCGCTCGACCATGCCGGCCACCCAGTTCAACCTCAAATGGGTGGAGCCGGCGGGCCTGGTCAAATTCGACTTCCTCGGCCTGAAGACGCTCACCGTCATCAACGAGGCGGAAAAGTTCATCCGCCAGAAGCAGCCGGATTTCGACATCGCTGCCATCCCCTTCGACGATCCTGGCGTCTACCGCATGCTGGGCGAGGGCAACACCGTCGGCATCTTCCAGTTGGAAAGTTCGGGCATGCGCGATGCCCTCAAGCGCATGCACCCCGACTGCATCGAGGACATCATCGCCATGGTGGCCCTCTACCGGCCGGGGCCCATGGACAACATCCCGCGCTTCATCGCCTGCAAGAAGGGCGACGAGGCGCCCGATTATCTGCATCCGATGATCGAGCCGATCCTCAAAGAGACCTACGGCATCATTGTCTATCAGGAACAGGTGATGCAGATCGCCCAGGTGTTGTCGGGCTATTCGCTGGGCGAGGCCGATCTCCTGCGCCGCGCCATGGGCAAGAAGATCAAGGCGGAGATGGACCAGCAAAAGGAGCGGTTCGTCTCCGGCGCCATCGCCAACGGCGTCGAGGCCGGCCGGGCCGATTACATCTTCGAACTGGTGGCGAAATTTGCGGGCTACGGCTTCAACAAGTCGCATGCGGCAGGCTATGCCATCGTTGCCTACCAGACCGCCTGGCTGAAGGCCAACCACCCGGAAGCCTTCATCGCCGCGTCCATGACCCTCGACATGGGCAATACCGACAAGTTGCAGATGTTCCGGGCCGAGGCGCAGCGTCTCGGCGTGCGGGTGGCGCCGCCGTCGATCAATCGCTCCAGCGTCGATTTCACGGTGCATGACGGGGTGGTGCAGTATTCGCTCGCGGCACTGAAGAATGTCGGCAAGGCGGCGGTGGAGCATATCGCGGCGGTGCGCGCCGAGGGCGGGCCGTTCACCTCCGATGGCGATTTTGCCCGTCGCATCGACCCGCACCATATCAACCGGCGGGCGCTCGAAAGCCTCATCAAGGCAGGCGCCTTCGATGATCTCAACCGCAACCGGGCGGCGCTTGCAGCCGGCATCGAGGTCATTCTCGCCACCGCCAACCGCGCCGCCAGCGATGCCGCACAAGGGCAGAATGACCTGTTCGGCGCCGGCGGCGAGGGCGGGCCGGAGGTGGCGCTGCCGGCGGTCGAGCCATGGATGACCATGGACCTGCTGGCAGCGGAATTCGAGGCGGTGGGCTTTTATCTCTCCGGCCATCCGCTCGATGACTACATGCCGAGCCTTGCCCGCATCGGCATCGATACCTATGCCGCGTTCCATGAAAAGGTGCTGAAGAAGGGCGCTACCGCGGCGCGCCTCGCCGGCACTGTGGTGCACCGCCAGGAACGGCGTTCCAAAAGCGGCAACCGCTTCGCCTTCGTTGGCCTGTCGGATCCTTCCGGCCAGTACGAATGCATCTGCTTTTCCGACATGCTCGCCCAGTACCGCGATCTGCTGGAACCGGGCAAGGCGGTGATCGTCAAGGTCGAGGCCGATGCCGACGGCGGCGAGGCGCGCCTCAGGCTGCAGGGTGTCGAAGCGCTCGACAAGGCGGCGGCGAATGCTGCCAACGGCCTGAAGATCTTTCTGCGCGACGCGGCAGCGCTGGACTCGATCGCCCAGCGCCTCACCAATGGCGGCCGGGCGCCGATCCGCCTCGTGATGCAGCTCGAAGATCGCGATGTGGACATTGCCATCGGCAACCATTTCACCGTGTCGCCGCGCATCAAGGCGGCCATCAAGGCCATTCCGGGGGTCGTCGATGTGGTCGATCTCTAGCGCCGGACCACCGGGAGGCGCCCCGTGTGGATGATGGACGAGGGCATCTATCTGGTCATGGCGTTCGTCGCCATTGCCATCCCAATTCTGGGGCTCATCGCCTTTTTCATCGTTCTCAAGCAGCGCCGGCGCCTTGTCGACCTGACCGCGCGCCTCGATGGCGTAACCTTGAAGCTCGCGCATCTGAGCGAACAGTTCGACGCGGTGGTGCGGACGCAGGCCGACCTCGTGGCGCGGGCCGGCGCTGCCCCTGAAGCGAACCCCGTGGACGAGATCGTAGCGGCCGAAGACGCAAAGCCGGTTGAACCCGAAGCTCCCACCGATGAATTCACACCCGCCATGGCCACCGAAGCGGCCGAGGACAAGGCCGTTGACGGCGAAGAAGCGGTCGTCCCACCCGCGCACCCCGCCCCGCGCATCGGCCTCGAAGAGCGCATCACCTCGCGCTGGTTCGTATGGGTGGGTGCGGTCGCACTGGCGTTGGCAGGGTTGTTCCTGGTCAAGTATTCCATCGACTACGGGCTGATGACGCCGCGCATGCGGGTGGCTGCGGGCTTCGTCTTCGGCCTTGTGCTGATGGCGGCGGGCGAGTTTCTGCGCCAGCGCCCGCTCGCCCGCGCCATCGCAGCGGTCAAACCGGATTATGTGCCGGGCGCGCTGGTGAGCGGCGGGCTGTTCTCGGCCTATGCCGCAATCTACGCCGGCTATGCGCTGTTCGGCTTCGTCGTGCCGCTGGTGGCCTTTCTTGCTCTTGCCGCCATCTCGCTCCTCGGCTTCTTGCTCGGCGCGCTGCACGTCCCCATCGTCGCCATCATCGGCCTGGCGGCGGGCCTCGCGACGCCGGCGCTGGTGCAATCCACTGCGCCATCGGCGCTTGCCCTGTTCGGTTATCTGGCGGTGATCATCGCGGCGGCAACGGCGGTGGCGGCTTACCGCGGCTGGACCTGGCTGGTGGCCATAGCGGCGGCCGGCGGCATTGGCTGGCTGGGCCTGTGGATCGGCTTTGAAACCGTCAATACGCCCTATGTCCTGTGCGCCTTTGCTGCCTTCCTCGCCGCCGCCGGCGTCTGGTTCGCCATCAACAGGCTGGGCGGTGGGGGCCCCGGAGTGTGGAGCGGTGTCACACCGGCCGCTCCGGAATTTGTCGCCTGGGCGACCGCCGCCCTGGCCACCATGATGATCGCCTGGATACTGGTGGAGGTGCGAAACATCACCACCGCCGGGGCGGTTCTGGCCGTCCAGATGCTGGCTTTCTACGTCGCCGCACGGCGCTATCCACGCTTCGACGGGCTCACCGCCATCGCCGGACTGGCGCCGTTCATTGTCATCGCCGGCTGGCCGTCATGGGAGATGATCGATGAGGCCCGGGCCGCGCTTGCCGGATCGGGTGCGGCTCTGGCCTTCACCGGTCTGATTGCGCCCGCCTTGCAGCCCTGGATGGGACTGGTCTGCGGCTTGGCGCTTGTCGCTCTGTGTGCGGGCTTCGTTGCGGCGCACGCCGCTATCCGCCCGCAGGTTTTCGCCGCCGCTTCCGTCATCACCGCCGCGGTGCTTCTGGCGGCCGGCTATGTCCCGGTGCGCGAGGTGACACCGGACCGCCTGTGGGCGGGCATCGCGGCCGGCCTTGGCCTCTTGGCGCTCGGGGCGACGGTTTCATGGAACGCCCGGCGCGAGCGTCACGACGATCGCCTGACGCTCGGCATCTATGCGATCGCCACGGTGGCGGCCATATCGGGCGTGCTTGCCTTCACGCTGCACGATGCCTGGCTGACCGTCGCCTTGGCGCTGCTTGTCCCGGCGCTGGCATGGATCGGCGGCCGCCTTGACCTGCCCGAATTCCGCTTCGTCGCGCTCGTCGTCGCCACGGCGCTGGTGGTGCGGCTGGCCTTCAACCCCGCCGTTCTTGCCTATTACGAGACGGCGTTTCTCGGCCGCCATTGGGTCATCTACGGCTATGGCGTGCCGGCGGCCGCGCTTTACCTGGGCGCGCGGCTTTTTGCGCGCCAGGACGATGACCGGCTGGTGCAGGTGCTGGACGGCGGCGCGCTGGCCTTTGCCCTGGTGCTGGTGTCGCTGGAAATCCGCATCCTTGTTCAGGGCTCCATCACCGCTGCCCGGTTCACCCTGTTCGAGGCCTCGCTGCACAGCGCGGTGTGGCTTACCAGCGCCTGGTGGCGGGGCAGGGCGGCGCTTGCCGGCCATCGCCTTGTCGATCGCGGCGCGGCGCTGGTGCTTGCCGTTCTCGGCATCGCCACAGTGGTCGGCCTGCAGATCCTCGATCTCAATCCGCTGTTCACCAACGAAGCCGCTGGGCGTTGGCCGGTCGTCAACACCCTGGCTCTCGCCTACCTCATGCCGGCGCTGCTGGTGGTAGTACTCTTATGGCAATTTTTCCGCTTCATCCCCTCATGGCTGCAACGCCTTGGCGGCGGACTGGCACTGCTGCTCACTCTCCTGTGGCTGACGCTGGAAGTGCGCCGCGCCTTCCATCCCGAGGGCCTCAGCATGTGGCACCACACCGGCGATGCCGAATCGTGGACCGTCTCGGCGGTGTGGATCGTCAGCGCCTTCATCCTCTTTGCAGCCGGCATCTGGGCGCGCACCGCCTTCCTGCGCTATGGCGGACTTGCCATTCTGGTGGTGAGCGTGGTGAAGGTATTCCTGCTCGACATGGCCGGCATCGAGGGGCTCTACCGGGTGGCCTCGTTCCTCGGTCTCGGCCTGTCGCTGGTCGCCATCGGGCTCATCTACCAGCGTTTCGTGCAGCGTCCCGAGGCAGGTCCTGCGCAATCGTGAGGCCTTGCACTCGCCCGCCGCAGCGGCTATAGACCGCCTCGCTTAATCCACACGTCAGGTGTCGGGTCCGGTCGCATGGAGCTTTTTGGCTCCCACATAGCGTCCAGACCCTCCGGTGCCGGTCATCCGGCGACATAGCCTGGCGGAGGTTCAACCGGAAAAGGAGTTACAAGGCATGGCATTGCCTGATTTCAACATGCGTCAGCTTCTGGAAGCCGGTGTCCATTTCGGCCACCAGACCCATCGCTGGAACCCGCGCATGGCGCCTTTCATCTATGGCGCGCGCAGCGGCATCCACATCATCGACCTGGCCCAGACGGTGCCGTTGCTGCACCAGGCTCTGGTGCAGGTGCGCGACGTGGTGTCGGGCGGCGGGCGGGTGCTGTTCGTCGGCACCAAGCGCCAGGCGCAGGAGCCGATCAAGGACGCGGCGCGCCGTTCGGCCCAGTACTTCATCGCCTCGCGCTGGCTCGGTGGCACGCTGACCAACTGGAAGACCATCTCCAACTCGATCCGCCGCCTGCGCCATCTCGATGAATTGCTGGCGAGCGAGTCGCAAGGCTTCACCAAGCGTGAGCGCCTGTCGCTGACCCGTGAGCGGGACAAGCTCGAACTGGCGCTCGGCGGCATCAAGGACATGGGTGGTCTTCCCGACATCATGTTCGTGATCGACACCAACAAGGAAGCCATCGCCATCAAGGAGGCCAACCGTCTCGGCATTCCGGTGATCGCCATCCTCGACAGCAACTGCAGTCCCGACGGGGTCAGCTATCCCATCCCCGGCAACGACGACGCCGGCCGTGCCCTCAGCCTGTATTGCGACCTCATCGCCCGGGCGGTGATCGAAGGCATTTCGGTCAGCCAGTCTTCGTCCGGTGTCGATGTCGGCGAACTGGAGGCCCCGGTTGAGGATGTGGTGCCGGCCGAAGCCGAGGTGGCGGAAGCAGCGGCCGAAGCGAGCGCCTGAGTGGTTCAAGTTCAACGGGCGCGGGCGATGGGGCTGGACAGGTCCCCTTGCCCGCCCCGCTTCATTTGAAAGAGGTTTGACATGTCCCAGATTACTGCGGCGATGGTGAAGGAGCTGCGCGAGGCGACCGGCGCAGGCATGATGGATTGCAAGTCCGCACTGACCGAGGCCACCGGCAACATGGAGGCAGCGGTCGACTGGCTGCGCGCCAAGGGCCTTGCCAAGGCGGCCAAGAAGGCGTCAAGAGTGGCATCCGAGGGCCTCGTAGGCGTTTGCGTTGCCGGCAACACCGGCGCCGTGGTGGAAGTCAATTCCGAGACCGATTTCGTTGCCCGCAACGAGCAATTCCAGCAGATGGTGGCCGAAATTGCCGCGCTGGCGATCAGCGCCGGGGGTGATGTGGAAAAGCTCAAAGGTATGGCCTATCCCGGTGCCGGCAAGACGGTCGCAGAGCATGTCACCGCCATGGTCGCCACCATCGGCGAGAACATGAACGTCAGGCGCACCGCGTCGATCTCGGTGGGCGAGGGCGTCGTGGCCAGCTACGTGCACAATCAGGCAAGGCCGGGCGCCGGCAAGATCGGCGTGCTGGTGGGGCTCGAATCCGCCGGCAACGTCGAGGCATTGAATGCCTTCGGTCGCCAGGTCGCCATGCATGTGGCTGCCGCCAACCCGTTGGCCCTGACCACGGCCGACCTCGATCCCGCCGTGGTGCAGCGCGAGCGTGCAGTCTATGCCGAACAGGCGCGCGAAAGCGGCAAGCCGGAGAACATCATCGAGAAGATGGTCGAGGGCCGCATGAAGAAGTTCTATCAGGAATCGGTCCTGCTCTCGCAGATCTTTGTCATTGACGGCGAGAACAGCGTCGAAAAGGCCGTGGCCAATGCCGCAGGAGACGTCGGCGCGCCTGTCAGGATCGCCGGCTTCGTGCGCTTCCAGCTCGGTGAGGGCATTGAGAAGGAAGAAGGCGATTTTGCCGCCGAGGTGGCCAAGGCGGCCTCCGGAGGCTGAAGTGTCGCCTTTGCGAATCATTCTACAATGGGCTCCGGTCATGCCGGGGCCCGTTTTATTTGGCATGAGGTAAACGAAAGGCGCGATATGGCGGCGGGTGCGGACATGAAGCGGGTGCTGCTGAAGGTGTCGGGCGAGGTCTTGATGGGCACCCAGGACTTTGGCATCGACCTCAACACGGTGTCACGGGTGGGCGAGGAAATCGCCCAGGTCGCGCGGGCCGGCCATCAGATCGCGCTGGTCATCGGCGGTGGAAACTTCTTCCGCGGTGTGGCGGGCGCCGCCAAGGGCATGGATCGTGCCGTGGCCGACCACATGGGCATGCTGGCCACGGTGATGAACGCGCTGGCCATGCAGCAGGTGCTTGAAAAGCAGGGCATCGATGCCCGCGTCCTGTCGGCCATTCCCATGCCGACGGTCTGCGAGCCGTTTGCGCGCGAACGGGCATTGAAGCTGCTGTCGACCGGCAAGGTGGTGCTGTTCGCCGCCGGCACCGGCAATCCGTTCTTCACCACCGACACCGCCGCGGCGCTCAGGGCGGCCGAGATGCGTTGCGACGTGCTTTTGAAGGGAACCAGTGTCGATGGTATCTATTCGGCCGATCCCAAAACTCATCCCGATGCGACGCGCTATGAGCGGCTGACCTACATGGATGTGCTGGCACGTGACCTGAAGGTCATGGATGCAGCAGCCATAACGCTTGCGCGCGACAATCACATTCCGGTAATCGTGTTCTCCATAAGAACACAAGGCGCGCTGATGAGTGTGCTCGCAGGTTCCGGCCGGTCGACCATCGTCGCCGCCTGAGCAGATCTTGTTGCGGGCAAGGCCGCCGGAGCGATCGAGGAGACAAATCCAATGGCAGAACCGACTTCGCTGGATATCAAGGATCTGGAAAAGCGCATGCACGGCGCCATCGAGGTGCTCAAGCACGAACTGGCCGGGTTGCGCACGGGGCGTGCTTCGGCAGCCCTGCTCGAGCCGATCACCGTCGATGCTTACGGATCATCGATGCCGCTGGCCCAGGTGGGAACGGTTTCGGTGCCCGAATCCCGTCTGTTGTCGGTGCAGGTCTGGGACCGCTCGCTGGTGGGCGCGGTGGAAAAGGCCATTCGCGATTCCAGTCTCGGCCTCAACCCCGTCACCGAAGGCCAGACCCTGCGCATCCCCATCCCTGAATTGACCGGAGACCGCCGCAAGGAGTTGACAAAGGTTGCCCACAACTATGCCGAACAGGCCCGCGTCGCGGTGCGCAACGTGCGTCGCGACGGCATGGAGACCCTGAAGCGGTTGGAAAAGGACGGACACATTTCCGAGGACGACCATCACAAGCAGAACGATCTGGTGCAGAAAGCCACCGATACCGCCATCAAGGAAATCGATGAGATGCTGGCCCTCAAGGATGCCGACATCATGCAGGTCTAGGGCGCTCCAAGGGGGAGGACAGGTAGGCGGAATGAATTTCGAGGCCCAACGCGCAGGCGATCTGCCGCGCCACGTTGCCATCATCATGGATGGCAATGGTCGCTGGGCCCATGAACGCTCGCTGCCGCGCTCGGCCGGCCATCGAAAGGGGGTCGAGGCCCTGCGGCGCACCGTGCGCGCCGCCATCGAAATCGGCATCGAATACCTCACCATCTATTCCTTCAGCGCCGAGAACTGGTCGCGGCCGGCGAGCGAAGTGAATTTCCTTTTGTCGCTGCTGCGCCGCTTCATTCGTCAGGACGTGGCCGACATCCATTCCGCCGGCGTGCGTATCCGGGTCATCGGCGAGCGAGAAGGCATCGATCCCGACATCGCCCAGATGATCGAGGAATGCGAACAATTGACGGCGGCAAACACCGCCATGACGCTGATTGTGGCCTTCAATTATGGCGGGCGTCAGGAATTGGCGCGGGCGGCCCGGCAGATCGCCAGAAGCGTTGTTTCAGGTGAACTGGATGTTGCCGCCATCGATGCCGAAATGATCGACGCCCACCTCTATCTGAGCGATATCCCCGATCCTGACCTGCTCATCCGCACCGGCGGCGAACAGCGCTTGTCGAATTTCCTCTTGTGGCAGTGCGCCTATACCGAGTTCGTGTTCGTGCACGATTATTGGCCCGATTTCACCAAGGAATCGCTGCAAAAGGCCGTTTCGGCCTTCCAGTCGCGCGACCGGCGCTTTGGCGGCATCAAGGCCAAGGCGCTGTGAAGTTGGCCGAAAATGGAATCCATTAAATGAGCGATCCGGCATCGAGGGGTGAGGCGCGCGCCGTCACAACAGTCAAATGGCGTGATCTCGGTGTCCGTGCCCTGGCCGCTGCCGTGATGGTTCCGCTGGCGCTGCTGCTGATCTGGGCTGGTGGCATGTGGTTCCTGGCGGGGATCGCGGGTTGCGGCCTGCTGATGTCCTTTGAATGGTGCCGCATGGTGCATCATGCCAGCTTGCCGCAGCTTGCGCTGCACGCGGTGGCTGTGATCCTCGCGGCGGCAGCGGGCGCCAGCCTGCTGAGCGGTGAAGTCCTCGCCATCGCACTGGCTGCGATCTGGGTCGCTTCCGTGCTGCTCGCCTGGCGGGCCGGCCCGGTGACCGGCTGGGCGCTGGCGGGTGTGCCCTATGTGGCCCTGCCGATCTTGATGCTCGGTCTCCTGCGTCAGGGTGAAGCGGGATTGACGGCCGTATTGCTCGTCATGTTGCCCGTGTGGATCGCCGACATCGGCGCTTATTTTGCCGGCCGGATCATTGGAGGCCCCAAGCTTGCACCGAAGATTTCGCCCAACAAGACCTGGGCCGGTCTTGCAGGCGCGGTGGTGAGCGCCATGGTAACCGCGCTTGTCGTGTGGCTGGTCGCGCATCTGCCACATCCGGTCATGGCTCTGGTGCTTGGCGCGCTGATCGGTCTTTTCGAGCAACTGGGCGACCTGTTCGAATCCGCCGCCAAGCGTCACTTCGGGCTGAAGGACTCAGGGCACCTAATTCCGGGGCACGGGGGGCTTCTCGACCGGGTCGACGGACTGATTGCCGCTTCGGTCCTTGCCGGCCTGATCGGTGCTGTACACGCGGGCGGACCATCGATGATGGCGCAAGGGCTCCTGCAATGGTGAGCGATGCACGTTCCATGAAGCACATCAGCATTCTGGGCTCCACCGGCTCGGTCGGGCGCTCCACGATCGACGTGTTGCTGGCCAACCGCGATGCCTTCACGGTCGAGGCGCTGGTCGGCAACACCAATGTCGCATTGCTGGCCGAACAGGCGCGCGCGGTGGGCGCCAGAATTGCCGTGACCGCCACGGCATCGCTGCTGGGCGAGCTTCGCGAGCGGCTGGCGGGCTCAAATATCGAATTGGCCGCCGGGCCCGAGGCGGTCATCGACGCAGCGGGCCGTCCCGTCGACATGGTGATGGCCGCGATCGTCGGCGCCGAGGGCTTACGACCGACGCTGGCGGCGGCGGCAACGGGGGCAACCATCGCGCTGGCCAACAAGGAATGCCTGGTGAGCGCCGGCGATCTCTTCATGCGCTCCGCACGCGAGGCGGGCGCCGCCATCGTTCCGGTTGATTCCGAGCACAGCGCCGTATTCCAGTGCCTCGAACAGCGCAACATCGATGCGGTTCACAAGATCACCTTGACCGCGTCGGGGGGACCGTTCCGCACCCGCTCTCTCGCCGAGCTGGGTCAGGTCACACCGGCCGATGCCCTCAAGCACCCCAACTGGACGATGGGACGGAAGATCACCATCGATTCTGCAACCCTTATGAACAAAGGGCTGGAACTCATTGAAGCTTTTCATCTTTTCCCGGTTGGCGTGGAGCGACTGGAGGCCGTCATACACCCCCAGTCGATCATCCATTCGATGGTCTCCTACAACGACGGTTCGGTGCTGGCGCAACTGGGCGTGCCGGATATGCGCACGCCGATCGCCGTGGCCATGGCGCATCCCGAACGCATAACCAGCGGCTCGGCAGCGCTCGATTTGTGCCAGATCGGCACGCTGAGCTTCGAGGCCATAGATCCGCAGCGTTTTCGCGCCCCGTCGCTTTGCCTTGGCGCGCTGGCCCGTGGCGGATCGGCAACAACTATCCTCAATGCGGCCAATGAAATCGCGGTTGCCGAATTCCTGTCGCAAAGACTTGCTTTTCTCGCTATTACCAAGCTGGTCGAGGTGGTGCTGGACCGGGCCGAGCGTCAGGGGATGATCGCCGAGCCCGGCTCGCTTAACGATGTTTGGTCGGCCGACAGCTACGCGCGCCGCATTGCAGGTGAGGCGGCAAGGGGATTGCAGCAGTGACGGCAGCCGGGCCAAGGTGGCAGCGGCAAATTCGCTGACGGTTTCGTTGCACCGTACCTGGCCGTGCTGGAGGGAATATGGATCTGGTTCTTGGTACATTGGGATCGTCGCTGGGCTCATTCCTGTCCTACGTCGTCCCGTTCGTCTGCGTTCTGACGGTCATCGTCTTCTTCCACGAACTGGGGCACTTTCTGGTGGCGCGTTGGTGCGGGGTGCATGTCGAGGCCTTCTCGGTGGGATTCGGCCGCGAAATCATCGGGTGGACCGACAAGCACGAAACCCGCTGGAAGATCGGCTGGCTGCCGCTCGGCGGTTATGTGAAGTTTGAAGGTGATGCCAATGCCGCAAGCCTGCCGAGCGCCGATGCCCGGCGTGAGCACGCCGACACATCGCCCGGCGACTTCCACGGCAAGGCCGTCTGGCAGCGTGCTCTTGTGGTGGTGGCCGGACCTGCTGCCAACTTCATCTTGTCGATTGTCATTTTCGCGGCCACCTACGCTATCGTCGGCGTGCCGATAAGTGAGCCGAAGATCGATCAGGTGATGGCCGGAAGCCCGGCCGCCGAGGCGGGTTTCAAGCCGGGCGACATCATCCTCGATATCGACGGGCGCAAGATCAGGTCCTTTGCCGAGGTCCAGAACATCATCCGCGGCAGCGCCGGTGTACCGGTGGACATCACGGTAAAGCGCGGCGATCAGACGCTGCCCCTGCAGGTGACGCCGACCCGCATAGAAGTCGACAACCTGCTTGGCGGGAAAACCCCAATCGGCAGGCTGGGCGTGTCGCGCAACGAGGCAGCGGATTTCCACTACGAGCGCCAATCGCCCATCGAAGCGGTGAGCATGGCCGTCACGCAGACCAAGGACGTGTCGATGCAGCTTCTGGGCTACATCCGAGGCATTGTGATGGGGCGCCGCAGCGCCGATCAGCTGGCCGGCCCCATCGGTATCGCCAGGATGACCAAGGTAGTTGCGGCCAACAGTTTCACCCAGCTGGTGCAATTGGTCGCGATGTTATCCATCAGCATCGGTTTGATTAACCTATTTCCAATCCCTATGCTCGATGGTGGCCATCTGTTGTACTACGCGATCGAAGCGGTGAGGGGAAAGCCGCTCGGTCTGGCGGCGCAGGAGATGGGATTCAAGGTCGGGTTGTTTCTGGTTCTGGCCTTGATGCTGGTGACTACGCTTCACGACCTGTCGCAGATCAAATTGTTTTGAGTTGGCCTAACGTCATGGAAAAAGAAGATTTCTCTGGTTTCCAAGACCACCGAAACATACTAAAAGACAGGGGATTCGTCGGACGGGGCGGCTTCGGGATAAGCGGGTGATTGGTTGCCGAATGCGTAAATTATCGGTTTTGGTGGGGCGTATCGTCCTGGCGCTGTGTCTTGTCGTTCCCTTGACCCTTCTGCTGCAGCCGGTTCCTGCGGTGCAGGCACAGGCGGTGAACCAGATCGTCGTGGAAGGCAATCAGCGCGTGGAGCGCGACGCCGTCCTCGCCTACATGCATGTGTCGCCGGGTGAGCCCATCACACCCGCGAAGATCGATGAATCGATCAAGGCTCTGTTTCAGACGGGGCTTTTCTCCGATGTGCGGATTTTCCGACGGGGCAGCAGCCTGGTCGTACAGGTCGCGGAAAACCCGCTCATTAACAAGGTCGGCTTCGAAGGCAATTCCGATCTCGACAACAAGAAGCTCACCAAGGAAATCGAACTGCAAGAGCGCATGGTCTATACCCGCGCGCGGGTCCAGTCCGACGTGCAGCGGCTGATTGCGCTCTATCGCCGATCCGGACATTTTGCCGCAAGGGTCGATCCCAAGATCATCCGTCTTTCGCAAAACCGCGTGAACCTCGTCTTCGTCATCGACGAGGGCAAGACGACCAAGATCGCGCGCATCAATTTCATTGGCAACGAGGCCTTTTCGGATGGCACGTTGCGTTCGACCATCTCGACGTCGGAATTGGCCTGGTGGAAGTTCTTTTCCACCACCGACAACTACGATCCGGATCGGCTGGCTTACGATCGCGAATTGCTGAGGCGGTTCTATCTCAAGAACGGCTATGCCGATTTCAAGGTGATCTCGGCGACCGCCGAACTCGCCCGCGACGGTGAGAGCTTCTTCATTACCTTCACCGTCGATGAGGGGCCGCAATATTCGCTCGGTCAGGTCAGCGTCAACGCCGGTCACACCAAACTTGACGCCAACCGGCTGCAGAGTGTCCTCGACATCGCTCCAGGCGAGCGATATGACGCCAGCAAGGTCGACAAGGCGGTCGAGAACGTGACCCTGGAGGCCGGCAAGTCGGGCTATGCCTTTGCCCGCGTCGATCCGCAGGTCACCCGCGATCCGGCCAAGAAAACTCTCAATCTGGTCTTCGATGTCCAGGAAGGGCCACGCGTCTATATCGAGCGCATCGACATCGTCGGCAACTTCCGTACCCTCGATGACGTGATCCGCCGCGAGCTGCATATATCGGAAGGCGATGCCTACAACCGCATCCTGATCGATCGTGCCCGGCGGCGGCTGACGGCGCTGGATTTCTTCAGCAAGATCGATTTCAACGAGAACTCCGGGTTCCGCCCCCGACAAGGTGATCCTGACCATCGAAGTGGTCGAGAAATCGACCGGCACCATCAGTTTTGCGGCTGGTTACTCTTCATCCGAGGCCATCGTCGGCTCGATCAGCATCTCCGAGCGCAACTTCCTCGGTCGCGGTCAGTTCGTCAGTCTCAGCACGTCGGGCAGCTTCAAGAACCAGTCCGCCGACTTCAGCTTCACCGAACCTTATTTCCTCGGCCGCGACCTGTCGGCAGGCTTCGATCTTTATGCGACCCGCACCGACCAGACGACTGAGTCTTCCTACACCGTCGACCAGTTCGGCGGGGCACTGCGGCTTGGATTCCCTCTGTCCGAGTTCACCCGTCTGGAAACCAAGTATTCCTTCACTCACCGTATCCTCAAAGTCGTTGGCCAAAACGATACGCCGCCGAGCGTTTCTCCTGCTATTGCCTCGGCCAATGGTACCGACGATCTGTCGTTGCTTGGCTGGCGCTATATCTATGACGATCTGGACAACCCGTTGAACCCGAGCAGTGGTTTCCGCCTCGAGGCCTCGACCGACTTCGCTGGGCTTGGCGGCACCGTTCATTGGGCCCGCGGCGAGTTGGTCGGCTATTACTTCACACCGGTCGTGTACGACAATGTCATCCTCAAGCTGAAGGGCTCGGCAGGCTATATGCATGGCTGGAACGGCGACAAGGTCCCGGTCGTCGATCGCTTCTTCATGGGTGGCGACACGTTCCGCGGCTTTGCTGTCGCTGGCGTCGGTCCTCATATGCTGGCCCCGAGCGGCAAAAGCGACTCCATCGGAGCCGAGTCCTATGGCATCGGCACGGTGGAATTGAATTTCCCGGTCGGGCTGCCGGAGCAGTTCGGCATATCGGGCGCCGTGTTCACGGATTTCGGCACGGTCTTCGGCGCGCCTGAAAACACGGTCCAGATCGGCCATGCCGGATGCAAGGGCGGCGGGACATGTACGGTTTTCGATACCATGGCGTTCCGCGCTTCCATCGGTGCCGGCCTGATCTGGCAGTCGCCGTTCGGCCCCTTGCGCGTCGACGTTGCCTATCCGCTGATGAAGGCCAGCTACGACAAGACCGAACTCATCCGCTTCAGCGTCGGCACGCGGTTCTGATGCCGGGCGCGAGGTAGGCCGGCATGGGTGTTGAGGCAACGGGCGAACACCTGTCGACGGCCGACATCGGGCGCATCATGCAGATGCTGCCGCATCGCTATCCGTTTCTGCTGGTCGACAGGATCATCGATATGGACCGGGATGTGTCGGCGACCGGCATCAAGAACGTCACCATCAACGAGCCGTTTTTCCAGGGCCATTTCCCTGGCCAGCCGGTGATGCCGGGTGTGTTGATCATCGAAGCGATGGCCCAGACGGCCGGTGGGCTGGTGATCAACCATCAGGGGGCCGAGGCCGAAAACCAGATTGTCTATTTCATGTCGATCGACAAGGCCCGCTTCCGCAGGCCGGTGGTGCCGGGCGACCAGTTGCGCATTCCGGTGCGCCAGATTCAGAAGCGCGCCCGCGTATGGAAGTTCGCCGCCGAGGCGCATGTCGACGGCAAGCTGGTATCCGAGGCGGAAATTACCGCCATGATCACCGCGCGAAGCTGAAGCCGTCCAGATTCAGATCAGCCCGCGACGGGGCGGGTTCACCCGATCGCAGGCTGACGGATTCCAACAGGTCAAGCATGATGGCCTCCGAAAAGCGGCAACCACTTTTCGGACCGTGCCCTAACGCCGCTGGCTGACCGGCGTGTAGTCGCGACGTTTGGCGCCAGTGTAAAGCTGGCGCGGGCGGCCAATCCTCTGGCTTGGATCCTCGACCATCTCCTTCCACTGGGCAATCCATCCGACGGTGCGCGCGATGGCGAAAAGGACCGTGAACATGGATGTCGGAAAGCCCAGCGCCCTGAGTGTGATGCCGGAATAGAAATCGATGTTGGGATAGAGCTTCTTCTCGACGAAGTAGTCGTCCTTCAGGGCGATCTGCTCCAGCTCGCGAGCCACATCCAGCAAAGGGTCATCGGTAATGCCCAACTCGGTGAGCACTTCATGCGCGGCCTTCTGCATGATGCGCGCCCGCGGGTCGTAATTCTTGTAGACCCGATGGCCAAACCCCATGAGCCGGAACGGATCGCTCTTGTCCTTGGCCTTGGCGATGAATTTCGCGATGTTGTCGGGCTCGCCGATTTCGGCCAGCATGTTGAGCGCTGCTTCGTTGGCGCCGCCATGGGCGGGGCCCCACAGACAGGCGATGCCGGCCGCGATGCACGCGAACGGATTGGCGCCGGACGAACCGGCCAGCCGCACTGTCGAGGTCGAGGCATTCTGTTCGTGATCGGCGTGCAGGATGAAGATGCGATCCATGGCGCGCGCCAGCACCGGGTTGACCTTGTACTCCTCGCACGGCACCGCGAAGCACATGTGCAGGAAATTCGCCGCATAGCCAAGGTCGTTGCGTGGGTAAACGAAGGGCTGGCCGATGTGGTACTTGTAGGCCATGGCCGCAATGGTCGGCAGCTTTGCGATCATGCGGCGGGTGGCCACTTCGCGCTGCCAGGGATCGGTGATGTCGGTCGAGTCGTGATAAAAGGCCGACATGGCTCCGACCACGCCCACCATCACCGCCATCGGATGGGCATCGCGCCTGAACCCGCTGAAAAAGCGCGACATCTGCTCGTGGATCATGGTGTGGTGGGTGATTGCCGCTTCGAAATCACGCCGTTGTGCCGGGGTCGGCAATTCTCCATAGAGCAACAGATAACAGGTCTCGATGAAGTCGCCATGCTCGGCGAGTTGTTCGATGGGATAGCCGCGATACAGCAATATCCCCTCGTCGCCATCAATGAAGGTGATCTTGGATTCGCAGCTTGCCGTAGCAGTGAAGCCGGGATCGTAGGTGAAGACCCGCGCATCGCGATACAGGTTGGATATGTCCACGACGTCGGGACCGGTCGATCCCTTTCGGACCTCCAGATCGTAATTCTTGCCGGCAAGTGCGAGGGTTGCCTTGTCACTCATCTGGAAGCCCCTTTCAGCTTGTTCGTGGTGCCCGTCAGCAGGCAGCAAGCGACTTTATCAGGGCTACCGCATTGCCGTCTATGCTGCAAGTGCTGCCAAAGTCGTGCGCTGCACAATCATTGGGCAATCACGCAGAAGTGGTCGCATCCGCAATTCGCGCCAGTGCTTCCTCGCGGCCCAATACGACCAGTACGTCGAAGACGCCGGGCGATACGGTGCGGCCGGTCAGCGCGGCCCGCAAGGGTTGCGCAATCTTTCCCAGCTTCTGGCCCGAATTCTCGGCGAAAGACCGCACTTCCTGTTCGAGGTCAGCGGCAGTCCAGTCGATTGCGCTGAGGCCCGGAAGCAATTGCGCAAGAAGCGATGCACCGCCGCCGGTCAGGATGTCGCGGGCCTTTTCGTCCATGGCAAGGGGGCGCTTCGCGAACAGGAACCGGGCGCCATCCATGAGTTCGACCAGCGTCTTTGCACGCTCCTTGAGGCCGGGCATGGCGGCCAGAAGCTGCCGTCGCCTGCCGTCGTCAAGTTCGGCAAGCATGGACTCACCGCCTTCGGCATGCGGCAGGAAGGTAATGAGCGCGTCCACCAGATCGGCGTCAGGCGTGGCGCGGATATAGTGGCCGTTGAGGCTTTCCAGTTTGGCGAAGTCGAAGCGCGCCGGCGATTTGCCAACCGCTGACAGGCTGAACCAGTCGATCATCTGCTCGGTGGAGAAGATCTCATCATCGCCGTGGCTCCAGCCGAGCCGGGCAAGATAGTTGCGCATGGCCGACGGCAGATAGCCCATGTCGCGATAGGCATCGACGCCCAGCGCCCCATGGCGCTTCGACAGCTTGGCGCCGTCGGGCCCGTGGATGAGGGGGATATGGGCCATGACGGGAACGTCCCAACCCATGGCCTTGTAGATCTGGGCCTGGCGCGCCGCATTGGTCAGATGGTCGACGCCGCGGATGATGTGGGTCACGCCCATGTCGTGGTCATCGACGACAACGGAGAGGTTGTAGGTGGGGGTGCCGTCGGAGCGCATGATGATGAGGTCATCGAGGTCCTTGTTGGCGAATACCACACGGCCCTGCACCTCATCCTCGATCACCGTCTCACCCGCATCAGGGGCGCGGAAGCGGATCGCCGGGGCGATGCCGGCGGGTGCCTCGGCAGGATCGCGGTCGCGCCAGCGCCCGTCGTAGCGTTGCGGACGCCCTTCCGCCATGGCCGCCGCCCGCATGGCCTCAAGCTCCGCCGGAGTGCAATAGCAGCGATAGGCCAGGTTGCGGGCCAACAGGGCCTCCGCCACTTCGCGGTGGCGTTCGATCCGTGCCGCCTGCGAGACCGGCTCGCCCGCCCAGTCGAGGCCGAGCCACTCAAGACCCTCCAGAATGGCGTCGACGGCCGCTGTCGTGGAGCGCGCCCGGTCGGTATCCTCGATGCGCAACAGCATCTTGCCGCCGTGGTGTCGGGCATAAAGCCAGTTGAACAGGGCCGTGCGGCCCCCGCCGATATGCAGGTAACCGGTGGGCGAGGGGGCAAAGCGGGTGACGACGGGCGATGACATGAGCGCCGGTCTCCGTAATGATGCTGTTATAAGGGGTGGATGCCCCGTGAATTTGGTCCGGCGCGGTCTAACACAGGCCGGCGTGGCTGATAAGGGGAGGGCGCACCGATCGCCGACCTCGGCTGGCCAGTGGAAGACAGCGAACCGGTGGCTGCACCGCGCGCCGGGCCGATGGCGTGGCTGCCGCCGCGGGTCTGGCTTCACGGACTGCGCGCTGCTCTTGCCGCGCAGGAGGATCGCTACGGCCTCTGGCTACCGGTTGCCTTTGCCGTTGGAGCGGGGGGATATTTCGCGCTGCCGGTGGAACCCGCAGATGCAGCCGTGGTTGCCTCTGGCCTGTTCGCCATGGCGCTGCTGGCCTCGATGATCTGGCGCCAGCGGATAAACTGGCCGGTGCTGCTGGCGGTCTTCGTGCTCCTGGGTGCCATTGCCGGCAAGGTGCATGTGGCTATGACCGACACCCACCTGTTGCAGGCGACCAGCGGGACGGTGACGCTGACCGGTGTGGTACGCGAGCGTCAGCGGTTGGGCAAACGCTGGCGGGTGGTCATCGACCTTGAAAGTGTCGATGGATTGAAGGACGGCGCGGCGCCTCAGCGCGTTCGCATTACCGCGCCGGCCAGCTACCAGTTGCCGCGCGGCGAGAGGTTGAAGATCAAGGCGCGGCTCTATCCCTTGCCCGGCCCCGTGGCGCCAGGCGCCTGGAATCCGGCGCGCGGCCTGTGGTTCGCCGGCATCGGGGCGACTGGCTATAGCCTGTCAAAGCCGCAGATACTGCCATCGGACGATGCGCATGCGGTCTCCGGCTTCAACCGTACCGTTCAGAACCTGCGCGATGCCATAGCAGGGCGCATTCGCGCCATCCTGCCGCCCGGGTCGGCAGGCATGGCCATTGCCCTCATCACCGGTGAGCGCGGCGAAATCCCGAACCAGGCCCGCGATGACCTCAGGGCCTCGGGACTGGCTCATATCCTCGCTATCTCCGGGCTCCATATGAGCCTGGTGGCCGGCGGCATCTTCTGGGTGGTGAGGGCGCTGCTCGCCCTCTCGCCATGGCTCGCTGCCGGCTTTCCCATCAAGAAGTGGGCCGTTGTCGTCGCACTTGTCGCAGCGGCGGGGTATCTGGCGCTGTCTGGCGCAGCGGTTGCGACCCAGCGCGCCTTCGTCATGCTGGCCGTCATGGGACTGGCCGTGCTGCTCGATCGCCCGGCGATTTCCATGCGCAATCTGGCGGTGGCGGCGTTCGTGGTGATGATCCTCTCACCCGAGGCGGTGACGGGAGCCAGCTTCCAGATGTCGTTCCTGGCGGTGGCGAGCCTCATTGCCTTCTACGAGACCGTAAGCGCCTGGCGACAGACGCGTGATGTCGAAACCATGGCGGGGGGCCGCGTCTGGCAGGTCGCACGCTGGGCAGGGCTGTTCATTATTGCCACTGCCGCCACCACGCTCGTTGCCGGGAGCGCCACGGCCCTGCCGGCCGCCTTTCACTTTCATCGGGTCTCCTTCTACAGCCTTATCGCCAATGTGCTGGGTCTGCCCGTTGTCAGCTTCATCGTCATGCCGGCCGCGGTGCTGTCGGTCTTTGCCATGCCCTTCGGTCTCGAGGCGGCGCCCTTGTGGCTCATGGGCAAGGGCATCGACATCGTGCTTTGGGTTGCGGACCATGTGGCCTCGATGCCGGGTTCCAGCCATTTCCTGCCGGCCTTTCCGGCCGCCGCGGCCATTGTCATGGCGGCCGGCATCCTGTGGCTTGCCCTGTGGCGTCGCCGGATACGGAAGCTGGGTCTCGCCATTTTTGCATCGGGTCTTGCCATGGCGCCGTGGAAGACCGCACCGGATGTGCTGATCGACCGCTACGCCGGCGTGGTTGCCATCCGCAATGCGGGCGGGAAACTGGTGCCCAGCAACGGCCGCAAGGGCCGCTACGTGACGGGTCAGTGGCTCATGGCCGACGGCGATGCGACTACGCCATCAGACGCGGCGCATCGCATGGGCTGGACCTGCGGCAAGGCCAGATGCACGGGCGCTGTCAAGGGGCAGACCATCGTCTATCTCATGGACGAAAAGGCCGATACGGACTGCGCCGGACGCCAGATCGTCATCGCCGACTTTCCCCTGCACCGGCAGTGCAGTGAAGCCGCCGTGCGCATCGACCGCTTCGATGTATGGCGCAATGGCGCCCACGCGCTTTATGTGAGGGGATCGAACATCCGCATGGAGACCGCCCGCCAGACCGCCGGCAACCGTCCGTGGAACGTCATACCCGTCGCCCGCGCCAGCATCCGCACCACCCCGCCATCACTGCCATCCAGAAAGACGGCTCCGAGGAGTGATCGGAACGCAGCGGATGCGCCCAAAGATGCAGCTCAGTAGCGCCTCAGCAGGCCGACGAGCCGGCCCTGGACACGCACCCGGTCGGGACCGAAGATGCGGGTCTCATAGGCGGGATTGGCGGCTTCCAGCGCCACCGAATCGCCCTTTCGGCGCAAGCGCTTGAGGGTGGCCTCGTCCTCATCCACCAGCGCCACGACGATCTCGCCCGATTGGGCGGAATCGCCTTTGCGGATGAGTACCGTGTCACCATCGAGGATGCCCGCCTCGATCATCGAATTGCCTTTAACTTCCAGGGCGAAGTGTTCGCCCGGCCCCAAAAGATCGGGCGGCACCTGAATGTTGCGCGTGTGGTCCTGGATGGCTGCGATGGGCACACCGGCGGCGATGCGCCCCATCAACGGCACAAAGGTCTCGTCATTCGAAGCGCTGCCGGGCTTGGGCTGCGGCCGGGCGCGGCCAAGCGATCCTTCGATGACGCTGGGGGCAAAACCCCTGCGCGGCTGCGAAACCACGCTCGACCCCATGGATTCCGGCAGTTTTACCACTTCCAGCGCCCGCGCCCGGTGGGGCAGTCGACGGATGAAGCCGCGTTCCTCCAGCGAGGTTATGAGGCGATGGATGCCCGACTTCGACTTGAGATCGAGCGCGTCCTTCATTTCCTCAAACGAGGGCGGCACCCCCGTCTCCCTGAGGCGGTCGTGGATGAAGATCAACAGCTCGTACTGCTTGCGTGTCAGCATGGGGTCCCTCCGGCGGGTCTTGGTGCCTTCGAAAGACCAGAATCGGAACAAAGGCGAAACCTTTGTACCCCTTTTGTTTGCGGAGAACAAGCCCCTTTGCGAGCCGTCGGGCGGGAAAATACCGGAATTTGGCGTCTAGAGACGTAATATGGCAACCTCGGCGCCGGGTTCGGCGGCTGGCGCATGCGGTGGGCGGATAATGAGACAGTGGGCCTCGGCGAAGGTGCGCTGCATGGAGCTGTCCTGGCGCGGGAACGGCCGGGCGACAAGCCGCCCGCCCGGCCCGTATTCCAGGCGGGCGCGCAGATAGTCCTGGCGCTGGTCGTTGGCGGGCAGGGGCCCACCGAGGGTCGCGCTGTGGGGTTCCGTCGCCGCCGGGCGTCCGAGGAGGCGGTCGATGACCGGTGCGATGAACACCCGCGCACAGACCTGCGCCGAAACGGGATTGCCCGGCAGGCCGACGATGAGCTGCCGGCCGCGCCGGGCAAACAGCAACGGCTTTCCCGGCCGCATGGCGATCTTCCAGAACTCCAGCTTGATGCCGAGCTGATTGAGGGCGTGGTGGACAAGGTCGTGATCGCCGACCGAAGCCCCGCCGATGGTCAGGAGCACGCTGGCCTGGGCGGCTGCATCGATGCGTCTGGCGATGGTGGTGGTTTCGTCGGCGGCGATGCCGAGATCGCGTGGCTCACCGCCCGCCTCGCGCACAAAGGCACACAGGGCGGCGCCATTGGAACCGACAATCTGGTCGGAACGCGGCTCGCCGCCGGGCGCCACGAGTTCGTCGCCGGTTGCCAGCACGGCGACCTCGGGCCGCCGGCGCACCGTCACCTCGGGATTGTTCATGGCCGCCGCCAGGCCGATGGCCCGGGCATCGAGCACCCGGCCGGCATCGAGCAGCACTTCACCGCGCGCAAAATCGAGTCCGCGTGGGCGAATGAAGGTGTTCCCGGCAACGCCTTGCAGCACCCTGACGTACCCGGACGCCGCGGCCTCGGTGTTCTCCTGGATGACAATGGCATCGGCGCCGCGCGGCACCGGCGCGCCGGTAAAGATGCGTACCGCCTCACCTGGCCTGAGGCGGCCGGAAAAGGCCTCACCGGCCCGCGCCTCGCCGATGACCGCAAGATCGACCGGAACATTTGTCGTGTCGGCGGCATGCACCGCATAGCCGTCCATGGCCGAGGCGGCAAAGGGCGGCTGGTCGCGGCGCGCGGCGATGGGACCGGCCAGCGTGCGCCCCAGCGCCTCATCCAGCATCGCCCGCTCGGCGCCGATGGGCTGCAGGCCCTCCAGCATGCGTGCCAGCGCTTCCTCGACGGGCAAGAGCGCCATCAACTCTCCTTGCCGACGAAGTGGCCGGATTTGCCGCCGGCCTTTTCCTTGAGGCGCAGATCGGAGATGACCATCCCCCGGTCGACGGCCTTCAGCATGTCGTAGATGGTGAGGCAGGCGATCGAACAGGCCGTAAGGGCTTCCATCTCGACGCCGGTCTTGCCCTCCACCTTCACCTCGGCTTCAACCGCGATACCCGAGCGCGCCTCATCGGGTGTGAAGGTCACGGCGACCTTGCTGAGGGCGAGGGGATGGCACAAGGGGATCAGTTCGTGGGTGCGCTTGGCGGCCATGATGCCGGCGATGCGCGCAGTGCCCAGCACATCGCCCTTCTTGGCCTCGCCGGCCAGCGCAAGTTTCAGGGTTTCGGGCTTCATGGTGATGAAGGCGCCGGCCCGCGCCGTGCGCGCGGTGACGGCCTTGTCGGAGACATCGACCATGCGGGCCTGGCCCTTTTGGTCGAGATGGGTGAGGCGAGGCGAAGAGGTCATGGCGTCACTGGGCCGCTTCACTTAGCGTCGAACGGTCGAGGATGGCGCGGGTCGCGGCCTCGACGTCCGGCTGTCGCATCAGGCTTTCGCCGATCAGGAAGGCATTGACGCCGCCGCGCGACAGGCGCGCCAGATCGCGCGGGGAATTGAGACCGCTCTCGGCGATGGCGATCCGGTCGGCCGGTACTTCGGGCGCAAGCCGCTCGGTCACCTCAAGGCGGGCCTCGAAGGTCTTCAGGTCGCGGTTGTTGATGCCGATGAGGTGGGTATCGAGCTTGAGGGCACGCTCCAGTTCGATTTCGTCATGCACCTCGGCGACGACGTCCATGCCCCAATCGAAGGCAGAGGCAATGAGTTCGGCGGCGAGGACATCATCGACCATGGCCATGATGACGAGGATGCAGTCGGCCCCCCAGGCGCGCGCCTCGGCCACCTGATAGGTGTCGAGCATGAAATCCTTGCGAAGCGCCGGCAGGCCGCACATGGTGCGCGCCGCCAGCAGGTATTCAGGCGCGCCCTGGAAGGACGGCTTGTCGGTGAGCACGGACAGGCAGGCAGCACCGCCGGCCTCGTAGGCGATGGCCAGTTCCGGCGGGTTGAAATCGGCGCGGATCAGGCCCTTCGACGGGCTTGCCTTCTTGATCTCGGCGATCAGCGCCCAGTCGCCGGCGGCGATCCGGGCTTCGAGCGCGGCGCGAAAGCCGCGCACCGGCGGGGCATCGAGGGCCTGCACCTCAAGCACGGCGAGCGGCAGCGCCCGCCTGGCGTCGGCCACTTCGCCGCGCTTGTAGTCGGCAATCCGCTCGAGGATCGAGCTCATTTCTGCGCCGCTTCCTGTGAAACGGCCACCAGGCACTCAAGTGCGCCCAGCGCCTTGCCGTCATCAATGGCCTTTGCCGCAAGTTCCGCACCCTGCTTGAGATTTGCGGCCCGGTCGGCAACCACCAGGGCCGCGCCCGCCGTCATGATGGCGGCATCGCGGAAGGCGCCGGGTTTGCCGGCCAATACTTCGCGCAGGGCAGCGGCATTGAGGGTGGCATCGCCGCCTTTCAGATCGGCCAGCGATGAGCGGGAAAGCCCGGCATCCTCAGGTGTTATCTCGAAGCTCTCAACTCTGCCGCCTGCAAGCTCGGCCACCCAGGTGGTGCCGGTCGGTGTGATCTCGTCGAGCCCGCCCTCGCCATGGGTCACCCACACTCGTTCAGACCCGAGCTTGCCCAGCACCTCGGCGAGCGGTTCCACCCAGGCGCGGGCGAAAACGCCGATGATCTGGCGCTTGACGCCGGCCGGATTGGAGAGCGGGCCTAAGAGGTTGAAGATGGTGCGGGTCGCCAGTTCCACCCGGCTCGGGCCCACATGGCGCATGGCGGCATGATGGGCGGGCGCGAACATGAAGCCGACACCCGCCTCGCGGATGCAGCGCGTGATACCGGCCGGCGTCAGTTCGAGATTGACCCCGAGGGCCATCAGCGTATCTGCGGCGCCCGACTTGGAGGAAAGCGCCCGATTGCCGTGCTTGGCGATGCTAAGTCCGGCGCCGGCCGCTACGAGCGCTGCACAGGTGGAGATATTGTAGGTGCCCGATCGATCGCCGCCGGTACCGACGATGTCGAGGGCATCGGCGGGGGCTTCGACCCGCAGCATTTTTTCGCGCATGGTGCGCACCGCACCG
The DNA here is from genome assembly GCA_963747005.1 of uncultured Alphaproteobacteria bacterium. Taxonomy (GTDB): domain Bacteria; phylum Pseudomonadota; class Alphaproteobacteria; order Rhizobiales; family Aestuariivirgaceae; genus CAVVDT01. The sequence continues at coordinate 53,375 of CAVVDT010000012.1, read as the reverse complement.
GTGATCTCGGACACGGTTTCGCCACGCACTCTGAGCGCCATCAGGAAACCGCCGATCTGCGAGGGCGTGGCCTCGCCCGACATCATGATGTCGAAGGCCTCCTTGGCCTCGTCCTCGGCGAGCGGTTTGCTGTCGGCCACCTTGGCGATCATTGCCTTGAGATCAGACATGGGCTTGAACCGTTCCTGGGACGGACATGGCGATCAGTTGATGCCGGCGAGGGTCAGAAAGTTCCGCAATAACTTATGACCGTGCTCGGAAGCAATACTTTCGGGGTGGAACTGCACGCCATAGACCCGGCGGCTTGCGTGCTCCAGCCCCATGATCACCCCGTCGTCGGTCTCGGCGGTGATCTTCAGTTCGTCCGGCAGGCTCTGCCGTTCGACGATGAGGGAATGGTAGCGTGTCGCCTGGAAGCCGTCGGGAATGTCGGCGAAGATGCCCTTGCCCTGGTGGTGTACGCTGGAGAGCTTGCCATGCATGAGGTGGGGCGCGCGCACCACCTTGCCGCCGCAGGCCTGGCCGATCGCCTGATGTCCGAGGCAAACCCCCAGAATGGGCAGGTCGGCGGGCGCGCGGGCGATGAGGTCGAGGCAGATGCCGGCCTCGTTGGGCGTGCAGGGACCCGGCGACAGCACCACGGCGGCCGGCGTCATGGCGAACACGTCATCGGCCGTCAGCGCATCGTTGCGGTAGACGCTCGTCATGGCACCCAGGTCGCCGAGGAAATGGTAGAGGTTCCAGGTAAAGCTGTCGTAGTTGTCGATGAGGACGATCATTTTTCCCTCCCCATCTACTGGCCGCGCGTCGCGCGACCGGCGAAGCGTATGGCTTCCTCGGCGGCACGGAACAGCGCCTTCGCCTTGTTGATGCACTCGGTCTGTTCGCTTTCGGGCACCGAGTTGGCGACGATCCCGGCGCCGGCCTGTACGTACATCTTGCCGTCCTTGACGAGGGCGGTGCGCAGCACGATGCAGGTGTCCATCTCGCCGTTGGCGCTGAAATAGCCCACGCACCCGGCATAGGGCCCGCGCTTATCCGACTCCAACTCATCGATGATCTGCATGGCGCGCACTTTCGGGGCGCCCGATACGGTGCCGGCCGGAAAGCCCGCCACCAGCGCGTCGATGGCATCGAGGTCTGGCCGCAACTTGCCTTCCACATTGGAGACGATGTGGATGACGTGGCTGTAGAATTCCGGAAAGAAGCGGTCGGTAACACGGATCGAGCCGATGTCCGAAACACGGCCGACATCGTTGCGACCCAGATCGAGCAGCATCAGGTGCTCGGCCCGCTCCTTGGGGTCGGCGAGCAGTTCTTCCGCCAGCGCCCGGTCCTCGGCCGGCGTCGCGCCGCGCCGGCGGGTGCCGGCGATGGGGCGAATGGTGACGTTCCCATCGCGCACCCTGACGAGAATTTCCGGGCTGGACCCGATGAGCGAAAAGCGGTCGAAGTCGAGATAGTAGAGGAAGGGCGAGGGGTTGACCCGCCGCAGCGCCCGATAGAGCGCAAACGGCGGTAAGCTGAAGCCGGTCTCGAAACGCTGCGACAGCACCACCTGGAAAATGTCTCCGGCGGCGATGTAGTCCTTGGCACGCTCGACCATGGCCATGTAGTCGGCGGGCCTGGTGTTGGATGAGGCGTTCTCGAACGAAACCGTCATGTGCTCTTCGCTCACCCGCTGGTCGAGCGGGCGTTCCAGCGCATCGACCACGTCGTTGAGGCGTTCCAGCGCCCGGGCATGGGCGGCGCGGGCGCTGACATCGGCTTCCGGATAGACGGGCGTCACCACGGTTACCTCGTCCCTGACGGCATCGAAGATCGCCATCACCGTCGGGCGCACCAGCACTGCGTCAGGCACGCCGAGTGGATCGGGATGATCGGCGGGCAGGTGTTCCATCGCCCGCACCATGTCATAACCCATGTAGCCGAACAGACCCGCGGCCATGGGCGGCAGGTCGTCGGGCAGGTCGATGCGCGATTCGGCCAGCACCGTCCGCAGGGCCTTCAGCGGATCCTCATCGAGCGACTGGAAGGCCCCGTCGGGATCGAGCAGCGCCTTGCGGTTGACCTCAGCCTTGCCGGCCTCGACACGCCAGATCAGGTCGGGCTTCAGGCCGATCATCGAATAACGGCCGCGTACCGCGCCGCCCTCGACCGATTCGAGCAGAAACGCATAGCGCACGTGGCGTGCCAACTTGAGCATCGCCGACACCGGCGTCTCGAGGTCGGCTACAAGCCGCGTGGATACCACCTGCGCTGCACCGCGCTCATAGGTGGCGGAAAACTGGTCGATATCTGGCGTAAACAGCATGACGTGCAATTCCGGTTGGAAGGAGAAATGGAACGAGGCCGATCGCGGTCAGGACTGACCGCCAGACAAGCGTCGCCACATTTGCTCATTCACCTTGACGCCCACGGCCGCTTCCAACTGGGTTATGTAGTCGCCGAACACATCGTTGCCGAGCCCGCTGTCGAGGACTTTCCGTAGCGCCTCGGCTTCCACCGACTTGGGATCGAAGGGCGGTATCATGACGGGCGATGAGTGCATCACCCGGGCCGTCTTGCCGTCGCCGCCCATGGCGACCGCGTAGCCGTCGGGTGCGGCATCGAACAGCGCCGCCACGGCAGTGCTGTCGAAGGTGTTGGAGGTTTCGATGCGCTTGAGGCCGGTTGCCTTCTGGAGCTTGGCGCCCACTTCGGCGGCCAGTTTCTCCATGGTCTCGCCCTTTTCCGCCCGGGCCTGGAGGCTGCGGGCCTTCTCAAGCAGCACGTCGCGCAATTTCTCGGACTTCCAGGCGGCAATCACATCCTTGCGGGCATCGTCCAGCGGCCGCGCCTTGGCGGCCTGGATGTCGCGGACCTCGTACCAGTCAAAGCCATCCTGCCCGATGGCCAGGGCATCGTTCTCAACGCCCATATCGCTGGCATAGGCTGCCTTGATGACCTCCGCCTTGCCGGGGAAATCGGCCACCTCCTTGCCATCAGTCTGGTGGCCGCTGCTGTCCACGCTGTCCAGTATCAGCACCTTGAGATCGAATTTCTTGGCGATGGTCTCGAACGACTGGCCGGCAGCGCGCGCATCCTCGATATGATCGTGGATATCCAGGAGCTTCTCGCGGGCATGGCGCAGCTTGATTTCGGCGACGATCTGATCGCGCACCTCGGCAAGCGGCTTTACCTTGCCGCCCGATATCTTCGTCACTCGCACCAGCGATACCGCCAGCTTGCTCTTGACCGGGTCGCTGACCTCGCCGACGGGCAGCGAGAAGGCGACCTTGGCAATCGCCTCGTCGGGGATGTCGGTTTGCACCACGTCGCCGAGATCCACATCCTTGGCGCTGTAGCCGCGCTCGGTGGCGACCTTCATGAAATCCTCACCGCCGCGGATGCGTTTCAGCGCTGCCTCGGCTGCGGCCATGTCGGGAAAGGCGATCTGCTGGACGTCACGCTTTTCCGGTGCCCCGAAGCGGCTCTTGTCGCGCTCGTAGGTCGTCTTGATCTCCTCCTCGCTGACCTTGATGGACTTGGCGAGGTCCTTGGCATCGAGGACGATGGCGGCAATAGTCCGCCGCTCGGGGATCATGAATTCGGCCTGATGGGCGGCATAGTATTTGGCAACTTCGTCCTTCGAGGGCTCGGGCACCGTGACCGCCGAGGCCGGAATGTCGAAATAGCTGGCATCGCGCTGTTCGTTGCGTTGCCGCCAGGCGATCTCGACCAGCGTGTCGGGTGCGTTCAGTCCGGAAACGATGGAATTGGTGACGGCTTGGCGGATCAGTCCCTGGCGTTCGTCGGACACGAATTCCTGCTCGCTCAGGCCGTTGGCCTCCAGCAGGCGGCGGAAATCCTGCGGGTTGAACTGTCCCTTGGCATCCTGGAACGCCGGATTCTTGGCCACCCGCTCGGCCACCACCGAGTCCGGCAGTGCCAGGTTGAGCTCCTTGGCCTGCGCCATCAAGGTACTGTCGCGCAACAGTTCGGCAAGCACCTGGCTGTCGACGCCGAGCTGGCGGGCCTCAGCCTCGCTGAGATTACGCCCCAGCCGCGACGACAGCACCCTGAGCCGGCGGCCGAAGGCGGTCTGGAAATCCTGCGACGTCACCTCGTTGTTACCTGCCCTGGCCAGGACGTCGGAATGGTAGCCGCGAAACACATCCGCCACCCCCCACACAGCAAAACTGGCCGCCAGGAGACCAATGAAAATCTTGGCGACCAGGCCGCCGGCGGATCCTCTAAGCGCAGTAAGCATGGGGTCAGAAAACCTTCTATGAGTGGCCCGCTCGGTGCTCCTTGCCGGATGGCCGTGGGGCGGTGCATCATATGGACAGGGTCGGCAGGCCGCAAGCGCACCTGCAAGGCCCGGACCGCCGAGACAACGATGCACCCGACGGCGTGCCGAATGCATATAAGAACGAGGGTGGGGAGGGCAAGCATGACACAGCCTCGCGGGCCACGGCCGCTTGTGGCCGGCAACTGGAAAATGAACGGCACCAGCGCCTCACTCGCCGAGGCACGCGCCATGGCCGCCATGGTGAAGGGCGTCAAGCTCAGGTGCGAAATCATGCTTTGCCCCCCGGCGACGCTGGTTGCCGCCATGGCAAGGGCCCTGAAGGCCAGCCGCATCCGCATTGGCGGGCAGAATTGCCACAGCGAGGCAGGCGGCGCCCACACGGGCGACATTTCGGCCGAGATGCTGGTCGATGCTGGCGCCTGCGGCGTCATCGTCGGGCACTCCGAACGGCGCGCCGACCACCATGAGACCAATGCCGATGTGCGCGCCAAGGCCGCCGCCGCATACCGGGCGGGCCTGACGGCCATCGTGTGCATCGGCGAGACGCCCGAGGAACGCCGCTCCGGCCGGACGCTCGATGTGGTCGATGCCCAGATTGCCGGCTCGCTGCCGGCTGGCGCCACGTCCGCCAACACCGTCATTGCTTATGAACCGGTCTGGGCGATCGGCACCGGATTGACCCCAACGCCGGCCGAAGTTGGTGACGTGCATGCCTGTATCAGGGCCCGCCTCAAGGCGCTGGACGATGAGGACGGCGATGATTTCCGCATCCTCTATGGCGGTTCGGTCAAGCCGGGCAACGCCGCCGAACTCATGGCCGTCGCCAACGTCAACGGCGCCCTGATCGGCGGCGCCAGCCTCAAGGCAGACGATTTCATCGGCATCGTCAGGACCTATGCGTGAACGGCGACCCCGGCGCCGGCGCGCAAGAAACGCCTTGGCCCTTTGCCGACGCCTGGCCGATGCCGGCTACTTTACCAGAACGACCTTGCCGCTGATCGGGCCTATGCCGTCCGGAACCGGGATGTCGGTCATGGAATAGTTGGCGTTGAGCACCAGTTTCGGCCCTTCCTTCAAGATGAGCCGACCCACGACGATTGCCGTATAGGCCGACTGGTCGGCGATTGGCTTGAAGGCATCGATCAGCAGGTTGCCGCGCGGCAGATAGATCGTCCCCAAAAGCATCCGCGCATTGTCGCTGAGTATCCGGTGCACCCGTGTCTTGGGCGCATCATGGTCCTCGAATATCAGCAATCCCGCAAGCGGCCCGTCGCGCGGGGCGGTCAGCGATATCTCGGTATTGCGGTCGAAAGTCAGAACGGATGTTTTACCGACCAGATAGAAGCCCACGTTGTAACCAGCAAAGCGCGCGCTTCCGGTGATGTCCAGCGGCCCGTCCTTTATGATGTAGATGCCGGGATTCACCGTCACCTGAGCGGCGCCTGAAACCGTCAGGCCGCCACAGTAGACCCCCGGGTCCAATGTCGCCGCGCCACCCTTGATCGCGGTGTTGATGTGGTCGCATCCGCTGAACGGTGGTGCCGGGCGATCCTTGAGCGGATCCTCCAATTGCGGACAATCGGTTTGCGGACGCGGCTTGTAGTTGGCAAGCACGCCGATTGCGCCCCCGGCACTGCAGGTGAGCTGGGCGTTCAGCTTGGCGTCGATCAACGACATGATGGCGGCAGGATTGCGTGAATTTGCATAGACCGAGCAGTTGACGGCATCCAGGCTGGCGAAGTTCGTCAGCGAAACGACCCCTATGCCGGTCCGGTTGAGGCCAATGACGCAGATCGTGCCGCCGTTGACGGCCCTGGCGACCGAGGTCGCACCGACCACAGTGGCATGGATGGCACTGTAGATGGAGGGTCTGACCGGCTGAGTCAGGTCGACTTCGGCCGACTGCTGTTTGACGTCGAAGTGCGTCGCAATCGAAATCTTCTGGCCCCGGTCCCCGCCCTCGTGCGCATATTCAGCCGCAACGACCGCCGCGACGATGGAAGCCATCTGTACCGTGTCGGCCTTGGGCAACTGGAATTCGCGCGCCGCCGCGGTCGCCGCGGCATCGGCAGTGGCCTGCAGCCGCGTCTGCTGGTCGGACCACTTGATCATGTCCACGGCTATGCTGGCGCTTACCAGCAGCGGGATGACGGCCACTGCAAAGATGACGGTAACGTTCCCGGATCTTGCCCGGTAAAGTCGCCGCAAGGCCGCGATTGCCGGCAGGTTCATGGTGCTATCCCATTGGGTGGCCAATCCGTCGTCGCATCCCGATGTGACACAAATTCATGGCTTCGCGATTGCCCGGGCTAGGCGGATTTGAATAAAATTGGACGCAATTCCCGGCCGCCCGGGCACCGCAGGTTTGCCGCGCAATGTCGGTTCGCAGCTTGAACCAGTCGGTGCGCCGACCTACTTGTCTTTGCAATGACGGCAGAAAGGCGCTATAGGCCCGCGCAAGCCCGATTTTTCGCCATTCCCATTCGCCGAAGGCATCGATACCCATGACTGAAGTCGTTCTCGTCATCCATTTGCTGATCTGCATTGCGCTTATCGGATGTGTGCTGTTGCAGCGCTCCGAGGGTGGCGCGCTGGGCATCGGCGGCGGCGGTGGCGGCGGATCGCTGTTCTCCAGCCGCGGCGTCGGCAACGCGCTCACCCGCACCACGGCCATGCTGGCGATGGCTTTCTTCATTACCTCGATCACCCTGTCGATGCTGGCCCGCGGCTCGCGGGCGCCGACTTCAGTGTTCGACGGCGTCAAGACCGAGCAGACCGCCCCCGCCGACAAGAAGGCGTCCGACAGCGTCCTGCCGAAGTTGCCGCCTGCCAATAAGGACCAGGGGCCGCAGGTGCCGACCAGCCAGTAGGTTCGGGGCCCGACTGCACAATACGCAACGGGCGCCCGACGGGCGCCCGCTCTCGTTGCAACGGGACCCTGTGAAACCACTCAGGCCGAGGCCGCTTCCTTCGGGCGATCGCCGGTCACCAGGTTCTTGATGAGTTCCAGCCCGTCGAGCTGGGCATCGATGTCGGACAGCCACTTGCGCACATAGCCGCGCAGCACAAAGGAGAACTTTGCCGGTTCGCCGGAAGCCGCCTTGTTCTCGATGAAGTCCTTGAAGGTGACGCCGGCGAGATCGACCTGTTCGTAGGCCATCTCGTTGAGCTTGGGCAGATCGATCTCGTGGGTCGCGCCGACTTTCGAGAAATACTTCTTGTAGGTCTTTTCGTCCCACTCGAAGAAGTTGGTCTCGTTGATGAAATTGCGCACCACCACGTAATCGATGCCCTTGGTGTATTTCGCCACCTCGGCCATTTCCTCCAGCGAGGAGATGGAGGGACCGACCACATGCATGAGCGCCAGATTGAACTGGCCGCGCTGCGCCGCCTCGAGCACCCCGATCTTCTCGAAGGTATCGAGCGCCGGCGACAGATTGCCGGCCTTGAGATCGACCAGCGATACCTTGACGCTTGCCGTGTCGAGGGTGTCGAGGATCTTCATCTGGTCGGCCACGTCGTAGATGTCGACCACTTCGGTGATGGCGGGATAGAAACGCTTCAGCGTGCCGCGCGGATGCTCGGCATCGAAGGCGCGCGCCAGAATGTTGCGGCGACCCAGATAATCGAGCAGAGCCCGGCTCAGCGTCGTCTTGCCGACGCCGCCCTTGTCCGCACCGACGACGATCAATGTTGGTTTCATGGCACACCCTTGTCGATTAACGCAATTTCCCTCACCGCAAGCACCCGGAAACGACTTCGAACGGCCACCGTTCAGGTGCTCGCGACCGCCCTGTTCGATTAGCATGGTTGGCCGCAGTGCACCAGCTTCAACTGCCCCTTACACCAGATTGGCGCGTTTCAGGGCGCCCGCGCCGGCGACCAGGCCGAGGTCGTGGAACTGGCCGAAGACGGTGCGCAGGAAACCGCGCAGCACGGTGCGCTGCAGGGCGCGCAGTTCCGGTTCGCCGTCCTCGAGGAAACGGCGGAACGAGAATGAGCGCTGTTCGATGAGATGCATCATCTGGCGGTCCAGCCTCGGCAGCCGGAATTCGGCCATCTCCGCCAGCACCGCCATGGCGGTGTCGCCGCCGGCGATCTGGGCGTTGATGCGCGAGGCCTCGTTGAACACCGGAATGATGCGCAAGACGCTGTGGCCGGAGCGGATGGTGCGCAACGCCTGCAAGGTGACATCGGGGCGGTCCAGCACGAACAGCAGATCAGTCCTGAGGCCGACGCGCTCGGCCTCGCTGATGAAGCCCGTCTGCTGCGCCACGGCGAAGAAGCGCAGCAGGTCGCGGTCCGGCAGGTCGATCACATAATCGATGGAAGGGTCTTCCAGCATGCGGTCGAACACGGCGATCTGGCCGCCGGTGGTCTTCAGGTCGATGATCGAGGCGCGCTCGGGATACCATTCCGCCAGCCGGCCGAGCGGCGCATCGGCGTCGAAGATGCCGGGCTCACCGCCCGCCATCAGCGTGAAGTCGATGATCAGGCGGGCCAGCAGCGTCTTGCCGTTGCGGCTCTCGCCCGAGCCGACGATATGGATATGTCCACCGGTCTTCAGCATATCAGGGGTATTGCGCCGTCCTCTTGCGTGCGTTCGCGGCCGTTTGGCGAATTGTGGATGGAAGCCTACAGGAGAATGTCCCCGGATGCTGCCGCCCGGAGCGCATTTGTGCATCATCGGGGGCGGTTGTCTGAAGAACCCGTGCCCCGGTCACAGGGGATCGGGGCCGGAGTTCGGAAAGCCGGGCGTCGCGAACTGATACCCGTCCCGCTGCGTCGTCATGCCGGTACTTGATACCGGCATCCAATCCGCTGGCGTTGCGACAAGTGGCGAGGCTGGCGGAATGGGCCCCCGCGATCAGGTCACGGGGTGACGGCATGAGGATGGGGGCAAACTTCATCGGCTCCGGCGGCGCTTAGGCCGTGGCGGAGGGAGAAGGGAAGAGCGGAGCGCCGAGAAGGTGCTGTCGCTGTAAAAAAAGCAAGGGCACCGTCACGGCGCTCCGCACCCGGTCTCTTTTCGGGGTCTGCCGTCGCTCTCACCAGAACCGGTCTTATGAAGCCACATGCCGCCTGAAGAAGGAGGCACCTCCGGCCGGCCCGGCTTGCGATATGGCGCGCTGGAAGTTTCCCCCCAGGGTCGACGCGCAGCCCGCCCGGACCTTTCGCAGCCACACGTCAAGGACTGGTACTCGGCTCGGGAACCGTTTTACCCCCATGCACCGACGGTTCGTGCACACTTCCGAGGTCTGGGGGAAGGTGGTGGAACAATACAGGAACAAACAGGTGTTGTCAAGGGAAAAATGCATATCACGAGGAACAAAATGATCAAGTCACTTTGACCGTTACGTCCGGTAGGGTGGGCATGGACTTAGCCCTTGCCCACGCCCAACGGCGCGAAATGTGGGCACGCTCCGCTTTGTCCACCCTACGCTTGCTCATGCGATAACCCTTCTTCCTCCGATATAGGCAAGCATGCCTTCGGGCCGATACCGCACAAGATGCCGTACATTGCGGGCAACGGATTGATCCTGCCCGTGGATTTCATACCATTTGCGGACGATCGCCATCAGGTCGTGGCAAAACGTGTCAACGTTGTAGAGATAGGTGTCGTTTATCTGACCATTTTGCATGACGGCACCTCCTGGCAATATAAAAACGACGCGCTTGATGGCATGCTTCAAATCACCCAATCGGCCCTGATGCACCACACCGCAGCGCAGGCTATAGAAATCATCGGCCGTCAAGAATGAAAAATTTTCGCCTCGATTTGTGAGAAACCATTGCTTGTATTTTTCGTTGTCGCTCTTTCCATCATCCGCTTCCAGCGCCGCGCAGATATCCGGCAGCGTCATCGCGAGCACTATCGCGAGGTAAAAAAGCCCAGCGTCAAGCGCAACCTCGATCTCTCGCAGAATCGGCTCGAGTGGGCCGGCCCTCATGTCCAGCACCCAGCACAGCCCCATTCCGTGGACCGCCCGATAGCCACGCGAAAACGTCCCAGAAGTCAACATCAGTGAAGCTATTCCCGCACTCGTTGTAAGCGTGGATCACCCTACGACCAAATTGGTCGTGCCACAGACGGCCTTATGGTGGGCATGGGCGCAGCCCTTGCCCACGCGCAACGGCGCAAAACGTGAGCATGCTTCGCTTTGCCCACCCTACGCTCGCTTCTCTATGACCTCGCCATCTATTTCAATGTCTTCCAGACTTGCCAAACTGCCCAAGCCAACGCCGCAATGCTCGCAAGTGAGCCAACCAGCGCAATTGTTTTGTTCTCAACGATAAGCTGGACACCCGCAAAAACCCCTCGCGCGAATCCGCTTGGAGTGATTCAGTGAATGCGTTCGAAGATGGAGCGCGGTCATGGATCCGAAGTCGCTGTTCAGCCTGAACGATCACCTGGAGATACTGAGCAAGGAAGGCGATCCGCTCGAGGTTTTGGAGCGGACGGTGGATTTCGAGCATTTCCGGCGTTGGCTGGTTGAAGGTCTGGGCTATGGGGACGGCTCCAGAGGCGGACGACCGCCCTACGATCCCGTGATGATGTTCAAGGCACTGATCCTTCAGGCCCAGCACAACCTTTCCGATGCGCGAATGGAGTTCATGATCCGGGATCGGCTGAGCTGGATGCGGTTCCTGGGACTGTCGCTTGGCGAGAGCACCCCGGACGAGAACACGATCCGGCACTTCAGGAACCGGATGACCGAGACCGGGACGCTGAAGCGGGTGATGAAGGCCTTCGACTGGCAGCTGCAGAAGAAGGGCTACATATCGATGTCGGGACAGATCATCGATGCATCACTGGTGCCGGCGCCCAAACAGCGCAATTGCGACAGTGAGCAGCAAGCGATCAAGGCGGGCAAGTCGGCGAAGGAGATTTGGCCGGAGGAGCCGAACAAGGCGGCGCAGAAGGACACCGACGCCCGCTGGACACTCAAGATCGGTGGCAAGGTGCGCTACCGGCCGGACGGCACGGAACTGCCGATGATCGCCTTGCCGGTCTTCGGCTACAAGTCCCACATCAGCATCGATCGCCGTTATGGCTTCATCCGGTCGATGGCGGTGACGGCGGCATCAGCGGCAGACGGGCGAATGCTGCGGCGGCTGGTCAGCACCGACAACACCGGTAGCGAGGTCTGGGCCGACAGCGCCTATCGGTCACGGCGCAATGAGAAGTGGCTCAGCGACAGGATGCTGACCAGCCGTATTCATCGGCGCAAGCCCAGGGGCAGGCCGATGCCGAAAGCGACGGCGCGGGCCAATGCCGCCAAGTCCACGATCCGTGCCCATATCGAGCATGTCTTTGCCCACCAGAAGAACCGCTTCGGCCTGTTCATCCGTACCATCGGCCTCAAGCGGGCCGAGGCGAAACTGACCTTGGCCAATCTGGCCTATAACTTCGACCGGCTGATCTTCCACGAACGCAAATGCGCCATGGCATGAGTCTGTCCGAAACCAGAGCAAACCGCCCAAACAGGACACAGGAACAGCCGAAATGGCGCCAATCAGCGCGCCAACGCGACCGACGCCGTCAACATCCGCCCCCTGCCGCCCAGTGCGAAGGGTTTTTGCGGGTGTCCAGCTGCCAAAATGCCCTCAATCGGCCCCCGTGCATTTCCCACCAAGTTGTGTTCGTTTTCAATGATCTGTCTTGGGCGCGAGTAAAAATATTTGCTATTACGTCGACTTTCCGCAGTGTTGATTGGTGTAGCGCAACATAATCATGCTGTTGGAAGGCTTCGGCTTCTTCCGCTCCAGACATAAAATTCAATGGTTTTATACTATTGAGTTCCAGCAAACTTGCAAGGCGTGGATTTTTCGCATATCCTACACCATATATTTCAATAAGAATTCTGGCTAAATCAAATTTCTTGTCATCTGCTATAACGACGGGCTCACCGCCGAGGACACGGTACCTGTGTTCAAGAGCAGCAAAGCCATAATTTATGTCACGCATGTTCCAATGAATATACTTCATGCCTTGATGAGCGCCCACGTGTCTGTAAAATTCATCAAGCATTATACGTTCTAAGTCATCATAGTGTTTTTCGATGTCGGCTACAGAGATTGCCTTTCTCTCTGCAACTTGGTAAATCGAGAATGAGAGTGTTTGTCCGGTATCCAATCGACGCACGGCGATTGACGTGATCCTTGGCGACTGCCCCTCCGGCCGGTCATAAAAGCTCTCGCATGAATAGTGAATAACCCAGCAGTTGCTCGCCTCAGCATTCAATCGGTCGAGAGTCGCCCAGCCGGCCTTTTGACGTTTTGGATTTGGGCTAACCATTGCTGCTCCCTCACTCCGCCGCCGCGGTCCGTGCGCCCTTCTTGCCGCGCCGCAGCACCTCGCGCAGGTACTGGCCCGTGTAGCTGCGCTCTTCCTTGATGCAGTCCTCGGGCGTGCCGGAAAAAACGATCTCGCCGCCGCCGTCGCCGCCTTCGGGCCCGAGGTCGATGAGCCAGTCGGCGGTCTTGATGACTTCCAGGTTGTGCTCGATCACCACCACGGTGTTGCCCTGCTCGACCAGCTCGTGCAGCACTTCAAGAAGTTTCGCCACGTCATGGAAATGCAGGCCCGTCGTCGGTTCGTCCAGCAGATAGAGGGTGCGGCCGGTGGCGCGCCTTGAGAGTTCCTTGGCGAGCTTGACGCGCTGCGCCTCGCCGCCCGACAGCGTCGTTGCCTGCTGGCCGACATGGATGTAGCCGAGGCCGACGCGTTCCAGCGTCACCAGCTTGTCGCGCACGGCGGGAACGGCGCGGAAGAAGTCGGCGCCTTCGGCCACCGTCATGTCGAGGACATCGGCGATGGACTTGTCCTTGAAGCGGATTTCCAAGGTCTCGCGGTTGTAGCGCTTGCCCGTGGCATTCATCGCAGGTGACATAGACGTCGGGCAAAAAGTGCATCTCGATCTTGATGACCCCGTCGCCCTGGCAGGCTTCGCAGCGCCCGCCCTTGACGTTGAAGGAAAACCGGCCCGGCCCGTAGCCGCGCGCCTTGGCCTCGGGAAGGCCCGCATACCAGTCGCGGATGGGCGTGAAGGCGCCGGTATAGGTGGCCGGGTTGGAGCGCGGGGTGCGGCCGATGGGGCTCTGGTCGATGTCGATGATCTTGTCGAGGTGTTCGAGGCCCTCGATGAGGTCATGGGCGGCCGGCATGTCGCGCGAGCCCATCAGGCGGCGGGCGGCGGCCTTGTAGATGGTGTCGATGAGCAGCGTCGACTTGCCGCCGCCGGAGACGCCGGTGACGCAGGTGAACAGGCCGAGCGGAATTTCCGCCGTCACGTCCTTGAGATTGTTGGCGCGGGCACCGGTGACCCGCAACATGCGGCCCTTCTTCGGCTTGCGGCGCGTTTGCGGCACCGGGATCTGCAGCATGCCGGTCAGATATTGCCCGGTGAGCGAGCGCGGATTGGCCATCACTTCGGCGGGGGTGCCCTCGGCGATGATCTCGCCGCCGTGGACGCCGGCGCCGGGGCCGATGTCGACCACATGATCGGCGGAGCGGATGGCGTCCTCGTCGTGCTCGACGACGATCACCGTGTTGCCGATGTCGCGCAGGTGGACGAGGGTTTCCAGCAGCCGGGCATTGTCGCGCTGGTGCAGGCCGATGGAGGGCTCGTCCAGCACGTAAAGCACACCGGTGAGGCCGGAGCCGATCTGCGAGGCGAGCCGGATGCGCTGGCTCTCGCCACCCGACAGCGTGCCGGAGGTGCGCGACAGGGTGAGGTATTCAAGGCCCACATCGTTCAGGAATTTGAGGCGGGCGCGGATCTCCTTCAGGATGCGCCCGGCGATCTCCATGTCCTTGGACTTCAGCCGCTCGGGCAGGGCCTCGTACCATTGCCCGGCGGCGCGGATCGACATTTCCGCCACCTGGCCGATATGCAGGCCCCCGACCCGTACTGCCAGCGCCTGGGGTTTGAGGCGATAGCCGCCGCAGGCCTCGCACGGGTGGTCGGACTGGAAGCGCGACAGTTCCTCGCGCACCCACGATGAATCGGTCTCGTGCCAGCGCCGCTCGATATTGCCGATGACGCCTTCGAAGGTCTTCGTGGTCTTGAAGGAGCGCATGCCGTCGTCATAGACGAAGGTCACTTCCTCATCGCCGGTGCCGTGGAGAATGGCATGGCGCAGGGTTTCGGGGAGGTCGGCCCACGGCCTGGTCATGGCGCCGCCGTAATGGCGGCACAGCGCCTCCAGCGTCTGGAAGTAATAAGGCGAGGCAGTGCCGGTCTTGGCCCATGGCAGGATGGCGCCCTTGGCGAGCGTCAGCGACTTGTCGGGGACGACGAGATCGGCTTCGAAACGCAGTTCGGTGCCCAGGCCATCACACTTGGGGCAGGCGCCGAACGGGTTGTTGAAGGAGAACAGCCGCGGCTCGATCTCGTCGATGGTGAAGCCGGAAACCGGGCAGGCGAATTTTTCCGAAAAGGTGAGGCGCTCGTGGGTCTCGTTCTTCGACTTGTTGGCGCCTTCCTCCGAGGTTTCCGAAGGCGGCAGCGGCTTGTCGGCGAACTCGGCCACGGCCAGGCCGTCGGCGAGCTTCAGCGCCGTCTCGAATGAATCGGCCAGCCGCGAGGCAATGTCGGGCCGCACCACCAGGCGGTCGACAACCACGTCGATGTCGTGCTTGAACTTCTTGTCGAGGGTGGGGGCCTCGGCGATCTCGTAGAAGGCGCCGTTCACCTTGACGCGCTGGAAGCCGCGCTTCATCAGGTCCGCCAGATCCTTCTTGAACTCGCCCTTGCGGCCGCGAACGATAGGGGCGAGGAGATAGAGCCGCGTGCCTTCCTCCAGCGCCATCACCCGGTCGACCATCTGGGTGACCGTCTGGCTCTCGATGGGCAGGCCGGTGGCCGGCGAATAGGCGATGCCGATGCGCGCGAACAAGAGGCGCATGTAGTCGTAGATCTCGGTCACGGTGCCGACGGTGGAGCGCGGATTGCGGCTGGTGGTCTTCTGCTCGATGGAAATGGCCGGCGACAGCCCGTCGATCTGGTCGACGTCGGGCTTTTGCATCATCTCCAGGAACTGCCGGGCATAGGCCGAAAGCGACTCGACATAGCGCCGCTGGCCCTCGGCATAGATGGTGTCGAAAGCGAGGGAGGATTTGCCCGAGCCCGACAGACCGGTGAACACGATCAGCCGGTCGCGCGGCAGTTCCAGCGACACGTTCTTCAGATTGTGCTCGCGCGCGCCCTGCACGCGAATGGTTTTCCTGGCTTCCAGCATTGCCAAGCCTTAGACCAAAAGGGGAACACGTGCAATCGGCACGGCGGGCAAATTCACCGCTTGTGCAATCGCCCGGCGCTTTTGTCTACTCGCGGGCGGCCTTGATGATGCGCGACTCGGTTTCCTTGGTGATCCGCACATAGGTCGCGAACTGCGCCATGGTCATGATGACCTTCATGCTCTGCTTCTCGCGCTCGCTCACCGCCTGCAATTCATCGCCGGCCTCCTGCAGCTTGTCGAGGTCAGGCTTGGCGTTGGGATTGATCCCGTACTTGCGGAAAATGGCGCGGGTCTGGCGCTCCGACACGCGCAACGCGGCCCTCACCTTGGCGCTTTGTTGCGGCGTGAACTTCATGCGCTGCATGATGTGGCTGTCATAGACGTTGCCGGCCTGGGCGGCAGCGAGCGGTGTCGATGCCAGCAGCACGGCCAGCAGGGCGGTCCTGATCAGGCCGGAAGTGCGATTAGGGGTCGTTGCCAACTGGATATCCTCACGGGGGGGTCTTGCGGGGTCAATTGCCCGCTCTCTCGGTTCGACTGTTGCTCTTAGAGGCGATCTTTGTCAGCATCGCGGCACCGGTCAAGGGCAAGCCTCCACCGCCGATGCCTTTCGCCCTTGAAGCGAATCCCCTAAGCCGTTGCAGATGCAGCATCTAGCCTTGCCATTCGCGCCGCAACCGGCGACGCCGCGGGAAATCCTCAAGGTCGTCTTCGGCTTCGACGATTTCCGTCCCGGGCAGGAAGATATCGTCGCCGCGCTGCTTGCCGGACGCGACGTGCTGGCGGTGATGCCGACCGGCTCTGGCAAATCCTTGTGCTATCAGGTGCCGGCACTGGTGAAGGGCGGCCTCGCCATCGTCGTCTCGCCGCTGATCGCCCTGATGCAGGACCAGGTGGCGGCGCTGAAGCTGGCGGGCGTCGCCGCCGAGACCATCAACTCGGCACGCGAGCGCGAAGCCAATGTGGCTGCCTGGCGCAAGGTGGCGGCGGGCGAGGTGCGGCTGTTGTACCTGTCGCCCGAGCGGCTGATGACCGAGCGCATGCTGGCGGCGCTCAAAAAGCTCGACACCACCCTCATCGCCATCGACGAGGCCCACTGCATCTCGCAATGGGGCGCCTCGTTCCGGCCTGAATACGAGATGCTGGCGCGGCTGAAGGAAGCCTTTCCCGGCGTGCCGGTCGGCGCCTTCACCGCAACGGCGGACGAGGCCACCCGCAACGACATCGTGGCAAAACTGTTCGGCGCAAACCCCGAAATGCACGTGCACGGCTTCGACCGGCCCAATATCCGCCTTGCCGTCGAGGCCAAGTCGTCGAAGCCGGCGCGCCAGCTTCTCTCCTTTCTCGCAGCGCACGCCGGCGAAAGCGGTATCGTCTATTGCCTGTCGCGGAAGAAGACCGAGGAAACGGCGGCGCTGCTGGTGGCCGAAGGCGTGCACGCGCTGCCCTATCACGCCGGTCTTGCCAAGGAGGTGAGGGACGACAACCAGAACCTCTTCATGAGTGAGCGCGGGGTGGTCATGGTGGCGACCATCGCCTTCGGCATGGGCATCGACAAGCCGGATGCACGCTTCGTCTTCCATGCCGACCTGCCGGGAACGCTCGAGGCCTATTACCAGGAATTCGGCCGCGCCGGCCGCGACGGGGCGCCCGCCGAGGCGATGATGCTCTACGGCCTCGGCGACATCGCCCTGCGGCGGCGCTTCATCGAGGAGGAGGCTTGCCCGGATGAACGCAAGCGCCGCGACCATAAGAAGCTCGACGCGCTCATCGCCTATTGCGAGGCCCCGCAATGCCGGCGGCAGGCGCTGCTGGCCTATTTCGGCGAGGAGACGGCCCCTTGCGGCAATTGCGATGTCTGCATTTCGCCCGTCGCGGCCAGCGACGGCACCGCCGAGGCGCGGGCCATCCTCGCCATGGTCGAGACGACCGGCGAGCGCTATGGCGCGGCCCATATTGTCGATTGCCTGCGCGGCACGATGAGCGACAAAGCGAGCGCTGCCCGCCACGACCGGCTCAAAGGCTTCGGCGGCCTTTCCAGCCTGTCGCGCCAGGCCCTGCAATCGCTGATCCGGCAACTGGTGGCGGCCGGGTATATAGCGATAGACATCGCAGGCTTCGGCGGCTTGCGCCTGACGGCAAACGGCAGGGCGCTGATGGCGGGCGAGGGCCGCTTCCTCTACCGCCCCGAGACGTTGGGCGCGAGCACGCGAAAGCAGAGGAAGGCCGCGGCGACGGCCGAGGCGGCGGGCATGGAACCGGCCGATGCAGCGCTGCTCGACCGGCTGAAGGCCCTGCGCCTCAAGGTCGCCCGCGACCGCGGGGTGCCGGCCTATGTGATCTTTTCCGACCGCACCCTCATCGACATGGCGGTGCGGCAGCCCCAAAGCATCCGCGAATTCGCCGAGGTGCATGGGGTGGGCGAGGTGAAGCTGAAGGAGTTTGGCGTCCTGTTCCTGTCGGTGATTGTCGGGTGAGGAATGGAGCGCGGTCACCGCCGTTTCAACATCCGTCGTGGCGGGGTCAAGCCCCGGGGTGACGCTTGGGGGCGGAATGACGACTATCCGGCGGGTTGAGGGGATCGCGCCGCCGGATGACCCTGATCAGGCGCCCTTGCAGGTGAACCAGGGCTCGAGCGGTTGCATGGCGGGATCGCTCAGGAACTGCATCAGGTTATCCGCGCTGCCCTTGATGGTGGAGCCTTTCGGGTCGTTGTGGTCCAGCGCGTCGAGGAAGCGAATCCCGTACTTCTGCGTGGCGGCGGCCGACAGTTCGGCATCGTCGCGCTTGGGCGTGAAGGCGTTGAAGCCGCCACCGACTGCCGGCTCGGCGAAGGCATAATACCAGGTGCCGACCTTCTGATCGTCGCCCAGTTGCATGAGATAGCGGTCGGCGGCAAGTTTCTTCAACTTCACCATGCCGGTGACGTCGGGGGCGCCGAAATGATAGCTGCCGTCGCCATTGTCGGTGATGTTCAGATCGAAGTCCGACTTGTCGCCGATCTGCAACGTGCAGGCGTGGTGGCCGACGATCTTCGCCTGGTCGCCGACGGCTATGAGGTCGGCCTCGGTCTCGTAGCAGCCGCTGAGCAGCAGCGTGCCGGCAAGAAGGGCCAGCGCCATCAGGCCGCGCCGCGCGCGCCTCGCACCAGTTTCATGGGTCATCTTCGCTCATGCTCCTGCCGTTTGATGAAGGGACTTTCCCATGCGGACCAGCGGCACCTCGATGGCACCGTCGACATGGCTCGTGCGCTCGATCGAATGATAGCCGCAGGACCGGTAGAGCTGCTCGCCCGCCATGGTCGCCATCAGTTCGGCGCGCGAAAAGCCTTCCAGCCGGGCGGCGGCCTCGCACAGGTCGAGGATGAGGCGGCCGACGCCGCGGCGGGCAAAGCGCGGGTGGGTGTACATGGCGCGCACCCTCGCGGCATCGTGCGCCGGGTCGAGTAACGCGGCATCGCGGCCCGTCGCATGATCGCTGCCGTAAAGTGTCGCGCGACGGCTCCAGCCGCCGCAGCCGGCGATTTTGCCGCCATCCTCGACCACGAAATAGGTGCCGTCTTCGATCAATTGCGTATCGAGGCCCATGATGGCGTGACTGGCGGCGATCTGCGCCGCATCGAGAAAAGGCTTCAGCAGTTCGGCAATCGATGCATCCATCACGGCCCGCAAGGCGTCGACGTCCGAGGCATCGGCCAAGCGTTGAGTGAGTCGAACCTGGCTCATGGGCTTTCCGAAACTAGGAAACGTCAAGCTAGCGCTTTTCCGGCAAGGCGGAAAGGACCGGAGCGGATGCTCAGCCCTCGACCCACAGATGACCGGGCTGGCGATGGGAAAAGCCGTTGGCGAAGGGCGCGGCGATGCCGAGACCGGAGAGTTGGTCGAGCGCTTCGGGCGCGGTGATCGCCCTGTCGATGAGGTTGCGATAGGTTCGTGCCACCGCCACCATGTCGCAGGTCTGCGGCGACAGACGAAAGCGCCTCACGCCCAACGCTGCCAGTTGCGGCAGTTCGGTAACGAGGGCGAGATAGTCGTGCGACAGGGTCTGGATGCCGTTGATGGCGAGGAACCGCTGGCCGCTGAGGGTTTGCAGCGCCAGGCCGTCGGGGTCCTCCTCGCACACGAACAGGCAACTGTCCCTGGTGCGGTCATGGGCACGGGCATGGTAGCAGCGCGCCGAGAGCGCCAGCGGCTGGCGGCCGAAGACCTGGGTTTCGAGGCTGACGTCGAGGCTCCTGGCGGCGCTGCCCATGGCGGCGAGCGCGGTGAGCGGCAATTCGCCTGGCAGGCAGAAATTGACGGCACCCCGGCGGGCGAGGACCGCGAGGGTCAACTCGTTGTAGACGTTGACGAAGGGGCCGACGTGATGCGGACGGCCGCTGAGGTGCCACAGGGCGGCACTGTCGTTGGCCTCGATGAACGTCTCGGGCAGGCCGGTGACGGCTTCCACCGTCTTGCGATCGAGTTTCAACATGACCTCGGATAGCGTTGAAAAGACGACGGCTTTTCCCGCTGATCGCAGGCGCTCGGCCACCGTCTGGTAGAGCGGCTCGAAGAATACGGCGCGTTTGGAGCACACCACCTCGCCCACATAGACGGTGCCGACCGGGGCCTCGTCGGCGATGCGGAAATAGAAATCGCGCCACGCCTCGGGCTTCCAGTTGAACAGCGCCGGGCCGAGGGTGAGTTCGGAGTCGGCACTCATTGCGCCATCTCGGGTCATCATCCCATTTTCGCTCATCGCCATGTCTTGCTCCGGAACGCTCCTTGCGTCTGCTTGTGGCCTTCGGTCAGGGCCAGAAGGTCGGCCAGCGCCGGATCGCGCCCGGCCAGCACATCGTCGACGGCGGCGCGGAAGGCCGAAACCACCGCCCTCACATAGGCGCGGCTGCGCTGCCGGCCCTCGATCTTCAGGGCCGTGACGCCGGCCCGCATGAGATCGGGCAGCAGGGCGGAAAGATTAAGGCTCACCGGCTCCTCGAAGGCATAATAGGGATCGGCTCGGCCCTTGACCCGGTAGCGGCCCTTGCAGATGGTGGGATAGCCGGCATTTTCGCCGCACGAAAAGCAGTCGATGACATAGGGGCCAAGGCGGGTCGAAAGATTGCCCTTGTCGTCTTCCTCGTAATGGACATCGCCGGCCGGCGAGCACACCCCGTCCATATTGGTCGACAGACCGGTGGCATAGTTGGAAAGCGCACAGCGGCCTTCGGCCATCATGCCGATATTTCCGAACACGAAGGCCTCGATCTCGCAATCGATCTGATCGTGCACCGCCTTGATCTCGGCGACGGTGAGGATGCGCGGCAGCACCACCCGGGCGATGCCGAATTCGCGGACATGGAAAGAGATCGCCTCGGGCGAGGAGGCGCCGGCCTGGACCGACAGATGCAGGCGCTGACCGGGATGGTTGCGCGCGGCATAGTCCGCCACCCCCATGTCGGCAACGATGATGGCATCGACGCCGAGCGCCACACCGGTGTCGATGGCCTCTTTCCACAAAGCCGTCTGGCCGGCGGGGGGAAAGGTGTTGACGGCCAGCAGCACCTTGGCGCCGCGCTGGTGGGCATAGGCGACGGCGCCCTGCAATTCCTCTGGCGTGAAATTGAGGCCGGGGAAGTTACGGGCGTTGGTGGCGTTGCGAAAGCCGCAATAGACGGCATCGGCCCCGGCATCGACTGCGGTGCGCAGGCCGGCCGGCGTTCCCGCCGGGCAGACCAGTTCGGGGCGGGTGAATTCACCGGTTGCCATGGCGGGCCCTCCGTGACAGGGCGCGCATCAGGCCGAGGCCAAAATTGACCGCCGGCGCCAGCGGCCCGAAGGCGACCGCGCCGCTATCGAAGATGTTGCCATCGATGTCGTCGAGGGCGTTGCGCAGGGCGACCACCGCCTCGGTGTCGCCACTGACCGCGAGGTCGCGGCTGAAGAACAGGGCATCGCCGTCGAGGCTGCCGTCGATCATGTCGAAAAGATTGAGGAAGCGCCCGGCAATGACCGCATCGTGGGCCGGCACGGCATGGCGCGGGTGGGCGGCGAGGCGAGGGGCGGCGGGCTCCAGCAGCAGCACGAAGGGCAGGTTTACCGGATCGATGAGGAAGCGCTTGCCGGCACTGTCACCGAGGCGAGCGAAGAGATCGGGTTCGCGCCGTGCCACATCTTCAACGACCCGGCGCAGCAGCGGTTGCAGCACAAACAATGGCAAGGGAGGAAAAGCCGCATAACGCCGCCGCCGGCCAGTTGCGAATTGTTCCTGTTCAAGAGAAAGGCCTGTCTTCATAGGCACTTATAGGTACCGCGGCGACGACAGTATTTGACTTCGATCAAATGGCGGGAGAGATCAGCCGGCGGCGGCCTGTTCGTAGATGTCTTCTTCCTGGGCATTGTGGATGCGCACCAGCGCCTCGATGGACTCGATGGCACGCTGGGCATCGCGGATGAGGTAGCGGTCGGCGTCTTCGGGTGCGAGGTTTTCTGAGAGACGCGACAGCAGGCGGGCAAGGTGCATGATCTCGCGGTGGGCGCGGCTCATGGCGCCGAGGCCGTGGCCCTCGCCGAGGAATTTCGAGAGGCGGGGATAGACGGCCGCTTCGTCGTCGCGTTCGTGGACGAGAAGGTCGCGGGTGACGATGGCATCGGCCTCCGTGATGAGGTGGACAGCATCGCCGGGCGCCGCATCGTCGAGGGCATCGGCGATCTCGCGCAGGCGGTCGAGGCGGGGTTCCAGCGCCTCGTGGTCCTGGCGCAGGAGAAGCGCTGCCTCGGCCGGCATCAGGGCCCGGCCCGGCCGGTAGGCGGGAGTGAGGGCGCGCAGGGCATTGGCGATGACCGCCACGTCGATCACCTCCTGCAACAGGGCGCCCGCCACCGGCGCCAGCCAGCCGAAGGCGGCAAAGCCCATGGCGATGCCCGACAGCGCCATGCCGGCAAGGATGCTTTCAAGCGCGATGCGCCGCGTCCGCCGGGCGATGGCGACGGCATCCGACACCCGGTCAAGGCGGTCCACCAGGATCACCACGTCGGCGGCTTCCGACGAGGCGCTGGCACCGCGCGCGCCCATGGCGATGCCCACCGTGGCGGCGGCCAGCGCCGGGGCATCGTTGATGCCGTCGCCGACCATGATGGTGGGAGCGAGACGTGTCTCGGTGGTGACCGCGTCGACCTTGTCGCTGGGCACGCGATTGGCCAGCACCTGATCGAGATCGAGGGCAGCGGCAATGGTTTCGGCGGCATCGGCGCGGTCGCCGGTCACCATGACGATGCGGGCGATGCCGGCGGTGCGCAAGGCTTGCACGGCGCGCGGCGTCTCGCGCCGCAGTTCATCGCCGAGCAGCAGCGCCCCGACCGTGCGGCCGTCGATGGCCACGAACACCGCCAGCGCCGAGCGCCAGGCAGCACGGCGCAGGGCGCGCACCGCCCAGTCCTCGGGCTTTTTCGATCCGTGCACCAGCGCCAGCGAGCCGATGCGCAGCGAACGGCCCTCCACGTTCCCCTCGATGCCCGACCCCATGGTCTCGCGCATCCCGGTCGGGACAGTGAGGGCAAGGCCGCGCGCCCCGGCCGCCTCGACGATGGCGGCGGCAACGACGTTGTGGGAGGCAAGCTCCAGCGAGGCGGCGAGGCGTAAAACCTCGTCCGGCGTCTCGCCGGGAGCGATCTCGATGGCGATCAGGCGGGCGCCGCCGACAGTGAGGGTGCCGGTCTTGTCGAACATCACGGTTGCCGCCCGCGCCAGCGCTTCCAGCGGCCCGCCGCCCTTGATCAGGATGCCCTTGCCGGCGGCCTGCGACACCCCGGCTATGAAGGCGACGGGGGCGGCGAGAATGAGCGGGCAGGGGGTCGCCACCACCAGGACGGCGAGGCCGCGGATGGGATCGCCGGAAAGGAGCCAGGCGGCGCCGGCAACGATGAGGGCGACGGGCAACAGGATGAGGCCGTAGCGGTCGGCGAGGCGAATGAAGGGGGCCCGCGCCGTCTGGGCGGCGGTGACGAGGCGGACGATGCCGGCATAGGTGCTTTCCCCCGCGGTGGTCGAGGCGGTGAGCTCGAAGGTCTCGCCCGCATTGATGGTGCCCGAGCGCGCCAGTTCGCCCAGGCGGCGGGCAACCGGCATGGGCTCGCCGGTCAGCGCCGCCTCGTCGATGAGCGCCGCCTTGCCGGCGATCACCCCGTCCACCGGGATCACCTCGCCGGCCCGCACCAGCACATGATCGCCGATGGCCACGTCCTCCACCGCAACATCGTCGACGACTTCGCCCTTGAGGCGATGGGCGATGCGCGGGGCGCGGTCGATGAGGGACTTGAGATTGCGCTCGGCACGCGCGACGGCGAAGTCCTCAAGCGCATTGCCCCCGGCGTACATCACCGCCACCACCGCCGCTGCCAGCTCCTGGCCCAGCACCAGCGCCGCAGTCATCGAGCAGAAGGCGACCGCGTCCACCCCCAGGCGCCCGGCAAGGATGTCGCGAACCATGGAAAAGACGAGACCCGCCACCACCGGCACGGTGCCCGCCGCCCACAGCCAGGGCGCAAAATCACCCCACCCGGCCACCCAGGCGGCAAGCCCGGCGGCAAGGCCCATAAGCGCGATCACGATGAGTGCGCGCCGCAGCAGTCGTTCATGGCCGGCCGACATCGATTCGTCACCTCAAGGATGTCGGTATAGCGCAAGTCGCGTGGCGCGCCACACGACTGATCTGCACGAGTGGATGCCCGAGCGCCCCCGAAAAGGTGCAGCCCCTGCCGCTCGGGGGTGCGGCAGGGGCTGCGGGAGGCTTTCCGGAGAGAGGGGGGAGCCGGAAAGCGGGGTTTGGGGTTTACTGCTGCGGTTGGCTGGTCTTGCCGCTGGAGTCGTCGCTGTGCTGCAGCATCGGCATGCGGGACTGGTCCTTGCCCCGCATCGTGCCCCAGCGGTCGCGGTGATGCTGGCGCCATGCCGTCAGATCGTCGCGCGACAGGACATGGTCGTTGTTCTGGTCGAGCATCTCGACGATGTGGGCGTAGGGACGCTGATAGGCATCAAGCGTGATGGCGCCGGTGCCGTCGATGTCCATGTGCTGGAAGGCACGCACCATCTCGCGGTGATGCTCGGCCAGCCACAGGTTCTGGTATTCGTCGATGGACAGCTTGCCATCGTTGTTGGTGTCGTATTTCTTGAACCATTCGGCGCGGTTGGCGTCGATCTCGGCCTGGGTGATCTTGCCGTCCTTGGCGGTATCGTAGCGGTCGGCGAAGTTGCGGATGCGATCGCGCATGTTCCTCATGCCGTGGTCACGATCGCCCCTGCACCGGCCCATCATGTCGCCGCGCATGCCCATCATGTTGCCCATGTGCCAGCCACGCCAGTTGCTGGTGCTGTCGGCATTGGCGGTGGCGGCCAGACCGGCGGCGCCGAGGGTGACGGCAACGGCGGCGGCGATGAGGACCTTGGATCGGTTTTGCATGAGATGCTCCTTGGGAATTTAACTGTCGATGCGCCTAAGACGCACCAGGGACATGTCATCCGTCGGGCGATTGCATTAATTTTCGGTCATGTCATGCCCGGTGGGCAGGCCGGGCGAGCCGGGCGGCGTCGGGATAGACTTCCAGCCTCGGCACCCAGCCGCGCGCCAGGGCGCGCTGCATGCCCGTCCAGTAGCCGGTGGTCAGAAGATCGCCGTGGCGGTGGCGGAAATGCGCCCGCAGTGCCCGGTCCTCGATCATCAGGCCGGGCTCCAGCTCTTCCGGCAGGAAGACGGTGCCTTTTTCGAAGAACCAGTCGGGAATGTCCTCTTCGCCCTCGATGCGGTCCGTGTTGGTGAACACCTTGACGTCGCCCAGCGGTTCAATGGCGTCATAATCGAACAGATAGACCTTGCCATAGCGCGAGACGCCGTAATTGCGGGCATCGAGATCGCGGTTGAAGATGCCGGCCGAGGCGTTGTTCTTGATGCAATGGCCGAGATTGTCGATGGCCGCAAGCTGATCCTCCAGGCCGGCGCTCTCCAGATAGAGCGGCAGCGGCGTCATCTTGGGTTGCACGATCAAGTGGCGGAAATTGACCTTGCCGCCGTCCAGCGAAACGGTCTCGCCGGCCGCCGCCAGAAGCTCGGCCATGAGCTCGGGGGCGAACCACCGGGCCTCCAGGTCGATGCGGGCGAAGATCATGTTGTCGAGCATGGAGCCGGTGCGGTTGATTTCATGCACCCGGCGGTATTTGGCCAGTACCGCCTCGATGCCGGGAAAATCGCCCCATTTGTAAGCCTCCGTCGGGGTATCGCGGATGACCTTCAGCACATAGGCCGAACCGGGGGCGGAAAAGCCGACGGCGACCGAGCCGCGAAATCCCGCCGCCGTCTCGAACGGGCGGTCAAGCTGGGCGATCTCGCGGGCCAGCTCGGCCATGACGGCCACCTTGCCCAGATGGTTGTAGCCGATGGTGGAATAATGCAGGCCGAGCGGGCGCCCCGGCATGATCTCGTGCAGGAAGGCGCATAGCTCGTGATAGCGCGGCACCGTGACGTGGAAATTGGCCAGGGTGGAGGAAAAGATGTTGTGGAGATCGGTCTCGCTGCTCAGCACCGCGTCGATGACGATGCCGCGACGGCTGTTCTCCAGCGCCAGCGCCAGCGGCCGCGACGGGCCTTCGGTCATGTGCAGGCGGCCGACGACATAGGCACCGCGGTTCCTGAAGAACAGCCCGTCGACCGTCTCGATGCGGTGAAGGCGCTCATCGGCAGCGGCGAGCGTTGCAGCGATGCGGGCCGCCGCCGCTGCGGCATCGCCGGCAAGATCGCGGAACGGTGCGCGGAAATGGGCGCCTTTGAGAATATCGGCGATGAGTGAAGCAAGGCGGCGGCGCCCGAGGGGATGGTCGATGAGGATCTCGCGCACCGGCCCGGCGCCGTGGGCGGCGCGGCCATAGGAATAGGCGACCGGCGTCCATTCGTCGGCGAACATCACCCGGCGGGTGGAATGGAGGAAGGCGGTGGCAAGGTCGTCCTCGTAGCGCCCGGCTACAAGGGACATGTAAGTCTCTTCGATCTGCGACCACAGGGCCGGATCGCCGCGCAGGCCCGGCAGCGCCTGGCGCAACAGTCCGGCCAGTTCTGCGATGGCCTCGGCGTAGTAGGCCAGCCGGCGCCGCGACAAGGCGACCGAGCGGGCCACGTCGCGGGCCTCGAAGGCGGCCTTGGCCATGGCCGGAACGGCGCGGGAATTGGCGTAGAACTCATCGAAGGCGGAAAGGATCATGCGCGCCGCCAGCATGATGCGGGCCGAGCGGTGGCTGACCCGCCGCAGCACGCCGGCATAATCGAAGTCGGAAGAGGTCCCGTCGTCCGCCATGCGGCGATGATAGCCGAGGCCTGGCGATCGCGGTGGCGAAATCATGCTAGGATCGCACCTAACAGCAAACGATGAAAGGCCCGATCATGGACGTCACCCAGAAGCCCGACTGCCAGGTGTTCCAGGCGAGGGAAACCTATGCCGGCAAGCAGGGTTTCAATTATTTTTCCGGCATTTCCGCCGAGACGGCAGGAGCCGAGGGGATTTGCATGCACCTGCTCACCATCCAGCCGGGTGACAGGGCCAAGGCCCACCTGCACGAGAACCACGAAACCGCCATCTATGTGCTCTCCGGGGTGGGTGAGATGTGGTACGGCGACAATCTCGAAAAGCACATGGTGGTGAAGGCCGGCGACATGCTCTTCATCCCCGCCGGCGTGCCGCACCTGCCGGCCAACCGCTCCGATCAACCGGTGACGGCGGTCATCGCCCGCACCGATCCCAACGAGCAGGAAAGCGTGAAACTGCTGCCGCAACTGGATGGCAAGGTGCCGGTGTAGGCATCCTTGCCGAAAATGACCAACGTCATACCGGCACTCGATGCCGGTATCCATTCCGCTGACCCCTCGGCTGGTTGAGGCGCTTGCGGGATGGAGACCGCGGTCAAGCCACGGGGTGACGGGCTGTGGGCGGGAAGCCGTGGTCAAGCCACGGGGTGACGGAGTGGGGGAGGGAGTCCCTTCGTCTTCACCGCACCAGTTCGCGCATCGCCTGATCGAGGCCATCGAGCGTCAAGGCGTACATGCGGTTGTCGAACAGGCGGGCGATATAGTCGGTCGTCGGCGTGTAGTGCCAGTATTTCTCCGGTGACGGATTGAGCCACACCGCATGGGGATAGATGTCGATCACCCGCTTCAGCCACAGCGCTCCCGGTTCGGCGTTCATGTGCTCCACCGAGCCGCCGGGCTGCGTCAGTTCGTAGGGGCTCATGGAGGCATCGCCGACGAAGATCACCTTGTAGTCGGAAGGATAGGTGTGGAGCACGTCCCAGGTCGAGGTGCGCTCGGTGAAGCGGCGGCGGTTCTCCTTCCACACGAACTCGTACAGGCAGTTGTGGAAATAGAAATATTCCAGGTGCTTGAATTCGGCGCTGGCAGCGGAAAACAGCTCCTCGCACAGCCGCACGTAAGGGTCCATGGAGCCCCCGGCATCGAGGAACAGCAGCACTTTTACCGTGTTGCGGCGCTCCGGCACCATCTGGATGTCGAGCCAGCCGCGATTGGCGGTCGAACGGATGGTACCTTCGAGATCGAGTTCTTCCGCCGCCCCTTCGCGGGCAAAGCGCCTGAGGCGGCGAAGCGCCACCTTGATGTTGCGGGTGCCGAGTTCGACGCTGTCGTCGAAATCCCGGAATTCGCGCTTGTCCCACACTTTTATGCCGCGGTTGTTGCGGTTCTTATCCTGGCCGATGCGTACGCCCGCCGGGTTGTAGCCATAGGCCCCGAACGGCGAGGTGCCGGCGGTGCCGATCCATTTCGAGCCGCCCTGGTGGCGGCCTTTCTGCTCTTCGAGGCGCTTACTCAGCTCCTCCATGATCTTTTCCCAGCCGCCGAGCGCCTCGATCTTCGCCTTTTCCTCATCGGTGAGGAATTTCTCGTTGAGCTTTTTCAGCCATTCCTCTGGGACGGCCGCCAGAAGCTCTTCTGCAGAAAGTCCCTCCAGGCCCTTGAAGACATGGCCGAAAACCTGGTCGAAGCGGTCGAAGTTGCGCTCATCCTTAACAAGGGCGGAGCGCGACAGGTAATAGAAATCCTCCACCCTGAAGCCCGCCACATGGGCTTCCAGCGCCTCCATGAGGGTGAGGTATTCCTTCAGCGTGACGGGTACGCCGGCGGCCTTGAGCTCGTGGAAGAAGGAAACGAACATGGGGAAAGCTTTTAGCGCGCCCGGCGCGCCCTGTCATGGGTGGCGCGCTTCCGCTTCGGACGCGGCTTGCGGGTGGCAATGAGGACGCCCGCCGCCGCCACGCCCATGCCGGCCCAGGCGATCAGCGGCATTTTCTCGCCGATCAGTCCCCAGGCGATGAGGGCGGCCATGGGCGGCACCAGGAACAAGAGCGCCGAAACGCGCGCCGCCTGACCGTAGCGGATCATCGCCAGCAAGAGGCTGACGGCGATCAGCGAGTTGGCGATGACCAGATAGCCCAGCGCGATGACGAATTGCAGGTTCCAGTTCACCTTGGCGCCTTCGAGCAGGAAGGCGAGGGGGGCGATGGCGACGAAGCCGACGAGGTACTGCACCGCGTTGGAGGCGACCGGGTGGTGGTGGAGGCCGAAGCGCTTTTCCCACAAGGTGGCGAGCGTCATGCCGCACAGCGCCCCAACGGCGCAGGCGATACCCAGCGGCGACACGATTTCCACCTGGGCGCGCGCCACGATTACCACCGCGGCGCCGATGAGCCCCAGAATGAGGCCCAGCCATTGCAGGATCGTCACCTTCTCGCGCGTCACCGCCGGGGCCAGCAGCCCGACAAGGATCGGCTGCAGCGACACGATGAGCGCCAGCGCCCCGGCCGAGACGCCGAGCCAGAAGCCGAAATAGGAAAGCCCGAAATAGACCGCCTGGATGAGAAAGCCGACGAACGCCAGATGCGCCCATTCGGCGAAACCTCGCGGCAAGGGCGGCCGCATGATGGCGAGGACCGGCAGGAGCACGGCCAGCGCGAACCAGTAGCGCAGGGCGAGGAAGGTCAAGGGCGTGGTGTGGTCGAGGCCGATCTTGGCGAAGGCAAACCCGCCCGACCATAACAGCAGGAAAACGAACGGCGCCGCCTTCAGCCACAAGGGCGGCGGCGCGGCGTTCGCGTGCTTTGTCCCCTTCACTATTCACCCATTCCCGCTATCCCCACCGAACGTGTGAGGGTTAGCGAGCGGCGTGGCGAAAGGCAAGGTGATGCAACCGCTCACAGTCCGTAGAACCAGAAAAGGAACACGCCGAAGGCGATGCGGTAGATGCCGAAGGCGATGAACGTGTGGGTCTTAAGGAAGCGGATGAAAAGCTGCATGGTGAGGTAGGCGACCACGAAGGCGGTGATGAAGCCGATGGCGAGGTTCATGAAATCGCTGCCGGCGAATTGGTGATAGTGCTTCAGGAGATCGTAGCCGCTCACCGCCAGCATGACCGGCAGGGCCAGCAGGAAGGAAAATTCTGCTGCCGCCCGGCGGTCGAGGCCCACCAGAAGCCCGCCGACGATGGTGGCGCCGGCCCGGCTGGTGCCGGGAACGAGTGAAAAAACCTGGAAAATGCCGATCCACAGGGCCTGCATCCAGGTGACATTTTCCACATCGCTCACCTGGGCGAATTTCTCGCTGTAGAAATATTCCATGACCAGCATGACGGCGCCGCCGACAACGAACATGATGGCGACCACGAGCACCGAGAACAAGGCCTCCACCTGATGGCGCAGCACGAAGCCGACGGCTCCAATCGGGATGAAGGCGAGGGCGAGCTTCATCCACAGGTTGAGGTGGCGGAGCGTGAATTTGTCGCGGTAGCTGGCGGCCACCGCCAGGATGGCGGCGAGCTGGATAATCACCTCGAACGCCTTGTTGATGTCGGTCTGGCCAAGCCCCAGCCAGTCGGAAACGACGATCATGTGACCGGTCGAGGACACCGGCAGGAACTCGGTGAAGCCCTCGACGATACCGAGAATGAAAGCGTCCAGCCTGTCCATGCCCCACCAGCCCCTCGATCGCACGCCGACGAATCAGCGCCAGTCTATTGAACCGACCATGACAGGACGATTACCGGCGAGGCAAGACCGCGAGTTGAGGGCCGGGCGCGTCAGGGCCTGTTGCCCAGCACGCTCTTTTTGGCGATGGCGCCGGTGAAGCGCTCCAATGTGCGCGAGAGTTCGCCACGCGGGATCATGATCTCGATGAGGCGGAACTGGCTTGCATCGGCTACGGCCTCTTCAAGCGCGGCGGCCAGCGCCTTGCGGGTCGCAACCCGCACCCCCTTGCCGCCGAGACCGGAAGCCATCTCGGCGAATTTCCAGTCGTCGAGGTCGTTGTAGCCGACGTCCTTCTGGAAGGCCTTGAGCATGCCCCAGGCGGTATTGTTGAACACCAGCACGATGGGGTTCCAGCCGTAGCGGCGGCAATTGCCCAGTTCCCAGCCGGTCATCTGGAAGGCGCCGTCACCCACCAGGATGAGCGGCCGCCGGCCCGAGGCCGCCTCAAGGCCGAGGCCGAAGGGAATGCCGGGGCCCATGGTGGCGTAATAGCCGGGCGCCACGATGGCGGTGTGGGCGATGTCCATGGCGGTGAACAGGCAATCGCCCATGTCGGAGGCGATCGGCATGGCGCCGTGGCGTCGATAGAGGTCGTTGACGGCGGTGGCGATGTCGATGGGGCGAATGGGCTGGGCATCGGCCTTGAGGCCGGTGGGATAGGTGGCGGCGACCGTTGCGGCATCGCCGAGGCGCTTGCCGCGCTTCAGGAGGGCATCGACCAGCGCTTCGAGGCTGACGCCCGGATAGACATGATGGCCGAGCCGCACCGCGCCGTCGAAGGCATGGATGGCGAAACGCATGTCGATCTGCTGCTGGGAAACGCCGAAATTGGTGTCGCACAAGATGACGCCGAGCATCAAAAGCCCGTCGGAGCGCTCGACGATGCGGCGTACCTCCGCCTCACCTGCCAGGCCGAGATAGGTGCCGGCGAGGGGGGCATCGGTCTCGGCCAGGATGCCGCGGCCCATGAAACTGGTGACGGCGGGAATGGCGAGCTTCTTCGCCAGCTTCGCCACCTTGACGTCAAGGCCGTAGCGGCGGATTTCCACCCCCAGCAAGAGGGCGGGATGGCGGGCGGCAGCGAGCCGGGCGAGCACTTCGTCGGCGGCCGAGGCGGCAGCTTCGGGATCGCCCGGTTGGGGGGCGAAGGACGGCACCGGCGCCACCTCGGCCTCCACCATGTCGCGCGGCAGTTCGATATAGACCGGCAGCGAGCGGTGGCGGGCAGCGCTGAGGACGCGGGCGATCTCGGCGGGCGCGGTCGCGGCATCGTCGAGCACGGCCTGGGCGCAGGTGACTTCCGACATGACCAGGAACTGGCTGTCGAGGCGCTTCACCTGATGATGGAGGCCGAGACCCGTGCGCCCCTCGGCGGCCCCCGGCGCCCCCGATATCACCACCAGCGGCGATTTCTCCGCGTAGGCCGTGGCCACCGCGTTGACCATGTTGAGGGCGCCCGCCCCGTAGGTGACGGCGGCCACCCCGAGCGTGCCGCGATAGCGCCCGGCGGCATCGGCGGCAAAGCCGACACCGGGTTCGTGGCTGAGGGTGAAGAGCGGCAGGATGCTGGACTGTTCGATGGCGCGGAAGAAGGGCAGGGCGAAATCGCCGGGGATGCCGAAGATTTCACCGGCGCCATGGTCCTTCAGCGCCGCCAAGAGGGCGTGAGCCAGTTTCATGGGTCTCTCCTCGATAAGGTAATGGCCGGTCGGCCGGTCGGGAGCGAGACGGCACTATGAGCGGGAGGGGCGTGGCTGACAAGTGAGCGCGAGGAGGCTTAAAACCAGATGCCCATGCGGTGCCAGTGGATGCGCGGGGGATGCAGGTGCGATGGCGGCTCGGCGACCTCGATGTGGATGTCCTCCGGCGCCACGTGCGGTGCCCCCTGCCTGAGGTTGAGCAGGCGCGCCACCCGCTCCTCGGTGCGCGGATGGGTGCGCAGGATCGACGGGCCGGGAACCCGTGCCCCGGGCAAAACGAGGCCCTCCCACATGCGGCCCTGCTTTTTCTCCAGCACCACGAGCGCCGAGGCCAGCGCCTCCGGATCGCCGGTGATTTCGGCGGCGTCGAGGTCGGCGTCGTATTCGCGGGTGCGCGACAGGGCAAGCTGCAACAGTCCGCCAATGAGGGGGGCGAGGATCAGCGCCCCCAGGCCCAGCCACGGCACACTGATGCCGGCGGCCAGCATGCCCGGCAGCGACAGAAGAAGGCCGAGATAGCCCACCTGCGCCATGAAGCTGGTGATGCGGGTAAGGACGTCGCCCAGCGCCATCACCTTGAGGTCGCCGTTCCTCACATGGCTGATCTCGTGGGCAAGGACGCCGCCGATCTGGCGCAGGCTGAGGTTGCGCACCAGCCCGTCGGTGACGGCGATGGCGGCATCTTCGGGCGTGCCGACCGCAAAGGCGTTCATGATACGGCTCGGCACGTAATAGAGCCTTGGCACCGCCGGCAGGGCGGCCTGGGCGGCAAGCCGGTCGACCACATTGTGAAGCTCGGGCATCTCGGTCGGGCCGAGCGCCCGGGCCTTGTAGAGTTTCAGCACCATCTGCGGCGATACCCGCCCGGCGAACCACAGCGAGGCGGCCATGAAGCCGCCGGCCCACACCAGACCGGTGAGGCCGAACACCGTCCAGGCAATGAAGGCGGACAATAGCGCCGAACCGGCAATCAGAATCCACGTGTGCAGCGCGTTCAGGATGTTGTGATGGCGCCGCTCGCTTTCATTCAGCCGCGAGATGCCTGTTGTCATGACCTCATATATGGGGTGAGCCGGTCCCGCCTGCCAGATGCAGGTTCAGAACGAGATGCTGAACTTGATCTTCGGACCTTCGATTTCCTGCACGGTGCGGCCGCGGAAATTCGTCTGGGCGCCGAACTGCTGGTAGGGGTCGTCCACCGCCACACGGCCGCCGAGTGAGAGGGTGGTCCGGGTGCCGTCGTTACCTTTCAGGTTTTCCAGCACATAGCCTTGTTGCAGTTGCTGCTTTTGCTGCTGGTCGTATTTCAGCTTGGCGGCATCGAAGTCGAAGAACGACCGCTGCAGGCTATCGGCGCGCGTAGCAACCGGGAAAGCCATGATCACGGCGGTGGCGGCAATTGCAAAGCGGTAACGGACATGATGCCTGAGCACGGGGCATGACCTCCAGTTTGAGTCGCGCCGCTGAAGATTAGGCCACGCGGGCAGGGGCCGAAAGCGGTTTCCCACCCTCATTAGGCTTGCGCCTCGCCTCCTCCCAGCCGGGCGACCTCGCGCATCAGGTCGGTGAGGGCGGGCGGGCTGGTCGAGGCAAAGGGCAAGGGGCGCGTCAGGTCGAGGGCGGCGCGGCCGATGCGGGCGGTGAGGATGCCGTTGACGGTGCCTTCGCCGAAACGCGCCGAAAGGCGGCCGGCAAGGCCCTTGCCGATGAGGTGCTGGATGACCGTATCGGAGAGGGCAAGGCCCCCGGCGACGGCCAGGTGCGCAATCACCATGCGGGCCAGGCGCACCGTACCAATGGTGCCGGGCCGGCCACCATAGAGGGCGGCAAGCTGGCGCAGCATCTTCAGGTTCTGCATGGCAACGAAGACCACATCGAGCGCGGCGTTGGGCGAAACCGCGGTGAGCAGAGTGACGCGGCGGGCGGTGCGGGCGATGATGCGCTGGCCTTCCTCATCGAGCGGGGCGACGAGGTCGCGCTCGGCGAGACGGATGCGGCCGGCGGGATCGATGATGTCGGCCTCGTGCTCGGCAAGGCGCGAAAGCCCCCAGGCGGTGTCGGCGCGCCCGGCATAAAGGCTCTTCAGGCCGCTCATGACGCGCGCCGCCGCTTCGGCGTCATCGGTGGCGGTGGCGTGCGCGGCATCGGCCTGCAGGCGTTCCAGCGTCTTGAGCCGGGCAAGCGCCAGCCCCTCGCGCAGCACGATGGCAAGGGCGGCGAAGCCGGCGGCGGCCAAAAGGCCCGTGGCGGTCCAGCCGAGCCATGCCGAGCGGGCAAAGAAGCCTTCCACCAGCCCGTAGGCCCACTGCCCGATGGCCAGCGACAAGAATCCCGCCATGGCGGCAAAGAGGAGCGTGCCCCAGCGGCGGCGGCTGCGCCTCAGCGGGGCGGGGCGCACCGGTGCTGCGACCGACAGGTTCGCCGCTTCCGCCGTCTCGTCGTGCCATTCGATCTTCGGGGCGGGCACATGGCGGGGCGCACGGCCTTTTTGCTTCGCCTCGGCGGGCGCGGGCCTGTCGCCCTCAGGATCGAGGCGAAAGGCCTGGGGATGGCGCGTGCGGGTGCTCATCTGAAGGCGTCTCCAATGAGGAATTCCAGCGCCCGGTCGAGCCGGATATGGGGAAAGACGCGGGCCGCCCAGGGACCGGCAGCGAAGGGCGGCGGGCGGAAGCGGACGAATTTCAGGTCGCCCTCCAGTTCGCCTGCCAGGGCCGGGGCGGGATCGGCGGGTAAATCGCCCGGAAAGATCGCCGCTTCGCTCTTGCCGTCGAAGGTTTCCTTGCCGATTTTCTCGCCCTTTTCGGGGACGCCGGCGATGCAGGCGAGGTCCTCGCCGCCTTCGGTGATGATCGCCTCGCGGGTGGCGCGGATGGCCGCCATGGCGACGGCGTCGATGCGGGCACCGGAGAATTCAGCCCGTTTGGCGGCATCGGCAAGCAGCGCTTCGAGGATCGCTTCCAGCCGGTCGTGACTGGCGTGATGCAATAGATCGGCCTTGGAGGCGGCAAACACGATGGCGTCGATGCGGCGGCCGAAGAGGTGCGAGGCCCAGCTTTTCGCCCCCACCCGGAAGCAGTCGAGCACCCCCGCAAGCGCCGCCTTCAGGTCGGTGAGGGCGGCCGGGCCGGCATTGAGGGCGGTCAGTACGTCGACCAGCACGATCTGGCGGTCGAGGCGGGAAAAGTGATCGAAGAAGAACGGCCGCACCACATGCGCGACATATGAGTCGTAACGGCGGCGCATGAGGGCCTGCATGGAACCGCGCCCGCCTGCCGTCCTGCCCGCCAGGTCGAGCGGGGCGAAGGTGAGAAGGGGGGAGCCTTCGAGGTCGCCCGGCATCAGAAAGCGCCCCGGCGGCAGGCTGGAGAGGGCGGCGTCATCGTCCCGGCAGCTTGCCAGATAGGCGGTGAACAGCTTGGCCGCTTCGGCGGCCGATGCCTCGTCGGCCGGGGCGGCGGGATCGATCGTTGCCAGATGGGCATGCCAGGGCCCGGCGAGACGGTCGCGCGGGCTTGCGCGGCTGGCGGTGAGCGTCGCGGCGCTCCAGGCTTCATAGGAAAGCGACATCAAGGGCAGATCGAGCAGCCATTCGCCGGGATAATCGACGATATCGATGGAAAGGCGCCCGCCATGGGTGCGGCGGGCAAAGAAGCCGGAGGGCTCGTATTCGACCGTCAGCCGCAACTGGGAGAGACGGCGGGTACTTTCCGGCCAGTGGCGGTCGTCGCCGGCGGTCAGCGCTGCCAGATGATCCTCGTAGGCAAAGCGCGGCAGACGGTCATCGGGCTGCGGCTCGAGATAGGCCCTGGCGATGCGCCCCGTCGCCATGGGTGAAAACAGCGGCAGCCGTCCGCCATGCAGGAGGTTGTGGACGAGGGCGGTGATGAACACCGTCTTGCCGGCCCGCGACAGGCCGGTGACGCCAAGGCGAAGGGTCGGGTGCACCAGCCCCGATGCGGCGTCGCCCAGCGAGCCGAGCGCCATGCGGGTCTCGTCGAGGAACCCGGTCATGGCGCGGGCCGGCGGCCCTTATGGCACGCAATGTGCTTCAGCAAAACGCGGCAAGCTCCTCAATCGCCGTTGTTTATCGCCTTGGGACGGATGAAGGCGAAAAGCCTGCCGGTGGCGCCGGGCAGATCGCTCCATCGATCGATCGGCAGATCGATGACGGCCAAAGCGCAGGTGGGGAATTTGCGCTTCAGTTCCTCCATGTCGGGTGTGGCGCCGCTCGATGCAAGTCTCAGGGCGAGCCCGTGAAAGGCCGGATTGTGGCCGACCACCATGAGCGGCGAGGCGTTGCCGCCATGGGCGGCGATGGCGGCGGCCACCTCGCGGCCCGAACCGAAGTCATAGAGTGCCCGAAGCGGCGTGACGGCGATATCCTTGCCGCCCGGCAGCCCGGCCAGCACCAGGCGGGTGGTCTCGCGGGCCCGCCGGGCGGTCGAGGTGAGGACCTGAGCGGGAATGAAGCCCTTGCGCTGCATGACGGCAGCCACCGACGGAGCGGCCTTCAGGCCGCGCGGACCCAAAGGGCGGTCGTGATCGCCGGAGGCCGGATCGCTCCAGTCGGACTTGGCGTGGCGCAACAGGAGGAGCCGCAGCATCGCTCACGTTCCGATCTTTGCCGCATCGAAGGGGGTGGTCTGGTAGACCTCGTTGATCC
The DNA here is from genome assembly GCA_963747005.1 of uncultured Alphaproteobacteria bacterium. Classification (GTDB taxonomy): domain Bacteria; phylum Pseudomonadota; class Alphaproteobacteria; order Rhizobiales; family Aestuariivirgaceae; genus CAVVDT01. The sequence goes on along the minus strand of CAVVDT010000012.1, from coordinate 16,420 downwards.
AGTTGCCGAACAGCAGGTGGGCATGGCTGCGCCAGCGGTTCTCAGGGGGCGCTGCCGGATTGTCGTCGGGGAAATAGTTGGCCGGCAGATCGATGGCTTTGCCGGCCGACGAATCGCGGTGGTACTCCTCGCCCAGTGAGGTTGAATCATATTCGATGTGGTTGAACATCAACAGCGAGCGGTGCGGGCGGTCGTCGATGAGGCAGAGGCCGGCTTCTTCCGATTCCATCAGCACCTCGAAACCGTCAATGCCTTGCGGCAGGTCGGCGCGGCGCACCTCGGTCCACCGCGACACGGGGATGGAGAAGTCATCGGAAAACCCGCGCAGGAAAGGCGACGTAGCCTTCAGATTGCGGTGCCGGTAGACCCCGAAGGCCTTTTTCGGCAGCGCATGCTTGGGCACGCCGTAGTGATAATGCAGCGCGGCCTGCGCCCCCCAGCAGACGCACATGGTGGAATGGACGTTGGTCTGGGTCCAGGCGAAGACTTCTCTCAGTTCGTCCCAGTAGGTGACCTCCTCGAATTCCAGCAGTTCGATGGGTGCGCCGGTGATGATGAAGCCGTCGAACTTTTGATCGCGCACCGCCTGCCAGTCGCGATAAAAGGCGATCATGTGGTCGGCCGAGGTGTTCTTCGGGGTGTGGCCGGTCATCTTGATGAGCGTCAGTTCGACCTGCAGGGGCGTGGCGCCGGTCAGCCGGGCGAACTGGGTCTCGGTGCGCGCCTTGTTGGGCATGAGATTGAGCAGGCCGATATGTAGTGGGCGGATGTCCTGGCGTACCGCCGCGTCCTCGCCCAGCACCATCACCCCCTCGCGCTCCAGGACGGCGCGGGCCGGCAGGTCGTCGGGAATCTTGATCGGCATGGGGCGGGCCTTTTGGGGTTGGCGTTCGCAAAAAAGAACAGTGGCTATTTAAGGGTGCCACGGGTCCGGCGCAAGGCGAGGGGAGGCTCGATCCCGCCAGAGGTTTGAGGCCGGCGCAATGGGCCCCTCGGCCAAGCTACGGGGTGACGAGGTGGTGGGCCCTGTAGCCGCGCTTGCCTCAGAAATCCTTGACCAGCCTGAGGGCGTCGTAGATGGCGGCGTGGATGTTGCGCGCGGCGACGGCATCGCCGATGCGGTAGAGGCGGAATTGGCCGTCCGGGTTGCGGACGACCTCCTGCGAACGGCCGGCGACAAGAGCCTCGTAATCGACTTCGCCGAGGTTGAGCGATTGCGGCTTCAGTTCGAAATAGAGGTCGTCGAGCGGCAGGGTCGCCTGCTCCACCACCACCTGGTCGACAAGGCGTTCGTCGCAATCCGCCTCGGTATAGGGGCTCCACAGGACGGCGCGCAGCCGGTTGCCCTCGCGCGAAATCGCCCGCACCCGCGTCATGGTGGTGATGCGGGTGCCGCTCTTGTGCAGCTTGGCCACGTAGGGCACCAGGTTGAGCCCGCCCATGTCGGGGGAAAAGAAACGCTCCGGCGTCACCAGTTCGAGATGGCTGCCGGCATCGACCAGCGCTTCGGCCGCGGCGAGGCCCGGATGGGCGCCGTTGTCGTCGAACAGCAGCACGTTGTCGGCGGGCTTGACGTCGCCGGAAAGGATGTCCCAGCTCGAAACCGCCAGATCGGCACCTTCCTCGATGGCAAATCCGTCCGGCAGGCCGCCGGTGGCGACGATGACGATGTCGGGATCGAGGCTGAGGACGTCGTCCGGTCCCGCCAGCGTGTTGAAGCGCATGTCGATGCCGAGGCGCTCGCACTGGCCGACACGCCAGTCGACGAGGCCGATGATCTCGGCGCGGCGCTTGACCCGCGTGGCGAGACGCACCTGCCCGCCGGCCTGCGGCGCCGCCTCGAAGACGGTGACGTCGTGGCCGCGCTCGCCCGCCACCCGTGCCGCTTCGAGCCCGCCGGGACCGGCGCCGACGATGACGATCTTCCTTCGCGGGCCATCGGAACGGGCGATGACGTGCGGCATGGTGGCCTCGCGGCCGGTCGCCGGATTGTGGATGCACAAGGCCTCGTGGCCCTCGTAGATGCGGTCGAGGCAATAGGTGGCGCCGACGCAAGGGCGCACCTCGTCCTCGCGGCCCTCGGCCACCTTCCTGCCGATATGCGGATCGGCGATATGGGCCCGAGTCATGCCCACCATGTCGAGCTTTCCTTCCGCGATGGCGTGGCGGGCGGTCGCGACATCGTTGATGCGGGCGGCATGGAACACCGGGAATTTGGTTTCCGAACGCACTTCGCCGGCAAAGTCCAGATGCGGTGCCGAGCGCATGCCGGTCACCGGAATGACCCGCGACAGGGCGGTGTCGTGGTCGATGTGGCCACGGATGACGTTGAGGAAGTCCACCTGGCCGGTGGCGATGAGGCGACGGCAGATTTCCACGCCCTCTTCGCGGCTGAGGCCCTTTTCCCAATCCTCGTCGGCGACCAGCCGGCAACCGACGATGAAATCCGGCCCCACTGCCTTTCGCACCGCGTCGAGGACGAGGAAGGTGAAGCGCAGGCGGTTGTCGAGCGAACCGTTCCACTCATCGTCGCGGTGGTTGGTGGCCGGCGACCAGAACTGGTCCATGAGATGGCCGTAGCATTCGAACTCGAAGCCATCGAGGCCGGCTTCGTGCATGCGCTGGGCGGCCGAGGCGTAGTCCGCGACGATGCGCTCGATGTCCCAGTCCTCCATGGTCTTGGGAATGGCGCGATGGGCGGGCTCGCGCACCGGGCTCGGCGCCAGGACGGGGAGCCAGTCGGCCTTGTTCCAGTTGGTACGGCGGCCGAGATGGGTCAACTGGATCATCACCGCCGAGCCATGCTCGTGACATTCATCGGTGAGCTGTCGCAGCCACGGCACGATGTCGTCGCGGTAGGCATGCAGGTTGCCGAAGGCGGGGGCCGAATCGCGCGAAACGATGGCCGAGCCGGCGGTCATGGTGAGTGCGATGCCGCCCTTGGCCTTTTCCACGTGATAGAGCCGGTAGCGCTCCTTCGGCAGGCCGTCCTCATGGTAATTCGGCTCGTGCGCCGTCGACATGAGACGGTTGCGAAGGGTGAGATGCTTCAACTGATACGGTTGCAGCAGCGGGTCGCTGGAACGGATGAGGGTGGTTGTCGCCATGGTGGCGCTGCCTCCGGTGGATGGGTTGCGTCACAGTCTATCCATCCACGCTCATGCCGCCAATGTCGAAACGGCAATCCACGACCGATCAGCGGCAGAGGGCCGGGGACTGGCCCAAAAACCTCAGAAGTGGACCCGCACTCCGAAGTTGAAGCCGGCGTTGAAGAAGCCCTTGGCGATCGCCTTGCTCTGGTCGTTCAACTCGCCGGTGCGTTTGATGGAGGTAACGATCTGGCGGTTCTGGACGAAGCCGCCCACCTTGACGTCAACAGGCAGATCGAACAGGTTCCTTGCCACCACATCGACGTTCACCGCAAAACCGACGTTGCTGTCGGATCCGCCAAGATTGACCTTCTGCATGTCGGTCACGATGCCGGAGAGGTTCAACCGGTCGCTGCCGTTGAACATCACCGTGTCGACGAAGACCCGCGGGATGATGTTCAGGTCGATTTGCGGGCCGGCCCCATGACCGTTGATCAGCGGCACGGTGATGAAGGCGCCGATGTTGGGCGATACCTGCAACGAACTGGTGCTGGTGCGATAGGAAAAGTCGAGATTGAAGCCGGGAACAGAACCGCTCAGGCGGGTCGTCTGGCTGAGGTTGGCGAAATCGACGCCAAGGAAGGGCGAAACCACCACCGGACCATCGACAAGGGTGGTGCCGATGGCAAGGCCGCCGCCGGTATTGTTGAAGTCTAGGCGTCCGACAATATTCTGGACGTTGTTCAGGCCGCCGGCGTTGGGCAGGAAGATGCCGGCCGGGAAACTGGACAGCGGATCGCCGGTGCCGGGGATGCCGAGGCCGGCGCCGTTGGTGTCGAGCATGCCGAGCGACTGGTTGTCGCCGACACTGTTGTGGAAGATGTTATAGCTGAAGAACACCCGGTCCACGGGACGGGCGCCGGCGTTGTCGGCGATCTTCACCCGACCGCCGGCGCGAAACCCCGTCGAGGTGCCCCGGGGCTGGAACTTGACGGCGCCGAGATGGAGATTGCCAAGCTGCTCCAGGGCGAGAAACGGCATCTGCGGGCCGTCGCCATGACCGATCTGGCCGATGGCATAGAAGTTGGCGTTGGGTGGCGTCGGCAGTGACGAATGCTGATCGGGGGGCCGATTCTCGGCGCCCTGCCGGCGTTGCTGTTCGGCCTCTCGGGCGCGCTCGCGCTCCGCTTCGGCCTCCCGCCACAGTCGCTCGTATTCCTCTACCACGTCGGTAGGGCGGAGGAGTGGTCCACCGTCGGGCCCTCGAACTCCCTGACCCGATACGATGTGGCCCAGATAGGCGGTCTTGAAATCATACAGGAGCCGGCCGACTTTGATGGCGTTGTCCTTCTGCTCGTCGCTGCCCTGCTGATCGGCAATGCGGATATCTGTCGTCGCTCTGTCGAGCACACGCTGGATGACGCGGGCGCGGGCTTCCTGCTTTTGGTCCTCGGTAAGGTCGGGGCGGCTCTCGATTTCCTGTTCCACCCGGGCAAGTTGCCTTTCGAGCCGGTCGGCATAGTCAGGACGGTAGCGGCGCAGGACGTTGATGGCGGCTTGCCCGTACAACCTTTGATATTCCGACGTCTGGCGGTCGGCCCTGGCAAGATCGGGGACCGCGAAGGCGGCAAGGACGGCAAGGCAGGCCAGCAGCCAGCTTTTCATGCCACATCGTGACCGGTACGCCGCCGTGCCCATGTTCGCCTGCCCCCCGATCCAACCAGCCGATTGCCACGTCTTTTCTTGTTGTTGAGCTTTCGAAAGCGAGGCTAGGAGCGAATTTGACTTAAAGTCAATCGAACGTTGCGTAAGCATGCAAGTTTCGAATCAATCGTGGCAATTCAGACACGGTCGAAACGATGGGCGGCAGGCAGGCTCAGGGGGGCGACCCCGGATCAGGATGACTTTGGATCGATTCGATCCAAACGCACGAGCCTGCTGCCCGACAGGTCCTAGACCCGCCAGAAGGAGGGCAGGAATACCACGTAAGCGGCGCCGATCTCCAGCCGGCCGACGATCATCGCCAGCGCCAGGATCCACTTGCTGAAGTCAGGAAGGGTCGCAAAATTGCCGCTGGGACCCACGATGTCGCCGAGGCCGGGACCGACGTTGCACAAGGCGGTGGCCGCACCCGACAGGCTGGTGACGAGGTCGAGCCCGGTGAGGCTGAGGGCAAGGGTGGCGCCGAGCAGGGTGGCGAGGAACAGGGTGAGGAAGGCCAGCGTCGACAGCATCACCTCCTTGGTGATCGGCCGGTCGCCGCAGCGGATGGGAAAGACGCCGTCGGGGAACCTAAGGTCGACCAGCAGGCGGGAAAAGATCTTCCAGTAGACCACCAGGCGGTACATCTTGATGCCGCCCGCCGTCGATCCGGTGCAGCCGCCCAGCAGGGTCACCAGGAACATCATGGCGATGGGAAGGGTGCCCCATAGCAGATAATCGGTGGAGGCATAGCCCGTGGTGGTGATGATCGATGTGACGTTGAACACCACATGGGTGATGGCGGTTCCCAGCGGGAGGTGCTGGCGGATCAGCAGCCACACCACCAGCGTCAGCGAGATCGCCGCCACCACGCCGAGGAGGGTGCGCACCTGGATGTCGTCGAGCAGGTTGGCGCGGTGGGCATCGAACAGCCGCACATAGAGGCTGAACGGCAGCGAGCCGGCGATCATGAACAGCGAGGCGAACCACAGGATCGCCGGCTGGCGAAAATAGCCGAATGAAGCATCGTGGGTGGAAAAGCCGCCCGTTGACAGGGTCGTCATCGCATGGTTGACGGCATCGAACAGGCTCATGCCGGCCGCCGTATAGGAAAGCGTGCAACCGAGCGTCAGGAGGAAATAGACCGCCACCAGCCGGCGGGCGAACACCTGGGTGCGGGCCACGGTCTTCTCGTAGGTATCGGAGCTTTCGATGCGGAAGAGCTGCAGGCCGCCGATGCCGAGGAATGGCAGCAGCAGCAGGCCGAAGGCGATGATCCCGAGGCCGCCGATCCACTGCATCATCGAACGCCAGACAAGGACGCCCGGCGGCAGCTTGTCGAGACCCGACATGACCGTCGAGCCGGTAGTCGTGAGCGCCGAGGCGGCTTCGAAGAAGGCATCGGTGAGGCTCAGGCCATTGCTGGTCAGCATCAGCGGCAGGGCGCCGGCAAGGCTCACCACCAGCCAGCTCGCCACCACCAGCACGAAGCATTCGCGCAGGCTGAGCGGCTGCAACGGCCGCATGCACGACAAGGCGAGGGTGGCGCCGAGGCCCGTCACCACCAGCGCCGCCTGCACGAAGATGCGCCAGTCGGGGCTGCCGGCTTGCAGATCGACGACGGCGGGCACCAGCATCGTGATGCCCAGGATGGCCACCATCACGCCGATCGGCAGGCCGATCTTCTCGTAGTCGATGGCCAGGGTGCGGGCAAGGCCGGCGCTCTCAGCGGTCTGCATCGCTCATTCCGCTGCCTGCGGCCGAAGACCTGGGAGATCGAAGCGGGCGAGGGTGGTCTCCTGTCCGGCGCACGGGTCGCGCGGTACCAGAAAGGCCAGAAGAAGGGAAATCACCGCCATGCCCGCCCCCGCCAGGAACACGATCGCTGGAGACCACAACCATATCAGGCCGAAAACCACCGGGATACCCACCGCGGCCACGTGATTGATGGTGAAGGAAACGCCGGACGTCGGCGCGATGTCGGCGGGATCGGCGATCTTCTGGAAATAGGTGCTGATGGCGAAGGCCAGGGCAAAGAAGGCATGGTCGATCACGTAGAGACCGGCGGCGAGCATGGCGTTGGTGACAAAGGCATAGGCGGTGAAGACGCCGATCAGGCCGGCATATTCGAAGATCAGGGCGCGGCGTTCGCCGAACCGCATGATCAATGCCCCCACCTTCGGCGCCAGCAGCATGTGGAAGATGCAGTTGATGAGGAAGAGGGCGGCGATATCCTGCACCCCGTAATCGAAGCGGGTCACCATCAACAGGCTGGCGAAAACGGTGAAGATCTGCCGCCGCGCCCCTGCCATGAAGGTGAGGAGGTAGTAGAGCCAGTAGCGCCGCCGCAACACCAGTTGCTTGTGCTGCGGCGTGTCGGCACGAAACGACGGCCAGCCGATCCACAAGAAGGCGGCCAGCCCGAAGGTGATGGTGCCGGCAACCCCGAACACCGTGGCGAAGGAAAGATCGAGGGTCTTCCAGGTGATGAAGATGAGGCCATAGGCGGCAAGCTGGGCGAGGGCGGAGGCCGACACGAGGCGCCCAAGCCGGTGCGGCGCAGTCGCCTTGGGCAGCCACTGCAATTGCAGCGACTGGTTCATCGTCTGGAAGTAGTGGAAGCCCAGCGACATCACGAAGGTGGTGAGATAGAAGCCCCAGGCCGAGGGAAACCAGCCGGTCACCGCCACGCCGAGCCCCATGAGCGCCAGGGCGGCAAACGCCAGCGTCTGCTCGCGCATCGCCAGCAGCACATAGACCACCAGAAACGCCAGGAAACCGGGGATTTCACGAATGGACTCCTGGATGCCGACCTGCACGCCGGTGAAGCCGATGGCGTTGACGGCGAAGTTCTTGGCCAGTGTCCACCAGGTGGCGAAGGCAATTTCGCTGCCGATCGTCATCACCACCAGGGCCGCAAAGGGCGAGCGCCAGCCCGTCCATTCGCCCAGACCCGTTTGCTGTCGCGACGCCATGCTGCCGTATGCCCACCTTGCCGAAGGCGCCGCCTATAGCATGGCGCTGGCCGGCGATCCACGCCAACCCGCCTGGTAGGCACGCCAATGGGGAAAACGTCAGGCGCCGACGAGGCGCTTGAAATGCCGCCTGATAGCGGGGGGTGCGATGAAATAGGCACGCCGTGCCAGGGGCCTGAGGCCCTCCAGATAGGCAAGGCCGTAGCAGCGACCCTTCAGCGTGACCGGCGCATAGAAATTGAACACATCGACGCTGTGGCAGCTCCACGATACCTTGTGCGGATCGCCGGGCACCATCAGATCGAAGACCCGCATGCCATCGGCGATGGCGCGGCGCTGCGACAGGTCCATGTGCAGGCGTGCCGGCGAGGCATCGGTCAGGCGGGTATCGTGGGCGGTGATGTAACCGAAGTGATGCCCGCCAAAGCGCAGGCCGATCTCGAAGGCGACGGGCTCGCTGCCGGTCGTCAGCACCGAAAGCACCACGTCAAGCTCCTCGGCATCGGCAAGCCGGCACAGGAAGTCGCGCAGACGCGGGTCGGCAAGCGGGCGCGAGTGCAGGCCGCGTTCGGCCAGCCAGTGGCGCTTTTCAGCAATGGTGCGTTCGATGAGGCTGTCAAACTCGGGCCCGTTACGCAGCACGCGGAAGTCGAGGGTCCCCTTTTCCTGCAGGTCCTTGCGAATGCGCTTGCGGCGGCGGCGTTGTGCCTTGGTATATCGCCTGTCGTAGGCGGCCTCGTCGGCGAAGGCGGAGAGATCGAGGCAGGGCGCGCTGTCGTTGGGGCCGACCGGCCGGCAATGTTGCGCCAGAAACGAGGCGGCCATGGCGTCCGAACGCACATGCCGCAGGCGAATGGCGTCTATGCCGGGCAGGGCGCGAATGCGCGCCCACGCCGCCTTGAGGAGGCTCTCGCGCTCGGCGTCGGCGGCAATCAGCACGTCGCCGTACTGGCCGTAGGGATCGGATAGCCAGCGCAACACGCTGAACGGCCCCACGCTGACCCGCATCAGCGGCCATACGAGAGCGAGCCGGCCGTCGACGCGAACGGTGACGATGCGTATGTCCCGTCCGCGATCCTCGCCGAGCCGGCCGGCCCAGGCATCGCACCAGTCGAAACTCTGGAAAACCTGGCTGGGTCGCGCCGCGCGGCGTTGCAGCGCCCGCCACTCCGCCTCCAGCGCGCGCAGCGATTGAAGATCGTCGGCGATGCCGGTCGAAATGCCCGTCTCGATGCCAGCCGGTGTCGACGTACACTGGCCCGCACCTACCGCGCCAACCTCCATTCGCCGTTCGAATATGGAGACAACTGCCATGCAATCCCCCTGCCGCCGGGCATCGATGGCGCGACGTTGGCAGGAAATTGCTGAGATTTTCTTTCCATCGAGAGTCAAGTTGGCGCCAAGGCGCCAAAAGCCAACCGGCCCGGAGGGAGGGCCGGGCCGGTTGCTTCGGTTCTGAAGGCGCTGCCTGCCGGACGCGGGGCGGGTCGAGGCGGGGGGGACGCTCGGGGTTATCCGGTAGCGGTGCGCCTTCAGAAGGGGTTCAGGTCTCAGTAGTAGCCGCAGACGCGCTTGTAGCGGGGAACGCTGATCCAGCCATAACCGTTCCAGATGGACTTGTAGCCGGCGAACACCGTGTGGCAGGGCGCCACATAGGCCGGGGCGTAGTAGCTGTTGTGGTAGCCGTAGACGGGCGCCCCGAAATAGACCCGGTAGCCGGCCGAAGCGGTGGACGCGACAGCGGCGGTGGCGGCGGCGGCGATGGTGAGGGCGATGAGGGTCTTGCGGATCATGGGTCTGTCTCCTCCAGGTTGGGTGGGGTGGCCATGTCGCCCTTCCCCGTTGATGGCACCGGTTATAGCGACACGAAACTGAACCGCGTCTGATGGCGCCGTTTAGCTGGCGTTCATGTTGACCCGGGGTGTCATCCTCGGTCTCGACCCGACGCCCAGGGGGCGGCAGGCAAGGGGCTCCGGTGTGTTGTCCCCCATGTTCCCCGGTCACACCCGCGAATGGCACTGCTTGCGACCACAAGTGATGACACCGGGTGGCGGGGAGGTATCACATGGCAGGCCGGTGGCCGCCAGGTCGGTGCCGACTACTGGTCGCTCGTCGCCTCGCGCACGATATCGTCGAGCAACGTGTTGATCTCGTTCAGCACCGCCTGGGAGGCGGGCGCGGCGACCGGACCGAGCACGCGGTGGCCGGCATAGACGGTTCCCGGCTCGCCTGCCTTCTCGTAGTAGTAGATCACGTAGGGACAGTAGACGATGTTGGCCGGATCGGCCTCCATCATGCGCCGCGACAGGACGGCGGAACAGAACTGCACCGTCTCGGCGTTGGCATAGATGTCCTTCGTTGCCCCAACGGCAGCGGCGGTGCGCTTCAGCATGTCGCCGATATGGGAGACGTGGTCGATGACGTAGCCGCGGTTGACGATGGCATCGGACACTGCCTGACGGACGTCGTCGAAGCCCATGGTCGTCCTGAAGACGGTGCTGTCGCCGGCCTTTGCGGGAGCGGGGGGCGAGGCGAGGGCGAGGGCGCCCGCCACAGCCAGCATGCCGAATTTCAGTCCCATGCCACGATGCCTCCTCATTATCATGGCGGGACCATAGCGCAAAGGCTGCGCCATGGCACCCCGCCGGCATCGCCCGGGGACTGGACAGCGCGCGCGGCTTGCGCAACAGTTGCGCGGCGTCTATGGGATGATCCGGCATCAGCGGCCGCGTGCGGCCGGCAAGGCGAGGACGAGGCTTGAAAGACTTCCTGTTGCAGATTTTCGCCTGGTGGCACCGTGCTACCATGGGCTTGCGCTTCGCGATCTGGCGGTATGGCGAGTTCGTGGGCGAAGACGATGAGGGCAACCGCTACTACCGGGCCAAGTCGGCGATCCCCGACAGCATCCCCGAGCATCGCTGGGTGGTCTACAAGGACTACGCCGAGGCCTCGTCGATTCCGCCGGGCTGGCACGGCTGGATGCACCACCGGGTCGATACCCCGCCCAGCAAGGAAGACTACAAGCCCCGCGACTGGCAGCGTCCGCACCAGCCCAACCTGACCGGTTCGGCCCTTGCCTACCACCCGCCCGGTTCCATTGCCGGGGCGCCCCGACCGGCCGCAGCGCCCGATTACGAGGCCTGGCAGCCGGAATGAACCTGAAGCGGCGCCGCTGGCGCCACCAAGCTTGAACCGATCTCAATCTTCCGGGGGAAGGGACCTTGCCATGAAGAACAGTTTGGTCGAAACCATCACCGGCGCGGTGGTGATCGCCATCGCCGGGGTGTTCTTTTTCTACGTCTACACCACCACCAACGCCGGGCGCGGCGAATCGGGCTACACGCTGACCGCCGAATTCGACAATGTCGAAGGTATCACGGTGGGATCGGACGTGCGCATGGCCGGCATCAAGGTCGGCAGCGTCACCAATCAGGACATCGACCCTTCAAGCTTCCAGGCCGTCGTCACCATGGTGGTCGACCCCAAGATGAAGCTGCCCGACGACACCACCGCCAAGGTCACCTCGGAGGGCCTGCTGGGCGGCAAGTTCATTTCGCTCGAGGCCGGCGGCAGCGAAACCCTGCTGAAGCCCGGCGGGAAGTTCACCTATACCCAGGGCGCCATCGATATCTGGTCGCTGATCAGCCAGTTCATGTTCGAGAACAAGACCAAGGACAAGGCGGACGCGCCGGCCCAATGAGCAGCGCCAGCCCCTCGCACCAGCAGACCTGGTCGGCCGACAGCTATGGCACCCATGCCCGCTTCGTGGCCGATCTGGCGGGCGCGGCGGTCGACTGGCTGGCGCCCATGGCGGGCGAACGCATCCTCGATCTGGGCTGCGGTGACGGGGCGCTGAGCGCGGCGATCGCGGCGACCGGTGCGCGCGTGATCGGCGTCGATGCCAGCGAGGACCTGTTGCGTGCGGCGCGGGCGCGCGGCCTCGATGCACGCGAGATGGACGGACAGGCGCTCAGCTTCGACAAGGAGTTCGACGCGGTGTTCTCCAACGCCGCCCTGCACTGGATGAGCGAGCCCGACAGGGTGATCGACGGCATCAGGCGGGCGCTCGAGCCAGGCGGACGCTTCGTCGCCGAGTTCGGCGGCCACGGCAACGTGGCGGCCATCGTCACCGCCATGCGGGCTACGGCATTGCGGCGCGGCGGCGACCAGGCGCTGGCCGGTCCGTGGTTCTTTCCTTCGCCGCAAAGCTATCAGGCGCGTCTGGAAAGGCACGGGTTCCGGGTCGAGCGCATCGGCCTCTTCCCCCGCCCGACGCCGCTCAAGACCGGCATGAAGGCCTGGCTCGGGGTTTTCCGCAAGCCGTTCTTCGACCAGTACGGCGAGGCGATGGACGCGGTGCTGGACGAGGTGGTTGACCTGCTGGCGCCGGTGCTGAGGGACGAGGACGGCAACTGGACCGCCGATTATGTGCGCCTGCGGGTGGCGGCGGTCATCGACTGAGACATGATGAGACTGCACAGGAGAATATTGGCGGCGGCGCTTGTCACTGCCGCGTGGGCCGCAGCGGCTTCGGCCGGGCCGATCAAGAACCCCATCGCGGTGTTCGCCGGCCTCGACAAGATCACCGGCCGCATCACCACCTTCGAGGTTCCGATCGATGAGACCCATCGCTTCGGTTCGCTCAATGTGCGCCCCCGGGTGTGCTATACCCGGCCGGTGACCGAGCCGCCCAAGACCACCGCCTTCGTGCAGGTCGACGACAACCAGCTCGACGGCTCGGTGAAGCGCATCTTTTCCGGCTGGATGCTGGCCGAAAGCCCCGGCCTCAACGCGGTCGAGCATCCGGTCTACGATGTGTGGCTGACCGGCTGCCGGAATCCCGACGTGCCGCCGCCCGATCAGGAGGCGGCGCCCAAATCGGACGCCCCGGACAACAGCATCCCCGAGAACGGCAACTAGGACAGTGCGCATGGCAGCCAAGCCTCATGTGGCGGTGATCGGTGCCGGCATCATCGGCGCCTCGATCGCCTGGCATCTCGCCCGCAGCGGCGCCCGCGTCACCGTCATCGAGGCGGAAGAGAGCGCCGGCGGCCTCGCCAGCCGGGCGAGCTTTTGCTGGATCAACGCCGCCGCCGGCAACCCGCGTCCCTATGTGGCGCTCAGGCTGGCCGCGATCAGGGGCTGGCGGCGGCTGGCGGAAGAGGTTCAGGGGATCGACGCACGGTTTCCCGGCGGCATCGCCTGGGACATGCCGCGTGGCGAACTGGAAGCCTATTGCGCCGAGCATCGAAGCTGGGGCTACGACATCCGGCTCATCGAGCGCACCGAGATCGCCCGGATCGAACCGGGCCTCATCGATCCGCCGGACGTGGCGGCGCTGGCCGCCGACGAAGGCATGGTGGAGGCCGCCGGCGCGGCGCGGGCGCTGATTGCGGCTTCGGGCGCGACCCTTCGGACGGGCGAAAGCGTCAAGGCCTTGCGCGTGAGCGGCGGCCGCATCGCCGGGTTGACGGGAAATGAGGCGATCGCCGCCGATGCCGTGGTGGTGGCGGCGGGCGTCGCCACGCCGGGCCTGCTGGCGACGGCGGGCGTCGACTTCAGGCTCGATTCGCCCCCCGGCCTGCTGCTCTATACGGCACCCAACGAACGGCTGATCGAGCATCTTCTGGTGGCGCCGGGGATGGAGGTGCGCCAGGGCGGCGACGGGCGCCTGCATGCCGGGCTCGACTTCGTCGGCACTTTCGACGAGGCGCGGCCGGAAAATACCATGATGGAGGTGATGGCGACCCTCAGGGCGATGCTGAAGGGCGCCGACCACTTGCGGCCGGACGGTTTTACCGTCGGTGAGCGGCCAACCCCGGCGGACGGCTTTCCGGCGCTTGGGGCAGTGCCGGGCATCGAGGGCCTTTACGTGGCGGTCACCCATTCCGGCGTGACGCTGGCGCCGGCCATCGGCGACATGCTGGCGCGGGAAATCCTCGCCGGCGAGGTCGACGCGCTCATCCAGCCCTATCGCTTTCAACGCTTCATTTAGGGGAAATCACCCATGACTCTGACGGCTGAACAACGCGGCGTCCTCGCCGGCATTACCGTCGCCACCATCACCACGGTGTTACTGAAAAAGGGGGTGCGCAACTCCTGGATGCGCGGGCCGATGCCGTTCGCCGAGGGTCAGGCGCGGTTGGTGGGCGAGGCCTTCACACTGCGCTTCATCCCCATGCGCGAGGACCTGGCGACGCCGGAAAGCTGGACCAGGCCGGTCTCCACCCGCCATGCCATCGAGGCGATGCCGGCGGGCGCCGTGGCGGTGGTCGATGCCATGGGGGTGCCGGATGCAGCGATCTTCGGCGACCTGCTGGTGGCGCGCATGAAGGCGCGGGGCGTTCAGGGTCTCGTCACCGACGGGACCATGCGCGATGCGGCCGGCGTGGCGGAGGTCGATTTCCCCATCTGGTGCGCAGGCATCGCCGGGCCGCCGTCGATCGCCGGGCTGACCTTCGTGGGCTGGCAGGAGCCGGTTGCTTGCGGCGGGGTGGCGGTATTGCCGGGCGACGTCATCGTCGCCGACGGCGACGGCGCCGTGGTGATCCCGGCGGCGCTGGTCGGGCAGGTGGTCGAGGTGGCGCCGGAACAGGAGCGGCTGGAAGGCTGGCTGATGGAAGAGGTAAAGAAGGGGGCGCAACTCCCCGGCCTCTATCCGCCCGATGCCGAGACCAGGGCGCGTTATGGGGCCTGGAAGGCGGGCAAGGGGTGAAGGTGGTGGTGCCCGTTCTCAAACGCCATGGCGGTGCTTGATGTTGCAGTCGCTCCGACGCAGGGCGGGGCTGGCGGAATGGACCGGGGCCAAGCCCCGGGGCGGCGGATTATGATGTTGGGGGGGTGCGCCTCAATTGCAGCTCATGGCCTTTTCGATCTTGCGGATGGTAAGGACGTTTGCGCGTTCGTAGGTGTTGAGCGGCACCCGGGCGGCATCGCTGATATGGCAGCCCTCATTGCCGAAGCGGGCGATGGCCTTGTCGGTGGAAAAGCAGTAGCCGTTGTCCTTGTAGATCATGTTGCGCACGTCATAGAGCTCATCGCAGCCCATGTTCCACAACGGGCCTTCGAGGATGTAGTGGTCGTCGGTGCAGCCGATGGACTGATAGCAGGCGGCAAATGCCGGTGATGAGGCGATGACAAGGGCCAGGGCGCCGGCCAGGACGTGAAGCCGCAACATGACTTTTCTCCCCTTGGGGTTTGTGAGCATAATTCCCGGTGCAAGCGGGTGGGTGGTCAGGGGAAGTTAGCACATGGACAGCGTTACCGTCACGGCCGGGGAATTTGCCGAAAGGCGCGAGCGCCTGCGGCAGGCGGTGGAGTCCGCAGGGCTGGCGGGGGCGGTCATCGTGTCGCGCGGCGGCGGCAGTCTCGATCGTTTTGCCGACATCTTCTGGCTGAGCGGCTTCTATACCCAGTTTCCCTATATTCCCGACGTCGCCGGCAACTGGTCGGGGCGGGCGCACGCTGTGATGCTGCTGCCGGTGCGCGGCGAGGCGCGGCTGGTCGTCGATATTCCCGTTGCGACGGTGGCCGGCCTGCCGGCCTCGCAGGTGCAATTCGCCGATTTCGTCACCGAAGCGGTCATTACCGGGCTGAAGGAGAGCGGGCTGGCGGGGGCGCCGCTGGGACTGGTCGGGGCCGAGGCCATGCCGGCCTCCATGTACCGCGCCCTCGTTGCCGGGCTGCCGGGGACGGATTTTCGCGACATCCAGCCCGTCGCCAACGCCTTGCGGGCAGTGAAGAGCGCAGCCGAGATCGCGCTTCTCCGCCGCGCCTCGGAGATCGGCTCGCGCATGACCGATGCCATGCTGGAAAAGGTGGCGGCCGGCCGCAGCCACGGCGAGATCATGGCCGCCGGGCTCGACGTCCTGGTGCCGGCGCGGGGCATGCTCTACAACGCCTTCATCCGCTCCGGGCGCGGCGGGCCGCGACCCAAATTTGTCAAGTCGGCGCTGCCCACCTGGGGGTCATCGGAGGTGCTGGAGGAAGGCGATTTCTTTTGCGCCGGGGTTTCGGGCATCCTCGATGGCTATTATTTCGACCTCGCCCGCTGCCGCCCGGTGGGTCAGGTCTCCAATGCCCAGGTCGAGGTGTTCGAAAGCGCCATATCGGTGGTGGAGGCCGGCATGGCGGCGGTGCGTGTCGGGGCGACGGGCTGACGTGATCCGAGGCGGGCGCCGCCGAGCAGGCGCGGCTCGGTTTTCCCAAGTCCGGCAACTTCCAGGGCTTCGGGCACGGCATCGGGCTGGGGTGGGACGATCCGTGGCTGGCGCCGGGGGTTACAGAGCGGGTGCGTCCCGGCATGGTGATCTGCGTGGAAAAATGGCTGCTGCGCGATGGTTATGCCGGCGATTTCGAGGAAACCGTGGTGGTGGGCGAGACGGGCGTTGAAAAGATTACCGATGCGCGGGTGAGGTGGTGGTGATTTCACTTCCCGTCACCCCGACGCAGGTTGCGGTCCAGAGCGGCGGACGAGTTCGTGCTTTGGGCACCGGATTCCGGCCGGCGCCGGAATGACGAAGGCGGCAGCGGCGTTCGCATTGCGGTGGGCGTTGCGGGATGTTATCACCCGCGCCTGTCGGATCTTTTGCAGCAACCTTCTTCTTTAGAGAGTTCCCATGTCGGTCGATCAGGCTACCGTGCGCCGCATCGCAA
>CAVVDT010000011.1:0-216543 GCA_963747005.1 uncultured Alphaproteobacteria bacterium | reverse complement strand
TGAACCGACCGCACACGAGCCTCGACGGGCTCACACCCAACGAGTTTGCAACCTGGTCCAGAAGGGATCACAACGTGAACAAAGCTAACTTATAAACGAGGACGTGATAGGGAGCAGGTCAGCAGCTCTTGAGCGCCATACGCCAAAGGAGGCATACTGGGCCGCTCGACAGCAGCAAATGGCGGAATGAATTCTAAACCGGATATACCCTGGAAAAGCCGTCAACCTATCCGGAATGGTGGGACCACTTCAGCGAATGAACGTCCTGGCCCGTGGCCAACTGAAATCCCTCATCCGGGAAATTGCAACCGCCTCCGTGGCCCATATCTACCGCTGCAATAGGGCAGCACCTTCAGGCAGGCGTTTGGCAATTTCACATGGACCACCGTGACGCAATCAAGATGATACACGGGATGCTGACGCCACAATTATATGTGGAAATCAGCTGTCGTAACGGCGCAAGTCTCGCGATGTCACGAAGTCCCGGCATCGGGATCGATCCGAATCTCGAAATCACCAGTCCGCCGCTCACGCCGACGCGACTCTTCAAGATGACAAGCGATGAGTTTTTCGCCCGAGACGACGTCTGTGCAGTCCTCGGCGCACCGATCGATCTTTCATTCATTGACTGTGGGTATCGGGTCGAATCCGCCCTACGCGACTTCATGAATCTTGAAAGACATGCGAGTTCAGGAAGCGTCATCGTGATCAACAACCTGCTACCCGAACGGCTGGAAGACACCGGACACGAGTGCATGCAGGATATCATGACTGGCGATGTCTATCGTCTCGTACTTGTTCTGAAGAACTATCGACCCGATCTCGACATCACGACCTATGACGTCGAGGCGAAGGGGCTTGGTGTTGTCAGCGGGCTCAACCCCGGCTCGGCCGTCCTTGCTGACAACTATGAGAAGATCGAAGGGGAAATCGCGACAGGTAAATGGATGCTTCCCATCGTTGAGGCTGTGCGAAACGCGCTGCGCCCAAAACCAGCTGACCGCCTGCGCCCCGATCTGGAGGGGCTGGCTCGGCATCGCAAGGACATGGCCGGCAACGAACCAGCAGGGGCCGCTCACCTCTATCTCGATTTGCTCAAGCGTTCGCTTCTCAACCGGATCTATCTCGACGACGAGTTGCGTATTCTTTATTTGCGCTCCTGTCTCGCCGGAGCTAAGGTCCTTCAGCCCTCGACGCTGCACGACATCCGCAACGCCCAGCGAAAGCAATTCAAGCAGTTGGCGGACTTGCGCGAGCTCGGCATCTTCTTCGACGGCAAGGTCCAGAACAGTGGCTACGCTCACTCGATGATGGGCAAGGCCCGGATGGACAATCTCCATGCCTCGCTTGATGTTGTGAGATTGGAGAACATTGCCGGCGACCTGATCGAATGTGGTGTCTGGAGGGGTGGCGGATGCATTTTCATGGCCGGGTATTGCCGCCTGCATGGCATGGAGGATCGCCGCATCTTTGTAGCGGACAGTTTCGATGGCTTGCCAAAACCGAGCCACCCTCAGGACCAGAGTTTTGACCTGTCGAAGGAGAAGTTTCCGGAGCTTGCCGTCTCGCTGCAGACGGTGCAGGAAAATTTCGCCGCCTATGATCTTGACCGCCCGAACGTGATCTACCTCAAAGGCTGGTTCAAGGACACCCTGCCGCAGGCACCAATCGAGCAGATCGCGCTCCTGCGCCTGGACGGCGATCTTTATGAATCAACAATGGACGCTCTCAACGCGCTTTACGACAAGGTCGCGCCGGGAGGCGTGGTCATCATTGACGATTACAACGCGATCGCCGCATGCCGACAGGCGGTCACGGACTTTTTTGCGAAACGAAGTCTGTCCATGCCGGAACTGTCAAATATTGACTGGACAGGCGTTTATTTTCGCAAACCCCCCGGCGGGTCGTTCACGGCTTGAGAACGAACCGCCACTGCAATTCGGTTCCGCCAATGCGCTCGATCCTGTCGCGCAGCAGACCTGCCGCAGTCTTCTCGGCGCCCAGTTCGACCATGATGTTGATGCAGGCATCGACCTGCGATGCTGGAATGCCATCATCATGCAAGGCGCGTTCCGCATGGGTTATGGCGAATTCCCTGTCGCCGGCCCTGAAGGCGACGTCCGCCAGCACGCTGTCCGCCCCGCCGGCCTGATTTCGCCCGGCAAGGTCGCGAGCATTGGTCAGGGCAAGGTCGAACCGCTCCTGACCGCAATGGACAGCGATCAGCGCAAGGTCGATCTCGCGCTGCGCCACCGCGCTCTCCGGCCTGGCCTCGCTGAGCAGCAAGGCGGCCTTGACGGGGTCATCTCCGAGCAGGAGTTGGGCCTGGCAAAGGCGCGCTGCGGTGGAACCGGTATCCTGCTGGCGGGCCGCAACGGCCAGCTCGAGTGCCCGGTTCCTGTGGCCGGTCCATAGTTCCAGGTCGCTAGCGGCGATGAGCTTGTCGGCTGGCGAAAGAGAGCTCGCACCGGGTGTGAAGGCGGGCAGGCAAAGTCGCGCTCTGGTCGCATTGATTGCGCCCACGACGTACCGCACCAGCCCCTCGCGCAGGAGCCCATCGGGGTGGGCTGAGGGCCGGCCAAGCGGTGGGTATCCGAACAGTTCGCAATAGCGCCGCACCTCGAAAGACCCGGCAACATCGCGCCAGCAATTCGCCCACAGGGGCCACGCCATGCAGTCCGGACGGCGAATATCGGGTCCGTCCAGGACAGTCAGGCCGTCGAGCTTCATCTGGGGGGCATGAAAAGCTGCCCTCGTTGCCTGCAGCCAATCCTGCCGAAAGTCTTCATAGCGCAGCGTATCGAAGCGCAGGTCCGTCAGGGCGGCAACGAACCGCCGCAGCGCAACAATCTGGCGAGTGGCCTCGCGCTCACTTCGGCTTGCCTCATGGCTTGGCCACAATGCAGGCAATTCGCCAAACGACTTGCTGGAATCGCGGATCGCCTCAACCAGTTCATTGGCGCAGTCGTCGTTGCCGGGAAAGCTGGAATGCTCGATAGACTGCAGGAAGGCATCGATGAACAATTCGCCGGGATGGCTGGCTACCACGACCGTCCGCTTGCTCAGCGCCATGACGCGGCCCAGGTTGCGCGCGATCAGCGGGAGTTCTCGTTCCAGTCGCCAGGACCCGTGGGTGCCCGTGCAACCGGTCCGGTCCGCGCTCGGCCTCCCTGATCAACGGGACCGGCAGGGCCTTTCTCAGGCACGTGGCAACCGCCACCACGTGGTCCTCCCGTAGCCCGGCCAGGAATATGCTCATTGACCGACCCTAGGTCCTCGAACCGGTTGCGGACGCTGCAGGCGCCAGCCGGTCAAGCACCGCCTCCCAGTCGGACACGACATTCAGGCACGCGTCTTTGGATTGTGCGATGTGGTCGTAAGCGAGCGGCACAAAGCGCCGCACGACGGCCTCGATCCGCTCTGGACCGAGTTGGCGATCCGGCTTCAGATCAGTGATCACGCACAGGCCCGTCGGGGGGCACGGCAATGTCTCGATGCGCAAGTCGGGGCAGCTTTCCTTCAGGGCAACGATTGCCTTCCAGACGTCTCCACTCCAGAACATGGTGCGCCGCTCAGGCGTCGCCGTCACCTCGTTGAAGGGAATGGCATCGTGGACAAGGATGACCGAGCCGGGTCTTGAATAAGCCTCGGCGTTGAAAATATCGCGCAGCGCCTGGCCGAACTGGTGCAGGCCATCCACGAAGCACATGTCGAGCGGGTTTTCCTCGAGTAATTGCCGGTTCTGCGGTAGCGCAAAAAAGCTGTCGCTGGGCATCTTGAACAGGCGCATGTTTGCAAGCAGCGCGTGGCGCAGGTCCGGCGCCGGATCGATACCGATGCTGAGCCTGCAGTCGCCGGACAAGACGAACGAATCGCCCCAGTTGATACCGATCTCAAGGTAGACGCCAGGCTTGAGGCACTCATGAAGCTTCGCAAGGAAATCCCTGTACATGGGCGCTGACAACTGGTCGCGAGCCATGAAATTGTGGATCTCCGGGAAATCGGCGGTGAGTTCGAGCGCCGCGGCAAAATGCTTGCGTGTCAGGTCCAGCTTGCCTTGTTGCTGATAGATGCAGCCGATCAGATAGTGGTATTCGGCACTTAGTTCAGTGCCGTCCGGTGCGGCCAGGAGCACCTTCAACGCGTTCGGCAGTTGCTGTTGCGACATGTGCAGTTGCGCAAGCCCGACACGTGCCGCGCAGTCCTGCGGGCAGCCCTGGAGCACCATCCCGTAGGCCATCATTGCCCTCTTCGCCTGGCCGACGAGATGCAGATGGCGGGCGGACCGCACGCGTTGCTGGATCTCGTAGTCGTGCCAGTGGTCCGGGTCGGCGCCGCCACTGGCGTCGCCGGCCAGGGCCCGGTCGTTGCCATACTCAGATGACATCGTTCTGTTCCAGGCGCCGGATGTATTGTCCCCAGAAATGCGGGCTCACTTCCAGCCTCTTGTCGATCTGAGCCATGATCTCGGCGAGCGCATTATCACGCATCAGGCCCTCATAAATCTTCTGGAAGAATGGCGCAGGCGTTGCAGGCTCGCTCGTCGACCCCTGGCGAAAAGCCGAATGCAGCCGGGCCACCTGATCGCCAGCAAAGGAATCCAGTGCCGATGCCGACAGAGCCTGCGCCATCTCCCGCCTGCCATCGGCGCTCGCCATAGCCTCGTATCGCACCAGGCCAAACGGCACGCCCTCCAGGTGATCGAACAACTCACGGGTATATCTCGCCCACAATAACAAACCGTGTTGCGTGGTCATTGCATCCCGGCGCTGAAGCGACTGCGCAACGGCGGCCGGAGACCGGATGATCACCATGTGGTGGACCGGACCCGACATGGGTTTCAGGGCCTCGGCCCACACCGGCCATACACGCGCGAACCGGGGATCCTTGAGCACGATGGGGCTGATCGGCGTATCCGAGGCACCGTTTGTCTGCAACACGCCGGCGTCGGCGAGCAAACATCGCGCCGCCTTCACGAATGGCGCCATCGCCGGGCGGGCGGGCCAGCCTTGCGGCAATGCGGAGAGGTGATGCCAAGAACAGCCAAGCGTCCGCAGGATGCGTTCATTGAGCATCACGACGGGATGTGATTCGAAGTGACCGTCGGGATTGGAGGTCGATTTGCCGATCATCGGCGGCGGAACCTCGCCACCGAGTTGCACAAAGCCCTTTGCTAACGCCGAAGTGCCGGACCTGTGCATGCCATGGATGAAGATGATCGGCCGCCCGAACGCACCTTCATTGATCGACGGGCATGAATCGTCAAGAAGTTCGTCGAGCCGCCGGCCGATGAACTGTGGCTCGCGGATCTGCTTTTGCCGGTGTCGATGCCGTGCCGACTGGTCGAGCTTCTTGACAGCTGGCATCTTGATGGACCCGAGATAGTGCGGGTCGGGGGAGTGCGGCATTCTCCAGCGTCGTCCCTTCAGCCGGGCGTATTCGTCCTGAAACTGCTGTCCGATTGATATCTTCGCGTTGGTCGAAGCACCACCATGCACCTGATGGAATGTGCCCTCGCCAAGCACATGGAAGAGCCGATGGTCGGGCAGCGCCAGCACCCGCTCGTGGAACTCCAGATTGACCAGACCCCCGCCAGGCGTCGCGAAGCGCTCATCGAAGCCGCCCAGCGCCATGAATGACGTTTTCGGCAAAGCCACACAATTGCTCTCGGCCATCGGGCAGAACCAGCCCGCGGCGGAGGACATCGCGAACACCGAATTGCCGAATACCGCATAGCCATTGCGCGGCCAGCCAATACTCGTCAAGAGCCGGTCTTCGGTTGCCTTGTCGTAGCCATTGGCTACGGCCTTGTTCTGTACCTCCGTGCCAAGATGGAAGCCGTGGAATGCGACCAGCGGGCGTGGATGCAGGCGGATGGCGTCGAACACGTTACGCAGCACGCCAGGGGAAAGCAGCCTTGCGCCGTCGATCAGCAGGAGAAGGTAACTTCCCTTGGCGCGCTTGGCGGCTTCGTTGAGTATTCTGGCTGGCGAAAGGCTCGGCTCACTGGCCCGGCTATAGCGAAAATTGCCGCCGAAGCTCTCCACTTCTTCCTGGCTCAGGCACGACGGTGAGGGGTTCTCCACCACCAGTACCTCGTAATCGCCTTCGCTGACGCCTTCCTGGTATGCCGGGGTGAGGCTGGTGAGCGTTCGCCTGGCTTCGCGGGTCATGTCGTAGACCGCCATCAGGATGGAAAGCCTAGTCGCGGCCAATAGCCTGCTCCTGATCCTTCAGAAACTTCTCTATGCGCTGCATCGTCTCATCATTGATGCCGGTGCGATTTTCCGCCAGTGATGCGCGAATTCTCACCGTCCCGTAAAACGAGCGCCCTATATGCGGCATCTTCCAGAACTGCTGACGGATTTCCTTATATTTCCTGGAATAGCGCTCTATCTTCTGCAGCTGAACTGACCTGCCGACGTTTGTCGTCGTTCCGCCGTGCACCTGATGAAAAATACCTTCGCCGAGCAGGTTGACGCACGTCTGGCACTTGGCTGTCGCCCGCGCAAAAAAGTCCATATTGCCGAATCCGCCGCCCGGTTCGTCGAATTGCTCGTCATAGCCGCCAAGCGCCTTGTAGAGTTCGGTCGGCAGTACCAGGAAACTCGATTCGAAAGGCGGCGCCAGTACTGTGGTGGCCCGATTGTGGCCGATCAAGGAACCGAGTTCGAAAAGGCCATAGCCGTTGCGTGGCCAACCCACCCGCTCCAGCATCTGGTCTTCCACATCCTGATTGTAGCCGAGCGCGATGGTGGAACCCTGCTGGCCGGGACCGAGATAAAAACGTGGCACGTTGATGATGGCGTCGGTATAGGCAGCGTAGGCCTCAAGGCTGGTGGCGATGACGCGCGGCGACAGAATGTAGGCGCCGTCGAGCATGATGGCCAGGAGTGGCGATGACGCCGCGCTCACCCCTTCGTTCATGGCCCGGCAAGGCGAAGGAATGGGTTGGCTGCAATGGATCAGCCTGAAATTGTCGCCATGCGACCTGACCTCGGCTTCGCTCGGCGCCCGGGCTGAGCCGTTGTCGACGACGACAACTTCATAGTCGGTGCTGGCAACGTCCTTTTGATATCCAGCCGACAGGGAGAGCAGCGTGCGCGGAAGCTCGCGATGCATGTCATAGGAGACCAGCACGATCGACAACAACGGGCCGTTCGGCCATTGTTGCCTGAGGCGGAGATGGAGCGACGCGGAACTCATGGAACATTTACCGACCACTGACAATTGCCGCCAATAGAAACCACCAATTGCCGAATATCGCAAGGGATTTGCTGGCCGCATGCTATCGTGGGCGACAGCGACAGGAGCCGAAGATCATCCACTTCCACGGAGTCGGTATGCCTGGCAATTCAGGAGTTGGCGACGGCCTCGTCGTTTCGCGCTCGCTTCTTTTGCAGTTCCTTGGCGTAGCGGTAGAATTCCATGTCGGCGGCATTGTCCGCGACGATGCGTTCGCGGATGCTGTCGGAGACACTCCAGGCCTCAGAGCTGACACGCCGCTCGCACCCCTCGCCGCGCTTCCAGCCAAGCCGGGTTTCCACGTCGTCCAGAAAAGCCGAAAAGTCCTCGGTCAGGCCGATGATATGAATCTTGGCGAGGTTCTTTTTTGCGATAGCCAGTCTGGATTGATCGACCTCCAACGCGATCATGCCGGAGACTTTTGGGTCGCTGCTGGCGATGCAGAACATCTTGCTTTGAAAATTCTTGATGAAGTTGGTGAAGTAGAAGTCATCGTCATAGATCTGGTCGAGGCTGAGGTCGCGGTGCTGGGGATGATAACGCTTGCAATGCTTGAGATATGAGATGGTTCGCGCGACCGGGTCGCGAAGGATTGTCAGCGCGGTGGTCTCGAAGCCCAGCATGTCGCGCAGGGCGTAGGGAAGATGGCCGGTGAAAACCCTTATCCGGTCGAGTTCGTCGGCGGGCAGCGATAACACATGGTCGGCGTCAAGATTGGCCTGGATCATGTTCCCGTGCCTGCCCCTCTGCGGATACACTTCGTCACGGGCAAAGTTCGCCATGATGTGCTGGCGGAACGTGGATCCTCCAGTCTTCATGACGTGGAGAAAAAAGTATCGGTCGGGATACAATGTCGGCATCGACGGTGTCATGACAAGTAAGGGACGATCTTCAGGCGGACAATAGTCGCATGCTGCCGGCAATCCAAGTGCGTCTCGTGCGATGAACGTTCGGGCACGCCTGCTCTGACCCCTGAAAGCTGGATCGTTTTTGGCTAGAGTTTTCCGTGGTGTTTTCCTGGCTGGGGAAAGGAGCAGAAGCGATGAAGGCATCGAAGTTTTCGGATGCGCAGAAGGCGTTCATTCTGAAGCAGGGTGCTGCGGGCATGGCGGCGGCGGAGATCTGCCGCAAGGCGCGGATCAGCCGGCTGAAGAAGGGCCCCCCTACGTCGGCCAGTTTGCAAGCCCGTTCGCGCGGCCGGGCATTCCTGACGGTGACATCGGTCAGCAGCATCTGACGGCACTTTCGGACATGAACGACGGGATGTGAACAATTTATGAGACCTATGCGCGGGTGACATTTTTGCGTGCTGCAGGAGGGGGCTGAGGTTTCCATGGGCGCGTTGGCCGATGGTCGTTTTGACCTGCGCAGCAGCGTGCCAGCGAGGGGTCAAGCGGGTTGGGCGGTGATCGTCATACCAGCTTGCGGTGATCGGCACTGATGTGCCCAGTCGCGCATGCCGATGGAGACGATCTTCCACGGCCGGTCGATGAGTTTGTTCCAGGCGTCACAGCACAGGGCGACGATGTCGTCGTAGGATTTGAAGATCCTGTTCGACAACCAATTGTCGCGCAGGTACTGCCAGATGTTCTCGACGGGTTCAGTTCCGGCGAACGCGGCGGCAGCGGCAGCAGGGTGATGTTGTCCGGGATGTCCAGTTTCGGCGACAGGTGCCAGCCGGCCTGGTCAACCATCAGCACCGCGTGGGCACCGGGATCGACCGTAATGCTGATCTCAACCAAGTGCGCCTGCATGGCCTCGGTGTCGCACCATGGCATGATGAGGCCCGCGCCCTTGCCCTTGGCCGGGCAGATCGCACTGAATATGTAGGCCCACCTGGTGCGCTGGTCATGCGGGGCTCGTGGCCTTGTCCCTCGCCTCGCCCAACGACGGGTGATCTTGTTCTTCTGACCGATGCGGGCTTCGTCCTTACATGAGTTGCTGTCAACACGATTAATGCATGGGCTTCTCCGGGAAAGGATGATCCTGCTGCAGCAAGGTTAGGGTCCGGGGCGTTTGTGTCTCGCAGCGACAGCCGCGTCACCTTACATACGGTCGTGCCACAGTAATGGCACGCACCAGAATGCCTCTTGCACGAGGCGTAGCCCCGGCGAGATGCGACCCACCTGAAACGCGGCGGCCATGATGACGCTGCCAAAGACGAAGACGGTCGCACTCCCCGTATCGCAACCGATCAGAACGTGATCGGCGGCAGATCCTTGTTGTCTATGTCGGCACGGCGACCCCGGCGCGGATTTCGACGCCTGCGGGCATCACCCCATCTTCGGCATAGCGCCAGAGTGCGATCAGTAATTTCCGCGCCATTGCCACGATGGCGATCCGCCGCGCACGTCCCGTCAGGATGCCGACGCGATCACGAAACCACTTGGCCAGATCGCTGCCAGGCTGGTAGCGAAGCCAAAGCCAGGCAAGCTGGATCATCGTGGTTCTTGCTCGGGGATTGCCAGCCCGGCTGATCCGTCGATCCCGGTCCATGCCGCCACTCTGGTAAGGCATCGGGGTTATGCCGACATAGCTGGCGAGTTGCCGGCGGTTATCGAACGATCGATAGAAGACTTCCCGCGTGAGCACAGCAGCGAAATTGGCGCCGATACCCCGAATATTGCACAGGGCCTCAATCTTGCGACAGGTCTTGTCCCTTGGGAGGGCATTGGCTGCCTCGTCGCGCTCGGCCTCGACTTCCCGGATCAACTGCAAGGCCATGACGAGCCGTCGGCGCAGTCGGCCCAGTTCAGCCCGAAGATGACGCGGCAACTTCCGGCCATCGCCGGTCCGGACAGCCGCGAGGTCACGCTCCCATGAGCGAAGAGAGGGTCTATCCTGTATGCCCTGCGTGAACAGGAGGGCTTGAATGCGGTTCTCGATACGCAACTTCTCCTGCACCAGGTGCTCACGCTCGCGGTGGATGCGTTTGGCGTCCTCCTCATCCGGCGTCGGCACGCGCACCATGCTGCAGACCTTACGATCCCCTTGGAGGTAGGCCGCAAGCACACGCAGCATACCTTCCGCATCGAGCCGATCGGTTTTGGCGCGGCGGGCTCGTCTATTGACGAGGATGCTGGTTGGCTCGAGCACATAATTGGCGATCTCATGAGCGGTGAGAAACCGGTGCAACCAGAAGCCGTCACGCCCAGCCTCAAAACAGCAGGAAAGTGCGGGCGTAGCAGCCGAACGGGCAAAGACACGGCGACGCAATGCCGAAAGATGTGACAAGAGAGCGGCCGTGTCGCCGGCCTCGATCTTGTGAAACAGTGGCCTTTCCACTCCCGGAAGGTGAGCGGCGACCAGCCACGTTGATCGGCTGAGTTCGATCGCGATGGTGATGTCGTTCTCATGGTCAATTGTCGTCGATGACATGGTGGATTCCTTTGCGTGAGGTCGGACATCCGCCAATCTCGACGATATCCGCACTCATAGCATCTGGAACCATATCTCTATATCCGTGCCTGCCGGGAGCCTGGCCCGGATCTTCGCCAACTCGGCCGGAAATCTTTTTTGAAATCGGCGATTGCCAACTCGTTCTGTGCATGATGGCGCGGGCGCGCCGACAGCTTGGCATAGCCGAGGGCCTTCAGTTCACGGCTCATCGTCGCCTCGCTCACCGAAACGCCGAACGCGTCCCACACCCACTGCACCAGATCAATCAGCCGCCACCGCACCACGCCGTGGACAGCCGGGATCGGACCGCGCTCGACGGTCTGTGCCAGTGCAGCCCGCTGCTCGGCATTCAGTTTGGCGGCATTGCCCGGCGCCTTGCCGTCGATCAGTCCGTCCGGGCCCAGTGCGTTGAGCCGAAGAACCCGGTCGCGCACCGTCTGCAGGCCGACGCCGCCGATCCGACCGGCATCCGTCCGGCTGCCACCGTCATAAATCTCTGCCAAGGCCAGCAGGCGACGAGCCTGCGATGCATCGCGGCTAGCCTTGGCCAGCGCCCGCAAATCCGAACTCCCGAAATCCTTGCGCAACCCGATCGCAGCAGCCATGGCGAACCTCCTGTGTTCGCCACACTGATCCAGAGTTCAGGCGATTTGGAAACCCCTCCGTGAGTCAGCCTTCGCGCAAGCCGGTATTCGTCCTCCGTCATCGTCATGACGCAGGACTCCCAGCTTTCCGCTGATTTGATGGTGTGGAACGACCCCGCTCTCGCGGCATCATGATGCCAGAGGTCCGGTCGTTGATGGGCTGGGTCACGAGAAGAGGAGGTCGTTCCATGGTAGAGACTATGACAATCGGGCTCGATGTGGCCAAGCAGATTTTCCAGGTTCACGGCGTATCGGCGGATGGCAAGGTTACGATCAAGCGGCAGCTCCGTCGCTTTGAACTACTTGGGTTCTTTGGAATGCAGGCTGGCTGCATCGTTGGCCTTGAGGCCTGCGGCGGTTCGCACTTCTGGGCTCGCGAGATCAGGGCCCTCGGCCATGACGTCCGATTAATCCCGCCGGCCTATATGAAGCCCTACGTGAAGCGTGGCAAGACGGATGCGGTTGACGCCGAGGCCATCTGCGAAGCAGTATTGCGGCCAACCATACGCTTCGTGCCGATCAAGTCGGCGGAGTGCCAGGCGGCCCTGATGGTGTTGAAGACACTCGATCTCCTGGTCCGCCAGCGAACCCAGGCGGTCAACGCGCTGCGCGGCCATCTCGCCGAACTCGGCATCGTCGCAGCCAAGGGATTGGCCAAGGTCGAAACGCTGGTCGAAGTCGTGCGCGACGAGGATGATCGGCGGTTGCCGCCTGCGGCCCGGGCGGTGCTTAAGATGCTGGCTGACCAGGTCGAGACGCTGACAGCACGTGTCGGCACACTTGAGCGCGCGATCGTCACTGAAGTTCGGCGGGACGATACAATGCGACGTCTTGCGACAATCCCGGGTATCGGTCCGATCACTGCGGCTACGATCCAGGCGCTGGTGCCTGACCCCGGCGCGTTCACCTCGGGTCGACACTTCGCTGCGTGGATCGGCTTGACGCCAAGACTGAACTCAAGTGGTGGCAAGGAGCGTATTGGCAGGATCTCCAAGATGGGCAATCCCACGCTGCGCTCCCTTCTCGTCGTAGGCGCAACGGCAGTGTTGCAGCACACCCGCCGCGGCGCCACGGCATCGCCTTGGCTGACCGCGTTGTTGGCACGCAGGCCAGCCAAAGTAGTGGCGATTGCGTTGGCCAACAAGACGGCCAGGATTGTCTGTGCGTTGCTTACCAAAGGCGGAACCTTCATCCGAAAAGACACGGCTGCAGGGCATGCGGCAGCCTGAGACAGACACGATTTGATGAATTGGCCGGCGTAACCGCCGCCGGCCAAGGGCAAGGTGCATTCAATCAACGATGGCCCCAAAAGGACGACATCCTGGCAAGACAGAGGCCGTGATTCGCAAAAGCGCCACCAGAGCGCGTTGATTTGGTTGGCCAGTCCTGCCGCAAACGTCATCGAGGCCAGCGGCCATGGGTCCGCAACCAAAGGCCGGACATATGGGCGCAACGCTCCTGTATGGGGTCAGACTGAAGCGAGCCCCTTGACCGCGGGGTCGTTCCACATATGGGAATCCCCAACCGATTCCAAAAGAAAATGAACCGCTCTAGGTCACATACTCATTAACGGGATTTCCAAATTGTCGGTGCTGTGATTCACTTTGCTGAGTTGCAGGAGAGCGCCATGGCCCGATTTGATCTGACGGATTTCGAGTGGTCTGTGATTGCCCCGCTTCTGCCGCAGAAGTCTCGCGGGGTGAAGCGGGTGGATGACCGGCGGGTTCTGAACGGCATCTTCTGGTGATTGCGGACCGGGGCGCCGTGGGCCGACATTCCAACGCGCTATGGGCCCTACACGACCTGTGTGAACCGCTTCAACCGGTGGCGCAAGGCGGGCATTTGGGGCATGCTTCTTAAAGCGGTATCAAAGGCTTACGAAGGCGACGTGCAGATGATCGACTCATCCTCGATCCGCGTTCACCAGCACGCCGCCAACGGTCAAAAACGTATGGCCCGCCCCTTGGCAAGTCGGTTGCTTCTGGCTTTGCTCGGTCGTGCGCAAACGTATCCGGCGTAGCGGCATGTTGGCCGTCGCCATGATGGAGATCCGCGCGTCCTGGTCCTCATAAAAGACTCGGCGTCGATACGCCGTTTTTTGAACCAGGCTTCCAGGGACGCGGGCGTTCGACCCTTTTGGCCATCAGCTTCCTCTCGCCAACCTCACAAGACCGCGGCCGCTCCGGTCGTACTCTGGTGCCGGGGTCAATCTTCGTTGCTCACATTGCCATTTCAGCTCCGCGCATCGGATCGAAGCGCGCGCCGTGCTTCAAGGTGGCCCAAGCGATCCGGGCGAGCTTCGCCGCCAGCGCCACAATCGCAACGTTACGGTGCGCTCTTGCAAGCAAGCCCCGCAGCCATGAGCCGAGTGGCGTCTGCTGCCTGGAGAGGCCCGGCATCGCGGCGCGCGCGCCGTGGATCAACAGCATGCGTAAGTATGTGTTCCCCCGCTTGGTGATCCCGAGCAGCTTCGGCTTGCCGCCGGTCGTCATCTGCTTCGGCACAAGGCCGAGCCACGCCGGCAGGTCCCGCGCCCGCCGGAAGGCCTCGCCATTGCCGACGGCGGCGATCAGCGCGGTGGCGCCGAGCACTCCAATGCCGGGGATCGAGGTTAGCCGGTTTGCGCCCTCGTCTTTGCGGGCATGTTCGGCCAACTCCTCGTTCAAGGCTTCGATCCTGTGGTCAAGCGAGCGCCACTCAGCCCGCATGTCGGCAATAAGGGCCAGGATGCGGACCGATAAATCCGAGACCGGCTCTACCAGCAACTCATCCACTTCGCGTTCGAGCACTTTGCGTCCTTGCCGGAAGGTGTATCCCCGTTCGAACAGAATCGCCCGCAGCTGGTTCAACAGCGATTTGCGGGCGGCGACGAGACGCGACCGGGCCCGATGCAGGGTCTGAAGATCGAGCCGATCCTGGCTCTTCAGTTCGACGAAGCGCATGGTCGGCCGCGCCGCAGCTTCCGCGATCCCCTCTGCGTCGTTGTCGTCGTTCTTCTGGGCTCTGACATAGGGCCGCACATACTCAGGCGACATCAGCCGCACCTCGTGGCCACGTGCAGCAAAGAGCCGACCGACATGGTGGGCGCCACAACATGCCTCCATCGCCACCGTACAGGGCTCCAGCTTGCCCGCAAGCTCAGCAAGCGTCGCTCGCCTGACGCGGCGGCGCAGAACAACTTGCCCCTTCGCGTCCATGCCCACCACGCTGTTCAGGTTCTTGCCCAGATCAATGCCCAGGATCACAATGCTCATTGGCTCGCTCCTTTGTTGTTCAGCACCAGCATCCTAGCCGATGCCCCTCGGGAGGGGCGGGCCATCCCATAAAAGACACCCGATCCCGTTGCATGGGTCGCTCGCGCGGCGGACTGACGACCAAGATCCACGCCCTTGTCGACGCCGATGGCCGACCGATCCGGCTCAAGCTCACCGAGGGCCAAGCTCATGACGGGCGCTCCGCCATCGACATGTTCGACACCCTCGGCGCCGGTCACATCCTTCTGGCTGACCGGGCCTATGACAGCGACAGTTTGCGACAAAGCATCGCTGCGCGTGGAGCCTGGGCCAACATTCGGCCGATGCCCAACCGCATCCGCCATCCGATCTTCAGCACCTGGGTCTATCGCCAGCGCAATGCCGTCGAGCGCTTCTTCAACAAACTCAAACACTTCAGAGCCATCGCCACCCGATATGACAAGCCAGACGACAACTTCCTCGCTTCCATTCAGCTCGCATCAATGCGAATCTGGCTCCGAACTTATGAGTTGGTGACCTAGCACTACTTTGGCACTTGTTGTTAGCTCCATTGCAAGCGGATGCGGCAATGCGGACATCGTTCTGGCGGCGGCTTGGGCGTGAGGGCGGCGATTACGGCGCGGCGAACGGCCGGCATGCTGGGCTGAGGTGGTCCGGCTGTGATTCTTTTTTCCCCCTTCGGCCTCGGTGAGCCGCCGGTTTTGTAGGAAGGCATAGGCGATCATGGTCATCAGCGCATGTCGATGGAGCCCTTGCCAAGAGCGGCCCTCGAAGTGGTCGAGGCCGAGCTCCTCCTTCATCTGCTGATGGGCCTGTTCGCACACCCAGCGCGCCTTGATGGTGGCCGCAAGCGTCTTCACGTCGGTCTCTGCTGGAAGATTGGAGAGATAGTATTTACGCTCGCCGGAAGCTCTCCATTCGCCGACCAGCCATGCTTGCTCACCTGGCATATGCTGCTGGCCTTTGTCGTGGATGCGCTGCGGCGGCCCGTCGGCAATGCGGATGCGTCTGGCGGCGAAGGATGCCCGCAGTGGTCCTTTGGTCCCATTGCGCCAACTCAGCTTCGTCCACTCGGCATCGGCAAGCATGACTTCTGCGGGAACCGAGAGCGTGTCGGGGATCGCATTCTTGCGCGGACGACCGCGGCCGGCCACCGGAAAGATCAGGGAGACGTCGGCCGCATAGACCTTCTGCTGCTTCGGGATGCCCACCGCCCAGACAAGCCCCCGAGCACTCAAGCCGTGCCGGAATGGCGCCGACAGCCCATAGCCGGCATCGGCAAGGACGGTCCCGAAGCGAACCTCTGCCGTCATCAGCCGGTCAATCTCCTCAAGTGCCATCTCCGGCTTCGTTCTCGGGATGCGCCAGGCTCCCGGCACATGGGCGCGCTCCATGCGATCATCATCACGCGTCCAGCTCTCGGGCAGGAACAGCCGCAGGCCCACCGCCACGGGAACCTCCTCGCGCGCCAGCGTCAGCGACACCAGTGTCTGGCAGTTGGCTCTTTTGCCGAGCGCAGAGGCGTATTGCGGCGCCACCCCGACCGAGTTGACGCCCTTCTTCGGCAAAGCCGTATCATCGATAACCAGCACAGCATCCGAACCGCCGACCATTCGGTCCGCCTGGCGCGCCAGTTCCTCCTCGACAGGGCCAATGTCCCAAACGCCGCTCGAGATGAAGTGATGCAGCCGATCGTAGCGGTTCGGCGCCAGCCGGGCCGCAATCGGCTCCATGCTCTTGCGCTCGCCAGGCCCGATCAGTCCGGCCACGTACAGCGGACACATCTGCCGTCGCCGCTTGTGGCCCAGCCGTGTCATAAACGGTTCAAGCCATTGCAGAAGTTCATCATTCCAGCCCGCCATGGCGCCCTCCACTGGTCATCAAAAGACCAGCATCACGCCAACATGGATAATGAACTCTTAATCTGCCAAAGTAGTGCTAGAGCGTGATCCGAAAAGTGTAAGCACTATTCGGATAAAATCACGCTCTATCTTTTTGAAATCGATCAGGTTTATGACTTTGGATCGATTCGATCCAAAGTCATCCTGATCTAGTGGGTCGGCGCCGTGGCGCCCGGATCGAAGCGGCCGATGTTGGAGAAGATCTGCTGCAGGATCGTCAGTTCCTTGCCGTGGGTCGGCGTCGAGTTGGAGTTCATGTTGATGACTGCGCCGTCCTGCAGGCCGTACTGGGCGAAGCTTTCGACCTGGTCGGCCTGGTTGAAGCGGACGGCGATGACGGTGCGGCTGAGCACCTGCGGATTGAAGAAGGCGCGCGTCTCCACCTTGCTGGAGATGTAATAGTAGCTGTCGCCCGAGTAGTTGACGGTGGCCGTGGTCGAGGGCGAGCCCAGCAGCGCCTGCACCTCGGTCTTGCTCATGCCCGGCTGGAGTTGCTGCAGCGCATTCTCCGGCGCCTGGTAGCCCTGATAGTTGATGGTAACGCCCGGTTGCCTCATCGAAGCTGTCGGCATAGGCAAACGACTCCTCCTTCCACAGCAGTAGTCCCAGCCCGTCCTGAACGGCTGCCGTGAGCACACTCGAGTCCTTCAGCCGTGGCAGATAGATGTAGCGGGCGAAATCCTCGGCCAGCTGGCGGATGGCGACGTGATCGCCGCGCCACAGGGGGATCTTGTCGAGGTCCATGCGCAGTCGTGTGCCGGCCAATGCAGGTACGAAGAGCTCTTCCGAACGCAGTTTCTTGCTGGCGCGCACCGCCAGGCCATCCTGCCCGGTCAGTCCATCCTGCCCGGTCAGGCGAACGGCCTGCCAGGTCACCGGATCCGCCGGCTTCTCCTGCACCGGGGCCAGCAGCCACTGATAGGCCTCGGGCAAGCGTGCCACCACAGCCCCATCGGCAGCCTTGCGTTGGGTCTCGGCCTGACGCACCTGGTGCGGGTCGAGGTTGAGGCCATCCTTTTCGGCAAGAATTGATGACCAGGCGAGGCAACGCCGAACTGCCTCGTCAAGATCCTGCAACCGCGTCTGGTCGACTGCCAGGAACACCAGGGTGTTCTGGAACAAACGGGGCGAGTTCCCGCGGTTCTGGAGGATGGCGGCAGCCGCGGCCTGCGCCTTGCTGTTCGCCTCCTTGCTGTAGGGATGCTCGATTCCCAGCACGACGAGGCGGGTTTCCATGTCGTCAGGAACATCAGCACCTGATTGCGGCAGCACATGGATGCGGCGGACTCTCCCGACTGTACGAGACGCCGGCGGACATAAGGGGTGACATTGATGGAAATACCGGTGCGCATGGGCCAGACTCGCACGCCCCATCGTCCATGGGAATCCCCGCCAGGACTCAAATGTCAGATTGTTACCACTAGGCCAACCGCCGAAGCTCTGCCGCCGAATAGTCCGTCCGCATCTTCACCGCTGTTCCCATGGCGCGAATCCTCCTCGCGCCAAGGAATCACGGATCAGTCCGCGCGAGAATCCCCTACAGAGTCAGCCATAAAAGCCGTTGGCATAACTTATTAAAATGAAAAAATTTATAAAAATAGTCTTATTGCAATAATTAAAAGGATTATGCCCTCATCAAATGGGATTGTAGCGTCTTTAGCTGACCATAAGGCTCCTGGGATCATTCAGGGCAATCTTGATCAGCTTGGAATACTTGTCGGCCACGGCAGGTACGAAATTCTTTGCATAATGGCGCATATCTTTCTCCAAGGCGACCTGTGTACCATACTGAGCCACCAACGAAGCCGGATCATAGATCGGCATATCGAGCGATCTTGCGATATTGATGACTTGCTTTTTAAAATCGGTCGGCCAGCTTACGGGACGTGCATCTGGCATATAATTAAAATTATGCATAATAAATAGAACTGGTTTGTTTATAATATCTACTATATATTTCATCTTTTCGATCATGTCTATTTCTGAAAGCAATCTACCTCGTGCACCGTGCAATAAATATAAGAAAAAATTTGAATCATCAGAATAATTGTCAATATATTTTTTTATTTCTTCTAAATATTTAATTCTCAATGATTCATTTTGTCTCTGCAATCCTTCATAACGCCATTTGGCGGCGTTTTTTATAACCTCTTCGCCGTAAGGGGAAAGATAATTTCTGAGATATTCACCAAGCCTGTTTTGATTAATTATAATTCCATCAATAATTATTTCTACAGGTGAACTTAGCTCGATAAGAATCAAATCAATCATGCCAAATGCTGTATGACCACCCCCTGTAGAATCGGCAACATTATACTTGACTTAACACGCTAACTGGCGCATCATGGTTTGCATCAAGAGGAATTGCAGCCATGACCGACATCACCGACCCCATCTTTCACAACGAAACCAAGGCCGAAGCGCATATCACAGCCTCGCGCTGGCCTGATGGTGCCTATTGCCCGCATTGCGGCTCAACCAATGTGCATTGCATGGCTGGCAAGACCCAGGCTGGTTACTACATCTGTCGCGATTGCCGCGACAAATTCACAATTCGCACCGGAACCGTTTTCGAGCGGTCCCATATCCCGCTGCACAAATGGCTTCTTGCCACTCACTTGATGGCCGCCAGCAAGAAGGGCGTCTCAGCCTGCGCAGCTTGGCCGGATGCTCGGCATCACGCACAAGAGCGCTTGGTTTATGGCCCACAGGATCAGGGAAGCCATGAAGCCCGCCAACCATTCGCCCATCGGCGGCGAGAACAAGGTTGTCGAGGCTGACGAAACTATTGTCGGCGGCAAAGCCAAGAACCGTGCCTTCGTCAAGGAACCGCCTCGCAAGACGACCGTGCTCACCATGATCGAGCGGGACGGCGAAGCCCGCTCCTATCGGGTGGCAAACGTGACCGCAAAGACATTGCGTCCGATCATCGTGCAGGTCGCTAGTCGCAAGAGCCACCTGATGACTGATGAACTGCGCTCCTATATCTCCATCGGCAAGGAGTTCGCCGGGCATAGCGCCGTAAACCACTCCGCCAAGGAATTTGCCCGGCTTGGGGGCTTCGCGCATGTGAACACGGCGGAATGCTATTTCAGCATCTTCAAGCGTGGCGTCTACGGCATCTTCCACAGCATATCCGAGGCCCACACCCCTCGGTATCTGGCCGAGTTTGATTTGAGATTTAACACCCGTCAGAAAACCGACGCCGAGCGCGCTGCGATCATCCTGAAGGGTGCCGAAGGCAAGAGGCTGTTTTACCGGCAACCTCGTGAAACCGCGCACGCCTAAGCAAGCAGCCAGAAAGTTCCGCCACTGGCGCAAAAAGAAACCAAGGAACAACTAGCGAACGGATTCGACTCATACTGCATTTTGTGGTACGCGCGAGGTAAGCCCCCAGCATCTAGACCATGCTGGGGGCGCGCCACATAGCCATGAAAGGAGTGAACAACCATGGCTCAAGGAACAGGATTTCAAGGCACCTATAAAGTCCACCCCAAATCTAAAAACGAAGTTATTGCGGGGCATTGGTATTTTGGATTTACATGCCTAACATGCCAAACTCAATTCGCCGTATTCGATGATAATAGTGGCGGCAAAGCCCCCATTGGATTTACCGGGGAGGGTCACATAAGAGTGGCGTGTCCTCATTGTGGGGCAGATCATCTCTATACCGTGCTGCAAGTCGAACGTTTTGAGGCTGGGGGATCGCACTTGCCTCAATAACGACGCCATGCGGAATGGTGACAACGCCATCTTTCAAAAACCTATCCAGTCGGTCCATCAGCGTTCATCCTGCTTGTTCGGCCGTCCGCGCTTGGCGGGACTCTTGCCGCTGTCCTTGGTAGGCTTGTGGGGCTGGTGAGGGGTTTCAAGCATGCGCTTGAGCGCAGCTTCGCGACGGCGCTCAGTTTCCTCATCACTAAAAGGCTTGTCAGATGGCATCGAAGGCATTGAAGCACCTTTCAAGGAAACCCATTCGGTCCAACGATTTGCTCAATCGTATGAAATCGCTCGGCAGATTGCCAGACCAGGCATCGGCTCTCGTTTGTGTGGCTCTTGTGGAGCGCTACCTTGAACGAGCCATCCTATCCCGCATGTCGCCATTGACGCCGACTGAACGAAGCGAATTGTTCCTTGGGATGTCTCCGCTGTCGACATTGTCGGCAAAAATCCGGATTGCTTACGCCTTGGGCATAATTGGGCCTAATGGCCGTGACGATCTCAACATCCTTAAGGATGTACGAAATCAATTTGCTCATGCCTTCCATGATTTGACCTATGATGTGGCCGCGATTGCAGCCGCTTGCCAAAAACTCCACGCACCAGACAGCGCATTTTTTGTTGGCAACAATCCTGACAGAACCGTGCCGCGCTATCGGTTCATAATAACTGCCATCACAATCTCAACTGCCCTCAGCGGGAAAGCCATAAGGGGTCCGCGACCGAAGAAATCAAGAGACAGCTTTTCGCTTGGCTTTCTCCGGTAGCCCACGGATAGCCGCCCGCTGCATTTCCTCAAAAATCTCGCGGGCAGTATCGGCGCAGGTTGTCACATCAGGAGAATATTCGGCAACAATTCTAGCGCCAGCCTCGATCATCTCAGGCGTAATCTCAATCTCTGACTTTTCCAGCGCTGGCCTGTCATCGTGGGGCATATCACACCTGATTCGCTAAGTTAAGTATAATGTTGCCGTAGAATCATACAACACATCGCCATAACAAAGTGAAATAAACTCGTCATCGATTTTCCTCGTGCCAAGCCCGAAATTGGTGAGCTGTACAGCACCGCCCGCCGATAGTGAAATCGGCCACCTGCGGAATCCTACGTCTTGGAATACGGAGGTTAATTCCCCTTGATCTTTCAAAACACCACAAGGTATATTCAGATGACAACCACCTAACGGTAATATTTTTATTTTGCTTTCAATTTTTTCTATCATATATTACATCCCATAAATACTATATTTCATAATTTATGTATAGTCATTAATAATGAAATCCAATTTTAATTGTTTGCCAAATAAATATCGATTGTGCGCGCCGTAATTTGTTCTCCAACTCGTTCGAAGACGTATCTCATCTTTCTCAAAGAATGGAAGCCTTTATCGATGACACTTTGCTTGAAATTTTCCGGATCCAGCATCAATCGCTCGGTCATGAAGTGCGGCTTCCAGGCGATCTGGCCGGAAAAGCCGTGGGGGAAATTGTACTTGGCGATCTGAACCCGCTTTCGACCCAGATTGATGCACTCCAGCTTGTCCAGACTACCCTGGGCACGCGCCTTGACGATGTCATCGGCCGAAGCCGCCTCCCCGGCGATCCTGATATACACCCCCCTGTCTGCGTCCATATATACCCACCTTCCGCTCTCGGGATCAAAGACCTCGAGAAAAATGTGACCTACAGCGTTGTCGTTTTTCAGTCCGATCTTGCGGGCTTCGAAGCCGGCACCGTGCAACACCCAGGCGAGAAAGTCGGTAATGTGGCCGCAGTGGAGGCCGAGTGGCTGATCGCTTTTGAAGAATTTCTCGTTCACAGCATTGAGGTGGACCAGACTGCTTTTCGGTATGGGCAAGCACAAAGACGTATCGCACCCGGAGTGCCACGATGCCGCTGCCACAAATGCCGTGATCTTGATGATCTGGTCGAGCGCGCTTGAAGCCGGGTCGAGCAGCAACAGTTTCGCAATACCAAAATTTCCGAAGAAGCCATAAGATCCGAAATACGGAAACGTCAGCCCGGAATCCGTAATCTCAATTTCATCGATGTGATCGTTGTCAAAATGCCCGGGCAGCGGAAATTCTTCCAATGTATCCGCCGATTTAACCTTGCGCGTCGGCAATTCGGGCCTGATCAAGCTGCTCCACTCCACGTAGCGATCACGATAGATATGAAGTGGCAACATTGCTTGACTCCGGCTCGCTAATCGCACTTGTTCATTGCCAAGCCGCGTCCATCATTGCGAAGTTTGCCGGCCCAAGCCGCTGCACGATACAACCCGATCAGTTCCTGTTCCATATTTGTGGCGAGCGTAACTGTCAACGTCAGGCGATTAATGGGCCGCTACGACGGTCCCTTGCGATCAAGGACGAGATGGCAGACGTCTGGTCCCACTTCGATGACCGGGCCGCGGCGGTCATAACTCACGGCGCCGTCGGCCCCGGTCCATAGTCGGTAGAGCCCAGAAGGGATCGTGTGAAAACAGAAATGCCCTCGCTGATCGCATTGCACGGTCCGGGTCGCCGCCCCGTTGCGCCATAATGGTTTCAGATGCACCGTTTGATCGGCTTCGGACTGTGGAACGGAACCCACCACACAATAGCCCCTGTCGGTCGGCAATGCTGTGGCGCGCGGACGCAGCAGGCGAACTTCGGTCACGTCGAAGCCGCTGCCTTCAGGTCCTGCGCAAATCAGCGTCAGTCTGTCGATGCCATGGTTTGGCAAGGGACCGCCGGGCAGGCTGCCGGGGCGCCACTCGAGATCGTGGAATGGGGCGATCATCGTTTGCCATTGTCCGGGCAACCTCGCGTGGTGGTCGAAACAATAACAGGCGGTCGGCTCCCTTTCCAGCCGGTCCAACAGGTCGCGATCACCGAAATAGAATTCTCCACCATCGAGGGTGCTCGCCAGGAAGCCGAAATGCGCGCCCTCGTCGATGCGAAGGCGCAAGGACAGGAGTTGCGCGCCCTCGGCTGCCAGCCCGAACTGGTCGAGCGCAAGGATGGCGATGCCGCCTCTTGTCGAAAGCCTGCCATGGGCGGGAATGGTTTCGCTGGTCGGATGCCACTGCCATTCGCCGCCTTGTGGAACTCGCTTCGGCGACGAATTGGCGGCGGGATCAAGGCGGTTGAAAAGGATCGTCTGGATTTCGCACTCGGCGACGGTCACTGAAGGCCGACCCGCCGTGTCGGGGCCATTGCGGACGAGGGCCGTCAATGCCTGTCCATCCAGCATGACGACACCCCTGGCGGCGTCCTCGACATAAAATGTCATGCCGTATAGTTGCGCTGGCGAGCGCGGCAGGACCTTGTCCAGCACGGGATCGCGCCACGACGCGATCCTGACGGTGTTGGCATCGGGACGTTCGATGTGATCGAGAATGCCACGGAAGCTGACGGCATAATCATAAAGTGTCGAGCCGCGGGCGAACCAGATGCGGTCATCCGGTGCGACTGTGCCAGTGATGTTGTAGACGCGGTTCTGCAGCCGATGCATGGGCCCGGCATCAAAATACGGCACCGGAATGATCGGCTCCACATAGTTTTCCGGATCCACATCAAACGAGCCAATATGAGTATAGATTGGCCATACGAGGCCGCGATTCTCCGCCATCATGTCGATCATGCGATCGATGCGGACTGCGACGCTCTCCTGGCTGGGGAAAGTGCCGTCGGAGACCGAGCCCGGCAAAGGGTCCTGCATGTTGGGCAAGGTGCGATGCGCCAGATAAATGCCCGTGCCCATGCGTGTCTGTGTTTCGACAATGACGTCGAGCAGGCTCCATCCCGCCTTGCCGCGGGCCGTCGCACCGGCCGGATTGATAAATCTCACCTCCAGCTCATCGGACAGCTCTGGAAGCACCCGGCACAGCGAACGAGGTTCATCGGCCTCGGCAGACAGCAGCCAGCCGCTTTCGCCGCGAAAGGCGCCTTCCAGCGCCGGCAGAGGGCCTGTGTGAGTGGCCAGCCACTCGCGCTGTCTGTTGTCCCATGACGCCGCATCGGCTGTACTGCGGAAGTGATACGAACAATGATCGGTGACGAGAGACGATTCGATGTTGTAGTCATCCCGCAACAAACGCAGCCGGTCGAGCACGATTTTTCCGTGCAGGTTCAAAAGGAAGACGCGCTCTACATTTCCGGCGCCGGCGCCATGCAATGCAATCGATACCTGCTTGAGCGTATCGAGACGCGGAACCCCTTCCTCGTCCGTGGCATCAGTGCTCCGCCTGACACCGAAGACGCTGACATGCGGCGTCAGAGGAATTTCCTCAAAGGCAGCGGTTCGGGTTCCGTCCCTGCTTGTCACCGTCACCTGGGCTATGCGGGCATCGGTGCCGGCGCGGGCAATTACACCGACGCCGAAGACGCATTGCCCGGTGCACCTCCATCTGCCGGAGAGCTCGACGCTCTCGGGCCTCATGACCACCCGCCCTTCGTCGATCGTGAACTGATCGGTGACGACGAAGCGCGGTCCCGAATTGACGAAGGAATGGAAGTGATCGACGTTTCCCAGATGGAACTCACGAACGTTCTCTGCAAATGTCCGCGTCCGGTGGTAGTCCATCTTGCCGGCACGCAGCTCCATCGCCATTTCGGGTGAGAAGAAGCCAAAGCCTCCGCCGTGGTGAGTTTCGTCTTCCGGATCCGTGTACCAGGCCCAACTCAACCAGGTGGAATCACCGAAGTCGAGCCCCAGGTCGCGTACCAGCATGCCGACATAACCTTCGTAGGGAGCTCGAAAACTCCCGTCGAGATCGCTGACGATGCTGACCGCATGGGAAAATCCGAACGGAAACTCACGCACCCCGTGCGCGCGGGCAAGCGCCAGCAGTTCACCCTTGCGGGTCGGCGAAAGCACATTGGTGTGCGAGAGTGCCTGGGGCGGGCGCGACGCGCTGGCGGCAGTCACCTTTGACTCGCTTTGGCGGGCGCGGGGCTTTTCTGGGTGCTCAATGTTCATGAGGTCTTACTTACGCACCGCAACAGCGTTGACGAGCAGTGGAAGATCCCACATTGCACCAGGCGCCTGGGCGAACCGCTCCGCAAGCGCGGCATCGGTCAGCAAACGCCGGGCAAAGGCCGCGATATCAGTGATTTTTTCGACATCGCCTCGCGCCGCTTCCGGCTTGCGGTCGGTCCTCACATCCATGGGCGGATCGGATTTCAGGGCAAAACCGTGACGGTCGAGCATTTCGGCCATATGTTCGGGCGAGGCGTAATTGCCACGCTTGTCGAAAAATGGTCCCGCCGCCAATCCGGCCAAGGCAAACTGCGAAATGCGATGGCCGATGCCGCCGAGAGAATAGCCTCTCAGGAAGGTCTCGAGATAGCTGGCTGCGCCGTAGTGGTCACCGATATAAAGGAGCCCTCCCGGCTTCACCACCCGCCCGACTTCGGCGAGGACCTTTCCGCTGTCCATCCACGGCAGGGCGCAGAAGCACCAGGCGCCGTCAAAGCTGGCATCAGGGGCGGGAAGCGCGCCAACATCGGCCGCCTCAAACGAGGCGTTGTCGAGGGCCAAATGGGCAGCCAGCCTCGTCGCCAGTTCGGTGCAGCCCTTGTTGCGGTCATAACCAACCACTCTGTCGTTTACCTCGGCAAGAAACATGGACCAGCGGCCAAAGCCACACCCGATGTCAGCTACCGCTCCCAGATTTTCAAAACCCCAATGCGCAATGCTTTTGCGCAGATGATCGCGGCCGAGACGGAATCCTACTGTGATGAAGGCGTCACCGTAGGGATTGACGCCATCATTGAATGCAACGAGATCGAGTTCCTCAAGGTCCCCGACGTCGTCGATGCGTCCATGTCGCGGTAAACCGGTGGTTATGGTCATCGTGCCCATGAGTCCATGGTGGAGCCGTTACATAGCGTATAGTGCCGCTTTTTCAAAACCTTCGAGTGCACCTGACTGACACTTGAATTGCGGACAGTCTCGCCACCCAGTGTGTTTGTCCAAGCGGGTCATCTGCATCAATTCAAGCCGCCTTTCGGCTCGAGCCGCGACGATCTCGTCGGCGGCCGCGTTGATCGCGCATGATCGATGCAGGGGCGGACTTGACACCGCAATGGCGCGCCATATGCTGCGCGCCGCTCGGGGGGTTGTCACTACAGGGGAATTTCAATTTGACTGTGCCGAGCCTTGGACCGCTGGAAGTCGATCCGCACGTCCCGCTCTTGCAGCGCATTGAGGACGTGCGCGCAACCAACACCGATCCCTGGCAGCGAGCGCAATTCGACGCCATCATGAAATCCGTCGATGTCGGTCGCTTTGCCGCCCTGCAAGAAAAATATGCCGGTTCTCCCGATCAGTACGACCCCAAGGGCATGGTCAAGTATCTCGATATCTGCTTCTGGATCTCCCACAAGATCAACCTCGCCAGGTCGCTGGGTTTCACCCCGGCACCTCCCCGCCGCCGGCTCCTGGACATCGGCTCTGGTGCCGGGCATTTTCCAGCCGCTGTTGCTCATCTGGGACATGAGACGATGGGGCTCGACCTCGACATTCCATTCTACCGCGACGTGACGGACTTGCTCGGCGTTAAGGTCCACATCGTGCGGATTGAACCTGATAAGCCGCTACCGGATATCGGCCGGTTTACCGACATCACTGCGCTGGCCATCAAGTTCGACTCGATTGGCACTAATCCAGACGGCTCGCGAGCACATTGGACGTTCGAGAACTGGAGGGAATTTCTCACCCGACTGACCGCCGACAACATGGAGTTCCCCGGCAGGCTGCTGTTGCAGTTGAACGCGCGCTATCTCCCCGACGGCACCAGAACCTACGACGAAGAATTGTTTGCCCGTTGCCAGGACCTTGGGGCCACCGTCAAGAAAGCCGACGGCTGGATTCAATTCGCGCTGAATGCCCCCCTCAGGTTCTGAGAGAGCGTTGGCCGGACAGGGGCGCCACTGGCGGCGCCGGATCAGCCTGCCGGAGCAGGTGACGGGCGTGTCGCCAGGCGCTTGCCAAGGGCGTCCACCAGAACCTTTCGGCCAATGCTGCGGCGGAAGTGTTCGGATGCGTAGGCGGCTGTCCGGGTCGCAAGTTCGGCGTGCTTCTTCCGGTTATCGAGGGTATCGGTGATGACGCGCACCGCCTTGCCGGTTTCGACGGGATAGCGGATGCCGGGCAACGCCTCCGGACCATGGTCGGAAAACGTCGCCTCGGGCAGGAGGCAGATCTTGCCCATGGCCATGGCCACCTGCAGCGACTGCGGCAACCACGTGGCATCGGGGGGCATGAGGACCGCGGAGGCGTCGCGGATCGCGTCGAGGACATCGGTCACGCGCTCGCTGCCCACGGTAATGAATTGCTGCTCATGCGGCTCGCCGGCTAGATCTCCAAGCGCGGAGAGCGCCATGCCGGATGCCGCGAGACGTTGCGCCAGGTGCCCGGTCAGGGCGATGGAACGCGGGCCGGCGCTATCGAGAAGTGCCAGCAGGCCCAGCCTGCCCTCGATGCCGGAAAATTCGGTGCGCTGCGCATTGACGCCATGGTGATAGATGACCGACTCGCCAGCAAAACCCGCGGCAGCCAGCATGTCGCGTTCGATCTGCGTCGTGACCAGCGCCAGGCCCGCACCGGCAAGCGTCGAGGCGATGGCCTCGACGGGAAGATAGCCGCATTCCCCGTGCGCCAGGTTGAGCGCCATGGCCGGAGCCAGGGTTGCGGGTACATGGCGGAAGAGCCTCAATAGCGGTCCCAGCGGCCCGATGTTGATGATGACATCGGGGGCGATGGCCGTCAGCAGTTCGGCCACCTCACGCGGTCCGGGCCAGCCGGTCTGGATCACATCGATCCCATCCAGCAGGTTCGACTCGGGCAGGCGCTGGGCCGGCATCTCCCGCGAGCGGAGTGCCAGCATGGCGACGGCTACACCATCGGGCAGGCCGTAGAGAATATCGCGGATGTCGATGTGCGCCAGACTGGGGCCGGTGCCGCTGCAGT
Source organism: uncultured Alphaproteobacteria bacterium (assembly GCA_963747005.1). GTDB lineage: Bacteria > Pseudomonadota > Alphaproteobacteria > Rhizobiales > Aestuariivirgaceae > CAVVDT01. Next base: position 188,424 of record CAVVDT010000011.1, on the reverse strand, counting down.
ATTCCATCTCGCCCACCAGCAGCACCAGCGGTCCGGTCCGCGGCCGGTCGCGCCGGCCTTCGATGACGCTGGCAAGTTCGGCCCTGGGCACCGGCCACTCATCTTCATCGCCGGTGGTGACCGGCATTGCGTTGCCCCATGGCACGACCGGGGCGGGTTGCGAGGACGGGGCGGCCGTCACCTGGGGCTCGATCAGGTCCTTGCCGGTGCCGCGCGCCAAGGCCGCTTGCAGTCGCTCGCTCTCGATCTCGATACTGGCGATGCGGCGGGTCAGTGCGAGATTTTCCTCGACCACGCCCTCCAGTTCCGCGACGCGCTGGCGAAGCCAGGCCAGCTCCTTGTCCAGACCCGCGGCGGTGGCTTGCGGCGACTGGTCAGTCTTTTCTTCTGCGGCCATGACAACTCCCGGTCGATGAAAACATTGCTCCGTGTTGCGGCATCACTCGTCGATCCGCGGTGCGAAGAGTTCCTGATCCTGCAGTCTCTCATATCTGGCGCGTTCCTGGCGCAACCTGAACTGCTCCATTTGCAGCGCATCGTTGGCGGTGGCGGCGGCAGCGCGCAGCATCCTCTTTTCTACGTTCGCCTGCTTCAACCTCATCGCCATGTCGCGCAGGCGCGCCCGAACGGGATCAGGTGAGGCTTCGTCGATTTTGCCACGCGCGACCTGGCCGGCGATTGCCGCGAGTACACTCCCGTGTTCGAGGGCGGCCAGGTCGAGCAGTTGTTGGCGTAAATAGGCCGCACAGTCCTCGGCAGTGAGCTCCAACGTATCCGGACCTTCAAGCAACAGCGCATCGCAGAGGTGAATGTAAAGCTCGAGCAAGCCCTGGTCGTGCTGCGCCGCCTCAACGAGGGCACCGGCGACCAACCCGGGAGCGAGGCGGGCAGCGCGCTCTTCGACATAGTCGCTCATTTCCCGGTGCATCACCGGCACGAGCATCAGCAGTCGCGCAAGATCGACAAGCCGGCGCGCCGCTTTTTTGTCCGATCTTGCGTCCGCGGCCTCGGTCAGCACGCCGGCAACGAGGCCCGCCGCATGGGCACTCCAGCCGGCACCGTCGCCGATCGGCGCAGCGGCGGCCCACGATCCCAGCAGCAGCGGAACAGCGACCGGCGGCGCCTGCGCAGCCAGTACACCAGCCAGCGCGAGCGCCAGCCAGCCGGCATCGGGTGGCACACGCATCAACTGGTTGACGGCTTCGACGAAGCCACCGCGCGCGAAAACAAGGCTGTCGAGCGGGGGATCGGACAATGACAGGTCGCGCCCGGTGGCCAAGCCAAAGCGAGAGCACAGGCTGCGGGCGGGAAAGGAATAGGCCTCGCAATTGATGCGCGCGCAATCGACGGCGATGAGGTCGCGGGGAGTTGCGGCCAGTTCCTCGCGCAGCAGGTCGGCCATGTCTGAATCGTAATCGAAAGTACCAGCGACGACATGCACATAAGGCGCGTTGGCCGTGGCGGCAAAGCGGCCCAACTGGTGGCCGGTCTCCTCGCGGTTGCCGGCGAGACGAACAGTAACCGGCCAGGATGCGCCAAGAGGGGCCGTCTGGAGCAGGTCGAAGGCGCGCTGCGAGCGCGCGAGGATGGTCAGCGGTCCACACACCGTGGTCCATGCGGGCTTGTCGCGCCCGTGTTGCTGCTCGATGTCTTCAGCATCGCATATCCACAACGACGTGAGCCAGGTCTTGCGGCGCTGCTGAGCCATGGCCGCTCAATTCCCCAGTAGAACATCATGATAGCGGGCGCGATTGTACGCCTCGCCGAAATCCGCCTTCGCCAGGGCGAGCGCGTTGGCGGCGAGCCGTCGGTAGAGATCATCGTCATCGGCCAGTCGCTGCATGGCGTCAGCCATGGCCTGGGGGGAGATATCGCTCAACAACGCGGTCTCGCCATCCTTGAAGTCATGACGGAATATGCTTCGTGTGAGGATGCAGGGCAGCCCGCAAGACATAGCCTCCATGATCACCTGCGGGAATCCTTCGGATCGCGAGCAAACCACCAGCGCGTCATGGTCGTTGTAGAGCGCCGGCAGGTCTTCGTAGTCGACAAAACCCGCATAGCGCCGGTTGCCGACTTCGCCCTCGTCGAAGGTGCCGGCCATGGTGGCCGTCAGGCTGGGGGCACTGGTTGCCAGGATGTCCATGGCGTCCTCCAGCACATCATAGCCCTTTTCCAGGCTGCGCCTGCCGACAAACAGGAAGCGTCGGCAGCGATCCGGTGTCTTGCCGGCCAGAGGACGAAAGTGTTGCTGATCGACGCCGCGAAAGCATATGGCCAGCTTGTCCGGGTGGAGCATCATGCCGGCGACGCGCTGGTGCTCGCGCTTGGACATCACGATGACACGGCTCGACACGTTGGTCGCCAGACGTTCCTGCACCAGCCGTTGGTAATACTGGCGCGTACCCCATAGCGGCTTCTGCATCTTCTCGGCCTTTTCGCCGCGTGCCTCGAGATCGTTGCCGCCCAGCCGCATGACATAGTCAATGCCCAGATATCGGGCGGCGTTGGCCATGGCGTAGCAGAAGCCGATGCCGCGACCATTCAGGTTCGAGATGATATCGGGCCTCAGTTCCCGCAGGGCTTGAGAGAGTTCGGCGACATGGCGGGAAGCGAGCCGCGGGTTGAGCAACTCGTCTGAATCCAGTTTGGCGAATTCGATACCGTAATCCTCCGCGAGTTCCAGGCGATGAGGATCGTTTTCGGGCGGCAGGCGGCTCATCAGAATGGTCAGCCGCGCGCGGTTGTGCAAATCGCCCAGGATGCTCTTGTACTTGTAGCCGCCACGCAGCGACCAGATGGTGTGCTTGTCCTCTACATAGCGGGGTTCGTAAAAGACGACATGCTGCATCTATCCAGTCTTTCCCCGCCGTGGCGGTCGTGACCGCTCAACCCGGCTTGTGACGACAAGCGGTTCCATGGTGCCGTATCGCATAAAGTCCAATTGCGCCGGCCCCCTTCCCTCACCCGCTTGCCGGCAGGCATCCGTGCCATTTCCGCGCGGGTTCAATACTGCATTGCCTGCCATTGAAGTTGCAAGCCGGATGCACGGCCTGAACAGCCGCAGCCCTGAAATCACCACAGGTCATAAAATACTCTCTTTAGTTGCAATACCAGAATTATGCAATCTAACGACGATAAAAACTAACCAATATTTACGTAAAGCTCGGTGCTGCTTGCCAACTATTGAATTAAATGCAATCAATTTCCCGCAATCCGCGTACTGAGGGTGCTTGGTGTTGTGAGTAACACATTGGAACCACGAAGTGATTTTTTTCGTGATCGTGTCGTGTGCGTTACCGGCGCCGCCGGCAGCGTGGGACGCGAGTTGATCAAACAGTTGATCGGCCTTCCCTTACGCGAATTGCGCGCGCTGGATAATGACGAGAACGGCCTCTACGACCTGTCCCAGGTGTTTGCCGGGGATCGTCGCATCAGGCCGCTGCATTGCGACATCACCAAGCGCGAGCAGGTCGACCGCTGCCTCATGGGGGCGCAGTTGATCTTCCATGCCGCGGCGGTCAAGCATGTCCCCAGTTGCGAAACCTCGCCGTGGGCGGCGGTCGATGTCAACATCCGCGGTCTCGGCAACGTCATCGATTCCGCCATCCACCATCGGGCCGACCGGGTGGTGTTCACCAGCTCGGACAAGGCTGTCAGTCCCGGCAATGTGATGGGGGCGTCCAAGCTGATTGGCGAAAGGATCGCCCTGACGGCCCACAAGAGCAACGGCCATACGGTGATTGCCTGTACCCGGTTCGGCAATATCGCCGGCAGTCGCGGTTCGGTCATTCCGCTGTTCAGCAAGCAAATCCGCGAAGGCGGGCCCATCACCCTCACTTCGCCCGAAATGACGCGGTTCTTCATGTCGATCGAGGACGCCGGCAGGCTGGTGATCGATTCGATGATGAGCGCCCACCTGGGCGAGATCTTCGTGACCCGCATGCAGGCCATGCGCATCCAGACGCTGGCTGTCGTCTTGCGGAACCTGATCGCTCCGGCCTATGGACGCATACCAGCCGGCATCGATATCAAGATCTGCATGGAGCGCCCCGGCGAAAAGCTGTCGGAGGAACTGGTGACGGCGGCGGAATGTCTGCGTTCCATTTCGACCCGCGACTACATTGTGGTGTTGCCGCCGTCCATCGATATCGGCTCGGTCACAGCGGGCGATTATCCTTTGCTGGGCGGCATCGGACCGATCGATAGGCCTTATGACTCAGCCTCGCAGCAGCATCTCGACGAGGATGAAGTTCAGGCGTTTCTGGAACAGGCGGATTTACTGCCGGTTGCGGCGCGTACCCGCCTGAAACTGCGCGACAAGCTGGCGGAGATGGCACCGCCCGTCGCCTCGCGGCGTGCGAGGACGCCGATGGCTGTCGACGTCAGGGAAGAGCCGCACGGTCCTGCTCCGCAAACGCCGGCAATCCTGACGGACAGGTGATATGCGCATCCTGATCCTGGGTGGCGACGGTTACCTGGGGTGGCCGGCGGCCATGCATTTCGCCACCGCCGGTCATCGGGTGGCGGTGGTCGACAACTATGCGCACCGGCGCATCGCGGCCGAGACCAATTCGCTACCGCTCAATTTCCCACCCGACCTCGATGAGCGCGTGAAGATATTCGAAAGCAGCAGCAACCACGCCATCGAGATCTCGATCGGGGATTGCACCGACTATGCGTTCTTGCGTGGCACCGTCAGCGCGTTCGCGCCCGATGCCGCCATTCACCTGGCCGAACAGCCCTCGGCTCCCTATTCGATGATGAATTACGAGACCGCCCGCTACACGCTGAACAACAACACCAACACCACTTTGAACGTGCTCTGGGCGATCCATGAATGCGCCCCTCAATGCCACCTGATCAAGCTGGGCACCATGGGCGAATACGGCACCCCCGACATCGACATCGAGGAAGGCTGGATCGACATCAACCACAAGGGTCGCTCTGACCGCTTCTTGTTCCCGCGCCAGGCGGGTAGCCTCTATCACACCACCAAAGTGCTCGATACCGATCTCATCTGGTTCTACGTCCGGACCTGGGGCCTCAAGTGCACTGATCTGATGCAGGGGCCCGTCTACGGGATTTTCACCGATCAGACCCGGCAAGACCGGCGCCTGCTACCTGGCTTTCATTACGACGATCTGTTCGGCACCGTGCTCAACCGTTTCATCGTGCAGGCGGCCGCCGGCGTTCCCCTCACCGTCTACGGCAAGGGGGGCCAGGTGCGTGGCTACCTCAACCTGATCGACACGCTGCAATGCCTGGACCTTGCCGTCACCAAGCCCCCGGCCGACGGCGAACTGCGCATCCTCAACCAGTTCACCGAGACCTTTTCGGTCATGCAACTGGCCGAGCGGGTCAAAGAGGTTGCAGGTGGCGCCGGCATCGCCGCCGAGGTCAGGCCGATTGCCAATCCGCGCAAGGAAAAAGAAGAGCACTACTACAATCCGCAGATCAGCGGCTTCAAGTCGCTGGGTCTGAAGCCCCATCCTCTGACCGACGATGTGCTGGCGGAGATGCTCGACTATGCGGCATCGCTGAGGGACAATATCGATGTGGCGCGCATCCATCCCCGCGTCTCGTGGAACTGAGATGCCTGCCGGCCAATGGGGCAGAGCCGGCGATCTGGAGTTAGGGCATGGGCGGGACGGCGAAATGAAGCTGCATGATTTCATTGCCGAAGGCGAGAGCGCCATCCGGGTCATGCGACCGCTGCTGCCCGATGCCGCGCGGCTGGCGCCTTATCTGCAGCGCATCGATACAGCGCGCATCTATTCCAACTACGGCCCGCTGGTGGCGGAATTCGAGCAGCGCCTGGCGACGACTTTCGGCCTGCCCGGACTTATGATCCATTCGGCAGCGTCGGGTACCGCAGCCCTGGTCGGAGCGGTACTGGCGGCGGCCGGGCGGGCGCGAACCGGCCGGCGGCTGGCGTTGATGCCGGCCTATACTTTCGTTGCCACGGCAGCGGCGGCTGAGTTATGCGGTTACGAGATCTATCTCGCCGACATCGACCCCGAAACATGGATGCTCAATCCACTTGCCCTTTTGCACCACCCCATGATCGGGCAGTTCGGCGTCGTCATTCCCGTCGCCCCCTATGGTCGGCCGGTGCCGCAAGCCCCATGGCTGGAATTCCGGGCCCAAACGGGTATTCCCGTCGTCTTCGATGCTGCCGCGGCCAGCGACCGGCTGGCAGCCGGGCCGTCGCCTCATCTGGGCGAGATTCCCGTTTGCCTCAGCTTTCATGCCACCAAGTCTCTCGCCTGTGGCGAAGGCGGCGCTGTCCTGACAACCGACAAGGCCCTGGCGGAAGCGACCGTGCGCGCCCTCAATTTCGGCTTTGGCGCGGATCGCAACAGTGTGTGCGCCAGCATCAACGGCAAGATGAGCGAGTATCATGCGGCCGTCGGCCTCGCCGAACTCGATGGCTGGAGCGAAAAACTCACCCGGCTGGGCGAGGTCGCCAACAGCTATCGGCGCTGGGCCAAAGGTTCCGGTCTCGAGCAGCGACTGTTCGTGACCCCTGAGATTTCCACCGTTTATGCTCTGTTTCACTGCAAAGATGCAGGCGAGACGGGGCGGGTGGGCGAAAATCTGCGCAAGGCCAGGATCGAACATCGTCTGTGGTACAATGTCGGCGTTCACAGCAATGACTATTTCAGCGCATGCAGGCGCGATGTCCTTGGCGTGACCGAGACGTTCGCTCAGGGTCTGCTGGGCCTGCCCATGTCGGTTGACCTCAATGCGAGAGACATTGGGCGGATCGGCGAAGCCATCGAGCGGGGGATTGGCTTGAAGGCCGGGAATGCCGCAATCTCGCAACCCATGGACGCAGGCTAAGCCGGATGGTCATCGTGAGATTGTCCCACTCTTGTCTCGTTTGCGCAAAGCGTTGCGCGGCGCGGGGTCCGCAGGTGCGATGCCTGGTTATCTGAGTGCGGAATATGCCGAATCCTTCGCTGAGTGGGGCACGGTCCTGCCATTGCCCCGATCGGGAGGCTGGTTGCTGAAGCGTGCTATCCCCGGCTCGGATCATCATGACGCGATGGGTCCCTACCCCGTTTTTTGCTGTCGAAACTGGGCAGGGCTCGGCGCCGACCTCGACGCGCTGAGCGATCACCTGATTGGCGCCTCGCTGGTCACTGACCCGTTTTGTCCTCTTGATGAGGAACACCTGCGCCGCCTGTTCGATCATGTGATCCCCTACAAGCCGCATTACATCGCTGACCTGAGTCTGCCCGTACAGGATTACGTTTCGAAAAGCCGTTATCGAAGCGCGCACAAACTCCTACCTCAGCTAGAGATTGAGGTTCTGGAGAACCCGCAGCACCTGGTGGAGGAGTGGATCACCCTGCAATTGGAGCTTAGCGGCCGGCACTCTCTTGCCGGCGTCAGGGCGCTATCAGAGGATGCCATCCGGCGGCTCTTCCGTGTACCGGGCGCCGTCGTAATGCGCGCAGTGCATGAAGATCTGACTGTTGGAATGCATGTGGACCTCATGCAGGGCGATGTCGTCTATGCCCACCTCGCCGCCTACAGCGCGCGCGGGTATCGTATCGGGGCATCGACAGCACTCAATGTGTTCGAGATCGAGTATTTCGCCAGCCGGGCAAGGTGGATGAGCTGGGGCGGCGTGTCGGGGATTGAAGCCGACACGTCGGACGGGCTTGGCGTGTTCAAGCGGAGATTTTCAAGCAATGAGCGCATGGTCTACCTGTGCGGGAAAATCCTCAACCGCCACGCCTATGCTCGTCTTGCGAAAGACAGAAAGCAGATCGGAAGCAATTATTTTCCCGCCTATCGCGCAGGAGAGCGTATATAGGCAAAATGGCCGACAACCGATGCTTTCGTCGCATTGAAAAAATCGCAACGCCTAGGGTCGATGTCGCCTTGGGCAGCACGCCGGTCTGGTGCCCAAGCGCGTTAGATCAAGAGCCCTGAACACGCCGCCGCGGGCATCGAAACGCCACACCCGGCGCCGGGGAAGCAGGACACAAGATCATCCAAAGCGGCCGCTCACCGGTGCAGCCCAAACCCCTCGGTCCAAGGAAGATTGATGACTGACAATCGGGGGAAACGTCGGTGTCAATTGACACCCAGAGCCCCGATGGCTAGTTTGCCTCGCCAAAATTGTGCGTCTATTTCCCGGTTTGGTGGGCAATCCATGTACGTGAAGTCCGCTCGGTTCTACGATCGTATGATGAGCTTTTATGACTATGGACGGCGCCACGCCGATCTACAGACGAAGATCAGCGCGCTTCTGCCGAATGCCCGGACACTTCTGGAGTGTGCCTGCGGCACCGGCCGCTATCTGGAGTTGTTTGCCAGGGATTATGAAGTGGCCGGACTCGATATCGACGAAACCATGGTCGAGATCAGCCGCAAGCGCTGTCCGCAGGCCAGAATTGTGCGGGCCGACATGGCCGACTTCAAATTCGGACGGCAATTCGATGTGGTCGCCTGCTTGTTCAGATCAATCGGTTTCGTGAAAACGGTCAAACGCATGCGCGCGTCCATAGCTAATATGGTCCGCCACCTCAACACCGGCGGGTTACTGCTCCTGGAACCGTACTTTACGCCGGAACAGCACTGGCATAATCACCTTGTGCTCAATACGGTCGAAGACAACGAAGGCAAACTAGCCTGGATGTACGTGCAGAAGAACGTGAGGGGAAAGTGTGTCTCGGTGATACATCATCTGGTTGGAGACACGCAGGACGTTCACCACTTTACCGAACGGGATGTTCTCGGGCTTTTTACTTCCGAAGAGTATGAGGCAGCGCTTCGTGACGCCGGCGTTGAAATCCTCGACAGGCCGTCCGGGCCAGGTACTGGCGTCTATCTTTGCCGCAAGTTGGCGGTTTAGGACGCCAGAGTGCGAATGCTGGCATCAACCATTCGGATTCTCCCTCGTAGGGGAGCTGCCTTTGGCGACCACGGCCAATGCCATGACACCAGAAAACGTTGGGCGAATCCTGGAGGCCGGATTGTTCGACGCTGGCTACTATTTAAGCACCTACCGTGAAGAGATCCCTTCGGGGATGGATGCGTTCGAGCACTTCGCGACCATCGGACTGGCACGCGGATTCAAACCTACCCCCAGATTCGACCCGCTTGTCTATCGCATCCTGCATCCTGAGGTCGGGCTGGACGATCCCGTCCTGCATTTCCTCGACCAATACGGCGCAGGGCCTGCCGAGTTCCGGCTCCAGGACGCGTTGCGCCTGGTCGAGAAGACACCAACTTTCCTGCCGACGAAGGTCTTTGACATCGACCTGAAAAGCAACAATGCCGCATGCCTCGCTGCGGCAGCAAGGTTGGCTGACGCCCGCACCATCGCCCTCGAGGTGGCGGGCAGATCCTATCGTCTGCTGGTGCCGCCACCGGAGGCTCTCTTCGATCGCCTGCGCGACGACAATCCGTTTGCGTTCGCCCGGCTTTCGCACGGCGACTGGGATGCCATCTATGTCTACGAACGCTATCGCGGCCGGGTCGCCAGGGCGGTTGCGGGGCTTGGGTTCAGCGATCAACAGGTCAGCCGGCTCACCATGCGCCTGTGCGACGAATTCTATCCGGGCGAAGCGGTGTTCGCGGAAAACGTCCTTCCCGAGATGTTCGCCGACCTGCGCCGTCATGTGCCCAATGATGATCTGATGATTGCCGTCAGCTTCAAGGGCTTTCCGACTGCCGACGAGCAGCTTTTCTACCGCACGCTCAAGCTCAAGCCGGTGGACATCGCGCGTCTGCGCATTTTTGCCGACTTCTTCGATCCGGCCGAATCGCTCTATGACGCCAACCTGTTCAAGCGCTGGTCGATAGCTGGACCGATAAGGCACCTGCCCGCCCTGGCCCGGCAACGGCCGGTAATCTTCATGGGCGGCGAGCGCCTGGCCTCGCTGGGCAAACGCTGGAGCCTGCCTTGGCTGCTGCATCTTTGCATTCCGCCCCACAATAGCTATCCGTTGCGCCATGACCTCCTGCGGGCCGCCCGCGAGAAGATCGCCGAAGCCAATGACATCGCCCGGGCCCACAACACCGGGCGACCGCTGTTCCTCATGCAGGGTTCGTCCTTTGCCTACTGGTTCATGGTCCGGCTGGTCCGCGAGTACCCCGACATTTTCTACCTGGACCTCGGACAGAGCCTGCACATCTGGTTCTACGACCGCGAGGACATTCCCTTCATGGCCGAGCGCGAACTGTACGGTCGCACCATCGTGAGGAACTGCGAACTGGAAGACTATTACCGCAACCTGGGATCGATCCTGACGCCGGAGCTCCATGCGCCGCCGGATGATGGCGGCGAGACCAGCGATCAAACGCCGTAGAACTCGCGATACCACTCAACAAAGGCCGCCACGCCTTCTTCCACCGGAGTGGACGGGCGATAGCCCACGCGCGCCTCAAGCTCACTCACATCGGCAAAGGTATCGGGTACATCGCCGGGCTGCAGCGGCAGCATCTCCTTGATCGCCGTCCTGCCGAGCACCTTCTCGATGGCAGCGATATAGTCGGCGAGCTTCACCGAGTTGGAGTTGCCGATGTTGAAAATCCGGTAGGGCGCGTTGCTGGTGGCGGGATCGGGACTGGCGCTGTCCCAGTCGGGGTTGGGCGCGGCAATTGCATCGCTGGCGCGGATCACGCCTTTAGCGATGTCGTCGATATAGGTGAAATCGCGGGAATGGTTGCCGTGGTTGAAGACCTTGATGGGCTCGCCCTTGAGAATGTTGCGGGTAAACTGGAACAAGGCCATGTCGGGACGCCCCCACGGCCCATAGACGGTGAAGAAGCGCAGCCCCGTGGTCGGCAGGCGAAACAGGTGGCTGTAGGCATGGGCCATCAATTCGTTGGCCCGCTTGGTGGCGCCGTAGAACTGCAGGGGATGATCGACGCCCTGGTGTTCGGAAAAGGGCATCTTCGTATTGGCGCCATAGACGCTGGAGGTCGAGGCATAGGTGAGGTGCGGCACCTCGTTATGCCGGCAGGTTTCCAGGATATTGGTGAAGGCGACGATATTGCTGTGCACATAGGCGTGCGGATTTTCCAACGAATAACGCACGCCAGCCTGGGCGGCCAGGTGGATGACACGGTCGAAGCGGTGGGCGGCAAAGCAATCGTTGACCCTTGCCGCATCGGCAAGGTCGGCGCGCACGAAGCTGTAATCGCCACCAGTGCGGCCAGCCAGCTCGGTCAGCAGCCTGAGGCGGGATTCCTTCAGGTCCGGGTCGTAATAGTCGTTGACCACGTCGAAACCGACCACCGCATCGCCCCTCTCGATCAGGCACTTCGCGACGTGAAAGCCGATGAATCCGGCATTGCCGGTGACCAGGATCTTCATTACAGGCGACCGTCCGTCAGATGGCGGGGAAAGATGCCCTTGACGTCGTAGACTACCGCCTGCGGCTTGCCCAGCTTGCGGATGGCCTCAATCCCGGCTTCGATGAACTGCCGATGCCCCACCGCCACGATGATGGCGTCGTAGTCGGCATCCTTCGGCCATTCCCTCAGGCACCTGTCGAACGCGATCTGCTGGCCGTCGATCCATGGATCGTAGACGTCGACCGTGGCGTTGTAGTCACCTAGTGCGGCAACGATATCGGCGACCTTGGAATTGCGCATGTCGGGGCAGTTTTCCTTGAAGGCGTAGCCAAGGACCAGAACCCGCGCACCGGCCACGGCGATATTGCGTTTGAGCATCAACTTGACCACCCGGTCGGCCACGTAACTACCCATGCCGTCGTTGATACGCCGGCCGGCGAGGATGACCTCGGGATGGTAACCCACCTCCTGCGCCTTGTAGGTGAGATAGTAGGGATCGACGCCGATGCAATGGCCGCCGACCAGCCCGGGCCGGAAGGGCAGGAAATTCCACTTGGTGCCGGCCGCCGCCAGTACCTCGCCGGTGTCGATGCCGAGGCGATCGAAGATGATGGACAATTCGTTCATCAGTGCGATGTTGAGGTCGCGCTGAGTGTTCTCGATCACCTTGGCCGCCTCGGCGACGCGGATGCTGGCGGCCTTGTGCGTGCCCGCCTCCACGATGCCGGCATAGAGCCGGTCGATGGCCTCGGCGGCCTCCGTGGTCGATCCGCTGGTCACCTTGACGATGGAGGAAAGCCGGTGCAGGCGGTCGCCGGGATTGATGCGTTCGGGGCTGTAGCCGACGAAGAAATCCTGATTGAACGTGAGGCCAGACAAACGCTCGAGCAGCGGAACGCAGACCTCCTCGGTGCAACCGGGATAGACGGTCGATTCATAGACCACGACGGCGCCCGGTTGCATGGCCTTGCCAACTGTTTCGGTGGCGCGACGCAGCGGTTCGAGATCGGGACGGTTGGCCTTGTCGACGGGTGTCGGCACGGCCACGATGAAGACACCACAGGTCTCGAGGTCGCCCGCATCGCCGCTGAAGGTGAGATGGCGGGCAGCGGCAAGTTCGGCCTGATCGACTTCGAGCGTATCGTCCACACCGGCGCGCAGGGCCTGAATTCGTGCCGCGTTGGCGTCAAAGCCGATGACCGGACGCATCCTGCCGAATTCGACCGCCAGCGGCAGGCCGACATAGCCGAGGCCGATGATCGCGATGGTGGCGTTGTCGATGTTCATGGCTGCTGATTGGGGTTGACGGTATCGCCGGCGAGCCAGCGGGCCCCGCGGGTTATGTCATCTTTTCGACGTCCGGCAAAGGCCGCATTTCGGTACTTTCGCCCACCACCCCACCCGCACCGACGTCCAGCAGGCGCGCATAGGCCTGGCACATGGCGTCCATGCCGTAGCGCTCCAGCACATGGCGGCTGCGATAGTCCTTGTCGGCGGCGAGCCGGTGCCTGTCGTGGCGGACCGCCTCGATAACGCGCACATAGGCCGCCACCTCATCGCCATCGACGCACAGGCCAAGGCGCCGGTCGTCGAGGATCAGCGCAATGTCGCCAACCGGGCGGGCGACAACAGGGACGCCGTGGCTCAGCGCTTCAAGGATGACATTGGGAAAGCTTTCGGTTGCGGAGGTTTGCAGCAGCACGTCCATCGCCCGGTAGCCGGCCGACAGCGATCCCGACAGGACGCCGGTGAACACGAAGCACCCTTCCAGTCCGTGGCGGGCGATGCGCGCCTCGGCATCGGCTCTCAGCGGGCCGTCACCGATCATCAGGAAATGCACATCGGCATGACGCCTTGCCAGTTCGAAGGCCACATCGAGCCAAAGGCGCGGTCGCTTGATGTCATGGAAACGTCCCACCCAGCCGACCACGAAGGCATTGGCGGGAAAGGTCCAAGGGGGAGCAGCCGTCGGATCGGCCACATCGGGAGACGGAACACCGTTGGGAATGACCGTTACTGCCGTTTCGGGAAGGTGCACCCGATGCGCCCATGCCGATCGGGCGAAATGGCTGTTGGTCACGAACCGGGCGCTGTCGCTCAATTCCCGGCAACAGTACTCCGCCACCTCGATGCGTCGCCGGTTGTCGTCGCTGGTATCGAAGTTATTGTAGAAAGTCTCACCGCCGAAACGCACCAGCGCATTCGTCATGCCCAAGGCGTGCGCCACAAGCAGCGCTTCGGTGGGTAGCCCATAGGCACAGTAGACGACGTCCGGCCGGAACTTCACGGCCAGAGCGCAAATGTCGGCGATGGCGGCGGTGCCGAACACGAATTGCAGATCCTGCGACAGGCTCTCCGACAGACCGCCATCCGTCTCGCGGCCAATCCCTGTCAGGTCGTCATCGCCCACATAGTGGATAGGGCAGGCGAATTCGTAGCTCGCCCGCGCGTGGCCCCTGGCGGTTTGGCAATAGATGGTCACCTTGGCCCACCGGGCGAGGCCGTCGACCAGATAGGACAACTGGCGTTCGCTGCCACCCATGCCGAGCGAGGAGGCCATGACGAGTATCCGTCGCGACGCTGCCGGCCGGCCGGGCCCGGCATCCGGCCGGCAGGCGCCGTCCAGGGCAGCGAGGACGGCGGTGCGCAAGGCGGCAAAGCTGGTCACACCAAGCGCTTGCTTGCGATCCTCCAGGTAGACCATGGCGGCCCGGTTGGCGGCCGACAGATCGTCAGGTGCGATACCCAGGCGCCGCATCGCCGAACCGGCTTCATCGAACCGCGACAGCTCTATCAGGGCCTCGATGAAGGAGCCCCGGGCCGACCTGTCGCTGAGGGGTCCGATTTCGTGCTCAAGCGCCAGCACCGGGCGTCGGGTCCGCATGGCGCGCAGGATATCGATGAACAGGCCGGTCGGCAGGCGGCCTCGCCGGTAGAGCCAGACGACATGGGCGCACAGCCGCTCCACCTCACGCGTACGCCTGAGCCGCCTGAGGGCGGTGGCCACATAGCCGGCCAGTTCGGACCTGGCGGGATCGCGCCGGATGGCGATCTTGCAAATGGCGATCAGTTCGCGCCAGTCTTCCGCCCGCCTGGCCATGCCGAGCAACAGGTTGATATGGCGGTCGGCGAAGCGGTCCTCGATGGCGCGCCGGCGCAGCGCCGACAGCGCTTCGCGGCAATCGTCGAGCTGGTAGCAGGCGTTGGCGACGATCAGCGCCTCGGGCATGGGCGCGGTGGCGATATGACCGCTGCCGAGGGCGGCGATCACGGCAAATTCCCTGGCGTTGTGGAGTTCGTAGAGACGCCTCAGGCGTTCGCCGGCCGGCAGCGACGTCAGTTCGGCGGGCTCTGTCATGGGGCATTCCCGTAGAGCGCATCGAGACTCCTCAGCATGGCCTCGGTGCTGAAGGTGGTGCGGGTCCACGCCCTGCCGGCCCTGGCGAAGGCGGCACGGCGCGGCGCATCAAGCAGCAGCGAGGCCAGGGTCGAGGCAATAACCGCGATGTCACCCTCATCGGCGATCACGGCGGTCTCGCCCTCGATCACCGTCTCCGGCGCACCGCCCACCCGCATGGTGGCCACCGGCACGCCCAGCGACTGGGCCTCGATGAGGACGTTGGGGAGGCCTTCGGTGAGCGAGGAAAGGAACAACAATTCCATGGCCGACATCCAGGGTTCGATCGGGCTTTGCTGCCCCACCAGACGGATACGGCCGCTCAGGTTGTGGGCGGCAATTTCTGCTTCCAGTTCGGCCTGCATGGGACCCTGGCCAACCAGCAGGCCATGTACGCGAGGGTCGCGTGAAGCGAGTTCGATGGCCGCCCGCGTCCATAGTTCCGGCCGTTTCTCGAAAGACAGCCGCATGACCCCGCCGATCACCAGGGCATCGCCCGGCAGGCCCAGTTGCTTGCGTATCGCGGCGCGCGCCCCGGCATTGGTGCGGGCACGCATCCGGGCGAAGTCATAAGCGTTGTAGATCACCTTGACGCTGCCCGCCGCCAGGCCGAGCCAGTCTTCATAGTCGGCAGCGCCGTTGCGCGAATTGCTGATCATGGTGATGCCGGGGCGCTGCAGGAATGCCTTGTAGGCGCTCTCGAAATAGCGCCGGAAGCGCTGCTGCTCGACCGGGCGGGTGCTGCGGGTGCCGAGCACGATGCGCGGCACCCCGGCAAGGATGGCGGCAAGGCCGCCCGACACTGCGATCATATCCTGCCACAGATGCACCACGCGCGGCCGGCGTCGGGCGAGCAGTACATAGAGCGGCAGGGCGACACGCTGCATGTCGGGCGGCAGGGCAGCGATCAGGCGCACCCGGGCGGCGCATTCGGGGCGCTCCACCAGCAATTCGCGCCACTCCGCGGCCTCACGCATCTGACGCAGGACATGCATGGTGACTCCGGCGGCCTCGACCACCGGCAGGAACACATCGCGGGACGTCATCGGATCGATGTCGTCGGCCACAAGTGCGACGCCGCGGCCCGGGCGGTCGCGCGCCATGGCGGCGACGGTGGTCGCAACCTGGCGTTCGGCGCCGCCGGCCGCCAGCGAACTGGTGACGTGCATGACCGTCGCTTCGCACGGTTCGGATTGCAGCGGGGCTTCCAACTCGCCGATCCGCTCCAGCAGCACGTCGGGGAAACGCCCCGGCAAGGGCTCGATCTCGACCAGATCGGCCTGGCTGGGACGCAGGTAGCGAAACCCGGCGGCCACCTGGGCAAGCAGCGCGGTTATCTCAATGGGTCGCGAGGCCCCGAGGTCGGCAGCGCGCAAGTGAGACCAGGCCTCGTCATAGCGGCCCGCCGCGACCAGCAGCCGGCCCATGGCCGTATGCGCCTCGCTCGATGCGGGGTCGATCCCGGTTGCCTTGCTCGCGAACTCGAAGGCCGTTTGCATGTCGTCGGCCGCCTCGTAGACGGCAGCAAGCATGCACAGGTGGGGCGGCCGCGTTTCATCGAAGTTGGCGCGCGCCTCATCGGCCAGTTCCTTCGCCTCGGCCTTGCGGTTGAGGCTGACGGCCATCTGCGCCGCCGAACGCCAGAATGCCGCGACCGAGGGGTTGAGCCGAGCACCTTCGACGAAGCGATGATAGGCTTCAACGCGGCGGCCCATGCGCAGGATGGAATTGGCGCGTTGCAGCAGCGCGTCGGCCTGGCCCGGAACATGGGCCAGAATGGTCTCACACATAGTTATGATCTGCGACGGTGGCATGTCACGGCGCCGGGCCAGGGCGATGCGGCGATTGAATACCATCACCGATGCGGGCTCGACGGCGGCGGCATCATCGAGAACCTGCTGCGCCGCATCGAGATCACCCATATCGGTCAGAAGGTCGGCATAGCGACAGCGAAGGCTCACGACGCCGGCGTGCGCCGTCAAACCGGCGGCATAGATATCGCGCGCCTCCTGGAGGGCGCCCTGGCGCTTCAGGGTTTCAGCCTTCAGCCATGTCGCGGCAGGGTCATCGGGCGATGCCTCGGCAAAGCGCTCGATGGCGGCGGCGGCCACCTCGTTGCGACCTTCGAGCCAGTGCTGACGCACCAGGAAATCGCATGCCTCGGCATTTTCGGGCTCGGCTGCGAAGATGGCTTCGAATTCATCGAAGGCGCGGGCCAGATTGTCGGCGTTGCGGCTGGCGCGGGCACGGAAGATGGCGACGGCGCGTTGGCGGCCGGGATCGAGGCCATTTGCCTCCACGCGACCGAAGGCCTGATGCGCCGCGTCCCAATGCTGCAACCCATAAAGGATCTGGGCGCGCCGGTAGGCAATGAGGGGGTGCGCCCCCATGGTCCGCTCATGCCGGTCGAGCCAGCGCAGCGCAATTTCCCCATCACCGCTGTCGGCCAGCGCCGCGGCTATCCTTTCGACCTGTTGGATGGCTGCCCCGGAGGTTCCCGCGACCGCCTCGCGATCGAGCATCAGGTCTAGCCGCAAGGCCTCGCCCGAGTGTCCTGCCGCGCGCAGTTTCAGGGCAATCAATGCATCGGCGTCCACGGCGCCCGGAGGCAGGTGCTCCATGAGGTCCTGGGCGGCCTGGTGGGCGGCGCTACGGGTCATCGCCTCGGCCAGATCGACGCGATTGGCCACATTGCCCGGCCGAAGCGCCAGCAGCAGGGCCCGGTAATAGGTGAGCCGGTGCCCGTCTTCGCGGCGGCGTGCCAGATCGATGCCGAGCAGGACCGCCATGATATGATCCGGGCAGCGCGTCAGGATGGCGTCGATCTCGGCGAGGGCGACTTGCGGCTCGCGCTGGCGGGCGGCGTGCATGGCCGCGGTAAAGCGGCCGTCGGCCCAGGCCCACAGCACCTCGCCTTCCCCAGCCGGGTCCGCGCCTGCCGTATTGGCGATCACCGCCACCATCAACTTGCGTAACTGAACCGGGACTCAATGCCCGGCGCCATGACGTCGATCTCCAGAGGCCCGGGCTGGCGCCTGTCCATGAAGGTCTGGAACCACAATTCGAGGCACAAAAGCGCCCACAGCCGTGTGCCGTGATCTTCCTGGCTGGCAAAGTGCCGGGTCATCATGTGCTCGACATAGGCCGGGGTGAACAGGCCGCGCTGGCGGAACTTCGCGCTGGTCAGCACATCGGTCATGAAGTCGCGGATCTCGTGGCGCATCCAATGCTTTACCGGCACCGAAAAGCCCTGCTTCCGGCGATACAGCAGGTCCTCGGGCAGGTGAGGTTCGAGTGCAAACTTCAAGAGGGCCTTCATCTCGGGCTGGCCGGCGCGCTCGAAAACCCTCGCCCGCTGCGGCAGGCTCGCCGCCCAGTCGGCCAGTTCATGGTCGAGGAAGGGGCTGCGACCTTCAAGCGAAGCGGCCATGGTGGCGACGTCGGCCTTCACCAGAAGATCGTCGGGCAGATAGAAGCCGGTCTCGGCGCGCGCGGCGCGATCGATGGCATCGTCGTCGTTGGCAGCCTCCAGGGTGGAACCGATGCGGTCGGCGGAGGTGCAGAAGAGCTGGTCGACCAGGTTGGCGCCATAACCCGCCTGCTTGTGTTCGTCGCGGAATGTGGCGATGCGTCGGACATAATAGTCGCGAATGCGCCACGGCTGGTCGGGGCTGAGGAGTTGCCTGTAGGGCATGGAAGGACCCGCCCTGCCATTGAGCGAGCCCAGCAACTCGCGAAAGCGATGGTAGCGGAGATAGCCAAGGAACATCTCGTCACCGCCGTCGCCGGTGAGCGC
Organism: uncultured Alphaproteobacteria bacterium; assembly: GCA_963747005.1. Taxonomy (GTDB): domain Bacteria; phylum Pseudomonadota; class Alphaproteobacteria; order Rhizobiales; family Aestuariivirgaceae; genus CAVVDT01. The sequence continues at coordinate 169,909 of CAVVDT010000011.1, read as the reverse complement.
CACGGTCACATGCTTCCTGATCTCGCGGGCCAGCGCATAGGTGACGAGCGCGGATGAATCGGCATAGGGCTCGCCATAGTGCCAGATGAGGCGCGGCAGTTCGCGCACCAGACCATAGTCCATCGTGAAGGCGCGGTGGTCGGTGCCATAGCGCCGGGCGACCGTTTCGGCAAACGGCGTCTCGTCATAGCCATCGATATCGAAGCCGACGCTGAACGTCTTGACCGGTTCGCTCATCATCGTCGACATGCGCGCCACCACGCCGGAGGAATCGACACCGCCCGACAGGAAGGCGCCGAGCGGTACATCCGATACCAGCCGGCAGCGGATCGCATCGTCGAGCCGCTCGATCAATTCGCCCGCCAGCGACTTGCGCGAACGCTTGCCAAGCCTCGGATCGACCTCGGCGAGACGCCAATAGCGCTCGAGCCGCGGCGGGCGTCCGGGCGTGGCGACAAGATAGTGCGCCGGCGGCAGCTTGCGCACCCCGGCAAAGGCGGACTTGCTGGCGATGCAGTAACCGAAGGTGAGATAGTTGTGGATGACCTCGAGATCGACCTCGCGGGCAAGGCCCGGCCATTCCAGCAGCGACTTGATCTCCGAGGCGAAAAGCAGCCCTTCGGGATGCTCGGCATAACACAACGGCTTCTTGCCGAAGCGATCGCGCGCCAGGAGCATGGTCCGGTTGGGTTGATCCCACAGGGCAAAGGCGAACATGCCGCGCAGCCGTGCCACCAGGCCCTCGCCCCACACGCGCCAGCCGTGCAGCAGGACTTCGGTGTCGCTGGTAGTGCGGAACACCGCGCCTGCCTGCTCCAGTTCGCGCCGCAGGTCGATGAAGTTGTAGATCTCGCCGTTGAAGACCACCCACAACATTTCATCGGCTGTCGACATGGGCTGGGAGGCGCGGGCATTGAGATCGATGATCGACAGGCGGCGGTGTCCGAGGCCGGCCTCACCCGCCAGCTTGACGCCAGAACCGTCGGGGCCACGATGCGCCACCTGGGCGATCATGGCGGCGACCCGGGCAACGACCTCGTCGTCGGGAAGCGCGCCGGAGCGCAGCAATACGCCTGCAATGCCACACATCACTCAACCTCTGAACGCCCTCGCGCTGCATCATTGTATAGCGGCAGGCTGCCAGCGCCAATGCTCGCCCGCGACTGAGGCCTCGCTCAATCCGGCACCGGCCCGTCACCGCGCCACCACCGCTTCAGGCGCAACAGGGTGTCAATCGTCTTGATCTTCAGGTCGTGCCCGTCGATCGCCATGTGCAGTTCGCTGTAGTGGCGGCTGTCCGGGTCGCCTTGCTTGAACTTCAACAGCGCGGTCCGGCCTACCGCGGCCGACACGGCGGGAACCAGGCGCGGCGGCAGGGCTTCGCTCAGGCGCCGGCGGGCGGTCGGCCAGTCGCTCTCGTGCACCAGGCGGTGCAAGACGGGTTCCCATTGTGCCGCAAGCTCGTCGTCGCAAAACACGGCGCCGAGGGCATCCGCCACGTCGATCTGCGGCGACCCTGGCGACGACAAAAGCGGGACCAGTTGGGTATGGATGCGTCTCAGCCCGTCGCTGGCATCGGGATTGGCTCCATCGGCAATGGTGGCAGCGCGAAAGGCGGCATAGGCGGCGATCCAGTCCTTGCGGATTTCCGCATCGAACCCCCTGGCCAGACTGGCGGCCAGCAGCCGCAGCCGCCGGGCACCGGGATCGGGCGCAAGTTCATCGGCCATCAGTGCCTGAACCTTGATCAGTATCCACCACGGGCCATCGAGACCATCGAGCCAGACAATGGTGCGTTCGCGATCCGCAACGAGCAGCCGGCGCACCAGTTCCAGGGCGCGGTGAAGCTGCCCGAGCCCGACATGGGCGCCCGCCCTTGCCTGCTCCAGGTCCGATGGAGGCGAGGCCGTTCCGGACAGGGCCTCGACGGCCTCAAGCACCATGGAGTGCTCGCCGCGTGCCTGGTGGACGCGCAGCAGGCCGCGCATAGCTTCTTCATCGGCGGGATCATGTTGGCGGACTTTCGACCAGGCATCGCCCGCTACCTGCCAGTCCCGCAACCTGACGGCCATCCGTGCCAGGCTGCGCTGCCAGGCCTCGTCATCACGCTTGACCGCCAGGAGCCGCGGCAGAAGCATGCCGGCCTCGTCCGGCCTGCCCGATTTGATGAGCACCAGCATGCGCAGCTTGAGCGCGCCCGGGGAGGCCGGCCGGTCGCGCTCGGCCAGATCGAGGCATTCGAGAGCTTCGTTCAGGCGCCCGGCACGAAAATGGGTTTGCGCCAGATCGCGCAGCCGCTGCGGTGTGAGCGGCGGTGCGGTTGCGGCCATGGGGCTGACCCGGTTCATCTCGCATGTGCTTTCGCTTGTGGCCATCACTGATGCATCAGACGTCCTGCGGGGCCTTGAAGTTGTCGACGATCGACCTGGCCTCTTGCAGGTCCGGATCGCATTGCAATGCCTTTTGAGCGGCGGCAGCGGCCGCAGCGGGTGACTTCAGCCAGTTGTGGCAGCGCGCAATCTGCAGGTGAAAGTGGGCATCGTCGGGCGCGCCCGCGGCGGCACGTTCCCAGCTTTGCAGCGCCGCCTGGAAATCGCGGTTCTGCATCGCCAACCGGCCATGCATCACCAGCGCACGCTGCTCGTCGGGAAACAGGGCGAGAAACGCCTCGACCGCACCCAGGGAATTTTCGGCATTCTCCCGGTATTGCGACGAGACGTCGGAATACATCCGCCGCTGCAGCGTATCGCGCAACGCATCGACTTCGCCGCTATCCTTGCCGGCCTGCTGCGCGATGTCGAGCAACTGCGCGGCCCGCGTAAAGCGATGATCTGCGATCCGCTTGCGCGCCTCCGCCATGGCCACCCGGTTGATGCGCTCGATCGATTTCACGGCTTCGCTGCGATAGGCCGGATTGACGTTGCCTGCGGCCCCTTCGATCATCGCGAAGGCGCCGAGCGCGTCGCCATACTGCTTGCAGTTCAACGCCGCGCGCCCATAGTTGAGCTGATACCAGACATTTTCCGGGCTTGCCGCCACAGCCTCGCGCAGATGCCCCAGGGCCTGTTCGTGTTCGCCTTGCATAAGGTGAAGGCGGCCGAGGGCGAAATGTGCCTCGTCCGATCCCGGATCGAGACGCAGCAGTTCTCCCGAGGCCCTTACGATGTCCTCAGGCCGATTGTCCTTTTGCGCCTCGCGCAGCGACAGGGTGACATTCCGCTTCAGCCGCTCGAGAGAGCTCTTTGCCTCGCGGTTTTCGGGGCTGATGGTCAGAACGGCGCGATAGAGGGCCGCTGCGCCAATGTCATCCTCGCGCAATTCGAGCGCCACGGCATCGGCGAGGCAGCGAAACTCGAAACGCGAGGCCCAGTCGACGGCCGCCTCCAGGGGCGGCGTGACCCGCACCAGCGCGGCAAGGGCTTCGGCCAGCGGCTGGAAGACCTCGGCGGCATCGAGGTTGTCGAGGAATTTGACGGCGTTGTCCCAGTCCCGGCGCGCGTATTGCGGCAGCAGTTCGGCCATTTCGCCATATCGCCGCGCTCTATGAAGCGCCTTCACGCAGATGTCGAGACACTCGAAATTGTCCGGCTGTATCGCCAGCATGGCCCTGGAAGAGGTCTCGGCCAGGTCGAAGTCTTCGAGGCGCCAGGCCAGGCGCGCGATCTGCAAGGCCGCCTCGTGATCGTTCGCGGCGTTTTCAGCAATGCGGCGCCACATGATGAGCGCTTCGTTCCATTGCCTGGCCGCGAGGTGATGGCGGGCCAGAAGCCGCATGGCCTCGGCATTGCCCGGATCGATATCGAGGATCGCCTCGGCGACGCGGCCGGCTTCATCTTTCCGGGTGCCGGCATGCAGCGCCCGCATCAGATAGAGCAGGCACTCCCTGTCGGCGCCGTCCAGGTCGCGAGCGCGCTGCAAATGGCGAACGGCGGCGGCGTGGTCGCCCAGAACATACCTGTGGATGCCATAGAATTTGACGACGGCAAAATTCCCGCCATTTCCTTCCAGCAAGCTTTCGAACAAGGCGTCGGCTTTCTGGTCCTTGATACGCGCGGACGTGCGCAAAAAAGCTTCATCCGGTGCGTCTTCAGGGGCGGTGCTCATATTTACTCTACCCATTCATTCACCAGGTTCAGGACCCAACGGCGCTCACCCTTCACTCCCCCCTGCCCTGCGCGTCGACCGCGGCGATGGCCGTCATGTTGACGACGCCGCGCACCGTCACCGACGGGGTAAGGATGTGGGCGGGCTTCCTCACGCCGACCAGGATGGGGCCGACGGGAGTGGCGTCGCCCAGCGACTTCACCAGGTTATAGGCGATGTTGGCGGCATCGAGGTTGGGCATGATGAAGACGTTGGCCTCGTCCTTGAGGCGCGACTGGGGAAACAGCCGGTGGCGCAGTTCGGCATCGAGCGCCACGTCACCCTGCATCTCGCCTTCCACCTCGAGTTCGGGATAGTCGCCGTGCAGGATCTGCAGCGCCCGGCGCATCTTGGCGGCGCTCTGGTCAGGCGAAGAGCCGAAATTGGAATGCGACAGGAGCGCCACCTTGGGTGTGATGCCGAAACGCGCAACCGTCGTCGCGGTCAAACGGGTCAGGTCGACAATGTCTTCAGGTCGAGGATCCGGGGTCACATAGGTATCGGCGAAGAAATAGAAACCGCGATTGAGGATGGCCATGGAGACCGTGGAGAGTTCGCGCACGCCGGGAGCGAGGCCGAGGATGTCACGGATGATATCGAGATGGCGGTTGAAGCGCCCGTCGAGGCCGCACAGCATCGCATCGGCATCGCCGCGCTCCACCGCGACGGCGGCAATCACCGTGGAGTTGGTGCGCACCAGGGTGCGGGCGGTGTCGGGGGTGACACCCTTTCGGCAGGTGCGCGCGAGGTAGGTGTCCACGTAGTCGCGGTAGCGCGGATCGTCCTGGGGGTTGATCAGTTCGAAGTCGCGGCCCGGCTTGATCGACAGGCCATAGCGCTCGATACGAGTTTCGATCACCTCGGGACGACCGATGAGGACCGGGATGGCGACCTTGTCCTGAAGGATGGCGGCGGCGGCACGCAGAATGCGCTCGTCCTCGCCGTCGGCGTAAGCAATACGCTTGAGATTGTCGCGGGCGCGGTTGAACACCGGCTTCATGACGAAGCCGGAGCGGAACACCAGCCGGTTGAGGCGTTCCTCGTAGGCCTGAAAATCCCCGATCGGCCGGCGTGCCACGCCCGATTCCATGGCGGCGCGGGCAACGGCGGGAGCAATGCGCAGGATAAGGCGCTGGTCGAAGGGGGTGGGAATGAGGGATTCAAGCCCGAAGACCCGGACATCACCGCCATAGGCCCTTTCGGCCACATCGGAAGGCGCCTCGTGGGCGAGCGCGGCGATGGCCTTGACGGCGGCCAGCTTCATTTCCTCGTTGATGGCGGTGGCACCGACATCCAGCGCCCCGCGAAAAATGTAGGGAAAGCACAAAACGTTGTTGACCTGGTTGGGATAATCCGAGCGACCGGTGCAGATCATGGCATCGGGCCTGACCTTGCGGGCCTCGTCGGGCACGATCTCGGGATTGGGGTTGGCCAGCGCCATGATGAGCGGCTGGGCGGCCATCTTCGCCACCATCTCCGGCTTGAGCACGCCGCCGGCCGAAAGGCCCAGGAAGATGTCGGCGCCTTCGATGATATCGGTGAGGGTGCGCGCCCCGGTTTTCTGGGCAAAGGTCGATTTCCAGCGGTCCATGGACTGGGTGCGGCCCTCATAGACCACGCCGTCGATGTCGGAGACCCAGATATTCTCCCGCCTGACGCCCAGCGCAACCAGCAGGTTGAGGCAGGCAAGGGCGGCGGCACCGGCACCGGAGGCCACCAGCTTTACCTCATGCAGCTTCTTGCCCGCCAGTTCCATGGCGTTGAGCACGGCAGCGGTGACGATGATGGCGGTGCCGTGCTGATCGTCGTGGAAGACGGGAATGCCCATGCGCTCCTTGAGGCAGGCCTCGATCTCGAAGCATTCAGGACCCTTGATGTCCTCCAGGTTGATGCCGCCGAATGTCGGCTCAAGGGCGGCCACCACATCGCAGAAGCGTTCCGGGTCGCTGGCATCGACCTCGATATCGAAGACATCGATGCCGGCGAATTTCTTGAACAGTACCGCCTTGCCCTCCATCACCGGCTTGGAGGCCTTGGGGCCGATATTGCCGAGGCCGAGCACGGCGGTGCCGTTGGTGATGACGGCGACAAGATTGGCCCGCGCCGTCAAGGTATCGATCTCTTGCGGATCGTCGGCGATGGCGAGGCAGGCCGCGGCCACGCCCGGCGAGTAGGCAAGCGCCAGGTCGCGCTGGTTGGACAACGGCTTGGTCGCCGTGATCTCCAGCTTGCCGGCCGGCGCGGCGCGGTGATAGCGCAACGCGCTCTCTTTAAGATCGTCGGTCACAATACGCGGCATTGGTCCCCCCTTGCCCGGTCACCGCCAGGCTTTGTTCAGCTATAGCCGAGTATGGCATGAATGGCGAAGTATCATCCTTAAATGCCATTGCCCAAATCGGGCTTTAATCGCAGTATGTGACATCACGCGCCTAAAAGGGAGAGCAGCGTCATGACCGCACTTCGTCGTCTCGTGGTGTCTCTGTCGTTCGCCGGGGCGCTTGTCGCCCAGCTTTCGGTTGCCGCCCGGGCGGAAGAGCCGCCGGTGGTGAAGACGCTGCTCGATGCCTATGCGCTCAATGTCAATATCCGGCCGACCTACAAGTCCATCGACACCGGCAGCGACGGCACCATCACCATCAACGGCTTTTCCTTCGCCTACCCCGAGGGCATGAATTTCCAGTACGATGCTGAAAGCATCACCCTCAGGGGCGTCACCGAGATGCCGGGCAAGGGCTTTGAAGTGGCCGATGCCAGCTACAAGGGCATGACCTTCAAGATCGCCGGCCAGATGGTGGCGGCCATTCCCGCCATCACCATGAGCGGGCTTTACGTGCATGCACTGCCGGAAAATCCCAGCCCGTTCCAAAAGGCCTTCGCCTCCTCTTCACTGGCGAACGAGACGACCATCCCGGAGGTCGTCGTGCTCATCGCCGACAAGAGCCTGTCGATCAAGAACATCCACATGACGTTCGAGGGCGACCCGTGGGGGTTCAAGGGCACGCAGCGGGTCACGCTGGGGGAACTGGCAGTGCCCGACAACATTGTCGCCATGGCCGGCGACCAGGTTCCGCTCAAGCAACTGGGCTACACCTCGCTCGCCTTCAGCTCCGATTCGACCGTCAAGTTCGACTTCACGCCCGAATCGCTGTCGTTCAGCATGAACTTCGGCCTGACCGGCAAGGACATGGGCACCATCCGCATCGCCGGCAACGTCGCCGGCATCCCCATGGCCCTCGTCGAAGAGGCGCAGAAGGGCAAGGGCAATGAGGACCCGAACAAGCTGCTCGCCCTTTCCAACGGCATCACCATCTCGGGGTTGTCGCTGGGCTTTTCCGATGCCTCGCTGACCAACCGGCTGCTCGACTTCTTCGCCGCCGCCCAGAAGATGGACCGCGCCCAGATCATCGCCACGGCCGCGGCGACGGTACAGATCAGCCTCACCGCGCTGAAGAACCAGGATTTCACCAACAAGGTGATCGCGGCAGTGAACTCGTTCCTCTCAGCCCCCGGTTCCATCAGCGTCGATGCCGCTCCGGCGCCGATCAAGGTGGAGCAGTTCATGCAGGCCGGCCAGGATCCGGCAACGCTGATGAGCCTCTTGCAGGTGGACGTGAAGGCCAACCAGTAGAGGACGCGCCGCTCACTCCTTCGGCAGGTTCAGCCTGATGTGGAGGTCGCGCAACTGCCGGGGCCCGACTTCGGAAGGTGCCCCCATGAGCAGGTCGGCGGCCTGCTGGTTCATGGGGAACAGGGTGATCTCGCGCAGGTTCCTCGTGCCGCACAACAGCATGACGATGCGGTCGACGCCGGCGGCCATGCCGCCATGCGGCGGAGCGCCGTACTGGAAGGCGCGGTAGAGGCCGCCGAAGCGCTCCTCCACCGTGTCGCGGCCGGAACCGGCGATCTCGAAGGCCTTCACCATGGTGTCGGACTTATGGTTGCGGATGCCGCCTGAAGCGATCTCGAAGCCGTTGCAGACGAGATCGTACTGGAACGCCTTGATGGTGAGCGGGTCCTCGTTCTCCAGCGCCTCAAGCCCGCCTTGCGGCATGGAAAAGGGATTGTGGGAAAAGTCGATCCTCTTTTCGTCCTCGTTCCATTCGTAGAACGGGAAGTCGACAATCCACGCCAGTTCGAAGCGGTCGCGGTCGACGAGGTTCAGTTCCTCGCCGATGCGGGTGCGAGCGGCACCGGCGAAGGGAGCGAACTTTTCCGGCCGGCCGGCGGCGAAGAACACCGCATCGCCCTCGCCAAGGCCAAGCTGGGTGCGGATGGCCTCGGTGCGCTCGGGGCCGATGTTCCTGGCGATGGGGCCGGCGCCTTCCAGCCCCTCGCCTTCCTTGCGCCAGAAGATATAGGCGAGGCCAGGCTGGCCTTCTGATTGCGCCCATGAATTCATGCGGTCGCAGAAGGCGCGGCTGCCGCCTGACTTCGCCGGGATGGCCCACACCTCGACCCTGGGATCGGCGGCGATCATGCCCGCGAACACCCGGAAACCCGAACCGTCGAATTGTTCCGTCACGTTCTGCATGACGACGGGGTTGCGCAGGTCGGGCTTGTCGCTGCCGTACATCTTGACGGCATCGGCATAGGCGATGCGGCGGAAGCTTTCAGTCACCGGCTTGCCCTCGGCGAAGCGTTGAAAGACGTTGCGCAGCACCGGCTCCATGGCGCCGAGGACGTCGTCCTGGGTGACGAAGCTCATCTCGATGTCGAGCTGGTAGAACTCGCCGGGCAGGCGGTCGGCGCGCGGGTCCTCGTCGCGGAAGCAGGGCGCGATCTGGAAATAGCGGTCGAAGCCCGACATCATGATGAGCTGCTTGTACTGCTGGGGGGCCTGCGGCAGGGCGTAGAATTTTCCCGGATGGATGCGCGAAGGCACCAGGAAGTCGCGGGCGCCCTCGGGACTCGAGGCGGTGAGGATGGGGGTAGCAAATTCGAAGAAGCCGGCCTGCACCATCTCCTCGCGCATGGCCGAGACGATTTTATTGCGCTTCATGATGTTGGCGTGCAGCGTCTCGCGGCGCAAATCGAGGAAGCGATACTTGAGGCGCAGATCCTCCGGGTAGTCGGGCTCGCCGAAGACCGGCAGCGGCAGTTCGGCGGCCTCCGACAGCACCTCGATGGCGGCGGCGAATATTTCGATCTCGCCGGTCGGGAGGTTGGGGTTGAGGGTATCGGCAGGGCGGTCGCGCACCTCGCCGTCGACGCGGATCACCCATTCGGCCCGCACCCTTTCAGCCGCCGCGAAGGCGGGGGAGTCCGGGTCGGCGACGATCTGGGTGATGCCGTAATGGTCGCGCAGGTCGATGAACAAAAGGCCGCCATGGTCCCGCACCCGATGCACCCAGCCCGACAGGCGGGCACCGGTGCCGACGGCTGAACGGGTCAGGGCCCCGCAGGTGTGGGTTCGGTAGGCGTGCATGGAACGTCCTCTTGAAAAATCAGGTAAGCTGATCGACCGGCGCCCTTTGCGGCCGGCGATGAAGTCGGGCCGGAAAGGCGCACGGACGGGCCTGATTGTCAAGATTGGCGAGGGGTATCGACGGGCGCGTTGGCGCGCTCCGCGGCCTGATGGCCCGAAGGGTCCCGGGGGGGTCGAGGAAAGCGCCGGTTGAGCGCTTGACTGGGATAGAGGGGTTGCGCTTTGCCGGCGCTTTCCTCGGCGGCATCCTGAGCGGGCGGCTGGCGTCTATAACGCCTCCGGACCTCGCCTTTCGGGTAATGCCTGAGCTTTAACCGCTTTGGGCGACCATTGCAGGCCGGCCGGCACCCGATCTCCGAAAGGGTCAACGATCCGAAAGCGCGTCCGGACCGTAGTATCCGGACCCCTTAGCTGGTCGTTCACACCCGCACCCCGGTTCGCCTCCTTCCGTTGAGGAGGCGAACGGAGAGCCGCATTCGATCCCCATGACCGGACGGCTCGCGAGTCACGCCCCGGGGTTGGGAAGGAATGGAACATTCATAGAACATATTTAAGCCAGAGTCAAGGATTATTTCTTTGTCGTTAGCATTTTTTCCTCAACACTCTTTATCGTCATGCCGGTACCTGATGCCGGCATCCATGCCGCTGGCGTTGCGGCCGGCTGAGGCCCTGGCGGAATGGTCCCCGTGGTCAAGCGACGGGGTGACGGGTGTGTGTGGGGTTAGCGACACAACCAGGCCGTCGTCATGCCGGCATTTGATACCGGCATCCATGCCGCTCACCGCGCGACTGGTTGAGGCCCTGGCGGAATGGTCCCCGTGGTCAAGCCACGGGGTGACGGGGGTGTTGGGGTTAGCGACACAACAAGGCCGTCGTCATGCCGGCACTTGATGCCGGTATCCATTCCGCTGGCGTTGCGGCCGGCTGAGGCCCTGGCGGAATGGCCCCCGTGGTCAAGCCACGGGGTGACGGGTGTGTTGGGGTTAGCGAGACAAACAAGCCGTCGTCATACCGGCACTTGATGCCGGTATCCATTCCGCTGGCGTTGCAGCCGGTTGAGGCCCTGGCGGAATGGTCCCCGTGGTCGAGCCACGGGGTGACGGGTGTGTTGGGGTTAGCGACACAACCAAGCCGTCGTCATGCCGGCACTTGATGCCGGTATCCATTCCGCTCACCGCGCGACTGGTTGAGGCGTTGGCGGAATGGCCCCCGTGGTCAAGCCACGGGGTGACGGGTGTGTTGGGGTTAGCGAGACAAACAAGCCGTCGTCATGCCGGCACTTGATGCCGGCATTCATGCCGCTGACCGCACGACTGGCTGGGCTCTTGGCGGAATGGACCCTGTGGTCGAGCCACGGGGTGACGGGTGTGTTGGGGTTAGCGACACAACCAAGCCGTCGTCATGCCGGTACTTGATACCGGCATCCATTCCGCCATGGCCGCAACGTATGGCGAGGCCAGCGGGATGGATACGGGGTGACGGGACGGCGTGGAGGGCACATCGTGCCCCCGTCATCGGCATTTGTCATGGGCACCAGCATGGGCTAGAGCGTTGGGGCCCGCCTCATTCCGACCAGGGCACCCTGCCCGGCTTCCTCGATGGTCAATCTCACACCGCTCCTCCCACTCCTGACCACCGCCGGCATCCTCCTGGCCGGCAACGGCCTGCAGGGCACGCTGATCGCCCTGCGCTCGGCGCACGAAGGGTTCGACCCGGCCCTCGTCGGCCTCATGGGGACAGGCTATTTCATCGGTTTCCTGATCTCGTGCCTGTTCACCGCCCGGCTCATCCGCGCGGTCGGCCACATCCGGGTGTTCGCGGCGCTGGCGGCGATCGCGGCGGCCGGGTGCCTGCTGCTGGTGCTCATCGTCAACCCCTATGTGTGGATCGGCCTGCGCTTCGTCCTGGGGTTCTGCTTTGCCGGCCTGTTCATGACGATCGAGAGCTGGCTCAACGGGGCGGTGCCCAATGCCGACCGGGCGCGCGTGCTGTCGCTCTATCGCATGATCGACCTCTCCGTCGTCACCGGCGCCCAGTTCATGATCCCCGCCTTCGGGGTGGCGGGTTTCACACTGTTTGCCCTCATGGCGATGATGGTCGCCCTGTCGCTGGTGCCGGTGTCGCTGGGCGACCGCTCCAACCCCAAGCCGCCCGAGGAGATAAAATTCTCGGTCGGCGCCATCTGGGCCATTTCGCCGGTCGCCTGCATCGGCTGCATCACCATCGGCCTGACCAATTCGGCCTTCCGGCTGATGGGCCCGCTCTATGCCGGCAATATCGGCATGGACACCGCCGCGGTCGCGCTGTTCATCAGCGCCGGCATCGTCGGCGGCGCGGTGCTGCAATATCCCCTCGGGTGGCTGTCGGATCGCCTCGACCGGCGCTGGGTGCTCATCGCCTCGACCTCGGGCGCGGTAGCCGCCGGGCTGTTCCTGTCGCAGGTCGCCGGCACATCGGCGCTCCTGAACAATATCGGCATATTTGCCTTCGGGGCGTTTGCCCTGCCGCTCTATTCGCTGTCGGCGGCGCATGCCAACGACCGGGCAAAACCCGGGCAATTCGTGCTGGTGGCGGCCGGCCTTTCGTTCTTCTTCTCGCTCGGAGCATCGATCGGCCCGGTGATGGCCGCCTGGGTGATGAAGACTTTTGGCGTTTCGGCCTTCTTCACCTATACCAGCGTGGTGCATGCCAGCCTCGTCGTCGCCACCTTGTGGCGCATGCGGGTGCGCGGGCGCCCGCACGCGGCAGGTGCGGGACGCTTCATCACCCTCTTGCGCACTTCGCCGGCGCTCACCCGCATGGCGCAACGAAGTTTGGGCAAAGATCGACCGGAGGCTTGATTTGGCGAACGGACTCAGTTCATGTGAGTCCCAGGACCAACCCATGGATATCATCACAACCACCGAAGAACTCAAGTCGCTATGCCGGGCGCTCGCCGCCGAGCCCTATGTCACGGTCGACACCGAATTCATGCGCGAGCAGACCTACTGGCCGCAACTTTGCCTCGCCCAGGTGGCCGGCAGCGTCCACGAAGCGCTGATCGATCCGCTGGCAACGGGAATCGATCTTGCTCCCTTCTTCGACCTGATGGCCAACGAGGCGGTGCTCAAGGTGTTCCATTCGGCGCGCCAGGACATCGAACTCATCCACAACCTGTCGGGCAGCATTCCGCACCCCATCTTCGACACCCAGGTGGCCGGCATGGTGTGCGGGTTCGGCGAGCAGGCGAGCTACGAGGTGCTGGCGCGCAAGCTCGCCAAGGTGGAGATCGACAAGTCCTCGCGCTTCACCGACTGGAGCCGGCGGCCGCTCTCACCCAAGCAACTGACCTATGCCATGAGCGACGTCACGCATCTGCGGGTGGTCTATGAGCGGCTCAAGGAGATGCTCGACAAATCCGGGCGCGAAGGCTGGCTGGACGAGGAAATGGCCACCCTCACCTCGCCCGCAACCTATCTGGCGGACCCGGAGAACGCCTGGTCGCGGGTCAAGTTCCGGCCGCGCAAGGCCCGCCAGTTCGCCATCCTCATCGAGGTCGCGGCGTGGCGCGAACGCGAGGCCCAGAGCCGCAACGTGCCGCGCGGGCGCATCGTCAAGGACGACGCCATCGCCGAAATCGCCACCCATGCGCCCGCCGATGGCGAGGCGCTGAAAGGCTTGCGCGCCCTGCCGCGCGGCTTTGCCGGCTCGCGGCTGGCCGACGGGCTGTTGCAGGCGATTGCCGCCGGGGTGAAGCGCGATCCCAAGTCCCTGCCCGACATGCCGCGGGGCGGCCACGGCCATGCGGATGCGCCGGGTCCGGTGGTGGACGTGCTCAAGCTCGCCCTGAAAGTGGTGTGCGAGCGCGAAGGCGTGGCCGCCAAGCTGGTCGCCTCCAGTGCCGATATCGAAGCGATTGCCGCGGGCCATGGCGACAAGGTGGCGGCGCTGCATGGCTGGCGCCGCACGGTGTTCGGCGAGGTGGCGCTGGGGCTCATGCAGGGGCATCTGGGCATCGTGCTGCATAACGGCCGCACCGAGATCGCCCGGGTCGAGCATATGGCGGGCCTCAAGGCGGCGGAATAGACTCTTTCAGGGCGCAACCACCACCTCGGCCCTGCGGCCGGCGAGCTCGGCAAGGTTGTCGAGGCGCTTTTGCACCGGCTCTCCCATCAGGTCGGCGAGACGCGCCGGCAGGATGAGTTGCAGCACCTTGCCGTTGGCGGCCTTCAGGGCGATGTCGGGCAGGACGCCCGGCATGGCGGCGGTGAGGTTGTAGGCCAGACGCAAGGTGGCGGCGATGCGGCGGGCCCGTTCCAGCATGTCCTCGTTCACCAGGCGCACGAAATCCTGCGGCGCCGAGCTGGTGCCGGGGCCCTCGTAGCGAAAGAAGATGGTGAGGGCGAGGAAGATGCGCCCCGGATGGTCGATGCCGACGAGGGAGGCCTGCGAGATGATGGTGAGCGAGCGCGAGCCGCGATAATCGGGGTGGGTGCGCCAGCCGATATCGGCCAGCAGGCAGGCGGCATGGCGCAGGCGCCGCTCGGCGTCGGTCTCCTTGCCGAGGCCGGCGAAGAAATTGTCGGTCCAGTCGACGAGTTCCAGTTCGTGGTCGGGCGAGCGGGCGTAGCGGCGGGCAAAATCCCAGCACCCCGAGAGCAGCGGGTCGTCGTCGCGCTTGCGCTTCTTAAGCTTGGAATGGATGATGCCCTCGCGCACGCCGAAGGCAGAAAACACCACGTTCTTCGGCCTCGACGCTTCCAGCAGGCGCGACAGGACAAGAGCGCCGAAGGGCAGCGTGTCGGCGCGGTTGCGCGACACCGCCTTGATGTCCTTCAACGAGGTGGCCGAAAGCCCGCCCACCAGATTGGCCACCGCCTGGGCGCCGTCGCGCGGCAGGGTGTAGTGGTGGATGATGTTGAGGGGGTAGCCGGCCTGGTCCATCTGCAGGCGTGCCAGGTTGCGCCAGGTGCCGCCGACGGCATAGAAGTCGCGCCCCTTGAGGCCGGCGAGAAGCTTTGCCTTCTTCAGGGCATCGTCGATGATGCCGGCCGCCTTCTTGAGCGATCCGCCCGACAGGTCGATAAGTTGCAAGGGCCCGAGCGGCAAGGTGATGCCGTCGCGGATCTTGCCCTTCTTGACGTCGATCAGCTCAAGGCTGCCGCCGCCGAGATCGCCGACAATGCCATCGGCATCGGGAATGGCCGACATGACGCCGGAGGCGGCGAGCTTGGCCTCGCGCTTGCCCGACAGGATGGCGATCCTGCAACCGAGGATCGCCTCGGCTTCGGCGATGAAGGGGCGACCGTTGGAGGCCTCGCGGGCCGCCGCCGTGGCGATGGCAAAAATCTCCTCGACGCCGATCTGGCGGATCAGCGCGGCGAACCGGGTGAGGGCCTGCAAGGCACGGGCGATGCCGTCCTCGGCGAGCTTGCCGGTGAGCGCCACGCCGCGCCCCAGGCCGGCGAGGATCTTTTCGTTGAACACCGCCGAGGGCGCCCGCCGCAGGCCGTCATAGACCACCAGGCGCACCGAGTTGGAGCCGATGTCGACGACGGCGACGGGCTTGAAGCGCGGCGGTACGGGGGCGAAGCGCCGCCGCTTCACGTGCGCACCCTCGCCTTGCCGGGAAGCTTTCCGGCGATCTCCGGCGGCAGGCTGTTCTTGAGCGAGGAGCCGCGCCCCGACAGGGACGGGTTGTGCATGAAATACTCATGCGCATTGAACGGCTCCTCGTCGAGGCCCGGCTCGATGCGCCGGGTCGAGCCGTCGGCGAGGAGTTCCCAGCTCTGCTGGTTGTCCTTGAAGTTGGCCGCCATGATCTGGTCGAGGATCTGGTCATGCACGGTGGGCGTGAACATCGGCACCAGTGTCTCCACCCGGCGGTGCAGGTTGCGCGGCATCCAGTCGGCGGAGGAGATGTAGACCCGTGCCTTGGGATGCGGCAGACCGAAGCCCGCCCCGAAGCAGACGATGCGCGAATGCTCCAGAAAGCGCCCGACGATGCTCTTCACCCGGATATTGTCGGAGAGGCCCGGAACGCCCGGCCTGAGGCAGCAGATGCCGCGCACCACCATGTCGATCTGCACGCCGGCCATGCTCGCCCGGTAAAGCGCGTCGATGATGCCGGGATCGACGATGGAGTTCATCTTGGCCCATATCTGCGCCGGCCGGCCGGCCTCAGCGTGGGCGATTTCCTCATCGATATGCTGAAGCAGCCGCTTTTTCAGGTACATGGGCGAAATGGCGATGCGTTCGAGCTCTTCCGGCTCAGCATAGCCCGAAAGGTAGTTGAAGACCCGCGCGGCATCGCGGCACAGGGCCGGGTCACAGGAAAAGAACGACAGATCGGTGTAAATCTTGGCGGTGATGGGATGGTAGTTGCCGGTGCCGAAATGCACATAGGAGCGCATCTGCCCGGCCTCGCGGCGCACCACCATGGAAATCTTGGCGTGGGTCTTGAGTTCGATGAAGCCGAACACCACCTGGGCGCCGGCGCGTTCGAGATCGCGGGCCCACTGGATATTGGCCTCCTCGTCGAAGCGCGCCTTCAGTTCGACCAGCGCCGTCACCGATTTGCCGGCCTCGGCCGCCTTGGTCAGGGCAGCGACGATGGGGCTGTCGCTGGAGGTGCGATAGAGCGTCTGCTTGATGGCGACCACGTCCGGGTCGGCGGCCGCCTGGCGGATGAACTGCACCACCACATCGAAGGACTCGTAGGGGTGATGGACGAGGATGTCCTTCTGGCGGATGGCGGCGAAACAGTCGCCGCCGAGATCGCGGATGCGCTCTGGAAAGCGCGGATTGTAGGGGGTGAACTTGAGGTCGGGGCGCTCGTCGAGAATGAGCTGGCGGGTATCGGCATAGCCGACGAGACCGCCGCAGACCACGATGACGTCGGGCGAGACGTCCATTTCGCTGGCGATGAAATTGCGCAAGGTTTCCGGACAGGCGGCATCGACCTCCATGCGGATGACCGAACCGCGGCGGCGGCGCTTCAGTGCCGTCTCGAAGAAGCGCACCAGATCCTCGGCCTCTTCCTCGACCTCGATGTCGGAATCGCGGATGACCCGGAAGATGCCCTGCCCGCGCAGGCGGTAGCCGGGAAACAGTTTCGGGGCAAAGGTGATGAGCATGCGTTCGAGGGAAATGAAGCGCACCTTCGAAGCTTCACCGGGCACCGCCGGCAGCCTCACGAAGCGCTCAAGCTGATGCGGTATCGGCATCAGGGCGTTCATGGCATGGCCGCTTGACTTGTGCTCCAGCTCAAGCGCGACCATGAAGCCGCGATTGGGGATGAAGGGGAACGGGTGGGCCGGATCGATGGCGATGGGGGTGACGACGGGGAGGATCTGGTCGAGGAAACGCTCGTCCATCCACGCCTCGTCCGATTCGACCAGATCACCGGGCTCGACGATGGAAATGCCCTCAGTCGCCAGTTCCTCGCGCAGTTTCAGCCAGCGGCGGTCCTGCTCGGCCATCAGGTCCTGGGCCAGCGCGCGGATCTGTGCAAGCTGTTCGACAGCGGTCAGGCCGTCCTGGCTGATCTCGACGATGCCGGCCCTGATCTGGCCGGCCAGACCGGCGACGCGCACCATGAAGAACTCATCGAGATTGTCACCGGAAATGGATAAAAAGCGCAACCGCTCGAGCAGCGGATGGCGGGCGTTGCGCGCTTCCTCCAGCACCCGCAGATTGAAGCCCAGCCAGGATATCTCGCGGTTGATGAAGCGGTGCGGATCGCTGAGGCCGGGCGCGGCACCAGGGGCAACCGGCGCCGGCGGGGCCGCCACGTCTGGTTCGCTCTCCTGGGTGTCTCGGCGTTTCATCTCAGGCTCCGCAAGATCAATGCCATATTACGCCTACATGAAGGAAGCATGAAACGGCATCGCCGCGGCGTTCTGCGGCCCGCATCAGTCCTCCTCGAACAACCCCGGCTCGGCATATCCGGCCATGACCTGGGCAACGAAAGCGCGGGTGATGCGGGCCTTTTGCTCCAGCGCCGTGCGGTCGATCTCGGCCACCAGCCGTCCCACCGCCTCCAGCGAACGTTCCATGCGGGTGAGCATGTAGCTGACCACCGCCTCGTCGACGGCGATCTGGCGGTCCTGGAACTGCTTGACGATGACGCCGCGCATCAGTTGATCGTCGGGGGCGCCGAGGCGGATGACGTCGAGGACCATGAGTCGGGTGCGCAGATCGGGCAGGCTCACCGGCCAGCGGGCGGGATCGTCGCGCGCGGCGACGAGCACCGAAGCCTTCATCTCGCGGGCGAGATTGAGAACGTGGAAGAAGCCGGCCTCGTCCAGCCCGACGCCGGGGGCATCCTCGATGAGAAGGGCGCCGGTCTCGAGGAGCTCCGGCACTCCGGCGGCGCGCACCGCTGCGGCTGCGACCGTCGTGGCGCCCGACTGGGTCGCCCAGACGGCACCCAGATGGCTCTTGCCGCTGCCCGCCGGGCCCACCAGCACCATGACGGGAGCCGGCCAGTCGGGCCAGGCATCGATGACGCCGACTGCCGCCTCATTGGCGGCCGTGACGAAGAAATCGTCGCGCCCCGTGGATGTCCTCACCGGCAGATCGAGGATGAGCTGGCGCGGCGGCACGGCCGGCCTCAGGCCCTGGGCTTGCGGCGCGCCGGCAGCGCCTCATCGGGCGGTGCGTCGGTGCCCAGATAGAGCTTCGACGCCAGATAGCGGGCCAGCGCGAAACGCACCAGCACGCCGATGACCGCCGACACCGGCACCGCCACCAGCATGCCGACGAAGCCGAAGAGGTAGCCGAAGGCGAACAGCGCGAACATCAGCCATACCGGATGCAGGCCGATGCTCGATCCGACCAGCTTGGGCGACAGGATGTTGCCTTCGAGGAAATTGCCGGCGGCGAAGATCGTCACGATGACGGCGATATGAATCCAGTCGGGCCAGAACTGCACCAGCGCCATACCGATGGACAAGGCGCCGCCCACCAGGAAGCCGACATAGGGAATGAAGCTCAAGATGCCGGCGGTGAGGCCGATCAGCAGGCCGAAATTGAGGCCGGCGGCGATGAGCGCGATGGCATAGAAGGCGCCCAGCGAGAGGCACACCGTACCCTGGCCGCGGATGAAGCCGGCCAGCGCCCGGTCGACGTCGCGTGCCAGCGCATGCACCATCTCGCGGTGCTGGTGCGGCACCCAGCCGTCGATGCGGGCGATCATGCGGTCCCAGTCGTTGAGCATGTAGAAGGCGACCACCGGGGTCACCACCATGAGGGCCATGAGATTGACCAGCGCCAGGCCGCCCGACCACAGCGACTGCACAAGCGTGGCGAGGATGCCGGCGGACTTGGAGGCGATGTCGGTTGTCGCCGTCGCGCCGGCGCCCATCTGCGAGCGTATCATTTCCTTGACGGTCGTCGGCAGCGCCTTGTCGATCAGTTCGGCGAGCGATGTGGCATAGGCGGGCAGCCGGTCCGCCAGATTGGCCACCTGGCCGCCGAGCACCGGCACCAGGAGGATCAGCGCGACGATCACCGTCAGGACGCTGACGCCGAGGATCACCACGGTTGCCGCCAGCCGCGGCAGGCCGTGCCGCTCCAGCGCGTCGGCCAGAGGATCGAGGAAATAGGCCAGCGCCAGACCGGCGATGAAGGGCAGGAGGATGCCGCTGAACAGCCACAGGAGCGCACACAAGAACACAAGCGCGGCCAGCCAGAAGCCCAGTTGTCGCTGCAGGTTCATGGCGCCTTCTCTTTGCCGCCCGAGCCGCCGTCCACGCCGTTGGCGACATGGTGCGCCCAGTCGATGAGATAGACCGTGCCCGACCACACCGTCAGGCCGGCAACGACCCAGATGGACAACACTATCACGCGCAACTCCGGCATCTCCATGGCCAGCAGCAGCAGCACCGCGCCGGCCAGCAGGATCTGCCCGGCGGTGTTGATCTTGGAGACGATGCGCGGCTGCATCGGCATGGGCTTGTCGATGACCCAGGCCAGCACCACGCCGCCGACGATGAGCACGTCGCGGCTGGCGACCAGGATAACCAGCCAGGCCGGCAGGTGGTCCTGCAGGCCGAGCGACACGTAGATCGAAACCAGCAGCGCCTTGTCGGCGATGGGATCGAGATAGGTGCCAAGCTCGGTCACCATATCGTAGCGCTTGGCGATGAAGCCATCGACGGCATCGGAGATACCGGCGGAGATGAAGACCACGAAGGCGAGCCCGAACTGGTTGGTCACGATGAGCCAGATGGTCAGCGGGACCAGCAGGATGCGGCCGATGGTGATGAGGTTGGGAAGGCTCATGGGTCTATGCGCGCCGTCGCGGTGAATGGGCCGTTCGGCTCAGAACGGTTGCAGTTGCCAGCCACCACTGACCTGCTGGAGACTGAGGCGCCTTTGATACAGACTCGCGCGCAGGGTTTCAAAGGGAACCGTGTAGGAGAGCACCACCATGCCGCCGCCGGTGACGAGGCTGGAAATATCGGCGGCGGCCACGCCGGGGGTCGCCAGAAGCCCGGAACGGATGAGGTTCCATTCGTCCTGCGAGGTAAACGGAACCGCCACGGTGAGGCTCTCGGCCGGCGGCTGGTTCGGCGTGCTACCGACGCCGGCGCGCCATTTCGCGGTGAGGACCGCATGGAAGTGGCGGGCGGCCGCCTCGGCGGCAGCGGCGACGTCGCCGCCCGCAACCGTATAGGACTTGTCGAACAGCACATTGCCCAACGGGGTCGAGCCGGCAATCTTCATGTGTATGCCGTTGTCACCGACGGCCGAGGCCACCGCCAGCAGGATCGATGCTCCCTGGTAGCGCACGCGGATCGGCTCCAGCTTCGATGTATCGTTGCGCAGCGCATCTTCGAGGCTGAACGCCTGGCTGTCTTCGAGGTCGCCCAGCGGCACCAGCAGCGGGACCAGGGCGTTTTCGGCGCCCAGCGACAGCCATGCCCGGCGCCACAGATTGTCGTCCCACAGGACGGGGCCGTCCTTGCCCATCCACAAGGGGACGATGACGATGCGGCCGGAACGATGCTCCGACCAGGCGATACCGGCGGAGGTGAAGAGCTCACGCACCTTGTCGGGCAGGAAGCGCACCGTCAGCTTGGCGAAATAGCGCCCCGGCCCGGTGTGTTCCTCCTCGATCGACAGGGAACGCAGGAGCTGGCCGACGGTGGAGATGTCGTAGCCGGCGACCGCATTGGCGGCTGCGCTGCCACCGAGGCGCTCGGCAAGGCGGCGAAAGGCCGTCACCTGCACGTCGCCGAGGGCCTGCTTCTTGGCCTCGGCAGCGGTCGCCGCCCTGACGTCGACCGGCACCCCCGTCACCACGAACAGATTGTCGTCGGCGCGCGCCGGATTGAGCGCCAGCAGCGACAGCACGGCCAGCACGAAGAGCGATCCCAGCAGGCGGGCAAGATGGTTTCGGCTCAGCATGCGTGTCGGCACTTCATCCTGATCGGGTTGGCGCAGCGAGGTGCCGCGCGGTTGGGGAAAACCCATAAATGTCCTGCTTGCCTCTTGCGTGGCAGGCCATCGCGACCCACAACTGCGGCTCAAATCGCAATGAGCGACAGACAACATGGCAAAGCGTCCGGAAGTCAAGACCAAGGGGTGGACCTATGATCAGGCCGGTGTGGACATTGCCGCCGGCAACCGCCTCGTCGATCAAATCAAGCCGCTGGCCAGGTCGACGGCGCGCAAGGGCGCGCGCAGCGATCTGGGCGGCTTCGGCGGACTGTTCGACCTGAAGGCCTGCGGCTACCGCGATCCGGTGCTGGTGGCGGCCAACGACGGGGTCGGCACCAAGCTGAAGCTCGCCATCGAGGCCCGCAACCACGCAACCGTCGGCATCGACCTGGTCGCCATGTCGGTGAACGATCTGGTGGTGCAAGGTGCTGAACCGCTGTTCTTCCTCGACTATTACGCCTCCGGGAGGCTCGACGTGGAGGCCGCGCGGCAGGTGATCGCCGGCATCGCCGAAGGGTGCCGCCAGGCGGGTTGCGCCCTTATCGGCGGCGAAACGGCGGAAATGCCGGGCATGTACCAGGGCGACGATTATGATCTGGCCGGCTTTGCGGTGGGCGCGGTGGAGCGCCGGCGCATCCTGCCGAGGCGCGACGTCACTCCCGGCGATGCGGTCATCGGGCTCACCTCGTCGGGTCCCCATTCCAACGGCTATTCGCTGATCCGCAAGCTGGTGTCGGTCTCGGGCCTGGCGCTCGGCGACAGGGCCCCGTTCGCGCCGGCGGAGAGCCTCGCCGAAGCCCTCCTCACGCCGACCCGCATCTATGTGAAGCCGCTGCTTGGCGTGCTTGCACGCCACAAGGGCATCAAGGCGCTGGCCCACATCACCGGCGGCGGCTTTACCGAGAACATTCCGCGGGTGCTGCCGCAAGGGCTGGCGGCGGCCATCGATCTCGCAACCATCGAGGTGCCGCCGGTGTTCTCCTGGTTGCGGGCGCAAGGCAACATGGCGCAGGCGGAGATGCTCAGGACCTTCAATTGCGGCATCGGCATGGTGGCGGTGGTGGCGGCAAAAGCTTCAGATGACGTGATGCTCGATCTTGCCGCCGCGGGCGAGACGGTGGTGCGGCTGGGCGAAGTGGTCGAGCGCAGCGCCCGCGCCCTCCCGGTCATCTATCGCCGGCGGCTGAAGGTCTAGGCGCGTGAAACCCAAGGTCGGCATCCTCATCTCCGGGCGCGGCTCCAACATGGCAGCGCTGATCGAGGCCGCGCGGGCTGACGATTATCCCGCAGAGATCGTCTGCGTCCTCTCCAACCGGCCCGCCGCGCCCGGCCTCGGCCTTGCCAAAAAGGCCGGCATCGCCACCGTCGGCCTCGACCATACCAAATACGAAAGCCGCGAGGGCTTCGATGACGCCATGCACGCCGCCCTCACCGCGGCCGGCGTGGAGCTTATAGCCTGCGCCGGCTTCATGCGGCTGATGAGCGATGGCTTCGTCAATGCCTGGACGGGCCGCATGATCAACATCCACCCGTCGCTTTTGCCGCTGTTCAAGGGCGTGGATACCCACGAGCGGGCGCTCGAGGCCGGCATGCGGGTGCACGGCTGCTCGGTGCACTTCACCACACCCGAACTGGATGCCGGCCCGATCATCGCGCAAGCGGTGGTACCGGTGCTGGCGGGCGACGATGCCGAAACGCTCGCCGCCCGGGTGCTCGGCGCCGAGCACCGGCTCTATCCGGCCGCCCTGGCGCTGGTGGCGAGCGGCAAGGCGGTGCTGGCCGGCAACCGGGTCAGGCTGGAGGCGTCGATCGACGAAGCCCAGCGGCTGTGGTCGCCGGACATCGATTGAGGTTTTTGCCGTGATCCATCACGACCAAGACGGCCACCATCACCACGACCACGCGCACGGCGCCAGCGAGCGCCGCATCGCGCTTGCAGCATTGCTGACGGCGCTCTTCCTGCTGGTCGAAGTGGCCGGCGGGCTGTTGTCGGGGTCGCTGGCCATCCTCGCCGATGCCGGCCACATGCTGACCGACGTGGCGAGTCTTGGCCTGGCCTGGTTCGGCCTCAGGCTGGCGCGCCGACCGGCCGACTGGAAGCGCACCTACGGTTTCGACCGCTTCTCGATCCTCGCCGCCTTCGTCAACGGCATGGCGCTGTTCGCCATCGCCCTGTGGATTGTCGTCGAGGCCGCACGGCGGCTGCTCGAGCCCTCACCGGTGCTCGGCGGCATCATGGTGTGGATTGCGCTCGCCGGGCTCATCGTCAACATCCTCTCCTTTAAGGTGCTGCGCGGCGGCGGGCAGCAGAACCTCAACATGCGCGCCGCCGCCCTGCATGTCATGGGCGACCTGCTTGGATCGGTCGCGGTGCTGGCGGCAGCGCTGGTGATCATCTCAACGGGCTGGATGCCCATCGATCCGATCCTGTCGGTGGTGGTGGCGCTGATCATCCTCAGATCGGCCTGGCAGGTGGTGCGCGACAGCGGCCATATCCTGCTGGAGGGGGCGCCCTCCGGCATCGACGCGCGCCAGCTCGCCGCCGACCTCATGCAGACCTTTCCGGACGTTGTCGACGTGCATCACGTGCATGCCTGGTCGATCACCGAGGAACGCCCGATGATCACCCTGCACGCCCGCGCCGCGCCCGACGCCGTGCCGGAAAAGGTGTCGGCCGCCATCAAGAAGCGGCTGCGGGAGCGCTACGGCATCGAACACGCCACCGTCGAGATCGAATTCACAGCCTGCGCGGACGAGCACGCCCACGCCGAAAGGCCGGTCGTGAAGCAGGAGGGCTGAGGCGGCCGGCGGGGCCTCAGGTCCACAAGGCGCGAAGCCCGAAGAAGGCGGTGTCCTTGATGCGCCGCGCGACAGCCTGCGCAAGGTTCGCCCGCGGGTCGGTGCAATAGGTCATCGAAAGCACCACCCGGCGCTCGCCGGCGGCGATCGGGGATACCTTGTGCCGCACCTTCGCCCCCTCGAACAGCACTAGGGTGTTGGGCGCCGCGGCGATCTCGCGCCGGCGCCCGGCGATGCTGGCCGACAGGCGGGCGTGCGACAGTCCGTTCTCGTCATGGCCGGTATTGAGCAGCGGCACGAGCAGGGTGAAATGGCGACCGCGATAGAAATTGTGATCGTAGTGCCAGCCGATATGATCGCCCGGCCGGTCATAGACCAGCACCGACAACGAGCTTTGGTCATAGAGCGGCGTCGGCAGTACCCGGACGCCGACGATGCGCGACACCATCAGCTGAAACGCCTCGCTGTGGTAGAGGCCGAGGATGGCCGGTGCCCGCGCGATGATCGTTTCATAGGCAACGGTGCCGCCCTTCTTGTGGGCCGGAACGTAGCTGCGCTCGATGCCGGCCAGCGCTTCGCCTTCCCGCCTGAGGGCATCGAACAGGGGCGGCGGCAGGAAGCCGGGAACAGTCACGAGCCGGGCATCGAAAGCGGGTGCCGGGCCTCGTTGGTCCACCATGGAAGCAGGCGCAATCGAGGCTGCCCTGGCGAGTGCGGAGGCAAGGCGGCCATAGCGCCGCCGCCGGCGTGCAACCACCACCGCGATAAGGGTGCCGGCAATGGCGGCAAGGGCAGTGGCAAGCATGATCAAGGCGGGGACTGTCATGACAAGGCACAGTCTCCTGCCTGCCCGTGACAGTTCGATGAAGGCCGGTCTTACTAAAGGGTCTGAGGTCTGACCCATTTCATGGCATCAAGTCAGCCGTCCGCGAAGGCGCGGTGCGCAGCGCGATGCGCGGCATCGGGCAAGCTGATCAACGACGCCGATGGGCTGAGTTGGCCCAACGAAGGCCGGCTTTTCAAGCTCGCCGGACGTCGTTACGCCGCCCTTGCAGTCATCAGGATCACGACGTGCAGCGTGCGCCCCGAAACGCCGATCAGGCGGCTCTTGACGGTCGCAAAGGGCACTTGCCTGGTCGTGGAGGACGCGAAGCGATCTGCATTTCCTCCTAGACTTGGCGGCAGAAGTTAATATTATTGTCTTTAGGGAACCCTTTGATTTTTGAATTTAACTCAAGTTTCGGGGGGAAAGCTTATGGCTACTCAGTTTGGCACCCCTGACGCGGACCTGCTCAACGGCACTCCTTATAACGACATCATTCAGGGACTCGGCGGCGACGACACGGTCAACGGCCTTGAAAGTAACGACGATCTGCTCGGAGGCAGCGGCCGCGATTCAATTCATGGCGGGCTCGGAAATGATCGGGTCTACGGCGAAAGCGGCATCGACGTTCTCTACGGGGACGAGGGCAATGACCTGCTGGATGGCGGAGATGCGTCGGATAGCCTGCATGGCGGCTCCGGCAACGACTCCTTGGTTGGCGGCGGCGGCTATGACGTGCTGGACGGCGGCGGCGGAACCGACACGCTGATTGCCAACGATGGCAACGACTACCTCAGGGCCGGAGGCGGCACAGACTATCTCTTCGGCGGCACCGGCAACGACAGGTTGTTCGGCCAAAACGGGGTCGACGACTTGCAAGGCGACGAAGGCAACGACCGCCTCGATGGCGGAAGTGGCCGCGATATCGTGGATGGCGGCGAGGGCGACGACACCCTGATCGGCGGCAGTGGCGCCGACTATCTGGCCGGCCACGAAGGCAATGATGTCTATTTGTGGCAAATAACCGAGAAGAGCGTCGATACAATCGAATTTTTCGTGCAAGGCGAGGACAGGATTGACCTGAGTGCCCTGCCCGCATCGACCTTCATTGGCAACGACAAATTTTCCGGAACGCCGGGCGAGATCAGGTACTATTTCAACGGGGAAAACAACAGTACCATTGTCAGGGTCGACCTTGATGGCGACAAGGCGGCCGACCTCACCATAGACATTGAGAACAACGTGGCGCTGACGGCGGCCGATTTCGGACTGACCGGTCCGACGGCCGGGACGCAACTCGAAGCGTCTGGCCTCGCCGCCGCGAGCAATGCGGACGATCTGCTGAATGGAACGGCGAACACCGACACCATCGACGGGCTTGGCGGCGACGACACCATCAATGGCTTCGCCAATGGCGATCGGCTGGCGGGCGAGGCCGGCAACGACCTGATCGCCGGCGGAACCGGCGATGACCTGATCGATGGTGGCTCCGGCGACGACAGCATGAACGGCGGCTTCGGCCTCGACACGCTTTTCGGCGGCAGCGGTCTCGACAGCCTGAGCGGCGGTGACGGCAACGACTACCTCGATGGCAATAGCGGCAACGACAAGTTGTACGGAGATGCGGGCGACGATAACCTCAGCGGCGGAGAGGACAACGACCGGCTCGCGGGCGGCAGCGGCAACGACACGCTGAACGGCGATGGCGGTAACGACCTATTGGCGGGCAACAGCGGCTCCGATCTGCTGCTTGGCGGGCAAGGCAACGATACCTTGCAGGGTGGCGGCGGTTTCGACACACTCATCGGCGGCCAGGGCAACGACAGGCTCTATAGCGATGCCGGATCCGATATCCTGTTGGGTGGTGAGGGCAACGACAGGTTCATCTTTACCGTACCCGAGGTCAACGGCGACGATATCGGCGACTTCGAGCAAGGCAATGACAAGATCGTTCTGGCGCCGCTGATGGCCGGCATGACCTTCATTGGCACGCAGCCCTTTTCGGGCACGCCCGGAGAAGTGCATGTCCACTACCTGACAAATGCGGGTTTCGGGCTCACCATTGTCGAGGTCAATACCGACAACGATCCCAATACGGTGGAACTGACCATCAGCCTGGAAGGCCTGATCGGCCTCACACCCGACGATTTCGTGCTATAGCGGGCCGGGCACCGGGCCGGTCACTTGCGCCGCGGATGGTCGGGCCAGCCTGCGGGCCGGTAATGGGCCATGGGCCGGCGGTCGCCGCGAAAGCGACGATGGCGCACGCCCGCCTCCAGCACCTTCAGCCAGTCGCCGGAAGCGACGAAGGTCGAGGTGTCGACGGGCCAGGCATAGAGATAGATCCAGGCTTCCACATTGGGTTCGAGCAGGCGGATGCGGCGGCGCAGGTAGCGGCAGGCCCATGGCCTGGTGGGGTGATAGTCCTCGTAGCGGTCCATGACCCGGAAGTCGAAATGCCAGGGGAGTTCCAGCAGATCGCCCTTCACGCGGCCGAAGCCCGGCTTCAGCACCGGGTAGCCGCCCATCTGGTAAAGGCGGCCGGCGATAGTGCACGGACCCACCGGGCGCGCGGCACGCATTTCCGGCGTCTCCAGCCGGGCGGCCGCAAGGCGAAAGGTTCCGTAGGTGGCGAAATAGGTGGGCATGGCGGGGCGCCGGTTAGCAGCCCGGCCGCCCACTTTCAATGGCCAATCGTATCGGAGCGTTGCACGGCACACCGCCCTGGCGGTTGCACCGGCCTTAGCACATACCGACGCAGGGGGGCGCAGGGCCCGTCTTCAGCCGGTGACGAGAACGAACACCGGTACGGCGGTGGCAAGGCCGATGGCGACGGCCATCATCATCAAGGCGCGCATGTTGCTGGTGGCAGGCATGGGAACATCCGGGAGCGATTCGTTGATCATGCATCGAACATGACAGCATGGCCCTGAACTCTCGCTGACAGCGACGTTCATCTGCCGTTCATATTGGCAACCGCCGGGGCGGTCAGGACGGCAGGCCGACCAGCATCATGATCGGTGCCAGCGCGGCGGCGGCAAGCGCCATGGCCAGGATGATGAGCCGGGTATGGATCTTGTCGGCGGCATTGCGCTGCATGGGCGCAAAGATGAACCGATTCTCAGCCACAGGAAAATGATTCTTTTCAAGGCCTTGTCGCGCCGGCTTTAGACTTTGATTCAGGGTGCCGGCGGGCGCGAACGGCTGTTTGACGCCGCTTCGGGGCTGTGTCAATTAAGGTTAACAATTTACTAACGACCTGTCGTTGCTTTGAATTTGCCGGCGAGTTGTGCAAGCTGACCTGAACTCATGCAAACATGGCAGGAGATGAAGGTCATGCATGATCTGGTCAAATACTCCGAAGCGTTTTCGCTGAAACTGCAAAAAGAGTATGAGTCCCTGGTCACCGACCGGGAAACCACGCGCGACATCCTCGAATCGCGGCGCAGCGAACTCGCCAAGATGCGCGACGACGAGTTGCGCCGTCTCGATCAGTTCTACCAGCAGCAGAAGTCCATGGTCAGCGGCATCTTTTCCGCGCTGCTGGGCGAGGTCGACGCCGACCTGACAAAGAATGCCGATGGCCTCAAGCGCCTGACCGGTGAGACCGCCGGCGGGGGCAAGGCGGCGAACAAGAATACGCCCCAGACAGCGCACGCCGCCGAATAGGGCTGCCAAACCCTCAATCGGCCGCCTTCAGCCACACGCGGTTGTCGTGGAAGGCGGCGCCGCCGCACGGGCTGACCTGATCGGCGCCGGTCAGGGTGTTGATGCCGCAGCCGTCCTCGAAGGCGGCATTGGGGAAGACTCCCTCCGAGATCACCACGCCGCGCACCAGCCCGGCAAAGGCCCTGGCGTGCAGCCGCACCTCGCCGCGGCGGTTGCCGACCACAACCTTGTCGCCATCAGCCATCCCCAGCGCCGCCAGATCGTCCGGGTGGACGAAGAGGGTGGGCCGGCCCTCGCGCTTCAGCGAGGTGGGGGTCTCGTTGAAGGATGAGTTGAGAAAGGCGCGCGCCGGCGAGGTGGCCAGGCGGAAGGGATGCTCGCCATCCGCTTCCTCGATGATCCCCCAGTAGTCGGGCATGGCCGGTATGTCGTCGAAGGCGCCGAAGCGGTCGGTGATGTTGGGCCGAACCACCACTGACGACCAGTCGGGGCGGAAGCGGTACTTGCCGTCGGGATGCCCGAAGCCGCCGATGAAATGAGCCCTTTCAAAGTCGGGCTGACAGTCGATCCACTTTTTCTCTTCCAGTTCGGCGAGCGTTCCCCAGCCGGAATTCTGCAAGGTCCAGTCGATGAGCTGGCGCGGGCTCATGGCAAAGCCCGGATGTTCGGCCCCCAGTCTTCTGGCGAGACCGCAGACGACATCGTGGTTGGAGCGGCATTCGCCCGGCGGATCGATGAGCCTGGGTCCCAGCAATATGTGCTGGTGGCCGCCGCCCTGATAGAGGTCGTCGTGTTCGAGGAACATGGTGGCCGGCAGGACGATATCGGCCAGCGCCGCGGTTTCGGTCATGAACTGCTCGTGCACCGCCACGAAGAGATCGTCGCGGTGAAAACCCTGCTTGACCTTCGCCTGTTCGGGCGCCACGGAAACCGGATTGGTGTTCTGGATGAAGATGGCATGGACCGGCGGGCCGTCTTTCAGGTCGAAGCGATCGCCGGTGAGGACGGGACCGATGCGCGACTGGTCGAGATAGCGGATGGCGTCGTCGCGCACGTCCAGCCCCTCGATCATGGTCTTGTTCCAGTGAAAGATGCCGCCATTGTTGTGAAAGGCGCCGCCGCCCTCGTGCGCCCAGGCGCCGGTGACGGTGGCGATCGAGGTGGCGGCATGCATGTTGACCGAGCCGTTGCGCGAGCGGGTAAAGCCGTAGCCGAGGCGCAGGAAAGTGCGCGGGGTTCGGCCGATCAGGCGGGCGAAGGCCTCGATCTCTTCCACCGAAAGACCGGTGATGGCGGCCGCCCATTCAGGCGTCTTCGTCTTCAGGTGGGCTTCGAATTCCTTCGGGCAATCGGCGAATTTGTCCAGGAACGGCCAGTCGGCATAGCCGTCGCGGAACAGCACGTGCATGACGGCGCAGGCGAGCGCCCCGTCGGTGCCGGGGCGGATGATCAGCCCCATATCGGCCTGCTTCATGGTGGCCGTCTCGTAGACATCGACCACGGCCAGTTTGGCGCCGCGCTCCTTCTTCGCCCGGGTCACGTGCACCATGACGTTGACCTGGGTGTGCACCGGGTTGGTGCCCCAGATGACGACGAGGTCGGAGAGCGCCATCTCGCGCGGGTCGGGGCCCATGAGCTTGCCGGTACCGGCGATGAAGCCGGGCCATGCGGCCATCACGCAGATGGTGTCGTACATGCCGGAATAGCGCTTGGCATGCCGGAGGCGGTGGATGCCATCGCGCATCACGAGGCCCATGGTGCCGGCATAATAATAGGGCCAGACGGCCTCGGAGCCGTGACTGTGCTCGGCGCGGTCGAGGTTTTCCGCGATCTCATCGAGGGCGTCGTCCCAGGAGATCGGCTGCCAGTCCCCTCCCCCCTTGGCGCCCTTGCGCTTCAGGGGGTGCTTGAGGCGGTCGGGATGGTGGACGCGCTCGGCATAGCGGGCGACCTTCTCGCACACCACGCCGGCGGTATAGGAATTGTCCCTGGCGCCATGCACCCGGCCGATGGTCCTTGCATCGATGAGTTCGACATCGAGCGCGCAGACCGAGGGGCAGTCGTGCGGGCAGGCGGAATGGCCGATGGGAAATTTGGGGGTGATGTTCATGGGAGCAATATAGGGCAATCGACGGCCCTGCGCATCACGTGGGGTTGCCGGTCTTGTCGCCCTCGCCGGGGACGCCGTGGCAGCCTTTGCAGGACTTGAGCGGGCCGGTCTTTTCGCCCCACCAGGCATCGCTCACATGGCAGTCGATGCAGAAGCGGTGGAACACCCGGTCGATACGGGTCGAGGCGCTGACCGACAGGCGCTTGTGGCAGGAAAGGCAGTTCTCGGTGCCGCTGTGGTCGGCGAAATTGTGGTGGCAGACGATGCACGAAACATCGAAGTGGTCCTTGTGGTGGAAGCCGGCGTGATCGATGGGGGAATTGCGCAAGGCCTGTTGGCTGATTTCGCCCAATCCCCAGCCGGCCAGTGCCATGACCAGCGCCGAGGCGCACGCCGCCGCGACGATGCCGCGCGGGGCGGCGCGCAGCAGCCCGGCCAGTGCGATGGCGTGCGATCGCACCAGCAGGGCGGCCGCCACCGCCAGCAGCGCGAAGGCCGGACGCGGCATGGCCGGGTTGGCGGCGATGTGGCCGAAACTCAGGACGATGGCGGCGACGGCGGCCCAGCGGTGCAGCGCCCGCATCGCCGGGCTGGCGCGCACAAGAGGACTCAGGGGATCGCGCGCCAGGGTCAGCGCAACCAACAGCAGGAGCGCCACGGCGCCCGCCACCAGTTCCGCCGTGGCGAGACGCCCGGCATAGCGCCAGATATCGGGTTCGCCGACCGCGATGATGGCGGCATGGGCCAGCGCAAGGGCGAGACCGATGCGGCCGACCCACAAATGATAGCGGTAGGTGCGGCTGGTGCGGTCGGCGCTGCGCGGCGTGACCAGTCCGGCCCACGCCATGGCGAGCACGGCGCCGCCACCGGTGAGCCTTGCCGCCCACCACAGGGCCTCGGCCGGCCGCAGCGTCGCGATGCCGAGCGCCAGGCCGGTGAGCGCCCACATCCTCCAGCGTTTCGCCCCGAAGCCACCGGCCACTGCCATCACATGCAAAGCCTCCGTTGGATGGAAGGCGACTATAGCCCGGACCCGCCATGCCTCCACAGACGTCATGCACGGGCCGCGGGGCGCCGGGTTGAAGCCTGCTCACCCTCGGTCAAACACGGCTCAACGAGGCGACGCAAACAGGCCAGGGTGCGGCGCCCATGGCCTTGAATGCGGGCCGGAAAGCGGCTCTAACAGGGCCACTTCGTCAGCCTGGTTGGAGGGGTGAGCGCATGAAATCGCATGCACGGGTGGTGATCGTCGGCGGCGGCGTCATGGGGGTGGGGCTGTTGTACCACCTGACGCGGGAAGGCTGGAGCGATGTGGTGCTCATCGAAAAGGGCGAACTGACCTCCGGCTCCACCTGGCACGCGGCCGGCCAGTGCCCGCATTTCGTCGGTTCGCTCAACCTGGCGAAGGTGCATCTGGAAGGCACCCTGCTCTACCCGAAGCTGGAGGAACTGACCGGCGAGGCGGTCTCGTGGCACGGCTGCGGCGGCATCCGGCTGGCGCTCAGCGACGACGAGGTGGAATGGTTCAAGCGCGTCTATTCCATGTCGAAGCTCATCGGCTACGAGGCGCACCTGATCGGCCCCAACGAGATCCGGCAATACCATCCCTATCTGGAGACCTTCGGCGTCAAGATGGGCTTCCTCACCGTCACCGACGGGCACGTGGCGCCGGCCGATGTCACCAACGCCATGGCGGCGGGTGCCCGCCAGGGCGGCGCCACAATCTACCGGCGCACCCGCTGCACCGACATCAAGCATCTCGCATCAGGCGAATGGCAGGTGATCACCGACCAGGGCACCATCACCTGCCAGCACGTGGTCAATGCCGCCGGATCCTATGCCGACGTGGTGGGGGGATGGACCGGGCACAACGTACCCATCTGCAACATGCTGCATCATTACATCATCACCGAGCCGTTGCAGGAACTGATCGATCTCAAGACCGAACTGCCGGTGGTGCGCGATCCCTATAGCCACGCCTATCTGCGCGAGGAAACCAACGGCATCCTCATCGGCCCCTACGAGACCCAAGGCGCGCATGTGTGCTGGGAGGGCCAGCCGCCGGCGTGGGATTTCGAATCCGAACTCATCGCGCCGGAACTGGACCGGCTGATGCCGTGGCTGGAAAAGGCCACGGAACGCCTGCCGCTGTTCGCCAGGGCCGGCATCAAGTCGGTGATCTCGGGCGCCATCACCCATACGCCCGATTCCAACTTCCTGCTCGGCCCGGCGCCGGGCCAACCGAATTACTGGATGTGCAACGGCGCCTCCATCGGCATCTGCCAGGGGGCGGGAGCGGGCAAGTACCTCGCCCAGCAGATGGTCCATGGCGCCGCCGACATCAACATGCTGGAATTCGACCCGCGGCGCTTCGGCAACTGGGCCGACAAGGACTATACCTCGGTGCTGTCGGTGGTCGACTACCAGCACATGTATTACTGCTACCGGCCGGGCGAGCAGCACCCGGACAAGCGACCTCTACGCACCTCATCGCTTTATGAGCGGCTGAAGACGGCCGGCGCCCAGTTCCAGGCGGTGTTCGGCTGGGAGCGGGCGCGCTGGTTCGATGAAAGTGGTGAGGGTGAGGATTATTCCTTCCGCCGCTCCAACTGGTTCGCGCCGGTGAAGGCCGAGTGCGAGGCGGTGCGCCAGCGGGTCGGCCTGATGGACCTTTCCACCTTTGCCAAGTTCGACGTGACGGGACCCGGCGCCGCCGGTTTCCTTGAGCGCATCTGCGCCAACCGGGTGCCGAAAAAGGTGGGCGGTATCATGCTCGGCCATCTCCTCACCGAGGGCGGTCGCATCGACAGCGAACTCACGGTGACGCGGCTGGCCGAGGATCATTTCTACGTGCTGTCGGCGGCAACCGCCCAGCTTCACGACATGGACGCGCTGCACTGGCGGCTCGAACCGGGCGAGGATGTCACCATCGCCGACATCACCGACGATTATGGCGTGCTGGTGCTGGCGGGCCCGCGCTCGCGCGACGTCTTGCAGCCGCTGACGGGCGAGGACCTCTCCAATGAGGGTATGCGCTGGCTCACCGGGCGCATCGCCACGGTGGCGGGGGTTGAGGGCGTGCGGCTGCTCCGGGTCAACTACGTGGGCGAACTGGGCTGGGAGCTGCATTGCCCGATGGGCGAGATGCCTAAGGTGTTCGATCAACTGATGGCGGCGGGCAAGCCGCACGGCATCCGCCTGTTCGGCACCTACGCCATGAATTCGCTCAGGATGGAAAAGGCCTATCGCGGATGGGGCGGCGAACTGACCGCCGAGATCACCATGGTCGAGGCCGACATGGAGCGCTTCGTCAGGTGGGACAAGGAGTTTACCGGCAAGGCCGCGACATTGGCCTCGAAGCAGCAGGGCCCGCGCATCTCGCTCGTCTACATGGAAGTGGACGCCACCGATGCCGACTGCGCCGGCAACGAACCGATCCTGCAGGGCGGCAAGGTGGTGGGGCTCACCACCGGGGGCGCCTATGGCCATACGGTGGAGAAGTCGCTCACCTTCGCCTATGTGGACCCCAACAAAGCGGACATGGACGCGCCCTTCGAGATCGAGATTTTTGCCGAACCCAGGGCCGCCCGCATCATTCCGCAGCCGGCCTATGATCCCGACAACCAGCGGCCGCGTGCCTAGGGGTTCATGAGCGATCAACCGACCAGCCGCTGGACGCCGGCCGATGTCATCTCCTTCCTGGCGGCGGCCGGGCTGGCGGCGGGTGTGCCGCTCAAGGCGAGGGCGCTATCGGGCGGTTACTGGAACGATGTCTTCCGGGTCGAGGGCGAAGGCGTCGACTGGGTGGTGAAACGGTTTTCCGAGGTCATCACCGGCACGCTGTTTCCCAACCTGCCGGCGGCCGAGGCGGCCGCCCTTGAACGGCTCAACGGGCTTGAGGTGGCCCCGTCGCCGGTCGCATTCTTTCCGGACAGCGGGGCGGGTGCGGTCCTCGTCTATGGCTTTCACGCCGGCCGGGCGTGGTCCGAGGACGTGAGCGCGGTGGCCGATGCCATGCGGCGCCAGCACACGGTTTCGCCCGAGGGCTTTCGCCCGGTGCCGATCGCACCCGAGGGCATCATCGCCGAGGGCGAGGCCATCCTCGCCCATGCCCGTGGCGATGACCATGTGGCCCGCCTGCGGGCCCTGCGAGCGAAGCCCGGGCCGGCCCCTGCCCCGCTGGCCCGCCGTTCGCTCATCCACACCGATGCCGGGGCGCAGAACATCATCGTCGGGCCGGAGGGCTTGCGGATCATCGACTGGCAGTGCCCGGCGGCCGGCGATCCGGCCGAGGATGCCTACAGTTTCGTGTCAGATGCCTTTCAGATATTGAATCGACATCTGTCCCTAAGTGCCCGGGAAAGAATCGAATTCCTCGAAGGCTATGGCGACGAGGCGATGGCGGCGCGACTGGCGTGGCTGGAACCCGCCTTGTGTTACCGCATGACGGCCTATTGCATCTTGCGGATGCAGACCCTGGCCGGTGAGGACGAGGCTGCACGGCAACGCTATGCCGATGCCACCGCGGCCGAACTGGCGCGGCTGGAGGCACTGGCGCGATGAAGATCGACCTGGCGCTTCACTCCTTCAGCCTGTTGCACCACTTCCGTCACCAGCCGGGGTTCGATGCCCTCGCCTTCATCGACATGGCGGAGAGTCTCGGGTTCACAGGCATCAACCTGTCGCTCAACGATCCCGATTACCGGCATCTGGGCGGGCGCGAGGATTGGCGCATGGACGCCGTCCGCCGGCGGCTGGAACGGGCGGGGATGAGCCTCGAAGTCGATACCAGCGGCACCGATCCCGCCCACCTGCAAGAGCTGATCGCGGTGGCTGAGCGCCTGGGGGCGAAGTCCATGCGGCTCTATACCCGGCACCGGGGCAGCGTGGCGGAGATGATGAATCTGACCACCGTCGACCTCTTGGCGGTGAGCCCGATGGCGGAACGGGCGGGAATCACGCTGGTGCTGGAAAACCACGAGGATTTCACCGGGCCGGAACTCGCCGCCATCGTCGAGGCGGTGGATTCTCCGGCGGTGAAAATCCTTTATGACTACGGCAATTCGCAGATGGTGCTGGAGGACCCGCTCAAGGCGCTGGAAGCCACCCTACCCCATGTCCGATCGGTGCATGTGAAAGACCATGTGATGGTGCGCCCGGAGGATGCGCCCTTGGGCATATTGACGGTCGCCGGGGTGCCGATGGGCGACGGGTTCCTGCCCATCGAGGCGATTACCCGGCGGTTGCTGGATGAGGGCTTGCGGCGAATCACCTTCGAGAGCGTGTGGGCCTATGCGGCGCCGGTGGTTGCCGGACGAAAGCCGCTCAAGGGCGTGCGCTTGGGTGAAGGCGCCTTCCGCTATGCCGCGCCGCCCTTCGATCCCGCCTACCTCATCCTCGATACGTCACGCCATGCGCCCACCGAACTGGTGCGGCTGGAGCGCGAGGTGCTGGAAAAAGGCCTCCGGTGGTTCCGTGGGATGCTCGAAGGGCTGGGAGTGACGGGCTACGGGTCGGAATGACGAATCGAGATTATCATGCATCCGCCGGCCGGCAAGACGCCCATCAGCCACAAAAAGCGGCTCCGCTCGTTCGATTAATCGAGGGGCTCAGATTAGGCGGGCAGTTCAGCAGTGCGCGGGTCCATTCCCAACTTCAGTGCCGCATGCCGATTTTCATCTTCACTTCCTGCCAGTCTCCAGCCGCCAGTGAGCATCCGTGTCATGTATTGCTTGTTATACAGGAAACTGAAAAAAATCTGCCAAATACCAAGCGTTATAAAACTAAAGAAAAAATGCAACGCCGCTACACCAAGTTCCCCCCTGAACAGGGGCACAAACCATCCAAAAAACAAATATGTCCAACTGAATCCATAATACCCCTTTTTTATCAGGCCACTATTATGATGCTTTATGAGAATTGCCGTAGCCATTACACCCTCCGTCCTTCGCGAAAATCAGTCGAGACTTCCGATATCGGCTTAGCATTCCAAAGCACGACTAGCAATCATTGAGACGCAGCTTCCCAGGTAGACATCGCGCCTTGCCATCTCAACAGGTGAACCATCCGGCTCGAAGCTGACGAACTCGCGCAGAACGAATTCAACAGCTTCGATTGACGCCGAATGGAAAATCTATTGGAAGTACACCGTCACCCGGCAAGCAGCTTTTCGGCCAGCGCCTTCTTCTGGCTGGCGTCCATCTTCTTGATCTCGTTGTTGATGGCACGCTCGTTGATGGACTGGTTCCAGTAATCGAGGCTCTCGAAGCCGAGCAGCGATGCCTTGCCGACGAACTGGCGCAGCACCTCGTTGGTCGGGCCCATGACCCAGCCGGCCTTGCCGTCACGCAGGTAACGCTCGATTTCCAGCGGATCGGGCTTGTAGCCGGTGCCGCCGCAGGCATGCAGCATCTTGTCGGTGACGTGCGCCACGTTCTTGGCGGCGGCGAACTTCACCTGCCACATCCACGACAGGTACTGGGCGCGCGGCAACGCGGCCGGGTCCTTGTGCAGCGACCAGTCGCAGTTGTTGGTGGCGGCGTCCATGGCCTGGGCCATGGAATAATCGAACGAGCGACAGGCATTGGTGTCGATGATCGCCTCGCCCACATAGTCCTGGATGGTCGGATAGTCCGCCACCCGCATCCCGACGTCCTTGTGGGTCTTGCCGGTGGTGTGGCGCTTGGCGATGTCGATGAGGGCCATGGAAATGCCGTTCCAGCAGGCCGACGAGCACAAGAGGAAGAAGGGATCGACGCATTCGTCGTTGGAGGACGCGCCATCGCCCACCTTGCCGACCAGACGCTCCCTGGGGATGGTGCAGTCGACCTCGATGGGACCCGACTGGTTGCCGCGAAGCCCCAGGCCGTTCCAGCTCGACGGGTCGGCCTTCACCTCGTTGCCCATGATGAGGAAGCACGAAAGATCGGAATAGTTGCCGTTGAAGTTGGGCGAGGTGGTCTGGATGACGTACCAGTCGGCAAAGCCGCCCGAGGTGGTCCACGAGGCCTTCTTCCTCACCTTCCAGCCGTCATCCACCTCCTCGGCGCCGGAAGAAATGGGATACCAGAAGTGCGAGCCGGTCTCGGGATCGGAATAGGACAGCGTCCCGACAAGGCAATCCTTGTCGATGCGCCGCATGATGTCCTGAATGGGCCTGGAATCGTGATAGCGGAACAGCGCCGCGGCCACGGCGCCCAGATGCATGGTGTAGCACATGGCGGTCGACGGGCAGCCGTAGCGGGCGATGGTCTCCACCGCCATGGCGGCCGCCACATGGTTCTCGCCCATGCCGCCCAGTTCCTTGGGAACAATGAGGCCGAGGAAGCCATGCCTGGCGAGGATCTGGAAATTCTTGCGCGGATAGAGCAGCTTTTTATCGCTCTCCACCGCGTTGGCGCGCATTTCACTGGCGCACAGGTCGATGAGCTGGGCCTGGAGTTCCTTCTGCCGGGGCGTCAGTACCCACTGCGGATCCCACTCGAAACCCAGGCCCCAGAACGGTTCCTTGCCCCATTGCTTCGTCATATCGTCCTCGCTCCTTGCTTGATCGCTCACCCAGGCCCGCTTCCCACGCAAAGGGACTTGCCTATACCAATGATGGCCATTATTGAACCAATTGCAGACCAATCGGTCAAGGCAAATCGCGGCTTGCATCGCCGCGGCCTGAACGACAGGTCGATCGCCGATTCGAACTTGTATCCCATGGAGGCGGCGACATGAAAGCCATTAGCGACGAGGCCCTTCGCCAGCGGTTCACGGGCTGGCAGATGCGTATCCGCCAGATCGCCATGCGCGAGCATGGCGGGCGACCATTGGAGGCCATGCGGCCACGGGTCTCCAGCCCCAAAGGCGAGGTACTGCTGGCGGCGATGACCGTCCTCATGGTGCCGGAAGAGCCCTATGAGAGCACGACATTCTTCCGCTTCCAGGTGATGAAGACCAATGAGGCGCAGAAGGTCTACGACAGCGTGATCAAATATCTGCAAGCGGAACATTTCTCCAGTGAGGTCGCCTTTTCCGACCAGTTGACGGCGCTGTTTCCGTCCGGGTCGCCGACGGCTGAGGCGCTCATTGCCACGAAGCGCTGCCTGCTCGACTTCAACCAGTGGAACCAGTCATGGCGGCTGCCCTGCAAGGTGAAGCTACTCAAAAGTGGCGATGAGGCGCGCGAGCACACCTTGTGGCACAACCGGGTATTCAACCCGCAGATCGGCAATGATGCCGTGGTGCTGGGCTTTGCCCCCGACTGGAAACGGGCGCAGGCCGATCCACTGGCGTGACCAAGGCAGGCAGGATTTGCGGACCTTCGCGCTTTCCTGGCCAAACCCCGGGCGATGACGGGTAGACGTGTGGCGCAAGGGGGGTGCCCGTTATGGCTCCCGCGGTCACGACGGGCTTGATGCGGGTCTGTAAACGTGATCCTATCCGCCCATCGTCCGGTGCCCGCTCCTTGGCGGGATAATCGGGAATCCGGTGAAAGTCCGGAACGTGCCCAACGCTGTTAGGGGGAATTGGTCGGCGCAACGGCCACCGGGCAACCGGGAAGGCGCGCCGGACGAGACGATCCCCAGTCAGAAGACCGGCCGGACGATCCATAGCCCGATGCCGCGCGGACGGCGGCAGGGGCGTCAAGGTCCGTTGTTGGGGATTGAACAATGACCGATGCTCTCCTGGCCGATTTCGGCGATGCCGAAGCCTTTTCCGATGAAGAACGCGCCGCCGTCTACAAGGCCATCCGCACCAGGCGCGACGTGCGCGACCAGTTCCTGCCGCGCGAAGTCCCGGACAACGTCATGATGCGGCTGCTTGAAGCGGCCCATCAGGCCCCTTCCGTCGGGCTCATGCAGCCGTGGAATTTCATCGTCATCCGCGATGCCGCCCTGAAGGAGCGGGTGTGGCGGGCGTTTTCGGTCGCCAACGAGGAGGCGGTCACGCAGTTTGCCAGCGACAAGCAGGCGCTCTACCGCTCGCTCAAGCTGGAAGGCATTCGCAAAGCCCCGGTCAATCTCGTCGTCACCTGCGACCGCACGCGCGGCGGCACGGTGGTGCTGGGGCGCACCCACAACCGCAACATGGACCTCTATTCGACGGTGTGCGCGGTGCAGAACCTG
This sequence comes from uncultured Alphaproteobacteria bacterium, assembly GCA_963747005.1. Classification (GTDB taxonomy): domain Bacteria; phylum Pseudomonadota; class Alphaproteobacteria; order Rhizobiales; family Aestuariivirgaceae; genus CAVVDT01. The sequence continues at coordinate 130,400 of CAVVDT010000011.1, read as the reverse complement.
TGGCTGGCGGCGCGCGCCGAAGGCATCGGGGTGGGCTGGGTCAGCATCTTCCGCGACGCCGACCTGCGGGGGCTCCTGGGCATTCCCGATCACGTCGAGATCGTCGCCTATCTGTGCCTCGGGCATGTCGAAGAGCTTTACCGGCGGCCGGAACTGGAAGCCAAAGGCTGGCGCCGCCGCCTGGCGCTCGATGAACTGGTGTTCGCCGACAGGTGGGGCGGGCGGTGAGGCCACGATGCCATTCGTTGCGGCAAGACGACAGACAGGCGGCATCGCCTTGCAGCCCATGGGTCATCGGGTCAAGCCGGACGATGACACTTTTGGGGATTGGCGTCACTTACCCCCATCACCACCGTCATACCGGCACTTGATCCCGCCATCCATTCCGCCGGCTCATCCACCTGCCGATACGCCAGCGGGATGGACCCCGTGGTCAAGCCTCGGGGTGACGGTCTGCGATGTGCGGCTGACGCCCGGAACTTGCAGCAAGGCCGGGATCAAGTCCCGGGGTGACGGTGACTGAAGGGGGCCTTGCCCTCAGAACTTCCTGTAGGCCTTGTTGAGCTGCACCAGCGGGTGGTCGGGGGACATCTGGAACTTGAGCAACAGCTCGCGGGCGATCATGTCGCGGTCCTGCTGGTTCTTGGGCAGCTTCACCGATGAGGGGATGCGCACCCAGCCGTTGACGTTGCGGTCGAAGATCGCCGCCTCGCCTTCCTCGTAGCCCATGTGGACGTCTTCCAGCCAGTTGAGATCGTCCCAGCCCATGAACTCGATGTAGTCCTTGAGATAGGGCGTCAGCTTGGAATAGTCGGGCACCAGGTTGACATCGTAGCGGTAGCCGATGTGCTGGCCGATTTCCTTTTCGCGCTCGGATCCGAGGCCCTTGGCGTCAGTCAGGAACTGATCGACGTCCTTGATCTCGGAGCCCTTGTAGCTTGTGCCTGCCATCTGTGATTCTCCTTTGGAGGAGCCGGTAGGATTTAGTCGGTCGTCGGTAGTCGCATTCCCTTACTACCGACTAACGACTATCCACTAGCCGCTCAATACTTGTGATAATTCTCCATGCCCACCGTGTAGTTGGTCCCCGCCAGCGGCACCTTGGCCATGGCGGAAGCCTCCATGGTGAGCGCCGCGAGGTCTTCGGGCTCGAGCGAATGGACGTTGGTCTTGCCACAGGCGCGCGCCAGCATCTGCACTTCCATGGTGAGGGTGTGGAGGAAGTTGTAGACGCGCTCGGCGGCGGCTTCGGGATCGAGGCGCTTCCTGAGCTCGGGGTCCTGCGTCGCCACGCCCACCGGGCAGCGGCCGGTATGGCAATGATAGCAATAGCCCGCCTCGACGCCGATCTCGTTGGGGAAGTCGGTGACGCCCTCGATGTGCTTGTTGCAGTTGAGCGCCATCATCACCGAATGGCCGATGGCGATGGCATCCGCCCCCAGCGCCAAAGCCTTGGCGACGTCGCCGCCGTTCCTGATGCCGCCGGCATAGACGAGGGAAATCTCGCCCTTCTTGCCAAGTTCGTCGATGGCGCGCCGGGCGTCGCGGACCGCGGAGATGCCCGGCACGCCGGTTTCCTCGGTGGCGATGTGGGGGCCGGCGCCGGTGCCACCTTCCATGGCGTCGATGTAGATCGAGTTGGGATCGCACTTCACCGCCATGCGGACATCGTCATAGGTGCGCGCCGCACCCAGCTTCAACTGGATGGGGATTTCCCAGTTGGTGGCCTCGCGGATCTCCTGGATCTTCAGCGACAGATCATCGGGCCCCAGCCAGTCGGGGTGACGGGCAGGCGAGCGCTGGTCGATGCCGGCCGGCAGGGACCGCATCTCGGCCACCTGGTCGGTCACCTTCTGGCCCATGAGATGGCCGCCGAGGCCGACCTTGCAGCCCTGGCCGATGAAGAACTCGCAGGCATCGGCGAGGCGCAGATGGTGCGGGTTGAAGCCGTAGCGCGACTGGATGCACTGGTAGAGCCAGTTCACCGAATAGCGCCGCTCGTCGGGGATCATGCCGCCCTCGCCGGAACAGGTGGCCGAGCCCGCCATGGTGGCACCGCGCGCCAGGGCGATCTTGGCCTCATAAGACAGGGCGCCGAAACTCATGCCGGTGACGTAGACGGGGATGTCGAGCACCATGGGGCGCTTGGCGCGCGGGCCGATGATGGTTTTCGTCTCGCACTTCTCGCGGTAGCCCTCGATGACGAAGCGGGTCAAGGTGCCGGGCAGAAAGGTCAGGTCGTCCCAATGGGGGATCTTCTTGAACAGCGAGAAGCCGCGCATGCGGTAGCGGCCAAGCTCGGACTTGATGTGGATATCGTTGATGACATTGGGCGTGAAGATCTGCGACTTGCCCAGAACATAGCGCGCGCTCTCGGCGGGCTGGCGCACCGTGGCGGTCTTTTTCGCTGGCGTCTTTGCCATGGTTCAAAACCCTTCGATTTAACGATTACAGAACGAGCTTTTTCTCGCTCGGCTCGAGATTGTCGTAGTTCCACAACTGCTTGCCGGCGACGATCTTCTGGAAGTGGTCGACGCCCCTGGGCGGCAACAGCTCGTACATCTTGAGCTTGCGGGTGAGCCATGCGCGGTCGATGTCGGTGAGCGGGGAAAGCACCGCATCGACGCCGAGGTCCTTGATGTGACCGCCCACGTAGATGGTGCCGTCATACATCGAATCGCCGAGGTTCTTGCCGGCGTTACCGCAGATGATCATGCGCCCGCGCTGCAGCATGAAGCCGGTGAAGGCACCGGTATCGCCGCCGACGATGATGTTGCCGCCCTTCTGGTCGATGCCGGTGCGCGAGCCGACCGAGCCCTTGCACACCAGGTCGCCGCCGCGCAGCGCCGCACCGAACTGGGAGCCGGCGTTCTTTTCAATCACGATGGTGCCGGCCAGCATGTTCTCGCCGCACGACCAGCCGACCCGGCCCTTGATGCGCACATTGGGACCATCCAGCAGGCCGCAGCCGAAATACCCCAGCGAGCCCTCGAAGATGAGGTTCAGGCGGTTGAGGATGCCGACCCCGAGGGAATGCTTGGCGCCGGGGTTCTTCACCACGATGGTGCCGTAGCCCTTCTTCATCAACTCACGCAGTTCGAGGTTGATGGCGCGGGTGTCCATGTTGGCGGCGTCGAACTCGGCGCGCTTGTTGAAGTCGACCTGCATGGCATCGGGATAGCCGAAGCCGGAACTCTCGATCGCCTCCACGTCGAAGAAACGCTGCTGCGTGCGGCCGCGCAGCGCTTCGGTGTGCATGCCCAGCTCATGCGAGGCATGATCCTTGGTGGTGGTTACGCCCGCCATACCCGAACCTCCTGATCGTAAGGATCCCATGTGTCGATCTCGTGGGGGACGATGGCCCTGATCGCCATTTCTTCCGAGGCCAGGGCGACGAGATCGTCGCTCTCGAACAGCACCATCGGCTTGGCCGCCATGCAGTCCTTGGCCAATCCCAGTTCGTCCCTGGTGGCCACCAGATAGGAGAACACACCGTCGATCTCGTCGATGGAGGCCTTCAGTGAATCCTGCAACGTGGCGCCCTGGTCGAGGTTGTAGGCTGTATAGACAGCCAGCAACTCACTGTCGCAGTTGGACATGAAGCGGTGGCCGCGGCGCTCGTACTGGCGGCGCATCATCCAGTAGTTGGTGATCTGGCCGTTATGGACAACGGCGATGTCGTTATAGGGGTAGGCCCAGTAGGGATGGGCGGAACGGATGTCGACGTCGGACTCGGTCGCCATGCGGGTGTGGCCGATGCCGTGGGTGCCGCGGAACGATTGCAGGCCGTACTGGTTGGCGACGCGGGTGGCATCGCCCAGATCCTTCACCAGTTCAAGCGCGCTGCCCATGGAGAGGATTTCGGCGCCCTCGACGTCTTCCACGTAGTCGGCGAGCTTTTTCATGTCGCCTTCGTACTGGATGCGATAGCGAAAGGCGTATTCGGTGGCATCGTCGGTGCCGATCACCTGCACGCCGAGCGTCTTCAGGCGCTCGTCGACCCTGGCGCGGCGGCGCTTGACCTCGTCGTGGATGTCGAAGCCCTTGGCCATGTCCTCCTGCTCGGCCACCTTGAAGCGCATGACGAATTCATTGCGCCCGGGCTGGCCGTAAAGCGCAAAACCGGTCGAGTCGGGGCCACGGTGCTTGAGCGATTGCAGCATCGCGGTCATTTCCTGACCGACATTGCCGATGCCATCGCGATGGATGAGCCCAGCTATACCGCACATGGTTGGTTTCTCCTTGTGATGAGTCGGTAGTGGGTAGTCGGTCGGTCTTTTCCACTACCCACTACCGAATACCGACTATTTCCCTTTTCCCCCTACGGCAGGCAGTCGAGATAGGTCTCCAGATCCCAGTTGGTGGAGGTGTACATGAAGCGCTCCCATTCATCGCGCTTGTACTCGTCATAGAGGCGGTGCATCTCGCCGGGCATGGCCGAGCGGATGACGTCATCCTTCTTCAGGGCCTCGAGCGAGTCGCCCAGGGTCATGGGCAGGCGACGCACCTGCTTGCCGGCTTCCATGGCCTGGTAGATGTTGCGCTCTTCCGGCTTGCCCGGGTCGATCTTGTTGTTGAGGCCATCATCCATGGCACGCAAGATGCCGGAGGCCATCAGGTAGGGGTTCACCATGGAATCGACGGCGCGGTACTCAAACCGTCCCGGCGCCGAAACGCGCAGGCCCGTGGTGCGGTTCTGGAAACCCCAGTCGGCGAAGACCGGCGCCCAGAAACCGGTATCCCACAAGCGGCGGTAGGAGTTGACCGTCGAGCAGCCGATGGCGGTGAGGCCGCCCAGATGCTTGACGATGCCGCCGATGGCGTGGAGGCCGATCTTGCCGGGAAGCTGGCGATCATCGGTATCGGGCATGAAGTGGTTTTCACCGCCCCGCCGGTACATGAAGTTCTCATTCATGCCGGGCAGGTTCTTGGGATCGTTGCCGGTGGCTTTCAGTTCGTCCTTGCCGCCCGACCACAGGGAAATGTTGTGGTGGCAGCCCGAGGCCGAGACGCCCATGAAGGGTTTTGACATGAAGCAGGCGATGAGACCGAACTCGCGGGCCACCTGGGCGCAAAGCTGGCGATAGGTGGTGAGGCGGTCGGCGTTGCGCAGGACATCGTCGTAGTTCCAGTTGAGCTCGAGCTGGCCGGGGGCGTCCTCGTGGTCGCCCTGGATCATGTCGAGGCCCATGGCGCGGGCATATTCCAGCACCTTCATGTAGACGGGCCTGAGGCTTTCGAACTGGTCGATGTGATAGCAATAGGGGTTGGAGAAGCCGCCGTCGGGATTGCCGTTGGCGTCCTTCTTCAGCCACATCATCTCCGGCTCGGTGCCGGCACGCAGATGATAGCCGTGGTCCTTCTGGAACTGGTTGTGGATGCGCCTCAAGTTGCCGCGGCAGTCGGCGGTGAGGAAGGCGCCGGGATCGTTGCGCTCCTCGCGGTTGCGGAACAGCGTGCACCACAAACGCGCCACCCGCTTGTCCCAGGGAAGCTGCATGAAGGTTTCGGGTTCGGGCACGCCCACCAGTTCGGCCGCCTCCGGGCCGTAGCCGAGATATTCGCCGCGGCGGTTCAGGAACAGGTTGACGGTGGCGCCATAGACGAGCTGGAAGCCGCCGTTGGCCACGTTCTCCCAATGGTCGGCCGGGATGCCCTTGCCCATGATGCGGCCGGTGATGGAGACGAACTGCAGATACAGATACTGGATGCCGAGGGCGTCGATCTTCTTGCGCACCTGCTTGATGAGGTCGTCGCGGCCGTCGGTAGCGATGAAATTTTCATAGTCTGTCGCCATGTGAACCCTTGCTCCCTGGATCATCCTTGAATGGTGTGGCTGGCACACCAATAGCCTACCAATGCAAAACCATTCAGCGCAACCGGCGCCAACACGTCAACTCCACGGAAACGGGCTGTTGGATACCGGGTGGAGCTTGCCTTCGGCATAGCGCGAGAAGCGGAAAGGTTCGAGCAGGCGCGAGGGCTGGCCGGTGATGGTCTCGGCCACCAGCTTGCCCACGCCGATCATCTTGTAGCCGTGGTTCGAATCGGCAATCACGAAGACGTTGCCGCGGAATTGATCGAAGACGGGGAAATTGTCGGGGGTAAAGCAGCCCAGGCCGCCCGACTTTTCGTGGCTCTTGTACTGGCCGATCTTGCCCTCGAAGCGCTTCTGGCAATGGGCGAGCATCGAACACCAGTGATGGATGAATTCATCGCCGACGATGAAATCGGGGGAGTCGGGACCGTAAGGATCGAGCGCCACTTCATCCACCGGGGTCTCGACCTTGTAGGGGGAGGATCCGCCCTGGATGCCGCCGAAATTGAAGTCGGGCTTGTAGTAGAGGCCCCACAGCTTGTCGGTGATGAGCGAGCCGTCGACGTCGGAATAAAGCGGCGCGTCGGTGTCGACATGGATGACCGGCGGCATCTGGCCGTCATTGGTCTTGTGCATGTTGGGATCGACGCCCAGCGTCCCCTCTTCCAGGCACCAGTATTTCCACATGGGAATGCCGTCGTGCACCTGACCGTCGGCGCCCTTGATGGAAACGGTCGAAGGCAGGTCGAGCATCTTCCAGACCTTGGAGACCCAGGGGCCGACGCCGGCCACCACATAGTCGCAGGCGATGCGGCCCCTGGAGGTGTTGATCGCCGAAACCGACTGGCCGTCGCTGGCAAACTCGAAGCCCAACACCTCGATGCCCGTCATGATACGCACGCCCTCGGCTTCCGCCTTTGCGGCAAGACCGTACATGGAGGCGGTGTTGTTGGCATAGCCGCCGCGCTTCTCATGCAGGACCGAGGTGATGTTCCTGGCCTGCCAGTCGGAGAACAGGCCTTCCATGTAGGTCTGGCAGTCCTTTTCCCCCTCGACGAAGGTCGAGGCATAGCCGATGGCCTTTTGCTGCTCGTAGATGGTGCCGACCTGGGCGTGCATGACCTCCGGGCTGATCTGCATGTAGCCCACCGGATGATAGCTGTAGGCCTTGGGATCGGACTCCCACACCGAGACCGAATGGGCCATCAGTTCGCGCATGGCCGGCTGGTAATAGTTGTTGCGCACCACGCCGCAGGCGATCCCCGAGGCGCCGGCGGCGATCGACGTCTTGTCGATGACCAGGATGTCGGCGCCCGATCCGCGTCCGGTCTCCTTCAGCCTGAGGGCCAGATGATAGGCGGTGGAGAGCCCGTGAATACCGGCGCCGATGATGGCGTACTTGACACCAGCGGGAACAGCCATGCGCGACAAAACCTCCCTCGATACAGCGGCGCAGTCAGTCAAAGTTGACCGTCAGACAGCACTTTGTCTTGACGCCGGTCCCGCTCCTGCTGGCATAATAGGCCACAAATCGCAACCGGATGCAAACCAATTTTTGCCAATTGGAACCAATGACAGACCAAACAGGTGAAAAAGCCGGCGACCTTGCCGACCTGGCCCTCGAAGCCCGGGACCGCGGCGGGGCGGAGATGGACGACCTGGGGCTCGCCGCCACGCGCAGCGCCAACACCATAACCGCCCGACTGGTGCGCGCCATAGAGACCGGCGTCTATGCCGACGGCGACCAATTGCCGCCGGAGCGCCAGCTTGCCCTGGCGCTGGGCACCGCGCGCTCGACCATCCGCAAGGCACTCGACCAGATCGAAGCGCGCGGGCTGGTGGTGAGGAAGGTGGGCTCGGGCACTTTCGTCAACTATTCCGGGCCGTTGCAGTCGAGCAGCACCGAGGTGGCCGACCTGGTGAGCCCGCTGCAACTCATCGAGACGCGGTTTGCGGTCGAGCCCTACATGACCCGGCTGGCGTGCATCCACGCCAACCGGCGCGACATCGATTCGTTCGAGCTGGTGTTGCAAAAGATCGAGGGCTGCGGCAGCGATCAGGACCAGTTCACCCACTGGGACATGGAATTCCACATGCAGCTTGCCCGCTGCTCGCGCAACCCCTTGATGCTGAGGATCTATCACCAGATCAACGCGGTGCGCGCCCATGCCCAGTGGAACCGCATGAAGCGGGAAATCCTCACCGTGGAAAAGATCGCCGCCTACAACCGCCAGCACCGCGCCACCTTCGAGGCGCTGGCGCAGCGCAACGTGCAAGGCGCCGTCGACATCATGACGGCGCACCTGGAAATGGCGCGTCAGGACATCATGGGCGTCGACAACAACTGAGATTTGCTCCTGTGTCGCCCGCAACCCCTGCCCTGCTCGGCCTGGTGGCGGCCCTGACCTGGGGCCTGCACGACTTCATCGGGCGGTTTTCATCGCGGGCCATGGGCCAGACCAACACTGCGCTCGGTGTAATGCTGGCGGGGCTGGTCGCCCTCACCGGCATCCTTTTGGCCGGCAGCGGGCTGCCGCGGCTCGCCCTCGATCCCACGACAGGCCTGGCGCTGATAGCGGGCGTTGCCTATGCGCTGGCGACGCTTTTGCTGTTCACCGGCTACCGCATCGGCTCGATGTCGGTGGTCTCGCCGCTGGCCGGCAGCTACCCGGCGCTCAATGTCGGCTTCAACGTGGCCATGGGATCGCGGCCCGATGGCTGGGCCTGGGCGGGCATGGCGGCGGTGATGGCCGGCTCGCTGATCGTGGCGCTGGCCACGGCCGAACACGAGAAAAGCGGGCATATCGGCGCCGGCCTCAGTGCCCGGGTGGTGGCGGTGTCGCTGGGAGCGTCGGTGTGCTTTGCGCTGGGCATCGGCGCCGGGCAGGCCGCCACGACCGGCGACAGTGCCCTCGAGGTGGCGTGGATGGCGCGCATTTCGGCGGTTGCGACGCTTGCGGTCGTCCTTGTGGCGCCACGCCTGAGATCGGCCGCGCCCCTGCGCTGGTGGCCGGCGGTGGCGGCGATGGGGATGCTCGACACCGCCGCCATGATCGCCGTGTTCAAGGCCGGCCAGTATCCGCACGCCGAGATCGCCACCGTCACCGGCGCCGCGTTCGGCGGCATCGTCGGCCTCCTGGCATGGCTGGTGCTGAAGGAGCCGGTGGGCGCTTTACAATGGTCGGGCATCGGCCTCATCATGGCCGGGGTCGCGGTGCTGACGGGGCTGGGATAGCGCATCATGGTCAAGGTTCGTCTCAGCGATGCCGACGTCGGCCGCTTCGCCGCCGACGGCTTCGTCATCGTCGAAAATGTGCTGACGCCGACCGAGGTCGAGGCGGCAAGGGCGCGGTTCGCGCCGCTGTTCGGGGGCGCCTTCGAGACCGGTGTGATGCCGGATGAATGGAACTGGCGCCAGGGTCGCGACGCCCCCGACCTCACGCGCCAGATCTGCAACGGCTGGAAGGCCGACCGCACCGTGGCGCGCATCGTGCTCGATGAAGGCATCGGCGAAGCGACGGCCACCTTGCGCGGCTGGCCGGGGGCACGCATCGCCCAGGACAACGTCATCTGGAAGCCACCTGGCACCAGGCCGTTGGGCTTCCACCAGGACGACAGCTACCAGAACTGGATCGTGCCGGGCGAGATGATGACCTTCTGGATCACCCTCGACGACACGCGGGCCGACCAGGGCACCATCGAATATGTGAAGGGCTCGCACCGCTGGCCGCTGTCGCCGCCCATTGCCCGCTTCCATGCCCCCGACGATGCCCTCGCCGACATGCTGCCGGCCGCCCGCGCCGCCGGGGTCGACGAACCTGAAATCGTGCCGATCGAAGTGAAGGCGGGCTCGGCCGTCATCCATCACGGCCGCACCTGGCACGGCTCGCGCGACAATCGGGGGCAGAACCCGCGCCGCTCGGTCATTTCGCATTGCATATCGAGTGCGGCGCGGTTCGATGAAACCGGTGTCAGCGCCGTCTACAGCCGCTACAAGCAGGTGGGTTCGACGGTGATGGACGAAAGCTTCTTTCCCGTCCTGTGGCGCCAGGACGGCTACCGCACGGGCTGGCTTGTCGACTACTGTGCGGCCGCCACCGGCGTCAGCACATAACCGCCACCGTCGCCGCGGGTCACGGTGAAGCGGGCGGCGGTGTGGTTGAGGGATTTGACGTCGCCCGCAAAGCGGCCCCAGTCGCTGCGCCACTCGACGTAGCGCTTGAAGTGGCCGCCAGAAAACAGGCCGATCAGGGTCATGCGGCCCTTCTCGATGAGGCCGATGCGCTCGGCGCGGGAAATGTCCCAGCCGAAGGGGCATTCGAGCGGACGCTGGTTCTTTTGCAGCTTGTAGCCCTGGACAATGCGCACCTCGTCCCATTTGCCGGGAAACACCTTGGCGAGATCGAGGGGCTTGCCCTCTTCTCCGGCTTTTTCGATGGCGGTGTGCAGCCTGTCGCGACTCGCGCTGAGCGCTGAACAGTCACGCCAGGTGGTGGTCAGATACCAGCCGCCGAGCCCCACCATCACGACCGCGGCGATGGCGAACCCCGGCTTGGCCGGCACCTGGCTCAAGGCGTGACGGACGTTGTACATGGGGGCGGGGCCTGAGGGACTATTCGGCGGCGACGGCGCGGGACCCGAGCGCGAAGGGCCGGTCGTGAGTGAGCGAGGGTATGCGGCCGCGGGCCTCGGCTACCCGCGCCAGATCGATCTCGGCCACCACGAAACCCTCCCCCTCGCCGCCATCGGCCAGCACCTTGCCCCACGGGTCGATAATGAGGGAATGGCCGAAACATTCACCGCCGCCGGTCAATTGCCCATGCTGGCAGGGTGCGATGACGAAGGCGCCGTTCTCGATGGCGCGCGCCCGGTTGAGCACATGCCAGTGCGCCTCGCCGGTGATCCTGGTGAAGGCAGCGGGCACCGCCAGCACCTCGGCGCCGGCCTGGGCCAGGGTGCGATAGAGGGCGGCAAAGCGTAAATCGTAGCAAATGGACAGACCGATGGCGGCCCCTTCGGCGGCAGCCAGCACGGCTTTCGAGCCCGGCGCGATGGTGGCCGATTCCTGGATCTTGCCCGCCTCGCCCAGATCGACATCGAACATGTGGATCTTGTCGTAGCGCGCCGTGATGCGGCCCTTGCGGTCGAGCATGTAGGAGCGGTTGAAGATGCGTCCATCGGGCGCCGTCACGGCGAGCGAGCCCAGGAGGATGGAGACATCGAGATCGCGCGCGGCTTCGGCAAAGGCCGGGATGACCGGATGCCTGGCCTCGGCAAAGGCGACGGGAATGATGCGCGGGCCCTCGGTATGGAGGCCGGAGAAATATTCCGGCAGGGCGATGAAGCGGGCGCCCATGGCGGCGGCGGCGCGGGTCAATTCGAGTGAGCGCGCGATGTTGTAGGTGACATCGGGCGTGGCGGAATTCTGGATGCAGGCGGCGGTGAAGGTTGCGGTCATGGCCCCATCATAGCGAGACCGGCGGCAAGGCTCAATCATGTCTTGTCGGCCGGCGGCGATGACCGGAACGATCCCCCTATTCCGCCAGCCGCAGCTTCGACAGTTTCTTGCTGATGGTGCTGAAGGCGATGGTCAGCGCCGCGTTGTCCTGGGCGTTGTAGGCATAGGTTTTATCGGTGGCACAGGATTTCAAGCATGTTCAGCGTGGTGGCATCCGTCACGCCGAAGGCCACGGTGAAGACCTTGATGTTCGACGCCTTGATATTGGTGCAGATCTCGGTGGTCAGATTGTTGGCCAGCGAATTGCTGGAACTGTCGTGGGCGGGATAGCTCGGCGCCCGGGTGTTCTCGCCGTCAGTCATGAGGATGACGTATTTGCTGGTGCTGGTCTTGGCCATGTCCCCATAAGCGACGCCCTGGGTGAAAGGCGCATCGGGTGAGACCATCCGCCAGCCCCATGTCAGGCCGGCACCGATATAGGTATTGCCGGATGCCGAAAGTGCATCGATGGCGGTCGTCAGCGCGGTTTCGTCGGTCGTCAGATCGGTGACCTCGTTGGAGCAGGTGACGTCCATGATGCCCGGCACGGGCAAGGTGGAGAAGGCTTCATCGCGCACGTTGTAGGGATAGTCGCGCGAGCCCACACAGCCGTAGAACTTGTGATCGGTGTAGGTGGTCGTGCACTTCTGCTTCCTGCCCTTGCCGGTACAGGTGGTCACCGACGTCTGATAGTCGTCGGGCACGCTCATCCAGGATTCGCTGCGGCGGCTCACGCCGACATTCACATACTGGGCGAAGGGCACGATGCCGATCTTGACGAGCGGTTCGGCCTGACCCTCGTTGGCTTTCATGGTGTCGGCGATCAGGTCCTTGGCCGCTGTCTTCAGGGTGTGCGATCTTGCTTCCCGCCATCGAGCCGGTGGTATCGAGCACCAGGGCGATTTCCGCCTTGCCGCCGCCCGACTTGGACACCCGCGTGCGGGTGGCGATGTCGAACGACTTGATCCCGACCAGGCGCATGATCGCCGTGGACAGTTTCGCCTTTGCCGTGATGATGATGTCGCCATTGGCATTGGTCGATCTGGTTACGCTTGCGACCTTCAGGCTGGCCGACCCGCGCGTGTTGACGTCGATGATAATGCTGGATAAGATTCTGCAGATCGGCATCGGCGTCAGGCTCGATGCCCCCGCCGCCAAAGCGGCGCTGTCGACCGAATTCTGAAGAACGGCTTCGGCCGAAGAGGCCCGGAGGTAGTCCACGCCGGCGCCAACGAAAACGATCATCGGGACCGTTGCGATCGCGAATATCATCGTCACGGTACCGCGTTTGTCGGCAAAAATTTTCTGAACGAGCGCGCCATATGCCTCTCCTTTGGAGACTGTTGACAAACCCGAACATCGCAGAAAACTACAGAATTATTGGCCCCATAAGGGCATCGAATTTGCGACAATTTTTAATGAAATGCGTAACTACCTTATGAGGCAGTCGGCGACGTCCTCGCTCACGCCACGCTGAGGGCCCCACCGGCCTCAGCGAGGCCGGCGGCGGGCTCAACATTGTCGTGGCGCAGATGGCGCGACCGAAACGAAAGCCTATTCCGCCAGCCGCAGCTGCGACAGCTTCTTGCTGATGGTGCTGAAGGCGATGGTCAGCGCCGCGTTGTCCTGGGCGTTGTAGGCATAGGTTTCATCGGTGGCGCAGGTTTCAAGCATGTTGAGCGTGGTGGCGTCTGTCACGCCGAAGGCCACGGTGAAGACCTTGATGTTTCGAGGCCTTGATATTGGTGCAGATCTCGGTGGTCAGATTGTTGGCCAGCGAATTGCTGGAACTGTCGTGGGCGGGATAGCTCGGCGCCCGGGTGTTCTCGCCGTCAGTCATGAGGATGACGTATTTGCTGGTGCTGGTCTTGGCCATGTCCCCATAAGCGACGCCCTGGGTGAACGGCGCATCGGGCGAGACCATCCGCCAGCCCCAAGTCAGGCCGGCGCCGATATAGGTGTTGCCGGATGCGAAAGCGCATCGATGGCAGTCGTCAACGCCGATCTGGTCCGTCGTCAGGTCGGCCACCTCATTGGAGCAGGTGACATCCATGATGCCCGGCACCGGCAGGGTGGAGAAGGCCTCATCGCGCACGTTGTAGGGATAGTCGCGCGAGCCCACACAGCCATAGAACTTGTGATCGGTGTAAGTGGTGGTGCACTTCTGCGCGTGCTTCTTCCTTGTCCTTCCTTTGCCCTGTCCTGCCGCCGCCGGTGCAGGTGGTCACTGACGTCTGGTAGTCGTCGGGCACGCTGATCCAGGATTCGTGGCGGTGGCTCACACCGACATTCACATACTGGGCGAAGGGCACGATGCCGATCTTGACGAGCGGCTCAGCCTGGCCCTCGTTGGCCTGCATGGTGTCTGCGATGAGGTCCTTGGCCGCCACTTTCAGGGTTGCGATCTTGCTTCCCGCCATCGAGCCGGTGGTATCGAGCACCAGGGCGATTTCAGCCTTGCCACCACTCGATTTGGACACCCGGGTGCGGGTGGCGATGTTGAACGAATCGATCCCGACCAAGCGCATGATCGCCGTGGACAGTTTCGCCTTTACCTTGATGATAATGTCGCCGTTGGCATTGGTTGTCTTTGACACGCTTGCCACTTGCAGATCGGCAGACCCGCGCGTGTTGACGTCGACATAATGCTGGACAAGAGCCTGCAGCTCGTCGTCGGCCTTGAGGCTGGAAGCCCCCGCCGCGAGGGCAGCGCTGTCGGCGGCATTCTGGAGGGTCGTCTGTGCCGAAGAGGCCCGGACATAATCCAGGCCGGCGCCCATGAAGACCATCATCGGAACCGTTGCGATCACGAACATCATGGTCACGGTGCCGCGTTTGTCGGCAAAGAGTCTTCCGATCGAGCAGGCCATTTGCCCCCTCCTGCTTTGGTTGTTGTTGAATCGGAACATGGCAGAAAACTGCGAAGATTTGACCCAATAAGTGGCGGAAAATTTGATTCAAAATTTATTGAAATGCGCAACAACCGGCAAAGCAGTGGCGGTCAGGCGTTCGCAGCCTTCGCCGATGGTGCCTTGCGGGCCTGTTCGAGGACGGCGGCGATGAGGTGGAGGCCGGTGCGCGATTCAAGGCACACCAGCCATTCGCGCATCGGGCAGTGCCAGTCATCGAAGGCGAGGAGACGCAAGCGGGCATCGTCGACGAACTCGCCGGCCGAGACGATGCCGAGGCCGAACCCCTGCGCCACCGCCTCGCGCGCCGATTCACGGCCCTCCACCTCGAACACCGCTTGAGGGGCGATAGACCGGGCGTTCAGTTCCTGTTCGAGCAGCTTGCGGGTGGCAGAACCCATTTCGCGCAACACCAGGCTGGTGCCGGCCAGTTCGGCAAAGCCGATCTTGCGGCGCGAGGCCCACGGGTGATCGCTGGAGACGAAGGCGGCAAGTCGGTCCTCGCGCAGCAACTGGCTGGTGAAGTGCGGCAGCGCCGGCACCTCGGCCACCACCGCGAAATCGATGTCGAAGTGCTCAAGTTGCTCGATCAGGCGGGCGGAATTGCCGGAGATGAGCTTCAGGCGCACCCGCGGATAGGCGGTGCGAAAGGACGCCAGCAGCGGCAGGACGTGGACGGCGGCATCGGCGCCGAACACCAGGCTGCCCTCCTCCAGCCGCCGCGCCCGGGCCAGGAGATCGATGGCGGCGGCGGCGGCTTCGAACTGGCGCTCGGTCAGGGCATAGAGCTTGCGCCCCAGATCGGTGAGGGTGACGGTGCGGGGCCCACGCACGAAGAGCTGCACCCCGTAGGCATCCTCGAGCTTCCTCACATGGTCCGACAGCGCCGGCTGCGAGACGCCCAGTTCGACCGCCGCCTTGGAAAAGCCGCCATAGGTGGCAACCGCATGAAAGGCCTTCATCTGGGCATGACGCATGGTGTTAATCCAAAGGCTCCCGAGTTCGGCTCATCACCGAAGCCGTCACGCCATCGAAATTCGGAGTCCAAGACTGGCAGGCGAGGCCGTGCGACGGTGCTCCGGATTTAGGCCGGAGCCACAATGACGCGGGCTGTGCGGACAAGAAGAACGATGTTTTGCCTTGTTGCCCTTCGCCGCCTTCATGCCGGGACCTGATCCCGGCACCCATGCCGGCGGGGCTGCGGCAGGTGGTGAAGTGAGCGGAATGGACCCCGGGGTCAAGCCCCGGGGTGACGGGTCCGAGGGCGGGGACAGAGCCCCTTGCGCGTGCCCCGGATTCCGGCTTGCGCCGCAATGACTTCGGGAAAGTGACGGGGCGGGTCATTGCCAAGAGCCTTTGCTGTCACACGCTGCGGGCGGCGGCGCTAAGGTTCGCCAGCTTGGCCATGGCGAGATCGCGGCCGAGAAAGCCCAGCCCGCAATCGGGCGCGGCGATCAGGCGGTCGCGGTCGATGTGATCGAGGGCCTCATTCAGGCGGGCGGCGATCTCGGCGACCGGTTCGATGCGGCTTTCGGCAATGGCAACGGCGCCGAACACCACGGTCTTGCGTGAAAAGCGCTCCAGCAGCGAGAGATCGTTGTGGCGATGGGCATCCTCGATGGAGACGGCATCGATGCGGGCGGCATCGAGAGCGGCTGCGAGGCGCGGATAGACTTCCGGGTCGGCCTTCAGATAGGTGGTGTCGTCAAGGTGGTTGGGATAGCCGCAACACATGTGCATGGTGCGGGTCACCCCCTCGCCCACCCCGTCGAAGCAGCGCTCCAATGCCTCGATGCCATAGGAAAGCGCCGCCTCGGGCTTTCTGGCGAACAGCGGCTCGTCCACCTGGATCTGGGTGCAGCCGGCGGCGGCCAGCGCCCTGATCTCATGGTTCAAGGCGTCGGCCAGATCGAAGGCGAGCGCCCGGTCGTCGCCGTAAAAGGCGTTGGCGGTGGTATCCATGATGGTGACGGGGCCGGGCACGGTGATCTTGACGGGCCGGTCGGTAAAGCCTTGCGCCACCCGCCAGTCGCGGTCGAGAAAGTGGCCCTCCATGGCGCGGACGGGGCCGCGGATGGTCGGCAGGTCGGTCTCGTAGGCGCCGCCCCGCAGCACCCGGTGGGTCAGGTCGGCGAAGTCGAAGCCCTGCAGGTGGCGGCAATGATAGTGGATGTAGTTCTCACGGCGCTGCTCGCCGTCGGTGGGAATGTCGATGCCTGAAGCCACCTGATCGGCCACCGCGGCCTCGGTCGCGGCGATGAACTTTTCCTCAAGGGCGCCGTCGGCGGCGGCAATGGCGGCGCTGTAGCGGCGGGTCACCTCGCTGCCGGCCGAGGTCTGGCCCTGATCGAGCTGGAACCAGTCGCGGACCGGCAGCCAGGCAGGCTTCGGATAGGCGCCGATGCAGGTGGTCAGGAGGGTCATGGCCGCTTCCGCGCCTCGCTTCACATATCTGTCAAACTGATGCTATAGATAAAATCAAACGATTTGACTTATGGCAAGGGCAATTCTAGCTGTCATCGCCAGGGACTGCCCCACATCCTCAAAGGACCCTCATCCATGGTTTCGACCGCCCGTTCGCTCGCGCCCTCCTATACCGGCCCGGAAGGCCAGGAAGACATGCCCTGGCTGCTCACGCCCGGACCGCTCACCACCTCGCGCGGGGTAAAACTCTCGATGCTGGCCGACTACGGCTCGCGCGATGTGGAGTTCCGCCAGGTGATCGCCGAAATCCGCCAGCAACTGTGCGAGCTGGCCGGCGCATCGGAGGGCTATGAGTGCGTGCTGATGCAGGGTTCGGGCACCTTCGCCATCGAGGCGGTGCTGGGCGGCTTTGCTCCCAAGGGCCGCAAGCGGAAGACGCTGGTGGTGATGAACGGCGCCTATGGCGAGCGGGCAGCGCGCATCCTCGAGCACATCGGGCGCCCCGTGGTCACCATCGACAAGGGCGACAGCCGGGCGCCCACGGCGCGCGAGGTGGACCGGGCGCTGGCCGCCGATCCCGATATCGAGGTCGTGTTCGTGGTGCATTGCGAGACCACTTCCGGGATCATCAACCCGGTCGACCGCATCGCCCAGGTGGTGAAGGAACACCGGCGCACCGTCATCGTCGATGCCATGAGCTCGTTCGGGGCGCTGCCGCTGGACATGGCGGAATCGGGCATCGACATCATGGTCTCGTCGTCCAACAAGTGCATCGAAGGGGTGCCGGGCTTTGCCTATGCCATCTGCCGGACGAAGCTGCTGGAGCGCTCCAAGGGCATGTGCCATTCGGTGGTGCTCGACCTCTTCGAGCAGTGGCAGGCCATGGAGAAGAACGGCCAGTTCCGCTTCACCCCGCCCACCCATGCGCTGGTTGCCTTCCATCAGGCCTTGCGCGAGCACGCCGAAGAAGGCGGCATCGAGGCGCGCGGCGCCCGCTATGGCGCCAACCGCGACGTGCTGGTCGACGGCATGCGGGGGCTGGGCTTTGTCACGCTGCTCGATGATGTGGAGGCGGGACCGATCATCCAGACGTTTCTCACCCCGGCCGATCCCAACTTCCATTTCGAGACCTTCTACGAGGCGCTGAGGGCGCGCGGCTATGCCATCTATCCCGGCAAGCTGACCAAGCGCGACAGCTTTCGCATCGGCACCATCGGCAGGCTGGACGAAACCGTGATGCGCGGCGTGGTGCAGGCCATCAAGGAAGTGATGCGCGAAATGGGCGTCACATCGGCCGCACCGAAACCTTGAACCTTTCAACCCGAACCAGACAGCGCGCCGACCACTGACGGCCGGTCGCGCCAGGCCATCATGAAGGAGATTGCAAAACCATGATCAGCTATTCCGACTACGTCTACAATCGCAGCTACCGCGGCAAGGTGAAGGGCCTGGTGCTCGACTGGTCCGGCACCGTCGCCGATGCCTATGTCATCGCCCCGGCGGTGGTGTTCGTCGAGGTGTTCAAGAAGCAGGGCGTCGAGATCTCCATGCTGGAGGCGCGCGGGCCCATGGGCCTGCGCAAGGACCTGCACATCAAGGCCCTCACCGAGACACCGGAAATCCGCGAGCGCTGGACCCGGATCAAGGGCAAGGCGCCGGGCCAGGCCGATGTGGATGCCATGTTCGCCGACTTCGTGCCGATGCAGCTCGACTGCCTGAGGCAGTATACCGGCCTTCTGCCCGGCGTCGCCAAGGTGTGCAAGAAGATGCAGAAGGACGGCCTCAAGATCGGCGTCTCCACCGGTTTCGTGCGCTCCATGGTCGACATCCTGCTGGAGGACGCCATCAAGCAGGGCTTCACCCCCGATGCGACGGTGGCCGGTGACGAGGTGGCGCACGGTGCCCGCCCGAAGCCGTTCATGGTCTATCGCAACCTCGACCTGATGGATATCCATCCCATCCAGGCGGTGGTCAAGGTCGACGACACCACCTCAGGCATCGGCGAGGCGCTGGAGGGCGGCTGCTGGGGTGTGGGCGTTGCCCGCTATTCCAACTACATGGACATCGATACCATCGAGGTGGCCGAGAAGATGCCCAAGGCCGAGATCGAGCGCCGCGTCGCCGCTACGCGCGACATCCTGCGCAAGGCGGGGGCGCATTACGTCATCGATTCCATCGTCGAACTGCCGGAAGTGATCGACGACATCAACGCCCGGCTGGCGCGCGGCGAGAAGCCGTGACGCCACGCGACCGCAAGGGGTCGCGTTTTCGATGCAGCCGTCAGGCCCGGGGCTGCATTAACATGCCCGTTGCCGCCCGCCCGTTGCCGTTCTCGGTACGGGCGGGCCTTCAACGGAGCGCCGCCACATGAGTCCGGGCATCCTCGTCATCGTCAACCTGTTCGGCGGCATCGCCATGCTGCTGTGGGGGGTGCGCATGGTGCGGACCGGCATCATGCGGGCCTGGGGCGACCGGCTCAAACGCTTCATCGAACAAAACCTCACCAACCGCGTGACCGCCTTCATCGCAGGGATGGTCGCCACCTTCTTTTTGCAAAGCGGCACCGCCACGGCGGTGATCATCACCAGCCTCGCCGCCGGCGGGCTGATCGCCGGGGCGGCGGGATTTGCCGTGCTGCTGGGGGCCGACCTCGGATCGGCGGTGGTGACCGGCGTGTTCGCCATCGCCGGACCGCAGATCACCGGGCTGTCGCCCGTCCTCCTGTTCGTCGGCTATGTCCTGTTCGGCGCCAGCGAGGATTTCCGCTTCAAGAATTTCGGCCGCATCCTCATGGGGCTGGGCCTCGTGCTTCTGGCGCTCGGCCTGATCGTCCAGGCCACGGCGCCGTTGCGCGAGGCGAGCCTATTCCATCAGGTGCTGCAAACGGTGGGCGCCGAACCGCTGCTCGCCCTGCTGCTGGGGGCGCTGGTCACATGGACCAGCTATTCAACGCTTTCCATGGTGCTGCTGATCGTCTCGTTCGTCAGCAACGGCAGCCTCGATCTGGCCGCCGCCATGGCCTACGTGGTGGGCATCAACCTAGGGGGAGGCCTGCCGGCGCTGACCGCCACCGCCGACCTGCCGCGCGAGGCGCGGCGCATGCCGCTGGCCAATCTCCTGGCGCGGGCGTTGTTTGCCCTCATCGCGGTTGCCGCCTTCAAGCCGATTTCGGCCTTTGCCGCCACATGGCCGCTCAGCGACAGCTTGCGGGTGATCGCCTGGCACATCGCCTTCAACGGCGTGATGGCGCTGGCGGCGCTGCCGCTGGCGGGGCTCGCCATGCAGGCGATGACCCGGCTCCTCCCCGATACCCGCATCGCCGCCGACCACATGCTGGAGCCGCGCTATCTCGACCGTTCGGCCTTCGAGACCCCGCAGGTGGCACTCTCCAATGCCCAGCAGGAAACGGTGCGGATGACCGAACTGCTCGACCGCATGTTCGACACCGCCATCGAGTCGCTCACCACCAAGAAGCTCGAACCGCTCAAGAATCTGAAGCTGCTCGATGACCGGCTGAACGGCTACCAGGACGCCATCCACGGCTACCTGGTCGACCTCACCCGCGAGGAAATGAGCAGCGATGCAAGTCGGCGGGCGCTGGAAATCATGCTCTATGTCTCCAATCTCGAACATGGCGGCGACATCCTGCAGCTCAACCTCGCCGACCGGCTGAAGTCCAAGGTGAAGCAGTCCATCGATTTCTCCAGGGGCCAGTCGGCAGCGCTCGCCGAGCTCACCGATATCGTGCGCGAGAGCATCAAGCTCGCCTGCGGGGTGCTGACGTCCGACAGCGTCGCGGGGGCGCGCAAGCTGATCGAGCAGAAGGGCGCCTTCCGAGCCCTGGAAAACCGCCTGATCGACCAGCATTTCGCCGACCGCAGCCGCCAGGGGCCGAAGTCGCTCAGGACCAGTGCGTTGTTCGTCGACATCATCCGGGATTTGCACGCGCTGAACTCGCACGTGGTGTCGGCGGCCTACCCGATCGTCGATCGGGCCGGGCTGCTGAGGGAAACGCGGTTGCGGGCGACTGGCCAGGGGGAGTGAGGGGCCGGGCCGATCTCGACTTCCAGCGTACCAATCTCCGACATCGCGGTTCCGCCTCAGGACCCCGGCCTTCGCCGGTGTGACGGGAATGGGGCCGATCCCTCACTGCCCGGCGGGCTTGTCGTCGATGCCGTGGGTGGACTTCAGGTTGCCCGGATTGAACACGTTGCCGAAAACGCTCTGGCCCGGCTGCTGGACGTTCGAGCCCTTGTCGGGGGTCTTCGGTGCCGCGGGCGTCTTGTCCTCGATGCCGTGGGTCTTTTCCAGATTCCGGGGCGCGAAGACGTTGCCCAAGGGATTCTGGCCCGGCTGCTGGCGAATGGGGGCCTTGGTAGTCGGGGGCGGCGCCACTTTTTCGCCCCTGGCCTTCATCCGTTCCTTGACCTTTTCCTCAAGCAGGCGCTGGCGCTCGAGCTTTTGCTGCATCAGGTTGACCTTGCAGGAGGTGGCGTTGTAGTTGGCGCCGACGAAGAAGGTGGCGACGATCGCCACCACCATCGCGCAGCCGAGGATCATCGCCGGGTTGCGCCAGAAAAATCCTGTCAGACCGGGACGCAACTGGCGCTTCAGCTTCATCTCGCCGCGGCGGCTGATCGCCTGGTGGAACACCGCCACCGTGATGGTCGCCACGATGATGACGGTGGCCAGCGCCGAGACCGTCGGGTCGATGCCGAGGCGCACCTTCTGGGCGATCGCCATGGTGAAGGTGTGATAGTGCGAGATGGTGAAGACGGTGGTGTTGTAGTTCTCGAACGAGGCGAGGAAGGCGATCACCGCCGAGGACAGGATGGCCGGCCTGAGGAACGGCAAGAGCACCTTCCTGAAGGCCTGCACGTTGGTGGCCCCGAGATCGAGGGCGGCTTCGATCTGGGCGTTGTCGAAGCGCTGCATGCGGGCGATCATCACCAGCATGCAATAAGAGGCAATGAAGCATGACTGGCCGAGGATGGTGAGGAAGATGCCGTTGGTGAAGGGCGAGCCGTAGCCGAGCCCGAGCTCCATTTCGATGCGGTTCCAGAACAGATAGGTGGCGATGCCGAGCACCACGCCGGGCATCAGAATGGGGGTGGTGATGACGGTGTAGTAGACGGTGCGCGCCCTGGGGTGGATCTGGGTGAGGAGCAGCGATCCGGCAAGGCCCAGCGCCACCGACACGGTGACGACGCCGGCGGCGATGATCAGCGTCGTCCACAGGCCGTTGATGATGTTGGCATCGCCGGCAAGCTTGGGGAACCATTCGAAGGTGAAGCATTCCCACGGCGACATGCTCGGAAACGGCGAGGAATTGAACGCCGTCACCGTCATGATGAGCAACGGGCCGAACAGGTAGCCGAAGAACACCAGCAAATAGAGGCCGGTTGCGCCCTTTATGACGCTCTGGGACCTCATTTCCCGATCTCGCCCATGGAGACGCGGAACAGCCGCATGAAGCCGAGCACGATGACCATGCAGGTGACCAAGAGGATGATGGCGTAGGCGGCGCCGCGCGACCAGTTGAGGTAGTCGTAGAAGGCCTGGTAGATAATCTGGGTGAACCACAGGCTCGAGGGACCACCCAGGATGTTGGGGGCCGCCAGCGCCCCGGCGGTCAGCATGAACACCATGGTGCAGCCGGAGGTGATGCCGGGCTTGGCGAAGGGGATGACGATGCGCCGGTGAATGCGCAACCACGACGCCCCCATGTCGCGGGCCGCCTCGATCTGGTTCCTGTCGAGGCTCTCGATGGCGTTGTAGAGCGGGAAGATCATCAACAGGATATAGGCGTAGCCAAGGCCGGCATAGAGCGCCACGTCGTTGCGCAGGAAATCGATCGACTGGTGGATAACGCCTAAATCCTTGAGCGTGGTGTTGATGATCCCGATGTCGCCGAAGATGATGCGAAAGGCGAAGGCGCGCAGGATCTCGTTGATCCAGTAGGGCACGATCAGCGACAGCGCCAGCACCCGCGCCCAGGTGCCGGTCGCCACCTTGGCGAGATAGAAGGCGAACGGATAGCAAAGGACGAGATCGAACAGCGTCACGCAGGCGGCGGCAAACAGGGTGCGGCCGAAGACCTGCAAATCAAGCCAGTTGTAGCCGTCGGGATTGCCGGGGTAGCCCAAGACGAAATAGGCGTAGTTGGCGACGGTGTAGACGTCCTCGGGGCCGCCCTGCTTGGCGGGGGGGAGGTTGTAGCGGAAGGAAAAGTCGACCATCACCAGTTGCGGCAGGATGATGAGGATGAAGATCCAGAAGGTGGCGGCGACCAGCATGTAGCCGGCCATGCCCCAGCCGTTCTTGTCCAGAAAGGTCTTTACCCAGCCGCTGCGTCGCATGGCCCCAACCTTCCCCGGCCCGCCTATTCGGTGTCCGACAATTCGCCGACCGGCAGGGCCACGGCGATGTCGGGATCGAAGGCGAGCGTCAGGTCCTCGCCGCGGCCGGCGGAATGCGCGGCGCCCTTGTTGGTGAGGGCCATCTTCACGGTGTTGCCGCCGGCGCAGTCGAGGAACACGTGGTAGGCCTGGCCCTCGAATTCCTCGTTGGAGACGGTGCCGACGAAACGGTTGGCGCCGCGGGACTTCTTCTCGGCCAGCGACAGGGCCTGCGGACGGATGAAGACCATGGCGTTGCTGCCAGCCTTGAGGTCGCCGCGCCGGGCGGTGGCGATGCGGGCGCTGAGGTCGCCGACCGCGGTCGTCACCAGCGCGTGCTGGCCGTTGACGGCCTTCACCTTGCCGGAAAAGGCGTTGTTCTCACCGACGAAGGAGGCAACGAAGGCGGTCGCGGGATCGTCGTAGACGGTCCTGCCGTCGCCCACCTGCTCGATGACGCCCTCGCGCATCACCGCCACGTGGTCGGACATGGTGAGCGCCTCGCCCTGATCGTGAGTGATGTAGATGAAGGTGAGGCCGACCCGCTGCTGGATGGCGCGCAATTCGGTGCGCATGTGCTGCCTGAGCTTCAGATCGAGCGCCGACAGGGGCTCATCGAGCAGCAGCACCGAAGGTTCGGCGCACAGTGCGCGCGCCACCGCCACGCGCTGGCGCTGGCCGCCGGAGAGTTCGTGCACATATTTGTCACCCTGGCCGGTGAGCGCGATGAGTTCAAGCAGTTCGTCGGCGCGCTTGCGGCGTTCCTTTTTTGAGGCGCCGCCGACCTCCATGGCGAAGGAGATGTTCTCCCACACCCGCATCAGCGGGAAGAGAGCAAGGTTCTGGAAGATGAGAGCGGTGGGGCGCTTGTTGGGACCGGTGCCGGCCATGTCCTTGCCACCGATGAGGACCCTGCCCTCGCTCGGTTCAAGGAAACCCGACACGGTGCGCAGGATGGTGGTCTTGCCGCAGCCAGACGGCCCGAGGAAGGAAAAGAATTCGCCCGGCTCGATCCTGACGCTCGCATCGCGCACGGCGACGAAGTCACCGAAGCGGACCCAGAGATTCTGCAACTCGACGCTGACACCGGCGCCCATGGAATGCCCCTCACTGCCGGGATTCGTTGTCTTTTACAAATCTTCCGGCGCCCACTTCCCCAAGTGTTCCATGCCATGTTGGCGGGTTCCGGGCCCTTGTTCAAGGCCCGGAACCGTTGCTTGAAGCGTCTTCGTCAGGCGCTCTGGAACCTGTTCACGTACTGGGTGCGCACGTCGGCATACCACGGCAGCGTCGGCGGCCACGGGTTGAGCTTGGCCAGCGCATCGCCCGGATAGGCCTCGGCGAAGTTCTTGGCATACTTCTCGTTGGCATATTTTTCCGCCCCGATGACCGGCGAGTTGTAGCCATGGGTGTTGATGGCGTTGCCAGCGGCCTTGGCGTCGTAGGCCCACGTGATAAACTCATAAATGCCGTCGATGTTGGAGGCGCCGATCGGGATGGCCAGGCCGTCGACCCAGGCCAGGGCACCTTCCTTGGGTGCCTGGAAATTGACGGGGTCGCCGGCATTCTTCATGGCAAGCGGCGGGCCGTCCCAGGTCTGCCCGACGAGAACACCCTCGTTCAGGAGGCCGTTCTTCTGGGCATCGCCGTCATTCCACAACACCTTGATCGCCTTCTTGTGGGCGATGCACCAGGTGGTGACCTTCTCCCAGACGGGGCGCATCTTCGCCTCGCTCTCGTAGGCCGCCCACATGGAGCCGGGTTCAAGCTCGCCGGTGGTCTCCATGTAGAGTCCGGCGCCGAGCATCATGGAGTGCGCCCGACCCATGCCGGAATTGTCCTTCTGCCAGATGTCGCCATAGCTCGGCACACCACCTTCGGGCGCCCACTTGTCGGTGCGCCAGGCGATACCCTCGGTGCCCCAGATCTGAGGCAGCCAGCAGTCGCCCTTGCCAAAATTCCAGTTCTGCTCGCCGATCTTGGCCATGGCAGGATTGACATGGTCGATCGGCACCCGCTTCATGTCGATCGGCTGCAGGAGACCGAGTTCGGCCCATTGCGGCGCCCGGTCGGCGGTGGGCGAACAGAGGTCGTAGCCCTGGCCCTTGGCGGCCTTCACCTTGTTGAGCAGTTCCTCGTTGGAGCCGATGCCGGTGAAGTTGATGGTGATGCCGGTCTTGTCCTCGAAGCCCTTCTTGAAGTCGGGCGGCATATAGTCAGACCACTGGATGATGTTGAGCACGCCCGCCGCCCTGGCGTGACGCAGGTAGGCGGGAGCGGCCAGCGCCACCGCGCCGGTCGCCGCGCCGGCCTTCAACAGGGTGCGGCGGGAAAAGCCCTTGGCGGCCACTTGCGTCAATTCGGACGAGCGGGCCGGAGTGATCAGTCGCGACATTCGATTACCTCCCATGCAGAAGCGGGGCTCATGCCCCCCGCGAAGCTTTCTGACGCTTTTTTGTGTCAGAATCCCAACAGCCGGACGGAACGCCGGCATTATGTGACAGTATGTCCAACCGTTCATGTTTAAGCAATATGCCCACCCAACTGGTCTGCAACATTAGTGCGGCTTGGACTCATCCTTCAGCCCCACACAGCGACCGCGATCCGACCAGGTGGGGGTGAAATCCTCGAAACGGCCGGTCGCCAGGTCGAAGTGCAGTTCCCAGCCCGACGACACCGCGAAGGGCTTGACGGCGACCACCAGCGGCGGCGCGCAACGGATGATCTTCAGGTCGCGATCAAGCTCGTGCCAGTAGACGGTGCAAGGATCGGTGGCGATGCGAAAGGTGTAATGGCCGGTGTGGCTCGACCCCCAGGCCGTGCACAGATACCATGTGGCCCCTGCCGCCGCCGCCGGGTTGGTCGCCATGATGAGAGCAATGAGCCAGCGCATCGCCCATCATAGGGACGGCTTGCGGCTGGCCGCAATGTCCGTCTAGCCCCTGGTGCGACGGCCCGCTCCGTTGCGCCGGGCGAGCACGGCAAAGCGCCAGCGGCTGACCGGCAGCGAGGCCAGGTAGCCCGCCATCACCAGCGACAGGGTGGCCCAGGGGGCAAGCGCCATGCCGAGCGCGGCGGCAAGCGCCAGGATGAGCGGCGGCACCAGCATGGTGCGCGATACCTTCATGCGGATCATCTTGCCGGAAAAGGTCGGCCAGCGGCTGACCATCGCCCCGGCAACCGCCAGCGGCCACAGGGCCACGAGATAAGGGTTCATGGGTGCCAGCCAGCCGGCCTCGGCAAGGTAGACGGGGCTGAGCGCCAGGAGGGCGCCGGCCGGGGCCGGAACACCGACGAAGTAGCCGGCCGTCCAGCGCGGGCGATCCGGGTCGTCGATCGAGACGTTGAAGCGGGCCAGCCGTAAGGCGGCACCCGCCGCCAGGCTCGCAGCGCCGGCAAAGCCGATGACGCCGCTATCGCGCAACAGCCACTGATAAAGGATCAGGGCCGGCAGGGCGCCGAAGCACACCACGTCGGCGAGCGAGTCCAGTTCGGCGCCGAAGCGGCTGCCGCCGCCCAGCGCGCGGGCCAGCCGCCCGTCCATGGCATCGAACAGGGCCGCCAGGAACACCGCCGCCACGGCGCCGTCGATGTGCCCGCCAGCGGCCAGCACCAGGCCGCCAAAGCCGCTGACGAGGGATGCAAGCGTGACCGCGGCCGGCGCGGCGATGCGCAGGCGGGTGACGGATGGTTCAGTTGCCGAAACACGTCTTGTCGTCGCCATGACCGGGCCTCCAAGGCGCTAGTTGACGGGCTGCATCACAGACTTCGCACTGGCGGTCTTGCCCGATTCCGCCGGCTTGGGATCGGAATAGGCTTCCTTGTAATGTCCCGACAGATCGACCGATGTCCACAACGGTCCCTTGCGGAAGAGGCCGAAGATGTCGCCGGCCGCGAAGGCGGTCGAGGTGGTGTCGGCCTCGAACAGCGAGGCATCGTGGCTCGCATGCACGTCCCTGGGCGCGTAGCCGAAGAGTTCGAGCAGGGTCGGTGTGATCGCGAAGTGGCTGGCGCGATCGTAGTTGAGCGCCGCGCCCTTCTCGAAGCGGGCCCGGAGCA
Organism: uncultured Alphaproteobacteria bacterium; assembly: GCA_963747005.1. GTDB lineage: Bacteria > Pseudomonadota > Alphaproteobacteria > Rhizobiales > Aestuariivirgaceae > CAVVDT01. The sequence goes on along the minus strand of CAVVDT010000011.1, from coordinate 103,295 downwards.
CCGGATCGCCGGTCATTGCCAGAAGCGGCACCAGGCCTTCACGCGGATCGGGATTTTCCATGGAGCAGTGGGTAAAGCGCCCCTCGGTGAGGTTCTGGCCGTGGTCGGAGGTGTAGATGACGGCGGTGTTCTTCAGATCGACCTCATCGAAGAACTTGCGGAAGAAGCCGTCGACCGACCAGCGCACGACATTGCGATAGGAATCGACGCGGTTAGGTCCTGACTCGATGCCGGTGGCCGCCACCGTCGGCTTGAACACGGTGGCGCTTTCCGGATAACCCTCGTCATAGGGGAAATGGGCGCCTTCCTTGTTGGCGTAGATGAAGACCGGCTGGCTGCCGTGCAGGCGCTTTTCGATTTCCTTGAGGACGCGGAAATCGAGCTCGGGCGTCGGGATGCTGGCATCGAAGGTGACGAATTCGTCGATGTCGGCGGCTTCGGCCATGGTCATGTAATTCTGCATCTTGCCGGGATTCTTGATGAAGCCCGACTGGCCGTCGATGTAGACGGTGTGGTAGCCGGCCCGCTTGGCATATTGCCAGATGGTCGGGTTGGCATTCATGGCGTGGACGAGGTCGGTGCGGTTGCCGCCGAGGCGCAGGATGGCGTTGGAGGAATTGGAGCAGTTGCCGCCGGACGAGGCCAGGCCGAAGTTGATGAAGCGGTCGCGCAATGCGGCCATCTCAGGGGTGTAGGGATTGCCCGGCGTCCAGTCGATATAATCGCCGCGCACGCTTTCGCCCACCAGCAGCACGATGTTGCGGGCGGCCGGCGGATTGACCGGCGCGATCTGCACCGCGCGGCGCGGCGCCACGTGGTGAGTCGCCAGCTTGGTGCCCGCAACCGTGCCCAGCGCCAGAGTCTGGAACTGGCGCGGCATGACCTCGGAGCCGCCGCCGTTCTTGATGAAGACGATGGCTGCGATGACCGCCACCGGCACCGCGGGCGCCCAGGCGAACCATTTCACCAGACGCCGCATCAGGCCGTGCGGCAAGGACGGCGGCAGCATCAGCACCACCACGCCGACCAGGAAAACCGCCGCGGCCCAGATGGCATCGTGATAATAGAAATCGAGCGCCCGGCCGCCCTCGTGGCGGGCGTTCCACATGGTGAGCACATCGAAGACCGACATGTCGGAGCCGGATGCCAGCGCGTAGCCGGTGCCGAGTGCCGTCGACAGCGACAGGACGATGGCCCAGAACAGGCGCACGAGGCGCGAGGGCTGAAAGGCGGCGATAACCATGGCGCCGAACGACATGGCCCAGATCATCAGCCAGGGAACGAGCGTGGTATAGCGATGGGCCCCCCACAGAAGGTTGAAACGTTCGGTGAAGCCGGCGTTGGTGGCGACCAGGAAGGCAAACAGCAGCACCACCTTGAGCGCGATGCCGCGCCAGTTTGCGGAAACCCGGTAGCTCACATCAGCGTGTTTCATGCATCGTTCCTTTCTGGTACAGGCTTTTCGGCCGGCGGGCGGCTGGACGACAGATACGTGACATCTGCTTGACAGTGGCACGACGTTTTGTGTCATTGCGGAACATGATGAAGATCAAGCAAATGCCGCGCCAAGTAATTGCGACAACGCCGGTGACGGCCGGCGGCAACGGCCCGGCTGCACGCCTCGACCCGGCAGAACGGAGAGCATGATGGCCGGACCCGACCTCCAGCGCGACGATGCCGAAGTCTCCGGATTCATGCGCCCGCCGGGCGACGTCATGCGGCTCAATCGCATGGGCGCCTTCTTTCCCACCCGGCTTTCCTTCATGCGCAGCCTGGTACGCCGCATGGGACGCGAGGCCTGGAGCTTTGAGCCCGTGCGCTCGGAACTGGACGACAGCGGGTTCGGGCGCGTTGTGTGGCGTATCGGGACGCCGGGGCGCACCTTCTCGTTCGTTGCCTTTTCCACCGCCCTTGACCCCGCCGAGCGCACCGACCGGGTGATCGCGGAAAAATGGGATGCCAGCTTCACCCTCGCCGACGGCGAGGTGACGGCCGACGACGTGGCACGGCTGGAGGCCAACGTGCCGCGCCAGGAAGCGGGGCGGCTGAGCGCCGGCGAACTGGTGCTGTCGCGGGCCAACCGCTCGGTGCGGCTGTTCGAGCACGTGACCGGACGTCTGGCCGAGGGACGCCAGCCCGATGCCCAGGCGCTGTCCGATACCGGCTATCTGATGCGCACCACCGCGGTCTACGGCAACGGCAAGTTCGGCACCGGCGACTACGGCAAGCTGAAGCGCAGTTCGGCCTTCGACAGCCCGTTCCGGGCCGAGATGCTCACCGTCTACATGATCCGCCAGTTCCAGTTCGACCTCGCCAACCACGTGGCCGAGCGGCGCGGCGGGGCGAAGGCGGCACGGCTTTCGGCCGAACACTGCCGCAGCCTCGGCATCGGCAATGCCACCGGCCTCGGCATGGCCCCCTTCCTCATCCGCCACCCGGTGCTGCTCGATAGCTGGATGGCCTCGCGCGAGATGGCACTGGCGCGCGTCAGGGCGCAGCGCACGGCTGCCCCCGGCAAGCGCGAGCGCCTGGGCGAACTCCTGGCACGGGCGCGAAGCCACGTCGGGCAGTGGAACGTGGAGGAACCGCGCCAGCAGGCCCGCATCGAGACGCTGCGGGGCGAGATCGAGCAGCTCATGGCGTTTTCACCGCCCGAAGCCTATCCCTGGGACGGGCTCTACCGCCATGCCGAGGCCGGCATGAGCCTGGAGGCGCAGGAGTTCGTCGCCGCCCTCATCATCGAAATGCATGGCGAACTGGTCGATGATCTGGAGACCGGCATGGCGTCCGACGAAGTCGTTCCGGTCGATGCCGCCATGACGCTCGATCATCTGAAGCGATCAATCGAGGCGGATTATGGCTGGGCCCTCACCATCGACTATGCCAGTGAGGAAGCGCGGCATTTCTTCTGGTATTATTCCGAGGGCAAGGAAGAGCCGCGGCTGGGCCGGCGTTTTGCCGAGCCGGGTGCCGAGCACGAAATGCGCCTCGGGGCCGGCTGGTATGTGAAACAGCTTTACGACGAACTGGCGGGGTTGGGGCCCGACGAGCTGAAGGAAAGCGTAGCGCGCTTTTTGTTGCGGCGGCCACAGCACCGGCTTGGCGTGCTGCGGGTGATGATCACCCTCAGGCGGCCTTATGCGGAAATTCGCGACAACACCATCGGCGCCAGGCTGCTGCCCATCGACATGCTGCGCTGCAAGCTGTCGTTCTTCGGGGCGACGCGGTTCGACCCCAAATCCGATTTGTGGACCCGTATCACCATGTATCAGGGCGCTCCGCTGATCGCCGAGCTCGGCCGCGCCGATGCCGATGACTGGTGGCTGCCGGTGATCGAAGGAGCCCGGATCGCATGAAGGTGGCGTTCGATGAAGTGCGGCGTGTCGCCTTCCGGGCGCTCGATGCGGGCGGTGCGGCGCCGGGGTGCGACGAGGACTGCGGGTGGGCCTGCGCCTGGCTGGAGGCGGCGGGCTATCCGGGCCTGAAGATGCTGGTGGAGGCACTGGAGGAGACGCCGCCGGACAAGCGCCGGCCGTCGCTCGAAGCGGTCTACGGCATCGTCGATCTGGACAATGTCTCTTGCGTGTTCTCCGCCCCAGGGCTCGTCGACATGGCGCGGGCCGAAGGCCGGGTGGTGCTCAACCGGGTGCGGCACGGGCTCTACGTGCTACCATTCGCGGTGAGGGCCGGCCTCGCCGTCGGCTGTCCGGTCGATCCCTCCTTCGCCATCGGTGGCGAACGCACCAAGGATCTCTACGGCGACAAGATCGCCGCAGCCATCGAGGCGGGCATCGAGGTGGACGACGAGGTGTGGGAGAAAGCCTACGCCTATTCGAGGCAGATCCTGGTGCCGGAAAGCGAAGCCTCCCGCCTCAAGGGCGCCGGCGCCGGGCTGACGGACAACGACTGAACGGGTTTCATCCGATGGTGTTGCCGCCTTCGGGTGGTTCATGCAAGAATTGTTCGGGGCGCTCTGGCGATGGAGGCCAAAATGGCGCGTTTGGTGCTTGTGTTCTCCCTCAGACTCATCGCTCTGGTGGCGTTTGCCACGGCCGCCACGGCCGGCGGGCGAGTGGCGCTGGTGATCGGCAATTCGGCCTACCAGGCCGTCAACCCGCTTCCCAATCCGGTCAATGACGCCCACGACATGGCGGAAGCCTTCAAGAAGCTGGGCTTCGATGTGACGCTGGCGGACAATCTCACCTATGAACAGATGCGCCAGACGTTGCAGCACTTCGGCGACAAGGCGCATGGTGCCGACATGGCTGTCATCTACTATGCCGGACACGGCATGGAGATCGACCACCGCAACTATCTCATTCCCGTCGATGCGCGGCTTCAGACCGACCGCGCTGTCGCCTTCGAGACCATCCCGCTCGATTTGATGATGGCGACGGTCGACGGGGCGCGCAGCCTCAAGATTGTGCTGCTGGATGCCTGCCGCAGCAATCCCTTTGCAGCGCGCATGAAGCTGACGGTCGCTTCGCGCTCCATCGGCCGCGGCCTGTCGCAGGTCGAACCGGACACCGGCACGCTGGTCGGCTTTTCGGCCAAGGAGGGCACGGTCGCCGGGGACGGCACGGGGCGCAACAGCCCCTATACCGTGGCGCTTTTGTCCCATATCGCCATTCCGGGGCTCGAGATCAGCCTGATGTTCCGCCAAGTACGCGATGCGGTGCTCGAAGCGACCGACAACCAGCAGGAGCCGTTCACCTATGGCTCGCTGCCGGGCAAGAGCCTGTATTTCGTTCCGCCCGTCAGCGCCGAGACCTTGAAGGCAACGCGCAACCAGTCCGATACAGCCCCGACGCCGGGGCCGGACCTCGAGGCGTGGAACGCCATCAAGGATTCAACCAGCATTGCGGTGTTCGAGACCTATATCAAACAGTTTCCCGACAGCCTGTTCGTCGCCTTCGCAAAAGCCCGGCTGGCGGAACTGAAGGCGCAGGAACAGGCGACCCTGCCGCAAACGGAGCGCACCGACACCCCCGCCAAGGAGACGTCGACAGGGACCGATCTGCAGCCGCCGGCGCCGCCGCTCAAGCCCAGTCCGGCGCCGGGCTTCAATCTCAAGCCGGTTTGTCGTGGCTGGCTCGCCAAGTTCAGGCGGGGGCACAAGCCGCACGCCGCGTTTGCGGCCGGCATCGATGGATCATGCGGCTGGTCGGCGGGCGGTTATGCAAATCTTGCGACAGCCATTGCCGAGGCGTTGCGCTATTGCCACCAGCAGAATCCCACCTGCAAGATCATCGCGACCAAGTGAGGGGGCGGCTGCCGGGTCCCATCAGCAGAAGGCAACAATGCGCTCGTAGAGGTCGCGCGGCAGGGTGAGGCCCCTTTTCTTCAGTTCCTTGCGGGCGGCCGAACGGCGCATGCCGGGGAGCCGGGCGCCTTCCTGGGCCAGGATCGATTTCGAGAGGTTCTCGATGCGTTGCCCGAACAGGCCGGCGGAAAACCGCTCCGGGTCGATGGCGATGAAGAACTGGCCGGAATCGACGTGCTTGCCGTCGTCGGCCGAAAACGAGCCCATGACAGGGCCGAGCAAGGCGCCCGACAGGGCGCCCGCCATGATCTCGACAATGAGGCCCTGACCAAAACCCTTGTGGCCGCCGGTCGGGGCCATAGAGCCCTTCAGGGCGGCGGCGGCATCGCTGGTGGGCTTGCCCTCGGCATCGAGCGCCCAGCCGAGGGGGATGGGCTTTTGCTCGCCTGCTGCCTTCATGACCGCCGACTTGGCGATCACCGAGGACGACTGGTCGATGAGGATGGCCACCCCGCCCTTGCCGTCGGGCACGGCAAGGGAGAGGGGATTGGTGCCGATCACCGGCTTCCTGCCACCGACGGGAGCGATGGCGGCGGGCGAATTGGTGAAGCCGAAGCCGATGAGACCCTCGCGCGCCAGTCGCGCGGTGTGGTGGCCGAGGGTGGCGGCGTTATAGGAGTTGTGGATCGCCAGCGCGGCGATGCCGTGCTTGCGCGCCGCCGGGACCAGCCTGGCGAACCCCTTCTCGATGGCCGGATGGGCAAAGCCATGGGCGGCATCGGCACGGAAGGCGACGCGCGACAGCCTTTCCACCTTCGGCCTGGCCTTGCCGTCGAGCTTTCCCGACTTCAGGTGCTGGCAATAGATCGGCAGCCAGAAGAAGCCGTGGCCCGCCATGCCGGCCAGTTCGGTCTCGATGATGCTGTCGGCGAGACAGGATATGTTCTTCTTCTTCGCGCCGGCGCCGGTCAGGGCCGCAACCACCAGCTTGTGGGCGGCCCTGGGTCTCAGGTTCACCGTGTCCATCGGGCCTCAGCCTTCCTTGCGGCAGACAAGGTAGCAATGGACGTAGTCCATGGCGTGGCCTTGCGGGCTGGCGGCGACGCGGGCCTGATAGCGGCCGTAGAAGTCGTCCATGATCGCCTGGCGTTCGGCGGCGTCGCGTCCGGGGGCGAGGCCGCCGAGGAAGGTCGCCTCCGACCACGAGCGCAAGGTGGGCAGGTACTCTCGGGCAAAGCGCTCGGCGTCCTTGTGGTTTTCGGTGAAATCGCGCTCGAAGGGGCAGCGCACCACCCGCGTCTCCACGTGCTCCAGCCTGAGGCCGGCCTTGTAGACGGGATTGCCGTGATCCTTCAGCGGGGCGGTGAACTGCTCCACGGTGCGATAGCACTGGGGGAAGTTGGTGGCGCGATATTCGTCACGGGTGATGACCCCCTCGCCCGCCAGTTCGGCCCACAATTCGTTGAAGGTGTCGAACATGGAAACGCCGCCGGTGTGGCCGAGATAGCGGCCTTCCTCGTCGATGCCGAAATTGAACAGGCACAAGCGCCCGCCGGGCTTCAGTTCAAGCGCGCGGTTGACCAGCATCAACTCCCAGTCGACACGGCCCTGCTCCTCGAAGGCGGCGCGCTCGTGCCCCGATGCGCCCACCATGTGGACGTGGTCGGAGATATGGCAGGGGGTGGCGGAGATATAATGGGAGGCGGTGGCTGAAAAACCCAGATCGAGGCTGGATGACGGGAAGATCGCCTGATGGAAGGAAGTGGCCGAGGCGAAGACAAAAAGGTTGGCGATCTCGTCGTAATAGCTCTTCAAGTCGGTCTGGCCGTGGATCATGCGGAAGACCTGCGAAAAATCGTTGCGCGGCAGGTCTGTGTAGACCATCTCGATGGGCCGCGAGGGTACCAGCGCGCGCACATGCTTCAGAACCTTGCGCCACAGATCGACCGAGGTGCCGCCGTCGGCACAGCCCATGTCGGTGACGCGGAAGATCGAACCATCGTCGGCCGGCGCCATGCGGTCGACGGCATCGATGACCAGTTGAGCGGCGCCATCCATCACGTGCTTGGCGCCGATGGTCGCTTTGGAATAGTAGCCGGCGCCTTTCATGGCCATGAAGCCGGCGGTTCTGGCTCTTTGGTTCACGGGTGTCTTCCTCGTCGCTAGCAATGTCGTCGTAGTTAGGCGTATCGCGGCGTGGGCGTCAAATGCGATTGTTGATTGCCGGGGCAGAGGCTAGAAAGCGCCATGTCGCCGTTTCATCGGAGTGCCCCATGACCGCCCCCCTCGCCGCCCTGCGTGTCCTCGATCTCACCCGCGTTCTGGCGGGGCCGTGGGCAACGCAGACGCTGGCCGATCTGGGGGCCGAAGTCGTCAAGGTGGAAAAGCCCGGCGAAGGCGACGATACCCGCGGCTGGGGACCGCCTTTCGTCACCCGGCCCGACGGCTCGACGGGAGATGCGGCCTATTTTCTTTCCGCCAACCGCGGCAAGCGCTCGGTCGAGATCGACATGGCGAGCCCGGAAGGCCAGGCGCTGATCCGGAAGCTGGCGGAAAAGTCGGACGTGCTGGTGGAGAATTTCAAGGTCGGCGGCCTGAGGAAATACGGGCTCGATTATGAGAGCCTGAAAGCCGTGAACCCGCGCCTTGTCTACTGCTCGATCACCGGCTTCGGGCAGACCGGACCCTACGCCCAGCGCGCCGGCTACGATTTCATGATCCAGGGCATGGCCGGCATCATGTCGATCACCGGCCAGCCGGACGGGGTGCCCGGCGCCGAGCCGATGAAGGTGGGCGTGGCGTTTGCCGACATCTTCACCGGGCTTTACGCCACCATCGGCATCCTCGCCGCGCTTTCCTGGCGCGAACAATCCGGCGAAGGTCAGCTTGTCGACATGGCGCTGCTGGATTCTCAAGTGGCGGTGCTCGCCAACCAGGCGCTCAATTATCTGGTGAGCGGCAAGGCGCCCACCCGCCTCGGCAACGCCCACCCCAACATCGTGCCCTACCAGACCTTTGCAACGGCTGATGGACACATCATCATTGCGGTGGGCAACGACCGGCAGTTCGGCGAATTCTGCCGCATTGCCGGGGTGCCGGCGCTGGCCAAGGACGAGCGCTTTTCCTCCAACCGCAAGCGGGTGGAGAACCGCAGCGGCCTGGTTGCACCCTTACGGGAAGCCATGGAGGCGCGCACCACGGCCGAATGGGTGGCGGCGCTGGAGGCGGCGTCGGTGCCCTGCGGGCCGATCAACCGTCTGGACGACGTATTCGCCGATGCCCAGGTCAAGGCGCGCGGCCTCAGCCTCACCCTCACCCGCCCCGACGGCACGGTGACGCCGGGGGTGGCCAACCCCATCCGCCTCTCGGCCAGCCCGGTCGAATATACCCGCGCGGCACCGGCGCTGGGCGCCGACACAGCGGAAGTGCTGGAGCGGGTGCTGGGGATGGACGGCGGCGACATCGCGCGGCTGCGCGCGACGGGGGCGATCGGCTAAATGAAAATGCCCCCCGGCAGGACCGGGGGGCGCTTTTCATGTCGCAGTCAAATCCGCAATTGCGGTCACGCCTTCTGGATGGCGTATTCCTCGCAGAAGTAATAGCGGGTCGGATGCATCTTGAAGCCAACGACCTTCTTGTCGAAGGGCATGTAGAGCTTCTGCCACAGCGCCTGCGCGATGGGGCCGTCCTGCTGCATGATCGTCTCGAGCTGACCGAGAAGCTCGCGGCGGGCATCGAGGTCGAGGGTGCCTTCCGCCTTGGTCAGGATCTTGTCGAACTCCGGATTGGAGTACTGGGTCTCGTTCCACGGCACGCCGGTGCGGTAGGCAAGGCTCAGCACCATGAAGCCGAGCGGACGGTGGGCCCAGGAGGTATAGCCGAAGGGCACCTTGTCCCACACTTCCCAGAACTTCGACGACGGCAATACGTTGATCTTGCAACGGATGTTGGCCGCCTTCCACTGTTCGACCATGGCCTCGACCGAGGCCTGCTCCCAGGCCGGATCGGGCTTGCAGTTGATCTCGACGTCGATGCCGTCGGGATGGCCGGCTTCGGCCAGAAGCGCCTTGGCCTTTTCCGGATCGTGCGGGAAGGCGGCGAGTTTCTTGTAGTCGGGATGCACCGGGCACACATGGTGATGCTCGGCCGCCGAACCCAGATCGCCGACGGCGATTTCCGTCGCCTTGCCGGGATCGGTGGCATAGCGCAAGGCCAGGCGCACCTTGGGGTCGCCCCACGGCTTCTCCGTCACCCGCATGCGGACCACCGCAGTGGCTGCGGTCAGCGCCTGGTAGATCTCGACATGGTTCATGGCCTTGAACAGGTCGTACTGCTCGGGGTTGCCCTCGTAGACGCCATCGACCTGCTTGGACTGCATGGCAGCGGCGGAGGCGGCGGTGTTGTCGCCAAGGTCGATGAAGTGCACCTCATCGAGATAGCCCTTGCCACCTTCACGGCGGTGGAGGATCGCCTTGCGGCCCACCTCGAACTCCTTGAGCTCATAGCCCAGATGACCGTTGGAGCCGAGTTTGAACTCGCCGTTCTCCTTGGGATCGACGATGAGCAGCGGATAGTGGAACATATGCTCCGGTACCGCCACCTGCGGCACCTTGAGATTGAGGACGAGGGTCTTGTCGTCCGGCGTCTCGATGGCATTGGCGTCCCACAACTCGGTGGTCATGATGGCGTTGCCCTTGTCGTCCTTCTTGCCCGAGTTCGATTTCCTTGAGCATGTAGCCCTTCATCAGGCCGACCACCGAGGAACCGGTCTTGGGATCGAGGCAGTGCTTGATGTTCCAGGCAAAGTCTTCCGACGTCAGCGGGCGGCCGTCGAACCAGGTGAAGTCGCCGACCGTGAAGGTCCAGGTCTTGAGGTCAGGAGATGCCTCCCACTTCGAGGCCAGATGCGGACGGGTGATGTTGTCGGTGCCGGTACGGGTGATGTAGCCGCACTGCTGGCGCACGATGTTCGAATCGTAGATCCACGAGAAGGTGTGCGGACTGTTGATCTTGGGCACCCGCATGGCGATCTTGAGGATGCCGCCCATGGGCATCTCGGCGGCACGGGCCGGCGGGGCGATGGGCTGGCCGGTGATCTTGCCCGCCCACATGTAGGCAGCACCTGCCGACATGCCGAGCAAGGTGGCCGAGCGGATGAACTCGCGGCGGTCGATCTGCCGGTCGGCGAGATACTGCTTGAGCCGCGGAATCCAGATATGTTCTTTGTCAGACATCAGATGCGTATCCTCCCTTTGGGCCCTTCAGGCCATTGAAAAAGGCCGTTCAATCCCTCACCGATGCAATGCATTGGCATCGATGCTGGCGCCAGCCTATCACCCTATGGCCGCCGTGCAAACAGGTGAGACATCACAACGCGACGTCACCTGGGGCTCGCCGGCCGATCTCTTAGCCTATCGCCATTGCATGCAACCGGGGCGGCGCAATATCGGCATGCAAGTGCGCACCCGCGACACGCACGTACGTCAATACGGGCCAACGGGCCTCTTGATTGAAAGTATTTAAACCTATTGCCGCTAGTCAACGAAGCTGAACTCGGGAATCCAGCCGGCCCGGCCGGGTACTGTGAACGCCACGCCACGCCGGGCCCGCCGAATGTGGAGGCTTGCCATGACGGACGCCAGCGAAGGCACCAGCGGTTCACGTCGCTTCAAACGCTGGGTGAAACTGGGAACCGTAGCGGTTGCCGGTCTCGCCATGGCATCGGCCAGCATGGCAGCCACGCGGAGTTGCGATACCGTCCTCATCAAGGCCAAGACCCCGGCCAGCGGACTTACGGCCGCCAACGAGGGCGGCGAAGGCGGCGAGGGCATGCGCGATGGCAGCGTCGAAGCCGAGGCCTTGTACCTGGTGGTGATCGGCCGCCTGGAGGGCCAGCTTCGCACCGCCATGGCGCTTTACGACGCCGGCAAGGCCGACCTGGCCGGAAGCATCATCGAGACGTCCGCCATGGCGGTCTATGCCGATCTCAAGCCGAAGCTCGCGGACCGTGAGGCCGCCTCATTCGATGATCAGATGGCCAGCTTCGCCGCGGCAATAGATTGCGGCAAGCCGCCGGCGGTGGTGGCAGCAGCGTTCGGCGACGTATCGAAGGCTCTCGCGGCGGCGCGGAACACGGCCGGTGGCGGCGACTTCGCCAGGCTGCTCTCGGCCGCCATGCTGATCAGGCAGGCGGGCGCCGACTTTGCCACCAGCGTCAAGGATGGCGCCGTCGTGAACCCTGGGGTCTATCAGGGCGCGTGGGGCTATTATCAGGCCGCAAGGATACAGGTGCAGCCGCTGATAACGGATTCAGACAGCGTCGTCGCTGCCGCCGCCACGCGCATCGATTCCGTGCTCGATGACCTGAAGCCGGCGTTTCCGGCACCGGTGCCGGAGGGAACGATCAAGGCCGATGCCAACCTCATCTACGGGGCCGGGGCGCGCATCATCCTGGCGGCGCAGACCGTCAAGTAAAAGACATGCTGATCGTCCTCGCCGATGTGCTCGATGCCCACGAGGTCGCCGCGATGCGCGAGGCCATCGCCACAAGCGCGCGCTTCGAGGATGGCGGCAAGACCGCCGGCTGGCATGCGCGCGCCGTCAAGCACAACGAACAGGCAGCCGATACGCCCGAAACCGGGGCCGTGCTCGCCATGGTCGAACAGGCGCTCAGCGCCAGCGAGGTGTTCCAGGCGGCGGCCCGACCGCGGACCTTCGCCCGGATGCTGATCTCGCGCTACAGGCCCGGCATGGACTACGGCACCCATGTGGACGACGCCATCATCAACGCCCATCGAGCCGATCTGTCGTTCACGCTGTTCCTTTCAGGCGAGGACGATTATGCCGGCGGCGCGCTGATGATCGAGGACGGCCTGGAAGAGCGTCCGGTGCGGCTCAAGGCCGGCGATGCCATCCTCTATCCCGCGACCAGCCTGCACCGGGTCGCCCCGGTGACGGCCGGCGAGCGCTTGTGCGTGGTGGGGTGGATCACGTCACTGGTGCGTGACGCCGGTTGCCGCGAGATCCTGTTCGATCTGGAACTGGCGCTGCGCGAGGTCCATGAGCGCGACGGCAAGACGGACCTGTTCGACCGCCTGGCCAAGTCCAGGTCCAACCTCCTGCGGATGTGGGCCGAAGACTAGGGTCGCGACTGCAACTCAGAAAATGAAGTCGTCGGCGCTATAGTGCTGCCCGACGCCGATGTCGCCCGGATTGACGCCGTCGAGCAGGATGGTATTCGCACCGACGGTGATCAGGGCATCGCCGGACACCGGATCGGCCGACAGATGGCTTTGCACCAGGTCGTCAAAACCACTGATTTCCGTCACATGCGAAAGGTCGATACGCTCGCCGTTGGCGGCACTGAAGCCTACGATGGTGTCCTGGCCGAAGTTCTCATCGAATACGAACGTGTCGGCGCTGGTGCCGCCGTTCAGCCTGTCGTTGCCGGTACCCCCGTTGAGCACGTCGTTGCCGCCGCCGCCAAACAGCGTGTCGTTGCCGGCCCCGCCAAGCAGGGTGTCGTTACCGAGACCGCCGTTGAGCGCATCGTTGCCGGCCGCGCCCAGGAGCTTGTCGTTGTCGTTGCCGCCAAGCAGCGTATCGTCACCGATGCCGCCGTTGAGCGCGTCGTTGCCGTAACCGCCGGCCAAGTGATCGTTGCCGGCATCGCCACTGAGGCTGTCATTGCCGGTGTTGCCGAAAAGCTGGTCGAAATTGGCACCGCCGCTGAGCGTGTCGTTGCCATTGCCGCCGTGCAGCAGGTCACGCTGATGGCCGCCGCTGAGCGAGTCCCTGCCGCCGCCGCCATCGAGCGTATCGATGCCACCGCCGCCGATCAGCGTGTCGTGGCTCGAGCCGCCCACCATGTGCTCGTAATTGTCCGAACCGATAATCTCGGTGGGCACGTCCGGTGCCTTGATGAGCGGCTGGGCAAAGCTGGAGGCATCGCCCATGATGGTGACGCTGTCCTTGCTTGGGTCCCAGTTCTGGAAGGTCAGATGCGACAGATCGAGGCTGCCGTCGAAATTGGCGCCGCTGTGGCCGGCGCTGATGTCGGCGGGATTGATCCATACCGTCAGGGCGTTGGCACCAGCGCTGCCGACAACCGTCGAGTCGGTGGCGATGTGACCCGTGACGAAGCCGTTATCGAAGTTGCCGGCGCCGAAATCGAGCGATCCCGCGCCGCCATAAACGATCTTGTTGATCCAGAGGGTGGTCGCCAGCGAGAAGTCATTGCTGCCTAGCGCGTCGATAGTGTTGATGTCACCCGGCTCCGGCGTCACCAGGGGGTCGTTGCCGGCGATGAGCCCGCCATGCGCATCGATCACATGCTCCGGGAACACGAAGGTGTCGCTGCCGGCAAGGCTGTCGCCGTTGGTTGCTCCCTGAAGGCTGAAGTGGGAGCCCGCTTGATCGAGGAAGAGCGTGTCGTTGCCCTCGCCGCCGGTAATGAGGTCGACGCCGCCATAGCCATGAATGGCCTGGTCGCTGGTGATCGTCGCAGTTTGATCGGGGCCGATGAAGTTGTCGCCCGCCAGCCAGTGGGAAATGAAATGGCGGGACAGCACCGAGACGTTGCCCAGCACCCCGTCGCTGCTGCTCAGGACCTTCGTGTCGGAGGAATTGTTAACCACAAAGCGGATGGCGCCGCCCTCATCGAGGATGCGGTGGCCGCCCGCATCGGTCGAGAAATGGTAGTGTTGGACATTGTCGAACGTGGCCGTGCCGAGGTCGGGAGAGTTCTTGTCCTCCAAATAAAAAACGACGGAAGAACCGTCGTTGTAGATCACCGTGTACTGATAACCGACGAAGCCCTGGTCGTCGAATGTCGTCGATGCGATATCGGACGCGGGCTCGAATCCCGTGGTGAAGCTGAAATAGGGCTGATAGCCTTCAAAAAGCGAAACAGTGATGCTCATGGTCACCTGATCCCGATGCGTGGCAAATCCCAGGACCTCATCGCCGCAGCGGGCAGACTAGCGCGCATTGGCCGGTGAGCAAGTGCCCGCATCGTCGCAGCGCAAAGCCGGCGGCACGAGGCGGATAGAGCGGACCTGCGACCGCCTTGATCAAGCGCCACGGGAACGTGCATGATTGCGAGGGGAGCAGGCATCGAAGAGAGCGAGGCGACAATGGCCCGAGCGACCGCAAAGGACTTTGAACAGGAACTGCTCGATCTTTACGACTACTACGCGCATGGCGATATCGACCGGCGCGAATTCCTCGAGCGCGCCGGCAAGTTCGCCGTGGGCGGACTGACGGCGGCGACGCTGCTCGACCTGTTGAGGCCCGACTATGCGCTGGCCCGACAGGTGGCGCCCGACGATTCGCAGATCAGGGCAACCTACATCACCTACCCCTCGCCGCACGGAACAGGCGATATACGCGGCTATCTGGTCAAGCCTTCAGGCGCTGCCGCGAAGTTGCCCGGCGTGCTGGTGATCCATGAGAACCGTGGCCTCAACCCCTATATCGAGGATGTGGCGCGGCGCCTCGCCAAGGCGGGCTACATGGCGCTGGCGCCGGATGGACTGACATCGCTCGGCGGCTACCCGGGCAACGACGAGCGCGGCAGCGCCATGCAGAAAAAGCTCGACCCGGTGAAGCTGCAGAACGACTTCTTTGCCGGCTACGAACATCTGGCGGGCCGGGCGGACTGCAACGGCAAGGCCGGCGCGGTGGGCTTTTGCTATGGTGGCGGCGTATGCAACCAGCTCGCCGTCCATTACCCCGGCCTGAAGGCCGCCGTGCCCTTTTACGGGCGTCAGCCGGCGGCCGAGGACGTCAAGCGCATCGAGGCGCCGCTACTGCTGCACTATGCCGGGCTCGATACCCGCATCGACGCCGGCTGGCCGGCCTACGAGGCGGCGCTGAAGCAATACGGAAAGACCTACACGGCCTATTTCTATCCGGGCGTCAACCACGGTTTCCACAACGACACGACGCCACGCTACGACGAGCCCGCCGCCAAGCTCGCTTGGGAGCGCACACTCGCCTTCTTCAAGCGCTATCTGGCTTGAGGCCGGCTCAATCGTCGCCGAAATTGCCGCTGGCGGCGCCGCGATGGCATCCGGTGCAGTTGGAGATGGTCTTGATGGCGGCGTGGCTCTTGGCGTAGGCGCGCGCCCGCTGGCCGTGCACGACGTTGAACCAGGGCATGTCGGTGATGCGCAACGGGGTCTTGTCGGGGCTCAGGCCATCGAGGACACCGGAGCGGCGGCCGCCGGCATCGGCGGCGTGGGAGACGAGAAAGGCCTCGATATCCTTGGTGGTCTTGGGATCGAGGCTGGCATCGCCACCGAAATGATTGGAAAGATCGCTCATGATGGCCTTCCACGAGCGCTGCGGCAGCAGCACCGGGGGATAGGCCATGTGGCAGGCCGAGCATTCCTTCATGGTCTCCGCCTGGCCCGTTACAGCGGCTTTCGCCATGCCGGCCGGTGCCGCCAGCACGGCGGCGAGAGATAGGGCGGTGAGCCCTGTTCTGATGATGTGTTGCATGGTTCTCAACTCCTGTCGGCGGGTGTCGTTGTTGACATTCGAGGCGCGAAACGGCCGGCGCACTCAACTGCAAATCGTTCTAGAGGCTGGAGAGATAGGTGATGATGTTACCCTTCTCCTTGGGTGTGCAGGCACGCCCGAGCACGGTGTGGCAGTTGCGGCGGAACCACTTCTCGACCTTGGCGGCATCGGTGAAGCGGTTGGGATTCATCGAAACGGCCATGGGCTTGATCTGCTTGCCGGCACGGGTCTGGCCCAGGGCGGCCGGGTTCTGGGTGTGGCAGGTGGTGCATGACGGCGTATCGGCCTTGCCGCCGGTATGATGCCCCTGGAAGAGGGCCTTGCCTTCGGCCACCGAAAAAGACGTCACCCCCGCTTCACTGGCATAGGTCTTGAGGATGGCATCGCGTGCGGTGTTGGCCGCCGCAAGGCCGGCGGTGGCGAGCACAAGGCTCAGCGCGGCAATGACAACGGGGCGCAGGACTTTTTTGGACATAGGGTCGTTCTCCTCTTGCTTTCGGCCAGCCGGCTAATGGGCCGGAATGGCAATCATCTGGTCATCGAAGCGGCCGCTGGCGGCATCGCGGTGGCAGGCCGAGCAGTGGCCGCGGGCACGGACGGCGTCGCTCTTGAAAACGCTCGGATCGATGCGGCGATGGATGCGCTTCCACATGGGGGCGGCGGTGATCTGTATCGGATTGGCGGGATCGACGGCGCGCAGGCGATTGGCCGCCTCGGTATCCCAGGCCTCGGAGGCATAGGTATCCAGCCAGTCGGCGATCGCCTGGGTCTTGGCGGGATCGAGGCTGGCATCCTCGCCGAAGTGATCGTCGAGGTGGGCCATCAGCTTCGCCCACGAGGCGCGCGGCAGAAGGCTCGGGTGATAGGCTTCATGACAGGCGCTGCATTCGCTCTGGTAGACCTTGAGGACCGGCAGGGTGATGAACCCGGACGGCGGCAACAGGCTCGCCTCTCGCGCGGCAAGGACGATGACGGCGAGGGCAACGACGATGACGATGGCGGCACTGCCGCGACGCGCCGGCTGCCACTCGGCAAGGGCGGCGATGACGGCGACCGGCTTGCGCCCGGTCAGCATGGCAGCGATGAGGTTCTCGCGACCCAGCCAGCTTTCGGCGAAGACACCGAGCACATGCAGCCCGATCAGCACCATGACGATCACCGACAGGAACGAGTGCACCTGGCGGGCCGCCGCGCCGGTGGAAAACCCGACGAAGGCGGCAAGCGGGCCCTGGTTCTCCATGCCGCCCAGGGCAAACATGCCGGTGATGCCGATAAGGGCGATGACGGCGATCAGCGCGAACACCATCAGCGAGCCCAGCGGCGTATGGCCGATGCTGCCGGCGGGCTCGCCGCGAAAGAGCTTGCGGACATGACCGAGAATGGCGGCGGGCGGATAGACGAAGTTGGCAAAGCGGGAGAAGTGGGAACCGTGCACCCCCCAGACCAGGCGGAACACGATCAGCGCCACAAGGCCGTAGCCGATCCACACATGAATGCCCATCCACCAGGCGGGCGCCAGGAAGCCGGTGATGAGCGCCGCGGCCACAAGGACCGCCTGCGACCAGTGGTAGAGCCTGGTCGGCAGGTCCCAGACACGCACGCTGGCTGTGGGCTGGGGATGCGGCGCATGCACGAAAGGGTTCCTCCCAAGTTGTCCTCTGCGGCAACCCTAGGCAAACCGAAGTGACCGATGGCTTATCCGGCTCGTCAGCGAATTGTCATGTCAGAACCGGGCCGAAATCAGTCGCCGTATCCCGGCGGCGGCACGAAGCCCTGGTACTGGCGCTCGAGCAGTTGCGCAAAGGCAATGGAAGTGAGATCGGCATGCTCGGCGGTGACGATCTGCACCCCGACCGGCAGGCCTTGCGGCGTCAGGCCAGCGGGTGCCACCGTCGACGGCAGGTAGAAACAGCACGAATAGCCGGCCCAGAAGAGCTGGTCGGTGGTCGGCACCCGGTGGCCGTTGACGGTGATGGTGCGCTCGTGGCGCTCGCCTTCATGGTCGTGGGGACAGGCAGCCGACGCCGCGGCCGGGCACAAAAGGACGTCCCAGTCGTTGAAGAAGGCGTCCCACTGGAGGCGCATCTTGTGGCGACGGTTGGCGTAGCTCAGCCAGTCGCGATGGGCCATGGTATAGGCGCGCATCATCAAGGCGTAGTAGCCGGGATCGTTCCCGAGTTCGGCCGCGCGCTGCTTGTTGGCGGCAAAGTCGGCATCGGACTGGCGGGCCGACGTGGCAGCGCGCAGGAGGTTGATATAGACGTCCATGGCCTCGGCGGTGGAAAAGGCGGGGCGCGCCGTCATGGAGAGGGTTTTCACCCGTGGCCCGAGGAAATCGGCCAGCGCCTGCAACCGGTCCTTGAGCGGCTGATCGACCTCGCTTTCGGGCGCATCGAGCATGACCGCCACGCGAAAATCCTCCAGGCGCTTTGCGCGCGGCGGCGCCAGGCGATAGGACCAGCCGCGCGCCGCCTCGCCCTCGGGACCGGCCAGGACCCGCATGGCCAGCGCCAGATCATCGGCGGAGCGGGCGAGCGGACCGCCGACGGAAATGTCGGCAAAACTGAAAGCGCCCGGCAGGCGCTGGCCCTTCAGGGGCACGATGCCGTAAGTGGGCTTATGACCATAGACGCCGCAATAATGGGCTGGATTGCGGATCGAGGCGCCGATGTCGGAGCCCAGTTCGAGGCCGGTGAGGCCGGCAGCCAGCGCCGCCGCCGAGCCACCCGATGAGCCGCCGGGCGAGCGCGTCAGGTCCCAGGGATTGTTGGTGGTGCCGTAGATGGCGTTGAAACTCTGCCAGTCGGCGAGCATCAGCGGCACGTTGGTCTTGCCGAAAAGAAGGGCGCCGGCCGCTTCGAGGCGCTTCACCGTGGCGGCGCTTTCGGACGCAATGTTGTCCTTCAGCGCCGGTGCCCCCCAGGTGGAGGGCGTGCCCTGCCAGTCGAAGCTCTCCTTCACCGTCATGGGGAGACCGTCGAGCGGGCCCAGCGGCTCGCCGCGCGCCAGACGCCGGTCGGCGGCATCAGCGGCCTTTCGGGCGCGGGCGATGTCGCGCACGATCACCGCGTTGAGAGCACCGTCAAAACGCTCCACCCGCTGCCAGTAGACATCGAGCAGTTCGCGCGCCGAAATCTTCCTGGTGCGCAAGGCGCGCGCAAGGCTGGTGGCGGAGCGCAAAGGCAGCGGCAATCGCGACGGCATGGGCGATGGTCCTCAGGTGGCGGGGCGGCCACAATGCCAAGCTCCCGCCCCGCCGTCCAGCGCCCATCGCTACCCCGGCGATTGCCCCGACCGGCCGCGTGTCCTCAGAAGATGAAGTCGGCGGCGCTGTAGGCCAGGCCGTGGCCGACCTGGCCGGGGGTGACACCGTTGAGCAGGATCGAGTTCGTCCCGTCGACGATCAGGGCAAAGCCGCCGCTGGCAAACAGGTGGCTGTGAATCAGATCGCCGAAGCTGGTGATGCCGCTCAGACCCGACAGGTCAATCTTCTCCAGGTTGCCGGGCTTGAAGTCAGTGATGGTATCGTTGCCGAAGCCATCGGCAAAGACGAAGGTGTCGGCGCCCTTGCCGCCGGTCATGCGGTCGTTGCCGGCCCCGCCCGTCAGTGTATCGGCCCCGTCGCCGCCGTCGAGCGTGTCATAGCCCTTGTTCCCAGCCAGCAGGTCATTGCCGACACCCCCGCGGATGATGTCGGCTCGCAGGCCGCCGCTGATGGTGTCGGCGCCACCGCCGCCCAACAAGGTGTCGCTGCCCGCTCCACCGGTGAGGACCTCGCCATTGCCGGCACCGATAATGCGTGTGGCCACATCGGGCGCCACGATGACGGGCGTGCCGGCGAAGTTGATGGTATCGGCCACGATGATCACCTTGTCGGCGCTCGCCGACCAATGGGTAAAGGTGAACCCGGAGAGATCAAGAGCGCTGGTTTGGCGTTCACTGCCATGGCCGGGAGCGATGTCGGCAGGGTTCATCCATACCCTGAAAATGTCGGGTCCGGCGCCGCCGGTAACCGTCGTATCGGGCGCGATGTGGTTGTTGCTGAAGAAATTGCCGGCGGCGAATTCGAGCGTGGCCGCGCCCTTGAAGGTGATGGCGTTGATCCACAGGAAGTCGACCAGCGAGAAGTCGTTGTTGCCGTGGTCCTCGATGGTGTTGACTTCGCCCGGCAGCGGCGCCGTGGCGAAAACCAAATCGGTGCCCGCCACTGTAATCGAGCGCTGGCTGTCACCGGGGATGGTGACATCGGGAAGGAAAACAAAGGTATCGTTGCCGGTCGGATTGCCGTCGGCGGGCCCGCCGACCAAGAGACTCAGGCCTGCCTGATCCAGGACAATGCGGTCGTTGCCTCCGCCTCCGGTGAGGTTGTCGCGGCCGCCGTAGCCGTGGATGACCTGGTGGGAGGTGACGAAAGTGAACTGGCCGGGGCCGATTGAGTTGTTGTCGGCAAGCCAGCTGTCGAGGAAATGCGAGGAAAAGACCGAGATGTTGCCCAAATCGCCGCCGCTCGAGTCGACAACGAGCGTATTGCCCGGATCGTAGAGCTTGAAACTGACGCTTCCGCCCTGGTTGAGGATGCGGTGGCCGTTGGCATCGGTCGAAAAATGATAGTGCTCGACGTTGTCGAAGCCCGCCGGATCGACGTCGGCGGGGCTGTTCTTGTCCGCAAGACCAAAGACGACTTTCGAGCCGTCGGCAAAGGTGACCGTGTACTCATAGCCCACGAAGCCGAGATCTGTGAAGTCGGTCGAGGTGATGTTGGCGCGGGGCTCGAAGCCGGTGGTGAATTTGAAGTAGGGCTGATAGCCCTCGGTGAGCGCGATATTGAGATTTGTCATGGCAATTGACCCGCAGCCCGTATCGGGTGCCTGTGCTAAAGGCGACGGTGACGGCGTACTTTACTACCGGTGAAGGCCGTTGGCGAGAATGTTTCCACTACCCGTCGCACTACTGCGATCAGCGTTGCCTCGCTGCCCCGATACTGCATTCTTGTCCATGGCCCGGTCCCACTTCAGAAGATGAAGTCAGCGGCGCTATAGGCCAGGCCGTGGCCGAACTGGTCGGTGGTGACGCCTTTGAGCAGGTCGAGTTTGTTCCATCGACGATGAGCGCAAAGCCGCCGGCGCGAGAGTGCTCAGGTCAGCCTCGCCTTCAACCCGTCTACAGGACGAAGTCCGTGTCCACCATGGTCAGCGAGGCGTCCAGTTCGATCTGGAAGTCGGCCACGCCGTCGCCGTTGATGTCGCCCTCGATCACGGTGTGACCGGCCACCAGGGTGTTGTCGTAGCGCAACTCGCCGGCCGAAGCGGCACCGAGGGCATGGAAGGCATCGGAATCGATGAAGGTGAAGGCGTTGTTGCCGCCGGCAATGGAATTGGCATCGATGACCGACAGATCGATCTGGTCGTCGTCGTGCACGAAATTCTGGATGTGATCGTGCCCGGCGCCGGCCGGCGATTCGATGATGTCGTTGAATTCGAAGGTATCCGAGCCATCGCCGCCGATGAGAAGGTCAGCGCCCTTGCCACCGGTCAGCAAGGTGTCGCCATCGCCAGCGGTGAGCGTGTCGTTGCCGTCGCCGCCGATCAGCCAGTTGTCCTGACTGTTGCCGGTGATGCTGTCGTCATGCGACGAACCGACGACATTCTCGACGCCGGTAATGCTGTCGCCCTCGGCATCGCCGCCGTGGTTGTCATTGGTCGCCAGATTGACCTGCACGGCCTGGCTCGAACCTGAATAGTCGGCGGTGTCGTTGCCGCCGCCACCGACCAGGAGATCGGCCCCCTCTCCACCGGTCAGGAGATCGTTGCCGGCCGCGCCCATGAGCTCATCGGCGCCATCGCCGCCGATGAGCCAGTTCGCCCCGTGGCTGCCGGTAATGGTGTCGTCATAGGCCGAACCGATGACATTCTCGATGCTGATGAAGTGGTCGCCGTCAGCTTCGCCGGCGGTCCCGCCGGTATCGAGATTGAGGGCCACGCCCGCCGTAGCGCTGCCATAATCGGCCACGTCGATACCGAAGCCGCCGATCAGGAGATCGGCGCCTGCCCCGCCGGTCAGCATGTTGTTGCCGTCGGAGATTTCGACGGAAAAGCCGCCTCCATCAATAAAATGATCACCGCCGACATAATTGCTGACGCCGACGAGCGTGTCGTTGCCGCCGCCGCCGATCAGCCAGTTGTCCTGGCTGTTGCCGATGATCAGGTCGTCATGGGACGAGCCGATGACGTTCTGGATATTCTGCAGGTGGTCGCCCGCGGCATCGCCGCCCAACCCGGCGCCGGTCCACAGATTGACGATCACTCCTGCACTCGAGTCGCCATAATCGGCGACGTTGGTGCCGCTGCCGCCATCCAGGCTGTCGGCGCCCGCCCCGCCGGTCAGCATGTCGTTGCCGTCGCCGCCATTGAGAGTATCGGCGCCGTCGCCACCGATCAGCCAGTTGTCCTGGCCGTCGCCGGTGATCAGGTCGTCGTGCGATGAACCGATGACGTTCTGGATGTTCTGCAGGTGGTCGCCCTCGGCCTCGCCGCCGTGATTGACATCGGTGTCAAGGTTGACCGTCACAGCGGCGCCCGAGCCGGCATAATCGGCAGCGTTGGTGCCGCTGCCGCCATCCAGGCTGTCGGCCCCCGCCCCGCCGGTCAGCAGGTCGTTGCCGTCGCCGCCGTTGAGGGTGTCGGCGCCATCGCCGCCGATCAGCCAGTTGTCCTGGCCGTCGCCGGTGATCAGGTCGTCATGGGACGAGCCTTCGACATTCTGGATATTCTGCAGGTGGTCGCCCTCGGCCTCGCCGCCATGATTGACATTGGTCGCGAGGTTGACGGTGACCGCATCGCCCGAGCCGGAATAATCGGCCACGTTGGTGCCGCTGCCGCCATCCAGGCTGTCGGCGCCGAGACCGCCGGTCAGCCGGTCGTTGCCATCACCGCCATTCAGCGTATCGGCGCCATCACCGCCGATGAGCCAGTTGTCGAGGCTGTCGCCGGTGATCATGTCGCCCTGGGAGGAGCCGATGACGTTCTGGATATTCTGCAGGTGGTCGCCCTCGGCTTCGCCGCCGTGGTTGACATTGGTTGCGAGGTTGACGGTGACCGCATCGCCCGAGCCGGAATAATCGGCGACATTGGTGCCGCTGCCGCCGTCCAGGCTGTCGGCGCCAAGCCCGCCGACCAGCTGATCATCGCCGTCACCGCCATTGAGGGTGTCGGCCCCGTCGCCACCGATCAGCAAGTTGTTCTGTCCGTCACCGGTGATCAGGTCGTCATGGGACGAGCCTTCGACATTCTGGATGTTCTGCAGGTGATCGCCCTCGGCCTCGCCGCCATGATTGACATTGGTTGCGAGGTTGACGGTGACCGCATCGCCCGAGCCGGAATAATCGGCGACATTGGTGCCGCTGCCGCCGTCCAGGCTGTCGGCGCCGGCCCCGCCGGTCAGCCGGTCATTGCCGTCGCCGCCATTGAGGGTGTCGGCCCCGTCGCCGCCGATCAGCCAGTTGTCGAGGCTGTCGCCGGTGAGGCTGTCGCCATTGGACGAACCGATGATGTTCTCGATATTCTGCAGGTGGTCGCCCTCGGCCAGACCGCCCGAGCCGAGGCCGGTCGCGAGATTGACGGTGACGCCGCTGGCCGAGCCGGAATAGTCCGCCACGTCGATGCCGTTGCCGCCGTCGAGCGTATCGGCACCCGTCCCGCCGGTCAGCATGTCGTTGCCGTCGCCGCCGTTGAGGATGTCGTCTCCGCCGCGACCGATGAGCCAGTTGTCGAGGCTGTCGCCGGTGAGCGTATCGTCATGCATCGAAGCGAGAATGTTTTCGATGCCCGTCAGGGTGTCGCCATCGGCCGCACCGCCCGAACCGAGACCGGTTTGGAGATTGACGTTGATCCCGACTGCCGAGGACAGATAATTAGCCTGGTCGATGCCCGATCCGCCGACCAGGCTGTCGGCGCCCGAACCGCCGGTCAATTCATCGTTGCCGGCGCCGCCGTCGAGGGTGTCGTTGCCGGAGCCGCCCTTGAGGATATCGTCGCCACCGTCGCCGTTCAGGGTATCGTTGCCGGACCCGCCATTGAGGATGTCATTGTCGTCGCCGCCGCTGAGGAAGTCCCAGCCGGCACCGCCGAACAAGGTGTCGTCGCCGGCACTGCCATAGAGGCTGTCGCCGTCCGAACCGCCCTTGATCAGGTCGTCACCGCCGCTGCCATTGAGCGTGTCACTGCCGCCTTCTCCCAGCAAGGTGTCGTCGCCGGCACCACCCAAGAAGTTGTCATTACCAACGTCACCGCTGAACAGTGTTCCGCTCATCGTGCACACCATGTGGATGAAGAGGCTATCGAGGACACCATACGCAACTCCTGCCCTTGCGGCGCCTGCCGGGCGCTGCTCACTCTGCCTCATTTCGGGGCAGGCTCTTAATTTTTCTTTAGAGTTTGGATTGGATGAGGCCGAAAAGTCAAGGATTCACTGGCGCAAACGGCAGTGGCCGGCGCCGGTCTTTGCAATCAGGGTAAATGCCGGCCGTGGCGGCTCACTACGGCGCCGGACGCCTTGCAGCGGCCGAAACCGCCGGCCCGCGGGCCGTCGGACCGGGCCTGAGGCCGACACTGAAGGGTGCGTAGAGGGATAACTTGCCCGGCCCGCCTCACGAAACGCCGTCGGGAAGGACCGCCTTGCGGTTTGCCATGAAAGCCTTCAAAGCCTCGTCGATGCCGGGGTCGAGGTCGGGGGCGACGTAGTCCTGCAACTGGCGCTTCCAGATGGCGTTGGCGCGGGTGGCGGCGTCCTTTGAGCCGTCGTCGCGCCATTGCTCGAAGGAGTTGTTGTCGGCGACGATGGAGCGCCAGAAGGCGTTTTCGAAGTTGGCCTGGGTATGGGCGCAGCCGAGGAAGTGGCTGCCCGGTCCGACTTCGCGGATGGCATCGAGCGCCTGGCCGTTTTCGGAATAATCGATGCCTTCCGACATCCTCTGGAACATGGAAAGCTGGTCGGCGTCGATGATGAATTTCTCATAGCCCGAGGCCAACCCGCCCTCCAGCCAGCCCGCCGCGTGCAGGCAGAAGTTGACGCCCGCCAGCAGCGTCGGCCACAAGGTGTTGGCGCTTTCATGAGCGGCCTGGGCATCGGGGAGCTTGGAGCCGCACAAGGAGCCGCCGGAACGGAACGGCACCCCGAGGCGGCGGGCCAACTGGGCGGCGCCGAACAGCACATGGGCCGGCTCCGGGGTGCCGAAAGTCGGGGCGCCCGACTGCATGGAGATGGACGAGGCAAAGGTGCCGAACACCACCGGGGCGCCGGGACGGCAGAGCTGCGCAAAGGCCATGCCGACGGAGGCCTCGGCAAGGATCTGGGTCAGCGTGCCGATCACCGTCACCGCCGACATGGCGCCTGACAGGATGAAGGGCGAGATGACGGTCGCCTGGCCGGCGCGGGCATAGACCTTCAGGGCACCGAGCATGGTGCCGTCGAAGACCAAGGGCGAGTTGGCGTTGATGAGGTTGATGAGCACGCAGTTCTGATCGACGAATTCGTCGCCGAACACCATCTTGGCCATGCTGACGCTGTCGCGGGCGCGCTCGGGCGCCGTCACCGAGCCCATGAAGGGTTTGTCGGAATAGCGGATGTGGCTGTAGACCATGTCGAGATGGCGCTTGGCGACGGGAATGTCCACGGGCTCGCACACCGTGCCGCCGGAATGGTGGATGGAGGGTGCGAGGTAGGCCAGCTTCACGAAATTGCGGAAATCCTCGATGGTGGCATAGCGGCGGCCGTCATCGAGGTTGCGGATGAAGGGCGGGCCGTAGACGGGGGCGTAGACGGTGTTGTTGCCCCCGACCTCCACCGAGCGGGCAGGGTTGCGGGCATGCTGGGTGAACTGGCGGGGAGCGGTCTTGATGAGGCTGCGCACCAGACCCTTGGGAAAGTGCACCCGCTCGCCCCTGACGTCGGCGCCGGCGTCCTTCCACATGGAAAGCGCTTCGGCATCGTCGCGGAAGTCGATGCCGATTTCCTCCAGCACCCGCTCGGCGTTGTGCTCGATGAGGGTGAGGCCCTCCTCGCTCAGCACCTCGTAAAGCGGGATATTGCGCTTGATGTAGGTGAGCTGGATCTGGTGGCCGCCGGTGCGGGCGGCGCGGCGGGCATCGGCGCCGCCGGAGGCACGGCGGCCGCGGCGGGCATCGCCGGCGGAGGCAGAGGTATCGGTGCTGTTCATTTCACGGCCCGGTGAATTCTGTTCAACTGGCGCCCAGTTGATACAGGCTGGCGGCTAGCGGTGCCGCGCGCCAACGCCCCCTTGCCGCCGGAAAGCGACAAGCCGGGCGCGGCGTTTCACCGTCATGCCCCGATGGTGGCAGGCCTCAGCTTGAACCGAGCTTGCGTGGGGGGGCCGCGCCGATGTTGGACAACAGGATTGCAATGTTGCCGCCAGCCTTTTGCAGGATGCCGACGAAATTGTCGCGCAGCAACTGCGCCAGCCAGACGTTCTGCACGTTCACGTCGACGACCTTGCCGCCCGAAATGCGCCAGGTGGCGCGCTTGGCCGGGCGGGCGCCGAAGTCCAGCCGGGTGGCCACCTGGCTACCACGGCAGTCGATCAAGCTGATGCCGCGTGCCCGGAACTTGCGGGCGAAGTCAGCGAGGGTGTTGGCGACATAGCGGCTGGTCAACTGGACGAATTCTTCGGTCTGGCCGGCCGGCAGCGACTTGCGGTACTTGCCGAGCGCGAACAGCGCAATCCGGTGCATGTCGGCATATTGCGACAGGGCCGCGGCGAAATCAGCAGCACGCTGGGTGTGGGCGGCGGCGAGGAAGGCCCTGCCTGCCTGCAGCGCCACATCGGCCTCCGGGCAGCTCGCCGCCCGCGCCGGCATCGAGAGCGTCAGGGACGCAGCAACGAAAATGCCGAGAAACGCCGCGAGACTCGCTCTGAAGACCTGGGCGGGGTTGAAACGTGCCGACATGATTGCACTCCTCCCGGGGGCTTGTCGTGCCCCTCACTTGCAGGCGCCGCTCCCGCAATGACGGCCGGTGAAGACGACGCCGTTATCAACGATGCGGGCGGATGCTAACCCGCCTCCCGCCGGAATGAAAGGGTTGACGCCGCCCTCGTCACGGGGGCGGGCGCCGCAATTGCGCTTAGGTCAATCCAGCCCGACGGTTCAAATCGCGTCCGGTGACACCCCGACCCAATCCGGCGATGGCAATTCAGTTGACGCCGAGCTGGCGATCGGGGGCCGCGCCGATATTGGAGAACAGGATGGAAATGTTGCCGCCGGCCCGGCTGAGGATGCCGGTATAGTTGTCGCGCAACATCTGGGCGAGCCACACGTTCTGCACGTTGACGTCGACGACCTTGCCGCCCGAGATGCGCCAGGTGGCGCGCTTGGCCGCGGAAGCGCCGAAATTCAGCCGGGTGGATATCTGATCGCCGCGGCAGTCGATGAGGGCGATGGACGTGGCCCTGAACTTGCGGGCGAAATCGGCCAGCGTGTTGGCGACGTAGGCACTGGTCAGCGCAACGAACTCGCCGGTGCGCTCGGCCGGCAGCGACGAGCGGTACTTGCCGAGGGCGAACAGCGCGATCTGGTTCATGTCGGTATAGCGCGCCAGCGCATCGGCGAAATCGGCGGCGCGCTTGGTCCGCGCGGCCGCCAGGAAAGCATTGCCGGCCTGCATAACCACATCTGAACCAGAGCAGCTTGCAGCCCGCGCCGGGGCGCCTCCGATCACGGACAATGCCAGCAAAATGCCACAGCAAAACGTCAGGCAACGCATCAGGTTGCCGAAAGACAACACCGCGATCCGCATGATCCACGCTCCTCAAGAAGGCCTCACCTTGCCCCTTAACCCGTGGCAGCCGAAGGGTCATTTGCCGTTCGCAGCACGCGGGTTGGCGCAAGCGCGCGATCATAGCTATTCGGCACTGCGGCGAAAAGCGAAATCAGCGACGCCGAAACGCCTCGCCGAAGATCGCAAAGCGGCCATCGGGCAGCAACGTCGGGGCCTCAGGGCGTTGCCTTGAGGGTGGTGAACAAGGCCTCGATATTGCCGCCGGCCTTGTCCAGGATGGCCGCGTAGTTTTCGCGCAGCAACTGCGCCAGCCAGGCGTGCTGAACATCGACGTCGACCACCTTGCCCCCCTCGATGCGCCACACGGCGCGCTGCGCCGCTCGGCCACCGCCGAATTCGAGGCTGGTTATCACAGTGGCGTCCCGGCATTCGATCGGCTTGATGGAAACGGCCCGGAATTTGAGCGCAAAACCCGCCAGCGTGTTGGCCACATAATGGCTGGTCAAGGCAACGAATTCGGCGCGCCGGGAAGCCGTCAGCGCCGTGCGGTACTTGCCCAGCGCGAACAGCGCGACGCGGTTCATGTCGGTATATTTCGCCAGGGCCGCGGCAAAATCGGCGGGGCGCTCGGTCTTCGCGGCGGCGAGAAAGGCGTTGCCCGCCTCGATGGCGATGCCCATCTGCGGGCAGGTCGCGGCCCTTGCCGAGGTGCCCGTCTGTACCAGGAACATCACGCACAGCGCCAAAGCGCAACGTTTCAGGACGCCGGCGGGTCGAAGCAGGTCCATCTTCACAGCATGCCCCTTCAAATGCGGCTTCGCGTACCGGCACCGGCCTCTGCGTGCAACCGGGTCATTTGAACCAAGGCTTTGCCGCGATTTCAAGGCGCAATCGGCGGCGGGACCGGTCACCGGGTAAGCGAGCGGTGCGGGAGCCTCAGGCAGCGCCGCAGCCAGGCATGAAAAGCGACGGATGAAAATTCAAAAGCGGCATTTACAATGATATAAGGATATGTTTATGTGTTTATGTTTTTAAGGAGACACGCGATGCCCTACGGACTTCAGACGGCCCGCCAGCAGCAGCACTACGGCAGCACCAACGATGTCTCCCTGGAGTTCTTCCCGCCCGCCAGACCCGACGGCATCGACAGGCTGGTGGAGACGGCGCGGCAACTTGAGAGCCTGAGCCCGGCCTTCATCTCCATGACGTTCGGGGCGGGCGGCTCCACCCGCCAGCGCTCGCTGGATGCGGTGGCCGCCTTCATGGTGCGGCTCGCCGTCCCGGTCGCCGCCCACATCACTTCGGTCGCCGAAAGCCGGACGGTGACGGAAGCGACCATCGAACAGTTCCTGGCGATGGGGGTGAGGCGCTTCGTGGCGCTGAGGGGCGATGCCCCCGCCGATGCGGTGGCGCCGGGCGGTTTTCCCGACGCGGTCAGCCTCGTCAGGGCGCTCAGCCGCCGCGGTATCGCCGACATTTCGGTTGCCTGCTACCCGGAAGTGCATCCCAAGGCGGCATCGCCGCAAGCCGACCTCGATGTGCTGAAGGCCAAGTTCGATGCCGGCGCCAGCCGCGCCATCACCCAGTTCTTCCTCGACACCCCGGCCTACCTCAGGTTCCGCGATACCCTGGCGCGCCATGGGCTCGAACGCCATGTGGTGCCGGGGGTCCTGGTGTTCGAGGATTTTTCACGCGCCGCCGGGTTTGCCGAGCGCTGCGGCGCGGGCGTACCGGTGCGCCTCCGGGAGCGTTTCGCGCGCTGGCACGAGGACCCGCTGGCGGCGCGCACCGAGGCACAGGCCTTCGTTGCCGAACAGGTCGCCGCGCTGCGCGCCAACGGGGCGCGGCACATTCATTTCTACGTGCTCAACAAGGCCCAGCCGGCGCTCGATCTGCTGGGTTCTGTGGCGTATCAGGGTTGCGCCGCGCCGTGATGGGGCGGCCAGTCGGTTTTCCGTGTCAACAAGTCGCTCCGGCATAAGTGGAGGCGGGCGCATCGGCGCAATAAGCACGGCAAGCAGTTCAGGGAGCGGTTTCTTCATGGCGATCCTCGTCGCAAGCTGTCGGCGCGACATGCCTCGCCGGGCGGCGGCCTCCTGACCCCCAAGCAGATCAAGGACACCTTTCCATGACCCATACGCTCCTCGCCTCGGCGACCAGGGAAGTCATCATCGGCTTCGACAGGCCGTTCTGCGTGATCGGCGAACGCATCAACCCCACCGGCCGCAAGAAGCTGGCGGCGGAAATGGTGGCCGGCAATTTTTCCATGGTGGAGGCCGATGCCATCGCCCAGATGGAAGCCGGCGCCATGGTGCTCGACGTCAATGCCGGGGTCACCGCCGTCAACCCCAACGAGACCGAGCCGCCGCTGCTGCGCCAGACGCTGGAGATCGTGCAGGGGCTCGTCGACCTGCCGATCTGCATCGACTCATCGGTTCCCGCCGCGCTCGCCGTCGGCCTGGAGACCGTCAGGGGCCGGCCGCTGGTCAATTCGATCACCGGCGAGGAGGACCGGCTGGAAGCCATCCTGCCGCTGATCAAGAAGTACAACGTGCCCGTCGTCGCCATCTCCAACGACGAGACCGGCATTTCCGAAGACCCCGATGTACGCTTCGAGGTGGCGCGCAAGATCGTCAACCGGGCCGCCGATTTCGGCATCAAGCCGCAAGACATCGTGGTCGATCCGCTGGTCATGCCGATCGGCGCCATGGGCACCGCCGGCCAGCAGGTTTTTCGCCTGGTGCGCCGCCTGCGCGAGGAACTGAAGGTCAACACCACCTGCGGGGCCTCGAACATCTCTTTCGGCATGCCCCACCGGCGGGCCCTCACCGGCTATTTCCTCGCCATGGCCGCCTCGCACGGCATGACCTCGGCGATCATGAATCCGCTGCACGATGAAGACATGCACGCCATCATGGGCGCCAACGTGCTCAACGGCGTCGACAGGAACTGCAAGGCGTGGATCAGGAAATTCCGCGAACCGGCCCCGGCCGCCGCCCCCAGTGCCGACGGCGCTGCTCCGGCAGGCGACGATGCCGACAGCCGCCGCCGCGCCCGCGACGAAAGGCGGCGCAGGAGGGGGTGAGCCGACCGGCGGCTGCGCCTTCGATCAGCGCCCGAACGACCCCGCGTGAGAGCATCCAGCAGCGCATGCCGGATGCCCGGCAGTCAGCAATTACCCCCTGGCATCAACGATGATGGCCACGCCCGTGGCCGTCGCGGATTTCGATGCCGATTGACGGGTCGTCGCGGGGAAAGGGGTTGGTAAAGCCGAAGCCTGGATTGCGGCCGTAGGAATGATCGGTACGGCGGCGGTGCTGGGGATAGCTGCTTTGCCCTTCTACGGGCGCGATGATCCGGCCGCTCGTCCACGGATGGAGATTGGCCAACGGATTGTTCGGAGAACCGGTTGCCGCGGGATGTGCCGGAGCCGTGGCCATCACCAGCGCGACCAGAACCGAAGGCACTGCGGCACGCAATAATGACAACCGGCGCATGGGAAATCCCTTCAGAATGACGCCTTCAACCGGCGCTTATGTGGGCGGCCGCGCAAAGGCTCGCCAGCGGTGGAAAGTCGCATGGTTTTAGCGTAGGTTCCCGGTGCCGAAGCAGCAGATATTACCGCGATGAAGGCCTGCCGGCCCGTTCGCAAGACAAGGACCGCTCCCATGTCGACCATCGCCGAGCCCGCCGCCAGACGCCGTTTGCGCGACGGGGGGCGGCGGCGCGACAGCGAGGGGCCGCGGGGCATCCAGCAGTTGGCGTGGAAGCAACCCAGGCGCGCCTTTCCGGCGATGAAGCTCGTCTCCGACGATCAGCTCGAAACCATGCACATGGCCTCGCTCGATATCCTCGAGGAAATCGGCATGGACGTGGTGCTGCCCGAGGCGCGCGACATCTATCAGAAGGCCGGCGCGCTGGTGGACGGCGAACGGGTGCGCATCGGGCGCGAGATCATCGAGGCGGCGATTGGCCTGGCGCCGGCGGAATTCACCTTCCATGCCCGCAACCCGGAACACTCGATCCGCATCGGCGGCGACTGGATCGCGTTTTCGCCGGTCGGCGGGCCGCCCAATTGTTCCGACATGGATCGCGGGCGGCGGCCGGGAACGCTCGCCGACAACCAGAACTTCATCCGCCTGTCGCAGTTCTTCAACTGCATCCATGCCTCGGGCGGCGGCTCGACCGATGCCCTCGATGTGCATCCGCGGGTGCGGCACCTGCATATCGGGCGCTCGAAAATAAGGCTGTCGGACAAGGTGTTGTTCACTTCATCGACGGGCCGCGAGCGGCTGTTCGACGGCGTCGAGATGGCGCGCATCGCCCGTGGCATTCCCATGGAGCAGATGCAGGCCGAGCCGTCGGTCTTCACCGTCGTCAACACCAACTCGCCCCTGAAGCTCGACGGGCCGATGGCCATGGGCATCATCGAGATGGCGCGCATGGGGCAGATCACCTGCGTCACTCCGTTCACGTTGGCCGGGGCGATGGCGCCGGTGACGGTGGCGGGCGCGCTGGTGGAACAGAACGCCGAAGCGCTGGCGGGCCTTGCCCTCAACCAGCTTTCCAAGCCCGGCGCGCCGTTCATCTATGGCGGCTTTACCTCCAACGTCGACATGAAGTCGGGTGCGCCGGCCTTCGGGACGCCGGAATACATGAAGGCGGCCATTGTCGGCGGCCAGTTCGCGCGCCGCTACGCCCTGCCCTACCGCACCTCCGGCACCTGCGCAGCCAACACGGTGGACGCCCAGGCGGCCTATGAGTCGGTGTTTTCCCTGTGGGGGGCGATCATGGGCGGCGGCAATCTCATCATCCATGCCGCCGGGTGGATGGAAGGCGGCCTCGTCGGCTCGTTCGAAAAGTTCGCCCTCGACATCGACCTCTTGCAGATGATCGAAAAATTCCTCGAACCGCTCGACCTGAGCGAGGATGCACTCGGCCTCGATGCCATGCGCGAAGTGGGGCCGGGCGGGCATTTCTTCGGCTGCGCCCATACCCTGGCGCGCTACACCGATGCCTTTTATGCCCCCCTCATCTCCGACTGGCGGAATTTCCAGCAATGGCACGCCGCCGGCGCGCCTGAGGCCTGGCAGAAGGCCAATACCCTATGGAAGCAGGTGCTGGCGGAATATCAGGATCCCTATATCGATGCGGCCATCGCGGCCGAACTGGACGCCTTCGTCGAACGGCGTATCGCCGAAGGCGGCCAGCCGACGGATTTCTGAAGCATCACCCCATCGGATGACTGCTTCCAGGCCCGTCGCCGTCAGCGATGGTCGTGCTCGCGATGATCGCGCCTGTACCTGTAGTAGCGATGGTGATGATGGCCACCATAGTATCCGTAGATCCCGAGACCGACGGTCGGATAGCCCGGATAGCCGTAGGCATAGGGATACCCGTAATAGCCATAAGCCGGGTAGCCGAAGCCGAACGTCACGAACGGGCCGCGATGGTGCCGCCAGTGACGATGGCGCCGATACCTGTAGTCGGCCTTGATGATCATGGCATTGGCTGCCACATCACGTTGGCTCACAGCACTATGGATTGAAGTGTCGAGCGTGCCGGCGCGTGCCGGGGTCACGGCAAACAGCGCTGCGCCCAAGACAAGAGGTGCTGCGATCAACGTCATTTTGCTCCATTTCATGAGAGCCTCCGTTGATTGCATTGCCGTCCACTGCCTACCCATGTGGTCAACAAGCGACAGGATTTCAACCGCATGGACAATCCGTCAGGGTTTGCAGCGTCGCATTCGCCCACGCGCCCGCGGGCCGGAAGCCGGCATATCGGGGATGGCACGACGGGCCAGATCAGCGTGGCGAAGGTCGCTGCACGCTGAGGGCGGGTCCCGGAGAGCCCGCCCCCAGCTTGCCGGCCGATCGTTGAAAACCGGACGCGATGATCCTCACTCCGACAGATACATGGCGTGGGCGAGCTTGGTGGTGATCTCGCTGAAAGCGCTGATCAACTGGTCGCGGGTATCGGCGTTGTAGAAATCGGCGTCGCTCGATGCACAGTTCTGCAGGCGGGTCTCGGCGACCACGTCGTTGAGGTCATAGGAGACCGTGAGGATGCGGATGCCTTGCGCCTTCATGTTGCTGCACAAGGTCTCCAGGTTGGTTTCGCCGGCCGACACCGAACCGTTGGTGCTGCCATTGGCCGGGAAGGAATAGGTGGTCTGTGCGCCGTCGGTCATGAGCACCACCGCCTTGGTGACCCCCGAGGTGCCATAGGGCACGCCGCTGGTGAACGGGGCGTTGGGCGACAGCACCTGGTAGGCCATTTCCATGGCCAGCGAGATGTTGGTGTAGCCGACCGGCTGCATCTGCGAAATCTGGTCGAGCGTGCCCTGATGGTCGGTCGTCAGGTCGCGCAGTTCCACATGATTGGTGGCATAGCTACTGCAATTGACACTTTGCCTGGAGGGATTGTTGGTGGGCACGAACCCCCAGCGATCGTTGGTGGCGACCGGCGTTGCGTCGGTGGTGTTGTAGGGGCCCATGCGGTCACGCGAACACGAAGAATAAGCCGTGGTGGAGGTGCCCTGACCTTTCCAGTAAAGCTTCGGCATGGTCATGTAGACTTCGCCCGAGAACGGCACCAGGCCGAATTTCACGTCGTTGTTGGTCCCGAACTGCGACAAGGCGTTGATCAACTGGGTCGCCCCGTTGCTCATGGTCTTGTACTTCTGCTCGCCGCCCAGATAGTCCCGCATCGACAGCGAATAATCGAGTGCGAGGACGATCTCACCCTTGTTGTACTGGTTGAACACCGGCAGCGTGACCTTGGTGTGCAGATTCTGGGTGGTCGTCTTGTGGCCGATGATCGACAGCATGGAACTCTTGAACGTACCGGAAACGGCGGCCGAAAGGACCTGTGCCTGGTCGTCGACCGAAATGGTGACGGTGGGCGGGTTGGCCTTCAGCTCATCGGGCGCATTCTGGTTGAAGAATTTCTGGGCCACCGCGGCGTAGTCGGTTTCGCCGATGGCATAGGCCGATCCGGCCGCCAGTGCCGCGGAGTTGAGGGCGGCCTGCATGGCATTGCGGTTGGCAGCCTGCTTGGTGACGTCCACCGCCATGCCCAAAAGGATGATGGACGGGATCAGCGTCATGCCGAAAATCAGCGATACAGTGCCACTAGAGGTGGCGAGAAATCTCCGGGAAACAGATTGCATCGTCATAGCATCCTCCTCACCTGCCTGCAGCAACGGGCGGAAGGACCGGCGCAGGAATGGGGTAGTGGTTTGTTTACGACGCTATGAATAGGGCATAACGACTTATTAACCAAGCAATACTTTGTTCACTATTGATTTGTCGTTAATATATAAAAATGTAATTCAAATGTATATTGTGCCTTCCGATATTATATCTAAATTACACTGTTATTTTGATTCAATCAACACAGTGAAAATGCCATATATCGGAGTTTCAATGGCCCCGTGCGCACGGCGGATGGCGTGGGCGCGGCTCCGCAAGGAGGAAACGGACGGATGGTCCGGTTCAATTGGCGTCAATTGACATGAACGGGGGTTCGAGAATGTCGACCATCAGAATCCGAAGCAAGGCGAAGGGTGCTCCAGGGCTTTGCCGGACTGCCGGTTCGCGGCCCTCGTCAAGCCCCGGCGATCGCCATTGCGGCCAAGCGAGGGCCAGGCCCCGCAGCGCAGGCCAAGAGGTCTTACTTCATTCGGCCAGCCGCAGTTCCGACATCTTGTCGCTGATGCTCTTGAAGGAGGCGACCAGCGCGGTGGTATCCTGGGCATCGAAGGCATATTTCGACGATGACGCGCAGGTTTGCAGCATGTCCAGCGTCGTCGGGTCGGTGACCGTGAAGGCCACGGTGAAGACCGTGATATTCAGCGCCTTGATGTTGGTGCAGACTTCCGCCGTCAGGGCATTGGCCAGCGCGCCATCGGAACTGTCGTGCGCCGGATAACTGGGCGCCCGGGTGTTCTCACCGTCGGTCATGAGGATGACGAACTTCTGAGTCCGTGTCTTGGGGTTCTTCATGGCCGTGTACGAGATGCCCTTCGACAGCGGTGTATCGGGGGAAATCATGCGCCATCCCCACGTGAGGCCGGCTGCGATATAGGTATTGCCATCGGCGTTGAGCGCGTCGATGGCGCTGTCCAGCTTCGGCTCACTGGGGGTGAGATCGGTGATCTCGTTCGCACAGGTGATGTCCATGAGGCCCGGCACCGGGTTCACCGCATAACTGTCGTCGCGCACGTTGAAGGGATAATTGCGCGACCCGACGCAACCATTGAAGCTATGGCTGGTGTACGTCGTGGTGCACTTGTCCTTCTTCTTCTTGTCTTTCTTTTTCCCGCCCTTGCCGTTGCAGGTCGTGACCGAGGTCTGATAGTCCGCCGGCACGTCGATCCACGACTGGTTGCGGCGGGTAACGCCGACATTCACATATTGCGCGAACGGCACAATGCCGATCTTCACCGACGGATCGGCCTTGCCATTGTTGACCTTGAGCGAATCGGCGATCAGATCCTTGGCCGCCTCCTTCAGGGTGGCGATCTTGGTGCCGGCCATCGACCCCGTGGTATCGAGGACCAGGGCGATTTCCGCGCGGCCGCTCGTTGATCGCGCAACCCGCGTTCCGGCCGCGAGATCGATCTGGCTGATGCCGAATATGCGCATCACCAACGTCTTCATGGTGCCATGAACCATGACGATGACGTCGCCGTCGCTGTTGGTCGAATTGTCCACCTTGGTGATTGCGAAGCCCTTCGTGCCGCCGCTGTTGACGTCGATATAGTTCTCGATGAGCTTGCGCAGATCGGCCTTCGACGTCAGCTCCGATGCACCCGCGGCCAGGGCCGCGCTGTCGACGGCGGCCTGCAACCGGTTGTGCGCCCTGCCGGCGCGCATATAGTCGACGGCAACACCCATCACACCGAGACAGGGGACCACCGACAGGGCAAAGATCATCGCCACGGTGGCGCTCCTGTCGAGCCCGAATCTTCGAAATATAGATAGCATATTCCCCCTCAGATCCGGTTACTTGTGCTTCCCGGGACTCTTACAGAGGCACATAAATCTAAATATTTAGAGAATCATTAGCCGTCAGACTTATCCGATTGGTCGGTAAATTGCGTCTTTTCTCGGGTACCGGGTCGCCGCCGGCGTCACCCGCCGAGGCGACCCAAACGCAAACGGACGCCGGACCATTGGTCCGGCACCCGCTGCGGCAGGAGGAGTAGAGCAGAGCGTCAGGAGGCGAGAGAAACCCTTGCGTGCGCCTCGGGTGGATGGCCCGTCGGGGCATAGCCGAAACCGATGAGAGCGGTGATCGTGGCGGAGCCGCGCACCGCGATGCCGCCGGCGATGGCAGCAACTTCGGAAGTGGCAACAAGGCGCTCGAACGCGTTGTACCAATTTGTCATCTGATGCCATCCGTCCCATAAACCGGCGCCACAATCGGCCGTCCCGATGAGAGGATTAACAGACAGTTATGAAATCACGGTTGCACCAGAGGCCGCAAATTTGCTCAAATTCGCCGCAAATCCGGCGCGCAGGCCGACGGGTATCGCCGTTGTACGTGACGGGAGGCGGTGTCGGTGTTGTCCGCCACCAGCCTCCCGCTAGCCCCCGACAGGCGCTCGGTGGTCAAAACGCCAGGCGGACTTTTTCATGCGATTCCGGCAGCGACGGCAGGCCGGCGGCCTCGTAGTCGCCGGAGATGTGGACGGTCAGCAGGCCGGTACCCTGGATGCTGATGGTGTCGGCCATGATGGCGAACTGGCTGGTGGTATCGCCAATCTCGCCATTGCCGCCGATCAGCAGGGGCTGGGTCGGGTAATACATGATGCCGGTGAACTTCATCGTGCCGCCGCCGGTGATGGTGTTCTCATGCGGAGACGGCAGGGAATCGGGCGTCTGGGTCATGAGGATGCCGGCAAACTCGCCGCTGGACGGGGCGGTCAGGTTGATGTTGGCGCCGCCATTGTTCTGGAAATAGGTGCCCGAATTGCCCGTCAGTACGATGGTGACGCCAGTGCCCTGCAGCGTAGCCCCGGCTTGCACGATGAAGGCGCCGTCGCGGATGACATAGGTTCCCGGATTCAGCGTCACGGTGGTGCCCGTCTGAATCTTGAGGCCGCCGCAATAAACGCCATGCGACAGGGTCATATCCGTCTTGATCGGCGTAGGATTGATCGCAATGCACGACGTCAGGTCGGTGTCGGCGAGCGCGGCCTGGACCGTGGTGGCCAGCGGGTCTTCTTCCACGCGGCAGTTGTTGTCGGGGGTCGGGCTGAAGGAGCCCGAATAGTCGCCATAGACGCAGAAGCTTTCCGCCGTCGCCGTGGAGGAGCCCTGCTGGTTGAGGGCATCGTTGGCGATCGAGTTGGCGTGCACGGCGCAACCGCTGGCCACGATATCGGCGGTACCCTCGATATCGATCGCCTTGTCGGCGGTCCTGTTGAAGGACAGCATGCAGATGGGCTTGCCCTTGTCGAGCACCGCCTTGGCCTTGACGCCGAGCTTCATCGAGTCGGCCAGGAAGTGGGTAAGAACCTGCTTGGTATCAACCTGCACCTTCATCTCCACCGACTTCTTCTCGAAATCGATGGTGGTGATCGGCGTGGCGGTCAGCGAGGCCAGAAGCTTGGGCGACAGGTTGGCGTAGAAGACATCGTCGGCGATCTTGGTCTTGTCGCTATCCGATTCGTTGGTGGACAGCGCCGTCGCCGAGGCCAGCACCGCAGCATCGGCAGCCGACTGCAACTCGGCTTTCATGCGGATCGCATTGGACATATCGACAGCCGCCGAGGTCAGCATGCAGAAGGGGATGAAGGCCATCGTGGCAATGATGGAAACGTTGCCCTGGCCCGAACGGGCAAATCGGGAGAGCAGGCGGCGGGCGGCGGACTTGAATTTCAACATCGCGGAACCCTCTGTGTGGCACCGGGGCGACTTCTTTTCGAGCAGATCTATAGCGACAGCGCGTGAATCGATCGTTTAAGAAATCAGTAACAATTTGATCGAATTTGCGCTGAATGCCTTTAACGGTGCAGCAATGCCAACACGCCGTTAACGATCATAATGCCTTGAAATATCACGATTTATATGTCGTTAAGCACGATCGCGGCGACGCCGGCGGCGCTCGTTACCATCGCTGTCGGCGCTCTGCACGGCTTTTTGCGCCGGTAATTTCAAGACTTTTTCAAGATTGGTAAACGCCGCCGTCTTGTGGGGGATGGCCATCGCCTCGACGAAATGCTCCTGGAAGCGGGGCTCCACCGCCGTCTCGATCTTCTCGATGCGCCGCACCACCTGCTCGATCTCGTCGCGGCCGGCGGAATTGAGCAGCGCGATGCGGGCACCGGTGCCGGCGGCGTTACCGGCCGACTGGACCTTTTCCAGCGGGCAATCGGGGATGAGGCCGAGGATCATGGCATACTTGACGTCGATATGGCTGCCGAAGGCGCCGGCCAGGCGGATGCGGTCGACCTGTTCGATGCCGAGGTGGTCCATCAACAGGCGGGTGCCGGCATAAAGGGCGGCCTTGGCCAACTGGATGGCGCGTACATCGTTCTGGGTAATGGAAATGAGCGGCTCGCCGTCGCGCAGGACATAAGAGAAGGTGCGGCCGTTAGGGCGAATGCGGGCGCTCCTCTCGGCCAGCGCACCATCCACCTGGCCGTCCTGGTTGATGATGCCGGCGAGATACATCTCGGCAATCACCTCGATGATGCCGGAACCGCAGATGCCGGTGACGCCGGTGGAGGCGGTTTCGGCATCGAAGCCTTGCTCGTTCGACCATTTTTCGGAGCCGATCACCCTGAAGCGCGGCTCCAGCGTCTCGGGATCGATGCGCACCCGTTCGATGGCGCCGGGGGCGGCGCGCTGACCGCAGGAGATCTGGGCACCCTCGAAGGCGGGGCCGGTGGGCGAGGAACAGGCCAGCAGCCGCTCGCGCGAACCGAGAATGATCTCGGCGTTGGTGCCGACATCGACCGCCAGCATGATGTCGTCGGAAAGATGCGGGGATTCCGACAGCACCACGCCGGCCGCATCGGCGCCCACATGGCCGGCGATGCAGGGCAGCACATAGACACTCGCCCCGGCGTTGAGGTGAAGGTCGAGTTCGCGGGCGGGCCGGGTCAGCGCCAGGCCGGTGGCCAGGGCGAACGGCGCGCCGCCCAGTTCGACCGGGTCGATGCCGAGGAAGAGATGATGCATGACCGGGTTGCCGACCAGCACGACATCGACCACGTCATCGAGGCTTTCGCCGGCTTCGGCGCACACCTGGGCGGCAAGATCGTTCAGCGCGGCACGCACCGCGGCCGTCATCTCGACATCGCCGCCGGGGTTCATCATCACATAGGAGACGCGGCTCATCAGATCCTCGCCGAAACGGATCTGCGGGTTCATGAGGCCGGCGGAGGCCCTGATCTCGCCGCTGGTCAGGTCGCACAGATGGGCAGCGATGGTGGTGGAGCCGACATCGATGGCGAGACCCAAAAGCTTGTCGTGAAAGCCCGGCCACAGGGCGACGATGGCCGGCCGGCCGCCCGGCATGCGGTGATGCACGGCGACGGTGATACGCCATTCGCCCTTGCGCAACAGCTTTTGCAGGCGCTGGACGATGGAGAGGTCGCAGGTCGGTTCGCCCACCTGCCACTGGGTTTCCAGCGCCCGGTAGACACGCTCCAGGTCGGACGACGGGTGGTGCATGTCGGGCTCGTCGACAACCAGGTAATAGAGCCGGACGATGGGGTCGACCTCGATGACGCGGGCATCGGCGCGCTTCCTCACCACCTGCTTGTGCACCTGGCTTTCGGCCGGCACGTCGATCACCACGTCGCCTTGAAGCTGCGTCTGGCACGACAGGCGCCGGCCGGGCTTCAGGTCGCGCTTGGAGGCATAGCGGGTCTCGGTGGGGGTGAAGCCGTTGAGGTGATCGGCGCTGGAGACGATATTGTGCTTGGCGAACTCGCCTTCCGACAGGATCACCTGGCAGCGTCCGCAGATGGCGCGGCCGCCGCACACCGAATCGATGTCGACGCCGAGCGAGCGGGCGGCCTGCAGGACCGGCGTGCCGATGGGAAAGCGCCCGCGCTTGCCGGAGGGCGTGAAGACGATGAGGGCGTCGGTACGGGTACTATCAGGCATGGTCGTCCGGTCAAAAGGTTGGCGCTTATCTCAAAGGCTTAATCCATCGCAAGGCCGCCGGCCACCCGCAAGCGACCATCCCTGATCGTTCCGCGGCGGCCGATGGCGGGCCGCGGCCCGCCTCTACCGTCCTCAACACGCGCGGAGATGGGCCTCGATCTCGACGAGCAACGCGGTGACGTCTTCATCGTCAATGCCGAGGGCGGCGAACTGGCGGGCTATCTTTGTCAGATACTCCAGGCTGGTGCCGAGAAAGCCGCTGCCGGTCGCCAGCAGGTGGATCTGTTCGGCGCGCGTCAGGGTGGCATCGATGCTGGCGGCTTCATGGTCGGCCACGAAGGCCAGCACCGTCAACGGGCTGCCCGCGACGACGGCGTCGATGAAGGCCGGTATATAGGCGGGGCCGATCCTTTCGCGCCGCCACAGGATCTCGGTTTCGGCTTCGATGTTGTGACGGGCAATTCTGAACACCAGGCCTTCGCAGCCGTCACCCTTGTCGAGGGCGGCCATCAGACCCGGGGCCTGA
Organism: uncultured Alphaproteobacteria bacterium; assembly: GCA_963747005.1. Lineage (GTDB taxonomy): Bacteria > Pseudomonadota > Alphaproteobacteria > Rhizobiales > Aestuariivirgaceae > CAVVDT01. Next base: position 62,062 of record CAVVDT010000011.1, on the reverse strand, counting down.
GGCGAGCCCCGGCCGCCGTGACTGGTCTTCAGGATGAAGCGCCGGGCATAGTCCGGGACGCGGCTCCTGCGCACCTCTTCAAAGAGGATGCCGGGGTCCCACATCAGCGAGCCGTAGCCGAAGACCCACAGGTCGTTGTCCCTGCGGTCTTCAAGGGCACGAGCCCGCATGGCCTCGCGCTCCTGATCGGAATACCACCAGCCGGTCGGCACCCCTTGCGCGCGCATCTGGGCCAGCCTGTCCTCAATCCGGAAGGTGCGGAATTGCGATTGAAGCGGATCGACGATCCGCTCGCGCAGTTCGGGGTGATGGCAAAAGGGGTCGGACGCTGAACGCATGGTTGGCTTCCGCAGCCGCCGGAGGTCTCGGGCTTGAAACGGGCTATATGGGACAGGCGCTTCAGACAGGCAAGCGGGTCGGACGTTTGTCGCCTGTCGCTCAGAAATCGGTCGGCGCGCCGCCTTCCTGCTTGCGGCGGGCGACGAAGGTGTCGAGCTCTTCGGCGATGGCCGGATCGATGGCCGGCCGCTCGTAAGCGGCAAGGGCTTCCTTCCACAGCCGGTTGGCCTTGTGCTTGGCTTCCGGGGCGCCTGCCGCCTCCCATTGCTGATGGTTGCGCCAGTCGGAAATCATGGGGGCGTAAAAGGCATCGGTATAGCGGGCAAGGGTGTGGGCGCAGCCGAAGAAGTGGCCGCCGGGGCCCACCTCGCGCATGGCATCAATGCCAAGCGCGTCGGTGCCGGTGTCGAGGGGCTGGAGAAATTCCGTCACCATCTGGATGAGATCGCAGTCGAGCACGAACTTTTCAAACGAAGCGACCAGCCCGCCTTCCATCCACCCGGCCCCATGCATGATCATGTTGCCGCCGCCCATGGTGAGGCCCCAGAGGGAAAAGACCGACTCATAGGCCGCCTGGGCATCGACGGCATTGGCGGCACAGGTATTGGAGGTGCGGTAGGGCAGCTTGTAACGGCGCGCCAACTGGCCGCCGACGATGCACGACTTCATGTATTCCGGTGTGCCGAAGGCCGGCGCTCCCGACTTCATGTCGACGTTGGAGGTAAAGCCGCCATAGATGAAGGGCGCTCCCGCCCTCACCGTCTGGGTCATGACGAGGCCGGCCAGCGCCTCGGCGTTCTGCTGCACGATGGCGCCCGCCACCGTCACCGGCGCCATGGCCCCGGCGAGCGTGAACGGCGTGACGCAAACGATCTGATTGGCGGACGACATCTCGATGATGCCCTGGAGCATGGGATTGTCGAGCTTGAGGGGCGAGTTGGTGTTGACGATGGTGAACAGCGACGGTTCGCGCTCCAGCGTCCGGCGGTCGATGCCGCGGGCGATACGGGCGATCTCGATGGCGTCGCAAATGCGCTCGCGTCCCAGCGAATAGCCGTGGAACGGCTTGTCGGTGAGGGTGGCGGCATCGCGCAAGGCTTCGAGATGACGGATCGAGGGGTGGATGTCGATGGGCTCCACCGGATAACCGCCGAGAAACTGCATGCAGTTGAAGGTCTGGACGAGTTTCAGAAACTTGCGGTAGTCGGCCAGCGTGCCGGGGCGGCGGCCGTTGTCGAGGTCGGAACAGTTCGGAGCACTGGAGACGGGGCCGAAGAACATGCGGTTGCCGCCCACCTCGACGCTGTTTTGCGGGTTGCGGGCATGGAAGGTGAAACTGGACGGCGCGGTCGACAGGGCCCTTTCGACCATCTGGCGGGGCATGCGCACGCGCTCGCCCGCAACCGCGGCGCCGGCTTCCTTGAGACGCGCCCGCGCTTCGGGCAGGAGGAAGTCCATGCCGATCTCCTCCAGCACCTTCAATGACGCCAGGTGGATGGTCTCGAGCTGGTCGGCCGAGACGATCTCCATGGGCGGGAACGGCCGGGTGATGGCGCGGCGCGGCGTCTGCGTGAAGCCGCCACCCGATGCGGCGCGGTTGTTGTGGGCGCGGCGACGATGCTCGCGCGGACGGGCTTGCTCAGCGACTGGCAACTCGGTCATGGACGGGGAGTCCTTCCTTCATATCTGCAGCGGAACGGTAGGGGCGAAGCGCCGGGTCGGCGGCAATCTGATCGGCGAGCCATTGCTCGAAGCGGCGGATCTTCGGCTTCAGGCGCTGGCCCGAGGCGCACATGAAGCGCCAGTCGTGGCGGTGCGGCACCATGAGGTCGAAGGGCTGAACCAGGGTGCCGGCGCGCAGTTCCTCGGTGGCGAAGGGGCCGATGGTCATCGCCACTCCCCTGCCCTCGACGGCGGCTTCCTGGGCCAGCACATAGCTGTCGAAGGCGAGCGACTTTGATAGTTCCAGTCCCTCGACGCCCGCCGCCTTCAGCCAGATGCGCCAGTCCTCCTCGGCCGAGAACACATAAAGCAGCCGGTGGCGGGCGAGATCGGCCGGGGTGCGGATGGCATCGGGGCCGCGCAGCAGTTCCGGGGCGCAGACGGGCGACAGGAACGAGCGGAACAGGCTGCGCGAATAGTGGATAGGCGACGGCTTGCGGGCGAGGACGAGCCCTGCATCCACATGCTCCTCGTCGAACTCCCAGTCGAAGAACGAGGTCCACAAGCGTACCTTCATGTCGGGGTAGCGGCGCTCGAAATCGTGCAGGCGCGGGATCAGCCATTTCAGCGCCACGGTGACATAGACCTGCACGGTCAACTCGGTGTCGGAACTGTCGGGGCGCAACAGCTCGGTCTCGGCCTCGATACGATCGAAGGCCTCCCTCACCGCCGGGAAATAGGCCTGGCCCGGCGCCGTCAGTTCGGCGCGGCGCAGGTCGCGGCGGAACAGCGAAATGCCCAGTTCTTCCTCAAGCGCGCGGATCTGGTGGCTGACGGCGGAGCGGGTGATGCCCAGTTCATCGGCGGCGCGACGGAAGCTGCCGAGCCTCGCAGCGGCCTCGAAGGCGGTCAGCGCGCGCAGCGACGGCAGGTTGCGTTTGGCCAATTCTGCTCACCCATAGACGCGAAAACGACCCATCGCTTCCGCACTATCCTTCAGACTTTCGCTCTATTCCGGTTTATTCGCCCGCACAATAGGTGAATTTATTTCACCCGAAAGTGGGGTCGCCGGGACTTGGCAAGGCCGGCAAACTCATGCGATGGCGTTGATGAGCGATTGAACCTGAGCCCGGAGCACCCAAGGCAATGAGCGTGGTTGAGGATTTGAGCCGCCGGCGCGGCGGTCGCGAGGCCAGGCGGGCCATTCGCGGGCGGCCCATCGCCATGGAAGACGCCGCCGTCAAGCCGGGCATGATGGGCGGGCACTACAAGCCCCTTGCCGATGCCGACATGGGGCGCATCCACCGCTCGGCGCTGGAGCTTCTGGAAACGGTGGGCATGTCGAAACCCATCGCCTCGTGCCGCGAAGCCATGGAGGCACGCGGCTGCTTCATGCAGGGCGATCGGCTTTGCATCCCGAAAGGGCTGGTGGAAGACATTCTTGCAAGCTGCGCGCGCCAGTACACGCTCTATGCCCGCGATCCGCGCCACGACATGCAGCCGTGGGGCAACCGGGCCTATTTCGGCACCGCCGGCGCGGCGGTCCACATCGTCGAGCCAGAGACCCGCTCGTATCGCGAGTCGCTGCTGGTCGATCTCTACGACGCGGCGCGCATCGTCGACAATTGCGAGCACATCCATTTCTTCCAGCGCACCGTGGTGCCGCGCGACATGGTGTCGGGCCACGACATGGACATCAACACGCTCTATGCCTGCCTCGCCGGCACGCAAAAGCATGTCGGTACTTCCATGGTGGCGGCCGAGCACGTCACCGAGTGCCTTCAAATGCTGCACACGGTGGCGGGCGGCGAAGCCAGATGGCGCGAGCGACCGTTCGTCTCCCAGTCCAACTGCTTCGTGGTGCCGCCGCTCAACTGGGCGGAAGATGCCTGCCGCTGCCTTGAAGCCGCCGCGCGTGGCGGCATGCCGGTGCTGCTGCTGTCGGCAGCGCAGGCGGGTGCCACTTCGCCCGCAGCGCTGGCCGGGACCGTGGTGCAGGCGGTGGCGGAATGTCTGGCGGGCCTTGTCTACATCAACTGCGTGGTGCCGGGGGCTGTCGCCATCTGGGGGCCGTGGCCGTTCGTCTCGGACCTCAGGACCGGGGCCATGTCGGGCGGATCGGGCGAACAAGCGCTGATCACCGCGGCCTGCGCCCAGATGGGGCGCTTCTACGACCTCACCGTGGGGTCGGCGTCGGGCATGTGCGATTCCAAGCTGCCTGACATGCAGGCCGGTGCCGAAAAGGGTGTAACGGCGGCGCTGGCGGCGATGAGCGGCATCAATCTGATGTACGAATCGGCCGGCATGCATGCCTCGCTCTTGGGCTTCTGCATGGAAAGTCTCCTCATCGACAACGACATGCTGGGCTCCATCAACCGCAATGTGCGCGGCATCGAGGTGACCGACGACACGCTGTCGGTGGAGGTGATCCGCAATGTCTGCCTTGAAGGTCCGGGGCATTTTCTCGGCTCCGACCAGACGCTCGGCCTGATGCAGAAGGAATATGTCTATCCCCATCTCGGCAACCGCATGAGCCCCAAGGAATGGAACGAGGCGGGCAAGCCCGACCTGATCGAGAAGGCGGCGGCGAAAAAGCGCGAGATCCTCTCCAGCCACTATCCCGATTACCTGCCACGCGATATCGACCGGGCCTTGCGCGCCAATCACGACATCAGGCTGGAGCCGGCGGTCATGCAGCCCGGCGATCCACGCTGGACGGCCTGACGACAAATGGAGCACCCGGTTCTCACCGCCATCGCCCGCGAAGGCTTCCTGGCGCTGGGCTGGTTCGAGCCGGACGCGACCGATCATGTGCCGGCCTCATCGCCGGGCAGGACCACCCGGCAGGTGCTGCTCATCGGCAATGCCGGGCCGGCCATGTTCCAGCGCTTTCAGCGCGAGCGCGATGCCGCCCGCGAGCGGCTCGATGACTGGACCCGCGCCGTCGTCGATCCGCTTGCTGCACAACTTGGCGGACGCGCCGTCTACCCCTTCGACAATCCGCCTCTCCCATTCCTCACATGGGCGCGGCGATCGAAGGCCGGGTTCGTCTCACCGCTCGGTATGAACATCCATCCGGTCTACGGGCTGTGGCATGCCTTTCGCGCCGCCCTGCTGTTGCCGGTGGTGTTCGACCTGCCGCGGGCATCGTCCACGGTCTCGCCATGCGAGACGTGTGAGGGACGGCCGTGTCTCGCCGCCTGCCCGGTCGGTGCCTTCGACGGCACGGCCTACGATGTGGGCGCCTGCGCCGGCCACTTGCAGGCGCAACCGCAAGGCCCGTGCATGACGGCGGGGTGCCTGGCGCGCCATGCCTGTCCGGTGGGTACCGCCTACCGCTATCACCCGGCCCAGGCCGGCTTCCACATGGCGGCGTTTCTCAAGGCCCGGCATCCGGCCTGATTCACACAGAGAAATTTATATGAACCACAGGGCAGAAAACATCGACTTTCGTCCTAGGGGGGCCTAGGATATATCATGGGCGGGTGTTTGAATGGCAGGCTAAGCTGAGGGTGGCTTTGCCTGCTGGAGGCGGTTCATCACCAGCAGATTGACAGAGAGCTTGCAACCTTTGGTTATGTTGCAAGTCAAGTACTGCATTCGGTTGTTTTCAGGTTGCTCGACCGGCAACGGATCTGTCGAGACGGCTACAACCGAAGCACCGAGAAGGCTGGAATGTACGCCAACGTCGAGATCAAGCTAGCCGCTGGAGACGCCGTCATCCTCGATGGCGGCACCGGCACCGATATCCAGGCGCACGGCGTGCCCATGAACGGCGACACCTGGTGCGCGGAAGCCAACCTCACCCACCCCGACGTGGTGCGGGAGGTGCATGAGTCCTATCTCAAGGCCGGCGCCGAGGTCATTACCGCCAATACCTTCGCCACCAGCCCCATCCTGTTCAAGGCGCTGGGCCGCGAGGACGAGATCGCCAAGATCGACCGCATCGCGGTGCGCCTGGCCCGTCAGGCGGTCGCCGATGCCGGCACCGAGCGCACCGCCATCGCCGGGTCGTTCTCGGTCATGCGGCATGTCAAGAAGGGCACCGACGAGGGTCCTAACCCCGAGCTAGATTCAAAGGTGTTGCTGCCGCTGTTCGAGGCCAAGGCAAGGGGCCTGGCCGAGGCGGGCTGCGATCTCATCATGATGGAAATGATGCGCGACGGCGACCATTCGTTGTGGGCGACAGAGGCCGCCGTGGCGACCGGGCTGCCGGTGTGGGTCGGCATCTCGGTGAAGCGGCGCGCCGACGGGCAACTCGCCGGGTTCGGGCGGCCCGAGTGGAAGCTCAGCGACATCGTCACTTCGCTGATGTCGACCGGGGCCAAGGCCTGCCTGGTCATGCACTCGGACATCGACGTCACCGAAGACGCGCTCCACATCATCAAGGCAAGCTGGGCCGGGCCCATCGGCGCCTATCCCGAATGCGGGCATTTCGAAATGCCGGAGTGGAAATTCGGCAACATCAGCCCGGCCGATTTCGTGGAACTGGCGCGGCGCTGGCGGCGCAGCGGCGCCACCATCCTCGGCGGGTGCTGCGGCATCGGCCCGGACCACATCCGCGCCCTTGCCAAAGCCTTTGGAACCCGCCGATGAGCGCGCCGGTGCATCGCGGCTCGTGCCTGTGCGGCGGGATCGTCTACGAGGTCGCGGGCGAACTGCGCGACGTCATCGGCTGTCATTGCACCCAGTGCCGCAAGCAGACCGGCCATTTCATGGCCGCCACCGCCGCCAAGCACCCTGACTTTCGGATCGTGAAGCAGGATACCCTCAAGTGGTACACATCGAGCGCGACGGCCGAGCGGGCGTTTTGCGCGGCTTGCGGGTCGACACTGTTCTGGCAAGGCAGGGGGCTCGACTATGTCGCCATCGCCGCCGGCACGCTCGATGGAGCGAGCGGCCTGAAGATGGAAGGCCACATCTTCTGCGTCGACAAGGGCGACTATTACGAGATCCGCGACGGCGACTACCAGCGCGCGCAGTAGGCGGACATCAGTTCACCCCTTCCAGGCGGCGCGTGTACTGGGCGACGAAGTCGAAGCCGCCGAGCCTTTCCTTGTAGCCCTCGATGAGGCGGGCCGTGACCGGGCCCGGCACTTCGCCGCCCGCGATAACGCGGGTATTGATGGAGCGCACCGGCACCATGCACCAGCTTGTCGAGGTGATGAAGGCTTCCTCGGCCGAATAGGCGTCGTAAAGGTCGATGTCGGCTTCCCGTAGGGCAATGCCCCTGTCGCGGGCGATCGCCATCACCGTCTGGCGCGACAGGCCGCCCAGCACGAAGCGCTCATGGGGGGTGAGGACCTCACCGCCGCGGACGATGAAGATGTTGGAGCCGAGCCCCTCGGCCAGACAGCCGCGGATATCGAGCAGCACCGAGGTGGCACCGGGTTTCAGGCGCTGCACCTCATTGTCGCCGGCAAGCAGGTTGGCATAGCTCATGGACTTGACGCGCGGGCTGATGGCCTCGGGCGGCGTGCGGCGGATGCCGGCCGGGGTGACGACGTCGAGGCCGTCGCGCATGCCGCGAGCCCGGTGGCGCAGCGGCAGCGGCGAGCACTCGATGATGATGGTCGGCGGGCCGTCGACGCCAAGCCGGTCCTCGGCGCGTTCACCGCGCGAGATCCACTGGGTCACCCAATAGTCATCATCGGGGCCGATGAGAGGCAGGTTGGCTTCGAGCACCTGAAGGGTTGCCGCCAGCATGGCGTCGGGCTGAAGGCCCGGATCGATGCCGACATAGGCCAGCGAGCGATAAAGCCGGGCGATATGTTCTGCGAACATGAAGGGCCTGTGGGCCACGGTGCGGGCGGTATCGAACACCCCGTCACCCACCTGAAAGCCGAAGTCGCGGAACGACACCCGCGCGTCCGCCTCCGGCACCAGCCTGCCCTTGAACCAGGCGACCCTGCCCTGAACCATGTCACACCTCCCGCAACGCTTCGCCCATAGCACAGGTCAGAGGATGCGCGATAGCTCCTTCGGCGAGTCGTCACAAAGAGCAACCAGTTGGGCCTTCGGGCTTTCTCGGCGACCCCCCACCCCCAGCCCCTCCCCACAAGGGGGAGGGGAGCAAATTACGCCCGGGCGGTGCCGTAATAGAGGTTGACGACGTGGCGGGCCTCGGCAAAGAGCAGCCAGCGCTCGAGGAAGGCCGCGGCATAGGCCACAAAGGCGGCAAGGATGGCGGCGGGGATGGCAAGCGCGGGAACGGGCGCAAAGGTGACGAGGCTGAGCGCCAGGGCGAGCGCCAAACCGGCCACGACCAAGCGCCTGAGCTTTGTTGCGTGCTTTCTGGCGATCCGGTAGCCCATCTCGTTCATGACGAAATTTTCCGCCGTGTGCGGCACTTCCCACTGCCGCACCTCGCCGAGCTTTTTCAGGCCTGTCGCATCGCCCATGGTGAAGCGCCCCGGATCGCGATCGATAGCACGCCACCACAAGATCTTCAGGACGAGGACAAGAACGAGGGTGCCTGCGGTGATGGTCGACTGCACCACCTGGCCGCGCCCGAAACCCTGCGCAATGGCCATCAGCAGGGTTGAGCCGGTGGCGAGCGCAAAGGCGAGATAGACCGGCGTCACCAGCGGGTGGTGCCATTGCCGGATGGTCCGGAGCGACTGGTAGATCATGCCGGTGAAGCCCACTGTCACGGCGCAGCAGCAAAGGGTAACGAGGCCGAGGGCGCGGATCAGATGGGGATCGGCTTGCGGGGTCAGCCACGCCCAGCCAAAGGCCAGGGCGGGGGCGAAGGTGACGATGGCGGCCACGCCCTCGCGCGACAGCCATGACGAGCGCCACTGGGAAAGCGCCCTCCAGGCCCGTTCGGGATGGCCGAGATGGGCGGTGGACGCCATGAGCCCCGCGCCGATGAGGGCAAAGGCGAAGGCCAGGCAGGTCACCCCGAAGGCGAAGGTCGAGGCGGGCCCATGCACCGCGCCCACCAGCCCCAGCAGCGCCAGCAGGCCGTATCCCATGCCGGAAGCGGTGGTGAAGACGATGACGGAATAGGCGGGATGCATGGCGGGCCTTATGAGAGAACCTTGTCGAGCCAGCCGAACAGACGCTCCATGACATCGCCCTTGCCGGCCAGTTCGGCAAGGCGCAGCGGTTCGGCGGCGCTAGAGACAGCATCGCGGCGCGGGCGCGGCGGCAGATACTTGTTGACCGGCTTGTAGCCCATCTCCGGTAACAGGTCATAACCCTCGCGGGCGGCGACCAGCTTCGAGACGTCGCTTTGCGGATCGCCCAGATCGCCGAAATGGCGCGCGCCTGTCGGGCAGGCGCGCACGCAGGCCGGCTGGCGGTCTTCGGGTTCGAGGTTGTCGTTGTAGATGCGGTCGACGCACAAGGTGCACTTCTTCATGACGCCGTCGTCGTGATCGTATTCGCGGGCGCCATAGGGGCAGGCCCACGAGCACAGCTTGCAGCCGATGCAGGTGTCGGGATTGACCAGCACGATACCGTCTTCGGCGCGCTTGTAGGAGGCCCCCGTCGGACACACCGTGACGCAGGCCGGCTCTTCGCAATGCAGGCACGAGCGCGGGAAGTGGACGGCGCGGGAGTTGCCTTTGGCGTCTTCCACCTCATAGCCGTGGATGCGGTTGAGCCACACGCCGAGCGGGTTCGCCTCGTAAGGGTCCTCGTCAGTGAGCGGGGCGGAATAGCCTTGCGTGTTCCACTCCTTGCACGACACCGCGCAGGCCTGGCATCCGACGCAGGTGTCGAGGTCGATGACGAGGCCGAGCTTGACCTGGCCGGGTCCGAAGGTATCGGGCAACGAAGTCATGCGTCACCTTTCCTGCGGGCGCCCCAGCGCACGATGGTGGGACGGGATTTCAGGCCCTTGACGGGCCTGAGGGTCTCGAACTGCGGCAGCGAGGTGGCCCTAGGGCTCGCCTTTTCAACGCGCACCCGGAGGTCGTACCACGCTGCCTGGCCAGTCACAGGATCGGCATTGGAATAACGATAACCGCCTTCACGTTCCGGTAGAAGTTCCGATATCAGGTGGTTGAGCAGGAATCCTTTTTTGCCTTCCGCGGCATCGGGCGCCAGGTTCCAGGCACCCGACCGCTTGCCGATGGCATTCCACGTCCACACGGTATCGGCGTTGACCCCATCCATGAGCTTGACCGGCACGGTAATGCGGCCGTGGTGGGAGACGACATCGACCCAGTCGCCATCGGCGATGCCCAGCGCCTTTGCCTTTTCGCGTGCCATGTAGAGCCAGTTGCGGCCGAGGATCTGGCGCAGCCAGGCGTTCTGCGAGCCCCAGGAATGATACATCGCCATGGGGCGCTGGGTGACGGCGTGCAAGGGGAAGTCGCCGGGCTCCACCAGGGCTTCCTCGAACGGCGGATACCAGAACGGCAGGGGATCGAAGAAGGCTTCCACCCGCTGGCGGTGCGCCTCGGGCGGCTGCACCGGTCCGAACCCGCGGGCGGCGAGACGGAAGCGCTGAACGGGCTCGGAATAGATGTGGAAGCAGACGGGATCGGTGCCGTCGATGAAGCCGGCCTTTTCGGCAAGCTCCAGATAGGCGCGGTTGACGTGCTTGAAGTAGCGGGCCTCGGGCGGGAACGGTTCGTACCAGAAGCAGCCGTTGTCGATATAGCGCCGGAGCTGGTCGGGGTTCGGCTCGCCCCTGAGCGACTTGGTGCCATCGGTGCCGCGCCAGCCGGCCAGCGGTCCGATGCCGGGCAGCCTTTGATGGTTGACCATGTAGTCGGCATACCCGCCGGGATATTTCGGCTCGCCCTTGTCATCGACCATGCCCTCGAGGCCGAGCCTTGCACCGAGGTCGAGCAGCACCTCCTGGAAGGGACGCACATCGCGGCGCGGCTCGACCACCGGCTGGCGGATCGAATTGGCCGGTCCGTCGGCCTCCGAGATCGGCCGGTCGAGCAGCGAAATGCAGTCCCAGCGTTCGAGGTAGGTGGTGTCGGGAAGGATGAGATCGGCATAGGAGACCATCTCCGAGGCATAGGCGTCGGAATAGATGATCTTGGGGATGAGATATTCGCCTGTCTCCTCGTCGTGCGCTGTCAACTGGTCGATGACGCCTGTGACGTTCATGGACGAGTTCCAGCTCATGTTGGCCATGTACATGAACAGGACCTCGATGCCGTAGGGATCCTTCCGGGCGGCGTTGGAAATCACCATGTGCATGAGGCCGTGGGCAGCGAGCGGCGCCTCCCAGGAAAATGCCTTGTCGAGCCGCTCGGGATTGCCGTCGGCATCGACCAGAAGGTCCGCCGGTTCGGCCGGAAAGCCCAGATGCGGTCCGGGCAGCGCCTGGCCAGGGGTCACATGCTCACCCCTGCCGACCGGCTTGACCGGCGGTGGCACCCGCTTGGGATAGGGCGACTTGTAACGAAAGCCGCCCGGCGCATCGATGGTGCCGAGGAGGATCTGCAACAGGTGGATGAGGCGGCAGGTGTGAAAGCCGTTGGAATGGGCCGAGATACCGCGCATGGCATGCATGGCGACCGGCCGGCCGATCATCCTGTCATGCTTCACGCCCCAGGCGTCGGTCCATGGAATGTCGAGGTGGGGCGGGTCGTCGAGGGCGGCGGCGGCGAGTTCGGCTGCGATGCGGCGGATGGTGGCGGCATCGATGCCGGTACGCGCGGCGACGGTTGAAGGACTGTATTCGTCGGCGAGAAAACGCCGGGCCATGAGTTCGAAGGCAGGACGGGCCGTTGCTCCGCTCTTCAGCTTCACCTCGCCCGACAGGCGCGGGGTGACGAGACCGGAGGCTGCCACGGTCTTGCCGGTAGCCTTGTCGATGCACAAGGCATCGCCCCTGGGGTTGCGGGCGATGAGGCCGTCGTCTTCGGCGCCCGGATGATCGATCACCAGCCAGCCGGCATTGCTGTAGCGCGCCACGCTTGTGGCATCGATGCGGCCGGCCGCGAGCAGTTCGTGGATGAGGGCGGCAACGAACAGGCCGTCGGTGCCGGGTCGGATGCCGACCCATTCATCGGCGATGGCCGAATAGCCCGACTTCACCGGGTTGACCGAAACGATCTTGGCGCCATTTGCCTTGAGCCTGGCGAGCCCGGTCTTGATGGGGTTGGAGGCGTGGTCCTCGGCGACGCCGAAGAGCAGGAAATAGCGGGCGTGCTCCCAGTCGGGCTCGCCGAATTCCCAGAACGAACCGCCGAAGGTATAGAGCCCGGCAGCGGCCATGTTGACCGAGCAGAAGCCGCCATGGGCGGCGTAGTTGGGCGTGCCGAACTGCTTGGCCCACCAGCCGGTGAGCGCCTGCGACTGATCGCGGCCGGTGAAGAAGGCAAGTTTCCTGGGGTCGCTCGAACGTACCCCGGACAGCCACAAGGTGGCGGTCCTCAGTGCCTCTTCCCATGAAATCTCGCGATATTCGCCCGAGCCGCGCGGACCGACCCGCATCAATGGCGCCGAAAGGCGGGCCGGCGAATAGTGCTGCATGATGCCGGCCGAGCCCTTGCCACACAAGACGCCCTTGTTCACCGGGTGATCGCGGTTGCCCTCGATGTAGCGAACAGTGCCATCCTTCAGGTAGACCTTGATGCCGCAGCGGCAGGCGCACATGTAGCAGGTCGTCGGCTTGACCTCGTCCCAGCCCTTGGGGCTCAGTGCAATGTGCGGTTCAGCCATCCGTTCAGTCCCTCTCCGCCATCGAGCAGTCTCCTTCCTTGCAGCGGCGAGGGTGTGCGCCACGACTCGCAACGCCTTGCGCCGATGCGGCCTTTTTCTGCCACGAGCCGCGGTGCAATGATAGCCGCATCGGCAATTTCCTTGCCGCCATGAGCGACGGACGGCAAGGCCGGAATGCCCGGGACCCGACACGCCGTCCGGTATGCGACCTTTTCCTTGCGGCCGGCTTGCCGGCAGCAGCTTTTCCGGCGGCGGGCTTTGCTATAAAAAGGGCATGATGTCCATGCCCCTCAAGCGTCTCGTTCCGGCTGTCGTTGCGCTCTGCCTGTCGTCAGGGGCGGCGCTGGCCGACCGCATCGACGGCGACTGGTGCTCTCCCGCCAACGCCACCATGACCATCGATGGTTCGCAGGTCGTCGTTCCCAGCGGCAAGGCGATCACCGGCCAGTATAACCGCCATCATTTCGATTATGTGGTGCCGGAGGGCGACGATGCCGCCGGCGCGCATGTCCATGCCGACCTCATCGATGAAGAAGAGATGATCGTCACCGTCACACCGCCGTCGGCGACCGCACCGGGCGCGCCGGTGCTGTGGAAGCGCTGCAAGGTCACAAGCTGACTTTCAGGCCGGGCGGGGGAACGAGCCCTGCGCGTTCCTTCAAGGCTATTGCGCCTTCAGGACACCATCAGGGCTGGCCTGATCGACGGCGGCGGGCAGATGCTGCGCCAACAGTGTTGCCACCTGATCCAGCGGAACGCCGAACTTTGCGGCCAGGGCCTGGAGGTGCTTGTCGCCAAGGGCGGCCTTGATCTCGTCAGGCGTCACCGGCAGGTTGGACGCATTGGTGCTCAGCCACGACTCGACCTTGTTGCCGAGGCCCGATTGCTGCAACAGGTTGAGGACCCCCTGGTAGCCGCCCAGACCATTGAAGGCCTCGGCGAAGAGGTTCGATGTCTGGCCCTGCTGGCCGGCGAGCGCCTTTTGCAGGTCGCCGCCAAGAATGTCGAGCAGTCCCATGGTTCGGCTCCTTTGATTGTTGACAGGGCGATGAGACGGCTGGCGGTCCGATGCCGCCAGCCCCCCGATGACGTCAGCCCTTGAGCTTGGTGTTGCAGATGCTGTAGTAGCCGCCGCCCTTCTGAATCCATTTCAGGCCGCCCAGGGCATCCTTGGCCTTGTTGATCTTGTACTGCTCCAGGCAGGTATGCATGCGCGCCTTGCCGGCCGATTCCTTGGAAAACTTGGCATCGACGGCCTTGGGGAAAATCACGCCCTTGGGCGCCTTGGCCGTGGTCATCGGCGGCTCGGTCGCCTTTTCGGTATTGGCGACCGTGGGCTCGCTGGCGTCGGAGGAACATTCCGCCTTGCGGAACTCGTTCCAGGTCTTTTCCTTGAGGGTGCCGGCAGCCTTGGCCGCCTTGTACTTGGCACTGCAGTCGGCCATGGACATGGCCTGGGCGGGCGAAGCGAGGCCGATCGCCATGCACGCAAGAGCCGCCGAGGCGGCGAGACGAAGCGTTAGCATCTGTAACTCCATCAAATGATTTGCGCGCGGCGAAAGGAGACTTGTCCGTCACGCTGTGGAATGTTGCGGGGGCAGGTGCCGTGTGACGTATCGGCACCTGACTGCAACGTCAGCATGTAAGCGGTGAGCTTGCGGCAATTTCATGACAACAGGCGCAGCGAGCAAGCCCTTACGAACGCGAATGCCACGGCGACACCGGCCAAATTGACGCAGGGGGGGCGGACCCTTTCCCAACCCGATGCGGCGGGCACTTGTGAACTTGTTTTCAAGACTGCGTGTTGCCGATAGAATCGGCCGATGAGCGAAAATGACCTTGCGTTCGATATCGCCAAAGCGCTGTACCCCCTGCCGCGCGCCGAACTCGCAGCGATGGCCGAGGCGGGGAGCGAGGTGAACGAGGCCTTGCGCCTGCTGGCCAAGGCGGGCGCCAACGTGGTGGGGCGGTGCCTCGCCAACCAGGGAACTTTCTACGAGATCGACCACTATCCCAAGGGCGATGTGTTCGATGCCGAATTCCATTCGCAATACTACTATCACGCCCATCGCAAGGCGGCCGGCGAGCATGGCCACTTCCACACCTTCCTCAGGGCGCCGGCAATCCCGGCGGGTATCGCGCCGGTTCCCTATCGCGGCAGGGCGCGGCGGCCGAGCGGCAAGGATGCGCTGTGCCATTTCATCGCCATCGCCATGGATCGACCCGGCCGTGCCATCGGGCTGTTCACCACCAACCGCTGGGTGACGGACGAGAGCTTTTATGCCGCGCCCGATGCCATCGCCCTGCTGGAACGGTTCCGCATCGAGCACACCCACCCCTGCCTTGCCGTCAATCGCTGGATCACCGCCATGCTGAGGCTGTTCCGGCCGCAGATCGAGGCACTGCTCGTCGAGCGTGACCGGGCAATCGCCGCCTGGGCCGCTGCGCACCCCGGGCGCGACGTCTACGAGGACCGCGAACTGGAGGTCACCTCGTCGGTTTCCATCGACGTCGAAGCGCAAATCGCGGCGATCGCGGCGGCGCTGGGCTGAAACTCCCCTTCCCGCAAGGGGTAGGGGCGAGGGTGGGGGTTCAGCCAAACAGAGTCCGAAGGCCCATACCTTCTGTCTCACCCCGCCACGAAGCCCTGCAGCATGGACGCCGGCCTTTTATGCCTTGCGACCCCCACCCCCAGCCCCTCCCCACAAGGGGGAGGGGAGCGACGCGAGGGCCGATTGAACCTCTAGACGTTGAGCAGCAGGAACTCGCGCTCCCACGACGAGATCACCTTGCGGTAGAGCTCCATCTCCTCTTCCTTCACCCCCCGGTAGGCGTCGATGAAGCGGGGGCCGAAAATCTCCTTGAGGGGCCGGGAGTAATTGAGCTTGTTGAGCGCCTCGTCCAGATGCAGCGGCAGGGTGTGGGCGTAGCGGTAGGCGGAACCCTCCACCGGATCGCTGGGCTTTGATTTCTGCACCATGCCGAGAAGCCCGCAGGCGAGCGATGCGGCAATCGCCAGATAGGGGTTGGCGTCGGCGCCGGCCACCCGGTTCTCGACGCGCGTCGATTCGGGTTCCGATGCCGGCACCCTGAGCGGCGCGGTGCGATTGTCGATGCCCCAGTGGGTGTTGGTGGGGGCATCGCTGTCGGGCACCAGCCGGCGGTAGGAATTGACGTTCGGGGCAAAGAACGGCAGGGCCGCGGCCATGTAGCGCTGCAGGCCGCCGATATGGTTGAGGAACAGCTTGGAATGCCTGCCGCCGGCACCGGCGAAGACGTTGCGCCCGGTCTTGATGGCCATCACCGACTGGTGGATGTGCATGGACGAGCCCGGATCGCTCGCGTGGGGCTTGGCCATGAAGGTGGCATACATGTCGTGCTTGAGCGCCGCCTGGCGGACGGTGCGCTTGAACAGGAAGACCTGATCGGCCAGTTCCAGCGGATCGCCATGGTTGAAGTTGATCTCGAGCTGTACCGGCCCGCTCTCGTGGCTGATGGTGTCGATGTCGATCTCCTGCGCCTCGCAGAAGTCGTAGATGTCCTCGACGATGGGGTCGAACTCGTTGGCGGCGTCGATGCCGTAGGCCTGGCCGAATTTCTCCGCCCGGCCCGAACGGCCGGCCGGCGGCTCCAGGGGGTAGTCGGGATCGAGGTTCTTCTTGACCAGATAGAACTCCAGTTCCGGCGCCACCACCGGTCGCCAGCCGCGCTCGGCGTAGAGGCCGAGGATGCGCTGGAGAACATAGCGCGGGGCGATGTCGACCGGGCGGTCGTCGAGATAGAAGCAGTCGCAGATCACCTCCGCGGTGGGGTTCTCATACCACGGCACCAGGCGCAGGGTGTTGGGATCGGGGCGCATGTAGACGTCGATGGAGGCATCGTCGGTGGCGTCGGTCTTCCACGAATAGCGCCCGGTGACGGTGAGGATGAAGACCTCCTCGGGAATGCGCAGGCCCCTGCCCTTCACGCCCTTGAGGAACTTCTGGGAGGGGAGGATCTTGCCGCGCGGCGTGCCGGACATATCCGGCACCAGGCATTCGACCTCGTCGATGTTGCGTTCGCCGAGCCACTGTTCAAAATCGATGGAAGACATGATGGACCTTGTTTTTTGCGGCCCATTGAGGCTGGTAGGTGGCCGAACCCCCTGGCCGCTTGCGGATACCCGAACGTTCTAGATGGTTCGGGGGAAAAAGGAAATCGCCTCACTCGGAGCCTTCAGACGTGGCAAGGGACCAGATCAGTCAACCCCGGCAGGCAAGCGTGCGGCCAAGCGTCCTCGATGCCACCACCTATTATCGCGCCAGCGCCCATGCAGCCCCCGAGTGCCCGCCGCTCGATGGCGATGGAAGCGTCGATGTCTGCATCATCGGCGGCGGCTTCACCGGCCTATCGGCGGCGCTCGAGCTTTCCAGGAAGGGCCTCAGCGTGCAGGTCCTCGAAGCCGGGCCCATCGCCTGGGGCGCCTCGGGGCGCAATGGCGGGCAGATCTGTACCGGCTTTTCCAAGGGCATGGGCGCCTTCGAACACGCCCTGGGCAAGCAGGCGGCACGCGATGCCTTCAAGGTGGCGGAGGAAGCCAAGGGACTGATCGTCGAACGCATCGCCGCCTACGGCATCGACTGTGACCTCAAATGGGGCTACCTGCTCACCGCCCCCAAGCCCTCGCACATGGCCGGCCTTGCGGAAGAACGCGACGAACTGGCCGGCTACGGCTACGACAAGCTCGAACTGCTCGACAAGGCGCGACTGGAAGCTCGACTGGCCACCACCGTCTATCACGGGGCTCTGGCCGACAGCGGCGCGGGGCATCTCCACACCCTCAACTATGCAATCGGGCTTGCCGGTGCGGTGGTGCGGGAAGGCGGGCGCATTGCCACCCATACGGCAGTCCTGAAGGTCGAGCCGGGTGCCAGGGTGAAGGTCGTCACCGCCACCGGCACCGTTGCGGCCGCGCAGGTGGTGGTCGCCTGCAACGGCTATCTCGGCCACCTCATCCCGCGGCTCGATGCCAAGGTGATGCCGGTCGCCAGCTACGTGATCGCCACGGCGCCGCTGGGGGAAGAGCGGGCCAGAGGTCTCATCCGCGACAATGACGCGGTGGGCGATGTCAATTTCGTCACCGACTATTTCCGCCGCACCGCCGATCACCGGATCCTGTTCGGCGGGCGATGCAGCTATTCCGGCATCGACCCCAAGGACCTCGCCGCCAACATGCGGCCGCGGCTGATGCGCATCTTCCCGCAGCTTTCGGATGTCGGCATCGATTATGCCTGGGGCGGCCATATCGGCATCACCTACAACCGCCTGCCGGATGCCGGGCGCATCGGCTCCAACATCTATTACGCGCAAGGCTATTCCGGCCAGGGGGTGGCACTGGCGGGGATGTTCGGCAAGCTCATGGCGGAAGCGATTGCCGGCGAGGCAGGGCGCTTCGACGTCTTCACCAGGATCCGCCATGCCCCGTTCCCCGGCGGCCCCTTGCGGCGGGCGGCACTGACCGTCGGCATGCTCTATTACCGCTTGCGGGATTTGCTGGCGTAATCGCCTACATCACCGCACGCCTGAGGAAGTTGAGACCGGCGAGGAAGAGGGCGGCAAGGACGATTTTGTGAAATGTCGCCGGCGACACGCGGCGCTGCAGGCGATAGCCAATCCACGTGCCGGCAAAGGCCGGCAGGCAGCCCAGCGCGGAAAGGACCGCGGTGGGACCATCGAGAATACCGTTGATCAGAAAGCCGGCCAGCAGCGGCAGACCGCAAAGACTGTAGGTGAGGCCGATGGAGCGCAACCACATGGCCTTGTCGAGCTTGAGGGCCACGAAATACATGTTGATGGGCGGTCCGTAGATGGATGTCGCACCTCCAAGGAGGCCGGAAAACACTCCCGCCACGATACCCGCCGGACCCACCCAGGCAGGCGGCAGATGAAGGTGCGGCGCAATCTGCCTCATGGTCACGAACAGCAGCATCACCAAACCCAGCGCCAGGAAGATCAGCCGTTCGGGATACGCGGTGGCAAAGCTCGCGGTGGCCAGCATGGTGACGAGGCAGGCCACCATCAGCGGCCAGAAGCGCCGGAACGGTTCGATGAGTGCTGGAATGCCCTGATGCAGCGCCAGCCAGAAATTGGTGGTGAGGATGGGAAACACCATGATGCCGATCGCCCGGTGGGGATCGACGACGCTCACCATCACGGCGATGGCGATGATCGGCAGGGCGCTGCCGATCAGACCCTTTGAGATGCCGCCCAGCAACAGGCCGGCGAAAATGGCGACGGCCTCATGGGGTGTGACCGCCAGATAGCCGCTCAATCCTTCGACGGCGCGCCGCGCGCCCCTTTCTGCCACGCCCGGAGGCAGAGATATTCAAGCGTCAGCGCGCAGGCCGCCAGCGAGGTGATCTCGGCGTGGTCGTAGGGCGGGGAGACCTCCACCAGATCCATGGCGGCGAAATCGATCTCCTTGAGGCGGCGCAGGATCGACATGGCCTGATGCGAGGAAAGGCCGCCGGGGACCGGCGTGCCGGTGCCGGGGGCGTAGGCGGGATCGAGGCAGTCGATGTCGAAGGAGAGATAGGCCTTGTTGCCGGCCGTGACGCGGGTGATCTCGGCGGCCACTTCATCGGCGCTCATCGCGTGCACCCTGTCGGCGTGAATGACGGTCATGCCATAGCCTTCCTCGCCGAGGAACGAGGTGCGGATGCCGATCTGGACGGAGCGCCTGGGGTCGATGACGCCTTCGCGGATGGCGACGCCGAACATGGTGCCGTGGTCGATGCGGCCGCCCTCGTCGGGCTCGACGTCGCGGTGGGCATCGAACTGGATGAGCGACAGGGGCCCGTACACCCTGGCGTAGGCCTTCATCACCGGATAGGCGATGAAATGATCACCGCCGAGGGTGAGGGTCGAGGCGCCGGCGGCGATGATCCGGGCGATATGCTCCTCGATGACGCGGGGCACGTCTTCCTTGCGGCCCCAGTCGTAGAAGCAGTCGCCGTAGTCGACCACCGCGAGAGTGTCGAAGGGATCGAAATTCCACGGCCAATAGGGACCCCAGGCGAAATGCGTCGAGGCCTGGCGGATGCCTTGCGGACCGAAGCGGGTGCCGGGCCGGTTGGTTACCGCCTGGTCGAAGGGAATGCCGGTGACGGCGATATCGACGCCGGAAAGGTCGCGGGTATATTTCCGCCGCATGAACGACAGCGCCCCGGCATAGGTCGCCTCGATGGTCGAGCCCATGAGATCGCTGCGGCGAAAGGCGGCATCGCCGGGGATGGCGCCGGCGTCGGTGGGATTGCTCATCTTTGCTACTCCGTCAGGACAAGGGAACCGGCCGGTTCCCACGAGACCCACACCTTCTGCTGGCGCTTCAGGTCAAGCCCGCCGCGGGTCTCGTTCTGGACATTGACCGACAACTCGAGGCCGGCATCGGTGGTGACGAACACATAGCTGGTATCGCCGTAATAGGCCACATCCTGCACCGTCGCCTCCACCGCCACCAGCCTACCGCCTTTGGGGCGGGCGGGGGTGATCGAGAGCTTTTCCGGCCGCACCGCCACCGAGACTTCGCCCGATGCCTCGCCGTCATGGGGAATGGCAATCCTGCCGATGCCCTTCACCTCGCACGTCGTCTCGCCCCTGGCCGATGCCACGGCTTTGGCCTCCAGGATGTTCACCTTGCCGATGAAGTCGGCAACGAAGCGGGTCCTGGGATGCTCGTAAAGCTCGGACGGGGTGGCGATCTGCTGCACCCTGCCCTTTTCCATGACCGCGATGCGGTTGGCCATCGAAAGCGCCTCGTCCTGGTCGTGGGTGACGATGATGAAGGTGATGCCGACGGTTTCCTGCAGGCGGGTCAGTTCGAGGCGCATCTCGTCGCGCAGCTTGGCATCGAGTGCCGACAACGGTTCATCCAGCAACAGCACCTTGGGACGCTTGACCAATGCGCGGGCCAGGGCAACACGCTGGCGCTGGCCGCCCGACATCTGGTCGGGCTTGCGCTTGGCCAGATGCGGCAGCTTCACCATCTCCAGCGCCTCGGCGACCCGCGTCACGATCTCCTCGCGCGGCACGCCGGTCACCTTGAGGCCATAGGCGACGTTGTCCTCGACCGTCATGTGGGGAAAGACGGCATAGGACTGGAACACCATGTTGGTCGGGCGCTTGTTGGGCGGGATGAAGGCCATGTCCTCGCCACCGATGAGGATCTGGCCCTGGCTCAGCTTCTCCAGCCCGGAGATCATGCGCAACAAGGTGGTCTTGCCGCAGCCCGAGGGGCCGAGGAGGGCGAAGAACTCGTTGGGCATGATGTCGATGGAGGTCTCGTCCACGGCCACCACGTTGGGCGGAAAGACTTTTGAGACATTGCGGATCGAGACGATCGGTTCGGTCATGATGTCAGCTCTTTTTCGCCTTGGACGGCGCCTGCAGCTTCATGGCCAGGAGAGAGGCCACCAGCGTGATGACGATGAGGGCGGTGGAAGCGGCATTGATGTCGGGCGAGACGCCGCGCCGCACCAGCGAATAGACCTTGACCGGGAAGGTCACGGTATCCGGCCCGGAGGTGAAGAAGGTGATGACGAAGTCGTCCAGCGACAGGGTGAAGGCCAGAAGCGCCCCGGCAATCAGGCCGGGCTGCATGAACGGCAGGATGACATGGCGAAAGGTCTGCCATTCGGTGGCGCCGAGATCCTTGGAGGCCTCCTCCAGCTCGCGGTTGAAGCCGGCCATGCGTGCCCTCACCACCACCGCAACGAAGGGAAAGCAGAAGGCGATATGGGAGATGGTGATGGCCGACAGCGACAAGGGCCAGTAGGTGAAAAGCGCATGCCACCAATAGATGGGGCCGGAATGGAAGCTGCCCATCCAGTTGCCCGTGCGCGCGAAAAACACCAGCATGGCGACCCCCATGCAGATTTCCGGGATGACGATGGGCAGGGCCATGAAGCCCTCATAGGCGGCCTTGCCGGGAAAGCGAAAGCGCCACAGCATCAAGGCCACGGTGGCGCCGATCAGTGTCGACACCACGGTTGCCATGACGGCGATGGTGAGCGAATTGCCGAAGGCTTCGACAAGGGCGGAATTGTTCCAGGCGACGGCGTAATATTTGAGGGTGAAGCCCTTCCACACAACGTTGCGTTTCGAATCGTTGAAGGAAAAGGCGATGAGGGTGAGGATGGGCGAATAGAGTGCGATCAGGATCGCGCCGAACAGCACCTTCAGCCACAGGCGGCGACCATAGTCGAGCGGCTGCTGGTCGGCCGAGGTGAGCCAGCGCAGGACGGGCGAGCGATGGACGAGCGGGGCCTCGACGGTCATATCGCCATGCCCTGCTTGTTGCGGCCCGCCAACAGCGCCCTGAGCGCCAGAGCCCCGAAGGTGGCATACATCAAGAGGAATGACAGCGCCGCCCCGAACGGCCAGTCGTTGGCCGCCTTGAACTGGCGCTCGATGACGTTGCCGATCATCACCGCGTTGGCGCCGCCCAGAAGGTCGGGGGTGAGGAAGGAGCCGAGGCAGGGAATGAACACCAGGATGATGCCGGAAATGATGCCCGGCATGGTGAGCGGCACGGTGACCGACAACAGGGTGCGGAACTGGCTGGCGCCCAGATCGAGGCTGGCTTCCAGAAAGGAGCGATCGAGGCGCTCGATGGTGGCGTAAAGCGGCAGCACCATGAACGGCATGTAGACATAAACCAGGCCCGTCACCACCGCACCGTTGTTGTAGAGGAACTCAAAGGGCTGGAAGGGGCCGACAAAGCTGTCGAGAAAAGTCAGCTTCCAGAAGAATTCCAGCGTGTAGTTGAGATAGCCGTAGGTGCGGAACACCGCGATCAGCGCATAGGTGCGGATCAAAAGGTTGATCCAGAACGGCAGGATGATCAGCAACAGCATCACCGGGCGCCAGCGGGCCGGCGCGAAACAGATGCCGAAGGCGATCGGATAGGCGATCAGCAGGCACAAGGTTGTCGCTAGGGCACTGATCCAGGCCGATTTCCACAGGATCTGCAGGTAGACCGGGTCGGCGGTGCGCCAGTAATTGGCGAGCGTGCCGGTGATATGCACATCGATCAGCCCGGCCTTCTCGCCGAACGACATGAACCAGATGATGGCGAGCGGAACGAGGAAGAACACCACCAGCCAGAAGGTTCCCGGCAGGGCCAGTATCCAGAATACCAGGCGATTTTGCTTCCAGCTGTCCACCGCCGTCCCTGCCCCCATGAAGCCTCAGCGCGGGCCCTCCCCCGAAGCTCACGGGCCGTCCTTTTCGGGAACGGCCCGCAAGCCCATGTCGTCAAACCGGATTAAAGCCGTCACGCGGCCTGGATGCGGGTCCAGGCCTCGTCGCGCATGCGCACGCCGGCTTCGCCGGTGTAGATGGTCGGCTCGCACTTGGCGATGATTTCGTCGCTGGGGAAGATGGCGGTGTTCTTGGTGTAATCGTCGCTCATCAGCTTCTTGGCAGCGGCGTTGGGGGTTGCGTACTGGATGAAGTCGGCGATCGACGCGCCCACCTTGGCATCGAGGATGTAGTTGAGGAACATGTGGGCGTTTTCCGGATGCGGCGCCTTGGTGGGAATGCACATGCAATCCTGCCACACCAGGCTGCCCTCGGTCGGCACCACATAGTCCAGGTCCTTGTCCTCGCCCATCACCTGAAGGATGTCGCCGTTCCACTCCTGGGCAAGGTCCACCTCGCCGGAGGCGAGCAGGTCCTGGCCGTTGTCGGGGGCGAACACCTTGACGTCCTTCTTGTGGGCGATGATCAGCTCTTCGGCCTTCTTGATTTCGTCCGGGTTGACGGAGTTGAACGAATAGCCAAGCAGCTTCAAGGCGCAGCCGATGACGTTCTGGGCATCACCCAGCAGCGACACCCGGCCCGGCGTCTTGTCGGCCTCATAGACCGCGGCCCAACTGTCCACGGCGCCGGTCATCTTTGACTTGCGATAACCGATGCCGAGCGTCCCCCACATATAGGGGATGGAATGCTTACGGCCGGGATCGAAGGCGGCGTCCTGGAACGGCTTGTCGATGTTGGCCATGTTGGGGATCTTGGAATGATCGAGCGTCTCCAGCATGTTGGCGAGGATCATGCGCTCGACATAATCGTTGGTCGGTACGATCACGTCATAGCCGGGATTGCCCTCTTTCAGCTTGGCGAACAGTTCGTCGTTATCGGCGTAGAGGTCCATCTTGACCTCGATGCCGGTCGCCGTGTTGAAGTCGGCCAGCGTGGTTTCGCCGATATAGGTGTCCCAGTTGTAGAAGTTCAGCTTCTTTTCCTCCTCGGCCAGCGAGAAGCGTGGCAGGAAGGTCAGGCCGACCATGGCGGCACCGGTGCCCTTCAGGAAGGACCGGCGCGAACCGGGGAATTTCGGAATAATCGACGTCATGATGCTCTCCCGTTGATGTAATCTGGCTGGCGGACTTCGATGCCGCCCGTCCAAACAGTGTTATATTGTCGCAACCAACATGCAACTCACAATTTCAGGCACGGCGTGATGCGTTGACGGGCAGGCTTCAGGCCACCACCTCGCTCTTGATCTTTTCGCAGGTCTCATCGAGCGCGGTGCGCGCCAGGCCGACCCATTCGTCGATCTCACCCTTTTCGATGCAGAACGGCGGCGCGAACACCATGGTGTCCCAGCAGGCGCGCATGATGAGGCCGTTGGCAAAACAGCGGTCGCGGCAGATGCCGCCGACCCGGCCCTCGGCGGCAAAGCGGCCGCGCGTCTTCTTATTGGCCACCAGTTCCATGGCGCCGATGAAGCCTTCGGTCCTGACTTCGCCGACGATGGGGTGATCGGCCAGCGCCGACAGTTTTTCTCGCAGATAGGGCGCCAGGTCACGCACCCGGTCGATCAGCTTTTCGTCTTCCAGGATACGGATATTCTCCAGCGCCACGGCGCAGGCGGCGGGATGGCCGGAATAGGTATAGCCGTGGACGAACTCGCCGCCTTTGGCGAAGAAGTCCTTGACCAGGCTGTCGGATACGGCAACGGCGCCGATCGGCAGGTAACCCGACGACAGGCCCTTGGCCATCACCACGATGTCGGGGTTGAAGCCCATGGTCTGGTGGCCGAACCACTCGCCGGTGCGCCCGAAGCCGCAGATCACCTCGTCGGCGACCATGGGGATGCCATACTTGCGGCAGATGCGCTCGACCTCGGGCCAATAGGTCTTCGGGGGGATGATGACGCCACCCGCTCCTTGAATCGGTTCGCCGACGAAGGCGGCGACGTTGTCGGGGCCGACTTCCAGTATCTTCCTTTCCACCTCGCGCGCCGCCTTGAGGCCAAACTCGTCGCGGCTCATGTCGCCACCGAGCGAGAACCAGTCGGGCTGCATGACGTGCTCGAAGCCGGGCAGCGGCAATCCCCCTTGCCCATGCATGCCGGCCATGCCGCCGAGCGAGGCTGAGGCCATGGTGGAACCGTGATAGCCGCGGGTGCGCGAGATGAACACCTTGCGGTAGGGCTTGCCCATGACCTGCCAGTAATAGCGCATGAAGCGGACCACGGTGTCGTTGGCTTCGGAGCCGGAATTGACGAAGAAGATCTGCTTGAAACGCTCCGGCAACAGGCTCGACACCTTTTCGGCGAGGCGCGTGGCCGGCACCGTCGAGGTCTTGAAGAAGGTGTTGTAGTAGGGAAGATCGAGCATCTGGCGATAGGCGGCCTCGGCCAGTTCCGAGCGTCCGTAGCCGATGTTGACGCACCACAGGCCCGACATGGCATCGAGCAACTTCTTGCCGTCGGCGTCCCATATCCATGCCCCCTTGGCATGGGTAATCATGCGCGGCCCGCCCTCGGCGTGGAACGACTTGTGATCGGTGAAGGGATGGAAATGGTGGGCGATATCGTGGGCCACCAGTTCGGCGACGTCGAGGTTCTTCTTGAGATGGGCGGTCATGGGATTGGCTCCGGTTGGATAATCGACTGCACGGCAGGACCCTCAGCACCCGCATGGCGCGGGACTTCGGGCGGCGATGAAAGAATGTACAGCCGGATGCCCTAGGGCTTGTAGCCGATACGGGCGCAGTGAAGCATCACCTCGTCATAGGACGTGCGCGTCCCGTCGGTGAGCAGCAAACCTTCGTTGGTAATCAGATAGAACATCATGGTTCCCCAAGGTGGCCGCTCCTATGGCAC
Organism: uncultured Alphaproteobacteria bacterium; assembly: GCA_963747005.1. GTDB lineage: Bacteria > Pseudomonadota > Alphaproteobacteria > Rhizobiales > Aestuariivirgaceae > CAVVDT01. The sequence continues at coordinate 36,273 of CAVVDT010000011.1, read as the reverse complement.
GAAGCGCCGAAATCCGCAATATGCCGGGTGTGCAAGTGCGAAGCGGCACCCCCTTGGCAAGCCATTGCGGGTATCATGATTTGCTGTTGTGTTGCGCCGCAACATGATGCAACCTTCAAGCTCATGGCGACGATCTTCAACGAGATGCTCAACGCCGATGGCAGCGTCAGGCCGCCGTGGGAAAAGCTCAACGAATGGCTGACCACTCAGTCGAGCGCTGAGCTCAAGCGCAAGGAACGCCAGGCCGAGGCGATCTTTCGCCGGCTGGGGATCACGTTTGCGGTCTACGGCACCAGCGAGGCGGCCGAACGGCTCATTCCCTTCGACGTCATCCCGCGCATCATTTCCGCCGGTGAGTGGCGTCGGCTTGCGGCCGGCATCGAGCAGCGGGTGAGAGCCCTCAACGCCTTCATCGACGATATCTATCACCGCCAGGAGATCCTCAAGGCCGGTCGCATCCCCACCGAGTTGGTGATCCAGAACGCGGCCTATGTGCCGCAGATGGCCGGGCATACGCCGGCCCGGCGGGTCTATGCCCATATCATCGGCACCGACATCGTCAGGGTGAGCGCCGAGCAGTTCTACGTGCTGGAGGACAACTGCCGCACGCCGTCGGGTGTGTCCTACATGCTCGAGGACCGCGAGGCGATGATGTATCTGTTCCCGGATCTCTTCGCCCGCCACCGGGTGGCGCCGATCGAGAACTACTGCGCCATGCTGCGCGAGACGCTGGACAGCGTGGCGCCGCCGGCTTGCAAGGGCGAGCCCACGGTGGTGGTGCTGACGCCCGGCATCTACAATTCGGCGTTCTTTGAACATGCCTTCCTCGCCGACGAGATGGGGGTGGAACTGTGCGAGGGCTCCGATCTCTTTGTCGATGAGGGCTATCTGTGGATGCGCACCACCACCAGGCCGAAGCGGGTGGACGTCGTTTACCGGCGCATCGACGATGCCTATCTCGATCCCCTCGCCTTCGAGCCGGACTCGATGCTGGGGGTGCCCGGCCTGTTCGATCTCTACCGGGCGGGACGGGTCACTATCGTCAATGCGCCCGGCACCGGCATTGCCGACGACAAGGCGATCTATTGCTACATGCCGGAGATCATCGAGTTCTATACCGGCGAGCCGCCGCTTTTATCCAACGTGCCGACAAGGCGGTGCTCGGAGCCCGATGAGTGCGCCTATGTGCTGGAGCACCTCGCCGAACTGGTGGTCAAGGAAGTGCACGGTTCTGGCGGCTACGGCATGCTGGTGGGGCCAACCTCGACCAAGAAGGAAATCGATGAGTTCGCCAAGCGCCTGAAGGCCAATCCCGGCAATTACATCGCCCAGCCGACGCTTGCCCTTTCGGCCTCACCCACCTTCACCGCGCAGGGCATCGCACCGCGGCATGTGGACCTGAGGCCGTTCGCGCTGACCGGCGACCAGATCCGCATCACCAAGGGCGGCTTCACCCGCGTCGCCATGAAGAAGGGTTCGCTGGTGGTCAACTCCAGCCAGGGCGGAGGCACCAAGGACACCTGGGTGCTGGAGGACTGACGAAAACCATGCTGCTTGGCCGCAATGCCGCATCGCTGTTCTGGCTAGCCCGCTACATGGAGCGGGCCGAGAACACCGCCCGCCTGGTGGAGGTCGCTTACCGCATCTCGTTGATGCCGCGCCCCTTCGAAGGCCATCGCGACGAGTGGCGCTCGACTATCGTCAGCGCCGAATGCACCGAGGGCTTCTTTGCCAAATATGCGGTCGCCTCGGCCGAGACGGTCATCAACTACCTTTTGTTCGACCGCGACAACCCGGCGAGCGTGCGCAGTTGCCTCGATACCGCGCGGCGCAACGGGCGGGCGGTGCGCACCGCCCTGACGCGGGACGTGTGGGAGAGCCTCAATTCCACCTGGAACGAGATGGCGCAGATCAAGCCGGCGCAGGTCAAGGCCGATACGTTGCCCGGCTTCCTCGACTGGATCAAGCAGCGCTCGATGCTGTTTCGCGGCGCCCTTCTGGGCACCGCGCTCAGGCAGGAGAGCTTCTACTTCAGCCAGCTTGGATCGTTCATCGAGCGCGCCGACAGCACGGCACGCATTCTGGACGTCAAATACCACATCCTGCTGCCGCGCTCCCAAGGCGTTGGCAGCGCCATCGACACCCAGCAGTGGGTCACGTTGCTGCGCTCGGTCTCGGGGCATAGGGCCTATCGCTGGGCCTATCGCGACAGCGACTACGAAGCCTGGAACATCGCCGAATTCCTCATCCTCGATAACCGCATGCCGCGCTCGCTGTCGTTCTGCTACGACTGGGTGGTGGAAAGCCTCGATTCGCTGGAGGACCTGCATGGCGAGGCTCCGGCATGCGTCGAACTGGCCCGCACCACACGCAGCGACCTACGCGGCAAATCGATCAGCGATATCTTCACAACCGGCCTGCACGAGTTCCTGGTGGACTTTCTTGCCACCAACAACAACCTGAGCAACGAAATCGCCAGCGACTACAATTTTTCATGAATCCAGGCCATCACCACCCCATGCAGATACGTATCCTGCACCGCACAACCTATCGCTACGAGCCGCCGGGCGGGCGCCTGATCCAGCGCCTGAGGATGACGCCGCAGTCGTTTCCGGGCCAGACGGTCATCGACTGGAAGATCACCGCTCCGGGAATCGATGAAAGCGTTTCCTACACCGACGCCAACGGCAACCTGACGCAACTGATCGCCCACGAACTCGTCGCACCTGAAATCGTCATCGAGGTGACCGGCAGCGTCGAGCGCGAGGCCATTGCCGGGCCGTGGGCGCCCACCGACGGCGCCGTGCCGCGAGCGGCCTTCGCCCGCCAGACGGCGCTCACCGAACCGAGCGCCCGCATCATGGCGATCGCCCGCTCGGCCAGCGGCGACGGGCTGGAAAGGCTCGCCAACCTCATGCACGCGGTGCGCGGTGCGGTCGACTACAAGATCGGCGCAACCCACGCCTATTCGACCGCTGCGGATGCGGTGCGCGACGGGGAAGGGGTGTGCCAGGACCATGCCCACGTGTTCATCTCGGCCGCCCGCCATCTCGGCATTCCGTCGCGCTATGTGACCGGCTACATGGTGACGGCACCGGGCGAGGTGGCCGAGGCGGCGCATGCCTGGGCGGAAGTTTGGGTGGGAAGCTGGGGCTGGGCCACCTTCGATGTGGCCAACGACATGATCGCCGATGAAGGCTATGTCCGCGTTGCCGCCGGACTCGATGCCCGCGACGCCGCCCCGGTCGTCGGTATCCGGCAAGGCGGTGGCGGCAACGAGGCGCTCGATGTCATGGTGCTTGTGGAAGCCATGGCGGAACAGTAACTTCACGCACCATTCGTGACCATCCTGGTGATTCCGGTCCCGTCATGACCTATTGCGTCGGCCTCAAACTCGATCGCGGCCTGGTGATGGCCGCCGACACCCGCACCAATGCGGGCGTCGACAACATCGCCTGCTATCGCAAGCTGCACTTGTGGGAAAAGACCGGCGAGCGGGTGTTCATGCTGCTCACCGCCGGCAATCTGGCGGTCAGCCAGGCGGTGGTCAACCTGCTGAGCGAGCAGGCGCAAGCCGAGTTTCATGACAATGCCGCACCCAACCTGTTCACCGTCACGACCATGTTCCAGGCGGCCCGCATCGTGGGCCAGACGATGCTCGGGGCGCGCAACCTGGTGAGCAACCCCAGCGGCGCCAACTCCGAGGCGATGTCGACCACCTTCATTTTCGGCGGCCAGATCGGCACCGAGCCCCCTCGCCTGTTCCAGATCTACTCGGAAGGCAACTTCATCGAGGCCGGCCCCGATACCCCCTATTTCCAGATCGGCGAGCACAAATACGGCAAGCCCATCCTCGATCGGGTGGTGGACAAGAAGATGCGTCTTGGCCAGGCCGCCAAGATCGTGCTGCTGTCGTTCGATTCGACCATCCGCTCCAACCTGTCGGTCGGCATGCCCATCGACATGGTGCTCTACAACACCAATACCCTGAAGATCGAGCGCCAGACCCGCATCGAGGCCGACGACCGCTATTTCAACAAGCTGTCGTCGGGGTGGTCGAAATACCTGCGCGACGCGGTGGCCAAGCTGCCCGAGTTCGACGTGTAGCGCAGACGCTCATTGCGTCGACTGCTGGTCCTGCTGCTTCTTCTTCTTTTTCTTCTTGGTCTTGTGGTCCTGGTTCTGCTGCTGCTTGGCCTTATGGCTCTGCTGCTGCTTGGCCTTGTGGTCCTGGCGCTGCTTCTTCTTGGCCTTGTGGTCCCGCGACTGCTGCTTGGCCTTATGGCTCTGCTGCTGCTTGGCCTTGTGGTCCTGGTGCTGCTTCTTCTTGGCCTTGTGGTCCTGCGACTGCTGCTTGGCCTTGCGGTCCTGGTGCTGCTTCTTCTTGACCTTGTGGTCCTGCGACTGTTGCTTGGCCTTATGGCTCTGCTGTTGCTTGGCCTTATGGCTCTGCTGCTGCTTGGCCTTATGGTCCTGCGACTGCTGCTTGGGCTTATGGTCCTGCTGCTGCTTGGCCTTGTGGTCCTGCGACTGCTGCATCGGCATCTTGTCGCCGTGCTTCTTGTGCCAGGCCTTCACCTCATCAAAGGATTTGAGCTTCCTGGGCTTGTGCTTGCCGCCCTTGTGAACCCGCGGGGCGTAGATCTCGATGAAGCCGCCCTGGCGCCGGGCGCGCATGCCGGGCTTGCGGCCCTCGCGGATCCTGTAGGCCCGCACCTTCTTGTGTGTCCACTTTTCGACGACGGTGACACCGAAGACATTGTTGACGACGACGTTGTTGACGATCCTCACATGCCCGACAGGCCGGGCATGGCGGAAGAACGGATCGGCGCGGTGGCGATCGCGGATGATGACGTGGGCAAGGTTGAGCGAAAGGAATGAGCGCGACGGCACGACCTGCCAGTAGAAATCCGGCTCAGGCGCAACGGTGGCGTTCACGTCGCCATTGTCGGGATAGCCGACCGGCAGTGGCGCCCAGCCGACATAGTTGTCGGAGCGCCGCCATGACACCCACGCCGGCGCCCAGCGATAGCCCGGCACCCAGTACCAGCCGATATCGGGCGAAAAGCCCCAGCGGCCATAGTGGTAGGTCGCCCAGCCGAACGGCTCGGCCGATACCCACATCCATCCGTACTGCCGGGTGTAAGCCCAATGGCCCTGCTGATAGGGTCGCCAGTGGGCCGCCCGCCGGGTCGGTACCCAAACATTGCGGCCCTTGTACTGGACCCAGTCGCCATAAGGCGCCAGCCGGTCATAGAAACTGCCTAAATTGATCGAAACGCCGACATCGACCCCGGCCGCGGCGGGCGCGACGCTCATGAGGCTCGCAATGACAGGAGCGGCCAGCGCGATGACGGCGGCGGCGGCAATGCGCAACAGTGCTGTCTTCATCTTCATGGTCGTTCTCCTCTTCATCATGGCACTCAGGGTCAGGACCTAGGGGGCTTGTTTGATGGAAATGTGTCGGCAGGGTTCCATGCCCGCCGGTGGACTCCACAATTGCCGCCGGCTCTGGCATTGTCTCGAGCCATGGATTTGGAACTAGAATACAACAACCGCCAAAGGGTTCCCGAACACCCGGCGATTTTTGCGGCCTGGGCGGCCGATGCGGCGCAATTCCGCGATGCCGCCGGGGGTGAGCTGGGTCTTGCCTATGGCCCGCACGCGCGTCACAAGGCCGATATCTTCCGCTCCAAGGAGGACCATGGCGGGGCGCACGCGGTGTTCATCCACGGCGGCTATTGGCAAAAATTCGACCGCAGCGATTTCAGCCACATGGCGCAGGGTCTCGAATTCCACGGCATACCCATGGCAGTGCCCTCGCACCGGCTGTGCCCTGAAGTGAGCGTCGCCGACGTCATCGCCGACATGCAGCGCTTCTGCCTGTGGCTGTGGGAGCGTTCGGGTCGCCATCTGGTGGTGGCGGGGCATTCGGCCGGCGGACATCTGGCCGCCTGCATGGCCGCCACCGACTGGGAAGCGCTGGGCGGCCCGGCGCACCTGGTGACCGGGGCCCTCGGGATTTCAGGGCTCTATGACTTGCGTCCACTCATTCCCACCGGCATCAACAAGGCGCTCAAGCTCGATGCGGAAACAGCCCTGGCGGCCAGCCCGCTCTGTTGGCCGGCCCCTAAGGGGGTGCGCTTCGAGGCCTGGGTGGGGGGCGAGGAAAGCCCGGAATACCTGCGCCAGTCGCTGAGTCTCGAAGCGGCGTGGCTGGGCAGCGGCCTTGAGTGTTCGTCGGTGATCGCCGAGGACGAGAATCATTTCACCGTCATCGCCGCCCTCACCCGGCCCGACAGCGCCATGACCCTGGCGCTGGCCGCCTTGTGCGACGCCGCATGAGCGCCCAGCCCGCCGCCATCGAGGCGCCGTCCGGCAAGGACGCCGCGGGCGAGAACTTTCCCGTCGGCTCGTTCCTCATCGCGCCCGCCCTGCGCCCGCATGTGGCGGTCTATTACGCCTTTGCGCGCGCCATCGACGATATCGCCGACAGCGGCGAGCTCAAACCCGGCGAAAAGATCCGCCGCCTCAACCTCATGGCCGATGCACTGGAAACCGGGGCCGGCGCCGGCGATCCGGGCCTCGCCAAGGCGCAGCGCTTGCGCGCCACCATGCTGGAACGCTCGATCGATTTCGCCCACGGGCTCGACCTGATCTCGGCCTTCCGCCAGGACGCGGTGAAGGGGCGCTATGCCTCGTGGGACGAACTGATCGATTATTGCAACCGTTCAGCCGCCCCGGTGGGACGTTTCCTGCTGGCGCTGCACGGCGAGGATCAGGCCCTCTTTCGCCATTCCGATGCCCTGTGCAACGCCCTTCAGGTCATCAACCACCTGCAGGACATGGGCGATGACTTCAAGACCCTCGACCGGGTCTATCTGCCGGAAGAGTGGATGGCGGCCGAAGGGGCAAAGCGCGAAGACCTCGGCGGAAAGGCCCTCACTCCCGCCCTGCGCCGCGTTGCCGAGCGCTGCCTTGAGGCCACGCGCGTCCTCAACCGCGAGGCGGCCGCGCTTGCCGGCGGCCTCAAGAGCCGGCGGCTGGGCATGGAATTGGCCGTCATCCACCGTATCGCCCTGAGGCTTACCGATGAGCTTTCGCGCCGCGATCCGCTGGCCGGACGGGTGAAGCTCAACCGCTGGCAATTGCTCACCTGCGGCCTCGGGGGCATCCTTCAACGCCTTGGCCGGTGATCCATGATACTGACGACTTTGGCGCTCGTGACACTTGTCATCTGGCTGGGCCTTGCTTTTGCCTGGCACGGCTTCTGGCGCGGCGATGTAACGCTTCCCGGCGATGCCCCGGCGCCTGGCCGCTGGCCCTCGGTGAGCGTGCTGGTGCCGGCCCGCAACGAAGCCCCGACCATTGCCCTGACCGTCGCCTCGCTGATCGCCCAGGACTATCCCGGTCCCTTGCGCATCGTGGTGACCGACGACAACAGCGATGACGGAACCGGCGCCATCGCCCGCGAGGAGGCCGTCGGCAACCCGGCGGTGACTATCATCGATGCACGGCCGCTGCCCGCGGGCTGGGCCGGCAAGCTGTGGGCGCTGAACGAAGCGGCAGCAGCGGCAGGCGAACCCGATTTCTACTGGCTGACCGATGCCGACATCGTGCACGAACCGCCGGTGCTCCACCATCTGGTGAGCGCCGCCGGGGCGGGCCACCTCGACCTTGCCTCCGAACTGGTCAAGCTCAGGTGCGAGACGGTGTGGGAAAGGCTGCTGGTGCCGGCCTACAACTACTATTTCGCCCTGCTCTATCCGTTCCGCGCCGTCGCCGACCCGAAAAGCCGCATCGCCGGGGCGGCCGGCGGTTCGGTGCTCGTGAGCCGCTCGGCCATCGCGAAGATCGGCGGCTTCGGCGCCATCCGCGGTGCCGTCATCGACGATTGCGCGCTGGCCAGGGCGGTCAAGCAATCAGGTGGCCGTATCGCCCTGCGGCTGGGGCAAAAGAGCCATTCGCTGAGGCGCTATGACCGGCTGGGCGACTTCTGGGCCATGGTCAAGCGCTCGGCTTATACCCAGCTCGGGTTTTCGCCGCTGCTGCTCCTCGGCACGCTCATGGGCCTTGTCCTGACCTTTGCCGGCCCGCCGCTGCTGACGCTCGGCGGAGCGGCGAGCGGCAATATGGCCGCGGCATCTGCCGGCGGCCTGGCGTGGTGTCTCATGGTGTGGACCTATCGGCCGAGCATTGCCCATTTCGGCCTCGGCAGCACCTGGGCGCTGGCGCTTCCGGTCACCAGCATGCTCTATGGCGCAATGACCATGGCCTCGGCATTTGCCTATCACAGCGGTCGCGACAACCGCTGGCGCGGCCGCAATGTCGTCACGAAAAGATGAGCCTATGCTTGCGTTCCGAGGGCTTCGAGACTAGGGGTTTGCCTCGCGCTAACGCTTTGCTAGATTGGAATGCAACGAAGAAGCAGCTTGCGTACGGGGAGCCCAAGCGTTCGGGCAGTTCGGTGGCGAGCTTTTAACACCACGGTACAGGATGCCCGTTTCCACACCTTTGCTTGACGCCATAAAAACGCCCGACGACTTGCGCCGGCTGGGCCACGACAAGTTGCGGCAGCTGGCGGATGAATTGCGCGCCGAGACCATCGACGCCGCCGCGGTATCGGGCGGGCATTTCGGCGCCGGGCTGGGGGTCACCGAACTGACGGTGGCGCTGCACTATGTGTTCAATACGCCCGAGGACCGGCTGGTGTGGGACGTCAGCCACCAGGCCTACCCGCACAAGATCCTCACCGGCCGGCGCGACGGCATCCGCGATATCCGCAAGCGCGACGGGCTCTACGGCTTCACCAAGCGCGCCGAGAGCGAGTACGACCCGTTTGGCGCCGCCCATTCCTCGACCTCCATCTCCGCCGGCCTCGGCATGGCCATCGCGCGCGATCTCGACCACAAGCGCAACAATGTCATCTGCGTCATCGGCGACGGCGCCATGAGCGCCGGCATGGCCTACGAGGCCATGAACAACGCCGGCGCGCTGGATACCCGCTTCATCGTGGTGCTCAACGACAACGGCATGTCGATCGCGCCGGCCGTCGGCGCGTTGACCAACTACCTGTCATGGCTGGTCTCCTCCAGACCGTTCCTGAACCTGCGCGACCTGGCCAAGACGCTGGCCAAGCGGTTCCCCAAGAGCTTCCAGACGGCTGCCCGCAAGGCCGACGAATACGCCCGCGGCATGGTGTTCGGCGGCACCCTGTTCGAGGAGCTGGGCTTTTATTACGTCGGCCCGGTCGATGGCCACGATGTCGATACGCTGGTGCCGATCCTCGAAAACCTGCGCGACGACAAGACGCTCGGGCCGATCCTGCTGCACGTGGTGACCGAAAAGGGCCACGGCCATCCCTTCGCCAAGCCACACAAGGAAAAGTACCACGCGGTCGGCAAGTTCGATCCCGTCACCTTCGAGATGGCGCCGTCCAAATCGAACGCCCCCAGCTTCACCTCGGTGTTCGCCCAGGCGCTGATCGCCGAGGCGGAAAAGGACCCCAAGATCGTCGCCATCACCGCCGCCATGCCGTCGGGCACCGGCATCGACAAGTTCGCCGAGCATTTCCCCGAGCGCTCGTTCGATGTGGGCATCGCCGAACAGCATGCCGTTACCTTCGCGGCGGGCATGGCGACCGAGGGCTACAAGCCGTTCGCCACCATCTATTCCACCTTCCTGCAACGCGCCTACGATCAGGTGGTGCACGATGTGGCCCTGCAAGGGCTGCCGGTGCGCTTTGCCATCGACCGGGCGGGGCTGGTGGGCCAGGACGGCCCCACGCATGCCGGCAGCTTCGATGTGACCTACCTTTCGTGCCTGCCCGGCATGGTGGTGATGGCAGCGGCCGATGAAGCCGAACTGGTGCACATGGTGGCAACGGCCGCCGCCTATGACGACGGCCCCATCGCCTTTCGCTACCCGCGTGGCGAGGGCTCGGGCGTCGAGTTGCCGGAGCACGGCGTGCCGCTCACCATCGGCAAGGGGCGGGTGCTGCGCGAGGGCAATTCGGTGGCGCTCCTGTCGCTCGGGGCGCGTCTGGGGGAATGCCTCAAGGCGGCCGATGAACTGGCTGCCCACGGGCTGTCGGCCACCGTCGCCGATGCCCGCTTCGCCAAGCCCATCGATTGCGAGCTGATCACCCGGCTGGTGCACGAACACCCTGTGGTGATCACCATCGAGGAAGGCTCGATCGGCGGCTTCGCCACCCAGGTAATGATGTTCCTGGCGGCCGAGGGTCTGCTCTCCAACGGCACCATCGTCAGGCCCATGTACCTGCCCGACCGCTTCGTCGCCCATGGCGCACCGGGCGAGCAATACGAGGATGCCGGTCTCACCGCCCGCCATATCGTGGCCGAGGTGTTCACCGCCCTCAAGCTCGATCGCAAGGCGGCGGTACTCAAGGCCAAAGCTTGACCACGCTCAATGCCGGTAGCGAGGCCTTGAGCGATGCCGATATCGCTCGCAGGGTGAAGGCGGCGTCGTCGTCGTTCTACTGGGCCATGCGGCTTTTGCCCGGCGAGCGGCGGCGCGCCATCTTCGCGGTCTATGCCTTTTGCCGCGAGGTCGACGATATCGCCGATGAACCGGGCGCTGTGGAAACCAAGATCAAGGCGCTGGACGGCTGGCGCTCGGAGATCAAGGCCGCCTTTTCCGGCAAGCCGAACGATGCGGTGAGCGCCGAACTGGCCGCTGCCCGCGATAACTTCGGCCTCAAGGCCGAAGACCTCATCGCCGTCATCGACGGCATGCAGATGGACGCAACCGGCCCCATCGTGGCGCCCGATGGTGCCACGCTGGCTCTTTATTGCGACCGGGTGGCCGCCGCCGTCGGGCGCTCATGCGTACGCATCTTCGGCGAACCGGGCGAGGCGGGGCAAAAGCTCGCCCATCATCTCGGTCGTGCCCTGCAGCTCACCAACATCGCCCGCGACGTAGCCGAGGATGCCGGCGACGGGCGCTGCTATCTGCCGCGCGAATTGCTGGAGGCCCATGGGATCGACACCAGCGACCCTGAAGCCATGATGCGCCATCCCGCCTATCCCGCCGCGTGGCGCCAGTTCGCCGCCGGCGCGGCAGCCGAATTCGCCAGGGCCGATGAAGCCTTCAAGGCTTGCGATGCGGCAAAGGTGCGCCCGGCCCGCATCATGGCGGAAGTCTACCGGCTCAACCTCAAGCGCATGCTGGCGCTCAGCGACGCCGCCATCGCCGATCCCCGGGTCTCCAAGCGCCGGGTGGGCAAGTGGACCAAGCTGGCGATTGCCCTGCGCTACGGGATATTCTGAAAATGGGCACGGTGCATGTGGTGGGCGCCGGGCTGGCCGGGCTATCGGCGGCTGTGCGGCTGGCCGATGGCGGCGCCAGGGTCGTCATGTGGGAGCAGGCGGGCGAGGCCGGCGGGCGGGCGCGCTCGTTCCACGACGCGTTGCTCGACCGGCTGATCGACAACGGCAACCATCTTCTGCTGTCGGGCAATCGTGCCGCGCTCGACTATCTGGGCCTGGTGGGCGCCGCGGACCGTCTCATCGGTCCGGACGGGGCGCGTTTCGATTTCCTCGATCTTGAAACCAACGAGCGCTGGAGCGTCGACCTCAATCGCGGGCCCGTACCTTTGTGGCTCCTGTCGCGCAAGCGGCGAGTGCCGGGCACCAGCCTTGGCGACTATCTGGCGGGGCTGAAGCTGCTCACCGCCGGTGACCGCACGGTGCACGACCTGTTCGGCGGCGACGGGCAGATGTTCCGGCGCTTCTGGGAGCCATTCGCGGTGGCGGTGCTCAACACCGACCCGAAAAAGGCCGCCGCCCGCCTCTTGGTGCCGGTGATCCGCGAGACGCTGGCGCGCGGCGCCGACCGCTCGCGCCCGCTGATCGCCAAAAAGGGTCTGAGCGATACCTTCGTCGATCCGGGCCTGGCCTTTCTTGCCGGCCACGGCGGCGATGTGCGACTCGGGCGCCGCATCACCGGCCTTGAACGTGACGACAACCACCTCACCGCACTCGTCACCACGCGTGGCAGCGAACCGCTGGGGCCGGACGACAAGGTAGTGGTGGCGGTGCCGCCATGGACGGCGGGCGAACTGATCGCCGATCTCGTCGTGCCGCAGGGCTTTGCCCCTATCGTCAATGTGCATCTGCGCATCGACGAGGCGCGTTCCCCGCTCAGAAGCGAACCGATGCTCGGCTTCATCGGCGGCACGGCGCAATGGCTGTTCGTGCGCGACGACGTTGCCTCGGTGACGGTAAGCGCGGCGCACGCTCTGGCGGATACTTCCGCAGAGGAGATCATTCGCCGGGTCTGGGCGGAGGTGGCGCAGGCGCTCGACCTCGATGCCGGCAAGAGCCCGACGGCACGGGTCATCAAGGAGCGGCGGGCGACCTTCGAGGCCACGCCCGCCGAGATCGCCCGGCGTCCGGGAACCGCCACCCGATGGCGCAACCTGGTGCTGGCCGGCGACTGGACCGACACCGGCCTGCCCGCCACCATCGAGAGCGCCATGCGTTCCGGCGAGAAGGCCGCAGCGGCGCTGGCTTGACTTTCACCGACAGCTTTGCCACTTGCTGCCCCCCGGGGCGGCCGACATGACGATGACAGAGAACACGATGAAGCCGGCAATACAGCCCTCGGGCCGACAGAACATGGCCGCGACCGCCGGGGCCCTGGCGCGCGAGACCGGCGATCGCCTCTTCGACATGCAGATGCCGGACGGGCATTTCGTCTTCGAACTGGAGGCCGACACCACCATTCCGTCGGAATATATCTTCCTCAACCACTTCCTCGGTCGCCCCGAAGCGGACCTGGAGGCCGAGCTTGCCGACTACATTCGCGCCGAACAGAGCGACAGGCATGGTGGCTGGCCGCTCTTTTACGACGGCGACTTCAACATCTCGGCTTCGGTCAAGGCCTATTACGCCCTCAAGCTGGTGGGCGACGAACCGCAAAGCCCGCACATGACGCGCGCGCGCCAGGCGATCCTCGATCATGGCGGGGCCGAGACCGCCAATGTCTTCACCCGCTACGCGCTGGCGCTGTTTGCGCAACTGCCGTGGCGCGGCGTGCCGGCGATGCCGGTGGAACTGATGCTGATGCCGCGCTGGTTCCCGGTCAACGTGTGGAAGTTCGCCTACTGGTCGCGCACCGTCATCGCCCCGCTGCTGATCCTCGCCGCGCTCAAGCCGGTGGCCAGGAACCCGCGCGGCATCGATTGCCGCGAGCTGTTCAAGGTGGCGCCGGATGAGCGCAAGCAGTGGAATACCAACCCGACGGGCAAGCTGTGGGGCGAATTCTTCCTGAAGCTCGACAAGGTGTTGCAACCGGCCGAACGGCATCTCTTTCCGCGCCTGCCGTTCAGGCGACGGGCCATCGATCGCGCCCTTTCCTTCATCCGCCCGCGCCTCAACGGCGAGGACGGGCTGGGGGCCATCTTCCCGGCCATGTCCAACACCGTCATGGCCTTCGATGCGCTGGGCATCTCGCCGGACGATCCCGACTACCGGACCGCCCATGACGCCGTGAGGAAGCTGCTGGTGGAGGGAGCCGACAAGCGCGGCGGACGGGCGCGCTATTGCCAGCCCTGCGTGTCGCCGATCTGGGACACGGCGCTTGCCGCGCATGCCCTGCTGGAAGCGGGAATACCCGCCGATGACAAACGCATCATCGAGGCCTGCGACTGGCTGGCCGAACGCCAGATCCTCGAGGTCAGCGGCGACTGGGCCATCAACAACCCCGGTCTTCAACCCGGCGGCTGGGCCTTCCAGTATGCCAACGACTATTACCCCGACGTGGACGATACGGCCGTGGTGGGCATGCTGCTGCACCGGGTCGATGCCGCCCGCTATCAGGTTGCCATTTCGCGGGCGGTGACGTGGATCGAGGGCATGCAATCATCGAACGGCGGCTGGGGCGCCTTCGACATCGACAACAATGCCGATTTCCTCAACTCCATCCCGTTTGCCGACCATGGCGCGCTGCTCGATCCGCCGACCGTCGATGTGGCGGCGCGGTGTCTGTCGTTCCTGGCCCAGGTGGGCCACAAGAAGGATCACCCGGTGGTCGAGCGCGGCATCGCCTTCCTGAAGAGAGAACAGGAAGAAGACGGCTCGTGGTTCGGGCGCTGGGGCACCAATTATGTCTACGGCACCTGGTCGGCATTATGTGCGCTGAACGCGGTGGGCGAGGATATGCAGGCCGGGTACGTACGCAAGGCCGCCGGCTGGCTGATTTCGCGCCAGCAGGCAGATGGCGGCTGGGGCGAGGACGGGGCGACCTACTGGACGGAGCGGCGCGCCGAGACCAAGGCCTCGACGCCCTCGCAGACCGCCTGGGCGGTGCTCGGGCTGATGGCGGCGGGCGATTGCGACCATCCGGCGGTGGAGCGCGGCATCGGCCACATCATCGCCGCCCCGCGCGACGGCGCCAAGTGGAGCGAGCCGTGGTATACCGCCGTCGGCTTTCCGCGGGTCTTTTACCTGCGTTATCATGGCTATAGCGCCTATTTTCCCACCTGGGCGCTGGGTCGCTATGCCGATCTCAAGAAAAGCAATTCCCGCGACGTCGTCTGGGGCATGTAATACCAAAGGCCACACATGAAGATTCTCGTTGTCGTCGACCATCCGCGCCCGGCTTCGCTTACCCACGCGGTGGCGGGCGCCTTCTGCAGTGGCCTCAACCGCGCCGGGCACGAGGTCGCAACGCTCGATCTCTACGGCGAGAACTTCGATCCACGCATGACGCCCGCCGACGAACCGGATTGGGACGACATGACCAAGACCTACAGCGCCGAGGTGGAGGCCCACATGGAGCGCATCCGCGCCGTGGACGCCATGGCGTTCGTCTTTCCGGTGTGGTGGTGGGGCCTGCCGGCGATGACCAAGGGTTATATCGACCGGGTGTTCAACCAGGGCTTTGCCTATGGTGGCTCAACCAAGGTGCCGTTGAAGCGCATCGACTGGCTGGGGATCGCCGCCAACGACAAGGCGAGCTACGTCAAGCGTGGCTATCTCGATGCCCTGAAGACGCAGGCACTGGTCGGCATCGCCAATTATTGCGGCGTGGAGGATACGCGCCTCGAGCTGTTCTATGAATCGCTTGCCGGCGGCGACACGGGGCAGCGCTTCTGCGAGCGGGCCGAGGCGCTGGGCCGCGGCTGGTAATGCGCCCGGCCTTCCTCGTCGGGCTCGACTTCGAGGCTGCCATCCTGAACGGGGCGGCCGGTGCCCCCTCCCCGCTGATCGCCATGGCCCGCCAGGGCGATGCCGCCGCCACGCGCGCACGCCTGCAAGACCTGGTCGCCAAGGGCGCGGACGGCATTGTCAGTTTCGGCATCGCCGGGGCGATCGATCCGGCGCTCACGCCCGGCACGCTGGTTGTGCCCGAAGCGGTCATCGATCAGACGGACGGCGCCAGCTTCGCCACCGATGCTGACTGGCGGCAGGCGATTGCCGGGCGCAGCGAGGGCATCGGCGGAGCGATGCTGACGCTCGCCGAGGCCGTCACCACGCCCGCCGCCAAGGCAAGGTTGTTCAAGCAGACAGCAGCGGTTGCGGTCGACATGGAGAGCGCCATCGCCGGGCGGCTTGCCGCCGAACGGGGCCTGCCGTTCCTGGTAGTCAGGGCGATTGCCGACGATGCGGAGCAATCGCTGCCGCAAGCAGCACTTGCCGGCGTCGATGCCGAAGGCACGGTCAGGCCATGGGCAACGGTGGCTGCGCTGATGCGGCGGCCCGGTGACGTCGGCGCGCTCATCCGGCTGGGGAGGGCAACAGCCAAAGCCCGCCGCCGCCTCGCCGACATTGCTCCGGGGATTGTCACCGGCGGGTGAGGCCTGCGCGATAGGCTGAATGGCCGGACCTGGTCCCGGCATGACGCCTGAAAGTGGCCGCGCTCTCACCCCACATGCCCCGTCACCCCGTGGCTTGACCCCGGCATTCCGCCAAGCCTTCAGCCAGCGGCGCGGCCAACGGAATGGATACCGGCATCGAGTGCCGGTATGACGATGGAGAGAGGAGGAGAATAAATAGCCATATATGGCAATTAATCACAATCAATCCTTGACATTCGCTCCAGAATGTTCTATATGTGTTCCGTTTTTTCCCACTCCCGGGGCGTGGCTCGAGTCGTCCTGTCATGGGGAAGGAGCGCGGCTCTCCGGCCGGGGCGCGACGAACGCTTCCGGCCCGGGGTGCGGGTGCGACTTAGCTCAGGGGTCCGGATACTACGGTCCGGACGCGCGTTGAGGTGATGACCCCGGCGGTGACCGGGTGCTGGCGGCCTGTGATGGCCGGGCCAAAAGTTGCCGAAACCAGCATTGCCCGCCGGGCGAGCTTCAACGCGTTAAAGACACCAGCCGCCCGTCCACAAAGCCGCGAGGGATGCGCCGTCGAAGCCGCAAACCTTGATAGACCAATGCTCGCGCCTTCAACCGCGCGTCCCTCACCTCCCGGGACCTTCGGGCTTTGAAAGCCGCGGAGCAGGCGAAGCCATGGCCCCTTCCCTCTCCACACCCGTCTCTCCGGGACTTGATCCCGGAGTTCCATTCCGCCAGCGCTTCAACCAGCCGCAAGGCCAGCGGAATGGATACCGGCATCGAGTACCGGCATGACGTCTGCGAGTGCGCGCACGCCTCCCCATACCCGTCACACCATGGTCAAGCCACAGGGTGACGGCTAGATCAGGATGACTTTGGATCGAGTTCGATCCAAAGTCATGAACCTGATCGATTCCACTATGTTGAGCATGATGTTATCCGAAAAGTGGTTTCCACCTTTCGGCATCATGCTCCAGCGGATGGGGAAAGTGTGCCTTACTCGGCGGCGACCTTGGGCTTGTGGATGTCGTCCATGACCTTGGCGACCATTTCCTCGTGCAGGCCATAGTCGGCCTTGCGCTGCTTCGACATGTCGATGGCGGGCGCAAAGTCGCCTTCGGTGCGGGGGCCGCGCAGGCCGACCAGCATGGCCTTTATGGGATGCGCCAGGGCATCGGTGGCGGCCGTCGGCTCATAGCCGCAATGGGCCATGCAGTTGGCGCACTTTTCGTAGCGACCGGTGCCGTAAGCATCCCAGTCGGTGGTCTGCATGAGTTCGGCGTAACTCTTGGCGTAGCCTTCGCCGAGCAGGTAGCAGGGCTTTTGCCAGCCGAAGACGTTGCGCGTCGGCATGCCCCAGGGCGTGCACATGTATTGCTGGTTGCCGGCGAGATAATCGAGGAACAGCGCCGAGTGGGAGAGCATCCACTTCTTGCCCTTGCCGAGGCGGAAGATGTCGCGGAACAGCTCGTTGGTGCGGCGGCGGCTGAGGAAGTGCTCCTGGTTGGGGGCGCGCTCATAGGCATAGCCCGGCGAGATCGACACATTCACGCCCATCTCGGTGGTGAAGTCGAGGAAGGCGGCGATCTTGTCCGGCGCATGGCCGTCGAAGATGGTGGCGTTGGCGTTGACCTGGAAGCCGGCCGCCTTGGCGGCCTTGATGGCCGAGACGGCCCGGTCGAACACGCCTTCCTGGCACACCGAATGGTCGTGATGCTCCTTCAGACCGTCGAGATGGACGGAAAAGAACAGGTACGGCGAGGGCGTGAACAGGTGCAGCTTCTTTTCAAGCAGCAGCGCGTTGGTGCACAGCGACACATACTTCTTGCGCGCCACGATGCCCGCGACGATCTCGCCGATCTCCTTGTGGATCAGCGGCTCGCCGCCCGGAATGGCGACGATGGGGGCGCCGCACTCGTCCACCGCCTCAAGGCAGTCGGCGACCGACAGGCGCTTGTCGAGGATGGGCTTGGGATAATCGATCTTGCCGCAGCCGGCGCAGGCGAGATTGCAACGGAACAAGGGCTCCAGCATCAGCACCAGCGGGTAGCGCTTGTTGCCCTTCAGCTTCTGGCCAAGAATATAGCGCGCAACGCGAAGTTGCTGCATCACGGGAACGGACATCGGGCGGCAATCTCCTGGCGGTTGGGGCCTCGCCATGGTTAGGCGCAAGGCTGCGCTGGCGTCAAGACCTAGATCAGCCTGCAATTGGGTGGAGCCACCCAATCGCAGAAAAGCTGATCGACTCTGAGAGTTTGAGCATGATGTTGTCCGAAAAGTGGCGTCCACTTTTCGGCATCATGCTCCAGGCGGCGGAAACAGGCGGTCCGCCCAGGCAATGAGCTGCGGCAGAACGATAAGCGTGGTGATCAACGTCACAATAATGGCAATCGTAAGGAGTTCGCCCATGGAGGCCATGCCGAGATGCGGCGAAAGCCACAGCGTGCCGAACGAGCCGATGGTTGTGAGGGCGGAAACCAGCACCGCGCGCGGCGTCGAGGTGTCGACGATATGGTCCTCGTGATGCTCGCGCGCCCGCATGACGTAATGGATGCTCGAGTCGATGCCGAGGCCGAGCAGCAACGGCAGGACGATGACGTTGGCGAAGTTGAAAGGCGCATGGAAAACCACCGTGTAGCCGCACAACAGCGCCGCGGCGATCACCAGCGGCGCCAGCACCAGCGCGATGTCGAGCGGCCGGCGCAAGACCGGAGCCACCACCAGCACCACCAGTGCCAGCGCTGCCAGCACTGCCCAGCGCATGGCGGCCGATACGGCGCGCGCGGCGCCGGCGATCTCCATGGGCGGACCGACGGCATTGGGCGCCACCGCGGTCACCGCATCGACGAATTTGTAGAGCTCGGCCTGGTTGCGCATGTCGCCGCGCGGCACGATCTCCAGGCGCTCACGGCCGTCGGCGGTGATGAAGCGGGACCTGAGGTCGGCATCGATGGTCTGCTCGGTGACCGGCTGCAGCGCCGCCATCGTTTGCAATTGATGCACGGTGGCGGGGAAGGCCGCGAACCATGCGTTGTCGAGCTTCGACAGGGCTTCAGGGTTGGAATCGTGGACCTTTCGGAAACTGTCGATCCGCGTCACCAGATCGGCGGCGGCGGACCGCAGTTCAGCGCTGGCATCGGTCGACTGGGCCAGATCGGCGGCATTGCTCTTCAGTTGGTCAAGCGCCGCCGACAGTTCCTTGGCATCGAGCGCTCCGAGTGGGGCCAGTTCAGCCGGCACCGCCTTGTGCAGGGGCTCCAGCAGGGCAAGTTTGGCCGGCTGGTCGCCGGGAATATAGGTCTTGAGGCTGTCGATCACGGCAACTTCCGGCAGTGCCTTCAACGCCGCCGCAAGCTTGTCGGCCGCAGCACCGGGCTTGACCAAAACTTCGCCGGGATAGGCGAGGCCGGGGTTCTCGGCAACCAGCTTCTTGAAGGTGATCACCGAGGCTGAAGTCGGGTCCTTGAGATCGACGGGATCGCCATCGAAGCGCACCGCGGGCAACAGCAGCGCCGAGACCAGCGCAAGGACGATGATGGAGAGGCTCAACGGCAAGCGCAGCGCACCGGTGATGCGGCGGGTCCATCGCCAGGTGCGGGCGGGCCTGGCACGCAGCGCCGGCACCACCGACGGCATCAGCGCCAGAATGGCCGGGACCAGCGTGAGGCTGGCGAAGAAGGCGATCACCGTGCCGGCGCCGGCAATGACACCCAGTTGCCCCATGCCGGAAAAGGCCGTGGGGGCAAAGGACAAAAACGCCAGCGCCGTCGTGGCCGTGCACAGGGCGAGCGCCGGCCCGGCGCTGCTGGCGGCCTTCACCACGGCTGGAAGCAACTCCACGCCGGCCCGCACCTCCTCACAGAAGCGCAGGATGATGTGCACCGCATAGTCAACCCCGAGGCCGATGAACAACACCGCAAAGGCCACAGAAATCATGTTGAGATGGCCGATCACCAGCGTGGCAAAGCCGGCATTGATGAGGAAGCCGAAGATCAGCAGCGCCAGCGCCGCAACATTCAGCCGTAGAAGCGGCAGGCCGAAGAACACGATGATCGAAACCAGCACCAGCGAGGCCAGTCCTGCCATGGTGGCGCCGGAAACGACGGCGTGGAATTCCTCGGCGTTCATGGCCGCCTCGCCGGTCAGGCGAAGCTTGACCTCGCCGCCATGGGAGAACCGGGGATCGGCCACCAGCCGTGCGGCCTCGTTGTAGGGGCCGGCGGAGGCATCGAGGACGGAGAAATCGAGCACCGGTGATGCCATCACATACCAGCGTTTGGGCAGATCGCCGCCCGGACCGCCGGCCAGCGCCGACCAGTCGAGGACCTTGCGCTGGCCGTTGATCTCGCCGGCCAGACTGGCATCGATGGCTTTCAGGACACGCTCGGTGCCGGGCGGCGCGGCACCGGCCGAAGCGGCCTGGTTGATGCCACCCACCAGTCTGGCCATGCCGGCGATGTTGGGGCGGCGGGCCAGCATCTTCAGCATCGGCGAGGCATCGCGGATATTGGCGACGATCTTGCCGATCTGGTCGGGCGGCAGATAGAGCAGCCCGTAATCGTCGAAGAACTGACCGGTGCCGGGGGCATTGACGTCGTCATAGAGGTCGGGGCGCGCGGCGAACGCCTTGGCCAGATCATGCGCCACCTGCCGACCCTCGGTGCCGTTCACGGCATCAATGACGACGACGAAGGTGCCCTCCATGGCCGGAAAGGCCTTGAGGAAGTCATAGTACTGCTTGCGGAAGGGCAAGCTGGTGGAGATCATCTGGTCGGGATTGGTGTCGACGGCCAGTTGGGTGGCGGCGATCCACAACGAGCCGGCAGCCAACAGCGCATAGGCCAGCACCACGAATACGGCCCGGCGCACGGAAAAGGCGGCCACCCGCGCACAGGCGGCCGCGGCCATCGCCGCAAGCGTATTGTCAGCACTCATGCGTTGGCGGCCCGATCGGTGGCGCGCTCTATCGCCTGGCTGCCGCCGAGGGCGTTTCTGGCGATGCGCGAGAGGCTTTCCCAGGCCGGCCCGGGAAAGCGATGGAGATCGATCATGACCGCTTCGAAGGCGGCCACGAAACGATCCACTTCCGGCTTGCCGATGATCAGCGGCGGGATCAGCTTGATGGTGGTCATGTGGTTGCCGGCGACCTGGGTCAGGATGGCATGATCGGCCAGCAACGGCATGGTGACGGCCTGGCAGAACAGGTCCTGGTTGATGCGGTTGACGGCCGCCCAGGCGGTGCGCAGCTTCAAGGATCGCGGCCGGTCGAACTCGATGGCGAGCATCAGGCCGCGCCAGCGCACGTCCTTGATGAACTCAAAGCGCTCCTTCAGCGCCAGCAGCCGTTCGCCCAGGAGGTTGCCCATGGCGGTGGCGTTGGCCAAAAGCCCCTCATCATCGATCACTGAAAGCGTCGCCAGCCCGGCGGTCATGGCGAAGTTCGATTTCCCGAAGGTCGAGGACTGCACCACCGCCCGGTCGAGGGAGGAAAAGGTCTTGTCGTAGATCGCCTTCTTCATCAGCACAGCGGCCGACGGTACATAGCCGCCCGACAGCGACTTCGACAGCACCACCATGTCCGGCTCGGCCTCGCGGTCGTGGTGGATGGCGAGGAATTTTCCCGTCCGCCCCATGCCGCACTGCACCTCGTCGGCGACCAGCAGCGCGCCGTGGCGGCGGCACAGGCGCGCCGCCTCCGCGAGATAGCCGTCGGGGGCGATGTTGACGCCCTTGCCCTGCACCGGTTCGACGAAGAAGGCAGCCACATCGCCCTCGCCAAGCGCCCGGTCGAGCGCTTCGATATCACCGAAGGGCACTTTCGCGCTGTCGATGAGGGGACCGAAGCCTTCACGGAACACTTCGGAACCATTGAGCGCCAGGGCGCCGGTGGTGAGGCCGTGGAAGGCGGCCGAGGCGTAAAGGAGACGCGAGCGCCCGGTCGCCCGGCGGGCGAACTTGATGGCGGCCTCGTTGCCCTCCGATCCGGTGGAACAGAAATAGACGAAGTCGAGGCCGAGGCCGGTTCGTTGTTTGAGCTCGCGCGCCAACACCCCGCTCAGCACGGGGGCCTCCATCTGCACCAGTAACGACATGTCAGCGTTCATGAAATCGATCAGCGCCTGCTTGACCACGGGATGATTGCGCCCGAGGTTGAAGACGCCATAGCCGGCGAGCATGTCCAGATATTGGCGGCCGTTCTCGTCATAGAGATAGGCACCCTCGGCGCGCACATAGGTGCGGTCGAAGCCGATGATCTTTAAGGCCCTGGCAAATCGCGGGTTGACATGGGCCTCGTAAAGGCCAAACGCCATGCCGCGATGTTCGCTCATCAACTTGTTGAAATCAAACGGCATTATTTCCCCTTCGCGCACCCGCCTTGGTCACCGCCGGACAGCCGGGCGCGGCCCTTGCGAAGCATAAACTAAAGCATTTTCGGGTCCCGGGGAATTGCGCCCGCGATGATGACATCTTGTCGCTCTATCCGGCGTCACATTGCCGCCTCATTGCTTCTATATCGGCCCGATATATATCGGTCCGAAACAGAATGGGGTCGGCGGCATGAACGTCAAGACACTGTGCCTGGGCATCCTCACCTTCCATGAGGCTTCCGGCTACGAGATCAAGAAAATGATCGAGGAAGGCATGTTCAGCCACTTCATCGACGCCAGCTACGGCTCGATCTATCCCGCCCTCACCCAGATGCTGGCCGACGGTCTCGTCACGGTCAGGGCTGAGGAACAGACCGGCCGGCCCGACAAGAAGGTCTATGCCATAACGCCTGAAGGCCGGGGGGCGCTGGGCGAGGCGCTGATCGTCATGCCGGCCCACGACAAGTTCAAGTCGGAGTTCCTGTTCCAGATGCTGCTGGGCGGCCAGATCGATGCCGGTCATATCGCCCAGGTCTATGATGCCCAGCTTCACCATCTCGAAGACGAGTTGCAGCGGGTCGAAGCCTGTTCCGAGGGCGCAGCGGATCATCCCGGCATGCGCTTCGTCAACGGCTACGGCCGGGCGGTGCTGGCGGCGGCGGTCAGGTACATGCACGACGTACGCAGCGAGACGGTGGCCGACGTGACGGGCCGTCAGGCGGCCGAGTAGGCACCGGCAAGCGAGGGGAAATCCAGCCATGCGGCGTTCCTATATCTGGGCCGGACTGTTCGGCATCGCGGTGGCGGCATGGCTCGGCTCGGGCTATGTCCTGCCATCGCCCGCCACAACCAGCAAGGCCGAAGACGCCCCGGCCGCCGACAAGCCGTTCGCCGTCCAGGTCAAGACCTTCGAGGCGCGCGAGCGGGCCGCCGTCGTGACGGTGCGCGGCTATACCGAAGCCTCGCGCCAGGTGGCGGTGCGCGCCCGCACCAAGGGGCTGATCATCGACTCACCCTTCGCCCAGGGCGACAGCGTCAAGAAGGGCGACCTCTTGTGCCGGCTCGACATGGGGGCCCGCAAGGCACAGCTCGCCCAGACCGAGGCCGCGCTCGCCAGCGCCAGCCGCGATTACGAGGCGACCCGCAAGCTGGCGCTGAAGGATTTCGTTTCCGCCAGCAAGCTGGCATCCGACCGGGCGCGCCTCGATCTGGCGGCGACCGAACGCGAGCAGATGGTGCAGGACATCGGCTATACCCGCATCACCTCGCCCATCGACGGCGTGCTGGTATCCAAGCCGGCCGAGGCGGGCGGCTATCTGCAGGCCGGCGATGTGTGCGCCACGGTATCGGTGCTGGACCCGATCAACGTCGTGGCCCAGGCCGGCGAGCGCGACATCGCCGCCATCCACACCGGCATGCAGGCCAGCGCCCGCCTCGCCACCGGCGAGACGGTGAGCGGCATCGTGCGCTTCATCGCGCCGGCGGCCGATCTTGCCACCCGCACATTCCGGGTGGAAATGGAGGTCGCCAATCCCGGCCGCAAGCTGCGCGAAGGCGTGTCGGCCGAACTGGGGGTTCCGTTGCCGCCGGTGAAGGCCCACCTGCTGCCGCCCTCGGCGCTGACGCTCGATGACGCCGGTCAGTTCGGGGTACGCATCATCGCTACCGGCAACAAGGCGCAGTTCATACCGGTGAAGGTGCTCGCCCAGGAGCGTCAGGGCACATGGGTCAGCGGCCTGCCCGACCGCGTCACGGTGATCACCGTCGGTCAGGACTTCGTGGTCGATGGCCAGATGGTCGAACCCCGCCCTGAGATCGCGGACGCTGGCTGATGCAAGCGCTTCTCGACGCCATATTGCGCCGACCGCGCGCCGTCCTGACGCTGATGCTCGCCATGATCATCGGCGGCATCTGGAGCTATATCGCCATCCCCAAGGAGTCCGACCCCGACATCAAGGTGCCGGTGCTCTATATCTCCATTCCGCTGGCCGGCATCTCGCCGGAGGATTCAGAGCGCCTCCTGGCCAAGCCGGTGGAAGAAAAGCTGCGCGGCCTCGACGGCGTCAAGGAAATGACCTCGATTGCCTCGGAGGGCCATGCCGGCATCCTGGTGCAGTTCCTGACCGGGACCGATCTCGACAAAGCCACCGCCGATGTCCGCACCAAGGTCGACGAGGCCAAGCCGCTGTTGCCGGCCGATGCCGACCCGCCGACCGTCAACGAGGTCAATCTCAGCCTTCAGCCCACCCTCGTCATCGCGCTTTCGGGCAACGTGCCCGAGCGTACCCTTTATGACCGGGCGCGCACCTTGCAGGACGCCATCGAAACGATTCCCAGCGTTCTGGAAGCGCGACTTACCGGCCAGCGCGACGAACTGCTGGAAGTCATCATCGACAAGGACAAGCTTGAATCCTACGGCGTCTCGCAGGCCGAACTGCTCTCCGTCGTGCAGCGCAACAACCGCCTGGTGGCGGCCGGCGCGGTGGACAGCGGCAACGGCCGTTTCACCCTCAAGGTGCCCGGCATCTTCTCGACCGCCGCCGACGTCATGTCGCTGCCGGTGAAGGTCAAGGGCAACACGGTGGTGACGCTGAAGGACGTCGCCCAGATCCGCCGCTCGTTCAAGGACCGCACCCGCTACGCGCTGTTCAACGGGCGCCCGGCCATCACCATCGAGGTGGTCAAGCGGCTCGGTACCAACATCCTGGAAAACAACGATGCGGTGAAGGCCGTGGTGGCCCAGACCATCAAGGACTGGCCGTCGGCGGTGCATGTGGACTTCGCCCTCGACAAGTCACGGCTCATCGGCGACATCCTCACCTCGCTGCAGAATTCCATCATGCTGGCGGTGGTGCTGGTGATCATGCTGGTGGTGGCGGCGCTGGGGTTACGCTCGGGACTGATGGTGGGCCTGGCCATCCCTTCCTCCTTCATGGTGGGATTCCTGCTGATCGCCCTCATGGGCTACACCGTCAACATCATGCTGCTGTTCGGGCTGGTGCTCACCGTCGGCATGCTGGTCGACGGGGCGATCGTGCTGGTCGAGTTCGCCGACCGCAAGATGGCCGAGGGCGTGCATCGGCAAGAGGCCTACATCATGGCCGCCAAGCGCATGTTCTGGCCGATCTTTTCCTCCACCCTGACAACCCTGGCGGCCTTCCTGCCGATGCTGCTGTGGCCCGGCGTGGCGGGCCAGTTCATGAAATACCTGCCGCTGACGGTGATCATCGTGCTGTCGGCCTCGCTCCTCACCGCCATGGTGTTCCTGCCCGTGGTCGGCTCGCTGATCGGCAAGTGCGATGACGAGAACAGGGCGATGTTCCAGCGCCTCGGGCAGGACGAGACCATGGACTATACCCGGCTCACCGGCTTCATGGGGCTCTATCTCGGCTTCCTGGGGCGGGCAATCCGCTATCCGCTGCTGGTCATCCTGGCGGTCGGCGGGCTGGTCGGCGGCATCGTCTATACCTACGCGACGCATCCCACCGGTTCGGAGTTTTTCGTCGAGACCGAGCCCGAACAGGCGATGATCTACGTGCGCGGCCGCGGCAACCTCGGCAACGCGCAAAAACTCGCTTTGGTGCGCTCGGTGGAAAAGATCGTCACCTCGGTCGACGGCATCGTCAATGTCTCCACCTATGCCGGCACCGACACCACCGGCGGCAATTCGCTTGGCGGCAATCTCGATATCCCGGTCGATGTCATCGGGCAAATCCAGATCGAACTGGCCCCGGTCACCCGGCGCCAGCCGTGGAAGGACATGAAGGCCGAACTCACACGCCTCACCTCGCATCTTGCCGGCATCAAGGTCGAGGTGCGCGAACTGTCGGGCGGGCCGAAGTCGGGCAAGGATATCCGCCTCGAAGTCTCCGATGAAAACCGCAACGTCGCCTACCAGGTGGCGCGGCGCATCAACGCCCACATGCAGCACGAGATGACCGGCCTCACCGATGTCGAGGACGAGACGCCGCTTCCCGGTTACGAGTGGGCCTTCCGGGTGGACCGCGAGGAAGCCGGACGGTTCGGCGCCGATGTGGCCTCGGCCGGTGCCATGGTGCAGCTCGTCACCAACGGCGCGCTGATCGGCACCTACCGGCCCGACAACAGCCGCGAGGAGGTGGATATCCGCGTGCGCCTGCCGAAAAGCGACCGCTCCATCGCCGGGCTCGAAAACCTCAAGCTGCAGACACCCAACGGCCTGCAGCCGCTCGCCAACTTCGTCAAGCGCGAGGTGCGCCCGCAGGTCAACACGCTTTACCGGCGCGACGGCGTGCCAAGCGTCTTCGTCAAGGCCAATGTGGCGCAAGGGGTGCTGGCCAACGACAAGATCGCCGAACTCGGCCAGTGGCTGAAGACGCAAGACTGGCCGCAGGGTGTGCATTTCCGCTTCCGCGGCACCAACGAGGACCAGCAGGAATCGGGCTCCTTTCTCGTCAAGGCGCTGATCGGCAGCCTGTTCTTGATGTTCATGATCCTGATCATCCAGTTCAACAGCTTCTATCATACGGCGCTGACGCTCTTGACGGTGGTGCTGTCGACGGTGGGGGTGCTGCTCGGCATGCTGGTGACGGGTCAGTTCTTTTCCATCATCATGACCGGCACCGGCATCGTCGCGCTCGCCGGCGTGGTGGTGAACAACTCGATTGTCCTCATCGACACTTTCCAGATCATGCTGAAGCGCGGCATGCATCCGGTTGAGGCCTCCTTGCGGACGGCGGCGGTGCGCATGCGCCCGGTGTTCCTGACCACCGCCACCACCATCCTCGGGCTGTTGCCGATGATGTTCCAGCTCAACGTCAATTTCTTCAGCCGCTCGATCGGCATCGGCTCGCTGACGTCGGCCTGGTGGGTGCATCTGTCGACCGCCATGGTGTTCGGCCTGGGGTTTGCCACCATCCTGACGCTGGTGCTCAATCCCGTCCTGCTCGCCGCGCCGACGGTGTGGAAGGAAAGTTTTGAGGCGATGCGCGCCCGCCGGCGCGGCGACACGCCGGCCGCCGGACCGGCTGCCGCCGAAGACGGCAACATACGCAAATTCCCCCACGCCGCCGAATAGGCCAGCCGATTATTCCATCGTCATGGCCGGGCTTTGACCTGGCCGCCCCCGGCAGTGAAGGTGCATCAAGCCCCGCGCATGACGGCAGCGAGGATAGCGGATAGATTGTCGCGGCCATCAATTATTGCCCTGAGCAGGAGTGCCAGCACATGACCTCAAAGACCAACCGGCCCCATTGGGGCGAACGCACGCTGGCCATCCATGCGGGCGAAGGCATCGATCCCGTGACGCGGGCCTCCTCGCCCAACCTCGCCATGTCGGTGACCTTCGCCCCGACCGAGGTGGCGGGGTTTTCGGCGCTCAACCGCTCAGGTTATGAGGGCTTCGTCTATGCCCGCACCTCCAACCCGACCGTGAAGCAGCTCGAGGACAAGCTGGCCGCCCTCGAACAGGGCGAGATGGCACTGTGTTTCGGCTCCGGCATGGCCGCCAGTCATGCACTATTGGCCGGCCGGCTGTCGGCGGGCGATCACCTGGTCCTTTCCGACACCAACTATGTGGGGGTGGCCGAACTGGTGCGCGATACCCTGCCGCGCTTCGGCATCTCGGTCACCCCCGTCGATACCTCCGACCTCGATCAGGTGGCCGCGGCCATCCGGCCGGAAACGAAGATGGTATGGCTGGAGACCCCGGCCAACCCGATCATGCGCCTCGCCGACATCGCGGCGGTCTCGGGGCTTGCCCACAAGGCCGGGGTGCGCGACGTGGTGGTCGATTTCGACCTTTGCCTCGCCGGTCGCCACGCGGCCGCTCGATCTCGGGGCGGATTTCGTCGTCCACGCGCTGACCAAATATATCGGCGGCCACGGCGATGCCATGGGCGGGGCGGTGATCGGGCGGCGGGAGGAACTGCAAGCCCTCAACATCGAGGCGACGGTGCACTACGGCGGCGTCCTGTCGCCGTTCAACGCCTGGCTGATCCTCAGGGGTGCGGCAACGCTTCCCCTCCGCATGAAGGCGCATGCGGAAACCGCCCTTGAAGTGGCGCGCTGGCTGGAAGCCCACCCGAGGGTGAAGCGGGTGCATTATCCGGGATTGCCCTCCACCCCCAGCACGAACTGGCGGCACGCCAGATGAAGAATTTTTCCGGCATGATGACGTTTGAGGTGGCGGATGGGCGGGCTCTGGCGGCACGCATGATCGAGGGGCTGGAGGTGGTGCATTATGCCGTTTCGCTCGGCCACCATCGCTCACTGGTCTACTGGATCCCCACCGCCGATCTCATGAAGTCGACATTCCGGCTGGGACCCGAGGCCGAGCGGCGCTACCGCGCCTTCGCCGGTGACGGCATCTTCCGCTTCTCGGTCGGCATCGAGGATCCAGCCGACATCGTCGCCGATCTGGAGCGGGTGCTTTAGGCCTTGTCGGCCTCCGCCGCTTGCGTTGCCTCCCTCGCCGCCTTGGCCGCGGCATCGGCGGCCTTGTAGCGGCGGTAGCTCCTCACCCCCATGGGCAAAAGGCCGATATAGATCGCCGCCAGAATGCTCAGGACCTGCCAGGTATAGGCGATCAGCAGGACGATGGTTGCCACCAGGCCGGCGAGGATGGGCAGCACCATGTCGCGCTGCACGCGCCCGATGCCCTTGCCGGAAAAGGTCGGCAGCTTCGACACCATGCCCACCCCCACCGCCACCACGTAGGGCAGGATGAAGGGGGCAGCCGAAGCCCCATTGGGGATGATGCCGAGAAAGCCCAGATACATGGGTGCCATGGCGAGGCCAGCGCCGGCGGGCGCCGGGATGCCGGTGAAGAAGTTGACGGCCCAGGCCGGCTTGTCGGGGTCATCGAGCGCCACGTTGAAGCGCGCCAGCCGGAGGGCACAGCAGATCGCCAGCGTCAGGGCGGCGATCCAGCCGAGGTTCTTCAGTTCGTGCAGCGACCAGGTATAGATGAGAAGGGCCGGCGTGACCCCGAAGTTGACAAAATCGGCAAGCGAATCAAGTTTGGCCCCGAAGCGCGACTGGCCCTTGAGGAGGCGCGCCAGCCGTCCGTCCATGGCATCGAGAACCACCGCCACGATCACCGCGCCGATGGCCATCTGGAAGCGTCCCTCGATGCCGAGGCGGATGGCGGTGACGCCCGAGCACAGCGCCAGAAGGGTGATCATGTTGGGCAGCAGGAAGCGCAACGGGATGCGCTTGAAGCGCAGCATGCGGCGTTCGCGTTCGCGTCCGAGGCTGGTGAAATCGCGTTCGATGTCGTCGCCGCGCATGGCTCACCCTCGCTTCAACTCTCACGGCCCGGGCGCGGACCCTCGGAGGCCCTGAGGTCGGCGATCACCGTCTCGCCGGCGACGGCGCGCTGGCCGACGCAGCAGGCCGCATTCACGCCTGCCGGCAGATAGACATCGACGCGCGAGCCGAAGCGGATGAGGCCGAAGCGCTGGCCGGCCATCAATCCGTCGCCGGTCTCCACCCAGCGCACGATGCGCCGGGCAACGAGGCCGGCGATCTGCACCACGCCGATCATGGTACCGTCGGGCATCCTGAGCGAGAGGGCCTGGCGTTCGTTGTCCTCGCTCGCCTTGTCGAGCTCGGCATTGAGGAATTTACCCGGAATGTAGGCGATGCGGCGGATGACGCCGTCGACCGGCGAGCGGTTCACGTGCACATCGAAGACGTTCATGAAGATCGACACCCTGAGGCGGCGCTCCTCGCCGAGATCGAGTTCGCCCGGCACCTCCACCTCCTCGATGGCCGACACCCGCCCGTCGGCGGGCGAGATGACGAGGCCGTCGCGCAAGGGGGTGATGCGCGGGGGGTCGCGGAAGAAGTAGGCGCACCAGCCGGTCGCCAGCAACCCCAGCCAGCCGAAGACATCGGGCAGGAACCAGAACAGGATCACGGTGATGACGGCGAAGATCGCGATGAAGCGATAGCCCTCGCGGTGGACCGGGACCAATGCCGCCTTGATCGAATCGAGCACGCTGACCTCTGTGTGTCGGGTTGTCGGGATTATCTAGACAGGTTGAGGCCACATTGAAAGGCTTGACCGCCATGGGCGGTGCCCGCCGCACGGATCACTCGCCGGCCGCCAGTTCGATGAGTGCGGCTTCTTCTGCGGTGGGGCCGCGGGCGTCGAGATTTTCCATGAGACGCTTTCTCGCCTCGTCGGCCTCGCGCTGGCGGTTCCACATGGAGGCATAGACGCCATCTGCCCTCAGGAGAGCCTCATGGGTGCCGCGCTCGGCGATGCGGCCGGCCTCCAGCACGATGATCTCATCGGCATCGATGATGGTGGAAAGCCGGTGGGCGATCACCAGTGTGGTGCGGTTGCGCGACACCAGCCGCAAGGCGTCCTGGATATCCTGCTCGGTCTTTGAATTGAGGGCCGACGTCGCCTCGTCGAGCACCAGGATGGGCGGGCCTTTGAGGATGGTGCGGGCAATGGAGACCCGCTGCTTTTCGCCGCCCGACAGCTTCAGGCCGCGCTCGCCGACCATCGAGTCGTAGCCCTGCGGCAGGCTCATGATGAAGTCGTGGACCGGGCCAGTCTGGCGGCCGCCACGATCTCGTCCTCGGAAGCATCGGGGCGCCCGTAGCGGATGTTGTAGCGGATGGTATCGTTGAACAGCACGGTATCCTGCGGCACCATGCCGACGGCGGCGCGCAACGACTTCTGGGTGGCGCCGGCGATGTCCTGGCCGTCGATGCGGATGGCACCGGCCGTCACCTCGTAAAAGCGGAACAAGAGCCGCGAAATGGTCGACTTGCCCGCCCCGGAGGGACCGACAATCGCCACCCGGTGGCCGGCCGGTACCTTGAAGTCGAGGTCGGCGATGATCGGTCGGGCGGCCTCGTAGGCGAACGAGACATGATCGAATTCGATCTCGGCCTTGTCCACTTCGAGGGGGCGGGCGCCGGGGTGGTCGACGATATCGGGCGGCACGCTCAGAGATCGAACATCGCCTCGATGTCGATGATGCCCTGCTTGATCTCGCGGTAGACGCTGCCGAGGAAATTGAGGGGCATGTAGACCTGGATGAGCAGGGCGTTGACCATCACGAAGTCGCCGATGGTCATGGTACCGGCGGCAATGCCCCGGGCCGCCAGCAGCATGCAGATGGTGAGGCCCACCGAGAACACCGCCGTCTGGCCGGCGTTGAGGACGGCAAGCGACGTCCAGGAATGGACCGCGGCGCGCTCGTAGCGGGCCATGGAGCGGTCGAAGCGGCCGGCCTCGTGGGCCTCGTTGCCGAAATACTTCACCGTCTCGAAGTTGAGCAGGCTGTCGATGGCCTTGGTGTTGGCGTCGGTGTCGGCATCGTTCATGGTGCGGCGGATATTGATGCGCCACTCGGTCGCCAGGTAGGTGTAGGTCACATAGACGATCACCATGACGACGGTCACCGCAGCGTAGATCCAGCCGAAATTCCACGCCAGGATCACGCACACGAAGGCGAGTTCGAGGATGGTGGGAAAGGTATTGAACAGCGAATAGCGCAGGATCGTGTCGATGCCCTTGGTGCCGCGCTCGATGATGCGCGACAGGCCGCCGGTGCGGCGTTCGAGGTGGAAGCGCAACGACAGAGCGTGCAGGTGGCGGAAGGTGCGGATGGCCAGTTCGCGCACCGCATGCTGGCCGACCTTGGCGAAGAAGGCATCGCGCAACTGCGCCAGCGCCACCATCATCACGCGGCCGAGCCCGTAGGCAAGGATCATGGTCAGCGGCACCGCCACGACGACGGCGGCGGTCGTCGATGCGCCGGCTTTTTCCAGCGCCGTCAGGTCATCGACGGCATTTGAAGGCGAAAGGCGTCGCCACCGTCACCACCTTGGAGGCGACGAGCGCCGCGAAGGCCACCACCACCCGCCATTTCAGGTCAAGGCGTCCCTCGGGCCACAGATAGGGCAGACGGCGCGCAGGGTCGCAAGCTGGCTCTTGTCGCGAAGATCAGCAGCGCGGGGCGTGATGGGAAGGTGGCGGGACATCTCTCACTT
Source organism: uncultured Alphaproteobacteria bacterium (assembly GCA_963747005.1). Classification (GTDB taxonomy): domain Bacteria; phylum Pseudomonadota; class Alphaproteobacteria; order Rhizobiales; family Aestuariivirgaceae; genus CAVVDT01. The sequence goes on along the minus strand of CAVVDT010000011.1, from coordinate 4,104 downwards.
TCCGGACAAGGCAGATGAAAACGGCGGGCGCCCGGCCCGCCGCACGGTCACAGCTCGCCGGGACCCTTGCTATCTGGGTAACGGCGGCGGCGTTTGCAATGCCACCAGCCGGCACCCCTCCCCCTTGCCGGCCGCCTACTCCGCAGCAGCGGCGGCGGCATCGATTTCGGCCTGGGTCAGCGGCCGACGGCGGCGGGGATCGATAAATTTCGGCGGCACGATGCCCGGGGTGGTGAAGATCGGCCGGGATAGATGAGGTTGGGATTGCGGATGGCGTCGCGGTTGGCCTGATAGATCACCGTGTATTCATGGCCCTTGCCATAAATGATGCGCGAGATGCGCCACAGGTTGTTGCCCGGCTGGATGACCACCCGGCCCACCTTGGCAACAGGCTGCTCGGCTGTCTGCTCGGTCGATTTGGCGACCTGCTGCCGGGCCGGCTCCTGGGGCATGGCCGGCGCCTTGACGGGTTCTTCGGTCTTGGCGGGCTCCTGGGTCTTGGCCGGTTGCTCGATCTTGACGGCCTCCTCGGTCTTGGCCGGTTCCTCGGCCTTGACGGTTTGCTGGGTCTTGGCGGGCGCCTCTGTCTGGGGCTGCTCGACCTTCTTGGTGGTGTTTTCGCTGCCGGCCTGCTTGGCGAGGTCGCGCGACTTCTGCAAGGCCGCGACCTCTTCCTGGCCCGCGCGGGCGAACGGCAGTTCGATGCGCGCCACGACGTTGCCCTCGGCATCGACGGAATTGGCGCGCAATTGATGGTCGCCGACGGCGATCTTCTCGTGGCCCGCAAAGGTCCAGTTGCCGGATAAATTGGCCGTCGTGTCGGCCAGAAAACCGTTGTCGACATAAAGCCGCACGGTGCTGCCGGGCACGGCATGGCCGGCGAACGTCATGTCGCCGGCATCGTTGTAATCGACGCTGTTGAGCCCTAGTGCCAGTTGGGCGGCCTTTTCCGCTGCCTGTCTGGCTGCCTTTCTTGCCGCGGCCTCCTCTTCGGCCTGCTTCGCGGCAGCCTCTTCTTCCGCCTTCTTTGCCGCTGCCTGTTCTTCCGCCTTCTTTGCAGCCGCCATCTCTTCAGCCTTCTTCGCGGCGGCCGCCTCGGCAGCCTTTTGCGCCGCAGCGGCTTCTTCAGCCTTCTTTGCGGCAACCGCTTCTTCGGCTTTCTTCGCGGCGGCGACTTCGGCAGCCTTCTGCGCCGCAGCGGCTTCTTCAGCCTTCTGTGCCGTGGCTTGCCGGGCGGCCTTGTCGGCTTGCTGCTTGGCGATCTCTTGCGCGGTAGGCTGAGCCGGCTGCTCTGCGTCTGTTGGTGGGCAGGCTGCTTTGCCGGCTGCTCGGCGGCCTGTTGCTGGGCAGGCTGCTCAGTCTGCTGCTGGACAGGCTGTTGCACCGGTTGCTCCGTGGCCTGCTGCTGGGCGGGCTGCTTTGCCGGCTGCTCGGTCGTCTGCTGCTGGGCGGGTTGTTTTGCCGGTTGCTCAGTCGTCTGCTGCTGGACAGGCTGCTTTGCCGGCTGCTCGGCGGCCTGTTGTTGGGCAGGCTGCTGCGCCGGTTGCTCGCTTGCCTGCTGCTGGGCGGGTTGTTTTGCCGGCTGCTCGCTTGCCTGTTCCTGGGCGGGCTGTTTTGCCGGCTGCTCGGTTGCCTGCTGCTGGGCAGGCTGCTTTGCCGGTACTTCGGCGACCTGCTGCTCGGTCTTCTCCGGTGCCTGCAGCACCTGGGAGGGCTTTTGCGCCTCGGAGAGCACGATGAGCGGCTTGTCGGTGCCATTGTCGGGCACCTTGATGATCACCGACTGCCGGGCCACAGTGACCTTGCCGTCGGCACCAAGGGATTCCAGCACAAGCAGGTGGTCGCCCTTGGCGATCGGCTGTTCCGGAACGATCACCCATTCGCCGCGTTCGCTGGCATGGCTGCGGCCGATGATCTGTCCGTCGAGCTTGAGCACGACATCGGCGCCGGGTGCGGAACGCCCGGCGACCACGGTGGCGCCGTCGCCTTCCACCCGCACGATGTCGAACGACAGGGCGTCTTCAGCCGGCACCGGCGGGACCGGCGGCGCCACGACCGGCGGCTGGATCGCCGCCTGCTGCTGCTCGGTCTGCTTGGCCGGCTGTTGCTCGGCTTTCTGGACGGGTTGTTGCTGCTCAACCTGCTTGGCTGGTTGGTGGGCAGGCTGCTCCGTCGCCTGCTTGGCCGGTTGTTGCTCGCCGTTCTGGGCAGGCTGTTGCTGTTCGGCCTGCTTTGCCGGTTGTTGCTGTTTAGCGGCTTGGCCGGCTGCTCCGTTGCCTGCTTGGCCGGTTGCTCCGTCGCTTGCTTGGCTGGCGGCTGAGCGGGGGGCGACTGCGGCGCCGGCTCGATCTTGACCTCGCGCGGTCCGGGGACACTGACAGGGGCCTGCCAGCGGGACCAGCGGCTGTAGTTCACGCCGGCAAGGACGGCAGCCGTTGCAACGGCTGCACCGACGTAAAGCACGAGAGGTTTCATTGCCATGCGTTCGCTACCTAAAAAGATGCTGCCCAATTGCGCGGAACCGACCCATGCGTCCGCGCAGCCCCTGTTGCCCTGGCCCCACACCTATAATTAAGCGCTGCGCTATCGCAAGGCAAATCGGCCGAAATGCCTAAGGTGAGCCATGGTTCGGGTGCAAGTTAATTCCGACACTCAACCGCGTGAGCCCGGTACCGGCATGTCGCCTTGACGCCGGGCAGCGCGCAAGGTGACATGGCGGCCATGGCAACGAATCAATTCATCTGCGTCTACTGCGGCTCGGGGAAGGGCCTCAATCCAGTCTATGCCGCCGCTGCCCGCACGCTGGGCGCAGCGCTGGCGGCGGACGGCATCGGCCTGGTCTACGGCGGCGGCGGCCTCGGGCTGATGGGCGAGGTGGCGCGCGCTGTGCTGGCCGGCGGCGGCCGGGTGATCGGCATCATTCCGGAGTTCCTGGTACGGCGCGAATTGATGCTGACGGAGGTGAGCGAGCTCATCGTCACCGCCAACATGCACGAACGCAAGATGACCATGTTCGCGAACCGACGGCTTCGTTGCCCTGCCCGGCGGCATGGGCACGCTGGAGGAGCTGATCGAGGTTTCCACCTGGGCGCAGCTCGAACAGCATTCAAAGCCCATCGTCCTCGCCAACATCGACAACTATGGGCACTGCTCATCAAGCTCATTGCCCACATGCGCACCGAACAGTTCGTACGCGCCGGGCTGGAAGTGCATTTCGACGTGGTCGACAGCGCCGAAGCGATCCTGCCGGCCTTCAAGCGGCGCCTCGCCCGCCCCCGCCACGTCCCCGGCGAGGCAGACATCACGCGCAAGTTCTAGCTTCTGATCTTCCGGTGAGCCGCCAGGCCTCGAAGGAATAAAGCGCCAATGCCGTCCAGATGAGGGCAAAGCCGGTCAGGCGCGGCATCGACCGGTTCGCCGAAGACGAAAATGGCGGTGAGGAACAGGCCGGTCGGGGCGATGTATTGCAGATGCCGATGGTGGCGAGCCGCACCCGGCGGGCGGCGGCGGCAAACAGCATCAAGGGTGCCGCGGTCATCGGCCCGCAGGCGATCAACAGCAGGGTATCGTGCCAGGTGCCGCCGAAGCTCGCCCGGCCGTGAGCAACCAGCCAGGCCATGATGGCGATGCCGACCAGCGACAACAGCAGCGCTTCCACGAAGAAGCCCTGCACCGGTCCGACGTCGATTGTCTTGCGCAGATAGCCGTACATGGCAAAGCTCCCCGCCAGCGTCAGCGCCAGCCACGGAAAGACGCCCACCACCAGGGTCTGGATGACGACCGCCGTTGCCGCCAGGCCAACGGCACCTTTCTGCAAGGCGGTGAGGCGTTCACCCAGCAGCACATTGCCGATGAGGACACTGAGCAGTGGGTTGATGTAGTAGCCAAGGCTGGTCTCCAGCGTGCGCCCGACGCCCACCGCCCACACGAAGAACCCCCAGCTTATGGCCACCATGAGGAAGAAGGGAACAGCATGCCCATGAGGCGCGGCGTTTGGAAGGCACGGGCAATATCGCGGGTGCGACCCATGGCAAAGAGGATGGCGCCGGCAACGGGAACCGCCCAGAAGCCGCGCTGGGCCACCACTTCGAGCGGGTCGATATG
>CAVVDT010000010.1:0-177776 GCA_963747005.1 uncultured Alphaproteobacteria bacterium | reverse complement strand
AGACGACAATTTCCTCGCTTGGTTCAACTCGCATCAATGCAAATCTGGCTCAGAACTTATCAGTCGGTGACCTAGCACTACTTTGGCACTTTAGGTTCGGCGATTTCTGCAATGAGCATGTCACAGTGAGGGCATCGTCGGGGTGGAGGTCGTGCGAAGAGGTCGAGGATCGCTTGCCTGATGGCCGGCATGCTCGGTTGTGGCGGCGGTCCCGAGACTCTTTTTTTTCCGTCCCGCTGCTTTGAGGCGGCGGGATTGGAGGAAGGCGTAGGCGATCATCGTCATCAACGCATGTCGATGTAATCCCGTCCAGGATCTACCTTCGAAGTGGTCGAGCCCGAGCTCCTCCTTGAGCTGCTGGTGGGCCTGTTCACAGATCCACCTGGCCTTGATCGTGGCAGCAAGCGTCTTGATGGTGGCATCGGGCGGCAGGTTCGACACATAGTATTTTTGCTCCCCGGTCGACCGCCGCTCGCCGACGAGCCAGACCTCGTCGCCAGGCATGCACTGCATACGATTATCGAGCATCCGATGCTTATGGCCATCCGCAACGCGGACACGGCGGGCCGCGAAGAGACATGTCAGCCGACCTTTGGTGCCCCGCCGCCAGCTGACCTTTTGCCATTTCCCTCCGGCCAACAACGCTTCAGCAGAGACCGGAGGCTGATCAGGGATGTGGTATTTGCGGGGCTTTCCGGTCTGCGCGACGGGGAAGATCAGGGCAACGTCGGCGGGATAGACGTTCTGGCGCCGCGACAGACCCACCGCCCACAGCAGACCGCGCTCGCTCAAGGCCTGACGGAAAGGCCCGCTGGAGCCATACCCTGAATTGGCAAGCACACAGCCGAAACGCGCACCGGAGGCGATGACGCGGTCGATCTCCTCGATCGCAATCTCCGGCTTTGTCAGAGCAGTCTGTCTATCCTTCGGCACACGGGCCCGCGCCATGCGCTCAGGATCATCTGTCCAGCTCTCGGGCAGGAATAGCCGCAGGCCCACCATCACCGGCACCTCGCGCGACGCCAACGTTACCGAGACCAGCGACTGACAGTTGGCAGTCTTTCCGAGCGACGAGGCATATTGTGGCGCGACGCCAACCGAGTGACGTCCCTTCTTGGGTAATGCCGTGTCATCGATGACAAGAAAACCACCGCCGCATCGCCAACCAGGCCATCTGCCTCCTTCAGCAGAGCAGCCTCGAGTGGAGCACTGTCCCAAACTCCGGCAGCGACGAAATGATGAAGCTGATCGTAGCGGACCTTGCTGGCGCGCGCCGCCATCGGCTGAACGCTCTTGCGATCTCCTGGACCAATCAAACCCGCGACATAGAGAGGACACATCCGCGGCCCGCCTTATGCCGTAGCGCCGCGACAAACGGCGCAAGCCAGCGCTCAAGTTCAGTATTCCAACTCAGCATAGCGCGCTCCTGTGGGCATCGGAACACGCAGTTTCACGCCAACTTGGATAATATATTTTTAATCTGCCAAAGTAGTGCTAGTGTGACTGGCGATCGACACCACAGCGAGAAGCCCTTGACGGAGCAGCGCCCCGGATTTCCGCTTGTTATCGCTATTGCTTGTCGGCGCCACGCGCAATCGGCCAGGTCCTTTGGTATTGTCCCCTAAACGTCCTCGTGCATCTTCTCGCTGGGCACCGGGTGCCATGAGGAAACGGTGTTGCGGCGCCGCGCGCGCTCGTCCTCGTAGCGCCACCAGGCATGGGCAAGGCGGTACTCGATGCGGCTGAAGATCTTCAGCCCGAAGCCGGGCAGCGGATTGAACGGGTTGGTGCGGCTGAAAGCCCATATCTCCAGCCGGCTCGAACGCGGTGCCGCCGCACCGCGGCAATGAAAGCCGTGGGTATCGGCCACCACCAGTGTGTTGGGCCGGGCGGTGATCGCCTTGGGGTCCGGCAGGCCGAGTTCGGCCAGGTCGGCGGGCTCGGCGCGCATCGAACCTTTTTCCGAATAGCCGTCCTTGAAGTGGCGAGCGGTGATCGAGCGGCGGTACTCCCACTTCAGACGCGCCCAGGTGAGGCGGTGCGAGCCCGGCACATAGGTGAACGGCCCCTTGTCGGCGCTCACTTCGTCGATGAAGAACCACGCCTTCATGGTGGGATGGAAGGTGTCGGCATGCAACACCTTTTGCGGATCGGGTCCGCCGGCGATAAAACCGTTCTTGATGGACTGTATATAAAAGAGCGGCCGCTTGAGGCGGGCGGAGCAGTATTTCAGCAGCCGCTCATAGCCGGGATCGTCGATCAATCGGGCGAGCGCCGGCATCGCGCCAAGTGTTTCGTCATCCAGCAGGATGCGATGGGTCTTGGTATCGCCCTGGATGCATTCGCGCACCTTGCCGCGGCACGACCGGACTTCGGCCTCCAGCGCCTTGAACTGGTCGGCGGGCAGGAAATTCTCGATCACCACGAAGCCGTCGCGGTCAAACCGCTGGCGCGTTTCGGCGCCGACCAGCGGGCTCAGGGTGACGAGACGCAAACGGTTGAGCGCATGCGCCGCGACCAGCCGTGCGCAGTGCAGGCCCAGCCGGTTGAGAAGCGGGCTGCCGATAATCGGGTTGTCCCTGAACGATTTGGACATGCCGAAGACCTGCAGGAACCAGACCGGCGCCAGTGCGATGGATTTCAACATCGTCATGCGCGTCAAAACCTTTGAATGAACCGACTGTTGATCTTGCCTGATTTAGCATTTAGCACCTTCACATGACCACCCCGATTGCGCGGCACGGCTGATGGCAAGGCTGGATGAACCGGTGAAGCTGGCGATTGCCGGCCTCAGGGTGCTGGCGCCGGCGCGCCACGGCGATGACCGGGGGTTCTTTTCCGAGACCTGGAGCCGGGCCGCCTTTGCCGCAGTGGGCATCACTTGCGATTTCGTGCAGGACAACCATTCCCTGTCGCGATTGAAAGGCACGCTGCGCGGCCTCCACTTCCAGCCCCCGCCCCATGCCCAGGCCAAGCTGGTGCGGGTGGTGCGCGGCGCCGTTCTCGATGTGGCCGTCGACCTGCGCCGTGGTTCGCCCACCTTTGGCCGCCATGCCGGCGGTGGAACTGAGCGCCGACGACGGCAAGCAGCTTCTTCGTGCCGGAGGGCTTTGCCCACGGGTTCGTACGCTCTCAGCCGGACTACCGAGGTCCTTTACAAGGTCTCCGCCGCCTATGCCCCCGAGCACGACGCGGTGCTTTTGTGGGACGATGAAGCGCTTGCGATCGCCTGGCCGGTGAGCGCGGCTGAGGCCATTCTCTCCGCCAGGGACCGGCTGCACCCGCGCCTGGCCGATCTGGGCGACATCTTCACTTTCGCTGGAGACGCGGCATCATGAGCCGCATCCTCGTCACCGGCGGCGCGGGCTTCATCGGTTCAGCGGTGTGCCGCCACATCGATCGCCGCGACGCCCATACCTGGGTCAACGCCGACAAGCTCACCTATGCCGCCAACCCGGCCTCGCTGGCGCCAGTCGAGGCCGATCCGCGCTTACCGCTTCGTGCCGCATCGACATCTCGCGACGGCGCCGGCCGATCGCCGACCTGTTGCGAGGCCGAGCACCGATTGCGTCATCCATCTGGCGGCCGAAAGCCATGTCGACCGCTCCATCGACGGACCCGCCGCCTTCATCGCAGACCAACATCGTCGGCACCTATTGCCTGCTGGAAGCCGCCCGCGCCCGCTGGAGCGGCTGCAAGGCGGCGCGCCGCGAGCCTTCCGCTTCCATCCACGTCTCCACCGATGAGGTGTTCGGCAGCCTCGGGGCCGCGGGCTGTTCACCGCGGCCCCGCCCTATGATCCCGCATCGCCCTATTCGGCGTCAAGGCGGCATCGGACCATCTGGTGCGGGCCTGGCAGCGCACCTACGGCCTGCCGGTCATGGTCACCAACTGCTCCAACAACTACGGCCCCCACCAGTTTCCGGAAAAGCTGATCCCCGCTGACCATCATCAACGCGCTGGCGGAAAAGCCCCTGCCCGTCTACGGCGAGGGCGAGAACGTGCGCGACTGGCTCTATGTCGAGGATCATGCCCACGCCCTGCTGGTGCGTGCTGGAGAGGGGCCGGCCGGCGCCACCTACAATGTCGGCGGCCGGGCCGAGGCCGCGAACATCGAGGTCGTGCGGCGCATCTGCGCCCTGATCGACGACTGACACCCCGCCCCGGCGGCCGTCGCCTACGCCGAACAGATCAGCTTTGTTACCGACCGGCCGGGCCACGACCTGCGCTATGCCATCGACCCGTCGCGATCGAGACGAACTGGGCTGGACGCCGTCGGTGACGATTTCGAGAAGGGGCTGAAGGCGCACGGTCGAATGGTATCTCGCCAACCGGCGCTGGTGGCGGCCTCTGCAGGAACGCGTCGATGACGGCCGCCGCCTGGGCCTCGGCGGTGCGGCGCGGTGAGCCCGGTTGCAGGGCCCATCGCGATCATCGGCGGCAAGCGGTCAGCTGGCTCGCGCGCTCGGCGCCCAGGCCCGGCCCACAACCTCGATACGGTGGTGCTGGCCGCGCCGCGGCATCGATCTGGACGAGCCCGACACGCCTGGCGCCGGCGCTCGACGCCGCCCGCCCGCGCCGTGGTCGATCAACGCCGCCGCCTGGACCGCCGTCGACCGGGCGGAGAGCGAAGAAGCCGCGCGCCCACACGGTCAATGCTGAAAGCCCGGCCGCGATCGCCCGCTGGTGCGCCGGGGCGGGCGCCCTCATGGTGCATGTCTCCACCGATTATGTCTTCGACGGCTCGGCGTCGCACCCCTGACCCGCCCGATCACCCGGTTTCACCGCTCGGCGCCTATGGCCGCACCAAGGCGGCGGGCGAGGCGGCGATCCGGGCCCGCCGATCGGCCACCTCATCCTGCGCACAGCGTGGGTCTACGGCGCAACGGGCAGAAACTTCCTCAAGACCATGCTGCGGCTGGCGGGCGAGCGCGACGAGGTGACCGTGGTCGCCGACCAGATCGGCGGCCCGACTCCTGCCGGCGACCTCGCCGCGGGCCTTCTAGACATGGGCATGAGGCCCTGCCGCGCCCGGCGACGGGCTTTGCGGCACCTACCACCTCACCAATGGCGGCGCGACGACCTGGGACGGTTTCGCCGCGGCGATCTTCGATGCATGGGCAGCCCGCGGTCACCGGCGGCCACGCCTTGAGGCCACCACCACCGCGAACTGTCCCACCCCGGCCCGGCGCCCGCTCAATTCACGCTCGACCGCGGCCACCGCATCGGCATTCGGCCTCGCGCTTGCCGCACTGGCAGGACGGCCTTGCCCGTTGCTTCGCGGCCGGCGATCGGGCTTGATGGGCGTCACTCGATGAGGATCTGGCAGGCATGGCCATGAAAGGCATCATCCTCGCCGGCGGCACCGGCACGCGGCTCTACCCGATGACGCATGCCGTGTCGCAAGCAGCTGCTGCCGGTCTACGACAAGCCGATGATCTACTATCCGCTGTCGACGCTGATGCTGGCCGGCATCCGCGACATCCTGATCATCACCACGCCGCACGACCCGCCGCAGTTCCGAGCGGCTGCTGGGCGACGGCAGCCAGTGGGGCATGCGACCTTCGCTATGCCGCGCAGCCCAAGCCCGAAGGGCTCGCCCAGGCCTTCCTGATCGGCCGCGATTTCATCGCCGGCGACCGCGTGCGCGCTGGTGCTCGGCGACAACATCTTCTACGGCCACGGCCTGTCGCAGACTGCTCGGCGAGGCCGCGCGGCACGGCCAGGGCGCGACCGTCTTCGCCTATCAGGTGCACGATCCCGGAGCGCTACGGCGTGGTCGAGTTCGACGCGCGACGGCCGGCCGCCGTCAGCATCGAGGAAAAGCCGCAGCAGCCGAAGTCGCAACTGGGCCGTGACCGGGCTCTATTTCTACGACAGCCAGGTGGTCGACATCGCCGCGCGGCCTGAAGCCCTCGGCGCGCGGCGAACTGGAGATCACCGACGTCAACCGCGCCTATCTCGAGCGCGGCGAGCTCGCACGTCGAGCGACTCGGCCGCGGCTTTGCCTGGCTCGACACCGGCACCCACGACTCGCTGCTGGAGGCCGGCAGACTTCGTGCGCACCATCGAGACACCGCCAGGGCCTGAAGATCGCCTGCCCGGAGGAGATCGCCTATGCGCAGCGGCTGGATCGACGCTGCCGCCCTGGAACTTCTGATCGCCGAGCGCTACCAGAAATCCGACTACGGCACCTACCTGCGCCGGCTGATCGCCGGGACATAATCGTCAGGATCACCCATGCCCCGGTTGAGCGCCGGCAAAAAAGCGATTAATCACCCGCCATGGTCTTTATCGGGCCGGCTTAGCTCAGTTGGTAGAGCACCTGATTTGTAATCAGGGGGTCGGGGGTTGAGTCCCTCAGCCGGCACCAATTAATCAATAACTTAGATAAAACTCGTTAGTCTCTTAGTCCCTTTCTAGTCCCTTATTTGCTCGCTGTATATCCTGCTACACGGCCTGGGGAACCGAGACCGACGGCGGAAATGACCGCGCCGAAAATGGTTTGCTCGGTTGCCCGTGGATCAGTCGAGTCGCACATACATCTCGATATGTTGCGAGCCCTACGAGGTCGGGCGGCTGCGGAACATCGGCAGCAAACTGCTTCGAGAGCAACGTCGCATCGGTCGCACCAACACGGAATGCGATGAGAGTACCGACGTTACCGAGAATGGCTTCGCGCACGTTCTGATCGAGCTGTGCCATGTGCTGATGACTGAGCACCACGCCCAAACCGTACTGGCAACTCCGGGAGCATGTCTGCAAAGGCTGCCGTCGTGAACGAATGAAACTCATCGATATAAAGGAAGAAGAATCGCCGGTTCGTCTCGGCCACGTTCTGCCGACTGTAGGCGCGGAAGGTTTCGCCGTTGATCGGACCGTTGAACACGCATGGGGCGGTGAGCCGGTCACAACGCAGCGCGCCCAGAAAGGTCAGGGTGCGCCAGCGGCCATTGGGGGCAAAGCCGCGCAAGCGTTTGCCTTTCGGCCCCCAGCCGCGCAACGGCGCCATGTTGGTTCTGATCCAGGTCTCGTCGATGAAGACGAGCCGGCGCGGGTCGAAACGGTGTTGCCAGGCCTTCCAGCGCTTCGATGGCGGGCGACGTCGGCGCGGCCCTGCTCAAGGGCGAGCAGCGTTTTTTTTGAAGCGCAGCCCCTCGCGGCGCAGAAACTCCCACACCGCCGTTATGAGAGACCTTCACACCGCGGGCGGCCAGTTCGTCCTTGAGAGCATGCAGCGTCAGATGCGGCGTCTGGGTGATGCGCTCCACGATGAAGGCGCGGTGCAGCTCCAGATGCGCCGGCGATGCCCGCCCATCTTGCCAGGCGCCACGCTGCCGGTTACCCGGTAGCGCTGATGCCACTTCACGACCGTCGAAACCGCAACACCAAATCGTTTGGCGACCGAACGTGTCGTCTCCCCCCTCACAACCGCCCCAACAACGCGCTCACGAAGATCATTGGAGTAAGCTCGCGTCATGCATGCTGGCCACCTTGTCCAGCATGCAGCTCGAATCACAAATCAATTGATTTGCCTACCCCGACCCGAATTCCGACAGAAAATGAACCGCTCTAGGGTTTTATGCTGCTTCAACTTGGGCTCAACGCGACGCCTTTTTTCTAATGCATTGATATAAATGTACTATTTCATCTGACTTCATATTGTGATCGTCTTGGAAACAGCCCTCGGCGTACGGCGAGCGCAGGGGGCAGCGTGGGGGTATTATAGGGCGTAGCGCAGGGGGCAGCGTGGAGGGTGTTGTAGGGGGTGGCATAGAGGCAGCGTTCAGATCTTTTGCCTTGCTCCCGACCTCGGGCTTAGCTTCAGGGTTGATCCAGAATTTCTGTGAGTAAAATTCGAGGGGTGATTCCGGTGAGGCGAGGCAAGGGCGGCCCCCCTTCCCCACCCCGGCGGGCAGCACCCTGTCCAAATTCTGTCCAAGCCGCTCTTCTGTTCTCGATCAAAACGAGCCCTGTCCAAGGGTAGGCCGAGACAGAGTTCCCTTTCCTCCTGGCGTATGCTAAGCTCTTGAAGTGGAAGGGAACTTCGAGAGGGGTAGAATGGTCGGAGCGGCCGGATTCGAACCGGCGACCCCTACACCCCCAGTGTAGTGCGCTACCGGGCTGCGCTACGCTCCGACGGGGGGCGATATAACACCTCAATCGGATGAGCGAAAGGGTTGATTAGTCTTGCGTCTTCGCCGCTGTGTCGGATTTCGAACCGCCGCCCAGGAGGCGTCTGGCGGCAGCGAGATCGACCAGCGACAGTTCGAGCTCGCTGATCTGCGCCGGGGTCAGGGCCGCCGATGCGGCCGGGCGCGGCGCGGGGGTCGTCTCGACCGCCTCGCCGTCGCTTCCTTCGTCATAGGCATCCGCCGCTGTCACTTCGCCCTGCCCTATCGCAATCACGTGCGCATTGCCGCTCTCGCGCAGGATCCGCTGCACGCCGCGGATCGTGTAGCCCTTGTCATAGAGCAGATGCCGGATACCCTTCAACAGGTCCACATCCCCCGGCCGGTAGTAGCGCCGCCCGCCGCCACGCTTCATGGGCTTTATCTGCTGAAAGCGCGTTTCCCAGAACCTCAGCACATGCTGGGGTACATCGAGTTCGTCAGCCACCTCGGAGATGGTGCGGAAAGCTTCAGCCGCCTTGTCCATGGCACTCTCGCTCCCGTGTTGCAACGGATGAAACGCCTGACGCTGCAAACGCGGGAATGTCTGTCTCTCAGCCGCCCCCGTCAGTCGTCGGCGCCGGGATCGGTACCGCCATTGATATGGCTGCGCATGACCTGGCTCGGCCGGAACACCAGCACACGGCGCGGCGTGATCGGCACTTCGTCGCCGGTCTTGGGATTACGCCCGATTCGGCCGCCCTTGTCGCGAACAATAAAGGTGCCGAAGGAAGAAAGCTTGACCTTCTCGCCTGCAACCAGGCGATCGGACACCAGATCGATGATCGTCTTGACCAGATCTGCCGATTCGGTGCGCGATAACCCGATCTGCCTGTGGACTGCCTCGCTCAGGTCCGCACGCGTCAGCGTCTTGCCAGTCATGACATTCCCCGGTTTGCCACATCCAAACTCGCTAGACTGTAAAGCGCGCCGAAGTCCCGGTCAACGCAATCAAAATCAGCAATGCGCGAGCAATCTCAACTCCTTGGCATCGGGCATTTACACTTTGAGTCAGGCCCGGGCCCGGATTTCAGAAGCGCACCAGCGTGGCACCCCAGGTGAAGCCGCCGCCCATGGCTTCCATCAGCACCAGGTCGCCCTTCTTGATGCGCCCGTCCTTGACGGCGGTATCGAGCGCCAGGGGAATGGAGGCCGCGGAGGTGTTTCCGTGCCCTTCGACGGTGATCACGACGCGCTGGTCCTGGATGCCGAAGCGCCGGGCGGTGCCGTCGAGAATGCGCAGGTTGGCCTGGTGCGGCACGAACCAGTCGATATCGGCGGCGGTGACCCCGGCCTTGGCGAGCGCCTCGTCCATGACCGCGGCGATGTTGGTGACCGCGTGCTTGAAGACCTCGCGGCCTTCCATGCGCAGATGGCCGACCGTGCCGGTGCTCGATGGCCCGCCGTCCACGTAGAGCTTGTCCTGGTAACGGCCATCGGAATGCAGCACGCTGGTGATGATGCCGCGGCTGGCGATGTCGGGGGCGCCTTCGGCGGCACGCACGACCGCTGCGCCGGCGCCATCGCCGAACAGCACGCAGGTACCGCGGTCGCTCCAGTCGAGGATGCGCGAAAAGGTCTCCGCGCCGATCAGCAGGATGGTGTCGGCCTGGCCTGAACGGATGAAGGCATCGGCCGTCGCCAGCCCGTAAACGAAGCCCGAGCACACGGCCTGCAGGTCGAACGAGGCGCCGGTGGTCATGCCGAGCCGCGCCTGCACGGTGGCTGCGGTGGCCGGAAACGTCTGGTCCGGCGTCGCGGTCGCGACGATGACCAGATCAACCTCGCCGGCCTCGATGCCGGCATCGGCCAGGGCGGCCTTGGCGGCGGCGACGGCCAGATCGGAGGTCAATTCACCGTCGGCGGCGATATGACGCTCGCGAATGCCGGTGCGCTCGCTGATCCAGGCATCGCTGGTATCGACCCTTGCGGCCAGTTCGGCGTTGGTCAGGACCCGTTGCGGCAGATACGAGCCGACCCCTTCGATCACGCTACGCCGCATTGGCGCCTCCGGTTTCACTTGTGTGCGGCCGAGGCAGCGTGGGCTGTCGGCTCGGGCTCGTCGAGCCGATGTTTCTCTGCAAGATCGGCGCCAATCTTGGCGATGAGCCCGCTCGATGCCATCTCAATAGCAAGATCGATGGCGGCGGCAAAGCCGAGCGCGTCGGTGCCGCCATGACTCTTCACCACGATTCCGTTGAGGCCAAGGAACAGCCCGCCGTTGCGGGCCCGCGGGTCCATCTTGTCCTTGAGGACCTTGAAGGCGCTGCGCGCGAGCAGGAAACCGATGCGGGTGAGCAGCGAACGCTCTGCTGCCTGGCGCAGGTAGGTGGCGATCTGGCGGGCGGTACCCTCGGCGGTCTTGAGCGCGATATTGCCGGTAAAACCCTCGGTCACCACCACATCGACCGATCCCTTGCCGATATCGTCGCCCTCGACGAAACCAAGATATTCGATGGGCAGCCCCGAGGCCCTGAGAAGCCGGCCGGCCTCTTTCACCTCTTCGATGCCCTTTACCTCCTCGACGCCGATATTGAGCAGCCCCACGGTAGGGCGCTGGATGCCGAACAGGCAGCGCGCCATGGCCTCGCCCATGATGGCGAAGTCGACGAGTTGCTCGGTATCGGCGCCGATGGTCGCGCCCACGTCCAGCACCACGCTCTCGCCGCGCAGGGTCGGCCAGATGGCGGCGATTGCCGGGCGCGAAATGCCGGGGATAGTGTCCAGCACGAACTTGGACATGGCCATCAGGGCGCCGGTATTGCCCGCCGAGACCACGACGCCGGCCTCGCCGTCGCGCACCGCTTCGATGGCGCGCCACATGCTGGAGACCCGGCGGCCGCGCCTTAGCGCCTGACTGGGCTTGTCGTCCATGCCCACCGAGACCTCGCAATGGCGCACCTCGGCCACGGCGCGCACCCGCGGATGGGCTTCGAGCAACGGTGCCAGCCGCGCCTCGTCGCCGAACAGCAGGAAACGGACGCCGGGATGGCGCGCCAGGGCCTCATCGACACCGGGAATGACCATGTCCGGCCCGCGATCGCCGCCCATGGCGTCGAGCGAAACCGTCAACTTGCTTGCCATAAACCCCACTACCCTCAGTCTGCCGCCCCAGACTCTGTCCGTTGCAGATTGCGACAAATCCGGCCGGCCCGCAATCCGGCTGCCGGCCGGCATGTGAAACCCGGCACGGCGCCGGGCGATGAAGATTGCGAGCCTTCGCGGAATTACCCCGGTCGCTCCGAGGTAACGACAACCTAGCCGGTTCTATTTCTTTGTCAATTTCTCCAGGATTCGGAAGGGATTTTGTGACGCCGCCTGCGGCGCATCCGGCAGATTTTCGCCATTCCCGGCAAATACGGCGCCGGGTTTGCGCGGATAGGGATCTATCGCCAACACCAGTTCCTCGGCCGTGAGCTCCCCCAGGTCGACTTCGCCGTCGTGGACGAGATCGGGTTCATCACCTTCCAGTGGTTCGACATGTCGCACCTGACCCGACCAGCCGGGCTCGCTGTCGCCGGCAAACAGCCGTTCCACCTCCTCGCTCGCGGTGGTGATGAAGGGATCGAGGCTGACCACGCACAACTGCTCGAGCCTGGCCTCAAAGCGCCCCTTGACCCGCACCCCGCCGTGACGCCAGGGGGTGAGACTGAACGTCGCGGTCAACGCCAGCACGCGTTCGACACCCAGCCGTGCGGCCAGCCGCTCGCATTCCACCGCATCGGCGGCGATGATCTCCTGGAGCCCTTCGGCTGGAATACGGCTGACGTCCACCAGCCGCGAGAATTCCGGCGTTTGCCCGGTCATCATGCGGCCTCGTCGATGGCCCGCTCGCAGCCGCCAAAATCCACGCGGCCGGCCAGGAGGTCGGCGACGGGGGTGGCGGCGAGCGCTTTCGAGGCAGCCTTGACATAGGCTGCCAGCCGTTCGGCATGGCCGGCCTTGTCGTCGCCGGCATAGACATTGCGCCTGAGCGCCGCGGCGAAGTCGTCATCCGGGCCGTGGGCGGCCTCGGCATAGGCCTTGAGGCGGCCATGGAACACCTCGGCCATGCGGCGCACCTTCTTGGCGACGGAGAGGTCGCCCACGCCCATCTCGCGCAACGAGCGGTCCATGTCGTTGAACAATTCATCGGTCAGGTGCTGGGCGAAGAGATCGGCTTCAGCATCGCCGCCGCGCAGACGCTGGAGCACCACGAAGGCATGCAGGACGATCATGTCGAAGCGGCCGGAAACGGTATCGGGGACCTCGAGGACGGCGTAGAGGGCGGGCTGCCGTGCCTGCGCCACAATCGCATCGTAAACGCCTCGCACCTCAGCGCGCGGAGCCTCTGACTTGAACCACTGGCGGAAATTCATGGGTCTGCGGCCGGTTTCCAACAGGGGTGCGGAACGCGCAACTTTGCGCTTCGCGAACCCGGGCGAACACTGTAAACACGTCTAATATGTCGCCTCGCCCCCACAGTACAAGCATGCAATCGAAATTCGGCATCAGACTTGCGGCCTGGGCGCTCGTCGCCGCGCTGTGCGGCGCCGGCGTGTCGGCGTGCTCGCCCACCATCAACTATCAGGGCTACCAGGCGCCGGAGAATGCGCTGCAGCAACTCCAGCCGGGCATGAGCAAGACCGAGGTGCAGGCGCTGCTGGGCTCGCCGTCCACCACCGCCACCGTCAACTATTCGGGCGACAGCTACTATTACATCTCCAGCAAGGTGGAGACGCGCGCCTTCTTCAATCCGCAGGTGCTCAGCCGCACCGTCATCGCCGTCCGCTTCAACCAGGCCGACCAGGTCGAAAGCTTCGCCCAGTACGGCCTGCAGGACGGCGCAGTCATCAACATGAACTCCAACTCGACGCCGACCCACGGCAAGGAACTGACGATCCTGCAGCAGATCTTCTCCAATATCGGCCGCTTCGATCCGGGCGCCACGGCGCCGACCCACTGATATCTCGCGGGGAAGACGTTCAAATGAAAACCCCGCGCGGGATGGATCCCGCGCGGGGTTCTTGTTGTTGAGACTGCCGCTCAGGCGAGATGGGCAAGCACCGCCAGCAGCAAGAGCGACACGATGTTGGTGATCTTGATCATCGGGTTGACGGCCGGGCCGGCGGTATCCTTGTAAGGGTCACCCACCGTATCGCCGGTCACCGCGGCCTTGTGGGCTTCGGAACCCTTGCCGCCGAGATTGCCGTCCTCGATGTACTTCTTGGCGTTGTCCCAGGCGCCGCCGCCCGCCGTCATGGAGATGGCGACGAACATGCCGGTGACGATGACGCCGAGCAGCATGGCCCCGAGCGCCGAGAAGGCCGACGACTTGCCGGCGATCGCCCAGATGCCGAGGAAGCAGACGATCGGCGACAGCACCGGCAGCATCGACGGGATCACCATCTCGCGGATGGCGGCACGGGTCAGCATGTCCACGGCGCGGCCGTAGTCGGGCTTTTCCGTCCCCTTCATGATGCCGGGCTTTTCCTTGAACTGGCGGCGCACCTCCTCAACCACGGACTGCGCGGCGCGACCCACGGCGGTCATCGCCATGCCGCCGAAGAGATAGGGCAACAGGCCGCCGAACAGCAGACCCACCACCACATAGGGGTCGGCCAGCGAGAAGCGGACCTCACCGAGCCCGGCAAAGAAGGGATGCTTGTCGGGGTTGGCGATGAAGAAGTTGAGGTCCTGGGTATAGGCTGCGAACAGCACCAGCGCGCCGAGGCCGGCTGAACCGATGGCATAGCCCTTGGTCACCGCCTTGGTGGTGTTGCCGACCGCATCGAGAGCGTCGGTCGACTTGCGCACTTCCTCGGGCAGGCCGGCCATTTCGGCGATGCCGCCGGCATTGTCGGTGACCGGACCGAAGGCATCCAGCGCCACCACGAAGCCGGCCAGCGACAGCATGGTGGTGACCGCCACCGCGATGCCATAGAGGCCGGCGAGGTTGAAGGTCATGATGATGGCGAAGATGATGACGAGGGCCGGCAGGGCGGTCGATTCGAGCGACACCGCAAGGCCCTGGATGACATTGGTGCCGTGACCGGTCACCGAGGCCTTGGCGATCGACTGCACCGGACGGAAGGGCGTGCCGGTGTAGTATTCGGTGATCCAGATAATCAGGCCGGTGACGGCAAGGCCGATGACGCCGCACAGATAAAGGCTGTTGCCGGTGAAGGCCTGGCCGCCGATGGGCATCGACATGCCGCCCCAGGTCCAGCTTGTCACCGGATAGAGCACCACCAGCGACAGGACGGCGGTGGCGATGAAGCCCTTGTAGAGGGCGCCCATGATGGAGTTGTTGGCGCCGAGCTTGACGAAGAAGGTGCCGATGATCGAGGTCACCACGCAGGCGCCGCCGATGGTCAGCGGAAACAGCATGGACGACAGCTTGAGTTCCGGCGTGGCGAACACGATGGCGCCCAGCACCATGGTGGCGACCATGGTCACCGCGTAGGTCTCGAACAGGTCGGCGGCCATGCCGGCGCAGTCGCCGACATTGTCGCCGACATTGTCGGCGATGGTGGCCGGGTTGCGCGGATCATCCTCGGGAATGCCGGCCTCGACCTTGCCCACCATGTCGCCACCCACGTCGGCACCCTTGGTGAAGATGCCGCCGCCAAGACGGGCGAAGATGGAGATGAGGGAGGCGCCGAAGCCCAGCGCGACGATCGAGTCGACCACATGGCGATCGGTCGGGGCGTAATGGAGCGCGCCGGTCAGGATGCTGAAATAGACGGTCACGCCGAGCAGCGCCAGCCCCGCCACCAGAAGGCCGGTGACGGCGCCGGAGCGGAAGGCGATGCCGAGACCGTCGGCGAGTGAACGGGTCGCCGCCTGGGCGGTGCGCACGTTGGCCCTGACCGACACGTTCATGCCGATGAAGCCGGCAGCGCCCGAAAGCACCGCGCCGATGAGGAAGCCGACGGCCGGCAGCCAGCCGAGCAGGAAGCCGCCGATGATGAAGATGACGACGCCGACGAGGGCGATGGTGGAGTACTGCCGCCGGAGATAGGCCTGGGCGCCTTCGCGCACGGCGGCGGAGATTTCCTGCATGCGCGCGGTGCCCGCGTCAGCGGCCATGAGCGACTGGGTCGCCCAGATGCCATAGACGATCGACAAGGCGCCGCAGGCAATGATTAGCCAGAGTATGGAACTCATGGGATCATCCTTGCTGTTTGATTGTTGCGTTTCCGGATGGAAGACTGACCCGTCGGCATGCCCCCTTGGCTCCCGACCCCGCCCGCTTTCCCGTGAGACCCCGGAAAGTCGGGCGGAAAATGCCAAAGTTGACGTTCAGACGCAACCGATTTGACGACCGGAGGGGATTGATCCTTCGACTAAATGTCGCAGGCAAGCGTACTGTCGGCCGTCGCACGGGCCGCGCGGCGGTCGCGGCGGGCGATCAGCGCGATCCACGACAGCCCCGCCAGGCACACGATAATCAGCGGGAACATGGCCCAGTTGACCGCCGACCAGCCGATCTGGTCGAGCAACTTGCCGGAGGTGAGCGAAGCGAGCGCCACGGTCGAGAAAATGGCGAAATCGTTGACCGCCTGCACCTTGTTCTTCTCCGATGAGCGGTAGCATTCGGTGACCATGGTGGTGCCCCCGACATAGCCGAAATTCCATCCCAGCCCGAGGAGCACCAGACCGACGGCGAAGTTGGCGAAGGTGATGCCGGCGAGCCCGGTGACGCCGGCGAGCGTCAGCAGGACCATGCCGGTGAGGGCAATTTTCTCGACCCCGAAACGGACGATCAGGCCGCCGGTGAAAAAGCTCGGCAGGAACATGGCCAGCGCGTGCCACTGGATGACCCAGGCCGAATCATTGACCGTGAAGCCGCAGCCGCGCATGGCGATCGGCGTGGCGGTCATCAGAAGGTTCATCAGGCCATAGCTCATCATGCCGCACAGCATGGCGACAATCAGCCGCGGCTGGCGCAGGATGTGCAGCAGCGGTCGGGCATCGTCGTCGCCGCCGCCGGCCGTGGGCCGGTGATGGGGAATGTCGACGAAGGTCAACAGGCCAAGCGCCGCCACCGACAGGGTCGACGAGGCGAGATAGGAGCCGGCGAACAGCACCGGCGCCAGCGCCATCTTGGTTTCCATGATGATCAGCGGGCCGACCACCGCGCCGGCGACGCCGCCGAGCAGCACTATGGAGATGGTGCGCGAGCGATAACCGGGGCTGGCGATGTCGGCAGCGGCGAAGCGGTAATACTGGGCAAACGCCTGATAGGTACCCTGCAGGGCGGTGCCGAAGATGAACAGGAAGAAATTGCGCTCGAACACCGCCAGCATGGCGATGAGGCCGCTCAATATGCCGAAGGTCGCTCCCAGCATGAACCCCGGCCGGCGGCCGACGCGGCGCATCAGCAGCGAGGCCGGCACGGTCGACAGCGCGGTGCCGAGAACGAAGGTGGTGACCGGCAGTGTCGCCAGCCCCTTGTCGGGGGCGATCATGGTGCCGACGATGCCGGCCGAGACGATGATGTTGATGGCGCCGCAGGAATAGAGCGCGAAGGCGACGGCGAGAATGAAGGCGTTGCGCCGCGCCCGGGCATCGTCGTGAACCTCAGGCGCTATTTCGGCGGCGATCGTCACGATGCCGCCTTGCCGTCCATCTCAGGCCCGCGGCGCTGCCGCGCGAGGCGGTCGAGCACGCCGTTGACGAAGCCCTTTTCGTCCTGCCCGAAGAAGGCGAGCGTCAGTTCGATATATTCGTTGAGGATGACCCGGCCGGGCACGTCGGGGCGAAAGATGATCTCCGCCGCCGCGGCGCGCAGGATGGCGCGCAGGGTGGAATCGAGGCGGGCGAGCTTCCAGCCTTCCATCAGGACGGCGTCGACCTCGCGGTCGATGAGCTTCTGGTCGCGCACCACGGTTTCCACCAGGTCCTTGAGGAAGGCGAAATCGGCCGGTCCGCATTCGCCGTCATCAAAACCCTCACCGAGGCGCAGCGAGCCGTATTCGGCCAGCACGTCGGCCAGATCGGCCTGGGCGATGTCCATCTGGTAAAGCGCCTGCACGGCGCCAAGGCGCGCTGCCGAGCGGGAAACCTCGCGCGGTGAGCGATGGCGTTCAGCCATGAACCTTGGCCTTGGTGGCGAGACTCCGGCGCAGGGCGATCATCGACAGGACCGCGCGGGCCGCGCCGCCGCCCTTGTCATGCTCGCAGCGGCGGGCGCGGGCCCAGGCCTGCGCCTCGGTGTCGACGGTGAGAATGCCGTTGCCCACCGCGAGACCCTCGAGCGTCAGGTCCATGAGGGCGCGGGCCGATTCGCCGGCCACGATGTCGTAGTGGCTGGTTTCGCCGCGAATGACGCATCCGAGCGCCACATAGCCGTCATAGCGGCCGGTCTTGACCGCGATGGCGATGGCGCCGGGCACCTCCAGGGCGCCGGGGACCGAGACGGTCTCGTGGGTGGCGCCGGCGGCATCGAGCGCGGCGCGCGCGCCGGCGCCCAGTTCATCGAGCAGGTCGTCGTAGTAACGTGCCTCGACGATCAGCACATTGGCGCTGACGGTCAGTGTCGGCTGGGCTTTCGGGCTGGTCTTCATTGTCTAGCGGAACTCCTGGAGGCGCGCCACATAACGCGCCAGCATGTCGATTTCAACATTCACACGGTCGCCCACCCGGGCCCTGCCCCAGGTGGTGACCTTCAGGGTGTGGGAGATGAGGTTGACGCCGAAGCGATTGGCCGCCACCTCGTTCACGGTCAGCGAGGTGCCGTCAAGGGCAACCGAGCCCTTGGCGGCAATAAACCGCGCCAGTTCGGCGGGAACGGTGAATTCGAAACGTTTCGAATCGCCTTCCGGCGCGATCGCCTCAACGCGCCCGACCCCGTCCACATGCCCGGAAACCAGATGCCCGCCCAGTTCGTCGCCAAGCTTGAGCGAGCGTTCGAGATTGACCCTTGAGCCCTTGCGCCAGTCGCCAAGCGTCGTCTTCGACAACGTTTCGGCCGATGCCTCGACGCCAAAGGCGCTGCGCCCGCCGCCGAGGTCAGTCGTTTCGAGCACCGTCAGGCACACCCCGGCGCAGGCGATGGACGCACCGATGGCGATGGTTCCGGCATTGTAGCCGCAGGCGATGGAAAAGGCGGTATCGCCGCGCTCTTCCACATCCACGATCTCGCCCACGTCGGTGACGATGCCGGTAAACATGCCCTGGCTTTCCTCGCTCTTCGCCTTCAGCGGGTTCTCTCATAAGCCTTCAGCGTGTCGGTCCCAAGCATTTCCTCATCCACCAGCACGAAACGCGGACTTGCCGTTACTGCACCGAGGCCGAGGCCGGCGAGCGCCGGCAATCCCCCTTGCCCGAGGTTCCTGGGCGCGATGAGGAAAATTGCCTCGTCCACCAGGTCCTCATCGATGAGGGCGCGAGCCATGTGGGCGCCGCCTTCCACCATCAGGCGGTTGATGCCGCGCGACGCCAGTTGCGCCATGGCATCGCAGAGATCGACCTTGCCGTCGGCGGTCTGATTGCAGGCGATAACGATGGCACCGGCAGCCGTCACGGCCCCAGCCTTGGCCTTTTCCGCCTCGGCCGTCGTCAGCACCCACAACGGCACCTCGCGGGCGGTGGCGATGAGCCGCGAGGACAAGGGGATCGAAAGCCGGCTGTCGCTCACCACCCGGACGGGCGAACGCTGCTCCATCCCCGGCAGGCGGCAGGTGAGCAGCGGATCGTCCGCCAGCACGGTCGAGACCCCCACCATGATGGCATCGGCCTCGGCCCGCATCAGATGCACGCGGGCGCCCGCCGGTTCGCCGGTGATGGCGGTGGGCTTTCCGCGCTCGGCGGCGATCATGCCGTCGCGCGACATGGCGAGCTTCAAAAAGACGTGTGGGCGATGGCGGGTGACGCGGGAGAAAAAGCCGGCGAGATCGCGGCGCGCCGCATCCGCCAGTACCCCGGTCTCGACCGTTATTCCCGCCGCCCGCAGGATGGCATGGCCGCGGCCCGCCACGCGCGGGTCGGGATCCTCGATGGTGGTAACGACGCGCTTGAGACCGGCCTTGACCAGCGCTTCGGCGCAAGGCGGGGTGCGGCCGTGATGGGCGCAGGGTTCAAGGCTCACATAAGCGGTGGCGCCGCGCGCCTGGTCACCGGCCATGGCAAGGCCTTGCGTCTCGGCATGGGGACGGCCGCCCTCGCCGGTCCAGCCCAGCCCGACGGGAAAGCCCGACTTCACGATGACGCAGCCGACCGCCGGGTTGTCGCCCGATCGCCCCATGGCGCGGCGTCCGAGCATCAGCGCCCGGGCCATCCATTGTTCGTCGGAACCAGCCATCGCCCGATCAGCTCTCGGCCGTCTCGCCTTCGCCCGACAACTCGCCGAGGAGTTCCTCGAAATCCTTGGCCTCGCGGAAGTTCTTGTAGACCGAGGCAAAGCGCACATAGGCAACATCGTCGAGGACCCGCAAGCCCTCCATGACCAGCTTGCCGATGGTCTCCGACTTGATGTCGTTCTCGCCGAGGCTTTCGAGCCGCCGCACGATGCCGCTTACCAGCCGCTCCACCCGGTCGGCCTCCACCGGGCGCTTCCTGAGCGCGATCTGGATGGAGCGCATGAGCTTGTCGCGGTCGAACGGCACCTTACGGCCGGTGCGCTTGACCACCTGCAACTCACGTAGCTGCACACGCTCGAAAGTGGTGAAGCGGCCACCGCAGTCGGGGCAATAGCGGCGCCGGCGAATGGCTGCGTTGTCCTCGCTGGGGCGGGAGTCCTTCACCTGCGTTTCGATATTGCTGCAATAGGGACAACGCATCCCTTGGCCCCTCCCCCCGGGGTTTTCTGACGATCAGCGATAGATCGGGAACCGGTCGGTGAGCGCGATGACCTTCTGCTTCACCGACGACTCGACGCCAGCATTGCCCTCTTCGCCGTTCTGCGCAAGCCCATCGAGCACCTCGACGATGAGCCGGCCCACTTCGCGGAACTCTTGTGGACCGAAGCCGCGGGTGGTGCCCGCCGGTGTGCCGAGGCGGATGCCGGAGGTGACCATAGGCTTTTCCGGGTCGAAGGGAATGCCGTTCTTGTTGCAGGTGATGGCGGCGCGTCCGAGCGCTGCCTCGGCGGCCTTGCCGGTCAGTCCCTTCGGGCGCAGGTCCACCAGCATCAAGTGGGTATCGGTGCCGCCGGTGGTGATCGCCACGCCGCCCTTGACCAGCGACTCCGCCAGCACCCGGGCATTGTCGGCGACGGCTTGCGCATAGACCTTGAATTCAGGGCGCAGCGCCTCGCCGAAGGCCACTGCCTTGGCGGCAATCACATGCATCAGCGGGCCGCCCTGCAGGCCGGGGAAGACGGCGGAATTGATCTTCTTGCCGATGTCGGCGTCGCGCGACAGGATCATGCCGCCGCGCGGGCCGCGCAGCGTCTTGTGGGTGGTGGTGGTCACCACGTGGGCATGGTCGAGTGGATTGGGATGGACGCCGCCCGCCACGAGGCCGGCGAAATGCGCCATGTCGCACATGAAGATCGCCCCCACCTCGTCGGCGATTTCGCGAAAGCGCTTGAAGTCGATGATGCGCGGATAGGCCGAGCCGCCGGCGATGATGAGCTTGGGCTTGTGCTCGCGGGCGAGCGCGGCGATCTCGTCATAATCGAGGCGCTGGTCCTGGGGGCGGACATTATAGGGCACCACCTTGAACCACTTTCCCGACTGGTTGACCGGCGAGCCGTGGGTGAGATGCCCGCCCGAGGCGAGGTTCAGACCCATATAGGTATCGCCCGGCTGCAACAGGGCAAAGAACACCGCCTGGTTGGCCTGGGCGCCGGAATGCGGCTGGACGTTGGCAAAGGTGGCGCCGAACAGTTCGCAGGCCCGCTCGATGGCCAGCTGCTCGGCAACGTCGACGAACTCGCAGCCGCCGTAGTAGCGCCGGCCAGGATAGCCTTCGGCATACTTGTTGGTCATCACCGAGCCCTGCGCCTCCAGGACGGCGCGCGAGACGATGTTTTCCGAGGCGATCAGTTCGATCTCGTGGCGCTGGCGGCCGAGTTCGGCATCGATCGCCGCCTTGATGGCCGGATCATCGTCGGCAAGGCTGGCGGTGAAGAAACCGGGAAACAGCGTCCCGGCGGCCGTCTGGTCGTTCATGTTGGCAGGTGCTCCCCTTGTGCTCCGCGCGCCTTGCGCTGCCGAACCCAATAGCGGGTCCGGCTCATGCGGTGCAAGCTCATCCTACAGATCGCTCAGGCGCGATCCTACCCGTGCGGCATGGCTTCGCGCAAATTCGTCAGTTCGATGGATGATGCATACCGGTCATGCCGCCAGCGTAGCCCGGATGGCGCGAAGCGTAGTCCGGGTCTTCGTCTTTGCCGTGGGCAAATCCCGGATTGCGCTTCGCTGCATCCGGGCTTCTGTAACGGGCCCGTGTTGTCAATCCCTTTTTGCGTCATCCGCTCGCCGGGGACTTGCTTCTGTTCGGGGTCGGCTCTGAGGCCGCCGCCTGATGGGGTGCGTGGAGGATCGGTCGGTCCGATCTACGGAAGCGTGATGGCATCTCTGGATGCCTCGACAGCCCGGATGGCGGCCTGACCTGATCCATCGTCCCGGCGAGGGGACTTCGCTTTCGGGAAGGCTGGTGTCGTGACCCGCCCGAAAACTGCTTGTATCCTCCTGTTCAGGCCGCCGCGGCGGCAGGATCGAACGGCTGCTCAGCGGCGAGCATGCGATGCAGGATCACCGCCAGCTTGCGCGCCAGCGCCACCTTGGCCTTGCGCATGCCGGCGCGCCTGGCGATCCGCATCGCCCAGCTCTTGAGCGCCGTACACCCCTTGATCGGCTTGACCAGCATGATGTTGGCTGCCTCGTAGAGCACCGAACGCACCGCTGCATCCCCGATCTTGGAGATGCGGCCGCTGACATCGGTCTCTCCAGACTGGTACTTCCTTGGCGTCAGCCCGAAATGCGCCCCCGCCGCCTTCGAGGATTTGAACCGGGCCGGATCGTCGACGGCGCTGGCATAGGTGAGTGCCACGATCGGACCGACCGCCGGCGTCGTCATCAACAGTCGGGCCTTGCCATCCTGGCGCGCCAAGTCACGCACGCGCTTCTCGAAAGCGTTGAACTCCCGCAGCAAAACCGCATGCACCGAAAGCAGGGCTTGGCCGATCGCCTCCAGGCTCGCGTGGTTGCTCACCAGTTCGCGCACCCGCCCAGGGAAACTCCGCCGCGTCGTCTTGCCGACCTTCAGCCCGAAACCGCGCAGGATCCCGCGCAGGCTGTTCTCGACATCCCGCAGCTTCGATTGGATCAGCTTGCGCGCGGTCAGCAGCGCGCGCGTCTCCTGCGCGCCAATCGACTTGCAGTGTACCGGCTTGAACCAACCCAGCCGCATCAACTGCGCGATCCCGCGCGCGTCATTGCGGTCGCTCTTCACCGGCATCGCCCGGAAAGCATCGCGCACGTGCCGCGTCTCCAGCAGTTCCACCGCAAGACCAGCCCCCTTCAGCGCACCGTAGAGCCATTGCGACAGCGGCCCCGCTTCCAAGCCGATCCGCTCCAGCCTCAGCCCCAGTGAGCCAAACCACGCCTTCAGCGCATCCGGCTCGCTCGCCACCCTGGCTTCCCGCACGATCTTGCCACTCGCATCGACAACGCACACGCTCGAGCATTCCAATGAAACGTCAATTCCAGCATAATAGTCCATGGTCGTCCCTCGTTGATGCTGGGAGCAGGCCACAAAGCCCGACTCCGTTAACACCATCAGTTTGAGGGACGACCGCCCTTCCGCGCTACCCGCCCGTTACCCCATCTACGCGCTGCCTCACGCCGCCCTGGCGAGTTCCAGGCGGTGCCAGAGCTGGTCGAGGGCATCGGCAAGGCGGGCGATCTCGGCGGGGCCGTGGAGTGGCGTGGCGGTGAGGCGGATGCGCTCGGTGCCCTTGGGGACGGTCGGGTGATTGATGGGCTGGACGTAGATATCGAACTCGGCCAAGAGCGCATCGGTCAAGGTCTTGCAGCGCTTGGGGTCGCCGACGATCACCGGCACGATGTGGCTTTCACTGAAGGCCACCGGCAGGCCGCGTTTGCTGAGCGCCTCCTTCAGCAGGCGGGCGTGCAGCTGCTGCAGGCGGCGTTCCTCCCCGCTCTGCTTCAGGTGGCGCACGGCCGCAAGGGCGCCAGCCGCCAGCACCGGGGCCGCCGAGGTGGTGAAGATGAAGCCCGCCGCGAAGGAGCGCATGGCATCGATGATCTCGGCATCGGCGGCGATGTAGCCGCCCATGACGCCAAAGGCCTTGGCAAGCGTGCCCTCGATGATATCGACCTCGTCCATCACCCGGTCGCGCTCGGCGATGCCGGCGCCGTGGTCGCCGTACATGCCGACCGCGTGAACCTCGTCGAGATAGGTGAGCGCCCCGTATCTGCGCGCCAAGGCGCAGATTTCCGCGATGGGGGCGATATCGCCGTCCATGGAGTAGACCGATTCGAACGCCACGATCATGGGGCGGCCGCGCTCGGCGGCTGCGAGGCGGCGCTCCAGGTCCTTCAGGTCGTTGTGGCGGAACACCTGCTTTTCGGCGCGGCCGTGGCGGATGCCCTCGATCATCGAGGCATGGTTCAGTTCATCCGATAACAGGAGGACGCCGGGCAAGAGGCGCGACAGGGTCTGCAGCGTCGCCTCATTGGCCATGTAGCCGGAATTGAACAACAGCGCGCCGGTCTTGCCATGCAAGCTCGCCAGTTCGGCCTCCAGTTCCACATGGTAGCGGGTGGTGCCGGAAATGTTGCGGGTGCCGCCGGAGCCGGCGCCGGCCTCGTCGATAGCCGCGTGCATGGCGGCAAGCACCTTGGGGTGCTGGCCCATGCCGAGATAGTCGTTGGAGCACCACACGGTGACGTCGCGATGGCCATCGGGCCCGGCGTGGCGGGCCTGCGGGAAGCTGCCGCAATGGCGCTGCAGGTCGGCGAAGACGCGGTAGTTGCCTTCGGCCTTGAGGCGGGCGATCGCCTCGCGGCAGACTTTTCGGTACTGGTCCATGGCCCCACCTTACAACATCGACCCGAATTTAGGGCCAGACTTTTCAATCGGTCCTTAACTTAAGTCAAACGCGACTGCGTGAACTGCGGGCCATCGCCGCAGCAAGCGCAGCCCGCATTGCGCTACGCTGCATCCGGGCTAGTCCGCAGCCGATCAGCCGGGCTGTTCGGCGGGCAGGCCCTCGGGCTGGCCGGTGATGAAGCCGGTGCCGTCGAGATGGTAGATATCGGGGCGGAAGTGGGTCTGATCGTCGTCGGTGACCCAGGCGGTGAGATAGGCAAAGCGCAATTGCGGCCCGTCGGTGAGGTTCACATCGACACGTTTGCCCGAGGCCGAGACTTCCTTCACCCGCTCGGGCGTCCACTCCGGATGGTTTTCGAGGATCCAGTCCACCAGCACGTCCACCTTGTCGACGCGCACGCAGCCGGAGGAGAAATAGCGCGCGGCCTCGGTGAACAGCTGCTTGGTGGGGGTGTCGTGCATGTAGACCGAATAGGGGTTGGGGAAGTTGATCTTCACCGTCGCCATGGCGTTGTCCTCGCCCGGCTCCTGGCGGAAGAAGTAGCGGTCGGGCGCGACATTGGTCCAGTCGACGGTGGTCGGATCGACCTCGGGGCCGCCATAGCCGTCGAACACCTTGATGTTCAGACGCTTGAGGATATCGACGTTCTTGCGCACCTGGGGAAGGATGTCCTTCTTGACGATGGACACCGGCGCATTCCAGTAGGGATTGAAGTTGATCTGGGAAATCCTGCTTTGCAGGACCGGTGTCGGGCGGTCGATCTTGCCGACGATGATATTGTGGCGCGACCTGAGCTTGCCGTTCTCCACCACATCGAGCTGGCCCGCCGGGACGTTCACCACGATGTAGCGGTCGCCGAGATTCTTGATGTATTCAACGACCCGCGGCAGGTTAGCCTTCAGCGTGTCGAGCCGTTCGGCGGCGGTGACGTTCAACTGGTTGGAGGTGGCCAGGTCGAGGCGGCCATGGGTATAGAGCCCGGTATTGGCCTGGTAGCGCTTGACGGCAGCGGTGACTTCCTTGTCGAACTTGGTGGAAAAGCCCCCTTCCGGATAGGGCATATAGCCTTCCAGCGCGAGGCGCTGGCGCAGTATGGCAACGACCGGATCTTCAGTGCCGCGCACCAGAATGCGCGTACGCGGCAGGCGCGGCCAGCCGCCGCGCGCCACGATGATCTCGTAGCGGCCGATGGCCAGTTGCATGCGCATCGGCTCCGAAGGCGTCAGCATCGGCAGGACCGAACCGTCTTCCACCACCTGGGTGGTGGTCGGTGGCGCCGGGTGGGTGTTGAAGTTTGTGCTGGCGAAGGGATTGACGGAATCCTTCATGGCAGCCATGGCGGTGGCCGGCCACAAGCCGCTCGTGACCAGACCGGCGAGTGCCGTACGGCGGGTGATCGTTGAAGTCATGTCAGCATCCAGCCTCGGTTCATCCTGGCAAACCGCCTCCTGTCGGCCTGTAGCGCAGGCCGGTGCAGCCGTTTTTACTCTATACCAGTATGACCGCCAGCGGTGCCAGCCGATTCAGGCTTTTTTGTGCCTTACACGCGAGTGTGATGAGGGCCGGGCAGCATACGGCACCGCCGGGCGGCCAATGGCCGGCCCGGACGATGCCGTCGCTCTTTGCAGGAGAAAAGTCTTCGGCTGCCTACAGCCGGTAGAGGATCTGATCGGTCCAGTAGCGCTCGAGGCGCGTCAGGGCCTTGTTGAGACGGTCGAACTCCTCGACATTCAATCCGACGACGTCCTCGATCGCCTTGAGCTGGCGGTTGTAGAGGGCATCGACCTTGGCGCGAATGTCGCGGCCGCGGTCGGTGAGGCTGATGCGAACCGAACGCCGGTCGGCGCTGGAGCGCTCGTGGCTCACATAGCCGGCTTCGACCAGCTTCTTGAGATTGTAGGAGACATTGGAGCCCTGATAGTAGCCGCGCGACTTCAGTTCGCCGGCAGTCAGCTCCAGATCGCCGATATTGAACAGCAGCAGCGCCTGCACGGAGTTGACCTCCGGCTCGCCGTTGCGCTCGAATTCGTCCTTGATCACATCGAGGAGGCGGCGATGCAGCCGCTCGATCAGCGTCAAGGCTTCCAGATAACGGCCCTTGATCACGGGGCCATCGACTTCTTCCACTGCGTGCAATGCACTGTTGCTCTGGGTTTTCATATCAACACCTGCCCTTGTCGTCCATTAAGGTGGATTACTCTGATCCAGCCTCTTGTGAGGATGACCTTAGGCAAGTCGCCTTAAAATCGTCTCAAGTGATTAGGTAAATTTATCCTGATTTTTGCTGATAGCGTTTACCGGTGCCGCTACGGTTTACAGAATCTGAACTTCACGATTGGCCGCGCAGGAAGCGAATGATTCCGGAGAAGTCAGTGCCGGCGTGGCCGCCGCCGACGAACAGTGCGTAAAGGGCAGCCGCCTCGGCGCCCATCGGCGTTGCGGCGCCCGAGGCACTGGCGGCCTCCTGGGCGAGCTTCAGGTCCTTCAGCATCATGGCGGCGGAAAACCCCGGCTGGTAGTCGCGGTTGGCGGGCGATGCCGGCAGCGGCCCCGGCACCGGGCAATAGGACGTCAACGACCAGCACTGCCCGGAGGCCGTGGAGGAGATATCGAACAGCTTCTGGTGATCGAGCCCCAGCCTTTCGGCCAGCACGAAGGCCTCGCACACCCCGATCATCGAAATACCGAGCAACATGTTGTTGCAGATCTTGGCGGCCTGGCCGTTGCCGGAGCCGCCGGCATGGATGATCTTCCTGCCCATGGCCCTGAGCAGCGGGTCGGCCCGCCCGAAGGCTTCATCGCTGCCGCCCACCATGAAGGTCAGGGTCGCGGCGGTGGCGCCGCCAACCCCGCCGGAGACCGGGGCATCGACCATGTCGAAACCGCACTTGGCGGCCGCGGCGCCGACGCTGCGGGCGGTGGCGACGTCGATGGTCGAACAGTCGATGAGCAGGGCACCCCTGGCCGCGCCGGCGATAATGCCATCAGCGCCGCCATAGATGCCGGCGACATGCGGGCCGGCCGGCAGCATGGTGATCACCGCCTCGGCCCCCTTCAGCGCCGCGGCGAGCCCGGCGCCCTTGCCGCCGGCCGCCTCGAAGCGCTTGACGTTGTCGGCGACGAGATCCACGCCGGTCACCTCATGGCCGGCCTTGACGAGGTTGGCGGCCATCGGGCCACCCATGTTGCCCAGCCCGACGAATGCGATCCTTGCCATGGTCTCAACCTCCTGCTGACGGTTCCGATGGTCCCTGTTTGCCGCGCTAAATCAGCATGCAATTGGGTGGACTTACCCAATTGCATAAAAGCTGATCGATTCCAATATGTTGAGCATGATGTTATCCGAAAAGCGGTTTCCACATTTCGGCATCACGCTCCAGCCGGCGCATTGCAAGCGGTATGCGCGGCAAAAATGGCAACGGCCCGGCGGTGGAACCGCCAGGCCGCAGGAAGGTTTGCCGCTCAGTCATCGAGCGTCAGCGATAGCGCTGCATGTCGTTCCAGGCAGCGCGTACGAAACCCTTGCTGTCGCCATCGCAAGCCGCCGAGCCATAATCGGCTGCCGTGGCCTTGGCCACGGTGACGGCGGCGCCGCCGAAGCGCGCGATCATGGCGTTGTGGCGCATGACGATCAGCTTCCAGAAGGCCATGGTGTCGCTGGAGGCGAGGAAGCGGCAGCGGCGCTCGATGTAATAGGCCGCGGCATGGCGGGTATAGAGGTCGAGAGCCCCGCCCGATCCACTGAGGCTGAAGAGGTGCCTCTGATCGTTGGCCGGCGGCAACTGCAGGGCAGCGGCGCGGACCTGCCTGTTCGCGCCGGACTGCGCGCGGGCGATCTTCTTCGCCTTGGCTTTCTTCACCAGTTCCGCGATCTGCGGGCCGAGTTCCTTTTCGGCCCGGCGGGCCGCCGACAGGGTCGCCGCGACCATGATCTGCGTGCGCATGTCGCAGGCCATGGTGTTGCCCGATGAGATGCCGGCGGCAAGTGCCGACCTGGTCACGGCGGCGCCATCCAGTTGCGCGGCGGCGACCTCGGCGCGGGCGACGTAGTCGGCGAGTTGCTGATGATCGGAGGGCGCCAGGATGTGGCAGCGGGCATCGGCAGTGTTGCTCTCAGCCAACAGGCGCACCGCATCGCTTGGCCGCATGGCCGGCGCCGCCGACAGATGCGGGCTCGCCGCCAGCAACGGCAGGGCCGCGATCGGCAATGAAATCAGCATCCGGTACAGGTTCCGCATGAGCGAGTTCCCCCTCTTGCTCTGCACTTGGCTCCAATGACTGGCCGGAAAGCCTAAAAGAGGGCCGTTAATAGGGCGCGAAACGCCTTTGGGCAGTTACCCCGTTGGTTAACGGGAGGTTAGCGAGTTGAGAGTTATAAAACTGCAGCCGGTCCACGGACTCTAGCCGACCGGAAGTCAATTTTGCCCCACCCATGGCTACTGTCGGAAACCATCTGCATTGAGGACATCGCCATGACCATCCATTTAATCGAGGCAGACCAGGAAGCGAGCATAGATGCCACCACGCCATCCGGCGATATCTGGATCGTCGAGGCCGGCGCCTATGTCACGACCGCCGGCGACGCCATCGACGGCACAGGACCAAATGGCGCCAAGTCCTTTCTCATCCACGGTCGTCTGGTAGCTGAAGATATCGGCATCCATCTGGGAAGTGAAATCAATCACGTCGGTGGGGGAAATCTCGTTCACATCCTGCCGACCGGATCAATCTTTGCCGACAGCAACGCCATAGAGAGTTACGGTGACTCCCTCGTCCTGACCAACGAAGGCAGCCTTTTCAGCCGTGCAACCACGATATTGGCCTATGGCAACAATAGCACCATCGTCAATGTTGGCACTATGTATTCATATGAAAATAATATTATTATTATTCATGGAAGTGACAACACTATCAATAATGAAGGCGAAATTGTTTCATTTTCTGGTTCAATAATTATAACTGGCGATTTCAATAAAATGAATAATTCCGGCCTAATCACATCTGTCGATTCTTCTTGCATGATTGCCTTTGATAATCACAATACGATAAGCAATAGCGGAGATATTGTGGCAACTCTTCGCGGCATCTACGTGAGTGGTGCCGACAATATGATCGTCAACAGCGGAAAGATTGTTACGTCGGTCACATGGCCCGCGGTGATGATCGGCAGTCATGCCGGCGAGTCCAACAGCTTTTTCAACAGCGGGGAAATCGATAGCAAATCAGTTGCCGTGCTTGGCGGCGATGGCAGCGAGACCGTCGTCAATCGTGGCACCATGTTTGGAGATGTCGATCTCGGCTTGGGAGCGGATCTGTTCAAAGGCTGGTATGGTTCGGTGGAAGGCGAAATCCATGGAGGTGGCGGCAAGGACACGCTCATCGGCGGTGCATCCGATGACGCGATCTTCGGCGACCTTGGTGCCGACGTGCTGAAGGGCGGCGGCGGCGACGATACCCTCGCCGGCGGTGGCGGCCGGGATATCATGCGTGGCGGGCTAGGCTGCGACACCTTCGACTTCAATGCACCGGCTGAGTCCGCCACCTGGGCGCATCGCGATCAAATCCTCGACTTCACCAAGGGCGAAGATGTGATCGATGTCTCGACAATTGATGCCAAGGCCGGTGTAGCCGGCAACCAGGCCTTCGACTTCATCGGCGCTGCACATTTTTCGGGGACTGAGGGCGAGTTGCGCGCCAAGACGACACCAACCGGAGATACCATTGTTGCCGCTGATCTGGACGGCGACGCAAAGGCCGACTTCATGATTCTCGTAGCCGACGCGATCAACCTGGATGCCGGCGACTTCATCGTGTGAAAGCGATGTTTCGTTCATTTTTTGAAGGTGAGCGCGCATTTACGCCAAGTGCTCCGACATTTGTGGACCAATCAGCAATTGGGAAGCTGGTGAGACCGGCCGATTGCCGCTCGATTCAGGTGACGATGCCGGGAAGCTGCAATTCACGCGCCAATGGGGCGAAGTAGCCGGCCACGTCGTCATCGGTCAGGTCCGCCAGGGTCGGCGGCTGCCAGCGGGGTTTGAGGTCCTTGTCGATGACCACGGCGCGGATACCTTCGAAGAAATCATGGCCGTGGAAGATGCGCGAGGCGATGCGGTATTCCATCCTCATGGCGTCCTCGAATTCGAGATGCCAGCCGGCGCGCAACTGCCGGAAGGTGATTCGCAGGCTGGTCGGCGACTTTGTCTGGAGGGTTGCCAGGCACTTTTGCGCCCACTCGCCGCTATCGCCCAGCAGGCTTGCGATAATGCCCTCGAGGGTGGCGGGCGAGAAATGCCGGTCGATGGCGCCGCGCTGCGCGGCCAGCGGCGCTTCTCCGGCCTTGGCAGCAAAGCCGGCAATACAGCAATCGACGTCTTCGGCCTCGCACAGGGCATCGAACAGGCGCGAATGAGCGCCAGAGGGCACATAATGGGTTGCAAGCCCCAGCGCCACGGCATCGCCCCTGGCGATCCGGGTGCCGGTGAGGCCCAGATAGAGCCCCGTTTCGCCCGGCAGGCGCGGCAGGAAATACGAGCCGCCGACGTCCGGAAACAATCCGATGCCGGTCTCCGGCATGGCGAAGGTCATGCGATCGCCGGCAATGCGGTGCGATCCGTGGATCGAGACGCCCACGCCGCCGCCCATGACGATGCCGTCGATGAGGGCGACATAGGGCTTGGGAAAGCGCTTGATCGCCGTATTGAGGCGGTATTCGTCCTGAAAGAAGGTGCAGAAAGTCTCATCCCCCGCCCGGCCCCAGTCATAGAGCGCGCGGATGTCCCCGCCAGCCGAGAACGCCCGGTCGCCGGCGGCGCGGATGATGACGTGGTGGACGACGCTGTCCTCAGCCCAGGCGAGAAGCTGCGGGTGCATGGCATGCACCATGGCGAGACTGACGGCATTGAGCGTTGAAGGCGTGTTGAGGGTCATCACCCCTGCCCGCCCCCGCACCTCGAACATTACGCTCTCAAAGCCTGTGCCGGCTGGCAAATTCATCTCTCCGGTTCCTGCTCATGCCGCATTTGTTGCCCAGTCTTATAGCTTCGGCATAAGCGGTGAAAGAAGCCGCAATCAAAGGGACGGCAGATGAAATTCCTGCAAAGCCTCGCCGGTCTCAGCCTGGCGGCCATGCTGATCATCGCCGGATCGGTCGCGGCCGGTGGCCGCGCCGGGGCGGCCTCGGTGCCGCTGCCACGGCCCAAGCCCGACATGCGCCGGAGCAAGGACGTCGTCCGGCCGGCGTTGAGCGGCAATATCCGCATCCGTCACGCCGGACCCGATCTCGCCCTCGGCCGCGTGCCCCTGCCCCGACCGCGACCGGACAATGCGACGCCGCTTCAGCCGCGCGACAACGGCGCCATCCGCACCGGCAAGGACGGTCAGGTCGTCGTCTCCATCGATGGCATCGGTAGTGAGCGCGATCCCCTGACCGACAGCGACCTCAGGCCCGACGCCAAGGGCCAATGGCCGCGCGCCGATGTGGACGTGGCACGCCATCGCTGCGCCATCATCCTCGCCACGTCGAACATTGTCGCCGACCTGAAGGACCCCATCGGCGGCAAGGAAGGCTGCGGCATCGCCGCGCCCATCGAGGTGACCGCCTTCGGCGCGGTGACGGTCAAGCCCGCCGCCACCCTCAACTGCACGCTTGGGCTTGCCGCCTACAAATGGGTGACGGAAGTGCTGCAGCCTGCTGCCGTGGCGCGTTTCGGCGAGCCGGTGGCTTCCATCCACAACGCTTCTTCCTATGCCTGCCGGCTGCGCAACAATGCCAGGAAAGGCCGCATCAGCGAACATGCCTTTGGCAACGCCCTGGACGTTTCGGCCTTCGAACTGGCTTCGGGCAGGATCGTCACCGTCAAGGAGGGATGGAGCACGGCCGGGGCCTATCTGGGGTTGTCGAGCGAGGCCTCGTTCCTCAAGGATGCCCATGATGGCGCCTGCAAACTGTTCTCCACCGTGCTCGGTCCGCGCGCCAATGCGCTGCACGTCAATCATTTCCATTTGGACCTGGGGCGCGGCGGGCGCTACAAGATCTGCGAATGACGTTCAGGAGATCATCGGTCATGGCGGCAAAACAGCAACCGGCGCAGTTGCGCCAGGTCGGTTCCCGTGCCAGCGAGACCCCCGACATGCCGGCGGCGGGCTTTCCCGCGACCCGCCTGCGCCGCACCCGCGCAACCGACTGGTCGCGGCGGATGGTGCGCGAGAACCGTCTCACCGTCGATGACCTGATCTGGCCGATCTTCCTCATCGACGGCGAAAGGCACCGCGAACCGGTCGCCTCCATGCCGGGTGTCGAACGGCTCACGGTCGATGAAGCGGTCGGCGCGGCGGAAGAAGCGGCATCGCTCGGTATCCCCGTCATCGAGGTGTTTCCCTATACGCCCATGGAAAAGCGCCGGCCCGACGGGGCCGAGGCGCTCAACCCGGATAATCTCGCCTGCCGGGCGGTGCGGGCGATCAAGCAGGCGGTGCCGGAGATCGGCGTGATGTGCGACGTGGCGCTCGATCCCTATACCAGCCACGGCCATGACGGCCTCATCGCCGAAGGCCGCATCCTCAACGACGAGACGGTCGACATCCTCACCCGCCAGGCACTGATGCAAGCCGAGGCCGGCTGCGACATTCTCGGGCCGTCCGACATGATGGACGGGCGCATCGGTGCCATCCGGCAATGTCTGGAAAAAGCCGGCTTCGAGGATGTGCTGCTGATCTCCTACGCGGCGAAATACGCCTCGGGCTTTTATGCCCCGTTCCGCGAGGCCGTCGGCTCGGGCGCCATGCTGACAGGCGACAAGCGCACCTACCAGATGGACCCGGCCAATGGCGATGAGGCACTGCGCGAGACCGAGCTCGACATCGCCGAAGGCGCCGACATGGTGATGGTAAAGCCGGGCCTGCCCTATCTCGACATCCTGTGGCGCCTCAAGGAAGCCTTCGGCATGCCCACCTTCGCCTACCAGGTGTCGGGCGAATATGCGATGCTGATGGCCGCCATCCAGAACGGCTGGCTGGACGGGGCGCGGGCCATCCCGGAAAGCCTGCTTTCGTTCAAGCGCGCCGGCGCCGACGGCATCCTCACCTATTTCGCCCGCGACATCGCCAAGCGGATCAAGGCCGGCGAGATCTAGCTCATCGGGCTTCCCATATAAAAGGTCAGCGGAGACAACCTTTTGCCCGGCCTGCCGGGAGGAGAGCACTACCCATGAGCATCACCCTCAACCACACGATCGTTCCCGCGCACGACAAGGAAAAGGCAGCGCAACTGTTCGCACGGCTGTTTGCCCTCTCCTATGGCGGCGTCCACGGCCACTTCGCCCCGGTGAAGATCAACGACCACCTGACACTCCTGTTCGACGACGCGGAGGACTTCGAGAGCCATCACCTCGCCTTTCACGTCAGCGAGCCGGAATTCTCCGGCATATTCGGCCGCATCAAGTCGGAAGGCCTCGTTTACGGCAGCGCCCCGTGGAGCGCCGATGATGGCAAGATCAACGACCGGGGCGGCGGGCGCGGTGTCTATTTCACCACCCCCGACGGGCACCTGTTGGAACTGATGACGGTGCCGCAGTAGGCGCAGCCGCGCCCCTGCCGGTCGTCATGGCGGGACTTGATCCCGCCATCCATTCCGCCGGGGTCGCTGCAAGCCGAGAGGTCGGCGGCATGGACCCTGTGGTCAAGCCACGGGGTGACGGAATTAGGGAGGCGGTTTCCTGCTACTTCTTTTTCTTTTCCAGCAGCGCGATGAGGCTCGATGTGTCCCAGCGCTTGCCGCCCATCTCCTGCACTTGGGAATAGAACTGGTCGACCAGCGCCGTCACCGGCAAATGCGCGCCGTTGCGGCGGGCTTCCGCCAGGCAGATGCCCAGATCCTTCCTCATCCAGTCGACCGCGAAGCCGAACTCGAACTCGCCCCTGGCCATGGTCTTGTGGCGGTTGTCCATCTGCCAGGAACCGGCCGCCCCCTTGGAGATCACCTCCACGACCGACTCGACGTCCATGCCGGCGCGCTTGGCGAAGTGGATGCCCTCGGCCAGCCCCTGTACCAGGCCGGCGATGGAGATCTGGTTGATCATCTTGGTGATCTGGCCGGCGCCCGACGGGCCCAGCAGCTTCTGCATGCGGGCATAGCACTGGATGAACGGCGCCGCCTTGTCGTAGTCGGCGGGATCGCCGCCGCACATCACCGTCAGCACGCCGTTCTCGGCGCCCGCCTGGCCACCCGAAACCGGCGCGTCGATAAAGCCGACGCCCTTGGTCTTCGCGTGCCCGTGCAGCTCGCGCGCCACATCGGCCGAGGCCGTGGTGTGGTCGACGAAGATGGCGCCCGCCTTCATGCCCGCAAACGCCCCGTCCGAGCCGATGGTGACGGCCCTCAGGTCGTCATCGTTGCCCACGCAGGCAAAGACGAAGTCGGCATCCGCCACGGCCTCTCTCGGGGTCGGGGCGGACTTGCCGCCGTATTTCTTCACCCACTCTTCGGACTTCGAGGTGGTACGGTTGTAGACGGTGACGTCGTGACCGCCCTTGGTCACCAGGTATCCGGCCATGGGATAGCCCATGACGCCAAGTCCGATCCATGCAGTGCGAACGGCCATTCGATCCTCCTTCAAGGCGGCAGTTGTTCATGTGTTAGCTGACCCCCCATGTCGCCGACGCCATGCGAAACGGCGGATAGGGTGGGCTTTCGGATGCGATTGGTAGTAAATAGCGCACCACCTGACAATGGCGCCATCCGGATCGCAGGATAACCTCATGCCCGTCACCTTCAAATCCATCGAGGCCGCCGCCGAACTGCTGAAGGGCAACGCGGTGCGCACGCCGTTCCTCCGCTCGGTCAAGCTGTCGGAGGAGACCGGCGCCGACATCTTCGTCAAGTTCGAGAATTTCCAGGTCACCAACTCGTTCAAGGACCGCGGCGCCTATGTCAAGCTGGCGAGCCTGACAGAGGATGAACGGGGGCGCGGCGTCATTGCCATGTCGGCCGGCAACCACGCCCAGGCGGTTGCCTATCATGCCCATCGTCTCGGCATCCCCGCCACCATCGTGATGCCCGAGACCACCCCCTTCACCAAGGTCGAGCGCACCCGCGCCCATGGCGCCCATGTGGTCTTGTCGGGCGAGACGCTGGCCGACAGCCAGGTGACGGCGGAAGCGATCATCGCCGAAAAGGGTCACATCCTCGTCCACCCCTACGACGACGACCGCATCATCGCCGGCCAGGGCACCGTCGGCATCGAGATGCTTGAAGACGAACCGGGGCTCGATGTCATCGTCGTGCCAATCGGCGGCGGCGGCCTGATTTCGGGCGTTGCGACCGCTGCCAAGCATCTGAAGCCGGAGATCGAGGTGGTCGGGGTGGAGGTCAAATCCTACCCCTCCATGTATCACGCCCTGCGCGGCCAGCCGGCGCGTTGCGGCGGCATGACGCTGGCCGAGGGCATCGCCGTCAAGAACGTCACCGAGCGCACCATCGCCATCTGCAAGGCCAAGGTCGATGATGTCCGCCTGGTGGGAGAACCGGACATCGAGCGCGCCGTCATGGGCTACCTGACCAACCAGAAGACGCTGGCCGAAGGGGCCGGCGCGGCGGGCCTTGCCGCTGTCTATGCCGATCCCGCCCATTTCCGCAACCGCAAGGTGGGGCTCGTCCTTTGCGGCGGCAACATGGACCCGCGCATCCTCGCTTCCGTCATCTACCGCGAACTGGAGCGCGAAAGCCGCATCGTCACCCTGCGCATCCTGATCGACGACCGGCCGGGCATCCTGGGACGCATCGCCACCATCGTCGGCCAGCATGGCGGCAACATCCTGGAGGTCTCGCACCGGCGCATGTATCTCGACATCCCGGCCAAGGGCGCCGAGCTCGAAGTCATGCTGGAAACCCGCGATCATCGCCACGCCGAGGAAATCGT
Organism: uncultured Alphaproteobacteria bacterium; assembly: GCA_963747005.1. Lineage (GTDB taxonomy): Bacteria > Pseudomonadota > Alphaproteobacteria > Rhizobiales > Aestuariivirgaceae > CAVVDT01. The sequence goes on along the minus strand of CAVVDT010000010.1, from coordinate 141,678 downwards.
CGCCGTCATCGACAATCTGGGCTTTGTGACCCGGGTGCTCGACTCATCCGGCGGCCGCGAGGTCCTCAGGCGGCCCTGAAACCCCTCCCCAATGCCCGATTGCGTTTCCCGGCGAACACCTTCACCATGTTCGCCGGGGATGGGGTCGAGAGAGGGTTCGGGCAACATGCAGATGTGGCTCACGTTTGCCGTGATCGCGGCAGCGATTATGTTGTTTGCCACCGAATGGATCGCCCTCGAGGTCACTGCCCTCGGCGTGGTGATTGCCTTCCTGCTGCTGTTTCATCTCTATCCCCTCGCCGATGCGGCGGCGGTGAGCCCGCAGACACTGCTGTCGGGGTTTGCCAATCCGGCGCTGTTCACCATTCTCGCCCTGCTGGTGATCGGCCAGGGCCTGCACCAGACCGGCGTCATGGACGAACTCTCCCGGCGCCTGGTGGGCTTCGGACGGCGCCAGGGGCGCATGCTGGTGTGGCTGGTGCTGGGGGCGGCGGCAATCGTCAGCGCCTTCATGAACAACACCCCCGTGGTGGTGATCTTCATTCCCGTCGTCGCCACCCTCGCCAACCGCTTCGGTCCCGGCGCCGGCAAGGTGCTGATGCCCTTGTCGCTGGTCACCATCCTCGGCGGCATGACCACCCTCATCGGCTCGTCGACCAACCTGCTGGTGGCGGGCGTTGCGAGCCAGCAACACATCACCATCGGCTTTTTCGATCTGATGATGCCGGGCATCTTCCTGGCGCTGACGGGGATCGCCTATGCCGTCCTCGTGGTGCCGCGACTGTTGCAGCCCGAAGGCGCCAACAACGACGACTCAGGCATCGATGCCGGCCGCCAGTTCCTCGCCCAGATCGACCTTACCGACGGCCACGGGCTGGTCGGCATGTCGTCGGTATCGGGTCTGTTCCCGGCCCTGCGCAACCTGACCCTCCTGATGATCGATCGCGGCGGCCAGCGCCTGTTGCCGCCGTTCGAGGACGTCACCCTGATGCCGGGCGATTCAGTGGTGGTCGCCGCCACCCGCCCGGCCCTGACGTCGCTGCTGCGCCTCACCCCCGACACCATCAGCGATGACGCTGGCGAGGCACCGGCGGCGGAGGCGCCGGGTGCCGAGATCGTCCTGGCGGAAGCCGCGGTGGCGCCGGGTTCGCGGCTGGAGGGGCGGCGTTTCGACACCAACAATTTCCGCCGCGATACCGGGTGCAGCGTGCTCGGCGTGCAGCGCCACCGGCGCATGCAGCGCAGCCTCCTGGGCGAGATACGCCTCACCGCCGGTGATGTGCTGCTCATCGTCGGACCGCGCCCGCGCATCCGCGCCATTCGCGCCGACCGCGACCTCTTGGTGCTCGGCGGCACCCTCACCCATCTGCCGGCCTTCGCCAGCGCCCGCATGGCGGTCATCATCTTCATCGCCACGGTGGCGGCGGCGGCGTTCGATGTGTTGCCGATCCTGCACGCCTCGCTGATCGGCGGCGCCGCCATGATTCTCACCGGCTGCCTCGACGTTCGCCAGGCGGTCAGGGCCATCGACCGGCGGATCGTCATGCTGGTGGGCGCCTCGATCGCCATGGCGATGGCGCTCGATGCCACCGGCGGCGCGCACTACCTCGCCACCACCATCGTCGGTGCCTTCGGGCAATGGGGACCGCTCGCCACCCTTTCGGCGCTGTTCGCGCTGGTCGCCTGCCTCACCAACCTGTTGTCCAACAATGCGACCGCGCTGCTCTTCACCCCCATCGCCATTTCCACCGCCAGGGAGCTCGGCCACGACCCGCTGCCGTTCCTGCAGGCGGTGATCTATGCCGCCAATTGCTCGTTCGCCACGCCCATCGGTTATCAGACCAACCTGCTGGTCATGGGACCCGGCGGCTATCGTTTCGGGGACTTCCTGCGGGCAGGAATTCCACTCTTGATCATTTTGTGGCTTGTCTTCACCATAGTAGCATCGCTTTGGTATCCGCTATAGATTGGCTGCACCACTCCCGTGAGCATCGAACGCCGCAACTTTCCGCAGTTTTTCATCACCGCCGCCGCGCCATGCCCGTATCTGCCGGGGCACATGGAGCGCAAGGTATTCACCCATCTCATCGGCAACGAGGCGATGTCGTTGCACGATACCCTGTCGCAGGGCGGTTTCCGGCGCAGTCAGAACATCGCCTATCGACCGGCCTGCGAGAACTGTTCGGCTTGCGTATCGGTGCGCGTTCCGGTCGATAGTTTCGACCTGTCGCCCTCATTCCGCCGCATCATCCGGCGCAACGACGATCTCATTGCCCAGGAGGTAGCGGCGCGGGCGACGGGCGAGCACTACAGCCTTTTCCGCGACTATATCCTGGCGCGCCACGGCGACGGCGGCATGTCGGACATGACGGTTGCGGACTTTGCCGCCATGGTCGATGAGAGCTTTGTCGACACCTTCATCATCGAATACCGCCTGCCCGAACCGATCAGCCTTGGCGGCCCGCAGCAGCGTGGCGGTACGCTCGTCGCCGCCTCGCTGACCGACCGCTTGCAGGACGGCCTGTCGATGATCTATTCGTTCTTCGATCCGTCCTACGCCTCGCGCAGCCTCGGCAGCTACATGATCCTCGATCATATCGACCTCGCCCGGCGGTCGGGTCTCGATTACGTCTATCTTGGCTACTGGGTCCGGGGATCGGAAAAGATGGACTACAAGGCGCGCTTCCTGCCGCAGGAGCGGCTCCTGCGCGACGGATGGACACTTATCGGCGCCTGAACCGGAACGCGGCTGAGGACGGAGACGGGGGGTCATGGGCGCTGAGGCGAGCATTGCCGGCGAGCGGCGCAAGGGACTTGTGGCAAGCGCGCTCGGCGGGCTCCTGCTTACCGTCGATGTCCCGCTGCTCAAGCTCGCCCACGCCGATGCCCTGACCCTGATCACCGTCCGCGGCATTTTCGTCTTCATCTCGCTGTTTGTGTTCTGGAACCTGCGCCGGCAGTTCCACGGCGCAAGAACCCCGTTCATCAACGGCTATGTCAGTGTGGTGGTCGCCACGATCTCGGCCGTGGCGGGCATCCTGTTCATCCAGGCCATCATGCTCACGCCGGTCGCCAATGTGGTGTTCATCCTGGCGTTCAATCCGCTGTTTGCGGCGTTGCTGGCCTGGATCGTGCTCGCCGAGCGCCTCGACTGGGCGACCGCGCTGGCCATCACCGCCTCGATCACCGGTGTCGGCATCATCGTCTTCGACAGCCTCCATAGCGGTGGCCTCATCGGCAATCTGATGGCGCTGGGGGTATCGATGCTGCTGGCCGTTTCCATCACGGTCATCCGCCGCTCGCGCTCGGACCAGTCGATGAGCGCTGCCCAGGGCGGCCTCCTCGCGGCGGCCATGACGGTGTGGTTCTGCCAGCCCCAGGCGCTGCAGGCCGAAGGCTGGGGCTGGCTGGCGCTCAACGGTCTGGTGGTGATGCCGGTGTCGGCGGCATTGCTGATGTACGCGCCGCGCCACGTTGCAGGCCCGGTCGTCGCCATGTTCTACCTGCTCGAAACGGTCCTGACGCCGGTGTGGATGTGGCTCATCTTTGGCGAAATGCCGACCTTCCACAGCCTCATCGGCGGGGCGATCGTGATCGCCAGCCTCTTGTGCCACTCCATTTACATGCTCGCAACGGAGAGCAAATCAATACGAAGACGTGCAGTTCCGGCAACGCGTCCTTTACAAATTGCTCCTACCTTCCGCGACTAGCATTGCTTTGAGTCGGGGAGGGCTTCGCAGGTCGTCCCCGCATGCCTCGAAAGAGCGCGCCGCACAAGAAGGGCCGGGCATGGCGAAAAGAGCGTTGGGTCGGTACGAGCACCGCAGCGGATTGCTGATCACGGGCATCGGCGGGTTGCTGTTTACCTGGGATATTCCGCTGCTTCGCCTCGCCGGTGCGGATCAATGGACGATGATCACGACCCGCGGCCTGTTCATGTTCGTCGCGATCGCCACCTGGTGGCTGGTATCGCGCCGGCTGCGCGGTGACAGCCCGCCGTTCATCAATGGCGGCGCGGGATGGATCGTGGTGATCACAAGCACCATCGCCAACCTGTTCTTCATTTCCGCCGTGACCAGGACGACGGCCGCCAATCTGGTGTTCATTCTGGCGCTGAACCCCATTTTCTGCGCCATCCTGGCCTGGCTGTTCCTCAAGGAGCGACCACCCCTTGGCACCTGGTTCGCGGTCATACTGGCCCTCTTCGGGGTCGGCATCATCGTTTCCGATGGTCTCTCAACCGGCACCTTCGACGGCGATATCATGGCGCTGGTGGTGGCGATATGCATGGCGGTGGCGCTGACCACGGTGCGCAAGACCGGCAAAAGCGTCATCACCTCCCTGGCCACCGGCAGCCTGCTGGCGGCGGTCATTGCGGCAATTTGGGCCAGTCCCGCCGCCATGCCGCTCGAGGGATGGGGATGGCTGGCGCTCAACGGTCTCATCGTCATTCCCATGGCCTCGGCGCTGGTTGCCATCGGCCCGCGCTATCTGCCCTCTGCGGAGGTGGCCATGTTCTTCCTCCTCGATACGGTGCTGACGCCGGTGTGGGTATGGTTGCTCTTCAATGAGGTGCCGACGGCCCAAAGCATTGTGGGCGGGGTGATTGTCATTGCCGCCTTGCTCGCCCACAGTGTTTGGCGTTATTGGTCAGCCGGGCCCGGATTGGCGGGCGCGACATTCAACGAGCCGGAAGCGTAGTCGGATCATGAGCAGCGGACTTCGCCTCGGCAAAGGCTGGCGTGAGCCATTGCTTCTCGCCGAACTGACCGTCGCGCTGCGTCGCGCGGCCGAGGATCGCGGCTACACCATCACGGTATCCAATGATTTTCGCACCTTTGCCGAGGTGTGCGGCCGATGCCGGAACCAGAAGGTGAGCCCGTTCTTCGATCCGGCCGTCAATTCCGGCCTTGACGAGCGCGCCTTCTGGCTTGGCGCCAGCGATGAAAGCGGCGCGACGATCTCCCTGAATGCCTACCGCATCGATCTGGCCGAACCAAGCTTTGCGGACTGGGCGCCCGGATGGATCATGGGGCTCTATCTGCGCCGCGGCGAGTTGCTGGTGCCGATGGCCATATCGCCGCCGGCCAACTCGGTGACGGAGCGGGTGTCCGGGCGGGTTGTTTATCACGGCGAGGTGTGGATCGACGCTTCGGCGCGCGGCAAGGGCCTGCTCGACATCCTGCCGCGGCTCGGCATGTTCATCACCATGATCAAGTGGCAGCCGGATGCCATGTGGGGGATTATCGGCAAGTCCATGGCCACCCGCGGCCAGGTGGTGCGACTTGGCTACAGCCACATGGAGCGCGGCTTCCTGCAATGGGAGTTTCTACCCGAAGGCGGCGAGGACGTCGAATGGCTCGTCATCGCCCAGCACGACGAACTGGAGTTGCTCGTCCAGGAAACCGAACTGCGCGTTCGCACCGACCGGCTGGTCGAGAACTAGAAGCGACTCGCGCAGCGACTTTTGCGTCAGACGATCTTGATGTCGACGGTGTCGGTGACTTCAGACACCACGGTCACGCCGCGGCGGCCATCGGGAAAGCGATGCGGCAGCACGACACGCTGATAGGGGAACCAGACGACACGCCTGTCCGGCGTGTTCATCGCCGCCATCACGTGATCGTAATGGGGCTCGCCCGACTTTATGACCCGCGCATAACAGGCCGAAACGATCTGGTCGTAGGAGCCGCCGTTCACGCAGGGATAGGAAACCGGTGACAGCCCGAAGATCTTGGCCATGCAGGATTGCGGCCCGATGCGCTCCACATAGTAGCGGCCGTACTGGTCATCGACGGCGCAATCGACACTGAACTCGGGCTTCACCGTCAGGTCGGAGATGGCATCCTGGAGCAGTGTCGGCGTCTTTCTCGGGCTCGGCTGGGCATCGTGCACGAAGGTGCGCGACAGGATGTGAATATCGCTCTTGGAAACCAGTTCGTGGATGCGGTTGCGCGCTTCTTCGAAATTGTCATAGGTCTCGCGGAACCAGCCGGCCAGAAAGAAATGCAGGCTGTAGGGTCCGGGATAGAGGTAGAGCGTCTCCATCACATAGTACAGCGACGCCCAGTTGGGTGCAAAGAACGCCCACTTCACCACCGTCCCGGTCTCATGCGAGGTCTGGACGACCACCATGCCGCGACGCTGGAGAGCTTCGTCTTCGCCGAGTTCGGCAAGTTGGGAAGCTTCGCTTCCGCTCACCCGCTCACCCTGCGCCAGCCAGATACTCTTTTCGCCCATTTCTGCTACACCATGTCCCAGTGGTACCGAGCCTAAGGCTGCGGGAGCAGGAGACTTTTCTCTACCTCGTGATACCGGTCAATCCGCCGGCTGTCGAAACAATACCGCATTCAATGCCAACGAGCGGTTAATACCGCCATGAAATTGCCGCCGGCAATGCGCTGGCGCCATTCCCGTAATATTGACGCACAGTAAAGTGACAGTTTTGCCAATTTGTTAATCTTTGTGGCTTTCTCATCAATTGTGCCTACATTGGCCACAGGAAAGCGTGAGTGGACGGTGGGGAGGGCGTTGGCACATGGTCGTGCTCAAGGGAGTTGGGCTTTTCGACATGAAGCGTATGGAAAGCGACACGGGCGGTGGCATTGTCGAATACCGCCAGCCGTCGACCAAGCGCGATTTTCCGACCTGGCATTTTGCCATGATCAATGACACAGCCCGCAACGCCGCCATCGAGGCAACCATTGCGAGCCTGGATCTGGCGGGCAAGACGGTTTTCGAGATTGGCGCCGGCACCGGCCTGGTGGCGCTGCTGTTCGCCAAATACGGCGCCGCGAAGATCTATACTTGCGAGGGCAACCACAACCTTGCCGCCGTCGCCCAGTCGGTCATCGAGTCCAGCCCCTATGCCGAAAAGATTACCATTCTGCCCGGCCTGTCGCATGAGGTTATCGACAAGAGGCAGTTGCCGAGCCAGATCGACGTGATCTTCACCGAGACGGTCGATTGCGGGGTGGTCGGAGAGGGCTTCTTTGAAATCCGGCACGACATCCAGCGCATCGCGGGACAGGATACCCTCATCCTGCCGGATTCCATCAACCAGGTCGGCTGTCTGATCGCATCACCCCAGATCAGGGGACTGAACCATGTCGAGACGGTTTGCGGGTTCGACCTCTCCGCCCTCAACGTCTTTTCCACCCGGAGCTATTTTCCGGTGCGCAGTGCCCTTTACGATTTTGATATCCTGACACGTCCGCAAACGGTGAGAAGCTACAGCTACCACCGCGACTGTTCGCCGCCGACCCGCAGTCTGCCGGTGTGGCAGGACGGCGTTGCCGATGGCCTGCTGACCTGGTTCAATCTGGAGTTTTCGGACCATTCGGTTTCCAACTCCCTCGAAGTTGCCAGCCATTGGCATCAGGCCTATCACCCGCTGGCGGAACCGGTGGCGCTGACGGCCGGCACGACCATCGAAATCTATCTCAGCGATGCAGGGATTGCGCGGCTTGTCTGATCCCTGTTGCGGGTGATCATGCCGCAAACCGCTGCTCGCGGCCGTGTGGCGCCTCGTAGTCGATATGCGGCCCCAGCGGCACGATCCCGGTGGGATTGATCCTGACGTGACTGCCGTAATAGTGCGCCTTGATGTGATCCATGCGCACCGTCGCGGCAATGCCGGGCTGCTGGTAGAGATCGCGCAGATAACCCGACAGGTTGGGCAGATCGACGAGGCGTTTCAGGTTGCACTTGAAGTGACCGACATAGACGGGATCGAAGCGCACCAGGGTGGTGAACAAGCGCCAGTCGGCTTCGGTGATGGCGCCGCCGGTGAGATAGCGCCGGGTGGCAAGACGTGCCTCCAGCCATTCCAGGGTCTCGAACAGCTCGCTCACGGCTTCCTCATAGGCCGATTGGGTGGTGGCGAAACCCGCCCGGTAAACACCGTTGTTGACGGATTTGTAGATGCGTGCGTTGAGGGCATCGATCTCCTCGCGCAAGGGAGCGGGATAGAAGTCCCCGGGCGCGGCGCCCACCGCATCGAAGGCTGAATTGAACATGCGGATGATCTCGGAAGATTCATTCGACACGATGGCGGCGCGTTCCTTGTCCCACAACACCGGCACCGTCACCCGGCCGCTGTAGTCGGGGCTGGCCTTCAGGTAGACCTCGCGCAGCAATCTTGCGTGGTTGACGCCGTCCGGGATAACCCCGTCGCCGGCATCGAAGGTCCAGCCGTCGTCCCTCATCAACCAATGAACCACCGAAAGCGAGACAATATCGGAAAGCCCTTTCAGGTGGCGCAGGATCAGCGCGCGATGCGCCCACGGGCAGGCATAGGAGATATAGAGATGATAGCGTCCGGCGGCCGCCTTGAAGCCACCCTCGCCGCTCGGTCCGGCAGCGCCGTCGGGTGTCACCCAGTTGCGGAAGGCGGCATCGCGACGAACGAAGCGACCTCCGGTTTGACTGGTGTCATAGCCCTTGGAGCTCCATACGCCCCTTTCCAGCAGTCCCATGTCTTGCTCCATGCATTCGAGACCCAGCCATCTATATGGGAGGCTTGCGATCGAATGCCACCGGGAAGTCGCGCCGGCTGCAAGGGGAATCTCGGCTGCTACGGTCCTAATCAGCCGCCACGCATGCACGAGTAGAAACGATACCACCAATAGTCGTCGCCGGTCTGCATGGCCTTGTGGCGCAGACCGCTACAGACTTCGGCCTGGTTATGGTGACGGTCGCCGGCTGCCCGGCCGGGATCAGGGGCCAGCAGACTGGTGGCGATGACAATGGCGAGAACGCCGAGTGTGGTGCGTATCATGGAGGACTCCTTTGCCGATGCGCCGGACGGGCTGGCCTGCGCTTGGCCCCCCACCTTATCGACGCGAACCTGAACCCAGCCTGAAGGCCCGCCTCGTTGCCAGTCGGGCCCGCGCCAGAGCCGGTGCGTCAGCCTTCACGGAAGGTGCGGGCGATCTGGTCGGTCAGCGGCTGCAGGAGATAGCTGATGGGCGAACGCTCGCCGGTGCGGATGAAGGCTTCGGCCGGCATGCCCGGCTTGAGCTGGACGTCGCCCAGCTTCTTGATCTCGATCTGGGTCAGCTTGAGGCGGGCGCCGAAATACGGGTGCACGTTGTCTTTCGTCTGGGTGATGTCGGCATCGATCTGGATGACCTGGCCATGCACCTGGGGGGTGGTGCGCTGGTTGAAGGAGGGAAACCTGATCATCGCGTCCTGGCCCACATGCACCTGGTCGATGTTCTTGGGCGAGATGTGGGCCTCAATCACCAGCGCGTCGAGATCGGGGACGATCAGCATGATGATTTCGCCCGGCGCGGTCACCCCGCCGATGGTGTGAACGGCCAGTTGCTGCACCCAGCCGCTACGCGGCGCCACAACGACGGTGCGTTTCAGTTTGGCTTCCGCGGCAACCTGGCGTTCGGTGAGTTCGGCGATCTTGGAATCGGCATCGCGCAGGTCGGTCAGCGCCTTGGTACGGCTGTCGTCGTCAAGCTGGATCATCTGCAGCTTGGTCTCGCTGATACGGCCCTCGGCGGCGGCGATGTCGGCGGTTCTCTGCCCCGATTCGCCTTCCAGGCGTGCGGCTTCGCGCTGTAGCGACAGCACCCGGGTCAACGGCACAAGACCGTCTTTCAGGAGGCCTTGCAGGCTATCGAGCTCCTGTTTGATGAGGCGGGCCTGCTCGTGGTTGGACTTTACCTGTGCCTTGAGCCCGTCGATCTGCTCATTTAACTGCCCAACGCGCTGGTTGAGCTGGTCCTTGCGCCCGGTGATCGCGGCCTTCTGGGTGACGAACAGCTTTTCCTGGCCCGAAAGAATCTCGGCCGCTTCGGGATCGCTGCGCCGGCTTTCCAGATCGGCGGGAAAGGTGACCTTGTCGGCGTTGTCGCGCTCGGCGATCAGGCGGGAGCGTTGTGCCCTGAACTCGACGAGGTTTGCCTTGATGATCTGCAATTCGGAGCGCAATTGCGTTTCGTCCATGCGAACCAGCTTGTCGCCCGCCTTCACCCGATCGCCTTCCTTGACGTAGATCTGGGCGACGATGCCGCCATCGGGGTACTGCACCTTCTTGACGCTCAATTCGACCACCGTCACGCCGGGGGCGATGATGGCGCCGTGGATGGAAGACAGGAAAGCCCAGGCGGTAACGCTGCCGAATACGACCAGCAGCCCGAACATGCCGGCAAGCTGGTAGTAGCGGAGCGACAGGCGTGTAGGGGTCAGCTCGCTCATGGGGATCAGGCCTTTTCAGACACGACGGAAAGGCCGCCGGGCTGGCCGGTCGTGGTGACCGGCCGCGCCAGCACCTTCTTGAGAACCTCGTCACGCGGGCCATAGGCAATCGCCTGACCGGCCCTCAGCACCATGAGCATGTCGAGCGCGGCAATAGCACTGGGGCGGTGGGCAACGACGATGACGGTGCCGCCGCGGTTGCGGACATTGGCAATGGCCTGCAAGAGCGCGCTTTCGCCCTCGGCGTCGAGGTTGGCGTTGGGCTCATCCAGCACCACCACCACCGGGTTGCCGTAAAGGGCACGGGCCAGACCGACCCGCTGGCGTTCGCCGGCCGACAGACGCTGGGCGCCCTCGCCGATGAGAGTGTTGTAGCCATTGGGCAAGCTAAGGATGAAATCGTGCGCCTTGGCCTCCTCGGCTGCGGCGACGATGTCCTCGGGCCTGGCATCGACTGTGAAGCGGGCGATGTTCTGGCCGATGGTGCCGTCGAACAGCTCCACCTCCTGCGGCAGGTAGCCCAGGTAATGCCCCAGTTGCTCGGGGTCCCATTGCTCCAGCGTCGCCCCGTCGATGCGCACGGTGCCGCGCTTGTGGGGCCACAGGCCGACAAGCAGCCGGGCGAGCGTGGTCTTGCCGGCTCCCGTCGGGCCGATGATGCCGAGACCGGTACCGGCCTTGAGTTCGAACGAGATGCCGCTGATGATCGGCTTTTCGACGCCGGGTATGTAGCCGATGAGATTTTCCGCCTTCAGGGTGCCCGTAGGCGTCGGCAGGGCCATGCGCTCCCCCGGTTCCGGGGTTTCGTTGAGCATGGTGTTCAGCCGTACCCAGGCGCGCCGGAAGGCCTGAAAGCCGGCCCATTGCGAAACCGCCAGCTCAACGGGCTGCAGGGCGCGCGACATGATGATCGAAGCGGCGATCATGGCGCCGGGGGAAACCTCCTGCCTGACGGCCAGGTAGGCGCCGAGGCCCAGAATGCAGGATTGCATCAGCAGCCGCAGCGCCTTGGACATGCTGGTCAGCATGCCGCCGCGGTCGCTCGATTTGGTAAGCGCATCGAGGGCGGAACCCTGGATGATCTTCCAGCGGTCGCGCAACACGCCCAGCATCCCCAGGACACTGGCCACCTCGACATTGCGGCGCGCTTCCTCCGACAGGGTCGAGGCCTTGGCGGCCGCCACTTGTGCTTCCGTGGCGTGGCGCCGGGTGACGCGGTCGTTCACCGCCGCGATGGCGATCAGGACGACGATGGCACCCGTGGCAAAGAGGCCGAGATAGGGATGCAGCATGTAGATCACGGCGAGATAGAACGGCGACCAGGGCATGTCCATGAACGCCAGCGGCCCCGGGCTCTGGAGAAACTGGCGGATCGCCTGCATGTCCTGCATGGGGGTGAGGCGAACGTTCGGCGTCTGCTTCAGGGCATGGAACGAGACAACGTCGAAGATGCGCTCACGCAATGCCTCTTCCACCACCCGGCTCACCCGAACCAGCACCCGCGAGCGGATGAATTCGAGAAAGCCGTAGAGCGAGAACAGGATGATGACCAGCAGCAGGAGGGCAAGGAGGGTCGGGATCGAGCCGGAATTCAGCACCCGGTCATAGACCTGCAGCATGAACAGCGGGCCGGTCAGCATCAGCGCGTTGCTGACAAAGCTGAAGATGATCAGCGAGCCGAAGGCGACACGGCACGTCTTGAGTACCGCCAGCATCTTCGATGGTTGCGATTTGCCGCGCGGGATCATGACTTCGACCTTAACTCATCCACCAATACCATGACGTCGCGGTTGGCTGGCGTTTCCGGCAAGCCGCATCCGATGGCCCGGTTGCTAACACAGGACCCTTAATACCATCATACTACGACAATCAGGTCGCGGATCAAACATTGATCGAATATATCCGTTCCGCTGCAAATAAATAATTATGTTTCCATGCTTTACGGAAGTTCTTTGGTGTGGATGCTATCACCTGGCCGCGCCGTAAACGCTGACCGGAGCGGGTCACAGCCGCTGCATGAGCTTCGACGCCGCGGCGCTATGCTCGGCGATCAGACGGTCGGGATCGACGCCCACCGGCAAGGCGTCGACGATGCGCCAGTCACCGTTGATCATAACCCGGTCGGCGCGGTGGGCACCGCACAGCACCAACGCGGCGAGATGCGGACATCGTCCGGCGTCAGCCGCGCCCATAGCGGATAGAGCGCCTGCAACCAGGCAAACAACGACTTGTTGATGGCCGCCGGATGGGCACGGGTCAGGGTCTGGTAGAAATGATGATGGGTATTGACGAGACCCGGCAGCAGCACATGGCGGCTGGCATCGAAGACCTCGTCCACCGGCCGGGCGGGCGCCCCGCCCCTTCCCAGGGCCGCGACGATGCGGGTGCCTTCCACCACCACGCCGACGCTGCCCGGATGATCCAGGCAGGCCAGCGGGGACCTGATCCAGAACCGCATCCAAAGCCGGTTCAGGCGCGATGGAAATAGAGATAGATGAGCAGGATCACGGCCGCTGCAACGACCCAGATCCAGCCATTCGACTTGGCCGTCGGCTTGGCCGCAGACTTGGTCGTCGGCGCGGGGGCGGCTGCAACTGGAGCCGGCGCCGGCTGCGATGCCGGGGCGGCTGGCGCCTCGGCGGCAGGCCGGGCAACGCGCGCCGATTTCCTGGCCGGTTTGGTGGCTGTCCTGGCAGCGGCCTTGGTCTTGGCTGGCGCTTTGGTCTTCGTTGCGGCCGCGGCTTTCGTGGTGGCCCTGGTCTTCGGTGCGGCTTTGGCCTTCGCGGGGGCTTCGGCCTCTGTCGCCGGCTTGGCCTTGGTCGATGCCTTGGCCCTGGTGGTCGGCTTGGCCCTGGTCTTCGCCGCCGGCTTCTTCTCGCCGGCGATTTCCATGTCGCTGGCGGCCAGCTTGGCGAAGCGCTTGAAGAAGTCGCCCGCCATCTTGCGGGCGCTGGAATCGATGAGACGACTGCCGATCTGGGCCAGCTTGCCACCGACCTGGGCATCGACGTCGTAGGAGAGCAGCGTTCCGCCCTCGGCCTCGGCGAGATTGATGGACGCGCCGCCCTTGGCGAAGCCCGCCGCCCCGCCCTTGCCCTGACCGGAGATCACGTAGCTCACGGGCGGGTTCAGTTTGCTCAAGGTGACGTCGCCGCCGAACTTTGCCTTCACCGGCCCGACCTTGGCCACCACCGTCGCCTCGAAGGCGGTGGGCGATTTCTTGGTGATGCTCTCACACCCCGGGATGGCCTGCTTCAGAACCTCTGGGTCGTTGAGGGCCGCCCACACCCGCTCGCGCGATGCCGGAATGAGTTCTTCGCCGTTCATTTTCATGTCGCCATCTCCTTCATCGGGCCATCGCCTCGCAGCCGCACACGAATCGCATGCCTGCTCACACCCGGTCAAGCGGGGGACCCTATGGCCCATTGCCGGTATTGATGATAGAGGCCGATTGTAGCCCTCCCGGCGCCGAAGGCAAAGATGCCGCCGCGCGCTTCGCGGATAATCCAGCGCCCAGCGATCAGGACTTCCATGCCCCAGGCGGCCCCCATGCCGAGATTTGCCCGCGCGGTCCTGACGCTTCTGGCGGCCATTTTCCTTTTCGACTGCATGGGGGCCATCATCAAGCATCTGGGCGCCAGCTACCCGCCGCAGCAACTTTCCATGCTGCGCAACCTCTTCGGCTTCCTGCCGAGCCTCATCCTCATCGTTGCCTCCAAGCGCTGGCATGCGGAGGGACGGCAACTCAGCTTCCCGCAATGGAAGACGGCGCTGGCGCGCGGCGGCTTCATCACCCTGGCCCAGTATTCGTTCTATCTCTCCCTTGTCCACCTGCCGTTCGCGACCGCTTCTGCCATCGCCTTTGCCGGACCGATGTTCGTGACGGCATTGTCGGTGCCGGTGCTCGGCCACAAGGTGGGCGCATGGCGCTGGCTGGCGGTGATGGTGGGATTCGCCGGCATCCTCATGGTGGTGCGGCCCGGGGCCGGGGTGTTCAGCTGGTACGCGCTGCTGCCGCTATGCGCCGCGTTCGGCTATGCTTCGTCCAGCGTCGTGGTGCGGCTCATCGATCAGGACGTGCCCACCCCGATCATCAACCTCTATTCGCAGATCGGTGCGTTTGCCGGTTCGACTGTGCTCGTCCTTGCGACCACCGGATTTGAACCCATCGGCGATATCCGCGACTGGGGCTGGATCCTGGCCATGGGAATGACCGGCGGCTCGGCCGTCATCCTGATGGTGAGCGCCTATCGGTCCGTACAGCCTTCAAGCCTGTCGCCGTTCGAATATTTCGGCATCCCCACCACCTTCCTGCTGGGCTGGATCTTCTTCGGCGAGGCCCCGTTCAATCAGCTTGTCCCCGGCGTCTTCCTGATCGTTGGTGGCGGACTCCTCATCCTGTGGCGCGAGCGCCATCAGGGCGCCGTCAGCGTTGCGGATCGCCCGCCGCCCAGCCCGCCTTCGCCGCGGCCCTGAAGGCTTCGAAAGTGCCCTCGGCGATGGCGTCGCGCATGCCGGCCATGAGGCTTTGGTAATAGGCGGTATTGGCCCATGACAGGATCATCATGCCGAGCAGTTCGCCCGACTTGACGAGATGATGGAGATAGGCGCGCGGGTAGCGGTTGAGCGCCTCGCAGTCACTCGTCGCATCGAGCGGCCGCATGTCCTCGGCAAAGTGGGCATTGCCGAGATTGAGCTTGCCGAAGCGGGTGAAGGCCTGGCCGTGGCGGCCGGAACGGGTGGGCATGACGCAATCGAACATGTCGATGCCGCGCGCCACACATTCCACCAGGTCTTCCGGCGTCCCCACCCCCATCAGGTAGCGCGGCCGGTCTTGCGGCAGGTGCGGCGTGGTCACCTCGATGGTGGACAGCATCAGCGCCTGGCCCTCGCCCACCGCCAGCCCGCCGATGGCATAGCCGTCGAAGCCGATAGCCTTCAGCCCCTCGGCCGATTGGCGGCGCAACTCCGCAACCACCCCGCCCTGCACGATGCCGAAGCAGGCATGGCCGGGCTGGTCGCCGAACGCCTCGCGCGAGCGCATCGCCCAGTCGAGGGAGAGACGCATGGCGCGCTCGGCTTCCTCGTCGGCATGGGGATAGGAAACGCATTCATCGAGCTGCATCTGGATGGTCGAGCCCAGCAGCCGCTGGATCTGCATGGAGCGGGCCGGCGTCAACTCATGCGTGGAGCCGTCGAGATGCGACTGGAAGGTGACGCCGTCGGGAGTGAGCATTCTCAGCTTGGCCAGCGACATCACCTGAAAGCCGCCCGAATCGGTGAGGATCGGCTTTTCCCAGCCAATCAGCCGATGGAGGCCGCCGAGGCGCGCCACCCGTTCGGCACCGGGGCGCAGCATCAGATGATAGGTGTTGCCGAGGATGATGTCGGCGCCCGATGCCGCCACCTGGTCGGGATAGAGCGCCTTCACCGTTCCGGCGGTGCCCACCGGCATGAAGGCGGGCGTGCGGATCTTTCCGCGCGGGGTGTCGATGCATCCCAGACGCGCCCCGCCGTCGGCGCCCAAGAGCGTGAAGGAAACCTGTTGCTCACTCATGGCGGGCGGGGAATAGCAGGCTCGCATCGCCATAGGAATAGAACCGGTACCCTTTCTCGATGGCATGGGCATAGGCCTTCTTCATGCAATCGAGCCCGCAAAAGGCCGAAACCAGCATGAAGAGGGTCGAGCGAGGCAGGTGGAAATTGGTTATCAGGCAATCGACGGCTCTAAACCGGTAGCCGGGATGGATGAAGATGTTGGTGGCGCCGCTGAAGGGCTGGATGGTGCCGTCCTCGGCGGCGGCACTTTCCAGAAGCCGTGCCGCGGTGGTGCCGACCGCCACGATGCGCCCGCCGGCCTCTCGCACCGCGTTCAGCCGGGCGGCCACGTGAGGGCCGATCTCGCCCCATTCCTCGTGCATGCGGTGATCGGCGGTATCGGCGGCCTTGACCGGCAGGAAGGTGCCGGCGCCCACATGCAGGGTGACGAATTCCATCGCCACGGGAATCGCTTGCAAGGCTTGCATGAGGTCTTGCGTGAAGTGCAGCCCGGCGGTGGGGGCCGCCACCGCGCCTTCGGCCCTTGCATAGACGGTCTGATAGTCGATGATGTCGCGCGCATCCACCGCCCGGCGGCCGGCGATATAGGGCGGCAGGGGCATTTCGCCATAAAGGGCGATATTTTCATTGAGGAACGGGCCGGTGAACGAAAAGGCCAACGTCACCTCGCCCTCTTCGCCCTTTTCCTCCACCGTGGCATCGAGGGTCGCCAGATAGCAGGCCTCGCCCTTGCCGCCGAAGCGGATGAGATCGCCCGCCTTCACCCGCTTGGCCGGCTTGACGAAGGCCTTCCAGCGCGAGCCGTCGAGACGGCGATGGAGGGTCGCCTCGATGGAGGCCCCCTCGCCGCCCTCGCGCTCGCGCCGCCCGTAGAGGCGGGCCGGGATGACCCTGGTGTCGTTGAACACAAGTGCATCCCCCGCCTTCAGCAGGCCCGGCAGGTCGGTGACGTGCAAGTCCTCAAGCGGCGGCTTGCCGTCCGGGCGCACCACCAGCAGGCGGGCCGCATCGCGCGGCACCGCCGGGCGGAGCGCGATCAGTTCGCCCGGCAGGTCGAAATCGAAGTCATCGACGCGCACTTTTGCCCGCCCTCGACTAGATCAGGTTCATGACTTTGGATCGGTCCGATCAAAAGTCATGAACCTGATCGATTCCAATAAGATAGAGCGTGATTTTATCCGAAAAGTGCTTACACTATTCCGGATCACGCTCTAGCAGGCGAAGCCGACCGACTGGCCGCATCCTCACTCGGCGGCGTCGGCGGCCACCTGCATCTTCCTGATGCGGCCCGGCTTTGCCACCGGCTCGCCGCGCGGCAGGGCATCGACATGCTCCATGCCTTCGCTCACCCGGCCCCACACGGTGTACTGCTTGTTGAGGAAGCCGCAGTCGGTGAAGCAGATGAAGAACTGGCTGTTGGCCGAATTGGGGTTCTGGGCACGGGCCATGGAGGCGGTGCCGCGGACATGCGGCTCGCTGGAAAACTCGGCCGGCAGGTTGGGCTTTTTCGAGCCGCCGGTGCCGGTCCCGGTGGGATCGCCGCCCTGGGCCATGAAGCCCTCGATCACCCGGTGGAAGGGCGTGCCGTCATAAAAGCCCTCGCGGGCCAGTTCCTTGATGCGCGCCACATGCTGCGGCGCCAGATCGGGGCGCAGGTCGATGACCACGCGCCCGCCGTCGAGATCGACATAAAGGGTATTTTCGAGATCGGCCAAAACAGTCTCCTTCTTTCAGGCAAATGACGGTCAACGATTGGGTTACTTGATATCCTTCATCACCCGCATGGAGATGATCTTGTCGGGGTTGGCGGGCGGCTCGCCGCGATTGAGCTGGTCGACACAGTCCATGCCCTGAACCACCTGGCCCCACACGGTATACTTGTTGTCGAGGAAGCCGCCGTCGGCGAACATGATGAAGAATTGCGAATTGGCGCTGTCGGGGTCGGAGGAACGGGCCATGCCGACGGTGCCGCGCTTGAAATGCTCACCGGAGAACTCGGCTTTCAGATCGGGATATTTGGAACCGCCCATGCCGGTGCCGGTGGGATCGCCCGTCTGGGCCATGAAGCCGTCGATCACCCGGTGGAAGATGATGCCGTCGAAAAAGTGCTCGCGGGCCAGCTTTTTCATGCGCGCCACGTGTTTGGGCGCCAGGTCGGGGCGCATGGCGATCACCACCTTGCCGCACCTGAGCTGCATCACGAGGGTGTTTTCGGGATCGAGGTTCTGGGCGCCGGCGGGGGCGGCCAGCAACACAACAAAGGCAAGCGCGGCGGCGAGCCGGGCGAGGGTCGTCATCATGGCGGTCATGTCTCCGGAAATCACTGGGAAAGGGCCCTGGCCACCGCCAGTCCGGCGGCTTCGGGCACGAAAGGCGAAATGTCGCCGCCCATCATGGCGATCTGCTTGACGAGCGAAGAGGCGATCATGCGGGTGGCGGGGCTGGCCGCCAGGAAGATGGTCTCGATGTCGGGCGCCATGGCGGCGTTCATCTGGCCCATCTGCACCTCGTAATCGAAATCCGTGGCATCTCTGAGGCCACGGATGATGAGCCCGGCCCCGCAGGTGCGGGCAGCATCGACGCTCAGGCCATCGAAGGTGGAAATCTCGATGGCGATGCCGGCATGGGCGGCAAGCGGCGCCGTCACCTGTTCCAGCAGCCGAAGGCGCTCATCGACGGGGATGAGGCCCGCCTTGCCGTGATGCACGCCCACCCCGAGCACCAGCCGATCGACCAGACGGGCGGCCCGGGCGATGACATCGAGATGGCCATAGGTGACCGGATCGAAGGACCCGGGATAGAAGCCGGTGCGGTTCATGGCCGCCATGGATTAGTGACTTTCGATGCGCTTGGCAATTGCCTGACGCGCTGCCGCGTGGCAATCAGGGGCTCCCTTCCACGCCCTGCCCCACGGCCGCCATGACCGACACCCCGCCCGACGATGCCCTCGATCCCCGCCTGATGCGCCTGTGCCCGACCTTTGCCGATGCCGAGCGGCGGGCACCCTTACGGCTGCCGGCCTTCCTGGAGGGCTATCTTTCGGGGGCGAGCGATGGCGAGGAAGGCCTTGCACGCAACCGCCGCGGCTTCGAGGCGATCGCGCTGGTGCCGCGCTACGGCATCGACATCGAGCATTGCGATCCGGCGGTCAGCCTAATGGGGAGGACCTATTCGGCCCCCATCGGGGTGGCCCCGGTCGGCTATGGCGGCAGCTTCTGGCCCGATTGCGAACTGCATCTGGCGCACGCGGCGGCCCGCCACAGGCTGCCGTTCATCGCCTCCACGGTATCGGTGAAGCCGATCGAGGAGATCGCCGCGGCGGGGCCCGGGCATGTGTGGTTCCAGCTCTATGTGGTCAACGACAATGCCATCAACAGCGATCTTCTGAAGCGTTCCGCCGCCGCCGGCATCGATACCCTGGTGGTGACCGTCGATGTGCCGTCCTATTCCAAGCGCGCCCGCGATTTGCGCAACGCCATGAGCTTTCCCTTTCACTTGCGCCCCATCCATCTGTGGCACATGGCGAAACGTCCCGCATGGACGGCGGCGACGCTGTCGCGCCCGCTGCCCACGGTCGCCAACTTCCTGCCCTATATCGACCCCGACAAGGACCGCGACAGCCAGCTCGCCAGCATCATCCGCGAGCGTAATCCGGCGTCCTGGGAACAACTTGGCGACCTCCGCCGGCAATGGTCGGGCAAGATGCTGGTGAAGGGCATCCTCTCTGTCGACGATGCGCGCAAATGCATCGAGGCTGGCGCCGATGGCGTCATCGTCTCCAACCACGGTGCCCGCCAGTTCGACGCCGCCCCCGCCGCCATCGATGCCCTGCCGCGCATTGTCGATGCCATCGGCGACAAGGCGGTGGTTATCGTCGACAGCGGCATCCGCGAAGGCGTGGACGTGTT
Organism: uncultured Alphaproteobacteria bacterium; assembly: GCA_963747005.1. Classification (GTDB taxonomy): domain Bacteria; phylum Pseudomonadota; class Alphaproteobacteria; order Rhizobiales; family Aestuariivirgaceae; genus CAVVDT01. The sequence continues at coordinate 121,999 of CAVVDT010000010.1, read as the reverse complement.
GCGCGCCATGGCGCTGGGGGCCGATTTCTGCTTCGCCGGGCGGCCCTTCTACTGGACGGTGGCGGCCTTCGGCGGGGCCGGCGCCGAGCACGCCGTGCGGCTGTTCCGCTCGGAAATCCGCCTCGCCATCGGCCAGGCCGGCCTCATGGGGCTGGACGACCGCCAGGCGGTCAGGGCGCTGCTCGCCTCCGCATAGCGTGATTTCGCCCCTCACGCGACAAGTTGACGAGTCGCCACTACCAATACATCAATTTCGCGAACAGCCTCTGATGCGTCTTCACCAAGAATATGAGGCTTTAATCTTCTAAGTTCACGAGATCGCTGCTCAACCGTGGCATCTATTCCTTGATGCAGCGTGACAAATAATGCGGTTGCCAAACGCTCTAACTCGGCCACTCCCCTACCCCCGATTGCGTTAGCTACAAATTCAATACGCCGGCGATATTTACCAAGCGTCTCACTGAAAGCTTTTTGTATTTGTGCCACACGACTTGTAACTTCGATTCTCGGGCCATAGGGCCAATGTGGGCTGAGTTTAATCAAGCCATCTGCTCGAAGAGCGGCCAACTCCGACCTCAATTCAAACGAAAACGGCCCGTGTTTATAGAGTATAAAATCAAAATTGAGAGGTACTTTTAATAATTCTTGTGCGATATAAACCTCCTTCTGAATATGAGTTTCACCACACCAATTTTTATTTTCTCTCATTTGTTCAATGAGGTTGGTGAGAAGCGCAGCATTCCTCAATCTATTCATTGTTTTCCTCCACTTCCCTTGGCTTTATCAATTCTGTCCTCCGCTCTTTTAACCACCTCTCTGCCTTACTGAGAATTGCTCGATCTGCGAATACGTAGTCAATCGAGACTGTTGGAACGTGCGCCAAAGTGTCCGAAAACGCTATCGACGAGACAATGTCACCATTGCGCAATCTCACGGGCGTGTCAGGCACCCCACCACTCTGATTATAGCGGTCATGCCGAAAGTATTGACTGCCGTATTCGCCGCACAATGCATGGAAAATGGCAATCCCTGCCTCCGGATTTATCTCTGTATCTCCCGGATTTCTTTCATAAATAACTTTATAATGGTCACGACATATAATTCGTCTCGCTTGGTCATGGCCAACTTTCGTTTTATCATAAGCTGCCTCAAGCATCGCGGCAGTTATCTCATTATCCGTGATGCAAATATGCGAGCCGATATCAATCGGAAATGATCCATTATTCAACCACTCCTTCAGAAATTCCTTTAGATGTATATCATACATTCTTCGAATAGAATGAAAATACACCTGGGAATACATAAAGTATCGTGCAAGCATTAGCGCCTCGGCTGATTGTATTCCCCCCTCCTCAATTCCGAGGGCAGTTTCTTGTGACCCGCCTTTCTCATCGAATGGAGAAGTTGGAAGAATTCGCAGTGTGTCAATGAGGCGATAGTGGTCAAACTTACCATAGGCAACGCCGGCATGGTGAGAATCACGCAGGAGATAGTCCATGCGGTCGGCGCCAAAGACGTCTCCCACAATTATTTCGGAAAGCACTGCCTCCCAATCGGTAAACTCTAAGTCTTTGGCCTTTTTCGGGCCAATTGCTAATTTTACGACATCGTTTACTCGAAGTGGTGGTGTAACTCTCTCCCAAATGGCACGCATGTCGTCACTACAAATTATTTCACGTGTTAATCGTTCATGGTCCCACCCATCCGGTAGGAGCTCTTTTTCAGCCGCGTGTGAAAAAGGCAGATGGCCCAGATCATGGCATAAAGCGGCCATCCGGAGCACACGTCGCCAATATCTGATATCATCGGGCCTGTTGATCTGCTCTAGCAGTGCCTTGACCTGATCGTTGAGGTTATCTGAGTTCGTCACAACATCATAAATGCGCCCAGCTAACTCCATAACACCAAGCGAGTGCTCAAACCGTTTATGGGTCGCGCCCGGATATACGAGATAGGTCAACGCCAACTGATGGATATGCCGCAACCTTTGAAAAGGCCGCGAGTTCAAGACCTCGCGTTCGTGACTGTCGAGACGAACGAATACATGGACGGGATCTCTGATTTCGTGTGTATTCTTAGTCACCTTTAGCGGTCCGATTTAAGCTTAGGTTTTGGAGGAACGAACTTAGCCGCTCCGTTGAGTTGCGTTAGGGCATACCAAACTTTGCTGATTCGATCCTAAATGATTCAACGCCTTGGCATCGGCAGCAAGATGCCTCCGCCAATGGTGCGGCTAATGCCCACTATCTCCGGCGTCCTCAATCCGCTTCAGGACAAGAGAGCCTGCCTTCGCGCTGGGGTCACGACTGCCTACCCCCTACCATCGGCCGCCGACCGCCAGATGCTGAAGTCATGGCCGGTCAGGCGGCTGAGACGTTCGATATCGGGGCCAAAATAGCCGCTCAGCCTGGCTTCTGTGTTTTCATCGAGGCGGCTGGTGTAGGTGCGCGCGTTCCACACATGCCGCCTGGGCGGCGGTGCCTCGGGTAGGTCGAGTAGCGCCAACAACCGCACCCAGGTGCTCTGAGGATCGGACAGCGTGTCCTGGCTGTGCAGAATGAGTACCTGGTGGCGCGGAAAGATCTGCAGCAGGCGCTCGATCTGGCGGCCATAGAGGCCGCGTTCGAGATAGGCGAAGCGATAGCGCCGGCGGCCGATGAGGCGGTTTGCCATCTCGTCGCGGACGGCATCGGCAAAGGAGCGTGTGTCGATGCCCTTGGCGGCGTTCATGTTCCAGTGGGAAAACGCCCGCGCCACCGGATGGCGCACAGTGACGATCAGCTTCATGGCCGGATTGTAGCGCCTCAGCCCCTTGAGCGCGTGCGGATAGAACAGGTAGCTGGAGGAGGATTCGCCGATGCAGCTGTGTTGGGTCCCCGGCTTGAAGTCGCGCTCGTAACCCCATCGGGCCATAGGGGTAAAGGCCAATGGTGCGTAGACGAAATAGTTGTGCCTGGTCTTCGGCAGCATGTAGACGTCGGGATGCCTGGAAAGCATCTGCATGATGGCGGTCGTTCCGCATTTCTGCGCGCCCACAATGGCGAAATCGACCAGCGGCGAAGAACGGGTGGATTTTGCTGCAAGGGCTGCGGGCATGAGCATCCGGAGCATCGGTCGAGGCATAGCGCCGAACCGGTTTCGGGCGGTGATTGACAAAGGCGCCGCAACGGCTCAGGTCGTGGTAACATGGCCGAACCCCACAAGCTAGACCCGCCGATCAAGCGCGCGCCGCCCACGGCCGGGCATGTGCTGGGCGTGCTTCTGCCAGCCCTCGATCCGTACGCTCGATGGTCGCTGGTGGGCGAGCCGCAAAGATCGCGCCAGGCCCACGTGTACCGCGCCCGGTCCCCTGGCCGGGACTGCGACGTCGCCGTCAAGGTCTACCACCAGCTTCTCCATCCGCAACAGCCGCGCTGGCAATTCGAGGCCCAGCAAGCGAGCTATGCGGCCATGCAGGGTTCGCGCTTTGCCGCCGCCAGACCGCTGGGATGGCTGAAGGACGAGCACACGCTGTTCATGGAGTGGATCGAAGGCACCGCGCTGAGCAAGCGGCTGTGGTCGTGGCGGGTGGTGCCCGACCGCCCGCGGCTCGACCTGCTGGCCGATGCCGGCCGATGGTTGCAGCGCTATCATGCGGCCAACGGCGTCGGGCCACGACCTTTCGAGCCCGAACTGGTACTGCGCTGGATCGACTGGCCCTTCGCCACCGATCCCGCGCTCGAACAGCAGATGATGGCCGATCCCCTGTTCGCCGGCACGCTCGAACATTTGCGCTCGGCCGCTGACCGGCTGGCCGGCATGCCGCTTCCGCACACCGCCGTGCATGGCGATTTCACCCCCTACAACCTGTTCGACACCGGTGAGCGCCTGGTCGGTATCGACATGCTGGCGCTGCACGATCAGCCGGTCCTGTCCGATCTCAGCCGCTTCATGATCTATGTCGACGTGCGCAAGGTCGCCATCACCTTCGAGCGGCAGATGAATCCGCTCGGGGTGCGATCGGCCGACGCCGAGGCGTTTCTCGGTGGCTATGGCCTGAGCCTCGCGGAGGCGGCGTCGCCGATCGGACTGGTCGTTCATCTGGCCGAGGTGCTGCGGCGTTGGGCGCGGGTCGGCCAGAAGACCCGGACCGGCGGGCAGAAGCAGCTCTTGTGGCAGCAGGAAGCCTGGCGCATGCGCCGCATGACCGCGCATGTCGCGCACTGCCTCGATGAGGCGATGGTCGCCCCATAGAGTCCAATGCCTGGAGCATGATGCCGAAATGTGGTGCCCACTTTTCGGCATCATGCTCTACCGCCTGAGCAGCGCCAACCAGATGCCGCCGCCGATGAGGCAGGTGCCGCTCACCATCTCCAGCGCCCTCACCCGGGTTCGCGACAACAGCCTGCCCGCTCCGCCGGCCAGCAGCGCATAGCCGCCGTCGAGCACTGTCGCCACGGCCATGAAGGTCGCGCCCAGCACCAGCGTCTGCACGATGGCACTGCCCTGCATATTGATGAACTGCGGAATGAAGGCGCCGAAAAAGAACAGCGCCTTGGGATTGGAGAGGATGACGACGAAACCCTGCCAGAAGAACGAGCCGCCGGCCCGGGCGGGCCCGGCGGCGGCCCCGAGGGTTCCATCCGAGCGCCACAGCTTCAGGCCCAGCCACACCAGATAGGCGGCACCGGCGAGGCGCACCACGTCGAACACCTGGGCAAGGCTCGCCACGATCACGTGCAGGCCCGCCGCCAGCACCCCCACCATAATGGCGAGGCCGGCTTGCGTGCCCGCAACATTCATGAGACCCGCCCGCGCCCCGTGGCGCAGGGAATTGGCGATGACCACCGTCACCGTCGGCCCCGGCACGATGACGATGGCGATGCAGGCGGCGACATAAGCGAGATAAAGCTCGGGCGAGATGGCGGTGCCGAACATGGGAGATACCCCCGGTTGAATAATTGCACGACCAAGCCAGCTTTGCGGAAAGCTGTCAATCACCGGTCGCTTTGCCGCTCGGTCGGGCCGCTCCCGCGTCCTTGACCGCCAGAATGCGAGCGGCTACAGCTAGGCGCACGCGCAGCGTTTCGGATTTTTCCAGGGAACTGAAAGCGAGTCCGGTGCGGTCGACCCAATCAGGGGGCCAACGCCGGAAGCTGCCGCCAGCCTCTAGGGCCATCGCCCGAAGGTCCGCGAACTCTGCCGTCGATGCCAACCTTCTTGCGGAGTTCGCCCAGCCATGAATCGTCTCGTCGCCATTGCCGCTTTCACCGTTCTCGCGGCCGCGCCTGCCTTCGCCCATCCCGGCCACATCTTCGATGACGGATACGGCCATAACCACGTGATGGACGTCGCCATCATCGCAGGCGCAGCGATCGCTGCGGCCGGCTGGGGCTTCGCCTGGCTCTCTCGCCGTTTCATCAGCCCCCGCCTCGCCGACCGCCGGTCCTGACACCATGGCGCAGAAACTGGGGGTGATGGTATGCGGCCATGGCAGCCGCAACCGCCTGGCCGTGGCCGAATTCGCCAATCTCGCCCGCCATCTGTCCGAAGCCTTGCCGGACTATCCGGTCGAGCACGGCTATCTGGAATTCGCCAACCCGGTGCTGCGCGACGGCCTCGACAAGTTGCGCGATGAGGGTGTGACGCGGGTGCTGGCGGTGCCGGGCATGCTGTTTGCCGCCGGCCACGCCAAGAACGACATCCCTTCGGTGCTCAATACCTATGCCGCCGAAACCGGCCTTCATATCGACTACGGCAAGGAACTGGGCATCGACCGGCGGATGATCAACGCCGCCGGCGCCCGTATCCGCGAGGCGCTCACCGCGGCCGGCGACGGGGTGCCCCTGCATGAGACCATGCTGGTCGTGGTGGGGCGCGGCTCGTCCGACCCGGACGCCAATTCCAATGCCGCCAAGGTGATGCGCATGCTGTGGGAGGGGATCGGCTTCGGCTGGGGCGAGACGCTTTATTCAGGCGTCACCTTCCCGCTGGTCGAGCCGGGTCTGAGGCATGCGGTGCGCCTCGGCTTCAAGCGCATCGTGGTGTTTCCCTATTTCCTCTTCACCGGCGTCCTCGTCAACCGCATCTACCAGCACACCGACCTGGTGGCCGCCGATCATCCGGAGTTGGAGTTCGTCAAGGCGGGCTACCTCAACGACCACCCGGATGTCATCGCCACTTTCATCGAGCGGGTGCGCCAGACCCGCGAGGGCGACACGGCCATGAACTGTTCGCTGTGCAAGTACCGCGCCCAAGTCCTGGGTTTCGAGGCCGATGTCGGCCTTGCCCAGGAAAGCCATCACCACCATGTCGAAGGCATCGGCGAGGGCTGTACCCTGTGCGAGGGCGAATGCACCGGTGCCTGCCAGCGCCAGGCCCACGATCACAATCATCACCACCATGACCACGATCATGGTCACGACCACCCTCACGATCATGATCACCGCCACGACCATGGCCACGACCATCATCATCCCGCCTATCCCCATGCCGACCACCCGCTCGGGCCCAAGAGCCTGAAGCGCTAGGGTCGGGTGAGCGCACCATGCCCCGGCTGATGAACCCGGATGCGATCTACCGGCAGTCGTTCGCCACCATCCGCGACGAGGTCGATCTTTCAACGCTGCCGGCGGCGGCGCAGCCGCTGGCGCTACGGCTCATCCATGCCTGCGGCATGACCGACATCGTGGCCGATCTGGTGATCGATGCCGCGTTGCCGGACACGTTGCGGACGGCGCTTGCCGGCGGGGCCACCATCCTGGCTGACTGCGAGATGGTGAAGGCGGCGATCATCCGCCGTTTCCTGCCCGAAGGCGCCTCGGTCAGGTGTACGCTCAACGATCCTGCCGCCGCCGATGCCGGCCGGACGAAAGGCATCACCCGCTCGGCAGCGGCGGTCGAGCTGTGGCGCCCCTGTCTGGCGGGCGCCGTCGTGGTCATCGGCAATGCGCCCACCGCCCTCTTTGCGCTTCTCGACATCATCGATTCGGGCGGCCCGAAGCCCGCCGCCATCATCGCCTTTCCGGTCGGCTTTGTCGGGGCGGTCGAATCGAAGGCCGAACTGGCCGCCGACCCGCGCGGCATCCCCATCGCGACGCTCAAAGGGCGGCGCGGGGGCTCCGCCATGGCAGCCGCCTGCTTCAACGCCATCTTCGCGAGGCAATTGTGATTGCACCCTGGCTCACCATCATCGGCATGGGCGAGGACGGGCCTGCCGGCCTCGGCGCCGAAGCCAGGCGCGCCCTCGATGCGGCCGATCTGGTCATCGGCTCGAGGCGCCTGCTGGCGCTCGTCCCCGACTTCGGTGTCGAGCGGCGCGAATGGCCCTCGCCGTTCGATCCGCTGGTCGACGACCTCCTCGCCAACCGTCACCGGCGGGTGGTGGTCGTCGCCTCGGGCGATCCGCTCAACTACGGCGTGGCGCGCCGCATCCTCGCCCGCATCCCCGTCGCCGAGACCCGCGTCATCCCGGCCGTCTCGGCGCTGTCACTGGCGGCCGCCCGCACGGGCTGGTCGCTGCCCGACTGCGACACCCTCACCGTTCACGGTCGTTCGCCTGCCAATGTCGAGGCCTTCATCCAGCCGGGCGCCCGCCTCATCCTCCTCACCGACGGCGACGAGAGCGTGCGTGAAGTGGCTCGCCGGCTGGTCGAACGCGGTTTTGGCGGCAGTGCCATGACGGCGCTGGAATCGCTGGGTGGGGATGGGGAGAGGCGTATCGACTTCATCGCAGGGGCGGTGCCGGAAGAACCCTTCGGCAATCTCCTGAGCCTTGCCATCCACTGCACGGCCGGCCCCGGCGCCCGCATCTTCGCCCGCACCCCCGGCCTGCCCGATGATGCCTTCGAGCATGACGGCCAGATCACCAAGCGCGAGGTGCGTGCTGCAACCATCGCCGCCCTGGCGCCCGCCCCGGACCAACTCCTGTGGGATGTGGGGGCCGGCTCGGGCTCCATCTCCATTGAATGGATGCGCAGTACCCGCGGTGCCCGCGCCATCGCCTTCGAGCGCCACCCGCAACGTCTTGAGGCCATCGCCCGCAATGCCGACCGACTCGGCACCCCGCGTCTCAATATTGTCGCCGGACCGGTGCCCGCAACGCTCGCGGGTCAGCTGGCACCCGATGCCGTCTTCCTCGGCGGTGCGGTCATTGACGATGCCGTGTTCGCAGCGGCCTGGGCGGCGCTGAAGCCCGGCGGACGGCTGGTCGCCAATGCCGTGACGCTGGAAGGCGAGGCCCGGCTTATCGCCCGGCAGGCCGCGCATGGCGGCGATCTGGTGCGCATGAGCATGGAGGACCTCACCGTCATCGGCGGCCGCCACGCCCTCAAGCCGCGCATGGCCGTGCTGCAGTGGAGGCTGATGAAGCCATGAGCCGGCCTGGCATCTTCTATGGCGTCGGTGTCGGCCCGGGCGATCCCGAGCTGATGACGATGAAGGCCTGGCGGCTGTTGTCCACGGTGCCGGTCATCGCCTATCCGCGCGCCGATGGCGCCGAGAGCCTGGCGCGCCGCATCGCCGCCCCGTTCATCCCGGAAGAGGCGATCGAACTCGACCTCCCGATCCCCATGCGCAGCGAACGCCAGCCGGGGCAGGCGGCCTATGACGAGGGGGCCGGACGGATCGCCGCCCATCTCGATGACGGCCGCGACGTCGCCTTCCTGTGCGAGGGCGATCCGCTGTTCTACGGCAGCTTCATGTATCTGCTGCATCGCCTGAAAGGCCGCCACGAGACGGTGATCGTTCCCGGCGTCACCTCGCTCACCGCCGCCGCCGCCGCATCGGGTCGCCCGCTGGCGGCGCGCGCCGACGTGCTGAAGGTGATCCCCGCCACCGTCGGCATGGCGCGGCTGGCCGCCGAACTGGAGAGCGCCGAAGCCGCCGCCATCATCAAGGTGGGCCGGCATTTCGATCAGGTGCGCGCCGTCCTCGCCCGCCTCGGGCTGACGGATGCGGCTTGCGTCGTCGAGGCGGCCACCCGGCCGGATCAAAAGATCACCGCGCTCGCCGACGTGCCGGAGGGCGCCAAGCCCTATTTCTCCACCATCCTCATCTACCGGGGGAGCGAACCATGGTGACCCGGCCCCTCATCATCGCCATCACCCCCGTTGCCAGGGCGCTGGCCGAACGGCTGGCCGGGCCGCTCGACGCCGATATCGCTCCCGCCGGCGGAGAGGTGCGCGATCAGGTGGCCGGAGCGTTCACCAGCGGCCGCCCGCTCATCGGCATCTGTGCCGCTGGCATCCTCATCCGCCTGCTCGCGCCGCTTGTTGGCAACAAGCAGGCCGAACCGCCGGTCGTCGCCGTGGCCGAGGTCGGCAGCGCCGCCATCCCCCTTATCGGCGGCCATCACGGCGGCAACGACCTGGCACGCCGCATCGCCGCCCTCACCGGCGGCATCGCCGCCATCACCACCGCCTCCGACCTGTCATTCGGTGCGGCCCTCGATCAACCGCCCGCCGGCTATCGACTCGCCAACCCGGACGACATGAAGGATTTTGCCATGGCGCTGATGTCCGGCGCCGGCGTTGCCATCGACGGCGAGGCGGCGTGGCTCGATGCCCTGCCCCGCGGCGATGACCTGCATATTTCAATCACCCCCGAGCGGCGCGAAGGCGGCCCACGTCATCTTGTCTATCATCCCAGAACCCTCGCGCTGGGCGTCGGCTGCGAGCGCGGCGCCCCGGCGCAAGACCTCATCGCGCTGGCCGATGATACCCTTTCCCGGCACAATCTCAGCCCACTGGCCGTAGCCGGCATCTTTTCCCTCGATCTCAAGGCGGATGAAGCCGCCGTGCACGCCCTGGCGGCACATCTGGGCGTCCCCGCCCGCTTCTTCAGCGCCGACCAACTCCAGGCCGAGGAGCCCCGCCTCGCCAACCCTTCCGAGGCGGTGCGCCGCGAGGTGGGTGTGGCGGGCGTCGCCGAAGCAGCAGCTCTCGCCGCCGCCGGCCCCGAGGGTGTGCTTGTCGCGGAAAAGACCAAGACCCGCCACGCCACCCTCGCCATCACCGTGGCACCTCACCCACTCGTCGACCTTCCCGGCCGGCCGCGCGGCCATCTTTCGGTCATCGGCATCGGCCCGGGGGCGCCGGACTGGATGACACCGGCCGCCGTCGCCGCGCTCGAAGGCGCCGGCGACTGGGTGGGCTATGGCCTCTATCTCGATCTCGTCGCCCGTCACCGCCATGGCCAGCATGAACATCGCTTTGCCCTCGGCGAGGAGGAACTGCGGGTGCGCCACGCCATCGGGCTTGCCGCCGAGGGCCGCGAGGTGGCGCTGGTGTGCTCCGGCGATGCCGGCATCTATGCCATGGCGAGCCTTGTCTATGAGGCGCTCGCTGCCCCGTCGCTGCAACCGGCGGCCAGCCGCATCGCGGTCGAGGTGGTCCCCGGCATTTCCGCCTTCCAGGCGGCGGCGGCCCGCGCCGGAGCCCTCATCGGCCACGATTTCTGCGCCATCTCGCTTTCCGACCTCCTCACGCCGTGGGAGGTCATCGAGACCCGCCTCAAGGCAGCGGCGGCAGGCGATTTCGTCGTCGCCTTCTACAATCCGCGCTCACTGCGTCGCGGCGATCACCTCGCCCGCGCCATGGCCATCCTTTCTGAACACCGCCCGCCCGCTACTCCCGTCATCATCGCCTCGAATCTCGGCCGGCCGGCGGAAAGTCTTAAAATCGTTGAGCTTTCCGCCTTCGATCCGGAAACCGTCGACATGCTGACCATCGTTCTGGTGGGGTCCAGCCAGTCGCGCCAGTTCACGCGCGGCGACGGCAGGACCCACGCCTTCACCCCGCGCGGCTATGCCGCCAAGACCGGAAGCCTTCTATGACCGTCCATTTCATCGGCGCCGGCCCCGGCGCTCCCGACCTGATCACGCTACGCGGCCTGAAACACATCCGGGCATGCGGGGTTTGTCTTTACGCCGGATCACTGGTGCCGGCCGAAGTGGTGGCCGCCGCGCCCGAAGGTGCGCGCGTCATCGACACCGCCCCGCTCACCCTCGATGAGATCATCGCCGAGATCGCCGCCGCCGATGCAGCCGGCCAGCATGTCGCGCGCGTCCACTCCGGCGATCCCTCGCTCTATGGCGCCATCGGCGAACAGATGCGCCGCCTCGACCAGATGGGTATCGAATACGACGTCACCCCCGGCGTTCCGGCCTTTGCCGCCGCCGCAGCGACCCTCAAGGCCGAACTCACCCTGCCCGAGGTCGCCCAGACCATCATCCTGACACGCACCTCGATGAAGGCCTCCGACATGCCGCCGGGCGAGCGGCTTGAGGAACTGGGGCGGTCGCGCGCCACGCTCGCCATCCATCTTTCCATCCGCAACCTCGCCCATGTGGAACGCGCCCTCACCCCCCATTACGGCCCCGACTGCCCGGTGATCGTGGTGTTCCGCGCCTCGTGGCCCGACGAGCGCGTGATCCGCGGCAGCCTGTCGACCATCAGGGCGAAGGTCAGGGCCGCCAAGCTCACCCGAACCGCCCTGATCCTCGTCGGCCCGGTGCTGGGGGCCGAGGGCTATCGCGATTCGGCGCTCTATGACGGCGCCCACGAGCATGTCCTGCGCAACCGCAAGACCGCCAAGAAACAGAAGCTTACGGCAAATTCCTGAATTGACTCATGAATCTGCCATGAGGCCGGCTATGGTATCGGCGAGGCTCCTGGGGATGGTGATGCCGGTGGCGGGCGTTTCCTTGCGGTTGCGGTAGCGCCGCATTCCGGGCAGTCGCGCGCCTTCCTGCGCCATGATCGCCTCGAACAGCTTCTCGCCATGGGCGAGGAAGCCTTCAGGGTCGCCGAAGCGGGCCGGATCGAGGGCGATGATCAGTTCGCCGCCGTGCGGGGCGGCCTTGGCGCCGGCATCGTCTTTCTCGGCCTCGATGCTCAGCATGTCGCCGATCAGCGGCCCGGCCAGCAGTTCCACCATCATGGCCAGCAGGGCACCCTTGTAGCCGCCGAAGCCGAGTTGGGCCCCTTTGAGGATTTCATTGGGGTCGGTGGTGGGATGGCCATCGGCGTCGATTCCCGCCCCTTCCGGCACGGCGTGGCCGTCGCGGGCGGCGATCATGATCTCGCCCCTGGCCATGGCGGCGGAGGCCTGGTCGAAGATGATCGGCGGCTTTTCCCCGCGCGGCCAGCCGAAGCCCATGGGATTGGTGCCGAACAACGGCTTCTTGCCGCCGGCCGGAGCCACATAGGGCAGCGAGGCGGTAAAGGCGAAGGCCGCCAGTCCCTCACTGGTCAGCGCCTCGATTTCCGGCCACAGGGCGGCGATGTGGTACATGTCGGTGAGGGCCATGGCCGCGATGCCGTTTTCATGCGCCGCGGCGATCAGCGGCGCCCGGCCGACGCGCAGGCCGAGCGGGGCAAAACCGCGATCGCCATGCACCTTGATCACGCCCGGCGCCAGCTTCTCGATGCGTGGCTTTGCCTTGCCGTTGGCCTTGCCGGATCTGAGGCTCGACACATGCCACGGCAGGCGGAAGAGGCCGTGCGAGGCGCAGCCATCGCCTTCGGCCAGCGTCATGTTGTCGGCCGAGGCGGCGGCGTTGTCGTCATCGCAGCCGTTGGTCTTGAGGCACCTGAAGGCCAGGTTCCGCGCCTCGGCCAATGTCAGCTTCACTCCCGTCATGCCGTCGTTCCTTCAATCATTGTCGCAACTTCATCGATGCTCACCGCCGTCGGCACCTCGGGCTCTGCCGGGCGTTCGATCATCACCACCGGCAGCCGCAGTTCGCGCGCCGCCTGGAGCTTGGCGGTGCCCGGTCCGCCGGCATTTTTCGTCACCACCACCGTCACCTTTTCACCGCGCATCAGCGCGCGCTCTTCATCCACACTAAAGGGCGGGCGGGCCAGCACAACCCGCCAGTTCCGCGGCAACGCCATCGCCGGCGCCTCGATCATCCGCGCCACAATAGTGATATCGCTTCGCCCGGCGAAAGCCGTCACCTCCTTGCGCCCGATGGTCGCCAGCGCCACCGCCCCGGCCGGCAACGCCTGCACCGCCTCGGCCACATCTCCCACGCTTGTCCAGTTGTCGCCCGGCCCCGCCTTCCAGGCCGGACGCTCGAGCCGCGCAAGCCGGACCCCTGCAAGCCCTGCGGCCGCGTGGGCGTGGGCCGAAATCTGCGCCGCGAAGGGATGGGTTGCATCGATGAGCCAGTCGATTCTTTCGCCCTTCAGATAATCCGCCAGCCCTTCCATGCCGCCAAAGCCGCCTTTGCGCACCTCGCCAGGCGGCAGCGCGGGGTTGGAGGTCACGCCCGCCAGCGACGTCACCACACGATGGCCATCGGCAACCAGTCGTGCCGCCAGCCGCCCGTGCATCGCCGGTGCCGCCGAGGATGAGAACGTTACCCGGCACTGCCGATCACCTCGCCGTCGCGCCCCACCACCACGATGTCGAGCGCCACGTCAGCGCCGCGCAGGATGCCGCGCCCGGTCTCCAGCGCGTCCTGGGCCACGGCATCGGCCAATGCCTGGCGCCCGTCGCCGGCAAGCCGCAGGACTTCGAGCGCGCTGTTGGCCCGTGCCGCCTTGGTGGCGAGTGCTTCATCGCCCAGCACCCGCCGCACCAGCTCGGCCAGATAGGCGAAATCCACCTCGCTGCGCCCCGAATGGAGATCGAGCGCGCCTTGCCCCATCTTGGTCAGCTTGCCGAAGCCGCCCGCCACCGTTACCCGCGGGACCGGATGGCGGCGCAGGTATTTCAGCATGCCGCCGACGAAATCGCCCATGTCGATGAGCGCAGAGGCATCGAGGTCGTGATGCCGGGCCACGGCCTTCTCCGAGGTCGACCCGGTCGCGCCGGCCACGTGGCGAATGCCGCCTGCCCGCGCCACGTCGATGCCGCGATGGATGGAAGCGATCCACGCCGAGCAGGAAAACGGCCTGACGATGCCGGTGGTGCCGAGGATCGACAGCCCGCCGAGGATCCCGAGACGCGGGTTCCAGGTTTGCGCTGCCAGCTTTTCGCCGCCCGGTACCGAAATCTCGATTTCCACATCGCCGGGATCGCCATGCAGTGCTGCCAGTTCGGCCACCACGGCGCGCATCATCTGGCGTGGCACCGGATTGATCGCCGGTTCGCCCGGTGCGATGGGCAGTCCCGGCCTGGTGACCGTCCCGACGCCTTCGCCCGCCCTGAACATCACGCCCGAACCCGCCTTGCCGCGCCGCACCTGGGCGATGATGGTGGCGCCGTGGGTGACGTCGGGATCATCGCCGGCATCCTTGACGATTCCGGCCCGCGCCGTGCCGTCTTGTAACCCCTCGAAAGCCAGCGCGAAGGCGGGCGTCTCGCCCTTTGGCAGGGTGATGACGACGGGATCGGGGAATTCTCCCGTCAGCAATGCCGCATAGGCCGCTTTGGTTGCCGCTGTGGCGCATGCCCCGGTTGTCCAGCCGCGTCTAAGTCCAGCCTTGCGCTGCGGTGTGTTTTCGCCCATGCCTTGACTGTATAAGGCCTTTGACGACGCAATGAAGAGGTGAAAAGCGACCATGTCGGTCAAGCCATCGGCAGGCACGGGCACGTGGCACGGACCTGAGGGCTTTGCCCGTCTCGATGCCGAGCCGTTTCCTCCTTTCGAGCCGGGCACGGTCTGGCTGGTGGGCGCCGGCCCCGGCGCGCCGGGTCTGGTTTCCCTGCTCGCCTATCATGCCATGCAGACCTGCGACGTGGTGGTCTACGACGCCCTGGTCAATGCCGACATCCTGCGCTGGGTGAAGCCCGGTGCAGAGCTCGAATATGCCGGAAAGCGCGGCGGGCGCCCGTCGCCGAAGCAGCGCGACATTTCCCTCAGGCTGATCGAGCTGGCAAAGGAAGGCAAGCGCGTATTGCGCCTCAAGGGCGGCGATCCGATGATGTTCGGGCGCGGCGGCGAGGAAGCGCAGATGCTCAACCGGGCGGGCGTGCCGTTCCGCATCGTACCCGGCATATCGGCCGGCATGGGCGGGCTTGCCTATGCCGGCGTGCCGGTCACCCACCGCGATCTCAATCATGCGGTAATCTTCCTCACCGGCCATGATGCCAGCGGCTCGATGCCCGGCAATGTCGACTGGGCCGCCATCGCCACCGCCGCGCCGGTCATCGTCATGTACATGGCGGTCAAGCACATGGGCGAGATCGCCCGCGCCCTCATCGCCGGCGGCCGCGAGGCGTCCGACAACGTGGTCTTCGTCTCCAACGCCACCTTGCCGCAGCAGACGGTGCTTTCCACCACGCTCGCCGAGATCGACGCCTTCCTTGCGGAAAACACCCCCGAGACCCCGGCTGTCGTGGTGGTCGGACAGGTGGAGCGCTGGCGCGACATCCTCGACTGGTATGGGGGCCCCCTGCGGGAGAATCCCATTGGCTAAAGGCTTGGTGATCGCCGCGCCCGCCTCCGGCAGCGGCAAGACGCTGGTCAGCCTGGCGCTGGTCCGGGCGCTCAGGGACAAAGGCGTGCGGGTCGCCTCGGCCAAGGCGGGCCCCGACTACATCGATCCGCGCTTCCATGAGGCGGCGAGCGGGGCTCCTGCCTATAATCTCGATCCCTGGGCGATGCGCGGCGCCACCAATGACGGCCTCGTCGATCTCCTGGGCCACACCGCCGATCTCATCGTTATCGAGGGGGTCATGGGCCTGTTCGACGGCCCCGCCCGCCAGCGCGGTTCCACCGCCGATCTTGCCGCCCGCCTCGGCCTGCCGGTGGTGCTGGTTATCGACGCCAGTCACCAGGCCCAGTCGGCGGCTGCCATTGCCCGCGGCTTTACCGATTTCCGCCACGACGTCGAGGTAGCGGGCGTGATCATCAACCGCGCCGCCTCCGAGCGCCATGCCGAGACCTGCCGCTTTGCCCTGCGCGAGGCCAATGTCGCGGTGCTCGGCGCGGTGATGCGCGATGCCGCGCTCGCCCTTCCCGCCCGCCATCTGGGGCTGGTGCAGGCGGGCGAACATCCAGGGCTTGAAGCCTTCATCGCCGGAGCGGCGGAGAAGCTGAAGGCCGCCGTCGATCTCGATGCCATCGTGCGTCTGGCGCGCGAGCCGCAGAGCGGTTTTCAGGAATGGCAGCCGCTTGCCCCCCTCGGCCAGCGCATCGCGGTCGCCTCAGATGAGGCTTTCGGCTTCACCTATCCGCATCTGCTGGCCGGCTGGCGGCGGGCAGGCGCCGAGATCATGCAATTTTCTCCCCTCGCCGATGAAGCGCCGCAGGCTGCGGCCGATGCGGTGTTCCTGCCCGGCGGCTATCCCGAACTGCATGCCGGAAAACTGGCCGCCAACACCGGTTTCCTCACCGGCCTTCAAGCGGCGGCGGCGCGCGGCGCCCTCATCTACGGCGAGTGCGGCGGCTACATGGTGCTGGGTCAGGGTCTCGTCGATGCCGAAGGCCGTCGCCACGCCATGGCCGGCCTGTTGCCCAACGAAACCTCGTTTGCCGAGCGCCGCCTGTCGCTCGGCTACCGCCACATGGCGCACTCATCGCCGCTTGCCTTCGCCTCACGCCTGCGCGGCCATGAATTCCACTACTGCACCGAGACGGGCGGCGGCGGCGAGCCGCTGTTCTCTGCCACCGATGCCAGCGGCGGCGAGCACCGCAATCACGGCAGTCGCGTCGGCACCGTCATGGGCTCGTGGCTGCACGTCATCGATGCCGAGGCCATTGCGTGAACACCCGCGCGATCATGCTGCAGGGCACCGGGTCGGATGTCGGCAAGTCGCTGATCGCCGCCGGGCTTGCCCGCGCCTTCACCGGGCGGGGCCTGAAGGTCTCACCGTTCAAGCCGCAGAACATGTCCAACAACGCCGCGGTCACCGCGGATGGTGGCGAGATCGGCCGCGCCCAGGCGTTGCAGGCGCTTGCCGCGCGGGTGCCGACGAGCGTCCACATGAACCCGGTGCTGCTCAAGCCCGAAACCTCGACCGGCGCCCAGGTCATCGTCCAGGGCAAGCGTCTCGCCAGCCTCAAGGCGCGTGATTATTTCGCCCGCCGCGGCGACTTCCTCCCCGCCATCCTCGACAGTTTCGGGCGTTGCTGCGCTGAAAGCGATCTGGTCATCGTCGAAGGGGCCGGCTCGCCCGCCGAGATCAACCTGCGCGACGGCGACCTTGCCAACATGGGCTTTGCATCGGCGGCCGGGGTGCCGGTGATCCTCGTCGGCGACATCCATCGCGGTGGCGTCATCGCTTCGATCGCCGGCACATTCCAGATTCTCCCCGAGGCCGACCGGGCGCTGATCAAGGCCATCATCGTCAACCGTTTCCATGGCGACATCGCGCTTTTCGACGACGGCATCGCGACCATCGAGAAGCTGACCGGCAGACCCTGCCTCGGCGTGGTGCCGCATTTTCCCGATGCCTCGAAGCTGCCGGCGGAGGATGCCGTGGCGCTGGAAACGGCGGCGGCCAGCGGGTCGGGCGATTGCGTCATCGCCGTGCTGAGGCTTTCCCGCATCGCCAATTTCGACGACCTCGACCCCTTGAAGATCGAACCGAGTGTCAGGCTGGTCATGGTGCAGCCGGGCGAGGCGATTCCCGGCGATGCCCGTCTCGTCATCCTTCCCGGCTCCAAGTCGACCATCGCCGATCTCGCCTTCCTCAGGCAACAGGGCTGGGACATCGACATCGCCGCCCACGTCCGGCGCGGCGGCCATGTGCTCGGCCTGTGCGGCGGCTATCAGATGCTGGGCCGCCTGATCCACGACCCCGACGGCCTCGAGGGTCCCGCCGGCTCCGCCCCCGGCCTCGGCCTCCTCGACGTCGAGACAACCCTTTCCGGCGACAAGACCCTCACCCGCATCGAGGCCCGCCATGCGCCGACGGGGCTGGCGCTTGAGGGCTATGAAATTCATCTCGGCCGCACCACGGGGCCCGATTGCGAACGTCCCTTCGCGTTCGTCGGCACGCGGCCGGACGGCGCCATCGCGCCCGGCGGGCGCGTTGCCGGCACCTACCTGCACGGCTGCCTCTCAAGCGACGATTTCCGCCGCGCCTTTCTCTCAAGGCTTGGTGCAACCCCCGGCAACCAGAGCCACGCCGCCGTGGTGGAATCAACCCTCGACGACCTGGCGCGCCATCTGGAGGCGCATCTCGATCTCGACCGCCTGCTTGCAATGGCCGAAGCGCCCGCCATCGGGTGAGTGCCCATGCACCTCGCCATCACGTTGCCGATCGCCCTCCTCGCCCTGCTCGTCGAGCGCCAGGCGGGCTACCCCCAGGTGCTGCAAGGGATCATCGGGCACCCCGTCCAGTGGATAGGCCATTTCATCGGCCTTCTCGATGAACGCCTCAACCGCGCGGGTCATCGGCGCTTGAAGGGTGTGCTGGCGCTTGCCATCGTGCTGGCCGCCGTCGCCGCCGTCAGCCTCGTCCTCAGCCTTTTCCTGCGTCGCTTCGAGTGGGGCTGGACGGCGGAGGCGCTGATCTCGGCGACCTTTCTCGCCCAGGCGAGCCTCAAGCACCACGTGGCAGCGGTCGCCGACGGGCTGGATGAAAGCCTCGATGCCGGCCGTACCGCCGTCAGCCATCTGGTCGGACGCGACCCGCAGGCGCTCGATACGTCAGGCGTTGCCCGCGCCGCCATCGAAAGCCTTGCCGAGAACACCTCCGACGGCATCGTCGCCCCCGCCTTGTGGCTGGCGCTCTTCGGCCTGCCGGGTATCGCCCTCTACAAGGCGATCAACACCGCCGACAGCATGATCGGCCACAAGGATGAGCGTTATGGCGATTTCGGCTGGGCATCGGCCAGGCTCGACGATCTCGTCAACCTGCCGGCCGCGCGCTTCAGCGGGCTCCTCTTCGCCGCCGCCGGTGCCAGCGCCGGTGCGTTGCAAGTCATGTGGCGCGATGCATCGCGGCATCAATCGCCCAATGCCGGGTGGCCGGAGTCCGCCACGGCGGGTGCGCTGGACATCCGCCTCGGCGGCCCGCGCAGCTATGAGGGCGAGGTTGTCGATCTCGCCTGGATGGGGGACGGCCGCGCCGACCTCGATGCCAGCGACATCCGCCGGGCGCTGGGGCTTTACGGCCGCGCCCTCAATCTGCTGGTGGTCCTCGTCGGCCTCGCGACCGTCGCCACCCGCTTCCTCACTTGAGCTTCAAGGCCAGTCCGGCAGCGAGGAACACGACTTCGTCGGCCGCCGCCGCCAACCGCTGGTTGGCAAGACCCGCCGCGTCGCGAAAGGCCCGCGCCAGCGCATTGTCGGGCACGATGCCAAGGCCCACTTCGTTGGAAACGATAACCAGCCGCCCGCTGACGGCGGCCATGGCTTCGGCCAATCCGGCCACCTCGGCATCGACGTTACGCCCGGCGGCCATCAGGTTGGAGACCCACAGGGTCACGCAGTCGAAGAGGATGAAGGTGCCGGCCGCATCGTGCCCGGCAATGGCCGCAACCACTTCCAGCGGCGCCTCCAGTGTCTCCCAGCCGTCGCCGCGACGCGCCTGATGCAGCGCGATGCGCGCCCGCATTTCGGCATCGCCCCCCTCGGCGCTCGCCACATAGACCCTGGGGCCGCCATGTGCCGCCGCCAGCTCCTCGGCATGGCGGCTTTTCCCAGAGCGCGCGCCGCCCAACACCAGCGTGGTGTGCGGACCGGTCATGGCACATCCTCGCCCGCGACCGGCAGGCGCGCAATGAAGTGTCCGCGCATGCCTTGAGGCCATTGCCGGAAGGCCACCCAGCCGGCCTCGCTTGCCCCGTGCAGGTCGAACCACGCGATGATTGCCTCGGCGCTGGAAGGCTCGGGCGCAAAGTCCCCGGCCAGGTAGCTGAAACGGTCGCTGTCATAGAGCCAGACGTTGCAGTGGCGTTTGCACGACCACAGGCATTCCTGGCGCCTGACCGCGATATCGCTTCGTCCCGCCGCTTCGAGGGCGGCCTCGGCATGGCGCGCCAGCCGCTCGCCGCCCGTCAGGCCGTCGGGGCCGGTCTTTTCCTCGGCCGAATGGCGGCAGGTGGTACAGAAGATCAGGGCGCGCATGGCATCCTTGTATTGGGCTTCGACGATTTGGCGGGTTGCCTCGGGGGAGGCTTTCACTTAGCTCTACATCTGGAACTGGTAGCGCAAAGTCAATGGACCGGCGGCGGGGCAGCCTTCATCATGGAACATCACCAGATCGCCTTCATCGCCTCGGATGCCCCGGCGGCGCGGCGCGCCCGGCGCGAACTGGAACGGCGCTACGGCAAGTGCGCGCCGGAAGACGCCCGCACCATCGTGGCGCTGGGTGGCGATGGGTTGATGCTGCAGACCATGCACAGCTTCATCGATACCGGCAAGGCGATCTACGGCATGAATCGCGGCTCGGTCGGCTTCCTCATGAACGAATACGACAAGGAGGATCTGCCCGCCCGCCTCGCCGAAGCCGAGGCCACCGACATCCGCCCCCTCGACATGACCGCCATCGACAAGAACGGCGAGACCCACCGGGCGATTGCCTTCAACGAGGTTTCCCTGCTGCGCGAACGCCACCAGGCGGCCAAGCTGCGGATTTCGGTGGACGGCAAGGTGCGGCTGGAAGAACTCATCGCCGACGGCATCATCGTGGCGACACCGGCCGGCTCGACGGCCTACAACCTGTCGGCCCACGGTCCCATCCTGCCGATCAATTCACCGCTTCTGGTGCTCACCCCGCTGTCCGCCTTCCGGCCCCGCCACTGGCACGGCGCCATCCTCGACCACAAGGCGCGAGTGCTGATCGAGGTGCTGGATTCCGAAAAGCGCCCGGTCGCGGCGGTGGCCGACCATCACGAGACCCGCGACGTCACTTCCGTCACCGTCGCCGAGGACCGGACCCGCAGCGTGCGCCTGTTGTTCGGTGCCGGCCACAACCTGGCTGAACGGGTGCTGTCGGAGCAGTTCCGTTACTGAGCCACGGACAGGAAACCGACGCCTTTTCCACGTTAACCATAGACTGGCTGCCGAAGCGGCAATTGGCCGCCGGCTTTAGGGATACATTAAGCAAAGCCGGCTTATCTTCGCGACCGTTAGTTGCGTACCCGGCCGTCGACGGCCGTTCGAGTTGGGGTGTGCGGGACCATCGTCCGGCACACCCTTTTTCTTTGCCGCCAGCCCCCATCGCGCCATCGCGCTTCCCCTCGGAACCAGGCCGTTGCGGGCGTTCGATGGTTGATATATAGAAACTAATCGGTTTCTATAATATCTCCTGGTGAACCCCGGTGCACACGAGCGAAGATCGTATCCTGCTGGCGCTCAAGTCGAAAGGTGCGCTTTCGACGCAAACGCTTGCGCGGCAGATCAAGCTGTCGCTGGCCGGCACCCGCAAGCACCTGATGGCGCTGACAGCGTCCGGGCTGGCAACGAGCGAAATGGTGGCGTCGGGCGTGGGGCGCCCGAAACGCATGTGGCACCTGACCGAGGCGGCCCAGTCGCGCTTTCCCGACAGCCATGTCTTTCTCACCGTCGAACTCATCGAGGCCGCCCGCAAGGTGTTCGGCAATGACGGCATGGAGCGCCTGATCGTGCAGCGCGAGGCGGAGATGCGCCAGCGCTATCAGGCCGCCATAAAGGGCGCCCGCGACATGGAGGACAAGCTGGCAAGGCTCTGCCGGTTGCGCAGCGAGGAAGGCTACATGGCGGAATGGAGCAGCATGGCGCCGGGCTCCTTCCTGCTGGTCGAGAACCATTGCCCGATCTGCGCGGCGGCACGAAGCTGCCAGGGATTCTGCCGCTCCGAGCTTGCGCTGTTCGAAGCGGTGCTCGGACCGCGAGTGAGGATCGAGCGCAGCGAGCACATCGTCACCGGCGCGCGACGCTGCGCCTACCGCATTGCCACCCCGGCATGACCGCCGGAGACATCTCGCGGCCCGACTGGGCATCCCTGTGGCGCTCGGGCGCCTTGCCGCGTTTCTGCTTCATCAGCCTCGGCCTCGTCTTTCACGCCGGAACCGAAAACATGGTCTCGACCATCATGCCGGCCATGGTTCGCGACATCGGCGGCGTGGAATTGAACGGCTGGGCCTTCGCCATCTATGAAGTGGGCTCCATCGTTGCCGGTGCCGCGGCCGGTCGGCTCACGACCTACTGGCCGGTTCGCGCCAATCTGATGATCGCGGCACTGGTTTTCGCTCTGGGCTGCATCGCGACGTTGCTATCGCCGACAATGTACTGGGCGCTCATCGGCCGCCTCGTCAGCGGCTTCGGTGGCGGGGCGATGATCTCCCTGTGCTTCATCGCCATCCAGCGCTACTTTCATGCCGCGATCTGGCCACAGCTCATGGCGGTTGAATCCGCCGTGTGGGGCGTCTCCGCCTTCACTGGCCCGCTTTATGGTGCCACCGTCGTGACCGTGCTCTCATGGCGCTGGGCCTTTGGCATCCTCGCCATCGGCGCCGTCATGTTTGCCGGGGCCTGCATGGCGGTCCTTCGCGATGAACCGCAAGGCCGGGTGGCCGACCGCAAGCTCCACGACTTTCCCTTCTTTGCCCTAACCTGCCTGACACTCGGTATAACGGCCATCGCCGCAGCGGGTGTCGAGAGCGAGGCCCATTTCACCTTCCTCCTCGTCTGCGCCGGGGTGACGGGCATCGCCGTCTTCTTCGTGCTCGATGCGCGCAAGGCGTCCTCGCGGCTGTTTCCGAGCACCGCGCTCGACCCGCGGACCACCGTGGGCGCCGGCATCCTGATGGCGGCAGCCCTTGCCATGTCGACCTGCTCGTTCGGCTATTACGGCCCGCTGCTGCTCGCGGCGCTGCACCAGTTCAAACCGCTGACAATCGGCCTCATCATCGCCAGCGAATCCGTCTCCTGGTCGATCATGGCCATCCTGGTCTCCAGCGCACCGCAAGCGCTCGAGGCCCGCATCATCCGCGCCGGCGCGGTGATGATCATCGCCGGCATTGCCGGCTTCGCCTGGGCCGTGCCCGACGGCTCCATCGCCGCCCTCCTGTTCTGCGCCATGTTGCAGGGCGGCGGCTTCGGCATCCTCTGGCCGTTTGCCAGCCGCCGCGTCATCGAAGCGGCATTGCCCAGCGAACGCGAAATCACCGCAGGCGGATTCTCGGCCATGCAGCGTATCGGCTATGCCGTGGGCGGGGCGACGGCCGGCATGATCGCCAATGCCAACGGCTTTGCGGGCGGCTTCACCAGGGCTGCCGCATCAACCGCTGCGGTGCCGCTGTTCGTCTATTTCCTGCCGACCGCGCTCCTGGGATGCATCGCGGCCTTCCGCCTCACGCGGCCCCCTTTCAGAGAACCTTCTTGAAGCCCGCATGGCTGGCGGTGAAGCCGAGGCTTTCATAGAAGCGGTGGGCATCGGGGCGCGTCCTGTCGGAGGTGAGTTGCGCCAGGAGGCAGCCGCGCGCCCTCGCCGCATCGAGCGCATGGCGCATCATCGCCCGCCCGATGCCTTTCCCCCGCCGGTCGCTGGCGACCCGCACCGCCTCGATATGGGCGCGCTCGTTGCCACCGCGCGACAGGTAGGGGATATAGGTGACCTGCCAGGTGCCGACGACGCAACCGGCCTCTTCGGCGACAAAGAGCCGGTTGCGCGGATCGGCCTCGATGGACCTGAACGCTTTCAGGTAGCGCTCAAGCCCCGCCTCACTCAGGTCTTCGCGGGTACGCCCGAGATCGTCATCGGCCAGCAGCGCCCGGATCACCGGCACGTCCTCGACAGTGGCGAGGCGGAAGACGAGGTTCATTCCACGCCGAGCTTCTGCTTCACCAGCGCGTTCACCGCCTGCGGGTTGGCCTTGCCGCCGGTTGCCTTCATCACCTGGCCGACGAACCACCCGGCGAGCGCCGGCTTGGCCCTGGCCTGTTCGACCTTTTCCGGATTGGCGGCGATGATTTCATCGACCGCCTTTTCGATGGCGCCGGTGTCGGTCACCTGCCTGAGGCCGCGTACCTCGACGATCTCGCGCGGGTCGCCGCCCTCCGCCCAGACGATCTCGAACAGGTCCTTGGCGATCTTGCCGGAAATCACCCCCTCGGCGATGAGGTCGACGATGGCGCCCAGTTGTTCGGCGCTGACCGGGGTTGCGGCAATGTCGAGGCCTTCCTTGTTGAGGCGGCCGAACAGTTCGTTGATCACCCAGTTGGCCGCCTGCTTGCCGTCGCGGCCTCTGGCCACCGCCTCGAAATAATCCGCCGATGCCCGTTCGGTCACCAGCACGTCGGCGTCATAGGCCGACAGGCCATAATCGGCCATCAGGCGATGGCGCTTGTCGTCGGGGAGTTCTGGGAGCGTCGAAGCGATTTCGCTGATCCAGTCCTCGTGCAGCACCAGAGGCAGGAGGTCGGGATCGGGGAAGTAGCGATAATCGTGGGCCTCCTCCTTGGAGCGCATGGAGCGGGTTTCGCCCTTGCGCGCATCGAACAGGCGGGTTTCCTGGTCGATGGCGCCGCCGTCCTCCAGAATGTCGATCTGGCGGCGCGCCTCGTATTCGATCGCCTGGCCCATGAAGCGGATGGAATTGACGTTCTTGATCTCGCAGCGGGTGCCGAACGCACCGCCCGGCCGACGCACCGAGACGTTGATGTCGGCCCTCAGCGAGCCTTCCTCCATGTTGCCGTCGCAGGTGCCGAGGTAGCGCATGATGGTCCTGAGCTTGGTGACGTAGGCGCGCGCCTCGTCGGATGAGCGCATATCGGGCTTGGAGACGATCTCCATCAGCGCCACGCCGGAGCGGTTGAGATCGACGAAACTCATGGTCGGGTGCTGGTCGTGGATCGATTTTCCGGCGTCCTGCTCCAGGTGCAGGCGCTCGATGCCGACCGTCACCTCCTTGCCGCCGCCCAGGTCGATCAGCACCTCGCCCTCGCCCACCACCGGGCTCTTGTACTGGGAGATCTGGTAGCCCTGCGGCAGGTCGGGATAGAAATAGTTCTTGCGGTCGAACACCGAGCGGCGATTGATTTCGGCCTTGAGGCCCAGCCCGGTGCGCACCGCCTGCTCGACGCAATAGCGGTTGATCACCGGCAGCATGCCCGGCATGGCGGCATCCACCAGGCTCACATGGTCGTTGGGCGCGCCGCCATATTCGGCCGAGGCGCCGGAAAACAGTTTTGATTTCGAGGTGACCTGGGCATGAACCTCCATGCCGATGACAATCTCCCAGTCGCCGGTTGAGCCCTGGATGAAGGTTTTCGGGTCAGGGGTGCGGGTATCGACGATCATGGGTGCGGCCTCTGGCGTGGTTGGGTGATTTTCAAGAAATTAACAAAATGACCTTAGCGCTCGGTACGATCCAACTTAAGCCTTCGTGGGAGTTGCCCGAATCGCCCCAAGACGATATCCTTCAACATATTGTGTAGCTTTTTGGCGTCTTTGCTTTGGAATTTTCTGCTGGTCTCTTTTGTCTAATGCCCTCTCAAGTCACTGAAATCAAGGTTGTCATTGCCTCTCCAGGCGATTTGAAATCAGATCGCGACACGGTCGCAAATGCATTGTCCGAACTCAACCTGACTTTCAACCCCGATGGTTTGCACTTCCGTCCACTTCGGTGGGAGGATGACGTTGTAATTGGCCAAGGAAACTATTCGCAGTCCGTCATTAATGACCAGTTGCTCAACGAATTCGACGTCCTAGTCGGATTGATTGGTCTCCGGTTGGGCACCCCTACTCCCGAGGCTCCATCCGGGACGGTTGAAGAAATTAGGCGGGCGCTCGAAAGGGAGAAAGATCATCATGGTTTCCCTAGGGTGTTGGTATTCTTCAAAGACGCCAAAGTCTCCGCCCTTGACAGTGATCCAACAGAATTATTGAATGTTAAAACCTTTTCTGAGGAACTCCAAAAAGCTGGTGTTTTGTTTAGCAGGTATGAGACCTTCGATGCGCTAAGCAAAAGCGTAAGGACGATGCTATCAAAAATTGCGAAACATTACCAATCTCAATTTCCGCCTCTATATGATGAAATTAAGAACATTTCCATGGGAAAGGAGCAAACTGAGACTGTGGGGCAATCTGTGACCCCAATTGAAAAAGAAGAACAGGAATGGGGATTGCTTGAAACAATAGAAGAGGCGAAGGAGGCTTTGACTGCCTCAGGGATAGAATTAGCTGGAGCTGCAGATGAATTAAATAAAATAACTTTAGAAGTAACTGAATGTACAAATAAATTGGCAGATATAGGCACAAATGACAACAAGAAAGGTATTCAGATAATAAATGATGGGGATTATCCCCTTGACGCAAGTTTGAATTCTTGATATATACGGGGAATGAAAAGCAAGAGCGCATCCCCTGAATTTTCCGTCCGCGACTTCTTCAAGCGCTTCCCTGACGATGATGCCTGTCTGGATCACGTCATGTCGGTGCGCTTCGGCAAGGAAGGCGCCTGCCTTCATTGCGGCACGATCACCACGTTTCATCGCATTGCCAAGCGCAAAGCCTATGCGGGCGCGGCCTGCGGTTGCCACATCTACCCATGCGCTGGCACCATTTTTGAGGACAGTCGCACGAGCCTGCAAATCTGGTTCTATGCGATCTACCTGTTTGTTGCCACCCGCCATGGTGTGAGCGGCAAGGAACTACAACGCCAGCTTGGCGTGACCTATAAGACGGCATGGCGCATGGGCCAGCAAATCCGCGACCTCATGGCCAAGGCCGATGGTTTCCAGATGCTCGCCGGTCATGTTTTAGCGGCAGTGATGCACAACGGCGGCGAACGTATGTCGGAAAAAATAACTAAATGTAGGAATCTGTTTATTGTAGGATCTGAGGCAATTTTCAGGTCGGTTTTAATACAAAAAGCTGATTTTGGGAATATAGATGAAAATACTAAAACTGAACTCATTGAGCAGTTAAACCAGACTGTCTCTAAATCAGAAATCGCGGCAATACAATTTCTTGAATTTGGGGATATTTTATCCAAAACTCCTCGTATGACAGGTAAGCTCAATAAAGCAAAGAGATCTCTGATGTCTGCCATTGATCAATTTACCTCAATGGCGGACGAGGTAAGAGTGCGAATAGAAAGAATTAAGCAAGAACTTGCAGTGCATTGACCCTACCCCATCGCCGCGAGACGGCCCATGGCCTCTTCCACCTGCGCCTTGCGGCTTAGCAGGCTTTCGCGGCGCTCCCTGGTCTCCTCCAGCACGTCTTCGGGTGCCTTGGCGATGAAGCCGGGATTTTTCAGACGGCTCTCGATGGCGCCAACGTCCTTGCCGATCTTTTCCAGCTCCTTTTGCAGGCGGGCCTGTTCGGCGGCCAGATCGATGACACCCTTGAGCGGCAGCGCCACCACCGTATCACCTAGCACAACCTGCGCTGCGCCTTGCGGCACGGCATCGGCAAAAGTGATGGCCTCGAGGCGGGCAAGGCGGGCGATCTCGTTCTCCCATTGGGCGACAAGCCGGCGCACCTCGGCATCGCCGCCGACGATGACGCAAGCGATCCTGGCGCCCGCCGGCACGTTCATCTCGGCGCGCACCGAGCGCACCTCGGAGACGATGCGCACCACCCAGCCGATCTCGGCATCGGCTGCGGCATCGCCGAGCCCGTCAAAGCGCGGCCAGCCGGCCTCCATCACGAAACCGTCGCGCGCCGGGCCGTCCTCGGCGGTCCGCTGCCACAATTCCTCGGTGAGGAAGGGCATGAAGGGATGCAGCAACAACAAGATGCGGTCGATCACCCAGGCGGTCATGCGGCGGGTTTCCTCCACCGCCGCTTCGTCGGAACCGGCCAGCACCGGCTTCGACAGTTCCAGGTACCAGTCGCAGAAGACGTGCCAGACAAAGGCATAGATGGCGCCGGCGGCATCGTTGAAGCGATACTCCTCGATGGCCCTGGAGACCGCGTCACCAGCCATCGCGGCCTCGCCGGCGATCCACCGGTTGAGGGTGACGCGGGCGGCCAGCGGGTCGAACCTGGCATCGCGGCGGCACCCGTTCATTTCGGCAAAACGCACCGCGTTCCACAGCTTGGTGCCGAAATTGCGATAGCCCTCGACGCGTGCCGGGCTGAGCTTGATGTCGCGGCCCTGCGCCGCCATGGCGGCCAGCGTAAAGCGCAGGGCATCGGCACCGTATTTGTCGATGAGATCGAGCGGGTCGATGACGTTGCCCTTCGACTTCGACATCTTCTGGCCCTTCTCGTCGCGGACGAGCGCATGGATGTAGACGGTGTGGAAGGGTTCTTTTTCCATGAAATGAAGCCCCGCCATCATCATCCGCGCCACCCAGAAGAAGATGATGTCGAAGCCGGTGACGAGCACGTCGGTCGGGTAATAGCGGGCGACTTCCGGCGTCGCCTCGGGCCAGCCGAGGGTGGAGAACGGCCACAGGGCGGAGGAAAACCAGGTGTCGAGGACGTCTTCGTCACGCCAGACTGATATCGCTGGGAGGGGGGTTACGGGCGGATGAGCAGCCTGGTCCCACATTGCTATGGCTGATTGTCTGTTGCTGACGACTTCGATGCGCTCAGTTCTGTAGTAGGCGCGCATTTGCGCTAGAGCGTCAGTTTCGGTTTCCGCGACAAAAATCTCAAATTCATCGAAAACAAAGTTCCCAAAGCGGCGCTTTGGCCCATACCACGCCGGGATCTGGTGGCCCCACCACAGTTGCCGCGAGATGCACCAGGGCTGGATCTTGCGCATCCACTCGAAATAGGTCTTTTCCCAGCTTTTCGGGACAAAGACGGTCTTGCCCTGCTCGACGGCCGCAATGGCCGGCCTGGCCAGGGTGGCCGCGTCCACATACCACTGCTCGGTGAGCCACGGCTCGATGGGCACGCCGCCGCGGTCGCCGTGTGGCACCTGATGCACATGCGGCTCGATCTTTTCGAGGAAGCCTTGCGCCTCCAGCATTTCGACGATGCGCTTCCTTGCCTCGAAGCGGTCGAGACCGTGCAAGGCCAGGGTCTCCGGCGGCACCTCGGCAGCGGCGAGAAAGTCGACATTGCCCTCAAGCAGCATGTTGGCGTGGGCATCCAGTACGTTGATCTGCCTCAGGTTATGGCGCTTGCCGACCTCGAAGTCGTTGAAGTCGTGGGCGGGGGTGATCTTGACGGCGCCGGTGCCCTTTTCGGGATCGGAATAGGTATCCGCCACGATGGGAATGCGGCGGCCGACCAGCGGCAGGATGACATGCTTGCCCACCAGATGCTTGTAGCGTTCATCGTCGGGGTGCACGGCAACGCCCGAATCCCCCAGCATCGTTTCAGGCCGCGTGGTGGCGACAACGATCACCTCGTCCGTCCCCTCGATGGGGTAGCGCAGGTGCCAGAGGTGGCCCTTCACCTCCACCTGCTGCACCTCGAGGTCGGAGATGGCCGTCAGGAGCTTGGGGTCCCAGTTGACGAGGCGCTTGTCCTTGTAGATGAGGCCTTCCTTGTAAAGCTGCACGAAGACCTTGAGGACGGCCTTCGACAGGCCCTCATCCATGGTGAAGCGTTCGCGCGACCAGTCGCAGGAGGCCCCGAGGCGGCGCAACTGGCGCGAAATCGTGCCGCCGGATTCCTCCTTCCACGCCCACACGCGCTCCAGGAACGCCTCGCGCCCCATGCTGCGCCGGTCTGTCCTGTTCTCCTTGGCCAGCAGCCGCTCGACCACCATCTGGGTGGCGATGCCGGCATGGTCGGTGCCCGGCTGCCACAGGACATCGCGGCCGCGCATGCGTTCGAAGCGGCACAGGATGTCCTGGATGGTGTTGTTGAGGGCATGGCCCATGTGCAGCGAACCCGTCACGTTGGGCGGCGGGATCACGATGGTGAAGGGCTTGGCATCGGGGCGGCGGCCGGCCTTGAAGGCGCCGGCTTTCTCCCATTCATCGTAAAGCCGCGTCTCGATGGCGGCGGGGTCGTAGTGTTTGTCGAGCATGACCGGATTTTGAGCTGGAGGACGACTGGTGCTGCCGTATAAACACCAGTGCGCCTCCGGTTTCAACCGCTCATCGGTTGCCGCGCCGGGCGACCCGCTCGATCTCCTCGCGCACCAGCCGTTCCACCAGCTTGGGCAAATTGTGGTCGAGCCATGACTTCAGCATCGGCCGCAGCAATTCGCGGGTGATGTCCTCGATCGAGCGCTCGCCGCCGGTCGCCTGCGCCATGATGGTGTCGGCGAGGCGGTCGAAGGCCGACGAGGCCTGCTCGGCGCTTTCGGGCGCCAGCATGGGGGGTGCAAAGCGTGGCGGCGGCGGAGGGGTTTCGCGGCGATGGCCGACAGGGCCGGTAGCCGAGCCGTTGGGCCGGTAGGCGTGGCGGGTTTCGGGCGCCTTGTGGACCGGCGGCTCGACATAGGCTTCTTCAGGGACCGCCGTTTCATCGGCCCAGGCCTCGGGCGGTGCGTCCTCATAGGTCGCCTCGGCCTCATAGGACGCTTCGGCTTCGGGGGCATAATCGTCCCTGTCCCGGACGCGCGGCGGCAGGGCCTGCAGCTCGGACTCGATGGCGTCCCTGATGGCCGGCCGCAGTTCGCGCCCGGCGAGGTCTTCGATAGCCGCGGTATCGAGCGGGCGGCGGCCAGGCCTTGTCTCGGGCGCCAGCGGCGGACGAACCGCCGGCGTGTCCGGCGGTTGGCGACCTGCCCGGCTCAAGCGGGCGAGCGCTTCTTCCAGGCGCACGTCGCCGCCCAGAATACCGCTGAAGCCTTCGGGCGAGGATGT
Source organism: uncultured Alphaproteobacteria bacterium (assembly GCA_963747005.1). Taxonomy (GTDB): domain Bacteria; phylum Pseudomonadota; class Alphaproteobacteria; order Rhizobiales; family Aestuariivirgaceae; genus CAVVDT01. The sequence continues at coordinate 91,466 of CAVVDT010000010.1, read as the reverse complement.
CACCACGGTCTTGCGCGCCGGCTGGGCCTTGCTCTCCTCGACCAGCGTGGTCAGGCGCTGGCGGAGATTGAGGAAATCGTCGGTTCGCGTCTGAACCCTTCCCGCCCCGCCGTCATCGTGCCCAAGGCTGATGCGCATGCCGCGCATGGATCCGTGCGGCCGCAGGGCACCGGCGCCGGCGTCGTCATAGGATCGCCCGGGCGGTGGTGTCTGTCCGCCTGCCAATGCCGGAGTGTAGGGTGCGTTGCGCCCGCCGTTGCCCTGCCCGGCCTCACCGTGCTCGCGGGCCGCTGACTGCTTGGCTGCCGCCATGACCGTCCCGGTGCCTCCCTCGCCGTTTTCATATATGGCCTCGCGAATCGAGGCCAGCAACTCTTCAACCGATGGCTGGTCCTTGGCCTTCGCCTTACTCATGGATGTGCCTCACGCCATGCAAGGAGCGAATCACCCATCCCTGATTATCTCAGAAACAAGTCTACCCCATCCCGTCGCCGACGGTTCGCCCCTGCCTTGGGCAAATTATGCACGAGAGGGTGGCGTTGCGAAACACCGAATATGAACGGAAAAATCTGTTTTCGGGTTATTCGACGGTATTCACCGAGGTGCCGATGAATTTGTCGCGCACGTTGCGCTGGTTGGCGCTGGCATCATAGACCGGCACGCCAAGGCCCAGGGCATTGGCGGTCATCTGGCCGGTGGCGGAAATCAACTGGTAGGCGATGACGATCTGGTCGCGTTGGGAGGTGACCAGCGAAATCTGCGAGTTTGCCAGCGTCTGCTCGGCATTGAGCACATCCAGTGTGGTGCGCGTGCCCACCAGTGCTTCCTGCTTGACGCCTTCCAATGCCAACTGGTTGGCGCTCACCTGCGCCTTGAGAGAAATGATGGTCTGTCCCGCGGCAACGAAATTGTTCCAGGCCTGCACCACGGAAGCGCGAACCGCGCGTGCGGCCTCGATGATCTGGATGCGGCGCTGGCTCTCGACCTGCTTGGCCTGACGGACCTGCGAATAGATCTGACCGGCCTCGTAAAGCGGTACGTTGAGCACGCCGAGCACCTGGACCTGCTCGGAGGTCTTCGTCGATGCGCTCGAATGATGTGCCAGGAAATAGTCGGTCTCGAAATGCAGGCTTGGCAGGAGATCGGCCTGCACCACGTCGATGTTGTGCTCGGCGGCCTGCTGGGTATAGGCGGCAGCAAGGATTTGCGGGTTGATGCGCGAGGCGATCGCGATGGCGTCATTGAGCGACTTCGGCAGGCGCCGCGACAGGCCCGGATAGGCAAGGCTGGCGGGTGCGTGCCCTATGGTCTGCTCGAAGGTGGCCGTGCTGGAGGCCCGGTTGGCGCGGGCGACCTCGAGGTCGGCCTGGGCCTGGCTCAATGCGGCCTGCGCCTGGGCAACATCGGTCTTGGTGATCTCACCGACGCTGAAGCGGGCGTTGGCGGCCTTGAGTTCCTCTTTCAGGAACGAGACGGTTTTTACCCGCAACACCACGATCTGGCGGTCGCGTATGACGTCCATGAAGGCGGTGGCGGCATTGAGCAGCACCGTCTGCTCGACATTCAGCAGCTGTTGCGCGCCGGCCGCGACCGTCGCTTCGGCCTGCTTGGTTCCCGCAACCGTCTTGAAGCCGTCGAAAATCGGCTGCTTCAGGGTGATCGACAGGCTGGTCGGCGAGCTGTCGCTGGTGCCCGCGGTGGAACTGACAATCTTCTTGGCAAACTTGCTGTAGGTCTGCTGATAACCGGTCTGCCCCTGCGCGGTGACGGTGGGGCGCCAGCCCGACAGGGCCTGCGGTACCTGTTCATCGGTCGCTCGCTGGCGGGCCCGCTCGGCGTTGAGGGTTGGATTGCCGGTATAGGCGCTCGCCAGCGCCTGGGCGATGGATTCGGCAGCCATCGAACCGGGACTTGCCGCAACCAGTGCGCCGAGGGCCGCCGCAAGGGCGAACGTCAAGCGCATGCGCCTGGCGGATCGGCGATCCGGACACGCCTGCTTCGTCACCTTGCTATTGCCCATAATCCCCACCAGATCATTGCGTTGCTTGCGTCGCTCCGCGGTCGACTTCCCACCCGGCACGCAGCTCCCCGCCTCCATCAAGCCACAAGTACTGCCAGCACTCAATCAAATGCGGTTGCCGTGGATAACAGATTGTAAACCGCACAAAGCGCCAAAATCGTGTCGGCTTTGTAAATTTCTCTCGAAGAACTGCGCCTGCCGGCGCCTTGCAAGACGCCCTAGAAAGTGAAACCGGGCGCCGGTTCCTCGATGCCGGTCAGCGGCGGTACGCTGGCATCGAAAACCTGGCGGGCCGAAATCGAGCTGCCGTGCCGGGTATAGACCATGGCGCGCGACACCGGGCGATTGCCGACCACGGCGACCAGCCTGCCGCCGTCGCCGAGCTGGGCCAGCAGCGCCTCGGGCACCAGCGGCACCCTGCCCTCGATGACGATGACGCTGAAGGGCGCTTCGGCGGGAAGGCCGGCGGCGTGGTCGCCCTGCATGACGACGGCATTGCCGATGCCGAGCCGGCCGAGATTTTCCGTGGCTTCGGCCGCAAGCCCGGCATCGGCCTCGATGGCGATCACCGACTGGGCGAGATGCGAGAGCACCGCGGCCGAATAGCCGGTACCGGTGCCGACGTCGAGCACCACGTCGTCGGGCAGAATGGCGGCGTGCTGCAGGAGGCGGGCAAAGGCCATGGGCTCCATGAGATAACGGCGGGCACCGCCGGTCTCGCCGATGGCAATGTCTTCATCCATGTAGGACATGGTCCGCCGGGCCTCCGGCACGAATTCCTCGCGCGGGACCGCGGCCAGGGCGGCGATGGCGCGGGTATCGGTGACGCCGTTGGGGCGAACCTGCGATTCGACCATATTGAGGCGCTGCGTGGCAAAATCGATCATGCCGTCTCCATGGTATTGGCGAACTGCTGGATCAGAGTGATAGCCAATCGCACCCCTGCAGCCAACAGAAAACCGAATATGGCAGGAAGTGGAACAAGCACGTTGTCGACCGCGCGCCAAGCCGCTATATGTCGCGCCCATCGAGGGCCTCGTGGCGGAGTGGTTACGCGCCGGACTGCAAATCCGTTTACCCCGGTTCGATTCCGGGCGAGGCCTCCAAACCTTCATCAGTATCTTCAGGCAGCGATCAACGATTGCGCTTCTTGCCGGGCGCACGGCGCTTCTTCCGCCTGCCGGTGCCGTTGAATCCGAACCGCTTGCCGAGAGCGGGATAGTTTCGCATCAGCCAGCTGCCGGCTGCGACCGTCCAGCGGCGGCGCCAGCGCCGCACCAGCGGGAAGTCGACCGACAGCACCAACAGGCCCAGCGGGATCATCCAGAAGCCGAGCACCGGCAGGAACCCCAGCACGCCGCCGATCACCAGGGCAACGCCGACCACGGTGCGCGCGACGCGGCTCGCCGGGAGGGAAAATCGCCGCTTGCCGATGCGAATGGTGTTCATCGAGGATCATTTAGCGCACAATCCGACCGGACAGAAGCATGGGACAGTGCGGCGGCGGTGGTGAAATTTGGGCTTTCGCGAGCAGGCCGGGTTTGCTATACGCAGCCAAATCCTATTCCCCGGTAGCTCAGTTGGTAGAGCAAGCGGCTGTTAACCGCTTTGTCGCTGGTTCGAGTCCGGCCCGGGGAGCCATTCGAAGCGGAGAGCCGGCTGGCAACAGTCGGCTCTCCGCTATTTGGCGTAAGGGGGAGAACGCAGCAATGCCGCGTTGGCGCCGGGGCTTTTCGTGGACCGTTTCGTGCTCTTGCACTAAGACCAAAAGAACCGAAAGGGCCTCAGCGTGAAGATCGGGTGGCAATGCGGGTTCTGATAACAGGGGCGAGCAGCGGCATCGGCAGGGCCCTGGCGCTCGAATATGCCTCAGCCGGTGCCGACGTGGTTGCGATGGGACGCGATGAAGCGCGGCTAGAGGCCGTCGTCCAGGCGTGCCGCGCCCACGGTGTCGACGCTCAAGGGGTGGCCGTCAGCGTTGAAGACACGAGCGCGATGAAGGCGGCGGTCATGGCGGCCGATGCCGCCGCGGCGCTCGATATCGTGATCGCCAATGCCGGTGTCGGCGGCGCTCAGGTGCTGGCGGGCACCACGGGGGAAAGCGATGACATCGTCGATACCCTGATCGACGTCAACATCCGCGGGGTTCTCAACACCTTGAGGCCGATCATTCCGGCCATGGTGCGGCGCGGGCGCGGCCGGCTCGGCATCGTCAGCTCGATCGCCGGGCTTCGCGGATTGCCCGATTCACCCCTTTACAGCGCCTCGAAAGCCGCCGCGCGCGTCTATGGCGAGGCGCTTCGCCCGTTGCTGCGGCCGCTAGGGTTGAGCGTCTCGATCATCCTGCCGGGCTATGTCGACACGGCCATGAGCCAGACGCTGCCGTTCGCCAGGCCGATGTTGATCACCCCCGAGGCCATGGCGCGCAAGATCCGGCGCGGCATCGCCAGGGGACAGATACGCATCACGGCGCCACTGTCGCTCGGCATGGCCATGCAGGTGCTGAGCCTCATCCCCAGCCGTCTCGCCGACCCGCTGCTCGAGCGCTTCCGCGCCTACACCGGCGACGACACGTGACGCCAGCCGTCCCGGGCTTCAGGCCGCCTGGGGCTCGCCGGGTTCGTAGCCGCCTTTAGGCGGCTTCTTCAACGCATTGAAGGAGACGCATTTTTCCAGCCCCGTCAGGGCTTCGGGTTCGCTGCGCAGGCGCTCGACAAATGCCGCATCCTGCAACCTCTCGGTGATGGCCTTGATGCCGAAATCCTCAAACAGCCGGCCCTCGCGCCGGGAGGCATAGCGCGCCACCCTCGGCGGTATGGACCTGTCGAGATTCAGGTCGGCCTTGACCAGCACCGTCTCCAGCGACTGGCGGGTGAGGAAGGCGTTCAGGTCTTCAAGGCGCGGGCCGCGCACGATGCTCTCGACGAGGTCGCCATGCGACATCTCGCCGGCGATGAATTTGCGGATCCACAAGCCCGGCCATAAGGATCCAGTTGTTCATAGCGCCCACTCCAAACTCCCCGTCTCTGTTCGCTACAAACGTCTAAAATTTGGATCAAAAGTCATAGAAAGTTTGAAGGACTTGAGGCGCGAGATTGTCCGGCTGTGCGGAGTATATGCTACATCTGTCGTGAAGGTCCCGCAGTGCCGGTTGCAAGTTCAATCGAAAGGCACGCGACGCTATGCAACGAGGATCGGACATGGGACAAGAAGAACATTTTCCCTCGATGAAGAAATTCGTCCTGGCTGTGGGCAATTCCCGGTCGGGAACCTCGCTCGTGGGCGCCATCATCGATGCGCATCCGAACATGGTATGTGCCCACGAAAGTAGGGCTTCGCAGGTCCACTGGGCGAAATACGGGCGGCAGAAGCTGCTTGATGAAATTTTTCAAATGGCCGCAAGCCAAAGGAGCATGAACCGCCCTTCTGCGGGGTATGAATATGGCATCGATCACGAACCAAAGCGGCCGGAGACCATTCGCACCGTCGGCGACAAAGTGCATAATCCGGCGCTGCTGAGGCTTCATGGCGATCCGAAATTGCTGCCCACGATGAGGGATATGGTGGGAGTACCTCTTCGCCTGGTCCACGTGATCCGCAACCCGCTAGATGTCGTCACCACCATGCATCTTAGGAGCGGCGCACCGATAATCGATCGAATGAGGTGGTACTTCATGCATCTGGACGCAGGCCTTTCGGTTCGCGCCGCAGTTGGCGAAGATGACTGGCTGGATGTGCACTTGGAGCGACTAATATCTGATTCAGTCGAACAAATCTCACGCCTGACCGGACATCTTGGCGAACCGGTCCACGAGGAGTACTTGGCACGCTGCAGAAAGCGCATCTTCAACGCGCCGAAATTCACGCGCGATCTATCTATATGGCCCAGCGAGGCAAAACAGGAACTCAGATTTCGAGCAAAGCTCTACGGGTGGCTGGCTCCCTATATGGATGAGATTGACGAGTTGTGCTCCTGACTCTCAACGGTTGCGGATCGCAATAGGTTCCCAACCTTTGCGAGCCGACTTTGCTGGTGCCGAGAACTTGCGACGATACCGTCGCGACCGACAGTATTTTGATCTCTGCAGGGCGCGACTCGCGACTGTTCCGTTGAGCAAATTCCGCCGCTAGGGGAATATCTCAAATTGTTGAACCATGTGCCAGCGCCGGATGCCAGGGCACAAGACCGCACTTGCCGGGCTATGTCGACACGGCCATGAGCCAGACGCTGCCGTTCGCCAGGCCGATGTTGATCACCCCCGAGGCCATGGCGCGCAAGATCCGGCGCGGCATCGCCAGGGGACAGATACGCATCACGGCGCCACTGTCGCTCGGCATGGCCATGCAGGTGCTGAGCCTCATCCCCAGCCGTCTCGCCGACCCGCTGCTCGAGCGCTTCCGCGCCTACACCGGCGACGACACGTGACGCCAGCCGCCCCGGGCTTCAGGCCGCCTGGGGCACGCCGGGTTCGTAGCCGCCTTTAGGCGGTTTCTTCAACGCATTGAAGGAGACGCATTTTTCCAGCCCCGTCAGGGCTTCGGGTTCGCTGCGCAGGCGCTCGACAAATGCCGCATCCTGCAAACTCTCGGTGATGGCCTTGATGCCGAAATCCTCAAACAGCCGGCCCTCGCGCCGGGAGGCATAGCGCGCCACCCTCGGCGGTATGGATCGGTCGAGCTTCAGGTCGGCTTTGACCAGCACCGTTTCCAGCGACTGGCGGGTGAGGAAGGCGTTCACATCTTCCAGGCGCGGGCCGCGGTGGATGCTCTCGACGAGGTCGTCATACGACAACTCGCCGGCGATGAATTTGCCGATCCACAAGCCCGGCCCGAGGCTTTCGTGCACATGCAGGGTGCCGCCGTCAGTCAGAACCCGGCGCAATTCGGGCAACAACGGCCAGGAACGATCGGCCGCCAGCGACTTGCCGTCGACCCAGATGGCATCGAAGCTGGCATCATCGAAGGGCAGCCGCGCGGCTTCGTGCACGTCGTGGGCCGAGACATTGTCCAGATCGAAGGCACGGCAGATCAGTTGCGTCGCCGCCATATGCTTGCCGGTGAAGTCGGCGAGAGCGACGTGATCGTTCATCTCGGCCAGAAACGGTGCCAGTGACTTGCGCTGCAATCCGGCGAGCAACACCTTCTTCCTGCCGACAAAGTCCCAGCCCTGCACGATCTCGCGGTACTGCCACTTGCCGGTGCTGAACGGCTTGATGGGCTTGCCGCCGCCTTCGGGCGTTATCTGCCATTCCTTGAGGCGCATCCTGGTGGCATCGATGCTGCCACGCAGCGCCGATTTCACCTGCAGGCGGCGATAGACGGCCAGGCTCTTTCTCTTGGCTTCGATCACGAGCTTCTTGTTGGCCGGGGCGCGCTTGTCGACCGTCAGGCACACGGTGCAATAGGGAACCTCGTCGGGGGTGCCCATGTTCTTGCGCATGTGCTGCATGAACGGGCTGTTCCACATGCCGGTTTCCTTGTGGAAGTCCTTGGCAGTGGGCCAGTCGAAGGGCTGCAGCTTGGTGAAGAAGGAACAGCAGATCCGCGTCTCGTTGGAGAGGTTGACGAACAGATCATGCCACGGCCATTGGCAGAACGGCTCCTTGCCCGCGAAATAGCTCTTCATCCACTCGCGGCTCAGGGTCGGCTGGTGGGTCGGCTTCACCGGGGCGTTCATCGCGCTTGCCCCCCACCCCCGGTGACGGCGACGCCTGGCGCCCGGAAAAGCGTTGTCGTGCGCGCGGCGGGCATTGCGGCGGTACTGTCCGCAATGGTCGTCACCGCGAGACGGGCGACATCGAACTCGGGCAACGTGTGGGTCAGGCGTATGCCGAACCTTTCACAATTGGCCTCCAGGGCGCGAAACGACCAGTTCGCCAGGCGCGGAACCGACTGGATGGCATCGGCTTCGTTCATCAACTGACGGTCGGTCGCCATCATGCGCACCGCCATGGGCTGGATGCGCAGGCACTCGATGCCCAGTTCGTCCAGCAGTTCGGGCAGTTCCGGCAGCTCCTCCAGATTGTGGCGATGGGCAACGACGCTGGCGACCACGACCGGCAGCCGTGTCTTCTGCCGTCGCTTTTCATCGCGCAACCGGCGCAGGTTGTCGATTGTCTTCTCCCATTTGAGCGGCGGCATGGTCGCCTCGTAGGTTTCCTTGCGCGCTGCGTTCAAGGACACGATCATCCGTTTGAAATAGGCGACAATGACGTTGATGAGCCGATCGCTCATGAGCGAGGCATTGGTCGTCATTTCCATGTCGATATAAGGCGCCTGGTGGCGCACGGCCTCCAGCAACTCGGCGATCTGGGGGTGGGAAAGCGGCTCGTTCAACCCTCCATTGGGGTTCAACTGCTTGCAGAATTTCAGCCAGTCGGCGCGCTCGATATCTTCCACCTTCAAGCGGCGATTGGATGATATGTCGGGTGAATAGCCGCAGAACCCGCAGCGCGCATTGCACACATCAGTGATGGTGACATGCATGTAGACCGGAAACGACGACACCTTGCCGATGCCGAGATAGGCCTCCCAGGCGCCAAGCTGGATATTCGCCTCTATCAGGTGCGGCGAAGGCGGGGCGTTGGTGCGTACGGCCTCTTCAACAATGGTCTTCCAGTCTTCGTAACGTCCCGGAGGTTTCTTGGGATGCGCCCGGCGCACGGGGGGCTTGTCGGTGGGCACGGTCGTCACGGAAGTGGCGGGCATTCAGATATCCTTCAAGATCGACCATCTTTGTCGCCGAAAGAACGAGGACCTGGTCCGGAAAAGAAGCCGGCCGGATGCGCAACCTGTCCGACCATTGCGGCCAGCATAGCACGGAAATACATTACCAGATCAGTCCTGATCCGGCATCCGATTAAAAATCACATGGTTAGAGACAATTATGCGGCATCGTATTGCAGGGCGTCAAGCCGACGCCCGACCCTTCTTGCGGTCAGCCCTGGACGCCGCTCACGCGACAAGCGGCGAGACACGTTGATATCTCGGGGCTCGGCGCGATCGGAATCACATCTGATGCCGGGGCTGCGCCGATCCGGCAATGACCTTCGACAACAGGACCGAACAGGGAGAACAAGGCTGGCGCTCCACCCGAACCTTAATTAGATATCGGCGGCAGGAATTGTGAAGGTGGACATGGCTACAAGTCGAACCGACAATGCGGATGCCGCCGGTCTCAAGACGGAAAGGGAAGGCGCAGCTCAGCACAAACGCGAGGCCCTTCCGAAACCGCAACACTATCGCGAAGTCGACAGCTTCGAATATCTGCTTTCACTGATCAAGGCAGGCAACCCCAGGAAAGCCACCGCCTATCTTTTCGAAATCCTGCCTGAACTCGCCACCTGCGACCTGCGTGAGCAGGAGAAATTCAACCAGCTGCTTTTCATTCCGCGCCTCCTTCAAAGCGGCTTGAGCAAGCATGGGGTGCGAAGGCTGTTTCGCAAGGTGCGGGTGGTGGAGCGAAATATCGCCGGCGTCGAGTTGCCCAAAGGCGGTGCCTTTGCCGATTTCGGCTGCGGCGCCCACGATCCGGTCGCCATGGCCACCTATTTTTACGCCAACGGCTTTGCCAAGGCTCATGCCATCGATCTCCTGCCGCCACGCAACGAGCTTTTTTCGGCATTTTCCATGTACGATCTGCTGGCCAACATGCAGCTGTTCCCGCAGCGCTACTGCCGGCCGGACGTCATGCCGGGCACCATCCTGGAACGCATCCGCATATTCAACGCCGAAGCGTTTGAACAGGGAAATTTCAGACGCGGCATGGCGGAGGCGAACGACAGGATCATCTACGAACCTGTCGACATCGTTCACTCGTCGATCGAGCCTGGAAGCCTGTCGCTGCTCGTCTCATCGACGGTGCTGGAACACGTTTCCGATCTGGATGGCGTGTGCCGGAAGATCTACGACAGCCTGCTGCCTGGCGGTGTCGCCTATCATTTCATCGACATGGCTGATCACCGCTCCTACGGGGCTGGCGCCGGCCGCTTCGGGCCACTGAGTTTCCTCACCGAAGAGGATGCGCCGGCAAACCAGAACCGCCTGCGCAAGTCGGAGCAACTGGCGGCGCACCGGCGGGCGGGGTTCGATATCGTCAGGCAATCGAGCGTGAACGCGGTGCTCGACGACGACATCCGCAACAGGCTGGTCGAGCGCTTCCGCGGCCTCGACGACGACGACATATCCACGATCAAGATGAACCTGACCGTTCGCAAGCCCTGGCGCGTGAATTAGGCTGTCGGCCCGCTGGTGAGGCTCGACGCGGCAGCGGCCTCGCCCTCATGCCCGAGGGTCCGGCAACGCGCAATGGTGTCGATGGGCCTGACCGGACTTGCGGTGAGCCCCGCACGTCGCCTATAGGACTTGCGGCGAGACGCGTTGGTATTCAAAGGGTTTTGACTGCAATGGTGGCGAGAAGGAAGGCTCAAGGCAAAGCCGCGCGCCGCCGCATACCTCTCGCCACCAGGGCAATCGAGCAGCTTTTGTGCGATCCGCAGCCGTTCGGCGACATCGAGCGCGCCTATCCGCGTGTCGCGGATGCCTGGAGCCTGCAAATGCCGGACCTGACCAGCCTGCCGCGTGCGACGGGCGCCAGGCGCCCTACCCGCTTTTGCATTGCCACGGAAGATATCGTCGGCCCGGTCCGCAACGGCGGCATCGGCACGACCTATGCCGCCCTCGCCACCATGCTGGCCACCCACGGCCATGATGTCACCATCCTCTATCTGAAGGGCGAGGAGGTCGAGAACGAAACCATCTCTCACTGGATAGACTTCTATGCCGGCATCGGCGTGAAATTCGTTCCTGTCGCCAATTACGCCCAGAGCGAAAACATCATCACGACCGCCGACCAGTGGATGCGCCCCATCTACGACATGTACCGCTGGCTCCTCGACAATCCCATGGACGTGGTGCACGTGTCGGAATGGCGGGGCTCGGGCTTCATGTGCCTCACCGCCAAGCGCCAGGGCATCGCCTTCGCCGATACCTTGTTCATCGTGAAGACATCGTCGCCGTGGCTGTGGAACCGGCTCTACGGTTCCTATTCCATCGACCGGTTGGGCGATCTGGCCAAGACGTTTGCCGAGCGACGCAGCGTCGAGCTTGCCGACATGGTCATCGGCGGCAGCCTGCATCTGCTGCGCTGGATGGCCAGCCAGGGCTATGTGCTGCCGAAGGATCGCACCTTCGTGCAGCCGAATGTGGTGTCGTTCGCGCATCTGCAGGACCTGGTCAAACGGCGCAACCTGCGGCCCGGGCGCCGCATGCCCATCGACGAATTCGTATTCTTCGGGCGGCTCGAGGCACGCAAGGGCCTGCTCACCTTTTGCCATTCGGTCCGACGTCTCATGAAGCTCGGCCACAAGCTGCCCGCCAGGATATCGTTTGTGGGCAAGCCGGGCGCGCGCCTCGCCGTCAGGCCGAACCAGACGGTGATCGACTATATCGAGGAAGAAACCGCGGACTGGCCCACCGAGGTCTCCGTCCTCACCGATTTCCAGCAAAAGGAGGCCATCTCCTATCTTCTCGATGGCGCCCGTCTGGCGGTGATGCCGTCGACCATCGAAAATTCCTCGCTGGCGGTCTATGAGGCCGCCATCTGCCAGATACCGTTCATTGCATCCGATGCCGGCGGCACATCGGAGCTTCTGGTGGAAAAGGATCACAAGCACGTCTTGTGCGATGCCCACCCCATCCCCCTCGCCGCCAAGCTCGCCGAGGCCCTGGACAAGGGCGGCTATATTGCCACCCCGAGCTTCGACAACGAACACAATATCGAGGTCTGGAAGGCCTTCAACGAGAGCCTGTGCCGCGGATTGCGCGAAACCCTGCTGAAGCGGGCGGCTGGCAGGCCACGCGCCAGAGCCAAGGCCAGGGCGGCCAGCGTCGATGTCGCCATCTTCAGCCGCGGCGACCGGCGCGATCTCGAGCAGACACTCGATGCGCTCAAGGCCCAGCAGCAGCACCCGCACCGTGTGCTGATCGCCGTCGATGCCATCGACGAAGCGGCCGCCAGCAAGATGGCGAAGGCGGCGGCGAAGAAGCGCCGGCTTGACTGCGATGTTCTCTCGACCCTCGATTACGATCCCGGTTATGCGCTCAACGAAGCGGCCCACCTGGCACGCGGCGACTACATCGTCTTCCTTCACGCCGGCGCGACGCTCAAGCCGCAAGCGCTGCGGGTTCTCACCGAAGTGGCCGAGCGGCGCAGCGCCGATATATTGACCTGGCACCACCGCATCATGGCGGCGGGCGAGACGGCTTCGAACGAGGACCGGCTGGTCGCCGAAATGATCGGCAGCCCGTCGGAAACGCTCTATCTCGAAGGCCCCAGGGATCTGCCGCTCTTTGTAAGACGCCGGGCTTTCGAGCAACTCAAGGGCTTCACCGTCGATTTCCGGGTGCCGTTGCACGAACGGGAGCTGATTTCCAAGGGCATCGTCGCCGGCCTCAGATGCGAAACCGTGCCGATGGAACTGGGCGCCGTCGCCGACCGCGATGCCGCCTGGATCGAAAAGGAATGCTTCGATGTGGATGCCGGTGAGTTCCGCATCCTCAGGCCCTATCTGGCAGCGCTGCCGCTGGCCATGCGCGAGGCTGTTCTTGCCGGCATCGGCCTGCAAAGGCGGATGCCCAAGCGGGCAAAGAAGGTCACTGCGAACAAGAAGACCATGCCCGAACACACGGGTTGGAAGCCGGTCCCGGTGCACAGGTCGGGCTATGTGGCGGAGACCGGCATCAGCCTTGCGCCGGGCAAGGCGAATGACCGGGACGTGCTCGTTCACCTGACCGGCGAGTTGGCGGCAAAGACGCCGTGGCGCTTCCCGCGCATGGATCGCAAGGCCAGGATTCAGCCCGGTGCGGCGGGTTGGGCGGTCAACAAGCTGGTCGAGACGATTCGCGACGATCCGACCAGGTCCGGATCGCTGCCGCGGCATTTGCAGCTCTTCTCCGGCTGGTCGGGCCCCGATGCCAAAGACGGGGAACGCTACAACGGACGGGTTCTCGATGTCGCCGAGGGGGCGGTCATCGGGTGGATCGCCGATCGCGAAAACCCCGGCACCCCGGTCACCGTCGAGGTGCACGTCAACGGCAGGCGCATCTCCAGTGTACCGGCAAACATGGAGCTGCCCTCGGTCTATCAATTGTCGGAACTGGCGAGTGGCCACGGGTTTCGAATTCCGCTGTTCAACCCTCTCTTGTCGCGGTTGCGACGCTCTGCGAAAGCGGTCGAGATCGACGTCTTCACCAAAGGCGGCGTTGCCCTTGCCAGGGGCCTCAGGGCCTACAGGCCCAAGCAACCGATCAGGAATTCCGGATTTGAAGGCTTTCTCGACACCATCACCGATGCGACGCTGCGCGGCTGGGTGTGGATGCCGACCCAACCCGAACGCCACTTCGAGGTTACCATCTATCTTGACGGCCGCTTCTATACGCGGGTGCGCGCCGATGTCATTCGCACCGATTTGAGCGACCACGGCATTGCCGGCGGCGACTATTCGTTTTCCTTGCGCATACCCGAACGCTTCAGGGGCAATGAACAGCACCAGGTCGACGTGTTCATCGCGGATACCGGCATTCGATTGCAGGGATCGCCGCTCATCATCAACCGTCGCGGCCATTCACACGAGTTTATGGGCTAGTTCCCGGCCTGATCGAGGAGATCCAGTAAGTGCGATTGCTGATAACCGGCGGGTGCGGGTTCGTGGGCGCCAACCTCATCGCGCACCTCAACGAGGCCGGGGGCTACGATATCCGGGTATTCGACAACGAAAGCCTCGGCCGGCGCGAGCATATCGCCGGGCTGGGGGCGGATTTCGTCAAGGGCGACATTCGCGACCGCGCCGCCGTCGATCAGGCGCTGGCCGGTATCGATGCGGTCATTCATCTTGCCGCCGATACAAGGGTGATCGATTCCATCGAGGCACCGGCGCTCAATTTCGACGTCAATGTGGTCGGCAGCTTCCGCCTGCTGGAGGCCATGCGTGCCGCCGGCGTCTCGCGCCTCATCAATGCGTCCACCGGTGGCGCCATTCTGGGCGAGGCGACACCGCCGGTGAACGAGGCGATGGTGCCGCATCCCCTGTCGCCCTACGGCGCGGCCAAGCTCGCCGTGGAGGGCTATTGTTCGGCGTTCGGCGCCAGCTATGGCATCAAGCCGGTATCGCTGCGCTTTTCCAACGTCTACGGACCCCGCTCCTTCCACAAGGGCTCGGTCGTCGCCGCCTTCATGAAGCGTGTCCTTGAAGGCAAGGCCCTCATCGTCTACGGCGACGGCGAGCAGACCCGCGATTATGTCTTTGTCGACGATTTGTGCGCCGGCATCGCCGCCGGCCTCAGGACCGAAAATCCCGGCGTCTACCAGTTGGGCAGCGGCGGCCCCATGTCGATCAACGGGCTGATTGAGGCCATTTCCGGCGTCGTTGCGCCCCGCAAGCTGGAGGTGCGCCACGAACCGAGCCGCCCCGGCGAGGTCTTGCAGACGTGGTGCGATATTTCGCGCGCCCGCGCCATGCTGGGCTATGCCCCCTCGACCTCGCTTCACGATGGCCTCGCCCGCACGTGGGACTGGTTTCTGCAACAGGCTTGACGTTCAATCGTCCTGACGACTTGCCAGATCGAGGCCGTGCAAATAGGCCAGCGCCAATTGCAGATCATCGCCGCCCAACCCGCCATAGGCCTGGCGCACCCGCGCCAGCGCGCCTTCCTTGTGGTTCTTTCGCCAGCTTGTCCGGGCCAGATCGACGGGTTTGCGATAGCCGAAACACGGTTGCCATAGGCTTGCCATGCGCAGCCCCGCCGCCCGGCAGCGGGCAAGAAACACCCAGTCCTCGCCGGGCGCCAGCGCGCCCTCATCGGGAAAGCCGCCGATGCGCTCGAAGGCCTTGCGTCGAATGGCGAGGCTGGCATCGCCGAAGCCATTGAAGACAAGCCCGGCAAGACCGGCATCGCCAAGGAAGGCCACGCGCAAGGGCGGCCTGCCGGGTTCGATTCCCGGCTGCTCGACCTCAAGCGCCGAGGTGACAACATCGTAGCGCCCGCTCGTCACACCCGAGGACAGTCGATCCAGCCCGCCCGCCAGCAGCCAGTTGTCATCGTCGAGGAACACCAAACAGTCGCCCGAAGCGGCGGCGGCGGCCCGATTGCGCGCCGCAGCGGGAAACAGTGCTTGGCTGTTTCTTATTATTTTCAGGGGCTTGCGATCACATTCCAAAGCAAGTTCTGCAAGCAGCGCATGGGCATCGGGAGTTGAACTTGCATCGTCCACAAGGATGATCTCGACTTCGCCCGGGTGATCGCCAACGGCAATGCTCGCCAGCGCACGCTGCAGCAATTGCGGGCGGTCGCGATGGATCACACAGACGCTCACCCGTGGCTTGCCGCCGCGGCGCGGTCGCTGGGGGACCGGCTTCGGTCGCCGGCAACCTTCAAGCGCATCGGCCCACAAGTCCACCGCCTCGCCGGTGGCGACGGCCGGCCGCAAGGCCAGCGCTGCCGGGTCTCCAAGAACGGCCGCGATGGAGCGCGCCAGCGCGCCAGGGGCGGGCGAATAGAGTGCATACTTGTGGCGGCCCGGCCCGATGAGGGCGCGGGTCTGTCGCGTGCGCCGGGCGATCACGGCGGCGCCCGCCTCCAGGGCACCGGCGAGCAATCCGGGGAAACATTCCTCGGAACCGGCGAAAATCGACAGCCGCTGCGGTTCCGACGCCAACGCCAGGGCATCGCGGGCCGACAGATCGCCCCTGATCTTCCAGTCGAAATTCCATTTCGCGGCCCGCACCGCGATGGTTGCGGCCGTCAACCCCCTGCCCTCGTCCCGGGCCGGCCCGACAAAGGTGACACTGCGGCCGGCCAGCAGATCGTTGGCCTGCAGCTTCTCGATCGCATCCATGAAGTGAAGCGCGCCCGATGCCTCGCTCACGGGGCCGATGAGGGCGATATCGGCAATTGCACCCTTTCGACCCGATAACTGCGCCGGTTCGCCGCCCGGCGGCAGCGCCGGCAGGGCAAGGGATGAGGGCACCGGACTTTTGCACCCGCGCGGCACGATGACCAGATCGGCCGCCGCCAGCGCCACGCGTTCAAGGGCATCGCTCACGAGGTCGGCCAGCCTTGCCGGCCGACGCTCGCCCAGCAGGCCTGCCCGCGTGCCGCCGGTCGACCACACGATCACCGCCGGGTTGCGGGCTTGCGGACAGGCCGCCGCTGCCATGGCCTGATAGGCGGCCAGCCCCGAAAACTCCGCCAGCACGACGACATCGAAACTGTTGTCGTCAAGCCATTGGGCAACGCACAAGGCATCGTAGGCGGCGCGCCCGTTGTCGAGGCCGCCGGGGGCCACCTCGATGGCCGGGCGTTCGATGAGCGGTATGGTCTGCCGCCGCACGGTATCGGGCCACAATTCGTGCCCCAGTTGCCAATGGGCAAATCCGGCAAGCGAGACCTCGTGGCCGCGCCGCGCCAGTTCTCCTGCAACACCCGAAAGCCCAGCCAGGGCGCCCGTGTCGCGCCAGCCGTCGCGATGGGGCGCGTCGATGAAGGCGATGCGGGTCATCGCGGCCCCTTGCCAGCCCGGCTCGATGGCAGGGCAACGCCTTCAACCAGAACCTCGGCCAGTTCATCGCCGCCCAGCAGCTCGTCGGGGACCCGAAAGCCGTAGTAGCCATGACCCGGCATGGAGCCATGCACGTCGGCGCGGTAACGGTCGGCTCGGACCTCGAAGCGCCGGCCGGTAGCAGTGACGACCGTCACGGTCAGCATGCGGCCCGGCATCGCCCCGTCGAGTGCCCAGCCCTGCCACACCGCGTCGATGCGGCCATCCAGTGCACCCTGGATCCGCCGCTTTCCCGACGCTCCGTCGCCCCTCAACAACCGCAACAAATTCCGGACCACGCCCCACCCCCGATTGCCATGACCCCGACTATAGCGGGAATGGCCGGGCCGGGCAGTATTCATCGACGCCGCGACAGCAACACCGCACCACGCTCCTGCCACGACCCGAAGCACAGGTGCTGATCATCCTCAGATCAGAACTGGTTGCTGACGTTGAGTCCGGTCTTGGCGGTCAGGATGGCCTTGGCAACGAGGGCCAGGAACTTGTCGAGTTCGACCGACGGCGCGTTGGCGACATAGATGATGTCACGATCGTGCATGCCGATCACCTGGGCGAAGAAATACTGATTCGGATCCTTGAGATCGATGCGATAGATCACCGGAACGATCGGGCGGCTGTCCATGGCATCGCTCTTGCCGGCCAGATCGTAGGCGATCTTGGCGTTCTCGAAGCGCATCAGGAAGACGCCGGCCGGATTGGCGCGCTGGTCAGACAACCCGGCGACCTGACTGATGGCCTCCAGCAGCGACAGCTTGGAAGCGCCGAAATCCTGCAGGCCCTTCTTCTCCACCGCACCGAAGGCCATGAACCGTTGCGGCTTGCGCTCGACATGCAGTTCATCGCCGGGGCGCAGATAGATGTTGTCGTTCGGTGACTGCACAACATGCTGCAGGTAGGAACTGGCGATGCGGCCCCTGCGGGTCAGCGAAATCATCGATTCGTAGCTTGGATACCTGCTGCCACCGGCCTGCGCGATCAGATCGAGCAGGTCATCGCCACGGATCGACAGCGGATAGACGCCGGGCTTGTTGACGTCACCAGTGAGGGTGACGGTGCTGGAAAGATTCTGCTGCAGGCTTACTTGCACCTGCGGCTCGACGGTCTTCTGGCGGAGCTGCTTGGTGATCGCCTCCGCCAGTTCCCTGAGGGTGCGGCCAGCCGCGCGGACGGTCCCGGCATAGGGAATATCGATGAGGCCGGAGGTATCGACCGTGACGGCGGGGATCGAGCCGCGGTTGACAATGCCGTTGGAGGCGAACAGCCCGCCCGGATCGGCCTCCCAGATCATCACGTTGAGGATGTCACCGACGCCGATTCGCTCGGCGTGCCAGGGACGGCCCTTGCCGAAGCGGTCGCCGAAGCTTGGTTCGGGATGGCTGCGCAGATAGTCGGCCACCCGGCTGTTCAGATCGATCAGCAGAAAGTTGGCGGAGTTGGTGTTGGCGGCCGCATCCTTGACCTCGACGGCCTGGGGGCCTTCGCGAGGCAACGCCGAACATCCAGCAAGGGCAAGGGCCAATACGCAGACCCCCAACGTCGAACGTGTCAATGCCTTCAACCCCACGACACCCCACCTGCAGCTCTACACTGCAATTTTTGTTCTCGCTAAATGCAAATGGCACCGACCATCCTGTTGCGTGTTAGCACCCTCAGTAGATCAGCACCATATTGAATTTCGATTAATTTTGCCATCTAATGAGCCAAAATTCATCATTATCGACGTTTTTTGAGGATTTGTGCCATTTGGGCAACGCCGCGCAGGCGGCCCAGCGCTGCACCCGTACCGCGCCTCAGGGAGCGAAGCAGGGAATCGGGCAGTTTTTGTGCCTCGACCAGTTGCCGGGCCATGTTTTCGACACTGCAAACACGGTCCGATGCGGCGTCGAGATAGACCGGGTAGAGAATCAGCGTCGCAGCGGTCAGTTCTTGCAGCGAGCGCCGGCGATAGCGGCGCATCGTGGCCGTCAGATCCTCCGTCAGGCCCCAGCCGGCATAGAACGGGCAGCCGTGAACGGTAACGGGCCTGCCCCGCAGCAAGGCCTCGAAGCCCAACAGCGATGTTGCCGTCTCGATCCGGTCGACGCGGCTCAAGAGCGCTTCGAGCGGGTAGCCGGGATCGATGCAGTCGGCCAGGCGCTTCAGGTTGTCGGCGCCGATCCGCCCGGCCCGGTAACCCGCTTCGACGTCGGGATGGGGGCGGTAGACAATGTAGGCGCCGGGGTGGCGCTGGCGGACCCGCTCGAGCAATTCCAGATTGGCGCCGCCCTCGGCCAGGGGACGGGCGGCGAACAGGTCCGGCGCGCCCCGCCTGATCAATTCGTCGTCAGCCACCTGACCCGGCACCAGAACGATCTGGCGATCGTCAGGCATGGCGGGGAGTGCGGCGTGCGCCCGCAGATTGTATTTTGTGACGCCGCCGTCACGTACGAGGTCGATCAGGCGGCGGGCGCGCTCCAGCAGACCGGCATCGAATGATGACTCTGCCAACAGCGTTTCGATGTCGCTGGCGCGCGAGGGATCGTAATAGATGCCGGTTGAATCGAAAACATAGGACAAGGCGGGCGTGAAGCCGGCCCCAAGGCCGACGGAGCGGAGAAAACCATCCTCGATGGTGATGACATCCACTCCCTCGCCAGCGGCCAGCGGGCGGATCAGATCGGCACGCTTTCCCCAGGCCGCGACCGCGCCGCCGCGGGCCTTGGCGGCAAGGACGGCGCGCCGCGCCTGGCGCTCATAGGCGACCGGCCCTGCCGCGCCGTCCAGCATGCGCGAGACGGCGTGGCGCTTCCACCTTGGCACGCGCCAGCCGATGACCGGACGGCTGTGCCCATGAAAATGCGTGGCTAGAAACCGCACCTGGTCGGCGGCGGTGAAGAAATCCACCGGCGCCCGGGTCCAGGCATCGAAATAGTGGCTGTAGGCACCATAGGCCGCCGCCACGATCTCGGGCAGACAAGCCTTGCGGCCGCGTCGTGCGATGGCCTGGCGATCATCGGTCAGCCCCCAGCCGGCGTAAAAGGGCACACCGAAGCAGGTGACGCTGCACCCGGCCATGAGCGCCTCGAGCCCCAGTTGACTTGATACCGTGTAGACCCGGGAAATGTCCTCAAAAAGCCGCCAGGGATTGAGCGGCGTGCTGAGAACGCTGAGGTTTTCGCGCCGCGCCAGGTCGGCGAGGTAACCGCGCTTGGCGCCGGAAATCACTTCCGGGTGCAGCCGCACCGCGACCTCGGCGCCAGGATTTTCGGCGACGGCGGCGGAAAGCATGGCGTGGAACGTCTTTTCGTCCGCGAGACCTCCGGCGATCGAGGCATCGGCGAAGGTCTGGTCGATCACCAGGACGCGGCGACGGGTTCCCGCCTTCAAGGGGGTGTCGGTCCGCTTCCAGGGCGCGGCGTTGTATTTGGACAGGCGGTGGGTACGAAGGAAATCGATGATGGCGCGACCATCGGCCTGCGATAAGTCACCTTCCGACGCGTTGATGAGCGATTCGAGGTCACTGGGCCCGCGCGCATCGTAGTAGATGCCGGTGCGATCCAGGACCAGAGCAGACGGCGGTTCGATCCCGCCCGGCCGCACCGAGCGCAGGAAGCCGTCTTCCAGGGCGAAATAGGCGATGCCGCGCCTGGCGGCCATGCGCCGCGCTTCACCGGCGGTCGGCTTGTGTCCCCAGCCCGCCACGGCTTCGATGCCGGAGGGTGCCAGCCGCTTCCAGCCGCGCACCGGATCGAGCCCGGTCATCGCCGCGACTTCGCTGCGCAGGCGCCACAGACCGGCCGATAATATGGCAATCTTTCCCATCCGGTATCGCTTTACACCATAGGACCTGAACTTTGACTTGTTTCTCCGGGGCACTGTCACTGCCGGCTGCGACAAGCTGTCATATTTGCCACACCCGACAGCAAATTTTCGATTCCCCGGAATGATCACTTCACATGGATGCAATGTTCGGGCTAGATTTTTGCAAATGCCATCGCACGGCGGCGGACGCGTGATGGTGGGGGTTTAGAGAGTGGGGAGTTGTAATGCTTGTTGCCCCAGGGGAACGTCACGTCCTTTTCTTGCAGGGCCCGGGCAGTCTCTTCTTTTTGCGGTTGGCGCAGGCCGTCAAGGCCGCCGGCATGGCAATTTCCAAGATCAATCTGTGCGCTGGCGACTATGTCTTCTGGCCGGTTGGCGCGGCGACGGCGTATCGCGGTTCGCTGGCGGACTGGCCGGCCTATATCGAGCATTATCTCGTTTCCCAGGGCGTTTCGGATGTCGTGCTGTTTTCTGACAGCCGGCCCTATCACCGCCGCGCCACCGATATCGCCCACAGTCTCGGCATCAATGTCTTTGTGTTCGAAAACGGCTATTTCCGCCCCGACTGGATCACCTTCGAGAAAGGCGGGGTGAACGGCCGCTCGCCATTTCCGCGCGATCGCGATGAGATCATCGAGATGGCGGAAAGGTCGCAGGAACAGGTACGACCGTCGCGCAACCTGCGGCGCTCGCAGCGCCTGGTCCTCGGCGACGTGGCATTCCACGCGGTGACGTGGCTCGGCAAGCCGTTCTTCCCGCGCTACAGCCGGTTCCGCAGTCCCCATCCGTGGGCGGAGGCACTGGGCTGGACCGTCAAGGCGGCGCAGCGCATGGGGAAGATCGCGCGCGCACGGCGGAACTGGCAGGCCATACAGGCGCTCGGGCGCAAGGTCTTCTTCTACCCCTTGCAGCTTGACCATGATTTCCAGCTATCGGTCGATTCCGATTTCACGTCGCTGACACAGGCGACGACGACAATTCTTTCATCGTTTGCCGCCAACGCACCGAGAGATGCCGTGCTGGTGGTCAAGAATCACCCACGCGACAACAACCTGATCGATCGCGAGCGCGAGGTTAATCGCCTTGCAGCGGAAATGGGCATCGCCAACCGGGTGTATTTTCTGGAAACGGGAAGCAATCCCGACATCTTCCACCACTGCAAGGGCATGGTCACCATCAACTCGACCATGGGAACGTCCGCCTTGTTCCACGACGTGCCGGTTTGCGCCCTCGGGCGTGCCGTCTACGATGTCGAGGGACTGACGCATCAATCAGGGCTCGACAGCTTCTGGACCGCCCCCACGCAGCCGGACCCGGAATTTTTCCAGCAGTTCCGCCGCGCCATCATCCAGACTTCACAGGTGCAAGGCGAATTCGGCGCCACGAACCCTGAAGAGCGGCATTTTGCCGATTGCGTCCTGAAGCTTCACTTGACCAGCTTTCGCCCGGCCGGGCTCAATATGGTTCGCGATATTTCGCCGGCACGGACGGTCGGGGCCTATCAGCCCGGCGCGCCGGACCCGGCCTTGCGCGGTTCGAAGGGCTAGAGCATGAAGATATCCGAAGAGTGGCATCCACTTTTCGGCGTTCTGCTCTAGGGCCGGTCCATGCGTTCGTTTCCATGGCTGTCGAAGTTGCTTTCAACGGCGGTGCCGGCCTTCGGAGTGCAACCTACGCCGAGTGTCGATCTCTATTTTCACTACGCCCTCGCCGATCTCATCGGCAATGACGGCGGCTATCCCATCCAGCGCCTGGGCGGCAATCTGTTCGCCGCCGATGGGCATTATGTGCTGATCCGCTATGCGGCCGCGGCCGAGTTGACCGCTCTGCAGACGGCGCGGCGGGAGCGGCTGATTTATGTTGTCGATGACGATTTTGCCGCGCTCGTCGACGATGACGCCCTGCCCGGCGACTATCGACGGCGCATGGCGGCATTCACGGCCGATGTGCTGCCGAAGATCCTCGCCCTGGATCCGCTGATCGCCGCGCCCAACCGGCGCCTGTTCGCCGCCTTCGGCCGGCGGGACGGTCTGTTGATCGAGCCCGCACATGGCCCGCTGAATGACGATCTCGACCACTTTGCGCACCTTGAACCCTTGCGTCTGGTGTTTGCCGGCACCCGCAGCCATGTTGCCGATCTGACCGCTGTCGCGTCCGGTATCGCCACCTTCCTGGACCGCCACCCGCAGGCCCGGTTGGTGACCTTCCTTGACCGTCATGCTCCACCGCCGCTCGATGGCCACCGCCAGGTGGAAAACCGCGCGGCGCTGGACTGGCCGCGCTACCGGCAGGTTCTGACCACCGAGCGGTTTCACCTGGCGCTGGCCCCCTTTCGCCCCGGCAAGGCCAACGAGGCGCGTTCCGCCAACAAGGTCAACGACCACGCCGCCTTCGGTGCCGCCGGGCTTTACGGCCGTATCGGACCCTATCGCGATCGCATCACCCACGGGGCTGACGGGCTGCTGGTCGGCGACGGGCCGGAGGACTGGCTGGCCGCGCTCAGCGAGCTGGCCCTGCAGCCCCATCGCATGCAAGCCATCGCGCGATCCGGCCTGGCGCTTGCCCGCAAGCGGGGCGACCCGGTCCGGCAGCGACATTTCTGGCTGCAGCAACTGGGGCTTGAAAGCGGCTCAACCTTTTGAATTTTGGCGCGCTTTTTGGGCGTCGGCCTTGCCGCGGTCGAATTCGGCGCGGCGGCGGCGGATTTCATCCGGCGACAGTCGCTCGATGTTGGAATAATCCAGCGCCCAGTCCGGAGATTCGGTCCAGATGAGTGGCGATTGCACCGTGGTTCGCGGCGCCGGTGCGGTTTCCAGCAGCTTGAGAGCAAGGTCCAGCGTCAGGTCCTGGGAGGCGATGTCGTTCGGCTTTCCCGCCGCATTGCCCAGTGGAAAGTGCGAAAACAGCAATCTCGGTACCCCGACATATTCAACGATGTCCTCGGCGCAACCCATGATGACGGTTGCGATGCCGGCGGCCTCCAACGCCCGGGCCGCCAGGCTCACCGTCTGGTGGCAGACCGGGCAGTTGGGCACCAGGATCGCCGCATCGACCTCGTCGGCCTGGCAACGGTGCACGATTTCCGGACAGTCGGTCCGGAGGGTGACGGCGTGGCTGCGGTTGGTGGGCGCCCCGTGGAAACGCGGCGCCACCTTGCCGATACGGCCGGCGTCGGCACTGCGGCGCAAGGCCGGCAAGGGGAAATAGGTGCCCTGATCCTCCGCTGTCGTATGCTGGCGGTCGATGGCGATATGGGAAATGCGCAGGTCGGGGTCGCGCCCGGTGTCGCCGGAATAGACATCGAAGAACTTGGCTGCGCCATTGTAGGGAGCGCCCGGGCCCTGATCGCCCTTGCCGGGCTGGTAGGGGGCGGCCGTGGTGACGATGGCGATGGAGCACGCGGCCAGCGGCTTCTTCAGCGGCCGGAAGGGCACATGGGCATAATGCGCCCATTCGTAGGGCGCGCCGTAGCCGAGCCCGATATAATAGTCGCGAATGCGCTGCAGATAGGCAATCGGGCCGTCATGCGGGGCCGCGAATCCGAATTCGTTGGCGCGCGAGCCTGTCATGGCTACCAGCCGGGGCCGATGTGGTTTCGATGCATCATCCCGGTCAATTTAGTGCACAATCATGGTGGCATGCATCAACTCTGTGTGCCCTCCTTGGGCAAAGAGCCCGCCTGCCGTGGCAAGGCCGGTGCCAGATGCAGATTTGACGCCATGCCACCATCCGACGCCGCGGATTGCGCAGCCCCGCCGGGCATGCTTTATGGGGGAGTGGACAGTGCATAGCCACAATCGATGTCTGTTCCGCCACTGGTAGAGAGTCCGGCCTTCGACCATGCGCATCAAGAAACTCTATAGCCGTTTCTCGCGTTGGTACGTGTTCGGAAAGCTGCATGATCCCGGCATCGAGCCGCCGACTGACGGGATGCAGGTGACGCTCGGCTCGGTGTGCGCGCGACCATCGAAGATACTGATCACGACCAGCCTCATCGAGATCAGCGGCAGCATCGAAGGGCACCGGACGCCGGGCCTGCACCTGAGCCTGCACGCCCGGGCCGGTGCAACGACACTTTCAGCGCCAGCGCGCATCGACTGGGGGGAACCGACAGGCTCCGGGATCACTCAGGGTAGTTTCAAGGCCACCCTCAATGTGCCGCCGGCTGCCCACGGACGCATCAATCTCAAGATCGAGATGCCCGACGGCAGCCACCACCAGCAAATGCTGATCCGCTACAGCCAGCACGACCTGGCCCGCGTCGCGGGAGGGATGTACCGGGCCTTCTGGTACTTTGTCGCCGTCGAAGTCCTGCCCCGGACGCTGGATCTCATGCTGCGCAAGCGCCGGTTGAAGGCTCGCCATGCCATTTCCCGCGTGCTCGACACGCAGCCGTTCTTTTCAGCCGGCGCCCGGCGCATCGACGTCAAGGCGAGCTTTGCCCTCACCGGCAACCAGCGCGTCAAGGCCGCAACATCGCCCATCGACATCGTGGTCCCGGTGTTCAACGGCTATAGGTGCCTTGCCGGTTTCTTTCGCCGTCTCGGCCGGACGACGCGACGCAAGAACGTCCATATCTGGATCATCGACGACCTGAGCAGCGACCCGCGCATCTGGCCCTATCTTTCCAACCTTGCCGCAAGCGATGCCTTCGCCGGACGCACGACCTTGTTGCGCAACGACGCCAACCTCGGCTTTCCCGGGACCGTCAACCGGGGCCTCGCCCTCGCCCGGCACGATACCGTGATCCTCAATACCGACATCAAGCTGCCGAAGAACTGGCTGGCGCGGTTGGTCGCCCCCCTGGCCGATGACAAGGTGGCCTCCGCCACGCCCTTTTCCAATCGCGCCACGCTGGTCAGCTTTCCGCAGATCGACAAGGACAACGACCTTCCGCTCGGCCTGAATGTGGACGCCATCGATGCGGCATTTGCCGCGGTCGACCCCTTGGCCTGGCAGCTCGACCTGCCGACCGGCGTGGGCTTCTGCATGGTGTTGTCACGGCATTTCCTCGATCGCATAGGCGGTTTTGATGCCCAGACCTTCGGCCGCGGTTATGGCGAGGAGAACGACTGGTGCCAAAGGGCAGCAGCGCTTGGCGGCCGCAACGTGCTGGTCTCCAACCTGTTCGTCGAACATGATCACGGCCTGAGCTATCCCAGCGAGGAGAAAAAGCGGCTTCTGGTGCGCAACCTCGAACTCCTCAATCGGCGCCACCCCCGGTTCCATGCCGAGGTCGCCGCTTTCATGACGGCCGATCCGGCCCTGCCGTTGCGCGCTTCGGTGTTCGCCAGACTGTGCTGCAGCCCGTCGGCGGGCGGTGTCGACGTCTTCATCGACCATTCGCTGGGCGGCGGGGCCAACTGGTACCGCGATGAGCGCCTGAAGCCGCTGCGTGCGGCGGGCAAGCCCTCGATCGTCGTGTCGGGACAGCGCAATACCAGGGACCTCTATGCCGTCGTCGAGGCCGGCGGCACGATCATGCGCCTGGCGCTGTCGTCATTTGCGGATCTCGACCATCTCATCCCGCCGGGACGGCATGTGCGCATCGTCTACAATTGTGCCGTCGGCTTTGCCGCCGCCGCCGAGGTGCCGGCCTTTCTCGCCCGGCGCGCCAAGGAGATGAACAACGTCCTGGAGATCGCGCTGCACGACTACTTCCCCATCTGCCCGTCCTACACTCTGCTCGATTCCAGCGGGAATTTCTGCGGCGTTCCCAAGGATATCGGGCGCTGCCGCCACTGCCTTGAGCATAATCCGCACGGCGATTCGACCATCGAACAGGCCGGTATCGACCAGTGGCGGGGTGCCTGGGGCGAACTCTTGTGCCTTGCAGAGACAATCAAGGCCTTTTCGCAGAGCAGCGCGCACCTGCTGGGCCGCGCTTATCCCAACCTCAACGGCCGGGTGATGATCGAGCCCCACGCCCATATGGAGCGGCTGCGTCACGTCAAGCGGCCGCCGGTAGCGGGTCGGATCAATATCGCCGTGATCGGCTCGATCGGCTTTGCCAAGGGCGCAGCACTGGTGCGAGAGGCCGCACGTATCGCCCGGTCCGAGCGGCTGCCGGTGCGGCTGCTGATCATCGGCGAGATGGCGCTGGATTTCCACGACCCTGCCATCGTCGTGACGGGGCGCTATGTGCGCACGGAATTGCCGGACCTTGTCGAACAGCACGGGGTCCACATGGTGTGGTTCCCGTCCATCTGGCCGGAGACGTTTTCCTATGTGACCGAAGAAATCATGGACATGGGACTGCCGATAGCCTGCTTCGACATCGGCGCGCCGGCTGAAAGGGTGCGGGCCTATGAGCACGGGCTGGTGATCGACCGGCAAGACGCCCGGCAGGCGCTCATGGCGATGATCGATCACCTCAAACCGGTACGTGCGGTGGCCAGACACCAAAGCCCCGTTCCTTTGGCCTGATCCTCAGGAAAATCGGTTGTTGCGCGGGAAACCCTTGGGCGGGGAGCGGCCGGCCTGGGCGCGCTGGCCTATCCATTCGGCAAGGTCGCCCACCGTCCAGGTGCGACCCGATGTGTCCGTCCAGGTGAGGCCGTCGGCGAGCGCAAAGGCGCGGACATCGGCCAACCCGCCGTCGCGGTAGCGTTGCAGCCGAACACCGCGCCCGCGCGACATCTTCGGCAGGTCGGCCAGGGGGAAGATGAGCATCTTGCGGTTTTCGCCCACCACCGCCACGTGGTCGGCGTCCGCCGGCACCCGCACGCAGGCCGCGGCCTCGACGGGCGCCCGCACATTGAGGACCTGCTTGCCCTTGCGGGTGTTGCCGACGCAGTCCGCCTCGGCCACGATGAAGCCGTTGCCGTCGCTTGCCGCCACCACAAGGTCGGTCTCGGGCTCATGCACGAACAAGGCGACGATGCCGTCAGCGGCATCGATATCGGCGGCCAGCCTCACCGGTTCGCCATGCCCGCGGCCACCCGGCAGGCGGTTGGCATCGAGAGTGAAGAAGCGCCCGGAAGACGACATCAGCAAAAGCTTGTCGGTGGTTTGCGCATTGAGCACGAACTTGCCGCGATCGCCGTCCTTGTAGGTAAGCCCGGCGACATCGGCGATGTGGCCCTTCAGCGAGCGGATCCAGCCTTTTTCCGAGCACACCACCGTCACCGGCTCGCGCTCGATGAGGGCCTGGTCGAGGTCGGCCTCCACTTGCGGCGCAGCGGCAAAGCTCGATCGGCGGCGGCCGAGCGGGGTCTCGGGACCAAATTCCTTGCGCACATCCTTGATCTCGGCGCCGATGGCGTTCCACTGGGCCTCATCGGACGCGAGGAGCGCCTCGATGCCCTCCTTTTCGAGCGACAACGCGGCGTGTTCCTTCCGGATTTCCATTTCTTCCAGCTTGCGCAAGGCGCGCAAGCGCATGTTGAGGATGGCTTCGGCCTGCGCGTCGGTCAAATCGAAGCGGGCCATCAGCGCCGGCTTGGGCTCGTCCTCATGGCGGATGATGCGGATCACCTCATCGAGGTTGAGGTAGGCGACGAGGTAGCCGCCCAGCACTTCCAGGCGCCGGGCGATCTCGCCCAGGCGGAAGCGGCTGCGCCTGACGAGCACCACCTGGCGATGGGCGAGCCACTGGCCCAGCACATCGCGCAGCGACAGGACGCGCGGCACCCGGCCTTCGGCGAGGACATTCATGTTGACCGAAATGCGGGCTTCGAGGTCGGTGAGCCTGAACAGCGATTCCATCAGCAGCACGGGATCGACGCTGCGGCTGCGCGGTTCGAGGATAAGGCGGACATCGTCGGCCGATTCATCACGCACATCGGCCAAAAGCGGCAGCTTCTTGTCGGTCAGGAGTTCGGCGATCTTTTCCACCAGCCGGCTCTTTTGCACCTGGTAGGGAATTTCACTGACGACGATCTGCCAGGTGCCGCGCCCCAGGTCCTCGCTCACCCAGCGCGCCCGCACCCGCACAGACCCGCGGCCGCTTGCGTAGGTTTCGCGCAAGGAGGCCTGGTCGTCGACAATGATGCCGCCGGTGGGGAAATCCGGCCCCGGCACGAACTGCATGAGCTTGTCGATGCCGGCATTGGGGAATTTTATGAGATGAAGGGCTGCCTCGCACAATTCGGCGGCGTTGTGGGGCGGCACCGAGGTCGCCATGCCCACCGCGATGCCGGAAGCGCCGTTGGCCAGCAGGTTGGGAAAGGCGCCGGGCAGGACGAGGGGTTCGGTATCTTCGCCGTTATAGGTCTCGCGGAAGTCGACGGTATCCTGGTCGATGCCTTCCAGAAGCAACATGGCGACGCGCGTCAGGCGGGCCTCGGTATAGCGGTAGGCGGCGGCGTTGTCGCCGTCGATATTGCCGAAATTGCCCTGCCCCTCGATGAGCGGATAGCGCACGGCAAAATCCTGGGCGAGGCGCACCAGCGCGTCATAGACGGCCTGATCGCCATGCGGATGGAACTTGCCGATCACGTCGCCGACCACGCGGGCGCATTTCTTGAAGCCGGCGGCCGGGTCGAGGCGCAGCAGGCGCATGGCGAAGATGAGACGGCGATGCACGGGTTTGAGGCCGTCGCGCACGTCGGGCAGCGCCCGGTGCATGATGGTCGACAGCGCGTAGGCGAGGTAGCGCTCCTCCAGTGCCTCGCGCAGGTCTACCGGCTCGACATTGTCGGGGGTCTGGGGGGGAGTGCGAGCGCTCATGATTCGATCATTATAGCATGACGCGGAAGCTCAACTGAGCAGGAACCCCGCAGAAATCCGCAATTCACAGGCGGTGAACGGCGACATGCACCACGGGCCGCTTGCCCCAGGCCGCAAATGCTGTGCGGCGCACGGCGAGGCGTAACGTCTCAGCGATATCATCGTCGGAACGCTTCTTGCGCGGCAGGGCATCGAGGGCGTCCTCGGCCGCCATCTCCAGTCCATCGAGCAGGGCCTCGCCGCTTGCATCGTTCAATGGCAGGCCGTCGCCGACGATCCGCACTGGGCATCGCGCCTGCCCCTTGGGGTCGAGCACCACCGAGACGAAGACGATACCCACCTGCGCCAGCTTGCGGCGAAATCTGGCGGGGCCGTCGATCGCCGGCACGATGAGCCGCCCGTCCACATGCAGGCGGCCCGAAGGCGCCTCATCGATGACCTCGGCCGGCCCCGGTGCGAGGCGCAGGACATCGCCCGTCTCGATGCGCAGCGCCTCGGGGATGCCCGCTTCCAGCGCCAGCGCCACATGGCGCTGCAAATGACGCATCTCACCATGCATGGGCACTAAAAGGCCCGGCCTCAGCCAGCCATAGAAGGCCTTCAACTCATCCTGCCTCGGATGGCCGGAGGTGTGGACCAGCGCATCGTCGCTGGTCAGCACGTCGATTTCCTGCTCCGCCAGCCCGTTGATGACGGCGCCGACGGCCTTTTCATTGCCCGGAATGGTGCGCGAGGAAAAGATCACCAGATCGCCGGCATCGAGCGCGATAGAGGGGTGGGTCTCAGCGGCGATGCGGGCCAGGGCGGCGCGCGGTTCGCCCTGGCTGCCGGTGCACAACAACAGGGTCTTCGACGCCGGCAAGAGGTTGAAGGCCTCCTCGGAAAGAAAGCTGCCCGCCTCCTTCAGCATGCCCACCGCGCGGGCCGCCTCGATGACGGTGCGCATGGCGCGCCCGGCCACCACTACCTCGCGGCCGGTGGCACGCGCCGCCTGCACCGTTGAGGCGATGCGGCCGACATGCGAGGCAAAGGTGGTGACCGCCACCCTGCCCTTTGCCTCGCCGATGATGGTGGTCAGCGTTCGCGCCACGTCGGCCTCGGAGGGCGAGAAGCCCTCGCGCAGCACGTTGGTCGAATTGCAGATGAAGGCATCCACCCCCGCATCGCCCAGCGCCTTGAAGCGCGCCTCATCGAACAGCGGCGGAATGGTGGGTGAACGGTCGATCTTCAGATCGCCGGAATGGACCACGGTGCCGGCCGGCGTGGTGATCGCCAGGGCGTTGGGTTCGGGGATCGAATGGGTGACGGCGACGAATTCGACGGCGAATTTCCCCAGCTTCAGGGTCCTTCCCGGCCGTACCACGTTGACGGGGACCTTTTCTTCCAGCCCCGCCTCGATGAGCTTGCCGCGCAGCAGTTCGGCGGCAAAGGCGGTGCAATAGACCGGCACCCTGAGGCGTGGCCACAGCCAGGCGACGGCACCCAGATGGTCTTCGTGGGCATGTGTCAGGATGATCGCCTCGACGGAGCGCCGCTCGCCCTCCAGATAGGCAAGGTCGGGGAGAATGACATCGATGCCGGGATCGCGCTCGTCGCCGAACTTGACGCCCAGATCGACGATCAGCCAGCGCCGGTCATCGAGGGTGCCATAGCCGTAGGCGTAGCAGTTCATGCCGATCTCGCCCATGCCGCCGAGCGGCAGGAGCACCATCTCTTCCGCTCCCCGGCGGCGGGTTGCCGCCGTCATGACCGCGCCTCCACATCGCCGGCGTGAATTTCGCGGATGGCGCCGCCATCGAGGGCGAGGCGTAGCGCACCACCGGCCGCCAGCCCGGCAAAGCGCCCGTGCAGCACGTCGGCACCGGCCGCAACGCTCAAGGGGCTGCCCTCACGCGGCCCGAAGGCGAGCCAGTCGCGACGGATGTCATCGAACCCCGCGCCGCCCGCCCATTGCGCCAGCCGCCGCTCCAGCGCCTCGGCGTAGACGTCAAGGGCCTCATCGGGCGAAACGGTCAGGCCGCATTCGGCCAGCGATATGGCGGGATGGCGTACATTCTCAGGCGCGACGGCGAGATTGAGGCCACAACCGATGGCCAGGGTCCATCCTTCGCCATCGCTGCCGCCAAGGCTCTCGATCAGGATGCCCGACACCTTGCGGCCAGCGATGAGGACATCGTTGGGCCACTTGAGGCTGGGCAGCGGCTCATGGTGGCCCAGCCGGACGATGGCATCGACCACGGCAAGGGCGGCGGCAAAGCTCGTCTGGCCGAGGGCGCGGGCCGGCGCGACAAGGCTGGCGAGATAAGTGGAATAGAGGTTGCCGGGCGCCGAGACCCAGCCGCGGCCGTCAAGCCGTCCCTTGCCCCTCGTCTGGGCGAGCGACCATATCCACAAAGGGCCGCGCTCGCCGGCGGCATGGCGGCGGGCCGCCTCGACATTGGTGGAATCGATTTCGTCGAAGCAGACAACCCGGCGTCCGCTGAGCGCTTGTGATGTCAGAGTGGGCGCCGTTTGCACGAGGTCAGAACAGCGATGCGGCGGCAGCCTGTGCCAGGGTCACGATGGGCTTGGCGAAAACGATGAACCCGACGACGAAGACACCCGCCAGTCCGATCACCAGCTTGATCTCGGCGGGAATGGGATCGAAGCCCTCGGCCGGCTCCTCGAAATACATGATCCGCACGATGTTGAGATAATAGAAGGCCGACACCACGCTTGCCAGCACGCCGATGACGGCAAGGGTGTAGAGCCCCGCCTTGACGGCGGCGAGGAACACGAAATACTTGCCGAAGAACCCGGCAAGCGGCGGTATGCCGGCGAGCGAGAACATCAGCATGCCAAGCACGAAGGCGAGTGGCCGGTTGGTGCGGGAAAGGCCGGCCAGATCGTTGATCTCTTCCACCGCGCCGCCATGCCGGCGCATGGCCAGTACGCAGCCGAAGGTGCCGAGCGTCATGATCAGGTAGATCAGCATGTAGACGACGACGCCGCGCACCCCTTCCTGGGTGCCGGCCGCCAGCCCGATGAGGGCAAAGCCCATGTGGCCGATGGAGGAATAGGCGAGCAGGCGCTTGATGTTGCTCTGGCCGATGGCGGCAAAGCCGCCCAGCAGCATGGAGGCGATGGAAATGAAGACGATGATCTGCTGCCACTGGGCGGTGATGCCGGGGAACGGATCGACCATCACCCTGACGAACAGCGCCATTGCGGCGACCTTGGGGGCAGCGGCAAAGAACGCGGTCACCGGGGTGGGCGAGCCTTCGTAGACATCGGGCGTCCACATGTGAAACGGCACCGCCGACACCTTGAAGGCGAGCCCGGCGATGAGGAACACGATGCCGAACACCAGCCCCGTCACCTGCTCGCCGCCGGCGACCGCCTTGGCGATGGCGGGAAACGAGGTGGTGCCGGTAAAGCCGTAGATCAGCGAGGCGCCATACAGCAGCATGCCCGACGACAGGGCGCCGAGGACGAAATACTTGAGGCCCGCTTCGGACGAGCGCGCCGAATCCCGGTTGATGGCGGCGACAACATAGAGCGCCAGCGACTGCAACTCGATGCCGAGATAAAGGGCGATGAGGTCGTTGGCCGAGATCATCATCATCATCCCCAGCGTGGCGATGAGGACGAGGATGGGGTATTCGAAACGCTCGATGCGCTCGACCTTCATGAAATTGACCGACAGGACCAGCGCCGCCGAGGAGCCGAACAACGCCATCACCTTCAGGATGCGGGCAAAGCTGTCGACCACGAAGACGCCGCCGAAGGCGAGATGACTGCCGCTGGAGCCGAAAATCACCATCAGCGCGGTGATGCCCAGCGCCACCATGGACAGCATCGAGACGATGTCGGTGGTGTTGCCTTTGCGGAACACGCCCAGCATCAGCAGCGCCAGGCTGGCCACTGCGAGAAACATCTCCGGCAGGGCGGCAAGTGCATCGACAGTTGTGAGGATTGCGGTCATCTGAAGTTTTCCTGCCCGTCGCGTCAGTTGAGCCCTGCGGCCTGCACGGCGCTGGCGGCGTCGATGCCGGCCTTGACCGTCTTCAGGAGGCCGTCGGTTGCCGGGCCGAATATGTCCAGAAGGGGCGCGGGATGAACGCCGTAGTAAACGGTCAGCACCACCAGCGGCACCAGGCACGCCGCTTCGCGCGGCGTCATGTCGGTGATGGCCTTCAGGCTGTCCTTATCCAGCACCCCGAAGATCACCCGGCGATAGAGCCACAAGGCATAGCATGCCGACAGGATCACGCCGGTGGTGGCCAGCAGCGCCACCCAGCTATTGGCGTTGAAGGCGCCCAGCAGCGACAGGAACTCGCCGATGAAGCCGGAGGTGCCGGGCAGCCCGACATTGGCCATGGTGAATACCATGAACACGAAGGCATAAAGCGGCATGCGGTTGACGAGCCCGCCATAGGCAGCGATCTCGCGGGTGTGCATGCGGTCGTAGACGACGCCGACGCACAGGAACAGCGCGCCGGAGACCAGGCCGTGCGAGATCATCTGGAACAGCGCGCCGTCGATGCCCTGCCGCGTGAGAGTGAAGATGCCCATGGTCACAAAGCCCATGTGGGCGACGGAGGAATAGGCAACGAGTTTCTTCATGTCCTCCTGCATCAGCGCCACCAGCGAGGTGTAGATGATGGCCATGATCGACAAGGTGTAGATGAGAGGCGTGAAGTCCACCGAGGCGATGGGGAACATGGGCAGCGAAAAGCGCAGGAAACCGTAGCCGCCCATCTTCAGGAGGATGGCGGCAAGGATCACCGAGCCGGCGGTCGGCGCCTCCACATGCGCATCGGGCAACCAGGTGTGCACCGGCCACATGGGCAGCTTGACCGCGAAGGAGGCGAGAAAGGCGAGGAACAGCCATGGCTGCATGGCAGCCGGGAACTTCACCGTCTGGAGGATCTGGGCGATGTCGGTGGTGCCTGCCTGCCAATACATGGCCATGATGGCCAGGAGCATCAGCACCGACCCGAGCAGGGTATAGAGGAAGAACTTGAACGAGGCATAGACCCGGCGCTGGCCACCCCACACCCCGATGATCAGGAACATCGGGATGAGGCCGCCTTCGAAGAACAGGTAGAAGACCACCAGGTCGAGCGCGCAGAACACGCCGATCATCAGCGTCTCGAGCACCAGGAAGGCGACCATGTACTCCTTCACCCGCTTCTGGACGCCCCAGCTTGCGATGATGCAGATGGGCATCAGGAAGGTGGTGAGGATGACGAACAGCATGGAGATGCCGTCGACGCCCATGCGGTAGTTCATCACCCCGCCAAGCCAGATATAGGTTTCGTTGAACTGGAAGCCGGGATTGGCCGGGTTGAAGTCCGACCAGATGAGCAGCGACACCAGGAAGGTGATGATGGTGGTCGACAGCGCCGTCCAGCGCATGTTGCGCACGGCAATCGCGTCATCGCCGCGGATCACCAGGATGAACAGTGCCCCCACCAGCGGCAGGAACGTGGTGACGGAAAGGATCGGCCAGCCGGGCATCAGCAGTACCCACTATGACAGAAGGATGCGTCTTGAGACGGCCAGACGAAGGCCGTGGCTAGGCGCGTCGCCGCAGGCGATGTGGCCCATCGGCAAGGCGGCGCAACGACGTCCACGGGCTTCGTCTGGCCGCCCTCCGGGTCGATTTTCGTCCCGTATCTGGTGCGTTGCCGCGCTTGCCCGATGCACCGCATCGCGCTACGCGCGGCGCCTGCCATATCCGGGCGAAAACTCGATCTCATGATGCATCTTTCTGTCATAGTGGGTACTAGGCCCCCCCAAACATGTACCAGGTGATCAGGGCCGCCACGCCGATCAGCATGGCGAAGGCGTAGTGGTAGACGAAGCCCGATTGCAGCTTGACGGCACGGGCGGTGACGTCGAGCACCCGCGCCGAAACCCCGTCCGGCCCGAAACCGTCGATCAGCCAGCCGTCGCCCTTCTTCCACAGGAAGCGGCCGAGCCACATGGCCGGACGCACCAGGAAGAAGTCATAGATCTCGTCGAAATACCACTTGTTGAGCAGGAACTTGTAGGCCGGCTCGTTCATGGCCGCCAGTTTCCCTGGCAGGTCGGGACGGCGAATGTAGAACAGCCAGGCGAGCCACACGCCGATGAGCATGGCGATTGACGGCGACCAGCTTACGAAGGACGGCAGATGGTGCATCACCTCCACCACCTGATTGGTGGTCGAGCGGTAGATGGCGGTGCCCCAGAAGGTTGCTTCTTCATGGCCGATGAAGCGGTTCTCGAAGATGAAGCCGGCAGCCAGCGCGCCGGCGGCCAGCACATAGAGCGGCACCAGCATGACGTTGGGCGATTCATGCACATGGCTCATGACATCGCGGGTGGCGCGCGGGCGGCCGTGGAAGGTCATGAACATCAGCCGCCAGGAATAGAAGGCGGTGAAGAAGGCCGAAATGACCAGCAGAACGAAGGCGAATGTGCCGATGCCGGTATGGGCGGCAAAGGTCGCCTCGATGATGGCGTCCTTGGAGAAATAACCGGCTGTCAGCGGGAAACCGGTGAGCGACAGGGTGCCGGCGAGCATCATCGCCCACGTCACCTTCAGGTGCGGAAACAGGCCGCCCATGTTGCGCATGTCCTGTTCGCTCGACATGGCGTGGATCACCGAACCGGAGCCGAGGAACAACAGCGCCTTGAAGAAGGCATGGGTGAAGAGGTGGAAGATGCCCACCCCGTAGGCGCCGACGCCAAGGGCGGCGAACATGTAGCCGAGCTGGGAACAGGTGGAATAGGCGATGACCCGCTTGATGTCGTTCTGCACCAACCCGACGGTGGCGGCGAAGAAGGCGGTCACCGCGCCGATCAGCGTCACCACCATGGCGGCATCGGGGGCGGCTTCGTAGAACGGCGACAGGCGCGCCACCATGAAGACACCCGCCGTCACCATGGTGGCGGCATGGATGAGGGCCGAGACCGGAGTCGGGCCCTCCATGGCGTCGGGCAGCCAGGTGTGCAGGAGGAACTGGGCCGACTTGCCCATGGCGCCGAGAAACAGCAGCAGGCACAGCGTGGTCATGACATCGAGGTCATGGCCGAGGAAGTGGATGGTCTGGCCGGCCTCGTTGGGCACGGCGTTGAAGATGGTGTCGAAGTCGATGGAGCCGAACACCCAGAAGGTGCCGAAAATGCCGAGCGCGAAGCCGAAGTCGCCGACCCGGTTGACGACGAAGGCCTTGATGGCCGCCGCGCAGGCCGATGGCCTCGTGTACCAGAAGCCGATCAGCAGATAGGAGGCAAGGCCCACCCCCTCCCAGCCGAAATACATCTGCACCAGGTTGTCGGCGGTCACCAGCATCAGCATGGCGAAGGTGAACAGCGACAGATAGGCGAAGAAGCGCGGGCGATACGGGTCGTGGCTCATGTAGCCGATGGAATAGACATGCACCAGCGAGGAAACGGTGGTCACCACCACCAGCATCACGGCGGTGAGGGTGTCGATCCTGAGCGACCAGTCGGCGGCGAGGGTACCGGAGGAAAACCACCGCGCCACCTCGATCTTGATCGTCTGGCCGCTGTCGGGCACCTGGAAGAAGGCGATCCACGACAGGACGGCGCTGACGATCAGGAAGCCCGAAGTGAGGTAGGCCGGCCAGTCGGGGCCGCCATGGCCATGGTCGTCATCGTGGGCCGCATGGGCGGCGTGGCCGTGCGGGGCCTCGATCGAGGTGCCCATCATGCGGAAGATGTTGGTGCCGATGAGGCCGGCGACCAGCGCACCCACCAGGGGCAGAAAGACGATGAGGAGGAAAACCGTGTCCATGAAATCTAGCTTTCTCAGCCCTTCATCAGGTTGATGTCTTCAACCGCGATGGTGCCGCGATTGCGGAAATAGGTAACGAGGATGGCGAGGCCGATGGCCGCCTCGGCGGCGGCCACGGTCAAAACGATGAGCGCGAAGATCTGGCCCATCATGTCGCCGAGGAAGCTGGAAAACGCCACGAGATTGATATTGACCGCCAGCAGCATGAGTTCGATCGACATCAGGATGACGATGACGTTCTTGCGGTTGAGGAAGATGCCGAAGATGCCGATGGTGAAGAGCACGGCGGCGACGCTGAGATAATGGGGAAGTCCGATTTGCATGTTCGCGGTGCCTCCTACAATCCCTGGCCGGGCTTGACGGTGCGGATTTCCACTGCCGTTTGCGGATTGCGCGCCACCTGGTCGGCGATGTTCTGCCGCTTGATGCCCGGCTTGTGGCGCAGCGTCAGGACGATGGACCCGACCATGGCGACCAGCAAAACCATGCCTGCCGCCTGGAAGAAGTAGACATAGCGGGTATAGAGGATGAGGCCGATGGCCTCGGTGTTGGTGACGGAGCTGGTGGCGGCCATGGGCGCTGCGACGCTGGTGAGCGCGACCGGCGAGAGCGTCCAGGCGGTCAGCACCATGGCCAGTTCGACCAGCAGGATCAGCCCGATGGAGACGCCCACCGGCAGGTAGTTGAGCATGCCCTGGCGCAGTTCGGTGAAGTCAACATCGAGCATCATGACGACGAACAGGAACAGCACGGCGACGGCCCCCACATAGACCACCACCAGGATCATGGCGAGGAACTCGGCACCCAGCAGCACGAACAGGCCCGCACCGTTGAAAAACGTCAGGATGAGGAACAGCACCGAGTGCACCGGATTGCGCGCGGTGATGACCATCACCGCCGCGGCGATGGCCACGCCTGAAAAGAGATAAAAAAACACTGCGGCGATTGCCATTTTCCCCTCGTCCCCTTCCCCGGCCTAACGGTATGGCGCATCGAGCGCAAGGTTGCGCGCGATCTCGCGTTCCCAGCGGTCGCCGTTGGCCAGAAGCTTGTCCTTGTCGAACAGCAGTTCCTCACGGGTTTCCGTGGCGAATTCGAAATTCGGCCCCTCGACGATGGCATCCACCGGGCAGGCTTCCTGGCAGAAGCCGCAATAGATGCATTTCACCATGTCGATGTCGTAGCGGGTGGTGCGCCGGGTGCCGTCATTGCGCCGCGGGCCCGCCTCGATGGTGATGGCCTGGGCCGGGCAGATTGCCTCGCACAGCTTGCAGGCGATGCAGCGTTCCTCGCCGTTGGGATAGCGCCGCAAGGCATGCTCGCCACGAAAGCGCGGCGATACCGGACCTTTCTCGTAAGGGTAGTTGACGGTCGCCTTGGGGGCGAAGAAATAGCGCATCGACATGAAGAAGGCCGAGACGAACTCGGTCAGAAACAGCGAACGGGCAGCTTGTTCAAGTCTCATGTCCGACCTCCTCACGACGCCAGCAGCGGTCTCAGGATCGCATCGCCGAACAGCAATCCGATCGCCGGGAACACCACCAGGTTGACCACCTTGAAGACAGCCATGATGACATTGGGCTCGATGCCCTGGCTGCCGGTGACCTTGGCTTGCTCGTGGCGCCGGCGCATGACCGGGTATACGGCGGTGCGCATCACGCCGAGATCGAGGACCCCGACGATCAGCATCGCCAGGCCGCCGATCAGGCTGTAGACGCTAAATGCCATGTCCTCCAGTCCCTTTTTCACGGCGCCCAGCCGAAAACCGTCAGGACGCCGGCCGTCAATGCTACCCAGAAGATCGAGATCGGCAAGAACACCTTCCAGCCCAGCCGCATCAACTGGTCGTAGCGATAGCGCGGCACGAACGCCTTCACCATGGCGAACATGAAGAAGACGAAACACAGCTTGAGCACGAACCACACCACCCCCGGTATCCAGGTGAAGGGCGCCACGGCAATCGGCGGCAGCCAGCCCCCGAGGAACAGGATGGAGGTCATGGCGCACATCAGGGTGATCGCCACATATTCGCCGAGCATGAACAGCAAATAGGGGGTGGAGGAATATTCCACCATGAAGCCCGCCACCAGTTCCGATTCGGCCTCCACCAGATCGAAGGGCGGCCGGTTGGTTTCCGCCAGCGCCGAAACGAAGAAGATGACGAACATCGGCAGCAGCGGCAGCCAGTACCAGTCGAGGAACGAGCCCGGCAGGCCGATGGCGGTGCCAAGGCCGGTCTTCTGGGCCATCACGATGTCGGTGAGATTGAGCGAGCCGGCGCACAGCAGCACGGTGATGATGACGAAGCCGATGGAGACCTCGTAGGAGACCATCTGGGCTGCCGAGCGCAGGGCGCTGAGGAAAGGATATTTCGAGTTCGACGCCCAGCCGCCCATGATGATGCCGTAGACGCCGAGCGAGGACAGCGCGAACAGATAGAGGATGCCGACATTGATGTCGGCCACCGCCCAGCCCTTGGCGATGGG
Organism: uncultured Alphaproteobacteria bacterium; assembly: GCA_963747005.1. Classification (GTDB taxonomy): domain Bacteria; phylum Pseudomonadota; class Alphaproteobacteria; order Rhizobiales; family Aestuariivirgaceae; genus CAVVDT01. Next base: position 52,083 of record CAVVDT010000010.1, on the reverse strand, counting down.
CACCACCGCCCAGGCCGAAAGCGCCAGCACCGCGGTGACGATGGGGGCGATGAGATAGACGCCCTTGTTGGCGCCGTCGGGGATGACGACTTCCTTGAACACGAACTTCAGCAGATCGGCGAAGGTCTGCAAGAGGCCCCAGGGCCCCACCACGTTGGGGCCGCGCCGCATCTGCACCGCCGCCCAGATCTTGCGGTCGGCATAGATCAGGTAGGCGACCACGATCAGAACCGCCACGAGGAGGGCGACCGACTGGATGGCGATGATGGCAAGCGTCCAGATGAGTTCCTTCATCGCCCCTACTCCGCCGCCTGGCGCTCACCACCGCCGGCACGCAGGGCCGAGCATTCGGCCATGGTGCGCGAGGCGCGGGCGATCGGGTTGGTGAGATAGAAATCGGCGACCGGGCTGGTGAAGACCGCCTTGCGCAGGCTGCCGCCCAGCTTGGCGAGGGCTTCGATGCCTGCCGGATCGGCCGGCTCGATGCGGTCGATGTGTGCCAGGTGCGGTACCTGGGCATAGAGACGCTTCCGCAGGTCGGCAAGCGAATTGAAGGCCAGCGTCGCGCCCATCGCCTCGGACAGGGCGCGGATGATGGCCCAGTCCTCGCGGGCATCGCCGGGCGGGAAATGGGCGCGGTCGGCCATCTGCACGCGGCCTTCGGTGTTCACCCAGGTGCCCGATTTCTCGGTATAGGCCGAACCGGGGAGGATGACGTCGGCGCGATGGGCGCCGGCATCGCCGTGGGTGCCCTGGTAGACGACGAAGGCTTGCCCGAGGCTCTTCATGTCGATTTCGTCGGCCCCCAGCAGGTAGACAAAATCGATGTCGCCGGCGGATGCACTTTTGAGGATATCGGCCGTCGCCTTGCCGCCGTCGCTGCCGGGCAGCGCGCAAATCTCGAGGCCGCCGACGCGGGCCGCCGCCGTGTGGAGCACCGAAAAGCCGTTCCAGCCGGTCTTGACGGCACCGCAGGCGATGGCCAGTCGGGCCGCCGCCGACAGCACCGCCGCGCCGTCCGGCCGGGCGATGGCGCCCTGCCCGATGATGATGAGCGGCCGCTCGGCCGATTTCAGCGCCCGGGCGAATTTGCCCCGGATGTTACCCTTGGCAAGTTCGGAAAGTGAATCCGGCCCTTCGCCCAAGTGCTCGTAATCATAGGTCAAATCGGCCTTCTCGCCGATCACGCCAATGGCCGCGCCACGGGCCCGCCAGGCCTTGCGGATGCGGGCATTGAGGACCGCGGCCTCATGGCGCGGATTGCTGCCGATGATGAGGATGGCATCGGCGGCTTCGATCCCGGCAATGGTGGCGTTGAACAGATAGCCGGCGCGGCCGCCTGTTTCGCCCAGGCTGGAATGGGGCTCGCGGCAATCGACATTCTTCACGCCGAGCCCGCTCATCAGGGTCTTCAGGGCAAACATGTCCTCAACCGGATTGAGGTCGCCCATCAGGGCGGCCATACGCTCGGGCCCCGAGGCCCTGGCCTTTTCGGCGATCAGGGCGAACGCCTCAGCCCAGGTCGCAGCCCTGAGCTTGCCGCCGTCGCGGATATAGGGCCTGTCGAGGCGCTGGGTCTTCAGGCCGTCCCACACGAAGCGGGTCTTGTCGGAAATCCACTCCTCGTTCACGTCGTCATTGGTGCGCGGCAGGATGCGCATGACCTCACGGTCGCGGCTGTCGACGCGGATGGCCGAGCCGACGGCATCCATGGCATCGACCGTCTCGGTCTTGCGCAGTTCCCAGGGCCTTGCCTTGAACTCGTAAGGCGCCGAGGTGAGCGCACCCACCGGGCACAGATCGATGACGTTGCCCTGAAGCTCCGACGTCATGGCCTTTTCGAGATAGGTGGTGATCTCCATGTCCTCGCCGCGGCCGATGGCGCCCAGTTCCTCCACGCCCCCCACCTCGGTCGAGAAGCGCACGCAGCGGGTGCACTGGATGCAGCGGGTCATCTCGGTCTTGACCAGCGGGCCGATATATTTTTCCTCGACCGCGCGCTTGTTCTCGGCAAAGCGGTTCTTGTCGATGCCGTAGGCCATGGCCTGGTCCTGCAGGTCGCACTCGCCGCCCTGGTCGCAGATCGGGCAATCCAGCGGGTGGTTGATCAGCAGGAACTCCATGACGCCTTCGCGCGCCTTCTTCACCATGGGCGACTTGGTGGAGATGACCGGCGGTTCGCCATTGGGGCCGGGGCGCAGGTCGTTGACGGCAAGGGCGCAGGAGGCTTGCGGCTTGGGCGGGCCGCCCTTCACCTCGACCAGGCACATGCGGCAGTTGCCGGCGATGGACAAGCGCTCGTGATAGCAAAAGCGCGGAATCTCGGCGCCGGCCATCTCGCAGGCCTGCAACAGCGTCATGCCGTTCTCGGCGTCGACCTCGATGCCGTCGATGATGAGCTTAGGCATCAGGCCCGTTCCTCATGGTTGCACCGCATTGGCCAGGTCCAGGCGCTTTTCGATGCGCTCAATGCGATCCTCGATGTGATCAAGGCGCCGAGTGATGCGGACAATACCTTCTTCCACCGCCGTCAGACGCCCCTTGATGTCCCTCATATCAACCTCGATGTTCTCCAGTCGGCGGTCGAAACGCCGCAGAAATTCGAGGATGATGTTTTGTGGCTCTTCAGCCATTGCCATGCCGTCCTTGCCGCCTCACGCACAGCGCTGGGCGTGCCAGCGCTCCTTGTCGATCACCTCGGCCCAGCCGAAGGCGCGTTCGCTGGCGCCGTTGGCGCGGTAGTCGTCGAGCCGCTGCATCGCCTCATCCAGGCCCGGTACATGACCTTCCGGCACCCGCCAGAACACCATGTGTGCGTCATCCATGGCGTCGAACCATTCGGCCCGGCGGCGGTAGAACTGCGCGTGCACGGTGCGGAACACGAATGCTTCCAGCGCCTCGGCGTTCTCCCATACCGAAAGATTCACCGCATAATCGTCGCCCACCCGGGTGTTGGTCGCATTGCCGGTCTCGTCCTGGAAGCGCCAGACAAAGCCTTCAGATCGTTCGGCCAGGGCATTGACGCGCTCCAGGTTGTCCATGAACCCGGCCATGCGCGCATCGTCCGTCGGGAAGCGAAAGCGGCCGATATTGATCTGTGCCAGATGCATGCGCCCTACTCCGCCGCCACTTGCCGCGCCACCGATCCATCGGCATCGGCGCGGGCGGTGAACTCGTCGATACGCGCCTCGATCTCGGATCGGAAGTGCATGATGAGGCCCTGCACCGGCCAGGCCGCCGCATCGCCAAGGGCGCAGATGGTATGGCCCTCGATCTGCCGCGAGACATCGAGCAGCATGTCGATCTCGCGCTTTTCGGCGCGGCCCTCGATCATGCGCGTCAGGACGCGCCACATCCAGCCGGTTCCCTCACGGCAGGGCGTGCACTGGCCGCAGCTCTCATGCTTGTAGAAGGCCGCCAGCCGGGCAATCGCCTTGATCATGTCGGTGGACTTGTCCATGACGATCACGGCTGCGGTGCCGAGGCCGGACTTCAGGGCGGCGAGATTGTCGAAGCACATGGGGCAGTCGATGATCTGGTCGGCCGGCACGCAGCGCACCGACGAGCCGCCGGGAATGACGGCTTTCAGGTTCTTCCAGCCGCCGCGCATACCGCCGGCGTGCCTTTCGATCAGCTCGCGGAAGGGAATGCCCATGGCTTCTTCCACATTGCACGGCTTGTTGACGTGCCCGGAAATGCAAAAGAGCTTGGTGCCGGTGTTGTTCTTGGGGCCGATTCCCGCAAACCATGCCGGTCCGCGCCTCAGGATGGTCGGGATGACGGCGATCGATTCGACGTTGTTGACGGTGGTCGGCGCGCCATAGAGCCCGACATTGGCCGGGAACGGCGGCTTCATGCGCGGCTGGCCCTTCTTGCCCTCGAGGCTTTCGAGAAGAGCGGTTTCCTCGCCGCAGATATAGGCGCCGGCGCCGTGGTGGAGATGGATGTCGAAATCCCAGCCGTGGATGTTGTTCTTGCCGATGAGCCTGGCCTCGTAGGCCTCGTCGACGGCGCGCTGCAAGGCCTCGCGCTCGCGGATGAACTCGCCGCGCACATAGATATAGGCGACGTGGGCGCCCATGCCGAAACCGGCGGCCAGACAGCCCTCGACCAGCAGATGCGGGTCGTGGCGCATGATGTCGCGGTCCTTGCAGGTCCCGGGCTCGGACTCATCGGCATTGACCACCAGATAATGCGGCCGCTCGCCGATCACCTTGGGCATGAACGACATTTTCAGACCCGTCGGGAAACCCGCCCCGCCACGGCCGCGCAGGCCCGACTGCTTGACCGCATCGACGACGCCGTCGCGGCCCATTTCCAGCATCTTCTTCGTCCCGTCCCAGGCACCGCGCGCGCGCGCGCCCTTGAGGCTCACGTCGTGCAGCCCGTAAAGATTGGTGAAGATGCGATCCCTGTCAGCCAGCATGTCTCACCTCACCGTGGCTTCTTGCCGAAGACGCGGACATATTCCGCCTCGCCGCCCTTGGCCAATGCCTTGGCCTGCTTCACCCAGCCGTCGCGCTCGATGCGGCCCCGGAAGGAGAGTTCGTCGTCGACAATCGCGACGTCCTTCTTCGTCCATTTGGCGATCTGGGCGAAATGCCAGAAGCCGAGCCGGTTGAGGGTCTGTTCGAGCTTGGGGCCAACGCCCGCGATCAGCTTCAGGTCGTCCGCCTTGCCTTGCGGCTTTGCAAGGCGCTCGGGGCCAGCCGGACTGGCCGTCTTCACGGGCGTAGCCTTGGTTGCCGGCGGCGTTGCCACGGTCGTCGGCTTTGCCTTCGCCTTTGCCGCCTTGCCGCCGTAGAGCGCCGGGTCGGTAAGCGATGTCAGATCGCCGTCCGGCGCCGAGGCATGGCGGCCGTTCTGCGGGCCGGCCTTGGGCTGCCTGCCGGCGGCGAGATCATCGAGGATGCGCTCGAAGACGTCCGGCGTCAGGTCCTCGTAGGTGTCCTTGAAGACCTGCACCATGGGCGCATTGACGCAGGCCCCGAGGCACTCCACCTCCTCCCACGACATAGTGCCGTCCGCCGATACCTCGTGCGGGTGGGCGGCGATCTTCTTCCTGCACACCGCGATCAGGTCTTCCGCCCCGCGCAGCATGCACGGGGTGGTGCCGCATACCTGCACATGGGCCCTTTTGCCCACCGGCGAAAGCTGGAACATGGTGTAGAAGGTGGCGACCTCGTAGACGCGAATGAAGGACATATCCAGCATCTTGCCGACATATTCCATGGCCGGCCGAGTGAGCCAGCCTTCCTGCTCGTGGGCCCGCCACAGGATGGGCAGCACCGCGGAGGCCTGCTTGCCGGGCGGATACTTCTTGATGGTGTCCCTCGCCCACTTCAGGTTCTCGGCGGAGAACTTGAAGCTCTTGGGCTGGACGGGATCGAGACGGCGTACGCTCACCGGTCCACCTCGCCAAAAACGATATCGATCGAGCCGATGACGGCGGAGACGTCGGCCAGCATGTGGCCGCGACAGATGAAGTCCATGGCCTGCAGATGGGCAAAGCCGGGGGCCCTGATTTTGCAGCGATAGGGCTTGTTGGTGCCGTCGGAGACCAGATAGACGCCGAACTCGCCCTTGGGCGCCTCGACCGCGGCATAGACCTCGCCGGCCGGCACCTTGTAGCCCTCGGTATAGAGCTTGAAATGGTGGATGAGGGCTTCCATGGACCGCTTCATCTGAGGCCGCTTGGGCGGCACCACCTTGCCGTCGACCGAGGAAACCGGCCCTGAACCCTCGGCCGACGACAGCTTTTCGATGCACTGCTTCATGATGCGCACAGACTGGTGCATCTCGAACATGCGCATGACGTAACGGTCGTAGCAGTCGCCGTTCTTGCCGATGGGAATGTCGAAGTCGAGGTCGGAATAGCACTCATAGGGCTGCGCCCGTCGGAGGTCCCAGGCGGCACCGGCACTGCGCACCATGACGCCGGAAAAGCCCCAGGCGAAACAATCATCCAGCGTCACCACGCCGATATCGACGTTCCTCTGCTTGAAGATACGGTTTTCGGTGAGCAGTCCCTCGATGTCGTCGAGCACCTTGGGATGGGTCTCGCAGAAGTGGGCGATATCGTCGATGAGCTTTTGCGGCAGGTCCTGATGCACGCCGCCGGGGCGGAAATAGGCCGCGTGCATGCGGCTGCCGGAGGCGCGTTCATAGAATACCATGAGCTTTTCGCGTTCCTCAAAGCCCCACAAGGGAGGGGTGAGAGCGCCCACGTCCATGGCCTGGGTGGTGACGTTGAGGAGATGCGACAACAGCCGGCCGATCTCGGAATAGAGCACCCGGATCAACTGGCCGCGCTTCGGCACGGTGATCCCCAGCAGCTTTTCGGTGGCCAGCGCGAAGGCGTGCTCCTGGTTCATCGGCGCCACATAGTCGAGGCGGTCGAAATACGGCACGGCCTGCAGATAGGTCTTGGTCTCGATGAGCTTTTCGGTGCCGCGATGCAGCAGGCCGATATGCGGATCGACGCGCTCCACCACCTCGCCGTCGAGTTCCAGCACGAGGCGCAAAACGCCATGCGCCGCCGGGTGCTGCGGCCCGAAGTTGATGGTGAAGTTGCGGACTTCGGCTTCAGCCATGGTCAACTCGCCTTTTCATCGCCGGGCAGCACATAGTCGGTGCCTTCCCAGGGGCTGAGGTAGTCGAAGTTGCGGAATTCCTGCACCAGCTTCACCGGTTCGTAGACGACCCGCTTTGCCTCATCGTCGTAACGCACCTCGACATGGCCGGTGGTCGGGAAGTCCTTGCGCAAGGGGTGGCCGGAAAAACCATAATCGGTGAGGATGCGGCGCAGGTCGGGATGGCCGGAAAAGCGCACGCCGTAAAGGTCGAAGACCTCGCGCTCATACCAGTTGGTGGCGGGAAAGACGTCGATGGCGCTGGGAACGGCGGTGTCCTCGTCGGTCGCAACCTTCACCCGGACGCGGGAATTCTGGTAGGGGCTGAGCAGGTGATAGACGACATCGAAGCGTTGTTCGCGCTCAGGGTAATCGACGCCCGAAATATCGATGAAACAGCAGAAGCGGCAGGTGGCGTCGTCGCGCAGGAAGCGCAGGACCCGGATGATGTGCGCGGCATCGGTGACGATGTTGAGTTCGTCATGATCCACCGACCACGTCAGCCCGGTCTCGGCCAGCGCGCCAGCCACATGGGCGCCAATGTCCATCAATGTCTCGTCCATGGCCGAGATAACTCCGACAATTCCAACGGTTACCGCTCAAGGGTGCCGGTACGGCGAATCTTCTTCTGCAGCATCAAGATGCCGTAGACGAGCGCTTCGGCGGTGGGCGGACAACCGGGGATGTAGATGTCGACCGGCACGATGCGGTCGCAGCCGCGCACCACCGAATAGGAGTAGTGATAATAACCGCCGCCATTGGCGCACGAGCCCATGGAGATGACGTAGCGCGGCTCCGGCATCTGGTCGTAGACCTTGCGGAAGGCCGGCGCCATCTTGTTGGTCAAGGTACCCGCCACGATGATGACGTCGGACTGGCGCGGCGATGCACGCGGGGCAAAGCCGAATCGCTCCACGTCATAGCGCGGCATGGAGGCCTGCATCATCTCCACCGCGCAGCAGGCAAGCCCGAAGGTCATCCACATCAGCGAGCCGGTGCGGGCCCAGTTGATGAGGTCGTCGGTGGTGGTGACCAGAAATCCCTTGTCGGCCAGTTCGGCGTTGACGGAGGTAAAGAATTCCCGCTGCCCAGGCGTCATGGCATCGCTGGCGGGTGTGGCCGGGGTCAATCCCATTCCAGTGCCCCTTTGCGCCATTCGTAGACGAAGCCGATGGTGAGGACGGCGAGGAACACCATCATCGACCAGAAGCCGAAAATGCCCACTCGCTTCAGGGTGATCGCCCAGGGAAACAGGAAGGCCACCTCGAGATCGAAGATGATGAACAGGATGGACACCAGATAGAACCGCACATCGAACTTCATGCGGGCATCGTCGAAAGCATCGAAGCCGCATTCATAGGCCGAGAGTTTCGCGGGATCGGGCTTCCTCACCGCGATGATCATCGCCGAGACCATGAGCGCTACGGCGATTGCGGTGGCGACGCCCATGAAGATGACGACAGGGAGATAGTCTCGCAAAAGATCCTGCATCGTGTGGCCCACACCTGGAAGGGACCTATGGGCCCCAAACCCGCCCCAATTGCGTTCAGGTGGTAGCGCACCAACCCATGAGTGGCAAGCCCAATCCACCCTGGTTGAGGCAGCCTGACGCAGGCGCAACGCCACCTGCCTGGTGGAAGCGGTCGGCAGGTCGGTCGGGCCTGAGCAGCTCAGTCTCGCCACGCCGCGGCCCATTCAGATCAAGGTGCCGGGCGGTCACGCCGTTACGCCGGGCAACATCGCCGCACTCGAATACAGCAACGAGCAGCCGGTGATGTGGCGGTGCTCCATGGCGTGTGGTTCAGAGTTCTGGAAGCGGGCCAGATTCAGCGTTCAAGGCCGCCCAGATGCTCTCGTCGGACCATGCTCCAGGCCCGGAAATTCCCCGCCGGGTCACAACCGGCCCAAAGGAACCCCACGACGGATAGCCACCGGCTCACTTTGCCATCGCCCCTTCAGTCACAGGGTCTTTCGGCAATGGGCCTTCAGGCCCGCGTTCTGTGGAACTGCGATAGGCCAGGTATTTGCGCTGCATGGAAATTTGGTCTGCCAGGTACCTGGCGTCGTGCCACACGCCCCAGATGAAGGAAGACCCCCGTCGCGACTGCCACGGCAACCCCAGGAAGTAAATCCCGGGCTCGGCAGAAACGCCGCGCTGGTGCTTTGGCCTGCCTTTCTCGTCGAAAGCGTCAACCTTCAGCCAGCCGAAATCGAGTGTAAAGCCGGTTGCCCAGACGATCGCGGTTATACCGGCCCGGGTCAGGTTCAGTTCAAGAACGGGATCGGTCACGCATTCAGGATCCGGGTCGATGATGCGGGCATCGGGCTCGTCGGGAAGATCGAGACCGTTGCGGGCGATATAGGCGTCGGCCTCGTCGAGCAGGCCAAGGTAGTTGGCGTCGCCGTGCGCGATATTTGCCGCCAGATCGGGCGCGAAGGTCACCACACCGTCCTTGCAGGATACCGTCCGGCCGACGAGCGTCATGCCGTGCCCGGCAAGGCGCCGGAAGTCGACCGTGTGGCCGCCGTGGGCGCCGCTCACGGCGATCGTGACGTGTTCGGCGCCTGCCGGCGGGGTGGCGGCATCCCACTTGCCGAGCACCCCCAGCCACCACACGAAGTCACGGCCGCGATAGCTTCGAGGAGGACGGTCGTGCGGGCCGACAGAAAGATAAACGCGCTTTCCCGTTTGCAGGAGTTCGTCGGCGATCTGCACCCCCGATGACCCCGCCCCGACCACCAGCACTGCACCCTCAGGCAACTGGTCGGGATTGCGGTAGGCGTTGGAATGGATTTGCAGGATTCCCGCATCTTTTGGAACAACGCCCGGAATGATCGGGCGTTGGAACGGACCGGTGGCGGCAACCACGTAATTGGCTTCGATCACGCCGTTCGATGTTTCGACACGAAAGCCGCGCCGGCCACTATTCCTCTGCACATCCGTTACCTCCACGCCGCAGCGGACGGGCGCTGCGAACTTTTCCGCGTAGGCAACAAAATAATCCGCAACTTCCTCCTTGGAGGCAAAGCTGTCGGGATCGATATCGGAAAATTCCATGCCCGGAAATCGATCGTGCCAGGCCGGACCATTGGCGACCAGGGAGTCCCATCTTTCCGAGCGCCAGCGTTCGGCAATCCGCTGCCGCTCCACAACGAGATGAGGCACGCCGAAGTCGCTCAGGTGCTCGCTCATGGCGAGGCCCGCCTGGCCACCGCCAACAACGAGCACCTCTACTTTTTCAATGGACATTTCCGGATCCTGTTCCGCCGTTCAAGAATGTTCAGCCGATGCGACCGGCCCGGATACATCAAGGGCCGCCAACGACAGTCAAGATGGCCTGCTGCCGGTTTTTCGGACACCAGGCCAAGCTAACATAGCTTGTTGCCTGAACTCCACGGGGGTTGAGATAGCCCAGTGTCGAGTGCCGGCGCCGAGGGTTTTCGCAGGTAGATCGAACCGGTGGTTTGGCGATGTTCGGCCGGTCCGGCCAGCAAACCCGACAACGCGGTCAAGTGATCCTGCCTGACCGAATCATGCTCCAGGCGCATTGAAAAAGGCGCCGGAGCGAATAAACCTACCCATTTGAAATCATTGGTGCCAGGGGCGGAATCGAATCACCGACACGCGGATTTTCAGTTCTCGGATGTGCATATCCCGGTTTGTCTCGTGAACAACCGTTGACACTTAAATGTCTGTAACGACGATATTTCCTATTGCTCGCTATGTCCCGGGCGCAATCAGCAGCACCGTTTGATTTGGTACCATTGCGGTACCATGTCCAATAAGCGGGGCCCAAAGCGCGATGGAAAGACCATCTGAACGCGGCGCACGCCATCTTGCTGCCGTTCGACGCGGCCCAGCTTGCCATGATCTGGAAGCCGTGCTCGGCAGCATCCTCACCCGGCACGAAGCCGGCGAAAGCGGGTCCGTACAATCTGTGCCGGTGCGGGGACATAATTTCTTCTCCACCAGGCCACGCTGCCGTCACGCGCTCGCGGTAGACATCGACAATGCACCGTTGAGGGATTGGAAACGCCATGACAATCAAGCCCCCCTATTTGGACGCCCTTGCAACTGCAGCGATCGGCAATACCGCTTTGGCGGCACAATGGTTCGATGCGCCGAACCCCATCACGGGTGGCTCCAGCCCGGCAGCAGCCCTGTCGACCGTGGAGGGACATCACCGCGTCATCCGGCAGTTGGCCTGGTTTGCCGGCATAGCCTTTAGCGAAGCGACGCTGTCTGCGAACGCTCAGGAGAACATCGCTGAACTTCTGTGCGATCCGATCATGGAGCTCGTTCTCAAACGCGCTGGCACCAGGCCGGAAGAACTTCTCGGCCTTTGCCGCGAAACGGCTGCCCGCCGTCGCGCCGCCTGAGCCGCGGGGGGCCCGTTCGTCACGCGCGGCCGGCCGGCTGCAATTTGGTCAATGGTGTGACGGCCTCTCAGCCGACGTGGACACGGGCGGGTGGATTCGATCTCTGGTCGAAAAAGAGCGCCTGGCTGATGATTGCCTTCACCACGTCCGGAACGAAAGGCTTGGTGATGAGGAAGGCCGGCTCCGGGCGTTGCCCGGTGAGCAGACGTTCAGGGTAGGCGGTGATGAAGACGACAGGTGCCGAGAAATTCTGCAGGAGATCGTTGACCGCCGCAATGCCGGAACTGCCATCGGCGAGTTGAATGTCTGCAAGCACGATGCCCGGATTGCCTTTGGCGACCGCTTGCAGCGCCTGGCGATGGGTGCGCGCAACCGCGTGCACGCGGTGACCCAGCGCCGTGACCAGTTCTTCCAGGTCCATGGCGATGAGTGGTTCGTCCTCGATGATCATGACATCGGTTGAAACCTGGTCGGCAATTTCGCGGCCCGCCATCTCGATGAGCTGGTCGATCTCTTTGGCACTGCATTCGAGGATTTGCGCCACCTCCTCGATCGAAAAGCCTTCAAGGCTGACCAGCAGGAAGGCCTGGCGCGCCGGCGGCGAAATGGTCGACAGGCGGCGGTCGGCTGCAACAAGTTCCGCCGATCCCGTGATGCCGTCCGGCTTGCCGTTCACCGCCAGGGAGTTCCACAGGCGGGTAAACAGACGATAGAGGGCCGTTCGCGGCGGAATTTCTCCGTCCAGCGAAGACGGATCGGCAATAATGGCTTCCAGCACCTCTGCGACGTAGGCGTCACCACCTGCCTGATGGCCCGTGATGGCGCGGGCATAGCGGCGGAGATAGGGAAGACATGGGGCAATCTGCGTGGATATCGACATCGGCTCCCTCATTTGACCGGCCGCAACCGTGCAAGCAATTCTCAATCAACGCGCTCACACGAGGTCGGGTTCCAGGCGGCGACAAAAAATTTTGCTGCGATGGAACCTGCCGCACAGGACGGCCGTTATCGTTGCAAGTTCGGCTCCGCCGGGTGGTCTTGCAGACCAACCGGCAGTGTGATGTTAGCCGGTGTTTTGGTCAGGCATGAGGCAATGAAGCGAAATATGAAAGGTCGTACAATCCGGGGCGTCGGTCGCGATGAAAGATCGAAGGGACTGGATCCGCAAATACGCCAGCACATTGGCGAACGTCTGAAGTCACTTTATCAACAGGTGGCCAATGAGCCGGTTCCGGACAAGTTCAACGAACTTCTCGGGCGGCTCGATGCAAGGCAGGCGAAAGCGGATGAGTGATCCCCCGAACTTTCGTGACGATCTGCTGGCGATGATCCCCAACCTGCGGGCGTTTTCGGTGTCGCTTTCGGGAAACGCGGACCGAGCCGATGACCTTGTGCAGGAAACGCTGATCAAGGCATGGACCAACCAGGCGAGCTTCGAGGCGGGCACCAACATGCGCGCCTGGCTTTTCACCATTCTGCGCAATCAGTTCTATTCCGAACTGCGCAAGCGCCGGCGCGAGGTCAGCGATTCCGACGGCTACCACACCGCCGCGCTGGCAGCCCCTCCGGAACAGCCGTCACATCTGGACATGAAAGACATGCTCAGCGCCCTGCAGCAGCTTCCCGAAGACCAGCGCGAAGCCCTCGTGCTGGTCGGCGCGTCAGGCTTTACCTACGAGGAAGCTGCCGCGATCATCGGCGTTGCCGTCGGCACGGTAAAGAGCCGGGTGAGCAGGGCGCGCAAGCATCTGGCGGGGCTTCTCGAATTCACCGGTGATGGTGACAATAGCCATGATTCGACCACCATGGCGGTTTTGTCGAACTCAGCTGTCCGCTGATCCGGCCATTTGGTCATGGCTGAGCCGTGCGCCCACCGGGACGGCGATCCGTTTCCTGTGCGTGTCGGCCTTCTCGAAAGCCGTGGCTTGTCCACTCAGGGTGACCACCGCTACCTGCCGTGCTTCGATCAAGCGCTTTGGCCGCGACGGCCGGCACGACAACGATTCAACCCTGCCACTGAGGACTGCATGCGTGCAGCCGAGGTGCTCTTTTGAACAGCACAAGCGCCGGATCATCCGGTGGATCCGGCGCCTTTCCGTGTCACAAGTCGAGCGCTATTCGGTCTCGACCTTCTTTTTCTTCTTCTTGTCTTGCGCGTTGGCCTGGGCCGGGGCTTTCTTGCCGGATTTCTGGCCGGTTTGCTGCTTTTTCCTGGATTGATCGGTCTGGCCGGTCTGCTGCTTTTTCTTGGGCTGATCGGTCTGGCCGGTTTGCTGCTTTTTCTTGGGCTGGTCGGTCTGGTCGGTCTGCTGCTTTTTCTTGGGCTGGTCGGTCTGGCCGGTTTGCTGCTTCATTTTGGACTGATCGGTCTGATCCATCTGCTGCGTCTTCTTGGTGGTGAGGTCAGAATTCTTCTTGTCTGCGTTCTGGTCCGGAGCCTTGATCTGGTCGACGGACTTCACCACTTTGGGCTTGTTCTTTGTCTCTGTCTTCTTCACCTGCGGATCAAAGACAGCGATTTCGGTGCCGTTGGCCTTGCCTGCCATGCGAGGATCATTCGCCTTGCGGATCTGGTGGACCACAACCTTCCTTTTCGTCTTCTGCTCGACGAATTTGACTTCAATGACGTTGTTGACCACGGTTTTGTTGACCACCTTCAGGCCGCCAAGCGGGCGCGTTTCGGCAAGGATCTTCTCCTCGCGTGCGCGATCACGGACGATACGGTGTCCGAGGTCGATCGAAAGAAAAGCCGGCGCCTCCACGGCCTGCCAGTAGAAGGCCGGCACCTTGCCGAACGAGATGTTCACACTGAAATTGTCATCGGGATAGTCGACCGGCAGTGGCGCCCAGGCGACGTAATTGTCAGAGCGACGCCAGGCCACCCATGCCGGTGCCCAACGGGATCCGGGGACCCAATACCAGCCGATGTCTTCGGCATAGCCCCAGCGGCCGTAATGATAAGTGGCCCAGCCGAAAGGTTCGGCGGAGACCCACAACCAGCCATACGGCCGGGTGTAGGTCCAGTGACCTAACGTGTATGGGCGCCAGCCCGCAGCGACGCCGCGCGGCACGAACACATAGGCGTCGTGATAGGAGACCCAGGTCCCATGGGGCGCCAGTCGGTCGTAGAAAGTCCCAAAGCTGATCGACACCCCGACATTGGTTGCCGCAATTGCCGGGTCCGGCCTCGGCAATATGCCAATCGCCGGAATGGCCAGGCCGAAGCCGACGATGGTGACGGAGGCGAGTAGTGCCTGATTGAGTTTCATGGATCGGTTCCTCTTCATGATCCGCACGTTTTCGTGCTGGACAGGAAACGCGCAATCGATGTGTCGTGTTCCGCCGTATCCCAGCTGGAACATGATCCGTCCATCGGGCAGAGGATTCGCGTATTCCTCGCAAGAAAATCCATCAAACCTGCCCGGTTTTGCTGCACGGTCCGTCCAAGGCGTCGTCGTCCAGAAGAAAAACCCCGCTGCGCGAGACAGCGGGGCAAGTCAGGGGGAGGGTTGGGAAACAGGCGTGCTCAGCCGCTCGACTTGGTCATCATGGCAGAATCGTACTCCTGCTGGGACAGCGAGCCGTTGCCGTCCTTGTCAGCCTTCTTGAAGGCAGCAGCTGTCCAGTCAGGGTTGGCGGCCTTCACCTCGGTCATGCTCAGATGCCCGTCATGGTTGGCATCGAGCTTGGTAAAGTCGCTCTTGGCGGCGGCAAGCGAGTAGCCGGAAAGCGATACGACGCCAGCGGCAATGCAGGCAATCAGTGTCTTGTACATGGTCTTTCCTTTCATGTGTTGCCCACGCCCCGGTCGTTGCCTCAATCGAGATGAAAGCCAACCGGTGAAGAAATCGACGCCCGCGGCGAGGCGGTCCCCGGCGCCGCATGCAGGCCACCTGTGAAAGCCGTCATTGCCGGTGCAAACCGGGTGAGGAATTGCCACTCAGGGGCGGCTTCCACGTCGTGTTCCTGGTTTGGTTTGTGGTCGCTGAGGCGCGTTCTTTCGGGCCATCAACGTACGTCGAGCGGGAAGGTTCCCGATGCCGTAGTGAAATGCCATCGGCAGGAGCGCTCGCAAGACGCGGGCGATACTCGGAAAAGAAGGCGACCGTCGAGGGTGGGGCACTCATCGACGGTCGCCAAAGGATGCGGGAGGGAGACGCATCCAGAACTCCAGGCTCAAACGCCTGTGGTGCGGAATCGGTTCCAGAGCGCATCGCAAATTGTTTCCGGACGTTGGCTTCCGCGATGACCCGTGGAACCTTCTGCCGCCTTGGACCATTGAAAGGCCATGATTGAAAGGCGCCGGGCCATGACCCATTCCCTCCTCAACAAATCCGGACCCTTGTGGTCCGCAATCGTGCTCGCCACTGCATTGTCGTTTGTCGGCTTTCCGATCATGATCCTCGCATATGGCGGCGGAAACGACCGGCATGCAGCCGGTCAGGGCCGATCCATAGCCGTCGAACGGCTTACAATTGTACCTGAAGACTCCAATGACGCCTGTAACCAACGGCGCTCGAGCTTTTTCGGCCAGAGCCGGTGCGTGCTCGTGATCCGCGCTCGCGGGGGTATCAATGTATAGGGTGGTGTGCGCCGTCTCCAATCCCGTCACATTATCTCCATCTTGCAGGGACCAAATCAGCGTTCAGGGCCTTGATGTCTCTCCATGAACCGCGCACTGATTATGGACAGACTGCTTCTCAAACCCGCCCGCCAGTTGCGGCGGCTGAACTGGCTGATTCTGGTGGTTGGCCTGACGCTATCGGCTATTGTTGCGGTCGGCGTTTATGTGGCTCTCCATGAGGAACTGAAGAGCAAACAAAAAGAGCAGATCGACGTCGAGGTTCAAAACATAAAGAATCAATTTGCCGTCGCTCAAAGCTCCATTCTCGCGATGGCGGTATATTTTAATGTCGAACGAAAAATAGCGCGCAGTGATTTTGAAAAATTCGCCGAACAACTGCAACACCCGGCGGCGTTGCGCGTGCTGCAGTATGTCGAGAAGATCCCGTCGACCGAACGCAACTCGCTCGAAGCCAGGATCCGCCAGGAAGGGTATTCGCAGTTTCACTTCGTTCACAGCGATGGCGCGGGGAAGCTGGCGAATGCGCCTGCGAGAGATTTCAATCTCCCGATCGTCTATGTGGCGCCGTTGCTTGGAAACCAGCGTCTGCGTGGCGTGGACCTGGCGTCAGACCCCATCATGCTCGAAGCCATCCGGCGCGCTGCCGACACCGGCGCTGTCACCATGTCACGCGGATACCGATTGGCGGAAAGCGGCAATGACAGTGTGGTGGTGAGCATCTTCGTGCCGGTAAGCCGCTCCTCGCACAGCGGATTCGACAATCTGCTCGGGCTCGCCGTCGGCGTGATCGACGTTTCCGGCCTGGTGGTGACGTCGAACGACTACAATGTACCCATCGTCGCGGTTACCGACACGACCGATGGCAAACGCGAACAATTGTGGTCGAGCGCGGGTATCAGCTTCAACAATGCCGCCTACCGGGACATCAAGCTGATCGATCGGAATTGGCGGGTGTTCATGGTTCCCCCCAAGAGCAATCGGCCGATATTGTCTGCATTCCTGGTTTTCGGACTGGGCAGCCTGTTCATTCTGCTTGTCGTTGCCTTTTCGAATCAGGTGGAGCTTCAGGCGGGGACGCGGCTTCTGGGCAAGAGACTGGATGAGCAGCAAGCGGATCTCAAGCGCTCCGAAACGACCTATCGCAACCTGTTCTACAATGCCGCCACGGCCAACTGCGAACTCGACGCCGCGACCGGCCGCTTCACGCGCGTGAATGACCGCATGTGCGAGATGACCGGCTACAGCGAGGCGGCTCTCCTGACACTCACTTTCAAGGACGTTACCCACCCGGAGGATCGGGGCAAGACCGACGAAGACATGCAGAGGCTGCTGGATGGCGAGATCGATGGCTTCGTTGCCGAAAAGCGTTATCTGAAACGCGATGGCGGGCAGTTCTGGGGCCTGGTGTCGATGCGCGCCTTGCGGGACGAGCAGGGGCAGGCGCGGCAGCTCACGAAGGTGATTCAGGACATCACCGACCGCAAGACGGCCGATGAAACCAAGGACATCCTGGTGCGGGAACTGGCCCACCGGGTGCGCAACAACATGCAACTGGTCGCCAGCCTGGCCAACAAGACCTCCCATTCTGTCCGCACTGTAAAGGATTATCAGGCCCAGCTTCTGGGCAGGCTGCAGGCCCTGTCGGCTGCGCAGGATACACTCTTTGAAGCCAACTGGTCGTCAGTCAAGCTGGCCCGTGTCGTGGTCAAGGTGCTGGCGGCATTTCGCACCGCGAGCGACAAGGAGCGCTGGGATATCGCCCTGCCCGACGTCAATCTCACCGCCCAGCAGGCCCAGACGATTGCCCTGGCCATCCACGAGCTTGCCACCAACGCCGTGCGCTTCGGTGCTCTTTCCACCAGCGATGGAGCGATCAGGCTGCATGCGGAACTGAGGGAGGACTCCGGACACGGTTCGGAACGCACACTGGAGTTCACCTGGGTCGAAACCGGCGGTCCCCGCGTGACCAAGCCCAGACGAATAGGCTTTGGCTCGGTGATGCTGGAACGCATCCTGGCCCAGCAACATGGCGGAACGGCGGAACTCGATTGGCTGCCGACCGGTCTTCGCTTTCATGCAAGCCTGCCGCTGACCGGCGATGCGGAAACCTGACAAACGCCCCGGAGCGGGATTGAGACTCGCAATCCTCGCCTGATTTCTTATAATTCCATCAATGTTCTGCTCTTAAGGATCGCGCCTTCTGCCACTGCGCGCCTTGATGCCCGGGCGCGTTTGACCTGACCGCCCGCCGGGCCGCGACATCGTCGAGACATGCCAGAGAATCGAGACAGGACCAGCAACAAGCCTCGCGGAAAGAAGCAGCCGGCGCTCGACCCGGTGGCGTCGAAGGCCATAAGTGGGCATTTGCGGCGCGTCTATGACGAGGTGGTCAGTGAACCGATACCGGATCGCCTCAAGCAACTGCTCGAACGCCTGTCCCAGGGTGATGACGACCAGACGCCCGGCGTTTGACGGATTTTGTTGACATCGCGTTCAAGCTTCTGTTGTTGTCATGTGGCTGGCGACATGCCCGTGAGCGTGATGCGCCATTGCGATGTGGTGTCGCCGGCCCTTGAGCCCGGCGAGGGGTTTCCATTGAATGCTCAGAAAGGTGTGCTGGCTGTCAGGGCCAGGTGGAACAGAGGAGATTCCATGAGGCTTTGCAGTCTGCTCGTGACCGGCCTGCTGGTGCTGATCAACGTTGCCGTCGCCGATGCGGGATCGGGGTATCAATTGCTAAGGCTCGACGGCGCTGACATGAAATGGGGAAAGCCGGAGCTCGGCACTGGCGCCGTCATCACCTATCGTCTTGCCGATCATGTGCTGACCTTTGACAAGGCCACCAACTGCCGTCAGATCGGGCCTCTTTCGAACCTGCTTGAGCATTCGCATATCACGGCAGATCAGGCCATGGCGGAACTCGATGCTGCTTTTGCGGCATGGCAAGAGGTTGCCAATGTCAGGTTTCAACCGGCCAGAAAGGGTGAACGTGCCGACATCATCATAGGTTCCGAGGCCATCCCGCAAGGCAGGGCCTTCACCAATGTGGCCTATGCGGGCACTGATGAAAATCAGAAGGGAACCGATAAGGCCCTGACCTCGCTGACGTCGGCCGATATGACCGCACCGCGCCGGGAAAATGCCGTCAACTCCGTCCGCAGCATCGCCCAGTCGCTCATCTGCCTCAATCCCGGCATGCCCTGGAAGGTCGGATTCGATGGCGACCTGCAGGTCTATGACCTGCGTTATGCGTTGATCCACGAAATCGGGCACAGCATCGGTCTCGACCATCCCGGGGCCCGGGGCGAGATCATGTCATTCAGGTATCTTGAAATGTTCAGGACGCCGCAGTCGGGAGATATCGCCGGCGTCGTCCGCCTGTATGGCGCGGCGCAGAAGCACTGAGGCTTCCTGACTCTGCCGTTCGCGCCTGGGCGCTGTTCGTGACGATACCTCGATATCGTATCTGCAACAAGAAACCGGAGCGCGCTTGCCGATCGGGGGATTGGGACAAGTGCGCTCCGGGGCCGTTCTTAGGCGGCAGCAGGTGGGTAAAGGGTGCGGGGGCTCACCTGGCGCCGCGCCGGCCAACCGGCCTGCGGGGTCTACTGCTGCGGCTGCTGCGGTTGCGGTGGCGGGACCTGCGAACCCATGTTGTTCTGCATGTCCTGCTGGGCCTTGGCGGCGTTTTCTTCCTGCTGCTGCTCATAGGACGTCTTGAACGCAGGTGCGTTGTCGAGGTCCTGGCGCGTGGCATTCAGATAGAGCTTCACCGACTTGCCATCGGACGCCATCTGGGTCGAGATCGAATCGAGGGTCAGGGCAATCTGCTTCTGGCCGATGCCCAGGAAGCCGCCGACGCCGATGACCATGCCGTTCACCTTCCCGTCGTTGGAAACGATGAGGTCGCTGACCTCGCCGATTGCTTCGTTATCGGGCGTGTAGACATTCGAGCCGATCAGCGAGCTCGCAAGGATAGTGTCCTTGCTCTGCAGCACGATCTGGCCGGCAAGTTTGGTCTTTTGCGACTGCTTCGCTTCGGCGGTCGAGTTCTGGGTTGCCGGCTTCTGCTTGCTGACGGCCTGATCCTTGGTCTTTTGCCCGTTCTGGTCGGCGGGTTGCTTTTGGGCAGTCGTCGGCTGACTGGCTTTCGACTGGTCCGTCGCCGGCTGCTGGGCAGACTGGGTCTGGGTCTGGGTCTGCTGCGTGGGCGGCTGCTGATTGGTCTGGTTGCTGGTGGTTGAGGCGGCAAGCGCAACGGGTGAGCCCGCCAGCAGCAACGCCAGAGCCAGCTTGGTGGTGAGGGTGGTCTTCATGATTACCTCCTACATGTTCCAGGGCACAGTGCCCTACGGTCAAATGTTCCAGTCCTAGAAACTTGCGAGAGGGAAAAGGGTTCCGATGGCGGCAGCGAAATTTGCCGACCTGCCGGCTGTATGGATGCCACGTAGCGCCACAAGCCCCTTGATGCGCGACGCTACTCGGGTGCGCTGATGAACGAGGTATTTGCGTTCCCGGCCAATTCGCTTGGCGTCCTCTTCTTTGCAGTGACGGACTCTGCCAAATACTGGAGGAGGTTGAGGGTCCCAGGTCAGACATTTAGCCCTTGCCCTTGCCGAGGTTGATTTCGGCATCAGCAAACGCTCACCAACCGCTCAAACCCGGAAATCGTGCACTTGCACCTGCCCGACGGCATATTTGAGCAGGACGCGCGCGACGTCGACCTCTTCGCCAAGCGGACCGACCATGGCGAACAGAAGGCAGGCGCCACCCGTCATCAGCTGTCTCAGCCCGGCGGCAATTCGCGGTCCGACCCAGGTATCGAAACTCACCATTCGTTGCTGCTCATCGCTCAGCGGGGGGCTTGCATCGGCAGCAGGCTCGTCGGCACAACTCCCGCCATCCACGACCGCAAGGACGGACTCGCTGTAGCTGGCCACGCCAATCCGGTGGTTGTGTACTTGGCCATCGAGCGCATCCGCGGCGGCAAGCAGAACGAGCCTTGAACAAGGCACGCCCAGTGTGGTGATCTCGCCGAGCGCCTGTTCGAGGTTTGCAAACCTGTCGAAGGCTCCAATGGCGACCCGTCTTCTGTTTTGCTCGTTCACGGCCATCACCTGGAGTTGAGCGAAAATCGGGGCACCAACGGCGAGACCAGCACGACCGCCTTCCCACCTCCGGGTCGTGGCTGGCTTGGCCGGCGTCGTCGCCCATCCGTGCTAGTCATCTTCCGATTCAGCCAAGTCGCAAAGCAGTTCGAAATCGCGAATGACCACTGTCTGGGGCTGCGGCAGGTCGATGGCGCCCGCAATCCTCAACTTCTTCAGGCACCGGCTCACCGTCTCTATCGTCAATCCGAGATAGTCGCCGATATCGACGCGCGTCATCGGCAGATGGAAAGTCGCGGGGATGCCCTGCGCGTCGACGTGCCGGCGGCCCAGCGCAATGAGGAACGATGCCAGCTTCTCAAGAGCTGTCTTGCGCCCGAGCATGACGAAGTGATCCTGCATCAGCGCCAGCTCGCTGGTGGCGAACTCAAGCAGCTTGCGGCCAACCTCGGGGCACTCCGCCGCGGTGCTGAGAAGAATTCCCTTGGGGATTCTGCGAACACGTGCCGCCGACAGCGTTTCCGTGTTGTAGCGGTGAAGATCACCATGGTCGAGGCCGATCAGATCGCCCGGATACGAAAACGACAGGACCTGGCGACGGCCGTCGGAGAGCACGCTATAGCAGCACACGACGCCCTCCAGCACTTCATAGACATAGTGCGCATCGCCGCCCTCGAAAAAGAGCGGGCTGTGCGCGGCCACGTCCTGAACCTGCTGCTGGGTGGCGGGAATTTCACACCAGCGATCACGAGAGGCTGTCCGGGCTGTTTCGACGGCGGCTGTTTGGGCGTACAAAGCCTCATCCTCCTCCAGACGGAATGTCATGGTGAGGCGCACTTGAACATGCCTGCGTAATGCAATGATCGCGGTGGCGTATCAGCGTGTAACGGATTGTAACGGCATGCTGTTGCATCACCCCGGCATCAATTCCATATTGTTCGCGGGAGGCATGCTTGCCGAAAGCCATGGACTGCCGCATGCAATTGCCAAGGCAATGACAATATGGCCAATTCCGTTCATATCCTGATCGTCGACGACGACGCCCAGGTCAGGCGCCTGCTGAGAAGGTGTTTCGAAGAGGAGAATTACCGGGTGAGCGAGGCCGCAAGCGGCCGTGATGCGCGCAATCACCCGCTCACGGAAATCGACCTCGTTACCCTCGATCTCTCCCTTGGCGACGAGAGCGGCCTTGAAACGGCGCGCCACATTCGCGCCCGGTCCGAGGTGCCGATCATCATGGTGACCGGCAAGGGTGAGACGATCGACCGGGTGATCGGACTGGAGCTCGGCGCCGATGATTATATCACCAAGCCCTTTCACGTTCGCGAGGTGCTCGCCCGGGTCCGCTCGGTCATAAGACGGACGCAAGGCTCCAGCGGGGCGGCAACGTCTCCGCAACAGGTTTCGGACAGCGCCAACACGTGGCGCTTTGAAGGCTGGGAGGTGGATTTCGCGCGACTGGAGGTGCGTTCAAGCGAGGGGCGGCCCTGCGAGCTCACCACCGGCGAATTGCGCCTGCTGGAAGTGTTCGTGAAGCATGCCAATCGCGTCCTGTCCCGCGACCAGCTTATGGACCTCCTGCGGGGCGCCGACTGGTCGCCGCTTGATCGCAGCATCGACAACCAGGTCGCCAGGCTGCGCAAGAAGATAGAACCCGATCCCCAGAACCCGCAGTTCATCAAGACCGTGCGCAATGCCGGCTACAAGTTCGTCGCGAAGGTGGAAATGCCGTAAGGGCCTCATACCAAAGGTCCTGAGGTTTGACCTATTTCACCGGGATGATTTTGCCCGCAGGTTAGGCGCGACTGGCGCCGACGTCGTCCGACTTCAAGCCAGGCGCAACGACGCCTGCGGGCAAAAGCACCCGGCCTTCGGTGGCATGAAACCGGCCATCGGGTGCGTTGCGGCGCTTGCCCGATGCCCCGCATCGCGCTGCGCACCGCGCCTGCCCGAGCGGCCGGTTTGATGCCATGAAATGGATCAAACCTCAGGACCTTTGGTATCAGTCCCCGTTCAGCGCCTTGCGGATCGCATTCGCCAGATCCGCGATGCGGTACGGCTTGCGCAGCACTCTCACGCCCTGTGCCTGCAAGCGCTCGGCATGGGCCAGTTCCTCCGCATAGCCGGAGGTCAGAAGAACCTTGAGGCGCGGTTGCTGCTTGCGCAGTTCAGCAAGGAGATCATAGCCCGACATGCCGCCGGGCATCACCAGATCGCTAAAGACCAGGTCGATCGCCGGATTTTCCGCAAAAACCGCCAATGCCTCGCGGCCATTCGCCGATTCCAGGACCCGATATCCCAGCTCCCGCAAGCGTGTCAGCGTCAGTCGGCGGACGCGAGCATCGTCCTCGACCACCAGAACGAGTTCGCCCGATGCCAAGGCGGGCGCGGTCTTGTCCGCCGCCGCCGCCGTGGCGGTTCCTGATTGCTTATACCGCGGAAGATAGAGGTTGATTGTCGTGCCCTTGCCGAACTCGCTGTAGATGGTGAGGTGGCCGCCCGATTGCTTGGCGAAGCCGTAGACCATGGGAAGACCCAAACCCGTCCCGCGCCCCACCTCCTTGGTCGTGAAAAATGGCTCGAAGGCCCGCCGGCGCACTTCTTCCGGCATGCCGGTGCCGGTGTCGGTGACGGAAAGCTGCACGTATTCGCCAGGCGACAATCCGGCCTCAGCCGCAGCATAGGGCTCGTCCATCTCCGCGTTGCGGGTTTCGATGATCAACCTGCCACCTTCCGGCATCGCATCGCGTGCGTTGACCGCGAGATTGATCATGGAACTCTCGACCTGTGCAGGATCTGCGCGTGTCAGCCAGAGACCCGTGCTGAGAGCGGTACTGAGTTCCACGGTCTCGCCGAGCGTGCGATGCAACATGTCCATCAGCCCCAGCACTAGCGAATTCAGATCGACGACGGCGGGCGCAAGGGGACTGCGCCGGGCAAAAGTCAACAGGCGGTCGGTCAGTTTTGCCCCCAGTTCGGCCGCCTCCTGGGCCTCGGAAAGCAGGTCCAGTTGGTCCTTGTCCTTGAGCCTGGCTTCGAGGAGTTCCAGATTGCCGACGATCACCGTCAGCAGATTGTTGAAGTCGTGCGCCACCCCGCCGGTAAGCTGGCCAATGGCTTCCATCTTCTGCGCTTGGCGCAACGCCTCTTCTGCGTGTTCGCGGGCGCTCAGGTCGTGGATGATGCCGGTGAAGAATACCTTTTCTCCCACCCTGAATTCGCTTACCGACAGATGCATCGGGAAGACCGAGCCGTCCTTGCGGCGCCCGGTAACTTCTCTGCCTATACCGATAATCTTGCGATCGCCGGTCTTACTATAGCGGCTGAGGTAACCATCATGTTCGGATTGATAGGGCTCGGGCATCAGCATTTTGACGTTGCGCCCCAGAAGCTCATCCACCCCGTATTGGAATAGATGTTCCGTCGCCCTGTTGACCGTATCGATGTTGCCGTGATGGTCGATGGTCACGATGGCATCGACCGCCGAGTCCAGCAAAGCAGTGAGTTTTGCGGCCTCGGCTTCATCCGACCGCGACCTGCTGCGGCTTTTTGGCATACTTCAATTCTCCGGTATGGCCGGGCGGCCATGTTAGTCCCCGATATAGAATTGGCAATGCTGCTACAAGGGACGTCCGATCGCCAATCGCTTAACCAGAGACCCAAGGCCGGATATGTCGTTGTGATCGCTTATAAATCAATAAGCGTTGGAGAAATCTGAATTGCATGCATCGCATAGGACTAACTCGATGAGCTTGCTGTTCTTGGTTCGCACCGCCGTGGGGTCTTGAACGATTAGCATCCGGTCGATGTCCGCGTGTCGGATCACGAGGGAGGCGACGACCCTGAAGTGTTTGAGTCTGTTGAAGAAGCGCTCGACGGCGTTGCGCTGGCGATAGATCCAGGTGCGGAAGATCGGATGGTGGACGCAGTTGGGCATCGGCCGAATGTTTGCCCAGGCTCCACGCGCAGCCATGCTTTGTCACAAACTGTCGCTACCATAGGCCCGGTCGGCCAGGAGGATGTGGCCGGCACCGACGGTGTCGAACATGTCGGCGGCGGAGCGTCCGTCATCCGCGGCCACAGGCGGGTGCCGTAGCGGACGTCGGGTACTCGCCGAGAACGGTTGATGTCCGAAAAGTTGGAAATCGCCGGTTAGGCAAGTTGGAAAAGCACTTGGGTCAATGAGCCAACCCATTGAAAAGACTGGCGCGAGTGACGGGACTCGAACCCGCGACCTCCGGCGTGACAGGCCGGCGCTCTAACCAACTGAGCTACACCCGCATCATGGGTCCCTTTAGGGATCCCGTCAGTGGCGCTCACTTACGAGCTTCACCTGAGCAAGTCAAGCGCAGCATCCGGCAGGACTTCGCCGGCTGCACCGCTGTCGGCCGCCGACCGCCAGTCAGGCAGGTAAAGCCTCGCCACGGCAGCCCGGTCGGGGGCGAAGCGAGCGGCAAGCTGGCGCTTCAGGGCCGCTTGTGCCGCTGCCGCCTGGCTATCCTTGTCGGCAATGGCGAGCGCTTCGACCGCCAGGGTGCGCGCCCGGGCTGCCGGGATCGTCGGCAGCGGCATGCCGGCTGCAAGAATCTGCTGGGTCCAGCGGAAGACGCGCCGGCTTGTCACCGGCACGAAGACACGCCTCGCCGCACCTTCGAGCACTTCGGCGATATGGGCTTCACAATCGATGCCGGAATCGGTGAGCCGCAGACGCTCCTTGAGGTCCACCGCCCTCAGTCTCGACAGCACGATGCCACGCCGATGCAGCATCTGCATGAGGGCGATGAAGCGGGTATCCGGCGATACATTTCCCGTTGGCAGCTGCAAAGGCCCCGGCAGCCGGGTGCCGGCCAGCCCGAGGATGTGACGCAGCAACCCCTCGCCGCCATCGTCCTTGACCGCATCGTATGAAAAGACATGCACCCGCTCGCGTCCCAGCGCGGCGGCCACGCTGTCGAAAAGCCGGCTGTAGTTTATCGAATCGAGATCGGTGCGGGCCAGGAAGCCGGCAAAGTCGCGCGGCTCGCCGCGCCCGGCGGAAAAGCGATGGATCGATTCCAGCCAGTTGGCATGATGGCGCGCGATGGCGACGGCGTGGACGTCGTGGTTCTTGGCCAGCAGCGCCAGCATGGCCGCGAAGCGTCCGGCACGGGAAAATGCCGCGCCCCTGTCGCCGATCATCAGGCCCGGCATGTTCTCGTCGGAAAAGATCACCGCATCGATGTCTGCGCCGATCGATTGCAGATGCCGCTCGATCCTGAGGTGATTGGCCCGCGGGCCGCGTGAATCGATATGGATGCCCTTGATGAGGGTGAGCGGGCGGAATGCCCCGGCCTTGGCGGTATGCTGGCTGAGGCTCAGCACACGGCGTTTGCGCAACGGCCGGTGATGCTGATTGAGGAACCGCTGAAGGGCACTGGATGCCGAACGGTGCAACCCGAAATGCAGGATCAATTTCACCGGCTGAGCCCCCCGGCTCCGGCTATGGCTATCTGCTGACGTTTGGTAAGATAGCGGGTAATTTATGAAAAATCAACGGCTTACCAAAATCAAAGGTGCAGTGGATGCAACCTCCGTTGATTTCATTGAAGGAATATCGACAGACCCAGCGCCGGTTCCTGCGGCCACGGCATCCATAATGCCCTCGCCG
Source organism: uncultured Alphaproteobacteria bacterium (assembly GCA_963747005.1). Taxonomy (GTDB): domain Bacteria; phylum Pseudomonadota; class Alphaproteobacteria; order Rhizobiales; family Aestuariivirgaceae; genus CAVVDT01. Next base: position 25,731 of record CAVVDT010000010.1, on the reverse strand, counting down.
CAGAAAAGGGCGCCGGCAACAGGCGATAAGATATAAATGAAACAATGACTGGTAAAAGCGATGGTGGGCGGTGAGAGGCTCGAACTCCCGACATCCACGGTGTAAACGTGGCGCTCTACCAACTGAGCTAACCGCCCCCTCTGTCGCGGGCATCAATAGAGCCGCGGTGCGGCGCTGGCAAGCATCCTGCCCTTGCCTTCAGAAAAACAAAGTGCCCCGCGCCCTTTCTGAGGGGAAGCGCGGGGCGATGTCTATCCGGCTGTCCGGCCCGGCTCGGGTGAGCGGGCCTTCAGCGCGGGTGCGGCGTCAGTTGTTCACCGCCTGCTTGAGCACCTTGCCGGCCTTGAACTTGGCGTTCTTGGAAGCCGGGATCTGGATGGCGCGGCCGGAGCGCGGATCGCGGCCTTCGCTCGCGGCCCGCTGGCTCACCGTGAACGTGCCGAAGCCGACAAGGCGGACGTCGTCACCTTGCTGCAGCGCCTTGGTGATATTGGCGAGGGTGGCTTCCACCGCCTCGCCCGCATCGCCCTTGGTCAACTTGGCATCGGCCGCGACCTGGGCAATCAATTCCATCTTGTTCATGTCGAACCTCTTTGGTGGTTGGCTAAACTCCAGCTTCACTCAACGACGCTACAGAGCCGTCGTTGACAGAAAACAGGAGAATTCCGCCAAAATTGCAAGTGCGGCAATGGTTAATAAAAATTAACCACCATTCGCCAAGCACTTAGGCTCAATCGGCGGCTGCGCCGAATGCCCGGATAGCGCCAGATCGGACATTTTTGCAGTTCCGTGAAATTGTTGATTCGGCGCAGATTTCCGCCGCCTGCGTGCTCACTTGATGCGCAAAAGGCAGCCCCCCTGCGGGGACTGCCTTTCACATGTTCTGCCTGCCCCGGTCAGTGGGCGGTGATGGTGGCGCCCGCACCCTGGGCTGCCGCCGCGGCACGGGCGGCCTCCTCGGCCTCCTCATCCCACTGGATCGGCTCGGGCTTTCTGACGAGGGCTACCTCGACCACCTGCTCCATGCGCGACACCGGGATGATCTCCATGCCCGACTTCACATTGTCGGGGATCTCGGCGAGGTCCTTCACGTTGTCCTCGGGGATCATCACCTTCTTGATGCCACCCCTGAGGGCTGCAAGGAGCTTTTCCTTCAGGCCACCGATGGGCAGCACCCGGCCACGCAGCGTGATCTCGCCGGTCATGGCCACGTCCTTCCTCACCGCAATGCCGTTGAGAACGGAGACAATAGCCGTCACCATGGCGATGCCGGCCGAGGGGCCGTCCTTGGGCGTTGCGCCTTCGGGCACGTGCACGTGGATGTCGCGCTTTTCGAACAACGGCGGCTTGATGCCGAACTCGGCCGCGCGCGAACGCACGTAGGACGAGGCCGCCGAGATCGATTCCTTCATGACATCGCGCAGATTGCCGGTCACCGTCATCTTGCCCTTGCCGGGCATCATGACCGCTTCCACCGTCAACAGCTCGCCGCCGACCTCGGTCCAGGCAAGACCGGTGACCACACCGACCATGTCTTCGCCCTCGACCTCGCCATAGCGGTACTTGGGCACGCCGAGGAAATCACCGAGCGCCTTCCTGGTGATGACGATCTTCTTCTTTTTCTTGTTCGACTGCAGCTCGCGCACCGCCTTGCGGGCGAGGTTGGAAAGCTCGCGCTCGAGGTTGCGCACGCCTGCCTCGCGCGTATAGCGGCGGATCATCTCCAGAAGGGCATCATCCTCGACCACGAACTCCTTGGGTCCAAGGGCATGGTTGGCCATGATCTTCGGTAACAGATGCCGGCGGGCGATCTCCACCTTCTCGTCCTCGGTGTAGCCGGCAATACGGATGATCTCCATGCGGTCCATGAGGGCCGGCGGAATGTTCAGCGTATTGGCGGTGGTCACGAAGAGGACGTTGGAGAGGTCGTACTCGACCTCCAGGTAGTGATCCATGAACGAGTTGTTCTGCTCGGGGTCCAGCACCTCCAGAAGCGCCGACGACGGATCGCCGCGGAAGTCCATGCCCATCTTGTCGATCTCATCGAGCAGGAACAGCGGATTGGCTTTCTTCGCCTTCTTCATGGACTGGATGACCTTGCCGGGCATCGAGCCGATATAGGTGCGCCGGTGGCCGCGGATCTCGGCCTCGTCCCTGACGCCGCCCAGCGACATGCGCACGAATTCGCGCCCCGTCGCCTTGGCGATGGACTTGCCCAGCGAGGTCTTGCCGACGCCGGGCGGGCCGACGAGGCACAGGATCGGGCCTTTCAGCTTGTTGGTGCGGGCCTGTACCGCCAGGTACTCGACGATGCGTTCCTTGACCTTGTCGAGGCCGTAGTGGTCGGTGTCCAGCACCTTCTGGGCATAGGCGAGGTCGGACTTGACGCGCGAGCGCGAGCCCCAGGGAATGCCCAGGAGCCAGTCGAGATAGTTGCGCACCACGGTCGCTTCCGCCGACATGGGGCTCATCTGGCGCAGCTTCTTGACTTCGGCCTCGGCCTTTTCGCGCGCTTCCTTGGACAGCTTGGTCTTGGCGATGCGCGCCTCGACCTCACCGATCTCGTCGCGCTCCTCGCCGTCGCCGAGTTCCTTCTGGATGGCCTTCATCTGCTCGTTGAGATAGTACTCGCGCTGGCTCTTCTCCATCTGGCGCTTGACGCGCGAGCGGATGCGCTTTTCCACCTGCAGGACGGAGATCTCGCCTTCCATGAAGCCATAGACCCGCTCCAGCCGCTCGTTCACCGAGGCGATTTCCAGAAGCGCCTGCTTGTCGGCCAGCTTGACGGCCAGGTGCGCGGCGACGGTATCGGCGAGCTTGGCGGCATCGGTGATCTGGCCGATCGAGGCGACCGCTTCCTGCGGCACCTTCTTGTTGAGCTTGACGTAGCTCTCGAACTGCTGGACCACCGTGCGCATCAGCGCCTCGATCTCGGTGTCCTCGCTGGTGACGACATCGAGCGCCGAGGCCTTGGCCTCGAAATAGTCGGCCTTGTCGGTGAAACCGACGATACGGGCGCGCTCGTTGCCTTCGACCAGCACCTTCACGGTGCCGTCGGGCAGTTTCAGAAGCTGCAGGACCGAGGCGATGGTGCCGACCTCGTACATGCCCTCAGGGGCCGGATCGTCGTCGGCGGCCTCGCGCTGGGCCACCAGGAGGATGCGCTTGTCCTCGCGCATCACCTCCTCCAGCGCCTTGATGGACTTTTCGCGCCCTACGAACAGCGGCACGATCATGTGGGGGAAAACCACGATATCGCGTAGCGGCAAAACCGGGAAAGTCTCGACGGTACCGCCGTTACCCTGGGTCGGATTATCGCTCATGTCTTTTCAGTTCCTTTCACGATGCGGCCACAAGCGGCGCCACGTCACACCGATGACCCGACATGCGGCCACCACCGGTTTTGCCCGTCTCAAGTCTAGACCGATTCGGCCAGCTTGCGCCTCGAAGCCAACCCGCCGCGGCCCACCTGAAAGGTGCCCGCGCGAGGATTGGCACAACTCCAGCCAAAATGGCGGCAGGCGCCGTCGAATTCAAGATGTGCCGGTGGTTATGGACAACGCCCGATCGCCGCTCGCGCGCACTTTTCCCGTCAGGCGGCAATGCAGCTATCGCGTGGCAGCTCAGGCCGATGTCGGCACCTTGGACTTGGAAGGCTTTTCGTCGCGATCGGCATAGATGAGGAGCGGCTTGGCCTCGCCCTCCACCACTTCGCGCGAAATCACCGCCTCCTCGACCCCGTCCAATCCCGGCAGGTCGTACATGGTCTCGAGCAGGATGCCTTCCATGATGGAACGCAGGCCGCGGGCGCCGGTCTTGCGCTCGATGGCCCGCTTGGCGATGGCCTTGAGGGCTTCTTCCGGCAGGTTGAGGCGCACGTCTTCCATCTCGAACAGCCGCTGGTACTGCTTGACCAGGGCGTTCTTGGGCTGGGTGAGGATCTGGATCAGGGCATCCTCGTCCAGGTCGTCCAGGGTGGCGATCACCGGCAGGCGGCCGACGAATTCGGGGATCAACCCGAACTTCAGGAGGTCTTCCGGCTCCAGGTGCTTGAGAACCTCGCCGGTGCGCCGGTCGTCGACCGACTTGACGTCGGCACCGAAGCCGATGCCAGAGCCCTTGCCGCGGCTGGAGATGATCTTTTCCAGGCCGGAAAAGGCGCCGCCGCAGATGAACAGGATGTTGGTGGTGTCGACCTGCAGGAATTCCTGCTGGGGATGTTTGCGGCCCCCTTGCGGCGGCACCGAAGCGACGGTGCCTTCCATGATCTTCAAAAGCGCCTGCTGCACGCCCTCGCCCGACACATCGCGGGTGATCGAGGGGTTGTCGGACTTGCGCGAAATCTTGTCGACCTCGTCGATATAGACGATGCCGCGCTGGGCGCGCTCGACATTGTAGTCGGCCGACTGCAGCAGCTTGAGGATGATGTTCTCGACGTCCTCGCCGACATAGCCCGCCTCGGTGAGGGTGGTGGCGTCGGCCATGGTGAAGGGCACATCGAGGATGCGGGCGAGCGTCTGGGCGAGCAGCGTCTTGCCGCAGCCGGTGGGACCGACCAGGAGGATGTTGGACTTGGCCAGTTCGACGTCGTTGTTCTTGGCGGCGTGATTGAGGCGCTTGTAGTGATTGTGGACGGCCACCGACAAGACGCGCTTGGCGTGGTCCTGGCCGATCACGTAATCATCCAGCACCTTGCAGATCTCGCGCGGGGTCGGCACGCCGTCGCGCGACTTCACCAGCGAGGACTTGTTCTCCTCGCGGATGATGTCCATGCACAACTCGACGCACTCATCGCAGATGAACACGGTGGGGCCGGCAATGAGCTTGCGCACCTCGTGCTGGCTCTTGCCGCAGAACGAGCAGTAGAGGGTATTCTTGGTCTCGCTGCCGCCTGCCTTACTCATCAGTCCTCCTTGGCCTTTGCTCTTTGCCAGACTAGCTGTGCGACCCTTAACAGGTCGTCATTACGATCGGCAGCCCGGATCCAAGGCCCAGCCCTCGCAAATTGCGTGCCATCCAGATGGCACGCCGAAACCGATTCCTACAACAGCATGGGCACGTATGGTTAATCAAGAATTGATTGTCATGCCGGATGCCGCCTGCCGGCGCATTGTTGCAGTTGGGTATCATTGCCCCAATGGCGGTAAATTGGGGCGTCAAAGAGGCCGGTGCAAGAGGATGAAGCGCCGCATTCAGGGTTTTGTCAGTTCCTCACCCGACGGCAAGGGTGCCCGGTGGTCGCCGATCCAGGCCGCGATGTCGCGATAGACCCTCTCGCGCTGGCGATCGTGCAGCAGCATGTGCCAGCCCTTTGCATAGATCACCAGGCGCTTTGGAGCCTTGATATGGCGCATGGTTGTGCGGCTCGGCGCCAGCGGAACGATCTCGTCATGGGCGCCGGCGAGATAGAGCACCGGCATCTTGATGCGCGCAGCGTCGTCGTAGGCCTTGTCCATCAGCCCCACCAGGCCGTACATGGCATCGAAGCGGGTCGCCTTGATGTTGAGGGGATCGCGCGAATAGGCGCGCAGGGCATCGATGTTGTCGGTGGGCCAGATGTCGAGGCCCGAACCGGTGGCGGTCTCGGCCGGGACCGTGTGGGCGGTGAGCCACAGGGCCGACTTGTAGAAGGGATTCATGGCCCGCCAGCCCCACACGGCGGGCGAGACAAGGATCAGGCCATCGGCCTCCAGGCCCTCGCTTGCCGCCACCATGGCGACCGCCCCGCCCATGGAAAACCCGAGAACATAGACCGGCAGGCCCTTGTGGCGCCTGCTGATCATCTTCGCGAAGGTGGTGAGGTCATCGACCAGCACGCCGGCACCCGGCCACAGGCCATGGCTGGCCGCCGGGTTGCGCCCGAAGCCGCGCTGGTCATAGGCATAGACGGTGATGCCGTGGCGGGCGAACCACGGACCGGCGAGGATAAAGTCGTGGGCATAGCCGTTGAAGCCATGCACCGCGATGACGATGGCGCGCGGCCTTTCCGCCGCCCACACATCGAGCGGCAGCCGGGCGGCATCGCTTGTCACCAGTGCACCGGGCGCAATGTACGGGCTGACGCGCACCAGCCCGCGCTGCATGACCAGCGGGCTGGCGCAAGCTGCGAGCGCCATCAGCGCCAGCCCCGCGACCAGCCGGGCAATGGCGCCGCGGAGTCTCGATCTGTCGAAATGCCCGTTCACGGCATCGATCTTACATCACCAGCCGCTTAACTTCCCGTTGCACTACAGGGATCACCTCGGCCTCGAACCAGGGATTTTTCCTGATCCATTGATTGTTGCGCCATGAGGGATGCGGCAGCGCCATGACCGGCGGGCGCAGTGTCTCGAAGCCTTCGCGCCAGTTGCGCACGGTCAGCGTCAAAGTCTCACGACGCAATTCCCCCAGATGCCAGGCTTGCGCATACTGTCCGATCACCAGCACCAGTTCGATGGCTGGGAGATGGCGCATCAGGCGCTGGCGCCAGTAGGCGGCGCATTCGCGCCGCGGCGGCAGGTCGGCGCCTCTTGCATCGAGTCCGGGAAAGCAGAAACCCATCGGCAGAATGGCGACCCGTGTCTCATCATAGAAAGTGTCGGGGCCGATCCCCAGCCATTGCCGCAGGCGGTCGCCGGATGGGTCGGTGAAAGGCCTGCCCGAGGCGTGAACGCGGGTGCCTGGCGCCTGGCCGGCGATCAGCAGGCGCGCCGTTGAACTCACCTGCAAGACCGGGCGCGGCTCATGCGGCAGCGGCGGGCCTTGCGGGCTGTCGCGGCAGATGCGGCAGGCCCTGACCTCGGCCAGCAGCTTTTCGAGGTCGCTCATGCCGCGGCGCTGGGGCGCCCGGACACGTCGCCATGCCAGCGGCACAGGTGGGGGTGCTCCTCGCCCGGCGTCAGTTTCAGCACCCGCATGAAGTCGATGGCGCACAAGGCGGTGATGTCGGCGACCGAATAGGCATCTCCGGCGATGAAGGCCCTGCCCGCCAGCTCCGAATTGAGGAAGGCGAGCGCCTCAGCGATCTTCGCCAGGTTGACTTCCGCCCAGGCCGGTACCTGCGGGGTCTCGAGGTGGGCCATGCGCGGGTTGCCGTGCCGGAAGGCGAAAGACACCGGCATCAAGAGGCCCTGCTCCACCCGGCGTTGCCACATCTCCACTATGCCGATCTCCACCGGATCGCGGCCGAACAGCGCCGGCTCAGGGTCAAGTGCCTCGAAATAGCGGCAGATAGCGATGGTCTCGGCGATCACCCGCCCGTCGTCGAGCTCCAGGAACGGCGTGCGCGCCATGGGGTTGCGGGCCAGCATGTCGGCCGTCTTGTGCTCCTCGGCCATGATGTCGATGTGGCGGCGCTCGACCTCGATGCCTTTTTCGGCAAGGAAGATCCGCACCCGGCGCGGATTGGGGGCGCGCTTGTCTTCATATAGCAGCATTCCTGGGCCTCCGGTCGATGTGGCGGGACGAAACAGTGGCCGGCGCGGCACTGCGAGGCAAGGCCGCGCCCTCATAAATTAATATCAATTTTACCGTTTTCGCTGACGGGCGCTTAAGTATCTTGCGGTTAACCTCCCTCACGTACGTGCCCGCATCGGGGTTGTTCATGGTGGGGCGTATCGAGAGTGAGGTTGCATCGTGTTGAAGCGGTCGAACAGCAACGCCGATCCCTTGTCGCTGTCGTTGTCCGACAGTGTCGATGAAACACCCCCCTCACCCAAACCCGAAGACCTCGCCTGGCAGAGCCCGGACCAGATAGCCTGGCAGCGCGACCTCCTTGCGCTGTTCGCCCACAACCAGATGCGCGTGGCGCTGGCATTGCCGGTCATCGCCCTGTTGTTCGCCTTGGCGAGCCTCATGTGGACGCCAATGGTGGCGGCGGGCGGATGGCTTGCGTGTACGCTGGCGGCCCAGGCGGTGCAACTGCATCTGTGCCGCCACTACGAACATGCGGAGAAATCCCATGCCAAGGTGCCCGAATGGATCGGCATGCTGGCGGCATCGGAGCTGCTTTATGCCTCGTGCTGGTCGCTGCCGCTGTTCCTGTTCTGGCAGCCCGGCAACGACCTCCAGCACATCTATCTGATCGCCACGCTGATGACGGTGGTTGCGGTACGCATCATGATCGCCAACAACTTCATGCCGGTGGTGATTGCCGGGTCGGGCTTCATCTCCTTCGCCATCGCCATCCGCTGCCTGACCGAGGCCTCACCGCTTTATGTGGCGCTGGGGGCCATGGCCGTCATAGTCGAGGTGTTCTTCATCCAGCTTGCCCGCCGCCTGCAGGAAACGGCGCGCGACATGCTGATTTTCAAGGCGCAACGCGAGCGCCTCATCGACCAGTTGAACAGCGCCCGCGAGCAGGCCGAGGCCTCACGCCTCAAGGCCGAGGAAGCCAGCCGCGCCAAGTCGCGCTTCCTTGCCACCATGAGCCACGAACTGCGCACCCCGCTCAATGCCATCATGGGCTTTTCCGAAATCCTCAGCCACGAGATGATGGGTCCCCACGCGGTCACCGCCTACAAGTCCTATTCCACCGACATCCACCATTCCGGCAACTATCTCATGCACCTGATCAACGACATCCTCGATCTGTCGCGCATCGAGGCAGGTCGCGTGGAATTGCAGGAAAAGCCGGTGTCGCTGACCGCTATCGGCGAGGACTGCGCCCGGCTGCTGGGCTTGCGCGTGCAAGACAAGAAGCAAACCCTGAAGATGAACTTCGAGCCGCACAGCCCCGAGATCCTCGGCGACGAGCGCTCGGTGCGCCAGATGTGGCTCAACCTCCTGGCCAATGCCATCAAGTTCACGCCGCGCGGCGGCAGCATCGAGATGGTGGTCCGGCGCCACGACAATGGCGCCCTGTCGCTGGCCGTGAACGATACCGGGCCGGGCATCCCGAAGCAGGAGCTTGCGGCTGCCATGGGTGCCTTCACGCGCGGAACGCTGGCCACCCGCCACGCCATCGACGGCGCCGGCCTCGGCCTTCCCATCATCAACGGCCTGGCCAAGCTGCACGGAGCCGAACTGCAGATCAAGACACGTGCCGGCGGCGGCACTGAGGCCATTGTCATCTTTCCGCCGAAGCGGGTCCTCGACGGGCCACGTGCCGAACTGCTGGCCGCCGGTCACATCGAGAGCGAAAGCCAGCGCAAGCTCATCGCCCTGACGGCGTAGTCTCTTCTCAGCCCGCCCACGAGAATGGTGCGAAGTGGCCGTTGCGGCTGCCGCTTAAATCCTTCCAGCTGATACCGAAGGCATTGAACATGCTCCTGGTCGCCCGGGCGAGCGCCAGGCGGGCATTGGCAGGATGACCGGTGTTGTCCACGTAGAGCGGCACATTGGCGTCGGCCATGCTGGCAACGCCGGCGATCGCCTGATCCACCAGGTCGCCGGCCTTGACGGCGCGGTTCAGGCCATCGGCGGTGAAGCTGATCGGGCGCCTTTCGATACCCGCCACCTCCCCGACAAGCGGGGCGAGGTTGGCCATCGGCCCGCCGGCGCCGCCGGTGGCGATTGCAGCGATGGCTTCGACCTGGACATCACTGGCCCGCTCGTCGACGATCAGTCCCACCTTCATGTTGCCGTCGATCATCACACCCGGCGAGCGCAACAGCACGATGAAGGTGACACCATCGAGCTTGACGCCGTCCTTTTCGCCCTTGTCGATGCGCATGGCGATGGCCGCCTTGCAGTCGCCTTCAGTCGGCATCGCCGCCAGGTTAGCGGTGATGCAGGGGCAGACATAGGTGCAGTTGCAGGTCTCCATGTACTCGCCTTCGATTTTCCACTGAGCCACGGCGCATCCTCCTTGCTGTCCGGGGCCGCCGCTCGGGCGGCCGCCGGAATGAGCGCTCAGTGTATATCAGGACGCTACGGAATGCAGCCTGCCGTTCAGGCCTGCTCGCGTATCAGGGCCACCATCAGCGTGGATACGAAAAAGCCGACCAGCAAAATGATCGCGGCGGTGATGAGAATATAGGGGCGGTTGGGATACAGCGAGGAATCAGCCAGCGAGGGCGAGGCCACCACAACCAGGTATTTGAGCCGCTGCGCAGCCTGGATACGCGCCTGTTCGAGGGCGGTAAGGTTGGCCTTGTAGATATTGGTCACGAAATCCAGCGACATCTGGATTTCGCTGAGCTTGGCGCCGAGATCGCTCAACGAACTCGAGGAGCTGCCGGCCAGGCGCTCCTTCTCCCGCTTGATCTGGTTCTTGAGGGCGGTGATATCGAGCTGCATCGTCGTCAGCTGCGGCGCATTGGCGTCGAGAACGCTCAGGCGGGCATTGAGGTCCGACTGCTTCTGCGCCAGTGCCTGCTCCAGCGTGCCGATGGTGGCCAGGATGGTCGCACTGGCACTATCGGTCGACAAGAGGTTATGACTCTTCTGGAATTCGACCAGACGGTTCTTTTCCTCGGTAAGGCGTTTTTCCGACTTGCCAATCTCGGAGTCGAAAAACGCCATCTGCTCGTGGGTGATCTTGTCATTCATCCGGTCGATGAATTCCTGGCTGCGCTCGACGACGGCCTGCACGACCTTTTGCGACAGATTCTTGTCAAAGGTCTGCACCGAGTAACGCAGGATCTGCTGGGTATCGTCGTAGACTACCGTGACGTAGTTGAGGAAGTAGGTGTGGAAGTCCTCCATCGACGCATCCGGACTCAGACGCGAAAAATAATCGACCTTGGAGCTCGAGAAATGCTCTCTCAGGTGCAGCCGCGCATCCAGGTATTTCAGCATGTCGAGGGACTGCAAGAACTCGGTGAGCACATAGGCATCGCGACTGGAACCGGAGTTGGTCACGCCGAGAAATGACAAATCGACAGTGCTGGCTCCCGTCAACTCCTGGGTGATGATGACCGAGGCGACGCTCTCGTAGCGGTCGGAGGCATAAAAGAGCTCATAAGCCGACAACAGGCAGAACGGGATCACGAATACGATCAGGAACAGGACCTTGTTCGCCGTCATGGCGAAGATGCCTGACTTGGCTCGTGCCGGGCGCTGCCGCAATGGCTGGATATCGGGACCGCGAAAAGCCCCCTGGCTCAACTGACGCTCTGACTTGAGGGTTACGTTCACGCTTGCTGCCTCCAGAAACGTCCGTGCCCACCCGATGCCATCGTGGCCGGGTGTGTCTGCGTTAGCATTGCCTTGCGATGCAAGCAAGCCGGTGCGAGGCGCAATCCCCGCTCGTGTCCTCTGCGCATCACCTTAGCTCCTTGCCGGGGCGCGGCGCCATGGGGGCCGGACGATGGGAGGTGCGCAACGGGCCGCCCATCGAGGTCACCAGGGGCGGTCCTGCCATGGCCATCTGCTTGCGCGCCCGGCGCCCCTGCAGCGGCGCCTCAACCTGAGCCTGACGTTCGGCCTGGCGCTGGGCCTTGCGTTCAGCCTGGCGCTGGGCCTTGCGTTCAGCCTGGCCCTCTGCCTGACGCTGGCCCTTCAGCTTGCCCTGGCCCTCTGCCTGACGTTCCGCCTGGCGTTGGCCCTTCGGCTTGCCCTGGCGTTGCCCCTTGACCTTGCCCTTCTTGCCGCGCCACGCGCCTTTGCCGGGCACTTCTGCCCCGACCATGCCGATCACTTGCTCGTCGGCGCCAGGACCGGACCTGGGGCTGTCGCCGCCCATTGTGGCTTCGCCCTTGACCACCGCCTTGTAAAAGGCCGCCGCCTCGTCGATATCCTCGAAATAGCGTAATGAGCCCTTTTCAAGCACGATGCCGCAGTTGCATTCCTTCTTCAGTTCATTCAATCCGTGCGAGACCTTGATGAAGGAGGCGCGGGCCTGCTTGTTCTCAAACACCTCTCTCGCCCGGTCGCGAAACGACTTGTCGCCGGTCGCCGTCAATTCATCGATGATGTAGCAATCGAAGTCGAAAGCCATCGCGATGGCGAACTTGAGCCGCCCCCGCATGCCGGACGAATAGGTCGACGACGGGAGATCGAAGAACTTGCCCAATTCGGAAAACTCCCGGATGTCTTCCACCATGGCGGAAATATCCTTCAAGGGCACGCCCTGGATGCGGCAGCAGAACCGGGCATTTTCCATGCCCGTCATGACCCCCTGCACGCCGGCGCCCAGTCCCAGCGGCCAGGAAATATGACCCTCGCGGATGATGCGTCCGGAATTGGGCGTATCGACGCCACCCATAAGCCGAAGAAGTGTCGTCTTGCCGGCGCCGTTGCGCCCCAGCACGCCCACCCGGGAGCCCATGGGGATATGAAACGACACATCGTTCAAGACGAAGTGGCGCCCGCGCGGGGTCGGGTAGTACTTGGTGACGTTCTCGAAAGTGATCATTCGCGGATCAACTCGAAGCGGTTCGCATAGTAGGCGACAATGCCGAATCCCAGCGCGCAGAACGCCCACATGCTGGGATAGGCAAGATTGACCCCTGGAAACTCGTGCATACCGAACAAGGACTCACGGACCCTTTCGACGAGATGCACGATCGGATTGTAGAGAATATAATGCCGTGGTGTCGCCGGCAAGTCTTGCAAGGAATGAATGATGCACGAAGCAAACATGAGCGGCCGCGAAAACAGTGAAACGATCTTGCCAACGGTGGGATAAATCGTGGCATAGACGCTCAATATCAGCGAAATACCCAAACCGAACACCATGGTAATGGCGATCACTTCGATTGTCAGCAGCGGGTCATTGAACTTTGGCACGAGGCCAAATACCCACCACAGGATAAAGTAAAGGCAACACGCCGTCATCAGCAACATGAACAGTTCAAACACAAACCGCGCCACGATGCACGTGATCGGTTTGACTTGCGGATAGTTCAACAGTCCGGCGTTTGCCTTGATCGAACCGGGGATCGATGACAGGCTCTGGCGAATGATGCTGAAGAGGATCAGCCCCGAAGACAGATACAGCACGACGCTGACACCATCGATCTCGGTCCGGCCGATCAGATACCAGAGGCTCGCCATCATCACGAGCATCATCATGGGGTCCAGGATCATGAAGATCATGCCGAACCGGCCCCTGCTGGTCCGCATCTTGAAGTCCTTGATGATCAAGGCGGCCATGACGCTGGACTGCTTGTGCCAGCCGGAGGCCAGCTGCTCGCGCAACCCGATGGGCTTTTGCACCGTATGCGTCGACATTAGCGCTCAGTCACCCTCGCCTCACTCAGGCCTGCTGCAGACCCCGGCCTCGATTTGCTCTCTTGCGCCTGCTTGCAACGCACGCTCTGCAAGACTGAACGAAAACCAGTTCAACGCAATGCGTTAAAATATCAATGAAATGCGTCAAAAAATCAACGAAATATGTGAAAACGGCCTCATTTTCTTCGATTAAGGTCCGAAAGCCGATAAAGGCGGCCTGCCAGCACAGGCCCGGCTGCGGCGGCCATCCGGGCCGGCAGCACTTCAATCGCCGTTGCCGGCCGCATCGCCGGGCCCGTCATCGCCCGTATCGTCGTCCTCATCGGAAATGCGCTCCACCGCGACCACCTTGTGGCCTTCGGCGGTATCGAAAATGGTGACGCCCTGGGTCGAACGTCCGGCAATGCGGATGTCGTGCACGGGACAGCGGATGAGCTGGCCGTCGTCGCTGACCAGCATGATCTGATCGCCGTCATCGACGGGGAAGGAGGCGATGAGGGCACCATTGCGGTCATTCACCGCCATGGCGACGATGCCTTTGCCGCCACGCCCCGTGACCCGGTACTCGTGCGACGAGGTGCGCTTGCCGTAGCCGTTTTCGGAGACGGTGAGAATGAACTGCTCGGCGGCGCTCATGGCGACATAGCGGTCCTGGGAAAGCGCCGTCCCGTTGTCGACGTCCTCGTCCTCGCTCTCCGCTGCCAAGGCTTCCTCGCCTTCCAGGGCGCGCCGCAGCTTCATGTAGGCGGCGCGTTCGGCGCCGTCGGCCTCGAAATGCCGCAGGATCGACAGCGACATCACTTCATCGCCTCGCCCCAGCGAGATGCCGCGCACGCCGATGGAGTTGCGTCCGGCAAACACCCTGACCTCGTCGACGGCGAAGCGGATGCAATGGCCCTGGCGGGTGGTGAGCAGCACGTCATCGTCTTCCGAACAGGTATAGACGCCGACGATGCTGTCGCCTTCGTCCAGCTTCATGGCGATCTTGCCGTTCTGGCGGATGTCGACGAAATCGGAAAGCTTGTTGCGCCTGACCGTGCCGCGGGTGGTGGCGAACATCACATCGAGGCTCTGCCACTGGGCCTCGTCCTCGGGCAGCGGCATGATGGTGGTGATGCGCTCGCCCGCTTCCAGCGGCAGGAGGTTGATGAGGGCCTTGCCGCGGGCGTTGGGCGCGGCCAGCGGCAGGCGCCAGACCTTCATCTTGTAGGCCATGCCGCGCGAGGAAAAGAACAGCACCGGGGTATGGGTGTTGGCGACGAACAGGCGGGTGACGAAATCCTCCTCGCGGGTCTGCATCCCCGAGCGGCCCTTGCCGCCGCGGCGCTGGGCCCGGTAGGTGGTGAGCGGCACCCGCTTGATGTAGCCGGCGTGGCTCACCGTCACCACCATGTCCTCGGACTGGATAAGGTCCTCGTCCTCGACGTCGCCGGCGAAATCGGCGATCTCGGTGCGCCGCGGGGTGGAGAATTCTTCCGAAACGGCGGTGAGCTCGGCCTTGATGATGGTGAGCACCCGGGCGCGCGACCTGAGGATATCGAGATAGTCCGAGATCTCCGTGCCCAGCTTGTGGAGTTCGTCCGATATTTCCTCGCGACCCAGCGCCGTGAGGCGCTGCAGGCGCAGATCGAGGATGGCGCGCGCCTGTTCCTCGGACAGATGGTAGGTGCCGTCCTCGGCAAGCACATGGCGGGGGTCGGCGATGAGGTTGATCAACGGCGCCATGTCACGCGCCGGCCAGGCTCTCGCCATCAATCCGGCGCGCGCCGTTGCCGGGTCGGGTGCGGCGCGGATGAGGCGGATCACCTCGTCGATATTGGCCACCGCGATGGCCAGGCCGACGAGGACATGGGCGCGATCGCGAGCCTTGTTGAGGAGGAACTTGGTGCGTCGCGTCACCACTTCCTGGCGGAAGGCGATGAAGGCCTGCAACAGGTCTTTCAGGTTGAGCAGTTCCGGCCGGCCGCCGATCAGCGCCACGTTGTTGACGCCGAAGGAGGATTGCAGCGGCGAGAAGCGGTAGAGCTGGTTGAGCACCACATCGGCCATGGCGTCGCGCTTGATCTCGACCACCACCCGCATGCCCTGGCGATCCGATTCGTCGCGGATGTCGGAGATGCCCTCGATGCGCTTTTCGCGCACCAGATCGGCGATGCGCTCGACCATGGTGGCCTTGTTCACCTGATAGGGGATTTCGGTGATGATGATGGCTTCGCGGTCCTTGCGCACCTCCTCGATGGCCACCCTGCCGCGCATCACGACGGAGCCGCGGCCGGTATGGAAGGCCTGCTTGATGCCGGTCCGCCCGAGGATGATGCCGCCGGTGGGAAAATCCGGCCCCGGAATGATGTCGATCAGGTCATCGATGGTGATGGCTGGGTTGTCGATCACGGCAATGCAGGCAGCGATCGCCTCGCCGAGGTTGTGGGGCGCCATGTTGGTCGCCATGCCCACCGCGATGCCGCCCGAGCCGTTGACCAGGAGGTTGGGAAAGCGGGCGGGAAGGACCTTCGGTTCGTGCTCGCTGTCGTCGTAGTTGGGCTGGAAATCGACGGTGTCCTTGTCGATGTCCTCGAGCAGCGCATGCGCCGGCTTGCCAAGCCGCACCTCGGTGTAGCGCATGGCGGCGGGCGGATCGCCGTCGACGGAGCCGAAGTTGCCCTGCCCGTCGATCAGCGGCAGGCGCAGTGAAAACTCCTGGGCCATGCGCACAAGCGCATCGTAGATCGCCTGGTCGCCGTGCGGATGGTACTTGCCGATGACGTCGCCGACAACGCGGGCCGACTTGCGATAGGGCTTGTTCCAGTCATAGCCGTTCTCGTGCATGGAGAACAGGATGCGCCGGTGCACGGGTTTCAGCCCGTCGCGCACGTCGGGCAAGGCCCGCGACACGATCACGCTCATGGCGTAATCGAGATAGGAGCGGCGCATCTCCTCCTCGATGGCGATGGGACGCACGTCGCCGGCGGAGTGAGGCGGGTCGCCGGGGCCGGTTGCGTTGTCGTTGTCGTCGGTCAAGTCGAGCTGTTCCTTGTCACTTGGCAGCGCCGCTCGGGGCATAGCTCGGGCCCTGCGGACAGGCCGCCGGACCGGGCGAAATCATCAGTAGTCAGATTATCGGAAAACGGGTTGCCAGATAAAACCT
Source organism: uncultured Alphaproteobacteria bacterium (assembly GCA_963747005.1). Taxonomy (GTDB): domain Bacteria; phylum Pseudomonadota; class Alphaproteobacteria; order Rhizobiales; family Aestuariivirgaceae; genus CAVVDT01. The sequence continues at coordinate 9,491 of CAVVDT010000010.1, read as the reverse complement.
TCATTGGCAGATACACTAGCAGATTCGGACCCTGCGGGCAAACCGGCAGGCATCGAAATTAGCAAGCAAAAACAATAGACAAAGCACGCCGGCCGATGTTCGTCAGGCGGCCGCGCTCAAATGCCGTGAAAGTGCCTCCGCGTGGCGGCGGGGATTGCCGCTCCACCCGCTGGCGGCGGCCTTGGCGATTACAAACCGGCGATGGAGGAGACACGCTGGAAGCGAACATCGGCGGCGCGGAACCACTCGCCGTCCGCAACCACGGTGCTGCACTTCATCTTGCCGTTCATCCAGTTGTCGAGAACGATGCACAGCTTGCCGCCCCTGACGCTCCAGTGGCCCTTGTCGGTCGACGACATGTAGCGGCCGACGAGCCGGCCGCCGCGCTTGGCGGAGAACTGGATCGTGGTTCCCTGCACCACAGCATTGAAGTCCCCGGGAAACAGATGGCGCAGCTGTCTGCTGCTCAACTCATCCGCACCGGCCGGTGATGCACACAAAACTCCCACGATGCCCGCCACGGCGAGCAGCGAAATCAGTCGCTTCATTGATCTGCCCCTCACGCGGACCAGGCCCGGACCACCGCTTGCGCGCGGCCATCCGCCTGTCCGCTGACTGGATTCAAACTAGGTTGTGGCCGGGTGTTTCGCGAAACAATGTGCGCATTTCAAGGCGGCGTGCCTGCGCCAAGTTGTCCTCCCACCGCCCTGACGGCGGCCCGGGTGCGCCCGTGACGGACCTCAGCGAGGGCGGAATTTCAGGCGCGGCGTTCCGTCGTCACGCATCAGGCCCAGATACCAGTTGCCCGATTTCTGCACCGGGCCGCATTTGGCCTTCTTCCAGCCGCCGAAGGTGATGCATAAGATGTCACCCGCGACCGACCACGAGCCGGTATCGCCGACGAACCACGTCTGGCCCTCAAGCCTGCCGTCGGCGAAGGCCGACAGGGTGAGGTCGATCTTGTCCTTCCACACTGCCTCGAACTCGCCCGGAAACAGGTCGCGCAGTTCGCTGGCACTGAGATTTCCGGCTCGGGCGTAGGCGGTGCCGGCGGCAAGGCCGGCGCACACCGCCAAAACTATGGCCAGGCCGCGGGGCAAAAGGTTCACGGGCGTCGGCATCCGCGATGTCCGCATCGAGACATCCTCCATACCCGGCGCCCCCGGCCGGCAAGCCGTCACGCCTCATGCTATCATGGCGTCACGGTCGTCGTCATCACCAGCTTGTCGATGTTGACACGCAGTCCCTCGAACTGGTTATCGGAGGAAAAGAACAGGATCTGGGCGGAGCCCTGATCGGGGAACTTGCGATAAAAGTTGCCGTAGTGGAACATGGTGCCGGACAACTTCACGCCATACTCGATATAGTGCCACTGCGTGCCGTTGATTTCGAGGGTATCCTCCTTGTAGACCTTGACCTGGTCCTTGGTGATCCCGGCGGCGTTGGCGGCATTGGTGATGATGGCGCCTCTTATGGCATCCTCGTCGATCGGCGTGCGCTCGGTGATCAACGCCATGAAGAGGTCGACGTCTTTCAGCACGTAGAACTGTTCAAGCCCCGCACCGTGGGGCTGCTCGCCCCATACCGAACCGTTCATGCACATGCGGATGGGCAGGATCTTGCTGGCAATCACCCCGCCCTTGCAGTCGTTGCCGTTGGAGGGGGTGACGTTGGTCTCCTCGACATATTTCCAAGAATTGTCGTCGAAGAGGATGATCGACTTGCCGGAAAACTGCACGCGACCAAGCTCGTTCGCCGCCTGTGCCGGCGCTGCCCACGCCACCACGGCCAGTAACACACCAAGAACCACAAATGTTGAAAGTCGCCTTGCCTCAAGCATCGAAGGTCTCCCCATGTCTGGCGTCGGTACGTCCTCACGCAGGCGGCAATAGTGTCAGAAAGGCACCTCGTCGTCGAGATCTCGCGAAAAGGATTTGGCGCTGTCGCGGCGCGGGGAATCCATGGGGCCCGACTGACCGAAATCGCCGCTGCCGCTGGCAAAACCGCCCGGCTGGTCGCCGCCGGGACGGCCGTCGAGCATGGTGAGGGCGGAATTGAAACCCTGCAGCACGATCTCGGTGGTGTATTTCTCGACGCCTGCCTGATCTTCCCACTTGCGGGTCTGCAACTGGCCTTCGAGATAGACCTTGGAGCCCTTCTTGAGATACTGCTCGGCGATCTTGGCGAGGCCCTCGTTGAAGATCACCACCCGGTGCCACTCGGTCTTTTCGCGGCGTTCGCCGGTCGCCTTGTCGCGCCAGTTTTCCGAGGTCGCCAGTCTGAGGTTGACGACCGGGCGGCCGTCCTGCATGCGCCGCACTTCCGGATCGGCGCCGAGATTGCCGATGAGAATCACCTTGTTGACCGAACCGGCCATATCTGCCTCCTTCGCTTATCGCGGGCACACGAGGGGCGCCCATCACCTTGCCCGGACCCTAGTCCAAGCCCATGGGCGAAGCCAGCCTACGGCCGGGCTTGTCCACATCGGGCGGGGCGCGGAGACCGCCACCAGATCAATGTTCTTTGTTTGTTCTAGACGATTTCGACTTTGCGCGCAAGCCTTCTTGTGTAATCTCGCTCGGGAGCAACAACGAGGAGCACGCACATGGCCATCCGCTATCTGTCGACCGACACGGCTCCGAAGCCGTTTTCGCGCTACAGCCAGGCCGTGGAAGTGGCGGCGGGATCGCGGCTCATCATGGTATCGGGCCAAGGCGGCGTCGACATCGACGGCACCCTTGCCGACACCGAGGAAGGCCAGCACGAAGCGGCCTGGCGCAATGTGCTGGCGATCCTCAAGGCCGAAGGCCTGGGGCCCCGCGATATCGCCGCCGTTGAGGTCTTCATCACAAATCCCGGCGCCGTCGGGCTTTATCGCGAGGTGCGCGACCGCATGCTGGAGGGCGCCGCCCCCGCCTCCACGCTGCTGATCGTCGCCGGCCTTGCCGATGCGCGCTGGAAGGTCGAAATCGCCGTCACGGCCGTCGCCGGCGGCTGATCGCCGTGCGCCGGTACACTTCCCTCACTGGTGGCTGGCGTGCCACGACCCGTAGGCAAGAGCGCTCGCGAAGACGCAAACCGCGACGATGGCCATCAACAGATAGGCAGTTTCGCCGGTACTCATGGATCGATCTCCTCTTGTCGCCGAAAGGAGGAGACTCCGGCCGGTCGCGCGACAAAACATTGATCCAAATCAATGACGCTACGTAAGCGCAGGGCTTTCACCGCCCACCACGGCAGTGGCGGCGGGATCAGCGGCCTGCCACGGCACTACCGAACATCAGTGCGAGGGCGACCGAGGCGAGCAGCAGCACGGCAAACGTAATGTTGATCGCCCGGCTGGTGCGCGGATCGCGAAAGCTGCGTGTCAGGGCGGCACCGCCTGAAAGCCACGCCACGTTGACGACGGCGATGACGCCCATCAGGACGCCCAGCTTCACGCCGTTGTCGACCGCGATGTGGCCGGCGATCAGCACGAAGCCGGAGAACATGGCCGCCATGGCCGCATAGGCCTTGGGGTTGACGAGCGACTGGAAGACGCCGGCCGCAAAGCCGGGCCGCCGCTTTTGCCGCGAGACCGCGCCGATGGGCGGCGCGGTAGCGATGCGCCAGGCGAGATAGATGAAATAGACCGCCGCCGCCACCGCGATGACGGGGCGCGCGCCCGGCACGGCCAGCAGCGTGGCCGCCACACCGCTGGCCGTCAGGGCCATGACGACCAGCATGCCGGCGGTGAGCCCCAGCATGTAGACAACCCCGCCGCGCACCCCGAAGGCCGCCCCGGCGGCGGCCAGGCTCAAGGTGTTGGGGCCGGGACTGCCGGCCAGCGCAAAGGCGGCGATGAGAAAGGCGGGGAGATTGTGCATGGCCGCAGTGAAGCGGTTTTGCGGCATGGCGGCAAGCTGAATGACGGCCACTGACCGCGGCCGCCATCGCCATGTTGCCGGCGACTGCCGGCCATGAGAGCGGAGCATTTCGGGCCATAACCAATCGCCCTGGCACGAGAATCCCGCTTGCCGATCATCTGACGCAGCAGTAGTCTCGCAGCGTCCACCGGTGCACCGCATGGTTCTATCTCACCGGGTGCCTGCCGGCATCGCCGAACGTCTCGCGACGCAAGGCGGATCTACGCCCCAACCCCCGGTGCGAGGGCAGTGCCATGGCGACCTTCATCGTATCCAACGCCAACGCCACGGGCGCCGGCAGCCTTGCCGCCGCCATCGCGTCCGCCGAGGCGGCGGCCGGAGCCGACACCATCACCTTTGCCCCGGGCCTCGGCGTGCTGAAGCCGACGGCAACGTTCGACCTGACCACCTCGATCGTCTTCCACGGCGACATCAACAATGACGGCATTGCCGACGTCACGATTTCCGGCGATTCCGATAACAATGGGGTTGGCGACCACTCGTTGTTCCGCATCGAACCGGGCGCCAACGTCACCTTTGATGGCCTCGTTCTGCGCGATGGCTTTGTGGACCGCCCATCTCCCACGTCGCCAGCTGCCGGCGCGGTGCTCAATTATGGTACGACCACCGTCAACAATACGCTGCTCGTGAGCAATGCGGCCATTGGCGACAACGGGGTCAATGGCGGCACCGGGGCGAACGGCACGGACGCGGGCGACGCGGCCGGCGCCATCTACAATGCCGGCATCCTGTCGGTAACCGGGTCGACGTTTTCGGACAACGCCGGCGATGGCGGATTTGGCGGCGCGGGCGGCCACGGTGCCGACCAAGGCGGCATTGTCACCGCCACGCCGGGTGGCAACGGCGGCGCGGGCGGCAATATGGCCGGGGCGATTTTCAACGCCGCCGGGGCAACGCTGACACTCGCGTCGTCCTATTTCGAAAGGGGATCCGCGGGCGCTGGCCGCGGCGGCGGCGGCGGAATTGGCGGGAACGGCGCATTGTTTGGCAAAGACGGCGGGGATGGCGGGGATGGCGGGATCGGGTCGCCGTTTGTGTTGAACTTCGGTATCGTCAGCGGCGATGCGACAGGCGACGTTTCGGCATCGTCCCTCGGGGACTTTGCTGCGGCTCCAGGCGGCGCCGGCGGTGTCGGCGTGATCTCCAATGGCACTACGGGATCGCCCGGTCAGATCGGTTTTGGATCGCTTGCGACGGTTTTCACCCTGGGCACCTCGGGTGACGATGTGCGTGCCGGCATCGCCGGAGACGACGATATCCGGGGTCTGGCAGGCAACGATACGCTTTCGGGCCTCGCCGGCAATGACGTGCTCGATGGTGGCGACGGCAACGACAGTCTGGATGGCGGGCCTGGCAACGACATCCTCAATGGCGGCAACGGCGACGATACGCTGAAGGCATCGAGCGGCCACGACTATTATTTCGGCGATGGCGGATCGAACACGCTTGATTTCGGCGGCATCACCAGCGGTGTCACCATCGATCTGTCCGTTAACGCCAACCAGTCCTTCGCTGGCGGCATCGCCACGTTTGGGGATATCGAGAACGTCTGCGGCACGGCATTCGGCGACCATCTGACCGGCACCTTCGGCGACAACCTCATCGACGGCGCCAACGGCAAGGACACGCTCGCCGGCCTTGGCGGCAACGACACGCTCAACGGCGCCGGCGGTAACGATTCGCTCAATGGCGGCAACGGGGCCGACACACTCTACGGCGGCGCCGGCCGCGATACGCTCAACGGTGGCAACGAGGCCGACCGGCTCAATGGCGGCGACTGGGCCGACAAGCTCAACGGCGGCGCCGGCCGCGATACGCTTGACGGTGGCAACGGAGCCGACACGCTCTACGGCGGCATCGGCGGCGATACGCTCAATGGCGGCAACGGGGCCGACCGGCTCAGCGGCGCAGCCGTTAACGATGCCCTCATCGGCGGTGACGGCAACGACACCCTCATCGGCGGGCCGGGGCGCGACGTGATGAGCGGCGGCGACGGCAATGACAGGTTCGACTTCAACGCCATCGGCGACTTAAAGGCGGGCCCGCCCTTACGCGACCTGATCGGCGACTTCACCCAGGGTGAGGACAGGATCGACCTTGCCGGCATCGATGCCATGACCGGGCCCGGGCACACCGGCAACGATGCCTTCACTTTCATCCACGAGGCGAAATTCCACCATGTCGAGGGCGAGCTTCGCCAGTTCGCCGCCAATGGCCAAACCATCGTCGCGGGCGACGTTGACGGCGACGGCAAAGCGGACTTCCAGATCGCCCTTGCCGGCAGCCTAATTCTGGTCGATGGCGACTTCCTGCTGTAGGACCCGGGTGCCGACCTCGCGGCCGGTCAGGCGGCGGTGTCGGTGTGGATTTCCTTCAGCTTGGTGATGCCCAGGAGATCGAGCGCCAGGCGTTCGTAGAAGGTCTCGCTCTTGCCCTGGCGCATCTTGCGCAGGAAATACTTCTCGAAGCCGATCTTGGCGGTGTGCACCCATTTGCCCGAGGATGACCAGTTGACGTTGCGCGGCGGGATCTGCGGCTGCGCCACGAAGGCGATGCCACGGTCGCCGAAATCGGCGAGGCACACCGCGTTCCAGGTGGCGACTGCCGCCGGCTGCCGCCCGGCGATCAGCGCCGCCACGTTTTCCGCCGTCGCCGTCACCATGGATTCGATCATGAAGCCGGTCTTGGGCACACCGACGGGAAGCGGCGTCTTGCCGACCGGGGGAATGGCCACCGCCACCCCGATGCCGAACACGTTGGGGAATTTCGGGTTGCGCTGGTGCTTGTCGATGAGGATGAAGCCGCGCGGATTGACAAGGCCCTCGAGGCCGAGAATGGCGGAAACGCCTCGGAAGGCGGGCAGCATCATGGAAAACGCGAAGGGCAGTTCGTGCGATGCCTTCAAGGCGCCCTGATCGTCCACCTCCTCGACGAACATCCTGCCGGCCTCGACCTTCGTCACGCGGGCGTTGTTGATCCACTTGATGTGGCGCTCGCGCAAGGCGCTCTCCAGGAGGCCCTTGGTGTCGCCGACGCCGTCGAGGCCGAGATGGCCGATGTAGGGTTCGGGCGTCACAAAGGTCATGGGGACGCGGTCGCGCACCTTCTTGCGGCGCAGCGCGGTCTCCAGGATGAAGGCGAATTCGTAGGCCGGGCCGTAGCACGAGGCCCCCTGCACGGCCCCGATGATGGCCGGTCCGCCCGATTCCATCAGGGCATCGACGGCGATGCGCGCCTTTTCGGCATGATCGATCTGGCAGACGGACTGGGTGTGGCCGTCCGGGCCGAGGCCGGGGATCTCGTCGAAGGCGAGGTCCGGGCCGGTGGCGAGGATCAGATAGTCATAATCGACGAAGCTGCCGTCATTGAGCTCGATGCGGTTTTCCGCCGGCAGCACCTTCCTGGCGCCCTGCGGCTTCAACGCGATGCCCTGACGGGCGAACACGCCGTCGAGATCGATGCTGATCTCGTCGCGCTGGCGCCAGCCCACCGCCACCCAGGGATTGGAGGGAACGAAGGAATAGCTGGAACCGAGATTGACCACCGTCAAGGTGTCGGCCGGGCCCAGCTTGGCCTTCATTTCATAAGCCATCAAAACGCCACCGAGACCGGCGCCGAGAACCACGACGTGAGCCATTGAAGCCTCCACCTCCCTATCGCCGCCGATGACCCCTAGCGCCAGAGGCGGACGCATAGGCGTCATTCCATATATGTGCAATTTTTGGAAGCCCTCGCCCGTCGCCGCCTTGATCCTGATCAAACCGGATGGGGGGATTTACCTTGAGCCCCCTCCCGGCTCATCGACATGAACCGTCAGGGAAAGATCGCTGTAGAGATTATTCAGCGACGCCAAGTAAGCCCTCGCGCTCAAGAACTTGCCGGATTTGTTCGAATGCCGCCTCTATATTACCTTTTGGGAAACGTATCTGGCCAAGTCCCTCTATATTGCTAACCCATCTTATTCACGAGTGCCGCGGTGAACGGTTGGCGGATGTAGCCTAAATGGTTGATGTGGCGTAGGATTTGGTTGCGAAGCGCATCCCTTTCCACCGCATCGAGCCTGCCACATCCGCCATGACCCACGATACAATCCTGCCATTCCTGTTTCCAGCCGTTCAGCGCAAGAAAGTGACCGCCGCCTTTGATGGTGGAAGGATCACCTCGGACGGCGGCGTCATGCTGCTGGCGGCGGCCGAGCGGCGTCTCGGGCTGGCCGAGCGGCTCGCCGCGGTGATCCGCGACCCTCGCGACACGGACCGGATAACGCACGCCATGGCTGACATCCTGCGCGCCCGCATCTTCGCCATTGCCTGCGGCTACGAGGACGCCAATGACCTCGACCGGTTGCGCAGCGATCCTGCGTTCAAGCTGGCCTGCGGTCGCCTGCCAGATAACGGCCTGGATCTGTGCTCGCAGCCGACCCTGTCGCGGATGGAGAACCTGCCCGACCTGCGCACCGTCATTCGCCTCGGCCATGTCCTGGTCGATCTCTGGCTGTCGAGCTACCGTACGCCGCCAGATAGCGTGACACTCGACATCGACGACACGCTCGACGTCGTGCACGGCCACCAGCAGTTGTCCCTGTTCAACGCCCATTACGACGAGCGGTGCTTCTTGCCGATCCACATCTACGACACCGCGACGGGACGACCGGTGGCCATGATCCTGCGTCCGGGCAAGACCCCTACGGGCCAGGAGATCCGTGGTCATGTCCGGCGTCTGGTGCATCGCATCCGCCGCCATTGGCCGACTACCCCCATCACCATCCGCGGCGACGGCCATTACGGCCGCCCGCAGGTCATGCAGTGGTGCGAGAACAATGGCGTCACCTATGTCTTCGGATTGCCCGGCAACCAGGTTCTCCACCGTCTCGTGGACGCCGCCGCCGACAACATCCGCACCCGTCGCGCGCTTGAGCACAAGCCCGTCCTGCGCGGCTTCACCGAGACGCAATACGCGGCAAAATCCTGGAAGATTGAGCGCCGTATCTGTGCCCGCATCGAGGCAACTGCTCTTGGCCTCGATATCCGCTTCGTCGTGAGCAACATCGCTGAGGGATCGTCCGAGCACATCTATGACGTGATCTACTGCGCTCGCGGTCAGGCCGAGAACCTCATCAAGATGCACAAGAGCCAGCTCGCCTCCGACCGCACGAGCTGCCGGTCGCCGATCGCCAACCAGGTCCGCCTCGTGCTCCATACCGCAGCCTACTGGCTGATGCTCACTGTCCGTGACGCCATCCCCAAGGCCCATGCCTTGGTCAAGGCCGAGTTCGCCACCATCCGGCTCAGGCTGCTGAAGCTGGGCGCTCGCGTCATCGAAACCGTCTCGCGCATCCGTCTGGCCTTCGCCGCCGCCTGTCCCGAGGCCGATCTGTTCCGCCAGATCGCCATAACCCTGCAGCCTGCCGGCCCATAGCCCACGGGGCCAAGTCGCCCCGCCGAGCCGCACCCTCCAACCCTCAACGCATTCCAGAAGTTCAACTCCAGCCGCGGTGCAAAAGACGCCTCGATCCCGCACGCAACCCTCGCAGCTCAACACCGCAAAAGACCCTCTATGAATAGG
>CAVVDT010000009.1:0-168112 GCA_963747005.1 uncultured Alphaproteobacteria bacterium | reverse complement strand
CTAAATGCCTCGCAGCCGTCCTCTAACAGGACGATGGCGCGCGTGAAGCCAAGCCGACCTTGAAACAGCCCAGCCTCGTGAACCACATTCATCCGAGCACGCAATTTGCCATCTGGCTGTTCATCTTCACCTGTCATAATGAGGAACGCGATAGCTGCCGCATCCAACATCTCAGAAAGGCGTGCGATGTTGGTGATTCCCGCGACAGGTACTCGATTGAATTCATCCGCCGGAAGTCTCAATCGATCTTCAATGAAATCCTTGAGTTCACGCCAACTCGGCGAGCGACCGTGGCCGATGAAAACGTTTGTTCCAACGACTTCTGCCCTTCGCTGCCGGCGGCGTTGGCGCGAAAGATGCGATCCTGCCTGTCTCGCGCACTTTGCAAGGTTTCTGACGATCCCGAATGTATGTTGGATTGCCAAAGCATCAGTCATAACAGAAATGTGAGGCGGAACTCGTTTTCCCTGGCCCAGGGCAACGTTATCCCGTGTCAAAATAGCGCCTTTCGGACTGATACGTTCTGCAATTTCTGTTTCAGATAATTCCAAACAATTGTCTACTTCAATCTTCAATCGATTCAAATATTTATCCTCGTTACGCGCAATCTCAGTTTCAATTATAGAAAAGACATCTGCCTTTTTGGCATCGAAAACGCCCGACAACTCTGCAGCTAACAGGCGGGCTGCTTCTAATTCGGGATTTTTCGCTAACTCATATACTGCAGTTCTAATTTTCTTACTATCGTATTCGCGCCAATCCCCATGGCTGCCGAGCGAATTGGAAAAGACATGCATCAAGCCCCATTCTTGGCTGAAATGTGCGCCCGGTGGCGGTGGCGTTAACCCCTCGTAATATACGTTCGCATGATATCCAAGCCAGGAACCACTGAAAGCACGTCCCACTTCTTGTGCAGCCGCTTTTAGTGTCTCCAACGGTACCCTGATCTCAGGCTCGTCGCTCCGTCGCAGCAATTGTTCTAAGTGATCTGCAATCTGAAATAATTCTTCGTATGGCTCGGTCATTGCAGTATTATATTCTTTCGCAGGTGTCGTTACTGACGCTCACTGGTTGATTTGCCATGGTGAGCTTATGACAACGGCGATCCCATTAGAAGACATTGAGTTTAAAACCCTACCGTCCCTCCCCCTCCTCCATCGACATCAGCGCCGCGTTGCCGCCGGAGGCGGTGGTGTCGACCGACATCACCCGTTCGGTGGCGAAGCGGTAGAGGTAGTGGGGACCGCCGGCCTTGGGACCGGTGCCTGAAAGGCCCTCGCCGCCGAACGGCTGGGCGCCCACCACGGCGCCGATCTGGTTGCGGTTGACGTAGAAATTGCCCACCCGCATGTGGCGACGCACCTCGTCCACGGTCTGCTCGATGCGGGTGTGGAGGCCGAGCGTCAGGCCATAGCCGGTATCGTTGATGGCCTCGCACACCTCGCCCAGCCTGTCGCCCTTGAAGCGCACCACGTGCAGGACGGGGCCGAAGACCTCGCGCTTAAGGGTTTTCAGGTTCGGCAATTCATAGGCCGCCGGCGATACGAAGGTGCCGCCCCTGGTCGCCTCTGGCAGCGGCAGATCGATGAGGGTCTTGGCTTCCGCCTTCATGCGCGCCTTGTGGCCGTCCAGCATCTTGCGCGCGTCCTCGTCGATCACCGGGCCGACGTCGGTTGCATAATCGAGGGGATCGCCGATGCGCAGTTCCTGCATGGCGCCCGTCAGCATGGGCAACAAGCGTTTGGCGATGTCGTCCTGCACGAAGAGGACGCGGGCGGCCGAGCAACGCTGGCCGGCGCTGTCGAAGGCCGAGGCCACAAGATCGCGCACCGCCTGTTCCGGAAGGGCGGATGAATCGACGATCATGGCGTTCATGCCGCCGGTCTCGGCGATCAGCGGCAAGATGGCCCCGTCGCGGGCTGCCAGCGCCCGGTTGATGATAGAGGCCGTGTCGTTGGAGCCGGTGAAGGCAACGCCGGAGATTCGCTTGTCGGCCATCAGCGGTCCGCCGACGCTCGCCCCGTCGCCCGGCAACAGCGCCAGGGCGCCCGGCATCACCCCTGCCTCGACCATCAGCTTTGCGGCGTGATGGGCAATGAGCGGGGTCTGCTCGGCCGGCTTGGCGATGACGGCGTTGCCGGCAGCAAGGGCGGCTGCGATCTGGCCGGTGAAGATGGCGAGCGGGAAATTCCACGGGGACACGCAGGCAAACACCCCGCGGCCGTTGAGGGTCAGCAGATTGCGCTCGCCGGTGGGCCCGGCCATGGTGACGGGCGATGAGAACTTGGCGCGGGCTTCCGATGCGTAATAGCGCAGGAAGTCGACCGCCTCGCGCAGGTCGGCCTGGGCGTTGTCGAGGGTCTTGCCCGCCTCGCGCACCAGCAGCGCCATGAAGGGAATGCGGTCGCGCTCATAGAGGTCGGCCACCTTTTCGAGGATTTTGGCGCGCGCCTCGCCGCCAAGGGCGTTCCAGTCGAAGCGCACCTTGTGGGCGGCGGAAAGGGCGGCCTCGATTTCGGCCTTGCCCGCCTCACGTACGTTGCCGACGGTGACCGAACGGTCATGCGGCGAAGTGATGGGGCGGGAGGCACCGCCTGCAACCGTCTTGCCGTTGATGACGGCGCCGGCTTCCACCGGCCGACCAAGCGCCTTTTCGATCCCCTTGACCAGCGGTTCGCGGGTGGCGTTGTCCCACATCGGGATGCCGGCGCTGTTGGTGCGGGCGCCAAAGATGCGGGCCGGCAGGGCGATGCGCGGATGGCGCACCGGGTTGAGGTTTTCGGCCTGCGCCACCGGATCGGCGATGATCTCGCGGATCGGCGCATCGTCGTCGGCGAGGCGATGCACGAAGGAAGTGTTGGCGCCGTTTTCCAGCAGCCGCCGCACCAGATAGGCGAGCAGGTCCTCGTGACTGCCGACGGGCGCATAGATGCGGCACGGCAGGTTCATGCGATCGCGGCCCACCACCTCGTCATAGAGCGCCTGGCCCATGCCGTGCAGGCGCTGGAACTCGAAACCTTCCCTATTGCCGGCCATGGTGGCGACGGCGGCAAGCGAATGGGCGTTGTGGGTGGCGAATTGCGGATAGAAGCGCTCGCGGTGCTGCAGCAGGAATTTCGCGCAGGCGAGGTAGGAGACATCGGTCTCGACTTTTCGCGAGAACAGCGGGAAATCGGCAAAGCCGCCTTCCTGGGCGCGCTTGATCTCGGTATCCCAATAGGCGCCCTTGACGAGGCGCACCGGCAGGATGCGGCCGCTTTGGGTGGCGAGCTTTTCGAGCCATTCGAGCACCGGCAGGGCGCGCTTGGAATAGGCCTGCACGGCAAGCCCGAGGCCATTCCAGCCGGCCAGCGCCGGGTCGTGGGCCAACTGCCCGAACAATTCCAGCGACAGTTCCAGGCGCTCAACCTCCTCGGCATCGACGGTGAGGCCGATGCCGTGCTGCTTGGCGGCGGCGGCCAGTTGGGCGACGCGCGGCAGGAGCTCGTCCATGGTGCGGCCGCGCTCCTTTTCCTGGTAGCGCGGATGCAGCGCCGACAGCTTCACCGAGATGGAGGGTTGGGCGAACACGTCGCGGGCTTTGTCGGCGGCGCCCGCCACTTCGGCCAGCGCGGCTGAGTAGGAGGCGAGATAGCGGTCGGCATCGGCCATGGTCATGGCCGCCTCGCCCAGCATGTCGAAGGAAAAGCGATAGCCTTCCTTTTCAAGCGGGCGCGCGATGGTGAGGGTTTCCTTGATGGTGCGCCCGAGCACGAACTGGCGGCCCATGATGCGCATGGCGTGGCGCATGGCCTGGCGGATGACCGGCTCGCTGGTGCGCCCGGTGAGGCGCTTGACGAAGCTCAGCGCATCGCTCTTTGCCTCGCCACCCAGGTCGATGAAGCGGCCGGTGAGCATCAGGCCCCAGGTGGAGGCGTTGACGAACAGCGAATCCGAATGGCCCACATGGCGCTCCCACTGGCCGGAGCCGATCTTGTCGGCGATGAGCTTGTCGGCGGTGCCGGCATCGGGGATGCGCAACAGGGCTTCCGCCAGGCACATCAGCACCACGCCCTCCTCGCTGGAGAGCGAATACTCCTGCATGAAGGCATCGATGCCGCCCTGCTGGCGCCGGCCCTTCCTCACCGCCTCTACCAGCCGCCGCGCCAGCCGCTCGGTCGCCTGCCCGTCGGCCTCGCTCAGGCGGGCGCACCTGCAAAGATCGCGCACCAACTTTTCCTCATCGGCGAACAGCATGGCGGAGATGGACGCAAAATCGGGAAGTTTCGGGGTGGCGGCGGTCATGGCAAGGCCTCACGAGGGGCTGGTGTTGCGATACAACCAATGTAGCGCCAATCGGCTATGGCTTTGCACCAATTATCAGTTATTATGTAGCGATAATCCCTGATAAAGACCTCTTTGATAGGTAAAACGCTTTGAAAGCCATCACCAATCCGCCACGTCTCGATTCCACCGACATCGCCATCCTCGACGTCTTGCAGCGCGAGGGGCGGCTGCCGGTGGTGGAACTGGCGCGCAAGGTCAATCTCTCCGCCACCCCGTGCACCCTGCGCCTCAGGCGGCTCGAGCAGGAAGGTGTGATCACCGGCTATCGTGCCCTCATCGCGCCGGTAGCGCTGGGCCTGTCGCTGGTGGTGTTCTTGGAGGTCAAGCTCAAGTCGAGCGACGAAGCTTCGCTGGAGGCCTTCAACCGTGCCATCCGCCCGGTGCCGGAGGTGCTCGAATGCCACATGGTGGGCGGCGGCTTCGACTATCTGGTGAAGGCCCGCGTGCGCGACATGACCCATTACCGGGCGCTCCTGGGCGGGGTCATCGGCGCCTTGCCGATGGTAGAGAACACGCGCTCCTATTTCGTCATGGAGGAAGTGAAGGACGGCGCCCCGCTGCCCATCCCGCGCGAGCACCGGCGGCGGCGCTGAGGCGTCATCCGGTCTTGTCCAACGCTGCATCGACCACGGCGTCGATACGGGCCGCCACCTTGTCGGCGTCCGCCTCCCCGCCCCCCAGCGCGCAACGCATCCAGGCCCCGTCGATCATCAGCGATATGGCGAGCGCCACGCCCTCAACCGCTTCATCGGGCACCAGCGCGCGCAGCGCATGGCGCAGATTGCTCATGGTGCGGGCATAGATGGCCGTGACGATGCGACCATAATGGGGGTGGGTCCGGGCGTCGGCGGCAAAGGCGAGCCAGGCCCGCGTCACCTCGGGATTGAAGACCGCCGGCGCGAGATTGGCCCGCACGACCGCTGCGAGGCGCTGGCGCGGCGTTGCGGCCACGGCCAGTCGCCGCACCAGCTCGGCGGAAATCTCGGTGGAGGCAAGGCGGATGGCGGCTTCCACCATCTCGGCCTTGGTGGCGAAATAGTGATGGACGAGGCCTTGCGCCAGGCCGGCCCGCTCGCTCACCCGTTGCACGGTGGTGCGGGCGAAGCCTTCTTCCTTCATGGTTTCAAGAGTTGCCTCGGCCAGCTTGCGCCGCCTGAGGGCTCCCATTCGCTGTCGCATGGCATATCCTTTCACCGCGTCTCGAACCCGGTTGACGCGGCGCCGTCCCTTCCTTACATGATGCAAGATTGGTTGACTAACCAATTTTGAGTTCACCGACCCGCAACGCCCCCGGACGAGGACCCATCGCACGATGTCGACCCCCGCACATGCCGCCAATACCTTGCGCCTGGAGGCCGAGGCCGGCCGCCGCAACACCCCCGATTTCTGCTGGCCGACCCTTGCGCTGTTCATCGGCCTCAACATCGTCGCCGGGCTCGCCACGTGGGCAGCGCTTGCCGGCCACATGCCCTATTGGGCGGCTGGAATCGTCAACACCGGCTATATCTACTTCCTCTACACCGTGGTGCACGAGGCGGTGCACGCCAACATCTCCTCGCGCCACAAGGACCTGGCGTGGATCGACCTGCTGGTCGGCACCCTCGCCTGCTTTCCCTTGTGGCTGTTCTTCTACCAGCACAAGAAGCAGCACATGGTGCACCATACCCGCACCAACTTCGACGACGACCCCGACATCTACGCCCGCGGCAGCTTTGCCGGCTGGCTGTTGTGGCGCCTGCCCAAGGTGCTCATTGCCTATTTCAATCCCTTGCAGCTCTATCGTGAGTGCCTGACCTACGGGGTGCCGCGCGACGAGATCGTCATCACCATGATCTCCTTTGTACTTCAGGCCGCCCTGTTCCTGGCCATCATCGCTGCGGGCTTCGGCTATGAACTGCTGGTTCTGTGGTTCATCCCGTGGTGGATCGGCCAGACGGTGATGCTGACGCTGTTCACCTGGACACCGCACCACGACCACCATGAGACCGGGCGCTACCGCAATACCCGGGTGTCGTTGTTTCCGGGCGCCAACTGGCTGTTGCTCGGCCAGCACCTGCACCTCATCCACCACATGATGCCGGGCATTCCCTACTATCGCTATCAAAGAACCTTCGACGAGATCAGGCCGTTGCTCGAACAACATCATGTCCGCATGGAAGGACTATGGCCGAAGGGCTGAAGACCCGCGACGCCGTTCGGGTCCGCTGCGTCCTTCCCACTGGACAGCGCGCCGCGGTTGGGTTCAATTTCACCCATGCCGCCCGTCCGTCTCAGCACCGTCCGCACCGTGGAGCAGTTGCGCCAGCGCGTGGGCGCGTGGCGGGCGCAGGGCCTGCGCACGGCGCTGGTGCCCACCATGGGGGCGCTGCACGAAGGCCACATCCGCCTGGTCGAGCAGGGCATCCGGCGCGCCGACCGGGTGATCGTCACCATCTTCATCAACCCGCGCCAGTTCGCCCCCACCGAGGACCTGGCGCGCTATCCGCGCAACGAGGCCGGCGATATCGACCGCCTGAAGCAGGCAGGCGCCCATCTCGTCTTCGCCCCCGACGGCATGGAGATGTATCCGCCGGGCTTTGCCACCACCGTCAGCCTTGCCGGCCCCGCCAGGGCCGGTCTGGAGGACCGCTTCCGTCCCGGCTTCTTCGACGGGGTGGCGACCGTCGTGGCAAAGCTCTTCGCGCAAGCCGGTTGCGACTACGCCATGTTCGGGGAGAAGGACTATCAGCAGCTCAAGGTGGTGACCCGCATGGCCCGCGACCTCGATATCGCCACCTCGGTGATCGGGGTTGAGACGGTGCGCGAGGCCGACGGTCTCGCGATGTCGTCGCGCAACGCCTATCTGAGCGCCGCCGAGCGCCAGATCGCCCCCCTTCTCCACGGGGCGCTGCAATCAGCCGCCGAGGCCATCCACAGCGACCGTTCCCCCGACCATGCCACCCGCCGTGCCCGCGCCTTTCTCAAGCAGGCGGGCTTCAAGGTCGACTACGTCGCCGCCCGCAATGCCGACACGCTTGGCCGCCTTGAGGCCCCCAGCGAGCCGGTCCGCCTGCTGGCCGCCGCCTGGCTGGGGATGACGCGGCTGATCGACAATATCGGGGTCTAGCAAAAGCACCGAGGAAACCATGAGCACAGCGTCGCAAGGCCTGCCCACCGGTCCCCGCAAGCCCTGGGGCTGGGGCCGCAAGATCGCCATCGGCGTCGGCGGGTTCATCGTTTTCGGGGTTGCCATCTTCCTTGTGGTCCTTCGCCTCACCAGCCCGCTGACCGAGGTGGCGGACGGCTTCTTCGCCGACCTGCGCGATGGCGCGGTGGAAAAGGCCTATGCCCGCGCCTCGGGCCCCTTCCGCAGTGCAACCGACATTTCGGCGTTTCGAAGCTTCGTCAAAGACCAGCATCTCGATGCCATCACCTCGACAAGCTGGGGCGCCCGCAAGATCGCGGGCATGGGCGATGGCGCGACCGGGGAACTGGAAGGCACCGCGACCAGTCGAGATGGCTCGGTGCGCTCGCTCAAGCTCACCTTCGTCAAGGAGGAAGGCTTATGGCGCATCCAGTACCTGAACCTTGGCGCCGTCGGTGCCGATGCCGGCCCGGCGTCGGGCAAGATCCCGGAAGAACGCGAGCTGGTCCGCATGACCCATGACATCATCATGGCCTTTGCGCGTTCGGTCAACGCCGGGAGCATGCAGGAATTTCACGGCGTCATCTCCGAGCGCTGGGCCGGGCAGCAGGACGTCGCCGCGCTCGATCAGGCTTTCAAGTCCTTCATCGACGGCCATATCAACCTGAGCGGGCTGCAGAACATGACCCCGGTCTTCGACACCACGCCCGCGATCGATGCCAAGGGCTGGCTGCGCTATGCCGGCCATTACGCCTCGACCCCGAGCCGCGTCACCTTCGAGATGGGCTACATCGAGGAAGGCATCGGGTGGAAGCTGGGCTCCTTCAAGATCAATGTGAAGCCGGTCGACAACTCGCAGCAATAGCCAGGCGAGAGGCGGTCGATCGGCACCATTGGGGCGTGATCCTTCCCGCTCCTTCGTCATGCCGGCGCAGGCCGGGCATCCAGGGCACTCAGCGTAGATGGGGTAACGGGCGGGTAGCGCGGAAGGGCGGTCGTCCCTCAAACTGATGGTGTTAACGGAGTCGGGCTTTGTGGCCTGCTCCCAGCATCAACGAGGGACGACCATGGACTATTATGCTGGAATTGACGTTTCATTGGAATGCTCGAGCGTGTGCGTTGTCGATGCGAGTGGCAAGATCGTGCGGGAAGCCAGGGTGGCGAGCGAGCCGGATGCGCTGAAGGCGTGGTTTGGCTCACTGGGGCTGAGGCTGGAGCGGATCGGCTTGGAAGCGGGGCCGCTGTCGCAATGGCTCTACGGTGCGCTGAAGGGGGCTGGTCTTGCGGTGGAACTGCTGGAGACGCGGCACGTGCGCGATGCTTTCCGGGCGATGCCGGTGAAGAGCGACCGCAATGACGCGCGCGGGATCGCGCAGTTGATGCGGCTGGGTTGGTTCAAGCCGGTACACTGCAAGTCGATTGGCGCGCAGGAGACGCGCGCGCTGCTGACCGCGCGCAAGCTGATCCAATCGAAGCTGCGGGATGTCGAGAACAGCCTGCGCGGGATCCTGCGCGGTTTCGGGCTGAAGGTCGGCAAGACGACGCGGCGGAGTTTCCCTGGGCGGGTGCGCGAACTGGTGAGCAACCACGCGAGCCTGGAGGCGATCGGCCAAGCCCTGCTTTCGGTGCATGCGGTTTTGCTGCGGGAGTTCAACGCTTTCGAGAAGCGCGTGCGTGACTTGGCGCGCCAGGATGGCAAGGCCCGACTGTTGATGACGACGCCGGCGGTCGGTCCGATCGTGGCACTCACCTATGCCAGCGCCGTCGACGATCCGGCCCGGTTCAAATCCTCGAAGGCGGCGGGGGCGCATTTCGGGCTGACGCCAAGGAAGTACCAGTCTGGAGAGACCGATGTCAGCGGCCGCATCTCCAAGATCGGGGATGCAGCGGTGCGTTCGGTGCTCTACGAGGCAGCCAACATCATGCTGGTCAAGCCGATCAAGGGGTGTACGGCGCTCAAGAGCTGGGCGATGCGGATCGCCAGGCGCGCCGGCATGCGCAAGGCCAAGGTGGCGCTGGCGCGCAAGCTGGCGGTGATCCTGCATCGCATGCTCGCCGCTGAGCAGCCGTTCGATCCTGCCGCCGCGGCGGCCTGAACAGGAGGATACAAGCAGTTTTCGGGCGGGTCACGACACCAGCCTTCCCGAAAGCGAAGTCCCCTCGCCGGGACGATGGATCAGGTCAGGCCGCCATCCGGGCTGTCGAGGCATCCAGAGATGCCATCACGCTTCCGTAGATCGGACCGACCGATCCTCCACGCACCCCATCAGGCGGCGGCCTCAGAGCCGACCCCGAACAGAAGCAAGTCCCCGGCGAGCGGATGACGCAAAAAGGGATTGACAACACGGGCCCGTTACAGAAGCCCGGATGCAGCGAAGCGAAATCCGGGATTTGCCTACGTCAGCTTGTCGGGAAAGCCCGGCGCCCTGAGGTCGGTCTTGAGCGCATCTTCCAGCAGCTTCACCACCTGGGTCGACCAGGCGCCGCCGCCATAGACTTCCTTGGCCTTGACGAAGATCTGGTTGGTCATGCCCGCCAGTTCCAGCGGTACGCCGAATTCGCGGCCGAACTGCATGGCAAAGCCAAGGTCCTTCAGGGCGAGGTCGTTGGTGAAGCCGATGTCGTAGGAACCGTTGAGGATGAGCTGGCCCTCGGTCTCGTGCACGAAGGAGGTGCCGGAACTGGCCTCGATGGCGTGGAACGCCTGGGCGAGATCGAGGCCACCCCTCTTGGCCAGCATCAACGCCTCGCCGCAGGCCACCAGGTGGATGAAGGCCAGCATGTTGGTGATCACCTTGATCACCGAGGCGCTCCCCAGCGGCCCCATGTGGAAGATTCTTTCGCCCATGGCCTGCAGCGCCGGCTGGTGCTCGGCAAACACCGCCTCGTCGCCGCCCACCAGCACGGTGATCTTGCCGTGGGCGGCGAGATGGACGCCGCCGGTCACCGGGCTTTCGAGGGTGCGCACCCCGGTCTTTGCGGCAATGGCGGCAAAGCGGATGATCTCGTCGCGCCCCAGCGTCGACATCTCGATCCAGGTGCCGCCCGCCTTGAGGCCGGCCAGCACGCCCGTGTCACCGGTGAGCACCGCTTCGGTCACCTTCGGCGACGGCAGGCAGGTGATGACGGCATCCACCCCTTCGGCCAGCGCCTTCGGGCTATCGGCCCATCTGGCGCCGTGCTTCAGGTGGCGCGCAGCGAGCGTCTTGTCGATGTCGTTGACGGTAACATCGAAGCCCGCCTTGAGGAGGCTTTCGGCCAGATGGCCGCCGAGATGGCCGAGGCCGATATATCCGTAGCGCATGGAGTTTCCTGATGGATGAGAGGACTATTCGTAGCAGGGGCCCATGACCGGCACGAGGTGCAGTTCGTTGCCGTCATAGGGGTGGGCGCGGGCCACCTCCTCGTTCAGCTCGATGCCGAGGCCCGGCTCGCTCGGCGGAATGACATGCCCATCCTCCCAGCGCATGGGCTTCTTCAGGATCTCGGCGTGGAAGCCGGTCCAGCGCTGGATGCTTTCGAGGATGAGGAAGTTGGGGGTGCAGGCGGCGAGCTGCACATTCGCAGCCCCCTCCACCGGCCCGCAATAAAGATGCGGCGCCATCTGGGCATAATGGGCCTCGGCGATGGCGGCGATCTTCTTTGCTTCCAGCAGACCCCCTACCCGGCCGAGCGCCGGTTGCAGGATGCGCGCCGCGCCCGTTTCCAGCACGCGGGCGAACTCGTACTTGGTGGTGAGGCGCTCGCCGGTGGCAATGGGGATGGTGGTCTGGCGGGCGACGATGGCCATTTCCTCCGGCATCTCTGGCGGCGTCGGCTCCTCGAACCACAAGGGGTCATAGGGCTCGAGCCGCCGCGCCAGGCGAATGGCGGCGGAGGACGTGAACTGGCCGTGGGTGCCGAAGAGAAGGTCGGCCTTGGCGCCTACCGCCTCGCGCAAGCGCTTGCAAAACAGTTCGGAACGCTCCAGCGCTTCGAGGCCCGGCATGCGCGGATCGAAGGTGGAAAAGGGGCCGGCGGGATCGAATTTTATCGCCGTAAAGCCCTGTGCCACATAGTCCGCCGCTGTCTCCGCCGCTACGTCCGGGTCGGAATAGACGGCCGGGTCGGCATAGACATCGCCCGAACTCGGATAAAGATAGGTGTAGCTGCGCAAGCGCTCGTGCACCTTGCCGCCCAACAGTTCATAGACCGGCTTGCCCACCGCCTTGCCATTGATGTCCCACAAGGCCATTTCGAGGCCGGAAAGGACGGCCATGAGCGAAGGGTCGGGACGACCGGAATAGCCGCGGCCATAGACGTTGCGCCACAGCATCTCGATGCGGAACGGGTCCATGCCGAGCACGTGATGCTCGAACACGTCGGCCACCATCGCCTTCATGGTCTGCGGCATGAAGCTGGCGCCATAGACCTCGCCGATGCCGGTCACGCCGTCCGAGGCGGTGAGCTTGACGAAGATGAAATAGCGCCCGCCGAAGCGCGGCGGCGGGTTGCCGACGATGAAGGTTTCGAGCCCGGTGATCTTCATATGGACGAATCCGCCTGTCTCAGGTGAAATGCCGCCCCAATCCCGGCACGTTCTTGCGGCATGGGCACTGTGCCACACGGCGCAACGAGGGGGCCATGAAATACGACTATATAATTGTCGGAAGCGGCTCGGCCGGCAGCGTCGTTGCAGCCCGCCTCAGCGAGAACGGGCGCCATAGCGTGCTGTTGCTGGAAGCCGGCGGCAGCGACCGCAGGTTCTTCCTCCAGATGCCGCTCGGCTACGGCATGGCCTTCTACGACAGGCGCGTCAACTGGATGTACGATTCGCAACCCGTCGAGGGCCTCGGCGGGCGCAGCGTCTACGTGCCGCGCGGCAAGGTGGTGGGCGGATCTGGGTCCATCAACGCCATGGTCTATGCGCGCGGCAACCCGGCCGACTTCGAGGGCTGGAGGGAAATGGGCAACCCCGGCTGGGGCTGGGTGGAAGTGCTCGATGCCTACCGGGCGATGGAAGAACATGTGCACGGCCCCAGTTCGGTGCACGGGGCGGGCGGACCCCTGGGGGTCATGGACTGCGCCGAGATCGCCCATCCCCTGGCGACCAGTTGGTTCGCTGCTGCCGAGGAGGCCGGGCTCCAATTCAGCACCGATCTCAACGGTTCCAGCATCGAGGGGGCGGGCTATCTGCAATTCACCATCCGCCAGGGCAAGCGCCAGTCGTCGGCGCGGGCCTGGCTGTGGCCGGCGCTGAAGCGGCGCAACCTGAAACTGGAGACTGGCGCCCTTGCCACCCGCATCCGCTTTTCGGGCAGGCGCGCCACGGCCGTGGAATACCGCAAGGGCGCGCGCGGCTTCGTGGCCGAGGCGGGGCGCGAGGTGATCCTGGCGGCCGGCAGCATCAACTCGCCGCAACTCCTGCACCTGTCCGGCGTGGGGCCGGCGGACCTCCTGAAGCGGCACGGCATCGAGGTGGTGCACGAAGTCCCGGCGGTGGGGCAGAACCTGCAGGACCATGTCTGCTACGATCATGTCTACAAGGCCCGCGTCGCCACCCTCAATAGGGCGCTCAATTCGTGGCCGCGCCGGATCGCGGCGGGCGTGCGCTACCTCCTCACCCATCAGGGGCCGCTCGCCATGAGCACCTCGCATGCCGGCGGCTTCGTGCGCTCGCGCGAAGGCCTCGATCAACCCAACCTGCAGCTCTATTTCTCGCCCTACAGCTTCAGCCGCGAAGCCCCGCATCGGCCACGCGTGGTCAGCCCCGATCCTTTCGATGGTTTCGTCATGTCGGTCTCCAACTGCCGGCCGGTCAGTCGCGGCCATGTGGAGATCGCCTCGGCCGACCCGCTGGCCGCACCGCTGATCCAGCCCAATTTCCTCGCCAACCGGCTCGACGTGGACGAACTGCTGGAAGGCGCGCGCCTCTTGCGCCGGCTCGCGGCATCGGCGGCGCTGGCGCCGGCCATCGCGGCGGAACTGAAGCCCGGACCGGCGACGGCGAGCGATGACGACCTCATCGCCGACATCCGGGCACGCGGCTATTCCATCTATCACCCTTGCGGCACCTGCCGCATGGGTCCGGATCCGCGGCGGGCGGTGGTCGACCATCGCCTCAAGGTGCACGGTCTGGAGGCCTTGCGCATCGTTGATGCCTCGATCTTTCCCACCCTCACCTCAGGCAACATCAATGCACCTGCCATGATGGTGGGCGAGCGCGGCGCCGGTTTCATCCTTGAGGACGCCGCGCCATGACGGCGCCGGCGTTTATGCCGATGGCAAATCCGTCTATACTCAAAATTTCCACATGCCGGCATATACACGACACGACCTGACATTGCGAATCGACCAGGAGAGCCAAACCGATGGGTGTTCACGAAAAAATCACTGCCATGCATGACGAGATGACGGCCTGGCGGCGCGACATCCACACCCATCCCGAAACCGCGTTCGAGGAAAGGCGCACGTCCCAATTCGTCGCCGACAAGCTTGAGAGCTTCGGCATCGAAGTGGTGTCGGGGCTGGCGCGCGGTACCGGCGTGGTGGGGATCATCAAGGGCAACAAGGCGGGCGACGGCGCCATCGGCCTCAGGGCCGACATGGATGCGCTCAACATCCACGAACAGACCAACAAGGCCTATGCCTCGAAAAACCCCGGCAAGATGCACGCCTGCGGCCATGACGGCCACACCACCATGTTGCTGGGGGCGGCGAAATACCTGGCCGAGACCCGCGATTTCGCCGGCACCGCCTACGTCATCTTCCAGCCGGCGGAGGAAAACGAGTGCGGCGCCCAGGTGATGGTGGATGAGGGCCTGTTCGAGCGCTTTCCCATGCAGGGCGTCTACGGCATGCACAACTGGCCGGGCATGCCGGTGGGCGAAGTGGGGGTGCGGGCGGGTCCGATGATGGCCTCGGCCGACAGCTTCGAAATCAGGGTTACGGGCCGCGGTGCCCATGGGGCCATGCCGCACCAGGGCATCGATCCGGTGCTGGTCGGCGCCCACATCGTCACCAACCTGCAGACCATCGCCGCCCGCAATGTCGATCCCATCGAGGCGGTGGTGGTTTCGGTTACCCAGATCCACGGCGGCGATACCGGCAACGTCATCCCGGCCGAAGTGGTCCTGAGCGGCACCGCGCGCTCCTTCAAGCCCGAGGTCCAGGACCTCACCGAGGCCCATATCAAGCGCATCGCCAAGGGCGTGGCCGCGGCCCACGGGGCCAGCGTCGAGGTGCGCTATGAGCGGCGCTACCCGACGACCGTCAACGCCGAGGCCGAAACCCGCCATGCCGCCCGCATCGCCGCCGGGGTGGTTGGCGCGGCGAATGTGCACGACGAGGTGGGCCCGGTGATGGGCTCGGAAGACTTCGCCTTCATGCTGCAGAAGAAGGCGGGCAGCTATATCTGGCTGGGAGCGGGTGAGGATCAGGCCAACCTGCACAGCCCCCACTACGATTTCAACGACCAGATCCTCCCCATCGGCGCCAGCTACTGGGCACGGCTGGTGGAAGAAACCCTGCAGGGCTGAGGTTCCGCCAACTCCGTCACGGCCGGACGAATAATCGGCCATCCATTCCACTCTTTCCGACGTTTTCATCGCTTTCCGTCACCCCGGGGCTTGACCCCGGGGCCCATTCCGCCGGCCTCGCAGGCAAGTCGCAGCCCCGGTGGAATGGATGCCGGTATCAGGTACCGGCAAGACGGTGGTGTGGAATCTGTGCCTCCCCCTTCCCCGCCCTTGCGGCCCGCGTTAGCGTGCGGTTCGCATCGGAACCGGATTGAAGGGGGGCAAGCCATGGGCAACGATCTGTTCGACAAGGGTCTGGAGATCCGCAAGGAGGTGCTCGGCGCTGCCTATGTGGAAAAGTCACTGGCCGCGGCCGATGACTTCATGATGGCGTTTCAGGCGCATGTCACCAGCTTTTGCTGGGGCAATGTGTGGGGGCGCGAGGGGCTGGCGCGACGTGATCGCAGCATGATCAACCTCGCCATGCTGGCCGCGCTCGGCAAGACCGACGAACTGAAACTGCATGTGCGCGGCGCCCTCAACAACGGCCTCAGCGTCGAGGAGATCAAGGAAGTGCTGTTGCAGGTCTCGGTCTATGCCGGCATCCCGGCAGGGCTTTCGGCCTTCAAGGCGGCGCATCAGGTGCTGAAGGAGGACGGGCGGCTTTGACAGCGGCGGTCCAGCCTCTCGACCCGGTCGGCACGGCGCGCCGCAACGGCCTGCTGCTGATCACGCTGTCGGCGGTGATGTGGTCGACCGGCGGACTGATCGTCAGGGTGCTGGGCAGCCTCGATTCGTGGACGGTGGTGTTCTGGCGCTCGGTGTTTGCAGCCGTCTTCCTCGGCTGCTTCATGCTGGCGCGCGACGGGCGCGGCACCGCCGATCTCTTTCGCCGCATGGGGCTGCCCGGTTTCATCGTGGCCCTGTGCTTTGCCACCGCCTCGATCGCCCTCATCGTCGCCCTCAACCTCACCTCGGTCGCCGATGCGCTGATCATCATGTCGAGCGCCCCGCTGGTGGCGGCCTTGCTGGCCTGGGGCATGCTCGGCGAACGGCCGGGTTTTTCCGCCTTCGTCGCCATCTTCGCCTGCATGGCGGGGGTGGCGGTCATGGTTTCGGGGGCCTGGGGGCACGGCACGCTGAAGGGCGATCTGGTGGCCATGCTGATCGCGCTGGGCTACGGCGTCGCCATCGTCACCATGCGTCGGCACCCCGACATCCGCATGACGCCGGCGGTCTTCACCGGCACCGGCCTTGCCGCCCTCGTCGTCCTGCCGCTGGCGGCCCCTCTCAGCCCGGCGCCGATGCAATTCGCCCTGCTGATCGTCTTCGGCGCGGCGCAACTGGGGCTCGGGCTCGCCATCTTCGTCACCGGGGCGCGCCTGGCGCCGGCCGCCGATGTGGCCCTCATCTCGACACTGGAGCCGATCCTCGGGCCCTTCTGGGTGTGGCTGGTGATCGGCGAGACGCCGGGCGTTGCCGCCCTTGCCGGCGGCAGCATCGTCATCGCCGCCCTCATCGGCTACACCATCGTCACCCGGAGGCGCTAGGCAGCGATGCACGATTATCTGACCGCCAAGGAACTGGCCGAACTCCTGCGCATCAAGGAGAGGAAGCTTTACGACATGGTAGCGGAGGGACGCCTCCCCGTTACCCGCGCCACCGGCAAGCTGCTGTTCCCGCGCGCTGAACTGATCGCCTGGCTGGAAGGCCACACCACTCTGGGGAGCGAACTGAAAGGCCCCGTGGCACGCCCGGCGGTGGTGGCGGGAAGCCACGATCCGCTGCTCGAGTGGTCCTTGCGCGAGGCGGACACGGGACTTGCCACCTTCTTCAACGGCTCGGGCGACGGACTTGAGCGCCTGGCGGCGGCCAAGGCCGTGGCGGCCGGCCTGCATCTGGCGGACGCAGCCGGCGGCTCGGCCAACCCGCAGGCTGTGGCGGCGGCGCTGCCGCTTGAGCCCGTGGTGCTGGTCGAATGGGCGAAGCGCAGCCAGGGCCTCATCGTGCCGGCGGGCAATCCGCAGCGCATCGTGCAGCTTTCGGACCTCGCCGGGCGCACCCTCATCGGCCGCCAGCCGGGTGCCGGCAGCCATGGGCTGTTGCAGCGGCTCCTCGCCGGCACCCCCGGCCTTGCCGATGCGGTCCGCTTCATGCCCAAGCCGGCGCTGAACGAAAGCGATGTGGCGCAGGCCGTCGCGGCGGGCTCAGCCGATGCCGGGCTGGCCATCGAGGCCGTGGCGCGCCAGTACCGCCTCGACTTCGTGCCACTGGCCAGCGAACGTTTCGATCTCGCCTTATGCCGGCGCGATTATTTCAACCCGCCCTTGCAGAGGCTCTGGGCCTTTGCCCGCACCGCGCGGTTTCGCGACCATGCGCTGGAGTTGGGTGGCTACGACGTCAGCGCCATCGGCGACATTCACTACAACGCGCCCTGAGCGCACAGCACCGCGGCATCAGGGCTTTCCGCCGCTGTGGACCCGTGCCACCATGGCATGGAATTCCTCAGTGGAATTCTTGCGGGGAAAGGGTGTTTGCGGCACGGGCTTGCCGAGGAATCGGCATAGCGGTTCCCAGCCATCACCGACCTGAAAGACAAGCAGCCGCTCGGGCGGAATGGCGGCGATCACGTCGGCGGTATTGCGCTCGAAGACGCCGATGGCATGGGCCCGGTCGCCTGCCCGGCCGCCGAATACGCCTTCAAGGATCACTCTGTTCCCCACACTGTCGGGCGTCGTGGTGGCGCCCAGAACCGGCAGGATGGTCCTCGAAAAGCTCTCATACCAGCTTTCGGCGCTGCGCAGCGTCAGCAGCACTCTGGCATCGGGGAAATGGGCGGCAAGCTCACGCCAGTAAAAGGCCGACGGCCAGTCGACGGCGGAGCGATAGTTGGCGAAGGTCTCGTCCCAATCGGGGGTATTGCCGGCGGCGATCCAGCGCCAATGCTGCATCTGGTCGGGATCGGCCAGCAGCTCCTTCATGTGGTGGCAGGGCCCGAGGCCGATCTCCTCGAGCGCCGCCTTCATGGAATCGGTGCCCGTGCGCCCGAATCCCGCCCCGATGACCTTCAATGCCATGCCTCAAGACCCCTCTTTGCCACCACCGGCATTTGCCGATCATGGCAAAGAGGAGAAGGGTGCGATAGGGCCAAAGCCCGGACCAGCTTAGTTGGAGGTCATCGGCTTGGCGTCGGGGAAGAACAGTTGCTGGTCCTTGCGCCGGTAGGCGGCGATGACCTTCTGGCCTTCCGGCGACAGGAGGTAGTCCATGAACACCTTGCCGAGCTTGGTCTTGACCGCCGGGCACTTGTCCTTGTTGACCAGCATGATGCCGTACTGGTTGAACAGGTCCTTGTCGCCCTGCACGGCGATCTTCAGGTCGCCGCGGTTCTTGAAGGCGATCCAGGTGGCACGATCGGTCAGGGTATAGGCTTCCATGCCGACGGCCGAGTTGAGGGTGGCGCCCATGCCGGAGCCGGTCTCGCGATACCAGGTGCCGGACGCCTTCTTGACGTTGATGCCGGCCTTTTTCCACAGGGCCAGTTCCTTCTTGTTGGTGCCGGAATCATCGCCGCGCGACAGGAACGGCGCCTTGGTCGCGGAGATCTTTTCTAGCGCCGCCACGACATCCTTCATGCCCGCGACGCCGGCCGGATCGGCGGCCGGGCCGACGATGATGAAATCGTTGTACATGAGGTCGTAGCGCTTGACGCCATAGCCGGAGGCGACGAACTTCAGTTCGGCCGCCTTGGCATGCACCAGCAGCACGTCGCCATCGCAGTTCATGGCGTTCTTGATGGCCTGGCCGGTGCCGACCGCCACGACACGTACCTCGATGCCGGTCTTCTTGGTGAAGATGGGCAGCAGGTATTCATATAGGCCCGAATTCTGGGTCGAGGTGGTGGACTGCACCAGGATGAAGTCGCCGGCCATGGCGGGAAGTGCGAGCCCCACCATGGCTACGGCGGCGATCGCTATGGATTTCAGCATGTTGGACATGATTTCTCCCTTTCTGATTCAAGCAAGGATGGCGCCATTGAGATAGGCGCGCGCCTCGCGGCTTTCGGACTGGTGAAAGAAGCTTCGGGCATCGGCGCGTTCGAGCACGCGGCCGTGGTGCAGGAACACGACTTCATCGGCCAGGCGTCGCGCCTGGGCGGTGTCGTGGGTGACGAGGACGATGCGGGTGCCGGCGAGAGCGGCGGTGCGCAGCATGTCCTCGATCGCCTTGGTGGAGGCGGGATCGAGGCTCGAGGTCGGCTCGTCGAGGAACAGCAACTCCGGCTCCAGCGCCAGGGCGCGGGCCAGCGCCAGGCGCTGCTGCTCGCCGCCCGACATGAGGCGCGCAGGCGATGCGGCGATGTCTTCGAGGCGGGCGGCAGCGAGGACGGCATCGGTCCTTGCCCTGCGCAAGGCCGCCGGCATGCCGGTGACCTTCAGGGCATAGACGATGTTGGCGCGCGCCGAGCGGCGCAACAGGACCGGACGCTGGAAGACGAAGCCGAGGCGCGGCGCACGCGCCCGGTCGGGGGGACGGCCTGCCCAGGCGACAGTGCCCGCATCGGGCTCGATGAGACCGGCCAGGACCCTGAGGAGCAGGGATTTGCCCGCCCCGTTGGGACCGAGCACCACGGTAAAGCCGGTGCCGCCGAATTGCAGCTCCCGCACATCGAGCAGCCGGCGGCCGTGGCGCGCCAGCATGATGCCGGTTGCGGTCACCGGCAGGACCTGCGCCTCAGCCATGAGCGGCCCTCGCGGCGGTGGCGCGCAAGCCGAAGACCAGGGCGTTCACCGCCACGGCGATGGACACCAGGATGACGCCGAGACCGAGCGCCAGCGCGAGGTCGCCCTTGGAGGTTTCCAGCGCGATGGCGGTGGTCATGACGCGGGTCACGTGGTTGATGTTGCCACCGACGATGATCACCGCGCCCACTTCGGCGATGGCACGGCCGAAGCCGGCCAGCAGCGCCGTCAACAGGCTGAAACGGGCGTCCCACAGCAAGGTTGCGACCTGCTGCCAGGGACCGACGCCGAGGACGGCAAGTTGTTCGGCATATTCGCCATGCACGTCCTCAATGGTCTGGCGGGCCAGTGCAGCGATGATCGGCGTGACCAGCACGGACTGGGCAAAGATCATGGCTGACGGGGTGTAAAGGAGTTCCAATGGGCCAAGCACGCCGGCGTGGGAGAGCAGCAGGTAGATCAGGAGGCCCACCACCACCGGCGGCAGGCCCATGAGGGCGGCAAGCAGAACATTGACGAGGCGGCGGCCGGGAAAATGCGTTACTGCCAGCAATGCCCCAAGCGGCATGCCGATGAGCGCCGCCAGAAGCACGGCCGACAGGCTCACCCGCAACGACAGCACGACGATGGCCATGAGGTCGGCATCGAAGTGCGCCAGAAGCCAGAAGGCCTGGGCAAATTCGCCAGCAAAATTCTGCATTTTTATGTTAATTCTTTTTCAATTGATGAAAAGCGGATAAAACGCAGTCTAATCAGCGAAATCGCGATGACGCAAGCCTCATGCCATTGCGCGGAAGGCATGGGGCCCCGGCTTCATCCGCCGCGATGCGGGCGTTCATGCCATCGGCACCACGGCACGGACGAACCGGTTATTCGAAGTTGGAAATACGCACTGCAGGGACAATGCGGCGGGCGCCTGCGGCCCTCGGCCCTCAGGCCTTGCCGCTATCGGCGATAAGGCCGACGGCCTCGATCGCGGTCACGGCGCACAATTCATCGTTGTCGGAACTGTCACCGGTGATCCCGACGGCGCCGACGATATCGCCCTTGCGCGAGCGCACCAGGACACCGCCCGGCACCGGCACCAGCGCACCGCCCGCCAGGGCGTTCATGGCGTCGATGAATTGCGGTTGCTGGGTCGAGCGCTCATAAAGGGCGCGCGAGCCCAGCCCCATGGCAATGGCGCCATAGGCCTTGCCATGGGCGATGCTGGCACGCATGAGGCTTGAGCCGTCCTCGGATTTAAGATGCTTGAGGGCGCCGCGCGCATCGAGCACCGCAACGGTGACGGGCTTCAGTCCGAGTTCGTGCGCTTTCCTGAAGGCACGCCTGACGATGCGTTGGGCCAGCTTGCTTTTCAAGTGTCTGTACCTTTCCTGCGGCATGCAATTCGCTCCGACGGCGGCGTCCGGAAGGCGACAATCGTCACGCTGTCCAAACGTCACATCGTGATGTCTATGATTGTGGGCGCCGGATTTCAAGACGCAGGAGAGCCTTGCGGGGCCCGCGCGTCGAGGTATCAGCGCTGCGGACGCGGGCGCGGGAACGGCACCAGGCGGCCGGCGACCCGGATGATCTTGCCGGGCTCGACCTTGGCAATTTCGGCAAATGCCGGCAGGTCGGCGGACGGTTTGGGGGTCTCGCTCGGCTGCACCGCCGGCTTGGCCGGCACATCGGTCGCGATAGCTTTGGCCTTGGCGGTATCCCGGGATTCCACCTGCGCCGCCGGCTCGGTGTGTGGGTGCGGGGTGGCGCTCTGCGTGGACTTTTCCGCGACCGGCTGGTCGGCAGACGGCTGCGGGGCGTCACTTTGGCTGCTGGTGTCGGGAATGGCCAGGTCGTCGGGGGTCGGCAGTTGTACTGCTTGTTTGGCGGGCTCGGCGGCCTGATCGGCAGGTTTCTGACCGGCGGTGTCGGTGGCCTGATCCACAGGTTTCTGGCCGGCGGTGTCGGGAGCAGCGGGTGCATCGGCCACGGCTGTGGCATCGCGCTGATCGCGCTCAAGCTGCCGCCAGCGCTTCACATTGTCCTGATGCTCCTTGAGGGTGGCGGAAAAGACATGCCCGCCGGTGCCATCGGCCACGAAATAGAGCTCGTCCGACTTGATCGGGTTGAGCACCGCAGCGAGCGCCTCGCGACCCGGATTGGCAATCGGCGTCGGCGGCAGGCCGTCGATCTGATAGGTGTTGTAGGGAGTCTTTTCCGCGATGTCGGAGCGCCGCAGCGGCCGCTCCAGACGCGACTTGCCTTCGGTAATGCCATAGATGGTGGTGGGGTCCGACTGCAGCCGCATATGGCGCTTGAGGCGATTGACGAACACTGCCGCGACACGCGGGCGCTCTTCGGCAAGGCCGGTTTCCTTTTCGACGATGGAGGCGAGAATCACCGCTTCCTCAGGTGTCTTCAGCGGCAGCCCGGACGCACGACCGGCCCACAACTGCTTCAGCACCCTGTCGCGGGTGGCCTGCATTTCGGCGATCAGGTCGTCACGGCTCATGCCGCGATGGTAGAGATAGGTATCCGGCAGGAGCGAGCCCTCCGGCGCCGGGCGGGTGATCTCGCCGGTCAGGGCGGGCTGATTGCGTATGCGTTCCAGTATGCGCGCGCTGGTCCAGCCTTCAGGCATGGTGAGCTTGTAGGTGACGACCCGCCCGGAGCGGATCAGGGCGAGCGCATCCTGCATGGAAATGCCGGCGGTGAATTCGTACTCCCCCGCCTTGATGATCGGGGCGCCCGGCTTGGTCAGCCAGATGAGCGCCAGGAAAGCATGGGCATTGTCGACGATGCCGTCTTTCTCCAGCAGGGCGGCGACGTCCTCGTTGCTGCTGCCGCGCTCGATGACGACGTTGCGGGTCTGCGACAGGGGGCCTGGTGCCTGGGCGAGTTTGTAGCTCCAGACCGCCACCACCGAGACCGCCACGACGACGGCGAACAAGATCGCGAACAGCGAGAAGACGATCGATCTGGCCGACGTCCGGCGGGAAATGCGCGGTTCGGGAACGCGGATGTGGCGGTCGGCCTCCGGCGCTGGCGCCGGATCGCGCGGCTGGCCCTGGTCATCGGCCACGTGGTCCTCCCCAACAGAGCCTTCAGTCGGCGTGACGCTGGAATATCAGCGAAGCATTGGTACCACCGAAACCAAAGGAATTGGACAAAACCGTGTTTATTTCTTTCTTTTTCGGTGTCTTCGCCACCAGATCGATGCCCGTCTCGACCGACGGGTTGTCGAGATTGAGGGTGGCGGGGGCAATGCCATCGCGCATGGCGAGAATGGAAAACACCGCTTCCACCGCGCCAGCCGCGCCCAGCAGGTGACCGATGGAGGACTTGGTCGAGGACATGCACAGGCCCGAAGCGTTGTTGCCCATCAAACGCTCGACAGCCTTCAGTTCGATCTCGTCGCCCATCGGCGTGGAGGTTCCGTGCGAGTTGACATAGTCGAGGTCATGGGCCGAGACACCGGCCCGCTTGAGCGCCATCTGCATGCAGCGGTAGGCCCCGTCGCCATCGGCTGCCGGGGCCGTCACATGGTAGGCATCGCCCGACATGCCATAGCCGATCAGTTCGCCATAGATGCGTGCGCCGCGCGCCAGGGCGTGCTCGCGTTCCTCGAGAATGAGAATGCCGGAGCCTTCGCCCATGACGAACCCGTCGCGATCGCGATCATAGGGCCGCGAGGCGCGTTGCGGATCGTCGTTGAAGCCGGTCGACAGGGCCTTGCAGGCGAGAAAGCCGGCAATGCCTATGCGGCTGATGGAGGCCTCGGCGCCGCCGCAGATCATCACATCGGCATCGTCCAGCGCGATCATCCGGCCGGCGTCGCCAATGGAATGGGCGCCCGATGAACATGCCGTCACCACCGCATGGTTGGGACCCTTGCAGCCATGGGCAATGGAAATCAGGCCGGAGGCCAGATTGATGAGGCTGCCGGGGATGAAGAACGGGCTGACGCGTCTGGGTCCCTTTTCGGCGAGTAGCAGCGTCGTCGCCTCGATGAGCGGCAGGCCGCCGATGCCTGAGCCCACCAGCACGCCGGTGCGGCACTGGTCCTCATGGGTTTCGGGCTTCCAGCCACTGTCGGCCATCGCCTGGGCGGCGGCGGCAAGGGCATAGACGATGAAGCTGTCGTACCGGCGCTGGTCCTTGGAATCGACCCACTCGTCGGCGTTGAAGGTGCCGTCGGTGCCATCGCCGCGCTTTACCTCGCAGGCGATGCGACAGTTCATGTCTGAAGAGTTGAAGCGGGTGATCGGGCCGGCGCCCGAGCGGCCGGCGATCAGTCGGCGCCACGATTCCTCAACCCCCGCAGCCAGCGGCGTGACAAGGCCCAATCCGGTAACGACAACCCTGCGCATGATGCGTCACTTTCCTGCGATGAGTCAGTTTTCAAATGGCGCCCGGGCAATTCGGGCATGGGCGGTGCCCAACAGCAAGACGCGGGAGGCAGGCCGCAAATCGCCATGCCCCCCGCGCCGCAATCCTTCGGCCAATCCCCCCAAAAGGGCGGCGGCGCCGGTCAGGACGAACTTTTCTCGATGAAATTGATGGCATCGCCGACGGTGGCAATGCTTTCGGCCGCATCGTCGGGTATCTCGATGCCGAATTCTTCCTCGAACGCCATGACCAGTTCGACCGTGTCGAGACTGTCGGCGCCCAGATCCTCGATGAAGCTTGCTTCCGGCACCACCTTGTCGGCTTCCACGTCGAGATGCTCGACAACGATCTTTTTAACCCGCTCTGCTACGTTGCTCATTCTTTCTTGTCCTCGCTCAATATTGGCCTGGGATTCGAGTATCCCGAACCGCACGCTAATGCCGATCCTCCCGGGTTGCAGCGACCCTTTCAGGCCAGCCGGCAAGCCGTATTGGCGCCGCTCCAAGGCATCGCGCGCCCCCTGTTACCTCGGGCTTCCTAGCACATAACCCGTAGTCCACAAAGAGACAATCACCGCCCCGGTCGGGTGTGGGAATCACCCATTCCGACACGCTCAGATCATTGCCATGCCGCCGTTGACATGCAAGGTCTGGCCCGTGACATAGGCGGCTTCATCGCTGGCCAGGAAGGCAACCGCGGCAGCGATTTCATCACTCCTGCCCAGACGTCCGGCCGGCACCATCGCCAGAATTGCCTCGCGTTGCCTGTCGTTCAGACCTTGCGTCATGGCGGTCTCGATGAAGCCCGGCGCCACGCAATTGACGGTGATCGCGCGTGAAGCCAGTTCCTTGGCCAGCGCTTTCGACAGGCCGATCATGCCGGCCTTGGCGGCGGCGTAATTGGCCTGGCCGGCATTGCCGGTGACACCGACCACCGAGGTGATGCCGATAATCCGTCCGAAGCGGCGCTTCATCATGCCGCGCATGGCGGCGCGCGCCAGCCGAAAGCCGGCGGTCAGATTGACGTCGATGACGGCAGCCCAGTCCTCGTCCTTCATGCGCATGGCGAGGTTGTCGCGGGTGATGCCGGCATTGTTGACGAGAATGTCGAGCTTGCCCATGGCGGCCTCGGCGGCAGGCACCAGCTTTTCCACCGCGTCGGGATCGGCAAGGTTGCAAGGAGCAATGTGCACCTTCTCGCCGCCAAGCCCCGAAGCGACTTCAGCCAGCACCGCTTCGCGGGTGCCGGACAGGGTGACGGTGGCGCCGAGGCCGTGCAGGGCCGCTGCAATGGCTGCGCCGATGCCGCCGCTGGCACCCGTCACCAAAGCGCATTTGCCGGTCAGATCGAACATGGGTTTGTCCCCCCTCCTTGCCGCTGCCCGCCGTCAGCCCCGGAGCGCCGCGGCCAGTTCGGCCAGTTCGGCTGGCGTGCCGGCATTCATCACCCTTGCCTCGGGCGCCATGCGCCGGGCAAGGCCGGTCAGCACCTTGCCGGCGCCCAGTTCGGCGAACAGATTAACACCATGGCCGGCCATGTAGCCGACGCAATCGCGCCAGCGCACCGTGCCGGTCACCTGCTCGACCAGACGCCGGCGCACTTCCTCGGCCGTGGTGACGGGGCGGGCCACCACGTTGGCGATCAGCGGCACGGCGGGATCGTGCATGGCAACTCCCGAGAGCGCTTCCGCCATGGCATCGGCGGCCGGCTGCATGAGGGCACAATGGAAGGGGGCGCTCACCGGCAGCAGAATGGCGCGCCTGGCACCCCTGGCCCTGGCGATGTCGAGGGCACGCTCGACGGCGGCACGAGAACCGGAAATCACCACCTGCCCCGGCCCGTTGTCGTTGGCGGCCTGGCACACATCGCCCTCGGCCGCCGCGGCGGCGACTTCGGCGGCGGCATCGAAATCGAGGCCCAGCAACGCCGCCATGGCGCCGGTGCCGACCGGGGTTGCCTGTTGCATGGCACGGCCGCGGATGCGCAGGAGGCGGGCGGCATCGGCGAGGGTAAAGGTTCCCGCGGCGGCCAATGCCGAATATTCGCCGAGCGAATGGCCGGCAACAAAGGCGGCAGCCTGGCTGGTCGCGATACCGTGCTCGTCAGCCAGCACCCGCACCACCGCCATGGATACCGCCATGAGAGCGGGCTGGGCGTTCTCGGTGAGGGTGAGCCGGTCCTCGGGGCCTTCCCACATGAGGCGGGAAAGTGGCTGAGCGAGGGCGGCATCCACCTCCTCGAACACCGCGCGGGCCGAGGCGTGCCCTTCCGCCAGCTCCCGGCCCATGCCCACGGCCTGGCTGCCCTGGCCGGGAAAGGTGAAAGCAGCGGTCATGAGGGGCTCCTGGTCACGAATAGTTGAGGGCTCAAAGCATGGCCGCCTTCGGCTTGTCAAGGTGAAGACATATTGGCCCGCTATCACCTTCACCCAAGGCGGCGGTTTGTAAATCCATCGCGTTTTCGCCGGGACCGCGGCACTCCAGACCTGGCGATGACGCTCAATGAGGAGGTCCAGTCATGTTCACCCGTCGCATCATGGTCGCAGGCGCAGTCACCACCCTTGCGGGGGCCGGATTCGCCGTGCCGCCCTTGCGACGGCTTGCCGCCATGGCGCGGGTTCGCCTGCCCGGACCCCAGCCCTGGGCCCGCACGCTCATCGCGTCGGCGGAGGATCAGGTGGGCGAGACGACCGTCTACGATCCCGGCTACCGGCAGATCGCCTATCCCATGGGCGACATCGCCCGCGACCATGGCGTCTGCACCGACGTCATTATCCGTGCCTATCGCGACGCCTTCGGCATGGACCTGCAGCGTCTGGTCCACGAGGACATGCAGCGTGCGTTCGCCGCCTATCCGCAGCAATGGGGACAACGGGGTCCCGATGCCAATATCGATCACCGCCGGGTGCCCAATCTGCAGGTCTTCCTGACGCGACGCGGGGCGCGGCTTGTGGCGGGCGAACGCCCCGACGAATTCGCGCCCGGCGACCTCGTCACCCAGACGCTGCCCGGCAATCTGCCGCACATCGCGCTTGTCACCGACCACCCCAATGCCGATCACAGCCGACCGTTGATGCTGCACAACATCGGCCGCGGTACGCAACTCGAAGACACGCTGTTCGCCTTCACCATCACCGGCCAGTTCCGCTACCCGCCCGCTGTGTGAGGCTTGCGCCTAATAGGGAAGTCGCTATGACAGGGCATCCGTGGTCCGCCAGTGGAGCCCTGCCAGATGCTCACCCGCGCCGAAGCCGAACGCGCCCGCGCCATTGTCTATGGCACACTCAAGCCCACACCGCAGATGGTGTGGCCGCTGATCGCCGCCGCCACCGGGGCAGAGGTGTGGACAAAGCATGAAAACCTCACCCCGCTCGGCGCCTTCAAGGTGCGCGGCGGCCTCGTCCACATGCGCCTCAGGAAGGAGCGTGGCGAGACCTCGGGCGTCATCACCGCCTCGACCGGCAATCATGGCCAGTCCATC
This sequence comes from uncultured Alphaproteobacteria bacterium, assembly GCA_963747005.1. Taxonomy (GTDB): domain Bacteria; phylum Pseudomonadota; class Alphaproteobacteria; order Rhizobiales; family Aestuariivirgaceae; genus CAVVDT01. The sequence continues at coordinate 140,570 of CAVVDT010000009.1, read as the reverse complement.
CCCTTTGCCGCCCGGCGCGAGGGCCTGAAGGCCACCATCGTGGTGCCGGAGAACAATTCGCCGGTGAAGAATGCAGCGATGCGGGCCCTGGGCGCCGAACTGATCGAGCACGGCGCCGATTTCGACGAGGCCAGGGCGTACGCGGTCGATCTGGCGCGCCAACGCGGCCTCGCCATGGTCGCCTCCTTCGACCGCGAGCTGGTGATGGGGGTATCGACCTATGCCTTTGAATTGTTCGAGGAAGCCGGCGAACTGGATGCCGTCTATGTTCCCATCGGTCTTGGCTCGGGTATTTGCGGGGTGATCTCGGCACGCGACATCCTGGGCCTGAAGACCAGGGTGATCGGTGTCGTGTCGCAGGGCGCCAACGCCTATTCGCTGTCGCTGGCGGCGGGACGCCCGGTCTCCACCAATCGCGTGAAAACCTTTGCCGAGGGCATGGCGGTGAGAGTGCCCAGCCCGGAGGCCTTCGATGTCATCGCAAAGGGCGCCGAGCGCATTGTCGAGGTGTCGGACGACGAACTGGCGGAAGCCATGCGGCTCATCCATCGCGCCAGCCGGACGGTCGCCGAGGGGGCCGGCGCCGGGGCGCTTGCCGCAGTCATGCAGGAGCGCCAGAAAATGGCGGGCAAGCGGGTCGGCGTGATCATCTCCGGCGGCAATATCGATGCCGGGCGCTACGCAACGGTTCTGGGCGGCCAGACGCCGCAGGCATGAACAGCAAAGGGGTTACGAGGGATGGCGGTCATCAACCGGCTGGCGGAATTCCACGACGAGATCACAGGCTGGCGCCATGAACTGCATCAGCATCCTGAACTGTCTTTCGACGTCCAGCGCACCGCCGCGTTCGTCGCCGACAAGCTGAAGTCGTTCGGGGTCGACGAGGTGGTGACCGGCATCGGCCGCACCGGTGTGGTCGGCGTCATCAAGGGGGCGAAGGGCAATGGCGGGCGCGCCATCGGTCTTCGCGCCGACATGGACGCCCTGCCGATCAGGGAGGCGGTCGAGCGCCCGTATGCCTCCATGACCGACGGACGCATGCACGCCTGCGGCCATGACGGGCATACCGCCATGCTGCTGGGGGCGGCAAAGTATCTGGCCGAGACGCGCAACTTTTGCGGCAACGCCATCGTCATCTTCCAGCCGGCCGAGGAACTGGGCGGCGGCGGACGGGAGATGGTCGAGGACGGCCTGATGGAACGTTTCGGCATCGAGGAGGTCTACGGCCTGCACAACCGGCCGGGGCTCGACGCCGGCAAGTTCCAGACCCGGGGCGGTCCGGCCCAGGCCTCGGCGGACGAATTCGAGATCCGCTTGAGCGGACGCGGCGGGCATGCCGGGCGCCCGCACCAGTGCACCGACCTGATCGTCGCCGGCGCCGCCATCGTGCAGGGGCTTCAGACCATCGCCTCGCGCAATGCCGATCCGGTGAAGTCGGTCGTCGTCTCGGTCAGCCTGTTCCACGCCGGGGAGGTTTCCAACGTGCTGGCCGCCAGCGCCAGCCTGTCAGGCACCGTCAGGACCCTCGATGCGGCGACCCGCGATCTCGCCCAGACGCGGCTGACCGAACTGGCCGAAACCATTGCCCAGGCCTACGGCGCCAAGGCTGAAGTCCATTACGTGCGCGATTATCCCGTCACCGTGAACGATGCGGGCCGCGCCCGGTTCGCGGCGACCGTGGCGGCGGAAGTGGCGGGAGCGGCCAATGTCGACGGCGATGCGGCTGCGAGCATGGGGGCGGAGGACTTTTCCTTCATGCTGGAGGCGCGGCCCGGCGCCATGATGTATATCGGCAACGGCCAATCGGCCGGCCTCCACAACCCGGCCTACGATTTCAACGACGAGATCATCCCGATGGGCTGCTCCTACTGGGTGAAGCTGGCGGAGACGACGCTGGCGTGAGGCCAACAACACCCTTGCAAACCGCGCCGCAGCCGCTATAACCCGCCCGTCGCCGATTTCCGGTCGGGGGCTGAAAGGAAGGCTGCCCGGATTTTTGCCGGACCAGCAGGGCTTGAATGCCCGTCTTCCCCTGTCTCCGCTCTTTCGAGGAACCGACTTCTCGAGCCTTTCTCGTCGATGGGCTCGGGAGAGGCTCTGCGCCGGGAGCGAGCGAGGACGTAACGAAGAGAAAGGCCATAACTCATGCCGCTCTATGAGCACACCTTCATGGTGCGTCAGGACCTGTCCAATGCCCAGGTCGACGCCCTGACCGAACAGTTCAAGTCGGTCATCGAAGCCGGCGACGGCAAGGTCGCCAAGATGGAATACTGGGGCATCAAGCCGCTTTCATTCCGCATCAAGAAGAACCGCAAGGCCCACTACACCTTGTTCAATCTCGATGCCCCGCCGGCCGCGGTGGCCGAGATGGAGCGCCAGATGTCCCTGCACGAGGACGTCATCCGCTTCCTGACCGTACGCGTCGAGGCCCTTGAAGAGGGCCCCTCGGCGATGATGCGCCGCGGGCGTGATGACCGGCCGAGCCGTGACGACCGTTTCGGCCGCGATCGTCCTGACAGGGGTGATCGCGGTGACAGGGGCGATCGTGGTGACAGGGGTGATCGCGGCGACAGGGGCGACCGTCCCCGGGCCCCGCGTCCGCCGCGCGATGATGCCCCGAACGCAGGAGCTGAATGATGTCGATGCAAGCCCAGCCGGCCCGCCGGCCGTTTTTCCGCCGCCGCAAGAGCTGCCCCTTCACCGGAGAAGGCGCGCCCGTCATCGACTACAAGGACGTGCGGCTGTTGCAGCGCTATGTTTCCGAGCGCGGCAAGATCGTCCCGAGCCGCATCACCGCCGTGTCGGCCAAGAAGCAGCGCGAACTGGCGCGTGCCATCAAGCGGGCGCGCTTCCTCGGGTTGCTGCCCTACGTGCTGAAATAGAACCAACCCCGGCCGGGCCTTTCGCGGCCCGGTATTCCCCGGTTGGGGCAGACGTCCGCTGAGGACCGCTCCGCTCCTAACCCATCGCTTAAGACGATGAGGGACAGCCCGACGATGAAGAACGCCTATCTCGTCGCCATCATTGCCGGATGTGCTGCTGCCGCCTTGCAGGCGGCGGCGCTGTCGCCGACGCTCATCGGTATCGTGCTGTTCAGCCTCGCCCCGCTGCCGCTGTTCGTGACCGGCTTTGCCTTTGGACCCTTGCCGGCGGCAGCCGGTGGCGCGGTCGGCACCCTGGCGCTGATGTCGGCGGTCAACTGGCAGATGGGCTTCGTGTTCGCGCTGTCGGCGGCCACGGCGCCCGTCGTCCTCACCTGGCTTGCCCTTAAGCATCGCCCCTCCGCCAGCACCGCCGCCCACGAAGGCGAGGTTTCGGCCGGCGGCGTCCAGTGGTATCCCGAAGGGCGGCTTGTCTTGTGGGCGGCGGGGCTCGCCGTGGCGGTGATGCTAGTGACGCTCCTTGCCGGTGGCGGCGATCTTGAATCGCTCAGGGGCGCCACCGCCGGCATTGCCCGCCATATCGGCGACATGCTGGTCGGCAAGGATCCCGCGCGCACCGCCGATGTCGATGCCTTTGTCAAGGTGATGGTCGTGCTGGTGCCGCCGGCCGCCACCCTCATCTGGCATGTGGCGACCATGATCAGCCTGTGGCTGGCGGCGCGCGTGGTGGTGCTCTCCAATATCAGCCTGCGGCCGTGGGCGCCCTTTTCGGCCCTGCGCTTCCCGCGCCAAAGCCTGTGGGCGCTCGCCGCGGCGGGGCTGCTGGTGGCGCTCGACAGTTTCATGGCGACGGGCGCCTCAGGGGGCGCCTGGGACCTCGTCGGTTTCACCGCGTCGCTGGCGCTGGGGGCCATGATCTCGGCCTTCGTGCTGCTCGGCCTCGCCGTGGCGCACGGCCTGACGGCGAAGTTTGCCGGGCGGGCGTTCATCCTTGCCACGATGTACCTGGCGCTCATCCTGCTGCAGGGGGTTCTGATGGCGCCGCTGGTGGGGCTGGCGATCGCCGATCTGATCTTCGACCTGCGCGGAAAGGCCGGCGGCCAGGCGCCGACCGGCACCGCGTGATGCCCGGAATTTTTCATGCCTCGTCAAACAACTCTGCACAACATCGAAAGGAAGACATGACATGCAAGTGATCCTCTTGGAGCGCGTCGACAAGCTCGGCACCATGGGCCAGATCGTCCGGGTGAAGGACGGCTATGCCCGCAACTACCTCTTGCCCCAGGGCAAGGCGCTGCGCGCCACCGAGGCCAATCGCCAGCGCTTCGAGCGCGACCGCGCGGTCCTCGAGACGCGCAACGCCGAACAGCGTGAGGCCGCTCAGGGCGTATCGGGCGAGCTCGACGGCGCCGCCTTCATCCTGCTGCGCCAGGCGGGAGAATCCGGCCAGCTCTACGGCTCGGTTTCGGCTCGCGACATTGCCAGCGAGGCTTCGGGACTGGGCGTTGCCGTCAATCGCACCCAGGTGAAACTCGATGCGCCCATCAAGTCGATCGGCATTTACCAGGTGCGCATCGCGTTGCACCCGGAAGTCTCCGTCACGGTGAGCGTCAACGTCGCCCGCTCCCAGGACGAGGCCGCGGCCCAGGCGCGCGGCGAGATCCTGACCGGCCCGAGTTCGGAGCGCGAAGAGGCCCGCGCCGCCGCCGAGGCCCTGTTCGAGGAAGAGGCAGCTCCCGACGATCTCGCGGCCGAGGAAGGCAGCGAGGACGCAGCGGCCGCCGGGGCCGAGAGACCCGCAGCGGACGAAAACGCCTGAACGAGCACAGCTTGTCGAAGGTACTGAGGGGCGGCCGATTGGCTGCCCCTTTGACGTTGTCGTCAGACTTCACGCGCAGAACACCGCCTTGCGTCAAGGAAAGTGAGATCGCGGCGGGCCGGTGTCTTGCCGAAAACGGTCTTAGTGCCTATACTTTAGTGATACCTGCCGGTTGCAGGGGTTCGGCCTGAGGGGCGGGCCGATTTTGGGGCTTTTGTGAAAGACTCCGCGCCCCGGGAAGTGATTTGCCGATGTTTGCACTGCTGCGGCGGGCATTGGATCTTGTGGTGACCAAGGGCGACCTTGAAGTGGTCGACCCGACAGGCAGGCTTTGGCGCTTCGGCGATGGCAGCGGCACTCCGGTAAAATTCCGAATTACCGATCAACTGGCCTGCGCCAAGATCGCCATCAATCCCGATCTCTATATGGGCGAAGCCTATATGGACGGTACGCTGGTGCTGGAAAAAGGCACGGTTTACGAGTTCCTGGTGCTGCTGCTTTCCAATCTGGAAGGACGCAAGCCCCCTGCCCGCCTGAACTGGCTGTGGACGGTGCGGCGTCACTTCCGGCGCATAGAACAATACAACCCGGTCAGCCGCGCGCGGCGCAACGTCGCCCACCATTATGACCTTTCGGGCGAGCTCTACGACCTCTTCCTCGACCGCGACCGGCAGTATTCCTGCGCCTATTTCGAGAGCGCCACCCAGTCGCTGGACGATGCCCAGCTTGCCAAGAAGCGCCATCTGGCCGCCAAGCTCAATGTGCGGCCCGGCATGAAGGTGCTCGATATCGGCTCCGGCTGGGGCGGCCTCGGGCTCTATCTCGCCGAGACCTGCGGCGCCGAGGTGACCGGGGTGACGCTGTCGGAAGAGCAATACAAGCTTTCCAACGAGCGCGCCGCCCAGCGCGGCATCGCCGGACAGGTGAAATTCGAACTCCGGGACTACCGGCTGGTGTCGGGCGAATTCGACCGCATCATTTCGGTGGGCATGTTCGAGCACGTGGGCATCGGCTACTACGATACCTTCTGCAGCAAGGTGGCGAGCCTGCTGAAGCCGGATGGCGTGGCGGTGCTGCATTCCATCGGCCGCGCCGACGGGCCGAGCGTCACCAGTTCATGGATCGCGCGCTACATCTTTCCCGGCGGCTATATCCCCGCCCTGTCGGAGGTGCTGCCGGCGATCGAGAATTCCGGCCTTTACGTCACCGACATCGAGGTTCTCCGCCTGCATTATGCCGCAACGCTGGCCGAATGGGCCCGGCGGTTCAACGACCACCGCGATGAGGCGAAAAAGCTCTACGACGAGCGTTTCTGCCGCATGTGGGAGTTCTACCTGGCCGGTTCGCAGGCCGCTTTCCGGCATCAGGGGTTGAACAACTTCCAGATCCAGTTCACCCGCAGCCAGCACGCCCTGCCGCTGACGCGCGATTACATGCGCGAGGAAGAAGAGCGTCTGCGCCGTATCGACACCAGGCGCCCGCGCTTCAAGTCCATTCCGGCCGAATAGCGCCCTAAACCACTGCTTGCGCTGGCGAATCGGTTGGAACTTCCGGGCGGCCGCGCAGCGGTCATCGGTGAGTCACAAATCGTGGCGGAAATCCAGCACTTTTGACAAGATTGTGGCAATCATGCAGCGTTGCCCTGTGAATAGCGCGGACAGCGGGGACAGGCGAAATCGATGCTCGCCATGAGGCCTCCGGTCCGCTAGGCCTGGATGCATGGAAACGGCACTGAAGATCACCCGCCCTGCCCTCGTGGCCGGCGGCAATGGCGGCGACGAAGCGACCTATCGTTCGGCCCCGCACAATCTGGAGGCAGAGCAGGCGTTGCTGGGCGCCATTCTGGTCAACAACGACGCCGCCGACCGGGTGAGCGCCTTCCTTGAGCCGGGACATTTCTACGAAGCCGTGCATGCCCGCATCTATGAGGCCGCATCGAGCCTCATCCGCATGGGCAAGCTGGCGAGCCCGGTGACGCTTAAAACCTATTTCGAGCGCGACGAAACGCTGACCGAGATCGGCGGCGCCGCCTACCTGGCGCGGCTGGCGGCGGCGGCCACCACCATCATCAATGCCGAGGAATATGCCCGCACCATCTATGAACTGGCGACGCGGCGGCGGCTGATCGAGGTCGGCACCGATGTCGTCAACGACAGTTTCGACACGCCTGTCGAAATGCAGGCCCGCGACCTCATCGAGCGGGCCGAGCAGGCGCTTTACGAACTGGCCGAACAGGGCAAGTACGGCCAGGGCTTCCAGCCTTTCGGCATGGCCCTCACCGAATCCGTCGACATGGCCGCGGCCGCCTATCAGCGCGACGGCGGCCTGTCGGGCATTTCGACCCACCTGAAGGACCTGGACGAGAAGCTGGGGGGCCTGCAGGCCTCCGACCTCGTGATCCTCGCCGGCCGGCCCGCCATGGGAAAGTCGTCGCTTGCCGCCAACATTGCCTATGCCGTGGCCGCCGCCTACGAGGCCGAACACCGGCCCGACGGCACCACCAAGGTACTGAACGGCGGGGTGGTCGCCTTCTTTTCGCTGGAAATGTCGGCCGAACAGCTTGCCACTCGCATCATCTCCGAACAGGCGGAAATCTCCTCGGAGAAGATCCGTCGCGGCAAGATTTCCGAAGACGAGTTCCACCGCATCGTCGAGGTGTCGCAGGCGTTGCAGTCGTTGCCGCTCTATATCGACGCCACCGGCGGGCTTACCATCGCCCAGGTGGCGGCGCGGGCGCGGCGTCTCAAACGCCAGCGCGGCCTCGGTCTCGTTGTCATCGACTATTTGCAGCTTCTGGCCGGCTCATCGCGCCGCGCGGCCGAAGGCCGGGTGCAGGAGGTGTCGGAAATCACCACCGGGCTCAAGGCCTTGGCGAAGGAACTTAATGTTCCGATCCTCGCCCTGTCGCAGCTCTCGCGGCAGGTGGAAAGCCGCGACGACAAGCGCCCGCAACTGGCGGACCTGCGCGAATCCGGCTCGATCGAGCAGGACGCCGACGTGGTGATGTTCATCTACCGCGAGGAATACTATCTCGGCCGCAAGGAGCCGCGCCCCAATACGCCGGAACATCTGGAATGGCAGGACCAGATGGACCAGATCACCGGCGTCGCCGAGGTAATCATCGGCAAGCAGCGCCACGGGCCCACCGGGACGGTCGAACTGCACTTCAATCCCAACCTGACCAAGTTCGGCAACCTGGTGAAGGACGACCATCTGCCGGACTTCCACGACTGATGCCCGACGACGCCGTGCCAGCGGTGCTCAGGGCGCCGGCGGCGCTGACGATCGACCTCGAAGCCCTCAGGGCCAACTGGCGGCACATGCGTGACCTGTCAGGCGCGGCGGAATGTGCGGCGTGCGTCAAGGGCGATGCCTATGGCCTCGGTCTGGAGCGCTGCGCACAGGCGTTGTGGGAGGCGGGGTGCCGCACCTTCTTCGTCGCCACGCCCGAAGAGGGCCGCAAGCTTCGCGCCGCGGTCCCGGGCGCCATCATCTATGTGCTCAACGGGCTGTTGCCGGGCCTTGCGCGTTTCTATGCGGCCCATGACCTGCGTCCGGCACTCACCGGCCTTGAGGAAATCGCCGAATGGGCCGCCTCGGTTCCCGGCGGCAAGGCGGCGCTGCACATCGATACCGGCATCAACCGGCTGGGCCTCATGGTGCGCGAAGTCGAGGCGCTGGCCGCCGATCCAGCCCGGCTTGCGGGTATCGACGTGACGCTGGTGATGAGCCATCTGGCCGCCGCCGACGAGCCCGATGCCGCCAGCAACCAGGCCCAGCAAGCGCTGTTCGAGCGCCTGCGCGCCGCCTTGCCGCCGGTGCCGGCGAGCCTTGCCAATTCGCCCGGCGTCTTTCTCGGTGCTGCCTATCACTACGAGCTGACGCGGCCGGGGATTGCGCTTTATGGCGGCAATCCCTTTGCCCGCCTCGCCAATCCCATGCGGCCGGTGGCGCGGCTCGAGGCCACCGTCCTGCAAGTTCGCGAGGTCGCCCGCGGTGCCAGCGTCGGCTATGGCGGCCAGTGGACGGCAGCCCGCGACAGCCGCATCGCGGTGATCGGCGTGGGTTACCGCGACGGCCTCTTGCGCTCGCTGGCCTCGCGGTCCGGCGATGCGCCGGCAGCCGTGTGGATCGGCGGTGGGCGGGCGCCCCTCGTCGGGCGGGTGTCCATGGACCTGATCACCGTCGATGTAACCGACGTACCGGCGGATGATGTGCAGCGCGGTTCGACGGCCGAACTGATCGGCGAGCATATCGGCGTCGATGAACTGGCCCGTGCCGCCGGGACCATTGCCTATGAAATCCTCACCGGGCTTGGTTCACGCTTCGCACGCGTGTATATCGGATGATGCAACGTTGAACCCCGCCCCGCCAACCAGCCCCGAGAGCTGCATCCCCCGTGAACCCAATCGCCCATATCGGAGCCCTGGTGCTCGCGCTGTTTGCCGAGACCGGGCGCATCTTCATGTTCCTCAAGAACGCCATCCTGGTCGGCCTGACCCCGCCGGTGTTTCCGCGCCAGATTCTCGATCAGATGATGAAGATCGGCTACAATTCCCTGCCGGTGGTGGGCCTGACGGCTTTCTTCACCGGCGCGGTGCTGGCGTTGCAGATCTATATCGGCGGCTCGCGCTTCAATGCCGAAAGCCTGGTGTCGTCGATCGTGGCGCTGGGCATCACCCGTGAACTCGGCCCGGTGCTTGCCGGCCTGATGGTGGCGGGGCGCATCGCGGCCTCGATCGCGGCCGAACTCGGCACCATGCGGGTCACCGAGCAGATCGACGCGCTGGTGACGTTGTCGACCAACCCGTACCGCTATCTGGTGGCCCCGCGCATCATCGCCGCGGTGATCTGCATGCCGCTGCTGGTTTCCATCGCCGACACCATCGGCATCATGGGCGGCTATATCATCGGCACCCGGTCGCTGGGCTTCAATTCCGGCGCTTATCTGAAGAATACCGTCGACTTCCTTGAATTCGGCGATGTTTCATCGGGTCTCATCAAGTCGGCCGTGTTCGGCTTCATCATCGCCCTGATGGGCTGCTATCACGGCTTCAATTCCAAGGGCGGCGCCCAGGGCGTCGGCCGTGCCACCACCAACGCCGTGGTGTCCGCCTCGATCCTCATCCTGGCGGCCAACTACCTCATGACCTCCCTTCTGTTCTCGGAGTAAGCCCGGTGAGCCAGCCCCATATCGAACTCTCAGGCATCCGCAAGTCCTTCGGGCCCAAGCATGTGCTCAACGGGCTCAACGTCAAGGTCGACAAGGGTCATTCGCTGGTGGTGATCGGCGGCTCGGGAACCGGCAAGTCGGTGATGCTGAAGTGCATCCTCGGCATCCTGCACCCGGATGCCGGTTCGATCCGCATCGACGGCGAGGAGGTGGCCGGGCTGACCGGCGGGGCGCGCGACCGATTCCTGGCCCGCTTCGGCATGCTGTTTCAGGGGGCGGCGCTGTTCGACAGCCTGCCGGTCTGGCAAAACGTCGCCTTCCGCCTCATCCAGGGCCACAACATGGCCCGCAAGGAGGCGCGCGCCATCGCGGTTGAAAAGCTGGGGCAGGTGGGGCTTGGCGCGGAAGTGGCCGACCTCTATCCGGCCGAGCTTTCAGGCGGCATGCAGAAGCGCGTCGGCCTGGCGCGGGCGGTGGCTGCCGATCCCGAGATCATCTTCTTCGACGAGCCGACCACGGGGCTCGATCCGATCATGGCCGACGTCATCAACAACCTCATCGTCGATTGCGTCAAGCGGCTGGGGGCCACCACCATCTCGATCACCCACGACATGGCCTCGGCGCGCAAGATCGCCGACGACATCGCCATGATCTACAAGGGCGAGATCATCTGGCAGGGCGATGCCAGGAACATCGACGAGAGCGGCAATCCTTATGTCGAGCAGTTCATCCATGGCAGGGCCGAAGGCCCCATCCAGATGGAACTGCTGAAACCGTAGGCAAAAGGGGTGCCGGCAACACAACTGCGACGCGCTCTTTCGGGGCCCGTCGCAGCGGTTTGCTACAGATCAAGCCTGGAGCATGATGCCGAAAAGTGGAAACCACCTTTCGGATAACATCATGCTCATCGTCTTGGAGCCGATCAGCCTTTATGCAATTGGGTGTCTCCACCCAATTGCATGCCGATCTAGCGGCTTTCAGTCCTGGCAATGGCGCGGGCCGTGCGCTTTTCCATCCTGGCCCGGTGGTACATAGCGCCCAGGATGGCGGCGAACACGGCCAGACGCATCAGTGCCTCAAAGGTAAAGGCGATGGTCTTCATGGTCGTTTCCTCCATCCAGATCGTCAATGAGGGGCGATCCGAGATTGAAGCCAAGTATACGCTTTGCCACTTAAGGCAGGCTGAATGGAGCGTTCATACCGTGTTAATGGGAACGGCCCGCTCAGCCGCTTGGTTCCCTCCATCGAAAACTGCAGGGAAATGGAGCGAAGCAATTTTCGGGCCATGATGATCGCCTGCTGGCCTGACGCACGCGTTTTGCGTGGCGTCGCTGCCGGATTCATGCATGCGGTTCGCGCATCACCAGCCTGCCTTCGTGGAAATCGAAGATCTCGCCGCTCCAGGTGTGGCCGGGATCGACCAGTTCCATCATGGCGGCGGCAAAGTCTTCCGGGCTCGGCAGGGTTTCAGGATCCTCGCCCGGCATGGCCTGGCGGCGCATGCGGGTGCGGACGGGGCCGGGATTGACGAGGTTGACGGCAAGATCGTTCTTGGAGGTTTCGGCCGCCCAGGTCCTGACCAGCGCTTCGAGCGCTGCCTTGGAGACCGAATAGGGTCCCCAATAGGCCGGCGCGCTGGTGGCGGCACCCGACGTCATGAAGACGGCGCGAGCGGCGGGAGCCAGCCGGAGCAGCGGATCGAGCGAGCGGATGAGACGCCAGTTGGCGGTCACGTTCACCGCCATGACATCGTCCCACAATTGCGGTTCGACATGGCCGATGGGGGTGAGCTTGCCGAGGATGCCGGCATTGCCGATGAGAATGTCGAGGCGGCCCCAACGCTCGTAGATATGGGCGCCCAGGCGATCGAGGGCGGGAAAATCCCTGATGTCGAGGGGAACCAGGGTGGTCGCGCCGCCCGATGCCTTGATCTCGTCGTCCAGTTCTTCCAGCCCGCCGACGGTGCGCGCCAGCGCCACCACATGGGCGCCGGCCCTGCCCAGTTGCAGCGCCACCGCCCGGCCAATACCGCGCGAGGCACCGGTCACGACGGCGATCTTGTCGTTCAGGGGCAATGCCATGGAGTGAACTTTATCCCGCTTCGGCGAGCAGCGAAAGCTGGCGCGGCGCGTGCGGGCGACCCTGATCGGTCAGCGGGGTCGGGTAGTCGCCGGTGAAACAGTGATCGGTGAACTGCGGGCGTGCGGAATCGCGACCCGCATAGCCCACCGCCCGGTAGATGCCGTCAATCGACAGGAAGGAGAGCGACGTGGCGCCCACATACTGGCGCATTTCCTCCAGCGTGTGGGTGGCAGCGAGCAGCGACTTCTCCTCGGGCGTGTCGATGCCATAGAAATCGGGATGGGTGATGGGCGGGCTGGAGATGCGCATGTGCACCTCGCGGGCGCCGGCCTCGTACATCATCTGCACGATCTTCACCGAAGTGGTGCCGCGCACCACCGAATCGTCCACCAGCACCACGCGCTTTCCCCGGATCACCTCGCGGTTGGCATTGTGCTTGAGTTTTACCCCGAGGGCGCGGATCTGCTGGGTCGGCTCGATGAAGGTGCGGCCCACATAGTGGTTGCGGATGATGCCGAGTTCGAAGGGGATGCCGGAGGCGGAGGCATAGCCGAGCGCGGCGGGAACGCCTGAATCGGGCACCGGGATGACCACGTCGGCATCGGCCGGGGCTTCCTTTGCCAGTTCCTCGCCGAGGCGCTTCCTGACGCCATAGACCGAGCGGCCGCCAAGAATGCTGTCGGGACGGGAGAAATAGACATATTCGAAGATGCACGGGCGCGGCGCCATGCGCGGGAAGGGATGCAGCGATTCGACCCCCTCCTCGCTCACCACCACCACCTCGCCGTTTTCCACCTCGCGCACGAAGCGGGCGCCGATGATGTCGAGGGCGCAGGTCTCCGACGCCAGGATGTAGGCACCGTGCAGTTCGCCAAGAATGAGCGGGCGTATGCCCAGCGGGTCGCGGGCCCCGATCATCTTCTTGTTGGTGAGGCAGACCAGCGAATAGGCTCCTTCCAGCGACCGCAGGGCATCGATGAAGCGTTCCACGATGCGCGGCTTCCTGGAGCGTGCCACCAGATGCAGGATGACTTCGGTGTCGGAGGTCGACTGGCAGATGGCGCCGGACTGGATGAGGTCCTGGCGCAGGGTCAGACCGTTGGTCAGGTTGCCGTTGTGGCCGACCGCGAGGCCGCCGGAGGCCAGTTCGGCAAACAGCGGCTGGACATTGCGCAGGATGGTCTCACCGGTGGTCGAATAGCGCACGTGGCCCATGGCCGAGCGGCCCGAAAGGCGGCGGATGGTCGATTCCTTGGAAAAGTGATCGCCTACAAGGCCAAGGCGGCGCTCGGCATGGAAGCGGGTGCCGTCGAAGGCGACGATACCGGCCGCCTCCTGGCCGCGGTGCTGAAGGGCATGCAGGCCGAGTGCGGTGAGCGCGGCGGCGTCGTCATGGCCGAACACCCCGAACACACCGCACTCCTCACGCAGACGGTCGCCATCGGGATCGAAGTCGAATTGAAGAGTGCTGTCTGCCATATCAGTTCTGCTGGTTGGTATTGTTCTGGGTGTCGGGTTGCGGCACCTGCTCGGGAACCGGCTGCTGGGTTGCCTTGTTCTGCTGGGTGCTCTCGATGAGATTATCCAGCGTCTGCTGACCGCTTTTCTTGTAGGCGGGATCGACATTCTGGTCGCCGGACTGGGACTGATCGGGCGCCGGATTGCCAACCGCCGACTCCTGCAAGGTGCCGGCGAATTTCGCCGGAAGCAGCGACACAACGAAGGTCTTTGTCATTTCGATGGCCGGCAGGGAGCGGGCGTTGCGCACCCAGTCCTCGCGCTTGTTGGGGGGAATGAGCCATGCATAGAACATGTAGGCGACGACCACCAGAAGGAAGCCACGACCCAGGCCATAGATGAAACCGAGGGTGCGATCGACACCGCCGGCGGAGGAATCGAGGATCATGTCGGCGATCTTGACGGTGATCAGCGATACCACGATCAGCACGACGAGGAAGACGACGCCGCAACTCACCGTCACCGCCAGTGCTTCGGGTTGCACGTATTGCAGGGCAAACTTGTGCAGGTCGGTCGAATAGAACGCCCCCGCCGCCGCCAGCGCCGCCAGACCCCAGGCGATCAGCGACAGCACTTCGCGGGTAAAGCCGCGCATGAGCGCCAGCAAGGCGGATACCAGCATGACGCCGCCGAGGATCACATCGAATAGCTGAAAGGGCATGGGATGGATGGCCTCCTGCCGATCTGAGCACCGGGCTCGCGGGACCGGTGCTGGAAGGTTGCCGGCCCCGGCGCGCATCGCGGCTCTGTATAGGAAGCTTTTGCGGCGCTGTCACAGGAAAAGCAAGAGGACGGTTCGCCGCCCGTCAAGCCGAGAACGATGCGATCCACGCCGCCAGGCGCGCCAGATCGTCGAGACGGCGAACCTCAAGACCCCTGACATCGGACAATTCGGCACCCGTTGCGGTGACAACGGTCTTCATGCCGAGCTTGTGGGCCTCGCGCAGGCGCTGGTCAGAGAGCGAAACGGGTCTGAGCGCCCCCGACAGGGAGATTTCGCCGAACAGCACCAGGTCGCCCGGCAGGGCACGGCCGCTGAGCGAGGAGATGAGGGCTGCCGCCACCGCGAGATCGGCTGCCGGTTCCTTCACCCTGAGGCCGCCGGCGACGTTGAGATAGACATCGTTGGCACCGATCCGCACTCCGGCATGGGTCTCGAGTACCGCCAGCACCATGGCCAGGCGGTTCTGGTCCCAGCCCACCACGGCGCGGCGCGGCGTGCCGAGGCTGGAGGGCGAGACCAGCGCCTGCACTTCCATCAGCAGCGGCCGGGTGCCCTCCACCCCGGCAAAGACGGCAGCCCCCGGTGTTGCCGTCCCCGAGCCCATGAACAGGCGCGAGGGATTGGCGACTTCGGCCAAGCCGCGATCGGACATCTCGAACACGCCGATCTCGTCGGTCGGACCAAAGCGGTTCTTGACGGCGCGCAGAATGCGGAACTGGTGGCCGGGATCGCCCTCGAAATACAGAACCGTGTCGACCATGTGTTCGATGACCTTGGGGCCGGCGATCTGGCCGTCCTTGGTGACGTGGCCGACTAAAAGGACGCAGGTGGCCTTCTGCTTGGCGAATCGAATGAGGGCCTCGGCGCCGGCGCGCAACTGCGACACGGTGCCCGGGGCGGCTTCGATCACCGGCGTCCACAGGGTCTGGATCGAATCGATGACGGTCACCAGCGGCAGGCCGTCCTCGGCGATGGTGGCGAGGATGTCGGGCACGCTGGTCAAGGTGGCGAGAAGCACCGGCGCATCGCCAAGGCCGAGGCGCTCGGCCCTGAGGCGCACCTGGGCGATGGCTTCTTCGCCGGAGACATAGACCACGCGGTGGCCGGCCCGCGCCAGCCCGGCCAGAACCTGGATCAGCAACGTCGACTTGCCGATGCCGGGATCGCCGCCGATGAGAACGCCCGAGCCCGGCACCAGCCCTCCGCCCGTCACCCGGTCGAATTCGGCCATGCCCGAGAGGATGCGCGGCGGGGCCGGTTCGTCGCCCTTGAGGCCGACGAGGCGACCGGCCCGACCCTTTGGCTGCGGCTTTCCGCCGGCGCCGGCGACCGGCTGGGCGGGCGCTTCCTCGATGATCGAGTTCCATTCCCCGCACGCCTCGCACCTGCCCGACCAGCGCGGGGCGAGCGCGCCGCAGGCCTGGCAGACAAAGCGGGATTGTGGTTTTGCCATGGATCGTTCACCTGTCGAGAAAAGCTCACCGAGCAATAGTCGATCGCTGCCCGGAGGTCGACAGGGAAGGTTCGGCTGGCCCGCGCATGGCGCGCAGGGCGGCGCGTGCCTCCATGACCGGCTCGAACAACAGGGCTGCCGACCCACCGGCTTCCTTCACTTCGTAGAGAGCCATGTCGACGCGGCGGACGATGTCGTCTTCAGCATTGCCATGAAGGGGCGCGCAGGCGATGCCGATGGAGGCGCCGAGATGGGCCGCGATGCCATCCGCCAACAGGTAGGGCTCGGCGATGGCAGCACCGAGACGTGAGGCCAGGACGAGGGCCGCATTGGGCCCACAGGCCGGGACCAGCAAGGCAAATTCGTCGCCGCCGAGGCGGGCGAGCGTCGAAGCAGCCGGCACGATGGACTTCAGGCGCCGAGCCACTTCCGCCAATGCCTCATCGCCTGCCACGTGGCCGAGCCGGTCGTTGAGCGCCTTGAAACGATCGAGGTCGATGGCGAGAAGCGAAAAGCGCTGCACCCTGCCCGCCTTCAGAGCGGCAAACAGGTTGGCGATATGCAATTTATAGACCCGGCGATTGGACAGGCCGGTGAGATGGTCGGAATTGGCAAGCTGCTCGGCCCGCGCCCGCTCGGCGGAGATGCGCTGCATGCCGGTGCGGGTCAGCCACAAGGCCGCGAAGGCGCATAGCATGAACAGGCCGCCGGCAGTGGCAAGGCCCGGGCGGGCGTCCGCCAGGAAACGCGCGCCGGGACGCTCCGGGAGCCAGACAAACCGGCCAGCCGATCGCCCGCCGGATGCCTTCACCTCCATGCTGGCGGGCAGCGGTGTCTTCACGCCCGCCTTGACCCAGGCAAGATCATGGAGGCCGAGGCGGCGGCCCGCGGCGATGATGGCGGACGGAGTGTCCAGACGCTGCAGGTCTGCAAGGCTGGCGGCCAGGACGCGGTACTGACGCTGCTGCGCCTCTTCATCAAGCCGGTGCGCCGTCGCTATGACGGTGAGGGTTGCGACCAAGCCAGCTGCCACGATGAGAACGAGCACCGCCGTGACAGCCAGAAATTGGAAATTGCGACCCGAGCGGTCTTTCAGCTTAGCCACTACATGCTCTCCCGCCGCTGGCCGAAAGAGCTAGCACGCCTCGCCGGACACGGTTGTGGCAAGCGCCAGGCGATCCCCGCATATCCGTTGCATTGGTGAACGGCCGGTTAGGAAAACCGCTAAAATTCTAACTATTGACCCGCGCGCGCATAAGGGTTCTTGCCGGCACGCACGTGCAGGCGGATGGGCACGCCGGGCAGGTCGAAGTCCTCGCGCAGGCCGTGCACCAGGTAGCGCTTGTAGGATTCAGGCAAGGCATCGACGCGTGAGCCGAATATGGCGAAGGTCGGCGGGCGGGCGGAGGCCTGCGTCATGTAGCGCAGGCGGATGCGCCGGCCGCTGGGGGCCGGCGGCGGGTGGCGCTCGACCATCGCTTCGAGCCAGCGGCTCATCTGGCTGGTCGGCACCCGGCGGTTCCAGACCTCGTAGCACTTGAACACCGCCGTCATGAGCTGCTTCAGACCGGCGCCCGTCAGACCGGAGACATAGACGACGGGGACGCCGGAAATCTGCGGCAGATGGGTCGCGATGGCTTCTTCCAGGTCGCGGCGCGCGGCGGCGCGATCGGCCACCACATCCCACTTGTTGATGGCGATGACGACGGCGCGGCCTTCCCTCGCGGCATGGTCGGCCAGTTGCAGGTCCTGCTTTTCCAGCGCCTGCGCGGCATCCAGAACCAGTACCACCACTTCCGCAAAACGCACCGCCCGCAAGGCATCGCCGACCGCCAGCTTCTCCAGCTTCTCGTTGATGCGCGATTTCTTCCTGAGACCGGCGGTATCCCACAGGGTGACCGGCCTGCCCTGCCAGACCCACTGCAAGGCAATGGCATCGCGGGTTATGCCCGGCTCGGGGCCGGTCAGCATGCGCTCTTCGCCGACAAGCGCGTTGACCAGCGTCGACTTGCCGGCATTTGGGCGGCCGAGAATGGCCAGGCGCAAGGGATGTGTGCGCTGGTCATCGTCGTCATCGGGTTCGTTGTCGAGGTCATCCGACGTTGCGGCGGCGGCGATCACCGCCTCCAGACGGTCGTAAAGCTCGGTCAAGCCCTCGCCGTGTTCCGCCGACAGGGCCACCGGCTCGCCCAGCCCGAGCCCGTAGGCCTCATAGCGCCCGGCCTCGCCGGCGCCGCCTTCGGCCTTGTTGGCTACGAGGATAACCGGCTTGCCGGAACGGCGCACCAGTTCGGCGAAATGACGGTCGAGGGGGGTGATGCCGGCGCGGGCATCGATCATGAACAGCGAGGCATCAGCCTCGGCGACGGCGCGCTCGGTCTGGGCGCTCATGCGCGCTTCGAGGCTGCCCGATCGGGCCTCGTCGAGCCCCGCGGTATCGATGATGCGGAAGTGGAGCCCACCCAGCGTTGCATCGCCCTCGCGCCGGTCGCGGGTGACGCCGGGACGGTCGTCGACCAGCGCCAGCCGCTTGCCGGCGAGGCGGTTGAAGAGCGTCGACTTGCCCACGTTGGGGCGGCCGACAATGGCCAGTGTCACCATCTTGCGAGAGCCTCGGGGGCCGGGCGTCAACGCAGCGCGATCAGCGTTGCGTCGTCGGCCAGCACGTAAATCATGCCGTTGGCGATGACCGGGGCGATATAGACGCCGGTGCCGAGGTCGAGGGTACTCATCAACTTGCCGGTCTGCGGCGAGATGTTGGCGAGAGTTCCCTCGGCGCTGACGACGATCAGGCGGCCGCCGCCCATCACCGGGCCTGACCAGACGGTCTTGCCGGGCAGTTCGGAAATCCAGCGGACGCCGCCGGTGGAGCGCTGTACGGCCACCAGGTTCCGGCGCCCGGAGATCATGAAGACATACTGCCCCGCCACCCAGGGCGTCTGGTTGCCGGAAATGTCCTGGCCCCAGATCTGGGAACCGGTCTTGGCAAGGATGGCCGCCAGGCGACCCGACTGGGCAACCGCATAGACCTGATCGTCGGCCATGACCGGGCGGGCAGCGACGTCGTTCAGGTTACCGGCACCGGTAATGGGATCGGTGGCAGACAGGGCCTCGGACCACAAAAGGCGTCCGTCGGCGGCGTTGAAGGCGGCAATGTCGCCGGTGGTATGGGGAAGCACGACGATGCCGTTGGCCACCGCCGGGCTGGAGCTTTCGAGGATCGAGGCGCTCTCGCCGGTCCCCTGATAGCGCCACAGGGAGGTGCCGTCGGCGGTCGATACCGCATCGACCTCGTTGGTGATGGTGACGAAGAACATGCGCCCGTCAGCGACCGTCGGTGCGCCCCTGATCGGGCCATCGAACGTCTTGCGCCACAGGATGGTGCCCTTGCCCGCGTCCAGCGCCAATGCCTCGCCGAAGGCCGTGGTGGCATAGATGCGGACGCCGTCGGAAGCCAGCCCGCCACCGAAGGCGCCGTCCCCGTCGCGTCCTTCGGGCACCAGCGAGGTGGTCCACAAACGGGCGCCGGTGTCGGCGGAGAACGCGCTCACCTGGGCCCCGCTGTCGAGCACGTAAATGCGCCCGCCGACAACGATCGGCGTGGTGGTCAGGCGGCCGTCGCTGTCGGAGCCGCGCCCGGCATTGATCGAGAACACCTTCTTGAGGTTGATGTTGAGCGACAGGTTCTCCATCACGTTGGACGGCACGCCGCCGGGTTGTGCCCAGCTCTGGTTGGTAATGGCGGCCGGTATCACCACCGGCGCCGTGGCAAGCTGCGGCTGGGCAGCCACATCGGGGTTGAGCACATCCTCGCGAGTGCCGACGAAGGTCACTTCCTTCTTGCCGGTGAACTTCTCGATCAGCTTTTCCCCGGACCCGCAGGCGCCGAGAAGGCCGGCAAGAACCATGCAGACCACAAGCCTGTGAACCACATGGCGGCCGGGCCGGACGATGCCGAGGTGCAACATGGCCGCTTACTGAGCCCCCGATGGCTTGGCGATCAGCGGTTGGAGGACCTGCAGGAAGAGGCGGGCGCGCTGACGGGCGGCTCCCGACAGATGCGGATCGAGCATGACCTCGTTCATGCGACGGTCGGCATCGGCATAATCGCCGGTGCGATAAGAGGCCAGAGCCACGATCTCGTTGACGGCATCGCGCCACGGGCTGGTGGCGGCATCGAGCCCGCTCAGGCGCTTGGAAAGCTCCGAAGGGCTCGCCTTGTCGACCAGCAGATAGGCAGCACGCACGCGCGCGACATCGCGCAAGGCCTGATCGAGGCTCGAATCCGCGGCCAGCGCATCATAAGCCTTGACGGCCGCATCCTGCTTGCCTTCGCCCGACAACGCTGCCGCCACCCGGAAGCGGGCCAGAATGGCATAACCGCCATGGGCGCCCTTGGCTATCGTTTCGAAGGCGGACAGGGCAGCGGCGGTCTTCTTGTCATCCTCGAGGCTGATGGCGGTGTAGTACTTGGCGCCGGCCCTTTCGGCCTGCGTGCGCTCCCAGTATTGCCAGCCCTTGATCCCGGCGACCGCCAGCACGATACCGATGCTCACACCGATGAACACATTGCCGTAACGCTGCCAGATCTTGCCTATTTGCTCGCGGCGGACTTCTTCGTCAACTTCGCGAAACAGCGATTCCTCGCTCACCTTGATTCTCCGCTGATTGCCGCCGGTCCCCGACCGCCCGCCGGTCCCGTCCAGGCTGCCGCCGGACGCGGGTAATTTATCGCGGTGTTCAAATCAAGGCAATTTGTCGGTTTGAGGCGACAGGTCCATGCTTGAGCCGCATCACCGCTTGTGCCCTTCCTCGGCCAGTTCGTCAAGGATCGGGCAATCGGGCAGGTCGTCGCCATGGCAAGCCTCGACCAATGCCCCCAGCGTCTTCTCCAGGCTGCGCAACCCGGCAATCTTGCTGCGTATGGCGGCCAGATGGCGGACGGCGAGTTTCTTGACCTCGGCGCTGGCGCGGCCGTCATTGCCGTAGAGCGACAAGAGCGTGCGGCAATCCTCGACCGAAAAGCCCAGCGAGCGGGCGCGTTGCAGGAAGCGCAGGCGGTGAACATCGTCATCGCCGTAGGCGCGGTAGCCGTTGGACCGGCGGGCCGGTTGCAGCAGGCCGATCTGCTCATAATAGCGGATCGTCTTGGGCGGCAGGCCACTGCCTGCCGCAGCTTCGGAAATATTCATGCCGGCAACCTCAGGTCCTTTGGCATTAGATAGGCGGGCGCCCGGCAAAATGAAAGCCGCTCAAGGCCCCACATAGTCGAGCCTGACGATCCCGCCCACCGGCGCGATACTGGCGCAATAGCCGCTCCGCGCCACCAACGCGGCGATGCGACCATCGTTTGAAATTTTCCATCGGGCCGGTGGCGTTGCCTGTGGATAGAACCCGGGCGCTTCCCACTTCATGTCGGCAGCCAGCCGGAAGGCCGTTCCATTGAGATCGATACTGGCGGTGGCCGCGCGGTACTGCGGCGAGCGGCCATCGCAATCACGCGCTATGCCATAAGCGGCAAAGATGGGCTTGCGCGTGCCCGTCGGCACGCCGCCATTGGCGCAGCAGGTCTGATCGATCTTGCCGTCGACCTTGGCGAAGGCGAGATCGCCGGGCAGGATCGCCAGGCGCTTGGGGTCGAAGCGGACGCGCGAGAAGTGGGCGACCATGTCCTTGCCGCCCTCGCCTTCATAGGCGCCGCCATGCACCACGGTGGCAAAGTTGTTGCGTTCAGAGCCGGCACCGAGATCGAGATATTCCAGGGGCCTGCCGCTTGCCATGCCGGCACACCACACCTTGTAGGGCTTTCGGGCATCGCCATCGACATACAGCGTGGCCTCGCCGTCGCGGGCATCCGCCGGTGAGGCATCGCGAATAGCGGCGCACGTAGTGGGATAGGCCGGCTTCTGCAACGCCGCCAGCCGCTCGCGGCCAAGAGCGGCGAACACCGTGTCAGGGAACGTGGCGATGAAACTTTGCAGCACCTGCTGGCTGGAAGTGGTCTTGACCTCCTCCCAGGTCCGGGCGGCCAGTGCCAGCCGGTCAGCCTGAGGTGCCGGCTGGATCACCGGCGCGCCATTGTTCGCGGGCGATGGATTGAAGTAGAATTCCGACGTCAGGCGCGACAGCCGTTCAGGCCGCTGCTTGTCGTTCGTGGCCTGCAGAACCGAAGCGGTGACGCGCTTCAGCATCACCTCGATCTCGACGCCGGGCTCAGACATGTATTCGAGCATCGCCGCCGCAAACGGACTGTTGCGGCCGGTGCCGTCGGCAGCGACCGTGCCGGGGGCGGCGGCAAAGGTGATCAGGGTTTCAGGCGCGCGCGTCTCCACCCGGGCAAGGCCGCGGCTGATGGAGCGATCGCTCGATTTCAGCCGCTCGGCAAACGGGTTGTCCCGGCAGGCATCCAGAAACACCAGAGTCTTGGAGGCCCGCGCCTCCATCAGACGGACGACGCTGTCGAGCGGGATCGTCTGCTGGCGCACCTGAAACTGGTTGTCGATGCGGGCGTCCACCGGCACCAGGAAGTTGGTATCCTGGAATTGCAGTCCGTGGCCGGCGAAATAGAACAGGGCGACATCGGCATGATCGGCAGCGGCGGCAAATTCGGCCATGCGGTCGGTAAATTCGGTCGCCGTCTGATCGATGCCGAGGATGACCCTGAAGCCGAGCTTGCCAAGCCGGGCGGCGATGTCCCGGGCATCGTTGGCAGGATTTTTCAGGGTGCCGGCGTTCACATAATTCGAATCGCCGATGACCAGCGCGACCCGCTTTTCCGCCGAGGCCGGCACCGCAAACAATAGCGCGGCGAGCATCACAAGCAGGACATGAGACAGTTTCACCGTCCGAACTCTCTGCGTGTTGGAGGTTTCACCCGCCGGCAAGGCTGCCACAAGGCAGCATCGATGACCAGAGCGCGGTAGAACGTCGCGTTTTTCTAGTCCTTGACGTCGTAGGTATGTTCAGGCGCCGGGAAGTTGCGGGCGCGCACCTCCTCGGCGTAGGCGCGGATGGCGTTCTCGATGCTCTTTCCGACCTCGCCGAACTGCTTGACGAACTTCGGTACGCGCGGCGACAGGCCAAGCATGTCCTCCATGACAAGGATCTGGCCATCGCAGGCCGCCGATGCGCCGATGCCGATGGTGGGAATATCTATGCTTGCGGTAATGCGGGCGGCCAGCGGCTCGGCCATGGCCTCCAGCACCACGCAAAAGGCGCCGGCTTCAGCGACAGCACGGGCATCGGCTTCGATGGCGGCCCACTGCTCGCGCTCGCGGCCCTGCGTCTTGAAGCCGCCCAGCACGTTGATCGACTGGGGCGTCAGGCCGATATGGGCCATGACGGGAATGCCGCGCTGGCTCAGGAAGTCGATGGTCTCGGCCATGCGCGCACCGCCTTCCAGCTTGATCGCCCCGCAGCCGGTTTCCTTGATGACTGTGGCGGCGTTGCGGAAGGCAACGGAGGGGCTTTCCTCGTAGGAGCCGAACGGCATATCGACCACCACCAGTGCCCTTTTCGAGCCGCGCACCACGGCGCGTCCGTGCATGATCATCAGTTCCAGCGGCACCGGCAGCGTCGTCTCGAAACCGTGCATGACCATGCCGAGGCTGTCGCCCACCAGCAGGAAGTCGACGATCTCATCGGCGATGGCCGCGGTGTGGGCGTGGTAGGCGGTGAGCGACACGACCGGTTCGCCCCCCTTGCGGGCGGCGATGTCGGGGGCAGTGATACGGCGCGAGGCCTTTTGCACGGACATGGGCAAGGCTCCTGTCAAAGGGTGTCAGGAAATTGGCATCACCGGTACGCCGATGATGGCGCCGTGAAGCTGGACCATGATCGCAAACAGGGCAAGGCCCGCCAGCGGGCCCATGAGGTCGTGGCCGGCGCGCGGCCCGCCTTGCGGGCGGATGCCGCTTGCCCATCCGAGGATGAAATGCGCAAGACCGTAAAGCGCCATGCCGGCGAACAGGATGAGGCCCGCGGCATCGCCGTTGACGAACAGATGCGCCGTTCCCCACACCATGACCGCAAGGGCCAGGGGATAGCGCAAGGCAAGCCGGGCGCGCCCGCGAAACAGGAAGATGCCGAACAGCATGAAGGCCACGGCCATGGCCGGCACCGTGACCCATCGCCCCCAGGAAGGCGGATCATAGACAGCGACAAAGGGACTGGCGCGAAAGGCGAGGATGATGGCGATGAGGCCCAATGATGCCGCGGCGCCGTAGAGCGGGCCCCAGGCGCGTCCGCCGGCTTGTGCCAGCCGTGCCTTGAGGGCCGGCAGGGCGGGCACGAGATGGACGAAAGCGAAGAACGCAACGCTCAGGGCGAGCAGAAAAAGCATCAATAGACGCTCACACCGATGACATAGGGGTGGAGAAACAGGGCCACGGCATACATGAGGATGCCGGCCAGCGGGGCGATGATATCGTGCAAGGGCTTGGGCGTGAAGGCCGGCTTGTAGCCGCGCGCCGTCTGCACCGCGATATCGAGCAGCGACAGGACGAAAAAGCCGCCGAACAACAGCACCTCGCCGAGATTGCCGTTGGAAAACAGATGGCCCGTCGCCCACAGCGCCACGCCGATGGACATGGGGTTGCGCAGCAACACCTTCAGCCGGCCCTTGTGGGCCAATATGCCAAAGCAGATGAAGGCCAGCAGCACGAACAGCATGGTGGCGTGGTGGCTCCAGGCGGGTGGATTGTAGACGATGCGCGCCGCGTCAGGCCCGGAGCGGGTCATGATGAAGCCCCAGATCATGATGCCGAGGCCAATGAGGGAGAAGAGCGCGAACAGGCCCTTGTAGGGCTTTTCGCCGAGCGTCTTCTTGAGCGGCGCATTGAGTCCGACGAGCGGCAGGGCATGAACACCGTAGAAGATCACCATGCCGAGGATGAGGGTGTTCATGGGGCGATTTCCTTGAGTCGGATGAATCGGTTGGGCCGGGGTGTTGAAGTATCAATTAAGCGCAAGAGCCCGCATTGGCAATCGCACTCAGGCGATGTTGCTGACATATCCGGACGTCGGCCTGTGCGATCATGCCGCCAAAGATCGGAGAGTTCGTGCGACATGGCGATCGCGGGCCATCATCTACGAGGACACCAGGCAGATGATCAAACTCTATTCCGCACCCTTGAGCCTGTTTGGCAAGAAAGTCGAAGTCGCGTTGCACGAAAAGGGCATTGCGTTCGAGCGCGTGCTGGTGGCGTTCACCCAGTCCCGCGGCTATTCGCCCAAGCATCCCGACGTGCTCGCCAGCAATCCCAAGGGTCAGGTGCCGGTGCTTGTCGACGATGACCTGACGCTCTTTGATTCGACGGTGATCCTTGAATATCTCGAAGATGCCCACCCGCTGCCGCCCCTTTACCCGTGCACGCCGGCCGAGCGGGCCAGATGCCGCCTCCTCGAACTCTTCGCCGACGAGATCATGCTGGTGCCGTTGCGCGCGCTGATGCATCGCACCGGCCCTCGGCCCGGCGATACGGCGCTCTGGGACAGTTGGGAGGAAAAGGCCGGACAGGCCATGACCACGCATGCGGACCAGTTCGGGGACCTCGATGAGCGGCTTGAAGGACGCGCCCATTTTTGCGGCGAATTCAGCGTTGCCGACATCGCTGTCTTCATGATGGTGTTCTACGCCCAGCGTCTGGCGGGACCTCGCCTGGCACCCTTTCCCCGGCTCGCGACGTGGTATCGCAGGTTGAAGGAGCGGCCGGCCATCAAGCAGGCGGTGGCGGAAATCGCCCAGGCGGACGAGGTCCTGTCGGCGCCCGTCGACGGTGCCTACCCGGACTGAAGTATCATCGCCCTGCCCCGGCTCATCACTGCCCGGCAACCGGTCGCAGGGCCTCGACCGCGTCATCGACGCTGTAGCTGCAGCGTGTCAGGAGATCGCTGGCGCCTCCTGCAGCGAGGACATCGCGTACATGATCGTGGACGCGCGCCAGTTGCACGCGGATGCCCGCCACCCGCATCGCCGCATCGAAGGCGAGGAGGGCATCGAGGCTGGTGCTGTCGAGGTCGTAGCACTCCTCGAGGCTGACAATGATGGCGCGGGTTTGCGGGTTGGCGCGGGTCAGGATGGCGATGCGGTTGAGGATGGCTTCGGCATTGCCGAAAAACAGCGGCTGGGCCAGCCGCCAGATGGTCATCTCCGGCCAGATTTTTGCATCCTTGTGGCGCGCCACATCGACATAGTCTCGGGTCTCGCCAAGCCTGCCCAGGCGGGCGACGCGCGGGGTGGCGAGGCGGCGAATGACCGCCGCCAGCGACAAGGCGATGGCCATCAGGGTGCCGTTCAGGATGCCGAACGCGATCACCGCGGCAGCGGCCGCCATAGCGATATAGGCATCGCGCCGCAGCCGCCACAGGCGCACGAACGGGGTCGGATCGAGGGCACGGGAAAGGGCCCAGATCACCACCGCGGCGACCACCGGTTGCGGCAATGCTGCGACCAGCGGCGCGGCGGCGGCGATCAGCGCGGCAAGGCCCAGCGCCGCGACCACCGTCGTCGCCCGGCTCGCCGCCCCCGCCGCCTCGCTGGCCGACCCGGCCGAAAAGCCGGCACCCACCGGCATGCCGTGCACCAGGGCGCTGGCGATGTTGGCCGCGCCGAGGGCGCCGAGTTCGCGGTCGGCGGCCACGCGGTCGCCGTGGCGCAATGCCAGCCCACTGATGGTACCCCAGGATTCGGCGAACAGGATGAGCGCCAGCGGCAGGACGTATTGCGCCAGTCGCGACCAGTCAGCGAAGTCGAGCGCCGGCAGCGACGGCCACACCGGCATGGCATCGAAGGTTCCCACGATCGCCACGCCATGCTCCGGCAGGTGAAAGAGGAGCGAAGCGGCCACGCCGGCCGCCAGCACCAAAAAGGCGCCCGGCAGGGCAGGATAGCGCTTCAGGGCCGTGAGCGCGACGAGCGCCACGCCACCCACGCCCACGCTCGCAGCGTTCCAGTCGGGCCATGCCCACCACGCCGCCAATGCGATGTGCCAGATGTCGGTTGCCTTCGTCTCGATGCCGATGAGGGCGGGAAGCTGGCGCATGATGATGGTCACCGCCAGGCCGAAGGCGAAACCGCGCAGCACCGGGTGCGAGACAAGACCCGTCAGGCCGCTCAGGCGCACCCCCGCCGCGATGAGGAAGAAGGCGCCGCTCAACAGCACCGCCGCCGTGGCGAGATCGGCCTTGAGCGCGCCGCCGCCGGACATGGTCGCCAGCGTCGCTGCGAGAATCGCGGCCGATGAGGAGGTCGGCGAGACGATGGCAAAGCGGCTGCGGCCCACGGCGGCATAGGCAAGGCATCCCGCCACGCCGGCGAAGATCGCCCGCTCGGTCGGCAGTCCGGCAATGGCGGCATAGGCCACGGCTTCCGGCAGCATGAGCCCGGAGACCGAAAGCCCGGCGACAAGATCGGCCCTTTGCATGAATCGACTTATAGCAAAGGCCTGAACGTGCCGTATATGAAAGCCGCCCGGCCACGCACAACAGTCGACCCACCGTGCGATGTCGCATTAAGAAGACGAAGAGAAATCGGCATGGCAGCGGCACCTCATGCCGCCGCCATGCCCCGTGGTTTAATTATGGCTCCTTCAATCGGCCGGGTCGCGATCGTCAGGCATGAACCGACGTTGCCTTCAACACCTGTGTCATCAGGTCGTTGTTCCACTCGCCTTCCACCTTGACGTGGGCGAGAGCGCCCAGCAGCACGGCCTCGATCAGGTTGTGGTTGACATAGGCGTAGAGCCCCGGCTGACGGAACTCATAGGCCATGGCGCCGGCCGAGCCGCCGCGTATGAACCACGTCTCCAGGTTGGTTGCCGGCCTGTCGCCGAACGAGCCCGTCTCCCATACGAGGTCGCCATGACCGCCGATGAGGTGGGGGCGGGTATCGCGATTGGCCTGCGAATGAATGAACAGGACCTTCTCGCCGACCTTCGCCTTCAGGGCATTGTCGCCTGTGAGCGCTCCCACCTTGCCGTTGAACACGACGTGGGTGGGGACCAGACCACGCATGACATCGAGGGTATCGGCCATGTTGTCGGCAGCACCTTCGTAGGTCTTGTAGTTGCCCTGCTCGTCGCGCGGGATATAGAAATCCTGCTCGCCAATGTAATAGGCCCGGTCGTAGCGGTAGGGGTTGCCTTCGTGATCGCGCAATCCGTCGCGCGGCAGCACCATGACAGCGCCGTTCATGCCCTGCACCACGTGGTAGGGGATCATCACGTCGCCTGGCGCGCAGTGATAGACGAAGACGCCGGGCTTCACGGCCTTCCAGCGCAGCACGGTGTGCTGGCCCGGCATGACCTTGGTCAGCGCGCCGCCGCCCAGGGCGCCGGTCGAGGCGTGGAAGTCGATGTTGTGCTCCAGCAGATTGGTCTCGGGATTGACCAGCGTCAGCTCGACATAATCGCCCTCGTGAACCACGACGAGCGGGCCGGGCACCGTGCCGTTATAGGCAAAGGCCCAGGTGGTCGTGCCGTCGTCGTCGATCTGGATCTTCTTTTCATGGACGACGAATTCCACCTCGACGATGACGGGGCCGCGCGTTGTTGCCTGCTCGTGTTCGGGCACGAAGGGCGGGGCGACAAGCTTCTGCTTCACGCGCGGCAGGGCCGATACGTCGACCGTGGCCGCGACCGGACGCAACACCGGGTCGGTGGCGGGCCGCGGCACGAGCGGCAAGGCTTCAGCGGCGCCGGCGAAAGCCCCGACCGCACCAGCGGTCAAGAGGAAGTTGCGACGTCCAAGGTCGAGTCGATTTGCGATATTGCGCATGTCTGGTCTCCGCGTCATATGGTGAATTTCAATTTGTGTGGGGGTATTGGACATGCCTCCCGATCACCCGCATTGACTTGCATCAAGCCCCGGCATGACCTGTCCGATGGGGATGGCTATACTTTCGTTGAGTGCAGACGACGGCCGCCCTTGAGGCAACTCATTCCCACCCGATCGTCCCCGCCGGCTTTGGGGTCATGTCGTAGACGACGCGATTGATGCCCTTCGCCTCGTTGACAATGCGGGTCGCGGTGCGGGCGAGGAAGTCGTGGTCGAAATGATAATAGTCCGCCGTCATGTCGTCGGTCGAGGTGACGGCCCTGAGGGCGCAGGCGGCGTGAGCAATGCGAGCTAGCTGAACGCCGCGACCACGGTTTCGATGGGGAGAAACAGCGTTCGGCTGTCGGCCGGATATTCGACGAACTCCGCGCACTTCATGTAGAAGCGCTTTGCTGCCTCATCCTTGGCGTGGATGAGCACGGCCGCTATGCCAATGTTCTGCGAGGCGACGGCAATGCGGCGCAGGGCGTCCGACAGGATGTCGGCGCCGAGTCCTCTTCCCGCATGGTCGCGGCTGACCGCAAGTCGTGCGATGACCGACACCGGGATGGTGTCGGGAGCGTTGCGCCGGATTTTGCCAGGCGCAGCGGCGCGTTCCACCGCTCCGGCGGATATGCAGAAATAGGCGACCACCCGGTTCTCCTCGCAGACCACATAAGTCCGCGAATAGCGGCTTTCATTCTTCAGCGCACGCTGCCGCAACCAGTCGTTCAGTACCGGCTCGCCGCAATCAAAGGCCGAAAGGTCATGTTCGGCAGTCACGCGAACGGGCGCCGAAAGCGCAGGTCCGGACCGCTCCGGCGGCCGGCCTACCCGCCCCATGCCGGAACCCGGCGTAGCAGCGAGCGTAGTTTGGGCCCTGGCGCGGGAGGATTGTCGAGCGCCAGCACAAAGGCATCGTAACGCTTCGGGTCGAGCACGAAGAGCCGCTGGTCAAGCAGCACGTCGATGGCTTGCCGTCGCGCACTCTCGATCATGAACTCCGTGCGCGTCTTGCCCAGAACCGCGGCCGCATCATCGATGAGCTGGCGGGTCCGCGTCTCGATGCGAAGGTTGATGCTGCCCTTCGTGTCCGCGCTCGAAGAACGGTTTGCAAGCGTGACGTTTGGAGATTCAGAGAGTTCCGAAGCTGATGTACGGTCCTTTGACATAGCGAGAATATGCGCTTTCGTATCTACAATGTCAATACGAATGCCTACTCCCACTCAATCGTCCCCGGGGGCTTCGAGGTTATGTCGTAGACCACGCGGTTGATGCCCTTCACCTCGTTGATGATCCGTGTGGCGGTGCGGGCGAGGAAGTCGTGGTCGAAGTGGTAATAATCCGCCGTCATGCCGTCGGTGGAGGTGACGGCCCTGAGGGCGCAGACGAAATCGTAAGTGCGGCCGTCGCCCATGACGCCCA
This sequence comes from uncultured Alphaproteobacteria bacterium, assembly GCA_963747005.1. Taxonomy (GTDB): domain Bacteria; phylum Pseudomonadota; class Alphaproteobacteria; order Rhizobiales; family Aestuariivirgaceae; genus CAVVDT01. The sequence continues at coordinate 110,681 of CAVVDT010000009.1, read as the reverse complement.
CCGTCTGCACCGGCAGCAGCACGGCAAAGGCCTGCCAGATGGCGTCATAGAGGCCGGCCTTTTTAATCTCGTCGAGGAAGACGACATCGGCCTTCCTGAGGATTTCCAGCTTGTCGCGGCTGATGGCGCCGGGAACGCGGATGGCAAGGCCCGGGCCGGGGAACGGGTGGCGGGCGACGAAATGCTCGGGCAGGCCCAGTTCGCGTCCCAGCACCCTCACCTCGTCCTTGAACAGTTCACGCAACGGCTCGATGAGCTTCATGTTCATGCGCTCGGGGAGACCCCCGACATTGTGGTGCGACTTGATGGTGACCGAGGGACCGCCGGTGAAGGAAACGCTCTCGATCACGTCGGGGTAAAGCGTGCCTTGCGCCAGGAAGGCGGCGCCGCCGATCTTTTTCGCCTCGGCCTCGAACACCTCGATGAACAGCCGCCCGATGGTCTTGCGCTTGGCTTCCGGGTCGGCAACGCCCTCAAGCGCGTCGAGGAACAGTTTGGAGGCGTCCACATGGATGAGCGGGATGTTGTAGGCATCGCGGAACAGGCGCACCACGTCTTCGGCCTCGCCGGCCCGCATCAGGCCGTGGTCGACGAAGATGCAGGTGAGCTGGGTGCCGATGGCCTCGTGGATGAGGACGGCCGTCACCGCGCTGTCGACGCCGCCCGACAGGCCGCAGATGACGCTTTCGAAGCCGACCTTCTTCTTGATCTCGTGGATGGCGTGGTCGCGGAACGAGGCCATGGACCAGTCACCGCGGCAGCCGCAGATCTCCGTCACGAAATTGCGGTAGAGCCTGGCGCCGTCGGGGGTATGGACCACTTCGGGGTGGAACTGCAGGCCATAGATATGGCGATGCTCGTCGCAGATGGCGGCAAAGGGGGCGCCATCCGATGTCCCGACGACGCGAAAGCCCGGCGGGATCGCCGTCACCCGGTCGCCGTGGCTCATCCACACCTGGTGGCTCTCACCCAGGCCCCATACGCCGTCGAACAGGGCGCAATGTTCAGCCACCTTGAGGAAGGCGCGGCCGAATTCGCGGTGATCGGAGGCCTCGACCCTGCCGCCCAACTGGGCGCAGATCGCCTGTTCGCCATAGCAGATGCCGAGCACCGGCAGGCCCAGCCTGAAGACCCGTTCGGGGGCCCGCGGGCTTTCGCCTTCCAGCACGCTTGCCGGGCCGCCCGACAGGATGATGCCTTTCAGGCCGTGGCGGGAAAGCGCCTTGTCGGCCGCCTGGTAGGGGACGATTTCCGAATAGACGCCAGCCTCGCGCACCCGCCGCGCAATGAGCTGGGTGACCTGGGAACCGAAATCGATGATGAGGATGTGCTCTGTCATGGCGAGCAGGTAACGGAAAGTCTCTGAGTCCGCAAGGTTTGAGGCCCCCCTCGCCCGATCAAGTTGCCGTTCGCTCCATCACCGCGATGAAAAAACCATCGGTGCCGTGGCTCGCCGGGGTCAGGAGAAGCGTTGCGGTGCTGCCGTCGGCCGACGCGGGCGGCTCGCCGCTCATGGCCTCACGCCATACATCGCCATAGGGCTTGAGGCGAAATTCGCCATGCGCGGCGAGGAACGCCTCGATCTGGTCGCCATTCTCCTCCGGCAGCACCGAGCAGGTGACATAGACAATCCGGCCGCCGGGCCTCACCAGCGGTAGGGCGCGGGCGAGGACGGTGACCTGTTCGGCGATGCGGGTTTCGAGCGCCTTGGGGCTCAGGCGCCATTTGGCGTCGGGCTTCCTGCGCCACGAGCCGGACCCCGAACACGGCGCGTCGACCAGCACCACGTCCATGCGGCCCAAAAGCGTCTCCAGCCTTTCGGGCTCGTCGGCGGGGATCACCTGCACGTTGTGGGCCCCTGCCCGCCGGATGCGCTCGATGATGGGTTTCAGGCGATGGCGGTCGGCGTCGTGGGCATGGATCTGGCCCTTTCCTGCCATCATGGCGGCCATGGCGAGGGTCTTGCCGCCGGCCCCGGCGCAGATGTCGGCGACCTGCATGCCGGGCTTCACCGCCGTCATCGCGGCGGCCGCTTGCGATGCAGCGTCCTGCACCTCGAACCAGCCGCGGGCATGGGCGGGCTCGGCCTCGACATTGGGGGTGCGACCGCCGGCGGCGGGTGCCGGGATGCGCACCGCATCAGGTGACAACGGTCCCGCCTCGGCACCGAATTTCTGCAAGGCCGCCAGCACCTTGTCGCGCGAGCTTTTGAGCGTGTTGGCGCGCAAATCGACCGGCGCCCTGACCGCGAGCCCGGCGCCCTCATCGACCGCGCGCGCGCCGAAGGCCCGCGTGAGGCTGGGCGCCAGCCATTCGGGATAGTCGCCCCTCATCCAGTCGGGCGCGGCATCGTCGTCGGCGGCCGCAAGGCGGCTTCGTTCTTCCTCGCTCAGGGCACCGGGGCCGTGGTCTTCGGTGCAGGCTGCAGCGATCTGATCGACAGGCATTTCCCACACGCAGCGGACAACGGCCAGCACCAGCGCACGCGAGCTATCGCTTGCCATGCGATGCCCGAGCGAGTTGCGCCGCCGCAAGGCATCGTAGACGAGATTGCCGATGGCGGCACGATCGCCACCGCCAGCGAAGCGGTGGGCACGTCCCCAGTCGGCCAGCGACTGGCTGGCAGGGCGATGGCGCTGAGCGATCTCGTCCAGAACCTCGATGGCGGCGGCGAGCCGGCCTCCCATGCGCATCAGGTCAGCCGGTCACGTAAAGGCGCACGAACAGCCACACCCACAGGCCCAAGAGGATGGTCACACCGGCCGCAAAGGCAAGGAAGCGATGCGGCACGTAGTTGGTGGTGGCGTGGATCCAGGAATGCACGTAGCGGGTGACGACAAAAGCCCAGGCCAGCACCACGGCGCGCGCATCCTGCATGCCGGTGATGAGATAGAGCGGCATCACGGCATAGAACAGCACCGGCAACTGGAACTGGCTATCGTAGGAGTTGGCGAGCTTGCGCAAGGGTGCCGGCCAGGCGGAGTTGTCGAGCGCGATGTCCTTCATCTTCACCTCGCCGCGCAGGATGGCGGCGCGGCGGCGGCTGCCGGTGAGCCCAAGCAGGGCGAACACCAGCAACACATGGGCAAAGACCGGCAAAAGCCACATTTCAGGTGTCATGGGTCAGCCCTGCCTTCCATAATTGGGGGATTCACGCGTGATCTGCACATCGTGCACGTGGCTTTCGCGAAGCCCTGCGCCGGAGATGCGGATGAACTGGGCGCGCTGGCGGAAATCGGCCAGAGTGGCCGCGCCGGTATAGCCCATGGCGGCTCTCAGGCCGCCGACCAACTGATGCAGGACACCCGACACCGGGCCCTTGTAGGCGACCTGGCCTTCGATGCCTTCAGGCACCAGTTTCAGCGCGTCCCTCACTTCCTGCTGGAAATAGCGGTCGGCGGAACCGCGCGCCATGGCGCCCACCGAGCCCATGCCGCGATAGGACTTGTAGCTGCGTCCCTGATAGAGATAGACCTCGCCGGGGCTTTCGTCGGTGCCGGCGAGCAGCGAGCCGATCATCGCCACATTGGCGCCGGCGGCCAGCGCCTTGGCGAGATCGCCGGAAAACTTGATGCCGCCGTCGGCGATGACGGGAATGTCCTTCGAGGCCGCCGCCGCGGCGCAATCCATGATGGCCGTCAGTTGCGGCACCCCGACGCCGGCGACGATGCGCGTGGTGCAGATGGAACCGGGCCCGATGCCCACCTTCACCGCGTCGGCGCCGGCCTCGATGAGGGCGAGCGTGGCGTCCGCCGTCGCCACATTGCCGGCGATCACCTGCACCGCGTTGGAGAGCCGCTTGATATGGCGCACCTGGTCGAGAACGCGGCTTGAATGGCCGTGGGCGGTATCGACGATGACGGCGTCCACCCCGGCGGCGATCAGCGCCTCGGCGCGGGCAAAGCCTTCCGGGCCGGTGCCGGTGGCGGCCGCCGCCCTGAGGCGTCCCTGCGCATCCTTGGTGGCATGGGGGTGGAGGGCCGCCTTTTCCATGTCGTTGACGGTGATGAGGCCGATGCAGTGATAATCGCCATCCACCACGATCAGCTTTTCGATGCGGTGGCGGTGCAGCAGGCGGCGGGCCTCCTCGCGATCGACCCCTTCGGGCACCGTGACGAGGTTCTCCCTGGTCATCAGGTCGGCCACCTTCTGGCTCGGGTCGGTGGCAAAGCGCACATCGCGGTTGGTGATGATCCCGACCAGGCGGCCCGACTTCTCCACCACCGGAATGCCGGAAATGCGGTGCTGCTCCTTGAGCGCCAGGACATCGCCGAGGGTGGCGTCGGGGGAGATGGTGATGGGGTTCACCACCATGCCGGATTCGAAGCGCTTGACCTTCCTCACCTCGTCGGCCTGGGCATCGGGGGCGAGGTTGCGATGGATGACGCCGAGGCCGCCCGCCTGGGCCATGGCAATGGCAAGGCCCGCTTCGGTAACGGTGTCCATGGCCGCGGAAATGATCGGCATGGCGAGTTCGATGTCGCGGGTGAGCCGGGTGCCGGTATCGGCCTCGCCGGGCAGGACGGAAGAGGCGGCGGGCTTCAGCAGCACGTCGTCGAAGGTCAGGTATTCGGTGAAGTCCGCAAAGGGCGATGCGGGCATGGGCCAACCTCCGATGAGGGTTTCAGGATAGGGGGGCACGGCCGTCCGGATGTCAGGAAGAGGCGAATCCGCAAGCGTGCCCGGGTTGGCGGCTGTCTTTAACACCGGCGCCGTGCGGCGCACAAGAGCGCACGCGGTGCGACGCGCGAGGCTTGACGGCATGGCACGCCAGCGTATATCACCGCCCCCCACAAGCTTGGCACCCCGCATGGGGGATCGTCTAACGGTAGGACAGCGGACTCTGACTCCGCCAGTCTAGGTTCGAATCCTAGTCCCCCAGCCAACCTCTCACATCTATGTAAAATCCCGTATTTTCAATATATTAGGGCGAGACCGCAAACGAGCTGGTCCACCAATGGTCCACCAATTATGGTCCACCAATCCGGCATGAAGATGGGTGCGGGGACAAGTCGCTCAGTGGTCTTGACCTCAGTCGAGGGTGTCAAGAAGCGTGGCTTGGGCCTTCGACTTCGCTGCTTTGCGATTCCGAGCATCCTTTGTTCGCTTGGCGCGGATGAGCTTTGCCGCCTTGAGATCAAGTTTCTTTTGATCGGTATAGGCCAATGTGCCGTGGTCCATTACAAATCCGAGCGGTATCTTGGGATTGTTGATGTCCTTTTGCTCCTCGATCCACTTCGCCTCCCATTTCGCGAAATACTCCTCTAACTGCCCAGCCGCCAACGAGTAGACGCGTCGCAGCTCAATGCCTTCATACGCCGCGAAGTACCAGCCGACCTTGCGGTACTTGTTTATGATCGGCACGTTGATGTGGTGGTTGGTTGAGAAGCTTGCGGTCAGCCAGATGTTGACGCTCTTGAGTTCATATTCTCGACCCTCAGCGTCCACGGCGTCGTTCCCCTCGCGTCCCGGAATGCCCTGGAGATTGATCGCGAGGAGCATCTGAAGTATCTTGCCGCCGTTATCCTGAAAAATGTCGTCAATGCCGTGTTCGCGGGCAAGCGCCTGGAACTGATGAATGGCGGGCATTAGCGCCTCAAGACGCTCCAAATCTGGATGACGGCCCGTCACGCGACCAACTCGCAAACGGGTACGCCCAGCGCGTCGGCAAGCTTGCCGAGATTGTCGAGTCCTACGTTTCGCTCTGACCGCTCGATGCCGCCTAGATAGTTGCGGTGGACGCCTGCTAGATCAGCCAGGGCCTCCTGCGTTAGCCCTCGCTCGGTTCTCAAGCGGCGAAGATTTGCAGCCACAGTTTGTCGAATTGGTGTATTCGTCACAGGTCGCAGATTGACTCGTGACCACTATGAGTCTACACACCATGAGTGTGATTATAGGAGCGAGGATGCTTGGCTCACCGGCCTACAGGACACGGAGTGGAACGGCATATGCCGGGGATTCCCGCGAGCTGCTAAGGCAATTGCCGGATGAGAGTGTTGATCTCGTCATCACGTCGCCGCCGTTCGCCCTCCAGCGGCAAAAGGCGTACGGCAATAAAGATCAGGCGGAGTACCTCGACTGGCTCATGGAGTTCGCGGAGCTCGTACATGCGAAGCTCAAGCGAACCGGAAGCTTCGTCATGGACGTTGGCGGCGCTTATCAGAAGGGTGTACCGGCTCGAAGCCTCTATCACTTGCGCCTACCAATTCGCTTTTGTGATGAGCTTGGGTTCTTCCTCGCGGAGGACTTTTATTGGTTCAACCCGGCCAAGCTTCCCTCGCCAATCGAATGGGTGAACAAGCGGAAAATTCGGGCGAAGGACTCAGTCAACAATCTTTGGTGGTTCTCGAAAACGGAATGGCCAAAAGCTGACGTGTCGAAGGTTCTGGCGCCGTACTCGGAACGCATGCGCAAGCTGATGGAAGACCCGGAAAAGTTCTATAAGCCGAAGGTGCGTCCATCCGGACATGACATCGGCAGGGGCTTTGCGAAGGATAATGGCGGCGCCATCCCGTCAAATCTGCTCCAAATCTCGAATACGGAATTGAGCGGCGCATACGTCGCGGGATGCAAGCTTGTGGGGGCGGACCGGCATCCGGCTCGTTTTCCTGCCAGAGTGCCGGAGTTCTTTATCCGCTTTCTCACCGATCCCGGTGACACGGTAGTGGACATCTTTGCCGGTTCGAACACGACGGGCCAGGTCGCCGAAATCGAGGACCGCAATTGGCTAGCATTCGAGGAACGGCTGGATTATCTTGCGGCGAGCGTGTTTCGGTTCATCCCGAAAGCGGAAGGCACCGAGCGGCTATGCGAGGCGTATGAGCGGGTATTTGGCGGCGAGTCTAGTGGACTTGACCGGGTATATGTCGCAATTCAAGCTTCAGTTCGACAAGGCCGCTGAATAGCCATAGCGACTCCATCGACCCTAACAATTCCCAAAGGGGCGCCGCCCTCGAAAGTAGGTACCATTCGCCGCGACCGGCGCGCATTTTCCCCCGTCCCCGGTGCCCCCGCTCACGGTTTCGAGCGCGAGGGCACGAGCGAAAGCATCCGCGACGAGATTGCCGCCGCAGAGCAGGAGGGCATGTGGATGGGTGGCCTGGCGCCATTGGGCTACGATATCAGGGACAGCAGGCTCATCATCGATGAGACTGAGGCCAAACCGGTCCGCCAAGTCTTCCGCCGCTATGCGTCACTCCGGTCCGTACGTGCCTTCAAGAAGGAACTGGATGAGGCAGGCATCGTAAGCAAGCTGAGACTTGACCGGTTCGGACGGCAGACTGGCGGCAGACCTTGAGGCCATTGTCCAACAGCGCATTTGCGCCATGCCCGTCGACGAGAGGGCCATTCCTCTTCTCCTTCTCCAAAACGCGAATCAGGAAGCGAGAATCGCCCGAAATCAAAGGTTTGTATAGGTTCTCAACCTAGGATCCAGATCCTAGCACGGGCGACAAGCAAACCGGTCTTGCAACCCAAGATCACGCCGCGGCGAGCACGCTTTCGATCAACCTGGAGCCGGTTACCGTGACCGTTCTTTACTGCCATAGTCGAGCGATGTGAAATCACCATTGATCGATCCGAGCACGCAACTAGTGAGAGGGAGAAGGGCTTGAGCGCAATCCCCGTGACCAAGAAACTGGCGGAATATGTTCTGCAAACGGAGTTTCGCGATCTGTCGGCCGCTGTCAGGCACGAGGCAACTCGGGCACTGGTGAACTGGACGGGCTGTTGCTTCGGAGGCTGCAGTCACGCGGCGATCAACGCGGCTCTCTTGACTATTCAAAGCCTGTCGCCAGCGGGTGAAAGTGCGATCTTCGGGCGTTCGGAACGAACTGGTCCGCTCGATGCAGCGCTTGTCAACTGCATGAGTTCGGCCGTGCACACCTTTGACGATACCCACATAAAGTCGATTACCCATCCGACCGGGCCAGTCGCAGCCGCGATCATGGCCGCTCCGGTGCAACGACCGGTGTCAGGGCCGGAGTTTCTGAACGCCCTTGTCCTCGGCATCGAGGTGTCGTGCCGCCTCGGCAACATGCTGACCCAGCCGCCAGCCGCTTACAACGTCAGCCTCTTCATGACGGGGATCACGGGTGGACTGGGCGCCGCCGTTGGCGCCGGTAAGCTGCTTGGCCTCAATGAGGAGAAGATGATCAACGCCATCGGCATTGCCGTTGCGCAGGCGGCAGGCGTGCGCGAGATGCACGGAACGATGACGAGCAGCTTCGTGTGTGGAAACGGGGCGCGTTCCGGCCTGTTCGCGGCAATGTTGGCAAGCAAGGGCTTTACCAGCGGCAGCCAAAGCATCGAGGGGCCCAAGGGCTTTGCCAACGTGTTCGCCAGCCCCGCCAACCTCCAGGGCGCGGTCAAGGACCTGGGCGTGGTCTATGAAACCCTTCTTCTGGCTTACAAGCCCTATCCGTGCGGCGTCGCCATTCATCCCGCCCTCGACGCCAGCCTTCGGATCGTGGCCGAGAATGCGCCACCGGCCGCTGCCATCAAGGCCATAGAACTTGTTGTCCATCCGGTCGCGCTGCACCTCACGGGCCGGACAGCGCCGCGCAATTCACTGGAGGCTCAGGTGAGCATCTTTCACTGGGTGGCGGCTTGCTTCGTCAAGGGGCACGCCGGCCTTGCGGAAGCTTCAGATGAATGCGTGCTGGACCCGATGGTTGCCGCGCTGCGCGCCAGGATCACTGCGAAAAGCGATACCTCGCTGCCGCCGGAGGCCGCTGCCGTGGCGGTTACGATGGAGGACGGGCGGGTTTGGCGTGCCGAAGTCAGGCAATGCCGCGGCAGCCCCGGACTGCCGCTTGATGACGGCGAGGTCGATGCCAAGTTCCTCGATCAGGCAGTGCCGCTGCTCGGTGCCGACAAGGCAAAGGTGGCGCTCGATCTCTGCCACGGTTTCGACAGGCTCGATGATGCCTCGGAACTTGCCCGTGCCTGCAGGCTCAAGCGGCAGGACTGATGCCGACGGTCTAGGCCTTTTCGGGCTCAAACCAGAAATCGAGAATGTCGCCGCTGCGGGTATCGGCAAACTTCGTCATGACGCGCGTGCCGATCCTCATGCGCTGCGCGGCCTCATGCGGATTGCCCAGATCAACGCCCCTGATATATCCACCTAGCGCAGTGTCGGCGTTGTCGAGGCGAATGTATCCGAAGGCGTACGGGGGGTCCGGCAGGCCGCGAAACGGCTCGTAGACGATGGTGAAGGCCTCGATGGACCCACCGGGCCCCACCTCCACCCATTCGCTTGTAGGGGTCATGGTCTCGTCCGAGAACGCCCGCGGCGGCACCAGCACGCGCCCGGTCTTGGAACAACGGCGTCCGTAGAGCTTGGCGTGATCTCGGACCTGGGCAAAGAACCAGCTTGCGGTTTCGCCCAGCGCATGGGTGTAAGTGATGTTCCAGGTTTCTTGCCGCTTCATCAATTCCATAGCACTGCCCTTTCGCAATTCTAGGCTTCGAGGACCATTGTCCCGAAGAATTGGTGATCTCCGCCATTGCCGCTGGCGATACCGACCCGGGCGCCCTTGACCTGGTGGGCGCCGGCCTTACCGGAAAGCTGGCGCGCGATCTCGGCGACCCGCACCATGGCAGTCACCGCGATGGCGTTGGTACACAGGACACCGCCGGAGGCATTGACAGGCGTCGCCCCGCCCAGGGCGAAATGACCTTCCCGCAACATCGCCGGCGACCGCCCCAGCGGCGCCAGACCAGCGGCTTCCACCGCATGGAATTCGGTGTTGGTAAAAGGGGCATAGAGTTCGGCAACGTCGACCTGGCGCTGCGGATCACCGATCCCGGCCATCCGATAGGCGCGGGCGAAAGATTCCTTCAGCGCAAATGCGTCGGCATGGTCGGCAGTTTGCTTGTTGCCCATGCGATCGCCCATGTAATAGGTCTCCGAGCAGTGGCCTACACCGGTAATCCAGATCGCATCGATGCCGCGTCGGTGAATGTAGGACTCGGTCGCCAGCACCAACGCGCAACCGCCGCTCGATTGCGGGCAGCAATCCAGGAGCTTGATCGGCCATGCGATGTATCGCGACTGCAGCACGTCCTCGATACTCACCTCCTTGCGCAGATGGGCGTTTGGATTGAGTGAGGCATGGTGGCGATTCTTGACCGCGACGCGAGCCATGTCCTCTTCGGTCATGCCGTATTTGTGCATGTAGCGCACGGCGGACATGGCAAGCATATTGATGGTGCCCAGCGGCAGTTGGCGTTCGTAGGTCGGATCCCAGATCTTGTTGAGAACCGTCTGCGAATCCCCGCACTCGCCGATCTTGTCGGCGCCGGCCGTGAGAACGACGTCGAACAGCCCGGAACGCAGATGGTAATAGGCGGCAGCCACGCTCGAGATCCCCGTCGAGCCGCCGGTGTTGATGCGCAAGAACGGTTTGCTGCGAGCGCAGACCGCATCGACCCCGATGCGCTCGGCATTTCCGATGCCGACCATGGCATCCGGGGACAATGAATAGACCACTGCATCGATATCGTCGGACGATAGTCCGGCATCGGCCAGCCCCATAGCGACCGCCTCACGCACGAGGTCGGGATAGCTTGCATCGTCGCGACGCGGTTTGAAGGCGGACTGACCCACGCCGATAATTCCAATTCGCTGGTTCATGCGGCCCGTCCTTTCTGCCGGTCGCGGCCGAGTATGGCTACAGTCTGGTATTGCATGGCGAAGCCGCTTGCCGCATGGGCAAGACCGCACCTTGCCCCTGCGTGCTGGTGGGCACCTGCGCATTTGCGGATCTGATTGGCGACCTCGGCAATCCGGATCAGACCGTTGCAGTAGACCGGGTTTATTGACACGGAACCTCCCGATAGGTTGACAGGCAGCGCCCCGTCGCGCCCGAAGCGGCCGCTTTCGACATCCGCTACCCAGGCGTCACGCACCGAAAGGCCGAGCGCCTCGTAGGCCAGCAATTCGTGATGGGGAACGGCATCAGAAATCTCGGCAAGATCGATCGTGTCGCCGGGTCGCGCGATACCCGCTTGCCCGTAGGCCATGTGCGCTGCACTTTCGAGCGCCGGCGCGCGTGACAAGTCGCGGTCGCCGAGGAAGCTTGCTTCGGTCGCCCACCCCAGCCCGTTCACCCACGCCGCATCGTCGCGCTGCTGTTCGGTGACGAAGTCTGCCGAAGCCAGTACCAGCGCCACAACGCCCGACCGGGTCTGACCCACCATGCCGACCTCGATCGGCCAGCGGATCACGTCGCTGCTCGTGGTGCTGGCGGTTGCGCCAGGATAGGCGATGGCTCCATGGCTTCGGTTCTTGGCCACGATGAGGTGCGCGAGCCGGCGAACGTCTGGAACCTGCGCCTCCAGCGCCGCAGCCTGCAGCGCGTGTGCGGCGAGTTCGTCGAGGGGCAGCCGGCGATGGAAATACGGGTCGGCTGCGAGGCGCTGCACCTCATGCAGGTTCGACGCTTCGGTCGGGCTCCATGCGACCACGAGCTGTGTTCGATACTGGCCCCCGGCGATACGCAAGGCGCCCATCACGAATGCATGTTCCGAGGCCGATGGAGTTGACAGGATATCGCGACCGACACCTCCGACAGAAGCGGAGGCGGCCATGACCGTAATCGCCCGGCCGTCATACTGGTCGTTGCCGGCAACTACGATCCCGTCGACGGCATCGAAATCGATACCCGCGACGGCGAGTGCCGCGCGCGTAGTGGCAAAAATCGATTCCTCGAGGCTATTCGCATCGTCGTCCAAAGGCGACGAAACGACGGCCGAGATGATGGCGGGGCGGTGAAGGAAGTCCCGTTCGCTCATGCTTCTCAATCTCCTTCATCGGCAGCAGAGGGCCCGCGGCGGTCCGGCCATGTGACCGGTAGCCCGTCGTCGAGGCAGCGCTGGGGCGGTCTGGTGTCTGGCGGCAATCCGTTGACCAGTGCGGGGAACAGGGCCTGGAGATTGCCGCCTCCGTCATTGCGAACTAGGCCCCGTTCGCGATAGTGGGGGGAATCAAGTGCCTCGGCCATGTCGAGCACCGGCGCAAGGCAGCAATCGGCCTTGTCGAAGCGGGCCAGGCATTCCGCCAGGGTTAGCGCGCCAAGCAGGCCAGCGACATCAGCCATCAGTCGTTCCTGCGGCAAGGCCTCCGACTGGCGCGCTGCCCAATCGGGCCGACCGGCGGCCGTGCAGAAGTTTTTCCAGAACTTTTCCTCGACCGCGCCTAGGACGACGTGACGCCCGTCGCGTGTGCGATAGACCTGATAGTAGGCAGCACCGCCGTTAAGATAGGTCGCGCCGGGACCGACGCGACGACCGGTGCGCGCGTAGGCAGCTATCTCGAAGAGCTGCAGCGGCATGACGGCATCGGCCAGTGCGAGATCGATCAGGCAGCCCTTGCCATCGCGGCGACTGGCGTGAAGCGCCGCGAGGATCGCCGACATGGCAAACAGGCTACCGGCACTGTCGACCACCGGCGGGTCGTAATACACCGGCCGATCCGTGCCATTGCGATACAGCGCGCCCGACAGGGCGAGAAAGTTGGCATCGTGGGCGGCAGTCGTTGCCAGCGAGCCCGAAGCACCGAACCCGCTCAGCGAACAGTAGACAATGGCCGGGTTCGACGTGCGCACGGCTTCGTAGCCGATGCCGAGGCGTTGCATGACGCCAGGCCGGAAACCTTCCAGCAATACATCGGCCTGGGTCGCAAGGCGCAGGAGTTCGGTCCGCCCGCGCTCCGACTTGAGATCCAGGCGGCGCACGGACTTTCCCGCGTTGACGGCATTGTAGAAAATGCCGCGGCCCTGGTCGTCGCGTGGCCCGAGGAACATCATTCCATCGCCGTCCGGGGGCTCGATCTTGACGACGTCGGCCCCCATGTCGGCAAGCAGCAGCGTGGTCAGCGGACCGGGCAGAAACAATGACAGGTCGAGGATCCTAACACCTTCGAGGAACGAATTGAGCCGTGAATGCTGAAGCATCACAGCACCGCTACCGGGTTGACCGGGCTCGCTGTGCCCCCAGTGACAGGCAGCGGAAGCATAACGAACAGGAAGGCCGCGGTTGCGGCTTCCGACAACTCCTTCAGCACCAGGCCTTCCAGCAGGGGGATGCCGTAGTCGCGTATGAGCCGCTTGTGAACCGGAAAGACCGTCCCCTCGGCGAAGGGCATGACCTCGATCGCGAAATTGTCGGCCCCGACGAGAACGACACCCGCTTCGGCGAGCCACAGTGCGGCCTCCTCGTCGATGCCCGGCTCCACGTCGAAGGACGGATCCGATCGCCCGCTGGTCCGTTCGAGCCAGCCTGTCCTGATCAGCACGGCATCGCCCGGTGCGAGACTAAGCCCTGATGCCGACAGTGCCGCTTCCAGGTCCCGCTGTCGCACGGCGACACCATCGGCGAGGGGGGCGCCCTGCAGGCCGGCAATGTCGAGGAGGATGCCCCGCGTCAACACCGGCGGCATCTTGTCGATGCCGCAATGCCGGGCGCCGCTGCCGCTGTGGATCGTGTCTCCGGCAAAGCCGTTGTAGAGCCGGTCGTCGTACCAGACGTGGCAAAGGGCATCGACGTGGGTGCCCACGTGCAAGGGCATCATCAAGGTATCGTCGGAGTACTGGAAATCGGTGCGGCGGCCTGACCTACCGGCGTAATCTCCGCCATCCCGGTCCATGAAATGCGCCGGCCGGCGGCGGCGGGGTGGCGTGGCAAGGGCCTCGGAGATCGGCTGGGCAAGGCTCAGGATCTTGCCGGTGCGGACCAGCGCCAAAGCCGATCGCACCTTTCCCGTGGCAAGCAGATTAAGTGCGCCAATCTCGTCGTCCACGCCCCACCTGGCCCAGTTTTCCTTCGCCATTTCCGCTCATCCCCCCGTCTGGCTGACGAGGTCGGCCGCGGTTGAGCGCAGTTCGCGGCGCAAGAGCTTGCCAGTGACCGTGGTCGGAAGCGAGGTCAGGAAGGCGAAATGGTCGGGAACCTTGTAGTTCGAGAGAAGGCATCGGCAATGAGAGGCCAGTTCCTCGCGGCTCGGTGTGGTGCCTTTGCGCGGCACAACGAAGGCGAAGACGATCTGGCCTTTCTTCTCATCGAATGCCCCCACGACGCCGGCTTGCGCCACCGAGGGATGTTGCAGCAGGGCTTCCTCGACCTCAGCGGGCGAAATGTTGACGCCCGATTTCTTGATCATCTCTGTGGAGCGCGCGACGAAGACAAACTCGCCGGCAGCGGTCAAATAGCCGACGTCGCCGGTAAGGAAGTATCCGTCTTGGCTGAACGCAGCCGCGTTGGCTTGCTCGCTGCTGCCACAATAGCCAGGCGTCACCCGTCCGCGGACTTCAACATTGCCCGGCGTGCCGGCCGGTTGCGGCCGTCCGGTTGCCGGATCGACGATCCGCAGTTCGAAGCCGGGCAATGGTTCGCCCTGGCAGAGGCTGCGGCGCTCGAGCGACCAGCGATGATCGGTAACACAGCAGTTTCCATAGGTTTCCGTGAGACCGTAGATGTTGCAGATCGAGGCAACGCCCAGTTGCTGGGACGTGTTGATGAACTCCTGTGGCGTTCCAAGCGTAAGCCCCGTTCGCAGTGTCGCCGTTCGTGCTGCCGAAAAGCCGGGTTGGCGCAGCAGCGCGTTGGTGATCGAGGGGAGCGTGTAGATCGCGGTACACGCGTTCTTCTCGATCAGGTCCAGCGCCGCACCCGGCTCGAACTTTTCCTGCAGAACCAGCGCGGCGCCGTGTGTCAGTGATGCGGGCCAGGCATTGGAGCTGCCATAGGCCCAGAACAGCGGCGCGGGCAGGAACACGCGGTCACCCGGGCGCAGCCCCTGACGCTCCCCGATCCAGAACCCGTTTTCTACCAGGTCGCCGTGACGCAGGCGCACCGCCTTGGGCCGGCTGCTCGAGCCCGAGGTATACAGGATCAAGGCATCGTCATCGGCGCGTGCTGCGGGGGCGATGTCCGTGGCTGCGACAGATATGGCAGCGCCAGGAAAATCCGGGCAACGCATCCGGCCGGACGCGGCATCGCCGAGCATCACGATCCGATCAAGTAGCGGATAGCGCTCGCAACTGCCTCCCTTCGCGGCCAGCGCTTCGGGGGCAAGCGCATTCAGCATGGCGGTAAAGTCCTGTCCGGCGAAAAACGGGACGGCAAACAGCATGCGAATGCCTGAATCCGCCACAAGGAAGTCAAGCTCGCGTTGCGATGACCAGGTGCTGAATGGCACGGTGACCGCGCCGAGTGCGCTGGCGCCCAGGGTGAGTTCCAGCCATGCGGCACAGTTTCCCGCCAGGAGTCCGACGCGGTCGCCGCGCCCGATGCCGCATGTGGCCAGCCGCGAGGCCACTTCGCGTACGTTCCGCAGCAGCTCCCCATAGGTGAGACGGGAATCGCTCGCGATGACGGCCGGTATCGAGGAATCTCGATCGGCCATCTCCATGAGCACATCAAACAGTGTGCTGCCTTTGGGCTTCTCCACGGTCATGCAGGGGACTTGGCTCGATCTGCAGGAAAGAGTAATGTACTCATGAGTATCACAAACTTCTGTCGGGTAAACAAGAGGGTGGGAAGGCCGACGATGCGAAGCCCCGAACGGTCCGCCGATGAATTTGATTATGTGATCGTCGGGGGCGGGACGGCCGGCAGCGTTCTGGCCGCACGCCTCAGCCAAGACCCCGACATGCGTGTCTGTGTGCTGGAAGCCGGCGGCCCGGCCCGGCATGTCTTCACGCATGTTCCCGCCGGCTTCATCCACATCCTTCACAATCCGGCATACACCTGGTCGTTCTCCAGTGAGCCGCAGGCCGAATTGGGTGGTCGCCGGATTGCGGCCACCCAGGGCCGCACGCTCGGCGGATCAAGCGCGATCAACGGCATGATCTACAACCGGTGTCAGCCCGCCGATTACGACAATTGGGCCCAGGCGGGCAATCCAGGCTGGTCGGCTGCCGAGGTGCTGCCTTATTTCAGGCGCAGCGAGGCAACGGCCTGCGGCGATGACCGCTACCGGGGACGCGAGGGGCCTCTTGTCGTCAGCGAAGGTCGCTGGCGACATCCCCTTTGCGATGCATTCATCTCCGCGGCAGTCGCTGCCGGCATTCCGCGCAATCCCGACTACAATGGCGCCTCTCAGGTCGGCGTCGGCTACACTCAGAGGACCATCGACGGGCGTTGGCGCCAGAGTTCCGCCACGGCATTCCTGCGCCATGCCAGGACCAGGAGCACGCTGGACGTGCTCACCCATGCCCGCGCCGAGGCCATCCTCTTCAAGGAGAGGCGCGCCTGTGGCGTTCGCTACGTCCGTGGAGTCAACGGCTCGGGCGAGTTGCACGAGGTGCGCGCGCGGCGCGAGGTCATTGTCTGCGCTGGCGCCCTCAACTCTCCCCGCCTCCTGCAGGT
Source organism: uncultured Alphaproteobacteria bacterium (assembly GCA_963747005.1). GTDB lineage: Bacteria > Pseudomonadota > Alphaproteobacteria > Rhizobiales > Aestuariivirgaceae > CAVVDT01. Next base: position 94,310 of record CAVVDT010000009.1, on the reverse strand, counting down.
CTCCGGGGTAGGTGCGCCCTCGCACCTCGATGCCATCGGCGTTCCGGTAGTTCGTGATCTCGAGGGTGTGGGCGAAAACTTGCGTGACCATTTCTGTGCCCGGCTGGTCTACCGGGCAAGAAACGTTCGCACCATCAACGAGCTCTCGCGCGGCCCGCGATTGGCGGGCGAGGTGCTGAAATGGCTGATGGGGCGTCCCAGCATCCTGTCGCTCAGCCCGTCGGTCGCCTATCTGTTATGGAAATCGGACGAAATCCTCGATGCGCCCGATCTGCAGGCGGTGTTCGCGCCTGCCAGCTACAAATCGGGCATCGTCGGCGAGCTCGACCGCATTCCCGGCTTCACGCTTGGGTTCTATCAGCAGCGTCCGGCAAGTGTCGGCCATGTCCGCGCGCGCTCCCGCGACACCTTCGCAGAGCCGTCGATACAGCCGAACTATCTGGCCGCCGCCGAAGATCAAAGGGCTCTGGTTGCGGGTTTGAGGCTGGGTCGCCGGCTAATCGGCTCAGCGGCGCTTGCACCATATCTCGACGATGAGGAACTGCCGGGCCGGGAACTAGGGAGCGATGACGATCTGCTCGGCTATGCAAGGGACTACGGGAGCACTGTGTATCATTTCGCCGGGAGCTGCCGCATGGGACCCGCGTCCGATCGGCTGGCAGTGGTCGACAACGAGCTGCGGGTACATGGCCTGATGGGCCTGCGCGTTGTCGATGCCTCCATCATGCCGAACATCACCTCGGGCAACACTGCGACACCGGTGATGATGATCGCCGAAAAGGCAGCCGACATGATGAGAGGGCGAGCACCACTCGGCAAAGCCGGCTAGCCCTTGCTGGCGGCGGCGACCGGCACGCTGAAGTTCAGCGCCAGCCGTCCGCCGTCGGCATAGATGGTCTGGCCGGTCACATAGGATGCATCGTCGCTTGCCAGGAAAAGCGCCACGGATGCGATCTCGTCCGGCCGACCCAACCGCCCAAGGGGGGTGCGCGAGAGCATGCGGGTGCGCAGCTCGGGGTCTGCGCGCCACATGTCGCGGATCATGTCGGTCTCAATGCTGCCGGGACCGACGGCATTGACGCGGATCCCGTGCGGCGCGAGCGAGAGCGCCATGGCCTTGGTCAACTGCCTGATGCCCCCCTTGGCGGCGGCATAGGCCATCTCGGTCGGCATTGCGAGTTCGGCGGCAAGCGACGAGGTATGGATGATGGCGCCGCCTTCGCCCTGCGCGATCATCTGCCTGGCGGCGGCCTGCCCACAGAGGAACGATCCCTTCAGATTGGTCCGCACGACCCGGTCGAAATCCTCCTCGCTTACGTCCACTAGTTCGCCATGGCCGGTAATGCCGGCATTCGCCATGACCACATCGAGGCGGCCGAAACGCGCGACAGTTGCGTCCACCAGCGCTGCGACGTCATCGGCTGAGCCGACGTCGCAATGGGCGTAGGCGACCGCGTGACTCTGCCCGGCAAGCGCCGCGACGGTCTCTGCTCCGACATCGTCCATGATGTCGGCGATCATCACCGCGGCGCCTTCGGTAGCGAAGCGGGTTGCGCAGGCGCGTCCTATGCCGCGCGCACCGCCAGTCACGATTGCTGTCTTGCCGGCGAGCCTCATGGTTGTGCTCGTGCGGGCGAGGCCGCGTCGCCCAATTGGGCTGCCGTGGTCGCCGCGCCCACCATGTTCAGGACGAGCTGCGAGATGTCGTCAGCCACTTCGGAAACGCTCAATCGCCCGTACGGGCGGTACCAGACCCAGGCCCAACTGATGGCCCCGCCGATCGCCAGCGCCGTCATTTGGGAGTCGGGAAAGCTGAATTCCCCAGCGGCCGCCCCGAGTTCGAGGAACTCCCGCAGCTTGCGATCGAATACCCGCCGCATGTCGTTGATCCGTTCGAGGTCTTCGACCATAAGGTTCTTTTCCTCGCGCGAAAAAACAGCAATGAATTTCTGATTGGTGAGGACGGCAGTTGTGAAGGCAATCGAAAATCGTTGCAGCTTCTCGGTGGGCCTTCCCGGACCGGCCAAGCTCTGGTTGAGGGCGGTCAAAGAGGATGAGATACCGCGCGAGCAAATCTCGCCCAGCAAGCTGGACTTGGATTTGAAATAGAAATAAATGAACGGCTTGGTCACCCCGAGTGCCTGGCCTACACTGTCGAGATTAGTGTTTTCATAGCCGCGTTTGTAAAATAAATCGGCGGCCGCGGCGACAATCGACTCGCGCTTCAAGGCCGCCACTTCGCTTTTGATATTCACGCTCACTCCGTTCAGACAGTGAGAAGGGCAACCTCCTCGAGAGTAGGATTTACTACCCAGTAGATCGATCATGGGGGGCAGACAATAGGCTTTAGCGCCCGCACCCCTTCATTTCCGCACAATGGACCTGCAACCGAACAGGGTGCATTTGGTGTGTAACGCGGTCAAAATCGCCATCGCCCTCAATCAGGTCGCTTGCGTATAACAAAAAATCTACGTATGAGTAACAAATAATTCTAATTGGTAACGAACACCGGAATTGGGCGTTATCGACACAGGGAGGAGCATCAAATGTTACAAGCTAGGTTGACAAGGCGGACGCTCTTGGGCGCCGTCGCACTTGCGGCCGCGACGGGCGGCCAGGGACTTAAGGTAGCCGCCGAAGACACGATCACGATCGGGTCATTCGTGGCCACCACAGGCACCGGCGCGCCCTTCGGCCTCGACCAGTTGCAGGCCATAAAGCTGGCGATCAAGCATATCAATGAAGCTGGTGGCATCCAGGGCCACAAGCTGCTCCTGCAATACCGCGATACCGCTTATGAGAAGACACAGGCACAGTCGGTCATGCACGAGTTCGTAGCCGACCAGACCGTTATCGGCGTGCTCGGGCCCACATCGAGCGCCGAGGCCTTTGCCGCAGACCCGCTCGCGGTTGCTGCCGGTTTGCCGGTTCTTGCCCCGGCGAACGGCGCCAAAGGCATCCCGCAGATCGGTGCCTATGTCCACCGCATCAACGTGCCCGAAGAGCGCCTGTTGCCGGCCGTCGCGAGGAGCGCAGTGAAACTTCTCGGGCTGAAGAAGGTTACGGTCCTGTTCGCCCAGGATGACCCTTTCGCGTTGACCGGTGCCAAGGCATTTCAGGAAGAACTCAAGTCTGAGGGTGTCGATATTCTCGAATCCGTTGCCTATGACGCGGCGCGCACGGTGGATTTCGCCGCCCTTCTGCAACGGGTGGCGGCTTCCAAGCCCGAAGCCATCTTCGTGGCGGCCAAATCGAGCGATGCGGCGCTGCTGTTGCGCCAGGCGCGCCAGAGCGGCCTCGACCAACCCATCATCGGCAACACCTCATTCACGTCGCCTTCGCTTCTCGCTGCTGCCGGGGATGCGGTCGAGGGGCTGATCGTCGGGTCGGTCTGGGACCCGTCCGATCCTTCGGAAATGAACCAGAGGTTCGTGAAAGACTACAAGGCCGCCTACAACCGCGACGCCACTTCGCTGGCAGCAGGCGCCTACAATACAGTATATGTCCTCAAACAGGCTCTCGATACCTCCAAGGAATTCACCCGGGAAGGCCTGCAGAAGGGCATGCTTGCCCTCAAGAACTATCACTATCTCGGTTCTGAAGTTAAGTTCGTCGATCTGGGCAATTCGTTGCGCGATGCCGAGCTGACCACGCCATACCTGTTCCAGTACAAAAATGGCAAGCTGATCAAGTTGAGCAGTTCGTAGAACCGAACCGGGTCGCGGCCGAAGGCGGCCGCGGCCCGCTTTGCCGGACCATTGCCAACTGCTTTAGCGCGATCTGGAGGGGTACCGATCCGCATGGAAACTTTGCTTCATATCCTCGCGCTGGCCGGCATCTATGGTCTTTTCGCATGCGGCTTGACTTTGATCTTCGGTGTCATGGAGGTTCTCAACCTTGCCCATGCATCGGTTTTTGCCTTCGCCGCCGTCTTCGCCATGTTTCTCGTCAAGGACGCCGGCCTGAACCTCTGGCTGGCTTGCGCGGTCGCCATTACCTCATCGGTATTCGCGGCCATCGTGATTGACCGGCTGGCCTTCCGGCCATTGCGCTATCGCGGGCGAACGCAATGGGGAAAGCATGTCGGACCGTTGCTGACCAGCCTTGGGGTGTCCACGATTATGCTGGGCCTCGAGCGCAGCTGGTTCGGGATCGACCCACGCTATTTCCCGAACGAACTTGCGACGTTCGCCCCGGTCGAAATCGGTTCGATCCGCATCAATGTCGTGGGCCTGTCGACGTTCCTGGTGTTCGTCGCAACGATCGCGGTCCTGACCTGGCTCCTCAACCGCACCCGATGGGGGCTGGAGGTACGCGCCGTGGCCGAACGCGGTGATACGGCAGTGCTGTTCGGCATCAACGCCGAGCGACGCTTCATCGAAACGATGGCGCTGGCCGGCCTGATGGCCGGCATGGCGGGCGTCGCCTGGGCGCTTGCGTTCAACATCGCCTCACCGGAGATCGGAAGCCAGACTGGAAGTCAAGGGTTTCGCCCTGATCATTCTCGGCGGCATGGGTAGCGTGCCCGGCTCGCTGGTGGGGGCGCTTTTCATCGCAACGCTGGAAGTCCTCGGCACACTGTGGCTTCCCGGCGGCATCCAGACCTTTCTGGTCTTTGCGGCACTGATGGCTCTGCTGGTTCTGAGACCGCAAGGTTTCATGGGCAGACGGGTCATCGACGGAGCGCGCTAGATGGACTTCCTTGGTCTGTCCGGGCCGCTCATGACGGGTGTAGCCATCGCGGCTATTGGAGCATTGGCGTTCTACATCGCGTTCGCAGCCGGCCAGTTCAACGTTTCGCAGGCCGGCTTTGTGTCGATCGGCGCTTATTCGGTTGCCATGACCACGACCTCGGGCTCGCGCTCCATATGGCTTGGACTCGTTATCGGAATCGCCATCAGCATGGTGCTGGCCGCGGGCCTGTCGGCCCTGACGCGCAAGCTGTCGGGGGTATATCTCGCCATGGCTACGCTCGCCTTCGTGCAACTGGTCCAGCAGACGATCTACATAACGCCCGCCCTGAACGGTTCGCTGGGCATCTATGGCATCCCGCTTTCGCTGACCTGGATCCATTGCTGGATCATTCTCGCGATCGTCGCCTTCTTCGTTCACCGCATCATGAATAGTCGCATAGGCTACGAAATGCGCATCTTGCGCGAGGACCCGGTGGCAGCCCGCGGGGTTGGCGTGAACGAGATCAAAGTGCGGATTTTCTCCGGCGTCGCCAGTGCCGCCATTGGCGCTCTGGCGGGAACCATGCAGGCTCTGACTACCAGCTACATTTCGCCCGAAGAGTTCGGCTTCGGCCTCCTCATCCAATTGATGAGCTATGCCATCGTTGGCGGTACCGATCGCTACTGGGGCCCGATCCTGGGTGCCGTCGTGCTTGTGATGTTGCCGGAATACACCCGTGCCCTTTACCAATACCGCATGGTGTTCAGCGGGCTGGTGATCCTGGGCGTCGTGGTTGCCTTTCCCGAAGGCGTTGCGGGTGGCCTCCTCAGGTTGAACCAAAGGTTTCGCTCACGCTTCTGGCCGAGTCGGCCGTTGGTGGCGGATGGCGTATCCGATCTGCCCCAGCCGGATGCTTCGCGCAATCCCCCAGTCGCCGATGCTGCCCCCATCGTCAGTGCTTCGGGGGTAAGCAAGCAGTTTGGCGGCGTGAGAGCCGTCGATGATACCTATCTGGACATGCAGCGCGCCACCGTTCATGGCCTGATCGGTCCCAATGGCGCCGGCAAGAGCACGCTCGTCGACCTGTTGAGCGGCGAGCAGCGCAGTGCATCGGGAGCCGTCTATCTTGAAGGTGTCGACGTGACTGCGCAGCCGGCATTCAGGCGCGCGCGCATGGGTATCGTGCGCACCTTTCAGCACAGTCGCGTCACGCAGAACATCACCGCCCACGAGGTCGCCTACAGCGGTTGCCTGCTCGCCGACCAGCCACCGTCGCTGGGGTACGTCTTCTGCCTCCCGTCCAGCCGTCGGGCCTACAAAAAGGCATCTCAACGTGCCGCCCATATATTGGTCCGCCTCGGGCTTGCAGATGTGTCGGACAAGTTCGTACGCGACCTGGGATGGGAGCAACAGCGCCGGCTCGAGATCATCCGGGCAATGTCGCTCAGGCCAAAGGTACTCCTGCTTGACGAGCCCACGGCGGGTATGCATGCGGGCTCGCTGCCCGACCTCAGCCGCCTCATTCGGGAACTGGCCGCCGAGGGCCTCAGCGTCATGCTCATCGAGCACAATGTCACTTTCATCCGTTTGACCGTCGACATGCTCTATGCGATGGATGCTGGCAAGGTGATCGCCAACGGCGATCCCGACGCGGTGCTGTCCGAGCCGGCCGTCGTCGACAGCTATCTGGGAGCGCGGAGCAAATGACGGCAATGCTCGAAGTCAAAGGCATCGCCGCCGGTTACGATCGCCAGAAGGTCATCAGCGACTGTTCGCTGTCGGTCGATGAGCAAAAGGCGGTCGCCATAGTCGGGCGCAACGGCGCCGGCAAGACTACGCTGGTTTCGGCCATTTCCGGGCGCTTGCCGTTACTTGAAGGCGAGATCACCTTTCGCGGAAACCCTATCGGTGGCCTTTCCGCCTTTCGTCGAAGCCGGCTGGGCATGGTGCATGTGCCGCAGGGCCGGGAAATTTTCGCGACGCTGAGCGTGCTCGAAAATCTGCGGGTCGCGGCTGGTGCCGATTCCACCGCAGCCGAATGGAACCTGGTCTACGAGCTGTTTCCCATCTTGCGGGCCAGGCTCGGCCAGAAGGCCGGCACCCTATCAGGCGGGGAACAGCAAATGCTGGCCATCGGCCGAGCAGTGCTGACACGCTCCAGACTCATCATCCTCGATGAGCCGAGCCTGGGGCTGGCACCCAAGGTCGTCGCGGAAGTGTTCGAGCGGATCAAGCGGTTGCGGGAGAGCCTTAGCATCTCCCTCATCTTGGTCGAGCAACAGGCACGCTGGGTATGGGAAGCCGGAATGGTCGACTACGTCTACGTGCTGGCCGAGGGCACCATCGCCTCGTCCGGCACACCGGACTCTCTGGGCGAGGAAGAGGTACAGAGTTCCTACCTCGGCAAACTGAATGCTGCACGCTAGATCACAGCACCGGGTGGAACATTCGCTGTACGCTCCGGTCAGGTTGACCAAGGCCGCGGATGCCATTCGCGACGGGCGCCGAACCTGCCGCGCCATGGTCGAACATTGCCTGCAGCGGGTCGAGGCCAGCGAGCCTGACATTCATGCCTATCTGCATGTCGATTCCGAAGGTGCGCGGCGCGCGGCCGACGAACGCGACCGCGAACTCGCCGGCGGCTACCGACGCGGCGTGCTACACGGCGTCCCGTTCGCAGTCAAGGACATCATCGACGTTGCCGGACTGCGGACGACGGCAGGCTCGCGTGTGCCCACCGACGGTCCGGCCCGCTGCGATGCGGCCATTGTCACTGCTTTGAAGAAGGCCGGAGCCATATTCCTCGGCAAGGCAAACACCCATGAATTTGCCTATGGCGCCACCACGCCACCCACCCGCAACCCGGTCGACCCTGAAAGAATTGCCGGCGGATCAAGCGGCGGGTCGGCTGCAGCCGTGGCCGCCGGATCGGCGGTCATCGCAATCGGTACCGATACCGGCGGGTCGGTCAGGCTGCCAGCGGCCATGTGCGGCGTCGCCGGCTGGCGCCCGCTGGGCGCGACCGCCATCGGCAATGACGGCATCATCCCCCTTGCCGAGGAGTTCGACCAATGGGGCGTTATGGCCGCCTCCGCCCACGACCTGGAACTCGTGCGCGCGGCCTTGCAGGCTTCGCCACCCGACGAGACAGATCGCGCCACCAGGATCCTGGTTCCCGCCTCCCTTCATGATTGCATGCCAGACGTCGACGGCGAGGTCGCCGAAGCCTTCACCGCGGCCGTGGAGCTGTTGCGGGCCAACGGTGCTGCAATTGTGCCCGTTTCGGTTCCCTACCTGCGATTATGGGCCGGCCCGCGCATGGCCCTCCAGATGGCCCAGGTTCTCCGCAACCATCGCGAGCGCAGGTGGTGGCCGCAGCGCCGCGAATTCTATGGCGCAGAGACACGTCTCAATCTGGAGGCGGCCGAAAGCTTTCGTAGCGATCTCGCCGCATCGCGCCGCGAACTCGCGGAGCTCGATGCGCGCATCGATGCCATCCTCGCTGGCGCCGACGTCCTCGCCCTACCGACAACACCAGTGATCGCCCCGCGCGCCGCCGACATCGACGCCATGCGCCAGGAACCGGGTCAGAGGCATCCGATCATCGGGCTGCTGGCGCGTGCAACATTGCCGCTATCGAGGCGGGACCTGACGACCCTCACGCTACCATGCGACTGGTCGAGGGCCGGTGTGGCAATTGGCTTTCAGCTTGCTGCGCGCAGCGAGTTAGCGCTATTCGATGCTGCCAAGCGGCTTGAGGGAGCCCTTGCGTGATGCAGAGCCTGGACCTGCACAACTCTCCCGACTTCCTGGCGGCGATGATCCAGATACGCGGTATCGAGACGGCACTTCTGGAAGCGTCTATCGATGGCCGCCTTGAAGGCCCTGTTCATGTCTCGCTGGGCGAAGAGGCCGTGGCGGTGGGAGTGGCGGCCGCGACGCGCGCCGGCGACGTGCTGTTGTCCAACCATCGCGGCCATGGGCATGCGCTCGCCTGCGGGCTGGATCCGCGTGCTGTCATTGCCGAGATCGTTGGCCACCCTTCCGGCTTTTCCAGGGGACGGGGCGGATCCATGCATCTCTTCGACCCCAATCGCGGCTTTTACGGCACCAACGGGATCGTCGGTGGCAATGCGGCGGTGGCCAACGGTGCCGCGCTGGCGCTCCAGCTCGAGCAGCGCGGGCGCGTTGCCATCGTGATCTTTGGCGACGGAGCCATGTCAACCGGGGTTGTCTACGAGGCTTTCAATCTCGCCGTCCTGTGGCGGCTGCCGGTGGTCTTCGTATGCGAGAACAACGGCTATGCCGAGCTTACACCGACCGAGGTGCATCTGAGCAGCGAGCCATTGATGCGGGCGCGCGAATTCGGTCTGCATGCCGCCGCGCTCGACGGCACCGACGTTGCGGTCGTGCGCGAAGGATTGGGCATCGCCATTGCCGCGGCGGCGCGGGGGGAACCTGCCTTCGTCGAGGCCAGATGCTACCGCTTCGGCGGCCACTATGCGGCCGACCCTGGCCGCTACCGTCCGCAGGGCGAAGACGCCATGTGGCGCAAGACCCAATGCCCCATCCGCAAGCTGGCGGAACGCTCGGGAAAGTCCGATGTCGACATTGCCGACCGCATAGAGCAGGTGCGACAGGACGCCGACCGCCTAATCAGCGAGTTTGCCGCATGACCGCCAAGCTGTGGCGCGGCATCAACACCGCTTTGGCGGATGCCATGCGCGCCGATTTATCGGTGGTCCTGTTCGGCGAAGATGTCGGCGCGCCGGGCGGACCCTATGGACTGACCCGCGGTCTGCAAGAGGAATTCGGCCGCGACAGGGTGCGAGACGCTCCGATCTCAGAGGCTGCCATTGCCGGGTGCGGTGTCGGCGCCGCCATGCTGGGTCTGCGGCCGGTGATCGAGATCATGTTCTTCGATTTCATGACCCTTGCCGTCGACCAGCTGGTCAACAATGCTGCAAAGTACCGCTTCTATCTGCCGGGCTCGGCGGATGGCGCGGGAGCGCTGCCATTGGTGGTGCGCACGCTTTATGGCGGCCGCGCAAATATGGGCCCACAGCATTCGCAAGCGCTCGAGGCCTGGCTGTGCCACATCCCGGGCCTCAAGGTTGCCATGGCATCCACGCCGCAGTCTGCCTATGGCATCTTGCGTGCCGCGATCGATGATCCCGATCCTGTCGTGACGATCGAGTTCGATCGCCCTTCTGAGCTCGACCGGTCCATTCGACCCGGACGCCTATGTTGCTGGCGATTTCGTTCCCGGCACCTGTCGCCTGGTCTGCTCGGGCAACGACGTGACCGTCGTTACCTACGGCACCACGGTTACCTTGTGCGAGGAGGCAATCGCGCGCACCGGCACGAGCGCCGACCTCATCGACCTGCAATGGCTGCAGCCTTGGGATGTGGATGCGGTGCGCATGTCGGTCGAGCGCACATCGCGTCTCGTTGTCGTGCACGACGCAACCGAAGCCTTCGGAGTTGGAGCCGAGATCGCGGCGCGCATCGGGCAGGAGGCCTTCTGGCACCTGGATGCTCCGGTCATGCGCGTCGGTGCTGACTTTTCCCCGGTTCCGGTCCGGTCCCGGGACTGGTCGAACGTCCTGCCGGACGTCGAGAAGATCGCCACCGCACTGAAGGAAGTCATGCAAGAATGCTAGATTGGCGCCACTCCTATGCCACCTTGCGGCAACATCAGCAACCGGCCCTCCGCGCACAAATCGAGAGCATCTGGCAACGCTCGCAATTCTATCGCGATATCTGGGGTCAGCCTCATCAGGCCGATGCCTTCGAAGATATCCCGCTTATCAGCAAGCGCGACCTCCACCAGGCACTCGAGAGCGGCTTCCTCGGTAGTAACCTCGCCTGTGACCGGCACGATCTGGTGCATATACATGCCAGCTCGGGCACCAGCGGAAGACCCACCTATTTCGGCCTGACAAAGGCGGATTACGAGGCCTGGATGGAGATCTTCATCCGCGCCTTCAAGCTCGGTGGTGTAAGGGCCGGCGATCGGGTCCTGCACGGCTTTGCCATGAGCCGTGGCTATGCCGGCGGCGTGCCAATGATCGAGGCGTTCGAGGCGATGGGATGTGTAGCGCTGGCCGTGGGCGCCGATGCCGGATCGGTGCGGTTGATCGATGCCCTGCATCGTCTTGAACCGGCCGTCCTCTATGCATCTCCGTCCATGGCCAGGCGGTTGGCGATGGCCTATGAGCAGGAATATGGCGTCGCGGCCGCCAAGACCAGCGTGCGGCTGGTCCTGACGGGAGGCGAGCCCGGTGCCGGAGACCCCGCATCAAAGCGGAGTCTCGCCGAGACCTGGGGGGCAGAGGTCCGCGAATGCGGCGGCGGCACGGATGTCTGTCCCCTCATGGTGATGGAGTGCGATGCCCATGACGGCCTGCACTTCGTCGCTGGCGACCAAGTCCTGTTCGAGCTCATCGATCCGGACAGCGGCCACGTCCTGCCACTCCATGGCCGCACGGAAGGAGAGATCGTCTACACTCATCTGTTCCGTGAAGCCAATCCGGTCATTCGCATGCGCCACGGCGACATGGTGGAGATCCAGGTGGGAAAGTGTACGTGCGGCATCGAGGCGCCGCGGCTGCGCTTCCTCGGTCGCAGCGACGACATGTTGATCGTGCGTGGCGTCAAGCTGTTCCCCAGCAGCGTGCAGTCGGTGATTTCTCAGTTTGCACCGGCCCTTAACGGCAACTTCGTGATCCGTCGACCGCGTGCCGAGTTGGCCGACGACCTCTTGAGGGTGACCTGCGAATGCACTCTCGATGCCGCGGCGCGCGCGGGCCTGCGCGAGGGCCTGGAGAACCGCGCGCGACAGAGCCTCGGCGTGCGCGTGACCTGCGAGCTGGTGGATGCGGGCATGCTCAATCAAGACACAGGCAAGAAAACATCATGGGTGGTTTCCGATGACTAAACCGGGCGCAATCGACTACTGGTGCAACCTCTTCACGCCCCAAGGCCTGAAGAAGCTCTATGTCGACCCGCCGGAATTTGCCTGGCCTGCCCAACAGTGGGGAATGAGTGCTCGCCTCAGCGGTCGCTCGCCGGAGCAGTTCCTGGAGATGATGGACGAGACCGGGTTTGCGCGCGTCGGCATTCCCGCCACGAAGGTCTACAACTGGCGCCACCGGCATCTCATCTGGGATCTCGGCATTGCGGATATCGCACCGCTGGTCGACCGCTACCCCGACCGCTTCTTCGGCCTGTATGGCATCAACCCGCTGTCGCGGATGGACGGTGTGCGCGAACTGGAGCGGGCTGTGCGCAACCACAACTTCGTCGCTGCCGTTATGCATCCACATGGTTTCGGGATTGCGCCCTATGCAGCCGACTGGTTCCCGTTCTATGCCAAGTGCGCGGAGCTCGACGTACCCGTCTTCAGCCTCGTGGGACATGCCGCCGAAGAGATGCCAAGCGAACCGGGCCGGCCGCTCCATCTGGAACAGGTGGCGCTCTACTTCCCGGAACTGCGCATCGTCGGGGTGAGCGGCTGGCCATGGGTCGAGGAAATGATCTCCATGGCCTGGAAGTTTCCCAACGTATTCTACGGAACGAGCCAGTATGCCCCGCGGCACTGGACCACAGAACTCAAGTCCTTCGCCAAAGGCCGCGGGCGCGGCAAGGTCCTCTTCGGTACAGGTTTTCCAGTACTGGGTCATGCCGATGCGCTCAAGCAGGTCGATGAACTCGGCCTGTCGCCAGAGGCGCGTGAGATGCTGCTGGGCGGTGTCGCACGCAAGGTGCTCGGAGCGCGCATCGGATGAATTCAAGCCCTCCACTGACGCAATCCATCGACGAGAACGGCGTTGCGCGGTTGACATTCAACCGGCCTGGGCAGCGCAACGCCCTCGATGCATCATTGTGGGAGAGCCTCGGCCACAGGTTGGAGCAGCTGGCGTTCAATCCCGACGTGCGATGCCTTGTGATCACCGGCGCCGGCGAAGCCTTCGCTGCCGGCGGCGACCTCAAGACATTGCTGGCCGAGTTGAAGGACGAGGCCGCCGCCAAGGCTTTTCGCGCGAGATTGCACCGTTGCTTTGAGGCGATATGCCATTTCCCCCACCCGACCATTGCGGCCGTGAACGGGCCGGCCATCGGTGGTGGGCTGGAGATCGCCATATCCTGCGACATCCGTGTGGCCGCGCGCACCGTGCGTTTCGGCATGCCGGCGGCCCGCTTCGGCATGGTGATGGCGCAAGCCGACTTTGCCCGCCTGGCCAATATCGTGGGAATCGACAGGGCCCGGTTCCTGACCATGACTGGCGAAGTGATCGATGCCGACGAGGGCTTCCGGATCGGTCTCGTGCACGAGCTTGCCGACAGCGAGAAACTCGAGGCAGCGGTTGCGCGATGGCAAAAGCGGCTCGCAGCGATGGAGCCCCAGGCCGTCAGGTGGTTCCGCAAGGTCTCTTGGGCGATGGAAGCCACGCCGGAGCAAAGTGAGCTGGCTACCTTCGAGACCGACTGCCTGGTTCGCCCGGAACTGCGGCGGCGAATCGAGGAGTTCCTGCGCAAATGACCATCGTGGCATCCGGCCGCGTCGTGCACGAACGCAGCGACGACATCACGCCAGCGGACCTTCGTGCCTGCGCGGCGGTTTCAGGTGAAGACGACGACAGCCCCCTCGGCATCGCGTGCGTGCTGGCTCTTCGGACGTTGATCGAATTGGGCATGCTGCCCGACAGCGCAATCATGCTCGGCTACCGTGCCGTGTGGCACAGGGCGCCGGCCCCAGGGCACTATCGCACCGACATGCGCATCGTGGAGGCGGATGGCCCGCGCACGCGATACCAGCGTGTCGTGATCGGCTATCGCACTGTCTCAACGAGCGACCACAGGCCCGTCTTCGAGCAGTTCCAGGAGGTCTTATGGCCGATCACCGCCTGACGCGAGAAGCGATCCTGCGCTACGCCGATCTTTCAAGCGACCACAACCCTTTGCACGTGGATGAAGAGGCCGCCAAGGCTTCCCCGTTCAAGGGTATTGTCGCGCACGGGTTCCTGCTGCTCGGCGGGGCGCTTGCCGCGCTGCGCCAGCAGGACGGCTATCCCAAGAGATTTGAATGCCGGTTTCAGGCGCCCGGTCGCCCCGGCGACACGCTGTCGACGACAATCCAGGACGCCGGTTTCTTCACCGTCACGAGCGGTGGGCAGACGCTCGTGTCGGGCAGTATTGACGTGGGAAGCACCGGCGACCAGACCTAGATGCTCTTTGTGGCGCCGCCATCGATGTCGAGGATCGCACCGTGAATATAGGCAGCATTGGCGGAATCGAGGAAGGCGACCAGAGCCGCGATCTCCTCCGGGCGCCCGATACGCATGACCCCGTGCTCCTTCACCAGCCGGTTGCGCGCTTCCTGGCGCGGAATGCCGTCGCGGGCGGCGATCTGGTCGACCCAGACATCGATGCGGCCGGTGTCGATGAAGCCGGGGTTGATGCCGTTCACCCGGATCCGGTCGGATATGCCCCGGTCGGCCATCGTCTTGGTGAAACTCAGGAGCGCACTGTTCACCGACCCGCCAATGGCATAGCGGGCTGTCGGCCTGCGGGCGCCGATGCCGATGATGTTGACGATGTGGCCGTTGCCCGCCCGCTTGAGATGCGGCCAGGCGGCACGTGTGAGGTTGACCGCGGCGTGGAACTTCAGGGCAAAGCCGGCGATGAAATCGGCCTCGGAAAGGGAAAGGAAATCGCCGCTCTTGGTATCGCCGGCACAATTGACCAGAAGGTCGAGGCCACCAAAGCGAGCGTGGCAGCGGGCCACCGCATCTTCACAGGCGCCCGGCTGCGTCAAATCGATGGCCGCGACGCCGGCCATGGATTTTGCCGCTTCCCCGGCACTGCCGCTCACGCTCGCCAATTTGTCGGCGGAGCGGGCAACAATCAGCACGCGATAACCCTCGTCGATCAGGCGGATCGCGATGGCGGCGCCAATGCCCTGGCTGGCGCCCGTGACGAGAGCAATGCGGCTGTCGGTCTGCGGTTCGGTCATCGTGCGTTCCCCGTTTCACCTATCGCGCCAGGCCCGAAGGCCTGCAAGCCAGAGGTTGTCCACCCATGAGGTTCCCACATCTGTTCAGTCCGATCCAGATCGGTTCGATCGAGCTTCGCAACCGCATCGTCGTTCCTCCGCACGGGGTCAGTTTCCTTTCAGGCCATGGCGATGCGCTCGATCGGGTCGGTGACTATCACATCGAGCGGGCCAAGGGCGGTGCGGCACTCATCGTCATGTCGAACTTCATCATGCCCGCTTCTTGGCGAAATTTGGGAAGCTGGGGCGGGGCATTGCCCCTCTCGGCTCTCGGAAACCTCGACCTCGCAAGCGAAAGGGAGCTGATCCCGGCCTATCGTCGGCTCATTGCCGGCGTGCATCGGGCGGGCGCCAAGTTCATTTCGCAACTGAATGCCAGCGGCCGCCAGCACTATGCGCCGGGAATGATCAACTATGGCCTGCCGCTGTGGGCGCCCTCGGCGCTTCCGTGCCCCAAGACGCGACAGATACCCAAGGCCATGGAAATCGAGGACATCGAGGAGTTCATCGCGACCTATGTCGCGTCTTCGCTCAACATGGCCGAGGCCGGCGCCGACGGCGTGGAGGTGTTTGCGGCCCAGGGATACCTGCTGCACGAGTTTCTTTCTCCCGCCAGCAACAAGCGCAGCGACCGCTATGGCGGCGGTCTCGAGAATCGGATGCGCTTCCTGCTCGAGACGCTTGCCGCGATCCGCAAGGCGGCGGCCCCTGATTTCGTGGTCGGCGTCCGCATGAACGGCGACGATTTTTCGCCAGCCGGCATCGATCTGCCGATCGCCCGGGAAATAGCAATCGCGCTGGCGAGCAGCGGCCTGGTCGACTACCTCAATGTGAGCGGCATGACCTACATGCAGTTTCCCGGCTGGATTGCCGACATGACGGCGCCCGAGGCCTTGTTCGCGAGCCTTTCGGGCGAGATCAGGGCGGCGGTTCCGGGTACGCCTGTGTGCGTTGTCTCGCGCATCGGGTCGCCGGAACTGGCCGAAGAGCTCATAGCCGCGGGCAAGGCCGATCTCATAGGCATGGTGCGCGCCCTCATCTCCGATCCGGAACTTCCCAACAAGGCCATGAAGGGAGACGTCGAGGATATACGGCGCTGCACCTATTCCAACCAGTCCTGCCTCATGGGACTGCAGTCGGGCCGTGGCGTTGCCTGTGTGCACAACGTGGCGGTGGGCAAGGAGGCTCAGCTGGGCATGGGCGGAATGCGCCCAGCGAAGATTTCCAAGCGGGTGGTCGTCGTCGGTGGCGGCCCGGCCGGCATGGCTGCTGCCCGCATCGCCATCGAGCGCGGTCACATCGTGACACTGCTTGAAAGGACGGAGCGTCTTGGCGGCCAGAATCTGCTGACCGCCTCCATCGCCACGCGCCGGGGCTTCGGCGAGATCACCCGTTGGCAGGAGCATCGCCTGCGACGCGCAAGGGCCGACATCAGGCTGGGCGTGGACGCCGATACCGAGACCGTGCTGGCCTTGCAGCCCGACGCCGTCATCGTCGCAACTGGCTCGCGGCCGAGACGCACCGGCTATACCTCCTTGCGACCCGAGATCGAGGTCCTGCCGGGTTCCGAACAGGATCATGTCTGGACGCTTTGGGACGTCTTTGCCCCGGGTAGAGTACCCGGCCACCGCGTCGTCATCGTCGACGAGGATCCCCATTTGTCGGGCGCCTACGTGGCCGAACACCTGGCCGACCTGGGTCATGAGGTCGAAATCGTGACTTCGCAGCTGCACGCCGCCCGTGACCTGGCGATCAATCACGTTCCGGAGCTCTATCATCGCCTGCGGCCCAAGGGCATCCGCATCACGCCGTCATGGCTGGTTACCGCGATCGACCGCACCACGGTTCACGGCGTGGACCGCTTCAGCGGCGAACACCTGACAATCGAAGAGGTGGACTCGGTGATCCTGGCCATGGGCAACGAGGCCTCGGACGAGCTCTACCGGGACCTCAAGGGCCGCGTTTCCGAACTGTACGCCATCGGCGATTGCCTGGCACCGCGTCGAATCGACGATGCAGTGCTCGACGGTGAGCGCGGCGGCTGGATGATCTGAAGTGGTAACGGGGATGCCGATCATGGCACCACCCCAAGTGCCTTGGCCGCATTGTCGGAAAGCCATCGCCGCTCGATCTTCCCGTCGATGCCGAGGGAGCGGGCTTCCTCCACCACCTGTGACAGCCTCATGCCCAGGAGCGACCAGGTCGATCCGAATATCACCTTGCCGCTGAGGGTGCGGTTCATGAAATACCACAACATGTCCCAGCCGCTGCCCGCGGTCGCGATATGGCGCGGCCGAAAAGCGGTGGTGTCGACGTAAACATTGGGATGGCGCCAGGCGACGGCGACCATATCGGGAATCCACGGCCAACCGCCGTGGCCGGCGATGATCTTGAGGTCCGGGTAGCGCGAAGCCACAGCATCGAGGTGCAAGGGATGTTCGAACTCCAGTGACTTGCCGCGCGACCAGTTCACGCTGCAGTAAATCCAAACCGGGATGCCGAGATCGATGCAGGTCTCATAGATCGGCCGGCAAACCTCGTCACTGGCCCTGAGGCTGTGCCAGAAAGGCGTCATTGTAACACCCTTGAAACTGAACTCGGCGACGCAACGCCTGATCTCGCGAGCGGCGTCCTTGCCCCTGGACGGGTCGATGCGCGCAAAGCCGATGAGATCGTCCGGAAAGTCCGCGACGATGGCTGCGAGATCGTCATTTGCCAGCCCGGGCTCGGTCGGTAAAAGATTGTGGAGTACCGTCTTTGCCGCCCCTGCCCGGCGCAGCTCGGCGACGATGTCGCTCGCGGGGCGGGCGAACGGTTCGAGGCGCTTGACGGCCTCGGACGGAAAGGCCGAGCGCGGCATCGCGGCTACCGATTCGACAAGTTCGCGCGGCAGGTTTTGCAGGTCCGACCAGCGATCGCGAAAGATGCCCGAATATCCCGGATCCGAGCCCCAGGACAGGATTTCGAAGGCCAAACGATCGGCCGTCGGCATCGAACCGAAGATATCGATGAAGTGCCCCGCAGTGGCCCCGTCCTTATCCACTGAAGTGCTCATTTGATGGCCATGGCATTGGCGGGTGAGCCGACGCCGCCGGTCAGGTTGAGCGGCTTGGCGCACAACAAGAATTCGTAGACGCCGTCCGCCGCACAGTCCCGCGCGAGTTCTTCGCTGTTCCACAGCTCGCCGATGACGATGCCGAGAAGCGCGATCAGGTAGGGGTGCATGAGGCCGGCGTGATGGGGATTGACGCCGGGCAGGTCCACCGTCTCCGCAATGAATGGCAAATCGGCGATGGCCGGTATAGCTTCAAGGCCGGCATTGTCGGCTGCCACCACGGAGAATTGATGATCCCATAACCAGGCCAATGTGGTGTGCGACTGTACCAGCCCCGGAGATCGCGGCTGGCCCGGGAGCTTTGACCTCTCTTCAGCGGTTGCCCGGTTGAAATAGTGGTCGATCCAGCCGGTGCGGAGGATGAGAATGTCGCCCGGGCACAGCACGACGCCCTGGGCATCAGCAACCTCATCGAGGAGCGAAACTGGGAAGGCCTGCCCGCTACGTTGATCGAGCGCCCGGTCCTGCGCACGCAGGAAACGGTCGAGATCGAGCAGCACGCCGCGACCGGCGATACCTTTCTGCGATTGACGGTTGACACCCAGGGTTGGCGTGCCGACCCGCACCTGCTCATCCGGCGTCGCGTTGTAGAAGCCGTAGCGGGGATGCCGGTGGTGGCGCAAGCCGTCCACCTGGGTCGAGCTCTGCAGATAGAATTGCTCGAGATAGTCGTCGCGATGATGGACGCTGTTGCCGAATATCTGGTGTACCAGCGGACGGCGATGGGCGGCGATCGGCGGGCTGAAGGCGTCCAACGCGCAATCGAGATTGAAAACTTTGCCGTGGCGCACGAGCCTGGTCGCTGCGAGAGTGCGTTCCGCAGTCAGGAAGTTGAGGGTCCCCAGCTCGTCATCGGGGCCGAACAGACCCCAGGATGAACCCGGCGGAGCATCGGTGCGGGCCATGAGTTCGCTATAGGTTTTCATTCCGTCTCATTCCTTACAAGAAGCACATCGAGCGCCTTGACGCCTTTGCCGTCCGGCAAGACGCTCAAGGGGTTGATGTCGACCTCGCGCAAATCGGGGCTCGCTGCAAAAATCGCCGCGACATTCATGATTGCGTTGCTCAGCGCCGCGAGGTCGGCTTTCGGCAAGTTGCGGAAGCCGCGAAGAAGCGGCGCGCATCTGAGCGCGTGGATCATGTCGTCGGCATCGCGCCGGCTTAGCGGCGGGACGCGGAAGGTGACGTCATCCAGGAGCTCGGCGAGGATGCCGCCGCTGCCCAGAATGATGACCTTGCCGAGCTCGGGATCGGTCGTTCCGCCCAGGATGAGTTCGACGCCGTCTTGGACCATCGCCTGCACCGTTACACCTTCGATCCGCGCCTGGGGTGCATGGCGGCGGACATCGTCCATGATTCCGGCAAATGCAGCCTCGACGGCAGCGGGCGAAGCAAGGTCGAGCCGCACCCCGCCAGCTTCCGTCTTGTGCGGCAGATCGGGAGATGCGACTTTCATGACCACCGGTATGCCGATGCGGTTCGCTGCCACAACCGCCTCGCTTGCGCTCGCGCACTTGATCGCTGCCGGCGAGGCGATGCCGGCCAGATCGAGGAACACCTGGTGATCACCGGTGGTGAATGCACCTCCTTCCGGCGCGGTTGCTGATGCGCTCGCGGCGACATCGCTTGCCAGCAGCGCCAGTCCGCCAAGGGCCTTAACCACCCGCAGCGCATCTGGCAGGACCAATATCCCAGCTTCGTGCAGACGGCGACGCTGGTCCGCCGTTGCCTGGTCGGCCGACGACAGGAAAGACACCGCGACTCGCCGACCATTCTGGCGCGCCCTTGCTGCAAAGGTGGTGAGCCAGACCGACAGCGCCTCGTAGTCATGCGCGAGCGACGTCAGGATCAGCAGCAGCGTCCCCACTTCGGGGTCCTCGATAACGGCTTGCGCACATGCGGCATATCCCTTCTCGTCGGCGAACAGTGCCGTGTCGACAGGGTTCGCGACCGCCATCTGGCTGGGCAGCAAGCCGCGTAGTCGTGCCTGGGTCTCGACGGCGAAAGTCGGCACAGGGATTTTCCATTCCGCGCAGAAGTCGGAGACCAGAACGCCGAGGCCACCGGAGATTGTCAGAACGCCAAGGCCCTGCGGCGCCCTTGGGTCGCGCGTGCCCAACAGCTCAAGCGCCAGGCACATGTCGACGAGGTCGTCGAGCGTCCTAACCTCCAGAATGCCCGCCTGCCGGGCGACATCGGTCCATACCCGCGGCGAGCCGGCGAGTTTGCCGGTATGCGAGATGGAGGCCTGGCGGCCCAGTAGCGAGCGGCCGGCGCGCAGAACCAGGACGGTCTTGCCATTCGCGCGTGCCCGGCGGCCGAGCGCGACCAGTTCACCGCCGTCCTTCAATCCTTCTATGAAGCATGCGATGGTTCGGGTCCCTTGGTCATCGATGAGATGGCGCAGGAAGTCGAGAGCACCGAGGTCGGCCTCGTTACCGACCGACACCCAGCATCTGATGCCCAGCCCGAGCTCATTGCAGTTCTGCAGCATCGCATTGCCGAGGGCACCGCTCTGGGTGACGATGGCAAGGTGGCCGGGGGCCGGCATACGGCGGCCGACTACTGTCGAGAATGTCGCCGTCACGCCGCAGGACGGGTTGATGAAGCCGACGCAATTGGGACCGATCAAGCGGATGTCGTAAGTCGAGCAGATGTCAGACAGACGTTCCTGCAGTTGGGTGTTGCCGGACTCTGCAAACCCGCTTGCAACCGAAATGGCATAGGCCACTCCCCTGCGGCCAAGGCCTTCAAGCGCATCCGGCACGGCGGCGGCGGGCAGCATGATGAGGCCCAGATCGGTGTTGCCCGGCAGATCGTCGATCGACGCATAGGCCGTGAGCCCGGAGATCACGCTGTGGCGGGCGCTAACCGGATAAATGTCGCCGCGATACCCGTTGGCAAGCAGGTACTTCAGCGGCCGGCCCGACAGCTTGTGCTCGTCCGGCGAGGCACCCACCACGGCAATGGCGCGGGGATTGAAGAGCTTGTCCATGCCAGTCCCGCCTGCCGGCAACTGAGGTCGAGGCGGACTAGTGGTCATCTGCTTCAAGTACCGTATCGAAGTCGGCCGGCATGATGATCTCGATCACCTCGTAGTCGGGCGAGTAGTCGAGCACCGTATGGCGCACCGAGGGTGGCTGCAGCCAGCAGGTGCCGGGGCGCATGGTGTGCACCTCGCCCTCGAACTCGAGGGTGAGCCAGCCCTTGAGGCAGTAGACCATATGGAAGTCGACGTCATGATGGTGACGGACAGCGACCTTTTCGCGGTCGAAGGGCTTGGCGGCGCGAATGACGTGGGCCAGAACCATCCCGTTGGTCGCCGCGCTTATTCCGAGATCTCGATAGTTGGCGTAGCTGCGCAGGCCCCCGGACTTGAAGTCTTCCTCGTGCAGGTGGTTGACGACGAGAGGCTGGTGATCGGGCCAGCCCGGACCGCCCGATCGGACACCGGCCTTGGTGGGCTTGGATTTCGTCGCGGATTTGGTCATTGCTTCTCCTCCATCCACTGATTGCCCCGGCTTGCGGCCCGTCCGGCCAGCAGGTCGACGACATCGTCGTTGAGATATTCGAGTTCGCGGCGCAGGATCTTCTCGGTCTCCGTCTTGGGGATCGAATCGCGGACCTCCACGTAGCGTGGCAGCAAGCCTTCCGGCAGGTGGTCGCTGAGGAAGCCACGCACCGACTGCGGCTCGATCCCGGTCGGGGCGACGATGACGGCCTTGATTTCCTCGCCCATGATCGCGTCTGGAACGCCTACCACGGCGCAGTCCTCGATGCCCGGCATCTTGCGCAGCAGCATCTCGATTTCCACCGGCGATATCATCTCGCCGGCCCGCCTGATAAGCTCCTTTGAGCGGCCATGGAAATAGAGATAGCCATCGTTGTCGAAACTGCCGATGTCGCCGGTATGAAACCAGAGGTTACGGCACGCCGCGACCATCTGGTCGGCCTTGCGGTAGTAGCCGGCGAGCATGACGTGTGGCTGCTTCGGGCGCACCGCGATCTCGCCGCGCTGTCCCGGCCCGAGTTGCCGGTCGTCGCCATCCAGTATGGCGACGTCCATATCGTCACGAACCTTTCCGTTTGAGCCCAGTCGGGTATCGGCCACCGAATTGCCCGAGGTCCAGCCACCGGTCTCGGTCATACCGTAGAGTTCGTGCACCCGAAAGCCGAACCGCGCCCCGATCGTATCGGCGAGTTCCCTGGTGGTCCCGCCTCCGACGGCGAAGCGCAGCGCGTGGTCATGCTCCGCATCGGTATAGCGCGCCGCCAGGATGGACAACACCGTGCCAACGAAGGTGCACCCCGTCGCCTTGAACCGGCGCGCGTCGGCAAAGAAGTTCTGGGCGCTGAACTTGGGTCGCAGAGCGATCGACGATCCGACTGTCAGGGCGGACATGACGCCGTACATCTGCGGATTTGTGTGGAACAGCGGCATAAACAGCATGGTGCGGTCCTGCGCCGACAGTGACAGAAGCTTGGCCGTGGCCGACCCCACCGCCACGTGCCCGCCATGGGTGCATAAGACGCCTTTGGGCAATCCGGTCGTGCCCGAGGTGTAGAGAATGCTGGTGATGTCGGCCGCATCTCGCACCACCACCTTGCCGGGTTCCAGGGCTTTCAGTGTGTCGAGGAAGCCCGTTTCCGATACGATCTCGACCAGCGGCAAGTGCTGGCGCTCGGCCTTGAGGGCGGCGTGCCTCGACGTGGTCCAGGCCGAGTCAGCGACGATGAGCTTGGAGTTCGACTGGCCGACCGAATAGTCGATGGCATCGCCCTTGAGCTGGTCGTTCAACGTCACGGCGACTGCACCCAATGCATTGATGCCGAGCCAGGCCACGACATAGGCGGCGCTGTTGCCGGCGATCAGCGCCACGTGATCGCCCGTGCCGATGCCATGGTTGCGCAACCCTGTCGCGAAGCGCCGGGTCAGGGACCAGATTTCGGCGAATGTGTAGGTGCCGTGGTCGGTGGCGACAAACGCGGCGTTGGCCGTTTGCTCGCTCCAGCGGCGCGCGAGATCGGTGATCATGACCGGCCTTCCACATGATCGAGGAGGTATTTTGCGATGGTGTTCTTCAACACCTCCGAAGAACCGCCGCCTATCTCATAGGTCTTGGCGTCGCGCAGAAAGCGGCCATAGGGCGCGTTTAGCATCGTCCCGTGCGCCCCACACACCTGCACCGCCTTGGCGGCGACCTCAGTGGCGAGCGATGAAGCCACAAGTTTAGCCGCGCTCGAATAGCGCATCATGTCCTCGCGCGTATCGAGCGCGCGGACAGCGCGATAGACGAGAAGCCGGGCGGCATCGATTTGGGCCAGCAATTCCGCGAAGTACCACTGAATGCCCTGGAAGTTCAGGACCGTCCGATCGAAAGCAGTGCGATGGCCGGTATAGCTCAGGGCCGCATCGAAGGCGGCCCGCGCGACGCCAAGGCTTACCCCGGCAGCAAGGGTACGGGAGTAATCGAGCGTGGTGACCGCCTGGCGTACCCCCTTGCCTTCAGTGCCGATCAGATGATCGGCAGGCAGGCGGACACTGTCGAGGCGCAGGTTGACGTGGGGACCATTGCGCAGGCCGAAGGTCGCCGAATTTTCGCCGATATACGACGACAGGCCGGGTGCGTCGTGCGGCACCGCAAAGGCCGAGACTCCGGCCTGTGTCTCAGCGAGGATGACAAGGAACTCGAGCTGCCGAGCCGGAGGTTATGAATGACTTCTCGCCGTCCAGGACCCACTCCCCCTGTACCAGCCGCGCCTTGGTGTCCAGGTGACGGATGTCGCTGCCGTGCGAGGCTTCGGTGAGGGCATAAGAGGCAATCAGTCCTCGGCCGAAGAGCGGCAGATAGCGCCTCTTGAGGCTCTCCGAGCCGAAAAGGTTGATGATGGTCTGGGCCTGAAAGATGGTTATGACAGAAATCGCCACCGCGGCGCTGCCATAGCCGAGCTCTTCGCACAATGCAGTCGCATAGCCGTAGCTTCGGCCACCGCCACCATATTCGGTGGGAAGGCACAACGCCGTCCAGCCGTGCGCGGCCATGTCCTTGACGATGTCGACCGGATAGATGTCGTCGCAGTCGATCCGGTCGGCAACGGGAGCCACCTTGCTGCTCACGAAGGTGCGCACCTCGCGGACAAAGGCGGCGTCAACATGCGCCTCCCACAGCGAGCCGGTCGCTGTCACTCCGGGTCTGTCAGGAGCTGCCATTGCCGGTTCTTATCATTCGCAGCGGCGTATAGTGCAACACCGTATCGCCGCGATGGTTCTTGACGAGATTGTCGGTCCTCACGAGGCCGCGGCCCGGCTTGCTGGTGAGCCGTGCTTCTGTCACCGTAACCTCGACATGGATGGTATCGCCCGCCACGACCGGTGCTAGTACCTTCAGGTCCATGCCGAGGAAGGCCAGTCCGACAGTCTGCAGCGATGCCTGGATCACGAGACCCTCGGCAAAGGCGAACACCAATGCGGCCGGTGCCGGCCGGCCGCCCAGCAGGGATTGCGCCTTTAGGTGCTCGACATTGGTGAACAGCACCTCGAGCATCCCGGTCACAGAGACGAAATTGGTGATGTCGGTCTCGGTGACCGTGCGCCCCACGGTACGGAACCGCAATCCCACGGGCTGGTCCTCGAAGACGAAGCCAGCACCCGCAAGCTTTGCCTCTTTTGTCGGCTCGGCCATGGCTTACGCCCTTCAATTCCTCTTCGGCAACCCGTAAAGTCGGGCTGGATTGGCGCAGAATATGCGGCGCTGCATGTCCGTGTCGGGAACTGCCGCGGCGACGAAATCGAGAAGGTCGCCATATTGCGGCATCTTCTCGGGCTGGGTGATGCCGACATGAGGCCAGTCGCTTCCCCACACGAGGCGGTCGGGCGCTGCTTCGATCAGCCGCTGCACGAAGGCAAACACATCGGCATAGGGCGGTCCGCCGGCCGAGAGCCTGAACGGCCCGGAAAGCTTCACCCAGCAGTCTGCATTGCGCAACAGGTGCATGACCGCCTGGAAGCCTGCGCCGTCGACGCCTTCGCCCGGCACGAACCAGCCCATGTGATCGATGACGATTGGAACCGGCAGGGCGCACAGGCGGTCGACGAGGTTGGGATAGGCGCTGCCGTGGAGACAAAGCTGGATATGCCATCCCATCTCCCGGCATCGTCTGGCCAGTGCTTCCAGCCGACTGACGCCGACGCCGCCCTTCATGTCCAGGAGCCGCAGGCCCACCACACCTGCCGCCTTGAGCTCGGCAAGCGCACGATCGCTGGCGTCGGTATCGATGACGGCCACGCCCTTGAGGCGGGTGGGATAGGCCTTGAGGGCCCCAAGCAGCCTGCGGTTGTCGGTGCCGTGAACACTTACCTGGACCGCCGTGCCGTAGCGGATGCCGACGCTGTCGAATACCGATATCGCCGCTGCCGGCGTGATCTCATGCGGCGTGTAGTGCCGAGGTTCGACAAGCGGATAGTCTGGTGGCAGGCCGATGACGTGGAAGTGGCAGTCCCATGCCTCGGCAGGCATCACGAGCCGTTCGGGCCGCGTCACCGGCTTGGGCGGCAGGCATTGGCCTACGGATTCCAATAAGTCAGTCATGCCGGTGTTTCCTGAAGTAAAGCGCAGTCGGGTTGGTGACGAGGATGCTCTGGCGAAGCGCGGCGTCAGGGGCCCATTGGCTGAGAAGGTCGAACAGCTGTCCGTCATCCGGCGGTTGCGTCCTGAAACCGAGATGCGGCCAGTCCGTGCCCCAGAGCACCCGTTCGGGATTGGCCGCGATGAGCGCCCGAGCCCGAGCCGCCGACGGGGCAAAGAAGCCGTTCGACAACTTTACCCACGCATTTCCGGAGCCCAGGAGGTCTAGCAGGATCTCGAAGCCCGCCTCACTCTCGCGGCTTTGAGCATCCATGTGCGCCATGTGATCGAAGACAATGGGCACGGGAAGGGCCCGAAGCCTGTTCTCAAGATCGGGGATCTGCCTTGCATCGAGGCAAATCTCGAAATGCCAGCCGAAATCCACGATTTTGCTGATCGCAGTTTCGAGAAGCCGCAGGTCGAGTCCGCCGGCCGAGACGAGCTGAATGCGCAGAGCGCATGCACCGCCCGCATTCATCTCCGCAATCTCGTCGCACGTCGTCGTCGCGGGATCGAAGACCATCACCGCGCGGGCCCGACCGGCCATGCACTTGACCGCGGCGAGGGTGCAGCGGTTGTCGAAGCCGTAGCAACTCGGCTGAACGATCACGCAGCGCTCGATGCCAACGACGGCGGCCATCGCGCGATAGTCCTCGAGAGTCTCTTCGGGCGGCGTGTAAGAGCGTTTGGGCTGGAGCGGAAAGTCGCTGAAGGGACCCACAATGTGCATGTGGCAATCACATGCCTCTGCAATCGGCGCGCTGACCGGCCGGGAAGGCAGACATCGCTTTACTAGCTCGTACATGGTTATTGCTTCAGTGCTTCGACCGTCGTTCCGACGCTGGCGCCCGCCTTGGCGAGCTCGGCAATTGTTTGGTCGTCGAGAGGGATGCCGTTTTGCAGTCGTTCGCGCTTGGATGCGCGCTCGGGGTCACCGGCTATCAGAACCGGATTGGCAAGGTCTACGGGGGCCGATGACGTCACATAGTCGATGAGCTGATCAAGCTCGCTATCCATCCATGTGCGATCGGTACAACGTTCCGGATCGACGATCAGCATGAACATGCTGTTGACCAGGCCGCCGTCCTGCTCGTTGCCCGGCTGGATGGAAGTACCGCCGGCGATCACACCGGCCAGGATTTCACAGGCCAGCGACAGGCCATAGCCCTTGTATTCCGCTAGCGGCAGCATGGCGCCGGGCGGGTTGGCGTACATCACCTCGGGATCAGTCGATGGATTTCCGGCAGGATCGAGAATCCACCCGAGCGACACCTTCTCCTTCTTGTTGCGCGCCACCCGGATCTTGCCCATGGCGACCTTGGTGGTCGCCATGTCGAGGATGAAGGCCGGCGTCCTGGCGGTCCCGGGAATGGCGATGCACATCGGGTTGGTGGCGAGGCGGGCTTCGCGGCCGCGGTCAGGCACCACGCGCGGCGGGTGCCCCGTACCGTTTACATATTGGAACGCGACGAAGCCCACGTCCGCGCACATTTCGCCATAGGTTCCGATTCGTCCGATGTGGTGGCTGTCGCGCAAGCCAATCATCGCCACACCGTGGGCGCGGGCCTTCTCGATTCCCATCTGCGTGGCGATCCGGGCGGTCACCTGCCCGTAGCCTCTTTGCGCGTCGTAGACGAGCACCGGCCCGGCGTCGCTCACCACGCGGCCGCGCTGGTTGGGAACGAGCGAGCCCTGCGCGACCCTGACGACGTATTGCGGGATCATGCCGATGCCGTGGCTGTCGTGGCCCTTGAGGTTGGATTCGACGAGGTGTTCGGCGACGATCCGTGCCTCGTCCTGCTCACTGCCCGCGGCCTGCAGGATCTCTACTGCGATCGCTTCAAGCACTTTTGGCGCAAATCTTCTCATTTTACCCGGTCCTTGCAGTTGGGGTGTCCGCTTGTGCGGCCACCGGACGTCCCGTGATCGATCGGAAGCGTTCGGCATATCGTGGCCAGACTTCCTTGTTGACCAGCCGTGGGGGATAGTTGCCAGCAAAGATCTCGATCCATTGCAGCGCCGCGCCCTCGGCGATCGTGCGATAGGCGCCGTCGGTCAGGGCAGCCATATGCGGGGTGGCGATGACATTGTCGAACTGCAGCAGCGGATGATCGACGGACGGCGGTTCGACTTCCCAGACGTCCACGCCCGCGCCGGAAAGCCGACCGGCCCGCAGGGCATCCGCGAGGGCGACCTCGTCATACGTGCCGCCCCTGGAGGTGGCAATGAAGAAGGCACCGGGCTTCATGGCCTCGAATTGGTCGGCGGCCATGAGGTTGCGGGATTCCGCGTTTAGAGGGCAGTTGAGCGAGACGAAATCCGACTGGACGAGGAGTTCCTGAAGCGTCACCTTGGTGGCGCACGATTGCGCAATCTCTTGCGGCGGACGCCGCGGATCGCAGGCCAGTATCCTCATGGCAAAGGCATTGTGGCATATTTCACCGATGCGACGGCCGATCTGACCGAAGCCGATGATGCCGAGAGTCATGCCGAAGAGATCGCCGCCCTTGAAGTCAAGCCGGTCCCAATCCCGGTCGCTACGCAGCGCCTTGTCGGCTCGGGCGATATTGCGCAACAGGCTGATCATCACGCCGATGGTGTAGACGGCCGCGGCATCACGGCCGCCGAGACCTGCCTGGTTCACGACGAGAATACCGGCCTCGGTGCAAGCATCGATGTCCATGACATCACAGCCCGAGCCCTGCGAGGACATTGCGAGAAGCTGCGGGCAACGGGCAATCAATCCCGCCGAGCCGACGTAGGGCGGCCGCGGCCACTGGTATCCGTGTGCCGCAGACAGGTTCGACCAGATGTTTTCGGGGATATCGCTGTGCTCGACCCGGCAGAGCTCGATCTCGGGTCGGACGGATAGAATATCCACCGCGATCTGGTCGGCCCATCGGTCAAAATATACCAGTTTGTTGCGGTTCAAGTCGCCACCCAGCGCTCAGCCTCTCCTCGAAGCGCCCTTGCCAGCGCCGTCTTCACCCTGGCGCTCCACCGGATTGCGAAGCGTGCCGATGCCCGCGATCTCGATATCCACGACATCACCGGGATGAATGTCGTGCACGGGAGCCTCGGTCCCCATCCAGATGATATCACCGGGGTAGATCGTCAGATACTTGCTCATGGTGCTCACATAGAGCGCCACGCCGTGGATCATGTTGTTGGTGGCAAAGCGCGAACGGGCCTCGCCGTTGATGCGCACTTCGGTCACCATCGAGGGTAGGTCGACCTCGGTCTCGATCCAGGGGCCCATGGGCTTGAATGTCTGGGTGTTTTTCGAGCGCCAGAGGGTTCGGTCCTCGCCTTGCCAGGTGCGCTCGCTCACATCGTTGCCGATGGTGTAGCCGAGGATATAGGACAAGGCCTCATCCTCGCTGAGGGGGTGATCGATCAGCCGCGAAACCACGGCGACCAGTTCGGCCTCGTATTGAACCGGGCCCGGAGAGTCGGAGGGAACGACGATTGGAGTGTTGTGACCGGTCAGAGCATTGGAAGCCCGGTAGCCCACGTCGGGCTTGGTCGGCAGCTTGAGCGCACCCTTGAAGTATTCGGCCGCCTCATCGACGTGGTTGGCGTAGTTCATTCCCGCCGCGTAGAACACGCGCGGGATAACCGGCGGCAGGTACGCGACCTGCGCGAGAGGGATGGGCTGGCCCTTCTTGCGATAGGTCGCAAATGGCGAACCCTCGACCGGTTGAACCCGGTCGTCTTCGACAATGCCAAAGCTTTCGAGACCATCGTGGCCGCACCTCATCCACCGCATACCCTGTTCCTTCAGCGCTTCGTGAATTTGGGAGTCGCTACTTTTTCTCGCGCTCGAGCGCTGCGAGGTAGTCAACGGTCTGGTAGCCGGCACGTGCCCAACTGGTGACGCCGAAGACATGCATGACCTGCATGCAAGCCTCTGCCAGTTCAGCGCTGGTCAGGCCCGCCTCATGCGCGGCGTGAGCGTGGTGCTTGGCACCTTCCAGGTTGCCGGCCGCGACATCGAGAACGACGTAGAGCAGCTCCTTGATCTTGGTGTCAAAATGCCCACCCGTCTCGGGCGTGCGAAAGATCGCCTCGCGGAAGGTGAGAAAGCCTGCAAATGCCTCCGGCGCGTGCTCCATCATCGCCCGTATCGGTTCGGGAATCTTGCCGAGTGTGGCGATGAAGTGAGCCTTGCCGCGTTCGACTGCGGCCTGCGCCGCAGAGCTTGACCGTTCCATGATTCCTCCCGTCGACGGACGGCCGATCGGGTCGACGCATCATCATTGCCGGTGCCAATGTGGCACACCACATCCCGTGGCAGACTGGCAATCGGCCAAATCCGCGTGTTATAGCTTCGTCAAGAGGCTACTCGTGAGTAGGGTGGCATTGGTACACAGAACCAAGCGTATCGGATGTGCAAAAATGCGCAGCTCGTCGAGACAGGTGGATTGGGACGACTTGCGGTTTTTTATCGCCGTTATGCGCTCCGGTCAGATCTCCCACGCCGCCCGGCAGCTGTGCGTCGACCATGCCACGGTGGCGCGGCGGATTGACCACCTCGAACGCACGCTGAACACCAAGCTGTTCGAGCGCGGCCGGGCAGGCTACAGCTCGACTCCGGCGGCGGATCGTCTGATGGCATCGGCCGTCGCCGTTGAAGGAACCATCCTTTCGGCGGAATCCGACATCGCCGGGGGTAATTCCGATCTCAGCGGCCGAGTGCGCATCGGTGCCCCGGACGGCTTTGGAAGCATGTTCCTAGCCCCCCGCATAGGCCAATTGCGCGCCACCCACCCCGGCCTCGACATTGAACTGGTGACGATGAGCCGCCCCTTCAGCCTGTCGAACCGCGAAGCCGACATCGCCATCAGCCTCGAGCTACCGCCGCGTGGGCGCCTGATTGGCCGCAAGCTCACGAATTTCAACATGAGACTTTATGCATCGCCAAGCTATTTGACATCGAGGGATCCCATCCGCAGCGTCAAGGATCTGCCGAATCACGAATTCATCGGCTATGTGGAAGAGTTCATCTTCCTGCGTGAACTCGACTTTCTGCCCCAGATCTGCGAAGGCCTGTCGGCCCGGTTTCGCTGCTCAAGCTGGTTCGGTCAGGTGCAGGCCGCGTCGCAGGGCGTGGGTATCGCGGTGCTGCCGTCATTCCTCATTCCCAACAACCTGGATCTTCAGTGCGTCCTACCGGATCAGGTGCAGATCGAGCAGACGTTCTACCTGCTGATGCACGAAGACAGCCGGGAAATCGCCCGCGTCAAGGCGGCGACGGACTTCGTTTGTCATGCTGTGAGCGAGAGCAGAATGGCATTCCAGCCCGACCGGGGCGAGATCTGATGGGCCGCGTTTCCTCTTCATTCCTGGCTTGGTCGCCGCGATCTTCCAACCTTGCCTGAACGCATCCAAATCGAGAGCCCTTTCGGCCCTGTGACCTGTTATCGCGACGGCGATGGTCACGCGCTCGTTTTGCTGCATGGGGGAACCGGTTCGGCTAACCACTGGATCAGGAATATCGGAGCGCTCGCGAGAATTTCGACCGTCTATGCACTGGATCTTCCGGGTTTCGGGCAGTCGCCCTCACCGCCCTCTCATGCAACGACACAGGACTACATCGACAATCTCGTCGATGCAGTGGGGACGCTTGCCGAAGCGGAGGGTCCAGTTGATCTCGCCGGCTTTTCCTTCGGCGGCCTGTGCGCTGCCGAGATCGCGGCAAGGCTGCCCGGGCTGGTCGTTCGTGTGGTGCTTGTGGCGCCAGGCGGCTTCGGGCCCCTGCCTGCCGGATTGGGCAAGATGCGACCCATATCGAGGGCCAGCCCCCTGTCGCCCGAGTCGCGAGGCGCAGCGGCCTACAATCTTGGCCGTGTCATGCTCCATCACCCGCCCGATCCGGATTCCGAAGCGGTGACGCTGCATATCGAAGACGTTCTCAATACGCGTTTCGACAGCCGCCGGATCAGTCTCGGTGTCCGGCTTGCCGGTCTGCTGCCGGACCTGCCAGAGCGCCTGATGATGGCATGGGGCGAAGCCGATAGCCTGATCGGCCCCGAGACGCTGAAGGAACGCATCCATACCTGCAGACTGGCCAGACCCGACGTCCAGATCATTACCTTTCCGCAATCCGGGCATTGGGTGATTTATGAGCGCGCCGAGGCCTTCAATGTGGCCATCGCCGCGTTTCTGACTGGTGATTGATCACAGCTTTCCGGTCATTTCGCGGATTATGCATCCTTCCCGAGGCGGATGCGCACAAGTGCGGCTTGAGGCCGCCCGGTGAGTTGCGATGATGCGTGCCCGATCACGAAATTCTTCATCGGCAGGCCAAAATGTCAAACATGAAGCGATTGGTATTCTTCGAACGCTGGGCGGATCCTATCGCTGAAGAAATCCTCGCAAGGGAGCCTTCGATAGAGCTCGTCAGGTTGTTTCCCGATCAGCCAAAAAACGAAATCTGGGAGGCGCTCGAGTCAGCGCACGGATATCAGTGGCCGGTGCCACCGTTCCTCGGCGACCGCACGCTGGTTTCCAGATGCCCGAACCTCCTGGCTATCGCCTCACAGGGCTCCGGTTGCGACCGCATGGACTTCAACGCCTGTAACGAGGCCGGGGTCATGATCGTCAACCAGGCCGGGCTCGGCGGCAGGGAACCGGTGGCAACCCATGCCTTTGGCATGATGATCGTCCTGTCGAAACAACTGATCCAGTCCGATCGGGCGATGCGCAGAGACAGGAACTGGGCTCGCTTGGATTACGTGGGCGACGACCTGAACGGCAAAACACTCGGCATCATCGGCCTGGGCAACATCGGTAGCCGCACCAGCGAGCTGGCGCGCACCACCTATGACATGCAGGTGATCGCCTACGACCCCTATCTCACCGCCGAGGAGATCGAGGCCAAGGGCGGCCGCAAGGTCGAACTGGACGAACTCATGTCGACGTCCGATTTCATATCGATCCACTGTCCGCTCACGGACGAGACGCGGGGCATGATTGGCGCCAAGGAGTTTGCCTCGATGAAGCCGACCGCGTATTTCGTCACGACGGCGCGCGGCGGCATTCATGACGAGTTGGCGCTGGCCAAGGCGCTTGAGGAAAAGAAAATCCGCGGTGCCGGCCTCGATGTCTTCGAGGAAGAGCCGCCGGCGCTCGATCATCCGCTACTCAAGCTGGACAACGTCGTGGTGTCGCCTCACATCGCCGGCGTCACCACGGAGGGCTATCGGATCAACGCGGCGGCTGCCGCCACACAGTGGATCACTATCTTCGAGGGCAAGCGGCCCCCCCGGCTTGTCAATCCGGAAGTTTGGCCGCGATACGTCAACCGATATTGCGGCATCTTTGGGGCCGAACCGACAGAATAAGCCGGCGCCCGAACAAGCAATTCGAGGGAAGGAAACAGAATGTCTTACGGGATAAGCAGACGCCGCCTTGCATCGCTGGTTGCAGCACTGGGAATGGCCACCAGCATTGGCATGGCCGCGGCCGACGAGAAGGTTCAGGGCGTTACCGACGACACGATCCGCATCGGCATGCATAACTCGCTGTCCGGCCCACTCGCCAATCTGGGCCTTGCCTACAAGCACGCTTACGAGATCGTGTTCGAGAAGGTCAATGCCGCCGGCGGCATCAACGGTCGCAAGATCGAATTCATCGCCGAGGATGACCGCGGCGACGCCGCTGCGGGTGTGAGTGCCGTGCAGAAATTGCTCGATCGGGACAAGGTGTTCATGGTCCTGAGCGGAGCTTATACACCGGTCGCGCTGGCTGTATACCCTCGTGTCATCAGTCGCGGCTTGATCTATTTCGCCGGCGCGGCAGGCGCCCCGGCGCTAACCAAGCCATTGAAGCCGCTGGTTTTCCAAACCCAGTTGACGCTCGATCTGCACGGTGCCGCGGTTGTGAAGCTCGCCACGTCGATGAAGCCGAAGAAGATCGCCTTCATCAACGAGAATTCGGAATACGGAAAGGTCACTCAGGGCATTACGGTCAATGAGCTCTCCAAGGTGGGCCGGAAGATCGATATCGAGGAATCCATCGATCCCAATCCAACGAGCGCGACTGCACAGGTCCTTTCGATCAAGGACCAGGGTGCCGATGTCATCATCTATGGCGGCACCCAGAAGGCGCTGGCGGTGATCATTCCGGAACTTTACAAGCAGGGCGTGAAGGCGCCGTTGCTTGCCTATGGCGGCGGACACACCGCGGCTCTGTTCAATATCGTGACGAGTTCGGCGCCCATTGAGTATTACGCCGTCAGCCCTCTCGCTTGCCGTTTGGTTGATCCTTGTGCGGCCGAGTTCATGCGCGAATGGAAAGCGCACTTTCCCGACGAGGCGCCCATTGTGTGGGCGGCCCACGGCTATGCGACGATCCAGATGCTGGTCGAGGCGCTGCGGCTGGCGGGACGTGACCTGACCACGGAGAAACTGGTCCAAACGCTCGAGACCATGCCGGAATTCAGCAATCCGCTCATCGCCTATCCCATGAAAGTCACCCACGAAAATCATCGCGCCATGCAAGGCGGATTTCTGCAGGGCTTCAAGAATGGCAAGCCGTTCTTCTTCGGTGACGAGATTAAGTAATAGAGGGTGACAGATTGCCGTTCGGCCGCTTATGGAAGGCGCGATCCAATGCTGATCTCGTTCATCTCAAGCGGCGTGGTAGTAGGTTGCATCTACGCTCTCGTCGCCATCGGTTTCACGCTGATCTACAACGCGACGGAGACCGTGAACTTCGCCGTAGGCGAGAGCCTGATGGTCGGGGCCTATTTGTTGCTGACCTTTCATGAGTTCTGGGGGTGGCCGTACTCGGTCGCCCTCGTCTCGACACTGCTCGTGGCTGGCGTCATGGGCTACGTCGTGTTCGATCGGCTGGTGTCGTGGCCGATGATGAAGGCAACCCTGTTGAGCCGCGTTATCGCGCTTATGGGTTTGGCGGCCATAATGAAGGGAGTGGTGAGGCTCGTTTGGGGAGCCGAAGCCTTCCACATGGCATCGCCGTTCCCGCCCTATCCGATTTCGCTGGGGCCCGTGCGCGTCACAATCCTCGAGATCGTAATCGTTGCCATGACCGCGATGATCGTGATTCTGCTCTTCGTGTTCTTCAAGTACACCAAGATCGGGATGGCCATGCGGGCCACATCACAGAGCAGGCGGGCAGCTGCCCTCATGGGTGTCAGCATCTCCGGGATATTTGCAACCGCCTGGATTCTCGGCACCATGTTGAGTGCGCTGGGCGGCGCCTTCCTGGGACCGCTCTATCTCGTTGACCCGGACATGGGCATCATTGCGTTCAAGGCGTTCACGGCGGTCGTACTCGGCGGCTTCGGCAGCATCCCTGGCGCCGTCATCGGTGGCATCCTTATGGGCCTGGTTGAGAACCTCGCCTCCGGCTATATCGGATCCGAATCGCAGATTGCGGCCACATTCGTGCTGCTGATCGTCGTGCTTGCCGTCAAGCCGACGGGCCTGCTCGGCAAGCCGCTGGTCAAGCGGGTCTAGATGCCGGGCCCCCGCTTCCAGACCGTGACACGATGGCTGCCCATGCCGGTTGCGGCCGGGCTGGCTGTGTTCGCGCCCAGCATGGACAACTACTCGCTCTACGTGGCGAGCCTGACAGGCGTCTATATCGTCTTCGCCATCGGCTACAACCTGTTGATGGGCTATGCTGGCCAGTTCGATTTCGGACAGGCGGCGTTTCTGGCCATCGGCGCTTATGCGAGCGCCTTGTTGCAGACGAAGCTCGGCCTACCCCTGTATCTAGCACTGCCCCTGGCTGGCTTGATAACGGTGTGTTTCGGCCTTTTCATCGGCATTATCGTGCTGCGCATGGAGGGCTTTTATCTCGCCTTGGTGACGCTGGGTTTCAATCAGACTGTGGTGCTGGGCATCGGCTTGTGGTCATCGCTCACGGGTGGCTATGGGGGAACCTCGGTGCCTCAGCCGTCATTCGGCGCATTGGGCGCTAGCCTGTCGATGTTCTACGTGGTGCTGGTCACGAGCCTTTTGTTGCTCTTGGCTGCCCGAAACATCGCCGGATCGCGTATCGGACTGGCGTTTATGTGTATCCGCGAGCGCGACCTCGCCGCCGAGGCAATGGGGGTGAACCTCACGCTCTACCGGGTGATGGCCTATTGTCTGAGCGCCTTCTACGGTGGTGTTGCCGGAGGGCTGCTGGCCATGCTGCTGTCCTACATAACGCCCGAAGGCTTTGGGCTGACAGAAACCCTGAAGGTGCTGACGATGATCACCGTCGGCGGCATGGGCAGCGTGGCGGGCTCGGTCATCGGAGCCACCGTTCTGACCCTCACTGGCGAGTTGATGCGCTTCTCGTCGGCCAATCTCGAGATCGGCAACGGCCTGTTGTTATTGCTCTTCATCATGCTCATGCCGCAGGGCGTCTGGGGCCTGGTCAAGCGGACGCGCATCGGTTCGCTGAGCATCCGCCGGCTGGCGTCGGGCTAGGCGCGGGCGATGCTTTCACTCCAACAGCTCTCGAAGAACTTTGGCGGGCTAGCCGCACTTTCCAATGTCAGCCTTGAGATGGCCGAAGGCGAGATTCATGGGCTCATCGGGCCGAATGGGGCGGGCAAGACGACTCTGCTCAACCTGCTGACGCGGCTCATCGATCCGGACGGCGGCTCGATCACCTTTCTGGGACAGTCGCTGCTTGAGCGCCGGCCGCACGAGGTCGTCGCAATGGGAATTGGACGCATCTTCCAGCACATGGAATTGTTCACGTCGCTGACGGTGCATCAGAACGTGCTTGCCGGCGC
Source organism: uncultured Alphaproteobacteria bacterium (assembly GCA_963747005.1). GTDB lineage: Bacteria > Pseudomonadota > Alphaproteobacteria > Rhizobiales > Aestuariivirgaceae > CAVVDT01. The sequence goes on along the minus strand of CAVVDT010000009.1, from coordinate 58,080 downwards.
CCACTCGCTTGGCCGCACCAACCTGCTTCAGGCCATGCTAGGCCTGCCGTCGATGGGCATCGAACGCAGAGAGATCGATGCCAAGGTACGCGCTGTCCTCGACAGCCTTGGCCTCGGACATATGGCTGAGCGCGAAGCAGGTACCCTCACCGGCGGCCAGGGTCGTCTGCTTGGACTGGCACGGGCGCTCGTCACGCGACCGAAGCTCTTGCTGCTCGATGAGCTGGTGGCCGGCCTCAACTCACAGGAGCGCAGCAACGCTGCGGCCATGGTCACCCGCCTGCGTGACGAACAGGGGATTTCGATCCTCGCGATCGAGCATGACATGCGCTTCATCATGGGCATCGCCGATCGCATCACAGTGCTCAATTTCGGACAGACCATCGCCGCAGGAACACCCGAGGAAGTACGCCGCGATCACGGGGTGATCGATGCCTATCTTGGCAAGGGGAGATACGCTCATTCTTAGCGTCGCCTCACTAAACGTCTCCTATGGCCGGGTGCAGGTCCTCTATGGCGTTTCGGTGCAGGTCGCCGACAGCCAAATCGTCGCGCTGCTCGGCGCCAACGGGGCGGGGAAGTCGACGCTGCTTGCGGCGATTTCCGGGCTCTTGCGGCCGTCGGCGGGATCCATTGCCATCGCTGGCGAGAACATCACCGGCCTCAAACCGGAGAAGATCGTGCGCCGGGGCCTGTCGCTGGTTCCCGAACGGCGCGACCTCTTCCCCGACATGACGGTCGAGGAGAACTTGCGTATGGGCGCCTATCTGCGCCGCGACCGCAGCGAAGTCCTGCGCGACCTCGATACGGTGATTGAGTATTTTCCGGTGTTGGGTAACCGACTGTCGCAGCCTGCGTTGACCCTGAGCGGGGGCGAACAGCAGATGCTCGCCATAGCCCGGGCGCTGATGGCGCGCCCGCGCCTGCTGCTGCTGGACGAACCTTCGCTGGGCGTATCGCCGGTGATGACGGAAACCATCTTGGAGATCATCGAACGAGTGAACCAGGAACGCCGCACGGCGATATTCCTGGTCGAGCAGAACACGCGGGTTGCGCTCTCCATCGCGCAACAAGGCTACGTGATGGAAACCGGGCGCATCATTGCCCATGGCGCGAGTAAGGAATTGCTTAACAGCGATCTTATTCGCCGCAGCTATCTGGGAGAAGGGGATTAGAAATGGCTGGCGGGTCAAGCAGCGACATCGTTGACGTGAGCCGCTTTCTTGGCTCATGGAGCCTGGTCGACTGGTTCCTGACCGAAGACGGTGGCGAACCCTTCCGGCCGCTCGGGCCGAAAGCGAACGGCATGCTTATCTATGCGCCCGATGGCTACATGTATGCGGCTCTGATGCGGGCCGAGCGGCAACGGTTTGCCGGCAACGATCCCTTTGGCGGCACGCCGGAGGAATGCACTGCGGCGATGCACGGGTTCCATACCTATTGCGGCCGCTACCGCTTCGAGGGTGACAAGGTCATTCATACCGTCACCATGAGTTTGTTTCCCAATCTCATCGGATCGGAGCAGCACCGTCACTTCAAGTTTGAAAAGGGATTGCTGATTTTATCGACACCGCCATTAGCGCGCAACGGCAAGACCGGGCTAAACCAGCTTACCTGGAGGCGCGTGGCCGATCGGGATCACTGAGCGCTTGCCGGGGCCTAGGTCAGAAGACTCTCGAAGTTGAAAAACCCCTTGCGCCATCTGATGACGTCGATACGAGCGAACACGTGGTGAGCCGCATACGGGTCCTGATTGATGAAGTCCTCGGCCTCGGCGCGGTCCTCGACATCGAGAAGGATAAGGCTGCCGCATGGTTTGCCGTCGTCGGAGAGAAGGGCGCCGGCCGCGAGCAGCCGGCTCATGTGGGCCTCCAGATGCCGGACATGCGCATCGCGGAGGGTCACGCGGGCAACGCTTTGAGCACTGTCGTCGGTGGTAATGATGGCGTAAGGCATATTTGAAACGCTGGCCGTGGCTGGTCGCAAAGAAAAATGGCCGACACCTGAGTTCATGGCACCACGAAACTTCTCACTTCGATTTTGAAATCATGCGTATAGGCGTGGGAGCACGATCAGGTTCTGGGTTTTGCACTGGCGATCGTAGTCAGCCGGGGCTTTGCGTTGCTCCGACTTTCATCAAATTTCCCTCCAATACGGCTTAACGCACCCGCGTGCGGTCACGCGGCTTTGACATGCGGTTGGTGCCTGCGGGCGAGCGCAGGGCCTATCACCTCGACCAGGCACATCCGTCGAAAGGGGCTCATTCGCGCTATGCTTGAAGCGGCCGTTGCCTTGAAGTGGTATGAGCAGGTGCTGAGCGTTTTGAGGCACTATCGTCACGGCAAATATGCAAGCTTGCTGATCTTTACATTTTTGACGGCGTGCATCGGCAGAACTCAGATCCAGACCTTTTTTTGACTGGACTTCCGGTGACGGAAGAGCGGTACTGTGCCTGGTCACGCGGGTAATTGCCCTGCGATCCGCCCCGGCGCAAATGCAACCGGGGCGTCGGGTGGTGAGGGCTCGCGTATGTCGCGTGGGCCAGTATCGGAAGACCGCCCGATGACCAAATCAAAGACCCGGAATGCCAAGCACGAAAAGCGGACACCAACCAGCGCACACTATCAACTTGATGCCGCGATGCCTGCACGTCCTGGCAGCAAGGTTGGACTGATTGTCGATCACCTGTCGGCGAAGGGTGGTGCAAAGGCGCAGGAACCTGCCGAAGCGACAGGCTGGCAGAAGCATACGGTGCTGGGAGCGCTCAACCGTTTGCGGACACGCGGCTTTGCCATGCGGCTGGAGACCGAGGGCGAGCGAAAAGCCTATCGCTTCGACCATGCAAAGAGCTGAACCATGTTTGACATCAAGAAGGACGAAAGCAGCAGTTCGTCAGACTCCAGTGGCAATTGCGGGACATCAGATCCCTCCAGGCTGATCGACAGACTCCGCGTGCAGACAACGACAGAACTGCGCGCCGAATGGCGGCGACTTTACCGGGCACATCCGCCGAAAAGGCTCAGCCGCGATCTGCTCGAACTGGCTGTCGCCTGGAAGCAGCAGGAACAGCTGCTAGGCGGCCCGGGCGCCAGCGTCAAACGCCAGATCGCCGAACTCGCCAGGGCAATAGAGGCCAAATCCGATCTTGCGAAATCGCGGGCCATCTCGCTCAAGCCCGACGCACGGCTGTTGCGTTCATGGGGTGGCGAGACACACGAGGTCGTCGTGGTTGAAGAGGGCTTCGTGTGGAAAGGCAGGACATGGCGATCACTGTCAGCGATCGCGCGGGAGATGACCGGCACGCGCTGGCCGGGCCCCCGCTTCTTCGGACTTCCCGGCGCCAGGCCGCCCGCGAGCAAGGATGCAACGGTGAGGGCCGAGGCATGACCGGTTCGCTCGCCAGACCGGCGGCAAGCCCATTGCCCGCGGTGCTTTCTACCTCATGCTGCAGAACCCGATCTATCGGGGCCAGATCGTGCACCGGGACAACCGCTATCCCGGCCTGCACGACGCGATCATCGACGAACCGTTGTGGGGTCAGGTACAGGGTGCTCTTGCAGGCAACCGCGTCGAGCGCATCACACGCTCGCGGGCAACGGCGCCCGGCCTGCTGGCCGGCCTCGTCTATAATGATGGTGGTGAGCGGATGACCCCAACTCATGCCAACCGGAAAGGCAAACGCTATCGCCACTACGTCAGCCAGTCCCTCATCAAACGGGGACGCTTCAGGGCATCAGACGCAGCCTGCCGTATTCCGGCAGCAGACCTCGAGGCAATCGTCCAACAGTGCATTTGCACCAAGCTCAGCGACAAGAGCGCCATCCTCGATGCATCGGGGTCATCCAACATTGCTGAATGCAAAAATCTGATTGAGCAGGCCACCGATCTGGCCCGACACTGGCTCACGCTGCCGGCATCCGACAGGCGGGCCATGCTCCATGCCCGTGTCGATCGCATCGACGTGCGCCGGCAAACGCTCGACATTGCCGTTCGACCTTCAATGATCGTCGACGTGGTGAGATCTGCCTCCAACTTCGCTCAGCTTGCAGTATCGACGGATTCTTCCACCACAGTGCCGTCGATTCCGGCTGAGGTGAGACGCACCGGCATGGAAATCAGGCTTCTCGTCCAGGGTACGGTCGCTGCGGAGAGTTGGACGCCGGATCGCAACCTGCTCCGGTTCATCGGGCAAGCACGTCGTTTCCATGACATGGTCATCAACGGTCAGGGCACGTCCATCACCGATCTCGCGAGAGAAACCGGCGTTACGCCGTCCTGGTTCACGCGTGTCCTTCGATTGAGCTTTCTCGCGCCGGAGATCTCGAAGGCGATCCTGCAGGGCCGCCAACCGGTGACGCTCACCGCAAAAACCCTAATGCTACAGGGAAAACTCGCACGAGCGTAGTCGAGCCAGCGCACACAACTGGGGTTCGCCTGACTTGAATAACTCGCCGCTGAACGACCGCCGCCGATTCGAAGTCGGCGGTGGGTCAATTCTTGCAGCAGCAATGGGCGAAATTAGACAGCCTCGACCGCCCGCAACCGTACCACCAAAAAGCGGCTAAGAGACTTTGCCGCCGCAAACCGCCCGGAACCGGCACCAAAGCGGTCTCCGGGTGCCGGTCCGGGAACGGCTGCCGGCGTAACCCTCGGACATTGCGGGCAAAGTTCGAATCCTGCCCGGAAATACAAATTTATGGTGATATCAATAAGTTAACTGGCGGTGGACGCAGTCTGCGAGCGAACCCCTCTCTGGTCGGATTTCCCTGATACGCGGGAAAATACAGGGAAAAATTGTAAATTTGCCGGTCATTGCACAATTTGGGTGCCCGCAACCAATTGATATTGCGTTGTATTTTTGAAAAATTCCCTGTGCAATTGAACAGGGAAAATCGTTGACCGATCAGGGAAATATTGCAAGCGAACAGGGAAGCCAAGCGGCACAACAGGGAGACATGGCAAGGCGTCCCGGCCGGCAAGGGGCCGTACATCAACAATGTGGCCCTCAGCAAGCATGGTCGCTATCGCTCGAACGTGTGGGACTACGCCGGACAGAACAGCCTTTCGGCCGGCTCGAAGGGCAGGCCCGTCATGCACTAACATTCCAACCGGACCACCTATTGGGGGCAGACCAGATTTGCTGTTTAGGTTGTTATCGCGCCCCACCTGAATGTTGGTTGCCCGGACGGTCACGCTTCCTCCTATGCAAAGTGCCAACTCGTGCTTGACGGACTCGGCTATTTCCGACATGTTTTCTCAACAAGAGAGGGCCTCATGGCCTTATTCGCTTTACCCGTTGATCTTCGGCAGGAGCTAGCTAGACACGGTTTGCAGATCGCCGGCAATTTTGGGGCCGCAGTGTAACGACTGCCACCCTACCTTTTCAGGTGAGCGAATCGCCGTCTGGCATTCTGGGGACCGAAACTGGCGGGAGTTCAGTTCCGTACCGGCGGCTTTTGCGGCCCCGGAGTGCGAAGCTGGTCGGTAAAGGATCGTGGGGCGTGAGTGGTAAGCAGGTCGCGATCGAGGCAGAGTTTGTCTCCGCAGCCGATACGCGAGACTCGCTGGACGCTTTGCTCGCTCCCAACTCCATTGCCCTTGTCGGGGCCTCCGACCGTCCGCTAAGTGTCGGTCACGGCATGGTCTTGATGAGCCAGGCGGGTGGTTATGCCGGTCGTGTATATGCCGTGAACCCGCGTCTCGGCGAGATTGAGGGCATCGCGAGCTATCGAAGCCTCGCCGAAATTCCCGAAGTCGTGGAACATGTGGTCATTGGCCTCGGCAATGAGAGGCTCGAGGCAGCGTTGGGTGCAGCGATTGCCCACGGAGCGAAGGCGGCCACCATTTTTGCCTCCTGCGCGATTCCCGGTGATGGCGGCAGCCTGCGGGGCAGGCTGAGCGAGCGGGCGCGGCAGGCCGGCATGAGTTCTGTGCGGCGGCAACTGCATGGGCTTCTACAACAATGCCATCGGCCTGCGCGTGGCCGGCTTTGTCGCCCTCAATCCCATGCTGCCCGGCCCTGTGGCGCTCATTGCTCAGTCGGGTTCGGTGTTCGGGGCGTTCGCCCATAATGACCCGCGCCTTCGGTTTGCTTTGGCTGTCTCCTCGGGCAATGAAATGGTCACGACGGCGGCTGATTACTTGGCGTGGACGGTGCGGCAGGACGAGATTCGCGCCGTCGGGCTTTTCCTCGAAACGGTGCGCGACCCGCAAGGCTTTATCCGCGCCCTGGAAGCCGCAGCCGAGCGGAACGTGGCGATCGTTGCCCTTAAGGCCGGACGTACCGTTCGCAGTGCGGCGATGGCCCTAACCCACACGGGCGCCGTGGCCGGCAGCGACATGGCCTATGGCGCCGTCTTCCGGCGCTATGGCGTTGTCCAGGTCGACGACATGGATGAAATGGCCTCCACGCTGCTCCTGTTTCAGCAGGGGCGTCGGGTCGGCGCGGGGGTCTCGTCGCCATCCACGATTCCGGCGGGGAGCGCGAACTGGCTGTCGATCTCGCCGAGGGCGTGGGAGTGACATACCCGGAGCTACACCCGAATACCCTTGAGAAGCTCGCCCAAATCGTGGATCCGGAACTGGAGCTGACCAATCCCCTGGATGCCTGGAGCAGCGCGCAGGGGTTTCAGGAGACCTTCACCGAGAGCTTCAAGGTCCTGCTGGCAGATCCCAATGCCGCGCTCGGCGTTATGTTCTGCGACGTGCGCGACAATTATCACGTCTCGTCGGGTTACGCCGAGGCGGCACTCGCCGCTCACGCCGCCACCGACAAACCTGTCGCCATCGCGGTCAACCTGTCGATGATCCGGCACCGCGATATCGCCAAGCGGCTCACGGATGGCGGGGTGCCGGTGATGGATGGTACAAGCGAGGCCCTTAAGGCGGTGAAGCATCTTCTTCAGCATCGCGATTTCAGCGGGGTCAAACATACCGCAAGGCCGTCCGGCTTACCGCCGCCTGCCTGCGTTGAGACCGACTCCGCCACCCTCAGCGAAAGCGAGGTTCTCGACCTGCTCGATCGCTACGGTATCGCTACTCCGCGCCGCTGCCTCATCGAAGACGCCGACCAGCTTCGCCATGCTGCCGAGGACTTCGCTTATCCCGTCGTCCTGAAGACTGCCATGCCGGAGGTGTTGCACAAGACCGAGGCGAAGGGCGTTTTTCTCGAGCTCGAAGGCTTTCCGGCGCTGGAGGAGGCCTACCGCGATCTTTCCACAAGGCTCGGACCCAGGGCGATGCTCGCTGAAATGTTTATGGGGAGTGTCGAAATGAGCATCGGTGCGATCACCGATGCCCAGTTCGGTCCGCTGATTGTGGTCGGCGGCGGCGGCACTTTGGTGGAACTGTTTCCTGAGCGTGCCGTGGCGCTGGCGCCGGTTTCACGCGAGGAGGCGGGCCGGATGCTGGCGGGGCTGAGCTTCGGGCGTCTGCTGGGTGGCTATCGGGGTCAGCCGCCCGTCGACCTAGAGCGCCTTGTATCGGCAATCGTCAACCTGAGTTGGCTTTTTGCTGACAACGCCGGCGTGATGGCAGAAATGGACGTCAATCCGCTTATCTGCAGTGCCGATGGGTGCACGGCGGTTGACGGACTTATTGTGATGCGGAACAAGACCTGATGGATTTTCGATTGAACCCAGCCCATCGCGAGCTTCAGGACAAGGCCCGCGTCTTTTGCGATGAGCATCTGCTGCCGTTGGAACTGGTGGTCGAGGAGGCGGGTGGCTTGCCGGCGGATCGCCGGCCGCAGCTCATCGAGGCGGTACGTTCAACAGGCTTCGATGGCATCAACCACAGCGTCGCCGACGGCGGTCGCGGGTTCAGCGTTCTTGAACAGACGCTGGTGAACGAACAACTCGGCCGCGCGACCTGCGGCCTTTGGGCGGTCATGTGGCAGCCTCCCATCAGCCTGAAGTTCGGAACGCCCGCGCAAAAGGCCACCTATCTCGTGCCGAGTTGCCGCGGCGAGCGGCGCGGCTGCTTTGCCATCACCGAGCCGGGCGCCGGGTCCGATGCCGGCGCCGTGGAGACTCGAGCCAAAACGGTGCAAGGCGGCTACCGGCTTTTTGGCGAGAAGTGGTTTGTCACGTCCTGGAACGCCTGCGACTATGTCATAGTTCACGCCAACGTCGACGGTGATGCGGCCAAACCCACTCTCTTCCTCGTGGACAAGACCGCACCGGGCATACGCCATGTCAGGTCGCCCCGTTTCATGCACTCCTACATTTTTGATCATGCCGAACTGGTCTTGGAGGGGGTAGAAGTTCGCGAGGAAGGCAGGCTCGGAGACATCGGCCAAGGCTTCGATCTCACCAAGGATTGGTTCGTAGAGGCCCGCCTGCAGATCGCTGCTCACTGCATCGGAGCGGCCACTAGGGCAACCGAGGTGGCCGAGGAATACGCCAGGACCCGCCGTCAGTTTGGTCGTGAGATCCGCGATTTCCAGGGCGTCGAATTCATGCTGACCGATATGGCGGTGGGCATCATGGCCATGAAAAGCCTCGTCTATCGCATCGCCTGGGAGATCGACCACCTCGACGACCGCAAGCTGGTTCATGCCCGCGCCAGCGCCGCCAAGCTCTTTTGCTCCGAGACCGCCGGGCGCGTGATCGATGCTTCACTACAAGTGCTGGGCGGGCGCGGCTACATGCGCGAAAATCCCGTGGAACGGCTTTATCGCGACATCCGAGTGGACCGTATATGGGAGGGAACCTCAGAAATCCAGCGTTCGATCATCGGCGGCCAGATACGCAAGCGCGGCCTCGGAGTCTACACGGGGTGGTAATGGCCACTGCAAACGCTCCCCAACGCACCCTTGCCACCAGACGGCATGTGGCGACGCTGATGTTGATGCTGCCCATGCTGGTGTTTCTGGGCGGATGGTTCGTGGTGCCGCTCGGCCAACTCCTGCTGCTGAACTTCCAGTCGCCACACGGCACATTCGCACCCTATATCGAATTGATGCAAAGCGAAGTGTGAAGCTGGCCCTGTTCTTGACTGCCATTAGTGTGCTATTGGCCTATCCTGCGACGTGGCTGCTGAGCCAAGTATGCCGTGATCCTCAACGAAGAGGAGATCGCCAAATACTGGTGCAAATAGGAAGCCAAATGGCAGAAATTCTTGCTGGCCTGATCATACAGAAATCACGGGGCCGGCTGTGGGTCGGCCCCTTATTTGCGGACTGACTCCCATGACGACTACTACCGAATTCGAGACCCTGCTGCTTGACCGCCGGGGTTGCATCGCAGAGTTGAAACTCAACCGTCCGCAGGTCCTCAACGCCATCGACCCCACGATGGTGCGCGAACTACGTGAAGCCATCGATATGATCGAAGGTGATGATGCCGTGCGTGTTCTCGTTGTTTCGGGGGAAGGCCGTGCTTTTTCGGCGGGGTTCGACCTCAAGGCTTCGGCCGCCCGCGGCGACACGTCACCGGAGGAATGGAGAAAAATCCTGGAAGAGGATTTCGCCGTCACGATGCGTTTCTGGGATTGTTCCAAACCCATCATTGCGGCGGTTCATGGCTTCTGCGTGGGCGGCGGGTTCGAGATCGCCCTGGCCTGCGACATCACTATCGCCGCCGAGTCGCCCTGATGGGTGAACCGGAGGTGCGCTTCGGATCGGGGATCGTCACCCTGTTACTGCCATGGGTTACCGGACCCAAGCAGGCCAAAGAAATCCTGCTCGCGGGTCGCGACCGCATCACCGCGCGCCAGGCCTGTGATTGGAACATCATCAACCGGGTCGTGGCCGACGGAGAGCACCTTGCCGCGGCCAGATCGCTGGCCGAAGAAATCATGACGGCGGCCCCGTCCTCGGTAAGACTGACGAAGCAGGCAATCAATCGCAGCTATGAATTGATGGGCATGCGGCAGGCCCTGTTGCAAGCCCTTGAAACCGACATCTTCATCGAGTCCACGGGTGGGCCGGAACGCCAGGAGTTCAACCGCATCCGCCGCGAGAGAGGCCTGGGTGCCGCACTGACTTGGCGTGAAGGCCGGCGCAGACAGACGAGCTAAGTCAGTCGAGAGAATTGTATATTGCGGGTCCTAGCCGGCCGATATTGCGTCCAGGCCGGTACGACCGTTTCACACCAGCAGCACACGAAAATCACGGCAAAGTGGACATGGGCTTGAGCGCTGTCGACTCCTATCAGTTCGCCGCTGGTCAGGCTGATAGCCGGCAATCCGGCGCTCGGCAGCCCCTCGAAAAGCCACTGCAACAAGGGACCGGCTTCCAGGCCGACACGTGCAATGTTCATGTCGGGGCCCTTCAGGATGATGAGGAGATCGTCGGGATGGCTGATGACCTTGACCTAGCGACAGATCTTGCCCGTTTCGTCAATAATGCAAGTGGCGGTCTCTTTCACCGAGACATCGAGGCCGATAAAGTGCTTCATGCTGCGCTTCCTTTCCTGATGCTTGTGGCTGTCTCGACAGACCACGTTCTATCATCAGGTCGAAGCGCAGCACCTTCCCGCATCATCGTCGCAGATGCAGGGCAAGCCAAATATCCCATCTTTTCAAGTCAGTCTCTGAGATCGAAGAGGCAAATCCACCCAATATCCATCGCATAACAGGCCAGGTACCGCACGATCAGGCGCCCGCAATCTTCATCACCGTGTCGTCGAATTCATTGCATCGGTGGTCGGAGGTCTCCAACTGCCGATAAATCTCCGCTTTGGGCCAGCCGGTGTCCCAGGTCTTCCGCGCCATATGGATGGTCTTGCCGACGCCCGGCTCTTCGGCGGCTGATGCCGTTTCGAGCGGCATCGCCAAGGCCAGTGCAGCCGCGGCCGTCACCACGACCGTCTTCACCAGAGTGAATTTGCTCATCGATTTTCTCTCTTTTTTCGCTTCTGCTGGTCCCTGTCCCGGAGGATGACCGAAACAGTGACCGGCAGCGGCGAACCCACTGCCATTCGGGTTGTTCAACCCGCGCGCTTTGTTAGCTCGCTGTCGGTTTTGCACGACGGGTTGAATGGGAAGAACGAGGCAAGCATCTGCCGAAATGAGACGGTGTGTACCGAGCGTCTCTCTGCAAGCCCCTGGGTGATGCGGTCGAGGACAATCGCGATGAGCACGATGCCGACACCTCCCGACGTTGCCAATCCGACGTCAAGTCTGCCAAGACCGGTGTTCACCACGAGGCCGAGGCCGCCTGCGCCGATTAACGCAGCGATGACCGACATCGACAAGGACAGCATCAGCGTCTGGTTGAGCCCCGCCATGATGGTGCGCAGGGCGAGCGGCAATTGCACTTCGACAAGCTTTTGCCAACCTGTCGAACCGAAGGAGTTGGCCGCCTCGATCAGGTCTCCCGGAACCTGTCGAATACCCAGATTGGTCAGCCGGATGATCGGCGGTAACGCGAAGACGATCGTCGCGATGACGCCCGGTGCGACGCCGACACCGAACAGCATTACGATCGGCACTAGATAGACGAAGGACGGGATTGTCTGCATGATGTCGAGGATCGGCCGGAGGATCTTCAGGACCGTGTCACTGCCGGCGGCGATGATGCCGAGCGGCACTCCGATGGCCGTGCAGAACAGAACCGCCGTGATGACCATTGCAAGCGTCGTCATCGTCTGGTCCCACATCCCTATTATGTCGAGAAAGCACATGGCGATCACCGTGAAGATAGCGACACCCCTCCCGGCCGCACGCCAGGCGATCAGCGCTAGGACAGCGGTGAAGATGATCATCGGCACCCAGTTCAAGAAGAGGTTCAGATCCTGCAGTACGGCGGTGACGGGCACCTGGATTGCCCGGAAGAAGTGCCGGAAATTCGGCACCAGGAAACCGGTGACGAAGTCATCAACCCACTGGTCGAAGGGTAATGTGACGAAGTCGGATGGGCGGATCATTGTCGGCTCCTGAAAGGAATTCGCCGGGGCGACGTCAGGCGACGCTCACGGCAATGGTCGGCGCCTTTGGCCGGACGTTCTCGACCTTGCCACCGGAAAGCCGCTTCAGCAGTGCCGACACCTTGACCACTTTGATGAGTTTTCCCTGCTCGTCGAGAATAGCGATTGGCAGACCTAAACTGGCGCGCCCATAAAGATCCTTAAGTGACGTTTCCAGTTCCGCAGTCGGAAATTCGCAGACAATGCGGCAATCCGAAAGCCTGGTCTTCGGCCCATACCCAGCGGCCATCAAGTCACGATAGCGGATAACGCCCACCGGCTTGCCATCCACGACAACGTAAAGCGCATCACGATCGAGTTCCTCCATCCTGCCGATGGCTCCGCTAACCGTCGCGGAAGGTGTCAGTGGCTCTGCCGCCAGCGCAGCCGCTTCCGCCGTCAGCACTTGCGCACGGTCGATATTCTTGGTGAAGGCAGCGACGTAGTCGTCGGCGGGCTCGTCTATGATCTGCCGAGCAGTGCCGATCTGTACTATCCGGCCGCCTTTCATGATGGCGATACGGTCGCCGAGGATCAGCGCTTCGTCGAGATCGTGGGTGATGAAGACGATTGTCTTCTTCAGCGAGTGCTGCAATCCCAGTAGTTCACGCTGCATGTCGCGGCGGATCAGGGGATCAAGTGCACTGAACGGCTCGTCCATCAAAAGGATGTCGGGCTCAGTAGCAAGACCCCGGGCGAGGCCGACGCGCTGCTGCATGCCGCCGGACAATTCTTCCGTATAGGTGTCAGCGTGTGATTTCAACCCGACCTGGTCGAGCGCGTTCAGTGCCCTTGCGCGACGCTCGGCGCGACCGACGCCTTTAACTTTCAGCCCGTAGGCGACGTTTTCAACCACCGTCTTGTGCGGGAACAGAGCGAAATGCTGGAACACCATGGCGACTTTGGCACGGCGGATTTCGCGCAGCTTTGCTGGATTGGCGCTCGCAATGTCATCGCCGTCAATCAGGATTTCGCCGCTCGATGGCTTGATCAGCCCGTTAAGCATGCGCACAAGTGTCGACTTGCCGGAACCGGACAGTCCCATGATGACGAAGATTTCGCCTTCGTCGACCGAAAAATTTGCGTTCTGAACGCCTACCGTCTGCCCTGTCTCGGCGAAAATCTGTTCTTTCATCTGGCCGTTCTGCAAACGCAAAAGGGCAGCATCGATATTGTAGCCGAAAATCTTATACGCGTTCCGGACCGTTATCTTCTCAATCATGAAACAATTCCCACCTGAGACACACCAATACCTACGGTCTGAAGAAAACACGACATCAAGACGTGCAACCCGTAATATTCCTCAGGGCTCTAAATGTCGAGTATGCGCGTAAGCATATTGCCGTTATGACCTCCTGTGGGCATTCCACCGATGACTTCAAATAGCTCAGCGCCTTGAACATCATAACTTCGTCCCAAGGCTTGCGCACGGCGGTGCTCTTGCGCTCCGCAGCGCCCGCGCGCAATCCACCCGCAACGAGCACCGCTCTCAACTTCGGCAGGAACATCTCGAACGGCTCCGCGGCGACAACCGCCGTCAGCGGATCGTTCTTGGCATCGAAACCTTCGTACCGGCGGCCCAAACCGAAAAACCTTGGCTGCCCGTGACCACCTCCCGCTATCGCATCCACGGGGTTGAATTCTGATTTGCGAAAAAAATCGGAAGCGTTATTTTTCGAGGTGCCTAGCTGACAATAATTAGCCTACACGACCGCCTTTCAATGATCGCTCAACACCAAGCTTCCGGTTACAATAAAAGTCGGAACCTCGTCATCAAGTCGCTAAATTCATGCGTCTAGTATAAGCAACGAGTTACGCAAGGACTTTCGACGCTGTTGAGCTGAGTAGAGAGTTTGGCGGATATTAGTTTGCCGCTGCGCGCGCGTCTTCGAGCCACTTGTCGACCTTGTCGGTATTGGCTTTGATCCATTCGGCGGCCTGCTTCTTCAAGTCGGACGCCTTGTCGGCACCCTTGTTCATCTCAGCGTTCTGCGCGGAGATGTCCGACAGCGGCAAGCTGACTTCCTTGAGTAGTGTCTCGATGGCCGGGTTGGCCTTCAGAAACTTGACATTAGCTACCGGACGGATGCTACCCGCGGCTACGCCCAGCACGCAGGGATTATCGGGCAACCCTCGACGTCCGTCACCATGGCTGCGGCCTCGAGGCCCGCCTGGTCGGGCGGCAGCTTGACATCCTTGACCTGGAGCCAGACGACGTCCTTTCCAGGCTTTAAGAGACCGACGGTCCAGTTCGGCGTCCAGGTGTAGAAGAAGATCGGCTCCCCGTTCTTGTAGCGACCGAGCGCATCGGCCATACCGGCAGAATAGGCAGCTTTGATAATGTCGACGTCGCTTTCCAAACCATAGGCCTTCACCTGGTAGTCGATGAGCTTCTCGCAACCCCAGCCGGGCGGGCAGCCGACCATGTTCGCCTTGCCGTCACCGTTCGTATCGAACAACTTGCGGATCTCCGGCTTCTTCATGTCCTCCAGATACTTGATATGGTACTTGTCGGCGGTTTTCTTGTCGATCAGATAGCCCGATGGTGTGCCTTTAGCGACGTAGCCGATGAGCTCCGCACCGGGCTCAAATGCCTTCTTGTAAGTATTGTGTAGTGGAAAGCGGCCGTTTACCCAGAGATCCACATCACCTTGGCCAACGGCCAAATAGAAGGGCGGGTTGTCGAGTGTCGTCAATGTCGGCACGGTATAGCCGAGCTTTTCAAACAGCTGCTTATAAATCTCCGCCTGGAACCAGCCTGTGTCCCAAGTAGCACGCGCCATATGGACGGTCTTCCCGGCGCCTGGCTCATCGGCGGCCGATGCCGTTTCGAGCGGCATCGCCAAGGCCAGTGCTGCCGCGGCCGCCACCACGACCGTTTTCACAAGAGTGAATTTGCTCATTGATCTTCTCCCTTTTTCGTTTCTGTTCGTCCCGTCCAACTCGGACATGTGAACCATCGATCGAAAGGGACGACTGGCTGCAGAATTATGTTCTGTCAGAGCAATGTAAACGGCGAAAAAACTACCGCTCTTGTAAAGAAGGGCTTACGCTTGGGCGCCAACTACGTCGGCTTATAACATGTTCCGCAGCGCATGCACAGGCCCGGATTGCGTTGGTCGCTGAAGTAGGCCGCGACCCGATCGAACAGGCTGACCGCCTTGTCGGTGTGGTGCAGTAGCAAGGCACCGGCATCCGAGGTGATCGCGCCGCCGTCGAATGCCGCCACCACACGGTGGCCATCAAAGCCTTCAAAATCGAACTGACCGGAGATACAGTGTGTTTGCATCGGATCCCGTTTCCACATCTGATAACGCTTTGTTGCAAGAAGACTTTCTCAGAGTCCTAGGTGTTTGATCCCGGGTTTTGATGGTGCACTCTTCTCGACGGAATGGAAGGATGCGCTATGGGCCAAGTTCTTCACGGCAGCGCCACAACGACAGAGGCGGTCCGTCGAGCGATACAACATAGTCAAGAGAGCCTGAGGGCGCTCGCCCGGCGATACGGGATCAATCAGAAGACGGTCGCCAAATGGAAGAAGCGATCGTCGGTCGCCGATCTCCCAACGGGGCCGAAAGAACCCAGGTCGACGGTGCTTTCGGTCGAGGAGGAAGCAATCATCGTCGCCTTCCGCCGCCATACCCTGCTTCCGCTCGACGATTGCCTGTATGCGCTTGCAGCCGACGATCCCGCATCTGACACGGTCATCGCTTCACCGTTGCCTGCAGCGCCATGGCATCGGCCGGTTGCCCGATATCGAAGGTGACAAGCCGGCGAAGAAGAAGTTCAAGGCCTACCCGATCGGCTTCTTCCACATCGATATCGCCGAGGTCAGGACGGAAGAAGGCAAGCTCTACCTGTATGTCGCCATCGATCGGACCTCGAAGTTTGCCTTCGTCTGGCTCGTCGACAAGGCCAATACGGTTACGGCAAGGGAGTTCCTCGACGCTCTGGTGGCCGCCGTCCCGTACAAGATCGACATCGTTCTGACCGACAACGGCATCCAGTTCGCCGACCTGCCGAAGAACCGATCAGGTCCGACCGCCCTGTGGCGCGGGCATCCGTTCGATCGCGCCTGTCAGCGTCACGGCATCGAGCATCGCCTGACCAAGCCCAATCAACCATGGACCAACGGCCAGGTCGAAAGAATGAACCGGACAATCAAGGAAGCCACCGTCCAGCGCTACCACTACGACAGCCACCAGCAGCTCAGGCAGCATCTCGACGACTTCGTCAGCGCCTACAACTTTGGCCGTCGTCTGAAAACGCTCAAGGGTCTTACGCCCTACGAATACATCTGCAGGATCTGGACCTCACAGCCCGAACGGTTCAATCTCAATCCGCTCCAGCAAATGCCGGGACTAAACACCTAGGGCCGATGCACCGCCACTCGATCATCATCAAGACGCCGAGGAGCTTCATCGACAATATCCTTTGGCCAAAATCCTGTGGCCCAAGTTCCAGGAATTGAACGCCGCGCTTGTCCCCTACTCCAGGGTCGATTGGAGTAGCGCAATGACCTGAAGCAGCATGTTCGCGCTCCCGGACCACAGCTTCGTCTTCTTCAAGTTTCCACTGTAGCGATGAACCAGACGGCTGCGGCGGGATGATCACCGGAGATCGGACGTGCGGTCAGGCGCACCCGGGCGCCTTCCTGCAGCCCACGTTCAACGCGCCCCAAGGCCAGATTGCAGGCACCGTCCAGCGCGATCAGGCCCCAGCATTCATCGCCTTCAGTCAGCGCGCGAACAGTGCCGGTGCCCGCCAGTTCTACCCAGTCGATATGCCCGCAGCAGTGAAGCTGCGGAGGAAACCAGGCTTTGCCGCAACCCGCACAACGGCTGGCCATCGCACGCGCCTGGCGTAGCCCGTCCAAATACGGCTCCCGGTCACCGAACGCATGGCGGTAGCGGAATGTGGTCTCCAGTGTGATCATTCGACGCGCTCCAGGATATGAGCGATCGTCACTGTCGCCACGCCGCCATGGGCGTCGGCCAAGCCGTACCGCAATTCTCGCGGCGGCAGCCTGTGGTAGCGGCCAGTCAGGAGTTGCGCCAGGGTGGCGATCTGGACGATACCGACCGCGCCAGGTGCGGCGCCTTGCCCGAGCAGCCCGCCGGAAAGATTAACCGGCAACCGGCCCGCTTCCCCGAAATCGTACGCTGCCATCGCCGCCCCGACTTGCTCGGGGGGAGCCAAGCCATAGGCCGCTATGCCCTGCAGCTCAGTACCAGTGAACGCGTCATAAATCTCCGCGACATCGATTCGGTCGGGCCCGATGTCTGCCATGGCATAGGCCGCCCGCCCGGCCGCCTGCTTGCCGGCGAACCAGCCGGGATCAGGGCGATCGCCGAGGCGGACTCGGTCGCTGGCGCATACGCTGGCGCGGATCGCGGCTCGCGGCTGTCCGGAGGCCGGGGCCGACCGCAGCCGCATTAGGACCACCGCGGCGGCGCCGTCACTAAGCGGACTGCAATCCAGGAGGCCAAAGGGCGTGCTGATCATCGGCGCCGCCAGTACCTCGTCAAGCGTAACGGATGTCGGTCGATGCGCCCAGGGATTGCCAAAGGCATGTGCTCGGTTCTTCACCGCGACGGCGGCCATTTGCGGCCGCGTCACTCCGAACCGTGTCTCGAACATCCGGGCCGACAATGCGTAGACCGCGACTGGGGTGACGCCGGCCATGCCCTCTAGGTCCATGTCGAAGGAGAGACCGTATAGGCGGCGCACATCGGCGGCGGAAAGATGGCTGGCCGCATGCTCGAAGCCCAGCACGAGCACGCAGCGGTGCTGGCCCGACATCAGGTGCATGACGGCGGTTCGGACCGCGGCAGCGCCACTCGCCCCCCCGCACTCGACCCGCAGTACTGGGCAGGGCACCAGCCCGACTTCGTCGACCATTAATGCGCCGGGAGATAGCTGCAGCGACAGATGATCGCTCTCGCAGCCCAAGACGACAGCATCAATGTCTCGCAGCTCGAGCCCAGCATCCATGAGTGCCGCCGGCACCAGCCTGCGGATCCAGTCGCGGGGAGCGGAGTCCAAATGCCGGCCGAATGGCATCACCGCCATCCCGCACACGACGACATCGCAGCCATTCATAGCATCATTAACCTTCGCCACTTCCGGCTTCGCGCCGGCGCAGCTCGCCTCGTCGGATCTTGCCAGAGCTGGTCAGCGGAAACTCAGTTACGAACTCAATTGCGCGCGGATATTTGTAAGCAGCTAGGTTACTCTTCACGTAAGCCTTCAATGACTCGACCAACGTCTCGGATGGCTCGAACCCGGCGGACAAGCGGACGAACGCTTTCACGATCATTCCGCGCTCCGGGTCCGGGCTACCGACCACGGCCGCCTCAGCGACAGCCGAATGGCGCACCAGACAATCTTCGACCTCGGCGGGACCGATCCGGTAGCCGGCGCTCTTGATCAGATCGTCATTGCGGCCCTGATACCAGACGTATCCATCCGCGTCCTGGCGAGCGAGATCGCCGGTTCGCAGCCACGGTCCGAGCCGCAGCCGGTCCGTTACACCGGGTTGCTTCCAATAGCTCAGGAACAGCGTGGGGTCATCAGCCGGTGCAACGATCTCACCGACATCCCCGGGGATGACCGGTTTGCCGGCCTCGTCCACTAGCGTAGTCTCGTGGCCAGGATAGGGCTTGCCCATCGAACCAGGCCGGATCGGATAAAGCCGACGGCAGTTGCCAACAAGGTGATTGAATTCAGTCAGGCCGTAGAACTCGTTGCAGACAACGCCGAGGTCCTCCTCCGTCCAGCGCAGCGTCTCGCCCGGCAGCGGTTCGCCGCCGGTGCACACGACTCGAAGCGCGAGTGGCCATCGCCGTCGTGGCTCTGCAATCTCGGCCAACCGCTTCAGCGCTGTCGGCGTCATGAAGCTATGCGTCACCCGGTGTCGGCCCATAAAGCCGAAAGCCCATTCTGCATCGAAGCGGTGCTCGGTGGTCACAACAGTCTGGCCATGCGCCCAGGCCGGGAGGAGCAGATCGAGTAAGCCGCCGACCCAAGCCCAGTCGGCCGGAGTCCAGAACACGGCATCGGCGTCATTCATCGAGAGATCATAGAAAAGTCGTACCGTCGGCAAATAGGCATGCAGGATGCGGTGCGCGTGCAGGATCCCCTTCGGCAATCCCGTCGAACCCGACGAGTACATCAGTAACGCCGGATCGTTCGCCACGGTATCAGCGGTCACGACCCGCCCCTGCTCGGCGCACAATTGACGGAACTCGCGCTCATTGAGAGCGGCCGCGCCGATCACGATGCGATGCTCTAGCGCGGGAAAGCTCTCTCGCCGGAAGCGCTGCCATATAGTTCCCTGGGTCACTATTACGCTTGCACCGCTGTGGCCGAGGACGTGCGCAAGCGTGTCCGGGCCGTAGAGCTGAGATAGTGTCACCGCGATCGCGCCGAGCTTGTAGATCGCTAGATGCGCAATCGCCGTTTCCGGCCGCGAACCCGTATGCACGGCCACGCGGCTTCCGGGCAATACACCAAGTGCCCGGAGGCTTGCCGCGAAGCGGTTCGCTAAATCGTCTAGCTCGGCGAAAGTCCAGTTCTTGACGCTGCCGTCCTCTCCTTCGAAAACCAGCGCAGGATGATCGCGACGCGCACCTTGGGCGTGGCGGCCGACCGTGTCGGCAGCGATATTGGCGCGATCCGGAATTGGGATATAATAGCGCCCTCGGCTCGAGCTCCACTGAAAGCCCGCACCTTCCAGAAGGGCGCGATCGAGGGTTTCGGTCATGTCACGGAGCCAAGTCGATCATCGACGGCGAATGGCGGATTTTGGCCTTCTTTCACCAATTCCGGCCAGTTTGACATATCATGATTCATGATGCACCATCGAAGAATGTCATAAGCCTTGCTTATCTGTCTCGCCATTGAGCCACTGCTATGAACATCAAGTAGCTCGAGACATTCTACTGGATCGTCCGTCTCGGCAGCTTCAGCGCCGCCGCACGCAAGCTTAGCTCCACCCAACCAGCCATCTCGATGCGCGTGCACGAGCTCGAAGTCCTCCCTGAGGGCTCAGCTGTTCGATCGCACGCAGCGATCGGTGCAACTGAGCCCTAAGGCGTGGGAACTCGTGAAATATGCCGAGCGCATGCTGGCACTTGCCACCGAGATCCGGGCCTGAATGGGCGATGATCAGCTCATGTCCGGACGGATCAGAGTTGGCGTAACTGACAGTATCGCGCTGACGTGGCTGCCAAGTGTGGTCTCCCAAATCAACGAGTGTTTCCCGGCTGTCATCATTGAGCTCGATGTCGATCTCACAGCAAATCTCTGGCAGAGGTTCGAAGGTGGTAAGCTTGAACTCATCATGCTTCCGGGGCCCGTGCAGAGCTCCAGATTGACCGCGGATTATCTGGGCGGTATTCGATATTGCTGAATGGCAACTCCCGCCTTGCGGCTTGTTGGTGGCAAGCTGGCGATCAAGGAGCTCGAGCGCCTCCCCATCATTTCCATCGCCCCAGAATCGAATCTCTATGAGCCGATGGATATCTGGTTTCGCAGCAACGACGCGGAGCCGCACCGAGTCAACCTGTGCAACAGCTTGAGCGCCATCGCGTCGTTCACAATCTCCGGGCTGGGTGTCAGCCTTCTCCCACCAAGCGTTTTTTGCGACCGAATCACAGCCGGCGAACTGTGTATCGTCGAAACCCTGCCGCCTCTGCCAGCCATCGAGTTGTGGGTGGTCCACGCCTCGCGCCAGGCGTTGCCGCTTCCGCGCCTGATCGCCAGCCTGGATTGCGAAGTCAGCAAGTTTGACCACATCAAACCGCGAGGCTGATCCAGACTTGGGGGTGTCGGTTGGATGCATGGCAGTCGTCATTGCCGCAATGCTATGACGGCGTCGACGGCGCGCGCCCCTTTGCCTGTATCGAGGACAAGCAGCGGATTAATTTCCATCTGCTCGATCCCGAGCCCGGCCTCGGTAAGGTCGGACAGGCGGATCAGGATATCGACCAGTGCAACCCGATCGCCAGCCGGTCCGCCTCGATGGAAATCGAGCAGTTGCCCGACGCCGCTCTCCTCGAT
Organism: uncultured Alphaproteobacteria bacterium; assembly: GCA_963747005.1. Lineage (GTDB taxonomy): Bacteria > Pseudomonadota > Alphaproteobacteria > Rhizobiales > Aestuariivirgaceae > CAVVDT01. The sequence goes on along the minus strand of CAVVDT010000009.1, from coordinate 37,108 downwards.
CATCCGCTCAGCATCGGTCGCGTCGATTGGTGAAACGCCGAAGGCGACCTGCGCGATGCTCTCGACAAAGATCCCGCCTAAACCGACCATAAGGACCTGTCCAAACTGAGGCGTCGTGGTCAGCCCGACAACGACCTCGCGGCCGTTAGTCACCATCTCTTGCACCAATATGCCTTCGATCGGGGCATCAGGACGAGCATTCGCGACCGCAGCACGGATGCGCTGACAGGCGGCACGAACCTCTTCATCACCCTGCACCCCAATCACGACCCCACCGACGTCGGTTTTATGCATGATGTATGGCGAGACGATCTTGAGCGCAACGCTTGAGCCCAGGCGCCGAGCGGCGAACACCGCCGCGTCGGAGTCCTTCGCAAGTTCCGAAATCGGACTTGCGATGCCCAGGCTGCGCAGGAAGCGGTGGGCCGAAGGCTCTGTTAGCACAGTCTCGCCACGCTGTCGGGCATCGGCGAGTACATGAGCGGCCGTCTCGATATCGAGTGCCGAGGCGCATGATCGGACAGTCCGGTGTCGGCGGCTCAATGCAATGCGGTCGATCGCGGCCAGCAGGGCCACTGCGGTGCCAATGCTACGACATGCGGGGACACCGACCTGGCGCAACCCGCAACTCCAGGGCCCTAGATATTGTTGCGAGCCGTAAAGCCATGCAGAAATGGGCTTGCGATGAAGCGCCACCACTGGTGCAAGGCACGCCGGATCGAAATCCTGGCCGCCGCCGCTGAAGGCACCCATGATGAGCAACCCGGCATCGACCGCCGGGTCGGCCATCACAGTCCCGGCAATATCCGCGACCGCCTTCTCCGTGCCATGGCGCTGCATCGCTGGCCAGATATCGAGCGGGTTTGTAGCGCCGGCAGTCATAGGTTCGAAGTTCGCGAGGGTTTGCTCGGCGCCTGGCGACAGTACGGCGAGGTCAAGCCCGGCGCGCGCAATCCGGTCAGCCGCTACCACACCAGCACCGCCCGTGGTGGTCATCACGGCGACACGCCGCGCGACACCACTGGAGCCAAGCGTGGCGAGACCGTCGGCCATCTCAACCAGATCAGTAAAGTCTGTGACTTCGATGATACCCGCCTGCCGCAAGGCGCCGCGCATGATCCGCCCCTCGGCAGCCAGATTGGCGGTGTGGCTCAGGCTTGCCCGAGCGCCAGCCGCGGTTTGGCCTGCCGCTAGCGCGACCACCGGCTTTAGCCGCGTCAGCTCACGGCAAAAGCGAACGAACCTAGCCCCATCCCGAACGCCTTCGAGGTGCAGAGCGATTGAGGTGCGTCGCGGGGTCCCCAGCAAGGTACTCGAGCACAGCAAGGACATCGACGTCCGCAGCGTTGCCCAGTGTTGCGACCTTGCTGACGCCAAAGTCCTCCTGTTCCATGAGCTGGTTGAGGAAGGCTGCCGCGAATATCCCGGTCTGGCTGACAATAGCGACCCCACCCTTGCGCACGAGCGGTAGATCCACAAAAGAGGCCAATAAGTTGTTGTCGGTGTTAACGAGGCCATTGCAGTTGGGTCCCCACAATCGGGTGCTGGTGCCGCTGCTGAGAGCGAGACACTCCTCCTGAAGCTGTCGACCGCGGGCTCCCGCCTCGGCAAACCCGGCCGAAGCGATGAGCACCGCGGGGACGTTACGCTTAACGCTGGCCCCCACCGCTTTGGGTACGAACTCCGCCGGCAGGAGCACGATCGCCAAGTCTACAGGCCCAGGAATATCGTCGAGGGATGCAAAGGCCGGGACACCGCAGATATCCGCGGCCTTGGGATTGACGGGATACAGGCCGCCGAGATAGCCGCGCTTGAGGTTCAACACTTGCTGATAGCCGGCTTTGCCGGCACTGCGCGAGGCACCGATCACGGCCACCCCGCGCGGCTCGAAGAACGCCTCGATTCCGGTCGGCGCTGCGCTCATCCGGCCCTCGCAGGTCGGAAAAGGGGCAGAGTGATGGCATCCGATGCGGGCACGAAGGTTACCTCGACCGTCATGCCGATCACCACCTTGGCGGGCGTGCAATCGACGATGCGGCTGATAAGCCTCACCCCTTCATCAAGCTCGACGACAGCCACCACATAGGGCAGATCAGCTTCAAAGGCCGGGTTCAACGCCCGATGCACAATGCTGTGCGTGTAGACGGTCCCGCGGCCACTCATCGTCTCCCAGTCCAGCCGCTCCGACAGGCACTCGGTGCACATATTGCGCGGGTAGTACTGCAATCTTTGGCAATTGGCACAGCGTTGGACGATCAGCCGACCTGCCCGACAGGCCCGCCAAAACGGCTCGCTATCGCCCGTCGGTTCGGGAACCGGGCGCCCGCTCATCAATCTCTCCCGAGTATTATCGTAGCGTGGTTCGACAGGATCCCGCCCAAGCCGTGCACCAGGGCCAGGCGAGCTGACGGCACTTGCCGCTCGCCGCACGTGCCGCGGAGCTGCTGCACGGCCTCGATTAGGTGCAGGATCCCGCCGGGGCGACCAGGATGCGCCTCCGAAAGCAGCCCACCGTGTGGATTAACCGGAAGCGCCCCGCCGAGAGCGATGGCACCGGAGGAGACGAGCGGACCCCCTTCGCCGCGGCCGCAGAAACCGAGATCCTCAAGCTGGCTGATCACAGCGATGGTGAAGTTGTCATACAGAAGGGCGACATCTATATCTTGGCGGCGCACACCCGCTTGAGCGAATGCCCGATCACCCGACGCCGCGGCCCCGAAGCTGGTGTAGCTTGGCGCCGAGACCAGATGCTCATGGGTGAAACCCTGACCTGAGCCGAGAAGCACGATCGGTGGCCAACGTAGGTCACGTGCCCGATCGAGCGAGGTGACAACCAGCGCGCCGCCGCCGTCGGTCGTGATTGAGCAATCGAAACGGTGGAGCGGGTCCGCGATCATTGGCGAGGCCAGGACGTCGTCGATCGTAATTGGCTCGCGAAATCGCGCCCACGGATTGAGGGCGGCATGGCGCCGCATCGTTACGGCGACCCCGGCTAGGTGCTCGCTCGTAGTGCCGTATTCGTACATGTGGCGACGCGCAATTAGCGCATAGAAAGTGGGAATCGAGACGCCAAAAGGGAGCTCGAATTCAGAATGGCCGAAAGCGGTCATTTTCTCGACTGCCTTGCCGCGTGAGGCACGCGACACGGTGGGCTCGGCGCAGGCGAGCAGGACGGTTGAGCAGGCGCCCGAGGCGATTGCCTGGGCGGCAATTTCCAACATCTTGGTGAACACGCAATTACCAAGGTCCACGGTGTAGGTGAACTTCGGCCGAAGCCCCATATATTCGCAAAATACGGCGCTGTGTGCGACGTCTTCGCAATAGGTTGGCTCATCGCAGCCAGCAGTAAGAACCCCATCGATGTCGAGCTTGCGCAGCCCCGCGTCGACGAGTGCCTTGCGGCTGAGCTCGGCATGGAGTTGAAGCGAGGTTCGGCCTGGAATGCGGGGAGCCTCGGTGCGCGCGACGCCAGCTATCGCCAAACGAGCCGCCGAACTCATCACCTTCCCCAAGTTCATGTCGGGCCGAAGTCGACCGCATCACCGGCCGGACAGTGTTCTCAATTCGAGGCCACAACGTGAAATGACGTATCATTATGAGTAGGAAAAAGGAAGGAATATTTATGCAACCCTCTACGGTACTCGAAGCGGTTGGATAAGGCGTTGAGTTGATTCATGATTGTGATTCTTACCTGGCAGGAAAGGATCGCGCTCATGCAATCGATATTCTCGAACGCCTTATCCGAGGCGGTATCCAAGCACATCGAATTGCGGCGCCAAGGCGGGAGACACTGGCGTGGCTCACATTCTCGATCATGCAACAGGGCACTATCTGCCTGTGGCGGCTGGCTGCGTATGTGGACAGCGCGGCGGCGATCACTTCGGTGCTGCGGCGCTTCTACCGGTTCTTCTAGTTCGTGCGGCTGGACGGCGCCTGTTCGGCGCGGATCTGCCGGGGCTCGATGGCAAGCCGTGTGTGCTGGCGATAGACCGCGCCAACTGGGACTTCGGCAAGGCAGTCCCCGCGAAGGCGAGGATCAACATTCTGATGATCTCGGTCGAATGGCACGGCGTCGGGGTTCCCCTGATCTGGACGCTGCTGGCCTCGGCGGGCAACTCGGACACCAAGACGCGGACCTTCCTTCTTGACCGCGTGCGCCAGACCTTTCCAGACATAAAGATCGCTTCCCTGACCGGCGACCGCGAGTTCATCGGCGATGTCTGAATGGCCTATGTGACGGTCGAGAAAAGCCTGTTGGTTCTGAGGCCTCCCGAAGACCAGTATGTGGCACGCGAGGGCTACGAGACGTGGACCGCGGCCAAGATCACGTGGCCCCTCAAGCCCGGCGAGAAAATGACTCTCAACCGAGCACGTCCAGGCCCAACCCCTCACTCTGCGACAGCCTCAGCTACCTTCGATCTGGAGCGCGTGAGAAATGCAGGCTAGCCAGGACTTGGAACCTAGCGTTCGGCGTAACAAGATGACCAACCTCAGCGGAAGTTCGTGCATCTGCCTGCTGTTCGTCAACATGACAGAGTCGTCAATGAAACGTCCTTCAGAGCACTGCACACAGCCGCAACGCGTCGAGGACGGCGGCGTGGATATTGCGGCTGGCAACGGCATCGCCGATACGGTGCAGCTCGAACGTACCGCGCGGATTGAGCGTCAGCGGCTGCGGCCGGCCGGTGACCAGCGCATCGATGTCACTCACCCCGTCGTTGGACGCGTGTGACCGGAGCACCTGATAGACTTCATCGGCCGGCACAGTCCCGTGCTCGACGATGACCTGGGCAGCGCTCAGCGTCTGCTTGGTCAGGGTGACCTCGTTGACGAGGGTGATCGCCAGTCCATTGCCTTCCGGTTCGACCCGCATTAGGCGCTGATCGTAAAGGCCCGTGATGCCGAGTTCGTAAAACCGTGACTTCCAGGCAACACGCTCCGCGTAAGTGAGTTCAGGCGCTAGCTGGCCGTCGATGGATGCAAACGTGACCAACCTGCCCTCCGCGGCCGCCTTTTCGACACACAGCGCCGCTGGATGGCGCCCGGTCCCGTCATAAACAAACACCTCATCACGCAGGGGGGCCGCACCGGAGAGAGCATCCCAGGCACTGGTACAAAATTTGGCCCCCTCGATCCAGTCGAGGTCGGGTAGGCCGCCGGTTGCCACGATCACCACGTCAGGCCTCTCCGCCAAGACATCTTGCGGCTCGGCATAGTGATTGAGGCGGCATCGTACCTTGAACCGCTCCAGTTCGGTGACCCGCCAGTCGACGATGCCCTTGAGGTCCTTGCGCCACGAGCCGCAGGCAGCGATCAACACCTGTCCGCCAAGCTCAGCCGCGGCCTCGTAGAGCACGACGTCATGGCCGCGCTCGGCACACACGCGAGCCGCCTCCAGTCCTGCCGGCCCGCCGCCGATCACCACCACCTTGCGAGGCGCCCGTGACGAAGGCTCTGCCCGGTGCGGCAAATGCATTTCGCGTCCAGTAGCGGCGTTGTGCAGGCAGGCGGGTCGGGCAGAGGACATGCAATGGGTGGCGCCGACACAAGGTCTGATCTCGACTTCCCGGCCCTCCTTCAGCTTGTGCACGATATGCGGATCGGCGATATGGGCGCGCGTCATCCCCGCCATGTCGATCAGGCCCTCGCTGATCGCATAGCGCGCCGACGCCAGATCGGTGATGCGCGCGGCATGAAAGACAGGGATGCCAACGGCGCGCCTGAAGGGACCTACCTTGGCGATCCACGGCGCGATGGGTGAGTCCATGCCGGGCATGTTGTCCCGGGCCAGTGCCCGCTCGGTGTCCATCCTGCCGTAAATGGCGTTGAAGAAGTCGATCCCGCCGCTCTTCATCAAAATGAGCGCGGCCTCGATGCAGTCTTCAGCCGTGAGGCCATCCGGCCCCTCGTCGACCACGAAGCGCATGCCGAGGAGGAATTCATCGCCGACCCGGCGGCGCATCTCCTCGTGGACCATGATGCCGAAGCGGCAACGGTTTTCGAGCGAACCGCCGAAACGATCGGTGCGCCGGTTGGTCAACGGTGACAGAAACTGACCGATGAGATGCGCGGCCGCCAGAGTCTCGATGCCGTCGAGACCGCCCTGTTTGCAACGGCAAGCCGCCGCACGCATAGGCCTTCACCACGCGGTCGATGTCGTGCTCGTCCATCTCCTTTGGAAAGCTGCGGTGCAGGGTTTCGCGCACGGGCGAGGGGCCGATGGTCGCAAGCCAGTCACCTGCATGCGGATCCCCGCGCCGCCCGAGATGGGTGATCTGGCACATCAGCGCGGCGCCCCGGGCGTGCATTCGTTCGCTGAAACTGCTGGAAGTGGGGAATGATCTCGTCGGTCGCGACGTTGAGTTGACGGAAAATGTTGGCGAAGTCGCGATCGACGTTCGACGAGCCGCCGAACATGGTAAGGGCGATGCCCCCCTTGGCCTTTTCCTCGTGATAGCGTCTGGTAGGCTTCCGTGGGCATTCCTCCTTCTTCCAGCCCGCATGCATGGCTGGTGCTCATGATCCGATTCCTCAGCGCCAGCTGCTTGATCCTGAACGGCTGCAGGAGTGGATCCTTCGCGCTGGCAGGTGTTTGCGATCGTCCGCCGCTGGTTGGATTGTCCATGCATCCCTCTTGCCGGTTACGTTCGATAGCCCGCCACTTCACATCGCAAGGTCAGCGCCCACATCGATGCCGTCGTGTGGGCAATTCGCTTGATCTCGGCCGCGCAAAATCGCCTACGATTGAAACGGCAATTCAAGGCCGGCACCGAGCGATATCATCGGCGCCATTGCGGCTTTCATAAGTGCCGCTCGACGCAAGGCTCCTGCCTCATTCGGTCCAGAGGCGTTCCAGCCCGATCTGAACAACTTCGTTCTGCAAGCTCTGATCCGTATGACCGGTCGAGATTGGCTGTATCGACTTACCACTTCCCGGGAGAGTTTCAGCCGCAGAAACGTTTGCTGCCAGTGACGAAACGCCGAGCAGCGCAGCACCGAGGACCGGTCCGAACAGGCGATTGAACATATTGGTATCTCCACCCTAAGCCGACATAATCGAAACTCACTTTGCGGGCCCCGATGCTGCCCGTAAACTTCAGTAATCGTGACGCCTTGCGCATATTCTGGCTTACGTAAATTATCCCGAACGCCATGCCCGGCTAATTGCCGCGATGGCTTTCGCCCTCCTGTTCCGACGGTGGCGATTTGCGCCCGAACAGCCGTAACGCCAATACCCGAACTACGCCAACCGGTCCAGTTTCGTACCAATGCTTGCATCCACGCTGGCGACGGGATTGCCCCAATCACTGGGAGATGCGATCAATCGTGATCGCAACGAGCACGATGCCAACACCGCCGACTGTTGCGACGGCCATGTCGAGTCGACCGATGCCGCGAAGCAACAGTTGTCCCAGGCCCGTGACCGAGATCATCGAGGCCACGACGCTCACGGCCAAAGCCATCATTATCGTTTGGTTGACGCCGGCCATGATCGTCGGTACCGCCAGGGGTAGCTGGACCTTCCACAGCGTCTGCCGGGCACTGCCGCCGAAAGCAACCGCAGCCTCCTCCAAGTCCGGCCTCACTTGGCGTATGCCAAGATTCGTCAACCGCACGACGGGCGCCAGAGCATAGATTATCGGCACTATGACCCTACATAGCCCCTGTTGCTTCTCAGGCGCTTGTTTGAATTTATAAGAATATGAACGTCCCTCACATGACCGGCGAGGCCGCATTACGGCGAATTCGTTGCCGTTAGCGACCTGATTCAAGACAGGAGGTCGGGAAGTTCTGCCTTACGGCATGCAATGAATCCATTGATTTCTTCATCAATAGCAGGATCAAGATCAGGAGGTACGTACTCCTTGAGCAAGCGCCGGGCAATGGTGCGCGCCCGTTCAGGCGCCTCCACGGCACCCGTCTCGAGCCACTGTTCGAAGGTTTCGCTGCTGGCGCTTTCGGGAATGAAAAACGCCGTATCGTAGTATCGCAGGGTATGGGGACTGCCCAGGAAATGTCCACCGGCTCCGGCGCCCTCGATCGCCTCGACCGCAAACGTGTCCTCTGAAAGGTCGAGTCCAGCCGCAAGGCGTTGGAGGACGGTCAGCTGATCGCAGTCGAGAATGAACTTCGCATAGCACGCTGACAATCCGCTCTCCAGCCAACCGGCCGAGTGGAGGAAAAAGTTGCCGCCTGCCAGCAGGGCCGGCAACATTGTCTGAACCAACTCATAGGCTGCTTGTGCGTCAATTGCCTTCGAGCCGGTGCGCATGCCGCCGGTGCGCATGGGGACGCCGTAACGACGCGCAAGCTGGCCTGTCAGAAACGTAAGTATCTGGGTCTCGCTGGTGCCATAGGTGGGCGCCCCGGTGGCCATGGACACGGTGGAAAGTGTCGCGCCGTAGATGACCGGCGTGCCCGGCCGGACGAGTTGCGCAAAGGCAATGCCGGCCAGGGCTTCTGCGTTGAGCTGGGCAAAGGCGCCGGCCGTCGTGATCGGGGCGTTGGCGCCCTGCATGATGAACGGTGAAATGAGAACGGCCTGATTGCTGCGTGCGTACACCTTCAGCGCCGCCAGCATCGTCCCGTCCCAGACAAGGGGCGAATTGCAATTTATCAGTGACACCATCACAGTGTTTTCCTGCAGGAACTCCTCTCCGAACAGCAGCTTGCAGATCTCGACGCAATCCGCCGCCCGCTCTCCTGACGTGACCGACCCCATGAATGGTTTGTCCGAATAGCGAATGTGGGCATAAAGCATATCAAGATGGCGTTTGCTGGCCGGTACATCGGTTGGCTCGCAAACTGTTCCCCCCGACATGTTGAGAGCGGGACTGAGGTAGGCCAACTTCACCAGATTTTCGAAATCCGCGAGCACGGCGTAGCGGCGCGTGCCGTCAAAATCACGTATGAAGGGCGAACCATATATGGGCGCAAAAGCCATATGGCGCCCGCCGATGCGAATACTGCGCGCGGGATTGCGCGCGTGATGCGTGAATTCAGCTGGAGCCAGGGCAACCTGTGCCATGAGCAGATCGCGTGGAATGTGAACCCGCCATCCGTCGATCGTGGCGCCCGCGGCACGCCAGATCTCGATTGCCTCTTCGTCGCGAAAATCGATACCGATTTTTTCAAGGATACTGATGGAAGTATCGTGGATCTGGTCGACTGCCGAGTCCTCTATGAGGTCATAAACTGGGATCCTACGTTGCCAACGCGAACCGCGCGTTGCGCCATCAAATGGACTGGACCGCCGGGCGGCGACGCGAGATTCGCGCCCCCGCCGTGTCGACTTTGGATTGACGATCACCTGATCCGGCATTCAGCACCCCTTGCGATGTCGAGGGTTATGGAAAACTTACGCAGATCGTCCGTGCGCAGCTGGCATGCGTAGCGTCGAAGTGAAATTTCAATCCCCCTTCTGCCCGCCGGGGATCGACTCTAAAGAGACTCTGCGAGCGTTGGCAACTTGTATAAAGATGTCGCTTTGCGTAAGCTTTTATCTATGCACGGTCTTCGCTTTCAGCTACCGCCACCGAATGCGCTTGTCGCCTTCGAGGCCGCCGCGCGGCATTTGAGCTTCACGTTGGCGGCTGGCGAACTCAACGTCACACGGGTTGCCGTCAGCAGGCAAGTCAAGGCGCTCGAGACCCACATCGGCGTCGCCCTGTTTCGTCGAATGCACAAGAGCCTGTCCTTGACCCCGGAAGGCACGGAGTATTTTGACGTTGTCTCCAAGGCCCTTACCGACATTGCCAGGAACACGACCAGTCTGCGCAGTCGCAAGCCAACGAACCGCGTGACGGTGACAACAACCGTCGGTTTCTCCTCGTATTGGCTGATGCCGCGTATCGGCTCCTTCCGTAAGCGATTTCCCGATATCGACATCCGCGTTCTCGTCTCCGACGTACCAATCGACATGGAACGAGAAGGCGTGGACATCGCCATCCGCTACGGTGGAGGCAGTTGGCCCGACTGCCGAGCCACGTTTCTGCTTCAGGAGGAGATATTCCCGACCTGCAGCCAGAGTTATTTTCAGGGACGCCAGAAGCTGGAAAACCCAGAGGCTCTGCTCAGGGAGACGCTGTTGCACCTGGAGGGCCCCTATGACCAAGAGGTCACCTGGCACTGGTGGTTCAAGGCGCATGGAATAGAGGACCAACGCAACAGAACCGGCCTGGCCGTCAATTCCTATACGCATCTGGTACAAGCCGTGCTTGAAGGGCAGGGTATCGCCCTGGTCGGCCCACCCCTGCTGTCGCCGTATTATCGCAAGGATGTATTGATCCGACCGATTACAGTCGCACCGGTGAAACGGAAGGCTTTTTATATTGTTTTGCCCTCCTCGCCTACGTCGTCTACAGCGACAACTGCTTTTTGCGACTGGATCGTCGAAGAGAGTTCCCAACAAGAGGCCGCGGGCAGCAATCGCTGAGGTTGTATCCCAGGCGATGGTGTAACTCGGCGGTAGCGGACGCGTGAACGGGGCCGCTTGAGGCGCCGAAATCCTCAGGGCGCCAGCGACACCAAAGTGGCCTCGTTCATCTGAATGCCGAGCCCTGGCGCCCGGGGCAGGCTGGCATATTCGTTGTCGTGATCGCTCGCCAACAGCTTGAAAATGCGTTCGAAAACCCCGCCCCTCGCCCACCGGCTGAAGCGCTGGTGGACGATCTTCCAATCGCCGAAGCGCTCTGGAAGGTCGCGCCAGGGAATGCCGGCACGATAGCGGTACAAGACCGCTTCCACGAACAGCCGATTATCCCCCGCCGTGCCGCCAACGTGGCCTTCGCGACCAGGCAGAAAATCCTTGATCCGATCCCATTGGTCATCGCGTAATGCATAACGCCGCATCGGTCGGCCCCTCCTTAAGGCCAACCGCCCATGAATCACTCAATTGCCGATTTGGATATCCCCTAACTGAACACAGAACCTAGTGGATAGAATCTAACACTTGGTGCCCTCGCTTGACGGCGGCGATGATTTTGTCTGGATCGGCGGTCCATGTGAAGGGCCTGGGGTTGTGGTTGGTTTCTGCGACGAAGTGGTTGATGGCGGTCTGGAGGTCGACGATGGATCGAAAGACGCCACGTTTCAGCCGCCGTCTGGAAAGCTTGGCGAAGAAGCCTTCCACCGCATTGAGCCAGGAACAGGATGTGGGCACGAAGTGGAAGACGAAGCGTTCATGCCGGTCGAGCCATGCCCGCACCTTGGGGTGCTTGTGGGCGGCATAGTTGTCGAGGATGACGTGGACGAGTTTGCCGACTGGGACGGCCGCCTCGATGGTATTGAGGAAGCGGATGAACTCCTGATGGCGGTGGCGCTGCATGTTGCGTCCGATCACCGTGCCGTCCAGCACGTTAAGGGCGGCAAACAGCGTGGTGGTGCCATGCCGCTTGTAATCGTGAGTCATGGTGCCGGCGCGGCCTTTCTTCATGGGCAGGCCGGGCTGGGTGCGGTCGAGGGCCTGAATTTGGCTCTTCTCGTCGAGGCTCAGCACGATGGCGTGCGCCGGTGGGTCGATATAGAGCCCGACCACATCGCGCAGCTTGGCGATGAAGTTGGGATCACTCGACAGTCTGAACTGCCGTACCCGGTGCGGCTGCAGGCCGTGAGCGCGCCAGATGCGCTGCACCGAACTCACCGAGATGCCGACCTGGTTGGCCATCATGGCAGCCGTCCAGTGGGTGGTCTCGGCGGGCGGATCGGTCAGCGCCAGGGCGACCACGCGCTCGGCCACCTGCGCGCCCAGTGGCGCAATGCGCGAGGGCCGCGTCTTGTCGCGCAGCAGGCCCTCGAAGCCTTCCTCGGCATAGCGCTCCTGCCAGCGCCACACGCAGGTCTTCGACTTGCCGGTCCGGCGCATGATCTCGTTGGTGCCAATGCCGTCGGCGCTGAGCAGCACAATCTCGGCCCGCCAGACGTGCTTCTGGGCTGCATTGCGATTGGAGACCAGCGCCACCAGGCGACGGCGATGAGACGGCGTGACTTTGATGGAGATACCGGTGCGCATGTGCCAGACTTGCACGCGCCAACCCCCAAGGGAATCCCCTTCAGGACTCAAGTGTCAGATTTGTACCACTAGCCTCGACGGGCTCACCCCGAACGAATTTGCAAACCGGTGGGTGTTGTCACGTTAACGGCTGGCAGGCGCACGAAATCGCAGTGAGCTTTCCGGTCAAGCCGCAGCTGCCACGGCTTGCCATATCCTCATGGCTTCACCTCGAAATTGGCGCAGTGTCTTTCGTGAGATCAGATGGCGCTGGACGCAGAAGGTGTTGTAGACGGCCACTTGGGTGGAGAAAAATTGCTGGGCTGAACAGGGCGACTTGAAGCGCTGCATTCGTCGTTCTCTCAGCCGAACCGGCGGGTGCGAATTTTCCGCCCGATTGTTGCTCCGCCTTCCGGTAACATGCTTGTTCTTCATGTTGAGGTCGCCCAATGCGGCTCCGTAGGACGCCAGCTTGTCGGTGATGACGGCATCCGGCACGAACTCCTGCTTCCTGAGCAATCTGCGCATAAGTTTCAGAGCGGCCATTCTGTTGCGACGGGACTGAACCAGGATATCCAGAACTTCGTCTTACCGTGACAACACCGTATGCAATGCCTCTTGCTTCACCACATGCAGCAGAATGACCTCGGCGCCGAGCTTGGCGGCGATCTCCGCTCCCATGGTCACACCTTTCAGTGAATGGAGGGAGCCATCGATGGCGATTAGGATCTTCGAGATCATGATCCACCAATCCCCGCCAGCAACAGCGTGCCGGGGCTTTTGTTCGGCGTCCGCTAGCCATCCCTCCCGCTGGAAACGGTGAGGCTTCCTTTATGAGCGACCTTTTTATATGCCGGCAGAGTCCACCAGCCAAGACATTCCAACCGCGTTGGCGAAGCCACGCGAAACCGCCATGCGTGACATTTCACCTAACGCGTGCTCCAACGGGCACCTGCCCGCATTGCACCGATGCTCATCACGGCATCGTCCTTCAGCACGGCGTATGCAGACCGCGTGACCGACCTCTTCGCAGAATTGATAATCCGTGTTTGGTGTGGGTTCCATGCTGTCCTCCATCATCTTGATGGAATCCACCGTAGCGCAATTTCATAAATCCGAATAATCTGATTTATCTGGAGATGAGGACGATTTTATATGGTTCGATATACGCTCAAGCAGTTGACCTACTTTTCCGCCATCGCCCAGCATGGCGGCATTGCCCAGGCATCTCGTGCCCTCAACATCTCGCAGCCCGCGCTGGCCTCGGCCCTGGATAAGCTCGAAAGCCAGCTTGGGTTCCGATTGTTTCACCGCAGGCACTCGCGCGGCACTGAACTGACGCCGCAAGGGCAGGAAGCCCTGTCCCAGGCTCGCTGGCTGCTGCAGTCTGCGGAGCAGGCGGCACGGGATTTTCAGGCTATCGCCGCCGAGCTGGTTGGACATCTGAGATTTGGCTGCTTCCACACACTCGCTCCGTTCTACGCGCCGGGCCTTGTCGCGGAGATGCGTGACCGGTATCCAGGTGTGGCTGTCGACGTCACAGAAGGACGTCATGACGAACTCGTAAGTTCACTTGTCGATCATAGCCTCGATCTTGCGCTGCTTTACGCGATGGATCTCGATGCTCGCGGCCTGCAATGGGGCCATCTGCACAGCCTTTTACCCTATGTTGTTTTGCCGGCAGGCCATCCACTGGCGGATCACAAGTCGATAAATCTGGCGGCCCTGGCGGCCGAGCCCTATGTCATGTTTGACTGGCCTACAACCCGTCAGTATTTCAAGTCAGTGCTCGATATCGGCGGAATCGACCCGCCGGTTTCATTCCGCTCACAGTCCTTCGAGGTTGTACGGAGTGCGGTGGCAAGCGGTTTGGGCTTTTCGTTGCTGCTTGTCAGGCCGAAGACAGACGTGACCTACAATGGCACCATCGTTGTGTGCCGCCCGATTACACAGCAGGTTCCTCCGCTTGACATCGTCGTTGCGTGGCCGGCGGACGTTGCATCGTCAATACTCCGTGAGCATTTTGTCGGTCTTTGCCGCGGCCATCTCGCGCAAGAAGGCACCACCGCGAACAGTAGCGTATCACAATGCCGTGCGGGTTGAAGTCAAAGCGAATGTTTTACGCGCGGCAGGCAGCATTCGTTCCACATTCATCAAATCAATCTCCCACGGCCGGTTAGCACTCAACTGTGCGCCCTCTTGCGTTTAGCTCGCTATCGATCCTTGCGCCTGCAGATGCATGGCTTCCGAGCGCAGCTGTGACGCGTCTGCAATGGCGTTAAAGAGGGCCCAGTAGCGTTTATCGACCGAATTTTGGGTTAGCGGGTCCGTGGCATCGTCGAAGTGGGTCGCAATCTCCTTCCAATCCTCAGGCAGGAGGACCTCCTCGACGACGGGAAAGAAATGCGTCTCTTCCCACTCGAGGTGCAGATGGTAGGCACGTGAGAGCGCGCGACCACGCCCGACAACGTCTTCACGTGCGAGAAGCGCCCACTTCTGCACGGCGTCAAAAATCCCTACAAGTTCCTTGGTCATCTGGGCGAGGGCGGCATGCTGCCTGTCCAACTCCTGGCAGCCTTTCGCCCTTGCCGGATCACGTCGCAGCAGCAGGTCGAACAGCGCGTTCTCCCGTCCATGGTGCCAATTGTCGAGATAGTCCCGGCAATAGGCAATGCTTCCCTCCAGGATCTCATAATTCGGCTGCTGAGCCTGCTCGAATAGATCAAGCTGCGCTTCGAAGCAGGCAAGCATACTGCGGATGCGACCATGTTCTTCAATCAGTATGTGCATCGGTTGCATCATTTATCACCTCACATGCTGGGTCGTCATCGTAACCGTCGCGGAAGGACCTATGTTTCCACTTTGCCTTGAGCGCCTTCGTCGTCGAGTGCGTCCAATGCGATAGCGGAATGGGCGTAGGCCCCGCCGGCACGCATCTCCGCGGCGACCCATATGGCTTCCATGATTTCTTCGGACGTCGCACCTTGCTTTGTGGCGGCCTTGGTGTGGCCCTTGATGCAGTACGGGCATTGCGTCACATGGGCGACTGCGATGGCAATCAGCTGCTTGGTTTTTCGCGACAGCGCGCCCTCCCGAAATACGGCCCGACTGAATTCACGGAAAGCCTCTTCGGTTTCGGGGGCGAGTTCACGACGCTTGTCCGCCAGCGCCTTTGTCGGCTTGGGATAAAGAGCATCGTTCATGACTTCAGCGACCTCTCATAGCGTGGAAACAGAATGTTGTTCTCAAGGTGGATATGCTCCATCAGGTCGGTTGCCAGCTTGCCCGTTCCCGCATAGAGGGCCTGCCAGGAACGACATGCCCCTTCAGGCACGGCAAAGCCGTCGGTGATATCTTCCAGTCGACGCAATTGCTCACCATGCTCGTTGTGATCGTGCCGCATCTGCATGATCGGCGCGTCGAGCCCGGCACCGGCACCATGCTGCATCGCCGGGAACAGGATGAGTTCTTCCTTTTTCATGTGGGCTTCCAGTTCGCCCCGCATCTGCCGCAGCAGGTCGGCAAGGCCATGCGGCGCCCGCGGATGATCAACATGCACGGCTTCGACCTTTCGGGCCAACTCGATGAGTTCCGGCAACTCGCGGCGATGGGTCTCGTGGTAGCGGGTCAGAATATGACCAATCAGTTCACCGGTGTCGCTTGACGCGGGGGTCGCACCTGCTGATGCCTGGAGAGCATTGAGCGCGGTCTCCAGGTCGGCGACATCGAGGCCGCGTTGGCGCGCGGCTTCGGAGAGCGCGATGTCGCCATGACAACAGAAATCCACCTTGAACCTGCGAAATACAGCCGTCGCACCCGGCATCGTTGCCGCTATTTGGCCGACGGTTTGACTGTGCAGGGACTTGGGCCGGGGTTGGGCAGTCATCTCGGTTCTCCTCTATCGTCTTGATGCAGGCTTTCGTTTCTGAATCTCTCGCCAGAGCCAAGCAGCGCGCCATGCCGGCCGGCGATGCCGAGTTCGAGGCTTTCGGCAATGCGCCGGGCGCGTTCGAGAAAATGCGCAGCCGCCGCGGGTGGACAGACTTCACTGGCGGTCTCGGCGAACAGATCGAGCCAGCGATCGAAATGGACGGCGTCTATGGGAAGCGGCAGATGCCTGGTCATGGGACTGCCGTGGTAGCGTCCCGACATCAGCGCAACTGAAGACCAGAACGCACACATGCGTTGAAGGTGCGGTTCCCAATCCAGGATTTGCGCCTCGAATACCCGTCCCAGTAACGCGTCCGCGCGCACTTTCACGTAAAAGCGCCGCACCAGGCGCTCGATCATCGCCTCGTCGATGCCGGTCTGCGCAACAATCTCAGCGCTAATCCGCGCGCGTCGCTCGGCTGCTGTCTCGAGCATTCAGGTTGTTCCATTCTAAAAAGAGTATTTTCAATTCGTATTTACCGTGATATAAGAAGCATTGTAAATACCTTTTTTGAGGGAGCGACAATGCGTCTGACCGCATTCACCGATTACGGTTTGCGTGCCCTGATGCGCCTTGCCGGTGCGCCCGGCCGGCTGTTCACCACCGACGAGATGGCAAGCGAATTCGAGATATCGCGCAATCATCTGGCCAAGGTCGTCCAGGATCTTGCCCGGGCCGGATACATTAGCACCCAGCGCGGCATTGGCGGCGGGTTCCGGCTGGCAACCGAGCCCGGGTCCATCACCCTCGGCGACGTCGTGCGCCTGCTGGAAGGCCGCCATGCCCTTGTCGAGTGCTTTCGCAGCGACGGCGGGGCTTGCACGTTGACGCCGCAGTGCCGCTTGAAATCCTGTCTCGCATCGGCACGCGAAGCCTTCCTGAGGGAACTCGATGCGACGACACTTGCCGAATGCGCTTATCCCGCCATGCCAGACCACGCGCCCGCCCCGAGCGCCGCATGAGGTGCCGGGCACCGCACACGCCAAACGGAGGAGCAACCATGAAACCGATCGAGTTCGACGACGGCGCCGTTCAGGTGGACGCAACGATTGTTGCAGCGGGGCTGGACATGGCGCCGGCGCTGTTTCTGGAGCGACTGCGCGAGGGCAAGATCACCAGCCGCTACGAGCGCGGGATCGATGCCGACCACGGGCGCTGTCGATTGACATTCTTTGCCGGCAGCCGCCGCTTCCGCCTCATCGTGGATGAGAGCGGCAAGATCATCCAGCGCTCGGCGATCGACTACGGCGAGATGCAGCTTCCCGCCTCGGCAAGACGTACCGGCAGCTGAGCCGTTCGCTCTGTCCAAACTCACCGAACAGGATGAACGCCGCCCTGTCACGGGCCCTGGTACGACAGCGGGTGATGAAAGGACATCGCGTTGAATACATCGGCGGAACAGATACGCAGCTATTCCGGCCCCGCGATCTTGAGCTATGGCTTTCGACCGCTGTTTCTGTCTGCAGGCATCTGGGCTGCAACTGTCATGGCGCTGTGGCTCGCCATGCTGTCAGGCTCGATCGCGCTGCCGACCAGTCTTGGGCCGGTCGACTGGCATGTGCATGAGTTGTTGTTCGGCTATCTGCCGGCAGTTGTTGCAGGGTTTCTGCTGACGGCGGTTCCAAACTGGACCGGGCGGTTGCCCATGACAGGTCGGCCGCTTTTGCTTTTGGCCTTGATCTGGTGGGCCGGTCGGTTCGCTGTACTTTTTTCAGAGCAGCTTGGCCCAACAATTGCGGCAACCGTCGACCTTGCGTTCCTGGCAACACTGGGGTTCCTGGTCGCTCGCGAGATCGTTGCCGGGCGGAACTGGCGGAACCTGAAGGTACTGGTTCCGGTAAGCTTGCTTTTTTGCGGAAACGCCCTCTTCCATGTCGAAGCTGCAAACGGACACGCATACAGTGGCAACGGCACGCGTTTGGGCATCGCCAGCGCGGTGTTTCTCATCATGCTGATAGGCGGGCGCATTGTACCCAGCTTTACCCGCAACTGGCTGGCCCGGCGTGAAACGGGCAGATTGCCGGTCCCGTTCAATCGCTATGATATCTTCGCACTTGGGGTGGGCGGTTTGGCGCTTGCGGCATGGGTTGTCTCTCCGGAAGGTGGCACGACCGCTGTGTTTTGTCTTCTCGCTGGCGCTCTGCATATTTGGCGTCTGGTCCGCTGGGCGCCGGAGCGAACTCTCGCCGAACCTCTCGTATGGATTCTGCATGCCGGTTATGCCTTCGTGCCGGCGGGCTTCATTCTGTTAGGAGTTTCCAGGTTTTCAGCAGACGTCATCGTGGCGAGCGCCGCATTGCATGCCTGGACTGCGGGGGCCGTCGGCGTCATGACACTGGCAGTCATGACGCGTGCGAGTCTCGGCCATACCGGTTATCCCTTGCAGGCGACACCAGGCGTGACGGCGATCTACGTATTCGCCCTGGCGTCAGCGGTAGTCCGCATTGTTGCCGGAACCGGCATGACGACACTGGTTCTGCTTGATTTGGCCGGGGCGCTATGGATTGCGGCCTTTATCAGCTTTGTCGCTGTGTTCGGACCATCGCTCAGTAGACGAGGCCCGTGAAACGGGGCACCTCCTTCGTCGTAGTTGGAGTTACCGGAATGACCCAGAAACTCACGCGCTCTAAAGTATTGACGGCTGTCGCTATGGTGGCGGTTTTGTTTGGCGTACTGACGATATATGCTGGCGGCCGGGCCCTGTTCGGCGGAGCGGAGGCACGCGCAGCGGTCGGCAATGCTGTGCCTTTCGTGCTCTGGTTCAATTTCCTCGCCGGCTTCGCTTATATCATGGCCGGCATCGGCTTGATCTTTCGACAAAGGTGGGCAGTTTGGCTATCAGCTGCGATAGCGGTGGCGACGCTTGTCATCTTCTCGGCCTTTGGCGTGCATGTGGTTCAGGGCGGCGCCTACGAGATGCGCACCGTCGGCGCCATGACCTTGAGGTCGCTTGTCTGGCTGTCCATCACCGCAATTGCGCTGCGAAGGATCTGGGGAAGATAGTGCTTGGCTGCTGTTACGGATCATCGCAGCCTGAGCGCCCCTGTCATCCGCCGCAACTGCCAACATTCCGTCAATCGTTTCCGAATTCATGCAAGTAGCACGGCGGTGAGGCATAGCTGGTGCGCTCTTCATCGTTATCGATGGGGTTCGCTGTTCCAACATTCGTGGCAACAGGTCGACTTTGCGTGACGATGATGTCCATGGGGATGTCGTGGGGCTGGGGATGAATGGTGTCGAGCAATGAAGTGTCGAGCCCCACCGCGATGGTCAGCGGCCTTGGCACGGCTGCCGCCAGGGTGCGGTCATAATAGCCACCGCCATAACCAAGCCGATACCCCGCTTTGTCGAACCCCACGAGGGGAACGATGAGCGCGTCCGCCAATACCGGTTCCCGCTGGGCCGGAACGGGAATGTTCCAGATACCACGGTCCATCTTCACGCCAGGGCGCCAGGCCCAAAACTCGACCGGCTGGTTCTTCTCGATCACCACCGGCAATGCGACATCAACACCTTCACGAACGAGTTCGAGCATGAGCGGCCGCATATCCAGTTCGCCCTTGAACGGCCAGTAGACCCCGACCGCGCGCGCTCGCGACAGCAGTTTTCCCTGGCCGATGCGCTGCATGATACCTTCCGCAACTTCGGCCCTTGCCGAAGCGGGCATGGCGAGGCGTTGATCGAGCAGTTCCTTGCGCTTGGCCTTGCGCCAACTACGAACCTCTTCCCAGTTCATCATCGGTTCTCCTCTCCAACCAGGGCATTTAGTCGCGCCAGCGCGGCAACGGCCCCATTCACGATCCGCGCTATCCGCTCGCCGGCAGTGGGAACATCCTCGATGGCGCCGCACACCTGACCGGCAAACAGTGCCATACGTTCCAGTTCTCCGGTTGTCGAGCGTAATGGTAAATCGGTGCTGTAGAGATAGATCGGCCGCCCGTCCTCGGACGCAATGGGCGTTCGCGCGAAGTCGTCAGGGCCATATCCGAGCAGGCGTCCGTCCAGGTCGTCCACCGCGCTATTGCCGATGACGCGAACTGGCGACTGTCGAGGCCAGTTGATGGCGAAGGCATCGGTATAGACGGTATCCTGGGAAGACGCGACGACGACACGCTGCTTGTGATAGTCGTGCGCGAAGGATTCCAGCGTTGCCAGGAACGCCGTCCCGCAATGGATCGCCTGACACCCCATTGCCAGCGCGGCAACGAGACCATCGCCCGAGGCAAATCCGCCCGAGGCAATGACGGGGATGGAAACGCCGCCGACAACCTGCGGGATGAGGACCAGTGAGGAAACAGTGCCTCGCACATGGCCGCCTGCCTCCAGGCCTTGCGCGATGACAGCATCGGCGCCGGCCTTCTCGGCTGCAACAGCATCGGCCACCGAGCCGACCTGGTAGAAGACCAGCTTGCCGGCGTCCTTGACACGCCTGACCGCTGCTGCATCCACGTCCCAGAAGAAACAGAGCGAGTGAACACCCTCTTCGAGACAGGCGGACAATTCACTTTCGAACAACCGGGCATCGGTCCCGGCCGGAATCAGGTTGACGCCGAAGGGGCGATCGGTCGCGGCACGCACGGCGTGGATTTCGCGGCGGATCAGGTCCGGGCTCTCGCGCACCATGCCAAGAAACCCGTAGCCACCGGCTTCAGCTACGGCCGCCACGAGTTCGGAGCGCGCGACCCCGCCCATGCCCGCCTGCAGGATCGGGTATTCGCATTCCAGCGTTCGGCACAGGTCGGTCGTGAGGGATTTGGGCGTCGGCGACATTCAGGCCTTCCCGTCGGCTTCATGTTCGACAAGCCATTGGCGGATAACCACAGCCTGGTTATGCGCCTCGTCCCTGGCTGCGAACAGCAATGTTATGGTGCCTTGCCGGCAAAGCCTCTGCAGCTCGGGCACCTCGGTCTCATTCGCGTCCAGTTCCTTGCGGTAGCTGTCGCGGAACGCCTCCCAGCGCGTCACGTCATGGGCAAACCATTTGCGCAATTCATCGCTGGGTGCGACGTCCTTCATCCAATGATCGATGTAGGCCGCCTCCTTGCTGAGACCGCGCGGCCACAGCCGGTCGACCAGTATCCGCACACCGTCGCTGCGGCGTGGGCGGCGATAGATGCGCTTGAGCCTAATGCCGTCCTCACTGGAAGAATTCATGACCCGACTTGCTCCAATGCCCGCAGCGCCAGCCTGCAATGTGTCACGGCAACGCCGGCGTACATTTCCGCGGCAACCCAGATCGCCTCGCGCATCACTTGCGCTGTCGCGCCAGCCCGACTTGCAGCCATAGGGGCCACATGAAAATGGTTCATTGCACAGGATATTCCAGTTGTTGTTCACGAATTTCGATTGCTCTTGCGTCCGGCGGCTGATCGCCTCTGCGGGTCGGATTGCCTAAGCGGTATGTTCGCGAAGGCGGCCAGGCGCGCGATCGAGGAGATTTCGATCGCATCGTCTCTCGTTCTGACGCCGAACCGGGAAAGCCGCTTCAGTGAACGTGACAGCGTTTCCGGAGTGATGCCGAGATGGGCCGCCAGTTGCCGTTTCGAACTGGGAAGCTTGAACTGCACCGCACCCGAGGTCTTGCCGGCATTGTCCAGGAAGTATTGCGCCAGCCGGGAATCGGCATCACGCGTTTTGACCTGCTTCAGCTGATTGAGCAGCAGGCGCCAATGCATGGCGAGTGAACGCGCAATAGCTTCGCCCATAGCGGCCTCCTCGGAAACAAGCTCGCGGAAGCCTGTGGCTGGGATCAGCAGCGCCAGCACATCCGTCGTCGCCTTGCCGCTGAGCATATAGGGCAAGTCAAGCAGCGCCGGTGGAATCAGGACGATTTCGCCAGCCCCCATGAAATCGGCAATCGTTTTCGTGCCGCTGGCGCCGCTGACAAGTGCGACATGGCCTTCAACAATGGCATAGACAAAGTCGGCTCGCTCTCCCTCACGAAAGAACATGCTGCCTTCTCCGATACGCTGCAGGCCGGCCATTTCCCTCAAGCGCTCCTGCACGCGCTGCGGCAGCCTGGCGAGGGCTGGAATGGCGTTCACCGCTTCAAGTTTGTCCATTGCCATAGCGCCCCACCCAGCCGTCATCTGGCCTGCTAAGCAATATGCATTCTATTGTCGCACTTCTAGGCGTGACTTGACTTTTGTCAAGATATGGCTTGCCCTTGGATAATACCACGCTTATCAATGTTCACCCTAGGCAGTTTCCATGACCCAGATGTCCAAAAAGGGCATTGAGAGGTCCCCTGTGCGCCCTCGCTCGATCTGCAAGCAGGCATGTTTTCTCATGAGACCCCGTTTCAAGCGCGGACGACGTGACGATCTGGAGACTCTGCACCCGGCTTATTTTGCGCTCGTCATGGCCACCGGCATTGTGGCGCTTGCGACCTATCTGCACGGCATATCCCTGGTTCCCACCATCTTGTTCTGGCTCAATGCATTCTTCTTTGCTGTCCTGGCGGGGGCGACGGTTGCGCGAATCCTGCGCTATCCGGGCGCGTTTGCGGCTGACCTGTGCAGCCACAGCCGCGGGGTTGGATTCTTTACCATGGCCGCGGCCTCCGGCGTGTTCGGCAGTCAGCTCGTGCTTCAGATGCAGGTCATGAGCGTGGCCGCCTTTTTCTGGGTTGGTGCCGCGGTGCTCTGGTTCGCGGTCACCTATGGTGTGCTGGCCCTGCTGACCGTCAAGCCTGACAAGCCAAGTCTGGCGGACGGCCTCAACGGCGGCTGGCTTGTAAGTGTCGTGGCGACCCAATCGGTTTCCATACTGACGGTATTGATGCTGCCCTCTGGCGTCGCTGGCGATCTTCAGCAGCCACTGATGTTCGCGGCGCTGGTCCTCTGGCTCGGCGGCGGAGCCTTGTATCTCTGGCTGATGACACTGATCTTCTATCGCTACACATTCCTGCCGATGTCGCCGGAGGACCTTACCCCGCCCTATTGGATCAACATGGGCGCAGTGGCTATCTCCACGCTGGCCGGCGCCACTCTGTTGGGGCAGTCGACCCTATCTCCAATAGTCTCGGGACTTGCGCCATTCATCAAGGGCTTGACGCTTTTCTTCTGGGCCATCGGCAGCTGGTGGATCCCCATGCTCCTGGTCCTCGGTGTATGGCGCTATCTGATCCGCGGCGTGCCGTTCGGTTATAATCCGCTTTATTGGGGCGGGGTCTTCCCCTTGGGCATGTACTCCGTGTGCACCTATCGCCTGGCGCAGATGCTTGATGCGCCATTCCTGATGCCATTGTCCGAGGCCTTCATGATCATTGCGTTCATCGCCTGGGCGGCGGCCCTCGCCGGGCTGGCCGATAGCCTGCTGGCGCCCTGGCTTAGTTTCAACCCTCAAAGCAAAGCGGATGCAACCAAATGAGCCATTTTCTCGATCGATTGACGTTCTTCCGGAAGAAGGTGGACACCTTCTCCAACGGTCACGGCATCACAACCCGTGAAGATCGCGGCTGGGAAGATGCCTATCGCCAGCGCTGGTCGCACGACAAGATCGTGCGCTCCACCCATGGCGTGAACTGCACGGGCTCCTGCAGTTGGAAGATCTACGTCAAGGGCGGGATCGTCACCTGGGAAACTCAGCAAACCGATTATCCGCGCACGCGACCCGAGCTTCCTAACCACGAACCGCGCGGCTGTGCGCGCGGCGCCAGCTATTCCTGGTATCTCTACAGCGCCAATCGCCTCAAGTATCCGATGGTGCGCGGTGCACTGATCAAGCACTGGCGCGAAGCGCGCAAGACGCTGTCACCGGTTGCCGCCTGGAAGGCGGTCGTGGAGGACCCGACAAAGCGCAAGGATTACACTTCGCGCCGCGGGCTTGGTGGCTTCGTGCGGTTGGGCTGGGATGAGGCCAACGAGATCATCGCGGCCTCCAATGCCTATACGATCCGCAAGTACGGGCCCGATCGGATCGCGGGCTTTTCGCCGATCCCGGCGATGTCGATGATTTCCTTTGCAGCGGGCACGCGCTATCTGTCGCTGCTCGGTGGCGTCTGCCTCAGCTTTTATGACTGGTATTGCGATCTGCCGCCATCTTCACCGCAAACCTGGGGCGAACAGACCGACGTGCCCGAAAGCGCGGACTGGTACAATGCCGACTTCCTGCTGCTGTGGGGTTCAAACGTGCCCCAGACGCGCACGCCAGATGCGCATTTCTACACCGAAGCGCGCTACCGCGGCGCCAAGAGCGTCGTCATCACGCCGGATTACAGCGAAGCAGCGAAGTTTGGCGATCTGTGGCTGCACCCCAAGCAGGGCACCGATTCCGCACTGGCCATGGCCTTTGGCCATGTGATTCTCAAGGAGTTTCATATCGACCGGCAGACGCCCTATTTCACCGATTACTGCCGTCGTTATTCCGACATGCCGTTCCTGGTGCGGCTGGTGAAACGAGATGGTCGCTTTGTGCCCGATCGATTGCTGCGTGCAAGCGATTTCGACAGTTCGCTTGATCAATCCAACAATCCGGAATGGAAGACGGTCGCCTTTGACGAGGCCAGCGATACCGTCGTCGTGCCCAACGGCTCCATCGGCTTCCGCTGGGGCGAGAAGGGCAAGTGGAATCTTGAAACCAAGGCGGGCGTGGCGGAGGCCACGCTGTCGCTGAGCACCATCGACAGGCGCGACGATGTGCTTTCCGTCGCCTTTCCCTATTTCGGCGGTCGCCATCACGACTATTTCGCCGGCACCAGTCATGATGAAATTCTGATGCGGAACGTGCCGGTCCGGCGCGTCAACCTGGCGGATGGGGAAGCCTGTGTCGCCACCGTGTTCGATCTGCTCTGCGCCAATTACGGCGTCGATCGCGGGTTGGGCGGCGATAAAGTCGCGAGCAGCTTCGATGACGACGTGCCCTATACACCGGCCTGGCAGGAGCCCATCACGGGCGTAAAGCGGGACTCCGTGATCTCCGTCGCGCGGGCGTTCGCCCGCAATGCGGAGAAGACCGGGGGCAAGTCCATGGTCATTCTCGGCGCCGGGATCAATCACTGGTACCACATGGACATGACCTATCGTGGCATCATCAACATGCTGGTGATGTGTGGCTGTGTGGGCCAGGAGGGCGGTGGCTGGTCGCACTATGTTGGTCAGGAAAAGCTGCGCCCGCAGACCGGCTGGCTGCCGCTCGCCTTCGCGCTCGATTGGGCGCGCCCGCCCCGGCACATGAATGCCACGTCATACTGGTATGCGCATTCCAACCAATGGCGCTACGAAACGCTGGGTATCGACGAAATCTTGTCGCCGCTAGCCGACAAGGCGGCGTGGACGGGAAGTCTGATCGACTTCAACGTGCGCGCCGAGCGCATGGGCTGGTTGCCGTCAGCTCCGCAATTGCAGGAAAACCCCCTCGATGTCGCCGGCGCCGCCGAGGCTGCCGGCAAGGAAACCAGGGATTACGTGCGCGATGAGCTTGCAGCGGGCCGCATCAAACTGGCCTGTCATGATCCGGACAATCCGAAGAACTGGCCGCGCAACCTGTTCGTCTGGCGCTCCAACCTTCTGGGCTCGTCCGGCAAGGGCCATGAGTATTTCCTGAAACACCTGCTGGGCACGACACACGGCGTGCAGGGCAAGGATCTGGGTGAAACGGGCGAGCAGAAACCACAGGAAGTCGCCTGGCATGACGAGGCGCCAACGGGAAAGCTCGACCTGCTGGTGACCCTCGACTTCCGCATGTCCACGACCTGCGTCTATTCCGACATCGTGCTGCCGACGGCGACCTGGTACGAGAAGAACGATCTTAATACATCGGACATGCATCCCTTCATTCATCCACTCAGCGCCGCGGTGGATCCGGTATGGGAAAGTCGCAGTGATTGGGAAATTTACAAAGGGATCGCAAAAGCATTCTCCGACGTCGCGCCCGAAGTGCTGGGCAAGGAGAAGGACACCGTGCTGGTACCCATGCAGCACGATACGCCCGGTGAACTGGCCCAGGCCACGGATGTGAAGGACTGGACGAAGGGCGAAACCGAGCCGGTGCCGGGCAAGACCATGCCAATGATCGCAGTTGTCGATCGGGACTACCCGAATGTTTACAAGCGTTTCACCGCGCTGGGCCCGCTGATGAGTTCCATCGGTAACGGCGGCAAGGGCATTGCCTGGAAGACCGAGCATGAGGTCGAACTGCTCGCCAGGCTGAACGGCACGGTCGCCGAAGAGGGGCCCACCAGGGGAATGCCTCGAATCGACACCGATATCGATGCCTGTGAAGTCGTTCTGTCCCTGGCGCCGGAAACCAATGGTGACGTGGCCATGAAGGCCTGGCGGGCGCTTGGCCAGATGACAGGCCGCGATCACGAGCATCTGGCCGCGGCCAAGGAAGACGAGAAGATCCGCTATCGCGACATCCTGGCCCAGCCGCGCAAGATCATCTCCTCGCCCACCTGGTCGGGTATCGAGTCCGACAAGGTCTGCTACAACGCTGGCTATACCAATGTGCACGAACTGATCCCCTGGCGCACACTGACGGGCCGCCAGCAGCTGTTCCAGGATCATCCCTGGATGCGTGCCTTCGGTGAGCAGCTTGCGGTCTACCGACCCCCCATAGACACCAAATCGATCAAACCCATCATTGACGCCAAAGAGAACGGCAACCGTCAGGTTGTGCTGAATTTCATCACCCCCCATCAGAAATGGGGCATCCACTCCACCTATACCGACAACCTCATGATGCTGACGCTGTCACGAGGCGGCCCCATCGTCTGGATGAGCGAGATCGATGCGCAGAAGGTTGGCATCGAGGACAATGACTGGATCGAGGCCTACAACGCCAATGGCGCGCTGGTGGCGCGCGCAGTGGTTTCGCAACGCGTGCCCGAAGGCATGGTGATGATGTACCACGCGCAGGAAAAGATCGTGAATGTCCCGGGTTCGGAGATCACCGGTACGCGCGGCGGCATCCACAATTCGGTGACCCGCACCGTTCTGAAACCGACCCACATGATCGGCGGCTATGCCCACCAGAGCTACGGTCTCAATTATTACGGCACGGTCGGTTCCAACCGCGACGAATTCGTCATCGTGCGCAAGATGGCCAATATCGATTGGCTTGATGGCACGCCGAGCAAGCAGGTGGAGGCCGTGTCATGAAGGTCCGTGCGCAGATTGCGATGGTACTCAACCTCGACAAATGCATCGGCTGCCACACGTGCTCGGTCACCTGCAAGAATGTGTGGACCTCGCGTGAAGGCGTCGAATATGCCTGGTTCAACAATGTCGAGACCAAGCCCGGGATCGGTTACCCCAAGGACTGGGAAAACCAGAAGCGCTGGAACGGTGGCTGGCGCGTCAAGAAGAACGGCAAGCTTCAGCCGCGGCTAGGTGCCAAATGGCGCATCCTCGCCAACATCTTCGCCAATCCGGACCTGCCGGAGATTGACGACTATTACGAGCCCTTCACCTTCGATTACGAGCATTTGCACACCGCGCCCGATTCCAAGGCCATGCCGACGGCGCGGCCGCGCTCCCTCGTCAGCGGCCAGCGCATGGAGAAAATCGAGGGAGGGCCCAACTGGGAGGAAATCCTCGGCGGCGAGTTCTCGAAGCGCTCGAAAGACGTCAACTTCGAGGGTGTGCAGAAGGAAATCTACGGCGCTTTCGAAAACACTTTCATGATGTATTTGCCGCGGCTGTGCGAACATTGCCTCAATCCGGCCTGCGTCGCGGTGTGCCCATCGGGTGCCATCTACAAGCGCGAGGAAGACGGCATCGTCCTGATCGATCAGGACAAGTGCCGGGGCTGGCGGATGTGCGTTTCGGGTTGCCCCTACAAGAAGGTCTACTACAACTGGCAATCGGGCAAATCGGAAAAATGCATCCTTTGCTATCCGCGGCTCGAGGTCGGTCAGCCCACCGTTTGTTCAGAAACCTGTGTGGGGCGCATTCGCTATCTGGGCGTTGTGCTTTATGACGCCGACCGCATCGCTGAGGCGGCGGCCACGCCCGATGAGGCCGATCTCTACGAGGCGCAGCTTTCGGTCTTCCTTGATCCGCATGACCCCAAAGTCCAGGCGCAAGCCGCCGCCGACGGCGTGCCGCAGGCATGGATCGAATCAGCCGAGAAATCGCCGGTCTGGAGGATGGCGATGGACTGGCGCATCGCCTTCCCGCTGCATCCCGAATACCGCACGCTGCCGATGGTCTGGTATGTGCCGCCGCTATCGCCGATTTAGTCGGCTGCCGAAAACGGGCAGATCGATCTGGAAGGTGAATTGCCCGATGTGCGTTCCTTGCGCATTCCCGTGCGCTACCTGGCCAACATGCTGACGGCCGGCAAGGAAGAGCCGGTGGTGCAGGCGCTGCAACGCATGCTCGCGATGCGTGGCTATATGCGGGCCAAGACTGTGGACGGCGTGATCGATGAAGGTGTTGCCACGCAGGTGGGTCTGACGCCCGCGCAGATCGAGGACATGTATCGCTACATGGCCATCGCCAATTACGAGGACCGTTTCGTCATTCCCACCGCGCATCGGGAGAATTCCGAGGATGCCTACAGCCTGCGCGGCGACTGCGGCTTCAGCTTCGGCAACGGCTGCTCCGACGGCGAGAGCAACGCCAATATCTTCAACCTGCCCAGGAAGCACAAAGTGCCAGAACCGGCGGGGGGTGTGAGATGAGGGCGATCTACAAGATTCTCAGTGCGCTGCTGTCGTATCCAGATGCCGCGCTGCAACAGGCGGGCGACGAAGTGCTGGATGTCATTGCGCATGAACGCGCGCTGCCATCCGACACTCGGCTGGCGCTGGAACGTCTGGTGCGCGAACTGGCCGACGGCGAACTGATCGAGGTGCAGTCGCGTTATGTCGATCTGTTCGATCGCACGCGCGCCCTTTCGCTGCATCTGTTCGAGCATGTGCATGGCGAATCACGCGACCGCGGCCAGGCCATGGTGTCGCTGCTGGAGCGCTACCGTACGGCCGGGCTCGACATTTCGGCCAGGGAACTGCCCGATTACGTGCCGCTGTTTCTGGAGTTCCTGTCGTTGCAAGCACCGGACGCGGCCCGCTCGTTGCTGGCTGAACCTGTACATATACTGGCGGCGCTGGGCGAACGGTTGAAGAAGCGCGGCAGCGCTTATGCGGCCGTCTTCGAGGCGCTGGTGGTGCTGTCCAGGGCGCAGCCGGATCGCAAGATCCTGGCGGCGCTGCGCGAAACCAAACTGGAAGATCCGCATGATCTGGTGGCGCTGGATCATGCTTGGGAAGAGAATGAAGTCCGGTTCGGTCCTGAAGATGGCGGAGCCGGCGAGTGCCCGCGCGCCGGCGACATGCTGCGCCGGATGGATCCGACACCGCAACGCGTCGAAAAAGGAGCCGGGCAATGAGCGACTGGATCAACACGGCCCTTTTCGGCATCTACCCCTATATCTGTCTGTCGGTGCTGGTGGTTGGCAGCATAATCCGCTTCGACCGCGAGCAATACACCTGGCGCAGTCAGTCGAGCCAGCTCTTGCGCCGGCGCCAGCTCATCTGGGGCAGCAATCTGTTCCATGTCGGCATTCTGGTGATTCTGTTCGGCCATGCGGGCGGACTTTTGACCCCGGTCGCCGTATTCGAGGCCTTGGGCATTTCGCACACGGCCAAACAGCTCACCGCCATCATCGTGGGCGGCTTGGCGGGAGTCATGTGCCTGATCGGACTCGTCATGTTGCTGCATCGCCGTCTTTCCGATCCGCGTATCCGCGTGAATTCATCGGTCGCCGACATCGCCGTGCTCGTCCTGCTCCTGGCCCAGCTTTTGCTGGGGCTCGGCAGCATCTTCGTCTCGTTGCGGCACCTGGATGGTTCAGAGATGGTGGCGCTGATGGGCTGGGCGCAGCATATCGTTACGCTTCGCCCCGGTGCCGCCGATCTGGCAGCGGGCGTTTCGGTCGTCTTCAAGATCCACATCGTACTCGGGATGACGATCTTCCTGATCTTTCCCTTCACACGGCTCGTGCATATCTGGAGCGCCCCCGTCTGGTATCTCGGCCGACGCGGCTATCAGGTGGTGCGCACCAAACGGGTCCCGGGGAGGGCATAAGCCATGGCGGCGCGCACAGCGATCAAGGTTAACGGCATCACACTGCCCAATCAGGTCATTGCCGAGGAGGCGCAGCATCATCCCGCGAGGACGCCTGCGGCTGCCTTCGAAGCCGCTGCGCGCGCGCTCGTCATTCGGCATCTGCTGCTGGAAGAGGCAAAGCGCTGTGGCATTACTGCCGAGCCGGTGCAGGTTGTGCCCGGCAAGCGCGAAACACCAGATGAAGCGCGAATCCGGGCGCTGATCGAAGCAAGTGCGCCCGCCTGCGAGCCGGATGAAACTGAATGCCGTGCATTCTATGAAACCGACCCAGCACGCTTCCGCAGCCCCGACCTGTTCGAAGTTTCGCATATTCTGTTTGCCGCCCATCCGCATGATCACTCCGGCTATGCGCAGGCCGTGAAATACGCACACGAAACGATTGCAGCGCTCGGCCACGGGCCGCAACGCTTCGAAGCCCTGGCGCGTGAGCGCTCGGCGTGCGAGTCCCGTACCAATGGCGGCCGCCTGGGCCAGATCATACCAGGCGAGACCGTGCCTGAATTCGAGGCCGTTCTCTACAGGCTGAAGGAGCGTGAGATTGCATCTGTGCCGGTAGAATCTCGCTTCGGTGCACATGTCTTGCGACTGGATGCGTACGCGCGCGGCGAACCATTACCCTTCGACTATGTGCGCGAACGCATCTCCACTTATCTCGCGGAGCAGGCCTGGCGGCATGAGGCTGCTCAATTCATTGGCGAACTGGTTGCGAATGCGCAAATCGAGGGAATTGTCATGGCAAAACCCCAAAGCTTGGGAGGTATGGCCGAGTGAGTACGTTGGGCGAGATTCTAACGCAATTGCAGAATCGCGCCGAAGTCTATGCTCTTCTGGTTGAGGCTGGCGAATTGCAGGTTATGGCTGATCTCAACCTGGCTGCCGCTGCCACATCGCAGGACCCCTGCGATGTGGCACTGGATGCTGTCCGTTCCTTCACCGAAAAGGCTGACGAAGAAGCCTGGGTCAGGCTGATGGGCCGGCTACAAGGTGCGCAATCTCCCGGTGCAACCTGTCTCGCGGATATAATTGCCTGGTCACTCGCAAAGTAACTCGTCACCGGGCGGAGATTTGCGCTTGCAGGATATTGGCTGTGGAGAAGGGTGATCCGGCTCACCGAGAGTACCTTCCCTTATGATGACATAGCGTTCCAGTGGCTGGCGCAGGGCCGCCTTGAGCATGACCGCGACTCGCTTCTCGCCGCCTGCAAGACAGAGAACCTTCTGGCCGGACCCGGCGAGGAGGGCCGCAAGGTCTACGGAGTCAAGTCGTTCGAGCATGCAACGGACAGGCTGGAAGATCGGTGTACTTCCGTGCTCGACCTTGTGCCTCAATTCATGGATCGCCAGATCAGGCCGGACTCGGACTGGCGAGACGTACTCTATCCCGCGCTGCGCACGTTCCTTCTTGACGCTGCCCGGAGCGGCGAGAGGCTGCGGCTAATTCTCGATGCCCACCTGACGCTTTCCTTCGCGGCCGGATCTGTACTCGACATCAAGTCGGGGCGGATCGTCGAGCTGGAGCAGCGCACGATCGGCAGAGCAATCTGGACGGCGGACGACATGCCGGCGCAAGCGGACTGGCCAAAATGGGTATTCGAGACAGAAATGCTGAACGACGGCGGCAACGATCTCGTTGTGGCCGTCGGGCTGACGCACGACATCGCCGATGCGGTGCGAAGTTACGCCAAGAATACCGGCCTGCCCGCCGGAAAGCTCCTTGTGGCGAAAACCGATTGCGGCGCGGGCGCGCGGTCTGTGGTCTGCGGACGGCACGCCTTCGATCTGGCCGAGAGGCTAACCGCGGAAATCAGGGCTATGCGAGATCATGGTGGGCCACAGCGGCATGTCCACCTGTTCCTGGCGGGACCGGGCGGTTTCTCGTTCTTCCTCGGGCAACGCCACGTCGCGCTCGGGACGCTGACCGTGTACGAGTATGATTTCGAAGGCGCGCGCCACGGATCGTACGAACCTTCGCTGACTCTTCCAGTCGCCTAAAGAGCACCCTCACAGCCGTCTCGAAGATGTCAGCATCACGAGCGTGCGCCCGCGCGGCGAAGCCGTAGGCATGAAGGGCCAAGCTTGCGTTGAACTCATTTATTTTATCGGTTGGGGAGGTAGGACTTGAACCTACGATGTTGGCAATGTCGTATTACAATACCACTGGACTTCGCGCGCAAAGGAAGCGTTGCTTCATGCGCCGGTATGGCCAAACCGTCGCCGGACAAAGGGTCGCCATGCCTCTCCGCCCGCCCGCGATGCGGGCTTCAGCCAGTACAGACGCCGGATGGTCCGGAGTCTGATCTGAAGGAGAACTCAAATGGCGAACAATACCCTCGCAGCTTCGACGAACGCCGATGCGGCTGATGTTGGATTGCCGACGACATCAAGCGAAGTCGAAGAGCAGAATCCTGCAAGACGTACCCGCAACGCTCCGGCAGGTGCAACCAGCTCTGCCAGGAAGGCAAAGGCCAGCAAGGCTGTTGAGACCAAAGCGGATGTTGTCATCAAGAAGCTTCGATCCGCCAAGGGCGTGACAATCGATGCCTTGATGGAGGCAACGGGCTGGCAGGCTCACTCGGTGCGCGGATTTCTGTCCGGGACGGTGAAGAAGCGGCTTGGCCTGACCCTAGCGAGCGAGGTCGGCAAGGATGGCATCCGCCGATACCGCATCGATGGCAGTCAAGCTGCGGCATGATCCGTTCCGATGAACAGGAACGACAAACTGAAGGGAGAGATCGCCGCACTTGGCGATCTCTCCCGAAGCGAACTGGTGGAACTGTGGGTGAAGGCCTATGGCTGCCGTCCGCCCAAGGGGATCAAGCAAGGTCTGTTGCTCAGGGCAGCAACATGGCACTTGCAGCAGCGCCGCCTCGGTGGACTTTCGGCAGAGTCCCGGCGGTTGCTCAAATCGGCCATGCGCAGATTGAACTCCAACCGTACAGAGCCAGCCGTCAGGTCCGGTGCTGCCAATGCTGTCTCTGATCTTGCTGGTCATGCATCTGTTCATGTCCCGGCTTCCGTACAGGAAGGTGGAACTGATCCGACCAATGCGGCTCGTGTCGTGCCGCAGCCTGGTGCCCGCCTGATGCGCGAGTGGAACGGCAGGATGAATATCGTTGATGTCATTGACGGCGGCTTCAGCTTCGAGGGAAAGACGTATCGCTCCCTGTCGGCCATCGCGCGCCGGATCACCGGTGCCCGATGGTCGGGGCCAAGGTTCTTCGGCCTATGAGCACCTCCCGCAGGCTGCGCTGCGCCGTCTATACGCGAAAGTCCACCGAGGAAGGGCTTGATCAGGAGTTCAATTCCCTCGATGCGCAAAGGGAGGCCTGCATTGCTTTCATCGCCTCCCAGGCCGGCCTTGGGTGGAAGCTGGTCCCTGACTACTATGATGACGGCGGCATCTCTGGCGGCATCATGGAGCGTCCGGCCCTGCAACGCCTCCTCACCGATATTCGTGACGGCTCCATCGAAGTCGTGGTGGTCTATAAGATCGATCGCCTTACGCGCTCGCTCATGGACTTTGCCAGGATCGTCGAGGTGTTCGATGCCAACGGTGTTTCCTTCGTCTCGGTCACCCAGGCGTTCAACACCACGACGTCGATGGGCAGGCTGACCCTGAATGTGCTGTTGTCCTTTGCCCAGTTCGAGCGTGAGGTCACGGCCGAACGGATACGGGACAAGATCGCCGCATCGAGGAAGAAGGGCATGTGGATGGGCGGGACGGTGCCGCTCGGCTATGAGGTGAGGGAAAAGAAGCTGGTCATCAATGAGGCCGAAGCGGAGATCGTTCGCCATCTCTTCAACAGGTATCTCGAGTTGCGCTCGGTTCGGGCTCTGGTCGATGAGACGGCAGCATCCGGCCTGATGGGAAGGCCGACCACGCGTGGCAAGAGCTCCGGGATCAAAGCCAGGCCATTCGGTCGGGGCGCCCTCTATCACCTGCTGTCCAATCCCGTCTATGTCGGAAAGACCAGGCACCGGGATCAGCTCTATGAGGGCGAGCATCAGCCGATCATTGACGATGACCTCTTCGCCGAGGTTCAGGCCCTGCTTGCAGCCCAGGCGCCGCGTCGGTCAGCGAGCACCAACACGCCTGACATCCATCTGCTGACCGGCATCGTGTTTGACGAGACAGGCGATCGTCTCAGTCCCGTTCACGCCAACAAGAAAGGCAAGCGCTACCGCTACTATGTGTCGAGCCGCCTGACGCGGGCGCGCAAGAAGGAAAACGATGGCTGGCGCGTTCCAGCAAACGAGCTTGAGTCGCTGGCCGAGCATCAGCTCGCCGAGACTCTCAGCGAGACGACACAGCTGGCGGACTGGATAGAGGAACGGCAAGGCTCGACACTTGCCATCATGGACGCAGTTCACACCGCGCAGCATTATGCAGCATCGATAAAGATGATGCCGCAGCCGGAGCGCAAGGCGATCATGCAGCGGGTGTTCAGGCGAATAGAGCTGCGACGTAACTGGATCCGCTTCGAGATCGACAAGGCTGGGCTGGTTGAGTGGCTGGTCGGCGTAGACAGGGAATCATCGGTGCGTGATGGAATGATCTCGCTCCGATCAGTCGAGGCCGGTGCACCCAGCATCCATGTCGTGGACCGGCCGATCTCAATGAAGCGGCGTGGCGTTGAATCCCGCATCGTGTTGGCGAACGGTACCGTGCAGCCGCGCTCGCCTGACCGGGGTCTGATCGACCTGATCGCCAAGGCTCACTTGTACCTGGATCAACTCACCAATGACTGGAATGTAACACTCGGCGATGTGGCCTCGAACTACGGCACCGATCCCGTCGAAGTGAGCCGTATCCTGCCGCTCGCCTATCTCGCGCCACGGATTGTTCACGCGATCATGATGGGCGAACAGCCGGTGGAACTCACTGCGCAACGACTCTCCCGCATGTCGGATCTCCCCGTTGCCTGGCACGATCAGATCGAATTGCTCGGCCTCTGATCTTCCTGGTTTTCAGCCTCCAATCTGATCTTGCTCTGCCTCCTGCGCGAGCAATATCCGCTATTGAAGGCGCGTCAGTGGGCAAATCACGCCTGCATCAAGGCGATTCGCCAACCATCACTTTGCCAAACACTTGGATACGAAAATAGGCGGACGGAGACGCGAGGCCACTTTGGCGCCCGAAACGCCAATACCTGGCGTCTCTCCGCCAAGCCTTCCTCGCAGCCCCGACCTAACTCACGGAAATGTCGAGGTTATTCGGAGACGCGGAAATCCGACCAGAAAGGCCAGGACTGAATGGTGGGCCCGGCAGGACTCGAACCTGCAACCGAGCGGTTATGAGCCGCCAGCTCTGACCAGTTGAGCTACAGGCCCACCTCGCGATGGCCTATAGCAGATACCGCACCGGAGCCAAATACGTTGTGGGATGATACGGCCACAGCGAGTACTGCCGTCGTTGCCAGTCGTAAAGGCAGGGCCATGGCGCCGCGATGATTGCGGCCTGTTGCCGTCTGCCGGAAAGCAAGCGCATGCCTGCGCGGCCGTTCATATGGCCAGGTAGTCGTGGCGAAGCTGCTTGTTGTCGAGCACTTCCTTGGCCGTTCCCGAGAACACGATCTCGCCGGTGTCCATGATCACCGCGCGGTCGGAAAAGCGCAAGGCCGCCACCGCGTTCTGCTCGACGATGATGGTTGTGATGCCGATGTCGCGGATCTGCTGGACGATCTTCTCGATCTCCTGCACGATGACCGGTGCCAGGCCCTCGTAGGGCTCGTCCAGGAACAGGATCTTGATGTCGCGGGCTAGCGCCCTGGCAACCGCCAGCATCTGCTGTTCGCCGCCCGACATGGTCGTGGCGTCCTGCGTGCGCCGTTCCGCCAGGCGCGGAAAGTGCTGGTAGATCCGCTCAAGCTCCCAGCCTTTGGGTTCCGCCACCTGGGCCAGGATGAGATTTTCCTCAACCGTCAGCCCGCCGATGATGCGTCGGTCCTCGGGAACCAGCTGGACGCCATTCCTGGCCGCCTCGTACGAGCGCATGGCGTGCAGGGGCTTGCCTTCGAGCCAGATCTCGCCGGAACGCAGTGACGGATTGGCGAGGCGTGCCAGCGTGCGCAAGGTGGATGTCTTGCCGGCGCCATTGCGCCCGAGCAGCGACAGCACCTCGCCCTTGGCGATCGCAAACGACACGCCCTGGACGATATAGAACTTGCCGTAATAGGCATGGATGTCGTGTACGTTGAAGAACGCCGGCACATCCGCCGCGCCAACAGTCTCTTCATTCATTGCGATCGTGGGTTGCAGCGTTGCCGTCATTCCTGCGCCTCGCCGAGATAAGCTTCCTTGACCTTCGGATCGCCACGCACCTCTTCCGGCGATCCTTCGGCGATGATACGCCCCTGGGCGAGGACGCTGATGCGATCGGCGAGCGAGAACACCACATGCATGTCATGCTCGATGATCACCTTGGTCATGCCGCGCGCCTTGAGACGCTTCAGGAGGTCGATGGTCATATTGGTATCGTGCCGCGACATGCCGGCGGTCGGCTCGTCCAGCAGCAAGAGCTTTGGCTTCTGGATGAGGCACATGCCCATCTCGAGCCGTCGCTTGTCGCCGCGCGAAAGGCTGCCCGCCTCCACATGCCACTGCTCGTAAAGCCCCACATCCTGCAACACGGCCTTGGCTTCTTCGCGAATCCCGGTCTGGGCCGAAAGCTGGGAAAAGGCATTGAAGCGGAACGAACCGTCGCGCTTGGCAAACGCCGGGATCATGACGTTGTCGAGCAAGGTGAGGTCGGCAAAGATTTCCGGTGTCTGGAACACCCGGGAGACGCCGAGCTGGTTGATCTCGTGCGGCTGGTGAGCATCGAGGGTCTCGCCGTCGAAGATCACGTGACCGCTGTCGGGCGCGATACGCCCCACACAGACATTGAGCAACGTTGACTTGCCGGCCCCGTTGGGGCCGATAATGGCATGCACCGTACCATCGGCCACCCGCAGTTCTACATCGGTCAGCGCCCTGAGGCCGCCGAAGCTCTTGCTGACATCCGACACATGAAGAACCGGATTGGTGTACGGCATGCGCCTACTCCGCTACCTGGGGCTCGGTTGGCCCGGCACTGCCGCGCGGCTTGCCGATGAGGCCCGTCGCACCCGCCATG
>CAVVDT010000008.1:0-860652 GCA_963747005.1 uncultured Alphaproteobacteria bacterium | reverse complement strand
CAAAATGTAAAGTTCAGCAAGCTTGCATATCCGTTCGGCCGTGACCTCACGCTCGAACTGGGCAAAGGACAACAGGACATTCAGGGTCAACCTGCCCATCGACGTCGTGGTGTTGAACGCCTGGGTG
This sequence comes from uncultured Alphaproteobacteria bacterium, assembly GCA_963747005.1. Classification (GTDB taxonomy): domain Bacteria; phylum Pseudomonadota; class Alphaproteobacteria; order Rhizobiales; family Aestuariivirgaceae; genus CAVVDT01. Next base: position 860,525 of record CAVVDT010000008.1, on the reverse strand, counting down.
ATCGAGACGAAGGAAACACCGTTGGTATCGAACACCTCGACGATCCGGGCAAAGTCCATGAGCGAGCGCGTGAGCCGATCGATCTTGTAGACCACCACCACGTCGATGGACCCCTCACCGATGTCGGTGAGGAGGCGCTGCAAGGCCATGGGATGGGACCCCAGAAGAAGGAGAGGAATTTGATCAGCGGACCTGGTGCGCTTGTCCTCGATGGCGTTGGGGCCCTGCGCCGCCAACGGGCGCGCGGCCTCTGTTTGGCTGAGGCCTATTGTCAGATCGGTTTCGGGTTGGCCAGGCGCCGCAGCCTTGGCGCCCGGCTCGGTGGATGTGAAACCGTTGAATTCACGGGCCTCCGCTTCGTGGGCGTCAAAACGCCGTCTCAAGCGCCGTGCTCCCGCAGTCTTTTGAGCCGCCGGGACGGCTCACTGGCGTGCGTCTTGCCTCGATCCAACCCAAACGAGGCCGTCAGGCCTATGGACGCTTGTCGCAAGCCGCATAGCGTTGGCGCAACTCGACAACCTGATCGGAACCCACGTGGTAGTCGTGCGCTATGCACGCGTCCGACATGCCAAGGTCCACCAGCGCAAAGAGACCTGATGAGGAAATGGGCCACTTGAAGCATAGTCAGGCCACGTACAAGGCGTCGGGTCGTGCGCATCGTGTGATGCGCGACGGTTGGGTTCGCACATAATAAACTCCTCCCTGTCGAACGACATGCACGCTGCATCCGGCATGGCTGCAACGCCCTTGACGGGGCTCGCACGGCTTTTGCATGCGTTCTTCGTTTGTTGCTTCAACGCCGCCTTTACTGCCATCTCCGCCGTTGGGATCCGAGCCATTGGTGAATGCCGGCTCTGGTCCTGGCAGCGCCTCCCTTTCAAAGACTTGGCGAAGATCTGCCAACTGAAGCATCATCCTGAAAGCGTGAGCGTCATTTGCTCAAAACCGAACTCTGTTCCATTGTTTTCGATCAAATCCATCACTGCGAGTCGACTTGACCCGAAGTGATCCCGATTTAGGTCTTGGCACCGGCCTGTGGCAAAGTCTTGGCGGCCTCAAACAGGGTCGTCCACATGGTTCTGGAGTTGCGACCGGCTTGCTCCATCAGCTTCGGCATCTCCGCCAAGTCTGCCTCCGCCGCCAAACGGGAGAAATCGAACTCAACGCTAACGACTTCCTCCATATTCTTGCATTTGGACAATTTCTGGAGCAGTTGAACGTCGGCCTGAAGCCGCTCGTTCGCGAAACGCGACATCTCCTGATTTAACGCCACGGCGTTCTCGAAGAAGGCTTGGCTTGCCTGCGCATATGCCGAAAACAGATTGCCGTTCAACGCCGTCATTTCAAACTGCGGAAATCGGAGATCCGCTGTCTTTCATGCTGGCAGTCTTGTCAGTTTCTGTGGTCATTGATCTCTCCTTTCGGGGTGCAATTGTCGTCATTTCAAAGTCAGCGGGCAAACCCCACACCATAGCGCAACGATGAGGATAGTTGGGGGCCTACTCCCTCAAACAGGCAGCATGGCCTACCCGGCGCACGCGCGCACTGCTTCAGATCAGTGTCGACCAGTCCGATTATTTGGAAAGTTGCTTCTCAGTTTATGCTCGGCAAAACCGTCGACGGGGAACTCATACCAGCGGCGCTGACCTTTAAACGATGTGGGCCCATTTTCTCATGCCGATTGAGAATATTGTGTCGGGCTGATCGACGAGCCTGTTCGCCTGACATGCGGCATCGAGAATGGCGTCATAGGTTGGGAAGACCCCGGTTGGACAACCAGTTCTGACGCAGATACTGCCAGACATTTTCCACCGGGTTCAGCTCCGGTGAACGCGATGGCAGCAGGATGATGGTGAGGTTGGCAGGCAGTTTCAGCTTGTCTGTCGTGTGCCAGCCGGCGCGATCCATCAGGACAACGGCATGTGCGCGGGCAGCCACGGCTTGGCTGATGGCGTTCAGAGATGAAGCTGCATGGCATGAGTGTTGGCGAGCGGCATCACCAGGGCCGCACCGGTGCCGCGCGCCGGGCAGATCGCCCCGAACAGATAGGCTGATTTGTAGCGCTGATCGGCCGGCTGGCGTGGCCTGGTGCCGGTGCGGGCCCACAGGCGGGCAAGGCCGTTCTTCTGGCCGATGCGCGCTTCATCCTGGAACCAGATTTCAATGGGCTTGCCGCGCTTCAGCCCGGCTATGTGGCCCTTGAGGGTACGGCCGAAGTTTTTTTGAACGCCTCGATCACCCGGACATCCTGCCTGGGGTGCTGCGGACGGGCGCTCATGTGGGAAAAGCCCAGATCATGCAGGATCTGCGATACCCAGCGCTCGCCATAGGCGACCCCGAAGCGCTCCTTGATGAGCGCTTGCAGGTCAACCCGGCGCCAGCGAACCACGCCATCGCTGTGCACGTCGGGACCGGCCTCGACAATCCCGGCAAGCTCGCGCAACTGGTCATCGTTCAGTCTGCGGGCGGGGCCGCACCACCAGCGGTCTACCAGCCCCGACGGCCCATCGGCATTGAACCGAAGCACCCAATGGCGCAGCGTCTGGCGGTCCATGCCGCCGATCCGTGCCGCCTGCGTCCGGTTCATGCCGTCATAGACTGCCGCCAGCGACAACAGTCGCCGGCTCTGATTGGAATCGGCACAACGACGCGCAAGGCCCCGCAATGTCTGGCTGTCAAAATCGGCTCGCAAAGATAAGGCTGCTGGCATCGGCTAGCTCCTTTGCCAACCTTGAATCAGACATCAACCGATTTGCGAACCCCAAATGATTCAAACCTCAGTGCCGCTGGTATAAGGCATCACCGAGACCCAATGCGCAGCAAAATCCTGTAAAGTCGAGCGCCCCGCCTGGGTTCGTAACGAGACCGTGACCCTCGGCCTCGACATTCGATTCTTCGTGATTGATATCGCTGCGACATGATGAGGCTATCACCTCCCTTCGATCACGCTGACGCCGTCATATCCAATCCAGGCAGTTGCATTGTGTCGGTGTGGTTCGAGCTTCATTTTGATGCGCCAGGGTTCGGAAATGCGAGGTCGACCACGCTTGACCCGACCGCATTGAAGTGCTTCGCATCGTCTTAAAGGTTATCTGCTGGATGACCGCGGACAACCGATGGTTATGAATGGGCCCTGAGGGGCCACTGGAATTGACTGATGGGCGAGCAGTTGAACATCGCAGACGCAGTCGCAGTCCTCGAAGCACATGACGACTACCGCTTGCTGCGCCGGATCTCCCAGCGGCGGAACTGCCGCAGCGCATGGGTGCGGAGCATGATTTGGAACGGGTCTGTAAATTGGGTGCCCACGACGCCCACCGATCGCCCGCTGGACCCCGAGGCGATCGACTGCGCTTCGAGAACTGTCACACGGGCCCCTCGTTCGATAAGGTTGATAGCCGTGCACATCCCGAGCGTTCCCGCCCCGATGACGACGACATGCGGCATAGTTGTCATGGCCTTTCCCACTGCGCTGTGTTGGGCTGTCCGCTGGGGGGAAGGGCGGTGCCCGTATCCCGGTGGGTTGGCTGCTTTATAGGGGCATTCCAAAGACTGATATATCGTTTAGTCGCGACTAAGAAAGTGGATATCCGATGGATCTACGCTTACCCAAATCTCTCCTTCGAGTCGGGCGGCAAGAGGATCATTCGTGCGGGCATGAAGGATCAGGTCCGGTTGTCCCAGATCGAGATCAAATTCCGTTGCATCACCCACAAATCTGCGATTGATTACGCGCGAGGTCCACGTGTTGGCTGCATGCGACGCGGGAACTGCCGATACTCGAATGCGCTCCGGTCGCACAAAGAAAACCCGCTCGCCCTCCGCTGCGGGTTCGCTTGCCTTCAATTGACCAAACGAAGTCTTCAGCATTGTACCTTGCTTCGAACTGGTTGCGGTGCCGGAAAGCACGTTCGCTCCACCCACGAACCGGGCTGAAAATGCGCTGCGCGGCCGGGCATAGAGATCCTGCGGAGTACCCGTCTCGACCAACTCGCCGCCCCGCATCACGGCTATCGTGTCCGAAAGGGAAAGTGCTTCCATCTGATCATGGGTGACATAGATCGTGGTAATACGCAGATGTTGCTGTAGTTTCTGCAATTCCTCCCGCATTTGCTCACGTAACGCTGCATCGAGGTTGCTGAGTGGTTCGTCCAGCAGCAGCAAGGTCGGTTCAGGGACGATAGCACGCGCCAGGGCCACGCGTTGCTGCTGGCCGCCGCTCAGATTGGACGCCAGCCGGTCCGCAAAGTCTGCCAGCCCGACACTCAAGAGCGCCTCCATTGCACGCTGGCGTGGCTGTCGATGACGCATGATCTCGAGCGGAAATGCGACGTTCTGAATGACCGTCATGTGGGGCCAGATCGCGTAGGACTGGAACACCATGCCGATCCGACGCTTGTTCGGGGGGACGTCAATTCCCTGCTTGGCTGAAAACACCGGCACGCCTGCGAATTCGATGACTCCTTCATCGGCGGTCTCCAGCCCCGCAATACAACGCAGCAGCGTGCTCTTGCCACAGCCACTCGGACCAAGGAGTGTGAAGAATGCTCCATCCGGGATCTCAAGCGAGAGATCCCGCAGGGCGGGCGCCATTCCCGCTTGCCCCGAAAAGCGCTTCGAAAGCCCCCGTATTGAAACGGCGGTCATTGGAAAGCTCTATGTATCAATGGGCTTCGGCCTGGTGGAGCGGAGGCTCTCCTGCGGCGACGCGACGGATGTTGTCCGCAACCGCTGCTGCCAAACGCTGATGGACTTCGTCACTGTCGCCCGCAATGTGCGGCGTTATCACCACGTTTTCCATGGACACCAGCGCGTCAGCCGGATCAATCGGCTCCTCCTCCAGGACGTCTAGCCCCGCTCCTGCGAGCTTGCCACTGGAAAGTGCGGCTGCAAGGGCATTCTGATTGACAATGGGTCCACGTGCGATATTCACCAGGATGCTTCCCGACTTCATCATGGCAAGCCTCTTCTCGTCAAAAAAGCCCCGCGTTGTTTCATCGAGAGGCAGATGCAAAGAAACAACGTCCGCCTCTTTGAGCAATTGGTCAAGCTGGCCCATGTCGCCCAGATAAGCGAGGCCCAGTTCCTTCGCGAGAGCATCGTCTGGCGTACGCTTTACGGCGATGACGCGCATATCGAAGCCGCGAACCAGCTTTGCAAGTTCTCCCCCCGTCTTGCCAACGCCCACCAGCCCCAGGGTCTTGCGTGAAAGTGTGATCGTCCTCGGCGCGCCAAGCACCCTCCTGGCAACGTTTTTTTGAGCAATCCGAATGCGCTTGGCCACGGCCATCATCAGGAACATGGCGTGTTCCGCGACGACACGGTCGGCGCCTGTCACGCTTGTCGGGACACGAGCCACGTAGATGCCGCGCCGGCGCGCGTGAGCGAAGTCAACGCCAACGACATGTTGCCCATAGCGTTGAAGGAGCTTTAGTGTCGGGGCGGAATCCATGAGTTCATTGGTGATCGGGATGTCCCGCAACAACAGAACCGTTGCCTCATGGACCAATTCGCTCAACGGTCGTTGAGGATCGTACTCGACCACCTGATAGCCATTGCCAAGTATCCCGGCCAGCATGTTTCGCTGATCGAGCCCGGGTGCAGCCTTTACGACGCGGATCACAACTCATCCTTTCCTAGAAGTGAATTCCAACACGGCGGCCGAGCCGGTACAAGAGCAAGAGCAGGACCGACAACCCCGCTACGACCATGCTGACGTATGCCGAGAGAATGTTGGAATTTCCCTCTTGCCACATATCAAGAACGAGTACCGAAAAGACCTCGGTTCCAGGGGCAGTCAGGAACAGCGAGGCCGCATATTCCCGGAATGAACGGAGTGCGACATACACGATTGAACCAACAAGGCTCGGCATCAAGAGGAGGAGAGTGATGCGAAGGAAAACCGTGAGCCATGGGGCACCGCTGACGTAGCCAGCTTCTTCAAGCTCCATGTGGATCTGATTGAGTCCGGAACTGCAGATGCGCACCGAGTAGGGCAGGTGCAGGACAATGTAGGCGAAAAGCAGAATCCAATAGCTGCCATATAGAGCGCCAGGCACGACCAGAGCCATCCAGAGCAAGCTCACGCCGATGATCAGGCCCGGAATGGCGATGGGAACAGTAGCCAACTGGTCAAGTATGCTGACCATCCCGCGAACCGTACGGATTCGTATCGACGCCCATGCGATCATGGCGCCGATGAGAGTGGACACGACTCCGGCGACTAAGCCGAGCATGATGCTGTTGGCGACGGCCCGCTGGGCAGGTCCATAATTGAGGGCCAAATGATAATTCTTGAGCGTCATGGTAGTCAGGCTGTGCAGCGAAGGCGCCTGAGGGTAGGGCATGAAGCTATTCCAGACGAGCACCAGCAGCGGGAGGCCCGCCACCATCAGCAATATGAAGACCGCAAAGAGCGTGATCGCCGGGCGCCATCGGCCCACGCGTACAAATCGTGGTCGATAGCCGCGGCCGGTAATGATGGCGTAACGCCCCGCTTCCGCGGTCGAGCGGCGGTAGATGTAGATACCGACCATGCTGGCCGCGACGATTACAAGGCTATAGGCGCACGCGAGGTTGTAGTCGGTCGGCATTTGGGCCGTCGAAAGATAGATTTCCGTCGAATACAGAAAAATGTGGGCAGGTATGCCGATGAGCAGAGGCACCGACAGCGCTCCCAGTGAATATACGAAGAATATGGTGAAGGCGCCGAGGATGGCCGGGCGTAGAATGGGCAAGGTAATGCGGCGCAGGACGGTGAAGTTACCGGCGCCTGCTATGATTGCCGCTTCTTCCAGTTCCGGGTTCATTGAGCGAAAGGCGGGGCACAGCCAAAGGAAGGCGAGGGGCAATTCCTGCAACGTGCCTACCCAGACCATGCCCCAGAAGCTGTAGATGCTGACGGGCGAGTGCTTGAGGTGAAAGACTTCCATCGCCATCAGGTTGAGGATGCCGTTGCGCGGATCGAGCAGAAGAATCCAGCCACTGACCAGCAGCACGGCCGGCATCAGGATCGGCGCCAACGTAAACAACTCCGTCATTCTCCTCACTGAGGAGTTGGTTCGCTCGACCAGCCACGCCAGAAAACCACCGAGAAGCAATACCAATGACGACGTCGCGCCCGCATAGAGCAGCGACTTTAGAATTGCGGGATAGATCAATCCGTTGCTGTAGGCGCGCACGAGCGTATCGATCGAGAAGTGCGGTACCGCCCCTGGAGGGCTGTCGGTCGCGCTGCCTAGGATGAGCATTGCCAATGGTGGCAGCAGCAGGGCCGCCACCACAATGAGCAAGACTATGACGAAGCCTCGGTTGTGTCGTATGGAGGAATCCTCGCCGTTCCTACTCGGCGGTCAGGCCGGTGTCTTGATGGGTCCGAGCTGTGTGGTCCACGCCTTCTGACCGACCAGGTTTTCGAGCGTGCCAATGCCTTCGATTTCGCACTTCACCAATTGCCCCTGCTTCAGAAACTTGCCGGTGGTATGCGCGTTGCCCTTGGTGCTTCCTGTCGAGATGACATCACCCGGAACGAGGCGGATATAATGCGAAATGAACGCAACGATCCGCTCGATCGGCCACATGAGGCCGGATGTACGGCCTTGTTGGCGGACTTCATCGTCGACCCAGGTGGTGAATGAAAGGTCGTTCGGATTCCCTTTCAGATAGGCTGCGGGCACGATCCATGGTCCCATCGGCGCGCAGCCATCTACTGCTTTGCCACGCGGTGAATCCAGCCCGCCGGTCCACTTCGGTATGTCACGCACACAAGCGTCATTGAATATCGAATATCCGAATATGTAGCGGCCTGCCTCGGCCTCCGATATGTCGCTGCAGGTTCGTCCGATTATGATCGCGAGTTCGTTTTCATAGTCGGTTTCATGAGCGTCCGGCGGAAAGGGTATGGTTTCACCATGCCCAATGAGAGCGCTCGGCGGCTTGAGGAACGAGATCTTGACGTCCTTGGGCCACCTCTCCTTCTCCATCCCCAATTCGGCGAGGTATTCGCCATAAGAGCTGCCGCAGCAAATGATCTTGTTCGGTTGAAGAACCGGCGCAAGGAGTTGGGTGTCTGCCAATGGTCGCGGCGAAACGGGCCCGGTGCCGCGTTTTTGCGACTTGGCCAATGCGAGTGCCGTCGCGAACTCATCTAGTCGAGTGTGATTGAGGCGGATGAAGAGTGCCATGTCGTCGGGCACGATGTGCTCGGCGAGCCTGGCCGAGTGGGGAGTGCGTTCCTTCTCAAAAAGATACCAGCTATAGAGGCTTCTGAGGTCCCAGATGCCATCCTCGTCCACCAGGCCGATGCGCGGGGACCCGTCAAAATACGTTGCAAGCTTCATGGCGATAATTCTCCTGGATCCCGATCAGCGGCGGATGAACTGGTCCTGCACGACCTGGTTGAGCTCCTTGAATTGATCGGCCGCGATCGGCTTGTAGAGCGTGAGTGAGGGGTAATCGGCAAAGTGGATGTCGTATTTTCCTTTGGTATTGCCGAACATCCGGCCCGGTTCGACCTTGTCGAGCTTTTCCAGCGTGTCGGCGCGCGTAAGGAAGTCCATGAACAGCGCTGCGGCGTATGAACGAGGTGCGTTACGGATCACGGAAATTGTGACGCCTAGCGCGAAAAGCGGATCGGCAAAGACATAATCGACCGGCGCTCCCTTCCTTTTCAGTTGGTCGGCACGATAGACGCCGATGCCCCATGCCAGATCGATCTGACCGGCCGCCAAACCCTGAGACAATGCTGCGATGCTCTTGTAGAGCTGATTGTCGAGTGCCGCGAGGGCTTTGACCTTCTGCATCGCAACCTCCTTGCCGTACTTTTCCTGCAGCAAGTTGATTACGCGCTCGAGCTGATTGGTTGTTCCCGTGCGGCCATGCCATTTGGGATCGGCGACTTCGTCAAGTGTCTTGGGTGCCTCCGCTTTCGAGATGCGGTCGGTACGCCAGGCGTACGCTTCTGGCAGCACTTCGTAGGACATGGCTGTCCAGCCCTCGGCACTGGACCCGCTGCGAAAGCGCGGATCGAAGTCTCCCCAGGTGGTTGGCTCATAGGGTGCGAGAGCGCTCTTTTCCAGATCGAGATACGAGGCGGAAGATATGATTGCGTCGGCCGTAATATGTCCAGCCCGCTGCTCGAGCAGCAGACGATCGGTTGCAGCATCAGCCGTCAACCGAACAAACTCGGTCTTGATGCCAGGATACTCCTGTCGAAACATCTTGAGGAGGATTTCGGCCCGGTCGATACCGAGCACCCCCCAAAGTACGAACTGACCCTCTTTGCGCGCCTGGTTTTCGAGGACCTTCAGCCGTTGATCCGCCGGCAGCTTGGCGAGATAGTCCCAAACGGCCGGCCCGCTCTCGGGTGGCGTCTGCGCCAGGGCGCTGGACTCGATGCAAAAGACGGCAAATGCAATCGCGAGAATCGCTCGAAGGAGACGTGCCATAGCTTCAATCCTCTGGTGTAGCAGATACTTAGGGACCAATGGCACTATCCTCTTGCGTCGCCTTCGCAACAAACGAAAATTTCTTGTACCTGATATAAAGCCACTTTATATCTCTCCGAGATGGGACACCTGCCCTCAATAGGAACGATAACGGCCTTTGAAGCCGTGGCACGCCATCTGAGTTTCACGCTTGCCGCGAAAGAGATGAATATCACGCAGGCAGCGATCAGTTACCGGATCAAGAGTCTCGAGACATTGTTGGGAAATCCGTTGTTTCGGCGCAACGGACGCGGCGTGACGCTGACAGACGCGGGACGCCGCTACATTCTCGTCGTTCGCGAGTCCCTGGCACATCTCGAGGAGGGAACGGCATGGATGATCGCGCGACAGGGCCGGCAGGCGCGTACCCTTCGCGTCCTCGCCATGCAGGCTTTCGCGAGCCTGTGGCTGGTGCCGCGGCTCAGGGAGTTTCGGCTGCGGCATCCGCAAATAGATATCCAGATTGTGAGCTGGACCGGTGGTACAACCCAACTGGAGGCGATTGATTTTGACCATCATGGTGTCGACCTTGCCGTCCTGCTGCGCACCAGCGCCCAAGCCGAGCTTGCGGGCTTGCACGTGGAGCCGCTGGTAAGCGATTACGCGGTCCCCGTCAGCAGTCCGGATCGACTGCGAAACGGGGCGCTCGCTCAACCATCCGATCTTCGCCACCAACTGCTGCTGCATGCGACGACCTGGCCGGAAATCTGGTCTCGCTGGTTCGAAGCCGCAGGCGTTCCCGATTTGCAGCCGGCAGGCGAAATGCGGTTTCAAAATACCGGCTTTACCGTGCAGGCAGCGCTAAGCGGCCTCGGCGTGGCAATGGCGCATGGGCCGCTGGTTGTGGATGAGTTGGCGACTGGAAAGCTCGTGACCCCATTCCGGTTGGCCTTGCCCATTGACCGAAGCTATTACCTGGTCAGTCTGCCCGACCAGACAGAGTTCCCGGCGGTTGCTCTGTTTCGTGGCTGGCTCCGCGACCGAATGACTGACAATTCCCCCGCCGAAAGGGAAGAAGACATCTAGGCCAGGTAATTCGCTCTCCAATGTCGGCATTTGGAGGATTTTCGGGACGAAGGGTTTCCGAATCCGGCCGGGAAAGCCCATGGTGATGCTCGTCGCGATGTCGTTGCATTCCCCAAAGGCGCCCGAGCTTGACACGAGCCTGTCGTGGGGCTCGTGATTGGCGTTGAGCTGCCTAGCTGAAACCCGCAATCCTGTTGACGTGGTTCAAAAGGCAAGATGACCTGGCATTGGCCGCTGCGAGAAAATGCAATGGAGAAAGAATATGAAAACTCGTGATGAGGCGTTCGAAAGAACCCGCGGCCTGTTCAACATTACCGTAACCTCATTTACGCGAGGCGGCGCCATAGATCATGCGGCAATTGCCCAAACCATCGGCCGCGTACTCGATATCGGCTATGACGGGCTGCTGATCGGCGGTACCTATGGCGAATTTCCGACGATGAATACCGATGAGCGGGTCGAGCTCTTCAGGCATGTCATGGGAATCGTTGGCGACCGAGTACCAGTTCTTCTTTGTGCTGCCCATTCGGACCCTCGTGTGGTTCGCGATCTCACCGTTGAAGCTGGACGTCTTGGGGGTCTGCCCATGGTGACTGCACCCTACGTCAGCCTGATGACGGAGGCTCATATCTTCGAATTCTTTCAAGAAATTGCCTCGGCAAGCCCGACTGGCATCATGGTCTACAACGCCCCGGGCATCGGGATCACCCTTTCCCCGCGGTTCATTGAAATGATATGCGATATCGTCGGCGTGGTGGCTCTCAAGCAGGGCGATCTGTCTCCGGTCGTAGTGGATCAATTGGCCGCTACCGTTTGCGGCCGGATCAAAGTTCTTGCCGCATCGGATCTTGTCTTCCCCGGATCGATCGCCGCCGGATTTGATGGCTTTAGTTCCACGAATTCATGCGCGTTACCCGAACTGATCCACCGGTCTTATGATTTATTGTGCAGAGGCGACCTTCAGGCGGCGATCGATACCCATCGCGCCTGGTATCCCTACCGTGTGCTTGCGCGCGCATATGGCCAGCCACAGCTTGTGAAGGCAGCGATGCGTTTACGGCGCTGGAGTGGTGGCTACGTTCGCCGTCCGTTGCGGGAGCTCACGGAACTGCAGACCGCGGAATTGCGGGAGGTGCTGGACGCCTTGGGTCTTGAAGTGGGGGTCCCATTGCGCGGCAGGGCATGAAAAGCACACCTCCGCGCGTTTCCTCTCAAGCCTGGCAAATCACCTCCAATCCTGCCCCCTTTTCGCGTCCAATCACCGTCGCGCCTTTCGCCAACCAGCTTCGCGGGCGGCCGTCTCGGAGCAGAACCAACGCTCGCCTTTGGACAAGGTGATGACAGTCTCCACATAATGTTCCTGGCCAGGAACATGATAGATGCGTTCGCCCGTGTTGTAGCTGATGTTGCCCTTGATGTTGCAGCCGGAGAGTTGCGGCCCGACTTCAGGGCCGATGACGCTCGCCAGGACGGCGGCGGGTGCCAAGAGAAAGAGCCAAGAACGCAGTTGCATGTCTATGCACCCCAGCCTGGGCAAGATTGCGCGTGTGCACCGCAGAGGCGACACCGGCTCGGACGGTGGCCGGGCGAACTCGCGCTTCCAGCGGAACAGCAGACGCGTGTCGATCCCGTAGCGGCGGGCCACGCCCGACACCGAGGCACCCGGCGCCATGGCCTCGGCCACCATCCGCTTCTTGTCCGCAACCCTGAAGTTCCGCCGCCCGTCCGGCATGGTTGCCGCCGAGGGAACATACCCCGTCGAGGTGTCGTCAATTTCCCTGTCAGCCATATGGCTGGCCATATGGCCAAAGCTCCCGCCGCGGCGATAAAGCAGCCTGCGGACAGGTGACGGAACCTCATATCTGAACTTCGCCCGCCAGTTGCCGAACCGCTTCAGCGGCAGGCCATGCGCCTCGCAATATTCCCGTTGATTCAAGTCGCTTGCAGCCCAACCCTCGAGATGCGAACGCCAGAAAGCCTCCAGCTCCGCACGCTTCGTCTCCTTCATTCGCGGCACGATCTTCCCTCCTGTTCCACGCACATAGCCGTGCAAGACAAGATCGAAACCGCCAGGCCGAAAACAACAGTGCAATCAGCGTACGCTTACGTTGTGCCGCTTGGCTTCCCTGTTCGCTTGCAATAGTTCCCTGATCGGGCAACGATTTTCCCTGTTCGATTGCACAGGGAATTTTTCAAAAATACGACGCAATATCAGTTAGTTGCGGGCGCTTAAATTGCGCAATAACCGGCAAATTTGCTATTTTTCCCTGTATTTTCCCGTATATCAGGGAAATCCGAGCAGAGACGAGTTCGCTGCAGACTGCGTCCACCACCATTCCGTACTGGCTTTTCTGGTCAGTTTTCCGCGTCTCCGAATAACTCCGACATTTCCGCGGGCCAGGTCGGGATTGCGAGGAAGGCTTGGCAGAGAGACGCCATGTACTGGCGTTCTGGCGCCAAAGTGGTCTCGCGTCTCCGGCCGCCCATTTTCGTATCCAGGTGTTTGGCAAAGTGTTGGTTGGCGCATCGCCTTGATTGAGGCGTGATTTGCCCGCTGGTGTGCCTGCTATAGCGGATATTGCTCGCGCAGGAGGGAGAGCAAGGTCAGATTGGAGTCGGATAACCACGAAGATCAGAGGCCGGGTGATTCGTTCTGATCGTGCCAGGCAAGGGGGAGATCCGATATGCGGGAGAGTCGTTGTGCGGTGAGTTTCGTCGCTGCCATGAAAGCTCTCAATCGCCCGTTCGCTTTATCCCGCGACCCGTAAAGGTGATATCGTTGAAGGCCAGCGAACGACTGTCTTGCGAGCGGACCTGCATCCGATTGGGTGGGCGGCGAGATAAGCTGGCCCCAGGCCGACCCGCCCGGGCGACATCTTCACCGTCTCAAGCGAGATCGAGGAGATCATGCCGTCGCGTTCGCGGCCCGACAGGGGGATGGTGCGAATGCGAAGCGAGACGCGCAATCAGCGCGGCGAAGCCGTCCAGGGTCTTGTCGCCAGAGCTCTTGTGCCCGCGCCGCAACGCAGACAATCGAGCCGCATGATGGCTGCCGGCTCAGCGCACACGATAGGCGGCGAGGAAGGCCCTTACGGCGGTCTCGACCACATGGCGCATGCGCACCTCACTGGGTGGCTTGCCGAAGTTGAAAAGGATCGGCTTGAACAGGGTCGCCTGGCAGGCTTCGATGAGTTGCGCCGCAGCCAGTTCGCAATCAGCGATCGCCAGTTCGCCGGTCTTGACGTGGCCATCGAGGTAAGCGGCCAGCCGGGCAATCCCCTGCACCGCACCGGTCTCGTAGAAGTTCTTGCCGATCTCGGGCATGCGTTCGGAAATGGCCATCACGGTGCGCGCGGTGGAGGCCCTCTCATGGCGGCAGAGGAATTTCACGAAGTTGAGGCCGACGCGGGTGAGTGTCGCCTCGATATCGTCGCCATCGTTCACGAATCGGAAAGTATCCTCGGCCTGGGCCTGGCATTCCTGGCTGCAGATGGTCTGGAAGAGCTTTTCCTTGTTCTCGAAATAGACATAGAGCGTGCCCTTCGAGACGCCCGCAGTGCGGGCGATGTCGTTCATGCTGGCGGCATCAAAACCCTGGGCCAGGAACACTTCGCGTGCGCCCTCGATGATCTGCTGGCGCTTGGTGTTGTCGTCCTCGCCTTGCGGTGTGGTTTGCCGTTCAAGCTCGATCTGCCGGGCCATTGTCGCCTCCGGAATCAAAGAATTCATATTCTTCTATATAACCCGCCGGTCGATTTTTTCAATGACCGAACCGTTCGGTCATCTTGACAGCGGCATCCATCTGTCCTAAATAGCATTGACCGAACGGTTCGGTCAAGAACCGGCCACATTATCCGAGTGGAGTGGCACATGTATCGAGACACCAGCGAAAGCAACCCCGTCGGCCTTCCCCTCGGTCACGGCCCGCGCATGGAAAAAGGCGCCGTGGAAACGCCAATCCCGGCTGGCGAAGTCGATCTGGCAGTGGCAGTGAAGGCAAGCGTTCGCACCCGCAAGAACCGCCCGGCGGCGAAAAAGAAGACGGAATCCGGGCCGGCACCGCTTCCCGAACTCCCGGCCCAGGCCACCGACGCGGCGCAGCCCCTATCCGTCGCGCCCCGCCGGCGCAAGTTGAAGCTGGCCGCCCTGTTGCTGCTTGGCGCGCTCGGTGTGTCGGGCGCCGGCTGGTATGGCTATCACTGGATGACGGTGTCGCGATTTATCGTCTCGACCGATGATGCCTATGTCAGCAGCTACAACACCACGCTTGCCTCCAAGGTTTCCGGCTATCTGACCGCCATCGACAGCAACGACAATACCCTCGTCCACGCCGGCGACGTCATTGCCCGCATCGACGACGGCGATTACCGGCTTGCGGCGAATGCGGCGCGCGACAAGGTGGCGACCCAGAAGGCGACAGTAGAACGCCTCGGCCGGCAGATCTCCGCGCAAGGTGCCGCAGTCGACCAGGCGCAGGCGCAACTGGCCTCGGCCGAGGCCGGCCGCACCCGCGCCGACCTAGAATTCACCCGCCAGCAGACACTGGTCGCCCAGCAGTTCGCCAGCCGACAGGTCCTCGACAAGGCGCGTGCCGAGCGCGATCAGGCCGCCGCCGCGGTGACGGCCGCCGAGGCGGCGGTGACGGCCGCCAGAGCCCAGACCGATGTGCTCAAGGCCCAGCAGACCGAAGAGGCCCGCAAGCTCGATGAGTTGAAGACCGCCCTGGCCCAGGCCGAGCGCGACCTGTCCTTCACCGTGGTGCGCGCGCCCATCGACGGCGTCATCGGCAATCGCGCCGTGCAGACCGGCGACTACGTGCAGCCCGGCCAGCGGCTTGCGAGCCTGGTGCCGCTCGACAAGGTGTTCATCGATGCCAACTTCAAGGAAACCCAACTGGCCAGCCTGACGCCCGGCCAGGCGGTCGATATCGAAGTGGATGCCCTGCCGGGCAAGACCGTGCACGGCACCGTCGAAAGCCTGGCGCCGGCCTCCGGTTCGGTGTTCTCGCTGTTGCCGGCCGACAACGCCACCGGCAACTTCACCAAGATCGTCCAGCGCATGCCGGTGCGCATCGCCGTGCCGGCCGACATTGCGACCCAGCAGGTCCTGCGTCCGGGCATGTCGGTTGTAGTCAGCGTCAACACGCGGCAGACGGCTAGCGTGGTCGGTTCGTCGGACACGCCTCGGCTGCGCATCGCTGGGCAATAGCGAGGACGCCATGAGCGCTGCCGTCGCGACCCCTTCACCTGCCACCTTCGCCGCAGCGGGCCCGGGTATCGACGAGCGCATCGATCCGCGCAGGATGATGGCGTTCGTCGCCATGGTGTTCGGGATGTTCATGGCCATCCTCGATATCCAGATCGTCTCGGCCTCGCTCACCGACATCCAGGCCGGCCTTTCGGCCAGCAACGACGAGATTTCCTGGGTGCAGACGGCCTATCTGGTGGCCGAGGTCATCGCCATCCCGTTTTCCGGCTTTCTGTCGCGGGCGTTGGGGACGCGGGTGCTCTTTGCCGCCTCGGCCGCAGGCTTCACTTTTGCCAGCCTGATGTGCGGCATGACCTCCTCCATCAACGAGATGATCGTCTGGCGGGCGATCCAGGGCTTTATCGGCGGCGGCATGATCCCTACGGTTTTCGCCTCGGCCTACATCATCTTCCCGCGCTCCAGACAGTCGCTGATAGCACCGGTGATCGGCCTGGTGGCAACGCTTGCTCCCACCGTTGGTCCGACCATCGGCGGCTATCTCACCGATGCGTTGTCGTGGCACTGGCTGTTCTTCATCAATGTGGTGCCGGGCATAGCGGTCACCGTCGCCGTGCTGGTGCTGGTCGACTTCGACAAACCGGACCTCGGCCTGTTCAAGTCGTTCGATCTGTGGGGCCTGGTGTCGATGGCGGGCTTTCTCGGGGCCATGGAATATGTGCTGGAGGAAGGACCGCAATATGACTGGCTGGACGACAGGACGGTTGCCCTGTTTGCCGTCGTTTCGGCGGTCTCCGCGGTGGCCTTCTTTGCCCGCGTACTGACCGCCAGATCGCCCATTGTCGATTTGCGCGCCTTTTCCGACCGCAATTTCGCGGTCGGCAGCCTGTTCTCCTTCGTGCTCGGCATCGGTCTTTATGGTCTGACCTATCTCTACCCCGTCTATCTCGCTCATATCCGCGGCTACAACGCCCTGATGATCGGCGACACCATGTTCGTCTCCGGCCTTGCCATGTTCCTCACCGCGCCCATTGCCGGCCAGCTATCGGCCAGGTTCGATCCGCGCCTGGTGCTGGCCGCCGGCTTCCTCGCCTTTGCGCTCGGCTCGTGGTGGATGATCGACCTGACCAGGGACTGGGATTTCTACGAACTCCTTTGGCCGCAGATTTTTCGCGGCATCGGGCTGATGCTGGCCATCGTGCCGATCACCAACGTAGCCCTCGGCACGCTATCACCCGACCGGCTGAAGAATGCATCGGGGCTGTTCAACCTGATGCGCAACCTCGGCGGCGCCATTGGCCTGGCGGCGATCAACACCGTTCTCAATGACCAGACCGATCTGCATCTGGCGCGTCTGCACGAGGCGGTGAACACGGCGCGCGGGCCGGCTCTGGAGACGCTTCAAAATCTGACGCGGCGGTTTGCCGATTTTGGCGCCGACGCGAAATTGATGGCACTGAAGCAGTTGACGCAGATCGTACACCGGCAGGCCATGGTGATGGCCTTCGCCGATGTCTTCCTCATCCTCTCGGTGCTCTTCGTGGCGCTCACCGGGCTCGCCGTCCTGATGAAACGCCCTGCGCCCATAACGGCAGGCGCGGGTGGACACTAGAGCATTTCAACGATGGCCTGGTCAGTCGCCGCCCTGCGCGTCGTCTTGCCTGAAAGTGCCTCGAAACGACGAACGGCGACATCGACATACGTCGGGTCGAACTCGATCGAGATTGCCCGCCGGCCGGCCCGTTCGGCGGCAAGAACAGTGGTTCCGGACCCCGAAAAGCGGATCAGGCACCAGGCCGTCGCGCCACGAACCGTTTCTGATAGCGTCTGCGACGAGGACGATCGGCTTTACGGTGGGGTTGCCACGTCCTCATGGCTTCGCATCGAAATTGACGACGAGTCTTCCGTGAAATGAGATGACGCCGGAGGTTGAAGGTGTTGGAGAATGTGGCGTGAGTGTAGAGAAGTCTCTGGCCGAACCGGCCGACTTGAAGCGCTGCATCGGTCGCTCTCCCAGCCGGTTCAGCTGCCGGATCACGTGCCAGCTCCCCACAGGTCCTCGATGCGGATCGGGAACTGGCGTACGCGGCGTCCGGTGGCGTGCCACACCGCGTTGGCGATGGCGCCGGCAGTCCCGGTGACGCCGATCTCGCCGACGCCCTTGATGCCGAGCGGGTTGACGCGATGGTCCTCTTCAGGGATCAGCAACGCTTCGATCGAGGTCACGTCGGCGTTCACCGGGACGTGGTATTCACCGAGATCGGCGTTCATCACGCGACCGGTGCGGGCATCGACCAGTGCCGCCTCGTGAAGGGCGAAGGAAAGGCCCCAGACCATGCCGCCGCAATACTGGCTTTGCGCCAGCCGCGGGTTGATGATGCGACCGGCGGCGAAGGCGCCGATGAGGCGGGTCACGCGGACCTGGCCAAGTTCTGGATCGACCTTCACTTCGGCAAAGACAGCGCCGTGGGATTGCAGCGCGTAAGCCTCGGCGACGCCCGGGTCGCGCGCGCCCTTGCCGTTGCCTTCGACGCCTGACCGACCGGCGCGAACAAGAATATCGGCGTAGCTCTCGCTACGAGCCTCATCGTCGCTGCGGTAGAGCCGGCCGCCGCGCGCCACGACACCGGCATTGCTCGCACCGAAGAGCGGAGACGCCGGATCGGCGATGGCGATCCCGGCCAGCCGTGCGACGGCCTCGCTGCCGGCGTTCTCGATCGCCAGCCCCGCTGTCGCGGTATGGCCCGAGCCGCCGGCGATACCGCCATCCGGCAGGTTCGATGCCCCGCCGCGCATTTCCACCTGCGCAACATCGAGGCCGAGCGCGTCGGCGGCGATCTGGGCGAGCGCCGTCCAGGCGCCCTGCCCCATGTCGATGAGGCTGGTCTCCACCAGGCCGGTGCCATCGGGGCGCAGGGTGGCACGAGCCTCGGCTGCGAACATCGGACAGGGAAAGACCGCCGTCCCGAGGCCCCAGCCGACCAGCATGCCGTCGTCGTCGCGCATCTTTCGAGGCGCAAGAGGCCGGTCCGACCAGCCGAAGCGCCTGGCACCTTCGGTATAGCATTCGCGCAACGCCTTGGAGGAATAGGGATTGCCGGTGACGGGATCCACTTCGGCATAGTTGGCGAGGCGGAAGTCCAGCGGGTCCATACCGCAGGCCAGGGCTGCCTCATCGATCGCGACCTCCAGCGCGGCCGAGCCCGAGGCCTCACCCGGTGCCCGCATCGGCCCCGGTGTGCCGATATCGTTGCGCACCGCCTCGTGCGTGGTGGCGATGGCAGGGCTGGCATAGAGCGTCCGTGACGAAGCGGCGGCGGGTTCGAGGAATTCATCGAAGCTGCTGGTCGCAACGACGGCATGATGGGCAAGCCCTGTCAGGTGGCCGGCGTCATCCATGCCCAGCCGCAGCGTCTGCCGCGTCTGGCCGCGATGACCGACGGGACCGAACATCTGGGAGCGGCTGAACACGAGCTTTACCGGGCGAGCCAGCATCTTCGCGGCAAGGATCGCGAGGATCTGGGGCCCGGCGATGATCGCCTTGGAACCGAAGCCGCCGCCGATGAAGGGCGTGCGGATCAGCACGTTCTCGGGCCCGATGCCGAACCAGGCGGCGAAGGCGGCGCACGACAGGGTCGGCGCCTGGTTCGGCATGTCGAGCGTCAGCCGGTCGCCGTCCCACCGGGCGACGATGGCGTGCGGCTCCATGGCATTGTGATACTGCGGCGGCGTTTCGTAGGTCGCCTCGATACGGTGCGCGGCGGCGGCCAGTCCGCCTTCGACATCGCCTGTCACGACGCTGGTGGGACTACCGATCCCCACGGCCTCCGGCACGTACCGCTCATGGTCGAGGCCGCTGTGCGCCGGCTCTGTCTCATACTTCGGGGCGAGAAGCATTGCGCCTTCGGTTGCCGCCTCCAGCGTCTCGGCCACGACCAGCGCGATCGGCTGTCCGGCGTAACGGACGCGGTCGTTCTGCAGCACCTCGATGCGAAAGGCAAAGAAATAGGGCTTGGTGTCGGGGTCCAGCATGAGCGGCGGGCGATTGGCTGGGGTCAGGACTTCGACAACGCCAGGATGGGCTCGCGCCGCCTCGACATCGAGGTGGGTGACCCGGCCACGGGCGATGGTTGCCGCAGCGAAGACGGCATGCAGCATGGCGTCCGGGCGATTGTCGGCGGCATAGGTTGCGCGGCCGGTCACCTTGAGCATGCCGTCGCGGCGGGTGATGGGCTGGCCGGCGTTGGAGCCCATGCGGCGGGGGATGGCGGTGGGAAGGGAGACGATATCAGCCATGTGCGGGTTCTCCAGCGGAGGCAAAGACGGAACCGGGCAGGGCCGGGACGCGGGCGGGCGTTCCGGCGGCGGCAAGCGCGAGGGCACGCTCGACAACCCGTGTCGCGAGGTCGATCTTGAAGCCGTTGCCGCCCGCCGGGCGGGCATCGGCCAGCGCGGCTTCGGCTGCTCGCGCGAAAGCAATGCGCCCGGGAGTGGCCCCGATCAGCGCCATCTCGGCTGCACGGGCCCGCCAGGGCTTCGCCGCAACGCCACCGAGCGCGATGCGCGCGCCGGTGACCGTGCCGTCCTCGATCAGCAGCATGGCGGCGGCCGAGACGAGGGCGAAGGCAAAGGAGGTGCGGTCGCGCAGCTTCAGATAGCGGGCATGGGCGGAGAAGCCGGTCGCCGCACCCGGCAGGCGCAGCGCCGTGACGAGTTCTCCGGACGCCAGCATCGTCTCACGCTCGGGTGTTGAGGCGGGCAGGAGGTGGAATGCTTCAAGCGGCACCTCGCGCCGGCCGGCCGGGCCCTCGATCTCCACCACGGCATCGAGCGCCACGAGCGGCACGCAGACGTCCGATGGATGTGTGGCGATGCAGTGATCACTGAAGCCGAGGATGGCGTGCGCGCGGGTCTCGCCGCCTTGCGCTGGGCAGCCGGAGCCGGGCTCGCGCCGGTTGCAGGCGCTGGCCGGGTCCTGGAAATAGCTGCAGCGGGTGCGCTGCATCAGGTTGCCGCCCATTGTCGCGGCATTCCTCAACTGGGCCGATGCGCCGGCAAGCAGCGCCTCGGCCACCGCCGGGAAACGGGCCGCGAAATCGCTATCGTGCGCCAGATCGGCGTTGCGCACCATCGCACCGATGCGGACTCCGCCATTGGGCAGGGTTTCAATGGCGGCAAGGCCAGGCAGATGCGTGATGTCGACCAGACGGGCCGGGCGCATCGCGCCCGCCTTCATGAGATCGACAAGATTGGTACCGGCGGCAAGATAGGCCGCCCCGGGTTCGGCGCCGGCGGCAATGGCCTCGGCCAGCGAGGCGGGCCTGACATAGTCGAAACGGTTCATGCGTCTTTCTTCCTTTCGTCTTCGGCGAGGACGCGCTGGGCATCGAGCACCGCATCGACGATCCCGGCATAGGCGCCGCAACGGCAGATATTGCCGCTCATCCCTTCGCGGATGCGCTCGGGATCGTCGCCGGCCTGGCCTTCGGCAATGAGCCCCATCGCACTCATGATCTGGCCCGGCGTGCAGAAACCGCACTGCATCCCGTCATGGGCAATGAAGGCTTCCTGAACCGGATGCAGCCGGTCGCCGTCGGCCAAGCCCTCGATGGTCGATACCTCGGCGCCATCGACGCTGAGGGCCAGCGCCAGGCAGGCGTTGATGCGTCTACCGTCGACCAACACGGTGCAGGCGCCGCACTGGCCGCGATCGCAACCTTTCTTGGTGCCCGTCAGGCCAAGACGCTCGCGCAACAGGTCGAGCAGGGTGACCCGTGGGTCGTCGAGCGCGATCTCGCGCGGCGTCCCGTTAACGGTGAGACGGATGGTGTGTGCCATGGCCAGCTCCATTCGGTGCTATAGTCGGATGGACATCGACAGGGGGGACGGCGGCGTGCGACGTATCCGGAGGTCGATCGGTAAAATTCTGAGGAATGCAGATCGGTTTGGCCTTGAATCGCAGGTAGCGATGGCGGGTATGTCGACAATATACGGAGGCATCCTCCGTTTTGCAAGAGCCAGGGATCATGTCTGACGATGAGGGGCGACAGCCGGTGAAGCCAAACCGCAAGACGCGGGCGGATTCGCTGCGCAATCGCGACCGCCTGCTGGCGGCGGCAAAGGAGATATTCAGCGCTGGCGGCCCGGGCGCAAGCCTTGAGGGCGTGGCCCGCCGGGCAGGCGTGGGCATTGGCACGCTCTATCGTCATTTCCCCACCCGCGATGCCCTGTTCGAGGCTGTCTACCGCCGCGAGGTCGAGCAGCTTGGGGAGCTGGCGGAGCGGCTGGGCCGCGAGGAGGAGCCTGTCGATGCACTTCGGCACTGGCTTCATGCGGCGGTGGAGGTGATCGCGACCAAGAAGGGGATGGTGGCAGCACTGGCGCTGGCTGCCGACGGCAAGCAGGACCTCTACGCCTATTCCGCCGAGCGCATGACCGCCGCTGTCGGTGCTCTTCTGGAGCGCGCCGTCGCGGCGGCGGAGATCCGCGAAGACATCTCGGCTGAAGATCTCCTGCGCGCCCTCGTCGGCATGTGCCACATGCCGGCGCATCCCGGCTGGCGGGCGACCGTTCTGCGCATGGTGGACGTGTTCGTCGACGGCCTGGGTCGCCAGCATCGGACCGTCGGTACGTCACGCGCGTGAGAAGCCGGGCGCCGGTGTCACGAATTCGGCAACTGACCGATGCGGGCGATGCGCCCCGTCAGGTCGAATTCTTCAGATCCTTTGGCATTCAACGGTCCCAACGGCCGTGGCAAGTCGCATTCCGCACTCAATCAATCTCGTTGGATGCTGCCAGGGTCCGACCAATCGAGATATCGAGAAGCTCCATCGCCTCATCGGCGATGGCCCTGTCGGTCACCAGCGGCGGCATCAGCCTCAGTGTGCTGACCCCGCACGACAGCAGCAACAGGCCGTTATGATAGGCTTCGTGCAGCAGGCGTCCGGTAAATTTTTTCGCCGGCTTGCGTGTGAGGCTGTCGGTTACCAGTTCAACGCCGAGCATCAGTCCAAGGCCACGCACGTCGCCGATCAGCTCAGGGTATTTGGACTTGAGGGCGCGCAACCGCCCGATCAGATACCCGCCCATTTCTTCGGCGTTGGCACGGTATTTTTCTTCCACCAGCGCCAGCGTCGCCGATGCGGCGGCACAGCAGACCGGGTTGCCGCCGTAGGTGTTGCCATGCGCCCCATGCGTCCATTGCTGCATGACGCGGCGCTTGGCGACGACCATACCGATCGGCATGCCCGAACCCAGTCCCTTGGCGAGCGTCAGGATGTCCGGCGCCACGCCGAAATGCTCACTGGCGAACATGCGTCCAGTGCGCCCGATGCCCGACTGCACCTCGTCGAAGATCAGCAAGATGCCGTGGCGGTCACAAAGGCTCCGCAGTCCCTGCAGGAAGCCGGGCGGCGGCACCAGATAGCCCCCTTCGCCTTGAACGGGCTCGACCAGAATGGCCGCCACTTCCTTGGCCGGGACGTTGCTCTGGAACAGCACGTCCTCGATGTATGAAAGGACTGCCTTGCCCTGATCTTCACCTGCCAGGAGCGGCCGATAGGCATTGGGATAAGGCACATGCGTAACGCCGGGCATCGCCGGGAAGTAGCCGGATTGTTGGGTGTACTTGCTCGAGGTGAAAGACAGCGAGCCCATGGTCCGGCCGTGAAAGCCTCCCAGGAAGCCGATGAAGCGCTGGCGGCCGGTCACATAGCGGGCAAGCTTCAGTGCGCCTTCGACGGCCTCGGTGCCTGAATTGCAGAAGAAGGACATGGCCGGCTCCTCAAACGGCGCCAGCCGCGCCATGGTTTCGGCGAGGCGGATCTGCTCTTCGTGCCAATAGTCCGAAGAAATGTGCAGGAACTTTTCCGCGGCCTGCTGAATGGCCTGCACGACTTGCGGATGGCTGTGCCCGGTGGAGCAAACAGCGATGCCGGCCGCGAAATCTATGAAGCGGTTGCCGTCCACATCCCACACTTCGGCGCCGCGGCCGTGGTCCATCACAAAAGGATAGTCGCGCGGGTAGGACGGGCTGACGACAGCCTGGTCGCGCTTCAGCATCGCCTGAGCCTTGGGCCCCGGCAG
Organism: uncultured Alphaproteobacteria bacterium; assembly: GCA_963747005.1. GTDB lineage: Bacteria > Pseudomonadota > Alphaproteobacteria > Rhizobiales > Aestuariivirgaceae > CAVVDT01. The sequence goes on along the minus strand of CAVVDT010000008.1, from coordinate 836,724 downwards.
TTCGGTTTTCAGGTGGCTATCGGTCTTGGATCTGTTCAGCATGGGGTCTCACTCTATCAGGGCCGGCGCTGGGTCCATTCAGGTACTCGCAAAGCACCCCCTTTGTCCATCGGGGCTGGCCGAATGGCGACGCGTGAGGGCGGCTCCAATGCGCTTCCTGGCGCCAGGCTTCTGCGCAACGGCCCTTGATGCGGGCTTTCTCCGCGGTCCCTCGCGCAGGCAAGCTCACTTGGGGCCATGCCAGTCGATCTGGCAGATCTCGGCGCTGCGCCCGTCGAAATCCCATACCCGGCCATGTGCCCTGACCTTGCCGCGATTGGCCTGGGCAATGATGATGTCGGAGCCCATCCAGTAGCCGGTGTTGGTCACCATCACATCGGCGTCGGGGTTGGGTCCGGCGATCGGCTCGACTTCGCCGACGATCTTGCGGCCCACGGTGAGGCGCCGCTTCTTGCCCTCGGTCTCGAAGCGTACCTCGGCCCGCTCGGCACCGAGGAACTCGCCCACCAGCACACTGAACAGGCCGGTGGTGCCTTGCGCCTGACCTGAAAAGATGGCGACCAGCCCGGCATGGGCCTTGTCGTTTGCCCGCTCGTCGATATAGGCGGCCGCCTTCCAGTTACCGCGGCCCATGTTGCCGGGAATGTCCATCAGCATGCCGATGTTGAGGCCGGCCAGGCTTTCGCCGTCAAAGTGTCCCTCGTCGATGCGAATGCCGACCCATGCCTGGCAATAGCCCTCGGTGGGCGGGTGCTTGCCGAGGCTCACCACACAAGGGCAGAACACCGTGCAATTGCAGTTGAGGATCAGTTCTCCCTTGATCTTCCATGCAGGCGCAGTCTCGCTCACGGGCTTCATCCTCTTGATATCCCGGCTACAGGAACGGCAACGCCGTCAGTATACCAGCGACGGCCTTGCCGTCTTTCAGCACTTCGACCCGGTCACCCGGCTGGCAGGCGGTTTGAACCAGCGCAAAGCCGATGTTCTGTTTCAGGCGGTAGGACCAGGTGCAATTGGTCATGCTGCCGACCTTCGCACCGTCCTTGACGATGTCGAACCAGATGAAGGGCACCGCCGTCGGCTCGTCGCCTTGCAGCCTGACGCCGAGCTGGTGGCGCCTGGGGCCATTTGCCCTGATGGTTCTCAGCGCCTTGATGCCGACGACGTCGTCGGGGGCGTCGAGGTCGACATATTTGCCCAGGCGCACCTCGAAGGGATTGGTCTGATCGTCGGTGTCGCCGCCCCAGGACAAGAGCCCGCTTTCGATGCGCTCGGTTGCGTTGGGGTTGCCGGGGCCGATGTCCCAGGGCTTGCCGGCCTCGCTGACCAGGTTCCACAAGGCGGTGCCTCTGGTGCCGTCCATCAGGTAGATTTCGAAGCCGCCCTGCTTCGACCAGCCGGAGCGGGCGACGGCGACGGGAATACCGGCGATGGATGTTTCGCGAAACCAGAAATATTTCAACGGCCGCACCCAGTCACCGAATATCGAGGCCACCACGTCCTCGGCCTTGGGCCCCTGCACCGCCAGCGGCGAGACGTCGGGCTCTGAAACCTCGACCTTGAGGCCGCGCTCGGCGGCGATGGCGCGGGCCCAGAACAGGATGTTGCTGTCGGCGATGGACAGCCAGTAGCGATCCTTGTCGAGCTTCAGGAGAATGGGGTCGTTGATCAGCGTGCCGGCATGGTTGCACAAGGCCACGTACTTGCCCTGGCCCTCGACGCAGCGGGTGAGGTCACGCGGGCTGAGGATCTGCGCCAGCCGGCCGGCATCGGGTCCCTTCAGTTCGACCTGGCGCTCGCAGGCCACGTCCCACAGGGCGACGCCGTTGAGGAGGCGCCAATATTCCTCTTCCGGGTGGCCGAAACCGGTCGGCATCAGCATGTTGTTGTAGGTGGTGAACGAGGCGACCCCCTCGGCCACGGTTGCCGCAAAGAACGGCGACGGACGCAGACGTGCCGAAGGAGTGATGCCGAACATGGGGCCGGGCCTGAGGGTCTGAGGTGAGCGTTGACGCCCGACTTAAAGCGCCGCGTTGGCGGGGCGTCAAATGAACGATATAGTGCCTATGCCTAAACAGAAGTTATGGGTCGATTGGGGATGAGACGCAATTTGCCGCCGCTTGCCTGGCTGCGCGCCTTCGAGGCAGCGGCCCGGCATTTGAGCTTCACCCAGGCCGCGCAAGAGTTGAACCTCACCCAGGCCGCCATCTCCAAACAGGTGAAGCTGCTGGAGCTGGTGCTGCGCGAGCCGCTGTTCCAGCGCAAGCCGCGCAGCCTCGTTCTCACCAAGACGGGGGCCGCCTATCTGCCCAAGGTGCGCGATGCCTTCGAGCGCTTGGCGGCAGGGACCGTCGAAGTGTTCGGCAACCGCCGCTCGGAAATCCTCACGGTGCGCTCGGCCGTCGGCTTTGCCGTCAACTGGCTGGGCCACCGGCTGCCCGACTACTATGCCCGCTATCCCGACAAGCCGCTACGACTTGTCTCCAGCGTGTGGAACGACGAGTTCGACAATGAGCGCTTCGATCTCGACATCCAGTACGGCAGCGGTCATTGGCCGGGCCTGCGTTCGGATCGGCTGACCTGGGAGGAACTTACCCCGCTGTGCAGCCCCGCCCTGCTCGACGGCGCATGCCCGCTTGGCGCACCGCGCGATCTGCACCGCCATACGCTCCTGCACGTCCTCGGTTACGAGGAAGGCTGGGCCGTATGGCTGAAGGCCGCCGGGATCACCGATTTTAATCCGGGCCAGGGCCTGCAGTTCGACAATTCGCTCATGGCATTGGAAATCGCCGCCCAGGGTGCCGGGGTGGCATTGGGCCGCACTTCCATGATGGAGCGCGAACTTGCTTCAGGACGACTGGTGGCCCCCTTCGGTCTCAGGGTGGCGATCAAGGAGGCCTTCTATCTTGTGTCCCTGGCGGATCGCAACGAGCACCCCGATGCCCCCGCGTTCCGCGACTGGCTGATCGAACAGGCGCTGAAGGCACGGCCAAAAGGTTTGGCTGAAGCTTAGCCCGCATTTCTCACAATTGGAGGTGCATCGGTCCCAAAACCGGAAGTCACGTGTGAGGCGGGAATCCGGAAGGCTTGTGGCGCGCCGCAGGACTGTCAGGCGGCGCGGGCGCAGGTTTCCGCCACCAGCGCCAGCGCTTCGTCGACAACGGCGCGGCCGGCGCCCGGCCGATGGGCGTTTTCCGACAGGTGGCGGCGCCACAACCGCCCACCCGGTTGGCCGTGATAGAGCCCCAGCATGTGGCGGGTAAGGCGCGACAGGAAGACGCCCTCGGCCAGCCTTTCCTCGATATAGGGCATGAACGCCGCTACCGCCTCGCCACGGCTCGACACCGGGTTGACGCCGCCAAACAACCGCCGGTCGGCATCGGCCAGCAGCCACGGCGTCTGGTAGGCGGCGCGCCCGAGCATCACCCCGTCTACCCGGGCGAGATGGCCTTCGGCCGCCTCCACGGAGGCGATGCCGCCATTGACGATGATTTCGAGATCGGGTCGCGCCTGCTTCAGGCGATGGACGCGAGTGTGATCGAGCGGGGGAATCTCCCGGTTCTCCTTCGGTGACAAGCCGCTCAGCCAGGCCTTGCGCGCATGTACGATAAAGGTGGAGCAGCCGGCCGCCGCCACGGTGTCGACGAAGGCGCGGAAGTCGGCCTCGCTATCCTTATCGTCGATGCCGATGCGGCACTTGACGGTGACCGGGATGGTGACGGCGGCGCGCATGGCGGCGACGCATTCGGCCACGGTCTGCGGCTCGCCCATCAGGCAGGCGCCGAAGCGGCCCGACTGCACCCGCTCGGAAGGACACCCGCAATTGAGGTTGATCTCGTCATAGCCGAGGTCGGCGCCGATGCGGGCCGCCTCGGCCAGTTGGTGCGGCTCCGATCCGCCCAGTTGCAGGGCGACGGGGTGCTCGCAGGCATCGAAACCCAAGAGCCGCTTCGTATCCCCATGCACGACGGCCGCTGCGGTCAGCATCTCGGTATAGAGCAGGCCGCGGCGGGTCAGCACCCGGTGGAAGGCGCGGCAATGCCGGTCGGTCCAGTCCATCATGGGGGCAACCGAGAAGCGGCGCGGCGAAGGCTCAAGGGTCGATGTCATGGGCGCCTATATAGGTGACGCGAGCGTTGCCGTCGACCTAGGGGTCAGCCGCGCAGTGCCGCAAGTTGCGCGGCGTATCCGGACGCATCGGTCGTGACATCGACGACGGCCGGGCCGGCGCAGTCAAAGGCTGCGGCGAGCACCGCATCGAGATCGTCGTCGCGGCCGAGCCGCCAGCCGCGGCAGCCCATGCCTTCGGCAATTGCGGCAAAGTCGACCGGCGGGTAGCGCACGCCGAGCGTGGGGCGCTGGGCACGCTGCTGCTTGATGTCGATGAGTGACAGGGCGGCATCGTTGAGAACGACGCAGACGATCTTGCCGCCGGCTTCGGCGGCGGTTGCCAGTTCGCCCAGGCACATCATCATGCCGCCGTCGCCGCTCAGTGCCGCGACCGGCACCCGCGGTTCGGCCAGCACCGAGGCGATGGCGGCGGGCAGGGCAAATCCCATGCTGGAAAGCCCGTTGGATTTCAGCACCGACAACGGCCGGGCGGCCTGCCAGAAGGCCATGGCCGCGAACATGTGGGCGCCCGAATCGACACTGAGCCGGGTCCCGGCCGGGGCTGCCCGCTGCACCGCCTCGGTAACGCTACGGGCATTGTGCCCGCTGCCGGCCAGCGACAAGGCCTCCGTCATGCGCTGGCGCAAGCCGGCAACTTCGGCAGGATCCCAGTCGCTCCCGTGCAGCGAAGGCCGCAGCGCCGATGCGATCTCGCCACAGGCACCGCACAAGGTCAGCTTTGGCTCCACCGGCTGGCGATGACCCGGTGCCATGGCAAGCTCCAGCACCGGCGCAACGTAGGGCCAGGGGCCGGGGATGATCTCCACGGGATCGAGGCCGAAGAGGACGATCAGGTCGGCCGCATCGAGGCTGGCGGCCTCCGCCCGTGCCCCGGTGAACAGGCCGATCATGCGCGGATCGGCGTCGGGCAAGATGCCCTTTGCCTTGTAGGTGGCCAGGACCGGAGCATGGAGCCCGTCGGCCAGCTCAAGAAGTGCCGTGGCGCCTGCGGCCGAACGGGCATCAAGACCCACGATGAAGATCGGTCGCCTGCTGGCGGCCAACAAACGCCTGGCGGCATCGACGTCACCGACAAGGCCGGGTTCGGGCTGGCGCTGCGGCGGCGCAAGCGCCGTCACCCGCCGGGCGGCATCGCTGCTGGCGAGGTCGACATGCACCGGCCCGAAGGGACGGGTCAGCGCCAGATCGAGCAGTTGGTCGAAATCTTCCGCCGTCTCGGCCGTCAGGCGGCACCCGGCCTTGACCAGAGGCTGGTAGAGGGCGCGCTGGTCGAAGGCCTGATGCAGCGATGCGCCGGCGCCACGGCAATCGCTGATCAGCACCACCGGGGCCTTTTCCAATGACGCATAGGCAATGCCGTTGACGGCGCTGGCGGCCCCCGGCCCGATGCCGGTCAGCACCACGCCGGCGCCGCCGGTCAGTTCCGCCGTGACGGCGGCCATGAAGGCAGCGGCGGTCTCGCTGCGGGCAAGCACGAAGTCGATCCCGGCCCTGGCGCCGGCATCGATGACATCGAGGCTCGATCCACCACCCGGGATGCCGAACATGCGCCTGACGCCGCGCCGGCAAAGTGCCGCGACCATGTGGTCGGCAAGGCTGGGATGGTGCATCGAGGTCACGTTACCTGCCGCTTGCCCCCTGGCGCGGCTCGACCGGCAGCCGGGCGGCGCATCCAAAGACCTCCTCCATGCGGTGGGCGGCGCGCAACAGGGCTTCTTCGCCGCGCGGCCGGCCGACAAGCTGGATACCCACCGGCAGTCCGGCGCGGGTGAAGCCGCACGGCAGGGCCAGCACCGGGCAGGCGGTCATGGTGAGCGCGAAGGTGATGGCGAACCAGTCGATGTAGCTGGCGCAGGGCTTGCCGTCGATGACCTCCACCCAATTCTGCTCGACCGGGAACGGCGAAACCGATACCGCCGGACAGATCAACAGGTCGTGGGTGCGAAAGAATTCGACCATGCGATGATAGAGCGCCCAGCGCACCCGCTGCGCCGACAAGAGATCTGCGGCGGTCACATCGAGGCCCTTTTCGATATTCCACACGATGTCGGGATTGATTTCGGCCCGGTGGGCTTCCAGCGTGGGACCCATCGAGGTGCCGAACAGGACGCCGCGCAGGGTGTGGAAGGCCTCCAGCACCCCGGTGAAGTCGGGGCAGTCGCCGGTGACCTCGGCACCGATGTCGGCAAAGCGCGCCGCGGCGGCGGCACAGATGTCGGCGATCTCCGGCTCCATCGCAACGATGCCGCCAAGGTCGCGGCTGAAGCCCACCCGCGCCGGCAGCGCGGATGCTTGCAAGGCTTCGGTGAAAATGCCGGCGGGGGTGTCGAAGGACAGCGGATCGTCGGCCTCGAAGCCCGCCAAGGCATCGAGCATCAAGGCGACATCGGCCACGGTGCGACCCATGGGACCTTCCACCCACAGGGTATCGAAGGCGGGCAGGCCCTTGCCGCGCGGCACCCGGCCGGGGCCGGGCCTGAGGCCGACGACGCCGTTGAAGCTAGCCGGGGTGCGCAACGAGCCGCCCAAATCGCTGCCGTTGGCCAGCCACGTCATGCCGGTCGCCAGCGCCACGGCGGCGCCGCCGGACGATCCGCCGGCGCTGAGGCGGATATCCCAGGGGTTGCGGGTGGCACCGAACACCGGATTGAAGGTGTTGCCGCCGGCGAATTCGGGAACATTGGACTTGCCCACCGCGACGCCGCCATGGCGCTCGAGCCGGGCGACGGTGGCATCGGAGCGTTCAGCCACTCGCTCGGCAAAGATCGGCGAACCCATGGTGGTCCTGACGCCACCGAGGTCGTTGTAATCCTTGATCGCCATGGGCAGGCCGGCGAGCCAGCGGGCGGCATCGATGCCGGCGGGGGCGCTGGCGGTCATGCCGCGCGCCACCTCGCGTGCCCGGTCGAGACACAGGATCGGCAGGGCGTTGACGGCCGGGTTGACCGCTTCGATGCGCGCCGCCGAGGCCTCCACCAGATCGAGGGAGGAGACCTCGCCGGCGCGCAGGGCGGCTACGGCCTCGGTAGCCGTCATGCGAATGAGTTCATCGTTGCTCACCGTGAATTCCTCCCCCCTTGTCCAAGGTCGTGAAGCGGAATTTGCCGCAAGTGCCGTGCCGACGCCAGCGTGGTCATCGCCCACACCTGCGTAATTCGTCACTGAGAGCAACGTTCTGCCTCTTCAGCCATCGTCCAGGCCCCTCCGGCTGACCCCCGATGCACCTGGCGATCAAACCGTGTGATTTTCGAAATTCGCAATATAAACAAGACGTTTTGCGCAATACGTAGAAAAATGCCCCAGAATTGCGGAAATTGTGCTTGCCGGTAGCGCTTCCTTGGCTATGATGTGTGATCACAGTCGTGGGGATTGGGCCGCTTGCGGCATTCGAAAGGCAGTCAGCCTGCCATAGGGAAAGGATCCAGCATGTCCCGGGAGCAGCAATCCAGATACTATTTCGCGCAGTTGGTGGCGGGACGGATGTCGCGCCGCGAATTCATCGGCCGGATGATGGCCGCCGGTGCCAGCGTCGGTGTCGTCAATGCACTGCTCGCCGACCGGGCGGGTGCGGCGACCCCCAAGAAGGGCGGCCGGGTCGTGGTCGGCGGCGAGGCCGCACAAGCCAAGGACTCGCTCGATCCCACCAAGTTCTATTCCACCTCCAACCTGCTGATGGGCTACACGGTCTACGACACTCTGGTGAACCGTGGTCCCGATCTGAAGCCCATTCCGTGGCTGGCCGAATCCTTCGAGACCGGCAAGGATGCCAGCGACTGGGTTTTCAAGCTGCGCAAGGGTGTCATGTTCCACAACGGCAAGGAACTGACCGCCGACGATGTCATCTATTCGGCCTGGCGCCATGCCAATCCGAAGTCGGAAAGTCCCGCCAAGGCCTTCATGAGCCAGATCAAGGAGATGAAGAAGGAGGACAAGTACACTGTCCGCTTCACCCTTGCCGGTCCCAATGCCGACTTCCCCATCGTGATGAGCGATACCCGCGTCCACATCACCCAGGACAAATACGAGGACTTCGCACATACCGCACCGGGCACCGGTCCCTACAAGGTCAAGGTGTTCGATCCCGGTTCGCAATATGTCTTCACCCGCAACGACCACTATTGGGGCGAGGGGGGTCCGTGGGTCGACGAGATCGAGGTGGTGGGCATCGGCGACCTGACGGCCCGCGTCAACGCGCTGATTTCCGGCGACATCAACGTGATGATCGAACTCGACCCCAAGGCGGTCGACCTGATCAAGGCGAACAGCGTCACCCGGTTGCTGCTGACCAAGAGCGGCAAGTTCATCAACACCGCCATGATGCTTGACCGCGCGCCCACCAGCGACAACGATGTGCGCCTGGCGCTCAAATACGCCCTCGACCGCGAGAAAGTGGTCCGCAACGTCTTCAAGGGTCTCGGATCGGTTGGCAACGACCATCCCATCTCGCCGGTCGATCCGTTCTATTGCTCCGATATCCCGCAGCGCGTCTATGATCCCGACAAGGCCCGCTTCCACATCAAGAAGGCGGGCCTTGAGAACACCGCCATCGACTATTACGCCTCGGACGTGCCGGGGGCGGGATCGCTGGCGGCCGCTCAGGTCTACCAGCAGTCGGCCGCCGCCTGCGGCGTCAAACTCAACATCGTCCAGCCGCCGCCCGATACCTACTGGTCGTCGGTGTGGATCCAGAAGCCCATGTGCGCGTCGGGCTGGGACCCGCGCCCGGTGCCGGACCTCATCTTCTCCATCGCCTTCAAGAGCGGCGGCGATTACAACGAAACCCACTGGAACAACGAGAAATTCGACAAGTTGCTGGTCGAGGCGCGCGGTGTGACCGATTTCGCCAAACGCAAGGAGATGTACTGCGAAATGCAGCGCATGCTGCAGGACGAGGGTGGCCATATCACCACCGCCTTCACCGACTTCCTCGATGCCACCCGCACCGAGATCAAGGGGATCACGCCGCATCCTTCGGGACCGCTGGGCTTTTACCAGTTCGCGCGGACCGTCTGGATCGACGCGTAGGCTTGGGTGTGCGAGAACGGACCTGAAGGGAGCCGTGCGTCAGGGCCGGCCTCCCTTCAGGTCCAATAGTCAAGCGCAACCGGCAGGAGGCGGGGCGGATGAATTTGCTTGCCCTCATCGGGCGACGGTTGGCCATCGGCGTGGTCATCCTGTTCGTCGTCTCGCTGCTGGTCTTTGCCGGAACCGAAATCCTTCCAGGCGACGTAGCCCACGCCATCCTCGGCCAGTCGGCCACGCCCGAACTGGTGGCCCTCATCCGCGCCCGCCTGGGGCTCGACGAGCCTGCCTATCTGCGCTACCTGCACTGGCTCGGGCATCTGCTGACCGGCGATCTCGGCACCGCCCTGTCGTCGCCGGCACGCATATCCGATCTCATCTCCGAACGCATCGGCAATACCTTCATGCTGGCCGGCGCGACGGCGCTGGTGGCGGTGCCACTGGCGGTCGGGCTCGGACTGGTGTCGGCCCTCAAGCCCAACGGCCCGCTCGACCGCATCATCTCGACGCTGTCGCTCACCCTGATCTCGGTGCCGGATTTTCTGGTGGCGATCGTGCTGGTCTCGATTTTCGCGGTGACGCTCGGCTGGCTCCCCGCCATCGCCAATATCAGACCGGGTGCCGACATCGCCCACATCGTCCGGGTGCTCACCCTGCCGGTGGCGGCCCTGGTCTTCACCGTGCTCGCCCACATGGTGCGCATGACCCGCACCGCCGTCCTCAACGTCCTCACCACACCGGCCATCGAAATGGCCCTGCTGAAGGGCGTGCCGCGCTGGCGGCTGCTCATCCTCCATGCCCTGCCCAACGCCATTGCCCCCATCGTCAACGTGGTGGCGCTCAACCTTGCCTATCTCATTTCCGGTATCGTTGTGATCGAGACGCTGTTCAACTTCGCCGGCCTCGGCCGCCTCACCATCGAGGCCGTGACCACCCGCGACGTCCCCGTGGTGCAGGACTGCGCCATGATCTTCTGCGCCGTCTACGTGGTGCTCAACCTCATCGCCGACATCGTGGCCATCATCGCCAACCCGCGCCTGAGGTATCCGAAATGAGCGCCCGGGAGGCCGAGATTGCCAGCCCATTGCGGCAATTGTGGTCGGACCTCACCCCGACGGCGGCAACCTGCGCCGCGTTCCTGGTGTTCTTTGCACTGGTCGTTGTGTTCGCGCCGCTCATCGCCCCGCACAGCGAACGCGCCATTCTCACCGACACCAGCTTCATGGCGCCGAACGCCAAAATGCTTCTGGGCAGCGACTTCCTGGGGCGCGACATTCTCTCGCGCCTCATCTACGGTACCCGCGTCACCCTGTCGGTGGCGCTCGCCATCTCGCTCCTGGCCTTTCTCATCGGTTCGAGCATCGGGTTCGTCGCCGCCGTCAGCGGCGGGCGTATCGACATGGCCCTGAGCCGCACGGTGGATGCGCTGATCTCGTTTCCCTCCATCATGATCGCCCTCATCGTGGTCACCAGCCTCGGCTCGTCGTTTACCGTGCTCATCGTCACCGTGGCGCTGATCGATGCCACCCGGGTGTTCCGGGTCGCCCGGGCGCTGGCCATGGATATTGTGGTGCAGGACTACATCGAGGCCGCCCGGGTGCGCGGCGAAGGGCTGGTGTGGATCATGTGGCAGGAAATCCTCCCCAATGCGCTGCCGCCCTTGGCCGCCGAATTCGGTATCCGCTTCACCTACGCCATCCTGTTTATCTCCGCCCTCAGCTTTCTCGGCCTCGGCGTGCAACCGCCCCATTCCGACCTCGGGCTGATGGTCAAGGAGAACATGCAGGCGCTGCTCTACGGGCGCCTGTCGCCGCTCTATCCGGCGATGTGCATTGCCATCGTCACGGTGTCGGTCAACATGCTGGTCGACTGGTATCTCAAGAGCGCCGATGCCAGCCTGCCGGAGGAACTCTAGGCCGATGGGCGCAACCGTCCTGCAGGTCGATCATCTCGATGTCGCCGCGCGCAGTCGCAAAGGCGTGCTGACGCCTATCGTCAAGGACGTCTCGCTGGCCATTGCGCCGGGCAAGGTGCTGGCGCTGATCGGGGAGTCCGGCTCCGGCAAGACCACCATCTCGCTCGCCTGCATGGGCTTTGCGCGGGCCGGCTGCGTCATCACCGGCGGCCATGCGATGCTCGACGGCACCGACATGCTGGCCATCGACACCACCGCCCGGCGGCGCCTGCGCGGGGCGGATGTCTCCTATGTGGCGCAAAGCGCGGCGGCCTCCTTCAACGCGGCCCTGAGGATCAACACCCAGGTCATCGAGACGCCGGTCATCAAGAACCTCCTGAGCGAGCAGCAGGCCCGCGCCAAGGCCATCAGCCTTTACCGCGAGCTTGACCTGCCGGACCCTGAACATATCGGTGAGCGCTTTCCCCATCAGGTCTCCGGCGGCCAGTTGCAGCGCCTCATGGCGGCGATGGCAATGATCTGCGACCCCAGGCTGCTGATCCTCGACGAACCGACCACAGCGCTCGACGTCACCACCCAGATCGAGGTGCTGCAATCCTTCAAGCGCCTCATCCGCGACCGTCACACCTCGGCCATCTACGTGAGCCACGACCTGGCCGTCGTGGCCCAGCTTGCCGATGACATTCTGGTTCTGAAGGACGGTGAGATGGTCGAATTCGGCCCCGCCGAACAGATCGTCAACGCGCCTTCGCAATCCTATACGAAGGACCTCATCGCGGCCGCCCATGTGATGCCGAAATCGCTGCCGCCGGCTCGCTCGACGCCGTCAGGACGTGCAGCCGGCGCACCGGTGCTGAGCGTCGACGCGGTCACCGCCGGATACGGGCCGGGCCAACAGTTCCTGGCGCTGAGAGACGTGTCGATCGCGCTGGAAGAGTCGCGCACCCTCGGCATCATCGGCGAATCGGGTTCGGGCAAGACCACGCTGGGGCGGGTCATCGCCGGTCTCATGCCGCCACGCTCGGGTGAGGTGCGGCTGGCGGGCAAGTCGCTCGCCGGCCCGCTGGCGCGCCGCAGTCGCGAGGAATTGCGTTCAATCCAGTTCGCCTTCCAGATGGCGGACGTGGCGCTCAATCCCCGCCACCGCATTTCCAAGATTATCGGGCGACCCCTGGCATTCTATTTCGGCATGCGCGGCAAGGCACTTGCGCGCCGGGTCGAGGAACTGCTGGAACTGGTGGAGCTGCCGTCAAGTTATGTTTCGCGCTATCCGCGCGAACTGTCGGGGGGCCAGCGTCAGCGGATCAACCTCGCCCGGGCGCTGGCGGCCGATCCCAAGGTCATCATCTGCGATGAGATAACCTCGGCGCTGGATACCATCGTCGCGGCCACCATCCTCGATCTGCTGCACCAGCTTCAGGAGCGGCTGAAGGTCGCCTACATCTTCATCACCCATGACATCTCGATCATCGCCCGCATCGCCGATACCGTCGCCGTCATGCGCGAGGGTGAGGTGGTCGAGCAAGGCACCACCCGCCAGGTCCTGACGCCGCCGCACCACGCCTATACGCAATTGCTGCTCGATTCGGTGCCCGATCTGCGCACCGACTGGCTGGATGACATCATGGCCGGCCGACTTGCCAGTGCGCCGGCTGACCTTCCGGTACCGTGATTACCATGCAGCAGATCCAAGACGATGCGCGAGCCGGCGCCCTGAACATCCTGCGCAATTGTGCAGGGGTCGAAGCCGGCGACCGCGTCCTCATCATCGGGGAGCAGGGTGAGCGGGCCTTCTTCGAGCCTGAAGTGTGCGATGTCGTGGCCGATGTGGCCCGCGACATCGGCGCCGACGCCAAGGTGGTGCTGGCCCCGCAGACCAGCGGTCCGCACGACTTTCCCGCGGGCCTCGCGGCAGCCATGCAGCAGGCCGACCACACCATCTTCTTTGCCCGCATCGGCGATCAGGTGCGCTTTTCCAGCCTCGCCAGCCGGTGCAGCAAGACCATGTGCTATACCCACGACAACGGCTATCTCGGCGATGCCTTCGCGCAGGTGGACTATCGGCTATTCGAGGACGTCCTTGAGCGATTGATGACAGAGATCGCGGCCGCCAGCGCCTGCCGCATCGTCTGCCCGGCAGGCACGAGGCTGGAAGGACCGATGACCGACACAACCGGCACGGGCGAAGCTGTCGCGGCCCAATTCACCGTCAAGCTGTTCCCCGTGATGATCTTTCCGCCGCTCACTTGCGCCGGCCTGTCGGGCCGCCTGCCGCTCGGGCGCTGGCTCACATCGACGTCGACCACTGCCTATGACGACAGCCTGACGCGGATCGATGGGCCTGTCGAAGCCATCATCGACAACGGGCGCATATCCTCATTTGAAGGCGACAGCGACCTTGTCGGCCGGATCGATCGGCACTTCCACACCGTCGCGGCGCGCAGCGGCGGTGATCCCTATTGCTGCAACTCCTGGCACACCGGCATCTATCCCCGGACCTATTACCGCGGCGATCCCCTCGCCAACATCGAGAAATGGGGTGATCTGGCCTATGGCAGCCCGCGTTACACCCACTTCCATCTGTGCGGCGACGGTCCGGGCGATATCTGCATTTCGGTGTTCGATGCCACCATCAGCTTCGATGGTACGGCGTTCTGGGACAACGGCCGCTTCGTCTTCCTCGACCGTCCCGATATCCGCGCCCTGCTTGACCGCTATCCGGGATCTCGCAATGCCTTCGACATGCGCTGGGACATCGGCATCTGAGTCCCCGCACAGTTATGCCGACATGAAGGCCCTGAGCGCCTTGATGGTCTTTTCCATCTCGTCACCGAGGCCGATGGTGAAGCGCAGCTTGTCGGCGAAGTCGGGAAGCGCGAACTTGCGTGCGACGATGCCGTGGCGCTTGAGGTGGGCATCGGCTTCGGCGGCGGTGCGGCCAGGCTGGTCGGGGAAACGTACCAGCACGAAGTTGGTCTGGCTGGGATAGACTGAAAGACCCATGGCGGTCAGCGCCGAGGCAAAGCGGTCGATCCATTTGCGGTTGTGGGCGATGACCGCCTCGATGTGCCCGTCATCCTCCAGCGCCGCGATGCCGGCGGCCTGGGCGGCGATATTGACCGGGAACGAGGGACCGATGCGCTCCATGAGATCGATGACCGGTCTGGGTCCGTAACACCAGCCGAGCCTCAGGCCCGCCAGGCAGAACAGTTTGGAAAAGGTGCGCGTCACCACGACATTGTCGAACTCGCCGACGAGACGCGTGGCGCTTTCGTAATCGGGCGCGCGGGCATATTCGTCATAGGCGGCATCGACGATCAGCAGAATGTCATCGCGCAGGGCGTTGCGCAGCCGGCGGATTTCGGCGCCCGGCAGATAGGTGCCTGACGGGTTGTCCGGATTGGCAACCATGACGATCCTGGTGCGCCCACTCACGGCTGAAAGAATATTGTCGACGCTGTGGCGGAAATCGACATCGACGGCCGCGACCGGAGTTGATCCGGCCCGGATGGCGTAGATCGGAAACTGCATGTAGGCGTGTTCGGAATGGATGACTTCGTCGCCCGGACCGGAATAGGCATTGACCAACCGCAGCAGCACTTCGTCGGACCCGGGACCAAAGGCGATCTGCGCGGGATCGAGACCGAAGCGCCGGGCAATACCATTGGGCAAACCTTCGAGATCGATCTCTGGATAGCGGTGAGCTTCGGTGAGAACCCGGCTGGCAGCCGCGACGGCGGCAGGGCTCGGCCCCAACGGCGATTCGTTCGACGACAGCTTGACGATGCGGTTGAAACCCGGCAGCCGCGATATCCCCACCATGTAATACCCGACTTCGTCGAGTCCGGGTCGCGGGACAAGGGCTGAGGGCGCTGAACGGTCCATGGGCTTCTCCGCTATGACAGGGCATCCGCAAAACTGTGATCACATTCAGCCTATCATCAGACACCTCCGTTGTGGTAGGTGATTTTGCATCACCGACGCAGTTTGTGCGGGTGCCCGGCGGGCGGGCGCCGGCTTGGCGCAAAAACGGGTTCTTTGTCCATGACCGGTCTTCCGCGCATCGTCTTCCTCGACCGGGCCGCCTTCAGCGTGGCGGTCCAACCGCGGCGCATCGAGGTGGCCTGCGAATGGATCGACTATCACGACACGCCGTCGGCCCTGGTGCGCGAACGCCTGCAGGGCGCAACCGCCGCCATTACCGTCAACGTGGCGTTAGGCCCTGCGGAGGTGGAAGCCCTCGACAGCCTGAAGTTCATCTCCGCCTGCTCGAGCGGCCTCAATCATGTCGATCTCGACTATTGCCGTGCCCATGGCATCGAAGTGGCGGGCGTTACGGGCTATGCCAGCCAGACGGTTGCCGAACACGCCATGGCGCTGTTGCTCGCGGTGAAGCGCGGGCTCGTCGGCTATGTGCGCGACATGGATGCGGGGAAATGGGCGGAATCCGGCAAAAGCAGCCTGCCGATCCACCCCGTCGGAGACCTCCACGGGCTGCGCCTCGGCCTCATCGGCGCCGGTGCCATCGGCGAGGCGCTGGCCCGCATCGCCAGCGGATTCGGTATGCAGGTCATGCGGGCCGGCCGCAAGGGCGCCACTGAGCTGCCACCCGGTCGCACCCCCTTCGACGAGGTCATCGCAACCGCCGACGTCATCAGCCTGCATTGTCCGCTGACGCCCGAGACGGCGGGGCTGATCGGCGAGGCGGAGTTTGCCGCCATGACCCGCCGGCCGGTCATCATCAACACCGCGCGCGGCGCCCTCATCGACGAGCCGGCATTGGTGAGGGCCCTGGGCGACGGCCGCATTGGTGGTGCCGGCCTCGATGTGGCGAGCAGCGAACCGATCGTCAGCGACAATCCCCTGAACCAGCTGATCGGTGATCCGCGCTTCATCCTGACCCCGCATGTGGGCTGGTCGGGCGATCGCGCGCAGCAGGTGCTTTACGACGGCGGCGTTGATAACGTGCTCGCCTTCCTGGCACGGGAAGGCTATCTATAACAAAACTGTGATCACAGTTCTTGACCTGCTTTCGGCGATGGCCTAGCTTCGCTTCATGCCCGCATTGCGGGGTCAAGTCGCGTCAGCGATCGGAGGCGGGTTTGCCATGGAAAAGCAGGTGGAAGAGGTTTTGGGCAAGGATCTGGTGAAGGGTTTCAACCATCCCGGTCCGGTCATGAAGGGCTTGCCGGGCGCCGCCTATACCAGCGAGGCGTTCTTCCGGCTCGAACAGCAAAAGGTCTTCCAGGCCAACTGGTCGCTGGCCGGGTTCGTTCACGAACTGCCCGCCCCCGGCAATGCCCGCCCGTCGCTCATGGGCGGCGTCCCGATCGTCGCCGTGCACGGATCGGACGGCCGCATCCGGGTCTTCCACAATGTCTGCCGGCATCGCGGCCTGCAATTGGTCGATCAACCCTGCTCGGGCAAGAAGCGACTGATGTGCCCCTATCACGCCTGGACCTACGGCCTCGACGGCAAGCTCGTCATGGCGCCGCATTTCGGCGGTCTCGGCAAGCAGCCAGTCGCTGGGTTCGACTATGCGGACTATGGCCTGAAGGAGGTACGCAGCGCCGTCTGGCATGACTGGATCTTCGTCAATATCGATGGCAAGGCGCCCGCCTTCGAGGACTTTCTTGCGCCTCTGAAGGCCTATATCGGCGACCTCGACCTCGACCATATCCACCCGATCATCGAAATGGACTCCGGCACCGTCAACGCCAACTGGAAGTTCCTCAGCGAGAACTTCTGCGAGCCCTATCATGTGCCGGTGGTGCATCCCGAAACGGCGGCCGGGCAGCCGCTGAAAGATCATTACATGGTGCGCGACCGCCACCTCACGGGCTGCGGCATCAAGATCAGCGGCGAGATCGACGACCTGAAGCCGCCGAGGCAGGGTGGCCGCGACCTGTGCCTCGATATTTCCGCGTGGTATCTGGTGCTGTTCCCGCACTTCAATTTCTTCGTCTATTTCGGCGACGACACCCATGTTTACGTCATGCTCAACTCACCGATCGCCCCCGGCCTCACCCATCAGCGCCGGGTGATCTACCAGATCGGCGGCACAAAGCCGTCCGAGGCCAGCAAGGAGGAATGGCGGCGGCTCAATGCCGATGTGGTGCGCGAGGACTGGGACATGGCCGAGCGCCTGCAACTGGGCCGGGCCTCGCCGGTGATGGCCGACGGTGGCGTGATGTCGCCCGTCTGGGAGGTCGGAGAGCACGGCTTCGACGAACTCGTCATGGAGGCGATGAGCCGCTAAGGCGCATCGTTGAACAGGAACCTAGTCGAAAACATTCAAACGCAACGCGTTCACAGCATGGAGCGCTCAGATGGATATTGGCACCCGCTCAAAGACGGCAGCCTGTACGAAAATTTCACTTTCCTTGGCCAATTCGAGCGCCTAGCGTGCGTGATCACAAGGGATCGGAGTGAACAGTTTTGGCCGAGCATCGAGAACACCCGCAATGGCAACCGACGCCACGCGGGGGAAGAGCTTCGGCAGTCTGAATGCTCCGGGAGGCAACGCCCATCGAGCCTCGTCAGGTAGCGATCGGCGGCAGACAGGGATACCGTGTTCCGAGAAAAAACGGGGCGGGAACTTCAGGAGGACTGTAAATGGAAATCGATTTCAGGCTACTGGATGCACTGCGGCGTGGCCGCAGCCAACACGAAAACCATCTGATCGACGGGCTGGTCGACGGCCGCGTCAGCCGCCGCGACTTCATGCGCTACGGCACCGTGCTCGGTCTTTCCTTGCCGTTCCTGCAGACGGTCGCAACGGCGGTTGGAGTCGTGAGCTCACCTCGCCTTGCGCGTGCCGCAATGGCAGGTGGCACCGTGCGCGTGGCGCAGACGGTGCCCGCGGCGGCCATCGATCCCGTGACCATCGCCGATGGCGGCGGGCTGACGGTGCTGTCCTATGTCGCCGAGAACCTCTGCCTGTCGGGGCCGGATCTCGCCCTGCGTCCGCTGCTGGCTGAAAGCTGGTCGCCCAACAAAGATGGCACGGTTTGGACGTTCAAGCTCAGGAAAGACGTCAAATTCCACAACGGCAAGGTGATGAACGCCGACGATGTGGTGGCCTCCATCGACCGCCTCGCCGATCCCAAGAACGGCTCCAATGCGCTGTCGGTGTTCAAGGGCATGCTGTCGAAGGGTGGATCGCGCAAGGTCGACGATCTCACCGTCGAATTCCATCTCGATGTCGCCAACGGCAACTTCCCCTATGCCTTGTCGACCGACAACTACAATGCCGTCATCCTGCCGGCCGACTATGCCGGCGATTTCGAAAAGACGATGATCGGCACCGGCGCCTTCAAGCTCGACAAGTACACCGCCAAGGTGGGCGCATCGTTCACCCGCTTTGACGACTACTGGGGCGGCAAGCCCTTGCCCGACCGCCTGGAAGTCAGCTTCTACAACGACTACCAGCCGCAGATCCTGGCGTTGCAGGGCGGCCAGGTCGACATCATGCAGCAGGTCCCGGTGCTGCAGGGCGTGGCGCTTCTGCATGACCCCAGCGTCGATATCATCTCGCGGCCATCGACGGCGCATGAGGAAGTCCACATGCGCACCGACAAGGCGCCGTTCACCGACAAGCGAGTGCGCCGTGCCGTCGCCTTGTGCCTCGACCGGCCCAAGCTGGTCGAGGGGCTGATGAAGGGCAAGGCCGCAATCGGCAACGACAGCCCGTTTGCCTCGGCCTTCCCCTCCACCGACAAGAGCGTCAAACAGCGCGAGATGGATATCGCCGAGGCCAAGAAGCTCCTGGCGGCGGCTGGCATGGCCGATGGTTTCGAGACAACCCTGACCACCGAGAAATATCTCGAGATCCCCGATTACGCCGTGCTGATCCAGAATGCCGTGAAGCCGATCGGCGGCAAGATCAACCTCAACATCCTCGATCAGGGCGCCTATTATGGCGATGCCGTCTACGGCAAGTCGCCGTGGCTCGATTCCGACATGGGCATCACGGACTACGGCCATCGCGGTGTGCCCAACGTCTTCCTGCAGGCACCGTTGACGAGCGACGGCACATGGAACTCGGCGCATTTCCACAACAAGGAATATGACGGCCTTGTCTCCGGCTACATCGCCGCGCTCGACCTGGAGGCGCAGCAGGCGGCAGCCGGCAAGATCCAGCGCCTGCTGCTTGATGAGACGCCGGTCCTTTATACCTACTTCTACGACTTCCTGACGGCGACGAAGAAGGGCATGAGCGGCGTCGAGCCGACCGCCATGGGGCACCTCTTCCTCACCCAGGCCTCGTTCTGAGCCTTGGCGATTTTCCTCCGGGCGGCGTTCGCCCGGAGGATTTCGCCACGCAACGAAGCAAGGGAGGTTCGCCATCGCCCGCTTCCTGATGCAACGTCTGGCGCTGTCGCTGGTGACGCTGTGGCTGTTGAGCGTGCTGGTTTTCGCGGGCGGCCAGGTGCTGCCGGGCAATGTGGGGCGCGCCATGCTCGGGCCCTTCGCGGACCAGCGCGCCGTCGATCAACTCAATCACCAGATGGGCACCGACCGGCCGCTGCTGGTCCAGTACGGCGACTGGATATCGGGTTTCGTCGTCGGCGACCTCGGCACCTCTTATGCCTATCGCGCACCGGTGGCGCCATTCGTCGAGACGGCGCTCGTCAACTCCGGCAAGCTCGCCCTGGTGGCTTTCCTGCTGGTGGTGCCGCTGGGCATTTTCGGCGGCGTGATTGCGGCACTCAATGTCGGCCGGCCGCTCGACAGGATCATCTCCATAACCGGGCTGTCGGCCACCATCGTCCCTGAGTTTGTCTCGGGCATCGTGCTGATCATGATCTTCGGGGTGTGGCTCAGATGGCTGCCGATTTCGGCGACATGGCGGCAAGGGGCCGGGTTCTTCAACCAGCTCTATCACCTGATCCTGCCCGCCGTGCCACTGGTTCTCATCCTGTTCGGCTACATCGCCCGCATGGCGAGAGCCGGCACGGTGGAGGCGCTCGATGCCGATTACACCCGCACCGCCATGCTCAAGGGCCTCAGGCGCTCAACCGTGATCTGGCGGCATGTGCTGCGCAACTCGCTGCTGCCGACCATCGGCGTGGTGGCGACCCAGACCGCCTATCTGATCGGCGGCCTCGTGGTCATCGAGACATTGTTCCACTATCAGGGGATCGGCTCGCTCATCTACACCGCTGCCAGCAAGAAGGACTTTCCCATGCTGCAGGCCGGCGTCCTTGTCGTCGGCGTCGTCTTCACCCTGGCGAGCCTGGCCGCCGACCTGCTCTATTCGATCCTCAACCCAAGGATCCGCATAGGAGGTGAGGAATGAGCGACCTGGCCGACCCTTCTGGCGCGATCAGCGAGGCCGACAGCACCGCCACCGAGCGGCGCGAAAGGCTGCGCCAGATTCTGCACTCGCCGACCTTTCTCATCGGGGTGGCCATCGTCGCCTTCTGGGTCGGCTGCGCCGTCTTCGGACCAACGCTGGTGCCTTACGATCCCTTCGCCGACGATCTCCTCAATGCCCTCATGCCGCCTTCGGCCCAGCACTGGTTCGGCACCGACCAGCTCGGCCGCGATGTTTTCTCGCGGGTGATTACCGGATCGCGCGACATCCTCACCGTGGCGCCGCTGGCGACCATCATCTCCACCGTCGTCGGCGCCGCGCTGGGCTTGACCATGGGCTATTTCCGCGGCTTCGTGGATGAGGTGATCAGCCGCTTCGTCGATGCGCTTCTGGCCTTGCCGACGGTGATCGTGGCACTGTTTGCGCTGGTCGCCATCGGCGCCTCGACGGTGACGGTGATGCTGGTGATCGGCCTGACCTTTGCCCCCATCATCGCCCGCACGGTGCGCGCCAGTGTGCTGGCCGAACGCGAACTCGACTATGTCGCCGCCGCCCGGCTGAGGCGCGAGAACGCCTTTCATATCATGTTCGTGGAGATCCTGCCCAACGTACTGCCGCCCATCCTGGTCGAGACCACGGTGCGCCTGGGCTACGCCATCTTCACCGTGGCGACCCTGAGCTTCATCGGCTTCGGCATCCAGCCGCCGTCACCCGACTGGGGCCTGTCGATCTCGACCAATTACGGCCTCATCGGCGGCGGCTACTGGTGGACGGTCTTGTTCGATGCCTTTGCCATCGCCTCGCTGGTGGTAGGGGTCAACCTGGTGGCCGACGGCATCCAGGGAGCGCTCGATGCCTGAGCCCGACGCATTGGCCCTTGAAGACCTCGAGGTCACCTACTCGGTGCGCGGGCGGCCCCGGCGGGTGCTGCACGGTGTAACGTTCCGCATCGGGCAGGGCGAATCCTACGGGTTGGTGGGCGAATCCGGTTGCGGAAAATCCACCGCCGCGCTTGCCGCCGTCGATTATCTGCCGCGCAACGGCCGGGTGAGCGGCGGCAGGATCATGGTGGCGGGCCGCAATCTGGTCGGCCTCGATGCCGGGACGTTGCGCACCCTGCGGGCGCAGAACCTGTCGATGGTCTACCAGGACCCCGGGCGGGCGCTCAACCCGTCGATCAGGATCGGCCGCCAGGTGGCCGAGGTCTACGAGGTCCTGAAGGTGCCCCAGCGCGAGGCGCGCGAGCGGGCGGCGGAGATGCTGAAGAAGGTGCGCATCGCCGACCCGCTGCCGGTGATGGAACGCTACCCACACCAGCTTTCCGGCGGCATGCAACAGCGCGTCGGCATCGCCATGGCGCTGGCCAACGATCCGGCCCTGTTGATCCTCGATGAGCCGACCACCGGCCTCGATGCCACCGTCGAGGCGGAGGTTCTGGATCTCATCCGGCAATTGCGCGCCGAGTTCGGCACCTCGATCCTGTTCATCAGCCACAATCTCGGCGTGGTCTCCAGTGTCTGCGACCGGGTAGGGGTCCTCTATGCCGGCACCCTGGTCGAGGAAGGCCCGACGGCGGCGCTGTTCGCCGGCCCGCGCCATCCCTATACCGTCGGCCTGCTGCGCTGCCTGCCGCAACGCGGCCAGCGCAAGGCAGCCGGCCCCCTGAGCACCATTCCCGGCTTCCTGCCGGCGGCCGGCACCGAAGTTCAGGGGTGCATTTTCGCTGCGCGCTGCACGCTTGCCGACGATCATTGCCGCGCCGTCGAGCCCGCTCTCTTTGCGTGCGGCAAGGACCGCACGAGCCGCTGCCACTACCATGAGCGTGCCCCCGACCTGCCGGTCGCGGTCCCCGCCGACAGGGCCGCCGGCGCGGCGCCTTCCACCAGCAAGGCCCCGGTCCTGCGTATCGAGAACCTGTCGAAGACCTTCCACCTGAAGGGTCACGCCCTCAGGGTTCTCAGGGACATCGATATCGAGCTGCGCGCCGGCGAGACGCTGGGGCTGGTCGGCGAATCCGGCAGCGGCAAGACGACATTTGCTCGCGTGCTGCTCGGCCTGACGGCGCCTGATTCCGATACCCGCATCCAGCTCGACGGTGCCCCGCTGGAAGCCTCTCTCTCCCACCGGACACTCGCCGCCGTCAAGGCGCTGCAGATCGTGTTCCAGAACCCGGATTCGGCCCTCAACCGCTCTCATACGGTGCGCCGGCTCATCGGCCGCGCCATCGGCAAGCTCGCCGGCCTCGGCGGGGCGGCGCAGGAAACCCGCCTTACCGAGCTCACCCGTGCGGTCCGCCTCGCCGACCGCTACCTGGGCGCCCGGCCGCGCCAGCTTTCCGGCGGCCTCAAGCAGCGCGTCGCCATCGCCCGCGCCTTCGCCGGGGGGCCGCGCATCGTGGTGTGCGACGAGCCGACATCGGCGCTCGATGTCTCGGTGCAGGCCGCCATCCTCAACCTCCTGGCCGACCTGCAGGCCCGTCTCCAGGTGAGCTATGTCTTCATCTCCCACGATCTCGGCGTGGTGCGCTATCTCTCCGACCGGATTGCCGTTCTCTATCTCGGCCGGCTGATGGAAATCGGCCCGGCCGAACGGGTGTTTTCAGGACCGCACCATCCCTATACCGAGGCGCTGTTGTCGGCCGTGCCCTCCATCGATCGCCAGCACCGAGAACGCATCCGGCTTTCGGGCGAGATTCCCAGCGCTATCAATCCACCGTCGGGCTGCGTCTTCCATACTCGCTGTCCGCGATGCCTTGCCGGCATTTGCGCCGAAAGTGAGCCGCCGCTGAGCGAGACCGAATCCGGCCACGCCATTCGCTGCCATATTCCGGTCGACGAACTGGCGCGGCTGCAAGGAGCGGCGCATTGAGCCGCAATGCCGGCCACGATATCCTGTTCGAACCGGTGAAGATCGGGCCGGTTACCGCTCGCAACCGCTTCTACCAGACCCCGCATGCCACCGGCATGGGCTACATGCGGCCGCGCTCCGGCGCCGCCCACCGTGCGGTAAAGGCCGAAGGTGGCTGGGGCGTGGTGTGCACCGAATACTGCTCCATCCACCCCTCTTCGGACGATTCGCCCCATGCCTTCCTCAGCCTGTGGGACGATGAGGACGTCAAGGCCGTGGCGCTGACGGCGGAGGCCATCCATCACCATGGCGCCCTGGCCGGGATCGAGCTGTGGCACGGCGGCGCCCATTCCAACAACCGCCTCAGCCGCGAACCGCTCATTTCCGCCTCGGCGCGGCCCGCCCATCTGCTGCAGCCGGGCAGCGCCCGCCGGATGGACGCCGCCGACATCAAATCCCTGCGCGGCTGGCAGCGGCTGGCGGCCCGCCGGGCGCGGGAAGCCGGCTTCGACATCGTCTATGTCTATGCCGGCCACGACTACCTGCCGTTCCAGTTCCTCTCGGCCCGCCTCAATACCCGTAGCGATGAATATGGCGGCCCGCTCGTCAACCGGGTGCGACTGTTGCGCGAACTGATCGAGGAAACGCGCGAAGCGGTCGGTCCCGGTTGCGCCGTGGCGATCCGCCTGGCGGTCGACGAACTGCATGGCCCCCGCGGCATTTCACCCGACGGCGAAGCGCCTGAAATCATCTCCATGCTGGCTGAACTGCCCGATCTGTGGGACGTCAATGTGGGCGGAGGGCTGGGCAACGACTCGCGCTCGGCCCGTTTTTCGGGCGAGGGGTTCCAGGAGGCGCAGGTCGCCTTCGTCAAGCGACTGACCAGCAAGCCGGTGGTGGGGGTCGGGCGCTTCACTTCGCCCGATGCCATGGTCTCGCAGGTGCGGCGCGGCATCCTCGATATGATCGGCGCGGCGCGGCCGTCCATCGCCGATCCGTTCCTCCCGGAAAAGATCCGTGAGGGCCGGGCCGACGATATCCGTGAGTGCATCGGCTGCAATATCTGCCGCGCCGCCAACAACGAGGCGGTGCCGTTGCGCTGCACCCAGAACCCGACGGTGGGTGAGGAATGGCGCCGCGGCTGGCATCCCGAAAGGATTGCCCGGGCGCGCTCGTCCACCCGGGTGCTGGTCATCGGTGGCGGGCCGGCGGGACTTGAATGTACTCTCGCGCTGGCGCGGCGCGGCTACGAGGTGAGCCTCGCCGAGGCCGAACGCGAGACCGGCGGACGTTTGCGCTTTGAAGCCACGCTGCCCGGCCTGCAAACCTGGATGCGGGTGCGCGACCACCGCCTGCACATGCTCTCGAAGCTCGCCAACGCCACGCTTTATCCGCAAAGCCGGCTCGGTGCGGCGGATGTCTTCGACCTCGACTGCCAGGCCGTCGTGGTGGCGACCGGAAGCCGCTGGCGCCGCGACGGCATCGGCGCCATGGGCGAGGAAGCGGTGCCGGTGGCCGACGGGGCCACGGTGCTGACCCCCGACGACATTTTTGCCGGGGCGCCGTTGGGCGATGAGGTGGTCCTCTATGACGACGATCATTACGCCGTCGCCGGGGCACTGGCCGAGCGTTTCGCCCGCGAGGGCAAGGCCGTCACCCTGATCACGCCGGCGCCGCTCATCTCCATGTGGACCCAGATGACCGACGAGCAGGTCTTCATCCAGTCGCGCCTCATGGAGCTTGGAGTCAAACTGGTCCTGTCGCAGCGGCTGGCAGCGGTCAGGGCCGGTGAAGTCGATATCGCCTGCACCTTTACCGGGCGCCTCACCACCATAGCGGGCGACTGCCTCGTCCTCGTCACTGGACGGCTGGCAACCGATGAGCTGTACCGCGCGCTCACCGCCGATCCGGTGGCGCTCAGGGCGGCCGGCATTGCCTTCGTGCAGCGCATCGGCGATTGTCTGGCACCGTCATCGGTGGCCGATGCCGTCTATGCGGGCCATCTCATGGCGCGCCGTTTCGATGAACCGCCGGAGGCAGAACTACGGCGCGAACGTCCGTCCGCGTGAACCCCGACCGGAGTTGCGACGATGACAAGCAGAGCGGAGATCAGGGGCACCGGGCGCCGCCGCGCCGGACGTCCGAGCCGGGTTGCCGGCAACCTTCAACAGGCGCCCTTTCGCCAGGTGTCGATGCCCTACAAGCCGATCGAGGTGCTTTCCAGCGACCACATCGAAACCATCCACGAGGCCGGATTGACGATCCTCGAGACCATTGGCTTGCGCGTCCTCGACGGCCGGGCGCGCAGCCTCTTTGCCGGTGCCGGTGCGACAGTCGATGAGCCCGCCATGCAGGTGCGGCTGGACCGGCATCTGGTCGAGGGACTGGTCGGCAACGCGCCTGCCGGCTTCGCGCTTGCCGCCCGCAATCCGCGCCACGACGTCAGGCTCGGGGGAAGCGATGTGATCTTCTCGGCGGTCGGCGGGCCGGCCTATGTGAGCGATCTGGAGAAGGGGCGGCGGCAAGGCACCTATGTGGAGGTCTGCGACTACATTCGCCTGGTACAATCGCTCAACATCCTGCACCAGGAAGGCGGCGGCCCGTTCGAGGCCATGGACCTGCCGCCCAATACCCGCCATCTCGATCTCTATTTCGCCGAGATCACCCTCACCGACAAGAACTGGCAGCCGCAGACGCTGGGCTTGAGCCGCACCGTCGATGCCCTGGAGATGGCCGCCATCTCCTTCGGCCTGAAGCGCGAGGACCTGACGCAAAAGGTGGTGTTCACCGGCATCATCAACATGAACTCGCCGCTGCAACTCGACATTCCCATGGCGGAAGGGCTGATCGCGCTGGCCGAACATGGCCAGGCCGCCGTCATCACGCCCTTCACGCTGGCCGGCGCCATGTCGCCGGTCACCATTGCCGGGGCGATTTCCCTGCAACATGCCGAGGCACTGGCCGGCATGGCGCTCACCCAGATCGTGCGGCCGGGCGTGCCGGTGGTTTATGGCGGCTTCACCTCCAATGTCGACATGAAGACCGGCGCGCCGGCTTTCGGAACCCCGGAATATGCCCAGGCGGCGCAGATTTCCGGCCAACTGGCGCGCCGCCTCAAGGTGCCGTTCCGTTCCAGCAACGTGACCGCGGCCAACTGCAACGATGCCCAGGCCGCCTATGAGAGCCAGATGTCGTTGTGGGGCTCGCTTTTGGGCGGCGCGCATCTGATCAACCACGCGGCGGGATGGCTGGGCGGCGGCCTCACTGCCTCGTTCGAAAAACTCATCATCGACGCCGAGATGCTGCAGATGATGGCAGCCTACTGCAAGCCGCCGGAGGTTTCGGTGGCGACACTGGCACTGGATGCCATCCGCGAGGTTGGCCCGGCCGGCCACTTCTTCGGCGCCGCCCATACCCTTGAGCGCTACGAGACGGCGTTTTATTCGCCGCTCCTGTCGAACTGGGACAACCACGACACATGGGTCGAGCGCGGCAGCATCGATGCCGTGACCAGAGCCAACCATATCTGGCACCAGATGCTCAAGGACTACCAGCCACCGGCCATCGATGAGGGCATCGTCGAGGCCCTCATCGATTACATGCAGCGGCGCAAGCGCGAAGGCGGCTCACCGATCAACTAGAGCCCTTTCTGGCCCGACGGAACTGTCTGACCGACTTTTCGTCGGAACGTGCGCGCTGTTGATTTGAGTCAACGCAGCAGCCCTGCCAGCCGGCTACAAATAAACTAGGGGTGGGCTATGTGCTGCCACCTGTCGCGATTGAACAGGCGGTTTGTCAGGAGGATGGGTACATGACGACTGAAAAGAAGCAAGCGGCGCGGACCGGGAACAGATGGTTTGGATTCCCGGCCTTTGAGGGACTGCCTCTGCCGGCCAATCCGGTTGCGGCGAACGCAAAACTGGGCCAGGCCATGTTGGCCAATGCCATGGCCTTCAACCAGGAGCTCTCGCGCTTTGCGAGCCAGCGCCTGGCGGCCGATGCCGGGCTGTTCGCGACCATCTCGCAATGCGCAAATCTGAACGAAGCCGTCGCGGCTCAGTCGGATTTTGCCCGCCAGGCGATGGAATCCTATACGGCCGAGATGCCGAAGCTGATGGAGCAGGCGGTACGCAACACCGCCAGCTTGTGGGCGGCGGCGTCGGAACCCGGTGCGACCGCCTCGCAGGCCGACGCGAGGACCTGAGGCTAGAGCGCCGCACGACGTCCGATCGCGCCGGCGTTGAAGCCAGAAACGAAAATCGCATGCGACAAGCCGTACGAGCCCCGACAAGGGTGTTGCCGCCATTCTGGCGACAGTGTGCATGCGTTGTAGCAGGGAGGAACTTGTCATGGCCGTGCATACCCAACACACGTCACCTGCGGCAATTGATCCGCCGTGTGGTGAATATTGCTGTCATGCCACCAACTGGCCCATTTCCGCTGCAAGTCTCGATGCGCTGGTGGACCTGGGCCTGTCGAATGCGTGCATCGCGCGTTATTACAGGGTGACGGTCGATGACGTCTTCGCGCTTGTCCGCCGACAGGGAGTTAGCCGCCAGGCTGTTGGCGAATAACCCGCCTGCGCGGGCGGGCCGGCGCGATCAGGTCGATGCCGGCAAAAGTGGAGGCCTTTCGATTGAAGCAATCCGCACCGCCCGTACCCGAAGCAGGGAAAAGCGCGCCTGCGTGTCCCGATACCGACCTGAATAGCGGCCTCACCCAGGCCGAGGCCCAGCGCCTGCTGGCGCAACATGGCCCCAACGCCATCAAGGAACACCACACCAGTCCGCTGGTGAAATTCCTGTCGTTCTTCTGGGGCCCCATCCCGTGGATGATCGAGGCGGCGGCCATCCTGTCGGCGGTGGTCAGGCACTGGGAAGACTTCATCATCATCGCGATCATGCTGCTCATCAACGCCGGCGTCGGCTTCTGGGAGGAATTCAAGGCCGACAATGCCATTGCCGCGCTCAAGCAGAACCTGGCGCTCAAGGCTCATGTCCTGCGCGACGGCAAATGGCGCGACATCGCTGCACGCGAGCTGGTGCCGGGCGATGTGATCATGCTGCGCCTGGGCAACATCATTCCCGCCGACGTGGCGCTGGTGGAGGGCGAATATCTGAGCGTCGACCAGTCGGCGCTGACGGGCGAATCCCTGCCGGTCGACAAGGCTGTCGGCGACATTGCCTATTCAAGCTCCATCGCCAGGACCGGCGAGATGAAGGCGGTGGTGACCGCGACCGGTGCCGGGACCTATTTCGGGCGCACCGCCAAGCTGGTGGAAAGTGCCACGACCACATCGCATTTCCAGAAGGCCGTCCTCAGGATCGGCGATTTCCTGATCGTCATCACCCTCGGGCTGGTTGCGCTGATCCTGGTGGTGGC
Organism: uncultured Alphaproteobacteria bacterium; assembly: GCA_963747005.1. Taxonomy (GTDB): domain Bacteria; phylum Pseudomonadota; class Alphaproteobacteria; order Rhizobiales; family Aestuariivirgaceae; genus CAVVDT01. The sequence continues at coordinate 808,108 of CAVVDT010000008.1, read as the reverse complement.
GCTGTTCCGCCACGACCCGCTGGTGGAGACCATCCTCTTCGCCCTGATCCTCACGGTGGCGGCAATACCGGTTGCCCTGCCCGCCGTCTTGTCGGTCACCATGGCGGTCGGCGCCGTCAGGCTCGCCCACATGAAGGCGATCGTGTCGCGGCTGGTCTCCATCGAGGAGATGGCCGGCATGGACATCTTGTGCTCGGACAAGACCGGCACCCTCACCAAGAACGCATTGACGCTCGGCGATCCGGTGGTCATCGCGGCAGCTGGGCCCCGCGAGATCATCCTGGCTGCTGCCCTGGCCTCGCGCAGCGACAGTCCCGATGCCATCGACCAGGCCATCATGACGGGGCTCGGCGATGCTGCGGCATTGCGGGACTACAAGGTCGTGAACTTCGATCCCTTCGATCCGGTGCGCAAGCGCGCCGACGCCGACATCGCCGGCAAGCAGGGAAAATTCCGCGTTTCCAAGGGCGCGCCGCAGGCCATTCTCGAACTGTGCGGCGCCGATGCCGATCTGCGGCAGGAGGTCACCGCGCACACGGACAAACTGGCAAGCACCGGTTACCGGACCCTCGGCGTCGCCCGCACCGATGCCAGCGGCAAATGGCAGTATCTCGGTCTCATCGCCCTGTTCGATCCGCCAAGGGACGATTCCCTGGCGACCATCCATGCGGCCAAGGCCATGGGGCTCGATGTGCGCATGGTGACCGGCGATCATGTGGCCATCGCCCGCGAAATCGCCGGCAAGCTGGACCTGGGCACCAATATCATCGCCGCCGACCAGGCCTTCGACAAGGACGGCCAGGGCCAGGATGGCGACAGGATCGAGACAGCCGACGGCTTTGCCCAGGTGTTCCCCGAGCACAAGTTCAAGATCGTCAGGGAATTACAGGCCCGTGGCCATATCGTCGGCATGACCGGCGACGGGGTCAACGACGCCCCGGCGCTGAAGCAGGCAGATGTGGGCATCGCCGTCAGCGGGGCGACCGATGCGGCGCGCGCCGCTGCCGATCTGGTACTCACCGATGTCGGCCTGTCGGTCATCACCAGGGCCATCGAAGAGGCGCGCAAGATCTTCGAGCGCATGAACAGCTACGCCGTGTTCCGCATTGCCGAGACCATCCGCGTCCTGTTGTTCATGACGCTGTCAATTCTGGTGTTCAATTTCTACCCTGTCACCGCCGTGATGATCGTGTTGCTGGCCATCCTCAACGACTTCCCGATCATGATGATCGCCTACGACAACGCGCCCGTGGCCCAGCGCCCGGTGCGCTGGGACATGCATCGTGTGCTCACCTTGAGCATCGTGCTGGGCGTTGTCGGGGTGATCGAGACCTTCGTGCTGTTCTGGATCGCCGATGTCTATCTCAATATCCCCAGAGACATCATTCAGACCATCATGTTCCTCAAACTGCTGGTGGCCGGGCACCTCACTCTCTATGTGGCGCGCAACGAGCGTTGGCTCTGGGACCGTCCATGGCCGAACTGGAAGCTCGTCGCCACCACTGAAACCACGCAGGTTCTGGGGACGCTGGCCGCCGTTTACGGCTGGTCGGTCACACCCATCGGATGGAAATACGCGCTGGCCATATGGGCCTATGCCCTGCTGTGGATCCCCATCGAGAACGCTGCCAAGGTCTATGTCTATCGGTTGATGCGGCACGGTGGGGCAAAGACGGCCCGCCACATCGGACGGATTGCGACGAGGCTCGACTGACCCACCCCAAACAGGGCTGAGAAATCTGCGATGTTGCGTCGCAGCACAACGAAATCGCCGACAAAAATGCGAAAAAAATACAGAAATGCGAAAAATCATATTGCAATGCACAATTACCGGTCCCATTTACAGCATGTCGTTCCGGCCAATCCGTCAGGGACGCTGAACGGGCGGTTCAGTTTGCGGGGATCGGCATGAAATGCGTTCCATGCCCAGGAGAATTGCCATGAGCGATCTGCCGTCGAATGCCGCCCACGTTTTTCCCATCGACCGCTTTCTGCATGCCAACGAAGCCCGGCTGACGGCAGGGCTGTCACCGGCCTCGGTCTCGGCGGCCTATCTGGACTGGGTTGTGCATCTGGCAAACTCACCGGGAAAGCAGGCCGAACTGGTGCGCAAGGCGCTGCGCAAGAGTATCACCTTCAGTGCCTATCTGGAGCGTGCGATGACCGGCAAGGGCCAGGAGCCCTGTATAGAGCCGCTACCGCAGGATTACCGCTTCCGGGCGCCGGAATGGCAGCAGATGCCGTTTGCGGCCTGGTACCAGTCATTTCTCCTGTTGCAGCAATGGTGGCACAACGCCACCGACAGCGTTGAAGGCGTTTCCACCCACCATCAGGAGGTCACCGCGTTTTCGGCCCGCCAGATCCTCGATGTGTTCTCGCCCTCCAACTTCCCGCAGACCAACCCGGAGGTTCTCAAGGCTACCGTACAGAGCTGTGGCCTGAACCTGGTGCGTGGCTTCCAGAACTTTATTGAGGACTGGGAGAGAACGGTCCTCCAGAAGCCGCCGGTGGGCTCGGAGAATTTCCAGGTGGGCAAGAACGTCGCCATCACCCCCGGCAAGGTCATCTACCGCAACCAGTTGATCGAACTGATCCAGTACGCGCCGACGACGGCGAAGGTTCAGGCCGAGCCGGTGCTGATCGTTCCGGCATGGATCATGAAGTACTACATCCTCGATCTGTCGCCGGGCAATTCGCTGGTCAAGTACCTGGTCGACCAGGGCCATACGGTGTTCATGATCTCGTGGAAGAACCCGACCGAGGAAGATCGCGACCTCGGCATGAACGATTATGTCCACAGCGGTGTCATGGCGGCCCTCGAAGCGGTGCGCAAGGTAGCCCCGAAAGAGCAGGTGCACGCCGTCGGCTACTGCATCGGCGGCACCTTGCTGTCGATTGCCGCGGGCGCACTTGGCCGCGACGGCCGTGACTGGCTCAAGTCGATGACCCTGTTCGCCGCCCAGACGGACTTCACCGAGGCCGGCGAACTGATGCTGTTCATCGACCAGAGCCAGGTCTCCTACCTGGAAGACCTGATGTGGGACCAGGGCTATCTCGACACCAGGCAGATGGCCGGGACCTTCCAGCTGTTGCGCTCCAACGACCTGATCTGGTCGCGGATTGTCCATGATTACCTGTTGGGCGAGCGTACGCCGATGAACGACCTGATGGCGTGGAACGCCGATGCGACCCGCATGCCCTATCGCATGCATTCTGAGTACCTGCACAAGCTGTTTCTCGACAACGATTTGGCCGAAGGCCACTATTTTGTGGACGGCAAGCCGGTCACACTGGGCGACATCCACGTGCCGATCTTCGTGGTCGCCGCCGAACGGGACCATGTCGCGCCGTGGAAGTCGGTCTACAAACTCAACTACCTCGCCGATACCGATGTGTCGTTCCTGTTGACCAGCGGCGGCCACAATGCCGGCATCATCTCCGAGCCGGGCCACCCCCGCCGGCATCACCGCATCGCCACCCGGCATGACGGCGATGCCTACGTGGCACCCGAGGAATGGTTCGCCACTACCCCTGAGCGTGAAGGCTCGTGGTGGCCGGCCTGGCAGGCGTGGCTCAACGAGCATTCCAGCGGCGAGGTGAAGCCCCCGGCGATGGGTGGCGCCCAAAAGGAACTTCAAGCGTTGTGCGATGCCCCCGGGACCTACGTGCACAAGGACTAGACCGATGCCGAGAGTGGAAGCGGCCGAACATGCGGCCGCCTGCCGGAGCGTCGGTCAAGGAAGTCACGCCGGCAGTGCCCAGGTGATCGGCGGCTATTGAGGATCAATGAAATGAAGCCTGGCATCGACGTTATCGAGAACCGGACCTTCGATGAAATCACCGTCGGCGACCAGGCCGGCCTGACGCGACGGCTCACCCAGCGCGATATCGAGCTCTTCGCGGTGATGTCGGGCGACGTCAATCCCGCGCATGTCGATCCTGATTTCGCCAAGTCCGACATGTTCCACAAGGTCATCGCCCACGGCATGTGGGGCAGCGCCCTGATCTCGACCGTACTTGGTACCGAACTGCCGGGGCCGGGCACCATCTATCTCGACCAGAGCCTGCGCTTCCTCGGACCCATCGGGTTGGGCGACACGGTGACCGTGACCGTCAAGGCACTCGAAAAGGACGAAAAGCACCATCGCATAAGCTTCGATTGCAAGTGCGCCAACCAGAATGGCAAGGTGGTGATCGACGGCACCGCCCTGGTGATCGCCCCGACCGAAAAGATCAGGCGGCCACGGATCATCCTTCCCGACGTCAAGTTGGAGGAGCGCGGCGAAAAATTCCGCCAGATCATCGCCAAGGCGGAGAAGCTGGAGCAGATCATCACCGCGGTGGTCCATCCGGTCGATGCCAACTCGCTGGGCGGGGCGGTGGCGGCCGCCAAGGCGGGCCTGATTGTCCCGGTACTGATCGGCCCCGAGCACAAGATCCGCGCTACCGCCGAAGAAGCCGGCCTCGATCTTTCGCCCTATCGCCTGGTGGCGACCGCGCATTCCGATGCAGCCGCCGCCAAGGCGGTCGCCATGGCGCAGAAAGGCGAGGTCAACGCGCTGATGAAGGGGAGCCTTCATACCGACGAGTTCATGCATCCCATCGTCCACAGCACCGATGGCCTGCGCACCGGCCGGCGCCTCAGTCATGTCTTCCTGCTCGACGTCCCCGGCCAGGACCGGCCGCTGCTCATCACCGACGGTGCCATCAACATCGCTCCGGACCTGGAGGAAAAGCGCGACATCGTTCAGAACGCCATCGACATGGCGCACGCGCTGGGCATCACCCTGCCCAAGGTGGCGTTGTTATCCGCCGTCGAAGTGGTGACGCCGAAAATTCCCTCCACTGTCGACGCCGCGGCCCTGTGCAAGATGGCCGACCGCAAGCAGATCACCGGCGGTATCGTCGACGGCCCGCTGGCCTTCGACAATGCGGTCTCGCTGAGCGCCGCGCGGGCCAAGGGAATCGAGTCTCCCATTGCCGGACGGGCCGATATCCTGGTGGTGCCGGACGTCGAGGCCGGCAACATGCTGGCCAAGCAACTGGAATACCTCGCCGGGGCCGATGCCGCCGGCGTGGTGGTCGGGGCGCGGGTTCCGATCATCCTGACCAGCCGCGCCGACAGCATCGAGAGCCGCCTGGCGTCCTGCGCAGTTGCGGCCATGGTCGAGCACCACCGGCTCAGGCGCCATCCATGACCGATGCGATCATCGCCCTCAACGCCGGATCGTCGAGCCTCAAGTTCGCGCTCTATACCTGCCCGTCCGGAGCCGGCGATCCCGCGCCCGTCGCCCACGGCGAGATCGAGGGCATCGGCGATGCGCCGCGGCTCATCATTCATGAAGCCGGAGGCGCCACCGCCATCGAACGCGATCTGCCGGCCGCCTCGGATGATGCAAACCTGCTGCAGGTCGTGGTGGACTGGTTCGAGGGCCACGCCAGGGACTATTCACTCGTCGCCGCCGGGCATCGCGTGGTGCATGGCGGCGCACGGTTCAGCGCGCCGGTGCTTGCCCGCCCCGACGTGCTTGCCGAACTGGAGGCGCTTGTACCGCTGGCGCCACTGCATCAGCCCCATAACCTCGCTGCCATACGGCGGCTCGGCGAAATCGCCCCTCGACTGCCGCAGGTCGCCTGCTTCGACACCGCCTTCCACCACACCAATTCGGCGCTGGCAACGACCTATGCCCTGCCGCGCGCGTTGACGGGGGAAGGCGTGCGTCGCTACGGCTTTCATGGCCTGTCCTATGAGTATATCGCCAGCGTCCTTCCCCGCTACGCCGGGTCTGCTGCCAGGGGCCGCGTCGTCGTCGCCCATCTCGGGCATGGGGCCAGCATGTGCGCCATGCGCGATGGCCGCAGCCTTGCCACCACCATGGGGTTCACCGCCCTGGAGGGCCTGCCCATGGGCCGGCGCTGCGGCAGGCTCGATCCCGGCGTGATCCTTTACCTGATGAAGGAAAAGGACATGGACTACGACGCCCTGAGCGACCTCCTCTACAGCCACAGCGGCCTCTTCGGTGTCTCCGGCATCAGCGATGACATGCGCATTCTGCTCGCCAGCCCGGCCGCAGAGGCAAGGGAGGCGGTGGACCTCTTCGCCTATCGCATCGGGCGCGAACTCGGCTCGCTCGCCGCCGCCGCCGGCGGCCTTGACGTGCTGGTGTTCACCGGCGGCATCGGTGAGCACGCTGCCCCGGTGAGGGCGCGCGCCTGCCGGTATGCCGAATGGCTGGGCGTCAGGCTGGACGAGGCCGCCAACGCTGCAAGCCGCACGCAGATCAGCGCCCCCGACAGCGCTGTCTCGGTGTTCGTCATACCGACCGATGAAGACCTGATGATTGCCCGCCATACCGTCGCGGTGGTGCGGGCGGGCGGTGGAGCCACGAAACGGCAAGGAGGATCTCAATGACGACCATGAAGGAGCGGCTCGGCGAAGTGGGCGAGCTGACGCGCCGGTTGCAGCGCGAATTCCCGCGCGAGACGGCGGGCTTCCTCAACTTCATCAAGGAGGCCGAAAGCGGTTCAAGCCTGCCGTTGAAGGACAAGGAACTGATCAACATCGCCCTGGCCGTGGCCTCCCAGTGCGAATGGTGCATTGCCTTTCATGTGAAGAACGCCGTACGCGCCGGCGCCTCCGCCGGCGAGATTGTCGAGGCGGGCTTTCAGGCCGTCATCATGCATGGCGGCCCCGCCTTCATGTGGATGACGCCGCTGATGCGCGCCGTCGACGAGTTTGCGGCGGGCAAGCCAGCTTAACCAGCCGGCGGGGCGGTCGAGCGGCCGATGTCGTCCAGCTTGCGTTGCAGCGACAAACGGCCGAGCGAGGCGAGCGGCAGGCTGACGAAAATGCCGATGCGCTGGTTGAGCATGCGCAGCGTATCGGCGAAGGCAAGGCGCTTTTGCGCCTCATTGCCTTCGGCCTTGCCCGGATCGGGCAGGCCCCAGTGAGCCGTCATGGGCTGGCCCGGCCAGATCGGACAGACCTCGGCGGCGGCCTGATCGCAGACGGTGAAGACGAAATCGAGTTTCGGCGCATCGGGCAGGGCAAATTCGTCCCACGACTTGGAGCGCAATTCGTCAACCTTGTAGTTCTGTTTGCGCAAGAGGTCGAGCGCGTAGGGATTGACCTCGCCGCGCGGATGGCTGCCGGCGCTGAAGGCGTGGAACTTTCCCTGCCCGAGACGGTTGAGGATGCATTCGGCCATGATGGAGCGGGCCGAGTTCTGGGTGCACAGAAAGAGCACGTTGAACGGCTCGATGTTGTCCTTGTCCATCATGCTCTCGTCTTGCGCCTGCCAATACGCCACACGTGCAGCTCGGATGCCGCGCGGCGTGTGATCCATGGTCCCCAGAATCCACAATCCACGGATTCCTACGAAGCATTGATGACAGTTGCGTGACAGACCGGCCAGCCCGTTCCCCGTCACTGCGCTTCCGGCATGTTGGAACGCAGGATGTGGATAGTGTGGTAGCATGGCGCGCAGGTTGGAGAACCGCGGTTGCCGGCCCGAAATGCGGGGTCGATTCGGAACATTCCATCCAGGTGCTGCACCAGTGGATGCAGAGAGGGAGCAGATGCACATACCTGAAACCATGCGCGCCGTGGTGCTTACCGGGCATGGCGGCCTCGACAAGCTCGAATATCGCGAGGATTGGCCGGTGCCGAAGCCGGGTCCAGGCGAGGTGCTGGTGAAGGTCGCCGCCTGCGGCCTCAACAACACCGACATCAACACCCGCATCGCCTGGTACGCCACGAACGTGACAACCGGCGTCGGCGATGGCGGCAGGCAAGGCCTCGCCGGGGCCGATGCCTCAACCGCCACCTGGACGGGTGAACCCCTCGCCTTCCCGCGCATCCAGGGCGCCGATGTTGCCGGCAGCATCGCCGCTGTCGGTCAGGGCGTGGACGAAAAACGCATCGGCGAGCGGGTGATGATCGACCCGTGGCTGCTGGGCCCCGGCGACTACATGAACCCGAAGATTTCGGGCTATTTCGGTTCCGAGTGCGATGGAGGCTTTGCCGACTACACACGAGTCAGGGCGGAAAATGTCCATGCTATTTCAAGCCCTTTGTCGGATGCCGAACTGGCCACCTTCCCGTGCGTGGCCACGACGGCGGTAAACCTCATTTCGCACACCGGCCTGAAGCCCGGCGAGACCGCCGTCATCGCCGGGGCCTCGGGAGGTGTCGGCTCGACCGCCATCCAGCTTTGCCGGCTGCGCGGTGCTCGGGTGATCGCCATTGCTTCCGGCAACAAATCCGACCGCCTGATGACGCTGGGCGCCCATGCGGTGGTCGATCGCAACGAAGCCGATCTCGATACCGCCATAAGGACCGCCGCCGGCGGCCCGGTAGAGGTGGCGCTCGATGTGGTGGGCGGGCGCATGTTCACCGGCATGATCGCAGCCTTGCGCCATGGCGGGCGCTATTCGTCCTCAGGCGCCATCGCCGGACCGATGGTCGCGTTCGACCTGCGGCAGCTCGTCTACAAGGACCTGCAACTCACCGGCGCCACCATTGTGCCCCCCGGTACCATGGCGCGGGTCGTGAAGCTCATCGAGCAGGGCCTTCTCAAGCCGCTGCTTGCCATGACCTTTCCGCTGCGCGATCTGGTCAAAGCCCAGGAGGCCTTCATGGCAAAGGGCCACGTGGGCAATATCGTCGTCACCATGGATTGACCGTCCCCCATGGCTGGCCGGGAGGGCTGGACGGCCGATCACTTGACACGGTGTCGCGACACTCTCAGCCTGACCCTTGCGTCTTTGAGACCATCTTCACACTTGAGCGTCATGCGTGTCGATGATAGGCGCAGGTGACAGGAGTGAATGAATGCATCCCGGCATCAAAGGCCTGATTGGCCTGGCGGTCGTCGCAGCGCTCGCCGGCGGCGGTGGATACGCCTATATGCGACTGCGCGGCGACAACTCGTCGAATCCCGATCAGCTCGTCCTCTACGGCAATGTCGACATCCGCGAGGCCGATCTTGCCTTCAACATCGCCGGCAGGGTCGCAAGCATGCTGGTCGAAGAGGGCGACAAGGTCAAGAAGGGCGAACTTCTCGCCACCCTCGAAACCGAGATCTACGATGCCGACGTCGAAGCCGCCAAGGCTGATGTGGGCGCGCAAAAGGCCGCCCTCGACCGGCTGTTGGCCGGCAGCCGACCCGAGGAAATCAGGAAGGCGCGCGAGAATGCCCAGGCCATCCAGGCGCAGTTGGCCGATGCACGCGCCACGCTGAAGCGCACCGAACAACTGGCCAGCGACCGCTTCGCGCCGTTGCAGCAACTCGATGCCGACCAGGCCCGCGTCAACAATCTTGAAGCCCTGTTGCGCGCCTCCCAGCAGGAATTGTCGATGGCCGTCCAGGGGCCGAGGACTGAAGACATCACCCAGGCGCGAGCGCAACTGCGCGCCAGCCAGGCGCAGCTTCTCCTCGCCCTGAGGCGTCTCGACTACACCAGGCTCTATGCCAAGGAGGCGGGCGTCATCAACACCCGCATCGTCGAGCCCGGTGCCGTCGTGCAGGCCAACACGCCCGTCTATACTGTGGCGCTCACCGATCCGGTGTGGGTGCGCAGCTATGTCGACGAACCAGACCTCGGCCGCATCCATTCAGGCACCAAGGCTGAAATCTTCTCCGAATTCAAGACCCGGCCACCCCTATGTGGGCTGGGTCGGCTTCATCTCGCCCATCGCCGAATTCACGCCCAAGACGGTGGAGACGCCGCAATTGCGCACCAGCCTGGTCTATCGCCTGCGGGTCTATGTCAAGAACGGCGACGGCAGTCTCCTGCAAGGCATGCCGGTCACGGTCCACCTGAAGATCGACAGACCCTAGATCGGCACGAGGTCAAGCCTTGGCAGAGCCCAACCCCATGACCGCGCCGGTGATCGAGGTCGAAGGCGTGGTCAAGCGCTTTGCCTCAGGCACGCGGACGGTCAAGGCGCTCGACGGGCTCTCCTTCACGGTGCAGGCCGGCCGCATCACCGGCCTCGTCGGCCCAGACGGTGCCGGCAAGACGACGCTGATGCGGGTGCTGACAGGACTCCTCAAGCCCGATGCGGGCACAGTCAGGGTCCTCGGCCACAACGTTGTGGCCGAGCCCGAGCTGGTACAGGCAAACGTGGGCTACATGCCGCAGCGTTTCGGTCTCTATGAGGATCTCTCGGTCGCTGAAAACCTCGAGCTTTATGCCGACCTGCAAGGGCTCGCCGGGGCGGAGCGAAGCCGGCAGATCGAAAAGCTGACGGCGTTCACCGGCCTCAAACCGTTCGGGGCGCGGCTGGCCGGCAAACTCTCCGGCGGCATGAAGCAGAAGCTCGGTCTCGCCTGCACCCTGGTGCATCCGCCGCGTCTTTTATTGCTCGATGAGCCGAGCGTCGGTGTCGATCCGGTTTCGCGGCGCGAACTGTGGCAGATCGTCCAGTCGCTGCTTGCCGAAGGCATCAGCATCTTGTGGGCGACCGCCTATCTCGACGAGGCCGAACGCTGCCACGAGGTCATGCTGGTCAACGAGGGCCAGCTTCTCGCCGCCGGGCCGCCAGCAACTTTCCGCGACCGGCTCAAGGGCAGAACCTTTGTCCTGCGCACCGAAAAGGCTGACCGCCGGCGGGTGCTGCGCGAGGTGATCGGCCTTCCGCAGGTGGTCGACGCCATCGTCAAGGGAAGCGACATCCGGGTGCTCGTCACCAGGGGCGCCGGCAAGGCCGGGCTCGCGAAGTGCTGCAAAGGACTGAAGGCCGGCCCGGTGCGCGTCAGTGCGGTCAAGCCGGCCTTCGAGGACGCCTTTGTCTCCCTGCTCAAGGAGGGCGACGGTGCGGCGGTGGCCGGGCCTGCGTCGCGATCCCCCGCCATGCCATCTGCGGTCGGCGATGCGAGTGTCGCGGGAAAGCCCGACACGGTCATCGAAGTGGAGGGCCTGGTGCGCCGCTTCGGGGATTTCATTGCGGTTGATTCCATCGACTTCGCGGTCAGGCGCGGTGAGATCTTCGGTCTCCTCGGCCCCAACGGCGCCGGCAAGTCCACCACCTTCAAGATGCTGTGCGGGCTGTTGCCGCCGAGCGATGGCAAGGCACTGGTGCTCGGCATCGACCTCAGGCGCTCGGCGCCGCTGGCACGCGGCCATATCGGCTACATGGCGCAGAAGTTTTCCCTTTATGGCAACATGAGCGTCCTGCAGAACCTGCAGTTCTTTGCCAGCGCCTACGGCCTGAAGGGCCAGGCACGCAAGGACAGGATCGCGGTGGAGCTGGAGGATCTGGGTCTTCGCGCCTTTGCCGAGGCGACCAGCGGCGATCTGCCCCTCGGCTACAAGCAGCGCCTGGCGCTGGCCTGTGCCGTCATGCATGAACCGGGCGTCCTGTTTCTCGACGAGCCGACCTCCGGTGTCGATCCGCTCGTGCGCCGCGAATTCTGGGGGCGCATCAACGCCATGGCATCGGCCGGGGTGACCATCATGGTGACGACCCATTTCATGGAGGAGGCCGAATACTGCGACCGCATCGGCATCATCTACCGCGGCCGGCTGGTGGCCGCCGGCACCCCCGACGAGCTGAGGAAGGAGCATGCGCGCGCCGACGTTCCCGAACCGACGCTTGAGGACGCATTCGTCGACCTGATCGAACATTACGACCGGGAACATCCCTTATGATCGCGCCGGGCTCGCAACGCCGGACGGCCGGCGGCGGCATTTCCCCGAGGCGCCTCAAGGGTCTGATCCGCAAGGAGGCGCTGCAGATCCTTCGCGACCCGAGCAGCATTTCCATCGCCTTCGTGTTGCCGGCCATCCTGTTGATGCTGTTCGGCTACGGTGTCTCGCTCGATGCCAGGCATGTCCCCCTCGCCGTGGTGGTAGAGAACCCCAGCAGCGAGACGACAAGTTTCACGGCCTCATTGCTGAACTCGACCTATTTCGCCCCGCGCCTGATGGCCGGCCGCAGCGCGGCGAATGAAGCCATGATCGCCGGCGATGTCGATGCCATCATTGTCCTGCGAAGCGATTTTGCCCGTCGCATGTTCTCCCCGACGGGCGCTGCGATTCAGGTCATCGTCAACGGCACCGATGCCAATACCGCCGGCATCGTCTCCGGCTACATCGAAGGCGCCTGGCAGAAGTGGCTCATGCAATACGGGCTCGATCACGGCCACGCCCTCAGCCCGCCGGTCAGCGTCGAGCAGCGGGTGTGGTTCAATGCCGAGGTCAGGAGCCGCAATTTCCTCGTGCCCGGTCTCATCGCCATCATCATGACGCTGATCGGCACCTTGCTGACGGCGATGGTGGTGGCCCGCGAGTGGGAGCGGGGCACCTGGGAGGCGCTGATGGTCACCCCGGTGCGCATCGCCGAAATCCTGCTCGGCAAGATCATCCCCTATTTCGTGCTCGGCATGGGCGGCATGGCCTTGTCGACGGCGATGGCGGTATTTCTGTTCGGGGTGCCACTTCGCGGCTCGCTCCTGGTGCTGCTGGCGATATCGGCCCTCTACATGCTGACGGCGCTCGGCATGGGTCTGCTGATCTCCTCGGTGGCGCGCAGCCAGTTCGTCGCCGGCCAGGTCGCCATCATCGTCGCCTTCCTGCCGGCCTTCATCCTCTCCGGCTTCATCTTCGATATCTCCAGCATGCCGCGCCTCGTCCAGTGGCTCACTCACCTCATCCCGGCCCGCTATTTCGTTTCCTCGCTCCAGACCCTGTTTCTCGCCGGCGACGTCTGGCCGATCGTGCTGGTCAACGGCGGCGCGCTGATCCTCATGGCGGCGATCTTCCTGGCCCTTACCCGTGCCAGGACCCGCAAGTCGCTGGAATAGGAGGGCAGTGGCCATGTGGGAGCGGGTGCTGGCGCTGATCGTCAAGGAATTCCTGGCCATCTGGAAGGACAAGAAGAGCCGCGTGGTCGTCATCGTGCCACCACTCATCCAGCTCGTGGTGTTCGGATACGCCGCGACTTTCGAGGTCCGGCATGTCGCGACCGCCATCTACAACGAGGATTCCGGCCTGCCCGCCCGGCAGCTTCTGGCGCGCTTTGAGGGCTCGCCGACCTTCGACGTCGTGGCACGGCTCACGCGGCAGTCCGAGATCGCCGGGATGATCGATACCAGGCGGGCAAGCCTCGTCGTGCATGTCGGCCAGACCTTCTCGCGCGATCTGGCGGCCGGACAGACCGCCCCGCTCCAGTTGATCGTCGACGGGCGGCAGTCGAACACGGCGCTCATCATCCTCGGCTATGCCAACCGGATCGTTTCCGGCTTCAACAGCGACTGGCTCAGGGATCATGGCCAGGCCCCGCCGCCGGCCAGCCTCGTCGTCAGGTCATGGTTCAATCCCAATCTCGAAAGCCAATGGTTCATCGTTCCCGGCATCGTGGCGTTGCTCACCCTGGTGGTCACGATCGTCGTCACCTCGCTCACCGTGGCGCGCGAGCGCGAGGTGGGTACGTTCGAGCAACTGCTGGTGACGCCGTTTCGCCCGCTGGAGATCCTCATCGGCAAGTCGGTTCCCCCCATGGTCATCGGGCTGGCGGAAGGCAGCGTCATCATCGCCGTTGCGGTCTGGTGGTTCGGGGTGCCGCTGCGCGGGGCCCTGGGGCTGTTGTATGTGGCGCTGTTCTTCTATCTCCTGGCGGTGATCGGCGTCGGCCTGATGCTCTCCTCACTGGCGCGCACCCAGCAGCAGGCCATCCTCGGTGCCTTCCTGTTCGTGGTGCCCGCCGTCATCCTGTCGGGTTTCGCCACGCCGATCTCCAACATGCCGCCCGTCATCCAGGACCTGACGCTCGTCAACCCCATGCGCTATTTTCTCATCATCGTGCGCGGCACCTTCCTTGAGGACCTGCCATCTGCGCTGATATTTGCCCGCCTGTGGCCGATGATGGTGATCGCCGCGGTGACTCTGACGGGCGCAGCCTGGCTGTTTCGTCACCGGCTCGATTGAGGGCGTTGCGGCCCCGCCGATGGCTGCATCTGTCGTGCCCACACCCCGCACCATCGCGATCGACGGGTCGGGGTCGGTGACATCAAGACCTGGGCCCGGGTGACCCGCCGACAATCTGGAGCGCACTACAAAATCCCGGCGGCGCAACCAGCCCGTCGCCGTGATCGCCGCCGGAAACTCCGGCTTCCGGCGGTCCAGACTTCGGTCTCGCAGCAGACCCGTGAAAATTCCAACTCAGAACGGTTCGAAAATCAGGAGGCAGGTCACTACCAGCCGCCTTCGGCGCGACGGCTGTAGCGATCATCGGCATTGCCAAGATCGAACACGAGGAGCTTGCGCTCGGTGAAGGTCTCCAGAAACCATTGTGACAATTCGCGTCCGACACCGCTCAGCCCGGTGCCGCCGAAAGGCGCCAACTGGTCCCAGTAGTTCGACGTTTCGTTGATGTTGACCGAACCGTGCGGCAACGCTTCCCCGACCCGCCATGCGGTTGCGAGGTCCCGCGTCCACAGCGAGGCGATCAGACCGAGGCCGGATTGATGCGCGATCTCGATGGCTTGCTCGGCGGACTTAATCTTGATGATCGGCGCCACCGGACCGAACGTCTCCTCCTGGGCGATCAGCATATCCGTGGTGACATCGGTGAGGATGGTCGCCGGATAATAGAGGTCCTTCTCGGGGCCGATCTGCTCGATGCTGGCACCCTTGGCGCGCGCATCCTCGACGTGTTCGCGCACCCGCTTCAGCGTCGCCGGGTTGCACAAGGGGCCCATCTGGGTTTCTTTATCGGCCGGGTCGCCGATTTTCAGCTTGTGGGTCGCGGCGCGGAATTTTGCCAGAAACTCGTCGTAGACCGCTTCGTGCACCAGCAAGCGCTCGGCCGAGGTGCAGACCTGACCCGAGTAGTAGAAGCAACCGTTCATCGCGGCATCGACGGCGCGGTCGATGTCGGCGTCGGCCAGGATGATGAACGGTCCGTCGCCGCCCAGTTCGAGCAGATGCGGGCGCAGGGCGCACTTCGTTGCGATCTCCTTGCCGGTCTTCGTCGATCCGGTAAAGAAGATGCCGTTGACGCCTTGGTGCTCGACCAGCGATGCCCCGACGTCGCCCAGACCCTGCACAACGTTGATCACCCCGTCGGGGAGCCCTGCCTCCTTGAAGACGTCCGCCAGCATCGCACAACTGACAGCGGCGAACTCCGACGGCTTCCAGATCACGGTGTTGCCGGCGGCGACGATGTGGGCCAGTGCGATCGACGAAATATCGGTGGGGAAGTTATAGGGTGTGATCGCCGCGACCACGCCCAGCGGACGATGGCTCATCACCAGGCGCTTGTTGGTGGTGCGCTCCTGTGTCGAGGGGAAGGACAGGCCGCGATGGCGCAGGATCTCTTCCGCCGCCTTGCCCCAGGAGGGAACCGAGTATTCGAAAACCTCCTCACGGGCATCGGTGATGGTCTTGCCGATCTCGGCGGTGATCATCTCGGCAATGGGCTCGGCGCGCTCCAGAAACATCTGGTGAATGCGGCGCATGATCTGCGCCCGTTCGATCACCGAAAGCGCCGCCCATGCCGGCTGCGCCCGGCGTGCGCTGGCGACTGCGGCATCCACGTCGCGTGCGTCGCAACGCCCGACATTGTGCAGGACCTGGCCGGTATGGGGGTTGCGCACCTCGAAGTGCTGGGCCGAGCCGCTGACCCATTCCCCATTGATAAGCGCACCTTTGGTGACGCCCGGATTGATCTTCGTCTGAATGTTCATGATGGACCTCCTGGTTTTGCCCGGTCAGTAATGGCAGCAATGCTTCGGTCGAAATTTCGGCGAGAGCGATTTGCTGTGGCGGTTGTCGTCTGCGTGTAGCGTCGTCGTCTTCACTGGCCCCCTGGCGCGTCACTGCTTCGCAGCAGCTTTATCGAGAGCAGGATCACCCCCAGCGAGGCAACCACGATGATCGTGGCGATGGCGTTGATCTCCGGCGTGAAGCCGCGCCGGAGCGTCGAATAGATGTACATGGGCAGGGTGTTCTCGCGGCCGGTGAGAAAGAATGTCACCGGAATCTCGTCGAACGACAGCGTGAAGGCGAGCAGCGCGCTGCCGATGAGGGCGGAGCGGATATTGGGCAGCGTGATCAGCAGAAAGGTTTGCCACGGCCGCCCGCCGAGATCGCTCGATGCCTCCTCCCAGCGGCGGTTGAAGCGCTGCAGCCGCGCGTACACCTGGGTCAGCACGATGGCTATAAGCGCCGTACCGTGGCCCATGATCACCGTCTGGAGGCTGAGATTGAAGCCGAGTATGTGGAACATCTGCAGCATCGAAATGCCGGTGATGATGCCCGGCAGCGTCAAAGGCAGAAGCACGATGCGGCGGAAGATCGCCTTGCCCGGAAAGTCCGCCCGGTCGAGCGCAAAGGCGGCCGGCACGCCGATCAACGTCGTCAGGACGGTGGCGAAGCTTGCCACATAGAAGGAGTTGCGGATCGCCCTCAGCATCTCGTCGTTGGCGAAGAGCTTGCGGTACCAGTCGAGCGTGAAGCCGTTGAGCGGCAGCGTCATCACCGAATTGTCGTTGAAGCTGAAGACAACAAGCACGATCACTGGAAGGTAGAGGAAACTCAGCACCAGGACCGCGACGGCACCGAGAACGACGGTCGACAGATCGCCGCGGCGCCGCCTGCGGCGCAGCGCCGGGCTGGTAGCCTCCTGTCTGGCGAATATGCTGTCGGCGGCCATCGCTCAGCCCAGGTCTATGCGGCCGGTGCGCTCGAACCGGTCACTGATGGTTATGATGGTGAGAACGATCATCAGGATGACCATCGATATGGCGGCGCCCAGCGGCCAGTTGAAGGCGATGCCGAATTGCGACTGCACGATATTGGCCACCATGGTGCCGGTCGGACCGCCGACCAGGAACGGCGCGATGAAGTCGCCGAACGACAGGCAGAACGTGAAGGTGAAGCCGGCGAGCAGCCCCGGAACAGACAGCGGCAGCGTCACTTTCAGGAATGTGCGCAAAGGGTCGACGCCGAGGTCCCAGGAGGCCTCGATGAGGCTGCGGGGGATTTTCTCCAATGCCGTGTAGATCGGCATGAACATGAACGGGACGAAGATATAGGTGAGGGTCAGCACCATCGAGAACTGGTTGTAGAGCAGGAGCGGGGTGGGTTCGGAGATGACGCCGGTCCACACCAGAAACGAGTTGAGCACGCCCTCGCTGCCCAAGATCGTCTTCCAGATATAGGCGCGCAAGAGATAGGACACCCACAAGGGGACGATCACCATCATGTAAAGGAACAGGCGGATGCGCCGGGAGCGGACCTTGAAGGCAATGAAATAGGCCAGCGGATAGGCGAGCACCATCGCCGACAGCGACACCGTGAGGGCAATTTTCAACGTGCGCTGCAGCACCTGGCGGTATTGCGGATCCTTGAGCAGGGTCGCGTAATTGGCGAGGTTCAGGTCAGGAACGAAGGTGAAGCCCTGCTTGCGGAAGAAGCTGTAGGCGAGCATGATCGCGTAAGGCACGATCATGAACAGCAATGTCCAGCCGAGCGGCAGCGCCAGGACGGCGAGCGAGTTGAGCCGGCGGCGGGCGGTCAGTCTCACCTTGCCACCTCGCCATCGAAAACAACGACGTTCGCCGGGTCGACCGCAATCACCACCGTTTCGCCGACCGCCGGCGGGCCGACCTGTTCAAGCGCGGAGCCCAGAGGCAGATCGACGGCAAACGGCGTACCGCCGGCAATCGCCAGCTTGAGCCGCAGCGAATTACCCTGGAACAGGGTCTCGACCACCGTTCCCGTCAGAGAGCCGGCCTTGGCGCCATCAGGCCTGATGAGCCGGAGCTTTTCCGGCCGGATGGCAAGCAACACGGGCGCGGAGACGCCAAAACTCTTCGCCCCGATGGGCGCCTGAAGCCGGGCATCGCCCACCGCCGTCACCAGGTGACCGTTCTCCCGCCCGACCACCGTCGCCGGCAAGATGTTGGCCGTGCCAATGAAGTCGGCGACATAGGGGCTCACCGGACGCTCGTA
The DNA here is from genome assembly GCA_963747005.1 of uncultured Alphaproteobacteria bacterium. Taxonomy (GTDB): domain Bacteria; phylum Pseudomonadota; class Alphaproteobacteria; order Rhizobiales; family Aestuariivirgaceae; genus CAVVDT01. Next base: position 790,147 of record CAVVDT010000008.1, on the reverse strand, counting down.
GATCTCGGTCGGCGTGCCGCTTTGCACGATACGGCCTGATTCAACCACCATCACGCGGTCAGACATGACCAGCGCTTCCTTCTGATCGTGGGTGACGAGGATAAAGGTGATGCGTAACTTCTGATGCAGGTGCCTCAACTCGATCTGCATCGCCTCACGCAGCTTGACATCGAGCGCCGAGAGGGGCTCGTCGAGGAGCAGCACCTTTGGCTGGCGGATGATCGCGCGCGCCAGCGCGACTCGCTGGCGCTGACCGCCGGAAAGCTCCATGGGACGGCTGTCCGCCTTGTCGAGGAGGTCGACGCTGTGGAGGAACTCGTGAACGCGAGAAGCCACATCTTTGCGCGGCACGCCGGCAATGCGCAGACCGTAGCCCACGTTCTCCTTGACCGTCATATGCGGAAACAGCGCATAGTCCTGGAAAACCGTATTGACCGCGCGCCGGTAAGGAGGTTCATCGGTCACGTCGCGCCCGTTCAGCACGATGCGGCCGCTGTCGGAGGCTTCAAATCCGGCGATCAGCCGCAACATCGTCGTCTTGCCGCAGCCCGAAGGTCCGAGCAGGGTGACGAACTCGCCCTCATCCAGCGCAAAGGACACATCGTCAACGGCAACGATGCTCCCTGCGAACGTCTTCGACAGGTGCTCGACTTCCAGAATGGGCACGCGAATTGCTCCCGCATATCGGCAGCCGCCGCCGGCGATCGACCGGCGGCGGCAAGGGTGCCAGTGGTCAGTTCGCCGCCTTAACGGCGTTCCATGTGTTGGTATAGACATCGAGCCGGGCGGGGGTTTCCCACATCACCAACTCGTTGACATAACCGATGTCGTCCTCATGCTTGGCCTTGAACTCGGCTGCCGTCATGCACTGCTTGGCGGCGACGGGATTGGCCGCGGAGTACCCTGTCGCGGAGGAAACGCCACACTGGCCGCGCGGCGACTCCATGAAGTTGATGTATTTGTAGGCACAGTCGGTGTTGGGCGAACCCTTGACGATCTGCCAGTTGTCGACCCAGCCGTCGGCCTTCTCCTTGGGCAGGAACTCCTTGACCGGGATGCCCTTCTTCTGCAGTTCGGCAACCTGGAAACCGCCCCAGGTATTGGATATCCAAACCTCGCCCGAGGCATAGAGGTTCACCAGTTCGCCTGCGGTGCTCCAGTATTTGCGCAACAGCGGCTTTTGCTCGATCAGCTTCTGCTTCACCGCGGCAAGCTGGTCGTCCGTCAGATCGTAGACGTTGTTGTACCCGAGAAGGCGCGCCGTGTTGTAGATGGCGCTCTTGTCGTCCCACAGGGCGATCTTGCCCTTGTATTTCGGATCCCACAGTGCCGCATAGGAGTCCGGCGGCTGGCTGATCTTGTCGGTCCTGTACATCAAGGGAATGGAGCCCCAGGTCAGCGGCACGCCCCAGACCTTGCCGTCATGATTGATGCCCTTGGCGTTGCGGAAGAGGGGGAATATCCCGTCCCAACCCTTGATTTTCGAGATATCGATCGGCTCTACCAGCCCGGCTGCCACCAATACGCCGGTGGTGTCGGCCGAAACCGAGACGATGTCATAGACGCCCTGGCTCGCTGCCAGCTTGGGTGCGAAGTCGTCATTGGAGCCGACGAAGGTGGATGTCACCTTGCAGCCGCTCTCCTTCTCGAAATCCTTGACGAAGCTGGCATCGGTATAGCCCTCCCAACCGAGAAAATTGAGCGTTCCCCCGGCAAAGGCAGGCACTGGGGCGCTGGAAAGCAGCGCGACCGCGGAAAGCGATACCCAAAGTCTTGCAGTATGTGACGCCATTGGTTTGTCTCCCTGTCTTGGCATTGAACTCAATTGAGTGCCGCACCGGTCGTCTTTCGCACGATCGTGCCGATATCGACGCCCAGCGCACGCGCCGCCGCACGCTTGCTTCCATGCACTTCTATGGCTCTGTCGATGATCCTCCTTTCGAAGCGGCGAACGGCTTCCCTGAGATCGCCCTCGTCCCCCACTGGCGGCAACGGAGGTGGGCTGAATTCGCCCGGCCGGGGTTCCTGAGAAGCCGATATCGGCTGCAACAGCTCGCCCAGCATGCCGTCCAGATCGGCGTTCTCGTCGCAGAAGATGGACAATTGCTGCACGACGTTCAGCAGTTCGCGCACATTGCCGGGCCATCCGTAGTCGATGAGCCGCCGGCGGACCCATCCTGGCAGGCTGAATTTCTGCGCCCGCCGCAGATTGAGCGTTTCGACGAAACGATCGATGAGATGCGCCGTCAGTTCAGGTATGGCCCGAAGCGGCGGAGCGGCCAGATGCACCACGGCCAGACGATAGTAAAGATCGGCACGAAATGTCCCCTCGCGCACCATCTGGCGTAAATCGCGATTGGTCGCCGCAATCACCCGCACGTGCGAGGCACGGTGCTTGCCGCCGCCAATGCGCCGTACGATGCCATCCTCCAGAAAGCCGAGCAGCTTTGCCTGCATGCTCAAGGGAACTTCGCCGATCTCGTCGAGGAACAAGGTTCCGCCCTCGGCCTGCTCGATCAGCCCGGCGCGACCCGATGTCAAGGCGCCGGTGAAGGCCCCCTTTTCGTAGCCGAACATCTCGGACTCGAACAAGCTGTCGGGAATCGATGCGCAGTTGACGACCTGAAACGGGTCCTCGGCATTGGAGACAAAGGTATGAAAGTATCGGGCGATCTCCGTCTTTCCGGACCCAGATTCGCCGGTAATCAAGATGCGTGCGCCTTGCAGGATGGCCCGCTCGCCGCGCGCCAGAACCCTTTCAAGCTGCGGCGTGATCAGCCGTTGCGTTCCAAAATCAGGCCTTGCCTTGTTGTCGGCCAGCGTGCGAAACGCCGGCTTTACGGCATTGCCCAAAGCCTTGCGGCGGCGGTATTCGAAGACCTCCAGATCGCGCAGGGTGACAATCATCAACGCGGCGCGCGGAAGGGTGCGCTCTGGCGCATTGCGGCGCACACTGCGAACAACCGCAAACAGGGTCTTGCCGCCAGCGGTGCGAACGACGAGTTCGGCATTGACGCCGCGCGCGATTGCATTTGCAAGAGGAAGCAGACCCGGGTGCAGATCCTCCAGATCGGCAAGGTTCCTGTTCTGGATGGAAGCGAAATCCTGGCCGATCAGGCCACAAGCTTCGTTGTTGGCACCGACGATCTTCCCGGATTGGCCAATCAAGACAACACCGTCGTCGAACGCATCCAGCAACCCGGCCATGTCTGCAGAAGACGTCATCGCGACAAGCGGTTCGGTGACGATGGGTGCAACCGGCTTGTCGGTCATTATCGCATCGCCCCGGATTTCATGTCTGCCCCCTGGCGGCGTCGTCACCGGTTGCGGCGAGCGGGCGGATGATCGCAACGTGCATCCTGGTGCCATCGGGATCCATGCCGCCACCGCAGCGCCAGTGCGTTGAAACCCCTGTTCTGATGGGGAGCGCAAGTTCCACCGGTCCGGTGGCGATGCGGGGCGACGCGAGGGCTTCTTGCAGAACCATGCCCGGATCTTCGCCGGCAGGGCCGGTCGGCTTCAGATAAAGCCTGGCACTGGTTCCCACCAGCGATTCAACGTCCGTCTGAAACAGCTTGGCAGCGGCCGGATTTGCTGCGGTAATCAGCAGATAGGCGTCAAAGGCGATCAACGCGTCCGGAATTGCGCCCATCAGCCATTCGACAAGCTGCAATTTTCCCTTGAGATCGTTCTCCTTCCAGCGTTGCTTGCTGACATCGCGAACCACGCCGAACATGCGGATCAGCCTGCCGTTCTCGATGTGGGCGCGAACGTCATTTTCGACATACATCTGGCTGCCGTCGTAGCGGCTGTCGAGGGCCGGCGCAGCGTTGACCTGAAAGCCACTGCGCAGAAGATTCTCGATAAATTGCTCGTTTTGCCTGTTGCGCGGGAAGATCTCGCGCACCGGTCGGTCGCCCAGATCGAGACGCGCCGGCAGCCGATACAGGCGCGCCATGGCCTGGTTGCAAAACCGCCAGCGCGGCCCGTTTTCGAAAATCTGGCGGATCACTTCGCGATCCGGACTTTCGAGATCGACCGGTTCCTCGAACTCCATGCACCAGCAGGCATCGGCCGAGGCGTCGACCATCCCCTTCAGGATGGCAACTTCTGTATTCGATTTTGGCTGAGGGTCGGGAGGTGGCGGGACACGGCCATCACCTGCCGTGACAGAACCGGCAAATTTTCCGTTGGTAGTTCCCATCCCTCTCCCCGGTGGCCAGTTTGCGGCTTCTGCAGCATTATTCACATATCGGCGCAAACAAGACCACAGCAGGTTTCATGCCAGTTGCCACAGCGCATCGAGGAAAGAGATATCATATTGATTTAATTCATAAACTTTGGAACGAACCGCTCGTCGCTGGAGGATGGACGGATCATGCCTCAACTTCAATTGATGAAATTTCGCATCGCCTGCTGCAAGAATAAAGCGCCATGCTGGCCACGGCCCGACCCAAATAAGGAGCCTGCCTATTCTCGCAGAATCAGCCGGTCGTCGATGCTGAAAGGTTGCAGGCAGCAACGCAGATGGATCGGTCCGGCACTATTGAGGTGCAGGTCGACATGCCTCAAGGCTGAGCCCAATCACGCCTTGCGCTGGCGGTGTCAGCGCTGCCGCTTGATGCGCTGCCAGAGACTCGCTGCCGTACCTGCTATGCCACCCGGCAGGAAGACGATGAAGACCGGCAGCACCAGGCCAAGACCCAGCGCGCGGTACTGCTGAAATTCCTTCAGCCCTTCGTCCGCGAGCATCAGGAATGCCGTTCCGAGCAGCGGCCCCCAAAGGGTACCCAGACCGCCGACGACGACCATGGACAGGATGAACAGCAGCAGCGTGACGGAGAAGATCGTGGGACCGACCACCCGGAAGTGGGCGGCATAGAATGCACCGGCCAGCCCGGTGAAGAAAGCCGACATGGCAAACAGCCACATTTGATACTTGAACCGACTGATGCCGCGCGAAACGGCATAGCCCGGATTGTCCCGCAAGGCACGGAAGGCCAGGCCGATCGGGCCATTGAGCATGAAGATGGTGAACAGCGTGGCGAGCGCCAATATGGCGAGCGCTACAAGATAATCGGCCACAATCCACTTGCCGCCGAACCAGTCGTGAAAGCCCAGATCGCCGAACCGGCTGATGCCGCGCACTCCGCCCATCAGCGGCATGCAACCTGATGCGGTCATCAAGAAGCAGTCGGTATCGTTGATGATCACGATGTAGATGACCTGGGCGATGGCGAGGGTGAGGAGCGCCACATAGGCACCCCGCAGCCTGAGGCAACCGACCCCGATGAGCATGGACATCGCGACGCTCGCCAACGCCGCGACCGGCATGGCGATCCACAAGGACCAGTGGAAATAGTAGCCGGTCATGGCGGTGACGTAGGCCCCGCAGGCGAACAGTGCCATCTGGGCGAGCGAGAAGATTCCGCCGTAGCCCAGAACCAGGTTCCACTGCGTGGCTACCGTCGCCCACAGGAACACCAACGTCATCTGCGTGACGAGATAGCGCATCGGAAAGATGAAAGGCAGCGCCGCCAGCAGCGCCAGCACGACAGTCCCGACAGCGATATGATGGCGGAATGTCATTACATCCTCGCCACGTGACGCTGGCCGAACAGGCCGGACGGCCGCCAGATCAGGATGACGATGACGAGCACCAGAAGACTGGCAAAGCCATAGCGCACGCCGATGCTGTACTGGATCGTGGCCTCGATCAGCCCGATACCGATGGCCGTGACGGCGGCACCGTATATGTTGCCAAGCCCGGCCACGACGCAGATGACGAAGGCCTTGAGCATGGGATCGCCGCCCATGGTGGGCGACAGGGTGGTGAGTGCGCTCAAGAGCACGCCCGAAATGGCGGCAAGGCCGCCCGATAGGGTGAGGACGAGCCCGTAGACATAGTTGACATTGACGCCCATCAACTGGGCGGCCTCGCGGTTCTGGGCGGTGGCGCGAATGGCCCTTCCCATTCTGGTGCTGCGCAGAAAAAGGCCAACCAGACCCATCATGACCAGGGCCGAAACGAGGATCGCTATGTTCTGCCATGTCACCAGAACATCGCCAATTCTTACACCACCGGAAAAGGTGAGCGGCTGCGGAAGCTGCTGCGGGCCGAAGCCTACCTGCAACAGGTTTTCGAGCACCGAGCCCACCCCGATGGTGGCAATGAAGACGCTGGTCTCGAAACTGGCGCGCGGCAACAGCGGCCGGGCAAGCAGGACATAAATGGCAAGTCCGATCAGGCCACCCGCAAGCGCAGCGGTCGGGACCGCGGCATAGGCCGGCATCCCGGCGCGTTCCATGGCCCAATAAGTGACATAGCCACCGCTGGCGAGGATGGCCCCGTGTGCCATGTTGAGCATGTTGAGCGAGCCGTACACCAGCGAAAGCCCGACGGTCGAAACGGCATACATGGCACCGAGCGTGAGACCTGACGAAATGACCTGGATAATGACATCGGCGCTCATATCATTGCCCCAGATAGGCTTCGACGATTTCCGGGCGGGCAAGGACTTCGCTGCCGCTGCCGGACCAGGCGAAGCGGCCGTTGTCGAGCAGGTGGATACGATCGGCAACGGCGGCGATGCGCATGGCGTTCTCCTCGACCACCAGCAACGTCCGGCGTTCGGCCTTGAGGCTTTCGATCAACGTATAGATCTGGTCGATGACGATGGGTGCCAGGCCCAGTGAAGGCTCATCGAGCATGATGACCTTGGCATCCATCATCAGGCCTCGGCCGATACCGGTCATGCGCCGCTCGCCGCCAGACAGGGTGCTGGCTGCCTGGTGCCGGCGCTCGGCCAGCTTCGGCAACAGCGTGAACACCAGGTCCAGCGTCCTCTCAGCGCTCTTGCTGGCGCGCGGCAGATAGGCACCCATCTGAAGGTTCTCCAGCACCGTCATGTCGGGAAACAGCAAGTCGCCTTGCGGGACGTGGGCGACACCGGCCGCCGCGATGGCATCGGGGCGCAGCCGGGTGATGTCCGCGCCTTCGAGCCGGATGGTGCCGCGCCGCGCCCTGACCAGCCCCGATATGGTACGCAGCAGCGTCGTCTTTCCGTGCCCGTTGGGGCCGATAATGGCGGTCAGGGCGCCATCGTCGATATCCAGCGAGACGCCGTCCAGCACCTCGCGCCCGCCATAGCCGCTTGCCACATCTTCAAGGCGCAATCGAGGACCGGTCATGTCAAGCTCGCCCGCGGTTGCGTCAATTCCTTTTTCAGGCGGCCAGCAGCGCCCGCTCCGAGATAGACGTCAACGACCCGGGCATCGTCGAAAAGCGCGTTCGGCCGTCCGTCGAAAATCAGCTCGCCATGATGCAGAATGGCTACCCGCTGCGACAGTTGCACCAGAAAGCGCATCACGTGTTCGATCAACACGATGGTCATGCTGGCCTCTGCCAGCGATCGCACGATGGCCATGATGCGGTCGGTTTCGCTGGCGTTGAGGCCGCCGACCGGCTCGTCCATGAGCAGCAGGACCGGCCGGGTGACGATAGCGCCAGCCAACATGAGGAGTTTGCGATCGAGAACCGCAAGCTCGCCGGCCATCCCTTTGCGTTTGTCCTGAAGCCCCACCCTTTCCAGCGCCTCATCGGCCCTTGCCAGGGTGGCACGATCGATGCTGAGGCCGGGCACCAGGCGATTGTCACGGCCGAAATAGGCAGCAGCGACGACGTTTTCGCGCACCGTGAGGGTGTCGAAACAGGCATTGAGCTGAAAGGTCCGGGCGATCCCGGCATGGCAGATGGCTTCGGGCGAAGCATGCGTGATGTCGCGGCCGCAAAGGCGGATCTTCCCCGTCGTTGCCGGACTGAGACCGGAAATCACCTCAAACAGCGTCGTCTTGCCGGCCCCGTTCGGACCGCCGATGCCGAGAACCTCACCCTGCCTGACGTCCAGGGTGAGGTCCCTGACAGCGGCCAGGGCGCCGAAAAACTTGCTGACGCCAACGAGCGACAGCAGCGGTTCGGCGGCCCCGGTCATCACACCCGATCCGTAGCCGTCACGCCTTGATCCACGGCGGCATCTTGAACTTTGCCGTGTCATAGGGCGGCGGCGCGATGAGGCCGGCGCCCTTGGTGTAGTCGTGGATCTGCAGGAACTGATGCGGCATGCCGAGCGAGGAATCCTTGGTCTGCGTGGGATAGGTGTAGGCAGCCTGCTCGTCGGGGATGAACCGCGTCGTGCCGGTAACGCCGCGGTGGATCATCGAACGCATGCGGTCGGCCACCTTGCGGTTCTGGTCTTCGTTGCCCGGCTCGCCGCTGCCGCCGGCCAGCGCCGCTGCGGTTGCCCACACATAGGCCCCGTCATAAGGCTGGGCGCCGGAATTGTGACCGGCATTGGCGCCGAACTTGGCCTTGTAGCGAGCCTCGAACGCATTGCCGATCTCATCTTGCAGACAGCCGATCACCGTGGCGTAGAGCACACCGTTGGTGGCTTCCTTGCCGATGTCGCGGAACGACGGCAATGACGGCCCGTATTGCATGTAGACCAGCGACGGCGTCGGGTCAGGCGCGAATTGCAGCATGAACTGGGCGAGGTCGCCGGGATAGAAATGAGTGATGACAATGAGCCCGGGCGGATCCTGGCGAATCTTGGCCAGCGTCGGTCCCCATTCCGAGATCGGCACAGTGACCGTCTCGAACAGCGAGACCTCCCAGCCGAAGTCGCCGGCCTTGTCCTTGACGGCGTTGGCGATATTGATGGAATAGACCCCGGCGCTGGTGATGATCGCGACCTTCTTGTTGGCGCGGGTGTATTGTCCCGACGCCTCCAGATCGGCGAGGAACCTGAGCAGGCCCGGTCCGTACCAGTATTCCGCCGGATCGCCCTGGAAGGAGCCGAAATACTTCTTCGGGTTCGACTTGATCAGGTTGTTGTGACTGATGGTGGTGTCGTAATGCACATAGATGATGCCGGCGTCGGCTATGACGTCCTGGATGGCAGCGCCGGAGCCGACATTATAGCCGTTGAGGATGGCATGGGTGCTATGCCGGTCGATCAGGCGCTGCACCGCCTGTATGTTTGTGGCGTCGCCCATCTGGGCGGTGTCTTCGAAATAGGGCTCCAAGGGCCGCCCGAGAATACCACCCAGCGCATTGATCTCTTCGCAGGCAAAGGTCAGGCCGTTCTTGAACTCGACGCCGTCAGCGGCGGCGAAGTCGGTGAGCGGGGCCGCCTGCCCGACGGGGATGGGATCGCCGGCAGCGCGCGCGCCGTCGTTTATGCTGGCGAGCAGCGCTGCCGATCCGCCCAGAACGGCGGCGCCCTTGAGCACGTCGCGACGACTGGGGATGATGTTCGGTCGGCTGAGGTTGTCAGATTTGGCCTTGGTCATGGTGTCCTCCCTGATGACGCATGGTTTTGTCCGGCGGCGTCCGGCGGCGCCGGGTGCTCGGGCACGTTCACTTGATGTTGGCAACGAGTTCGGCGGCGCGATCAATGGCCGTGGACTGATGCGGCTGCAGGCCCTGCTGGCCCCATTCGATCATCAGCGGTGCCCACGGGTCGTCGATGTGGGTCTTGATCCCGGTCATTTCCTCCAGCACCGCCAGGCCGCAATAAGGTGCATACATGGCCGAATAGCCGCCCTCGTGCGACATCACCAGCTTCCCGCCACAATGCTCATTGGCGGCTTTCATCAGCATCCGCGTCATGGCGCGATAGCCCTCAGACGTCACCATCATGCGGCCCAGCGGATCGACGCCCGAGGCATCGAAGCCGCACGGGACGACAATCAGTTGCGGCCGGTAGGCAGCGAGTGCCGGCAACACGACCTTTTCGAAAGCGTACTCATAGGCGCCGTTGCCCGAGCCGGGAGGCAACGGGACGTTCAGATTATAGCCCTTGCCGTTGCCTTGGCCGTTTTCCGCCAGCGTGCCGCTGTCGGGTGGAAACAGGTTGTCCTGGTGCAGTGAAATTGTGAGCACCCCGGCGCTGTCGTAAAAGGCGGCCTGCGTGCCGTTACCGTGATGGACGTCCCAGTCGACAGTAGCGATGCGCTCGATGCCATGGACTGCCTGGGCATGCTTGATGGCGACCGCCACGTTGCCGAACAGGCAGAAGCCCATGCCGGTGTCGGCGGTGGCATGGTGCCCCGGCGGGCGCACCAGGGCGTAGGCATTTGCCACCTCACCGCCGAGCACTGCATCGAAGGCCGCCATGGTGCCGCCGGCGGCCAGAAGCGCGATTTCAAAGGAGCCGGTCCCGAACGGAGAGAGGAAACTGGCATCGCCGCCAAAGCCGGCACTCATCTCCTTGATCCGGGCGATGTGGCCGCGGGTGTGAACGCGGGCAATTTCATCCTCGCTGGCATAGCGCGGCTTCACCGCTATGAGGTGATCGAACAGCCCGGCCACCTCGACCAGGTTGCGCAGCCGCCGCTTGGTCTCGGGATTTTCGGCATGCTCTCCCGGCTGCACCGTCAGGCCGGGCGGGAAGACCTGCGCCCAGTTCCACGTGTTGTGCCACATATAGAGCTCATGGCAGACCCATCCCGTCGCCATTGCGTCGCATCTCCTCGGCAGGCTTGATACTCCGCTGCCGTCACCGCAGCGCCTCTACCAGCGAATTCGCCAGTCCGCTCGAGACTGAGAATAAGACATTGGCGCCGATCAAAGCGCAATAGATCACAACGCCAAAGCCGGCTTCGCAATCAAGATATCCGCAATCTCGCCTGCACCACCCCCAACCTTACCACCGAAAAGCCGGCAAGAGACTTTGCCGCCGCAAGCCACCACGAACCCGGACAAGCGTGGTCTGCGGGTCAAGGTCGCAAGCAAGTAGGCAGCGTAACCCGCGGACATTGCGGGCGAAGTTCAAACTCTTGGTTCAAATATGTAATTATATCAAATAATTAGCTGGCGGAGAGAGAGGGATTCGAACCCTCGATACGGTTACCCGCATACACGCTTTCCAAGCGTGCGCCTTCAGCCACTCGGCCACCTCTCCGAAACCCTTGACGGGTGGGGCGCACTATACTGAAGCGCCGGGCCCGATCAAGGCTCGATCACGTTTGCGGCAGGCCCTTGACGAAATATATCCGCACCCCACACATGGAGGCCATCGGAGGTTGCCATCATGTCCTTTTTCATGCGCAAATCGGTCGACATGCCCGACCAGGCCACGGCCCTGCCGGGCCGCTCGCATCCCATCGCCACCGCCCGCACGCATTTCGTTTCCGGCCGACCGCTTGCCGGGCCCTACCCGGACGGCAGCGAGACGGCCTATTTCGCCCTTGGCTGCTACTGGGGGGCCGAACGGGTCTTGTGGCGGGTGCCCGGCGTGTGGGTCACCGCGGCCGGCAATATGGGCGGCTTTACACCCAATCCCACCTATGAGGAGGTGTGCAGCGGCCGCACCGGGCATGCCGAGACGGTCAAGGTGGTGTTCGACCCGCAAAAGGTCATCTATGAGGCGCTGCTGAAAGTGTTCTGGGAAGCCCACGACCCGACGCAGGGCATGCGCCAGGGCAACGACATCGGCTCGCAGTACCGCTCAGCCATCTACTGGACGAACCCCGCCCAGCGCGATGCCGCCGAAGCGTCCCGGGTGGCCTATCAGGCGGCCCTCAAGCGTGCGGGCCGCGGCACCATCACCACCGAGATGGCGGCCGCCGGCCCCTTCTATTACGCGGAGGATTACCACCAGCAATATCTCGGCAAGAACCCGCACGGCTATTGCGGGCTGGGCGGCACTGGCGTTGCCTGCGCCATCGGCACCGGGGTTGCCGCCGGCTGAGGCCGGCGGTTTCCAGTTAGCGCTTCGCCAGGAGGTCGCGGATTTCCTCCAGCAGCACTTCCGACTTGGGCGGCTCGGGGACAGCGGCGGGGGCTTCTTCTTCCTTGCGCCGCAGCGAATTGATGCCCTTCACCACGATGAACAGGAAAAAGGCGATGAGCAGGAAATTCACCGCCGCCGTCAGGAAGCTGCCATAGGCGAGCACCGCGCCTTGCTCCTTGGCCTTGTCCAGCGTGTCGGCATTGACGGCGGAACTGAGTCCGAGGAAATAGTTGGAAAAATCCAGGCCCCCGAACAGCGCGCCGATGATCGGCATCAGGATGTCGCTGACCGCCGACTTGACAATGGACCCGAAGGCCGCGCCGATGATCACGCCGACGGCGAGATCGAGGACGCTGCCTTTCATGGCAAATTCCCTGAATTCCTTGAGCATGAACTTTCCCCTGCTATTCCGGCCCCTCTAGAATCCATAGATGGATTCTGGCCTTAAGGAAAGATCGGCTTTCAGCGATCGGGCAGCGCGGCCCAAAAGCGTTCAGCGTCGAGGCGGGGTCTGCTAGAGTGACGTCCGGAAAGGGCAAGGACCGCCACCCATGCTGACGCCGCTGACCGTCATCGTCATCGCCTTGAGCTATGTGGGCGTGCTGTTCGCCATCGCCAGCTATGGCGACCGGCGGGCGCGGCGGCGGGCGGGCGGCCAGCCGCGGCCGCTGATCTATGCCCTGTCGCTGGCCATCTACTGCACCTCGTGGACCTATTTCGGCTCGGTGGGCCTGGCCTCGCGCTCGGGCTACGATTTCCTGCCCATCTATATCGGCCCGATCCTGATGCTGACGCTCGGATGGCCCATGCTGCAAACCATCGTGCGCATCTCCAAGCAGCAGAACATCACCTCGATCGCCGATTTCATCGCCTCGCGCTACGGCAAGAACCAGGTGCTTGGATCGGCGGTGGCGCTGTTCGCGGTGATCGGCGTGGTGCCTTATATCTCGCTGCAGTTGAAGGCGGTGTCGACGGCGCTCACCACCATGCTGCCGCTCACCTCGTCCAACTGGGTGGTGGTGGAACTGGGCGCCTCGCAGGACCTGGCACTGATGGTGACGGTGGCCATGGCGTGCTTTGCCGCCCTGTTCGGCACCCGCCACATCGACACCACCGAACACCAGGACGGGCTGATCCTCGCCATCGCGGTCGAATCCATCGTCAAGCTCGCCGCCTTCCTCATCGTCGGCGGCTTCGTCACCTTCGCCATGATGGGCGGCCTCGGCAGCCTGTTCGACCGGGTGGCGGCGCGGCCCGATGTCATGGCCATCTTCACCGGCAATTTCGAGGGTGTGCGGTGGACCACCATGACGCTCTTATCGATGTGCGCCATCGTGCTGCTGCCACGCCAGTTCCACGTAACCGTGGTGGAGAACTCGAGCCTCGGCGATGTCAGGCGGGCGGCATGGATGCTGCCGCTTTATCTCGTCGTCATCAACCTGTTCGTGGTGCCGGTGGCCATGGCGGGGGTGCTCATCCTCGGCGGCAGGGGCATCGATGCCGATACCTATGTGCTGGCACTGCCGGTGCATGCGGGCTCGCACATCATCTCGTTCATCGCCTTCATCGGCGGGCTGTCGGCGGCCACCGCCATGGTGATCGTGGAGACCATCGCGCTGGCCATCATGGTATGCAACAACATCGTGGTGCCGATCCTGGTTCACCGGGCGGGGCGCAGCGAGCATCTGTATGGCGACATGGGACCGACGCTGCTGGCGATCCGGCGCGGTGCCATCGCCCTGGTGCTGGTCCTGTCCTACAGCTACTACCGGATGATCGGCTCGAGCGCCGCGCTCGCCCAAACGGGGCTGTTGTCCTTCGCTGCCATGGCGCAGTTCGCGCCGGCCTTCTTCGGCGGTCTCATCTGGCGCAACGGCACCGCGCGCGGAGCGCTCGCCGGGCTGATGGCGGGCATCGCCATGTGGGTCTATACCATGCTGCTGCCGAACTTCGCCGATGCCGGCTGGATAACGCCTGAATTCATCGCGCAAGGCCCCTTCGGCATCGGTCTGTTAAAGCCCCACATGCTGTTCGGCCTCGCCCTCGACCCGCTCACCCATGGCGTTGTGTGGAGTCTCGGGGCCAACATCCTCGCCTATGTCGGCGTCTCGCTGATGGCCGAGCCGACGCCCATCGAACGCTTGCAGGCCAGTGCCTTTGCCCCGAGCGAGCTTCCCCAGGCGCTGCCGAATTTCCGCCTGTGGCGCACGGCGGTGACGGTCGGCCAGATCGAGGCGACGGTGACGCGCTATCTGGGGCCCGAACGCACCAGGCGCTCGCTCGATGAATATGCCGCGCAGCGCGGCTCGGCGCTCGAACGCGAGGCCGAGGCCGATATCCGCTTCCTGCGCTTTGCCGAACATCTGCTGGCCAGTGCCATCGGCCCGGCATCGGCGCGCCTTGTCCTGTCGTTGCTGCTGGAGCGCCATTCGGCGCGCGGGCGCGGCGCGCTGAAACTCCTCGATGATGCCTCGCAGGCCATCCAGCACAACCGCGACCTGTTGCAATCGGCCATCGACCATGTGCGCCAGGGCATTGCGGTATTCGACAAGAACCTCAACCTGATCTGCTGGAACCGGCAGTTCCGCCACCTGCTGCATCTGGGTGACGATTTCGGCCGGGTCGGCGTGCCTTTGGGCGAACTGGTGACGGCGCTGGTGGCCAATGCCGGCGTCGCGCCGGATGAAAGCGACGAGGCCGTTGCCTGGCGCATCCGCAAGCTGGTGAGCGACTGCGAGCCCTACGAGGAGCGCCTCGCCCATGACGGATCGGTGCTGGACGTCAGGTCCAGCCGCCTGCCGGACGGCGGCGTGGTGATCACCTTCGCCGACATAACGGACAAGGTCGAGGCGGCCGGCGTGCTGCAACGGGTGAACGAATCGCTGGAGCGCCGGGTACTGGAGCGCACCGCCGAACTCACCCGCCTCAACGACGAACTGCAGACCGCCAAGGCCGCCGCCGAGGCCGCCAATCTGGGCAAGACGCGGTTCATCGCCTCGGCCAGCCACGACATCCTGCAACCGCTCAACGCGGCACGGCTGTTCACCTCCAGCCTGGTCGAGCGCCAGGGCGCCGGGCGCGACGGTGACATCGTGCGCAATGTCGATGCCTCGCTGGAGGCGGTAGAGGACATCCTGTCGGCGCTCCTGGACATCTCGCGCCTCGATGCCGGTGCCATCAAGCCGGAATTCTCGATATTCCGCATCGACACCCTGATCGAGGCGCTGGCGAACGAGTTTTCGCCCGTCGCCGAGGCCAAGGGCATCGCCTTGAAGGTGGTCAGGTCGAGCCTCTCGGTGCGCTCCGACCGGCGCATGCTGCGCCGGGTGCTGCAGAACTTTCTTTCCAACGCCATCAAGTACACCCGCCGCGGCCGGGTGCTGATCGGTTGCCGGCGGGTCGGCAACCAGTTACGCATCGAGGTCCACGATACCGGCCCCGGCATCCCCGATAACCAGCGAGAGCGGGTATTCATGGAATTCCAGCGCCTGGAGCAGACCAGCCATGAATCGCCCGGTCTCGGCCTCGGCCTGTCGATCGTGCAGCGCATGGCGCATATGCTCGACCACCCCGTCGAGCTCACCTCCAGGCCGGGGAGCGGCACCCGCATTTCCATCGCCGTGCCGATCGCCACGGCGGCGGCGGTGGAACCGGCGCGGCAGGCGCGCGCACCGCTCACCGGCGGCGGCGCGGTACGCGGGGCGGTGGCGCTGGTGATCGACAACGAGCCGCAGATCATCGCCGGCATGCGCACCCTGCTCACCGGCTGGGGTTGTGAGGTGATGGCCGCCACCGGCGCCACCGAGGCGCTGGCGGCACTGGCCAGCGTCAACGGCCAGGTCGACGTGGTGATCGCCGATTACCATCTGCATCACGACGACGGGCTGGTGGTGGTCGCCACTCTCAGGCAGAAGGCGGGGCGCGATCTGGCGGCCATCCTGGTGACCGCCGATCGTTCGCCGGCGGTACTGGAAAGCGCCCACCGACAGGGCGTCGTCTACATGCGCAAGCCGGTGAAGCCGGCAGCGCTGAGGGCTGCCATGTCGCAACTCCTGACCCGCGCCCAGGCGGCGCAATAGGAAAGGAGGGAGGAGACCATGATCCACATCATCCCCCATAGCCGCCGGCTTGGTGGCGAAGACCGGGCACCAACGCTGGTGCTGGTGCTGGCGGCCGCCGCGGCCCTGCCGCTGTGGGCGGCGGCCGTCATTGTCCTCGCTCCGGTCGCAGGCATCGAGCAGCGCTGGGTGGTGAGTGCAAGCCTTGCCTGGGCGGGGCTGCTCATCGCCTTTGTGGCCGGGGTGCGCCTCGGTATCGCGCTCGGCCCCATCGGGCAAGCAAGGCGAGCCCGCGCCTTTCTCGCCGCCGCTGGCATGATGATCGTTTCAGCCGGCGTCTTTTTCGCCCCACCCGTCGTCGGCTGCAGCCTGGCGATTGCCGGCTTCCTGTTGCAAGCGCTGATCGAGGTGTCGGATGGCGACGCCGGCCGTGTCCCCGGTTGGTGGACGGGCGTGCGCATGCTGGAGACCGGGCTCTTCGTCCTGCCGGTGCTGGGGCTTCTGGTGCGGGTCAGCTTGGGCGGGCCTTGACGGCACGGGCCGGGAACAGGTGGATGCGGCTGCGGCCCAGCATCCATACCCGGAACCCGGTTTCGCCGAACAGGGCCTTGAACGGTGCCGATCCCACGTCGAGGCCGCCGGTGAAAGCACCGAAAGCCGGCATGACACAGCGTTCGCCATTGGCAATGAAGCAGCGGCACCTCAGCCGCCGGCCACGGCTGGTGACCGCTGCCGCCGGGTGCAGGTGCCCGGCAATCTCGCCCCTCTCGGGGCCGCCGGGTTCGTGGCGCAGGGTGAGCGGGCCGAGATTGAGGGTTTGGGCCACCATGCCGGGAAGACCCCCCGGCAGGACGGGATCGTGGTTGCCGCTGATCCACACCCAGTCGCATTGATCGGCCAGCCGGGTGATGCCATCACGATCGAGGCCGCCGAGGCGCTCGCCGGCGGTGGCATCGTGAAAGCTGTCGCCAAGGGCGATCACCCGTTGCGGCCGGTAACGCGCGATGGCCCCGGCCAGCATGGTAAGCGTCGAGGCGGTGTCGTAGGGCGGCAGGTGCACGCCGCGCGCGGCGAGGCTCGATCCCTTCTCGAAATGCAGATCCGCCACCAGCAGGGCGCCATAGTCGGGCACGAACGCCGCTCCTGACAGGTCGGGCAGGATGTCGATGCCGCCAAGGCGGATGGGCGGCGCCTCAGACGAGGCGCATGGCTTCGTCGATGAGCTTGTCGGCGGCTTCGGCAAGGAGGGCGTCATCGGCCTCGCCATAAACCGGTTCGCGTCCGATCTCAAGCATCAGCGGCACCGCCAGCGGCGATACTGCCTCCAGGTGGCGATGGACGATATGGCCCTTGATGCGCCTGAGCATCGCCCCGAGGCGGCGGGCGTCGATGAGGCCGGCGGCGGCATCGTCCCAGGCGGCGCGCAGCAGCAGGTGGTCGGGCTCATGCGTCCGCAGCACGTCATAAATGAGATCGGAGGAAACGGTCATCTGGCGGCCGGATTTTTCCGTCCCCGGCCAGCGCCGCTCGATCAACCCGGCGATGATGGCGCAGGTGCGGAAGGTGCGCTTCATCAGGCTGGACGAGGCGAGCCAGGCATCGAGATCGTCAACCATCATGTCCTCATCGAACAGCCGCGCCAGCGACAGCCGCCCGGCATCGAAGGCGAGACCCAGATCGCGCGTCCCGAACACCGCCAGCGCATAATCGTTGGCGACGAAGCCCAGCGGCCGCGCACCCCAACGCTCGAGCCGTCTGGTCAGCAGCATCCCCAGCGTCTGGTGGGCAAGGCGCCCCTCGAAGGGATAGCAGGCGAGATAATGGCGGCTCCCGCGCGGAAACGTCTCCGCCAGCATTTCATCGGGACGCGGCAAGACCGACTTCCAGCGCTGCACGGCGAGCCAGTCGCGCACCTGCGCCGGCAAAAGAGGATGGCTTTGCGGGTCGGCGAGCATGTCACGCACCCGGGCGGCCAGATAGGTGGAGAGGGGAAATTTGCCGCCCTCGTAGGAGGGCACCATGGGGTCCGGGGCGGTCGAGCGGCTGGCCAGCGCCGTCAGTTCATCGAGGCCTTCGAAGCGCAGCACGTGACCGGCGAACAGGAAGGTGTCGCCGGGCTGCAATTGCTCGATGAACCATTCCTCCACTTCGCCCAGCACCTTGCCGCCCATACCCTTTCCGCCGGGCCGGACGAGGCGAACCTTCAACATCTCGGCCTCGACGATGGTGCCGGCATTGAGCCGATACTGTTGCGCGATGCGCGGATGCGCCAGCCTCAGGCTCCCATCGGGCAACGCTTTGAGACGGGCAAAGCGCTCATAGCTTTTCAGTGCATAGCCGCCGGTGGAGACGAAGGCGACGGCCTGGTCGAAGTCGGCACGCGGCAGGTCGCGGTACGGCCAGGCGAGGCGCACCTCGGCAAACAGATCATCAGGCGCGAACGGCCCGGCGCAGGCGCGCCCGAGAACGTGCTGGGCGAGCACATCGAGTTTGGCCTGGAGCGCCGGCTCGCTGTCCTGTGCGCCCTCGCCGGCGGCGGCGCGGGCGGCCTCGCATTCCAGCACCTCGAAGCGGTTCGACGGCACCAGCAGGGCGCGCGAGGGATCGTCGAGCCGGTGGTTGGCCCGCCCGATGCGCTGCAGGATGCGGCTCGATCCCTTCGGTGCCCCGACATTGACCACCAGATCGACATCGCCCCAGTCGACGCCGAGATCAAGCGTCGAGGTGCACACCACGGCGCGCAAGTCGCCCCTCGACATGGCGGCTTCCACCTTGCGCCGCTGGGCGACATCGAGGGAACCGTGATGGAGGGCAATCGGCAGGTGGTCCTCATTCAGCGTCCACAGTTCCTGGAAGACGATCTCGGCCTGCGAGCGGGTGTTGACGAAGACGAGGGCGAGCTTCGATCTCTTCACCGCCTCATAGACGTCGGGCATGGCATAGCGGGCCGAATGGCCGGCCCACGGCACCCGCCCGGCCGAGGCGAGGATGGAGATATCGGGCAGCGCCCCCGAAGTGCCGGTGACAAGGGCGGCAAGGTTCTCGGCATCGGGGTCTTCCTGCGGCTCCAGCCAGGCCCGCAGGCCATCGGGGTCGGCGACGGTCGCCGACAGGCCGATACGGCGGGCGGTGGGTGAAAAGCGGTGCAGTCGTGCCAGCCCCAGTGACAAAAGCACGCCGCGCTTGGAGGTGACGAGGGCGTGCAGTTCGTCCAGCACCACATAAGAGAGATGGGCGAAATAATTGGCCGCATCGGGATGCGAGATCATCAGGGCGATCTGTTCGGGCGTGGTGATGAGGATATCCGGGGGATAGCGTTTCTGGCGGGTGCGGCGCGATTGCGGGGTGTCACCGGTACGGGTTTCGACGCGGACTGAAAGGCCCATCTCGCTGATCGGCGCCTCGAGATTGCGGGCGATGTCGACGGCCAGCGCCTTCAGCGGCGAGACGTAGAGCACCTTGAGGTTTCCGCCACTTCCGCGTTCGGCCAGGTCGACAAGGGCGGGCAGGAAGCCGGCGAGCGTCTTGCCGCCACCGGTCGGGGCGATCAGCAGCACCGACTTCCCGGCCCGGGTCCTTGCCAAGACGTCGAGCTGGTGGGGGCGCGGCGTCCAGCCGCGGGCGGCGAACCAGGCAGCAAAACGCGGCGGCAGACCCATTGTCGCAGCAGCAGAATCGGCGATGGCGCGAGAGGTTGACATCGAGGCGATCATCACCGCCTATGCGTCCGCGTCAATCACCCACCCCATCCCCCTTGTCCCATGTCCCGGCTCATTCCCGTCGATCACCGCTCGGTCCTGGCGCTGGCCTTGCCGATCATGCTGGCCAACGTCTCCGAGCCACTGATCGGCATCGTCGATACCACGGTCATCGGCCAGTTGCCGCAATCCTATTACATCGGCGCCGTGGCGGTGGGCACCCTCATCTTCTCCTTCGCCTATTGGGGCTTCGGCTTCCTGCGCATGGGCACCGGGGGACTGGCGGCCCAGGCCTACGGGGCCGGTAACAGCGACGAACTGGCCGCCGTGGCATTGCGCGCCCTGATCATCGCCGCCACCATCGGGGTTGCCCTGCTGATCGTTGCCCCGCTCATCGCCATGATTGCCTTCCGCCTCATCGAGGCTTCGCCCGAGATCGAGCGCCAGGCGCGCATCTATTTCAATATCCGCATCTGGTCGGCGCCGTTCGCGCTGGCCAACTATGCCTTTCTCGGCTGGTTCATCGGCATCGGCGCCATGCGCACTGCCTTTGCGCTGCAACTGCTGCTCAACCTCACCAACATGGCGCTGGATGCGCTGTTCGTTCTCGGCTTCGGCATGGCGACCGCCGGCATCGGCTACGGCACACTGATCGCCGAAGTGACCGCGGCGCTGGCGGGTGGGGTCGTGCTGTGGCGCACCATGTCCCGTCTCGGGGCAAAGCCGTCGTTCGCCCAGGCGCTCGATCGCGCCCGCATGAAGAACATGCTCGGGGTTAACGCCGATATCATGGTACGCACCGTCTGCCTCACCTTCGCCTTTTCCTGGTTTACCGCGCAGGGTGCCCGGGTGTCGGACACGGTGGTGGCCGCCAACGCCATCCTGATGCAGTTCTTCACGCTCGGCGCTTTCCTCATCGACGGCTTCGCCCATGCCGCGGAAACCCTCACCGGCCAGTCGGTCGGCGCCGGCGACAGGGAGCGCTACCGTCTCGGCATCCGCATTTCGTCGCTGTGGGCGCTGGTGGTTGCCGCCGCCGTCAGCCTCGCCATTGCCGGTTTCGGTCCCCGGCTGATCGCCGTCATGACCGTCAATGAAGCGGTGCGCGCCATGGCCGGGCATTACCTGATGCTGGCGGCGCTCACACCGTTTCTCGGGGCGGCCTGCTTCCAGCTCGACGGCATCTTCATCGGCGCGACGCGCACCCGCGACATGCGCAACATGATGCTGGTGAGCGTGACGGTATTCCTCGTCAGCGGCTATGCTCTTCTGGCGCTCATGGGCAATGCCGGCCTGTGGCTGGCACTCATCGTGTTCTTCGTCATGCGCGGGGTCACCCTCGGAATGCGGCTGCCGGCGCTGGAGCACGACGTCTTCGCGCCTTGAGCCTCAAAGGATCGCCAGCACCGCTTCCGGCGGGCGGCCGAGGGCAGCCTTGCCATTGCAAATCACCACCGGGCGCTCGATCAGCACCGGAAAACGGACCATGGCCGCGATATAGTCGGCTTCGGTGGGCGATCCGGCGTCGAGCCCGGCCTCCTTGAGGGCAGCCTTTTCCTTGCGCCGGATGAGGGCGGCGGCCGGCTTGCCGAGCTTGGTCACCACCGCCTTCAGTTCGGCCGCTGACGGCGGAACCTTCAGATAGTCCCTGATCTCCGGCTCGATACCGCGATCGCGCAGGATTGCCAGCGTCTTGCGCGAGGTCGAGCAGCGCGGGTTGTGCCAGATGATGATGCTCATTCGCCTTGTCTCCTCAATTTCCACTCCGCCACGCCGGAGCCCACCACTTCGGCAAGCCGTGCATGGCCGCTTTCGGCAAGGCGGGCGGCAAGGCCCGCCACGATGTCGGCCACCAGGCCCGGGCCGTGATAGACGAGGGCGGAATAAAGCTGAACCAGGCTCGCCCCGGCGCGCACCTTTTCCCAGGCATCGTCGGGCGATGAAATGCCGCCGACGCCGATGAGCGGCAGGCGGCCGCCAGTCAGTCCATAAATGCGCGCAAGCTGCCTCGTAGCGAGGTCGAACAGCGGCCGCCCGGAAAGGCCCCCCTGCTCGCCCGCAAACCGCGAGCGCAGCAGCGGCCGGGTGATGGTGGTGTTGGAGATGATCATGCCGTCGATGCCGCCGGCGGTTGCGACACGGGCGATGTCGGCCAGTTCGTCGTCGCCAAGGTCGGGGGCGATCTTGAGCAGCAGCGGGGCCCGGCGCCCGTCGCGTGACGCCGCGGCCTCGCGCGCGAAGTCGACGCGCGCCAGCAGGTGCTCCAGTTCACCCGCCGACTGCAAGGCTCGCAGACCCGCCGTATTGGGCGACGACACATTCACCACCAGGTAGCTCGCCAGTCCGTTGAAGGCATCGACCCCCGCCGCATAATCCTCGATGCGGTCGGTTGACTCCTTGTTGGCGCCGATATTGATGCCGACAATGCCGCCGCGCCCGGCCCTTGCGGCGAGCTGTGCCTTCACCGCGTCGGCCCCTTCGTTGTTGAAGCCCATGCGGTTGATCACGGCCTCATCCTCGGTGAGGCGAAAAAGGCGCGGACGCGGGTTGCCGGCCTGCGGGCGCGGGGTGACGGAGCCCACCTCGACGAAGCCGAAGCCTTGTGCCAGCATGGCGTCGGGCACCTCGGCGTTCTTGTCGAAACCCGCCGCCAGACCCACCGGATTGGGAAAGTCGAGGTCGAAGAGATGCTGTTCGAGCCCTTGGGCCCGCAGCGGACCCGGTCCAGGCAGCATCCCCGTCTTCAGCCCGGTGATCGTCAAGCGATGGGCGGTTTCGGGATCGAGCCGGTGCAGCAGTGGCCGCGCCAGATCAAACAGCGCCGTCATGCCTCGGGCTCCAGCGGCGGCAGCACCCGTGGTTCACCATCGCCGACGGGGCGCGTCCACAAGGCAAGGGCGGGATCGAGGCGTCCATAATAATGCGGAAACAGATCGCCGCCGCGCGAGGCTTCCCATTTCAGCGCTGCCCCGCAGTCGGCGGTGCGGAGCGCAACCAGCACAAGACCCGTCTTTGCGGCGAAATGCCGGCCAAGCGTGCCCGCCACTTGAGGACCGGCTGACAAGTGGATGAACCCGTCGCGGCGGTCATCGGCGGAGCCGTCGTAGGACCCGGCGGCCACGGCCCGTTGCCAGTCCGCCGCCTCGACGATCTTGTAGATGACGTTCGCGCTCGCCATGATTTTCAGCCTATAGCGCATTTGGGCGCCGGCTGGATAGCGCTGCCGGCCATGCCGGAAAGACCGGCTGCGGATGACCGGCCGCCGCGAGCCCTACCGGGGCACTACCGCCCGGCGAAACAGTGGGCGGATCGTCATTGCAAATCGGGAGTGCGGGGATATATTGAACTGCAGTCCGTCATTCGGTATTGTTTTCCTACTAAAGGCGTATATGTTTAATTTCTTATGTGACTGATCGAGAGGCGACACTCCCAATGTTCACCCATCGGCAAATCTGGCAGGCGATCGACACCATCGCCGAGCGCTGCCACATGTCGACGTCGGCGCTGGCCAAGAAGGCCGGGCTCGACGCCACGTCCTTCAACAAGTCCAAGCGGATTTCGCCCGACGGCCGCAAGCGCTGGCCGACGACGGAGAGCCTGGCGCGGGTGCTGGAGGCCTCCAGCACCCGGCTCGATGAATTCGTCGCCGTGCTGGCGGGGGCGGGGGCGGATTCGATGCCGGTCAAGACCATTCCCCTCATCGGCCTTGCCCAGGCCGGCGCCGGCGGCTTTTTCGACGATGCCGGCTTTCCGACCGGCGGCGCGTGGGACGAGATCGGCTTTCCCGGCGTCCAGGACGAGAACGCCTACGCGCTGGAGATCACCGGCAACTCCATGGAGCCGGTCTATCGCAACGGCGACATCGTCATCGTGTCGCCGAACTCACAGCCGCGGCGCGGCGACCGGGTGGTGGTGCGCACCCGCTCGGGCGAGGTCTTGGCCAAGGTGCTGGAGCGCCAGACCGCCAAGACGGTCGACCTTTCGTCCTTCAATCCCGAGCACGCCACCATCTCGCTGCCGATTGAGGAAACGGTGTGGATTGCCCGTATCGTGTGGGTGAGCCAATAAAGCCGTTGCTATGACTCAGGCCGGTCTTTCGGCAGCCTTCACCAGTTCGCCGGCGAGTGCCCGCGCAATGAGGTTGCGGGTCTCGGCGATGCCGTAAAGCGCCACGAAGGAGCCGAAGCGCGGGCCCTTCTCCTCGCCCAGCAGGATCTGGTAGAGGGCATTGAACCAGGCATGCGCCACCCCGGTCGAGCCGTCCTTCAGAATGGTCTTGTAGGGGTCGCGCCGTCCGACATCATAGACCGCCACCTGGATGGCCTCCGAGGTCGCATCGTCCGGCAGGGCCGCCAGCGCAGCGGAGAGATCTTCAAGCGCTGCGCGCTCGCCCTCATCCGCCAGCCGATAGCGCTTCCGCGGCTTCACGAAATCCTTGAAGTAGCGAATGGCATAGCCGGCCAGTTCATCGAGAACGGGATGGTTTTGCGGCGATACCCCCGGCCTGTAGCGGCGAATGAAGCCCCACAACACATCCTTGCTCTCGGCATTGGCGACGGCGGCAAGGTTGAGCAGCAGCGCAAAGCTCACTGGCATGTCGACGGTGCGCGGCTTGCCGCCATGAATGTGCCAAACCGGGTTGGAGAGGCGCTGCTTTTCATTCTGGTGGTCATAGGCCGAAAGATGGGCGAAATATTCGTCCACGGCGCGCGGGATGACATCGAAATAGAGCCGCTTGGCCTCGCGTGGCTTGTGGTACATGAAGAGCTCGAGGCTTTCCGGGCTGGCATAGGCGAGCCAGTCGTCGATGGTGAGGCCGTTGCCCTTCGACTTGGAGATCTTCTGCCCCGTCTCGTCGAGGAACAGCTCGTAATTGAAGCCTTCGGGCGGCTCAGCCCCCAGCGCCCGGCAGATCCGGCCCGACAGCTTCACCGAATCGATGAGGTCCTTGCCCGACATCTCGTAATCGACGCCGAGCGCATACCAGCGCATGCCCCAGTCGGGCTTCCATTGCAGCTTGCAGTGCCCGCCGGTGACCGGTGTCTCGAAGCGTCTGCCGCTTTCGGGATCCTGCCACATGATGGTGCCGGCGCCGGGGTTGCATTCATCGACCGCCACCTGCATCACCTGGCCGGTTTCGGGATGGATGGGCAGGAAGGGCGAATAGGTCTGCGCCCGCTCGGCGCGCAGCGACGGCAGCATGATCGCCATCACCTCATCGAAGCGTTCCAGCATGCGCCGCAGCGCGGCATCGAAGCGGCCGGAGGCATAGTAGTCGCTCGAGGAGGCGAACTCGTAGTCGAAGCCGAAGCGGTCGAGGAACGAGCGCAGCATGGCATTGTTGTGATGGCCGAAGCTTTCATATTTGCCGAACGGATCGGGAATGCGGGTAAGCGGCATACCGAGGTATTTCGCCACCATCTCCTTGTTGGGGATGTTGTCGGGCACCTTGCGCAACCCGTCCATGTCGTCGGAAAAGCACAGGATGCGGGTGGGGACCGCGCTCAGCAACGAAAAGGCGTGGCGCACCATGGAGGTGCGGGCGACCTCGCCGAAGGTACCGATATGGGGAAGGCCGGACGGCCCGTAGCCGGTCTCGAACAAGACTTCTTTCGGCGCGGTGGAGCGCCTGTTGATGCGCTCGGCGAGCTTGCGCGCTTCCTCGAAGGGCCAGGCGCGGCTGGTTTCGGCTTCGCGCCGCTCATCATCGGTGGCCGTCATCAAGGCTTCTCGCTCACATCCATCGTCGGGAGACATCCCTATAGGGCGCATGGCCGTAGGAGTACAAGCCGCAAGCCTCTCGCCAAGGGCACCGCCGCAGCCTAGGCTTCGGCCCTTCCCCCTTTTGAGTCGCGAACGCCGGATACCTTTCAGCCCCGATCATGCCTCTCGCCGCGCCGCCATTGCCCCATCCCCTTCTCGTGGCCGACGGCATCGGGGCGATTGTCGCCGCCCCGGACGGCGCCTCCGAATTCCTTTCGGCCGATGAGGCGCTGCGACGACTGGCGGCGGCGCCGCATGTGGTCTGCCATGCGGTGCACCTGTTCGAGCGGCTGGCCCATGCCGGCGATGCCGCGAGGGCGTTGATCGCCGGCGCCCATGCCCGGCGGCATTTCGACGTCGCCGAACTCTTCGCCTTCACCCTGCCCGCCGTCATGGCGACGCCCACGGTGAAGGGGTTTTCCGCAGCCCTCGGCCTTTCCCCCAGCGGCGATGACGCCGCCGCGATGCCGGGTCTCGTCGCCCACCTCCTGGAACGCCTCGCCAGTCCGCATCTGGCGGCGCCGCGCGAGACGCTGGAGGTCGCGACCTTCCTGCAGCGATCCAACTGGCCATGGGCCGATGCGGTGATCAACGCCATCCGGCAGGGCTCGCCGGGCACCGAAGCGCCCGCCTTCGCCAACGGCCTCAACGTGTGGGACCGGATCGAGGACTGGCCCGACGACGGACCCCGCCCGCCCGGCAGCCATCAGCCGGTGGAGCCCGGCGAGGCGCAAGCCTATCTCGCCACCCTGCTCGGGCCGGAGGCGGAGGCGCGGCCGCAGCAGATGGCCTATTGCGGCGAGGCGGCGGGCGCCTTTGCGGCACGCGGGAACCGCAGCGAAAATCACGTCCTGCTGGCCGAGGCCGGTACCGGTCTCGGCAAGACGCTCGGCTATCTGGCACCCGCCTGGCTGTGGGCCAGGCGCAATCAGGCGCCGGTGTGGATTTCCACCTATACCAAGAACCTGCAACGCCAGCTCGAACAGGAAAGCCGCCGCCTGGTGCCCGATCCGGCCGAGCGGCGCCACCGCATCGTGGTACGCAAGGGCAGGGAGAACTATCTCTGCCTGCTCAATCTGCAGGAAGCGGTCGGTCGCATGGGCGGCAGCGCGCGCGGCAGCCTCATGGCGGCGCTCATCACCCGCTGGGCGCGCTTCAGCCGCGACGGCGACATGGTGGGCGGCGACTTTCCCGCCTGGGTCCTGACGCTGTCGGGCGAGGGCGAGATGCGCAACCTCAGCCCCATGGCCCTCGGCCTGACCGACCGGCGCGGGGAATGCATCTACGCGGCCTGCGCCCACTACCGCAAATGCTTCATCGAAAAGACGGTACGGGCGGCGCGCAAGGCCGATATCGTCATCGCCAACCACGCCCTCCTCCTGCACCAGATCGCCGTCGATCAGGCATTGGGCACACCCGCCGTGGAAGAAGACCAGGAGGCCTCGCCGGGCCGCACGCGCATCGTCTTCGATGAGGGCCATCACCTGTTCGATGCGGCCGACAGCGCCTTTTCCGCCCACCTGACCGGCCTGGAGACAGCCGAACTCAGGCGCTGGATCAGGGGGCCGGAGGGGCGGGGAAGGCGCGGGCGCGGCCTCGCCGACCGCCTCGGCGATCTGATCTCCGACGATGAAGCCGCCGAGCAACACCTCGAAACGGTGCTCGACAAGGCGCTCTCGCTGCCCGCCGGCGGCTGGATGAACCGCATCGCCAATGGCCAGCCGCAGGGGCCGAGCGAGGCCTTCCTGGCTCTGGTTGCGCAACAGGTGCACGCCCGCACCGAGCCACGCGGCGGCCATGCCGCGGAGACCGACTGCCGGCCGTTCATCGACGGGCTGGCGGAGGCGGCCGGCAACCTGGCCGGCCTGCTCATCGACCTGAAGCGCCCCATGAGCGCCCTCGCCCGCCATCTGTCAAAGCGCCTCGATGCAGACGCCGCCGACCTCGATTCGAGCGAGCGCGCCCGCATCGAGGCCCTGTCCCGCTCGCTCCTGAGGCGTAGCGAACTGATGATCGGCGGCTTCGTCGACATGCTGGGGCGGCTGCTGGAAGACCCTGATCCGCGCTTTGTCGAATGGTTCGGCATCGATTATCAGTTCGGCCGTGAATTCGACGTCGGCCTGCATAGCCACTGGCTCGATCCGACCGAGCCGCTGGCGGCGACGGTGCTTTCGCGCGCCGATGGTGTCATCGTCACCTCGGCCACCCTCAAGGACCGCCCGCCCGAAGCACCGGAGGACTGGCGCAACGCCGAGATGCGCACTGGCGCGGTGCATCTGCCCTATGCGGTGCGCCGTACCACCCACTCATCGCCCTTCGACTATCCGGCTTCGGCGCGGGTACTGGCGGTCAACGATGTGGCGCGCGACGATATCGACCAGGTGTCGGCCGCCTACCGCGAGCTGTTCCTCGCCTCGGGCGGCGGGGGCCTGGGCCTCTTCACCGCCATTGCCCGCCTCAGGCAGGTGCACACCCGCATCGTCAGGCCACTGGCCCGCGCCGGCCTCAACCTCTATGCCCAGCACGTCGACCCCATGGATCCGGGCACCCTGGTCGACATGTTCCGGGCCGACGAGCATGCCTGCCTGCTCGGCACCGATGCGATGCGCGACGGGGTGGACGTGCCGGGCTCATCGCTCAGGCTGATCGTGCTGGAGCGGGTGCCATGGCCGCAGCCGACCATTCTCGAGCGCGCCCGGCGCGGGGTGTTCGGCGGCAATGCCTATCAGGACATGGTGGTGCGCCTGCGCCTCAGGCAGGGTTTCGGACGCCTCATCCGCCGGGCCGGCGACCGCGGCGTCTTCGTGATCCTCGACCCGCGCCTGGCCTCGCGCTTCCAGACCGCCTTTCCCGATGGCGTAGGCATCACCCGCGTCGGTCTGATCGAGGCCATCGACACGGTGGCGGATTTCCTCAAGCCCTTGCACAAGTGACCCTCAAGACCCTATCTAGCGCCTGCAATCAGGCTCAGGACCGGAGACGAACAGTTCATGGCACACACCATCAGCCCCGAGCAGGCGCTCATCTATGTCATGGTCACCATGACGGCGGTCGACGGGCGCATGGGCGACAAGGAGATGATGCGGGTCGGCCGGCTGGTGCAGGGACTGCCGGTGTTCCGCAACTTCGATCCCGAACGCCTCACCCATGTGGCGCAGGAATGTGGTGACATCCTGCAGGAAGATGACGGCCTGGAGGCTTTGCTCGGCCTCGTGGCAGAGGCGCTTTCCGGACGCTTGCGCGAGACCGCCTATGCCCTGGCAGTGGATATCGCGGTGGCCGACCTGGCGGTGGGGGGCGAGGAAATGCGCTTCATGGCGCGGCTGCGCGATGCGCTCGGCCTCGACAAGCTGGTCACCGCCGCCATCGAGCGGGCCGCCTCAGCGCGCTTTCAGACCCTCAACTGAAGTCCCTTCAGGAACCGGGCAACGGCCTCAGCGCCTGATGCCAGATTTCCGGCAAGCGTTTCGCCCGACTTTTTCCGCGGTTCGAACGAATGGTCGCCGTCGGCGAGCCAGTGCAGGTCGATGCTCGGTGACAGGTGCATGGCTTTGACCTCGCCGCGCCCGCCAAAGGCATCACGCTCGCCCTGCACGATGAGGGCCGGCGAGTGCAGGTCCTCGAGATGAGCGGTGCGCAAGTCTTCGGGCTTGCCGGGCGGATGGAACGGATAGCCCAGACATACCAGCCCCGGCGCCGGGTCTCCCTCTCCCAGGCTGTCAACAATGCGGCTCGCCACCCGCCCGCCCAGCGATTTGCCGCCGATGGCGATGGCGGGAAAGGGGAATTGCCTCAAAAAATCCCGGTATTCAACCTCCAGACGGGTGACCGGTGGCGGCGGTGCGCGCTTTCCGCCGTCACGCCGTGCCGCCATGTAGGCAAATTCAAAACGAGCAACCGCAATGCCATGGCCGGCCAGGGCAGCGGCGATTGCGTCCATAAAGGGTGAGTCCATCCCCGACCCCGAGGCGTGAGCCAGCACCAGAAAGGGACCGTTCTGCGGACCGTTGATGAGCACCGGCTGCGTCATGGCCGCAGCCTTCACCATGGGTTTTGCGGAAAATAGCGCCGGAAGATGGCGGCGTAGATGCCGTCCTGCTGCAGCCGGTCGAGGCCATAGTCGAGGGCCCTGAGGAGCTGGTGGTTGCCGCGCTTGACGGCGATGGTCATGGCCGGGCTGAAGGTCGCCTCGTCCACAAAGGCGCCATCGGTGAGACGGCAACAGTCGCGGGCCTCGGAGCCGGCGATCCAGAACATCAGGCGCACGGCATCGTCGAACATGGCGTCGATCGCCCCGGTCCGCAACGCTTCCATGGCCGCTACCTGGGTGGCGAAGGGGCGGATGTTCGAATGGACGAAGGTCGCCCGGAGCCAAGCCTCATGGGCAGAGCCCGCCATGACGCCGATGCGCTTGCCGGCAAGGGTACTCACATAGGGCGGCTTCA
This sequence comes from uncultured Alphaproteobacteria bacterium, assembly GCA_963747005.1. Taxonomy (GTDB): domain Bacteria; phylum Pseudomonadota; class Alphaproteobacteria; order Rhizobiales; family Aestuariivirgaceae; genus CAVVDT01. Next base: position 760,391 of record CAVVDT010000008.1, on the reverse strand, counting down.
CCCGGAACTGGGAGCGCACCGCAAAGCGCGCCATGGGGCGGTAGAAGGGCCGGCTAAAATCCAGTTTTTCGGCATTGTGCGGCGTCATCCTGATGCCGGCGATGGCCGCATCGCCTTCACCGTTCGCTACCGCATCGGGTATGTCCTTCCACGGCTTGACGGCGAATTCACAGGCCAGGCGCAATTCGCGGCACACCGCATCGGCCAGTTCGACATTGAACCCGGCCAGCGCGCCCTTGGCGTTGAGATAGCTGAACGGGGGAAAATCACCATCCGCCAGAAAGCGCACCGCGCCGAGATTGCGCACATCGGGCGGCGGGGCATCGGGAACCACATGGCGGAACAGCGGCACCGCGTAGCTGTCGGGGGCGGCGGGTTCGACCGCTGCCGCCTTCGACGCCATGGCGAACGCCAGGGCCATGATAGCGAGAACCGAAGCAAGAAGCCGACCGGTGGGCGACGGGCGCCGCATGCAAAACCCTTTCCCAACAAACCACCCCGACAACGGTTTCCTAGACCATAGCCGCCATAAATGGAATCGTCTCACCCTGACTCATCGATCTTCACCCGCATAACTTGTAAGTCGCGCAATAGCAATTATAGATAGTATAAAACAAGCCATGGTTGCGGCTCGAATCGAGAAAACTCAGCATGCTGCGAAAATATTCAGTCTTCCCTCAGATTCAACTTTGAATTGCGCCACCTCTGTGCTGGAATAATTGCGGGGGTGTTAGAGAAACTACCGTTCCAATCAGCATCGCTTGAAAGCATTGCGGTGAGGGCGGTGGTCCATATTTCGATGCTTCAATTAGGGAAGTATCGGGATATGAAATTCTATTGACCTTGTCTGTCGTCGTGCTGGCGCAGGCGGGTGCGTGTGGGGCGACCATTGGCAGGGGCAACGGTCATCGCGAGCGAGACGCGGCGCATCGAGGCCGCACACCATGGCGAGGCGCGCGATTTGCGCTTCGGACGACGCGATCTGCACGCGGCGTTGCGGCGGCTGACGCCCGAGGAAGAGACCGAGGTCCTCAGATATCGCTATATGCCCATCGCCTGGGAACCGGGACGCACGTTCTATGTGGCAGCCGATGCCATGGCCGAACGGCGGGCCGAGGCGCGGGGCCTGACGGTGATCGGGCAGGTGCCGCCGAAAGAACTCGCCGCCGCCCTCGAAGCCGTCTTCGGTCGGGCGGCCGTCGAGGAGGCCACATGGGGGCTGTCTGAGCGTGCCATGCGGTTTTCCGCCCTCCGCCGCCTGATGCCCGGACAAATCCTGATCTTCGGCCTGGCGTTCGCGGTGCTGGCGGCGGCAAGCCTCGCGGCGCCGGCGGCCATGGCCTTGTGCCTGGCCGGCCTGGGGGCCGCGAGCTTTCTTGCCGTCATAGCTCTGCGCCTTCTCTCCCTGCTGCCGCCAGTGGGCCGGGCTGCCCTCAGACCCGAACGACTGGCGCCCGCCGATTTGCCTGTCTATACCGTGCTGGTGCCGCTGGTGCGCGAGACGGCCGTCCTCGACCAGCTCATGGCCGGGCTTGAGGCGATCCGCTACCCGCGGGAAAAGCTGGATATCAAGCTCATCCTGGAAGAAAGCGACATCGCGACCCGTCGCGCCGTGGCGCGCCTCGCGCTCGAACCGCCCTACGAGGTGCTCACCGTGCCGTGCTATGGGCCGCGGACCAAGCCCAAGGCGCTCAATTACGCCCTGGCGTTCGCCCGCGGCGACCTCGTCGCCATCATAGATGCCGAGGACATACCCCAGCCTCGCCAGCTCCTGCACGCCGCCGCGCTGCTGGCCGGCGCCCCACCCAACGTCGCCTGCCTGCAGGCGCGGCTTGCCTTCTACAACCCGGCCGAGAACTGGCTGACCCGCGGTATTATGGCGCAAACGCCACAACTTTTCGATTGAGTAATGCCTCTTGGTCGCTATCCCCGAGGGCATGAACGCTCTCGGAAACAAGTACGCTTTTGCCGCCCTCAAATCCAAACGCGCCGAACTGTCGGCACAACTCAAATCGCTTCGACAAACAGGTCAAGGCCGTCAAGGCCGAAGTCGCCCACCTGGACGCGACGCTACGGCTATTCGATCCCAACTTTGACCCGCGTTCCATAAAGCCTGCCAAGGCTGCACGGCTGCACCTGTTCAAACAGGGTGAGTTGGGGTGGCTCATTCTGGACGCGCTGCGCCGCTCTGATGGTGAGCCGCTGTCCATGTCTGCGATTGCGGATTCCGTCGCCGACGCCATCGGCCAGCCGGAAGCGCGGGCGATCATTGCGCGGCGGGTGCGGGCGAATTTGGCGTATCTGGAGCGGCGGCGGGTGGTTGAGAAGACGGGCGAACGAGATTTGGCGCGCTGGCGGCTTAATGCGACGAATCAATGATGAATATATTTGGGTGTTGTTCCTGTCATCGCTAACCAATTGGATTGACAATTGAATCTAATTTCAACGGGTTAGTTCAACCACCTTGAATATCCTTGTGTCATCTTCGAATTCTGTTACCGTGCGTCTCATGGTCGCATTGACCACCATGGGGGGAACGCCCGACGACCAACGTCCATTATATATGGTGAATGGCGACTGGCGTTCGGCTAGAAATCATCTCGGCGAGGGTACGACAATGGCAAACGGACAAACTGAAAAGAAGGCTGAACCTAAATTGGTCGGCGCCGAACTTTTCAAGAAGGCCGTGGATGCAAACGGAGACCACTACCATCCCAACCGCTTGCCAAACGTGGATGAATCTGTCTATACGGAAGAAGACATTAAGGCAGCACAAGAGAGAGCTGCCCAAATCTAAATCCAGTCGGTGGCAACCTTTGTTTTTGCCACGCGAGAGCGTGGGGGATAAATTGTGTCTCTTCCGGAATTTCGCTGTGAGCGGAAAGATTTATTCGAACTGATGATAAACGACAGTGAATGGTTCCGTCAATTCATTCACCATCAGTTTCAGCATATCGTATATAATATGGAGCCGGTATATCCGGCTCTATCTGACTATTGGATAGCGCAGGCTCATTATAGATGGGTAAGAGATTTAAACTATTCGTCAAACAAAGAATTTAGTGGTGGAGAGTTCGACCATTTCAAAAATGCTGGATTTCTTTGTTATTGGTTGCGGCGATGCCCGCCAATTTTTGAATTTTTACACAATGAGGATACTAGGTTTGCTGTCCTTGCCCGGTCCGCCACGCGTATCCCCATTCCGCTTGCCATTGTGCGGGACTTGTCCGCCTTCTAGACCTTGTGAACCATGCGGGCAAATCACATGGTCATCTGCCAATCAACTTCGGCGTCCCGCTTAGCCTCTCGTTGTCCTGAAATATGGTGCACAAGCTGGTCCAGAAGCCGGTGGATGGTCCAGAGGCTTGTGGACCTGGTGATCCCTTGTGCGGGTGGTGAGGCGGCAGTTCGATCGTCTGCTGAAATGGCCTCGTCAAAAGATGAAATCGTCGGCTGAATAGGCCAAGCCATCACCGATGTGGCTCATGATGACGCCATTGAGCCTGATCGAGTCGGTGCCGTCGATGATCGTCACGAACGTGCCGTGATCCTCCAGGTGGTTAGCGACCAGGTCGGCGAAGCCGGTGATGCCGCTGACACCCGAGAGGTCGATCTTCTCCTTGTTGACGCCGGCGAAGTCGGTGATGGTGTCGTTGCCGAAACCGTCGGTGAAGACGAAGGTGTCGGGCCCACCACCGCCGATCAGCTTGTCGTTGCCGCCACCGCCGATCAGTTGATCGCCGCCTTTGCCACCATTCAGCACATCATCGCCGAAGCCGCCCTTGAGGGTGTCGTTACCATTGTCGCCGAACAGCGAGTCGTTGCCGTCGAGGCCTTTGAGGGAATCGTCGCCACCGTTGCCGTGCAACCCGACATCGACCCCGGCACGCCCAATGAGGGTGTCGCCGAACTTGTCGGAACCGAAGACCGCCTCGATGTTGCTCAAGGTATCGCCTTCCGCCAGGCCGCCCGAACCATGCCCCGTGCTGAGGTCCACCGTGACGGCAGCGGCCGAATAGTAATAGCCGGCCTGATCGAACCCGTTGCCGCCGTCGAGATGGTCGGCCCCGCCACCGCCGAACAGGGTGTCGTTGCCGTCACCGCCATTGAGGAAATCGGCATCACCGTTGCCTGCCATCCGGTCATTGCCCGCACTGCCGTTCAGGTGGTCGGCTCCGCCGTCCCCCCTCAGCGTGTCGTTGCCGTTGCCGCCCAACAGAGTGTCGTTGCCGTCGCCGGCTTGCAGCACATCGCCGCCGCCGCCGCCCACCATCCGGTCGTTGCCCTGACCACCGTCCAGGTGATCAGCACCGCCCTGTCCCAGGAGCGTATCTTTGCCGCGACCACCTTCGAGCACATTTGCATATGCATCACCTGACAGGCTGTCGCTTAAGCTGGAGCCGACAAGATTCTCGATGCCGACCAGGGTATCGCCCGCCGCGTCGCCACCGGAGCCCAGACCTGAGGCCAGATCAACGCTCACACTGCCGGCGGACATGGAATAGTCTGCCGTGTCGTGACCGTCCCCACCATCGAGGCTATCGGCGCCGAGCCCCCGGTCAGGGCATCATTGCCGGTCCCCCCTGAAGCGTATCGTCTCCACTACCGCCAAAGACGGTGTCATTGCCATCGTTGCCGATGAGCAGATTGTTCCCGCCGTTGCCTGTGAGGCTGTCATCGCCGGACGAGCCGGTGATATTCTCGATGCCGCTGAGCGTGTCGCCCTCGGCGTCTCCACCGCTGCCGCTGCCGGTCAACAGGCTGACGGCAACTGCCGCAGCGGAGGTCGAGTAGTCGGCGGTATCGCTTCCGCTGCCACCATCGAGGCTGTCGGCGCCGGTGCCGCCTTGCAGTGTATCGTTGCCGTCGTTTCCGATGAGTGTGTCGTTGCCGTCGCCACCGTCGAGGTGATTGGCGCCGGCATTCCCCTTTATCCTGTTGTTGAGTGCATTGCCGGTGCCATCAATGTCGTGACTGCCGATCAGGTTCAGAACCTCAACCTGGGTCGTGAGCGAAAAGCTGACGGACGATTGAACAGTATCGTGACCCTCGCCACCATATTCGATCACGATGTCCTGGGCGCTATCGACTATGAAGAGATCGTTGCCCTTGCCGCCGAACATCACGTCATCACCGACACCTCCGTTCAGCGTGTCGTTGCCCGTACCACCATCAAGTTGATCGGTGCCTTGGTGACCTCTCAGAAGATCGTTTCCACCGAGTCCGCCGATCTTCTCGTCGTCCGATGTGCCGTCGATGGTGTCGTCGACGCTGTCGCTGCCATGCAGGTCGAACACAACGTCGGGGTTGCCGACCACACGGAAGGTCGTGCCCTTGGCATCCGTCGCAATCACCAACTGATAGCCGGTGTAATCGCCCTCAAGAGTGAACGATGCATCGGTCACGCCATCATGATTGGTGTCGATGTCGACGATAAGCGAGCCCTTATGGGTCTGAACCATGGTGGCGTCTATGGCTGACCCATTGATCCTGACTGAATCCTCCGCTCCGAAGCTGCCAAAGATGTGAACCAATCGTCCGGCGTAGTCGCCTAACGTCCCGACCACGTGATCGACACTATCGGCCGCCGTGGTCACGATCTCATTCACACCAGCGGCAACGCTATTGACCTTGTGGTAGACGGTGGTCGCTGCTTTTTCCAGCATCGTCGCCGGCTTCCACAGCTGACCACTACCGTCGCGGATGGTCTCGATGTAGCCAACGCCCAACGAATCTGGACCACTGTAGTAGTTGAGGACGTCGACTGACGCGCCATCGCTGCCAATGGCCAGCGAGAGCTCGTTCTGCACGAAACGATAGGAAGGCTTCGTGTAGCCGTTGATGTCGCCTTGCGCGAAGAGCGTATCATTGCCACCGAGATCGGCGACTGTCGTGTGCGCATCAGCTACACTGCTTGCGACATAGCGATCATCACCCAGCCCGCCGACCAGCAGATTATCACCCGAACCTCCTTTGAGCGTATCGTTGTTGGCGCTGCCGATCTCAACATCGTTGCCGCCGCCGCCATCCACCAGCACGCCCCTGCCACCTGATAGCGCCGCTCCCACCACGAGGTCGTTGGCGTTCGTGCCTTGGAACGTTCCGTTACCGGCCGGATCGGAGATCAACGAAAGAGTCTGTGCCTGCGTGATAAGGGTTTTGTAGGGACTGTCGGCCGTCAACTGGAGGCCAAAAATGTCGATTGGTGCGCGACCGATGAGGCCGATGACGAGATCGGCGATTTCCTGGATGCCGTGCGTGGAGGTATTCGGCCCGAAGGTATCGAGCCTCAATGACAGCCATTCGGAATTGGTGCCCGTATGCGACAAGCCGATGGCGCTGCTGTAGTCGATGGTCAATTCCAACAGCGCCCGGCCGCCATCTCGACAAAATGATGCGAGAGGGCGGACAGAAATTCTCTGGAGCCGAGGGAAGGTCCGACCACGCCAAATTGTATATTGGCAAGGGGGGACAACTGTTGTTCGGCGTCAATCAGAAGCGGCTGCAGCACATTCCGCGTGCTGTCATCGATCGAAAGCACCATGTCCGTGAACATCTTACCGGACGAACCTTTATATGGATGCAGGTCGACGGTGTTTTCGGCACTTTGCGTAATCTGGTCATTGAAGAAGGCGCCAAGAAAGTCCGGCACGTCCTTGTAAGTGGCGAGGTGCAGCTGATAGTCCGCATAGAGGATCAGTTCATGCAGCGGCATCGAGTGCAGACTGAATGGACCTAGATTGCTGCCCGAGCCCGCGTCGAGTTCGGGTAGCAAGGGCATGCCTTCCACTTTGGCATCTCCCCAACGCGCATATGCGTAGGCGGCCAGTGCCGCCGCTTCGAGTTGGCTGGCACCCAATGAAACAAAGAACGCTGTCAGCGTGGCGGCCTTGGCCAATTTGACGGCCTCGCCAAGCACTTCGCCATCGATGCGGGTGTTTACAAGTCCACTGTAGTCCGGTGCCCCCGTCAAAAAGCCGTACTTGGCTAGGTCACTTGGAAGCACCACCTTTGGCGCCGAGATCCCGCACGAATTCGTTTTGCGGGCCAGAGGCGAAAATCATGCCCTGGCTGCCGGTAATGCCGGCCAGATAGCCAGCAGCCATGCCGCCAAGAGAATGGCCGGCGAACGAAATCCTTGACGGGTCGATGCCGGAGTTGACGACCGCCTCGTAAAAATTCAGCGCCGTCTGCAAATAGGATGTCGTCCTGAAAAGGAACCCCTCGATTATGTTGCCATCGGAAAGGCCTAACCCAAGGGGAATCGACGTGTTGAATAATTCGAGCTGGCGTATGAATGATGGGAAGAGGTCCATCATCGGTTCCTCGATACGCAATGACCACCCGACCGGTTGGATCTTCGTAGGCCGTCGCTTGCATGCCCGGATCACCGACGAGGTGTCGAATATGGCATTGATGACGGTGCTGGTGGCGCCATCAACGCTGCTGGGCACGCCGTCGTCGTCCGTCGTCAAAATGGGCGTCCAGCCTTGCGGGGCTCGGATAGTCAGCGAGTTGACTGCATTGCCAGTGCCGTTATAGGCATCGACCGCCAGATGCGCGAACAGGAGCAAGTCATCAGGCTGGTTGTAATCGAATACCCAGGGATCACGAAGCGGGCGATTGTCTAAAAGAAATGGGTAAATTCTCTGATTCTGCGCCCCATATCGCCGGATCGAAACCACCCGGCAACACGCCCGACTGGAGTTGTACAGTGGTTTCACCCACGCCTCCGCCAGAGTTGTGTTGTTGCCCTGTCGTTTTCATGTCCCAATAGGAGTTCGTTTCCGTACCACCTACGGAGAGCGCATATCCGACGAGTCCTCCAACGTATGTTCCACCTGGTACTAGACCTGTTGCATACGAAGTCTCGATAGTCCCACCATTGACACCTGCTAGGGCGCCCACAAAGTAGCCACCAGACACGTCGCCTGTAGCATAGCAGTCGCTGATTTGACCGCCGGTGAAGCCGACAAGACCGCCGACATCATCACTACCGCGGACGTCGGCTGTTGAGAAACTTTGCGAAATAGTGCCGGCATTATCACCTACAAGCCCTCCTACGGAATGGGTAGAATACGATGAAAAAAAGCCATAAACAGTCCCGGTGAAGCTTGAACTGCTTATATGTCCCGTTGATAAATTGACACCAACAAGACCGCCAGAGTAGTTTCCGTTTGATCTAATATATACGGAAGAATGACAGGATTCGATTTGCCCAAAATTCTGCCCTACTAGTCCACCTACTGCATGTTGAGCATCGCCAGAAACTTCTCCAGAAACAGAAATAGACTGGACTAGCCCGTCATTTTCTCGCGCAAGGGAACCAACATCGGTGCCGGAGATTGTTACGTTGTTCAATGCAAAATTTCTAACCGTGCCGTTTGGCAGAATTTTTCCGAACAACCCAGCGTTTGAACCAATGACAGTTAGATTTTCGATGCTATATCCTTGGCCATCGAGAACACCAGAAAATTTGCTGATGGGGGTGAAGTGGAAGTCGGCCGCGTCGATGTTAGCGCCGAGAACGTATCCCGCTGTTGGGTCGTTGGCGATTTTCTGGAGTTCTTGGATGTTCGTAATTATGATCGGCTCTGACATTTCCGCGAACGCTTTCAAAAATTGTGGATCTCGGGCCACTGAGAGCTGCAGGACCGCTGCTGGTGTTGCTCTGACTGCTGACGTCGCTGTAGTTGTTGGCGATCACGCAGATAGTAGGAGCCCCCGCAGTTGCTGCTATCAGCGTCGCGCTCTGCGGGTCGGAAGTGCCGGCCGCCTATGCCGGCCATACTGATGTCGACAAGAATATTGCGGCTCGCAGATGTTGACGATTGGTTCGTGCACAGCTCCGTCGTATTCGTAGAGTTAGCCGCCGTCGTGACCGAATTGGCCAAATGCCAGTCTACCAACAGCCTAGTCCCCGCCGCCTCGCAGTTGATCTGAAAACCGTTAATGCCGTTGAGGGCGGAGAGCTCGAGGTTGGAGGCGAACCCACCGGCCTTGCCGAACACCACGTAGGAGGCGCCGCCGTTGGGACCGGCGTTAGGTGCCCCGACGATGAGGTCGGCGAAGCCGTCGCCATTGATATCGCCGGCGCCAGCTACCGAGGTGCCGCTCCCGTCCCTCGCTGCCTCACCATTGATCTTGAAGCCATTGGAGCCGTCGAGGTCGGAGAGTTCAAAAACTGAAGGATAAGTCATTTGCGGCTTCCCTATCGCCTTGTTGTTGGTCAGCCTTTCGGGCCGGCCCGTCCGGCGCTACCGACATCATTTTCTCACCAGCACGCCACCGCACCAACTTCTCGAGTTCCACCGCCACAGGAAATCCATCGTCCCATCGCTTCGCATCCGCGCGGCGATGCGTGCACCATCACGGAAGGCGCCCTGCAATTCGCCTTCCGCGTAGCGCATCGCCAGCCGTTCCGAGAACCGCCCAAATCTCTTGGCAGCCGAGGCATAGACCGCCTGCGCCCCGCTGTTCATGACGCGTTCGACCGCGAACTTGATGTCGACCTCGTGGCTCTTGCAGATCGAGCCCGACCAGATGCCGGAATAGGCCGAAAGCTGAGGCGGAATGGTCGCAGCCGGCGGCTCGACCTTCACATCCGCCGGCAGCGTCGCCTGTTTCGGGCTGTAAGATGAGCCGGGTGTCAGTTGCGCCTGATTGGACGCCATCGCGGTCCGGCCTGCGCCGTACCGGCAACGAGCACCAGCACTGCCGCGACTATCGCTGTTTGAGCATGAGCATGTCTTGTCATCGGTCGTTGCCACCCCTCTGACGAGCAAATGGCGACCTAACGGCAAGTAATCCGAATTCGCCCCGATCTCACAAAATTGAAAATCAGGTTCCACCAGTCACCAAGGCGTTGATAATCCCCATTTCCCCACATCACAGTTTTCAGTGATTTAACTGATTATTGCGCGGATGGATGACACGTACAAGAAATATATGGCGTAGTTGTTGCCTGAATCGCACCGATATCACGATCATCAGCAAACAATCTCAATGAAATCAGACACTTCCCCTGGTTTGACAGCAACCACTTCTGCCCACGATGATGTTCTCCAGTTGTGTGCCGGTGCGCAAACTGCGGCAATGCGGTATCGGAACGACAGATGATTGGTAGGAGCGATTCTACCCGGGTGTCCAGGTGCACGCGGCATTCCACCCGGCAGGCTTCCATCGCCTCCACGCCGCTCTCCAAGCCGGGTAAATAGAGGTGTCCACATGCTCGACGAACGAGCGGACCTTGGAGCGTCGGCCATTGGCTCGCGCCATGGCTTGACTCATCGCGCGACCCTTGGGCTTTTTGTGGTGAATGTTGGAGACATAACCGTTCCGGTCGAGCCAAGCCTCGTTCTTCTTCGAGCGATAGGCGGTATCGGCCCAGACCTTCGAGCCGGTGTTCTGGCGATCCAGCACGTTGCGAAGCTGGGCGCCGTCATAGGCCGATGCACCCGTCACCTTCCAACCGCGAATGAAGCCATGCCGGCGATCGATGGTGGCATGGTTCTTGTACCCGGAGGCCGGCACCGCGATGTCGCGCTGCCTGGTCTTGCCATCCTCGTCGACCCTGGCTTTCGAGAACTTCACAGTCCATCGCGCATCACGATCCTTCTGGCGCAACTTCGCCGGCTTGTCCTTCCAGCCATCCGGGATCTTGCCCGCCTTGATGTCGGCCTTCTCGGCGTCGGTGTTGCGCTGCTTCGGCGCCGCGACGATCGTGGCGTCGACGATCTGACCACCCATGGCGAGATAACCGGCCTTGGTCAGATGCTTGTCGAAACGGGCAAACAGGTTGTCCACCGCACGGGCCTGGGTAGGTGCTCGCGGAACAGCCAGATCGTCTTGGCATCGGGAACCCTGTCGCCAAGACCAAGGCCAAGGAAGCGCATGAAGGAAAGCCGGTCCTGGATCTGGAACTCGGCCTGGTCATCGGACAGGCTGTAGAGCGCCTGCAGCACCATCACCTTGAACATCAGCACCGGGTCATAGGCAGGACGCCCGCCCTTTGCGCCATCTGAACGCTTCAGCGCCTTGGCCAGCGGCCTGGCGAAAACCTCCCAGAAAACCACCGTATTGAGCTTTTCCAGCGGATCCCCGGCCTCGCTCAACCGAACATAGCGCTCATCAATATCCCAGAATCCGGCCTGTCCCCGCATCGTTCATCTCCGTGCCATTCAATGCACAGAGTGAATCAGAAATCGACCGATTTGGGGAGGTTTTTCGAACTGTCCAACTGAATGATGGGAGGGAGTCAATCTACACCAACGCCCAATACCATCTGCGGCACCAACTTTCACTAAACCACCCTGGCCGCATATGCATATAATCCGACGCGCTCATCGTATTCCTTCATATGAACGGACTTTCTCTGAAAAACCAAGCCATCCACCGAGTTCTTGAAAAAGCATCGCCCGCTGATACACCCAATTAGAGACTAAAATTTCTCCCGGATCAGCCGAGCCGCAAAGCCGAGCTGCGCCAACAATAGATCCCCCGATCGCCCGAACACTTACCTCATCAGCTAACCACACAGCTGAACCAGTGTGCACGCCCACTGCGGCCCCAAGTCTAGCTATTCCATGAGTCAACCATTTCTGATAGTCATGACATATGTCCTGCACTTGTTCTATTATTTCCTGACCCGCCTTAATCGCCAAGATTTCCACCGGCTCAATAACATCATCGCCCTTCGATGACGCAGGTGGGGCACAGAAATGTGCAGATATCCCATCGCCAGTCTCCTTGTCAAAAAATCCCCCCGCACGCAAAATTATCTTCCTTGAAACGTAAACTATTGCATCAATAAATTCCGCAAATTTGTCCAACTCCTCCGTTAAACCCATTACCGTAGTTGATGATCTTATATCCAAAACCAAAGATGTTGTCGTTATGGGCTTATACCGAACTTTAATATTTTCAGTCAGGTATATACATCTTTGCCAAGGCCAACAAAAACCGTTCATTGAATCTCCATCACGCGGATCAAAACTAAGCGGATCAGAAAATGCATTCCGCAACCTAACAACATCACATTTATCATCTTCATATTTTATTGGAGGAGCGCATCTCCAAATCGGCAATCTAAAAGCATGATAATCAACGATTAAGCCCGCAATTTTATGAACAACAGAATTTGCATCGATCCTTAACGGAGCATCCGACTTGTCACCAGTCCGTATATTGAACTTCTCGATCAGCATGGCCAAACTAATATCCCCAATATCTACCCACTCAATTAGATATTTTTTCTTCCAATTTTCTACGCTCTTAATTATATCTGAGAATACAAAACTCTTCTGCACGCGAGAATTAGCAAAAATATTCACAAGCTGATCAACAGTTAGCCTCAACTCAACATTCTTCAGCAAAAGAGGCGCCAAAGCCGCAAATGGATCAAGCCGCATTCGACCTCGCTGCAGCCTATCAAGGCCCTTTATACCTTGTGTACCGACGTCGCCCGAAATAATCAAAAACGTACGTTCTCGCCGTTCAAAACACCAGACGCATACCGGCGAAAATGGAAACCCCACGAGGCCCGTCCGAATAGGGTCTCGGGAACAAGTGAGTGCTGAAAACGTTGAGTCAGACAACGAGCGCTCCCAGTCCCCACGACTGAATAGATCCACACGCTTTGGAAACTCGGATATTGACGCCAAACCGTACATTAGTTACTCCTCGGCAAAATCCGTTCGAGCAGAAATTTCAACATTGCCTAAGTCTCCACCCCCTTCTTAAACATGTCCGGTGAATTCACCGGGAATTTAATGCCATCAGCCTCGGAATATGCTGTAAACAAACGTACTTGACTTGCTTGATCATCCACAAAAGACGCAATTGCGGCAAGTGTTTCCTCCAAAAACGAACAAAGCCCCACATCAGCGCGCGGGCGCATGACATCTAAAATAAATGTGCGCTTATCATTATCGCCCAGTTCAGATGCGATGGTCGGCACACTTGCTGCATCCTCGAGCCAATAATACCACACCTCGTAACGCAACCTCTTGATCTCCCACTTTATCACCGTCTTTGACGGGTACCTGTAGGGCTCTCCAGTGGTAATAAACTCCAGACTATCTACTTCCCCATCCGAGCTGCCATCGAGATACTCAGCAATAGCTACTGAGAGCAACTGTGTAAGAGGTTGCCAATGCGTGGCATCGTCCTCAATATGAACCACTACATGTTTAACTGAACTAGCCACGTCTTTGCTCCCTCGAAATTCTATATGGCAAAAAGAATGAAAATGTCGTCAAGGCCGTGCCAGAATCATCCAATTTTTTAGACCGAAATTCGAGTTCTTGACTTCAGAATTGTGCGCCTCAATAATATTTCGCGACACCGCCAAGCCGAGTCCTGTCCCCTGGCGCCGAGTTATGCTCGTATCCGACATGCGCCCCCTTACAAACGCTTGAAATATGTCTCCCTCGACTCTAGTATCCAGATAATCTCCACGATTTTCAACGGAGAAGATCCACCCGACATCGCCGTATTTTACCGTTGTCAAAATATCACTATTCCTTCTTCCATATTTAATTGCGTTGTCAATCAAATTGGCCATCGCCATCCAAAGCAATGGTTTGTCCCCGACAGAAACTATGGACGAGTTCCCCACGACTTTTAAAGTCCAACTTTGCGCACGCTCTCTAAGCCCAAATTCAAAAGCGGTCCTAACCTCATTTATCACGTCAACCGGCCTATATTGATCAAAACGTCATTTTTCAAACCTCAATTTTGATACAACATACCGGCCAGAATATCTAAAAAGAAGAGCCTGATTGTTAAGATATATCGCTTGGCCAATTAAATCCCGAACATCCTTATTCTCCTTTTGCCGCATCCAACCAGATTGGGTACGCCCAAACACCCGCATATGACGATTATACGTATCTAAATTATTTGTCGCAGCAGCTATAGGGTCAACAATTGCATGACGCATTTGCGCAAGCAAACTAACTCGTTGGTCATAATAATCCTTAGCACGATGCAATAAAAACAGCTCTCTCATAAAATGTTTCAATAATTGCAATCGAAATTGTTCGATATATTGGGATTCAAGTTCTATGACATAAAACCTCAATGGAATGTAATTAGTACTCAATTGAAATATCAAAAATGCCAATCCAGTGCCATCGATATAACATGCGTAATTCAATACATCATCGTCTTTTTCAATAAATAAATCATAAATTCTCGGTGTCGTGGACTCTATATACTGCAGCGCGTTCGAATTAAACGCTGTATTATCGGTAAAAATTAACTCATAGTGATACTTTCCGCTATTATCGCGATACGCGTTGATTAGATCGATAGACACTATCGTTGGAGCGATTGATTTCAAATGTTGCAGAGTGGTTGATGGAAAGTTCGCGGCGGTCAAATCTATGTGAGTGCAATAGTCACTCTGCATGAGAAATAGCTGCTCGAAAAATCGCGAAAACGTTGCTGATGCGAGGTTGTGGGTGACCGCCTGACAAAGCCGCTTGTCGGTGGCGCTAAAATTAACTCCAAGATAGTCGGGGGATGCCTTTCTCACTAAAAAAATCGCGTGCCGGTAGAAATTGCAACGTTGGCCGATAATATCGATGTCCTCCGTAATAGTAGCAAATGAGCATGATCTCATGAATAAGCCGGGGCCTATAATAGGAATGATAAGAAGATTTCCGAAAGGGGAATTATCTAGATGTTCGCGATGATCATTTAGGTGACAAAAGTACTCTTGAAGAGTGGGCACGGGCGAGACAATCGAACAAAGTGATTTGACAACTTCCCGTCTCTCTTGGTCTGTTAAATCGGTATCTTCGGCGAAGCCTATCGTAGGCGCACCTGAGTTGGGTATGGAAATGTAGCCCGCACCTTTTGCAGCGCAACTGCGCGCGAGTATGCCGGAGCATCTCAGCAATGACTCAGATAATTCTTGGGTGGCGTGTAATACCTTCGCGCAGGCGTTTGTTGCTTCGACGATTCGGTGGGACCGACCATGTTCCAATAATATGGAGAGATTGAAACAAAGAGCCCTAGCCGCAACTGATTGAGCTCTAGTGAACTTAGTGTTTGGCTCCGCCGCAAAGGCCCAGGCTAGGAGTTGGGCGACGCGCGGCGGATCGCTGCTAGCCAGATCGCTGCTAGCTGGATCGCCGCTTGGAGGGGCCCGCTTCGGGATCGGGTTGAACAGCGGAAACTCACATATCGACTGCGCCTCAACGCCCATGAGTTTGTAAACTTCGCGAACAACCTTTTTTAGTTCGTCAGATGGATCTGAAGTTTTCTGGATAGATATGTCTGGTTCATGGTTTATAAAATTGTCAGATTCCTCCGTTGCAATATACCCACGAATTCTATTAATTATTGGGGGATTGGGTTTTGGATAAACGTATGCAAGTCGCGTATTGATGCATTGGGAACTGGTATCAACCAGCCAAATCTGAATATGTGCATTGTTCAAAACCGAGGATAATTGTTCTATAACGCGAAGTCGATTACGTCCAATTTCGCTTCCCGACAACTCCGGTTCAAGCAGAGGTGTGGTAAGGGAATTAATTAAATTTTCTATTTTGATGGTCATAGCGATATTAATATATTAACACAAAAAATATGAATATAAATTGCCAATACGCTGCACAACAAACAGGTCGTTAAATTAAACTGCGCAAAGTTCCGCTCCGTTATTCTATCAAGAGTCCATATTTGTGTTACACAGGAAGCGACTGCTGGTGGGGTGCGCTCGACTATCGTAAATAGTGCGAAGTTGCAGGCATTTGCATATCGGAAATACTCCGCGGTTTTCTGCCATATATTGATCAACGTGCTCATTTGGCCCGCTTATGCCCGTGGGACTGGTACTCGGATATTGGGTAGTTATGGTAGGTTTCTCAGCTTCAACCGAGTAGTCGCTAGGAAGTTTAGCGGGTCGTGTAGAATTTTCAAGTGTGGCTTCCGGCCGTCTGAACAGCGGGCGGCTGGATGAGTAGTCGATGGCCTCGAAAGGTGAACCATTCTGGGCAAGCTTTGACGGATGAAATGTGTGCCAGAGCTGCAAGGTAACTATTGGCGATGACGGCGGCAGAGGGTCATTCAACACTGGGCTACCTCAGCCCCATGGAGTTCGAGGAACGAGCTATGTCAGCTTAACTTGCTGTCCGAAAAACCGGCAGCAGGCCAATTGTCGTTTTTGGTCGCCATGAGCAACCATTTGATCCGTCCCAAGACTTGAATGGCGCGTCGCCGGGTTGGCGTGGGATCAACTCCGGCCCTGGCTTGAGTGATCGCGATCTCTGGCCTCGACTGCGATGGCGATGAACGTGCGTGGTGGAGCAACTGGGGTCTTGCCCATTTTGGCGGCGTATAACGGTGCCCTGATTCAATCGCCGACGCAATCGTCACAAATATGGACGACGTCATTGTCGTCCTCATCAGCCACCGGCATACCCCGTCGACTTGCGCGCGTTCCACGTCGCGATGAGAAACATCGCGACTGAGCCGGCGAGGTTCACAGCGAGCTCGGCATGACGAGCTACGGGCTTAACGTAGCGCTTGCCTTGCCCGTGAGAGTCGCCGAGCCTATTGCGCAGATTTGCAAGATTTCCGACGATGGACTGGCAATTGCCAAGTATGCTCTTGAAGACCTTTTCGGTATGTTGTGTCGGGGCAAGCTGGAGACATTCGGCCGCCGTCGCGTATAGTTTTGGCAGATCGTCGTTCTCGCCATAGCCCTGTCCTGCCTCGTCAATGACGTGCTTGCAGACGGTTTCGAGCAATGTCTTGGCCGCAGTGATAGCCCCCTCCGGATCGGACGCCCTTCGAACCAGCGCCTTCTGCCAGGCATGATGCACACCGCTTTCGTCAAACGAGCTTAGAACCTGCGAGATCAGTTCGTCGGCGGGCTGGGCGCCGGTGGCGGTGGTCTCCTCAACTTTGTAGGTCGGGTAGCCGGAAATGCTCTGTCCGGGGATCAGGTAGTAGCCGTCACGCCGCAGAATCGGGTTGAGTGCGGCAACGATCTGCTCCTGTTCTTCGTGCGAACGCCGGATCGGGTGAATGACATCCTCGAGTGTCCGCGCGCCAAAGACTTCGGGTCGCCCGCAGCGCCCGCGCTCGGGCGGCGTGCAGTTCGTTACGAAGGAACGAGAATTCAGCGCCGGAATGGTGCTGTCATCAATATGTGCGCGGGATCGTCACCCGGATGGGCCGAGACGCAGCGATCCGGCGCCCGGACCCTCTGCGGCTCGGGCGCGAAGCGCTAGAGCCCGTTTCCGGCGCTTGCGCCGGACGCACCCAACCTTTCACGCAATAGCGGAGTATAAACAAGTCGCCAGTCGCCGCGGGCGGCGGCTGCTCTTTCAAGGCTCGCCAGAATGTCCGGCCTTATGAAGGCGAAGCGATCCAGGTCGCGTAGAAACCGCTCGATCCCAAGTTCGCAGTAATCGGCCGGAAAGATCACGGTGTCGGCGATAAAGCCGTGTGGAAAATCCTTGAATGGTGACAGGTCGGTAATCAGAGTTCCGAACAGATGACGTATCGTGTCGGCAGTGAGCTGCACGAAATAGGGAATGCGAATGACACGATAGCCCGCCGCAGTAAGTACCGCATCACGTTCAGCGTCCTGAATGACATGCAGTGCCCGGCGGTAATGCTGATCGCCGTCAAACTCGATAATCAGCCGGTCTCGTTCGCTCCGGAAATCCGGACGGAACCGTCGCGCAAGTGCGGGCACTTGGGCGTTTGCAACAATTTTCGGATCAAGCCGCTCGCGCAGAAACCGCCCCAAGGAACGTTCATCCAGATAAGCAGGCTCCGGTCGGTCAGCCACGGCTCTCACCTATGAAATTGCCGATGCGCTTGAAGGCATCCCCAAAACGCTCAATGGTCTTTGTAACCATCTCTTCGTTGTCGGCAAACAGTCCGGGGTTTTTCGTTGGCGGGGCGGCCGGGCGCGCCAGCCGAAGCCTGTGGCGCAATCACACGCATCATCATAGAGAGCTATTTGCTCAGGCGTCGGGGGAACGCGCGGTCAACTGCGTTTGGACGGGGTTCGTTTTGATGTGCTTTGGATCGAGGCGTGGCGGCAAGGCCGTCTGCCAGACGTCCCTGATGATAGCGATGACGATGGCGATATTGCTGCCGAAGACCTCCTTCGATTTTTCAGGGCAATCCGTGGAAATGCCGATCAGAAGAGGACAGGGCTTGCCTCTAATCGTCTCATCGTTCACACGCACTCCGAACATGGCGCCGCCGCTCATGCCGTGCGGATCGGGCGCTTTGACGCGCTGGCCCGTGGCTGCGTCGATATTGCGTTTGCGATCGAAGGTCATGTGGATGCGGGTGGGTGTAATCTGCTTGGCCATGCCGCCATTTGAGTAAATCAGGCCCTTGATCCTGTCGTCTTATAAGCCGGGCGGTTCTGGACTCGGGGAACCCCATAAATTCGACATACTTGCAGTTTGACGCCTGGACCTGATTGCCGATCCGGCCCTCGCCGAGCGGGGCGTATTCGCAAAGCATTTCAATTTGACTTCGCGACAGCTTCAGCACGGCAACATCATGATCGGCGGTGCTGTAAAAATCGCCCTCCAGCGGTTCGAGCCGTGAAGTGGCGTCGATATACAAAGTCGTGTTGAAATTTTCGTCGATGACGTGTTTGGCGGTGCAAAGATACATCGCGTCGGCGATCTCTATCAGAACAGCGCTTCCCAGCAGGGCCGCTTTTGACTTCTCGTCGGCGTCGAAGATCGGCACAACGCACGACTTCAGGCCGTCAATGGCAACTCTGATCTCCTGGAGCAGGATTTTGCCGGGGCTCTTCAATGGCATGATGCTCACCTCCGAAAGCGCGGCGTCCAGCGTTCTTCGAGGTCTTCATCCTCATCCTCGTCGTCGGCAAAAATATCGGACGACAGGATGGTCAGCGTCCTGCCATAGCCGCCGAGACCGACAACTTCCTCGGTTCCGGGGATGCTGCGGCGGCCACCGAGCCACTCGCGCAGTTCGGCTTCGCCGTTCGCGCGCCGTGCAAGGCCGACATTTTCCGGATCGGTATTGAACAGGTCCGTCCTTGTGCCTGCCGGAAGTGGCTGGCCCTTGCGCGGCCATTCCAGCCCGTCGAAATCCTGAAGCGCCTTCGACATGAAGCAGTAATCGATGCGCGGCCCGGTGCTGACGATCATGGCAACCGGCACGCTCGCCTTTTGGACATAACGGTTGGCCGCCGCCGTGAGCGAGGTCATGCAGCGCCCGGCCATCGCTTCCACCGCGTCGAGCCCGTCGCCGAGCCTGCGCAGCTCGCGCGAAAAGGTCCGTCCGGCATGAGCAGCGTGGCGGCGAAATGATCGGCTTCGCGCTCGTAGGGATCGTCGGCGACAAACCCGGCGCGCGATTCGTGAATATCGCCGTGAGCGAGCACTGCATCGACATGGCCGGGAATGCGGTAGTGGCCGATTTCATGGGCGATGGAAAAGCGCTTGAACCCTTCGTTGTCGATATGGGTTGCGTAGCCGATCGCAAAGTCGTTGCCGAGACGCACCAACATGCCGGACACGCCGCCCGGCGCGGTTTTCGGCTGAACCAGGATGCCGAGGGATTTGGCGATCTCTGCCGGATCGACCGGAAGGCTGTCGATGCCCAGCTCCTTGATGAGCGCCTCGGCTTCATGCGCGGCGAGCTGATCCCGGCTGCGTCCCGCCATCACTCCCTGTCCCGTTTGTCGCGTTCCCGCGCGCGCTTGGCCAGCGCCTCGATCATGTCTTCGGCGAACTGCCGGTCGGAGTCCTTGAGCTGACCAAGATGACGGTAAATCCGGTCGGCGGCGGCCGTGCCGGCCGGGTCGTCAACGCGGCCGAGCAGATAATCCGTGGTCACGTTCAGCGCGTCGGCAAGCTTGCGCAGATTGTCAAAGGAGGGCTTTCGCGCGCCGGTCTCGAAATGAGAAACAGCCGATGCCTGAAGCCCCGCGCGGCGGGCAAGTTCGCCCTGGTTCAGCTCGCGCCGCTCGCGCGCGGCGCGCAACCGGTGGGGGAAGATGTCGGATGGGGCGGTTGACTCTGGCATTACGGTTCCGTATATTAGGTACGACGATATTGCCATGGCCGGTAACGGCCATTTTTTCGGCCCGTCGGCATGACGGTATCGTCGAATATAGACGACGATATCGTCTTTGGCAACGCGCACCATGCCACCGCCGACCGGACGGCCGGCGACGGCGACGGCGAACCGATGAGGTTGTAAACAGATGGCTTCACCAACTGCACGGCGGCTCCCCGCGCCGCCCCTGTCCGAGCCGGTGGACGTGCTTCTGGCTGACGTCGCGATCCGCATCCAGCTCAGCCGCACGGATTACCGCAAGGCCGAAGAGCGTTACGCGACGCTGGGCGAATGGATCGACCGCAAGGGCAGCCCGCTCGCCGGCCGGGTCCAGCTTGTCTACCCGCAGGGCTCGATGGCGACCGGCACGACGATCGCCTCGCGTCTCACGACGGACGAGCACGATGTCGATTTCATCGCCCAGCTCGGCCTGCCGCACGGCACGGCGCCGGGGACCGTTCTCGACCTGCTCATGGAGCATCCGCGGCGAGCGCGGCTCTCTTTATTACGACATGGCCGAGCGCCGGAACCGGTGCGTCACGGTGCACTACGCGGACAAGATGCACGCCGACATCACGCCGATGATCCGGCTACTTGGCCAGCCCGAGCGTGAATGCAACCTTTTCCACAGCAAGCCCGAGGCCCCGGCCGAGCCTGACCTGACGCTGGTTGCGAATCCGTACGGTTTCGCCGAGTGGTTCAAGGCGGTCACGCCGGTTGACCACGAGTTCGCGGACATCTTCGCAAAGCGCGCGGGTGAATATGAGCGCCTTGTCCTGCTGGAGAAGGCCGATACCGAGGACATGCCGGACCAGCACCCGGCGCACGGCAAGTCGAAGGCGGTGATCGTGCTGCAGCTCATGAAGCGCTGGCGCAACGTCCGTTTCGATAGCCGCAAGACCCGCGTCCGCCCTCGGTGATGATGGCCAGACTGATCGCCGACGCGGCGAATAGCACGCAGACGCTGTCCGAAGAGCTGCTGCACCAGGCGCGCGCGATGCGCGATGAGATCGGCCGGTGGCACCGCGCCGGGCTCCTAATCCACGTGGTAACCCTGTGTGCCCCGGCGACGTGCTGACCGACCGCTGGCCTGCCTCGCTGCACGAACAGGCGGCGTTCATCGCCGATCTCGATGACCTGATCGCCAAGGTGGAGCGGCTGATCGCGGGATGAGCCTTGAGGAAATGCGCGGCATCATGGCCGAACTGTTCGGCGAAGCGCCGACGGGCGAAGCGTTCAAGGCTTTCAACGAGCGCACCGGCGCGGCGATCAGGACCGGGCACAGCCAGCACACGCCCGGGGCGGGCCGCCTGAACCTGCCGGCGAGCGGGCTTGTCACCGGGGTCGCGGCCCCTTCGGTGGCGCGGCCGACGCCCAAGAACACTTTCTTCGGTATGGAGCGCAGCCTGCGGAAGCCCTGATGCTATCGGTCGGCGAACAAATTGCGGCGATGCGCCGGCACTGGCCGGACTTCCGGGTGGTGACCGACATCGGCTGGCTCGTGATATGGGAGGGGCGGCTGCGGCCATTCCACCAATCGTACCGGGTGCGGGTGTCGTACTGCATCGGCTGCGATCTCGGCACTGCCGAGATCCTGCCGCGCCCGCCGCGGGTGACGGTCAAGAACCGCTTCTCGCGCGCCGCCCGGAAACGCCGGAAGAGCCTATACCGCATCATTTTCCGAACGATGCGGACCCGAATTGCCCGGTGCTGTGCCTTACGATCCGCGCGAAGCGGAGTGGGGCCCGGGTCACTCCATCGCCGAAACGATAATACCCTGGGCCGTGAGCTGGCTCGCCTGTTACGAGGGCTGGCGCGCGACCGGTGAATGGACGGGGGAGGACGACACGCGAGCGCAGAGGAAATCGAGCATGGATACAGAAGAAAAACCGCCGCCAAAGCGATCAGAAGGGACGCTGCAACGCCGCCGCGTTCCACGCCCTTGGCCGCAAGATCGGCACTTTCGCATCCTTTCCATTGATGGCGGCGGCATCCGCGGGATTTACCCGGCCGCTTTCCTGGCGGGACTGGAACAACGTTACCTCGGCGGCGCATCCGTGGCGCGGCACTTCGACCTCATTGCCGGGACCTCGACCGGCGGAATCATCGCTCTCGGCCTTGCGGCCGGCCTTACCGGAGCGGACCTTGCGGACCTCTACCAACGGCGCGGCCGGGAAATCTTCCCGCCTGCCGTGCCCGGTTGGCGCGGCGCATTCGGGCGCCGCTTCGCCGATATTCTCCAGCTCTTCAAGTACCGCTATGACCGCGAAGCCCTGAACGCGATCCTCAAGCAAACGCTCGGCGACCGGAAGTTCGGGCAGGCGCAAAACCGGCTGTGCATCCCGTCCTTCGACGGGCGTTACGGCGAGGTCTATTCTTCAAGACGCCGCACCACCCGGATTTCCGCAAGGACGCTTACGAGCCGATGACCAAGGTGGCCGCCGCAACAGCCGCGGCGCCGACCTTCTTCCAGCCCCTTCAGGATGGTGGCTATACCTTTGTGGATGGCGGGCGGGCCAACAACCCCGTCATGATCGCGCTCGTCGATGCGCTGACCTGCTTCGATGTCCCGCGTGAAAACGTGCGCATCCTGAGCCTTGGCGGGCGATGATCCGTATCTTGTCGGCGCGCCCAAGATCATCCGCGGCGGCGTGCTGGCCTGGCGCGATATTATCTATGCCGCGATGCGGCCTCAGTCGATGAATGCGCTCGGGCAGGCCGGCCTGCTGATCGGGCGGGATCGCATCGTCCGCGCCGATGCGCCGGCCAGCGAGGAAAAGATCGCGATGGACGACGACGTGGGCCGCCGACAACTGCCCGGCGCGGCGCAGGCGGCGCTCGATGAGATGGGCGGGGGCGTCCGGAAATGTTCCTCAAGGATATGGCGGCGCCGTACGAGCCGCTGATCGATGTAACGGCGGGAGCCGGATGACCTTCCACGGTTTCCGGGCGTGCCAACCGCCTGTAGGATGACAAAGATGAGGAAGACGGGAGATTCATTCGAACTCAGCGCCAGCGACCTGATCGGCTACCTGAACTGCCGGCATCTCGCGGCGCTCGACCGCGCGGTTGCCGAAGGCACGCTGGCAAAACCAAAAGTCTGGGACCCGCTTCTGGATATCCTGCGCGAGCGCGGCGCAATTCACGAACAGAACTACGTCGAGCACCTGGCAAGGCCGGCTTCGAAGCCGTCAGGATCGACGGCATCGAAGTGACCGATGCGGCCGTCGCGGAAACGCTTGCCGCCATGAAAGCGGGCGTGCCGGTGATCGTGCAGGGCGCGCTGGCGCATGACGGCTGGGTCGGGCGCGCCGATATCCTGCGCCGCGTCGAACCGCCAAGCGAGCTTGGCGCTGGTCCTATGAGCCGCTCGACACCAAGCTCGCGCGCGAAACCAAGGCGGGCAGCGTGCTTCAGCTCTGCCTGTACTCCGACCTGCTGACCAGGCAGCAGGGCCTCGCGCCGGAATATATGTATGTCGTCGCGCCGTGGTCGGATTTCGAGCCGCAGCAATACCGCTTCGCGGACTACGCGGCCTATTTCCGCCAGGTGAAGCGCGGCATGCTGAACATCGCTCGCGGCACAAGACGCCGCAGGACACCTATCCCGATCCGATCGAGCATTGCGATATCTGCCGGTGGCGGGAGGCTGCGACAAGCGCCGCCGTGATGACGATCATCTCGTGCCTCGTCGCGGGCATCACCAAAATCCAGATCGGCGAGTTGAAGGCGCATGGCGTCTCGACCGCGCGAGCGCTCGCCGCGCTGCCGCTGCCATGCCCTGGAAGCCCGAGCGTGGCTCGGCGGATTCCTATGGGCGCGTGCGCGAACAGGCGCGCATCCAGGTCGAAGCGAGCAAGGCCGGCGAACGCAGATTTGAGTTGCTGCCGATCGAGACCGGCTTCGGGCTCACCCGTCTTCCGGAACCTTCGGCCGGCGATGTGTTCCTCGATCTGGAAGGCGATCCCTTCGTCGGCGAGCACGGCCTCGAATACCTGTTCGGCTACGTGTTTTCCAGGCGACAGACGGCAAGCCGCCTACCGGGCGACTGGGCGTTCAAGCGAGCCGATGAGAGAAGGCGTTCGAGGAGTTCGTCGATTTCGTCATGGCGCGCTGGGCAGCAATTCCCGATCTGCACATCTACCACTATGCGCCGTATGAGCCGGCGGCTCTGAAGCGCCTGATGGGCCGATACGCGACGCGGGAAGAAGAGATCGACCGCATGCTGCGCGCGGAGCTCTTCGTCGATCTGTATGCGTCGTGCGCCACGCGCTGCGCGCGAGCGTCGAGAGCTATTCGATCAAGAAGCTGGAGCCGTTCTACGGCTTCGACCGCGAGACGGCCGCTGGCCGATGCAAACATCGCGCTTGCCAATCTCCAGGCAGATCTGAACTCGGATGACATCCCGTCGATCACCGAAGAGACCAAGGCGACCGTGTTGGGCTACAACAAGGATGACTGCCGCTCCACCGTCGCCTGCGCGACTGGCTGGAAGAGCTGCGCGCAGAGCTTGTCGCAGGCGGCACGGATGTGCCGCGGCCCGCAGCCGGGCGACGGCGCGCCGAATGAAAAGATCACCGACTGGCTGCTCAAGATCATCGCGCTGATCGAGCAGCTCACGGCGGACGTTCCGGCCGATCCGGAAGAGCGCAACGAAGAACAGCAGGCGCGCTGGCTGCTCGCAAACATGCTCGACTGGCACCGCCGGGAAGACAAGGCGGTGTGGTGGGAGTATTTCGGCTTGCCGATCTGTCGGCCGAAGACCTTCTCGATGAGCGCGCAGGGCTCTCGGGCCTATCTTTGTCGGCGACGCCGGTGGCACGGCGAAGGCGCCGATCCATCGCTACAGTTTCCGCCGCAGGAGACCGAGTTGCGCGGCGGCGAAGACCTGCGCAATCTCGGCGGTGACAAGCTGGGTAAGGTCGAGGCGATCTCGTTCGAGGAGCGCACCGTCGACATCAAGAAGCGTCAGGACAGCGCGGGCTTCACCCGGAGGCGGTCTTCGCGCACACGTATGTCGGACGCGCAGGTGATCGCCGAGGCGCTGGTGCGGATCGGAGAACATGTCGCAGAACACGGATTGCACGGCGACGGCCCCTATCAGGCCGCGCGCGATCTGCTGCTGAGGCGAGCCCGCGCGTCGGCGGCCAGCCGCTGCGCCACGACGGCGAAACGGCGGTCGCAGGCGGCCCTGCGGCTCTGCGGCCATCTCGCGGGCGGTATGCTGCCGATCCAGGGACCGCCCGGCGCAGGCAAGACCTTCACCGGCGCGCAGATGATCTGCGAGCTGGTACGGCAGGGCAAGACGGTCGGCATCACCGCGAACAGCCACAAGGTCATCCGCAACCTGATCGACGAGACGATCAAGGCGGCGGACGAACAGGGAATCGACCTGCAATGCTGCCACAAGGCCGACGAGGTCGAAGACCGGCGCAGCACCGGCTGACTTTCGCCAAGCGCAGCGAGGATCTGATCGCTGCGCTCGGACACGGCGTGCATGTCGGCGGCGGCACGGCTTGGCTGTGGTCGCGGCCGGATGCGTTCGAGACCGTCGATGTGCTCTTCGTCGATGAAGCGGCCAGATGGCGCTGGCCAACGTGCTGGCCGTTTCGCAGGCGGCGAAGACGTCGTCCTGATCGGCGATCCGCAGCAGCTCGACCAGCCGATGCAGGGCAGCCATCCGGACGGCACGGATGTTTCGGCGCTCCACCACATTCTTGGCGGCGAACACACGATCCCGGCCGACAGGGGTCTGTTCCTCGAAGAGACCTGGCGGCTGCATCCCGCTATCTGCGCCTTTACCTCCGAGCTGTTCTACGACGGCAAGCTCGCTCGAAGCCGGACTTGAAGAGCAGATCATCAGGCGGCGGGACCGGTCAACGGCGTCGGGACTGCGCTACCTGCCGGTCGCCCATACGGCAATCAGAACTATTCGCCCGAAGAGGCGGAGGCGGTCGCCGGCTCGTGAACGGCATTCTCGACAGCAAGGCGACCTGGATCGACCGCGACGGCGAGAGTAGCCGGTCACGCTCGATGATATCCTCATCATCACGCCCTACAACGCGCAGGTCTTTGAAATCCAGCAGCGCCTGCCGGGCGCGCGTGTCGGAACGGTCGACAAATTCCAGGGCCAGGAGGCCCCGATCGCGATCTATTCGACGGCGACATCGAGCCATGCCGATGCGCCGCGCGGCATGGATTCCTCTACAGCCTGAACCGGCTCAACGTCGCGACTTCGCGCGCCAATGCGTGTCGCTCCTCATCGGCGCGCCGCAGCTATTCGAAGCAGAATGCAGGACGCCGCGGCAGATGCAGCTTGCCAACGCATTCTGCCGCTATCGAGATGGCGAGAAGAGATCGCGCTGTCCCGCGCCACAGGGATAGGTGGCGAGCAGCCTGCCGCGATCGCTACCGGCCCGACCCTAGATTTCTGCTCGTCCTGGTCTTCGGAGGTGAGAAGCGGGCATTCGGGCCACGCCCTTCGAGCGTGCCCATGTCGGTAATGACGCGCGGAAAACCGCGCCCGACCGCCGGGAGCTTCCGCGAAAGATCGAAGAGCGGGCCATAGCCTGCCTCGCCGGGAAACAAGAGCATATAATGAAATGCACGCAACTGCCGTTCACGAAAGGCAAGCACTGGCGGACCGTCTTCGGGATATTCGCGGCCACGGGCCGCGCCGATCTCGATCTTGTGGTTTTTGTTCGCCTGGCTGTAGACGCATGGCCGGACTTCGACGTCTGAGCGAGCGCCGACGGCGTCAACCTGTGTGAGATAGACGCGCTGCGTGTGATGATCGGCAATGCGGAAGTAATCCCGCACAACATCGGCGTTGAAATGGACCTGCGTCCAGCGCCCGCCAGCGCGCGGACCTGCGCGATCAGATGCGATCGAAGGGCTCACGCGGTGCGGCGGCGACCGGCGCTGCCGCGCCCGGCGTCTACGCCGTGTTCGCGGAATAATAACGCCCCCAGCCTGGCGTGCCCCCTTGATCGGGCGGATAACGTTACACGCCGCGCGTTCAAGGGCTTCATCATCGATCTCTCTGATCTGGTCGACGTGCCGGGCCAGGAATTCGTCGAGGGCGGATACATCGAGGTCATTGGCACGCTCCACCGAGATAATAGTGTAGCCCTCGAAGTTATTCATTAATCCGCCCGGCGTGAGATTGCCGGAGCCGACAATTAAAGTACGGCGGCCATCGCCATACCGAAAATCCGAAAGCTTCGGATGAAACAGGCCATGCGTGCCGTTCCAAAAGACCTTGGGGCGGAAATGCGCATTGTGGCGGCCAAGATCGCGTAGGCGCTCCAATGTCGGCCGGTTCGTGACCGCATCGATACCGGCCAGCAGATCGGTTTCGCCGCCGGACCGCATAGAGTCATGGACGACCGGTCCTCGATCAGGTGGTTAACGCCGTCACGGGATGCAAAGGCATAAACCCCCCGCCATGCGACCGCGCCAACGGCCGCAGCGATTATTGCCTCATAGAGGTAAGTCGTTTCAGGGTGTGTCGGGTCCTGGATGCAAAAACGAAAGTTCATCGCCCAATCCTTTTGCGGGTTCAGGATTGCAGCGGCGACGGCGCCAGCTCACCGTCAGGATCGAGGTCGCTCCCCCTGCCGAGTTGATCGATGCCAGCGACAAGTTCGCCATACGGCTTGACCTTTGGCCCTTTCGTTTTGGTCAGAGGGGGCTTCGCGAAAATCAGGATATATTCGTGCACGTTCTTGAACAGGAAGTTTGGCGGATAGGGATAGCTTCCGAATATCGGGCGCTGCGCGCCGTATGATCCCCATTTTCCGCCTGATCCGTCTTTCGACCAGATGATCTCGTTGATCATCACAAAGCCGATGCTCGCAGAAGCACCGCAAAGTCGGTCGCGAGCGGAAAAGTCAGCAGGCCGTGATCGGTGTGCTGGTTGACGTTTGCGGTGACAATGCAGATTTTGCGGCCGGGCATGAGCGCGCGGAAGCATTCCTCGAAGACAGGGCGAGTTGATTCGAGGAACAGAGGCGTAGTTGCCGATCTTGCCGAGATTGTCTCGGATCTGCCGTAGTCCGCTTTGTCCCAATACGGCGGGCTCGTGACGACAAGCCCAACGCTGTTGTCTTCCAGAAATTTCATGTCGCGGCTGTCACCATGGACTGCCATCAATGGCTCAAAGTCTTTGGCATGGCCATTGTGGAGCTTGCGGCACTCCTTCTTGATCGTGCGGACATAGGCGGCGTTCTGATCAACGCAGACCGCACGCCTGCCCAGGGGAATCACCGCGCGCGCTGTCGTTCCGGTCCCTGCAAAGGGATCGAGGACCGTCTCGCCATAGAAGCTGAATAGCTTGGCAAGCCGGTGGGGGATTTCCTCGGGAAAGACTGCGGGATGGTCTTCGCGGCTTTTGTTCGCGATCGTCCATACGGTCTTGGTGTATTCCCGCCATTCCTCCTTGGTGACTTTGCTCTTTTCCTTGATCGTAGGATCGATCGCTTTTTTCATGTCCCCTCGCTTTCATTCGGTGTGCCGCTGTCACGCGTGCGAAAAGTCGCCGCCACGGTATGTGCTGTAAATTGCTGAAGCTCATCGACGAATGAACGATCGAGGCCCGCGACTTCGGCCAGAATCTCGTCGGCCTTGCGCCGCAGACCGTCATGACCGTTGGGCGTGAAGGCCAAAGAGGTCTTGCCGCGATTGAGGCTGATGACCGGATTGGTACAGATCGTGGTCCAAAGCTCCGCGCCGCACACCGCAAGACGCGCAGCCGTGCGCCCGGACAGGCTCTCGATGCCGAACGGAAAAGATGCGATCGTCCGCCTGGAAACGTGGAACCCGTCGCCGTGTGTGTGCCACCACCAGTAGGCCAGGTGACTCGACAGTGCCGCGAACACGGCTAGCGCCTCGTCATGTGAAGCGCAGTCGATGGCATGTAGCGGATGCTCGGAAAGCGATTGTCCTGCCGACAATAACCCGCGCGGCGGCTTCAGGAAGACATTGAGAAAATTATAGGCGGTCGGGCCGACGAACACTGTTTTCTCTGTTGCGCGGGGGGTCTGGTCAAGCGCGGCGCGACCGATGCCGATAACGGCCTGCTCAAGATGTGTCCAGCGCCTGGAAAGGACCTTGAGCGCAGCCGCCTGACACGCGCCGTCGATCTTGGGGATGCCGGCATGGATATCGCTTTCGACGGGCGTGAACCGCAGGCTGTCGAACATGGCTGCGCGGCTGTCTCCGCGCCATTTGCGCAGCGGGCCAGTGGCGACGGATGTTTGCCGGTCATCGGAAGTCTTCGACCAAAGGACGATGGCGTTGCGCGTTTTCACGTCCTCGCCGAACAGCGCGTGCGGCTCGCGGTCGAAAAAAGCAAAGCGCCACCGGCCCGGCGTCCGCGCAATGAGGGCGCGGGCCGCCGGACTGCGCCCCGACATTGCAGCCGATGGAAAGCGGCAGCACGAAGCGCCGGCGGATCTGTCGCTTTCGGTCAGGCGGATCATTTGCTCAAGAAAGGCAGATAGATTTCCGCCGTGGGCGTCGCTTTCACGGCAAACGTCTGGAACGTCGCGCCCAGGACGGTTAAATCTTTGCGGTTTCCGAGATTGGCATATGGCGGATTGCCGACGATCACGCGCGGCCCTTTTGCAAGCGCGGGAACAGGTACGACAGCGGCACGCGTGCATCCGGCGAGTCCTGTGACGGAGCGATTGTCGCAACACCGCGACGGCCTCCGTGCGCCGCGGGATCAAGGCGGAGCGTATCGATGCAGGCGAAATTCCGACGCAAGCGGCGCCAGAGTGCGACGGGCGCCTGACTATCAGCTTCACCGGTAGCGCAAGTCTCGGCGAACAGGACGAAGGCCGCAGCGCTCAAAGGCCAGGGATCGATATCCGTTCCGTACAAGCACTCGACGGCGAGCCGCGATGCCTTCTGCGCGGGATGCCGTCGGCGCAATTCGGCGAGCGCTGCGCGAAGAAAAACACCAGTGCCGCAAGCCGGATCGAAGATTGGAACGGGTTGCTGCTCGCCGATCGAATCCAGACAGGCGGCGACCATATAGTGAGCGACATCGGCGGGTGTATAGAACACCCCTTCGGCGCGTTTGCGCGCTCGCGCGGTCCGTGTCCCCGGATCGCGCCGGACACTCAGTCGGCTCCCAGGGCCGTGCGGATCGAGAATATAGGGGAGCAAGTCCCGATAGGCCGAAGGGTCAGCCTCCCGGCGAAGGGCAGCCTCTGCCTGGGCAACGGCCCGTGCGGAGGGCAGTGCCGTCAATCGGCCGGAGTCTCCTGTCCGAAAAACCAGCTTTCGGCCGTGGCAAGTGTCGCCGAGACTGGCAAAGCGCACGTCGCAACACCAGACACCCAGATCGAGACGAGCGCCCATGCGGCCATTTCGGCGGGCGCACGGGCGAGACCGGATGCCGGCTGCCATGGTCCGGCGGATGGAAACAAAGACTTATAGATGTTGGCGCATTGTGGCTTGCGGGCGAGTGAGCCCGCTAAAACGGAAACTGCTTCACGCACAGGCTCGCCATAGAATTCCGCCACACGCGAAAGAACATGCCCGCGGCGCGGGATAGCGAGTTGGGGAACCCATGACGGCTCAGGCGTCGCGCGCGTCCCCGGCGATGCGACGGACATCTCAGCCTGGGGCACGGAAGACGTGTTATCGCCGCGCTCCGCTGGCTGGTGCCTCATATCAAACATCGCATTCAATTTCCGCTCCTTCACGTCGTTCGTTTGTTGGCGATGCGCAGCGCCAGTTCCGGCTGGCCCTGTTCGCCGTACTTGTCGAGGAAGTCACGGATCGCCTGACGAATCAGCCAGGACGCTGAAATCTCCATCTGGTTCGCGAGCTTGCCGAGCGCAGCATAGTCGTCTTTGTCCACGCTGATGGTCACCCTCGCGAGGCGCTTTTTGGCTGGCATGACCCGGCATCCCCCTCACTCGTGAATCACAAGATACCATATCCATGCCATATATGTGATGCTAAAGTTACATCACTCCGACTCGCGACCCACAGCCCCATGGTAAAGAACATATCACGAACATGGAAGCCAAAATGTCAGGCGAGACCCGGTGGCGCTATGTGCCCGGCCCGAGATTCCGCCTGCGCTTGCGGCGCGGCGGCGATGGGCCGCGAGGTTCCGGCGGGTCCGGACCGCGTGAGCGCCTGCGGCGGCGCGGCCCGCCGCTCGAATCTCTATCGCCGCTGCGACCCTCGGCGCCCGAGGCGCTGTCGAATTCCTGATCCAGATCGCGTCTGCGTTTGCGGCGGCGGATTTTCTCTTCGGCTGCCGGCGCGGGCGCCTCCGCGCTGCCGCCTTCGCCGCTGTCATCATCTCTGCCGCCAGCCACGTTGCGGAAGGCACTGAGCAAGGCGGCGCGCTGGCGCTTTCTTTTCTTCCGTTCGCGCCGCTTCCGCCGCCGCGCTGCGGTCTCAGCGTCCGCGGCGGGTTTCGGATCATCGGCACGGCCAGCGCGTCCCTCGCCGTCGCCCTGAGAATCTTCCACGGCGCTGGCAAAAGCAGAGATCAGCGCCTTGCGCCTGCGCCGCCGTTCACGCCGCCGCCGAGTTTTTTCATCGGCGGCGGGCGCGGGTACATCCGCGCCGCCACCCTCGCCGCTTCCGTCTTCACCGCCATCCGATACGCGCCCCAACGCCTGCGCGAGGCGGACTTGCGCGGCCTGCCCCGCAATGCGCGCAAAGTCCTGTGCCAGGGGCGCCCGTGTTTTCCTGCGCATCGATACCACCCTGCCGTATGCGCGCGGCAGCCAGCGACGGCATGTGGACATGGCGGGCATTGATCGCCTGCCGGCGCGCTTTCAGCGCGGCGGTTTCCAACGTTTGCCGCTCGCGCTTTTCGATCTGATCCAGCGCCCGCGAACGGCGCCGTATATCGGCGAACTGTAATTCATGGCGGCGGGCGAGCGCGCCGCGCTCGTCCTGCTGGGCCTGCCGCAGGGCCGCGCGCAGGGCGAGATAGGCGCGGTAGCGTTTGCGGTCGCGATAGCGCTGCACCTTTTTTTCGTCATGAGCGCGATGCCGGTGACGCGGCCAAGAAAGGCGGCAAGACCCTTCGGCTGCCGCCGCGCACGCTCAAGCCGGATGCGCCTCTGCTCGGCAAGGTAGGCGGATTGAAGCTCTAACCGCGCCGCCTTGTGTACCGCCGCAAGCTGCACCCTTTCATCATGCTGCCGCTGCCGCAAGCCATGGCTTAACCCCTTGATTTTGTTGGTTGCGGGGGCAGGATTTGAACCTGCGACCTTCAGGTTATGAGTTTGAAAGGCACCGATATATGGCTTTATCGCACGTGGTCGCTTTATATCAACCATTTGAATTTACAATATCTTATTGCATATGATCTGATCGGGTGTATTCTCTAGCGCGGTTGCCAATTGGTTGCCTTGATTAATTTCCTATTTAAGAGAACAAAATCATGAAGGCTACAATCACGAAAAACAAGGTTGATCGGCTTCAGGCGACTGAACGCGACGCTTTCATTTGGGATACGGACGTTCAAGGCTTTGGAGTACGTTGCCGCCCATCAGGTGGCAAATTTTACGTGCTCAAAACGCGTGCCGATGGTCACCAACGTTGGTTGACAATCGGGCGGCATGGATCGCCTTGGACTCCGAAAACCGCACGTGATGAGGCGCTGAGGCTACTTGGGTTGAGCGTCTCAGGGGAGGACCTTGTCGGTGAACGTGAGAGAATGAAGCACGGTGATACAGTGGCAGACTTGGGCAAGTGGTTTCTCAAAAAGTACGTGGCTAAGAACTGTAAGCCCAGCACGGCGCGTGAGTACCGGAGAGCGGTGGAGCTGTTCATCAACCCAGCATTGGGCAAAATCCGCGTCAGTGACGTTACTAGGGGCGACGTTAAACGGTTTCATGATGACCTAGGGCACATACCCTATCAGGCCAACAGGGCACTAGGTACCTTGTCCACAATGATGAACTTGGCGGAGAGGGATGGCCGGCGGCCAGATGGCACCAACCCATGCAGACACGTGAACAAAAACAAGGAGAAGCCGCGAAAGCGATACCTCACCACCGAAGAGCTTGACCGACTGGGACGTGTACTGACGGACCCTGAGGTCAGGAAAATTGAGTCCCCTCATTTCATTGGCGCGATCCGGCTGCTGATCCTTACGGGTGCGCGACTATCAGAAATCGTCACGTTGAAATGGGACTACGTTGACCTTGAGAATGGGGTATTGCGCTTGCCCGATTTAAAAGACGGGGGCGAAGGAGATCTACCTCAACGCCGCTGCCGTCGATGTGCTGAACGCCATGCCGCGCATGCAGGACAACCCCTATGTGATTGCCGGGGCAAAAACAGGTGCCCACTTGGTTGAGATGCAGAAGCCGTGGCGGCGTATCCGCAAGGCTGCAAGGTTGAATGACGTGCGCATCCATGACCTGCGGCATTCGTTTGCATCAGTGGCGGCGGGTGCGGGGCTGAGCCTGCCGATCATTGGCAGGCTGCTAGGGCACAGCCAGCCAGCGACTACGGCGCGATATGCGCATTTGGCAAGTGATCCCATGCGGGAAGCGTCAAATTTGATTGGTGAGCGCATTGCTGCTGCTATGAATCCATCTGCTGGCAGGCAACAATCCAGACACAAGGCTAGGGTGCGTTTAAAGCGGGAATAATGCATTTTAGCCGTGCGTCTAGATTTGTAACGACGCGTCCTTCCACGTCCGTGCTAACGGCAAAGAAACGCATAAGGGGCTAAGTCGGTCGATGAACTTTTACGAAACTGTCGTTGTAGATTACCTTCGGTCTGATCGGGCCATTTTTGTGAATATGGAATGCTGTATTCAACTGAATGAAGGTGTGAACCCAGATACGACCGGTCCACATTGGTATTGCGATGCTGTAGCGTGCGATTTTAGAAATAATTATATTTTTCTTTGTGAAATAACTTACAGTAAACAGCTTGTTGAACTTGTAAAACGTCTCAAAGGATGGCATGAAAATTGGGATCTAGTTTGCTTTGCATTAAGTAGAAATAGCTATCTTCCCAAAACTTGGCCAGTTCGACCGTGGTTATTTGTTCCGGAGGAGCTGGTATTACTGCTACTAAAGCGGCTTGACCAGATCGGAGAACAAACTCCCTTAAGGTTTGTTCCCCGCATTACGACGCTGGAGATGGTGCAGCCGTGGCGTTACGATTCTTGGAATTGCATAGGAGAGGCAGCTAAGCCAACTACCATTCCTTCGGCTATGCAAGCCTAGATCGTGCGCACATATTGGAACTGTGCGCGTACAACTGCCACGCAGGCCGTCTTGACCTTGCGTCCGCGCGGTCGTAGACATCCCTCTGATTTTCATTCGAATGTTCTTTTCTGACTGCCCTTAATAACTGCCATAAAAGACCAAAAAATGTATTGGAGCCAATATGTTAAGGACGATCACCCCCAAGGGTAAACTACGGATTTGGTTGTTGGAGGGACTGCTGCCGAAGCCCAAGAGGCCAAAACGGCGCGACCCACAAACCTACCTCACCACTGCTGAGACTGCGCGGCTGTTGCGGGTTAGTGAAGTCACCCTTGCAAGATGGCGCATCGAGGGGCAAGGGCCAGCTTTCAACAAATTTGGCAAGCGCGTGCTGTACGCCCGCGACGACGTGCTGACGTGGGCTAAATCACAACGGCGAACCAGCACGTCGCAAGAAACCGGTCAGCAGTGGTGATAGCCGTGGCCTTCTGCGAACAAGAGCTAGTTTGGACAATTACCGGCATCGGTGTGGTCCGACCACATTTCGATCGCATCATGATTGCTTCGACCGCGACCAAGGCTGAGTTACTGGCTTCCTTGCCCATGAAGGAACTGAAGGCCGCGAGTTACAGCTTCAACGTTAAGGAGAAGCGGCACTGGAATTTCTTCTATAAGTCCACAATCGAGCTGGTTTGCGCCGCCGACAATGTGCCTTTGAGAATCTTGCTGGATAACGAGGCGCTGCTGGGGACGTACTCTGTCACTGTCCTTGAGATTTCAGCCGACGTCGATGTTCGGTCTGAGGACGAGTTGCTTATCTCCCTGGTAGACCGCAAATTGCCCTCTACAGGTTGACTGGGAGGGCGATGAAAAGGAATTAAGGAGAAATCCATGGCCATTATTTGGTTCTTGATTGGGTTTGCCATCGTATTAGGTTTGATAAATCACTACAAGTCTACTAAAATTTCCAAAACATCGACTGATTTAGTTCGAACAAAAATCAAATCTATATTACTTAAAGAATATGTAATTTCTATCAATTACTATGAAAACATTTTGGAAGAAGACATTTTATACAATCCAATGAAATTAGATAATGTCTAACTATGGTGTAGCGACGTGGCGAATAAATTGAAGTCAGATAATAGACAGACAAATATTACTGTTAAATCAACATCGTTGAAATCGTTATCCTTTAGCAAAAATCAATCTAATCCAATACCAAATATTACTGGAAAAGAATATAGTAAATTATTCTATATTTCTGCATCAGTTTTATACACTATTCTGCAAGATTGTTGTTCAGAACTTAACTACAATATAATAACTTATTTGTCTGATTCATATGTTATCACTTTTATGACAGGAATGTCTATGCGTTCGTTGGGTGGACAGGATATGAAAGCTACTGTAGTACCAACAGATATCGATACGTGTACTTTAATATTGGGTGGATCTCAACACAAGACCATATTTGGAGGCGCATATACATGGGGCGAACGTGGTTCAATTGCGAAAAAAATATTTACGAGAATAGAACGACGACTTGCTCAAGAACGTACAGAATAAGATTCCATGTATGGATCATGAGAACCCGCCGCTGCAAATGCCTGGCATTGCTGAGCGGCAAGGCGCACTGGGACACGGTCATCCGTCACCATCATGAGATGGCGTTGAATGTTCGATACGGATGCGCCTTCGGGCGGCCCAAGCTCACCATGGCCGTTTGCTCGGAGTGCCGGAAAGGGCGTAACGATCATTGCGGCGCTTATCGTCTTGAGGGCGAGTTGCCGGTTGATGAGACAATGGACATCATTGGTCATGGTTTGGCTCCTGTGACGGCTGGCGGTTTTTATGAGGGGCGACCATGTCTGCCGCCTTCTATTAGGGGCTCCTCGATGGCCCTTTGACGACGAAGGTTCCATGGATCTTGACCCAAACTCGCGGGTTGCCCTTGGGCTTTGGACGGGTAGGCATCGCGCAGCCTTTGAGGCGAATGGCATGGGTGCCGTCGCTGTCGAACAGCCAGATCGACTTGGTGGTCAAACCCCGAATGATTGACCAGTGGCTGTAGGACTTGCATTCGAAACCGGCCACGATGACGCTTCGGCCCTGGGAGAGTTGGCGATCGATCAAGGCGTCAAGTCGTCCTTTTGAGGCGGTGACGTCGGCCTTCACCACAGGCTGGAAAACCACTTTCTTGCCAGTGAGATTTGTTGCCTTTTTTGCACCGGCACGGGCGAGACTGATCACCTGGCGGGTGGTTGTGCCATCGAGATAGAGGCCTGCAAATCTCCATTTCCGGTCCGCGTATTTGATCAAATGGTTCCAGATGTTTTCCTCTGACTGGCTCGAGAGCCCCCCGACGGGTTCCAGGGCAAGTCGAAGCCCATTGATGATCGTATAAAAGCCGCACAGACAATCGCGATTGCC
The DNA here is from genome assembly GCA_963747005.1 of uncultured Alphaproteobacteria bacterium. Taxonomy (GTDB): domain Bacteria; phylum Pseudomonadota; class Alphaproteobacteria; order Rhizobiales; family Aestuariivirgaceae; genus CAVVDT01. The sequence goes on along the minus strand of CAVVDT010000008.1, from coordinate 723,669 downwards.
CTGGAGCCGAGGTCGCTTGGCGACCGACTTCCCCCTCGTCGATGCACCCCACCCCCGGCCACGGGTGCCGCCATCTGATTCTTCCTGGACATCATTTGTCACGACAGCTGGTTCAGCGACCGTGCCTGGCTGAGGCGATCCAGTCTCCCCCTTTGCGGGAAAGAGTGTGCGTCGGCTGCACCGGTCACCGACAGGGCAATCCAAGCGCTGGCATGGCCGGTGATCATCGATCTTGCGACCGTTGCAAATCTCGAGTTGACCCTCAGCGCAGAACCGCCAAATGGCGGCTTGGACCAGCCTTGGATGGTGGGACGGCAAACGAGGATCAATGGCCTTGAGATCGATGTTGGCTGCGATATGCCGAAGGACAGCCTCGCACCCATTGGGGCCATAGCAGGCGGGACCATAGGCGTGGGGCTTGTCATAGGCGCTCAGAATGCCACTGCGATGCATGAAGTTGTGGACCAGACTGTCAACGACGATCATCGACCGTCCAACCTTTACCCAACTAGGCCGCGACCTGCCGCCGGCGATCAAGATGGAGGCCAGGCTCATCGAGATCAGCTTGGGGCCGATGCCGAAGATCGGCTTGAAGGCCTTGATCAACCCCTGCCGGCCCGCCGGCTCGAACTCCCCGCTGGAACCGAGCCTCGCCGCCGCAAGGGTCATGTCGATCAAATTGACCAAGTCTCCCTTGCAGACATCCCGGATAAACAAGAACAGGCCCAAGGCCAGCTGATTGAGATCGCCCTTCCTGAGGGGAAGTCGAGGCACCACGCAGGTGCCAAACCACTCTGGGACATTGCAGGTCTGGGAGAGTTTCCGGTAGCCGCAACCCTTGTAGGCATCGAAGGTCGTGAGCTTGGGGCATCCGGGAGGATTTGCCTGGAGGTGGTAGTTGATCTCCATCCAGTCGGCATTTCCATGGGCCTCGATGTAGCCCAGGGCGTTGGCGTCCGAGATGCCCTGGAAGCTGAAGGCCTCCATCAGCCAGTCATAGAGGAAGGCGTTGTCGTGGGCGACGATGGCTTCCCGCAAGCCGGAGTACTTAATCCGGGCCTCATGCCTCCGTAGGGCGGTTCGATTGCCGGGGAGGAGGCAAATGGCTTCAACCATGGCGACCCCATCCTCGATCGACTTAACCATGGCCCACCTCAATATTCTTCGGCGAGCATGACGGTCAGCACCCGGACCGTGACCTTGGGGTCGGCGGCGTCAGGCGAGTGACAGGTTCGGCTGCGATCGTAGTAATCAATCTTCCAGATCAGCCGGTGGCCATCGACCTCCATGACCCCGCAATCGTGCTCGGCCCAGGGATCGTTGTCCGGGGTGAAGGTCGAAAAGGCCGCGATGGCCTTGAAGATGGAATTGACGGGCGCAAGACCGAGGGCGGCCACCCCGTTGGTCATGACGATCATCCCACCTCGGCCTTGGGTCCGGAGTTGGTCGTTGAGTTCCCTGATCCGGGCAGTGCGTCGCTCCTCAGGCGTGGAATGTTCCTGCTGGGGGTTTTCACCCTCTGATCCACTCAATTTATGTTGCTGGTTTGTTCTTTCGTGGGGCAAAGCTTTCCACTGTCCGTATCCGACATCGTCTTCTCCTATTGGTTTGGGTTAAAGTGGCTGTGGCTATCTCAGCGGGCCTTCAGCCAGAGCGCCGCCGGACTGCTGGCTCGGATTGAGCGCAACTGTTCCTTGGAATCTGAAATGGTCCGGTCAGATCAACCGGATGAGTTTTTGTTGGGCCACACCATCGCCTTCGATATAGCCCTCCGTCGTCTTGAGGGAGCGATGGCCAGCCAGCTGCTGAACATCGCGCAACGACCCTCCCGCCTTGTGAATCAGCCGTGCGGCCTGGGTGATGAAGGTCCGCCGCCCCGAATGGGATGAGCACCCCTCCAGACCGAGTTGGGCATACAGCTGGTGGAACCAATTGACGATCGACTTGGCGGTCATTGGCTCGCCATCGCGCTCGGAACAAATCACCGGCCCATCGATCTCGCTCGCTTTTCTATGGCCAACAGCTTGAGTGCTCGGCGGAGGTCGTCATGGAGGGGTATGCGACGGCCCGATCCATACTTCGCACAAGTTGGCCGGCAATTCGATCATCCGGCCGATTTGGCCGCCACTGTCCGTCACCATCGGCCAAGTGAGGGCGGCGATTTCGGCGGCCCTTAGCCCCGCCTTCACACTCAACAAGATCATCGCCCGGTTTCGCGCTCCATGGCGACGTCGCCCGGCCCACGCCAAGGCACGACGAACGTCACCAGGGCGGAGAACCTTTGCAGGTTGTCCAATCATGGTTGTCCTCGATTTCTTGGGAAAAAGGGAGCGATGGGCAATGCCCACACCTACCCCAACATGGCTAGATTAGCACAAGCGAGAAATTTGGTCAAGTATCTGATTTTAATGGATAATTTTTTCTCTATTCAAATTTCTTGATGGCTCACCCTGCTACAGTTGCCGCCAAAGTCGCTGAATCTTGGACTCATCGATGCCTTTGGGTATTGCTATGAACCTAAGTTTACTCATGACGTGAGCATCGCGAAACCAAGCGCCTATATCAGCCGGCCTTGAGAAGGCGCACCACCCTGCCGACCTTTCTCCCCGTCACAATGTCCTGAATGAGTTCATCCCAGCTGCGCAGCACATGGGCCTTTCTTTCGACCAGATCGGTACGAATATAATGACGAACCAGTGTCCGGGTCCCCTTGCTACCGGCTTCGTGGCCCAGCACCGCTGCTACAATATCAAGAGCAAAACCCATCTCGACCAGCATTGTGGCCACCGTACGCCTAAGGTCGTGAGAGGTGAACTTTGCGATTGGTAAGCTATGTCGTCGGTTCAGCAGATAATTCCCTAAATGGGTCGCTGCAAAAGTTGTTCCTGTTTCGGCCTTGAACAGAGGACCAGAATGACAGATTGAAAGCCGCCCTTCGATGATATGTTTCGCTAGTCCAACTAGGGGGGTCACACGTGGATGCTTATTCTTGGAGCGCGTAGCGGGCAGAGTCCACATCCATTCGCTTTGATCGATTTCCTCGACGCATAATCCGCTAATTTCGCCGCAACGAGCGCCAATCAATAGCTCAAGCCTTAAGATATCGGCGGGATCGGGCGGCAACGCCCCAGAGGCGAGCCATTTCCATAGCGTCGCAATTTCGTCCACAGTGAGAACGCGGTCTCGAGGCGTCCCAGGGTTGTAGGCTCTCAAGCCAGCGCTGGGGTCCACCTCCACGATGTCTTGCGACAATGCCCATCGAAACATCGCGCCAACCGTTTGGCGACGTTTCTCAGCTTCGCGTTCAATACCCTCGTCGACGCATCTATCAAACAATACGCGCAAGTCTCGCCGACGAATTTCGTCAGCATGCCGCTCCATTATCGACGCGAGCGCCCGCCTTAGACGCCGCTCAATCTCTCTTGCGGTCCGCAGATGGCCTTCAACCCGGCGACGCATATACACGGCAATGAGTTCTTCCACGGAAAGCCGCAAGGCCTCGGTCGCCTGACTCTCCTGTTCTTCCGCGACAAGGTCGCGACCCAACCGCGCTGCACTCGTTAGCTCATGCGCGCGGTCCCGCGCCTGTTCGAGGCTAACATCGTTTACCCGCCCAAGCGACGTACGCCGCACCTTGCCAGTACCACGAATGCGAAATGCCAAGTCCCATGTCTTAACCCCACTCGGTGCTACTCGTACTGCCAGGCCTATGCAGCGTTGATCAGGTACCCGATAAGGCGTCTCGGCCGGCCGCAACGCGTCGATCGAACGATGCGTGAGCGAAATCGCACCACGTGTGGTTCCCGAGCCGCCTGCCATCTAACATCCCTTTCCTTGCCATCCGTCGCAACGCTGTCGCAACACTGTCGCAACAAAATGCGTGGCAATGGGCGGACCTTGCCGAACAGGCTCGAACTATAACCCATTGCTTTGCAAACACAAAATACACATCAACGAACGACGGCGAATGTCGACGAATACATCTACAAGGGCTGGCTGCAGACCTGGCTGGTCCACATGCGCCGGCCTGTGCGGCTGTGGCGGGAAATGGGCGCTGCGGGCTTCTTCGCCTTCCAGACGCTGATGCTCGGGACGCTCTTTTCGGCCTTGTTGCATCCACTGCTTATCGGCTGGACGGTGTGGCGGCTTGCCTCGGGAATCTTCTTTCCTCCTGCGGGAGATATGGCCGGCTTCATCATGACGGCGCTCTGCCTGGCGGTGCTGGTGGCCGGCTACGGCGTGGCCATGCTCGCCGGCGTGATGGCGCTCCGGCGACGCGGGCTTGGCCGCCTGTGGCCGAGCGTGCTGACGATGCCCGCCTACTGGCTCTTGCTGTCGCTGGGCGGCTGGATGGCGCTGTGGCAGTTCGTCCGCAGTCCCTTCCACTGGAACAAGACCCGCCACGGCCTCAGCCGCCTCTAGAGCGTGATCCGAAAAGTGTAAGTACTTTTCGGATAAAATCACGCTCTAACTCTTTGGAATAGATCAGGTTTATGACTTTGGATCGATTCGATCGAAAGTCGCCCTGATCTAGGGGCAAGGGGCTGGAGCGGGCGATGGGGATCGAACCCACGACATCAAGCTTGGGAAGCTTGCGTTCTACCACTGAACTACGCCCGCGCCGGATTTGAAAGCAACAGGTTCGGGGCCGCCTGTCAAGATGGCCCGGCCTTTCAGCGCCCGGCCGTCGAGCCGCCGTCGATGGCAAGCGCGCTGCCGGTGACGAAGGCCGCCGCCGGCGAGGCAAGATAGGCGATGGCCCCGGCGATCTCCTGCGGGCGGGCCATGCGCTTCAAGGGGTAATAGTCATTGAGGGTGCGCACATAGGTTGCCGCATCGCCTGAGCGCTCGGCATCTTCGGCGATCATGTCGGTATCGACGGCACCCGGGCACACGCAGTTGATGCGCACCTCGGGCGCCAGTTCCAGGGCCAGCGCCCGGGTCATGTTGATCATGCCGGCCTTGGTGGCGCAGTAGACGGCGGCATCGTAGTTGCCCATCAGGCCCGATTCAGACGCCACATTGACGATGACCCCGCGCGCTGCCCGCAAGTGATGGAGGCCGGCCTGGATGGCGAAGTAAGCGGCCTTGAGGTTGACGGCGAAGGTTAAGTCCCACTCCGCCTCATCGAAGCTTTCCATCTTGCCCTGCCGGAAGACGCCGGCATTGTTGACAAGAATATCGAGCCCGCCCATGGCCGCCGCCGCCCGGGCGGTAATGTCCGCCGCCGCGCCCGGCAGGGCGAGATCGCCGGGAGCCGCAATCAACCGTTCATCGCCCAGGGCGGCGATTGCTGCCTCCACGTCACCGGCCTTGCGGCCATTGATGGCGACGGTCGCGCCGCCTGCATGAAAGAGCTCCGCCGTGGCGCGCCCGATGCCGCGCGTGGCGCCGGTGACGAGCACCCGCTTTGCCTTGAAATCGTCCATTCGCCCTGTCTCCTGCCAGCATTGCTTCACGAGCGCTAACATTCGCGTGAAATCCGGTTTGACGCTAGGAAGCGGCTGCAAAAACCGTTAGCGTCTCGCTTCATGAATCAGCATATCAGCCATCTCTACCACGCCTACACGCCACTCGATTCGCGCAAATTCCGCAACCCGGACCTGACCGCCCGGGGTGAGGTGCGGGCTCGCGTTGCCCTCGAACAACTCGACAGTTTGTGGATCAACACCGGATCCCTGTGCAACATCACCTGCACCAACTGCTACATCGAATCATCACCCGGCAACGACCGGCTGGCCTATTTCCGCCTCGCCGACGCGTTGGCGCTCTATGACGAGATCGGTGCGCTCGGCCTTGCCACCAGCGAGATCGGCTTTACCGGCGGCGAGCCGTTCATGAACCCCCATCTCCTCGCCATGACCGGCGCTGCCCTGGAACGGGGATTTCACGTCCTCATCCTCACCAACGCCATGCAGCCCCTGCAGCGCCCGACGATGAAAAAGGGGCTCCGGGAGCTCCAGGCGCAGTTTGCCGGCAGGCTCACCTTGCGGGTCTCGCTCGACCACTATACGTGCCAGCGCCATGAGGCCGAGCGCACGCCCGGGAGCTGGAAGCTCGCCCTTGCCGGCCTCGACTGGTTGAGCGCGGAAGGTATTTCCATTGCCATCGCCGGGCGCACCTGCTGGGGCGAAGACGAGGCCTCGGCGCGCGCCGGTTATGCCCGGCTGATCGCTGCCCACGGCTGGGACGTGGATGCCGCCGACCCGTCGCGGCTGGTGCTGTTCCCGGAGATGGATGCCCGCGTCGACGTGCCGGAGATCACCACCTTATGCTGGAGCCTGCTGGGCAAGCGGCCCGCAGATGTCATGTGCGCATCGAGCCGCATGGCGGTGCTGCGCCGGGGGGAGGAAAAGCCGGTCATCCTGCCGTGCACCCTCCTGCCCTATGATCCGGCCTTTGAAATGGGCACGAGCCTTGCCGAAATGCACGGCGCCGACGGCGGCAATTTCGACAAGGGATCGGTGAAGCTTAACCACCCCCACTGCGCCAAATTCTGCGTCCTCGGCGGCGGCAGTTGCTCGGCAGGCTGATCTGCGCGGACCTGTAGCCCGGGTGGAGCGCAGCGCAACCCGGCAACGACGGATGGGTTGCCCCGGGTCTCGCTGCGCTCCACCCGGGCTTCTGTAACGGGCCCGTGTTGTCAATCCCTTTTTGCGTCATCCGCTCGCCGGGGACTTGCTTCTGTTCGGGGTCGGCTCTGAGGCCGCCGCCTGATGGGGTGCGTGGAGGATCGGTCGGTCCGATCTACGGAAGCGTGATGGCATCTCTGGATGCCTCGACAGCCCGGATGGCGGCCTGACCTGATCCATCGTCCCGGCGAGGGGACTTCGCTTTCGGGAAGGCTGGTGTCGTGACCCGCCCGAAAACTGCTTGTATCCTCCTGTTCAGGCCGCCGCGGCGGCAGGATCGAACGGCTGCTCAGCGGCGAGCATGCGATGCAGGATCACCGCCAGCTTGCGCGCCAGCGCCACCTTGGCCTTGCGCATGCCGGCGCGCCTGGCGATCCGCATCGCCCAGCTCTTGAGCGCCGTACACCCCTTGATCGGCTTGACCAGCATGATGTTGGCTGCCTCGTAGAGCACCGAACGCACCGCTGCATCCCCGATCTTGGAGATGCGGCCGCTGACATCGGTCTCTCCAGACTGGTACTTCCTTGGCGTCAGCCCGAAATGCGCCCCCGCCGCCTTCGAGGATTTGAACCGGGCCGGATCGTCGACGGCGCTGGCATAGGTGAGTGCCACGATCGGACCGACCGCCGGCGTCGTCATCAACAGTCGGGCCTTGCCATCCTGGCGCGCCAAGTCACGCACGCGCTTCTCGAAAGCGTTGAACTCCCGCAGCAAAACCGCATGCACCGAAAGCAGGGCTTGGCCGATCGCCTCCAGGCTCGCGTGGTTGCTCACCAGTTCGCGCACCCGCCCAGGGAAACTCCGCCGCGTCGTCTTGCCGACCTTCAGCCCGAAACCGCGCAGGATCCCGCGCAGGCTGTTCTCGACATCCCGCAGCTTCGATTGGATCAGCTTGCGCGCGGTCAGCAGCGCGCGCGTCTCCTGCGCGCCAATCGACTTGCAGTGTACCGGCTTGAACCAACCCAGCCGCATCAACTGCGCGATCCCGCGCGCGTCATTGCGGTCGCTCTTCACCGGCATCGCCCGGAAAGCATCGCGCACGTGCCGCGTCTCCAGCAGTTCCACCGCAAGACCAGCCCCCTTCAGCGCACCGTAGAGCCATTGCGACAGCGGCCCCGCTTCCAAGCCGATCCGCTCCAGCCTCAGCCCCAGTGAGCCAAACCACGCCTTCAGCGCATCCGGCTCGCTCGCCACCCTGGCTTCCCGCACGATCTTGCCACTCGCATCGACAACGCACACGCTCGAGCATTCCAATGAAACGTCAATTCCAGCATAATAGTCCATGGTCGTCCCTCGTTGATGCTGGGAGCAGGCCACAAAGCCCGACTCCGTTAACACCATCAGTTTGAGGGACGACCGCCCTTCCGCGCTACCCGCCCGTTACCCCATCTACGCCTCGAAGGCCTTGAAGTGTTTCGACAGTTTCAGGCCCTGGCGCTGGTAATTGGAACCGATCCCCTGGCCGTAGACGAAGTCCGGCTTTTCGATGAGCGGCTCGTAGATCAGCCGGCCGATGACCTGGCCGTCTTCGAGGATGAACGGCACCTCGTGCGAGCGCACCTCCAGAACGGCGCGGGCACCCTCGCCACCACCCGATGAATCGCCGAAGCCGGGATCGAAGAAGCCGGCGTAGTGGACCCGGAACTCCCCCACCAGCGGATTGAACGGCACCATCTCGGCGGCATGGTCGGCCGGCACTCTCACCGCCTCGCGCGAGGCGAGGATGTAGAACTGGTCAGGATCGAGGATGAGCGAACCGCGCTGCCAGATGGGCTCCCAATAATCGAGCACCTCGAGCGCGGCCTTGCGATCCACGTCGATGAGGCCGGAATGGCGCTTGGCCCGGAAGCCGACCGGCTCGGCGGCACCGGCGCCGGTGAGATCAACGCTGAGCGCCAGGCCATGGTCGATATTGACCTCGCCCGCCGTCACCAGCGCCTCGCGCTCGTGCAGCCGGCGGATCAGTTGATCATCGCCCGCCAGGGGCCCCGAACGGAAGCGAACCTGCGCCAGCCGCGATCCGGTGCGCACCAGGACGGGAAAGGTGCGCGGCGAAATCTCGGCATAAAGGGGCCCTGAATAGCCCTCCGGCAGCTTGTCGAATTCAGCCGCATAGTCGGCGATCACCCGGGTGAAGATGTCGAGCCGGCCGGTTGAACTTTTCGGGTTGGCGGCCGCGGCGATGCCGGCGGGCAGACGGACATGCTCGATGAGCGGCACGATATAGACGCAACCGGTCTCCAGCACCGCGCCTTCCTCCAGCGAGAAGCGATGCAGCGCCAGCGTCTCCAGCCGGTCGGCGACGGTGTTGCGCGGGCCCGGCAGGAAGGATGAGCGCACCCGCCAGGCTTGATGGCCGAGGCGCACATCGAGGCTGGCGGGCTGGATCTGGTCGGCATCCATGGCGACATCGGTGCGGATGAAGCCTTCATCCACATAGCGCCGGATGATGTGGGCCGGCAGGATGCCGCGCGCCGCCTCCGTCCTCTTGCCCGCCATCAGGGTCACACTCTTCCTTGCTGCCTCTGCTACGCAATGAGATATTCACTGCCCCGGCGCCCGACGCAAGCCTCAGGGGTTGATCTAGTGGAAAAGTCGCAAGCGCGGCGCATTTCCCTTCGGGCCCAGTTGCAATAGACTGCCCCGTGGGCGCAGGGCGCGCTCAAGGGATCGACCATGTACGACAGCACCACCCGCCATATCCGCATTTCGGTCGAACCGCGCTATCTCGACGGCCAGTCGCGGCCCGACGAGGACTATTTCGTGTGGTCCTATACCATCGTCATCGAGAACACCGGCACCGAGACGGTGACGCTGAGGACCCGCTACTGGAAGATCATCGATTCGCTGGGCCGGGTGCAGGAGGTGCGCGGCGCCGGCGTGGTCGGCGAGCAGCCCACCCTCAGGCCGGGCGAGCGCTTCGAATATACCTCCGGTGCGCCGCTTTCCACCTCGTCGGGCTTCATGGTCGGCGCCTACCAGATGGAGACAGCGCAGGGCGAACCCTTCAACGTCGAGATCCCGGCCTTTTCCCTCGACCTGCCGGACGGCAGGGGCCGCACCCATTGAGCCATTGCGCCATGGCCGATTGCTCGATGCTCACCCGCGAACTGCTGGCACAGCTTGTTTCCTTCGACACCACCAGCCGCAATCCCAACCTCGATCTCATCGCCTTCATCGAGGATTACCTTGCCCGGCATGGTGTTGCCTCGACACGCATCGATCTCGAGACCGGCACCAAGACCAACCTCATCACCACCATCGGTCCCGGCATCGCCGGCGGCACCGTGCTGTCGGGCCACACCGACGTGGTGCCGGTCGACGGCCAGGACTGGGCGAGCGATCCCTTCGTCCTCGATGAACGCGACGGCCGGCTCTACGGGCGCGGCAGCGCCGACATGAAGGGTTTCATCGCGGTCGTCCTCGCCATGGTGCCAAAATTCCTCGCCGCCCCCCTGAAGCGGCCTATCCATCTGGCCTTTTCCTGCGACGAGGAAGTAGGCTGCCTCGGCGTGCGCCCGCTGATCCGCCACATGGCGGCGCATCTGCCACGGCCCGCGGCGGTGATCATCGGCGAGCCCACCTCCATGCAGGTGGTCAACGCCCACAAGGCCATCCACACCTACGTCACCGAGGTGACGGGGCTAGAGGCCCATTCGAGCAACACCCACAAGGGCGTCAATGCCATCATGGTCGCGGGCGAACTGCTCGGCGAGATCAACCGCCTGGCCGCCGAGATGAAAGAGCGCGGAGATCCGACCGGGCGCTTCGATCCGCCCTTCACCAGCGTGCATGTGGGGACCATCGCCGGCGGCACCGCCAAGAACATCGTGCCGCGCCACTGCGCCATCAACTGGGAGGCCCGCTTCATTCCCGAGGCCGACACCGGGGAAGTGCCGGCGCGCATCGGAGCGAAGGCGGAAAGCCTGCTGCCCGCCATGCACGCCGTCAGCCCCGCAACCGGCATCGCCACGAGACGCACGGTCGAGGTGCCGGGCCTGGCGCCCGTCAACGGCTCGGAGGCCGAAACGCTGGCGCTGGCGCTCAGCCGTTCGAATGGCACGGGGGCTGTTTCCTATGGCACCGAGGGCGGCCTCTTCCAGCAGGCGGGCTATCCCACCGTGATTTGCGGGCCGGGCTCCATCGACCAGGCCCACAAGCCGGACGAATATATCGACGTCAGCCAGCTCACCCAATGCGAGGCGTTCATGCAGCGACTGGTGAAGTCGTCGGTCTCATGAACGCATGCGCTCGCCTGAGGGATCAACGAGCGGGGCCTTTGCCAGGCGGGCCGGACGGCGCTCGCCGATGATCTCGATCTCGTAAGACCCGTCCACATCGGCCATGCCGGGCTTCAGGTATCCGAGCGCCAGGCTTTCCCCGGCCGTATAGCCATAACCGCCGGAAGTGGCATAGCCGGCAAAGGTGCCATCCTTGTAGATCGCCTCGCCGCCGGTGACGTCCGCTCCGTCGGCATCGACGATCAGGGTGACGAACACGTTGTGGCCGCCCGCCTCCTTCGCCTTCCTTGCCGCCACCCGGCCGATGAAGTCACCCTTGTCGAGGCGTACGAAGCGGCCGACGGAAGTATCCCAGGGGGTATAGTCGGGGCCGAGTTCGAGGCCCCAGCTTGCAAAGCTCTTTTCCAGCCGCAGGCTCATCAATGCCCGCCCGCCAGCGAGCCGCAGGCCGAAGGGCTTGCCCGCTTCGAGGATGCGGTCGAGCATCACGAGGTGATAGCCCATGGGCATCCAGATCTCGTAGCCGAGTTCGCCGGTGAACGACACCCTGACCACCACCGCTTCGGGACAGCCGGCCACCTCCATGCGTCGCGCCGAGAGGAATGGAAAGGCCCTGCCGCCCACGTCCTCGCCCGTCAGGGTGGCGAGGCAATCGCGCGCCCTGGGTCCCGCCAGATGCAGCCCGCACCAGGTCGACGACAGGTTGTCCACCTTCACCAAACCGTCCCCGGGCAGGTTCTCGACAAACCAGCGCAAATGATAGAGCTGGATCGGGCCCGAGCCGACGATGAGGAATTCGTTGGCGCCGAGCCGTGACAGGGTGAAATCGCCGATCAGCCTGCCCTTCGGCGACAGCATGGGGCTGAGGATGGTGCGACCGATGGCGGGCAGGCGGTTGGCCATGATGGTGTCGAGCCAGTCGGCGGCACCTTCGCCCGTGACGGAGAACTTCGAGTAGCCGGAAATGTCGAAGAGCCCCAGCCCCTGGCGCACCGCGCGCGCTTCCTCGCCCACCGCCTCGAACCAGTTCTGGCGCTTGTAGCCATAATGATCGCGCGGCTCCTCGCCCTTGCGCGCATACCACAAGGGCGTCTCGAAACCGAACATCTCGCCGAACACCGCGCCGTGGCTTTTCAGCCGGTCATAGGAAGGATATGTCCTGACCGGCCGCCCGGCCTCGAACTGCTGGTGCGGATAGATGCGGTTGGTGCGATGCTCGTAGAACCATTTGGTGCGGGCCTTGGTAAAGCCCTTGCCCGCCCAGGCGCCGAAACGGGCGACGTCCCAGGCAAAGACATCGAGCGAGGGCTCGCCCTCGATGATCCATTCGGCGATGACCCGGCCGACGCCGCCGCCCTGGTTGAAGCCGGTCATGACGCCGGCGGCGCAGATATAACCGCGCAAGCCCGGCCAGGGCCCGAGCAGGGGGGCGAGGTCGGGCGAGAAGATCATCGGGCCATTGATTACCCGCTTGATGCCGGCGCGCCCGAGGCAGGGGATGCGGTTCACGGCATCGGCGAAGTTGGCCTCCATGCGCGAAATGTCGTCGGGCAGCAGTTCGTGACCGAAGTCGAGGGGCGTGCCGGCCTCGGCCCAGTGGACACAGTGATCCTCATAGGCCCCGAGCAGGATGCCCTTGCCCTCCTGCCTGGAATACCAGTTGCCTTCGCCATCGGAGACGGTCGGCAGGTCGCGGTCCATGGCATCGACCTCGGGTATCGTTTCGGTGACGAGGTAGTGGTGCTCGACCGGCATCAGCGGCAGGGCGATGCCGGCAAGGGCTGCCACCTCGCGTGCCCACAGGCCGGCGGCGTTGACCACGTATTCGCAGGCGATCCGACCGTTCGGCGTCTCCACCTCCCAGTCGCCCGAGGCGCGTTGCCGGGTGGCGATAACCGGCGTGTGGCGCAGGATGCGGGCACCGAAATTGCGCGCCGCGCGGGCAAAGGCGTTGGTGGCGCTGGCGGGATCGACATAGCCCTTTTCGGGCTCGTAGAGGGCGGCCACCAGCCCCTCGGTGTTGAGCACCGGCACGCGCCGCCGGGCTTCTTCAAGCGAGATGAACTCGGAAGGGATGCCGTTCCTGTGGCAGCGGCTCTGCAACATCTTCAGCTTGATATGCTCGTCTTCAGATTTCGCCACCGCGATGCCGCCGCACTGGTGATAGCCGACCGGCTGGTCGGCTTCTTTCTCGATCACCGGATAGAGATCGCGGGTATATTTCTGCAAGGTGGCGACGCTGGAGGGAGCGGCGAGCGAGAAGAGGCTCCCGGCGGCGTGCCAGGACGACCCGGAGGTCAGTTCCTTCCTCTCGATCAGCACTACGTCCTTCCAGCCCGCCTTGGCGAGATGGTAGAGCACGGCGCAGCCGGTAACGCCGCCGCCGATGACGACGACGCGGGCCTGGGAAATGTCGGTCATGGGGAGCCTGTTCCTTCCTATCGGGTCGCGAACCGTTCGAGCACATTGCGGGTGATGCGCGCAATCTGCGCATCGTCCTGTTCGAGGCCGCGCACCCATTCGCAGCTGCCGGCATTGAAGACCGAGCCCTTGCCGTGGCGGTATTCGACGATCATGCCCGAACCGCGCGAAACCTTGTCGATGGCCTCCGGCGTCGCCTCGCCATAAAGCGCCTCGGCCACCATGCGGGCATCGTCGTAGCCGATGAAGGCTTCGCCGGCATAGGTGTCGGAACCCCATTCCACCGTGGTGGCCGGCGCCAGGGCGATGATCTCGATACCCTCCGGCGCCCCGTCTTCGCGGGTCGGCGACGGCACGCCATGGCGGATGACATAATCGAGGCCGTCGACCTCGTAACCGAACACCTTCGCCGCCGCCCCCAGTACATCGCCATATCCGGCACCCGTCGCGTCGAGCGCCCAGTGCTGCGGTCGATAGAGGGTGAAGCCGCCGGCGCCATGGGCGGCGCAGCGCGACCAGCCGGCGTAGATGCCGGCCGAGCCGGTCAGGCCCATGGTGAGGGCACCCGGCCGGCCGATCTCGGGCACATCCCAGCAGGTGGTGATGAAGCGCTCGTTGCTGGTGCCGCGTACCGGGTCCTCTGCGCGGGCGCGATACTTGTAGCAGACCTGGCGGCGGCCCTCGTCTTCCAGCCGCACCTGCCAGTAGAAGTTGCCGGCAAAGCGCGCCACATGGCCGCCTCCCTCGACAAAGGCATCGATGGCGTCACGCATCTCCCAGGACCAGTATTCGTCATGCCCGACGATCACCACGGCGGCATAGGCATCGAGGAGATCGGGGTCGAAATGCAGGTCGTGCTGGGTGGCATAATCGAGGCCAATGCCGGCGCCCTCGGCCCACAGGGCAAAGCCGCGCTCCCGGCAGGCCCAGCCGCTGGATGCGTATTTCTTGGAATAGCCGTTGGCGTGGGCCCATTGCATGTGAGGATAGGCGGGCGGACCGCCGGGCGGCGAGGCATGGGTGACATGCGGTGCCGCGGCCGGCAGCCTGACAAAGCCGCGCGCCCATGGCCGCTGGGTGGAAACCTGCGGGGAGAACTGGTCGCCGCCGGGACCGGTCAAGCCCTCGTAGTGGTTGGAGCCGCCCCAGTCGTTATAGGCAAGCCAGGTGCTGGTGGTGAGGATGAAGAGGCGCGGCGAGGTGGGCTTGCCCGGGCGCGCCCGCAAGACGAACAGATGATCATGCTCGATCGCTTTGCCGTCCGCCAAAGTGATCGAGGTGGTGACGATATAGACGCCCGATCTCCAGGTCGCCGGTATCTCCAGTTCGATGGCCGCCGGCCAGCCGCAGCCCTTCACCGAGCATTCGGCAGGGGTAAGGTGAAAATGCCCGTCCAGCCCGCCCTTTTCGAACATCACCAGCGGGTTGAGGCCGTCGCGCACGATCCGCAGGGCAAAGACCGGAGCGGTGGTCGAGACATGCAGGGTGAGGGTGTCCCCCGGCCGGTAGGTGAAACGGTCGGTGTAGCACCACACCTGGGGTTCGCTCTGATCGTTGGAGGCGGTCTCGAAATAATGGCCCATGACGGCGTCGCGGCCGCCACGCGGCCCGGCGCGGAAATAGCCCTTCAGGGGATGCATCGCCGGCGCCCCCGCCGCTAGCTTATGTCGACGAGAAGCTCGCTCGGCCCACCGCCCGCATTGATGGTCCAGCCATCGACGGCAAGATCGAACGGGCACGAGGAGACAACGCAGATCACGTCCATGAGCGCTTCCAATTCTACATAGGCGCCGGCCGGCACCGAATTGGGCGGCGACGTCAGCCGGCCGTCCGGCCCGACGGCCGTGTTGGTGAAGAAGTTGATCGGCTGGGGAATGACGTCGATCTGGTAGCCGAGCCGGCGCATGGCGACGCACAGGTTCTCCGAGCAACTGGGATGCGGTCCCTGATGACCGAAAAACTCGTAGCGGAACTGATCGCAGGCCGCGATCATCATGTCATGCACGCCTCCGGCGCCATCCTCGACAAACTTCAGCATCGGCCGGCGGAAGCGGGAAAGCAGGTCATCGCCCGGGCGCGGCTTGATGGAGAATGTGGTGACCCAGGTGTGGCTGGGCGACAGCCACTCGCCCACATTGGCGGCGTTGTAGGCAAAGAAATCGGCCGCCTGTGCGCCCTTCGGCGTGGTGATGCGGATGCGCTGACCCGCCGTCATGCTGACGGCCCTGCCCTCGCGCGCCGGAACGATGATTTGCATCATGGATGGATGCTGCCCCTCCCGATATGTGCCAACCCATTCCTATCATCCCGCGCCGCGAAGCCTCAAGATCGGCAGCCGGCGCGTCGGAGGCGCCTCACGCTCCCCAGGTTCTTTCCAGTACCCGCACCCAGTTATCGTGACACAGCTTGCGGGCGTCCTCCTCGCCGAAGTGATCGCTGATTGCGGCGCTGAATTTGGCAAGGCCCGCCACGTCCCCGATGGCGGCTGGAATGCCGGCACCCTCGAAATCCGATCCCAGCCCGACACAGTCGATACCGGCAATGGCAACAAGGTGGTCGAGATGGCGCAGCAGCACATCGAAGCCGACATCAGGATCGTTGCGCCCGTCTGGCCTGAGGAAGTCGTTGGCATAGTTGAGGCCGATCACGCCGCCCGTCGCGCCAATGGCGGCGATCTGCTTGTCGGTGAGGTTGCGCGAGGCGGGCGAGATGGCATGCGCGTTGGAATGGGAGGCAATGAGCGGCGCATCGCTGAGTTCGGCCACGTCCCAGAAGCCCTTTTCGGTGATGTGCGACAGGTCGATGGCGATCTTCAACGCGTTGCAACGCCTCACCAGTTCCTTGCCGAGATCGGTGACGCCGGGGCCGGTATCGGGTGAGGAGGGGAAGCGGAAGGGCACGCCAGCCCCGAAGATGTTGGGCCGGCTCCATACCAGCCCCAGCGAGCGCAGGCCGGCCTGGTGGAGCACCTCGAGGCTGGCGAATTCGGCATCGATGGCCTCGGCACCTTCGATATGGAAGACCGCCGCCATGGCGCCGCGATCAAGGCAGCGATGGATATCGGCGGCACTGCGGCACACCTTGAAGCGGCCGCCACTCGCATCCTCGATGCGGAACAGGATGGCGGCCATGGCAACGGTGGCCGGCAGGGCATAGTCGACAGGGATCTCCGGCGCCAGGGGCAGGTTGTAGACGTTCCCGTCGGCCACCGTGGGATCGACTGCGGAGGGACGTTGCGCATTCATGGCGAACAGGCCGCCGGCAAATCCGCCGGCCAGCGCGCGCGGAAAATCCATGTGGCCGGCGCCGTCGCCATCGAGGAAATCACGCTCGACCCCGGCCTTTTCCTTGTGCAGCAGCCGCAGCAAGACGTCGTTGTGGCCATCGAAGACGGCAAGGGGCTTGGCAGTCACGGTCGGTCCTGTCGTTGTTGCGCCGCTTTGCATCGGTTACTGATGCGGATGGACGAGCATACCCCATTGTGGTGCACGCGCGATGGTGCCATGTGCTGATAGCGCGGATGCGAAGACGGCGCCAGATGGGCCAGGGGCTTTCGGGCAAGGACATGGAAGCGGATTTCATCATCGTGGGCGCCGGATCGGCCGGCTGCGCCCTGGCCGACAAGCTGACGGCAGGGGGCCGCTACCGGGTGCTGGTGCTGGAGGCCGGAGGCAGCGACCGGCGCTTCTGGGTGCAGGTGCCGCTCGGCTATGGCAAGCTCTTCTACGATCCGGCGGTGAACTGGGCCTACAGGACCGCCGCCGATGCCGGCCTCGACGGGCGCAGCGACTACTGGCCGCGCGGCAAGGTCCTCGGCGGCTCCAGCTCCATCAATGCCATGGTCTATATCCGGGGCCACGCCGCCGACTATGAAGACTGGGCGGCGGCCGGCAATCCCGGCTGGGGGTGGGACGACGTGTTGCGAGTCTACAAGTCGATGGAGGACAACGACGGCGGCGGTAATCAATTCCGCGGCGCGGGTGGCCCGCTGCATGTCGCCGATGTATCGGACCGCATCCATCCGTTGTGCCGGGCCTATCTGGCAGCGGCGGAGGAAGCGGGCCTTTCCTTCAATCCCGATTTCAACGGCCCTCACCAGGAGGGTGCCGGCATCTACGAGATCACCACCTTCAAGGGGCGGCGCAATTCCGCCGCCCGCGCCTTCCTCCACCCCGCCATGAAGCGTGGCGGGGTCGCGACTGTCACCGGCGCCCACGTCACCCGCGTGCTGTTTACGGGCAAGCGCGCATCGGGCGTCGAATATATCGAGGGCGGTGCGACGCGAACCGCCACGGCGCGCTCAGAGGTGATCCTGGCGGGCGGTGCCGTCAACACCCCGCAACTCCTGCAGCTTTCGGGCATCGGCCCCGGTGCCCTGCTGCAGGCGCTGGGCATTGCCGTGGTGCAGTCGAACGCCAATATCGGGCGGCACCTGCAGGACCACCTCGGGATCAACTACACCTACCGCTCGCGCCAGGCGAGCCTCAACGACGTGCTGCGGCCGTGGTGGGGCAAGCTCATGGTGGGCCTGCAATATCTGTTGACAGCCAGCGGCCCGTTGAGCCTCAGCCTCAACCAGGGCGGCGGTTTCTTCTCAACCGATGCCGGGCGCTCAAGGCCCAACATGCAGCTTTACATGCAGGCGATCACCACCACGGTGCCCAAGACAGGCGAGCGGCCGTTGCTGACGCCGGATCCGTTTCCCGGCTTTTCCCTCGGCCTGTCGTCGTGCCGGCCCAAGGCGCGCGGCTTCATCGAAATCGGTTCAGACGATCCCCTGGCGCCACCGCGCATCGTGCCCAATGCCTATGGCCACGCCGACGACATCGCCGAAATGCTGGCCGCGGTGAAATTCCTGCGCCATCTGGCGTCCATGCCGTCGCTGGCCGGCATCATCGAGGAAGAACTGTTGCCGGGACCGGAGGTTGCGGGCGACGAAGCCCTCGTTCACGACATCCGCCGGCGCTCCGGCACGGTCTATCATCCCTCATGCACCTGTCGCATGGGGCCGGACGCTGCCTCCTCGGTGGTCGATCCGCGCCTCAGGGTGCACGGCATCGAGGGCTTGCGCATCGCCGATGCCTCGATCTTTCCCAACATCATTTCCGGCAACACCAACGCCCCCGCCATGATGGTCGGCATCCGGGCGGGCGAACTCATACTCGAGGATCACACCCCATGAAGATCGCCAGGCTCGAAACCTACTGCAATCGCTATGTCGGCTTCGTCAAGGCGACGGCCGACACCGGGGACATCGGCTGGGGACAGGTCTCCACCTACAATGCTGACATCACCGCCCAGGTGTTCCATCGCCAGGTGGCGCCCCATGCCATGGGCGCCGACCCGCTCGACTTCGATGACCTGCTCGATCGCATCACCGAACGCGAGCACAAGTTCCCCGGCTCCTACCTGCGCCGCGCCATGGCCGGCCTCGATACCGCCCTATGGGATCTACGCGGCAGGCTGGAACAAAAGCCGGTGGTCGAACTGATCGGCGGCAAGCCGGGCAAGCTTCGGGCCTATGCCTCGTCCATGAAGCGCGACATCACGCCTGAAGCCGAGGTCGAACGGTTTCTGAAACTGCGCGATGCCCACGGCTTCGATGCCTTCAAGTTCCGCATCGGCGCCGAATGCGGGCGCGACGTGGACGAATGGCCGGGGCGCACCGAGGCCATCATACCGACGGTGGCGAAGGCGCTGGGCGACGGCGTTGCCAAGCTGGTCGATGCCAATTCCGGCTTCTCCCCCAGACGGGCAATCGAGGTCGGGCATATGCTGGAGGCCGAAGGCATCTCGCACTACGAGGAACCCTGCCCCTACTGGGAGCTCGAGCAGACCAGGGAAGTGGCCGATGCCCTGTCGATCGACGTCACCGGCGGCGAGCAGGATTGCGACTTGAGCTGGTGGAAGCACATGATCGCCATGCGCGCCGTCGACATTGTACAGCCCGACATCATGTATGTCGGGGGCCTCACGCGGGCGTTGAGGGTGGCGCGCATGGCGGCCGATGCGGGTTTGCCCTGCACCCCCCACACCGCCAACCTCTCCATGGTCACCATGTGCACCATGCATTTTCTCGGCGCCATTCCCAACGCCGGCAAGTATCTGGAGTTCTCCATCGAGGGCCAGGATTACTACCCGTGGCAGGAGGGCCTGTTCCTCGGCGATCCCTACCGCATCACCGACGGTGAGGCGACCATTCCGGATGCGCCGGGCTGGGGTATCGAGATCGATCCCGAATGGTTGCAGAAGGCTACTCGCCAGGTGACCTCGCTGCAGGGCTGATCGGGCCTTCCACGCCCCGGACGGGCGCTGCAGGCAGCGCGGCCCGCCGTCGTGCTGGCGGCGCGCGCCAGCGGCTGATCCGCCATCCGGCACACACGGCGGCCAGTCAAACGCCCCAGCGCAGTGCTGCGGTGTGGACCGGGGCATCCCACAACTGCAACATTTCCTCGTCGGCCATGGTGACGGTGATCGAGCAGCCCGCCATGTCCAGCGAGGTGACGTAGGACCCGACCAGCGAACGGGCGATCTTCACGCCATGGCGTTCGAGGATGGGGCGGGCGGCGTTGTACATCAGATAGAGCTCCATCGAAGGGGTGCCGCCAAAGCCGTTGACCAGCACGATGGCATTGCCGTTGGCGGCCTTGCCCAGATCGCCGCATATGGTCTCGCACAGTTCGGCCGCGATGGCATCGGCGCTCATCATGGC
This sequence comes from uncultured Alphaproteobacteria bacterium, assembly GCA_963747005.1. GTDB lineage: Bacteria > Pseudomonadota > Alphaproteobacteria > Rhizobiales > Aestuariivirgaceae > CAVVDT01. Next base: position 703,663 of record CAVVDT010000008.1, on the reverse strand, counting down.
GACGCGGCGGCGGCCCGGCTCGCCATGGATGCCGACGCCCATTTCCATCTCGTCGTCGCCGATCGCGAAGGTGGGCTTGCCGACGGCGGGCACCGTGCAACTGGTCAGCGCCACGCCCATGGAGCGGGTGGCGCGGTTGGCCCGGTCGCCGAGCCCCTTGAGGGTGGCGAGATCCATACCATCCTCGGCGGCGGCGCCGACGATCTTCTCGACGATCAGGGTGCCGGCCACGCCGCGCCGGCCGGTGGTGTAGAGCGAATCCTCCACCGCCACGTCGTCATTGGTGATGACGGTTTCGATGGTCCGGCCCGACATCTCGCGGCCCATGTCGAAATTCATCACATCGCCCTCGTAGTTCTTGACGATGAACAAGAGCCCCGCCCCTGCGTCGACGGCCTCGGCGGCCGCCATCATCTGGTCAGGCGTCGGGGCGGTGAACACCTGGCCGGGGCAGGCAGCATCGAGCATGCCGCGACCGACGAAGCCAGCGTGCAGCGGCTCATGGCCCGAGCCACCGCCGGAGATCAGGCCGACCTTGCCCGGGGTGAGCGCGGCACGGCGCACGAACTTGAAATCCTCACCGGCCTTGAGGATGTCGGCATGGGCCGCCACCAGCCCGGCGAGGCTTTCGCTGAGCACCGTGTCGGTTGCGTTGATGAGCTTCTTCATGGCAACCACCCCCTCACTGTTCGTGCATGAGCTTGATGAGTTTGCGGACGAAGTCCGAAACCAGCAGATCGATTTTTTCGTTGCGGCGGGCATCGCCCAGTTCGGGCAGCAGCACCGTGTGGCGACGCAGCTTCACCCCGCCCGGCGGTGGCGTCAGCCTGACTGGATGGGCGCGCCCGTACAATTCCAGAAAGCGGTCGCGGGCAGCCGGGGTAAAGTGGCAGATCTCGAAGATGGTATCGAGATGGCGGGCCGGCACGGGCGTCGAATACTGCGGATTGGCGATCTGCGACACGAAGCTGCGGTTCTTGCCGAGCGCCGTGGCGAGGCGCTGGCGGGTACCCGAAGGGCGAGCATCGAGAATGTCGCGCAGGATCTCCTTGTAGGCGGCCATGGCGTCCGCCTGGCCGGCCAGCTTGCTGTCAGCTCTGGCCATCGCGCTCCCCGCAATCAATTTCGGCGATGGCTGCCTTTACCCTGCCCAGCGCAGCGGGCGCAACCGAGACGGAGCGCAGACCGGCACCGATCAGCGCCGGCAGGTGGGTCGTGTCGCCGCCCAGATCGCCGCAGATCGACACTTCGATGCCCGTGCGGTGAGCAAAGTCGGTGAGGCCGGCGATGAGGCGCATGATCACCGGCACCACGGCTTCACCCAGCGGGGCGACGGCATCGTTGTCGCGGGCGGCGGCGGCCACATACTGGATCAGGTCGTTGGAGCCGATGGAAAAGAACTCAGCCGCCGAAAAGAGGTCGGGGGCGATGGCCGGGGCTGGCACTTCCACCATCATGCCCAACGCCGGGCGTGCCGCGGCGAAGCCGGCGCGCTTCAGGGCGGCCAGTTCCTCATCGAACAGGGCGGCAGCGCGGGTGAGTTCATCGGGCGCGGTGACCATCGGCCACATCACCTTCAAGGGGCCATGGACGGCGGCGCGGGCGAGCGCCCGCAACTGGGTGCGGAACACTGCCTCGCGAGCAAACGACAGGCGGATGCCCCGCACCCCGAGAAAGGTATTGGTCTCATCATCGACGGTAATGCCGGCGACCGGCTTGTCACCACCGGCATCGAGCGTCCTGATGGTCACCGGGCGGCCGGCGGCCCAGTCGATCAGGCGGCGATAGACCGCATACTGGGCGTCCTCGTCCGGCGGTGCGTCGCCGTCGCGAAACAGGAATTCGGTACGCATCAGGCCGATACCGTCGCAACGGGTGACATCGAGACCCTCGACGTCGCCGACGCCGGCGACATTGACGAGCACCGCGACTGGGACGCCGTCGCGGGTGCAGGCGGGGCGGGCGGCGATCTCACCGAGACGGGCCTGCTCGCTGCGCCGGCGTTCCTGCATCAGGGCAAAGCGCGCTTGCGCGGCGGCATCGGGCGAGAGGACGATACGGCCCGAGCTCCCGTCGACAGCGGCGCGGGCGTGGCCGTTGAGACCTACATCGCCGAGCCCCACGACCATGGGCACGCCGCGGGCCCGGGCAAGGATCGCCACATGGCTGGCGGTGCTGCCGGCGGTGAGAACGATGCCACCGCCGGCGCTCCAGTCGGTTTCAAGGAAACGGGTGGGGCTGAGATCGCGGCCGGCAAGCACCGAGCCTGGTGGCGCGACTTTGGTCGCAACGCCGGTCAAGTGGTCCAGCACCCGGTCCCGCAAATCCTCCAGATCGGCGGTGCGGGCACGGAAATAATCGTCCCCGGCCGTGGCATAATCGGCGATCTGGCGATCGAGCGCCGCCCGCCAGCCCTCATCCGCCGGGCTACCCGAGGCGATGGCGGCATAGGCCGGCGCACTCAGTTCATCGTCTTCCGCCATGGCCATCTGGAAGGCCAGCATGGCTCCGCCCTCGGCGTCGACGCTGTCGATCAGGCCGGCGAGATCGGCGATGGCGGCGGCGATGGCGGCGGCCAGCGCCCGGCGCTCATCATCGGGCGGGCCGACCTTGCGCCGCGCGCTAGGCGGCTCATCGAGAATCACCAGCGGGCCGAGCGCCAGGCCAGGCGAGGCGGGACGGCCATCGACCTCAACCATCGACGGCATCGGCGCTTTCCTCCTCGAAGTCGCGCGCCACCAGGGCCGCCAGCGCTTCCACGGCGGCCTCGGCGTCGTCACCGGCGGCGCGGAAATGCAGCATGGTATCGCGCGGCACCTTGGCGGCCATGACCCGGACGATGGACTTGGCGTCGATCCATGGCCCCGAGGCATCGGCGGCCATCTCGATGCGCGCGGAAAAGGTCTTGGCGAGCTTCGTCAGCTTGACCGACGGCCGGGCATGCAGGCCGATGTCATGCTCGATCAGGACCGATCTCTGTGCTGTCCATTCGCTCATTGTTATCCTGCCCCGTTGCCCTGCTCTTCAAACCGCCGACAGTTCCTCGGCGGTGTTGCGCACCTGCGCCAGGCTGGCGCCGCCCCATGATTCCGTCGCCGCCATGACGGCACCCTCGACAATGGGGGCGTTGCACACCACCACCTTCGACTGGCGCTCGGCGGGAAGCATCTCCACCGCCATCTCGGAGTTGGTCTCCGCCCCGCCGAGATCGACGAGGATGGCGACGCCCGCCTCGGACCATGCCGCGTCGATGGCGGCGAGGATCTTCTCGACGCTGGTGCCCAGGCCGCCGTCGGGATTGCCGCCGCAATGGGCCAGCGGTACATCGGCACCGACCATCTGGCGCACCATGTCGGCGGTTCCCCGCGCCACATCGGGGGAATGGGAGACGATGACGATTCCTACCCTGTCGGCCATGATCTAGTCTCCCAAGGCTTCGGCTATGGCCGTTATGATGATTTCACTGGAGCGGGCGCCGGGATCGAGATGACCGATGGAGCGTTCACCCAGAAACGAAGCGCGCCCGCGCGTTGCCTTCATCGGCACGGTGGCAGCGGCCGCGGCATGGGCAGCGGCGACGATTTCTTCGAGGTTCGCGCCGGCTACCATGACAGCATGCACCGGCGCCAGCACATCAAGCATGGTCTTCTGGCCCACATCCGACTTGCCGCGTGCCTTGACCGCCTCGATGGCCGCACCGAAGGCCGCCACCAGATCGTCTCGCCCGGCCTTCTCCGGCAGGGCCTTGCCCAACGCCATGAACAAGGTGCCGTAGAGCGGTCCCGAGGCGCCGCCCACCTTCATCACCAGTTGCATGCCGGCCTTTTGCAGGGCCGCCGGTGGGGGCAGGGCGGAAATCGCCGGCAATTCCGCCAGCACCGCCTCGAAGCCGCGCTTCATGTTGAGGCCATGATCGCCGTCGCCGATCGCCTGGTCGAGAGCGGTCAGTTCGTCGCTGGCGGCGATGACCGCCTCGGCGGTGCGGCGCGCGATATGCTCGATGGTTTTCTGGTCCACGGCCATCATCTCGCGCGCTCGCCGTTGGCTTCGAAATAGAGGGGCTCGCTCAGCCTGATCTCCACCGCATCGCCCTTCTTCAGGCCGCTGGAGGGTTCGGCCAGCGTCACCAGCCGATGCTCGCCGATGGAGACATGCAGATGGTTCTGGTCGCCCAGGTGCTCGATCCAGTCGACCCGCCCTTGCGCCTTGCCGTTGGCACTCACCTTGATCTCCACATGTTCGGTGCGCACCCCGACGGTGCGGGTTCCCGCCGGTGCACCGCCGATGGGGATCAGGCCTTCCGGCAACAGGTTGATGGCCGGCTGGCCGAGGCGGGTGGCGACGTAGACGTTGCACGGGTCGGTATAGATGTGGCGCGGCGTGCCGGTCTGGATGAGGCGGCCCTCCTTCATGATGCCGATACGATTGGCCATGGTCATGGCCTCGATCTGGTCGTGCGTCACATAGAGCACCGTGGCGCCCAGTTCCTCCTGGATGCGCTTCAGTTCGAGGCGCAGATCGGCGCGCAGCTTGGCATCGAGCGACGACAAGGGCTCGTCCATCAGGTAGATGGCGGGCTGGCGCACCAGGGCCCGGCCGATGGCGACGCGTTGCATCTCGCCGCCGGAAAGCTGGGTGGCGCGGTTCTGCAGCTTGCCGGTGATGCGCAGCTTTTCGGCAATAGCCTCGATGCGGCGGCGAATGTCGTCCTCGGGCAACCGCCGGGCCGGCGAGCGCAAGGGAAAGGCCAGGTTGTCGTAAACGCTCAGGTGCGGATAGAGCGAATATTGCTGGAACACGAAGGCGACATCGCGCACCGCCGGCCCGGCGCCGGTCATGTCGTGGCCGGCGATGCTTATGGTTCCTTCGTCAGCCAGTTCGAGGCCCGCCACCAGGCGCAGGGTGGTGGTCTTGCCGGCCCCGGTAGGCCCGAGGAGGACCACGAACTCACCGCCGTTGATCATCAGCGTCAGGTCGGCGACCGCGGCCACCTCACCGAAATTCTTGCTGACACCGGAGAGCGAGACCTCAGCCATTGGGGCCTCCCGCCGAGAGGTCGGTCAGGATGGCGCGACCGCTCAACCCGTCGAACAGCGAGGCCCGGCCGCCGGTGAAGTGCAGGCCCACCGTCTCGCCCGAGCGCACCTGCTTGTCCGATGCAATGCGGGCGCGCACCTGGCCATGGCCGGTGTTGATGGTGACGATCTGGTTGGTGCCGAGATATTCGCTGCCGAAGACCTGGCCGCGAAGGCCGGCCCCGTCGATCAGCGTGACATGCTCGGGGCGCACGCCCAGCACCAGTTCGCGTTCGGCGATATCCTCGCGCACGGCGGGCACCTCGATGGCGATGCCGTCCAGCGCCACCTGTCGCGCGCCCTTCTTCACACTGGCGTGGAACGGCAAGAGGTTCATGGGCGGCGAGCCGATGAAGTCGGCCACGAACATCGTGGCGGGCCGATCATAGATATCCTGCGGCGAACCCATCTGCTCGATCACGCCCCGGTTCATCACCGCGATGCGGTCGGCCATCGACATGGCCTCGAGCTGGTCGTGGGTGACATAAACGGTGGTGGCGCTGATGCGGTCGTGCAACTGGCGCAGTTCCTGGCACATCAGGTCGCGGAATTCGGTATCGAGGGTGCCCAGCGGCTCGTCCATGAGAAAGGCCTTGGGACGGCGCACGATGGCACGCCCCAGCGCCACGCGCTGGCGGTCACCGCCGGCCAGGCCCGACACGGGCGCATCAAGGAAGTGGTCGATGCGCAACAGCCGCGCCGTCTCCTCGACGCGCCGCTTGATCTCGGCACGGGGCACACCCTGGCATTTCAGGGGAAAGCCCAGGTTGCCGCGCACGTTCATGTGGGGATAGAGCGCAAAGAGCTGGAACACGAAGGCGATGTCGCGGGCCGAGGCACGGTTGAAGGTGACGTCGTCGCCGTCCAGCAGGATGCGTCCCGAGGTTGGCAGTTCGAGCCCGGCGATCATCCGCAAGGTCGTCGTCTTGCCGCAGCCGGAGGGGCCCAGCATGACGAAGAACGACCCGTCGGGCACGGTGAAGGTGCTGTCGCGGACAGCGACGAACTCGCCGAACATCTTGTGCAGGGACTCCACCCGGATCTCAGCCATCGCGCCTTACTCCGGAAACTTCGAGACGATCATGAACATCACCGTGCCGATGAGCGTGGTGACGAGCGAATAGGAATAGGCCAAGAGCCAGAACGGTTGCATCAGCATCACCACACCGGTGCCGATGATGACGGTGGCGAGCATTTCCATGGGACCGCGGCGCAGGGCGGCGGGCCATGCGGTCCTCTTGTGTTGCGCGCGCGCCGTCATTTGCGCACCGCCCCGAAGGTGATGCCGCGCAGCAGATGCTTTCTCAGCAGCACCGTGAAGACGAAGATCGGCACCAGGAAGATGGTCGTGCCGGCCGCCACCGCCGGCCAGTCCTGACCCCCTTCACCGATGATGATGGGAATGAAGGGCGGCTCGGTCTGCGCCTCGCCGGAGGTCAGGAGCACGGCGAAGGCATATTCGTTCCAGGCAAAGATCAGGCAGAAGATGGCGGTGGCGGCGATGCCGGTGGCAGCCTGCGGCAGCACCACCTTCCAGAAGGCCTGGAAGCGCGTGTAGCCGTCGATCATGGCGGCTTCCTCGTATTCGCGCGGGATCTCGTCGATGAAGCCTTTGAGGAGCCACACCGCCAGCGACACGTTGACCGCGGTATAGAGCAGGATCATGCCGGTCCGGGTGTCCGACAGGCCCGCCTCGCGATACATGAGGTAGATGGGGATGGCGACGGCAATGGGCGGCATCATGCGCGTCGACAGGATGAAGAACAGAAGATCATCGGCCAGCGGCACCTTGAAGCGCGAGAATCCGTAGGCCGCGAAGGTGCCGAGCGCCACGGCGCAGAAGGTGGAGCCGAAGCCGATGATGAGGGAATTGACGAAGCGCGGGATGTAGTTGGAGGGCCCGGCCACCACCATGTTGCGCGAGCGCGAGATGACATCGCAGGTGCCGGACCGCGGAGGCAGGCTGGCGATATATTCAGGCGTCTGGCGCGAGCGGGTGGTGAAGAGATTGCAATAGCCCTCCAGCGTCGGGGCAAATACCAGCTTGGGCGGATAGGATATGGAATCCTCCGGCGACTTGAACGAAGTAAGCCCGATCCACACCAGCGGCACCATGGTCACCAGCGCATAGAAGACGACCAGCGCACCGGCGATGCGCCGGGTGAGGCGGCCCGGCTCGACGACGGAATGGGCGGCGTTGGCAGCGCTCATCGGTTCTTCACCCGGTTGAGGGCCTTCACGTAGATGTTGGCGAGGCCAAAGACGGTAACGAACAGGATAATGGCGAAGGCGGAGGAATAGCCGGTGCGCCAGCTTTCGAAAGCCTGCCGCTTGAGCATGATGGAGGCCACTTCGGTGGCCGAACCTGGCCCGCCGCCGGTCAACAGGTTGACCATGTCGAACATCTTGAAGTTCTCGATGCCGCGAAACAGCACCGCCAGCATGATGAAGGGCATCGCCATGGGCAGGGTGATCGACCAGAACTGGCGCCAGGCCGAGGCACGATCCACCTCGGCGGCCTCGTAGATGTAGTCGGGGATGGCCCTGAGGCCCGCAAGGCAGATCAGCATCACATAGGGCGTCCACATCCAGACATCGACGATGACAATGGCCCACGGGCTCAAGGAGACATTGCCGAGCATCTGGAAGGACGAGGGATCGATGCCGGTGACAAACGAGATGGCGTAATTGAACAGCCCGATCTGCGGCTGGTAGAGGAAGGTCCAGAAATTGCCGACGACGGCCGGCGACAGCATCATCGGCAGGAGGATGACGGTCGACCAGAAGCCATGGCCGCGGAACTTCTTGTCGATGAGCCAGGCGAGGCCGAAGCCCAGCACGGTCTCGATGACGATGGTCCAGAAGACGAAATGCGCCGTCACCTGCATGGACGCCCAGACGTCGGGATCGCTGAGGATGTCGTGATACCAGTGCGCACCCAGCCAGTGGACGGGCGCAAAGGGCCGGTTGGCGCGGTAATTGGTGAACGACAGATAGACGGTCCAGATCAGCGGAAAGATGTTGATGGCCAGCAGCAGCACGATGGTCGGCGCAATGAATATCCAGGCCAGGGCGCGGTCGGAAAGGCCGCGGACGCGGCGCACGATCACTTCAGGCGTTGCCGCGGCAGCGCTGAGGGCGATCGATTGCGGATTGCTCAAGTCATTCATCGTTCAAGCCGGTCAGGAAACAGGCGCCGCAAAAGAACCAGCGCGGGGTCGAAGCCTTCGGAAGGTGCGGTCGCATCGTCGGCCTTGAAAGATCCCGCGCAGGTGCAGATCGTAGGCCGTCGATTGCGGATCGTGCAATGCCGGCGCCTCCCCCGCGGGGCCCGCGGGGAAAGCACGTCGGCGATCGTGTCAGAGCTTGCCGTCTTCGGTGAAGACTTCCTTCCAGTCCTTCACCAGCCCGTCGAGCGCGTCCTGGGCGGTGCCCTGCCCGGCCACGACATAGTCGTGGACGCGCTTTTGCTCGGCCTGCAGAAGCTGCGCATAGGAGGGTTCTGCCCAGAAGTCGATGACCTGACCCATGGCCTTCAGGAAGTCGGCAGCGAACGGCGCGGTGTTGGGGAAGTTCGGATCGTTGAGAACCGACTTGGCGCAGGAATAGCCGCCCAGCTCCCACCACTTCTTCTGCACCGCATCGGAGGCGAACCACTTGATGTACTGCAGCGCCTCGGCCTTGTGATCGGAATAGGCCACAACCGAGATGCCCTGCCCGCCCAGTTGCGAGCCGACACCGGCCGGCCCCGACGGGTTGACGAAGAAGCCGATCTTGTCGCCGCCCACGTTGGGATCCTTGTAGAGGCCAGGGAAGAAGGCGAACCAGTTCATCTGCAAGGCCACTTCACCCGATTTGAAGGCATCGAGGTCGGCGACCATGTAGGCGTTGGAATGGCCGGGAGGCGTGCAGCAGTCGTAGAGCTTCTTGTAGGCTTCGAGGCCGGCCACGGCACCCTTGGAATTGACGAAGCCTTGCATGTGGTAGGGCTTGGCGGGATCCTGATACTTGAAGCCATAGGGATAGAGGAAGTTCGACACGCCCATGGTGATGCCTTCCGAGCCGCGCTCGGTGAAGATGGCGGCGCCATAGCGCTTCTTGCCGTCGATCACCCGGCCCTGGAAAAATCTGGCGATGTCGGTCAGCTCGTCCAGCGTCTTGGGAACGCCGAGTTCGCGGCCGTATTCCTTCTTGAACGCCGCCTGGATGTCGGGCCGGGAGAACCAGTCCTTGCGATAGGTCCAGCCCTCGGCATCGCCCATGGCCGGCAAGGCCCAGTAGTTGGGGGTGTTCTTCGGCCACTCGGAATAGCCCACCACGGTTGCCGGCATGAAGTGGTCCATGCTGATTCCTTCCTTGTCGAAGAAATCGTTGAGCTTGACGTAGGACTTGTTCTCCGCCGCGCCGCCGATCCACTGGCTGTCGCCGATCATCAGGTCGCACAGCTTGCCATGCGAGTTGAGCTCGTTGAGGAAGCGGTCGGCGAAGTTGGTCCACGGCACGAACTCGAACTTCATCTGGATACCGGTCTTGGCAGTAAAATCCTTCGACAGTTCGACCAGCGCGTTGGCCGGGTCCCACGCGGCCCAGCACAGGGTAATCTCGGTCGCCTGGGCCCGACTCTGGGCGCCCAGCGCGACGAAACCGGCGGTGGCAAGTGCCAACGCAGTCTTCAGCACGTTGTTCATGAGGTTTCCTCCCTGGTTCAGACTGCATCCCGGACCAGGAGATCCAGCTCCCGGATGCCACCCGGAGCTCAGGCATCTGCCCGCCCCGAAGTCCCGCCGGGTCCGTTTGCATCGAACCCATTGTTCAGCGATTTGTTTAGTAAAAACGAATTCACTAAACATTACAACCCCGTGACTGTGCGGCTGCGAAGACGTTATGCTGCATTGCACTAAACACAATGCATTCGCTATCCTGGCGGCCGCAGAAGCGGCAAAAAGGCCCGAGCGAACGCCTTGCGCCGGGTGGTCAGGGATGGAAAGATCGGGCACAGGAGGCCAAGACATGCCCATTATGAAGACGCTGGCGATCGCCGGTCTTGCCCTCATCGGGCTGGCGAGCACTGCCCATGCGGAGGACTGGTTCGAACTGGAGCCCATGATATGGAAAGCCGTGCATGCCGCGCCCGGCGAGGACGCATGGTCGGCCTGCCGGCGCCATTTCCGCTATGACACCGTGCGCATAGCCCATGGGCCCCCGGGCACCGTCTATTGTTTCGTGCCCTATCACTACATTTACGGCCCCGGCGAAGTGCGCAAGAACTTCAACCGTTGAGAAGGAAAGCTCTCCCATGCCCCTATTGACCCTTGAAGCATCCGACGGCCACCGGCTGGGCGCCTATCGCGCCGACCCCGTCGGCGAGCCGCGCGGGGCCGTGGTGGTGGTCCAGGAGATCTTTGGCGTCAATTCCCACATCCGCTCCGTGTGCGACCGGCTGGCCGGGCTCGGCTACGTGGCCGTCGCACCCGCCCTGTTCGACCGGATCGAGCGCGATTTCCAGTCAGGCTATTCGCCCGAAGAGGTCGAGCGGGCGCGCGCCTTCATCGCCGCTCCCGACTGGGATGGCTATCTGCGCGACACCGAAGCGGCGCGCGCGGCGGTCGCGGTGGCGGGCAAGGTGGGGATCGTCGGGTTCTGCCTCGGCGGCAGCGTGGCGTTCCTGGCGGCGACCCGGCTCGACGGTTTTGCCGCCGCGGTCGGCTTTTACGGCGGGCGCGTGGCGGCCTTCGCTGATGAAATGCCGCGTTGCCCGACGCAATTGCATTACGGCGCGGAAGACGCCGGCATTCCGATGAGCAACGTCGATACGGTCAGGGCCAAGCGGGCGGATTGCGAGGTCTTCGTCTATGAAGGCGCCGGCCACGGCTTCCACTGCGACGAGCGGCCAAGCTTTCATCCCGAAGCCTCCAGGAAAGCCTGGGCGCGCACGGTCGAGTTCCTTGCCGGGCATATTGGCTGACCGGACGCGAATCCGGTCAATCCTGTTGAACCCAGGACTGTGCCCTAAGAACCGAAGGCGAGGATGCCGGCGGGGCCGAGCAGGATGACGAAGATTACCGGCAGGAAGAACAGCACCATGGGGACGGTGAGCTTGGGCGGCAGGGCGGCGGCGCGCTTTTCGGCTTCCTGCATGCGCATGTCGCGGTTTTCCTGGGCCAGCACGCGCAAGGCGGTGCCCAGCGGCGTGCCGTAGCGCTCCGACTGGATAAGACTGGTGACCACCGACTTGACGGTCGGCAGGCCGGTGCGCAGGGCGAGGTTCTCGAACGCCTTGCGGCGTTCGCCGAGATAGGACAGCTCGGCATTGGTCAACAGCAGTTCCTCGGCCAGCGGCACCGACTGGGCGCCGATCTCGCGCGATACGCGCTGGATGGCCATTTCGATGGACATGCCCGATTCAACGCAGATCAGCATGAGATCGAGGGAGTCCGACCAGGCGCGGCGGATCGACTGCTGGCGCCGGGTGACGATGTTCTTGAGGAAGATCTGCGGCAGGTAATAGCCGAACACCACGCCGACCAGGGTGGACACCAGGCGCATGTTCGGCGGGATGCGGTCGGCGAACATCGTCGAGGTATAGACGAACACCAGGATGCCGAGAAAGATCGGCGTGATCAGCCGAAAGGCGAGAAAGGTGACGAGATGGCGCTCGGAGCGGTAGCCTGCCTGGCGCAGCCTGGCGCGCGAATTCTCGGCCTCGAAGACCTTGCGCAGATTGAGCAGCTCGACGATCTGGGCAAGCGTGCCCTTGGGCCGTTCGCGCAAGCGGCTCGGCTCGGCCTTCTGGCCCAGCGCGGCACGCTGCTGGGCACGCAGGCGCTCGCGCTCGCTGGTCACGTTCTTCATGCGGGCGCGCATCTTGTCGCCCTGCATGTAGGGCGAGGCGACGGTCAGAACGGTGGCGAACGCCGACACCGCGATCAGCAGCGTGACCGCGTTCTGGACCTCCAGCAGTGCCTCAATCATCTGCATCATGGCGTGGGTCCCAACTCGCCTTTGCTAGAAATCGAAATTGATCATCTTGCGCATCACCAGCACCCCGGTGAGCATCCACACCGCCGAGCCGACGATCATGATGTGGCCGATCTTGGTATCGAACAGCGGATTGAGATATTCCGGGTTCAGCACCGTCATGGCGCCCATGATGAAGAACGGCAGCGAGCCGATGATGGCGGCCGAGGCCTTGGCCTCCTGCGACACCGACTTGATCTTGGCCTTCATCTTCTTGCGATCGCGCAGCACCTTCGACAGGTTGGACAGCGCCTCGGCAAGGTTGCCGCCGGTCTTGGCCTGGATCGACAGGACGATGGACAGAAAGTTCACCTCCGCCAGGGGGATGCGCTCGAACATGCGCTCGATGCCCTGGTCGATGGTAATGCCGACCCGCTGACCCTCGACCACCTCGGAAAACTCCGGACCCACCGGCGCGCCAGTCTCGTTGGCAATCACCTTGAGGGCGTCATTGATGGGCAGGCCCGCCTTGAGGCCGCGAACCATGACGTCGACGGCATCGGCGAAATCGTTGAGGAAGATCTGCTGGCGGCGCTTGCGCAGGAAGTTGAGCGCCCAGCGGGGAATGCCGAACCCGCCCACCAAGAACGCCACCGCGGCCACGAACCACGGCACCCCGGCGATGAAGGCCGCCGCCGCCAGGCCACCACCCAGCAGCAACGAGAATATATGAAAGTTTCGAGCCGATACTTCGAGGCCGGCCTGGGCAATCATGGCCCGCAGGGTAAGGCGCTTCTTGCGCTTTTTCTCGCGCTCCTCGATCTGCTTGAGCGAATCCTGGATCTGCTTGCGGCGATTGTCCTTGGCGTCCTCGACCAGGCGGGCGCGGATACCGTTGCGCGCCGCGGCGGCGTGACCCTTGTGGGTAACGCCGAACACGCGCTTGGCACGACTGGCGTCGCCCGAGAAATACGGATAGGCCAGACCGAGCACCAGACCGCCGATGGCGACGGCAATGAATGCCAGCAGGGCAATCTGGACCGTCGTATCACCTAACTGCATGATCTAACGCCTCATTCTTGCCGCTGCCGGGTTCAATCGTCCTGCTCGCCGCGCATCTCGGCCTTCTCGAGCGCCATGGCGAGGCGGCCTTCCTCGTTGTAGTAGCGGGCACGATCCCAGAAATGCGGCCGGGCAATGCCGGTCGAACGGTGGCGACCGATGATCTTGCCGTTGGCATCCTCGCCGACGATCTCGAACAGGAACAGATCCTGGGTGATGATGACGTCGCCTTCCATACCCACCACCTCGGTGATGTGGGTGATGCGGCGCGAGCCGTCGCGCAGGCGGGCAGCCTGGACGATGACGTCGATGGAGCCGACCACCATCTCCTTGATGGTTTTCGACGGCAGCGAGAAGCCGCCCATGGTGATCATCGATTCAAGACGCGACAGGGCCTCGCGCGGGGAGTTGGCGTGCAGCGTGCCCATGGAGCCGTCATGGCCGGTGTTCATGGCCTGCAGCAAATCGAAGGCCTCGGGTCCACGCACCTCGCCGACGATGATCCGCTCGGGGCGCATACGCAGGCAGTTCTTGACCAGGTCGCGCATGGAGATCTCGCCTTCGCCCTCGAGATTGGGCGGGCGGGTTTCCAGGCGCACCACATGCGGCTGCTGCAATTGCAGTTCGGCGGCGTCCTCGCAGGTGATGACGCGCTCGTCGAGATCGATGTAGCCGGTAAGACAGTTGAGCAGCGTGGTCTTGCCGGAGCCGGTGCCGCCGGAGATCAGGACGTTGCAGCGGACCCGCCCGATGATCTGCAGGATATCGGCGCCTTCCGGCGTGGTGGAGCCGAACTTCACCAGATCGGGCAGCTTCAGGCGATCCTTCTTGAACTTGCGGATGGTGAGGGCAGGCCCGTCGATGGCCAGCGGCGGCACGATGACGTTGACGCGCGAACCGTCCTGCAGGCGGGCGTCGCAGATGGGACTCGATTCATCGACCCGGCGGCCGACCTGGCTGACGATGCGCTGGCAGATGTTAAGCAACTGGGCGTTGTCGCGGAAGCGGATGTTGGTATGCTCCATCTTGCCGTCGACTTCGATGAAGCAGGTATCGGCGCCGTTGATCATGATGTCGGCGATGTCATCGCGGGCCAGCAGCGGCTCCAGCGGCCCGTATCCCAGAACGTCGTTGCAGATGTCTTCGAGCAGCTCTTCCTGCTCGGCGATCGACATCGCCACGTCCTTCAGGGTGATGATCTCGTTGACGATGTCCCTGATCTCGTCGCGCGCCGCGTCGCGATCGAGCTGGCCGAGCTGGGTCAGGTCGATGGCGTCGATGAGGGCATTAAAGATGGTGCCCTTCATGTCGTAGTAGTTGTCGGAACGCCTGGCCGCCTGCTTGGCCTGCGGCTTGGCGGGGGCGGGTTGCAGCTGCTGCGGCTTGGCCGCGGGCGCTGCAACCTTGTCCTGGGCCTTGATGCCGAGATCGGGAATGGGACCGCCGAGCAGCGCCGCCGGCGGTGCCGGTGGCTGCGAGGGCATGGGCGGCGGTGCGCCGTCGCCCTTGTTTGGCTGCTGACCGGTTTCGCTGCGCTTGCCGAACATTATTTCTTCCCCAGTTTAGGCAGCTTGTTGAGAAACGGTGCGAGAGAGAACTTGCTGGCCTTGGCCGACGGCTCGCGGCCGGCGATGAGCTGCGCCATGGCCTTCATTGCCTCGGTGATCTTCGATTTGGCGTTCACCTCGGCGACCATCTGGCCGTTGCTGGAGGCGGTGCCGAAAATCGCCGCGTCATAGGGAATGATGACGGTAGGCTCCATCCCCAGGGCCTTGGCGAACTCGGCCACCGGGATCTCCGGACGCTTCGGGACGCCGACCTGGTTCATGATGAGCAGTGGCGGGCGATCGTTGGGCCGGGCGGCCTTGAGAAAGTCCACGAGGTTCTTGCCGTTGCGCAGGCTGGCCAATTCCGGGGTCGCGGTGATGACCACCGTGTCGGCATGCACCAGGGTCTGCTTGGTCCACGGTGCCCACACATTGGGAACGTCGACAACCACCAGCGGCACCGTGTTGCGAACCACCGACAGGATGGTTTCGAGGGCCTCGGCATCGACGGCCATCTCGCGCTCGATGGTGCCCGGCGCGGCCAGCAGGCTGAGGCGGTCGCTGCATTTGGTGAGCAGGCGGTCGATGAGAACCTGGTCGATGCGGTCGGACGCGCCGAGCGCTTCGGCGATCCCTTGAGGGCTGTCATGGTTGAAGTTCAGCCCGGCGGTGCCGAAGGCCAGGTCGAGGTCGGTGATCACCGTGTCGATGGCATAGTCGGTGGATATCAGCCAGCCGATATTGTGGGCGAGGGTCGAGGAGCCGACGCCGCCCTTGGTGCCGACGAAGGCGACCACGCGGCCGATGGGGGCGGAACTTTCCTGCTTGAACAGAGAGCCCAGCGACGCGATCACCTGGAGCTGGTGCACCGGGCCGACGAGATATTCGCTGATCCCCTTGGAGACCAGTTCGCGGTACAAAAGCACGTCGTTGACGCGGCCGACGACGATCACCCGTGTACCGGGATCGCAAACCTGGGCGAGCTGGTCGAGGGCGGCAAGCACGCCTTCGCGGTTCTCCGTGGATTCGACGATCAGCACTGCCGGGGTCTGCGACCCGGCGAAGACCTGGCAGGCCGCCGCGATGCCGCCCAGTTGCACATCCATGTGCGCCTTGGACATGCGTCGGTCGGCGGCGGCCGCCTGCATCACCTTGGCGGTTTGTTCATCCTCGCAAAAGGCCTGGATGTTGACGCGCGGTATGGAGGCGACGACGTCGGGCTGGCCGCTGTCGGCGGGGAGAGAGTCTGGGGCTTGGTTCATCATTTAAGCTCGTTCCAACTGCGCTGGTTACTTCACTTGATTGCTGATGTTGACCTTGCTCTGGTCATCGACCGGCGTGGCCGGAGTCTTGGGCGTGCGATAATCGGTGATCACCTGGTTGCGACGCATGGCGTCGGGCGGCGTTTCGGTGCGCGGCTGCGTGAAGTCGCGCGGATTGGCCACCAGGGCAGCAATGTTGTTCTGCTGGCTGCAGCCGAAGTTCGGGTAGGGCAGATTGGCGCCGCTGCGGGCCACATCCTTCGACCAGTCACCACATTCCTTTGTGGTGGCAAACTCGCGCTGGAAGGCAACCATCACCGGCGCGCCCCTGGCGCCGCGGTAGGTGGTCTGGATCTGGCTCTGCGGCGCGATGCCCTGATCGGCGAGGATCTGGGCGATGCGGCCGGCCACGACATCGGCGTTCACGTTGCCGCCCGGCCGGCGCACCACGATATATCCCGTGGCACTGCTGCGGGCCTGCTGGGCAAAGCGGGTGATGGCGTCTTCCTGGCCGGCGGTGAGGCGGGCCGAAGCGGTCGACACGTTGAGCTTCACGGTGCCCTTGGCGACATCGATGGGGAAACGCTGGTAGTGCTGCACCGGCGTATAGCTATCGTCGACCAGAACCGGGCGGGTGCTGGAGCAGGCGGCCACCACGGCCATCAGCGCCAGGGGTGCGGCCAACTTGATGGCGCGGCGGATTTTACGTGCGGAACGCATGGGCATTGGAACCTCGCTGTTCGGGCTCATTCGACGATGAAGCCGACGTTGCCGTGATAGATGACGCCCTTGGGCGCATCGCCGGCGACGCCGTAAACCTTGTTCAGACGACCAAACAGGATGGTCTGACGATCGGTAGCCACGTTCAGACGGTCAAGTGGCGTATTGAGCTGCTTTTCATTGACGGGATTGACCAAAAAGGGCGTGACAATGACGACGAGTTCGGTCTGGTTCGCCTGGAAGTCGCGGCTGCGGAAGAGGGCGCCGAGGATCGGCAGATCCTTGACGCCGGGAACCCCGTTGAGGTCCTGCCGGGTCTTTTGCTGGATCAGCCCGGCCAGCACCATCGATCCGCCGGAGGGCAACTCGACGGTGGTATCGGCGCGACGCACCTTGAGGGAGGGGGTGCCGTTGACGGCAAATTCCTGGCTGGGCTCGCTCACTTCGGCGCTGATCCGCAGGCTGATGCGGCCTTCCGTCATGACCACGGGTGTGAAGCCGAGGCTGACGCCAAAAGGTTTGTATTCGGTGGTGGGTATGCAACCGGTGTTGCCCGACTGGCAGCTATAGCCGGTGATGACGGGAAATTCGCCGCCGGCCAGGAACTTGGCGCTTTCGCCGGAAATCGCGGTCAGCGTCGGTTCGGCGAGCGTGCGCAACAGGCCGTCGCGCTCCATGACCTGGACCACGCCGTCCACCGTCGTCTTGCCATTGGTATAGGTGGCGCCGATCGTCGCCTCGCTGGCGCTGTTTATCAGGCCGGTGCCGAGCGTGAAGGGGTTGGCGGTCGATGCCTTGATGGCCAGATCGCCCACCGTGGCGGCGACCTTGTCCCAGTTGACGCCGAGCGCCTTGAGCACGTCGCGCTGCACCTCGGCGATGCGCACCCGCAACATGACCTGATCCTTGCCGGTCACGGCGATGTTGGAGAGAACCTTCTTTTCGTCGCCGGCGAACTTGGCCGCCAGGTCGAAGGCGAAGCGGGCTTCGGCGGCGTTGGCCGCGACGCCGTTCAGGATGATGTTCTCGCCGACCGAATCGACCGTGACATGGCTGCCGGGGATGGTGCGCTGGATGAGGTTCAGCAGCGATGCGGTGTCGTGCGAGACATCGATGTCGAGACTGAGGATCTGGCGCCCCTTGGCATCGAAGAAGAAGGCATTGGTCTGGCCGACCTTCTTGGCGAACAGGTAGGCGGTGTTCTGGGTCCGCACCACGGCCTCGACCACGGCCGGATTGCCGATGAGCACGTCGCGGGCCGCAACCGGCAGGCGCACCACGATGGACTTGTTGAGGGCGATGCTGATGTGCCGGATGCCGTCGGTGGTCACGTTCTGGGCGGAGGCCGCGTAGGCTTGCGGCAGCGGAGCGACCAGGGCGGCGACCGAGAGGGCGGCCGCGAGCATCACGGCTGCGCTGCGGCCGGCCAGCCGGGAGGCGGTTTCCGCGTTGATCTTGTTGAAGTTCTTCATGTTCAATGACCTCACTGGCTGATCGCAGCGGATTGTTCGATGCCGTAGCGGTAGATCGTGATGCTGCCGACCCGCGAATCCTTGCCGTAGCGCTTGGAGAGGACCGGGCCGTCGTCGCCCAGCGCGCTGCTGCCATTGTCGGCGAGAGAGCGCAATGCCAGGGAGAGCTGGCCGATCGATTCGGCCTTGGCGAGAACTTCGGCCTGGTTCGGCTTGAGCTCCAGCGTGGCGGTCTTGCCGACCACGACCTGTTCGCCCTTCTCGTTGGTCTGGAAGGTCTGGTCGATGGCCAGCACGCGCACGTTCTGCAGCACCGCATCGGTGGTGGTACGGGTCTTGTTGGAGCCCTCGGCCGCCTCCTTGGCGGTCAGGATCACATCCACCTTGTCATTGGGCAGGATGAAGCCACCGGCGCCGGTTTCAGCCGAAATGCGCACCGAAATGGCCCGCATGCCCTTGGGCAGGATGGCCGCCATGAAGCCGGCGCTGTCGGGCTTGACCACCTTCTTGTCGGTGATCGCCTCGCCCTCGAACAGGGCGGTGCGGGCGCGGGCCTCACTGTAGGTCTTGAGCGCGTCGGGATGGGCGCTGCGGGTAATCATGTAGGGCCTCACGGCATCGCCCGGCCAGCTTTCCCAGGCGAGGTTGGTGCCCTTCAGCCGCTCGCCCATCTGGATGTCCTTGCTGGCAATGAGGATCGCGTTGCTCTCGACCTTCTTGACCTGGACGATCTGCGTCGCTGGCTTCTGGCCGATAAGTCCCTTGGCCAGGAATGCGGCGACAACGGCCGAGCCGAGGGCGAGTCCAAGGACGGCTATGCGGGCTGTACTCATCTGATCTCATCCTGACCTGGGTAACGGAAGCCGAATCTTTTTCCGGCGATGCTTGGGTTAAACTTGGGCTCTAATGGTCAAATTAGGGTTAACCGCGATTGAATCTGCTCGATCAATTTCACCTCATTCGACCCGTTCATACCGCATGCTGCATCCAGAACGTGGCGGGATAGGCGATCATCGCGCCGGTGGCGATGGCCACGCCGTAGGGCAGATCGAGGTCGGTGCGAATCACCTGCTTCAGCCAGCCGACGTCCTTGACCTCGTGCTCGAAGCGGACCATCTGCCAGGTCTTCATGATGATCGCGAGGCCGCCGCCGGCGACGGTGGTGTAGATGGCAAAGGGCATGAGCTGGTCCCAGCCGATCCACAAGGAGGCCGCGGCGAACAGCTTGGCATCGCCGCCGCCGATGCAGTTGGTGGCGAACAGGCCGAAGCCGGCAGCCAGCATCAGGGCACCGGCGGCGCCGTGCCACATGAGCATATGACCCGACATGCCGGCGACGAGAGCGGCGGGCAGCATCAAGGCGGCGATCAGCAGATTGAGCCAGTTCGGGATCTTCATGGTGAAGACGTCGGAGATCGCCGCGGCGATCACCAGAAAGGGAAACAGGCTCATCAAGATGAGATTGAACATCGCTGGACCGTTCCTTGATCGTCGCCGGCGCGCGGCAGGCATGGGCGTTGCCGGGACACGATCCCACGTCAGCGTAAACCGGCAGTTAACCGGGTGCAGGAACGACGGCGGGAAAGCCGCATTGGTCGCGCCCTGGTGGCCGCACAACGTGGCGACCGGTGCGCCTATCTCACGGCATAGAGTCGGTAGCCGGTGCCCTCGGGCAAAGGGCGCTCCTCGAGCCACGCGGGCGGGTGGCCGGCCGCCAGCGCGGCGCCCAGGCTTTCAGGCGCTTGTGGTTCACGGGTGCACACCAGAACGGCTTTAGCGCCGGTGCGCAGGAAGGCTTTGGGCGGAGCGGCGGCGAAGTCGCGCGCCTCGTAGGCATCGAGCCCGTCGAGAATGCGCCGTTCGGCACGATGATAGGGGCCGGCAACCGTGATCACCCTGGAGAAATAGATCAGCGCGGGCGCGTCCATATAAGGCGACAGCACCACCCGGCCGGCAAACGGCGTCAACGCCGTCGCGGCCACCTGGGCGTCGCACTTGCGCAGCGCCGGCTGGTGGTCGCCAAAGGCAACCATGCCGAACCAGGGAAACATGGCGAGCGCCAGGGTGGTGATGGCGGCCAGCAGGTTGAGGCGCGGCGGCGGCATCGCCCGCATTGCCTGAGCGAACATGATCGCCAGCGCCACAGCGGCGGCCTGCTGGGCGTAGATCGTCAACCTGATATAGCGATAACCCAGATAGAGGATGAACACCGTCGCCACGGCCACCAGCACATCGCGGGGACGGCGATGGCGGGTCAGCAGCCAGGCATTGGCGATCATCAGGACGGCCGGGGCCACCATGAAATAGAAGGCAAAGTTACCGGAATTGGCGAGGGGTGATTTGATTTCGCCGTTGCTGACCCAGATGCGCTGCCAGCCCTCGGGCGAAAAGACGCCCTCGGCGCCCCTCAGCAATTGCGGATAGACGATGACCCACGGCACCACCGCCGCCGCCGCGACGAGGCCGCCCAGCACCGTGGCGCGCCATGGGCTGCTGCCGGCCGGCAGCCATCTGGCGGCGACGAGCGACGCCGCGGCCATCAGCGCCGCCAGTTCGACGAACGGCCGCGACAGGCGGTCGATGCGGGCGGCCATGAGCCCGGTGGCGGGCGGATCGAGCACCAGCGCCACCGCGAGAACAATCAGATAGGTGATGGCGCAACCGCCGGCGCGCCGACCGACCCGCCCATTGTCCAGCACATCGCCGGTAATGGCGATGGCCCATCCCAGCAAGGCGAAGGGCAGCATCTCCGGCGAGATCCACATGCCCATGGCGGCGATGAGGCCGGCCGTGCGGGCGGGACGGGCGCCCCTTGCAAGCGACTGCCAGGCGAAGGTAAGGGTAAGCGTCGCCAGGGTGGCCAGCACGACGTGATGGTCGGCGCGGCCGAGGGCGCCGTACGACAGGGCACCGGTGCCCAGTGCCGCCGTCACGCCGGCGACTGCCGCCAGCCGCCAGCCGCCGGTCGCCACCCGCGCTGCGTACATAGCCGACAAGGAGAGAGCGGCAAGCCCCAGCGGCCCGATCAGCGCACCCGCCAGCCGCAGGGCGTTGGCGAGGCCGAAAAACGGCACCATCGGCATAGCCAGGGCGGTGATCGCGATGTCGAGCAGGTGGGTCCAGTGGAGCGGCACCGCGACACCGCTATTGTCGCGCGGAACATAGTCGAGGATGCGGCCGGCCTCGATGGAGGCGAGGATGCGGTTGATGCGGGTGAACGAATTGGGGTTGGGGAGCGATCCCTCGACCACCACCACATGCCAGCCGAACCAGGTGGACCATGCAAAGGCCAGGACGGCGACCAGGGCACAGGCCGCCCAGGGCCCGGGTTCGGCCCGGGTCAGCCCGACGCCGTGCCGTCCAGTTGCCAGCCCGGTGCTCATGGTGATCCGCGATCCCCCTATTCAAGCTCGAACCGCGGGCGCGCATCGTCCGCCCGGTCAAGCATCCTTCATAGCGCGGCAAGGGTTAACCAAGCGCTGACGATGGGGTGACGGATGGGACGGGGAACGCGGCGGCAGTGTCGGAGTGCGGTCCGCACAAACGAGAACCGCCGGCATTGGCTGCCGGCGGTCTGCTGAGCCTCCCTGAATTTTTCTTGAACCGACCAGATCGCGGCTCAGGCGATCCGGTGGTTTCGCTCAACCCCTACTGGAGGTTGGCGCTGACGGCGTTGAAGGTGGTCGTCAGGTTGGTCTTGATGGTCGGCATCACGGCGGCGAGGGCCAGGCCCGTGGCGGCGGCGATCAGGCCATATTCAATGGCGGTCGCACCCGACTCGTCCTTCACAAAACGCACAATCTTGTTCATAACTCTCTCCTTGCTCTAACTCGTTAGACAGCACTTGGTTCACAAGCTCCGGTTGACCCGGTTGTCTCGAACCACGGCCAACCTAGGACCCGGCTCTTAACATGAAGTAAATCCCGACCCCAATCGGCCGTGTTGTTGTTAATCTGTCACCACATGGTGTATAAAACATTAACATGTAAGATATATATTTACGCAAACATGCTTTCATATGTTTCTAACTTATTACTTTGACACCACAGCCAGTTTATGTTGGCCAGAAAATTACTTCCCGCAGTTGAACATCATATCTAATCGATTAAAAATCGAGAAAACGCCGTTGGTGGTCGACGTTTTACGGCGATGAACTGGCATGCGGGCGGCGATGGCCGGCGGCGGAAAGTTTTGCGCGGCCAGCGCGGCGAATTGTGCGGCATTGGTGGGCTACCCGGCATCGCGACGGCGGCCGGGCATCACCGGCGGTAAGAGAACGTTCACCAATTTTGTGTGCAATGCGTCTGGACTTCCGGGCCAGCCGGGGGACCAATCCAGCCGGAGGAGAAGTTATCATGTCCCGCGCCACAAGGCCCATTTCGCCGGTCTTTAAGAAGACGCGCCACATTCACCAGCTGTTGCTCGCGGGCGCCACGATGGCAATCGCTCTGGCCCAGGCTGGCGACCTTGCCGCGGCCGAGAAGGCGATCACCATCTATTCCGACCAGGCCCAGGTGCTGAAGTTACACGGTCTGCCGGCCACCGCCATCATCGGCAATCCGATGTATGCCGATGTCTCCATTCGCGAGGGCATGATCGTGCTGCAGGGCCGCCACTTCGGTACCACCAACCTGCTGGTGCTCGACGCGGCCGGCAAGGAACTGGTCAACCTCCTGGTGACCGTGCAACAGACGCCCGATTCGCGGGTGACGGTGTTCATGGGCGGCGGGCCGGTGACCTATACCTGTGGCGACAATTGCGAGATGACCCTGGAAGTCGGGGACGATCCCGCGCATTTCGGCGTCATCGAAAAGGAGATGCAGAGCAAGTACGGCATCGCCTCGGCGGAAGCCAAGACCAAGTAGCCGCACACCGCGCCTCCTTCATCCGCCAATTCCACACCGGCGCCGCTTCTTTGAGGGAGCGGCGTCTTTTTGATTCCGGCGCGCGCCAAGAGGCGGCGCGGGTAGCAATCGGCCGGTTCATTAAAATTGTAACATTCCCTTTCATCGCACTTTAGCGAAGTTCCGATACAAACTGCCGAAAACACGAACCAACAGGGCCCGGATGAAGTGGCCCCAGGGTCGCAGTC
The DNA here is from genome assembly GCA_963747005.1 of uncultured Alphaproteobacteria bacterium. Classification (GTDB taxonomy): domain Bacteria; phylum Pseudomonadota; class Alphaproteobacteria; order Rhizobiales; family Aestuariivirgaceae; genus CAVVDT01. The sequence continues at coordinate 680,476 of CAVVDT010000008.1, read as the reverse complement.
ACCGCACGAGTTCACCCAAGGGGTGTCACGTCCGGTGTTCGGTGCAGATGGGAGATCGGTCGATGACAGGAGTTTTCTGCAGGCCTCAAGGTGCCATCCTGGGGCGCTTCAAGCGAGCGCAAGGCGGCGCAACAGCCGTCGAATTCGCCATGGTGGCCGCCCCTTTCCTCTATCTGCTCATGGCCATCTTCGAGACCGGCATGATGCTGTTTTCGGAATATGTCATCGAGAACGGCGTCGCCAAGGCGGCGCGCGAGATCCGCACCGGGCAGGTGCAGTCCTCGACCATGACGGCAGCCGCCTTCAAGGACCTGGTGTGCGGCAATCTCGCAAGCTTCCTCAAATGCGATGCCAATCTCAATGTCGATGTCAGGAGTTTCACCAAGTTCTCCGACATCTCCCTGCCGCCCCCGCTCAATTCCGACGGTACCATGTCCGATGCGGTCACCAAGGACGCCAGTTTCGATACCGGCAGCGCCCTGGAAGTGGTGGTGGTGCGGACCTACTACGCCTGGAAGCTGTTCACGCCCGGCATCAGCCAGCTTTCCAACATGGCTGGCGACAGCCGCCTTTTGACGGCCGGTGCGGTGTTCCGCAACGAGCCGTTCTCCAATTGACAACTCACCGGCACGGGAGCGCATCCAGATGACCCGTTCATTCAAATCGATCGCAGAGCGCGTGGCACGCTACGGCCGTGACATCCGCGGCGTCGCCTCCATCGAGATGGCCTTCATCTTTCCGGTGATGGTGCTGGTCTATTTCGGCCTTGTCGATGCCACCAACGTGCTGTCGGCCAATCGCCGGGTGACGCTGACCGCCTCGACCCTCGCCGACCTGGTCACCCAGGCCCCGGGCACCATCGTCACCAGCGACATCGACGATTTCTTCAAGGCCTCCAGCGCCATCATGGAACCGTTCGATTCAAGCGCCATCTCGCTGGAAGTCTACGAATACAAGCTCGACGCCTCCAACAATGCGGTGCTGTCGTGGAGCCACAAGAACGCCAACGCCAGTTGCGGGGCGGCACCCACCGTCGACGACCAGATGAAGGCGCTGATGACCGAGGGCAACGATATCGTGGTGTCGCGCGTGTGCTATACCTACCATTGGGTGATCGGCAAGATCTTCGGCTCGACTCCCATGGCCCTGTCGGACCAGCTGGTGCTGAGGCCGCGGCAAACCACTTCCATCGACTGCACCGACTGCACCTGATCCGCCCCCAGGACGTCCTGGTGAACATCACCGAACCCCGCGGTCGCGCGTCGCCCGCGGGGTTCTGCGTGACGATCGGGGCTGCAACGCAAACACCCTTCACATCGGCCAGCGCCAGGGGATAGAAGCGGCACACCCTTCCCGTTTGGGGATTTACCGCCGAAAGGACCCGACGTGGCGCAGCAAGCTCTCGTTCCTCCGCTCCGCGCCAGCCTGGCGCACGCCATCTTCATCTGGTCGCTGGCGGCGCTGGCCTTCGGCTATGCCTTCTTCCAGCGGGTGGCACCGAGCGTCATGGTCGAAGACCTGATGCGCGACTTCCATGCCAACGCCACTGTCCTCGGCCAGCTTTCGGCGCTCTATTTCTACCCCTACGCCCTGATGCAGCCGCCGCTGGGGGCGCTGCTCGACCGCTTCGGGGCAAGAGCGATGCTGAGCATGGCGGTGGCACTGGCGGCGGCGGGCACCCTCGCCTTTGCGCTCGCTCCCAGCCTGTGGCTCGCCTATGCGGGACGCTTCCTGGTGGGCGCCGGCTCGGCGGTGGGCTTCATCGGCTCCATGGCGCTGGCGGCGCGCTGGTTCCCGCCGCGGCGCTTTGCCACCATGGCCGGGCTCGCCATGCTGGTTGCCATGCTCTGCGGCATCAGCGCCCAGGCGCCGCTGGCCGCCGTTATCGAGCGGCTGGGATGGCGAACCACCATGGCCTGGTCCGGGCTGTTCGCGCTGGCCCTGTGCGTCATGACGATCGCCTTCGTGCGCAACGCACCGGGCGACAACCGCCTGGTGTCGCCGGCCACCAGCCATTCCGGCGGCGGCGCCGGGACGCTCGGCGCCCTTGCCCATGCCTTCACCCGCTGGGAAATCTGGCGCATCGCGCTGGTCGCCATGGCGATGACCGGGCCGCTGCTCGCCTTCGGCGGCCTGTGGGGGGTGCCCTACATCATGACCGCCTATGGGCTCGACCGGGCGACGGCGGCCGGACTCGTTTCCGCAACGCTCATCGGCTGGGCCATCGGCGCGCCGCTGGCGGGGTGGCTGTCGGATGCCATCGGCTATCGCCAGCGGGTCATCGCGGTGGCCGCCGGCATCAACTGCGCGCTGCTCGGCGTGCTGGTGTTCGCACCGGGCCTGCCGCTCACGGTGACGGTCGGCTTGATGTTCGCTCTGGGGGCGGCGGGCGCGGCCATGTCGGTGAGCTTTGCGCTCGCCCGCGAGGTGACGCCGCATGCCTATCACGGCAGCGTCACCGGCCTCGTCAACGGCATGACGGTGATGTCGGGCGCAGTGCTGCAGCCGGTCATCGGGGCGGTTCTCGACTGGTCCTGGAACGGCGCCATGGCAAACGGCGTCAGGGTCTACACCGCCGCCGACTACCGCGTGGCCTTCGCCAGCCTGCTCGCCTGGGGCCTGGTGGGCTTCGGCCTGGCGCTCACCCTGCGTGAGACCCGCTGCAAGCCGCTGGTCGAATAAACGCCCCTATGACAGCTTGAGCCGCGACAGGCGCAAGGCATTGGTGATCACCGACACCGATGAAAGGCTCATGGCGGCGGCGGCGAAGGCGGGCGGGATCAACAGGCCGAAGAACGGATAAAGGACACCGCCCGCCAACGGCACGCCGGCGGCGTTATAGACGAGGGCAAAGAACAGGTTCTGGCGGATATTGCGCATGGTGGCGCGCGCCAGGTGCCGGGCCCTGACGATGCCGTTGAGATCGCCCTTGACCAGGGTGATACCGGCACTCTCGATGGCAACGTCGGCGCCCGTACCCATGGTGATGCCGACATCGGCCTGCGCCAGCGCGGGGGCATCGTTGACGCCGTCGCCGGCCATGGCGACCTTTCGGCCCTCGGCTTGAAGTCCGGCCACAAGCGCCGCCTTGCCGGCCGGCAGGACGCCGGCCCGGATCTCGTCGATCCCCAGGCGGGCGGCCACGGCGCGGGCGGTGCGCTCGTTGTCGCCGGTCGCCATGACGATGCGCAATCCTTCGGCGTGCAGCGCCTCAAGCGCCGAAGGGGTGGTCTCCTTCACCGGATCGGCGACGCTCAGCAACCCGGCGAGGGCGTTGCCGGCAACCACGTACATCACCGTCTCGCCCTTGTCGCGGCGCTGGTCGGCGTCGGCTGAGACCGCTGCAGCATCGATGCCGAGATCGGCCAGCAGCGCCGCGTTGCCGAGCGCCACGGACTGCCCGCCGACCCGGCCCCTGACGCCCTTGCCGGCTACCGCCTCGAAATCTTCCGACCCCGCCATGTCGATGCCGCGCTCGACAGCGCCGTCGACGATGGCCGTAGCAAGGGGATGCTCGGAACCGCGTTCGAGACTGGCGGCGAGGCGCAGGACTTCGGTTTCGTCATGACCCGTGGACGGCACCACCGCCACCAGCTTCGGCTTGCCCTCGGTGAGGGTGCCGGTCTTGTCGACGATGAGGGTATCGACGACGGCAAAGCGCTCCAGCGCCTCGGCGTCCCTGATGAGGACACCGGCATGGGCGCCGCGCCCGGTGGCCGTCATGATCGATACCGGCGTGGCGAGGCCCAGCGCGCAGGGGCAGGCGATGATGAGCACCGAGACGGCGGCGACGAGGCCATAGGCGAGGCTCGGCGAAGGTCCCCACACGGCCCAGGCGATGAAGGCAACGACCGCCACCGCAACGACGCCGGAAACGAACCAGCCGGCTACCCAGTCGGCGAGCTTCTGGATGGGGGCGCGGCTGCGCTGGGCGCTCGCCACCATCGCGACGATCTGGCTGAGCAACATGTCGGCGCCCACCCGCCGGGCCTCCATGACGAAGCTGCCGAAGCCGTTGATGGTCGCCCCGGTCACAGTATCGCCGGGCGCCTTTTCGGCCGGCATCGCTTCGCCGGTCAGCATCGATTCATCCACCGCCGAGCGGCCTTCGATGACCTCGCCGTCGACCGGCACCTTGTCGCCGGGGCGCACCCGCAAACGATCGCCGACGACCACCTTGTCCAGCGCGATTTCCGCCTCCGAGCCATCCCTGGCGATGCGCCGTGCCGTGGCCGGGGCCAGGTCCATGAGGGCACGAATGGCGGCGCCGGTCCTTTCCCGCGCCCGCAGTTCCAGCACCTGGCCCACCAGCACCAGCACGACGATGGCCGAGCCGGCCTCGAAATAAACCGCCACATGGCCACCCGCATCGCGAAAGCCCGCCGGAAAAATGCCCGGCGCCACGACCGCGGCGAGACTGAACAGATAGGAAGCACCAACCCCCATGGCGATGAGGGTGAACATGTTGAGGTTGCCGGAGACGACGGATTTGACGCCGCGCACGAAGAACGGCCAGCCGGCCCACAGGACCACCGGCGTGGCGAGTGCCAGTTCGATCCACAAGGTGATGCGCTCACCATAGATTTGCCGCACGAAACCCAGGCCCAGCATCGGCGCCATGGCGAGCAGTACCAGCGGCAGGGTGAGCGAAGCGCCTACCCACAGACGCCGCGTGAAATCGACAAGCTCGGGATTGGGGCCCTCATCGCCCGACGGCGCACCCATGGGTTCCAGCGCCATGCCGCAGATCGGGCAGTCGCCGGGACCGTCGCGGACGATTTCGGGATGCATGGGGCAGGTCCACTTAGCCCCTTTGGGCAGAGGGGCTGCAGCGTCCTTGCCTTCAAGGTAACGGGCCGGATCGGTTTCGAACTTTTCCTGGCAGCCGCTTGAGCAGAAGAAGAAGCGCCGGCCCTCGTGTTTGGCCATGTGATCGGCGCTGGCGCGGTCGATTGTCATGCCGCAGACCGGATCGGTGGCCGTCTCGTAGTCGCCGGGTGCGGCAATGAACTTGTCCCGACATCCGGCACTACAGAAATGGATTTCGCGGCTGTGATGGGTGTGACGGGGCTTGTCGGCGGCCGGATCGACGATCATGCCGCAGACAGGATCGCGCACGGTGGCGCCGGTGACGGGATTTGCGTGCTTGTGTTCCATACCTTGTCAGATAGGCCTTCCAGTTCATGGAAGGTCAAGAGGATGGCGGCGCGACAGCAACTCGCCTAAGATTGCCGCCGCTTTCGGGGATATCCGCTTGTCGCTTCACGTCTTCTTCGCCGTTCTCGCCGCCGCCATGATGCATGCCGGCTGGAACGCCGTGATCAAGGTCCGGCTCGACCGTTTCCTGTCGATTTCGCTCATGGGGCTGGTCATGGGCTCGCTGTCGCTCATCTGCCTGCCCTTCGTGACGGTGCCGAGCGGCATCACCTGGGTGTGGATCGTCACATCGGCGGCCCTCCATACCGGCTACAAGCTCTATTTGATCCGCGCCTATTCGGCCGGCGATCTCGGCCAGGTCTATCCGCTGGCGCGCGGCTCGGCGCCGCTCTTGACGGCGATCGGCGGCTTTCTCCTGCTCGGCGAGGTGCTCAACCCCCTGACGGCGGCGGGCATCGTCATACTTTGCCTGGGGATCGCGGCGATGGCCATGCGCGGCGGCTCGGCCCTTGCCCGCCTCGATGGCCGTGCCGTCGGCTATGCGCTCATTACATCGTGTTTCATCGCCGGCTATACACTGACCGACGGGGTGGGCGCGCGCGGCGCCCAATCGGCCTCCAGCTATGCCTTGTGGATGTTCCTCATCGACGGCTTCTGGATGGCCTCGTTCTGCGCGATCGTGAAGGGCCCCGGCGTCTTCCCGATCATGCTGCGCGAATGGAAGACCGGGCTGATCACCGGCGCCCTGTCTCTTGGCGCCTACTGGATCGTCATCTGGGCGATGACAAAGGCACCCATCGCGGCGGTCGCAGCCCTGCGCGAGGTCAGCATCCTGTTCGCGGTGGCGATTTCGGTGGTGGCGCTGAAAGAGCGCCTCACCGGCTGGCGGATCGCTGCCGCCCTGCTGATTGTCGGCGGCGTGGTGGCGCTCAGGGCGGGCTAAAGCTGTTCAGCAAAAGCGACCGGAACATTTGCGCCCGGCAAATGCGCTTTACGAAAAGGTCTTTTCGTAAGCCTTGCGCAACTCGGCCTTTTGCACCTTGCCCATGGTGTTGCGCGGCAGATCGTCGACGAAGTAGACGCGCTTGGGCACCTTGAACCTGGCGAGGCGCTCACCCAGCGCGGTGATGATGGCGGCTTCATCGGGGGCCGAGCCGTTGACGGTCGCCACCGCCACCACGCCCTCGCCGAAATCGGGATGCGGCACGCCGATGACCGCCGATTCGCCGATGCCCGATAGCTGGTCGAGTTCGTCCTCGATCTCCTTGGGATAGACGTTGAAGCCGCCGGAGATGATGAGGTCCTTGGCGCGCCCGACGATGGTGACGCGACCGTCTTCGGCCATGGTGGCGAGATCGCCGGTGATGAAATAACCGTCCGGGCGGAATTCGGCGGCGGTCTTGTCGGGCATCTGCCAATAGCCCTTGAAGACGTTGGGGCCCTTCACCTCGATCACTCCGATGTCGCCCCGCGGTACTTCCCTGCCTTCGGCATCGGCGATGCGCACCGAGACACCGGGCAGCGCGTAGCCGACGGTGCCGGCCACGCGCTCGCCGTCATAGGGGTTGGAGGTGATCATGCCGGTCTCGGTCATGCCGTAACGCTCGAGGATGCGCTTAGCCGTCCGTTGCTCGAAGGCCTGATGGGTCTCGGCCAGAAGCGGCGCCGAGCCGGAGACGAAAAGGCGCATGGATGCGGTCTTTTGCGGTGTCAGCCCGTCAAGCCCCAAAAGGCGGGTATAGAAGGTCGGCACGCCCATGAGCATGGTGGCCCCGGGCAGCAGGTCCAGGACCCGGGCGGCATCGAAGCGGTCGAGCCAGATGAGGCTGCCGCCGGCGAGAAAAAGGGTGTTGCAGGCTACGAACAGGCCGTGCACGTGGAAGATCGGCAGGGCGTGGACCAGCCGGTCTGCCGCGGTGATGCGCCAGGCCGCGCACAGGGTGCGGGCGTTGCTTTCCAGATTGCCGTGGGTGAGCATGGCGCCCTTGGACCGCCCGGTGGTGCCGGAGGTATAGAGCAGCGCCGCCAGATCGTCGCTGGTACGCTCAGCGGTTGGGTGGGCGGCGGACATGGTGGCGGCCAGCCGCGCCAGGTCGCCGTCACCCTTGTTGCCGAGCGAGGTGATGCGGGCGGCGTGGCGGCCGGCGATGGCCGCCAGGCTGGCGGTGTCCTCGGGTCGGCCGACGACCACGGCCGGTTTGGCATCGCCGATGAAGTAATCGAGTTCGGCGGCCGTATAGGCGGTGTTGAGCGGCTGGTAGACGGCGCCGGCCTTCATGACGCCGAGATAGAGCAACAGGTTGTCGAGGGATTTTTCCACCTGCACCGTTACCCGGTCGCCCGGCCTGACCCCGAGCCCGGCGAGGGCGCCGGCATAACGTGCTGCACCCTCGGCGAGACCCCGGTAGGTGACATCGAGGGCCGGGCCGGGCAGATGCAGGGCCAGCTTGTCGCCGGCCTCGGCAAAGGCTCTCTCGAAAGCGCTGTAGATATTGCCCGCCGCCGCCATCTGCCTCCTCCACGCCGCCTGCGCCCATGCGATATCCGTTCGTCCAGCGGCCTAGCAGGAAAATCCGGGCATTGACAACCCGCATGGCGGATGCCGCGCAACGGCCATTGCGGGGCGGCCGCGCGATGCTCTAAGGAGAATGCTCCCATGCGATCAAGCTTCTTACAGGATCTGCTTCAATCCATCGCCGATCGGGGACGGCGCATCCTGCAGCGCCAGCCCGGCGCGGATGCCGATGGAGAGGACCTCACTGCCTTGTCGGAAGCTGTCCTGAGCGGGCGCGGCGAGGCTTCGGGGACGGCACTGGCGAGCGCCCTGCTCGAAGGCTGGAAGCGGCTCGACAGGTCGGGGCGCCTTTCCTTCTTCCAGCATCTGGCCAGTGGCTTCGGCCCTGACCATGAACGCATTGCATCTGCCCTTGCCGCCTACCAGGCCGAACCGGGCGATGCCCGGGCAATGGCCCTGCACGAAGCCGCCGAGCCGCGCCGCCAGGAGTTGTTTCGCCGCCTCAACCGGGCACCGCGCGGCACCCTGCAACTGGTCGCCATGCGCGCCGAACTGCTGGGCCTGTTGCGGGCCAACCCCGAACTGGCGACGGTCGACCGCGACTTCGAGCACCTGCTCGCCTTGTGGTTCAACCGCGGCTTCCTCGTCCTCAACCGCATCGACTGGAACACCCCGGCCTCGATCCTGGAACGGATCATCCAGTACGAGGCGGTGCACGAAATCCGCTCGTGGGAGGACTTGCGCCGCCGCATCGAGCCCGCCGACCGGCGCTGCTATGCCTTCTTCCATCCAGCCCTGGTGGACGATCCGCTGATCTTCGTCGAGGTGGCGCTGATGCAGGGCATTCCGGCGGCCATCGCACCGATCCTCGCCGCCGAGCGCTCACCGCTTGGCGCCGGGGAGGCCGACACCGCGGTGTTTTATTCCATCTCCAATTGCCAGACGGGCCTGCGCGGCATCTCGTTCGGCAACTTTCTCATCAAGCAGGTGGTCGAGGACCTGAAACGCGACCTGCCGGACCTCAAGACCTTCGTCACCCTGTCGCCCGCCCCCGGCTTGCGCAAGTGGCTCGGCGACCTTCTGGATGGGGGTACGGAGGCGCTGGCGTTGACCGATGAGGAACGTTCGGCCGTCATGCGCCTGGATGCCGAGGACTGGCAGTCCGGCGACGATGCGGACGCGCTCAAGCCTCAATTGATGCCGCTGGTCGCCTGGTACTTCCTCAATGCGCGGCGCGACGACGGCTCGCCGGTCGATCCGGTGGCGCGCTTTCATCTCGGCAACGGCGCCCGGCTGGAACAGATCGACTGGCTGGGCGATACCTCACCGCGCGGCCTCGGCGAAGCCGCCGGCTTCATGGTCAATTACCTCTACGACCTGAAGCATATCGAGGAGAACCACGAGCTGTTCGTCAACCAGCGCCAGGTGGTGGCCTCCGGCAGCATCAGGCGTCTGGCGCGGCGGGCGAAGCCTTGAGCATGGCGGCCGCCGCGGCATAGCCGCCACCGGCACCATCGATGAAGTGGAAGTGATCGTCGCGCAGGTAGGACGGCACCACGCAGGTAATCAGCGCCGAACCCTGGCGGTGCACCCCGAAGCGGCAGATGCCGGCGCAGCGGCCCGCCTCCAGTAGCGCCTCGATAGCATTGGCTTCGGCCGGCGTGCAGTCAACCGTCAGCATCAGCCCGTCGTCGAACTTGCGGTAATCGGAATTGGCTACCACCCTGGCGCGGTAGCGGGCGGGATCGAAACCGCCGGCATGGCGTCCGGTGAGAAAAAGCAGCCAGGCAAAGGCGGTGAAGGCAAACAGCTTCCACTTCGGCTGCGGCCGGCGCTCCTCGCCGACCGGAACCCTCGCTTCGAGCTCCAGACCCGGCGCCAGGAGGGAAAAATCCGGACCGGTGGCAGGCAGGGGACGCCCCTCGTCGTCGAGGCGCCGCAAGCCGGCGAGAACCTCGGCGGCCAGGGCGGAAAAGGCCGCCTCATCGCGACCCGTCGACCTGGCGAGCAGCGACAGGATGACACCGCGCCGCGCCCGGGTCGGCGACCAGCGGCAGGACAGGCCGTCGAGGTCGGGGCGGGTGCCCGGCGGCGCGGCATCGATCTGGAAGCGGCCCGCCTTCATCTCGGTTTCCGCCCAGGTGATGCCGCCGCCGGAGAACATGGCGTAGGCAACATCGGGGCCGGGGGCGTAGCGGGCGACCGTCACATCGTGTCCGGCGGCGCGTATCTCGTCCACGGCGATGAGGGCGACGCGCAACGACAGCTCCATCGCCTCGCGGGCCCAGGTGCGGGTCGCCGCCATGGCGCGGCGAACCTCTTCGGCAAACCCCGGGGGCACCGCAAACGCCGCCCCGTCACCGCCGAAGACGAAGGGAAAGCTGTGCTGGTCAAGCACGTTGAGCACGCCCGAAATGACGCCCGCGCCCACCATGTTGACAGCCTTGTAGCGGCCGGCCGCGATGGCGGCGGTCGAATCGACCACATCGGCCACGCCCACCAGCCAGCCGTCGGGAAGACTGCGGAAATTCGCGACATCGAGGCTTTGCGCAAAGCGCCCGAGCGGCGGCAGGGCGGTGAAGAACTCCAGCCCGCTGCGGGCGTCACCAGGCGTTGCGCGCGCGTTCATGAAATGGCGTTCAGGCCTGCTCCTCCAGCCGGTCGGTGGCGGGCGGCGGGGTTTGCGACAGGGCGGCGATCTCGGTGCGCAATTCCGGGGTCATGGCGATATCCACCGATTGCAGCGAGGCGGAAAGCTGTTCGACGTTGCGGGCACCGATGATCGGGGCGGTAATGGCCGGATGGGCGGCCACCCAGGCGACCGCCAGGCTCACCGGGTGGTGACCGCGCGCTCGTGCAAAGTCGGCGAAGCGGTTGGCGGTGTCGTAGACCCATTCCCGGCGGTAGCGGGCATTGTAGGCGGCATTGGTGGCGATGCGGCCGGTCTCGGCCTTTTCGCCCCAGCGATACTTGCCGCTCAACAGGCCGCCACCGACCGGACCATAGGAGATGACGCCCAGCCCCTCGGCCTCGGCCAGCGGCAGGATCTCCACTTCCGCCTGGCGCTTGACCAGATTGTACATGGGCTGGATGACATCGAAACGCGACCAGTCGCGGCGCGCCGAAATGCCAAGGCCGGTGGCGACCTGCCAGGCGGCATAGTTGCTGGCGCCCAGGTAGACGACCTTTCCGGCGCGCACCACGTCCTCCAGCCCGCGCAATGTCTCCTCCAGCGGCGTCGCCGCATCCCACTGGTGCATGAACAGGACATCCAGCCGGTCGGTCTTCAGCCGCTTCAGGCTCGCCTCGACTGCCAGCGCAATATGGCGGCGGCTGCCGCCCTTGTCGTTGACGTCGTCGCTGAGGGCATTGAAGCATTTCGAGGTGATAACCAGCCGGTCGCGCTCGCCCGCCATGAGCCCGCCGAGAATCTCCTCGGCGCGCCCCTTGGAATAGATATCGGCGCAGTCGAAGAAATTGATGCCGGCCTCGCGGCAGGCGGCGTACAGGCGCGCCGCTTCATCGGCATCGGCATCGCCGCCGAACGACATGGTGCCGAAGCACAAAGAGGAAACCGAGACGCCGGTGCGTCCCAAAAGCCTGAAATCCATCATCGCCTCCCTCTACAGCATATTCGCGCCATTGCGCTTCAAAAGAACGTGCGGATGGCCCCGCTCACCCGGTAGGCCGCATCGACCAGATAGATGATCTGCCACTTGTCGAAGGTGGTGCAAGGGTGGGAAACGCCAAAGCCCACCATATCGCCAAAGCTGAGCGGGCTGTCGGGCGGGATGGTCAGATGGGCATGCTGGTCGTTCATCTCGACCATCTTGTGGCCGTCGGGCAGCGGACGCGGCTGCGTATCGGTATCGGGACGATACCACAATTCCGGGACGGGCAGGCCGGCATCGTGGCCGGCATCGCGCTTGCCGAGGGTGAGGATGGCCCGGCTTGGCTCGGGGCGCGATTGCACATGCGCCCATACCTGCAGCGCCGGCCTGAGGCCGCCCGGCAGCGCCCTCGCCGTTGCCGAACGTGCCATCACCTCGGCGAAGGCGGTGCGGTACATCAGCGAATCATGGGTGAGATAACAGCCGCTGCGGGTGACGATCCGGGCATTGGCGATGCCCGCCCCTTTCAGCCGCTCGACCACCAGGTCGTAATAGGAAGACCCACCGGCAGTCAGGATCACCGGGCCGGGGGCGAACAGGTTTTCGTCCTGGCAGGCGGTGGCGATGGCGCACAGGTGATCGAGGAATTGCGCCACCCGGTCGGTGCGCTCCTCAGGTGTCACACCCTTGGCCAGGCCCTCGAAGCCTTCCACCCCACGCAGTGCGACCCAAGGGGCCTGCGCGGCAATGGCGCGAGCCACCGCCAGCGCCGAAGGTACGTCGCGGCAACCGGTGCGCCCGCCCGCCATGCCGGCTTCCAGCAACAGGTTGACGGGCCGTGCGAGACGTTGGCGGTGCGCCTCGGCGGCAACCGCGGTCACCCCTTCCACCGAGTCGGCCAGCGCGTAGAACTCGAAATCGGGATCGGCGGCGAGTTCGGCGACGATGGCGCGGGTGGCGGCGCGACCAACGATCTGGTTGGCCATGAGGACTCGGGCGATGCCGAAGCGGCGGCACACCATCATCTGCTGCATGGTGGCAACCGTGATCGCCCAGGCGCCGTCGGCGATCTGGCGGCGGAACAGTTGCGGGCTCATGGTGGTCTTGCCGTGCGGCGCGATGAGGACGCCTGAGCTTTTGATGAAATCCGCCATCCAGCGGCTGTTGGCGGCCATGACGTCGGCGCGGATGACGGCTGCCGGCAGCGGGATATCGCCGGCGAGGAGGTTCCAGCCGCGGTCGGCGACATCGCCGAAACGTAGAGCACCGGCGGCGGGAACGCCCTTGGTGCAGGCGTCGACCGGTTCGTCATCGATGGCGGCAATGGGTTCGAGCATGGCTTGGCTTCAATCCTCGTCGGCAGATCCAGGGTCAGGGCCCATTAAGGCCATGCCGCGCGCCGGGGCAAGAAATTTGCCGGAAAAGTCATGGGACCGTCGCAATACCGTTGCATGCCTCGAAGAAGGTCGCAATTGCCCGCCCGGACTTGCGTAACATGGGACCTGGCGGCATCACCCCGACTGCCCCCGCCATGCCGGGTCCCGATAATTCCCCCATGCCCCTGGGGACGGGTCCCCGGCATGGCGTCCTTCGGCGGCCAATCGGCGCATACGTGCTGAAACCCTTGTGCTTTGCCGGCAACTTCCCCATACAGGGTGAGACACGTTGCATGATCGTTGCCCGGCAATGATTTTCACCTTGGCGCAGCGAGTAGGGCTAGCCCTGAAATTGTGAACGTTCCTGTCCGGATCGGGCCAGCGACCCGGTCCGGAGTTGCAACGCTGAGGGGAGAGATTGGCCATGACAGCAGCGAAGCGGGCGGCATGCCGCGCCGCATCCGGTCATGGCTATGCTCTTGCCTCCGGAATTTCCATCGCGCCCGCCCGTGGCCGGCGCCCCAACGGATGAACGACATGCCGCAACGCTCGCGACCCGCCGTGCCTGAAACCCCGCCCCGCGACTGGCTCAAGGCACTGGCACGCTATCGCGAACCGAATGCGGCCCGCAGTCTCTTCGAGGTCGCCATCACGGCGGCACCCTTCGTTGCCCTGTGGCTGGCGGCGTGGTGGGCGCTGTCCGTCAGTTACTGGCTGACGCTGGCCATCGGCGTCATGGCGGCAGGCTTTCTGGTGCGCTTCTTCATGATCCAGCACGACTGCGGCCATGGTGCCTTCTTCCGCCACAAGGGCCTCAACGACTGGGTGGGACGCGCCATCGGGGTGCTGACGCTGACACCCTACGACATGTGGCGGTCGGCCCACGCCGTGCATCACGCGACGTCGGGCAACCTCGACAAGCGCGGCATCGGTGACATCGATACCCTGACGGTGAGGGAATATCAGGCGCTGCCTCACTGGCGGCGCGTCGTCTATCGCCTCTACCGTCACCCCCTGGTCATGTTCGGCATCGGCCCGGCCTATCTCTTCGTGGTGCGCAACCGGGCGCCGGCGGGCATCATGGGAGGCGGCTGGCGCGACTGGATGAGCGCCATGGGCACCAACATTGCCATCGTCGCGGCTGCAGCCGCCGTCATCTACGGCATCGGTATCGGACCGTTCCTATTGGTGCACCTGCCGATCATCCTCATGGCGTCGTCCATCGGGGTGTGGCTGTTCTATGTGCAGCACCAGTTCGAGGACACGTTCTGGGCCGAGGACAAGGCCTGGGACCTGCCGGATGCGGCTCTCTATGGCAGTTCCCATTACGACCTGGGTAGGTTCCTCGGCTGGATGACCGCCAATATCGGCGTGCACCACGTGCATCACCTGTGCAGCCGCATTCCCTTCTATCGCCTGCCGCAGGTGCTGCGCGACTATCCCGAACTGGCGCGCATCCGCCGCCTGACGCTGATCCAGAGCTTTCGCTGCGTGAAGCTCAGGTTGTGGGACGAAGGCCAGCACAAGCTCGTCTCTTTCGCCCAGGCGCGGCGGCTGCAGCCGGCCTGAGGCCTGCCCATCAAGGCTTGGGATAGACGACGAGTTGGGTCTGGGTAACGAGGGCGGCGAGCCTGCCCTTGTCGGTGGTGATGCGAGTCTGCCACACCATGGTCGTGCGCCCGCGATGAACTGGGGTCGCCTCGCCCACGATGCGGGTGCCGACCGGTGCCGCCGCGAGAAAATTGGTCTTGCTCTCGATGGTGGTGGTCCAGGCCCCTTCAGGCAGGTTGAGGACCGTCGCCGCCGCGCCGATGGTGTCGGCGAAGGCCATCAGCACGCCGCCATGGGCAACCGCTGGCATAGTGCACAACTCGTCGCGAACCACCAGTTCGGCCACCACCCGGTCGGGCGCCGCTGCAGTGAAGACGATTCCGAGCAGCTTCGCAAAGGGCAGCATCCCACTATTGAGCCGGGCGAGGTCGTCCACGGACCTTGATCCTCCTATTTCGCAGCGCTATCGAGGAACCGGCCCATGCGCGCCAGCGCCTCGCTCAGTTCCGGCGTGCTCGCCGCGTAGGAGAGGCGCAGGTAGCCCTTGCCGTTATCGCCGAAGCTGTCGCCGGGGATGAGCGCCACGTTCGCCTCTTCCAGCAGGCGCGCCGCCAGGTCCCTGCTGGCGATGCCGGTGGCCGAGACATTGGGAAAGGCATAGAACGCCCCGCCCGGCCGGCGGCAGGTGACGCCGGGCAAGGCATTGAGCCCGTCGACCACAAGGTCGCGGCGCTGGGCGAATTTCCTTCTGAAGCCCTCGATCTCGTCCATGGGGCCGGAGATCGCCGCCAGCCCCGCCATCTGCGCCGCCACATTGACGCAGGAATGATCCACCGTGATGAGCTTGCGCACATGCTCGACCAGCCCCTTGGGCCAGACGCCGAAGCCGAGGCGCCAGCCGGTCATGGCGAAGGTCTTGGACCAGCCATCGAGCAGGATGGCGCGGTCGCGCAGGTTAGGGAACTGCATGATGCCGGCGAACGAGGCGCCGTCATAGACGAGGTGGGAATAGATCTCGTCCGACAGGATGGCGACATCGGGATGGGCTTCGAGACCCTTGGCGAGCTTTTCCATCTCGGCCGCCGCCGCCACGCCGCCGGTCGGGTTGGCGGGCGAATTGACCATGATGAGACGGGTTTTGGGGGTAATGAGGGACAGCACCTCTTCGGCATCGAAGCCGAAATCGCGGGTCTCGAGGATGGGATAGGGCACCGCCGTCGCGCCGCCTGAACGGATGGCCTCGCGGTAGGGGGGAAAGCCCGGATCGGGATAGAGGATCTCCGCTCCCGGCCCGCCGAACAACAGGCAGGCGAAATAGAATGTCACCTTGCCGCCCGGCACGATCACCACCTCGCCCGGGTCGACGGCGACACCGTAGCGTCCGCCCACATGGGCCGCCACCGCCTCGCGCAAAGGGGCGATGCCGATGGGCGAGGTATAGCCATGGGGCCCGTCGCGCACCGCCCTGGCGGCAGCCTCCAGCACATGGGCGGGCGGGGAAAAGTCCGGCTGCCCGATGCCCAGATTGATCACCGGGCGGCCCTGGGCCTTCAGCGCCAGCGCCTTGTCGAGGACGAAGAAGGCCCCCTCTTCCTCGACGGCGGTGATGCGTGGATTGAGGTGCAGCATGTCAGTCTCCGTGGGTTTCGGGGTCGATGAGCCGCGACACCCGCAAGTTGCCCAGTTCCTTCGCCACGGCATCGGTGAAGATGGCGTTGGAGGCTTCGGCGAGCGGGGTACGGGTGCCCAGGTCATCGGCAAGCTTCATGTAATAGCGCATGTCCTTGGCGGCATTGGCGATGGAAAACGGGTAGCCGTCGAAATCGCCGCTCAGCGCCGGGCCCACCATCTTGCGCAAGGCGCCGGAATTGTTGGAGCCCTGTTGCATGACCTCATAGAGTTTCTGCCAGTCGAGGCCGGCGATGCGGGCGGCGTTGTAGCATTCGGCGATGAGGCCGATCATGCCCATCACCATGTAGTTGTTGATGAGCTTGGCGGTCGCACCGGCGCCCACCGGGCCCATGTGGGCAACGCGCGCGCAGCAGGCATCGAGCAGCGGCTTGATGCGCGAAAAGGTTTCATCGTCCGCCCCCACCATGGCGCCCAGTTCGGCGCGGGCAGCCTGTTCCGGCCCGCCGGCGACGGGGGCTTCGGCGAAGGCGACGCCACGCCGTGCCAGCCGTTCGGCCAGCGCCCGGTTGGCGGCAACCTCGGAAGTGCCCATGTCGAGCACGATGCTGCCGGGCCGCAACGTCGCCTCCAGCCCGGCGATCACCATCGCGACCGCATCGGAATTGCTCACACAGATGAGAACCACCTCGGCACCGGCCGCCAGCGCAGCGAGATCGCAAACCTCCGTTGCACCCTCCCCAACCAGCGCATCGACGCCGGTGCGGTCGCGGTGCGCGATGACCGCGAGGTCGTGGCCGGCGCGCATCAGGCAAAGTCCGATGCCGCGCCCCATCAGTCCGGCACCCACCAGGGCGACTTTCATGCTCTTTCCCCTGTCCTGGCCATGATCGAAAACCGCACGACTTTTGCATGCTTTTCCTGCCGCGCACCAGAGCGCCAATGCGGCCTCAGTCCACCGGCGTGGCGGCGCTGTCGGGCAGCTTCAACTGCTGCTCGCGGTAGAAGACATAAAGACCCGAGGCAACCACCACGAGGCTGCCGATCAGGGTAAAGACATCGGGCACGTCGCCGAACACCACATAGCCGATGACGATCATCGAGATGATCTGGGTATAGACGAACGGCGCCAGCACCGGTGCCGGTGCCAGGCGATGGGCCTGGATGAGCATGAAATGGCCGATGGAGCCGTAGCTGGCCGCCGCCAGCAGCAGCAGCCATACCCACCAGGCCGGCGTCACCCAGTCGATGGGCGCGAACGGCAGCGCTCCGGCGGTGCCCGAGATTGCGACATACATCAACGAGGTCAGCGCCAGATCGCTGCCGCCCACCTTGCGGGTGGCGATCTGGTAAAGCGCCGCTGCCAGGGCGCAAACCACCGACAGCAGCATCGCCCAGTGGAATCCGGCGCTCCCCGGCCGGATGATGATCAGCACACCGACGAAGCCGATGGCAACAGCGGCCCAGCGCCGTGGCCCCACCCGTTCGCCGAGCAGCAGCGGCGACAGGGCGCATACCCATAGCGGATTGGAGAAGGAGATCGACGAGGTCTGGGCGAGCTGCAGGTACTTGACCGCGGTGAAGTTGGTGCCGGTGGAGACCAGCAGCAGCAGGCCGCGGACGAGTTGCAACTTGAAATGCTCGGTCCGCAACAGCTTCAGGCCCCCCTGGCGCCACACCAGGAGGCCGACGAACAGCAGCGAAAACCCGTAGCGAAAGAACACGATGATCTGGGTCGTCGTATAAGCCGAGGCGTACTTGGCGGTCGAATCGAGCAGGGCGAACAGCGAAAAGGCGCCGATCATCATGACGATGCCGAGGATGCGCGGGTTCATGGGCGGCTGACTTCAAGCGCTGCGGGACGGGCTGGCGACTTCCTTAGACACCGCCGCCGTTCCCGTCGAGGGGTCAATCCCGGTTCTGGCCAATCGGGTCGGGTGTGAACTAGAGTTGATGCAACACGGACCCCAACGCCGGAGACCTTCTACCCATGCCCTTTGCTTTGCTCGATGACGGTTGCCGTCTGTTCTATCGCATGGAGGGACCGGCCGGGGCGCCGGCCGTCATCCTGTCCAACTCGCTCGGCTCCGACCACATGATGTGGCAGCCCCAGGCCGAGGCCCTGGCACCCTTGATGCGGGTGGTGCGCTACGACACCCGCGGCCATGGCGCCTCGGATGCGCCGCCCGGACCCTACAGCCTCGAACGCCTGGGGCGCGACGTTGTGGGGCTGGCCGATCACCTCGATCTCAAACGCTTTTCCTTCTGCGGCCTGTCGATGGGCGGGCTGACCGGGCAATGGCTCGGGGTTCATGCGGCTGAGCGCCTCGACAGGCTGGTGCTGGCCGATACCTCGGCGCAATTCCCGCCGCCTTCCATGTGGGACGAACGCATGGCGGCGATCCGCGCCGGCGGCATGGCGGCCGTCGCCGAGTCCATCCTCGGGCGCTTCTTCACGGCGAATTTCCATCGCGCGCAGCCGGGCGTGGTGGAGGCCTTCCGCCGGGTGCTGCTGGCGATGGATGCGGGCGGCTATCTGGGCTGCTGCGAAGCCATCAAGCCCGCCGACCTGCGCGAGGTCCTTTCAGTCATTTCATGCCCCACCCTCATCATCACCGGCCGCCACGACCAGTCGACGCCGCCCGAGCGCGGCGACTTCATCGCCAGCCGGATCAAGGGAGCGCGCCACGAGGTGCTCGATGCCGCGCACATCTCCAACATCGAGCAGCCGGCCCGCTTCACCGCCTTGCTGGCCGCTTTCCTGGGCCAGGAGAGCTTGCCCGCCGATGATCGTTTCGCCAGCGGAATGAAACGCCGGCGGGCTGTCCTCGGCGACCCATGGGTTGACCGCGCCAACGCCCGCCGCACTGCCTTCAACGCCGAATTCCAGGATCTCATCACCCGCTATGCCTGGGGCGAGATCTGGACCCGGCCGGGGCTCGACGAGGTCACGCGTCGCCTCATGGTCGTCGCCATCACGGCAAGCCTCGGGCGCTGGGAGGAGTTCGACCTGCATGTCGGCGCAGCGCTCAGGGCAGGCGTTGAGGCCGACACCCTCAAGGAAGTCCTGCTGCAGACCGCCATCTATGCCGGCGTGCCCGCCGCCAACACCGGCTTTCAACGCGCCGCCGGCATCATCGACATGCAAAGCTGAACCCCGTGGACCGCCACCCCGGCGCTTATTGCCACTCGAGGGTGCTTTTGGCGTATGCATGATGGGTCAAGGCGGGCAGCGAGGCACCAGGGCCATGTGTTTTTCGGCAACGGCAAGTTTTGCGGTGGGCGCAACAACGGCGGGAATCGGCGTCGCCGCCCTCAAGCACGTCACCCGCCGGCGCGAACTTGCGCTGGCGATCGTGCCCTTGCTGTTCGCCGCCCAGCAGATGCTGGAGGGTTTGGTGTGGCTGCGGCTGGAGCCCGGCGGCAACGGCCAGGTTGCGGGGCTCGCCTCTTGCTTCCTTATCTTTGCCGAAGTCGTGTGGCCCGTCTATGCGGCTGTCGCGGTACTGCTGATCGAGCCGGCAGGGCGGCGGCGGCTCATCCTCGGCGGCATTGCCGTCCTGGGCGGCGTTCTGTCGGCTTATCTGCTGGCTGGCCTCGTCAGCGAACCGGTGAGCGCCAGCATCCAGGGCCATCGCATCGTCTATGGCAGCGGGGTTGCGGCGCTGTCGTGGCAGCATCTCCCCTACCTGCTGTGCACCTGCGCGCCGCTGTTCGTTTCCTCGCACCGGGTCATCCGGCTGTTCGGCGCCGCTGTGCTCGTGGGGTTCGTGGTCTCGGCTGCCGTCTACCTCACGGCCTTCATCTCGGTGTGGTGCTTCTTTGCCGCCGCCAACAGCACACTGTTGTATTTCTATTTCAGGCAGACTGCCTTCGTCGTGAGGCAGGCGTGAACAGCGCCCGGAAGTCATCCGGCACCGGCAGCGCCTTGAGGCGGCCGTTGCCGCCGCCGACCTTGAGGAAAGCGCGCTTTTCGAAACCCTCGACAATGACGCGGGCCTGCCTTGTCACCGTGTGGGCGGCCGTGAACGTCAGTTCCTCGAAACGCTCGATGCGGGTGAAAAGTTCGATTTCATCGCCATAGGCGGCGGGTCCCTTGAAGCGGGCACCGCAATCGACAAGGCCGGTGCCGATGATGCCGTAGCGCGCGGCCAGTTCGCGCTGCGAAAGGCCCTTCAAGCGCAACAGCTTCTGGAAGCCGGCATCGAACCAGCGGAAATAGTTGGGATAGAAGACGATGCCGGCGGCGTCGCAATCGCCCCATTCGACGGTGAAGGTCCAGCGATGTTCCATGCATCGCCAGTGATAGGGTTGCGACCGCGCCTTGTCCATGGTGCATTGGCGCCATGAAGATCGCCGTCATCGGCGCCGGACCCGCCGGCCTCACCTTTGCCTCCGCCATGCGCCGCTTGCGGCCGGATGCGGCGGTCCGGGTGTTCGAGCAGAACCGGGCAGGGGCAACCTTCGGCTTCGGTGTAGTCTTTTCCGACAAGGCGCTGGATTTTCTCAGGCGCGACGATCCGCAAACGCTGGCCGCGCTGCAGCCCCGCCTGGAAAGCTGGGACGACATCCGCCTGGTGCACCGCGGCCAGACCATCAGCATCGACGGCGTCGGCTTTTCGGCCATCGCCCGCCTCAGCCTTCTCGACATCCTTGCCGCGCAGGCCACAGCGGCAGGCGCCGTGATCGAGCGCGGCCGGCGGCTGGAGGATCTTTCAGGACTCGCCGATGCCGACCTCATCGTCGGCGCCGACGGCGTCAACTCGCTGGTGCGCGACAGCGCCGCGGCCGGTTTCGGGGCGAGCATCAAGCATCTCTCCAACCGCTTTGCCTGGTACGGCGTCGGCATGGCCTTCGACACCCTCACCCAGACGTTCATCGATGGGCCCGACGGTCCCGTGACGGCGCACCACTACCGCTATACGCCGGACATGAGCACCTTCATCGTGGAAATGAACGCCGAGGTGTTTGCGCGCAGCGGCCTTGCCGACATGGATGAGGCGGCGCAGCGGGCCTATTGCGCCGCGGCCTTCGCCGACACGCTCAAAGGTCACCCGCTTATCGCCAACCGCTCGATATGGCGGCAGTTCCCGGTAGTCCACAACACCCGCTATTTCACCGGCAACCGGGTGCTCTTGGGCGATGCCCTGCACACGGCGCATTTTTCCATCGGCTCGGGCACACGCCTCGCCATGGAGGATGCCCTGGCGCTGGCCCGCGCCATGGCCACCCACGGCGACGACTTCGCTTCGGGCCTGCGCGCCTTTGAGGCCGAGCGACGTCCGCTGCTCGAAAAACTGGTTGGCGCCGCCGCCTCGAGCGCGGCATGGTATGAAGAATTCGGCGCGGCGATGGCGCTTTCGCCCCGCGACTTCGCCCTGAGCTATATCCAGCGTTCCGGGCGCATCGATGCCGGGCGGCTGCGCGCCATGGCGCCGCGCTTCATGGCGGAGATCGAGGGCGTGAGCGAATGAGCGGAGCAAGGACCGATCTGCCCTTCTTGATCGCCGGCGGCGGCATCGCCGGGCTGGCGGCGGCGCTGGCGCTGGCGCGGCGGGGCTTTTCCTCCCACGTCATCGAGCGCGAGCCCGAATTCGGCGAAGTGGGTGCCGGCATCCAGATCGGCCCCAACGTCTTTCGCATGTTCGAGGTGCTGGGCCTCACCGAGGCGATCGATCGCACTTGCGTCTACCCCGATGCGCTCGTCATGATGGATGCGCTTTCCGGCCACCTCGTCACCCGCATCCCCCTCAACACCAACGCCTTCCGAAAGACCTTCGACTATCCTTATGCCGTCATCTACCGCCCCGACCTGCACGCCGCCCTGCTCGATGCCTGCAAAGCGGAAAGGGCGGTCACGCTGGAGACCGGCGCCCGGATCATCGACCATGAGGATACGGGTGAACGGGTCAGGGTTCATCTCGAAGGCGGGCGCCACCTCGAAGGCCGGGCGCTGATCGGCGCCGATGGCCTGTGGTCGAAGGTGCGCGAGAAGATCGTCGGCGACGGCAAACCCCGCGTCTCCGGCCACATCGCCTACCGGGCCGTCCTGCCGGCGCCCGAGGTGCCCGACGGGTTGCGCCGCAACGACGTCATCTTGTGGGCCGGACCGAAGACCCATCTGGTGCATTACCCGTTGCACAAGGGCGACATCTTCAACCTCGTCGCCGTCTTCCATTCCGACCGCTACGAGGAAGGCTGGAATGTCTTCGGCGACGTGGGCGAATTGCAGGCGCGCTTTGCCGGCCAGCGCCGCGAAGTGCATGCCATGCTGGACAGGATCGAGTCCTGGCGCATGTGGGTCCTGTGCGACCGCGAGCCGGTCAAGGTGTGGCACAAGGGCCTCGGTGTCCTCACCGGCGATGCCGCCCATCCGATGTTGCAATATCTGGCGCAAGGCGCCTGCATGGCCATCGAGGATGGCGTGTGCCTCGCCTCCAAGGTCGCGGCATCGAGCGGCGATCTGCCGGCGGCGTTTGAGGCCTTTGCCGCCGCGCGCTATCTGCGCACGGGGCGGGTGCAACTGACGGCGCGCTTTTACGGCGATGTCTATCACGCCGCCGGGGTGGCGGCGGACCTGCGCGCCCTGCTGCTGGGCCAGCGCGAGCCCGAACAGGCCTATCAGGGCATGCGCTGGCTCTACAGCGGCCTCGATAATGACGGCAACCAGGTTTTCTGACGAGGGACCAAGGCGATGACGAACGAGCGCGACAGCTTCTACAAGGTGATCGATCCGGATAATCTCACCGCCTTGTGGACGGTGATGGGATCGCTGATCACGCCGGAGCCCAGGAGCGCCTGCCAGGCGCATCTGTGGCGCTATGACGCCATCCGCCCGCATCTGATGGAGGCCGGGCGCCTGATCACCGCCAAGGAAGCCGAACGCCGCGTGTTGATCCTCGAGAACCCCGGCCTGAGGGGCCAGTCGAAGATCACCACCTCGCTCTATGCCGGCCTGCAACTGGTGCTGCCGGGCGAGGTGGCGCCTGCCCACCGGCACTCGCAGACGGCCTTGCGCTTCGTGCTGGAGGGTTCGGGCGCCCACACGGCAGTGAACGGTGAGCGCACCATCATGCACCCGGGCGATTTCGTCATCACCCCCCACTGGGCCTGGCACGACCACGGCAACACTTCCGATCAACCGATGATCTGGCTCGATGGCCTCGACATTCCGCTGGTACAGTTCCTCGATGCCTCGTTCGCCGAGCGCCTGGGCGACGATGAACAGCCGGTGACGCGGCCGGCGGGGGATTCGCCCGCCCGCTACGGCGCGGGGCTGTTGCCGGTCGATTTCGAGGCCCACGGGCTCGCCTCGCCCATCTTCAACTACCCCTACGAGCGCTCGCGCGGGGCGCTGGAGACCATGCGCAAGGCGGGCGAATGGGACCCCTGCCACGGCCTCAAGATGCGCTATGTCAACCCGGTCGATGGTGATCATGCCATGCCGACCATGGGGACCTTCCTGCAACTCCTGCCGAAGGGCTTTGCCACCGCCCGCTTCCGCTCCAGCGATGCCACCGTCTTCGTCTGCGTGGAAGGTTCGGGCACCTCGACCATCGGCGGGCAGGGTTTTTCCTGGGGCCCGCGCGATATCTTCGTGGTGCCGAGCTGGCAGCCGGTCACCCACGAGGCCGCCGAAGACAGTTGCCTCTTCAGCTATTCCGACCGCCCGGTGCAGGAAAAACTCGGGCTTTACCGCGAGGACCGCGGCAACGCCTGAGACCGAATGAAAACGACTATTGAATTTTGCACCATCGTCACAACAGGAGAACCCCATGAAGGGATACTGGATCGCCCGCGTCACCGTTACCGACCCGGATCGCTACAAGCTCTACGCCGATGCCGCACCGGCGGCGTTCGTCAAATATGGCGCCAGGGTTCTGGCCCGCGGCGGGCGCTCACAGCAGCTTGAGGGCGACGGCCGGCCACGCAATGTGGTCATCGAGTTCGACAGCTACGATGAGGCCCTGGCCTGTTACAATTCACCCGAATACCAGGCCGCGCGGGCAAAGCGCGCCGGCGCCGGCGAGGCCGAGATCGTCATTGTCGAAGGCGTGTGATGAGGCTCTAAAGCGCCTTCAGGCTGAGGGTGCCGAAGGCCGGCAGCTTGATGGCGAGATCGGCCGGGTCGAGCCCGATGCCGGTGCCGGCGATGTTGATCTCAAGGCCTTCCTTCAATGCCAGCGTGAAGCCGACAACCCCGCCCAGCGACACCACGAAGCCGGTGCCGCTGGCGGCGCGGGCAAAACCGATGCCGGAACCCAGCCAGTCCTTGCCGATGGCCACCGCCGGCAATTCGGCATCGAAGCCGGGCACGGCGCGCACCACCCAGGCCACGAAGCTGTTGGAATTAGGCCCCGGCCACATGGTGTAGCTGCCGGGCGCCGACCAGGGATAGCGGGTAATCGCCGCCTCGATTTCAGGGATCAGGCCCTGGGCGGCGGCGCCGGTGCTGCGGTAGACCAGGTAGGGCCGGTTGCCATACCAGTAGCCATCGGGCGGCTGGCCGTCGCGTTCGATCGGCGAGCCCCAGCCGACGACCTCGTAGCGGGTCCAGCGGCGAGCACCCTGAGCTTTGAGAACGAACCAGGTGTGGACGGCGAAAATGCCCTTCCAGCGCCCGGTGCGGGCGGCAAAGATCATCACCTGCGCTTCGGGCAGCGTGGCGGCCGCCGGCAGCAGGTGAGTGCTTTGCCAATTGGCGGTGCGCCAGCTTGAAGGCCAGCCCCGGGCATAGCTGGCGACCGTGCCCGCCAGCAGCGGCAGCGCGATGAACAGGACGGCCAGGCCCGCCAGATATTTTCCCACACGACGCATGGAACTGAGTCTCAAGCCGCTTTGTGTCGCCAGTGGGGCGCTTTTCTTCGTGCCGCAAGGTTGCTATGACCCGCAAACGAAAGGGGACCGCCCATGAGACTCGCCATCGCAGGAGCCGCCGGCCGCATGGGCCGCGTCCTCACCCGCATCGTGCACGAAAGCCCCGGTCTGGAAGTGGCCGGCGGCCTTGAACCGAAGGGTTCGCCGCATGTGGGCCATGACGTGGGCACGCTGGCCGGCCTTGGCGAAATCGACGTCAGAGTGAGCGATTCCCCGCTCGAACTCTTCACCCGCATCGACGGGCTGATCGATTTCACCGTGCCCGCCGCCAGCCTCGAACTGGCGGATCTCTCGGCCCAGGCACGCATCGTGCACGTCATCGGCACCACCGGCATCGCGCCCGCCGATGAAGCCCGTCTCAGGGCCGCCGCCCGCCATGCCCGCATCGTCAAGTCGGGCAACATGAGCCTTGGCGTCAACCTGCTGGCGGCGCTGGTGAAAGAAGTCGCCGCCGCCCTGGGAGAGGATTTCGACATCGAGATCCTCGAGATGCACCACCGCCACAAGATCGATGCGCCTTCCGGCACCGCGCTGATGCTGGGGGCGGCCGCCGCCGAGGGACGCGGCATCGACCTTGCCCAGCACTCGGTCAGGAGCCGCGACGGGCATACCGGCGCCCGCCCCGACGGCGATATCGGCTTTGCCACCCTCAGGGGCGGCAGTGTCATCGGCGAGCACACGGTCCTCTTTGCCGGACCCGATGAACGCATTGAACTCAGCCACAAGGCGGGCTCGCGCGACATCTTCGCCCGTGGCGCGGTGGCGGCGGCGCACTGGGCATTTGACAAGAAGCCCGGTTTCTACGACATGACCGACGTGCTCGGCCTGAAAAAGGCCTGAAGTCCTGTCGCCTGCTCACAAGGAAAGCCCGTCAATGGAGCGTCTGCTCGTCCTCGTTCGCCATGGCCAGAGCGAATGGAATTTGAAGAACCTGTTCACCGGCTGGCGCGATGTCGGCCTGACGACGAAGGGCATCGCCGAGGCGCGCGCCGCCGGCCATCGCCTCAAGGCGAGGGACATGAAATTCGACATCGCCTTCACCAGCGCCCTGACGCGGGCGCACACGACGCTCGATCTGATGCTGGAGGAATTGGGGCAGGCCGGCCTTGAGGTGGTGCGGGATCAGGCGCTGAACGAACGCGATTACGGCGACCTCACCGGCCTCAACAAGGACGATGCGAAAAAGCGCTGGGGCGAAGAACAGGTGCATATCTGGCGGCGCTCCTATGACGTGGCGCCGCCCGGCGGCGAGAGCCTGCGCGATACCCTTGCGCGTGCCTTGCCCTATTACATGAGCCGCATCCAGCCCGAGGTGCTGTCGGGCAGGCGTGTGCTGGTGGTGGCGCACGGCAATTCCCTGCGCGCCCTGATCATGGCGCTGGAGGGCCTGAGCCCGGAAGAAATCGTCAAGCGCGAACTGGCGACCGGTCTGCCGGTCGTCTACCGGCTCGAAGCCGACAGCCGCATCGCGTCGCGGGAAATCCTCGACAGCGACTAGAACACATTCGCAACCGGTTCAGCCGCTTATTGTACGTCACTCCGACGCAAGTCGGAGTCCAGAGCCACATCGCACAACTTCGCCTGCCGCCCCTGGACCCTGACCTTCGTCGGGGTGACGGCGCATTGGTTCACGCCGCATTGGCGAGGCCCGCCTCCCAGCCGAGGATGGCGCGCTTGCGCGTCAGGCCCCAGTGATAGCCGCACAGATCGCCCGACTTGCCGAGCACCCGGTGGCAGGGCACCACGAAGGAGATGGGGTTCTTGCCCACCGCCGTGCCCACGGCTCGGGCTGCCGATGGCTTGTCGAGATGCGCCGCGATGTCGGAATAGGTCGAGGCCGCGCCCAGCGGAATGTGCAGCAGCGTCTCCCACACCCTGATCTCGAAGTCGGTGCCGATGAACACCACCCGCAAGGGCTCGCTCTGGTTCCAGCGGCGCGTGTCGAAGATGCGGGCCGCATAGGGCGCGGTCGCTTCCTGATCGTGCACGTATCCGGCCTTCGGCCAGCGCCCCATCATGTCGGCGAGGCTCGCTTCTTCCTTGCCGGCATCGGCAAAGGCGAGACCGGCGAGGCCTTCGGCGGTGATCATCACCACGGCCATGCCGAACGGGCACGCATGCAGGCCGTAGCGGATTTCCAGGCCCTCGCCCCTGGCCTTGTAGATGCCCGGCGACATGGCGTCGTGGGTAACGAACAGGTCGTGCAGGCGGCCGGGTCCCGACAGGCCGGTTTCATAGGCGGTGTCGAGGACCGAGGCCGAGGCGCGCAGCATGGCGCGGGCATGATCGAGGGTGATGGCCTGCAGGAAGGCCTTGGGGCTGAGGCCCGCCCAGCGGGTAAAGACGCGCTGCAGATGGAACGGGCTGAGGCCCACATGGTCGGCCACCCGCTCGAGGGCGGGCTGGTCGCGCCAGTTGGCATAGATGAATTCAAGCGCCCGGCGCACCGTATCGTAGTCGCCAGGCGCGCCGATGTCGCGGGTCGCCAGTTCGGCGGGGGCGGACAGATTGAAGGCAGAGGTCATCATGGCAGTCACCATCGGAATTTCGGATGGCGCCCAAATTAGGTTCGCACCGACGCCATTGCCACCCGAAACTTGCGCGCTCAGGAGTGTGCGCCCGCCAGGGCCCTCGACAGGGCGACCGCCAGGCTGCGGCGATCGGGCTCCGACAGGAAGCTGCCGAACTCGAAACGCTGGCGCCCGCGGCGCAGGAACAGCCGGCCGGCGAAGTCGGCATGCTCGTCTTCCAATTCGACCCTCAGACCGAGGCGCGGCAGGTGCAGTTCCACCGGCGGGCGGCCGGGCAGAGACCGGCACAGCACCACCTCGCTGGCGGTGATCGTCACGTCCTCGCGCCGCCGGCTGGCGTTGCGGCTGGAGACGAGGGCATACCACACCAGCAACACATCGAGGCCGAAAAAGCCGGTCACCGGCCAGGCCCCGGCCAGCACGAAGCTGACACCGGCAACAAAGCTGACGCCGGCGATGATTGACATGACGATGCCGAGACCCAGCGGCGACAGCGGCTCGTTGGGGGTCAGGACGGCCTCGAAGTGCGGTTTGATTTCAGGCTCGCTCGGGTTCATGGTCGGGAGGTCTTGACGGCCGCTGGCGGATGGTGAAGCTGATGCCCAATTCAGCACCGGAGGGGCAGGCTTGGCAAGGCGGCAGAAACTCAAACCCGACGAGATCGCCGAAATCTTCTCGCGCTTTGCCGCCCACAACCCGGAACCGCGCGGCGAGCTTCACAGCGTCAACACCTTCACCCTCCTGGTGGCGGTGGTGCTGTCGGCGCAGGCGACCGACGAAGGCGTCAACCGGGCGACGGCGGACCTCTTCAAGGTGGCCGACACACCGCGGAAAATGGTCGCCCTGGGCGAGGAGGGCCTGACCCGCTACATCAGGACCATCGGGCTTTTCCGCAACAAGGCGAAAAACGTCATGGCGCTTTCCCGCCAGCTCATCGAGCGCCACGGTGGTGAAGTGCCGCATGATCGCGCCGCCCTGGAAGCCCTGCCCGGAGTGGGCCGCAAGACCGCCAACGTGGTGCTCAACTCGGCCTTCGGCGAACCCACCATCGCGGTCGACACCCACATCTTCCGCATCGGCAACCGCATCGGCCTGGCACCGGGGAAGACCCCGGCCGAGGTGGAGGCGGCACTGGAGAAGGCGGTGCCGGCCGCCTTCAAGCTGCATGCCCATCACTGGCTCATCCTGCACGGGCGCTATGTGTGCAAGGCGCGCAAGCCCGACTGCGCCCACTGCCTCATCCGCGACATCTGCCTGTGGCCCGACAAGGACGTGTGAGGCAAGCCTGCCTATAGCGCCGTGCGCCCGTCGCGCACCAGGCGGTAGACGTGGCAGAAATAGGCGGTCGCGAACAGCGGGGTGAAGAAGTTGGCGAACGGCACGAGACTGAGGGCCGCCGGCAGGAGTCCCGCCGCGAAGACGCTGCCGGGGTTGTCCTTGCGCAGTCTTGTCGCCTCGGCCGACGGCATGTGGCGGGTGGCGACGAGGTCGAAGAACTCGCGGCCCAGCAGATAACCGTTGGCCAGCCACATCGCCAGCGCGCCGATGCCGAAGAAGAACGTCGGCAGCAGCACCAGGTTGACCGCCAGCACCATGAGCGCGAACTGGATGCCGGTAAGGAGCGCCGGCATGACGGCAAGCGGTGAGCCCGGCGCTTCTCCCGGGTAGTGCCGGGCCTCGACCTGATCGGCGATCTCATCGAGAAACAGGCCGGCGAACATGGCGGTGACAGGCCCCAGCAGGAAGATGAAGCCGGCGAAGAGCCCGAGGCCGGTGAGAATCTCCAGCAGCGTCGACAGCCAGTGCCAGGGCAGGTTCACCAGCCACGACAGCGCCACTTCGAGGCTCACCAGCAGCCCCACGAACAACAGCACCGTCAGTCCCAACGCCTTCCACAGGACGCCGCGCAGCGCCGGCGACATCATGTCGCCCAGTGCCCGTACCGCTGCAGAAAACATCGCCCTTGCCTCCTTGACCAGAGGGTTGCAGGTAGGCGCCGCGGCGTCTCATTGCAAGCCGGTGGCGGGCCTTGCGCCCCATCTTTGCCTCACTATACTCCGGCCGCTTCGTCACCAGCCCCCAACGAGCAAGAGGAATATTTCATGGATGAGCCGCGCTTTGCCGTCGCCGGTATCGGCAATGCCATCGTCGATGTGCTGTCGCGCGTCGAAGACGGCTTCCTTGCGACCCACGACATCGCCCGCGGCGCCATGACGCTGATCGACGAGGCGCGCGCCACCGCCCTTTACGACACCATGCCGCAGGCGGTGGAAATTTCCGGCGGATCGGCCGCCAACACCATCGCCGGCCTTGCCGCCTTCGGCAGTCCCGCCGCCTATATCGGCAAGGTGCGGGACGACCAGCTCGGCCAGGTGTTCCGTCACGACATCACCGCGCTCGGCGTTTCCTTCCAGACGAGGCCTGCGACCAGCGGGCCGGCGACGGCGCGCTGCCTGGTGATGGTGAGCCCGGACGGCGAGCGCTCCATGTCGACCTTCCTCGGGGCCTCGGTGGGGCTCGGCGTCGACGACATCGATGAAAAGGTGATCGCCGATGCCGGCATCATCTATCTGGAGGGCTATCTGTGGGACCCGCCGGCGGCCAAGGACGCCTTCAAGCGGGCCGCGCGCCTCGCCCGCGGGCATGGTCGCCAGGTGGCACTCACCCTGTCGGATGCCTTTTGCGTCGAGCGCCATCGCGCCAGCTTTCTCGACCTCATCCGCGAGGAGGTGGACATCGTCTTTGCCAACGAGGCGGAGATCAAGTCGCTTTATGAAACATCGACGTTCGACGATGCGCTGCAGGCGGTGCGCCATGATTGCCGGCTGGCGGCGCTCACCCGGTCGGCCGCCGGCAGCGTCGTGGTGGCGGGCGATGAGGTGCATGTGGTCGAAGCGGTGAAGATCCCGCGGGTGGTCGATGCCACCGGCGCCGGCGATCTTTATGCCGCCGGCTTCCTGCACGGGCTGGCGCGCGGGCGCGGGGTGGTGGAAAGCGCCCGCCTCGGTTCGCTGGCGGCGGCGGAAGTGTTGTCGCACATCGGCGCCCGGCCGGAGAAATCGCTGGCCAGGCTCGCCACCGAAGCCGGCCTCGCCTGAGACTGCCTGACACCCGTCGCTTCATTCATCGTCATGGCGGGCTCAAGTCCCGGAGTGACGATTGGGAAGTTTTGTCGAGCGCGGCGAGCCGCCCCTCACCCCTCACCCCCCGCTGCGTGCACCGACAGGTCGCGGATGGTCGGATTGTCGCCGGTGAGCGGGTTGGTGGGGTCCCAGTTGAGGCGCACGGTCATCATGCGCGCCGACAGGCCGTCATAGATGATGAGCCGCCCGGCCAGGCTGTCGCCGGCGCCGGTCAGTTCCTTGATCGCCTCCAGCGCCTGCATCGAACCGATGATGCCGGTGAGCGCGCCGATGATGCCGGCTTCCTCGCAGGTCGGCACCGATCCGGGCTCCGGCGCCACGGGATGCAGGCAGCGATAGGTCGGGAGCTTTTCCCCATCGGGGCCGGTCAGATGCGGCTTGAAGGTCGATATCTGCCCGTCGAACTGGCCGACGGCGGCCGAGACCAGCGTCTTTGCGGCAAAGAAGCAGGCATCGGAAACCAGGAAACGGGTGGCGAAATTGTCCGATCCGTCGACCACGAGGTCATAGGCTGAGATGATCGCCATGGCGTTGCCGGCATCGAGGCGAACCGGGTGCTGCTCGATCACCACATGCGGGTTTATGCGGTGGAGGCTCGTGGCGGCGCTTTGGGTCTTCAGCTCGCCCACGGCGTCGGTATCGTGGATGATCTGGCGTTGCAGGTTGGAGAGTGACACCCGGTCGTTGTCGATGACGCCGAGGGTGCCGATACCGGCGGCCGCCATGTACATGAGCGCCGGCGCCCCGAGGCCGCCCGCCCCGATCACCAGCACGCGGGCGGTGCGCAAGGCTTCCTGACCGGGGCCGCCGATCTCCTTCAACAGGATGTGGCGGGCATAGCGTTCAAGTTCTGCCGGTTCGAGCGCCATGGCCTGGTCTCACGCGGTTCCCGACGAGCCGAAGCCGCCGGCGCCGCGCCGGGTATCGTCGAGACTTTCGACTTCACGCCATTCAGCCTGCACGACGGGCGCCACCACAAGCTGGGCGATGCGCTCGCCGCGGGCGATGCTGACCGGCTCGCCGCCGTGATTGACGAGGATCACCTTGATCTCGCCGCGATAGTCGGCATCGATGGTGCCGGGGCTGTTGAGGCAGGTCAGCCCATGTTTCACCGCCAGCCCCGAGCGCGGGCGCACCTGCGCCTCAAAGCCCGGAGGCAAGGCGATGGCGATGCCGGTGGGCACCAGAGCGCGGGCGCCGGGTGCAAGAGAAACCGTCTCGCCCTCGCCCAGCGCGGCGCGCAAATCCATGCCGGCGGCCGCGGCGCTTTCATAGGCCGGCAGCGGCAACCCGTGGCCATGCGGCAGGCGCTTGATGGCGACGGCGACCGGGCTCACGGCGCGGCTTTCCCTTGCGCCAACAGGCCGGCCAGATGACGCATCAGCCGAACCGCCACCTCACGCTTGTCGAGATCGGGCCAGCTTTCGACGCCGCCCCGCGTCACCAGATGCACCCGGTTGCGCTGGCCCCCCATCACACCGCTTGCCGTCGAGACATCGTTGGCAACGATCAGGTCGCAGCCCTTGGCCTGAAGTTTCGCCCTGGCATTGTCGATAATATTTTCGGTCTCCGCCGCAAAGCCCACCACCAACGCCGGGCGGCCGGCTTTCAGGTGGGCGACGGTCTTGAGGATATCCGGATTGGGTACGAGCCTGAGGTCGGGCGGAGTGCCTTGCGCGTCCTTCTTCAGTTTGTGGTCATAGGCGCCCGCCACCCGCCAGTCGGCGACGGCGGCGGCGAAGATGGCGATGTCGGCGGGCAGCTCCGCCGAGGTCGCCTCCAGCATCTCGGCCGCCGTCTCGACCGGTTGCACTTCCATGCCGGACGGCACATCGAGCCCGACCGGGCCGGAAATGAGGATGGTGCGGGCGCCCAGATCGCGGGCGGCCTCGGCCAGCGCGTAGCCCTGGCGGCCGGAAGAGCGGTTGGCGATATAGCGCACCGGATCGATGGGTTCGTGGGTCGGTCCGGCGGTGATGATGACCTTTTTACCCTTCAGCGGCAGGTCGCCGGCAGGGGCAAGGGCCGCCTCGACGGCATCGGCGATGACGCGCGGTTCGGCAAGGCGACCGGGCCCGTATTCGCCGCAGGCCATGTCGCCGTTGTCGGGACCGACAACGGAGACGCCGCGACTCGTGAGCATCGCGAGGTTGGCCTGCGTGGCCGCATGCAGCCACATCCTGACATTCATGGCCGGTGCGATCATCACCGGCTTGTCGGTGGCGAGCAGCGTGGTGGTGGCGAGGTCATCGGCGATGCCGGCCACCATCTTCGCCATCAGGTTGGCGGTGGCCGGTGCCACCACCACGAGGTCGGCGGCGCGGGAAAATTCGATGTGGCCCATCTCGGCTTCCTGCGTCAGGTCGAACAGCTCGGTGTGGACGGGCGAGCCGGCCAGCGCCGATACCGACAGCGGCGTCACGAACTCGGCGCCTGCCTTGGTCAGGATGGCGTTGACGCTGCCGCCCCGCTTCTTCAGTTCGCGGACGAGTTCCAGCGCCTTGTAGGCGGCGATGCCGCCACCGACAATGAGAAGAATCGTCCTGCCCGCAAGCGCGTTCATCTGACCGTTTCCTTGAGACGAGCCATTATCGCATCCGCGATGCCCGTCGCGAAGCCCTTGCCGGCGGTCATGGTTTCCACCGGTCCGCCTCCTACCACAACAGCGCCACGGCGATCGCCACCAGCGCCAGCGCCCCGGTCCACAAGGCGATGCGGCTGCCACGACCCTCGCGGCCTTGCGCGGCGGCCAGCGCCTCGGTGGTCGCCTGGTCGAGGCGGATGCCGCCGGTGTCGGCCATCTGGGCCAGCATATGGGCGGTGCGCTGGGCCTCGGCAAGCACTTCCGGCAGGGCTCCCGCCAGCCGCCCGATGGCCATGGCGCCTTCAGCCGCCTCCTCGATGCGGCCTTGCGGTCCGAGCTTTTCCTCGATCCAGCCGCGCACAACGGGTTCGGCCGTCACCCACATGTTGAGGCGCGGATTGAGGCTGCGCGCCACGCCCTCCACCACCACCATGGTCTTTTGCAGCAACAAAAGCTGCGGCTGGGTGCGCATGTTGAAGCGCTCGGTCACCTGGAAGAGCTGCGACAACAGACGCGCCATGGAGATCTCTTCCGCCTCGCGGTCCATCAGCGGCTCGCCGATGGAGCGCAGGGCCTGGGCGAAGACCGCCGGGTCCTCGATGCCGGGCACATAGCCGGCCTCGAAATGCACCTCCGACACTCTTTGATAATTGCGGGTGATGAAGCCGTAGAGGATTTCGGCGAGGAAGCGGCGGTCCTTGAAGCCGAGCCGGCCCATGATGCCGAAATCGACCGCGATCAGCGTGCCGTCACGATCGGCGAAGAGATTTCCCTGATGCATGTCGGCATGGAAGAAGCCGTCGCGGATGGCATGGCGCAGGAACGACTGGATGATGGTGTCGCCGAGCCGTACGAGATCGACGCCGGCGCCTTTGAGGGCATCGACGTCGGCCAGCGGAATGGCGTCGATCCATTCGCACGTCAGCACCCGGCGGCTGGTGCGCTGCCAGTCGACGGCGGGGATGCGAAAGCCCGCATCCTTCTTCGTGTTGCCGGCCATTTCCGACATGGCAGCGGCTTCCATGCGCAGGTCCATCTCCAGCGCCACCGAGCGGGCGAGCGTGCCCACCGCATCGACCGGCCTGAGGCGGCGCGACGGCGGATGCCAGCGCTCCATCATGCGGGCGGCGAGGAAGAAAGCATCGAGGTCGCGCTGAAAGCGCCTTTCGATGCCGGGCCGCAACACCTTCACCGCCACCGCCCGGCCCGGTCCGTCCGCCTCGCGCGTCGTGGCCTTGTGCACCTGGGCGATCGAGGCTGCCGCCACCGGCGAACCGAATTCGGCAAAAACCTTCTCGGCGTCCTCGCCGAGCCCGGCGCGGATCTCGGCCAGCGCCTGATCTTGCGGGAATGGCGGCAGGCGGTCCTGCAATGCCATGAGGCTTTGCGCCATGTCGCGCCCGACGATATCGGGGCGGGTGGCGAGGAACTGGCCGAGCTTGATGTAGGAAGGGCCCAGCTCGGTCAGGGCATCGACCACCGGATTGCCGGTCGACTTGCGCGGCCGCCCGGCAACCAGGCGGCCGGCCCTGAGGGCGAAACGGGCGGGTGCCGGCAGTTCGCCCATCACCTCGGGCGGCGGCAGCACGTCGTGGCGCAACAGCACCAGTCCGGCGCGGGCAAGCCGCGAGAGTTGGCCGAGCGAGCGCAGCATGGGGGCTATATCCGCCAGCCCGAGTGAATGGCGACGACGCCGCCTGAAAGAGCGCGGTGCGTGACGCGCGAAAAGCCGGCCTCCTCGATCATGGCGGCAAATTTCTTGGCATCGGGAAAGGTGCGGATGCTTTCCACCAGATAGCGGTAGGCGGCGCCGTCGCCGGTCACCACCTTGCCGACGGCGGGAATGGCGGTGAAGGAATAGAGATCATAGAGCGCCTTCAGA
Source organism: uncultured Alphaproteobacteria bacterium (assembly GCA_963747005.1). Classification (GTDB taxonomy): domain Bacteria; phylum Pseudomonadota; class Alphaproteobacteria; order Rhizobiales; family Aestuariivirgaceae; genus CAVVDT01. The sequence goes on along the minus strand of CAVVDT010000008.1, from coordinate 645,620 downwards.
CCCGGCACGTCGACGTGCGAGAATTCCAGGCAGAGGAAACGCCCGCCCGGCTTCAGCACCCGGAAAGCCTCCTCAAGCGCCTTGTCGATATGGGTGACGTTGCGGATGCCGAAGGCGATGGTATAGGCATCGAAACTTTTGTCGGGAAACGGCAGCGCCTCGGCATTGGCGACGGTGAAATCGAGGTGGCCGGCGAACCGTTCCCGGTCGGCCCGGCGACGGCCTTCGGCGATCATTTCCGCCGAAATGTCGGCAACCGTCACGCGGGTGGCGGGCCCGCCCTGCCTGACGATGCGCTGGGCGATGTCGCCGGTGCCGCCCGCCACGTCGAGCACCTTGAAGGGGCGAGGGCCCTTCGGCGGGTTCAGCATGGCGACAAAATCATCCTTCCACAGCCGGTGGAGTCCCCCCGACATGAGGTCGTTCATCTGGTCGTAGCGCTCAGCGACGCTGGCGAACACCTCGTTCACCAGCCCCTGCTTGGCGTCGGCCCCGACGGGGCGGAAACCGAAGTTCACGGTCTCCGGCGCGGTGCCCCCGGCGGCCTCTTTCTCCTCGTTGCTCATGGCGACGGGACCATAGACCAAGGCGGGCTGCAAGGCTATTGCAGATGAGCAGCGCCCCACGGGCGGTGATGCATAGCGAGAGCGCCAGCGATGCCGGAGTTGCCAGAAGTCGAAACCGTCCGCCGGGGCCTCGAACCGGTTCTGGTGGGCCGCCGCATCGTGCGGGTCGACCTGGCGCGCGAGGGTTTGCGCTTTCAGTTCCCCGCCCGCTTTGCCGCCCGGCTTGAAGGCACGACGGTCACCGGGCTTTCCCGCCGCGCCAAATATCTCATCGCCAGCCTTTCTTCCGGCGAAAGCTGGCTCATCCATCTCGGCATGACCGGGCGCTTCACCGTCATCGCCCCCGACGGGCGCCCGCAAGGCCTCGGCGAGTTCTATTTCGAGACCGCCGCCGATGCAGCCGCGCGCGGTCCGCACGACCATGTGGTGATCGATCTCGACGGCGGCTGGCGCCTCATCTACTCGGACCCGCGGCGCTTCGGCATCATGGACCTGATCTCGGGCGGCGGCGAGGCGAGCCACCCGCTGCTCGCCCATCTCGGCATCGAGCCCCTGGGCAACGCCATGAACGCCGAAAGCCTGGCCAGCGCGTTCGCGGGCAAGAAGGCGCCGCTGAAGGCCGCCCTGTCCGACCAGAAGATCATCGCCGGCCTCGGCAATATCTATGTGTGCGAGGCCCTTTACCGGGCGGGCCTGTCGCCCCGCAGCCCGGCGGCGAGCCTCGTGACCAGGGCCGGGGCGCCGCGCGTCGGGCTGGAGCGGCTGGTCGAGGCCATCCGCGCCGTCCTCACCGAGGCGCTGGCCGCCGGCGGTTCGACGTTGCGCGACTATGCCGGGGCCGACGGGGCGCCGGGGCAGTTCCAGCAACGCTTCGATGTCTATGACCGCGAAGGCGAGGCGTGCAAGCGTCCCGGCTGCGGCGGCACGGTGAAGCGGCTGGTGCAGGCGGGCCGCTCTACCTTTTATTGCCCGCGCTGCCAGCGCTGACCGACCCCTTGAATTGCCGCCACGATGAGGCTCTATAGGGCAAACCCCTTGATCGAGGAGCCCTCACCCCATGCCCTACACATCCATCCTGGTGGAGACCCGCGATGCCGTCGGCCTCATCACGCTCAACCGGCCGCAAGCGCTCAACGCCCTCAATTCGACGCTGATCAAAGAGTTGAATGCGGCACATGACGGCTTCGAGGCCGATCCCGCCATCGGCTGCATCGTCATCACCGGCAGCGAAAAGGCCTTTGCGGCCGGCGCCGACATCAAGGAAATGCAGGCCAAGAGCTTCATGGACGCCTATCTGGCCGATTTCCTCACCGATTGGGACCGGGTGGGCCAGCGGCGCAAGCCGGTGATCGCCGCAGTGGCGGGCTTTGCGCTCGGCGGCGGCTGCGAACTGGCCATGATGTGCGATTTCATCATCGCCGCCGACACGGCGAAATTCGGCCAGCCCGAAATCAAGCTCGGCGTCATGCCGGGCGCCGGCGGCACCCAGCGCCTCACCCGCTTCGTGGGCAAGTCGAAGGCCATGGAGATGGTCCTGACCGGACGCATGATGGATGCTGCCGAGGCGGAACGTTCAGGGCTGGTGTCGCGGGTGGTGCCGGCGGGCGAACTTCTTGACGAGGCGCTGAAGACGGCCGCCCGGATTGCCGCCATGTCGCACCCCATCGCCATGATGGCCAAGGAGGCGGTCAACCGCGCCTACGAGACGACGCTTGGCGAGGGCGTGCGCTTCGAGCGGCGCGTGTTCCAGTCCATGTTCGCCGTCGCCGACCAGAAAGAAGGCATGCAGGCCTTCATCGACAAGCGTAAGCCCGACTTCAAGAACCGCTGATGGTGCCACGTCGTGGCCGTTGACGCCTGCCCGGGGTCGCTCTATAAGCCGTCGCGAACCCGACGGGCATTGGGCCCGCCGGAGGGTTGGGGTGTGCCGTAGACAATGGCCGCGCCGGCGCTCCGTAGGGGCAAACCGTCAATGGTTCCGCCGGAACCTTCAAAATTCGAGGAATGTCACCCCATGGCGAATACCAAGTCAGCCAAGAAAGCTGTCCGCCAGATCACCCGCCGCACCGAGATCAACAAGGCGCGCCGCACCCACATGCGCTCCAGCGTCCGCAAGGTCGAAGAAGCCATTGCATCCGGCGACAAGGCCGCAGCCGAGGCGGCCTTCAAGGAGGCCCAGCCGCAACTGATGCGCAGCGCCCAGAAGGGAATCGTGCACAAGAACACCGCTTCGCGCAAAGTGTCGCGCCTGTCGCACCGCATTGGCGCCATGGGCGCCTGAACGACCGCTTTCCCGATCTAAATTCCTGCATTTTCGCGGCGCCCCCCAGGGCGCCGTTTCTTTTCCGCTGCATTTGGAATTTTGTGACCAGTTCACCGCACATCTTAATATTTCGTTATTTTTCAGCAACTTGCCAATGTTCGATGAAAGTTCGCGGCGACTCGGCGAAAAAGTGCCGGGTGTTGCGACGATAAAGCCACCGGCCTGCCCCGGGGTCATCCGCATTGCCGCGCCGCCGCCGGGGCGACGATTCCTTCGGAGGAGTCAAAGGCTTGCGCAAACCGCCGGGTTGTCCGGATAGTGCTTGGCCGTCCAGCGTCGTCATCAGTGTGCAGACTAAATCTGTTGGCTCGGTTGCCTTGCCCAATCGCCGTGTGTAAAGTCGACTTGCGCTTGGGGATTGGTAGCGCCAAAAACAACAATGACGGCAGTCAGAGCGGCGTAAACAGTACATTCCACAACGCCAGTTGGCGACCCGGTGCGGAGTTTCGTGTGTAATTCCGTAGGCGGGTAAGGTTGCGAAAAATTTATCGGCTGCGGGTGCGGGACTTTCGACGATTCCGCAGGTGGTGGAGTTTTGCCCGGTTACGGGCGCGCAACAGTGTCGCAAGAGTTTGGCGAGGGCCTGGGCAGGCCCATCGCCTGGGGCATGATCCGGGCTGGCATTGTGAGAGGCCGGCGCGGCAGGGTGGCAATTGGGCAGGTTTGATTTTCAGCTATGCATGGACCATTGAACGACGACTTGCGGCGCCTTTGGAAACGCGTCGCCCAGCGACTACGAGCCGAAATGGGCGAGGACCTCTATTCCAGCTGGTTCGCGCGCATGGAGCCCGAGGAGCTGGCCGATGGGCGCCTGCAGGTCTCGGTGCCGACCAAATTCCTCAAGAGCTGGATCGAGTTCGCATTATGCCTCGCGCCTCGGCGATATCTGTGAGGCCGAACTGGGCAAGCTCGATGAAATCGCCATCCGGGTCCGGACTCGCGGGCGCCCGGCGGCCGTACGCCTCGAGGCTGGCGATGCTGTCGCGGCAATGCCGGCGCCGACGCAAGACCATCCGGCACCCGCCCTCAGGGAGCACGGCTCGCCGCTTGAACCTTCTTTGGTGTTTTCCACCTTCGTGCAAGGCCGCTCCAACCTGCTTGCCCATGCCGCCGCCCTCAGAGTGGCGGAACATCACCCGGGCCAGCCGGTGAGCTTCAATCCGCTGTTCATCCATTCTCCTTCCGGTCTCGGCAAGACCCATCTGCTCAACGCCATCGCCTGGGCCATCCGCGAGCAATTCCCCCAGAGGAGCGTCCTCTACATCACCGCCGAGCGCTTCATGTATCATTTCATGGCGGCGTTGAAGGCGCGTGACACGCTGACCTTCAAGGATCGTTTCCAGGGCACCGACGTGTTGCTGATCGATGATTTCCAGTTCCTGCAGGGCAAGACCATGCAGCAGGAATTCTGCCATACCTTCAATTCTTTGGTGGATTCCCGACGCCAGGTGATCGTGGCCGCCGACGTGCCGCCCGGCCAGCTCGAATCGATCGACCAGCGCATGCGCTCGCGGTTTGCCGGCGGGCTGGTGGTCGATATCGAATATCCCGACCTCGACCTGAGGCGCGCCATCCTCACCAGGCGGCTCGCCGACATGCAGCGCCGCAACCCGGCCGCGGCCCAGGTGCCCGCCGACGTGCTCGAATATATCGCCAACCGCATCAACGGCGGCGGCCGCGAACTGGAAGGAGCGCTGGTCAGGGTGGTCGCCCGCCAGGAGGTCAACCGCGGGCCGCTGTCGATCGACATGGCGGCGCTGGCGTTGCGCGATCTCGCCCAGAACCAGGAGGTCGTGAGGGTGCGTATCGACGACATCCTGCAGATCGTCGGACGCCATTACAATGTCAGCCGCGCCGATCTCCTGTCGCCGCGCCGCGCCCGCTCCATCGTCAGGCCGCGCCAGGTGGGCATGTATCTGGCCAAGAAGCTCACGCCCCGGTCGCTGCCGGAAATCGGCAAGCGCTTCGGCGGACGCGACCATTCCACCGTCCTGCACGCGGTGCGCAAGATCGACGAGTTGATGAAGGGCGACGAGCGCCTGTCGCGCGAGGTGGCGCTGCTGACGCGGCTGATCGAGCAGCAATAGGCGCTCTCTCACGCCGGCAAGGCCTTGCTTTGCCGGAAATTTGCCGCCAAAGTCGGGATAAGTTGCGCCTGCCGGTGCCTTGGTGCCGGCGGGGCGGGATTTTGTACCCTCGGCCCCGGCTGCCGACAATGCGGGAACATCGCAATGCGTGTCACCATCGAGCGTTCGGCTCTGCTCAAGTCCCTCAGCCACGTGCAGTCGGTGGTGGAGCGGCGCAACACCATTCCGATCCTCTCCAATGTGCTGGTCAATGCCGCCGACGGCGCAGTGCGGCTGACTGCGACCGATCTCGACATCGAGGTGATCGACGAGGTGACGGCCGATGTCGCCCAGGCCGGCGCCACCACGGTGCCCGCCCACATGATCCACGACATCGTGCGCAAGCTTCCCGACGGAGCCCAGATCGAGATCGAGCAGGGGCCCGACGAGGGGCGGCTGGCGGTCATTTCCGGTCGTTCGCGGTTTTCGCTGCAGGCGCTGCCGCCGGCCGACTTTCCCGATCTCGCCGCCGGCGAATTCTCTCACAATTTCGCGCTGTCGGCGGCGGACCTGAAATTCCTCATCGAAAAGACCCGCTTTGCCATCTCCACCGAGGAGACGCGCTATTACCTCAACGGCATCTATCTGCATCACGTCGAGGCGGACGGCCAGGCGCGCCTGCGGGCCGTCGCCACCGATGGCCACCGCCTCGCCCAGGTCGAGGTCGAGGCCCCGGACGGTTCGGCCGGCATGCCCGGCGTCATCGTGCCGCGCAAGACGGTGCTGGAACTGGCGCGGCTTCTGGAGGATTCCGAGACAAGCGTCGATGTCTCCCTGTCGAGCGCCAAAATCCGTTTCGGGGCCGGCAACCTGACCCTCACCTCCAAGCTCATCGACGGCACCTTTCCCGATTACGAGCGGGTCATCCCGCAGCGCAACGACAAGCGCATGGAGGTCGATATCCGCCTGTTCACCAATGCGGTCGACCGGGTATCCACCATTTCCAGCGAAAAGGGCCGGGCGGTGAAGCTCAACATCGCGGCCGACAAGGTGGTGTTGTCGGTCAACAATCCGGAATTGGGTTCGGCCGAAGAAGAACTCGCCGCGTCGTATGCCGACGAGCCGCTTGATATCGGCTTCAACTCTCGCTATCTCCTTGATATCGCGAGCCAGTTCAAGGGCGACAGCGCCAGTTTCGAATTCGCCGATGCCGGATCGCCGACCATCGTGCGCGACACCGCGGATCAACGGGCACTGTATGTGCTCATGCCCATGCGGGTGTAGCCTATACCGGAAAGAAGATGCCGAGCAGCAGCGAGGACGCCGCGCCAGGCGGGCCTTCAAGGCGCGCCGTCAGCCTCACCCGTCTCACCCTGACGGGGTTTCGCAATTACGATGCCCTGCGGCTTGAACTGACGGGGGCGCCGGTGGTGCTGGTGGGACCCAACGGGGCCGGCAAGACCAACCTGATGGAGGCGGTGTCGCTGCTGACCGCCGGGCGCGGCTTGCGCGGCAGCCAATACGCCGACCTGGCGCGCCTGCCGGAAGGGCGACGCTGGGCGGTGGCGGCCCGTCTCGAAGGTCCGCTGGGCGACGTGACACTCGGTACCGCCTGGGAAAAGAGCGGCGATGAGGGCGAGGAGCAGGCGGCCTCGCGCCAGGTGCTCATCGACGGTGGCCCGGTGCGCGGCTCGGGTGCCTTTGCCGAGCATCTCAGGGTTTTGTGGCTGACGCCGGCCATGGACCGGCTGTTCACCGGGGCGGCGTCGGAGCGGCGCAAGTTCGTCGATCGCCTGGTGCAGGCCTTCGACCCGGCGCACGGCACCCGGGTGAATGCGCTGGAGCGCAGCTTGCGCGAGCGCAACCGGTTGCTGGCGGAGCGGGCGGGAGAGACCAAATGGCTCACCGCCGTCGAGCACGAACTGGCCGAGGCCGCGGTGGCGGTGGCGGCGGCCCGCGTGGCGGCGATCGAGGCCATGCGGGGCTATCTGGGCGAGGCGCCCTCGGGGCGCCTCAAATCCGCCTTTCCGGTGGCCGAACTGGCGCTGGAGGGCGCCATGGAAATACGCCTTCAGGCCGCTCCGGCCGTGCAGGTGGAGGACGAATATCGTAAGATGCTGCATGATTCGCGCAAAATCGACCAGGCAGCCGGCCGCACCCTCAAGGGACCGCACCGCAGCGATCTCGCCGTGACCCACATGGGCCGCGCCATGGCGGCGAAGTCGTGCTCGACGGGTGAGCAGAAAGCGTTGCTGATCGGCCTGGTCCTGGCGCATGCGCGCGCCGCGCGCGACAGTTTCGACGGCTGGGCGCCGCTGGTGCTGCTGGACGAGGTGACGGCCCATCTCGATGCCGAACGGCGCGAGGGACTGTTCACCGAACTGGCCGATCTGGGTGCCCAGGCATGGATGACGGGCACCGATGAAACACAGTTCGCAGGGCTCGGGTCGCGGGTCGATACCGGTGTGATCGAGGCTGGGGAACTCAAGCGCTTCACAGCGGCTCAAAGGTCTGGAAGGACGCCATGAACGACGAAATCTCCAAGCCCGACGGCGACGACTACGGTGCCGAATTGATCAAGGTCCTGAAGGGTCTCGATGCGGTGCGCAAGCGTCCGGGCATGTATATCGGCGACACCGACGACGGCTCCGGCCTCCATCACATGATCTACGAGGTGGTGGACAACGCCATCGATGAATCGCTGGCGGGCTATTGCGACCTGGTGACCGTCACCCTCAACGCCGACGGCTCGGTGACCGTCACCGACAACGGCCGCGGCATCCCCACCGACATCCATTCGGGCGAGGGGGTGTCGGCGGCCGAGGTGATCATGACGCAGCTTCACGCCGGTGGAAAGTTCGACCAGAACTCCTACAAGGTCTCCGGCGGCCTGCACGGGGTGGGCGTGTCGGTGGTCAATGCGCTGTCGTCGAAGCTGACGCTTCGCATCTGGCGGGCCGGCAAGGAACACGTGATGACCTTTACCGACGGCGTGCCCGATGCACCCCTCGCGGTCGTCGGCGATGGCGGGGGAAAGAAGGGCACCGAAGTCACCTTCCTGCCCAGCCCCAAGACCTTCACCATGACCGAGTTCGACTACGCCACGCTGGAGCACCGGTTGCGCGAACTGGCCTTCCTCAATTCCGGCGTACGCATCGTGCTCACCGACAGGCGCGGTATCGAGCCGAAATCCCAGGAGCTATACTACGAGGGCGGCATCAATGCCTTCGTGCACTATCTCGACCGCACCCGTACCCCGGTGATGGCCGAACCCATCGCCATGCATGCCGAGCGCGACGGCACCACCGTCGACTGCGCCTTGTGGTGGAACGACAGCTATCACGAGACGGTGCTGTGCTACACCAACAACATTCCCCAGCGTGACGGCGGCACCCATCTGGCGGGCTTTCGCGGGGCGCTCACCCGGGTCGTCAACAACTACGCCAACGAATCGGGGCTGGCGCGCAAGGAAAAGGTGGCGCTCACCGGCGACGATGCCCGCGAGGGGCTGACGGCGGTCCTGTCGGTCAAGGTGCCGGACCCGAAATTCTCCTCCCAGACCAAGGACAAGCTGGTCTCCTCCGAAGTCCGACCGGTGGTCGAGAGCGTCATCGGCGAAGGGCTTTCCACCTGGTTCGAGGAACACCCGGCAGAGGCTCGGCAGATCATCTCCAAGGTGGTGGAGGCGGCGGCGGCGCGCGAGGCGGCGCGCAAGGCGCGCGACCTGACACGCCGCAAGGGAGCGCTCGATGTCGCCTCGCTACCGGGCAAGCTCGCCGACTGCCAGGAACGCGATCCCGCCAAGTCGGAGCTGTTCATCGTGGAGGGCGATTCGGCCGGCGGCTCGGCCAAGCAGGCGCGCAACCGCGAGAACCAGGCGGTGCTGCCGTTGCGCGGCAAGATCCTCAATGTCGAGCGCGCCCGCTTCGACAAGATGCTGGGGTCGGCGGAAATCGGGACCCTGATCACGGCGCTCGGCGCCGGCATCGGGCGCGACGATTTCGACATCTCGAAGCTGCGCTATCACAAGATCATCATCATGACCGATGCCGACGTGGACGGCGCCCATATCCGCACCCTGCTCTTGACCTTCTTCTACCGGCAGATGCCCGAGGTGATCGAGCGCGGCCACCTCTATATCGCCCAGCCGCCGCTCTACAAGGTCAAGCGCGGGTCTTCCGAGCAATACCTCAAGGACGATGCAGCGCTCGAGCGCTACCTCATCGACCAGGGGCTGGAGGACACCGTCCTCATCCTCGCCAACGGCGAGGAACGGGCCGGACCGGACCTCAACGCCATCATCACCGAGGCGCTTTCCATCCGCGCCGCCATCGAGGCGCTGCATTCGCGCTATCCCCGCTTCGTCATCGAGCAGGCGGCGATCGCCGGGGCGCTCAATCCCGAACTGCTGAGCGATCCCGAACGGGCGGAGGCAGCGGCGGCCTATATCGCCCGGCGTCTCGATCTCCTGTCGGAGGAAACCGAGCGCGGCTGGCAGGGCACACCGACCGCCGATGGAGGCCTGACGTTCGAGCGCGAGGTGCGCGGGGTGCGCGAGAGCCATACCATCGACGGGCGGCTGATCGCCTCGTCCGATGCCCTGCGCCTCGACCGCAAGGCGTCCCACCTGCAGGAGATTTACAGCAAGGCGGCGCGTCTGAGGCGCAAGGAGACCGACATCGTGGTGCGCGGGCCCATGGCGCTCCTGGAGGCGGTGTTCCAGCAGGGACGCAAAGGCATCGCCATGCAGCGCTACAAGGGTCTGGGCGAGATGAACCCGGAGCAGCTATGGGAGACGACGCTGGACGTCAACGCCCGTTCGCTGCTCAGGGTCCAGGTGCGCGAGCTGGATGGGGCCAACGACCTGTTCTCCAAGCTGATGGGCGATGTGGTGGAGCCGCGGCGCGATTTCATCCGCGAAAACGCCCTGTCGGTCGCCAACCTGGATGTGTGAGTGAGCCGCGCCACGTTTGCGACACGTTCACGCCTATGCTGGCGGCGAGATGGCAAGGCCGGCGTTAAGCACCTGTTAACTGTGCGGCCCGAACGCTGTCGGACCCGCAAAAACTAGCGACGGACTTAAGAAGAGTGTTCGGACTGGGACGCAAGCGCCGCAAGAAGGCGCGCGGCAAGCGCGTCGAGCCGCGGTTGCTGGCGCGCCGCGATGCCGGCAAGGTGCCCGGCGGGCGGGGGCAGAAGAAACGCCGCCGGTCCCTGTTGTGGCGGCTGGCCGGCTGGTCGGTGACGCTCGGGCTGGCTGGCTGCACCATGCTGGCGGTGCTCACCGCCTATACCTACATGACCCTGGAAAGCCAGGGCCTGTTCCAGATCCCCAAGCGCGAACCGGGGATCATGATCCTGGCCGCCGACGGGCAGATCGTCGCCGAGCGCGGCTCGTTCTTCGGCGACGCGGTGCGCATCGACGAGGTGCCGAGCTATCTGCCGCAGGCGATCATCGCCATCGAGGACCGACGCTTCTATTCGCATTTCGGCATCGACCCGATCGGCCTCATCAGGGCCATGGCAGCCAATATCCGGGCCGGGCATACCGTGCAGGGCGGCTCGACGCTCACCCAGCAACTGGCCAAGAACCTGTTCCTCAAGCCCGAGCGCACCTATACGCGCAAGTTCCAGGAAGCCGTTCTGGCCCTGTGGCTGGAGAACAAGTTCTCCAAGGACGAGATCCTGCAGCTCTACATGAACCGCATCTATTTCGGCGGCCCCGGCGTGGGCGTCGACAAGGCGGCGCAGGCCTTCTTCGGCAAGTCGGCACGCGATGTGACGCTGCACGAGGCGACCATCCTGGCCGCCGTGCTCAAGGCGCCCACCACCTATAACCCGATCCATCACCCCAAGAAGGCGGAAGCGCGCGCCAGCGAGGTGCTGAAGGCCATGGTAAATGTGGGCTTCATCACCCAAAGGCAGGCACTGCAGGCCGAGAACGCGCCGACCACGGTGCGCGCCGCCGACCACCGGCCGGCCAGCCAGTACATCGTCGACTGGGTGAGCGAGCAGATCCCCGACCTGGTCGGCAAGTTCGACTCTTCCATCGTGGTGGAGACCACCATCGACCGCAATCTCCAGTCGGTGGCCGAGAAGGCGGTGCAGCAGGTGCTCGACACCGAGGGACCGAAACGCAAGGCGAGCCAGGGTGCTGCCGTGGTGCTCGACGTCAACGGCGCGGTGAGGGCCATGGTGGGCGGGCGCTCCTACCTCAAGAGCCAGTACAATCGCGCCGTCAGATCGAAGCGCCAGCCGGGATCGGCGTTCAAGCCCTTCGTCTATCTCACCGCCATCGAGCAGGGCATGACGCCCGATACGATCGAGGTGGACGAGCCGGTGACCTTCGGCGGCTGGTCGCCGGAGAACTACAAGCGCGAATACATGGGGCCGGTCACCTTGCGCACCGCCCTGGCGCATTCGCTCAACGCGGTGGCGGCCAAACTCGCCGTCAAGGTCGGCCCCAAGAACGTGATCGCCACCGCCCACCGCCTCGGCATCAGCTCGGATTTGCAGGACAACGCCTCGATCGCGCTGGGCACCTCGGAGGTGAGCCTTCTGGAACTGACCGGTGCCTATGCCCCGTTCGCCAATGACGGCCGCACCGTCATCCCCTATGTCATCACCCGTGTCTCCACCCGCGACGGGCGCGTCCTCTACCAGCGCCAGGGCGACGGCTTCGGCATCACCATGACCGACTACGACGTCGGCGCCATGAACGACATGCTGCGCACCGTGATTGCCGAAGGTACTGGAAAGCGCGCCCAGTTGCCGCCCCAGGACGTGGCGGGCAAGACCGGCACCAGCCAGGACTACCGCGATGCCTGGTTCATTGGCTACTCCAGCTATTACGTGGCGGGCGTATGGGTCGGCAATGACGACAACTCACCTACCAACCGGGTGACCGGCGGCAACCTGCCGGCGATGATCTGGCACGACATCATGGCCTACGCCCACAAGGATCTGCCACCCAAGCCGCTGCCGGGCAACTGGCAGCAGACACCTTTTGCCAGCGACCAGCAAAACCAGGGCAACGGTATCTTCGGCATGCTGCAATCGATGTTCGGCAACGGCCAGCCGCAGGTGCCGGCCGATCCCAACGCCGGCCAGCAGCAGCCGACGGCCGACAGCGTTACCGAGCAGGAACGCATCCGGCGCCTCAAGCAGCGCCAGAAAGACCTGCTCAACAGCCGCTGACGGCAATGTCCCGAGAGTTTGAGCACGATGTTATGCGAAAAGTGGTGTCCACTTTTCGGCATCATGCTGTGACGGCAACATCCATTGGCGTTCAGCTCTCGGTGCCGTAGCGGTGCAGGCCCTGTCCGTGGACCTTGAGCCAGCGCCGCGCTTCCTCGGCATGCGGCGCATGCGCCCTGACCAGCCGCCAGAAGCGGGCCGAATGGTTCATCTCGATGAGATGGGCAACCTCGTGGGCGGCCACGTAGTCGAGCACGAAGGCGGGGGCGAGGATCAGGCGCCATGAATAGGAGAGGTGTCCGGTCGCCGTGCATGACCCCCAGCGGCCGGCCGGATCGCGCAAGGTGAGGCGGCGGTAGCGCGTCGCCATGGCGGCGGCATGGCGCAGCGAGGCATCGCCGAGATCGCGCCGCGCCTCGGCCTTCAGCCAGTCGCTCACCCGGCGGGCGATGTGGGGGGCGTCGGCTGCCACCATGAGGCGCGGCTCGCCCTCGTCGACGATCACAATGCCGCCGCGCCGCACGGCTGCCTGCTCGATGCGGTGGGGAATGCCGCGCAACGGCACCACGGCACCATGGGCGAAAGGTCGCGGGTCGGGCCGGCCGGCCAGTTGGCGGCGGATCCAGGCGGCATGGGTGGCGGCGAATTCGAGACCGGCACGCTCGCTGGCGCGCGGCGGCAGGGTCACCACCACCCCGTCGCCCTTGAGGCGCAGGATCATGCGCCGTGCCCGCTCGTTGCGGCGGAAGGAAACGCTGACCGCCTCGCCGTCGATGGTGAGAAGGGATCGCGGCTCGACGCGCGAACGGTGAAGAAAGTCAAGCAACGGCTGGGCCCCTCGATGCGAATCGCTCGATCATGGTCGCGAAAGTCTACGCACTTTTGCGACAAAATCACGATGCGCCGAAGGGCTTTTGCAGCCCGTCAGTTGGTGGGGCGGTTGGCGGCCATGAACTCCACAATGGCCGGCACGATCTCAGCCCGGAAGCGGCCGCCGTTGAAGACACCGTAGTGGCCGACGCCGCGCTGCAGGTGATGGCGCCGCCGCGATGCCGGGATATTGGTGCACAGCCCGTGGGCGGCACCGGTCTGGCCGACGCCGGAAATATCGTCGCGCTCGCCCTCGATGGTCATCAGGGCGGTCCTGGTGATGGCGGCCGGTTCGACCTTCTCGCCACGATGGGTGAAGGTGCCGCGTGGCAGGGCATGCTCGATGAACACCTTTTCCACCGTCTGCAGATAGAACTCGGCGGTGAGGTCCATGACCGAGCAATACTCGTCGTAGAAATCCTGGTGCTTGTCCGCCGAGTCCCCGTCGCCCTCCACCAGGTGCCAGAACAGCTCCTGATGGGCGTTGACGTGGCGTTCGAGGTTCATGGTCATGAAGCCGGTCAGTTGCAGGAACCCCGGATAGACGTCGCGCATGAAGCCCGAATGGGGGAACGGCACCTGCACCACCACATTGTTCTCGAACCAGTCGATGCCCCGGCGCATCGCCAGGTCGTTGACCACGGTGGGGTTGCGGCGGGTGTCGATGGGGCCGCCCATGAGGATCATCGAGGCGGGCGTCGCCGGGGCCTTGCGGGCGTTCATCAAACTCACGGCGGCGAGCACCGGCACCGAGGGCTGGCACACCGCCATGACATGCACGCCGGGGCCCAGGTGGTCGAGGATCTCGGTGACGTAATCGACATAATCGTCGAGATCGAAGGTCCCCTCCACCACCGGCACCTGACGGGCATCCACCCAGTCGGTGATGTAGACATCGGCGTGGGGCAGCATGGCCTCCACCGTGCCGCGCAGCAGGGTGGCGTAGTGGCCCGACATGGGCGCCACGATGAGCAGCTTTTGCTGACGTACCCTGGCCGGCAGGTCTTTCTTGAAATGCAGCAGGGTGCAGAACGGCTTGTGCCACAGGCATTCAGGGGTCACCGGCACCAGCGCTTCACCCATCAAGGTTTCGGTGATGCCGAATTCCGGCTTGCCGTAGCGGCGGGTGATTCGCTCGAAGATATCGAGAGGCGCCGCCATGTTGCGCCCGAGCTGCGTGCCGGCCAGCGGATTGAACGGGTTTTTCCAGAAGAAACGGCCGTAATTCGCCGCTGCCCGCCATGGCGCCACCGCGGCGTGGTTCATTTCATACAGATAATAGAGCATCAGTCTTTCTTGCCCCTCAGCCCACGTCACCCCGCTTTCGAGCCTAACAGCTATCGAGCGGACTTGGCAACGCACGCTGTCCTAAACAATGGAATGATGACTTTGTTACGTAAACGTCAAGTTTTGACGAACCTTTCAACCTCCGACAGCCGCCTTCAACTGGCCGGCCAGCCCGCCGGCGTCGGTGGTGTAGGTGAAGTGCTTCACGAATTTGCCGTCCGGACCCATCAGGTAGATGATGCTGGAATGATCCATCAGATAGCTGTCGCCGGCGGTCTCCCAGCCCTTGGCCTTGGCGTAGTAGACGCGGTAGGCCCTGGCGACGGAAGCGATCTGTTCGGGGCTGCCGGTCAGGCCGATGAAGCGTGGATTGAAGTTGGCCACGTACTGCGCCATGACCTTGGGCGTATCGCGCGCCGGATCGATGGTGATGAAGATGGGGACGATTCTGTCGCCCGCCGCCCCCAGCTTGTCGAGGGCCGCCGACATCACCTGCAATTCGGTCGGGCAGACGTCGGGGCAGAACGTGTAGCCGAAATAGACCAGCATGTAGCGGCCCTTGAAGTCGGCATTGGTCACGGTCTTGCCGGTCTGGTCGGTCAGCGTGAAGGGGCCGCCGACCAGCGCGTCGCCGAGCGAGGCATAAGTCCCGCGCGTGACATAGCGATAGGCGGTGAATGTCATGAGCGTCGCGGCGGCAACCAGGGCCACCACGGCAATGACGTGATAGCGACGGATCATTATGTGATTATATGGCGGCGGACGGCGGCAACCGCAAGGCGGCAAATGCGCCCGCTTGTCCGCATCGCCGGCAGGACGGGCGGCGATTGCCCCTTGCCGCCGGATTGACCTGACGCCAAATTGCGGCGATGACCGGTCACGACAACATAGGCGGCGCGCTGGAGACTGCGGGAAGCTTCTTTCCCGGCATGGCGCAACGCCTCAGGGTGGCGGTCGAAGGCCTCCGGCTGCAGACCCTGGTGCGGTTGCGCTGGCTTGCCGTCATCGGCCAGATGACGGCCGTCCTGGGAGTGCATTTCGGGCTCGGGTTCCGGCTGCCGCTCGGCTGGTGCCTGGCGGTGATCGCCCTCAGCGCCTGGCTCAACATCTTCCTCACCATCCGCTGGCGCACCAGCCTCAGGCTGGAGGACCGCTATGCGGCGCTGCTGCTGGGCTACGACATCGTGCAGCTTGCCGGCCTATTATATCTCACCGGCGGCATCCAGAATCCGTTCATGTTCCTGTTCCTGGTACCGGTTACCGTTTCCGCCTCGACCCTGCCCCTGTCGCGCACGGTGGCGCTCGGCACCCTGACACTGGCGCTGATCACCACGCTGGCGTTCTTTCACCTGCCGCTGCCATGGTATCCCTCGACCCGTCTGGTGCTGCCGCAGATCTATGCCGCCGGGTTATGGACGGCACTGTTGTCGGGGCTGGTGTTTTCCATCATGTACGCCTATCGCATCGCCAGCGAGGCGCGGCAGATGTCGGACGCCTTGGCGGCGACCGAGCAGGTGCTGGCGCGCGAGCAGCAACTGTCGGCCCTCGACGGCCTGGCGGCGGCGGCGGCCCACGAACTGGGGACACCGCTCGGCACCATCGCGCTGGTAGCCAAGGAACTGAAGCGCGAACTGCCCGATGCCGAGGCCCACGCGGAGGATCTCGACCTGCTCATATCCCAGGCCCAGCGCTGCCGGGAGATCCTGTCGCGACTGGCCAATCGCGAATCCCAGAGCGATGCCATGTTCGCCAGCGTCAAGGTGACGGTGATGGCCGAGGACGTGGCCGAGCCGTTACGCGGCGGGCCGGTGGAGATCGTGGTCACCCCGAACCCGACGGGCCTCGGCGGCCGCGA
Organism: uncultured Alphaproteobacteria bacterium; assembly: GCA_963747005.1. Taxonomy (GTDB): domain Bacteria; phylum Pseudomonadota; class Alphaproteobacteria; order Rhizobiales; family Aestuariivirgaceae; genus CAVVDT01. The sequence continues at coordinate 629,456 of CAVVDT010000008.1, read as the reverse complement.
CCGCGCCGGCGAGCCGTCGGTCATCCGCAATCCGGGCATCGCCTTCGGCCTTGCCAACATTCTGGAAAACGCCGTCGACTTCGCCGCCAGCCGGGTGGACGTTGACATCTCATGGACGCCCGAGGAGATCGCCATCATGGTGATCGACGATGGGCCGGGCTTTGCCCAGGTGGTCATCGACCGGCTGGGCGAACCCTATGTCACCACCAGGGCGGGCTATGGGCCGCTGGAGGAGGCAGGAGCCGATGCCGACCACGACGGCATGGGGCTCGGGTTCTTCATCGCCAAGACCCTGCTGGAGCGCTCCGGTGCCGCCGTGACGCTTGCCAACCGAGCCCAGCCGCAAACCGGCGCCATCGTGCGCGTGGCCTGGCCGCGTCGTGCCATCGAAGCGCGCGAATTGCGCCAGGCTCTCTAGGGCGGCGAACAAAAGCGCCTCCCAAGGATAAGTTAAACCCCGGTAACATTGGAATAATTGGGGTGACATGAGGTCGCACGGTTCCGTATAAGAGGCCATCAAACAGCTCGCCGGACGGCGCGGCGACAATGGAGACCTGACGAATGACTGACGGCACCCCAACGGGGGAAATGACATTACTGCTGGTCGACGACGACCGGCCGTTCCTCAATCGACTGGGCCGGGCCATGGAAACGCGCGGCTTCGAGGTGCGCATGGCCGAGACGGTGGTTGACGGCATCGCCGAGATACGCCGCCAGCCGCCCAGCTACGCGGTGGTCGACCTGCGCCTCAACGACGGCAACGGCCTCGACGTCATCGAGGTGCTGCACCAATCGAGGCCCGATGCCCGCGCCGTGGTGCTTACAGGCTACGGGAATTTCGCCACCGCCGTCTCGGCGGTCAAGCTGGGGGCTGTCGACTATCTCTCCAAGCCCGCCGATGCCGATGCCGTCTACGACGCGCTGATGGCCAACGGGGCCGATCGCGCCCCGCCGCCGGAAAACCCCATGTCGGCCGACCGGGTGCGCTGGGAGCATATCCAGCGGGTGTACGAATTGTGCAACCGCAACGTCTCGGAAACCGCCCGCCGCCTCAACATGCACCGCCGCACCCTGCAACGCATCCTCGCCAAGCGCGCACCGCGGTAGTCGCCAGACCAGGTATTCCCCACGGTCCTCACGGCGCCATCAGGCGGGCGTTGGGGTCGTGGATCTCATGCAGGCGCTGGGCTGCCGCGCGAGCGAATTGCAACGTGATCGCCCGGCGCCGCGCCGCCGGCAGGGCCTTGCGCTCGGGGTGGCGCAGGAAGGCCGCCCCCCAGGCATCGGCAAGGATCAGCCCGGTGTCGGCCGGGATCAGGTCGCGGGGTACCTCGGCGGGGATGGCGAAATACATCAGGTCGCAAAAGTCGAGATAGTCCGACCATTTCTGGTCGGCACGAAAATCGGCGATGGAGGATTTCACCTCGACGATGAGCACCGAGCCCGCCGTATCGAGCGCGATGAGATCGACCCGCCGCCCGGTCGGCAGCACGAACTCGCTGATCGGCACGTAATTGGCCTGGCGCAGCAGTCGGCCCGCCCCGCGCGCCACGGCCGCGGCGGTCCCGGACTGGCGGCCGTCATGGATGATGAGGGGATCGTCCTCGGGCATGGACAAAACCTGAAACGGGCTCGGGGACTTGTCAATCGCCGGGCTGCATGAAGGCGCGACGGCCGGCACATGGTGTCGATTCCAACCGCTCGAAACTCCGCTTCGCACCCATGGAACCGAACCCTGGCGAACTTGCCGCGCGACCATTGTGGCGTCAATTGCGGATTGCTATTGTCGCATCGCGCGATTTCATCTGCGGGCGGTAAATGTTGACCGGCGGCGGGCATTGATGGAGCTGGGGAGCATGCGATTCTATTCATTCCTGATACTGGTTTGGAGTCTGATCGGCCTTGCAGCCATGGCCATGCCGGCATCGGCAGCCACACCGGTGGGCACGGCGGTTTCGGTGCGTGGCGGCGCCACAGCCGTCGGGCCCGATGGCACCCGCAGCCTCGCAAGCGGCGCCGACATTTTTCTTGGCGACAAGGTGGAGACCAACGTTTTCGGGCAAGTCGAGATCGAGTTCTCCGATCACACCAAACTCGCGGTCGGCGCCAATTCCTCGATGGTGATCGACACTTACGTGATGCAGTCGTCCAACAAGCTCAACAGCTTCGGGCTGACGGCCTCGCGCGGCGCCTTCCGGTTTCTCACCGGCAACAGTGCCAAGCAGGCTTACCGCCTGAAGACCCCGACGGCGACAATCGGTATTCGTGGCACCGAGTTCGACTTTTCCGTGGCCCGCATCAGGCCCACGGCGATGGCGCTTTATGGCGGGATTGTCCGCATCTGCAGCCTGTCGTCGAACATTTGCGCCAACCTGCGCGCCAGTTGCGACGTGGCCCTCATCAACGACGGCAGCGTGGTCAAGACGCAGACCGCGGCGCTGACAGACCAGCAGATCAGGCTGGCCTTCCCCTTCCTCAAGCGCGAGTCGGATCTGAGCCCGTCCATGCGCGTCGGCTCGGCCCATTGCGGCAGCGGCGATCATAGCGGCGTTGTCAAGCCCAATGGCGAAAGTGGCGTGTCGAGGGGCGACCGCTACGGCAACAACTACTAGGATCATGTCCCGGCTTGAAGCCGGCAACACCGGGACACCGCCGCGATCATGAGGACATCCCGCTTCCTCGCCTTGCTGTTCGGGATCGCGGTGGTGGTGGCCTTGTGCGGTTTGCGGGCCAGCGACCCCTTCGTCGTTCATCAGGTGCGCCAACTCGGCTTCGACCAGTTGCAGCGCCTCAAGCCGCGCAACAACAGCGATCAGCCGGTGCGGGTCGTCGATATCGATGAGGCATCGCTCAAGGCCTATGGCCAGTGGCCGTGGCCGCGCGATCGTCTGGCACGGCTGGTGGACCGGCTGGGAAAGCTGGGCGCGGCCGTGGTCGTCTTCGATATCGCCTTTGCCGAGCCCGACCGCCTGTCGCCGTCCAATCTCGCCACCGCGGATGAGTTGAAATCGCTGCTGGGCGATGCGGCCGGCCGCCTGTCGGGTCTCAGGAACAATGATGGCGTCTTCGCCGATGCCCTGACCACGACCCCGGCGGTTCTCGCCTTCGGCGTCACCGGTGCATCGGGCGGCCCTCCGCCGGTGCTCAAGTCGGGCTACGCTGTCTCCGGCAGTCGCCCCCTCGATGCCTTGCCATCCTTCGAGAGAGTGACACCCGTTGTCCCGGTGTTGCAGGAGGCCGCCAGGGGCCTTGGGTCCATGAGCCTGACGCCCGGCGAGCAGACGGGCGTCGTTCGCGCCATTCCACTCATGCTGCAACATGGCGGCAAGCCCTATCCGTCCCTCGTCCTCGAGGCCCTGCGGGTGGCGCAAGGCGCCTCGACCTACATCATCCGCGGCGCCAGCGATCAACCCGAGATCATGGAAGACATCCGGATCGGCAACTTCACCGTGCCGGTGACGCGACATGGCGAGATGTGGCTCTATTACCGTCACGACGATCCCGGCCTTTACGTATCGGTGCGCCGGGTGTTGCAGGGCGGCCACGACCAGGCGCTGAAAAACCTGATCGCCGGCAACATCGTGTTCGTCGGCGCTTCGGCGGTGGGTCTTCTCGATGCCCGTGTCACGCCGCTGGGCGAGACGGTGCCGGGGGTTTCGATCCACGCCCAGGCGGCCGAACAGATCATCGCCGGCACCTTCCTGTCGCGCCCCGACTGGCTCGACGGGGCCGAACTGATCGTCTCGGCCGTGACAGGTCTGGGGCTGGTGGTCTCGATGCTGTTTCTCGGACCGCTGATGTCCATGGCGGTGGGCGGCGCGGTGGCCTCGGCGATGTTCGCCGGCGTGTGGCAGGCCTTCGTGCGCGCCGGCCTGCTGATCGACCTGTCGTTTCCGGTGTTCACGGTGTTCACCGCGACCTTTTCCATGACCGCCTACCGCTTCCTGATCGCCGATCGCGAAACCCGCTTCGTGCGCCGTGCCTTTTCGCATTACGTCTCGCCCTCGGTGCTGGCCCAGATCCAGGAGGACCCGAGCCGCCTCAAGCTGGGCGGCGATCTGCGCGAAATAACGGTGATGTTCTCCGACGTCCGCGGGTTCACCCCGATCAGCGAAAAGCTCGATCCGGAGGAACTGGTGGTCTTCCTCAACCAGTTGCTGGGTGAGATGAGCCGCCGGGTGACAGCCCATGACGGCACCATCGACAAATATATCGGCGATGCGCTGATGGCCTTCTGGAACGCCCCGCTGGACATTGCAGGGCATGAGGAAAAGGCCTGCCTCGCCACCCTCGACATGCGACGGGTACTCCACGAGATGACCGAGAGCGATACCTTCGGCTTCAAGGACAAGGGGCTCACGGCGCGCATCGGCATAGGCCTCAACACGGGTGAGGCGGTGGCCGGTAATCTCGGCTCGGCGGAGCGCTTCGATTATTCGTGCATCGGCGATGCGGTCAACGTCGCCTCGCGGGTGGAAAGCGCCTCCAAGGACGTGGGCTTCGACATCCTGGTGACGGCGTCGGTTGCCGAGGCGGCGCCGGATCTTGCCTTCCTCGATGCCGGCAGCATCGGATTGAAGGGCAAGACCAACGCGGTCCCCATCTTCATCCTGCTCGGGGATAAGGAGATGGCCGCATCGGCCGACTTTTTGGCGCTCAAACAGCGTCATGACGCCCTCATGGCCCGCCGCGGCAAGAAGCGCAGCAAGGCCATCGACGCCGAATACAAGGCGCTGGCTGAAGAGGGCGAGGCGCTGGTGCCGGGACTGGCGCGGTTCTACGAAGCGCTGGCCGAGCGCGGCGAAGGCGAACTCATGGGCAAGAAATGATCTGCCCCGACGATCACGACTGCTGAGCCGAGGCGTCGGGAGAACGCACATGTTCTGGCCGGAAGCCGAGGCCGATCACCCGGGCCGGCAGGCGTTGCAGCAGCGGCAGCCGGTTGATCAGTCGAAGCGGCCACGGCACACCGATCTTCTCGGTGCTCCTGATCACCGGGTCGATGGCCCGGTTCTGGATCATGACCTGCAGGCGCTGCATGGCACGGGTCGGGAACATCCGTCGCGCTGGTACCTTTGCGAGATCGTCTAGCGACACGCGACCCCGCGCAAGCGGCTCGGCCAGGATATTGGCGGTCGCCACAGCGTCCTGAATGGCAAGGTTGATGCCGACCCCGCCGACCGGCGACATGGCATGGGCGGCATCGCCGATGATCAGCAGGCCGGGCGCGCACCATTGGGCGAGCCGGTCGATCCTGACGGTCAAGAGCTTGACCTCATCGAGGCTCGCGATCTCATCGACGCCGGAGCGGCCGGTCAGGCCCATGATGCGGGCCCGGAAGGAATCGAGGCCGGCCGCCCTCACCGCGTCGGCGGTACCTTTGCGGATGATCAGGGCGCACTGCCAGTAATCGCCGCGGTCGAGCATCACCAGCGCCTGTCCGGCGGCGACGCGGCCGAGCACGGCATGGTGCTTGTCCTCGCCATAGGCCAACTTGAACCACAACACATCGATGGGCGCGCCGAGATCGTGGACGGCGAAGCCGGCGGCATCGCGCAAGGTGGAATGGCGCCCGTCGGCGGCGATCACCAGGTTGGCCTCAATGTCCAACGCCGTTTCGCCATGGCGGGCGCTGACCCCGGTGACGCGTTCGGCCTCGCGCTTGAGGCCAAGCGCCTCGGTCTCCATCATCAGCCGGAAGGCGGCGAACCGTTTGGCCCTTTCCGCGAGGAAATCGAGAAAGTTCCATTGCGGCGTCAGGGCGATGAACTTGCAAGCGGTCGGCAGGTGGGTGAAATCGGCAAGCCGCACGCGCTCGCCCTCGAAGTCGGCTTCGGCGTAATGCACTTCCTGGTGCGGCAGCTTCAGGAAGTCTTCCAAAAGGCCCAGTTCGGCGATGACATCGAGGGTCGATGGATGCACCGTGTCGCCGCGAAAGTCGCGCAGGAAATCCTTGTGCTTTTCAAGCACCACCACATCGATGCCGGCGCGCGCCAGGAGGTAGCCGGTCATCATCCCCGCCGGGCCGCCGCCGGTCACCACGACTGTTGTCCTGATTGTCTGGGGATCGCCCGCCATGGTCGGCCTCGCTCGATGTTCCGCCCGAGCCTAGCGCCTGACCTCCGGCATTGGAACGGCTGCCGCCGGCGAGCAATCAGCGCTCCCAGAATTCCTGCACGGCATAAAGGTGGTGGCCGCGCGCCACCGCGCCTGTCGCCACAAAGGCATAGGTGGGGTTCATGAGGTTGTGGCGATGGCCCCAGCTGTCGAGCCATTGCTGGAACAGGCGCTTGGCCTTGACCTCGTCAATGGCGCCGGGCTGGCGGTCGCGGGCGGCGTTCTCGCCATGATTGCCGTGCACTTGCGGGTCGGCGAAGGCTTCGAAGCGGTCATGGTACTGATAGCCCGAGGCCGAGGTATGCCCGACGAAGTTGCCGATCATCATCTCCACTGCCTGGGCGCGGGCCATGTTGCGCAACAGATCATCGGGCCTGAGGGGGCGATGGCCGGCAGCCACCCGCGCGGCTACCGCCAGGCGGTCTAGATAACCTTCGAGGTCGCGGCGGAACACCGCGCCTTGCGGCAAATGCGAGATGAGGTTTTCCGCATAGGGGCGATAGCCCGGATAAGCCCGTGCGGGCGCCGCCAGGGCCGTCGCGCCGATGAGCACCAGCATCGTGCGGCGGGCGAGCCTCATCTGAGGTTTGCCCATTGGTCATTGCGGCGCAGGCCGCAATCCAGGGCTGCGCGCGATGCATTTGCCAGCTGGTTCTGGACCCCGGCCTTCGCCGGGGTGACGGCTTTCGGGAAAATCATCTCAATAGGTTTCCACGTGATAGCGCCCGCCCGCCCGCATCACCGGCTTGATCGCCGCCCAGTCGCAGCCCGCCTTGCGGCAGATGTCGGCAAAGGCCTCGTCCACACCGGTCTCCATGCCCTTCAGGCCGCAGATGAAAACATGGGTGCGCTCTTCGGCGATGATCCCGCTCAGCATCTGGGCCTCGGCGCGCATACGGTCCTGCACATATTCTCTGGGGGCATCGGGCAGGCGCGAATAGACCAGATACTGCTTGAGGATCGACGGCGGCACTTTCTGCAAGGGGCCGAAATAGGGCAGCTCGGCGGGTGAGCGCGCGCCAAAGAACATGACAAGCGGGGCGGGGGCATCGGGCATGGCGCGCCGCCGCCGCTCGGTGAAGGCCCTGAAGGGCGCCGAGCCGGTGCCGGTGCACACCATGACGATGGTTGCTTCGGGGTCCTGCGGCATCAGGAAGGTGGAGCCGAAGGGACCCATGACCTTCACCTCGTCGCCCCTTTTCAGGCCTGCGAGATAGGTGGAGCAGACGCCCTTGTCCTCGTGCTTGACGGTGAGGGAAATATTGTTGGTGTTGGGCCGCTCGCCGTCGCGGGGGCTCGCTACCGAATAAAGCCGCATGTGGTGGGGCTTGCCGTTCTCATCGCTGCCCGGCGGGATGATGCCCAGCGACTGGCCCTCCAGCACCGGCAGGACGGTCGAACCGAAATGCAAAACGATATGGCGCACATCGCGCGATGCGCCCTCAGCGGTGATGCGGTAATTGCCCTGCACCGTGGCGATGGCCGGATTGTCGCGGCTGAAGAGGTTGATGGAGGGTTTGGAGGCCGAACGGGGCGCCACCGGCGCACCGCCGGTGCCCCGATGCGCCTCGGCGATGAGGCTTGCCACTTCATCGTCGAAGGCCTCGATGCCGCTGCCGCCTGCATCCTCGGCGATCTCGCCTTGAGGGGGCAGTTCCTCCCAGGTGAGTTGTTCATCGAGACTGTAGGGCGTCTCGACCCGCCGCCAGTTGTCGATGGATCCGGTGGGGCAGGGCGCAATACAGGCCATGCAGAAATTGCACAAGGCGGCATCCACCACGACATTGTTGTCATCGTGGGTGATGGCATCGACCGGGCACTGCTCCTCGCAGGTATAGCAGCGGATGCAGATTTCCGGGTCGATCAGGTGCTGCTTGAGCGCGCCCATAGGTCCTTCCCGTATGCGTCAGGCGATCTTCACATATTCGAACTCGCCGGGCTTCATGTCGATGCCGACACGCGGCGGGGCGATCCAGCCGGCATATTTGCCCGCTTCCCATTCCGGCTTCATCAAACTGGCGATGAATTCACCATCGGCCAGCGACGGCAGCCATTCGTCCTTTCTCGCCTGCCATTCATCAGCGCTCAGCAGCTTGCCTTCAGGGGTGGCCTCGATAGCGGCGAATTCGCCGATGCGGCGGTTGAAGGCCACATGCGGCAGGGAGAGTGTGAAGTCGACGCCGGCCTTTTCGATGATCTTGTTCCAGCGCTGGACGCCGCCATTGGCATCGGCCACATAATCGTCCCTGAGCCGCATGTTGATGGCCGACAGCGCCGGTTCGCGGCATTCGCGGATCTCGCCGTCGACGAGGCGCAGGACGGGATAGGTGGCGCCGACGAGCCTGTGGTCGTCCTCCAGCTTTGATTCCCGGTAGCGCCCCTTGATGCCGGCGTTGAAGGCGTTGGCGGCGTTGGTGGAGATTTCCGAACCGAAAAGATCGAGGGTGAGCGAGAAGTGCAGGTTCAGCTTCTTCTGGATGGTGGGCAGGTCGATGACGCCCAGCGCCCTGACGGCTTCGATGTCGTTCGGATCCTCGATGCCGGCCTCCTTCATGGCCTCGCAGGTGCGCTGGATGGCACGCCCCACGCCGGTCTCGCCCACGAACATGTGGTGGGCTTCTTCCGTCAGCATGAAGCGGCAGGTGCGCGACAGGGGATCGAACCCCGACTGGGCCAGCGCCTCCAGTTGCATCTTGCCGTCACGGTCGGTGAAATAGGTGAACATAAAGAACGACAGCCAGTCGGGCGTCGCCTCGTTAAAGGCCCCCAGCATGCGCGGATGATCGGCATCGCCGGAGCGGCGGCGCAGCAGCTCGTCGGCCTCCTCGCGCCCGTCGCGGCCGAAATACTTGTGCAGCAGATAGACCATGGCCCACAGATGGCGGCCTTCCTCGACATTCACCTGGAAGAGGTTGCGCATGTCATAAAGCGAAGGGGCCGTCTGCCCGAGATGGCGCTGCTGCTCGACGGAGGCCGGTTCGGTATCGCCCTGGATGACGATGAGACGGCGCAGAAGCGCGCGGTGTTCGCCCGGCACCTCCTGCCAGGCGGGCTCGCCGGCGTGCTCGCCGCAGGGGATGGTGCGGCCTTCCTCCTTCGGCGCCAGCAGGATACCCCAGCGGTATTGCGGCATCTTCACATAGTCGAACCTGGCCCAGCCCTTGGGATCTACGCCGATGGCGGTGCGCAGATAGACCAGCGATTCCTGGAAACCTTCCGGGCCCATATCCTGCCACCAGTCGAGATAGCCCGGATGCCATTGCTCCAGCGCCTTGAGCACCCGGCGGTCGTCGGTGAGGTCGACGTTATTGGGAATGGAGGTGGAATAATCGACGTTCATCGCGCTCATGGCCGGTCCCTTCAGGTACGTTCGGGGTTGAAGTCGGGGCGCTGGCCGGAGCCGTAGCGCTTCAGGGCGCCCTCGGGGCCCACCGCGTTGGGGCGCTGGAAAATCCAGTTCTGCCAGGCCGTGAGGCGGCCGAAGATCTTCGTTTCCATGGTTTCGGGCCCGGCAAAGCGCAGGTTCGCCTCGAGCCCGGTCAGGACATCGGCGGAGAAGCTGGCGCGTTCTTCCAGGAAGATGCGCACCTCGTCGGCCCAGTCGATGTCGTCATGGGCGAAGGTGACGAGGCCGATGGTCTCCGCCTCGCCGGCATCGATGGCCTCACCGATGCGAGCCTTCAGGCTTTCGGGCTTTTCCGGCTCGGCAAGGAAACGGGTCTGAAGCCGTGTCAGGCCGTTGGCCATGGGGCAGGGACCGAAATTGGCGCCCGTCAAGACGATACGGGCCTCGGGCCGGTTGTCGCCCTCGAACTGCCCATCGGCCATGTAGGCGCGGTCGGCGGCAAAGGCGATCTCCGCCAGCCGGCCGGCAAAGGCCGAGCCCGGCTCGATCAGCGCCACCAGGGTGCGGGCCGTCATGTCGATGCGCTTGAGCACACGCTTCCATAAGAGTGCCACCTCGCGGATGAACCAGTCGGCGGCGTGCTTTTCCAGGAAATCGTCATAGGCGGCAACTCGTGCCGGATTACCCTGGGTCTTGAACACCATAACCGCCATGTCGGCCTCGTTGAGGCGCAGATGCAGGATGGCATCATCCAGCTCGCGCGCCGCCTGCAACGGCCAAAAGCGATCCCCATGCGCGATGGCCGCCGCGGCATCGGCGGGCGGGGCGTCGGAAGGTGCGGCAATGTTGATGGTGGCCACCCGGGCAGCACGGTCGATCGCCACCGAGACATGACCGTAGGAAACGCCATCGCCTGTGAACTGACGGTCGAGCGGCGCGAGCCTGACACCGGGTCCGGCATCGGGGCGGTCGGAGCGCCCGGCGAGTGTTCTGGCGCGGGCCGTCACCGCATCGGCAAAGCGCGACTGCGGTACGATCTCGTCCACCAGTCGCCAGTCGAGTGCCTTTTTCCCCTTCATGCCTTCTTCCAGCGTGCAGAAGACGTCCGCCCGGTCGCGCCTGACCTTTCTCTTGTCGGTGACGCGGGTGAGGCCGCCGGTGCCCGGCAGCACCGCCAGCAGCGGCACCTCGGGCAGCGACACCGAGGCCGAGCCGTCGTCGGTGAGGATGATCCAGTCGGTGGCCAGCGCCAGTTCGTAGCCACCGCCGGCGGCGGTGCCGTTGACGGCGGCCATGTAGGTCTGGCCGGAGAACTCGCTGGCGTCCTCGATGGCGCCGCGCGTCTCGTTGGTGAACTTGCAGAAGTTCACCTTGTGGGCGTGGCTGGAACCGGCCAGCATGCGGATGTTGGCGCCGGCACAGAACACCCGGTCGCGCCCCGAGCACATGATGACGACCTTCACTTCCGGATGCTCGAAGCGCAGCCGTTGCACCGCGTCGGCCAGTTCGATGTCGACGCCGAGATCGTAGGAATTGAGCTTCAGTTCATAGCCGGGGAAAAGTCCGCCGGCCTCGTCCACCTGCATGATGAGACGGGCAATGGCCCCGTCGGTCTCGAGGCGCCAGTGGCGATAGCGCGCCGGATCGGTCAGGAAATCGATGGTCTTCGTCGCAGCCATATCGCCCGCCTTCATGAATTATAATTCATAAAATTATTGCAAATATACTCATACGTGAATTATACTGACATTTCAAGCGAGGATAATGATGAAACCGGCAAGCGGCGAAACGGTGGCGGTTGAGGCCCTCACCCGTGGAGTGGGCGCGCTGGTGCGTCAGGGCAGGGCGCGCCACGGCCTGACGCGGCGGGCGCTGGGCGCAGCGACCGGCATATCCGAGCGCTATCTGGCGCAACTGGAGGCCGGTAGCGCCAACGTCTCGCTCAACCTGCTGGCCCGCATCGGCGCCGCGCTGGAGGTTTCCATCCACGCCCTGATCCCTCCCGACGAGGCGCACTTCGGGCTTGCGAGGAAAGGCTTTGCGCTCATCGGGCTGCGCGGGGCCGGCAAGACCACGCTGGGCGAACGGCTCGGCCAGCAAACTGGCCTCGCCTTCGTGCGCCTGACCCAGGCCATCGTCGAGCGCGCCGGCATGGAGACGGGCGAACTGATGGAGCTGGCCGGCTCTGAAGCCTTCCGCCGCATGGAGGTGGAGGCCCTTGAGAACCTGATCGCCCGGCCGGGGCGGATGGTGCTGGAGACCAGTGGCGGCATCGTCGCCGACGGCGAGGCCTATGATCTGGTGCGCCGGCATTTTCACACCGTGTGGATCAGGGCCAGCCCGGAAGACCACATGGCCCGCGTCGTCGCCCAGAACGATCTGCGCCCCATGGCGGGCCGCGAGGCGGCCATGGACGACCTGCGCCGCCTCCTCGCCGAGCGCCAGGCCGCCTATGGCGCGGCGGCGTTCACTCTCGACACCCACGGCCTCACGGTGGACGATGCCGCTCGCCGCCTTTATCACTTGCTCGAACCGCTGCTTGGCTGATCGCTCGCAAGGACGATGGCCGGAAAGTCGCCGCCGCTTCGGGCGGCTTCGGCAAATCGCGACGCGAGCGCGGCGATGTCGAGGCCCTCGCCCGAGAGATCGGCATCGATGGCCAGCGCCACCGCCTCATCCGCCAGCCGCCGGCAGGCGTTGGGCTTTTTCATGTCCCGCTTGAGGGCGGCGTTGGCCATCTGGATGAGCGCCCTCACCCCCTGGCGGCGACCGCTGTTGGGCACCGCCGCCAGCCACACCGCCTCCCACACCTCATGCACTTCCCAGAAAAATCCGAGGTTGAAAAGATCGATACCATAGCGGAACGCCTGCGCATCGGCCCCGGCCTTCTCCAGCGATGCCCGATCTGGCGCACTGCCGCTGCCCGGCACATGGCGGCGGGCGGGGAGGGGAAGGGTGGAATAGCGGGTTATGTCTTCACCCCTTGAACGAATCGCGCGATGGCGGCGAGCGTCGCCTCGGGCTGGTCGCGCTGGGGGGAGTGGCCGCACTTTTCCAGCACCAGTCGTTCGACGGGCGCGGCGATGAGGCGCTGGCCGGCATCGATCTGGGCAAGCGTGCCATATTCATCCCCGGCCCCTTGTATCAGCAGCACCGGCACCTTGATGCGCGGCAAAAATCCGGTGATGTCCCAATGGCGGAATGCCGGGTCGAGCCAGGCGCCGTTCCAGCCCCGGAAGGCGACATCCACATTGTCCCCGTGATGGCGCTTCAGCCGCTCACGAAGGTTCCCCGTCTCATAGGCCTCGCGCGCCACAGCTATGCTTTGAAGCCCCATCTCCTCGGTAAAGAAATGCGGCGCCATCAGCACCAGCCCGGCCAGATCGTCGCCCGCCACCGATCCGGCATGGATGGCGGCAATCGAAGCCCCGTCGGAATGCCCGACCAGCACGATGCGGCGAAAGCCGGCTGCTTCGATCACCCCCGGCAGCACATGCATCGCCTCGTCATGCATGTAGCTCAAGGGTCGCGGCAACGGCACGGGCGATGAACGGCCGTAGCCGGCGCGCGAATAGGTGAAGACCGGACAGGCCGAGGCGGCGGCGAGCCGGTCAGGGAAATCGCGCCACTGGCTCACCGAGCCCAGCCCCTCGTGCAGCAGGATCAGTCCCAGGCCACCATCGCCGGCCCCCGAGCGGCGGCATTCGAGACGCTTGCCCGCCACCTCGATAACGTCGAAGCCATTTTCGCTCACTCCGGCGACCTGAGCTTGAAACGCTGGATCTTGCCGGTGGCGGTCTTGGGGAGGGTATCGACGAACTCGATCCAGCGCGGGTATTTCCACTTGCCGATCTTGACCTTCACGTGCTCCTTGAGTTCGTCGTAAAGCCCTTCGGACGAAATCCCCTCCTTCAGGATGATGAAGGCTTTCGGCTTGACGAGGCCGTCCTCGTCCTCATGCGCCACGACGCCCGCTTCCAGCACCGCGGCATGGGCGATCAGCGCCGCCTCGACCTCGAACGGCGAGACCCAGATGCCGGAGACCTTGAACATGTCATCGGTGCGCCCGCAGATGTGGTAGTAGCCCTCCGTGTCGCGGAAATACTTGTCGCCGGTGCGGGTCCAGCGGCCCTCGAAGGTCGAGCGCGATTTCGCCCGCTGGTTCCAGTAGCCGATGGAGGACGACCGGCCGTCCACCAGCAATTCGCCGATCTCGCCTTCTACCACCTCAGCCCCGTCCTCGCCGATGAGAAGCAGGGTGTAGCCGGGCACCGCCTTTCCTTGCGTACCGTAGCGCACGTCACCGGGCGCGTTGGACAGGAAGATGTGCAGCATCTCGGTCGAGCCGACGCCGTCGATGATGTCGACGCCGAAGCGGGCCTTCCAGGTCTTGCCCACCTCCTCCGGCAGCGCTTCGCCCGCCGATACGCACAGCCGCAAAGCGCCGGAGCCGTTCTCGGGTGTGCACCCCGGGCTGGCGAGGATGGCGGCATAAAGCGTCGGCACGCCGAAGAATAAGGTGGGCTGGTGCGCCTTCATGGTCTCGAAGACCGCATCGGGCGTCGGGCGGCCGCCCATCAGCACCGTCGTCGCCCCGACAGCCATGGGGAAGGTGACGGAGTTGCCGAGCCCGTAGGCAAAGAAGATCTTTGCCGCCGAGAACACCTTGTCGTCGGGGCGGATGCCGAGCACCTGGTTGCCGTAGGTGAGCGCCGTTTCCATGAGGCTGGAATGGATGTGCATGGTGCCCTTGGGATTGCCGGTCGAACCTGAGGAATAGAGCCAGAAGGCCACCTCGTCGGATACCGTCGGCGCCGTGGCGAAGTCATCGTTCACCTCATCCAGTAGCGCCAATAAGGACAGATGCGGCCCCGCATCGCCGCCCGCCACCACCACCTTTTCGATACCGGTCTCCACGATGATGTCCGCCACCGCCGGCAGCAAATGGGCGCTGACGATGAGGACGCGGGCGCGGGAATCGTTCAGCATGTAGCGGTACTGGGCGGCCGTCAGCAGGGTGTTGAGCAGCACCGGCACGATGCCCGCCCGGATGGCGCCCCAGAACACCACCGGGTAATCGACGGTATCGAGCAGCAACAGCGCCACCCGCTCTTCGCGCCTCAGGCCGAGGGTGCGGGTCAGCATATCGCCCGCCCTGCGGCTGGCGGTAGCGAGGCCGCCATAGGTGAGGGTGCGCTCATGATCGATGAAGGCGGGATGATCGCCGCGCCCGGCCGCGACATGGCGATCGATGAAATCGGTGGCGGCATTGTAGTCGCGCGGAAAGTCCATGGGCGTCCTCTCTCCCCGGGGGCGGCTCTCTTGTTGTCGCGTTTCCAAACCGCAAAAGTGCCGAGGCAGTCTTGCTGAAAGCGCTTCGTAGTTAAACGCCCAGATAGCGTTGCTGCAAGTCGGGATCGTCGCGCATGGCGGCCGAGGAGCCGGTCCACACGATGCGGCCCTTTTCGATGATGTGGTGGCGGTCGGCGAGACGCAGGAGGTCGGAGACGTTCTTGTCGACCACCAGGATGGAGAGGCCGTCGTCGCGGATGGCATCGAGGGCGGCCCATATCTTGTGGCGGATCAGCGGGGCGAGGCCTTCGGTCGCCTCATCGAGGATGACAAGGCGGGGATTGGTCATCAGCGCCCGGCCGATGGCCAGCATCTGCTGCTCGCCGCCGGACAGGAGATTGCCCATGGAGGCCCGCCTTGCCTCCAGTTCGGGAAACAGCCGATAGACCCGATCAAGCGTCCACGGGCGCCGGGCGCCCAGCCGGTCGGCGGCGGTGGCGATGAGGTTTTCTTCCACTGTGAGATTGGGAAACACCTGCCGGCCTTCCGGCACCAGGCCGATGCCGAGCTTGGCGGTGCGGAAGGAGGAAAGCCGCGCCACCTCGTGGCCGGCAAAGCTGATCGACCCGGCGGCGGGCGAGACGATGCCCATGATGGAATTGATGGTGGTGGTCTTGCCCATGCCGTTGCGCCCCATGAGGGTGACCACCTCGCCTTCGGCCACCTCCAGGTCGACGCCGAACAGCGCCTTGCTCGAGCCGTAGAAGGTTTCAAGGCCGCTGACCGCCAGCATCGTCATTCCTCCCCCAGATAGGCGCGCCTGACCGCCTCGTTGGCGCGGATGGCGGCGGGGGGGCCGGAGGCGATGACCTTGCCGTAGACCAGCACCGAGATACGGTCGGCAAGGGCGAAGACGGCATCCATGTCGTGCTCGACCAGCAGCATGGCGGCGGTACCTTTCAGGCCTTGCAGGATAGCGATCATCCGCGCCGATTCCTCCGGACCCATGCCGGCCATGGGTTCGTCCAGCAATAGCAGGCGCGGACCCGAAGCCAGCGCCATGGCGATTTCGAGCTGCCGACGCTCGCCATGCGACAGGGCGCCGACGGGATCGCCCGCCCGCCCGGCGATACCCACGTTCTCCAGCGCTGCCATCGCCGGCCGCTCGAGCCGCAGGTCGCCGGCCGCCGGGCGCCAGAAGCGAAAGGAATGGCCGGTGCGGGCCTGCACGGCGAGGGCGACGTTCTCGATCACCGTCATGCCGGTCATGAGGCTGGTGATCTGGAAGGAGCGGGCAAGGCCCAGATGGGCGCGGGCATGGGCGGCGAGGCGGGTGATGTCGCGGCCGGCAAAGCGGATGGTTCCGGCATCGGGCTGGACGAGACCGGAAAGCTGCGAGATCAAGGTGGTCTTGCCGGCGCCGTTGGGGCCGATGAGGGCATGCACCTCGGAGGCCGCAACGCTGAGGTCAACCCCGTCGGTGGCGCGCACACCGCCGAAGCTCTTGGCAAGGCCGGTGATGTCGAGCAGCGGTTCGCTCACCTATCGTCTCCCGAAGCGCTCGATGAGCCCGGCCAGCCCGCCGCGCTGATAGATCACCGTGGCGATGAGCAACAGGCCGAAGGGAAGCTGCCAGTAGACGGTGAGGCGGCCCATGTACTCCTCCAGCACGAGGATGGCGACGGCCCCCATCACCGGCCCGAACAGGGTGCCAGCGCCGCCGAGGATCACCATGAACATGAGGTCGCCGGAGCGGGTCCAGCCCATCATGTCGGGGGTGATGAAATTGGTGAAGTCGCCGAGCAGCGCTCCGCCATACCCCGCGATCGCCCCGGCGATGACATAGGCGACGAGGCGGTAGGCATAGGTGTTGTAGCCGAGCGCGATCATCCGCGTCTCGTTGGCCCTGGCACCTTGCAGCACCATGCCGAAGCGCGAGTTGACCAGGCGATGCTTGAGATAGAGCACCGCCAGAAGCGACACATAGGCCAGCAGGAAAAGCTGCGGGCGATGGTCGAGGTTGAGGCCCGGCAGCAGCGAGCGGGAATAGATGGTGAGCCCGTCGTCGCCGCCATATTCATCGAGGCTGAGGAACAGGTAATAGGCCATCTGGGCGAAGGCCATGGTGATCATGATGAAATAGACGCCGCGCGTCCGCAGGCACACCGCCCCGGTGATGAGCGCGAACAATGCCGAGGCGGCGATCGCCAGGGGGAAATGCAACAGCCCGGCATTGAGATCGTAAAAGGCGGGGATGCCGACGCAATAGGCACCGATGCCGATGAAGGCGGCATGGCCGAAGGAGATGAGGCCGCCATAGCCCAGGATGAAATTGAGGCTCGAGGCGACGATGGCGAGGATGGTGATGCGGGTGGCGAAGTCGATGAAGAATTTTTCTCCGCTCCACCAGGCGATCAGCGGCAGCACCAACAACAAGGCCAGCACGGCGACCCCGGCAAGGGTGCCGGGACTGGCGGCCCGGAGCCGGGCGAACCGCGAGGGAGCGGGGAGAGCCGACATGGGGTTCAACGCGTCCTCGGCGGGAACAGGCCCTGTGGCCTGAGGGCCAGGATGGCGGCCATGAGGATATAGATCAACATGGCCGACAGGGCGGGCGCGGCGGTCTCGGCGGCGGTGAGCGGCATGAATATCTTGAGGATGCCATCGAGATAGGAGCGCCCCAGCGTGTCGATGAGGCCGATGAGGATGGCGGCGACGAACGCCCCCTTCATGGAGCCGATGCCGCCGATGATGATCACCACGAAAGCGGTGATGATGATGTCGTTGCCCATGCCGATGGAGGCATCGGTGATGGGGGCGATGAGCATGCCGGCGAAGCCCGCCAGCACGGCGCCGACGGCAAAGACGCCGCTATAGAGCAGGTCGATATTGACGCCCAGGGCGGAGACCATGGTGCGGTTGGAAGCGCCGGCGCGGATCAGCATGCCGAGGCGGGTGTGGTTGACCAACCCGTACAGTCCGCCGGCGATGACGAGGCCGGAGGCGATGATGACGAGGCGAAAGGCGGGAAAGGTGATGCCGGGAAGCACCTCCACCTGGCCGCGCAACCATTCGGGCAGCGCCACCGAAACGCCCGCCGGGCCCCAGATCATCTGGGCGATGGTGTCGATGGCGATAAGCAGCCCGAAGCTGGCAAGCACATGGTCGAGATGGTCGCGGGCATACAGCGGTCGCACCGCGAAACGCTCCAGCACCAGCCCGACGATGGCCACCACCGGCAGTGCCAGCACGATGCCGAGCACGAAATTGTCGAGGAGGCGGATGAAGGTGGCGGCGATGAAGGCGCCCAGCATATAGATGGCGCCGTGGGCGAGATTGACGAAATCCATGATGCCGAAGACCAGCGTCAGCCCGGCCGCCAGCAGGAACAGCAGGACGCCAAGTTGCAGGCCGTTCAAGGTCTGGATCACCAACAGGCCGGTGTTCATGCCTCCCCCACACGAACGGCGGGCCGACTGCCTCTTCCGGGCATCGCCGCCGGCCCCCTCATCGATACGGACCGGCAGGAACCTTTCGGTCCCTCGCCGGTCGTCATGGCGCCAGCGCCATAGGCCTGACAGTCAACGGGCCCTGGACTACTTCATCATATGGCAGTCCTTGGCGTGGCTGTCCTGGTTCATGGTGTAGACGGTCTGCACCACCTTGGTGGTCCAGTTGCCGGCGGCATCGGCCACCACCTCGCGCAGGTAGAAGTTCTCGATGGGGAAATGGTTGGGTCCCATCTTGAAGCTGCCGCGCACCGAGGCGAAGTCGGCCTTTTCCAGCGCCGCGCGGATGGCGTCCTTCTTGGTGAGGTCGCCGCCGACGGCTTCCACCGCGCTCTTGATGTAGTTCATGGCGTCATAGGACTGGGCCGCATAGAAGGAGGGATAGGTGCCGTACTTGGCCTTGAATTCCGACACGAACTTCTTGTTGGCGGCATTGTCGAGGGTGGGGTCCCAGAACTGGGTCATGCGGCTGCCGAGCACGTCGATGCCACCGGCCTGCAGCTTGGGCAGCGACAGGGCATCGATGGTGAAGGTCGAATAAAGCGGCAGTGTCGCCTTGAGGCCGGCCTGGGTGTACTGCTTGAGGAAGGCACCGCCGGGCTTGCCGGGATAGAAGACGAACAGCGCCTCGGCGCCTGACGCCTTGGCCTTGGTGAGTTCGGCCGAGAAGTCGAGTTGATCCGGCCACTTGGTCAAATCCTTGCCCTTGATCTCGCCCTTGAAGGTCGATTCCGCACCCGCCGCCATGTCCTTGCCGGCGGCATAGTTGGGCGACATGATGTAGACCGACTTGACGCCCAACTGGTTGAGCACCTCGCCCATGGCCTGCGGCGTCTGGTCGTTCTGCCAGGAGATGTTGAAGAAGTCCTTCTGGCAGTCCTTGCCGGCAAGCTGGGAGGGACCGGCATTGGCGCTGATCAGGAAAGTGCCTGCATCCATGGCCGGCTTCACTGAGGCGAGCAGCACGTTCGACCAGATATAGCCGGTGAGGAAGTTGACATTGTCCTCGTTCACCAGCTTGTCGGTCGCCTGCTTGCCGATCTCGGGCTTGAAGCCATCGTCGGCGAAGATCAGGTTGACGTCGAGGCCGCCCATCTTGCCGCCCATGTCGGCGACCGCCAGTTCGGCGGCCTTCTTCATGTCGTTGCCGATGATGGCGGCACCGGTTGTGAGGGTGGTGACGAAGCCGATCTTCACCTCGGCCGCCATGGCCGCCGTCGCGCTGACGCTCAAGGCAAGCGCCGTTGCCAGTATCTTGCGGATCATTGTTTCCTCCCGTTGGCGTTTTCGTTGGCGAAAACTGTTTTAAGCTTCAAATGTCTGCGGACCATAGCACAGGCCGTGGATTATACAATCCTCAGGCCGATGGGCCAGTGCCTTTGCGGTAGGGGGGCTGGCGAACGGTAGAGTGGATGCAAGAAGGGGTCGCCGCCTCAGGCGCCGAAACCGTCCCAGAAGGACTTGGCGCGGGCGAAGAAGCCGGCCGACTGGGGCGAGTTGTCCCGCGCCTCGGTCTCGAATTCCTTGAGCAACTCGCGCTGGCGGCGGGTGAGGTTGACCGGCGTCTCGACGCTCACCTGGATATAGAGATCGCCGTGCTGGCCGGAACGCAGCACCGGCATGCCCTTGCCGCGCAGGCGGAACTGCTTGCCCGACTGGGTGCCGTCGGGGATGGAGACCCGGGCCTTCTTGCCGTCGATGGTGGGTACCTCGATTTCACCGCCCAGCGAGGCCGCGGTCATCGAGATGGGCACCCGGCAGAACAGATCCGAACCATCGCGCTGGAAGAACTCGTGCGGCTTGATGGAAAGGAAGATATAGAGATCGCCCGACGGGCCGCCGCGCATGCCGGCTTCGCCCTCATTGGCCAGGCGGATGCGGGTGCCGTCCTCGACGCCGGCCGGAATGTTGACCGAGAGGGTGCGTTCCTTGGTGACACGGCCCTGTCCCGAACAGGTGGCACAAGGATCGGAGATGGTCTGGCCGCGGCCGCCGCAGGCGGGGCAGGTGCGCTCGACGGTAAAAAAGCCCGAAGAAGACTTGACCGCACCATGGCCGCCGCAGGTGGCGCACACCTTGGGGCTGGAGCCGGGCTTGGCGCCGGTGCCCGAGCAGGTCTCGCAGGTCTGGGCGGTCGGCACGCGGATTTGCGCCGTCTTGCCGGAAAAGGCCTCAGCCAGGCTGATCTCCATGTTGTAGCGCAGGTCGGCCCCGCGCGCGGCACCGCCGCCGCGGCGCTGGCGGCGGCCACCGCCCATGAACTCGCCGAACAGGTCCTCGAAGATATCCGACATGGAGGAATTGAATTCCGGACCGAAGCCCGGACCGCCGCGCCCGGGACCGCCGTTCTCGAAGGCGGCATGGCCGAAGCGGTCGTAGGCGGCGCGCTTCTGGGGGTCCTTCAGGACCTCGTAGGCCTCGTTGATTTCCTTGAACTTGTGGTCGGCCTTGTCATTCCCGGAATTGGCATCGGGATGATACTGCTTGGCGAGCCGGCGAAAGGCGCTCTTCAGCTCCTTTTCGTCGGCCGTCCTGGAGACACCCAGAATTTCGTAATAATCATGCTTGGCCATGCATGAACCCTGTTGTTGGGGCGGCGCCCGCCCCTCACCCGCCGAAACGCTCGGGCCCTCAACGGGCCCAAGCGCTCGCGGACCCTACACGAGGCGGGGTGGGGGCGAAAGTCCGCGATTGTCAGGCCGACTTCTTGTCGTCGTCCTTGACTTCCTCGAAGTCCGCATCGACCACGTCGTCGGCGGCCTTGCCCTCGTTGCCGGGCTCGCTGGCGGGTTGATCCTCGCCGGCGGCCTGCTGCTCCTTGTAGAGCGCCTCGCCGAGTTTCATGGCCACCTGCGCCAGGGCGTTGGTCTTTTCCTCGATGGCCGAGGCATCCTCGCCCTCGAGCGCCGTCTTGAGCTCGGCCACCGCGGCCTCGACCGCCGAACGGTCGGCGCCCGAGACCTTGTCACCCAGCTCCTTCAGCGTCTTCTCGCTCGAGTGGATGAGGGCCTCGCCATGGTTCTTGGCCTCGACGAGGGCCTTTTTCTCCTTGTCCTCGGCGGCATGGGCCTCGGCGTCCTGGACCATCTTCTCCACTTCCGCATCGGAAAGACCGCCCGATGCCTGGATGCGGATCTGCTGCTCCTTGGAAGTGGCCTTGTCCTTGGCCGAGACGTTGACGATGCCGTTGGCGTCGATGTCGAAGGTGACCTCGATCTGCGGCACGCCGCGCGGCGCCGACGGGATGCCGACCAGGTCGAACTGGCCGAGCAGCTTGTTGTGGGCCGCCATCTCGCGCTCGCCCTGGAACACCCGGATGGTCACCGCCGTCTGGTTGTCGTCGGCGGTCGAGAACACCTGGCTCTTCTTGGTGGGGATGGTGGTGTTGCGCTCGATGAGGCGCGTGAATACACCGCCCAGGGTCTCAATGCCCAGCGACAGCGGGGTCACATCGAGCAGCAGGACGTCCTTCACCTCGCCCTGCAGGACACCGGCCTGGATGGCGGCGCCGATGGCCACCACCTCGTCGGGGTTGACGCCCTTGTGCGGCTCCTTGCCGAAGATCTGGCGCACCGTCTCGATCACCTTGGGCATGCGGGTCATGCCGCCCACCAGCACCACCTCGTCGATCTGCGCGGCGGACAGCCCGGCATCCTTCAGCGCCGCCTTGCAGGGGGCGATGGTCTTCTGGATGAGGTCGTCGACGAGCGATTCGAGCTTGGCCCGCGTCAGCTTCAGGGTCAGATGCTTGGGGCCGGTCTGGTCGGCGGTGATGAAGGGCAGGTTGATCTCGGTCTGGGTCGAGGAGGAAAGCTCGATCTTGGCCTTCTCGGCGGCTTCCTTCAGGCGCTGCAGGGCGAGCTTGTCGCCGCGCAGGTCGATGCCCTGGTCCTTCTTGAACTCATCGGCGAGGTAATCGACGATGCGCATGTCGAAGTCCTCGCCGCCGAGGAAGGTGTCGCCGTTGGTCGACTTCACCTCGAACACGCCATCGCCGATCTCCAGCACGGAAATGTCGAAGGTGCCGCCGCCCAGGTCGTAGACGGCGATGGTGCCTGAATCCTTGCGGTCGAGGCCATAGGCAAGGGCTGCCGCGGTCGGCTCGTTGATGATGCGCAAGACTTCAAGACCGGCAATCTTGCCGGCATCCTTGGTGGCCTGGCGCTGGCTGTCGTTGAAATAGGCAGGCACCGTGATGACGGCCTGCGTCACCGTCTCGCCGAGATGGCGTTCGGCGGTTTCCTTCATCTTCTGCAACACGAAGGCGGAAATCTGGGCGGGGGCGTATTTCTTGCCGCGGCCCTCGACCCAGGCATCGCCATTGTCGGCCTTGATGATCTTGTAGGGGACGAGCTTTTTGTCTTTTTCCACCATCGGGTCGTCATTGCGGCGGCCGATGAGCCGCTTGATGGCGAAGAAGGTGTTCTCCGGATTGGTCACGCCCTGGCGCTTGGCCGGCTGGCCGACGAGGTTTTCGCCTTCGCCGGTGAACGCCACGATCGAGGGCGTGGTGCGCGCGCCTTCCGCGTTCTCGATCACCTTGGGGCTTTTGCCTTCCATGACCGCGACACAGGAATTGGTGGTGCCGAGGTCGATACCGATAACTTTTGCCATTTCAATCCTCCGATCGGCAAACCGTGCCTTCGCGACCCTTGTCGAGAGGCGCCGCTTGACCGGCCTCGCCGGCGCACGGTTCCCTGTTGGTCTAGGGGTCTTCATTCATCTGGCCGAGGCTAGCCCCGTCAGTCTGGCGCTTATATAGGGACCGTCATTCTTACCATCAAGTAATTGTGATACGCCAAGGGCAGGCAAATCGCCGCTTGCTTCACGAAAGCGCGGCGGCATGACGGGCTGAAGCCATGCACGGACCGGAAGGCTTCGTTTATCTGCCGGGCTTTCTCGGTCCGGGCGCCCAGGCGGAGCTGGTGGCCGCCTTGCGCGCCGCCATCACCTCATCACCGTTCTTCACCCCCCGGATGCCCGGCAGCGGCAGGCCGTTTTCGGTTGCCATGACCAATTTCGGGGCGCTCGGCTGGGTGTCGGACCGGGCCGGTTATCGTTACCAGGCAAACCATCCCGAAACCGGCGAGCCGTGGCCGCCGATCCTGCCTCAGGTCCTCGCCATCTGGCAGGCGGTGGCCGACTACCCCCACCCGCCGGAGGCCTGCCTCGTCAACCGCTACGCGACAGGCACCCGCATGGGCCTGCACCGCGATGCCGATGAGGAAGACTTCTCCGCTCCCGTGGTGTCGATCTCGCTGGGCGACAGCGCGGTGTTCCGCCTCGGCGGGCCGGTGCGCAAGGGTCCGACGCGTTCGATGCGGCTCAAGTCGGGCGATGTGGTGGTGCTGGGCGGCAAGGCGCGGCTTTTATATCACGGCATCGACCGCGTGATTGCCGGCACATCGAGCCTCCTCAACGGCGGCGGCCGCCTCAACCTGACGTTGAGGCGGGTGACCAGACCATAATGCCTGATGACGGGGTTCAGCCCGGCCAGCCGTTGGCCCTGGCGTTGTGCTGGCAGTCCTTCTCGGCCTTGTAGCCTTCCGAGGAGCGGCCCACCTGGCGACCGTTGGAGGCGGTGGCGCGCCAGCGGTGCTCGCCGCGCTTGTCGGTGTAGAATTCCCACTTGTCCTTGGAGCCGTCGCGATTGGCGTTCTTCTGGCAGTCGGACTTGTCCTTGTAGCCTTCAGACGCCGCCCCGATCACCTGGCCGTTCACCGCCTTGCGGCGCCAGCGCCATTCGCCCTTCTTGTCCTGATAGTATTCGACCTTCGATTCCGCCATGGTGTCACTTCTCCCCGGGAGTTATTGCAGCCGTTGCATCAACACTACCCACCCGGGTTCACCATCGGTAATTGTCGGTGATTTGTCCAGACCGGCAGTGGGAAAAGTCGGCGCATCGCCAGTGTCCGGCCAGGCCATAACCGTCACGGTCACACACCCCATCGCCGTCATGGCCGGGCGAAGAGCCGGCCATCCTCTTCACCAATGGCGTGGCCCTCAAAAGGATGCGCGGGTCAGGCCCGCGCATGACGAGGGTGGTTGAGGCCGTCCTCCAACCTCCATCTCCGTCACACCGGGACTTGATCCCGCTGTCCATTCCGCCTGTCTCACGGCAGGTCGCAGCGCCAGCGGAATGGATGCCGGCATCAGGTGCCGGCATGATGCAGCAGGTGGGCAATGCGGGAGAAATCAATGCCAGGTCAGAAAAATGTCTTGACATCAGACGAATGTTCCTGTATTGTTCTTGTCGCTTGCCCCTGACCGAGGAAGTGTGCACAAACCGTCGGTGCATGGGGGTAAAACGGTTCCCGAGCCAACTAGCGGCCATGACGAGTAGCCGTGAAAGGTCCGGGCGGGCTGCGCGTCGACCCTGGGTGGAAACGTCCAGCGCGCCACATGGCAAGCCGGGCCGGCCGGAGGTGCCCTCTGTCTACCTTGAGGGCATTTGGCTTCATAAGACCGGTTCTGGTGAGAGCGACGGCAGACCCCGACAAGAAGCCGGGTGCGGAGCGCCTTTCAGGTGCCCATTGTTACTAACAGCGTCGCACCTTGAAAGGCGCTCCGCTCTTCCCGTTCCCTCCGCCACGGCGCAAGGCCACCGGAGCCAATGATACTTGCCCTACGCAATGCCGTCACACCGGGACTTGATCCCGGTGTCCATTCCGCCAACCTCACTGCAAGTCGCCACGCCAGCGGTATGGATGCCGGCATCAAGTGCCGGTGTGACGATGGGGAGGTGCGGGTGGACGATAACGCGAGCAAGCGGCAAAGCCCGCAGGCCAAGCATGTCCATGACAACGAAGGAGGATCAGACCCGATGGCAGCCGAAACACCCACCCGAACGAGCGCCAGCCGCCTCGCCGCCAGTCGCGCGGCGTCGGCTTGCGGCGAGGAAGGCCTCGCCACCGCCTTCCAGCGGGCCTGCGATAGCGGCCTGATCGATGACTTCGACGATCTCGATCACTATCTGGAAGCGGTGCTGGAGGGCGAGGCGGACGACGTTCTGGCCGCGGCCGGGTGGCGGGACTGCACCCGGCCGGGACGCTGCCTCAGGGCCAGGCGCTGCCTCGCTCGCGCCGGCGGGACGCGGCACACGCTCCGCACGCGAGCGCGCCGTCATCGCAAGCCGCCCGGGGCGTTCGCAACGCTTACGCCTCGTTAATCACTGCGGACCTATGCTGTGACCTAAAGTTGCAATTGCACTCTTTACGCGCAATCGAGGCTTTGGCGTGTTCGGCAATCAGCCAGATCAACAACTCGTCCCGGTGCATCTCCACATGGCCTCGGGCGAGCGCCTGTCGGGCGGGGTGGTCCTCGGGCTGACCGGCAAGCTGTTCGACCTCATGACCAAGCCGCAGCCCTTCATCGAGTTCCGCGCCAGCGACGGCACCATGATGCTCATCGCCAAGGCGAGCATCGAGCGGGTGATACCGCTGGAAATACCCCGCACCGATCAGCTCTCGCGCCGCCTCGCACAGGACCACGACTTCGACCCCTATACGGTCCTGGGGATAGAGGCCGGTGCCGGGGCGGGCGAAATCTCCTCCGCCTATCGGGCACTCGCACGCAAGTATCATCCCGACAATTTTGCCGGTCTGGATGTGCCGCGCGAGGTGATCGACTACGTGAACGCCATATTCCGGCGCATCACCATGGCCCACAACGAGCTGAAGCTGACATCCGCCACCAGCAAGCCGGCGGCGCAACCAGCGGCGCCACAGCCCTTCTAGTGCACGATCCTATGGCGCCGCCTTGGCGACGCCAACCATGGCGGGGCGCAGCACCCGTTCACCGATCCTGTAGCCGGCCTGGATGGTCTCCATCACGGTGCCGGGCGCCACTTCGTTATTGGGCAGCTCGAACATCGCCTGATGGAAATGCGGATCGAATTTCTCGCCCTTGGGGTCGAAGCGGATGATGCCGTGGCGCTCGAAGACATTGAGCAATTCGCGCTGGGTCACGTCGACCCCGTCGAGCAGCGCCTTCAGCGTCGGATCGGCGGCAGCGCGATGTTCGGCGTCAACGCTGTCGAGCGCCCGGCCGAGATTGTCGGCGACGCTCAGCATGTCGCGGGCGAAATTGCTGGCGGCATAAAGCGTCGCCTCGGCCTTTTCGCGCTCGGCACGGCGGCGCAGGTTCTCGGTCTCGGCGACCGCCCGCAGCAGGCGGTCCTTGAGGGCGGCGCTTTCACGGCGCGCCTCATCGAGCGGATCGATCTCGGGCGCCGCTTCGGCCGGTGCATCGGTGTTGTCGTCCACAGGCTCGCCGCCTGCAGCGTCGTCGTCGTCCATCAAATCCGGTTCTGCGGTCATGCCATCCTCCTGCACGGCCGTCGGCATAGTCATTTGCTCGACTGATTTCAACCACGCGATATCGGTGCAGTGTTTGAGAAAATCAAGAGATCAACCGGCCGATCGCCTGGGCGGTGTAGTCGACCATGGGAATGATGCGGCCGTAATTGAGCCGGGTCGGGCCGATGACGCCGAGCACGCCGACGATGTGGTTCTCGGTGTTGCGGTAGGGCGCGACGATGAGCGAGGAGCCCGACAGGGAGAAAAGCTTGCTTTCCGAGCCGATGAAGATGCGCACGCCCTCGCCGTTTTCCGACAGGCGGATGAGCCGCATCAGCTCCTTCTTGTTCTCGAGATCGTCGAACAGCATGCGCAGCCGCTCGAGGTCCTCCAGCGCATGGGCATCCTCGATGAGCCGCGCCTGGCCGCGCACGATCAGCGACTTGGACTCATCGTCGGTGCCGCTCCATACGCCAACCCCGGCCTCCACCACGCGGGCCGAAAGCTCATCGAGCTCGGCCTTGATGCGGTCGATTTCCTCGCCCATGGAGCGACGGATCTCGGCCATGGTGTGGCTCTGGTAGCGGGCGGAAAGATAATTCGACAGCCGAGTAAGGGTAGCCGGCAGGATACCGGCGGGCAGATCGATGGCGCGGTTTTCGACGCTGCCGTCCTCGCCGACCAGCACCACCAGCCCACGCGTCGGCGACAGCGACACGAACTCGATATGCTTGAGCCGGGTGGTGAACTTCGGCGTCACCACCACGCCGGCGCAGCGCGAGATGCCCGACAGCAGGTTGGTGGCGTCGGCGAGGATTTCGTTCACCCCGCGCTCGCGGTCGAGGTCGGCCATGCGGGCATCGATGTTGAGCCGCTCGCTGTCGGGAATGGGCCCGAGATCGAGCAGGGAATCGACGAAGAACCGCAGGCCCATTTCAGTCGGCACCCGGCCGGCGCTGGTGTGCGGCGAGGCGAGCAAGCCGGCGTCCTCGAGATCGGCCATGACGTTGCGCACCGAGGCCGGCGACAGCGTCATCGGCAGGTTGCGCGACAGGGTGCGCGAGCCCACCGGCTCGCCGGTCTCGAGATAAGAATCAACCAGTTGCCGGAAGATCTCGCGCGAACGCTGGTCCAGGCCGGCAAGTCCACTGGGATTTTCTTCGCTATTGGCGCTCATGGTCTTCTGCCTAAAGTTAAGTATGCCCCCATGCAACGTCAATGTCCCGGACCATTCGGCCAATGCCGTTGCACCGGGCGGGCGGGGAGGCTAAACCCGCCTTCAGAAACCGCGGCCATGCGCTGCCTGCCAGGGATAACGAACCACCATGCGAGCCTCCGGACGCGCCAATGACCAGTTGCGGGCCGTCAGCCTCGAACCCGGTATTTCGCCCCACGCCGAGGGCTCCTGCCTGGCCCGTTTCGGCAATACCCACGTCTTGTGCACGGCCTCGCTGGACGAGCGCGTGCCGCCATGGCTGCGCGGGCTGGGCCGGGGATGGGTGACGGCCGAATACGGCATGCTGCCGCGCTCGACCACCGAGCGGATGCGGCGCGAGGCAGCCGCCGGCAAGCAGTCGGGACGCACCCAGGAAATCCAGCGCCTGATCGGCCGCTCGCTGCGCGCCGTCGTCGACCTGAAGGGCCTGGGCGAGCGCCAGATCGTCATCGACTGCGACGTCATCCAGGCCGATGGCGGCACCCGCACGGCGGCCATCACCGGAGGGTGGGTAGCACTGAAGCAATGCATTGCCTGGATGCGCCAGCGCTCGATGCTGGCGGACGATCCGCTGAAGGACCATGTGGCGGCGATATCCTGCGGCATCGTCGACGGCCAGCCGGTGCTTGATCTCGATTACCCCGAGGATTCGGGCGCCGACACGGATGCCAACTTCGTCATCACCGGATCGGGCGGGCTGGTTGAGATCCAGGGCACCGCCGAAAAGGAGCCGTTCAGCGAGGCGCAGTTCATGCAACTCCTGGGGCTCGCCCGTCAGGGTGTCGCCAGCCTGGTGGAGCTGCAACGCCTGGCGGTCGCCTGAGGTCTCACATGACGCCTGACGGCATCCTCGAAACCGTGCTCTATGCCCGCGACCTTGAAGCGGCGGAAGGTTTCTATACGAAAGTCATGGGGATGCGGGTGATCGCCCGCGAGGCGGGACGGCATGTGTTCTTTCGCTGTGGCAACCAGGTCTTTCTGGTTTTCAATCAGGCGGCCACCATCATTCCGCCCTCCATCGGTGGGCTGCCGGTGCCGCCACATGGCGCGACCGGGCCGGGTCATGTGTGCTTTCGCATCGAGCCCCAGAACATCGACGATTGGCGCCGTCATCTTGAGGCCCACGGCATTGCCATCGAGGCGGATTTCCAGTGGCCGGGAAGCGAAGCCCGCTCGCTCTATTTCCGCGATCCGGCCGGCAACTGTCTCGAACTCGCCCCGGCTGAATTGTGGGGATTGAATGAAATGCGCCGGCTGAAACGCGGCGCCCGGCTGGTGGTCGCCAGCCACAATGCCGGCAAGGTGCGCGAGATCGGCGATCTGCTGAAGCCCTTCGGCATCGATGCGGTATCGGCGGCCGACCTCGGGCTGCCCGAGCCCGAGGAGACCGAGCAGAGCTTCGCCGGCAACGCCCGGCTGAAGGCGCTGGCGGCGGCGCGTGCGGCGGGGCTGCCGGCGCTTGCCGATGATTCAGGGCTTTCGGTCAATGCCCTCGACGGGGCGCCGGGCATCCATTCGGCGCGCTGGGCCGGGCCGGATCGGGATTTCGCCCTTGCCATGCGCAATGTCGAGGAACGCCTGCAGGCAAAGGGAGCAACGAGCCCCGAGGCGCGGCGGGCGCATTTCGTCTGCGCCTTGTGCCTCGGCTGGCCCGACGGGACCGCTCAGGTTTTCGAAGGCCGCATCGATGGCGTTCTGGTATGGCCGCCGCGCGGCGAAAACGGCTTCGGCTACGATCCGGTCTTCCAGCCGGAGGGGCACACCGAAACATTCGGCGAGATGGCGCCGCCGGAAAAGCACGCCATGTCGCACCGCGCCCGCGCTTTTGAGAAATTCATGCATCTGATCGCCGGCGAAGATGATCCCTACTGACGCCATTGCCAACGACGAGGCGCCGTTCGGCATCTATGTGCACTGGCCCTTCTGCCTCGCCAAGTGCCCCTATTGCGATTTCAATTCGCACGTCCGCCATCGCCCGGTCGATGCCGCCCAATTCGGTGCCGGGCTGGCGCGGGAGCTGGATTTCTTTCGCGACCTGGCGCCGGGACGCACGGTCTCGAGCGTGTTCTTCGGCGGCGGCACCCCGTCGCTGATGCCGCCGGCCGAGGTGGCCCGGGTCATCGACCGCATTGCCGCCAACTGGCGCGTTGCGAGCAATGTGGAGATCACCATCGAGGCCAATCCCACCAGTGCCGAGGCCGGCAACTTCTCCGGCTACCGCAGCGCCGGGGTCAATCGTGCATCGGTGGGCATCCAGGCCCTCGACGACCAGAGCCTCATGGCGCTGGGGCGTCGCCATACGGCCGATGAGGCGCTTGCCGCCTGGCGCATGGCGGCGCGTATCTTCCCGCGCGCCTCGTTCGATCTCATCTACGCCCGGCCCGGCCAGACGCTTGCAAGCTGGCGTGCCGAACTGAACCGGGCGCTCGGCGAGGGGCCCGGCCACATGTCGCTCTACCAGCTCACCATCGAGGCCGGCACACCGTTTGCCGCCCTTCATGCGGCCGGCTCGCTCGTCATCCCCGACGAGGATGTGGCCGCCGATCTCTTTGACCTGACGAACGATCTGACGGCAGCCGCAGGCCTCATGGCGTACGAGGTCTCCAATTATGCCCGGCGCGGCGATGAATCGCGCCATAACCTGCTCTACTGGCGCTACGGCGATTATGCCGGCGTCGGCCCGGGGGCCCATGCCCGCCTCGGCGACGGACCGGCGCGGCGGGCCCTGGTCAATGAAAAGCATCCCGAAACCTGGCTTCATCTGGTGCAGGAAAGGCGAATGGCGGCTATCGAAGACGAACCCTTGAGCGGCCCCGAACAGGCAAGCGAAATGCTGCTGATGGGCCTCAGGCTGAGCGAAGGGATCGATCCGCTGCGCTACGCACGACTGGCCGGCAGGCCGCTCGATGCATCACGGCTGGAACAACTGATCGACGCGGGCCATCTGGTGCGCGACCCCAGCGGCCGAATTGCCGCCACGCCGCACGGTCGGCGGGTGCTCAATGCGGTCATAGCCAGCCTCGAGAGCTGAAGACTCTTGAAAGATCAGTACCCGATGCCGAAGCGCTGCGGCGCCGGCGCCACGACCCTCGGGCCCGTCGTCGTCACCTCGAGGATGGACAGGCCACGCTCGCAGAGACCGGCGGGGGTGAACCTGAAGAGGCCGTTGGTGCCCTGGAAGCCTTGCGGATTGGTGATGCGGTCGGGAGTGAAGCGGGCGCCTGGTGCGCCGCGTGCCAGCGCGACCGCCAGCGATACGGCGTCATAGGACAGGCTGGCGAGGCGCGGCGGGATAGCCCCGTAGCGGCTCTGGTAGCGCTGCGCAAAGACGTTGACCAGTTGCGGCGATACGCCCGCATACCAGCCGCCGACCGCGATGGGGATCTGCGATGTCAAAGGCGCGTCCCACAAGCCGGTGCCGAGGAAGCGCACCTTGCCCGGCACGATGCCGACGCTGGCAAGCGCCTGACCGGCCTGACGCAGTACCTCATCGCCTTCGGGCACCAGCACCGCCTGCATGCCGGTTGCCATGCGCCCGGCCAGGCGTCCGGCCGGGCCGCTCATGCCATTGACCGAGCGGTCATAGCGTTCCACCGCCACAAGGCGGGCGCCATACACCCGTGCCGAGGTCACCAGCGCCTTTTCGATGGTGGTGCCGTAGGAAGACTTGGGCACGAACGCACCGATTGAGCGCAGCCCGGTCTGAGCGGCGTAGCGCACGATATTGGCCACTTCCTCCTCAGGCAGGAAGCTCATGAGATAGGTCCCGGCGCCGGCAACGCTGCTGGAGGTGGAAAACGCGATGACCGGGACGTGGGCGGCATTCGCCAGCGGCTTTACGGCCTGCACTTCATTGGCGAACAACGGTCCGAGAATGAGTTCGGCGCCTTCGGCCAGCGCTGCCTGGGTCGCCGCCTGGGCCCCCGCGGGCGTGCCGCCGGTATCCTTGGTTATCAGGATGATGCCGGGATTACCGGAATCGAACAGCGCCATCTCGGCGGCCTGTTTCATGGCGTTGGCAATGTTCGCGGTATCGCCGTTGACACTGAGCGGCAACAGCAGGGCGACCTTCACACCTGCGGTCACGGGTGGCAGGGTAGGCTGTACCTGCGGCTTTGAGTCGCCGAAGATGCTGCCCATGTCGAGGCCGCCGCAGCCCGCCAGCATCACCACACTTGCCATCGCCATGACAAGCACCGGGGCTCGCAGCCGCAATCCGGCCAGAAACCGCAGGAAAAGTGCCACGATCGTCAATCTATCCCCCAAACCCTGGCCCGGTTCTGCCCGCCCCGAGAAGGTCTGAAACGGGGCTAGTATGCAAATCATCCGTCGCCATAATAGCGATCAATCGGCCCGTCGGAAACCCAAAGTGCTGAAAAAGCAAGCAGAAATGTCATGAACGAGAACAGCGAGCGCCAACGCGGATTCCACATCGCCGGCGTGTACGTCGCCGCCGCGCCGGCAGCGGCCGGCCTGCATCTCGTCGCCACCCCGATTGGCAATCTGGAAGACATCACCCTTCGTGCTCTTTCGGTCCTTGCCGGCGCCGACAGGATCCTGTGCGAGGACACCCGCGTCACCGCAAAGCTCTTGCAGCGCTACGGCATTGGCACGCCGATGGGGATGTATCATGATCACAATGCGGCAAAAGCGCGGCCCCGTATTCTGGCCGACCTCGAAGCCGGTGCCAGCCTGGCGCTGGCATCGGATGCCGGAACGCCATTGGTGTCCGATCCCGGCTTCAAGCTGGTGCGCGAGGCCGTCAGAGCCGGCATCACGGTGCATATGGCGCCGGGGCCAAGCGCCCCGCTGATGGCGCTGGCCCTGTCGGGACTTCCCAGCGACCGTTTCATGTTCGCCGGTTTCGTGCCGTCGGGGTCCGGCCAGCGCCGGCGATTTCTCGGCGAACTCGCCGCCATCGACGCCACCTTGGTGATCTTCGAGACGGCGTCCCGTATCGACCGGACCCTCGTTGCCATCGCCGAGGTCATGGGCGACCGCGAAGTCGCCGTCGCCCGCGAACTGACCAAGCTGCACGAAGAAGTGTTGCGCGGCAGGGTCAGCGAACTGTCGTCGGCGCTTGCCGCGCGGCCACCGCTGAAGGGTGAAATCACGCTGGTCGTGGCGGCGCCCGACCAGTCAAGGAGTGCGAACCCGGAAGACGTCGACAGTGCCCTGCTGGAGGCCCTCGCCAGCCTGCCGGCGGGCCGCGCCGCCGCCGAGGTCGCCAAACGCTTCAACCTGCCGCGCAATGACATCTATCACCGGGCCCTGGCCCTCAAGGGCAAGGCGGTTGCGGACGGCTCGGATGCCTCCGGCTGACCGCCGCCGGGCCGAGGCGCGCGGCCGCTGGTCCGAGGGCGTCGCGGCCTTCTATCTGCGACTGAAGGGCTATCGCATTCTGGCGCGCCGCGCCAAGACCCCGGTCGGCGAGATCGATCTGGTGGCCGCCCGGGGGCATGTCCTGGCCTTCGTCGAGGTCAAGGCGCGCCGCCGCCGGGGTGACGCTTGGTGGGCCGTGACACCCCATCAGGTGCACCGCATCGCCCGGGCGGCCCACTACTGGCTGGCAGGACACCCCGGTTTCAACAGCCATGATTGCCGCTTTGACATCGTGATTGTAAGCCCCTACCAGATGCCGCTGCATCTCCCGGATGCCTTCCGGGACGAGCCTCCTATGCGCGGCTGAACAAACGGAGTCCCCGGCGATGAAACTCAAGGTGGCGGTTCAGATGGACCCGATCGGGTCGCTGCACATCAAGGGCGATTCAACCTTTGCGCTGATGCTGGAGGCCAGGAAACGGGGTCACAGCCTGTTCCACTACCACCCGCAGGCCCTGTCGGCCG
The DNA here is from genome assembly GCA_963747005.1 of uncultured Alphaproteobacteria bacterium. Classification (GTDB taxonomy): domain Bacteria; phylum Pseudomonadota; class Alphaproteobacteria; order Rhizobiales; family Aestuariivirgaceae; genus CAVVDT01. The sequence goes on along the minus strand of CAVVDT010000008.1, from coordinate 595,832 downwards.
GCCCCGAGGGCCTGAAAGCCTGGGGTGAAGACGTGACGGGCCTGCGCGACGAGGAGGGCCGGCATTTCGAACTGGGTATCCGGCGCGAAGTCGATCTGGGCGCGTTCGACGTGCTGCACATGCGCCAGGACCCGCCGTTCGACATGAGCTACATCACCAATACCCACCTGCTGGAGCGCATTCATCCGCAAACCCTGGTGGTCAACAACCCCGGGGAAGTCCGCAACGCGCCGGAAAAGCTCTACGTCCTCAACTACCCCCAGTTCATGCCCGAGACCCTCATCAGCCGCGATCCGACGGCGCTGAAGGCATTTCGCGCCACCCACGGCGACATCATCATCAAGCCGCTGTACGGCAATGGCGGGGCCGGGGTGTTCCGGCTCGGCAATTCCGATGAGAACTTCGCTTCGGTCGTAGAGCTGTTCACCCAGTCGTTCCGCGAGCCGTTCATCGCCCAGCGCTACCTGCCGGCGGTGCGGGTGGGCGACAAGCGCATCATCCTGGTGGACGGTGAGCCGGTGGGCGCCATCAACCGGGTGCCGGCGGCGGGCGAGGCGCGCTCCAACATGCATGTGGGCGGCCGGCCCGAGCCCTCCGAACTCACCGACCGGGAACGCGAGATCTGCGCCGCCATCGGCCCCGACCTCAAGGCGAAGGGTCTGATTTTCGTGGGCATCGACGTGATCGGCGGCCTCATGACCGAAATCAACGTCACTTCGCCCACCGGCATCCGCGAGGTCAAGCGCTTCGGCGGCGCCGACATCGCCGCACTGATTTGGGACGCCATAGAGGGGCGACTGAACGGTTGATAAATTTGTTCCTTAAATGTTCTTGCGCATTGAAGATCTTCGCGCTACCTTGACGTCGGATTTTATTGCAATGGCGGCGGGGCTCCATGACATCGCATGTCGCAACCGTATCCTTCGAGGGCATCGAGGCCGTCCCGGTCGATGTGCAGGTGCAGATTTCCTCCGGTTTCGTCGGCATCACCATTGTCGGGCTGCCTGACAAGGCGGTGGCCGAAAGCCGCGAGCGGGTGCGCGCCGCGCTCAACGCCTCGGGGCTGGCGCTGCCGGCCAAGCGGGTAACCGTCAACCTGGCACCTGCCGACCTCCCCAAGGAGGGCAGCCATTTCGACCTGCCCATCGCGGTGGGCCTGCTCGCCGCCATGGGCGTGGTGCCGGGCGATGTGTTGCGGCGCTATGTGGTGCTCGGCGAGTTGTCACTCGACGGCACGGTGACGGCGGTCGCCGGCGCGCTCCCGGCCGCGATCGCCGCCAATGCCCGCGGACTGGGGCTCATCTGCCCCAGTCCCTGCGGGCCCGAGGCTGCCTGGGCCGGCGAGGATGCGGATATCCTCGCCGCCGACAGCCTGGTGCAGATCGTCAACCACTTCCGCGGCAACCAGGTGATGTCGAGACCCAGGCCCGGTATCGCCACCGACGAGGCGCCGCTGCCCGATTTGCGCGACATCAAGGGCCAGGACGGCGCCAAGCGGGCGCTCGAGGTGGCGGCTGCCGGCGGTCACCATCTCCTGATGATGTGAACTGTGGACCCCGCTGGAGATGAGCGCTTAAACCGGCGCAAATTCAGAATGGCAGAAAAGTGCATGGGCAGCGACGACTGGCAAGATTTCAGCGATCAAAACGTCTATGAGATGTTTCTCGCGCATGGAGGCCCCGGCTTTTGGATACGTCGAACGACGTGGGGCGCTAGCTGTGCACGGGTTGTCGGCATCGGCTCTATGACGAAGCCCGGTCCATATTTCGGCAACCCTTCCGTTTTGATGGACGTCTATAGCTTGGCCGGTGAGCTGAAAGAGGGCCTCGCGCAAGTACGGGTCCCCGGCACTTACAAGACCTGGCGGAGAATTCCTGCGCCGCCATGGGCAGAGCATTGCGACTTGCGGCCTCTGGACGATCCCGCCATCAACGCGGCTCTCCAGGCCCTTGATAGAAAACGCCATAAGGCATCTAGCACGGGCCGAAGATGGAGTTGATCCCTCGCCGCATTTATCGAAGGGCTGACCTGCACCGGCACTTTGGTTGGCGGCGCCAGTTGGTATGCAAGAACATGTGGCGCTGTCCGTTCGACAGTTGGACATCGGTCTGCTAGCGGGCATTTGCTTGCTTTGAACCCTTTATCAGTACATAAATTCGCCTAGTATTTGATAAAGGCTTGCAGCATGGCTGAACATGTCCTGATTACGTATGCGACCCGGCGGCCGTACCGCATTATTCCTACTATCCCCGACGGTGCACTTTATGATCCCGCCAGAGGCTATTGGCTGAAAGACGGCGAGCCATTAGCGGTTTCGGCGACGGGGCCAACGACCAAAAAGTGCGATCAAGAGACTGGTGAAGACCAAAAAGGGGAATGAGCCCGCATGTCTTGATTTTGTCCGGCCTTTATGACTTCTCAACGGACCTTGTTGCCCTTCAACTCCAACGGCGCGGAGTTCCGTTTGTCCGTCTGAACCGTGAGCAGCTTTCTGAGCACCGCCTTACTCTCGATCCGTTTACGCCCAGTCTCACAATTAGTGGCCCTGTCGGCGCCCATGTTATTGGCGCGGACTTGAGAGCCATATGGTTCCGCCAGCCAGTATTCCTGCGAAATACGCCGCCGACCCCTCTTACCCCAGACGAGCAGCTTGAGCGCTCTCAGTGGTCTGCCTTTCTTCGCGGTCTCTGCGTATTCCAGCATGTCGCTTGGATGAACCATCCTCAATCGACATATATCGCGGAGTCGAAGCCTTATCAGCTTTCAATCGCGGCTGAGTGCGGGTTCTGCGTTCCGCCCACAATCGTAACCAATGACGCAAGTCGTATTCGCCGGGCATTTCGGCAACGTTTTGTGGTAAAATCTTTAGATACAGTTCTCTTGCGCGATGCAGATGATTGCCTCTTTACATATACGACAGTCACCTCAGGCCGCGAGCTAAGCGACGAAGCGGTGGCTGCTGTGCCGTTGCTAGCCCAACATGTCCTCAATCCAAAGCGGGACCTTAGGGTTACCGTCGTTGGCCGTGACGTTTTTGCTGTACAAATCCTGTCAGGCGGCAACGGCATTGGCGGAGATTGGCGAGTCATTCCGAAATCCGAGCTTGAGTTCCGCGACATCGCAATGGATGACGAAATGGCTGCTCGTTGCCGTCTATTGACAAACCGCCTGGGCCTGGCCTTCGGAGCTATCGACTTAGTCGAAACCACTCACGGCATCTACTTCATTGAAATCAATCCAACTGGAGAGTGGGGGTGGCTATCGACTACGGCTCGTCCAATTGACGAAGCCATAGCATCATGGCTGATGGGTGCTGCAAAGCAAGAATAGGATGCCAGCTATGTGCCTCTCGCGCACAACCGAAGAACTCCTTCCCTTCATCTACTATCTCGCTAGGGCAAGGCGTCACCGGCTACGCTGTGAGAAAGCCGATATTCTCAAAGACCCCGCGTTCGCCAATTATGGTTCACTTTCATCTGATCAACTCAATGGCCGGCTCAAGGAGGAGCGTGCCCGAGCATCGGCGACAGACGACAAGACATTCAGGCTGACGTTATCGCTCTCAGTCGGGCTCACAGTGCTCGGCTCCAGTGCCGCCCTGGTCATCGGCGCCGCGACGTTGCCCTCGGTTAAGATAGCGCTTGCAATTATCATCGGCCTCGCCCTGTTTTACGTCATGTCGGCCGGATTTGTCGCCATTGGCGCCCTCCGCACATTGCCCTCGTACGGTTATGGTACGCAGTTCTTATTGCAACAACAGAAGGGCAGTACCGACGTACTGGCTGAAGCGCTGGCTCGTCAAGAAATTATGAATACCATCCGGCATCTGCGGAATGAAACAGCATTCATGGCGCATTCGCAATGGCCTATTTCTCTTGTTCACCGCGATGCTGATATTCGCGATGAGCCTCGCATATCAATCCTTCGCTTCCATGCCTCAGCAAGACCCGGCAGCACGGGATAAGGTTTCATGCGTCTCGGCCAATCAAGTCTGCGTCCGCACTTCGTCTGCTCCCTCAACCTCTATCGGTTGAAGCGCACGGCGCCCGACATGAAACAGCAATTGGGTCGGGATGCTGCTAGCGCAGTTGAGCATCGAGCGGTTGACAGGCCAGGCAGATCGTTGACGCCCTGCCCCCGACCGTATAGAACGAAAATCGAACGAGCTGGGGGGAAACCATGCCGAACGCGCTCTATTACGGCGACAACCTTAAGGTGCTCCGAGAGAGCATCGCGTCAGATAGCGTCGACCTCATTTATCTCGATCCGCCGTTCAACTCCAACGCCACCTACAACGTGCTGTTCAAGGCGCCGGGCGGCGAGGAGAGCCAGGCGCAGATCGAGGCATTCGAGGATACGTGGCACTGGAACGAGACGGCAGAGCTTGCCTTCGATGAAGTCGTGACAGGGCCGCATTCCGACGCAGCCATCATGCTCCGTGCCATGCGCTCGGCACTCGGCGAAAACGACATGATGGCCTATCTGGCTATGATGGCGGTGAGGTTGATCGAACTGCACCGCGTCTTGAAGCCCACCGGCTCGCTGTATCTGCATTGCGACCCGACCGCCAGCCACTACCTCAAGACGCTCCTGGACGCGATATTCGGACCGCCCAACTTCCTTAGTGAGGTGATTTGGAAGCGAACCGGCACGCACTCATCAGCCCGAAGGTGGGGGCCGGTGCATGACGTGCTTTTCTTCTATGCCAAAGTCAACGGCAGTCAGACTTGGAACCGACCTTATGTCCCGCTGTCGGAAAAGCATATGGCCAGCCATTATCGCAAGGTCGATGAGAACGGGCGGCGGTATGAGCGCGGCGAATTGACGGGCGCCGGCATCCGGCACGGCCGCAGCGGTGCCCCGTGGCGCGGCTTCGATGTGACCAGCATCGGCCGCCACTGGACCACAACGGTTGAGAAGCTCGATGAGCTTTATGAGGAGGGTCGCATCTACCTGCCGACGGACGGCGGTTGGCCTCGTCTCATTCGCTATGAGGATAAGTCGAAGGGACGCGCGGTTGGTGACGTTTGGGATGACATACCGCCGATCAATATGCGTGCCCGCGAGCGGCTTGGCTACCCGACGCAGAAGCCCGTTGCCCTGCTTGAGCGGATCATTGCGGCGTCATCCAACGAAAGTGATCTCATCCTCGATCCGTTCTGCGGCTGCGGGACTACGGTGCATGCGGCTCAGAAGCTGGGGCGGCAGTGGGTCGGCATTGACGTGACGCATCTTGCCATTTCGCTCGTTGAGCGGCGGCTGAAGGAAGCGTTCCCGCGCATCGCATTTGAGGTGCACGGCGTGCCGACAGACCCGGCCGGTGCCCGTGACCTTGCCGAGCGCGATAAGCATGAGTTCCAAAAGTGGATCACCGCCACCATCGGAGCGCAGCCATACAAGGGTGGCCGCAAGGGCATGGACCGGGGCATTGACGGCTATCTGCATTTCCGGGACGCGGACCGCAAGCCGCAGTTCGCCATCATCTCCGTCAAGGGCGGCGCCACCAAGTCCGGCGACGTGCGCGACCTCAAGGGCACCATGGAGCGCGAGAAGGCCGCCCTTGGCATCTTCCTCACCCTCAACGAACCGACGCGCGAGATGGAGAAGGAAGCCGCCTCAGCGGGTTTCTATGAGACGGGCGGCATGAAGGTGCCACGGGTCCAAATCCTCACGGCTGCCCAAGTGCTCGACAACCGCCGCCCGCAGGTGCCATTCGGGTTCACTGAAGGCTACAAGCGAGCGGAGCGCGAGAGTGAGGATCGGCAAGGCTCGCTGCTTTAATGTCTGCCCTTGGGCGATGGGGAGGCCCGAGATTTTTTCAGGGGTCGCTCACGTGAGAGGCAGAACCACGCATGAGCGGCCGTGAATTCCCCCCTCTACCCCGGCCCCGCCCCGGATTTCGCGTTGAGATGAGGGAGAGGGTTAGCTTCGCTGCCAGCAGCACCGCAACCGCCGGCCGGTCCCCCTATGCCTATGCCCGATGCACCCGCCCGTAGATCGACCGCGCCGCCCCGCTGCCGCAAGCCTCGCCACGGGACGGCCCTTGCGCCGGCCTAGGGAGTCCGTCAGAGCGCCAAGGCAATGCGCCCGCAAGCCTTGCCAGGCTGCGGATCAACCGCGCTGTATGGACTCCCTAGCCGCGCCAATCGCCCCTTAACCATGCCGCAAGCAATTGTTTCACAAACGCTCAAACCACCGTTAGGGTATTCGTGAAGATACCCAATCAGGGGTGCCTGTCAGTAACGGAGTAACCACCATGCGTATAATCGAGGTCGTTGAAGCGCGGCGCTGGCGCAACGTCGAGACGGGCGTAACCGCAAGCATCTATGGCGCCTGCCCATGGTGGAGCGCCGCAAAGCGCCAGCAATGGATCATGGAGACAATCGGCTGGACGTGGCGGCTGGATAACGGGACGGTCGGGCGCGGTAGGCCGCCTGTCGCCACGCGGCAAGAGGCAATCGCCATTATGAAGCAACTCAACGCCGCCGCCGATGAACGCCGCGTGGCGCTTGCAGCGGCCATTGCCTAGCGCGAGTGCCCCAAGGTTAGCCGCATGGCGTTCCCGCGCTGTGCGGCCTCCCTGGTGGTATTCCGTCATCATCGAGGGAAAGAGCCGGACGCGCCTCTGTGCGGCTCGCCCTTCCGCGCCCAGACGGCACCACGAGGCAACCCCATGCGTGCACGAGTTACCAGCGTCATTCTCGCCACCATCCGGCCCCGGCCGATTGGCGAGCGCGAGTTGGCACCCTTCGTGCATCGCTTGCCGGTCCGCGCCGCTGTCGCCAGTTGTCGTGAGGAGTAACCGCCATGCGTACCCACAAGCCCGCATCCCTTGGCGCTGCCGCCGCGCCGCGCCGCTATATCTCATATCTCCGCGTCTCGACTGACAGGCAAGGGCGCTCCGGTTTGGGTATCGAGGCACAGCGCCAAGCCGTCACCGCGTTCCTAGCCGGCGAGAACGGGGGCGGCGCTGAGTTGCTAGCCGAATACGTCGAGGTGGAGAGCGGCCGACGATCCGATAGGCCCGAGTTGGCGAAGGCGCTTGAACATGCCCGACTGGCCGGCGGCATCTTGCTCATAGCGCGGCTGGATCGGCTGAGCCGCAACCTGCATTTCCTGTCGGGCCTGCAAGAGGCCGGCGTCGAGTTTCGCGCCTGCGACATTCCTTCTGCTAGCCGTATGGTGCTCAGCATCATGGCGGCTGTGGCTGAGGAGGAGGCGCGGTTAATCTCCGAACGGACAAAGGCAGCCTTGCGTGCGGCCAAGGAACGCGGAGTGAAGGGGGACGGCAAGACGCCGCTGAAGCTCGGCAATCCTAAGGCGCCGCCGCGTTCGGACCCGACGGTCCGCGCGTGGCAACCGCGCCGGGCTCGCTGCCATCAAGGGGGACGCTGACGCATTCGCGCGGCGTTTGCAGCCCATCATCACCGATCTGGAGGTACGCGGGCATCGCTCGGCAAACGGCATTGCTGGGGCGCTGAATGAGCGCAGCGTGCTGACGCCACGAGGTGGCCGATGGACGGCGCAGACAGTGCAACGGGTACGCGAGCGAATTGCCAGGATGGAGGCATGACCATGGCATGGGGCGTTCGAGCGCACGGGAGCGGGTTTCGGGTTTGGATGACAGTACCGAAGGCGCGGCAGATCGGCGACCTCACCGATACGCCCCTAAAGCGTAGCGCTGTCTTCTACGCAAGCAGCCTAGACGAGGCCAAAAGGCTGGCCGTAGAGTTGGGGATTGTTGAGGATTTGGAGCGGGCGATATTTCCGCCGGACCCGCTGGCGGAAGAGAGGAGCGCTCTCCGCGTCCGCGCCACAGCCGCCCTAGATGACCCTCAATATGGCCCGAAGGCCAAGCGGTGCATTACCGAAAACCTCGTGGCTGCCTCCATCTGGCACAAACCCGCAAGAATGTTCGACAGGTACCGCGAAACAACTGGCCTAGATGACCCGGAAAGCAAGCATCGCTACGTGATCTCTGCCTTTGACCAGTGGCTTGGCGGCGACGCGGACAAGTCTCTCGTTCACGCTGTCACGCCACAAGTGGCAGCGGAGTATGTTTGCTATTTGATCGACCTTGGCACTTCGACGGGTAACAAGATCAAGAAACGGATTTCGCATCTAAGCAGGATGTGGAAATGGCTGAAGAACGATCTGAGGGCAACGGATACAAACCCGTGGCCTAGGGTCCGTAAGCTGTTCATTTCCGGCAGGCTGAAAGCCGAACAAGATGGGGAACAATTGTCACCGTAGGAAGGCGCCTTGGCATTTGGTATCTCGTTCTCCCTCGCCGCAGTAGCGGAGACAGACGATGTAAGTGAAGGAGAGTTCCAATGCCGAAACCAAACCGCCTCGGCCTGCGTATTACGCATGAGGCCCTTGCTTCCCTCGATGAATGGCTGTCAGCCGCACTAGCCGGCAAGCACCCCGACCCCGCCAAGCTGCTCGTTGGCTTCGATGGCGAAGCCGAAACCTGCGGTACCATAACGGAAGTGACGATATGGATTGACGAGCCCGGTAAACCGGCGGTGGCCGTCACCATCGCAGAGGATGAGCCGAAGTCGGCCGGAGAGCGGCGCACGGCAAGGATATTCGACCTACCGGCGTTCGCTGTCATGCGGCTGCTAGATGCAGTGGGGGCCAGGTACAGGTTCAACAAGAACCACAATCCCGGTCCCCACAACAATGACCGGCGCGGCAACTTCTACGTGACCGTCTCGCTGCCGATGGTACCCAACTTGGCGTTTCTGCGTGCTGTTGCCGACTGTCCGGCAGGGCAGAAGGTGACTCAGATCGGGCGTTATTCTCCTTGGAAGCGTCCCGAGAGCATGACGCACCATGACTACCGCCGGTCGAACATGCGTCTTGCGCCGGACCCCGACGCCAAGCGCACGCGGACGGACCTAATGGAGGACGTGATGCGTACCTTCGATGAATGCGGTGGGGACGCCACCATGCCACGGGAAGCGTTCAGGCAAATGCTGGCGGATGCCTTCGCGGTGCTGGACGCGATGCCGCTGGGGCCACTGCCCGAGTTGGACGATACCGACGACAAGTAGCATGAACAATCGGCAGGACCGCAAAGCGGACATCGCCGCCCGCGCCGGGCACAATCACCACGTCGCTGCACTGTGCTTGGCTGCGGGCGGCAGGCGCACGGTCTCATCACGGCAAGCACTCGCAAATTTGCCCTATGCAAAAAGCACCACCAGCAACGGCGCCGGACCGGTTCCGCAAACCGCAAGAGCCTCACGCTGGCAGAGCGCAAACCTTATGAGCGGGCCACGAGGCGCGTCCTCAAGCCCATCCGAGAGCGGCCCGACGTGCAACGGGCAGTGACCGCAATGGAACGAATGCTAGCGGCAGCGGGGCAGCCGGAGACGGTATGGCGCGTGCGCGGCCTGAAATCCGACCAACGGGTTAGGGTAATCCTGGCACGGGCGCGAGAGAGCGGCGCAACCGGCTGGTGGCTGCTCGAAAAAGGTCTCGCCATCCGGGCATGCCTTGCGGCGAAGCACATTGACTGGCGCGAACGGGAGTACATTTTTGCCAACCTCGCACGGCCGGTGCATCGTCGCGGAGCCGGCCTGAAGGTGACGAGGGCTGATGAGTTGCTGCCGCCGAAGTATCCACGCTGCGAGGGCCGACTTCGAAGCCATCTTGGCAAGATGCTTGATGACGCGCTGAGCACCGTTTCCGATCAGTTGGTGCCGCAGATTGTGGCGATGGCGGCCAGCGAGTCGACGCGCAAGCGTGGGACCGAGGCCGAGCGAAGGGCAAGCACAGGTAATCCAAAAATTCGGCATATTTCGGTTAGATCCCCACTATTGGTATCCCTAGGTGGCCCCTTAGTGGGTGGATGCCGCAAGGTGGCACAAGTGACCGGCTCCGAGCCAACAGAGGGAGAGGGAGGGAACGAGGAGAGGGCATCCCCTGACCGGGGAGCCACTAGGGCCGCCCCCAAGGGTAATGATGATGATGGGATAGCACTCCCTCATTCCAAGTCCCCTATCCTGTTCTTCGACCCATGGCTCACCTCACGGTCCCCCGCCATGCAGGCCATCACGGCAGAGGCCCTATTGCTCCTCAGCGAGCCCGCTCCCGCCTCACCATCGCCGCCCTCCCCGCCGACCCCCACGGAGCGCCCCGAGGATACCGCGCGGGACCTTGACGCAATGATCCGCCGCCATGGCCGCGTGATGGGGCAGCGCCTCGCCACTCTCCGTCAACAGATGCGTGCGGAAGCAGCCCGCAAGGCTCCCCCACCGCCAGCACCTAAGAGGCGCGACCGCAAGCCCACCACCAAGGCTGCCAAGGACCGGGAGATGATCGGCTCCTCTATCATCGCCAACTTCGCCCGCCTGTGCCTTGCAGAGCCCGAGGGCGCCCGCTTGGCCGTCCCTATGGCTCACGCCAAGCTCACCCGCTACGACCGCCCCGGCTTCGGGCAACTCCCCGCGATCCTCAAGGGGCTCACCGACCGGGCGTAATGGCCATGCACCCCGCAGTATTCAAGCGGCGCCTCACCACATTCGAGCCGGGGGCCGCACTGCGGGCAGCCCTCAAGCAGCAAGGGGTGGCGCTGGATGGCATCACCAAGGTGCCCGGTGAGGAGCCCATTCTGCTTTTCCTACGGCTGGCGAAGCGGTGGGGCGGGGAGCCCGCGCCTAAGGACCTCATAGACTATGCCGATACCCCCACCTCTCAACTCTATCGCCGGGAGATGAGGGAAATCATGGACTTCTTCGCCACCACCGAGCTTGCCCTTCTGGACGATGAGGGCCGCCTCACGGTTAAGCCCCCGCCAATCCTGCGCCGGCATTTCCATACCTACAGCGCAGAGGGTCCGCAGCGCTTTGACCTGGTGGGCCGACTGTTCGGGGGCTGGTGGGAGAACCTGCCCAGCAAGGAGCGCCACCTTATGCGCATCGATGGGGAGCCCGTGGCGTGCCTTGACTGGTCATCATGCCACCTGAGGCTTTGCTACGTGGAGGCTGGCGAGGTGCCGCCGACCGGCGACCTCTACGCCATCCCCGGCCTTGAGGGGCACCGCGAGGGCGTTAAGAAGGCGTTCTCTGCCCTCATCTCCGCAAATCGGCCGTTGCGCCGCCTCCCCAACGAGATCAAGGCGCTCCTCCCGCCCGACTGGACGGCTGCGAGGATTACCACTGCCATTGCCGATCTTCATCCCGCACTTAGGCCGCTCTTCGGGACCGGCATAGGGCTGCGGACGCAGTGCACCGAGAGCAACCTGCTAGTGGCCGTGACGCTCCGGCTTCTCCGCAAGCACCGCACGCCGTTCGCGGGGCTGCATGATGGCGGCCTGGTGCCCCACTCCGTACGGGGGATCGCCAAGGCGGCGATGGAGGAGGAGAGCGAACGGCTGCTTGGGGTGAGGCTCCCCGTTGAGGAGAAGCCCGTTGAACTTAGCCGCTTGCTCCCCTGACGTTCACCACTGGGCTCACTGCCGGTGCCGCCATTCCCACGGCTTCTCAAAGTCGCCCTGCCAGATGCCAGCTCTCGCCGTAGCGGCCTCCCTCTGCGGCCCCGCGTAGGAGCCCTTGCTGTACCGAGGCCTGTCCAGCGCCCAGCCGTTCCGCACCAGCCATGCGGCCATGCCATCGCCGCCCACCGAGCACGTCGCCACCACGCGCCCATAGCGATCCCGGTCCCGCTCAGCGCACGCGACGGTTCGCTGCCCAATCCAATCCGATAGCGCTAGGGCGGCCCGCTGACCGCAGCGCCATGGCTTCCCCCGGACGTAGCAAAGCTGGCGGCTCTCCGGCGCGTCGATGCCCCATATGCGGATGCGCTGCCCGTGAATTTCGATGGTATCCCCGTCGATCACGCTGGCGCGGCCCACAAGGTCCGGGCTCGACAGGCTGGCGGCGGCGGCATTGTCTTCCAATCGCCCTCGCAACCCATAGGCGATCACCAGCGCAGCCGTGGCGGCTAGGCAGATGGCCGGCACCGAGCGCGTTAAGGCGAGCTTTCTCATGGGTCTTTCCCGCTTCGTCAACATCGGCTTCCATTCTCGTTCCGCAGGGCCTAACGAATGGCAAAGCAAATCTTGCGGATTTCGCGTCCGCCTGCCGCTCGCGTATTGTTGACAGTCTTCGCGACTCAATACCCAATCGGCGCTACTTGTAACAGAGAGGAAGATTGGTCAAATGCCAGAGCAAAAGCCCGTCGGGAAGCTAGGAGCTGTCTTTCAGACCGTCGTGGGCAGCGGCATAACTCCGACAGGCAATGTCGCTATCGGCTTTGATGCTGATGACGGCCGCCGTTATCAGATTGACATCGCTCCCGGATGCGCCCCTCTTTGCATGGTCGCCATCGGTAGTTGCCTCAGTAAAATCGCCGGAGATCATGGACAGCCAATTCGCATCACGTCTGTTCAAGGGGGCAAGTTCGTGGGCGGTTCGCCCATGCTGTTCCTTGGGCTTGAAGATGGCGGCCAATTACCACTCTTGCTTGAAGCTGGTGACGTGAATGAATTGATCGCGCTGCTCCAGAATATCTCCACCCCGCCCGAAACGCCGACGCATTAAACTATTCTGGCACGAAATTGGCCCCTCTTGCGCCAAGCGGCCGTAAGGGCTTCACTGCCGACCAGCAAAAGGGCTGCCAGATGCTCGGTTGGCTTCGCAGACGCAGGGACTTTCGGTGGCGGGTTGAGGAAAAGGCCGCTCGCCTCATGGATGCCCTCGGCTATGACGCTCTGCCCACTGCCTATGAAGAGAGCCGGGACCTATCGGTTTCCGAAGAGGAGCGCCATTTCAACCTTGCCGTCCGGCGGGCCATAGAGAAGCGACTTGGCGGGGTGCCGCAGTCGGATACCGCGACCCGGTATGAAGATTGGCGGCGATGCTGAGATAGCTCAATTGCTGCTTAAGGCTCCGGTGGCCTCTCTGCATCTGGCAGACCGCTGCTCACAGCGCCTAGGCAAAAGCCCAAGACAACGAGAACCATCTCGGTTGCGCCTATGGCCGCCGCCCCCTCCCGTGGCCCCCAAATCAGCAAAGCCAGGATGGCAAGTGACAGGCCGATGGCAGAACCCTTCATTGCTCGCGCTCCCTATTCCAGCCGCTCAGCAATATCACGGGGGGCTTGCGTTACGGTTAAGTGCTCGATGTTGCCAGCGGCGGCACTGCACGGGTGGCGAGCAGGCCACTCCCGACTTGTGGCCCCTCTAGATTGCCACCGCCTTCCCCCACTCGTCATCCTCTGGCCAGGCAAACTCCATCTCGCTCTCGCCGCCGTGCTTCCAAGCGAACCGGAGCAGGCCCGCCCCGTAGTCGACCGTGACGCTCGCAAAGAGTTGCCTCAGGATGGCATTCGCTGCGCTCCGGTCTAGGGGCTCACCAGCGAAGGCAGCGGCAAAGTCGCGCAGCTTCTTCCTTAGCAGCGGCCCGGATGCAGCAGCCCACCGCTTCTCTAGGTCATCTCGCAGGCGCTCAAGGCGCTGTTGCTCGCCCTCGATCCAACGCAGCTTGGAAAGGAGCGCGGGAGAGCCCCCCATTTCCGCGATGGCATTCTGTACGTTCTCACTCTCAAGCTCGATGCCCCCTAGCTGAGCGTCGAGGCTCTCAAGCTCTGCGTTGATCTCCTCGCTGGGGCTCGGGGCCGTCGCAGCCAGAGTGCCTGCGTCTCGCTGTATGGCGCTCTCGACGCGATCAAGCTTGATGGACTTGTAGGTGCAGCCGGCACCCGCCTTCGCCCTGGTGCATACGAGGAATGGCTTGCCGCCCTTCGTGCCGTTCCCCTTGTTGACGCGGGTCATAGTGGAACCGCAGAGCGGGCAGCGGGCCAGTCCAGCGAGCACGTTGAGCAACTCCCCTGAGGAGCCCCGCATGATGGGCGCCTTGCTATCGCCCCGCAACGCTTCCACGCTCTGGTAATCCTCAAGGTCGACAACGGCCGGATAATAGTCGGGGATGGGCTCAAGGGGGCTCCGCGTGCGCTTGCCTTCCTTATGCCCGATGACGTGCGGTATGTAGGTGCCAATGACGGCCGGGCTCTCAAGCACCTTTTTGACGTAGGAGCGGTTCCATATCTTTGAGCGGCCGAAGGTGGGGACGCCTTCGCGGTTGAGCGTCTCGGCAATCCGATGCTGCCCCCATCCGGCAAGGGTGAGAGCGTAAATGCGGCGCACGATCTCTGCACGCTCCTCAATCACCTCGAATTGGCGGCCATCGTTGAGGCGCAGCCATGCAGGCCCCCGCGCGGTCAGTGCCTTTTCGCCCGCCTGCTCCCGCTTGTGCTCCCACGCGGAACGCAGGCGGCGGGCCTTCATGGCGCTCTCCTCATTGGCGCGGACAAAGGTGAGGATGGCCATGATTAGGGAGGTGGGATCGTTGTTTAGGCTCTCAACCGTATATTCCCGGCCGTCGGACAGGGTGACGACAATCACGCCTGCATCAACGATGTCCTCCAGCACTCGCAGGGCCTTCCGCGCGGTTTGACGCGAAATACGGTCCAGGTTCTCCACAAGCAAGTAGGAGCCCTGGGGCACGAAGCCCTCATGCACGGCCTCAAGGAAATCCCCAAGCCGGCCCGCCTCAGCGTTGCGGCCGTGATACGCGGAGACCCCGAGGTCACGGAAAGTGAGGTTGTCGTCAAGGTCCAACCCGTGCCGTCGAGCGTATTGCGCAGCGGCCTCTTTTTGGCGGCGGAGACTGTCGCCCTTCATCTGCTCGGGGGTGGAGAAGCGAAGATAGGAATAGGCTTTGGGGCGAGGAGGGTTACGCATACCGACTAACTCCATGGTGGGCCATGCCGTTATCACGATAGATGGTCCTACGTCAATAACTTGTTGATGGTCGGCCCGCCCGGTGCCGGCAAGTCGATGCTGGCCAGCCGCCTGCCCTCCATCCTGCCGCCCATGGACGCGCGCGAAATGCTCGATGTCTCCATGATCGCCTCGGTGGCGGGCGTGCTGGCTGGCGGCAAGCTGTCGCGGCGGCGGCCGTTCCGCGCCCCGCACCACACCGCCAGCCAGGCGGCCATGGTGGGCGGCGGCATCAGGGCCAAGCCCGGCGAGATGGCGCTCGCCCATCACGGCGTGCTGTTTCTCGACGAGTTGCCGGAATTCCAGTCGCGCACCCTGGAGGCCTTGCGCCAGCCGTTGGAAACCGGCCAGACCGTCATCGCCCGGGCCAACCATCATGTCACCTATCCCGCCCGCTTCCAGCTCGTTGCCGCCATGAACCCGTGCAAATGCGGCATGCTGAGCGAAGGCTCGGGGCCGTGCAAGCGCGGACCGCGCTGTGCCGGCGATTATCAGGCCCGCATTTCCGGCCCGTTGCTGGACCGCCTCGATATCCAGATCGAACTGCCGCCGGTCAGGCCCTCCGATCTGGCCCTGCCGCCGGCCAAGGAGGCAAGCGCCGATATAGCAGCGCGCGTGGCCGAGGCGCGCCGCATGCAGAAGGAGCGGTTTCAGCGGCTGGGCGTGGCTCATTTGCGCACCAACGCCGAGGCCGATGGCGAGTTGCTGGAGGAAATTGCCCGTCCGGAAGAGGCGGGGCTGCGGCTGCTCGGTGAAGCCGCCGAAGTCATGCGTCTCACCGCGCGCGGCTATCACCGCGTCCTGCGGGTGGCGCGCACCCTGGCTGATCTTGAGTTTACGGAAGTTGTTTGCCGCCAGCATGTGGCCGAAGCGTTGTCCTATCGCCAGCGCCTGGCGGCCTTCTCGCAGGCGGCATGACTTGACATTTGCCCGGCTTGGGCCCATGTGAGGCCGGCAAGAAGAACCGGCGACCGCGTAAGACTACGGATCATTATTTGAAACCGCAGTCCAGTCCCGATAAAAATCCCGAAACAATCGCTTTATCCCAGTACGCGTGGGCCGAGGCATTTCGCCCGGCAGGCAGCTCTTTTCAAGGCTGCTTCCCCAAATGGCGTCTGAGGACATATTTTCTATGAATGTAAGTGAATTCGCAACGCTTGGCGTTGCCCAGCCGATCGTGCGCGCCCTGCTCAAGGAGGGTTATGCCGAACCCACCCCGATCCAGCGGCAGACCATTCCCGCCCTGCTGGCCGGCCGCGACCTTCTCGGCATAGCCCAGACCGGCACCGGCAAGACCGCCGCCTTCGTGCTGCCGATATTGCAGCGGCTGTCGGAAGAAACCGGTCGCAGCGAGCCGCGTCGGCCGCGCGCCCTGATCCTCGCTCCGACACGTGAGCTGGCCGGCCAGATCGGCGAGCGCATCGCGGCCTACGGCGCCAATCTGCGCCTGCGTCACACCGTGATCTTCGGCGGCGTTGGACAAGGCCCGCAGGTGAGCGCCCTGGGGCGCGGCCCCGACATCGTGGTTGCCACGCCCGGGCGGCTGCTCGATCTCGTCGGGCAAAGGCATCTGCGCCTCGACCGGGTATCGATCCTGGTTCTCGACGAGGCCGACCGCATGCTCGACATGGGCTTCGTGCGCGACATGCGCAAGGTGCTGGCCCTCCTGCCAATGAGGCGCCAGTCGCTGTTGTTCTCGGCCACCATGTCGCGTGACATTGCCCAGATAGCCACGGAATTCCTGCGCGATCCGGAGGAAGTCCGGGTGAGCCCCAAGGAAATCACCATCGAGCGCATCAACCAGGAAATGATCATGGTCGACATGGGCGGCAAGCCCGATATGCTCGGCCATCTGTTGCAGGACGATCGGTTATCCAAGGTCATCGTGTTCACCCGCACCAAGCACGGCGCCGACAAGGTGACCAAGCGCCTGGTGGCTGACGGCGTCGCTGCCCAGGCCATCCACGGCAACAAGTCGCAGGCCAACCGGCAGACGGCCTTGCGGCGGTTTCGCGAAGCTGAGATCCGGGTGCTGGTGGCGACCGATGTGGCGGCACGCGGCATCGACGTGCCCGACATATCCCACGTCATCAACTTCGACATACCCAATGTGCCGGAGAGCTATGTGCACCGCATCGGCCGGACCGCGCGGGCAGGCCAGGGTGGAAGCGCCATTTCTCTGTGCGATCGCAGCGAAGTGGGCTTTCTGCGCGATATCGAGCGCCTGATAAAGCGCACCATCGCGCACCGCGAGGTGGCGGGCATGGCCCGCAGCCACGGTGAGCGGGCGCGCCCGGTCGCGGCAACAGCCCCAGCCCCGGCGCGGCCCGCCGGCAAACCGCGCCAGCAGCGCCGGCGGCGCAATCGCAACGGCCACAACCGGGCCGCTGCATGAAGCATAACGCTGAAGCACGGAAAGGCATTTGCGTCCGGGCGGCGCTGTGACCTAAAAAGCCCGACCGAGCCTCCTGCGATCACCCAAGGCCTGCCCTGGTATGATCGCGGGTTGAGCGGGGAACCAGGAGAACCATTTATGGCCAAGGAAGAACTACTCGAATTCGAGGGCGTCGTTGTCGACGTCCTTCCCGATGCCCGATTTCGCGTCAAGCTGGACAACGACCACGAGATCATCGCCTACACCGCGGGGCGAATGAAGAAGCATCGCATTCGTACCCTTGTGGGTGACCGGGTGACCATCGAGATGACGCCCTATGATCTCGACAAGGGGCGCGTCATCTACCGCCACAAGGACGAACGCGCCTCGACCGGCGGACAGCCGGCCCGCCGCACCTTCCGCCGCCGCTGAACACCGGTTAACCGGTCGTTAACCAAAGCGCACGGCGCCTTGCCGCGAACACTGCGGCAATGAGGGCTTCTTAAGGTCCTGATGGCATGCTCTGTCCGGTTGGGCAGGATTTCGCATGCAAGACAACAACGACACCGGCATCACACCGGCCAGTAAAGACCGGGCAAGCGCGAACACCGCCTCACGACCCTATGGCGAGATCGACGTCGGCATTGCCGCCGTAGGCATCGCGATGTCTGCTGCGGCGACCGTCTTCCTGTTCGTCACGGCCTATTTTCTCTCCGCGCTTGCGGGCCTGACGACCCTGGCAGGCATCGTCTTTTCCATCTATGCCGGCTCGGCGGCCATCTACATTCTGCGCGCCGCCCAACGCCGGATGCTGGCCCTCGAACGCGCTATGGAGGACGTCCAGAACGCCCGGGCCCAGGCTGAAATCGCCAACCGCGCCAAGACGCAGTTCCTGGCGGCCATGAGCCACGAAATCCGCACACCCATGAACGGCGTCATCGGCATGAACAGCCTGCTGCTCGAAACCGACCTTACCGCCGAGCAACGCAGCTACGCCGAAACCGCCGATGCCTCGGCACGCGCCCTGCTTTCGATCATCGACGAAATTCTGGACTCGTCCAAAGCCGAGCAGGCGCAAATGGTGATCAGCCCGGTCGCGTTCGATCTGTCGGAACTCGTGGAGGGCGTGACCGAACTTCTGGCGCCGCGCGCCCACGCCAAGGGCATCGAAATTGCTTCGCTGGTGGATCCGCGACTCAGCGGCACATTTGTGAGCGATGCAACGCGCCTGCGCCAGGTCCTGCTCAATCTGGCCGGCAACGCCATCAAGTTCACCGATGCCGGCGGCGTCAAGCTGCTCGTCCGACAGATCGAAGCCGAGACGGACGACAGCCGCGACCGCGACGTCGAATTCGCTGTCATCGACAGCGGACCGGGTATCGCCGCCGCCGACCAGCAGCGCATCTTCGATCACTACCAGCAGACCGAACTGGGAGCGAAGAGCAAATATGGCGGGACGGGACTTGGCCTTTCCATATCGCGCACGATCGTCGAACGCCTTGGAGGGCGGCTTGAGCTCGACAGTGAAGCGGGCCACGGCTCGACTTTCCGCTTTCGGTTGCGGCTGATCTGCAAACACGGGGACGATGTGGAGTCTGCCGGCGGGCTCGAGGGCCGCAATGTGACGATAGCCGCAGCCGGCGGACCGGCAGCCGATCTCCTGGAACAGTGCCTGGTCGGCTATGGGGCTGTCGTGTCCAGGTTGCCCGATGCCGGCGCGCTCAAGGCTTTTCTGGATGAGCCCCCAACTGACGCGCCAGGCGGCATAGATCTCATTTGCGATGCGCGCTTTGCGGGAACGCTGGCCGGTGAGGTGGAAGCGGGATTCCGCACCCGCTGCCCCAATGTGCATCTGTGGTTGCTGCTGCAGCCTGAGCAGCGGCGCGAGTTTCGCGACCTGCTCGCCGGGCATGCGGTTGGCTACCTGCTCAAGCCGTTCCGTCGTTCCACCGTACGTGCCCAACTCGTCGAACGTGACAGCGTGGTCATCGCGCGGGCAGCGGCCGCCTTGCGCCGCGCGGCTCGAAAAGGCTCGCCGGCGGCAACGCGCAGCCTCAATGTGCTGCTGGCCGAGGACAACCTCATAAATGCCGTCCTGTCGCGCACCATTCTGCAAAAGCTCGGGCATCGCGTAACGGTGGTCGGCAATGGCGCCGAGGCCGTGGAAAAGGCTCGGGCCAGCCTCGATGGACAGGCGGAGCGATTCGACCTGGTGCTGATGGATGTCATGATGCCGGTCATGAACGGGCTGGAGGCGACGCGGGCCATTCGCGCCCTGGAGACCGAACACCAGGCACCGCCGTTGCCGATATTGGCGCTCACAGCCAATGCCCGGCAGGAGGACGACGATGCCTGCATCGAGGCCGGCATGGATCGCTATCTCTCGAAACCCTTCGATCGCGCTGACCTTGAAGAAGCCATTGCCATGCTGGCACAACGCGCCGTGGCCTGACGTCGCCGGCGTCCTTCCACGACTTGCCGGTCGGTCTAACCGTTGATGTCGAAGGCGGCGATCGCTGCCATGTTGAGAAGATCCGAGGCGGTCGCCGACATGGAGGTAATCTGAACCGACTTGTCCATGCCTGCCAGCAATGGCCCGATCACCGTAACGCCGCCCAATTGCTGAAGCATCTTGGTCGAGATGCTGGCGCTATGGGCAGCCGGCATGACGAGCACATTGGCCGGTGCCGACAAACGGCAGAACGGATAGAGTGCCATGGCAGCTTTCGACAAGGCGACGTCTGGGCCCATTTCCCCGTCGTATTCGAAATTCACCTCACGCCGGTCCAGTTCGGCCACCGCATCGCGCGTATTCTGGACGCGATCGCCCTTGGGAAGACCGAAGGTGGAATAAGACAGCAAAGCCACCCGCGGTGTGTGGCCGAAGCGGCGGCAGACCCGCGCGGCCTCCTCCGCGATATCAGCAAGTTGGCTCGGACTCGGCAGCTCCAGTACCGATGTATCGGCCATGAAGATCGTGCGTCCCTCGCATAGGGCCATCGACACACCAATGCGCCGGTGACCGGGGCGCGCGCTGATGGCCACGGAGACATTTTCCAGCGCCACGGAATAGCTCCGCGTCACGCCCGTGACCAGCGCATCGGCGTCGCCCAACGCCACCATGCAGGCCGCAAAAACGTTGCGGTCGTTGTTGACAAGACGCTGGCAGTCGCGCGCAAGGAGACCGTGCCGCTGCTGGCGCTCGTAGAGAAAAGACGCATATTCGCCAATGCGGTCCGACAGTCTGGCATTGAGAATGCGCACGCCGGCATGCAGTTCAATGCCAGACACATCGAGGGCCTGGTGGATCATCTCTTCGCGGCCGATCAGGATGGCCTCGCCGAAACCGTTGTGGGCATAGGCCTGCGCGGCGCGGATGACGCGATCCTCCTCGCCTTCGGCAAAAACTATCCGCCGGGGCCGACGCCGCACCTGGGCAAAAACGCCTTGCAGGGAGCCGGAAATGGGATCCAGGCGTGCCGCCAGCTTGCCCGCGTAGGCTTCAAAATCATCGATTTCGCGCTGCGCGACGCCCGAGCGCATGGCCGCAAGCGCCACGGCCGATGGTATTGTTGAAATGAGACGGGGGTCGAAGGGCACAGGGATGAGATAGTCCCGGCCAAACCGCAGACGGTTGCCGTGATAGGCGGCAGCCACTTCGTCGGGCACGTCCTCGCGCGCCAGCATGGCAATGGCCTCGGCTGCGGCAATCTTCATCTCGTCGTTGATCTCTCGGGCCCGCACATCGAGGGCGCCACGGAAGATATAGGGAAAGCCCAGCACATTGTTGATCTGGTTGGGATAGTCCGACCGCCCGGTTGCCATGATGGCATCGTCGCGCACGGCGATCACGTCCTCGGGCGATATCTCGGGGTCCGGATTGGCCATGGCGAAGATGATCGGATTGGCGGCCATCGAGGCGACCATGTCAGGCGTCACCGCATCCTTGACCGACAAGCCGTAGAATACATCGGCGCCCTCCATGGCCTCAGCCAGCGTGCGCGCCCTGGTGTCGCTTGCAAAGGCCGACTTCCACTGGTTCATGCCCTCCTTGCGGCCACGATGGACGACACCCTTGGAATCGCACAGGGTGATATTGGCAACCGGCATGCCCAGCGCCACCAGCAGTTTCATGCAGGCGATTGCCGCGGCTCCCGCGCCGTTGCACACCAGTTTGGTTGCGGCAATGTCGCGGTCGGTGAGCAGCATGGAGTTGATGAAGCCGGCGGTCGCGATGATGGCCGTGCCATGCTGGTCATCGTGAAAGACCGGGATGCTCATCAGTTCCCGCAAGCGCTCCTCGATGACGAAGCAATCGGGTGCCCTGATGTCTTCCAGGTTAATGCCGCCGAATGTCGGTGACAGGAACCGCACCGCATTGACGAACTCGTCGACGTCGCTGGTTTCGATTTCGAGATCGAAGGCGTCGATGTCGGCGAAGCGCTTGAACAGCGCCGATTTGCCTTCCATCACCGGTTTGGAGGCCTGGGCGCCGAGATTGCCAAGACCGAGAATCGCCGTGCCGTTCGAAATGATCCCGACCATGTTGCCCTTGGCGGTGTAATCGTAGGCAAGGTCCGGTTGTTCGGCAATGGCCCGCACCGGTACAGCAACGCCCGGACTGTAGGCCAATGACAGATCCCGTTGGGTCGCCATTGGCTTGGTGGCCCTGATTTCAAGCTTGCCGGGCTTGCCGAGCCCGTGAAAGTCAAGCGCCTCCTGGTCGGTGAAATTGGGGCGTCGGGCCGGGGTGCTGATAGACGACATGGGCGTTTGAATGTCCTTGGTTTGGTTGCGCCAACGTGGCACCACCGGTTTCCGGTGGCCGATCCAACGCATTGAACGGCAATTCCGGTGGGGCAGCAACCGGCAATCTCCTTGCGTCAACGGATACGCCTGAGGGGCGTTGGATGTGGAAGAAGCCGGTGACAGGCGCGACAGCCCCGGCCACCTTTGCTAGGGTCGGAGACCATCCGGCGATTGAGGGAGCATGGCGAGCGCCAGCATGTCTGACAGGGGCGGAGACGAAGGCGCCACGCCGATGATGGCGCAATATCTCGCCATCAAGCGAGCCCATCCCGGCTGCCTTCTGTTTTACCGCATGGGTGACTTTTACGAGTTGTTCTTCGATGATGCACAACTGGCATCGAAGGCGCTCGGGATCGCATTGACAAAGCGCGGACGCCACCTGGGCGAGGACATTCCCATGTGCGGCGTACCGGTTCACGCCGCCGGCGACTACCTGCAACGCCTCATTCGCGCCGGTCATCGCGTCGCGGTGTGCGAGCAGACCGAAGCACCCGAGGAAGCAAAGAAGAGGGGCGGCAAGGCGGTGGTCCGGCGCGCCGTCACCCGCATCGTCACGCCGGGGACCCTGACCGAAGACAGCCTGCTCGATGCCGACCGCCACAACTATCTGGTCGCGCTGGCGCGGGTACGTGGCGACGACTCACTGGGACTGGCGTGGGTCGACATATCCACCGGCGACTTTCACGTCGCGCCCCTGGAGGCGGGCGATCTGGCGGCGGAGCTATCCCGCCTCGATCCGGGCGAAGTCATCTTTCCCGATACACTGGAGCGCGAAACCGCAATCATCCGAGCGCTCAGGGAGCATGGCACGGCCCTGACGCCACTACCGGCATCGCGCTTCGATTCAAGCATGGCCGAACGGCGTCTGCAGGAACATTTCGGAGTGGCTTCGCTGGACGTGTTCGCCGATCTGCCGCGCGCCGAGATCGCTGCTGCCGGAGTGCTCATCGACTATGTGAAGTTGACGCAAGTCGGCCACCTGCCGGTCATCAGACCGCCCCGTCGTGCCGCGAGCGGCGCGACCATGCTCATCGACGCGGCGACCAGGGCCAATCTGGAATTGCTGCGGACCACCTCGGGCGAGCGGCGCGGCAGCCTCATCGACAGCATCGATCTGAGTGTCAGCGGCGGTGGCGGCCGCCTGCTTGCCTCCTGGCTTGCAAGCCCGCTCACTGACGTCAGGGTGATCGAAGCGCGGCTCGATGCGGTGGGCTGGCTGGTGCGGCATGGCGAGTTGCGCGCCAGCTTGCGCGAGGCACTCAAAGGTGCACCCGACCTCGACCGTGCCCTTGCCCGCCTGAGCGTCGGTCGCGGGGGACCGCGCGACCTCGGCGCTATCGGCCGCGGACTGGAACTGGCGCGCGATATCGCCACCGGCCTTCAGAGCGCCGATCTTCTCGACACCCCTCCGGGCATCATTATCGCCATCGCCGATGATGCCGCCCGCGATGACGGCGGCCTCGTGGCCCGCCTCGCCGCAACACTCGGCGACGACGTTCCGCTCAATGCGCGCGATGGCGGTTT
The DNA here is from genome assembly GCA_963747005.1 of uncultured Alphaproteobacteria bacterium. Classification (GTDB taxonomy): domain Bacteria; phylum Pseudomonadota; class Alphaproteobacteria; order Rhizobiales; family Aestuariivirgaceae; genus CAVVDT01. Next base: position 572,334 of record CAVVDT010000008.1, on the reverse strand, counting down.
TGTCCGGACCGGGGCCAACGCCGCGCTCGATGAACAGCGCGGCCTGCGCGACCAGAGCCGCAGCGTCATTGCCGGTCTCCAGCGCCGCTATGCTGACGACACCGGCATCAAATCTCTGAAGATCCGTCATAACAACATGTTGGGCTACTTCATCGAGGTTGCCCAGCAATACGGCTCGACACTACTGGCGCCGCCCTTTGCCGCCACCTACATCCATCGCCAGACCATGGCCAACGCCATGCGTTTTGCAACTGCCGAACTGGCCGACCTGGAAAGCCGCATATCGCTGGCGGCTTCACGCGCCCTGGCGCTGGAGCTTGACGTCTTCGATGCCCTGGTTGGCGAAATAACAACCGTGGCTATGGACATCGCCGCCCGTTCAGCCGCGCTCGCCCGGCTCGATGCGTTGGCGGGTCTGGCGGCGCTTGCCGAGCGTGACGGCTATGTTCGTCCCGAAGTTGACGACGGCGTCGAATTCATCGTCGAGAAGGGCCGCCATCCAGTGGTCGAAGCGGCCCTCGCCAGACGCGGCGAAGCCGCTTTCGTTCCCAACGACTGCAAACTGACGGGCGATGGGGACAAAGCCCGCATCTGGTTGGTGACCGGCCCCAACATGGCAGGCAAGTCCACATTTCTGCGCCAGAACGCCCTGATCGCCGTCCTGGCCCAGATCGGATCGTTCGTGCCGGCGGCGAAAGCGCGTATCGGCATTGTCGATCGCCTGTTCAGCCGCGTGGGCGCAGCCGACGATCTGGCCCGCGGGCGCTCGACGTTCATGGTGGAAATGGTTGAAACGGCAACCATACTCAATCAGGCGGGCCCGCGATCGCTGGTCATTCTCGACGAAATCGGGCGTGGCACCGCCACCTTCGATGGCCTGTCCATCGCCTGGGCGACGGTGGAGCACCTGAGCGAAGTCAACCGCTGCCGGGCGCTGTTCGCAACGCATTTCCACGAACTGACGGCCCTGACCGCCCGCCTCGAGGGCATGGCCAATGTCACCATGAAGGTGCGTGAATGGCACGGCGACGTGATCTTCCTGCACGAGGTGATCCCGGGCGCCGCGGATCGTTCCTACGGCATCCAGGTCGCCCGCCTGGCGGGCCTGCCGGCCGCAGTTGTCGAGCGCGCCGGAGAGGTCCTGCATCTTCTCGAAGAGTCCGAGCAAGGCAGCGGGCGCAAGGTGCTCATCGACGACCTGCCACTTTTCGCTGCAATGTCGCCGCGCCCGGCATCTGCAGGCCAGGCCGCCGGCCCCAGCGAGATCGAGTGTCTTATCGACGCAACGATCGCCGACGAACTGTCGCCGCGCGAGGCACTCGATCTGATCTACCGGCTCAAGGCAATGAGACCGCGTGAGGCTTGAAAGCATCGCCGCGAGCGGGCATGGATGTTGGCGATGAGCGTTACTTCAACACGTCATGCCGCTTTACGTCGAACCGCAGCCGCCTCGCATCCAGTGGCGACGCCGCCTTCGCTTGGCGTCGATGCACTTGCCCTGCTGATCAAGGGGCTGTGCGACAAATACGGGGTGCACAGTGCCGACTTCCGGCCGGCGCTGGCGATGGCTCTCAAGGACGTCGTCGGCACGGCCCGGGCCGAGGCCGAAGTCCTGTTGCTGGAAGAGGCAAGCGGCACCCGTTGCGCCGAACGCCTGTCGCTTGGTGAGGACAATCTCATACGGGCGCTTTACGATCTTGCCTCGCGCCAGGTTTACCCCGCTCTCAACCCATCGACCGGAGAACGCCTCGCCATCGTCGCCGTCGGCGGCTACGGCCGTGGCACATTGGCGCCAGGCTCCGACATCGACCTGCTCTTCCTCATGCCCTACAAGCAGACGGCCTGGGGCGAGAGCGTTGTCGAGTTCATCCTCTACGTATTGTGGGATGCCGGCTTCAAGGTCGGCCACTCGACCCGCAGCGTCGATGAGTGCATTCGGCTGGCACGCACCGACGGCACAATCATGACCGCCATTCTCGAAGCCCGCTATATTTGCGGCGATGAGGCCTTGTGCGCCGAGCTGCATCGCCGCTTCCGCAAGGTGATCGTGGGCAAGCAGACCAAGGCCTTCATCGCCAGCAAGCTGGCCGAGCGCGATGTTCGCCATTTGCATGCGGGACAGTCACGCTACCTTGTCGAGCCCGACGTCAAGGACGGCAAAGGGGGCTTGCGCGATCTGCAAACCCTGTTCTGGATCGCCCGCTTCCTGCACGACGTGGAACGCCCTGCCGATCTGGTCGAGACCGGACTGTTCACACGCCAGGAGTTCAGTCGTTTCAGGCGATCGGAGGATTTTCTCTGGGCGGTGCGCTGCCATCTGCATTTCATCGCCGGTCGCGGCGACGATCGTCTCGGGTTCGACAAGCAGGCCGAGATTGCCGAGCGCCTGGGCTACAAGGCGCACGGCGGCCTGAAACATGTCGAGCGCTTCATGAAGCACTATTTCCTGGTCGCCAAGGACGTGGGCGATCTGACGCGCATCTTCTGTGCCGTGCTCGAGGCCCAGGAAATGACCAAGGCGCGGCCGCTGAGCGAGTTGATCACTGGACTTGCCCGTCGCACCCGCCGCAAGGCCAGAAAAACCGACCGGTTCCGTCTCGATGCGGGCCGGTTGAACGTGATCGATCCACGAGAGTTCATCGACCACCCCGTGAGCATCCTGCGGCTGTTCGGCCAGGCGGAGGACAGGAATCGCGCCATTCACCCGAATGTGTTGCGGCTGTTGCGCCGCTCGCTCAATCTCATCGGTCCGGTGGTGAGAAACGATCCCGAGGCCAACGCGATCTTTCTCAATCTGCTGACCAGCTCGCGCGATCCCGAAGGCATCCTGAGACGCATGAACGAAGCGGGGGTACTCGGGCGCTTCATTCCCGACTTCGGACGCATCGTGGCGCTCATGCAGTTCAACATGTACCACCACTATACGGTTGACGAGCATCTGCTGCGCACCGTCGGCGTGCTGCACGAGATCGAGACCGGCGCTTTCAGGGACGTCCATCCCTTGTCCAGCGATCTGGTGAAGACCCTCACGCCGTCAAGCAAGCGCGCACTCTATCTGGCCGCCTTCCTGCACGACATCGCCAAAGGGCGCAAGCAGGACCATTCCGTTGCGGGCGAGGCCGTGGCCAAAACCCTGGCGCCACGCCTCGGGCTGTCGGCTTCGGAAACCGAGATGACGGCATGGCTGGTCCGCCATCACCTATTGATGAGCGAGACCGCCCAGATGCGCGATCTCAACGATTTCAAAACCATTCTCGACTTCGCAGGCGTGGTGCAGAGCCTCGAACGGCTGAAGCTGCTGCTCATCTTGACGGTTTGCGACATCCGTGCCGTTGGACCCGGCGTGTGGAACGGCTGGAAGGGCCAACTGCTGCGCACCTTGTATTTCGAGGCCGAGCCGGTGCTCAGCGGTGGCCACAGTTCCATTTCGCGCCACGATCGCATCGCCGATGCGCAATCGGCCTTTGCCGGGCGCATGACGGCCTGGAGCGGTGCGGAGCTAGAGGCCTGGTTCGCACGCCACTACGATCCTTACTGGCTGAATGTCGATCTCGATCATCAGGTCGCCCACGCCGAACTCATTACGAAGGCCGAAAACGTGGGGCAGAGCCTTGCCTCCACCGCCAAGACCGATTCGTTCACCGGCATAACCGAGCTGACCATCTTCACGCCCGATCATCCCAGGCTTCTCGCCCAGATGACCGGCGCCTGCGCCGCCGGGGGCGCCAATATCGCCGGCGCCCAGATATTTACCACAGCCGACGGCATGGCGCTCGACACGTTGCTGATCCAGCGTGAATTCGATACCGATATCGACGAATTGCGCCGGGCGAAGCGGGTGACATCGCTCATTGGCCAGGTGCTGGCGGGCGATGTCCGGCTCGGGGACCTGCTGGCGAAGCTGGCGCGACCCAAGGGGCGTATCAAGGCCTTCCGCATCGAACCGCGGGTCAACGTCGACAACGAACTCTCCAATCTCCATACGGTGATCGAAGTCAACGGCCTCGACCGCATGGGGCTTCTCCATGATCTCACCGAGGCGCTTTTCCGGCTCAATCTCAACATCGCCTCGGCCCATATCACCACCTTCGGCGAACGGGCCGTCGATGTGTTCTACGTCACCGATCTGACCGGATCGAAGATTGCAAATGCAGCGCGCCGCAACAGCATCGTCCGCCACCTCACGGGCGTCTTCGACACGACGGAGAACAATGCCGATGCCGCCTGAGACCCAGCGCATCAACTGTGCCTGTCGGCACAACGGCTTCTGCAGGCCGACCGCACCATGCCAGCAAGAAACGGCCATGGCCCTTTCAACTGGCAACGGTCACCGCGGTTTTCACGCGCGGAGACCCTGAAGCCCATGGCCCTGATCAAATCGGCTGCCACGGTCGGCGGGTATACGCTCGCCAGCCGTCTGCTCGGATTCGTCCGCGACATGCTCCTGGCATCGATCGTCGGTTCGGGGCCGGTGGCCGAGGCTTTCGTCATCGCCTTCCGCTTTCCCAATCTGTTCAGGCGGCTGTTCGGTGAAGGCGCCTTCAACTCCGCCTTCGTGCCGTTGTTCGCCAAGCGCCATGAGGGCGACGGCGCTGAATCGGCCCGACTCTTCGCCGAGGAAGTTCAGGCCGTTCTGCTGGTTGCCGTCCTGGGGCTGGTGGCGCTATGCGAAGTGCTGATGCCGCTGCTGATGTATCTGTTCGCGCCTGGCTTTTCAGCGATTCCGGCAAAGTTCGATCTGGCGATCGTCATGACCCGCATCGCCTTTCCCTATATCTTGTTCATGTCGCTGGTGGCATTGCTCGGCGGGGTTCTCAATTCGCTGCACCGCTTTGCCGCCGCCGCCGCGGCCCCGATCGTCCTCAACATCGTCATGATCGGCGTGCTGGCTGCCATCAAGACCATGGGCTGGGGCGCCACGGCTGCAACCGGCAAGGCGCTGGTGTGGGGCGTATCGTTGGCCGGCCTGTTGCAATTCGCGATGCTGTGGATCGCCTGCCGTCGCGCCGGCATGGCGCTCAAGCTGGTGCGGCCACGCATCACGCCGCAAGTGAAGCGGGTGATACGACTCGGCGTTCCCGGCACCATCGCCGGCGGCATAACCCAACTCAATCTGGTGATCAGCACGGTGATCGCCTCCTTGCAACCGGGGGCGGCGTCATGGCTCTATTACGCCGATCGTGTCTACCAGCTTCCGCTCGGCCTTGTCGGCGTGGCGGTCGGCACGGTGTTGCTGCCTGAATTGTCGCGGCGGCTCAGGACCGGTGACGCGGCCGGGGTCGAGATCAGCCAGAACCGTGCGCTCGAGTTATCGCTGCTCCTCACGATACCTGCCGCAGTGGGCCTGATGGCCTTGAGCGCCCCGATCGTCAATGTCCTGTTCGAGCGCGGCGCCTTCACATCCATTGACACCCAAGCAACAGCCGGCGCGCTGGCGGCCTTTGCGACCGGCCTGCCGGCGTTTGTCATGATGAAGGTGTTCGCGCCCGGTTTCTTCGCGCGCGAGGATACCCGTACCCCCATGTTCTTCGCTGTGATCGGGGTGGGGCTCAATATCGTCGGAGCCCTGGCGCTGTTTCCCTTCCTGTCGCAAGTAGGGATTGCGGTTGCGACATCATTGTCTGCCTGGGTCAATGCCGGGCTGCTTGCCATCACGCTGCAAAGGCGGGGCCATTTCATCGCCGACAGCCGGCTGAAAGCCAGCGTCATCGGCATCATCGTCGCCAGTCTGGTCATGGGTGCGGCGCTGATTGCCGCCATGCTGATCGTCTCGGGGCTGTTTGGCACGGGCATCGGCCTCATCGCGCGCATGGCCACCCTGGCCACCCTCGTCGCGACCGGAGCAGCAGTCTATTTCACCATCGCCTGGTCGACCGGCGCCTTTCGTCCCGCCGACTTTTCGCGGGCATTCCGACGCGGCTCCTGAAGGGGCTTTTCATAGCCCCGGCAATGCGGGCATATAGCCTCGCGCAATTCAGGAGTGGTTTTGATGGGTTCCTTCAGACAGCGGGTATTTTCCGGCGTTCAGCCGACCGGCAATCTTCATCTCGGCAATTATCTCGGCGCCATCAAGCGTTTCGTCGAGATACAAGAGAGCTTCGAGTGCATCTATTGCGTCGTCGACCTGCACGCCCTGACGCAGCCGGTTGCAGTCTGGGGTGGCCCGAAAGAACTGGCGCGCAATACCCGCGAGGTAACGGCGGCCTATATTGCCGCGGGCATCGATGCAAAAAAACACATCGTGTTCAACCAGAGCCAGGTGCCGCAGCACGCGGAACTGGCCTGGATATTCAACTGCGTCGCCCGCCTCGGCTGGCTCAATCGCATGACGCAGTTCAAGGAAAAAGCCGGCAAGGACAGGGAGAACGCCTCCGTCGGGCTCTACGCCTATCCCAACCTCATGGCCGCCGACATCCTCGTCTATCATGCCACCCATGTGCCGGTGGGCGAGGACCAGAAGCAGCACCTGGAACTGTCGCGCGACATCGCCCAGAAATTCAACAACGACTTCGCCGAGAGCATCGCCGACGCCGGCTACGTGGATGGCTTTTTCCCGCTGCCCGAACCGCTTATTGCCGGTCCTGCAACGCGAGTCATGTCCTTGCGTGACGGGACCAAGAAGATGTCCAAGTCCGACCCGTCGGATCTGTCGCGCATCAACCTGACCGACGAAGCCGACGACATCGCCCGAAAGGTCAGAAAGGCCAAGACGGATCCGGAGCCACTGCCCGGTGAAATCGACGGTCTGGCGGCGCGACCCGAGGCGGCAAACCTCGTCGGAATCTATGCCGGGCTAACCGGTCAGGGCGTCGAGGCGGTTCTCAAGGACATGGGGGGCTGCCAGTTCTTGGCCTTCAAGCAGGCCCTGATCGACGTCGCGGTGGCAAAACTCGGTCCCATCGGCGCAGAGATGAAGCGGCTCATGGCGGATCCCAGCCATATCGATTCCATCCTTGCCGACGGGGCCGCCCGCGCCGAAGCCATCGCCCGGCCCATCTTCGACGAGGTAAAGAAAATCATCGGCTTCGTGCGCGTCTGAATGGCGTCTGAGGTCGGGCAGGTCACCGGGAATTCGTCCGTCCGGGCTTACCTTCGCCTTGGAACTGCACTAGACTGACGCCATATCTGGAAAACCAGCAATTATCCAAGCCTCGAAAAGGCCGAAACAGATGTTCATTCAAACCGAAGCCACACCCAATCCCGCGACCCTGAAATTCATCCCGGGCAAGCCGGTGTTGCGCGGAAATCCCATCGATTTCCGATCCGCCAGCGATGCGGGGAACTCGCCCCTGGCGCAGCGACTGTTTGCGATTGCCGGCGTATCGGGGGTCTTTCTGGGGGGTGATTTCATCACAGTCAGCAAAGATGCCGGCGAATGGCAGCATCTGAAGCCGGCCATTCTCGGCGTCATCATGGAACACTATATGTCGGGTGCGCCTGTGGTGGTCGATGCGGCTCAGCCCGGCATGGGTTCCGGTGAGGAGTTCGACGCCGGAGATACGGAAATAGTCAAGACCATCAAGGATCTGCTGGACAGCCGGGTGCGCCCGGCAGTCGCACAGGATGGCGGCGATATCACCTTCCAGGGCTATCGTGACGGCGTGGTGTTCCTCAACATGAAGGGTTCGTGTTCGGGTTGTCCGAGTTCGACCGCAACCCTCAAGCACGGCATCGAGAACCTGTTGCGACATTTCATTCCGGAAGTGACCGAGGTTCGTCCGGTCTAGGGTCTGTTGAATATCACGGGCCACCGGCTGCATCGTTTCACACTGTCTTCAAACGGCGCGCACCGCGCATGATTGTTGTTGCCTTCGATACGGCCCTGGCCGCCTGTTCGGTTGCGCTCTACGATGCCAGCCGGGATGAGATTCTCGCGGCGCGCCTGAAACCCATGGCGCGGGGCCATGCCGAGGCTCTGCCCGGCATGATCGAGGCTGTCATGGCCGAGGCGGGCATGGCGATGGCGTCGCTCGACCGCATCGCTGTCACCCGGGGTCCCGGCACCTTCACAGGCGTGCGGATCGGCCTTGCCACGGCACGCGGCCTGGCACTGGGCATCAACCGTCCGGTTTGCGCCATGACCACGCTGGAAGCTCTTGCAGTTGGCATTCCGACACCACGCCCTGCCCTTGTCGCAAGTGTCATCGATGCCCGGCGCGGCGAGATCTACATGCAGATTTTCGAGGTCGACGGCACGGCCGCTGACGCAGCGCGCCTTGTCAGTCTGGAAACAGCAGTTCGACAGATTCAACCGGGAACCTTGCTGGTTGGGACAGGCACCGCCGTTCTGATAGCCGCCGGGTGCAGAGGCTTGCCCGCCATGGCTCCCGCTCTGCCCGATGCGGCCGTCTTCGTTCGCCAGGCGGCAAAACTAAGGCCGGATAAAGGGGCACTCGACCCTCTCTATCTGAGGGCCCCGGATGCCAAGCCGCAGGCGCTCATCGTTACCACATCGGATGCGTCCACATCGATCATCGAGGCCGGCGCGGCCCACGCATCGATTCTGGCCGGGTTGCATGCTGCCACCTTTCGCCACCCCTGGAGTGCTGCCGAATTTGCGGCGATGTTGCAGACGCCCGGGGCATTTGCACTCCTGGCCACGGCAGGCACCGGAGGCGGGGAACCCACAGGCTTCGTGCTCGCCAGAAAGGCAGCCGACGAGGCCGAGATACTGACCCTCTGCACCCGACCGGCGGCACGCCGCCGCGGGATTGCGCGGCAACTCCTGACCACGCTTGTCGGACGGCTGAAAGCGCAAGGCGTTGTGTCACTGCTGCTGGAGGTTGCCGCCGACAATGGACCGGCCATCGCCCTCTATCGGGACGCCGGGTTCGCCCCGGTGGGCCGGCGTTCGGGCTACTATGCAACAGGTGAGAGTGGCTTATGCGATGCCATCATCATGCGGCGGCATCCTGGCCTCACCTGAGCCTCGTTGCACCAGCGCGCGGGAGTGCCTATAGGTGGAAACGATTGGAAGCCTGAACCCATGAACCGCATCGAGACTGCCTGCCAGGACCGCGGCATGCGCATGACTGGCCAGCGCCGGGTGATCGCGCAGGTCATAGCGGATTCCGAGGACCATCCCGATGTCGAGGAACTTTACAGGCGGGCCTCGGCCATCGATCCGCACATCTCGATCGCCACCGTTTATCGGACTGTCAAGCTGTTTGAGGATGCCGGCATCCTCGACCGACTGGATTTCGGCGACGGGCGTGCCCGCTATGAGGAGTCGCGAGAAGATCACCACGATCATCTGATCGATCTCAATTCCGGTACCGTCATCGAATTCCGCAACGAGGAAATTGAGAGGCTGCAGGAGTTTGTGGCGCGGGAACTGGGCTACAAGCTCGTCGATCACCGTCTGGAGCTTTATGGCGTGAAAATCGATCGGCCATCCAAGTCACATGACTGAGATTTCATGGCTCGCTTATTGCCTGCCGAAATAGCAGGAATGTCCAGGCATGCGATTCCAGACCCAAAGCGGCCCGTCAGCCCGCCGGCCGCGCGGCGCTCCAGCGGAATGGTTCCCAGCGAACACAAAAGGCGCTAAGGAAGGCTTCTCCAGCCTCGACACGGATATTCCTCATGGCTCGAACGCCAGCCCGCAAGCTTTTCATCCAGACCTACGGCTGCCAGATGAATGTCTATGACAGTCAGCGCATGGGCGAAATCCTGGGGAAGCACGGGTTTGCCGCGACCGAGCAGGTCGAGGATGCCGATCTCATTATCCTCAACACCTGTCACATCCGCGAAAAGGCAGCCGAAAAGGTCTACTCGGAGATCGGCAGGCTTCGCCAACTCAAGACGAAGGAGGGTGGAAACGCATCAAACGTGAAGATCGCGGTCGCCGGTTGCGTCGCCCAGGCCGAGGGCGAAGAGATCGTTCATCGCGCCGATGCGGTGGATCTGGTGTTCGGGCCGCAGACCTATCATCGCCTGCCTGATCTGCTGGCTCGCCTCGACAAGGGTGAGCGGCATGTGGTGGCGACCGAATTTCCGGCGGAGGCAAAGTTCGAAGCGCTGGACGCGGAGACAGCCACCAGATCCCGGCCGCAAGGTGCCACCGCCTTTCTCACGGTGCAGGAGGGTTGCGACAAGTTCTGCACCTTCTGTGTCGTGCCCTATACCCGTGGCGCCGAATTTTCGCGCCCCGTCGCCCAGATCGTTGCCGAAGCCAGGCGACTGGCCGCATTGGGGGTGCGCGAAATAACCCTTCTGGGCCAGAACGTGAATGCCTATCGCGGCGAAGGAGAAGACGGCAAGCCGACTTCGCTGGCACAACTCATCGAGCGCCTTGGCGATGAGGCAGGGATCGAGCGGATGCGCTACACGACCAGCCATCCCTGCGACATGGACGATGATCTGATTGCCGCGCATGGTGACAACCCACGCCTCATGCCGTATCTGCATTTGCCTGTGCAGTCCGGTTCTGACCGTGTGCTGGCAGCCATGAACCGTCGTCACGACATCGGCCACTATCTTGGTCTCGTGGCGCGGATCCGCTCTGCGTGTCCGGGCATTGCCCTGTCCAGCGATTTCATCGTCGGGTTTCCGGGCGAGAGCGATGCCGATTTCGAAGCAACGCTCGACCTCGTGCGGACCGTGGGATATGCCCAGGCCTATTCATTCAAGTACTCGCCGCGCCCCGGCACCCCCGCCGGCGAACGGCCGGACCAGGTACCCGAGGCGGTCAAGTCCGAGCGGCTGCAGCGCTTGCAGGCCCTTCTTGCAAGCCAGCAAAAGGCCTTCAATCGGGCCATGCTCGGTAAAACATTCGATGTCCTGCTGGAGAGGCCGGGACGGCACCCGGGCCAGCTCGTCGGACGCTCACCCTATCTGCAGGCCGTCCACCTGGAGGCCGACAAAACCCGCATCGGTGAACTGGTGAAGGTGTGCGTGGATGCCGTTGGCGCCAACTCGCTTTCAGCCCATATTGTCGGTGCGGCAGACGTGATTCCCGCCACGCGGCAATATGTTGTCCAGGCCGACATCGCCGCGGGCCTCGAACGCAAGGCATGACAAACAGCAGCGGCAAGATGGCAGCAGCAGGGCAAAACGGTACGGCGGACAATCTGATCGTTGCATTTGACGACAATCGTCTGTTGACGACGGTCTTCGGCAAACATGACGAACATCTGGCCCTGATCGAACAGCGGCTTGGCGTCACCATTACCCCGCGCGGCAACCGCGTGGCTCTGAGCGGCGATGCTGCCATGCGCGAGCGGGCCCGGCAGATTCTCCAGCATCTCTATCTGCGGGCCAGCCGCGGCCATGACGTGATTGCCGGCGATGTCACGGGCGCGATCCGCATGACCGAAAACGTCGCGGACAGCGAAGGCGATGCGGCGGCGGTGCGCACTCGCAAGAAGACCGTGGTGCCAAGATCGCCGCGCCAGCGCGCCTATGTGGAGGCCATAGGCCGCCATGATCTCGTCTTCGGCACCGGCCCGGCGGGCACCGGAAAGACCTATCTGGCGGTCGCCTGCGCCGCCGCAGAGCTCGAACAGGGGCGCATAGATCGCATCATCCTGTCGCGACCGGCGGTCGAGGCCGGAGAACGACTGGGTTTTCTGCCGGGCGATCTGAAAGAGAAGGTCGACCCCTATCTGCGGCCGCTCTACGATGCGCTTTATGACGTGATGCCGGCCAATCTTGTGGCACGGGGTCTTGCGGAGGGCACCATCGAGATCGCACCCCTCGCCTTCATGCGCGGCCGTACCCTGGCATCGGCCTTCGTCATTCTCGATGAAGCCCAGAACGCCACGTCACCGCAGATGAAGATGTTTCTCACCCGCCTTGGCGAAGGAAGCAGGATGGTCGTGACCGGTGATCCGACCCAGATCGATCTGCCGCGTGGTGTCGAGTCGGGGCTTGACGAGGCACTGCACCTGCTGGCCCGGGTGCCCGGCATCGGTCATATCACTTTCACCTCCGCCGACATCGTGCGTCACGAACTGGTGACGCGCATCGTGGAGGCTTACGAAGTCGACCATGTTGCCCGTATCGGAAAATCGCGCGCATGACGGGAAAGGCTGCTGTCGCGAATTCTGGTGATGAGGGCGACATCGCGTTGGATGTGGTCATCGATTCGCCCGAGTGGTCTGCCTTGGCTGAGCCTGAGAAGATCATACGCCTTGCGGTTGCAGCCGCTCTCGGGGCATCCGGCCTTGATGCACAGGTCGCAATCACCGTTTTATTGAGCGACGATGCTACGATCGCCGAATTGAACCGGACCTGGCGCGGCAAGAGCGGTCCGACAAACGTGCTTTCATTTCCGGCAGCGCCGTTTCCGGCAAACCCGTCGAACATGGCACGGCCGATGGGTGACATCGCCGTCGCCTGGGGCGTTGTCGCCGCGGAAGCGCGAGCGCAGGGTAAGACATTGGAAAACCATGTGAGTCATCTTATTGTACATGCCGTGCTGCATCTCGGTGGCTATGAACATCAAACAGACGAGGAGGCGGCCGAGATGCAGGCGCTTGAGATCATGGCGCTCGCCGGTCTCGGGATTGCCGATCCTTATGAAACTGATGCTGCCGTGACCTCCTAGGCCAGGCCGCATTCGGAAAAGAGATGGACGACGACCAAAAACCACAATCCGGACCGATCCGGCAGTCTGACCATTCCCGCCCAGGCTACCTGCAGCGGCTGAAGGCCTGGTTCGGGGCGAAGGGCGATGCTGACTTGCGTGCCAGCCTGGAAGGCGTGATCGACGAGCACGCCGCAACCGACAATGCTGCCCCGACAGGGCCGGAAGCGCGCTCGATGATGGCCAACCTGCTGCGCTTTGGCGATCTCAGGGTCGACGATGTCATGGTTCCGCGTGCCGATATAATCGCGGTTGAGGAAGGCGCCAGCGTGCGCGAGTTGCTGCGGATCTTCACTGAGGCCAACCATTCGCGGCTGCCGGTTTTCCGCGAGACGCTCGATGATCCTGTCGGCATGGTCCATATCAAGGATCTGTTGCGGTGGGTTGGAGAGCGTTCCCGCGATGGCGGCCGCAAGGGCAGGCGCCAGACAAGGAGCAAGGACCCTGGTGCGGCAGCGGGCTTGACCGTATCTCCGGCCGACCTCGACGTGCCCGTTCGCGACACAGGCATCATTCGCAAGCTTTTGTTCGTTCCTCCGTCGATGCCGGCAGCCGACCTCCTGGTGAAGATGCAATCCACCCGTATCCACATGGCTATCGTCGTCGATGAATATGGTGGCACCGACGGATTGCTGTCGATCGAGGACCTGGTCGAGGAGATCGTCGGCGATATCGCCGACGAGCATGACGAGGATGAATCCACGTTGATCAAGGCGTCCGACAACGGCAGCTTTCTGGCTGATGCCCGCGCCGATATCGATGACGTCGAAGCCCAGCTTGGCATTGATCTGTTGCCCGACGAGGAGGAAGAGGATGTCGATACCCTCGGCGGGCTGATGTTCGCCATGCTGGGTCGCGTCCCGGTGCGCGGCGAACTGGTTCGCCACCCCGGTGGCGTGGAATTCGAAATCCTCGATGCCGATCCGCGGCGTGTACGCAAGATCAAGATTCACACCCGGCAACATCCGGCGCGCCAGCGGCGTTCCGAAACCACGCCAGCCGAATAGAGCCGGACAAGGTCCATGCTGGGAAACATTCGGTCTGGCGGCCTGCACCGGGTGTTTTGGCGAGTGCTGCTGCCGTTTGCCGCCGGCCTGCTCGGGTCGTTGGCGCTCCCACCGTGGCATATATGGCCGGCCCTGCCTGTCGCCTTCAGTCTGCTGGCCTGGGTACTTGACAAGCTCGCTTTCTCGGAACCGGCCATGGCGCGCCGTTGTCGGGTGGCGGCGCTGGTTGGATGGTGTTTCGGCTTCGGCTGGTTCATCTATTCACTGTCATGGGTGACCGAGGCGTTTCGCGTCGATGCGGCCGTCTTTGCCTGGATGATTCCGTTCGTTGTCACCTTGCTGCCGGCGGGCCTCGCTCTTTTCTGGGCGGCCGCCACCGCAACGGCAATGCGCTGGTGGAGATCCGGCGCCAGCGGGCTTCTGGTTCTCGTTGCCGCATTGTCGGTCGCCGAATGGCTGCGCGGCCACCTGTTCACGGGATTCCCCTGGAACCTGCCCGGCTATGTGGCCGGCAGCAGCGATGCCCTGGCACAGACAGCCAGCGTCATCGGCATCTATGGCCTGACGACGCTGGTGCTCTTGTGGGCAATGTTGCCGGCGATGCTGTGGCGACCGGGTGGAACGCCTTCCTATCGCCTGGCCGGGCTGTCAGTTGTGGTATTTGCCCTGTGCTGGGGCGGCGGCCACTGGCGCCTGACGACTGCGGGACCGGGATCGCACGACGACATCACCGTGTCCATCGTCCAGGCCAGTATACCCCAGTCCATGAAGTGGCAACGGGAACGCCGCGCGGATATCCTCGATCGCTACCTCGAACTGACCGCAGAAGCCGCCGCCAACAAGGTGGCAGGTCATCACATCTTTGTCTGGCCCGAGACGGCCCTGCCCTATCTGGTGGCCGAATTGCCCGAACTGCGCCATCGTGTCGCATCGGTACTACCACCGGACAGTCTGCTCGTCCTCGGCGCCATTCGCCGTGAGCCGGCGGTCGCTGCTTCAGGTTCTGCCGTGCGCGTGTTCAATTCCATCCTGGTCATGGACAAGAACGGAAACGTCACGGCGACCTATGACAAGCGCCGGCTGGTGCCGTTCGGCGAGTTCCTTCCGTTCGAAGGCATTCTCGGCCCGCTGGGAATTCGAAAGCTGGTACCGATACCGCTCAGCTTTTCGGCCGGAAAGGTAACCGCACCGATCTCAATCGCCGGATTGCCCAGTTTCCGTCCTCTGATCTGCTACGAGGCTATCTTTCCACTGACCATGCCGGCCGCCGGGTTGCGACCCAAGTGGATAGTCAACGTAACAAACGATGCCTGGTTTGGCAGTTCGGCGGGACCGGTGCAGCATCTTGAGCAGGCCCGCTTTCGTGCCATCGAAGAAGGCCTGCCTTTGGTCCGCGCCGCCAACACCGGCATTTCCGCCATCATCGATGCCAGAGGCAAAGTGCTCAAGCGTCTTGAAACGGGCGCCGTCGGGACCCTCACGGCGCCCCTCCCCCGACCGGCTGGCAATACGGCATACGGGCGCTGCGGCGACGTCCTATATGCGCTGCTCATCGCTGGCCTATTGGGCGTGGCCGTGGCGGATGCCAAAAAGGCCCCTCCAAACCAGTCTTTACTTTAGGTTAGTCCGACTAAAAGGGTACTCTGCAACAAAAAAGCCGCTTGCCTTTGTTGCCGTTTTCCCCTTGCACCTTGAAGTAGAGGCGTCTAAATGTTCGCGTCTTCGACACGTGTCCATTGCCTGCCAGAGGCTCGTCGTTGTTTCTGGCGCCTGGGTTTCAGATCGGGGGCTTACGATCTGAGAGATGAGGAATGACCAGACGCACTCCCAATCCAATCGACGTTCATGTGGGCAACCGGGTTCGCATGCGGCGCATGCTGATCGGCCTCAGTCAGGAAAAGCTCGGCGAAAAACTGGGCCTGACCTTTCAGCAGGTACAGAAATATGAAAAGGGCTCGAACCGGGTAAGTGCCAGTCGCCTGTATCAAATGGCGCAGATCCTTGACGTTCAGGTTCAATTCTTTTTCGAGGATCTCCCCGCCGACATTGAAATGCTGACAGCGGGCGGCTTTGCAGAGCCGGGAGAACAGGAATCGATCATGGGTTTCCTGAATTCCTCGGAAGGTTTGCAGCTGAACCGTGCTTTCAGTGAAATCGCCAGCCCCGATGTTCGGCGCCGGGTGGTTGACCTGGTCAAGGCGCTTGCGGACCAAGCCGACTAGTACGCATGGCGAGCGTGTCTTTCACTGACGGTTTGATGCGATCTTGACGGGCTGGTTGTTGCCTGCCACTAGTGCGCCGACTTTGCATGTCGGCCTCACAGCCGCCGGCAATATTGAAGCATTGGCCGGCAATTGCCGGTGCCGTCGTGAAGGAAGATATCCGTGCCGCGCAGCAATTACCTGTTCACCAGCGAATCCGTTTCCGAGGGGCACCCCGACAAGGTCTGCGACCGGATTTCCGATGAAATTGTCGACCTGTTCTATCGCGAAGCGCCAAAGGCGGGCCTTGATGCCAATCAGGTTCGCGTGGCCTGCGAGACCCTGGCCACTACCAACCGGGTGGTGATCGCCGGTGAATATCGCGGTCCGGCAAGCGTCGGCAAGGACGCCATCATTGAAACGGCGCGCAACGCCATACGCGATATCGGCTACGAACAGGCAGGCTTCCATTGGCAGAACGCCGAAGTCGAGGTGTTGTTGCATGGCCAGTCGGCGGACATCGCGCAGGGTGTCGACGCGGCCGGCAACAAGGACGAAGGAGCTGGCGACCAGGGCATCATGTTCGGTTATGCCTGCCGCGAGACCCCGGATCTGATGCCGGCGCCCATCTACTATGCCCATCGCATCCTGCAACGCCTGGCCGAGGCGCGTCATTCCGGCACCGAGCCGCGGCTGGGGCCCGATTCCAAGAGCCAGATTACCGTTCGCTATCACGACGGCCGGCCGGTGAGTGTGCGCGAGATCGTGGTTTCGCATCAGCATGTCGACGAGACGATGTCGTCCGGCGATGTCCGCTCCCTTATCGAGCCCTATTGCCGCGAGGCCCTGCCCGATGGTTGGGTCGGCGATGAAACGATCTGGCACGTCAATCCGACCGGCAAGTTCTTCATCGGAGGCCCCGACGGTGACTGCGGACTGACCGGCCGCAAGATCATCGTCGATACCTATGGTGGCGCAGCGCCTCATGGCGGCGGCGCTTTCTCAGGCAAGGACCCGACCAAGGTCGACCGTTCGGCGGCCTATGCGGCCCGCTATCTCGCCAAGAACGTGGTGGCCGCCGACCTCGCAGAGCGGTGCACGATCCAGTTGTCCTATGCCATCGGCGTCGCCCGGCCCCTGTCCATCTACGTCGACCTGCACGGAACAGGAAACGTCGATGAGGAAAAGCTTGAGCGCGCCCTGGGAGAAGTCATGAATCTTACGCCGCGTGGTATTCGCAGCCATCTCAACCTCAACCGTCCCATCTATGCCCGCACCTCGGCTTACGGACATTTTGGGCGCGCGCCGGACAACGATGGCGGGTTCTCCTGGGAAAAGACCGACCTTACGGAAGACCTGCGCAACGCAGTTTGCTAGGCCCTGTCGAGCGCCCGGGGCTGGAGGGATCGCGTGATCCGCGCATGACCGGCGATGACGATACCCGGCCCGACCGGCTGAGGCTCTATGGTCGCCGGGTGGGTCCGAAACTGCGGCCACGACAGGCTGCCCGTATCGAGGCAGCACGAGCGCAACTGGACCTTGCCGCAAGACCGGAATTGCTGCAGGAGCCTCACCGCCTGTTTGCCCATGATTGCCGTTCGGTGTGGCTGGAGATCGGATTTGGCGGCGGCGAGCATCTTGTCTGGCAGGCGCGGCATAACCCCCAAATCGGGCTGATCGGCTGCGAAGCGTTTCTCAACGGGGTTGCCAAGGCGCTTGCCGCCATCGATCTCGAGGCACTGGAAAATATTCGCGTTCATCATGGCGATGCCCGGGAGATTCTCGATCTTCTGGGAGACGCGACACTGGACCGGGTGTACCTGCTCTATCCCGATCCGTGGTCCAAACGGCGCCACCACAAGCGGCGGTTCGTCAATGCCGAGACTGTCGCCTCTCTTCACCGGGTGTTGCGTCCCGGTGGCGAACTGCGCGTCGCCAGCGACATTGCCGACTATGTCGCCTGGACACTGGACGCGCTCAATCACCATGGCGGCTTTGCCATATCTTCGAACATTGGCGGCGAGCGAAGTTTGCGCCCTGCCGATTGGCCACCGACGCGCTATGAGCAAAAAGCCATTGCGGCAAAACGCCGGCCATCCTATCTCGTGTTTCGTCGCCGGCCCGATTGAAGCCGGACCGCAGGTCTTGCAACCTTCCGGCAGTAACGTGTATAAGCCCGCCCAAGAGTTCATTCTCATATAGCCTTGTCTGATGCCTTGTGCTCAGGTCGGGATGTTGGGGGTGGGTCCTGCGGGGCCCGCTTTTTTTATTACCTGCGGCCAGCCGCAGGCCCAAAGAGGACAACAGGCGCGTGACCCAGCATCGACTGGCACGAGAAACAGGAGTTGCCCGCCGGGTCGCCGAGCTGATCGAGCCGGTGCTCGACGGACTGGGCTATCGGTTGGTCAGGGTCCGCATGACGGGCCAGGACGGACATGTCCTGCAGATCATGGCCGAGCGACCCGACGGGTCGTTTCTGATCGATGATTGCGAGAAGGCATCCAGGGCGATCTCGCCGTTGCTGGATGTTGAGGATCCCGTGGCCGGCTCCTATATGCTTGAGGTGTCCTCCCCGGGCATCGACCGGCCGCTGGTCCGGCCAGAAGATTTCGAACGCTGGGCAGGACATGAAGCCAAGATTGAGATGCTCACGCCGATCGATGGACGTCGGCGCTTCCGCGGTGTTCTCGAGGGTTTCGCGGACGGTGAGGTGAGGCTCTTCCTGCCGGCGCCCGAAGCAGGTGGCGAAGACATTCTTGTCGGACTTTCCTTCGACGACATCGCCGAAGCACGTCTGGTGATGACCGACAGGCTCATCGACGATGCGCGCAACAAGGCATCGGCTGCCCCGACAGACGGCAGCGAATGGACAACTGACTTTGAAGACGCAACCACGGATGGGAGTTTGACGGATGGCTGAACCGGCAGTTAGCGCAAACAGGTTGGAGCTGTTGCAGATCGCCGATGCGGTAGCGCGTGAGAAGGCGATCGAGAAGTCGCTGGTCCTCGCCGCGATGGAGGACGCGATCCAGCGTGCGGCGCGTTCGCGCTACGGTGCCGAAAACGATATTCGCGCCGAAATCGACCCCAAGACCGGCGCCATTCGCCTGGCGCGGCTGCTGGAAGTGGCCGAGACGGTCGAGAACGAGGCAACCCAGATCACCCTCGCCGAAGCCCGCCATCGCAACCCGGCTGCCCAGGTGGGCGATTTCATTTCAGAAGCCTTGCCGCCCGTCGATTTCGGCCGCATCGCCGCCCAGAACGCCAAGCAGGTGATCGTTCAGAAGGTTCGCGACGCCGAGCGGGAACGCCAGTACGAGGAGTATAAGGACCGCATTGGCGAGATCGTCAACGGCGTGGTCAAGCGGGTCGAATATGGCAACGTCATCGTTGATCTCGGACGCGGCGAGGCCATCGTACGTCGCGACGAGTCGCTGCCGCGGGAGAATTTCCGCACCGGTGACCGGGTCCGCGCCTATATCTACGATGTCAGGCGCGAACAACGCGGCCCCCAAATCTTCCTTTCCCGCACCCATCCCGAGTTCATGGCGCGGTTGTTCCGCCAGGAAGTGCCGGAGATCTACGATGGCATCGTCGAGGTGGTTTCCGTCGCCCGCGACGCCGGCAGTCGCGCCAAGATCGCGGTGCGTTCCAAGGATTCGTCCATCGATCCCGTGGGCGCGTGCGTCGGCATGCGCGGCAGTCGCGTGCAGGCGGTGGTGAACGAATTGCAGGGCGAGAAGATCGATATCATCCCGTGGTCACCGGATGCCGCGACCTTTATCGTGAATGCCCTTGCCCCTGCCGAAGTCGCCAAGGTCGTTCTCGACGAGGATGCCGAGCGCATCGAAGTGGTGGTTCCCGACGAACAATTGTCGCTCGCCATCGGCCGTCGCGGCCAGAATGTGCGTCTGGCCTCTCAACTCACAGGCTGGGAAATCGACATCATGACCGAGGCGGAAGAATCCGAACGCCGCCAGAAGGAGTTTGCCGAACGGACCGAGCGTTTCGTGACCGCACTTGATGTCGACGAGATGCTGGCCCAGTTACTTGCTTCGGAGGGTTTCGATACGGTCGAAGAGCTGGCCTACGTCGATCTCGAGGAAATCTCGTCCATTGACGGTCTTGATGAGGAGACCGCCACGGAAATCCAGACCCGGGCGCGCGAGCATCTCGACAAGGTGGCGGCGGCACAGGAAGCCCGGCGCAAAGAGCTCGGCGTGGAAGATACTGTGGCAGCGGTCGAAGGTGTTACGCCGGCCATGCTCGTGGCTTTGGGCGAAGCGGGCATCCTCAGCCTTGACGATCTGGCCGGCTGCGCCACGGACGACCTGATCGGTTGGAGCGAGCGCAAGGACGGTGAAGTAACCCGGCACCCGGGAGCCTTCAGCGAACTGGATGTTTCCAGCGCCGATGCCGAGGCCATCATCATGGCCGCGCGGGTCGCCGCCGGCTGGATCGAGGCGCCGTCGGAAGACGAAGACGTGCAGGGCGACGATACCCAGGTTGCAACCGAAGGCGAGGAAGGCTGATCAGGAACGGAACCCACATGGCAGCGACTGCGGACGACGATTTGGCAGAGCGCACCTGCATTGTTCTTCGCCAGGCAAAGGATGAAGCGGCACTGTTGCGTTTCGTGTGCTCACCGGACAACCGTGTGGTGCCCGACCTGCGCCGCAAACTTCCGGGCCGTGGCGTCTGGGTTAGCCTGTCACGCGAAGCGGTCGCCGAAGCCTGTCGGCGCAAGTTATTCGCCCGCGCGCTGCGCACCGACTGTGCGGCAGATGCCTCCTTGCCGGATCAGGTCGACGCCTTGCTTGAGCGCGATGCCATCAGTCTTCTGGCACTTGCAAACAAGGCCGGCTTGGTGACGCAGGGCTTCGGCAAGGTTGAGGACGCAATCGGTCGTGGACGCGTGCGTCTTCTGATGGCCGCCTCGGATGGAGCGCCGGACGGTCGTGAGAAGCTCTCAGGTCGTCTTCGATCGACAGGCGCAGACGGCGAAGTGGTCAAATGCTTCACTTCGGAGCAATTGGGTTTGGCATTGGGCCGGGTAAATGTGATACATGCTGCCGTGGCTGCGGGCCCGCTGGCCGAAAAGCTCGCGGCGGCAGTGCGCAGGCTGGAAAGTTATCGGTGCCCTTCGCGCGCTGAGGTGACAGTAGAAGAATGACAGAAACGAACGATACCGAAGACCGCAAGCCCGGCATGGCGGGACGCAAGCTCAATCTCAGACGCTCGACGACCGAGACGGTTGGACGGGTGCGGCAGAATTTTTCGCACGGCCGCACAAAGCCGGTGGTCGTCGAGACCAAGCGCAAGCGCAGCATCGGTCAGCCGGGCAAGCCGGTGGAAAGTGTCGCCCAGCCGCAGCGTGAAGTACCACGGTCGGAAGCATCGCCTCGCCCGGAGCCACAACAGCACGCCCGGTCGGGCATGGTTCTGCGGACCCTTACCAACGATGAGAAGGAGGCCCGTGAACGCGTTCTGGTGGAAGCGCGGGTACGTGAGGCCGAGGATCGCAAGCGTGCCGAAGAGGAGGCCCGCAATCGCGCCGAGTTGGAAAAACGCGATTCAATCGCGCGGATCGCTGCCGAGGCACGCAAGGCCGAGGAAGAATCCCGCCTCCAGGCGGAAGTGGAACAAAAGCGCAAGGCCGAGGATACCGCGCGTAGGGTCGACAAGACAGTCGCTGCGGCGACGGAACCGGATGAAGACGGCGAAAGCCGCGCCCGCAAGGCCCGCCGCGATGTCAAACCTCAACAGCCAGCCAAGGCCCGCACCGAAGCCGAGCGCCGTCGCGGCAAGCTGACAATCTCCAATGCCCTTAATGAAGACGAAGAACGCGCCAGATCGCTGGCGGCGCTGCGGCGGCGTCAGGAGCGCCAGAAAAAGCAGGCCTCGGGCTTCCAGCCCACCAAGGAGAAGATTGCCCGCGACGTGATCATCCCTGAAGCCATCACCATTCAGGAGCTCGCCAATCGAATGGCCGAGCGCGCCGTCGATGTCATCAAGTTCCTGATGAAACAGGGCGAGATGCATAAGATCAATGACCTCATTGAAGCCGACATGGCGCAACTTGTCGCCGAGGAATTCGGACACACGGTCAAGCGTGTTTCCGAGGCTGATGTCGAGGAAGGCTTGATGGGAGAGGCGGACGAGAGCGGCGACTTGCAGCCGCGACCGCCGGTCGTAACCGTCATGGGCCATGTCGACCACGGCAAGACTTCCCTGCTCGACGCCATTCGCCACGCCAATGTGGTTTCGGGTGAGGCCGGTGGTATTACCCAGCATATCGGCGCCTACCAGGTCGATACACCAGGCGGGCCGGTGACTTTCATCGACACCCCCGGCCATGCGGCATTTACCGCCATGCGGGCTCGCGGCGCCAAGGCCACGGATATCGTGGTGCTGGTCGTGGCTGCCGATGACGGTGTCATGCCGCAGACCATCGAGGCGATCAACCATGCCCGCGCAGCCGGTGTGCCGATGATCGTGGCGATCAACAAGATTGACAAACCGGCCGCCAACTCCAACCGCGTCCGCACCGACCTGCTCAGCCACGAAGTGGTGGTCGAGAGCATGGGCGGCGATACGCTTGAAGTCGAAGTCTCCGCCCTCAAGGGCACCAATCTCGACAAGCTGCTCGACATGATCGTCCTGCAGGCGGAAGTACTGGAACTCAAGGCCAACCCCAAGCGCCCCGGCGACGGTATCGTCGTGGAGGCTCAGCTCGATCGTGGTCGCGGTCCCATCGCTACGGTGCTGGTGCAGCGCGGCACATTGAAGACCGGCGATATCGTGGTCGCCGGTACGGCATCCGGTCGGGTACGCGCCCTCGTCAACGATCATGGCGAGCAGGTCAAGGAGGCCGGCCCCTCGGTGCCGGTGGAGGTGCTCGGCCTCGACAGCGTCCCGGAAGCGGGCGATCACCTGGTGGTGGTCGAGTCGGAAAGCCGTGCCCGCGAGATCACCGATTACCGCGATCGCAAACGTCGCGAACTGCGTGGCGCTCCGACGGCGCGCTCCTCGCTCGAACAGATGATGAGCCAATTGAAGGATGCCGGGCGCAAGGAGTTTCCGGTTCTCATCAAGGCTGACGTGCAGGGCTCGGCCGAAGCCATCGTGCAGGCTCTCGACAAGCTTGGTACCGATGAGGTTCAGGCACGCGCCATCCACTACGCGGTGGGCGGCATCTCGGAAAGCGATGTGCAACTGGCCACCGCCTCCAATGCGGTGATCCTGGGCTTCAACGTGCGTGCCAACGCTCAAGCCCGCGAGGCGGCTGAACGATCCGGCATCGAAATCCGCTACTACAACATCATCTACGATCTGGTGGATGACGTGAAGGCGGCCATGTCCGGCCTGCTGGAGCCGACCCTGCGCGAGACGTTCCTCGGCAACGCGGAAATCCTCGAGATCTTCAATATCTCGAAGGTCGGCAAGGTGGCAGGCTGCCGGGTGACCGAAGGTGTGGTGCAGCGCGGCGCCCGGGTCCGACTGGTGCGCGACAACGTCGTGGTGCACGAGGGTACCCTTTCGACCCTCAAGCGCTTCAAGGACGAAGTCAGGGAAGTCCTGGCCGGCCAGGAATGCGGGATGGCATTCGAGAACTATCAGGACATGCGGGCTGGCGACGTCATCGAATGCTATCGCGTGGAGAAAGTGCAGCGCCAGCTTTGACGCCACGCCAGTGCCGCCTGATCCAAGCTGCTTGAGCAAGCCATGTCGAGATCTACCGCTCCGAGCCAGCGCCAGCTAAGGGTTGGCGAGCTCATCCGCCACGAACTCTCCGCTATCTTTTCGCGCGGGGAGATCATCGACCCCATCGTCGAGCGGCTCGGCGTCACCATCTATGAAGTCACCATGTCGTCCGACCTCAGGCTTGCCACCTGCTGGGTGAGGCCGTTCATGGCAGGAGAAGGCGAAGCGCTGGTCAACGCACTTGACCGCCATCACCGCTTCGTGCGCGGCCTGCTGGCACCGCGCCTCAAGCTCAAGTTCATGCCCGATATCCGCTTTCGCCTCGATACCTCGCTCGATTATGCCAGCCGCATCGACAAGCTGTTCGAGGATCCCGCGGTAAAGCGCGATATTGGCGGCGACGGCGAGGATTACTGACGATGGCCCGCACCCGACGCGGCCGTGCGGTGAGCGGCTGGCTGGTTCTCGACAAGCCGCTGGGAATGACCTCGACGAAAGCGGTAGCCGCGGTCAAGCGGGCATTCGAGGCCGCCAAGGCGGGACATGCGGGGACGCTCGACCCGCTGGCCACCGGCATTCTGCCCATCGCGCTCGGTGAGGCAACCAAGACCGTCGCCTATGCCATGGACAGCGCCAAGACCTATCGCTTCGCCGTGCGCTGGGGTGCCGAGACCACCACCGACGATGCTGAAGGCGAGGTTATAGAGACGTCATCTCAAAGACCTTCGCTTTCCGAGATCACAACTCTGCTGCCGCGGTTTACCGGCACCATCGATCAAGTGCCACCGCAGTTTTCCGCCATCAAGGTGGCGGGCGAACGGGCCTATGACCTGGCGCGCAGCGGCGAGACGGTCGACCTTGCGGCACGTCCCGTGGTAATTTCCGCCCTGCGACTGGTGGAGCGGGACGACGATACCTGCACGCTGGAAGCCGAATGCGGCAAGGGCGCCTATGTGCGCGCCATTGCCCGCGACATGGGCCGTGCGCTCGGCGTTTTCGGCCATGTGGTGAGTTTGCGCCGCACGCGCGTCGGAGCGTTTGGCGAGGCCCAGATGATTTCGCTGGAAAAGCTCGATGAGTTACGCCATAAAGACGCCGGCCGTGAGGCCATGGACCAGGTGCTTCTGCCTGTCGCGACCGCGCTGGACGACATCCCGGCGCTGGCCGTCGCCACGGCAGACGCTGCGCGTCTGAAGCAGGGACAATCCGTCATCCTACGGGGAGCCGATGCGCCGGTCGAAGTAACGGCCGTGCTCGTCACCTGGCAGGGTGAGGCAATCGCCATCGGCGAAGTTGCCGGCGGGATGCTGCGACCCAGGCGCGTCTTGAGTGTGAATTGAGCGGTGCGACCGCAAGAGCCAAGAAGGAGTTGACCGATGTCGATTACGCCCGAGCGCAAGGCGGCGCTCATCAAGGAATATGCCACAGCCGCCGCCGATACCGGCTCGCCAGAAGTTCAGGTCGCGATCCTGACCGAGCGCATAAAGTACCTGACGGATCATTTTCAGACCCACAAGAAGGACAATCACTCGCGCCGGGGGCTCCTCAAGATGGTGAGCCTGCGCCGCAAGCTTCTTGACTATGTCAAGAGCAAGGACAGCGCGCGTTATCGTTCGCTTATCGAGCGGCTGGGTATTCGCCGCTGATTTCAGGCATCCTGACAGCAGAGCGAATGCCGGACATTCGCTTGCAGGCGTGCCGTTTTCCGACCGCCAGTCGCCACAATTTCTTCGGCCCCGATGGGCTGTTTGCGGCAGTAACGGTCGACAAGGCTTTAGCAAGGCCGGGCAGGAAGCGACCGGGTCGCAGCCTGCCAGTCCCCCATACGGTGAGCGGCAATGGGGCCGCTTGCCTTAGTGGCCCAAGTGGGGATGCCGCCCAGATATGGTTGACGCGAACAGTGCGGCGAAGGGCGTTCGGAAGGAACGAGAATGTTCGACATACATGTAGAGGAAATTGAGTGGGGCGGCCGCCGGCTGCGCCTTGAAACCGGGCGTATGGCCCGCCAGGCTGATGGCGCGGTGCTTGCCACCTATGGCGAGACCACGGTCCTCGCCACCGTCGTTGCCGAACGGGCGCCCAAGCCCGGTCTGGACTTCTTCCCGCTGACGGTGAACTACCAGGAAAAGACCTATGCCGCCGGCAAGATTCCGGGCGGCTTCTTCAAGCGCGAAGGCCGCCCGTCAGAAAAGGAGACGCTGGTTTCGCGGCTCATCGACCGGCCGATCAGGCCGCTGTTCGCACCGGGTTTCAAGTGCGAGACCCAGGTCATCGTCTCGGTCCTGTCGCATGATATGGAAAACGATCCCGATATCGTCGCCATGGTCGGCGCCTCGGCAGCGCTGACACTGTCGGGCGTCCCTTTCTTCGGACCGGTGGGGGCCGCCCGCGTCGGCCTCATTGAGGGCGCCTATGTGCTCAATCCGACTCTCGACCAGGTGAAGGAAAGCGATCTCGATCTGGTTGTCGCAGGGACGAGCGACGCCGTGCTGATGGTCGAGTTCGAAGCCAAGGAACTGACCGAGGAGACCATGCTCGGGGCCGTCGTTTTCGGCCAAACCGAATTCCAGCCGGTTATCGATGCGATCATCCGCTTGGCCGAGCGTGCCGCCCGTGAGCCGCGTGAAATGGAAGTCGCGGACAACACCGCCCTGCTCGATGCCATGCGCAAGCTGGTCGGCAAGCAGTTGCGCGATGCCTATGCCATTCCCGGCAAGGAAGAACGTCGCGATGCGGTTGCGGCGATCAAGAATGAGGCCATTGCCGAATTCTGCAAGCCCGATGATGTCGATGCTCCCGATGCCATCAAGGTAGGCGGCATCTTCAAAAAGATCGAAAAGGAAATCGTCCGCGGCAATATCATCGACACCGGCAGCCGCATCGACGGCCGCGGCCTTGCCGATGTCCGCCAGATCGTCTGCGAGGCAGGCGTCCTGCCGCGCACCCACGGCTCGGCGCTGTTCACCCGCGGCGAGACCCAGGCCCTGGTTGTCACGACCCTGGGCACCGGCGACGATGAGCAGTTCGTCGACGCGCTGGAAGGCACCTACAAGCAGACTTTCCTGCTTCACTACAACTTCCCGCCGTTTTCGGTGGGCGAGACCGGCCGCACCGGGTTTACCGGGCGCCGCGAGGTGGGGCATGGCAAGCTTGCCTGGCGGGCCATCCATCCGATGCTGCCGACGAAGGACCAGTTCCCCTATACCATCCGCGTTGTCTCCGAGATCACCGAATCAAACGGCTCGTCATCAATGGCCAGCGTGTGCGGCGCTTCCTTGTCATTGATGGACGCCGGCGTGCCACTGCGCCGGCCGGTGGCGGGTATCGCCATGGGCCTCATCCTCGAGGGCCAGAAGTTTGCCGTGCTCTCCGATATCCTTGGCGACGAGGATCATCTCGGCGACATGGACTTCAAGGTAGCGGGCACGGATGAGGGCATTACCTCGCTGCAGATGGACATCAAGATCACCGGCATTACCGAAGAGATCATGCGCACCGCCCTCTTCCAGGCGAAGGACGGACGCATGCATATTCTCGGCAAGATGGCCGAAGCGCTGACCGAATCGCGGCCCGCTCTCGGTGAATACGCACCGCGTATCGAGGTACTCTCCATCCCGGTCGACAAGATCCGCGAAGTGATCGGTACAGGCGGCAAGGTGATCCGTGAGATCGTCGAGAAGACCGGCGCCAAGATCGACATTTCCGATGACGGCACCATCAAGGTCGCATCTTCTTCCGGCACGGCCATCGATGCGGCGATCAAATGGATCAAGTCCATCGTCTCGGAACCCGAGGTCGGTGCCATCTATGAGGGCAAGGTCGTGAAGGTCGTCGACTTCGGCGCCTTTGTGAACTTCTTCGGCGCGCGCGACGGCCTGGTGCATGTTTCCGAACTGGCACCTCGGCGCGTCGCCAAGGTGACCGACGTGGTCAACGAAGGCGACATCGTCAAGGTCAAGCTGGTCGGCTTCGACCAACGCGGCAAGGTGCGCCTGTCGATGAAGGTGGTCGACCAGGAGACAGGCGAGGACCTTTCCAAGAAACAGGCCGACGAAGCTGCCGGCGATCAGCAGGCCGGCTGAGATTTCATCTGTTAGAACGATCTGTCGTTCAGAGAGGGCGCCATCAACCGGCGCCCTCTTTGCAACAGTAGTCCGACCAAGCTGAACCGCCAGCGGAACGGTTGAGCGATCTGTCCACAATTTGATGGTGCGGACACCCGGAAGAAACCGGATCCGTGGGACCTAAAGCATTGCCGGCAATACGCGATCGGGCGGCGTATGCCCGTCAGTGAAGGTCTTGATGTTGATGATCACCTTCTCGCCCATGTCGATGCGGCCTTCAATGGTTGCCGAGCCCATGTGCGGGAGCAAAACTGCATTGGGGCATTTGAGCAATCGCGGGTTCACTGCCGGTTCATGCTCGAAGACATCGAGCCCGGCGCCGCCCAGTTCATTGGCGATAAGCATCCGCGCTAGGGCGTTTTCGTCGATCACTTCGCCGCGTGACGTGTTCACCACAATGGCATTGGGCTTCATCAACTTGAGGCGCCGCGCCGACAGCAGGTGAAAGGTGGCCGGTGTATGCGGGCAGTTGATCGAAACGATGTCCATGCGCGCCAGCATCTGGTCGAGGCTTTCCCAATAGGTAGCCTCCAGTTCTTCCTCGATCCCGGGATGCACCGGCTTGCGGTTGTGGTAGTGAATCTGCAAACCAAAGGCCTTGGCGCGGCGCGCCAGCGCCTGGCCGATGCGGCCCATGCCGATTATCCCCAGTCGCTTGCCGGTGATGCGCCGGCCCAGCATCCAGGTCGGGGACCAGCCTTGCCAGGAATTGTCGGCGCCAATGACCGTGGCACCCTCAATGATGCGCCGTGCAACCGCCAGGATCAGCGCCATGGTCATGTCGGCGGTGTCTTCGGTGAGAACGCCCGGTGTGTTCGACACGGTGATGCCGCGCATGGTCGCCGTTTCGACATCGATATTGTCGACGCCGGTGCCGAAATTGGCAATCAGCTTCAACTGCTCGCCCGCCTGGTTGATGACAGCCTTGTCGATACGGTCAGTAACAGTGGGAACCAGCACCTCGGCGGTCTTCACCGCTTCGATGAGCTCAGCCTGTGACAGGGTATGATCGTCGTCGCTCAAGCGGGTGTTGAACAGTTCGCGCATCCGGGTTTCGACGACATCGGGAAGTTTGCGGGTGACGATGACGAGTGGCTTGCGTTTGGTCATGGTGGAGCTCCTCGGCATACGTTCAACAACAATTAACGTTGTGGGGCAAGGATGATAACCCGCTACTCTTTATGTGGAGAGCGGCCTTGTGTAAATTGCCCGAATGCGACCCGTGGCGTGGCAGGCCTGCGCGATCCTGGCGAATCAGGTTACACGGATCATCGGGCTCGCGGCCAGTGGCCGTTTCGCCCGAGTTGAGACCTCGGTTCGTAAATCAGCGCGCGCCAGATCGTGCAGCAGGGGGGATAGGCCGGGTTGATGGTTGATCGTCGCAAGATTTCCTGGCACCGGGGCATGCCGGTTGCCGCGATTGCCATAATCGCGGTCCTGTCGGTTGTGGCATACGCCGGCATCAATCTGCGCGCCGAGGCGACAGCCGGCAACGAAGGCTCAGACCCGCTGACTACTGGCTCGCTGGGGACCAAGAGCCATGACAGCCAGTCGCAAGATCATCTGAAACTGCCCCGGTTCGTTTCGCTGAAATCGGACCGGGTGAATGTGCGTCGAGGCCCGTCCAGCGACCACGCCATTGCGTGGGTGTACAATCGCAAAAAGCTGCCGGTGGAGATTATCGCCGAGTTCGAGCACTGGCGGCGCATACGTGGCAGCGACGGCACGGAAGGCTGGGTCTATCAGAGCCTGCTCTCCGGTCACCGAACTGCCATCGTGGCACCGTGGATCAAGGGCAAGACGGTGCCCATGCTGCATGATCCCGAATCGCAGGCGAGTGTGGTGGCGCTGCTCGGTCCGGGGGTGATCGGCGACGTTGAATCCTGCTCAGGGACCTGGTGCCGCCTGAATGTCGAGGGCCATGAAGGCTGGATCGACCAGGCCATGCTGTGGGGCGTCTATCCCGGTGAGCACGTTGAAAACTAGCCCTTGTCAGGCTCCAGCCGCACAATCACATCGATTCGCCTGATGCGGGTGCCATCGGGTACGGCCGGCAGCCCGGTGAGGGCGAGATCATTGGCGGATATGTCGACAAGCCGCTTTTCAGCTTCCACATAGAAATGGAAATGGTTCGAGGTGTTGGTGTCGAAATAGGTCCGCTCACCTTCGATGGCCACCTCACGCAGCAAACCTGCGGCAGTGAACTGGTTGAGGGCATTGTAAATCGTGGCGAGCGACACCGGAATGCGCGCCGCACTGGCATCAGCATGCAGTTCCTCTGCCGTCACATGGCGATCGCCGCTGCCGAACAGCAAATTGGCCAAAGCGATACGCTGACGCGTCGGTCGCAAGCCAGCCGCGCGCAGCTTTTCCGGCAACGCCGTAAATCGAGCGCTATCGATCATGCGGGTCCAATCCGTCGTGTTGATCCTGAGTTCGGTATATAATGCTACGATAGCCTGAATGCGAGCAATTCGCAATTTTTTCTCTGCCTGCGGCGTGCTGCCACGCCGGGCTCGCGCATGGCAGATAACCCCGGCCATACCCTGCGAAGCTCTTTGAGCCGTGAGACCCGTATGTTAGGAACGACATGATCGAGGTGGATGCACCGCATATATGAATCGCACCGAACGGTGATCAGCGTTGCCACGGTGGCGGAACGATGCGGCAAATCGAGGGGATGGAGGGGGTGAACGGGCAATGGCGGACACGCGGCAGGCACAATTTGGCTATGAAGACCTGCTGTCGTGCGGGCGGGGCGAATTGTTCGGCCCCGGAAACGCTCAGCTGCCGCTGCCGCCGATGTTAATGTTCGATCGCATTTCGCATATCAGTGACGACGGCGGCGCCAACGGCAAGGGCCAGGTCGTTGCCGAGCTTAACATCAACCCGGACCTGTGGTTTTTTGCCTGCCACTTCCAGGGCGATCCGGTCATGCCGGGTTGCCTCGGTCTCGATGCCCTGTGGCAGTTGCTGGGCTTTTTTCTCGGCTGGATGGGCGCCCCCGGAAGGGGCCGGGCACTCGGCGTCGGCGAGGTCAAGTTCACGGGAATGGTCGTGCCGAGCGTGCGCAAGGTCGAATATGTGGTGGATCTGAAGCGGGTCATCCTCAGGAAACTCAATCTCGGCATAGCCGACGGGTTGATGAAGGCTGATGGCGAGGTCATCTATACGGCCAGCGACCTGCGTGTCGGCCTCTTCATGCCGACCCAGGCCTGAGGTTGCCAAGGGAGACAAGGTTACATGAGGCGCGTCGTCGTTACCGGCATGGGCATTGTCTCGAGCATCGGGAACAACGTCCAGGAGGTGGTTGCATCCCTGCGCGAGGCGAAATCAGGGATCGTCAAGGCCGAAGACTATGCCCGTCTTGGCTTTCGCTGCCAGGTGCATGGCGCCCCCACCATCGACCTCGACACAGTGATCGATCGAAGGATCCGCCGTTTCATGGGTGACGGAGCAGCCTGGAACTGGGTGGCAATGAAGCAGGCCATCAGCGATTCCGGACTCGATGACGCCATCGTCCATAACGAGCGTACCGGCATCATCATGGGTTCTGGCGGTCCTTCCACCCGCACCATTGTCGGTGCCGCCGACACCACCCGGCAGAAGGGACCCAGGCGGGTTGGCCCGTTCGCCGTGCCGGCATCCATGTCGAGCACGAATTCGGCAACACTCGCGGTGCCGTTCGGCATTCGCGGCGTCAACTATTCCATTTCGTCGGCCTGCGCCACGTCGGCCCATTGCATCGGCAACGCCGCCGAGATGATCCAGTGGGGCAAGCAGGACGTGATGTTCGCCGGTGGCGGCGAAGAGCTCGACTGGACGCTGTCGGTTCTGTTCGACGCCATGGGCGCCATGTCGTCAGGCTTCAATGACACACCCGAAAAGTCCTCGCGCGCTTACGACAAGGACCGCGACGGATTCGTCATCGCCGGCGGGGCCGGGGTGTTGGTGCTGGAAGACCTCGAACACGCCAAGGCCCGCGGTGCGCGCATTCATTGCGAACTCGTGGGATACGGTGCCACCTCCGACGGCCACGATATGGTTCAGCCCTCAGGCGAGGGAGCGGCACGCTGCATGCGCCTGGCGCTGTCGACGGTGAATGACAAAGTCGACTACATCAATCCTCACGCCACATCGACGCCCATCGGCGACAAGAAGGAGGTCGAAGCCATTCGCGAGGTGTTCGGAGTCGATATTCCAACAATCTCGGCAACAAAGTCGCTGACCGGACACTCGCTTGGCGCGGCCGGCGCACAGGAGGCCATCTATTCAATTCTGATGATGCACAACGGCTTCATCTGCGAGAGCGCCAATATCACCGAGATCGATCCCGAATTTGCCGATCTCCCCATTGCCCGCCAGCGCCAGGACAATGTCCGCATAGATGTCGTGCTTTCCAACAGTTTCGGTTTCGGCGGCACCAATGGCTGCCTGGCCTTCCAGCGCTACAACGGCTGAATCCCTCCCAACACCCGCATTCGAGGATCTTGATGAACCGCACCGATCAGGAGACAACGCCGCCGCTCATGGCCGGGCGCCGCGGTCTCATCATGGGAGTGGCGAATGATCATTCCATCGCCTGGGGCATTGCGCACGCGCTGGCGCGCCACGGCGCCGAGCTTGCTTTCACCTATCAGGGTGAAGCCTTCGGAAAACGGGTGCGGCCGCTGGCTGATAGTGTCGGCTCGCAACTGGTACTGCCCTGCGACGTAGAGGACCCGGCCACGGTCGACGCCGTATTCGAGACCCTGGAAAGGCAATGGCAGAAGCTCGACTTTGTGGTGCACGCCATTGCCTATTCCGACCGCCATGAATTGAAGGGACGCTATGCCGAGACCACACGCGAGAATTTCGTTCGCACCATGGTGATTTCATGCTTTTCCTTTACCGAGATCGCGCGCCGCGCCGCGCGACTTATGCCCGATGGCGGATCGATGCTCACACTGACCTATGGCGGGTCGACACGGGTCATGCCGAACTACAATGTGATGGGCATTGCCAAGGCGGCACTGGAAGCGTCGGTGCGTTATCTCGCGGCTGACTTCGGGCGTAGCGGGGTGCGGGTCAATGCCATTTCGGCGGGGCCCATGCGCACCCTTGCCGGCGCCGGAATAGGAGATGCACGGGCTCTGTTCGCCTTCCAGAAGCGGCATTCGCCACTTGGCCGTACCGTCAGCCTCGACGATGTGGGCGGCGCGGCGGTCTATCTGCTGTCCCCCTTGTCGGGGGGCGTCACGGGTGAAGTGCATTTTGTGGACGCCGGCTACAATATCATCTCTACACCCCGCCCCGAGGACATCTCCGGGCTGAGCGAGGACTGAGGAGCCCCTTCCCGCCGCATGTCCTGTGTCGCCGACGAAAGCGTGGCGTCGGGCAGCCAGGGCATCCCCGAGTGGGGTTGAGCGCGATTAGAGCTTCCGCAATGCGACCGAGTGAATGATGTGGTCCGCTTCCTTGCGCAGGATGAGGTCGGCGCGCTGCCTGGTAGGCAGGACGTTCTCGCGCAGGTTCCTGAGGTTGATTGTCGACCAGATGCGGTTGGCCGTGTTGCGTGTTTCTTCGTCCGAAAGCTGCGCATAGCGGTGGAAATAAGAGCGCGGATCACGGAAGGCCGTAGCGCGCAGCGAGAAGAAGCGGTCCACATACCACGTCCGCAACACATCCTCGTCGGCGTCCATGTAGATTGAAAAGTCGAAGAAGTCCGATACGTAGGGAATGGCCAGACCATCGCGCGGCGGGCGGCCGGTTTGCAGCACATTGAGACCCTCGACGATCAAGATATCGGGCCGATCGATGGTGATGACCTGGTCGGGCATGACGTCGTAGACCAGGTGGGAGTAGACAGGCGCCGCGACGTTGCGCTTGCCAGCCTTGATGGCGGAGAGAAAGCGCAGCAATGCCTGCAGGTCGTAGCTCTCGGGAAAGCCCTTGCGGTTCATCAACCCCTCGCGCTCCAGAACCGCATTGGGAAGGAGGAACCCGTCGGTTGGCACCAGGTCGATTTTGGGATGGTTGGGCCAGCGCGCCAGCAAGCGTTCGAGAATGCGCGCCGTCGTCGACTTGCCTACGGCCACCGATCCGGCGATGCCGATGATGTAGGGCACCTTGTGCTCGCCACCGCGCAGGAATTGCTGGGTGGCGCGGAACAGTTCCTGAGTGGCCGCCACATAGAGATTGAGCAGGCGCGACAACGGCAGATAGATCGCCACCACCTCGTCGAGATTAACCCGGTCGTTCAGGCCGCGCATCTCATCGAGATCCGCCACCGTCAGAGTGAGCGGGGTGTCGGCGCGAAGCGCCGCCCATTGGGTACGCGCGAACATGCGGTACGGCGAAAGTGTCGATGCCTCGGCATCCATGTTCGCAGAGCTCCTCAAACCGGCTTGCGGCTGGCCTTTTCCTCAAGGCCGCTGCGGTCCATGCGACCGGCAAGTTCGATCATCACGTCATCGAGTGCCACGCCCGATGCCTCCAGAACAACCAGCAGATGATACAAGACATCGGCCGCCTCCGCCCTCAGGTGCATCGGGTCGCCGGACACCGCGGCAAGCGCTGCCTCGACAGCCTCTTCACCCAGCTTCTTTGCACACTTTTCAACACCTTGAGCGAGGAGCTTGGCGGTATAGGAATTCTCGCCGCCAGAGCTGTGACGCGCCGCAATCGTTGCCGCCAGCTCTGCCAGAACATCCAGCCGCGCGGGTCTATTGCCTGTCATATGGACCTCGTCACTTCTTCTGCCAACAGTCTCACGGCAATACCATGCTGGGCCATGTAACGCTTGGCCTCGCCGATGGTAAAGGTCCCGAAATGGAAGATCGACGCCGCCAGCACGGCGCTGGCATGGCCGTCACGGATACCTTCGACCAGATGGTCGAGATTGCCTACGCCACCCGAGGCGATCACCGGCACGCTGACGGCGTCGGAAACGGCACGCGTCAGCGCGATATCAAAGCCCTCGCCTGTGCCATCGCGATCCATCGACGTGAGCAGTATCTCGCCCGCGCCCAATGCCACGACATCGCGCGCGAACGTGACGGCATCCAGGCCGGTCGGCTGGCGTCCGCCGTGGGTGAAGATTTCCCAACGGCCCTCACCAACAGCGCGCGCGTCAATTGCCACCACGATGCACTGGGCGCCGAATTTGCGTGAGGCTTGGCCAACGAATTGCCGGTCATTGACCGCCGCGGTATTGATCGAGACCTTGTCGGCGCCAGCCAGCAACAGACGGCGGATATCCTCGATGGTGCGAATGCCCCCGCCAACAGTGAGAGGCATGAAACACTGCTCCGCCGTCTGGCGCACGACATCGAGTAGAATGTCGCGATCTTCGTGACTGGCGGTGATGTCGAGGAAGCACAGTTCATCGGCACCGGCGGCATCATAGGCGCGCGCGATGGCAACGGGATCGCCTGCATCACGCAGATCGACGAAATTGACGCCCTTGACCACGCGGCCGTCCTTGACATCAAGACAGGGAATGATGCGGGCTTTCAGCATTGTTGCGATTTCCCGCCAGCCGCGATGAGGGCCAGCGCCGCTGCTGCGTCGAGTCTTCCGTCGTAGAGTGCGCGACCGGTTATAGCCCCTGCCAGAATGGCGCAGTCGGGTTCCATCAGGCGGGCTATGTCGGCCAGCGAGGACAGACCGCCTGAAGCTATGATCGGAATCGACGTTGCCCGGGCAAGTTTTAGTGTCGAATCGATATTGATTCCTTCAAGTGCGCCGTCACGCTCGATATCCGTGAAGATGATGGCGGCCACACCGGCATCCGCAAAGCGCCGGGCAAGGTCGTCGACACTGAGCTCCGCCTCCCTCGCCCAGCCCTCGACCGCCACACGCCCGTCCCGCGCGTCGATGCCGACGGCTATGCGGCCGGGATAAAGCCGGCACGCCGTACGCACAAGTTGGGGGTCGCGCACTGCCACAGTGCCAAGGATCACCCGGGCAATGCCGGCCCCCAGCCACATCTCGATGGTTGCCATGTCGCGGATGCCACCGCCGAGTTGCGCCGGCAGGCCCGAAGCAGAGAGAATGGAGCACACGGCATCGACGTTAACGGGACGGCCGGCAAAGGCACCGTTGAGATCAACGATATGGAGCCATTCGAAGCCTTGCGCGGCGAAGGCCGCGGCCTGGGCGGCGGGATTGTCGTTGAAAACAGTCGCAGCCGTCATATCGCCCCTGATCAGGCGCACGCACTGGCCGTCCTTCAGATCGATGGCAGGAAAGAGGATCATCGGCGCGATCCCTTCACGGCCGCCAGGCGAGAAAATTGGCAATCAGGCGCAAACCCAATGACTGGCTCTTTTCCGGATGGAACTGCGTCCCCGCCAGATTGGCACGCGCAACCATCGCGGTAACAGGTCCGGCGTAATCGCTTACAGCGACGACGTCGGCGGAATTGCGCGCCAGCAGATGATAGGAATGAACGAAATAGGCATGTTCGCCGTCCTCGCCGGTCCTCACGCCAGCGAGCAGCGGATGATCGTTGACGACATCAAGGGTATTCCAGCCCATGTGAGGCACCGGCAGGTCCGGATCGGCCGGACGGATCAGATCGACGTCGCCGGCGATCCAGCCAAGCCCCGGCTCTTCGCCATGTTCGAGGCCGCGGCTCGCCATGAGCTGCATACCCACGCAAATGCCGAGGAACGGCCGACCGTCGGCAAGCACGGCTTCCTCCAGCGCCTCGCGCATTCCGTCGAGCGCCATGAGGCCAGCCCGGCAGTCGCGAAAGGCACCAACGCCTGGAAGCACGACGGCATCGGCCGCAGCCACATCATCGGCATGGCTGATGAGGTCAATCGATGCCTCGATGCCCGCCTCGCGAGCGGCACGTTCAAAGGCCTTCTGGGCCGAGCGCAGGTTGCCCGAGCCGTAGTCGATGATCGCGACTTTCATGATGCGGCCGGACCTTGCGCGACAGGCTTGTGGGCCAGCGACCATAAAGCAAAGAAACGCTCCTCGGCCTCGGGCAGGTTACCGCCCGCCACAATGGTCCGTTCATGGTAGCGCCGGCGTTCCAGCGACCAGCGTCGAACCCCGTTGCCTTCCAGAGCGAGCAATAGGTTGATCGCCATGGTAACAAGGCTGACAGCACCACTGGGCAGACCCGTGAGCATGGCAAATGCC
Source organism: uncultured Alphaproteobacteria bacterium (assembly GCA_963747005.1). Lineage (GTDB taxonomy): Bacteria > Pseudomonadota > Alphaproteobacteria > Rhizobiales > Aestuariivirgaceae > CAVVDT01. Next base: position 535,574 of record CAVVDT010000008.1, on the reverse strand, counting down.
ACCACCACCAGCATCAACGCTACATAAAAGGCTAGCGCCAGCCAAAGGCCGCGCCAGGCCAGCCACAAGGGCCCGAAAAACAGCGCCGGCCAGCAAAAGCCCTCCTTCACCAGCACGGCGCGTTCGGCCAGCCCGGCAAGGCTGGCTGCGTCTTCATGGCGGTAGTGGACGGAATAGAGTTTCATTTGCCTGCTTTACGGCGACTCCTTAGAGGCTGCCCTTGGTCGAGGGAATGGCGTCAGCCCGGCGCTCGTCGATTGCGACTGCCTGGCGCAAGGCGCGCGCCAATCCCTTGAAGCAGCTTTCAGCAATATGGTGATTGTTGTCACCGTAAAGGCATTCCACATGCAGCGTAATGCCGGCATTCATGGCAAATGCCTGGAACCATTCGCGAAACAGTTCGGTGTCCATGTCGCCCACCTTGGGGCGGGAGAATTCCACTCGCCACACCAGGTAGGGGCGTCCCGATATATCGAGTGCCACGCGGGTAAGCGCTTCATCCATGGGCAAATCGAGGCTGGCGTAGCGGACGATGCCTCGCTTGTCGCCAAGCGCCTGCTTCAGCGCCTCACCCAGCGCAATGCCAACGTCCTCGGCAGTGTGGTGAAAGTCGATATGCAGGTCGCCCTGGGCCTTCACCCTCATATCAATGAGCGAGTGGCGCGCGAGCAGGTCGAGCATGTGGTCAAGGAAGCCGACGCCGGTCGAGATTTCGCCATGACCACTGCCCTCGAGATCAAGGCGCACCTCGATCGCGGTCTCAGATGTTTTGCGTTTCACGCTTGCCTGGCGCATGGAAGCCTCTCTGGCGGTTTGGCGCGGGCGATGGCCGCGGGTCTTTTAGCAAGAACAGGACCCAAAGGCCAATCACCCGTTTGCCGCACGACAAGCGGCCCGATGTCCGGTCTTTTCTTTTTATCGCCTGCTCCTTACATGAGGCGGTGACAAGCACTGGAGACACCATGTCCGAGCCCCGCGAGATTCCCCAATGGCATGGCACGACCATTCTCACCGTGCGCAAGGGCAAAAGGGTGGTGATAGCCGGCGACGGGCAAGTCAGCATCGGCAATACGGTCATCAAGTCCAATGCACGCAAGGTGCGCCCATTGGCCGGAGGCGACGTCATCGCCGGGTTCGCCGGCGCCACGGCCGATGCCATGACGTTGTTCGAACGGCTTGAAGCCAAGCTCGAACAATATCCCCAGCAGCTCACCCGGGCCTGCGTCGAGCTGGCGAAGGATTGGCGTACCGATCGCTATCTCAGAAGGCTCGAGGCGATGATGATCGTCGCCGATCGCAAGGTGAGTCTGGTGCTGACCGGCACCGGCGATGTCCTGGAGCCCGAGGCCGGTATGATCGGCATCGGGTCGGGTGGCAATTTCGCCCTCGCTGCGGCCCGTGCCCTTTCCGACAGCGACCTCGACGCCGAGGCTATCGCCCGACGTGCCCTGAAGATTGCCGCCGAGATCTGCGTCTACACCAACACCAATATCGTGGTGGAGAGCCTTGCCGAATGACGGGCGACCTGGATCCAGTGGTCCTCCGCCAGGCCGACATCGATGCTGCGGTCGCCGCCGGTGTAATCGAGGCCGATGCCGCCGGGCGTCTCATTGCCTTCGCGCAATCGGACCATCCGGTGGCCTCACAGGCCGATGAAGAAAATCTGCGCCTCATCACCAGCTTCAACGACATCTTCGTGACCATCGGACTTGTCCTGTTTCTGAGTGCGTTGGCCTATGTGCTCATGGACGCAGGCCCAATGATCGCAAGCGCAGTTATTGCTGCCACAAGTTGGGGGCTGTCCGAGGTCTTCACGCGTATCAAGCGGCTGGCGTTGCCAAGCATCTTCCTGCTCGTTGTCTATACGGTCACGGTATTTGGCGCCCTGACCAGTACCATCGCTGGCAACTGGACGAGCAGCTTCGAGACCTTCCTGATCAACGGTAGTTTCTGGCTGGCGGCTGCAGGCCTTGTCACGGCTGGGCTGGTTGGATTGCATTGGTTGCGGTTCCGTGTCCCCATCACCGTTGCAGCCGGCTGCGCCGCCCTCGGGATCATGGTCATCGCGCTGGTTTCGAGCATCGCCCCGCAGTTGATCATTCATCATTCAGGTGCAGTCTTCCTGCCGATGGGGCTCGTGATTTTTGCCCTGGCCATGCGGTTCGATATGTCGGACCGGGCGCGGGCAACGCGAAGAACCGACATTGCGTTCTGGCTGCATCTGCTGGCCGCGCCGCTCATTGTCCATCCGGTCGTCGCCGCCATTACCTCGCAAAGTGGCAACCTGACACGCGGCGATGCCGAACTGATCCTTGGAATCTTTTTCATTGTCAGCTTGGTCGCCCTGGTCATCGATCGTCGGGCATTGCTCGCATCGTCGCTGATCTATCTCGGTTATGCCGCCTACACATTGATGTCCGGCACGGTCTGGGCTTCGTCGAGCTTTGCCAAAACGTTCCTTGTGGTCGGTGCCATCGTATTGATGTTGTCGGTCGCATGGCGACCGTTGCGCCGCATCGTGGTCTCGGCCATGCCCAATTCCATCCGTTTGCAGGTACCTGCCGCAGAATGAATTCAAGGTCCCTGAGAGGAGCCCCATGACCGATTTTTCCCCGCGCGAGATCGTCTCCGAACTCGACCGTCATATCGTCGGCCAGCATGCCGCCAAGCGAGCGGTGGCCATTGCCCTGCGCAACCGCTGGCGCCGACAGCAAGTCGACGCCGGCTTGCGCGAAGAAGTGCTGCCCAAAAATATCCTGATGATAGGGCCCACCGGCGTCGGCAAGACCGAGATTGCCCGCCGCCTCGCTAAGCTCGCCCAGGCGCCGTTCATCAAGGTCGAAGCTACCAAGTTCACCGAGGTCGGCTATGTCGGGCGCGATGTCGAACAGATGATCCGCGACCTGACCGAAGCAGGCATTGCCCTGGTGAAGGCGGCGCGGCGCAAGGAGGTCGAAGCGCAGGCCCAGCTTCATGCCGAGGAGCGGGTGCTCGATGCCCTGGTGGGCAAGACGGCACAGGCCTCGACGCGCGAAAGCTTCAAGAAGAAACTCCGGGCGGGCGAGCTCGACGACAAGGAAATCGAGATCGAGGTGGTCGATTCAGGCGGCGGCCAGCCGGCTCTGGAAATTCCCGGCATGCCGGGGGCCTCGGTGGGCATGATCAATCTCGGCGATCTCTTCGGCAAGACCTTCGGGCAGCGAAAGCGCACGCGCCGGCTGAGCGTGTCGCAGAGCCACGAAATCCTCCTGGCGGAGGAAAGCGAAAAGCTGCTCGATCAGGAACAGATCGTGCAGGAGGCGATCGGCGAAGTCGAGAACAACGGCATCGTGTTTCTCGACGAGCTCGACAAGATTTGTGCTCGCGGTGAGCGGGCCGGCGCCGATGTCAGCCGCGAGGGCGTTCAGCGTGACCTCTTGCCGCTGATCGAAGGAACCACAGTATCGACTAAATACGGTGCGGTGAAAACCGATCATATACTGTTCATCGCTTCGGGGGCCTTTCACATTGCAAAACCCTCCGACCTGTTACCCGAACTGCAAGGTCGCCTGCCGATCCGCGTTGAGCTGCGGGCGCTGACGGAGGAGGATTTCAACCGCATACTGATCGAACCGGAGGCCAGTCTCATCCGCCAGTACAAGGCGCTCCTGGCAACCGAGGGAGTCACCCTCGATTTCACCGACGATGGTGTTGCGGCGATTGCGCGCTTCGCCGCCAGCATCAATGCTTCGGTGGAGAACATCGGCGCCCGGCGGCTGCATACGATCATGGAGCGGGTGCTGGATGACATCAACTTCACCGCCACCGACCAGGCGGGCACCACACTTGTCATCGATCACGACTATGTGGAACGCCACATCGGCGATCTTGCCAAGAACACCGATCTGTCAAAGTTCATTCTTTGAGCGACAGCTTGTCGCTGCCGCCCTGGAGAACCAGCAATAGCCGTTCGAGATCACGTTCGCGCAGCCGCGAGATCGAAGCGGCCAGGCGGTTTGCCAGTTCGGTGGCGCGCGGCGACAGGCCGGTCGTATCCACCGTAATGCGTGGGTGTGACAAGCGGGCCAGCCGGGTGAGTTCCTCGGCATCGTCCCATATGACATTGAGGTAGGCAATGATGCGCTGGACAAGCGTCCAGCTCGGCCGCCCGCGCTTGCCGTGCTCAAGGGCCGACAGATAGGCACTGGAGACGCCAATGGCCGACGCCATGTCCTTGAGCGTCAATCCACGCTCGGCTCTGAGGTGCCGCAGGTGTCTGCCGAAAGGAGTCACCGGAATCTTCCCAGACGCTCGCTGCGACGAATCCTGACATAAAAGGCTCCTCCACCACCATGACGGGGATGGGCTGGCTGATAGCCCGCCACATAGACGCGCATGTCATCCTCGGCAAGCCATTCGGGCAGCTTGCGGCGCAGGCGACCCTGGCGTTCCGGCGTGTCGAAATGGCTGGTGCCGTGCAGCGTATGGCGGGCAAACGGAGCTGCACCCTTGCCGGTGATGACCAACACCAGACGTCTTCCTTGAGCGGTTGATTCGGCCAGAAACCGCAAAAGTGCCAGGCGCGCGGCCTCCACGCTCATGCCATGCAGGTCGAGACGTGCCTCGTATTCGACCTGGCCGCGCGCCAGGCGCTGACGCATGCGGCGATCAAGGCCCGTCAACGGCGGCGATGTCACACGGGAGGTCGATTCCGGCTTCGGCTTGCCTACCGGCCGCGTTTCGTGCTTTACCGCTGCCGGAAGTGCGTTCTCAGAATGCGGTTCTGGCGTAACTTTATCGTCTGGACCATCGAGCTTGCGGTGCCGCAGCGGCCTGACATTGGCCATGGCCTTCGTCCACATCGCACGCTCGGCCGCATCGATTTCACCGCGCCTGCTGCCCGGCCCGCGGCGTGTCATGGCCGGGCAAGGCCGAGGTGTCGGGCCAATATCTGTGGCAGCAACACGATGAGACTGCCCGGCGCCTGCATGCGCCCGGCCGGAATACCCGCTTCCCTTCCGGAACCGAAAAAGACATCGCCACGCACCGAACCACGAATGGCCGAACCGGTGTCTTGAGCAATCATCAACTGGCGGAATGGCCTGGTGTGGCCCGCATCCGGCACAACCGTATCAAGCCATAATGGCGTTCCGTAGGTCCAGTAGCGACGGTCAACCGCCAGGCTTACGCGCGGCGACAGCCCCACGAGTTCGGCCCCCGGCGGCCCCAGCGCCGGATCCTCTATCGGCACTTCCCGGAAAAACACAAACAACTCATTTTCGGCCATCAGTTTGCGGGCAGCATCCGGATCGGCTGCCATCCAGTCGCGTATCGACTGCATATTGACGTCATCGCGCGGCAGTATATCGCGTTCCGCCAGCAGCCGACCGATCGACGTATAGGGCCTGCCGGACTTGCCTGCATAGGCCAGCCGCATGAACGAACCATCCGGCAGGCGCAAGCGGGCCGAGCCCTGCACTTGCATGAAATAGGCATCGACCGGCGAGGCCATCCAGGCGATTTCCAGGCCTTTGTCCGCAAGCGCCCCCGCCGCAATGTCTTCGCGCGTTGGATAGGCCTCGGGCCGACCGAGGACAAATCGCCCGTAACGCAGGCCCGTCCGCGCCTCCACCGTTGCGTCGAAAGCAACCAGATCCGCGGGTCGGCCATAGACCGGGACAGGATAGCCGGGTGCCGGTGTGCGGCTGCCGGGATATTCCGGCTCGAAATAGCCCGTGAAAAGACCGTCCGGGTTCTGTGAATCGATGACGCGGTAGGGGTAAAAGACCTGCTCGAAATAGACTCGCGCCTCACCAGGGGAAACGGCAAGAGCCTTTAGGCAAGCAGTATGCCAATCCTCCGGTCTACCGCCAAAAGTTGCACCTCGACGAAAGCCTCGCGCAGTGTCCAGTATCTCACGGCAGGAACGCTTAAATGCGGCAAGCGAACGTTCCAGGTTTTCCCCCGGCCAGCCAGAAACGGCCTTCCATCCCACCGGCTCGAGGATCGGCAAAGGCAAGAACGAATCGTCCTGAGCAGCAGTGGACGTGGTCATGAACATCATCGCCAGGGCGCATATCCCCATCAGCCGTTGCCCGCGACCCATTTCGTTTCAGGCCGTTTCCTCGGTCGCGACAAGTTTCCAATTGGGATCGGCAGTGCCGGTATCGCGCTCGAACGTCCACACATCGGTGATCGCGCTGACCCGCTTTTCATCGCCATCGATGATCTTGCCTTCGCGATTGCGCAGGGCGGTAATCATCTGCGAGAGAATGCGGACAGTGAGCTGCGCGTTGCGACCGTTGAGGACTGCATTGACCAGATCGCATTTATCGATGCCCACAAAATGGCTCTCGAGGGTTTCGCTACGGGTCTGGCGTTCGTCGATTGCCTGCGAAAAGCCGCTGTACACCTCACGCGACAACAACGGTTTGAGGGATTTGCGGTCGCCCTGAGCAAAAGCCATGACGATCATTTCATAGGCAATGCGCGCGCCTTCCAAGAAAGTCTTTGGCGAAAAACTTGGATCGGCGGCCACAATGGCTTCCAGGCCTTTGGCGACGTCGCTGCCTTCCTCGGCGTGGCCCTGCCATACGGGCGGCCGTTCCTCGTCTTGATCGGCGATATAAACCGGCTCGTCCTTCGACTCACGCGCGGGCAGGGGCACCACGTTGTCGTTTGCACGAGCATCCTTCGCCGGCGTACCGGAAACCGGATCGTAACGCCGTTCGTGCCCGGTGCGGGTGCCCAGCACACTGCGAAGGCGGAAGAATATGAACACCGCAACCGCCAGGATGAGGAGATTCAATGGATCGAAGGCCTGATTCATGGGCGGGGCGCCACCTTTTCCGTATGCTCGATACCTCGCTTGCCCTTTTCGGAGCGAGCGGGATGAATTCATCGCCGTTCCACTATATATATCTCGTGAGGCCGAAATCCAAACATTCCCGGCGAAACCCATGGTGATACGCTACGGAAGGGCACGAAATTGGCACTGTTTTTGCTTGTCGTCTTTCTGGGAGTGCCAATCATCGAGATTGTCGCTTTCATCAAGGTCGGATCGCTGATCGGCGTCGGGCCGACGATTGCCCTGACCATCGCCACCGCTATCGCCGGCGCTGCGCTGGTTCGCTATCAGGGGTTTCGCACCTTGATGGCCCTCAGGCAGAATCTGGACAGCGGCCAACTGCCGGTGGAACCAGCCATACACGCCGGCTTCCTGCTTGTGGCGGGGCTATGCCTGCTGACCCCGGGCTTCATCACCGACACCATCGGGTTCATTCTCCTCATCCCGGCCGCACGCCTGGCTATCGCCCGATGGATATGGCGTTACATCAACCGACACGGCGATGTCACGATCATGGCCGAGCGGCACCGCTCGCCCGGCTCGCCCGGTTCCGTCAACGGGCCGGTTATCAACCTTGAAGCACAGGAAATCGACGACGATGATCACCCGCACCAGGACGGATCACCTTCGCCGTGGCACAGGAATGGCGGTCCTACGCGGTAGTCTTGCGGCAGCGCCGAAGACGTGTTAGCCAGCGAGCGCATTCACCGGCGGGTGCTCGAGCAGGCATTCGCAGCCTCCATCCAACATTCAGATGCGGACATGACCATGGCCAAGGCGACAAAACCAGCGCCCAAGACGGACGCAAAACCCAAGAGCAACAATGGCGGTGAGGCTGCCGCCCAGATGGGTGCAGCCGGCACCGCTTCGCTGCAAGCTCCGCAGCCGCTGCCGGGTGCCGCACCCTCGATGAAGATTCTTGGTCAGTACCTTAAGGATCTGTCGTTTGAAAATCCCAATGCGCCACAATCCATGAATATCCAAAACGGCTCGCCGGACATCAACATCGCGGTCAATGTCAATGCCCGCAACCTTGCGCCGACCGACTTCGAGGTCGAACTGCATCTGGAGGCCAAAGCCACTCACGAAGGCAAGTCCGTGTTCGTCGCCGATCTTTTATATGCCGGCGTTTTCAGACTGGAGAACGTGCCACAGGAAGCGCTGCATGCGTTGGTTCTTGTCGAGTGTCCGCGCATGCTGTTCCCGTTCGCTCGTCAGGTCCTTGCCGATGCGACCCGCAATGGCGGGTTCCCGCCACTGATGCTTGATCCGATCGATTTCATGGGTATGTACCAGCGGCGCATCAACGAGGCCCAGTCGCAAGCCTGAGTTCGCATTCAACTCTTGCGCGAGTGGTGGAGCCACAACGCCTTGTCTCCCAGGCTATCAATCATGGAGTCATGAGCCGCCTCGTCTTCGCGTCCAAGTCGCGAGGGCAACCGCTCTGACCGGGTTGGCACGGCAGAAGCTTCGGTCCTGTTGCTTTGCCTGTCCTGAACTGCGGTCGTGAGCTGCATGGCTGTCTGTCGCCCGCCGATCAGCGCCAGATAGACCTCCGCCAACAATTCCGCATCGAGCAGTGCCCCATGTTTGTCCCGCCTCGAATTGTCGATGCCGTGACGCTTGCATAAGGCATCGAGACTGTTAGGGCCCATCGGATGCTTGCGCCGCGCCAGGGCGAGCGTATCTATCACCCTGTCATAATCGAAAGCGCGATGTTTGAGACGCGCGAGTTCGGCGTTGATAAAGCCCATATCGAAAGCGGCATTGTGGATGATGAGCGGCGCCTCGTCGATGAACGCAATAAAATCATCGGCGATATCGGCAAAGATCGGCTTGTCACGCAGGAACTCGGTAGACAGACCATGGACGGCGAAGGCCTCAGCCGGCATGTCGCGCTCCGGGTTGACATAGAAATGAAAGCTGTGGCCGCTTGGAATGTGGTTGATCAGCTCCAGCATGCCAATCTCCACGACGCGGTCGCCCGAAGCAGGATTGAGACCGGTCGTTTCGGTATCAAGCACAATCTCACGCATGGCTTTGATCTTTCGTGGCAACCTGTCGGAGCAGCTTGTCGACGATCGCCCGAACCTGCTCAAAGGCATCATCGAGACCATTTCTGGTATCAATCACAAAATCGGCGCGTCCACGCTTGTCCTCATCAGGCACTTGGCGGCTTATCAACAAATCGAGTTTTTCAGGCGTCATGCCGGGGCGCTCAAGCGCCCTGGCGCGTTGGAGGCCGGCCGGTGCCGAAACCACTACCACCACATCGACGTCGCCAAGCCGGTCGGCCTCAAACATGAGTGGGATATCGAGAACGGCCAGCCGATGGCCGGCCGCTCTGGCAGCCTTCAGGAATAACCTTTCCTTTCTGCGAACCAGAGGATGCACAATCGATTCCAGTTGTTCGAGCGCCTGTGGCCTGCCCACCACCTGGGCCGCGAGGCGATTGCGGTCGATGACACCATCAACGACAACCTCAGGAAAGGCTTGAGCGATAGGCTTCACGGCTTTGCCGCCCTTTGCGTAAAGCCGATGCACCATTTCGTCGGCATCGAACACCGGATAGCCAAGCCGGGCAAACATGCGCGCTGTTTCGGATTTCCCCATGGCAATCGATCCTGTAAGGCCCAAAACGATCAACGCCATTTATCCATCCATTCCGAATTTTTCCGTTCAGCAGCACGATGCCGAGCGGTCCGCCCCGTCATGTGATCAACACGCCCTCGTCGCGCAACATCTGCAACACCGCCAACAACGGCAACCCCAGGATCGAGAAATAGTCTCCCTCGATGCTGGCGATCAGCTGAATCGCAGCACCTTCGATCTTATAGCCGCCAACGCTTGTCGTGATTTCATGGCCTACCGCTGCAAGGTAATTGCCAAGCGCTTCGGCGGAGAAGTTGCGCATGGTCAGCCAGGACCGCTCATTGGTTGTCCAGAACACCACGCCATCTCTGGCGCAAGCTGCGGCCGTATCAAGCAGATGGCTCTTGCCTTTCAGCATAAGCAACTGTTGCCTTGCTTCGTGCTCGTTGGCCGGTTTGTCGAGCAGCATTTCGTCCAGAATTAAGGTCTGGTCGGCCCCTATGACGAAGGCGTGGGGATATCGTTGCGATACCGAAACGGCCTTGGCCTGCGCCAGCAGCAGAGCGACATCACTACTCTGGATGTCACTTTTCGGGTCGGCGGCGAGGGATTTGATCTCGCTTTCGTCAAGATCGGAGGGAATGACCTCAAAATGCAAGCCGGCCGCCTCGAGCAGGTTCGCTCGCGAGCGACTACCAGAAGCCAATATCAGGCGCGTGGTCGATTCGGTCATGGAACGACCATGCTGCGCCGTTCGGCGAACAGGTTAAGGATGGCTGCCGCGGTCTCTTCGATAGAGCGCCGGGTGACATCAATGACTGGCCAGTTGTGGCGCGTGAACAGTTTCTTTGCCGCGAGGAGTTCAGCGGCTATCGCCTGGCGATCGACATAGTAGGTCTCGCGGGTCTCGTTCAAGGTCAGGAGACGGTGGCGGCGGATCTGCGATATCCGTTCAGCTGATGCCACCAATCCGACAATAAGGGGGTGAGTGACGATCTCGAGCTGCGGCGGATGGGGAATGCCGGGAACCAGCGGGACGTTGGCCGTTTTGATGCCACGGTTGGCAAGGTAGATGCTGGTTGGCGTCTTGGAGGAACGGCTGACGCCGACCAGGATAACATCAGCAGCATCGAGATCGTCGACATGCTGGCCATCGTCATGGATGAGTGTGTAGTTGAGGGCATCCATGCGGCGAAAATATTCTGCATTAAGCGTATGCTGTCCACCGGGATGAGGCCGGGACTCAGCCTTGAGATAGGCGGCCAAACTGTTGATCACGGGATCAAGGATCGAGATGGTGGGAATAGACAGGGCAGTGCAGTGGCGTTCCAATTGCTGTTGCAAGGCTTTGTCGGCGATCGTGAACAGGACAATACCGGGCTGCTTCTCGATTTCAACCAGTACGCGCTCGAGTTGCTTGGTGGTGCGTACTAGGGCGTACATATGTTCGATAGGCTGATAGTCGGCATAATATGCCGTTGCAGCGCGGGCAACGGTGCTCAGGGTTTCACCGGTGGCGTCGGATACCATGTGCATGTGAAAGTAATGACGGTCAGGCATGGCTTGTCGGAAATGAGGTACGGTACGGGGACTTTTTGTGGAGAGCGTTGCGGTGTGGGCGGATATCGAGTGCCTCAATGACATAAACTGACAAGTTATCCAAACCGAGCCAACTTGTGAACGATCCTGAGGCGCGCCTGTGAAAATGCATGACATCGGTCTGTGTTGGTGAACATGCTGTTGATATGATGTTCATAAAAATATTTATCATTCATACCTATTTGATATATAATCATATTTTTGGAATTGTGGTATTTGGAGAAAAGGTCGGTGGATTGCGGATACGAACGAGGTCGTGGTGGAAAGCTCGAGGGGGAACTTTAATCCCCGATTCCTTGCCTCCAACAACATCAACAACGAATAAGAATCTTGTTTTGGGAATAAGGAAGGAATGCAGTGAACGCTCCGCATGAGATTTGTTCGAAGCCGCTTCTTGATGTTTTGGGCGGTAGATCCGCGAAGCGTCGGCCTGTCTGGTTCATGCGTCAAGCAGGGCGCTATCTGCCAGAATATCGCGTTCTGCGTGAGAAGGCGGGGTCGTTTCTGGACCTTTGTTATGCACCTGAATTGGCAACTGAGGTGACTTTACAACCGCTACGACGGTTCGATCTCGATGCGGCTATCCTGTTTGCGGATATTCTGCTTGTACCTCAGCAGATGGGTTTGCGTCTTGATTTCGTTCAGAACGAGGGACCGCAGATCGAGGTGGTTCGACGTGAAGGGGATGTGGCGCGTCTGGATTCGGAGGGCGTGGCAACAAAGCTCGCACCGATCTATGAGACTGTGAAAATGGTGCGTGGGCAGCTGGCGGATGGTGTGGCGCTGATCGGGTTTTGCGGAGCGCCATGGACGGTGGCGAGTTATCTGGTTGAAGGGGGCAGCTCGGCTGATCGGTCTTTGGCGCGGCGGGCAGCGTATGAGGCCGAATGGTTCGGGCTGCTGATCGACAAGCTTGTGGAGGCGTCCACGGCGTATCTGGTGGGCCAGATAAGGGCCGGGGTGGAAGCGGTGCAGATTTTCGATAGTTGGGCTGGGGATTTGCCGATCAGCTTGCGACGACAATGGTGCGATGAGCCGATACGGCGAATGGTAGCGGGGTTACGAAAGGCAGGGTGTGATGTGCCGGTCATCGGATTTGCGCGTGGCGTGGGGGTAGGACAGGTGGAGTTTGCACGCCATACCGGAGTTGACGCGGTAGGGCTTGAATCAAATATGGATGCCGGTTGGGCTGCCAAAGCTCTTGGTCGAGATGTTGCTATCCAGGGGAACATCGATCCGCTTGCTGTGGTGGTCGGCGGGTCAAGTCTCGAGGCTGAGGTCAAAGAGGTGCTCGATGCTGTCCCACGAGGGCGGCATATTGTCAATCTGGGGCATGGGCTGCGCCCTGAGACACCGCTTGAACATGTTGCCAGGGTGATTGATCTGGTGCGAGCCCATGACGCGGTAGAAGCAGGCGATGTATGAGTGGTTGAAGGCGCTGCATATTATTGCAGTCATTTCCTGGATGGCGGGGTTGTTATATCTGCCGCGCTTGTTTGTCTATCACTGCAAGTCGGAAGCTGGTGGGACGCAGTCAGAAACCTTCAAGGTGATGGAACGTCGTTTGTTCAGGGCGATTATGACACCGGCAATGGTGGCTGCTTGGGTACTGGGTCTTGCCTTGATTGCGTTGTCGGGTGGTGCGGTGCTGCTAGGTGGCTTTTCGATGTGGGCGAAGCTGTTGCTGGTGGTGGCCCTGTCTGGCGTGCATGGGTTGCTGGGCCTGCACATGCGGGAATTCGCGGCGAATCGCAATGTCCGTTCACAGCGCTATTTCCGCATTCTGAACGAAGTGCCTACGGTGCTGATGATAGGTATCGTGATCCTGGTTGTGGTGCGGCCGTTCTGAGGCGGTTGGCCGCATCGATCGAGCATCTCGGGTGTTTCCTCGGGATTGGATTTCTGATACAGAGTTCAGAGATGTGCTGGTAAGAGGATCAGGTCCCAGCTGATTCTCCCGCACTAGGATGATTGCAGCCTGCTTCACATCCTTTTCGTCGGCAAGATCCCTCTCGCTTCGTGGCTTGTTTCCAGAACCTGGCAGCCGATACCTTTCCCCCGGTGGATTGTCCCTGAACGGATTGTAAAATGACCGAAATTTCTGAACTCAAAAGCATCAAACTGCACGCTCTGAAGGAGAAAAGTCCGGCCGAATTGCTGGCGCTTGCCGAAGAGCTGGAAGTCGAGAATGCCAGCGCGTTGCGAAAGCAGGAGCTGATGTTTGCCATTCTCAAGAATCTTGCCGCCCGCGGTGTCGATATCATCGGCGAGGGTGTCGTGGAGGTGCTGCAGGACGGATTTGGATTCCTTCGCTCTCCCGATGCGAATTATCTGGCGGGACCAGACGACATCTATGTCAGCCCCAGCCAGATCCGGCGCTTCACATTGCGGACCGGCGATACGGTTGAAGGTGATATTCGCAGTCCGCGCGACGGCGAGCGATATTTTGCCTTGTTAAAGGTGAACAGCATCAATTTCGAGGACCCCGAGCAGACCAAGCACAAGATCCATTTCGACAATCTGACGCCTCTTTATCCGGATGAGCGTTTGGAGATGGAAGTCAAGGATCCGACCAAGAAGGATTATTCTGCCCGGGTCATCGATCTGGTGGCGCCGCTGGGCAAGGGCCAGCGTGGCCTCATCGTCGCCCCGCCACGCACCGGCAAGACCGTTCTGCTGCAGAACATCGCGCATTCGATCACCAGCAACCACCCGGAATGCTATCTCATCGTGCTGTTGATCGACGAGCGGCCGGAGGAAGTTACCGACATGCAGCGCTCGGTGAAAGGCGAGGTGATCAGCTCGACGTTCGATGAACCGGCGGTGCGGCACGTACAGGTGGCAGAGATCGTGATCGAAAAGGCCAAACGCCTCGTTGAGCATGGACGCGATGTGGTGATTCTGCTCGATTCGATCACGCGCCTGGGGCGTGCCTACAACACTGTTGTGCCGTCGTCCGGAAAGGTCCTGACCGGCGGCGTCGATGCGAATGCGTTGCAGCGGCCCAAGCGGTTCTTCGGTGCGGCGCGCAACATCGAGGAGGGTGGGTCATTGACGATCATCGCAACTGCCTTGATCGATACCGGCAGCCGGATGGATGATGTGATCTTCGAGGAGTTCAAGGGCACGGGTAACTCGGAAATCATTCTTGATCGCAAGGTTGCCGACAAGCGGGTCTTTCCCTCGCTGGACATCCTGCGTTCAGGCACTCGCAAGGAAGAATTGCTGGTGCGCCCGGACCTGCTCAAGAAGATGTATGTGCTGCGCCGCATTCTCAATCCCATGGGGACAGTCGATGCCATCGAGTTCCTGCTCGACAAGCTGCGTCAGACCAAGAGCAACAGCGATTTCTTCGATTCGATGAACGCTTAGGATCCGGGTGCGGATAGTCCTATGACTGCCAGCGCGGCAGGGACTTCGTTGGGCCGGGTGACCGGGAGCGAACAGGTTTCGCCTCGACAGATATAGAGGCAGGCGCCATCGACCGGCGTTGGTTTATCGCATGCAGGGTGTCCGGCCGGTAGCTCGCCTGGCGCGGCTATCTTGATGACGAGGTGGCCCGGTAGCGGACAGGTGAGGATTGCCTTGCAAAGAGCATCCGCATCTACCTCATAGTCGGGAGCCGATAGGATGACGATCTGGATCAGATCGGTCAGGTCCTGAAAGCCGCACAGAAATGTGGCGTGAGCAAAGAGATTGCGCCGAACGGCAGCGGCAAAGGCATCGTGCAGCTGCCGGACCCGATCACGATAGGCCTGCTTGCCGGTTAGCAAATGCAGCTTTGCAAGGTTTGATAGCATCGCCGCATTGGCGTTTGGTGTCGCATCGTCGTGAGCGAATTTCGTGCGGATGATGAGATTGTCGGCCAGGGACGAAGCAAAGAAGTATCCGCCCATTGAGGCGGAATCCCAATGGTATTGCTCCAGGGCGTCAAAGAGCTGTTCGGCTTGAGAGATCCAACTCCGCTGACCGGTGGCTTCGTATAACTGGACGGCGGCGGCAATGAGGTTGGCGTAGCCATCCGCGGTTGCCAGGTGCCGTCTCTTGGCGTGGCGCCAGCTGTGATGGAGACGTCCGTCGTGCCACAGCAGGGACATGACCGTCTTGAAGGCATGGGCGGCGGCGTCTATCCAGTCTGATCTGCTGAGCAGCAATCCGGCTTCGGCAAGCGCGGCGATCATCAAGCCATTCCAGTCGGCGAGGACCTTGTCGTCCCAGGCGGGGGCGATGCGGGTGCGGCGATGGTCGAACAGAGTCTGGCGCGCGGCCTTGAGGTCATCTTCGAGGGAAGGGTCGAGCAAATCGGGATGCTTGAGGCGATTGAGAATGTTGTGACCTTCGAAATTGCCGGATTGCGTCACGTCATAAATTGTCTTGAATGTCGTGGCTGTTGCCATGGAGAGCAGGCCTTCTATTTCCCCGGCACTCCAGATGTAATACCTGCCCTCCTCACCTTCGGAATCGGCATCGTAGCTGGCGGCGAAAGCGCCTTCCGCGGTGAGCATTTCCCTCAAGGCCCAGGCGACCGTTTCTTCGATTCGTAGCCGGAACAAATCATCGCGATCGCTCACCCAATGGCGGGCGAGAAGGGCGATGAGTTGGGCATTGTCGTAAAGCATCTTCTCGAAATGAGGGACAAGCCAGTGGGCATCCACGCTGTACCGGGCGAAGCCTCCGCCAAGGTGATCGTATATGCCGCCTTGGCAGATGTGGCGCAGGGTGACATCGATGGCATTCCGGGCGGCGGTATCGCCGGAGACTACAGCGTAGCGCCGCAACAACTCGAAGATGGAACATTGGGGAAATTTGGGCGCGCCCCGCAAGCCGCCACTCTGAAGATCGATGGCAGCGACCAGATGTGAGGCGGCCTCGGGGATGAGATCAAGCGTGAGATCGCTGCCGGTGGCGGGTGTGGATGGCGACAGCGCTTCGAGGAGGGCGCTGCGGTTGCTGTCGATCTTGTGGCGTTCGTCACGCCAGATGCGAGCGATCTCTGTGAGCACATGTCGGAAGCCGGGGCGGCCATACTGGCTCTCGCGCGGGAAATATGTGCCGCCCCAGAACGGCGTTCCATCGGATGAGAGAAACATGGTCAGAGGCCAGCCGCCGTGTTCGCCCAGGGCATGGAGGGCGTCCATGTAGATCTTGTCGACGTCCGGGCGTTCCTCGCGGTCGACCTTGATATTGATGAAATGCTCGTTCATGAGTTGAGCGGTTTCGCTATCTTCGAAACTCTCGTGGGCCATGACATGGCACCAGTGGCAGGCGGCATAGCCGACCGACAGCAGCACCGGTTTGTCCTCGGCTCGGGCGCGGGCGAAGGCATCGTCTCCCCACGGATGCCAATGAACCGGGTTGTCCCGGTGCTGCAGAAGGTAGGGGCTGGTTTCGTGCCTGAGAAGATTCTGGTCCATGGCGCATTTTGGCATGAGGCGAGCGCGGGGTCGACAGGCGTCATGGTTGGATCAGGCAGGGTCAGACACAAAATGGTATCGATTCGATTCCGTAATGACCGCGGTGATGTTCGCCATTTTAATGGAAGGACTGCGGCGTGAGCACCATTTATGCCCTTTCCAGCGGCGCCGGCCTGGCCGCGATAGCGGTAGTGCGGATTAGCGGTCCGCGGGCCGGTGAGGTAGTGGAATTGCTGACGGGCGGCAAACCCGAAGCTCGGCGGGCCGTGGTGCGGCGACTACACGATCCTGACGGTTCCGGTGGAATTATAGACCAGGCGCTGGTCCTGTGGATGCCGGGGCCGCGGAGTTTCACCGGCGAAGACATGGTCGAGTTTCACGTGCATGGAGGTCGTGCGGTTGTCGCGGCGCTGATGGGTGTGCTGGCAAAGCAGGGCCTGCGTCTGGCTGAAGCCGGCGAGTTCACCCGACGCGCGTTCGAGGCCGGCCGGTTTGATCTGACGGCGGTGGAAGGGCTTGCCGATCTGATCGCGGCCGAGAGCGAGGCACAGCGACAGCAGGCGCTGTTTCATCAGCAGGGTGGTCCCGCTGCGGTGTTTGAAGGCTGGCGGCAGGTGTTGCTGGGGATATTGGCACGATTTGAGGCATCTATCGATTTTGCAGAGGAAGAGGATGTGGCCGCTGCAGCGCTTGCAGGCGTCGGTGAGCGACTGGCGGTGCTCGAAAGCGAAATGCGGGATGCGCTCGCAAGCGCGTATCAAGGCGAGCGGATCCGGGAAGGGGTGCGGGTGGTAATCGCGGGCCCGCCGAATGCCGGCAAGTCGACTTTGCTGAACCGGCTTGCCGGACGAGAAGCAGCGATAGTTTCGCATCTTCCGGGCACTACGCGCGACGTGATCGAGGTGCGTCTTGAATTGGAGGGGATGCTGGTGGTGCTTGCCGATACGGCCGGCCTGCATGGGGGGGCGAGCGATGCCGTCGAGATTGAGGGTATGGCCAGGACCCGCGGGCGCCTGGCTGAGGCGGATGTGGTGCTATGGGTCGAAGCGCCGGATGCTTTGGCAGACGACGAAGAGAGGGGAATTGATTCGCCTGCGTTACGAATATGGAACAAGGCGGATCTGGGCCAGGCGGCCAACGAGACAAAGAATGACTGGGGGGTCCGGATTTGCGCACGATCGGGTGCGGGGGTAGAGGATCTGGTGGCGCAGCTTACCGGGATGGTGGCGGAGCACTACGGGCGCAAGGAGCCGGCGCTCGTAACACGCGAACGCCAGAGGCAAACATTGAAGGAGTGCTGCGATGAGCTCACAAGAGCGCGAGACGCCGTGGGCAGTGGCAGTGAGCTTGAGGCCGAGCACATAAGATTGGCAGCGCAAGCGTTGGGGCGCCTGACCGGCCGCATCGATGTTGAGGAACTGTTGGGGTCGATTTTTGGCGAATTCTGTATTGGAAAATAGGTGGATGCCGGTAACTGTTTCACGTGAAACGGCCCGTCACGGGTAACTCGTCTGGTTTGCAATTGGCAGGCGTGATAGGGGACAACCGAGCGAGAGCGGGGCAGGCATCGGCCATTGCATGAAGACGAGTGAAACTTTCGATGTCTTGGTGGTGGGTGGCGGTCACGCCGGTGTCGAGGCGGCATCGGCGGCGGCACGTTGCGGCGCGCGGGTGGGTCTCGTCACCCACCGGTTTGCGAGCATCGGCGAGATGTCGTGCAATCCCGCAATCGGTGGCCTGGGCAAGGGCCACCTGGTGCGTGAGGTCGATGCACTCGATGGATTGATGGGCCGGGTCGCGGATGCGGCCGGCATTCAGTTCCGTTTGCTCAACCGGTCAAAAGGGCCGGCGGTGAGAGGCCCGCGGGCTCAGGCCGATCGCAAGCTCTATCGGCTGGCGATGCAGGCAGCGATTAGAGCGACCAACGGGCTTGAGGTGATCGAGGCGGCGGCCGAGGATCTCCTGTTGGCCGGGGACGGGCGGATTGGCGGCATCAGGACAGCTCAGGGGCGGGAGATTCAGGCCGGCGCGGTCGTTCTCACGACGGGCACCTTTCTGGGTGGAATGATCCATATCGGTGAAAGGCGCATGCCGGCGGGCCGGTTTGGTGAAGCGCCGGCGCTCGGCATGTCGAACAGTCTCAGGCGGGCGGGTTTGGCGCTTGGTCGCCTCAAGACCGGCACGCCGCCACGTCTTGATGGACGCACGATTGACTGGGCCGGCCTGGACGTACAACGGGGCGACGATCCGCCGGTGCCTTTCTCATTTCTGACGAAGCGCATAACGACATCCCAGATCAATTGCCATATCACTCGGACCACTGCCGCAACCCATGAGCTGATCGCTGCCAATATCCATCGTTCTCCGGTCTACTCAGGGCAGATTGAGGGCACCGGACCGCGCTATTGTCCCTCCATCGAGGACAAGATCGTGCGATTTCGGGAACGCCAGGCGCATCAGATTTTTCTCGAACCGGAGGGACTCGATGACCCGACGATCTATCCCAACGGGATATCGACGGCGCTGCCGGAGGAAGTGCAAGCGGCGCTGATTGCCAGTATACCCGGGCTGGAGCGGGCGCAGATGCTGCGGCCGGGTTATGCCATTGAGTACGACTATGTCGATCCGCGCTGCCTGGATCGCGGGTTTCATGTGAAACGGGTGCCGGGGTTGTTCCTCGCCGGACAGATCAACGGAACAACGGGATATGAGGAGGCCGCGGCGCAAGGCCTGGTGGCCGGCCTCAACGCTGCGCGCCACGCAGCCGGCATGGAGGCGCACGTCTTCCGTCGTGACGAAGGGTATATCGGGGTGATGGTGGACGATCTTGTGACCAAGGGTGTGAGCGAGCCCTATCGGATGTTCACCTCCA
Organism: uncultured Alphaproteobacteria bacterium; assembly: GCA_963747005.1. Lineage (GTDB taxonomy): Bacteria > Pseudomonadota > Alphaproteobacteria > Rhizobiales > Aestuariivirgaceae > CAVVDT01. The sequence continues at coordinate 516,271 of CAVVDT010000008.1, read as the reverse complement.
GGGCCGAATACCGCCTGACGCTAAGGGCCGACAATGCCGATCAGCGTCTGACCGAAGCAGGCCGTGAATTGGGCCTGGTAGGACAGGAGCGGGCTGCCATCTTCCAAGGGCGCGCAGTGGTGCTGGAGGCTCTGAGGACGGCGACACAGGCGTACGGACTGACGCCCCCGGAGGCGAGGCGCCATGGCTTGCAAGTCAATCAGGACGGCCAGCGGCGTTCGGTGCTGGCGCTGCTTGCCCTACCGGGTGTGACAGTGGGTCGGGTTCAGGAGATCTGGCCGGAGCTGCGACGGTTTCCCGACTGGGCGTTCGAACAGCTGGAGATCGACGCCCTTTATTCCGGTTACCTCGAACGACAGAACACCGACATCGAGCGCGGCCGCAAGGATGAAGGTATGGCACTCCCGTCCGGGCTCGACTATGGCGCCATACACGGGCTTTCCACCGAGATCAGGCAGAAGCTGCAACGGGTGCGACCCGGCACGTTGGGACAGGCCGGTCGCATCGATGGCATGACGCCCACCGCTCTTACGCTGTTGCTGGCGCATGTGAAAAGGCGACGGCTGGAACAGAGCGCATGAATGCGCCTTCCGAAGCCGAGTTGAAGCGGCTGACGGGGGCAGATGTTTCACGTGAATCACTGGCGGGTCTGGCGCTCTATGTGGCGCTGTTGCGCCGTTGGCAGACCCGTATCAACCTGATCGGCGGGTCGACCGTCGACGATATCTGGAAGCGGCATATCGCAGATGCTCTGCAAGTGATGCCGCTGGCGGGTGAAAATCCGGGTGCGCTGATTGATCTCGGGGCCGGCGCCGGGATTCCGGGCATACCGCTAGCTCTCGCGTGGAAGCCGGAGGGCCCGGTGTTTGTGCATCTCATCGAGAGTAACGGCAAGAAGGCCGCATTTCTGCGCGAGGCCTTGCGGGTTACAGGACTGCCGGGTGAGGTTCATCAGGAACGGATCGAATCGGTGGTGCCGAGCACCCTCAGGCCGTTCCCGCGACTGGTGGTCGCAAGGGCATTGGCGCCGCTCACAAAACTGCTGGGTATGGCCAAACCTTTCGTGGATAAAGGCGCAGTTTGCCTGTTTCATAAAGGACAAGATGTGGGTGATGAATTGACCGAGTCCACAAAATGCTGGAGAATCTCCTATCGATTACATGCGAGTCGCCTCCAGGGCGGCGGCTCGATCGTTGAAGTCAAGGAGATCGAGGGTGTCGCCAAATCCCAATAGCTTGACCGTGCCCATGATGCCGCGCATTCTTGCCATTGCCAATCAGAAGGGAGGGGTCGGCAAGACGACGACGGCCATCAATCTTGGAACCGCCCTGGCGGCGGTGGGTGAAGACGTGCTGATCATCGATCTCGACCCGCAGGGAAATGCCAGTACTGGTTTGGGTATCGCGCGGCGGTCGACCCAGTTGTCGAGCTACCATGTGCTGATTGGCGAAGCGACACTGGCGGAGACGATCATGGGGTCGGGGATCCCGAGATTGGATTGTGCGCCTTCAACGCTGGACCTGCTGGGTGCGGAACTTGAACTGGCCGGGCTTGAGCGCAAGACCCACCGTCTGCATGATGCCATTGCCACACTCGGCAAGGATTCGATTCGGAAGCGGAACTATACCTATATCCTGCTCGATTGCCCACCATCCCTCAATCTTCTGACCATCAATGCGCTGACGGCAGCGGATGCCATCCTGGTTCCGCTGCAATGCGAATTCTTTGCCCTGGAAGGATTGAGCCAGCTCCTCAAGACGGTGGAGCGGGTGCGGACCACCCTCAACTCTCGACTGACTATTCAGGGCGTGGTGTTGACGATGTTCGATCGCCGCAATTCGCTTTCGGAACAGGTGGCTCAGGACGTGCGCAGCGTGCTCGGTGACAAGGTCTACCAGACGGTCATACCGCGTAATGTGCGGGTATCGGAAGCGCCATCCTATGGGAAGCCGGTATTGCTCTACGACAGCCATTGCGCCGGCAGCCAGGCCTATATTCGCCTCGCTTCAGAAATCATCCGGCGTGAACAACAGTTGCGGGCCGCATGATGGATTCGCATCCGAAATGATGAACCCAGAGCCGAAACGACCCGATAGGGCAGGATAGCCGGGATGACACTACAACAGAAGCGACGCTTGGGTCGCGGCCTTGCCGCGTTGATCGGCGATGATGCTTCGCAAGACAACCTAGCCACGAATGCGCGACATCTGCGTCATGTGCCCATCGAACTGCTGTTTCCCAATCCGCACAACCCACGCAAGATATTTCGCGAGGAGGATCTCGAGGACCTGGCCCGCTCGATTGGCGATAAGGGGTTGTTGCAGCCGTTGGTCGTCAGGCCGCGTGGCGACGGCCAGAGTTTCGAGATCGTGGCCGGCGAGCGCCGCTGGCGGGCCGCCCAGAAGGCAGGCGTCCATGATCTGCCGGTATTGATCCGCGAGCTCTCCGATGGCGAGGCACTGGAGATTGCTCTTATCGAGAATATCCAGCGCAGCGACCTCAACGCCATTGAGGAAGCGCGTGGCTATGCACAGCTCATGAACCAGTTCGCGTATACGCAGCAACAGCTTGCCGAGGCTGTTGGAAAAAGCAGGAGTCACATCGCCAACACCATGCGGCTGCTCGGCCTGCCCGATGCGGCGCGCGCACGGGTCGAGGAAGGTGTCATCTCCGCTGGTCACGCGCGCGCGTTGATCGCCACCGGAAATGCCGATGACCTGGCAGAAAAGATCATCCAGCTGGGCCTTACGGTGCGCGAGGCCGAGCAACTTGCACGGCAGTCGCAGGCTGATGCAGTCCCCGCCCGGACCAAACGCAAGGCTGAGAAATCCGCCGATATCCGTTCGGTCGAAGGCGAACTCGGCATGGCCCTGGGGCTCAAGGTGGACGTTGTGGACAAGGGTCGGGCAGGGGGACAGGTGGTCATCCGCTACAAGACACTTGAGCAATTCGATCTGATCTGCCGTCGCCTGATCCGTTCCGACTGAAGTGTTTTGTGTCGATCAGGCCCTGCGCAGTCGCTGGGCCCGCATGGCGAGGGCGAGAACGGCCCTTTCGGCGATGATGCGATCGAGTTGGCTGAACCTGCGGGTCTGGAGTACCGCCTCAAATACTGTGTCCGCGGCAGCCTGGACGCGTTCAGGCGACCACACCCGCAACTGCCGTGCATGGGAAGACTGGCGTTTGAAATAGATCGGTGGCCTGGCGGAGCGCACCGCCTGATCGGGGCCCACCTTTGCCGCCGCCACATGCAGGCTGCGCAATCGCGCGATATGGCCGGCCAGCGCCGACAACAGTGCGGCCGGATAGGCGCCGGCTTCATCGAGTTCGTCCATCGTGCGCATCGCCAGGTCGCAATGGCCCTCCATAACCGTATCCATGAGGCGATCGATGGTACCGGTCTGGCCGTCGCTGCACACCGCCTCGACATCTTCCAGGCCGATGGAAGATTGCCCCTGGCAAAAAATCACCAGCTTGTTCACCTCGGAGCGTGCCTGCAAGCGGTCGTTGCCGAGGCGTGCGCACAGAAACGCCAAAGCCTCCGGATCGATTGTGAAACCCTGGTCCTTAAGGACGCCGGAAATCACGCTGGCGAGACTATCGCTCTCCTCCTCGTAGCAGGCGATCGCCAATCCCAGATCGGATTTCTCAATCAGGACACGCAGTGCGCCGGACTTGGTGAGAGCAGCAGATTCAACGACCACGACACCAGCGACAACCGGGCCCTCCAGGAGAGAACCGAGAGCCCTGGTCGTCGCCGTGCCGGCATCTGTCACCCAAACGGTTCGGGTGCCACCACCGAACGATATGCCATTGACCTCGTCGACAAGACGACCCGGATCTGCAGCGATGTCCTCCTCGCTGAGGCGCGTAACGGTGAAGGGATCGTCGTCGCTGCCAGCCAATGCCATGACGATGGATCGGGCCGTTTCACGAACCCTTCCCGCGTTCGGGCCGTAGATCAGGAATACCCGGGTAGGGGCATCACCAGTACGCAAAACCGCGGGTAGTCTTTCGAGCTTCAGGATACCCATGCGATGCGTTGGCTACTCTCTCAGTGGTTTGAGAAATAAGCTGCAAGGCGCGTCCGGATATCAAGAGCCACCTCGTTGGCCGCACGCTCTTCGGCGTTGGTGCGCGCCTGCTGGTTGGCGAAGGGTACGCCGGTACGATCATAGGAGACGTGGGAAAAAGTCTTGCCGGAGTAGACCGACTTGCCGTTGGAAACATCGACAAGATCGAATCCAACCGTTAGCCGGTAGCTCCGGCGCAAAACATCGGTGTTCTGTGCTTCCACCGAATCTTCCTCGTTCGTCTTGGGTGTCATGTCGAAGCGGTATTTGGTGACGGCATCAGTACCGACCGGAGCGGTCGCGGAGAGTATGGCATTGCGAACCAACTGGCCGGCGCGTGTCGACTGTTCGGGTATGTTGACGCTGGCGAGCTTGGCCGACACCGATTCTCCCGCCAAGCCGGACGTGCCGTAAAGTGGCTTAAATCCGCAACCTGAAAGCAGCATGAGCGCGACTGCACAGGCCAGTCCTTGCAGCAATCTCGGCATAGTCATCCCGCGACGATATTGACAATGCGGTCCGGTACCACAATGACCTTCCGCACCTGCAGCCCCGACAAAGCTCGAGTGACATTATCAACCTTCAGGGCGGCGGCTTCAACGTCTTCCTTCGCGGCGCCAGGGGACATTAGAAGTTCGCCTCTGCGCTTGCCGTTGACCTGTATCGCAAGGGTCACGGTGTCCTCGCGCACCAGTTCGGGATCGGCCGTGGGCCATGCTGCCATGGCGGTCATGCCGTGGGTCCCGAGGCGTGCGGCACACTCCTCGGCAAGATGCGGCATCATGGGCGCAAACAGGTGGACCAGCGTATCGGCCGCCTCACGCAAGGCGAAGTCCATCGCCTGCCTATCGCCCGATTCGGTGAGACAGGACGCCAGCGCGTTGGCCAGTTCATAGATGCGGGCGATCGCGCGGTTGAAGCGCAAATGCTCGAGATCGTTGCTGACGGCGGCGATGGCGCGATGGGTCTGGCGGCGCAGATCAAGTGCAACCGGGGACACCGCGGCGCCGCTGGTGTCAGGAAGCCGTGCAGTTTGCGGCCGCCGGGCGACCTCGCCAATGAGCCGCCACAGCTTCTGGGTAAACCGCCAGGCACCTTCAACGCCGGCCTCGGTCCATTCGATGTCGCGTTCTGGTGGCGTATCGGAGAGCATGAACCAGCGTGCCGTGTCGGCCCCGTACTGGGCAATGATCGCCTCGGGATCGATGACGTTCTTGCGCGACTTCGACATCTTCTCGGCGCTGCCGACGCTCAACGGCTCACCCGTTCTAGCGTGCGCCCATCCACCTTCGCGTGCCACGGCATCGGCCGGCAGGATCCATTCGCCCTGTTTGGTGCGATAGGTCTCGTGAATGACCATGCCTTGGGTAAACAGGCTGGCGAACGGCTCTTCGACGTCGAGATGCCCGGTCCTCTTCATGGCGCGGCAGAAAAAGCGGGAATAGAGCAGGTGCAGGATCGCGTGTTCTATACCGCCGATATACTGATCGACCGGCATCCAATAGGCAGCTGCCGAGGTGTCGACGGGCACATCAGCAAGGGGGGAACAAAAGCGTGCGAAATACCAGGAGGAATCAACGAAGGTGTCGAAGGTATCGGTCTCGCGACGGGCGGGCTTGCCGCATTGCGGGCACGCTACATGCTTCCAGGTGGGATGGCGATCCAGCGGATTGCCCGGCTGGTCGAACGTTACGTCTTCAGGCAAGACCACCGGCAGATCGGCTTGCGGCACGGGCACCACGCCGCACGTCTCGCAGTGGATGATCGGGATCGGACAACCCCAGTAGCGCTGGCGCGATACGCCCCAGTCGCGCAGACGAAAATTCACCTTCCGCTCGCCGGTGCCGGCACCTTCAAAGCGGCGGGCAATCTCCTCCTTCGCGGCCTCGACGCTCAGCCCGTCCAGGAAGTCCGAATTGATCATGCGCACCGCTTCGCCGGCCTTTTCCACGAAGGCCTCGTTTCCCACCGCGAAGGCGGTTGGATCAGCACCCACCGGCGCTACCACCGGTATGACCGGCAGGCCATACTTGCGGGCAAAGTCGAGGTCGCGCTGGTCGTGGCCCGGGCAACCGAAGATGGCGCCTTCACCATAGGCCATGAGCACGAAGTTGGCGGCATAGACCGGCAGTCTGACCCCGGGCCTGAACGGGTGACGGGCATAAAGACCAAGGGGAAGCCCCCGCTTTTCCGCCTTTTCGATGTTTTCTTCGCTGGTGCCGAGGGAGGCGACTTCCCGACGGAATGCGGCGACGGCCGGATCCTTGTGGGCAAGCGCCCCCGTCATCGGATGGTCGGGCGACAAGGCGCAGAAGCTGGCCCCGAAGATGGTATCGTGACGTGTGGTGTAAACGGTCAGGCGCTCGTCCTGCAGATTGCCCGCCTCGTCTTCCAATGCGAAGGAAAAGCGCAGGCCCTCGGATCGGCCGATCCAGTTGCGCTGCATCAGCAGGACCTTTTCCGGCCAACCGTCGAGGCCTTGCAGGGCTTCGAGCAGCTCCTCGGAATAGCTGGTGATCTTGAGGAACCATTGAGCCAGCTCGCGCTTTTCCACCAAGGCGCCAGAGCGCCAACCCCGGCCGTCGATCACCTGCTCGTTGGCAAGGACGGTCTGGTCGACCGGATCCCAGTTGACCATGGATGTTCGGCGCTCGACCAAACCGGCGGCGAGAAAATCCAGGAACATCGCCTGTTCATGGCGATAGTAGGATGGATCGCAAGTCGCCAATTCGCGCTGCCAGTCGAGCGACAGGCCCATAAGCTTGAGCTGGGCGCGCATGGCGGCGATGTTCTCGTAAGTCCAGGCCTTGGGATGGACACCACGCTCCATGGCGGCATTCTCGGCTGGCATGCCGAAGGCGTCCCAACCCATGGGATGCAATACATTGTAGCCGCGGGCGCGCCGGTAGCGGGCGATGACGTCACCCATGGCATAGTTGCGCACGTGGCCCATGTGGATGCGCCCTGAAGGGTAGGGAAACATCTCCAGCACGTAATATTTGGGCCGCGTGGCGTCCTCGCGGGCCGTGAAGCAGCCGGCCTCCTCCCACGCCTTCTGCCAGCGCGGCTCGGCCTCGCGTGGGTTGTAGCGCTCATCGGCTTCGGTGGTCTTGGCGTCCATATCAATCTTTTCCGGGGGCAGAAAACCGCTCGTGCAGTACCAGCACTTGCATCGTCTCGCAAGCTCGGCCATATCGGCCGCTATGAAGTGCAGCGTTTTATCCCATGGCTGATGCTGCGGCAAAACGACTGGCCGCGGTCAGGGTGCGCATTGCCGCGGCGGAGCGAGCTGCTGGCCGGGCACAGCGCGATGTTTGCCTGATTGCCGTTTCCAAGACCTTCAGTGCGGATGAAATCGCCCCCGTCATCGCTGCCGGGCAGCGGGTATTCGGCGAGAACAGGGTGCAGGAGGCCCAGTCCAAATGGCCTCGTCTCAAGGCGATCACGCCGGGCATCGAGCTTCATCTCATTGGACCCTTGCAAACCAACAAGGCCGCTGCCGCGGTTGCTCTGTTCGATGTAATCGAAACCCTCGACCGGCCAAAACTGGCGCGCGTTCTTGCCGACGAGATGGAGCGGCAGAATCGCCACCCCCGGCTCTATGTCCAGATCAACACCGGCGCCGAGCCGCAGAAGGCCGGTGTCCTACCCGAGCAGGCGGGTGAGTTCATTGCCCGCTGCCGCGACGAGCACGGCTTGGCGATCGACGGCCTCATGTGCATTCCACCGGTCGATGAGGTGCCGACAAGGCATTTCGCCCTGCTGGCTGAACTGGCCCAAGCCAGCGGGCTGAAGGTATTATCGATGGGCATGAGCGCCGACTTCGAGACGGCTGTCGCTCTGGGCGCTACGCATGTGAGGGTAGGCTCGGCCATTTTCGGGACACGGCCCCGGCTTGCCTGACTTGTCAGACGATGACAAGTTCGGTGTGCGGACCGACATGCGCGAGCAGTCGAATGAGGTTGCCTCGGTTGAGCGCGACGCAACCGGCCGTCGGGGTGAAATCAGCGGCCGCCACATGCAGGAAGATGGCGCTGCCTCGACCACGGACCACTGGTCCGTCATTGTACCCGAGAACGACGATGACATCATAGAGTGCGTCGGTCCGCCAGAGTGGTTCGGCGCTTCCCGCGAAGGGCTGACGGACAAGTCGATTGTAGCGGGGAGATGCCGGATCGTCGCACCAGCCGTCAGCGGGTCGCAGAAGTCGCAAGGGCAGGCCGGTGCGCGGGCGCAAGAGCCGATCGGCGCGATAGAGGACGCAGCGCATGGCATAGCTCCCCGCCGGGCTGGCTCCATCGCCTTCGCGCTTGTCACGACCGATGCCGGAGCTGCCGAGGGCACACGGAATGTCCTGGCAAGCCAGCGCCAGTCGACCGCGCGGCGAACCGCCGGAAAGTGAGCGCACTATCATGCGGTCAACAAAATGCTGCCGGGCCATGACTGATTCCGATTTCCCGTCTAATGTGGCGACATAACACGATATCCATCTGCCCTCACCAAGAGGCCCGAGATCAATGAGTGCCGTCAAGAAGATACTGATCGTCGACGACGACGAGGCGTTGCGTGAAGGCCTGTGCGAACAATTTTCCCTGCATGACGAATTTGCCGTGACAGCCGTGGGCAACGCGGCTCAGGGAATAGGGCACCTCAAGTCGGAGCTTGTCGACCTGGTGATCCTCGATGTGAACATGCCCGACATCGATGGCCGCGAAGCGTGCAAGATCATGCGCCGCAACGGTTTCAAGGGGCCGGTGATCATGCTGACGGCACAGGATTCGGATTCCGATGCCATTCTCGGCCTCGATTCGGGTGCCAACGATTATGTTACCAAGCCATTTCGCTTTGCCGTGCTTCTGGCACGTATCCGGGCGCAGCTGCGACAGCACGAGCAAAGTGAGGATGCAGTTTTCAAGGTTGCCTTCTATACTTTCCGGCCAAGCGCAAAAATGCTGATTCGCGAGGACAACCGGAAGATTCGTCTCACCGACAAGGAAACGTCGATTTTGAAGTTTCTCTACCGTGCCGGTGATCAGGTCGTGGGACGGGAAATTCTGCTGCACGAGGTGTGGGGTTACAACGCCGGGGTTACGACACATACGCTGGAAACCCATATCTACCGCCTGCGCCAGAAGATCGAGCGGGATCCTTCGCATGCGGAGATCCTGGTCACCGAAACAGGGGGTTACAAGCTTGTTCCATAGGGCCTGTGGGGGGCCGAGCCACATCGCCAGGGGGACTGCGGGCCCGCGCGGCCGGCGAGGGTACGGAGCGAGGGTGCTTGTGGCACTCCCGCCGAACGGCCGAGGGGGGATCGTGGATGGCCGTCAAGTCGGAAGTTGAACTGTTGCGCCAGGTCCCGTTGTTTGCCGACGTGGACGCCGCGCAGCTGCAGCTTCTGGTTTTCAACTCGCGCAAGCGACGCGTTGCGGCAGGCGCGTTCCTCGTCACGAACGGTGAGGCAACGAATGCCGCACAACTGATCCTGGCAGGCGAAGCAGAAGCGCTTGAAGGAACTCAAGGGCGACGGCAGGACCATCGCCCGGCTGAAGCGGGGCGCCTTCATTGGCGAACTGTCCATGGTCGCCGGCCTGCCGGCGTCGGTGAGTGTAAGGGCTACCACGCCCGTGGAAGCCATGCGGATAACGCAGGACCTGTTCAAACGGGTCTGTCAGGAGTTTCCCGAAGATGGCCAGCGTATGCTGGCGTCGCTGAGCGAACGGCTCGATCTGGCACTGAATGATCTGCTAGACGTGCGCTCCATACTGGAACAAGCGCGTCCGTTCTCACGCCTCTAGGTCAAGGCTGGCTAAGACCGGCACATGATCCGACGGTCGCTCCCAGTCACGCGCTTGGCGTATCACCTCAACGCTTGAATCTGCCGCCGCCAGTCGCGGGTCGAGCCAGATGTGGTCCAGCCGGCGACCCCGATCGGCTGCGGCCCAGTCCTTGGCTCGATAGCTCCACCAGGTGTAGATCTTCTCCTGGGGTGACAAATGCCTGCGGGTCAGGTCGATCCAGCCACCCAAATCACGGATGGCGTCGAGCTTCGTAGTTTCGACCGGGGTATGTGAAACGATCTTCAGCAATTGCCGGTGGGACCACACATCATTCTCGTGCGGTGCAATATTGAAATCACCCGCTACGATAGAGGCCATTTCCGGAGCTGCCGCCAGCCGATCCATCCAGGCGTGCATCTCAGTGAGGAAGTCGAGCTTGTGGGCGAATTTCTCATTGTGCTCAGGGATCGGCTCATCGCCGCCCGCCGGGACATACAGACTGTGGACGACGAGAGGCTGCGGAACGTCGACAACCGCCGATACATGGCGAGCATCGCCGCGTCCGCAGAATTCGATACGTTCGACATGGTGCAATGGCAGCCGCGATGCGATGGCGACGCCGTGATAGCCGGCTTGGCCGTTGACCGCCAGGTGCTCATACCCGAGTTCGTTGAACACGCGGGTGGGGAAGTCTGCATTTCGGCATTTGATTTCCTGGAGGCACAGGACGTCCGGCCGCCAGCCGGTTAGAAGGCGGGACACGAGATTGGACCGCAAGCGCACCGAGTTGATGTTCCAGGTGGCAATTAAGAGCTTCATTGCATGGTCGTTATGATCGGGTGGTGGCCCAAGTCAATGGCAGAGCAATGCGACAGGGACAAAATAGAAGGGCGCCCGGTCGGGGGAGCCGAGCGCCCTTGCGCGTTCAACGCGCATGCCGGGAGGGGACTCCGGCATGTCTGATGCCTTGCCAGACCACGAGCGGGGGGAGGTGGACCAGCAATAAGCGGCATCAGCCACTGATCTTCAGGTAGGCAGGCGGTGCAGCGGTTTCAATATCCACCCCTACAAATTCCCGTGAACGACGGCGAGGCCAGCGTCAGCGCGAAGACCTGGGTTTGCGGGTGTTGGGCAATTTGACGACGAACAACTTGGGGTCCGGGTGAATGGAGGCCTCGATGTTGTTGAGCGAGATGGTGGTGCGCCGGCCTTGCCCGTCCACAATAACCCACTGCTGAAGCGTGTTGTGCTTGTTGTCGAAAACCAGAACCAATTGGCCGGGGACCAGCCGGTCCTTGTCCTCAAGGACGACTGTGGTGAGGTCATCGGCCACGTCAACCGACTTGATATCGGCTTCCTGCATAAGATCGACCCGATCGGCAAGCACCAGTCGCAACGGCGTGGCGGAAAGGGGATATTGGTCGGCCTTGTTCTTGACGTTGTTCTTGATGGTCACCCACGTCCCGTCTGCAACAACCACGAAGGGATTGGGCGGAGCGTATTCGAAGCGCATGCGCCCGGGCTTGGAGATATAGAAGACGCCGGTCGACACATTGCCCCTGGGACCCACTTGGGTGAATTCACCCTTGATGTCTCGGATGGTATTGAAATAGGTGCCCAGGCTTTGCAGCGCAGCCATTTGCTCAGGCGAGAAGCTGGCAGCGGTCGCCATGGCATTGTCAACTGTAGGCAAGCCCGCCAGCGTCAGACCGCCGATGAGCGCCGATGTCAGCAGGAGATGTCGCAATCCATGGACCATGTCGGTTCCCTTCACGATGTATATTCGTTTCTTGCCCTAACAACGGGGCGGCAATGCGGCCGGGTCACAAGTCAGACATCGCCGGCATCCGGATTGCCCGCCAGGATGTCGCGCTTGCCAGCGTGGTTGGGCGATGAGATCAAGCCTTCGTTTTCCATGCGCTCGATGAGGCTTGCGGCGCGATTGTAGCCAATCTGGAGGCGGCGCTGCACATAGCTGGTCGAGACCTTCTTGTCGCGCAGCACCACGGATACGGCGCGGTCATAAAGATCGTCTCCGCCATCATCGTCGCCAGCCTTGTCGATGCCGGGAAGCGCATAGGGCTCATCGTCCGGCTCCTCGGTGACCGCCTCCACATATTGTGGCGCCCCTTGCGCCTTGAGGAAGTCGACAACCTTCTCCACTTCGCCGTCGGCCACAAAGGCGCCATGCAGGCGCGAGATGCGGCCGCCGCCTGCCATGTAGAGCATGTCGCCCTGGCCAAGAAGCTGTTCGGCTCCCTGCTCGCCAAGGATTGTGCGACTATCGATCTTGGAGGTCACCTGAAAGCTGATGCGGGTGGGGAAGTTGGCTTTGATGGTGCCGGTGATAACGTCAACCGAGGGACGCTGGGTGGCCATCACCACATGGATGCCAGCGGCACGCGCCATCTGGGCAAGTCGCTGCACGGCACCTTCGATCTCCTTGCCGGCGACCATCATCAGATCGGCCATCTCGTCGATGATCACCACGATGAAGGGCAGTGGCGAGAGGTCCATTTCCTCCTGCTCGAACACCGGCTCGCCGGTTTCTGCATCGAAGCCGGTCTGCACGGTGCGGGTGACGATCTCGCCCTTCTTCAATGCCTGTTCGGTGCGCGAATTGTAGCCATCGATGTTGCGCACGCCGAGTTTGGACATCTTGCGATAGCGGTCCTCCATCTCGCGCACCGCCCACTTGAGTGCGACCACGGCCTTGCGGGGGTCGGTGACGACGGGCGACAAGAGGTGAGGGATGCCTTCATAGACCGACAGTTCGAGCATCTTGGGGTCGATCATGATCAGCTTGCACTGGTCAGGTGCAAGTTTGTAGAGCAGCGAGAGGATCATGGTGTTGATGCCCACCGACTTGCCCGATCCGGTGGTGCCGGCGATGAGCAGGTGTGGCATGCGGGCGAGATCGGCAAGAATCGGCTCCCCGCCGATGTTCTTGCCCAGGGCCAGAGCCAGTGTCTGGCTGGTCTTTTCATAAGCCTGCGAGGCGAGGAGTTCGCGCAGGTAAACGGTTTCGCGATGGGCGTTCGGTAGTTCGATGCCGATGACATTGCGTCCGGGCACCACGGCCACGCGGGCAGAGATTGCGCTCATCGAGCGGGCGATGTCGTCGGCGAGGCCTATCACCCGCGACGACTTGATGCCAGGTGCCGGCTCGAGTTCGTAAAGTGTGACCACGGGGCCCGGGCGGACATGAATGATCTCGCCGCGGACGCCAAAGTCCTCCAGAACCCCTTCCAGCATGCGGGCATTTTGCTCCAGCATGTCATCGCTGGGTCCGCTTCCGCTTGCTGGCTTTCTTGGTTCGGCAAGCAGGGTCAGCGGTGGCAGTTGATAGCTCTCACCGGCCTCGAGCGGCAAGGGCGGGGATGCGTCCTGGCGGATGCGCTTGCCGGGTTTGATCGGTCGGGCATTGCGCTCTATGCGCAGTGTCGGTGCGACCTGCTCTGCGTGCTCATCATCTCCAGCGAATTCCAGTACGTGCGGGTCGGGGCGCATTGCACCCCCGGCAACCAGGCGCGGCTCGATCTTGGCATCGTCCGATGCGCCGCGAACCAGGCGCTCGGGCGGGCGACGACGCCATGGCCGGCGCAAGATGTTGGTCAGTCGCGCGGTCCATCTGTCTTTGCCTCTTGTGACCTCTGGCGCCGTCTCAGCGCGGCGTACGGTCCCCGAACGTTGGGGTGCTGAGGAGCGGAAATGGCGGCGTAGCCAGCCGTGCCCGGTGAACCACAAATGGCCTATTGCTCCGAATGAACGGGCCGTGAAATCCTGCACGGCTTCACCAAAGCTGCCCGAAAGTTCGACAATGTCGTCGCCTGAAAGGCCGGCTGCGGATACCGCGAATGTCAATGCGGCCAGCAGGAATATCGCTCCTGCGGCGATCTTGGCAAAAAAGGCCTTGAAGATTATCGCGAGAGCAGGGATGGCCGCGTGGGCGAGGATGTCGCCAAATGTCCCGCCGAGGCCCGATCCGAGGACCCAGCCTTGCGGATGCGGCATCAGGGCAAAGAAGCCGGCGGCCGCAAGGGTGGCCGTCAACCAGGCGAGCAAGCGACGAAACGGTCGGGCGATGCCGTTGTGGGCCAGCAGCGTTACGGCCCATACGACGGGAATGACGACGACCACCAGCACGCCGAGGCCAAGCCGCTGCGTCAGCTCATCGGCAATTATGGCGCCAGGGGTGCCGAGCCAGTTGCGCGGCACGGTGTCGACGGCGTTGTTGAGAGAGGGATCGGTGATGCTCCAGCTTGCCAGGCTGGCCGCCAGCAGGCCGGTGGTGGAAAGAAGGGCGATTCCGGTCAGTTCCATGAAACGGTTGCGCAGAAACCGCCGGACAGCGGCCGGTATGGCTCGATCGTCAGTATCGATCTGATGGGAATGCGCCATGGCCCTACCAGTCACGCTTCTGCCGGGAGGCCGATGGCCCACGTCAGGCGCTCGCCTGCCGGCGCCCGTTGCCGCTCCCGGCTGCAAAGCTTTCCATTTAGTTAAGGGATATTGCAGCGGGCATGGTTAAGGACGGGTTAAGTCGCAAGGGATGCCGGCGATGAAAGAGGCCCGACCGGCAAGATGCCGGCCGGGCCCCAGGCGAGGGGGTCGTGGGGGTGATTACTGGACGACCTCGCCATGCAGGTTGATGTCGAGACCCTCGATCTCAATTTCCTTGTTCACCCGCAGGCCGATCGTGGCATCGATCACCTTGAGGATGACGAAGCTCGCAACACCCGACCAGATGATGGTGGCCAGCGTCCCGAGAAACTGGATCCATACCTGGGAGCCGATCGACACGCTGTCGCCAAGGCCAACGCCGCCGAAAGTCTTGCTGATGAAGACGCCAGTCAGGATGGCTCCGACAAATCCGCCGACACCATGAACACCGAAAGCATCGAGCGAGTCGTCATAGCCCAACATCGGCTTGAGCGAGGTTGCCGACCAGGCACAGATGACACCAGCGGCGATACCGATGATGAGCGCGCCGGTCGGGCCGACGAAGCCGGAGGCCGGCGTGATTGCGACGAGACCGGCGACGGCGCCCGAGATGATGCCGAGGATGCTCGGTTTGCCGTGGCTTATCCACTCGTAGAACATCCAGGCGAGTGCCGCCGCAGCCGTGGCGATCTGGGTGACGGCCATGGCCATGCCGGCGGTGCCGTCGGCTGCAAGTTCCGACCCGGCGTTGAAGCCGAACCAGCCGACCCAGAGCAGCGAGGCGCCGATCAGGCTCAGAACCAGGTTGTGCGGTGCCATGTTTTCGGTGCCATAGCCGCTGCGCTTGCCGAGCACGAGGGCACAAACGAGACCCGCGACACCGGCGTTGATATGAACCACCGTACCACCGGCGAAGTCCTTGACGCCGAGGCCACCGAGGAAGCCACCGCCCCACACCCAATGACAGATCGGGCTGTAGACGATGATGCTCCATAGGCCCATGAACCACAGCATGGCGGAGAACTTCATGCGGTCCGCGAAGGCACCTGCGATAAGCGCCGGCGTGATGATCGCGAAGGTCATCTGGAAGGTCATGAAGACCGTCTCGGGGATCGTGCCGCTCAGCGAAGCGTCGGTCATGCCCCCGAGAAAGAAGCTCTGGAGCCCGCCAATGTAGGCATTCAGGCTTCCGCCGTCCTTGAAGGCCAGCGAATAGCCAACGATCATCCAAAGCACCGTCACCAGACAGCAGATTGCGAAGCTCTGCATTGCGGTGGCCAATACGTTTTTCTTGCGTACCATACCGCCATAGAACAGGGCCAGGCCGGGTACGGTCATCATCAGCACGAGGGCCGTTGAGGTGAGCATCCATGCCGTGTCGCCGCTATTGAGGGTGGCCTCCGCGGCCGCGGCAGGCAGGGTGAAGGCCAGTAGTGCCAGCGCAAGCGCGGCGGTATGGCCGGGAAGACGTTTGATGAGGGAATTCATGATCGTCAAATCTCCTTCAAGGCTCTAAAGCGCCGCGCTGCCGGTTTCGCCGGTCCGAATGCGGACGACCTGGCTCATTGGCAGCACAAAAATCTTGCCGTCGCCGATGGATGACGTGCGCGCCGAGGCCTGGATGGCTTCTATGGCCTTTTCGGTGTTTGCCTCGTCTACGGCCACCTCCACGCGCGTCTTGGGCAGAAAGTGGACCTGGTATTCGGCGCCACGATAAATTTCGGTATGGCCTTTCTGACGGCCATGGCCGCGCACCTCGCTGACCGTGAGACCCTCGATTCCGATCTGTTCGAGAGCAGCACGGACATTGTCGAGACGGTGCGGCTTGATGATCGCTATGATGTAGTTCATCGCCTGCTCCCATGTTCAACGCCGCGAAGGCCTGATGCCGCCGCGGTGTCCCGAGACGGACATTACAAGTCCTGTGCCAACTCGCAGGTTGGTTGCAAGATATTGATTTATTTAGTTTTTATAAATTTCGGGGAGATTGCGGACGCAAGGAGGGAGCTAAAATTTAGACAATAAATGAATAATGCCCATATTTTAATCAATCACGTCGATGCCGAATCAGGCCTTCCTGGGCAACGGAGGCAACCAGGCGGCCGTCGCGGTTGAAGATGAGGCCGCGCGTGAAGCCCAGCGCACCCGATGCCGAGGGGGAATCCTGGGCATAGAGCAGCCATTCGTCGGCGCGAAAATCGCGGTGGAACCACAAGGCATGGTCGAGGCTGGCGAGCATCAGGTCGGCATCGAAGACACTGTGTCCATGGGTCACCAGCGCGGTATCGAGCACCGTCATGTCGGAAGCATAGGCAAGTACGCACTGGTGCAAAGCCCGGTCATCCGGCAAGGGCGCCGTGGCACGGATCCAGACGTTCTGAAGGGGCGGCAACCCGGTATCGGGCTCAAGATAATGCATGGGCCGGGTCGGCCGCAGCTCAATGGGGCGTTCGCGGCTGAAATAGCGGCGCATATTGGCCGGCATCCGGTCCGCGTAGCGCGCCAGCATCTCCTTCTCGCCCGGCAGGTCGTCGGGGTCAGGCACCTGCGGCATGGGTAGCTGATGTTCCAAGCCGTCTTCCTGACGATGGAACGATGAGGCCATGGTGAAAATGGGAGCGCCGTGCTGGATGGCACTCACACGCCGGGTTGAAAAGCTGTGACCGTCACGATCGCGCTGGACGTCATAAATGATTGGCACCGCCGGGTCGCCGGGACGCATGAAATAGCCATGAAGCGAATGGGCCAGATACCCTTCCGGTGCCGTTCGAGACGCTGCCACCAGCGCCTGGCCAATCACCTGGCCGCCAAACACCCGCTGCCAGCCCACCTGCGGGCTGACACCGCGGAACAGGTTGGCTTCGAGGCGCTCCAGGTCGAGCGTGGCGATCAGATTTTCAAGTTCGCGGGTCATGGTCCTTGACTCTCACGATGGGTTGGATTGTCGCGCGGTATGGAGCCAGGCGTTGAATGCGAGGGCGTTAGAGCCTAGCCTCACGCCCAGCCGCGAGCATGGCTCGAGGCCCGATCACTAGCAGCCCGGCGGGCATTTCAAAAGGCCAAGGATGCCGCAACACCCAACTTCGATAGATGTCGTCATTGTCGGTGGCGGCCTCAACGGACTGGCAGCCGCCGTCTGCCTGGCGGGTCCGGCGTCGCGGCTGCCCCTCAAATGTGTTCTGGTGGATGCCGGCGATCCGTATGCTCAGGACACATCGGTGTTTGACGGCAGGGCCTCGGCCATCGCCCTGTCTTCAAGGCGCATGCTGGAGGCGATGGGGATATGGAGCGAACTTGCGCCTCATGCCCAGCCGGTCACGCGCATCGCTGTAACTGACAGCTGCAGCGGATCCCTCGTTCGTCCGGCGCTGTTGCAGTTCGCGGAGCCCGGAGCGTCGGGCCCCAGCGCCCACATCATCGAGAACCGCAATCTTTACGCGGCACTGGCGCACGTGGCCTGCGATCTTCCCGGCCTCGCCATCGTTCCGCGCGCAACCGTGGAGGCCATGGAGGCCGACAGCCGGCAGATACGGCTGAGTCTCAGCGGTGGTCGAAACCTGTGCGCCGCCCTGGCGGTTGCGGCCGACGGGCGGCGCTCGCTGCTGCGCGAACTGGCCGGCATCGAGACGCTGGCGTGGAGCTACAACCAATCGGCCATCGTCACGGCCGTCGCGCATGAGCGTCCGCACCAGGGTTGCGCCTATGAGCATTTCCGGCCCGCCGGGCCCTTCGCCATCCTGCCGCTCGTCGGCAACCGGGCGTCACTGGTATGGACCGAGGCCACTCGCGACGCCGAGAGCATCGTTGCGCTCAATGATGAAGACTTCGCCGCCGAGCTGTCGGAGCGATTTGGCAAAGAGCTCGGACATGTGCGGCCCGAAGGCCCGCGCCGGGTTTATCCGCTCGGGCTCTCCATCGCCAAGGCCTTTCGGTCCCGCCGCCTGGCGCTCGTCGGCGATGCTGCGCATGTCGTCCATCCAATCGCCGGGCTCGGGTTCAATCTCGGCTTGCGCGACATTGCCGCCCTGGCGGAATCCCTTGGCGACGCCATGCAGATCGGCATGGACCCGGCCAGCGAAACTGTGCTGGCGCGCTATGAACGCTGGCGGCGGGTCGACACGGCAATGGCGGCGGCGGCCACCGACGGACTGAACCGGCTGTTTTCCAATGACAATGCCGCGGTGCGTCTGCTCAGGGATGCCGGCTTGCGGGCGGTCGATGCGGTCAGGCCGCTGAAGACGGCCTTCATGCAGGAGGCCGCCGGCGTCACCGGCACCCTGCCGCGTCTTCTCATGGGACGCCCGGCCTAATCCCGCTGTCGACCCTCGCGTGCGAGAGTCGCCAGATAGTCGGTCCACAGCTCATCGTGCTCGCGCCCCAGGCGATCAATATAATCCCACGAGTACAAACCGGTGGAATGCCCGTCAGAAAAGACCAGCCGCACCGCATAGTTGCCCACCGGCTCTATAGCGGAAATCTTCACCCGGCGCTTGCCGGCGACCGTCACGGCCTGACCAGGCCCATGGCCCTTCACCTCGGCGCTCGGACTTTCAACCCGCAAGAACTCAGCGCTCAGGACGTGGCAGGTGCCGTCATCGAAACGAATCGTGAGCCGCGTGCCGCCATCGCTGAGACGCAGCTCCTCGGGCCAGGCGCGCGCCGCCGCGGGGTGTTCAGGTTTCATCGTCGCCGAGTTCCCTGGCCTCTTCGGCCAGCATGATGGGAATGCCGTCGCGAATCGGGAAGGCAAGTCTGGCAGAGCGTGAGACAAGCTCCTGGCGGTCGCTGCGGTAATCGAGCGCCTGACGGGTGATCGGGCAGACCAGCAACTCCAGCAACCGGCGGTCGACCGCAACCCCCTGGCTTCGTGGGGCTTGCGGCTTGTCGGGCTGGTCGGAATCACTCATGCCGCTACTGCAAACGCGAAGCTGGCGCGCCGGGCTCGTTCGACAGTGCGCGCTCGGTAAGCGCAACGAGCAACTCCGCCCGTCCAGCCAGGGCCGGCGTTTCGAGGAGGGCCTGCTTGTCGGCCGGCCCATAGGGTGAAAGCATGGCCAGTGAATTCACCAGTTGCTCGCTGGAGGCAGCACCGATTTCCTTCCAGTCGGCGGTCAGGTCGTTGGCCCTGAGATAGGCACGCAGAGCCGCCAGCAAAGCCCCGCGGTCCACCTCGTCTTCTCCTTTGCCCGCCGCAAGATCGCCGGCAAAAGGCGCATAGTCCGCAACAACTTGCCGGAATGGCGTTGGCACCTGCAGTTCGCGGGTGACCACGAAGCGGCACAGCCCGGTAAGGGTCATGGCGACCCGCCCGTCACCGGTCTCGGCATAGGCACTGATGCAGCCGGCGCAACCGACGCGCGCAAGGGGCGGGCGGGCCGAGGCATCGCCCTGGAGCGTGATCGCTGCTTCGCCGTCCGGCTGGATCATGCCGATCACGCGACTGCCCGCCAGAGCATGGTCCACCATGGCGAGATAGCGCGGCTCAAACACATTGAGCGGCAACTGGGCGCGCGGCAGCAACAGCACGCCGCCCAGCGGAAACACCGGGATCGTATCCGGCAGGTCGATGATCGTGCGATATCTTGAGATGAACGCCATGCGTTGTCTCACGAAAACAGAACGGCCGACAGCTTGCGGCGCCCGATGAGCGTGAGCTCGTCCGTGGGCCCCCAGGCCTCGAAGAATGTCACGAGCTGCTTGCGGGCCGCTTCATCGTTCCAGGACCGCGCATGGCGTACGATGTGCAACAGGTGATCGACGGCCTCCTCGCGACGGCCGGCCCCGTTGAGCGCCACCGCCAGATCGAAGCGCGACTGATGATCATCGGGATCGGCCGCCACGGCTTGCGACAGGCGTGTCACGTTACTCAGATCGACCGGATTGGCCGCGAGTTCGAGTGCGGCGCGGGCGCCCACGATTTCGACGTGCTCGTTCTTGGTCGGCGGGACGCCGGCCAGGGTCGCCTCGGCGCCATCGAAGTCGCCGGTGGCGATCTGGCAACGGGCCAGTCCGGCGAGGGCATCGACATTCTCAGCGTCGGCGCCAAGTACGGCATTGAACGCCTGTTGTGCCTTTTCGATGTCGCCGGCGGCCAGGGCCTCGCGCGCCTCGACGATAACGGCGGCGATTTCCTCGGCCATGCCGCCATCGCCGGTAATGCGCTTCAGAAAGGCGCGAAGCTCGCTCTCAGGCAACGCTCCCATGAAGCCATCGACCGGCTGGCCGTTCACGAAAGCAAATACTGCTGGAATCGACTGGATGCGCATCTGGGCGGCAAGTTGCTGGTTCTCGTCGACATTGATCTTAACCAGGCGAACCGCTCCCTTCAGTTCGCGCACAAGGCGCTCAATGAGGGGGCCGAGTTGCTTGCACGGGCCGCACCACGGTGCCCAGAAGTCCACCAGCACCGGCACCTCGCGCGAGGCCTCTATGACGTCCGTCATGAAGGTGCGCGTGGTCGATTCACGAACCAGACCATCGCCGCCCGCGGGCTTGCCTTCATTGGAATCTGCCGGCCTGGCGCCCAAATCTATCAGCGGACCTGCCATGTCAATTCATCCTTACCAATGTCCGGGACGTCGATTCCCGCCCCTACAATAAGTCGTTCTTGCCCCATACATGGACAATCCTGGCCGCAAATACAATCCGGCCTCTTGTGGCCAACGGAGCTCAGCCGAACGCGACGAGCTTCGCCACATGTCCGGTGCTCTTGATGAATGTCATCAGATCGCCTGAAGCTATGGTCGTAGTGGCGGTGTTTTCGAGCGGATGGCAGTTGACGGCGCGGGCTTCGGCGATGTGAGCGTCAAGCACCACATTCACTCGTTTTTCCTTGTCGTTGATCAAGGCAAACGGCGTTACCGAACCGGGCTCGATGCCGAGCACTTCGCGCAAGAGTTCAGGACGGCCAAAGGAAAGCCGAGCCGAGCCGATCAGTGCCGGCAGCGCCTTCAGATCGACGCTGACCTCCTCCTCGCACACCACCAGCCACAAGGCACCTTTCTTGTCCTTCAGGAACAGGTTCTTGATGTGCAAGCCGGGTATGGTGCCGCGCAGGGCCCTGGCTTCCTGCACGGTGAAGACCGGCGGATGGCTGATCGTGGTGGTGAAAATTCCGAGGTTTTCGAGATGGCGGAACAACATCTCGCGCGTGGCCGGCATGGCTAATTCCCCGCAAAAAAAGCCCGGTATCGCGCGACCCGGATGATAACATCGGCTCTGCCCGGAGGTGTTGCCGGATGCTATTGCATTTCAAGGCCGATTGCGCAATAACGCCGATCACTTCGGCGGCTGCTGGTGCCGCCGTCATAATGGAGTGCGGGCGTAGCTCAGGGGTAGAGCACAACCTTGCCAAGGTTGGGGTCGTGGGTTCGAATCCCATCGCCCGCTCCAAGTTTAGAAATGCCCAAAAGCCGCGGAAAACCGCGGCTTTTTGCATGTCCGGGATCTGAAAATCGAAGCGATCACAAGGCCTCCGAAGAACCAGTGATTACCCCCTGGTTACAGTCTCGTGCGTTCAGGGGCCTCGACGCAGCGATGATTGGGGCATTGGGGGTGGAATGTCTGCTGTCCCCCGGTTCTCGTTCGCCCTTGGAAGCATAGCGGGCGCACTCGGTTGCCTGCAAGTTCGGCCGATTTGACCCAACCAAGACATTCACAGGCCGGCCGGCAAACGATTTAGCCGCCAAGGGTTCGCCTCAAAAGATGAAATCGCCCGCCGAAAAGGCATGGCCGGCGCCGATGTGGTTCATAGTGACATCGTCGAGCCTGATCGAGTCGGTGCCATCGACGATCACCACGAAGCTGGTATGGTCATCCAGGTGGTTGGTGACCAGATCGGCAAAGCTGGTGATGTCGCTGACGCCCGACAGGTCGATCTTTTCCGTGTTGTTGCCCGAGAAGTCGGTAATGGTGTCGTCGCCGAAGCCGTCGACGAAGACAAAGGTATCGGGTCCGCTACCGCCGGTCAGCAGGTCGTTGCCACCGCCGCCGATCAGGAAATCGCCTCCCTTGCCGCCATTCAGCACATCATTGCCGAAGCCGCCCCTGAGGGTGTCGTTGCCGTTGTCGCCGTAAAGCGAGTCGTTGCCGTCGAGGCCTTTGAGGAAATCATCCCCGCCGTTGCCGACCAACTCGACATCGACCCCGGCGTGCCCGATCAGGGTATCGCCGAACCTGTCGGAGCCGGACACCCCCTCGATGCTGCTCAGGGTATCGCCGTTGGCGAGGCCGCCCGAGCCATGCCCGGTGTTCAGGTCGACGGTGACGGCAGCGGCGGAGAAGTAGTAGCCGACGCGATCGAAACCGGCACCGCCGCTGAGCTTGTCGGCACCGCCGCCGCCGATCAGGGTGTCGTTGCCATCGCCGCCGAAGAGGGTGTCGGCATCGCCGTTGCCCGTCAGCCGGTCGTCGCCCGCCCCGCCGTTCAGGTGATCCGCGCCGCTACCTCCCCTCAAGGTATCGTTGCCACCATTGCCCATGAGGGTATCGTTGCCGTCACCGGCTTGCAGCAAGTCGCCGCCGGCACCGCCGACCATCCGGTCATTGCCCAGACCACCGTTCAGATGATCGCTACCACCGCCGCCAATGAGCGTGTCATTGCCTTCGCCGCCGAACAGACTGTCGTTGCCGGTGTCGCCGGTGAGGTGATCGCCGAAGCGCGAACCGTCGATGCGGTCGATGCCGAGGAGCGTGTCGCCCATCAGGCGGGCATTGTCGCTGGCACCGGTCGCCAGATCGAAGCTGACGCCCACGTTGAAGCCGCTCAGGTCGAGGATATCGGTGCCCGGGCCGCTGCCGTCATAGTGATCGAGGCCGCTGCCGACCACGATCCTCGTCACGGCAGCGCCGCCGAGCACGGTCTCCACATTGCTGAAGGTGCCGAGATAGTCGACCGGCGTCTGAACGGTCTTGATGACAAACTGGTTGTACAGGGGATCGGTCGTGTCGGGCAGAAGCCGCGTCAGGTCGTCGGCGCTGTTGGCGAAGCTCGACCTCGTCTCGAGCACCAGTTCCGGCGTGAGCGATTCCCCGTTGAAGTCTCGCGCTTCTGTGGTCCCGCTGTCGTTCCACACCGGCACCGGGGTTTCGAGGTGGGCGGTATAGGTGTCATGGCGAAAATCGACGGTGATCTGGCCCGTGGCGGAACCGAGATCGAGCGAATCCTTGCCCATGCCGCCGTCGACCGTGGCGTTGCCGAGCCCGATGACGATGCGGTCGGCGCCCGCGTCGCCCATGGCCGTGTCGTTGCCTTCGCCCAGCAGCAGCACGTCGGCGCCGCCTGCGCCCTGCAGCAGATCGTCGCCGCCGCCGCCCGACAAGGCGTTGCGCCCGTCATCGCCGATCAGCGTGTCGTTGCCATGGCCGCCGATGACGTTCTCGATGCCCGAGAGGAAGTCCGTCCAACTGGCGCTGGTCGTGGCGATGCCGGTCGCGAGATTGACGGTCACATCGACGAAATTGCTGGCGACAAGCTCGCCCCTGGCCCCATCCGGCGCAGCATTGGCGTAGGAGACGGTGTCGTTGCCGGCACCGCCGTTCAACGTGTTGTCGCCGATGCCGCCATGCAGCAGATCGTTGCCGTTGTCCCCTTCGAGCGAGTCGTTGCCGGTGCCACCAAAGAGCTGGTCGTTGCCGCCGCGGCCAACCAATATGTCATCACCGCCCCGGCCGGAGAACTGCTCGTCGTGAGCGCTGCCGTAGAACTCGTCCTTTGATTGATCGTCCCCGATGAGCTGCTCGACGTGGTGGATCGTGCCGATGACGTCGTGTTCGGCAAAGCTGCCGCTATAGCGCACGTTCTGGAAAGTTCCGGCCGCAAGGTCGACGTGGTTGTTGACCGTCGAGGTAAAGGCGAGGTCGAACGAAACGACGTCATGGCCGGCGCCACCGTCGATCGTCCCGTTCATGCGCGTGATCGTCATGAAGTCGTCGCCGGCGCCGCCGTCCACCACGTGTCCGCTGCCCGAAGCGTTGACCAGGAAGTCGTCATTGCCCGCGCCGCCATAGACCTGACCCGGCGTATACAGCTCGATGTGGTCGTTGCCCTGCTGGCCGTAGCACACCACGCTGGGACTGCCGTCGTTGCCGACCTGGCGCACGAGGATGTCGTCGCCGGCGCCGCCATAGACCGTCACCGTCTCGCTGCCGTTGAGATAGACCTCATCGGCAAAGGCGCCGAGATAGATCACCTGGATATTGGTGAGGTTGCCGCTGACGCCGTTGGGAATGACCTGGCTGATGCTGTTCGGGTCGCTGCCCAGTTGACCCGCATATTTGGCATCGAAGCCCTGAAAGCTGGTGCCGATGGCGCCGCTCAGCCGCACCGACCAGCGTGCGTCGGTAACCAGGCGGGTATCGAGCGTATCATTGCCCGACCCGCCGTCGAAGTTGGTGCTGTTGTGGGTGTCGGGATTGAGCGTGACATAGATGAGGTCGTTGCCCGAACCGCCGGCGGTCAGGGCCGAGCCGTTGGAATAGAGCGTGTCATCGCCGCCGCCGCCGTCGATGCTGACGCCGGGCGAACCATGCAGGACATCGTTGAAGTCGGAGCCGACATAGCTTTCGATGTTGATCGCATGGTCGGTCCCCACCACGCTCGTGCCGTCGGCGGTCATGCGCTGGATGGTGCCGGTATCGGCGAAGATGTGCAGCGGATTCCCCGACAGTTGCTGGCCGATGCTGCTGCTGCTGCCGTGCTCGGGTTGGATCTGGTAGTTGTTGTAGTCGGTCGAATAGAACAGCACGTCGGTGCCGTCGCCGCCGTCATAGTGGTCGCTGGTCGTGTCGTTGAGGGCAGCGCCCGCCAGCAGCACGTCGTAGCCGTCGCCGCCGCTCACATGGTCGGACCCGCGCCCGCCGATCAGGAGGTCCTGGCCGCCGCCGCCGTCGATTGTATCGTTGCCGCCGCGCCCGTCGATCCAGTCGCGCCCGCCGCTGGCGACGATGCGATTGGCGCCGTCGTTGCCGAAAAGCTGCGTATCGCGGCTGTCCTGCACGACGATGTTCTCGATGCTGGACAGCGTGTCGGCGGAATCGCCGTCATAGGTGAGCCCGGTCACCAGGTCGACGCTGGTCACGGGGTTGCCGGAAGCCGAATTCTCCGGATAGAGCCAGGTGTCGTTGCCGGGTCCGCCATTGACCACGTCGCCGCCGAGATTGCTGATGATGGTGTCGTTGCCCGCGCCGCCGTTCAGCGTGTCGGGCTGGTCACTGCCGGTAATGCGGTCGTCGCCCTGAAATGCGTTGATGGTGACTGAGGTCGACCCGGCATAGAGGAAGTCGCCGCTGGCCGTGCCGTTGAGCACCGGTCCGGTGGCGATGAAGACGTTGTTGATGAGCTGGTCGGCTGTGAACGTTATGTCCTTGAAGATCAGCAATTCGACATTGTAGAGGGTCTCCGTCCCGTCGCCGGTGCCGGAGGCCGCGTTGTCGGTGAACACCAGCGGGCCGTCGAGCCCGTCCACGTTGAAGCTGTACTGGGAGAAGTTATCATGGAAGATGACGCGGTCGGTGCCGTTGCCGCCGTCCATGGTGTTGTTGCCGGCGCTGGCGATGAGGATGTCGTCGCCGCCATGGCCCGCGACCGAGTTGTCGCCGGCAAGCGGATTGAGCACATCGCCCCCGTCGCTACCGATAAGGGTGTCGGCGTCCGCGGTGCCGATCTGGATTGCCCCCGTCGCACCGATGCCGAGCGGGTCGAACACGTCGCTCGTGACGTGATTGATGAGGTCGGTGACGTCGTTGTTCCAGCCGGACGTGCCGAGGAAGTCGCTGACCTCGATGAGGGCCGTGTCGAGGGGAGCGGCAATGCCGTCGAGGACATGAGGATCAGGCAGCACACTTGCGATGCTGTTGGCGACCGAGTCGAAGATATGCGTGATGCCCAGATTGTCGAGGATGAAGTTGACCACCGGACCCACGGTAATGTTGTATATGAACCCCACGGCATCGAGCAGCGGCTCGATCGGCTTCAACAACGAATAGACGGTATCGAGGGGGCCGCTCAGGAAGGCGAGCGAACTGTTGATGCTGCTGAAGGACCTGGCCACGTTGACAAGCGGGGCAAGGAAGGTGGTCGAGAAGTTGGCCTTGAAGGCATCGACGTCGGCGGCGATGCTGTCATAGGTCGTGTTGATCGCCTCGAGTCCCGTGTTGATGGGAGTGACATCGGTGTCGATCGTGGCCGAAAGGCCGTTGAGCGGCGCGCCCACGACATCGAGCACCGTGGCCGTCTGGTTGACCGTGCTCTCGTAGTCGCCGAGCTTCGTGTCTATGCCGTCAAGCGTAAGCTGGAAATTATCGAGCTTGTTGTGGGCCTCGGTGAGCTTGTCGATGTAGCCTGAATCAACGATCTTCTGATTGAGATCGTGTGCTTCGTCGCGGACTTTCTCTGCCACCGATTCCAGCTTGTCGAGCACTGGGGTGACCACTTTCGCGACGATGTTGCCGAGCGGCCCGACCTTCTGCACCACCTTCAGCGAGACCTTCGCCTCATCCACGGTCTTGATGAAGTCCTTGGCCTCGACCTCGATCTCGCCCGGATATTCCAGCGCCTGCTTGGCATCCTCGACGATTTCGTTGATATCGCCGACGTCGGTGTCCAGTTGCTCGACGTGGGCGCGTGTGGTTGCAAGATTGGTCGATAGATCGAGCAGTTCCTGTCCCGCAGCCATTTTGCTAGCTCCCTTTAATTCTTTATCCTTTCAAGCAGCCACTCGATAATGAACCTATCGCGGTCAAGCGGATTTCAAACCCTGTATTATGCTGTTCGGCGTCAAGACAAAACGCAGCTCCTTGCCGGGCTCGGCCCTCTTGGACAATGTGGATGCTCTGCTCCCATCGCGTGGTGCTTTTTCTCCACCCGACATTCCGGCCAGCGTAGCAATGGAAATTGCATTGAGCCGACATTTCCCGGATGAACCAGCATCTGGAGGCTAGAATGGAACATTCCCGCCTCTCCGGCAAGGTTAGCCGCCCATCACCGCGCGAGGCGCCCTCGCTCTGCCATAGTGCTCGGCAGTCCACCATGCGCCGTCAATCTTGCCTCCATCAGGACGCATCTGTCTGGTGTTCCTCATTGGAACCCATGACAGCCGTGTCCAGCGGACGGCATTCTTGCCTTCCTTGATGTGTTGTTCGGCGGTGCCGCGTTCATTGTAGAAGGCGACCATCCGTTCGGCCGGGCGCGACAGGTTTGCATCTTTGCCGAGCACATCGTGGTGACAAAGCCGCCAAGTAGCATTGGCGTTGACGCGGGAGGTGGGGTGATCCGCCTGGGCCTGCGAGAAGACGACCAAAGAGCATCCTGTAGATCGGACGGCTTCAATTTGCCGGAATCATTGTATCCCCAATGAATAACGGGCTCGATTGATTTGGCTTACATCGACATCGGGAATAGCGATCAAACTCAAAGCCGGAATTGACCTGGATTCTGGCCGGCCGAGTTCGCCATCAAAATGGCACTGGAAAAGCAGACCGCATGAGGCCAGAAATAAAACCACGGACGCTCTCCTGAAATGGAGGAAAGACGGGTCTCAGTGCCTATGAAATCCGCCTGCCGCTGCTATGGATCGGGGTGCCGGCGGGACGGGTCAAGGCGTCGCTGGCCGCCAGTTCGGGCGTCGATAGCGGCGATGAAGTCATCAAGCACCTTTTGGCCGGTGCCGACGTGGTGTTGACGACGTCGGCGCTGCTGCGGCATGGCGTGGAGCACATGCGGGTGCTGCTCGACCAGCTCGAGAGCTGGCTTGGGGCGCGCGATATCGATGGGCCCGATCGCATCAGGGGCCGGATAAGCCACTGCAGCATCAATGATCCGGCAGCCTTCGAACGCGCCAACTATATCCAGGTCCTGCAGGGCTACCCGGTTTCCTGACTGTCATGTTCATCTAGGCGACCGCCATATTGTTGCATAGAATGCAGGCAAGCCTGTGCAACGCAGTCACAGGCGGTCAGGGAGAAAGACAATGACAACTCGTTTCGGCATGAACAGGCGTGAAGTTCTCAGCGCGATGGCGGCAGCCGGTCTGACGGCGGCGGCCTATCCGCGTGCGGCGGTTTCGGCTGACGGGCGTATCCTCACGGTGCGTTCTTATTCCGATATCCAGGTTCTTGACCCGATCGACTTCAAGTCGGCGCCCGAGGGCGACATCATGCGCAATATCTTCTGCGGCCTGGTCACCAACAAGCCCGGCGACAAATGGGGCTGGAACCCCGACGGCGCGGCCTCGATCAAGCAAATCGATGACAAGCATATCGAATTCACCCTGAAAGACGGGATCAAATGGACCGACGGGCTTGGCGATGTCACGGCAGAGGACGTGAAATATGCCTATGAGCGCATCGCCGATCCCAAGAACGACTCGCCCTACAAGGGCGACTGGTCGGCGCTCGATCATGTCGAAGTGAAGGACAAACTGTCGGGCGTCATCGTGCTGAAGGAAGCCTATGTGCCCTTGTGGACCACCACCCTGCCGTTCGCCTCCGGTCTCATCATGCCCAGGGCGGCGGTGGAAAAGGTCGGCGGCAAGTTCGATACCAGGCCCCCGGCCCAGTGCGGTCGCTATATCATGACAAGCTGGGAGCCCAAGCAGAAGGTGGTGCTTACCGCCAATGCCGACTGGCCGGGCACCAAGGCCGCCTTCGATGCGATCCACATCCTGCCCATCGAGGACGAAAAGACCGCCGAACTGGCCTTCGAGGCGGGCGAGGTCGACTATACCTGGGTCGCCGTTTCCTCCATTTCCCGGTACAAGAAGACCCCGCCCAAGAACGGCACTCTGGAGGTCAAGCCGTCGCTCGCCTATGTGTGGCTGGGCATGAACCAGGACAACGAGGCGCTCAAGGACCTGAACGTGCGCCGCGCCGTCCAGTATGCCATCAACGTCCCGGAGGTGCTCGATGCAGCCTATTTCGGCGCCGCCGCGCCATCGACCGGCATCATTGCGCCCGGTCTCGTCGGCCATCGCGACAAGAATCTCTATGCCTACGATCCCGACAAGTCGCGCGCGCTCCTGAAGGAGGCCGGGATGTCGAACCTCAATCTCACCCTCGACATCCTCAACAAGACCGAGCGGCTGAGCGCTGCTCAGGTGATCCAGGCCAACCTTGCCGATGTGGGCATCACTGCAACCATCCAGCAGCACGACTCCGGCACGTTCTGGAGTCTCGGCGACCAGAAGTCGGGCGACAGCTGGAAGAAGACCCAGCTTATGCTCAACCGCTTTTCCATGCAGCCCGATCCCTCATGGGCGACCGTGTGGTTCACGCCTGAGCAGATCGGTGTGTGGAACTGGGAGCGCTTCAACAGCGCCGAATTCGGCAAGCTCGACAAGGAGGCCAAGCTCGAGCCCGATCCCGACAGGCGCAATGCCATGTATATCAAGATGCAGGACCTGATGGAGGAATCGGGCGACTACGTGTTCCTTACCCACGAGGCGGTCGGGCTCGTCTACCGCAACACCGTCGTGGCGGCGACCATGCCCAACGGCACCCCGATCTTCCACAAGTTCGCCATCGCCTGAGGCGGTCGCCTACGGGCACCGATTGACGCGCCGGTCCGGCCCATCGCGACCGGCGCGGCATTTTCGGCAAGCCGAGGTATCCCATGCTCGCCTATGCCGTGAAGCGAACCGGCCTTGCCCTCGTCATCACCGCGGTGGCGCTGATCATGCTCATCTCCATGATTCAGATCATCCCCGGCGATCCGGCCGCTGTCCTCCTCGGGCCACTCGCCTCACCCTCCATGCGGGCGCATTTTCGGGTCGAGATGGGGCTCGATCAGCCCACCGTAGTGCAGATCGCCCGCTTCTTTGCACGCATTGTCACCGGCGATCTCGGTACCGATGTGCTGACCAACCGTCCGGTGCTGGTCACGGTCATCGAGCAGGTGCCCTTCACCCTGTCGCTGATTGCCATGGGCATCGTGTGGTCGGCGTCGATCGGCATTCCGCTCGGCTGCTATGCCGCCATCCATCGTGGCAG
Source organism: uncultured Alphaproteobacteria bacterium (assembly GCA_963747005.1). Classification (GTDB taxonomy): domain Bacteria; phylum Pseudomonadota; class Alphaproteobacteria; order Rhizobiales; family Aestuariivirgaceae; genus CAVVDT01. The sequence goes on along the minus strand of CAVVDT010000008.1, from coordinate 485,991 downwards.
CCTTCTCGACCGCCTGGCGGGCCTTCTGTCGGTGTCGGTGATCGCCGTGCCCTCTTTCGTCATTGCCATCTACAGCCTGCTTTTCTTTTCGGTGGGCCTCGGGTGGTTCCCGACCATCGGGGCGGGCGACAACGGCCATCTGGTCGATCAGCTTTGGCATCTGGTGCTGCCGTCGCTGGCGGTGGGGCTTGGTTGGGTGGGCTATCTCGCCCGCATCGTCCGGGCCTCGATGCTCGAGGTGCTGGGCGAGAATCATATCCGCATGGCCCACGCCTTCGGCCTCAGCGAAGCCACCATCACCTACAAATACGCACTCAAGATCGCCGTCATCCCCACTGTGGTGGTGCTCGGCATCGGCATCGGCAACATGATCTCGAGCGCGGTGTTCGCCGAAATCGTCTTTGCGCGGCCCGGCGTCGGCAAGCTGATCTACGACAGCGTCATCACCCGCAACTACCCGGTGGTCATGGGCGCCGTGGTGGTGACCACGGGCTTTTATGTCGCCTGCACCCTCACCGCCGACCTCATCGCAGCCTGGCTGGATCCACGTGTCCGATCGAACCTCTGACATAACCCTTTCGGGGCCACACAGGCGTTCGACGCTGATCGAGGGCTTTTTGCGCGTGGTGCGCCAGCCCATGGGTTCGCTCGGGCTTTTCCTGGTGGTGCTGGTGATCTTCGGGGCGCTGTTCGCCGATCAGTTGAGCCATTTCAATCCCATCAGGCTTGCGGTGCATGACCGCTTCCTGCCGGCCGGCTACGCGCACCTGCTGGGCACCGACCAGTTGGGCCGCGACCTCTTTTCGCGGGTTCTGCACGGTGCGCGCATCGCTTTGTGGGTGGCGCTGGTCTCCACCAGCATCGGGTTGTCCGGCGGGCTGGTGCTGGGCATGGCAGCGGGCTATGGGCCGCGCTGGCTCGATTCTCTCCTCATCTTGTTCCTCGATGCCCTGCGCTCGTTCCCGACCGTCATGCTGGCACTGGCGCTGGTGACGCTGGTGGGGGCAAGCCTGGGGGCCGTGGTGCTGGTGGTGGTGCTCGCCATCCTGCCCAGCTATGCCCGCGTCGTGCGCGCCCAGACCATGTCACTGAAGAACGCCGAATTCGTGCTGTCGGCGCGTTCGGTGGGGGCGCCGGCGAGGCGCATCCTGATCATGCACATCCTGCCGAACATCATCGGGCCGCTGCTGATCCTCGTCTCCATGGACATTCCTGTCGTCATCACCATCGAGGCCGGTATGAGTTTCCTCGGGCTGGGCGTGCGCCCCCCGACGCCGTCGTGGGGCTCGATCCTCAATGACGGCTTTGCCTTCATCCGCGAAAGTCCGTGGCCAGCGATTGCCGGTGGCCTGCCGATCATCGTTGCGACGCTGGGCTTCACCTTTCTGGGCGAGACCCTGCGCGACGAGTTCGACCCCAAGCTGAGGCGCGAGCCGTGAAAGCGCAGAACAGCGCCCCGGTCCTCGAAATCCGCGACCTGTCGGTCGAATTCCGTACCGGGCGCGGCCGCCTGAAGGCGTTGCGCCATGTCAATCTCGATGTGCCGCGCGGCGAGATCATGGGGATCGTCGGCGAATCCGGTTGCGGCAAATCGACCCTGATTTCCGCCGTTCTCGGCCTGCTGGCCGGCAATGGCGAGGTGACATCGGGGAAAATCCTGTTCGAGACCGAAGACATCGTCACCATGGCGCCCGAACGTCTCAGAAACTTGCGCGGCGACCGCCTGTCGGTGGTCTTTCAGGATCCCATGACGGCGCTCAATCCGGTGCTCACCATCGGCACCCAGATGACCGCCATCCAGTACCGCACCGGCCGCTCGCGTGCCGAGAAGGAAAAACGCGCCGTCGACATGCTGGCGCGGGTGAAAATCCCCGACCCCGCCGCGCGCCTTTCCCAGTACGCGCACCAGTTCTCCGGCGGCATGCGCCAGCGCATCTGCATTGCCATGGCGCTCATCGCCGAGCCGGACCTGCTCATCGCCGATGAACCGACCACGGCGCTCGATGCCACGCTCGAGGTGCAGGTGATCAACCTGTTGAAGGAACTGCAGGCCGACTTCGGCTGCTCGATCCTGTTCATCTCGCATCATCTCGGGGTGGTGGCGGAGCTGTGCGACAAGGTGGCGGTGATGTATGCCGGTGAAGTGGTCGAGCGCGGCAGCGTGCGCGACATCTTTCACCATGCCGCCCACCCCTATGCCATGAAGCTCATCGAATGCGATCCCGGCCGCATCGGACAGACGACGCGGCATTTGCCCACCATACCCGGTGACCTCCCCGATCTCGTCGATGTGCCTGCCGGCTGCATCTTTCGCGGCCGCTGCGACCGCGCCATCGCGCGCTGCATCGAACAAGCCCCGGCGGAGCGCCACATCGCCGCCGGGCATTGGGCGGCCTGCCATGTGGCCAAGGGTGCGGCTTCGTGAGCACCCTTTTGCGCATCGACGACGTGCATGTCACTTTTCCGGTGGCAGGCTGGCTGAAGTCGCATCTCACCGGCACGCCGCGCCGCATCGAGGCGGTGGCCGGCGTGTCGCTCACGATCGCGACCGCAGAGACCTTCGCGGTGGTGGGGGAATCGGGCTCCGGCAAGACGACGCTGGCGCGCGCCGTCAACGGCCTGGTGCCGGTCTCGGCCGGCACCATCAGCTTCGACGGCCGGCAACTGACCGGCCTGTCGGAAGCAGCCATGGGTGCCGTGCGCCGGCAGGTGAGCATGATCTTCCAGGATCCGGTCGGCTCCCTCAGCCCGCGCATGACGGTGCGCTCGATCCTCGCCGAACCGTTTCGCGTCCACAAGATGGCCGGTGCCGATCTCGACAATCGCATCGAGAGCCTGCTCGGCCTGGTCGGCCTCAACCCCGACTTCGCCGAACGCTATCCGCACCAGCTCTCGGGCGGCCAGGCCCGTCGGGTGGGGGTGGCGCGGGCGATTGCGCTCGAGCCCAAGCTGGTGATCGCCGATGAACCCACCGCCGGGCTCGACGTCTCGGTGCAGGGCGAGGTCCTCAATCTGCTCAACGATTTGCAGGCCCGCCTCGGCATTGCCATCTTGATCATCACCCACAATCTCAACGTGGTGCGCCATGTCGCCGACCGCATGGTGATCATGTATCTGGGCCGCATCGTCGAAGAGGGGCCCACCGAAGCGATCTTCGCAAGCCCTCGCCACCCCTATACGCTTGCCCTTCTGTCGGCCAATCCCGAACCCGATCCGGATGCCGTGATTGATCGTCTGGAGTTGCAGGGCGAAGTGCCGAGCCTCTTGCGACGACCGTCTGGATGTGAGTTCCATACCCGTTGTCCGTGGGCCGCGGCGCGCTGCCGCAGCGAAGCCCCGGCGGTTACCGACCTGGGGCACGGCCGGCGCTTTACCTGCCATTTTCCGCGCCAGACCTGAAGGAGAGACAGCGATGTGGCTCAAGGGTGGGCAGATCTACGACGTCTTCACCGGGACCTGCAAGGCGGGCGACGTACGGGTGGAAACCGGCCTCATCCACGAGATCGGCAAGGCGCCGAAAGATGCCGGCGAAGTTGCCGATCTCGACGGGGCCTTTCTGTTGCCCGGGTTTTTCGACTGCCACGTCCATATCTGCGTCAACACCTCGTCGCCCGATCCCAACAACCCATGGCGCGATGTGTTGCCCGGCACCATCGCCATCCATGCCGCCCAGATGGCCCGACGCCTGATCAACTGCGGCATCACCACGGCGCGCGATGTCGGCGGCTGGGATTATCACGAGATCGCCGTGCGCGAGGCGATCAGGCAAGAGGTCATTCCGGGTCCGCGGCTTTACTGCGCCGGCCGCCTGCTTTCGATCACCTCCTCATCGACCCCCTATTACCGCGGCATGTACGAAGAGGCCGACGGGGTCGATGCGGTGCGTCTCGCCGCACGCAAGCAGTTCGCCATGGGCGCCGACCTGATCAAGCTCTTGGCCACCGGGGCTATCACGTCGACCCAGTACGAAAAGCCCGACGCCATCCAGTTTCGCGCCGACGAGATCGCCGAAGCGGTCAGGATCGCTGCCGACAACCAGAGCTATGTGGCCGCCCATGCGCATGCCGACATCGGTATCCGCAACGCCGTCATGGCCGGGGTGCGCTCCATCGAGCATGCCATCTTCGGCGAGGAAGAAACCTTCAGGCTGATGGCGGAAAAGGGTACCTGGCTGGTGCCGACCGTGTGCACGACGCCGGCCATGATGGCCGATCCCGCCTTTGCCTCGCTGGTGCCGCAGCATATTCACGAGCGCTACGAGAAGCTGCACGAGACCCATATCCATGCCCTCAAATGCGCCCACCGCCACGGCGTCAAGGTAGCCATGGGTACCGATGTGGGTACCCCCGGCAATCATTGCGGCGACAACATGCAGGAGGTCGAGGTGATGGTGAACGAGGCCGGCTTCACGCCGCAACAGGCCATCTGGTCGGCGACCATGGAAGCAGCCGGCCTGATGCGCCTCGACAAGCCGCTGGGGGCGATTGCCGAGGGCAAGCTGGCCGACATCATCGCCGTGCCCGAGGACCCGCTGAAGGACATCTCGGCGCTCAGAAGGGTGTTCTTCGTGATGAAGAACGGCCGCGTCCAGCGCAACGACCGCGAGCGCATTTCGCCGCTGTAACCTGCCTTACAGATGATCGCGCGCGATCATCGTGTCCCATTCGCGCGAGAACACCCGCGTCTCGCCCTCGTAGGCATCGAGCGTGGCGGTCAGGCGGAAATGCGTCGGCAGGGCCTGCATGCGGGTACGGGCCCTGAGATAGACGCGGAATTCGCCGCGGCCGAATTCCTTGTTCCACTCCATGGTCGCCACCGCCGAATGGGGGTCGTCGGCCCGGACTGTATAGGTGCGCTGCGCCGCTGCGCCGTACTCCCAATCCCATGGCACGATGTGGGTGAGCCCATCGTCATTGTAGCGCTCCACGGTCACGGTGCCGGCTTTCAGGTCCTCGATTACGCGCACATGGCTGGCGGCGGGGCGGAATTGCTCGACCTCGAGTGCTGGAGCATTTTCGGCGGGCGCAAAGCGCGGTAGGTCACGATCCTCAGGCCGCCTTGGCCGCACCGGCAGTTCGAGGCTGCTCTCACCCGTCCTGACGCTGAGGGTGACGGTCTCCGGCGATGGCCACACGATGGGCCAGTAGGCGGTCGAGATGGCCACCCTCAGGCGCGAGCCTGCGCTGATGCGCTGGGCGCAGTCGTTGAGCTTGATCGATACCTGCATGCGCTCGCCCGGCACCACGGCTTCAAGATCTTCGTGGCCATGGCGATGGGTCAGATTGAGGATACCGTAGCTGAGGCGGGTTGCCGCGCCGTCGGGCAGCACCTCCGACAGGGTCACCGCCACCTGGGCGGCCGGCCGGTCGGCGGCGACATCGAGATGGAGGATCGGCGCGCCGGCAAACTCCAGCGGCCGCCTGAGGGGGGCTGTATCGAACACCAGCGAACCGCCGGCCTCGGCGCGCTGGTCGCCAGGCTGATCGGGATCGAGTCCATAGGGGCACCATTTTCCGGCTGCCAGGCCGACGGTCTGGGGCGAGCAGATCGTCAGGTCAAAGGAGCGCGGCCGGCGGCCGGCGGCCTCCAGCGTACCTTTGCCGAGGGGAAAGCGCACCGCTGCGATGCGCGGCGACGGCCAGCTTTCTTCGGCGATCCAGCGTCCCGGCCGCTCGGCGTTGAGCGGCCTGGGGGTGACGGTATCCTGCATCCAGATGCGCACCATGGGTTCGTCCATGATGCCGGTCTCGGTGCCCTTCAGCCAATGATCCCACCACCTGAGACACTCCTGCAGGAAACCGATGCGCGGTCCCGGCGTGCCGAAATTGGGGTATTTGTGCGCCCATGGGCCCACCAGACCCTTGCGCGGGCATTTGAGCTTTTCGAGCATGCGGAAGATGGGATTGGTATAGCCGTCGGCCCAGCCGCCAACCAGATAGACCGGACATTCGACGGCACCGTAGTTCTCGCAGATCGAGCCGTGCTTGTAGAGGTCGTCGCGGCGCTGGTGGCGGTGCCATTCCTCCAACCAGAAGCCGGAACCTTCCAGCCGGCCCATCCACATGGCGCGCCATTTGTCGCCGACCAGCGCCGGATCGGGCGGTGTGGCGTTGATGGCGAACATGGTCGAACCCCAGGCGAATTTATCGACCAGCAGCGATCCGCCCATGAAATGGATATCGTCGGCATAGCGGTCGTCGGTCGAACACAGCGAGATGACGGCGGCCAATTCCCTGGGCCGACGGGCTGCCACCTGCAGGCCGTTGAAACCGCCCCAGGAAATGCCGATCATGCCGATCTTGCCGGTGCACCAGTCCTGGCCGGCGATCCAGGCGAGCACTTCCAGGCAATCATCCTGCTCCTGCTTGAGGTATTCGCCCTTCAGCACCCCCTCGCTGTCACCCGAGCCGCGCATGTCGACGCGCACCGAGGCATAGCCGTGGCCGGCAAAATAAGGATGGTTGAGGGCATCGCGGGTAGTGGTGCCGTCGCGCTTGCGGTACGGCAGATATTCGAGGATGGCCGGCACCGGATTGGCGCCGGCGTCCTCCGGCAGCCAGATCATGGCCGACAAGATGGTGCCGTCGCCGAGCGGAATCTCCTGATGCTCGATGACCTTGACCTGACGTGGAAATCGGGTGCGGGTGCGCATGAACTGAAGCCTTCTTGCGGGCCGGCGCAAGCCGTCCTCGCACCGCGGCAGCGCCATGAGTAGCAATCCGGTGCCCCGCTCACAAGACGCTATCGGCGAATGGCCTGCCTGCAAGAGATAACCAAGAAGTCCGAGCGAGGGACATCGAATTGCTTGCTGTTCCGGGTAGGGCGGCCACTCCCTCTGCCACCGGTTGTTGCTTGACTTTCGTCAAGGAAGGCGGGCGGTCGCAGGGTGCATCTTCACCTTGCGCAAACTTATGGGGGGATTCCATGGCCGATCCTGCTTCCAGCGACACTGAACGCTGCGAGCACTTTCCGCCCATGCAGCGGCTGCTCGACAATCCCTTCCTGCTCTTGTTCATCGGCGTGACGGTGCCGGCCGTCTTCTACATCGTGTGGGGTCTCATGGAGATCACCCAGATGCCGATCGCACGGCGATCATGTGCATTGAGCGGCTACGCGGCCGAACCGCGCGCGAGAATGCCTGCGATGGCTCTCAGTGCCATTGTGTAACCGGCGGCTCCAAGTCCGGCGATGACGGCCGTGGCGGCCAGGGAAACATAGGAGCGATGATAGTGCGCTTCGCGCCTGTGAATGTTGGAAATGTGAACCTCCACGATGGGGCCGGGAAACATTTTCAGGGCATCGAGCAGCGCAATCGAGGTGAACGAATAGGCGGCCGGATTGATGATGATGCCGGCGGCTTCGTCAATGGCTTCATGCACCCATTCGACCAGTTCACCTTCATGGTTTGACTGGCGGAAGTCGATCGCCTGATCCGGCACCTCCGCCCGGCACATGGCCTCGATGTCGGCCAACGTCGCCGTCCCGTAGATATGCGGCTCGCGCGTCCCGAGGCGGTTGAGATTGGGGCCGTTCAGAATGAAGACCGGTTTCGTCATCTGCCTTCCTCCTATCCCGAATAGCCCAGGAGCCGCGGCAGCCAGAGCACGAAGCCGGGCGCTACGGTTATGAGGGCAAGCGCTCCCAGCATCGCCAGCAGGAAGGGCACAACGTCGCGGATGATGGGTAAAAGCGAGGCCCGCGACACGTTGGCGACGACGAACAGCAGCAGACCATAGGGGGGCGTAATGAGGCCGATCATCAGGTTGACCACAACCACCACCCCGAAGTGCACCATGTCGATGCCCAGCGCATTAGCCGTCGGGATGAAGATCGGCACGATGACGAGGAGAATGGTGATGCCTTCCAGCAGGCACCCGAGGATCAGCAGGGTGATGTTGACGAGAAACAGGAAGCCCAGGGGCGAGAGCTTGTAGCCTGCGATGATGGCGCTCAGGGCGTTGGGAATGTTCTCGATCGTCACGACATAGTTGAACACCAGCGAGCCGCCGACGAGGAGGCCGATGGAAGCGCTTGAGCGGGCGCTGGCAAGAATGGCCTGGTAGGCCTGCTTTGCCGAGACGTCGCGGTAGAGGACAAAGGAAATGACGGCGGCGTAGGCGGCGGCCACGGCGGCCGCCTCGGTTGGTGTCGTGACGCCGCCATAGATTCCGCCAAGCAGGATGACCGGCATCAGCAGGGCCGGAATGGCGCGCAGTGTGATGCGCGGCATCTCGCGCAAAGGAACGGGTTCCTCGACCGGGAATTCATTGCGATGCGCCATCACGGTATTGATGGCCATGAGGACCGCGGCCATCAGCAGTCCCGGCACCGCGCCACCGAGGAACAGGTAGCCGATCGATGCATCCGAGACGAGGGCGAACAGCACCATCGGAATGGAAGGTGGGATGATCGGGCCGATGACGGCAGCCGCCGCGGTTATGGCCGCCGCGTAACTGGAGGTGTAGCGGCCGTCGCGGACCATCATGGAGATGATCAGCCGACCCACCCCGGCAGCATCCGCCAGCGCCGAGCCCGACATGCCGGCAAAGATCACGCTCACCATCACGTTGACATGCCCGAGGCCACCGCGAAAGCGACCGACGATCGAATTGCAGAACCCAAGCAACCGGCTGGACAGGCTGCCGATATTCATGAGTTCGGCCGAAAGGATGAAAAGCGGGATGGCCAGCAGAACGAAACTGCCGCGCAGCCCCTGCAAAAGCTGCTCGGCGGCGATGCTGAGATCCTGGCCGGAGATGAGCAGGTAGACAATGGAGCCGGCAATCATCGAATAGCCGATGGGCAATCCCAATACGGCAAGCGCGGTGATCGCGACCAGGCAGATGGAAAAGGGGCTGGCGAGGTTCATTCTTCCCTCAGATGCGAGGGGTCGGTGACTGCGGGCGCAACACCCTTCAGCGCAGCGAAGCCCAGCCACAGGTAACGCACGATCGCAGCAACGGCAAAGAGGAGATAGACGGAAAAGAGGTAGTCGAGCCGTACACCGATATAGGAGGCGTGCTCCACGCGCATGAAGGTGATGTAGTCGTAGGTGGCGGGCAGCGAGACGGCGAAGAGCCCGACGAGGACCAGGCTCGTTGCGACCGCGAAGCCACGGCGTACCCGCGCCGATACCGCGCTATAGAGGATGTCGAAGCGGATTTCGTCCTGCTCGGTGACAACAAAGGCCGCCCCCCACAAGACCAGCCACATCCACGCAAGCGTGCTGACCTCAAGGGTCCATCCGACCGGCCAGTGAAGCAGATAGCGAAAGACGATCTGCAGGATGAAACACACAAAGACGGCCGACAGCAGAATGACGGCGACGTTCTCGGCGCGGCGCTTCAGCCAACCGACAATTGCGTGAATGCCCATTGCAGGCCCCCACCTGTTGCAATGAAAATCCTGGCGGCACGGCGTCTTGGCGCTGAGGAACCATCGGCCTCGTTTGAGGCCGATGGCACAAGACAACCGCTAGAGCCCGCTAGAGGGCATTGATCCTGTCAAGCATGCCCTTCGGCCAATCCTTGGCAAAATCGGACTCCATGTACATTTTTTGCGCGTATTTGCGGAATGCATCGACGTCCGGCTCGTAGACCTTGAGGCCCTTGTCCTTGAAGTACTGCACCAGCTTGGCCTCTTCCGCCAGATGCTTCTGCGTGCTCCAGTCGATTGCCTTTTTGACCTCGCTTTCCAGCTTGGCCCGCTGCTCCGCGGACAGCTTGTCCCAGGTCTTCTTCGAGACGACGAAGAGATCGTAGCCGATCAGATGGCTGGTCAGGACGATCTGCGACGTCACTTCGTAGAATTTCATGTTGTAGTCGTTGGGCAGCGGATTGTCCTGTCCGTCGATCGCGCCGGTCTGGAGGCCGGTGTAGACCTCGGCATAGGCCATGGGCGTCGGATTGGCGCCGAGCGCCTTTCCCAGGAATTGCCAGGCATCGCCGCCGGGCATGCGCAGCTTGATGCCGGCCATGTCGGCGGGAGTGGAGATCTTCCTGTCCGGTTTCAGGTTGACCTGCCGCGCTCCGAAATAGACCGGTGCGACAACGTGAATGCCGAGTTGATCGTCGGCCATCTTGACCATCTCCTGGCCCGCATCGCTCTCGAAGAAACGCTTCAGGTGGTCAGCGTTGCGGAAGAGATAGGCGGCCGTCAGTATGGACCAGGCGGGGAGCTGCTTGGCGATATCCTGGGGCGCCACGATACCGGTTTCCAGGTTGCCGCGTTCGAGTGCCACGAGTTCGGTTCCCTGCTTGAACAGGGTGGCGCCGAAGTGGGGCTCGAAGGTAAAGTTGCCGGCCAGGGCCTTTTCGAGCTGCCGCATCGCATCGGCACGAATGTCGGTGTTGCTGAACACCGCGGAGAATTTCAGCAGCGGCTTGTCCTGCGCGAAGGCGCCGGGCGCCGCCGCGACAGCCGCCAGCATGGCACCCCCCAAGAGTGCAGCACGCCTGGAAACAAAAGAACTCATGATCATCCCTCCCTGTGGGTCACACGGGCCGATCCGCATTGTTGCGGCCAGCCGTTGCATTTGAAAATGGACTAACTAGTTAGTTTATGTCAATAGTCATCATCGCGCGAGCCTGAACCCGTCGGCCCCGGCTCGCAGGATGGACTTTTTGCGGCGCCATAACCCTGATACTCAACAGACCCTAGAATGAACGAAATGACCCGAGCCCGGTTTATCAAGGACACGAGGATGAGCGTCGAAACGATCACCAGGACTACGGCACGGGGCCGCGTCAACGATCCCGAAGGCACCAAGCGCAACATCATAGACGTCGCAACCAGGGAATTTGCGCAGCGCGGCCTGTCGGGTGCCCGGATCGACGAGATTGCCGCCAAGACCAAGTGCAGCAAGCGGATGATCTATTATTACTTCGACAGCAAGGAGGGGCTCTATTTGCGGGTGCTGGAAGCGGCGTACAGCAGGATGCGAGCCTCCGAGGCCGGCCTCGAACTCGATGACCTGCCGCCCATCGAGGCGCTGAAACGGCTGGTCCGCTTCACTTTCGACCATCACAACGCCAACGAGGATTTCATTCGCCTGGTGATGATCGAGAACATCCATCACGCCGAGTATCTGGCGCGGTCCTCGGTCATCCAGGAACTCAATCTCACGGCGATCGATGCGGCAGACCATCTCCTCAAGCGTGGCGTGCGCGCGGGCGTTTTCCGCGCCGGCCTCGACCCGGTGATGTTGCACTGGCAGATCAGTTCGCTGTGCTTTTTCAACGTGTCCAACCGCGCCACCTTCTCGCGCATTTTCAGGCGTGACCTCGATTCGCCGGAACCGTTGGCCTCGCTGCGCGAGGGTGTCGTTGAGATGATGGTGCGGTATGTCGAAAAGCACTGACACATTGTTGAACTCTGGCACCGGGAGCGGCCGCGAATCCGCAGCGACACCAGACGGCGCGGCCCTGAAACTCGGCTTGATCGGAGACAACATCGGCCAGTCGAAGGCGCCCCTGCTTCACACCATGGCGGGAAGGCTTTCCGGGCTTGCGGCCAGCTATGATCGTCTCGTGCCGCGCGAACTCGAGACCAGCTTCGATCAAACTTTCGATCTCTGCGTGGCCGGCGGCTACCGCGGCATCAACATTACCTACCCCTACAAGGAGGAAGCCGCCCGAAGGGTCGATATCGACGATTCCACTGTCCGCGCCATGGGTGCGGTCAATACCGTTCTGTTCGAGCCGACAGGCCCGAAAGGTTTCAATACGGACTACAGCGGCTTCATAGCGGCCTATCGCGGCGCCCGTGGCGACCGCCCGGCCGGCCGGGTGTGCATGATCGGTGCCGGCGGCGTCGGCAAGGCGATCGCCTTTGCGTTGCTAACGCTCGGCCTTCAGTCTCTCCTGATCGTTGACCTGAATGTGGCGAAGGCCGAGGATCTGGCTGCGCGTCTGCGTGCCGCCTCGCCGCAAACCATCGTCACCATCGCGGCAGACACCGGGGCTGTTGCGGGCCAGGCCGACGGGCTGATCAACTGCACCCCCGTCGGCATGGTGGGCTATGAGGGAACCCCGCTGCCGCGTGAGCGCATGGCAGGTGCCCAGTGGGCCTTCGATGCCGTCTACACACCGCTCGATACGCCGTTTCTCGGCGATGCCGAAGCCGAGGGGCTGACGGTGATCAGTGGCTTTGAGCTGTTCTTCCACCAGGGTGTCGATGCCTGGCAGATATTTGCAGGCCGACCGGTTGACACGGCGCAACTGCGCAGGCTGCTCATGGACTCTATCGTCGGTTCGAAAGCTGAAAAAGGCGCCTGAGCGTTTTCCATTGAGGTAGTTCGCAATGCGCACATCTATCGCAACGGTCTGTTTGAGCGGCGAGCTTGACGAAAAGCTCAAGGCCATTGCCGATGCTGGCTTCGACGGGGTGGAGATTTTCGAGAACGATTTGCTCTCGTTCGACGGTGGGCCGCGCGACGTGGCTCGGATGATCGGCGATCTCGGTCTCGTTTGCACGACCTTTCAGCCATTCCGCGACTTCGAAGGCCTGCCGGAGCCACTGCGCGAGCGTGCCTTTGCCCGCGCCGAGCGCAAGTTCGATGTCATGACCGAACTCGGGACAGACCTGCTGCTGGTGTGCAGCAATATCTCTCCGGCTTCGCTCGGCGGCATTGATCGGGCGGCGGCGGATTTTCATGAACTGGGCGCGCGCGCGGCGAAACGTGGTTTGCGTATCGGCTTCGAGGCGCTCGCCTGGGGCCGGCACATCAGCGACCACCGCGATGCCTGGGAGGTGGTCCGGCGAGCCGACCACCCTCAAGTCGGTCTTATCCTCGATACCTTCCACACCCTGTCGCGCAAACTGCCGGTCGATAGCATCCGGGCCATCCCGAAAGACAAGATCTTCCTCGTGCAGGTCGCCGATGCGCCGCTGCTCGATATGGACCTGTTGTCGTGGAGCCGCCATTTCCGCAGTTTCCCCGGCCAGGGCGATTTGCCGCTCGTCGACTTCATGCGGGCGCTGGAGGCCACCGGCTATGATGGCGTCCTGTCGCTGGAGGTGTTCAACGACCAGTTCCGGGCGGGCTCGCCGCGGCGCACCGCCATCGATGGTCAACGCTCCTTGATTTACCTGCGCGATGCAGTCGATCCCGGGACGCTGCCACCGCGCGCCAACACGGCGGGCCTCGAATTCATCGAGTTCGCGGTCGATGAGACAACGGCGCAAGAGCTTTCGAAATTCCTCGCCGCGCTCGGCTTCCACAAGGCTGGCCGCCACCGCTCCAAGGCCGTCGATCTCATGCGCCAGGGCGACATCAACCTGGTGATCAACTGCGACAAGGAGGGCTTCGCCCATACCTACACTATCGTGCACGGACCCTCGGTGTGTGCCATCGGGCTGAAGGTCGCCGATGTCGAGACCGCCATGCAGCGGGCCGAAAGGCTGCTGCTGCAATCCTTCCATCAGCCGGTCGGTCCGGGCGAGATCGAATTGCCGGCCATCCGCGGCGTCGGCGGCAGCCTGCTATATTTCATCGAGCCCAAGGGTGAGCTCGGCCGGGTGTGGGAGACGGAGTTCGATCTCAAGTCCACCGGCATCGCCGATGCGCCGGCCCACCTCACCGCAATCGACCATGTCGCCCAGTCGATGCCCTATGAGGAGATGCTGTCGTGGATTCTCACCTACTGCTCGCTCCTCGACGTCGAAAAGACACCGCAGGTCGACATTGCCGATCCGGGCGGCCTTGTGCAGAGCCAGGTGGTCGAGACACCCGACCGACGGTTGCGCATCACCCTCAACAGCTCGCAGAGCCCCAAGACCCAGTCGGCCCGCTTCATCAACGAATTCTTCGGTGCCGGGGTACAGCACATTGCTTTCGCCAGTGACGATCTTTTCGCGACCGTTCGCCAAATCGAGGCAAGCGGCGTTCGCATGCTGACGATCCCGGAGAATTACTACGACGATCTCGAGGCCCGTTTCGATCTGGCGCCGGGCTTGGTGGAAGACCTCAAGGGTCACAATGTGCTCTATGATCGCGACAGCGGTGGTGAATATTTCCAAGTCTATACCCGCACCTTCGCCGATCGCTTTTTTTTTGAGATTGTCGAGCGGCGCGGCTATGACGGCTTTGGGGCGGTCAATGCGCCCATTCGCCTTGCCGCCCAGACCCGCAGCGCGGCGCCGCTGGCGGTGCCGCGCAGATGAAAATGGCTGAAGGAGACAATGACGTGACCACAGCGGCCGAACTGTTGCGACGTGACCGGGCCTGGCATCCGCCGGGTTATGCCCCGGGGTACAAGTCGACGATCCTCAGATCCCCGCGCCGGGCACTTCTCGGTCTGGAGCAATCGGCGAGCGAGCTGACGGGGCCGGTGTTCGGGCATTCGATGCTGGATGATCTCGACAATGACCTCATCGCCAATTACGCCAAGGACGGCGAGGCGATCGGCGAGCGCATCATCGTCCACGGGCGGGTGCTGGACGAGAACGCAAGGCCGCAGCCGGGTGCGCTGATCGAGATCTGGCAGGCCAATGCCGGGGGGCGCTACCGGCATGTCAACGACGGTTACATGGCGGCGCTCGATCCCAACTTCGGCGGCTGCGGGCGCTGCATCAGCGATGCCGAGGGCAACTATTTCTTTCGCACCATCCGCCCCGGGCCCTACCCGTGGCGCAACAACGGCTCCGACTGGCGCCCGGCCCACATTCATCTGTCGCTGTTCGGCGCCTCGTTCGCCCAGCGCCTCATCACCCAGCTCTATTTCGAGGGCGATCCGCTCATCCCCCTATGCCCGATCGCCAACACCATCGCCGATCCGCAAGCCGTCGACAGGCTGGTCGCGAGGCTCGATGTGGCCAACATGGTGCCCTTCGACTGCCTCACCTATCGTTTCGATATCGTCTTGAGGGGCAGGCGATCGACGTTCTTTGAGAACAAGCGGGAGGGCAATTGAGATGACGGTCGAGAGCCTCAAGGAAACGCCCTCGCAGACGGCGGGCCCCTATGTGCATATCGGCACCGTGCCGGCCTCGGCCGGGCTGCAGGTGCGGACGCAGGAAAAGCTCAACGTCACCGGCCTCAAGGGCGGCGAGGCCATCATTATCGAGGGGCTCATCCGTGACGGGGCGGGCGAGGTGGTGCGCGATGCCATGCTGGAGATCTGGCAGGCCGACGCCAGGGGCCAGTTCGATGCCAAGGGCCACACCGGTTGGGCGCGTGCGGTGACCGATTTCAAGACCGGCCTCTATCGCTTCGAGACCGTCAAACCCGGCCAGGTCAAATGGCGTGACGGGCGGGCGCAGGCGCCCCATATCACGGCCGTCATTTTTGCCCGAGGCATCAACATCCATCTGCATACGCGGATCTATTTCGACGACGAGACCGCCGCCAATGAGGCCGATCCGATATTGCAGCAGGTGCCGGGCGCCGGCATGCGCCAGACACTCGTCGCCCGGCGCGATCCGGCGGCCAAATCCCCCACCTACCGTTTCGACATCGTCCTGCAAGGCGACGGCGAGACGGTGTTCTTCGATATCTAGGGGCTTTCGCTGGTGGGGGGCCCCTGCATCATCACGGTGGCGATCACCGGCTCGCTGCCGACGAAGGAAAACAACCCGGCGGTGCCCGTCACTGTTGCCGAGCAGATCGAGTCCACCTATGCCGCCTTCGAGGCCGGTGCCAGCCTCGTCCATTGCCATGTGCGCAACGACGATCAGACACCGACCTCCGATCCGGAGAAATTCGCCCGATTGATGGATGGCATCAAGAGCCATTGCCCGGGCATGATCATCCAGCTCTCGACCGGCGGACGCTCGGGCGCCGGGCGCGAGCGCGGCGGCATGCTGGCGCTCAGCCCCGACATGGCCTCGCTCGCCACGGGTTCGTGCAACTTCCCGACCCGTATCTACGAGAACAGCCCTGACCTCATCGACTGGCTGGCGGATGAGATGCGGCGATACGGCGTCAAGCCCGAGATCGAGGTCTTCGATCTGTCGATGCTGTTCAAGGCGGCTGAAATGGCGGGCGACGGCCGCATCGCGGGGAACCTCCATGTGCAGTTCGTCATGGGGGTCAAAAACGCCACGCCGGTGGACCGCGAGGTTTTCGAGTTCTACGTCGCAACCCTCAATCGCATTGCTCCGCGCGCTTCCTGGACAGGCGCCGGCATCGGCCGCGACCAGCTCCTCCTCAACCGCTGGTCGCTGGAACTGGGTGGCCATTGCCGTACCGGTCTTGAAGACAATGTGCGTTTCGACAAGACCCGTCTTGCCCGCTCCAATGCCGAACTGGTCGCCCGCGTCGCCGATCTTTGCGCGGATTACGACCGCGCCGTTGCCACGCCCGTCCAGGCCCGCGCCATATTGGGGCTTGCCCTGCCGAAGTGAAGACATTCTTCGGTACAAGAATGTCGATCGCAGCCACGATCGATAAGGTTCGCTGTCGAAGCCGTGGTCATCATTCCTCCCAAGAAGCCGGAATGGCACAAATCAAGGTAACGCGCCGTGGCGCCGGGCCCGGCTCTGTAACAACCCGGCCACAGCACGCCCCTCCTATATCGGCCTTTACCGATACGAAGCGCAAATTGACGGTGAAAGATCATCGAGCCGCACCACTTGTTCCGGCTTTGCTGCTGCGCAATGTATGATCAACTTTCTTTCGGGCAGGACTGCGAGGACAACCGCCCGAACAGACCCGGTGCGAACAAAAAAATTGTTTAACGGCACGATGTTAGGCCGGACGTCTGCAAATGCACGTTGATCTGCCTGTCTCGCAGCAAATTTACTGCACGGGTGACCTGGATTGATCAGGGTCAATGCCCCGGCAGGCACGGATGTTTAGCTTCGGCATAAATGGCGCTCCATGTGTGCGCGATCATCATCGCGGAACTTTTCGCAGATGTGCACACAGACGGTAGCGAGGAGGGTGCATCCGGCTCACAGGGAACGGATAGCGCCTAGCGAAAGTTAATCGTTTGAATGAGGATGTCGTGATCACAAGCCAGAAACCAGCTGCGGATCATAGAGACTTCGGATTTTGGATTGGCAAGGCACTGATGATGCGGGCGGCGTCATTGGGACTGCTGATGGCAACAGCGGCGCTGCTTGCACCGTCGGCTTCTGCCCAGGAGGGCGAGCCGCTGCTGCAGCCGGGCGAAGCTTACGCGACGCGCTTTTCCGGCATGACCTCCGACAACGGCCAGGTGGTCATCTATACCGATGGCGTGGTCGGCAGCATCGTCGACATCCGCAATCCCGGTGTGCCCCCGAAAGGGCAGCACTGGCTGGATGAACCACAGCGCCTGCCGGTGACCGCTGCCGAGGTCGGGCAGGTGTTCGGCATCGCGCTCGATGACGAGAATCCGCCGAACGTCTATCTCACCGCCACATCGGCGTTCGGTTTGCATCTTACCAAGGACAATCAGGACTGGATGCCCGGGATGTGGGGGACCGAGGGCGGTCCCGGAACGGTCTATATCCTCAGCAAGGACAATGGCTACAAGCCGGAGATCTTTGCCGACATTACGCTTGGAGACCGCGAGAACAGCGGGCCGGCGCTGGGCAACATCGCCTATGACAGGTGGAACAAGCAACTCTACGTCACCGACCTGGAAACCGGCATGATCCATCGCCTGAGCGCAGCCGATGGCAAGGACCTGGGGACCTACGATCATGGCATGCAGGGGCGGGTAAAATTCTTCGACGCCGAGACGGGCGCCGATATGGCGCTGCCGAGCGTCGCTTTCGATCCCTCGACCAGCGCACAGATCGACAACTGCAAATCCGGCGACTTCGCCAAGACTCCGGCATGCTGGAACTTTGCAGATTTCCGCCGCCGCCCCTGGGGCATCGGCGTTCGCCAGGACGCAGCCACCGGTCAGGTGCGTCTCTATTACGCCATCTGGGGTAGCCAGGGATTCGGTAACCCCGCATGGAAGGACGCCGGCGACGAGCAGCGGAATTCAGTTTGGTCGATCGGCCTTACCGAAAATGGTGATTTCGACACGACGAGCGTAAGGCGCGAATTCTTCCTGCCCGATTTCTTCACCGATCCGGCCGATATCGCCCGCAACGGTTATTCCAACCCGGTTTCCGACATCGCCTTCCCGAAGTGTGGCGAGCAGAACATCATGCTCGTCTCCGAGCGTGGCGGGGTGCGTAATCTCGGGTTGGCGGCGGAGAATGCCTTCGCGAGGCCGCATGAGTCGCGTGTCATCCGCTATGAGTTGAACGAGCAAGGCGTCTGGCAGGCGGTCGGGCGCTACGATGTCGGCTTCTATGATCGCGCCGAGGAAGGCGCACCTTTCGTGCGCGCCAACAGCTCAGGCGGCGTCGACTTCGGTCTGGGTTACACGGACGCGTGGAGTATCGACACCACACTTGCCAACCAGTTCGTATGGATGACCGGCGATGCCCTGTGCTCGCCCAAGCCGAACGGGGCGTGCTTCAACCCGCAGACCGAGAAATTCGATGACACATCGCAGGTGCACGGACTGCAGGGCATCCCCCAGGAAGCTTATGCGGAAATGGCGCCCAGTCAGGCCTACGAGGCCTATCCGCAGGATGGCCCGGCGACCGCGCCCGAGGGTCCTCAACAGTCCTACATGATCGACCTCGATCTCAACACCGATGAGAACGGCAAGCCGATCGAACAGGAACTGGCGCGCAACGACGCCACGACGATCGGCGACGTTGAGATCTATGCCCCGTGCGAAGGCCCGGTGCCGGAACAGGAGACGGTCGTTCCGCCGCCGCCATTGCATGATTCCATCCTGACCCACCGGCGCTGGGGTTCGCCAGAGCACACGCCGCTGGCGACGCATCGCCGTTGGGGTTCGCCCGAGCACACACCACTGGCGACCCATCGTCGCTGGGGTTCGCCCGAGCACACACCACTGGCGACGCATCGTCGCTGGGGTTCACCCGAGCACACACCGCGTGCCACGCACCGCCGCTGGGGTTCGCCCGAGCATACGCCGCGGGCAACCCACCGCCGCTGGGGCTCGCCCGAGCACACACCGCGGGCAACCCACCGCCGCTGGGGCTCGCCCGAGCACACGCCGCTGGCAACCCATCGTACGCGGGGCTCTACTCTACACAACCGCATAAGGAGCAAGCAGGAACTGCACAATCGCATACGGAGCAAGGAACAGCTGCACAACCGTATCCGGAGCAAGGAACAGCTGCATAACCGCATCCGTAGCAAGGAACAGCTGCACAACCGCATCCGTAGCAAGGAACAGCTGCACAACCGCATCCGGAGCAGGGAACAGCTGCATAACCGCATCCGGAGCAAGGAACAGCTGCATAACCGCATCCGGAGCAGGGAACAGCTGCATAACCGCATCCGGAGCAAGGAACAGCTGCACAACCGCATCCGGAGCAAGGAGCAGACCCACAACCGGATAAGGAGTAAGGAGCAACTGCATAACCGCATCCAGAGCAAGCAGCAGCATGGCCCGACCCAGGTGCATAACCGTCGTCAGAGCAAGCAACTGCAAGGTACGGTCCATCCGCATCAGCCGACGCAGCAGGTACACAGCCGTCGGCAGAGCAAGCAACTGCAGGGCCCGGTCCATCAGAATCAACAGATCCAGGTGCACAGGCGTCAGCAGAGCAAGCAACTGCAAGGCCCGGTCCATCAGAATCAACAGATCCAGGTGCACAGGCGTCAGCAGAGCAAGCAACTGCAGGGCCCGGTCCATCAGGATCAACAGATCCAGGTGCACAAGCGCCGGCAGAGCAAGCAGCTTCAAGGACGCTAACGGACTCGTGACGATCTGACTTTACGCGCAAGGCTTCGCGCCGACAGGATGCAAGGAACTGGAAATGTCTGGCCTCAAGTCGAAGATGGCGTGCAACTGGCTGGTGGTCTGCGTGGTTGCCTGGTTCATGGCGATCACGCAGACGACGGCCGGTCTGGGCGCTGCCCAGAACGCCAGCGTGGACGCACCAGTGGTGCATACCAACCAGTCCTACATCGAAGAAGTATCGGCGCGAAGCGACCTCAAAATCGGCGACCTGACATCGGTGTTCGCCTACGTCTTCGCCAGCTTGCCACCGCACGTGAAGGTCTATCCGACGGAGAACTATTACTACTTCAGCTTCTATAATGACGGGGTCGCCTATGCCGGCAACATCCGGCTCGATGCCTCGGACCGTGACAGAGGTCTGGTCGACTTCACCTATTTTCCGACCCTTACCGGCTGGCGCCAGGATGACGTCGACACCTACAAGCAATTCAGCCTCGCCGATGGCGTCAGGATCGAGAAGGTTAAACCCTTCGTCTACCGGGTGACGTTCCGGCAAAAGAGCGTGTTGTTCGAACTCAACGATCTGTCAAAGGTGGTGCCGCCACCCGGTCTGCTGAATGCCGATGAACATTATCTCGGACCCATATTCGATGAATCGGGCATCCAGTTCTTTCTCATCTTCAATCAACGGCTCAAGATGTTTCAGTACATCCTGAACGAGACGGTCCCCGTTCCGGACGAGCTCTACCCGTCGCGCATTTCCGACCGCATCGTCATCGGCCGGCGTACCGGCTTTGCCTACTACAGGGACGATTTGAAGCCGCGCAAGATCCTCATCGGCGTGTATGACGAAAACGTCGTCACCAACAATTATTTCGACGGCCCGTTCGACCAGCTCCCCGACAATTTCCTCCACGGGCATGAGCTCAAGACGGCAATCGTCGCCGCCGGGCTGGCGCCGGCCGACCAGATCGACCGGCTCGGCATCCTGCCGGGCAATGCCGACCGGGTGCTCATCAAGCCGTACATATCCTACAGCTATGTCGAGGACCTGAAAATTTTCTCCGACTGCGCTCACAACAAGAGCATCGCGCCCCAATATTACTATGACTGCTTTGTCGTCGACGACAACGGCGAGGCTGCCGACGGCATCGATGCGCCCGCCCAGACGCCACCGGACAAAAAGCATGCCACGGAGCTTCGTGTGCAACCCTTGTCCATCGACCACAAGCTCCAGACGCCTGCCCAGCACGGGCTGTTGCGGAATCCGACCGTGCCTGCTTCTGCCCCCATTCTTCACACCAATCAGCAATTCATCGAGGAGATGCAGGCGAGAACGTCGCTGAAGATCGACGACATTTCAGATGTCTTTGCCATGGTGCTGCAGCAGTTGCCCGCCACCGTGCACGTTTATCCCACTGAGAATTATTACTATTTCAGCTTCTTCTACAAGGGCATGGATTATTCCGGCAACCTGAGGCTGGGTGTGACCGATCGCGATGCGGGCAAGATCCACTTCACCTATTACCCCGCCTACAATGGCTGGCGGCGCGATGCCATCAACACCTACAAGATCTTCGACCGCAGCGACGGCGTCGATGTCAGCAAGGTCGACGACCTCGATTACCGCGTCACCTATCGTGGCAAATCCGTGCTCTTTGCCCTGGACAATCTGGCCGCCGTGGAGCCCCCGCCTTCGCTGATGAACGCCAATGAGACCTATATCGGCCCGGTGTTCGATGAGTTAGGCATGCAGTTCTATCTGCTCTACAATTCCAGGCTCAAGGTCTTCCACTACATCCTGAACGAGACGCACGCGGTTCCCGATGAGCTGGATGTCTCGGATATCTCGCCACGCATTCTGATCGGCCGGCGCACCGGCTTTGCATTCTACCTCGACAAGAACAAGGACAGGAAAATCCTGATCGGCGTGTTCGCCGAGAATTCCAACGTCAACAACTACCTGGACGGCCCGTTCGATCAGCTACCGGATAATTTCATTCGCGGCGAGACACTGCGCAAGGCGCTGGTCGATTTTGTACCGGAACTGAAGGGTACCATAACCCGCTATGGCTTCTGGAAGGGCAGAGAATCGCGCTTTCTGATCGGTCCCTATTATTATTATAGCGATCCCCGGGAACTGGCGCTGTTCGATGAATGCGCAACCAGTCCCGACATGAGCGGCGACTATTACTACAAATGCTTTCTGGTGCAGGACGAGCCGCACGATTGACGGCTGATGGCGGGCGGACTGTTGGGAACAACGCTTGGAAATGGGCATCGATGCAGATGTATGGAGATAACAGGATGTTGCGGTTGCTGATGGCAATGGGGCTCGTCGCGTGGATGGCAAGTGCCGTGGCGGCAGGCCCCTATGAGGATGGCGTGGCCGCCGCCGCCCGCGAAGACTATGCCACGGCCCTGAAACTGTGGCGCCCGCTGGCGGAAAAAGGCGACGCCAACGCCCAGGTCAGGCTGGGCGAACTCTACGACGATGGCACCGGCGTCGCGCAAAGCGACAGCGAGGCACTGAAATGGTATCGCAAGGCCGCCGATCAGGGTCAGGCCGAAGGCCAGCTCGATCTCGGGATGATGTACCACGAAGGCGCCGGCGTGGCACGCAACGATGGTGAAGCGGCCAAGTGGTACCGCAAGGCCGCCGACCAGGGCCTGGCAGACGCGCAGTACAATCTCGGCCTGCTTTATGACGACGGCGCAGGCGTGGCGCAAAGCGACAGCGAGGCGATGAAGTGGTATCGCAAGGCCGCCGATCAGAACCATGCGGATGCCCAGCTCAGTATCGGCTTCATGTATGAAAACGGCCAGGGCGTGCCGCAAAACCCGACCGAGGCGGTGAAATGGTACCGCAAGGCGGCCGACCAGGGTCTGGCGGATGCACAATACAATCTGGGCCGTATGTATGATGATGGCACCGGGGTGGCGCAAAGCGACAGCGAGGCGCTGAACTGGTACCGCAAGGCGGCCGATCAGGATCAGGCGGATGCCCAGTTGGGTATCGGCTTCATGTATCACGACGGGCGTGGCGTGGCGAAAAGCGATACCGAGGCCGTCAAGTGGTACCGCAAGGCGGCCGATCAGGGCCTGCCGGAGGCCCAGCTGAACCTCGGCTACATGTACGAGGACGGACTGGGCGTGGAGCAGAACGCCGAGGAGGCGGTGAAATTGTACCAGGCCGCCGCAGATCAGGGTCTGGCGGAAGGCCAGCTGAGCCTCGGCCTGATGTACTATAGTGGCCAGGGCATCGACAAGAGCGCGATCGAGGCAGCGAGATGGTACCGCAAGGCGGCCGAACAGGGCCTGTCGGATGCGCAGCTCAGTCTCGGACAGCTCTACGACAAGGGCGAAGGCGTGGGCCAGGATAACGTGCTCGCCTATATGTGGTTCGATCTTGCCGCCAAACAGGGCGACCACGATGCCGAGCAAAGCCGGGACGCCGTGGCAAAGCGCATGAAGCCCGCTGCGATCGCCAAGGCCAAGGCGATGGCGGCCAAGTGGAAACCGACCACGCCGTAAACCGGACCGGCCTCAGGAGACCGAATCCGGTGCTCGCGGGGCTGGCAAGGCAAGCACGAAATCCGGCTGCGTAAGCTGCGCCAGTTCGACAACGGGCGGTGCCATGCGCTGTTCCTCGTCGCGATCGCCGGCCGCGACCATCGCAATGAAGTAGCTCAGGAGTTCAGCCGCGATGCCCTCGGCCTCGCGGCCTTCCTTGCGGCAACGGGCCTCGTACTCGATCAGCCTGATCAAAAGCTCTTTCTGCTCATTGCGGGGCATGGCGCGAAAACCGTCGAGCGAGCCGGCGTGCTTGACGAGATCGCGCCAGCTCAGGACGAGGGCAATGGAAATCGACCGGCGCGCATCGTCGCCGGCATGATCAAGCACGGCGATGCGGTTCCAGAACGAGGTCACCACTTTGCCGTGGTCGGACAGGGAAGATTCAGGCAACCATCGGAACATCGCGCCGGCTCCGGTACCGTGCAGCAGGGATGGCGTTCAATCTATCCGCTCGCGAAGCGGCATAGTAGGGGCCTGGCCATTGCCCACAGGGACTGAACGACATCGGTGCTGGGCGATGCCGTTCAGGGCTTTATGCCGCGAAGCCGTTCGGCGCGCCGGCGCGCAAGCTCGAGCCCGCCCAGCAGGAGGACGGCGAGGACAAGGATAAGCGTTGCAACCGAAAGGATCGTCGGGTCGATCGTATAGCGCAGGTTCGTCCACATCTGCAGCGGCAGCGTCTTCTGGTCCGGGCCGGCGATGAACAGCACGATGACCACTTCGTCGAACGAGGTCATGAAGGCGAACAAGGCGCCGGAGATGACGCCGGGAAGGATGAGCGGCATGATGACTTTGAAGAAGGCGCGTACCGGGGAGGCACCGAGACTGAGCGCTGCGCGATAGAACTGCGGATCCAGCCCGTCGAGCGTTGCCGTGACCGTGATTACCACAAAGGGTACGCCGAGGATCGAGTGGGCGATGATGATGCCGATATACGAGTTGACGATGTGCAGGTCGGAAAAGAAGAAGAACATCGCGGTTGCGGTGATGATCAGCGGCACGATCATCGGCAGGATGAGAAGGCTGGTGATCGCTGTGCGGAAGGGCATGTGCGGGCGCGTCAGCCCGATCGCGGCCAGGGTGCCGAGCGTGGTTGCGATAACGGTTGCGAGCGGTGCGATGATGAAGCTGTTCTTCACCGCCTTCAGCCACACCGGATCGGTGACGAAATTCCAATACCAGTGCGTCGAGTAGCCGGCCGGGTTGAGCGTCAGCATCTTGCTGGTGAAGGTGAAATAGGGAGATGCATTGAAGGACAACGGCACGATGACAATGAGCGGCATCACCAGGAAGAACAGCACGATGAGACCGTAGCCGCGGAACAGGTAGTACCAGCCGCGCTCGGGGGCGCCGGCGTAGGGGGGCAGTCTGGTGCTCATCCGATCGAAACCCTCCCTGCGCCTGCGATGAGGCTGTAAAGCGCGAACAGCGCCAGCGTCACGGTGGTGAGAATGGTGCCCAGCGCAGCGGCCAGTCCCCAGTTGAGCGACTGCTGCACATTGAAGGCGATGCGGTTGGAGATGAACTGTCCGGTCTGTCCGCCGACCAGTTCGGGCGTGATGTAATAGCCGATGGCCAGGATGAAGACGAGAAGCGCACCGGCCCCGATGCCCGGCAGCGTGAGGGGGGCGAAGATGCGCCAGAAGGCGCGCCAGGGATGGGCGCCGAGCGAAATGGCGGCCCGCATGTAGCTGTCGGAAATGCCGTGCATCACGCTGTAGAGCGGCAGCACCATGAAGGGCAGGAGAACCTGCGTCATCACCACGACGGTGCCGAAGGCGTTGTCGATCAGTTGGGGCCGCGCATTGCTCGCCACCAGGCTCGATGCCACCAGCATCGAATTGATCACACCATGCGACTGAAGCAACACGATCCATGCCGTGATACGCACCAGCAGCGATGTCCAGAACGGCAACAGCACCGCGATCATCACGACGTTGGCGCGTCGCTCCGGCATGCGGGAAATCCAGTAGGCCAGCGGATAGCCGAGCAGGAGCGTCAGGAGGGTCACGAGGGTGCTCATCCACGCGGTTCTGATGAACAGGGGAACATAGACGCGCGAATAGGCCGGTACGCGCATCAGGCGGCCGTCCGGCCCATACTGCATGTCCACGGCGGCCACATAGTAGTCGGCGGTTATGCCCGTACTTTCACGCCGGAGCAGGCGCCAGATCGGCAGCTTGCCCCATTCGGGATCGATCTTCTCAAGCTGCGCCTTCCACGACGGCGGCGGCTTGATGTGCGAGATGCGGAAGGTCGTCTTGTTGATCAGCCCGAAAGTACCCGGCACCTCTTCATTGAGCCGCTTGGCGATGCGGCCGAAGGTATGCTTCTTGAAGGCGGTTCCGAGATCGCCCGCCACTGCGGCATAGGCGGCTTCCGGCGGCAGGGCCGACGGCTGCCAATGGGCCAGCGCGGCCACGGTTTCCGGCATGTAGTCGGGCACCGTCGTATTGGCCACGCTGAGCCACACCATGCCCGCCAGCGGCACGAGAAAGAGTACGCCGAGGTAGCCGAGCAGCGGCGCCGTCAGCATGAATGCCGCACGGCGCTTCTGCCGCTCGGCCCGCCGCAGGCTCCTTTTCAGCGAATCGGAGCCGATCCTGCCCGGCACACCTGCCGCCGCCACGGACGTGCTCATCGCGGGCTACTCAGGTGGAGAGCCAGGCCGAGAAACGCTGATCAAGCTGCGGTCCGTAGTTCGACCAGAACGACACGCTCTTGGGGATCGCCACCTTCAGGTGTTCCGGTGAGGTGGGCATGTACGGCATCATCTTGATCTTGGGATTGTTGAAATAGGTCAGATCCGCCATCTGCCTGAACGACGACTTGCGTGCCGGCGAATAGGCGATGTAGCGCGCCTGGTCGATAAGCGCCTTGGTAGTGGTGGAAAAGCGCAGGAACTTCATGGCCTCCGCGAGACGCTCCTTGGCCAGGTTGGCGGGAACCACCCATCCGTCCCATTCGTAGAGCCCGCCGTCCCAGATGAAGTCGAACGGCTGGTTGTCCGCTGCGATCGCATTGAAGATGCGCCCGTTGTAGGCCGACGCAATGGTCGCCTGTTTCTGCGCCAGCATCTGCGGCGGCTGCGCACCCTCGCTCCACCAGATGGCATGCGGTTTCAGCGTATCCAGCTTCTTGAAGGCGCGCGTCACCCCGGCGGGAGTCTTCAGCACGTCGTAGATATTCGGAATCTCCACGCCGTCAGCGTAGAGGGCCCATTCGAGGTTGCCGGCCGGGATCTTCTGCAAGGCGCGCATGCCGGGGAACTTCTCGACATCGAAGACATCCTTGACGGTCTTGGGGCCTGCATCCTTGCCGAAGGCGGATTTGTCGTAAGCGAACATCGTGTTGTAGGAGATGGTCGACACGTAACCGCCGGTCTTGCCGTCGCCGCTCAATGAACCTTCCACGAAGTCCTTGCTTGCGGGCGTTCCATCGGGCGCGGCATCGAGGTCCCTGTCGAAGTTGATCTCCTGCAGGAGCCCCTGGTCGTACAGGCGGAAGGCCGGCGACTGCAGCATGTCGACGATGTCCCAGCTGACATTGCCACTCTGCTCCTGGGCGGTGATAAGCGCTGGTCCGTTGGCCGATTTCTCGATGTTGTTGAAAGCGACGCCTGTCGTCTTGGTATAGGGCTTCTCGTAGGCGTTGATCTGGCTCGTCTGGTAGGCGCCGCCCCACGAAGTGAGGTTGAGCGTTTGCGTGGCCGCTGCTGCCGCGATGCGGCTTTCGGCCAGCATGCCGATGCTCGACAGCGATACAAGCCCCGCCGTCGATGCTCCCAAAGCAAGAAGATCGCGCCGTGTCACCGGAAGCAGTCTCAGTTCGGGATCGCGATCGTTCGTGTTCATTGGCAATTCCTCCATCTGCTCGTCGAAAATTGTGCTGAAGCTTTTCACGGCGATGCTGAAGGCAAACACGAGTCCACCACCAGTATGCCGCAAGTGCAACGCTTCTGGCGCTCAGATATTCCAGATCGGAGACGCGTGTGGAGAAGAGCATCACACCCGTCCCCAATAAAACCTGAGCGCGAGCACCATAGGCGTGCGAAAGTGAACTCACACTGTCCACATTGTTAATTCACGTTCATCATTATCGTGCTTGCCGCTTCTGGCGCGCCCGCGGCGAGCCTGATGCGCAGGTGCCGATGCATCGGCGTGGTGGCACCTGGTTGGCCTGGCGAAAGGCGAACGCGCCGCGATTGCCAGATTGACCGATGCGGACATGGTCGCTAGATTTTCAATCGCCATCGGGAGAACAATCCCTGGGTAAGCCGATATGGGGCTGATGACGCCTGCCAGTGTTGCGCGCGGTGGGCTGCTTATTGACGAACACCAGTTCGCCGCACGCGGCATGGAACTTGTCGGATGACCGATGAGGGCCTGAGATGCTGTTTGGCTTCGGTTTTGGCGCCCGGCGCGCCCGGCGTAGTCTCGCTTCGGCTTTTGTCGGCGAAATCGCCGCGATATTGCGTGCCATCGAGCGCAACCCGGTCCTTCAGGACGACGCCGCCGGTCTGGTCGCTGGCGCGTCCTCAGAGGAATGTGTGGCCGAGCTGCCGCATGTGGTGGTCTACGAGGCCAACGCCGGGCATCTCGATCACTTCAATGCGCCGCTGCCGCGCGAGATCACCTATTTCTATACCCGCGTGTCGGCGCTGGCCGAACGGTTGCATGCGCTGGCCGCACCAGCGGAGCTCTCCAGCCAGACGCGCGC
The DNA here is from genome assembly GCA_963747005.1 of uncultured Alphaproteobacteria bacterium. GTDB lineage: Bacteria > Pseudomonadota > Alphaproteobacteria > Rhizobiales > Aestuariivirgaceae > CAVVDT01. The sequence continues at coordinate 457,987 of CAVVDT010000008.1, read as the reverse complement.
CGACTATGTCCGCCTGGCAAAGACAGATGCCGGCCGCGCCGAAGAGCTCGGCAATGAATTGCTGCATCATCTGCGCCCCCTCGTCTCGCATCATCAGCCCGATACCATCTCGCGGGCATGAGATGCTCGCCGCGCCGGTTGTGCAACGAACGGGCTTGACAGGAAGGAACAGTCATCCATAGTGATCGCCGGTCGCTGGCTCGACCAGCGAGGCGATGGAGTTCCGCCTTGAACCGCCCTTGGGGCTGATGACTCCTTTCATCCGGTTATGGACGAAGGGAGTTTCGTTTGATCGCCTCATACCCCCTGACCGCTCGAAGTAATGCCTTGCGCCGTCCGCGCGATATCTGCGTGCGCCGTTTCCTGCCCGGGCGGCCGGCATGAGCAGTCGCGACATCGTCCTGCAAGTGTGCCAGATACTCGCCGTCCTCGGTCTGGCGCCCCTGCTGCAAGGCGTCATCGTGCAATTCGAAGAGCGCGTGCAACTGGCACAAGGGCCGGGCATCCTTCAGCCCTATCGCGACCTGTGGAAGCTGTTCCACAAGCAGATCATCGTGCCCGAAACGGCATCGTGGATCTACTGGATCACGCCGTTCGTTGCCTTCACCGCCATGATGACGGTGCCGATCCTCATCCCGGTGCTGACCGACTTCCCGCTGCCACTGTCCGACATGGGCGACATCCTCGGCGGCGGCCTCATCCTGACGCTGGGCTCGTTCATGGTCGTGCTCGCCGGCCTCGATACGGGCAGCGCCTATGGCGGCATCGGCTCGAGCCGCGCCGTCATGCTGGCGATCCTTGCCGAGCCGACGCTGATCCTCGTCTTCGTCGGCATCACCCTGATCGCCAAGGCGATGCTGCCGTTTGTCGTCAATCACCTGCTGGTCGGCAATCCGGCCGTCTACTGGAACCCGTCGCACCTGTTCCTGATCGCCGCCTTCTTCATCCTCTTGATCGTCGAGACCGACCGGCTGCCCATTCATTCCTCGACCCATATCGAGGTCTACATGATCGAGGAAGCCCGCATCCTCGAATATTCCGGGCCCATGCTGGGACTGCTCAAATGGGCCTCGATGATGAAGCAGTTCATCCTCTACACCATCTTCTGCAACGTGCTGCTCATCCCCTGGGGCCTGTCGCACGCGGGAACGGCGTTGGGCGTCATCGGCTCGCTGGCCTCGATGGCAGGAAAATTCCTCATCGTCGCGTGTGCCGTCGTGGTGGTCGAGACGGCCCAGTCGCGCCTGCGCTTTTATCGCTATCAGGAACTGCTGGCGGCCTCCTTCGTCTTCGCCATTCTCGCCATCATCGCAACCCAACTGGTGTAGAAGATGCTGGTCGCCAACCTCCCCCCGCTTGCCGCCTCGATCATCAGCCTTCTGGCCATCGTCGCCCTGATGCTGGCCTTCGTCATGCTGGGCTCGCGCTGGCTCAACAACTACCTGTATGCCTTCGCGGGCGAATCCTGGGCGATTGCCGCCCTGTCGGTGGAGGTCGGTTATTACGGCCATTACCGCGAACTCTATGTCATCGCCGCGCTGACCGCGTTGTTCCGCGGCCTCGTCCTGCCGTGGCTCATCTGGCGCATCATCGCCCGCCTCAACGTGGCGCGCGAGATTCACGTGATCCTGCAGCCGAGCTCGGCGCTGGTCGCCGGCGCGCTGTGCGTGATTTTCTCGCTGATGGTGGCTCATCGGGTGGGCTCATCGCTCGGCCTCGCCGGCACGGTGGCGGTGCTGGCGTTGACCATCATGTTATCGATGAAGCTGATCGGCTTTCTCATGCTGGCGGTGCGCCACGAGGCGCTGAGCCAGATTCTCGGGCTTCTGGTGCTGGAAAACGGCATCTTCCTCGGCGCCCAGATCCTGGTGCCGGGCATGCCGATGCTCATCGAGATCGTGATCCTGTTCGACCTCCTCATCGTCGTCGCCTGCTTCGGCATGCTGGTGCAGTATCTCCTCACCCATGTCGGCAGCACGTCGAGCCTCGATTTGAAGCGGCTGGTGGGCTGACGATGACGGGTGCGCTCCTCCTCCTCATGATGATCGCGCCGGCCGCCGCAGCGGCGGGCTGCCTCGTGTGGCGCCGGGCGCGGACGGCCGAAATGCTCAACCTCGCCGCCAGCCTCATCGTCCTGGCGACGGCCATTCCCCTGACGGTGCTGGGCGCCGGCGGCCCGCGCTACTTCTGGGGCAACTACGTCGTGCTCGATGCGACCGGCGGCTGGGTCCTCCTGTGCGCCGCCTTGGTCTATGGGCTCGCGGCGATCTTTTCGGTCGGCTACATGCGCCTCATCGGCGAGGATGAGCGGCTGTGGGGCTTTTATGCCCTGTTTTCGGGGTTTGCGCTCACCATCCTGTTGAGCGCGGTGATGAACAATGCCGGGCTCTACTGGATCGCCATCGAACTGACGACGCTGGTCAGCACCTTTCTGGTCGGCTTCGAGCGCGGGCCTGAAAGTATCGAGGCGGCGTGGAAATACATCATCATCGTGTCGGCCGGCATCTCCCTGGCACTGCTCGGCACGGTGCTGTTCTACTGGGCCGGCAGCTTCGTGCTGGGGCCCACCTACGACATGACGTGGGCGGCGCTGCGCCAGGCGGCGCCGCGGATGAACCCGGCCCTTGCCGGCCTCTCCTTCCTGCTGGTGCTGGTCGGCTACGGCACCAAGGTCGGTCTGGCGCCCATGCATGCCTGGCTGCCCGATGCCCACAGCGAAAGCCCCGCCCCCATATCGGCCATGCTGTCGGGGGCGCTGCTCAACGGGGCGATGCTGGGGATCGTTCGCTATTTGACGATTGCCGACGCGGCGACGGTCGGAACGCTGGCGCGCACGGTGCTGGTTGTCTTCGGTATCGCCTCGCTGCTGGTGGGCGCGCTGTTCATCGTGCGCCAGGCGGGAATCAAGCGCCTCATGGCCTATTCGAGCGTCGAGCACATGGGCGTCATCGCACTGGGCTTCGGCATCGGCGGGCCGCTCGGCGTGGCCGGGGCGCTCTATCACATGCTCAACCACGCACTCAACAAATCGCTCATGTTCTTCGGCGCCGGCACCATCATGCGCGCTTGCGGGTCCAAGGAGATCGCTCATATCCATGCTGTGTGGATGCGCGCGCCGGTGCTTGCAGCGCTATGGCTGGCGGGTGCGGTGGCGATCACCGGCGCACCGCCCTTTGCCCTTTTCCTCAGCGAGATCGTCATCCTGCGTGCCGGGCTTGAACGCGGTTTTGCCTGGGCGGTTGCGGCCATGGCGGTGCTGCTGATCGTCATCTTCATCGGCTTTCTCAACCATTTCCGCGCCATGTATTTCGGCGAGAGCAACGACGGCGATGCATCGGCGCTTAAGGTGAGCGGCTGGTGCATCGCGCCCATGTGGCTGGCGCTGCTGCCGCTGACAATCCTCGGCCTGTGGTGGCCGGCCGGTCTGTGGGAGCATTTCATGCTGGTCGCCAAGGCCCTCGCGGGGAGCCAGCCATGACCGTCCTGAAGCCCCTCAGCCTGCGACCGGTCGACCTGAAAGGAGCGGCATCGAAGCTCCTTGAGGCCGGCGGGCGCATGCAGATGGCCTATGCCTGGCATCCGGTGCCCGGGCAGACGGAGCTGCGCTATGTCGCCAGCCTGCCGGGCGAGACGGCGTTCACCCAGTGGGGTTGCGAGGTGGCGGGGCCGGTGCCCAGTCTGGCCGGTATTTGTCCGCTATTGAGCTGGTACGAACGGGAGATCACTGACCTCTTCGGTGTACCCTTCAGCGATCATCCGCAACCGCATCGCCTGGTCCTGCACGATGGCGTCGAGGCCGAATGTCCACCGCTCGATCCGGCCTATCCGCCCGATAAGCCATTGCGCGTCCACCGCCAGATGCAGCGCGTACCCGATCTCGCCGGACCCGATGTGCAACTGCTGCCGTTCGGCCCGGTGCGCGCCGATGTGCTCGAGTCGGGTGAATTCCTCTTTTTCTATGTTGGTGAGTCGATCCTTCACTACCAGCCGCGCCTGTTCTTCAAGCATCGCGGCATGGAAAAGCGCTTTGAAGGGCTCAAGGCCGATCAGGGCGTCGTGCTCGCCGAGCGCGTTTCGGGCATCGGCAGCGTGGCGCACGCACTTGCCTATTGTCAGGCGGTCGAGGCGGCAGCGGGTTGCGAAGTCCCCACCCGCGCCCGGCTGCTGCGCGTGGTCCTCGCTGAAATGGAGCGCCTCTACAACCACCTGCATTATTTCGGCCATCTCTGCCACACCACAACCCTGAAGGTGGGCGAGGCCGAGGGCAAGCTTCTGGAGGAGCGCGCCAAGCAGCTCAACTGCCGCCTCACCGGCAGCCGCCTGCTGCGCAGCCTTCTCGCTGTGGGTGGGCTGCGCCGCGACCTCGATCCGCCGGACGGATTCATTGCCGACCTCGAAGCCGTGCACGAAAAATTCAAATCCTACGTCCGCCATATGGAGGCGACCGACAGCCATCTCGACCGCCTGATCACCACCGGCTGGCTCGACCAGCGGGTCGCCTTCGATCAGGGCGCCACCGGGCCGGTCGAGCGCGGCTCCGGCATCGACCGCGATCTCAGGCGCGACCATCCCTACGCCGCCTATGGCGACCTCGCTCCCGAAATTGCCGTCAGAAGCGAGGGCGATGCCCATGCCCGGGCCCATGTCCGCATGGCCGAGGTCGATGCCAGTATCGCCCTGATCGGGCGCGCACTCGAACATCTGAGCGACGGGCCGGTGCGCGCCGATTGCAAGATCAAGCCATCGAGCGAAGGCCTCGGGTGGAGCGAGACGCCACGCGGGACGCTGTTCTATGCCGTCCACTTCGATGCAGAAGGCAGCCTCAAGCGGGTCAAGATCAAGTCGCCGTCGTTTTCCAACTGGCGGGTTTTCCCGTTCACCGTGCACGACACCAACATGATGGACTACGCGATCAACGAGGCGAGCTTCGGGCTCACCATCGCCGGTTGTGACCGGTAGGAGCAACGCCATGCCGCAATGGACGCTACTGGGCTTGTTGCAGGGAAGGCAGACCGCGCCATGGCCGCTGGCCGAGGGCGACGACGGCCAGAGCGGTTTCATCGGCATGCCGCGCTACCACCCCGAACTGTGCACCGACGACTGCAAGGCCTGTGCCGATATCTGCCCGACACAGGCGATCACCATGCGGCCCGGCGGCCCCGCCCGCCTTGACGTCGACTATGGCCGCTGTGTCGTCTGCCAGCTCTGCGCCGAGGCCTGTCCGACCGGCGCCATGGCGGCTTCGGGCGACTGGGCCTTTGGTGTCGAGCAGCGTGACGATCTCGTCTGGCGGGAAAGGCGCGATGCGGTGTTGCCGGAGAGCAAAACACCCACCGGGTTCCGCCGCAGCCTGCATGTGCGCCATGTGGACGCCGGGTCGTGCAACGGTTGCGAGAGCGAGCTTCAGGCCCTCAACAATGCTTTCTACAACCTGCACCGGCTCGGCATCTTCTTCACCGCCTCGCCGCGCGCCGCCGACCTGTTGCTGGTGACCGGCCCGGTGACCTACGCCATGCTCGAACCCTTGCGGGCGACCTACGAGGCCATGGCCGAGCCGCGCTGGGTGATGGCGATCGGCACCTGCGCGGTGTCCGGTGGCATCGCCGAAGGCGGCTATGCCTCGGGCCACGGTCTCGACGGCGTGTTGCCGGTCGATGTCTACCTGCCCGGCTGCCCGCCCAATCCGGCGGCCATCATCGAAGCCCTGCTGATGTTCCTGAAGCGCATGCCGCAGCGGGCGAAGGGAGGCCGGCTTGCCGAATGACCTCCTGATCCTGGCGTTCTTAGCGTGGGTAGCGGCAGCACTTGTGGCCCTCCTCAACCGCGGCCTCGTCGTTGCCCGCGTGTTGCTGGCGGGTGGTGCCGGCGCCGCCATCCTCGCCGCTCTCCTCGCCTTGCCGGCCGGCACGGCACTTGTGACCCTGCCCGGCGGACTGGCGGGCGAAGCGGTGCCCTTCCGGTTGTCCGGCGACGCGCTGTGGCTGATGGGCTTCGGCCTCGTTCCGGCCATCATGGCCGCGTGGCTGTCGACGCCGGCGCGATCCGGCGAGGCGGGCTGGCTGTTCGGCGTCGCAGCCAGCCTCATCGGGGCCTTGGGGGTATTCGGCATCGCCAACGCGGCGGGCTTTCTCATCGCCTGGGAAATCATGAGCCTCGGCGGGGCGGCGATGATCCTCAGCGAAAATCTGTCGGACGATAGCGGGCGGCCGGTGCTGTTCATGCTGGGGCTGCTGGAGACCGGCGCGGTGGCGTTGCTGGCGGCGGTGCTGCTCATGGGCGCGGCCAGCGGTTCCTTCGCCTTCGATGCCTTTGAGGCCGCCGCCCCCGGTTTGCCACTCTATGTTGGCGTCGCCGTTGCCGTGCTGCTGGTTATCGGTTTCGGGGCCAAGCTCGGGCTGTTGCCGTTCTACGAATGGTTTCCCGCGACCTATGGTGCCGGCAGCGGCGCCTCGGGCGCGATCCTGTCGGGCGTGGTGCTGAATGCGGCGTTCTACGGCTTGAGCCGCGGTCTCACCCAATGGGCACCGGCCCACCTTCCCGGCGCCGCAGCCGGGGTGGGCATCTTCGTGGTGATCACAGGTGTTGCCAGCGCCATCCTCACCGCCCTCTATGCCTTCCAGCAGGAGGACTGGCGCCGGCTCCTGAGCTTTTCCTCGGCTGAAAATGCCTCCATTGCTGTGGTCATGCTCGGCGCGGCGCTGATGTTCCGTGGGCATGGCGAAGCTGATCTCGCCAGCCTCGCCTGGATCGTGGCGCTCATCCATCTGGGCGGACATTCTCTCGCCAAGGGCGGAATGTTTCTGGCGGCCGACGGGGTCTGCCGCGCAACCGGCGGCTATGCCATCTCTCATTCCGGCCTGCTGCGGCGCAGTTCATGGCTGTTCGGGCTGGGGGCGCTGTTCTGCGCCATGAGCCTTGCCGCCATGCCGCCGCAGGCGGGCTTTGTCTCGGAGTGGTATGTGTTCCAGACGGTGTTCCAGGGGTTCCGTCTTGGCTCGCTGGTCTCCCGCCTCGTCATGACGCTGGCCGGTGCCGGTCTGGCGCTCACCGTGGCGGTCGCCTTTGCCACCATCGTCAAGTTCTTTGGCGTCGGCCTCCTGGGGCGGACCGCGCGTAGCCCGGCGGCGGTTTCACCCGCTTGCGCCACCGCCATCGGTGCGCTCGGGCTGGGGGTGCTGGCACTGGCGGCAGGCATGCCGGTGTGGATCGAGGCACTCAGTGCGGTGACAAAGGCCCAATTCGGCACCGTGGCGGCATCCGCCATGCACGACGGCCCCATTCTCGTGCCGCTCACGGCAAGCTTTGCCTTCATCTCGCCCAGCCTGCTCATCATCGTGACACCGCTGCTGGCGTTGCTACCCGTCGCGCTGGTTCTCGCAGCGCGCCGGCGCTTTGCGGTGCGCCGCGTCGCGGTGTGGTATGGCGGGCTCGACCACGATCCCGAGCGCGCATCGACCACCGCGCTCACCTTCTCCAATGCGCTGCGCACCTTCTACAGCTTCATCTATCGCCCGCGTCAGGAGACAAGACGCGAGGCCCATACCCTGCCCTATTTCATCAATCGACTGGAGTTCAGCCACGACGTCGCGCCGATCTTCGGGCCCTATCTGTTCACGCCCGTCAAGGACGCCGTCTTCACCCTGGCCACACGGCTCAAGGTTCTGCAGGCGGGGCACCTCAATATCTATCTCGCCGTCATCGGCGGCCTGCTGGTCGTCATTCTGGCCCTGGCTCTGGCCTGACCCGCCGGCCATGCAGAAAATAGGTCTCCGCAGGGCCGCTGCCCTTGAGATCGACCACCCGGCTGTCGCTGAAGTCGAAGGCATGCTGAAGCCGGTGATAGATTTCGGCTGAAACAGCGATTTTCCCCGGCGTGCCATGGGATTCCAGCCGGCTCGCCAGATTCACTGTCTCGCCCCACATGTCATAGACGAACTTTCGCGCTCCGATGACGCCGGCAACAACCGGGCCGGAGTGAATGCCGATGCGGATCTGCAGGGCATCATCGGACTGCCGGGCCTCTTCCTGCACCATGTCGAGCATGGCCAGCCCCATGTCGGCCACGGCGGCCGCGTGGTCGGCATGCGGTTCCGGCACGCCGCCCGCCACCATGTAGGCATCGCCGATGGTCTTGATCTTCTCGAGACCGAATTGCGTCGAGAACCGATCGAAGGCCGTGAACAACCGGTTCAACCGCCTGACGAGGTCCGGCGCCGACATGCGGGTCGCCATCTTTGTGAAACCGACCACGTCCGCGAACAGGATGGATACATCGGCTACCCGGTCGGCAATCACCGTTTCTCCCAGATTGAGGCGCGAGACGATGGACTTGGGCAGGATGTTGAGCAGCAACAGTTCCGACTTTTCCTTTTCGCTGCGCAATTCGAGGAGAATCTGCTTCTCGCGATCGCGCAACCATTTGCGTTCCAGGCAACTGTTGATCCGTGCCCGCAGCAACACCGGGTCGAACGGCTTGGGCAGATAGTCTTCGGCGCCGGCATTGATGCAGCGGATGACGCTGTCGAGATCATCCAGCGCCGAAATCATGATGACCGGTATCTCGCAATGCTGCGGATCGGCCTTCAACCGGCACAGCACTTCATAACCGCTCATGCCCGGCATCAGCAGATCGAGGAGGACGAGGTCAATGTCGGCTTCGGCAACGATCGCCAGCGCCGCCTTGCCGTCGTTGGCGGTCACCACTTCATAGCCCTCGCGCTCCAGCCGGCGGGACAGCAGCTCGCAGTTGGAGGGGTGGTCGTCGACCACCAGGATGCGCCGCGACCCCATCGGCATGGCCGTCACCGTCTCTTGCGGGGCCGGTACGAGGTTCGCGAGCGCCACATGGTCGAACGTCTCGACCTTCGCTGCGGAAGCGTCCGTCGTGGAAAATTTCACCAGGGCATCGATGCGCGCCAGAAGGCGCGTGGAGGCGGCGAGGATGTGCTCGAGGTCGTTGACGAATGAAACGGCCCTGGCATCCTGGGCGTCCTCCAGCAGCATTTCGCCGTAGCCCTTGATGGCGTTCATCGGCGTGCGCAGGTCGTGGCGCAGCTTGCTGCTGAAGGCTTCGAAATGGTCGGCGGCCGCGCGCTTGCGCAGGGAACGAGGGCTGAGAAGCCCGTCAATCAGCTTTTGCAGGTCAATGCCGGCCCGCCGGATCTTGACGAGGTCGGGTTTGAACCCGGCAAGACCCTGGCGCCCGGCGTCCTCGATAAGGATGTCGGCATAGCCGACGATTGCGGCCACTGGGGCGCTGAAGTCCTGCCGGACATGGGCCAGGAGGGCCTGCTTGAGACGTGCTTGCGTGTCGCCGCCTTGTTTTCTGGCAGCGGACGGCCCGCGACCACCTCGGCGCTTTTCAGCCATCGCCTCCTCACGGTTCCTGATGCGGCAGCAGGCCGGCGATCTTTTCGAGCAGGCGCGGGAAGTCGATCGGCTTGGTGTCGTAGTCGTCGCATCCGGCTTCCATGGACTTTTCCCGGTCGCTCGACATGGCGTGGGCCGTCAGGGCGATGACGGGTATTGCGGCGGTGCTTGCCGCCGACTTGATGCGACGGGTCGCCTCCCAGCCGTCGATGATCGGCAGGCTCATGTCCATCAGGATGAGGTCAGGGCGTTCGGATGTCGCGGCTTCCACCGCCTGTTGCCCGTCGAGGGCCATCACAACCTCATAGCCTTTGCGGATCAGCCGCCGGGACAGCATATCGCGGTTCATCTCGTTGTCTTCCACAAGCAGTATCTTGGACATGCAATCTCCCGGTTCAGCGTTTCAGGCCGATGTGACAGGCGTTTGTACGTGGTCCGCCGACGCGGGCCGCAATGTTCGGCGGATCGCTTCGGTCAGATCGATGCTGGAGGTCTCGCCCTTGGCGAGAACCTGTGCCGTGCGACCCGACAGCAGTTTCTTTTCCTCTCCACTCAGGTCCTTCGATGTGAGGACGACGATGGGGACATCGCGGATGCCGGGGTGGTTCTGTGCCGCCTCCAGAAAGGCAAAGCCGTCCATCTCGGGCATCATCAGGTCGAGCAGAATGAGGGCCGGCGGCGGATGGCCTTCGAGCCAGTCGAGGGCTTCCTTGCCGTTCGCGGCTTCCGCGGCATCGAAGCCCAGCTTCTTGAGCGCGCGCCGGGTGGCGTCGCGGACCGCCTTGTCATCGTCGACGAGCAGCACCGGTGCAGCGCTGTCGGTGCGGCAATGCTGGTGCATGATGGCCAGCAGGGCGGTGCGGTCGACCGGCTTGGTCATGAAATCGGCCGCCCCGAGGGTCATCGCCATGCCGCGATCCTTGATGACCGTCATGACGACGACGGGAATGTCGCGCAGCTCGGGATCGGCCTTCAGGGCAGCCAGCACCGACCAGCCGTTCATGCGCGGCATGATGACATCGAGGGTGATCGCCTGCGGCCGGTGGGCGCGGGCCTGGGAAATCACCTCCTCGCCGGTGCGCGCATACAAGACATTGTAGCCTTCCTTGCCGAGCGTGAAGCTCAAGAGGTCGAGCACCGCGGGATCGTCATCGACGACGAGGATCGTCGGGGCGTTCTCCGCCACGACGGGAATCCGCGGCGGCGCGATCTCTGCACCCTTTGCCGCTTCATAATCGGTCAGGGTCATGGTGAAGGTCGAACCCTTGCCGGGCTCGCTGTTGACCTTGATGCCGCCGCCGAGCAGTTCGCAGAAATGCTTGGTGATCGCCAGTCCCAGACCGGTGCCGCCATATTGCTTGGTGGTCGAGGCATCGGCCTGGGTGAAGGCCTGGAACAGCTTGCCCAACTGCTGCTTGCTCATGCCGATGCCGGTATCACTCACCGCGAAGCGAACCAGATTGCCATCCGGTCCCTTGCTGCGCGAAACGTCGATTGTGAGCTTACCGTCGGAGGTAAACTTGCTGGAGTTGCTGATGAGGTTGAGCAGGCACTGCTTCACCTTGGTCATGTCCGAATGCATCGACCCGATGTCGGCCGGGCAGTTGACTTCCATCCGGTTGTTGTTCTTGGCGACGAGCGGCTGGACGATGGACTGCACTTCCTCGACCAGGCCCGCGACATCGAAGTCCTCCAGATAGACGTCGGTCTTGCCGGCCTCGATTTTCGATATGTCGAGAATGTCGTTGATGAGGCCGAGAAGATGGCGCCCGGCGCCCTCGATCCGGTCGAGATCCGGCAGGAAGGCCTCGATGCCCTGATCTTCTGCTTCTTCCTTGAGGATTTCGCTGTAACCGATGATGGCATTGAGAGGCGTCCTGAGCTCGTGGCTCATATTGGCGAGGAAGGCGCTCTTGGTGCGGTTGGCCTCGTTGGCCTGGTCGCGCGCCAGTTCGAGACGGGCGACCAGGTCGGCCAGCTCGTTCTGGGCGTGCTTGAGGCGCGTGATATCGGTATACATGGTGACGAAACCGCCGTCGGGTACGGGGTTGCGCCGCACTTCCAGTACCGTACCGTCATCGCGCGTGCGCTCGCCGATATAGGGCTGGTCGAGCTTGGAGACACGGGCCTCGACTTCGCGATCGGCATCTTCAGTCACCAGGTCGCCGCGTTTGGCCAGGAACCTGATCAGCTCGGCATAGCTGGTCTTGCTGTCCAGCATGTCATCCGGCAGGCCGAGAAGGTCGCCGAACTGCTTGTTCCAGGCGACCAGCTTGCGCTCGCTGTCGAACATCGCCACGCCTTGCGCCATGTGATTGAAGGTGAGCTGCAACAGCCGGCTCGAAGCGGTGGCATTGTCGCGGGCGGCCTTCAGGCTGACCATGGCCTGTTCACGTTCGGCCGCCAGCCGGTTGCGCTCGACCAGGCTCTCCTTGAAAAGCGCCAGCGTCTTGATGATGGCGCCGATTTCATGGTGGCTCGACGGAGGCAGATCGACGTCGGTGCTGCCACCGGTCAGCGCTTCGATGGAATTGGTTACGCGCCGCAGGGGTGCAACGATGGACCTGAGCACGAATCCCGTCAGCGCCAGCGCCAGGAGGCTGGCCGATGCGATGATGATCCACGAGGTGCGTACCGCCCGGCTCACGTCCTGGTGCGCCTCGAGGCTCGCCTTCGCGGCATCGCTGCCGAGCCTGTTGACCAGCACTGTAAGTTGTTTGTCGACCGAGGCGATGTGGACCCGGGCCTGGGCCATGATCGAGTTGCCGATCACGCGGCGATCCTGCGTATATGAATCCACCGCATTCATCGACAGAGACATGATGGCGTCGATCTCGCCGCGCATGGCGGTCACTGCCGCCGGGTCATAGGGCTCCAGCGTCACAAGATCCTTCTCGAATTCCTGCTTTGCCTCACGCGCCCTGGTTTCCGACAGGTTGAGGAGGCTGACCGCCAGATCGGCGAGCCAGTATTTCATGTCGCCGAATGACTTCTGGGCCGTGCTGGCGTTGCGCAGGACCTCGACATAATGCGCCTCTTGCGTCAACGCCTTGGCGCTGTTGTCAAGACTGTGAGAGAGCAGGGCGCTCACACCGATGAGTATGGCGAGAAGGACCGACGACAGCAGTACCAGGCGGGTCGAGATGGAGAGCCGGGACATGACGTCGCCAGGACCGTGCCTCGAGTGGCCGTCGACATTCATTGCTTGTGATCGAACAGTGTAATGCTGATGGCGCCGCCGAGTTCACCCTTATGGGCGCCTTCCTTGGGATAGCCGGTTATATCGATCTCGCCCTTCTTCTCGCCGTGGCAGGACAGGCATGAGGCGCCATAGTATTCGGGCACCATGACGCGAAAGGCGGGGCGGCCGTTCTTGGGATGGTTCTCCGAATAGAGTTTTCCGTGCGGCCAGCTCGCAGACATGAATTTGGTCTCGATCACCTGCTTTTCCCAATCGTCGGGCCGGGCCTTGCGGTTGCGCACCAGTGCAGGCGGTGCCGTGATCTTTATCTCCGCCTCGCTTCCCACCGTTTCGCGCAGTCGCTCGCCGACCAGGCGCGCGAAGACGGCGGGAATGAACGCCTTGAAACCCACGCCCTTCTTGTTGATGAAACTCTGGTTCGCGTCGGTCACGTCCTTGATCGCCTGCATCTCGGCCTGGAGAAGGTGGCCCTCGCGCGAGGCGGGATCGAGGGAACGCGGGTCGGCCCCTTCGGCCTTCTTGTAATTCTCGATGGCGGCAGCGAGCACCACCTCGCCCGTCAGGCCCTTGTCGCCGATGTCGGGATTGTTGATGAGAGTCTGGTTGGCGGAAATCACCGAACGCGCCGCCCGCAACAACTGCGCCAGGCTAAGGGCGGTCGCCACGTCATCGGGGCTGGAAGGCAGCGCCGCATCAACTGTGCTGCCAAATGCCAGCAAGCCTATGGCCGCCGACATGAAAATTTTCCTTCTAAGCATTTTCTGCCTTTGGTCCTCTCACGGTCGAACCGAACGTCGTGCCGATTTTGGGTGCGGTGATGCTGAAACTACCAGCTATCAGTAACGGTTTCCTTATTCGACGACCAGAGCAGAACTTGCCCGCGCCCGGTATTGTCGGGTGCAGGTTTTGCCCCTGTCGCGCCACAGCAGGGGGTCCGGGAGGTATGAGAGAAGTATCGGCCGGAGCATCGTCCTGGCGGACGATTCGATACCGGGTGCGCATCGGGGTCCTCGCCCCACATCAGGGCGGCGTTCCAGTTTGACCTGAAACGCCGCCCCGGCTCTTTGTCTGTGACAACGAACCATGTTCGCGCGTGAACGCAGGCACTACGCAATGCGATCCAGCCCGGTTCAGGCCAGGTCGAAGCGATCCGCGTTCATCACCTTGTTCCAGGCCGCCACGAAGTCGGCCACGAACTTTTCCTGCGCATCGTTCTGTCCGTAGACTTCGGCGAGCGCCCGGAGATGGGCGTTCGACCCGAAGACGAGGTCGACACGGGTGCCGGTCCACTTCAGTTCGCCGCTCTTGCGGTCGTGGCCCTCGAACACATTTTCATCCGAGGTCGGCTTCCACTCGGTGCCCATGTCGAGCAGGTTCACGAAGAAGTCGTTGGTGAGGGTTTCCGGCTGCTTCGTGAAGACGCCGTGATGTGACTTGCCGTGGTTGGCATTGAGCGCGCGCATACCGCCGACGAGAACCGTCATCTCGGGCGCGGTGAGCGTCAGGAGCTGCGCCCGATCGACCAGCAGCTCCTCTGCCGATATGGAGTAATCCGCCTTGAGGTAGTTGCGGAACCCGTCCGCCACCGGCTCGAGATAGGCAAAGGACTCCACATCGGTCTGCTCAGGGGATGCGTCGGTACGGCCGGGCGTGAAGGGAACCGTCACGCTGTGCCCCGACTTTTTCGCGGCCTGCTCGACAGCGGCCGAGCCGCCGAGGACGATCAGGTCGGCGAGCGATACCTTCTTGCCGCCGCTTGCAGCAGCGTTGAACGTCTTCTGGATGCCCTCAAGTGTTGCGAGCACCTTCGCCAGTTGGGCGGGCTGGTTGACCTCCCAGTCCTTCTGGGGTTCAAGACGGATGCGCGCGCCGTTCGCCCCGCCGCGCATGTCGGAACCGCGGAAGGTGGCGGCCGAGGCCCAGGCAGCCCCGACCAGTTCGGAGATCGAAAGTCCCGAGGCGAGGATCTTCGCCTTGAGCTCCGAAATGTCCTTGGCGTCGACCAGCTTGTGATCGACGGCGGGGACAGGGTCCTGCCAGATCAGTTCCTCGTCGGGAACCTCGGGGCCGAGATAGCGCGCGTGCGGGCCCATGTCGCGGTGCGTGAGCTTGAACCATGCCCGGGCGAAGGCGTCGGCGAATTCACCCGGATGCTCATAGAAACGCCGCGAGATCTTCTCGTAGGCGGGGTCGGTGCGCAAGGCGACGTCGGTGACGAGCATGGTCGGCGCGTGGCGCTTCGATGCATCGAAAGCATCGGGAATAGTCGCCGCATCGCCCTTCGCCTTGAACTGATAGGCGCCGGCGGGGCTCTTGGTCAGCTCCCATTCGTAGCCGAACAGGTTCTCGAAGAAGTTGTTGTCCCATTTCGTCGGCGTTTCGGTCCAGGTCACTTCCGGACCGCCGGTGATGGCGTCCGCGCCCTTGCCGGTGCCGTATTTGCTTATCCACCCGAGGCCCATCTCCTCGATGGGGGCGGCCTCCGGCTCAGGGCCAACCAGCGCCGCATCGCCGGCGCCGTGGGTCTTGCCGAAGCTGTGTCCGCCGGCGATGAGGGCAACGGTCTCCTCATCGTTCATCGCCATGCGCTTGAAGGTCTCGCGGATGTCGATGGCGGCAGCAGCCGGATCGGGCTTGCCGTTGGGGCCTTCGGGATTGACGTAGATGAGACCCATCTGCACGGCGGCGAGAGGATTCTCGAGGTCGCGGTCGCCCGAATAGCGCTTGTCGTCGAGCCAGGCTTCTTCCTTGCCCCAATAAGTGTCTTCCTCGGGCTCCCACACATCAGCGCGTCCGGCGCCGAAGCCGAATGTCTTGAAGCCCATCGACTCGAGCGCCACATTGCCGGCGAGGACCAGCAGGTCGGCCCACGAGATCCTGTTGCCGTATTTCCGCTTGATCGGCCACAACAGGCGGCGCGCCTTGTCGAGATTGGCATTGTCCGGCCACGAGTTGAGGGGCGCGAAGCGCTGCTGGCCGGTGCCGGCACCGCCACGGCCGTCACCGATGCGGTAGGTGCCTGCGGCATGCCAGGCCATACGCACGAAGAGCCCGCCGTAATGGCCGAAGTCCGCCGGCCACCAGTCCTGCGAGTCCGTCATCAGCGCGGTGAGGTCCTTTTTCAGCGCCTTGTAATCGAGCTTGCTGAATTCCTCGGCGTAGTTGAACGCCTTGCCCATGGGGTTGGACAGCGAGGAGTTCTGGTGGAGGATCCTGAGATTCAACTGGTTCGGCCACCAGTCGCTGTTCGACCGCATTCCAACGTTGGTGGTCCCGTGCATGACCGGGCACTTGCTTTCAACTTTCTGGTCCATATCGCTCTCCCATGGTGAATTCGTGCAAATCGGCAGCTTCGCGGAGCCCGAGCCACGGACGGATCATCAGCGCCCGGATGACCTGGAGATCCGTGACCCGCACACCGTCGCTGGCTGTGACGCGAGGTGGTATGCCATTGGCTGTACCGCATCTGCGCTCACCCTCATATAGCAGAGTCTCTTGATAAATTTAAGTTGGATTTTCTGATCGCGACGATAAGATGATATTATGATCAACTTCACCCTCAAGCAGCTTCGCTATTTTGAAGCGCTGGCACGGCATGGCCACTTCGGACGCGCGGCGCATGGCTGCTCGATCTCCCAGCCCGCCTTGTCAATGCAGATCAAGGAACTGGAAGAATCGCTGGGCACAGAGCTCTTCGAAAGAGGTGCGCGTCAGGTCCGGCTGACCAACTTCGGAGAAGAATTCGCCCTGCGCGCCCGCGACATCCTGCGATCCGTCGACGAACTCGCGGATCTGGCGCGCGCCTCGCAGGACCGGCTGGTGGGACGGCTGCGCATCGGTGTGATCCCGACGATCGCCCCCTATCTGTTGCCTACTATCATCGGCAATCTCACCCGCAGGTATGACGGCCTTGATATCCATGTGCGCGAAACCCTGACGTCGAAGCTCATTCAGGAGCTCACGGAAGGTCGCCTCGACACGGCGATTGTCGCTCTGCCGGTGTCCGAGCCATCGCTGACCGAGGTTGCGCTGTTTTCGGAAGATTTCGTGCTGGTGCGACCAGGCGAGGATGCGGGAAAGCCGGTCCCCAATCGCGAGGCACTTCGCGAAATGCGGCTGCTTCTGCTGGAGGAGGGGCACTGCTTTCGCGATCAGGCGCTGTCGTTCTGCAACATGAATTCGGCCCGCCCGCGCGAATTGCTCGATGGCAGCTCCTTGTCCACGCTGGTCCAGATGGTCAGCGCCGGCATAGGCGTCACGTTTATTCCGGAGATGGCCGTGGCTGTGGAGACGAGCTCGGCGTCAGTATCTGTTTCCCGCTTCAACAGCCCACGACCCTCGCGAACGATCGGCATGATCTGGCGCAAGACAAGTCCGCTGGCCAGACAGCTCATGCAGATTTCCGAAGTGGTGCGGCACTCGGCCGATATCCTGCGCGAGCGCCACGATCCACTATCGATGCCGGACGGGGTCGGGACCTAGTGGTCTTGTGCCGGCGTATGACGGTCGCGCTGCCCGAGGCCGCTTCCCGTCCAAAATCATCCGCGCCTCCCTGAACCGAACAATTTCACGGCACTTTGAAAATTGGAGCTGCGGAATTAGGGGGCCGGCGGGCAGTGAAAATCCTGTTGGTTACTTCCTTGCGACAGTCTCGTGCGTTCGAGCTGATGTACGAGATCAGGCTTGATGCCGCATAAGCAAACCATCGTCTGACCCAGGGTAAGATCGAGTGTCCACAGCAGGCGCTCAAAAGCCATAGGTCGCTTCAATATTTCTTCGGCTCCGGCAACCCGGAGTGCTGCATCCGGGCCTTCGCAGGTCATTGTCAACAACGGCCAAGACCACAAGAACCCGCACAGCCTGACGCCGGCTGTCATCTACTTTGCGCGACATCGTGCCGGCATCGAGAGAAGGCAAAGGAACAGGAAGCTCTTCAATAAAGGTCGTCTCTCGTCCTGTCGACGTTTGGCGGCATCACGTCAATCCGGGTGAGTCAGGACCGGCGTCACGACCCGAGCGCAAACGTCCCGGTCGTCGCGACTGCGGACATTCCTTGACGAGACGCATCGGATTTGCTGTTGTGCAGGAAAGGGACCAATCTCAGATTGGCGTTCGACGGGGGAGCGGTGTGATCTCGAGTAATCGTATTCGGCCACTTGGCGTTGTCGCTGTCCTTTCGGGACTGCTGTTCACGGCTGGCGCGGCAGCGCTTTCGGCGATGGCGGAGACCCGCCCTCCGGCGCCTCCGGCGATCCACCATGTCGATGATGCCATCAGCGCCAGCCTGAAGAATTATCTGGCTCAAGTGCGTCAAGATGAAGGCGCGACGTTCAGGCTCGCCGCCGGTGCTGACGACAACCTGCTGACGCCGCAGCCCGAGCCCTCAACCAAGGCCCCGGCACCCAGCGACGGCAACGACCTTCTGAACAACAACGCCCAGCAGCCCAATGCCAACGGCAACGATCTGCTGAATAACAGCGACCAGTCGCAGTCCAACTCCAACGACCTCCTGAACAACAGTGCGCAGCCCAACGCCAACGGCAACGATCTTCTCAACAACAGCTCGCAGCCCAACGCCAATGATCTGCTGAAGGCGGGCGAAGACAACAACAACGAGACGACGGCGGGCAAGAAAAAAGACGACCTGGAGGCGGCCAAGCTGAAAGCCGCCAACGCTGCCCACGAAAAGCTGTTCCTGGAAAGCAAATACCCCTCGGCCAACAGCTGCGCCACCTGTCACGTCACGCAATACGAGCAGTGGTCGGTCTCCCAGCATGCCTATGCTCAGTTGAGCCCGGTCTACATGGCCATGCAGACGACCACCAATATGTTGACCAGCGCGACCAACGGCGATTTCTGCATCCGCTGCCACAACCCGGTGGGCATGAACCTTGGCGAGTCGCTTTATGAAACCAACCTGAAGCGCACGCCGACCTCACGGGAAGGGATCACCTGCGTTGTCTGCCACCGGGTCAACAAGAACTACGGCAAGATCAGCGGGCGTTTCGCCCTCATTCAGGGCGACATCTACTCCCCTGTCTATGGTCCGAAAGGCGATGCGGAACTGAAGCGCGTTCTGAGCCTGCCGGGCAAATACCGCGTCTCGAAGTCCAAGGATGAGCCGGGCCGCAGCATCCACACCACGGTCAAGAAGTTCTTTGCCCTGACCAAGCCGGGCTTTTGCGGCACCTGCCACGACGTGACCCTGCTCAACGGGTTTCGCCTGGAGGAGGCCTTCTCCGAATACAAACAGTCGGCTTCGGCAAAGCGCGGCGTGACCTGCCAGGATTGCCATATGGGCAAGGTGCAGGGTGTTACGTCAGGCTATGACTTCGGCCCCGCCGCGATCGTCGGCGACGTGCCGACCAGAAGCCGCAAGCTGACCAGTCATTACTTCGCCGGTCCCGATTACTCCATCATTCACCCGGGTATTTTTCCGCACAATGTCCAGGCGGCGAAATTCAAGACGCTCACGGAATGGCTGCAGTTTAACTATCAAGCGGGATGGGGCACCGACAAATTCGAAAACAACATTCCCAAGAATTACAAGTTCCCCAAGGCATGGGAGTCCATCGACGATCGCTACGAAGCGCGCGATATCCTCAAAGTGCAGTTCAAGCGCCTCGCAAAGATCAAGCAGTTGCGTCGGCAGGTGCTGCGCAACGGCTTCAAGGTGAGCGACATCAAGCTGATCCGCGGCGACCGCGGCGGCCTGAAATTCTCGGTCACCGTGAGCAACCCGATGGACGGCCACGCCGTGTCGACGGGCTTCGATGCCGAACGGCTGTTCTTCCTGAAGGTCACCGTCAAGGACAGGCATGGTCGCACCATCTATGTTTCGGGCGACAGGGATCCCAATGGTGATCTTCGCGATTCACACTCGCTTTATGTGCACAACGGCGAGATCCCGCGCGACAAGGATCTGTTCTCGCTGCAGTCCAAGTTCCTCGTCCGCCTGTTGCGGGGCGGCGAGCGTGAACAGATTCTGCCTGTCAATTCGTCGACCGATGTGCTGCCGTTCGTGCGCCCGGAAACGCGGGCGACGACCATCTACGGTCGCCCGCTCGGCGCGCGCAAGCACAAGCAAACGATCGAGCCGGGTGGCAGCCGGACGGCAACCTACGAGGTTTCGGGCGACAAGCTGGGGGCCGGCGAGCGCTATTCGATCTCGGCCCAGTTCATAACGCAAATGGTGCCGGTCAATCTGATCGCGATCATCCAGGGCGCCGGATTCGACTACGGCATGAGCCCTGCGCAAGTCGCGCGCGCGGTTGTCCGAGGCAGCATGGTTCTTTACAGCAGGCAACTGAGCGTGACGATCAAATGAAGCAATTGGGGCGGGGCATCTTGCAGACGTCTGGTCTGGCGGTCGTTGGTTCTCTGGCGCTGCTGCTGGCGGGCTATGGCCCGTCTGCGATGGCTGCGAGTTCGAGCGCCCTGAGCGATGTAGCCAAGCCGATGGTGACCGAGGCGGAGGTCAAGGGGCTGATACAGGAGCCGAGTGACAGCCAGGAAGTCACCTTGAGCAACAAGAGCAAGCCGCTGGTCACCAAGAGCCAGGAGCCCGAACCGACGCCGCCGATATTTGAATGGGGCGATCCGTTCCTCAAGAATGGCAACATCGATCCTGGCATCACTTTGCCCACCGGCGCCATCTGGCAGCCGGGCCTGTGGGTGTTCGGCGATGTTCGCACCGGTATCGGCTTCTATGATGGCCACGTCGCCAAGCCCAGCCAATACGGTGTCGGCTCGCTCAACCTGTTCTTCAATCTGAAGCTGTCGCCGACCGAGCGCATTCTGTTGGGGATCAACCCCTTGACAAGGAATAGCGGAAAGAACACCGGGGTCGTGCATCGCCCCAAGATCGGCACGAATTTTTCCAACGGCTTCAACCCAAACATCAACACCTTCTTTTTTGAAGGTGAATTCGGAGAGATTTTCCCCGGGCTCGATCCGAACGACAACAAGGGACTCGATATCGGGTTCTCGATCGGCCGTCAGCCGATTTTCTTTCAAGAAGGCATCATGATCAACGATACGATGGATGCCCTGGGCGTAACGCGGGACACGGTCATCATACCGGGGCTGACGCCCGATATGCGGGTCACCGGCCTGTTCGGCTTCAACCATATCAACCGTAACGACAACATCCATGACGGCAGCGCACTTCTCTTCGGCATCTTCACCGAGACGGATCTGCCCATCAGCACGGTTGATGTGGATGCCTCCTATGTCTCCAGCAACAATGGCAAGGGCGGCGACGGGTTGCTTTTCGGTGTCTCGGCGACCCAGCGCATCTTCGGCGATATCAATACGTCCTTTCTCGTCAATACCTCCATCGCCCTGAACAATAGGGGCCCGCAGATGGACGATGGCACCTTGTTCCTGTCGCAAATTTCGCGGACGTTGACCGGGTCGGAAAACATCCTTTACGGCAACGCCTTTCTGGGCCTCGGAGACTACACCTCCGCCGCACGCGGTCCCACGACCGGTGGGCCGCTGGGGCGGGCGGGAATTCTGTTTGCGTCTCCGGCGGTCGGCACGGCCGGCCCGGCATTGTCGAACCGGGCCAAGCATGTGGTCGGCGGTGCTCTGGGCTATCAGATGTTTTTCGACGACGCAAAGACCCAGGTGACTGTCGAATTGGGCGGCCGCAAGGATACAGTCGGTCATGCCCAGGACGCCATTGCCTTGGGTGCACAATGGCTGCACGCCCTGGACAACCGGACCAGCATCCAGGTCGATGGCTTCCTGTCGGAAGGCAGGGTGCACGGGCTCGGCTCCGGGTTGCGCATGGAATTGAGGACGCGGTTCTGATACACTTCATGGTCGACCAGTCATGCCGCAAGAGGGCGAGTTCATGGTTCTGACGTTGCAGATCATCGGTGGCCTGATCGTCATGACCGCACTGTTTCAGGCGGCGGCCGGACTTTCCACCCAGCTCGCGCGTGCGCGTCGCAGCCGTCAGATGGAAGATCGCAAGATCGCCCTGTTTGAGAAGCAAGCCGACATCCTGATCAAGCGCGCCGAGGTCGACCGCGAACGCAGCGAACTCACATGGTCGGGAAAGCGCAAGTTCCGTATCGATGAGCGGCGCATTGAAAACCGGGCCGGCGACATCTGCTCATTCTACCTGGCGCCGCATGACGGCGGGACGCTGCCGCCGTTCCTGCCGGGTCAGTTCCTGACTTTCGAGTTGAATATCGCCGATCGCCCGGCGGCCGTCGTGCGCTGCTATTCGCTCTCCGACAGCCCCCTGGCGCGGGATCGCTACCGGGTCAGCATCAAGCGCATCGGGCCGCA
The DNA here is from genome assembly GCA_963747005.1 of uncultured Alphaproteobacteria bacterium. Lineage (GTDB taxonomy): Bacteria > Pseudomonadota > Alphaproteobacteria > Rhizobiales > Aestuariivirgaceae > CAVVDT01. The sequence goes on along the minus strand of CAVVDT010000008.1, from coordinate 436,113 downwards.
TCCGAAAGGCCCGCCGGATGCGCCGGGTGGCCTGGTGTCAAATTACTTCCACCAGACGCTGAAGGAAGGCGACGTCGTCGACGTCATGGCGCCGAATGGCGGTTTCCACCTCAATACCCAGTCGGAGAGACCGGTCGTGCTCATCGCCGGCGGGGTGGGCCTTACGCCGGTGTTGTCCATGCTGAAGTGGCTGGCGGGCAGCGACAGCCACAGGGAAACCTGGTTCTTCTATGCCGTCAGAAACAGCAACGATATGGCCTTGCACGACGAGATCCGCGAGATCGTCGACAACAGGAGCCATTTCCATTCGGTGATCGTCTACAGTGAACCGACCGATCAATGCGTCGAAGGCAAGGATTACGATGCCAGCGGCCATATCTCCGTCGAGGTGCTGAAACGCTATCTGGAGACGTCGAACTACGAATTCTACGTCTGCGGTCCGCCGCCGATGATGGAAGCCATAACAAAGCAGTTGTACGAATGGGGCGTGCCGGAAGACGATGTTCATTTCGAGGCTTTTGGTCCGGCTTCGGTCAAGAAGGTACAAAAGACCGAACCTGCGGCGAGCGCCGATGGTGCTGGCATCACGGTCGAATTCGCACGCTCGGGCAAGTCGGTCGTGTGGGATGGTGAGTCTGCCAACCTGCTGGAACTGGCCGACGCCAACGGCGTGCGCATCAATTCGGGATGCAGGGCAGGCAATTGCGGCACCTGTGCAACGGCTCTCAAAGAGGGCAAGGTCAGCTACGTCACCAGACCGTCCAACAAACCTGCCCAGGGATCGGCGCTGGTCTGCATAGCCTGTCCGGACGGAAATGTCGTTCTGGATGCATAACTGGATCGTAAAGTCGTACCACCCATCGGTATCGCAGAGACGAGGACTTGAGATGACGATGAAGCAAATAGCCCTGATGCTGGCGCGGTGGCAGTGTGCTCTCGCGGTGGCCTTGTTCATGCTGGTTGCACCTGCCGCGGCCACCGATCCGAATATGGTCGTCGGCCCCAACGCATGCGCCGAATGCCACAAGAAGGAAGCCGCGGTCTGGCAGCAAACTCATCATTTCCTGACCTTCCGGGCTCTGCCGGAGAGCAAGGACGCAAAAGAGATCGCCTCGAAGATGGGGGTCAAGCGCCTCAAGGCCGACAGCTTGTGCCTCGGGTGCCATTTCACCGTGCAGGAGGAGAACGGCCAGCCTAAGGCGATTTCCGGGATTTCCTGCGAGTCATGCCATTCGGCCGGCAAGGACTGGATCAAGGTCCATTCGGGCTTCAGCGGCAAGAAGGAAGGCCAGGAGACCAAGGCCGAGATCGACGCGCGCTGGCAGAAGTCCGAGGAAGCCGGCATGATCCGGCCGAAAATGACCTACAAGCTGGCGAAGAACTGCTTCACCTGCCACCTGGTGCCGAACGAGAAGCTCGTCAATGTGGGCGGTCACACCGCGGGCAGCGATTTCGAGCTGGTCAGTTGGTCGCAGGGTGAGGTGCGCCACAACCTCTGGTACAACAAGGGCGTCACCAACCGCACGGATTCGCCCGAGCGCCTGCGCATGCTGTTCATCGTCGGCCGTATCACCGAGGCCGAAATGAGCCTGCGCGGTGTCGCCAAGGCAACGGTCAAGGCAGATTACGCCCTGAAGATGGCCACACGGGCGGACAAGGCCCGCAAGGTGATGGCCATTCTGGCCAAGCTGCTGCCCGCCGCGCCTGAATTGAAGGAGATCGCGGATGTGGCCGCGGCGGCGCAGTTGAAACTCAACAACGAAGCCGAACTGACCGACGCGGCGGGGAAAATCTCCGTGCTGGCGCTCAAATTCTCTTCTGGCTACGACGGTTCGACCTTTGGCGCGATCGACAAGTACCTTCCAAAGCCGGATCAATACAAAGGCAAGGTTGCGCAATGACGAGGTGTCGATTTGGACAAGGAACTTCGTGACGAGCGCAACCGTCGCTGGGATGAACCTTTCGGTGAAGAACCACTGGATGGAGATGTCGTCGCGCGCATACTTTCCCTGCCGAACTTTGAAGATCTGCGTCCAGCGGATTTTCCCGAATGGCTTCCGCTGCAGGGAATCATCGCCAATGACGGCCGGCTGCGGCGGTTCCAGCGCGGCGATGTGATCATCCGCAAGGGTGATTACGGAAACTCGCTGTTCGTCATTCTCGAAGGCACGGTGGTCGGCCTGGCTCCCTCCTCTGACGAGGAGGGTGTCCTGCATGGCACGGCAAGAACCCGAAAATCCCTGTCGCGGTCTCTGATGCAGTTGTTCGCGCCCACCAAGCCGCCGGAATACCGGGCGGCGCGGTTGGTGCAACAGGGCGGACAGAAATCGCTCGCCCGGCTGACCGAGGCGGCGGAGGCAGCGCAACGGGTGAATGTCGATGATCTCGTGTCGCGTCACTCGACCTTCACCTTGCAGGCGCCGCAAATGTTCGGTGAGCTTGCCGCCCTCACCCGAAGCCCGCGAAGCGCCAGCATCTTTGCTTTCGAAGACGAAACGCTGGTGTTCGAGCTGCGCTGGCAGGGCCTGCGGGAAATCCGCAACTGGTCGGCCTCCTTCAAACAGCGCATCGACCGGCTGTATCATGAACGCGGCCTGGCCATCCGCCTGCAGGAATGCCCGATATTCAAAGACCTTTCCGCCAGCGCTCTCGATGAGATTGCGCGGAGTTCGCTGTTCGAGACCTATGGCAATTTCGACTGGACACATCGCTTCAAGAGCACGATCGGGCGGCGCGCCGGCACCGACCGCGTCATCGAGCAGGAACAACTGATCTACGAGGAAGGAACCCATGTCGACGGGTTGCTTTTGATCAACAGCGGCTTTGCACGGATCAGCGAGCACGTCGATCACGGTGACAGGACGATCGGCTATCTCTCGCGCAACGATACCTATGGCCTGGAGGAAATCCTCGCCTCGCAGGACCACGACAGCAGCATAACGGCACAGGCGAGCCTGCGCGCCATCGGCTATGTCGATATCATACGCATTCCGAGCTACCTGGTGCGCAAGCACGTGCAGCCGCAGTCCGTCGTTGGCACCGCAGACGCCGTGGCCAAGACCGGCAGCAGCGAGGATATGCGCCAGGGCCTGATGGACTTTTTTGTCGATCGCCGCTTCATCAATGGCGACAAGGCCATGGTGATCAACCTTGACCGCTGTGTCGGCTGCGATGACTGCGTGCGGGCTTGCGCGACGGCGCACGACAACAACCCCCGCTTCACCCGCCACGGCCCGACCTACGAGAGCGCGATGGTCGTCAATGCGTGCATGCATTGCACCGATGCGGTCTGCCTGATCGGATGCCCCACCGGGGCGATCCATCGGCTCGAAGATACCGGAACCGTGGTGATCGACGACAATACCTGCATCGGTTGCGAGACCTGCGCCAATTCCTGCCCCTACAACAATATCCGCATGGTGGATATCCGCGATCAGTCCGGTGCCTTCATGCTGGACCGCGAGGGCAAGACGATCAGCCGGGCGACCAAATGTGATCTGTGTTCCAGCCAACTCACCGGTCCCGCCTGCGTCCAGGCCTGTCCCCACGACGCCCTGACGCGCATCAACATACGCGATACGGAGAAGTTGCTGAAATGGCTCAGGTGAGTCGGGTCTTTAGCCGGGGCACACTGCTTGGTGTCGCGCTTACAGGATTGGTTTTCATCCTGTTTTTTGTTGCCAACAAGGGATACGGCGTGGCCCTGCGCGACGCCAAGTATTTCAACGGCTGGGTCCTCGCCGGCTGTATGGCGCTCCTGATGTTCTTCACCATAAGGAAGCGTCTGGTCATCCTGCCATTGGGACGGGTCAGGTTCTGGTTGCTGGTCCATTATTATGTCGGTTTCCTGACCATCGGTGTCTTCCTGATCCATTCCAGGAGCCGGTTTCCGGATTCTCCCATGGAATGGCTGCTTTGGACCCTGTTCATTATCGTGGCGGTGAGCGGCGTGGTCGGAGGGGTGATCAGCCAGATCGTTCCCCACAGACTGGCATCGCAGGGCGAACGGGTGATCTTCGAGCGCATTCCGGTATTCCGGGCGCAATTGGCGGCCGATGCCGAGGCGCTGGCACTGGAGTCCATCGGTGGCGAGAACGAGGTCAGCATTGCCGAACTCCACAAGAACGTGCTTGCCGCCTACTTTGCCCGTCCGCGCAATATTCTTGCCCATCTGCGCATGTCGAACCGGCCGATTACCCGGATCCGGAGCGAACTGGATTCAATCGAAAGATATCTCGACGATGAGGGCAAGACGCGTCTCGCGACGCTGCGCGACCTCGTGGAAGCCAAGAACAATCTCGATGTTCAATATGCAAATGCCGGTCTGTTGAAGCTGTGGCTGTTTCTGCATATCCCGCCGACCTTTGCGCTGTTTGTCGCCATCATCGCTCATGTCGTGATCGAATATGCCTTTTCGACGGGAATTCCGTGAGATGATCATTCTGCAGAAATTCGGCTTCAAGGAGAGCCGCTACGAGCGTCCGCAGGACAAGTGGGTCTGCGGCCATCTCGCGGAGGGCAAGCCGTGTCCCTTGGGTCCGGGTGGCGACGGGAAATGCCGGGTCACGACGGTCTGCCAGCCGCAAATGAAGGACGGACGGTGGGAATGCCGCCGGTCATCGCAAGATGGCGGGCCTTGCGAAGATGGCCCGCTTCCGGACGGGACTTGCTGCAAGAAGCTTGAGCGCTGCGTCCCGCAGTCAAGCCTCAGGGCGAAGCGAAAGCGCGCCACGTGGTGGGCGGCAGCGCTGGCGGTCGGCCTGGTGGCGCTCATTCTGGGTGGCGGCGCGGCCAACGAATATCTGATGCCGGGCCCGCTTTCCCAGGCGCACGCGGTCGCGACGAATTGCCAGACCTGCCATGCGGGTGTGAATGTCGCCAATCTGGGATGGTTGCATCGCTTTGCAACCGCGGTCAGCCCGCTTGATAACGCCAAGTTGTGCACCACGTGTCATGATGTGGGCAAACATCCCTTTACGGCCCATACCAGTCCGGTGGAGCAACTGCGCGCGATGACCGCGGCGCTCAAGGCCGATCCGCAGAACCAGCCGCCGCGCAATGACAGCTGGGTCCAGAAGATTGCGTTTCCGGTGCCCGATATAAAATCGGCAACGGGAGAGCCCGAGATATTCTGCTCCACCTGCCACAAGGAGCACAAAGGCGCTTTCAACAAGCTGACAACGGTATCAGACGACATCTGCCAGACCTGCCATGTCTCGAAATTCGGCAGCTTCGCCCAGTCGCATCCGCAGTTCTCGCAATATCCCTTCAACCGGCGGACACGGATCATCTTCAATCACAAATCGCATTTCGGAAAATATTTTCCGCAAGCCGTGCAGGCAGCCACGGCGGGTCAGGTCGTTCCGACGGTCTGTTCGGACTGCCATGTTCCGGGCGCCGGGCAGAAATACATGGAGATCCGATCCTACGATTCGATGTGTTCCAGTTGCCACAACGGCGACATCAGCGGTGCGAATGTGGCGATGGGTCCAAAGGGCATCGACTTCATTGCCGTCCCCGGTCTCGATGTCGCGACACTGGCAGAGCGCGGCATCGATATCGGCGAGTGGCCGGAGAATTCGGAAGCCGGGCTGACCGCCTTCATGCGAACGCTGCTGGCCAGCCAGAAGGATGGCAAGGATATCGTGAATGGAGTGGCCGGGCTCGATCTTCTGGACCTCTCCAAGGCCAGTGACGCCACACTTGCCAAGGTCAAGGCGTTCGGCTGGGCCGTCAAACGCCTGCTCCACAATCTGGAGTCGACCAATATGTCGGCGGCGATGGACATGTCGAAGGAGGCCGCCAAACAGCAAATGGCGGGGTTGACCGGCGGCATCTCTCACGCTGTCATCGTCGAGGCCGATCGGACCTGGTTCCCCAATCTCGACGATGATCTGATGCGGCACGATCAGGGCAAGCCGACCAAGTCGTTCGTGCCGCCGGCTGCCGAGAAGAAAGCGCCGGCGGACCAGTCCAAGGCAAAGCAGAGCGGCGAGGACAAATCAACCACCGAAAAATCGACGTCGTCCGACAATTCGGCGATCCTGCCGCCGGCGAACGACAACAAGAGCGCCGATATCCTGTCGCCGGGCAGCGACAACAACGCCGCCATCCTGCCGCCGGCGAACGACAACAAGAGCGCCGATATCCTGTCGCCCGGCAGCGACAACAACGCCGCCATCCTGCCGCCGGCGAACGACAACAAGAACGCCGATATCCTGTCGCCGGGCAGCGACAACAACGCTGCCATCCTGCCGCCGGCCAACGACAACAACAACGCCGCCATCCTGCCGCCGAGCAGCGACAACAATGCCGCTATCCTGCCTCAGGGCAACGACAATGGCAGTTCCGATATCCTGTCGCCGGACAACAACTCGACAAAGGAAAAGGCGGGCAACCTGTTGGGCGTCGATACGGAAAATGCCTCCGAGCCCACCAAGACCGAGCCGGTGAAGACGCCGTTCAATGCCGAGACCTATGCGGAGTACGGCGGCTGGTACCGGCAGGATTTCACCATCCGCTATCGCCCCACGGGACACGCGGACATGTTCCTGCACACCTGGCTCGATTTTGCCGGTCACGCCTATGACACGGCCAAGGAGAGCCAGTTCACGCCGGTATTCGATCAACTGGCCCGCAAGGATTCAATCGGCCGCTGCACGAAGTGCCATAGCGTCGACGACGATCACGGTGGCAAGATCGTCAACTGGCTGGCCTTCGATCCGACCGGCGTCAAGACCCGTTTCACGAAGTTCTCCCACGCCCCGCATATCGAGATGGCCGGCACCGAGGGGTGCGTTACCTGCCATGCGCTGACCAAGACCGGCAGCGACGACTATCTGAAGACCTACGCAGGTGGGGATCCGCACGTCTTTTCGCAGAATTTCGTCTCTCTGAAGAAGAGCCTGTGCGCGACCTGCCATACCGCGCAGACGGCGGGCGAGAACTGCACGAAGTGTCATAATTATCATTTCACCGAATTCAGCAGGCCGCTCATCAAGACGAAGTTGCCCTGATGCCAGGCAAGAAGCGCTATTCGAACGACTTCCTGTAGCGCTCATGCCCGAAGGCGGGTTCCAGCGCCGCTGATCGCTGGTAGTCAGCCAAGGCGCGCTGGGTCTTGCCGAGACGCAGCATCAACAAGGCGCGCTGGTAATAGGCCTGCGCGAATTGCGGGTTTGCCGCTATCGCCTTGTCGAAGTCGCTGCGCGCGCCGTTCAGGTTCGAGGTTCCAAGATACGCCAGGGCGCGATTGTAGAGCGCCATGACGTGCTTCGGCTGATGCTTCAGGACTTCGCCATAATCGCGGATCGCTTCCTTGTATTGTCCGAGTGCCGCTTCGGCGAAGCCGCGGTTGAAAAAGGCGGTTACATAACCGGTCTGCAGTTTGATCGCCTGGTCATAATCATCGATCGCCTCGGCGTAGCGACCCAGCTTGCGGTAGGCATAGCCGCGGTTGTTGTAGGCCGCCGCGTAGTTCGGCTTCAGCCGGATGGCGACGTCGTAGTTGGCGATAGCGCTTTCGAAGTCACCGATATGCCGATAGGCGACGCCGCGATTGTTGTAGGCATCGGGAAAGGCGGGCTTGAGGCGGATCGCTATGGTGTATTTGGTGATGGCACCGTGATAGTCACCGGCATTCACGAGCGCCAGGCCGCGATTGAAATAGGTGTTGGCGAAGTGCGGCTGCAAAGGCGCCCGAAAGAGCGGCAACTCGCTGCATGCCGACTGAAAGGAGCGCGCTTCGTCGAGAACGAATTGCACTTCCGGCGGTTTCGGTTCCTTCCATTCGCGGGCCGGCTGACCGGTGATGGAATAGACGTAGTCGATGGTTTCCCATGGCAAATCGGACCGTCCGGCCCGCCAGGCATCGACCCGGTCCTCGCCGGCGTTATAGGCCGCCGCCGCCAGTCCCAGGTTGCCATAGCTCCTGGCATACCGGGCAATCAGTTCCGCCGAGGCAAGAATGGCGGCCATCGGCTCAAAGGAATTCTTCAGCCCCTTCCTCGCCGCTGTCGCCGGCATGAACTGGGCTATTCCTTCAGCGCCCATGGGGCTGATCGCATTGGGGTCGAAGCGGCTTTCCTTCCAGATCAGCTTGGCCAGAAACCCTGGCGGCAGGCCGTTGGCGGTTGCGGCGACTTCGATCTGCTTGCAGACCTTGTCGATGAACGCGGCTTCGTCCACGACAACCAGGAACGGCTTGCGCGCCGGCACCGCAGGATCTTCAGACGATCTGATCTCGCTGGGGTCCTGGGGCGTGCGGAACGCGGCGGACTCCACCCCTGACGCTCCGGCGTGATGCGCACCCGCAACGAGGGATGAAAGCATACCGGCGGCAAACGGGATCTGTCGAGCACAAGGACGCAATGTTCGGCCAACCCTCATTTAATGGCAAAGACAGAACCTTACTGCATGGCGGGTCGGGGTGCCAATACCGACACCCAACGGGCCCTAAGGTGTAGCTTGCATCCGCGGCGCCCTCATATCGGGCAGACCAGATTGCCGAGCCGCGCGGTCAGCTTGCGATTTTCGGCATAATCCACCGGGACCGCGATCAGCGCCGGGCCGGGCTGGGCAAAGGCCTCCTCGAGAGCCGACGGCAGTTCGCCCGGTCCGCCGAGCGTGCGTCCCCACATGCCGAACGCCTTGGCCAGCAACTCGAAATCCGGGTTGCCGAAGGCGAGGTCGGAGTGGCGTCCGTTGAACTGGTTCTGTTGTTTCCATTTGATCAGGCCGTATTCGCCATCGAGCCAGACAAGGCAGACGAAATTGATCTTCAGCCGCACGGCGGTTTCAAGATCCTGGACGTTCATCAGGAACCCGGCATCGCCGCAGACCGCCAGCACGCGGCGGTCCGGCAAGGCGATCTTTGCACCGATGGCGCCGGGAAGTGCAAAGCCCATCGAACAAAAGCCGTTGGAAATCAGGCAGGTGTTGGGCTCATAGCATTGATAGTAGCGCGCCACCCACATCTTGTGGGCGCCTACATCCGAGAGCAGAATGTCGTCAGGGCCGAGCGCCTTGCGCAGGTCGCTCAGAATGCGCTGCGGCTTCATCGGAAATGCCTTGTCGTCCGCCTCGGCGTTGAGGTCGGCCTCGATGGTCTCGCGCAGGTTGGCGCGACGGTTGATATCGAACAGCGGCAGGCGCTTCTCGTATCGCCGGTTCAGTTCCTCGTTGATCTGCCACAGTGCATCGGCAATGTCGGCTACCAGTTCCACCGCGACAGGATAGGCGTGATCGATCTCGGCCGGCTCGAAGTCGATGTGGATGATCGTCTTGCCCGGTATCGTGCTCCAGAATTCAGGCGCGTATTCGGCCAGGTCGTAGCCGACGGTGACGATGGTATCGGCCTGATCGATGGCACAGTTGATATGATCGCGCCCCTGCAGGCCGATGGTGAACAGGCAGTGCGGGTCATCGAGGGAAACGGCCCCCTTGCCCATGAAAGTGTTGACGACGCCGATGCCTGCCTTGTGCGCCAGGCGCCGCAACTGGGTGGAGGCGCGCTTGCGCACCGCTCCGTTGCCGGCAATGATGATCGGGTTCCTGGATGCCGCAATCAGCTCGACGGCGCGAGCGACGGCCTTGTGATCCGCCGCGGGGCGGCGCGTCTTTTCGACCCGCATGGGCGATCCCGTCACGGGCTTCTTGGCCACGTCTTCCGACAACTCGACAATGCAGGCGCCGGGTTTTTCCTTGGCGGCGACCTTGAAGGCCTTGCGCAAGATCTCCGGCAGCGCCTTGGGATTGGTTATCGACTGCGCCCACTTGGACAGCGGCCGGAACATGGCGATGGCGTCCATGTTCTGGTGGCTCTCCTTGTGCAGCCGGCTGGTCGAGGCCTGGCCAATGATCGCGACCACGGGGGAGCGGTCCATGTTGGCGTCGGCAACGCCGGTCACCAGGTTGGTCGCACCCGGCCCCAGCGTCGCCAGGCAGACACCGGGCTTGCCGGTGAGCCGGCCGTAGGTATCCGCCATGAAGGCGGCGGCCTGTTCGTGGCGGCAGAGAACGAACTTGATGTCGCTGTCCAGCAGCGAGATCATCAGATCGGCGTTCTCCTCGCCGGGGATGCCGAAAATATGGGTGACACCTTCGGCTTCCAGACACTTAACGAACAGATCCGAGGCCTTCATGGCTTGCGGTGCGGCATCGCCGGGCGCAGCGGGCTTGGCTTTGGATGTCCCGGTCGTCTCCTGAGCGATGGTCATTGGCAGATGTTCCCCTTTGTCGTTTGCATTCGCAGTGAATGGATGAGCGTCAGCTTTTCTATCTGTACAACACGCAAGCGATGCCGGGTAGCGCCGACACCGAATTTGAACCCTTCGATCATGCGGCCCGACCCGCGCCTTCGGCCGGACCACGTGGCATAATAGGGCAAGGTCGACTTGGACTTCTACCCGTCAATGGACCGCGTGGCAGCGGCAACCATTGTGAGCCAAATGATGTCCACAAGCGATGGAAAAAGACCCTGATGCAGCCTTCGCCGATCGGGTGCGGGCAGGGCGCTGTGAATTCACCGGCAGTGAGGATCAGCGCGAGGCGAGAACCGGCGCAAAGATCGGCGGCAATGATGTTGCGGCATCCCGGGCATAGGTGCGATCAAGCGCGCTGACGGTCGTCGAAACGATGCGCTCGCTCATCACGCTGCCCTGGCCGTAGCCGAGAAAGGCGACTTTCCAAACCCGTCCCAATTTTCCGCCGTCGTGCAGGGATTGCAGGTCGTAGGTCTCGAAGTCGTCGGTGAGGGAACCCGAGACCTGGTCGAGACGCACGCGCGCGTCCTCGCTGTAGAGGCCGAGCTTGCCGGCGGTATAGGCGGCCTCACGGTCGGTGAAGGTAACGATCTCCCTGCCGTCGAGCGCGACGGTCATCGTTGCACCGCGCTGGGCGACGTGGAAGCCGTACCAGGTTCCGGTGGTGAACCTGATGTCCTCTCCACTGGCAAGGAACCTCTGGCCGCCGGGATAGGCGGGATCACGCTTTCCCAGTTCCCATCCGTTGGTCTTGAGCGCGAAATAGTAGAAGTGATCGTTGTCGCTATAGTGCCATACCAGCCAGGCGGTTTCCCACGGGTTGGGGGCCGAGCCGGACCGCAGTTGCCGGTCGATGAAGGTTTCGCCGTTGAAGGTGACGTTGCCCCGGAACGTCTTGCTGCTGACGATGAGGGCGGCGTGCGTTTCATCGGGGGACATCGAAGGCCGGGGCTCGATGGTGATCATGCGCTCGCGGCGCGCGAAGCCCGGCGGCAAGCCGGACGTGATGTCTTCGCGGGTACAATAATTCACCAGATCCGTCATCGGCAGGGAAAGACCATATGGGGCCGCATAACCGGGGGCCCCCATGAAGCCGCCCACATTGTCATTGTCGATCTGCGCCGCTGCGGCTGTGCCCGGCAGTGCCACGGTCAACAACAGAGCCAGTGCTTTCCCCCGCATGCTCCGACGCCTTCACCCGTTTGTCTTTGTTGGGATGAAGGCTAGCGGAGCGAGTTTGAGTTCCGGCTAAACCCGTCAGGTGCAATTTATCGAACGCATCAGGTATTCGTTAAGACCGAAAAGAACTTGTTGTCGCTGTGCCCCACCTTCTGACCAGCCCCTCGTTCACCCGGGCGGCGGCTTTGTCGGGTTCCAACGCCGCAACGACTGCTGAACAGTCCGTGCCGGGATTTGTGCGGCTGAAAGCGCTTGCCGGTCAGTCGTGCCCGATACATCGACTGGTGATGCCTTGAAATTTGAAAGCACGTCATTTCCGACTGGCCGCAGCATCCTCGCTGCAACCGCACGTGGCCGGTGACTTGGTACCATCACGGTACCGTTGCCGCCGCGCGGCCCTTTGCCGGATTTACCCGAACCGCCGCCTCGGCGACGCCCGCCAAAAAGTTCCTTGCAGCGGCCGCTATGGCACGGTTTGAGGAAACAGAAATTGAACAAAATTGCCCCGCTTTTCTCCACGCCGGAAAGCGGTGGGGCAATTCTGGTCTCTAAGTTATTGATTTTTCAGGAAGCGGCATAAGGGATGGTGCCCAGGGGCGGAATCGAACCACCGACACGCGGATTTTCAGTCCGCTGCTCTACCAACTGAGCTACCTGGGCCCACCATCTGGCTGGTGAAAACGGCAAAGCGGACCAGCACTTGCCTGAACCAAAGCCGGGCGGTTTATAGGTGATATGCCATGCTCTGGCAAGCGCCAAGGTCGGCCGCTTCGGATCGCTTCAGGTGGTGCCGGAACAACCGCTTCAAAACCTTCCGGGCATGCCTTGACCGGCAAGATTTCAAAGCTTGTCCGCCGCGGCAAGACAGACCTGGCGTTCGCGCCGTGGCGGTTGCGTCCTTGCGGAACGGCAAGGCTCGTCATAAGACAAACGCAGTCGGCGTACACAATGGCGTTTGATCGCGCCGGCCCGGCCATCTCAAGGGGCATCGGGCGATCCGTGCTGGTGCGAGCAAGCGGCCACACGCGTGGTTGGCCCGGGCACTTAAGCCCTTGCGGAAAGCGGAACGTGTCATACAGCGAGTTGCCTCAACCGGATGGCGCTGGGCGGCGATGCCGCCAGGTGGCGGTGTGGCTGGGTGTGGCGGTCTGGATGCTTGCGACATCGCTGGCCGTCGCTGCGGCGCCCCGCGCCTATGTGCTCGACCTCAAGGGCGCCGTCGGCCCGGTCAGCGCCGATTACATCGTTCGCGGCCTTGAACGTGCGAGCGAAGAGCACGCCGCCGTCGTGGTGCTGCGCATGGATACGCCCGGCGGGCTCGACAGTGCCATGCGCGACATCATCCGCGCCATCCTCGCCTCGCCGGTGCCGGTCGTGGGCTATGTGTCGCCCGGCGGGGCGCGTGCCGCAAGTGCTGGAACCTACATCCTCTATGCCTGCCAGGTGGCGGCAATGGCGCCGGGCACCAATCTCGGGGCGGCGACGCCGGTCAGTCTTTTCGGCGGCTTCTCGCCGCCCAAGCCGGATGCATCGCAAAAAGCTCAGCCGGACCAGATCCGCCCCCCCGATGCCGAGGCCGCCAAGGTCACCAACGACGCCGTCGCCTATATCCGCGGCCTGGCGAAACTGCGTGGACGCAATGCCGACTGGGCCGAACAGGCGATACGCCAGGCTGCCAGCCTGCCGGTCGACGAAGCGCTGAAACTGAACGTCATCGACCTGGTGGCGGACAACCTTCCTCAATTGCTTGAAAAGCTCAACGGACGCACGGTCCAGGTCGGGGGCGCGGCGCGGACGCTCGATCTGACCGGGGTGAAGGTGGTTCGCCTCGAACCGGACCTGCGCACCCGGCTGCTCGCCACCATCACCGATCCGAACGTCGCCTTCATCCTGTTGCTGGTCGGCGTCTGGGGCCTCGTCTTCGAGTTTTCCCACCCGGGGATCTTCGCACCGGGAGTGATCGGCAGCATCTGCCTGCTGCTCGGTCTGCTGGCGCTGAGCATCATTCCCGTCAACCTGGCGGGTCTGGGCCTCACGTTGCTCGGCCTCGGCCTGATGGCGTCGGAAGCGTTCGTGCCCTCGTTCGGGGCGCTCGGGATCGGCGGCGTCATTGCCTTTGCACTCGGTGCGATGATGACCTTCGATGCGCCCGGCTATCGCCTTGCCTGGCCGGTGGTGGCGGGTGCCACCGCCGTCAGCGTGGTCCTCTTGATGCTGGTCCTGGGGATGCTGGTGCGCACGCGGCGGCTTCCGCCCAGCACCGGCGAAGCGACGCTCACCCACGCAAGGGGCGAGGTGATCGCGTGGTCGGGCAGCGAAGGCGAGGTGCGGGTTTCGGGCGAGCGCTGGCGGGCACGGGCGCAAACACCGCTCACCGTCGGAACAAGCGTCCGCATCGTCGGGCGCGACGGGTTGACCCTCGATGTCGAGCCCGATTGAGGGCGGCGGCCTGAGAACATGGGAGAAGGACGATGTTGATCGATTGGGCAGTCTATCTGGTGATCGCCGTTCTGGCGATTTCCATCCTCGGATCGGCCATCCGGGTGTTTCGCGAGTACGAACGCGGCGTCATGTTCACGCTGGGCCGCTTCACCGGGGTCAAGGGACCGGGGCTTATCCTGATGCTGCCCTACATCCAGCAGATGGTCCGGGTCGACCTCAGGGTGGTGGTGCTCGATGTGCCGAGCCAGGACGTGATCTCGCGCGACAATGTCTCGGTCAAGGTCAATGCCGTCCTCTACTTCCGCGTGGTTGACGCCGACAAGGCCGTCATCCAGGTGGAGAACTTCCTCGAGGCGACCAGCCAGTTGGCACAGACCACGCTCAGGTCGGTGCTCGGCAAGCACATGCTCGATGAGATGCTGGGCGAGCGCGACAAGCTGAACACCGACATCCAGGCCATCCTCGATGCCCAGACCGAGGCCTGGGGCATCAAGGTGGCGAATGTCGAGATCAAGCAGGTCGATATTTCCGAGAACATGATCCGCGCCATCGCCAAGCAGGCCGAGGCCGAACGCATCCGCCGCGCCAAGGTCATCAATGCCGAGGGCGAGCAGCAGGCGGCGCAAAAGCTGGTGGAGGCCGCCGAGATCATGGCGCGCGCACCGGGGTCCATGCAGTTGCGCTATCTGGGCGCCATGCAGGAAATCGCCACCGACCGCACAAACACCATCGTTTTGCCGTTGCCGACCGATCTCATGGATGCGCTTTCAGCCGTCGGCAGGATGGCCGGATCGCCGTCGGGCGGCGGCAGTTCTGCAGCATGATGCCGAAAAGTGGAAACCAATTTTCGGATAACATCATGCTCAACATACTGGAATCGATCAGCTTTTATGCAATTGGGTGATTCCACCCAATTGCATGCTGATCTAGCGCCTGACGTTCACCTGCTTGACGGCGTAGCCGGCGAGGCTGGCATAGCCCTTGACGATGGCTTCGCGCTCGGCGTGGCTGGCCACATCCTCGATGCGCTGGAAACCGTCAGGGGCGCGTCCCTCGATGACATCGATCACCCGTTCGGGACCCCCGGAGCGGTTCTGCCGCACGATGTCGGCGGTGGCCGGCCGGCGCTCGGCGTCATAGGCCTCAAGTGCCGCCTCGACGGGTGAGCCCGATGCCAGATGGCGTTCGAGCGCCACGGCATCGAGGACCGCCTGGCTCGCCCCGTTGGAGCCGACCGGGTACATCGGGTGGGCGGCATCGCCCAACAGCGTTATCCGGCCCTGGCTCCATTGCTTCAGCGGGTCGCGGTCGCACATGGGATATTCGTAGAATTTGGGGGTGGCGCGGATGAGCTCGTCCACATCCAGCACATCGAGATGGAAGGCCCCGCGCACATGGGCGATGAGTTCATCGAGATCGCCCTCGCGGTTCCAGTCCTCGTGGCGGGGCGGCGGGGCGACACCGTCGGAGAGCTTCTTGGCCACCGCCCAGTTGATGAGCTGGGTGCCCGGCGTGGAGGTCTCGTTGGAGATGGGATAGAGCACGAACTTGGCGGCCATGCCGCCGGCGATGATCATCGAGCGCCCGGTCATGAAGGGGGCGTGTTCGATGGCGCCGCGCCACAGCATGATGCCGTTCCACAAGGGCGAACCCTCGTCGGGAAAGAAGCGGTTGCGCACCAGCGAATGGATGCCGTCGGCGGCGATCATGAAATCGCCGCGGATGTCGATCTCGCCATTGCCGCGACGGGTAAAGCGGGCCGTGACACCCTCGTCGTCCTGATCGAAACCGGTCAGGCGATGTCCGGTCCTGACCGCGCCTTCTCCCAGCCGCTCCTTGACGGCATCGTAGAGGACGCCCTGCAAGCGGCCACGGTGAATGGAGAATTGCGGAAAGTCGTAGCCGGCTTCGAGGCCTCGCGGCTCGCGCCAGATGGTCTGGCCGAAACGGTTCTGGTAAATGAGCTCGAAGGTGCGGATGGCCACCCGGTCGAGGGCGTCCAAGAGGCCCAGCCCCGCCAGTTCCTTGATGGCATGGGGCAGGGTGTTGATGCCGACCCCGAGTTCGCGAATACCGCCCGACTGCTCGAAGATTTCGGCCTCGATTCCAGCCCGATGGAGACACAGCGCCGCCGTCAGCCCGCCAATTCCGCCGCCGATGATCAGTGCCTTCATACCGTCCAACCCCTTGCCGAATTTATGCCCTGCAGGGCAACTTGCGGATTTAGATGAATTAATTCAATCCCGACTATCGAACCAGTCGGGACGCCATGCAAGTGCGAAGCCAGTCGGCGCATGGGCACCGACGCTCATGTCGCATATTTCCTCCCAGAAAATATTTTTTACCTACATTATTGCAAAACTCCCCCCAAGACGATATTTTTGCATCCAGCAGAGGGCTGCCGGAAATGTGGAATTTGCGGCAGAACATCGAGGCAAAGGAAACCTTCGCCATGTGCGGCATTGCAGGCATTCTCTACAAGGACACCGTCAACAAGGCTGCGGTCGGCAAGGCCCTGATCTCGATGCTCGACGGCTGCCAGCATCGCGGCCCCGACTCGACCGGGTTCTCGCTTTATTACGAATCGACCCCCGGCCAGTTGCGCCTGCGTTTCATCGTGGGCGAGGGGGCGGAGGCCGAAAAGGCGGTCGAGGCGGTCAGGGAAAAGCTCAGCCAGTACCAGGCCAAGATCATCGAGGAAGAGCGCATCGGCTCATCCTTCCGGGTGGTGGTCGAGTTCGACGGCGATCTGCAAAAGTTCGCCTTCGACATGGAGCATGCCGCCAAGCTTTCCTCCATCGGGGAAAGCCTCGATATCATCAAGGACGTGGGCGGTGCCCACAATGTCGACGATGTCTATCACGTGGCCAAGTTCGAAGGCACCCATGGCATCGGCCATGTGCGGCTGGCGACTGAATCGGATGTAGCGCCGGAAGCCTCGCATCCCTTCTGGGCGACCGGCTTTGCCGACATTTCCATCGTCCACAACGGCCAGATCACCAACTACTACAAGATGCGCCGGCGGCTGGAGAAGAATGGCTACTTCTTCAACACCGACAACGATTCCGAACTCATCGCCGTCTATCTCGCCGACAAGCTCAAGGCTGGCGTCAGCCTCAAGGATGCGCTGAAGTCGTCGATTGCGGATATGGACGGGACGTTTTCCTTCCTCGTCTCGACCAAGGATGAAATCGGCTACGCCAAGGATCGACTCGCCGCCAAGCCGATGGTGAAATACGAAGACGACAAGATCATCGCCATCGCGTCCGAGGAAGTTTCCCTCAACCGGCTGTTCCCGGGCAAGGCGCTGGAAACCACCGAACCTGCACCGGGGACCTACGAGACATGGCATCGATCGACCTCAGCGTAACACCGGTCCGCGAGGCCAACGACCTCATTCGCAAGTTTGGCGCCGAGGGCGAGGATGTCGACATCCTCAACCCGGATGCGCGCCATCATATCGGCGTCGGCCTGACCCACCCCATCACCGTCACCATCAAGGGTTCGGCGGGGTATTTCTGCGCCGGGCTCACGGACGGGCCGCGCTTTATCGTCGAGCGCAATGTCGGCTGGGGTCTCGCCGACAACATGCTGCACGGCTCGGTGGTGGTGAACGGCAATGCCTCGGCCATCGCCGGTGTCGCCATTCGCGGTGCCGAGGTGGTGGTCAAGGGCAATATCGGCTCGCGTGCCGGGCAGGTGATGAAGGAGGGAACGCTCCTTGCCTGCGGCAATGCCAGCTTCATGGCCGGCTACATGATGTATGGCGGGCGTCTCGTCATCCTCGGCGACAGCGGCCCGCAGGTCGGACAGGACATGACCGGCGGTGAGATCTATGTGGCCGGCAAGGTGGCCGATCTCGGCACCGATGCCATGCTCATCGACCTGCCGTCGGAGGAGCGCGACGAACTCCTCGCCTTCCTCGATCGCTACCGGATCCCCTTCAAGGGTTCGTTCCAGAAGATCGTCAATGCCGGCAAGAAGCTGCGCTATCCGCGCAGCGAACCGCGGGTCCGGCCGATCCCCTTCTTCGAGGCTTCCGGCGACAGCGCCTACTGGAACCCCAAGGTACAGGAAGACATCCACGTCAAGGCGCAGATCGGGCGCTACCGCATCCGCGGCTATGGCGCGGCGCGGCCCATGCCGCATCTCTCCGACCTCGCCTTCAAGCGCGACCTCTCCGGCATCCCCGCTGATCCGGACCTGCCGTCGCAGGTCGATCTCCGGACCGAGGTCGGCGGCCGCAGCGGCGGGGCGCCGATCAGGCTCTCCATGCCGGTGATGATCGCACCCATGTCCTATGGCGCCCTGTCCAAGTCGGCCAAGCTGGCGCTGGCCATTGCCTCGCGGCTTTCGGACATCTCCGAGAACACCGGCGAAGGCGGCATGTCGAAGGAGCAGCGCGAAGAGGCCAACCAGATCATCTACCAGTGCCTCGCCGGGCGCCTGGGATGGAACATCCACGACATGAACAAGGCCAACGGCCTTGAAATCTATATCTCGCAAGGCGCCAAGCCCGGTCTCGGCGGTCAGTTGATGGCCAAGAAGGTGACGCCCGCCATCGCCAAGATCAGGGGCATCCCGGCCGGCATCGATTTGCGTTCGCCGTCGCGCCACCCCGACGTGCTGGGCGCCGACGACTTGGTCATCAAGGTCGAGGAATTCCGCGAGGCGACCGGCTACCGCATCCCCGTCTCGGTGAAGCTTGGGGCGGGCCGGGTGCGCGACGACATCAAGATCGCCTGGAAGGACGGCTTCGACTTCATCGAACTCGACGGCATGCAGGGCTCGACCGGCGCGGCGGGCGTGGAGGTGCTGGAATTCGTCGGCATCCCGACCCTTTCGGCCATCCAGGAAGCGGTCGATGCGCTGAAGGAAGTGGGCGGCTATGAGGACATGCCGATCGTGCTGATGGGCGGCATCAAGGACGGCATCGACACCATGAAGGCGCTGGCACTCGGCGCCCGGGCGGTGGCCATGGGAACTTCGGCCATCATCGCAGGGGGGTGCATCTCCTGCCTGCAATGCCACGTCGGCTCCTGCGTCACCGGCATCGCCACCCAGGACCCCGAGCACGAGAAGCGTTACAACGTCCCGGTCGAGGCACAGAATATCCACCGCTTCCTCGAAGGGGTGCGCTGGCAGATCGCGGCGCTCACCCGGGCGCTCGGCTATAGCAACCCGCACCAGATCAGCCGCGACGATCTGGTGGCCCTGACGCCCGAGGCCGCGGCCATCACCCGCCTGCCCTATGCGCCGGAATACCGTGCCATGCAGGAAGACTTCCTGCGCAAGGCGAGCTGACGCCATGAGCAACCTCACCAACGTCTACGACATCAATCGCGTGCGCCCGATCAAGGTGCCCAAGAGCTTCAGGGACGATGTGCCCGACCGGCATTTCGTGCCGGCGCCCTGCCAGGTCGCCTGTCCGGTCGGCACCGATGCCCCCTCCTATATCGGCTATATCTGGGAGGAGAAGTGGACCGAAGCGTTCGAGGCGATCACCGCCACCAACCCGTTCTCGTCGATCTGCGGGCGGGTGTGCGATGCGCCGTGCGAGCCGGCCTGCCGCCGTGCCGATTCGGACGGGCCGCTGGCCATCCGCAATCTCAAGCGCTTCGTCATGGACAAGCTGGGGCGCGACCATCACCTGCCGGCCGTTCAGGTCACACGCACCGAAACCGTCGGCATCATCGGCGCCGGCCCCGCCGGTCTCACCGCTGCACAGGACCTCGCCGAAGCGGGCTTTGCGGTACACGTCTACGAGATGATGGACCGGCCCGGTGGCATGATGGTGTGGGGCATCCCGGCCTTTCGCCTGCCCCCCGGCATCATCGAGGAAGACATGCAGCGGCAGTTGCAACACTGCCCCGGCATCACCATCCACACCAACACTGCGCTCGGCCGCGACGTCACGCTGGACGAATTGAAGAAGCGGCATGCGGCCGTCCTCCTCACCATCGGTTCGTGGTGGGGCAAGTCGATGGGGGTTCCGGGCGAGGACCACCCCAACGTGATCGACGGCGTCGGCTTCCTGCGTCGCATCAATGCCGGCGAGCGCCCCACCATGCCGGAAACGGTCCTCGTTATCGGCGGCGGCGATGTCGCCATGGACGCCTGCCGCTCTGCCATGCGGCTTCCCGGCTGCAAGACCGTAAAAGTCATCTACCGCCGCGGCCCCAGGGAGATTCCCGCCCGCAAGGAAGAACTCAAAGGCGCCATCGAGGAGGGCATCGAGGTCATCTACAACACCCAGCCGGTGAAGGCGGTATCGGACGGCAACCGCTTTGCGCTCACCTGTGTGGAGACCGAACTGGGCGAACCCGGCCCCGATGGCCGCCGCCGCCCGGTGAACGTCGCCGGTTCCGAGCACGACATCGAATGCGGCATGGTCATTTCCGCCGTCGGCCAGCAGGCCGAGTCCGATGAGCTCGATGCCGCCGGGCTGATGGCGGGCGACCGGGTGAAGACCGACTGGGAGGGCATGCGCACCGCCGATCCCCAGGTGTTCGCCGCCGGCGACGGGGCCTTCGGCGGCTCGACCATCGTCATGGCGATGATGCACGGCCATCGCGCCGCCTATTATCTGAAGTCATACCTCGACGGGGTGGACAAGCCGCTGCCGTACCGCACCCCCTACCGCACCCGCCGGGTGGCGGTGGCGCAGGACATCAACTGGGAAATCTTCCCGCGCCAGGAGCAGCACTTCAATGGCCTGGGGGAAAACCCGGTCGCCTTCCCGGAGATCGAGAATACCTACGACCTCAAGACCGCAAGGGACGAGGCGGCGCGCTGCTATCGCTGCGATGCAGAGACCGGGTCATCCGATTATTCGGTGCGCACCCGCGAGGACATTTTCGTCATGGCCCGCACCCGGCCGGACGATGCCGTTACCCAGCGCGCCATCCTTACCAAGCGGCTGGTGCCGGCGCCGGCCACCTACGGCGAAGACCACAAAGCCAATCTCGACGATCTGGTGTTCCTGCCGGCCAACCTGTCGCGCCTCGTCATCGATCCCTACCGCGATGCCTGCAATGTGGCGACCGACATCGCCGGCATCGGGATCGAGCATCCCTTCATCGCCACCGGCCTCGATGACATGCCGGCTGAAGTGGCCCGCGCGGTGGCGCAAGGGCTTGGCGATGTAGGCTCGGCCTATGTGGCCCGCAACCGGGTGGAAGGCGCCACGGCGCCATGGCTTCAACTCGTCACCGTCGCAGAAGGGCAACCCGACAGCGCGTCGGCCGCCCATATCTACATTTCGCCAGCCGCCTTTGAACCGTTCAAGGCGGCACGCGTTGCAGGCAGGCCGATGGGGCTGGCGAGCCGGGCCGCCGATCTCGAACAGGCCATACCCTTTGCGCTCGATAGCGGTTTCAGCATCCTGCTGCTCGATGCCACGCCTGGCATCGCAAAGCCGTGGAGCGAGTTGCGGGGGCTGCCCGACTACACCGTCATCCGCGACGCCTTGCGCATCATGCGGCGCATGAACCGCGAGGAGGACCTCGACCTCGTCTATTTCGGCGGCGTGCGCTCGGGCACCGACGGGGCCAAGCTGGTCTCGCTGGGCGCCAAGGTCTCGGTGCTCGGGGTCTCCATGGCGCTGGCCGTGGGCGGCGCCATCGCCGATGGCGCCATCGTCTTTGCCGGCGACCGCTCGATGGAGGAACGCGCCGACCAGGCCCGTTCGCTGATCGGCGCCCTTTCGGCGGAAGCCTCGATCATGGCCCGCTGCACCGGCAAGACCGACGTGCGCAATCTCGAACCTGAAGACCTGCGCGCCATCACGCTGGCCACCGCCAGGGCCACCGGCGTCCCGCTGGCCGGAACCCGCAAGCTTGCCAAAGCCGCCGCCGAATAGCACCATCGCCCTTTATTGATGGAGGTGAAGGGCATGACGACGGTCGGGTTCATCGGTCTGGGACGCATGGGCAAGCCCATGGCCGCCAATTTGCAGAAAAAGGGCTTTCAGCTCTCGGTGCACGATGTGCGCAACGAACCGGTTGCCGAGCTTGTGGCGCTGGGTGCGGCCAATGGCGGTTCCGTCAAGGGGGCGACGGAAGGCGCCGACGTGGTGATCACGGTGCTGCCCGGCCCGCCGGAGGTGGAACAGGCCGTCCTCGGGCCGGATGGCATCGCCGCGATCGCCCGCCCCGGCCAGGTCGTCATGGACCTCTCGACCGTCAGGCCGGAAACCACGGACCGGGTGTCGGCGGAACTTGGCAAGGCCGGCATCGGCTTCGTCGATGCCCCCATCGGCCGCCTCGCCAGCCATGCCGACAGGGGCGAGAGCCTGTTCATGGTCGGCGCCTCCGATGCCGACTTTCGCACCGTCAAGCCGCTGCTGGAGGCCATGGGCACCACCATCTACCATTGCGGCGGGCCGGGCACCGGCACCCGCACCAAGCTGATCAACAACTTCCTCGCCATCACCGCCTGCCAGATGAATGCCGAGGCGCTGACCCTGGCAAAGGCGTTGGGCCTCAACCTGGAAAGCACCCTCGATGTTATCCACGGCACCACGGCCACCAACGGCCAGTTGAAGGTCAACTACGCCACCAAGGTGCTGTCCGACGATACCGCGCCGGGCTTCACCGTCGACCTCGCCCACAAGGACCTGTCGCTCATCATCGAGGCCGCCAATGGCGCGAAGGTGCCGATGCCCATCGCCGCGGTGGCGCGCGAAGCCTTGAGCCTTGCCCGCTCCACGCCCTACCATGCGCTTGATTTTTCCGCCCTGCTCGATCACTGGTGCGAGCGGGCCGGCCAGCCGCGGGTGCGCTTTGCCGGCAAGGAGCGCCCATGAACGCCGGCTGGCAGGACGATATCTGGCAGGCGCTGAAGAAGGGCGGCATCGCCCAGGTCGCGTATGTGCCCGACGCCGGCCACGAACAGCTCATCCGCGCCGCCCATGCAGACCCCGGGATCAAGACCACCGTCCTCACCACCGAAGAAGAGGGGATCGGGGTCCTGGCCGGCGCCGATCTCGGCGGCGAACGCGGCGTCCTTCTGATGCAGTCCTCGGGCGTCGGCAACTGCGTCAACGCCTTTTCGTTGCCCAGGACCTGCGGCTTTCCCCTCCTCACCCTCGTCACCATGCGGGGCGAATGGGCCGAGTTCAATCCGTGGCAGGTCCCCATGGGCCAGGCAACGCCCGATACCCTGGCGCGCGCCGGGTTCCTCGTCTATCGCATCGAGCGGGCGGAAGATGCCGGTGCAACCGTCGCCGCAGCGCTCGCCAACGCCTATGACAGCCTGACGGCGAACGCGGTTCTCCTTTCCCAGCGCCTGATCGGCGCCAAGGTGTTTTGAGGCCCCGTCATGCTCGAACGCCGTGCCGCCGTTGACCGCCTGCTCGCCGACCGCGATGAAAATCTCCTCGTCGTCACCGGCCTCGGCTCACCCACCTACGATGTGGCTGCCGCCGGGGACCATCCGGGCAATTTCTACCTGTGGGGCGCCATGGGCTTGGCCGTGCCCGTGGGTCTCGGGCTGGCCGTGGCGCAGCCGCACAAGCGCGTGCTCGTCGTCACCGGCGACGGCGAGATGCTGATGGGGATGGGTTCGCTCGCCACCGTCGGGGCGCGGCGGCCGCACAACCTTGCCGTTGCGGTCCTCGACAACGAGGCGTTCGGCGAAACCGGCGGACAGCAGAGCCACACCGGCCTCGGCACCGATCTGGCCGCCGTGGCGCTGGCCAGCGGGTTTACCGGTGCGGCGATGGTGCGCGCGGATGGTGAACTCGGCTCGGCGATCGCCCTGCTGCGCGAGGCTCCCGGCCCGGTCATCGCCGTCATCAAGATTTCGCGCCAACCCGTTCCCCGCGTGCTGCCGGAGCGCGATGGCCACGCCATTCGCCAGCGTTTTCGCGCTGCCCTTCTCTCGGCGCGCGGGATCGGCTAAGGACATCTTCAACCCAGCAAACCGACTACCTGAAGGGAGCCTTTCAAATGACCATCCGCCGCATCGGGCCCGGCAAGCGCATGAGCCAGGCCGTCATTCACGGCAACACCGTCTATCTGTCGGGCCAGGTGTCGGAGACCAAATCGGGCCGGCCGGTCGGCGAGCAGACCGCCGACATCCTCGGCCAGATCGACAGGTTGCTGGCCGAGGCCGGCAGCGACAAGACCAAGTTGCTCAAGGCCAACATCTGGATCGCCGACATGGCGACGTTTGCCGAGATGAACGCTGCCTGGGACGCCTGGGTGGCCCCCGGCTGCGCCCCGGCGCGGGCTACCGTCGAGGCCAGGCTGGCGGCGCCGGAGTTCACCGTCGAGATCATGGTCGAAGCCGCTATCGACTGAAAGGCCAGGCCATGAAGGCGATCGTCATGGGAGCGGGGATCGTCGGCATCACCACGGCCTACGAGCTCCATCGCGACGGCTTCGAGGTCACGGTCATCGACCGTGAAAGCGAGGCCGCCTCCTTCACCAGCTATGCCAATGCCGGCCTGTTCGCGCCGGGCCATGCTTATGCCTGGTCGTCGCCGGCGGCGCCCGGCATCCTGATGCGCTCGTTGTGGCGCAACGATCAGGCGCTGCGCTTTCGCCCCAATCTCGATCCCGCCTTCTGGCGCTGGATGTGGCGGTTCTGGAAGGAATGCACCCCTGAGCGCGCCCTCATCAACACCACGCGCAAGGCGCGGCTGTGCGGCTATTCGCAAAGCGTGTTCCATGACACGCTCGGTCATGCGCCCATCGCCTATGACGGACGCAGCGGCGGCCTGCTCTATCTCTATCGTACGCCGGCGCTGTTCGAGGGCGCCCGCTCCAAGTCGCGCATCCTCACCGACGCCGGCTGTGTGATCGAGTCGCTCGACCGCGATGGCATCGCCCGTGTCGATCCGGCCCTTGCCCCGGTGAAGGAGCGTTTCGCCGGCGCCCTCTATGCACCGGGCGATGAAAGCGGCGACTGCCGCATGTTCGCCCGCAACATGAGCGCCTGGCTCAAGGACAAGGGGGTCAACTTCGAGTATTCCACCGAGATCAAGGGTTTCGATCTCGACGGCGACCGGGTGAACGCCGTCGTCACCGGCAAGGGCCGCGAGAGCGCCGATGTCTATGTGCTGGCGCTCGGCGTGTTTTCGCCGCATCTGGCGCGCGGCCTCGGGGCCGACCTGCCGATCTATCCGGTGAAGGGCTATTCGGTGACGGTGCCGACGGCGGGGCGCAACAATGTGCCGTCGATCGGCGGTGTCGACGAGGAGACGCTGGTCGCCTATTGCCCGCTGGGCGAGCGCATGCGGCTCACCGCCACTGCCGAGTTCTCCGGCTATGACCGTTCGCACCGGCCCTCCGACTTCCGCACCATGCTGAACGTGGCGCGATCGCTGTTTCCGGACGCCGCCGACTATGCCCAGCCGGACTACTGGGCGGGCCTGCGGCCGATGACGCCGGAAGGAACGCCGATCTTCGGCCAGGGCCGCCACAAGAACCTGTGGTTCAACACCGGCCAGGGCCACATGGGCTGGACCATGAGCCATGGCGCGGCACGCATCACCGCCGACCTCATCGCCGGCAAGACGCCGGCCATCCCGCTCGACGGCATGCTTGTCGCGGCCTGACGGCGATGCTCAGGCGGCGTCCTGCAACCTTGCCACCTCGGCAAGGGCGGCGTGGGCCTCGCGCGCAATGATCGCCACATGATCGGCGGCATCGAAGGCCTGCCCGGTGCGCGCCAGGGTTTCCAGGTGGTGGCAGGCGGCGGCGGCGCGTGCGGCGCCGATATTGGCGCACATGGACTTCAGCGCATGCACCGCATCGGCCAGCGCTGTGACATCATCGCCCCCGGCGCTGCGGTCGATCTCGGCCAGGGCGCCGGGGACATGATCGATGAACAGCCGGCTTACCCGCTTGACCAGATCCGAACCGTCGCCGCCGAGTTCGGCGAGGATCGTCTGGTCGAGCAGCGGAATGTCCTCATCGGGATGGTTCACCGCCGCGACATCATCCGGCAAGGCCGGGTCGACGGCTTGGGCTGGCGGTGCGGCCGGCGCCGCCACGGCTGGCGGATCGCCGACCCAGCGGGTGAGGCATCCGGCAATGGTCTTGATGGTGAAGGGCTTGATGACATAGTCGTCCATCCCGGCCCGCCGCCAGTGGTCGGCATCGCTGCCGGCCACATGCGCCGTCAGGGCAACGATCGGTGTGCGCCGCGCTTCTTCCCGCTGGGCTTCGAGCCGGCGGATGGCTTCGGTGGCCTTGAAACCGTCCATCACCGGCATCGAGCAGTCCATGAACACCAGTGCATAGGGCTTGGCTGACCATTGAGTGACGGCTTCCTGGCCATCGGCGACCACATCGACGCTGACATTGAGCCGGCGCAGGGCCTCGATGATCACCTCGCGATTGACGGCGTTGTCGTCGGCCACCAGAATGCGCGCGCCGTGGAAGTCCGGCATCTCCATCTGGCCGCCGGTTGCCTGGAGAGCGGCAATGCCGCGCCGCTCGCCACGCGCGATACGTTCGACCATGTCGCGCATCTCGCGGCGCGCGACCGGGCGCATGATGAGGTCGTCCGCCAGACCCGAGCGCACCAGGTCCTCGCCCGTCATGTCACCTATTTCGGCGACCACGACACGATGCGGACCAGGTGTCCGGTGCTGTTGTCCGGTCAGTCCGGCCAGCGCCCTGGTGTCGCCGAATACCGCCTGGTAGCCGGCAAGCTCGAAGCTCCCCAGACGATCGGGCGCGATGATGGTTGCCTCGATCCCGCTTACCTCGAGATAGCTGGCGACCGCCCTCGGGGTGGCGGTCCCGGCCACCGCCACGACCGCCCGGTGGAATGTCCCCAGATGATCGCGATCGATCACCGTGTAGTCGGCGTCCGCCCTCGCCTCGATGCGAAACACGAAACGCGATCCCTTGCCTTCGGCGCTTTCAACCCGGATATCGCCGCCCATGGCCTCTACCAGCCGCTTGCAGATGGCCAGACCGAGACCGGTGCCGCCGAACTTGCGGGTGGTCGACTGGTCGGCCTGGGAGAACGCCTCGAACAGCTTGCCGAGCTTGTCGGCGGGAATGCCGATGCCGGTATCGATGATCGAGAACTCCAGGCTGACCCGGTCACCTTGGCGCTGGAGGCTGCGGACATAGACGGCGACGTGGCCCTTTTCAGTGAATTTCAGGGCATTGTTGACCAGGTTGCTCAGTATCTGATTGAGGCGCACCGGATCGCCGATGATGCGGTGCGGCACATCGGGTGTCACGAAGGCGGCGAGGTCGAGCCCCTTCGAGGACGCCCGTTCCCAGAACAGGCTCATGACATCGTCGATCACCCGGCATGGCGACACCTCGACCTGTTCCAGTTCCAGCTTTCCGGCCTCGATCTTGGAGAGATCGAGAATGTCGTTGATGATGGTGAGCAGGCTCTGGCCGGAGCGCACGATCACTTCGGCATAGCGTTGCTGGCGCGGCTGCAGTTCGGCAGCGGCGAGCAATTCGGCCATCACCATGACGCCGTTCATGGGGGTGCGGATTTCATGGCTCATGGTGGCGAGGAAGTCGGACTTGGCCTTGTTTGCGCCTTCGGCGGCGTCGCGTGCCTCGCGCAGCTCGCGGGTACGATCCTCGACCGTCTGCTCCAGTGTCTCGCGGTGCCGCGACAAGGCGTTGTCGCGGGTCGAGATCTGGGCCAGCATGTCGTTGAAGGCCTCGACCAGATCACCGGTTTCATCATCGCTCGTCCTGGCAACCCGCTTGGAAAAATCATGGGTCGAGCGCACCTCGCTCATGGCCGCCGACAGATCGGCGAGAGGCGAGACGATTTTCTTGCGCATGGCGTTGGCGATGGCGACACCGAGCAGCGAAGCGGTGCTGGCGACCGCCAGGGTCAGCAAGAGGCCGATCTTCAGCCGTCGCTGCAGGTCGGAGATATCGGCGAGCAACACCAGCGAACCGACATTCTGGCCGGCATTGATGATCGGTACCTTGACCGGCAGGGCGGTGGTGCTCAGGAGATCGAGAAGGCCGCCGCCCCTGACCTTGACCGCGCCCGACGTCAGCAGGACGGCTGAGCCAAGCGCTGCGAACGGCTTTCCCTTGGCGTCGATGACCGCGATATAGGGAATGCTCGGCAGCTTGGCGATGGCCCGAAGCGCCATGAGCGCCTGGGTCCTTTCATTGCGCGCCAGATGCGGCGCCACCACCGAGGAAAACACATCGGCGGTGACCTGCAGCTCGGAAATGCGCGAAAAGTAGTCCTGGGTGGTCTGGCGCCACAAGAAGAATCCGGTCGCCGCGGTGACGGCAACGAACACCGCGGTGATGACGGTGACCGTAATCTTGCGGCCTATGGACTGGCGCCGTTTCTTCACGTCGTTTCGCCGCGCTCGGCAATCCTGCCTGCTCTATCGCGGCCGATGCCGCACCACCCGGGTCCGCCAAACTAGCGGCCAATGGTTAATGTTCGGCTTCCGCGTCAACCATAAGGAAAAAGGCTCGATTAACCTTTGAGAGCTAGGCTGCGGCGCATCGGGGCAGAAATCATCTGGCGAGCAGCAATGGCAGCGTGCGACGGTACCACTGAGAGGCAGTCCATCGAACGGCGGGTTCTTGTCGCCGACGATGACCCCATCATGCGCGAGATGATGCTGGCCCGCCTGAGCGACGAGGCGACCACCGTGGTCTGCGTCGAGAACGGCCGCGATGCCTGGGAGCGCCTGTCGCGCGAGGCCTTCGATCTCGCCGTGGTCGACCTCGGCATGCCCGAGCTCGACGGCTTCGGCCTCATAGCGCATTTGCGCCAGACGCCACGCACCATCGATCTGCCGATCGTCGTGGCCACCAGCCGCGACGACAGCGAGGCGATCGAAAGGGCCTTTGCGGCCGGCGCCACGTCTTTCGTCACCAAGCCGGTGAACTGGTCGCTGTTCGCCTATCAGGTGAAGTTCGTGTTGCGTTCGGGCCAGATCGAGCGCGACCTGCGCCAGGCGCGCGCAGCGGCCGATATGGCGAGCCGCACCAAGGACAGTCTCTTCCACCTGCTCGGCCACGAATTGCGCACGCCCTTGAATGTGCTGGTCGGCTTTGCCGGCGTGCTTGAGAACGATCTGAAGGATTCGCTCACCGACGAACAGCGCCAGCACATGGGCGAGATCACGGCCGCGGCCCGTGGTCTCAACGAAATCGTCAGCGATGTGCTGACCTATTCGCGCCTGTTCGGCGGCGGTCAGGACGTCAAGCGCGAGCCTTTCGATGTGGAAGAGTTGCTCGACAACGCCCTGTCGAAGCTGAAGATGAAGGCCAGGACGAAGTCCGTCCAGGTGGTTGCCCGCCACCCGCCGACGTCTGTCAGCGTGCTTGGGGATGTCCGCTGGCTGACCGATGCGCTGTCGCGGCTGATCGACAACGCGGTCAAGTTCTCTTCTGCCGGCGGCACCGTGAACGTGCAGCCGATATTGCAGGAGGACGGATCGCTCGCCTTGTCGGTGCGCGACAACGGGCCGGGCCTGGACATGCGCAAGCTGGATGAATATCTGCAGCCTTTCTTCCAGGCCGACATGAGCTTTTCCCGCCAGGCCGAGGGGTTGGGCATGGGGTTGCCGATTGCCAAGAAGATCGTCGAACTGCATGGCGGCAAGCTCATCTTCCGCAGTGCCCCGGGACAGGGAACCGTCGCCGCGCTGTGGTTGCCGGCGCGGGTCTGCGACCGCACCAGCCTGGCACGTGCCGGCTAGATCAGGATGATTTTGGATCAAATCGATCCAAAATCATGAACCTGATCGATTCCAATAAGATAGAGCATGATTTTATCCGAAAAGTGCTTACACTTTTTCGGATCATGCTCCAGGGTGCAGCGGCATCAGCAGACGTATTCATCAGCCGTTCCTGTCCCCGATGTCATGATCGGCCGACGGCGCTTTCGGCATGCGGCCCGCGCCGGGACCGCCCGGCCACCAGCATGCGGCGACCGCTACAATTTTAGCAAATTCAATATCAGAATTTTCAAGACCTCTATGTAGGGTGGGTCAGTTTGGCGGCATGGGTGTGTCATGTTCAGTAAGCGTCGTATAAGGTTGATTGCGCGCTTTATCGCTCACGAGGCCGGGGCGCTGGCGCTGTCGTTTGCAATTGCTGCGCCGGCCATGCTGGTGGTGGCAGGCGTAGCGACCGACTACGCCTTCCTGGTGCGCTACCGTACAGAACTGCAGGCCGTTGCCGATGCCGCGGCGATCGCCGGCGCACGCGAGCTTTCTCTGGCACAGACCCAGACGTCGCAGGTTGGCGCCGTGGTCCAGAATTTCGTCAATGCCAACGCCGTCCGCTATAGCGGCTCAGTGACCGTCAAGACGAATATCGCGCCCGATGGAACGTCCGTCGATGTCACGCTGTCGCGGGTGTGGGCGCCCTTCTTTGCGCAACTGATCTCCGATGACGTTACGCCTATTGTCGCCAGTTCCACCGCCACATTGATCGGTTCGACCAAGGTCTGCGTGGTCGGCCTCGATGAAACCGCCAATGATACGGTCTATCTGACGGACAAGGCCATGATGACCGCCAATGGCTGCGCGGTCTATGTGAACTCGACCTCGTCGCAATCGCTCTATGCGGGCAGCAGCGCGACGCTCAACAGTCTTCTGACGTGCACGGCCGGTGGCTATTACGGCACGACATCGGCATTCAGCCCGGCGCCGCTCACCGACTGTCCCAAGATTTCCGATCCGCTGGCCGACCGCGCACCCCCGAGCTTCAGCGGATGCGACTACAAAAAGAGCAGCTATGTGGGCGTGACGGCGACGCTGCTGCCGGGCACCTATTGTTCCGGCATCAACATCGACAAGGGCGCAAATGTCACCTTCTCGCCCGGTGTCTATGTCATCAATGGCGGCAGTTTCACCGTTGGCGGCAACTCCACGATCAACGGGACCAATGTGGGTTTCTACCTGACCGGCAAGGCGACATTCACCTTCAAGAAGGATTCCACCGTCACGCTGAGCGCCCCCAAGGACGGCGCGCTGGCGGGCATCCTGTTCTTCGAGGATCGCAACAACCCGGCCGATCTCACCAACAAGATCACCAGCGACGACGCCAGAACGCTGATCGGCACCATCTATCTGAGCCAGGGCTTTCTGAAGATCGATTCCAACAAGCCGGTCGCCGACCAGTCGGCCTACACCGCCATCGTGGCGCGGTCGGTGAAACTGCAGGCCGGCCCCAATCTGGTGCTCAACTCCAATTATGATGGAACGGACGTGCCGGTTCCCTCGGGGCTGAAGAATCTCGCCGGCAGCCGCATCGCCCTCACCAAGTAGAGGCCGATCCGCTCTTGCCCAATGCGGCGTGAGCGGCCAAAGTCCCTGCCTTCAAGAGCATGAACGGGAGGCAGGGCATGAAGGTCGTTTTTTCCGAGGACCACAGGAAGCATTTTCCGCAGGGCGAATTGTCGGGCGGTGAACTGGTGACGCCGTTCGAGCGGCCCTCGCGCATGGAATACATCCTGCGCGAGCTGAAATCCCGCAGGCTCGACGACATGATGACCCCTGAGCGGCTCGTCATGAAGCCGTTGCAACGCATCCACGACAAGGGCTACATCGGCTTCCTCAAGAGCGCCTGGGGCGAATGGACGGCCGCCGGGTTTCGCGGCGAAATCATCCCCACCGGCTTTCCCATGCGCCGCATGCAGCAGCGGGTGCCGCGCAACATAGACGGCAAGGCCGGCTATTACGCGCTCGCTACCGAGACGGCGATCACCGCCGGCACCTGGGATGCGGCGTGCGCTTCGGCCTCGGTTGCCCAGACGGCGCAACGCCTCGTCGCCGGCGGCGCGGCGTCGGCCTTCGCGCTGTGCCGGCCCCCCGGCCATCATGCGGCCAGCGACATGTATGGCGGCTACTGCTTCTTCAACAATGCCGCCATGGCCGCCCAGATGTTCATCGACGACGGCGCTACAAGGGTTGCCATCCTCGATGTCGACTTCCACCACGGCAACGGCACCCAGGACATCTTCTATGACCGAGACGATGTGCTGTTCGTGTCGCTGCACGGCCGCCCGGAAGATGCCTATCCGTATTTTCTCGGCTATGCCGACGAGAAGGGCGCGGGCAAGGGCGAAGACTTCAACGTCAACTATCCCCTGCCGGCCGGCACGCCCTACGACGTGTGGGGCAAGGCGCTGGAAAGCGCCTGCCGCAGGATCGGGAAGTACAGTCCCGATGCCTTGGTCGTGTCGCTCGGTGTCGACACCTTCAAGGAGGATCCGATCAGCTTCTTCAAGCTGGAATCGGCCGACTTCATCACCTATGGCGCCCGCATCTCGAGGCTGAAACTGCCCACCCTGTTCGTCATGGAGGGCGGCTATGCCGTCGAGGCCATCGGCATCAATACGGTGAATGTTCTGCAGGGCTATCTCGGCGGATAGCACCGGTCGCGACAGGGCCGGGTTCGTTCCGGGTGTCGAAATTTTCGTTGCCGCGCGGCGCCGGATGCTAAACTGTTGCCATGGATCAAAGAGCGCGCATGACGCTTACCCAGGGAGGAAACGCAATGTCGATCCGCAAGTTGTTGATTTCGCTGGCTGCCGCCACGGCGCTGCTGGCGCCGGGGGCGGCCTTCGCCAAGACCGTCAAGGTGGGCGTGGTCATGACCTTTTCCGGTGGCGCCGCGCAGTTCGGCGACCTCATCGAAAAGGGCATGAAGCTCTACATCAAAGAGCACCCGGAAGCCTTCGGCGACAATAGCGTCGATCTCATCAACCGCGATTCCAAGAATCCGGGCGGGGCGGTCGCCAAGACCATGGTGCAGGAACTGATTACCCGCGAGGGCGTGCAGATGCTGGCCGGCTTCGTGTTCTCGCCCAATGCCATGGCCTCGGCACCGCTGGCGACCGAGGCCAAGGTGCCGATGATCGTCATGAATGCCGGCACGGCGTGGATCACCAACCTGTCGCCCTATATCGCCCGCACCTCGTTCACCATGTGGCAGACCGGCTATCCCATGGGCAACTATGCCCACGACAAGCTGGGCTGCAAGACCGCTGCGGTGGGCTATACCGACTACCCGCCCGGCAAGGACAGCCTCGCCGCCTTCAAGATGGGGTTTGAAAAGGCGGGCGGCAAGGTGGTCGATGCCGTGCCCATGGGCGGCCCGCGCGAGGTGCCGGACTTCACGCCCTTCCTGCAGCGCGTCAAGGACGCCAAGCCCGATTGCTTCTACGTCTTCGTGCCCTCGGGCAACCATGCCGCCGCCGTGGTCAAGACCTATGGCGATCTCGGCATGGCGGCTGCCGGCATCAAGCTCATCGGCCCCGGCGACCTCGTCCCCGATACCCAGCTTCAGGGCATGGGTGAGGCGGCCACCGGCCTGACCATCATGCATCACTATGCCGCCGATTATGACAACCCGGCCAACATGGCTTTCGTGAAGGCATGGAAGGCGGCCTATGGCGCCGACACGACACCTGACTTCATGGCCGTTGCCGGCTGGGACGGCATGGCCGCCATCGCCCACGCCATCAAGGTGCAGAACGGCGATGTCACCGCCGAGGGCACCATGAAGGCGCTGGAGGGATGGAAATTCGACTCGCCGCGCGGACCGATCATGATCGATGCCAAGACCCGCGACATCGTGCAGGACGAGCATGTGGAAAAGATCGTCTCGGAAGGCGGCAAGCTCAAGGTGAAAGTCATCGACACCATTTCGCAGGTGAAGGACCCGTGCAAGGAGCTCAAGGTCGGCAAATGCGGCTCGTGAGCCGGGCAAGCGCCGGAATGTGAGAGAACGGGGCGGGCTGCGGCTCGCCCCGCTTTGCCGCAAGGGGGATGAACCGGGCCATGGGTGACGTGCTGATCGCGACCGTCAGCATTCTGTTCGATGGCTTTGCCTATGCCATGCTGCTGTTCATGATCTCGGTCGGCCTGTCGGTGACCATGGGACTGATGGGCTTCGTCAATCTCGCCCACGGGGCCTTCGCCATGGCCGGCGGCTATTGCCTGGTCAGCCTGATGAACGCCTGGGGCCTGGGTTTCCTGCCGTCGCTCATCATCGCGGGTCTTGTCGTGGCCGCCTTCAGCCTGCCGTTCGAGCGCGTTCTCTACCGCCCGCTCTATCGCGCCAGCGAGCTTGAGCAGGTGCTCATGTCCATCGGGCTGGTGTTCATGGCGGTGGGCGTGGTCACTTATCTCTACGGCCCGCAGCCGCCGCATGTGGACCTGCCTTCCTTCCTCCAGGGGCAGGTCGATCTCGGCTTCAAGACGTTTCCCGCCTACCGGGTGTTCGTGATCGTGGTGGGCCTTGCCACGGCGCTTGCTTTGTGGATCGGCCTGGAGCGCACCGTCGTCGGGGCGAAGATCCGCGCCGCCGTCGACAACCGCCGCATGGCCCAGTCGCTGGGCATCAGGGTCGACCGGCTGTTCATGCTCACCTTCGCGCTCGGCTCGGGGCTGGCGGCCATCGGCGGCGGGCTTGCCATCAATATCCTGGGACTCAACCCGCGCTTTGCCTTCATCTATCTGGTGTTCTTCCTCATCGTCGTGGTGGTGGGGGGCATGGGATCGGTGCGCGGCGCCTTCTTCGCTGCCCTGCTGCTCGGCATCATCGACACCGGCGGCAAATATCTGTGGCCGGAAGGCGGGGCCTTCTTCATCTACGTGGTGACCATCGCCATCCTGCTGGTGCGCCCGCAGGGCCTGTTCGGCAAGCCGGCATGAGCGTGGTTTCGACCCGCGACGACATCCTGGCCGCGGTCGCCCGGCGGGGGCGCATCAACTGGGCCGAGGCGCTGCCATGGCTGGCCGCGGTCGCGGTGTTCTTCGCCTTTCCCGGCTACCTTGCCTTCGGCACCCAGGTGCTGATCTACATCCTGTTCGCCCTGTCGCTCGATCTGATCCTTGGCTATGCCGGCATCGTGACGCTGGGCCATGCCGCCTATTTCGGCGCCGGGGCCTACGCGGCGGGGATGCTGTCGGCGCATCTGGGCTGGAACGAGCCCATCACCGGCCTGGTGTTCGCGGGCGCCGTTGCGGGTCTCCTCGGCTTCGTCACCGGGCTGGTGCTGCTGCGCTACCACGGGCTGGCGCTGATCATGCTGACGCTGGCGTTCGCCATCATGCTGCAGGAATTCGCCAATGTGGCCGAGAGCTGGACGGGGGGTTTCGACGGGCTGATGGGCATTGCCATCGATCCCCTACTCGGGGTGTTCAACAATGACCTGTGGGGACGCCATTACTATCTCTATTCGCTTGCCGTCCTGTTCGTGTGTTTCATCGCCGTGCGCCTGCTAATCCATTCGCCGCTGGGCGCATCGCTGGTGGGTCTGCGCGAGAACACCCGGCGCATGCATGCCATCGGTTCACCCGTTTATTGGCGGCTGGTGAGCGTCTATACGGGCGGCGCGGCGCTCGCCGGCATCGCCGGCGGCCTGTTCGCCCAGTCCAACAGCTTCATCACGCTGGACGCCTTGAGCTTTGCCCGCTCGGGCACCGTCCTCATCATGGTGGTGCTGGGCGGACCGGGCCGGCTCTATGGCGCCTTTATCGGCGCCACGGTCTACATGCTGATCGAGGACCGGCTGGCCAAGGCCAACCCGGAATTGTGGGAGTTCGGCGTCGGGCTTGTGCTGGTGCTGGCGGTGCTGTTCTTCCGCGGCGGTTTCATGGGCCTCATCGACCGGCTCAATGGCGCCTGGAGGCGGCATCCATGACACCAGCGCCCGCCCTCGAGACCCTGCGCCTCAATCGCCATTTCGGCGCCCTGCACGTCACCCGCGACGTCAGCCTGGTGCTGGTGCCCGGCGCCCGCCATGCCCTCATCGGCCCCAACGGCGCCGGCAAGACCACCCTCGTCAATCTCATCTCCGGGGCGCTGAAGCCCGATGGCGGCGAAGTTCTCATGGACGGGCGACCCATCACCCGCCTCGGCCAGGCCGGGCGGGTGAAGGCAGGGCTGGTGCGCACCTTCCAGATCAACCAGTTGTTCGCCGGTCTTGCCGCCATCGACAATGTCATGCTGGCGCTGGCCGAGCGCCATGGCCTGGCCGGGCGGGTGCTTCCCTCGCGCGCGGTGCGCGAGCGGCTGGCGGGCGAGGCCATCACCTTTCTCGACCGTCTCGGCCTGACGGCGCATGCCCTGACGCCGGTGCGCGAGCTGCCCTATGGTCGCCAGCGGCTGGTGGAGATCGCCATTGCCCTGTCGCTCAAGCCGCGCGTGCTGCTGCTCGATGAGCCGGCGGCCGGGGTTCCCCAGGTCGACAGCCATCTCATCCTCGACCAGATCGCCGCCCTGCCCGAGGCCATCGCCGTACTCATCATCGAGCACGACATGGACGTGGTGTTCCGCTTTGCCCGCTCCATGACGGTGCTGGTGGCCGGCGGGGTGCTGCGCGAGGGGGCACCGGATGAGATCGCCGCCGATCCCGAAGTGCAGGCGGTCTATTTCGGTGAGGCGCGCCATGGCTGATGCGGGCCTCCATCTCGCCGGCGTCGCGGCCGGCTACGGCCACACAGTGGTGATCGAGAACATCGACCTTGACCTCGGTGGCGGCGAGAGCCTCGCCGTCATCGGCCGCAACGGCGTCGGCAAGACGACCTTGCTTGCCACCCTCATGGGCCACACCGACCTGCATGGCGGCACCATCTCCTATCGTGGCCGCCCGCTTGCCAGGGCCGGCATCGAAGCGCGGGTCGAGGCGGGCTTCGGCTATGTGCCGCAGGAGCGAGAAATCTTCCCCTCGCTGACGGTCGAGGAAAACCTCCAGGTGGCGGGACGCGGCGGCGGTGCCTGGACGCTGGAGCGGGTCTACACGATGTTTCCCGCGCTCGGGGGGCGCAAGGCCAATCGCGGCAACCAGCTTTCGGGCGGCGAGCAGCAGATGCTGGCCATCGGGCGGGCCCTCATGGGCAATCCCCGCCTTTTGCTGATGGACGAGCCGAGCGAGGGGCTGGCGCCGGTGATCGTCGCCGACCTGCAGCGCGCCTTGCACCGCCTGCGCGACGAGGAGGGCCTCACCATGATCCTGGTCGAGCAGAATGCCCGCATCGCGCTCGATTTCGCCCCGCGCACCCTGGTCATGGATCGCGGCATCATCATCCATGACGGGCCGAGCGCCGGATTGCGCGCCGATCAGGCGAGGCTGGCGAGCCTCCTGGGACTGGAAGCCCGGGTTTAGCGCCGTCCGAGATAATCTCCGATCTGCTTGCTGTCGCCGCCGCCAAGCACGTCTTCGGGCAGCCCGAAGGCATGCACCCGGCCGGCATCGAGGAAAGCCACATGGCTGGCGATGCCGGCGACATCGGCCGGCTCGTGGGTGACCAGCAGGACGGTCAGGTGGCGTTCGTCCCTGAGCTCGGCCACCAGCGCTGCCATCTCGCGCCGGAGCGCCGGGCCGAGGGCGGCGAAAGGTTCATCCAGCAGCAGTACTGGGCGGTCCCTGACGAGCGCGCGAGCCAGCGCCACCCGCTGGCGCTCGCCGCCCGAGAGCTGGCGCGGCAGGCGCGATGCCTTGTCGTCAAGGCCGACGCGCGCCAGCGCCGCCTGGACCCGCTGGCGATCGTCGCTGGTCAGGGACAGCCGCGGCGAGATGCCGAGACCGACATTGTCGGCAGCGCTCAGATGGGCGAACAGGTTGTTGTCCTGGAACAGCATGGAGACCGGACGGACCGCCGGCTGATCGCCAGTCACGTCGCGCTCACCAATCAGGATGGTGCCCGACTGCGGCATTTCGAAGCCGGCGATCAGGTCCAGCAATGTGGACTTGCCGGCCCCGCTCGGCCCGGTCACCGCCACCAGCGCACCCGCCGGGATATCGAGGGCGAAGAAGCAGGCATAGTCGCTGCGCGCGAACGCCACGTCGTTGAGTCTGATGCGCGGGGCCGTCATCTCAACGGTCCCTGTCGCGCCGGGCCGCCTGTTCGGCCAGCGTCATAATGGCCATGCACAGGCCGCCGAGGATGAGGGCAAGGCCGGCGGCATCGTCGACCCGGTAGCTGCCGAGGCGTTGCAGCAGCAACAGCGGCAGCGTCACCAGATGCTCGCTGCCGAACAGGGCAATGACGCCGAGATCGCCCAGTGACAGGGCGAGCGCGAAGGCGGTCGCCACCGACAAGGGCCGCGCGAGCACCGGCCAGTCGATCAGCCTCAAGCGGGCAAGGCCGGTGATGCCGAGGCTGGCGCACAACCTGTCGTGGCGGGCGCGACTGTCGTTGACGGCCGGGCCCAGAATGCGGGTCACGAAGGGGACCGCCATCAGCGCGTTGATGGCAACGACCACGGCAAAGCCCATGTCGCGGCCGCCGGGCACCGCCAGCAACAGCACGAACCAGCCGGCGCCCAGCACCACCGGCGGCATGACCAGAACGAGGCTGGAAGCCAGTTCCGCCCCATGCCCGAGGCCGCGCAGCAGGCGGCCTGCCGAGGCCTGGCGTCCGCTTGATGCCATCTCGCTGAGCGGCCAGGCAAGGGCGATGGACAGGACGGCGGCCAGCGAGGCGATTTCGAGGCTGGTGGCACCGGCCTGCCAGACACTCGCCTCGCCGGCCAGATGGGCGAGCGGCGCTGCCAGCCCGGAACCGAGGATGGCGGCGAACACCGGCAGCGTGAGGGCGAGGGCAAGGGCGATGATCGCCGCATCGCCGAGACGGGCACCAAGAGTTGCCCCATCCGGCCGCGGCACCCGCCGGTCGAGGTTTGCCGCCACCTCCAGCGGCTGCGTCATGCGCACCCCGGCGAACACCAGCGCGCCGGTGAGGACGAGCTGCATGAGGGCAAGGCGTACCGCCAGTCCCGGATCGAAGTCGAAGCGCAGCGCCTGGTAGATGGCCACCTCGATGGTGGTGGCGCGCGGGCCGCCGCCCAGCGTCAGCACCACGGTGAAGCTGGCGATGCACAACATGAAGACGAGGCCGGCAACGGCGGGTAGCTGGCTCCTGAGGACTGGCCATTCGATCAGCCGCCAAGTGGCACGCCCGTCGAAGCCCAGTTGCGCCGCCAGCCGCCAGCTTTCCCCCGGCACCCGGTCGAGGGCGCCCAGAAACAGCCGTGCCGCCAGCGGCAGGTTGAAGAAGACATGGGCGATGAGGATGCCGGTGAGGCCGTAGATGTCGATCACCGGCGCCAGTCCCAGCGCTTCGGCTCCACGGTTGACGAGGCCCTGCCGTCCCCATATCTCCACCACCCCGAGCACCGCCACGATGGCCGGGAGGGCGAGCGGCAAGGCAAACAGCCGCAGCACCAGCCGGCGGCCGGGAAAGGCCGCGCGTCGCGCCAGCGCGCGGGCGACCAGCATGCCCGGTGCGACTGACAGCACTGTCGAGGCCAACGCCTGGAGAAGTGTAAAGCGCACCACCCGGGCGGTATAGGCGGTCATCAGGCCGGCATTACC
The DNA here is from genome assembly GCA_963747005.1 of uncultured Alphaproteobacteria bacterium. GTDB lineage: Bacteria > Pseudomonadota > Alphaproteobacteria > Rhizobiales > Aestuariivirgaceae > CAVVDT01. The sequence goes on along the minus strand of CAVVDT010000008.1, from coordinate 396,919 downwards.
GCCGTGGCCGGCGGCGGTGACGATGAGGGCGGCGAACGCCGCGGCGGTCAACCCGGCGACAAGGGCCAGCGACAGGCCTCCTGTCGTCACGCCGCGGCGATCGATCATGGCCGACTACTTGCTCATGGCATCGAGCCATTCGGCAATCCAGCCTTTGCGCTTCGCGGCCACCTCCTCGGGCGCCAGCATCAGCGTTGCCGTCGGCTTGACCAGGTGCTGGAAGGCATCGGGCAGGGGCTTTGAGGTCTTGCCGGCCGGGAACATCCAGTTGGTGGTCGGGATGAGGTCCTGGAAGGCGGGGCCGGTCATGAAGGCGAGGAATTTCCGCGCCAGGTCCTTGTGCCGCGAAGAGGCAAGCAGCCCCGCCACCTCGACCTGCAGGTATTCGCCTTCCTTGAAGGAGGCCGCCTTGTAGCGGTCGGTCTTTTCCTCCATGACGTGATAGGCGGGCGAGGTGGTGTAGCTCAGGACCATGGGCGCTTCGCCCTTGGTGAACAGGCCATAGGCCTCGCTCCACCCGGGTGTCACCGTCAGGACCCGCTTGGACAGCTTGCGCCAGGCATCGCCGGCCTTGTCGCCATAGACGGCCTTCATCCACAACAGGAAACCGAGGCCCGGCGTCGAGGTGCGCGGGTCCTCCAGCACGATCTTCTGGTCGGGATCGCCGTTCACCAGTTCATCGAGGCTCATCGGCGGGGTCTTCATCTTGTCGCTGTCATAGACGACGGCGAAATAGCCGTAATCGTAGGGCACGAACACCTTGTCGCTCCAGGCAATGGGCAGCCTGACGTTGGAAGCGTCAATGCCGGCGGGCTCGAACAGTCCGGTCGCCTCGGCTTCGGCGATGAGGTTCTGGTCGAGGCCGAGCACCAGATCGGCGCTGGCCTTGGTGCCTTCCAGCTTCAGCCGGTTGAGGATCGCTACGCCATCGGTGATGCCGACGAATTCGACCTTGCAGTCGCACGCGGCCTCGAAGGCCTTCTTCACCTGGGGTCCCGGTCCCCAGTCGGCAACGAAACTGTCATAGGTATAGATGGTGAGCGTCTCGGCGGCCCGCGCAGGCAGGCTCATGAGGGCAATGAGGATGAGAAACAGCGATAATTTGCGCATCGGCGCCTCCTTCAAGCATCTGGTTGAACGGATGTAGTCGCCGATGGCTGGCTCCTACTCCCTCCGCCGGCATGACCCGGATCAGGTTCAGCGGGTTGGCGCCAAAAAACGCCTCTCAGTCCCGAAGGACACCCCGTAGAGCGACGACAATGCTTATATAAGAGCGGGTCTCGATGCAAGAACCGACGTCGAGCGGCCCGCGAAATGAGGACCGATGACGAAATTTGCCGTATTGCTGGGAGGCGATCTCCACCCGACCGACCGCCTCAGGGGTCAACTGGCCGGGGCGCGCATCATCGCCGCCGATGCGGGCATGATGCACGCTGCACCCCTGGGGCTTGAGGCGGAACTGTGGGTGGGCGACTTCGATTCGGCCCCGCCGGCGCTCATCGCTGCTGCCGGCCATGTGCCGCGCCAGAGGTTTCCGGCCGACAAGGATTCAACCGATGGGGAACTGGCGGTCAGGGCGGCCCTGGAACGCGGCGCGCAGCAAGTGATCCTGGCCGGCGGCCTCGGGGGCCAGTCGGACCATGCCTTTGCGCATCTGACGCTGGCGCTCGGCCTGGCACGGGGCGGGACCGATGCCTTCGTCACCAGCGGCCGTGAGGAAGCCTGGCCGCTCTATCCCGGCGAGCACCGTCTCGAGGCGCCGCCCGGCTCGCGCCTGTCGATCATCGCCCTGTCGGACCTTGAGGGCCTCTCGCTGGCCGGCGTGCGCTGGCCGCTCGACAAGCGCATGGTGCCGCTGGGCTCGACGCTGACGCTGTCGAACGAGGTCGCCGGGCCGGTAAGGATCGACCTTGCCGCCGGCAACGCCATCGTCATGGTGACGCCGCCGCGGCCCGCCATGGAGCGCGCCGTCACTGGGTGAGGTGGCGGATGCCCAGCCGGTCATAAATGGCTGAATGCAGGGCGCGGGCGCCGTCGAGTGCCAGTTCGAGGCTGGCGGCGGCTGCCGCCGCGGTCCTGGTCTGCGGTCCCGACGGCGACATCTCGGCCGTGCGGATCTGTGTCCGGAAGCGCCGCAGGCGCTGGGCGAAGCTGACGGCCCATGGCCGCGCCTTGGCCCATCTTATGCCGGCGATCCGCATCCCCTCCACGACGCTGGCGCGACGACCGCGCAGATTGAGCGGCCATTGGGTGACCAGCAGATCCATGACATCGGCATTCCAGTCGCGCTTGTAGGGCTCATCGCCGCACGAGAGATCGAAGCTGGAGCGCCCGGAGCGGGTGGCGGTCTCCATCAGCTTGACCATCAGCAAGGTGCCGACCGAGCATTCCTGGAATATCTCGGGATCGTGCGCGGTGATGAACAGGTTGAGATTGTCGCGACCGGCCAGGCACAGCGCCGCGGCTGCAACGGTCGTGCCGACTTCGAGGTTAAACAGGCGCAGGGCGCCGTGCGGGCCGCCGGCATCGCCGAGGCTGACGAGGATCTTCTCGAATTCGCCGTCAGAGAACGGGTTGCGGTCGCCGCTGCGCTCAAGCTGGCGGTTCTTCCAGGCGACCAGCCGATGCAGAGTCTCGCGCTGCTCGTCGGGGCGCCGCACCCGCCTGAGGCGCACCGGGCCCGATCTGGCGAGACGGTTCATCTTCTCGCGCAGGCGGCGGCGCGACTTGGCGCTGCGCAGGCGGGCATAGGTTTCGGGCCATGTGGCATCGAGTGCGACGGCGTAGGCGTGGCAGGTATCGTGCATGCCGGACAGATACGCCATGGGATTGACGATCCCGCCGATGCGGGCCGGCTGACGCTGGATATGGACATAGTCGATGCCCGGCAGCGCCGCCAGAATTCTTGCCCAGATCGCCTGCATGTCGGTGGCGGAGAGGTCTTTTGCCCAGGCGAGGTCGATGATGGGGGCGTTGTAGTCGTTGATGTCGTGGCCCAGCCACTCCAGACGCGTGATGTTGCGACGGCGGTCGATGTCGAGGGGAAGGATCATCCGCAAACCGCCATTGGCGTAGACCATGGCGATGGCGACATCGCAGTCCGGGCGCGGTCGGGCGGCAAGATAGCCGCTCAGCCAGTCGCAGGTCTGGAAGTGGCTGCAATAGGCGCTGGCCTCGAAGGCGCGCCATTCGGCTTCGATGGCGGTCAGCGAGGAGGCAATGCGCACCTCGATGTCCGCCGTCGGGGCGGCGTCGGCCGAAGGTTTGAAGTTCTCGTTCTTCCGGGGTTGCATGGGCTTGGGCTTTGTATCTGGATCGGGTCATTGCGAGGCATGCAATTTTCCGGCCATGGCGGGCCTCGGAAGTGGCGTCCGCCGAACGTTGCGAACGGGCGCTGAAACGGCCTGCGCGCACGATCCTGGCGCGACGGCAAAAGTGGCGGATTTCAGGACTTTTTCAGCATAGTTGCTACGGCCGCCGATGGCCTTTCGCGCCGCGCGTCCGGATGCCGCGAAATCGGCTCGATGTGTCCCGCTGCGGCCATGCCAAAGCGGGGTGCGCCAGAATAGCTGTCCCAGGCAATCTTCTGTTTACGATAATCCGGTGATCGGGATGGCGGCGCCGTGGATGGCGGCCGATTGCGGCGATGACAGAAACACTACCAGATCGGCGATCTCGTCCGGCGTCACCCAGCGCCCCGGATCGGCCTTGGGCATGGCGGTGCGGTTTTCCGGGGTGTCGATGATGCTGGGGAGGATGCAGTTCACATTGATGCCGCCGCGACGCAGTTCCTGCGCCATGGCCTCGGTCAGGCGGATGACGGCGCTCTTGGCGGCGCTGTAGGCGCCCATGCCGGCCGTGCCGTGTTGAGCCGCGCCGGCGGCGATGGTGACGATCTTGCCGCTCCCGGCCGCGAGCATGGGGGGTACCGCGGCGTGCGCCGTATTGATGAGGGTCGCCACGTTGAGGTCGATCAGGCCGCGCCAGTCCGCTTCAGGGGTCTCGTGTACCGGTTCGCCCATATGGAAGCCGCCGGCGATGGCGCACACGATGTGGGGGCCGCCGAGCCGTTCGCCGATGGCCGCGACGGCCCGCTCGCTGGCAGCCCGGTCGACGAGGTCGACTTCCACCAGCATCCGGTCCGGTCCGTCCGTTCCATGCACGGCGGCGAGCCGTTCGGCGCTGCGGCCGATGAGGGCGAGCCGGGCGCCGAGGCCCGCAAAGCGCCGCGCCACGACCTGTCCGAGATTGCCGGCCGCACCGGTGACCATCACCGTCCTGCCCGAAAAGTCCGTCATGCCAAAGCCTCCTTGAAGTGCCGCGGCATCGCTCCGCCGGACCGTGGCCGGTGCATAACCTAGCTTCAAATCGCCGAATCCCATATAGGCTGCGGCACCCGATCGCCTCCACCTGCAATGGCTCGCCTTGACCATGCAAACCCTGGCCGTCCTCAATGTCGCTTCGCCGTTCGTGGCCGTCGGCGCCGATGCCGTGGGCGGCGCCGAACAGGTGGTGCATCATCTCGATGCGGCGCTGGCATCGCGCGGCCACCTCTCCATCGTGGTTGCCCGCGCCGGCTCGCGGGTCGCCGGCACCCTGGTTTCCACCCCGCCCGCCACGCTTGCCGGCGGAAACGGCGACGCCGCGGTATGGGCGGCACACCGTTCCGCCGTCGTCGCTGTGTGTACCCGCCAGCCGATCGACCTCGTGCATATCCATGGGGTGGAGTTCCAGTGCTATCTGCCGCCGCCCGGGGTCCCCGTCCTGGTGAGCCTCCACATGCCGGCCGACCGGTATCCGCCCGAAGAAATCCGCTCGCCGCGGCCCGGTCTATGGTTCAATTGCGTCTCGGCCTCGCAGCGCGCGGCCTTTGCCGCCAGCCCGGCGATGCTCGATGCGGTGCCCAACGGGATCGCGGTCGAGGCCTTTGCCGGACGCCATGCGCGGCGCGGCTTTGCGTTGTTTCTCGGCCGCATCTCGCCGGAAAAGGGTGTGCATCTGGCACTGGATGCCGCCCGCATGGCGGACATGCCGCTGCTCGTTGCCGGTGAGGTCTTTCCAGGCGTTGAGGCGCAACGCTATTTCGACCGCGAGATCGCCCCGCGCCTCGATGGCCAGCGGCGCTTCATCGGGCCGCTCGGGCTGGCCCGCAAGCGCCGCTTCCTGGCCGCTGCGCGCTGTCTGTTGATGCCGTCGCTGTCGGCCGAGGCCGGCTCGCTGGTCGTCATGGAGGCCATGGCCGCCGGCACGCCGGTCATCGCCTTTCCCGCCGGTGAACTGGTGAATGCGATCGACCACGCCCGCACCGGCTGGCTGGTCGATTCAGTGGCGGAAATGGCGGCGGCACTGGCGCGCACCCATGAAATCGCGCCCGAAGCCTGCCGCTCCGAGGCGCGAGCGCGGTTTTCGCACGAGGCGATGACGGCGAAATATCTCGCCCTTTACCGCCGTCTCAGCCGGTGTCGCGGATAGCCGTCACATGGAAGGTTCTGAGGCGGTCGTCCTCGTCGCGGATGGAGACATATTCGCCGAGCTTGAAGGCATGATCGCCGAAGCGGTAACCGGCCTCGTCGTCGTCCTCATCGCCGCCGATATCGTAGTGAAAGGCCCACGAGCCGCCCGGCTTCCTCACCAGGTGGCCGAGTTGCTCGGGCTCGTCACCCCAGAAGCGGCGCACCCGGCAAAGATCGCGATTGGCCTTCCAGGCCGCGGCATCGATGTGCCCGTCGTGGTTGAGCGGGGCGGTGAAGGCATAGCCGTGCTCGGGGCTGCCGGCGGGAAAATCCGGGTCGCGCGCCAGTTCGAGCCTGATGCGTTTGAGCGCCATGGCCGGATGCTCAGTGCGACAGGAGGACCGGGACGGTCATCGATTCCAGCACATACTTGGTCGCGCCGCCGAACACGAACTCGCGCATGCGGGTATGACCGTAGGCGCCCATCACCAGAAGGTCGGCACCGATGTCGCTGGCATGGGAAATGAGCGCTTCGCCGGCCATCAATCCGCTGGTGGGCAGCGGCTCCACCGTCGCCTTGATGCCGTGGCGCGACAGGGTCGAGGCGATCTCGGCGCCCGGAAGCTGGCCGGCAGTGCCCTCGTCCTTGCTGGGATCGACCCAGCAGACATAGACCTTCTTGGCAGCCTGCATCAGCGGCACCGCATCGAACATGGCGCGGGCCGCTTCGCGGGTGGCGTTCCAGCCGGCCAGGACGCAGGTCCCGACTTCGGAGAAATTGCCGTAAAGCGGCACCATGAGGACCGGCCTGCCGGCCTCCATGACGACGCGCTCGGCAAAATCGAGCTCGACGCCGTCTTCCGAATCCTTGTTGGTCTGGCTGATGACGATGAGATCGGCCGCCAATCCGTGTTCGATGACGACATCGGCGATGAGCGGCGAGGTCGACTCGACATGCCGCCATTCCGACGATAGGCCCTCGCGGCGCATGGCCTCCTTGAAGCGGGCGGCGACGCCATCGGCGCGTTCCTGGAAATACTTGCGGTGTCCCTCGAACACTTCGGCGGTCATGTACATGCCGACGGCCGGATAGACCTGCATGGCCGGGATGACGTAGAGACCGATGACATGGGCCTCGCAACGCGCTGCCAGTCCACTGGCAACCGCGATGAGCGTGTCGGCGCGGTCGGTTTCATTGAGACAGACAACAATCGTCTTGCAGGGCATGGGTAAGACCTCTCTTGCGTGATGGGGAGCCCGAATGCCGACCCTAGGACATGGCCCCACGATTGCCAATCAATTGCCTATAGCATGCAGTGATGCCTTGATCTCGGTCAACATGAGGGAACGCGCGGCGATCAACCCGATGCCTGGCGGACGGGCGTTCGGTCGTGACTGGATAGCTCTTCGGGGACGGCGAACAGGCCGAGATCGAGGGCGAAACACCCGAGCCGCGGTGAAGCGGTGAGCCAGGTCAGGGGCGGGGCGAGGACGAGGCCCACCGCGATCGGCGCCATCCACAAGGTGGCGGAGACCGAGACCGCGGCGCTTGCGCCGACCAGCAGCAGGCCGAAAATCATGTGGCCGGCGTGGCAATACCAGGCATTTTCGAAGGCCAGGCTGCCGTCGTCGCGGTTCTGCGTCGCCCAGCCCGCGTCGCGGCCCATGAGGATCGAGGCCACGGCAATCGTCTGCACCAGCATCATCACCGGGGCAATAAGCGAGGAGAGGACGATCTCTGTGACAAGGCTGGCAGCCAGCCGCGCGCTGCCGCCGAAGTCCGAGCGCCGACGGCGGTCGGCGAGGATCAGGGCGGTGCCGAGAAACTTGGGAAGCAGCAGCACCGCCATGGTGAAGCCAAACAAGCGGAGCGCACGGGCGGGATCGAAGATGGGCCAGGTGGGAAACAGCGCCAGGCCGTTCGGAAAGTAGTCGGGAACGACGAAGCGGGCCTGCAGCGACAGGCCGAGACCGATGAGGATGAGGGCGAGCCACAGGGGTGAGGCGAGATAGGACATGATCCCCTGCAGGAGATGCAGGCGGCTCATCCAGTGCAGGCCGCTGGCCGATATGACCTTCATGTGCTGCAGGTTGCCTTGCGCCCAACGACGGTCACGGGCCGCGAGATCGATGAGGTTGGGCGGGCTCTGCTCGAACGAGCCCTCCAGCTCGGGAAGCATGTAGACCGCCCAGCCGGCACGGCGCATGAAGGCCGCTTCGATGAAATCGTGGCTGAGGATATGTCCGCCGAAGGGCTTGCGGCCCGGCAGTTCCGGCAGGCCAGCGGCGGCGGCAAAGGCGCGAACCCGGATGATGGCGTTGTGGCCCCAGTAATTGCCGTCGCGACCGTGCCAGGCGGCGATGCCGGCGGCGACCACCGGACCGTAGACGCGGCCGGCGAACTGCTGCATGCGGGCAAACAGCGACAGGCGTCCGGTCAGCGCCGGCAAGGTCTGGATGATGCCGGCGGCGGGATCGGCGGCCATGGCGCGGGCGAGATGGGCCAACGTCTCGGCGGTCATGGTGCTGTCGGCATCGAGCACAACCATATGGTCGTAGCGGCCACCCCAGCGGGCGACAAAATCGGCGATGTTGCCCGCCTTGCGGTGGCGGTTGTCGGCACGCCGCCGGTAATAGACGGCCATCCTTCCCGCCATCATCGAGCCCAGGCGGCGGGCGGCCGCCATTTCCGCTTCCGCTATGTCGTGGTCGCGGGTATCGCTGAGAATTACGATATCGAAGGCCGAACCGAGGCGGCTGCAGACGAGATCGCCGGCCATGGCGGCGAGGGCGGCAAAGACCGCCGTCGGATTCTCGTTATAGACCGGCATGACGAGGGCGTTGCGGCCGAGCGGGCCATGCGGAACTGTGGCAGCGTCCGCCGCGCCTTGCGTCGCGAGGCGCCAGAAGCCAAGCGTGGCACTGGCGGCGGGAAAGGCGATCCACGCGAAGGTGACCGCGAACAGCGCGGCGAACACAACCTGCAGCCAGGTGGCACCGGCCGGGCTGACCACGGCGATGATCTCTTCTGTGCCGAAGGCGGTGAGCGCGAGGGTCAGGCCGAAAACGAAGATGCGGGCCCTTAGCGTCGAAGCGTCGGGCCCGGGCGCCGGCATGGCCGGAGCGGACGCCTGGCGGGTGAGCGACTGGGCCGGCATGGCAAGACGGGCCTCTGGGGGCATCAGCGGCTGAATGTCCGCCATTGCGGCATCGCGCCCGGCAGGCAGTGTGGCGATCAGGCTGTCCATCGATACAGCCATGTCTCGGAGATGGGCTTGTCGTCGCGCTGCAACACGGCGCGCAACTCGACGAGGGTGGCGCTCTTGGGATCGAGTTCGAAGCTGAGGCGGATTCCCTTGGTGGCGGGATTGGGCACGGCGACGATATTTGACACCTCGCCGGTGCTGGCGATGACCTGCCCGGTGACGGTGCCGGTCAGATCACCGCCGGTGAAATCGATGACGAAGAGACGCTTGTCCTGCTTGAAGTTGAGGCCGGAGGCGGAGGCCACGACGTCGGCCGGTGCGGCGACGCCGGGCAGCGGCCAGTCATTGCACCAATGCAGGCGGTAGGTCATGGAATAGGCGGTGTTGGCCGTCAGTACGCGGGCCGGATGCCAGTAGGCCACGATATTGTCGTTGATCTCGCGATTTGAAGGGATCTCGACGAGTTCGACATTGCCCGCACCCCAGTCACCCACCGGCTCCACCCATACCGAGGGACGGCGCTGGTAATTGGCTTCCAGGTCGTTATAGCCGGCAAAGGCGCGCTGGCGCTGCATCAAGCCGAAGCCGAGCGGGGCCTGATCGACAAAGGCACTCACCTGCAACTCACGCGGATTGGCCAGCGGCCGCCACAGCCATTCGCCGCGCCCGGTGAACATCAGCAGGCCATCGCTGTCATGCACGGCGGGACGGAAGTCGTCGAAACGATAGTGATCGGTGGCATCGAAGAGGAACATGGAAGTGAGCGGCGCGATGCCCACATGATCGAGATCGACGCGCGGAAACAGGGTCATCTCGACATCGATGCGGGTGACGTCGCCGGGACGGATGGTGAAGCGGTAGGCGCCGGCGATGCGCTTTGAATCGAGCAGGGCCTCGACCACCACGGCGCTGGCGTCGGCCGCCGGGCGGGTTACCCAGAAGGAGCGGAAGCGCGGAAACTCCTCGCCACTGGGCTGGGCGGTGTCGATGGCCAGCCCGCGCGCCGACAAGCCATAAAGCTGGCCCTTGGCCACGGCACGAAAATAGCTGGCGCCCTGGTATACACAGAACTCGTCCCATACGCCGGGATTGTTGATGGGATGACGCAGCCGTAAACCGGAAAAGTGCAGGTCGGCGTCTTCGGCCGGTGGCGTCAGCGACGGACCGAACGTGAACAATTCGGGGCGGTAGTTGATCTTGCGTTGCTGGTTCGCCTCGACCACGTAGATATCCACAGGTTGCTTGTAATAGAAACCTGAATGGAGAACGTCGAAGCGGAAGGGACAGTTCCCGTCGCTCCAGAAGGCGTGTTCGGGGTTGAAGCGGATATCGCGATACTGGTCATAGGTCAGATTGGCCAGTTCGGGCGGAAAGACGATAGGCGGGTCCTTGTAAGGCTGCCGGGCGAGCGCGCGGGCCCGCTCGACGACGAAGTTCTCGGAGTACGGCGAGGGGGCGGCAAACAGGTCAGGCGATGCGGCCAGCACGGCACCGAGGTGACCCATGGAGGGCAACGCAGAGAATGAGGCGCCCGCAAGGGCGCGCAGAAAATGCCGACGCGCTGGGTACATGGTTCCGCAAGTGCCGGTAGGCTCCGGCCGTTCTGTTCCACCTCTCGATAAGCCGGCCTAGCCTAGCAAGATGACCAAACTTGGGACAGCCGTCCCGGAACCTCAACCTTTTTACGCTGCGGAAGGCAGACCCACGCGCGAAATATGACAACCTCACTCCCCGTATTCATATAGCGCGGGACGCTCGCCGCTCCAAGGCCCATATCGAGCCTCACCTGCCGATTTCCTCGTCGCGGTCGGCAAGCGACCTTTCGCGCTGCCTGAGCTCGGTCTTGAGCACCTTGCCGTAGTTGTTCTTGGGCAGTTCGGGGACGAAGCGATAGAGCTTGGGGCGCTTGAAGCGGGCGATGTGGCTGAGGCACTGGGCATCGAGGCGGGCGCGATCGAGTGTCGAGCCGGGGCTCGCCACCACCCAGGCCACCACCGCCTCGCCCCAGTCGGGGTCGGGACGGCCGATGACCGAGACCTCCGCCACCCCTTCGGCTGAGAGCAGCACCTCCTCGATCTCGCGCGGATAGACGTTGGAGCCGCCGGAGATGATGAGGTCCTTGGAACGATCGGTGAGGGTGAGGTAGCCCGCTTCGTCGAGATGGCCGACATCGCCGGTATGGAGCCAGCCGTCCTTCAGGGTGGCGGCTGTCGCCTCGGGGGCGCGCCAATAGCCGGCCATGACCGGATCGCCGCGACAGACGATCTCGCCGGCCTCACCGGTTGGCAGCAGACGGCCGGCTTCATCGGCGATGGCCACCTCCATGCAACTGTCGGCGACGCCTGCGGTGGCAAGCCGGTCGAGCCATTGCGGATGCTCGCGCTCGGCGATCGTCTCGCGCGACAGATGGGTGATGGTCATGGGGCACTCGCCCTGGCCATACAACTGGGAAAGACGCGGGCCGAAGCGATCCAGCGCCGCCACGCAATCGGCCACGTACATGGGAGCGCCGCCATAGGTGATGAGCTTCAGGTTGGCGAGGTCCTGATCGCCGGGATAGATGGTGAGGCGGCGCACCATGGTGGGGGCTGCAAACATAGAGAGGCGCGGCAGGCGGGGGATGAGGGCGAAGATTTCAGCCGCATCGAAGCCCTTGCCTTCCGGGCACACATTGCAGGCGGCAGCCACCACATGCGGCAGCATCCACAAGCCGGAGCCGTGGCTCAGGGGGGCGGCATGGAGGATCGTATCGCCCGGCATCACGCGGTCGAAGTCGGCGAAATAATTGAGGGTGGCGGCCATGAGGTTGCGATGGGTGAGCATGGCGCCCTTGGGCCGGCCGGTGGTGCCGGAGGTATAGAACAGCCAGGCGAGGGCATCGGGGGCCGCCTCGGCCACCGGTGCGGGATCCCCGGCAAACAGCGCCGCGAAGTCGGGCGTGCCGGTCTCGATGATGGTGATGGCGCGGCCGGCGGCAGCGGTGTTGACGGTTGCGGCGGTGTCGGGGGTGACGAAGCAGACGCGGGCGCCGGAATTTTCCAGGATGAAGGCGATCTCCTCGGCGTGCAGCTTGGCGTTGACCGGCACGGCGGCGAGGCCGGCATGCCAGGCGGCGAAGAGGATCTCCACATAGGAAGGCACATTGGCCATGACGAGGGCGACGCGGTCGCCGGGCCGGAGATCCAGCCTCTCCCTGAGCGCTGCGGCAAGGCGGGCGGCGCGGTCGCCGTGGGTGCGGTAATCGGCAACCGTCGCCGCGCCCAGGCCGAGGGCGGGACGGTCGGGAAATTCGCGGGCAGCACGGGTGAGCCAGTTGGCGATGTTCATGGGGCGGCCTCGATGGCTTGGCGGTAGAGGCGAGCGGTGGCTTCGTCGAAGCAGCAAAAGACGATGCGGGCGGGATTGTCCGCGTCACCCAGGCTGGCGCGGACCGTGGCGACGGCAATCCCGGCGGCGCGCGCCTTGGGGAAGCCGTAGACGCCGGTGGAGATGGCAGGAAAGGCGATGGACGACAGTCGGTGCGCGCGGGCCAGTTCAAGGCTTGCACGATAGCATGACGCCAGCGCCTCGTCCTCGCCCGCCTTGCCGCCACGCCACACCGGGCCGACGGTATGGATGATGCGGGAAGCCTTGAGGCGGTAGCCGGCGGTGATGCGCGCCTCACCCGTCGGGCAGCCGCCGAGCGTACGGCATTCGGCCAGCAGTTGCGGACCGGCGGCACGGTGGATGGCGCCGTCGACACCGCCGCCGCCGCGCAGCGATGAATTGGCGGCGTTGACGATGGCATCCACCGCCAGCCGCGTGATGTCGCCGGTCATCACCTCGAGTGTGCTCATCGGACGCAAACCACCGGAAGTCCTTACCGCCTTCAGGGCTGACGCGCCCCGGCAAATGTGCTCTATCATCGCGCAACGATGCAATGGAGACGCCACAATGCCGGATCAATCGCCACGCTTCAACCAACCGCTATCGGGCCTCGAGGTGCCGCGCTTTGCCGGCATCGCCACCTTCATGCGGCTGCCGCATATTCCCCTCAAAAAGGCGCGCAATCTCGATATCGGCTTCGTCGGGGTGCCGTTCGACGGCGGCACCACCAACCGGCCCGGCCCGCGCCACGCGCCGCGCCAGATGCGCGACATGTCGGCGTTCATCAGGAAGGTCAATCCGGCGACCCGGGTCGAGCCCTATGATCTGGTCAACGTGGCCGATCTGGGCGATTGCCCCGTCAATCCGGCCGATGTGAAGAATTCGCTCAAACGCATCGAGCGCTACTTTTCGCGCCTGGTGGCCCAGGGCATCCGGCCGATCTCGGCGGGCGGCGATCATCTGGTGAGCTACCCCATCCTCCGGGCGCTGGGTAAGGAAAGGCCGGTCGGCATGGTGCATTTCGATGCCCACACCGATCTCTTCGAGGGCTATTTCGGCGGCTTCAAGCTGACCCACGGCACCCCCTTCCGGCGTGCCATCGAGGACGGCGTGCTCGATCCGAAACGGGTGGTGCAGATCGGCATCCGCGGTTCCATGTACGACTATGACGACCGCGACTATGCCGCGAGCGTCGGGGTGAGGATCATCGACATCGAGGAGTTCGCCCGCCTCGGCGTCGACGCCACGATGAAGATCGCCCGTGAGGTGGTGGGTTCCGGGCCCACCTATGTGAGCTTCGACATCGACGGGCTCGATCCCGCCTATGCACCGGGCACGGGAACACCGGAGATCGGCGGCTTCACCAACCGCGAGGCCATGTTCATGCTGCGGCAACTGGACGGGCTCGATATCGTCGGCGCCGACGTGGTGGAGGTGTCGCCACCGTTCGACCCTTCAGGCCTGACGGCACTCAACGGCGTCAACCTGATGTGGGAACTCCTGTGCGTGATGGCCAGGAAGATCGCGGCGGGCCGCTGAAAGCGGCAGGTGTCCACACCCCTCAACCGTCATGGCCGGGCGGAGGCCCGGCCATTCCTTTCGCCCATTTCCGGACGCCAAAAAGATGCGCGGGTCGCGCCCGCGCATGACGATGAGGTGGAGGCCGTCCTCCAACCTCCATCTCCGTCACACCGGGACTTGATCCCGCTGTCCATTCCGCCAACCTCACGGCAAGTCGCAGCGCCTGCGGAATGGATGCCGGCATCAAGTGCCGGCATGACGCAGCAGGTGGGCAATGCGGGAGAAATCAATGCCGGGTCAGAAAAATGTCTTGACATCAGACAAATTTTCCTGTATTGTTCTGATCGCTTGCCCCTGACCGAGGAAGTGTGCACAAACCGTCGGTGCATGGGGGTAAAACGGTTCCCGAGCCAACTAGCGGCCTTGACGAGTAGCCGTGAAAGGTCCGGGCGGGCTGCGCGTCGACCCTGGGTGGAAACGTCCAGCGCGCCACATGGCAAGCCGGGCCGGCCGGAGGTGTCGTCTTCTTCAGACGGCATGTGTCTTCATAAGACCGGTTCTGGTGAGAGCGACGGCAGAACCTGAAAAAAGACCGGGTGCGGAGCGCCTTTCGAGGTGCCCATTGTTTTAAACAGCGTTGCACCTTGAAAGGCGCTCCGCTCTTCCCGTCTCACTCCGCCATGGCCAAAGCGCCGCCGGAGCCAGCAAGGTTTGCCCTACCCAATGTCGTCACACCGGGACTTGATCCCGGTGTCCATTCCGCCAACCTCACTGCAAGTCGCCACGCCAGCGGTATGGATGCCGGCATCAAGTGCCGGCATGACAGCGGGGGACGCGGCGGGGACTACGCCCCCACTCATGTCATCGTCGGGCCTGACCCGGCGACCCGGGGGCGGCAAACGCCGGGCATGGCCCGCTTGTCAGACTGAAGATGATAGCCGGTATGGAACCCTACGCCATCGCCTTGGCCAGCCATTCCTCCAGGTCGCCGATGCGCCGCCCGCCGGCGAAATATTCATCGATGATGAGTTTAAGGCGATCGCGATCGAAGGAGCCGCCGTGGCCGGCATGGACAACGCTGACGGGCATCTCGCGCAGTCGTTTCAGGGACTGGCGGTAAACCTCCTGATCGGAGTGGTAGATGGTGTCGAACAGGTCGCCGTCATAGACCACATCGCCCGACAGCATGATGCCGGTCTTTTCCTCATAGAGCGCGATGGAGCCGGGCGAATGGCCGGGCAGGTGGAAGACGTTGAACACCCGGTCGCCGAGATCGACCACGTCGCCCTCATCGAGATAACCGGTCAACGGGGCGGGCGCGATCTCGAAGGTGTCGATGTCATAGCCCTCATGCGGCAGGGCGGAGATGGTTTCGGCGCGGATCCAGTGACGATTGGCGGCGGTGTTGGTCCAGCTCGGATCGGCGTGGATATGGGCTTCCGCATGATGGCCCAGCCGCTCGTCGAACTCGTGCGCCCCGCCGATGTGGTCGAAATGGGCATGGCTCGATATGGCCGTCACCGGCCGCTCGGCCAGCGCCGCGATGTCGGCCTTCAAGGGGTGAAGACCCATGCCGGAATCGATCAGGATGTCGCGGTCGCGGCCCCTGACGTGCCAGATGTTGCAGCGCAGCCAGTCGCCGACATGGCGCTCCCGAATATGGCTGATGCCGTCGGCAAGTTGGCGGACTTCAAACCAGTCCGTGGCGACAGGCTTTTTCATGCGGCGGCCAGCGAAAACAACCGGCCGAAGCGGGCGAGGTCATCATCGACGCCGGCCAGGCGCAGGGCATGCCAGGCCATGGCGTGGTTGGAGGAGGTGACGGGCAGGCCGATCTCGGCCTCGATCGCGGCGGCGGCATCGGCCAGCCTGACCGAGGTGCAGGAGACAAAGACGGCATCGACAGCGGCGGTCTCGACGATGCGCCGGACAGCGGCCTTGATGGATGAAGGCGTGATGGCCGAGACAATGCCGTCGTCTTCCTGGTTGAAGGAGCCGAACACCGGCACGGTGAAACCGCGGGCGCGGATGTAGTCGGCGACGATCTGGTTGACGTCGGCCCGGTAGGGCGTGAGGACGCCGATGCGCTGAGCCTTGAAAGCCCTGAAGGCGGCGAAGGCGGCGGTAATCGGGGTGGTGCATCTGACGCCGGGGCGGGCAGCGCGGATCTTGTCGAAAACCTTTTCCTCGCCGATGGCCATGGAGGCCGAGGTGCAGCCATAAGCCACCACATCGAGGCTGGCGCCGGGAAGGATGACATCGGTTGCTGAGGTAATGCGCGGCTCCATGGCGCGCAGCGTCTCGGGGGTGATTTTCGGATCGTTCAGGATGCGGCTCTGATAGAGCGCCAGGCCCGGCACGGCGGCGAATATCCGCCGCCATTCATGCTCGATGGTATAGTCGGAGGCCAGCACGATGAGCCCCACCCGGCCGCGCGGGGCAATGCCGGAATCGGTCTCGTAGGGCAGGTGCTCGATGAGGGTCATGGCATCGCGCGGGGCGGCGGCAGTGGCGGTTGCGGGCATGGCGGCTCCATCTCAACTGGTCATGTTCACGTCATTATGGCATGGAAAACCTTCGTTGTGGATTGCTTGCGCGATGTGGGCCCGACGTGGCATTAGAGGCCGCAAAGGACCGCTGGAGCATGATGCCGAAA
This sequence comes from uncultured Alphaproteobacteria bacterium, assembly GCA_963747005.1. GTDB lineage: Bacteria > Pseudomonadota > Alphaproteobacteria > Rhizobiales > Aestuariivirgaceae > CAVVDT01. Next base: position 380,717 of record CAVVDT010000008.1, on the reverse strand, counting down.
AGTGGAAACCACTTTTCGGACGACATCATGCTCAACTTACTAGAATCGGTCAGCTTTACTGCAATTGGGTGATGCCACCCAATTGCAGGCTGATCTGGCAGGAGATATGAGAGATGGCCTATTCAGCCGTTGCCCAGCGCCGCGCCTCGCATGGGGTGATGGTCGGCGCCGTGCAGGTCGGCGGCGGGGCACCGGTGGTGGTGCAGTCGATGACCAATACCGATACCGCCGACGTCGATGCCACCGTTGCGCAAGTTGCGGCATTGGCCCGGGCGGGCTCGGAACTGGTGCGGATCACCGTGGACAAGGTCGAAGCCGCCGCGGCGGTTCCCCATATCCGTGAAAAGCTCGACGCCAAGGGCCTCGATGTGCCGCTGGTGGGCGATTTCCATTATATCGGCCACACCCTGTTGCGCGACCATCCGTCTTGCGGCGAGGCGCTCGCCAAATACCGCATCAATCCCGGCAATGTGGGCTTCAAGGAAAAGCAGGACCGCAATTATTCCATGATGATCGAGACGGCGGTGCGGTTCGCCAAGCCGGTGCGTATCGGCGTCAACTGGGGCTCGCTCGACCAGGCGATGCTGGCCCGGCTGATGGACGACAACGCCAGACTGCCCGAACCGCTCGATGCCCGCCTCGTCATGCACGAGGCGATGGTGCAATCGGGCATTGCTTCGGCGGCACGGGCGGAGGAACTGGGGCTGAGGCCGGACCAGATCATCATTTCCGCCAAGGTGTCGGAAGTACAGGACCTCATTGCCGTCTATCGCGAACTGTCCCGGCGTTGCGCTTACGCCCTGCATCTCGGCCTCACCGAGGCGGGCATGGGCTCCAAGGGCATCGTCGCCTCGACCGCGGCGCTTGCGGTGCTGCTGCAGGAGGGGATCGGCGATACCATCCGCATCTCGCTCACCCCCGATCCGGGCGGCGATAGGGCGCGCGAGGTGGTGGTGGCGCAGGAAATCCTGCAGACCATGGGATTGCGTTCGTTCGCGCCCATGGTGATCGCCTGCCCGGGATGCGGGCGCACCACCTCGACGGTCTTCCAGGAACTGGCGCAGGATATCCAGTCCTATGTCAGGGGCCGCATGCCCGACTGGCGCGAGGCCTATCCGGGGTTCGAGACGCTGTCGCTGGCGGTCATGGGCTGCATCGTCAACGGGCCGGGCGAATCCAAGCACGCCGATATCGGCATCTCGCTGCCGGGCACCGGGGAAGTGCCGGCCGCGCCCGTCTTCATCGATGGCAAGAAGGCCAGGATCCTGCGCGGTGAAAATCTCTCCGGGCAGTTCAAGACGATCGTCGAGGACTATGTGGCGAAGCGTTGGGGCGCCAGGACGCCCGGCACCGGCGAGGCGGCGCAGTAGACTTTCCACATTCTGCCGGGCTGCCGGGCTTGTCTCGGCGCGCGCCAGACGCCACCTTGAGCATTAGTGTCGCTCGAGCGGAGACCCGTCTTGCTGTTCCTCACCCTCGCCGCCGGTTTCATCATGCTGATCGTCGGCGGCGAGCTTCTGGTGCGCGGCGGGGTGCGGCTGGCGCGAATCGCCGGGGTTCCGCCGCTCGTCATCGGCATCACCATCGTCGGTTTCGGCACCTCGATGCCGGAACTGGTGGCGTCCGTGCAGGCAGCGCTCGCCGGGGCGCCGGATCTGGCGGTGGGCAATATCGTCGGCTCCAACATCGCCAACATCCTGCTCATTCTGGGCGTTGCCGCAGTGCTGTCGCCGATCACGGTGTCGCGCGAGACGGTGCGCCGTGACGGGACACTGGTGGTGGCGACGGCTGTTCTGTTGCTGGCGACCGGCCTCGCCGGCGTGCTCGGCCGGCCCGTGGGCATTGCCTTCATCGTGCTGCTTTGCGCCTATATGTGGTTCCTGTTGCGCCACGGCCGGGTGCCGGAAGAAGTGCTGCCCGATGGCGTCGAAGTGCGCAAGGGACCGGGGGAACTCGCCACCTCAAGCCTTGTCACCGCCATCGGCATCGCCGTGGTGATCGCCGGCGGGGGGCTGCTGGTCGAAGGTGCCGTCGAACTGGCACGCCTGCTGGATGTCAGCGAGACGGTGATCGGCCTGACCGTGGTGTCGGTCGGCACCTCGCTGCCGGAACTGGCGACCACCCTGATGGCGGCATTGCGGAAGGCGCCCGACATCGCGCTCGGCAACGTGCTGGGCTCGAACGTCTACAACATCCTCGGCATCGGCGGCATCACCGCCACCGTCACGCCGCTGCCGGTGTCGGCCCACATGCTGCGCATGGACATGCCGCTGATGGTCGCGATATCGATCCTTCTGGTGGTGCTGGCCTTGCGGCTGGGGACGCTGGGACGGGGAACGGGCGTGTTGTTCATTATCGGCTATGCCGGCTATGTGGCGCTGCTGTTCGGATGAAAGCCCGGCGGCGCCATCTCGAAGCCGGAAAACTCGAAACCCGGCGATACCGTGCACCCAACCAGCGTCCAGCCGCCACGGCTTTCGGCCGCCTGCCAATGGCCGGCCGGCACAATGATCTGCGGCGCCTGTCCGGCCGCCATGTCGATCCCGAGGATATGTTCACGCACCGGCTGGCCGTCGGCCGCCGTGGAAAGGCTGAGCGAGGCGCCGGCGTAGAAATGCCATATCTCATCGGCATCAACCCGGTGCCAACGGCTCTTTTCGCCTGCCGCCAGCAGATAATAGATGGCGGTGCCGGGGCTGCGCTCGCCGGGCCCGGCTTCGGCCCGCCAGGTCTCGCGGAAATGCCCGCCTTCGGGATGCGGTTCAAGACCAAGACGGGCGATCACCTCGGTTGCCGTCATCATCCGCGGAAATTGTCCTTGCCGCGGCGCAGTTCGGCGAAGCGTTCGGCCGAGCCGGCGCGCAGGAAGGGGTTGGTCTCCAGTTCCACGCCGATGGTGGTGGGCAGCGTTGGCTTGCCTGCCGCCCTGAGCGTCTCGATCTCGGCCATGCGGCGGGCCAGCGCCGGGTTGCCCGGATCGGCATGGACCGCATAACGGCCATTGGCGAGGGTGTATTCATGGCCGCAATAGACGGCGGTTGCCGGAGGCAGCGCAGCGAGGCGCGACAGCGATCCCCACATCTGATCCATAGACCCCTCGAACACCCGTCCGCAGCCGAGTGCGAACAAGGTGTCGCCGGCGAACAGCAACCGGTCATCAGCGAAGTACCAGGCAATGTGGCCCACCGTGTGACCGGGTGTGTCGATGATGTGGGCGATGTGGCCCGCGAAATCATAGATGCCGCCCGGCTCGACTGTCTCGTCGATACCGCGGATGCGGGCCGCGTCCGCCTTGTTGCCGATGATGCGGCAGCCCCATTTTTCCTTCAGCGGCAGGTTGCCGTCGGTATGGTCGTCGTGGTGATGGGTGACGAGGATATGGGTCAGTTTCCATCCGGTTTCCGCCAGGGCGGCTTCCACGCATTGCGCATCGGGGGCATCGATGCTGGCGGTGGCGCCGCTTTCGGCATCGTGGATGAGGACGCCGTAATTGTCTTCGAGGCAGCAAAACTGGTGAACGTCGAGAACCATGCCGGATGATCTCCGCTTGTTTCAGGGGTTGGCAAGGAGGTGGCCTTAACCTAATGGCTCGCGGGCTGGCCGCCAACCCGCAATGGAGATATTCTGCCGCATATGGATGTCGTCGACCTCAGGGAATTCTACCAGAGCCGGCTCGGGCAGACGGCGCGGCGGTTGATCGGCCACCGCATGCGCCAGCGCTGGACCTCGGTCGCCGGCGCCACCATCCTCGGGCTTGGCTATCCCCTGCCCTATCTCGATGCCTGGCGCGAGGAAGCAGGGCGCATCATTGCCTTCATGCCGGCGCGGCAGGGCGTGGTGCGATGGCCGGCCGGGGCGCCGGGGCTCACCGCGCTGGTGGACGAGGCCGAACTGCCGCTCGCCGATGCGAGCATCGATTTCGCCCTGGTGGTGCACGGGCTCGAACTGTCGGAACAGATCCCCGACATGCTGCGCGAGATCTGGCGGGTGCTCGCGCCACAGGGCCGCGCCCTCATCATCGTTCCCAACCGGCGCGGCATGTGGGCGCGTTTCGACCGCACCCCCTTCGGCCACGGACGGCCTTTTTCGCGCCAGCAGCTCACCCAGATGCTGCGCGATGAGCAGTTCCAGCCGGTCGGTTGGGCGCATGCCCTTTTCGTGCCGCCGCTGCCGAGGGCCTTCCTGATGCGCTCGGCGCCGGCCTGGGAACGCCTGGGGCTTTGGGCCTCTCCGGGCTTTTCCGGGGTGTTCATGGTCGAGGCGGTCAAGCAGGTCTATGCGGCAGTGCCGGGCAAAAGGGTGCGGCGGGCGCTGCCGGCCAAGCCCGGTCTCGTGCCGGTGCAGGCCCTCAGGCGCCAGAGCGCAAGGTAGCTCGCTTGCGACGACAGGCTTGCTCTTGGGTGCCCATGGCGCTATCGCAGGGCCCGGCCCAATCGGAGATCACGCCGTTGCATAAAGATGAAGCGCCCGTCGCCCAGCCGGGCATCATGGAAATCGCGCCTTATGTCCCCGGCAAGTCCAAGGCGTCGGGGGGCAAGCAGACCTTCAAGCTGTCGTCGAACGAATCGCCGCTCGGCGCCAGCCCGATGGCCATGCAAGCGTTCCGCGCCGTCGCCGAGAACTTGCACCTTTACCCCGACGGCGGCTCGCAGGCGCTGCGCGAGGCGATTGCCGCGCGCTACGGGCTCAATCCCCGGCATATCGTGTGCGGGGCGGGCTCGGATGAACTGCTGCAGCTCATCGCACATGCCTATCTGGGTCCGGGCGATGAGGCGATCCATACCGCCCACGGGTTTCTCGTCTATCCCATCGCTACCCGCGCCAACGGCGCCACCCCGGTGGTCGCCGACGAGTTGGATTTGACCGCCAGCGTCGACAACATCCTGGCCAAGGTGACGGCGAAGACGGCCATGGTGTTCCTCGCCAACCCCAACAATCCGACCGGCACCTACATTCCTTTCAACGAGGTCAAGCGCCTGGCCCAGGCGCTGCCCCGCCGGGTGGTACTGGTGGTCGATGCGGCCTATGCGGAATATGTGCGGCGCAACGACTACGAGGCGGGTATCGAACTGGTCGCGACCATGCCCAACGTGATCATGACCCGAACCTTTTCCAAGGCCTATGGCCTGGCGGCGCTGCGTCTGGGTTGGGCCTATTGCCCGCCGCAGATTGCCGATGTCCTCAACCGCATCCGCGGGCCGTTCAACGTCAATCTCGCTGCGCAGGCCGCCGGCGTCGCAGCGATCGATGACACGAGCCATCTTGAGGACGCGGTGCGCCACAACGACCGCTGGCTGGCCTGGCTGGAAACCGAGATTGCCGCCCTCGGCCTTCACACAACGCCAAGCGTCGGCAATTTCCTGCTTATCCATTTCCCGGCCGGCAAGGGCCACGATGCCCATGCGGCGGACGATCACCTGAGTGGCGAAGGGGTGGTATTGCGGCGCCTCGATGGCTACGGGCTGCCGGGTGCCTTGCGTGCCACTGTCGGCAGCGAGGCGGCCAACCGGGCGCTGGTCGCCGCGCTCAAATCGTTCCTCGGCAAGGGAGCCTGAGACGATGACCGCGAATGCGCCCATGTTCGAGCGCGTGGCGCTGATCGGCATCGGCCTCATCGGCTCATCGCTCAGCCACGTCATGCGGCGTGAGGGTCTGGCGGGCCATATATCGGGCCATGCCCGCAGTGCCGCCACACGCGACAAGGCGGTGGAACTGGGGCTGGTTGATTCCATGCATCCGAGCGCCGCCAAGGCCGTGGAGGGTGCCGACCTCGTCATCCTGTGCGTGCCGGTGGGGGCTTGCGGGGCGATCGCCGCGGAGATCCGGGAACACCTGAGCCCCGGCGCCATCCTCACCGATGTGGGCTCGGTGAAGGCGGCGGTGGTGCGCGATTGCAGCCCCCATGTCCCCGCCAACGTCCATTTCATTCCCGGCCATCCCATCGCCGGCACCGAGAACTCGGGGCCTGAATCAGGCTTTCCGGAGCTCTTTACCAATCGCTGGTGCATCCTCACCCCGCCCGAGGACGCCGATGCGGCGGCTGTGGCAAGGCTCAAGGGCTTCTGGGAGGCCTGCGGCGCCAATGTCGACATGATGGACGCCGAACATCACGACAAGGTGCTGGCCATCACCTCGCATCTGCCGCATCTCATCGCCTACAACATCGTCGCCACGGCGGCGGATGTGGAAAGTGTCACCGAGAGCGAGGTGATCAAGTATTCGGCCGGCGGCTTTCGCGACTTCACCCGCCTTGCCGCCTCCGACCCCACCATGTGGCGCGACGTCTTCCTCAACAACAAGGAGGCGGTGCTGGAGATGCTGGGGCGGTTTTCGGAGGACCTGTCGGCGTTGCAGCGGGCCATCCGGTGGGGCGACGGCGACAAGCTGTTCGACCTGTTCACCCGCTCGCGTGCGGCGCGGCGCAACATCATCCAGGCCGGCCAGGATACCCCCAAGCCGGACTTCGGCCGCGAACACTGAAGGCAGCTAGAATAGCGGCCCGTGGGTAGCGAGGCGAAACGGTCCCCAGAAGACGCTGCCGTCCTTGAAAAGCAGGTCGACGGGGCCGGACATGTCCTTGGTGCGACCTGCGGTGGTGATCAGGCCGACCAGAACCGCGGTGCCATCGGCGGCCTTGGCGGTCATGAGGCCGCGCTCGGCAAGGCGCGAAAACAGCAGCTTGACGTCGTTGAAGCGCATGGAGATGCGTCCGGCCGGCAAGCCGGTGGGCTCAATGCGAAGGCTGCCGGCGGCCTCGACATCGACCCCTTCGGTGCTGGCGTCGAACCGGGTCAGGCGCAGTTCCGAGCCGGCGGTCGAGGCCGCCCGCGCCACCTCACGCAGGGTGTCGGGCAGCGGTAGTGGCAGGGCGGTAGCGACGACATCGGAGCGCAAAGTGTCGATGCGCAACGGCTGACGGCCGGGCACCACCAGATCGAGTCCTGAGGCTTCAATGACAGCATCGAGAGATGGCGGTGTTGCCGTCTCGCCCTTGAGGCTTCTTTCGGGCATGCGGACATGCAGGTTGAGCCGCTTGGCCGCGAGGGTCCGGTTGCCGGGCCCCTCGGCCAGGAGATGTTCGACCAGCAACGAAGCCCGCAGTCCCGCGCGCTGCAGCAGCAGGCTTGCGGTGGCGGAATCGTGCGAAAATTTCCAAACCGTGCCGTCTCGAAGCGTCAGGCTTGCCGGGCCGCGGGCGAGTACGATCAGGTGCCGGGGGTCCCAGGCCTGGGCCAACGCCTCGATGGTTGCCGCAGTTACACGGGTGCCGTCGCGTCCGTCGGCGCGCATGCCGTTGCAGGTGAAGCTGAGGCGGAAGGGATAGCCGCCATGGCTCTCGCTGTCGCAGGCGATGGCGAGACCCTGGCGTGCCAGATCGACGCGGGCGGCCTTGACCTGGATCTGGGCCTCGTTGCTTGCCCACAGCCAATAGCCCGACCAGAGCGCGAACGCCACGATGACGCTGATGAGTGGAGCGAAGATGCGCCAGCGCGGTGATGCGGCAATTGCCATCGTCGGTGACTTTCGCTATCAGCGCCGGGCAGGCGCGGAGCGTGGTGTGGGGCGAGGCAATGATGGCGGAGTTCTGGGTATTTGGCTATGGCTCGCTGATGTGGCGGCCGGGTTTTGCCTATGCGGAACAATGCCCGGCCGTCCTCACCGGTCTGCATCGGCAATTGTGCATCTATTCGCATGTGCATCGCGGCACCCCGGGCAACCCGGGTCTCGTCATGGGGCTCGACCGGGGCGGTAGCTGCCACGGCATTGCCTATCGTGTCGCGGAAAAGGATCGCATCGCTACCATTGACTATCTGCGTGAGCGCGAACAGGTGACAATGGTTTATATCGAGTCACTACGAACAATTGCGCTGATGGGCGGCGAACGCCGCAAGGTCACGGCACTGACCTATGTTGTCGACCGCCGCCACGACCAGTATGCCGGCCGTCTCGGCCTCGATGTGCAACTGGAACTGGTGCGCAAGGGGGTGGGCCAGTCGGGGCGGTGCATTGACTATGTGCGCTCGACGGCGGCGCATCTGGCGGACATCGGGCTGCATGATCACGGGCTGGAGGCGCTGGTGAAGGCGCTCGATGATGGCTAACGTTGCGGCAAGGCGCACGGCGCAGGATTGACCCGATGTCGGGATAGGCCGCCTGGCGGCCCTGAGGGAGTGAACACATGCTTGACCATGTCAGCCTTGCGGTCAGTGACTATGTCCGTGCGCGTGATTTCTACGTCGAGGCGCTCAAACCTCTCGGCATCGCTGTGGCGTTCGAATCATCGCCGGAAACGCCTTCGGGCGAGCGCTATTGCGGCTTTGGCCGTGACGGCAGGCTGCAATTCTGGATCGGTGCGGCCGAAACCGGCGTGAGCGGCGTGCATGTGGCTTTTGCCGCCCGCGATCGGGCATCGGTTAGGGCCTTTCATACCGCGGCGCTTGCCACCGGCGGCCGCGACAACGGGGCGCCGGGCCTCAGGCCGCACTACCACGAGCACTACTATGGCGCCTTTGTTTTCGATCCCGACGGCAACAACATCGAGGCCGTGTGTCACCTGCCGGAATGAAGGCACAAGCCCTTTACCTTGTCTTCAGGGGGTGATTGCATGGGCGGATCGCTGCCGCAACCCGAAAGCTGACCCCCCATGAAGAAGCGCCCCGCCGACCGGATACCGTGGATGGACCCGCCGGCCTATGGCCGTAGCCTAAGGCCCGGTATCGGCTTCAATCTGCTGGTGCGCGACATGGCGCGCGCTGTCGCCTTCGCCACCGAGGCGCTGGGGGCGACGGCGACCTATGCCGATGAGGACTTCGCCGTCCTGCGCCTCGCAGGGGCGGAATGGATGCTGCACGCCGATCATACTTATCGGGACAATCCGCTCTCCGGCATCGTCAGGGACGTCGAGGCACGCGGCGCCGGGGTGGAACTCAGACTCTACGGGGTGGATCCCGATCAGGTCGAGGCGCGGGCCAGGACCGGCGGCTGGACGGTGCTGGCGGGCGCCATGGACAAGCCCCACGGTCTGAGAGAGGCCGTCATCGTCGACGACGAGGGTTATGTCTGGGTGCCCGGCGTGGCACTCAAGGCCTGACGCAGGGATCTGGCTCCGGCCTAGCAAGCGTGTTGGCCGCATATCGATGGCATGAAAATTACTGATTGCAATACAGTATCTTGTGATCATTCCTGAATAACAATATTATAGAAGCATGACACCTGAGGAAACGGCGCTCATCCTTTCGGCCATCGCCCAACCGACCCGCCTGGAGATCCTTCAGCTGGTGGCGCCCTATTCGCGGCGCGAAGGCGATACAGGTCTGGCGGCGGGCGAGATTGCCCGGGTGCTCGGCCTGGCACCGGCAACGCTGTCGTTCCATCTGAAGGACATGACCTACAAGGGCCTGCTGGTGCAGACCCGCCATGGACGCTCGGTGCATTATCGCGCCGACCTCGATGAACTGCTACGCACCCTGGATTATCTCGTCACCGAAGTGTGCGGCGGCTGAATGCTTTCCCAACCGGTTTCAAAGCCGCAGTAGGGCCCGGGTAAAGCCGTAGGCCTCCCCCAGAACTTCCTCGCTCCACGAGGTGAAATCGGGCCAGGCCTGCCGCAACGTCCCGCGTACTTCACTTTCGGCGAACTCGATCTCCGCGTCATGCTTGCGGGCCAGATGGCGCATACGGTCGTTGTGCGCTAGGCAGATCATGTAGACCGCACGAACGCCGCGGTTCTGGGCCGCTGCGATGAGCCGCGACAGCAGGGCATCGCCGATGCCGTGGTCCTGGTAGGACCGTTCCACCGACAGGGCTGCCTCGGCGCTGGGGCCGGTGTCTTCGAACAGCATGCGCAACTCCGCGACGCCGATCAGCCGGCCGTCGGCAAAGGCACCGAACAGCAGGGCATCGAGACGGGCAAGACTGTCGCCATAGTCGGAAATGAAGCTGTCAGAGACCGCGCCGCCGAAGCGCATGGCGCGGGATTCGGGATCGAGACGCAGGAGATGGGCGCGAAACGCCTCGACATCGCCCGGCCACAACCGCCGGATGGCGGGTGTGGAGACGGTTTCATCAATGCGATGTGCCATGGCGGTAACGACCTTGCGCTTTCGGGTGAGCTGTCCCGGCGATGATGCGTTCATGCTGCATTGCAGCAAAATGCGGCGAGGGTGTGTGTCGCCCCGCGATGGTTCTGGGCCCTTGCGTTGCGGCCAACTGGTTCTTGCGCGGGCCTTAAGGCCTCGTCTAAGGTCCGCCCAACCCAGTCACGCAAATTCAACAGGGAGGTGGCGGCGGGAGAGCCGGCCGCCAGAGCGCCATGACCAAGACCATCGGGCATTTCATCGGCGGCAAGCACGTTGCCGGAACCAGCGGTCGCTTCGCCGACATTTTCAATCCCAATACCGGCGAGGTGCAGTCCAGGGTGGCACTGGCCTCCAGGGCCGAACTGGCCGCGGCGGTGGCCGATGCCAAGGCGGCGCAGCCGGCCTGGGCAGCAAAGAACCCGCAGGTGAGGGCGCGGGTATTCATGAAGTTCATCGACCTCCTGCACCAGCACAAGGACGAATTGTCGATGCTGCTCTCCATGGAGCACGGCAAGACCCTGCCCGACAGCGCCGGCGACGTGCAGCGCGGGCTCGAGGTGTGCGAGTTCGCGCTCGGCATCGCGCACCTGATGAAGGGCGAATACACCGAAGGCGCCGGGCCTGGCATCGACATCTATTCGATCCGCCAGCCGCTGGGCGTGGTGGCCGGCATCACCCCGTTCAACTTCCCGGCGATGATCCCGATGTGGAAGTTCGCCCCCGCCATTGCCTGTGGCAACGCCTTCATCCTGAAGCCGTCGGAGCGCGATCCCTCGGTACCCATGCGGCTTGCGGAACTGATGATCGAGGCGGGACTTCCCGCCGGCATCCTCAACGTGGTCAACGGCGACAAGGAAGCAGTCGATACCATCCTCGATGATCCCGACATCCAGGCCGTCGGATTCGTCGGCTCGACGGCCATCGCCGAATACGTCTACACGCGCGGCTGTGCGGCGGGCAAACGGGTGCAGTGCTTCGGCGGCGCCAAGAACCACATGATCATCATGCCCGACGCCGACCTCGACCAGGCGGTCAACGCGCTGATCGGCGCCGGTTACGGTTCGGCGGGAGAGCGCTGCATGGCGATCTCGGTGGCCGTACCGGTGGGTGAGGAGACCGCCAACCGGCTGATCGAAAAGCTGGTTCCCCGCGTCGAGGCCCTGAAAGTCGGGCTTTCCACCGACAAGGAGGCCGACTACGGCCCGCTGGTCACGGCCCAGGCGCTGGAGCGGGTGAAGAATTATGTCGACATCGGGATTTCGGAAGGGGCCAAGCTTCTGGTCGACGGGCGCGACTTCCAGATGCAGGGCTACGAGAAGGGCTTCTTCATGGGCGGCTGCCTGTTCGACAACGTCACCGCCGACATGCGTATCCATAAGGAAGAAATCTTCGGGCCCGTCCTTTCGGTGGTGCGCGCCAAGGACTATGCCGAGGCGCTCGACCTGCCGATGAAGCACGCCTACGGCAACGGCGTTTCCATCTATACCCGCGACGGCGATGCGGCCCGCGATTTCGCCAGCCGCATCAACATCGGCATGGTGGGCATCAACGTGCCCATCCCGGTGCCGCTCGCCTATTACACCTTCGGCGGCTGGAAGCGCTCCGGGTTCGGCGATCTCAACCAGCACGGGCCGGATTCGATCCGTTTCTACACCCGCACCAAGACGGTCACCTCGCGCTGGCCTTCGGGCATCAAGGACGGCACCCAGTTCGTCATTCCCACGATGAACTGACGGCCGCCGCCGATCAGGCATCGAGGCCGTTGCGGGCATCGGCTTGAGCGACAATCCGGCGCACCGCCGCATCGTCGACGGGACCGCCGAGGCATTTCAGCGACCTCAGGCCGCGCGCGACGTCTTGCGCCCACGTGATGCCGGCGGCAAGGCGCGAAGCCAGAGCCAGGGTGTGGCCGAAGGGTGTCAGTGCGAACCGCGCGGCGGGGGTGAGCGTGGTGGTGATCATGGCGTTCATCTCCTTGCCAGGGTTTCGCGGCGGCCGGGGTGAGCCCAGCCCCGGAAGGCGTTGACGAAGGCGTTCGCAAACCGGCCGGCGGCGCGGCCCAGCAGTCTGAATATTCTGGCGAATTCACGGGAACGGACAATGTGGGCCTCGCGGACCAGCGCCTCGATTTCCTCGTGGCTGTAGCGGCTGGTGAAATCGATGCCGCCGCAATCGTTACGGCCCATCGGGCTTTCATCACGGTGCATGCTTGTCTTCCTTTCCGCGGCTTTGGGCCAAGCCCGTTGCCGCAATGCAACAAATATGCTGCAATGCGAAAGATAAGCGGGGTGAGAGTCGATGATAACCGGGCCGGGCGGCATAGCACCTATGCCGTCAAGGCACAGGTGAAAGCGGTGACGTCATGGAACTCGCCGGGCAGATGATCCTGTTTGCCAATGTGGTCAGGCACGGCAGCTTTTCGGCTGCCGCGCGGGCCATGGACCTGACACCTTCAACCGTTTCCAAGCAGGTGGGCCACCTCGAGGACCAGCTCGGCGTAAGGCTGCTGAACCGCTCGACGCGGGCCATCTCGCTCACCGAGGCGGGCCGTGCCTTTCATGTGCGCTGTGTGGGAATTGCCGCCGGCATCGACGAGGCCCGGGCCATGGCGGCCGCCATGGCCGGGCATCCGCAAGGCACCATGAACATCGCCTCCACAGTGGCCTTCGGAAAGGCGCAACTGCTGCCCCTGTGCACCGGTTTCCTGCGGCAATTTCCCGATCTGCGCATTTCCATGCAACTCACCGACCGGCCGATCGACCTGGTGACGGAGGAAGTGGATGTGGCCATCCGCTTCACCGAGCAGATCAACGAATCGTCGCTTGTCGCAAAAAAGCTCGCCCCCAACCGACGGGTGGTTTGCGCGGCACCGGCCTATATCGAGACGCATGGCGCGCCCGAGACGCCGGAGGACCTCAATCGCCACAATTGCCTGCGCCTTTCCACGGTCGCGGCATGGAACGACTGGGCCTTCGACGGCAAGCACGGCAAGTGGGAAATGCACGCCAAGGGCAATTTCGAAGCCAACAGCGCCGATGCCGTCTACCATGCAGCGCTGGCGGGACTGGGGATCGCGCGGCTGTCCACCTACCTGATCGGCGACGATCTGAGGGCCGGACGGCTGGTGCGGGTGCTGCCCGGCTATGTGAGCGAGGGCTCCAATATCTTTGCCGTCTATGCCGCCCGCCGCAACCTGGCGCCCAGCGTGCGTGCCTTCATCGACTATCTCAGCGACCATTTCGGCAACGTGCCGCCGTGGGAGCGCGAATAGTCGATCTTCAGCCCGGGCCGAAGACCAGCGGGCCGAGCAGACTCGCCATCACCACCACGATCATGATGGCTATGATGTCGAGGCAAATACCCGCTTTCAGCATCTGGCGGGCGGAGACGGCACGGCTGGAAAACACGATGGCATTGGGCGGCGTGGCGACCGGCAGCATGAAGCCGATCGAGGCGAAAAGGGCAACCGGCAGGGCAAGGGCCAGCGGCCCGGCACCCATGCCGATGGCGGTCGCACCGGCCACCGGCAGGAAAACCGCGGCTATGGCGGTGTTGGAGGCCAGTTCCCCCAGCGCCACGATGATGACGGCAACGATGGTAATCAGCGCCAGCCATGGCAGGTCGGCAAGCCCCTCGGCTGTGTGGGCGATCCAGCCGTCGAGGCCGCTCGAATCGATGGCCGCCGCCAGCGCCAGACCGCCGCCGAACAGGATCAGCACGCTCCAGTTGATGCCCACGACCTGGCGCCAGCCGATCAGCGCCCTGCCCTCGGCCCTGAGGACGAACAGCACCACGGCGGCAGTGAGAGCGATGCCGGTATCGCTGACCGGCAGGCCCGGCAGCAATTCTGCGACAAGGGGGCGACACATCCAGGCCATCGCCGTGGCCAGCATCACCAGCCCCACCCGTCGTTCGCCCACCGAGAGTCGGGGCAGGGCCGCAACCTCGGCCTTCAGCACATTGCCTGCCTCGCCATGGCTGCCCAGCGGGACCTTGAAGACGCCACGGGTGAGCAGCAGCCAGGCCGCCGGCAGGAGAACCATCACGATGGGCACACCCAGCAGCATCCAATTGGCAAAGCCAATCGCCACGCCGTGTTCCTTTAGCATATAGGCGGCGAACAGGGCATTGGGCGGGGTGCCGATCAGGGTACCCATGCCGCCGATGGTGGCGGCATAGGCGATGCCCAGAATGAGGGCGGCGTTGTAGTCGGCAAGCTCGGCATCGCTGGCGCCGGGGCAGGTGGTGCGCAGGGTGAGGACCACGGCCTGGCCGACCGGCAGCATCACCATGGCGGCGGCAGTGTTGGATATCCACAGGCTGAGAAAGGCGCTCACCGCCATGATGGCGGCGATGACGGCGGCCGGCGCTCCTCCCGAAAGCGCCAGGACGTGCAGGGCGAGGCGGCGGTGAAGCTGCCATTTCTGCATGGCGCTGGCGATGAGGAAGCCGCCCAGAAACAGGAAGACGAGCGGGTGGACGTAGGATTCAGCGACGGTTCCCAGGGAGGCAATGCCCATGAGGGGAAAGGCGATCAGCGGGAGCAGTGCCGTTACGGCAAGGGGCACCGCCTCGCTCATCCACCAAACCGCCATCCATGCCGCCAGCGCCAGCACGCGTCCGCCGGCCGGCGACAACCCCTCGGGGTGGACCGTGAGCAACAACAAAGCCGCCAGCACCGGGCCGGCGACCAGTGCCGAACGAGCCAGCAGGCGCCCGCTCACCAGGCCTTCACCACGGCGACATCGCACGGCGGCAGCTTGAGAAAGGTCATGGAGGTCGAACCGATCATGGCCTCGCGCAAACCCCCACCGCCATGGGTGCCAAGCACCAGCAGGTCGGCCTTGCGCTGTCTCACTTCGGTTTCCAGCACCTTTTCCACATCACCGCGACGCAGTACCGGCTCGAGCCGGGCCTGGCTGTCCGGCTCGGCCGCCATGAGTTCGGCGAATTCACGCTCGATCAACCCTGAAAGACGTTTGGCCTCGGAGGCCTCGATCTCCTTGTGAACCGAAGCGCTGCGCAGGAAAGCGGGAAACGGCAGGTTCCAGGCGTGCACGGCGGCGATCCTTGCGGTGGGAGCAAGCTGGCGGGCCAGCTTGACCGCGCGGCGCGAGTGGATGGAGAAGTCGACCGCCACGACGGGATGGCCATAGGCAGCCGTGGCTTGCTGCGGGACCACCAGCAACGGTACGCCGGCATGAGCGGCGAGCCGTTCGATGGTCGAGCCCAGGCGGAAACCGGTCCGGTCCATGCGGTGGGTGCCGAGGACGATGAGATCGTAGCCGCCGAGTGCGGCGACTTCCAGGATGGTCGCCCAGTCGCGGCCCGGTTGCACCGAGGGCTGTATCCCCGAAGCGGACGCGCCGCATACCCGGGCAATCTGCTCCTTCAGGGCAATTTCGGCGGCATGCAGGAGCTGCTGGTACACATTCGCCGGCAAATCCTCGGAGGCGACATAAAGAGCCGTCACCTCGGCATCGTGCTCGCGGCCCAGCAGACATGCGCGTCCCAGCGCCAGGTCGGCGCGTTTGGAGAGGTCGCTTGCGACCAGTATCTTGTTGATAGCCATTGGTCCTCCTGTCACTGCCCCAGCACAATAACCCTAGCCGCCGTCAATGCGTGTGCGGTTGATGTGGGTCAAGGCCACACGGTTGCGGGAACCCGGTGTTAACGGCTCGCGTGACATGATTGTCGAGCATAGGACAAGCGGGGCAGGTGGCGGATGATTTCAGGTGAAGCATGGCAGTTCGTGGTTGTCAGCATGGGCGTGCTGGGGCTCATGTTCATGGCCTTCAACCTCAAGCTGCCGATCACCATTCGCCGGCGGGTCCGCATCAAGGCGGACGTCGCGACGGTGTGGGCGCTTGTCGACCTGCGGCCGGGGCGGCGGGACTGGCATCCCGACATCGAAGCCGTGGAGGTGCTCGATGGGGATGGCCAACAGGTGCGTTGCCTTCATCAGCTCATCCGCTCCGATGGCTCGGCCTTCACCTGGAACGTCGATCTCGAAATCATGCACCGTCAATGGGGCCGTCATCTGGTGGCACGGCGCATGGGCATCAAGGCGCTGGAAGGGGCCGACCGGCTGCTCGGCATCGATATCGCACTGGAAGTCGAAGGCTCCGGCACCAGGGTGACCTGGCGCGAGGAATGGGGCCGGCGCAATCTGTCGGGATGCGTGCTGGCGTGGCTGGAACTTGGCCGCCAGCTCGACCATCTGAAATCTTTCGCCGAAACCGGCCGGGCGAGTGGCCGCCACAGCCTCGGCGGCCTCGTCTTCACCGGCCTGTCGGCGGCGACCACGCTCGTCACGTTCGGGGTACTGCTGGGCTGGCCGCTGGGGCTGGTGCTGGTCACGGCGCTTGCCATCCACGAGAGCTGCCATCTGATCGGCCTCAGGCTGATCGGCCAGCCATGGGGTCGCATCATGTTCATTCCCTTTCTCGGCGGGGTCGCGGTGTCGCGGGTGCCGCATGTGAGCCTCATCGACGATGCCTTCGTTGCCCTCATGGGGGCGGCGGGCAGCCTGGCGCTGCTGGTGCCGGCGGCGGCGTTGGCATGGTTCGCCCCAGGGGACAGATGGATGCATCTGGTGGCGCTCGGCGGGCTGGTGGTCGCCATGGTGAATATCCTCAATCTCCTGCCGGTGTTTCCGCTCGACGGCGGGCGGGTGGTGCGGGCGGTGCTGCAGTCGCTCATGCCCCGGCATGTACGCCTTGCCATGTTCATGATTGCCGGGCTTCTGGCGCTGGCCGCGGTATGGTTTTCCCAGCCGGTATTCTTTGCCATTGCCGCGGTGGCCGGTTTCCAGGGCGGTCGTGTCGGAATTCGCTCGCTTCACCTGCGGGTCATGGACTGGCGCGAATCCGGCGTCATGACCGCCGCCTATGCCACCCTCCTCGCCGCTCACGGCGGAGCTGTCCTCGCCTTTGCCCCGGCATTGCTGGCCTAGGGGCCCCCATCGCTGTTTCCATGTCGTGCGCCGTTCTGCTATTGAGGCGCCGCGTTTGGCAAAGGCGGTGAGGCATGGGGCATTCGGTCCTCGACATCTACGACACGGAGCTGACGGCGGGGCGCATCGGTGCCGATGAGGCGCAAGCAGCCGTGGTGGCGCGGCTGGACGAACTGGCGAAGGCGCTTGAGGCGCAGCAAGGCAAGACCGAAGGGCAAGGCTGGCGCCGGCTGTTCGCTGGGCGTAACGGGCAGAAAGCCGCACCGCGCGGCCTCTACATCTGGGGCGATGTGGGGCGCGGCAAGACCATGCTGATGGACCTGTTCTTTTCGGCCCTGCCCGATACCCGCAAACGCCGCATCCACTTCCATGCCTTCATGCAGGATGCCCACAAGCGCATCCAGGCCATCCGCCAGGCGCAGCGCGCGGGCGAAGTGTGGGAAGATGCCGATCCGGTGAAGATGCTGGCGGAGGAGCTTGGTCGCGAAATCGCGCTCTTGTGCCTCGACGAGTTCCAGGTGATCGACATTACCGACGCCATGCTGCTGGGGCGGCTGTTCGAGGCCCTCATCGGGCTCGGCATCGTCATCGTCGTCACCTCCAACACGCCGCCTGAGGACCTCTACCGCGACGGCCTCAACCGCAACGCCTTCTTGCCGTTCATCGCCTTCATCGCCGAGCGGATGGAGATCATCTGCCTGAACGGCGAGGTGGACTACCGCATCGGACGGCTCAGGGGCCGAGAAGTATGGCTGACCCCCATCGATGCCGAAAACCGCCGGCGCATCGAGGCCCTGTGGCATGAACTGACCGATACCAGCCGGGGTTCACCGCTCTATCTGCCGGTCAAGGGCCGCCAGGTTGAGGTGCCGCAGGCGGCTCGCGGGGCGGCGCGCTTCGGCTTCGATGAACTGTGCGCGCGGCCGCTGGGGCCGGCCGACTATCTGGCGGTGGCGGCGGTCTTCCATACGGTGTTCATCGACGCCGTGCCGGTCATGGACGCCGCGCTCAAGAACGAGCGGCGACGGTTCACCGTTCTCGTCGACACGCTCTACGACAACCGCATACGCCTGATCGCCACCGCCGCGGCGCCGATTGCCGGGCTGGCGCCGCGCGGCACCGGCGACCAGGCTTTCGCCCGCACGGTTTCGCGGCTGCAGGAGATGCTCAGCGACGGCTGGTGGATGCAGGAGCAGGCATAGGCCGTTCGATATCAGGATTCTACTTTACGTAAACGGCATCTAATTCATTGAGCGACTTCGGAAAAGCTTGCGGCAGCGCCACATCCGCGTTATCACGGCGACGTTTGTGCAGCGCGAAACAACGCATCCGGCGACGGCGTCAGACCGGATGCCTCTCAAATGCAGGGAAAACGAATGGCTCGCAATAAAATCGCCCTTATCGGCGGCGGCATGATTGGCGGCACACTCGCCCATCTGGTCGGACTGAAGGAACTCGGCGATGTGATCATGTTCGACATCGTGGAGGGGTTGCCACAAGGCAAGACCCTCGACATTTCCGAGGCGGCCCCGGTGGAGGGTTTCGATGCCAGTATCACGGGCACCAACCGCTATGAGGCGATTGCCGGAGCCGATGTGGTGATCGTCACCGCCGGGGTGGCGCGCAAGCCCGGCATGAGCCGCGACGACCTGCTGGGCATCAATCTCAAGGTGATGGGCCAGGTGGGCGCCGGCCTGGCGAAATATGCCCCCGATGCCTTCGTCATCTGCATCACCAATCCGCTGGATGTGATGGTGTGGGCGCTGCAGAAATATTCCGGCCTGCCCACCAACAAGGTGGTCGGCATGGCCGGTGTCCTCGATTCGGCGCGCTTTCGTCACTTCCTTGCCGAGGAATTCAAGGTCTCGGTGGAGGACGTCACCGCCTTCGTGCTCGGCGGCCATGGCGACACCATGGTGCCACTGCCGCGCTATTCGACGGTTGCCGGCATCCCGGTGACCGACCTTGTGGCGATGAAGTGGACCACGGCAAAGCGCATCGAGGAAATCGTGCAGCGCACCCGCGACGGCGGCGCCGAAATCGTCGGCCTTTTGAAGACCGGGTCGGCCTATTATGCCCCCGCCTCTTCAGCCATCGCCATGGCCGAGAGCTATCTGAAGGACAAGCGGCGCGTGCTGCCGTGCGCGGCGCATGTGGATGGCGCCTACGGCATCAAGGGCCTTTATGTGGGCGTGCCGGCAGTGATTGGCGCGAACGGCATCGAGCGGGTGGTGGAAATCAAGCTCGATGCCGAGGAAAAGGCGCAGCTCAAGAATTCGCTCAAGGCCGTCAAGGGCCTGATGGAAGCCGCCAAGAAGATCGCACCCGATCTCGCCTGACAAAAGGCGTTCCGGAGGGCGAAAGAGTCAGTGGTATGTGGTATACCAGAGATGGTTCGAGGGCCGGCGCGGTGCTAGAAATCCCGGGTGGTTTCAGTGACGCCATTACGGAGATTTTCCCATGAACATTCATGAATACCAGGCCAAGGCCCTGCTCAAGGGCTATGGCGTGCCGGTGGCCCGCGGGGTGCCGGCCTTTACCGTCGAAGAGGCGGTCAAGGCCGCCAACGAACTGGGCGGCCCGGTGTGGGTCGTCAAGGCGCAGATCCATGCCGGCGGGCGCGGCAAGGGCGGCGGCGTCAAGGTGGTGAAATCGGTCGGCGAGGTGGAAGCCGAAGCCAGGCGCATGCTCGGCATGACCCTTGTCACCCACCAGACCGGTCCGCACGGCAAGACCGTCAACCGCCTCTATATCGAGGACGGCTCGCGCATCGCCCGCGAACTCTATCTCTCCTGCCTCGTCGACCGCGCCACCTCGCGCGTCGCCTTCATCGCCTCCACCGAGGGCGGCATGGACATTGAGGAAGTGGCGCACCAGACGCCGGAAAAGATCTTCACCATGACGGTCGATCCGGCGACCGGCATCCAGCCCCATCATGCCCGTCGCATGGGCAAGGCGCTGGTCCTCGACGGGGCTCAGCAAAAGCAGCTTTCAGGCCTTCTCGCCAACCTCTACCGGGCGTTCGTTGCCACCGACATGGCGCTTCTGGAGATCAACCCTCTGGTGGTCACCGCCGACGGCGATCTGCAGTGCCTCGATGCCAAGGTCAATTTCGACGCCAATGCCCTTTACCGCCACCCCGATCTGGCGGAATTGCGCGACGAGACCGAAGAGGATGAAAAGGAACTGGAGGCTTCGCGCTTCGATCTCAGCTACATCGCGCTCGACGGCGACATCGGCTGCATGGTGAACGGGGCGGGCCTTGCCATGGCCACCATGGACATCATCAAGCTCTATGGCGCCGCCCCTGCCAACTTCCTCGACGTGGGCGGCGGGGCGACCACGGAAAAGGTGACGGCGGCGTTCAAGATCATCACCTCCGATCCACAGGTGAAAGGCATCCTGGTCAACATCTTCGGCGGCATCATGCGCTGCGACGTCATTGCCGAAGGCGTCATTGCGGCGGTCAAGGAGGTGGGCCTCAAGGTCCCGCTGGTGGTGCGCCTGGAGGGCACCAACGTCGACAAGGGCAAGGACATCATCGCTTCATCCGGCCTCAATGTGATCGCCGCCAACGATCTCGACGATGCCGCCCAGAAAATCGTCAAGGCGGTGAAGGAGGCAAGGTCATGAGCGTCCTGGTCGACAGGAACACCAAGGTTCTGGTGCAGGGCCTCACCGGCAAGACCGGCACCTTCCACACCGAACAGGCTCTCGCCTATCACGGCACCCAGATGGTGGCCGGCGTCACCCCCGGCAAGGGCGGATCGACGTGGGAAGGAATGCTTGCGGGCGGCGCACAAAAGACCCTGCCCATCTACGATACGGTTGACGAGGCAAAGGCTGCGACCGGCGCCACCGCCTCGGTCATCTACGTGCCGCCGCCCTATGCCGCCGACAGCATACTGGAAGCCATCGAGGCCGGCATCGGCCTCGTCGTCACCATCACCGAAGGCATTCCCGTTGCCGACATGGTGCGGGTCAAGCGCTCGCTGTGCGGATCGAAGACCCGACTGGTCGGCCCCAACTGCCCGGGGGTCATCACGCCCGATCAGTGCAAGATCGGCATCATGCCCGGCCACATTCACCGCAAGGGCTCGGTCGGCATCGTGTCGCGTTCGGGCACCCTCACCTACGAGGCGGTCAAGCAGACGACCGATGCCGGGCTCGGCCAGTCGACCTGCGTCGGCATCGGCGGCGATCCGGTGAAGGGCACTGAATTCATCGACGTGCTGGAACTGTTCCTCGGCGATCCGGAGACCAAGTCGATCGTGATGATCGGCGAGATCGGCGGCTCGGCCGAGGAAGACGCCGCGCAGTTCCTCGCCGACGAGGCGAAGAGGGGCCGCAAGAAGCCGGTGGTCGGCTTCATCGCCGGCCTCACCGCGCCGCCCGGCCGCCGCATGGGCCATGCCGGGGCCATCATCTCGGGTGGCAAGGGCGGGGCGGAGAGCAAGATCGAGGCGATGAAGGCCGCCGGCATCGCCGTTGCCGCGTCGCCCGCCAAGCTCGGTTCGACTCTGAGGGACATTCTGTCGTAGAACCGATGTTACGATGCGTAATGCGCCTGGAGAGATGACCTGATGGCCAGAAGCGACAGCAACACCCAGTTCGACCGGACCTCGTTCCTCTACGGCGCCAACGCCCATTACATCGAGGAGATGCTCGCCCGCTTTGCCGAAGACCCGCAAGGTGTCGACCCGGAATGGCGGGCGTTTTTTTCCGAGATGGGCGACGATCCCCGTCTCGCCGCCACGGCGGCGCGCGGGGCCTCGTGGCAGCGTGCCGACTGGCCGCCGGCGGTGAACGGCGAACTGGTCTCGGCGCTCGACGGCAACTGGCCGCTCATGGAAAAGACGGTCGCCCCGCGGCTGGCTGAAAAGGCGCGCACACAAGGCGTCTCGCTGGATGCCGAGGAACTGCGCAAGGCGACGCTCGATTCCGTCCGCGCACTGATGATGATCCGCGCCTATCGCATTCGTGGCCATCTCGCCGCCGATCTCGACCCGTTGCGCCTCAGAGAACTCGAGGCCCATCCCGAGCTCGACCCGGCCTCCTATGGCTTTGGGCGTGAGGACATGAACCGGCCGATCTTCATCGACAAGGTGCTGGGGCTGGAACGCGCCACCATCACCCAGATGCTGGAGGTCCTCAAGCGCACCTACTGCTCGACCATGGGGGTCGAGTTCATGCACATTTCCGATCCGACCCAGAAGGGCTGGGTGCAGGAGCGCATCGAGGGGCCTGAGAAAGCCATCTCGTTCACCGAGTTCGGCAAGAAGGCGATCCTCGCCAAGCTGATCGCGGCGGAAGGTTTCGAGCATTTCCTCAACGTGAAATACACCGGCACCAAGCGCTTCGGCCTCGATGGCGGTGAATCGATGATCCCGGCGCTGGAGCAGATCATCAAGCGCGGCGGCGCCATGGGCATGAAGGAGATCGTGCTCGGCATGGCCCATCGCGGCCGCCTCAACGTGCTCGCCAACGTCATGGGCAAGCCCTATTCGGCAATCTTCCACGAGTTCAAGGGCGGCTCCTCTACGCCCGACGAGGTGGAAGGCTCGGGCGATGTGAAGTACCATCTCGGCACCTCGTCGGATCGCACCTTCGACGGCAACAACGTGCATCTGTCGCTGACCGCCAACCCCTCGCACCTGGAGATCGTGGTGCCGGTGGTGTTGGGCAAGGCGCGGGCCAAGCAGGACCAGAGGAAGGACGAGACCCGCACCAGCATCCTGCCGCTGCTCATCCACGGCGATGCCGCCTTTGCCGGCCAGGGGGTGATTGCTGAGTGCTTCGGCCTGTCGGGCTTGCGTGGCCATCGCTCGGGCGGTGCTGTCCACTTCATCGTCAACAACCAGATCGGCTTCACTACCAGCCCCATCTGGGCGCGCTCTTCACCCTATCCTTCGGATGTGGCGAAAATGATAGAGGCGCCCATCCTGCATGTGAACGGCGACGATCCGGAAGCGGTGGTCTATGCCGCCAAGGTGGCCATCGAGTTCCGCCAGAAGTTCCACAAGCCGGTGGTCATCGACATGTTCTGCTATCGGCGCTTCGGCCACAACGAATCGGACGAGCCGGCATTCACCCAGCCCTTGATGTACCGGCGGATCGGCAGCCATCCCGCCGTCGCCAAGATCTATGGCGAGCGGCTGGTCAATGAAGGCGTGATGACGGAAGCCGACGTCGAGAAGATGAAAGTCGACTACCGGGCACAACTGGACGGTGATTTCGAGGCCTCCGACAGCTATCGCGCCAACCGCGCCGACTGGCTGGACGGGCGCTGGTCGGGCCTCAAGCAGGCAGGTGCCAACGACGATCCGCGGCGCGGGATGACGGGAGTGGAAACCGAGCGGCTGAAGCGCATCGGCCTGAAAATCGCCTCGGTGCCGAAGACCTTCAAGCTGCACCGCACCCTGCAGCGGGTGCTGGACGGCCGCCGCCGGATGATCGAGGAAGGCACCGGCATCGACTGGGCGATGGGCGAGGCGCTGGCCTTTGGAACGCTCATCGATGAAGGCGTGCCGGTGCGCCTGTCCGGTCAGGACGTGCAGCGCGGCACCTTCTCGCAGCGCCACGCGGTGCTCATCGACCAGGAAACCGAACGGCGCTACACCCCGCTCAACCATCTCGAAAAGAACCAGCAGGTGAAGCTCGAGGTGATCAACTCCATGCTGTCGGAAGAAGCCGTGCTCGGCTTCGAATACGGCTATACGCTGGCCGAGCCGAACAGCCTTACGCTGTGGGAGGCCCAGTTCGGCGACTTCGCCAATGGCGCCCAGGTGGTGTTCGACCAGTTCCTGTCGTCGGGCGAGCGCAAGTGGCTCAGGATGTCGGGCCTGGTATGCCTCCTGCCGCACGGCTATGAGGGGCAGGGGCCGGAGCATTCCTCGGCGCGGCTGGAGCGCTTTTTGCAGATGTGCGCCGAAGACAACCTGCAGGTGGCCAACTGCACCACGCCGGCCAACTATTTCCACATCCTCCGGCGGCAGATGAAGCGCGACTTCCGCAAGCCGCTGATCCTGATGACGCCGAAATCGCTGTTGCGCCACAAGCGGGCGGTCTCCAACCTCGAGGAGCTGTCGGGCGGGGCGAGCTTCCACCGGGTGCTCTATGATGACGCCGAGGTGCTGCCGGATCAGAAGATCCGCATCAAGCCCGATGCCGATATCCGCCGCGTGGTGCTGTGCACCGGGAAGGTCTACTTCGATCTCTACGAGGAACGCGAGGCGCGCGGCATCGACGATGTCTATCTGATGCGCGTCGAGCAGCTTTACCCGTTCCCGCACCGCGCCCTGGTGCAGGAACTGGGACGCTTCCGCAAGGCGGAGATGATCTGGTGCCAGGAGGAGCCCTACAACATGGGCGCCTGGACCTTCGTGCAGCCCAATCTCGAATGGGTACTGCATTATATCGAGGCCGAGCACCGGCGGGCGCGTTATACCGGGCGACCAGCATCGGCCTCGACGGCGACGGGGCTGATGAGCAAGCACCTGAAGGAGCTCAAATCATTCCTCGACGAGGCGCTCACCATCGCGGACGAGTGAGCGCGGCAACGCCCTTTGCGGCAAGGATCATAAGATGGCGACAGAGATCAAGGTACCTGCACTGGGCGAATCGGTAACCGAAGCCACCATCGCCAAGTGGTTCAAGGCGGAAGGCGATGCCGTGGCGGTGGACGAGCCGCTGGTCGAGCTTGAAACCGACAAGGTGACGGTCGAAGTGCCGGCCCCGGTGGCCGGCGTCATGGCCGCCATCACGGTCAAGGAAGGCGATACGGTGAACGTCGGCGCGGTATTGGGCGCCATCACCGAAGGCGCCGCCGCGGCCGCCGTCGCCAGACCGGCCGCGCCCAGGGCCGAAGCACCGAAGGCCGAAGCTCCTGCCCCTGCCCCTGCTGTGGCGGAAGCCGAGGCGGCAGCGACTGTGCCCCCGGCGCCGGCACCGGAAGCGGCCGCCGCCAACCTGTCGCCGGCGGTGCGCAAGATGGCCGAGGAAACCAGGGTCGATGTGAGCGCCATTGCCGGCAGCGGCAAGAACGGGCGCGTCACCAAGGGCGATATCGTCGATTTCGTCGAGGCGAGGAAGACCGCAGGCCCCGCCCCGGCGCCGGCCCCCGTCCCGGTGCAACCGGCGGCGACGGTCAGGGCTCCGGTGCCTGTCGATCAGGGGGCGCGCGAGGAGCGGGTGAAGATGACGCGGTTGCGCGCCACCATAGCGCGCCGCCTCAAGGAGGCCCAGAACACGGCGGCCATGCTCACCACCTTCAACGAGGTGGACATGTCGGCGGTCATGGCCATGCGCAACGAATTCAAGGAGCTGTTCGAGAAGAAGCACGGCGTCAAGCTCGGCTTCATGGGCTTCTTCGTGAAGGCCTGCATCCAGGCGCTGATCGACATTCCGGCGGTGAATGCGGAGATTGACGGCGAGGACCTGGTCTACAAGAACTACTACAATATCGGCGTGGCGGTCGGCACCGCCAAGGGGCTGGTGGTGCCGGTGGTGCGCGATGCCGACCGCCTCAGCCTGTCGGGGATAGAAAAGGCCATCGCCGGCTTCGGGAAGAAAGCGCGCGACGGGGCGCTGAAGATCGAGGACATGCAGGGCGGCACCTTCACCATCTCCAATGGCGGGGTCTACGGTTCGCTGATGTCGACGCCCATCCTCAATGCCCCGCAGTCGGGCATCCTGGGGATGCACAAGATCCAGGAGCGCCCCATGGTAGTGGCGGGCAAGATCGAGGTGCGCCCGATGATGTATCTGGCGCTTTCCTACGACCACCGCATCGTCGACGGCAAGGAGGCCGTCACCTTCCTGGTGCGGGTCAAGGAATGCCTCGAGGAACCGCAACGCATGATCATGGATTTGTGAGTGGGCATTAATCTTCAGATGAACTCAACAGCGCTTATTGCTATTCTAACACTCGTAGCTGCGATCTTGGGTGGGGTGATTAGCGCTGCGACTAGCATTTGGATCTTCAACAAGAATAAGCAATCTGTTGAACCCAATGAATTGACTAGAAGGAGGGTTGATATTCTGTACGATTTGATTGGATATCGTTACATTTTGGCCGGTCATTACAGGCCCTGTGAATTTGAAGTCGCAATTTTTAATGCCGCAATGGCGCGGGTACCCGTGTATTTTTCAGAAAATAAAGAAGTTCTGACTGCGTATGAAAAATTCATTGATAGTAAAACAGATGATAATCTTATTTTACTTTTTGAAAATATGGTCAAATTGATATCGATAGACGTAAGATTCGGCCATTTGAAGCGTGTTATGACTGTTCCGGCAACTGGCAAAGCGTGAAAATCAAAATGAGGGATTCGGAAGGTAATATGCAGTTCGACCTCACCGTCATCGGCACCGGACCCGGGGGCTATGTGTGCGCCATTCGCGCCGCGCAACTGGGCATGAAGGTGGCCGTCGTCGAAAAGCGTGCCACCCACGGCGGCACCTGCCTCAATGTCGGGTGCATCCCTTCCAAGGCGCTGTTGCATGCCAGCGAACTCCTGGCCGAGGCGGCGCACGGCTTTGCCAGGATGGGCATCGCCATCCCTGAACCCAAGGTCGATCTCCCCCAGATGATGGCCTTCAAGCAAGAGGCCATCGACGGTAACACCAAGGGTATCGATTTCCTGTTGAAGAAGAACAAGGTGACCGTGTTCCGCGGGGCCGGCCGTATCCTCGCCGCCGGCAAGGTCGAGGTCCGCCCCGAGGACGGAAAGCCGGAGATCGTCGAAACGCGCAAGATCGTCATCGCCACCGGCTCGGACGTGGCGCCTCTCAGGGGCGTCGAGATCGACGAAAGGGATGTTGTGTCATCAACCGGCGCGCTGGAGCTGAAAAAGGTGCCGGTGCATCTGGTGGTGGTGGGCGCTGGCGTCATCGGCCTCGAACTGGGCTCGGTGTGGGCGCGACTTGGGGCGAAAGTGACAGTGATCGAGTTCCTCGACCGCATCCTGCCCGGCATGGACTCAGAGGTTGCCAAGCAGTTCCAGCGGCTCCTGCAACGCCAGGGCTTCACCTTCATGCTGTCATCGAAGGTGACCGGCATCGACAAGGTGAAGAAGGGCCTGAAGATTTCCGTCGAGCCGGCCAAGGGCGGCGAGACCGCGACGGTCGAGGCCGACAAGGTGCTGGTGGCCATCGGGCGGGTGCCGTTCATTCAGGGCCTGGGCTGCGCCGAGGCCGGCATCGAATGCGACGAAAAGGGGCGCATCGAGGTGCACCCCAATTTCGAGACCAGCGTTGCCGGCATCTATGCCATCGGCGATGTGATCCGCGGCCCCATGCTCGCCCACAAGGCCGAGGACGAGGGCATCGCGGTGGCCGAACTGATCGCCGGCGAAGCCGGGCATGTGAATTACGACGTCATTCCGGGGGTCGTCTATACCTCACCGGAGATCGCCGCGGTGGGCAAGACCGAGGACGAGTTGAAGGCGGCCGGCATCGCCTACAATGTGGGCAAGTTCCCGTTCATGGCCAACGGCCGCGCCAAGGCCAACCAGACCACCGACGGGTTCGTCAAGGTGCTGGCCGACCAGCGCAGCGACAAGGTGCTCGGCGTCCACATCATGGGCGCGCAGGCGGGCGAACTGATTCACGAAGCGGCGGTGCTGATGGAGTTCGGCGGCTCGGCGGAAGATCTGGCGCGCACCTGCCATGCCCATCCCACCTTGTCGGAAGCCGTCAAGGAAGCCGCCATGGCGGTGGCCGGCCGGGCGATCCACGCCTGAGGGCAAGGCGCTTCATATTCCCCTGTCATACCTGCATTCATCGCATTGCTCTCCGGCTCAACTCAAAGGGCCAAACTGTGAGTCAAAACAGTGCCTTACGAGCAATGAGCGGCGCCAACGAATACTTTATAGGCGGTCATTCGGGCTCATTTTGACTTAAACGACCGTCGACACCTAAAACCAGTCTCCAGGCGACCTGTTCAACCGGACAGCAATGCATCAAGTCCGGGCATGACAATGGGGGAGGAGCGCGGGAAAACGCCCTTCAGCCCAGCTTCTTCAGCCAGCGCGTAGCCTCGCGGCGGACATTGACGGGGGCGGTGCCGCCGAAGCTCCGGCGCGAGGCGGCCGAGGCCTCAACGGTGAGCACCTTGAACACATCGCCGGTGATGCCGGGTTCGATCGAGCGCATGTCGGCAAGGCTCATGCCCGCCAGTTCAACGCCCTTTTTCTCCGCCAGCGCGACGATGGCGCCGGTCACGTGATGGGCATCGCGGAAAGGCTTGCCCAACACCCGCACCAGCCAGTCGGCAAGATCGGTGGCGGTCGAGTAACCGGAAGCGGCGGCGGCCCGCATGGCCTTTTCGTTGGCCACCATGTCGCCCACCATGCCGGTCATCGCGGCCAGCGCCAGCGACAGGTTGTCGAGGGCATCGAACAGGGCTTCCTTGTCTTCCTGCATGTCCTTGCCATAGGCGAGCGGCAGGCCCTTCATGACAATCATCAAGCCGGTGAACGCGGCGATGATGCGGCCTGGCTTGGCGCGCACCAGTTCGGCCGCGTCCGGATTGCGCTTCTGCGGCATGATCGAGGAACCGGTGGAGAAGGCATCGGAAAGCTGGATGAAACCGAACTGCGGCGTCGACCAGATGACGATCTCCTCGGCAAAGCGCGACAGGTGGGTGGCGCAGATCGAGGCGACGGCAAGCGTTTCCAGCGCGAAATCGCGGTCGGCCACCGCATCGAGCGAATTGCGCATGGGGCGATCGAAGGAAAGCGCCCGGGCGGTCATCGCCGGGTCGATGGGAAACGACGTGCCGGCAAGTGCCGCCGCGCCCAGCGGTGACTGATTGAGGCGCTTCCTGGCATCGGCGAGGCGCCCACGGTCGCGGTCGAGCATCTCCACATAGGCAAGGAGATGGTGGCCGAAGGTAACCGGCTGGGCCGGTTGCAGGTGGGTGAAGCCGGGCATGATCGCCGCCGCATGGGCCAGGGCCTTGCTGGCCAGCGCCCGCATCAGGGCCTCTATTTGCAGGGTCAGGGTGTCGATGGCATCGCGCACATAGAGCCGGAAGTCGGTGGCCACCTGGTCGTTGCGCGAGCGCGCGGTATGCAGCCGGCCTGCCGCCTCGCCAACGATTTCTTTCAGCCGCGCCTCGATATTCATGTGGATGTCTTCGAGCGCGCGCGAAAACGTGAAGCGGCCTTCGGCGATTTCCGATTGAATGCGCTCCAGACCCTCACTAATTTGCGCAGCATCGGTGCGGGAGATAATGCCGCATTCTGCAAGCATTGCGGCATGGGCCTTCGAGCCGGCAATATCCTGAGCGAAAAGGCGGTGATCGAAGCCGATCGAGGCATTGATCTCCTGCATGATTTCACTCGGCCCGGCGGCAAAACGTCCGCCCCACATCTTGTTCGTCATGTTACCTGTTCCGCCGTTGGACGTATTTGAGAACCCATGAGCAAGGCTACCATCTTCGGTCTCGAACGCTCGACCATAGGGATTATCGTCGGCTGTATCGCCGGACTGATCGCCGGTGTCTACGGCATTTACGCCATCGGGACCCGCAACAGCAATGCGCCAGCCGCCATCGCCAGCGCCGAAAAGGCCGCAACGGCGTCAAATCCGGTCGGCGGCGATGGCCCGATCGACCGCTCCTATGCGCGTGGCGACCTCGCCGCCTTCGTCATCCACAAGACCCGCAAGGACGTGGCCGATTTCTCGTTCTTCGACGCCAGCGGCAAGCAGCACGCCTTGAGCGAGTGGCGCGGCCGGGTGGTGCTGCTCAACCTGTGGGCAAGCTGGTGTGCACCGTGCCGCAAGGAAATGCCGGCGCTGGCGGCGCTGGAGGCGAAGCTGGGATCGGACAATTTCGAGGTGGTGGCGGTCAATATCGACCGCAAGGGCGCCGCAACAGCCGGCAAGTTCCTCACCGAAAACAAGGCGACGAAGCTCAATCTCTATCTCGATCCGACCGCCAGCGGTCTCGACAAGCTGAAGGCCATCGGCCTGCCCGCCAGCATCCTAATCGATCGTCAGGGCCGCGAGATCGGCCGCATGTTCGGTCCCGCCCCATGGAGCGGTCCCGACGCCGAGCGCCTGATCAAAGCCGCCATCGCCGAAAGCGCCTCGTGACTGCTAGGGACGATACCTGAACTGGAGATTGAGCGAATGGATTACCGGGTGGGGACCGGCTTTTCGCCGCGATAATCGTAAAAGCCGCGATTGGTCTTGCGGCCGAGCCAGCCGGCCTCGACATATTTCACCAGCAGCGGGCAGGGCCGGTACTTCGAATTGGCCAGGCCCTCATAGAGCACCTGCATGATCGACAGGCAGGTATCGAGCCCGATGAAGTCGGCAAGTTCCAGCGGCCCCATGGGATGGTGAGCGCCGAGCCGCATGGCGGTGTCGATGGCCTCCACCGATCCGACGCCTTCATAGAGCGTGTAGACCGCCTCGTTGATCATCGGCAACAGGATGCGATTGACGATGAAGGCAGGGAAATCCTCGGCCACGGCGACCGACTTGCCGAGGGTGCCGATGAGATCGCGAATGGCGTGGAACGTCGCGTCGTCGGTGGCGATGCCGCGGATCAGCTCGACCAGCTCCATCAGCGGCACCGGGTTCATGAAGTGAACGCCGATGAAGCGCTCCGGCCGGTCGGTGACCGCCGCCAGGCGGGTGATGGAAATGGATGAAGTGTTGGTGGCGATGATCGCCTCGGGCTTCAGCACCGGGCACAGGTCGGTGAAGATCTGGCGCTTGACCTCTTCGTTTTCGGTGACCGACTCGATCACCATGTCGCAGTCGTGCAAGCCAGCAAGCGAATCGACCACACGGACATGCGCCATGGCGGCCTTGCGCTCGTCTCCACTGATGCGACCTGATCGCTCCTGACGCGCGAGGTTCGCGTCGATCGTGGCGAGCCCCGCCTTGATGCGCTCGAGCGATATGTCGTTGAGGTATACGTCATAGCCGGCGAGTGCGAACACGTGGGCAATGCCATTGCCCATCTGTCCAGCGCCGATCACACCGATTTTGCGGATCGTCATTTCACCCATCACCCATCGTCCAAGCTGGCGAGCCTACCGCACCTGCGAGCATCCGGCAAGCGTCTTTTCGCAGGTGCGGTAACTGGTATTCCGGCTGACGGAATTCCGCTTTGCAAGGGCATTTGTCAGTAACCGCGCTTGGTGAGCTCTGCCTCCAGTTCGGGCACCGCCTTGAACAGGTCGGCGACCAGGCCGTAGTCGGCCACCTGGAAGATGGGGGCCTCCTCATCCTTGTTGATGGCGACGATGACCTTGGAATCCTTCATGCCCGCCAGATGCTGGATGGCACCGGAAATGCCCACCGCGATATAGAGTTCGGGCGCCACCACCTTGCCGGTCTGGCCCACCTGATAGTCGTTGGGCACGTAACCTGCATCGACGGCGGCGCGCGAGGCGCCGACGGCGGCGGACAGCTTGTCGGCGACCTTTTCCAGCAAGTGGAAATTTTCGCCGTTCTGCATGCCGCGTCCACCGGAAATGACGATGCGGGCCGAAGTGAGTTCCGGCCGGTCGGACTTCGACAGGTTTTCGCCCTGGTAGCTGGAGAGCCCCGGATCGGCGGGCGCCGCCACGCTCTCGATCGACGCCGAGCCGCCGGTGCCGGTTGCCTGGAAGCCGGCGGTGCGCACGGTGATGACCTTCTTGGCCTCGGCGGACTGCACCGTCTGCACGGCATTGCCGGCATAGATGAGGCGCACGAAGGTATCGGGCGCCTTCACCTCGGTAATCTCGGAAATCTGCATGACATCCAGAAGGGCGGCGATGCGCGGGGAGTAATTCTTGCCGTTGGTGGTGGCGGGCGCCACGATGTGGCTGTAGTTGCCGGCCAGCGACACCACCAGCGCCGCCATGGGCTCGGCCAGGGGGCGCTCAAGGAGCGGGCTGTCGCAATGCAGCACCTTCTTCACGCCCGCAAGGCCGGCGGCCTCCTTGGCGGCGGCATCGGCCTTGTTGCCGGCCACCAGCACATGCAGATCGGTATCGATTTCAAGCGCCGCCGTCAGCGCCTTGTGGGTGGCATCCTTGATGGTGGCATTGTCGTGTTCGGCAATGAGGAGCACGGTCATGGGTCAGATCACTCCTGCTTCGTTCTTCAGTTTGTCGACCAGCTCGGCCACCGATGAAACCTTCGCCCCCGCCTGCCGCTTGGGCGGCTCGGAGGTGGTCAACACCTTGAGGCGCGGCGTCACATCGACGCCAAGGGCTTCCGGCGTGGTTTCGTCCAGCGGCTTCTTCTTGGCCTTCATGATGTTGGGCAGCGAGGCATAGCGCGGCTGGTTGAGGCGCAGATCGGTGGTGAGGATCAACGGCATCTTCACCTCGATGGTCTGCAGACCACCGTCGATCTCGCGCGTCACCTTGGCCTTAGAGCCTTCGATCTCCAACTTGGAGGCAAATGTCGCTTGCGCCCATCCAAGCAAAGCGGACAGCATCTGGCCGGTCTGGTTGCAGTCATCGTCGATGGCCTGCTTGCCGAGGATGACGAGGTCCGGTTTTTCGGTCTCGATCACGGCCTTCATCAGCTTGGCGACGCCGAGCGGCTCGACGTAAGTCTCGTTCTTGATCAGGATGCCGCGGTCGGCGCCCATGGCGAGTGCCGTCCGGATGGTCTCCTGGGCCTGCTGCGGGCCGACCGAAAGCGCGATCACCTCGGTTGCCTTGCCGGCCTCCTTGAGGCGTACTGCTTCTTCCACGCCGATCTCGTCGAACGGGTTCATGGACATCTTGACGTTGGCCAGTTCAACACCCGACCCGTCAGCCTTGACGCGGATCTTGACATTGTAGTCGACGACCCGCTTGACAGCGACCAGTACCTTCATTGGCGAAGTCTCTCTTGCTAGCTGAAATGCCGCCGGACCCCTGCCCCGGCAAAGTCGCGGGCGAACCTAGGGACAGGTCGACCCCAAGTCAATCTTGAGAGCGGCATTCGAGTTCCAGTTGCGACGCTCAGTCACGCTGCCAGGCGCTGGCGCAAGCGGTCGCGCAGCAGCCAGGTGACCGCGAGGCCGCAAGTGAACCCGCCGATATGGGCCCACCAGCCGACATTCATCTGGCCGCCGCCCTTGTCGGTGAGGAGCGAGATCACCTGCAGGACGAACCATCCGATGAGCACCCAGGCGGCCGAGATGCGGATCGGCAGCCGCATGAACAGCAGGACCCACACCCGGGCACGCGGAAACAGCACCAGATAGGCCCCCATGACCCCCGCCACCGCCCCCGAGGCGCCGATCAGCGGCGACAGCGATGCCGGCTGGGCATAGCTGTAGGCAAGGCCCGCCACCACGCCACAGACGATATAGACGAAAAAGAACCCGCCATGGCCGAAGGCGTCTTCCACGTTGTCGGCAAACACCCACAGGAAAGCCATGTTCCCCAGAAGATGCATCCAGCCGGCATGCAGGAACATGTAGGTGAACAAGGTGGCGACATAGGGCACCATGTGGCGCCCCGCATCGACAGGAGCCCCGGAGGTGATCGCCGCCGGCGTCGCGCCCAGACCCATGGCGACCGTCACCTCGCCGGTGTTGCCCAGCCCGTAATGGGTATAGAGGAAAACCGCCACATTGGCCGCGATCAGAAGCCCGGTGACCGTCTGGAAGCGGATCACCTTCAAGGGGGTATCGTCATAGAGCGGCAGGAACATCGGCTCAGGCCTTCGGCGTGCGCGTCTTGCCCGGCACCCACATGACATCGCCACCGCCGTCCAGTGCGTTGACGTAGCGGCTGGCGACGAAGAGGAAATCCGACAGGCGATTGATATATCTGAGTGCTTCGGGCGACACCTGCTCGCCCGGCAGCGTGGCCAGCTCCACCATATGGCGCTCGGCGCGGCGGGCAACGGTGCGCGCCACATGCAGGTGAGCAGCGCCCGCATGTCCGCCCGGCAGGACGAAAGAGCGCAAGGGCGGTAGCTCCCTGTTCAGGTCGTCGATGTCGGCTTCAAGGCGGTCAACCTGCTCACCGACGATGCGCAAGGGTTCAAAGCCCGGATCGGTACCGGTATCGGGGCAGCAAAGATCGGCGCCCAGATCGAAGAGATCGTTCTGGATGAGCGCCAGGCGCCCGTCGAGGTCGGCGTACAGCAGGGCGCGGGTATGCTGGCGGGCGACGCCGATGGCCGAATTGGCCTCATCCACGGTGCCGTAGGCATGGATGCGCAGATGCGACTTCGCCACCCGCGCCCCCGTTCCCAGCCCGGTCGTGCCGTCATCGCCGGTGCGGGTATAGATCTTGTTCAGGACAACCATGGCCCATTGCTACTGCGAAGCGCGTGCCAAGGCAAAGGATAAGGATCGGGTTGAGGCCCCCGGCGCGGCAGGCTCATGCCATCCGCAGCAACGGGGCCGGGCGCACGCCGAGCACCGACCAGGTGCTGGCCAGCCCGGCCACCAGCGTCACCGCCAGGGCGACCGCGATGGTCGTGAGAGCCGTTGCAAGATCGAAACTCCAGGGCATCTCCAGGACGAAGCGCACGATGACCCAGGCTCCGGCGGCGCCGGCGAAGATGGCAAAGGTCGCCGTCACCAGCGCCAGGAGAGCGAACTCCATGGCCAGTGCAGCGAGCAACTGGCCCCGTGTCGCGCCGTAGGTCTTGAGGATCACCGCATCGCGGATGCGCGCGGCAAGACCGGTTACCACCGCACCCGCAAGCACCACCACGCCAATCAGCAAGGTCAGCGCATTGGCAGCGGCAAGGCCCTCGAGCAGCTTGCCCATCAAGGCATTGACGGCATCGAGCGCATCCTTGACGCGAATGGCGGTGACGGTCGGATAGCGCGCCGCCGTCATGTTCATCAGGGCTTCCTCGTCCGTGGGGTCCATGGCGACGGTGACGATGTTGGAATGGGGCGCGGCGGAAAGCGTGTTGGGGGAAAACACCAGGACGAAATTGATCTGCAGGCTGCGCCAGTCGACAGCCCTGAGATTGGCGATGCGGGCGGTGACCTCGCGGCCCAGCACATTGACGGTGACGGTATCGCCAACCGACAGGCCAAGGCCGTGGGCGACCTCATCGACCATGGAGACAAGCGGCTCGCCGGAATAGCCGGCCGGCCACCATTTGCCGTCCACCAGCTTGGAGCCCTCCGGCAGGCTTGCCGCGTAGGTGAGCCCGCGGTCGCCGCGGATGGCCCAGCCGGCGTCTCCGCTCGGCTTCACTTTGGAGACCGGCACGCCGTTCACCCGAACGAAGCGGCCGCGCAGCAGCGGCGCTGAGGAAACCGCGGTGACGCCGGGCTGGTGCGCCACATCGGCGGTGAACGCGGCAAGCTGGTCCTTGCCGACGTCGATGAAGAAGAACGACGGGGCCTTCGCCGGCACCGCTGAAGTCAGTTCATCGCGGATGTTGCGGTTGATCAGCCCCAGCGTCACGAACAGCGACAGCGCGATGCCGATGGAGATCATCACCGCCGGGGTAGCGGCGCCCGGCCGGTAGAGATTGGCGACGGCAAAGCGGGCAAGGGCGCTCTTGGGGTGCACCCGGGTGCGTGCCAGATACATCACCAGACGTGCCAGGAGAGCCAGCAGGGCAAAGCTCGCCACCAGCCCGCCGGCGTACCACATCACCACCAGACGATTGGAAAAGCTGAACAGTGCCAGTGCAAACAGCAAAAGAACCGCCACGGCGATGGCGGCCATGAAGACGCGCGGCATGCGCTGAACGCCCGGCAGGTACCCGCGGAACAACAGCCGCGCCGGCGTCTCGCGTGCCCGCGCCAGCGGCCACAGGGCAAAGGCCAGCGTGGTGAGGAGCCCGAACAGCCCCGCCACCGCCAACGCCCCCCAGGCGATCGAGGCGCTCACCGGCACCGGCATCAATGCCGGCGGCAGGTGGGCAGCGGCGAACGGCAGCGCCGCGCCGAGAACGAGGCCGAGCGCGATGCCGACCACCGCCACCATCAGCACCTGCATGAGGGAGGAGACGAAGATCAGATCGCGCGAGGCCCCCAGGCACTTGAGGATGGCGATGTTGACGCGCTTGCCTTCGAGATAGGATTTGACCGCATTGGCGATGCCGACGCCGCCGACGATGAGGGCGGTGAGCGCCACCAGCGACAGGAAGAAGCCCACCCGGTTGACGAAGCGGGTGATGTTGGGGGCGGCATTGTTGCGTCCGCGGATGCGCCAGCCGGCATCGGGGAACCGCTTGTTGGCGGCGCGACGCATCTCCTTTTCGGCCTTGCCGCTGTCGGGCCCGGCGATCTTGATGCGATAACGCCAGCGCACCAGGCTACCCGGCTGCACCAGCCCGGTTTCATCGAGCGCCTGGCGGGCGATCATCGCCCGCGGCGCCAGGATGAAGCCGTCCGACACCCGGTCGGGTTCGTGCACGATCAGGCTGCGCAATTGCAGCGACAGCGATCCGAGGCGGAAACTGTCGCCCAGCTTGAGTCCAAGGCGGCTGGCAAGGCCGGGCTCCACCACGGCCCCCCAGTGCCCTTGCGCGTCGCGGGCAAGGGCTCGATCGAGCGGCATTGCGGGATCGAGGACCATGTGGCCATAGAGCGGGTAGGCAGCATCGACCGCCTTGACCTCCACCAGCGTCTGGCTGTCGCCGTGGCGGGCCATGCCCCTGAGGCTGGCGACCTCGGAAACCTGACCGCCATCGCGCAGGAACTTCATTTCAGCGGCGTTGGCCTCGCGGTGAATGAGGGAAAATTCGATGTCGCCGCCTAGGAGCGGCCGGCCCTGTTCGTCGAGGCCTCGCTCGATTGCCGTCGACAACGCGCCGACGGCGGCCATGGCGGCCACGCCGATGGTGAGGCAGAACAGCAGGATGCCCATGGCGGCAAAGCCGCCGCGCAATTCGCGCCGCGCCAGCGAAAAGGCCAGCGCCGGATCGAGACGGAAGCGCGCCGGGCTCACGCGCTGCCGCCGGGGCCGACGATACGGCCGTCACGCAGTGTGATGACCCGGCCACAGCGCTGCGCCAGCTTCTGATCATGGGTCACCAGAAGCAGGGTCACACCGTCTGAGCGGTTGAGATCGAACAACAGGTCCATGATCTCGCGGCCGGTTTCCTGGTCGAGATTGCCGGTCGGCTCATCGGCAAGGATGAGGCGCACCCCCGCCGCCAGCACCCGGGCGATGGCGACGCGCTGTTGCTCGCCACCCGACAGCTCGCCCGGATAATGGTTGAGCCGGTGCCCGAGGCCCACCCGTTCAAGCTGCCGGCGGGCGCGGACGCGGGGCTCGGACGCGCCCTTGAATTCCAGCGGAATGGCGACGTTTTCCAGGGCCGTCATGGTGGTGAGAAGATGGAATGACTGGAAAACGATGCCGACGCTGTCGCGTCGCACCCGCGCAAGGGCGTCCTCGCCGAGGCCGGCATAGTCGAAACCGCCGACCACCACCCGTCCGGCGGTGGCGCGTTCGAGGCCGGCGACCACCATCAGCAATGTGGTCTTGCCCGATCCCGACGGCCCGACGACGGCGTTGGTGGAGCCGCCGGCAATGGTGAGGTCGATGTCTTTCAGGATGTCGACCGCCCCGGCATTGCCGGCAAGCGTCACCGAAACGCCGGAAAGTTCGGCGATGTCGGCGACGGCGGCGTTGGCGCCGGCTTGCGGGGTTGGGGCATCCATGGTGTTGCTCGCGGTTGCCTATATAGTTTGTGATTACGGATTGATAGCCGCCGGGCCGTCGCCGGAGGATGGAAGGCGCCGGTGATACACGCGATTGTGAACACGAAGGGACGGCATGCGAAGACTTGCGATGAAATGCGGCGCGCTGATGGCGGCGGGGCTGTTGCTGATCCTGTCGTCGGTGCCGGGCTCGGCGGCGAGCCTGCATCTCATGGTACTGGGCGACAGCCTGACGGCCGGCTACGGTCTCAAGGCGGATGAAGCCTTCCCGGCTCGTCTCGAAGCGCGGCTGAAGAAGGCCGGCTTTGACGTCGCCGTCGCCAATGCCGGGGTTTCCGGCGATACAGCCAAGGACGGCCTGGCCCGCCTCGACTGGGTGGTTGGCCCCGACATCAAGGCGGTGATCGTCGAACTGGGTGCCAACGATGCCTTGCGCGGCATCGACCCCGCCATCACCGAAAAGGCGCTGGATGCCATCATCACCCGTCTCAAGGCCCGCGGCATTGCCGTGATGCTGGCCGGCATGCTGGCGCCGCCCAACATGGGCAAGGATTATGTGGCGCGCTTCGATGCCATTTACCCCGCCCTTGCCGCCCGCCATCATGTCGCCCTTTATCCGTTCTTTCTTGCCGGCATCGCGGCCAAACCCGGCCTCAACCAGTCCGACGGCATGCATCCGACGGCGATGGGCGTGGACGTCATCGTCGATCACATCCTGCCGGCGGTGACGGCCTTTATCGAGGGCCTTCGAAGATAGGTTTTGCTCAGGCCGCAAATCGTGCCTAAGTTCGAGGTTGCAACGATTCGGAGGTCCGCATGCCGCGCCTCTTCACCGGCCTGGAAATCCCCCGGGATGTCGGCTTCGAACTTTCCTTGATGCGCGGCGGCGTTCGCGGTGCACGCTGGATCGAGCCGGATGCCTTCCACATCACCCTGCGCTTCATCGGCGATATCGACGACAGCTTCGCCCATGATATCGCCTACGGCCTGGAAGCCGTGGCCGCCCCCGCCTTTG
The DNA here is from genome assembly GCA_963747005.1 of uncultured Alphaproteobacteria bacterium. Classification (GTDB taxonomy): domain Bacteria; phylum Pseudomonadota; class Alphaproteobacteria; order Rhizobiales; family Aestuariivirgaceae; genus CAVVDT01. Next base: position 342,066 of record CAVVDT010000008.1, on the reverse strand, counting down.
CCATCCGCCTCAAAGGGGTGGGCGCCTTTGGCGGCAGGAAGCCGCGGCTGATCTATGCCGGGCTCGCCGATTGCCCGGAACTGATCCGTCTGCAGGCTGCCCATGAGCGCCTGCTGCAACGCCTGGGGCTGGCCGCGGAAGGCCGCAAATACTTCCCCCATGTGACGCTTGCCCGCCTCGGGGCGGCCGATGCGGCAAATGTGCAGTCCTACATCTCGGCCCACAGCCTCTACGCCAGCCGGCCCATCGAGGTTGCGCGTTTCGTGCTGTTTTCCTCGCGCCCCTCGCGCGGCGGCGGGCCCTACGCGGTGGAGGAAAGTTACCGCCTGGGAGAGGACCGGCGGCTGATCCCGGCCGACTACGCCCTGCTGGAGGACGAATGAGCGCGCCCGTGAAACTGTCCGATGGCGAGCGCCGCAAGGCGTTGACCGAACTCGAAGGCTGGAAAGAGGTCGACGGCCGCGATGCCATCGCCAAGGCCTTCATTTTCGCCGATTTCAACCAGGCCTTCGGCTTCATGACGCGGGTGGCGATGCTGGCGGAAAAGATGGACCACCATCCCGAATGGTCGAACGTCTACCGCACCGTGGAGGTGACGCTGGCCACCCATTCGGCCGGCGGGGTCAGCGAACTCGACCTCAAGATGGCGCGCGCCATGAACCGTTATGCCGGCAAGGCCGGTGAGTGAGGCACATTAAATCGCCGTAACCCTGTTGGCGGTTTTGCTTGCGCAGCACGGCCGCCATGCCCATATTCGGGCAGCAACTACCCTGTGGCACTTTCGGAGGAGTTCTTTTCCATGGCTGACCTGAAATACCGTACAGCCGCGCAGACCGGGGCCAGGCTTGATATCGACGCGGGTCTCAGGTCCTACATGCTGCGCGTTTACAACTACATGGCGCTCGGCGTGGCCGTGACGGCCATCGTGACGCTGTTCGTGGCCGGCAACCCGGCCGTCCTCAGCGCCATCGCGCTGGGCCCGGCCAAGTGGATCCTGTTCTTTGCCATCCTCGGGCTCGGCTTCATGGCGCCGCGCATGATCTTTTCCGGCAACACCATGGTGGCGCACGCGGCCTACTGGGGCTACGCGGCCTTGTGGGGCGTATTCATCGCTCCGATGATCGCCTTTTACATGGGCATCAACGGCGGCGCCCTGATCGTCCAGGCACTCGGCCTCACCGCCGTCACCTTCGGCGCCACCAGCCTTGCCGGCTATGTGACCAAGCGCGACCTGTCGGGGATGGGTGGCTTTTTCATGATGGCCTCCATCGGCCTCATCCTGGCGATCATCGCCAATGCGATCTTCTTCCATTCGACCTTCATGAGCCTCATCACCTCGATGATCGTGGTCGTGGTGTTCGCCGCGGTCACGGCCTATGAGACCCAGATGATCAAGGAGATGTATGTGCAGGGCGACTCGACCGGCGTTGCCCAGGGCAAGGCGATCTTCGGCGCCTTCATGCTCTACGGCGCCTTCATTACGCTGTTCATCCACATCCTCAACATCCTCGGCATCATGCGCTCGAACTGAGGATAGAAGACCGGCTCGCAAGAGCGGAACAACAAAGGCCCCCGGACCTGTCAAAGGCTCCGGGGGTTTTTCGTTGGCGCTGCCCGATCAGACGCTGACGAGGCGCGGTGTCTTGATCAGAACCTTGAGGACCTGCGCCAGATCGTGGCCGCGCCTCAAGATGGTGCCGCCGGTTGCCACCACCGCGTAGGCGCCCTGGCGGCGGGCCAGCCTGGGGTTCTTCTCGATGCGATAGAGAGGCATCTCGCTGCTGCGGCGGAAGATCGAGAACACCGCCCGGTCGCGGGTGAAGTCGATGGCATAGTCGCGCCATTCGCCTTCCGCCACCCTGGCGCCGTAGACGCCGAGGATGAGACCAAGTTCCTTGCGGTTGAAAGAGATCTGCGGGCGCGCCGCGATGCTGGCCGGTCTGGTGTCATCATGATCGACTGCACTGCCAGACCAGTGCAGCCGAAGCGAAACTATCGGATCGGCTTCGCTCACCTTGCGCCTCCCCTGCTCCGCCCTGCGCAGCAGGGGATTGTGTTTGCAACTGTCATGACGAAATGATGACCCATCGCAGGCGCTTTGGCAAGCGACGCCACAACGCCCGTGCCGGACGATATAGCCCCAATTTTGCCGCAAGCCGGCCTTTGTCGTTCCGCATTCGCCCAGCACATTGTCATCGTTGCCTCTACGGCCCGGCTTCAGAGGAGGTCTCGGAAACTCAGCCCCCCAGCCCCCCGAGCCTTCTCGCAAGAAGCCGGGCCGACACACGCAAACGACCAAGTCAGTCAGTAGGCGTCAACACGGTTTACCAGCGGCCGGACCTCATCGAAGGTCCGGCCGCGCTCATTTTGCCCGTCGCGATGGTCTTGACCTTCACCGTCCCTGCCCCATATCCGTGCCCAGCAACGAATTTTCGCGTAACGAGGCAGGTATGGCAAAGGCAGCAAAAGCGAGCAGGAAACCCGAGGCGGAAAAGGCCGGCGAGACCTTCGCCTTCCAGGCCGAGGTGGCCAAGCTCCTCAACCTGATGGTACACTCGGTCTATTCCGACCGCGACGTCTTTTTGCGCGAGCTCATCTCCAATGCATCTGATGCGCTCGACCGCCGGCGCTACGAGGCGCTGACCAGTCCCGATGCCGCCCAGACGGGCGACCTTGAGATCGTCATCGCCATCGACGACAAGGCGAGAACCCTCACCGTCACCGACAACGGCATCGGCATGGAGCGCGCCGAGCTTATCGAAAACCTCGGCACCATCGCCCGTTCCGGCTCGCAGGCCTTCATGGCCAAGGCCGCCGAGGCCAAGGGCGATCTGCATCTGATCGGCCAGTTCGGCATCGGCTTTTATGCCGCCTTCATCGTCGCCTCCCGGGTCGAGGTGATCTCGCGTCGCGCCGGCACGTCCGAATGGCACAAATGGACGTCCGAAGGCACCGGCGAATATGCCGTTGAGGCTTCCGACGGCGAGGGAATGAAGGATGCCGGCACCCGCATCCGCCTCAATTTGCGCGACGATGCCAAGGAATTCCTCGCTGCCAGCCGCATCGAGACGATCGTCAAGGCCTATTCGGACCATGTGGCGCATCCCATCATGCTGGCGGTCGATGCCGAGACGCGCCGCCAGATCAATTCCGCCAGCGCCATCTGGGCCCGCCCCAAGGCCGAGATCACCCCGGAACAGTACAAGGAATTTTCCGGCCACGTCTGCGGCCTTTATGGCGATCCGGCCCTTACCATCCATTATCGTGCCGAGGGGCGCAACGAATACACGGTCCTGTTGTTCGTGCCGGCCGAGCGACCCTTCGATCTGTTCGATCCGGCCCGCTCGGGCCGCCAGAAGCTCTATGTGCGCCGCGTCTTCATCACCGACGATGCCGATCTCCTGCCGGCCTATCTGCGCTTCGTGCGCGGGGTGATCGATTCGCAGGACATGCCGCTCAACATCTCGCGCGAAATGCTCCAGCGCAACCCGACCGTCGCCCAGATCCGCAAGGCGGTGACCAATCGGGTGCTCTCGGAACTGAAGAAATGCGCCGACAACGAATCTGAACGCTTTGCCGGCATCTGGAAGGCCTTCGGTGCCGTCATCAAGGAAGGCCTGTATGAGGACATGGAGCGCCGCGACCAGTTGTTCGAGGTAGTGCGCTTCAGGACCACCAAATCGGACGGCGAGACCGTCAGCCTCAAGGACTATGTGGGGCGCCTGAAGGAAAACCAGACGGCGATCTATTACCTCACCGGCGAAGACGAGGCACGCGCCACCCGCAACCCGCGGCTCGAGGGCTACCGCGCCCGCGACCTCGAAGTCCTGCTGCTCACCGATCCGGTGGACAGTTTCTGGGTGCGCACCGCGCTCGGTTTCGACGGCAAGCCGTTCAAGTCGATCGAGGAAGGCGCCGAGGATCTGGCGAAGATCGCCTCCACTGAGGTGGAGAGCCCGGCAACCGAGGAAGACCCCGCGGCATTGGGCACCCTCATCGCCGCCCTCAAGCAGGCGCTCGGCGATGACGTCAAGGATGTCGTGAAATCGACCCGCCTGACGTCGTCGCCGGTGTGTCTCGGCTCCGACAAGGCCGGCCTCGACCGTACCCTGGAAAAGCTCCTGTCGCGCCAGCGCGACACCGGTGTGACGGTGAGCCCCCCGGTGCTGGAAGTGAACGCCGGCCACCCCCTGATCAAGGCGCTCGCCCGCCAGGCCAAGGCCTCCGGCGCCAGCGAGGATCTGGCCGATGCCGCCCACCTGCTGCTCGACCAGGCCCATATCCTGGAAGGCGAAGCCCCCGCCGACAGCGAAGGCCACGCCCGCCGCGTCGCCAGGCTGATGGAGCGGGTATTCGCCGCCGCCGGGTGAACGGCTTCGGCCCTATTCCCGGTACATGGTGGCGCCGATGATGGGGCCGACGCCACCGACTTGCAAAAGCGCCACGCAGAATTCCCCAGCGTCGGCCATGAGGTCGGCCTTCGGCAACTTCAGTGTCATGGCCTCGCCATGCCACATGCCGGCGGGGATCATGCGGCGCACCACGTTGGAATAGGTGATCTTGCTGCCGGCGTTCTCACCGCGGCTGATGGGAACCGTGACTCTCGGTGAGACCACCAGGATCCAGACGGTGGATTCCTGCTTGATCCGGTCGGTCGGCGCCCCGCCGACATCGATGATGACTTCGCTATTGGTCTCACTGGCATGCATCGGCACGGTGGTGTCGGGGCTGAGCGTGCCTTCCTCCGCGATGGCGTCGTAGACGGCGCGCCGGCGCGATCCCACCTCGTGGCGGCGGCCGTCGATCACCATCTGCGGGGTGTAGACCTTGCCGTCGCCGCGCCGCCGGGCATAGTCGCGCTGGCGGCGCGAAAACACCGGCGAACCCAGCGTGTCGCGCCAGCCGAGATAATCCCAGTAGTCGACATTGTAGGAAACCGCGATGACGCCCGGCTGCTTGACCAGGTCCTGCATGAAGGCATCGGCCGGCGGGCAAGACGAGCAGCCCTGGCTGGTGAAGAGCTCCACCACCACCGGCGAACGGCCGGCGGCCAGCGCCGCACCGCAGCCCAAGAGGCCGGCGAGGGCGCCGGCACCGGCTGATAGGAGCAGGTCCCGGCGGCCGATGGGATGTAATGTGTCCATCCCTGCTATATGCCGCAAGCCGCCATCACCGGCGAGTCAATTTCAGGTGACAGGCCGGTGAACCCTCACGCCGCCTTGGCGAGGTTACGCAGCACATAGGCGAGAATGCCCCCGTTCCTGAAATAGTCGAGCTCATCGAGTGTATCGATGCGGCACAAGACGTCGATCACCTTGGGCTTGCCGCCCGATGGCGTGATCTCGACGGCAAGCTGGGCCTGCGGCTTGAGCGTGTCGCCCAGACCGTGGATGGTGACGGTCTCGTCGCCCTTGAGACCATGGCTCTGCCAGCTCTCGCCCTCCTTGAACTGCAGGGGCAAAACGCCCATGCCGATCAGATTGGAGCGATGGATGCGCTCGAACGAGCCGGCGATGACCGCCCTGACGCCGAGCAGCGTCGTGCCCTTGGCAGCCCAGTCGCGCGACGATCCGGTGCCGTATTCCTTGCCGGCGAACACCACCAGCGGCACCTTGTCCTTCATGTAGGCCATGGCGGCATCGTAGATGGGCATCACCTTGCCTGAGGGCTGGTAGGCGGTGACGCCACCCTCGGTGCCGGGCACCATCTGGTTCTTGATGCGGATATTGGCGAAGGTGCCGCGCATCATCACTTCGTGATTGCCGCGCCGCGAGCCGTAGGAGTTGAAGTCGAGCCGCTCCACCTTGTGGTCGGTGAGGTATTTGCCTGCCGGTGAATCGAGCTTGATGGCGCCGGCCGGCGAGATGTGGTCAGTGGTGATCGAGTCGCCGAACAGTCCCAGCACCCGCGCGCCCACCACGTCTTCCACCGGCTTGGGCGCGACGCTGAGGCCGTCGAAATAGGGCGGGTTCTGGACATAGGTGGACTTGCCGTCCCAAGCATAGGTGAGCCCCTTGGTCACCTTGATCTTGCGCCACTGGGCATCGCCGGCAAACACGTCCTTGTAGCGGTGCTTGAAGGCCTTGCGGGTGACGTTCTTGCGCACCGTCTCGGCCACCTCGGCGGGTGCCGGCCAGATATCCCGGAGATAGACCGGCTCACCCTTCCTGGTGTGCCCGAGGGGATCGCTGGCGATATTGACATTGAGCGAACCGGCCAGCGCATAGGCGACGACCAGCGGCGGCGAGGCGAGATAGTTGGCCCGGACATCGGCATTGATGCGGCCTTCGAAATTGCGATTGCCCGAGAGCACCGCGCAGGCCACCAAATCGTGCTTCTTTATGGCATCCGAGATGGCTTCCGACAGCGGCCCGGAATTGCCGATACAGGTCGTGCAGCCATAGCCCACCAGATCGAAGCCGAGCTTGTCCAGTTCCTTCTGCAGCCCGGAGGAGGCAAGATATTCCGTCACCACCTGGCTCCCGGGGGCCAGCGAGGTCTTGACCCACGGCTTCACCTTGAGGCCGAGCTTGTTGGCGTTGCGGGCCAGAAGGCCGGCCGCCACCATGACGGAAGGGTTCGAGGTGTTGGTGCACGAGGTGATAGCGGCGATCACCACGTCGCCGTTGCCGATGGTGTAGTTGGCACCGTCGACCACGTGACGCGGCGGCGCCTGCTCCTGCTGGGCGCCTTCGGCCATGAAGCGCGCCCCGTCGCTGGTCGCAGACGGTTCGGTCTTGCTTCGCGGCCCGCCGGCGATCTCGGTGAGCGCCTTGACAAACTCGCCGGCTGCCTTGTCCAGCGGCACCCGGTCCTGCGGCCGCTTCGGACCGGCGATCGACGGCACGACGTCGCCGAGGTCGAGGCCCAGTGTCGCCGTGAACACCGGATCGGGCGTTGCCTTGGTCGAGAACATGCCTTGCGTCTTGGCGTACTTCTCCACCAGCGCCACCTGCGCCGGCGAGCGCCCGGTGCCGTTGAGATACTGAAGGGTCTCGGCAGATACCGGGAAAAAGCCGCAGGTGGCGCCATATTCCGGTGCCATGTTGGCGATGGTGGCGCGATCCTCCAGCGACAGGCCGGAAAGGCCGGGGCCGAAGAATTCCACGAACTTGCCGACCACGCCCATCTTGCGCAGCATCTCGGTGACGGTGAGCACCAGGTCGGTGGCGGTGGTGCCGGGTTTCAGCTTGCCGGTGAGCTTGAAGCCGACCACCTCGGGGATGAGCATGGAGATCGGCTGGCCAAGCATGGCGGCCTCCGCCTCGATGCCGCCCACTCCCCAGCCGAGCACAGCAAGACCGTTGACCATGGTGGTATGGCTGTCGGTGCCGACCAGGGTGTCGGGATAGGCGGTCTCAACCGTCTTGCCGCCGATCTTTTCCTTCTTCGTCCATACCGTCCTGGCGAGATATTCGAGGTTCACCTGATGGCAGATGCCGGTGCCGGGCGGCACCACGCGGAAATTGTCGAAGGCGCCCTGGCCCCATTTGAGAAAGGTGTAGCGCTCCACGTTGCGCTCGTATTCCTTGCCCACGTTGAGCTTGAAGGAACGCGAGTTGCCGAAGAAGTCGACCATCACCGAATGGTCGATGACCAGATCGACGGGGGCCAGCGGATTGATCTTCTTGGCATCGCCGCCCAGCGCCGTCATGGCATCGCGCATGGCGGCGAGGTCGACGACGGCGGGCACGCCGGTGAAATCCTGCATCAGGACACGCGCCGGCCTGAAGGCGATTTCGCGTCCGGCCTTGCCGCGGTTCTTCACCCACTTTGCCACCGCCAGGATGTCGTCCTTGGTCACGCTGCGCCCGTCCTCGTAACGCAACAGGTTTTCCAGGAGCACCTTGAGCGAGAACGGCAGGGCTGAGATGCCCTTGAGGCCGTTCTTCTCGGCGGCCTTCAGCGAATAGTAGACATAAGCCTTGTTGCCGACTTTGAGCGACTTGCGGCACTTGAAGCTGTCGAGGGGCAGGGTGGTCATGGGTGCGTGGCTCCTGAGCGTGGGCAACAGCGTGGAAACGGGTGGTACTTCTAAAAGTTCTTTCAACGTAACACCAGTGCGGCTTTGGAAGAAGCCGCCCTTCCACAATATCTTTGCGCCGGCGGCCGGGCGGTGTTCTCAGGGCCCGGTCCTGGCCTCGATGGCGGCCGGACGCTGCCGCCCGAGGACCCCGAAGGCTCGGGCAAGACCCCACACCCGTCTCGCGCTGCCGGCTTCGCCGAGCCGGCCGTCGGCCGGGTCAGGCTGGCACAGGCCCCAAGATTGTTGCTAGTCTGAATGAACTAGAAGAAACCTGCAATTTGCGATTGCCCGCTTGATGAGGTGTACCCATGACAATCAGCGTCACATACAGCTATTTCGGACTTGAGGTCTCGTCGAGCAACCAGGCGATGAATCTGTTTGAAAGTGTGACGGATTTCGATCCGAGTGATAATCCATTTTATTTGGGACTGGATCCTGCATATATACCTGATAGAATTGTATATCACCTAAATGGAAATGACATTATTACCAGCAACGGTAACTTCAACGATGCGATATATGCATCGTCAGGCGACGATATAGTGAACGGGGGAGGCGGGCGCGATCTCCTGTTCGGGCAGACGGGCGACGATCAGATCCTGGGCGGCTGGGGAGACGATACGCTCGATGGCAGCACCGGCAGTGACGAAATATCCGGACAGCAGGGCAACGACTTGATTTATGGTGGGGGCGGCAGCGATATTCTCAACGGCGGTGCCGGCGAAAACACGATCAATGGTGACGCCGGAGACGACCAGATCTTCGGCGGCGATGGCAAGGACACGATAAGCGGTGGCGGTGGTGACGACGAGATTCACGCCGGTGCCTCAGACGACAGCATAAGCGGCGGCGGTGGCGACGACCAGATTTTTGGCGATGATGGCAACGACCTGATCTACGCGGTTGCCGGCAACAACGTCGTGAGTGGCGGTAAAGGCGGCGACACCATCTTCGGCGGGGCCGGCAACGACGACCTCAGCGGTGACAATGGCAGTGACGTCTTGAACGGCAACGCCGGCGGCGACGCCATCGATGGCGGTGCCGGCAACGACACGATAGATGGCGGTGGTGGCGACGACCAGATTCTCGGCGGTACCGGCAACGACGCGATAGATGGTGGCGGCGGAGACGACCAGATTTCCGGCGATGTCGGCAACGACACGATAAACGGCGGCGGCGGCGACGATGAGATTTACGGCGGTGCCGACGACGACATCATAAGCGGTGGCGGTGGCGACGACGATATTCACGGCGATGATGGCAACGACGTGATCTATGCGGTCGCCGGCAGCAATGTCGTGAGTGGAGGCGACGGCAACGATACCGTCTTCGGCGGCGTTGGCAACGACAGCATCAGCGGTGATAGCGGCAACGACGTCTTGAGCGGCAACACGGGCAGCGATGTCATCGATGGCGGTTCAGGCGCTGACGACATCAGGGGTAATCTCGGCAGCGATGTCCTCATCGGCGGAGCCGGCTACGACAGCCTGCGCGGCGGTTTCGGCGACGACAGTCTTCAGGGTGACGCAGGCAACGATTTCCTGAGTGGCGGTGACGGCAACGACCTCCTGTTCGGCGGGCTGGGATCGGATACGCTGACGGGAGGAGCCGGTGCCGATACTTTCCACTTTGAAGGGCCGACCGATTCTCGGCCTCCTGCAACTGGCATCGACGTCATCACCGACTTTCAGCACGGCCTTGACAAGATCGACCTTTCCGACGTCGGCACTTTCACCTTCAAGGGTACGGCGGCCTTTGACGGCACCAACGAGATTCGCGTGGTCCAGCACAATTCCACGGTCGAAATCCACGTCTTCATCAACACGGCCCCCAATGATATGGAAATTGTCGTCGACAACGCCACGGCGACTGATTTCACCGTCTCGGATTTCTTGCTCTGAGGGCGCCGATCGTTTGGAAGCGCGGCGGGATATCCGCCGCGTTCTTCGTTTCACCAGATCCCGGTGTCAGGCTCACAGACATGACCAATTCCGACGGCGGACGCGAATTTGGCGGCTATCTTGCTGGGACGACTGCAAACAGGGCCCAGCCTCATGACCAATTGCAAGCCTCACAGGCACCCGCCTCCGTGCCTCGTCGACCGCAACGCCTTTGCGCCGGGCCTTCGATGCTGTAAGCGGGTGCGCATGAAACTGGTGGCGGAAAACCTGAGTTGCGAACGCGGCGGCCGGGCGGTGTTTTCCGGGCTCGGCTTCAGCCTCGAAGCCGGCCAGATGCTGCTGCTCAGGGGCCCCAACGGCTCGGGCAAGACCTCGTTGCTGCGCCTCATCGCCGGCTTCGCCGAGCCGGCCGGCGGCCGGGTCAGACTGGAGGACGGGCATGCCGATCTCACCCTCGGCCAGCATTGCCACCTGGTGCAGCACCAGGACGCGGTGAAGTCGGCGCTGACGGTGGAGGAAAACCTCACCTTCTGGGCCGGTTTTCTCGGCGGTGGCGACATCGAGGCGGCGCTTGCCGCGCTGGGCCTTGATCGCCTGCGCGCAACCTCGGCGGCCTATCTGTCGGCCGGGCAGCGCCGCCGCCTGTCGCTGTCGCGCCTGGCGCTGGTGCCGCGGCCCATATGGCTGCTGGACGAGCCGAGTGTCGGGCTCGATGCCGCCTCGCTTCAACGCCTCGAGAACCTCATTGCCGCCCAGCTCGCCCGTGGTGGCCTGGTGATCGCCTCGACCCACGTGGCGATCGGCGTCGAGGCCGCCGCCGAGCTCGATCTCGGGGCAAACGACGGGGTCGCGGCATGAGCGTGCTCGCCGCCCTGATACGCCGCGATCTGTTGCTCGCCCTGCGCCAGGGAACCGGTGCCGGTACGGCGCTTGGCTTTTTCCTCACCGTGATGGTGCTGTTGCCGCTCGGCATCGGTCCCGACCAGGCGCTGTTGCAGCGCATCGCCCCCGGTGCGTTGTGGATCGCCCTGCTGTTGTCGGTGCTGTTGTCGTCCGACCGCATCTTTCAGGCCGACTTTGAGGACGGTTCGCTGGAGCTGATGACCATGGGGCCGGCAGCGCTGGAAATCGTCGTCACCATGAAGGGTCTCGCCCACTGGCTGTCGACCGGTCTGCCGCTTGCCATCGCAGCGCCGCTTTTGGGGTTTTTGCTCAACCTCGACCCGGCACAGATCCTGCCCCTGGTACTGGCCATGGGGCTGGGATCGGTGGCGCTGTCGCTGCTGGCCAGCCTCGGGGCGGCGGTGACGGTGGGGATCAGGCGCGGCGGCCTCCTGGTTTCGCTCCTCATCCTGCCGCTCTATGTGCCGGTGGTGATCTTCGGTGTGGCTGCGTCCAGCGGCGTCGGCGGCCTTGATATCGCCACGCCGTCGCTGTTGATCCTGGCAGCGATTGCACTGGTGGCGCTGGTCACGGTACCTTTCGCCGCCGCCGCGGCCCTCAGGGCCTACATGCATTGAACCGGAACCAGTTATGCGGATAGAGAAATACGCCAATCCCACCCGCTTCCTCAGCCTCCAGAAGGCGGTACAGCCGTGGCTGACAGGCTCGTCCATCGTGCTGATCGCCGCAGGGCTCTATCTCGGCCTGGTCGTCGCCCCGCCCGACTACCAGCAGGGCGAAACGGTGCGGATCATGTTCATCCACGTGCCGGCGGCCTGGACGGCGCTGATGACCTATACCTTCATGGCCGCCTGCAGCATCGTCGCCATCGTGTTCCGCCATCCGCTCGCCGACATGGCCGCCAAGGCAGCGGCCCCCTTCGGAGCGATCTTTGCCTTCCTGGCGCTGGCCACCGGATCCTTGTGGGGTAAGCCCATGTGGGGCACCTGGTGGGTGTGGGATGCCCGTCTCACCTCGACCTTCGTTCTGTTCCTGCTCTATCTCGGCTATATCGCCGTATGGCAGGCCATCGAGGAGCCCTCGCGCGCCGCCGCTATTGCCCGTATCGTCGCCATCGTCGGTTTCATCAATGTGCCGATCATCAAGTTCTCGGTGGACTGGTGGCATTCGCTGCACCAGGGCGAAAGCGTCTTCCGCATGGGCGGGCCGACCATCTATCCTACCATCCTGTGGCCGTTGCTGGTGATGGGCCTGGGCTATACGGTGCTGTTCGCCGCGCTCGAGTTCTCGGCCTTGCGCACCGAAGTGCTGGCACGACGCATCCGGCAGATGGAAATCGCCGAGGCGCAAGGCTCTTGAATGTGAGGATCGATGGATCTGACTGCTGCCCATAGCGGCTTCGTGTTCGCCGCCTACGGCCTCACATTCGTGGTGCTCGGCCTCACTATCTGGCTTAATGTGCGCCGGGCGCGCCGTACCGCCCAGCGGCTTGCCGGCCTGGAGGCGCGCGAGGCGCCGAGGCGGCGGGCAACGACAACCCGGGAGGATGCATGACCGGACAAGCGACAATGCCCGTCAAGGAGACCCCTTCGCCGCGTCGACGGCGCAGTTGGCTGGCGCTGATTCCGCTGGTGCTGTTCCTGTCGTTGGCGGCAATGTTCATCTATCAGCTGCTTGACGGGGGCGATCCTTCGCAGGTGCCGTCCCCTCTCATCGGTCGGCCGATCCCCGAATTCGATCTGAAGCCGCTTGCCGGGCTCAACGGTCCCGATGGCCCGGTCCCGGGATTGTCGTCGGCCGACCTCCGGCAGGGCAAGGTCACCCTGGTCAATGTGTGGGCGTCGTGGTGCGTGCCGTGCCGCGACGAGCAACCGGTTCTCATGGATATGGCTGAAAAGCACGGTGTCCGTCTGGTCAGCATCAATTACAAGGACGCACCTGAGAATGCCCTGCGCTTCCTCGGCACGCTGGGGATCCCGTTCAAGGCCGTCGGCGTCGATGCCAACGGCCGCGCCGCCATCGACTGGGGCGTCTATGGCGTGCCCGAAAGCTTTGTGGTGGACGGCTCGGGCTTCATCCGCTTCAAGCAGATCGGCCCCATCGCCAACCAGGCCGCACTGGACAAGCTCCTGGCCGAACTCGCCAAGGCCAAAGAGCCGCTCAAATAGACGTTGAGCATCAGGCAGGCACCTTGGGCAATCCCCACGCCGAGGCCTCGGCTACGACGCCGGCTTGCGCCGCCGCCGGGGTTGCATTTTCGCTGCGGCGGCAACCTTGTCGGGACTATCCATCTTGAGCGCCAGAATGCCGAGGGCTTCGAGAAACGACTTGCGATGCGTTCGCGGCAGGGCCGCGAGGATTTCCTTGTCGACGCCTTCGACCCCGGGTGAATTGGTCCTGACGGCGCGCCGGCCGGCAGCCGACAGGCGCACGGTATTGGCACGGGCATCGTCGGAGCGGCGGCGGCGGTGCAGGTAGCCCTGATCGATCAGCCGCGCCACCACATCGGCCAGCGTCGAGCGATCGATGCCGGTAATCTGAACGAGCGACGTCTGGCTGGCGCCCTCGTTGGCCTCCACCGCCTTCAATATGGTAAACTGACGTGCCGTCAATCCGGTACGCCCCACATGGCTCGCATAGGTCGCGGCAGCAAACTGCGCTGCCCGCTTGAGCAAATAATAGGGCGACTTTTCCAGCACCCCGACTTGCGCCTCTTTAGTCATCACCCCGGTCCTCACTACGCATCAACCCGGAGGAGACTTCATCGTTCGGAATTACAGTCGAATATCAGCTTTCCCGTTTCTGAAGCCCGCTCACCTCACCCGCTACCCGCGGTATATCAAGTTTGCGTCGGTTCAGTTGCGAATTTTAAGTGGTGCAGCGCCGAAGCCGTTACGCAAGTGTTCACCATGCTGAAGCCGTTGCCGCTTGTCGATGCCGCAGTCGCGGCGTACTGAATCAATGCTTTAACAAGATGCATCAAATTGAGCGAAGCCAGCAACATGACGCCTGCGGACAATAAGGGCAACTTTGTACGCCAGGTGCCGGCGGGCGATAACCGCGAGCGCGAGGTCTGCGCCGAATGCGGCTTTATCCGCTACGAAAACCCCAAAGTTGTAGCCGGATCGGTGGTAATCGATGCCGGCCGCATTCTGCTGTGCCGGCGGGCGATTGAGCCGCGCACCGGCTTCTGGACCCTGCCGGCAGGGTTCATGGAACTGGGCGAATCGGCAGAGGATGCCGCGCGGCGCGAAGCCCGCGAAGAAGCCGAAGCCGACATCGTGATCGAGCGGCTGTTTGCCGCTTATTCCATCCCCCGCATCGCCCAGGTGCAGCTTATCTTCCTCGCTCACCTCGCCGGTCCCCATATCGCGCCGGGCATCGAGAGCCTGGAGGTAGCGCATTTCGACCTCGACAAGGTTCCCTGGGACGACCTCGCCTTCCCGTCGGTGCACTGGGCGATCACCCAGTTCTCAACGCTTGACGGCAAGCGCGATTTCGCTCCTTTCACCAACCCGCCGGGCGAAAGTGGCGACGGATTGTGACCTGCGAGGCTCGCCAAGGGCGGGCCGGTGGCAAATGGCCAATTGCGTGGTTCCGTCGAGACAGGACCACTGGAACCGCCAGTCCAGGCCGCAGGGCGAACGTACCAGGCGAGGGGCGGGGCTGAAGCTGAATTCGATGTCGAGCGGATCGATCGCCAGGCCTTCGCCGGTGGCCTTCATCAGCGATTCTTTCAGCGTCCAGATGCGCGCAAACCGCAAGCGCCGGGCATGCTCGTGTGCCGCGGCGGCGATCCATGCCCGCTCGCGCGGCCCGATACAGGCCGCCATAAGCGCCGGCCGCAGGGTCCGGCAGGGCTCCACATCCACACCCATCTCGCCGTCGCGGGCAGCGGCCAGCACCACATAGCCGCCGCCGTGCGAGAGATTGACGGCGGGGGCCAGGCCAGCGCCGGCGGCAATATAGGGCTTGCCACGGCAATCGCGGGCGATGCTGGCGCCAGCGACGCCGCTGCTGTGTTGCCAGTCGCGGCAAAAGGCCTGCAGCAGCCTCAGGCCCTGCAGCGATTCGCTGGCCCCGCGGCGATCGACATAGCCACGCAGACGTTCGGCCTCGCCAGCCGGCAGTCGATCCAGATGATGCTCAAAATCGATGTCGCCCAACGCCGGAAGGGACCGCTCGACGATCACTTCGAAGGGTTCATTGGCGGCAAAGACGGCGGACGAAGCTTGCATCATGCCCGCGCCGGAAATCAGCCTTTCGCCTGGACGGCTTGATGCAGCACGTCGATCAGGCCGCCGATATTGCTGATCCCGTTGAGTTCGGAACGCGGTACCTTGACCTTGAGCTGGCGCATGCTCGCCGAGACGATCTCCACCATGTCAAGGCTGGTGGCACCATAATCCTTGAGCGACTTCGACGGGTCGAGCGCGAGGTCCCCCTCGTGTTCGGTCACCTCACTCACATATTGCCGCACAACTTCAAATACTTCGTCTTTGGTCATTCAAGATCTCCAACCCCGGCAGAAACGTCGAGAAGCACAATCCCTGCCCATCGGTTTACGAATTTCGGGTGACTCTAACGTGACGTGGCCTGCTCGAACTGACGCACAATGGAGTCGGCAAACAGCGTCCCTCGATCTACCTGTAGCACTTGCCCGTTCATGCCGTCCAGCAACCCGCTGCACAAGGCCAGAACGGCATTCGCCACTTCCTCGACAGGCACAATCGCCTTGGGTGCGGCAGCTTCCACGAACTCTGTAAACCCCTCGCCGACAACCGTCGCCAAGGCCTCGGTATTGACGTAGCTGGGGCGAATGACGTTCACCGAGACGCCCTCAGGGCCGAGCCGAAAGGCCATATAGCGGCATAGGGTCTCCATGGCCGATTTGGCAATGGCGATAGCGTCGTAATCGCCGGTGTAGCGCAGATGTCCGGTCGAGGAAACGCCGACCACATAGCGCGGATAGGCGCCGAAGGCGGCGTGTATCTTGTTGGTGTAGGCAGCCATCGGCCAGGTCGAGTACTCGATGCAGCGCAGGAAGTCGCGCTTGACGTAGTCGCTCATTGCCTGAACTATCGGGGCGATGGCCGCATTGGACACAAACGCATGAATTTTGTCGTGGCGCTGCCGGACAGCTTCCAGCAAGGCATCGGTATCGTCATCATTGGCAACGTCGGCTTCGACGATCAGGGGCGGCGGGGCACCGGCGGCGGCAAACCGGGCAGCGATCTCGTCCTCGTCGGCCGATCCCCAGCGGTGGGTCAGCACGCAATGCGCGCCCGCCTTGCCGAAGGCCAGCCCGGTCGCCAGGCCGATGCCGCGGGTTCCCCCGGTCACCAGTACGACTTTTCCCTGCAAATCATTCAACATAGTTTGCCTTGATGCGCTTTGACGTTTCGGGATCGGCGAGACAGATGCGATGCATGGCGTTCTCGTTGGCGCGTGCCTGCTGGAAGATGGCGCGTCGCTCGGCGGCGAGTTCGGCCTTGAGCAAGGCGAGTGCCGGGCGCGGCTTGTCGGCGATGCGGGCTGCCACATCGCGGGCCCTGGCCATCACCTGCTGCTTGGGCACGATGTAGTTGACCGCCGCTGCGGCGCGAAAATCACTGCCGCGGCGATATTCGCCCGTATACATCAGCTCATGAGCGAGGGGCCTGCCCAGCGCCCAGGCCGCCAGTCGCGTGACCCCCATGCCGGGCGTCAATCCCAGATTCATGAAGTTGAGCCCGTAGCGGCCGGTCTGGCTCATGACGATGATGTCGGCCGCCAAAGCAAGGGCAAAGCCGCCGCCCACCGCGTCGCCCTCCATGGCCGCGATGACCGGCACCGGCGCATCGATCAGCAGGGCCGGCAAAGACAGTTCGTCGAGCGATGTAGCCCCCGACGTCAGGCTCTCCAGCATCTGCCGGGTCGCACCCGAGCAGAACACGTCCGGCAAGCCGCACAACACGATGACCCGCACCCCGGCATCCTCGCCGACCCGATGGAAGGCGGCCTTCAAGGCATCCGCGAAGGGCGGAGACAAGCCATTGTGACCGCTGGCATCGGCCATCGCGATCACCGCCACGCCATCCTCCGGCCGTTCCACGGTGACCAGATCGGCATCTCTCGCGGTGTCGACTAGACCAGCCATGGGGCCTGGCCCTCCAGCATGGCCCCTATGCGGGCCCGGGTTTGCGGCTGCAGCAACAATTCCATCGTTCTCGCCATGCCTTCGCCGATGGCCTTTTCCAGCCCGTCCTTGCTGTCGCTCAATTCCAGCCCCTTGACGATGCCAACCGCCGGCCCGTGCCCGCGCGAGAAAATCCGGCACAACCGCTTCACCCGTTGCGGCAGATCCCCCGGTTCGGCCACCTCGTCCACCAGCCCCAGCCCGAGAGCCTCGACCGCAGTGCGGGCATTGCCATCAATCGCCATGATATTCAACGGCCCGACCGCCACCCGGCGGCGTAGCACCGGATAAATCATCCCCGGCACCAGGCCAAGCAAAACCTCGGGCATGACAAAATCGGCGCCACGAGCCGCGATCACGTAATCACAGGCCGCAACGAGGCCCAGGCCACCACCCGCCGCGCGGGCCTCGACCACCGCAATGACCGGCCGCGACAGGCGGCATAACCGCACCAGGACCTGTGCAAAGGGCGCCATCGCCGATTTCAGATCGCCGGGTGAGGGTGCTTCCAGCAGTGCCATCAGGTCCATGCCGGAACAGAAAACCGCTTCGCTCCCCTTGAGCACCAGCGCCTTGCCCGGAGCCGCTGCCTCGGCGGCGCGCAGTTGGCCAAGCAGCGTCGCAACCGAGGCCGGCGTCAGCGTGGGCGGCACGTCCAGCAGATCGGTCAAAGTCATGCCCGCCGATAATGTCGATAGTAATTCTCGATGCGATCGAGAACCAGCATCCCCGAGCCAGTGTAACGCTCCTCGAACCAGTCGCCAACAAGGCCCCGGCCCGGCGTGAAGTCAGCTTGCCCGACCGCGCCGATCCTTTGACGTTCGCACGCCTCGTATTCCGCTACCGAGACCTGGCGGCGTCGGTCGAGGAGGCCCGACAGCCCGGCAGTGGCTGCGACTTGCCGCGCCTTGTCGCCGAACGTCGCGCCATAGAATTCGGCACACGAACCCGATCCGTAGGAAAAGACGCTGAACCGGTCGTTGTTGTCAGCGCCCGCTCCTTGATCGAGGAGCGACAGCAGCGCCAGGGCGAAGGAGGATCCGAAGCTGGAACCGATGCGCCGGCTGTAGCTCAAGGAGGGTTCGACCTTGCGCAGGTAGCTCTCGTTGGCCTGCCGGCGATCGCGACCGGTGGCGATCGACATCAAGGTGCGATGGGCCCTGAGCGCCATGCCGGCGAACGGCAGGTGGTAGATGTGCCAGGCGAAATCGCCGTCGATATCGACGCTGCCGCCGGTGCGCCGGGCATAGTCGGCATAGGCCCCTTCCAGGGCGTCGATATAGGCAAACAGGCTGGTTTCGGAATTGCCGGTCTCAACATCGAGGGCCGGCCGGAATATGTCGCTGACCTCGTTGGAGTAGACGCCCCAGCCATGCACGTCGGGCACCAGCACGCCGGGCCGGTTGGACAGCAGCATGGCCGATGCGCAAGTCCCCGCGATCGGCTCGAAGGGTTCACCGATCGACGGCAGGCTCGTATCGGCTGCGACCACCAGCGCCCGGCAGGGCCGCTCGCCCTGCTCGCGCAGCCAGGCCAGCGCCATGCGCATGCCGGCGGTGGCGCTGTAGCAGCCGTGCTTGATCTCGAAGTTGCGGCAGTTGGACGCCAGCCCCAGCCACCGATGAACCCACGTGCTGACCGGCTTTTCCTGATCCACCGCCGTCTCGGTGCCGACGATCAGTAACTCGACGCTTCGACGATCGTCCTCATCGAGCAACCCGTCGGCAGCGTTGACCGCCATGGTGACAGCATCTTCCCAGGGCGCCAGCACGCTGCGCTCGTCGGTCATCAGCGTGCGCCTGATCTGTTCGAAATCACTGCCGCGCTCAGCGCACAGGGTCGCGATGTCGAGGCTCAGGGTGCCAGGAAAGACCCGCAGCTTCTCGATGCCGTACTGGGTGGTCATGGCGTGTGGTCAAGGCCGCCGGCGATATGCAGCAGCGCCCCGTTGATGAAGCCTGCTTCCGGCGCGCCGAGAAAATGCACCGCCCGGGCGATCTCCGAAATATCGCCGAGCCGGCCGGCGGGACAGAGTTGCTTCCATTGATCCAGCGCCCGGGGGCTGGCGAAGCTGTCGGTCATGCCGCCCTCGAACAGCCCCAGCGCGATGGTGTTGCTGGTGATGCCCTTCTTTCCGTATTCCTTGGCGATGGCACTCGACAGGCCGGCCAAACCGGCCTTGGAGGCGCAATATCCGGCCTGTCCGGCCATGCCGTGCATGGCCACCGACGAAATGTGGACGAAGCGGCCACAGTTATTGGCAATGAAATGGCCGAGGAACTGCCGGCAGACGTAAAAGGCGCCGGTCAGGTTGGTATCGAGCACATCGCGCCAGTCCTCGTCGCTCATGGAAAACATCAGACCGACCCGGGTGATGCCGGCATTGAGCACAGCCACGTCGATGGTCTCGAACTCGTCGATGGCCGTATCGACCACCGTCTCCACATCGCCGGATTTGCGCACATCCAGATGATAGGCGACAACCTTGACCTCGCCATTGAGCCGCCGCGCCTCGGCGGCCACGTCCATGGCCGCCTGGCGGTCGCTGAGATAGGTGAAGGCGACATTGTAGCCGGCCGCCGCGGAATCGCACACCAACCGGGCGCCGATGCCGGTCGCGCCGCCGGTGATGAACAGGCTCTGGGGCCGCTCAGGCATCGTCATAACGTGAAAAAATCCCGACGCAATTGATGCCTCCAAAGCCGAATGAATTCTTCATGAAGCGCCTTATCGGCCAGTCGGCGTTGCCATCGCGGCAAACGTCCAGATCGACGGCGGGATCGATCTCGTCGATGTTGATCGTCCGGTGCAGGCGTCCGGCCCGCATCTGCAGAATGGCCGCCACGGTTTCAACCGTCGGGGCCGACCAGCAGGTGTGCCCCAGCATCGACTTGGGGGCATTGATCTTCAGCCGCCGGGCCTGGGGGCCGAAGGTCTCCTTGATCGAGGCAATCTCCGTGACATCGCCAAGCGGCGTCGAGGTGGCGTGGGCGTTGATGTAGTCGATTTCGGCGGGTGCCAGCCCGGCACTGTTGAGGGCCTGCCGCATCAAGCGCGTCTGGCCTTCCTGCGAAGGTACCGGCAGGTGATTGCCGTCGCTGTTGGCTTCGACAGCCAGGATCTCGGCATAGATGCGCGCTCCGCGCTGCCTGGCGCTGTCGAGGGACTCAACGATGAGCGCCGCGCTGCCATGCGAGGGCACGAAACCCTCGCGGCGAACATCGTAGGGCCGGCTGGCCTTGTCGGGCGTGTCATTGAAACTCTCGTAGCTGATGGCCCCCATCAGCGCCATGCCCTGCAGGTCGATGGGCGAGATGTCCAGTACCGGCGCAACCAGCACCACGTGGTCGAGGCCGCGAAAGCGGATCTCGTCGACGCCAAGCCGCAAGGCCAGATTGCCGCTGGCGCAGGCGCCGCCGACCGTGAACAGCGGCCCCTTGGTCTGCAACACTTCCGAAACCGAACCGCCATGATCGGTATCGAGGGCATGCAGCGAAAACAGCGGGTCGATATAGTCCGGCTCGTCATTGAACTGGGCGATCTCGCGGAAGATGTAGTGAGAGTTCTGGTTGTGGCCGGCAACGATGGTCGCACACGCCGTCATGTCGATATCGGCCGCGAACAGCCCGGCATCGCGGAAGGCCTCAACTGCCAGCAGCATGCCGAGCCTGGTTGCCCATGGCGCCCGGCGCATCAGCCGCTTGAGGCGGGCCGATGTCTCGTCCGGGATCAGCGCACCCAACCGGGCGAGAGCGCCGGCGTGGTCATAATCGCCCAGGTCGCCACCGATCTTGCCATAAACCCCTTGCGTATCGATGCTGCGCCAGGCGGTGATGGCCGAGCGATTGGCCATCAAACCATCGTAGAATGCCTCGAGCGTATCGCCGAGCGGGGTATTGACCGCCATGCCTGTCACCACGACGCGCCTAGGGCTAGCCATCGACCATCACCGCCGTCATCACCATGGTGGAACACAACGTGCCCGCAACATAAACCTGCGCCGCCGCCCTCAGGCACAGTTCGTCGCAGTGGATCAGCTTGGCGCACAGTTGCATGGTATCGCCGGGCAGCACCGGGTTGAGGTAGATCGCCTGCTCGATCTTGGCGACCCGCAAGCCGAAATCGCCTGGCTCGCCATGGTTCTCGGCATAGCTCCACAGGAGCAGGGCCGACTGGCCGGCAGCCTCGATCTGCAGGCAGGCGGGATAGACCGGAGCACCGGGAAAATGACCAGCGAACACCGGATCGTCGGGATCGACGCGTCGTTCGGCCAGCATCGTGCGGTGCTCGGCGTCGAACTCCACGATGCGATCCACCAGGAGAAACGGATCTCGGTGCGGCAGGATGTGCGTCACGACATCCTTTCCCGCGTCGACGCGCCGGCCGCTGCCGCTTGCATGCAAGGGCGTGCGTCGCATCTGGCGCAGCAAGGCGCCAATATCATCGTCATTCGCCTTCATGCTGACGAAATCCGGCAATGGCATCGGCCACGGCGGTGGGCCCGTGATCGTCGGTTGCCAGCCTTTGCAGCGAAATCCACGACTTCTTCATGAGGTTGCTTAGCACACGCCCCGGACCCACCTCAACAAACACGGCCTGCGGACAAAAGGCCGCAATCGACTCGATGGACTGACGCCACAGAACCGGTTCATGAACATGCCGGCACAAATATTCGACAAACCGTTGAGGGGTCGGATCGGTGCTCGGCCGGCCCATTACATTCGGGATATAGGGTTTGGCGGGGGGCTGCCAGTCGGCGCTTTCCAGGTGTGGGCGCAAGCTCTCGGCCACCGGCCTGAAGACGCTCGAATGCATGGCTATCTTGTCCTCGATGACAATGGCGCTGGCAAACTCGCTCTCCTCGATTTCGGTGGCTGCCCGGATCACGGCGTTTCGCTCGCCCGATATGACGAACTGTTGCGGGGAGTTGAAATTGGAGATTTCGACGCAACCCAGCGGGCCAATCCGCGCGATAACCGCCCTGACGGCTTCCTCGCTGACCGGAAACAGCGAGACCATCATGCCTTCTGGCCCGGCGTCGTAGGCGGCGCCGCGGGCATCGACAAGGCGCAGCGCCGCGGCGAAATCGAGCGCCCCGATATCGACGAGGTGGCTGTATTCGCCCAGTGACAGGCCGGCCGAGAAATCCGCCCTGATCCCCGCTTCGGACAGTTGGGCAAGATGCATCTGGGTGGCGATGAACACCGCCAGTTGCACACTGCGGTTGGTCGCCAGGAAGTCAGGATTGGCCGCGGAAAGTTCCGCCGCGAGATCGCGCCCAAGTATCGCGCTTGCGTGATCCAGCACCTGACTGGCGCTCGCCGATGCGGCAACGCAGGATGCGATCATGTCGCCATATTTCGACGACTGTCCGGGAAACAGGAAGACGATCTGCCGTCGACTCAATTCCCCACCCATTCATTGCTCACAGCGCCAGCAGCACGGATCACGAGCAGGCATTTGAACCGGCCCCCCCAATGAACCAGCAAAATGGCGGTTTTCACGTCCCCACACCCACTTTGGCGCTTCCCAGTGCGATGGTATAGCCGTGCGGTCAGATGGTGACAAGCGCGCGCCCGTCACCGGTTTTCGCAATGATCGTCATCTGCCCGCCGCGAGCGCCGCTGCACGTTTTGTGTCACTGCAAGGCGTAACGGCTGCTTGCCGCTGCGTACTGCTGGCTATAGACAGCATTCGAGATCAGAGCCCGGTTCACCCGGGTGTCAAGCCTTGGATCGCCAGCCAGTGCGCCTGCTGTACATCGCCCATTGCTTTCCACCCCCGGCGGCACCGCTCGACAAGATCGGCGGCATGCAGCGCGTCGGTCTCGACCTTCTTCAGGCCTTGCGTCAGCGTGAGGACATCGAAGTCGAGACCCACGTGCTCGCCACGGCCGGCTGGTGGCACGCTGTGAGCTACATAGGTTTCCTCTTCACGACCATCGTTCGGGTGCGGCGCGCAGTGCGCCGGCGCCAGGTCGATGCCGTGCTGTTTTCGGCCATGCCGTCCGGCATGGCGGCGTTCGCAGCCGCCGCCCAGGCCCGTGCCGCCGGCGTACCTTTGGCCGTCATCGCCCACGGTCATGATGTGACGATGCCGCTCGGGCTCTATCAGTGGTTGGTGCCCAAGGTCCTGGCGCGGGTCGATGCCGTTCTGGCGGTGAGCCGCGCCACTGGCGAGGCTTGCCTGGCCCGCGGCCTGCCGCCCGACAAACTGTTCGTCATCCCCAACGGCATCGAGCCGGATCGCTTCCAGCCTGCCGGTGCCAGCCCGCACCAAAATGCAGCAAGCCGCCGTGCAGAGTTGCTGGGCGGCCTGCCGGCGCTGGCCGGGGCTGTTGCCGCAGACGCTCTCGTGCTGTGCGCGGTTGGCCGCCAGATCCGGCGCAAAGGTCATGCCTGGTTCGTCGAAAACGTCATGCCATGCCTGCCCGATCATGTGCACCTGGTGCTCGGTGGCCACGGCCCTGAGGCGCCAGCCATCGCCGAGGCGGCAAGCCGGGTCGGTGTCGGACACAGAGTGCACGCCCTCGGCAGGATCACCGAAACTCAGCTCGCGGCCCTCTATCTTGGCGCGGACCTGTTCATCATGCCCAATATCGTGGTCCCCGGCGACATGGAAGGCTTCGGCGTGGTGATGCTCGAGGCCGGCCTTTGCGGCATGCCGGTCATCGCCGCGCGCCTCGAAGGTATCCAGGATGTGATCGCCGAGGACCGCAACGGGCACCTCGTGACCTCGGGCGATGCCGAAGCGTTCGTGCACCTGATCGAGCGCTACGACCGCGACCGGACGGCTCTAGCCGCCATGGCCGGTCGCGCGCGGGCACACGTTCTCGCCAACTTCACCTGGCCGGTCATTGCCGATCGTTATGCCGATTGCCTGCACAAGCTGATCGCCCGCCGCGGCTGAACCGCGCAGGGCCGGCCTGGCGAAGATCGCGGGCCCCGTTCATAGCTTGAGGTCGAGAACCTCGCAGGCATGGCGCAGGAATGCGGTGCGATAGGAAAAATGATAGGCCTTGTCGCTGCTGATGCCGGTGTCGCCTTCGGGTGTCTCGCCGCGCCGGACCACCGGCTTGTGGATGACAGGAAGGCGACCCGTGCGTGAAAGGTGCAAGAGGCTGAAGAACATGTCCTCGCCGTTCCACAACGGCCGGGATTGTGCTCGAATGAAGGGTTCGACCTGGTGGGCATGCTCGTTGAAGGCCTCCAGGGCGGTGCGCGGCGCGATCAGCGTCTTGGTCAGCACCATGCAGGGTCCGGGCGGGTCCCATATCATCTGCTTCAGGAACACCGGATCGGCGCAGTGGCGGATCCTTGTGGTGCGGCGGCCGTAGACCAGACCGGAACGCGTCTTCCACGCATAGCGCGCATCATAGCCATGAATGTGCCCCGGCCGCTCGTCATAGGCCGACGCCAACTGAGCGATATGCGCGGATTGCAGGATCTGGTCGTCGTCGAGGATGAGAACCGCATCCGTTTCGGCATGGCTAACCGAATGGAAGCGCAGGGCGAGGCCGAATGTGGCGTTGATCCCGGAATGATCGAGGCATACGACGCGCGGCCCGGGCGCCTCAAAGTAGGTCTCCCGCTTGCCGTGACTGATGATGATCCGGCCAATCTGCGAACACGAAGTCAGCAGGGGGATGAGATGCTCCTGGATATGGCGGGGGCGGTCCCAATTGAGAATGATGACGTCGATCATGCCGGGAGTATAGGCTACGCGGGATCCAATCAGGGTTGCCATATTGGCCTCTGCGGAGACTGTCTCCTACGGCCTTGGCGGCCGGCCGACCAGTTGCTTGACGCAATCCACCACCACGTCGCCCACATCGGGCAGACCGGCCCACGGCAGCGGCCCGTGGCTTCGCGCCGATGCGGATGGTAGCGAGCGAACAAAGGTCTCCACGACATGACGTTGCACTCCTTCCAGTTGCGCGCCGCTGACGTGAAAGTCCTTGAGCATGGCGATGTTGAGGCGTTGTTCATCATGGTCGCGCGGGTAGAGCGCCAGTTGGGGCACGCCCAGCGCGCCGCATTCCGCGATGAGATTGCTGCCGGCCGATGAAACGACATAGCGGGCCCGCCGCAGCGCCGTCATGAATGAAAGCCGGTCCAGAGGCCGCCAGTCGATGCCGGCAACAGCGGGGGCGTGCGGCGCGAATACGATCGGGCGCTCACCCATTTGGACCAGCCACTGCAAGACCTGATCGCCGTCCGAACCGCGGAAATAGCACAGAACACCATCGTTCTCTCCCGTGCGGGACCCGAGATCACCGGGTAGCGGCGGTGCGGCCACGATCGCCGTCCGGCGGCGAGGTTCCAGCGCAACGAGACTGACCGCCACCTGAAAGCGACTGCCGAAGCTGGCGACAAGGGACTTGGCGGCCTCGCGGCGCCACGGCCAGGCGGGAAGGCCGCGCGGCCGGCGGCAATGGGAAAACACCAGGCCATGGCCAACGGCTATGTCAGGGACGCGAGCCAGTCTTGCCGCCAGGCAGGAGGGGGCATCCCCGTCGCTGATCAGCACCTGCGCATGCTCACTTTGCAATGCCCGATAGGCCGTCCTCACGCGCTGCCAGACGAGCGGCACGAGATCGATCGGGCTGAGGCCGGGCAAAACGGCACGCACCCGTTCGCATTCGCTCAAACCCAGGGTTTCAGCCGCTGCATCCGATCCCAGAAAGGCCCGCACCGGGAATCCTGCCGCCTGCAACGCCGCGATGACATTGCGGGAACGCAATGTATGGCCCCATCCCCGACCGTGAACATAGACGTGAATCACTGCAACAGTCCCGGCGTGGCCAGAGCACGCCCCCTCGCCGCGGAACAACGGCAACCGGCTTTCAAATTGCGCGACTTTGCCGGCCTTGACAACGCTCTCTCCCGGCTGCCGCCACGACCGGGACAGGGGCCTTGCACCGATCATCACGCCGATGCCACAGTGCCGGATATGGACGCACCAAGAGAACCGGCTTTGCCTCATCCAGACCCCGCAGGGCGGGCTGCCGGCAGGCCGCTTCGCCTGGCGCTGTTTACCGGCGTCTACGATTATATCAAGGACGGCATCTCAATAACACTGAACCGGCTGGTGGAATTCCTCGAACGCGAAGGCGTCGAGGTCGTGGTCTTTGCACCGACCGCCAAGGAGGCCGCCTTCGAACATGTAGGCACGTTGTTCCCCGTTCCTTCCATTGCCATGATCCGGCGGCCCGACTACCGCCTGGCCTTAGGGTTGGGCAGGCCGGCACGGGAGTTTCTTGCCGCCTACCAGCCGGACCTGTTTCATATCGCCGTTCCCGACATTCTGGGCTTTCAGGCACTGCGCCTGGCGCGGCGCCAGGGCATTCCGGTCGTGGGCTCGTTTCACACCCGCTACGACACCTACATGAAATATTACAGCCTGAGCTGGCTGAAACCCATCAGCATCGCCTATTTTCGAAACTTCTATGGTCATTGCGACCATGTCTATGCGCCCTCTCCGTCCATGGTGGAGGAACTCCGGCTGGCAGGTATCGGCCACGATGTGCGCATCTGGAGCCGCGGCGTCGATATCCAGCGCTTCAACCCCCAAAACCGGTCGATGGCCTGGCGGCGGTCGCAGGGCATCGCGGACAGCGATGTGGTGGTGACGTTCGTTGCCCGTCTGGTGCTCGAGAAGGAAGTCGGCACACTCATCAAGTCACTGCAGGGCCTGACCCAGCGCGGCATTCGCCATCGCAGCCTCATCGTCGGCGACGGGCCGGAGCGGGCCGATATGGAGGTCAGCCTTCCCGATACCCTGTTTACCGGCTTTCTCGATGGCGATGAGCTCGCGCGTGCCTTTGCCTCGTCCGATATCTTCCTGTTTCCCAGCGATACCGAGACTTTCGGAAACGTCACGCTGGAGGCGATGGCCTCGGGCCTGCCGGCGGTTTGCGCCGATGCCACCGGCAGCCGCTCGCTGGTCGTGCACGGGGTGACGGGCTTTCTGGCCACGGCCAAGAAGCCGGATGAATTCATCGGCTACCTCACGCAATTGATCAACGATGCCGACCTGCGCGCCACAATGGCCGCCGCCGCCCTTGAACGCAGCAAGTCCTATACATGGGACAATGCGTTTCGGGAGCTGTTGGCCAATTACCGGGATGCGGTCGAAGCCAAGAGGCGCGAGGTGAACAAGTCGCAACGCTGAAATTCCGGCGCCTGGTCGCGAACGACTGTGCCAGGGGACGCGGCCGCCATGACCGGCTGGAAGGACTGAAGACCAATCCGCAAGCCCGGCGGTCAGTCCTGTTGCGATATCACGGTGCGGCGCTCGATGGTGCCGAGGGCAAAGACAATCAGATTCATGACCTGGCTCAGGGCACTCGAGACCAGCAGTACGCTTGCCACCGCCGCATCGGAAAGCGACATGGCACTGGAAAGGCTGATGCCGGCACTGATGAAGATGAGGTCTCTGGAGGGGAGCAGCGGAATGCGCGATACCATCATCTGCACGCTCAGAAGGGTAAACAGGCTGCTGATCGGCACATGCGGCAGGGCCACTATCCACTGGCCCAGAAGTACCGACTGGCCGAGCATGTAACGTGCCGCATGCAGGCTGAACA
Organism: uncultured Alphaproteobacteria bacterium; assembly: GCA_963747005.1. GTDB lineage: Bacteria > Pseudomonadota > Alphaproteobacteria > Rhizobiales > Aestuariivirgaceae > CAVVDT01. The sequence continues at coordinate 314,470 of CAVVDT010000008.1, read as the reverse complement.
CCTGCCAGCCCAGACGGGCGGGAAGCGAGGTGAGAGAGCTTCGGAAGCGCAGCGCCAGCGCCATCAGCAGTCCCGCCACCAGCGCCCCGACAATGCCATAGGAGATCATCCGTGCCTCGGCGGGAAGCGCCAGGTGCAGTTGGCCTGTGGCCAGCAGGATCACCAGCAGCAAGGCCACCAGCGCGGTCGACGCGACAGCGGAAAGGACATTGCTGTCCCTCACCGTGCGCAGGATGAGGGCCTGCGGCAACGCCAGCGCGGTTCGTGCCCACAGGCACAAATAGGCTTCACCGGAATAGCCAAGGATGTCGTTGTTGTAGATGCGCTTGCGGAAGAACACCAAAGCGTGTCGGCCCAAGGGGCGGTGCCAGAGAAGCCGGTAGACCAGAATTTCACTGAACGGGAGGATCACATAGGCAACGAACAGCAAGGCATAAAAGCCCCAGGCACGCGGGCGCGCCGCCCAGACATTGCCCCACCCCACGTCGCTCAGGCGGATGACAAGATAGGCAACGACAGTCACAGCGAAACCGATACTGAGCGCCCTGGAGAATTGCGCCGTTCGTGGTGTGTTGAGGCGCGAGGAAAGCCCGGTGAAGAACGCTGCCACCCGCTGCCGAAGTCCCCATGCCCCGTCAATCATGCGCGAACTGTGAACCATGGCCGAACTTCGGCCCCAAGTGACACTGTCATGGCATGGCATTCAACGGTCATCGCAAGCACCTCGATGGTTTGCCGCATCCGCCCCGCCGGTGAATGTCACGCACAGCGATGTCGTCATCCCGCCGCCATGGCCACAGCCGGCAATGTTCGATAAAGCGCTTCGAATTCCGCAGCAGCCCGATCCCAGGTGAAGGTGCTACGCACGCGCTTTTGCCCCGCTCGCCCGATTGCGTAGGCCAGTGACGGTGTGTTCGCAAGCCGTTCGATGGCAGCAGCCAGCGCGTGAGGATCGTCGGGTTCGACCAGCAGTCCGGTCTGCCCGTCCTCGATGATCTCGATCGTGCCGCCCACGCGTGTACTGATCACCGGGGCCCCGACGGCCATGGCGCTGAGGGCGCCCACGCTAAAATTTTCCTTGCGCGACGGGATCGCCACCAGCCGCGCGCCGGTCAACGTCGAAGCCAATTTCTCCTGGGTCATCCACGGCAGCAGTGTCACCTTCTTGTCGAGACCAAGGCCAGCAATACGGCGGCGTATCGATTGCTCCTCCGGTCCCCGGCCAATCACAAGCGTCGGCGGAGCGTTTTCTCCAAGCAGGGCCAACGCCTCGATGAAGGTATCGATGCCCTTTGTGACGTCGAAGCGGCCAAAATAGACGACAGGACCGTTCCGGGCCCGGTCGTCGTCATGTTCATGAAAGAGAAACTCCTCCGGTACCCCGTTGTGCACGACGCGCAGTCTTGAGGGATCGATGTGAAAGATGCGGCGCACCAAATCAGCGGCGAAGGCGCTTGGCGGAACACACAGGTCGGCATGACGCGCCACCCGCCCCTGCATCAGATACTTGCCTTCGGTGAGCGCCAGCCATGCTGTTTGCCAGGGCTGGAGTCTGTCGCCGCTGAGCATCATCTGCGGATAGTCAGGATAGTGGGGCGTGGAAACGAAACCGAAATGCCGGTGCCTGCGAAGTTCCGGAATCATCCCGCCTTCTTCGCCATTGGCATGGACCACGGCATTCTCCTTGCGTGCGAGCAAGTTCCTCACGACTCTTGCCACCGTCAGGGCATTGAGCGGCCGCAACGGCGCATTGCGCCTCGACCGCAGGTCAAGAAACGGGGCCCAATGGATGTCGTAGGGCAGATCGACGGGATGGCTCACGGTCTCCCATGGCGCCTTGGTATAGACAACCGAAACATCGTGGCCCCGCCGGCACAAAGCCTTAGCCAGATGATGAGTTGATTGCTGCGCACCGCCGCTATAGGCTGACCATGGCGAAAAATCGATGGTGAGAATGACATTCAAGCGCGATGAGCCCATGGGCTGCGGATTGGACACGAACCTGCCCTTTACTATGGCCCCTGTCGGCCATTTCGTCCATTGTTCCGGAACTCCAATGGAATCGTTCAGGGCCTGTGGCGGAGAGACTGGAACATCTCCGCCTTACCGGTAAGGCTGAACACCGGTCGCCGCGCCACGGGCCCCCGCGCTGAGCCGGATTGCGTGGCAGCCGCCGGTCGGCGATTGACAATCAAATGCGACCAAGTGGATAGTCCAGCAGCGTCCATGGAGCTGACAAGGCTAACGACACCGGCCTTGCAAATCTTGGATCATTGTCATCGACGTTGCGGTATCCAGCGACGCGATGAAGGCTCGATCCGATCTCCGAAGCGGTGATGTTCAAACCCAAACTCATAACAGTCTACACGCTTGCAAGCATAACCAAACCGTTCATGATGTCCATTTCGCTGGGCATGATGATCCTTGTCATCGCCCGTCTGGCCATCACCCTCAATGTGACACTTGCCAAGCCGGGCGGCGATAGCCTGGCGTTCAAGTTCCTGCTGCTCTGGTTGCCGCACTATTTCAGCTTGTGCATACCCTTGTCGCTATTCATTGGCATTATACTCGGCTTCAAGCGCATGGTGGAGGATAAAGAGCTGGTCATAATGCAATCTCTGGGTGTAGGATTGCATCAATTATTTTTGAATATCACAACACTTTGTTTAATACTTTCAATAATTACCATTATTATGTTTGGATGGATGGAACCTATTGCAAGATATTCTTTCCGGAAATTATTATTTGAACTGGAAAACAACAATAAATTTCTATTTGTCCAGGATGGGACCTTCATGAAGATCGGCAACCAGACCTTCATTATCGACAGTCTGGATCGACGGTCAGGCAGTTTCGGCGCGTTCTTCGCCTATGAAGACAGAGGCAAGGACGGCTCCACCACCAACACGGCGAAAGGTGGCCAGCTCCTGATGCCGTCACTGGCGCAGGACTCCGGGCAAACCTATCTGGTGCTGGACAAATTCAGAAGCCTTAACGTGGATCACGACCCCATGCTTGAAAAGGCGGCACCTGTCGTCCCCGCCCGGGTCACTGCCGTGGATGTTGTCCGGCGCCTGATCAGCGAGAAGAAACGCATCTACCGGCCACGCGGCCTTAACGAGACCGAATTGACGGCCAATGAACTGATGAAGGCCATGCTTGCGCAGCGGGCCAACATTCCGTTCTCGCGCATCGAGGCTGAAGTCCACTACCGCTTGGGAAAGCTCGCCTTTCTGATCCTCCTGCCCTTCTTTTGCTTTCCCTATGCGGTAAGAGATCAGCGGAATTTGAACGTAATTTATTATGGAATTCCAATCATACTGATCGTGATCATGTACATATTGCTCGACGAGGCCAAGTATTACATCATGACGGGATGGCCTCCGCTTGTCATCATGTGGGCCCCCATGGGATGTTTCGCAGCGTTGGTCGCCTATCGCTACTGGAAATCCTGCTTTGCCGTGCCGCATGGCTGACCGTGACCGGCACCTTGTCGCTGCGCCTCGTTGCACCGTCGAAACGCTTGGAATTCCCGGGGAGAAACCGCTATCGCGGCTTCTTCAGAGATCGATGCGATACTGTGGACAAGCAGGAGCCGCGATGGGGCTGGCCAACCTGATCATCGGCTTTGGCCTCGCGGCCTGTGCCGGCATTTGCGCCTCGCTTGGCATTGCCCGCGGTGGTGCGGCCTTGGTGTTGCTATGGCCGGCGGCCAGCATGTCGGTGCTGGCGTTCGGCTATCTTCATGCCGGGCCCGGCGTGATGGGCAAATGCGACGATGGCCACAGGCGATGGTGGGCCACCGTCCTGCATGCGCCCAGCCTGCTGGTGCAGTCGCTTGTCTGGATGCTCGGCCAGCGGTTGCGGCCGGAGCCGGCATGGAACCAGATCGCACCCGGCATCCATATCGGACGCTGGGTCGCCGGGGCGCACGACTTGCCGCCCGGCATCCGCCTGGTCGTCGACCTGACCGCGGAGTATGTCGAACCGCGCGACATCGTCGAGCACTGCGACTATCGCTCGCTACCGACCCTTGACGGCACCAGCCTGACGACGGCTCGCTATGCGAGCATCCTTGCCGAGGCGAGCCGCTGTGCCGGCCCGGTCTACATCCACTGCGCTATCGGCCACGGCCGTTCGGCCATGTTCGCGGCCGGCATGCTGATCGAGCGCGGGCTTGCCGGCAATGTCGAAGAGTGCCTTGCCATCATGAAGCGCCACCGGCCGAGGGTACATCTGCGGTCCGGCCACAAGCGGCTGGTGGCGGCAATCGCGCATGGCGAAACGACCACCTGACAAGGCAGTCCCTTTCACCCTTTCCGCAGGCGCGGCACCACCGTGTCGGCGATGATGTTCAGGGCCTCGTCGAGGTCCTGCCTGGTGTGCGCCGCGGTCACACAGGTCCTGAAGCGCAGTTCATCTTCGGGCACCGAGGGAAAGTCCACCGGCGCCACGAACAGCCCGCGCTCGCGCACCAGTGCCGTCAGTTCATAGAGCATCTGGCGGTCGGAACCCAGCACGATGGGCACGATGTGTGAGTTTGAATGGCCGGTATTGATGCCCAGGCCGTGAAGCTGGGTACGGAAGTAGTCGGCATTGGCCTTGAGTTTTTGCCGCAGGCTGTTGTCCTCGGTTGCCACCGCCAGCGCCATTCTCACCCCCGCCACGACCGCCGGCGGCAGGGCCACCGAAAAGACGTAGGTATTGGCGAAGTAACGCACATATTCGAGCGCCGCATCGGACCCGGCAAGGAAGGCCCCGATGCCCGCGAAGGCTTTGGAAAAGGTTCCGTAGCTGAGGGCGATATCCTTTTCGACACCGAATAGCTCGGCCGCGCCGCGCCCGTGTTCTCCCACCGTGAGAATGGAGTGGGCCTCGTCCAGCATGACAGCGACGCCATGCTGGCGAGCCACCGGCACCAGCGCCGGCAAATCGGCAAAGTTGCCATGCATCGAAAACAGCGCTTCGATGATGACCAGCCGGCGGCGATCCTTGTACTGCGTCAGGATGCGGTCGAGATCGGCGGGATCGTTGTGGGCGTACATCTCGATCTTGGCGCCGGCGAGCTTGGCGCCCTCGATCAGGCAGATGTGGGAATACTGGTCCATGACCGCCACGTCGCCGCGCCGCAACATGGCTGACAAGGCACCGATAGCGCCGGCATTGCCGCTGTTGAACAGCATGGTCTGCTGGTGGTTGGAGAATGTCGCCAAGGCCTGCTCGAGATCGCGATGCAGTACCGTCATGCCTGACAGCACCGGCGAACCGCAGGCCCCGGTGCCGAACGTCTGAAGGGCCTTCACCGCTGCCTCGATCACTTTTGGATGCTGGGCAAGACCGAGATAATTGTACGAACTGAGGTTGATGATCGGCTGCAGTCGCCCGCCCGATGCAATCTTCGTGCGCTGGAAAGGACCTTCGGCGAGTGCCGGCTCGAACAGTGAAAATGCCCAGTCCGCGCTGTGCTTCCATTCCAGATAATCGGCCCCGGGGCTGGCCGGCGTGTCGCTGTCCGTCATGTAGAAATCGCCCAGACCGAGTTTGGCAAGCTCCTCGGGTTTCACTGTCCTCACCTCCCGTTGACCAAAGCACCGAGCCACCTGTCGCCGTGCGCGTTCAGCGGCATGCCTGTTGCCAACAATGCTATTCCATAGCACCGCCCGGTGCTATGGCCCGCGCCACGCCGGATCCCGCGACAACCGATCGAATTGCCTCCCGGCAGTGATGCCGCTAGGCTGTATTTTCGTGCACCAGACAGATCGGGCGGGCGGGGGCGCGCAACAAGGTTGTCTCGGGAGGGACAGGGTTCCGCATGCGACTGGACAAGGTTCTGCGTAGTGTTGCGCCGGCCCTATGGCTTGTTGCCATGCTTGTGCATCTGGTGGCCGCGCACGCCGACGTGCTGCAGGGCGAGATATCGGTCTTCGATACGCCGCAGGTCGCTCGCCCCGATTTCCCGGTTCCCGACGATCCCGGTTTGCTGTTCTTCATTCAGCATTCGACCGGTCCCAATACCGTCGTCTACACGGCCCGACTGAACGCTCAGGGCCAACTCGACAAACAATCGCCGGTTGACGTTTTCTGGCGCCGCTTCACCAGCCACGGCCGCCGTGTCGAACTCTCCTATCTGGAGAGAATACTGGCCTACGGCGTCAATGTTCAGCCATCGAGTGCCGGCAAGGACGCCTACGTGATGAGCCTGGCCGCCTATCCCAAGCGCACGGTCGTTGTGGAGATGGACACAAACGGCACCCCGATGGCGGTGATGGATCTCCCGAACCACCGGGTGAAACTGCGCTATGCCTACGTCAAGGTGGCCGACAACCGCTTCATCCCCGGCATCGATTACATCGACATCTTCGGTCAGGACATCACAAGCGGCAAATACGTCCGGGAGCACATCAGCCTGAATGGCCTGACCGGCCAGCAATTGAACCAGCCCGACAAGAAATGAAGCCGTCATGCGGGTGCGGCGCGACCTGCGCTCACGGGCGGGTGAGCGCCAGCACGGCATTCATGCCGCCAAAGCCGAAGGAATTCGACAGCGCCGCGGTCAAGGACTTGCACCGTGCCTGGTTGGGCACGTAGTCGAGATCGCATTGCGGGTCAGGCGCCTGGAAATTGGCGGTCGGCGGCATGATCCCGTCGCGGATGGCCAGCGCGGTGGCGACGATCTCAAGGCCGCCGGCTGCCCCCATGGCATGGCCGTGCATGGACTTCGTCGACGACACGCCAAGGCTGTCGGCGTGCGACCCGAAGACATCGCGAATGGCCTGGGTCTCGACGATGTCGTTGAGGACAGTCCCGGTGCCATGGGCATTGATATAGCCGATATCGCTCGCCGACAGCCCGGCATCGGCAAGCGCTGCCCGCATGGCGCCGGCCGATCCCTGGCGGTTGGGGCGCAGCAGATCGTCGGCGTCCGAGGTCATGCCGAAGCCGGACAGGAGGGCAATCGGGCGCGCGCCGCGCGCTGCCGCGACCGCCGCCGTTTCCAGCAGGACAATGCCGGCGCCTTCGCCCAGTACCAGCCCGCTGCGGCCCTTGGAAAACGGACTGCAGGTGGTCGGCGAGAGCACCCTGAGCAGTTCCCAGGCGCGTAGCGCCCCGGGTGTTATCACGGCCTCGCAGCCGCCAGCGATCGCCCGATCGACGATCCCCGAACGGATCAGCCACAGCGCCACGCCAATGGCATGATTGGCCGAGGCGCAGGCGCTCGACAGGGCAAAGGCCGGGCCGGTGATGCCGTGCACCATGCTGATCTGGGCGGCCGCCGCACTCGGCATCAGCCTCGGTATGGTCATCGGCGACATGCGGCGGCTCTGCTTGCCGTAGAAGTCATAATAGGCATCGTCATAGGTGCCGGCACCGCCGACCCCCGTGCCGATGACAACCGCGGTGCGCGATCCACCCAGCTCCTCGCGGTCGATGCCGGCACGACCGATGGCCTCGCGGGTGGCCACCAGGCCGAATTCGGCAAACCGGTCGAGAAACGGCAAGCGGTCGGCGGGCAGGTGTTCAGCCGCATCGAAGCCCTTGACCTGGGCGGCGATCTTTACCGACAGTTGATCCTCGCTACGGCTCAACGTGTAGGGACCGATGCCCGAGCGGCCGGCCTGCAGAGCCTCCCAGAACACCGCGGCATCCAGCCCCAGTGCGCTGATGCAACCCAAGCCCGTTATGGCAACGGGCTCACCGGTCTTCATGTCGCGGCCTCACCCGCCTTTTCGGCCAGCATGCGCTCGATCAGACCGATCAGGTCATCGACGCTCTGCAGGCTGGTGACTGACTCGTCCATGGGGATGTAAAGGCCGAAGTCCTCCTCCAGCGCCTGGAGGATCATCAACATGTCGACTGACTGCACCTGGAGATCTTCCAGCGTCGCCTCGCGCGTCACCCGTTCAGGTTCAATCATGCCTTCCTTGGCGATGATGTCCATGACACGGGCCGCAACGTCGCGGTCAGGTGTGTCCGGCGATGCCATTTTCAGGTCCTCTCTGTGTAGCGGGTCCGGCAACCTTGCATTCCCCAGCGCTGCGAGCAAGTCGGACTCATCCGAGCGCCTTGCTGAAGATGCGGTGGGTCTTGTAGGCGCGGGCGCCGAGTTGTTCCAGCATCCGTCGGGTTCGATGGTTGGTCTCCAGCACCCACCCGAGCTCCACCGAGCCGATGCCCCGGGACACCGCGTGTCCGCGCAGGGCCTCGATCGCGGCGAGCGCAAGGCCGGCGCCATAGGCGCTGTCCTGATACTGCTTGCGCACTCCCATCAGGATGAGCCGGGCGCTGCGATACCGACGCTTGTAAATGCGCCATGCCAGCTTTGCCCAGCCCAGCGGCAGAAGCCGGCCATCCAGATCGGCGGTTACCTCATGCAGGTTGGGCATGGAAAGCGCGAACGCGGCCGGTTCTCCGTCGACCTCGACGATGGCAACGGCTTCGCCTGGCAGAATTGGCTTCAACTCGCTGGCAACGGCACTCATCTCATCGGCCGTAACCGGTACGAATCCCCAATTTCGCGACCAGGCATCGTTGAAGATTTCGCGCAACAGCTGGGTTTCGGCATGGAAACGGCGCTTGTTCCCCTGGCGCACCTTCACCGCCTTGGCCACCGAGGGCTTGGCCAGAAAGCGCTGGGCGGCGGCGACCGGCTGGTCGGTGATGGTAAAATCATAGGAGATGAGGTCCATCTCCTTGCGGTAGCCGGCCTTTTCGACCAGGCCGGCAAGATAGGGTGGATCCCAGGGGCTCATCAGGACCGGGCGTTCCTCGAAGCCCTCGACCAGCAATCCGGCCTCGCCGTTGATCGACAGGTTGAAGGGACCGTTGACCTCGCGGGCGCCGTTTGCTGCGAGCCAGGCCTCGGCGGTTGTGATGAGCGTTGCCACCACCTCGGCATCGTCGATGGCGGCAAGACAGCCGAAATGTCCAAGACCGGCGCGGCCGTACTCGCTATCCAGCTTGTCGATCTGGGCACTGATGCGCCCGACGGGGCGCCCTTCGCGCGAGGCGAGAAAGAAATCACCCCGGCCGTGTTTGAAGAAGGGATTCTTGCGGCGGTCGAACTGATCGCGCAACTGGAAGTCCAAACCGGCCGCAAACCCCGTCTGGCCGCCATACAGGAGCCGTGGCAGACGGGCAAACTGCATCCTTTCACGCCCCCGCCGCACGGGGGTTATGGTCAGGTTGGCACCTATGACACTCGCCTCCTCATCACTTCGCTAGCCCAAGAGAAGAACTTATGCCAGAGGAACATTCACTTCTGGTTGATTGCTGCAGCAAATGAGGCATTCAAGACGGCAACCGGGCGCGAGCCTTGCCTGATCAGGCTTCAGGCGAGACAGTGTAATCCTCATCCGATACCGGTTCCATCCAATTGACGTGGGAGCCGTTCAGCGCCTCGTGCATGGCGAGATGAACCATCGCCGTTTCGGGTGCGGCACCGTGCCAGTGCTTTTCACCGGGCGCGATCCAAACCGTGTCGCCCGGCCTGATCTCGCGTACCGGCTGACCCAGCTTCTGCACCCGGCCGACACCGGCGATCACATGCAGCGTCTGACCAAGCGGATGGGTATGCCAGTTGGTGCGCGCCCCCGCCTGGAATGTCACCATCACCGCCCGGGCTCGCGCCGGCTCCGGCGTCTCGACGATCGGTTCCTGCCAGACATTGCCCACGAACCAGTCAGGATTGGCCTTGCGGTTGGGGCGCGTACCCGCACGATAAATGTCCATGTTCGTTTTCATCCCTCACATCAAGACGTAAAGCCCGCTTTCGGCGGGTGCGTGCGCATATTACGAAGACTAAAGCGCCTGGCAAAGCCGACCGGCGAAATTGGCCCGCCCGGTGGATGGCGCCGCCCCGGCCCGCCGCGTCAGCCCGCGGGAATGACGTCCTCCTTGCCCGCCGGGCTCTCCTGGATGACAGGGGCCGGTCGGGTGACGATCAAGGCATCGAGCGCCATGGCGCCTTCGCCTTCAGGCATGACGGCAAAGGGGTTGATGTCGAGGCTTTCCAGCCGGTCACCGGCGGCGGCCGCAAAGCGGGAAACCGCGGCAAGCGCCCTTGCCAGGGCATCGACATCGCCCGGCGCCCGCCCCCGAACGCCCTTGAGCAGGGCATAGCCCTTCACCTCGGCGATCATGCGATGTGCCTCGGCCTGATCGAACGGTGCCAGCCGGAAGGTCACGTCCTTGAGCACCTCCACGAAGATGCCGCCAAGGCCGAACATCACCACCGGCCCGAACACGGGATCGCGCCTGACGCCGATGATGGTCTCGATGTGCCCTTTCTGCATGGGTGCCACCAGCACACCGTCGATGCCGGCGCCCGGCGCATGCCGCCTTGCCCGCTCCATCAGCGTCTCAAAGCCTTGCCGCACGGCCGCATCGTCGCCCACGTCGAGCAAAACCCCGCCGACCTCGCTCTTGTGGGCGAGCGCGGCCGAGACGATTTTCATGACCACCGGCCCGCCGATGCGTTCAAAGGTGGCAACGGCCTCATCGGGGGTGGCGGCCACCGCCTCGTCGATTACCGGTATGCCGGCCTCAATCAGCACGGCCTTGCTCTGATGCTCGTTGAGGGGACCATCGGGCAGATCGATTGCCGGCAGTTGATGGGCAAGCACAGTGGGCACGGGCTCGCCGGATGGCACCAGCGCCGCCACGGCGGCCACCGCGCGGCCCGGGTCCTCGAACACCGGAAAATCCTCGGCTTCATAGGCTTTCACGAGTTCGGGCTCGGCCAGCAGCGACAACACGATCAGCCGGTCGCGATGGGTGGCGCGCAGTTTCCTCAGTGCCGTGATGAGCGGCGGGGCGATGGACGGCGAGCCGGCAACAGTGGTGAAAAAGGCAATCACCGCGTCATAGCCGCCTTCGGCGACGATGAGGTCGAGATTGCGGCCCATCAAATCGAGGTCGTTGAAGGCCTGGGCGGTGATGTCGACCGGGTTGCGCGGCGCGGCATAGGGAAGACCCTCCTTCAGTGCCGCCTGGGCGGCGGGCGGCATGGCGGGCAGGTCGAGGCCGAGATCGCTCGCCTGGTCCGCCATGAGGATGCCGCCGCCGCCCGAGATGGTGACGATGCCGAGGCGCTTGCCTGTCGGCAGGCGGCCGGCGAGAGCAATCGCCGCGGCATCGATCATCGTCTCGGCCGAATGGACCCGTGCGACACCATAGCGACGAAAGACCGCCTCGTAGACGGCATCGCCGCCCGCCAGTGCGGCGGTGTGAGAGGCTGCCGCCTCGGCCCCCACCGCCGACCGCCCGACCTTGATGGCGATGACTGGCTTGCCGACATCTTGCGCCCGCTCGAGCGCCGCCATCAGCGCCGGGCCGCGGCGTGCACCTTCGAGGTAAAGCAGGACAACGCGGGTGCCGGGATCGTCGATCACGTAATCGAGGCACTCGGCTGCTTCCACGTCGCACTCGTTGCCGGTGGAGATCCAGTGACGCAAGCCCATGCCGCGCCGGTGCGCCAGCCAGAACAGGTGGGTGCCGAAGGCCCCGCTCTGGCTGACGATCGACAAGGCACCGGGCTGCGGAAACATGCGGTCGAGCGTATTGGTGAACGAGCCGAAAAAGCCGCTGAAGGAGTTGAACGCGCCGAGACAGTTGGGCCCGAGGATGCGCATCCCCGTCTGCCGGGCGATGCGCGTCAGTTCGGCCTCCTCCGCGCGGCCCGCCTCTCCGCTCTCGGCGAAGCCGGAGCTGAAGACGATCACGCCCTTGAGGCCGCGCGCGGCGCAGGCCGAAACCGCCTCGGCAACCGCCGAAGACGGCAGCGCGATGATCGCCACGTCGATGCCGTCGGGCAGGTCCTTGACGGTGGCAACGGCGGGCAGGCCCTGCACCTCGGTGCGGTTGGGATTGACCGGCACGATCTGCCCCGAAAAGCCACCGCGGATGAGATAGTCGAGCACCCGACCGCCGATGCGCGTGACCGTGCCGGAGGCGCCGATAACGGCCACCGAGCGCGGCTCGAACAGGATCGAAAGCGGGCTGCTCATGCCACCTTGCTGTCGTCGTAGTCGATCGCGGTGCCGTGCCAGCCCTGCTCCTTCTTGTGCCAGTAAAGCTGCCTGAGGCGAAGGGTCAGGGGCCCGGGCTGCCCGCCCCCCACCGGCGCACCGTCGATGCGGGTCACCGGCATGATGCCGCCCGCCGTAGAGGAAAGGAAGACCTCGTCCGCCCCCCGCACCAGGTCGGCGGGAACGATCGTTTCCTCGACATCGAGGTTGGTATCCCTGGCAAGCTCGATCACCGTGCGCCGGGTCATGCCGTCGAACACGCCTTCGCGCGGCGTCATGAGGCGCCCGTTCTTCGAAACGAAGATATTGAAGCCCGGTCCCTCGGTGACATTGCCGTCGCGGTCGCTCAGGACCTCGATGTCGCAGCCGGCGTCATAGGCCTCGAACAGGCCGAGGGTGAGGTCGATCCAGTGGAAATTCTTGGTGCGCGGATCGACCGACGACGGCGGGATGCGCTCGCGGGCCGAAATGTGAAGGTTGAGCCCGTCGACCTGCTTGGCCTCATTGGCGATCCACACGAACGGGATGGCGAAGACATAAAGCCGGTTCTCGGCCTCACGCGGATCGCGCGAGCCCTTGGGCGCCAGCCCGCGGGTACAGGTCATTTGCACAAAGGCATCGCGCAAGCCCGACAGACGCACGCATTCAAAGAGGATGTCCTTGAGTTCGGACCGCGTGACCGGCAGCTTGAGGCGCAGCGCCTTCATGTTGCGCTCGAAGCGGTCGAGATGGTCATCGAGGCGGAACATGTAGCCCTTCCACACATGCGTCACGTCATAGGTGGCATCGGAACGGGTGAAGCCGCGATCGAGGATGGGGATACGCGCCTCGCCGACGGGCACGAACTGGCCGTCGATCCAGGCGGCACCTTGCGAAAAATCCGGGACGGCGGTCATGGCGGGTCTCCTCATGAAGCGGGGGTGGAAGCGTCGGGAAAATGACAGGCGGCGAAATGGCCGGGCGTGTGTTCGATGAAATCAGGCTCGCGCTCGGCGCAGATGCCTGCCGCCTTGAAGCAGCGGGTGCGGAAGCGGCAGCCGGACGGCGGATTGAGGGGGCTCGGCACGTCGCCGGCGAGCACGATGCGCTGCCGCGCCTTCTCGCGCGGCGGATCGGGTATGGGCACCGCCGACAAGAGCGCCTGGGTATAGGGATGCATCGGCTGGCCGAATATGTGCGCTGCCGGCGCCTTCTCGACGATCTTGCCCAGGTACATCACCGCCACCCGATGCGAAATGTTGCTCACCACGGCGAGGTCGTGGGCGATGAAGAGGTAGGAGACGCCCAGCATCTCCTGCAATTCCTTCAAGAGGTTGAGGACGCCCGCCTGGATCGACACATCGAGCGCCGAGACCGGCTCATCGAGCACGATCACCTTGGGATTCAGCGCCAGGGCGCGGGCGATGCCGACACGCTGGCGCTGGCCGCCCGACAATTCGTGCGGGTAACGCCCGGCATGTTCGGGGTGCAGGCGAACCAGATCGAGAAGCTCGGCCACCCGCTTTGACGAGGCCGCGTGGCCGCTGTCCAGCATGCGCAACGGCTCGCCGATGATGGCGGCAACGCGCATGCGCGGGTTGAGCGAAGCATAAGGGTCCTGGAAGACGATCTGCAAATTGCGCCTGAGCGGCCGGATGTCGGCCATGGGGAGCCTGGCGATGTCACGGCCCTGAAAGCGGATGGCGCCGGCGGTCGGCTCTATCAGGCGCACAACCGAGCGCCCCAATGTCGACTTGCCGCAACCGGATTCGCCCACAAGCCCCAGCGTTTCGCCCGCATGGAGCTGGAATGAAACCCCCGCCACGGCGCGCACCCGCGCCACGGTGCGATCGATGAGGATGCCGCCGCGGACGGGATAGTCCTTCACCAGGCCTTCGACCTCGAGCAGGATTTCGCTCATTGTGCCTCGACCTGTTTCGCGCGCGACGTCTCACCGGCAAGACGGGCGGCCAGGTGGCAGGCGACACGCGTTCCACCCACCGTTTCCAGAGATGGAATCGCATTGCGGCAGATCCCCTCGGCATAGGGGCAGCGGGGATGGAACGCGCATCCCTTGAGCCTTGCCGTCAGGGAGGGCGGCGCGCCTTCGATCGGCACCAGCCGCCGCTGCACCACGTCGATGCGCGGCACCGCCGCCAGCAGCCCTTGCGTATAGGGATGGCGCGGATGGGCGAAGACCGCCTCGGCCTCGCCTTCCTCGACGATGCGCCCCGCATACATCACCGCCAGCCGGTCGGCGCTGCCGGCGACGATGCCGAGGTCGTGGGTGATGATGACGAGCGCCAGACCGAGCCTTTCGCGCATGCGCTTGAGTACATCGAGGATCTGCGCCTGCACGGTGACGTCGAGCGCGGTGGTCGGCTCATCGGCGATCAGTACTTCGGGGTCGTTGGCAACCGCCATGGCGATCATCACCCGCTGGCGCATGCCGCCGGAGAATTCGTGCGGGTACTGCTCCAGGCGTTGGCGCGGCTCGGGGATGGAGACGATGTCGAGCAGTTCAACCGCCCGTTCGGCCGCCGCCCGGCGCGAAAGGTGGCGGTCATGCAGGCGCAGGGCCTCGCTCAGATGATCGCCCACGGTGAGCACCGGGTTGAGGGCGGTCAGCGGGTCCTGGAAGATCATGGCAATGGATTTGCCCCTCAAGGCCGCAAGCGCGGCCTGCGGCAACCCCAGGATCTCGCGCCCCGCGAGCTTCACCGAACCGGCAACGTCGATGCGCGGCGGCAGGAGGCCCATCGCCGCCAGCATGGTGATCGACTTGCCGCAACCGGATTCACCCACGATGCCGAGCGTTTGCCCCTTGTCGAGGACAAGATCGATACCCGATACCGCTTCGACCGGTCCCGCCGCCGTCGGGATCGTCACGCGGAGCCCGCTGACCTGCAACAGGGGCGCTGTGTTCATTGCGTCCTCGGGTCCATGAGATCGCGCACGCCATCGCCGAGGAAGTTGAAGCCGAGCACGATGGTGAGGATCGCCATGCCGGGGCCGAAGGCGATCCACCATTGATAGAAGCGGTTGGCGCCCTCGGAAATCATCTGGCCCCATTCCGGCGTCGGCGGCGAAGCACCCAGCCCGATGAAGGAGAGCGAGGCGGCGAGCAGCACCACCTGGCCGAAGTCCATGGTGGCATTGACGAGGATCGGGCTCCAGCACAGCGGCAGGATATGGCGGGCAAGCACGCGCCTCGGCGGCGCCCCGCAGGCAACCGCCGCCTCCACATGCTCGCGCTCCTTGATGGTGAGCACCTGGGCGCGCATCAGGCGGGCATAGACCGGCCACCACACGATGATCATGGCAACCGCAGCATTCTGAAGTCCCGGACCGAGCGAGGCCGTCACCGCCATGGCCAGCAGGATCGGCGGGAACGACAGGGTGACATCGGCAAAGCGCATGATGGCGCCATCGGCGAGGCCGCCGAGGAAGCCCGCTATGGCGCCGAGCGCCGCCCCGATCACCACCGCGGCCGAGATTACCGCCGCTGCCATGAGCAGCGAGAAGCGGGCGCCCCACAGGGTCCGCGCCAGGACATCGCGCCCCAGCGCGTCGGTGCCGAGCCAGTGCGCGGCATCGGGCGGCAGCAGCCGGCGCCCGGCCATCATTACCGGATCATAGGGCGTCCACAGGGGCACGGTGAGGGCGACCAATACCCAGGCCAGGATGATGACGCCGCCGGCCACGACCGGCAAAGTGAGCCATGAAGGCCGCCGCCATGGGGGTGAGTTCGTTGTCGCAACCACCATCGCCGCCCCTCACTGCATGTCGATGCGCGGGTCGGCCAGCGCATATGTGATGTCGGTCACCAGATTGGTGATGAGGAAGGCGAGGCCGCCGACGATGGTCACCCCCATGATCGCCGGATAGTCGAGGTTGCGTGCCGCGTTGACCGCATAGGATCCGACCCCCGGCCACGAGAAGATGGTTTCCGTCAGCACCGCCCCGGTGATCAGGTAGGCGAAGGAAAACCCGATGATGGTGAGGGTGGGGATGAGGGCGTTGCGCAAGGCGTGATGGAACAGCACCCGGCCCTCACGGGCTCCGCGCGCCCGTGCTGCGAGGATGTAATCCTGCGACAGGACATCCAGCATGCTGGCGCGCACCATGCGCGAGATGATGCCCATGACCGCCCACCCGAGCACCAGCGCCGGCAGGGCCAGATGGTGCAGCGCCTCGGCGAACTTTGAAAAGTCGCCGGCGATGAGCGAATCGACGGTGTAGAATCCGGTCACGAAGTCGGGTGGCGTGGTGCGCGCATCGAGCCGGCCGGGCCCGGGTATCCAGTGCACCTTGACCGAGAAGATGAAGAGCAGGATGAGGCCCGACCAGAACACCGGCAGCGATGAACCGATGAGGGCGAAGAGGCGCGAGAAATGGTCGAACGGCCGGTCGCGGAAGCGCGCGGCCAGCACCCCCAGCGCGATGCCGATGCCGCTGCCCACGATCATCGCGGCGATCACCAGTTCTAGCGTCGCCGGCAGGCGGACGAGGAGATCGCGGGTCACCGGCTGCTTGGTGCGGATGGAAACGCCGAGATCGCCGGTCAAAAGGTTGCGCACATAGATGAGGTACTGCTCCGGCAGCGGGCGGTCGAGTCCCCAGCGTGCCTTGGCGGCGGCCACCACTTCCGGGTTGTCCATCTGCCGGTCGCCGAGGACCGAGATCAGCGGATCGCCCTGGGTGGCGTGGCTGATGAGAAAGGCGGCGGTGACGATGCCGAGAACCAGGAACGGCATCGCCACCAGCCGGCGGAGGATGAAGCGCCTCATGAACTACGGCCCATCGGCAAGGTCGGGCAACGACGTCCACGGGCCTTGCCCGGCCGTCTCATGACGCATCCCTTTTGCAATAGTAAGTACCAGATGGCCGCAGGATACGCTCCTGCGGCCACACTGTCAGCGTCATTTGCGCGAGATCTCGTCGATCGGCAGGTTACAGCAGGCGCTGTAACGTACGCCGGTGATCGACTTGCCGTAGGCCAGCACCAGGCTGGGGCTGACCACCGGCATGATGATCTTGTCGCTGATCATGTCCATGGCGATCTGGTGATAGATTCCCGCCTTGGCGCTTTCCGGTGAGGCGAGCGCCTTCTGCAGCAGCGTGCCCTCTTCGGCATTGGTGACGCTTGCATCGTGCTGGCCGCCGGCACGCTTCCACCAGGCGGTGCCTTCATACATGCCGAAATACTGCACGTACTGGCCCGAGCCGTAATAGTCGGGCGCATAGAACACCGCGGTCAGCGGGATGCCGTCGCCGCTGACGTGGCTGCGCCACACCGAGAACTCGACCGGCTGCAGGTTGATCTTGATGCCGACCCTGGCGACGTCCTGCTGCACCTTCTGCATGAGCAACGACAGATCGACGCCGTAGACGTTCATGTTGGGGAAGATGGCATCGATGGAAAAGCCGTCCGGGTGGCCGGCGGCCTTCAGCAACTCCTTGGCCTTGGCGAGATCCTGATGCGGGATGGGCAGGTCTGCGGTGCCGGGGAAGCCGTTGGGGATGGGCGCCGGCTGCGGCTTGCCCGCGCCGCCGACGGTGAACTGGATGATGCCGTCATAGTCGAGCGCCAGCGCAAAGGCTTCGCGCACGTCCTTGGTCAGCTTCACCTTGTTGGCCTTGGCCCCCGGCGACAGCGCCACATAGACGAAGTTGAAGGACGGCACGATCTCGGTTGTCACCTTGTCGGCCGGCAGGCTCTTGGCCGTGTCCGGGTCGATCTGCATGGCAACGTCGGCAGAGCCGTTTTCCAGCATCTGGGCCTGCGCCACGGCGTCCTTGGTGTTTTTCATCACCACCTCGTCGATGCCGACCTTGGTGCGGGTGTAATGCGGATTGGCCTTGAAGCGCAGTTCGTCGTCGGGCTTGTAGTCCTCAAGCACGTAGGGACCGCTGCCGGCCGAATTGGCGAGGAACCAGCTTTCCGCCGTGTCGGTCTTGTCGGCGTCGGCACTGTCGTTGGCGCCATGCTGCATGGCTACGTCGGAGTTGATGACGCCGGTGTAGGAAGCGGTCAGGATGCCGAGGAATTCCGAGTTGGGTGCGTCCATGGTGACGACCACGGTATGGGCATCAGGCGCCTCGATGCTCTTGACGCCGTCCATCATGAAGGACGGGCCGCCCTTGATGTTGTGCAGCCGCTCCCACGACCACTTGACGTCCTTGGCCTCGACGGGCGAGCCGTCGGAGAACACCGCCTTGGGGTCGAGGTGGAACGTGAACAGCGTCTGGTCGGCGTTGGACTCCCAGGACTGTGCCAGGCCCGGCTGCAGGGTCTGGTTGTCGGGCGCCAGCCGGATCAGCGACTCATAGGTATTGGTGAGGTAGATCTGGCAGCTGTCGCACCAGGCGCGGGCCGGATCGAGCGAATTGAAGTCGAAGTCGCGCGCGATCACCAGCGGCTGGCCGGCGGCCATGGCGGGAGCGCCGCCGCCGAGGCCGAGGGCCGTGAGCATGGTAGCGGCTACGAGCAGCGCCCGTCGCCGGGTAGGCCGATATGCAGTCTTCATGGTCGTCTTCCTCCCTGTTTTCAGCGCCTCGCCGGACGCCATTGCCAAAAACGATCAATCACTTGAAAAGCAGTTCTTTCACCACCGCCACGATCCCGGCTGCATCGAGCCGGAATCGGGCATAAAGCGCCGGCGGCGGCCCCACCGGGGCAAAAGTGTCGGGTATGCCGTGACGCTTGAATTTGACCTGCGGCCCGCCGGCCAGCACTTCGGCAACCGCACTCCCCAGACCGCCGATGATATTGTGTTCTTCTACCGTCAGGATGGCGCCGGTCTCGGCCGCCGCCGCCTTGACCTCAGCCTCGTCCAGCGGCTTGATGGTGTGCATGTCGACGACGCGCGCTGCGATGCCATCGCGGCCGAGCACCTCGGCGGCATCGAGCACCGGGCGCACCTCGGTGCCCGTGGTGATGATGGTGAGGTCCGAACCCTCGCGCAGGCGGATGGCGCGGCCGAAGGCGAAGTCTGCCGGCACCCGAGGGTAGACCTCCGGGTCGCGCCCGCGCCCGAGACGGATATACATCGCGCCTGGATGATCGAGCGAAGCGCGGAGCACCGCCCTCAGCGCGTTGGCATCGGCGGCGCATACCACGGTCAGGTCGGCAATGGTGCGCATCATGCCGAGGTCCTCGCTGGCGTGATGGCTGGTGCCGTAAAAGCCCATGGAGATGCCGCTGTGATGGCCGACCACCCTGACCGGCATCCTGGGATAGGCGCAGTCGGTGCGAATCTGCTCGGCCCCCAGAAGTGCGCAGAACGAGGCGAAAGTGGCCGCGAACGGCACCATGCCGCAGGCCGCCATGCCGGCCGCCGCGGTGATCATGTTCTTTTCCGCAATGCCGAAATCGAAAAAGCGTTCGGGGTGGCGCGCCTTGAAGTCGACGGTGCGGTTGGCCGAGGCGAGATCGGCGGTCAGCACGCAGATGCGCGGATCGCCCTCGGCAAGATCGGCCAGTTCCGCGCCCAGCACGAAGGCGGGAAGCGCCTCGGCGGGCGTACCCTTGACCGAGCGCTCATCCTTCAGTTCCGCCTTGGCCGATGATGTGCCGGTAAAGATGTCGGATTGGCTCTGACCGCTCATGCCACGCCCTCGCGATGGCGCGACGGTTTGAGGCCGGCTTTCAGTTCGGCCACCACGTCGTCATAGTCGGAGCCGGCGAGATTGCCGACGTGCCAGTTCAACGCCATTTCCATGCGTTCGACGCCGCGCCCCTTGATGGTGTCGGCGACGATAAGCTGGGGCTTGCCGCGCCCGGCGGCCTTGAGGCCATCGAGCGCGCCGAGAATGGCCTTGAAGTCATGGCCGTCGATGCGCGTGGTCTGCCAGCCGAAGGCGGCAAAGCGCGCCTCGATGGGCTCCACCGTCATCACCTCCTCGGTACGCCCGTCGATGCACAGGCCGTTGCGGTCGACAATGGCGATGAGCCCCTGCGTGCCAAAATGCCCGGCGGCCATCGCCGCCTCCCACACCTGGCCCTCGTGCAATTCCCCGTCGCCGAGCATCACATAAACCCGGCAGGAGCGCTTCTGCGCCCGCGCGGCAAGCGCCATGCCCAGCCCGATGGAAAGCCCGTGGCCGAGCGAGCCGGAAGAAAAGTCGATGCCGGGGATGCGCTTCATGTCGGGATGGTCGCCGAACGGGCTCCCGAGGCGGGTGTAGTTGTCGAGCAGATGCCTGTCGAAGAAGCCGAGATCGGCAAGCACGGGATAAAGGCCGATGGCGACGTGGCCCTTGGAAAGCACGAAGCGATCGCGATCGGCCCATTTCGGTTCGGCCGGATTGATGCGCAGATGGGCATAATAGAGCGCCGCCAGCAGTTCGGCGCAGGAGAAGGTGCTGGAATAATGGCCGGCACCGGCAATGCGCGCCAGCCTTACCGTCTCCAGCCGCACGAAACTGGCACGTTCGGCTAGAAAGGCCTCGGAAATGTTGCGGCCGGTCCCCGTCATTGTCGACCCTCGCCGGATTCGAGCCGCTCCAGCACCCGCACGAAATTGTGACCGCCCTCGATCATGTCGTCGCGGATCGCCTTTCTGAGCGCCCGGGCATCGCGCCGTTCGAGCGCGGCAAGGACGTTCTCGTGCTGGTGCGCGCCGGCATAGGTGGGGTGGCCGTCGGGATAGAGGTAGTTGAGCATGGGGCCGAGTTGCGTCCACAGGTTCTCCAGGATGGAGATGAGCTGGTGCAGCCCCGAGCGCCGGTAGAGGCCGAAATGGAAATCGAAATTGGCGAGGATCGCCGCCTCGTAGGACTTTGACTGCTCGGCGTCTATAAGGGTGCGATGGATGCCGGCCAGCCGTGCAACGTCGGCTTCGTCGATATGGGTCAGGGCACGCTCGGCCGCCAGCGGCTCCAGTTCCAGGCGGATGTCGCGCGCCTCGTAGTATTCGGTGAGGCTCAGCCGCCTGACACGCACATAGGAATGCGGCTTGAGCTCGACCGCTCCGTCGCGCACCAGCTTGAAAATCGCTTCCCTGACCGGCGTCTCGCTGGTCGAAAGCGCCGCTGCGAGTTCGCGGATCTTGAGGCGCTCGTGCGGCCTCAGCAACCCGCGCATCAAGCGCTCGCGCAGTTGCCGGTAGACCCGGTCGGAACGACTCGGCGCCGTTGCCGGCTCGAAGTCGAGCCGTTCGACCAGCGACAGATGTGCGGCAGCTTTCGTCATGCCGGCCTCATCCATAGGTCCTCGCCACGACGGCCATGGCGGCGTCGGTGGCCTCCAGCGCCCGGTCGATGTCGGCCACGGTATGCGCGGCGGATAAAAACATGGTGTGCATGGCGTGCAGATAGACGCCGCGCTTCAGCGCCTCGGTGCAGAACAGCCAGCCTTTTTTCCGGTCGTCATCGTCATCGAAAAGCATGACCGGCATCTGCGGCGGCCCGGATTGCCTGAGGCGGAGGCCATGGGCGGCGGCCTGGCGATCCAGCCCATCACGCAACCGCTGGCCCATGGCCTGCATGTGGCTGACGGCATCGCTTGCCTTGAGCTTGTTGATGGTGGCGATTGCCGCCGCCATGGGTACCGCCGCGGTCCAGAACGACCCGGTGGTGAAGACGCTGGCGGCAGCCTCGCGGAAAGGGTCGTTGCCGGTGACCATGGCGAGTGCCCGGCCGTTGGCGATGGCCTTGCTCCAGGCGGCAAGGTCGGGCCTGACGCCCAGCGGCTCCCAGCTTCCCCCCCGATGCAGGCGAAAGCCGGCGCGTACATCGTCGAGGATCATGGCCGCCCCGGTACGGTCGCACAGGGCGCGTACGGCGCCGGCAAAATCGCGCGTCGGCAACACATGCGCCTTGCCGTAATCGTGCTTGAAGGCGGAAACGATCACCCCGGCCAGATCGTCGCCGGCCAGATCGGCCGCGGCCTCAAGGCTTGCGACATCGTTGTAGTCGAACCTGAGGACATGCATGCGGTCTTCAGGGGTTGCGCCGAGCGGGTAGGGATTGCACCACGGCAGGGCGCCATGGTAGGCGCCCTCGGCCACCAGGATCTTGCGCTTGCCGGTGGCGGCGCGGGCGATGACCACGCACAGGGTGGTGGCATCGGTGCCGTTCTTCTGGAACATCGCCCAATCGGCATGCGGCACGATGTCGACCACCAGTTCGGCCAGTTCGACAAGGCATGCAGCCGGCCCGTTTAGGCCGTCACCGCGCCGGCGCTGGACGGCGGCCGCTGCCTCCACATCGGGATCGTTGTAGCCGAGGATCATGGGCCCCCAGGCGCACATGAAATCGATGTATTCGCGGCCGTCGGCATCCCAGAGGTGGCAGCCCTCGCCGCGGGTAAAATATTGCGGGTAGGCGGCCGGCAGCCGGCCGGCGTTCTGGTGCCCCCACATGCCGCCGGGAATAACCCGCAGGGCGCGGGCCCTGAGCAACGCATCCTGGCTTAGGCGATTCTCGTTCAAGGCATCATCCCCAGGCATTGTCAGCAATGATATATCTTGTATCATCGCTTGCAGCCTGTCAAAGGCTATGGCCGACAAATTTGTTGGGGGGAACCATCGTGGCGCTGCTCCTGGGTGCCATTGCCGACGATTTCACCGGCGGGCTCGAACTTGCCTCGATCCTGGTGCGCGACGGGGTGCGCACCCGCCTGCTGACACGCTTTGCGACGCCCGCCGATCTCGACGGCAGCGAGGCGGCCGTGGTGTGTCTCAAATCAAGGGTGACCCCCGCCGCTTCGGCGGTCAGCCTTGTTGATGCCGCCTTCGATCTCCTCAAGGCCGGCCGGCCGCGCCAGGTGTTCTTCAAATACTGCGCCACCTTCGATTCGACCCCGCGCGGCAATATCGGGCCCGCGGCCGATTGCCTGATGGAGCGTACCGGCGCCCGCTTCACCGCCTTTTGCCCGGCCTTTCCGGCGGTCAGGCGCTTTGTCTTCCAGGGCCATCTGTTCGCCTTCGACCAGCTCATCTCGAATTCGCCCAAACGGCTCGACCCGCTGACCCCCATGCGCGAGCCCAACCTGGTTGCGGTCCTGCAGCGCCAGACGGCCCGCAAGGTCGGCCTCATCCGCCATGAGGACCTGATCGCGGGCACTGAGGCACTCGAAGCGCGCATCGCCGGACTGCAGGCGGAAGGCTTTGCCTATGCCATCGCCGACGGTGCCGACGATGCCGATCTCGCGCGGCTGGCCGAAGTCTCGATCGACTGGCCGCTGATGACCGGCGGTTCGACGGTGTGCGAGACCTATGCCGCCTTATGGCGGCAAAGGGGATTGCTGGGACCTGCCTTGCCGCTTGCGCCCCTGCCCCGCATCGAGGGCTACGGCGCGGTGCTGGCGGGAAGCTGCGCCGAGCGCACGTTCGAACAACTCGAAAATTTCAGGTCCCGCCATCCCGTGCTGATGCTCGACCCGGCCGCCGGGCTGGGCCGCGAGACGGCCTTTGCCGCCGAGGCTGTCGCCTGGGCGGCACCGCTGCTGGCAAGCGGCCCACTCGCCATCGCCGTATCGAGCCGGCCGGCCGAGGTGGCCGCCCTGCAAAAGCGACTCGGTCGCCGCGCCGCCGCCCGGCTTGCCGAGCGCATCATCGGGCGCATCGCCGTGGGCCTCGCCGGCCTCGGGGTGCGCAAATACGTGGTGGCGGGTGGCGAGACCTCGGGCGCCGTTCTCGAGGCGCTGAGGTGCCGGGCGCTGGAGGCCGGACCCTACGAGGGTCCCGGCACGTCGCGCGCCGTCACCATCGGCGGCGAGCCCATGTCGTTCTATCTGAAACCTGGCAAGCTGGGGCCTGTCGACATGTTCGATGCCGCGCTTGCCGCATCATGAGGAGTCTGCCGTGAAGCCCGCCACCGAAGCCCACATCCGACGCGCCATTGTTGAGGTCTATGCCGAACTGGCGCGGCGCGGCATGAATTTTTCCTCAGCCGGCAATGTCAGCGTGCGCTGCGGCGAAGGCATGCTGATCACCCCCACCGGCTGCACCGAGGAAACGCTCAAAGCCTCCCATATTGTCGCGACCGGTTTTGATGGCGGCCACAAGGGTCGTCATCTGCCGTCCAGCGAATGGGCGATGCACGCCGAAGTCTACAAGCGGGTGCCGGCGACCGGTGCCGTCATCCACACCCACGCCGACAACTGCGTGGCCCTGGCGGCATTGCGAAAGCCCATTCCCGCCTTTCACTACATGATCCACGGCTTCGGCGGCGACGATGTGCCGTGCATCGGCTACCATGCTTTCGGCACCCCGGAACTGGCCCGCGCCGCGGCGGCGGCGCTGGAAAGCCGCACCGGTTGCCTGCTCGCCAATCACGGCATGCTGACGCGCGGGCCGACGCTGCGGGCCGCTTTCGAGGCCGCGGTGCGCCTCGAAACCCTCGCCCGCCAGTACCGCCTCGCCCTGTCGGCGGGCGAACCGGTGCTGTTGACGGCGCCCGAGATGGCGCGCGTGGCCGAGCGCTACATCGAATATGGCCGCCAGCCGCGCCCGGTGGCGAAACTGCCGTGGAGGGTGCCGTGACGACGACACCTGAACGCGTCACCGGCAAGACCCGGATCATGTTCATCATCGGCGATCCGGTGGCACACATCGTCGGCACGGCAGTGTTCAACGACCATTTCCGTGCCGTCGGCCTCGACGCCGCATGCTCGCCTCTCCACATCGCCCCTGCCGATCTTCCGCTCTTTCTCGATGTCTTGCGCAAGATGCGCAATGTGGCGGGAACGGGCGTGACCATTCCTCACAAGATCGCCGTCAGGGCCCACCTCGACCGCCTGACGCCGCGCGCCGAACGCATCGGGGCGGTAAATTTTGTGCGCCGCGAGGCAGACGGGACCCTCGTCGGTGACAATGTCGACGGTGTCGGCTTCGTTTCGGGCCTTCGGCGCAACGGCATCGCGGTCGCCGGCATGCGGGTGCTTGTGGCCGGCGCCGGCGGGGTGGGGCGGGCGATCGCGTTTGCCATAGCCGAAGCAGGTGCTGCCGAACTGGTCATAGCCAATCGCTCCGCCGACAAGGCCAGGGCCCTTGCGGGGCAAGTGCAAACCGCCTTTCCGACCTGCCGCTGCCACTTCGGACCGGCAAGTGCAGGCGCCTTCAATCTCGTCGTCAACGCTACCTCGCTCGGCATGCATGCCGGCGATCCGCTCCCCATCGACCTGACGGATATGATGAATACCTGCGCGGTCGCGGAGGTGGTCATGACGCCGGAGATCACTCCGTTTCTGGCTGAGGCGCAGTGCCGGGGATGCGCCGTCGTTGGCGGCAAGGCGATGCTGCTGGAGCAAATGCAACTCGCAACCGATTTCCTCTTTGAGTGAAGTACATTGAGGAGGCAGGTTCAGCATTTTCTTGCCGCCGCGAGGAGTGATGCGAAAGCCGGCACGGCGCAGTCAAGCTCGGCGCGGATGGTGTCAAGCCGTGTCCGCTCCGCGCCGGTCTCTCCAACGCGCGTCCATCGTTGGAAAATGTCAAAGCTGTCGCGATACCAGGGGGCAAGGCCGCTGTCTTGAATTCCGGGCTCGGCATGATGATGCTTCAGGCCCGTCGAAATGAACTCGCCCACTTCCTGCGCCGCCGTTTCGGCCGGAAGGTGCAAGTCGAAGCTGTGGGCGATCCGCGCGCTCAGCGCTGCCGCTTCGGCAAGCAACTGATCGTAGCTGGTGAAGTGTCGCGTCAGGCCTCGGCTGGCAACCTCGGCCTCGAGTTGATGGCGCAACCAGAGCAGGTGCGTGAGGGCCGCATCAAAGCCATAGCGACCGGCAAGTGACGCCGCTACTTCTTGCAGCTCGCGGTGCGTGTGCAGAGCCAATATCGTCGTCCCCCGCCGTTCGAGCACCGCACGCCAAAATGGCAGCAACCGGCAGATGCGGGGATCCTTCAGTACAAAAAGTTCTGCTTCGCCGAATTCCTCGTCAATCAGCGCAACGGCGCGACCCTGCAGGTTACGGGCTTCAGGCGAGGCAAACCAGTCGGGGTCAATCGGTCGCCAGTCGTCCCAGCGGCTGCCGGCAGCGGCAAGCAGTGCATCGTTGAAATCACGTACCGGGACGGATTCGAAAAAGCCCCTGGGATTGCTTGCGTGCGGCTCCATCAGCGATTTCGGCGGCGTTGCCCCAAGAAGCGTCAGGACGCCGGCCAGCGCCGAAGTCCCCGATCGGTGCATGCCAAGCACCATGATGCAGCGCGATCGCGCCCCGGCGGGTTGCGTGGAAGGCTTTTCAGCCTGGTCGGAGGCTACCTTCTGTGTCAGCGGCGGGGTTTTCTCGCAAAGCATGGCGAGGGGCCCGCCAAGACGCGCGGTGAGGCGGGCACGCAATGTGCGTGCATCGACCAGATCGAGGCTGGGCAATGGATGAAACTGCAAGGCCATCAGCGAATAGAAGTCGAGCGCTGCCGGAGGGAGCATGTCCCACTGGGTCTTGAGAAAAATCAGTTCGAAGGGGTGCGGCGTGAGCCCGAAATAGGCGCCCTTTGCCTGCGGATGGCCGGTTTCGGTGGCCGGGTTGATCTCGCTGTGGGGCAGGCGATAGTCGAGGGCATTGTAGGGCGGCAACAGACAGGCGATGTTCCAGCCGTTTTTGCGCACCAGCAGGCTCATGGCCAGCTCGCAGTCGACAATTGTCCCATCTTTGTCGAATACTTTTGCCGCCGCATAGAGATTGTTTGCACGCAGGAAGGCAAAGCACTCCTTCGTCATGGCATGGGCCGAGCTTTGCACATGCGAGAAGGGCTCGGGATCGTCGGGATGTCTCTGGCGGTAGATCTCGTGGTAGGGCCGGGTGCTGTGCAGGATGTTGATCGTCGATCCGCACAGATGCACATCATCTTTCAGTAGCGCCAGGAACGGCATGGTCCAGCTGGTGGTGACATAGTGCGGCAGGAAAGGGCCGCGCACCGTACAATTGACGAAGATCAGGCGATCGAAGCCGTCGAGAGCACCACTCTCGGCCAATTCAGCGTAACTGCCGAAGTCATGGCCGAAATTGCGCGTCAGCACATAGCGGATATTGTCGCGCTCGGGCAGCTCGATGCTGTGCTCGCCGGCTATCACGATGAAAAACACCAGATCGCGGCGCCACGCGCGCGCGAGAAAGAAAATGAAATTGTCGCGGTAGGTCTCGTTTTTCTCGAAGTAGTGATAAATCACCGCGGTACCGCCGTGCTGTCGCATTTAATTTTTTCCTCGGTATCGGCGAAAGCAAAGCGGATCAGCGTGGTGCGGCAGGTCGAGAAGCGCCGTCGCCCCACAAGAACACGAGGTTCCAAGGGCCGCAAGGCTTCTCGCCGGCCATCATCGGACCAGGTTCAGGCAATTCCGATGCATAGGCTCACACGCGGGCATCGACAACAATTTTGGACCACCAGTAGTCCTGGCTCAGTCGAAACAATATGTCGGCTCTTCGCCATGGCGTATCATGGAATCTTCCCAGATGGTCGCGCCATGCCTTCAGCCGGTCCAAGGTCACGGCGTCTGCCGTCCATGATCGAACGAAGGCAACCGGCAGGTCGATATAGGCACCGCGAATGCCGGTCTCGCGGATGATCGGCACCGCCCCATAAAGAATGGATTGCCATGCTTTTGGCGATGGATCGAGCCCGCCACCCTCGACGCACAGCACAAACGCATGTTCATCGACTTGCCTGAGAAATTCATCTTCCGTCACCTCTTCCGCCAGAACTGTGCACCAGGGCGCCCAGGCACCGCGCGCCAGTGCGGTGACTTGGCGCCGTGGCTCCCATTGCGCACCCTCGCGCACCCGGTGTGCGCACAGAACCCGCAACGGCCGTTGGTGAAAAGGCCGCGGTTCAGGGATCTTCTCGCCATCGGCGGGCAGACCGTCCGGATAGATCAATCCCGCAGGCAAGGCGGTGAACCGTTCATCGCTGTCGTCGCTGAGGTTCTCCGCAAACCACCTGATCAACAGGGGATGCTCCACAATGCTGCGTATTGCACGACATTCCGCTTCATTGTAGTCGCGCCAGCGGCAATCGACCTGTCGAGGGACCGTGGCGTCTTCGGAGCCGGAAACCAGCACGAAGCGATGGCGCAATCCGGGCAAGATGTCTTCTGCGAATCTGCGAAGCGCCGCGAACGGGTTGCGCATCGACAGGAAGATGTGCCGGGGCGCGTCTGTGGCCGTGTTTTTGTGAACGTGGACGGTCCAGCACGGCATATCGCTCAGCACGACCCAGTCGCAGCGCCTGGCCATACCCGTGATAGCGTAGTTCTCCGGGCCGCCACCTTTCGGAAAGAGCCGCACCGAGTGCGCATTCAAGAACATGGGTGGCGTCGTTCCTTTTCCCGTGGTCGAAAACTCATGCCTGACCGACATGACCCGAGGAGAGGGGCCTGAAGGCAAAACTAGCTTCGCCGGCGACGGCCAGGCAATGGCTTTCAATCGTCAGCCGGTGCGAACCCTGTTCCGCATCGCAATTTTGGGCCTGTCAGCACATTGCAGCATCCCTATAAAGGGGGGTGCGAAAGCCCGGACAGACCTGCTGTCCTGGGCCTGGGACGATCCAAAGACAGGGAACACGTCGCAGCAGCAAAACCCTTCGCCAATTCCGCGGCGAGGCGTTGAGGACCTGGAACGTGGCGACTACGGCAGTCCGATACCCAGGCTCGCCCGAAATTCGTGCGCCTGCTGTTCGTCAGCGTGACAGAATTCGTCCTCGGGTCTGTTTCTTTCAGAAGATGAAATCGCCTGCCGAATAGGCCAAACCGGTGCCGATATGGTTCATGGTGACGCCATTGAGACTGATCGAGTCAGTGCCGTCGACGATCACCACGAAAGTGCCGTGGTCTTCCAGGTGGTTGGCGACCAGATCGGTAAAGCTGGTGATGCCGCTGACGCCACTGAGGTCGATCTTTTCCGGGTTGTTGCCTGAGAAGTCGGTGACGGTGTCGTTGCCGAAGCCGTCGGCGAAAACGAAGATGTCGGATCCGCCGCCGCCGGTCATGAGGTCGTTGCCGGAGCCACCCACCAGCCTGTCGGCGCCCTTGCCGCCATCCAGATGATCGTTGCCGGAGCCGCCTATGAGGGTGTCGTTGCCATTGTCGCCGAACAGCGAGTCATTGCCGCTGAGGCCCTTGAGGGAATCGTCGCCGCCGTTGCCGTGCAACCCGACATCGACCCCGGCCCGCCCGATGAGGGTATCGCCGAACTGGTTGGACCCGAATACCGCCTCGATGCCGCTCAAGGTATCGCCGTCCGCCAGACCGCCCGAGCCGTGTCCCGTGCCCAGGTCCACCGTCACGGCGGCGGCCGAGTAATAATAGCCGGTCTGATCGAAACCGGCACCGCCGTCGAGATTGTCGGCCCCGCCGCCGCCGAACAGGCTGTCGTTGCCGTCACCGCCGGACAGGGTATCGGCATCGCCATTGCCCGCCAGCCGATCGTTGCCGTCACCACCGTCCAGATGATCGAAGCCGGCGTCGCCCCTCAGGATATCGTTGCCGCCATTGCCGTTGAGGGTGTCGCTGCCGTCGCCGCCCTGCAACAAATCATTGCCGAAATCGCCGCTGCACGAATCCGCTCCCGCGCCGCCGAGCAGCCGATCGTTGCCGCCGCCGCCATGGAGGGTATCGCTGTCGGTCCCGCCGTCCAGTGTGTCATTGCCGGTGCCGCCCGACAGATTGTCACGGCCAGCGCCGGAATTGAACATGTCGGCACCCGAACCGCCGCGCAGGTCGTCGGCCCCGCTGCCGGTGTTGATCGTGTTGTTTCCCGATCCGTTATAGATGAAGGTGAACTTGTCGATACCCGAAAACCCAACGCCCAACGTCGAGGAATCGAAATTGTTGAAGAAGTTTCCTGTGTAGCCACTGGCATCCGCGGTGAGGTTGGTCAGGTAGAAGCCGTAGTCATCGCCGTTTGGAATGTAGATCAGCTTGTCGCTGCCTTCGCCGCCATGCGCCGCGTCGATGCCGCCGCCCCACAGCTTGATTACGTCGTTGCCGTCACCAGTCGAGATCACGTCGTTCATCACTGCGGTCTTGTGGCCGACAATTTTGTCGTCACCCGAGCCGGTCACGAGGTTGAGCCCCTCGATCCCCATGACCACGCCGGTGCCGAGATAGGTGGACTTCGCGGCATTGAGGTTGATGGAGATGGCCTGGTCGGTGAAGGACTTGTCCGCCACCCAGGTATCGTTGCCGGCGCCGCCATCGACAAAGTCGATGCCGCCCGCGCTGTTCAGCCGGTCATCGCCATCGCCGCCTCTGAGCTCGTCATTGCCGTCGCCGACATTGATGTTGTCGTTGCCGCCGCCCATGTCGATGTAGGTGAAGCTTTCGATGCCGGTGAAATGGATGCTCATCGCATAGGACTGGAAGTTGCGGAAGAAGTCGCCGGTGTAGCCGGTGGCGAGGTCTCCGGTCAGCGGTGTAATTGTAGAACCCGTAATTGTCGGCGTAGTGGATGTAGGTCAGGTGGTCGTTTCCGTCGCCGCCATGCACCTCGTCGACACCGCCGCCCCAGAGCTTGATCGTGTCGTTGCCCGCGCCGGCGTCGATGATGTCGTTCATCGCAGCGGTGCTGATGCCCGATCAGCAAGTCGTTGCCTGACCCGGTTTTCAGCTCCATCCCCTCGATATTTGTCACCGAGCCGGTGCCGAGATAGGTCGATTTCGTGGCATTGAGGTTGATCGTGATGTCGGCTGATCGGCGAAGGACTTGTCCGCCACCCAGGTGTCGTTGCCCGCCCCGCCGTTGATCGTGTCGATGCCGCCGGCGCTGTTCAGGCGGTCGTTGCCGCCGCCGCCCCTGAGATCGTCATTGCCGTCACCGGTAATGATGCTGTCGTCCCCACCACCCTGATCGATGAAGGTGAAATTCTCGATCCCGGTAAAACTTGCAGGTGTAGTTGTAGCTCTGATAGTTGGAGAAGAACGCGCCGGAATAGCCGCTGGCGAGATCTCCGGTTGGCGGGTACATGTAGAACCCGTAATCGATGGTCACGATGAATTCGAGCCGGTCCGTACCAGCGCCGGCGGACACGTCGCCGTTGTTGGTGACGGTGTAGGTGGTCATGGTAATCCTCCTAGACAGAAAAATCGCCGCAGGACAAACTGTCGTTTCCGTGCACCGGCATGGATTCGGTCGGGTCCGCCGCCTTGATCGATGTAGCCGAAGTTCTCGATAGCCGAGAAACACACGTTCGTCGTCGAGGGTCCCGTCGAACCTGCCGCTGTAACCCACTACCAAGTCGCCCGTCAGATTGGGAAACGAGACGCCGCCGGCGCCAAGATTGCGGGCGATGACGAGCCGATCAACGCCACCGGTCGCTGTGCCGCCGTTGCTCGCAAAGAAGCCGGACATGAGACTGATCCTTACCGACGCCTAACATTGCAACAAGGTTACCGATTTCGTCAGTGGAGAGTCTTGATCCGGATCAATTGGATATGAATAGGTCCTCTGACCTGGGACCCGTCTTCCTTCCATCTCAGGAGAGAGTCTGAGGAAATTCAATCATGGTCGGATTGGCCTTTTCGTAGCGAGCGTTGATATAGTGATGCCGGCGTTCGGCCTCACACAGTTCGACCTCGCCGACCCACAGATGGCGAAACGCTTGAATGTGGCCGATTTTCGAATGACAATGTTGCATGCTCGGCACGCGAAACGCTCCGTGTCGAGCAATCGACGGATGGTCGATTTTCGCTGAACCGGGGTTGTTAATGAAACGGGGCGTTCAGGACTTGCGTACGCTGTCCGGGCACGAAACAAGGGATTTGCGCGATCTCGATGCCATCACCCGATTTCTGTTCGTCGAGGATGAACCCGTAGCGGTCGATTTGTGCCTGGTGTTAGGTGCGCCCAACTGCAGCAATGCCGATCCGGCAATCGAGATGTACCGCGACGGGCTCGCCCGGAAATTCCTCGTTACCGGGTTTGGACCGGCCGGCAGCCACGACCGTTGCGGTCACGTACCTGAGTATCGCATGCTCACCGACTATATGGTCGCGGCAGGACTCCCTTGCGAAAGTATCCTGCAAGAACAACAGGCTACGAATACGCTCGAAAATTTCGTCTTTAGCGCTCCGCTGATCGACCGGCATATCGGTTGGGAACATATCCGGAAGATCGCAATAGCCGGAAAGCCCCTTCACATGCGCCGGGCGCGAATGACCGCCACGCAACACCTTCCCGAACACCTTGAATTCGTGATGCGTCCCTCCATTCACCCGGAAAATATCCAAGCGGACACGTGGTGGCGCACCACCGTCGGTTGCGAACGTGTCTTTCGGGAGCTTGGGGCGATCTCCACCTATTGCCTCGAGGGCGATATTGGCCGCTTCTGACCGCAACACGGCGACGCAAAGTCCCGGACGCGTGCACGTCATCGGTGTGGGCGGTTCAGGAATGAACGCGCTTGCGCGGTATCTGGTCGAGGCGGGATGGTCGGTCAGCGGTAGCGATCTCGTTGGAACGGAGGTGACGGCTCAGCTTGCCGAGTTGGGAATCGATGTTGGCGTTGGACATGACGCCCGCCGGGTTGCCGGATGCCAGACGGTCGTGTCGAGCGAGGCCATTGGGGCAGCCAATGTCGAACTGACCGCCGCCCGCGCGAGCGGCATCGAAACATTGCGCCGCGCTCAGTTTCTCGGCCGGATCAGCGAGACAAGGACGGCGGTATGTATAGCCGGCGCACATGGAAAGACCAGCACGGCAGCGCTGGTCGCCCGCATACTCGAGACGTGCGGCCATGCGCCGAGCTACATCATCGGCGCACCTTCGCCCGGTCTGTCGGGAGGCAATGCGAAAGCTTCAACGGGACCGCACATCGTCCTTGAGTGCTGCGAGGCATTCCGTGGACTCGTCTGGTATGCGCCCGACATCGCGGTCATCACCAATATCGACAACGACCACCTTGAGCATTATGGCAGCCAGGACGCGATCGACGACGCCTTTCTGGCCTTTGCCGAGCGAACTCCGGCATCCGGCACGGTAATCGTGAATGCTGACGATGCGGGTGTGAACCGCATTCTCCGGAAATTTAGCCGCACGCCGTTGACGTTCGGCATTTCTGCCAAGGCCGACGTGCGGGCGAAGGGGCTCGAGC
Organism: uncultured Alphaproteobacteria bacterium; assembly: GCA_963747005.1. Lineage (GTDB taxonomy): Bacteria > Pseudomonadota > Alphaproteobacteria > Rhizobiales > Aestuariivirgaceae > CAVVDT01. The sequence goes on along the minus strand of CAVVDT010000008.1, from coordinate 281,430 downwards.
GGACTGCGAGCGGAACGGAATTCGATCTTGTCGTGCACGGCAAGGCCGTGGGCCGCCTCAAGACATCAGGGCCAGGCGATTATCTGGTCGAAAACCTGCTGGCCGCGTCCGCTGCGGGTTTCGCGCTTGGTTTATCGGCCGACCAGATCATAACGGCGACGGAGGATGCGCCAAGGCCGGCCAGGCGCTGGCAGGATCACGGCCTGGTTGCAGGTGTCCACATTATCGATGATTTTGCCCATCATCCATCGGAGTTGCGTGCCTGCGAGGATGCCTCCAGGCAGATTTCTGCAAGAGGTGGCCGCAGGGTCATCGCTTTCCAGCCGCAGACGCCGGAGCGCATCCGTCGCCTCGCGAAGGACTTTGCCGAGGCCCTGGCAGGCTTCGACGCCGTCTTTCTGCTCGATCCGGCAGGTGGCAGCGCTGTCTCGACCGGTGCCAACCGAATTGCGCGGGAACTCGATGACATCGGTACCGCCTGTGTACCATGCAGCTCGGTTGCTGGAATGGTGACCAGCCTGTCAGCCTTCCTGCAAGCTGGCGATACGGCAATTCTGGCGGGCGGCGGTACGATCGGGGTTGCTGTGCAACCGCTGATCGCCGCCTTGCAAATGGTCGGCATTCACCATGCGGCTGCCATCTCGTTGAAGGAAGCTGGCGGGAATTTGCACCAAACAAACACCGCGGATGGCAGTGGGCTGCTTCAGAGGCTCAACAGGCAGGCCGAGGAGGCGCCAGGTGCGCCTGCACTTTCGTGTGGTGAGTGCGGGCTTACGCACGGCGAACTGGCGCGTGTGACAGACCAGCTTGCAAATGCGTTCGCGGCGCTGGGAATTTCGCGCGGTGAGACCGTCGCGCTTGGTCTGCCACCGTCAATTGACCTGGTTTGCTGCCAGATCGCAGCGCTCAAACTGGGTGCTGCCTATCTCTGCCTCGACGACCAACTGCCCAGCGAGCGTCTTGGATACATGATGGAATCCGCGGGTGTTCGGCTGCTCGTCACGAGCCGCCTTTCACCGATGTTTGTGGCGGCGGGGCATATCCGTACTGAACATATTGAAGCAGTTGTTGCAAAGTCAGGAAAAGCGGAAGGTCTCCTGCGGGAGCCGGCACCTCCGGATCGCGAAGTAGCGACAATCTGCTACACCTCGGGCTCCACCGGCAGGCCCAAAGGCGTAACGATCACGCATGCCGCGCTGGAAGCGCTGTTCGCGGACGCGATCCCCCGATTCGGGCTCGACGCGAAGTCGCGTACGGTCTTGAATACGTCGACGAACTTCGACGTCTCGATCGCCGAGATCATGATGACGCTGTGCGCCGGGGGCGCCGTGGTCATTCCGGAGGCTCGAAGGACGCTTCTCGGTCAGGAACTCGGCCGCCTTATCGAGAAGTCGCGCGTCACGCATCTTTTTGCAACGCCTACCGTTCTGGAAACCTTGCCCACCCCGGGTTCTGCGTACCCGTTCACCATTGTTGCCGCCGGCGAAATCTGCCCAGCAGCGCTTGCCGATCGGCTGGGGCCAGGGCGGACCTTCATCAACTGCTATGGGCCGGCAGAGGCGACAATCTACGCGACGGCCTGCAAATGGGTCGCGGGTAATGAGATCAGCATCGGCAAACCCCTCTCGCATGTCGACCTCATGCTGCTCGATGGGGAGGGCCGCCCGGTCGCAAAGGGGCAACCGGGCGAAATCTGCCTGTCCGGAATCGCAGTCTGCGCCGGCTATCTGGGCGAAACAGAAGCCTATGCGGACCGGTTTCGCATCGGGTCCGACGGAAGGCAGCACTACCGAACCGGGGATCTGGCGCATCAGCGCCCGGATGGAGCACTCGAATTCCTTGGGCGGCTGGACCAACAGATAAAAATTCGCGGCAACCGGATAGAGCTTGCCGAGATTGAAGCCACAGTAAAAGGAGCACCGGGTGTCACGGATGCCGTTGCATGTGTCGAGGAGGCCGCTTCGGGTCCGCAGATCGTGGTCTATTTCACCCACACCGAAGAAGCGGGCGAACCGGATGTGCTGGCTGCTGTCGTCGGGGCCTGGCTGCCGGCCTATATGATTGCGTCGAACTTTGTGCCCGTGGGCGATATTCCGCGCACGGTTACCGGCAAGCGCGACAGGCGGGAAACCAGCCGGCGATACCGCCATCGCATCGCGAGGCCCTCCCGCTACGCGGCACCCGAAACCGCGAGCGAGGAGGTCCTCGCGCGGCTTTGGCGAAAAGTGCTGGAAGTTGAAGCGCCGGTTGGCCGGGACGACAGCTTTGACGCTCTGGGCGGCGACTCTCTCAAGCAAATGCTTCTCGTGCTGGAGATCGAGAGCCATTTCGGCATCCGGATACCGCCCGGCTGGTTCGGGCGCATTACCACAATATCCGCGATGATGCCGAGGCTGGACTCCGTGCGCGATGCTGGAACCGAACCATCGCGGCAGGATGATGGCCAGGTCACACAGATCTACGGCAAAATCAGGGAACTGACGGCAAACTGGCAGGGAGACCGGCGTGACAACACCGCGCTGATCGTTTCGGCAGGCAATCGGCAATCCGCCCACCACCTGTTCTGGTGCCTCCAGAACGGGGCGGAACTGGATTCCCTCGCGGCAACCGTCGGGCGCGATATCCGCATTCACGGCATGCGCTCGGGCCACCGCGTTTTTGAATATACGCCTGAAACAGTCGCGTATTTGTCGGCACATTATGCGCGGGAAGCGCTTGCGCTCGTTCCGGATGGGCAATTGTTCCTGGGTGGAAATTGCCAGGGGGGACAAATCGCCCACGCAATGGCGCAACGACTGAAGGCAGCCGGGCGGACGGTCCGCAAGCTCATATTGCTGGAGCAGGCCCACTTTCCGGAATACGGGGATGAGATTTGCTTCATTTATGGTGAACAAGGCTCTCTGAATCCGTTCCGACGCTTCGGTGATGATCTGGCTCAGTACCGGCAGTCATATCCCCAGGGATTTGCGATGCATGTGATGCCGGGGGAGCATGGCACTTATTTCAACGCGACGAATGTGCATTTCCTTGCCGGCATAGTTCGATCGGCCATTCTGGAGGACAATTGACCTGATGGGATGGACGGCCTCCTCCCCTGGCATCGCAATGTGCCAAGATCAGGAGGGTGACGGCGGTGTCACTGGTGAAGAGGGTGGCTACCAGCTCACCGGGTAGTGACCTGTCGTTCACGGGGGAAGTGACTGGGCGGTCACCCCCATAGCAACACGGGTGAACAAGCTCTCACCGAGAGCGCTTAGTAAATTATTGAATTTATTGACAACATTGGCGCACCGGGGAGGATTCGAACCCCCGACCCCCAGATTCGTAGTCTGGTGCTCTATCCAGCTGAGCTACCGGTGCCCGTGGCACGATGGCGCGGCAATCTGCCCATGGCCGCCGTGGCAAGGCCGCCTCTCTAGTACGAACCGCCGGGCATGGCAAGGCTTGTTCGTGATGAGGCCATCGAGCGGCTGAAACCCGGCCCGGCAGACCAGCATCGTCGCCCTGAACTGTCGCTGCTATCTGATGCCGGCAAGTCTCAGGCCTTCGACAAACCTCTTGCTGATCGCCGGATCGGTTTCCGGAGAGATGCCCACCATGTCGGCTGCCGTCTGGCTCGGATAGGTCTCCATCAGGCGCCTGCCGTAGGCGCGCGCGCGGCCGATGTCGCCGGCCAGCGCGTGGCTCGCGGTGAGCAGTCTCAGCACGGCTTCGTCGTTGCTCAGGCGCTGGCAACGCTCGATCGTGGTGGGGATGTCGCCGATGTTGAAGGAGATGGTCGCCCCCACCCACCAGTAGTGGTCCGGCGGCATGGGGTTGAGGCTGATGGCCTCATCGAAACGGCGCGCGCTTTCGGCCGGCGATCCCACATGGGCCAGCATGTCGGCATATTCGACCAGCATGTCGGCCGCGTTCGGCGCCAGCACTTCGGCGGTGTCGAAGCGTGCCCTGGCCTCTCCGAAAGCGCGCTGATAGAAGGCCACGGCGCCATCCATCCAGTAACCGAGCGCATTGTTGGGGTCGGTGTCGATGGCGGTCTGGGCATGGCGGCGCGCGGCGCTGACCAGTTCGGGAACATCGGCACCGAGCATCAGCCATTCGAGATAGAGCGCCTGCGCCAGGCGGCCGTAGGCGCAGGAATAGTTGCGGTCCTCGGCAATGGCCATCTCGAAGCACTTGCGCGCCCGGCGGATGTTGGGCAGGTGGCAGATGCCGAGTTCCTTTTTGCCGCTCAGCAGATGCATGTAGGCCCTTTCCGTCCGCTGGAGACGGGCGGCCTCGACCAGGTCGCGCTCCAGGCCCGACGCCAGGCTGGCCGCCACCCGTTCGCTCAAGAGTCGGAACGAATAGTGCAGCCGGTCGATGTCGAAGGGGAACTCGCCCGCCCAGACGATCTCCTGGCTATGGCAATTCACCATGCGCAGGGTGAGCAGGCTGGACACCTTGCCCGCCCGGACATAACCGCTGACGGTGTAGTCCGCCTTGAGCAGGGCGTTGTCCATGGGGAGGCCGGAATCGTGATCGACCTGAAACGAGCTGTGCGGGGCGAGCGACTTGAAGGTCCGGTAGCGCGACAGCCCGTCGGCCACGTCCTGGATGAGGGCCGTACCCAAGGCCGGCGGTTCTCCGCTGCCCAGCCATACGGGCTTCAGGAAGGCGATGCGCGGCGTCTTGTTCAGGGTCGTCGTCGCCGGGGGCGGCGGCGACCAGGCGGGTGAGGAGGCAAATACCTTGCGGGCAACGGCCTCGGTCTCGAAACCGGGCGGGGTTCCATGTTCGCACCGCAGCATCCGGGTCATGGAAGTATAGAGCGCCTTGGCCTCTTCCAGCATGCCGTTGCGGCCATAGGCCTCGATCAGCACGCGGTAGGTGGCTTCGCGCTCCGGCTCGAACGTCAGCATCGCTGTGGCAATCGCCTTCAGTTCGGCCTCCGGCGCCCGGCCGAAGCGCGTCAGGCGCATCAGCAGTCCCGATGCCGCGGCGAGGAATATCTCCCGCAGCCGCGAGCGTTCGGTGTGCAGCCAGTGCGCGAATTCTTCGCCCCCGTCGTCGAGGCCGGAAAGCAGTTCGCCGCGAAAATGCGGCAGTATGCTGCCGACCTCGGAATCGCTTGCCGAATTTGTCACCTTCAGTATGCGGGTGAGGTCGATGATGCCGAATTCATCATCGATCGCCAGTTCTTTCGCACCGACATCGATGAGATGCCATTCGTCCGGGAAAATTCTTCGCAGCCGGGCGAGCAACTGGCGCAGATTGGTCAGCGCTGCTGCTTCGTCGCCCTTTTCCCACAACAGGCTGGCGATCCGCTTGCGCTTGATGCGCCGGCCCGGCGCCAGAGCCAGCAGCGCCAATAGCTGAAAGCCCTTTTCGGGGAATATCGTTCCCGGCGGCAGTCCGACAATCTCGGGACAGCCGACCAGGTTGATGGAGCACATCCCGGGGTCCGCCATTGATGCAATCTCCATTGCCGGCGATGGCTATGCATGATCCGGGAAGACTTGAGCGGTCCGGCAGGCGTTCTGATCCCCGTATCCCACGACCGCAACTTGCGCCAACAAAGGACCGATTGCAACTCAGGGTCGATAGCCAATCGGCCATGCCACCAGGTGGCAGGGCCTCGGGCCCATGGTGTCACGGCGATATCACGGCGCGGCGACAATCTTATCGCGTCTGTCTGAAGGGACATCAGGATGGACGTTGGCAACCGCGCCGATAAAGATCGGCAGGACGGACGCCCCGGGATGCCGGACAGCAATCATCGTGAGACCACAGTCGCGGGGCGTGACATCCTGGCTTTGCTCTGCCCCGACTGGCGGCGGGCGACGATGATCGTCGATGCCCGCGACTGCTCGATCGAATTTGCCAACTGGCGCTGCCTCGAACTGCTCAAGGACGAAACGATCGTGTGTGCCGCCGGGGGGCGGCTGGAATATCGCCCGGGCCTGTTGGACCAGCGGTTTCAACTGGCGCTGCAGAGAATCCGCGCCACCGGCACGAGCCACGAAACGCTTGCCGCCACTAGCGGCGCGGTGTCGTTGCTGATCACCGTCAGGCGCCTCGACGGCCTGCTTGCCGAAGTCGTCCGCGCCCGCCTGGGCGACCCGGACACAGCGCACGCCCTTGTGGTGGTCGAACTGGCGACGACCGGCGACAAGCCGTCGCCAGGCGCTGTTGAAGGGCTCGCCGCGACCTTTCACCTGACGCCGGCGGAGTTCAGGATCCTGCGCGGGTTCGTGAACGGCGAGACGCTGGAGGAGATTGCAGCGTCCAGCAGGCTGGCGCTAGATGCCGTCAACCAGGCGATGAGCGACATCTTGTGCAAGACCCGATGCAGGCGCCAGGTCGATCTCGCCTTGATGGTGGCGCGCCTGTGCAGCGAGTGAGGCAACGAGCGGCGACACCGGCGCATTACCTGCCGAAGCGCCGCTGGCGCTGCTGGAAGGCGCGCAGTGCCCTGAGGAAGTCGACCCGCCGGAAGGCCGGCCAGTAGACGTCGGTAAAATAGAACTCGCTGAACACGCTCTGCCACAAGAGGAAGCCGGAAAGCCGGATCTCGCCGCTGGTGCGAATGATGAGATCGGGATCGGGCAGGTCGGGCGCATAGAGCGAATGGCCGATGGCCTCAGGGGTGATGAGGTCGATCGCCTCCTTGAGGCTGCGCCCGTCCTTCATCTGGCCTTTGAGGAAGCCCTTGACCGCATCGACGATTTCCTCGCGCCCGCCATAGGCCGCGGCGATGGTCAACTGCAGGCCGTTGTAGCCGGCGGTGGCGGCTTCGGCAGCGCGCAGGCAGGCGACCGTCGACGGCGGCAGCCGTTCGATGCGGCCGACGGCACGCACGCGGATCTGGCGGGCGTGGACCTGACGGTCCGAGGCCAGCGCCTTCATCTTGGCCTCGATGGCGGCGAGAATGCCGGTGATCTCTTCGGGCGCGCGCTTGTGGTTTTCGGTGGAGAACACCCACACGGTGATCGCCGGAACCCCCACCTCGATGCACCAGTCGATCAACTCGTCCAGCTTGTCGGCGCCTGCCATGTAGACATCGGCCGGATCGTTGAGGTTGTACTGGCGGCCATAGCGGCGATTGCCGTCGAGGATCAGCCCGATATGGCGGGGTGCGGCAACGCTGCGCATCTGTCGCAACAGGTGTTGCTCATAAAGTCTGTAAAGCGGTGCAAACACACCGCCGGTGCCTTTGCGAACCAGCCGTCGCCACCATGGATGCATCCGGTCATTCTCCTTGATGGCAAGCCTTGAACACAGAGATGGCATATTGATGGAGCCGATTGCCGCCAACGACAGCGTCGAAATCGTCGATGCCATCGGCCTCGAGCGCCAGCTGCAACAGGTCTCATCGGCGGTCGCGGACGCGCGCGCCGGGCTGTTCGGGCCCGGCTCGGTCACCTGGCAGGTCAACCGCGAGGCGGCAATCTTCCTGGGGGCCGGCCGGGCGTTGCTCATGCAGCTCGCCCATCCGTGGGTCGCCGAAGCCATTGAGCAGCATTCCGATACCTTTGCCAACCCCGTCGGGCGCTTCCACCGCACCTTCCGCGTCATGTTCACCATGGTGTTCGGCAGCCTTGACCAGAGCCTTGCCGTGGCCCGCCGCCTGCACCGCCGGCATGCCACCATCACCGGCCGCATGGCATCGTCGGTGGGCCGCCATCCCGCCGGATCCCCCTATATGGCCAACGCCGTTCCGGCCTTGCGCTGGGTGCATGCCACCCTGGTCGATTCGGCGCTGGTGGCCTATGGGCTGGTGCTGCCGCCGCTCAGTCCCGCCGAACGCGAGGCCTATTATGCCGACAGCCGGCTGCTGGCCATGATGTTCGGCATTCCACAAGCCGACATGCCGGCCGACTGGGCGGATTTCAGTGCCTACATGGACGCCATGGCGAGTTCCGGGGCCTTGCGCGTCTCGCCGTCGGCGCGGATCATGGCCGGCCGCCTCCTGGATATCGCCGACCACGCCCTTCCCGTCCCCATCGCCTACAAGGCCCTGACAGCCAGCCTTCTGCCGCGGCGGCTCAGGAAGGCCTATGCACTCGCCTTCGGCGCCCAGGAAGGTCGTGCGGCGCGCAAGCTGGTCAAGCGGATGCGGCGCATCTATCCCCACCTGCCTGGATGGCTGCGCCACGTCGGCCCCTATCACGAGGCCATCGGGCGTCTCGCCGGGCGGGACCGTCCGGGCCCGATGACGCGGGTGAGCAACCGGTTGTGGATGGGCGAGGCCAACATGCCGGCGGGCATGGGTGCAGAGGTCGGTCAGGACCCATAGACCGCCCAATTTACCTTAGACACGCCTGTCCCGCGCACGATATACACCTCATGGCCGCAGCGGCCAGGTTATGGAGCAATCGCCGTGAGTGAAGCGCTGGACAACACCGTGACCATCCTCGAGCGTCTGGTCAGCTTCGACAGCGTCTCAGGGCGGCCGACCCATGGCATCGTCGGCTACATCACCGACTATCTTGCCGGCCATGGCATCGAAGCCAGCCTGAGCTATGACCCGGCCGGCGAGCGGGCCAATGTGTTCGCCACCATCGGCCCTGAGGTCGACGGCGGCGTGGTGTTCAACGGTCACACCGACGTGGTGCCGGTCACCGGCCAGCAATGGAGCAGCGATCCGTTCATCCTGACCCGCAAGGGCAACCGGCTGTATGGTCGCGGGTCGGTCGACATGAAGGGGTTCCTGGCCTGTGTGCTCGGCGCCGTGCCGGCCTTCAAGGCGGCTGATCTGAAGAAGCCGGTGCATATCGCGTTTTCCTTCGACGAGGAGACCGGCGGCCTCGGCATGCCCTATCTTTTGCAGCAAATGGCAGGCAGGAGCTTCCGTCCGTCGGTGGTCGTCGTCGGTGAACCGACCGGGATGAAGATCATCACCGGCCACAAGGGCGGTTATGAGATGCGCACCGAAGTGACCGGCTTCGAGGTGCATTCGAGCGACCCGGGCAAGGGCGTCAACGCCATTTCCTATGCCATGCGGATGATCGCCAGGATCGAGGAGATCGGCGCCCGCCTTGCCGCCAGCCCCGCCCGCGGTTCGTCTTACGATCCGCCCTATACCACCTTCAACATCGGCACCATTGCCGGCGGCGTGGTGCGCAACGCGACGGCGGGCTGGTGCAACTTCGACTGGGAATTCCGCCCGCTGCCGGGCGACGACGGGGCGGCCATCCTTGCCGAGATCGATGCCTATGCCGCCGAGACGCTGCTGCCGGCGATGCGCGCCGTCAACGCCGATGCCGACATCCGCAACATCGCCGAAATATGGGTGCCGCCGCTGGACGACCGCAACGCCGCGGTGGCCACCGAGTTCGTCAGCGAGGTCACCGGGCTCAACAGCAGCGGTGTCGTGTCGTTCGGCACCGACGGCGGCTATTTCAGCGATGCCGGGTTCTCCACCGTTGTGTTCGGCCCCGGCAGCATCGATCGGGCCCACAAGCCGGATGAATATATCGAGATCGCCGAACTGGCCGAAGGCCTGGGCTTTCTGGAAAGGGCCGCCCTTCGCCTCGCCCGCTAGAGCATGATGCCGAAAAGTGGAAGCCACTTTTCGGCATCATGCTCAAGATATTGGATTCGCGACCACTGAGGCGAACATCACATCGGGGGATATTGACGTGGGATTTGTCAAAGCCTTTCCAGCGGAAGAATTCGGGCGCCGCGTCGCCAATGTCAAGGCGCGCATGGTGAAGGCGGGCTTCGATCTTCTGATTTGCCAGGACCCCGCCAACATGGGCTGGCTCACCGGCTTCGACGGCTGGTCGTTCTATACCCCGCAGGCCGTTGTCGTGCAGCTTTCGGAAACCCATCCGATCTGGTTCGGACGGGCCCAGGATGAGCCATCCGCCCACATCACCACCGATTTGCCGGCGGCCAATATCATCGCCTTCTCCGAACCGCTGGTGCACCATGCATCGAAGCATCCGTTCGATGAACTGTGCGACCTGATCATCGCACGCGGCTGGGGCGCGGCGCGCATCGGGGTCGACTTCGATGCCCACTATTATACCGCCCGCGCCCACCGGCATCTGGTCGAGGGCCTGCCGAACGCCAGGATTCTGGACAACCGGGAACTGGTCAACTGGGCGCGCCTCGTCAAGTCGCCGGCCGAGCTTCGCTACATGCGCGAGGCCGGGCGCATCATCTCCATGACCATGAACAACGCGCTCCAAAGGCTCAAGCCGGGGGTGCGCCAGTACGAGGTGATCGCCGATGTCTACCACGACCAGGTGAGCGGCATTGACGGCCTTTATGGCGACTACACCAGCCTGTGCCCGCTGATCCAGGTGGGCGAGGGCACCAAGACGCCGCACCTGACATGGACGGATGAACCGCTGCCCTCAAGCGGGCTCATCGTCATGGAACTGGCGGCGGCGCGGCGCCATTACCATGCCCCGCTCACCCGCACCGCCCATATCGGGCGCCCGCCGGAGAAGATGCTGCGGCTGGCCGAAGCCATCGTCGAGGGCGGCGACCGGGCCATCGAGGCGGCCCGGCCGGGTGTCACCTGCGAGGAGGTGGAAGCCTTGTGGCAATCCATCCTCAATCGCCATGGCTTCGAGAAGAAGAGCCGGGTGGGCTATTCCATCGGCCTCAATTACCCGCCCGACTGGGGCGAGCGCACCGCCAGCCTGAGGGCCGGCGACAGGACGGTGCTGGAAGCCGGCATGTGCTTCCATTTCCAGTCGGGCGTGTGGCTGGAGGATTTCGGGGCGGGCATTTCCGAACCCATCGTCATCACCGAAAAAGGCGGCGAGCGCCTGTGCGACGTGGTGCGCGAACTGGTGGTGGTTTAGGCTCTAATCGGCGCTTTTTTCTTCCGGCGGGGCGTGGCGCTGCATCAGTGGCATCTGGGCGAGCGCGAAGACGAAGGTGAGCGGCAGGATGCCGAACACCTTGAACTTGACCCACAGATCGGTCGACACATGGCGCCAAACCACCTCGTTGAGGATGGCGATGGCGAAGAAGAACATTGCCCACCTGAACGTCAGTTTCTTCCATCCCGCATCGTCCAGCGCCATGGCTTCGCCGAACACCGGCTTCAGGAGCGAGCGGTCGAACACCAGCCCACCGGCGAGGATGGCGCCGAACAGGGCGTTGATGACGGTCACCTTCATCTTGATGAAGGTGGCATCGTGCAGCATCAAGGTGAGCGCCCCGAAGCCCAGCACGAAGACCAGCGTCACCACCGGCACGATGGCGATGCGCCGCGTCATGATCCACGCCACCGCCAGCGCGATGGCGGCGGCCACCATGTAGACGCCGGTGCCCCAGAAGATGCCGGCCCTGGCATTGGCGATGAAGAAGGCGACCAGCGGTCCCGCCTCCACCGTGATCTTGACCAGCGGCGGCATGGCGCGCAGCGGCTTGTCATGCGCTTCGTTCATGCATCGACCTCCTCGTCGAGCCCGGCGATGGCGCGGGCAAAGGCTGTGGCATCGAAGGGCTGCAGGTCATCGACCGTCTCGCCCACCCCGATGGCGTGGACCGGCAGCTTGAAGCGTTCGGCAATCGCCACCAGGATGCCGCCGCGGGCGGTGCCGTCGAGCTTGGTCATGACGATGCCGGTAACCCCGGCGATGCGGGTGAAGACATCGGCCTGGGTGATGGCGTTCTGGCCGGTCGTTGCATCGAGCACCAGCAGGACGGCATGCGGCGCGGTTTCATCCTGCTTCTTGATGACCCGCACGATCTTTTCCAGTTCGGCCATCAGTTCGGCCTTGTTGTGCAGGCGCCCGGCAGTGTCGATGAACACGATGTCGGTGCCGGCGCGGCGGGCTTCGGCGAGAGCATCATAGGCCAGCCCCGAGGCATCCGCGCCGGTCGGCCGGCTGACGACCTTCGCCCCGATGCGCTCGCCCCATACGGCAAGCTGCTCGATGGCGGCGGCGCGGAAGGTATCGCAGGCGGCCAGGAGGACGGAGTAGCCCTCGCCGACCGCAATGGCGCCGAGCTTGCCGATGGTGGTGGTCTTGCCGGAGCCGTTGACCCCCACAACGAGGATGACGAAGGGCTTTTGCGTCTCGTCGAAAGTGAACGGCACCTCGACGGGGGTGAGCACCTTTTCCACTTCGGCGGCGAGGATGCGGCGCACCTCGCCGGGATCGATCATCTTGTCGTAGCGGCCCTTCGCCACGGCATTGGTGATGCGGCCCGCCATGTCGATGCCGAGGTCGCCCTGGATGAGCAGGTCTTCCAGGTCCTCCAGGGTTGCTGCGTCGAGCTTCCTCTTGGTGAAGATGTCGGTGATGCCGCCGGTGAGCGAGCGTGAGGATTTTGCCAGTCCATGGCGCAGGCGGGTGAACCAGCCGCCCTTGCGCGCCGGCGCCTCGTCGGGAAGAGGCGGCGGCGGGGGTGCAGTCTCCTCGACGGTTTCGACACGGGTCAATGGCAGCGGCTCGGCCTGGATGTCGAACGGCAAAGCGGCACCCGCCCCCGTCTCGACGGGCGGCGATGGCTCCTCGAAGTCTTCCGGCCGCGCTTCTTCCTTCACCGGGAGCGGCGGCGTCTTGGCCTTGAGCGGCTCGGGCGGCGGGGCTTTCTCCTTCACCGGTTCGGGGGCCGGGGCCGGGGCCGGTTTTGGCTTGGGTGCCGGTGTTGGCTTCGCGGCCGGCTTCGGCCTGGCTGCGGGCGGTTTTGCCGTCTCGACCTCCGCCTTGGCTGGCGGTGCGGCCGCTTTCTTGACGGCGGGACTTGGCGCCGCCACCACCTCGGGCTCGGGCTCTGGCGTGGGCGGCAGCGGGACCGGCTCCGGTTCTACCGCCTCGATTGCGGGTTCGGGCAGGATCTCAGGCGTGGCTTCGGCCTCGACCTCGGGGGCCTCGCCTTCCTTGCGGCCGATGACGCGGTTGAAGAGCTTCTTGAAAAAGCCGCTCATGCCGCCAGCCTGCCTTCGAGCCGCGTGGCATCGGCACCGGTGATCTCGACGGCGAGGATGCTGCCGGCGTCGGCCGGCGCTGCCAGGCGCACCGGGGCATAGTGGGGAGTGCGGGCGAGGTCGCCGGTCTCCACCAGCACCTCGCGGCGGCGGCCCACTTCGCCCTTGAGGAAGCGGGCAAGTTGAGCCTCGCCCTCGGCCCTGAGGCGCCGGGCGCGTTCGCGCACCAGCGATCCCTCCACCTGCGGCATGCGGGCGGCAGGCGTTCCGGGGCGCGGCGAAAACGGAAAGACGTGCAGGAACGTGATGCCCGCCTCGCCCAGCAGCGACAGCGTATTGGCGAACATGTCGTCCGTCTCGGTCGGAAAGCCGGCGATGAGGTCGGCACCGAACACCGCATCGGGGCGCACCCGGCGCACCGCGTTGCAGAAGTCCAGCGTATCGCCGCGGCTGTGACGGCGCTTCATGCGCTTCAGGATCATGTCGTCGCCAGCCTGCAAGGAGAGATGGAAATGCGGCATCAGGCGCTCGTCCCCGCCGATCGCCGCCATCAGTTCATCGTCCACTTCGACCATGTCGAGGGAGGTGAGGCGCAGGCGCTTCAGGTCCGGCACCGCATCGAGGATGGCCTTCACCAGATGTCCCAGCTTTGGCGCTCCCGGCAGATCGCCGCCCCAGGCGGTGATGTCGACGCCGGTGAGTGCAATCTCCGGCGTTCCCGATTCCACCAGCCGGCGCACCTGATCGATGACCTGCGGTACCGGCACCGAGCGCGAATGGCCGCGCCCGAAGGGGATGATGCAAAAGGTGCAGCGATGATCGCAGCCGTTCTGCACTTCGACGAAGGCGCGGGTGCGCCCGGCGATCCCGGCGATTCTCGGGGTCGCGGCCTTATGCACTGTCATGATGTCGCCGGCCAGCACCTTCTCATCGCTCGCCGCGCCGTAGGAGCGGCGGTCGAGCTTTTCCGCATTGCCCAGCACCCGGTCCACTTCCGGCATCGATGCGAACATTCCGGGGTCGATCTGGGCGGCGCAGCCGGTAACGACGATACGCGCTTCCGGCCTTTCGCGCCTTGCACGCCGGATGGCCTGGCGCGCCTGGCGCGTCGCCTCGGCGGTCACCGCGCAGGTGTTGAAGATGACGGCATCTTCCAGCCCCGCGGCGCTGGCGCTGGCGCGGACAACTTCCGACTCATAAGTGTTGAGCCGGCAGCCGAAAGTGACGATAGCGGGTTCATGCGGCATGGCGTGCCGGTCTATACACCAAGCTTTCGCCTTGCGCGACCCGTCGCGTCACTCAGCCGCCTGCGCCTCGACCTTCTTCACCGGTTCCACCCTGGCGGCGGCAAACTTGAACTCGGGGATCTTGCCGAAGGGGTCGAGCTTGGGGTTGGTGAGGATGTTGGCGGCCGCCTCCACATAGGCAAACGGGATGAACAGCGTCCCCGGCGCGATGGAGCCTTCCTGGCGCGCCTTCAAGGTGATGGAGCCGCGCCTTGTCGTGACCTTCACCATGTCGCCCGGCAGCATGCCGAACTTGGCGATGTCGCGCGAACTCATCTGCACCGTCGGCTCGGGCTCGACGGCATCGAGCACGCTGGCGCGCCGGGTCATGGCGCCGGTGTGCCAATGCTCGAGCTGGCGACCGGTCGACAGCACGAAGGGGAATTTTTGATCCGGCTGCTCGTCGGGTGGCAGGACTTCGGCCGGCACGAACTTGCCGAGGCCATCGGCGGTGGGGAAGCGATCGCCGAACACGATGGCGGTGCCGGGATGGTCGGGCGCCGGGCACGGATAGGCGACGACGTTTTCGGTCTCCAGCCGGTCCCAGGTGATGTTGTCGAGCGACGGCATCGCCTGCTTCATCTCCGCGAAGACAGCGGCCGGCCCGTCATAGCTCCATTTGAGCCCGATGCGGCGGGCGATTTCCTGCGTGATCCACCAGTCGGGCTTCGCCTCGCCGGGGGCATCCAGGGCCTGTCGACCCATCTGCACCTGGCGGTTGGTGTTGGAGACGGTGCCGGTCTTTTCCGGCCAGGCGGTGGCGGGCAGGATGACATCGGCATACATCGCCGTCTCGGTGAGGAAGATGTCCTGCACCACCAGGTGATCGAGCTTGGCGAGCGCCTCGCGGGCGTGCGCCACATCGGGGTCCGACATGGCCGGGTTCTCGCCCATGATGTACATGGAGCGCACCTTGCCGGCGTGGATGGCATCGATGGTCTCGACCACGGTGAGGCCGGGCTCGGGATCGAGCTCGGCGCCCCACAGGGTCTCGAAGCGCGCCTTGACCTGCTGATCGCCGACCTTCATGTAGTCGGGGAACACCATGGGGATGAGGCCGGCGTCCGATGCCCCTTGCACGTTGTTCTGGCCGCGCAACGGATGCAGGCCGGTGCCGGCGCGCCCGGTCTGGCCGCACATCAGCGCCAGCGAGATGAGGCAG
Organism: uncultured Alphaproteobacteria bacterium; assembly: GCA_963747005.1. Classification (GTDB taxonomy): domain Bacteria; phylum Pseudomonadota; class Alphaproteobacteria; order Rhizobiales; family Aestuariivirgaceae; genus CAVVDT01. The sequence goes on along the minus strand of CAVVDT010000008.1, from coordinate 266,099 downwards.
CGGGCATTGTCAGTGCCGTGGGTATGCTGCGAAACGCCCATGCCCCAGAAGATGATGGCGGCGTTGGCCCGGGCGTACTTGCGCGCCACGGTGCGGATCTCATCGGCCTTGATACCGCAGATCTTTTCCATCTCCTCGGGCGTGAATTTCTTCAGGTGGCTCTTCAACCGCTCGAAGCCGTCGGTGTGGGCCTGGATATATTGCCGGTCGTAAAGGCCTTCCTCGACGATCACATGCATCATGGCGTTGAGCAGCGAAACATCGCTGCCGTTCCTGAATTGCAGCATGTGGGTGGCGTGGCGCTTCAGCGCCGTGGCGCGCGGATCCATGATGATGAGCTCGGCGCCACGCTTGGCGGCCTGCTTGAAGAAGGTGGCGGCGACGGGATGGTTGCCGGTGGGGTTGGAGCCGATGACGATGATGAGGTCGGAATCCTTGACCGCGGTAAATGGCGCCGTCACCGCGCCCGAACCGATGGTCTCCATCAGGGCGGCGACCGATGAGGCATGGCACAACCGGGTGCAATGGTCGACGTTGTTGGAGCCGAAGCCCGTCCGCACCAGCTTCTGGAACAGATAGGCCTCCTCGTTGGAACACTTGGCCGAGCCGAAGCCGGCCAGTGCCTTCTTGCTGTGGGTATCGCGGGTGGCCCGCAGGCCCGAGGCGGCGAAATCGAGGGCTTCCTCCCACGTCGCCTCGCGGAAGTGGGTGAGGGGCTTTTTCGGGTCCATGTTGAGACCCTTGGGCTTGCCGGACTTGCGGATCAGCGGTTTGGTCAGGCGCTCGGGCGAGGTGACATAGTCGAAGCCGAAACGGCCCTTGACGCACAGGCGGTTCTCGTTGGCCGGACCCGTGGCGCCGTCGACCCAGGCGATCTCCTCCTTGCCGGTCCTGGCGTTCTTCTTGAGATTGTAGGTGATCTGGCAGCCGACACCGCAATAGGGGCATACCGATTGCACCTGACGCTCAGCGACGCGGCCGCCGCGGCCCTTGGCATCGACCATGTTGGCCGGCATCAGGGCGCCGGTCGGGCAGGCCTGCACGCATTCCCCGCAGGCAACGCAGGTGGATGAGCCCATGGGATCGTCGAAATCGAAGACGATCTTTTCATGGCTGCCGCGCCAGGCCATGCCGATCACGTCGTTCACCTGCACCTCGCGACAGGCGCGGACGCACAGGTTGCAATGGATGCAGGCATCGAGGTTGACGGCCATGGCGGGATGGCTGACGTCGGCCTTCGGGCTTTCGTCCCTGGGGAAGCGCGACAGCGAAACCTCCATGGCCTTTGCCCAGTTGAGGAACGCCGACTGGCTGTCGTGGGCATCTGAGGGCTTGGGCTGGTCGGCCATGAGCAGTTCGAACACCATGTGGCGGGCCGACTTCGCCCGCTCGGTCTGGGTCTTCACCTTCATGCCCTCGGCGGGTTTTCTCAGGCACGAGGCGGCCAGCACCCGCTCGCCCTCGACCTCCACCATGCAGGCGCGGCAGTTGCCGTCGGCGCGGTAGCCGGGGGCATCCTTCCAGCACAGATGCGGGATGGTGGTGCCATGGCGCTTGGCCACCTGCCAGATGCTTTCCCCCGGTTCGGCGGTGACATCCTGCCCGTCGAGATTGAAAGTGACTTTTCCGTCAGACATCGTGCTTCCTCCTGGAGACTTCCTCAACACCGCTCGCAGCGGTTCAGGAAATGTCTCCCTTGAAATGCGTCATCACCGTCCTGATGGGGTTGGGCGCGGCCTGGCCGAGGCCGCAGATCGAGGCATCGGCCATGGCGCCCGAGAGTTCGGCCAGCAGGCCGGTATCCCATTTCCGCTTCTTCATCAGCTTGACCGCCTTCTCGCAGCCCACCCGGCAGGGGGTGCACTGGCCGCAGGATTCATCCTCGAAGAACTGCAGGAGATTGACGGCCACGTCCTTCATATCGTCCTTGTCGGAGAGGATCACAACCGCGTGGCTGCCGACGAACGAGCCCAGTTCGGCGAGCTTGCCGCCGAAATCGAGAGCAATGTCCGCCAGCGATGCCGGCAGCACGCCTCCCGAGGCGCCGCCCGGCAGGTAGCCCTTGAATTTGTGGCCCTTCGCCATGCCGCCGCACAGGGCGATCAGTTCGCTGGCGGTGGTGCCGGCCGGTGCCAGCACGACGCCGGGGTTCTTCACCCGGCCCGACACCGAATAGGAGCGCGGGCCCTTGTGGCCGTTCTTTCCCTGCGCGGCGAACCATTCGGCGCCATGGCTGAGGATCGCGGGCATCCAGTAAAGCGTCTCGACATTGTGTTCCAGCGTCGGGCGGTCGAACAGGCCGACGGTGGCCACATAGGGCGGGCGATGGCGCGGCAGGCCACGCTTGCCCTCGATCGATTCGATCATCGCTGACTCTTCGCCACAGATATAGGCGCCGGCGCCGCGACGCAGGTGGATGTAGCCGGCCGGCGCGATGCCTTCCTTCTCCAGCACCGCGATCTCCCTGGCGAGAATGCGGCGGGCGGCAGGGTATTCGTCGCGGATATAGATATAGGCGGCCTTGGCATCGACGCCCCAGGCGGCGATCAGCATGCCCTCGAGGAACTGGTGCGGGCGGGTCCTGAGATAGTAGCGGTCCTTGAAAGTGCCGGGCTCGCCCTCATCGGCATTGACGCACAGATAGCGGGGGGCGGCCGCGGCGCGCACGAACTTCCATTTCTGGCCGGCCGGAAAGCCCGCCCCGCCGAGGCCCCTGAGGCCCGCCTGCATCAGCGTTTCCATCACCTCTTCGGGGCTGCGGCCGCCCTTATTGCGCAAGGCTTCGATGACGCCATAGCCGCCTTCCTTGCGATAGGACTTGTAGGACTGGCAGCGCGGCATCACCGGATTGGTGTCGCCTGCCCTTGCCGCCTTCAGCAGCGATGTGGCGGTGACATGACCGAGGTAGTTGTGGCCCACCGCCGCTGCCGGGGCCTGATCGCACAGGCCCATGCAGGGCGCGTGCACCACCCTGACCGACTTCGGCGCCTTGTCGCCGAGCCTTTTCAGTATCTCCTGGGCACCCGCCATCTCGCACGACAGTGAATCGCATACCCGGATGGTCACGGCGGGCGGGGCGGCCTCGCCTTCCTTCACCACGTCGAAATGATGATAGAAGGTCGCGACCTCGAAGACTTCGGTCTGGGCGAGGCGCATTTCGGCGGCAAGGGCTGCCATGTGGGCGGCCGAAAGGTGGCCGTAGCGGTCCTGGATGAGATGCAAAAATTCGATGAGTAGGTCGCGCCGGCGTGGGTGCTTGCCGAGCAGTTTCCGGACCTCGGCGAGGGCCTGCTCGTTGACCTGCCGGCCCTTGGGAAAGGCCCGCGCCCGGCCCCTGCCGCGGCCGCCGGGCCTGACGGGCTTCGATGCTGGCTCAAGAGAATGTGCTGTCATGGTGCTGCCGCCATATGCTGCGGTCCGCAAACCGGGAGGCACCTAGCCGCCGCCCGTGGAACCGTATCGGAACTGATTGCCGCCGCCTCGTTCAAATGCGGCATTTTGCTGACAAATCTGCGTTTAAGGAGTAAATGTGTCGTCGTCAAGGAGGCGCAGGCGCTATGACCGGCGACAACACTGAACTCGATGTCAGGGGTTTGATGTGCCCCCTGCCGGTGCTCAAGGCCGCCAAGCGCCTGAAATCCTTGGCCGCCGGCGACCTGTTGACGGTGCGGGCCAGCGATCCGGCGGCGATGATCGACTTCCCGCATTATTGCAACGAGACGGGCCATGAGCTTGTCAGCCACTCGAAGGTGGGCGACGAGCTGGTTTTTGTCATCAGAAAAACTCATGGCAAGTGATCGCGCGGAATAGAGCTTGCCGGTTCGCCTCACGCCAGCTTGCGCAACAGGGCAATCAGCCGGTGGCGTTCGCCGGCATCGAGCGGGGCCAGCGTCGCCTCGGTGATCCGGCGCCCCGCCGCGACGGCCTCGGCGACCACGCGCCGGCCTTCATCGGTCAGGTCGAGCATCACCCGCCGGCGGTCGCTCGGGTCGGGCAGGGCGGTCACGAAGCCGCGTTGGCGCAAGCGGTCCACCACCCCCTTGATGGTTGCCACGTCGATGGCGATGAGGCGTCCGAGGTGGTTCTGCGAAGTGGCACCGACCTCGGCGAGGCGGGCCAGTGCCGCAAACTGGGTGGGGGTCAGGCCCGAAACCATGCGGGCGGCGAAGATCGCCGTATGCCGCTGGCTCGCCAGGCGCAGGATGAAGCCCACCTGGTCGTCGAGAATGTAGGGGGTTTTCGCCATCAGATTGCCAGGTACTTGGCGCGGATCGACTGATCGGCCATGAGATCGGCCATGGGTGCATCGTGGCGGATGGTGCCGCGCTCGATGATGAGGGCGCGGTCGGCGATGGCGGCGGCGAAACTGAGGTTCTGCTCCGAGAGCAGCACCGTCAGCCCCTCACCCTTCAGCACCTTGATGGTGCGCGCCAGGTCCTCCACGATCACCGGCGCGATGCCTTCGGAGGGCTCGTCCAAAAGGATGAGGGCTGGATTGCCCATCAGGGTGCGGGCGATGGTCAGCATCTGCTGCTCGCCGCCCGAAAGCTGGCCGCCGAGGTTGCCGGCCCGCTCGCCGAGATTGGGAAAGAGGTCGATGAGCCGGTCGATGCTCCAGCGCGGCACGCCGGGGCGGGCCTTGCGGACGCCGACGCTGAGGTTTTCCATGACCGTCAGGTCCTTGAAGATGCGCCGTTCCTCCGGCACGTAGCCGATGCCGGCGCGGCAGATGCGGTAGGGCTTTTCACCCGCGAGGTCGCGCCCCTCGTAGAGGATGCGCCCGCTTCTTGGCCGGACGAGGCCCATGATCGCCTTCATGGTGGTCGACTTGCCGGCGCCGTTGCGCCCCAGGAGCGCCACCGCCTCGCCGCGCGCCACGCCGAACCCGACATCGTGCAGGATGTGGGCGCCGCCGTAAAAGGCATTGAGCCCTGCGACCTCAAGCATGGCCGCCCCCGAGATAGACCTCGCGCACCCGCGGGTCGGTGCGGATGACGGCGGGCGGTCCTTCGGCGATCAGTTCGCCGCGGTTCAAGACCAGTACGCGGTCGGCATGGCCGAAGACGATGTCCATGTCGTGCTCGGTGAAAAGACTGGCCATCTGGCGCTGACGCACGATGACGGCAACCAGGTCCATGAGCGCCCCGCGCTCGCCCGGCGCCATGCCGGCGGTGGGCTCGTCCATGAGCAGCAGCGTGGGCTCGTTGGCCAGCGCGATCGCCAGTTCGAGGCGCTTCAAGTCGCCATAGGCGAGGATGCTGGCGGCCCGCTCCGCCTGATCGGCCATGCCGACCAGGTCGAGCAGGTCCAGCGCCTGCGCGCGCGCCAGTCGCCGTGCCCGGGACAACATCGAGAGGCTCTTGCCGGCGTGGGAGATGAGGGCCATCTGGACGTTCTCGATCACCGTCATGGAGGAAAAGGTGGCGGTGATCTGGAAGGTGCGCCCCACCCCGAGGCGCCAGATGGCGCGCGGCTTCAGGCCGGTGATCTCCTCCCCGTCGAGGCGCACGCTGCCGGCATCGGGACGGATGAGGCCGAACAGCATGTTGAAGCAGGTGGACTTGCCGGCTCCGTTCGGCCCGATGAGCGCCAGGAGCTCGCCCCTTGCCAGGTCGAACGACACCCCGGCCACGGCGCACACGCCGCCAAAGCTCTTTTGCAGCCCCTCGACGCGAAGCAGGCTCATGGGGTCGGCTCCACGTCGCGGGGGGTGCGGCCCATGAGGCGGGCAAGGCGCTCGCCGGCGCTGGCGAGGCCGCCGGGAAGCACGATGACGATCGCGATGATGGTGAGGCCGAGGATCAGGCGCCAGTATTCGAAGCGCGAGATCTGGTCCTTCAGAAGCGTGAAGGCGGCTGCCCCGGTGATCGGTCCGGCGAGCGACTGGACGCCGCCGAGGAATACCATGATGAGGGCATCGAAGGAGCGGGCGATCTCCATCTCGTTGGGGAAGACGCTGCCCTTGGCGAAGGCGAAGAGCCCGCCGGCGAGGCCCGCCATGGCGCCGGCAAAGACGAAGGCCGACCATTGCACCAGCTTGACGTTGATGCCGATGGCCTCGCTCCTCAGGTTCGAATCGCGCGCTCCTCTCAAGGCATAGCCGAAGGGGGTGTGGGCCATGGCGTTGAGGGTGATGATGCCGCCCACCGCCAGCACCAGCACCAGGTAATAATAGACGCTGCCCCCGGCCCACGACGACGGCCACACGTCGAGAATGCCGTCATCGCCGCCGGTCAGGTCCGACCACTGGAAGACGATCGACCACAGCACCTGCGCAAAGGCCAGCGTCAGCATGGCGAAGTAGACACCGCTCAGCCGCACGCAGAACCAGCCGATGACGATGGCGGCAAGGCCTGCCCCGAGCGGGGCGAGGAACAGCGCCAGTTCCATGGGGGCATGGAAGTGGCTGACGGCAAGCGCCGCCACATAGGCGCCGCCGCCGTAATAGGCGGCATGGCCGAAGGAGACCAGTCCGCCGGTGCCGAGAATGAAGTGCAGGCTCTTGGCGAACAGGCAGACGATGAGGATGTCGGTGGCGAGGATGCGCCAGAAGGGATCGCCCATGAGCGGCAGCGCCGCAAGTCCGGCGATGAGGGCGAGAACGACGAGGCGCCCGGGAAGCCCCATGGGCCGCATGGGCGCTTCCGGCACCACGCTCGCGCCTGTCTGCCCGGCGGCTTCGGGCTTGCCGAGCAGGCCCCAGGGCCTCACCGTCAGCACCACCGCCATCACCACGTACATGAGGACGAGGGTGCTTTGCGGCAGCAGGAGGACGCCGAAGCCCTGCAGCACCGAGACCAGCATGGCGGCGATATAGGCCCCGGCGATCGATCCCATGCCGCCGATCACCACCACCACGAAGACGCTGGCGAGGATATTGAAATCCATCAGCAGATTGGCACCGCCCTTGGGCACCTGGGCCGCGCCGCCGATGCCGGCAAGGAACGAGCCGAGGAAGAACACGGCGGAAAACAGCACCGACTGGTTGACCCCCAGCGCCCCCACCATCTCGCGGTCCTCGGTGGCGGCCCTCACCAGCACCCCGGCGCGGGTACGGTTGAACAACAGCCACAGGGCCGCCAGCACCGCCAGCGCCAGGGCGATGAGCACCAGATCGTAGGACGGCACAGCCTGCCCAAGGATGTGCACGACACCTTTCAGGCCGGGCGCGCGCGGGCCCATCTGGTCCTCAGGTCCCCACACGATGAGGGAGAGGTCCTGTACCACCAGGATGACGCCGAAGGTGGCGACGAGCTGGTAGAGCTCGGGCGATCTGTAGATGGGTTTCAGCACCAGGATCTCGACGATGAGCCCGATGAGCCCGACGGCGAGGCCGGCGGCGAGGATGCCGGCCCAGAAGCCGAGGGGGCCGGGCATCGCGGCGATGGCGGAGACCGCCACGTAGGCGCCGAGCATGTAGAAGGAGCCGTGGGCGAAGTTCACCACCCGCGTCACCCCGAAGATGATCGACAGCCCCGAGGCGACGAGGAACAGCGCCGAGGCATTGGCCATGCCGGTCAGAAGCTGGGCGATGAACACTCCCATGGTCGCCTCATGTGAGCGGCCCGCCGCGAGGGCGAGCCGCTGAACTTGCTTGAATGCTCACCGAACCCGTCACTCCGACGCAGGTCGGAGTCCAGGAGCGGCAGTCGAGGTCGTGCCATATTGCTCTGGATTCCGGCCTGCGCCGGGATGACGTTGACAAAACCCGCAACAACTCATGGCCAAAGGCGGGTTGCTTCACTGCGGCCGCATGGCCTTTACCTCGGCGTCGGTAGGCTGGTAGTCGGCGCCGTCGTCGTACTTCCAGTCGACCATCACGCCCTTGCCGTCCTTCACCGCGGTGGTGCCGACCCAGGCGCCCATGGTGGACTGGTGGTCGATCTTGCGGAACATGATCTCACCGGCCGGGGTATCGACCTTCAGGCCCTCGAAGGCGTTGACCAGCGCCTCGGTGTCGGTGGAGCCGGCTTTCCTGAGGGCCGCGGTGATCGACATCATGGTGTCATAGCCGACCAGCGAGCCGGTGCGCGGATAATCGTTCCACATCTTCTTGTAGGCTTCGACGAAGGCCACGTGCGCGGCGTCCTTGATGTCATACCAGGGATAGCCGGTGACGATCCAGCCGGTGGGCGCCTCGCCCTTCAGGGGATCGAGATATTCCGGCTCGCCGGTCAGGAGCCCGACCACCAGCTTGCCCTTGAACAGCCCGCGGGTCTCGCCCTCGCGCACGAACTTGGCGAGGTCGGAGCCGAAGGTGACGTTGAAGATGGCATCGGGCTTGGCGGCATCGAGCGCGGCCACCTCGGCGCCGGCGTCGATCTTGAACAGCGCCGGCCATTGCTCGGTGACGAATTCGACATCGGGCTTCCTGGCCTTGAGTGCCTTCTCGAATGCTGCGACAGCTTCCTTGCCATAGGAGTAGTTGGGGGCAATCGTCGCCCACTTCTTGGCCGGCATGGCGGCGGCCGCCTCGGCCAGCATCGCCGCCTGCATGGAGGTCGACGGCCTGAGGCGGAAGGTATAGCGGTTGCCCTTTTCCCACACGATGCTGTCGGCCAGCGGCTCGGCGGCAAGGTAAAGGTGCTTTTTCTCGCCCGCATAGGAGGAAAGCGCCAGGCCGATATTGGAGAGGAACGACCCGGTGATCATCACCACGCCGTCGCGCGAAAAGAGTTCATCGGCGATCTTCACCGCCTCGCCAGGCTGCGCGTCGTCGTCGCGCGAGATCACTTCGAGCTTCTTGCCCAGCACGCCGCCTGCGGCATTGATCTGGGCCAGCGCCAGGTCGAGGCCCTGCTTGTAGGGCACCGAAAAGGCGGCGGCGCGCTTGTAGCTGTTGATGTCGCCGATCTTGATGGTATCGGCGGCGAATGCGGCCACCGAAGAGGCCAGCATTGCAGCGCCTGCTGCCACCACACCCAATGTCCTCAGAAGTCTCATGGCTTTCGTCTCCCTTGTTGAACGTTTCCGACGCTTTCAACGCAAACCGTCTTCGCCCTTGGCCTCGCTGGCCTTCAGGCCGCCGACCCGTGGCAGAGGGCGGCCCGAATCGGTTACCGCCACCGCCACCATGATTTCACCCGCTTTCGGGGCATCGTTCATGCGCACTTCCATGCCGTCGAAGTGCGAGCGCACATAGGCGGCATCCTTGTGGCCCAGCGGAATGTCGAGGGTCTGGCCGGGCGAGCCCATTTTCTTGGAAGAGGGAACCAGGGCCGCGCCCTTTTCCACTGCCTTGCGCAACGGCGCCCCGAGCTTGGGATGGAGGATGGCGGCGGCGTGTTCCAGTTCGCCTGCCTCGCCCACCATCGCCGCCTTGCCGTAGCTTTCCGCCTGGCCCGGCTCGATGCCCAGCGCCGCGACGCAGCGCTCGCCCAGGAAGCCGCCCAGTTCGGCGCCGATATCCATGAGTTCCGTGAGGTCTTCCACATAGCGCCCGGCAAACGGGTTCTCGATCACCGCCACGGCGGCGGCGCGGCGGGTAGGGGGCAGGATCTCGCGTCCCATCTCCAGCCGGGTTTCGTCGGTCACCACCATGAGCTTTCTGATCTTCGCCTTCATCTCAAGGCCTCCTGTCATTCGATCATCGTTGCGGCCTCAGGCATGGAAGGGTTCCAGCGCCGGAGGCTGCAGTGCACCGGGCAGATGGCATGTTGCACCGGGTTCCGCGGGCCCGGCAACCTTCGATCGACCTTTCAGGAAAAGGGCGGCACCGGCGATGCGTCCGGCGGCCCGCATGGCCTCGCCCGCCGCCAGCCCGGCCTCCAGCGCCCGGTCGATCTCGTCGGCCACCAGATCGCCGACGCCGGTCACCACCAGGCGCTCGCCGAGGTCGCTGTCGTCGCTGAGCGAAGATGCGGGCCGGCGCTCCACCGCCGGGTGGCCGGGCAGGTCGACGGCGTTGGCGATGAGGGTGGCGGCGGCATCGGCCATGGCCGCGCTCCTTGCCAGCACCGTCACCGAATCGGCGATGCCGAAGGAAAGGCTGCGGCCGTGGCGGCCGGAGGTGGCGATGCCGCGCACCCGATCGTCGGCCTTGATCGCCACCCGCCCGGCATCGGCCGGCAGGGCGCCCAGCGCGATCATCGCCACATCGAAGCGCTGACCCGGCTCGAGGTGCAGCGCGATGTCGCCGCCGTTGTTGACATAGGCCTTGTCGAGGCTTGCAGCCGCCAGCATGGCATCCAGCACCTCTTCGGCCACGGCGCCCGCCACCGCCGCCATGGGGGTGACGAAGATGCCTTCGGCCGCGAACGGCATCACCGCGGCCAGCATGCGCCGCGCGACGGGGCCGTCGACACTGAGGCCTTCGGGCGGGCAGGGGCGGCGCAACAGCGCCAGTTCCGCCACCAGTTCGGCGAGGATGGCGGAAAACCGCGCCATGGCTGAACGATGGGCGATCTCGCGCTGGCGCTGATCGCCCCAGGTCTCGATTATGAGGTCGATGGGTCCGTGCTGGAGATGCTGGCGCCGCCCGCCGGGCAGCCATGCGACCTGCGGCTCCTTCATCACCTGTTGCCTCCCTCCTGGCCCCAGCGATAATGCCGCCGGGCCGTGGGCCACGAGGCGTCGGCGCGCCCGCTTTCGCGCCGGCCGGCCTTCCTTATCGCCTCGCCGGCCTCGACGATGGCGCCCATGTGGCCGCCGAGTGCGGCATAGTCCTCGCGCCGCATGGTGAATTCGATGGGCGCCACGATGGCCGGCGTCGGCACATAGCCGAAGGCGTTCTTCGGCATGGCGCTGACATCGGCCATGAAGGTGATGCCGCCGCCCGGCCACACATAGGCGGGCGCCCCGCCGCACGATACATAGGTCAGCATGTCCTTCACCGAACGGGTAAGCTTGACCGGGTTTTCGGTGGCCCCAGCCCTGAGGCTGCCGCCGGCCCCGGCCATGAACAGCACCGTCGCCAGCGCCGGCTCGCAATTCTCGGCAATGCGCTCGACCGACGGCCGCAAGTCTTCCGGCAGGTCGTGCTCGACGGGTTTCAACTCGTCATCGAGTACAAAATAGGCAAACTGCTCGCCGGTGGTCGAGACCATGAGCAATCTCAGGCCCGGCCGTGCCACCTTCTTGTCGAAGGCCCCGAGGATGGTGAGGGGATCGGCGATATCGGTGCCGCCCCAGCCGGTGCCGGGCTCGGCCACCTGGAAATAGCGTCCCGGGGTAGAGCGCCGGCCCTTCACCTTGATGCCGGTCGCGGCAACGCCCAGCACCTTGCCGGCCTGGTGTTCCGACAGGACGCCGGTAATGTGATCGTCGACCACCACCACCTCATCGACGAGGCCGTGCCACTGCTTGGCGAACATGCCGATGGTGGCCGAGCCGCACCCCACCCGCATGCGCTCTTCGGCCACCCCGTTGATGACCGGGGCCCGGTTGGCGGCCAGCACCATGCCGGCACCCCCATCGACGGAAAGCTCCACCGCCTCGCCGTTGCACATACGCATGAGGATGTCGCAGGTGATGCGGCCTTCGGCCTTGGAGCCGCCGGTCAGGTGGCGGACGCCGCCGATGGAGAGCATCTGCGAGCCGTATTCGGCGGTGGTCACATGCCCCACCTGTTCGCCCCCGGCCCGAACGGCTGCACATTCGGCACCCAGATGGCGGTCGGTGTCGACCTTCACCTTGACACCGCAATAGCTGAAGATGCCCTCGGTGACGACCGTCACCATGTCGACGCCCTCGATTGCCTGCGAGACGATGAAGGGGGCGGGCTTGTAGTCGGGATAGGTGGTGCCGGCGCCGATGGCGGTGACGAAGGTATTGCCGGCGGAGATGATGTCGCCCTGCCAGGTCGCCTCGTTGCCGCTGAAGAATGGCACCACCTGGGAACCACTGCCGGCTGCCTGCAATATCAGTAGTGGGTCGACACGAACAAGCTCGCCGTGATGGTTGGCATAGCGGTCGCAGGCGCCTGCCTTGCCCTCGGCGATGTAGCACATGACCGGGCAGGCATCGCAGCGGATCTTGTTCGCAAGAGTTGTGGCGGCCTCGCTCATGGGGCGGACCTTTCGCGGCTGGCGGCGATGGCGGCGCGCACCCTGTCGGGGGTGGCCGGCACGCGGTTGAGGACGGCGCCGGTGGCATCGCGGATGGCGTTGAGGATGGCGGGCGCGGTGGGCACCAGCACATGCTCGCCCAGCCCCTTGGCGCCGTAAGGTCCATGCCTGTCGGGCACCTCGACGATGAGCGTCCGGATCTCCGGCACATCGCCGATGGTGGGGATGAGGTAATCGTGCAGGTTCTCGCTGCGTCCGGGGATGAATTCCTCCATCAGCGCCATGCCAAGCCCTTGCGCTATGCCGCCTTCCACCTGACCCTCCACCAGCACCGGGTTGATGGCGCGGCCGACATCGTGGGCGGCGGTGAACTTCTTCAGCTTCACCGCGCCGAGCGCCATATCGACTGCCAGTTCCACCATCTGCGCCGCGTAGCCGAAGACCGCATAGGGGATGCCCTGGCCCTTGGCGTCGAGCGGTTCGGTCGGCGGATCGTAGGTGGCCTCGCTGGCGAGCACGTAGTCGCCGCGTTCCGTGGCCAGCCCGGAAAGATCGACGTGACGGCGCTCGCCCCCGGCCTCGGTCAGCACCAGTTGGCCATCGTCGAAGGTGATGGTGGCATCGGGGCTGGCGTTGCCGAGGCGCATGATCTTTGCCCTAAGGGCCTCGCCTGCAAGCCGCGCGGCGTTGCCCGAGACGTAGGTCTGGCGCGAGGCCGAGGTCTTGCCGGCATCGGGCGTCAGGTCGGTATCGGGGCCGACGAGCCGCACCGTGGCCAGCGGCACCCCGAGGGCATCGGCGAAGATCTGGGCCACCACGGTGTTGGCGCCCTGGCCGATGTCGACGGCGCCCTGGTGCAGCACCACGGCGCCGTCGGCACGGATGCCGCAGGCAATCGTCGAGGGGTTGGGCAGCGAGGTATTGCCGCAGCCATACCAGCCCGCCGCCAGCCCTACCCCGTGGCGGGTGCCATTGGCCCCGGCATTGGCATTTGCGGCTGATTTCCGGGCTGCTTGCCAGTAGGGCCGAAGCGCTTCAAGGCATGCCTTTATGCCGACGCCGGAGCCGAATACCTGGCCGGTGACGGTGGGCGTGTCGTTATCGAGGGCATTGATGAAGCGGAACTCCAGCCGGTCCAGCCCCAGCCGGTCGGCCAGTTCATCGAAGGCGGTTTCCTGGGCGATGGCGGCCTGCGGCACACCGAAGCCGCGAAAGGCGCCTGAGGGTACGCAATGGGTATGGATGGCGCGCGAGCGGGCCCGGTAGTGCGGCACGAAATAGGGTCCGGAGGCATGCACCGGCACCCGGTTGGCGACCGTCGGGCCCCACGAGGCATAGGCGCCGGTGTTGAAGGTGCCGGCGAAGTCGAGGGCGGTAATGCGACCGTCGCGGTTCGCCCCGATGCGCAGCCGCATGGCGGCGGGATGGCGCTTGGTGGTGGAGGCCATCGAGTCCCGGCGCGAATAGGCAAGGCGCACCGGCTTGCCCGTCAGCCAGGCGGCAAGGGCGATGAAGGGCTGCAGCGAAATGTCGAGCTTCGACCCGAAGCCGCCGCCGGCGGCGGTGGGCACGATGCGCACCTGTCCGGCATCGAGCCCCATGATCGCGGCCATGCCGTCGCGGTCCATGTGAGGGGCCTGGGTACAGGCATAAATCTCGATGCGCTCGCCCACCCGGCGCGCATAGCCCGCCTCGGGCTCGATATAGGCGTGTTCGACGAAGCTCGTCTCGACTTCGCGCTCGATGACCCGATCGGCAGCGGCGAGCGCCTCTTCCACATTGCCGCGCTCCACCAGTCCGCTGGTCAGGAGATTGCCGGGGCGGGTCTCATGCAGCAGGGCGGCCCCTTCGGCCTCGGCCTCGGGCGGCGTCATGAGGGCGGGCAGCGGCGTCCATTCGATGGGGAAATCGTCATCGCCCAATGCTTCGACGGCGGCCTGTGCCCCCACCACGGCGGCCACCGCCTCGCCGCGAAACCGCGCAATCCCTTCAGCGAACACCGGCTGGTCGGCGAACGGCGGTATGACGCCGAAACAGTTGCGTCCGGGAATATCGGCGGCCGTCAGCACCCGTTCGAGGCCGGGGCGGCATTCAAGGAAGCCCTTGATGTCGCCGGTTTGAAAGCTGGCATGATGGTGGGGCGAGCGGATGATTTTCAGCGCCAGGCAGCCAGGTGGCGCCACATCGTCGCCGAAGCGTTCCGAGCCGTCGACCTTGGGACCGCCGTCGATCCGCACCACGCCGGCGCCCACCGCCGCACCGGCGGCGGCTTGTGGCGCCTCGGCGGCAAACCCGCTCGCCTCCATCACCGCGCGCACGATCTTGCGGTAGCCGGTGCAGCGGCACAGGACCCCGCCGAGCGCGTCCATCACCCGGGCCTCGTCTGGATGTGGCGTGGTGCGCAACAGGGCGAGGGCGGAGACCAGCATGCCCGGCGTACAGATGCCGCACTGGGCCGCCCCGTGATGCAGGAAGGCCTTTTGCAACATTTTAAGTAGCGAATCGCTATTATTCAATCCCGACAGGGTTTCGACCCGGTGGTCGGAAAGGCGGCCGACCGGGACCATGCAGGCGCATATCGCCTCGCCGTCGATGAGGACCGTGCAGGCGCCGCAGTCGCCGGCATTGCAGCCCGCCTTCACGTCGCGGCAGCCGAGGTCCTCGCGCAACGCTTCGCTCAGACGCCGGCCCGGCGGGCCGTCATAGGCGACGGTTTTTCCATTGAGATTGAACAGGGTGCGCGGTGTATTCATGGCCTTGCCCCCGCAACGCAGGCGGTGAGCGCCCGGCGCACCAGTTCGAGCGCCGCCTCGCGGCGATAGGCGGCGGTCGCCCTGATATCGTCGATGGCCGAAAGCCGTGCCAGGTGGTCCCGCGCCGGAATGCAGGCGGCCTCGGCCCAGGGCCGGCCGGTGAGGGCTTTCTCCAGCCCTTTCAGGCGCATCGCCACCGGCGAGCATGCCCCCACCGCCACCCGTGCCGAAGCGATTCGGCCTTCAGCGTCGGGCACCAGCACGGCGGCGACCATGGCGATGGAAATGACCAGATAGCGCCGCGCCCCGAGCTTCAGGAACGACGAACGGGAAGCGTCGGGCAGGCCCGGCACCAGCACCGCCGTCACCAGTTCGCCCGGCGCGAGTGTGGTCCGGCGATTGCCGGTGATGAAGGCTTCCAGGGTCACCTGGCGACAGCCGGCGGGCGAGGCAATCTCCACGGCGGCATCGAGGGCCATGAGCGCCGGCACCCCGTCGGCGGCGGGCGAGGCGTTGCACAGGTTGCCGGCAACGGTTGCGGCATTCTGGATCTGGATCGAGCCGACCTCGCGGGCAGCGGCCCTGAGTCCGTCGAATGAGGCCGGCAGATCGGCCCTGACCACATCGCTCCAGGTGGCGAGCGCCCCGATCCTGAACCCCTTGTCCTCGTGAGTGATGCCGCGGAGCGCTGAAATGCGGGTCACATCGACGATGTCGCCCGCAAGCGGCCGCTCGCTCAGGCCGGGATAGACGTCGGTACCGCCGGCAATGACGCGCGCTGGCCTTGCGGCCAACAGGGCAAGCGCCTCGTCAACACTGCCTGGCAGATGGTAACCCACCGATCACGCCCTGCACTTTCCGTTTGTGTACTAACGATCTAATCAGCCCCGACCCTGCCTTGTCAATGGTGCAAGGATTGTGCCTGTTGACGACACCGACAGGGCGGTTTCACGGTCGAATCACGCTTCGCCAGGTTAATGCAACGGTCAGGGGCGCATGAACCGCCCAAACTGCTGGTCGGGCACGCATACCCGCACACCCCCCGCACGATCCGGCGGTTTGGTCCGCATTCGTTCCTCCCTTGACTGGGAGCACCGGTGTTCGTGATGTGCGAGGGCGGGTGCTCCCTCTTTTCGCCAACCGACCGTCAGATCGCCGTCCCCGCGGGCATGCAAGGGCGTTTCGTTGCCGTGACGTTCATGATATGGCCGGGGCCGTCCAATCGTTCCCCCCGCGACGGATGTGGTTCCATGCACCCTTCAAGGCCGCGACCCCGCAAGGCATCCCCCGCCGCCACTTTGCGCGCGTCCTTGCTGATCGTGGCGCACGGCGAACGCGGGGGTAAGCGCCACAACCGGCTGCCCAACATTATTGCCGAACGCATGCGCTCAAGCGGTCGCTTTCAGGACGTGGCCATCGGCTACATCAGCGACACCCCCGATCTTGCCAGCGCCGGTGCGCGGCTCAAGGGCGATGAGGTGCGCATCGTCCCGCTGTTCATGAGCGATGGCTACTATGTGCGCCAGGCCATCCCCGAGCGTCTGGCGATTAGCGGCGACAACGATGCAAGCGGACGTCGCATCGTCATCCTTGCGCCGACCGGTCTGAGCGCCCGCCTGCCGGCGATCGTTGCCGGAGAGGCCGCAAGCGCTGCCCGGTCGGCCGGTCTTCAACCCGACTCAGCCCACCTGTTGATGGTCGCCCATGGCTCCGGCAACGACCCGGCCTCGCGGTTGGCGGCCGAAGCCGCCGCCGCCGCCGTCAGCGCCTTGCAGGTGTTCGGCGCGGTCCATACCGCCTTTCTCGAAGAGCCGCCATTGCTTGCGAAAGCTCTTGCAGCGCTGCCCGGCCCGCTGATCGTCTCGGGGTTCTTTATCGGCGAGGGCCTGCACGGGGCCGAGGATCTGGGCGCTGCGGTGGCGGCGAGCGGGCGCGGCGATGTGCATCTCGCGCCGCCCCTTGCGCGCTCGCCCGCTTTCATCCAGTTGATCTGCGACGACATTGCCGCGGCCACCGCAGTGACCGGACGCCAGCCATGAAAACGGGGAGGCGACCCGCCCAGATCGCCTCCCCACTGAAACCCGCCGGGTACGCAATACCCCAATCCCGGCGTTGAACCTCACCAAGCAATGCCTGTGCCAGGGGCGCATCACCAGATGTTGCGGCGCGAATGGCCAGTACCCCAAAATGTGACCTGCGCCTCATTGCGCCCTTTGCAAACTGCGACGAGGAGCCCTTGCAAAATGCGAAACCGCCTTGTTATTGCCCATGAAGCAATTCCATTTGCCGAAAGAATGCGCTAGGTCTCTGGCGCGGCGACGGCGCGGGCAAACGGGAACCTCAAATCAACACCGGACCTGGAATGTCACTATCTGGTTTTTTTGGCAGAGCGTGCAGCAGCCGCGCCTTCATTGCCTTCCTGCTCAGCATCGCCGTCCTATTCGGCGCCAATGCGGCCAATGCGGGGCCATCGCTGGTCATCAATGCCTCGACCGGCCAGGTCGTCCTCGCCGAGGATGCCGGAAGGCCGTGGTATCCGGCCTCGCTCACCAAGCTGATGACGGCCTATCTTACCTTCGATGCCCTGCGCAGCGGGCATCTGAAGCTGCATCAGAAGATCCCGGTTTCGACCCTGGCCGCCAGCGTGGAGCCGAGCAAGATCGGTCTTCGGGCCGGTACGCAGATCAGCGTGGACTTCGCCCTGACCGCCCTCCTCGTCTATTCGGCCAACGACATGGCGCTGGTTCTGGCTGAAGCGGTGGGCGGCAACGTGCCGGATTTCGTTGCGCACATGAACGATGCGGCCCAAAAGCTGGGGATGAACGGCACCCATTTCGTCAATCCGCACGGGCTCTACGATCCGCAGCAATACACCACGGCGCGCGACATCGCGCTGCTCGCCTGGACCATCCAGCGCACCTTTCCGCAATACTGGCACTACTTCTCCGAACCCTATGTGAGGGTGGGCAAGAAGCGGCTCAGGAACCGCAACCTGCTGCTGCGCCAGATGTCGACGGCAGACGGCATGAAGACCGGCTATATCTGCGATTCCGGCTTCAACCTGGTGGGCAGCGCCGTCATCGACAAGACCCGCTATATCGCCGTGGTGTTCGGTGCCAAGACCGCCCACGCCCGCGCCGACATCGCCCAGGTGCTGCTGGAGGCCGCCGCCCAGCGCAAGGGCCACTATGCCAGCGCGCCCCATATCCGCCAGATCGCCGACCAGACCAGCGCCAAGCCCGGCGACATGCGCGACGTGGTATGCAAGGGCCGCGACCGCGTGGCATGGGCAAAGCCTGAACAACTGGAGGGATGGGGCGTCTCGTTCGGGCGCTTTTCCAATGCCAGCAAGGCCGATGCCCTGCTTACCGGCCGCATCGCCTCCACCCACGACATGTTCTCGGGCGGTGACAGCGGCGTCGTGAAGGTGCCCGGCACCAAGGAATATGTCGCGCTGATGTGGTCGCTCAAGCAGAGTGAGACGATGTCGGTGTGCTCCTACCTGCACCAGGGAAACGACCACTGCGAGGTGATTTCGCCGACCGCCTTTTCCGAATTTGCCAGGAAGGCCGGTGCCATCGACACAAAGGCCCTGAGCACCCACCACGAGCGCAAGGCCAGGGGCAGGAAGTAAACCGGCAAAAGGGCGGCGGTACATGACAGCCAGGACGCGGCCGCTCGCCGGCATCGGCTTTGCTCTGCTGGCGGCCGGCGGCTACGGCGTCATCCCGCCGCTGGTGCGTCTGGCCTACCAGAACGGCATTCCGGCGCCGGAATCGACTTTCTTCCGCACCTCGATGCTGGCGCTGGTGTTCGCCATCGTTACCGCGGCGCTGGGGCTCAGGGTGGACGTGCCGCGGGGCGCCATGGGCGCTCTGGTGGCACAGGCCGCCTCGACCGCCGTCATCTCCATTGCCTATCTCGCCTCGGTCGAATTCATCCCTGTCGGCCTGGCGGTGATCATCTTCTTCACCTTCCCGGTGATCATCCTGGTCACCGCCCCGCTGATCGAGGGCACGGCACCGGGCTGGGGGCGCATCGGCATAGCGCTGGTGGCGTTCGGCGGCCTGATCCTCGCCATCGCTCCGGGCTTCGATGCGCTGGATTGGCGCGGCATCGCACTGGCATCGTCGGCGGCCGTCGGCGGGGTGGTGCAGTTCTATTCCGGCCGCGCCCTCGCGGCCCGCCTGTCGCCGGTGGTGTTCAGTTTCCTGGGGCATCTGATGATCTGGCCGGTGACGCTGGCGGTTGCCCTGTGGTGGTCGGGCGGGGCGATCCGCTTCTTTCCCGGCGGCGGCGTGACGACGATCGGTTATGCCGCGCTGTTCGGGCTAGGCACGATCTATGTGGTGAACTATTTTGTGCACATGCAGAGCCTTTCCTTCGCGCCGGCTTCGGTGGTGGCGCCGTTCTTCAATCTCGAACCGGTGACCACCACGCTGGTGGCCGCCTTCCTGCTGGGCGAGCGGCTCAGCGCCAACCAGTACGCCGGCGGCGGGCTGGTGCTCATCGCCCTCATGGCGGCCGGGCTTGAGGGCAAGGCACGGCGCATGTGGCTCACCCGCCGGACGCTGCGCGAAGGCGCCGCCCCATGACCACCAGTCCGCCCGTCCCGGTGAGCGTGGTGACCGGCTTTCTCGGCGCCGGCAAGACCAGCCTCCTCAACCGCATCCTCACCGATCCGGCGATGAAGAACACCGCCGTGGTGATCAACGAGTTCGGCGAGATTGGGCTCGATCATCTTCTGGTGGAAAAGACCGACGACAACATCTTCGAGATGTCTTCGGGCTGTCTGTGCTGCACCATTCGCGGCGAACTGGTCGATACCCTCATCAACCTCATCGAAAAGCGCGACCGCGGCGACGTTCTGGCCTTCGAGCGCCTGGTCATCGAGACGACCGGGCTTGCCGATCCCGCCCCCGTCCTCCACACGTTGATGAACCACCCCTATCTGGTCGAGCGCTATCGCCTCGAAGGGGTGATCTGCGTGGTCGATACGGTGAACGGCGATGCAACGCTGGATACCCATGCCGAGGCGGTCAAGCAGGTGGCGGTGGCCGACCGCATCGTCATCACCAAGGCGGACCTGCTCACCGGCCGAACCGGCGAAGACAAGCTGTTTTCCATCATCGGGCGTCTGCGCAAGCTCAACCCGGCCGCCCGGCTGCTCGAAGTGGTGCGCGACGTAACGCCGGAGCGGCTGTTCAACACCGGCCTCTACGATCCCGCAACCAGGACGCCGGAGGTGCGTCGCTGGCTGGCGGCAGAATCCTACGAGCCCGATGCCCGGCGTCCTCGCGACCGCCGCCGTGGGCATCATCACGACCATGATCACGACCACGAGCATGACGTGAACCGCCACGACGATCATATCTCGGCCTTCTGCATCACCAGCGAGCGGGCCATCGAGCCTTACGGGTTCGATCTGTTCATGGACCTGGTGCGCAGCTATCACGGCCCCAACCTGTTGCGCATGAAGGCCATCGTGAAGCTCTCCGACGACCCCTCGCGGCCGGTGGTGGTGCATGGGGTGCAGCATGTCTTCCATCCGCCGGCGCGGCTCGAGACGTGGCCCGATGATGACCACCGCTCGCGGCTGGTGTTCATCACCCGCGACATCGACAAGGCGGAGATCGACAAGCTGTTCTCCGCCTTCACCGATCCGCTGACCGGCGGGGCGGAGGCCTTTGCCGACGACACGCTGTCGCTCAGGAGGGAAAAGTGATGCTCACCGTTTATGGCCTGAAGAAATGCAGCACTTGCCGCGAGGCGACCGCCTTCCTGAATGATGAGGGCATCGAGCACCGCTTCATCGACGTGCGCGCCGAGGGTATCGACCCTGCAACGGTGAAGCGGCTGGCGGATGCGGTGGGCCTTGCAACCCTCCTCAACCGCCGCGGCCTCATGTGGCGCCATATTCCGGCGGATGAACGCGGCGATCTGGACGAGGCCGGCAGCATTGCCCTGATGGCGCGCTATCCCGCCCTCATCAAGCGCCCGGTGTTCGACCGCGACGGCAGCATCAAGGTCGGCTTTTCGCCGGAGATCAGGGACTGGCTGACGGGCTGACCTACGGTTTGACTGCTCGGGCGAGCGATTCGATTGCCGCTTCCACGCCACCCTTGCCGTGCGGGATTGAAAGCGCCTTGAGGCCGGTCTCGATCACCCCCAGGGTACCGAGGATCATCGGTGCGTTGACGTGGCCCATATGGGCGATGCGGAAGGCCGAATCCTCCAGCCCGCCGATGCCGATGCCGATGGTGACGCCGCATTTTTCCCGCGCATAATCGAGCAGCGCCTTGGGGGCAAAGCCCTTCGTGCGCACCGTGGTCACCGAATTGGCGCGGTGGGTGGGATCGGTGATGTTGAACGCCAGCGCGCCTTCTTGTGCCCAGCGCGCGACGGCGGCGCGGACCGCGGCGGCGAGGATGGCGTGGCGGGCAATGACGTTCTCCAGTCCTTCGGCAAAGATCATGTCGAGGGCTTTCCTCAATCCGAACAGCAGGTGCTCGGGCGGCGTGCCGCAATATTTCATGTAGTGCTCGTTGCCGTCGCGGAACGACCAGTCCCAGTAGCGGGTGACGAGGTTGGCGTTGAGGCGGCGGCGTTCGCGGGCCTTGTCGCTGGCGGCGATGAAGCCGAGCCCAGGCGGTGTCATCAACCCTTTTTGCGATCCGGTCACTGTCACGTCCACGTCCCAGGCATCCATTTCGTAGGGCATGGTGGCGAGCGAGGCGACCGCATCGACCATCAACAGCGCGTCGTGGCCGGCGGCATCCATGGCCGCGCGGATCGCCTCGATGTCATTGGCGACGCTGGAGGCGGTGTCGACCTGCACCACCAGCACCGCCTTGAACTCGCCTTTCGTGTCGGCGCGCAGGCGTTCTTCGACTCTTTGCGGATCGACGGCGGAATGCCAGTCGCCGCGCAGCACTTCAGCCGTAACACCCATGGCTTCGGCCATCTCGCCCCACCCGGTGGCAAAGCGCCCTGAATCGAGAACAAGGATCCTGTCGCCGCGTGACAGGACATTGGCAAGCGCTGCCTCCCAGGCGCCATGGCCGTTGGCGGCATAGATATAGGCATGGCCGCGGGTGCCGAAGAGCTTCGGCAGATCGGTGAGGAGGCTCGCGGTCAAGTCGAGGTGGTCGCCGGAATAAAGGTCGATGGCCGGCCGGTGCATGGCCTGCAGCACTTCATCGGGCACCGTGGTGGGGCCGGGAATGGCGAGAAAGGCGCGGCCGTTACGGACGGACATGGGGGGTCACCGGATGTGGAAGTTATGCAATGGAATACCGCGCCTGATCTAACGCGCCCGGTGGCCCCGCACAAGGCCTTCGCCGAAACTCAGTCGGCGACGGCCATCGCCGCTCCGGGAGGGGGCTGGCGGTGGGGTTGCCTGAGGAACAGCACCAGCGGAATGGTGGCGAGGGTCACCAGCATCATCAGCTTGAAGTCGTCCACATAGGCGATCATCGCCGCCTGCTGGTTCACCAGCCCGTCGACGAGCGCCAGGCTCTGCGGGTCGCCGGCCGCGGCGGCGGGCATCATCGCCCTGAGCACCGGGTTGAAGGCGGAGACGTTGGTCGCCAGTTCCGCATGGTTGATCTGGACGTTGCGTGCCAGCATGGTGAACATCACCGAGATACCGATCGACGAGCCGATGTTGCGCACCAGCGAGAACAGGCTGGTGGCGTCGGTGCGCAGGCGTGCATCGAGGGTGGAAAAGGCCACCGTCGACAGCGGCACGAAGACGAGGCCCAGCCCCAGTCCCTGCACGACACCGCTCCAGATGATCAGCCGGTCGTCCATCTGCGGCGTGAAACCGGTCATCTGGTAGAGCGAAAGCGCCACCAGCGTGAGGCCGACGATCACCATGGCGCGCGCGTCGATGTGCCTGATCGCCTTGCCCACCAGGATCATCGAGATCATCGTGCCGATGCCGCGCGGCGCCAGCACCAGGCCGACGGTGGCGGTGGGATAGCCGAAGATGTTGGACAGCATGGGCGGCAGGAGCGCCATGCTCGCCAGGAGGATGACGCCGATGATGAAGATGAAGATGAGGCCGGTGACAAAATTGCGGTCGGTGAAGATGTGCGGCTCGATGAAGGGGTTTTTCGACGTCAGGAGATGCACCGCGAAGACCCAGAAGCCGGTGGCCGACAGGGCGACCTCGATCCAGATTTCAGCGGCTGAGAACCAATCCACCTCGTTGCCGCGGTCGAGGAGAAGCTGCAAGGCCCCCACGCCCAGCGACAGCATGGCGAAGCCGAAGAAGTCGAAACCGCGCACCCTGCGGGCAATGGCCGGCAAATAGAGCAGACAGCCGAAGAAGGCGACGATGCCCACCGGCAGGTTGATGAAGAACACCCAGCGCCAGTTGGCAGACTCGGTCAGCCAGCCGCCCAGCGTCGGGCCGACGATGGGGCCGACCATGATGCCGGCACCCCAGATGGCCATGGCCGAGCCATGGCGCTCCTTGGGGTTGATGTCGAGAAGGAAGGTCTGCGACAGGGGCACGATAGCGGCGCCGAACACGCCTTGCAGCAGGCGGAACAGCACCATCACGTCGAGGTTCCAGGCGAAGCCGCAGGCCATGGAGGTGACGGTGAAGCCGACGATGGAAACCATGAAGGCTTCTCTGCGGCCGAGTTGATCAGCGATCCAGCCGGTCACCGGGGTCATGATGGCGGCGGCGACGATATAGGAAGTCAGGACCCAGGTGATAGTGTCGCGCGAGGCGCCGAGATCGCCGGTCATGTCGGGCAGGGCGACGTTGGCGATGGTGGTGTCGAGCACCTGCATCACGGTGGCGGCCATGATCGCAATGGTGGCAAGGCCGCGATGGGCGACGTCAACATGACTGGGGCTTTGCGCGTTCATGACCGGATGGGCTTTGCCGCCCGCCTCACTGGGCCGGGTGGGCGAAGGCGAAGGGGATGAGCGAGCCGAGCCCGCGCTCGTGGCCGGTGTCGACGCTCACCGAGGCGCTCATGCCGGCGCGCAAGGCCAGCTTTGAACTGTCGTTGAGCAGCTTCAGCCTGACCGGGATGCGCGGGGTGACCTTGACCCAGTTGCCGGTGGCGTTCTGGGCGGGCAGCAGGGCGAATTCCTCGCCGGTGCCGGCGCCGATGGCATCGACGGTCGCCTTGATGGGATGGTCGGGATAGGTATCGAGCACCACCTTGACCGGCTGGCCGGGGCGCATGTGGTCGAGCTGGGTTTCCTTGAAGTTGGCATCGACCCAGGTGTCGCCGGTCTCCACCAGGGTGAACAGCGGCATTCCCGCCGTCACATACATGCCCGGCTTGAACGAGGCTGCCTGATAGACGACGCCGTCGGCCGGCGCCCTCACCGTGGTGCGGGCGAGATCGTAGGCCTCCTTGTCGCGCGCCGCCAGGGCGGTGAGCACCAGCGGATGGGCATCGACGGGGATGTCGGGATTGCCGCCGAGGGCGGCCAGGGCGCTCTGGATGCCCTGCTTGGCGACGATCTGCTTTTGCCGGGCATCCTCCAGATTGTGCCGCGCCTCATCGAGGGTCGCCTGGGTGGAGTTGCCCGACTTCACCAGCTTCGACTGGCGGCCGAACTCGGTCGTCATGTAGTTCACCATGTCGTCCGCCGCGCGCTCGTTGGCCACGGCCTGGTGATAGGCGCTTTTCAGTTGCTCGACCTGGATGCGGGCACTGGCCAGTGCCGCGTCGGCCTGCCTGAGCGCCATCCCGAAGGGAGCGGGATCGACCTGGAACAGCACCTGGCCGGCCTTCACCTTCTGGTTGTCGGAGACCGGAACGGTGACCACGCGCCCGGAAATATCGGAGGCGATGGTGATCTTGGCCTGCTGCAGATAGGCATCCTCGGTCGTCTGGTAACGCCCACCTGTCGCATACCACCAGACGCCCCCCGCCAGCATGGCCAGCGGCAGGGCGAGCATCAGGACGAAGCGGAAGCGCTGGACGAGGGTGCGGCCGGAGACGCGCCGACGCGCCGGCGGTGCCGGCGTGGCAGGCTTGGCGTCACGCGGGACGGCTTCTTCGCTGTCCACCTTGTCGACGACTTTGGAAACCTTCATGGGAGCGTTCATCGTCCATCACCGCCTGCGGCAGCCAACGCGCCGTCAAAAGCCACTTCCTCACCCGACAGATTCTCCACCACGGCGCGCAAGCCGGCGAGCAGCGCCTGGCGCTCGGCATCGCTCAGGCCGGCCATCGCCTCGCCGTAGAGCTCATCACCGATGCCGCGGATCTCGGCATAGGTGCGGCGCGTCTTGTCGGTCGGGTAGACCATGCGCACCCGCCGGTCGGCGTCGCAGGCGCGGCGCACGATCCAGCCGGCTTCTTCCATGCGGTCGAGCAGGCGCGACACCGAGATCGGTTCGATTTCGAGCAGTTCCGCCAACCGCGCCTGGGGGACGCCTTCCTCGCGCATCAGCCGGAACAACAAGCGCCATTGCGCCATCGACAGGCCGAACTCGGTGGCGCGCGCCTTGAAGCGCTTGCGCAACAGCCGGGTCGCGTCGTTGAGGAGAAAGCCCAGGCGTTCTGGTCCATCGGTTTTCATAAGCCTACTATATTATAAGCATGCTTATAATATCAAGGGGGACGGATGCCGCAAGTGGGCATTTTGCGCTGCACAATTTGTCGCAGGAACCGTCTCGTGCATCGCTCATAGCGAATTCAGCATGCGCCTGACAGCGATCACCGTGGCGCCGATGGCCATCGGCACCTTGCTCTGATGGTGGCCGACCTGTCCGGCTGACGGTGAGGCCGTCAGGCCGGACGGCGGGTGCCGGCGAGAAACTCCAGCACGCCATAGACCACCTTGCCGGGGCCGCGTTCGCCGCCGACGATGCGCGGGATGTCATGCACGTGGACATGCTCGGCTGCGGCATTGGCCATGATGTGGCAGGCGCGGTCCTCGTGGGTGGCATCGACGGTGCGCACCCACAACAACAGCCCGCCCTGGCGCAACTGGCCATCGAGATAGGTGTCATGGTGGCGGGTCAGCCACCAGGCGGCCACGGCGCCGACGGCGGCGGCCAGCGAACCGGCGACGATCGCTGCGGTGAGGGCGCTGGCCATGCTGGCATGGTGGGCAATGAGGGCACCGCTTGCCGAAATGGCGCCGAAGAACAGCGGGATGCCGATGAGGGCGGCCTTCAGCTCGGTCAGGCTGTCGCCGCTGAAATAGGCGACGGTCGGCACTTGCGGATCGTCTTCGAGGGTGGCCGAGGTATAGGCGATGCTGAGCTTGCCCCTGACGGCCCTTTCATCGGCCAGGATGCTGAGGTCGGCACGGTCGAAGCCGTTCAGCATCAGTTGATCGGCGGCCGATCTGAGTGCCGTGGCGTCATGAAACAGGCCGACGGCTTCGCGCAGGGTTGCGGTGGTTGACATGGCAATTTCTCCTGATGGCGGCAAGGCAAGGCCGCGCCGCCGGGCACGTTGGTGCCGCAACGCCATCGAGAAGGCTGCCGTAGAGATCTTGCGAGGTGTCCGGACTGTCTGCCTTCATGCGTGGCAATAGCGGACTCACCAACTTGGGTATTATGCCACAGATTGTGGCAATTCCAAAGCCGCCGGCGGCGGGCGTGATATCATTTTCCCGCCCCCGCCGTCTCGGCACCCTTGCGTGTCAGGTAATAGGCGCCAAGGATGGGCAGGAACGTCACCGCCACCACGAACACCGCCACCACGTTGGTGACCGGGCGCTGGCGTGGGCGGATCAGTTCGTTGAGCATCCAGATGGGCAGCGTCGACTGTTGGCCGGCGGTGAAGGTGGTGACGATCACCTCGTCGAAGGAGAGCGCGAAAGCCAGCATGCCGCCGGCCAGCAGGGCCGAGGCGATCTGCGGCAGCACCACATGGCGGAAGGTCTGGAAGCCGTCGGCGCCGAGGTCCATGGAGGCTTCCACCATGCTTTTCGAAGAACGGCGGAAGCGGGCGAGGGCGTTGTTGTAGACCACGACGATGCAGAAGGTGGCATGGCCCAGCACGATGGTCCAGAAGGAGAAATTGAGTCCCATGATATCGAAGGCCGAACGTAGCGAGATGCCGGTGATGATGCCGGGAAGGGCGATCGGCAGGACGAACAGCAAGGACACCGTCTCGCGTCCGAAGAAGCGGCTTCGGGCCAGCGCGGCGGCGGCCAGCGTGCCGAAGACGAGGGCCAGCAGCGTCGACACCGCGGCCACTTCAAGCGACAGATAAAGCGGCGGCCAGATATCGGGGCGGTCGAACCAGGCGGTGGCGAACCAGTGCAGCGTGTAGCCGGGCGGCGGGAACTGGAAGCTCTTTTCCTCCGTGGTGAAGGCGTAGACGAAGATCAGCACGATGGGCAGGTGCAGGAACAACAGCCCCGCCGTCGCCGCCAGCCTGAGGCCCAATCCCGCGCCTTCCCTGTCCCTAGAGCGCATCGAAGGCCCCCAGACGCTTGGCGGCCGTGAGGTAGAGGCCCATGATCACCATGGGCACCACGGTGAAGGCGGCGGCGAGGGGAATGTTGCCGGCGGTGCCTTGCAGGGTATAGACGGCCTGGCCGATGAAGAAGCGCGAATTGCCGATGATCTGCGGGATGATGTAGTCGCCCAGCGTCAGCGAGAAGGTGAAGATCGAGCCCGCGACGATGCCGGGCAGGGCGAGCGGCAGGATGACGGTCCAGAAGGTCTGGCGGGGATGGGCGCCGAGGTCGGCCGAGGCCTCGATATAGCTCTTGGGCACCCTTTCCAGCGCCGCCTGGGTCGGCAGGATCATGTAGGGCAGCCAGATATAGACGAAGACGATGAAGGTGCCGGTGAAGCTGAACGACAGCGACGGCCCGCCGACGGTGGGAAGATTCAAGACGGCATTGAGCAGCCAGGTGGTGTGGGTCGCGCCCGCCAGCCAGGTGATGATGCCTTCCTTGGCGAGGATCAGCTTCCAGGCATAGACCTTGACCAGATAGCTCGACCACAGCGGCATCATCACTGCCAGATAGAACAGTGCCTTTGATGCTCCCCTGGCGTGGCGGGCGGCGTAATAGGCGATGGGAAAGGCGATGACGGCGCCGGTAACGGTGACGCAGGCCGCCATGGTGACGGTGCGCACGATGATGTCGATGTTGGCCGGCTCGCCCAGTTGCGCATAGGTCGAGAGCGTGAACTTGTGGACGACGAGGCCGGAAAAATCATCGAGCGAATAAAAGCTCTGCAACAGCAGCGCCAGCAGCGAGCCGACATAGACAATGCCGATCCACATGAGCGGCGGCAGCAGCAAGAGGGCGGTCAGCGCCCCCGGTCGGCGGAAGAAGAAATCCGAAAGGGCGGTGAGGCGACCACCCGAGGCCGGCATCGTCGCCGCCGCCGTCATCTGTCCGCCTCCATGGCCACCAGCGCATCGAGCGGCCATGCCAGGCGCACGTGATCGCCGGTGCCGAGCCCGGCGGCCTGTTCGGCGGCCAGGGTGGCGGTGAGGCGGGTGTCGCCGGCCGAGGCGACGATGCGGGTGAGGGCGCCCTGGTAATGGATGGCGGTCACCACCGCATCGGCGCTGCCATGGCCATCCGCCACGCCGGCGCCGGGCTTGAGGACGGCGACCTTTTCCGGCCGCAGGCTGATCCACGCGGCGGGTCCGCCATGGGCCTTGGAGAACTGCGGGCTCAGCACGTTGGAGGAGCCCACGAAGTCGGCGACGAAACGCGAGCGCGGGCGCTCGTAGACATCGGCCGGCGTCCCCACCTGCACGATGCGCCCTTCGTTGAAGATCGCCACCCGGTCGGCCATCGAAAGCGCCTCGCCCTGGTCGTGGGTGACGAAGACGAAGGTGATGCGCAAGGACTTCTGCAGGGCCTTCAGTTCCTCCTGCATCTGTTCCCTGAGTTTCAGATCGAGCGCACCCAGCGGTTCGTCCAGCAACAGCACCTTGGGCTGGTTGATGAGGGCGCGGGCGAGCGCCACGCGCTGGCGCTGGCCGCCGGATAGCTGGCCGGGCTTCCTTGCACCAAAGCCGTCGAGCTTCACCATGGCGAGCGCCTCGTCGGCCTTCCTGCGGCGTTCGGCGCGCGCCATCCCCTTGATCATCAGGCCATAGGCGACGTTCTCGCCGACGCTCATGTGGGGGAAAAGCGCATAGTCCTGAAAGACGGTGTTGACGTTGCGCTTGTAGGGCGGCAGGCCCTCGGCGGTCTCACCGAAGATCTCGATATGGCCGGAGGTCGGCTGCTCGAAGCCGGCGATCAGCCGCAGGCAGGTGGTCTTGCCCGAGCCGGAAGGCCCCAGCATGGCGAAGAACTCGCCGGCCTCGATGTCGATGGAGACATCGTCGACCGCCCGCACGCTGCCGAAATGGCGCGAGACGTGCTGGAAGCTGACGGCTGCGGTCATGATGGGCGGGGTGCGGCCCCGGCCACTTGCGGCCGGGGCTTTGAGCGGCAAGTCGGGCTACTGGCCGAGGATGGCGATATAGTCCTTGGCCCATTGCGAATAGGGCACGCAGTTGCCTGCCTGCTCGCAACTGGCCGTCGGAGTGCGCCAGAACCAGATCTTGTCGAACAGGTCATAGCCGTTGGCCTCGCAGCCCTTGTCGCCGAGCAGGGCATTTCCCTTGCAGGCGGCGGGGACGGCGGGCACCGAGCCGAACCAGGCGGCGACATCGCCCTGCACCTTTTGATCGAGCGAATGGTCCATCCACATGTAGGCGCAGTTGGGGTGGGCGGCTTCAGCATGCATCATGGTGGTGTCGGCCCACCCGGTTGCGCCCTCCTCGGGCACCGTGGATGAAATCGGCTGCTTGTCGCCTTCCAGCAGGTTCACCTGATAGGGCCACGACGATGACGCCACGACGCCCTCGTTCTTGAAGTCGTCGACCTGCACCATGGCATCGCCCCAGTAGCGCCCGACCAGCTTGCGCTGGCCCTTCAGGAGGTCGACCACGGCGGCGTATTGCTCCTTGTTGAGCTCATAGGGGTTCTTGATGCCGAGCTCGGGCTTCTTGTGCATCAGGTAGAGCGCCGCATCGGCCACGTAGATCGGTCCGTAATAGGCCTGCACGCGACCCTTGTTGGTCTTGCCGTCGGGCAGCGTCTGCTCCTCGAACACCACCGACCAGCTTTTCGGCGCTTGCTTGAACACCTTGGTGTTGTAGGCGAGCACATTGGGGCCCCACTGGTAGGGGGTGCCGTAATGGACGCCGTCCACCGTATGCCAGGGGGCGTTCTGGAGGCGCGGATCGACGTTCTTCCAGTTGGGGATCAGGTCGACATTGACCGGCTGCACCTTCTTGCCGGCCACCAGCCGGAGCGAGGCATCGCCCGATGCCGTCACCAGGTCGAAGCCGCCCTGGTTCATCAGCGTCACCATCTCATCGGAGGTGGCGGCGGTCTTCACCTTGACCTTGCAACCGGTCGCCTTTTCGAAGCCGGTCACCCAGTCATAGCCCTTGTCGGTTTCGCCGCGCTCGATGTAGCCGGGCCAGGCGACGATATCCACCTCGCCCTCGCCGGCGCCGACCTTGGTCATCATGTCGGCCGAGGCGGTGACACTCATCAACCCTGCGACAGCCGCAAGCGCCGCCGCCGAAACCAGAAAATTGCGCATTCCATCCTCCCTCGCCCGCGTCTGCCGGGGCCGTCATCGCCCGTCAGTTCATGCACCGGGCCGTGTTTGCCGGAGCTCCCTGCCCCTTTGCCCATTATGGCCAATCGCCGGGGCTGGCGCCACGGCAATCTTTGCGGCAGCGCGCGGCGGGTGCGACCCTCAGTGGCCGCCGCCGAGCGCGCCTGCGCCGACGATTTCCGGCAGGCGGGTGGCGGGCGGGGTGTTGCGGCTGCGGCCGGTCCTGACGATCCCGTCGATGATGGTCATGCCCACCCCGGGCAGGTTGCCCTGCTCGATGCTTTCAAGGATGTTTTTGCCCGGTGCATGCTGGGCCTGGTCGATGAGCACGAAATCGGCACTGCGGCCGGCCTCGATCAACCCGCAGTCGAGATCGCGCAGGCGGGCAGTATTGCCGGTGGCAAAGCAGAAAGCGGTCGCCGCCGGCACCTCGGCCAGGCTCGACAGCATGGCGATCATGCGCAGGATGCCGAGCGGCTGCACGCCCGATCCGGCGGGGGCGTCGGTGCCGAGGATGACGCGCGGCAACTGCTTGAGTTCCCGGGCGGCCCTGAGCGCCACCAGGGCGGCGCGCTCATTGCCGTTGTGCACCAGTTCGATGCCGCGCTGGCACTCGGCGCACAGGCACAGGATCTGATCGTCGGGCAGCGCGGTGTGGCCGCCGTTGATATGGCCGATGATGTCGGCGTCGGCCTCCAGCACCACGTCCTTGTCGATGAGGCCGGAGCCGGGAATGGACGGGCCGCCGGTGTGGATGGTCGACTGGATGCCGTATTTGCGCGCCCAGGCCACCATGTCGCGGGCGGTGTCACCGGCCTTCACCGAGCCGAGCCCCACCTCGCCCAGCAGCTTTACGCCGGCCTCGGCCATGTGCCTGAAGTCGTCTTCCACCATGCCCTCCTCGATGACCGGGGCGCCGGCCAGCACCTTGACGCCGGAGGGGCGGAAATTGTCGAACATGCGCTGGGCGGCGACCGCCATGGCCTTGAGGCCGACGATGTCGCGCGGCCGCCCGGGCATGTGTACCTCGCCGGCCGAAACCATGGTGGTGACCCCGCCATGGAGGCAGGATTCGATCCAGTTGAGCTGGCTCTGGCGCGGCGTCCAGTCGCCGGCGACCGGATGCACATGGCTGTCGATGAGGCCGGGCGCCAGGGTGACACCGTTGGCGTCGACCACCACGTCGGCATCATCGGCATCGAGGTCCTTGAGGCGGCCGAAGCCGGCGATGCGTCCGCCCACCGCCACTACGGCGTCGGCTTCGATGACGGGCTCTTCAAGCGCCCCCGACAACATCAGGCCGATGTTCCTGACCACCAGCTTGTGCGGCTTCTTGTGCATGGCGCCCTCCGCTCTGTCTGTTTACTCTTCACCCATCATTGCATCTTTGCCCGTCCGCCGAAAAGCGCTCCCATGTCGCTGCCACCGCCGTCACCGCGCGCGCCGTTGTCTTTGTCGGCCTGACCCGACGGCCCTTGAGCCACACACTCCACCTTCGCCCCCCGTCACCCCGTGGCTTGACCACAGGGTCCATTCCGCCAGGGCCTCACCCAGCCGCGACGCCAGCGGCATGGATGCCGGCATCGAGTACCGGCATGACGGTGGAGAGAGGCAATGAACGAAAGCATCGCGCTTTTCTTCCGCTCTCGCCCCAAGTGTCATCGTCGAGCCTGACCCGACGACCCAGGGGCCATGCACTTCACCCTCGCCCCCCGTCACCCCGTGGCTTGACCACGGGGTCTATTCCGCCTGGGTCTCAGCCAGCCGCGAGGCCAGCGGCATGGATGCCGGTATCAAGTACCGGCATGACGGTGGAGAGGAATGGGGAATAAATTGCAGAATATGGCAATCAAGTCTTGACAAGCGGACTAAATTGTTCTATGTTCGTTCCACCTGTCTCCCACTCCCGGGGCGTGGCTCGCGAGCCGTCCGGTCACGGGGAGGCAAGTGTGGCTCTCCGTTCCGCGTTGTGACGGACAACGCTGAACCGGGGTGCGGGTGTGTCCTGGCTCAGGGGTCCGGATACTACGGTCCGGACGCGCGTGAAGGGCAGTGACCCTGACGGTGAACTGGTGCCGGCCGGCCTGCAATAGCCGTTATCCGGCATGCCCGTCAGGCGAGCAATTCATGTGTTAAAGACTCCAGCCGCCCGTCCACAAGGCCACGGGGAAAGCGCCGGCAAAGCGCACCCTCTACAACAGTCAAGCGCTCGACTGGCGCTTTCCCCAACCCCCCGGGACCCTTCGCGGCCAAAACGCCAGCGGAGGCGAGAAGCCGTGCCTGAACGCAAGCGCCGGCGGGCGCTCGCTACACCATGTTCTGGCCGCCATTGGCGCTGATCGTCGAGCCGGTGATGAAGCCGGCATCGTCGGAGGCGAGGAACACCACGCAGCGCGCGATCTCTTCCGGTTCGCCGAGACGCCCCACCGGGACGAACGGTAGGATGCGCTTGTCGAGCACCTCCTGGGGGATCGCCCGCACCATCTCGGTGCCGATATAGCCCGGGCAGATGGCATTGACGGTGATGCCCTTGGAGGCCCCCTCCTGCGCCAGCGCCTTGACGAAGCCGAGGTCGCCCGCCTTGGAGGCGGAGTAGTTGACCTGGCCGGCCTGGCCCTTCTGGCCGTTGATCGAGGAGATGCAGATGACCCGCCCGAAACCCCGCTCGCGCATGCCTTCCCACACGGGGCGCGTCATGTTGAAGAGCGAATTGAGGTTGGTGTTGATCACCTCTGACCACTGCTCGTGGGTCATCTTGTGGAACATGCCGTCGCGGGTGATGCCGGCATTGTTGACGAGGATGTCGACGGGCCCGACCTCGTTGGCGATGCTTGCGAGGTTGCGGGCGCAGGCGTCATGGTCGCTGACGTCCCATTTCCTCACTTCGATTCCGGTGTCGGCCTTGAAGCGGGTCGCCGCCTCGTCGTTGCCATGGTAGTTGGCCACCACCTTGTAGCCGGCATTCTTCAGCGCCACGGAAATCGCCGCGCCGATGCCGCGCGAGCCTCCCGTGACGACGGCGATGCGTGTCATTTGCAAACTCCTCCCAAAAATTCAGCCGGAAGCGACGCGAAGCGCCCCTCCGGCCCGACCGTTATCCGGCCTTGGCGTATCCTTTATCAGCTTACGCGGAACTTTGCGGTTCGAAAATGCGTCAGATCAAGAGATCTAGTCGCGCTCGACGCACATGGCGATGCCCATGCCGCCGCCGATGCACAAGGTGGCAAGGCCCTTCTTGGCGTCGCGCTTGCCCATCTCGTGCAGCAGCGTCACCAGCACGCGGGCACCGGATGCACCGATGGGATGGCCGATGGCGATCGCCCCGCCATTGACATTCACGATGTCGGTGTTCCAGCCCATGTCGTGGTTGACGGCGCAGGCCTGGGCGGCAAAGGCCTCGTTGGCCTCCACCAGGTCGAGGTCGGAAACCTTCCAGCCGGCCTTCTCCAGCGCCTTGCGCGAGGCGGGAATGGGGCCGGTGCCCATGATCGCCGGATCGACGCCGGCATGGGCCCAGGAGACGATGCGGGCCAGCGGCTTGAGGCCGCGGCGCCCGGCCTCGGCGGCCGACATCAGCACCACCGCGGCAGCCCCGTCGTTGATGCCCGAGGCGTTGCCAGCGGTCACCGTGCCATCCTTCTCGAAGGCCGGCTTCAGCTTGGCCATGCCTTCAAGCGTCGCGCCATGGCGGATATATTCGTCCTGGTCGACGACGACGTCGCCCTTGCGGGTCTTGATGGTGACGGGGACGATCTCGTCGGCAAACCTGCCGGCCTTCTGGGCGGCCTCGGCCTTGTTCTGCGAGGCGACCGCGAAGGCGTCCTGCTGCTCACGGGTGATCTGCCACTGCTTGGCGATGTTTTCCGCGGTGTTGCCCATGTGATAGCCGTTGAAGGCATCCCACAGCCCGTCCTTGATCATCGTGTCGATCATCTTGAAATCGCCCATCTTGATGCCGTCGCGCAGCTTGGCGCAGTAGGGGGCCTGGCTCATGGATTCCTGGCCGCCGGCAGCGACGATATCGGCATCGCCGTTGAGGATCTGCTGCATGCCGAGCGCCACTGCCCTGAGGCCCGAACCGCACAACTGGTTGACGGCCCAGGCCGGGCTTTCCACCGGCACGCCGGCGTTGATGGAGGCCTGGCGGGCGGGGTTCTGGCCGGCGCCGGCGGTGAGGATCTGGCCGAGGATGACCTCGTCCACATCTGCCGGCTCGACCTTGGCGCGGTCCATGGCCGCCTTGAGGGCGATGGAGCCGAGTTCGGAGGCGGCCAGGGTGTTGAAGGCCCCGGCAAACGAGCCGACCGCGGTGCGGGCGGCCGATACGATGACGACGGAATTGCTGGAATCTGCCATGGTTGAAGTACCTCCGTTTCATAGCGTTTGCGGCCGGCGTCGGGTCGGACGCGGCCAAAGGTGGCTCATTAATGCCCCCATCGCGATCGTTGTGCAACGCAAAATTAGTCTAATGGAATACCGCATTGCAGCAAGGGAGGGCAGCAGGCGCCCGGGCTTTTGCACTTGCAATTGTGCACTGCAAGGCCCACAAAAAGGGAACAAGATCGCGAACAGGCGAGGACAGGCCGTGAACGAGGCTAATGCACCGGGCCGCGAGCCCATCGTCATCAAGAAATACGCCAATCGCCGCCTCTATAACACCGCCACCAGCAGTTATGTGACGCTTGAAGACCTGTCGCACATGGTGCGCGAGGGCGTCGATTTCACCGTCTGCGATGCCAAGACCGGCGAGGACATCACCCGCACGGTGCTGACCCAGATCATCTTCGAGGAAGAGGGCAAGGGCACGACGCTGTTGCCGATCAATTTTCTGCGACAGCTCATCCGCTTCTACGGCGACAGCATGCAGGCGGTGGTCCCGAGCTTCCTGGAGTTTTCGCTCGAGTCCTTGATGCGCGACCAGGACAAGATGCGCAAACAGCTCATGGACACCTTCAGCGCCGAGCCGTTCCAGATGCTGGAGGGCCTGACCAAGCGCAATGTCGCCATGTTCCAGAACGCCATGGCGACCTTCAATCCCTTCGCCATGGCCGGCGAAGCGACGCGCCGGGAGCCGGAATCGGACAAGTCAGCTAATCCCCCTGAGGTATCGAAGGCGCGCGAGGGGGCAAGCCAGGCGGATCTGGATACCCTGCGCAACCAGCTTCTGGCCATGCAGAGCCGGCTGGACGAACTGGCGGACAAGAA
Source organism: uncultured Alphaproteobacteria bacterium (assembly GCA_963747005.1). Lineage (GTDB taxonomy): Bacteria > Pseudomonadota > Alphaproteobacteria > Rhizobiales > Aestuariivirgaceae > CAVVDT01. The sequence continues at coordinate 230,547 of CAVVDT010000008.1, read as the reverse complement.
GAAGTAGCGCATGGATCAGCCTGCAATTGGGTGGCGACACCCAATTCGCAGAAAAGGCTGATCGATCTTGAGATGTTGAGCGTGATGTTCTCCGAAAGGTGGCATCCACTTTTCGGCGTCGTGCCCTAACCAGCCGCTGACTTTGCCGTTGCCCTGGCTGTTTGTGGCGGCGGATCGGCGAAGGCGCGGTCGAGGGCTGCGACGGCGGAACGCAATTTCGACAGGTCGGGCCCATCGTCATCCGGGCCGGTGTCGGGTTCCGGTTCATGCTCCTCGGCGACGAAAGTTTCGCCGACTTCGGCGCTATCGCCGGCAGGGGGTTCCGCGCTGGCCGGCTCCGGCTCCACGGCGATGAAGGCTTCACCTGCCTCGTCTTCGGTGTCCGGCCCGCCCGGGAAGGCCTCGTCTTCCACCGGCTCGGCATCGACGGTGAGGGTGGCCTCGTCCTCGGTGGACAGAGGAGCGGGATCGGGCAGCAGCGGCACGAAGGGCTGATCGTCGCCGTCGTCGCCAGCCTGCCGGGAGGCGTCGTCGATGAACCGCGAGGCGTCGAACACATGCTCCGGGGCATCAGATGCGGCTTCGCCTTCGCGCTCCGCCCAGGGGATGGTGAGGCTGGCGGGGCCGAAGAAATTGCCTTGCAGATAGTCGACGCCCCAACCGGTCAACAGTTCGGCGTCGCGTTCGTCCTGCACCCATTCGGCCACGGTCCCGAGGTTGAATTTCTTGGCGAGGTCGACCAGCGAACGGACGAAATACTGATTGTCGCGGTTCTCGCTCAGGTGCTCGCAGAACGAGCCGTCGATCTTCACCATGTCGACGTTGAGGACCTTCAGATTGCGAAACGAGGTGTAGCCGGCGCCGAAATCGTCGATGGCTACCCGGCATCCCAGATCGCGCAGCGAGGTGATGAAGCGCACCGTCTCGTCGAGATCGTTGAGGGCCACGGTTTCAGTGATCTCGACGATCATCCGCTCGGTGACCTGGCGGTTTTCCTGCAGCAGGTCGGTGAGCTGGGTGAACCAGCGCGGGTCGGTGGCGGTCGTTCCCGACACGTTCAGCGACAGGACGGCATCTGGATGGCGCAGCAATTGGTCGACCGCCATGTTCATGACGGTGCGGTCGATCAGACGGACGAGCCCGAGCTTTTCGGCGATGGGGATGAGGTGCACCGCGGCGACGGTGTCGCCTTCATCGCAGGCCATGCGCAGCAGGGCCTCGTGAAAGACGACCTCGCGGGTTGTCGTGGAAATGATGGGCTGGTAGGCGAGCGTGAAGCGGCTTTCGCGCAGGCTGGAGACGATTTCCGCCGCGCAGCGGGCGTTGAGGCCGCGCACCGACAGGCGCTCGGGCGAGGGGCGGTAGGCGATGAAGGCATCGGAGGGTTGCCGCCTGGCCTCGGTGAGGGCCTCTTCGGCCTTGGCCATGGCGGCATTGGGGTCCTCGGCATGTTTCGGCAGCACCAGGCCGCCGATCGACAACATGGCCCATACCGGTCCGCGCTCGGTCTCGATGACACTGTCGCGGGCAACGCTCAGGAAGCGCTCGGCAGCAACGTGCAATTCCTCTTCGCTGCAACTGGCAAGGATGATGCCGAACTTTGAGCCCGAATAGCGCCCGATCAGATCGCCATTGCGTACCACCTCGCGCAGGCGGCGGGCCACCGAGACAATGACTTCATCGGCGATGTCGAAACCGTAGGCATCGTTGACCACGGGCAGATTAGAGACCGAGGCAATGAGATAGGCGCACGACGTCCCCGCTTGCTCGGCGGCGGCAATGGTCTCGCCCAGGGCTTCGGCCAGCCGTCCCCGGTTCATCAGGCCGGTAAGCGGATCGCAGTGACCGAGAAAGCGGGAATGGGCATCGCGTGCAATGCGGTCGTCGACATGGCGGATGACCCCGAACACCTGGGCAGGCTGTTCGTCATGGCCGGCATACCAGCGGCCGACATCCTCGATCCACAATTCACGCTCGTCGTCGCGGCCGAACGGCTTGACCTTGTACTCGATCTGAAAGGGAACGCCTTCGCCGTCATCGCTCAGCGATGAACGCATCACCGCCTCGAAGCGGGAGGTGAAGCTGTCGCGGTCGAGAAGGCTGGCATAACCGCGACCGGTCTCCAGAAGTTCGGCGTCGACCCCGCCGAATATCCGGCTGATGCCACTCGACCAGGTCAGCCGATCATCGCCGATATCCCAGTGATAGGCAGCTTCGCCGGCGGCCTCGACCGCCATGCGGAGGCGCTCGAATTCCTCGATCTCACGCACCTTGGCGATGGCATCGGTGGGGTGTACGGAAGTTGCCGGTTCACCGGCGGAATCGACCGGATTGGCCCGTGCGGTACCTGCTGACATCACTCTTGATCACCCGACTTTTCGCGACGCTATCGAACGCCGAGACACTCACCATCTGCCGCTCGCTCACCTTGCGAACAGCCGATCATCGGGGAAAGGATATCGCCCCAATCGTAAAGAAACGCGAAACAGGTGGCGTTAATAGCCCAGCACAAATCCGTCCTTGCGCGGGTCGGAGCCGCCGATCAGGACGCCGCGCTGGCGATCGATGGCAATGGCCTGGCCGCCGCCCCAGGGATCCTTGTGGCGTTCGACCCTGTGCCCCAGCGCCGCCAGTCCGGCAGCTACCGCATCGCTGATGCCGTCCTCGATGCCCACCACGCCCTTGTCGGGGAAGAGGCGCGGCCAGTCGATGGCAGCTTGCGGGTCCATGCCGTAGACGAAGCGGTTGAGCATCACCGCCACGTGGCCCATGGGCTGGTAATTGCCGCCCATGACACCGAACGGCATTTCCACGAGGCCATCCTTACGGGTCATGGCGGGAATGATGGTATGCAACGGGCGCTTGCCCGGCGCGATGCAGTTGGGATGGGCGGGATCGGTGACGAAGGCCTTGCCCCGATTGTGCAGCGTAACACCGCAGACCGGCGCGACGATGGCGGCGCCGAAGTGGTCATAGACCGAATTGATGAAAGACACCGCCAGCCGGTCACGGTCGACAACGCTCAGATAGACGGTGTGCGATCCGACCATGGGCACCAGCGATTCCGGGCCGTTGAAGGCTTTCTTGAGATCGATGAGACCGGCAATCATGTCTGCCGTCTTGTCCGACAGCAATTCGGCAACCGGCACGTCGACCTGGCTCGGATCGGCGATGTAGCGGTTGCGCAACACCCAGGCGAGCTTCATGGCCTCGACCTCGAGATGGCGGCGCTCGACGCTGTCGGGCGCGTGGCGGGCGAGATCGAAATGCCTCAGGGCATTGAGGGCCATGAGAGCGGTGAGGCCCTGGCCGCTGGGGGGAATCTCGAGCACCTCGCGGCCGGCAAATTCGGTCGAGATCGGCTCGACGAAGTCACCATCAGCAGCAGCGAAATCGTCAAGCGTCAACAGACCACCGCGCTTGGCGAGGCAGGTGACGATATCTTCGGCCACGCGGCCGGCATAGAAGCCGTCGCGGCCTTCGCGTGCGATGGTCTTCATTGTCTCCGCCAACGCCGGATAGCGCATGATCTCGCCTTCTGACGGGGCGCGGCCGTTCACCAGCAGATGGCGGCTGGCGCCAGCGTCGGCCTTCAAGCGGTCGACCTCGTCGACCCAGTCGAAGGCGACCCTGGGCTGGGTCGGTACGCCTTCTTCGGCATGGCGGATGGCCGGCTGCAGGCAATCGCCCAGCGTCAGGGTGCCGAAGCGCCTGAGAAGCCGGTCCCAGGCATCGATGGCGCCGGGCACGGTGACCGCATGCACGCTGTCGGGAGCAATTTCGGTGAGGCCGGAAGCCTTCAGCCAGTCGGCATCGGCACGCATAGAGGCACGGCCCGAGCCGTTCAGGCCGGTCACCTTGCCATCCGGCGCCCCCACCAGGGCAAAGCAGTCGCCGCCGATTGCCGTCATGTGAGGTTCGGTGATGCACAGCACGGCCGAGGCGGTGACCGCGGCATCAACCGCATTGCCGCCATGGCGCAGCACGTCGATGGCCGCCAGCGTTGCAAGTGGCGACGACGTGGCCGCCATGCCATTGACGCCATACGCCGTAGAGTGTCCTGGGGTATGAAAATTTCTCATGGGTTCTGCCTGAAATGAATGCTCGGGCCAGCCTCTGCGGGAGACCCCGGTTCAACAGGCAAACTAGACTTGCGGACATCGGCGTCAAGACGCAATCGACGCCCCTGCAAATCGTGCGTGGTGACATTTTTTTGCGTATCGCTCTGGAAAAAGCGGAAAACATGGCGTAGGAACCGCCGCGGTAGGTCAAATAACGCCAAGGAGGAGGATGTCCCATGGCCGAGGTCAAAAGCGATATCGAAATCGCCCGCGCTGCGCGCACGAAACCCATCATGGAAATCGGCGCCAAGTTGGGTATTGCCCCTGAGCATCTCATTCCTTTTGGTCATACCAAGGCCAAGGTCGACCTCGCCTATATCGACACCCTGAAGGGCAAGCCCAACGGCAAGCTGATCCTTGTCACGGCGATCACGCCGACCCCGGCCGGCGAAGGCAAGACCACCACCACTGTGGGCCTCGGCGATGGCCTCAACCGCATCGGCAAGAAAGCCATGATCTGCCTGCGCGAGCCCTCGCTCGGGCCGTGCTTCGGGGTCAAGGGGGGTGCGGCCGGTGGTGGTTATGCCCAGGTCGTGCCCATGGAGGACATCAACCTCCATTTCACCGGCGACCTGCACGCCATCGGCACCGCCCACAACCTGCTGTCGGCGATGATCGACAACCACGTCTACTGGGGCAACGATCTCGGCATCGACGTGCGCCGCGTTTCCTGGCGCCGCGTGATGGACATGAATGACCGCGCCCTGCGCCAGGTCAACTGCTCGCTCGGCGGGGTGGCCAACGGCTTTCCGCGCGAGACCGGCTTCGACATCACGGTGGCCTCGGAGATCATGGCCATCTTCTGCCTGTCGACGTCGGTGGCTGACCTGGAGCGCCGCCTGTCGCAGATCGTCGTTGCCCAGCGCCGCGACCGCAGCCAGGTGTTTGCCCGCGAGCTCAAGGCACCGGGCGCCATGACGGTGCTCCTGAAGGACGCGCTGATGCCCAACCTGGTGCAGACGCTGGAGAACAATCCGGCGTTTATCCATGGCGGGCCGTTCGCCAACATCGCCCACGGCTGCAACTCGGTGATGGCCACAACGACGGCGCTCAAGCTCACCGACTACGTGGTGACCGAAGCCGGCTTCGGTGCCGATCTCGGGGCCGAGAAATTCTTCGACATCAAGTGCCGCAAGGCCGGCCTCAAACCCGACGCGACGGTGATCGTGGCAACCGTCAGGGCGCTCAAGATGCATGGCGGCGTCGCCAAGGACGATCTCAAGAAGGAAAACGTCGAGGCCGTGAAGAAGGGCCTCGCCAATCTCGGCCGCCACATCGAGAACGTGCGGAAGTTCGGCGTGCCGGTGGCTGTCGCGATCAACCACTTCATCTTCGACACCGATGCCGAGATCGAGGCGGTGAAGGCCTACTGCAAGGAACAGGGCGTCGAAGCGTTCAAATGCACCCACTGGGCCGAGGGTGGCAAGGGCACCGAGGAACTGGCAGCGGCGGTGGCCAGGATGGCTGAATCGGGTGAGAGCAAGTTCAGCCCCATCTACGGCGAGGATATGCCGTTGTGGGACAAGATCAAGACCATCGCCCAGGAGATATATCGCGCCGACGACGTCTCTGCGGACGCCTCGGTCAAGAACCAGCTCAAGGACTTCGAGGCCAACGGCTACGGCAAGTTCCCCGTGTGCATGGCCAAGACCCAGTACTCGTTCTCGACCGACCCCAACCGCAAGGGCGCACCCACCGGTCACGTGGTGCCGATCCGCGAGGTGCGGCTTTCGGCGGGGGCCGAGTTCGTCGTTGCCATCTGCGGCGACGTCATGACGATGCCGGGCCTGCCGCGCTCGCCGGCCGCTGAAGTCATCGGCCTCGAAAACGGCGTGGTCGTCGGCCTGTTCTAGGCGGGTCCGTCACCCGAGGATCGGCACGGCACGGAGGATTGCTCTCCGTGCCGTTTTCATTTCGGCCGCAATTCTTCTCTACACGATGCCGGCGGCCTCGCGTCCGCGTCTCGCAACCATCGCGGCGCGTCGGCCGAAGGCCACCGAGAGCGCAACTGCGGCGACGATGACGCCGCCGCCGATAGCGTCGGTGAGGCTCGGGCGTTCGCCCACCCCGATCCACGCCCACAAGGGATTGAGCACAACGTCGAGGAGCGCGATGAGGCTCATCGCCACCGCCGGCACCGAACGGGCCGAGCGGGCGAAGAAGATCAACGGCAGCGCAAGTTGCACCGGCCCCATCAGCGCCAGGATCGCCACCTGATGGGGCGCCACGGCAAAGCCGCCGCCCGCCAGGCCCGCGACCAGGAAGACCACGAAACCCCCCACACACACCGCCGGCACCAGGTCGTGGCCACGAAAGCGACGCAGCACCGTCGTCTGGAAGGCAAACGATAACGCGGTTCCAAGCGCTGCGAGATTGCCCGGCAAATGGCCGGCCTCCAGACCGTCATGCACCAGGAACGCCACCCCGCCCAGAGCAAGCACGGCGGCTGCCCAGGTGGCGGGCGAGGGGCTTTCACCGGTGACCAGGCGCGACAACACGGCCGCAAAAACCGGCGCGGTTGCCGACAGGCAGGCAACATTGGCGGTCGAGGCCAGTGTCAGCGAGGTCACATAGAGGGTCGATCCGAGGGCGAAGAAGAAGGCAACGGCGATGAACGCCCCGATGGGGATGGCCCGAAAGCGCGCCCAGGTCTCGTCGCCATAGGCCGACACCAGATAGATGAGGAGCGCCACCGCCATCCAGTAGCCACGCCAGCAGTTGATCTGCCAGCCGTCAAGACCCGGCAATAGCCGCACGAACAGGCCTGACAGGCTCCAGCCCACGGTGGCGAGCAGCACCAGCACCACGCCGCGCGAATAGGACTGCTCGCTCTCCACCGACGCCGCACCCGCACCATATTGTTGCCGGCGGCGACGCTAGCAGAAAGATGCGCTCCCAGACATGGCGCAAACGCATGGCTGCGCGCTGCCGGCGCATAGCCGCTGATTGATGCGCGACGTCGATGCGTCAGGCCCTGAGGCGTTCGTTGTCGGGATCGAACGGGCTTTCACCGATGACGGTCGCCTTGTGCATGTCACCGAGGATCTTGATCTCCAGTTCGGTGCCTTCGCCGCCATGGTCCGGCCTGACCATGGCGAGCGCCAGCGACTTGCCAACCCGCCAGCCGAAACCGCCGGAAGTGGCCCGGCCGACCAGTTCGCCATTGCGATAGACCGGCTCGGACCCGCGCGCGTCGGCATCGGTAACACCATGCACTTCCATGGTGACGTACTTCCACTTGTCGCCCTCGGCATGACGCTTGACCAGGGCATCGCGTCCGAGGAACTGGCCCTTGTTGGGATGCACGAAGCGGTCGAGACCCGACTCGTAGGCGGAATACTCGATCGACAATTCGCGCGGGATCAGGCGGTAGGACTTTTCGATGGCGAGCGATGTCATGGCGCGGATACCGAACGGCTTGATGTCGAACTCGGCACCGGCTGCCATCACCAGATCGAAGATGGTGTTCTGCATCTCGATGGGATGATGCAGTTCCCAACCCAGTTCGCCGACGAAGTTGACCCTCAGCGCCTGCGCCTGGGCGATGCCGATGCTGATCGGCTTGCCGGTCAGCCAAGGGAAGCTGGCGTTGGAGAGATCGGTGTCGGTGAGTTTTTGCAGGACATCACGCGATGAGGGACCTGCCAGCACCAGCACGCCATATTGGCCGGTGACCTTCTGCAGGCGGACGCCACCCGTAGCGGGCAGGAGCTTCGACAAGGTGTCCCAGTCGTGGCGCTCGAAGGCGCCGGGGCCAACCATGTAGAAGCTGTCGGGCCCGATACGGTGGACGGTGAATTCCGAACGCACCCCGCCGGCTTCGGACAGCAGGTGGCACAGGCCGACGCGGCCGATCTTCTTGGGGATGCGGTTGGCGAGAATGGAATCGAGCCAGGCTTCGGCGCCCGGCCCGGAGCATTCGTATTTGGCGAAGGCGGTCATGTCGAGCAGGCCCACCTTTTCGTGCACGTGGCGGCACTCGTTGCCGACGTGCTCGAAATAGTTGGAGCGCCGGAAGGACCACAACTCCTTCACCTTCTCGCCGGGGGCGACGGGAGCATGGTTCTCGTTGGTCAGAACGTCGGGCCGCTCGATCTCGTCGGGATCGAAGCCGTAGCCGGCCGGCGCGAACCAGTTGGGCCGCTCCCAGCCATAGACCGAGCCGAATACCGCCCCCAGCGCCTTCATGCGGCCATAGCACGGCGACTGCTTGACGGGCCGCGCCTCGGGGCGTTCCTCATCGGGGTAGTGCAACGTGAAGACCATGCGATAGGCCTCCTCGTTCTTGGCCTTCAGGTAGCCGCGCGAGGCATAGGGACCGAAGCGGCGCGGATCGACGCCCATCATGTCGATGGAGGGCTCGCCCTCGACGATCCATTCGGCCAGTTGCCACCCCGCCCCTCCGGCGGCAGTGACGCCGAAGGAATGGCCTTCATTGAGCCACAGGTTGCGCCGGCTCCAGGCCGGGCCGATGATCGGCGAGCCGTCGGGCGTATAGCAGATGGCGCCATTATAAACCTTCTTGATGCCCACCTCGCCGAACGCCGGCACCCGCGCCATGGCGGTCTCGATGTGAGGGGCGAGGCGGTCGAGGTCTTCCTGGAACAGTTCGAATTCGGCATCCTCGGCCGGACCGTCGATGTAGCAGCACGGCGCGCCCTTCTCGTAAGGGCCGAGCAGCAGTCCGCCGTTTTCCTCGCGCATGTACCAGGACGAATCCGACTCGCGCAAAACCCCCATCTCGGGCAGGCCCGCCTTCTGGCGCGCCTGGATCGCCGGATGCGGTTCGGTGACGATATACTGGTGCTGGACCGGGATGACCGGGATATCGAGGCCCAGCATGTCGCCTGTCTGGCGCACGAAGTTGCCGGTCGCCGACACCAGGTGTTCGCACGTGATATCGCCCTTGTCGGTCTTGACCAGCCATTCGCCGCCCGGTTTCTGCTCGATGCCGACGACGCGGGTCTTGCGGTAGATCTGGGCACCGCCATCGCGCGCGCCCTTGGCCAGCGCCTGGGTGAGGTCGGCGGGCTGGATATAGCCGTCATCGGGATGCTGGATGGCGCCGATGATGCCGTCTGTCTCGCACAGCGGCCAGATTTCCTTCAACTGCTCGGGGGTGAGGAAGTTGACCTTGACGCCGATGGTCTCGGCGACGCCGGCATAATAGTGATATTCGTCCATGCGCACCGGCGTGCGGGCGAGGCGGATATTGGAAACCTTCTTGAAGCCCACGTTCTGGCCGGTCTCAGCCTCCAGGCCGTCATAGAGCTTGACCGAGTACTTGTGGATCTGGCCCACCGAATAGGACATGTTGAACAAGGGCAACAGGCCCGCAGCGTGCCAGGTCGACCCGGATGTCAACTCGTTGCGCTCGATCAGCACCACGTCCGACCAGCCCTTCTTCACCAGGGCATGAAGTGTGCCGACGCCCACGACGCCGCCGCCGATCACCACCACGCGTGCATGTGTTTTCATATACAGATCCTCCGGGCCCGCTCGCTTTTCAATGCGATGGCGCTGGCGTCACCATAGTGAGCCGCATTCAACAAGCGTGAGACGGAACGACTGTCGCCCGCCCGAATCCGACATCATCGTCACCCGGCAAAGCCGCCATCGGCCAGGTAGGCCAGTTCTTGCGGGGTCGACTTGCGTCCGAGGATGGGGTTGCGATGCGGAAAGCGCCCGAAGCGGGCGATGATGTCGCGGTGATCAATGGCATAGGGCACATTCTCGGCGGGTCCGCGCGCCATGAACAGGCCAACGCAGCGTTCCTGGGCATCGATGTCCTCGGCGTGCTCGAAGGGCATGTAGAGCCATTTGGCCAGCGGTGCAGGGAATTGGTAGTGGTCGCCCCGGGCAATGGACTGTTTCGCCAGTCCCAGGGCGCGATGGTCGGCGGCAAACATCAGAGGGTTGCCGCGATGGATGTTGCGGGAAAACTGGTCGAGCAGGATGACGAGCCCCAACGCCCCTTCGGGCGTTGCGGCCCATTGATCGAGGCGGCCGGCGCGACCCTCGGCAAGGAGGTCCCTGAAACGCGCCGACAGGGCGCCGTCGAAGGCGGCATCCTTGGTAAACCAGCGTTGCTCACCGGCGTCGTTCCAGAAGTCGATGACATCGCGGGGGCCGGTCATGCTCGCTCCTTTCGATCTACAGGCCGAACTCGCCGAACGGGATGAAGGAGACCATGTCGCCGGGCGCAACCTGCGTCACCTCCTCGATGACCTCGATGAGGCCTTCGGCCTTGGTCAGCCCGGTGATCAGGCCGGAACCGTCGCGGGCAAACTTCATGGCGATCAGGCGTCCGTCGCGCTCTTCCAGCCAGCCTCGCCAGAATTCCCGGCGGTCGGCCTTCTTCTTCGGGATGGCGAAGCCCGCCGGCACCTGGAAGCGTCGCGGCGGATGCCAGCGGGCGCCCTGGAGGCGCGCGAACATCGGCTGGACATAGAGCAGGACGGTGATGAACGCCGCCACCGGGTTGCCCGGAAGGCCGAAGAACACGGTATCGTTCACCTGACCCATGGCCAGCGGCCTGCCCGGCTTGACGGCGATCTGCCAGGCGTGCAGCGAGCCCATTTCCCGGATGGTCTCGACGATGAAGTCGGCCTCGCCGCGGCTGGCCCCGCCGGTGGTGAGGATGACATCGGCTGTTCGTGCTGCCTTTGCGACGGCATGGCGGACCGCCTCGCGGCTGTCGGGGAGCACGCCGAAGTCGATGCTCTCCACGCCGGCCGCCGCCATCAGCCCCGTCAGCAGGGCGTGGTTGGAATCATAGACCTGGCCGCTCGCCAGCGGATTGCCCGGACGCACCACTTCGTCGCCGGTCGACACCAGCGCCACCCGCAAGTGGCGGGCACAAGCGATGCTGTCGCGTCCGGTGGAGGCAATGGCGGCCAGTTCCTGCGGCCTGAGGCGGGTGCCGGCGGCAACAACGGTCTCGCCGCATTTCACGTCCTCGCCGCCCTCGCGGGTGTTGGCACCCATCTTGACACCCGGAGGAACAACGACATCGCTGCCCACGACGCCGACGTCTTCCTGCATGATGCAGGTATCGGCACCTTGCGGCATTACGGCCCCGGTGAAGATGCGTGCCGCCTCACCTGGTGCGAGCGGGCGGTCGGGCGGGTGCCCGGCCGTCACCCGCGTCACGACCGGCAACCGGGTCTCCCCGGCGGCGGCGAGGCTCGCATGCGCCACGGCATAGCCGTCGACGGCCGCATTGGCAAAGGCGGGTACGTCGCGCGGCGCCACGATGTCCTCGGCGAGGATGCGGTTCAACGCTGCATGGGTGACGATCGTCTCGGACCCGGCGACCGGCGACAGACGCTCGAGGATGAGGGCCACCGCCTCGTCGTGGCTGAGCCGGTCCCGGTCGTGCAGAAAGCAGTCGTCGAGAATGCGCCGCTTGCCATTCATCGCGGGTCGAGCCCCATGCGGGTGATGACGAAGGCGGCAATCGCCTCGATGTCGTCCCGGGAAAAGACCGGGACATCCGCGCTCTCCACCGCACCGCTGGCGGCGATCGCCACGACAGTGCCGTCGGCATTGTCGAGCGCTGGATGATCGAGGTCGAGGTTGCGCACCTCGATCTTGGGAAAGTGGTCGCGCTTATAACCTTCCACCATGATCAGATCGGCGGCACCGATGTCGGCCAGAACCTCGGCGAAAGTCGGTTCGGCTTCGTCATCGAGGGTGCGGATATTGGCCCACAGGTGCCGCGACACCACGGTGACCTCAGCGGCGCCGGCTGCCCGGTGGCGATAGCTGTCGCGACCTTCGTGGTCGATGTCGAAGGCATGATGGGCATGCTTGATGGTGGCGATGCGGTAGCCGCGCGCCGTCAGATTGCGCACCAGCCCTTCCAGCAGCGTGGTCTTGCCGGTGTTCTTGTAACCGGTGATGCCGATGACCTTGCGGCTCACGCGCCGAATTCCCTTGCGATGCGTTCCGCCTCGATCACGTCATCAGGCGCGTTGGCGTTGAAGAAGGGATCGTAGGGTCCGGCGTCAAACTCCGCAACCGCAAGCCGGTAGCGGCCGGTGAACTTATCGACCTTGCGCAATGCCTCATCGCGCATCGCCCGTTCGAGGTCGCCGGCAAGGCCGACCGGCCACAGGCCGAACACCGGATGGGTGCGCCCATTGGACGAGACGGTGGCCATCGCGGCGCCGGCGGCGCTGGCGGCTGCCTGAAGGCGGGCCACCAGATCGCGCGGTAGAAAGGGCGTATCGGTCGCCACCGTCACCACATGGCTGGCCTCGGGCGCCTCTTTCCTTGCCCAGACGAGACCGGCCAGCACCCCGGCCAGTGGCCCGGCAAAGCCCTCGATACTGTCGGCGGTCACCGGCAGGCCATAGGATGCAAAACGGGCAGGATCGCCGTTGGCATTGATCACCATGGAAGCGATCTGTGGTTCAAGGCGGGCTATGACGTGATTGAGGATGGGTCGGCCCTGAAGCCTTATGAGACCCTTGTCGCCGCCGCCCATGCGCCGGGCAAGGCCGCCTGCCAGGATGCAGCCGATGACGGTTGCGGCCATGTCAGTCGTCACCTCCGGCGCCTTTGCGGGCATGCCGGCGGTCTTCCTCCCCGTCCTGGCTAGTGTCGGCATCGAAGACGATGCGTTCCAGACCCGACAGCGCCACGAAGCGCTTGCCCCGCGCCCGGCCGATGAGGGTGAGATGGGTCTGGCGCGCCAGTTCGACGCCCCAGGCGGTGAAGCCGGAGCGCGAGGCGAGTATGGGAATGCGCATGGCGACGCATTTGAGGATCATTTCCGAGGTGAGGCGGCCGGTGGTGTAGAAGATCTTGTCGTCGGGGGCGATCTTGTTGAGGAACATCCAGCCGGCGATCTTGTCCACCGCGTTGTGGCGCCCGACGTCTTCGAGATAGACCAGCGGGCGATCCGCCTGGCACAAGACGCAGCCATGGATGGCGCCCGCCTTCAGATAGAGCGAGGGCTGCGTGTTGATCTTTTTTGTCAGGGCATAAAGCCACGACGTGCGGATGATGGCGCCGCGATTGAGCTCGATGGCCTCGATTGTCTCCATCAGGTCGCCGAACACGGTGCCCTGGGCGCAGCCCGAGGTCCTGACCTTCTTCTTCAGCTTTTCCTCGAAATTGGTCTTGCGCGCCGTGCGCACCACCACGACGCCGAGATCGGCATCGTGGTCGATGGCGGTGATGTCGTCATCGGCCTTGAGCATGCCCTGATTGAGCAGATAGCCCACTGCCAGCCAGTCGGGATGATCGCCGATGGTCATGGCGGTGACGATTTCCTGGCCGTTGAGATAGATGGTCAACGGGCGCTCATGCACCACGTGCTGGTCGACCGGCCTGCCGTCCTGGTCAATACCCTCGACCTCATGTGCCAGTTCGCCGCTGTCGGGCTCGGGCGCGACCAGAAACTCAAGGCTGTGAGGGGCATTCATTGCGCCATCGCCTCGTAGATGCGCTGCGGCGGAATATGCAGAACGATGGTGTCGCCCTGCGCGATGTCGCCAGGCTTTTCCACCCAGGCAACGACGCCACGTTTGTGCTGGGCGGCAGCAATGAAACCTGAACCCTTGCCCGGGCGATGCTTTTCGATCACGTCCGCCACATAGCGGCACGGGGCGTTTTCCATGTCGACGATGAGGGTGGCGCCGGAGGAAAACATCAGGCGCGTCGAGGGCGGCAAGAAGCTCAGGTGCGGAATGCCGCGGGTCACTAGATTGGCGCCGACCCATTCCGGCGGCAAGTCGGCAAGGCCCATGTCGCTTGCGATGTCGGTGAGATCCTCGTGTGACAGGATCGAAAGCTGGCGGGTGTTCGCGACCTCGATACCGCGCTTGTACTGGGTGATCGTGCGCACGTCGGAAGGGTGCGTGCGACCGCTGTGGCAGTCTCCGACAATCCCGTCGAAGGTGAGAGTGAGCCGCTCCTGGCGGGACTTTTCCAATCCCGTCTGGCGGTCGGGATTGCTCAGCAGGGCCTCGACTGTGCCGGTGATGTCGAGTTTGGTCAGGATCGCCATGCTGTTCAGTCCCCCGCAGTCGGCACAAGCATCGCCGCCAAGGCAGCGGGCAGCGTACCTTCGAATTCGTAGGTAACCGGCCCCGTCATAAGCATGTGATCGTCGCTGTCGCGCCATTCGATTTTCAGGTCGCCGCCGGGCAGGGTGACGGTCACCGTGCGGCCGGTGAGGCGCTTTCGCGCCGCCGCGACCGCCGCGGCGCAGGCACCGGTTCCGCAGGCGCGGGTCAGTCCCGCCCCGCGCTCCCAGACTTTCAGCGTGATATGTTCGCGGTCATCGACGCGGGCAAGCGAGATATTGGCGGCCTCGGGGAACAGCGGGTGATGCTCCAGCATCGGCCCGACCTTGCCCAGGTCGATGACGTCGAGGCTTTTCACCCAGAAGATGCAGTGCGGATTGCCGACATTGACCACCGAGGGGGTATGAATGAGCGGCGCATCGATGGGGCCTACTTGAAGCTCGATGCCGCGCGTGTCGTGAAACTCCTCCGCCAGCGGGATGTCGCGCCAGCCGAAACGCGGCACGCCCATGTCAACGGTGACGAGGCCGTCGCCGGCCGATGTACACGACAACAAGCCGCCTGCGGTGTCGATGCTGGCGTTCGTGCGTCCCAACTCCTTGAACAGCAGATCGGCGATGCAGCGCGAGGCATTGCCGCAGGATTCGACTTCGCCGCCGGCGCTGTTCCAGATGCGCATGCGCACATCGGCCTTGGGCGAGGGCTCGATGACGATAAGCTGGTCGCAGCCGATGCCGGTCTGGCGGTCGGCGATGGCGCGGGCGGCCGGCTCGCTTACGGCAAGCGGCCGCGCGCGCGCATCGAGCACGACAAAATCGTTGCCGAGGCCGTTCATCTTGCGGAACGGCAGATCGGAGGAATGGATGATCGGGCTCATCATGCGTTCTTATATGGGCAAAGCGGCCTGCCGTGCCAGAGGGGGAGCGGGTTTCGGGCCTTCAGTTGTCGAACCCCAGTTGCCGGCGAATGTCGGCTGCTGTGACGCCGGCCGTCCGTAGCGACCTGATGCTGGTGTCGCCAGCCGACTTGGCGAGCTTGCGGCCGGTCTCGTCGGTAATGAGCGGGTGGTGGCGGTAGACCGGCTGCGGCAGGCCGAGCAGGGCCTGCAACAGGCGGTGGATGTGGGTGGCATGAAACAGGTCCTGGCCCCGCGTCACATGGGTGATGCCTTGCAGCGCATCGTCGTGGACCACGGCCATGTGATAGCTGGTGGCGATGTCCTTGCGGGCCAGGATGACATCGCCCCACAGTTCGGGCCTGACCGTGAGCCTTCCCGTCTCACCTTCGGGTCCGGCGCCTTCCTCGATGAAAGTGAGGCCGGTCGCGGCAGGCAAGGCAAGGGCGCGCGCCAGATCGAGGCGCTGGCTGTGCGGCTCGCCCGCTGTAATGCGACGCGCGCGTTCTGTGGCCGTCAGGTGCCGGCAGGTGCCGGGATAGATCGGAGTACCGTCGGGATCCTGGCGTGCCGGGTGTGTCTGGCGGATATCCTGGCGCGAGCAGAAGCAGGGATATAGAAGGCCCATGGCCGCAGGCCGTGCCAGGAGTGCGGCGTAGTCGGCCATGTGGGCCGACTGCCGCCGCACCGGTTCCTCCCAGGCAAGGCCCAGCCAGGCAAGATCGGTCAGCAGTGCCTCAACGAAGGTTTCACTCGAGCGCGCCACGTCGATGTCCTCGATGCGCACGATGAAGCGACCGCCCGCCTCCCGTGCTGCCCGGGCCGTGAACAGTGCGGAGAAGGCATGCCCGATATGCAAAAAGCCGTTGGGGCTCGGGGCAAAGCGGAAAGTCGGTCTCGTCATGGCCGGCGCTATAGGGCAAATTCCCTTCCGGGGGAACGCCGGCGCATGCAGCTGATCGACACCATGGACGATATTGCGAGCGGCGTCGCCGCGCTGGCGCGCATGGAGCCACGGTTTGGCGGACTGGCCGAAGCCAACGGCCTGCCGCCGTTGCGCCGGGCGCCCGGCGGCTTTGCCGGACTCGCCGCCATCATCGTCGAACAACAGATTTCGCTTTACGCCGCGGCGGCCATTCTGGAGCGGTTGCGGGCTGCCGTGACACCGTTTGAACCCTTGCCGCTGCTGGCCGCCGGCCCTGAGGTCATGACCGCCTGCGGTCTGTCGCGCGGCAAGATTGCAGCCCTGAGCGCGCTCGCCATGGCGGTCGCCGATGGCCGTCTCGATCTCGATGAGCTTGCCAAGCTCGATGATGCGCAAGCCGCCGAGCGGCTTCTTGCCGTCAAGGGCATCGGGCCGTGGACTGCCGACATCTATCTGCTGTCATGCCTCGGACGCGCGGACGTATGGCCGGGCGGCGACGTGGCGCTGCAGACGGCGGCGGGCCTGGTGTTCGGTGTCGATCCCCGTCCCGATCGCCGGGCCATGCTGGCGCTCGCCGAGCCGTGGCGGCCATGGCGCGCGGTGGCGGCACGACTGTTGTGGGCACACTATCGAAAGCATCGATTTCGCTCACCGCCGCCCGGTGCCTGAGGACCCCCCTATTCACGTATCTGTCACAGGCGATATAGTAAATGCGTAATCATGTTCGCGTTCGAGGGCCAGCACGTGTACCACGCCGCTCCACCTCCCGAAGCCTGCCCGGCGCTGGTACTCAATGCTGACTACCGGCCGCTGAGCTATTATCCCTTGTCGCTGTGGTGCTGGCAGGACGCGGTCAAGGCGGTGTTCCTCGACCGCGTCAATATCGTTTCAGAATATGACCGCATCGTCAGGAGTCCGAGCTTCGAGTTCCGGCTGCCCAGCGTGGTCTCGCTCAAGAGCTACGTGAAGCCGGCGCGCTATCCCGCCTTCACCCGCTTCAACGTGTTCCTGCGCGACTGCTTCACCTGCCAGTATTGCGGCGGCCGCGACGATCTGACCTTCGATCACCTGATCCCGCGTTCGCGCGGCGGCCATACGACCTGGGAAAACGTGGTTACCGCCTGCGCGCCGTGCAACCTGAAGAAGGGCGGCAAGCTGCCGCACAATGCCGGCATGATCCCCATGCGGGCACCCGACAAGCCGACGGTGCACGAACTGCACGCCAACGGTCGTTATTTCCCACCCAACTATCTGCACGAAAGCTGGCAGGACTATCTCTATTGGGATACCGAACTGGAGCCGTGAGCGCCGAGCGGTCGCCTGGCGCCCCACAATGCCAGGCCGGTCGCGATCAGCGAGATCACGACGTTCCAACCGGCAAACGACAGCCACAGGAAGCGCCACTGGGCTTCGCTGCAACTGACCACTTTGGCGGTGGCGAAGTTGGGCAGGCCGCCCGACAGCCCGGCGCCGAACTCGCATGAAGCAGGCCCCGGCCACCATTTCCATTCAACGCCGGAATGGTAGCCGCCAAGAAATGCGCTGGCGAGCATCATCAGGGCCACCAGCAAAAGGCCGCGGCGCACCAGCCTTGCCTTCATCGGATAAGCGAGGATCAGCCACAGCAGCACGCCCAGCAGCGGCACCACCGCGTAATAGATCCAGCGCTGCTTGAGGCATAAGGGGCAAGGTATGTAGCCGCCCAGAACCTGAAAACCCCAGGCCCCGACGATGGTGCTGGCGGTGAGCAGGAATAAAAGGATCACCGCCTGTCTGGTATGCGAGTTGTCCATGTGCCTTGTTGCCCTAACACGCCGTGGCTGCGTTGCCGAGATACTTGGCCGCCAGATACAGTACAATGAGGATACCGGCAAGGATGGCCGCAATGAGGCCCAGACGGCGCTCGATAAAGTCGCGGATTGGCGCCCCCCAGCGCCGGAGCGCCCAGGCGAGGGCCATGAAGCGGGCGCCGCGCGCGACGATGCAGGAAATGACGAAGAAAGAAAACGAGATCTGCACCACGCCGGCCAGGATGGTGACGACCTTGATCGGCGGCAGATGTGCCAGTCCTGAGGTGACCAGCAGCAGCATGATGGTGTCTTCGCCGGTGCAAGCGCGAAGCTGCTCGAAGCCGGCAAGCTTGCCATAAAACACCAGGATCGGCTTGGCGACGGTTTCGTAGGCGAGGTAGCCGAGCATGTATCCGGCAATGCCGCCCAGCGTCGAGGCGACCGTGGCGATCATGGCATAGCGGTAGGCGCGGGCGGGCCGTGCCAGCGCCATGGGCAGGAACAGGACATCGGCCGGGACCAGGAACACGGAGCTTTCGATGAAGGCGATCAGCGCTAGCCACGCCTCGGCCATGGGTCGGGCGGCCAGCGACAGGGTCCAGTCATAGAGGCGCCGCAGCATCCGCCCTCGTTACAGGCTCCCTGTCGATTCGCCAATCAGGTCCAGCGGCGCAATTTGCCTTCACAGAATGAAGTCGCTCGCCGTCAGGTCGTGCACACCAACCACCAGGATCGAGAAGTCGGCCTTGCCATCGCCGTCGACATCGCCGGAAACGAAGCTGTTGGCGCCGGAATTGACGGCGTGCAGCTCGCCCTTGACGGCGTTGAATTGTCCGGTGATGAAGCTGAAGGCCTGATTGCCGGTGACCCCGACTTTGGCGTCTATGCCCGACAGATCGATGACGTCCTCACCGATGGTGAAGTCGGCGATGTGGTCGCGGTGGGCATCGGCGGTGCTTTCGGCGATCTGGTTGAAAGCGAAGCTGTCGTTGCCCGCCCCGCCGAACAACGTGTCGGTCCCGAGGCCGCCGGTGAGTTTGTCGTCGTCGCCGCCGCCCTTGAGGAGGTCGTTGCCTGCGTCGCCGAAGATGGAATCGGCGGAGACGCCGCCGAGGATGGTGTCATTGCCGCTGGCGCCGTGAATGTCACCTTCGACCGAGCCGCCGCTACCCCTGAAGAGATCGTTGTTGGCACCAAGGTCGACACTGCCGTTTATCAGGCCGCCATTGCGCAGGAAGTCGTTGCCGCCACCCTGCAGCACGCCGCCATCGATGGTGCCGAAATTCCAGATCTTGTCGACATCGTCAACGTCGCCCCGCACGGCGGTCCCGCCGGCCGCGGAGATGGTGCCGTAGTTGGTCAGCTTCACGACCATTGAGGTATCGGAATCGGACAGATCGACGCCATTGCTCGCCGCATCGGCGGCAAGGGTCTGGATGAGGCCATAATTGATGATGTGCCCCCCGGCGCCGCTCGACAGGACGGCATCGCCGGTATGGCCGGTGATGGTGCCGGAATTGGTCAGCAGGAATTGAGCGCCCATGCTGTCGATGCCGTTACCCTCGCCTTCCAATGTGCCCTGGTTGGTCACCGTGTTGCCGGCACCATCGAGCAGGATGCCCTGGGCAATGCCGACAACCGAGCCGCTTGCGCCGATTGTCACGGTGTAGCCGGCGCCGTTGCCGAGGTCGGTCAGTCCCATGGCGAACAAGGCTGCGCTGAAGACGCTGCCAAAGATCTCGAAAGTGGCCCCACCCTGTCCGCTGAACATGGCGGAATTGGCTTCCGAACCGATGGTGATGCCGGCGCCGATAAAGACGAATTCGTCGGCCATGGCGAATATATTGATGTCGGTGGTAACGGAACTTGTTATGGGTGCCTGGGTCATGGCTTCTTGTCCTCTTGCGTGATCGGTGCGGCCGGTTGGCCACTCGCAAGTGGCCCCTGCCGTCATGGTGAGCGTCGAGAGATATCAGGGGCAAGTTGGAGGCGAGGGCAGGACGTCAGGCCGGCGAGGCAGACCGCATTACCGGCCCGGCCCCGCAAAATGGCAGGACCTGAAACGGCATTGTTCAGGGCATTGCCTGTCGGTGCGTGTTGGCGTCGATGGGCAAACCGGCCTGGTTCACGGCCTCTCAGGCGCAGCGGCCTTGAGGCTCAACCCGTTGCGGCGGGTTCTGTCTGGCGTTCCAACCTTTCCTGCCGGTCTTACCGTACGGAACCATAACATCGAAGCTGCCAGGCAAGAACAGCTTTCTTGAGGTGAACTCGGGTATCGTCGTGCCAATTCCGGTTGACGCGGCCGCGCGCCCAACTATAGTCGCGCGCCGTTGCCCCTGTGGCGGAATTGGTAGACGCGGCAGACTCAAAATCTGTTGCCCGCGAGGGCGTGCTGGTTCGAGTCCGGCCAGGGGCACCAATCCGATCGCGGCTAGACCGTTGCCGCCTCCCGTTCAACTTCCGCCAGCGCCTTCACCGCCACATAGTCGGTCTTGCCCGATCCGAGAACCGGCAGCCTGGCGGCAATGACGATCTTTGCCGGGACCGCCAGTTCAGAAACGCCTTGAGCCTTGGCGGCCTTGAGCAGCGCGGCGCGCGCTGCACCTGCCTGCGTCGTCACCAGCACCAGCTTTTCGCCCTTGCGCGCATCGGGCAGCGCCACGACAGCGGAGTGGGCCTCGGGCCAGACATCGTGGGCCAGCGTCTCGGCGGCGCCCAGCGATACCATTTCACCGGCGATCTTGGCGAAGCGTTTTACCCGGCCCTTGATGGCGATGAAGCCCTGGTCATCGATGGTGACGATGTCGCCGGTGTCGTGCCAGCCGCCGGGCGGCGGTTCGAGGACACCGGGATTTTCAGCCCTCAGGTAGCCCAGCATGACATTGGGTCCGCGCACCGAGAGGCGGCCGCCTTCGGCCACGCCCGGCACCGGCTCCAGCCTTGCCTGCATCAGCGGCGACAGGCGCCCGACGGTGCCCGGCCGGTTGAAGATCGGCGTGTTCATGGCGAGCACCGGGGCGGTTTCGGTGACGCCGTAGCCTTCGAGGATGCGGACGCCGAACTGCTCCATGTAGGCAGTACGGGTTGCCGCCTTCACCGGCTCGGCGCCGGCCAAGACCAGCCTGAGCGAGCGAAAATCGTAAGGGTGGGCGGCGCGGGCATAACCGGAAAGGAATGTATCGGTGCCGAACAGGATGGTGGCGTTGGTCTGATAGATGAGCTCCGGCACGATGCGATAATGCAGCGGAGACGGGTAGAGGAAGACCGGCACGCCCGCCAGAAGCGGCATGATCAGGCCGCCAGTAAGGCCGAAGGCGTGGAAGGTCGGCAGTACGTTGAACACCTTGTCGGCACCGTTGGCATCGACGCGCGACAGGGCCTGGGCGGCATTGGCGATGATGTTGCGGTGGGAGAGAACGACGCCCTTGGGTGTGCCTTCGGAGCCGGAGGTAAACAGGATGACCGCCGCATCGTCAGGCTTTCGTGCAACCAGCGGCTCGGAGCCGCGCAGCACCCCGGCTATCTTGTCCGTAAAGGTGATGGCGGCGCGGATATCTTCCAGATAGACGATGGCAACGTCGCCGATGAGCGCGGCCATGAGGGGCTCGAGCCTGGCCTTTTCGATGAAGGCGCGCGAAGTGAGGATGGTTGCGACCCGCGCGGCCTTGCAGGCCGACAGGACATTGGCGCTGCCGGCGGTGAAGTTGAGCATGGCGGGGACCCGGCCGATGGACTGCAGGGCAAAGAACACCACCGCGACGCCCGCCGAATTGGGCAGCATGACACCAATCGCCTGCCCATCGTCTGCGAGCGGCATAAGCCTGGCGCCGAGCACCTGGGCTGAACGGATCAGCCTGCGGTAGGTGAGTGCCGTGCCCAGCGGATCGAGGACGATGGGCTTGCCGGTGTCGCGGATCGCCATGGCATCGGACAGGGCCTCGAACAGGGTGCGCTCGCCGATCATCGAGCTGACGGCGATCTCGGTCATGATATCCTGCAGGGCGGCCCCCGCGGCTCGGCGGCGATGCTTGCCGCGCAAAGCCCGATCGACCGAAAGCTTCACCGGTTTTTCCACCGTGAGGCGGATGCGGGGGAACAACGCCTTTCTGATCTGGCCTTGGGCGAGGTAACTCAGGCTGGAGCGTTCGGCCCCCTCGATGCGTACCGGCACCACCAGCGCATCTGACTTTTCGGCAATCATGGCGGTGCCGTCATAGATCTTCATCAGTTGCCCGGTCACCGTGATGCGGCCTTCGGGAAAGATCACCAGCGGTTCGCCTTGCCTGATGGCGGCGATGAGCCGGCGGGCGGCAAGCGGGCTCGTCGGATCGATCGGATAATGCGGCAGGCCCCACAACAGCGGCTTCATCCACCACTTGCGGGTCATGCCGGTGTCGATGGCGAAGACACAGTCGAGCGGCAGGAAGCAGTGCATCAGTGGCCCGTCGAGCAGGTTCACATGGTTGGGGGCGATGATCATCGCCGTGCCGGGCTCGGGCAGGTTTTCCTGGCCGTGCACCTCCACCCGATAGAGCAGGCCGAAGACCAGCGTCGCGAGATCCCTCAGGGTCTCACGGCCCCAGTATCTGACCACCAGCACCGCGACCACGAGATTGAGACCACCGAGCAGCGCCAGCAGGCTGGCAAAGCCGATGCCCGCCCATTGGATGGCCGCCAGCAGGAGGCCGGTTGCCGCCATGAATGCAGCGGAGATGATGTTGGTGGTGGCAACGACGCGGGCCCGTCGCTCCTCCGGCGCCCAGGCCTGGACGGCCGCGAAGGAGGGTACGATGAACAACCCGCCGGCCGCCGCCAGGGCAAACAGGTCGAACATCAGGTGAAAGCCGCGCCATGACGTGATGAGGTCGGCGGTGACGAGGTTCACCGGAACCCGGCCTGCTTCGCCGATCAGCCAGGCAAGATCGAGCCCGATGAGGCCCATGAACAGGGCCCCCAGCGGCACCACGCCGAGATTGGGACGCAACCTGGAGGCACGCGCCGCCAGCAGCGAGCCGACGGCGATCCCCACGACGAAGACGATGAGGCAGGCGGTGACCAGCTTTTGCGTGCCGCCCAGCACATCCTTCACCATGGGCGGCAGGACCGACAGCATGACGGCGCCGACCACCCAGAACCACGACACGATGATCGAGCCATCCCATAGCCGCCGGTCGCGGCGTTGCTCGCTCAGGAGTTGCCAGGTCGACGTGAACGGGTTGCGGTCGATGGCGATGGAAGGCGACGACGGTCCGCTGGCGGGAATGAGCAGCGAAAGGCCCCAGGCGCCGCCCGAGATGGCGATCATCAGCGCGGCGACCAGCCATGGATTGACAAGGCCGA
Source organism: uncultured Alphaproteobacteria bacterium (assembly GCA_963747005.1). GTDB lineage: Bacteria > Pseudomonadota > Alphaproteobacteria > Rhizobiales > Aestuariivirgaceae > CAVVDT01. The sequence continues at coordinate 207,439 of CAVVDT010000008.1, read as the reverse complement.
CCGCCAGACCGCCCGCCAGCGTGCCGAGGAGGATGGCAACGAAGGTGGCGCTTTCGATCAGCGCGTTGCCGGCCGTCAGTTCCCGGGTCTTCAGGAGTTCAGGCAGGATGCCGTACTTGATGGGGCCGAACAACGCGGACAGGAGGCCGGTCAGGCCGAGCGCCGTCATCAGCACCGCAACAGACTGCAGCACGAAGCCGCTTGCCGCGATGACGGCGATGCCGATCTCGGCAAGCTTCAGCCACTGCGCCACGCGCGCCTTGTCGAACTTGTCGGCAAGCTGGCCGCCGAAGGCCGAGAACAGGAAGAACGGCGCGATGAAGATGGCTCCCGCCAGCGTGACCAGGGCGGGACCCTGGCTGTTCGCGAGCGAGAACACGATGAGAAACACCAGCACGTTCTTGACGAAATTGTCGTTGAGCGCGGCGAGGAACTGGCAGCCGAACAGCGGGCCAAAGCGTCGGGAGTTGATCAACTCTAACATCGTCGCACCTTCCTCGGATCGCAGAATCATGCGGGCGCTGCGCCTTAAATCTAGCATGGCGGCTGATCGTGAAGACAATATTGCCTTGGGAGTCCGTCGAGCACTCAACTGAAAACATCGTGAACGACCGTCTTTGGGGCGCCGGTGCCGGACTGCATGGCGGGCAGCGCACGATCTGGCAATGCGGCGGCGCATAGGCTAGGTTCCGCGGGGGTGCAACTGTGACGGGACTTGATCGCTTGAGCGAGACCGAAGACGAATCGGCGCCGCTGCGTACAGCGCATCTGGAAATTCACCAGCTTCGCGTCACCATCGGAGCGTTGCGCGAGCAGGTCGAGCAGGCGCACTACGAGAAGGATCGCGCGGTTCAACAGGCGGTCGCGAGCGCAACCAACGAGATTGCGCAGCTCAAGGTCGCCATGCAGGCGCTGCGCGACAAGCTGGAAGAAGAGCGCATCGCCAAACAGCAGGAAGTCCAGAAGATCGTCCGCGATCTGTCGAGCGAGGTCGTGCAACTGAAGGGCACCGCGACGGCCCTGCGCGAGCGGATCGAACAGATGAGCGCCCAGTCGGCGCAGCGCATCGACGACCTTCAAAGGTCCCATCGCGATGAGGTGCGGCATCTCCAGGCGACAATCACGGTGCTGCGTGAGCGCCTTGAATCGGTACCGCAAGCCGGGCCGAGACCATCCGGCTCGAATATGCCGGCAAAGGGTCCATCCGCGCATCGTCCCGGCGGTTCGGGAGCCTGACGCAATGACCGCCGCACAAGGGTCGCAGAGGTTCCGCTCATGAGCAACGCAGAGGCGGCCGAACCGCAGAAGCAGAGGGCGAGCGACCACGCGAACGGCACCGATGTCGGCAAGCGCCTGCGGGTCGCGGAGATGCTCCTCGACCTGACACGAAAAGTGACGGCAGCTGAATCCCACGACGAGTTGCTCGGGGCGCTCATCGAGATGACGTCCTGGGAACTGGGTGTCGAGCGCACCACGATATTCCTCAACGACGAGGCCACGGGCGAACTCTATTCACGCTATGCGCAGGGCAATTTCCGGCGCGAGATCCGTTTCATGAACACACTTGGCATCGCCGGTCACGTGTTCCAGGGCGGCGATGGCCTCATCATCAACGATGCCTACGAGGATCCCCGCTTCAACCGCACGATCGACCAGCAAACCGGTTTCCGGACCCGCAACATCGTGTGCTGTCCCATCAGGACAGCCAAGGGCGAGATCATCGGCGTTGCGCAGTGCCTCAACAAGAGGGACAACAAGGATCTGACCAGTGACGATCTGGGCCTGCTTGAAGCGATCATGGGACAGGCGGCGGTGACGCTGCACAGTTCGCTGTTTGTCGAGCAGATGAACGAACGGCGCGCCACCGAGTTGAAATTTCTCAACGTCGTCTCGGAAGTAACCTCTGAAATCGATCTTGCCTCGCTGCTGCACAAGGTGATGAGCGAGGCCACCCGGATGCTGCACGCCGAGCGCTCGACGCTGTTCCTGAACGACCTCAAGACCAACGAATTGTGGTCGCAGGTCGGTGAGGGGCTGGGAGCGACAGTCATCCGTTTCCCCAACCACCTCGGCATCGCCGGCACGGCCTTCACGTCGGGAAAGTCCGTCAACATCCCGCATGCCTATGCCGACCTGCGCTTCAACCCGGCCTTCGACAAGAAGACCGGGTTTTTCACCCGCTCAATCCTCTGCGTGCCGGTGATCAACAAGCAGGGCAAGGTGATCGGCGTCACCCAGGTCCTGAACAAGTCCGGCGGACCGTTTACCGACGAAGACGAGCAGCGTTTACGGGCGTTCACCGCCCAGATCGCCATCGGGCTTGAGAACGCCAAGCTGTTCGCCGACGTGCAGAACATGAAGAACTACAACGAGGCGATGCTGCAGAGCATGTCCAATGGCGTGATAACGCTGGACGAGGACAGCATGATCGTCACCTGCAACGCGGCCGGTCTGCGCATCCTGCGCTGTGAGCCCCGCGACCTGATCGGCAGTCTGGCGAAAAACTATTTCACTGCGCCCAATGCCTGGGTGCACGAGAAGATCGAACAGGTCGCAAGGATGGGCGAGGCCGCCAGCGTGATCGACGGTCAGCTCACGTGCGGGGATGCGACCATGTCGGTCAATGTCAGCATCCAGCCGCTTGTCAGTGCCGAAAACAAAAAGCTCGGCACCATGATCATGGTCGAGGACATCTCGGCCGAAAAGCGCATGAAATCGACAATGGCGCGCTACATGGATCCGGGCCTTGCCGATCAGTTGCTGGCCGCCGGAGGCGAGATCCTGGGTGGCCGCAGCGTCGAGGCAACGGTTCTGTTCTCGGACATCCGCGGGTTCACGACCCTGTCGGAAGCTCTGGGGCCGCAAGATATCGTGGCGGCGCTGAACGAGTATTTCACCATGATGGTCGACTGCATCACCCGCGAGGCCGGCATGCTCGACAAGTTCATCGGCGACGCCATCATGGCGGTATTCGGCCTGCCCGTGGCCCATCCCGACGACGAGGATCGCGCAGTCAAGGCATCGATTTCCATGCTGAGGGAACTGCACCAGTGGAACAGGGGCAGGATCGACAGCGGCCAGCCGGTCATCGATATCGGCGTTGGCCTCAATACCGATACCGTCGTCTCCGGCAATATCGGCTCGCCCAAGCGCATGGACTACACGGTGATCGGGGACGGCGTGAACCTAGCCTCGCGCCTGGAAAGCGCCTGCAAGCAATACGGGGCCCAGTTGCTGATTTCCGAAAGCACCTACCGGAAGCTGAAGGGCGTCTATCGCACCAGGGAGATCGACCGTGTCATCGTCAAGGGCAAGACCAGGCCGGTGGCGGTCTATGAGGTGCTTGACCACCACTCCGAGGAGACCTTCCCCAATATCATGGACTGCATAAACCAGTTCAACGAGGGCGTGAGGCAATACCGCGACGGCTATTGGGTGAAGGCTATCGCCGGTTTCACTGCGGCGCTGAGCGCCAATCGGCACGATACGCCCTCGCGGATCTACATCGAGCGGTGCGAGCATCTCAAGGCGAACCCGCCCAAGAATTGGGACGGCATCTACGCGATGAAGTCCAAGTAGGGCCAAGCGACCTGCGGTTGCGTGCCCGATTGGCTACCGCAGCGGCAACGACAGACCCCCTTCAAGCAGACAATGGCGGCGCACGCTCCCGCGATGGATGCCGATGATCCGGAGTGCCCCTGTTGGTTAGGGCGCGCTTGCCGTCACGGCATTGAGGAATGAAATGAAGGGACGGTTGAAGACCTCGGGAGCCTCGATCATGGCCATGTGCCTGAGGCCGGGCAGGATCACGGTCCGGGCATCCGCCATCTCGGCGGCGATTGACCTCGTCATGGCAGGCGAGTTGCCGTAGTCCTCCTCCGCCGTCATGACCAGCGCCGGACAGGCAATCGGTGAGGCGGGCGCCACCAGTTCGTCGACACCGTCGACCAGCACCTGATAGTTGTCGGGATAGATGGCGGGGTCATTGGCCAGGACCCATGTCCTGATGAGGTCGGCGATGTCGGGGTGGCTGTCGATGTAGCTCTTGGTGAACCAGCGTTGGAGGGCGGCGTCCACGGTGGCGCGGGGGCCATCGCGGCGTGCCTGATGGACACGCGCCTGGATCGCTTCACGGGCTGCCGCATCGCGCTGGTAGGGCGAGTTGAGGATGGCGAGCGCCCACAGGCGATCAGGGTGGTCCATGGCGAAGCGCCTGGCGATCATGCCGCCGAGCGAGAACCCGGCCACCGCGGCCTTGGCGATGCGAAGATCATCGAGAAGGGCAAGAAGCTGATCGGAAAACACGGTGAGGGACGGAATTGCCGGCGGCGGCGGGCTGCCAGCATGCCCGTAGAGGTCATAGGTGATGACCCGGTAGCGCTGCATGAGCGCCCCGGTCTGCCAACGCCACATATGACGGTTGAGGCCAAGGCCATGCACGAGCACGACCACGGGGCCGGCCGAGCCTGAAACATCGTAATGAGTGCCATCGCCTGCGACGAACGACGCGTTTCGGTCGCCCGCAACCAACGGGGCGCCGATTGCCTCCTTTGCACTCATCCCACGGACTCCCTGCCTGTCGCCGGATCCTACCCACCGGTGCATAGACGCGGTTATGGAATTTCGCCAGACTTTGGCGAATTTTCCCCAACCCCGAATGCGGCAACAGGTCCTCATCACATCGCATGCTCGATGGTATGCTTGAATTGAAGCGCGCGAAGATGCGACGATGTCCCTTAACCCGGAAGATTGATGCGAGGTCGCCATGGCGAAATATCTGCTGGTCAGTTTCAAAGGCTGCCCCTGGGTGCAGCGCGTCGCAATCGTGCTGCGCGAAAAGAAGATCGACTTCGAGTTCCGGCACATCGAACCCGATGACCGGCCCGACTGGTTCCGTCCCATCTCGCCACACAACAAGGTGCCGGTGCTGCGCCTCGATGACCGGGTATCGTTGTTCGAATCGGGCGCGATCTGCGAATACCTGGATGAGATGCACCCACCGCGCCTGCACCCCGAGGATCCGGTCGAGCGAGCCATCAACCGCGCCTGGATCGAATATATGCCGACCTTTGTCGACCTGGCATCCGGCCATGCCTACGCAGCCAACGAGGCCGACTACGACAAGGCGGCAGCTTTGGTGCCGGGCGCGTTCGAAAAGCTGGAAAGGGCGCTGGAACGCCAGGGTGGCGGTCCCTTCTTCAACGGGACCCGCTATTCGCTGGTGGATGCGGCCTATGCGCCCTTCCTGCAGCGCCATCTCTTCCTGGAGCGGATCCGGAAGATCGGCCATATCGACAAGTTCCCGCACTTCAAGGCCTGGGCCGAGGCGGTGGCCGATCGCCCCTCGACGCACAGCTTCCCGCCGGCCGAGTACGAGGCGATGTATCGCGACATGGTGAAGCGGCGCAACAAATGGATGTCGCAATTCGTGGACACATCGAAGGCGGCGGCAGAATGACCTGCACCGCTCAATCGATATAGGACGACGGCAGGGCCCGGCAAAAACGTCTTTGCAGGATGCCCCGGACCGACGCTCACCATCTGCGGTGCGGTCGATCGGCTGGCCATGGCAAGCCGGGCACGAGGTGCGGCAGAAACGCCGCACCGATTGAAGGCCGGAGCGGCCAGCACTATCTGCCCATCAAGACGGGTCCTGAGCCGCTGGCGTCTATCTCCATGCGTTGGCGCGCCTTAACCAAATACATCGGGGGTTCCATGAAGATCACACTGACTGCGGCGAGCGCCGCATTGGCCATTGCGTGCTTTCTGGCGCCGGCTCACGCAGACGAAGCCAGCCTCAATGCTGCGTCGATCCAGCAACTGTTCCCCGGCTATTATCAAGCCGAAGTTCAAGGCGGCTACACCTTGCTGATCTACGCCAAGTCAAGCGGCAGGCTGGAGGGCAAGGCCTTCGGGCGCGAAGACAGAGGAACGTGGACCATCGTTGGCAACCAGCTATGCGTGAGCTGGCGGAGCTGGACCAAGGGCCAGTCCAAGTGCGGCGAGATCGTCCGCACGGGCGGCTGGTACGTCGCCCGCAACCAGCAAGAGGGTCAGCTACTGCGCTTTACCGCGATTGCTGCAGACAAGTTTGCACAGCGTGTCGCAAGCGCAACCGATATCGATCGCAACTGATTATCCATTGAGGGTGGGGGCGCAATGCCTCCAGCCATCAGCGTGCCGGGGGGATCGGGTGGCAGCCCGCCTCGATCTTGGCGGCAGCCGCCGGCCCGGCGGGTTATCTGGCGAACAGAATCAGGAGAATAGCGGCCACGATCAATGAGACGCCGGCGATCTCGCTGGTTGCCACCTTTTCTCTGAAATAGAAGACGCTGGCGATGAAGGTGAAGATCAGTTCCACTTGCCCCAGCGCCCGCACATAGGCGGCATTCTGCAGGGTGAAGGCGGTAAACCAGCAGACAGAACACGCCATGCCCACCAGCCCGACCGGGCCGGCGCGTCGCCATTCCCGAAATACCCGCATCAGCTCGGCGCGGTCAAAGACCAGAAACCACGAGCCCATCATCAGCGTCTGCATCAAGAGCGCGATCGACAGCGTGAAGGCAGCCGCCATCAGGAAGTCAGGCCCGTGCAGCGCCAGGGCGGCGCCCCGGAAAAAGACCACCGAAGCGCCCAGCAACGCCGCGCACAAAAGCCCGACCAGGGTTGCCTGTTCTCCCAGTCCGCGCAGAAGCCCACCGATGCTCACCTTTGCTTCGGTCAGCGAGAGAATCAGTGTTCCGACTGCCCCCACGGCGATGGCGATGATCGCCAGTGGCCCGACTTTGTCGCCCAGGAACAAGGCGCCGAGGATGGCGATCAGAACCACCTCCAGCTTGGAGAAGGTTGTACCGACGGCGAAACTGCGAAACGAAAACAGCCACAACAGCACCACGGTGAACAGGATCTGCGCCAGCCCGCCAAGTGCGCAATAGATCAGGAAGGCGCGGTTCACGGCCGGCGCTTCATAAACGCCGAAAGTGGTCAATGCCCAGGCATAGGCAAGGGCAAACGGCCAGGCATAGAGGAAGCGGGCATAGGCTGCTCCTGCAGTAGAAAGGCGCCCGCGCAGCGACTTCTGCAGGACCGATCGCAGGTTCTGCAGGAAAGCGGCAGCGACCGTGAAGGGAATCCACAAGGCAATCATGGGCCCTGATCGGGCTTTTGCGGCCGAAGGTCAACAACTGCCGACCCGGAGACCGGGCTTGTCGCTAGTGGTCCTTCAGGCTGGTGATGTAGGCAACGACGTTGGCCATGTCACTTGGCCCGAGGATGAGGTTCGGCATCGTGGGGTGGGACGATTGCAGCCATACCAGCAAGGCCATGCGCGACATACCAGGCTTGTTGGCTGCGACATAGAAATTGGTTGCCATCGACTTCGGCGAGCTCAGATTGTGCGAGACCACGTCGTGGCAACCCGCGCAATTGCGCAGTGCAAAGGCGAGCCCCGCCTTGGCATCGCCCATCTCCTGGGCGCCGGCTGCGGCGGCACCCAGCATCGCGAGCACGGCAATTTCCGCAGGCAGTTTCATCGCACCCTCTCACAGCCAGTTGTCTTTGCATTCTGCCACAACGGGGACTGTCGAAACACCCACGATGCACGATCTGGCGGCTTTTCGACGCCCGGCCTTTTCATTCGCGTTCAAAGCGTGTTATCGTCGTAAAGCATCTGCAATTCGTCGGCGACGTCTGAGAGATGATGTCGCGGCGATTCAATATAGTGGCGATGTGACGCAAGATATTGCGCCGCGTTTTGCCCCAAAATCCCTCACCGCCGCAGCTGTGAGCTACGCTGTCCCTGTGGTTACTCAACAGGGGTGAAGAATAATTGGACCAGGGAATGGAAACACTTATTTTCATCTATCACAACCTCGGCACCATTGCCGACCTCGGGATTCAGCATATCTCGATCGTAGCGGTTGCGGTGGGTCTGGCAGTGTTGACGGGGGTACCGATCGGCATAGCCATCACCCAGAGCCAGCCGGTTGCCGACGCGGTGCTCTACGTCGCCTCGATCATCGTCACCATCCCGTCGATCGCGCTGTTCGGCCTGATGATCCCCATCCTGTCGCTGACCGGTCATGGCATCGGCTGGCTACCGGCGGTGATCGCCATCCTGCTCTATTCGCAACTCCCGATCATTCGCAACACCTACACCGCCATCACCAATGTCGACCCGGCGCTACGCGAAGCCGCCCGCGGCATGGGCATGACCCCGGCGCAACGGCTTTGGCGGGTCGAGATCCCGATCGCCGTTCCGGTGATCATGGCGGGCGTTCGCACCGCCGTGGTGATGAACATCGGGGTCGCCGCCATTGCGGCCTATATCGGCGCTGGTGGGCTCGGCGTGCTGATCTCGCGCGGCATCAGCCAGACCGATCCGCGCCAGCTTATCGCCGGGGCGCTCGCCGTGTCGCTGCTCGCCATCGTCGCCGACTGGCTGCTCTTGCTACTGCAGAAGCGCCTGACACCTGCCGGCCTGAAACGCTAAGCCCCGGGGAAAGCCCAGATGATCAGACTAGAAAACCTGACCAAGATCTTTGAAACCGCGAATGGCCCGGTGGTTGCCGCAGACAATGTCAGCATGGAGGTGCCTGAAGGCGAGATCTGCATCCTGCTGGGCCCGTCCGGCTGCGGCAAGACCACCGCACTGAAGATGATCAACCGCCTGATCCCGCCGACCTCGGGCAAGATCTTCATCGACGGCAAGGATACCTCTGGCCAGAACGACGTGCAGTTGCGCCGTTCGATCGGTTACGTGATCCAGCAGATCGGTCTTTTCCCCAACATGACCATTGAGGAAAACATCTGCGTTGTGCCGAAGCTGCTGGGCTGGGACGCCAAGCGGGCCAAGGCCCGGGCGGCGGAGTTGCTCGATCTGGTCGGGCTCGATTCGCATCTGTACCTGAAGCGCTATCCCAAGGAACTCTCCGGCGGCCAGCAGCAGCGCGTCGGCGTGATCCGGGCGCTGGCGGCCGATCCGCCGGTAATGCTGATGGACGAGCCCTTCGGCGCCATCGACCCGATCAACCGCGAGATCATCCAGGACGAGTTCCTGAAGATGCAGTCGAAGATGAAGAAGACCATCATGTTCGTCAGCCACGACATCGACGAGGCGGTGAAGATGGGCGACAAGATCGCCATCTTCCGGGACGGCAAGATCGAGCAGTATGACAGTCCCGACCATCTGCTGGCCCATCCTGCGAACGCCTTCATCGCCGATTTTGTCGGCGCCGACCGCACCCTGAAGCGCCTTCGCCTTGTCACCGCAGAGGAGGTCGCCGATGTCGACTCGCCGGTGGTGTCGCGACACGGCAAGGTCGCCGACGCGCTGGCGGCGATGCGCGACCACGGCTCTGACGTGGTGGTGGTGATCGACGCCGATCACCACCCTGTCGGCTACCTGACAGCCGAGATGGCGCAAGGCGCCAGCGGGCTGGCGCAGGAGATGGCGCGACCGTTGCCGGCCACCGTTCCGGCCCGCGCCGATCTGCGGGCGGTGGTCTCGGAGATGTTCGCCAATGACATCATGTGGCTCGTTACTGTCGACGATGGCGGGCGCTTTGCCGGCGTGGTGACGCAGCCCGCGGTGACCCGCGCCCTGGGCGAGACCTACCACCGCGACGCCTCGGCGGCGACCTGAGGGGACCGGCGAGGATGCGCAACAACCCCAAACTCAGCCGCCTGCTCGGCCTGCTTGCCGCCTTCGGGCTCGGCGTGTGGGTCAGTCTGTCCGGCCTGATCGACCAGATCGCCTCGCACTGGGACGACATCGTCTACCTGTCGCAGCAGCACATCGTGCTCGTCGCGGTCTCGGGCGGGTGCGCGATCGTGGTCGGCATCCCGATGGGGATATGGCTGTCGCGACCGTCCATGGAGCGGGTTGCCGAAACGATCATGCAGATTTTCAATGTCGGCACCACGATCCCAACGCTGGCAGTGATCGCGCTTTCAATGACCGTCATGGGTATTGGCTTCACGCCCGCCGTATTCGGCCTGTTCGTCGCGTCGCTATTGCCGATCGTGCGCAACACCTATGCTGGGTTGCTGGCGGTGCCGCCCCACCTCAAGGAAGCCGCACACGGTATGGGCATGACGCCCAGCCAGATACTGCTTCGCGTCGAACTGCCGAACGCCCTCTATGTGATCTTCTCCGGTGTGCGCACAGCGCTTGCCATCAACGTGGGTACGACGCCACTGGCGTTTCTCATCGGTGGCGGCGGGCTCGGCGAGTTGATCTTCACCGGTATCGATCTGATGGATACCGGCACCTTGCTGGCGGGCGCAATCCCGACCGCGATGCTGGCGGTGCTGGTCGATTTTCTCATGGGACAGGGGCAGTTTTACCTGATCCCGCGAGGAGTGAACCCGCTTCGCTAGGAGGCGGTCAACGAACCGATGTACAAGGAAGGAATGCGCTTATGTTCATGAAGCCCCTGAAATCCGTGGCGATCAGGGCGGGGCTGGCGTCCGTCGTCGTCGCCGCAATGACAACCCTGGCGGCAGCCGCCGACACCATCGTCGTGGGCGGCAAGAACTTCACCGAGCAGCAGATATTGTCGTCTATGACCGCGCAGCTGCTTGAGGCGAAGGGTTATAGCGTCGACAACCGTTCCGGCATGGGCTCCGCCGCCGTGCGCCAGGCGATGGAAAACGGCCAGATCGACGTCTACTGGGAATACACCGGCACCTCGCTGATCACCTACAACAAGGTGACCGAAAAGCTCGACGCCGCCCAGACCTACGCCAAGGTCAAGGAACTCGACGCCAAGAAGGGTATTGTCTGGCTAAAGCCGTCTGAGGCCAACAACACCTATGCGCTGGCCATGCGCAAGGAAGAAGCCGACAAGCTGAACATCCACACGCTCTCCGAGCTGGCCGCCCATGTAAACGCCAAGCACGACCTGACCTTCGCCTCGAACGCCGAGTTCTATGCGCGTCCCGATGGGCTGAAACCGCTGGAGGCCGCCTACAAGTTCAAGTTCGAGCGCGATCATATCAAGCGCATGGACTCCGGACTTGTCTACCAGGCGCTGAAGAACGGCGATGTCGATGTCGGGCTGGCATTCGCTACCGACGGGCGCATCCCGGCCTTCAACTTCGTCGTCCTCAAGGACGACAAGGGCTACTTCCCGGCCTACGCACTGGCCCCGGTAATCCGCGCCGACGTATTGAAGAAACATCCCGACATCGGTCAGTTGCTGGACTCCGTCTCGGCCAAGCTGAACGACAAGGTCATGGCGGGGCTCAATGCCGAGGTCGACGTGAAGAAGGTCTCGATCGAGAACGTCGCCAAGGATTTCCTGAAGAAGAACGGCTTGATCTAAAGGCAAACTCGTCGGGGTGTGCCCAAGCGCGCCCCGACACTTGACAAAGGCCATAGCCGTGCCACGCAAACTCAAGATCGGCGCCGCCCAGTTCGCGAGCGCGATAGCCGACGTTAATGCCAATGTCGAAATCCATCTCGACTGGATCGGGCAGGGCCGTGCCAAGGGGCTCGACCTGATGGTGATGCCGGAGGTCTCGCTGACCGGGCATTACGGTGCCGACGACCTGTTGAACGCCGCCATGAAGCGCAACGATAAGCGACTCAAACGCCTCGCGGACGCTGCCGGCGACATGGCAGTTGTGGTCGGCTTCATCGAGGAGGGGCCGGCCGCCCAGTTCCACAACTCCGCCGCCATACTGCGCCGCGGCAAGCTCGCCTATCTGCACCGCAAAGTGAACCTGCCGACCTATGGCAAGCTGGTGGAAGGCAAGCACTACGCCTCGGGCCGCTTTGTCGACACCTATGCGATCGACGAGGATTGGCGCGCCGGGCTGTTGATCTGCGCCGATGTGTGGAACCCGGCCCTGACCCATCTCGCCTTCCTGCACGGCGCCACCCTGCTGGTAGCGCCGGTCAGTTCAGGCGTCGAGGCGGTGGGACCGGATTTCGACAATCCCGGCGGCTGGGCGCTGACCATGCGCTTTTATTCGATGATGTACGGCGCCCCCTCGATCATGGTGAACCGGACGGGTGTGGAGAACGATCTCACCTTCTGGGGCGGATCGCGCATCATCGATGCCTTCGGTCGCGAGGTGGCGGTCGCCGGCAAGGAACCCGAACTCATCGCCACCGAGCTTGATTTCGACCAGGTGCGCAAGGCGCGCCACCTGCTGCCCACGGTCCGCGACAGCAACATTTCGCTGATCCATCGCGAAACGGCGCGGTTGATCGGCCAGCTTGGTGTGCCGGACTTTGTCCGCGAAGACGATTAAGGAGCCCAGATGCACGATTTCTTCCTGAGCGACGAGGATCGGGCCTTCCGGGCCGAGATCCGCGACTTCCTCGGCCGCGAGCTGGCGCCGCGCTGCGCGGCCATCGAACGCGACGAGGACTGGGAAGCAGTGAAGCAGGTGGTGAGGGCACTGGGCGGGGCCGGCTACATGAAGCTGATGTTTGCCGACCTCTATTCCGGCGCGCTCAAGAAACCCGGCCTTACCCACGCCACCATCCTCTCCGAGGAGGCGGCCTACCTGAACTATGCCTTCGAGACGACCATCGCCACCGCGCTGAGTTGCGCCTATCCGCTGCACGCCCATGCGCGGCCGGAAATCCGCGAGCGTTACCTGACCCCTATCCTCGAAGGCACCGCCATCGGCTCGATATGCATGACCGAGAAGAATGTCGGCTCCGACAGCGCCGGCATGGAAACCCGCATCCGTTTCGACGACAAGACCCGCGAATGGGTGATCGACGGTTTCAAGCGCTATATCTCCAACGCCTCGAAGTCGGACGTTTACATCGTCTGGGGCATTTCCGATGCCGACGTGGCGCCGCAGAAGGGCATGACCGCCGTTGCCGTTCCGGCCGATGCCGCTGGTCTTTCGATCCCGCGGACCTACGACTTCATGGGCCGGCGCGGCTGCGTCGTCGGCGAAGTGACACTTAAGGGTGTGCGGGTGCCGGAGGAGAATCTCCTCGGGCAACTCAACGGCGGCTTCCGCATCATGCTCGGCGCCTTCAACTTCGAACGCGTAATCCTTGGCGGCTCCGGCCTCGGTGTGGCGCGCTCGGCCTTCGACATCGCCAAGGGCCATGCCCAGACCCGCAAGGCCTTCGGCGAGGTGCTGGGTCAGAAGCAGCTCATCTGGGACATGGTTGCGGGCATGAGCTGGCGGATCGACGCCGCGGAGCTTCTGACCTACCGCGCCGCCAAGATGTATGACGCTGGCCTCGACGGCAAGGAACTGATGCGCGAGGCCGCACAAGCAAAACTGGTGGCGACCGAAACCGCCGTCTGGTGCGCCGACCGCACGGTACAGATCCTCGGCGGCGACGGCATCACCCGGCAATTCGGCCGCGCCGAACAGATCTACCGCGACGCCCGCGCGCTGCCGATCGTCGGCGGCACCTCGGAGATGAACAAGTACCTGATCGCCGCGCGTGAGATGCCGGCGATTAAGCCCAACCTGTGACCCCCTGGAGGACCAAGCGATGAATATCGCCCGCATCCTGGAAGCCTCGGTCGAGCGCTACCCCAACCACACGGCCCTGATCTTCGAGGACCGCAAGTGGACCTACGCCGCATGGCTGGCCCGCGTCCGCCGCTTCGCCCAGGCCCTATCCGACATGGGCGTGCGTCCCGGCGACCGGGTTGCCTTCTATATCTCGACGTCCGAGAACTCGGTGACTACCTATTTCGCCTGCCAGCTTCTCGGTGCTGTCTCGGTGCCTCTCAACTTCCGGCTCAGTGCCGGCGAAGCTGTCTACATCTTGCAGGATTCGGGTGCCCGGGTCCTCGTCTACGGCCGCTACCTCGCCGAGAACGCGCTGAAGGTCGAGGCGCAGGTCAATTCGGTGCATGATTTCATCGGCTGCGCCTATGACAGGGCGAATATCCCCGAGGGCCACCACTATTTCGAGACCCTCGCCGAGGAGACCGAAGACCGCGGCGAGCCGCGCCCGGCGCCGCGCGGCGACGACGTCTCGGCGCTGGTCTATACCTCGGGCACCACGGGGCGGCCCAAGGGGGTGATGCACACCCATGCCAACGACCTCGCCATCGCCATGAACTGCGTGATGGAATATGGGCTCTCGCACCGCGACAACGCACTCCATATCGCGCCGCTCTACCACGTGGGCGGCATGCAGGCCTATTTCATCCCCCACATGATGGTCGGCGGCACCAATGTCGTGCTCGGCCGCTATGAGGCCGAAAAGACACTCGAGATCATTCAGGCGGAAAAGATCACCACCCTGTTCGCGGTGCCGACCCAGATCCAGGAAATGCTGTTTCACCCGCGCTTCAAGGACTACGACGTCTCGTCGCTCAGAATGATCACCACCGGCGGTGCGGCGATCTCGTCGACGACCATGGAGCGGGTGATCAACGAGTTCTGTCCCGGCATCTACAACGGCTATGGCATGACAGAGGCATCGCTGACGCTGCTTCTGCATCCCGACGACGCGCTGGCCAAGCTCGGCTCGTGCGGCAAGCCGACGCTGATCACCGAGGCGCGCGTGATCGTCAACGACCCCGCCCGCGAGGTGCCGCCGTCGGAAACCGTGGGACCCGACGAAATCGGCCAGCTCATCGTGCGTGGGCCGCAGGCGATGCAGGGCTACTGGAACAAACCCTTCGAGACCCAGAAGAAGCTGAAGGCCGGGTGGATCTACACCGGCGATCTGTTCTCGAAAGATGCCGACGGGTTCTATTATTTTCAGGGCCGCGCCGACGACATGATCGTCTCGGGCGGTGAGAACATCTACCCGCGCGAGGTCGAGGATGTCCTCTACCGCTGCCCCGGCGTGCAGGAAGCGGCGGTGGTGGGTCTGCCGGACGAGAAATGGGGCCAGGTGGTCACCGCCTTCGTGGTTGCCTCCGATCCCGGGCTTAGCCCCGAGAAGGTGGATGCCTTCTGCAAGACCAGCGATGACATCGCCCCCTACAAGCGGCCCAAGCGCTACTACTTCGTCGATGCCCTGCCGACCAACCCGAGCGGCAAGGTGCTGAAGCGCGAACTCATCGCCGCCCACGCGTCGGCCGCTGCCGCCTGAAACGGAGAGATGAAAACATGAGCGAAAAACTCCTCTACGAGCAGGACGGCCACGTCGTCACGCTGACCTTCAATATGCCAGAGACGATGAACGCCTTGACCGACCACGACATGTGCTCGGCCATCGTCGAGGCCTGCCACAGGATCAACGCCGATCTGGGTGTCCGCTGCGCCATCGTCACCGGCGCCGGCAAGGCGTTTTCATCAGGCGGCAACCTCAAGCACATGAAGGAAAAAAGCGGGACCTTCGCCGGCGACGCGCTAGCGGTGCGCGACGGCTACCGGGCCGGCATCCAGCGCGTGGCGCGCGCCATGTGGGAATGCGAGGTGCCGCTGATCGCCGCGGTCAATGGCCCCTCTTACGGTGCCGGCTGCGATACCACCTGCCTGTGCGACATCCGCATCGCCTCGACCCGCGCCACTTTTGCCGAGAATTTCGTGCGCGTCGGCTTGATTTCCGGAGACGGCGGGGCCTGGCTGTTGCCGCGCCAGATCGGCCTCAGCCGCGCCGCCGAAATGACATTCACCGCCGAGCCGGTGGATGCCGCAACGGCGCTCGCCTGGGGACTGGTTTCCAAGGTGGTCGAGCCCGACGAGCTGTTGCCCGAGGCCCGCGCGCTTGCCGCCCGCATCGCCAAAAACCCGCCGCGCCAGTTGCGCATGGCCAAGCGGTTGCTGCGCGAGGGGCTCAACACGCGCCTTGACACCGTCCTCGAGTTGGCCGCTGCCTATCAGGGCGGTGCGCACCAGACCGCCGACCACGAGGAAGCTGTCGACGCGCTCCTGGAAAAGCGCCCCGCCGTCTTCACCGGCCACTAACGCCAAAGGATATGCCCATGGCCACGCCGTTCCGCAACTTCTTGCACGACCTGAAGTTCACCGATCTGCCGCCCGAGGTGGTGCGTTATGCCCGCCGCTGGCTTCTCGACCTGATCGGCGTCTTAGCCGGCGGGTCAACCACCGATCTGTCGCGCATCATCCGCGACCATTCAGCGGCGCATTTCGGCGCCGGACAGCGCCGGGCGCACATGCTGTTCGACGGGCGCATCGTCTCTCCGCTCGGCGCGGCGCTGGCCGGCGGCATGACCATCGACGCACTCGACGGCCATGACGGGCACAAGCTGACCAAGGGCCATGTGGGCTGCGGTGTCTTTCCCGCCGCCCTGGCGCTGGCCGAGGCCGAGGAACAGCTTTCGGGCGAGGAGTTCCTCACTGCGCTGGTGATCGGCTACGAGATCGGCACCCGCGCCGGCATCGCGTTGCATCGCACGGTCCCGGACTACCATACCTCGGGGGCCTGGGTGGCGGTGGCTTGCGCCGCTCTCGGTGCCCGCGCCCTCGGCCTCGATGCGGTGCGCACCCGCGAGGCTATCGGCATCGCCGAGTATCACGGGCCGCGCAGCCAGATGATGCGCTGCATCGACCACCCGACCATGCTCAAGGACGGCTCCGGCTGGGGTGCCATGGCCGGCGTTTCGGCCACCTATCTCGCCGCCGACGGCTTCACCGGGGCGCCGGCGATCACGGTGGAGGGCGCCGATGTCGCCGACCTGTGGGGCGACCTCGGCAGCAACTGGCGCATCTTCGAGCAGTACTTCAAGGCCTATCCGGTGTGCCGCTGGGCCCAGCCGCCGGTGCAGGCGGTCCTCAACCTGCGCGCCGAGCATGGCGTGACCGCAGATGAGGTCGAGCGCATCGAGGTGGTCACCTTCCACCAGTCGCTGCGCCTTGCCACAAGGCGCCCGGCCACCACCGAAGAGGCGCAGTATTCCACCGCCTTTCCCGTTGCCTCGGCTATGGTCCGCGGCCGTGTCGGAGCCGAGGAAGTGGCGTCCGAAGCGTTCAGCGACCCCGATATCCTGCGCCTCGCCGACAGCATGATCGTCACCGAGTCGGATGACTACAACGCTGCCTTTCCGGCCCGTCGCATCGCCCATGTGACGCTGGTGCTGAAGGACGGCCGGCGGCTGGTCAGCCCCCCGACCGAGGCCCGCTTCGACCCGGAGCATCCGGCGGGCGATGCCGAAGTCCGCGAGAAATTCCACGCCCTTGCGGACCCCTCCATCGGCCAGGGCAGCGCGCTCGCGATCGAGCGAACCGTCGCCGAGATCGGCGCGGGAACCGGGCTTGCGGATCTGCTTTCGGAACTGCGCCGCGGGGTCGCAAGCAAAGACCGCGTGTCGGAGAAAGCCTGAAACCGGTCGGCCAATCGATTGCTCAAGCCGTCCTTGCTGCCATCCGGAATTTGTCAGCGATGATCACTGACCAAGCCAACGGGCAGACGCTATGCGATAGTTTCTTGAACCGCCTCTCAGTCGTGGAAACCTCTGGTGGTACCTTTTGGCATCTTTCCCTAAACAAAAAATCCGTTCAATATCAATGGCTTATATTTTGCGGCGGTGCTCCCTCCTGCACTGCCGTTCAAAAACATCACAAAATCAATCATTCATGAAAACCCAGCGGCCCTTGGCAGCTTCCCGTTTCCCGCCAAATCTGTCCAGTGGTGGCCGCATACGGGCCTTGCCAAATCGGCCCTTGAAAAGCTGCGCGTGACGGGTGGAACTGGTCAAGGACACCGGCGAAACGGTGGAATGCTCCTTGATCCTCATGAGCGAATGGAAGAGCAAGCTGCCTGAATTTCTGCGGTAAGAATCGGCCTAAAAATGGTTTGAATTTTCTCGCCCGTGGCGACCCGGTGGCGACCCAGCCAACATCGAGATTGTCGCCCACCAAATGGCCGTCTTGTAAGTTTTTGATTTTGCTTGATGAGCGAGGCGGGAGATAGGTGACGATTTGTACCGGACACCTAGGTAACACTTTTCGCTTTGCGGGAGGTGTTGATGCCGTGGAGGGAGTGTTCGGTGATGGAAGAACGTCTACGCTTTGTGGCTCGCCTTCTGGACGGAGAAGGCATGAGCGATGTGTGCCGTCAGTTCGGGATTTCACGCAAGACCGGCTACAAGATCTTCAATCGCTACAAGGGCGAAGGGACCGAGGCACTGTGCGACCGCTGGCGGCGTCCGGTGCGCTACGCCAACCAGTTGCCCGAGCAGATCGAACGGCTGATTGTCGAGACGAAGCGGGACAAGCCGCATTGGGGCGCCCGTAAGATCAGGGAGCTGTTGGTGCGCAGGCTGGCCGGCGACGTCCGCATTCCGGCGAAGTCGACGGTTCACGCCGTGCTCGACCGTCACGGCCTTGTGAGCCAGGTCCGCAAGAGGCGAAGGGCGAACAAGGCCGAGGGAACGGTGCTGTCGCAGGCAGCGCTTCCCAACGATCTGTGGCGCGCCGACTTCAAGGGCGAGTTCAAGCTCGGCAACCGCCGGTATTGTTACCCCCTGACGGTGACCGACAGGCCTCGCGCATGATCCTTTGCTGCGAAGCCCTCGAATCGACGAGGGAGTTGCCGGTCATCGAGGCCTTTGTCCGGCTCTTCAAGGATCGCGGCCAACCCTCGGCGATCAGGAGCGACGACGGCCTGCCTTTCGCCTCGCCCAATGGCCAGTACAACCTGTCGAAACTCTCGGTCTTCTGGCTCAGGCTCGGCATCGCCATCGAGCCCGGTCAGCCGCAACAGAACGGCCGCCACGAGCGCATGCACCGCACCCTGAAGCAGTAGACGGCTCGCCCGCCGGGCATGAACGTCCTCCAGCAGCAGGCGCGGTTCGACGACTTCGTAAGCAAATTCAACGAGGAACGGCCGCACGAGGCGCTCAACATGAAGACCCCTGCCGAGGTCTTGCTCGCCGAGGCGATGATGGTGGCATCGACGATGGTGCCTGTCTTCACCCGGATGGCTTTTGCCTTCAACTGGGCGTTCACCGTCTCAAACATCGCACGATCGAGCCCCGCCTTTACCAGGGTCCGGCGGAAACGAACGAACGCCGTGCGTTCCGGCGTGGCCTCGCATGACGAGAAACCGCAGAACCGCCGGAATGAAGCGCGGTCGTCCAGGGCTTCCGCCAGCTTCACCTCCGACAGGTCGTACCAGATCGACAACAACAGCGCCTTGAACATGGCCAATGGCGGCCATGCCGCCTCAGCCTTCGCGCTCGCGTGCACAAGGCCCAGCAGAAGCGCGACCGGAGCCCAGTCCAGTAATTGGTGGAGGTCATCCAGCAATGATCGAGCCTTCGCAACCGCAACAAGACGAAGCTCTTCCTGACCGATAACACGATGCACCATTGCCTCACTCCGCCACCTCGATAGTTGCAATGAATCAGAGGCTTAGGCAGAAGTCCAGCACTACCCGCGCACAGGTCTCATACCACCAAATCCACGCCGTGCAATCCCGAGACGACGTCCTGATCACTCTGTGAAACGCCATTGCTCTTTGACGACGCACCTGGCCCCCGTCGTTGGCACGCTCTGCCGCCTGCCTGTTGGTGTATGGTCCCGCACATCACCTCTGACGACCGCCTCTGGCCCATCGCTGTCGACTTGCTACACACTCGACTACGTCCGCTGTCGGGGGTAAGCCACACGCACCAGAGTGCCCGCAAGTCGGCCATTTGTGACCCAAAGCGGTCATCCGTGAGCTGCGGCCTACCTACCTCACGGCATGCGGTGCCTGTTTATTTGCCATTCTGCGAAAACACATAGCCTGTGCCACGCACGGTCTTGATGACCTGGGGTTTGGTTGGATCGGTCTCGATCTTTCGCCGCAACCTCGAAACACGGATATCGATGCTTCGGTCATACGGATCCCAGCTCCGTTCGTGTGCCTGCTCCAGCAATTGATCGCGGTTAAGCACCCGCCCGGCATTCGCGGCAAACACCTTGAGCAATGCATATTCCATCGAGGTAATTTCGATCTCCTTGCCCACCGAGTTCGAAGAGCTTGTGACCAGCGAGATCAAGCGTGCACTCGCCAAAGCGCACCAGATCACCTTCCCTCTGCGCCGGAGCGGCGGAAGTCGTTGACTTTCGCCCGGCCGTACGGCGCAGCACCGCCTTGATGCGCGCCTGCAGTTCACGCAGATCAACCGGTTTGATGAGATAGTCGTCGGCGCCCACTTCCAGCCCGACAATGCGGTCGACCACATCGCCAGACGCCGTCAACATGATCGTGGCGATGTCACCGCGCTGGTGCAGAAACCGGGCAAGCGACAGCCCGTCCTCGCCGGGCATGTTGATGTCGAGGATGACGACATCTATCGGCCCCGCTTCCACGAGGGCGCGCAGGTCCTGACCGCCGGCCGTGGGCGTTACCCTGTACCCAGGGCGATGCCATCAACGCCATCCTCGCCGCCGCCGGCTACAACTTCTCGCTCATCCTCAAGTGGCTGAGGGACTTGTTGTGTCTGATCATGCTCGCATGCCGACTGGGCGCCCGGCCCGTCGCAGCCTGAAAATCGGATTGTTCACGGGCGACTTGCTACCGCGACCCATCAGAACAATTGATTGTGAAAAATGGTGCCGCCAGGGTGACTCGAACACCCGACCTACGCATTACGAATGCGCCGCTCTACCAACTGAGCTATGGCGGCCCATGCGGGCTGTGCGATCTGATACAGCCTCGATCCCGCCTTTTCAAGCACTCTGCGTTAAAGCCCGCCGCGGCGGCCCAGCCAGCCGGGCTTGCGCGGACCGTCGGATTCGGTGTCGGGTCCGGGATCATCGGGCTGGCGCGGCAGCACAACAGGCTCGCTGCCCTTGGGCTCGATTGCTTGAGGTTCGGTCGGCACCACGGGCGCCGATACCGGAGGCGCCGGCGGTGGGGCGTGGGACGCCTGGCGTTCTTCGGCTACCGGGGGAGCAGAAGGATTGGATTGCGCGATCGGTTGATCGACGGGCGCGGCAGGGTCCTTCGCCTCATCATTGGCTGGCCGCGGTGGCGTTGCCTCGCCCTGTGGCGCTGCGGGCAGAGGTGCGACGACCGGTTCGTCTTCGACCTGCGGGTCCTGATCTTCCGCAGGCGGGCCGTCGATGGCCGGTACGTCGAAGTCCGGTTTGTCCTCGTCGGGGGCGGCAAGGGCCTCGGGCGGTGTGGTCCAGCGGAAAGCGCCCAGTTCGCCGTTCACGGGAGAAACCGGCAGCCACTTTCTCGATGTCATGCCGTGGGCGAACCAGACGGGATCGCGGGGGGCCCTGACCGCCCGCGCCAGCCATTGGCGGGTCCTGCCCTTGTCGCCGAACTCGCCTTCCTCGATTTCCGCCATGAGCGAACAGATGCGCGCCCTCGGTCGCTCGTCGGCGTAGTCTTCGAGCGCCTCGCGCGCCAGCTTCCAGTCGCGGGCATCGATGGCGGCTTCCGCCAGGGCGACGGCACCTTCTTCGCCGCCGCGGGCGACCTTGATGAGGTCGCGCACCCGCTTCAGCCGGTCAAGCGGCGAATCGCCCGTGCGGGCATGGGCATAGACCACTGCGATGTCGGGATGCGGGCTCAGGGCCCAGGTCTTTTCCAGAACCCTGGCCGCCCGCCGCAGCGAACCCTCTTGTATGTTGAGGCGGCCGGCGATCACCGCCGCCGGCACCAGTGCCGGATCGAGCTTGTGGGCCCGTGTGGCGAGATCGAGGGCGGCATCGGGCTCAGCGTCCTCGGCGTCCATCGCCTGGGCGGTAAGGACCACGGCGCGATCGCGCCGGGCGGTGTCGTCATCGAGCAGGCGTGCCTTGCGCCGCGCCTCGATGGTGGCGGAAACCGCCGGCCAGTCGGCCTCCGCAGACTGGATGGCAAGCATGGCGCTGGAGGCCCAGGCAACGCCGGGATTGCGCTTGAGGGCCTGCTCGGCATACCCGCGTGCCGCTGCCGCATCGCCGCTTCGGCGGGCCGCTTCGAACAGACCGCGCAGCGCCACCAATTCGGTCTGCGGGTTGGCGAGCATGTCAACATAGATCGCCTTGACGCGGCGGGCATCGCCCTCGAGGCCGGCGGTCTCGGCTTCAAGCAGCTTTGCCAGAGGCTCATCCGGGAGAATGCGTGCCGCGACCAGCGCCTGCCGCCGGGCGGTGGCGATATCGCCGGCGCTGACAGCTATCATGCCGGCCGACAGCGCTTCCTGCCCCCGCCGGGTGCGCCGGAAGCGGAAATAGTCGGTCACGGCGCCCGGTGTCTGCAGCAAACGGCGCAGGAGCGACCATGCCAGGGCGAGGATCAACAGGCCGATCACGCCGGCAAGAACGGCGAGGGCAAGCGGAAGCTCGATATGAAAGCCCAGCCATTCAAGCGTCAGGTTGCCCGGACGATAGGCGAGCCAGGTTGCCGCCACTGCGGCGGCGCACAACACAACGAACCGCAACAACATCCGGACCATGCGACTGTCCCTGCTCCTTAAGACGCGTTGCGCTTGAGACTTTGCAGAACGGCTGCCGAAAGGGCGCTCAACCGATCGAGGACCTGCTTGCGCGCCGTTGCTGCGGCCAGCCATGAGGCGATCGCCGGCGGGGTGGCGTCGGTGACGGGTCCGAAGGCGGCGATGGCGCCAGCGATATCGTCGCGGGCCAATGCGGCCTTTGCCGCGATGCCGGCCTCGTGCCAGTCGGTGGCGCCTATCCTGCGGACCTTGACGACACTGAAGACCCGGTGTTTCAACCCGGCCCACCAGCCCTCATGGCCTGCCTCGGCGGATTTGCTGCTGGCGTCGGGGAGCTGTGCAAGGGCGTCGTTCAGTTGCTGCGCCAGATCATCGACGCCGGGCACGCCCTTGTCCGCAGCCGCCTTCAACGCCGTCAGGCCGGGCAGGTTCGGATCGAGCCCGGCAAGGGTCGCGACCTCGGCGCCGAACGGCTTGCCTTCGCCAATGCGCGTCTCAAGTGCCGAAAAGGCGGTGGCGATCTTCGCCGCCTTGCTGCCTGCCTGTGGTCCGCTTGCCCGCTTGGCCACGTCGTCCAGCCGGGCGGAAAGGCCCTTCAGGGCATCACGGGCCGTGCCAAGCCCCTCCTCGAGCGCCTTCACCCGCTGCCCGAGGGCATCAAGGTTCCCGGACAACTGCCCGACCTGGAGGGAAACGGCTGCACCCTTGTCGCCGCTGGTGTTGTCGGTCTGCACCGCACTTGCAAGCGCCGTCTTCAGCCCGGCGATCTCCTTGGCCGACTGCTGGCCTGACGCCTCAAGGCCATCGAGGCGTCCTTGCAGACCAGCTATTGCGGCATCGTTTGCCTTTGCCGCTTGACGGATTTCCTTGACGGTGCCGGCAAGGCCGGACAATTCGGTATTGGCGCGGGCCAGGCTATCGGCGGCGGCCCTGGCCTGGACCCCTATGGAAGCCAGATCCTGGCCGGCCGTTGCCTGCGCTTTTTCGAGAGTTGCCAGCCGGGTTTGCAAGGCTTCAAGAGCGGCGCTGGTTGCAGGCGAGCCAAACCACTGCTCGCCATAACTGCGATAGAGCCACGCCCCACCGCCGGCGGCGACGAGGAGGCCGATCACGACTGCTCCGGCCACGAGACGCTTATGACCCGAGGCTTGCGCGGGCAAGGCCGCATCCTCCTCATCGACGGCTTCTTCTGACGGTTCGTCGGCCGCCTCTGCCTCGACCCCTGCATCTCCGTCGTCGGCCATTTCGCTCGCTGCGGCGTTCGGCGAATCGGTCGCTACATTGTTGGTGGCAGGACCGGCGGTTGCCGCCTCATCGCTCGCGGTCAATCCGTCGTCAGCGGGAGGCTCGGGCGCTTGCGTCCCCTGATCTTGCGGGTCCGCGACTTCGGTTGCCTCGAGATCGAGCACTGGCGGCTTGATCGCGCTGTCGGTCGACTTTGTCTTGCGCTTTCTGGTCATGCTCTCCGGTCCGGCTATCTCGTCATTGTCTAGTGCATGCGGGCTGGTCGCGCCAGTCACCCGTTTGCAGCGGCAATCAGGTCGAAAAGGGCCGCTTCCTCGGGCCGTACCGCCACGCGGGCTACCGTTTCGCTGCAGCCGGCGTCCCGCAACGCCGCTTTGACATTATCGGAGAGGCAGAAGTGGGGCACGGCTGCCATTTTGCCTGCAAGACCGGCGGCCATCACCAGGTGGCACCAGATGCGCGCCGTGCGCGGTGAGTAGATGAGGACGCCTGCGGCCCCGCCGCCGGCAATGGCGTCGCGGGCCGTCTCAGGCAGCGCTTCAGCCGCTACAGCCTCATAGAGCACCGCGCGGTGAACCGAATAGCCGGCCGCACCCAGATCGCCCGCGATGTCGCCGGTCGTCTGGCGCCCGGATGCATAGAGCAGAGGGCCGTCATCGGGGGACACATGGCGCTTCACTGCCGCGATCAGCCCGGCGACATCACCTTCAGCCTCGATGATCCGTTCAAAACCCGCCGACCTCGCTGCGGCAGCCGACGCCTTGCCGACAGTGATCGCAAGCGCCTTGCCAATTCGCGCGAATGCCGGTTGACGGGCCAGCGACCGGGCGCCGTTGGCACTGGTCACCAGCACGGCCTGGAAGGCGATGGCCGGGATGTCGGCATTTGGCAAATCCTCGATATGCATGAGCGGTGCGGCAATGGCGGCATGGCCAAGGGCTTTCAGGCGTTCGACCACGGGTCCGGCATCCTGCACGGGACGGGTGACGATATAGATACCCATCGCCTCGCCCGGCCTACCTGAACAGGGCGGGACCGGCGGCCACCCTGATCTCTTCGCCGGCATCGCGCCCCAGCGCCGCGGCATCGCCCGCCAGTCCCTCGCGCGTCGTCTCGAACATGTGGCGGCCGTCGAGGCTGAGGGTCTGCCCGTGGAATCTGATCCGGCTGTTCTCCAGTACCGCATGGCCGGCCAGCGGTGTGCGGCAGGACCCGTCGAGCGCGGCAAGGAAGGCCCGCTCCGCCGCCACCGTGATCGCAGTGGCAGTGTCGTTGATAGCGGCGATCAGCCCGGCATTGCGTGCATCGTCTGTGCGGATCTCGATGCCGACGGCGCCCTGCGCTACAGCCGGCAGCATGACGTCCACCGGCAACGCAGTGGTGATGCGATCGGCCAGCCCCAGCCGGTTGAGACCGGCACAGGCGAGAAAGGTAGCGGCGACCTCGCCGGCTGCCAGCTTGGCGAGGCGGGTATCGACATTGCCACGAAAGGCCACGACCTCGAGATCGGGACGGATGCGCAAAGCCTGCGCGGCGCGGCGCACCGACGATGAGCCTACCCGCGCGCCGGGCGGCAAGCCGGCGAGATCGACAGCGACGGGCGACAGGAAAGCATCGCGCGGGTCCTCGCGCGGCAGCACGCAGGTGATGGCGAGACCATCAGGCAGTTCCGCCGGCAGATCCTTCATGGAATGCACCGCCATGTCGATGCGCCGCTCGAACAAAGCCTCTTCGATCTCCCTGGTGAAAAGTCCCTTGCCGCCGATCTCGGCAAGCGGGCGGTCGCGCACCCTGTCGCCGGTGGTGGTGATGACCACGATCTCGATTGCCGTCGCGGCCAACTCGTGCGCCGCGATCAGCCGGTCGCGCACTTCATGGGCCTGGGCAAGGGCCAGTTTCGATCCTCGTGTACCGATACGGATGGGAAGCATTTGCAACGGGCCGGACGGGGGTGGTATGGGCTCGCCCTCAGGGCGTCGGGCCGCACTATACAGTCTGGCTCGCGAGAAGGAAGAACGAGATTGACCGCACCTCGATCCATAAGCCGCCGGCTCGTCGTTCTCGGCATCGAGACCTCGTGTGACGAAACGGCCGCCGCGGTGGTCGAGCGCGACGCTGGCGGCAAAGGGCGGATTCTCGCCAATGTGGTGCGCTCGCAGCTTGCCGAGCACCAGGCCTATGGCGGCGTGGTACCGGAGATCGCGGCTCGCGCCCATGTCTCCTGCCTCGATCACATCATCGAGGCCGCGTTGGCCGAGGCAGACCTTGGTCTCGATGCCATGGACGGCATCGCCGCCACCGCGGGACCGGGGCTGATCGGCGGGGTGCTGGTCGGTCTCGCCACCGCCAAGGCGCTGGTCCTGGCGACCGGCAAGCCGCTCATTGCCGTCAACCATCTTGAAGCTCATGCCCTGACCCCCGGCCTTACCGATGGTCTAGCGCCGCCTTATCTGCTGTTGCTGGTATCGGGCGGCCATACCCAGCTTGTCGCGGTCGAAGGCGTCGGGCACTACCGGCGCTACGGCACCACTATCGACGATGCCCTGGGCGAGGCCTTCGACAAGACCGCCAAGCTTTTGCATCTCGGCTATCCGGGCGGCCCGGCGGTGGAAGCCGAGGCCCGGCTCGGCGATGCGAGCCGCTTCAGTTTCCCGCGCCCGATGCTGGGTCGCGAGGGCTGTCATTTCTCTTTTTCCGGCCTCAAGACCGCCGTGCGCCTGGCCGCCCAGGAGGTCCAGCCATTAGGGCCGGGCGATGTGGCCGATGTCTGCGCCGCCTTTGAGGCCGCCGTGTGCGATACGGTTGCCGACCGGGTCAACCATGCCATGGTGCGTTTTCGCGCCGAACATCCCGGTATGGCCGATAATGTGTTGGTCATATCGGGCGGTGTTGCGGCCAATATTGCCTTGCGCACGCGCCTCGTCGAGACCGCTGTTGCGCGCGGCTTCCGGCTCCTGGCGCCGCCTGTCGACCTGTGCACCGACAATGCCGCCATGGTCGCCTGGTGCGGTGCCGAGCGGTTGAATCTGGGCTTGATCGATCCGCTCGATACCCCGGCAAGGGCACGCTGGCCGCTGGACGACGACGCCGAGCCGGCACCCTATGCGGGGGCCAAGGCATGACCGGGAGATGGCGATCGGCCGGCGTCATCGGCGCCGGAAGCTGGGGTACGGCGCTGGCGGCGGTCATGGCACGCGCCGGCCTTGCCACCACGCTGTGGGCGCGCTCGCCCGACGTGGCGGCGGGCATCGACCGCGATCGGGAGAACCGTGCCTATCTGCCCGGTGTGCGATTGCCGGACGGTCTTGTTGCCACCAGCGATCTGTCGCAGTTCGCAAAGGCCGACCTTATACTCATCGCGACACCGGCCCAGGCCATGAGGGCCGTTCTGTCAAACCTTCACGGCATCGCCACGGGCACGCCCGGCATCATCTGTGCCAAGGGCATCGAGCGTGGCAGCGACCGGTTCATGAGCGAGGTGCTGCACGAGGCGTGTCCGGCGCTCGAGCCCTACGTGCTTTCGGGGCCGAGCTTTGCCGCCGACGTGGTGGCGGGACTACCCACCGCCGTAACGCTGGCCGGACGCGATGCCGCTGCCGCCCGCGATCTGGCGACCGCCATGAGCCTTGATACCTTCCGCATCTATGCCTCCAACGACATTCGCGGCGTTGAGCTGGGCGGGGCGGTGAAGAACGTGCTGGCCATCGCCTGCGGCATTTCCGACGGGAAACGTCTGGGCGAATCGGCCCGCGCCGCCCTGACGACGCGCGGGTTTGCCGAACTGGCCCGTCTCGGCCTGGCACTTGGCGCACGACGCGAGACGCTGACCGGACTTTCCGGCCTCGGCGACCTCATCCTCACCTGCTCCAGCACCAAGTCGCGCAATTTCTCCCTTGGCCTTGCGCTGGGCCGCGGCGAGGCCCTGGGTGCAATTCTCGCCACCCGGCGCGGTGTATCGGAAGGCGTGCATACGGCCAGCGTGGTGAACGCCATCGCCGCCCCTCATGGAGTCGACATGCCGATCGCGGCGGCCGTGCAGGCCATCGTCGAGGAGCGTTCCAGCCCGGACGCCGAGATTGCCCGGCTGCTCAGCCGGCCCGTCAAGTTCGAAACGCAATGACCGACAAGGAGACCTCATGCTCTATGCCCTGATCTGCACCGACAAGCCCGGCAGCGTCGAAAAGCGCCTGTCGACCCGGCCCGATCATCTCGCCTATCTGCAATCCCTGGGCGACAAGCTGAAGGTCGCCGGGCCATTTACTGACGGGTCGGGGACTCCCAATGGCTCGCTGGTCATCGTCGAGGCCTTCGACCGCAGCGAAGCCGGATCGATCGCGGCATCAGACCCCTACGCCATCGCCGGGTTGTTCGAGGCGGTGGACATCCGCCCATGGAGCTGGGTCATCAACAATCCGGAAGGGTGAGGTCATGGCCTACTGGTTGTTCAAATCGGAACCGGCCACCTGGTCGTGGGACCAGCAAAAGGAACGCGGTGCCACAGGTGAGCCGTGGGAAGGCGTCAGAAACTATCAGGCGCGCAACAACATGCGGGCCATGCGCCTGGGCGATCTCGGCTTTTTCTACCATTCCAACCAGGGGTTGGAGATCGTCGGCATCGTCGAGGTTTCCGCCCTTTCCCATCCCGACAAGACGACGGATGATCCGCGCTGGGACTGCGTGGACATCAAGGCTGCACGCGACATGCCGAAGCCGGTTGGCATGAAGGACATCAAGGCGAACGCGGCCCTTGCGAAGATGGTACTGGTGAACAACAGCCGGCTGTCGGTGCAGCCCGTCGCCGAGGACGAATGGCTGGAGATTTGCCACATGGGCGGCCTCGCCGATCCGCCGCGCGCGCCATGAGCCCTGCCGCCGGCGACCTCGACGGCTTTATCCGCGCCAACACCAAAATCCTGTCGCCGCCGCTGGTGAGCGAAATCCGCCTGCATCTGGCAGCCGAGTCGGTTCCTCTTTGGGAAAAGACCGAGGAAGAACTGGGCGAGATCGGCCTGCCGCCGCCCTTCTGGGCCTTTGCGTGGGCCGGAGGGCAGGCGCTTGCCCGCTACATTCTCGACCACCCGGAAATCGTCCGGGGCCGCGACGTCATCGATCTCGCCTCCGGCTCCGGCCTTGTCGCCATTGCCGCCATGCGGGCCGGCGCTGCCCGCGTGCTGGCGGCGGACATCGACCCCTTCGCCGTGGTCGCCATCGGCCTCAATGCCAACCTCAACGAGGTTATGGTCACTGTAACCAGCGATGACCTACTTGCTCGTCCCGCGCCGCCCGCGGCTTGCATCCTGGTAGGCGACCTGTTCTACGAGCGAGACCTGGCCGAACGCCTCATGGCGTGGCTCGCTGCAGCGGGCGAGCGCCCGGCCATTCTCATCGGCGATCCCGGCCGCAGCTACCTGCCCCTGGCGCGGCTCGATCAGGTGGCCGCCTATCAGGTGCCGGTGACCCGCGACCTCGAAGATGCCGAGATCAAGCGTTCGGCGGTGTGGTGTCTGAAAGACTGACGAAGCGGTCACGCTCGATGCGGCACTGGTAGCAGTTGTTGCTCGCCGAACGCACATGGATATAGGCGACAGTCGCGTTGTCGAACATCTTTTCGGCCTCTGCGATGATGGCCGCTGTCCCCACGATCTTGCCGGTGCCATAGACGATGCGATCATCGCTGCCATAGCCGCGGATCAACATCTTGCGTCGTGCCGCCAGAACCGGGGGCAGACGGGGTTGCGTTCCGAAGGTCGGGCAGTGATCGGCGTGGATGAATATCGGGCCCTGCTCGGCATAGGGCTGCACTGTGTCGAACGGCCGGTGGGCGAGAATGAGGTAAGCCTCACCCTTTGCCACGTCGGTAAGGCAGTGCCGGCACGGCACGCCATCGCCGTCGGATATGTGGCGCTCCGGCGTCTGGCCGTTGCTGTCGGGGGCTCCCGCCTGCAGGGCGCGGACTTGGTCGCTGGGCAGGGCAATGAACTGGACGGACATGGGCTTCACCATCGGTTGAAAACAGGCTGGTGTACCCTGCACCGGCTGGTGGCATCGCGCCCACCCGATTCTTGCGCTGCAGCACCGTAGGGTGCAAATTCCGGTTAGCTCATGGAGGGGCTGCCTCATGTCCTTTGCCGGTATCAGTTATATCGCCGTCGTGGTGGCGGCTATCGCCGGGTTCGCCTTCGGCTTTGCCTGGTATGCGGCACTCGGCAAGCGTTGGATGGCGGCGCTGGGCAAGACCCGCGAAGACCTTCTGCCGGGCGGCAGGCACCCGGTCGAGGCCATGAGCTTTTCGGCGCTGGCGCAACTGGTGATGGCGTGGATGTTGGCCGGCCTCCTCGGCCATCTGGGGACCGTCGATGTCAGGACCGGGCTCATCGCGGCGCTGGCGTTGTGGGTCGGCTTCATTCTCACCACCACCCTCGTCAACCATCGCTTCCAGCGGGCAAGCTGGGCGCTCACCGCGATCGACACCGGCCACTGGCTCGGTGTCCTGCTGGTTCAAGGCGCCGTGTTGGGGGCCTTCGGGGCGTAGGCCTCAGGCGCCGGCGCCCGCTATTGTCATGCCCGTGACCGAGTTGGACTCTTGACGCATTGCAGATGAGCGATGCTGTCGCCATAATCCGGCCCGGTTCAAACAATCGCCATCCGGTGCTAGAGGGGAGGCTGCTGATCTATGTCCGAAGTTCACGTCTACAAGGTTCCGTCCCAGTGGAAGAAGCATGCGTATGTGGACGATGCCGCCTACAAGAAGATGTACGCCGACTCGATCGAACAGCCGGAGAAGTTCTGGGGCAAGCAGGCCGCGCGCCTCGACTGGTTCAAGGCGCCCAAGAAGGTCATGAACGTCAGCTACGCCTACCCCGACATATCGATCAAATGGTTCGAGGACGGCGTTACCAATGTCAGCGTCAACTGCATTGACCGTCACCTCGAGAAACGCGGCGACCAGACGGCGATCATCTGGGAGGGCGACGATCCCTATTTCGACAAGAAGATCACCTACCGCGAACTCCACGACCGCGTTTGCCGGCTGGCCAACGTGTTGAAATCGAACGGCGTCAAGAAGGGCGACCGCGTTACCATCTATATGCCGATGATCCCCGAGGCGGCCTTTGCGATGCTCGCCTGCGCCCGTATCGGCGCGGTCCATTCGGTGGTGTTCGGCGGCTTTTCACCCGATTCCCTGGCCGGCCGCATCCATGACTGCGCTTCCAACTTCGTTATCACCGCGGATGAAGGCGTGCGCGGCGGCCGCAGGTTCCCCCTCAAGGCGAACACCGATGCCGCGCTGGCCAGGATCAACGCTGGCGACACGGTCAAGGTGCTGGTCGTCCGGCGCACCGGTGGCGAGGTCGACTGGAACCCCAAGCACGACCTCTGGTACCACGTCGAGATGGCCAAGGCGGAGCCCGAGTGTCCGCCGGAGAAGATGAACGCGGAAGATCCGCTGTTCATCCTTTATACCTCCGGCTCGACCGGCAAGCCCAAGGGTGTGGTGCACACCACTGCCGGCTATCTCATCTATGCGGCGATGACCCACCAGTATGTCTTCGACTATCACGATGGCGATGTCTACTGGTGCACGGCTGATGTGGGCTGGGTGACCGGCCACAGCTATATCGTCTATGGGCCGCTGGCCAACGGCGCCATCACCACGATATTCGAGGGTATCCCGACCTACCCCGATGCCTCGCGCTTCTGGCAGATAGTCGACAAGCATCAGGTCAATATCTTCTATACCGCCCCAACCGCCATCCGCGCCCTGATGGGCATGGGTGATGAACCGGTCAAGAAGACGTCGCGTGCTTCCCTGCGCCTGCTCGGATCGGTGGGCGAACCGATCAACCCGGAAGCCTGGGAGTGGTATTACAATGTGGTGGGCGAGACCCGCTGCCCGATCGTCGACACCTGGTGGCAGACCGAGACCGGCGGCATCCTCATCACGCCGCTGCCCGGCGCAACCGACCTGAAGCCTGGTTCGGCGACGCGGCCGTTCTTCGGCATCCAGCCGGCGCTGGTCGATGCCGAGGGCAACCTCCTCGAAGGTGTGGCGGAAGGCAATCTCGTCATCACCAATTCGTGGCCCGGCCTGATGCGCTCGATCTATGGCGATCACGAACGTTTCGTCCAGACCTATTTCTCTGCCTACAAGGGCATGTACTTCACCGGTGACGGGTGTCGTCGCGACAAGGACGGCTACTACTGGATCACCGGCCGCGTCGACGACGTGATCAACGTCTCGGGCCATCGCATGGGGACCGCGGAAGTCGAATCCTCGCTGGTCGCCCATCCGAAGGTCTCGGAAGCCGCGGTGGTGGGCTATCCCCACGACATCAAGGGCCAGGGCATCTACTGCTATGTGACCTTGATGGCCGGCGAGAAAGGCGACGACGCCCTCAAGAAGGAACTGCGCGACTGGGTGAGAAAGGACATCGGTGCCATCGCCTCGCCGGATCTGATCCAGTTTGCGCCGGGCCTGCCCAAGACCCGCTCGGGGAAGATCATGCGCCGCATCCTGCGCAAGATCGCCGAGGATGAGTTCTCCAATCTCGGCGACACATCGACGCTGGCGGATCCTGCTGTGGTGGACGATCTCATCGGCAATCGCCAGAATCACAAGAAATAGTCGAAAACATCGGGCAGCGCCGGACCCCGATCGGGTCCGGCGGACGCTCGCAGGGGGCTCCGCAGCGTCTTGACCGGCCGCACAAGGAGCGATGCCGTAAACCTGCTCTTATCAATTCGGGGTCATATTGGAGCCGGCTCACGATGAGCCGCGATTTCACATCCAATGATCCAAGAACAGCCATGAATCGCCGCAACCTGCTCATAACCCTGGCCGCGTCGGTCAGCCTGGGATCCCCGGTGCACGCCGAAACCAGGGCCCTGCGCTACAATCTTTCGTCGGTGCTCGCCAAGCGCACCTATTACGGCCGCTACGGCGGCAAGCGGATTATCGATTACCGCACCAACGAACCGCCCGGCACCATCATTGTCGATACACCGAGCCGCAGGCTGTTCTTTGTGCTGAACGCCACCCGGGTCATCGAATACGGGATCGGGGTCGGACGCCAGGGATTTGCGTGGTCGGGCACGGCACACGTCGGCAACAAGCGGGAATGGCCCGAGTGGCATCCCCCCGAGGAGATGATCCAACGCGAATTGCGCGAATACGGGCGCCGCCTGCCGGACGTCATGCCGGGCGGTCCCGACAATCCGCTCGGTGCCCGCGCGCTCTATCTCTATGAGGGCAATCGCGACACGCTTTATCGCATTCACGGCACCAACGCGCCGGAGACCATCGGTCAGGCGGTATCGAGCGGCTGCATCCGCCTGATCAACCCGGAGGTCATCGATCTCTACAATCGGGCCAAGATCGGCGCCAAGGTTTTTGTCCTCTAAATTGCATCAACCGACAGTTGGCCTCTGGTGCCAAATGATCCTATGATGTCCGCAATCCGGCCGCCCTTTTCCCCGCGGCCGGCGTGGGGAGGAATGCAAGGATTGTCGACTCGCAAAGAGGTTCGATCGATCCGGGCAGAGCTAAGGAAACAAATCAATGAACAAGCCGACCCGGCCCGTTGCCAGGCAAGAATCCGTTCTGGCACTGCTCAAGTCGAAACCTGATGCCCGCAACCTCGCGGCCCAGCTTTTTGCGGCCGCCGTCCCCGACGACATTGCCGTCTATTCCGACCAGGACCTGGCGAATTTCGCCACGGCGGGCCTTGCCTTCCTGAAAGAGCGCAAGCCCGGCCGGCCGAAGATCAGGCTGGTGCCGTCGGAGGCAGGGGTCACCATCGTCGAGATTATCAATGACGACATGCCCTTCCTGGTCGATTCGATACTTTTGCTGCTGGCCGAAAAAGGTTGCGAGATTCGCCTTGTCCTGCATCCGATCCTGTCGCTGAAGCGCCAGGCCTCGGGCGCTCTCGCCGAACTCTCGGCAGAGCGTCGCGACGGTGACGGGTTCATCCACGAAAGTTTCATTCACGTGCATCTGGCGGGCAGCATCGAAGAAGCACGGCGCGGCCAACTGGAAGAAGAAATCGGCCGGGTGCTGGCCGATGTGCGCATGGCGGTCCTCGACTGGCATGCCATGGTCGCCCGCCTGCGCCAGTCCATCGCGGATTACCAGAGCGCTCCGCCTCCGGTGCCGGTCGAGGAACTGACCGAGTCGATATCGTTCCTGCAATGGCTGAGCGACAATCATTTCACCCTCCTGGGGGTGCGGGAATATGCCTTCGAGGGCGGGGCGGAGAAAGGCGAGTTGAAGCCGCTCGATGAGACTGGCCTTGGCATCTTGCGCAACCCGGATGCCCATGTCCTGCGGCGCGGCCGGACCATGGTGTCGATGACACCGGAAATCCGCGCCTTCCTGCTGCAGCCGGCTCCACTCATCATTACCAAGGCCGACAGCCGCTCCAATGTGCACCGCCGCGTGATGATGGACTATGTGGGTATCAAGCTGTTCGACGCCAGCGGCGAACTGAGCGGCGAACTGCGTCTCGTTGGTCTGTTCACATCGAGTGTCTACACGCGTTCGCCGCGTGAGATCCCGCTGATCCGCCGCAAGATTGCCAGTGTCGTGGCCAACAGCGGTTTCAGTTCCAGCAGCCATTCCGGCAAGGGACTGCTCAACGTGCTGGAAAATTTTCCCCGCGACGAGCTGTTCCAGATCGAGATCGAGCGCCTGGGCGAGATGGCGCGCGGCATCCTGCAACTGGAGGAACGCCCGCGCACCCGCGCCTTCGTGCGCCGAGACCGTTTCGACCGCTTCGTCTCGGCCTATGTCTTCATCCCGCGCGACCGCTTCAATACCGATGTACGCCTCAAGGTAGGCGATGAACTGGCGCAGGCCTTCGGCGGCCAGGTCACCTCCTTCTCGCCGTTTTTCGACGAAGGCGCGATGGTCAGGGTGCATTTCATCATCACCCGCCAGCCGGGCAGGGCCGCCGATCCCGACATGGCCGAACTCGAGGCACGTATCGTCGAGATCGTGCGCAACTGGGACGACCGGCTGGCAGAAACCATTGCCGCCGCCATGCCGGCGGAGACCGCCGCTGCCATGGAGCAAAGCTATCGCGGCGCTTTTTCCGTCGCCTATCAGTCCGCCTTCACGCCAGGTGCATCGCTGCAGGACATTCGCGAGATCGCCACCCTCGGGGCCGAGGGTGCGGTGGCGGTGGAGTTCTATCGTGTCGCGGCCGACGCCGGAAATACCTGCCGGCTGAAGCTCTATCATTACGATGATGCCATTCCGCTTTCCGGGCGGTTGCCGATCCTGGAGAACATGGGCCTGCTGGCCATCGAGGAGAGCACCTTCACCGTTTCTCCCCTCATCGACGGCAAGCGCCGCACTGTCTTCGTTCACGAAGTCATGCTCGCAACGGCGGACGGTGCCGAATTCGATGTCTCAGCGGAGCGCGACAAGCTCGAGCTGTGCTTCCTGGCGGTGTGGACCGGCAAGGCCGAAAACGACCGTTTCAACAGCCTTGTCCTCAAGCAAAGCATGGAGTGGCGCGACGTGGCGCTGCTCAGGGCCATGGCGCGCTATCTGCGCCAGGCTGGCATCGCCTACACGCCCGACTATGTTGCCACGACGCTGGTGCGTCACGGGGACATTGCCTGCCAGCTTGTCGATCTGTTCTACCAGCGCTTCGATACCGCGCGGATGACCGCTGGCGGCGCACCACTGGGCAAGGACGCGCGCAAGCCCAGCGTGCGCAAGCTGTCACGGGCCATTGTTGAGGCCCTTGCCGAGGTGCCGAGCCTGGATGAGGACCGTATCATCCGGCGGCTGCTCAATCTGGTCCGCTCCATCACCCGGACGAATTATTTCCAGCCCACCGCCGATGGCGCAAAGGCACCCACCATCGCCTTCAAGATCGACAGCGCCGAAATCGACGACCTGCCGGAGCCGCGGCCGTTCGCGGAAATCTTCGTCTATGCCCCTGATGTGGAGGGCGTGCATCTGCGCGGCGGCAAGATCGCCCGCGGGGGTTTGCGGTGGTCTGACCGGCCGGAGGATTTCCGCACCGAGGTTTTGGGTCTCGCCAAGGCGCAGAACGTCAAGAACGCGGTCATCGTGCCGGTTGGCGCCAAAGGCGGCTTTGTGCCCAAACGCCTGCCGCAGGGCGGTAGCCGCGAAGAGATCTTCGCGGAAGGAACACGCGTCTACAAGTTGTTCGTATCGGCGCTCCTCGATCTGACCGACAATGTGATCGACGGCAAGGTGGTGGCGCCGCGCGACGTGGTCCGTCACGATGCCGATGATCCCTATCTGGTGGTCGCGGCCGACAAGGGCACGGCCACCTTTTCCGATACCGCCAACGGCCTGTCGCAGGATCACGGGTTCTGGCTGGACGACGCCTTTGCCTCGGGCGGCTCGGCCGGTTACGACCACAAGAAGATGGGCATCACCGCGCGCGGCGGCTGGGAGGCGGTCAAGCGCCACTTCCGCGAGATGGATATCGACATCCAGTCGAGCCCTTTCACCGTCATCGGGGTGGGCGACATGTCGGGCGATGTGTTCGGCAACGGCATGCTGCTGTCACGGCACACCCGCCTGCTCGCCGCCTTCGACCACCGCGACATCCTGATCGATCCGGACCCAGATGCCGCGGCCGGCTTTGCCGAGCGCGAGCGCCTGTTTGCCCTGCCGCGATCGAGCTGGCAGGATTACAACAAGTCCCTCATCTCGGACGGCGGCGGCATATTCTCGCGCCAGCTCAAGTCGATCACGCTCACCCCGCAGATCAAGAAGCTGACCGGGATCAATTCGGCCGCCGCCACGCCAGCTGAAGTGATCACCGCCCTGCTCAAGTCGAAAGTCGACCTCCTGTGGTTCGGCGGCATCGGCACCTATGTGAGGGCATCGAGCGAGACCAATCCGGACGTTGGCGATCGCGCCAACGATGTGTTGCGCATCACCGCCCGCGAACTCGGCGCCAAGGTTGTGGGGGAAGGCGCCAATCTCGGCCTCACCCAACGCGCCCGCATCGAGTTCGCACAGCACGGCGGGCGCATCAACACCGATGCGGTCGACAACTCCGCTGGCGTGAATTCG
This sequence comes from uncultured Alphaproteobacteria bacterium, assembly GCA_963747005.1. Classification (GTDB taxonomy): domain Bacteria; phylum Pseudomonadota; class Alphaproteobacteria; order Rhizobiales; family Aestuariivirgaceae; genus CAVVDT01. The sequence continues at coordinate 170,830 of CAVVDT010000008.1, read as the reverse complement.
TCCGACGTGGAGGTCAACCTCAAGATCGCGCTTGGCGCGGCCGAGGCCGCCGGCACTCTGAAGCGGCCGGCCCGCAACAAGCTGCTGGCCGCCATGACCGGCGAGGTGGCAGGGATCGTGCTGCGTAACAATTATCAGCAGACCTTGTGCCTCACCATGTCGGAAAAGCGCAGCCAGGCCGAGTTCGGCTACAATGCCCGCCTGATGCGGGCGCTGGAGGCAGACGGCCTGCTGCATCGCCGCCTCGAAGCGCTACCGGACGATACCCTGCTTGCCGAGCGCGAAGCGCAGGGCAAGGCCCTGGTGCGACCGGAGCTGGCCGTCCTCATGGCCTACGCCAAGATCGATCTCTTCGATCATCTGATGCAGAGCGGCGTGACCGACGAACCTTATCTGGAATCGGAACTGTTCCGCTACTTCCCGCCGCAGATGCAAAAGAAATATGCCGCTGAAATTTCGGGCCACAAGCTGCGCCATGAGATCATCGCCACGCGGCTCGCCAATTCCATGATCAACCGCGGCGGCCCCAGCTTCGTCTCGCGTCTGGCCGAAGAGAGCGGCCGCGATACCTCGGCGATCACCCGCGCCTTCGTTCTGGCCCGCGATGCCTTCGACTTCATGGCCCTCAACGACATTGTCGATGCCCAGGATTCGGTCATTTCCGGCAAGTTGCAAACCGAACTCTACCTCGATCTGCAGACGTTGCTGCGGCGCGCCACCGCCTGGTTCCTGCGCAATGAACCGGTGACCGACAATCTGACCAAGCAGGTTACCCGCTATCGCGACGGCATCGCCGAATTGCGCGAAACCTTGCACAAGGCGCTGCCGCCGGTCGCGGCCGAACGGGTCGCCGATCGTACCCGCGTTCTCACCGAAGCCGGCGTTGCGACTGCCGGCGCCGAGCGGCTGGCGCAGTTGAGCTATGTGCAGCGTGGCCCCGACATCATTTACGTCGCCAGCCGCACCGGCCGACCCATCGCTGCCGTGGCGCGGGCGTTCTTCGAATCGACCATCGATCTGGGCGTCGACCGACTGGTCGTGCAGGCCAGCGCCATCGAGGGAGCCGACTTCTTTGAGCGGCTGGCTGTCAGTCGCGTCATCGATTCAGTGTTCCAGACCCATCGTGCCATCGTCTCGTCAGTGTTCGCGGGCAGTGCCAAGGATGGGGCCGACTGGAAGGGCTGGGCGGACCGGCGAGCGGCCGCGGTGGGGCGGATCCGTGCCGGCATCGATGAATTTACCGCCGATCACTCTTCCGGCCTTGCGCGGCTGACTATCGCGGCCGGCCAGCTTGCCGAACTGGCGGTGTAGGCTTTGTTTGCTATTCGATGACGGCGGCGGTTCCGGCTGCCGTGACCATCAGCATCGAGCCATTGTGGCCGACGGTCTCATAGTCGATATCGACGCCGATGACCGCGTTGGCGCCGAGGCGGGCGGCCTTGTCGGTCATTTCCGCTATCGCCGTCTCGCGGGCATCGCCGAGCACCTTTTCGTAGGCACCGGCCCTGCCGCCGACGATATCGCGAATGGACGCGAAGAGATCGCGGAACAGATTGGCGCCCAGAATGGCCTCGCCGGCGACAATCCCCTTGTACTCGACAACGCGATGACCCTCGATGGCATTTGTCGTGGTGACGATCATGACGGCAAGCTTCCTCTGCAAGAAAAGTGCGATTTTAGTGGCGGAAATGCCGCATGCCAGTGAAAACCATGGCGATGCCGGCCTCGTCGGCGGCGCGGATCACTTCGTCATCGCGCAATGAGCCGCCCGGCTGTATCACCGCCGTCGCCCCGGCTTCGACCGCCTTCAAGAGGCCGTCGGCAAACGGGAAGAAGGCATCGGACGCCACCACCGATCCCTTCGTCATGGGCTCCGGCATGCCGGCGGCGACTGCCGCATCGGCCGATTTCTGCGCTGCGATCCGGCTGGAATCGATCCGCGACATCTGACCGGCGCCGATCCCGACGGTGGCGCCGGCGCGGGCATAGACGATGGCGTTGGATTTCACATGCTTGGCGACCCGGAAGGCGAACCTGAGATCGGCAAACTCGGTCTGGCTCGGTGGTCGCCTGGTAACCACTTTCAGGTCGAGATCGTCGACGGCTCCGGCGTCGCGCGATTGCACCAAAAGCCCGCCGCTCACCGATTTGACCTGCACGCCTTGCCGCCGGGCATCGGGCAGGCCCCCGGTCAGCAGCAGCCGCAGATTCTTCTTGGTGGCGATGATGTCCATGGCCTCTTCATCGGCGCCGGGCGCGATGATGACCTCGGTGAAGATCTTGGCGATGTCGCGCGCCGATGAGGCATCGAGCGGCCGGTTGAGGGCGACGATGCCGCCGAAAGCGCTAACCGGATCGCAGGCGAGCGCCCGCTCGTAGGCCTCAACGAGGCTCGCGCCGACCGCCACGCCGCACGGATTGGCGTGCTTGACGATCACGCAGGCCGCCGACGTGGCGGGATCGAATTCGGCGACGCATTCAAAGGCGGCATCGGTGTCGTTGATGTTGTTGTAGGAAAGCTCCTTGCCCTGTACCTGGCGCGCCGTGGCGACACCCTGGACGCCGGCACCGGCGGTATAGAACGCCCCCCATTGATGCGGGTTCTCGCCGTAGCGCAGGGTCTGGGCGAGCCGTCCACCGAAGGCGCGATAGCGCGGGGCCGTCTGGTTGGTCTGGGCCAGCAGCCAGGTGCTGACTTCGGCATCATAGGCGGCCGTGCGGGCAAAGGCCTTGGCGGCAAGCCGGCGGCGGGTTTCAGGTGTGGTTGCACTGCCAACCGATTCCATCTCGGCCAGCACTGGCCCGTAGTCCTCCGGATCGACGATCACCGTCACGGCCACATGGTTCTTGGCGGCGGCCCGGGTCATGGCCGGTCCCCCGATGTCGATGTTCTCAATCAGGTCATCGTAGCTGCCGCCTGCCGCCAGCGTTGCCTCGAAGGGGTAGAGATTGACCACCAGCAGGTCGATATCGACGATGTCGTGCTGGCGTTGCGCCAGTTGGTGGCTGGTGTCGCCGCGCACCGCCAGAAGGCCGCCATGCACCTTGGGATGCAGTGTCTTGACCCGGCCGTCCATGATCTCGGGAAAGCCGGTGAGTTCCGACACATCGCGTACGGCGATGCGGGCGGCGGCGATGGCCCTGGCAGTGCCGCCGGTCGAGACGATCTCGACACCGAGGCCAGCGAGACGGCGGGCGAGATCTTCAAGCCCCTGCTTGTCGGAAACCGATATCAGGGCGCGCCGGATGGGAGGAGACATGGACATGCGAAGCCTTGGCGAAGAGATGCAGGATGCGCCCGCATAGCATGGGTAGGTCGGAGTCGGAACCGGCCAATCGTCTCAATCCATTCGGCACTGGATCAAAGCGGCAGTTCGGGCTCGCTTGCCGGGCTCGCGCGCCTGGAGCCGGCTCGTTCCATGCGTTTGAACGCCCACAGCACCCGGTCGGGCCGGCCGACGGTGCCCTTGAGCACGATCTGCTGGCCGCGCCGCGGTTTCGCCTGGCCGGGGAGGTAGACGCTGTCCTCGATCACCATGACGCCGCCGCGCGCCGAGAAACGCCAGCCCTGACGGTTGGGCAGCACCAGCATGACGCTCGATCGGTCCCGGGACAGGCTGGCATTGAGCGAGGGATGCAGATGGAAGCGGATGGCGAAGTCGACATTGGCAAGCTGGTCAAGAGCGTTCATGTCGGCGAGGAAACGGTCTTCCCCTCGCAGGTCGCGACCATTGGCGGCGAGGAACAGGCGGCGTTCATGGGTTACGCCGAAGGCCCGCTCATAACCGTCGTGCCGGGCGATCATCACCGAGCCCTCGGGGTTGGCGGCGATGTTTGCCTCGATGCTGCCGGGGCCAAGGACGACGGGACCGCCGAAAACGCGGCGGGCCAGCCGGCCGGTCAGAACGCGACCGGCGGGGGCATCTCCGAGGCAGACGGTCGAATGGGCCGCGGTGTGACGGGCGGCCATGTCCCAGTCGGCATCGGGCTCGGCCAGAGCGCCGCAATTGACCACGATGCGGTGAGCGCCGTCGGAGAATTCAAAGGAAAGTGGCCCGAGACCGGCTTGCGGATTGGCGCCGGGCGAGGGTGACCGGCCGGCATCGGCGATGACCACCGCCTGGCCGGCCTGCAGACGGCAGTAGCCGGAATGCACCGCATGGGTCAGCGGTTTGCCCTGCACATTGTCGGTCTCCAGAACGGCGCGCGCCCAGCCGGCCATGCCGTCCCTGAGGCCGTTGAAGGCGGCAAGTCCGCCATCGCCATGGGAGAAGAAACGCAGGGCCGGCAACATGCGCTCGATGGCGGCGTTGAACCGCTCCGGGATCTCCAGCCGGCCGGCCTCGAGTGCCATGCGCAACGGAACAAGCTCCACCATCAGTGCCGCGATGTCGGCGGGATTGCGCGAACGGTGCCCGCCGTCCGACAGGATTTGCAGGTCGAGTTCGTCCTCCAGGGCCTCGAATGCCGCCGGCATCAGTGCTTCCATGCCCTTGAGGCCGATGCTGGCGCGCGCCAGGGCCATGGCCGCGATGAGCCGCTGGCAAGGATCGGTTTCAGCCCGCAGGCCATGCAGCAACCGCCGTGTCTGACGGGTCAGGCTCCTGAACAGCAGCGTCTCGAAGTCTTCAGAGGCGCCGCGCATATAGAACGGAGCATGACCGAGCCAGGCGATCAGGCGCCGGGCGGTCACGTCGCTGCGCCGGGCCTGGGGCGGGTGGCGGCCGGTGAGGGAAATCCAGTCGGCGATGAGGGCGCGTGCGTTGACCCGGTTGAGTTCGCGGCCGGACGCCGACAGATGCCGCAGCCAGTCGAAACCATGCAGCTGCATCAGCCAGTCGGCCGGTGCTGCCGTTTCGATGAAGGCGGCGCCGCCGATGGCCTGGCCGGTATGGCCGGCGAAGCTGAAGCTGCCGCGATAGATGTCGCTGGCGCGTTCCGGTCGGCCGCGAATGAGCGGCGGCATCGGTCGGCCAATGCCGGTGACCTTCAGGGTACTGAAAGCGGGCGCCATGCCGGCCAGCCGCCGGCGGAGCGCATCAGCCATGCCGCCCATGACGAGGCGTGCAAGCTGCGCCCGATTGGCGGGCACGGCCGGTTCGTGGACTGCAATCAGGGCGCTCGATGCCATGGCCGGTTTTGGAGTTTGGTGCCCCATGGCACCGGGCAGGCATTGTAACCCCGAAGGCCCTTAACGATCTGATAACGATGCCGCGTTACGGCGCAAGCGGGCGATGAAAAATCCATCGAGGCTGCCGCCGCCATCGATGATTTGCCCGGGCAGGGTGCGCACGTCGCCGTTCCGATCGATGGCGGCTGCGAGACCGCCGATTTCAGCCACGACAACCGGTACTCGTTGGAATTGGCTGTTTTCTGCGAGAAACCGCACGATTTGCGCCTCGCCCTCTTGCGGTTCGAGCGAGCAGGTGCAGTAGACGATGAGGCCGCCTGGCCGTACCAGTCCGGCCGCGTGGTCGAAGGCGCGGGCCTGAAGCCGGGCAAGACTTTCGATGTCGGTTGCCTTGCGATGATAGAGCACGTCGGGGTTGCGCCGCGCCGTGCCGGTCGCCGAGCAGGGGGCATCGAGCAGCACCGCATCGAAGGCTTCGGGGCTTGCAAAGTGCAAAGCATCAGCCACCACTAGTTCGGCATCGAGGCGCAACCGTTGGAGACTGCCGCGCACCCGCTCCATGCGGGGTGCGGACAGATCGACGGCGGTCACCCGGGCTCCGGCGGCGGCAAGTTGTGCCGTCTTGCCGCCGGGTGCTGCGAACAGATCGAGCACTCGCTTGGCCTTCACATCGCCGAGCAACCGAACCGGGAGTGCCGCGGCGGCATCCTGCACCCACCATTGACCTTCAGCGAAGCCCGGAAGCGCATCGACGGCGCCGCGCGGCATATCGATCCTCAGGCTGCCGGTTGAGAGAACACGCGCACCGAGCCACTCGGCCCATAGTTCGGCGTCGCGCTTGACGGAGAGATCGAGGGGTGGCTCGTTGAGCAATTCGGCTGCAATGGCCGCAAAGGCCTCATTGCCCCAGGTGGTCCGCCAACGGGTGGAAAACGGGGAGGGAATGTTGATGGTGGCCGCGCCCTCGGCATCCGGCGGCGTCAGGTCGACCCGCCGCAGGACGGCGTTCACGAGCCCGGCCTGGTGCTGGGCCTTGCGATCTGCTTTGGCCTGTCGCACCGCGAGATCGATGGCCGCGTGGGCGGGAACCCGCATGTAGCGTAACTGGGCGGCGGCGGTTGCCAGAATGGCCCGCGTCAGCCCGGATTTGGCCGGCAGCGGCTTGTTCAGGTGACGGCTGAGGATGTGCTCGATTTCACCCAGATGCCGCAGCGTTGTGGCGACGATGGCGCGGACAAGAGCCAGATCGGCGCCCGAAACCTCCCGCGCCGCCGCTTCCAGCGCCTCATCCAGCTTTGCTCCATCCTCGATGACGGCACGGAACACGGCGGTGGCGGCGATGCGCGCCGGCAGTCCCGGCGAGGTCCGGCCAGACGACTTCTGCCCGTCAGGGGCCGCTGCGCTCACCCCCACGGCCCGCGCTGGCGCTGCCGTCCGGCCATGGACCACGGCCCGGGTCGGGCCTCATCCTCAGGGGTGGGGGCCTCATCGCGCATGGGCATGGGCGCTGCCCTGGCTGCCGGTGTCTCATTGCCCCATTCAGCCGCCAGTTGTTCGAGCGCCGCGATGCGGTTCTCGGTGGCCGGATGAGTAGTGAAGAGGTTATCCATGCGGGCGCCCGACAGGGGATTGATGATGAACATGTGGGCGGTGGCCGGATGAGCTTCGGCCTGCAGGTTCTCGGTGCCATGAGCGGCGGCGTCGATCTTGGCGAGTGCCGAGGCCAGCCACAGCGGATGGCCGCAAATCTCGGCACCGCCCCGATCGGCGGCGTATTCACGGGTGCGGCTTATCGCCATCTGCACCAGCATTGCCGCCAGCGGCGCGAGGATCATCATCGCGATCGAGCCAACGATCCCGAGGGGATTGTCGCGGCTTCGCCCACCGAAAAACATGGCGAAATTGGCCAGCATGGAGATGGCACCCGCCAGGGTCGCCGTCATGGTCATGGTGAGCGTGTCGCGGTTGCGGATATGGGTCAATTCGTGGGCGATGACGCCGGCAAGTTCTTCGTGCGAGAGGTGGCGGATGAGGCCGGTGGTCGCGGCAACGGCGGCATTTTCGGGATTTCTGCCGGTGGCAAAGGCATTGGGCTGATCCTCGTGCATGAGGAACACCTTGGGCATGGGCAATCCCGCCCGCTGCGCCAGTCCTTCCACCAGACGATAATATTCGGGCGCGGTGGCCGCATCGACCTGTTGGGCGCCATACATCGACAGCACCATGCGGTCGGAATTCCACCAGGAAAAGACGTTCATGGCGATGGAAAAGGCAAGCGCCATGAGCATGCCCGCCTGACCGCCGATCAGGTAGCCGACGGCCAGGAACAGGCCCGTCAGTCCCGCCAGCAACAGCCCGGTACGCATGAAATTCATCGCTTTGCAGCCTCCTCAACTGCCGACGACCGCTTGATTGCAGCTTGCCGCGCCCTTTATATGAGTGGGTTCGAAGGCGACTTCAACAAGACCGTGACGATCATGGAAACTGACAACAAGGCCAAAACCCGGGCTGACAGGCTTGAAGCCGCGGCGCGCCGCGCGCTCGCCGAGGCCGCGGCCCGCCGGGAAGCATCGGGCGAGGCAGCGGGCCCCCGCGAGATTGGCGGTCCGGCCGGACCCGAACCCACCCGCTACGGCGACTGGGAGCGCAAGGGCATCGCCAGCGACTTCTAAGAACGCAGCAATTGAGGAATGGCCCCGAGTATGACCAAAGGTATGACCGCAACGACCGCCCTCGACATCAAGCCGGAAGCCCCGCTCAGCGAACGGCAGGAGAAATACTTCGGCGTGTGCGAGGAGAAACTCGGCTTCGTGCCGAATGTGCTCACCGCCTACCGTTTCAATCCGGTGAAGCTGCAAGCCTTCATGGACATGTACAATGACCTGATGCTCGGCGAGTCCGGACTGACGAAGCTGGAACGCGAGATGATCGCGGTCGCGGTGTCGAGCGCCAATCATTGCTATTACTGCCTGACCGCCCATGGCGCGGCGGTGAGGCAATTGTCCGGCCGTCCGGAACTGGGCGAGCAGATGGTCATGAACTACCGGGCCGCAGCACTCGATCGCCGCCAGAAGGCAATGTTCGATTTTGCCCACAAGCTCACCGTGGACCCGGCCGCCATCGAGGAGGCCGACCGCGCCGCCCTCAGGGAATGCGGCTTTTCCGACCGCGATATCTGGGATATCGCCTCGGTGGCCTCGTTCTTCAACATGTCGAACCGCATGGCCGCCGCCGTCGATATGCGTCCCAATGATGACTATCACACCATGGCGCGCTGAGGCTAAAAGCGCGATATGACTGTCACCATCGCCAGGCGCAGCGACATTACGCTCGACGCCGTTCGCCGCGTGGCCTGGCAGGGCGAGCCGGTCGCGTTAGCGCCAGAGGCGGTCGCTGTCATGCAGGCCGCCCGCACCCGCTTCGACAAGCTCATCGAGGACCCCGACATCGTCATCTACGGGGTGACCAGCGGATATGGCCAGAATGCCAAGGTGCGTCTCAGGCCCGACGAGCGCAAGGCCCATGCCCGACGCCCGTCACTGGCCGCCGCCGCGTCGTGGGGCGATCCCTTGCCTGAACGAGTGACGCGGGCCATCGTGCTGGCCAGGCTTGCCAATTTCGTCGAGGGCGATGCCGCCGTCTCACCGCATGTGGCTCAAGGCGTGGCCGCGATGCTCGACGGCCGCCCGCTGCCGCAGGTGCCGGCCCGCGGCCAGGGCGGGGCGGGGGAAATCCTGTCGCTTTCGCATCTTTTCGTCGATCTCGCCCGTTCGCTGGAACTGCACGAAAAGGACAACCTGTCGCTGGTCAACGGTTCGCCCTCCGCGAGCGGGCTCGTCGCGGATGCCGCGCTCGCCGCCAAACGCCGTATCGACGTGGCAGCCGAGGTGCTGGCGCTCTCGGCGGAGGGCTTCAATGTACCGCTCACCCATTTCTCGCCCTGGCTCGACGGCTTGTGGAACAACGATGCCGATGCCTGGGCGCTCAAGCGCCTGCGCCAGCTCATCGGCAACGGCCATGGCGGCGTCCGCCGGCCTTATCAAGCACCGGTGAGCTTTCGCATCCTGCCGCGCATCCTCGGTCAGGCGCGCCGCGCCTTGGTGATGGCCGAGGAAGTGGCGACCCAGTCTCTTGCCGCGGCAAGCGACAATCCGGTGATCGTTCCCCCCGACGAGGACCATCCGCTGGGCCAGGCCTTTTCCACCGGCGGCTATCACAACGCCCAGGCGCCCATGGCGATGGATGCCCTAACGGCAGCCTACGCCAATCTGTGCATCCTCGTCGAACGGCATGCGGCCAAGCTGCTCGATCCTGCCGTGTCGCTCCTGGGCAGTCTTGGCGACGGCAGCGGGCGCAGCTATCTCGGATGCCTCCCCATGGCGATCACCGGTTATGAGGAAGAAATGCGCGCCCTTTGCCAGGCAACGCTGCTGCCCGGCAGTGAATCAGGCGGCTTTGGCCAGAACGACGTGGCCTCGCCGGTCTTCCTTGCCTGGTCGAAGCAGGAGCGGGCAGGGATTCTGCTGGAATCCGCGCTGGCCGCCTTGTGCCCCATCGCATTGCGCGCGTTTGCCGTCGGCGGCCGGCCGGTGCCGGAAGGGCTCAAGCCGCTGGCGCGCCTTATCGCCGAAACGGTCCCCGACGATGAAGGCACCGCTCCCGGGCCGGCGACCGGCTACCTGGCGCAGCGACTGCGCGAAGCGATCTATTCCAGCGACTTGTCCGAAGGCAACTTGGAAATATCGACCTCCGGGTTGGGCGTATAGCCCGGCCCCAGCACCAACGGCTTGTCGGGCAGCGTCCTCTGGTCGACATCGGTATAGAAGGACTTGTCGTAGCTGGCCAGCAGCTTGGCGGTGCCGGGTTCCAGCACCCGCAATTCGACCTTGTACTTGTGATCCTTGACGATGCCCTTGAGCGGCGGCGTCCTGAAGGCGTATTGCAGCATGCCGGTCTTTGCCAACTGGCGCTCGATGAAGGGCTGATCGGAGCCCGGCAACTCGAAGCGCGCCTCGATCACGGCTCCGTCCGGAATGCCCCGCTTGGGCCTCGCCACGAAGCCGTAAAAGGCCTGGCCGATGCGATAATTGAAGATGAAGCCGCCGCCGGCGAAGCTGAGATAGGGCCGTTCGTCCTTTTCATTGCAGCCGGCAAGGGCGAATGCCAGGGTGAGGGTGATGAGGAAAGAGACGGCACGCATGTTTCACCTCGCACGATCTGGCTGATCGGTGCGCAACGGCCGGCCGAGGAGGCCGTCCGGGCGCAGCATCAGCACCAGGATGATAACGCCGAAGACCACGACATCGCGGTAGTTGATGTCGAAGGCAGCCTGCCAGCCGGTTTCCAGAGCTGCCAGCAGCACCGCGCCGGCGATGGCGCCGGATATGGTGCCGAAGCCGCCAATGATGCCGGCGAACAGGGCCTTGAGGGCCAGCATCAGGCCCATGGTAAAATTCACTCCGCTGTAACGGACGGCGAGAATGCCGCCGGCAGCGGCGGCAAACCCGCCGGCCGATGCGAATGTGACGGCGACCACCCGGCCGACATTGATGCCGCTGAGGGCGGCAAGCCCGGCATCCTCGCTCACGGCCCGCCACCAGCGACCGGCCGGCGTCAGGTGCATGAAGCCTTCCAGCACAAGGCACAGGGCAACGGCCAATCCCACTGCTGCCAGTGACATAGCGCTGGCCCGCACCTCAAAGCCCGACAACTCGAAGGAAAGCCCGGCGTTGGGGAAATAGGGCGGCAGCCATAGATCGCGCCCGCTGGAGGTAAGGCGCAGGGCTTCCTGCATCACGATCGACAGACCTATGGAGGCGATCATCAGCGCCTGGCTCGGCTTGCCGAGCAGCGGGACCACCATGGCACGATGGATGACATAGGCCAGCGCCATGGTGCCACCCCCCGCCGCGGCAAAGGCGAGAAGAAGCTGGGCGTAGTCCCGGTAATCGAGGACAAACGCCAGCAAGGCCACATACAAGGCATAGAACGAGGCATAGGTGGCAAGATCGCCAAGCGTGAAGACGATCCGCCTTGTCACGGCATGCACCAGCGCGAAGGCGACCGCCAGCAACGCATAGACGGCGGCCAGCGCCAGTCCGTTGAAAATCTGCTGAACGACATAGCCGGCCATGAAAACTCCGCAGGATGCGCCGGGGTGCCCCTTTGACTTGACGATCTATATCAGGTTTGATGGTCAAGGATAAGATGGAAATCGCCACCCGTGACCCTGCCGTCATCAACGCGCGCCTTTGTTTGGGAGGACCATCACTTCGTTGCCGGTTCGCCGGCCCTCGATTTCGTCAATTCCGTGGTCTATCGCTTCGATGCCCGCCGCCGCGAGGATCGCTTCCGCCATGTTGCCGACGTCGATGCCTGGGCGGCAGCCGCCGGTCTCGAGGTTGCACCGGTTGAGCCGGAGTGCCTTCGTGACGTCATTTCGGTACGCGAGGCGATCAACGGCTACTTCCGCCCGTCGAATGAGGCGCAGACATCGGCAGCGTGGCGGCGGCTGGTCCGGCTCTATGCCCGGAATCTGGCCGGGCTGGAAGCAAAGCCATTGCCCGAACTGCTTGCGGTGATCCTCGATGAGGCGGTGGCGCTCAGGTTTTCGCCATGGACGGTGCGGGTCAAGGCCTGCGGCGGCTGCGGCTGGCTGTTCATCGACCGCACCCGCAACAATTCCAAACGCTGGTGCATTTCCGCGATGTGCGGCAATCGCGCCAAGGCACGCCGGCACTACCACAAGAAGAAGCTAAAGACGGGCGCTGGGGGCTGAACCGGTTTGCTGGCCGGGGGCCGCGGCGCCATGCGCCATGAGGTAGCGCACCAACCTTTCGCCATCGACGAAGCCTTCAAGCGGCAAGGGCCAGTGGAGGCCCGGCCACAGCAGATCCATGTGACGCGCGCGCGGTGCGTAGACGGTGGTGAACAGCGTGCCGAAGCCGCGCTTGTACTGGGTGGAATAAAGCGGCGGCTTGAGAAACCCTGCCACCAGATCGGGGCCCGAGGGCTTGTGCTCCATCAGTTGCCGCAGCAGGAAACGCTCGCGCTCCACCGAGGCGGTGGCCAGGGCATGCCCCGCCCATTCGACGCGTCGCTGATGGTTGGTCGAAACGATGGCCGATGAGATATGCGGGGTGCGGTCGGGCGCCAGATAGACCGTGCCGCAACGTCCCTGCAGGTCGAGCGCGGTGACGTTGTAGGACATGTGGCAGGGAATACGACCGAGCGCGTTGAGGGCTTCTGGAGCCGTGGTGCAGGTCTCCAGCACATAGCGCAGGATGATCGGCACACCGAACCCCGGTCCTACCACCCGCCGTCCGCCGAAGGTGAGGGACAAGACGAGGCCATCCTCGTTCATGCCGTCGGTCAGGCCGACGAGGCAGTCGCACATGCCGATCACCCGGCGGCCGAGCCAGGCCGTCTTCAGCGCCACCGCATCGAAGGCATCGGGGCTGTAGTCGTAATTGCGCACCAGGAACGGCGGCTCCCCGGGCCATACCGCCTGCGAGCAGCCGGAAAGATAGGGCGGTGGTTTGTAGAGGGACAAGAAGCGCGCCTCGAGGTCGCCGCCGCCCGCCAGTTCGCACAGTCTCTCATAGGCGGGAACGAACTCAGGCATGTGCTTTTCGAGCGCCTGCGTGCTTTCATGGTAAGTGGCGCGATTGTCGATGGCATCCTTCAGATACCAGGTGCGATAGGCCGGCCACAGGCGGTTGAACAACGCCTGCCACTTCGCCCCCGGGCGGGTTTCCGAGATCGCCTCGAACCTGATTTCCATCGCTGCTGCCTGCCCGATCCCCTGCTTTAGCCAGCGGCACCATACTTGGGTGGCGTCTGTGGGGGCAACAGGGGGCCTCTCACTCCGCGGCGGCGATCCGGGCGCCGGCTTTTTCGATTTTCAGGGCCTTGGCCTTGAATACCCGCAGGCCCAGCTCGGGCTCGTAGCCATGGATTTCCTTAACGTCAAGCTTGCGCATGAATTGCAGCACGTCGCGCGACAGGACCTGTCCCGGCACGAGGATCGGAAAGCCCGGCGGATAGGGGATGACGAAAGAGGTGGAAACCAGTTCGCGCCCCTTTTCCATCTCGTCTTCCAGTTCGGCGCCCCATAGCGGAAAGTATTCGCACTTGTCCTCGTCATAGGCGAGGAAGAAAGCTTCGCGGATGTCGCCTTCCGGCGTCCCCGTTCCGTCATTGGCGCGAAAGCGCTCGTGGAAGCAGCTGAAATCGGGAAGCGGTGGCAGGTCCCTCGTGAGCGCCTTGACGCGACGGTCGAAGGCCAGTCGCTCCATGGGGCTGGCATCCTCCATCTGGTTGTCCAGTTCCTTGGCGAACTGCACCAGCACCTCGATCAGATAGGCGACCGATGAGCGCGTGGTGCCGATATTGGTCATGAACAGCACCGTGTTGCGCGACGTCTTGTTGATCTGGATGCCGTAGCGGTCCATCAGCACTTCGGTCTTGAAGGTGTCGCCGTCGAAGCCGGTGCCGCCAACCGCCAGGGTAATGCGGGTGGCATCGAGCGCGAATTCGTCCTCCGCCCAGGCATCCCAGGTATCATTCCAGCCGTGTTCGGGGTCCCAGTAGGTTTCTATCCCCGAAGCGCGGTATTCAGGCGCGATGAGATCGCGCACCGTCAGCACCTTGAAATACTTCTTCAGCAACGGGTGGGAGGCGATGGCCTTGCGCATGGCCATGGCGGCCTCGACCTGCTTTTGCACCAGTTCGAAGCCCTCCAGCTCCACCTGGCGGCGGCCGACATCGAGGGAGGCAATAATCTGGTAATTGGGCGAGGTCGAGGTATGGGTCATGTAGGCTTCGTGAAAGGCCTGGGCCACCTCGCCTTTGAAATCCTGGTCATGGACATGGATCATCGAGCCCTGGCGCAGGGCAGTGAGCGTCTTGTGGGTCGATTGGGTGGCATAGACCCTGACGCGCACCTTGTCGGGATCGGGCATGCCTGGCCCATCCTCGGCGTCCGCCTTCCTGGCCGCTTCGTAAGCCTCGCGATAGGCGGCTGAGCGGTAGCGCTCACGCAGCATCTGGGCGCAATGCATGGCGGTGCGCTGGCGGTAGGTGGGGCCGAAGCGGGCAAAGCCGAACCACGCCTCGTCCCACAGGAACACCAGGTCGGGCTTGATGGCGAGGCATTCCTCCATCACCCGTTCGACATTGTAGACGATGCCGTCGAAGGTGCAGTTGGTGAGCAGCAGCATGCGCACGCGATGCAGCTTGCCGGCCTTCTTCAGGTCCATGAGCTTCGCCTTGATCTCGGCGAGCGGCACGGCGCCGTACATGGAAAATTCCGACAGGGGATAGCTGTCGAGATAGACGACCTGGGCGCCCGCCAGGACCATGCCGTAGTGATGCGATTTGTGGCAGTCGCGGTCGACCAGCACGATGTCGCCGGGCCTGACGATGGCCTGTACCACGATCTTGTTGCAGGTCGAGGTGCCGTTGGTGGCAAAGAAGGTCTGCTTTGCCCCGAAGGCCCGGGCTGCCAGTTCCTGGGCGCGCTTGATCGGTCCGTGCGGTTCCAGCAGGCTGTCGAGCCCGCCCGAGGTGGCCGAGGTTTCCGCCAGGAAGATGTTCATGCCGTAGAAATCGCCCATGTCACGGATCCAGTGCGAGCGGGTGATCGACTTGCCGCGCGAGATCGGCATGGCATGGAACACGCCGGTCGGCTGCTTGGAATATTCCTTGAGGGCAGTAAAGAACGGCGTCTGGTAGCGCGACTGTACCCCCCTCAGGATATTGAGGTGCAGCTCGAAATAGTCTTCCTGATTGTAGAACACCCGCCGACAGCCCCCGAGATCGCGCCCGGCAATGTCCTCGACCGACTGGTCGGTCACCAGAAAGACGTCGATCTCCGGGCGCACCTTGTGGATCAGGCGGCACAGTTCGGGGCCATAGTCGTCGGGCTCGATCTCCTCGATCGCTTCATCACCCACCCGGTTGAGGTAGCGTTTCAGAACCGGCAACTGGTTCGATGACCCGAGGTCGAGACCGGGGCGGATGATGACCGACTGGATATTGTGGTTGAAGAGGACGGCGATCACCGCGTCCTCGACGCTGGGCACCACCACCGGCTCGTAAATGAAGCGGTCGTCGGCCTTGCGCATCTGGGCAAGCGCCACGCGCTGCAAATCCTGCTGGGCGTGGCTCATCACGTCGACCACCAGCACCTCGAAATAGGGCCGGTCGCTGGGCAGGTATTCGGCGATCTCCTCGCGCCGTTCTATTTCCTCACGCTCTTCCTGCGGTTCGCTGGGGCGCAGGTGATGGCGGTAGCTGCCCGAGTGCAGTGCCCTGACGATGGCGCGCACCCGTCTTGCCATTTCGCCATGACGCTCTTCGGCAAGCAGCACGCGCAGGGCCTCGAAGGCGTGGCGGCCGGGAAAGGCCCAGTACATCTCGATCGGTTCAAGCGAGGCAATGAGGCTGCGGACTTTGGCGATCAGTTTTTCGCGATCTCGCGTTCCGGTTACTTCGGCCAGCCGGGCCGTGGCGGACTTGAGGGAAGTCCAGCGGTCGATACGCAACTGTGCGCCACTATAATAGTCGGCCAGTCCGGGGGTCCTGTCGGTCATCGTACGCGCCGCGGCGCCCTCCCCTTGATATTCCCGTGAATTCCAGCGCCCAACCCCGGTCTGGCGGATCAGGCGGCGATGAGACACGGCTTGTTGGATCGATGCTATCGGCATGGCCATGGGATGGCAAGCAGGTGGTATGCGCGGTCCGGGGTGTCAGAAGTCCAGCGAATAATCCAGAAGGACGCGCAAGCTGGTGTAGTCGGGCGCGTTGGTGGCGAAATTCCTGACGCCTTCGAGCCGCAGCACCAGGCGGGTCGGCTCGTAGAGGCGAAGGGCGACACCCATGCCCAGTTCGAAGAAGCGATTGGAGGCTACGCCCCTCGAATCCCAGTTAGCCGAGGCAATGCCATAAAGATCGATCGCCGAGGTGTCTGTCTCGAACAGCCTGAGCCCCGGCCGCACGCGGGCGGAGGTGAGGAAATTGTCGTAGCGGGTATAATAGCCCGCATCGGCGTAGGCATCCGCCACCGGGCGGAACGGGAAACGGCTCGATGAATTGCAGTCGAGACCCATGTTCCATTCATCGTAATAGGCCGCAACGGCCCGGAAATCGCCGCGCAGGCGCTTCCTGTTCTGAGTGACCAGATCGTAGGCGGCACCGGATTCGACATACAGAACAACGGGCAAGTCAGCCAACGGCTTGGCACGAATGCCGGCGCCCAGTTCTGCATAATTGTCGATAAACAACTGCGAGCCTGAAGTGGTCTTGCCGGACTTGGTGTCGGCGTTGAGCCGTCCCAGTCCATAGACGTCGATGTAGGTGTCGCCGCCGAAATGCTGCCCGATGCGGAAAGTGCTCGATATGGTCCCCAGGCTGTCGTGGTTGAGATATTCCGGCGTGGCGGAGAATTCCCCGAACCAGGGTTCCGGCAACACCTTTTCCGGCAGGCCGCGCAGGTTCGAATAGGCCTGGCAGCCGATCTTCGCCTTTTGCCTGTCGCTGCCGTACATGACTTGGTGAAACAGCTCCGTCGCCGTCCGCCGGGCGCCTTTTTGATCCTGCAGATAAGCGAGTTGCAACAGCAGGGTCTGATCGTTAGGCGCCAGGCGGCTTGCGTGCTCGAAGGCATCGATGGCCGCGTCGGTTTCCTTCAGGTTGATGTCGATGTAGCCCAGCTGCTTCCACAGATCGACGCGGCGCGGGGCCAGCCTGACCGCCATGGTGAACGCCCGGCGCGCGGCAACATTGTCCTTGACCGCCAGCGCTGCGTAGCCGCTTTCAAGCCAAATGGTGAGATTGCCAGGGAATTGCCGCGCGGCGGCCTCGATGGCCTGGCGGGCGTGCGGATCGTGCCTGAGCTTGAGTTCGTAATATTTGCTGAGCGCGGCGTCGGCAGCGGATCCCGCCACGGCAGGTGCCGCCATGGCCGCACCCAGCCATAACGTCAACAGCGCTGCACAGAGCGCTCCCCGCCTACCTGACAGCTGCGCGAACAAGACGCCTACCCGAAATTCTTCTACGCTATTGCGGTCGATAGAAGCACAAACGCGCTTGAAATCACACAGCGAATGGCGGTTGCATTTGGCTTCGGCGCCATAACCCTGATACTCAACAGACTGGAGTGGAAAGGAGACCGGTACGATGAACTATGAGGTGCCACGTGAATTCAAGCGCCTGGCGGTGATCGGCAATGGCATCATCGGCCATGGCGTGGCGCAGGTGTTTGCTGCAGGGGGCGTTCCGGTCACGCTGATCGGGCGCAACAAGGAGAGCCTGGAAAAAGCCATCGAGCGGATGCGGGCCAGCCTCGGCGAATTCGTTGCCCACGGTCTGGTGGCGTCGGGCGACGTCGATGCCATCATCGCCCGGGTGACGCCCAGCACCAGGCTGGAAGATGCCGCCGGCGCTGATTTCGTCATCGAGGCGGTCACCGAGGATCTGCCCCTCAAGCTCGACATCTTCGAACGCCTCGATGCCTTATGCCCTCCTCCTGCGGTGCTGGGATCGTCAAGCGGCCAACCTGCCTCGGCGCTGGTTGCGCGGGTCAGGAACCCGGGCCGGGTGATCGCCACGCATTTCTGGTACCCGCCGCAGCTCATCCCGCTGGTCGAGGTGTGCGGGGGTCCGAAAACGGCACCGGAAGTCGTGGCATGGGCATGCGATGCCATCCGCATCACCGGCAAGGAACCCGTCGTCATCGACCGCGAAATTCCCGGCTTCATCGGCAACCGGCTGCAATTCGCCATGCTGCGCGAGGCCTGGGCACTGTGGGCGGCGGGTATCGCCAGCGCCGATGCCATCGATGCCGTGGTGCGCAACAGCTTCGGCCGCCGCGTGGCGGTGACCGGCCCCATCGAATCGGCCGATGTCGGTGGCCTCTACACCATGTACCATTTCGGCAAGTCGCTGATCCCCGACCTCGATACGTCCGCCGAGCCGCCGCAGGCCATCGCCGACCTGGTGGCTGACGGCGCCAACGGCCTCGCCAATGGCCGTGGCCTCTATGACTGGACGAAGCGCGATGGCGAGGCGCTGGTCAAGGCGCGCATGGATGAACTCTTCCGCTGGTTGAAGCACGATCGCGACGCGCGCAAATGAGCGAGGCGCATGCTAGCGGCCTCACGGTTGAAACCCACCACGATCCTTACTGGTGGCGCGCCGCTCCAAGGCCGCGGGAAGCGACGCCGGCGCTGCCTGCAAGGACCGATGTGGCCATCGTCGGCTCAGGCTTCACCGGCATGGTGGCGGCTCTCCACCTGGCGCGTGCCGGCCGGCAGGTGCTGGTGCTGGACTCAGGCCGCATCGGCGAGGGCGCCAGTTCACGCAATGCCGGCTATGTCGGGCGCACCCTGAAGCACGGGTTCGGCGACATCATGCAGGCCGACGGTCTGGAACGGGCTGTCCAGGTCTATCGCGAATTGCACTGCGCCTTCGACAGCGTTCTGGCCACGGTGGCTGATGAAAGGATCGACTGCGACCTGAAACAGCAGGGGCGCTTCACCATGGCGGCCACACCAGCCCAGTACGACCATCTGGCGCGCGAACTGGAGCTGCGCCGCCGTCATCTGGGTGAAGGGTTTTCCATGCTCTCCCGCAGCGAGCAGTCGGCCGAGATCGATACCGAACGCTATTACGGCGGCGCCGTGATCCCCGATCATGCCGGTCTGCATCCGGGGAAATACCATCTGGGCCTGCTTGCCGCTGCCAGACGGGAGGGTGCGGCGCTGCATGACGGAACGGCGGTCACCTCCGTCGGGCGCGACGGCGACGGCTTCGATGTCGGCACGTCGCGCGGCTCGCTCAAGGCCCGACAGGTACTGGTCGCCACCAACGGTTATTCGGGCGCTGCCTTTCCATGGCTGACGCGCCGCCTCATACCGTTCGATGCCTACATGATCGCCACCGAAGCGTTGCCCCAGGCGCTAGTGGCGCGGCTGCTGCCGGGTGACCGCACCTTCATCGACTGGAACTTCAACGTGGATTTCGTGCGTCGCGCACCCGATGATCCTCGCCGCATCGTGTTCGGCGGACTGACCGGTGAACGCCATCAGGATCTTAGCCACATGGCAGCAAGGCTGCGGCGGCGTCTGGGGCGCATTTTCCCCGCCATGGCCGACGTCAGGATCGACAATGTGTGGACCGGGCGTTGCGCCGGCAGCTTCGATCTCTACCCGCATCTGGGCTGCCATGACGGCATCCACTATGCCGCCGGCTACTGCTTTGCCGGCGTTCCCATGGGCACCTGGTTCGGCATCAAGTCGGCTGAGCGCATGCTCGGGCGCGAGGTTGAGCCTTCGGCATTCGCCGACCGGCCATTCGCCACCGTCCCCCTTTACAGCGGCAATGCCTGGTTCGTGCCGTTGGCCATGCGCTGGTTGTCGCGCAAGGACGGATGAGGGCGAGAGTCGTGCCCGTTGGCTCGCCCCTCGCTGAGCGTCAGCTTGCCAGCAGCACGATATCGGCAGGCCGGATGGCGGCCGCGACCTTGGTGCCTTCAATAAGCGGGCTGCCGTCGATGCCGTTGATGGCTTCGAGCGAATGATCGCCGATGGTGATGAAGTAACGGGCGACCTGGCCCTGATAGTCGACGGCCGTGACGGTACCCTGAAAACGGTTGCCGGTGCTGGAACGAGACTTGCCGGCCGGCTCCAACCGCAGGTTTTCCGCCCGCATCACCACGAAGACCTCGTCGCCGACATCAGCCTTCTCGCCTTCGACCGTCACCTCGCCCAGCCCGTCGACGCTGACCCGGATCGCCTTGGCGCTCGCGGCGACGACCTTGGCCGAAAGAATGTTGGCGTTGCCGAGAAAGCGGGCGACGAACTGCGAGGCCGGCCGGCCGTAGACCTGCTGCGGCGAGCCGGTCTGCTCCACGTGGCCCTCGCTCATGACGACGATCTTGTCGGACAAGGCCAGCGCCTCGGACTGGTCGTGGGTGACGAACACCGTGGTGACGCCGATGCGGCGCTGGATGGTCTTGAGCTCGACCCGCATTTCCTCGCGCAGGTTGGCATCGAGTGCCGAAAGCGGTTCATCTAACAACAGCACGTCCGGCTCGATGACGATGGCCCGGGCGAGCGCGATACGCTGTTGCTGGCCGCCCGACAATTGCGTGGGGTAGCGGTCTTCCACGCCGGGCAGGCGCACGATATCGAGGGCGCGCTTTACCTTGTCGCGCGCATCGGCGCGACTGACACCACGATATTTCAGCCCGAAGGCGATGTTCTGTTCGATGGTCTTGTGGGGGAACAGTGCGTAGTTCTGGAACACCAGGCCAAGGTTGCGCTTGTGGATCGGCACATCGTTGATGCGCCGGCCGCCGATTTCGATGTCGCCGGCGGTGGTTGCCTCAAGACCGGCGATCATGCGCAGGATGGTTGTCTTGCCGCAGCCGGAGGGTCCAAGCAGCGTTGTGAACGAGCCCTCATCGAAGGTCACTTCGGCCTTTTCGACGGCAACCACCGGGCCGTACGCCTTGGTCACGTTCTTGAGTTCGACCCCTGCCATGCTGTCCCCTCGCCGGTTCCCCGGTCAATCATGCACTTCCGGGCCGACCTGTCACGGCCGGCCCGGAATTGACGTTTGCCGTCAGGCACCCTTCTCGATGCGGTTCCACATCTTCTTCTGTTCCTTCTCGACGCCGTTCCACTTGTCGGGATCGCGGAACACCAGGCCCTTCAACGTGCCGGTCGGATCGTAGGCCGGCAGCGCCTTGACTGCATCGGTCATGGGCACCTTGTTGGGATCGAGCGAGGAGGGATAATGCTGACCCTCGGCCACCGCGATGGCGGTCTTGGGATCGAGCATGAAGTTCAAGAGCTCCTCGGCCTCGGGCATCGGCGAGCCCTTCAGGACGAACATGTCTTCCATCCAGGCGAGACCGTTCTTCGGGTCGAGATAGGCGATCGGATGACCTTGCGCCTGCAAGGCCGCCACACGGCCGGACCAGGCCTCGGTGACGTAGATTTCCTCCTTG
Organism: uncultured Alphaproteobacteria bacterium; assembly: GCA_963747005.1. Taxonomy (GTDB): domain Bacteria; phylum Pseudomonadota; class Alphaproteobacteria; order Rhizobiales; family Aestuariivirgaceae; genus CAVVDT01. The sequence continues at coordinate 149,684 of CAVVDT010000008.1, read as the reverse complement.
GCCAGAAGGTCCATGAGTTCGGCGCCGGACGTCCAGTACTTCAGCACCAGATCGCGATGCTCGCGCGCCTTGGCCCAGACGGCATCCCAGTCGGTGATGTTGTTGGGGTCCTGGCCGGATTGCAGGGCACCGTACCAGGCGCGGTCGGCCCAGTCGTTCCAGCCGCCGATCTTGCCTTTCAGATCCTTCTTCAACAGCAGGTTGGCACCGAGCTTTTCGGCCTCTTCCTTCGAGACGTACTTGGTGTTGTAGGCAATGCCAGTGGTACCATAGTCATAAGGCACCGCCGACAGGCTGCCGGGGGTAATGGCGCGGAACGGCTTGATGATGGCTTCCATCACCAGCTTCAGATTGGGAATGTTGGCCTCATCGAGTTTCACGCCGTAGCCGCCATCGGTCCAGCGCTTGTACCAGTCGACGCCGGAGGAATGCAGGATGTTGTGGCCGTTGGTGTTGCCGGCGGCCTTGACCTTGGTGAGCACTTCGGATTCGCCCCCGAAGGTCGAATCGACCACCTTGTTGCCGCTCTTGGCTTCATAGGGGTCGAAGGCATACTTGCGCAGCGCCTCGCTGACGACACCGCCCCAGCCCTCGAAATACAAGGACTTGGCTTCCGCCATGGCATGGCGCGACAGGGTGGTCATGACGCCGCCACTGACACCGGCGGCAAGTCCCGCACATCCCATGAGTCCCAGGAACGAGCGCCGGTCGATGTCGCCGTTGCCGAGCCTTTCGTGCAACTTCTCGTAACGCTTGGTTGAGTCCATCTTCATTGTCTTCCTCCTTGGTTAAAGTCCCTCATTGCCGCCTTCTTGCAAAATAGCGCGCCAGACCGCCGGCCATGAGCGGCACGCCGACGGTGATGACGATCATGACGAAGCCGAGCGCGTTGATCTCCGGGCTGATCGAATTGCGCAACATGCCGAAGATCTGGGTCGGTACCGTTTCCAGGCCTGCCGGGCGCCAGAAGATGGTCGCGGTGATGTTGTCGAACGATATGGTGAAAGCAAACAAGGCCCCGGCAAATACGGCCGGCATGAGAAGCGGCAGGGTGACCTCGCGAAAGGTCTGGAAAGGGTTGGCGCCGAGGCTGCGGGCAGCCTCCTCATAGTCCTTTCTGATGCCGACCATGCGCGCCTGCACCACCAGGATCACGAAGGGCAGGGCGATCAGCGAATGGCCGACCAGCAGCAGGCCGAAGGACTGCGGTATCGACAGGTAGCGCAGGAAGATCAGCAGGCCCACCGCCAGCACCGTCTCGGGCACCAGGACGGGCGAGATCAAAAGCGTGGTGATCCAGTCCTTGCCGGGGATGCGGTAGCGCACCAGCGCCAGCGAGGCGAGGATGCCGATGGTGGTGGCGATGATCGAGGTGAGGAGAGCGAGCATGAGCGAGGTCTTGAAGGCGCGTATGATCGCCTCGTTCTCATAAAGCCGGTGGAACCAGCGCAGCGAGAAGCCCTCTATGGGAAACCCGCCGAACTGGGAGGAGTTGAAAGCCAGCAGCAGCACCACGGCTATCGGCGCGAACATGAAGATGTAAACGACGATGGAATAGGCTCTGATGAGGGACCAGGCGCGCATGAACCCTCCTAGCCGAGCGACTTGTAGATCTGGTTCAGCCCCATGAAGCGGCTGTAGATCACCACGATCAGTCCCAACAGAACCAGCAGCGTGAAGGAGAGCGTCGCTCCCATGGGCCAGTTCAGTTCGGAAATGATGGCGTCGTAGATCAGGCTGCCGAACAGGAAGTCGTTGGGGCCGCCGAGGATCAACGGTGTCACGTAGCTTCCCGCCGTCAATACGAAGACCAGAAGGCAGCCGGCGGCGAGACCGGGGACGGATAGCGGGAGCGTCACTTCGCGAAAGGCCTGCCACGGGGTGCAGCCGAGGGTGCGCGCGGCGGGCACCAGGTTTTGGTCGATGCCCTCCAGGCTCACATAGACGTTGAGGATCATGTAAGGAAGGAAGACGTGGATGAAGCCGACTATGACGGCGAACTCGGTGTACATCATCGACAGCGGCTTATCGATGATCCCCAGTTGCATGAGCACCCAGTTGATGATGCCCTCGTGGCCCATGATGTGGATCCACGACAGGGTGCGGATGATGAAGCTCACCCAGAACGGCAAGATCAGCAGGAGCAGCAGCAGCCACTTTTGCCGGAACTTCGTGTTGGCGATGAAATAGGCCGGGATATAGCCCAGGACGGCGGCCAGGACGGTCACGATCACCGAAAGCCGGAAGGTCTTCCAGATGGCGTAGTGATAGTAATTGTCGTGAAAGAACTCCTTCCAGTTGCCGAACTGGAAGGCGACCTTGTCCACCCCCAGGTCGACATTCTGATAGAACGAATAGACCAGCATGAACGCCATCGGCACGATGACAAGCAGGCTTATGGCGATGAGCGCCGGCGAAAGCAAATACCACGGACGGGGGTCGAATTCGCTCGTATGCGCCATAAGCCCTGCGTCATGCCTCCCTTGCCGGTCTCTGGTGGGCCGGCTTTTGAAAGGAAAGTATTGCAGGACCTGTCACAATTGTCCAAATTGATATTTTCAATATCCTACATTAATCCAAACTATGAGGGTGAATGCCGGCCGACCTGAGCGAGAAATTCGTCACCGACCTGGACTGGAACCTGCTGCGGACGTTCGTGGTCATCGTCAACGAGCGCGGCATCACGGCCGCGGCCAACCGGTTGCTGTTGCGTCAACCGACCATAAGCCTGGCGCTCAAACGGCTCGAAGTCCAGATCGGCAGCCGGCTGGTGGAGCGCGGGCGCGGGGTGTTCCGGCTCACGGCAGCGGGCCGGGAACTGTATCGCGAATGCCTCGACATTCACGGCAACATCGCCCGCCTGCAGGATATGGTCGGTTCGGCCTCGCGCCGGATCACCGGGGCGGTACGCATCGCGCTGGCCAGCCATGTCGTCACGCCGCTCCTCGACGAAACGCTCTCGGCGTTTCATGTCTCGCACCCCGAAGCCACTTATGAAATCCGGGTCGCCACCAGCGCCGATGTGGCGCGCAGCGTGCAGGACAAGTCGGTGAGCTTCGGCATATGCCTCGTCAACAAGCGCCTGCCGCAGCTCGAATACGAGGTCATCTATCGCGAGTTCTTCGGCTTTTTCTGCGGGCCGTCGCACCCGCTGTTCGGCAAGCGGCATCTCAAAATCGAGGATCTGCGGGGGCTGTCGGCGGTGTCGTTCGGTACCGACGATCTGACCGATGCACTCAGGCCCGTGGCGTTGCTGCGTCGCCATTATGAACTCGATCAGGCGATCATCGGGCACTCCTCGCACCTGGAGGAGGTGCGTCGCATGATCATGTGCGGCCTCGGTATCGGGCCGCTGCCGATCCATGTAATGGAGCGCGACGTCAGGGACGGACTGCTGTGGCGGCTGCCTCCTCATGAAAATCCGCCGGCCATCGACATCCATCTGCTCACCCACCCGCGCAAGCGGCTGAATTCAGCCGAGGCCGCCTTTCTGGCAGCGCTTAGAAAGGGCATATCGCGGACGCCGCTCAGTGCGCGTACCTACGCCGCATCACCAGGTAGGGCTGCGGTGGGTCGATAAGAGCTCCTCGACACTCCAGGGGCAGGTGCTTTCCAGAGGGAACGCCTGCTGCCGGCTTATCCCGCCGGCTTCCGATGGCTGCCATTTGTCGTCGAGAAGATCGGGCTCGACCGACCAGCGGCCGACGCGCCCGGCATGGCTGCCGTGATACATCGTCAGATTGGTGAATTCGGCACGGGTGACCGGTTGCATGCCGCAGTCCGCCAGATAGCGTGTCGGGTGCTTGCCGTCGTTGAGGGCAAATCCCCAGGCTTGCAGATGCCGGTTGAGTACCGAGAACCCTACCTTGGAGGCATCGCGAACCGTGTGGAACTGCGATTCGGTAAAGAACACCCCGCCGACGGCCAGCCCGTAGGCGCCGCCCACGAGAGTATCGTCCTCCCACACTTCGACCGAATGGGCGTGACCTTGCGCATGGGCCGCGTCGAACAGCGAGCGCACCTTGCGGGTGATCCAGGTGAGAGGTGTGCCGCCGTTGCGCGGCTGGGCACAGGCGTCCATAACCTCGCCAAAGGCTTCATCGAAGGTGATGCGGAAACGATTGTTGCGCAACAGCCTGCGCGTCGTCTTTTCGACCCGGGCCTGATCGAAGAACAGCACCATCCGGTAGCGCGGCGCCCACCACTTCAGCGGCCCGATGTGGCTCATGACGAACATGCCCCGCCGGTAGCCGGCAAGCAGTTCCTCGACGCCTATCCGGCCCGCCAGGCCGCACAGACCGTCGGGCAGATCCAGCGCATCTTCCGGGTCCGGCACGAGGGCGTGTCCCAGTCGCGGCAGGTCCCTGAGCGTTGCCGCGACCAGTGGCATCAGTCCCGGCAGGCGGCGGGGAACCAGAAGATAGGCAAAGCCGAGGACGCCCTGGCGTAGCGGATAGGGCGCGGTGGCGAACAGATCGGACAACGGCTGGCGGTTGCGCAGCGAGATTGCCATCGGGATGCTCCCTTGGTGGTCGGTGCATGGCAAATGAGGGCCTCAGGGCCCGGTCGGCCCATGAGCCTAGAACAACTTCATTGATAAAAGACTGATGCGCGATGAGGAGTCGAAATCGGCGTTGCCGGGTGCTTTGCGAGGATCGCGGACGTGTACTGCACCGCGCCCGCATAGCGATGTGCTTCCACACTTTATTCATCAATCATCGTCATTAGGATAAGGTCAACTGCCATCACTGGAAAGCCTGATGACACTTGCAAAACCGTCGGTTCGTCTGAATGAAGCGCTGAACAGGGTGGCGGGCGACGCCCGCCGGCAGCCGCAGTCCCGGCCGCATCCCGGGTGCGGGATCGGAACAGTCGCCACGGCAACACATGCCGGTATCGAGCTCTCGCTCTATGAGGACATGGACGCGGTGGCGGAGGAATGGCGCGACTTCGAGGCGCATGCCGAGCTTACCCCTTTCCAGAAGTTCGAATGGCTTTCGGCGTGGCAACGCAATATCGGGGTCCTGCAGCAGGCAAGGCCGGTGATCGTATGCGGGCGGTGGCGCGACGGGGAATTGCTGTTCATCCTGCCATTGTCGGTCGATCGCGACGGCCTCTTGCGACGCCTGACCTGGCTCGGCGCCGATCTCGCCGACTACAACGCCCCGCTGCTTGCGCCGGCGCTTTCCCGTATCGTCAAGCCAAGCCAGTTCCTGCCGCTGTGGCGCGCCATACTCAAACTCATCGATGACCGCCCACGCCTGGGCTTCGATCTGGTCGAATTGCGCAAGATGCCGGAAATGGTCGGCACGCAGCCGAATCCCTTCATGGATCTGGCGGTGACCCCGAACGCCAGCGGCGCCCACAGGTCGGCGCTGGCCGAGACCTGGGAAGGCTATTACGGCAAGCGCTCCAGCGCCACGCGGCGGCGCGATCGCACCAAGCTCAACCGCCTCGCCGCACATGGCGAAGTCCGTTTCGTGGAACCGGATGAGCCAGGCGACATCGAGAGCACCCTTGATATCCTGTTCGAGCAAAAGGCTCGGTCGTTTGCGCGCATGGGGGTCCGCGATCTGTTTTCTCGGCCGGGCTATCGCGACTTCTATCTCGACATCGCGCTCAATCCCGAATTGCGCGAAACCGTGCATGTGAGCCGGCTGCAGGTGGGCGAGGAGATCGCCGCCACCAACCTCGGTTTGACCATGCGAGGCTGCTATTACTATCTACTGGCGAGCTATCAGGACAGCGAACTGGCCCGCTTCGGGCCCGGCGCGGCGCATTTGCGCGAATTGCTCCGCATCGCCATCGAGCGCGGCTTTCATCACTTCGATTTCACCATCGGCGATGAATCCTACAAGCGCGACTGGTGCGACGAGGAACTGAAGCTTTTCGATCATGCGGCAGCGCAGCGGGCAATGGCCCTACCGGTGGTAGCGACCAAGGCCATGCTGCTCGGCGCCAAGCGCTACATCAAGCAGACCCCTTTCCTGTGGCGCCATTTCAGCAAGGCCCGCGCGTTTGCGGCAGGCCTTGCAGCGAAGCTCAGGTGACCTTCGATTCCGGCGCGATAATATGCCCTGCCGGGCTCAGGCTGGTGGCACGGATAGCGGAAGCTTCTCGGTAACCAAGCCGCAAATTCGAGCTAATTCCTCAACGAACATTAACGATCGTATGGAAAAACTCGGGGCTCGAAGTGTCACGCCCTGGAGCACGTCTTGAACCCAACCGGACTTCCCATCTGCGATGCCGAGCCGGGCCGGCTGACCGCGTTGCGCGCCCTGTTCATCCGCGTGTGGGCTCTGGCGACGGGAAACCATGCGCTGGCGCTGGCGGACCAGGCTGTTGTCAGCGGCATGAACTTTCTGACGACGGTGGTCATCGCGCGTACTACGACGCCGGGTGAACTCGGCGAGTACGCCATTGCGCTTTCAGTGATCGCTTCCTTCGTCGCTGTTCAGGAATCGCTGCTTCTCTTGCCCTATTCGATCCGCCGCCACCGGCCCATGGGTACGCTGGCCGAGCATGCCGGCAGCGTCCTCGCCCTGAGTTGCATCATGTCGGCGGTCGCCGCCGTGGTCCTTGCCGCGGTCGCTCTTGGCCTGACGGCGAGCGGCGCAAATGGGCAACTGACGGGCATGACGTGGGTGCTGATGGGAGTGCTGCCGTTCGCGCTGATACGTGAATTCGGCCGCCGGTTTGCCTTTGCCCATTTGCAGGTGGCGCGTGCTCTCATCCTCGATGTGGCGGTGGCGGCATTGCAGATCTCGGTATTGGCCTGGCTTGCATGGAGCGGTCGCATGTCGGCCTTCGCTGCCTGTGGGGCGCTTGGCGCCGCTTATGGCCTCACCGGCATGGCCTGGCTCTGTCTCGCGCGCGACCGGTTTGTCGTCGCGGTTCGTCAGTTGCCGATCAACATGCGGCAGAGCTGGGAGCTCGGAAAATGGTTGATGGCCGGCAAGCTGACCGTGCAGGTTCAGCAATACATTACCTACTGGCTGTCGATCACCATGCTGGGGGCGGCGGTCACCGGCGTCTATGCGGCGTGCATGAGCATCGTGGCTTTCGCCAATCCACTGGTGTTCGGCCTCGGCAACATCCTGACGCCGAGATCGGTCCTTGCATGGAAGAACGGGGGCGGGTCGAGCCTGCGCCGCCAGGCCATTCGCGATGCGCTGTTTTATGGCGCCATTCTCGCACCGTTTTGCGCGATGGTCTTTGTTGCCGGCGAAGGCCTCATGCACCTGCTTTATCCGGGCGGCGAGTTCGCGGGCAAAGGCAATATCGTCGGTGTATTGAGCCTGGGCGTCCTCGCCACCGCCCTGGGCATGCCGGCGTCGAATGCCCTTGCGAGCATGGAGCGTCCGCGTGCCATCGTCTTCGCCGGCGCCATTGGCATGATCGTCAGCGTCACCCTTGTGTGGGTGTTCATGGTCCAATGGGGGCTGGCTGGTGCCGCCATCGGGGTGCTGACCGGAAATTTTATCGGCGCCGCCGCGCGCTGGGCGGCGTTTTTGGGGCTGGTGCCGAAATCCGTCGATCCGGCTCCTGCCCTGCGGGCAATGCGGGAGCTGACGGGCAGGGACAGCGACGACTGGGCGATCAAGCGGCTTGGCGAAGGCGATCATGCGGTTGCCTACGGGATCGAAGCGAGAAGCGGTGCGCCGATCTGGCAAATGCACACCAGCCTGGTGGTCAAGCAATTCAAGCCGGAGGCCGGTCTGGACGCGGCGAAAGTCAAGGCGCAGCGACAGGCTCTGTCGCGGTTGCACACGGCACTGGACGGTCGCGTTTTCAACGGCTGGCGGATCGCCACGCCAACACCGTTGCGTCAGGCCGGAACCCAAGACGTGCTGGTAATGAGCATGGTCCCCGGACACGACTTGTCCGCCAGTGCGGCAAATGCCGGCACTCTGGAGCCCGAAGTCATCGAGGCGGCGGCGCGTGCAACCATTGCTGCCATGCGGGAGACCTGGTCGCGCGGTCAGGTTCACGGCGACTTCGGCCTGCAGAACATCCTCTTCGGCTTCGAGGCGCAAACCCTGTCGTTCATCGATCCGGGCACGCCCGAAAGCTGCAGCATCTGCAATGGCGCCATCCGGCACAGGGATCCGGCAGCGCTGGACCTTGCGCACTTTGTCTACGATCTGGCTACCGATGTCAGTGACCTCATTGGCAGCCCGGCGGCGCGCTTGCGTCGGCAGGTTTTCGCAGAAAGCGCCTTGCGCGCGGCGCTGGAGACAATTGGTCGCGACGATGCAAAGCACCTGTTTCTGGCAGATGTTCGCGCTGCGGCGCATGCCCATATGGCGGCGAACCTGCGCCCTTCCTGGACGATCCGTGGGCTGTGGCACGGTATCGTCAGGCAGATCGCCGTCCGCCGCATCGATGCGCTCCTCGATCGTCTCGAGGCGGAATGCGACAGCGTTCGGGACCGGGCGCATGAAGGAGGCAATGCCGGTCGCCAACCCAGCGGCAAGCCCGTACGCCGCCGACCGGCGCGCGCCAGTGTCACGATGGAGGGCTAGGCATGCTCGACAAACCCCGTGGCGAGTGTGCGGACTTCAAGCAGAGCGCCGCTTCGTTCGATGTCCTGGCGGACGAACTTGCGTTCTATGATGGTTATGACTGGTGTCTGAACCCCCATTTGCGGGTCGGCGAGGCACTGGATCGCCTGGGCGTGGAGCTGGACAAGTTCGCCGCCGTGCCGTCGGGATGGCAGTTCGGGGAGGTCTCCACCAACGTCTTTCTGCTGGCGTGCGGCGTTCTCAATTGCGTCGATGAGTACCTGCGCGGCCCGAGCCTGCGCCTTCCGGGGCGATTGGGCAAAACGACGCTGGGCCGTGGCGTCGCCAGGCTGGTCGAGGCGGCAAGCAGTCCCAGTCGGCGTCACCGCACTGAGGTCAGAAGCTGGCGGCTCCAGTGGGTATCGGCTCTGAACGGTCTTCTTGTGCTGGCCATCGCATCCGAGGCGGTCGACAGAGCCTCGTTCGTCGAAGCGGCCGGCCGTCTCAAGGCGCTTGTGGTGCAACCGCTGCCCGGCGACCTGCAGCGCCGCTACCTGAATGTCCCCTCGCCCTTCCGGCGGCTTGACATGACGCATCAGGACGTTCTGGCGCTGGGACGCGCCCTCGTCGAACGCATGCCCGACCGCGCCCGGCCGTTGTTGCTGGTGGGGTTGCGCACATCGGGTTCCTATTTCGCCCCGCTGCTGAAGGCCATGCTCGATGCGGAAGGATATGAGGCGATCTCGTTCCTCACCCTGGAACCGAACAAGGGCGCGGGGCACGAGGAGAACGAGAGCCTCAAGGCGCATGCCGGACGCGGCTATACGGCCGTCATGGTGGACGATCCGCCGGATACCGGCGGCACCGTCTACACCGCCCTGTCGATTGCCCATCGCGCCGGGTTCAGCGAGAAACACTTGCGCATTCTGGTGCCCGCTCATCCCATCCGGCGCACGCCTTTCAGGCACGTCCGCGACGATCTCGTCATATCGATCGATCCGGAGCAATGGCACAAGCGCCGGTTGCTAGACCTCAAGGTTGTGAAAGGCCGGCTCGCCGAATACTTCGCCCGACAGGGATTCACCGTCGCCAGCGTCAGCGATTCCGCCGCCGCCAAGGCGTTCAACGACCAGTTGGAGAAGGCATCGCATGGCGACCGGGCGACCCGGCTCAAGCATGTCTATGAAGTCGAACTGGTGAGCACTGAAGGTGCGCGGCAGACGCGCTATGTCCTCGCCAAGAGCGTCGGCTGGGGGTGGCTGGGTTATCATGCCTTCCTTACCGGCTTCCGGTTGTCAGGATACGTCCCCGCGCTTTACGGGCTGCGCGACGGCATTGCCTACATGGAATGGATCGCCCCACCCGCCACCGACCAGAGGGGGCTGGCGGATCGTGGGGCATGGGTCGACGCTTTGGCGGCCTATGTCGCTGCTCGGGTACGCACGCTCGGCCTGCGGTCGCTTTCTGAGGCCGGGATGGATCTGGCCCGGCAAAACAACGGCATCCGTCTGGCCGAAAAGGCGCTGAGCCGAGCCTACGGGCGGTTCCTGACCGACACGCTGATGCGCTCGCATATGGGTGAGGAACTGCGGCGGCAACCCTGCCCGGTTCCGACTGTCATCGATGGCAACATGCAGCGCAGCGAATGGGTGCAGGGCCCCGACGGGCTGCTCAAGACCGATTATGAGCATCACGGCATGGGCAAGGCCGGACTGAACGTGACCGACCCCGCCTTCGATCTGGCCGACGCCATCCTGCAATTCGACCTGTCGGGCGATGAGGAAGCACGGCTGGTGCAGCGCTATTGCGAGCTATCCGGCGACGACGATGTAAACGAGCGTCTGTTCCTCAACAAGCTGCTTGCCGGCTTCTGGGTCATGAACCAGGCGCAGGACCACCTGTTCGGCGGAATGCGCGACGGGGCGGCACAACAGGAGCTGAACCGCCAGTTCCTGCGCGCCTGGAACTTCCTTACCGTGCAGGCGGCACGTTATTGCGGCAGCCTGTGCCCGCCCCGCAAGGCGCCTGAGTGGCGCGGACCCCTGGTGGCGCTCGATATCGACGGTGTCATCGACCGGCGACTGTTCGGCTTCCCTTGCACGTCTGCGGCAGGCATGGAGGCGCTGTCGCTTTTCAATACCCACGATGTTTCGGTGGCCGTAAACACGGCGCGGTCGGTTAGCGAGGTCAAGGATTATTGTGCGGCCTACGGTTTGAGCGGCGGCGTCGCCGAGCATGGCGCCTACATGTGGGATGCCGTTGGCGAGCGTGGGCAAGTTCTCATTTGCGATGAAACAGCGCGCCAGATGGAGCGGTTGCGCGAAGTCTTGCGGCAAATTCCGGGAGTCTTCCTGGATGATCGGCACCGCTATTCGATCAGGGCCTTCACCTATCAAGACAAGCCGCGCGGCCTTGCGTCGTCGCTGCTCAAGTCGATGCATGCGGCAAGCGTCGGTGACGGGGCGGTGGGACCGTTGCCTGGCCTCGTTGCGAGCCGGGTGATGGCCGAACTGGGGCTCGACCGCCTGAGCTTTCACCACACGCTGATCGATACCACCTTCGTTGCCAGGGAGACCAGCAAGGGAACCGGGCTCATCGCCTTGCGCGACAAGGTGCTGGGCGCGGACGCGGAAACCATTGCTGTCGGTGACAGTGAGCCCGATCTGGCGATGTTCCGCGTCGCCACGCGCAGCTTCGCGCCTGCCAATATCTCATGCGCCAACCAGGCCCGGCATCTCGGCTGCCGGATTGTCGAGCGGCCGTTCCAGCGCGGTCTTCTGGAAATCGCCCAGGCGATCACCGGCGCTGATGCCGCCGCCGTCAAGCGCATCGGCGAAGCGTGGGCCGGTAAGGGCCTGTTCACGGACCTCTTGCGGGTGTCGGACCACCATTCCTTCGCCAAGCTGATACGTGCCATGCTTGACCGGCGGTCCTTCCGGATCTTCCTGCGCTGAAGAGCCCGTCAGCCTCAGAAGTCATAGAGTTCGCGCGGATTGTCGACGAGGATCTTGTGGCGCTGGGCAGGCGTCGCCCAGTCCAGTAGCAGATCGAGCAGGCTTGCATCGTCTGGGTATTGCGAGCGCGGCACCCCGACATGCGGCCAGTTGGACCCCCAGATGATGCGCTCGGGCGCGTGGGCGATGACGCGCCGGGCGATGGCGGCCATGTCGTCATAGCCGGGGGGCCCGGCCTTGCTCACCTCGTAGCTGCCGGCAAGCTTGAACCAGGCGTTGCCGCGGTCGATGAGGCGTAGCATTTCATCGACGCGCCGGTCGTCTGATGGAACCGGCGGCATGAAGCGGCCAAAATGGTCGATGACGTAGCGGGTTTCGATCGCCTCCAGCCTTGCAAGATATTGATCGATGTCACGGCCGTTGAACTGGACGATGAGGCTCCAGCCGAGCTGGCGTACCAGCCGCTCCACCGCCGGCAGGACATCGAGCTTCGCCGCCCCGCCGGGCAGGTTCATGATGCGGGCACCACGCACCCCCAGCGCATGCAGAGGGCGTAGTGCTTGCAGCGTCATCTCAGGGCTGACGGCGATGACCGCGCGGGCCTTGTCGGTCCCAAGCGTCTTGAGGGCCTCAAGGACGGCGCGGTTGTCGAACTGGTAGGCGTTCGACTGGGTGACGACCACGCGCGACAGACCGAGGCGCTGTTGCACCTTGAGATAGTCGGCGACTGTCGCCAGTTCGGCAATCGGCGGGCCGCCCGACTGCGGCTCAAAGCCCGGCAGATAGACATGGATGTGGCAGTCGGTGGCGCCCGCCGGCGCCCTGAGCCTTGGCGGCGGGCCGGTGAGGGGGCGCGTGTTGGCGGGAATGGCGGTTTCGATCATTGGTCCTTGAAGGCGAATTCGACCAGCGCGGCCCGGTTGATCTCGATACCGAGGCCGGGGCCGGAGGGAATGGCGACCACGCCGTTCGAGTGCTCGATGGGCATTGCGATCACCGCCTGGCGGAAGGGGTTGGGCGTGCGGTCGAATTCCAGGATCGGCTCGACGGGATCGCGGCGCGGCGGATCGGGCGGCAGGGCGGCCATGAATTGCAAGGACGCGGCAATGGCAACGGCGGTGCCCCACACATGCGGCACGCACCTGATCCCATGGAGGGCAGCCATGTCGGCGACGCGGCGCATTTCACTGAAACCGCCGGTGCCGCAGATGTCGGGCTGGACGATATCGATGCACCTCGTGGAAAGTGGCTCGTGCAGACCAAAGCGCCCGTGCCAGGTCTCGCCGGCGGCCACCGGAATCGGCTGTCCGGCGCGCACGGCGCGATAGGCGCCAAGCTGTTCCGGCAGCACCGGTTCCTCGAACCAGTCGATTCCCAGAGGTGCCGCGCGTCGCCCGACTTCGATTGCTTCAAGCGTATCATAGCCATGATTGGCATCGATCATCAGCCGCACCTCCGGCCCGATGGCATCGCGCACGGCGGCGATGACCTGCAAGTCCTCCGCGACGTCGAAGCCGATCTTGATCTTGACGGCATGAAAGCCCTCGCGGGCATATCCGGCGGTTTCGGCGGCGATGTCGGCCACGCGCTCGACGCCGTCCTTGCGGAAGGAACCGGTCGCATAGGCACGCACCGACTGGCGAAAGCGGCCACCGAGGAGGGTGGAGATCGAAGCGCCGAAGTGCTTGCCCTTGATGTCCCACAAGGCAATGTCGATGCCGCTCAGCGCGGTGACGGTCAGCCCCCGCTGGCCCTGGTCGCGCATCAGGTTGTAGAGCGTGATCCACAAACGCTCGCTCTCCAGCGGATCGCATCCCAGCAAGGCCGGGGCATAGGCCTTGACGACGGCCGCGTTGGGCAGGGCGGGGCCGAGACATTCACCCCATCCGACGGTGCCGTCTTCGCAGACGATCTCCACCAGGCAATGCTGGCGCCGGTCAAAGCGCGCCGAGGCGCTTTCGAAGGCCCGCTCCAGCTTGCAGTCGAGGACATGGGTGCGGACGGCCTCGATCTTCATGGGCGATAGGGTGCGATCAGTTCGGCCAGCATGGCGACTTCGTCTTCGGCCAGGTCGGTGAGCGGCGCGCGCACCGGGCCGACGTCATGGCCGATGAGGCGAACGCCGGCCTTGATGGCGGCAACGGCATAGCCCTTGTTGCGGTTGCGGATGGCCATGAAGGGATAGAAGAAGTCCCTCAGGATGCGTTCGGTGGTGTGGCGTTCGCCGGCCCGCAGGGCGGCGTAGAACTCCTGGGCAAGCTGTGGCACGAAATTGAACACGGCGGATGAATAGGTGGTAACGCCGGCCCCGAGATAGGCCTCGGCAAACAGTTCCGCCGTCGGCATGCCGCCGAGATAGGTCAGGCGATCGCCGAGGGTTGCGGTGATCTGGCGGACCAGGCCGATGTCGCCCGAGCCGTCCTTGAACCCGACAAGGTTGGGGCAGGCATCACAGAGGCGTGCCAGCGTCTCGGCCTTGAGGATGGAATTGTCGCGGTTGTAGACCATGACGCCGATGGAGACGGCATCGCACACCGCCTTGATGTGATGGTAAAGGCCCTCCTGGCTCGCCTCGATCAGGTAGTGGGGCAAAAGCAGGATGCCGTCGGCGCCGGCCTTCTCACTGGCCTGCGCGAGAGCAGTGGCGATGCGGGTGCCGTAGCCGCAACCGGCGACGATGGGCGTCTCGCCGGCCGCATGCTTGGCGGTGCGGACAAGGGCTGGTATTTCCTCCGGCGCCAGCGAAAAGAACTCGCCCGTCCCGCCGGCCGCGAACAGCACGCTTGCCTTGAACCCCGTAAGCCAGCCCACGTGATCGCCATAGGCCCTTTGGTTGAATTCCCCGTCGTGACCGAAAGGCGTTACCGGAAAGGACAGAAGGCCAGCGCCGAGCGCAATCTTCAGGGCGTTGGGCTCCATGGTGCAGCGTGGTCCTCTGGCGGGCGGTGGAATGTCTTCGTCGCGATGATAACGGCTGTCGGATCGAAGTCAATAACTTGTATGATAAGTAGTGCCCACTTTCAGTCCCGACGCAACAATTGCCGGTAACGCTGCTGGCTGCCCTTGAGATGGGTGCGCACTGCCTCGCGGGCCGCTTGCTCGTCGCGCCCCGATATGGCCTCGGCTATGGTCTTGTGCTCGGCCTGAATCTGCCCGAGATAGTCGCTCGACGAGCGCTCACGTTCGCCGCTCTGGAGCAGGGCGCGGGGGATGACGCGTTGTCCCATCATGTCGAGGAATTCGCGAAAGCGCGGATTGTTGGTGGCATCGGCAATTGCAATATGGAAAGCGAAATCGGCCTCGGCCGTCGCCTGACCGGCCTCGATCAGGCGGCCGAGATCGTCGTGGCGCTCGAAGATTGCTTCTTCCTGAGCCGGAGAGCGTCGGACAGCGGCGAGACCGGCGGCTTCAATCTCGATGGCTGTGCGCAGTTCCAGCATCTCGATCATCGATGAAATACGTTCTTCATCAAAGACTTGAAATGGAAAATTGACAACCGGCTGGCTGTTCAGAACGAACACGCCGGCGCCCTGCCGCGCCTCCACCAGACCGTCGGCGCGCAAGGTCGCGACGGCTTCCCGGATGACCGTGCGGCTGACATTGTACTTCTTCGTCAAGGCGGCCTCGCTGGGCAGCTTGCCGCCGGGCTCGATCCGGCCATCGACGATCAGGCGGCGCAATTCGGCACTCACCACG
Source organism: uncultured Alphaproteobacteria bacterium (assembly GCA_963747005.1). Classification (GTDB taxonomy): domain Bacteria; phylum Pseudomonadota; class Alphaproteobacteria; order Rhizobiales; family Aestuariivirgaceae; genus CAVVDT01. The sequence goes on along the minus strand of CAVVDT010000008.1, from coordinate 134,530 downwards.
CTGACCAGCGTCCCGCCACCTTGCGCGGCGTCCGATCTGAGGTCATCGCCGATGGAGCTCGGGCGTGCCGCTTCAGCCACAGTCTTCTCCTTAAATCCATGCGCCGCGGCCGGTCGCGTAGCGCCTCTTGTCGTATTGCCGTCCAAGCTTGTTGACGGGCTTTGCATTACATGTAATATGACATGTGCAAAGATGTATGACAAGAGATCATACGCAAGCGGACTAAGGAGGAGTTCACCCATGAAATTCAAATCGTTGCTACAGGCCACGGCGCTCGCCGGCGCCGTCGTGTGCGCTGCATTGAGCACCAGCGCCAGCGCCAAGGACTGGCGCGGCTGGAACATTCACGCCCCGGGTTATCCCAACACCGTCGCGCTCGAGAGTTTTGCCAAGACGGTCACCGAAAAGACGAATGGCGCGCTGACCCTGAAGGTCTACAACAACGGCGTGCTGGGCAACCAGTCGGATGCCATCGAGCAGGCCCGCAACGGCGCCCTCGACTTCGCCAACTTCAACCTCGGGCCGATGGGCCCGATCGTGCCGATGACCAATGTGGTCTCGCTGCCCTTCCTGTTTTCCAGCGAGGAGCAGATGCACCATGTGATGGACGGCAAGATCGGTCGCGACTTCTCTGACGCGATGGAAAAGAAGGGGCTCGTGGCCCTGTCCTATTTCGATTCCGGTTCGCGCAGCATGTTCAACAACCTCCGTCCGATCAAGACGCCCGCCGATGTGAAGGGCATGAAGGTCCGGGTTATGAACAACCAGCTCTACGTCGACATGATGGCGGCGCTGGGTGGCAACGCCACGCCGCTGGCGATGAGCGAGGTCTACCCGTCGCTGAAGACCGGTGTGGTCGACGGGGCCGAGAACAACTATCCAACCTACGACGAGTACAAGCTCGACGAGGTTGCGAAGTACTACTCGACCACCAAGCACCTGATCATCCCGGAGTGTCTGTGCGTCTCGAAGGCAAGCTGGGACGCGCTGTCGCCTGAAACCCAGGCGATCGTCCGGCAGGCTGCGGTCGATGCCGCCGTCGAGCAGCGCAAGCTCTGGGCAACGGCTTCGGAAAAGGCCAAGATGGACGTTATCGCACACGGTGCGAAGGTGAATGAAATCACCGACCTCACACCGTTCCAGGAGGCGATGGCGCCGGTCTACGCCAAGTTCTACAAGGAATACCCTGACCTCAAGGCGGTGGTGGACGAGATCCGCGCAGTCAAGTAATCCGCCGCCCTTTGTGCATGAGCCGGGCGCCTCGGCGCCCGGCACTCCCAGTGACCGGCTTTTATGGGGCCTGCCTTGCACGACTTGCCGACTGCAGAGGGGGACCGCGCCCCGGACGATCCGGCGCCGCCTCGTCCCGGCATCGCGGACCGCGTCCTCGACTGCATCGCATGGGCGTGCATTCTGCTTGCCGGGATTGCCCTCGTGTTCATCGTCATTACCTTCGGCTGGCTGGTCTGGGGCCGCTACGTGATGAACAACACGCCGACCTGGGTCGAGCAGTCATCGCTGCTGCTGGTGTCCTACATAACCTTTCTCGGCGCCGCAGTGGGCGTGCGGCGCAACACGCACCTCAACATCGACTTCGTTCGCGAGGCCTTTCCGCCTGTCCCGCGCGAGGTGATGCGCCATATCGCCGACTTGTTGGTCATGATCTTCGGCGGGCTCATGGCCTGGCAGGGTTACCGGCTGGTGGTCACCAATCTCGACCGGATGATCCCGATGATCGACCTCTCCGAAGCCTGGCGGGCCTTGCCGATGGCGATCGGTGGGGCGCTGTTCATGATTTTTGCCGGACACAACATCGTGGTGCGCCTGATGCAGCCGATGCGCGGGCGGGAGTAGGTCATGGGTCTCGCTCTGCTGTTCGGGCTTTTCTTCTTCAGCCTAGTCGTCGGTGCGCCAGTTGCCCTGGCGCTGGGTATCGCCTCGGTCGCCGCCTTCCTCTACGAAGGCATCCCGCTGTTCGTCGCCTTCCAGCGGATCCTGGCCGGCGTCACGATCTATTCGCTACTGGCGATCCCGTTCTTCATTTTCGCTGGCGAGTTGATGCTGCACGGCGGCATCGCGGGTCGCCTGGTGCGTTTTGCGGCGGCCGCGGTCGGCAGCCTGCGGGGCGGGCTGGGGGTGGTGAACGTGTTTGCGTCGATGTTGTTCGGCGGCATTTCGGGCTCGGCGGTGGCCGATACCTCGGCGCTCGGTTCGATCCTGATGCCGGTGATGAAGGAAAAGGGCTACGACGCTGACTATGCGGTCAACGTCACCGTTACCTCGTCGATTGCCGGTGTGGTCATCCCGCCCAGCCACAACATGATCATCTATGCCGTGGCCGCCGGCGGCGGCATCTCGGTCTCGAAGCTGTTCATTGCCGGCGTCGCGCCCGGCATCCTCATGTGTCTGTGCCTCGGGATAGCCGCCTATATCGTAGCGGTGAAGCGCGGCTACGGATCCGAGCCGTTCCCCGGCTGGCGGGCGCTTCTCGTGAGCTTTGCCGCCGCCTTGCCGGGCCTCCTGACCGCCGTCATCATCGTCGGCGGTACGTTGTCAGGCATTCTGACGGTTACCGAGTTGGGCGCCTTCGGCGCCATCTATGCGGTTGTTGTGACCGCGCTCGTTTACCGCGAACTGACCTGGGAGGGGTTCCGGCTGGCCGTGGCGGGGGCGGTGCGGACCACGGCGATGGTGATGATACTGGTCGGCTGCGCCAATGCCTTCGCCTACATGCTGGCGCTCTATCAGGTGCCGGACCTGCTGGCGAGCACGCTAACTCTCATCTCCGACCGGCCGTTCGTCATCTTCTTGATGCTCAACATCATCCTGCTCGTCCTCGGGATGATCATGGACATGGCGGCGCTGATCCTTATCTGCACACCGATCTTCCTACCCGTCGTGGTGGGGCTGGGCATGGACCCGGTGCAGTTCGGCATCATCATGATGATGAACCTGGGTCTTGGACTGTGCACGCCACCGGTGGGCGCCTGCCTGTTCGTGGGATGCGTTATAGGCGAGGTGAAGATCGAACAGGCGGTGAAGACCATCTGGCCGTTCTATCTGGCCATACTGGTGGCGCTATTGCTCACCACTTATATCCCGGCGCTGTCGCTCACCCTTCCGAACCTGTTCCAATAGAGGAAGGATCATGCTGAAACGACTTCTCATCACCGGTGCCGCCGGCGGCCTGGGCAAGATGGCGAGGCGGCGCCTTGGCACCATGGCCGAAACGCTCCGGCTGTCCGACATCGCCCAGATGGCGCCGGCCGGCCGCAACGAAGAAGTGATCGTCGCAGACCTCGCCGACCGGTTGGCCGTGGAGGATATCGTCGCGGGCTGCGACGCCATCGTCCATCTGGGCGGCATATCGGTGGAGGATGAGTTCTCGCCCATCCTCCGGGCCAATATTCAGGGGGTATTCAATCTGTTCGAGGCGGCACGCCGACATGGATGCCCGCGCATCTTTCTTGCCAGTTCCAACCACGCTGTGGGGTTTCATCGCCAGGACGAGCACCTGGACGGCAGCGCCAGCCTCATGCCGGACAGTCTTTATGGCGTGTCGAAATGCTTCGCCGAGCACATTGCCAGCCTCTATCACATGAAATTCGGGCAGGAAACGGCCATTGTACGCATCGGCTCGTGCTTTCCCGAACCCCGCGACCACCGCATGCTGGCGACCTGGCTCAGCGAGGATGATTTCGTTTCCCTCATCGATTGCGTGTTCCGGGCCCCGAGACTGGGCTGCCCGGTGATCTACGGTGCGTCGAACAATGATCGTTCGTGGTGGGACAATGCCCATGTCGCCTGGCTGGGCTGGCGCCCCAAGGACAATTCGGAAGTCTTTCGCGACAAGGTCGATGCCAAAGCATCGCTTCCCGCCGCCAATTCGGTCGAAGCCATCTATCAGGGCGGCAAGTTCGCGGCCGATTCAATTCATGACGATGACTGATATCGCTGGGTGGTGGCGCCAGGCATGCCGGCGCACCCACTGCGATTGCGCACAGTGAAATAGACCGATCCCGTCGCGGGCGAAAGCCGGTCGGCGCCTTGCATTCGCCATGAGCGCGGCCCACTATTCCGCCTCCATGGTCGGCACCCGACCGGACCGCGATGGTTGATCGGAGGATTCCATGATCCCAGGCGCATTCGACTACCACAAGCCCAAGAACCTCGCCGCCGCCGTCAAGCTCCTTGCCCAACTGGGTGACGACGCGCGACCGCTGGCCGGCGGCCAGAGCCTCATTCCCATGATGAAGCTGAGGCTCGCAGCCCCTGAACATCTTGTCGATCTGGGCGGGATTGCCGGTTTGCGCGGAATCCGGCGTGAGAAGGATCGCCTGGTCATCGGGGCCATGACGACCCAGCACGACCTTCTGACATCGCCCGATGTCGCCAAGGCGGTGCCCCTCTTGCAGGAAGCGGCATTGGTGATCGCCGACCCGCAGGTGCGCTATCGCGGCACGATCGGCGGCAATGTCGCCAATGGCGATCCGGGCAACGACATGCCGGCGCTGATGCTGACCCTTGGCGCCAGCTACCGGCTGCAAGGCCCAGGCGGCAAGCGCGAGGTCGAGGCGGCGAAATTTTACAAGGGCGCTTACGATACAGCCCTCAAGGCGGGCGAGATCCTCACCGCGGTGTCGATACCGATGCCGTCCGCCGGCCACGGCCATGCCTATGAAAAACTGAAGCGCAAGGTCGGTGACTATGCCACGGCCGCCGCTGCCGTCGTGCTGACCATGAAAGCCGGCAAGGTGGCAAGCTGTTCCATCGGCCTGACCAATCTCGCCGATACGCCGCTGCTCGCCGTGAAGGCGGCAAATCTCGTTGCCGGCTCCAGCCTCGATGAGGCCACGCTGAAGAAGGCCGCCGATGCGGCACGGGCCATCATGGCGCCGGCCGCCGACGGTCGCGGCACGGTCGATTACCGGATTCATGTCGGCGGTATCATGGTGGCGCGAGCGCTCCAACGCGCTGCCTCCGTGGCCGCTGAGGGAGGAAAGAGATGACAAAGACACATGTGAAGATGAAGGTGAACGGTGCCGAGGTCGAAGGCCTGGTCGAGCCGCGCACCCTCCTCATCCACTTCCTCCGGGAGAGCCTCAATCTCACCGGCGCCCATATCGGTTGCGAGACCACCCATTGCGGTGCCTGCACCGTCGATCTGGACGGCATGTCGGTGAAGAGCTGCACCATGTTCGCGGTGCAGGCCGAGGGCGCCGACATCACCACCATCGAGGGCGTTGCCAATGCCGATGGGACATTGTCGGCATTGCAGGAAGGTTTTCGCCAGATGCACGGCCTGCAATGCGGCTTCTGCACGCCGGGCATGATCCTCAGGGCGCATCGGCTGCTGCAGGAGAATCCCGATCCCAGCGAGGCGGAAATCCGCCTTGGCATCTCCGGCAACCTGTGCCGCTGCACCGGCTATCAGAATATCGTCAAGGCGATCCAGTACGCAGCGGCGAAGATCACCGGAACCGAATTCACGGAGGCCGCGCAATGAACGACCAGACCCCCACGCGGGAACAGCGCGAAGCCCAACTCGAAGGCATGGGCTGCAAGAGAAAGCGCGTCGAGGACATCCGCTTCACGCAAGGCAAGGGCAATTACGTCGACGATCTCAAGCTGCCAGGCATGCTGCATGGCGACTTCGTGCGCTCGCCCTATGCCCATGCGCGCGTCAAGTCCATCAATACCGCGGCGGCGCTGAAGGTGCCCGGAGTGCTCGCCGTGCTGACGGCCGAAGAGCTGAAGGGCGTCAACCTCGCCTGGATGCCGACGCTGGCCGGCGATGTACAGATGGTGCTGGCCGACGGCAAGGTGCTGTTCCAGGGCCAGGAAGTGGCCTTCGTGGTGGCCACCGACCGCTATGCCGCCGATGACGGCATTCAGGCCGTCGAGGTGGACTACGAGGAACTGCCCGTCCTGATCGATCCGTTCAAGGCGATGAAGCGCAATGCGCCCGTCCTGCGCGAAGACCTCAAGGGCAAGAAGGAAGGTGCCCACGGACCGCGCAAGCATCACAACCACATTTTTGAATGGACGGTGGGCGACAAGGAGTTGACCGATAAAGCCTTCGACAAGGCCGAGGTGACGATCAAGGAGATGATCTCCTATCACCGCACCCACCCTTCGCCACTCGAGACCTGCCAGTGCGTCGCCTCGTTCGACAAGATCAAGGGCGAACTGACGGTGTGGGGCACCTTCCAGGCGCCGCATGTCATCCGCACGGTGGTGTCGCTCATCGCCAAGCTGCCCGAGCACAAGATCCATATCATCGCCCCGGATATCGGCGGGGGCTTTGGCAACAAGGTCGGCGCCTATCCGGGCTATATCTGCGCCGCCGTCGCCTCCATCGTCACCGGCAAGCCGGTGAAATGGGTTGAGGACCGCATGGAAAACCTCACCGCCACCTCGTTTGCCCGCGACTATCACATGACGGCGGAGATCGCCGCCACCAGGGCCGGCAGGGTGACAGGCCTCAGGGTGCATGTGCTGGCCGATCATGGCGCCTTCGATGCCTGTGCCGATCCTTCCAAGTGGCCGGCCGGCTTCTTCAATATCGTCACCGGCTCCTATGACTTCCCCGTCGCCCATCTGGCGGTGGACGGCGTCTATACCAACAAGGCGCCGGGCGGTGTTGCCTACCGTTGCTCGTTCCGCGTCACCGAGGCGGCCTACTGCATCGAGCGAGCGATGGACATCCTCGCCCAGAAACTGGGCATGGACCCGGCTGAATTGCGGCTAAAGAACTTCGTGAAGCCCGAACAGTTCCCGTATCACTCGGCACTCGGCTGGGAATACGATTCCGGCGACTATCACACCGCCCTGAACAAGGCGATGGAGACGGTGAAATACGCCGAACTGCGCAAGGAACAGGCTGAAAAACGGCAAGCCTTCAAGCGCGGCGAGACCCGCGAGATCATGGGGGTCGGGGTTTCGTTCTTCACCGAGATCGTCGGCGCCGGGCCGTCGAAGAACTGCGACATCCTCGGGATCGCCATGTTCGATTCCTGCGAAATCAGGCTGCACCCCACAGGTGCCGGCATCGCCCGCATGGGGACCAAGAGCCAGGGTCAGGGCCACGAGACGACCTATGCCCAGATCATTGCCACCGAACTGGGGCTTCCCGCCGACAACATCATGGTCGAGGAAGGCAATACCGATACCGCTCCTTACGGTCTCGGCACCTACGGCTCGCGCTCGACGCCGGTGGCGGGTGCCGCCATAGCCATGGCGGCCCGCAAGATCAGGGCGAAGGCGCAAATGATCGCCGCCTACAAGCTGGAGGTTCATGAGGACGACCTCGAATGGGATATTGACGGCTTCAGGGTTAAGGGCCTGCCGGAAAGGTTCCTGTCAATGAAAGACATCTGCTGGGCGGCCTACAATTCCGTGCCGCCGGGCATGGAGCCGGGCCTGGAAGCGGTGAGCTATTACGACCCCCCCAACATGACTTATCCGTTCGGCGCCTATATCTGCGTCATGGACATCGACGTCGATACGGGCGTCTACACGGTGCGGCGTTTTTATGCGCTCGATGATTGCGGCACCCGCATCAACCCGATGATCATCGAGGGTCAGGTGCACGGCGGACTGACGGAAGCCTTCGCCATCGCCATGGGCCAGGAGATCCGCTACGACGAAGGCGGCAATGTGGTGACCGGTTCGTTCCTCGATTTCTTCCTGCCGACGGCTGTGGAGACGCCGCACTGGGAGACCGATTTCACCGTCACCCCCTCGCCGCATCACCCGATCGGCGCCAAGGGAGTTGGGGAAAGCCCCAATGTCGGCGGCGTTCCGGCCTTCTCCAATGCCGTCAACGATGCCTTTTCCTTCCTCGGCTCGACCCACATCCAGATGCCGCATGACTTCTGGCGCAACTGGGAAGCCGCAAAGCGACTCGGGGTCACCGGGTAGCGGCCTGTCGGCAGCGCGGCCGATTGACGGTGCACGAAGCCATGAGCCTCACCCGCGAGGAAATCGCCGAACGTCTTGCCGGGGCCGGCTATATTGCCGATCCCGACCTTGCCACGGCGATTGCGCTGATGCAGTTGCTGCAGCGGCCGTTGCTGCTGGAAGGCGAGGCGGGCGTTGGCAAGACGGAAGTCGCCAAGGCGCTTGCCCAGGTTCACCACACCACGCTGATCCGGCTGCAGTGCTATGAGGGGCTCGACCAGTCGGCGGCGCTGTATGAATGGAACTACCAGCGGCAGTTGCTTGCCATCCAGGCCAGCCACGGCAGGGCGGCGGCCGAGATCGAGGAGCAGATCTTTTCCGAGAAATATCTGCTCGAACGCCCACTGCTCGCCGCTATCCGCCAGACGACACCGCCGGTCCTGCTCATCGACGAGGTCGATCGCGCCGACGAGGAATTCGAATCCTTCCTTCTCGAACTGCTTTCCGATTTCCAGGTCTCGGTCCCCGAACTCGGCACCATTGCCGCGACCTCGATCCCCCACGTGGTGCTGACCTCCAACGCCACTCGCGAGCTTTCCGATGCGTTGCGCCGGCGCTGCCTCTACCACTATGTCGATTATCCCGACGTCGATCGTGAAGCCCGCATCGTCATGGCCCGCATTCCCTCAGCGGGTGCAACCTTGTCATTGCAGATCGCCCGCATGGTGGAAGCCATCCGCAAGGAGGACCTGCGCAAGGTGCCGGGCGTTGCCGAGACCCTCGACTGGGCGGCGGCGCTGGTGGGCTTCGATGTGCATGACATGCGCGATGCGCCGGAGGTCGTGCACGAGACCATGATGTGCCTTGTCAAGACGCGCGGGGACAAGGCCCGCATGCCGCGCGAGGTCACCGAGCGGCTCTTGGGGCATGTGGCATGAGCGCCCGTGCGGCGGCGTTCGGTGACGGGGTCGCTGCCTCGCGGCTGATCGCAGATAAACTTGCCGCGTTTCTGAGAACCTTGCGCGACAATCATTTCGCCGTGGGCCTGCGTGAAGGTCAGGATGCCGCCCGCATCATGGCTGCCGGTTATGCCGCCAGGCCCGGCGCGCTGCGCGCTGCCTTCAAGCATCTGCTTTGCACCCGCAAGTCCGACTGGGATAAGTTCGACGGGTTGTTCGATGCCTTCTGGCTCGGGCAGCGTGTACGCTCGCGCTCCACGATCTCCACGGCCGCCCAGCCCGCCAATAGCCCCTCCCTCAAGTCGTTGCAGGACAAACCGGCCGATGCGGGCCGGCAAGCCGCCACGGATCAGGTTTCGGGGGCTGATGATGCTCCCGACAACCGCACCGGCGAGGGGCGCGCCGAGGGGGCATCGCAGGCTGAAAGCCTCGACGATGTCGATTTTCGAAAGATGACCGATCCCGCCCAGATCGAGCAGGCCCACGCGGTTGCCGCGCGGCTCGCCCGGGCCATGCGCACCCGTCTCACCCGCCGCGACCTTGCCCGACGCCGGGGCCATGGCCTGCATCTGCGCCGCACCATCCACCGCAATGTCAGCCACGGAGGGGTTGCCATCTCGCTGGTGAAGCGCCGGCGCAAGCAAAAGCCGCTGCGGCTTGTCATCCTGCTGGATGCCTCGGGGTCCATGAGTCTTTATACCGGCGTCTTCCTGCGCTTCATCCATGGAGTGCTGGACGAATTCCACCAGGCCGAAGCCTTCCTGTTCCACACCAGGCTTGCCCATGTCTCCGATGCCATGAAGGAAAAGGATGCCGCACGGGCGCTTGACCGCCTTTCGATGATGGCTCAGGGCGCTGGCGCTGGCACGAAGATCGGTGAATCGCTCCAAACGTTCAATCGCTGGCATGCCTCGCGGGTCATCCATTCGCGCACCTGCGTGATGATTGTCTCCGACGGCTACGAGACCGGCGATGCGGCTCTCCTGGGGCTAGAGATGGCAGCTCTTGCCCGGCGCTGCCGGCGCATCGTGTGGCTCAATCCGATGATCGGCTGGGAGGGCTATGCGCCGGAAGCGCGTGGAATAAGGGCCGCCTTGCCCCATATAGATCTCTATGCCCCGGCGCATACCCTGAACAGTCTGGCGGCGCTCGAACCCTATCTGGCCGCCTTGTGAGGAACATGCCCATGACGCGCCATGTCGATGTGATGGATGTGGTCTCCCGGTTCAAGGCCGCAGAAGAGGCTTTTGTTCTCGCCACGGTTGTGCGTACCCTCTCGGTGACGGCGGCCAAGGCCGGCGCCAAGGCGGTGATCCGGCCTGACGGCACCATCGTGGCGGGCTGGATCGGCGGCGGATGTGCCCGCGGTGCGGTGCTCAAGGCAGCGCGCGAGGCGCTCGCCGACGGCCGTTCGCGCCTTGTGTCGGTGCAGCCTGAAAACCTCCTCAGGGACCTCGGCGTAAAGCCCGGCGAGAGCCGCGACGGTGTACGTTTTGCCAAGAACATGTGCCCCAGCCAGGGCACCATGGACATCTTTATCGAGCCAGTGCTGCCACGCCCCTCGCTGGTCGTCCTGGGGGCAAGCCCGGTGGCGGTCGCTCTGGCTGGCCAGGCAGCGCCGCTCGGCTTGCACGTCACCGTCGCCGCACCGGCAGCCGATCTGCCGGACCATCCCGTCGCCGATAGCGTGATCGACGGCTTCGCCATCGAACCTGCCGCCAATGCCCGGTATTTCGTGGTCGTCTCGACCCAGGGCAAGGGCGATGAAGCGGCACTCAAGGCGGCGCTTGAGATCAAGGCCGACTACTGCGCGTTTGTCGGCAGCCGCCGCAAGATGGCCGCCTTGCGCGCCAAATTCCTCGCAAATGGTGTCACGGCGCAAGTGCTTGACCGGGTGAAGGCGCCGGCGGGCCTCGACCTGGGCGCCATCACGCCAGAGGAAATCGCCTTGTCGATCCTGGCAGAAATTACCGCGTTGCGCCGCCGCGACCAGCGCGGCGAGCCCGCTCAAACCGCGGACGCCGCGCGGTAGCGCATGGTAGCCATCAACGGACGCCGGCGTGCGCCCTCAGGCGCCTGGCGGCGGCGGAAGGAACTCCACCTCGTGTTGGCTGGCAAGGCGGATGACCTCGGCCGGATCCGGGACATTGTGGATCCTGGTGAACAGGTCATAGAGCATACGCGTGGGCGATACCCAGAAGAAGCAGGTCACCGGGCGATCGGACTTGTTGAAGATGCCGTGCGCGATGCCGCGTGGCAGGCGGATGAGATCGCCGCCGTCGGCCGTCACGTCCTTGCCATCGAGGAACAGATCGAAATGACCATCGAACATGTAGATGAACTCGTCCTGGGTGGGGTGAATATGGGGCGGCACGAAGGTGCCGGGCGGGAAGGTTGCATGCCAGGAGAACGAGGATTCGCAAAGGTGCTTGGGCACATAGGTCTGACCGAGGATATTCCAGACGATGCCGTCCATGCCTTGACCGTCAGGGGTTACGCCCGCTGTCATATCCTTCATGATGTGTTTCCTCCTCGCTCTGAACCGCCAACGATAAGGCGAAACTTTCTGATCGGCAAAGCCCCTTTCACAGGGCGGGGCGCTCGCTGTCGCGATACCAGCCGCCAACACCGGCCTCGTAGGCTGCGGCCACCTCAAAGACCCGGGCATCGTCGAAGGTGCGGCCGACGATCTGGATGCCGGTCGGTACACCGCATGCCGCCTTGCCGGAGGGCACCGACATGACCGGGCAATTGTGCAGCATGTTGAACTGATGGGTCATCACCCAGCCCCATTCGGCATCGACCCGGACACCGGCGACGCGGAAATCGGGGTCGCCCGGATCATGCTCGGCGGCAACGGCGGGCAGGTTGAGGGTGGGGCAGACGAGGACGTCGTGGGTCGCAAGCACCGGGCCCAGCGTCTGGTACATGCGGTGCAGCCTTTGCCACGACTTGTGGACGTCGTCGATGCCGGTGCTGGCGATTGCCGTCTCGGCAAACTGCACGGCGTAGTCGGTCATCAGGTCGCGATGGTCCCTCGATTGCCAGATGGTTTGGCGGCCGAAATGCATGGCGTTGTACCAATGCATGGCATCGCGCTCGACGTCAGCGGTCCAGCCAAGATCGACCTCCTCGACGGCCGCCCCGAGGTCGGCTATGGCAGCGATGGCAGCGCGGGTATTGCGCCGCACCTCGGGATCGACGGGCACATAGCCGAAGTCCATGGACCAGGCGATGCGCATGCCCTTCAGGTCGCGGCGGTCGACATCGAGCCTGACGCGGGTCCTGATGCTGTCATGGTCGAGCGGATGCGGGCCGGCCGTCACGCCCTGCATGAGGGCGGCGTCAGCTACCGATCGGGTCAGCGGACCGCAGTGATTGAAGCGGTCGAAATTGGCCGGCGGTCCATCGGGATTGCGTCCGTGTGGCGGCTTGTAGCCAACGACGCCGCATGCCGAGGCGGGGATGCGAATGGAGCCACCGATGTCAGTACCGGTGGCGAGGGTGGTCATGCCGGCTGCAAGCGCTGCACTCGAACCGCCAGACGAGCCGCCCGGGCCGAAGTCGAGGTTGTGCGGATTGCGCGTCACGCCCCACAGGCGCGAATAGCACACGCCTGACAGGCAGAATTCCGGGGTGGCGGTGCGGGCATGGATGATGGCGCCCGCCTTTTGCAGGCGCTCGATCATCGGGTCGGAATGATCGTCCACATGATGTTCGAAGATCAGCGAGCCTTGCGTGGTGCGCTTGCCGGCTACGCGCTGGGCGTCCTTGACCGCCAATGGCACACCCTCCAGCCGGCGTGGCCTTGCGCCCTTGCCGGCATAGCGCGCTTCGGATTTTCGGGCCGCGGCCATAGCCTCGTCGAAATAGCTGTCGGTGAAGGCATTGACGGCCGGTTGAACACGCTCGCTGCGGGCGATGAGGGCCCGCATCAGTTCCACTGGCGACAGCTTGCGGGCACGGAAGAGGGAAAGGGCCTCGCTCGCCGTCAGGTAACACAGGTCGTCATCGCTCATGGACGTCTCACAACTCAGGCCGCTGCGACGGTTTAGCGTACCAGCCGCCGACGGCCGTCTCGAAAGCCATGCCTGCCTGGAACACGTCGGCATCGCAATAGGTGCGTCCGACGAGCTGGATGCCGGTGGGCACGCCATTTCTGGCGTGGCCTGAGGGGACGGAGAGGACCGGACAGCGGCTCAAGGTGTTGAAGGGCGTCGTCATCACCCATCCAAGCATCGGGTTGACCACCTTGCGGTTGATCTTCACCTGATCCTTCGACTGGTCGAAGTCGGCTTTCACCGCCGGCAGCGCCGTGGTCGGGCAGATGAAGAGATTGTAGCGCTCGAGCAGGGGGCCGAGGGTCGCATACATGCGGTTGGCCATTTCGAGGCTGGCGACAAAATCGGTCGCCTTGGATTTCGCGCCTTTTTCTGCAAACGCCCGCGCGTAGGTGGTGAGGTCGTTCTGGTGCTTCTTGAGCGTGCGCGACAGCGAGGCGCCGAACAGGTGCTCCAGATAGGCAAGGCCGGCCTCCAGCGCCTGCGGCGTCCAGCCGAGGTCGACTTCCTCGACGGTTGCCCCAAGCGAGCGGAAGACATCGAGCGCGGCGAGGGTGTTGCGCTTCACCTCGGGATCCACTTCGAAGCAGCTCAGGTCGAGCGAATAGGCGATCTTCCAACCCTTGATGGCACGATAGCGTCTAGGCAGCGTCAGCTTGGGGCGCAGGGTCGAGATGTCGAGCGGGTGCGGACCTACCATCACGTTCTGCAACAGGATGGCATCGGCGACGGTGCGCGCCAGCGGGCCGGTGTGGCAGTAGAAGTCGAGGTTGAAGGGGCTGTCGTCGGGGTTGCGGCCGTAGGGGGGCTTGTAGCCCACGAGGCCGCAGGTCGATGCCGGGATGCGGATGGAACCGCCGATATCGGACCCGGTGCAGATGGCAGACATGCCGGCCGCCAGCGAGGCCGCCGAACCGCCCGAGGAACCGCCGGGCGTATAGCGCGGATTCCACGGATTGCGCGTTACCCCCCACAGGCGCGACCAGGTGTAGCCGGCGCAGGAGAATTCCGGTGTGGCGGTGCGGGCGTGCACGATGCCGCCCTGAGCCATGATGCGCTCGTTCATGGGCGAGGTGAACTCACCCACGTAGTCCTTCATGATCAGCGAGCCGTTGGAGGTGGGTTTGCCCTTGATGTAGCTTTCATCCTTGATCCCGACGGGCAGGCCTTCCAAGGCGCCGGTGCGACGGCCTTTTGCATATTTCGTCTCGGCCTTGCGGGCGAGGCCGCGGGCCTCGTCGAAATGTGTGTAGGTGAAGGCATTGACCTTCTTGCCCAGCCTTTCGGCACGCGCAATGACGGCACCGAGCAGTTCGACGGGCGAAAGCTTCCTCTTGGCGAAGAGATCGAGGGCCCTGGTGGCCGGCATGTAGGCGAGATCGCTGTCGGACATGGCCGTTCTCCTGGTCAGGTAGCCTCAAGGTGATGGGCGATGGCGTGAAAGGCGGCCAGGGCGAGAAGGTTTCGCTGTACCGACACGAATTCCGGCCAGCTCGACAACTTGACGATGACCATCTGGTGATCCGGGTCGACATAGATGGATTGACCGAAGACGCCGCGTGCCATCATGGCGCGACCGCGATGGTCCTCGATCCAGAAGCAGTTGCGATAGGCCCCGTGCGGCAGGGTTTCGGTGTAGGGGGCGCCGAACAGGGCGGCATCGCCGCTGCGGGTATCTTCTATCCAGGCCGATGGCAGGACCTGGCGGCCATTGGCGAGGCCACCGTCGAGATGCATCTGGCCGAAGCGGGCATAGTCGCGCAAGGTGGCGTTGAAGCCGCCGTCGGCAAGCGGGTAGCCGGCGGCATCGACGGTGAAGGCAGCGCTTTGCTCAGCCCCGAGCTTGGACCACAGGGTCTCGCTCACCAGATCGACAAACGGGCTGCCGGTTGCGGCCTCCATGGCGAAGGCCAGCACATCGGTTTCGATGGAGCGATATACAAACAGGCTGCCGTGCTCGCGTTCCTTGACGGTGAGGCCCATGACCACATCCCACATCGAGACGGGGTAGGTCCTTCCCGGCTGAGGCGGTTTCCAGCCCGAGGCCACGTCGGTGACGGCGATGTCGGAATTGAGGTCTTCGTAGTCCTCGCTGAAGCGCACGCCGCTGGTCATGTCGAGGACATGGCGCACCGTCGCACCGGCATAGGCGGTGCGTGCCAGATCGGGAAGGTAGTCCGTTAGAGGGGATTGCGGATCGAGCAGGCCCTTGCCGACGAGGATGCCGGCCACCGTGCCGGTGATCGATTTCGCCATGGACTGCGACAGGTGCAAGGTGCGTTCGTGCATGCCGTTGAAATAGCGTTCGAAGACGATGCGGCCGCGATGCAGCACCGCGAAGCCGTCGGTAAAGCTGTCGGCGAGCCAGTCTGCGACGGTAACGGGCATGCCGTCGGGGGCAACGAACGAGACGGGATCGAGATCGACAGGCCGGCGATCGATCGGGCCTGCCGGAGCATCCCCGCGCCAGACTTCGGCGGTGGGCAGAAACTCCCGCACGTGCTGGAAGCTCCAGCGGTTCCATGGGGCCCGATCCCAGTCGGCACGCGGCATGCGTGGCGCGGCAGAGACGGGTCCGCCCGGCTTGATGGTGGCTGTCATGATTCTTGTCTTCTTGCGGCCGGTATGAAAAGAGCCCGGAAGCGTTGCGGCTTCCGGGCCCGTGGCAGCGATTGCCTACTTCTGCAGTTCCGTCCAGATCTTGGTATAGAGCTGGGTGGCTTCCGGCGGGCAGGTGGTCGAGAAGGAGCCCATGGCCTTGAACTGCTCGGGGATGTTCACCTCAGGAGCCGTCTTCATGTCCTCCGGCATGTACTTCTCGGAGCCCTTGATGCCGTTGGCGTAGCGGGCGAACGCCGAGATCAAGGCGGCGTTTTCCGGATCCATGATGAAGTTCTGGAACAGCTTGGCGTTCTCGACGTTCTTGGCGTCCTTCAGTATCGCCACGTTGTCCATCCAGATCGGATAGCCTTCCTTGGGATAGCCGTAGACGACGGCCGGGTTCTTGAGCCGGGCGCGGAAGGTCGAACCGTTCCAGTTGACGCTCGCCACCCACTCACCGGAGCCCAGCTTGTTGGTGGTGCCATAGTCCATGGACAGCCATTTCGGCTTGGCGGCCATCAGTGCGTCGCGCACCTTCTTGAGCACCTTGAGATCGGTGGTGCACCAGTCGCCGCCTTCATACTTGATGGCGAGGAACATGATGTCGGCCATTTCCGGCACCACGTTGACCTTGCCGACGAGCTCCTTCGGCGGATCCATGAAGATCGCCGAGGTGTTCGGATCGCCGCTGTAGGTCTTGGTGTTCACCGCCATGCCGGTGGTGCCCCACTGCCACGGCACGGTGTAGTGACGGCCGGGGTCGAAGGGCACGTCGACCCAGCGCGGATCGACGTTCTTGAAGTTCGACATCTGGTCGGGCCGCGATTCGAGCAGCAGGCCCTCCTTGACCCAGATGGGAACGAAGCTCGCCGACGGCACCACGATGTCGAATCCCGAACCACCCGCCTTCACCTTGGCGAGCGCGGTGTCATTGGAATCGTAGTCGGTGAGCGTGACCTTGACGTTGTAGGTCTTCTCGAACTTCTTGATCAGGTCGGGGTTGGTATAGTTGCCCCAGTTATAGATGTTGAGCACGCCGTCGGCATGCGCGCCGGTGGCACCTGCCGCGAGCATGGCGCCCGCGGCAATCGTAGCTACCATTTTCCACTGCATTGATGATCCTCCCATGGGTTCAGTGGTGTTGCAAAAAAATCGAGTCAGGCCCTCTTCCTGTTGAGGAGAAAGAACACGGTCACGAACAATATGCCCGCCAGCAGCAACGCCGTGGCGATAGCATCGACCTCCGGCGTGATCATGCGCCGCAACTGGCCCAGCATGAAGGTGGGCAATGTGTCCTGTCCCGCCGATTTCACGAACTCGGTGATGACGACGTCATCGAGCGAAATGACAAAGGCGAGCATGGCGCCGGCGAGAATGCCGGGCCACAACAGCGGCAGCGTCACGCGGCGAAACGTCCGCCATGGCGTGGCATAGAGATCCGCCGCGGCACGTTCGAGAGAAAGGTCCATGTTTTCAAGCCTAGCCCGGATCGGGAGATAGGCAAAGGGGATGCAGAAGGCCGCATGGGCGGCGAACAGATAGGCAAGGCCGTTATAGCCGGTCCACACCTTGATCATGGCGAAGAAGATGAGAAGCGCCACGGCAGTGACGACCTCCGGCACCATCAGCGGCTGGTTGATGACTGCATAGATCAGGGTCATGCCGCGGAACGGTGCGGTGCGGGTCGTCGCCAGCGCCGCCATGGTGGCAGCGATGGTGGAGACGACCGTGGCGAACGACGCGATCATCAGCGATCTGAGCGCGGCTGAAATGACAGCGTCGTCGTTCCAGGCCACCACGTACCAGCGGAAGGAAAATCCGTTCAGGCTGGCCATCGAGTCGGCAGCGTTGAAGGAATAGACGACCAGCGTGATGATGGGCGCATATAGGATGACGAAAACTACCATCGCCACGCTGGCGAAGCCGGGGATGCGCTTGATATTGAAGGCGCGCGCGGAGCTGAAAGGGCTAGCCATAGTTGCGCCTCGCCACCGAGGTGACACGCACATAATACAGCAACGCGATCGTCACGATCACCATCAGGGTCAGCGACAGCGCCGAGCCCAGCGGCCAGTTGCGACCCTGGCCGAACTGCAGTTCGATCAGGTTGCCCAGCATCATGTTCTTGCCGCCGCCCAGCACCCGCGGCGTCACATAGGCACCGAGGGCTGGAATGAAGACGAGGATGGAGCCGGCAATGATGCCTGGCTTCACCAGCGGCAGGATGATGCGCCAGAACATGTTCCAGCGGTTGGCGTAGAGGTCGTAGCCGGCCTCGACCAGATTGAAATCGAGCTTCTCGATGGAGGCGTAGATCGGCAACACCATGAGCGGCAAATAGACGTAGGTCATGCCGAAGCCGATGGCGAAATCGGTGAACATGAGCTGCAAGGGCTGGTTGACGATGCCCAGCTTGACGAGGGTGGTGTTGACCAGTCCGTCGGTGCGCAACAGGTCGAGGATGGCATATGTCCTGATAAGCAGGTTGGTCCAGAATGGAATGGTTATGAGGAACAACCACATATCGCGCCAGCGGCCGGGGCGGGTGGCGATGAAGTAGGCGGTGGGAACGCCGACCAGCACGGTCGTCAGCGTTGTCAGGCACGAAAGCTTCATGGATCGCCAGAAGATGCTCAAATGCGCATCGACCCACTGCCATTGATCGGAGAAGATGTCCTTTTGCAGGACAACGCCGACCCAGCCCTCGGTGTTGAAGCGCCACACTACGTTGCCGTAATCGCCCGGGGTCAGGAACGAATAGATCACCACGATCAGGAGCGGTCCGACGGCGGCGAGCATGATGATGACGAGGGCTGGTGTCGATAGCAGCCAGCGGTTGCGGATGTCGCGGCGCCCGGCCTCGGCGGCGATGCGGGCGGCGCTGCCTTCCGTCGTGGGCAGGCCGGTGCGATCTCGTTCCGCCATCTCCATCTCAGTCTCTCAGCGCCTGGACGGCGTCCTGCTTGAAGGCAATGCCCACCTTGTCACCGACCTTGAACCCGCTGTCGCTGCCGCGCAGGTTCTGCATCCGCACGATGAACACGCCGCCGGTGTCGAGATCGACGTGAAAATGGGTGTCAGTTCCGAAATAGACGATGTTGGCGAGAGTGCCCGACGCAAGGCCCGACGCCGGCTTTGCCACGACCTCGGCATGTTCCGGGCGCACCACGATGGACACCGTCTTGCCCTCAACCTCGCCCATGCCTTCGGGCAGACTGGCGGCGACCGTCTTGCCTGAAGGCAGCCGCACCTGGGGCTTGCCCTTGGCGGCGGGCAGCACCTCGGCCTGAAGGAAATTGGTATCGCCGATGAAGTTGGCCACGAAGCGTTCGGCAGGGCGGTCATAGATGTCGCGTGGCGCCCCCACCTGCAGGATGCGACCCTTGTTCATGACCGCGATGCGATCCGACATGGTCAACGCCTCTTCCTGGTCGTGCGTGACGAAGATGAAGGTAATGCCGGTCTGGTGCTGCAGGCGTTTCAGCTCGATCTGCATTTCCTTTCTGAGTTTCAGATCGAGCGCCGACAGCGGCTCGTCCAGCAGCAGCACTTCTGGTGCAGGGGCCAAGGCGCGTGCCAGCGCGACGCGCTGCTGCTGGCCGCCGGAGATCTGGCTGGTCTGGCGGTTCTTCAACTCGCCCATGCGTACCAGCCGCAGCATCTCGTCGACCCGGGCGTCGATTTCGGCCTTCGGCTTGCCCAGCATTTCGAGGCCAAAGGCGATGTTGCCGGCGACCGTCATGTGGGGGAACAGGGCGTAGTTCTGAAACACCGTGTTGACCGGCCGCTTGTAGGGCGGCAGGGCCGAGATGTCTTTGCCTTGCAGGAGGATACTGCCCTCGGTGGGATGATCGAACCCGGCGATCAGCCGCAACAGCGTGGTCTTGCCACAACCCGATGGACCGAGCAGGGTGAAGAACTCGTTCTCGCGGATCGCCACGCGCACCTTGTCGAGGGCAACGACGCGATCTTCGTCCTGGCCGAAAACCTTGCTGACGCCGATCGCTTCCACGGCGACAGATGTTTCAGCCGACTCCTTGACCGTACCTGCGCCGGCCTTGCCCGCAGCCCTCAAACCCCGTCTCCCGCGTAAATTCTTATTCCTTGAAAGCTAGCATATTTCGGCGCGGCGCCTTTGCCAACATAACAGTTGCAGGCCGGCAACTTAATCTTTACCCGCTGCCGTGAGGGCAAAATCCGGGCTATAGCGCGGTCCGCTTGCGTCACGTGGTCCAGCCGCCATCGGCCACGAAGGCCTGGCCGGTGACGAAGCTTGCTTCATCGCTGGCGAGGAATACCACCAGTTTGGCAATCTCTTCGGGGGTGCCGAAGCGTCCGGATGGCTGGCGGGCCATGAAGGCGGCGCGTGCGGCGTCATAGCCGCCCATGGAGGCGCTCAGCGTTTCAATGCGCTGGCGCAGGGAGGGGCTGTCGATGGTGCCGGGACAGACCGCGTTGCAGCGGATGTTCTTGTCGACGAAATCGGCGGCAATCGCCTTGGTCATGCCGATCACGGCGGCCTTGGTGGCACCGTAGACGAAGCGGTTGGGGGCGCCTTTGATCGAGGATACCACCGAGGCCATGTTGACGATGGAGCCGCCACCGGCCTCGATCATGCCCGGCAGAAACGCCTTGATGATGCGGTAGTGGGCCTTGACGTTGAGGTCGAAGGAGAAGTCCCAGTTCTTGTCGTCGCAATCGAGGATGGTGCCGTGGTGAACGAAGCCGGTGCAGTTGAAAATGATATCCGGTATGCCGACCCGCGTGACGGCCCGCTCGATCTGCCGGGGCTTCAAGACATCGAGAGCGAAACCGCGGATGCGCTTGGCCTCGGCTTTCAGGCTAACGATGCTCTCCTTGTCGAGGTCGGTGGCGAAGACCCTGGCCCCGGCGCGCGCCATGGCGAGCGCGGTCGCGCGTCCGATGCCGGCACCCGCCGCGGTGACCAGGGCCGTCTTGCCTGCCAGACGTCCAGCCATTTCGTGTCCCCCCTTGTTGATCTGCGGGCATGTCTATACGCAAATGGCTTGGGCGTGCAATGCGGACAGTAGCGGTTGCGAGTTTGCGTTACAGGTACGCTCAGGAGCATTTCTGTCGGCGAAGGGACAGTGACATGGCGAAGAAGACGGTGTGGCGGGCCAGGCCCGCATCGACAAAGACCCCGGCGCGGCGCTCGCGCCAGTGGTTCGGCATGCCGGGCATGGACGGCTTCCATCACCGCTCGTGGATGAAGAACCAGGGCCTGCCGCATCACCTCTTCGACGGCCGACCGGTGATCGGCATCTGCAACACCTGGTCGGAACTCACCCCGTGCAACGCGCATTTCCGCATTCTCGCCGAACGGGTGAAGCGCGGTGTCTACGAGGCGGGCGGGTTTCCGCTGGAGTTCCCGGTGATGTCGCTGGGCGAGACGCTGATGCGCCCGACCACCATGATGTTCCGCAACCTCGTCTCCATGGATGTGGAGGAATCCATCCGCGCCAACCCCATCGACGGGGTGGTGCTGCTGATGGGCTGCGACAAGACCACGCCGGCGCTGGTCATGGGGGCGGCCTCGTGCGACCTGCCGACCATCGGGCTGTCCGGCGGTCCCATGCTCAACGGCCATTTCGGCGCCGAGACCATCGGTTCGGGCACGCATGTGTGGAAATTCGTCGAACGCTACAAGGCGGGCGAGATGACGCTGGACCAGATGACGGAAGCCGAAGCCTGCATGTCGCGCTCGGCCGGTCATTGCATGACCATGGGGACGGCCTCGACCATGGCCTCGATGGTGGAATCGCTCGGCCTCGGCCTGCCGACCAACGCCGCCATACCGGCGGCCGATTCGCGCCGCAACGTGCTCGCCCACATGGCCGGCCGGCGCATCGTGGAGATGGTGAAGTCGAACCTGAAACTGTCGAAAATCCTGACGCGCAAGGCCTTCGAGAACGCCATCCGCGTCAATGGTGCCATCGGCGGATCGACCAACGCGGTGGTGCATCTCCTCGCGATCGCCGGGCGCATGGGGGTCAAGGTGGAACTGGATGACTGGGACCGGCTGGGCCGCGAAGTGCCGTGCCTGGTCAACATCATGCCGTCGGGCAAGTACCTGATGGAGGATTTCTATTATGCCGGCGGCCTGCCGGTGGTGATGCGCGAGCTCCTGGAGAACGGCCTGCTGCATGGCGATGCCATGACCGCCAACGGCAAGACGCAAGGTGAGAACGTCGCCGATGTTGCTTGCTACAACCGCGATGTGATCCACCCCTTCAAGAAGCCGTTCAAGAAGGAAGGCGGCATCGTGGTGCTGCACGGCAACCTTGCACCCGACGGCGCGGTGCTGAAGCCGTCGGCGGCCAGCCCGGAACTGATGCGCCACAAGGGCCGGGCGGTGGTGTTCGAGGACATCGAGCACTACAAGGCGCGCATCGACGATCCCAAGCTCGACATCGACGAGACGTGCGTCATGGTGCTGAAGAACTGCGGCCCCAAGGGCTATCCGGGATTTTCCGAGGTCGGCAACATGGCGCTGCCGGCCAAGCTGATCAGGAAGGGCATCAAGGATATGGTGCGCATATCCGATGCCCGCATGTCAGGCACCGCCTATGGCACGGTGGTGCTGCATTCCGCACCCGAGGCCGCGGTCGGCGGGCCGCTGGCGCTGGTCGAGGAGGGCGACATCATCGAACTCGATGTGAAGAAGAGGAAACTCCACCTGCACGTCAGCGATGCCGAACTGGAGAAGAGGCGCGCGGCCTGGGTGAAGCCCAGGAGCCCCAGGCGCGGCTATGCCCGGCTTTTCGATGAGCACGTCATGCAGGCCGACAGCGGTTGCGACTTCGACTTCCTCATCGGCAAGTCCGGCGCCCCCGTCCCGCGCGAGAGCCACTGACGGGATTTACCAAGCGAACCCCCACCCCCACCCCACAAGAGGGAGGGGAGCAAAGGAGCATGCATCATCATCTCCGCGGCCTGATGGCCCGAAGGGTCCCGGGGGGTTGGGGAAAGCGCCGGTCGAGCGCTTGACTGTTGTAGTGGGTGCGCTTTGCCGGCGCTTTCCCCGTGGCCTTGTGGACGGGCGGCTGGAGTCTTTAACACATGAATTGCTCGCCTGACGGGCATGCCGGATAACGGCTATTGCAGGCCGGCCGGCACCAGTTCACCGTCAGGGTCACTGCCCTTCACGCGCGTCCGGACCGTAGTATCCGGACCCCTGAGCCAGGACACACCCGCACCCCGGTTCAGCGTTGTCCGTCACAACGCGGAACGGAGAGCCACACTTGCCTCCCCGTGACCGGACGGCTCGCGAGCCACGCCCCGGGAGTGGGAGACAGGTGGAACGAACATAGAACAATTTAGTCCGCTTGTCAAGACTTGATTGCCATATTTTGCAATTTATTCCCCATTCCTCTCCACCGTCATGCCGGTACTCGATACCGGCATCCATGCCGCTGGCGTGCGGCTGGTTGAGGCCGTGGCGGGATGGTCCCCGTGGTCAAGCCACGGGGTGACGGGGGTGGAAGTGAGCAGTGAAGATTGAGGGACCATGTCGTGTGGCCCCTGGGTCGCCGGTGCCGGCCCGACGATGACACTTGGGGCGAGAGGGGAAGAGAAGCGCGATGCTTTCGTTTGTTGCCTCTCTCCAACGTCGTGGCCGGGCATGACCCAGCCATCCTGTTGATCCCGGCAGAGCGGGCCGCAAGAGGATCGCCGGGTCAAGCCCGGCGATCACGAGGGGAGTGGGAATGGTCCCCGTGGTCAGGCCACGGGGTGACGGAACAGGTGGCGGCGACGGGGGTGGTGCGTGGGACCGCTTTCGGGGGCTGTGCCGGGAGCGGGCTACTTCCCCTGGCTCTCGGCCTTGAGCGCCTCCTGGACAGCGGGGCGTGCCGCTATGCGCCCGAGATAGGCTGAAATCGCCGGCCATTTACCGATGTCGATGCCGACATATTTGGTCCAGCCCAGCACCGTGAACAGATAGGCATCGGCCACGCTGAAGGCCTTGCCGAGCAGGTGGTCGTTGGATTTCAAGTGCTCTTCGAGATAGTCGAAGCGCTGGCCGAGGCGCTCTTTCACCATGGTCTTGTAGTCCTCGGGAACCTTGGCATTGAACAGCGGGCTGAAGCTCTTGTGCAATTCGCTGGTGATGAAGTTCAGCCACTCCTGGGCACGGTAACGCTCCCTGGTGCCGGCCTTGGGCAGGATCGACGTGGCCCCCGCCTTGTCGGCGATATACTGCACGATGGCGGGGCCTTCGGTGAGCACCTCGCCGTCGTCCATCTGCAGCGACGGGACGTAGCCCTTGGGATTGATCTTCAGGTAGTCGGCGCCCGACGCCGTCTTCTTGGTCTTGTTGTCGACGCGTTCGAGATCGAACGTGCTTGCCGTCTCGCGCAGCACGATGTGGGGGGAGAGGGAGCACGTACCGGGGCTGTAATAAAGCTTCATGGGATGTATCCTGTGGGTTGCGGTCGGGCCGGGCCGATCATTGCTGTTTGCATGCAATTGCATATATCTACGAGACAGGAGTGAATTTCAAGAGTGCCCGCTGAAGATCACACAACGGTGAAGCCCGACAGTCCCTACGACCCGCGCACGCCGGGCTGTCCCCGATCGGGTTCGCTCGGCACGCTGCTGCGTGTGGGGGCGCGGCTGTCGCATGCGATCGAGGCAAGGCTGCGGCGCGACGGCTTGCCGCCGCTGCGCTGGCTCGATGTCCTGGTGGAACTCGACGGCGCCGAGCATCACCGGCTCACGCAGACGGAAATCGAGCGGCTTACGGCCATTGCCCAGCACAATCTGTCGCGCCAGCTCGATCGCATGGAAGCTGAAGGGCTCGTCGAGCGGGTGAGCTGCCCGTTCGACAAGCGCGCCCATCACGTGGTGCTGACCGCCGAGGGCAAGGCCTTGCGCATCGCCATGGGCAAGGCATTCACGGCTGCCGTGGCGGAGATCGTGGGATCGCGGCTCAGCCTGGAAGACGCGCGCCACCTGAAGGGCCTGATGGCGATGCTCGCCGGCAGCGACGACCATTCCGGGCAATAATCCGCCTTTGTTATACCACGTTGCGCTCGCGGTAGGTCTGCAGGAACGAACGTACCCGCTGATCGGCCGGATCGCGCCCGAAGATTTCCGCAGGCGGCACGCAGCACACCAGCCGACCCTCATCGAGGAAGGCGACGCGGTCGGCAACATGGGCGGCAAAACCCATCTCGTGGGTGACCACCACCATGGTCATGCCTTCGCTGGCCAGTTCCTTCATGACGTTCAGCACCTCGCCGACCAGTTCGGGATCGAGCGCCGAGGTCGGTTCGTCGAACAGCATGAGGCGCGGCTCCATGGCAATGGCGCGGGCGATGGCGACGCGCTGCTGCTGGCCGCCCGACAGGCCGGAGGGGTAATTGGCGGTCTTGTCGCCGAGATTGACCTTTTCCAGTGCCGCCCTGGCGCGGGCGTGGGCCTCGGCGACGGAGAGTTTGCGCACCTGGATCAGGGCCTCAGCGACGTTCTGCAAGGCGGTGAAATGCGGCCACAGGTTGAACTGCTGGAACACCATGCCGATGTTCTTGCGCTGGTCGCGCAGCCTCGCCGCCGAAAGCAGCTTGCGCGGGCGGGCATCTCCTTCCTCCCAGCCGATGAGCTGGCCTTCCATGCGTACCTCGCCGGGGTCATAGGCTTCGAGGAAGTTGATGCAGCGCAACAGCGTGCTCTTGCCCGAGCCGGACGGGCCGATGACGCACACCACCTCCGAGCGCCGCACCTCCATGGTGATGTCGGTGAGGGCCTGGAAATCGCCGTAGCGCTTGCTCACCCCCTGGATGGTGATGATTGCGTCGTCGGTTTTCGCCTTGGCCATTCCTGCTCCTTCAGGCCCGTTTCAGGTGGCGCGTCACCCGCGCTTCCACCCGCTTGCCGAGCCGCGATGTGAATTCGACCATGAACCAGTAGAACAGCGACAGCACCAGGAAGGGCTCGACGTAGGTGAACGTCTCGGCCGCCATGGTCTGGGTCTCGGACAGCAATTCAGGCACCGTCACCACCGACAGGATCGCTGTTTCCTTGGTCAGGATGATGAAGAAGTTGGTGAGGGGTGCCGTGATCGACACCAGCATCTGCGGCAGCACGATGCGGCGGGTCATGGTCCATTCGTCGATGCCGACGCAGCGCGCGGCCTCAAGCTGGCCCTGAGGAAACGACTGGAAGCCGGAGCGGAAGATTTCCGCGAAATAGGGGCTGCCGTAGACGATGAACCCGAGGATGCCGGCCGGCACCGGATCGAGGGTGAGGCCGAAATAGGGGCCGCCGTAATAGAGGATGAAAAGCTGGATCATGAACGGTGTGCCGCGCACCGCCTCGATATAGACCTGCAAGGCGCGGCGCACCCACTTGCCGCTCCAGTGATAGAGGCAGGCAATGGCAAAGCCGAGGATCAGGCCGCCCAGCGATCCGGCGATCCAGCACAAGATGGTGACGCCGAAGCCCGAGGCGAGGGCGGGGCCGTAGCGGATGAAGAGGTCCAGTTCCATGGGGGCGCCCTCACCCGATCCCCAGCCGCCGCTCGCCGGCGCGGCCGGCCAGCGCCAGGACGGCGTTGATGGCGAGATAGAGGACCGCCGCCGCCAGGTAGATTTCCAGCGGCCGGTAGGTCTGGCCGGTGATGTTCTGGGCGATGCGGGTCAATTCGCCGATACCGACGACGGAGGCGAGCGATGAGACCTTCACCAAAAGGATCAGCTCGTTGACCAGCGAGGGCATGCCGATGCGCAGGGCCTGCGGAATGAGGATGCGCCGCCACAGCGCCAGGGGCGGGATGCCCAGCGCCTCGGCCGCCTCGGGCTGGCCGCGCGGGATGGCCTGCAGGGAACCGCGCAAAATTTCCGCCACGTAGGCGGCCGAACACATGCCCATGGAGCCGAAAGCCGCCACCATGGCCGGCAGGTTGAGGCCGACGAAGGGCAGCATGTAGTAGAACATCAAGAGCTGCACCAAGAGCGGCACGCCGCGAAAGAAGCTGATGTAGAAGCCCGCCGCCCCCCTCAGCCAGGGATTGCCGGACACTCGCGCCGCGCACACCAGCACCCCGAGCGCCAGCCCGATCATCATGCCGATGAGCGAAATGGCAATGGTCCACCGCGCGGCGGCGACGAGATAGGGCAGGTTGTGGACGATGACGTGAAACGAAAAGTGCATGGGCGCCACCCCGCCTTGCGCGCTGTCAGCGCCGGCCCGGCGATAGCTCGCCGGACCGGCAGATTTCGTCGGCGGCTCAGTTCACCGCCGGCATGGTGGTCGGCAAATCGGGCGTCGCGCCGAGCCATTTCTTGTTGATGGCATCGAGACGGCCGTCCTCATGCATCTTGATGAGGGCGGCGTTGATGGCCTCGACCAGGGTCTTGGTCTCGTCGCCCGGACGCGCCACCCAGGCGAAGTATTTCGGCTTGCCGAAGGGCGGCATCACCAGCGCGAAGGTATCGGGACGCTGCACCGCGGCGTAGCCCATGAGCGGCATGGAATTGGCCACCGCCTGGATGCGGCCGGCGGCGAGATCGGCCATGGCCTCATCGACGTTGACATATTCGCGAACATCGACCGGCTTGGGCAGCGTGGCGGCGAAATCCTTGAGCTGCTCGAGCTGGGCGGAACCCTTCTGCGATCCGGCCGCCTTGCCGGCGATGTCTTCGGGCTTGTTGATCGTATCGTCGCCGGCCTTCTTCAGGAGCGCCACGGTGGCGTTGCCCATGGGCAGGGTGAAGCGGTAGCGGGCGGCGCGCTCGGCGGTGATGGTCACCGGGGCGTTGACGATGTCGAACTTGCCCGCCTCGAGGCCGGGCAGCACGCTCGACCACGGCAGATCGAGGAACTCGACCTCGACACCCAGTTCCTTGGCGACCTCGGTGAAGAGGTCGTGGCAGATGCCCTCGTACTTGCCGTCGACCAGCATGTCGAACGGCGCGAAATGCATTTCGGTGGCGGCCACGATCTTGCCCTTGGCCTTGATGTCGGCAAGCTGGTCGGCATAAGCGGTGCCGGCGAGCGCAAAGCTCAGTCCGCAAGCGGCCGCGAGGCCCAGTAATGTCCGTTTTCTCATAACCCGTCTCCCGTTGTTGGATGTTTCAAAGCACGTCAGTTCCCCAGAATTCCCGGCAACCTTAGTTGGTGTTCCCGGGCGCACTCAATGGCAATTTCGTAGCCGGCATCGGCATGGCGCATGACGCCGGTAGCCGGGTCGTTCCACAAGACGCGTTCGAGGCGGCGCCTGGCGGCATCCGAGCCGTCGCACACGATGACCATGCCGGCGTGCTGGGAATAGCCGATGCCGACGCCGCCGCCGTGGTGAATCGATACCCACGTGGCGCCCGATGCGGTGTTGAGCAGGGCATTGAGCAACGGCCAGTCGGAGACCGCGTCGGAACCGTCCTGCATCGCCTCGGTCTCACGATTGGGGCTGGCGACCGAGCCGGAATCGAGGTGGTCGCGACCGATGACGACGGGCGCCTTCAGCTCACCCGACTTCACCATGTCGTTGAAGGCAACGCCCAGCTTGTCGCGTTGCCCGAGGCCGACCCAGCAGATGCGCGCCGGCAGTCCCTGGAAGTGGATGCGCTGGCGCGCCATGTCGAGCCAGTTGTGGAGGTGCGGATCATCGGGGATGAGTTCCTTGACCTTCTGATCGGTGCGATAGATGTCCTCAGGGTCGCCGGACAGCGCCGCCCAGCGGAACGGGCCGACGCCGCGGCAGAACAGCGGGCGGATATAGGCGGGAACGAAGCCCGGAAAGGCGAAGGCGTCGGCAAAGCCTTCCTCCAGCGCCATCTGGCGGATGTTGTTGCCATAGTCGAATGTCGGAACGCCCGCATGATGCAGTTTCACCATGGCCTCGACATGCACCCGCATGGAGGCGCGGGCGGCCTTGGCGACGGCCTTGGGATCGCTCTCGCGCCTTGCGAACCACTCATCGAGGCTCCACCCGGCGGGAAGATAGCCGTTGACCGGATCGTGCGCCGAGGTCTGGTCGGTGAGGGCATCGGGACGGATGCCGCGCTTAACGATCTCGGGCAGGATTTCGGCGGCATTGCCGAGGAGGCCAACCGAGACGGCCTTGCCGGCCTTGTGGGCGTCGTCGACCACGGCGAGGGCTTCATCGAGGCTTGCCGCCTGCTTGTCGAGATAGCCGGTCTTGAGGCGCATCTCGATGCGCGAGGGCTGGCATTCGATGGCGATCATCGAGGCACCGGCCATGGTGGCGGCCAAGGGCTGGGCGCCGCCCATGCCGCCGAGCCCGGCGGTGAGGATCCACTTGCCCTTGAGATTGCCGCCGAAATGCTGGCGGCCCATTTCCACGAAGGTCTCGTAGGTGCCCTGCACGATGCCCTGGCTGCCGATATAGATCCACGAGCCGGCGGTCATCTGGCCGTACATCATCAAGCCCTTCTTATCGAGGGCGTTGAAATGCTCCCAGGTTCCCCAGTGGGGCACCAGGTTGGAATTGGCGATGAGCACGCGCGGTGCATCGGCGTGGGTGCGGAAGATGCCGACCGGCTTGCCCGACTGCACCAGCAGCGTCTCGTCATCTTCCAGCGACTTGAGGCTGGCGACGATGCGGTCGAAGGATTGCCAGTCGCGCGCCGCGCGGCCGATGCCGCCATAGACCACCAGTTCCTCGGGGCGCTCGGCGACGCCGGGATCGAGGTTGTTCATGAGCATGCGCAAGGGCGCCTCGGTGAGCCAGCTCTTTGCCGAGATCTCGGTTCCCGTCGGCGAGGCGATGCGGCGGGTGTTGTCGATGCGGGAATGGACGGTCATGGCCTGCTACCTTTTCAGACGGGTGTAGAGAGCGAAGCGGCTGGCGGGATAGGTGAAGGTGGCGACCGTGACTACCCGCCCGGCGCTCCAGGTGCGCCGCGCCAGCGCCAGGCAGGGTTCGCCTGCCTCGATGTCGAGCAGGTCCTGCTGGTCGGGCGTCGGCATCACGGCCTCGACGGTGTGCTCGATCTCATCGACCGGGAAATTGCCGATGAGATAGGACGCGGGCGTGGTGGACATGAAATCCTGGGCGAGGAAGTCCGGTGCCACGTCCGGATTGACCCAGCGATCCTCGATCTGGATGGGGACGCCGTTCTCGGCATGTACCATCACCACATGAAAGAGCATCGGCTCGCCCGGCAGTTCGAACTCGGCCCCCATGGCGGGGCTGGCGGTGTGTTGCTCGCACAATTCGATGCGGGCGGTATGGGTATGGCCGCGCTCGCGGATTTCCTCGGCGATGTCGCGCACCTCGATGAGGCTGCCGCGCTGCGGCGGCTCCCTGACGAAGGTGCCGACGCCGGCGATGCGCTGCAGCCAGCCTTCCTGGGTGAGTTCGTTGAGCGCCCGGTTGGCGGTCATGCGGCTTATCTGAAAGGAGTCCACGATCTCGTTTTCCGACGGCACGCGGGTGCCCGGCTTCCATTCGCCGGTCCTGATGCGGGAAAGGATGTGGTCCTTGACCTTGCGATAGAGCGGGGCGGGTTCGGTGGTGGCGATGGTATCGTTCATGGCGCCCCCCGCACGCATTCACCGGCGACCCAGGCGGCCTTCAGGGGATTGCGCCCCAGCGCATAGACAAGTTCGCCCGGCTCATCGATATCCCACAAGGCGAGGTCGGCCCTGAGGCCGGGGACGATGCGTCCGCGATCTGAAAGGCCGAGCGCCCGGGCGGCGTTGACGGTGGTGCCGGACAGCGCCTCGGCGGGTGTGAGGCCGAAGAGGACGGCAGCCATGTTCATGGTCGAAAGCAAAGAATGGATGGGGGATGAGCCCGGATTGAGGTCGGTGGCCACCGCGATGGGAACGCCATGCTGGCGCAACAAGGCGACGGGCGGCACCTGGGTTTCCCTCAGGTAGTAGAAGGCACCGGGCAGCAGCGTCGCCACCGTGCCCGAGGCGGCGATGGCTTCGACGCCCGCTTCATCGAGATATTCGATATGATCGACCGAAAGGGCCTTCTTGCGGGCGGCCATGACGGCGCCGCCGAGATTGGAGAGCTGTTCGGCGTGCAGCTTGACCGGCAGGCCGTGGCGGGCTGCGGCGTTGAACACGGCCTCGGTCTCGGCGACGGAAAAGGCAATGCCCTCGCAGAAACCGTCGACGGCATCGGCCAGACTTTCGGCGGAGACGGCGGGGAGCATCTCCTCGCACACGAGGCGGACATAGGCGGCATGCTCATCGTTGAACTCGGGTGGATAGGCGTGGGCGCCGAGAAAGCTGGTGACGACGGTGACGGGGCGGCGTTCCCCAAGCGCGCGGGCGGCGCGCAGCATCTTCACTTCGGTTGCAACATCGAGGCCGTAGCCCGACTTGATCTCGACGGTCGTGACGCCCTCGGCCAGAAGACAATCGAGACGCGGCAGCGACTGCGCGACGAGGTCGGCCTCGCTGGCCGCGCGGGTGGAGCGCACGGTAGAAAGAATGCCGCCGCCGGCCCTGGCGATCTCGGTGTAGCTGACGCCGTTGAGGCGCTTTTCGAACTCGTCGGCGCGGTTGCCGGCATAGACGAGATGGGTATGGCAATCGATGAGGCCGGGGGTGATGACGCCCCTGACGGCGATCACCCGGTCGGCCTTGGGGGCCTGGTCAGCGGGACCGGCCCAGGCGATCATGCCGTCTTCGATCAGCACGGCGCCTTGTTCGATCCGTCCATAGGGACCCGAGCCGGTCATGGTGGCGAGCGTGGCGCCGCTCAAAAGCGTGGAAGAACCCATTGACGGCCTCAAGATTTCACTTGTACAAGGTTGTCTATACAAGTAAATGAAACCCATGTCCATACGCAAGCTCAAATTCGACTCCGCACTCCTCCCCGATGGCTGGGCCAGTCATGTCCTGGTCGATATCGATGGCGCCGGCATGATCACCGCCGTGACGCCGGGCAGCGGCGAAGCGGCAGACGCCAGCATTTCCGGGGCGGCCATTCCGGCTGTACCCAATGTCCATTCGCACGCCCACCAACGCGCCATGATCGGCCTGGCGGAGCGCTCGGGGCCGGGAAGCGACTCGTTCTGGACATGGCGCGAGACCATGTACGGCTTCGTCCGCGGCATGGAGCCGGAGGACCTCGAAGCCGTGGCGGCGCAGCTTTATGTCGAGACGCTCAAGTCCGGCTCGACCGTCATCGGCGAATTCCAGTACCTGCACCACCAGCGCGACGGGATGCCCTATTACGAGCCGGCGGAAATGTCGCTGCGCTGTGTCGCGGCAGCCCGCCGGGCGGGCATCGCCATTACCTCGCTGCCGACGCTTTATGCCTTTGGCGGCTTCGGCGGCCAGCGCCCGGGCGAGGGCCAGCGCCGCTTCATCAACGGGGCCGATGGCTTCCTGCGCATCATCGAGGGGCTGGTGAAGGCGGGCGAGGGACGGCCGCTGGAGCGGGTCGGCATGTCGCCCCATTCGCTGCGCGCGGTGACGGCGGAACTTCTGGGCGAGGTGTTGCAGGGGCTCGACCAGATGGTTGCCGATGCGCCAGTCCACATCCATGTGGCTGAACAGATCAAGGAGGTCGAGGACTGCCTTTCCTGGTCCGGCCGCCGGCCGGTGCAGTACCTTCTCGAAAACCTTCCCGTCGATGGGCGCTGGTGCGCCATCCACGCCACCCACATGACCGGCACCGAAATCGCCGCCCTTGCCGCCTCGGGCGCGGTGGCGGGCCTGTGCCCGACGACCGAGGCCAATCTCGGCGACGGCACCTTTCCGGCCGTTGCCTACCTGGCGCAGGGCGGCGCCATCGCCATCGGCTCCGACAGCCACATCTCGGTATCGCCGGCCGAGGACTTGAGGCAGCTCGAATATTCCCAGCGCCTGCTCTACCGCGCCCGCACGGTGCTTTCCGGCGGTGCCCACAAGTCGAACGGCCGCCGCCTGCTCGATGCGGTTCTGGCCGGCGGGGCGCAGGCGATGAACCAGCCGGTGGGCGCCATCGCAGCCGGCAAGCGCTGCGATATCGCGGTGCTCGATGGCGATCACCCGAGCCTCTACGGGCGAACGGGCGATGAAATCATCGATGCCTGGATCTTTTCGGCCGGCAACAGTGCGGTGCGCCATGTGCTGGTGGCCGGCGAGGTGGTGGTGAGTGATGGACGCCATCGCCACGAGGAAGAGATTGCCGCCCGTTTCCGCACCGCCATCAACCGTCTCAACCAACGCAAAGGCTGAACGCCATGCCCGCTTCCGAAGTTCTAATAGGCGCCGAGGCGCTCAATCTGGCCGCGGTCGCAACCGTGCTTGCAGGTCCGGTGAGCCTCACGCTCGCCAGACGTGCTGAAGCAACGGTCGCGCGCGGTGCCGATGCCATCACGGCGCTCATCGCCAGGGGCGAGGCGATCTACGGGGTCAACACCGGCTTCGGCAAGCTCGCCAGCCGGCGTATCGGCGATGCCGATCTGGAACGCCTGCAGGTCAACCTGGTGCGCTCGCACTCAGCCGGTACCGGCGAGGCGCTGCCGGGTCCGGTCGTCAGGCTGTTGATGACGCTGAAGGCGGCCTCGCTGTCGGCCGGGCATTCCGGCATCCGGCCGGCGACGCTTTCGCTGCTCATGGCCATGGTGGGCAAGGACGTCCTGCCGGTCATCCCGCGCCAGGGCTCGGTCGGCGCTTCCGGCGACCTGGCGCCGCTCGCCCACATGAGCCTCGTGCTCATCGGCGAAGGCGAAGCCGTCTTTGCCGGCGAGCGTTTGCCCGGCGGCGAAGCGCTGGCGAAGGCCGGGCTCGAACCGGTGCGGCTGGGCCCCAAGGAGGGGCTTGCGCTTCTCAACGGTACCCAGGTCTCCACCGCCCTTGCCCTTTCAGGCCTCATCGAGGCGCGGCGCAATATCGCTGCCGGGCTGGTGGCGGGGGCCCTGTCGACCGACGCGCTGAAAGGCTCCGATACGCCGTTCGATCCGCGAATCCATGCGCTCAGGCCGCATCCCGGCCAGCAACAGGTGGCGGCGATCCTGCGCGGCCTGATGGCCGGCAGCGCCATCCGGGCTTCGCATGTCCACGGCGATGAAAAGGTGCAGGACCCCTATTCCTTCCGCTGCCAGCCGCAGGTCATGGGCGCCTGTCTCGATGTTCTCGCCAATGCGGCGAAGACCCTCCTCATCGAGGCCAACGCCGTCTCCGACAACCCGCTGATCTTTCCCGCCGACGGCGATGTGCTGTCGGGCGGCAACTTCCATGCCGAGCCGGTGGCCTTTGCCGCCGACATGATGGCTCTCGCCATTGCCGAGACCGGGGCGCTGGCGGAGCGGCGGATCGCCGAACTGACCGACACCACCATGTCGTCGCTGCCCGCCTTCCTCACCGCCGATGCCGGGCTCAACTCGGGCTACATGATGGCGCATGTGACGGCGGCGGCGCTGGCGTCGGAAAACAAGCAGCTTGCCTCGCCCTCCAGCATCGACAGCATTCCCACCTCCGCCAACCAGGAGGACCATGTGTCGATGGCGACGCATGGCGCCTGGCGGCTTACCAGCATGAACGCCAATACCCGCGCCATCCTTGCCATCGAGCTGCTGGCGGCGGCAGAGGGCATCGACTTCCGCCGGCCGTTGAAAAGTTCGCAAGCGCTCGAAGAAGCCCATGCCCTCATCCGCGCCAAGGTCGGCCCGCGCCAGCAGGACCGGGTGTTCGGCGGCGATATCGACACCGTCGCCGGGCTGATTTCAGCGGGCGAATTCGATCACCTGGTACCCGGACTCCTCGACGAGGCGCAAGTGAGCTAAAACCCGCTCCGACATCATCGCAATAGAGGGGCAGGCGCATGGCGGGACTTTTCGATCTGACGGGCAAGGTTGCGGCGGTCACGGGATCGAGCCGCGGCATCGGGCGCGAACTGGCATTGGGTTTCGCCGAAGCCGGTGCGGCGGTCGCCGGCTGCGCGCGCTCGGCCGCAGGGGCGGAGGCGACGGCCGCCAACATCCGCGCCGCCGGTGGCGAGGCCATCGGCATCGCCGCGGACATGGCGACCCGTGAAGGGGCGGACCGGCTGGTCGGCGAAGCCGTGAGCGCCTTTGGCCGGCTCGACATCCTCATCGCCAATGCCGGCATGGACATCACCCAGCCGGCGAGCGAATTTTCGGCCGACGAGTTCGACCGGGTCATCTCCGGGAACCTGCGCAGCGCCTTCTTGTCGGCGCAGGCGGCGGCCGCGCGGTTCCGCAAGCAGGGCTCGGGCGGGGCCATCGTCATGACCTCGTCCAACGCTTCGGTGGCGGCGTTCGAGAATCTCAGTCCCTATTGCGCCGCCAAGGGCGGCATCGATGCCCTCGTCAGGGCGCTGGCGGCCGAATGGGGGCCGGAAGGCATCCGGGTGAACGCCATCAACCCCGGCTACACGACCCATGCCATGAATCCCAACAGCACCGCCCACATGCAGCGCGAGCGCGCGCAGATCATCGAGCGCACCCCGCTCAGGCGCATCGCCCATCCGCGCGAGATGGTGGGCCCGGCGATATTCCTCGCCTCCGAGGCCGCCGCCTATGTGACCGGCATTCACCTGCTTGTCGATGGTGGCTGGTGCGCCCTGTGAACGCGGTCTTCGACCATCCCTTCGATGCCCTTGCCCGGCGTGCGGCCGAAGCACCGGATGAGGATGGCCTCGTCTTTCCCCATCAGCAGGCACGATTGAGCGCCGGCGACTGGTACGACCGGGCGCTGCGGGTGGCCGGGGGACTCAAGGGGCTGGGCATCGGGCCGGGCGACCACGTGGCGCTGATTGCCGAGAACCGCTGGGAATGGCCGGTGGTGCAGCTTGGCGTCGCGGCGGCGGGAGCCGTTTTCGTGCCGCTCAACACCCACTACCGGCGCGATGATCTCATCCATGCCCTGAAACTCTCGGGCGCAAAGGCGATCTTCCTGTCGCGCGCCTTTCGCTCCAATGCCTATCTGGAGATGGTCGAGGCAGTGCGCGGGGATTGCGAAGGACTGCGGCATGTCATCTGCTTCGACGATGCGGATAACGCCATGCCGTTTGAAACCCTCATGGCTTCGGAACCGTACGCCAGCCCCGGCGCGGCGTCGGGTCCGGGCGCCATCCTCTTTACCTCGGGCACGACGGGCGAGCCCAAGGGCGCCGTCCTCTCCCACCGCGCCATGATGATGAATGCGCGCGGGGTGGCCGAGCGGCTGGACATCCGGCGCGGCGACCGCGTCACCTCGATCATTCCGCTGTTCCACTGTGCCGGCTGTGTCATGGGCATCCAGGGGGTGCTGCAACGCGGTGCCGCCTATGTCGGAGTGCCGGCATTCGATCCGGTCACGATGTTCGAAGTGATCCAGAACGAGGCCTGCACCTTCTGTTCCGGCGTGCCGACCTCGTGGCTCGCCATGCTGCGCCACCCCGGGCGCGCCGACTACGACCTCTCCTCGCTGCGGGGCGGCACTTGCGGCGGGGCCGATGCCAACCCGGCGCTGCTTGCCGAATGCGCCGAGGCGTTCCCCATACCGGGCCTCGCCCAGGTCTACGGCCAGACCGAAGGCGCAACGCTGCTGACCTCGCCCTTTTTCGACGATCCCGAGCGGTTTGTCACCTGCGGCCCGCCGCTGCCCGGCTTCGAGGTGAGAATCGCCGATGCGGCAAGCGGTGAGGCCCTGCCGGCGGGTGCGACCGGCGAAGTGCAGGGGCGCGGGCCCATGGTGATGCTCGGCTATCACAACCGTCCCGAGGCGACGGCCGAGACCATCACGGCGGACGGCTGGCTGAGGACCGGCGATCTCGGTTATCTCACGGCCGAGGGCAAGCTGGTCATCGCCGGCGGGCGGTTGCGCGACATGATCATCAGGGGCGGTGAGAACGTCTACCCGGCCGAAATCGAGAATCTGATGCAGACCCATGCGGCCATCGAGGCAGTTGCGGTTTTTGCCATGCCGGACGACTATTACGGCGAGGCGGTGGCCGCGGCGGTGCGGCTGGGCGGGCCGGCGACGGCGGGCGAGCTGCAAGGCTTCATCGGCGAGCGCATCGCCCGCTTCAAGGTGCCCTCGGTCATCTACCTGACCGATCGCTTCCCGTTGACGTCCTCGGGCAAGGTGCGGAAAGTCGAACTGAGGGAGTGGGCGATGGCAGGCAGGATGGAGGTGTTGCCATGAAGGCGGCGACATGGCGCATGCGCTATCGGGGCAAGGTCATGCCACGGGCGCAGGATCTCGCTTCCGCCATCGGCAATCCCGGCGTGCATGTGGTCTCCTCGCCCGCCACCATCGGCTATCTGGAGATGGCCTGCCTTTCGGCGGTAGGCGATCTGCTCGAAACCGATGAGGCGACGGTGGGTGTGGGGTTCCAGGTCCGTCATGTCGGTGCCGCCCGCCCCGGACTGCCGGTCGACGTCGCCGCTGAACTCTTCGATGCCGAAGAACGGCTGTTGCGCTTCAGGGTCGAGGCAAGCCAGGAGGGGCGCCCGGTGATGACCGGCGTGCACGAGCGCGCCGTCGTCACGCTCAGCCGCTTCCTGAAGGCCAAGGCCGACCGCCCGGCGCCGCACCTCACCTTCTGGTTCGACATCCACAGCCCCTGGTGCTGGCTGGCGGCCGAACGGATCGGGGCGCTGGCGGAAAAGCACGGTGCGGAGCTTCAGTGGAGACCGCTGCACCTGCCGAGCCTCATCGAAACCATCGACGGCCGCCGGCCGTTGGAGGAAAACAAGGCCTTCCTTGCCTGGTACAAGCAGGACCTGATCGACCAGGCCGCCGTCATGGGCCTGAGCATTCGCTATCATCCCGGCTATCCGTTGCGCAATTCGCGCGGGCTCAGGGCTTGCCTCCATGCCATCGATGCGGGTCATGGCGAGGCTTTCGTGCGGCGGCTGATGCGCGCCTACTGGAGCGAGGAAGCCGATATCACCGACCTCGACCTCTTGGCGAAGCTCGGGGCGGAGTGCGGTCTCGACGGGCCTGCGATCGCCGCCGCCGCGCAATCGCCGCAACTGAAGACGCGGCTTGAAGCCAATACCGCCGAGGCCATAAAGCGCGGCCTCTTCGGTGTGCCAACCGTCGATACCGGTGCAAAGCTTTATTTCGGCAACGACCGGCTGGACCTGCTCGACCGGCATCTGACGGAGGCGGCGGCGGAATGAAGACACCCGACGATCTCTTTGCCGTCCGACCCGGCGACGGGCCGCTCGTCCTGTCGGTCCCGCATGCCGGGACGCTCCTTCCACCCGACATCGCCCGCCGCCTGACGCCGCAGGCGCGCGGACTGCCCGACACCGACTGGTATGTGGATGATCTCTACGACTTCGCCGGCGCGATCGGGGCCACGATGATCGTCGCCAACTACAGCCGCTACGTCATCGACCTCAACCGGCCGCCGGACGATGAAAGCCTCTATCCCGGCCAGGCGACGACCGGGCTCTGTCCGCCCATCATGTTCGACGGTACGCCGATCTATGGCGATGGCGGCGACGTTTCTCCAAGCGACGTGGCCGAGCGGCGCGCCGCCTACTGGCGGCCTTATCATGCCCGGCTGAAGAGCGAGATCGAGCGGGTGAAGGCGGCGCATGGCTTTGCCCTGCTCTATGACTGCCATTCCATCGCCTCGGCGGTCCCGCGGCTGTTCGAGGGCCTGTTGCCGGTGCTCAATCTCGGCACCGTGCATACGACCTCGTGCGATGCCGGGATCGAACGGCGCCTCGCTGCGGTGATGGCCGACAGCGGCTATAGCCATGTGGTGAACGGCCGCTTCGTCGGCGGCCATATCACCCGCTCCTTCGGGCGCCCGGATGCGGGGGTGCATGCCGTTCAGATGGAACTGGGGTGCGATGCCTATCTGGCCGACGGCAACGGCTATCGCCCCGATGCGGAAAAAATCGCGCGCCTCAAGCCGGTGCTGCGGCGCATCTGCGAGACGCTTGCCGCCTGGCGGCCGCGATGAGTGCCCTGACCCTTACCGGCGAGGGGCTGACCGTCGACGATGTCGCGCAGGTCGCCGACGGCCGCAAGGTTGCCATCGACTCAGGGGCCACGGCGCGCATGGCCAAGTCGCGGGCGCTGGTCGATCGCTATGTGAGGGAAGGGCTGCCCGCCTATGGCATCACCACCGGGCTGGGCGTGCGCGCCACCGAGGTCCTGCCGCGCGATGAACTCACCGCCTTTTCCTACCGCATGGTGCGTGGCCGGGCGCAAGGCTGGGGCGAACCGCTGGCGCCGCGCGCCGTCCGGGCCGTCATGCTGGTCCGTCTCAATACGCTGTTGTCGGGGGCGGCCGGTGCCAGCCCGCATGTCGCCCGATTTCTCGCCGATGCACTCAATCATGGTCTGGTACCGGTCGTGCCGCGCTGGGCTTCGGTGGGGGCCGGCGACCTGGTCGCCATGGCCGCCATTCCCCACGCGCTGATCGGCGAGGGCGAGATGCTGGTGGAGGGCAGGCGGGTGGCGGCGGGCGAGGCCTTGAAGGCGGCGGGGATCGATGCCCTGGAGCTTGGCCCCAAGGACGGGCTCATTCTCACCAACATCACCTCGTTCTCGGTCGGCCAGGCGGCGCTGGCGGCCGCGGCGGTGCGGCGGGTGTTGCTGGCCTCGCTGGTTTCAGCGGGGCTTTCGCTGGAAGGCTTTCGCGGCAATGCCTCGCCGTTCAACGCCGGTGCAACGCTGGTCAGGCCGCAGGCAGGCGAAGTCGAGGCAGGCGCGATATTGCGGCGGCTGCTGGCGGGCGGGCTGCTGCTCGATGAGGGTGCGGCGCGGCGGCTGCAGGACCCCTTGTCCTTCCGCTGCATCGCCCAGGTCTCGGGCTCGGCGCTGGCGCAGCTTGCGGCGCTCGAGGCGGCGCTTGAAATCGAACTCAACCACTCGGCCGACAATCCGGTGGTGCTGGTCGAGGAAGAGCGCATCATCTCGACCGGCAATTTCCACCTGCCGCATCTCACCCTCATGCTCGATTCGATGGCGCGGGCACTGGCCTGGGTGGCAACCGACATGGTCTCGCGGGTGGCGCGGCTGATGAACGCTTCGTTCAGCGGCCTGCCGCCGCTGTTGTCGTCGAACGCTGCCGGCCGTGCCGGGTTCGGGCCGATCATGAAGCCCGCCGAAGCGTTGCGGGGCGAGATCGTGCATCTCGCCAATCCGGTGCCGGTGATGACCAGTCACAATGCCGACGGGGTGGAGGATTCGCTCACCTTCTCGGCGCTGGCGGCCTCGAAGCTTCACGACATCGCCGAGCGCCTGAACATTCTGGTGGCGTTCGAACTGGCCGCCGCCACCCAGGCCGTCGACCTGGCCAAGCCGCCCCGCATCGGCGCGGCGCTCCAGGAGGCGCACGAGCAGGTGCGTGCCCTTCTCGCCTTCATCGACGAGGACCGCCCCGTCGGGCGCGATATCGAAGCCGTCGCCCGCCGCCTCGTCGCCGCGGGCGATCTCGCCCGGCTCATTCCTCAGGCATAGACGAGGGTCTGGCCGATCCCCATCTCTTTCGCCTTGGCCAGCATCGCCGCACCCAGCGCGATATCGGACAGCGACAGCCCGCGATGCCAGAACAGGATCGCCTCATCGTCGCTCTCGCGGCCGGGTTTGCCGCCGACGACAATATCGGCGAGTTCGGCATGGATGCTCGCCTCGCCGATGCGGCCACTGTCGATATGGGGCCTAAGCGCCCCCAGCTTGCCGGCACGGAACTGGCCAAGATCGTCAACCACGATCTTGCTCATCGCATCGGTCATGGTGATCTCAAGGGCGCTGACCGTGCCGTAGGGAATGACGGTGGTGCCCGGTTTCACCCATTCGGTGCGAAACAGTTCGGCGCGCTCATTGAGACGCGAGGCCTCGACCATGATGTCGGCCCCTTCGAGGCAGTCGCGCCAGTTGTCGGTGACGACGATGGGCTTCTTCAGGTCCTGTTCGAGCTTTTGCGCGAAGGTCTCGCGGCTTTCGGGACGGCGCGAATGCACCCTGATCTCGTCGAAGTCGAAGATATGATCGAGCAGGCGCACGTTCCAGTAGGCGGTGCCGCGGGCACCCACGTGGCCCAGAATCCGCGAATCCTTGCGCGCCAGATGGCGGGCGCCCAGCGCCGTCAGCGCGCCAGTACGCATGTCGGTGATGGCGGTGGCGTCGATGATCGCCTTGGGCATGCCGGTCTCGGGATCGAAGAGATTGAGCAGCGCCATTTCGGAGGGCAGGCCGCGCTTGTAGTTGTCGACATAGTCGCCGACGATCTTGACCCCGGCAAAGCCCAGCGGCGCCACATAGCCGCGCAGCACGTTGAAGTGGCCGCGATAGGCCGGATCGGGCGTCAGGTGGACGCGCGGCTCGATCACGGCACCGCCCGAGCCTTGCGCCACAAGCCCTCGTTCGACCGCTGCGAGGATCTCCGCATCGCTCATGGCGAGGCGCGCGATATCGGGACCGTTGAGCCATTCAAGCGTGATCGATGCGCCCTCTGTCATTGCGAATTTCCCTTTCCCTGAGCCGCCGTCCGGCCGCACTATTCTAGATTGTGGTGTTATTTCAATATGTTGAACAAAGCCGCGAATTGGTCGCAGTTGGTCAAAATCGGTTTGCATTTGGCCGGATTCTGTGGGCAAATTGAGTTCAAAGTCTAGAGCGGGTCGACGACTCGGGCGATTCTCGATAGACTTTGGTTGAATTGGTTGGTCGGGGGCGACTCACTGCCAGTCCGGCCGGTTCAACGACGCAAGGGACCGTACCCAGCCTACCGGCGCGGTTCCGACAACAAAGGCAGGCATGTGGGAAACGAAGATGGCGCTCAATCCGGGCATCAGACGGTTTACGTGCAGAGGCTGCTTCGGCGGCCGCGATCCCACTTGCCAATTTTCAGTCATCGGTAGGGGGGAACCTCGATGGGAAACAATCTCGACGCACTTACCGTAATCTTCACTGAGTTCTATTACTGGGTCACAATCGTCTTCATGTTCCTCATTCATGTGGGCTTCTGCATGTATGAGGTGGGGGTCAGCCGCAGGCGCAACCACCTGCACACCCTGATGAAGAACACCATGTTGATCCCGCTGGTCACCGTGACCTTCTATCTGTTCGGCTGGTGGCTGTATTTCGGCATTCAGAAATTCCCGTTCGGCCCGATCGACTTCGGTCTGGGCGCCACCGCGACACCATGGAGCCCGTTGATGGCCACGCACCTTTCGGGTGCTGACCCGACGCTGGGCGTCACCGCCGACCAGGCCGCCTTGTGGCATCGCCTCAACGGCGTGTTCTGGGGGGCGTTCCTGCTGTTCTCGATGACAGCGGCCTCCATCGTTTCCGGTGCGGTCATCGAGCGCATCCAGTCGGGTGCCTTCTGGATCATCGCCATCATGCTGGGTTCGGTCACCTGGATGATCGACGCGGCCTGGGGCTGGAGTTCGGGCGGCTGGATGGTCGAAAAGCTCGGCTATCATGATGCCTATGCATCGGGCGTCATTCATGCCATCGCCGGCGGTACGGCTCTCGGCGTGCTGCTGGTGCTCGGGCCAAGGCTGGCCAAGTTCAGGCCGGATGGTACCCCGCGCGATATTCCGCCCCACAATGTGTGGCTGGTGACCATCGGGCTGTTCCTGATCTATACCGGCTTCTGGGGCTTTTATGCCGCGTGCAACGTGCCGATCATCTCGCCTGCCGGCATTGCCGGCCAGATCACCGGCGATACCTGGACCGCGACCAATATCTATCTCGGTCCCACCACGCTGTCGGCCATCACCTTCAACTTCCTGATGTCGCTGTCGGGCGGTCTGATGCTGGCCTACGTGGTCTCCAAGGGCGATCCGTTCTGGACCTACTCGGGCGGCCTCGCCGGCGTCATCGGCGCCTCGGCGGGCAACGATCTCTATCACCCGATCCAGGCGATGTTCGTCGGTGCGGCCACGGTGTGGATCATCTACAAGATGCACTACTGGGTGGAAAGGCGCTTCAAGCTCGACGATGCCTGCGGCGCCGTGGCGGTGCACGGGTATGCCGGCTTCCTCGGCCTGGTGTTCGCCGGCTTCCTGTTGTGGGGTCAGCCATCGTCGCCGTACGCGGGCTTCGCCACCATCTCTCCATGGGGCAACTTCATCGGCGCCATCATCATGTTCGGCGTCCTCGGTTTCCTGCCGGGCTGGGTGATGTCGATGATCCTCAATTCCATCGGCATCCTGCGCATTCCGCGCAAGGTGGAACTGGAAGGCCTCGACTTCGAGGGCGAGGAAGCCTATCGCGCGGCGGTCGATGAAGTGCGGTCCGCCGAAAAGGCCTTGGTCAAGGCATAACCTCAAGGCAGGAATAGGAGATAACCCATGTCTACGAATGGAATGACAAGCTGGGCCGTCGACCTGAAGGACGTCGGTGCCATCTATCCCTTCCAGGGCCACGAGGGCTTGATGGTGGTCCTGTGCATAATCTTCTGGATCGGCTGGCACGTGCTGCAACTGAGGAACGAAGCGCGTGAAATCAGCCACGAGATGGATGCCGATGCGCGCGGCGATCATGCCAGGGATGCCATCGACAGGTACTGATCGCGGCACTCGTCGCAACGCGAGCAACAATCGGCACCGGCCCTCGTGGCCGGTGCCTTTTCTCGGAACCCGGCTCGATCAGCATGCAATTGGATGGACTCACCCTGGTGCATGCCGATCGATTTCAGCGAGTTGAGCACGATGTTATCCGAAAGGTGGCTTCCGCTTTTCGCCCATCACGCCCTACAGCTTGAGCCGGGCAGCGATTGGGGATTATGTTGAGGCCATGTTGGAGACCCGGAACAAACCGGTGACGACGGCCTCGGAGGCCGATCAGGACCCGCATGCCGTCGGCGATGCCGAGGGCCGCCTCCTGGAGCAGGCGATCGGCCGCGAGGTGCGGCGGTTCCGCGAAAAGCTCGGCCTGACGATTTCCGAACTGGCCAAGTCCTCAGGCATCTCGGCGGGCATGCTGTCGAAGATCGAGAACGGCTCGACGTCGCCGTCGCTGTCTTCACTGCAGGCCCTGTCGAAAGCCCTGCATGTGCCGGTGACGGCGCTGTTCCGCTCATTCGAGGAAATCCACGACGCCACCTTCGTCAAGGCGGGCGAGGGCCTCAAGATCGAGCGGCGCGGCACCCGGGCCGGCCACCAGTACCAGCTTCTCGGCCACACCCCGCACGGGCCGCTTATCGTCGAGCCCTACCTCATCACCCTGACCGAACTGTCAGACGTGTTTCCCATATTCCAGCACGACGGGCTGGAGTTCATCTACATGCTCGAAGGCGAAGTGGTCTACCGCCACGAGTCCAAGACCTTCACCCTGATGCCGGGGGATTCGCTGTTCTTCGATGCCGAGGCCCCGCACGGACCGGAAGAACTTCGGCGCCTGCCGATCCGCTTCCTGTCGATCATCAGCTACAGTCGCGAAACCCGTTGAGCGTGCCCATCCCCTGTCATTCATGCGATGAAATGAAGTTTCCTGACGGTTGAGAAGTCTTCGGGCTGCTGGTACGATCTTTCTTTAGAGAGAGGGGACAGGGGCAGGGCCTGTCCGGTCACGGGAGGTGCCGGGTGCGGCCCTCCGGCAACATTTGAGGGAGAGCGGGCATGGCCGCCGATCTTGCGAAATACGCCAAGGACAACAAGGTAAAATTCTTCCTGTTCAATTT
Organism: uncultured Alphaproteobacteria bacterium; assembly: GCA_963747005.1. Taxonomy (GTDB): domain Bacteria; phylum Pseudomonadota; class Alphaproteobacteria; order Rhizobiales; family Aestuariivirgaceae; genus CAVVDT01. The sequence goes on along the minus strand of CAVVDT010000008.1, from coordinate 90,467 downwards.
CACCGACCTGTTCGGCACCCAGCGCGCCAAGCTGGTGCCGGCCGAGGCGGTGGCGGGGATGCAGAAGTCGGGGGCGGGCTTTGCCGGCTTCGCCACCTGGCTCGACATGACGCCGGCGCATCCCGACATGTTCGTGATGCCCGATGCAGGAAGCGTCATCCAGCTTCCCTGGCGGCCGGAGGTCGCCTGGGTGGCCGGCAACCCGATGATGGATCAAAGGCTGGTCGAGCAGGCGCCGCGCAACGTGCTGCAACGGCTGATCGACCGGGCCGCCAGCCAGGGCATGAAGATGATGGCCGGGGTGGAGCCGGAATTCCATCTCATCAATCCCGACGGCTCGGCGATTTCGGATCACCGCGACACCCAGGAAAAGCCCTGTTACGACCAGTCGGCGATCATGCGCCGTATCGACGTCATCCAGGAAATCTGCTCGACCATGATCCAGCTCGGCTGGGGTCCCTACCAGAACGATCACGAGGACGCCAACGGCCAGTTCGAGATCAACTGGAATTTCGCCGACGCCATGACCACGGCGGACCAGTTGTGCTTCTTCAAGTTCATGGTGAAGTCAATCGCCGAAAAGCATGGCTTGCGGGCGACCTTCATGCCCAAGCCGTTCATCAACCTCACCGGCAATGGCTGTCATGTGCACATTTCGGTGTGGGATCAGGCGGGCAAGAAGAACCTCTTCGAGGACAAGAAAGGCGAACTGGGCGTTTCGGCCACCGGCTACAACTTCCTCGGCGGCCTGATCAACCATGCCGAGGCGCTGGCCGCCATCACCAACCCGACGGTGAACAGCTACAAGCGCATCAACGCGCCGCGGACGCTTTCCGGCGCCACATGGTCGCCGAGTTCCATCACCTTCGGGGGCAACAACCGCACCCACATGATCCGCGTGCCCGACGAAGGGCGGTTCGAACTGCGCCTCGCCGACGGGGCGGCCAATGCCTATCTGCTGATGGCCGGCATCCTGGCGGCCGGGCTCGACGGCATCGCCAAGAAGACCGATCCGGGCAAGCGTCTCGACATCGACATGTATGCCGAAGGCTACAAGGTGAAGGGCGCCAGGAAGCTGCCGCTCAACCTGCTCGATGCCATTCGCAGCTTCTCCAGGTCGAAGATGCTGCGCGAGGCGCTGGGGGCTGAATTGTGCGATGCCTATGCCAAGCTCAAGATGAACGAATGGAACCAGTACTGCCATCACCTGACCGCGTGGGAGCGCGACAAGACGCTCGATTGCTAGCGCCATGACGGCATCGGCGCTGATCCTGTTCGCCGGGGCGCTCCTCGTCGTGGCGGGGGCGCCCGGCCCCTCGGTGGCGGCGCTGGTGGCGCGGGTCATCACCTCGGGCTGGCGCGCCGTCTTGCCGTTCCTCGCCGCCATGTGGATCGGGGAGGGCCTGTGGCTCACTTGCGCGGTTACCGGGCTGGCGGTGGTGGCCGAGACATTCCGTCTCGTTTTCCTCGTCATCAAGTATCTGGGCGTGGCCTATCTGCTCTTTGTGGCCTGGCGCATGTGGCGGGCACCGGCGAGCGCGGACGGGGCGGAACTGCCGCGGGGTTCGGGATGGCGCATGTTCGCAACCGGTCTTGCCATCACGCTGGGCAACCCCAAGATCATGGTCTTCTACCTGGCGTTGCTGCCGAGCCTCATCGATGTCGCGCGGGTGAGCGGGCTCGCCTGGGCCGAACTGCTCGCCACCATGCTCGCCGTACTGATGGCGGTGGACCTCACTTGGGTGGCGATGGCGGTCAAGGCCCGCCGCTTCATGCGTTCATCGCGGGCCATGCGGGCCTGCAACCGAATGAGTGCCGGGGTGATGGCGCTTGCGGCCGCGGCGATTGCCGCGCGATGAAGGGCGGCGGTCCTCCACGCGCAGGGCATGGAGGGGGATATGGACCTTCGGGCTTTCCCGAATGAACCCCCACCCCCGACCCCTCCCCACATGGGGGAGGGGAGCAAGAAACTCCGGGGTGAGGGGCTGTGGCGGGGGCGTGCTGGCCTCAGTGCCGTTCGCTGCCGGGGGAGGTGCCGTAGTTCTCGCGGTAGCTGCGGGCGAAATGGCTGGGGCTCGAAAAGCCGGTGGCAAGGCCGATCTCGGTCACCGTCAACGTCGAATGGCGCAGCAGTTCGCGCGCCCGCTCCAGCCGGATGCGGCGGTAGTGCTGGAGAAAGCTGATTCCCATCTGCGTGGCGAACAGGCGGTCGAGTTGGCGGGTCGACAGGCCCACCCGGCGGGCCACCCCGGTGCGGTCGAGGGGTTCCGACATGCGGGTCTCCATCAGTTCCAGCGCGGCGACCAGTTCGCGGCGGTGAACGCCGTAGCGCTCGATGAGCGAGGAACGCTGGGGGCCACCGGCCGGGCGGATGTCGGTATGCAGGAACCAGTCGGAAACCTGGGTCGCCAGCGCACTGCCGTGGCGCCCGGCGATGAGGGCATGCATCATGTCGAGCGGCGCCACGCCACCGGCGCAGGTGAGGCGCTTCCTGTCGATGATGTAGAGCGAACGGGTGAGCGCCAGGTCGGGAAAGCTTTCCGCCAGCGCCGGGGCGTGCTCCCAGTGGATGGTCATGTTGTGGCCGGCCATGACCCCTGCCCGCGCCAGGATGAACGGGCCGCCCGACACCCCGCCCAGCGCCACGCCGCGGCGGGCGAGGCGTCTCAGCCAGGCGAGGGTGCGGGCATGGGTGAAGCGGGCGGGATCGCCGCCGGCGCATACCAGAAGCAGGTCGACGTCGATATCATCGCCCACCTCAACCGAACAGGGGACGGTGGCGCCGCACGAGGCCGTGACGGTGGGGCTTGCGTGAGCGATATGCACCCAGCGGTAGAGTTCACGGCCGGCAAACAGGTTGGCGGCGCGCAAGGGTTCGACCGCCGAGGCATAGGACATCAGCGCAAATCCGGGGATCAGCAGGAAGCCGACGGTCTCTGGTTGGGCGTTCATGGCGCGAATATGGCATAATGTGGCTCTTTCAGGCTAGCCCGATCCGTCCGTTCCGCCACAATTGATGACCGATCCCCTTTTGCGGCATCGGGTATGAGGTTTCATGCGCTATTCCATCTTCTCGCTGGCCAGAAACGCCCTTTCCGGCCACAAGCACTGGCAGCCGGCCTGGCGCGAGCCGGACCCCAGGCCGGACTACGATATCGTCATCGTCGGGGGCGGCGGGCATGGCCTGGCGACGGCCTATTATCTCGCCAAGGAACATGGCCTGAAGAACATCGCCGTCCTGGAAAAGAGCTGGCTCGGCTCGGGTAATATCGGGCGCAATACCACCATCATCCGCTCCAACTACATGCTGCCGGGCAACAACCCGTTCTACGAATGGTCGATGAAGCTGTGGGAGGGGCTGGAGCAGGACTTCAACTTCAACGCCATGGTGTCGCAGCGCGGGGTCCTCAACCTCTATCATTCCGACCCGCAGCGCGACGGCTTTGCGCGGCGCGGCAACGCCATGCGCATCGACGGGGTGGATGCCGAACTGATCGACCGCGAGGCCGTCAGGGAGATGTACCCGTTCTTCGACTTCGACAATGCGCGGTTTCCCATCAAGGGCGGGCTGTTGCAGCGGCGCGGCGGCACGGTGCGCCACGACGCGGTCGCCTGGGGCTACGCGCGCGGCGCCGATCAACGCGGCGTCGACATCATCCAGAACTGCGCCGTCACCGGCATCAACATCGAAAAGGGCAAGGTGGTCGGTGTCGATACGACACGCGGGCCCATCAGATGCAGGAAACTCGGTCTGGCGGCGGCGGGCAATTCTTCTGAAGTCGCCGCGATGGCGGGGATGAAGTTGCCCATCGAGAGCCATGTGCTGCAGGCCTTCGTTTCGGAGGGCCTCAAGCCCTATATCGACGGCGTCGTCACTTTCGGCGCGGGGCACTTCTATGTGTCGCAGTCCGACAAGGGCGGCCTCGTCTTCGGCGGCGACATCGACGGCTACAACTCCTATGCGCGACGCGGCAACCTGCCGGCCATGGAGCATGTGATCGAGGGCGGCGTGGCGATGATCCCCGCCCTGTCGCGGGTGAAGGTGCTGCGCTCGTGGGGCGGCATCATGGACATGTCGATGGACGGTTCGCCGATCATCGACAGGACCCCTATCGAGGGCCTCTATCTCAATTGCGGCTGGTGCTATGGCGGCTTCAAGGCGACGCCCGCCTCGGGGTGGTGCTTTGCCTGGACCATTGCCAAGGACGAGGCCCACAAGCTCAATTCGGCCTATCGGCTCGATCGCTTCCGGCGCGGGCTGATGATCGACGAAAAGGGCCAGGGCGCCCAGCCCAACCTGCATTAGAAGGCAGAACCGATGCGCATCAAATGCCCCTATTGCGGCGAACGTCCGGTGGAGGAATTCACCTATCTGGGCGATGCCTCCAAGAAGCGGCCGTCGAGCCTCGACGACTCCTCGATGGATGACTGGTTCGACTACGTCTACATGCGCGACAACGTGAAGGGCCGCATGCACGAATACTGGCACCACGGCGGCGGCTGCCGCTCCTGGCTGGTGGTCGACCGCGATACCCAGACGCATGAGATCTTCGGCGTCGCCACGGCGCGCGATTTTGCCAGGCGGGGGAAGATATGAGCGGCTATCGTCTCCCATCGGGCGGCCTGATCGACCGCAACGCCCCTTTGTCCTTTACCCTCGACGGCAAGCGGATCGAAGGTCTTGCCGGCGATACGCTGGCCTCGGCGCTCATTGCCTCGGGCACCCATCTCATGGGGCGCAGCTTCAAGTACCACCGGCCGCGCGGGGCGATCACCGCCGGGTCGGCGGAACCCAACGCGCTGATGGAAATCGGCTCAGGCGGGCGCCAGGAGCCGAATGTCAAGGCGACGGTGCAGGAGCTTTACGAGGGGCTTGTCGCCCGTAGCCAGAACCGCTGGCCGTCGCTCAATTTCGATATCAATGCGCTCAACTCACTGGCCTCGTCATTCTTCGTCGCCGGCTTCTACTACAAGACCTTCATGTGGCCGAAGAGCTTCTGGGAGAAGATCTACGAGCCGATCATCCGCCGTGCCGCCGGTCTCGGGTCGGCCAGCCGCGAACCCGATCCCGACCGCTATGAAAAGGTCTACGGGAACTGCGACGTGCTGGTCATCGGCTCGGGGCCGACCGGGCTGATGGCGGCGCTCGCCGCCGCCCGGGCGGGGGCGCGGATCATCGTTGCCGATGAGGGCTCGCGGCTCGGCGGATCGCTGCTCAACGAGCGCGAGGAGATCGCCGGGGTTTCGGGTCTTGCGTGGGCCGGGCAGGCGATTGCCGAACTCGGCGCCAACCCGAACGTGACGCTGATGCCGCGCACCACGGTCTTCGGGTGGTATGACGGCAATGTCTTCGGGTGCCTGGAGCGGGTGCAGAAGCATGTGGCGCATCCCACCCACAATCAGCCGGTCGAACGGTTCTGGCGCATCCATGCCAAGCGCGCGGTGCTGGCGACGGGGGCTGAGGAACGCCCGCTGGTGTTCGGTGGCAACGACCGGCCGGGCGTCATGCAGGCCGGTGCCGTCAGGACCTATGTCAACCGCTATGCGGCGGCACCGGGGCGGTCGGGTGTGGTCTTCACCTCAAACGATTCCGGCTACCGCACGGCCCGCGACCTGATCGCCGCCGGCATCGACGTGCGCGCCGTGATCGACAGCCGTTCAGATGCCGGCAAGGTCGATGCGGGCGGCGCAGCGGTCGTCGCGGGCGGCGTCATCACCGATGTGAAGGGCGCCAAGGCCATCCATGGCGTCGAGATCGCCCGCGGCCACGGCCATGAGTCCATCGCCTGCGACTTCGTCGCCATGTCGGGCGGCTGGAGCCCGGTGGTGCATCTGACCTGCCATCGCGGCGCAAAACCCACCTGGAACGACGACCTTGCCGCCTTCCTGCCGCCGGAGACCGGCGCGGCGCTTCGCGTCGCCGGCTCGGCGGCGGGCACCTGGGCCTTGTCGGCGTGCCTGAAGGACGGTGCGGCGGCCGGTGCCAAGGCCGCCGCCGATGTGGGGTTCAAGGGCAAGGCTTCGCCAGCGCCCAAGGCGCGCGACGAAGCCTCGTTTGCCATCACGCCGTTGTGGTGGGTGAAGGCATCGACCGGAAAAGCCTTCATCGACTACCAGAACGACGTCACCGCCAAGGACATCCCGATGGCGGCGCACGAGGGCTATACCGACGTCGAACTGACGAAGCGCTTTACCACCACCGGCATGGCGACTGACCAGGGCAAACTTTCCAACATCAACGCCATTGCGCTTCTGGCCGAGGCGACGGGCAAATCCATCGGTGAGGTGGGCACCACCACCTTCCGGCCGTTCTATTCGCCGGTTTCCTTCGGGGCGCTGACCGGGGCCTATCGCGGCCATCACTTCCAGCCGGTGAGGAAGACCCCGTTGCACGGCTGGGCGGAGGAAATGGGAGCCGTCTTCGTCGAGACCGGCCTGTGGTACCGCACCCAGTGGTTCCCGAAGCCCGGCGAGACCGACTGGCTGGAGAGCGTCAGCCGCGAGGTGAAGACGGCGCGCGAGCGGGTCGCGGTGTGCGATGTCTCGACGCTGGGCAAGATCGACGTGCAGGGCCCGGATGCGGCGGAGTTCATGAACCGGCTCTACTGCAACGGCTGGAAGACGCTTACGGTCGGCAAGGCGCGCTACGGGCTGATGCTGCGCGAGGACGGCATCGTGTTCGACGACGGCACCTCCAGCCGCCTCGCCGAGGACCACTATTTCATGACCACGACCACCGCCAACGCGGCTCGGGTCATGGCGCACATGGAGTTCTGCCACCAGGCCCTGTGGCCGGACCTCGATGTGCAATACGTATCGGTGACCGAGCAGTGGGCGCAGATGGCGGTCGCCGGCCCCAGGGCGCGGGCCACCTTGCAGAAGATCATCGATGATGATCTGTCGGACGAGAACTTTCCCTATCTGGCGGCCAAGCCGGTGACGGTGATGGGCGGCATCAGGGCAAGGCTCTTCCGCATCTCGTTCTCGGGTGAGCTGGCCTATGAAATCTCGGTGCCGGCGGATTACGGCGATGCTGTCATCCGCGCCATCATGCATGCGGGCGAAGAATTCGGCATCGAACCCTACGGTACCGAGGCGCTGTCGGTGATGCGTATCGAAAAGGGCCATGTGGCCGGTTCCGAACTCAACGGCACGACCACGGCCGCCGATCTCGGCCTCGGACGCATGATGTCATCGAAGAAGGACTATATCGGCCACATGCTCTCCAAGCGCGAGGGCCTGGTGGCGCCCGACCGCGACCAGTTCGTGGGGCTCAGGCCGGTCGACAAGTCCGACCGTATCCGCGGCGGCGTCCATATCCTGACGCAGGGCACAAAGCCTTCGATGGCCAACGATCAGGGCTATGTCACCTCGGTCGCCTGGTCACCCATGCTCGACTGCTGGATCGGGCTCGGGTTGCTCAGGAGCGGTCGCGAGCGCCACGGCGAAATCGTGCATCTGTGGGACGGGCTGAGGAATTTCCACATGCTGGCCGAGGTGTGCGACCCCATGCATTACGACAGGGAGAACGTAAAGCTCCATGGCTAGGAAAGCAGCACCGGGCGTGCGCGCGCCCGCCCGCACCACACCCGCCCGGCCCCGTATCGGGTCAGCCCCGCGCAAACCGGCGGCGGCGCGCCAGATCATCAAGCGGGTATCGCCGCTCGCCGCCGTCTACCGGCAGGGCCGCTTCGGCGCCGACCTGGCGGGCGGGCCGGCGGTGAGGCTGGCGCTGCGCCATCCGGTGTCGATCGTCACCGTCATCGCCCGCAAGGGCAAGGCCAAGGCCCTGTCGGCGGCCATGCAGACGACTTGGGGCATCGAGGCCCCTCAGCCCGGCCATTCGGCCAGCGGGCGTGGCGGCGTCACGGTCCACTGGTGCGGGGCGGACCAGTATTACGCCGTGGCCGACGGCCTCGCCGAAGGGGCGCTGTTCGATGATTGCCTGGCCCGGTTTGCTGGCCTCGCCTCGGTATCGGAACAGAGCCACGGCCGGGTGATCCTTTCCCTCACCGGACCGGCGGCGCGGCATGTACTGAGCAAGGGGACACCCGTCGACCTGCACCCGAGCGCCTTTCCGGCGGGATGTTGCGCCGTCACCCAGATGGCGCATGTGGGGGCGCATGTGGCGTGCACCGGGGCCGATGCCTACGAGGTGTCGGTGTTCCGCGGCTTTGCGGAAAATTTCTGGGAATGGCTCACCGAAATGGCGCTGGAATTCGGCTACGAAGTGGTCTGAAGGCGATCTTTACCCGCCCGCCAGCAGCAATCCCAGATTGAGGACGATGCCGATCATCGGCACCCAGACGGGTACGATGAAGGTCCCATCGGGGGCAGGGGCACCCGTGCGCTTGATGGCGATCAGGGCGGCACAGACCAGAATGAAAATCCCCAAGGTGATGCGCGAGGTCCATTCGGCCAGCGGGCCGATGGGGAAGGTGAGCCCGAGCCCCAGGATGAGCGCCGCGGCAACAGCGGTGGCGACGACCGGGGTGCCGGTGCGCGGGTGAACGCGGGCGAGGACGGCGGGCAGGCGGCGCTGGCTTGCCAGGCCGTAGAGCACCCGCGAGGCCATGATGATCTGCACGATGACGCCATTGAGGGTGGCGACGATGGCGATCAGCGCGATGACGGCGCCGGGCGCGCCGGTCACGCGATGGAAGATGGTGGCGAGCGGCGCGGTATCGCGGGCCAGCGTCTCGGGATCGACGGCCAGAACGGCAATCGCCGTGACCAGCACATACAGCGCCATGGAGACGATGAGCGTGATGAACATGGCGCGCGGCAGGGTGCGCTGCGGATCGCGGGTCTCCTCGGCGAGCGAATCCATGTCCTCGAAGCCGATGAAGGCGAAGAAGGCCAAAAGCGTCGCGCCGGCGATGCCGGCGAGGGTGGCGGTGTCCCAACTGACGGGTGCGATCTCCGGCAAGCGGGTGAACAGGTGGGGATCGTCGATGAGCGCACCAACGATGATGGCGATGAGCCCGCCCACCTCGATGATGGTGAAGAGACCCGCCACCAGGATCGATTCGCGGATGCCGATGGCGGCGACGGTGGCCACGATGATGATGATGACGGCATAGGCCAGATGCAGCGAGCCGCCGGTCAGCGATGCTACATAGCCGGCCGAGCCGAGGCCGATGGCAGCCGATGAGACGATGCCGACACCGGTGACGGCGAGGCCGACGGCGAGGGTGAGCCAGTCCTTCCCGAAGGCCTCGTTGACGAAGCGCGCCTCGCCAGCGGCGAACGGCAGGCGGCCCGCCAGTTCGGCAAACGCGGCAGCCGGGAAAAGCATCACGACGCCGGCGATGATGAAGGCGATGGGCGCCTGGTGGCCGGCCCGGCCCGCCGCCTCGCCGACCAGCACGTAGATGCCGGCGCCGATGGTGACGCCGAGGCCGTAGAGCACGACGTAAGGCAGCGTCAGGGAACGCTTGAGATGCGGTTCGGGCAGCGAGGGTTCACTCATGGCAGCATGTCAGGCGATGTTGGCGGGCGTTGCCTTGATCGGAATCAAGCGCGGAGGGCGTTGGGCTCGCCGGCCAGCCGTGCGGCAAATCGGGCAATGCGGCCTGAGGCCCCGGTGATTACGGCATCGGCGGCCGAAAGACTGATGCGCACATGGCCGGCGCCCGATGGCCCGAAGCTTTCGCCCGGCATGAGCGCCACCTTTTCCTCGGCCAGCAGCCTGAGGGCGAACTGTTCTCCCGAAAGGCCGGTCTGGCGTACGTCGGCGAAAATGAACATGCCCCCCTCGGGCATCGCCACCCTGACGAGGGGCGCCTGATCCAGATGGGCAACGATGAGGCGGGCGCGGCGCTCGTAGTCGCTGCGCATGGCATCGGTCTCATCGAAATCACCCATGAGGGCAAAGGTGGCGGCGTCCTGGATGAAGGGCTGGCAGCCGAACAGCAGCGCCTCGGCAAAGGGCAGCATGCGGTGGATGAAGTCTTGCGGACCCAGCGCCCAGCCGGCGCGGTAGCCGGTCATGGCGTGCGATTTCGACAGCGAGGAGACAACCACCGTGCGCCCGGCGAGATCGGGATTGTCGAAGGGCGAGGCAAAGCGGGCGTTGCCGAAGATGAGGGTCTCATACACTTCGTCGGAGACAATCCACAGATCGTGGCGGCGGCACACCTCGCCGATGGCGGCGATCTCGTCAGATGTCAGCACGGCCCCGGTCGGGTTGGAGGGGCTGTTGAGCAACACCACCCGGGTGCGGTCGGTGATGGCGGCCTCAAGCGCCTCGGGCGTCAGATGGAAGCGGTCGCGCGGGCGCGTTGGCACATTCACCTGGCGGGCGCCGGTGGCAGCAATGATGCCGTCATAGGTGACGTAGAAGGGATCGGGGACGATCACCTCGTCACCCGTTTCGGCCAGCGCGAACATGGTGGCGCACAAGGCGGACTGGGTGCCGGGCATGAAGATCACCTGGTCGGCGGTGACCTCGCGGTCGCAGCGGGCGGCATAGCGGGCGGCAACGGCTGAGCGCACATTGTCCTCGCCGGCGCCGCTGGAATAGCGGGTACGCCCGGCCCTGAGGCGCGCCACCGCCTCGTCCTCGATAGCCCTGGGAGTCGCCTGGTCGGGTTCGCCGATGGACAGGAACAGAACGTCCTCGCCGCGCTCGACCATGGCGCGGGCGGCGTAGTGGACCGCCCACTTGTCGGTGCCGAGGCCTTCGAGGCGGCGGGTAATCGAGGCATAGCGCATGGGAGGGTCTATCCGGAAATTCCCGATCAGGGTTTTATGACGAGGCGGCGCTGGACGTTGGCCAGCGGTTCGGCACCCTTCTTCGTGATGAGGATCGATTCCGACAGTTCGAGGCCGTCATCCTCGAGCCACAGGGCGGGCATGAAGTGCAGCGTCATGTTGGCCTTGAGGACCGTCCTGTCGCCGCGCCTGAGCGACATGGTGCGCTCGCCCCAGTCGGGCGGGTAGCTAAGGCCGATGGAATAGCCGGTGCGCGAATCCTTGTCGAAGCCGTGCTTTCTCAGGGTGTCGAAAAAGGCGATGGCGACGTCCTCGCAGGTATTGCCGGGCAGGGCCTTTTCGAGGCCCGCGTCGGTGGCCGCCAGCACGGCCTTTTCGGCATCGAGATAGCGCTGCGGCGGGGTGCCGAGATAGACGGTGCGCGACAGGGGGCAATGATAGCGCCTGTAGCAGCCGGCGATCTCGAAGAAGGTGCCCTCGCCGTTCCTGAAGGCGCGATCGTCCCAGGTGAGATGCGGGGCGGTGGCATCGACGCCGGACGGCAGCATGGGGACGATGGCCGGATAGTCGCCCCAGTGGCCGTCGGCGCCTTCGATCGCGACCTTATAGAGTTCGCCGACCAGCACGTTCTTCTTCAGGCCCGGCTCGACCATGTCGAAGATGAGGGCATGCATCCTCTCCACGATGCGGGCGGCGCGGCGCATGAATTCGACCTCGTGGTCGCTCTTCACCGCCCGCTGCCAGTTGACGAGGCCGGTGGCATCGGCGAAGCGCGCCTCGGTGAGGTGGGCTTTGAGCGATTGCAACGCGGCGGCGGTGAACCAGTAATTGTCCATCTCGACGCCGATGACGCCCTTGCCCCAGCCGCGCTCGGCGATGAGGGCGGAGAGATGATCCATGGGATGGCGCTCGGTCGACTGTACGTAGTGGTCGGGATAGCCGGCGATGTTGGCCGCCTCCATGAACACGGTGCGCAGGGCGCCATTGCCGTCCATCTTGCGTCCCCACCACACCGGCTCGCCCTCCTGCGACAAAAGGACCGCCTGGTGGACATAGAACGACCAGCCGTCATAGCCGGTAAGCCAGGCCATGTTGGAGGGATCGGATGAAATCAGTACATCGATGCCGCGTTCGGCCATGGCGGCGCGCGCCAGGGCAATGCGCCGGTCGTATTCGGAACGGGGGAAATGCAAAGTTGCCTCGGTCATGCCTGATCTGCTGTCTTGGGGTGAACGGATGCGGGTTGGCCTATCACTAAAGGGCGCGAAATGATAGGAGCGGGGCCACATTCCGATGGCCGTTGGGAGGTGAGGCGATGAGTGAGACGTTCGATGTGATCGTTATCGGCGCGGGGATCGCGGGGGCATCGGTTGCGGCCGAACTGCAACCGGGCCAAAAGGTCCTGCTGCTCGAGATGGAAGACCGCCCCGGCTACCATTCGACCGGCCGCTCGGCGGCCATGTACGTGCCGACCTACGGGCCGGAGATGATCCTCGCCCTGACGCGGGCGAGCGGCGCCTTCTTCCATCATCCGACGCCGGGCTTTGCCGAGGCGCCGCTGCTCAGCCCGCGCGGCGAACTGATGCTGGTCGATGCCGGTCACGCGGACGAGGCCGACAAGGCGCGCGCGCTCGGCCTGGTGGAGATTTCCATGGACGAGGTGCGTGCCATGATCCCGCTCATCCGTCCCGAGGCCGTCGAAGTCGCGCTGATCGACCGCGGCGCGGAGGACATCGACGTCGACCTGGTGCATCAGGGCTTTCTCAAGCGCTTTCGTTCCGCCGGCGGCCGCCTCAGTTGCGGCCACCGGGTCACCGGCCTCGAACGCCGGGGCGGCGTGTGGACGGCCACCACCGCGGCCGGCAGCTTCGAAGCGCCGGTAGTGGTCAATGCCGCCGGTGCCTGGGCCGACGAGGTGGCGAAACTGGCCGGTGTCACCCCCATCGGCCTGCAACCCAAGCGCCGCAGCGCGGCGCTGGTGGCGCCGCCCGAAGGTATTGACGTCAACGGCTGGCCGCTCACCTTCGGGGCCGGCGAGACGTTCTATTTCAAGCCGATCAGCGGCAAGATCATGATCTCGCCTGCCGATGCCACCCCGGTCGATCCGCACGATGCCTGGGCCGACGACATGAAGATCGCCGAGGCCATCGAACTCTACCAGACGCACATGGACCACGAGATCACCCGGCTGGAATACACCTGGGCGGGATTGCGCAGCTTCGTGGCCGACGGCGAACCGGTGGTCGGCTACGATCCTGAAGCTGAAGGCTTCTTCTGGCTGGCGGGGCAGGGCGGCTACGGCATCCAGACCTCGCCCGCCCTGTCGCGCACCGCTGCAGCGCTCATCCGCCACGAGGACATGCCCGCCGATGTGGTCGCCGAAGGTGCCAGCGCGGCGGCGATTTCGCCAAATCGCCTCAAGCCCTGAGATACGGGGCGAGCAAAGTTCGGGCGCCATTTTCTTATGTGACAAAAGGTGCTTTATTATCGCGCATCCGTCTCCTCGATGAGGCGTGAGCAAGCACAAAAGAGGGAGTTTGTCATGAAAAGCTACAAGCTGATGCTGACCGCGCTGCTTGGTGCAACCATGCTGAGCGTGGCATCGGTCGACGCCAAGACGCTCGTTTTTTGCTCGGAAGGATCACCCGAAGGCTTCGACCCGTCGCTCTACACCGCCGGCACGACCTTCGATGCCTCGTCGCGGCCCATCTTCAACCGCCTTGTCGAATTCGAGCGCGGCGGCACCAAGGTGGAGCCGGGACTGGCCGAGAGCTGGGATATCTCCAAGGACGGCCTGGAATACACCTTCCATCTGAGGAAGGGCGTGAAGTTCCAGACCACGGACTATTTTACGCCCACCCGCGATTTCAACGCCGACGACGTGGTGTTCTCGTTCAAGCGCATGCTGGACAAGACGAGCCCCTGGTATCAGTACACCGCCGGCGGCGCCTATGAGTATTTCGACGGCATGGACATGCCCAAGCTGCTCAAGGACGTCGTCAAGGTCGACGACATGACGGTGAAGTTCGAGCTTAACCAGCCGGATGCGCCGATGCTGGCCAACCTCGCCATGGACTTTGCCTCCATCCAGTCGAAGGAATATGCCGACAAGCTGGCAGCGGCCGGCCATAAGGACATGCTCAACCAGCAGCCGGTCGGCACCGGCCCGTTCCAGTTCGTCGCCTACCAGAAGGACGCGGTCATCCGCTACAAGGCCAATCCCGACTACTGGGCCGGCAAGGCGCCGATCGACGATCTGGTGTTCGCCATCTCGACCGATGCCGCGGTGCGCTACCAGAAGCTGAAAGCCGACGAGTGCCAGGTGATGGACTATCCCAACCCGGCCGATCTGCAGGCCATGGGCCAGGATCCCTCCATCAACCTGATGCAGCAGGCGGGCCTCAACGTCGGTTACCTCGCCTACAACACCCAGCAAAAGCCGTTCGATGACGTGAAGGTCCGCAAGGCCCTCAACATGGCCATCAACAAGCAGGCCATCCTCGATGCGGTGTTCCAGGGTGCCGGCCAGGTGGCCATCAACCCGATCCCGCCGACCATGTGGTCCTACAACAAGGACATCAAGGACGATCCCTACGATCCGGCGGCCGCCAAGAAGATGCTGGACGAGGCCGGCGTCAAGGATCTCCACATGAAGATCTGGGCGATGCCGGTGCAGCGGCCCTACAACCCGAACGCCCGGCGCATGGCCGAACTGATCCAGGCCGACTTCAAGAAGGTCGGGGTGACGGTGGAGATCGTCTCCTACGAGTGGGCCGAGTACCTGAAGCTGTCGAAGGACGTCAAGCGCGACGGTGCCGTGCTGCTGGGGTGGACCGGCGACAACGGCGATCCCGACAACTTCCTCGCCGTGCTGCTCGGTTGCGCCGGCGTCGGCGGCTCCAACCGCGCCCAGTGGTGCTACAAGCCGTTCGATGATCTGGTGCTGAAGGCACAGCGCATCTCCGACATCGCCGAGCGCACCAAGCTCTATGAAGAGGCGCAGGTGGTGTTCAAGCAGCAGGCACCGTGGGCGACGATTGCCCATTCGGTGGTGTTCATGCCGGTGCGCAAGGAAGTGACGGGCTACAAGATCAGCCCGTTCGGCGGCCACGACTTCTACGGCGTGGACATCAAGTAGGAACGCGACGAACTCGATGGGTCCCGGGGCGGCATCCGCCCCGGGCCTTCCGGCCCCCTCGCGGGGATGGCGACGGGCCGCGCATTGTCAGTTGGGGAGGCACCGATGCTGCCGGCACGTTTTGCGCCGCTTGCCCTTGCGCTCGACAGCCATCGGCTCGATGCCGTCGCCCTGGTTCCGGGCGCCAATTTCCGCCGCCTGCTCGATCAGGACTTTCACCAGAACGAACGCCCGCTGATCGTCTTTTCCTTCGCCGACGGGCGCATCTGCTCAATCGTTCCCAATCTCGAATTGGCCTCGTTCGCCCAGCTTGGCCTCGAAGGCGACGTCTTCGACTGGCGCGACGAGGACGGCTACCAGAAAGCCTTCGATGCGCTTGCCGCCCGCCATGCCATCAAGCGGCTGGGGGTCGAGGGCCAGCGCATGCGGGTGTTCGAAAGCCTCGCCCTGCGCAAGGCCTTTCCCGGCATCGACATCATCGATGCGCATCGCGATATCGCAGCGCTGCGGCTGCACAAGACGGCAGACGAGATCGCGCGGCTGAGGCGGGCCATTGCCCTCTCCGAAGAAGCGCTGGAAGCGACCCTCAAGGAGGTGAGGCCGGGCTTGAGCGAGAAAGACATCGAGGCCCTGCTGATCGGCCACCTGTTCGCGGCCGGTGCCGAGGCCCTGAGCTTTCATCCCATCGTGGCGGCGGCTGAAAATTCGGCGCGGCCGCATGCCTCGGCGCGCGCCGATTACCGTGTCAAGGCAGGCGATGCCCTGCTGTTCGATTTCGGCGGCCGCTACGGCGGCATGCTCGCCGACATCACCCGCACGGTGTTCGTCGGCCATTGTCCCGATGAGGCCCGCGATTTCTATGCGACCGTGCTGGCGGCCAATACGGCCGGGCGCGCTGCCACCCGCGCCGGCGCCACGGCGCACGATGTCGACGATGCCGTCCAAAAGGTGCTCGAAGCCTCGCCCCATCGGCGCTTTGCCCGCCACAAGACCGGTCACGGCCTGGGGCTCGATGTGCATGAGGACCCCTATATCATGCGCGGCAACGGCGAAGTGCTGGAACCCGGCATGGTGTTCACCATCGAACCCGGACTCTATGACGCAGCCCGCTTCGGGGTGCGTATCGAGGACAATGTGGTAGTGACGCCGGATGGGGCCGACTGCCTCACGGCATTCCCGCGCGAAATCAGAGTGGTTGGCTGATGCTCGCATTCATTGCACGCCGCATTGCGCTCCTCGTCCCGACCTTCCTCGGCATTACCGTCGCCGCCTTCAGCTTCATCCACTTCCTGCCCGGCGATCCGGTGCTGCTGATGGCGGGCGAGCGCGGCATCAGCCCTGAACGCCATGCCGAACTGATGCACCAGTTCGGCTTCGAC
Organism: uncultured Alphaproteobacteria bacterium; assembly: GCA_963747005.1. GTDB lineage: Bacteria > Pseudomonadota > Alphaproteobacteria > Rhizobiales > Aestuariivirgaceae > CAVVDT01. The sequence continues at coordinate 74,234 of CAVVDT010000008.1, read as the reverse complement.
CGGCCCATCTGGCAGCAATATCTGGAATACCTGGTGAATGCGCTGCATGGCGACCTGGGGCGGTCGCTGGTCACCCATCGGCCGGTATTCACCGAGTTCTTCACGCTGTTTCCGGCGACGCTGGAACTGTCGATCTGCGCCATGATCCTGGCGGTGGCGCTGGGCATTCCGGCTGGCATCGTCGCCGCCGTCAGGCGCGGCTCGGTGTTCGATCACGCCGTCATGGGCAGCGCGCTCGTCGGCTATTCCATGCCGATCTTCTGGTGGGGCCTTTTGCTCATCATCTTTTTTTCCGGCATCCTGGGGTGGACGCCGGTGTCGGGTCGCATTTCGCTGTTGTTCTTCTTCAAGCCGGTGACCGGTTTCATGCTCATCGACAGCCTGCTCTCAGGCCAGAAAGGCGCCTTCACCTCGGCCATGTCGCACCTCGTCCTGCCGTCCATCGTGCTCGGCACCATTCCGCTGGCGGTGATCGCCCGCCAGACCCGCTCGGCCATGCTGGAGGTGCTGGGCGAGGACTATGTGCGCACCGCCCGCGCCAAGGGGCTCGGCCCCTTGCGGGTGATCGGCGTGCATGCCCTGCGCAACTCGCTCATTCCGGTCATCACCACCATCGGATTGCAGGTCGGAGTCCTGCTGGCCGGTGCCATCCTCACCGAGACGATCTTTTCCTGGCCGGGCATCGGCAAGTGGATGGTTGATTCGATCTTCCGCCGCGACTATCCCTCGGTACAGGGTGGCCTCATGCTCATCGCCGCCATCGTCATGGTCGTCAACCTGCTGGTCGACGTCACCTACGGCTTCATCAATCCCCGCATCAGGCACGCAAGGTAGGACCATGAGCGAGGTGGCAGCCAAGACCAGGACCTACGACAAGCGGCGCGGGGGCCGGCTGGCGCTGCTGGAGGAGTTCTGGCACTACTTTTCCGAAAACCGCGGCGCGGTGATGGGCCTTGCCTTCTTCGTGTTCATCTGTCTCGTGGCGATATTCGCCGGTGTCATCGCCCCGCATGGTCCCATCGACCAGTATCGCGACGCCCTGCTGAAGCCGCCGGCATGGCAGCAGGGCGGCGAATGGCGCTTCCTGCTCGGCACCGACGCGGTGGGCCGCGATCTCCTGTCGCGACTCATCTACGGGTCGCGCTTTTCGCTGTTCGTGGGCTGTGTGGTGGTCTCGGTGGCGCTGGTGGTCGGCATTCTGCTCGGCCTCATCGCCGGGTTCTCCGGACCAACCGTCGACACCATCATCATGCGGGTGATGGATATTATCCTCGCTTTCCCCAGCCTGCTCCTGGCGCTGGTGCTGGTGGCGGTGCTCGGACCCAGCCTCACCAATGCCATGGTGGCCATCGCGGTGGTGCAACAGCCGCATTACGTGCGCCTGACGCGGGCCGCCGTGATGGGCGAACTGGGCAAGGACTATGTGACGGCGGCGCGCGTCGTCGGCGTCGGACGCTTGCGGCTGATGTTCTCCACCGTTTTACCCAACTGCATGGCGCCGCTCATCGTGCAGGCCGCGCTTTCCTTTTCCAACGCCATCCTCGATGCCGCGGCGCTTGGGTTCCTCGGCATGGGGGCGCAGCCGCCGACGCCGGAATGGGGCACCATGCTGGCCGAGGCGCGCGAGTTCATCCTGCGCGCCTGGTGGGTGGTGACGTTTCCCGGCCTGGCGATCCTCCTGACGGTGCTGGCCATCAATCTCATGGGCGATGGTCTGCGCGATGCCCTCGATCCCAAGCTCAAGCGGAGTTGAGGGGATGGCCGTCATCTTCAATATCAGCGCACTGGTCGGGGCCATCGGCACCCTCACGGCGGCGCGCGTCGGCATCATGACGTGGTCCCTGACCTCGCGCCTTGACCGCTGGCGCGACCGCAAGGAACGCCGAAGAGCCGCCCGCGCCAAAGTCAGGCGACGCGCGCAAGGGGCGCTGGATGTGGTGGTCGCGATCCATTCGGAGATCCTTTCAGGCAACGCCGCCAGCAGCGGGCACCCGACCCTCGCCGACGCCAGGCGCGCCCTCAGCGAGGCAACGCCGCGCGCCACCGCTGAGGCGAACGGCTTCGTGTTCGAGGGTGTCGATCACGACATCACCATGCTGCCGCACGAGGTGGTGCATTCGGTGGCGCATTTCCATCGCCTGGCACGGCAATCGGTCGAGATGATCCGGGACCTGCGCGATCCGGCGTTTCTGCGCCGATCGCCGAAGGAAAAGCAGAAGTATCTGCATGCCTTTTTCCAGATCGCCGCGTTGCAGAAGGTGTGGGGCAAGGCGGCCGTCGCCGATCTTGAAAGATACGCCGCGAAGGGCACCGTCAATCTTGCCAAGCGCCGTCAACGCGCCGATGCACTGTTTGGACGAGCCCGCCGCAAGCTCGCCGCGATCATTGCACACCTGGACGATTCCAGACGCCTGCCGCGCAACATGTCCCTCATTCGCAGAGTCCGAAGAAGATCCGCCTGATATAGAGGATGTTCCCCGCAAGACCTTGAAGAAGATGCCATGGCCCTGCTTGAAATCGAAAACCTGACGGTCGAGTTCCAGACGGCGCATGGCCTGTTCCGGGCGGTCGACAATGTCTCGCTCGGCCTCGACAAGGGCGACGTGCTGGCGGTGGTGGGCGAATCGGGATCGGGAAAATCGGTCGCCATGCTGGCCGTCATGGGGCTTCTGCCGTGGACCGCGGTGGTCGCCGCCGACCGGATGTACTTCGACGGGCGCGATCTTTTGACCATCGGGGTGGGCGAGCGGCGCAAGATCATCGGCAAGGAGATCACCATGATCTTCCAGGAGCCGATGTCGAGCCTCAATCCGTGCTTCACCATCGGCTTCCAGCTGGCCGAGGCACTGAAGGTCCATACCGGCCTCAACAAGGCCGGGCGGCGGGCCCGCATCATCGAACTCTTGCACCAGGTGGGCATACCGGCACCGGAGGGGAGGCTTTCATCGTTTCCCCACCAGCTTTCGGGCGGCATGTGCCAGCGGGTAATGATTGCCATGGCGATTTCCTGCAATCCCAAGCTGCTGATCGCCGATGAACCGACCACGGCGCTCGATGTGACCATCCAGGCGCAGATCCTCGATCTCCTGTTGAAGCTGCAACAGGACCACGGCATGGCCCTCGTCCTCATCACCCACGACATGGGGGTGGTCTCGGAAACGGCGCGGCGCGTCACGGTGCAGTATGCCGGCCAGAAGGTCGAGGAGCAGCCGGTCGAGCAGCTTTTCGCCGATCCCCATCACCCCTATACGGCGGCCCTGCTGGCCGCCCTGCCGGAACGCGCCACCGGGCGCCACCTGCCGTCTATCCCCGGCGTGGTGCCGGGCCAGTTCGACCGGCCGCCGGGGTGCCTGTTCTCGCCGCGCTGCGGGCTGGCGACCACGCTGTGCCACACCGACGCGCCCGAGCGCCAACCGGCCGAACTCGGCCTGGCGCTGTGCCACTATCCGCTGGTCGAGGGCCATGCCCTCAACCACCCCGGCAGGGGAGCCTGATGGCCATGGGCGAAATCGTTCTCGAGGCCGAGGCCATCACCCGCCACTACCCGGTATCGCGCGGCGCCTTCAGGGAACCGGCGATCCTCAAGGCGCTGGACGGGGCGAGCTTTTCGCTCCGGCGGCGGCGGACGCTGGCGGTGGTGGGCGAATCGGGGTGCGGCAAGTCGACGCTTGCCCGCCTCGTCACCATGATCGAGCCGCCGACGTCGGGCTCGCTGCGCATCCAGGGTACCGAGATCGCCGGCGCCGGGCGCCAGGCCCTCAAAAGATTGCGCGCGAAAGTGCAGATCGTCTTCCAGAACCCCTACGGCTCGCTCAATCCGCGCCAGAAGATCGGCGCCATCCTGGAGGAACCGATCCTCGTCAACCGCCGGGTCAGCGCGGCCGAACGGCGCGATCAGGCCGAGGCGATGATGCAGAGCGTGGGTCTCAGGCCGGAGCATTACGAGCGCTACCCGCACATGTTTTCCGGTGGCCAGCGCCAGCGCATCGCCATTGCCCGGGCGCTGATGCTCGATCCCGATATCCTGGTGCTGGACGAACCGGTCTCGGCGCTCGATGTGTCGATCCAGGCGCAGGTGCTGAACCTGCTCGCCGACATTCAGGAAAAGCACGATCTGGCCTATCTGTTCATCAGCCACGACCTGTCGGTGGTGCGCCATATCGCCGATGAGATGATGGTGATGTATCTCGGCAAGCCGGTGGAACAGGGCTCGCGCGATGAAATCTTTTCCAACCCCCGCCATCCCTATACGCGCGCGCTCCTGTCGGCCACGCCCTCGGTCGATCCGGCCAAACGGCACGCGCGCGTGGTGCTCAAGGGGGAACTGCCGTCGCCGATCAATCCGCCGCCGGGCTGCGCCTTCGAGCCGCGTTGCCCCATAGCCTTTGCGAAATGTCCCACCCAGACACCACGGTTGCAGGCCGACGGGGCGACGATGGTCGCCTGTTTTGCGGTCACTGATCCGCACGAAGCCAGTGCCAACACCATAAAAGGAGCAGCATGAACCCATCATCGACAGAAGGCCTCAGCGCCGGCGAGGCGCTGGTGGGGCTCCTGGAAGCCTACGGCGTCGATACCGTTTTCGGCATTCCCGGCGTCCACAATGTGGAGATGTACCGGGCGCTGCCGCGCTCGAAGATCCGCCACATCCTGCCGCGTCACGAACAGGGCGCCGGCTTCATGGCTGACGGCTATGCGCGGGCAACGGGCAGGCCGGGGGTCGCCTTCACCATCACCGGTCCCGGCCTTACCAACATCATGACGCCGATGGGCCAGGCCTATTCGGACTCGGTGCCGATGCTGGTGATCTCCAGTTGCCTCGATGTGAAGGATGCAGCGCAGGGCCGCGGCCGGCTGCACGAGATGATCGATCAAAGGGCGGCGGCGGCGAGCGTCGCCCAGAGTGCCGCCACCGCCTATACGCCGGCCGATCTGCGCGATCTGGTGGCGGCGGCCTTTGCGCGCTTTGCCAGCCAGCGGCCGCGGCCGTGCTATATCGAAGTGCCGATCGACGTCCTCAAGATGCCGGCCGGCGAGGGCTGGACGGCGCGGGCGCTGCCGGGCCTGCCGCGGGCGAACGGCGACGAGATCGCCGCGGCAACGGCGTTGCTCAAGGTGGCGATGCGGCCGGCCATCGTCATCGGCGGCGGGGCGCGACAGGCGGGCGATGCCGTGTGCCAAATCGCCGAGGCCACCGGTGCGATCATCTTCACCACCATCGCCGCCAAGGGCGCGGTCCCTTCCGGCCATCCGCTGAACGCCGGCGCGAGCTTGTCAAATCCGCAGGCACGGCAGATCGTCGAAGCCGCCGACGTGGTGCTCATTGCCGGTTCGGAGGCGGCCGAGACCGACCTGTGGGCGCGCTCCTTCGACATGGCGGGAAAGCTCATCCGCATCGACATCGATCCGGCCTCGCTGGCGCGTCCCTATCCGCCGCACCTGCCCATCATCGCCGATGCCGCTGCAACGCTTGCAGCGATCGCCAGCGGGCTTGCCGGGGTCAAAGCGGCCGCGACCGGCGAACGCGGCAACGACGTGACGCGGCTGAAAGGCGAACTGGAAGCCGGCGACGATGACCTGCATGCCATGCTGCGGCGGGTGCTTCAGGTGATCCGTGAAGGCCTGCCCGCCGATACCATCGTCGCTACCGACATGACGCAGATCGCCTATGCCGGCAGCGAGATGTTTCCCGTCGATCATCCCTCGGTCTATCTGCACCCGGTGGGCTTCGGCACGCTGGGCTATGCGCTGCCGGCGGCCATCGGGGCACGCGCCGGCCTGCCGCTGCGGGCGGTGGTGGCGGTGGCCGGCGATTACGGTTTTCAGTACACCGTCAACGAACTGGGCACTGCGGCGGAGATGAATGAGCCGCTGCTGGTGCTGTTGTGGAACAACAATGCCCTGGCCCAGATCCGCGACGACATGGTGATGAAGGGCATCCAGCCCAATGCGGTGTCGCTGAAGAACCCCGATTTCTCGCTGCTCGCCAAGGCGTATGGCATCGGCTACGAGCGGCCCGACAGCCTGAAAGGCCTGGCCACGGCCATAGCCGCGGGGCTCAAGGCGAAGGGGCCGGCCGTCATCGAGATGACGCCCGACATGGCGCGCAAGGACGGGCAATGACGGCGCGGCCCGGAGCCGCCGTCATCTTCGATGTGGACGGGCCGCTCTTGCATCTCACCCGGGCGGAGGAAGATGCCTTCTTTCAGCCTTTCGAGCAGCTCTACGGCCTCACCGACCTGTCGCGCGACTGGGACAGCTACCGGGTGCGCAACGACGAGGAGATCATCACGGAAATCCTCGAAAACCATCTGGGCACGGTGCCGCCCGGCGAGGTGGAAAAGGTGTCGGCGCTCTATGGCAAGGTGCTGGAGGACGGTTTTGCCTGCGGCCGGCTGACGGTGGCACCGGTTCCCGGCGCCGGTGAGTTGCTGGCGCGGCTTGCGGGGCTTGATGGCGTGGCGCTGGGCATGGCGACCGCCAATCTGCGGCGGGCGGCCGAAATCAGGCTGATCGCCGCCGGCTTGTGGGAACACGTCAGGGCGCATCCGGGTGCGGCCGATGGCGGCGGCGCCAAGCGCGAGGTGCTGGCGCGGGTGATCGCCGGCCTCGGGTTGCCCGCAGAGCGCATCGTGTTCATCGGCGACAACCTCAACGATCTCGATGCCGGGACCGCCAACAAGACGCATTTCATCGGCTTCCACTGGGAGGCCGCGCGCCGCCAGCGCCTCGCGGAGCACGGGGCAGAACATGTGAGCGGCGACCATGAGCAAACCTTCCGGCTGATCGCGCAATTCCTCGGGCTTGCCGACCGGCAGGGCGCGGCATAGGCTTGGTCATCATGAGCGAAGCCAGCGAAGCCAGCGAAGTCACCCTCACCCGTCACGGCGACGGCACGGCCACTATCCGCATCGACCGGCCGCAAGCACGCAATGCCCTGAATGTTTCGACCCGCAAGGCACTGGCCGGGTTGTGCAGCGAGCTTGCCGACGACGAGGGCGTACGCGCCGTGGTGCTGACCGGGGGGCCGGAGGTCTTCGTCGCCGGCGCCGATATCCGCGACATGGTGGAGGCCTCAGCCGTCGACATGATCCGCCGGCGCGCCGAGCGCTGGTGGCAGGCGGTGGCGGACGTGCCGCAGCCGATGATCGCCGCCGTCAACGGCTATGCGCTGGGCGGCGGGCTGGAACTGGCCATGTGCTGCGACATCATCATCGCCGGCGAGGGGGCAAAGCTCGGCCAGCCGGAGGTCAATGTCGGCATCATTCCAGGCGCCGGCGGCACCCAGCGACTGACCCGCGCCATCGGCAAGTTCCAGGCCATGCGGCTGGTGCTCACCGGCGAACTGATCGGCGCCGAGGAAGCCTTGCGCATGGGCCTCGTCAGCCGCGTGGTGGCCGACGCCGAGGTCTACGAGACGGCGTTGAAGACGGCGCAGCGCATCGCCAGACTGCCGCCGCTCGCCGTGCAGCAGGCCAAGGAAGCGGTGTTGCTGGGGGCCGATGCGTCGCTGCCGGCGGCGCTGGCGCTGGAGCGCAAGGGCCTGCAACTGATGTTCGCCACCGCCGACAAGACCGAGGGCATGCGCGCCTTCCTCGACAAGAGGAAGCCCGAATTCAAGGGAGAATAGCCATGGACAAACCCACCCGTGTCATCACCACCCGTCCGGTCGCGAAGCGGGTCACGGTTCGATTCGGAGGCGAAACGATCGCCGATAGCAGCCGCGCGCTGGAACTTTTCGAGGAGACGCATGATCCCGTCCTCTATCTCCCCAAGGCCGATGTGCGCATGGATTTGCTGGTTGCCGGCGACCGTACGACCCATTGCCCCTACAAGGGCGATGCCCGCTACTGGTCGATCCGGGTGGGCGGGCGCGAGGCCAGAGACGCCGTGTGGGCCTACGATAGCCCGCTCGCCAGCGTGGCGCAGATCGCCGGCTACGTCGCCTTTTATACCGACCGGGTGGACGGCATCGACGTAGGCTAGAGCATTTTCCGCTCGAAGTGAATCGGTAGGGGGTTTTCAAATCGGGTGAATTTTGATTCAGGGTTGGCACTGGACGAGGAGGCCAGCGCCAATGACTGCACCTGTTTCCAATGATCTTCGCCGCCGTGTGGTTCGGGCCATCGATGGTGGTCTGTCGCGGCGGGCGGCGTCTGCCCGTTTTGATGTTTCCATCGCGTCGGCAGTGCGCTGGTACCAGCGCTACAAACGCACCGGCAGGGTCGAACCGGATGCCATTGGTGGCGACCGGCACAGCCACCGGGCGGAGGTCCAGGCGCCCACGGTTCTGGGCTGGATCGACGAGAACCGGGACATCACCCTGGTCGAGATCGCGGCCCGGCTGGCTTCTCAGGGCCATGTCTTTGCGCCATCCACGATCTGGCGTCTGCTGAACCGACACGACTACACGGTCAAAAACGTATGGCCCGCCCCTTGGCAAGTCGGTTGCTTCTGGCTTTGCTCGGTCGTGCGCAAACGTATCCGGCGTAGCGGCATGTTGGCCGTCGCCATGATGGAGATCCGCGCGTCCTGGTCCTCATAAAAGACTCGGCGTCGATACGCCGTTTTTTGAACCAGGCTTCCAGGGACGCGGGCGTTCGACCCTTTTGGCCATCAGCTTCCTCTCGCCAACCTCACAAGACCGCGGCCGCTCCGGTCGTACTCTGGTGCCGGGGTCAATCTTCGTTGCTCACATTGCCATTTCAGCTCCGCGCATCGGATCGAAGCGCGCGCCGTGCTTCAAGGTGGCCCAAGCGATCCGGGCGAGCTTCGCCGCCAGCGCCACAATCGCAACGTTACGGTGCGCTCTTGCAAGCAAGCCCCGCAGCCATGAGCCGAGTGGCGTCTGCTGCCTGGAGAGGCCCGGCATCGCGGCGCGCGCGCCGTGGATCAACAGCATGCGCAAGTATGTGTTCCCCCGCTTGGTGATCCCGAGCAGCTTCGGCTTGCCGCCGGTCGTCATCTGCTTCGGCACAAGGCCGAGCCACGCCGGCAGGTCCCGCGCCCGCCGGAAGGCCTCGCCATTGCCGACGGCGGCGATCAGCGCGGTGGCGCCGAGCACTCCAATGCCGGGGATCGAGGTTAGCCGGTTTGCGCCCTCGTCTTTGCGGGCATGTTCGGCCAACTCCTCGTTCAAGGCTTCGATCCTGTGGTCAAGCGAGCGCCACTCAGCCCGCATGTCGGCAATAAGGGCCAGGATGCGGACCGATAAATCCGAGACCGGCTCTACCAGCAACTCATCCACTTCGCGTTCGAGCACTTTGCGTCCTTGCCGGAAGGTGTATCCCCGTTCGAACAGAATCGCCCGCAGCTGGTTCAACAGCGATTTGCGGGCGGCGACGAGACGCGACCGGGCCCGATGCAGGGTCTGAAGATCGAGCCGATCCTGGCTCTTCAGTTCGACGAAGCGCATGGTCGGCCGCGCCGCAGCTTCCGCGATCCCCTCTGCGTCGTTGTCGTCGTTCTTCTGGGCTCTGACATAGGGCCGCACATACTCAGGCGACATCAGCCGCACCTCGTGGCCACGTGCAGCAAAGAGCCGACCGACATGGTGGGCGCCACAACATGCCTCCATCGCCACCGTACAGGGCTCCAGCTTGCCCGCAAGCTCAGCAAGCGTCGCTCGCCTGACGCGGCGGCGCAGAACAACTTGCCCCTTCGCGTCCATGCCCACCACGCTGTTCAGGTTCTTGCCCAGATCAATGCCCAGGATCACAATGCTCATTGGCTCGCTCCTTTGTTGTTCAGCACCAGCATCCTAGCCGATGCCCCTCGGGAGGGGCGGGCCATCCCATAAAACTTCGGCCGTACCCTCAAGGGCCACATAGCCGGGCTGAAGCGCGGCAAGCCCATTGAAATCTGGTTCCAGGATGAAGCGCGCATCGGCCAGAAGAACGGCCTTGCCCGCCTGTGGGCCCGCACCGGCACCAGGCCACGCCAGCCGGCCGATCAGCGCTACAAATCAGCCTATCTGTTCGGGGCCATCTGCCCGGCGCGCGGCACCGGTGCGGCCCTGGTGATGCCGCTCGCCAACACTCATGCCATGCAGCTTCATCTCAACGCCATCAGCCAAGCCGTGGCTGCCCGCGCACATGCCGTTGTCCTGATGGATCGCGCCGGCTGGCACACGACAGACAAGCTGAAACTGCCTGCCAACCTCACCATCATCCTGCTGCCATCGCGTTCACCGGAGCTGAACCCGGTGGAAAATGTCTGGCAGTATCTGCGTCAGAACTGGTTGTCCAACCGGGTCTTCCCAACCTATGACGCCATTCTCGATGCCGCATGTCAGGCGTGGAACAGGCTCGTCGATCAGCCCGACACAATCTCCTCAATCGGCATGAGAAAATGGGCCCACATCGTTTAAAGGTCAGCGCCGCTGGTATTATTGCGCTCCTTCGTCAGCGCCTCGGTGTTGACCACCGCGGGCAAGAACTGCCGCCATTTGGCCACCGGAGGGGGTTCACGCTATTGCACGTTCGTATCGCCGGCGCGGCCCGGGAATTTTCCAGGCGGGTCCAGGTCGGCCCGATAGGCGTCAACGTCGCCATTCCGGTGCCGCTGGCGTTCCACTCGTTCGGGGGTTGGAAATCGTCGCCTTTCGGCGACCACCACATGCGCGGTCCCGAGAGCGTCCGCTTCTACGCCAGGATGAAGACCGTCACGAGCCGTTGGCCGACCGGCATGCGCGCGGGCGCCGATATCGCATTTGTTATGACGACGGACAGGATTCAATCAGGGTGTATCAATATTCCCCTGGCAGCGGATGACGGGTTCGTCACGATGATTGCGGCGCCCAAAACGGCGGCGAGCACCGAGCCCGTCAACACGCCGATCTTGGCGAGTGCGGCGTAGTCACCTTCAGGAAAGCCTGGTCGGCCAGGAGCAGCGCCACTGTGTCGCCGACTCCGCATAGACATGCCGCGCCAAGGAAGCTCCATATCGTTACGTCGACCGGCCTGCGTGCGATACCCGATCTGACGGCAAACAACGAGGCAAGCGATATGCCAAGCGGCTTGCCGATCACCAGGCCGAGTATGACGCCGACAAGGATCCTCCCGGCACCCGGCGCCGAGAGATCGAGATGCAGGCTGACACCCGTCGCCGAAAACGCAAATAGTGGCAGGATGAAATAGGTGCTCCACGGCGAGACTGCGCGCTCGATGCGGTCGGCCGGAGACAATAGCCGTTCGCTCGCCGCGGACAGATTTCGGCTCGCCCAATCCCACAGCGGTTCCTCGGCGATGCGGACGGCTTCGGATCCGGAACGCCTTGCATCGTTCTCGGCAGTTTCGAGCGCCGACAGCGCAGTTGCGGCCTGCGCCAGCAATTGCGCAACCGCCGGCGCAGGTAACGTAGGCAGGAATGCAGCGAGCACGATGCCGGCAAGCGCGCCATGCACGCCGGCCGCATGCAACGAGAGCCAAAGCGCGACGGTGACGACGAGATATGCCCACGTTGAATAGACGCGCCAACGATTGAACGCGAAAAGCACCGCAACTGCCAGCCCGCTCGCGAGCAGCCATATTGGCAAGAAATTCCGTGGGTAGAAGATGGCCAGCGTCAGCACTGAAAGAACGTCGTCGGTGACCGCCAGCGCTGCGACGAACACGCGAAGGCTGGGCGACACTCGCGGTCCGAGAAGCGCAAGAATTCCGAGCGTGAAGGCGATGTCCGTGGCCGTCGGGACCGACCAGCCTTGCGCCGCCGGTCCACTGTTCAAACTGAAATAGATGGCCGCCGGCACCAGCACGCCGCCGACAGCGGCAAAAACGGGCAAGATCGCGGCGCGCGGGTCGGAAAGCTCGCCCACCGTCATTTCGCGTCGGATTTCCAGCCCGACAAGCAGAAAAAAGATCGCCAGCAGGCCCTCCGAGAACCAGGCCCCGACGCTCATGGAGAGAATAGTGCCAGGGGGGCCGATGCCGAAGGGGGAGTCGATGAAGTGCCGATACAGTGGAGCCAGCGGTGTGTTCATGCACACCAATGCGGCCACTGCCGCCAGTAGCAGGACAAGGCCACCCGATGCCGGCAGATTGGCGAAGGCTCGCGCCGAATGCTGCAGTCGCGATGCGACGGGCAACTCGAGGGCTTCGAGCATCGAGTGGAAATCCCAGGCACCGTCGTATCGCATGCCGTTGATGAAGAGCGCCGGCGTGCCGGTCACGCCATTGCGCCTGCCGTCAGCGAGGTCTTGCTCGACCCGTGCCTTGATCTCGTCGCTGTCCAGATCACGCTGCAGTTGCGCCATGTCGAGGCCGAGTTCGCGCGCGAATCCGCTAACCTGCTCCTCGGTCAGCGGCGGCTCCTGTTCGTAGAGCCAGTCGTGCATGTCCCAGAGCCTGCCTTGCTTGCCGGCTGCCTCCGCGACACGCGCCAGGTAGCTCGCGCCGGGATGCACAGCTTCGTTGGGAAAGTGGCGAAACACATAGGCGAATTGCTCGCCCAGCGTCTGTCTGAGCTGCGCAACGACAAAGCGTAAACGCCGGCAGTAAGGACAGAGATAGTCGCCGTAGATGACTAGCGTCTTGACCCCGGTCCGCGCGTTGCCATCGCGTACGTGATCTCGTGACCGATCCACCTGTCGTTGCAGCTTGGCTTGCATGGCGAACGAGACGCCCCTTTTCGTCATTGTTGCGAGGACTCAAATCCAGGACGGCTTCGGAGATTTGGGCGAGCCCCTCCGCCGATCCTCTGTCGCCAGCGCGTCATGGTGAACGACCACCCGATGCGCCCGCTGTTGAAACACAAGTGAGGAAAGTGTCATCGCACCCGCCGACCGTCGCAATACGCCCCGGTAGCCCTTCAACAACTCTTGCCTGTGGAAACAGCACTTCATCAACGTCGCGATCCTTGTCTGGCCTGGAGGCCACAACGGTCTCGAACGGGTGCCGACGGCTCATTCCAGCGGCTGGAGATCACCCAGCATGGTAGGGATCAACTCGCTCACGGTCGGATGGATGTGCACAGCCCGCGCAATCGTCGTAAATGGCGCGCCGGCATACATGACGTCGAGGATGCCGTGAACAGCCTCATCACCGCCAACCCCGAGGATTGCGGCTCCGAGGATTCGGCCTGTTCTTGCATCGACCAGGATCTTCATGAAGCCCTGGGTTTCGCTGCGCTCCCGGGCGCGTCCCACGTGCGTCATCGGCATATGACCGATGCGGACTTCACGCGCCGCAGCGCGTGCCTGCCGCTCGGTCATTCCAACGCGCCCGAGCGGCGGGTCGATGAACAGCCCATAGCAGTCGATCCGGTCGCCCAGTCTGCGCCGATCGCCGTCGAGCAGGTTGGCGGCGACGATCTCATAGTCGTTATATGAGGTATGCGTAAAGGCGCCGCGACCATTGCAGTCACCGAGTGCCCAAACGCCCGGCACATTGGTTGATAGCTCATCGTCCACGACGATGAACCCGCGGGCGTCAATCTTGATCCCTGCCGTGTCGAGGCCGAGATCGTCGGTGTTCGGCCGCCGCCCGACCGCCAGCAGCAAGTGGCTGCCGTCCACTTGCGGCACGCCGTCGTCGCAACTGACGCGGGCTCTCACGCCTCCATTCCTGTTCTCCAATGATATGCATTCGGCCTTCAATCTGAATTCGACACCCTCGGCCTCGAGGATGCTGCGAATGGCCAGCGAGACATCTTCGTCCTCGCGCGCAATCAACCGGTCCGCCATCTCGATGACGGTCACCCTGCTGCCGAAGCGGCGATACATCTGGGCGAACTCGAGGCCAATATAGCTGCCGCCAATGATCACCAGGTGCTCGGGCAGGAAATCGACCTCCAGCATGTCGGAGTTGGTCAGGTAGTCGACTTGACCAAGACCCGGTAGATCGGGAACCACGGCCCGCGCGCCGACGTTGATGAAGATCCGCTCGGCCTCGAGCAGGTCCCCATTTACGCGCACCGATCGGGCGCCCTCCAGCCGCCCATGACCCTCGTAAACCGTCAGATTATCCATGTTTCGGAGCCAATTGGTGACGCCCTCGTTGGACTGCCGAACCACGGCGTCCTTGCGTGCCTTGACCCGTTTCATGTCGACCTTGACGGGCGCATCGATGACGAGCCCGAAGTCTGCGCCGCGCCGGGCGACGTGGGCGGCTCGCGCGCTTGCGACCAGCGCCTTGGTCGGGGTGCAGCCGACATTGACACATGTGCCGCCGAACAACTTGCGTTCGATGATGGCGGTCTTCATGCCTTGCGCGGCCAGCCGGGCGGCCAGCGGCGGTCCGGCCTGGCCGGTACCGATGATTACAGCGTCGAATTTTTGTCCCATGAGCGGGCCTCCAGCGTGGACTTGTTGGTCAGCCTGCACGCATCCCAGGCGGCAGTGGAAACAGCGGGGTGGAAAGGACTGCGGCGCCCTGAGATGCGGTTCTTCCGCACTCCATGCTCGGCCAACTTGTTAGGTCGGCCGGACCGCATGTTTGGTGGCTCCGCGAGAGTGATCTCATGACATACGAATCCCGGTGTCGGTCTCGTTGTCATCTTCATCGGCACTGACGATGTGAGCGTCGTAAATGCTGTCATCCAGTCCGCTGCGGTTGCTATAGAATATGAGACCCATGAGGCCGACGCCAACGACAATCATGCCGAAGAGCGCCACCACAGCCGCGGCGCCCACCGAACCCTCGCTACCAACATCGTCGAGTGCAAGCCAGCTGCTGAGCAGGCCAACGGGCACCAGAAGTCCGGCTAGGCACATCGCCACAAAGCGCGCCGTCCAGGAAAACTTGCCTTCCTCGACTGCCCACGGGGCAATCCTCGCGATGTGAACTGTTGCCTCGGTGAGGAAGTTCTTCAAAATCGGGTTGGGCATCTTCGAGAACTCTCTATTCTTGAGTTGATCACTCATATTCATTCGCCTGCCAGGCAACTCACCTACATCCTCCCTCAGGTCACATAAGTGCCAGAGAGAATCTATATAAAAATGATCACCCACAACCGATCAGTGAGCTAACATGGCAGCTAATTGAAGCTCAGTTCATAAGACCATGGTATTTATTGGAAATACCATGGTCTTATAGAATTAAAATCAATTAGACATGAAATAGAACGCACTGGCCTGGTCAAAGCATTAAGTGAGTGCTGGGCACATGGTGACTTGCGGCGATGAGTTATTTTTGTCCTTGCACCCGATTTCGGCGACCGCAGGCGCGTAACATCAGATAGAAGGAGATTTCTACCATGACACCGCGTAACTCGAAATTCTCGCTCACGCCGATGCACATCGCCATGGGTCTCATCGCTGCCGGCGCCGGTTTGTTCGCCTGCTATGGTAGCGTGATGGCTGCTCGGCCGGCTATCGTTTCGGTGGCCGGCGCGACGGCACAAGATGTTGTCTTGCCGGCCCCCAAGATCGCATCTGCCCCGGGAAAGAGTGATCGGCTGCCGTTTGCCGTCGATCTGCCGTACCGATTTTTGGGTAAGCATGTTGTGCGCGAGGCGAGTGCATACGATCTCCATTACTATTGTCGCTATTTTGGCTTCGATGCCTCCAATCAGAAACACTACGTCACCGGCCCCGCCTCGAGGACAGAATCGGCCGTATGTCCGGCAGCAGAGCGGCTGTGCGTGTCGGAACATCTCAGGCGCTGCCAGAGATACGGGCTGTTCCGCAACGACTAACGGCACAATGCGTCACTCGCCCGGCTGACGGACAAAGGCCTCGGCTGCAAGAATCCACGATGCCCCGCACCCACTCTCGCCGGTCTCGGGCCACACGAAACCGGGATCGGCAAAGACCCCCATACCAGGCAGCCCATCGACCGACGAGGAGCGGCAATATGCTGATCACAAGCCGCCGATCGGCTGCCTGGGAGGTGGGCATCAAGGATGACAAGGGCAAGAGGCCGACACAAAGCGGTGCCCTGCAAGTGCACCCATGTGGTTTTACCAATCGGTTCGAGGGCAAAGCGGCAGCAATCGCGAAAGGATGATCGCGCCCGTTCGATAGCTGCCCGCACGACCACAGATGGCTGTGCGCGTTGATCTTCTTGGTCTGGCATGAGCCGGCATTCTGCCTACCCGACCGCAACGAGGCGCTTGCTGGCTTGTTCGGTGTCATGCTTGTGAACGGGAGTCGGCTGGACAAGATGATGGAGCTCGACGGGCTCGGCGAAGCCGCGCAGATTGTGACAGCCGGCCGAAGTCGTCCGGCCGCTATCAAGCAAATTTGCGAAATCGGCGGACATCAGGAGTGGCTGGCCGGTTGCGCTGCACACGCCCTGGATGCGGCTGACGAGATTGACATCCGGGCCGATGAGAGTGAAGTCGAGGCGGTGGCCGGAACCGATATTGCCGTAGCTGACTGTGCCGTAGTGAAGCGCGATGCCGGCATGCAGCTCGGGCTCGTCCGCGAGCGCTTCCAGAGCGCCGCATGCGCCCTCGAGGGCTGCCGCGCAGGCCGCCCGGGCATCGTCATGATGGAAGAAGGCGAGGACCGCATCGCCCATGAACTTCAGCACTTCGCCGCCGGCTGCGATGATCGGCGGGACGACACGGTCGAAATAGCGATCGAGCAGCTCCAGTACGCGCTCGGGCGGCAGAGTATTGGATATCTCGGTGAACCAGCGCAGGTCACACAAGAGGAGTGCGGCTTCCAGGCTCTCGGTTTCCCCGCGCCGGATATGGCCGGCGAGAATGCGTTGCGCCGTGGTCGAGCCGACATAGGTATCGAGCAGCGTCAGCTCGATACGGCGCAGGATGCGCAGCTCGCAGGCGTTGCGCAGTGCCGGAACGATGCGCGCCAGTGCCGCGTGCTCTGAGGCGGTGAAGCCGCCCGGCCGCGCCGTGCAGAAACTGGCAGCGCTCACCGGACCGTCGCTGTTGCGCAGGGGCACCATCATCAGTTCCACCAGACCGCGGTTCTGGAACACATCGAGTTGGGTCCAGGTGGGTCCTCTCGGATCGTCAGTGCGCACGATCACCGGTTCGTGCGCCTCGAATACCCGGTGCAAGGGGCTGCCGATGAACACCGGGTCCGTCACCATCCCGTGCTCGCGGTCGCGAGTCTCCACCGGCTCGCCCGGCGACCAGGCGACCGAGCGGCCAACAATCTCCGGGTGCAGGGTGCGCAGATGCAGCGTCAAGCGGTCAATGGGCAGGCCCGCGGCGCGAAGGCGCTGCCCAAGCCCGGCGATGAGGCCGGCATCGTCAAGCTCGTGGCATTCATTGC
This sequence comes from uncultured Alphaproteobacteria bacterium, assembly GCA_963747005.1. Lineage (GTDB taxonomy): Bacteria > Pseudomonadota > Alphaproteobacteria > Rhizobiales > Aestuariivirgaceae > CAVVDT01. The sequence continues at coordinate 57,052 of CAVVDT010000008.1, read as the reverse complement.
CGCTGAGCCACTCGATGATGCCGACGACGGCCGGCGAACCCACCGGGCTGCCGGTGTCTGTTGGCTTTCTCGTCATGCTTTCGCCCTCCTCACTCGGCCGCATACGCCGTCTTCGCCGCCGCTGGATGCGGAGCGCGGAAGCCGATGGCTATGCGGTTCCAGGTGTTGATGGCGGTGATGAGGAGCGTGAGGTCGACCAGCGACTTGTCGTCGAACTGGGCCCGCACTTGCTCGTAAACGTCATCGGGGGCGTGGGTCTGGGAGATCAGCGTCAGCGCCTCGGTCCAGGCCAGCGCGGCGCGTTCGCGCTCGCTGTAATACGAGGACTCGCGCCATGCATCGAGCAGATAGATGCGTTCCTCCGTCTCGCCGGCGGCGCGGGCATCGCGGGTGTGCATGTGGAGGCAAAAGGCGCAGCCGTTGAGCTGCGAGGCGCGGATCTTCACCAGCTCGATGAGCGATTGTTCGAGGCCGGAGCTGTGGAGGTACTCCTCCATGGCGACAAGCTGCTTCATGCCTTCGGGCGATGCCTTGTAGCTGTTCAGTCTGAGTGTCATTTCATGGTCCTCCTTCGGGGGTTGTGGCGGACGGTGCTCAATGGGCGCCGCCGGCCGTGAGATGATCGGGCTTCTTCAGCAACATGCTGGCGATGAGGGCGACGACGAGGGCGGCGCCGAGCAGGTAGAAGGTGTCGCTGAAGGCCATGATGTAGGCCTGCTGGCGAATGCCATGGCCGATGGCCACCACGGCCTTGTGCCAGGCCGCGGCGCGGTCACTGATGCCGTGCGCCAGGAAATAGGCGGTGAGGTGGTCGATGCGGGTGCGGGTGGCCTCGTCGAACAGCGATACCGACTGGGTGAGCACGTTGGAATGGAACTGCTCGCGCCGGGTGAGAAACGTCTCCAGAAGCGCAATGCCGACGGCGCCGCCGAGATTGCGCATCATGTTGAAGAGGGCAGACGCCGAGCCGGCGCTTGCCCTTGCGATGCCGGCGGTGGCAATGGCCGAGAGCGGTGCCAGCACCAGCGCCTGGCCGATGGCGCGGACGATGTTGGGCATGAACAGCTGGTCGGCGGCATACACCGGGGTCATGGAGATGTTCATGAAGTTGCTGACGGCAAACAGGGCAAAGCCGACGCCTATGACGAGGCGCGCATCGAAACGCTGCATCAGCCGCGGCACCAGCGGGATGAGGACTAGCTGCGGCAGTCCGGTCCATGCCACCACGGCACCGATCTGCTCGGCATTGTAGCCCTGCACACGCGCCAGATAGACCGGCAGAATGAAGACAGAGCCATAGAGGGCAGTGCCGAGCAGGAAGTTGGCGATGATGCCGAAGCCGAAATTGCGCTGCACGAGGAGCTTCAGGTCGAGCAGTGGGCGCTTCGACGTCAACTCGATGGCGATGAAGGCGGTGAGCGCAACGGCCGCGATGACCGACAGGCGGACGATGAACACCGACCCGAACCAGTCGTCCTTGTTGCCTTCCTCCAGCACCGTCTGCAGGGCGGCAAGGCCGATGGCCATGCTGACGATACCGGGCCAATCGCCCTTCTTGAGCAGTGACAGCTGCATCGGCGCCGGCTCGAGCGAGAACCACAGCATGGCAAGCATCACGGCACCGGGCACCAGGTTGACGTAGAAGATGTACTGCCAGCCCCAGTTCTCGGTCAGATACCCACCTATGGTGGGGCCGATGGCCGGGGCAAAGGTGGCCGAGAGCGCGAACAGCGCCAGGCCGATGGGCTGCTTGGAGCGGGGAAGCAACGTGATGATGATGGTGAAGGCCAGGGGAATGAGGACACCGCCGGTAAAGCCCTGAAAGGCCCTCAAGACGATCATCTGTCCAAGGTCATGGGCAAAGGCGCAAGCCGCGGAAAAGGCAAGGAACAAGACGGCGTTGACGAGCAGATAGCGCCGCAACGAAAAGATCTGCGCCAGCCAGGCGCTCAAGGGGATCACCACGATCTCGGCGATGAGATAGGCCGTCGATATCCAGCCGCCGTCGTCGATGCCGGCGCCGATGGCGCCCTGGATGTCGGCCAGCGAGGCATTGACAATCTGGATGTTGAGGACGGCCATGAAGGCCCCCAGGGTGGAACCGATGACGGCGATCCAGACCTTCAGGCCGACCTGCGGCTCGGCGCTCTCGGCGGCTGCCGGTTCTGGCTTGACGAGTGCCAGTTTCCGGGTCCGGATTTTCTTGATGCTGCGCGTGTTCATGGCAGCCATTCCCATTTGCGATTTCCGCTAAATTCAGCCTTTGCGACCCGGAACCTTGCCTTCATCCGCGACCCGATGCGCCGTGGCCTCTGCGGCCAGCACCGTTGCTTTGGTGTCGATGGTCGGCTCGACCGACATGCCGGGGCGCAGTAGGCCGGCGAGCCGGGCGACGTCGAGGCGGATCTTCACCGGGATGCGCTGCACGATCTTGGTGAAATTGCCGGTGGCGTTGTCGGGCGGCAGAAGCGCGAACTCGAGCCCGGCAGCCGGCGACAGGCTGTCGACATGGCCTTTCAGCGCCACGCCCGGAAAACTGTCAACCGAGATATTGACCGGCTGGCCGCTCCTCACGTTGGCGAGTTGGGTCTCCTTGAAGTTGGCGACCACATAGACCGCGTCCAGTGGCACCACCGCCATGAGCTGGGTGCCGGCCTGCACGAACTGCCCGACCCTGAGGGAGCGCGCACCGACGGTACCGTCGACCGGAGCGGTGATGATCGTGTAGGAGAGGTTGAGTTCGGCCTGCTTGACCTGGGCCCGAGCGCCGTCGAGCTGGGCATTGGCCTTGTCGCGCTCGGTGGTCAGCACCGCGATCTTCTTGCGCGCGGCGACCAGCGCGGCTTCATCGCGCGTGCGGTCGGCCTTCTTCTCGCTCAGCGTCGCATCGGCGATCTGGAAGCGCTGCAGCGTTCCGAAACCGGTCTTTGCAAGCTTCTGGTAGCGGACATAGTCCTGCCCGGCCAGCTTCACCGAGGCATCCGAGGCCACAATAGCCGCCTTCTGCTGCTCGATGATCGACTGCTGCAGGCCGAGCTGGGCATCGAGGTTGCTGACCGCCGCCTGGGCAGTCTCCCGGTCGGCACGGGCCTGATCGAGCGCTGCACGGAAATCGCGGTCATCGATGCGGGCGAGGATCTGGCCGGCCCTGACCTGCTCGTTGTCTCGCACCAGCACCTTGGCGATGTAACCGGAGACCTTCGGCGACACGGTGGTGTAGTCAGCCTTCACATAAGCATCGTCGGTACTCTCCAGATACCGCCCCACCGTCCAGTAGCCATAGCCCCAGTAACCCGCGCCGGCCACAAGGCCGACCAGCGCAACGCCGAGGACCGTGCGCTTGATGACCTGCCGCGAAGGGATGAGGGCTTTCGGGTTCCAGGCCGTGAGCCTGGCGGGGATGTGGGCGATTGTGGTCATGACATTTGCTCCTTGATCTCCGAGCGCATGCTCGCTTGAGCCAAAGGCGTCTTCATTCGATGGCCTGAAGATGCGTTTTCGTCGGGAAAATGATAATCTGGAAAAAAGCGGAAGGATTGTTCACTCAGAGCGGATAATGGTGACGAGGCATGGACCGGCTGACCAGTCTCACCGTGTTTGCCCGGGTGGTGGAAAGTGCCGGGTTTTCCGCCGCCGCGCGGCGTCTCAACATGTCGACGACGATGGTGAGCAACCACGTCCAGTCCCTCGAGGACCGTCTCGGTGCCCGTCTCCTCAACCGCACCACGCGCAAGGTGAGCCTCACCGAGGTGGGCCGGGTCTATTACGAGCGCTGCGTGCAGATCCTCGCCGAGATCGAGGAGGCCGACCGGGAGGCCGGCGACCTGCAGACGAAACCGCGCGGCACCCTGCGCCTCAGCATCAGCACCCACATCATGCGGTTCCTTGCCCCGGTGGTTTCGGAGTATCTCTCCCTCTACCCGGATGTGACGGTCGACCTGATGATCGGCGATCGCATGGTCGACCTCATCGAAGAGGGTTTTGACCTGATCATCCGCATTACGCCGCCGCCCGATTCGAGCCTGATCGTGCGCCGCCTTGCGGGATGGCGGCATTTCCTGTGCGGCTCGCCCGGCTACCTCGAAACTCATGACCGTCCGCGCCAGCCGTCCGATCTCAAGGCGCACAATTGCCTGCGCTATGCCTTCTATCCCTTCGAGGAGGGTTGGCGCTTCATTGCCCCCGATGGCCAGACCGTCTCGGTTCGTGTCGACGGCAACTTCATCACCAGCAGCGGAGAAGCGCTGCGCATTGCCGCGCTCGACGGGCGCGGTCTCTTCCTTGCCCCGACTTTCCTGGCCGCCGATGACCTCGCGGCCGGACGCCTCGTTCACGTCATGGGCGACTATCAGAGTATCGAGTTCGCCATCCTGGCGATCTATCCGCACCGCCATCATCTCTCGGCCAAGGTGCGTGGCTTCATGGACCTCGTCGCCCGCCGCATCAGCGACTTCGAACGCTTGTTGAACCCGAGTGCCCCGCCCATCGACGGCGGGTAAGCCGCAACCCGATTTCACCGGCAAAGCTGCAAATTCCAGCCTCTCGAGCAAACGGGCACGCTCGAACGCGGTGGCGATGCTGATGTCCGTCATGGCTATCATCGCAAATCCTCTGTAATTTGCCGCGGCCGCTTCGCGGCTTGTTGTCGACTGGCAGACCGGCATCGCGCCGCCGATAAGAGTGGGGGGCTGCGAGCAGGTTCTCAAATCGTCTCACTTTCTCGACATGCGACGTTGCGGCCTGACTCTTTGCATTTGCAGTTTGCGAGATGGAGCGTGGAGAGTCCTGAAACAGACCTGAATAATGCTGAAGGAGCACAAGCCTGGCCGGGTGCAACCGCCCAAGGATCAGATTGCGGCGTTGCCTCAACGCGGGCGCAGGATCGCTTGCGGCACCGCCAATGGATGATCTCTTCTGGCTGGGCGATGCGCAGTTTGTCCGGATTGCGCCACTTTGCCGACAGACATCACCTCCGCTCAGCGTGCAGTTTCCGCTGCCGATCAGGATATCAATCGATCAAACCGTCACCCGTTACCGGGCTGCTGGGCTTGCTCCAGAATTGCCATGCGGCGTCCCTCGCGTTTTCACAAACCGAGATCGCTGAGTGAGGCATGATCATCGGGTCGACGCCCCAGCGGCCAGTGGTATTTGCGGTCTGTTTCGTGGATCGGCAAATCGTTGATGCACGCGAAACGCCGCTGCATCAGCCCGCCTGAGTTGAATTCCCAGTTTTCGTTGCCATAACTGCGGAACCAGTTGCCGCTGTCATCATGCCATTCATAGGCAAAGCGCACCGCAATGCGGTTCTCCCGGAAACCCCAGATTTCCTTGATGAGGCGATAATCGAGTTCACGCTGCCATTTGCGGGTGAGGAACGCGACGATGGCCTCGCGCCCGCGCACGAATTCCGTGCGATTGCGCCAGTAGCTGTCCGGCGTGTAGGCAAGCGCGACGTGCGCCGGGTCGCGGGAATTCCAGGCGTCCTCGGCCTTGCGGACCTTCTGGATGGCGCTGTCCATGTCGAAAGGCGGGAACGGTGGTCGTTGTTCTGAAGCGGTCATCTCGCAATTCACCTCACATTTGGCTTATCGATGTTTGCATCCGGGCTCCTGATTGGCCCTCGAAGGCCAATTGCTTGCCCACGGCTTCAGTGGCCGGCGCTCTGGCCACCGTCGACATGGAGGATCTCGCCGGTCACGAAAGATGCCGACTCGAGATAGAGCACCGCATCGACGATATCGGAAATCTCGCCCATATGCCCGAGCGGGTGCATGGATCCGAGGGCCGCATGGGTCTTGGCAGGGTGCATCGGGGTCTTGATGATGCCGGGTGATACCGCGTTCACTCGAATACCACGCCCGGCGTACTCGATGGCGAGCGATTTCGTGGTGGCATTCAGGCCACCCTTGGTCAACGACGCGAGCACCGATGGCACCTTTGAATTCGCATAATCGGCGAGGGTCGTGGTGATCTGGACCACATGCCCACCGCCCCGGTTTTCCATTTCGGCGACAGCAAGTTGCGTCATGTGGAAAAACCCGGCGATATTGACGCCCAGCATCGCTGCATAATCGGCCTCGGTATACTGCGTGAACGGTTTGGCGATGAAGATGCCGGCGGTGTTGACGAGCGTGTCGATGCGTCCGAACCGTTCAACGCCTTTGGAGATCGCGGTCTCAGCGGTCTTGCGGTCGGCGATGTCGCCGGGGACGACGAGAATGTCGGCATCCCTCGAGGGCTGGACGCTCCGCGCCGTCGCGACCACACGGTAATCACGGTCGCGATAGGCCTTCACGAGAGCCGTGCCCATGCCGCCCGACGCTCCGGTGATAACGGCCACCTTTCTTTGAGTGTCCATCACAGATTTCCTTCTGACTTGCTGTTGGTGATGCCTCCGCTATAGGTCGCCCGCTTCAATGCATCGGGGTTGATCGGCAGTTGTCGCAGGCGAATTCCCGTCGCCGCGAAGACGGCGTTGGCGACGGCCGGAATGATGGCCGAAGTGCCGGGCTCGCCCATCCCCCCCGGCGGCTCCGAGCTTTGAACAATATGCACTTCGATGTCCGGTGCTTCGTTCATGCGCAACATCTGGTAGGTGTCGAAATTGCCCTGCTGGACCCGGCCCTTTTTGAGCGTGATCTGGCCATAGAGCGCAGCTGTTATGCCAAACACGATCGCGCCTTGAACCTGCGCCTCGACGGTATCGGGATTGACGACGGTTCCGCAATCGACGGCACACACGACGCGCCGCACACGCACCGCGCCATCCTTCGACACCGCAACCTCGGCAACCTGCGCCATGTAGGTTCCGAATACGGATTGGAGGGAGACCCCGCGGCCGACCCTCTCCGGCAAGGGCTCGCCCCAGCCGGCCTTTTCCGCGGCCAGTTCAAGGACGGCGCGAGCCCGTGGCGACTTGTCGAGCAGCGCCCGCCGGTAGGCCACCGGGTCCTGCCTTGCTGCCGCTGCCAGTTCGTCGATGAAGCCTTCGGTGACGAAGACGTTGTGCGAGGGTCCGACGCTGCGCCAGAAGGCGGTAGGGATGGCCGCAGGCTCGACCCTCAGATACTCCACATGCAAATTCGGCAGTGCGTAGACCAGGTTGATGGCGCCTTCGGTCGAGTCGGGATCGAGGCCATTGTTGAACGCGACAGGCAGGAATCTGGCGATGATCGAGGAACCCGCAAAGCGATGGCTCCAGGCAACCGGCATCCCGTGAGCATCGAGACCTGCCGACAACCGGTCGAAGAAATACGGCCGGTACATGTCGTGCTGGATGTCTTCCTCGCGCGTCCACACGACCTTGATCGGGCCCTCGACTTGCTTTGCGATCTGGACGGCCCGAACAATGCCATCGATCTCCAGGCGTCGGCCGAAGCCGCCACCGAGCAGATGATTGTGGACCACTACCTGCTCTACCGGCAGGCCGGCGGTCTTGGCCGCGGCCGCCTGGGCGCGCCCGATGACCTGAGTGCCGACCCAGATTTCGCAACCGTCCTCGCGAACATGAACGGTACAATTCATCGGTTCCATCGTGGCGTGCGCAAGGAACGGAACCTGATAGGTCGCCTCGACCCTGCTGGCGGCGCTCGCGAGCGCCTTGTCACAATCGCCAATATTCTGTGCGATCGGTCCGGAAGCCAGCGTCGCCTTTTCGAGTTCGGTAATGATTTCGTCCGTATTGAGTCTGGCGTGCGGACCGTCGTCCCACTCGATTATCAGGGCGTCGAGGCCTTTCCTGGCGGCCCCCATATGATCGGCCACGACGGCCACGGCATCATCGAGGCGCACGATCTGCCGCACACCCTTGACCGCCTTGGCGGCTGCGTCATCGACGCTCTTCACGCGACCACCGAACACCGGCGATTGCGCAAGGGTAGCGATCTTGACGCCGTACGGCCGGGCGTCGATGCCATAAATCGCCGTCCCGTCGACCTTCGCAGGCGTGTCGAGACGCCTCGCCGGCGTGCCGATGAGCCTGAAATCTTGCGGTCGCTTGAGAACGACATTTTCGGGAACCGGCATGCGGGAGGCTTCTTCGACTAGTTGGCCATAGGCAATGCGACGCCCCATCGGAGGATGCAGCACTGCGCCGCGTTCGGCGTGGCAGGTCGATGGGTCGACATTCCAGCGCATTGCCGCCGCCGCGACAAACATGGTCCGCGCGATCGCGCCTGCCTCACGCAACGGTTTCCACGCCGCGCGTATCGCGGTCGATCCACCCGTTGCCTGCAGCCCGGCGAGCAAGGGATTGCCGTACAACTTTGCGTCGGGCGGAGCATGTTCCAGTCGCACCTGCTCGAGGTCGACTTCCAGCTCTTCGGCGATCAGCATCGGGATGGAGGTATAGGTCCCCTGGCCCATTTCGACATAGGGCATGACCAGCAGAATCTGCCCATCTGTTGCAATGCGGATGAAGGCGTTCGGCGCGAAATCCTCCGCGCCAGCAGCCGCGACGCGGCCAATTGCGCAGGGCACACTGAAACTCAAGACCAGGCCGCCGCCGGCCGCCGCTGCGGCTTTCATGAAGCGTCGCCGTGAAAGATCCATCTCGCCTGAAGATTGTTCCGGACCGGGGATTTGCGCAGTGGAGTGTTCGAGTTCCATTGTCAGTCTCCCTTTCAGTTCGATTGCGCGGCCTGCTTGATCGCTGCGCGAATTCGGCCATAGGTTCCGCAGCGACAGATGTTGCCGGACATCGCTTCGTCGATATCGGAATCGGTGGGATGCGGGTTACTGGCGAGCAGCGCTGCAGCGGACATGATCTGTCCCGACTGGCAGTAGCCGCATTGCACGACCTCTCGATCGAGCCAGGCTTTCTGGATCCCGGCACCTGTTGCGGTCGCACCGATGGCCTCGATCGTCGTGATCTCGGCACCAGCGATGCTATCGATGGATGCAATGCACGAGCGCTTGGCGATGCCGTCGACATGCACGGTGCAGGCACCGCACAGGCCGATGCCGCAGCCGAACTTGGTGCCGGTCATTTCCAGAATGTCGCGCAGCACCCAAAGCAGCGGGGTGTCGCCTTCGGCATCGATGCTGTGTTCGCTGCCGTTGATCTTGATGGTGAAGGCCATGGTTATCTCCTCGACACGAGTGCGTCTCGGGCGAACCCAGCCGCGCATGAGAGGAAGCCCCTGCCGCGCACATGCGTTCGATACGACGCAGCCCACAAATGCCAACAGGCCGAAGGTGAAGCTATCGCACCAAGGTATCGCCCATACTTAGGTATGACGGGGCATGAGACGCAGTGCTCTTGCTTGCGTTGACGTCGCCCAGAAATTTCGACGCGGAGTGCTGTGGGGCAATCGCGGCCAAATCCAGCGGCTCGGCAACAACACCGACCGTCACCCTGCGGGTCACGCAGCGACACAATGATCGTTTGCCGGAATTATTGCTGACCCAATTGGCCTACATGGTATCCCAGTCGAGTCTCGACATCGCCAGGCCTGTGGAATCCACGCTCCAGCAACGCCCTCAGCCTCGTCTGGCTGGCAGAGCGTCCGAACGATGCCACGAAGGCATCCCATTCCGGCGCAATCTCGGCATCGGACGGCAGGCTCGCGACGTTGACCAAACGCTTTGTTTCTGCGATGGCCTGTTTGTCGAACGAGGCGATCCGCATCGCAAGCGCATCGATGAAGGCATCGAGATCGGCATCCGGCAACGCCCGATTGACGTAGCCATAGAGTTCCGCGAGATCGCCGCGAATATCGTCTGCACCGAGCAGCACCTCCAAAGCGCGTCCGCGGCCGATGAGGCGTGGCAGTCTGGCCATCGGCCCGCCGCCTGGAACCAGGCCGGCGCCGACCTCCCACTGCGACAGAATGGCCTTTTCGCGACTTGCAAAACGCATGTCGCTGGCGAGCGCGAGTTCGCTGCCGACCCCGGTGGCGCGCCCGCGGATCGACACGATCGATACGACCGGAGCACGGCTCAAGCGCGCCAGCATGTCAGGCAGCGGCTGCAGCCCGGTGCGGCTGCGAGGCAAGCTAGCCGTGTCATCCGGCACTGCGAGCAGGTCATAGTGCGTCAGGAAGAAACCTTCGACGGCGCTGTCGAAAACAACGACCTTCACTTGTTCATCGGTTTCAAGCGCACCGATGACGGCATCCAGTTGCGGGATGGTCTCGGGCCCAAAGATATTCAGTGGCGGGTGGTCGAATGTCACCCGCCAGTACGACGGCGTGCGGCGTTCGAGGCGGATCTGCCTGGTATCTGCGATTTTACCCATATTCATCTCCTCCATCTGGACCGCCGTCCCGTCGCTATCAGTGCGATGGACGTTGGCAACCTGCTGTGGACTTTCAGCCGCGTCAAAACGCACTTCAGGCTGAAGACCCCGCACACAAGAGCGCCAGTGAAAGAGATGAGCCCATTGCACGTTGGTATCGCCGATACTTCGGGGTCAGTTGGTGTGCCATGCGGTGCCCGCCCGGGCCGATGCGCGGACTGCAAGTACTGCATCAGGTCACGCCGACGTGTCGATGACACCATCGTCCAATCGTCTCTGGGCGTGCGTTGTCATGATGTCTGTGGCCGGTCCAATGCATTCAATTGGATCGGAAGGTGACTTCAATGGACACCAAACCAAACACACAAATGGCAACGGGCGAAGACACCGAGCAGCGGTTGATCAAGCTTGGGGTCAATCTGCCAGCGCCGCCTGCACCCTTCGGCATGTATGTCGAAAGCGTCCGCACGGGTAATCTACTCTTCCTGACGGGCATGCTTCCTACCGAGGGCCAACACGCGAAATTCACGGGACGCGTCGGTGCCGAGCTCGATACGGAGGCCGACGCGAGGCTGCCCGCCTCGCGGCGCTCAATGCCCTTGCCGTGGCGCGGCAACATCTGGGAACCCTCGGCAAGGTAACGCGGATCGTCCGGCTTGGCGTCTCGATAGCCATTGCGGGGGATTTCCGCGACGACCCGAAAGTGGCCGACGGTGCTTCGGAACTGCTGCAGGAGGTTTTCGGAAAAGACAAAAGCCCTTGCCGCCTTGTCCACGGTGTCGCAAGCCTTCCGCTCGGCACACTGGTCGAATTGGAAGTCATATTTGAAGCTAAGCAACAATAAAAAATCGAAAAGCGATATTTTCTAGGACGAAGTCAAGCATCACACGTAATCTTTCTGATAAAGGGCATCTACAATGGGCCAAAATGTAAAATTACTCTACACCGCGAAGACCCGCACCACGGGTGGGCGGGAAAAAGGTGAATCCCGCAGCTCCGACAACCACCTCGTGGTCAAGCTCTCACCGCCCGGTTCGGGCGGCCCCGGCACAAATCCGGAGCAGTTGTTCGCCGCCGGTTGGTCAGCCTGCTTTGAAAGCGCGATGGGGCTCGCGGCTCGCAAGAAGCGAGTAGCACTTCCCTCCGACTTCGCCATCGATGCGGAAGTCGATCTGACCCTCGTCGATGGTGCCTACACCCTGGCAGCCCGCCTCAACATCAGTCTGCCAGGCGTGGCGCGCGAAGTCGCCCAGGCAATTGTCGATGAGGCGCATCAACTGTGCCCGTATTCGCGCGCCACACGCGGTAATATCGAGGTCGCAATCAATCTGGTCTGAGGGCTGGGTCTGGGGGGACATCGCTGCGGGCATTCGCCGAATCGAGCTTCATGCCTGAGCCCCCCGCACCCTCGCGCTCGCGCGCATGAGCGTTGCCGATATAGCGAGCAGGGGCATGGACAGCCCAGATTGACGGGGCCTCGTCGGCGGTCTGTCTTGGGCGAGTTGACCGCGAAGGCTATGGAAGCATGCTCATGCAGCGCGGTAGTCTGCCGAGGCGATCGCACCCGGCCGGTCAAGGTGAAAATGCTGTGGCTGCGGCTGTCTGTCCATCGCGACGGGCGGGGCGCTTGCCTGTCGATCGCCTGTCAGACCGAGGCTTGTGGCCATCATGATGAGGTCGGCAAGAGTGCGGGCCTGCATTTTCCGCATCACCCTGCCGCGGTGCGCCTTGACCGTAATCTCGCTGATGCCAAGCTCGTATGCGATCACCTTGTTCAACAAGCCGGTAACAACCAGTTCCATGACCTGTCGTTCCCGGCGGCTGAGTGTAGCGAGGCGATCGCGAAGCGCTTGTACCCCCGCCTCATGTTGCAGCGCCGCTTCACTGTGCTCGATTGCGTACGCGACGGCGCTTACAAGTTCATCGCCGCCGAACGGCTGCTTCACGAGTTCGACGGCATCTCCCCGGGTTGCCTGCACCATCATGACCACGTCGCCATAACCCCTGGTGAGGATGATGGGCATGTCAATGTGATTGGCTGCTATGCGCCTTTGAAGTTCGGCACCTTTGAGGTCGGGGACAGCGATGTCGAGCACCAGGCAGCACGGACAGGGCACCGTAGAGCGGAAGAAGAATTGCCGTGCAGTCGCGAATGTCTCGGTTTGCCAACCTGAGCGGCGGATACGTGAGCCCAGCGCCTCGCGCACCGGCTCATCGTCGTTGATGACGAAGACAGTCGGGGCGGGGCGGGGCTCGGCCGGTTGCGCGGAGGTTCGGGACAATCTCAGGTGACGTTCAGACGCGGTCACCGTGCTGATATCGCTCATGGCTATCATTGAAAATCTCCTCGGTTCTGCGACGGGTGCACCGATATTCCTTGTCAGGCACCCATCCCGCCATGCCAATCGCCAGCGGTTCCGGGCAGGTCTTGCCTTGTCTCACTTTCTTGACATGCAAGGTAAAACCCTGCTGCTTTCCATTTGCAGTTTGCAGGAATGAGCGCGTGGTGTCCTGAAACAGACCTGAAAAATGCTGAAGGAACTTGGCGACTGGCCAGGCCTGGGGTGCGACGATCAGTTCTCTTTCGCTGCTTGCCTGCGCCCCACTGTCGGTTAAGATTTGACGGTCCAGCTGCGGAGGACTCTTCGTGCAGCAGCGCGAATCGCTCGTGTTTGAGTCCGGCGGATGGGAGGTCAACCTCGCCGAGCGCGAATTGCGCGCCAACGGGGTAGCCGTACCAATTGGCAATCGCGCCTTCGAGATTATCGAAGCGCTGGTGAAGGCCGCCGGCGAGGTCGTAACCAAGGACGACCTCATGACGCGTGTGTGGCAACGCTCCATCGTCGAGGACAACACCATTCAAGTCCATATCTCCGCGATCCGAAGGGCGCTGGGGGAGGACCGCGGCATCCTCAAGACGGTTACGGGTCGCGGCTATCGGCTGGTGGGCGACTGGACAGTGCGGCATGAAAGCACGCCGGAAAAGCCGAATCCGCCCGAGCTGGCTCGAACGGTCGATCATCCTTTTCTGACCAATGTTGCGTTCGGGGCACCGGCCCTTTTCGGGCGGGAGACAGCCGTGCATCATCTGCGCGACCTGCTGTCGGCCTACCGGGTAGTGACGCTTACAGGGCCGGGCGGGATCGGCAAGACGGTGCTGGCATCCGAGGTGGCGCGCAACCTGTTCCCGACGCTCGCGAGCGATGTCTTGTTGGTCGAGCTGGCCTCGCTGTCCGATCCCGAACACGTGCCATCTGCCGTCGCTCACGTGCTGAACCTGCAATTGAGCGGCGATGAGATTTCAACGGCATCGGTAGCCCGAGCGACGGGTCACAGGAAGGTCCTCCTCGTTCTCGACAACTGTGAACACGTCATCGACGCCGCGGCACGCATGGCAGAAGCATTCATGCGCCTTTGCCCGCGCACGACAATACTCGCAACGAGCCGAGAGGTGCTGCGTGTCGAGGGCGAGTGTGTTTATCGGGTACCGCCGCTGGAGGTGCCGGAGCCGCACCTGGAGGCGTCGGATGTGCTTGGGCATTCTGCTGTGCAGTTGTTCAATGAAAGGACGCGGTCGTTGCGAGCAGACTTCCGGCCAAATGCCGACAAGCTTCCGGTAATCGCGGCAATTTGCCGTCGGCTTGACGGCATTCCGCTAGCCATTGAATTCGCGGCGGCGCGAGCGGCCACCCTTGGAATTCAGCAGGTCTCCGAACATCTGGACGACCGCTTCGCATTGCTCACAGGCGGCCGGCGAACGGCGCTGCCGCGGCATCGGACGCTGCGAGCGACTCTGGACTGGAGTTATGAGCTGTTGCCCGAGGCAGAAAAGCGCCTTTTGCAGCAACTCGCGGTGTTCCCCGCCGGGTTCACGCTCGTAGGGGCGACGGCCGTCGCAGGCGACACCGAATCCAGCGTCGCACTCGGCATCTCAAGCCTTGTCTCGAAGTCGCTGGTGACATTGGACGGGCCGGAGACCGCCAGGCGCTGGCGCCTGCTCGAGACGGTCCGCGTTTATGCGCTCGAAAAGCTCGCCGAAAGTGGCAATACCGGACCGGTCGCCCGCCGCCACGCGGAATTCTATCTGGCCTTGTTCGCCCCCTTTGCAATCGAAGAGCAGCATCAGGCCGCTATCGACGACCTTGACCACTATCGGCGAGAAGTCGACAATCTTCGGGCGGCACTGAATTGGGCGCTTTCACCCGTTGGCGATACCGTTCTCGGGGCCGCTCTTGCCGCCGCCACAATTGATTTCTGGGTCGCCGTATCGCTGGTCGCTGAGTCTTGCGATTGGGCCGGCAGGGCGCTGGCACAGATTGGCGACGCCGCCGGCACCCACTCCGAAATGGTTCTGCAATGCAGTCTAGGCTTTGGCCTCATCTATACCCAGGGAAGCGGCACTCACGCTCGCGCTGCCCTAACGCGGGCACTGGAACTGGCGCGGGAATTCGAGGACTTCGACTACCAGCAGCGCGCAACTTATGGTCTCTGGCTGTTCTCTGCCCGTGCCATGGCATTGCATGACGCACTGGCTTTTGCACGCGAATACGAAAAAGTGGCCAGAATTCGCGATCTGCAGTCCCGGGCAACCGCCGCCTGGCTGATAGGTGTGGCCCAGACCTATCTGGCCGCGCACACCGAGGCCAATGAACGGCTCAGTTGGGCGATCGACCACTATCCCGTGGGAAGACGGGGTCGGGACATGATTCGCTTTGCCAGCGACCTGCGCGTCTCGGCCCTCAGCCACAACTCCGTCAATTTATTATCTCAGGGCCTATTGGATGTGGCATCGAGGGTGGCAACGACCGCGATCGAGGAGGCGCGCGGGACGAACCAGCCGACGGCGCTGTGTGTCGCCCTTGCATGGGCGGCGGCGGTCATCTTTCTGAATATCGGTGAGCTGGATTGCGCGAAAGACCACAGTGAAGAGCTGGTCAATCACGCCTACAAGCACGGCTTGCGCCCCTTCAATGCCGTCGGCTGTTGTATGAGGGGCGCCCTGGCGGTGAAGCTAGGCGAGCCTGAGATCGGGATCGATCTGCTTCGTTCAGGACTGGCTGAAATACTCGAAGCCAAGCATCTGCTGTTCTATCCCCTTTTTCGGGCGGAACTCGCCGTTGCTCTTGGCGCGATTGGCCGCGTCAATGACGGTCTGGGCGAGATCGATGAGACTTTGCGCTTTGCGCAAGGGACCGACTATCGATGGTTCATACCTGAAATCTTGAGGATCAAGGGCGAACTGTATGGGATGCGCGGCCTTCATGACCCGGCGCAGATGGAGGAATTGTTTCACCAGTCGATGCTTCACGCACATGCGCAGGAGGCGTTATACTGGGAGTTATGTGCGGCCATAAGCCTAGCAAAGCTGCTGCGAAGTCAGCAAAGAGACGCCGAGGCCCATGCGGTGCTCTTGCCGGTATACGATCACTTTACCGAGGGCTTTTCCACATTGAGACTGAAACAGGCCAGGGCCTTGCTGGATGAATTGGCCTGAAGCCTTTGCCACGACCCGTCTCGCCAGCATAGTGCACTCCGAGCCGGCGACTTGACCTGCCGCAACCAACGCTTCCGGTCCTTACCGAAACGATAGGGCAGGGGCGATGTCGAAGCTGTTCGACCGCTTCGATCGGCTTCCGGACAACATCGGCTGTCTGATCGCGAATACGCCGGCGTTCCGGAGTCCCTGGCATGGCGTCGGCGACACCATAGTCTACTGGCGGCCCGCGAGCCCGTGAGAGATCTTGGCACCAAGCGCATGTGGTAGCTACAGGCGGCCTTGATGAACGATCTGTCGAAGCCGGTGCAAATTCGACTTGCGAAGAGATCGGCGGCCTGTTGGCGGGTCACCTTCGATAACCCGCCCATTAACGTCATGGGCCCGGAAATGGTCAGGCAGGCGCGGTAAGGGAGATACGCGATGGCACGCTTGCTGTCGGTCAATGTTGGCCTGCCGCGGGACGTCACCTGGCAAGGCAAGATCGTCCACACCGGCATTTGGAAGGCACCGGTTGAAGGACCGCGCATGGTACGTCGACTTAATATCGACGGCGACGGTCAGGCTGACCTGGCCGGCCATGGCGGCGAAAAGCGGGCCGTCCTTGTCTATCAGATCGATTCCTACCGGTACTGGCAAAAGCAGTTGCGCCGGAACGACTTCACCTTTGGGCAGTTCGGGGAGAATTTCACTGTCGATGGGCTGCCTGATGCCGAGGTGTGCATCGGTGACCGTTACCGGAGCGGCGGCGCCTTATTCGAGGTGACGCAGCCGCGCGTTCCCTGTTACCGGCTGGGCATCCGCATGAACGAGCCGGAAATGGCCGCGCTGCTGGTCAGGCACGGCAGGCCGGGCTTCTACATGCGTGTGCTGGAGGAAGGCGAAGTGGAGGCCGGCGACGAGATCACGCGGGTCGCGCTCGGACCCGAGCGCATGAGCGTGGTTGAGATCGATGCGCTCATGTACAAGCCCGGCCACCCCCCTGATCGACTGCAACGCGCGCTACGCATCGTGGCGCTGAGCGACGACTGGCGCAGTTCCTTCGAAGCGCTGCACACGCAGGACCGAAAGGATGGCGTCACGACAGGAAACCCAGGGCTCACCGGACCGTTGGAGTCCCCCCGGCATGGCGTGGTTTCCGTCCGCTTCGCGTGGCGCGCAAGGTGCGCGAGAGCAGCAAAGTGATTTCGCTGGTACTTGAATCCCCCGACGGCCACTCTCTTGTCGCGGCTCTCCCCGGGCAGTTTGTCGTGCTGCGGCTCGGGCCGGCTTCCGCGCCCGCGCTCATCCGCAGCTATTCACTGTCCGGCGAACCGGGTGCCCCGAGCTACCGAGTGAGCGTCAAGCGGGAAGCTCATGGCGCGGCCGGTGCCTACATCGACGACGAGCTGCGCGTGGGCGACATCGTGCAGGCGAGCGCGGCACGCGGCAGTTTCACACTCCGGCCAGTCGACACGCCGGTTGTTCTGTTGAGTGCCGGGATCGGCGTGACGCCTGTGATTGCGATGCTCCACGCCTTGGCGGCCGAAGCATCGACGAGACAGGTGTGGTGGCTATACGGGGCCAGCAACGGCCGCGAACATCCGTTTGCCGAGGAGTCCCGCAGGCTGCTGCACGCGCTTGCCCACCACCACCGCCATGTTTGTTATAGCGCCCCTGGTCCCGAGGATCGGCCCGACATTGATTTCGACGCTTCCGGGCGCCTCAATATCCGTATGCTCCAGGAGCTTGAAGTGCCACGAAATGGTGACTTCTATATTTGCGGGCCGTCGACTTTCATGACCGATCTGAGTGACGGCCTTGAAGCCCTGGGTGTCGCGCCAGATTGCATTCACACCGAGACGTTCGGCGCCGGTCCATCTATCACGCCCGGGGTTGCTGCTGCGCCGCGCCGGCCGCCGCATCTGCCTTCAGGGCCTTCCGGCTCAGGAGCGCAGGTGACGTTCGCCCGCAGCCGACTCAATGTCCGATGGGAACCCACCTACAACAGCTTGCTCGATCTGGCCGAAGCTTGCGACGTTCCGGTCAGATGGTCGTGTCGAACGGGGGTGTGCCATACCTGCGAGACGGCACTTGTGGCCGGGAGGATCTGCTACCGGCCGGAGCCGATCGATGCACCAGCCGAGGGCAATATGCTGATGTGCTGTTCGCAACCAAAGGGGGACATCGTGATTGATTTGTGACGCCACTAGGCCCGATCAATTGCCGTGGCTTGCGCGACGCAGCTCGCCTCCCGGCGCAAGATCGAAGGTCCGGATCGTCCGATCGCACAGGCTCGTGTTGTGCCGTCGAATGCGGACAAAGGAGTATGAGCATGCCCGCCGCTGACACGCTTCGTTATACCAGGATACCCCTTGCCCACGGCAGCGGGGCGATCCCGGCCGTCGGGTTCGGCACCCTGATTCCGGACCCTGTCGTGGCCAACCAGGCTATCAAAGTCGCGTTGGAAGTGGGCTTTCGGCACTTCGATTGTTCAGAGCGCTACCGCAATGAACACGTGGTCGGCAATGCAATGGGGGAAACATTCAAGGCCGGAACGGCTCGCCGCGGGGACGTCTTCGTCACCACCAAGTTGTGGAACAGCAATCACCGTCCCGAGCGGGTCAAGCCCGCCTTCGAGGCGAGTCTTCGTCGTCTGCAAATCGACTATGCTGATGGCTACCTGATCCATACCCCCTTTGCCTTTCAACCCGGCGACGAACAGGATCCGAGAGACGCGGCCGGTCAGGTGATCTATGATTCCGGGGTAACGCTGGCAGAGACGTGGCAGGCGATGGAGCGACTCGTGGACGAGGGCCGGTGCAGGGCCATCGGCCTGTCGGACATCGGCCTCGACAAGCTGAAAGAGATTGTTGCGGCGGCCCGGATCAAACCTGCCGTGGTGCAGGTCGAGTCGCATCCCTATCTCCCCGAATGGGAGCTCCTCGACTTCTGTCGCCAGCATGGGATCGTGGTGCTCGCATTCGCACCCCTGGGGCATGGAATGGATCCCAGGATAACGGACGATCCGGTCATCGGGGCCATCGCGCAGCGTGTCCACAAGACCCCTGCTCAGGTTGCACTGGCCTGGGCCGTGCAACGCGGCACCGCGTTCCTGACCACCTCGACCTCACCTCACCATATCAGGGAGAATTTCGAGATTTCACCCCTGCCCGCCGACGCCGTGCAGGAGATACGCGATGGCATCGCAACCAGCGTCCGGTTCAACGCCGTTGTGGAGACCGGGGTGCCGGGATTTATTCCCCGGGCCAGATGAACTGAACAAAGGGGTATCGCCCCTCGTCTTCACCGGGTCTGCCGCTCGATACCAAGGTGCAATGGCCGTTCGGGCGCCAAATCCGGACAGTCGACTTCGCGACAAGCGATGCAGCAGGCTATCAGTTGCACAAAGGAGTGCCGATATGTCCGACATTGAGGAGCCGCGCGCCATGGGAACCCGTGCCAACGGCCACTTCCCCGACCAGGACGGTTTCCACGCCATACTTCCCGAGGACGTCGAATGGCAATCGTTCGATGCCTTTCCGTCGGGGGTGCGGCTTGCGGCCATGCTGGGCAATCCGACCCAGGCCGGGCCCTATGTCATCCGGGTATGGGTGCCGCATGGCGTCAAGATGATGCCGCATCGCCATCCCGAAGACCGCATCTACACCGTGATGTCGGGGGTCTTCTACATCGGGCTCGGAGACATCTTCGATGCAACCAAGCTGGTCGGCTATCCGCCGGGCAGTCTGGTCGTGCTGCCGGGAGGCCAGTCGCATTTTCATTGGGCGAAGTCATCCGACTACATCAGCCAGGTCATGGCGATTGGCCCCCTGGGACTGGATTATGTCGACCCTGCCGATGATCCGAGAAACGACTGACCATGACGCCACGCCGGCGCGAGCCGGCCCGTGGAGCGCCCGCAGACGCCTCGACCGGGCGGAGCTACCGCTCGACACAGTTTCGTTGGCACGCAGTTTGATCGGCAAGATCCTGGTGCGCGAGACGGGCGGGGGTCTGGTCAGCGGACGCATCGTCGAGACGGAAGCCTATCCTGTCGGCGATCCTGCCGGTCACACATACCGCGGGATGACGGCGCGCAATCGCTCGCTTTATCTCTCTCACGGGCATGCCTACGTCTACCTCGTCTACGGCAGGTCATACATGCTCAACGTGGCAAGCGAGATCGCCGGTATCGGAGCGGGCGTTCTCATCAGAGCGCTCGAACCCCTGCAGGGGATGCCGATCATGCAGCGACATCGTGGCGTGCAATCCCTCCACCAACTCACGCGGGGGCCGGGACGCCTTGCCCAGGCACTCCAGATCGATCGCCGGCTGGACGGCACGGACCTCTGCCGGGACGGCCCGCTATGGCTGGCCTGCGATGACCTACAGCCGGCGGACATCGGCACAAGCGCAAGAATCGGCATTTCACATGCAGCCGAGTTCTTGCTGCGTTTTTACGTACGCGACAGTCCCTTCGTCAGCGGTCCGAGCGCGCTGAATCGTTAGAGCGTCCGCCGACCAGTCAGGTGGAATTATCCTGGCTCAACGTCGTTCGCCATGGGTCCTGAGCGGTCGCTTCTGGCGGCCATCGGCATCGAAGTTGTCTTCGCCAAGCCAATCCTCAAACGCGGCACGGATGCCCGGCCAATCGTCATCCACGATGGCAAACCAGGCGGTGTCGCGGTTGCGGCCCTTGTAGTGAGTGGCCTTGCGGAAGGTTCCCTCATGGATGAAGCCAAGCCGTTCCGCTGCACGCCAGGATGGCGCATTGAGCGAATCGCATTTCCATTCATAGCGCCGGTAGGCCAGCTCATCGAAGACGCGGCGCATCATCAAGTACATGGCTTCTGTGGCAGCCGCGGTGCGTTGCAGCCTGGGGGCGAAGTTGATGTGGCCGACCTCGATAGCTGCTCCCCCGGTATCGATGCGCAGATAACTGGCAAGGCCCACCGGCCGCGCTTCACGATCAAGGATGGTGTAAAACAGTGGGTCTTCACCTGTGCAGAAGCGATCCATCCAGCTGCGGAAGGCAGCCAGATCATCGAAAGGCCCGTAGGGCAGATAGGTCCAGTTGCGACCGTGATGATCGCTCTTGAAGGCATCGAACAGCAGAGGGGCGTGTGCAGCGGGCTCGACCGCAATGACGCTGCAGAAGCGCCCCGCCATCGGCGTCCGGAGTGGCCGCGGACGCGCTGATGTTGCAGCGAGCGGCGCGCCAATGGGTTGGCCAAGTGAATTGAAGTGCCCGGTCATTTGTCTTTCGCTCACGTCACAAACAACACTGAAATTCGACAAAATCCCATAACAAGAAGCAACACAACACGAAAAGAATGCTTTACGGCCAGTGCAACGCTGCGCCGTGGCGCAAGGTCGGGGGCTAAATGCCTGACCGGAGCTCCGTGCGCCATGCCCAAATCCTGACGTACGACATTATCGCCGACACCTTTGTCTACTGGCGCTTTTCCGAAGCGAGTTGCATATCAGATCGCACCAGCAATCCACGATGGTGCAAACGTCGATCGATTGGAAAAGGCCGGTGACGCCCCATGGCGCTCCAGACCGCAAGCCAGTTAGGAGGTCATCATAAGATGCAAAAGCGCAAACTTGGGAGAAGCGACATCGAGGTCTCGACCATTGGCCTTGGCTGCATGGGCATGACCGGCGCCTACGGAGCGGTCGTGGATCGGCAGGAAATGATCAACGTGATCCGGGGCGCGGTCGAGCGCGGTGTTACCTTCTTCGATACCGCCGAGACCTATGGCCCATTTATCAATGAGGAAATCGTTGGGGAGGCGCTTGCGCCATTCAGGAACGAGGTCGTGATCGCAACCAAGTTCGGTTGGAATATCGACCCTGAGACCGGAGAGCGCGGGCCGGGTCTCAACAGTCGCCCGGAGCATATCCGGCGGGCGACAGAAGGAATGCTCAAGAGGCTCAAGTCCGACACGATCGACCTTTTGTATCAGCATCGCGTGGACCTCGAGGTGCCCATCGAAGATGTCGCAGGCACCGTGAAAAGCCTCATCGAAGAAGGCAAGATCAGACATTTCGGCCTTTCGGAACCAGCGGCCCACACCATTCGCCGCGCACATTCTGTGCAGCCCGTTACCGCCGTCCAGAGCGAATATTCACTATGGTGGCGGCGCCCCGAAGACGACGTGCTCCCATTGCTTGAGGATCTTGGCATTGGCTTTGTTCCATTCAGCCCTCTCGGCAGGGGATTTCTCGCCGGGAAAATCGATGCGGAAAAGACCTTCACCGGCAAGGACCCACGGCGTCGAATTCCCCGCTTTGCGCCGGAGGCCATGAAGAGCAATCGGACGCTGGTTGACCTGCTTGAACGCATCGCGAGGAAAAAGCGGGCGACAGTGGCCCAGGTCGCGCTGGCTTGGCTGCTCGCTCAAAAGCCATGGATTGTGCCCATCCCTGGCACAACGAAGCTAGCGCGCGTGGAGGAAAATATCGGCGCGACATCCGTCGGGTTTACCTCCGGAGACCTTCACGAGATCGAAGAGGCTATGTCCCGGATCACCGTGCAAGGGGCCCGCTATCCAGAAGAACATGAGCGCTTTTCATATCGTTAGGGCATGTTGGGAGAATCGAGGTGAGTCCACGCGGCGAGCTGAGCCTTGCCTTCCAAGCGAAAAAGGCGGTTCAGGCCGGTGACAACGCAAGCGAGATCATAGAGGTGGGCTTTCAGGTCGCCGTCATGCCCGGCGACGGCGCTTTCACGTGAATGACGCACCTGATGCGCGCATCGAACGAGCTTGCCGGCAACAAGCCTTCTTGGGCAAAATGCCCGGTCGAAACAAGGAAAGGAACTGCGCATGGCCAAGTCTCAAGTGGTGCTTTGTTCACCGACCCGCACCGCCATCGGCACCTATGACGGAACGCTGAAGGACACTCCCGCCCCCGACTTGGGCGCGGCCAGCATTCGCAGCAGCCTGGAAAGGGCAAAGCTGACGGGAGCAGACATTCAGACCGTCGTGATGGGACAGGTCATCCAGGCTGGCGCCAAGATGAATCCGGCACGGCAGGCCGCCATACACGGCGCCATTCCAGTCGAGGTTCCGGCCATGACCGTGAACCGGGTCTGCGGTTCCGGTGCCCAGGCGGTTGCCTCTGCAGCGCAGGAAGTCTGGCTCGGCAACGTCGCCTGCGCGGTCGCCGGCGGCATGGAGAACATGGACCAGGCGCCCTATCTGCTGGGCGGTGGCCGCTGGGGTTATCGGATGGGCGATGGCCGCATCTATGACAGCATGCTGCGCGACGGTCTCAACGATGCTTTTTCAGACGAACATTCCGGCTGGCATACCGAAGATCTGGTGGCGAAATTCCAGATTACACGAGCTGAACAGGACCGCTGGGCACAGCGTTCCCAGCAACGCTTCAGCGCCGCCCAGGCCGCCGGCAAGTTCGACGCCGAGATCGCGCCGGTGGAGATCAAGACCCGCAAAGGGACGGTCACCTTTGCCAAGGACGAGCACAATCGGCCGGAGACCACAGTAGAGAGCCTGGCGAAGCTGAAACCGGCATTCCGCAAGGACGGGACGATCACTGCCGGCAACGCCCCGGGGTTGAACAGCGCGGGAGCCGCGATGATTGTGGCCGAGCGCCACTGGGTGGACAAACGCGGCGTGGAACCGCTGGCCCGTCTCGTATCCTATGGCGTCGGCGCGGTCGAACCGGGACTGTTTGGTCTGGGGCCAATCCCGGCCGTTCACCAGGCAATTGAGCGCGCAGGTTGGACGATCGCAGACGTTGAGCGCATGGAAATCAACGAGGCCTTCGCGGCCATCGTGCTGGCAGTAATGCGCGAACTGGGCGTGCCGGAGGATATCGTCAATGTCGAAGGCGGCGCCATCGCCCACGGTCACCCGATCGGCGCAACCGGCGCGATCCTGACAACCCGCCTGCTCCACTCAATGAAGCGCGACAACATCAAGCGGGGAATCGTCACGCTGTGCATCGGTGGCGGCCAGGGCATTGCGCTCGCTTTGGAAGCCATGAACTGACCTGGTCTGAAGGAGATTGAGATATGGCAGAATTTCTCATTAATGCGGGAGTGATCGCAAAGTATTTCCGATACTATTGTGCAATAAACTCGTCGCCGCACTTGTGATGAAGTGATAACTGCGTAGTCGAACCCGCTTCATCCTCCCTGGGACGGGTTCATGCTGATCGGCTTTCCCCCGGGCCGGTCAGAATCAGCGGCCGGTCCTCGCCCCCTCATAGCCCCCGGGACCGGCCGCTTCTTTTCCATGTTGATGCCAGCCCTGGCTGGCCGGCATGGCGAGTAACCGTGCTGGAAAGGCGAGGAGGTACGTCAATGGCAAGCCTGCTGAAGCGAATTGGAATCGCGTTGCCGATCATTCAGGCCCCGATGGCCGGCACCTCTACCCCAGCCATGGCTGCAGCCGTCACAAATGCCGGAGCACTCGGCTCTATAGGCGTCGGGGCGGTCGATGCCGCCGGCGCGCGCACCATGATCGAGACGCTCAGAGCAGCGACATCGGGGCCCTTCAATGTCAACGTCTTTTGCCATAAGCCTGCCACCGCACACCCCGAATGTGAACGCGCTTGGCAGATGGGCTTAAGGCCCATTTTCGAGCGTTATGGCGCCCAGCCAGCGATGGCACTCAAGGAGATTTACACCAGCTTCGTTGCCGATACAGCGATGTTAAAGCTGATCCTGGAAATCAGGCCCGCCGTCGTCAGCTTCCACTTTGGTCTGCCCAATGCTGAGGTTATTGCCCAACTGAGAGGGGCGGGAATTGTGTTGTTGTCGTCGGCCACCAATCTTCATGAGGCCGAGCAAGCCGTTGCGGCGGGCGTTGATGCTATTGTCGCGCAGGGCTATGAGGCTGGCGGTCATCGCGGTGTATTCGATCCAGCCGCTGCCGATCAACAGATTGGTGTCCTGGCGCTCACCCGGCTTCTGGTCAGCAAGATATCGCTGCCGGTGATCTCGGCCGGCGGCATCATGGATGGAACTGGCATCGCCGCGGTTCTGGATCTCGGCGCCGAAGCCGCGCAATTGGGCACGGCCTTCATTGCCTGCCCGGAATCAAGTGCCGATCAATTCCACCGCGGTGCGTTGTTTGGGCCCGGCGCAGGTATGACCGAGATGACGACCGTGATCTCCGGCCGGCCGGCTCGCTGTCTGCCAAACAAGTTCACAATGCTGAAAGATACAGAGCTGAGCGGCCTGAAAATCCCGGATTATCCGATCGCTTACGACGCTGGCAAGGCTCTTGCCGCAGCGGCGAAGGCGCATGGCGAGGGGGGCTTCGGTGCCCAATGGGCCGGTCAAGGGGCGCCATTGGCTCGCGTCATGCCCGCCGCAGAATTGGTTGGCGCACTCAAGAATGAGCTGGAGGCGGCGCGTAGCCGCCGCCCAACTTGAATCGCCCGAGGTCTGAACCTCGCCGGTTGTGCCGACCGCCACCAAAGTAACGACGATACCATCGTTCAATCGAACCGGCACTCCGTTTGACCCAACCTCAGCGTTCCACGCGAATGAGGAGCGCGTCATATGCTGGGATACCTTCCGCGATAAGGAGTCATCCGATGAAGGGTGCTGATCTGCTTGTATCCGCCCTCGAAAACGAAGGCGTGCAGCAAATCTTCGGCGTTCCCGGGGAAGAAAATCTCGACGTCGTGGAAGCGCTGCACCGCTCCACGATCAAGCTCGTGGTGACCCGTCATGAGCAGGCAGCCGCCTTCATGGCGGCTACTCATGGAAGGCTGACCGGCCGGGCCGGGGTGTGTCTTGCGACGCTTGGCCCGGGTGCGCTCAATCTGGCCACGGGCGCCGCTTACGCCCTGCTCGGGGCGATGCCCATGGTGATGATCACCGGTCAGAAAGGCATTCTGAGGCGCAAGCAGGCACGCTTTCAGGTTGTCGACATCGTCGCGACGATGGTGCCGTTGACCAAGCTGGCGCAGCAGATTGTCAGTCCAGCGACGATTCCGGCAATCGTGCGGAACGCGTTTCGGGTCGCGCAGCAAGAGCGACTGGGCCCGGTTCATCTCGAATTGCCCGAGGACATCGCCGCGGAGATGGCGCCCGAGATTTCACCTGTGACATTGCATCGGATCGATTTGCCCGTTGCCCAGCGGGCGGCATTGGAACGGGCAGCCGGGCTGATTCTCAAGGCCGAGCGACCGCTGGTGATGCTGGGCGCGGCCGCAAGCCGCCCGCACCTGGCCGAGGCCTTGTCAGATTTCGTGAGGCGCGTCCAAATCCCCTTCTTCAATACGCAGATGGGCAAAGGGGCGGTCACTGGCGGGTCGGGGCTCTACATGGGAACCGCCGCGTTCTCCGAGCGAGACCATGTTCATCGTGCCATCGACCGCGCCGACCTCATCATCTCGATCGGCCACGACACGGTGGAGAAGCCACCCTTCCTCATGGGGCGGGGTGGCCCGACGGTCCTGCACGTGGGATATCTGCCCGCGACGGTCGAGGAGGTATTCTGCCCGCATGCCGAACTTGTCGGTGATGTCGGCCCGAGCCTGGCGCTGCTTGCCGACCGTCTCGAGGGCAAGCTACCGAATGCCGGGGCGCTGCTGGGACTACGCGAGGAAATCCTGGCGCGGATCGCGGATCGCGCGAACGAAGACCGCTATCCACTGACACCGCAGCGCATCGTGCACGATGTCCGTCAGGTGATGCCAGAGGACGGTATCGTCTGCCTCGACAACGGCATGTACAAGATCTGGTTCGCGCGCAATTACCGCACTCACGTCGCAAATACGCTGCTGCTGGATAACGCGCTTGCGACGATGGGAGCCGGGCTGCCCTCCGCCATGATGGCTGCACTGCTGCATCCGGACCGACGCATCCTCGCGGTGTGCGGTGACGGCGGCTTCATGATGAATTCGCAAGAGCTCGAGACCGCAACGCGTCTCGGCCTCAATCTTGTAGTGCTGGTCCTGCAGGACAATGCCTACGGAATGATCCGCTGGAAGCAGGCGGTCGATGGACATGAAGATTTCGGCATGACGTTCGGCAATCCCGATTTCGTTGCCTACGCGCGGGCCTACGGCGCCAGGGGCAGTCTGGTGGCGAGTGCCGACGGGCTGGCGCCGGCGCTCGAGGCGGCATTCGCTGGCGGCGGGCTGCATCTCGTGTGCGTACCGGTGGATTATTCCGAGAACATGCGGGTTCTGGTCGACGAATTGCGCAACCCAACCTAGAGGAACGGAGGTCGTTATGATTCAAGTAGTTCAAGCATTCGATCGGGCGCCGATTGCGCAACTCGAAAGCGACGACGCGGCAGCGCTCGAGCGCAAGATCGAGGCCGCCACAAAAGCCTTCGCCGACCGGGGCGCCTGGCTGAAGGCCCATCGGAGGATCGATATCCTGCGGCGGCTTGCCGCGCTGATGGCGGGCCAGCGCGAGCATCTCGGCCACCAGATCGCCCGCGAGGGCGGCAAACCACTGACCGACGCCTTGATCGAAACCGATCGCGCGATCGACGGCGTGCTGAACGCTGTCGACGCGCTGCGCGTCACCGCCGGTCGGGAGATCGCGATGGGCCTCACGCCGGCGAGCGGCGAGCGGCGCGCCTTCACGATTGTCGAGCCGATCGGCGTCGTGGCCGCCATCTCGGCGTTCAATCATCCGTTGAACCTGATTGTCCATCAAATCGTGCCGGCAATTGCGGTCGGCTGTCCCGTGATCATCAAGCCGGCGACGGCGACGCCACTGTCGTGCATCGATTTGGTCCGCTTGGTCCGCGAGGCCGGGCTGCCCATTGCCTGGTGCCAGACGGTTCTGCCCGAGACCACCGAGCTCGCTGAGCGGCTCGCGACCGATCCACGGATCGCCTTTCTGAGCTTCATCGGCTCGGGGCGGGTTGGTTGGCATCTGCGCGCCAAGCTAGCGCCGGGGACCCGCTGCGCGCTGGAGCATGGCGGCGCCGCACCGGCGATCATCGACCGTAGCGCCAACCTCGACCGCCTCATCGAGCCGCTGACCAAGGGCGGCTACTATCATGCCGGCCAGGTCTGCGTGTCCGTCCAGCGCATCTTCGTCCATGCCGATCTCGAGCACGAGTTTCTCGAACGCTTCGGCGCGCGTGTCGCGACGCTCAAGGTCGGGGATCCGACGCTGGCCGAAACCGAGGTCGGCCCGCTGATCGCACCGCGTGAGGCTGATCGGGTGGCGGCGTGGATCGGCGAGGCCGAGGCAGGCGGCGCCAGCGTGATCGGCGGCGGCCGCCTCAGCAACACAACCTTGAAACCGTCGATCCTGGTGCGACCACCGGACGATGCCAAGGTTTCGACCCTCGAAGTCTTCGGCCCGCTCACTTGCGTTTACCCGTTCACCCGGCTCGATGACGCGGTCGCGACCGCAAACGCGCTGCCATTTGCGTTCCAGGCCAGCATCTTCACCGAGGACCTGCGGAGTGCGCTCGATGTTGCCGAGCGGCTGGCGGCGTCGGCGGTGATGGTCAACGACCACACGGCCTTCCGGGCCGACTGGATGCCGTTTGCCGGTCGACGTCAGTCCGGCTACGGCGTTGGCGGCATTCCCTACACGATGCGGGAGATGAGCGAAGAAAAGATGATCGTCTTCAAGTCTTAGAGCATCCGCCGATCAGATAGGACTATTTGATGGCGCCAAATCAGCCCACTCGGCTAGGCGATGAGCACAGCGCGATGCGGGGCATCGGGCAAGCTCATCAACGACGCCGATGGGCTGATTCGGCCCACCGCAGGCCGCCTTTTTTAGACTCGCTGGACAAAGGCAGCCACCACGGGACTGTCGATCCTGGTTGCTCAGCTCGGTACGGTCGCAAATTCGATGCGCACGCCTCCGGGCATGGCACAGATGAAATGGCGCGTGCTGGAACCGGGGTGCACGTCCTCTGGCGCGAATTCGATCGTCACGCCAGGATCTCCTTGCACCCGCTCAAACGCGGCCGTGAGCGCGGCTTGATCCGCCACGGCGAGTGCCAGGTGGTGCAGACCAATGTTGGTGCGACGATCAAAGGTCACGGCATTCGCCGGGTCCGCCACGCGCCACAGGGTGACCACCGTGCGGCCGTCCGAGACGAAGACGGCCGGATAGTCAGGCCTGCCGCCGACCACGTCCCAGCCGAGCAGGTCACAGAAGAAGTGTTGGGCGCTGTCGAGATCGGGCACCGCGAGGCCGACGTGATGCACGCCGCAAGTGAGTTTGTCTGTCATGATCGTCTTTCCTTATGCTCGACGTATGGCGTCTCGAGGGCAGAGATCTCATCCGCCGTTAGGCCCAGCTCCACCGCTCGATAGAGTTGACTGTAGGCGCTGACCAGCTGATCGAGGCTGAACACCCGGTTTCGCCCGCTGGGATTGGGCAGCACCCATACCGCAGCGCCACCGAGGGTCGTCGGCTGGGCGCCCCAGACGATCTCTCGCCGGCCCGATAGCGCCGAATAGGCCGCCTTGCCGAGAAAGGCGACGAAGCATGGTGCATAATGCGTGATCTTGTGTTCGAATTGTTCGGCGGCGGCGAGGAATTCGCGTGTCGATAGCTGGTCTGCCCGCGCTGTCGGCCGCTGAACCACCGTTGTCAGGCCGCATCGAAACTGCAGGATTGCAAGATCGTTTTCAGGACGGATTTGCCTTGGCGTGAAGCCGGCCAGATAGATGACGCGCCAGAAGCGATTGCTCCTCGCGACAAAATGATGCCCTGCCGTGGCTGCCGACGTTGCGGGATTGATCCCGCAGAAAGCCACCGCCAAGCCTCTGGCCATTATATCCGGGAGCGCATCGGTCATTTGATACCCTGCAAGCAAACGAGGAGAAAGTTCTGCAGGTGGCCGCGCCGCATCTGCAAAAATCGCAAGGGCGGTCGGGCTGCCTCGCCTGGTCTGGTGCTTTTGCGCTCCCGAATTTGCGTCAGCCGATGCTCGGAAACGCGAACTCTGCGCCCGCGCGTATGCCGGTAGGCCAACGGCTCGTGATGGTCTTCATCCTGGTGTAGAAGCGGACGCCTTCTGGCCCGTGCATGTGGTGGTCGCCGAAAAGCGACGATTTCCAGCCGCCGAACGAGTGGAACGCCATCGGCACCGGGATGGCGACGTTGACGCCTATCAGGCCGACCTGGACGCGGCTGGAGAATTCCCGGGCCGCGTCTCCGTCGCGCGTGAAGATCGCGGTGCCATTGCCGAGGGGATGTTCGTTGGTGATCGCGAGCGCGGAATTGAAGGAATCTGCGCGCACGACCGAGAGCACCGGCCCAAAAATCTCTTCTTGATAGATCTTCATGTTCGTCGTGACGTTGTCGAACAACGTGCCGCCGATGAAGTAGCCGTTCTCGTAGCCTTGGCGGCGGAAGTCACGTCCGTCGACAACCAGCGTCGCACCCTCGGCGACGCCCGCGTCGATGTAACCGCGCACCTTCGCCAGATGTTGCTTGGTTACAAGCGGCCCCATATCGGCATCGGGATCAGTCCCAGGTCCGATCTTGAGCGCGCGTACCCGCGGCGCGAGCTTGGCCATCAAGGCGTCCGCGGTCTTTTCTCCGACCGGGACAGCGACGGAAATCGACATGCAACGCTCGCCTGCCGAACCGTAAGCCGCGCCGATGAGTCC
This sequence comes from uncultured Alphaproteobacteria bacterium, assembly GCA_963747005.1. Classification (GTDB taxonomy): domain Bacteria; phylum Pseudomonadota; class Alphaproteobacteria; order Rhizobiales; family Aestuariivirgaceae; genus CAVVDT01. Next base: position 26,747 of record CAVVDT010000008.1, on the reverse strand, counting down.
GTCGACCGCCCGATCGAGGTCCGCATCAGGCATGATGATAGCGTGGTTCTTGGCGCCGCCCAGCGCCTGGCAGCGTTTCCCGTTGCGGGCAGACGTTTCATAGATGTAGCGAGCGACCGGCGTCGATCCGACGAAGCTCACTGCCTTGATGTCGGGGTGGTTCAGGATGGCGTCCACCGCGTCCTTGCCACCATGCACCACGTTGAAGACCCCATCGGGAAGACCGGCTTCCTTCAGCCACTCTGCAAGCAGCAGCGACGCGGAAGGGTCGCGCTCGGACGGCTTCAAGATGAAGCAATTGCCGCACGCCAAAGCGACGGGAGACATCCACAATGGCACCATGGCGGGGAAATTGAAGGGAGTGATGCCTGCCACGACTCCCAATGGTTGACGCAGCGAATAGCTGTCGATGTGGTTGGAGACGTTTTCAGTGATCTCGCCCTTCAGCAACTGGGGAGCGCCGGTCGCGAACTCCACGACTTCCATGCCTCGCCCGATTTCGCCTTTGGCATCGGCCAGCGTCTTGCCATGTTCGGACGTGACGACCGCCGCGAGTTCTTCGATCCTTTCCTCCATTATGCGGAGGAACCGATTGAGAATACGCGCCCGCCGCAGGGGTGTCGTTTCCGCCCAGGCTGGAAAAGCCTGCATTGCCGCGGCGACCGCTACTTCGACTTCGGCATCGGCCGCCAGGCTCAGCGAACCGGTTTCCTCGCCGGTTGCAGGATTGAAAACCGGCGCGGTATTGCCGCCATTACCGAAACGGCGCGCGCCGGCAATGAAATGGGGAATTGCATGGGGCATGACTTTGAACTCCTTTTTCAGGCATCGGACGAAATGCGGGATCAGTGCCGCTGCAGCGGGTCAGGTGGACCCTTGTCTGCAACCGAACGCTCACCATCAGCGTCACACATAAAGCCACGCACCAAGCACCGATATCGGACGATGGTGTCGCCAATACCAAGGTAGCGACGACACCAAGGTGCAATCGATCTGCGGCGCAACCGGGCACAGGCTTGGGGCTTACGGGCGAAGCGCACGGCTCATGCATGGCCGCTGCGGACAGTTCCACCGCTTCTTCGCGTCTCGACGAAATCTGTGCGAAAGGGCCAACCCAAATGTCAAACCAGCATGCATTGAAGGCGCCCCCGGCAGTCGAGCGCATCGCAGCGTTTGCCGACACGGCTCGCCCGGAGCATCTGACGCCGGATCTCCGCCGGCTGTTCAAACGCAATATCCTGGATAGCCTTGCCTGTGCGATCGCGGCCTTGCCGGGGCGCCCATTCGCGGCGCTGCGCGACCAGTTTCAGGAATACCGCGCCGTGGGCCGATGCACGTTGCTCGGAGGTGGCAAGACCTCGCCGGACCAGGCGGCGCTGTTCAATTCGGGCCTCGTGCGATACGTCGATCTCCTCGACAGCTACATGGCGACAGGCGGGCTTTGCCATCCGAGCGACAATTTCGGGGCGGTCCTCGCCGCCGCCGAGCATGTCGGGGCGTCTGGCGAGCAGTTCATGCTCGCACTGGCCGTCGCCTACGAGATCCAGTGCAGGTTTACCGCCGCCGTCCCCGTGATGGCGAAAGGCTTCAACCACGCGCTGCAACTCGCGATGTCCGCGGCGGCCGCCGCCGGGAAGCTCTTCCAGCTTTCGCCAAGCGAGATTGCTCACGCCGTGGCAATCGCAGCGGCGGACAATGTCTCGCTCGCCTGCCTGCATGTCGAGCCGGTCTCGCAATGGAAGGGCTTTTCGCCCGGAATCACGGCAATGCGCGCGATTTATGCCGCCTCGCTGGCGAAGCGCGGGTTCACCGGCCCGAGCGGTCTGTTAGAGGGCCCTAATGGATTGGAGAAGATGTTCGCTCAACCGATTAAGGCGGAGTGGGACGATCCGTCGCTCGAGTTCGTCAAGCAGACTGTTCTCAAGAAATATTGCTCGCTCATTCATGGGCAGCCGGTCCTGGAAGCGACGATGGATCTGCGGCACCGCCATAATCTCGTGGCGGCTGATGTCGAGCATGTGCGCTGTGATATCTTCCAGGCGGGGTTCGATTTGGCCGGCGGTGGGAGCTACGGCTCCAAGGACCACCCGCAGACCAAGGAGCAGGGCGATTACAATCTCAAATATCTCATCTCGGCGGCCTTGCTGGACGGGCAGGTCGGTCCGGCCCAGCTGGAGACGGCCCGCGTCCAGGCGCCCGATGCACAGGCGATGATAGCTCGCGTCGAGGTTCGCCCGGACGATCGTCTCACGGCGCGCTTCCCAGATGTGCTTAGCGTCCGTATCACCGTCCACACAAAGGATGGCCGCGTCTTCGAGGCAGAGCATCTCGGCTATGAGGGCGGCCTGGCCAACCCAATGTCATGGGACCGCGTCGTGGAAAAGTTTCACTGGCTCAGTGAAGCCTATGCGGATGAGGCTCTGCGGGACCAGATCATCGAGACGGTACTGACACTGGACGACCGGCCAATCTCCGACCTGACGGGCCTGCTGGCAAAGGTTCGACCCAGCGCTACCTTTCCGACCCACCACCCTGGAATTCAGTAGCTGGCTTCGGCTCGAAGCAAGAATGCCCCTTGTGACGTGCCTATTCATTGTCGCAACGCGACGGCCATCCGGATCTTCGGCTTGGCCGACCCTGAAGCAGTTGGCGCCAACGCCGCGGAATGCCTCGAAAGCAATATCAAGGTATTGGCGACACCATCGTCCAATGGATTTGCCGTCGGCTTGGCAGCACCTTTGGCAGCAGCATTCCTCGAATGCCAAACCGACAACCATCGAAAAGGAGAGCGTCGATGTCACTCATTTCTTGCGACATGCGCTTTGGCCGGACCGACCAGCAGAAGCGCCAATTGGCGGCCGGGCTGCTTCGCATCGTGAGCGGGGCGACCGGCGAGTCGCACGACAACATTTTCTTTGTCATCCGCGAAGGCCGCGGGATCAATTTCGTCGAGCACGGCGAACATTTGCCCGAGTTCATCGAAAACGCAGCCGGCGACAAGGATCTCATTGCGCGTTTGAAATAATCCCACTCACAGGAGAAATCCCGATGCCCTTAATCGAATGCCACATTGCCACGGGTCTGTCCGGAGCGCGCAGGCGCCAGTTGATCCGCGAGATCGTCGACGTGACTCACGAGGCGATCGGTTCCGACCCGAAGATCATCAATGTCGTCCTGCACGAGCACCCGGCCGTCAATCTCAGTGTCTCTGGTCGGATCGAGAACGAAGTGCAGTAGATCGCCAAACCAGGCCTTGTCGCGCCCGCTACATTCGCCACCGACCACGTCGATTTGAGCGGGCGAGTCATGGAGAGGAGCGCTGCTTCTTCTGTGATTGCCAAGAGCTGACCCGACGGTGAAGGGACCGATGCGCGATGAATGGAAGAGGGAAATTGGCGCCGCCACCACCGGCCTCTGCTGTGCTGAGCAGCAAACCGGAAATCGGGTCGGAAGCCTCCAATCTGGCGCTCCTCGGTACGCCAGATAGAAAGGGACACATTCAAGATCTGCGCGCCAGATTGGAATTCGATTGTGTGGCGTTGCTGCTGCAAGGTGGTGGCGCGCTGGGTGCCTATCAGGCGGGTGTTTATCAAGCCCTGGCCGAGGCCGGACTTCATCCCGATCGGGTCGTCGGCGTGTCGATCGGAGCGGTCAATGCCGCAATCATTGCAGGCAATCCCATCGACAAGCGCGTCGACAAGCTGCGGGAATTCTGGGAGATCATTACGGCGTCGCCGCTTGGGCTGAACAGCGACGTTGCAGCGCTGCTCGGCCGGGGTGAGGCAGCCCTTACGATTGCCAATCAAATGAGCGCGGCTGTCGCGCTCACTGCCGGAGCATCAGGCTTTTTCACACCGCGACTCGCAAATCCCTGGCTTCGCGCACCGGGGCTCATTGAGGCTACCAGCTACTACGACACCCGGCCAATGCGCGACACCCTTGAGCGCCTTATCGACTTCGATCGGGTGAATGCGCCCGATGGCGGCTGTCGCCTCAGCGTCGGTGCCGTCAATGTCCGAAGCGGCAATCTCGTTTACTTCGACAGCGCATCGTCAACCATCGGACCCGAGCACATTATGGCAAGTGGTGCGCTGCCCCCGGGGTTTCCGGCCGTCGAGATAGAAGGTGAGCATTACTGGGACGGCGGTCTCGTTTCCAATACGCCGCTGAAATGGGTCGTGAGTACGCAACGTTTGCCCGACGCTCTCGTGTTCCAGATTGATTTGTGGAATGCGCGCGGTCAGTTTCCCCGCGACATGATGGAAGTGGCAACCAGGCAAAAGGAAATTCAGTATTCAAGCCGCACGCGTGCTTTGACTGATTACGTCAGGGACATGCATAAGTTACGCCGCTCGCTGGCCGATGTCCTCGACCTAGTACCACAAGCCTTCCGCGCAAGTGACGAAGGGAAGTTTCTGGAGTCGATTGCCCGACGCAACTCCTACAATCTCGTACACCTCATTTACCGGCCCCACAGCTACGAGGGGCATTCGAAAGATTACGACTTCTCGCGCCGTTCCATGGAGGAGCATTGGCAGGCCGGCTTCCACGACGCAACGCGCACACTTCGGCACCGAGAAGTCATCATGCGTTCGTCAAACGGCGAGCCGCGTCTCGCGGTATTCGATTATGCGCGCGATGGCAGCGACTGATATTGCGCAACAACCTGTTCCGCAGACGCAGGAAAGGAAGATCGCATGAATCTCACGGACAAAGTCTGCATCATCACCGGTGCCGCTGGCGGCATCGGCGAGGGTGTTGCCCGTCGCTACATCGCCGACGGCGCCAGGGTTGCCATTGCCGATCTGCGCTTGTCGGATGCCAATGACACCGCCAACGCGCTCACCAAGATGGGCCCCGGCAAGGCCATCGGCATCGAGATGAACGTCACCGACGAAGCCCAGGTCAACGCCGGCGTCCAGAAGGTGGTCGACACCTGGGGCGGCGTCGACGTGCTGGTCTCCAACGCTGGCATCCAGATCGTCCACGAGATCGAGAACTTTCCCTTTTCGGAGTGGAAGAAGCTGCTGTCGATCCATCTTGACGGCGCCTTCCTCACCTCCAAGGCCTGCATCCCTCACATGTACAAGAAGGGCTCGGGCAGCATCATCTTCATGGGCTCGGTGCACTCCAAGGAGGCATCGCCTCTCAAGTCCGCCTACGTGACCGCCAAGCACGGCCTTTTGGGTCTGGCGCGCGTCATCTCCAAGGAAGGCGCCGCCCACGGAGTGCGCTCGAATGTCATCTGCCCCGGCTTCGTCAAGACGCCGCTGGTCGCAAAGCAGATCCCCGAACAGGCCAAGGAACTGGGCATCTCGGAAAAGCAGGTGGTTGAAGAGATCATGCTCGGCGGCACGGTAGACAAGGAATTCACCACCATCGAGGACATAGCCGAGGTCGCGTGGGTGTTCGCCGCATTCCCCACCAATGCCCTCACCGGCCAGTCGCTGGTGGTCAGCCACGGCTGGTACATGAACTGAGCGCGTCGAACCGTGGTTTTCTCGAATGGGTGGGCGCCAATGGCAAGCTATCAGTCCAACGCCTTGCCGATCGAACTGCCGGATGGCGTGACCCCAATGCTTGGCATATGCCGGATACAATGCGAACGCATCAAACGAAACGAGGCAGCCCCGTGGGCGGGCGGGCGGCCGTGTCCGTGGGCATGTGGATGGGCAACGTGCGGGCATGTTTTCGTTTGGGATTCGATCGCGTCTCTCATGATCGCGCTTAGGGTTCCTCCTGGGCCTAGCAGGCGGCAGCGTGGTCTAGCAGCATGGCAGCCCGTGGCGTGGCAGCCATGGGCAAGCCCGGCTTGTGCCGTGTCGGATAGCGGGCAATCGGTTAGAGCGGAACCGAACGAAACCAACGGAACGGAACGACAGCCGGGCAGCGTGGCGGAATGGGTTGGCGTGTGGTCCGGCTGCCGTGTGGTCGTCATGGTCCGTCATGGGCGGGCGAGTCCGTCATGGTCCGTCATGGGGTCGCTACGGGTCCTTCCTGCCTGGCGGCCTTCCGCGGGGGGCGCTGAGCCCGGGTGAAAAACAGTTTTGAAAAAGTCACAATAACGACTATCTGGCCGGTTTTTGTCTCGCATGGGCTCGCATCGTCTCGAATGACGGCGAAAACGTGTTTTCCGATTTCCGGGGCTTGTGACAACTCCCCCGCCCGCTTGGACTTGTCACACGCCGAATTTCTCCTAACCCTTTGTAAAATTTGAACTATCTATACCTTGTGACAACTGTGACAACTGTGACAAGGGTACAAAGAGTAATCGAGAAGACAGATGGCCCAAGGCCGCCCCGTGGAAAATGAGGGGGGTGGAACGAAATAAAAAAAAATGCACGCGGGGTGAGCGCGTATAGAGTCTTGTCGGCGTCACGGACTTGTCACTTGTCACGAAACGGAAAAAAGAAATGTATTTCAATCGCTTAGGATGTGACAACCCCCGTGACAACCCCTTGACAAGTTCGGGGTTGTCACGGAGACGCCCCAACTTTCGCGCACCTGAAAGACGGGAAAGTCAGAAAGCACGCAAAAAAGAACCGGAACCGACCCTTCGATCGATCCCGGCCAAGTCAGCCTGGGGAGGCATCTGTTGTCTCGTATTGTCTCGAATGGGGGCTACGACCCCGTGGTCGTCGTGGTGGGGCGCCCCAGGAGCGCCGGGATATAGCTGGTGATCGTTCCCACGCCCACACCGACCATGATGCCGGCGATCATCGTGAAGCACCACGACAAGGCTGAGCGGTGCAGTTCGTTACCGGGCTCGCCGGCAACCTCGAGGTAGGTGATGCTGGCAATGCAGGTCGCCAGCAGGATCATAGTGACCGCGACCCGCCAGGTCTTCCCGAGCGGGGGTTGAGGCGGTCCGAAGGCCGTAGCTGTATCGGTCATTGGGTTCACCTTCCTTCTCGAGTGAGGGTCAACCGACGAGTTCGGCGACCTCGATCGGCGTCAGCTTCGCCGTCCACGGGTTGACCCGGGGTTTGATCCTGCGGCCCGTACACCACCAATCCAAGGTAACTTCCCGACTTCGCCCGTCGTGGAGTTCGACGCAGTGTTAGATGTGGTGTCAATTCTGTCGCAGATAGTGTCGACCTGCACGGCCTCATTCGCGTTCACGCAGCTCGACAACGCGGCCCGCCCTTATCGAACTAAGCCGCGTTACCTTCGATCATCACTCCTCGACCCGAACAACTTTGCCAGCAAGACGTCGACAGTCCTGATGAGGCTCTTAAACCACTCGACTACGTTGATGGTCACCTTTCGGGATTCCAGTCCGACACCTCGAGCATGGTGCCGCCGAGGCTGGTGAAGGCGCGCTGGCGGCAGGAAAAGACGATGATCTGCTGGTCGCGGCTCTGGCGATGCAGGGCATCGAAAATCTTCTCGATGCGGTCGTCATCCGAATAGACAACCGCGTCATCCAGTATCACCGGCGTCGGTTGCCCGTCCTTGGCTAGCAGACGGGCGAAAGCCAGTCGGGTCAGCACGGCGAGTTGTTCGCGCATGCCGCCGCTTAAGTGTTCCACCACTTCCACCAGCCCGTTGCGCTGCAGCGTTTGCGGCAGCAAGGATTTGTCATCGAAGGTGATCGAAACGTCGTCGAAGAGCAGCCCCATGAGCGGGCGCAACTCGCTCAGAACTGGCGCGAAATAGTGATCCCGCGCGGCGGTGCGCGCGGCCTCGAGGGCGCCGCGAAGCCGTTGCAGCATTGCGACTTCGTGCTCCCAGCGTGCGACTTCGGCTTCGGCCTCGGCACGCAGATCCGTTACTTCATGCCAGACTTCCTCGATGGCCTCGTCGGATCGGGTCCGGATACGGCCGTTGAGATCGGCGATCTGCTTGCCCAGCATCACGCTCTCCCTGGCGACGGCCTCTGCGACGGACAGGGCCCGCTGAAGCCCCGCCTCTATTCCGGCAAGGTCCGGCGATGCCTCGCGTAGCGCATCGAGGCGCTCGTGTGCCGGAGTGAATGTGCCCTCGGCTTTGGCCAGCGCCTCCGCCAACGTCGTCTCATGCGCGGCCCGTTCACCCTCCGGGCCCAGTTCGCTGTCGATCAACGCCAGTTCGCCGTTCAACGCGGCTAGATTCTTCTCGGCCTCGACCACGGCAAGATCGGCGCTTTCGCGTGCCGGCCAGCACTCTTGCACCGCATTGCGCGATGATGCCACGCGGTGATCGGCGGTCTCAAGCATCTTTTTTGCTTCTTCCGGATCGCCTTGTGCTTCGCCAACGTCGATAGTTTCCGTCGGAACGCTTGCCAGTTCGTCGCGCAACGCGTCGATCCCGTCGGGTGCCAGCATATCGAGACGCTGCTGCGCCAGATCGATCTCGCCTTTCTTCTGGCGCGCCGCATGGGCGCGCTCACGGGCCCCGGCAAGCGTATCGACGCCAATCTGTTGCAGCAATTGCCGGCGCCGGCCCTCTACCTCGCCCAGTTCATCGGCGGTGGCATCGTGCCGGTTCGACTTGAAAGTCAGCGAGCCGATCCCGGCAAGCCTCAGCTCACACATCGCAGCTAGCGGATACTCCTTGCCGGCCTCAAGCGGCCTGTCCTGCATGGTCACCGTACCAGCCGAGCCATCGGCATAATCCATCGAAACCGTCGATGCCCTCGCCGCCGCCGCGGCGCGAAGCCCGGCCATTTCGGTTTCCATGTCCTCGAGAGCGCGCAAGATTTTATCCGGCACCGCGAGCCTGCGCACGACCGCCTGCCCTTCCTCGATGGCCGAACGTTCGGCTTCGGCCTTCGCCAGCGTATCGCGCCTGGCCGTCAGGCGCTCCGCCGCTTGCCTGGCGCGCATCGCCCCCTCCAGGCGCTTGAGGAGTTCGCGGGCTTCTCTTTCCTCGCGCTCGGCTGCATCCCGGGCCTGTGCCGCGGCATCGCTTTGCTCACGCGCCGCGCGCTGACGCTCCCGCGCCTTGTCGCGCTGGCGGATCAAGTCGGAATGTTTCTCACCCAACCTGCCGGCCGCCGCGAGCGAGTTTCGAAACTTATCCAATCGGGCGGCCGCCTCGTCACGCTTGTTGCGCAAAAGGGCCGTCTCCAACTCGGCTTTCTCGAATTGGCCCTGGTGCAACCGCGCGGCCTGGAGCGCCTTTTCGGCCCCTTCGATCTTCAGCTTGCGCGCTGCGGCCTCATCGGGATTGTCCAGTTCGGCCTGCCGCGCCTTTGCCTTGCGGCGCTCATCGAGCGCCGCGCGCGTTTCTCTGACCGCGGCGTCCAGACGCGCTTCTTCCGCGGTGCACCTGTCACGCTCCTCGATGGCGAGCGCGTAGGGACCGCCGGCCTTTTGCCTGCCCGTGGCCGTAACGAGCGGCGCGAGTTCGGCCACGCAAGCGGCTATCGCCTCGGCCATGCGGCGGCCGCCGGTCAGCGCCTCCACCTCGCCCTGGACAGACGAGAGGACATCCTCGCGCGCGCGCCGCTCGCCTTCCTCGTCGGAATTCGACCGCTTGTCGATGCCGGTATTGCCCTGGCGCACCCACAACAGGCCCGCCGGCCCACCTGCGCCACCATCCACAAGACCGGCGATGATCTGCTCGGCCTCATCCGCTTGCGCCAGCAACCGGCCGGAGCCGATATCCGTTACCGTCGCACGCTTGCCGCCATAAAACTGCTTCGACAGGCGCAACCGCCCATCCGCGGTGTCGACATCGACTTCGATCAACGGGCTGCCGCCGCTATAGGGGCGCAACGACCTGACGGCGCCCGGGGTCCCCGTATGCGGCTGGAAGAACAGCGCATGCAGCGCATCGAAACAGGTGGACTTGCCGAATTCGTTGACAGCGCACAGCACGTTCACGCCATCGCCGATATTTTCGATGGCGATGCCGCGATCGGCAAACCGCCTGACATTATGGAGGCGTAGCGCCGTCAGCTTCATTGCTGCATCGCCTCGCAATAGGAAAACAGCCGCACCAGCGCCTCGCGCGCGATGCCGCGCTCATCCGGCGCCCGGCTTTCGTCATCGGCCTCGGCAAGCAGCGCCTCTGCCGCCTGGCGCAGCGCCCCGCCCTGATCGATCAGGTCGAGATCGGAGATTTCGCAATCGGTCGCCAGCCCGTCCTCATCGAGCATCGCGTAGGCGAATTCAGGCGTTTCCGCCTCGAAGGCGACCGCCAGTGCCGCTCTTTGGGTAATCTTCACACGGCCCGTCGCCACCACGCGCAACAGTGTTTGCCGGCGAACCGCGTCCGTGGGCAATATCCGCGCAACGGCCTGCGTTGCATCGTCGCCACCGAGCAGGTGCAGATCGAGCGTTTGCCATCCGAACAGGGCCGTCTCGACCGGCTGGACGTTCGGTGGGGCGCCGCGACCGGCAAGCGTAACCAGGAGCGCCTGGCCCGGCGCGTTGTGCTTGAAGCGATCGGGCTCCGGCGTGCCTGCATACCAGGTGCGTTCGTTGACCTCGATCTGGCCATGCCAGTCACCGAGCGCAAGATAGTCGAGCCCGGCGCGCCGTGCGCGGTCGGGTGCGATAATGTTCAGGGTCCCGCCATCTTCGGAAAAGCTCTGGATTGCGCCATGGGCGATGCCGATGCGCAAGCCATCGTCGGGCGTTGCAACCGAATCCATCCAGTCGGACAGGTCGCGCCCGGGCCGCCGTGTCGTGCACGGCGCCGGCAGCAGCGTCACACCCTCAGCGAGCGCCATGGGTGCTGCCTCGGTCGCAAGCAGCACATTGGGCGGCAGCGCGTCGCGCGCCATGCTCCACAATTCCTCGGCCAGAAGGGAATCATGATTGCCCGGCAGGATGACCCAGCGCAGCGCCTCGTGATCGCGCATGGCGGCAAGCGCCTGGCGCAGCATGGCCGGGGTCGGTGTTTCGGTGTCGAACGTGTCGCCGGCCAGAAGGATGGTTGCCGCGCCATGCCTTGCGGCTTGCTGCGCCAGCCGGTCGATCGCGGTATGGCGCGCCTCGCGCAGCCGGCCGCGCAGGTCTTCCGGCATGTTCGCAAAGCGCTTGCCGATGTGCAGGTCAGAACTGTGAAGGAAACGAAACATGCGGCCTGATCAAATTCCGTTATTGTGCCGTGACACAGGCAAGGCTTGATGACTGCGATCTACACCGGTCAATGGAGCGAACTTCCCGGCAAGGCGGCAAGGCGGATCGCCTCTTCAAGGCGTATCCTCGATGTGGCGGCGAGACGCTCCAGTCCGATCAGGCGGGCAAATGACAACGCCGGATCGGTTTCGTCCAGGATATCCGGATTGGCTTTCACGAACCCGACAAGTTCAGCGATTGCGATGTCGGAGACCGGCCTTCTGTCCTCTTCGGTGGCGGCGTGGCGATATTCGATGGATTCAGCCGTTGTGTCCTTCTTCCAGAGGAACCGACCCGCCGCCGCCTCGGTTATCTCAACATCGCGCACATTTTTCGAAATCTGCGCGGCAATGCGCGATCCGGTTCGCAACCAGCCATGAGCGCGGGCAATCCGCTTGGCCACGACATCCTCGCGCACGGGCGCTTCGGCATTCATCACCGCGGCAATCATGTCGCGGATGGTCTGGCGATAGCGGAAATCATAAAACCGCTCCGGTTCGGCATGGAAGGCGGAAAGATCGGCACGACGAAACGTGGCCGCACCATCGGGCATTGGCTGACGGGTGGCAACCGATCCCGCCACCAGGCGCTCGTCATCACCTTGCCAACCTTCACCACCATCCGGAGGCATGTCCATCCCGTCTGACGAGGAGGCGTGCTCTTCCTGCGCGGTTGCCCCACCGCGATGATCCTCGTCGCCGTCTTGATCCACGCTCGCTGACGAAGCATCGGGGCTTCCGTCGCGATGCGGCTCTTTGAACCTTTCCGCCGCGCGCGCCTCTGCCGCAGCCCGAAGTTCGGCTTCGGCCTGGCGGCTTTCGTCGAGCAAGCGGTTCAATTCCGCCTGCATCCTGTCGAGCACGCTGGCGCGATCGTACCACCAGTCCGGCGACCATATCCGCAGGATCTCCCAGCCGAGACCGCGCAGGACCTGCTCTCGCAGCTTGTCGCGGTCGCGGGCGGTTGCGGCGCTGTGGTAGGTAGCGCCATCGCACTCGATGCCGGCCAGGAAGGCGCCCGGCCTGTCGGGATGAACGATGCCAAGGTCGATACGGTAGCCCGACACGCCGACTTGCGGGACAACGCTCCAGCCGGCAGCGCCGAGCGCACCGGCGACCGCTTCCTCGAACGGCGACTCGATGGAACCGACCGATCCCTCGTCTTGTGCCGGCAGCGCCACGGCCCCGCGCTCCGCATAATCCAGAAAGGCCTTCAGATGCTGGACGCCAGGCCCTTTGGCTCGCCCCGTATCGATCCGGTCAGCCGTAATCGAGGCATAGACGATCAGCTCCTCACGGGCACGCGTGACTGCGACGTTGAGCCGGCGCTCGCCGCCGTCATGGTTGACGGCGCCGAATGACATCGTGAGCTTTCCGGCCTGGTCGGGGCCGTAGGTGATGGAAAACATCATCACGTCGCGCTCGTCGCCCTGCACGTTTTCGAGATTGCGCACGATCACCGGCTCGATGCGATCCTCGGAAAAAAACCATTCGAGATCGGGATTGGCGCGCCGTGCCGCGTCGAACAGATCGTCGATCAGCGACTGCTGCTGGGAATTGAAGGTGATGACGCCAAGCGTTGGCCGCTCGGCCTCCGGCAGGTCGAGCCATTCGACCAGGCGCCGCGAGGCGTCACGGACGATGGCGGCGGCTTCATCGCGGTTGGTCCGGCTTTTGCCGCGATCGTAGATGCCGGACGGCAGATGCTCGAGCCGCACCGCCCTGTCCGATGTCACCGGTGAGGGAAAGGTGATGAGGCGGTTCTGGTAGTAGTGCCAGTTCGAGAAGGCAATGAGGGACTCGTGGCGGCTGCGATAGTGCCACTGCAACTGCATGTCGGGCAGACCGGAGGCTTTGGCTTCATCGAGGATACTTTCGAGATCGCGCTCGTAGATTTCGATATCGGGCGCATCGTCGCCATCATCGGAACGGCCGAAGAAATTGGTCGGGGGAAGTTGCTTGGGATCGCCCACGATGATGGTCTGGCGACCGCGGGCAATGCTGCCGACAGCGTCCCAGGTGGTGATCTGCGATGCCTCGTCGAAGATCACCACGTCGAACAGGGCCTGCTCGGCAGGCAGGTATTGGGCGATGGAAAGCGGCGACATCAAGAGACAGGGTGCCAGCTTGCCGAAGCTTTCCGGCATGGCCGCGACCATCTCGCGGATCGATTTGCTTGGGCGCTGCAATTCCATCTGGTGGCGCAACAGACCGAGTTCGGACTTGCGCGGCACTTCCTGCGGCCGCGGCAGGTCGCGGTTGAGCGAGAGCCGCACATGGGTGGCTGCAAGCGCCCGCGCCCGGTCGTCCAGGTCGCGAAACTGGCGCAGTGCGTTTTCGTGCCGGAATGCCTTGAACTGGCGAAGCACAAGGTCGCGATCGAGCGCCTTGGGCAACCACCATCGCGCATAGCCGAGTTCGAAGGCAGCGCTGAGCTTGTCCGCTGCCAGAGTGCCGGTTTCGACCGCGTGGACCAGCGGCTCCAGGCCGCAGGCCCGCGCCTTTTCACGCAACTTCCACCACTCGGTCCAGACCTGCAAGGCGGTCTGGTTCGTCACAATGCCGTCCAGCACCTCGACCAATTGCTCGAGATAGTCCTCGCTGCCCGAATAGCTGGGCATGATGCCGCCGCAGGCCTGGTAGGGTTTGACAGCTTTCAGGAACTCAGCCATCGCCGCGCAGAGCTTCACCGCACAGTCATGGATCGGTCCGTCAGCTTGTCCCTCAGAGATTGATGGTGCCAGCGCCTCGCACAGCGGATTGATGTCGCCGGCAATTCTGCCCATCTTGACCAAGGCCGAGCGCATCGATGCGGCATGATTGAAATGGCCTCTTAATGCATCGACATCGGTTTCCACGCCTCTCCAGGCAGGCGTGTGGGCTTTCAGGGGGCTTGCATCGACCTCGGCGAGCAGGGCCTGCATGGTCCTGAGCTGCGGGAGGTCGTTCGCGGGGTCGGCGACGCCGTCGCGCGCATAACTGTGCAGGAGCTTTCGCACCCGCCGCTTTCCGAGGGCGGATTTCGGCCACATGGACGCGGCGGCCTCGCGCCATTGCCGATCGAGATCATCGACCGGTATGCGCTCAATCTCCGCCACCGGATAGGAGCCGGAGAGTTGGCTCGAGGCTTTGCCGAACCCTGCCACAGATTGATCGAGATCGCCGATCGCCGCCTTCAGTTGCTCGAATTGGCGTTCAAAGACCACCGCGAGCTTCATGCCGCGGGTCTTGCCCAGCAGATCGGCCAGCGAAACCAGTGCATGAATGGTGTTGAACGCAAGCGGCAGATCCTGACGTATGCCGCAGATTGTGCAAAAGGCCGCACTGTGCGACTTCAACTGCGATGCACTTGCCTTCAGCCCCACGCAGGCATCGACCAGTTCCTTCTGCCAGCGCACCGACCAATCGCTTGCCTGCACGAGGCGAAGGGCTGCAACCGGGCGCACGGATTTGCGGGTCAAGGCAAGGTCGGCGATCAGTTGCCGGAGTTCACTTAGCGCTGTCTCGTCGTGCTCAACCGTTTCATCCCAGCCTGGCTCCGGGGCAAAGTCGTCGTGGCCGCTGACGCAAACGCCGAGCGCAGCAAACGCCGTCCACCCCGATGGCGCCGGCCGATGCAACGCCTCGACGTAGTTGTTGAGCTCATCGCGTCTGATGCGCAGTTGCTCGTTGACGTCGATCCATTCATCCGCCGCGCTGCCAGCAGCCGCCTCCCATGACGCCTTGAGCTGGTCGATGAATTTCCTGCGCTCGGCCTTGTTGGAATGAAGCTCGAGGCAGAAGTCCCCGAGGCCGTGCTCGCGCAGGCGACGATAGACAACATTGAGCGCGGCGGTTTTCTCGGCGACGAACAGCACGCTTTTGCCCGTGGCGAGGCATTGGGCAATCATGTTTGTGATGGTCTGGCTCTTGCCGGTTCCGGGCGGGCCGATGAGCACGAAGTCATGGCCTTCGGCGGCCGCCAGCATAGCCACCAGTTGCGACGAATCCGCCGGCAGCGGGTTGGCGATGTCCTTGGGATGGTATTTAAGATCGATGTCGCGATGCTGCGGAAATGCCGTCGCGACGCCCGCTTCGAACGACGTCTCCGGAGTGTCGATCAGATGCCGCACCACGCGGTTGTTACGCAGCGCTTCGGTGCGATCGACAAGATCCTTCCACATCAGATATTTGGCAAAGGAGAAGGTGGAAAGGGCCGTCTCGTTGACGACCTCGAATCCAGCCACATCGCGCACCTCGCGCCGCATCTTTTCGAGCACCAGCGGTACGTCGATGCCGCTTTCGTCACGCGGCAATTCACCCTCGAACCCGGGCAGATCGAGATCGAAATCCTTCTTCAGCATCTGCAGCAGCGTGGCGTTGAAGCGCACATCGTCCTCGTGATGCAGGAGATGAAACCGCGAGGCGGCACTTCGGCGTTCCAGCTTGATCGGCACCAGCAGCAGCGGCGCCCGGTATGAGCGCTCGTCGTCGGCTGACTTTTTCCAGCGAAGAAAGCCTATGGCGAGAAACAGCGTATTGGAGCCGCCCTCGTTGAGATCGTTTTTGCCACGGCGGTAAAGCGTCGTCAGGCGTGCGTCGAGTTGTTGCGGTTCCAGCGGAGACGGCAATTCGTCGCGCTGAAGTGCATTCAATGCAAACTCGGCATCGAGATCCTTGCCGCCCGCCTGCATGTGAAGAGCCCTGTCGCGCCCGCCTTGCGGATTGTGCTCAGGCATCGAAATGATCCTGATCCGCGCCCCGCCGGCGAGCCGGTCCTCCAGGAAGGGCACGTCAGGACACAGGAACGGGATCGTCTGCTTGGTCGACCTGAAATTCAACAAGCGGTTGCGGAGGGAAAGGTCGAGCAGCTTGCGTTGCCAGCGATCGATCCGTCCGGCGGGCGTTGCCGGCCTTTCTTCGGCCACGTCGGCCGGCAAAGCGTCGAAATCCGGCATGGGCGGCAATGGCAGGGCAACCGGCTCACCACTTTCGGCAGTCTCGCGCCTGGCCGCCTCGGGCTGGTGCGATGCCAGCGGACGGATCTGGGCGGCACGCGCGCGGGCGATATCGATGACCGCGACAAAGCGGTCTTCTTCCTGTTCGCTCGTTGCCTTGCGTGCCACAGCCATGGCCGTCTCGAACGTGGCGGGCGGGACATGGGTGATGAGGGTCGTCTCGAAGGTCACGATCTCACGGGCGGCCAGCGCCTTGCGCACCTCGGCCGGGTCGGTTTCAAGCAGATTGGTGAAGGTCTTCCTGACCAGCCAGAAGCCGGTAAAGCTGTGGCCGTCGAGCAGCACAACGAATGCGTTGAGACCGACCGCCTCGATGGTGGCGGCAAACAGCAGGCTCGTATCCAGGCAGGTCGCAAGGCCCTGGTCGAAGATGGTAGCGGGGCGCCGGACCTTCTGGCCGTTCCTTTCGAAGCTCTTCGGCGGCTCGGCGTAGGTAAGGCGCCGGCCTGCGATCACCGACCAGATCGCGGCAGCAAGCATGTAAGCCCGGCGCGGGTCGCCGCTCTGGTATCCGTCCAGGGCCGACGACTGGCCGTGTGCCGCAAGAATGTTTCCCGCATCCTTCAATATGCCGGCAATAGCGGGGTCGTTCGGCATGACAAACGCTGCCGTGATCGCCGCCATGCTGGAAAAGCCCCCCCACTCGTCGCGGGCAAGCAAGCGGACATCATGGCGCGTCTCGGCAATGCAATTATTGTCGCCATCAAGGAGGCGCAGTTCGACCACGCCGCGCTCGGCCTCGTTGAGGCCGGAGAGAAAACCCGGATCGAGCTGAACCAATCGGTCCGACAACGAGACATCGCCACCGCCCGGGATGCGATCGATTGTCCACGACTTCGCCTTCGCGAAAGCCGGGACCGTCGTCAATTCCAGTCGCAGATTGTTATGTGTGGCTTCACTATCGTTGACGATCTTGAGCGATCGCAAGAACGGCACCGAATTCTGCCAACAGGCGTAATTTATGGCTTGCGCGAGATCTGCTTCGATAATGACTGTGTCCTGCTGTTCCTCATCTTCAAGAAGAACAGCAGGTTGATCAGTCCAAGCCTCGTCCATGTTTCCCCAGCATCAATTCGGTCGGTTGTAGATCGACAATACCTACAATTTCCCGTCATCGCGAGTCCGTCCCGGAATGCAGGATAGCGAAGGCTTAAGGCTCTGTCCCTTTCACCTGCTTGGCGATCGCAGTCAGTGCCTCCGATGGACCTCTTCGCCGCAAACCGGGAGGGAACTGCTTCCGGGCGAATCGAGGCCGGAGCCGGTCAGCTTTTCCGCACCAGGTCGCGCGACGAGGTCAGCGGCAACTCGACGGCGACCAATTGCGTGCGCTGGATCAGCACCGGCATCGCCTGGAGCTTCGTCGTTCGGCCCTTTTTGGACGAGTCGGTTGGCCTATAAATAACTGAAATCAATTGTCGGTACTATCCACGGTACCAAATCCGCATCTCTTCATCTAAATAATTGAATCATATGGAATATCTACGTCAACGTGGATTCCGGCATGACGACAACGGCGGGCTTTGCTAGTCCTTCTGGCACGGGGCCGTGTCGAAGTCCGTCACCTTGCTGTCCGTCCGCATGATCACCACCGGCCTGTCGGCGGCGCAGTTGAAGCCGCGTGCATAGAGATCGGCCGCCTCGCGGGCGCGCTGGTTGGCGTTGGGCACCGCCCCTTCGACATAGGCCATATGGCAGCTGTTGGCGCCATCGAGATTGGTCACCACCAGCCAGCTCTTGCGCCCGCTGCCGTCGCCCTTGTCGAGATACCAGCGCAGGATGGTGGCATAGGGCCGTCCGTTGCCCATCCGCCATTCGATCTTGGGCCCGAGGGAATTGAACGGCCCGAAGGTCTGCAGCGCGGCGCAACTGTTGGCGGCATTGCGGCCGTAGCTCACATACATCCTCAGGTCGCCCTCGGTGACCGCCACGTCGATACCGCGATAGCCGCGGCAGGCGAGCCGCGCGCCCCCGCCTTCCGAGAAGGTTTCCACCGTCCGGCAGCGCTCGAGCACCAGGTCGGTATAGGCACTCTGCGGCTGCGCCATGATGGGCTGGGCGGAAGCGGCAAGCGCGATGAGGGCGGCGATGAGGTGGTGTTTCATCGCCCGATGCTGCCCAAACATTCCGTCAGGGTCAACCTCCGGTCGACTTTGGCGGCATTGCGCCCGACGCCCGCTTGCGTCATGTTGCGCTGCAATATTCCTCGAACCATCGCAGAACGGAGGCCGCCCATGCGTCTCGATGCCATTTCCATCGGTTTCAACCCGCCCGACGAGGTGAATGTGGTGATCGAGGTGCCGCATGGCGGCGAGCCGGTGAAATACGAAATGGACAAGGCCGCCGGTACCATGGTGGTCGACCGCTTCCTCTATACCGCCATGCGCTATCCTGGCAACTACGGCTTCATCCCCCACACCCTGTCGGAGGATGGCGATCCGGTGGACGTGCTGGTTGCCAACCAGCGCCCCATCATCCCCGGCGCCGTCATGGCGGTGAAGCCGGTCGGTGTTTTCAAGATGACCGACGAAAAGGGTGGCGATGAAAAGATCATCGGCGTGCCGTCCTCGCGCATCTCGCGACGCTACGAGAACGTCCACGACCTCACCGACGTGCCGGAGATCACCCGCCAGCAGATCGAGCACTTTTTTGCCCACTACAAGGACCTTGAAGGCGGCAAGTGGGTGAAGGTGGTGGGCTGGGGCGATGCCGCCGAAGCCCGCCGCCTCATCGTCGAGGCGATCGAGCGCGCGAAATAGCGGTCCTCTACATCTCGGGAACGGCGATGCCGCGCCGCGCACACGCCGCCCGCACGGTGTTGTGCAGGAGGCAGGCGATGGTCATCGGCCCGACGCCGCCCGGCACCGGCGTGATCGACCCGGCGACGCTGGCGCAACCGGCATAGTCGCAATCGCCCACGATGCGGTTCTTGCCGTCGCGCTCGATGCGGTTGATGCCCACATCGATGACGCAGGCGCCCGGCTTGATCCAGTCGCCCGTCACCATTTCCGCCCGCCCCACCGCGGCGATCACCAGATCGGCGCGGCGCACCACGCCGGGCAGGTCGCGGGTGCGCGAATGGCAGATGGTGACGGTGCAGTTTTCCTTCAAAAGCAGCTGCGCCACCGGCTTGCCGACGATGTTGGAGCGCCCCACCACCACCGCTTCCAGCCCGGCAAGCGGGCCCAGCGCGTCCTTGGCGAGCATGACGCAGCCCACCGGCGTGCATGGCACCAGAGAGTCCTGGCCCGTTGCCAGCCGTCCGGCATTGATG
The DNA here is from genome assembly GCA_963747005.1 of uncultured Alphaproteobacteria bacterium. GTDB lineage: Bacteria > Pseudomonadota > Alphaproteobacteria > Rhizobiales > Aestuariivirgaceae > CAVVDT01. Next base: position 7,429 of record CAVVDT010000008.1, on the reverse strand, counting down.
ACATGAAAACCGTCGACGTCCTTGGCCGGATCGATGGTGTTGATGACCTTTTCAGCATCGATATGCTTCGGCAGCGGCAACTGCACCAGGATGCCGTCGACGGCCGGGTCGGCGTTGAGCTTTTCCACCAGCGCCAGCACCTCGGCCTCGGGCGTTGCGGCATCGAGCTTGTGCTCGTAGGAGTTCATGCCGACTTCGACTGTCTGCTTGGCCTTGTTGCGCACATAGACCTGGCTGGCCGGGTCCTCGCCCACCAGCACCACGGCGAGGCCGGGGGTGAGGCCGTGGCCGCTCTTCAACCCTGAGATGGCCGTGGCGATGCGCTGCCTCAGACCTTGTGCGTATGCCTTGCCGTCGATCACGCGTGCTTCAGCCATCTTGTCCTCTTCTTTGCTTTCTTGGTTACCGATCAGGTTTCATCCACCAGCCGCGCGAGCGCAGCCGCCAGTTCCTCCGGGTCGCCCTCTATGGCGACGAGCTTGGTGCGGGCCGTTGCCCCCTGCTTGAGGCTGAGGCGTGAACGCGCCAGGCCGAGCGCCTTGGCCAGGGTCTCGATAACAGCCTGGTTGGCCTTGCCCTTTTCCGCCTGCGCCCTGACACGCACCTTCAGCGACACTTCTCCCCGGGCGCGGGTTTCGAGCCCGGCGATCTCGCTGCGCCCGGCGCCGGGTTGCGCGCGCACCCTCACCGTCACGCCGGCAGCGGAAGGCATCCACGGACGCAAGACCGCACCCTCTAGAAGAATCTCGGGACGTAATAGACGATCAGTTGCTGCAGGAAATAAAGCCCCAGCAGCAGCACCATGGGGGAAATATCGAGACCGCCCAGATCGGGCAGCACGCGCCGGATGGGACCCAGCAGCGGCTCGGTCAGGCGGTAGAGGGCATAGCGGATCTGGCGCACGAAGTCGTTTTGCATGTTGACGACGTTGAAGCCGACCAGCCAGCTCATCACCACCATGGCGATGACGATCCAGATATAGATGTTGATGATGGTGATGATGAGATTGATAAACGGGTTCATCCGCCTTTGATCCTGCTGGCTCTTTTTTGCGACTGGCTGCATGGTTTAGCCGCACCGCCCGCATGGTGCAAGCAGCCGCGCTTGACACCGCACCGGGCCAGCGACTAGATACGCTCCGACTTGCGGCGGCCGGCCTCGAAAGGGCCTGTTGCCGGCGGTCCGTTCCCATCGCTTTCAAGGGGCAGTAGCTCAGTTGGGAGAGCGCAGCGTTCGCAATGCTGAGGTCAGGGGTTCGATCCCCCTCTGCTCCACCATCCAGTCCCTCATAATGCGCCCATAATTCGGGTGCTCTAGATAACGCCCTCATTTCAGAAGCTTAGCGGCAGTCATGTCGCGTCTCCGGGATAGAGAGACGCATCATACTGCGTTTTCGGCCGCAATTCTCCGATTGGTCTCTGTTGGCCACTTTCGGGAGCCAGAAGTTTGGGGGAATGGATCGGCGCGGTGCGGGCAATCAGGCCGCAAAACCGAGCAGTTTGCGCTGTTCGGGCCAGCTAAGTGGGAGATCGCGCAGTTTCTTCAGCCTGGTTGCGGTCAGGTCGACGGGCTGCTGGCCGAGCAGTATTTTCTCGACAATATCCGGTGCGAGCAAAGCAAGCTGAATCGTCCGACTGAGCTCGGAGGGGTCGGTGGCCTCTCGCTTTGCCAGTGCGCCGGTGGAGGGCGCTTCGCCAGCAGCCAGTGCAGCGAACCGCCGGTGTGCAGTCGCAATCAGCCTGATCAGGGTCGTGTTGACTTTGGCGTTGCCGGCGTCGGCATCATTCAGGATCAGACGTGCCGATTTCCCCCGCCGGCTCAGCATCAGCGGGATGTCGAGAGCGAGGGCGGGGCGATTGTCCAGGTATTCACCTACGTCCTGTGCGGGCCCCTCCTTGCTCGCGCAACCAAGTGCGGCGACAAGTCCTGGTCGATGCAAAGTCAGGGCGATGCGATCGCCATGGATAGTGGCTTTCCCGATCAATCGATCTATCAGCGGCGCCTGCGATGAGGCGCCGTTCTTTGGAAGGGCGTAGTGCCGTGCCAGATCGGCGGCCCTCGCAATGATCTGTCGCTGATCCTCGACAGTTGCCTGCGGACTTGCGATCTCCTGGAGCACCCGCATCGGATCCAGGAGCCAGCACCGCAATCCTTCGACGACTACCGTTTCCACCTTGTCGGCCGGCAGCCGGATGCCCTCGCCATCGTTGCCTTCGCCCTTCAGCAATCGATTGGACACATAGTAGCGATATTTTACGCCGCGCTTCACGGCATGCGTCGGGGTCAATCGATCCCCTTGCGTATCGAACAGAAGGCCGGAAAGTAACGCCGCGGCCCCGTCACCATTGCCTCGCCCCTTGTACCTGCCATTGCTGTCCAATCCCGTCTGGACCGCATCCCACATCGCCCTGTCGATGATGCCCTCATGCTGCCCTGCATGTAGCTCATCCTTATGGCCGACCAGGCCAGCGTAGAGCGGATTGCGCAGGATCAGGTAGAGATTGCCTCTGGACAACGGCCGTCCGCCAGCCTTGCTACCATCCGGCCGGACGCGGATTTTCGAGATCACCCCGGTACGATCTGCCAGTCGCTTGAGACGCGGAACACTGCCGAGTTCGAGATAGTGCTCGAAAAGCCAGCGTATCGTCTGGGCTTCTTCTCCATCAACCAACAGCTTCTTGTCCCGCAGTAAATAGCCCAGCGGCACCGGGCCGCCCATCCACATGCCCTTCCTCTTCGAGGCAGCGATCTTGTCCCTGATGCGTTCGGCCGTCACTTCCCGCTCGAATTGGGCAAAGGACAACAGCACATTGAGAGTCAATCGGCCCATGGAGGTCGTGGTGTTGAACTGCTGGGTCACCGATACGAAGGAGACTTCACGCTTGTCAAATACCTCGACGATCCTGGAGAAGTCGGTGAGCGAACGGGTGAGGCGATCGATCTTGTAGACCAGCACCACATCGACCCTGCCGGCAGCGACATGTTCCAGCAGTCGCATCAGGGCCGGACGCTCCATTGTCCCGCCGCTGATGCCGCCATCGTCATAGCGTTCCTTCAGGACCTTCCATCCCAGACCGGCCTGCGAGGCGATGAAGGCCTCGCAGGCTTCTCGCTGGGCATCGAGGGAGTTGAAGTCCTGCTCTAGCCCTTCTTCGGTGGACTTGCGGGTGTAGATGGCGCAGCGCAGGATGGTCATGTCCCGAAAAACCTCGGCCCCGACCAGTGCGCGCCGGTGATCTCACGGGCTATGGCGGAGAGGGAGTGGTAGACCTTTCCCTTGAAGGCAAAGCCGTTATCGAGGACCTGGACATGATGGCTGTGGCCATTCCACTCCCTGACCAGGCGCGAACCGGGACGAAGGGATGACATCGCCGAGCTCTCACCGCCCACGTTCCGTTGACCGGCCAGCACCTCCAAGAGCGCCTTGCGAACGCAGGGTCGCAGACCACCAAAGACCCTGGTCTGCAGGTGGTAGGCGATCGCGCGTTCCAGAAAGCGACGCTTGACCCCCTTGGGTGGATTGCAGCCATGAATGCGGATCCATGACGTCTCCAGCTCGTGTCTTGGCAACGTCCGCATCTCCTCGATCCGCGCCTCGACCTCAGCCATGGTCCTGGGGGAGCGGGTCATGATGCCGCCTCGACGGCCGCAATCCGGTACCGGCGCCCACCCTTTGCATCCGGCACCGTCTCGACCGTGAGGCCAAGCTTGCGTTTCACGGTGCCGGACAGGAACCCCCGAACACTATGGGCCTGCCAGCCCGTGCGTTCCTGCATCTCCGGCAGGCTCGCCCCCGCCTTGCGGCGCAGGAGCCTCAGGATCAGTTCGGTCTTGGTTTCTTCTTTTGTCGATGCGCGGTTTGTCTTTGTCGGCGACTTTGCCGTGTCAGCTTCGGGATTCTGCATCACGATGGTCATCTCTGTCTCCTTCAGATGCGGCATCGGCCATTCCGATGCTCGCACCACCGAAGGCCCGCAACATGGCGGGCTGCAGAGGTTCCGTGGCAGTGGGGCGGGTTTCGCCCTGTCGGCCGCCCCTCCATGCATGCTCTGTTTGCCTGACAAGTCCAGTGGAATTCTGATGTTTTATGTGCCGGCTCAGCCTTTCAGGGACGCGGTATACATCATGGGATCAACTCCCGTGCATATCCGGGTCCGTTGTCCCCGCACGATCGGGCTGGACAGGGTTCAATCAGGGCGTATCAATATTGCCCTCGAAGCGGATGAGGGGTTCGTCATGATGATTGCGGCGCCCAAAACGGCGGCGAGCACCGAGCCCGTCAACACGCCGATCTTGGCGAGTGCGGCGTAGTCACTTTCAGGAAAAGCCTGGTCGGCCAGCCGTCACCGTGATCGCAGCCGGAAAACTCCGGCCTCCAGCGGTCCAAACTTCGGTCTCAGAGCAAGCCTGTCATGCACTACCATTCCAACCGGACCACCTATTGGGGGGCTGGCGACTATGCGCGATGCATTAGAATATGAAATCGCTTGCCGAATAGGCAAGGCCATCGCCCACTTTGTTGACCGAGATGCCCTCGAGCAAGATTGAGTTTGCGCCAAACAAGATCATGGCTTCGCCGCCATTGTCCACCAGGTGGTTGGCAACGAGGTCATCGAAGTCGCTTATTCCGCTGAACGCCGACAAATCGATCCTTTCATTGTTGTTGGCGGAAAAGCCGGAGATGGTGTCATGGCCAAAGCCGCGGTCGAACACGAAAGTATCGAAGTCGGCACCACCCAGGAGACTGTCGTTGCCACCGCCGCCATTCAGGGTGTCATTGCCGTTGCCGCCTATCAACAAGTCGTTGCCATCACCGCCGCCGAGGCTGTCGGCGCCGCTGCCGCCTATCAGGGTATCCTTGCCGCCGGCTCCGTCCAACGTATCATTGCCGTTGCCACCGACGAGCTGGTTGCTGCCGCCATTGCCGGTGAGATTGTCATCGTGAATAGATCCAATGACATTTTCAATTCGCACAAGCGAATCGCCGGCGGCCTGGCCACCTGATCCAGCAGCGTCCAGGTTGACGCTCACTCCGGCGCTTGAAGTAGCATAGCTGACGGTGTCGTTACCGCGGCCACCATCGAGGCTGTCGTGTCCAGATCCGCCGATGAGGCTGTCGTTGCCGTCACCGCCGAGCAGAGTATCATTACCGCCGCCGCCGACCAGGGTGTCGCTGCCGCGGCCACCATCGAGGCTGTCGTGTCCAGATCCGCCGATGAGGTTGTCGTTGCCGTTACCGCCGAGCAGAGTATCATTGCCGCCGCCACCGCCCAGGGTGTCGCTGCCGCTGCCGCCTTCGAGCTGGTTGCCTGCGCTGCTACCGATGAGATTGTCATTGAAGCTCGTGCCGATAACGTTCTCGATGCTGGCTAGGGTGTCGCCATCGGCCTGACCTCCCGAACCCGAGCCGGTTACGAGGTTGACAGTCACACCTGAACCGGATCCCGCGTAACTCGCAGTGTCGCGGCCGGTGCCACCGTCAAGACTGTCGCCGCCCGCTCCTCCTATGAGAAGGTCTCTGCCGTCTTGCCCCTGCAATGTGTCGTTGCCATTGCCGCCTGCAAGTTCATCGTTACCTCCGCCGCCGACGAGGATATCGTCGTCGTTGCCGCCATCGATTGTGTCATTGCCGTCCAGACCTCTGATTTTATCGTCAAATGAGGTCCCGACGAGATGGTTCGCGTCAGAGTCCCCGTTTTGTACGATCGGCCCGGTCGCGATTGCGTAAACCCGATCGAAAATCGGGACTTGACCGCTTTTTGTAAAGGCGAAGGCGATGTCGCCGTTGGCAAGTTGCGTAATTGCGGCATTCCCGGATCCGACATCGTCAATGACGCTTTCGGGCCCCACCTTGCGGCCATCCGAATCGAACAACTGAGCGGCGATGTGACCGCCATCTTGCCAGGCGACGGCAAAACCGCCGTTGGCGAGGGCTGTTATCTCCGGCGCCGTCTGGTTTCCTTCCGTGGAGGTATTGACGAGGAACTCGCTGCCGACCTTGTCTCCGGTGGCATTGAATCGTTGGGCGCGAATGGCCGAACCACTGGCATCGGCGCCGCTGGCGCTTTCATCGGTCCAGACGACCACAAAGCCACCGTTGGTGAGACCGGCAACGCTGTGATTTGAGTCGGGCAGATACTGATTGCCGGTGGTGGTGGCGTTGACGGGAATTTCAGCACCTACCACGCCTTCAGACACGATTCTGACGAAAACACCGTTGCTGTCGCCGTCGTTTCGGGTGTAGGCGACGGCATAGCCAAGCGCCGTTTTGCCGACCGAAGCGGCAGCGGTGACAGCATCGGCGGTAATGGTAATGACACCGGACGAATTGCCGGACGAATCAAACTGCTCCGCCTTGAGGCCTGTCAGGGCGACCCCACGCCAAACGCTGACATAGCCACCATCGTCAAGCGCGGTCACATCGCTCCATGTGGCCGAATAACTGTCGTCGGGATCTGTGGCGCTCGCAAGTTCGTTTCCATCCGCATCGAAGAGCACTGTGCGAATCTTCCATGTGTGGAAGTCTCCGCTATCGGTGTGTATTCCTGTGGTGTCTCGGTAGCTGATGACGAACTTGCCATCGGCGCCAAGCCCGACGATTGAAGGCAAATCCACTTTGGCGTCCGGAAACGGCCCCAATCCGTCAACGTCATGGACGCCGCCGATTTCATTGCCGTCGCCATCGGTAATCTGGAAATGGACGAGCGCGTTTTCGGAACCGCTGGTTCGATCCGCCTGCCATGCAACGACATAGTTGCCATTGCTCAAAGCCGCGATGGCGGTAGATGTCGCGTTAAAGTTCGTATTGGTGTCCGAGGCCTCAATGACGGCGCTCTTGGCGGCAAGATGCAGAACCATGTTCCCACGTCCTCCGACTACATTTGATCACTTGTTGGCGGCACGGCAACGAATGCCGGGATTCAATGGTCCCCTCCACCGAGTTTGTCAATCAGCATTGAATGGGGGCTCTGACGCAATCTCGATGACGATTGTGTGGGATCATGCGGCACCGATCAGCCTGGCTTGAAGAAGGTCAATCTTTGCTCGGCCGTACATCTGGCGTTTCACCAGCTTGAGCTTGGTGATCTGACCTTCGGTCTGGCCGTTCGACCAGGGCTGCGTGATGGCGGCTCGTACGGCGGCGTTGTCCCTTGTGATGCCTGCGGCGAAGGAGGCGATCAGGCTGGACGCTGCGTCGCTGATCCATGGGTCAAGATCGGCTTCGAACTTTTTGCGGATCATGGCATGGAACCTGTCGATGAGCGTGCGGGCCCGGACGAGCGTTGGCACGCTGGATTCTATGGCTGCGATGGTGACGGCATCGGCCTTGCTCAAATGGTCGCGGGCCGTGGTCATCAATCGGGCGATTGTCCTGGCCGAAGGAACTTTCTGCAGTTGCTGATCACTCGCTATCTCGGCGCGCCGGCGC
>CAVVDT010000007.1:190000-492781 GCA_963747005.1 uncultured Alphaproteobacteria bacterium | reverse complement strand
TTCCAGGCTCGTGCACCCGATATGACCACCACTCTGAGCAACCTCACCCCGCCGCCCATCGCGACCGAAGCCTTTGCCGACGCTGCCGCGGCAGTCGCCCGTCTTGATGAAATCTACGAGCGCAACACTAGCTTCCTCCGCGATCAGTTCGCCGCATTTGCCAACGGCCAGGCGTTCACGACCCGCGTGCGCGCCACCTATCCATTTGTGCGTGTCACGACCTCGAGCCATGCGCGCCTTGATTCGCGGCTTTCGTATGGCTTCGTCGCCGGCCCGGGTGTGCACGAGACCACGGTGACCCGGCCCGATCTGTTCCGGGCCTACCTGACGGAACAGATCGGACTGTTGATCGAGAACCACGGAGTGGCCGTCGAGGTCGGCCAGTCGAGTGAACCAATCCCTGTTCATTTTGCCCATCACCGCGACATCAACATCGATTGGATGCATTCTGGCAGCGAGCAGCCGGTGGTTGACCGGCCGCTGCGCGATGTTTTCGACACACCCGATCTCGCTGCCATGGACGATGCAATTGCCAACGGCATGCTGCCAGTGCCGCCTGGCGCTCCGGAACCGTTGGCCCTGTTCCGCGCTGCGCGCATCGATTATTCACTGCACCGGCTCTATCACTACACCGGCACCGATCCGGAGCACTTCCAGAATTTCGTTATCTTCACCAACTATCAGTTCTACGTCGATACCTTTGCGCGCTTGTGTCACGAGCGCATGGAGGCAGGCCATCCTCATTGCGATGCCTTCATCGAGCCCGGCAATGTCATCACGCACAACAAGCGCCTGGGCGGAGGCACGTCCGGAACGGCCCTTGAACGCCTGCCACAGATGCCGGCCTATCATCTTGCCGAACCCGGCCAGCGAGGGATTACTCTCATCAACATCGGCACCGGTCCGTCCAACGCCAGAACCATGACCGACCATGTTGCCGTGTTGCGGCCGCATGCCTGGCTGATGCTGGGTCATTGTGCGGGCCTCAGGACCACGCAGAAGCTTGGCGACTACGTTCTCGCCCATGGCTACGTGAGGGAAGACCACGTCCTGGATCAGGAACTGCCGCTGTGGGTACCAATCCCGGCCCTGGCGGAGATGCAGGTCGCTCTTGAACAGTCGGTCGGCGAGGTGACAGGTCTCTCCGGCTTCGAGCTCAAGCACGTGATGCGCACCGGGACAGTGGCGAGCGTGGACAATCGCAACTGGGAGATTGGCGATCCCGCCATCATCCGGCGGCTGTCGCAGTCGCGTGCCATCGCGCTCGATATGGAATCGGCAGCAATCGCTGCCAACGGCTTTCGCTTCCGGGTGCCCTATGGCACTCTCCTTTGCGTTTCGGACAAGCCTATCCATGGTGAGATCAAGCTTGCCGGAATGGCTGGTGAATTCTACCGGCAGCGGGTCGGTCAGCATCTCGAGATTGGATTGCGGGCGCTGGAGAAGCTTAAATCTCAGGAGCGGGAACGCCTTCATTCGCGCAAGCTGCGAAGCTTCGCCGAGACCGCATTTCGCTAGCAACGCCGACATGAGCCCGCCACGGCTGTCAAGGAATTGGGCTCTTCATGGTGACGCCCGCCCTGAGTGACTTCTCGTCGCCCAGGCCAATTGCGAAACCGCCGCACCGAAGCACGGCGGCCTGCCAGTGGCCGATAGGCGGCAGGCAGGCGATACGTCAGCGGCTCGCCCTTCGCGGCCCGGCTGGCATCGATCTTGGCGCCGAGCTTCTTTCCGAGGATGCTGATCTGCGCGCGGGCCGGCTGCGCCCACGAAGTCCACCATGCAGCCCCGGACCCACCCCGGCTCCCCGACCAACCCGCCGTTGCCCACCTGTGTGGCACTGCGCACGCGTTGAACGCGGAAGTCGGCGCGGTCCCCCATCCCCTCGTCAACTCCTGGGTGGTCGTGGGTGCAGTGCGGACTCAGAGGCGCCGAGATCGACAAGTTGGAGACCTGTCCCCGAAGAGGCGTGTGCGGCTTGCCTGGGGTCCGGCAAACATCATGAGCGACGAAATGTGTTATGTATTTCATTTTGTCTGACCTCGCTCTATATGATGTACATCGAACGTGGAGTATGACCAGTGCAAATCACCTCAGCTTCAATGCCGCGCGGCGCGCAGCTTGTTAAATTGGACCCAAGACGAGCTTGCGACCAACGCACGTGTGTCCCGCGCAACCGTTGCTGACTTCGAGGCCAACGCCCGCCAGCCGATGAAGAATAATATGATCGCGATGGAGGATTGCATGTTTGCAGCCGGAGTTGAGTTCTTGCCTGAGAGTGGCGATGTTGGCGTGGGTGTTCGGTTCCGCGAGCGCAAACTCGAATATACGAAGAACGTTCGAGTGAGTAGGTCTCACGGCTGCGCCATCATGAATATGCGCTATGCGGGGGAACCCTTCAAATGCGCAATATCCTTTGAAGCTATCAGCGACTTTCATGGGGCCAACTTCAAGACCGAGGAAGAGTTCACTTCCGCAGTTAGCGAAATGCTGCATCAAATCCTTGCTGCCGTGGAGCGCCAAGCGAAGAACGGCATCCCGAATGGACAGCTATTAGTGACGTCCGAAATGCTTGATCCCGCGCGACGGTAGCTTGAAACCCGAATTCCAGACCGACGCAGTTGCACCTTGCCCAGAGGGACCCTTTGACAATGAAGATTGACCTAACCGACCTAGTCGACAATCCGCGCGAAACGCTCGACGTCGAGTTGAAGCAGTGGCTCGACCTGAATGATAAACTGAACCGGGCGAAGCTTGCACGTCATATAGCTGCCCTGTGCAACCATGGCGGCGGCTATTTGGTGTTCGGCTTCTGCGATAACGCCTCAATTGACTTGAACCGACCCGCCTCGTTGGAGGCGTACAACCACGACGCCATCAGCAGCATCGTCAAGCGATACCTGGCCCCGACGTTCGATTGCCATGTCGCCAGTGTAGAGAACAGCGCCGGGTTGGAGTTCCGCATTATCCACGTACCCGGACATGGCGCTGCGCCTGTTTGCGCGCGGAGCCATGGGCCTCAGGACGAGAAAGGCAAGCCGCAGGGCATTATTGCCGGCACGTACTACATCCGAGCGCCCGGGCCGGAAAGCGTGGCGATCACGTCGATGGAGCAGTGGTCGGCGCTTATCCGGCGCTGTGTGCTAAGCGACCGCGATGCGTTGCTGCGCGAGATGGTCGGGGTCATGCGCGGAGGTGAGCCGACGCCGACCAACGCCGAACGCTTGGCGGCGTGGGAGGCTGCCGTCGCCAAGCGGTTCGAGGAATTGCTTGGTGCCGCGAAGGATTTCAAGTGGCCCTTGCCTCTGTCAGATGCCCACTGCCAGTTCAGCTATCTTATCGCTCACGAAGATCCACCAATTCCAATTGGGGATATGCGGCAACTGCTCGAAAAGATGAATTACGAGGTGCGCGACACAGTGTGGACAGGTTGGAGCATGTTCTACCCTTTCACGAGGTCGGAAATAGCTGCGGCCGTACACCCCGAAGAGCCGGACGGAAGCGGCATGGACCTGCTGGAGACGAACTTAATTGGGCAGGTTCAATTCGACACCGGCCTTCCTGACTTCTGGCGGGTTGCTCCTGATGGTCGAGCGTCACTGGTCCGCGGCTATCGAGAGGACGTGCGGCTCGCAGAACCGGGAAAGTCGCTATCGCCCCTAACGGTATTGCGGGAGACGACAGAGCTGGTGCGACATGCACGCGCGCTCGCGAGGCGTTTCCCGACCGCCACGACCGTGGCTTTCCAATGCACTTGGCTCGGGTTGCGTGGCCGAGAGATCCGTGATTTGGGTTCCACGGTTGACTGGGGCTTCGGCCGGATCGCGGCGGCGGACAGGCGCGTCACGAAGGGCGAGTGGTCGGTAGCGCAGCTTAATGCTGACTGGTACACGGTCGTTGCCGACCTTGGCTGCCCGATTTTAGCTCTGTTTGGCATAAATTACTGTTCTGCGGACATGGTCCTTCGCATGACGCCGAAGTTCGTTAAGCCCTAGAGGGGAACCCAATCCCGCCGTCGTGACTGCCATCGTCGTGGTGCTGAGCACCTGCCGGCGGGCAGCACGCCGCCTGTGCGCCGCAGAGGCCGCTACGTGCGCCGAGGGCGCCCTGCATGGTCGTCGCGGGCGGTGAGGCCAGCCCATCGACCTCCCTCTTGGCGTCTTGGGTGCCAGTGATCTTCCGGCCGAGCGTCCTGCCCGCCATGCTGATCATCGCGCGGGCCAACTGCGCCCACGAAGCCCACCACGCGCCTCGACCCCACCCCGCCTCCGGTCCGGCCCGCCTGTTGGCGCCTGTGCGCCGCTATAGCGCGTTATACGCGGAGATCGGCGCGGTCCCCCATTCGCGAGATTTAGACCCCTGCCCCCTCCGCGCCGGATTGGCGGGCCGTCAGCTCTTTGACTATCTATCCCGTGGCTATCCGAAGAAAGCACATTGGGGCTCAATATTCGTAGGAGCCTCTCGTGTCCATCCGAGCAGTGATCTAGATAGTAGTCTGGGGCGCCCTGCATCAGATGTCAAACAACTACCACAGTCGAACTAGCCCGCTATCCGGTCGGATCGGCCACAATTGTACCCCACCAAATTGCCGCTATGGCCGCGCTCAAGCGCGTCGATCTTTATCCAGTTCGAATGATAGCAGGTACGGCAGCGCCACTCGTAGCCTTGGTATAGAACAGTGTGGGCGCATAGCCATTGGATTGATCGGGGCAAAGCTGCCTCAGCATTCGCAATCCATCTCTCGGGGTTCTTGGTGTGGAGTCGCTCCAAGATCCCCTGTTCCATTTCGACGAAGGGCACGTGCCTTGCACGGAGTTCGTCGAAACTCAACACGCGCAATGGCATCCGGACCTGATGGGCTTCGTGCGCAACAAGCTTAGCAAGTCGATCCCACGCATCTTCGTCGTCGAATTCGTCCTGAACGGAGCCGCTTTCTCAACGTCTGCTTTATGATGCCATGTCGGTCCGTGCCGATGGCGCCGCCAAGGTCGTCGAAGACTGACTTCCAGTAGTGGTGAAGAAGGACGGACCCGGCGCTCTGAAGCCCACCGAACAGTCGCAATGCACCAATCAAATACCTGCCTTTGTCGGAAGGACGGGACCAAGCGTAGGGGCCCGACGGTCCCGCTCTTCGATCCGCACGAGATGCAGGCTGCCAGTCGTGGCCCTGTTCAAGCGCATATCGAAATGCGCCCTCATCGTCGGGAAGCGAAACTACCGGTGGCTCTTCACCAAAGCCAGTGAATATCGATAGAAATCCTTCCCGTGGGCCACACGGCCGCCCACGCGCGATGTCGCCGTCTTCGGCCACTGCGACCCCACCCCGACTCGAACATCGCCCGTGTGCGCCTCCGTGCGGCTCAACTTCCCGCCCATCGTTCCTGAAAGCGATCAGCCCCGCCGAGGAGGTGGGGCTGATGGGTCGTGGTGGCCGACCGGGACTAGTCGGTCGCGGGCAGCCGGTAGACAAGCGGCTCGCCCTTTTCGACCCGGCTGGCGTCGACCTTGGTGCCGAGCTTCTTCCCGAGCATGCTGATCTGCGCACGCGCCGAGTGCGGCAAGATTCCGAACGCCTCCTGCACCTGCGCGATCGTGACACCTTCGGGCCGGCGGAGCATCTCAACGAGTTGATCGGTCCGCTTCGGCTTCGGCTGGCCCGCGGGCTTCGCCTTGGTCGCCTTGGCCTTTGCGGTCTTCGTGGCCTTGGTGGTCTTCGTGCTCGTCTTGGTCTTCGTGCTCATGTTGGTCTCCTGGATCCAGGGGCGCCGCACCGTGCAGCGCCGATGAGACCAACACGCTTATTCCCGCCGCGAAGTGTAGAAGCCGGTTCGACTTCACAACTTGATGGTTAGCCTCACCGGGCGTCACGAAGACTGCGCCAGAGAGGCCGGCGGCCTAAACGCCGGAATCCCTTTGTTGGGCCACACAGGCGCAACGTGCGCTTATCCCCCGTCTTGGCTGCTTACCATGCCAGCCGCCCCCGCTTTGCGCACGTACGGCCGGCTGTGGGGCTCGACCCGCCGAGGTCCGCCTGCCATGGCGCAGTCATAAAGGCCGACACCTAGCCGAGGGACTCCGCGCGAGTACCTGCAACTGCCGAATTGGCCCTTTTGGGCGGGCCCTCAAAGCAATCCCGCGACCGACGCCGCCGGAGAACGGCCCCTGAAACGCGCAGTCCGTATGTCAGGAATTCAGACTGCCGTATGTCAGGCTTGAGGAAATCGGCCTGTTTGGCGGGCTGCACACTAAGTCCCGGGGTGACGATGGAAAAAAGGTGAAAGGGGGCAGGCCCTCACCCGCCGACGCGGTCGAACCAGGCGTCCTCGTCGATCACCTCGACGCCAAGTTCCGCCGCCTTCTTCAGCTTCGAGCCGGCGCCGGGGCCCGCCACCACCAGATCGGTCTTCGACGACACCGAACCCGCCACCTTGGCGCCGAGCCGTTCGGCCATGGCCTTCGCCTCGTCGCGGGTCATGCGCTCCAGCGCCCCGGTGAACACCACCGTCTTGCCGGCAACGACCGAACCGGTATCGACCGCCTCCAGCGGCAAGACACGCAACTTGACATCTTCTGACTTTAGCAGCGTTTGGATAATTTCAAAATTTCTCTTTTCCGAAAAAAATTCAAGAACACTATATGTTGTTGTCTCACCAATTCCTTTTACTAGCAATATTTCCTTAACAAATTTAAATTCTTCATTTACTTTTCTCGTGGAGAAATTACTTAAAAACAACCAGTTATCGCGCAAATTCGCAATTTTTATTATCAAATCTAATTCTTGAAAAATTCTTCTTTCCAATATTTTGATTTTATCACGCCACGTTGTCGCACTGAGGTAAGGAATTTGTTTAATGGCATCAAATAACTCATCGACATTTTCCTGCTTACGAATTATTCCTTTTGGCAAATCAATTTTTAGCGAACCCACGGAATCCGCGCCTGCATCTTCGCTAAAGGATACACTGTGGGCATATGCCGAATTCGCCGAGCGCGCAACGCTCATCGCGTTGACAAGGCCGATACCCGGATAGATTTGTATTCGAGAAATAATTGCACGCTCGACCCAATTCCCAGACCGAATTACATTAGCAAATTCACCCCAATAGGGTATATAGTCAGATGAATCTATCATCAATTTATCGCAAAATTCAACAATTCCATTTTTCCAAAGAATTTCTCTACGCTCTGCTAATTCCTCAACAAATTTAATAAATCCATCTATGTTTTTAAATACACTAGATAAAAGTTTAGCGTTGGTTTCGCCGACGTGACGAATTCCTATTGCGTAAATAAATCTATATAGGATAATCGATCTCCTTTCATTAATAGCATTAAATAAATTATTAACGGATTTTTCTCCATAACCCTTCCTATTTAGGAGCTTATCCTCTCGCTTATTCTCGTTCTGTTCCAAAGTGAATATATCTAATGGCGTGACAATCCGCCCCTCAGCGTAAAGCTCCTCAATTTGCCTTTCCCCCAGCCCTTCGATGTCAAATGCGTTACGCGACACGAAATGCTTAAGCCTCTCGACCGCTTGGGCGGGGCAAATGAGTCCACCAGTGCAACGTCTGGTCGCTTCCTCCTTGCCGGACTCGGATTCATTTCACGCACCGCGTGGCTGCCGCAGGCCGGGCACAGGGTGGGGAACAGGTAGGGCTCGGCCCCCTTCGGCCGCTTGTCGTTGATGACCTCGACGATCTGCGGGATCACGTCGCCCGCCCGCTGCACCACCACCGTATCGCCGATGCGCACATCCTTGCGGGCGATCTCGTCCTCGTTGTGGAGCGTGGCGTTGGAAACCACCACGCCGCCCACGGTCACCGGCCTGAGGCGGGCGACGGGTGTCAGCGCGCCGGTGCGCCCCACCTGGATCTCGATATCCTCCAGCACCGTTGTCGCCTGCTCGGCGGCAAACTTGTGGGCCAGCGCCCAGCGCGGCGAGCGCGACACGAAACCCAGCCGGGTCTGCAGATCGAGCCGGTCGACCTTGTAGACCACGCCGTCGATGTCGTAGCCGAGACTTGCCCGCTGCGCCTCGATCACCCGGTACTGGGCGATCAGCCCGTCCACCGAGGCGACCACCTTCAAGAGCGGGTTCACCGGAAAGCCCCAGCGCTGGAGCGCCGACATGACGCCCGACTGGGTATCGGCCGGCAAGCGCGTCACCTCGCCCCAGGCATAGGCGAAAAACCGCAAAGGCCGGCGGGCGGTGATCGAGGGATCGAGCTGGCGCACCGACCCGGCGGCGGCATTGCGCGGATTGGCGAAGACCTTTGCGCCCGCCGCGGCCTGCGCCCGGTTGAGGGCGGCGAAATCGTCATGGTGCATGTAGATCTCGCCGCGCACCTCGAAGACGCCCGGAAAATCGGCCGCCGTCACACGCTGCGGCACATCGGCGATGGTGCGCACGTTGGCGGTGACGTTTTCCCCTCCTGCCCGTCGCCGCGGGTCGCGGCCTCGACGAGGCGGCCCTTCTCGTAGCGCAGCGCCATGGAGAGCCCGTCGATCTTGGGTTCGGCGGTGAAGGCGACGGGTTCATCGGCGTCGAGCCCGAGGAAGCGGCGGATGCGCGCCACGAAGTCGGCGATGTCGGCCTCATCGAAGCCGTTGGCGAGCGACAGCATGGGCACCCGGTGGCGCACCTTGGAGAACTTTTCCGACGGCGCCGCCCCCACCCGCCCGGACGGCGAATCGGGCCGCACAAGCTCGGGAAAGCGCTCCTCGATGGCCGCGTTGCGCAAGCCCTGAGCGCATCGTAGTCGGCATCGGAAACGACCGGCTGGTCCTCGCGGTAATAGGCCTCGTCATGGGCCGCGATCTCAAGCGCCAGCCGTTCGAGTTCGCCAGCCGCCTCGTCCGCGCTCAGGGCCTCGACGGCCTTCGACCTGGGATCGCCCGCCATGCCCTAGCCCGTCCCCTCGATCAGCCGCCCGGCCTGGGCACGGGCTTCCGCCGTCACCGTCTGGCCCGACAGCATGCGGGCGATCTCCTCGCGCCGGCCTTCCGCCGGCAACAGCCCGACCCGCGTTACCGCCCGCTCGCCATCGCCGCCCACCTCGGCGATCTTGGTGATGAGGAAATGCCGTCCCGCCCGTGCCGCCACCTGCGGCGAATGGGTGACGGCGAGGACCTGCAAGGCATCCGCCAGCCGCGAAAGCCTGACGCCGATGGCATCGGCGGTGGCACCGCCGACGCCGGTATCGACTTCGTCAAAGACCAGGCTGGGGGCCGAGCCGCGTGCCGCCAGCACCACCTTCAATGCCAGCATGAAACGCGACAGCTCGCCGCCCGAGGCAACCTTGACGAGGCTGGCCAGCGGCGTTCCCGGATTGGCCGCCACGCGGAACTCCACCTGATCGGCGCCGGTCGGTCCGTCGAAGCGCTCGTCGGTCTCGATTGCCGTCTCGAACCGCGCCCGCTCCAGCTTCAGCGCCGGCAGTTCCGCCAGCACCCGGCGGTCGAGTTCGCCTGCCGCCTGTCGCCGGGCCGCGCTGAGGTTGCCGGCCGCTGCCCGGTAGGTCTTGAGCTTTTCTGCCAGTTCGGCTTGCAGCCGCGCCATGGTGCGTCCGGCGTCTTCCACCGCATCGGCCTCGGCGGCAAGGCGCTCGCGCAAGGCCGGCAGATCATCGGGCCGCACCTGGTGCTTGCGCGCCAGGGCCCTGAGCGCGAACAGCCGTTCCTCGGTCGCCTCGAGCTTCAGCGGGTCGAATTCCAGCGCCTGGCGCGCCGTGGCAAGCAGGCTTGTCGCCTCGCTCATTTCCACCAGCACCCGCTCGATGCCGGCGCAGACCTCGTCGAGCCGGCCGCCGGCATCCGCCTGCCGCCGTTCCAGCCGCCGCAATACCCCGCTGAGCCGGGTTTCCAGCGCCCCGTCGCCATCGAGCGCCGACGTCGCCTCGGCGAGGAGTTCGGAAAAGCTCTCGGCATGCATCATCACCTGGCGCTCTTCGTCGAGCACCGCCTCCTCACCAACTTCGGGGGCCAGTTCGTCCAGCTCGGCAAGCGCGTGGGTAACGAACGCCCGCTCGGCCATGGCGCGCTCGGCCGTGTCGCGGAAGTCGGCCAGAACGGCACGCGCTTCGAGCACCTCGCGCCACGCCGCCGCCACACCGGCCACCTCGTCACCCAGGCCGCCGAAGGCATCGAGCAGCCGGCGGTGATGGCTCATGTCGACGAGGGCGCGCTCGTCGTGCTGGCCATGAATTTCGGTGAGCAGCCGTCCCACCTGCCGCATCAGCCCGACGCTTGCCGGCTGGTCGTTGATGAACCCGCGGCTCGGCCCGTCCGCCTGCTGGATGCGTCTCAGCACCACTTCGCCCTGCGCCTCGATGCCCTGTTCATCGAGCAGGGCATAGACACTGTGCCCGGCCGGCGGGTTGAAGGCCGCCGTCACGATGCCGCGTTCAGCACCCGTCCTCACCAGCCCGCCAGCGCCGCGCGCCCCGAGCGCCAGCCCCAGGGCATCGAGCAGGATCGACTTGCCGGCCCCGGTCTCGCCGGTCAGCACGTTGAGCCCCGGCCCGAACGAAAGGTCGAGCCGGTCGATGAGGACGATGTCGCGGATGGATAATCCGGTCAGCATGGTGCGACTTATACCCTAGCCTGCCCGAATCGGGCGAGGGTCAAGTGGCCCCGGCAGCCATCAGAACGGATTGACCGAATTGAGCGCCTGGCTGATCCATGAGGTCTTGTTCTCGGACGGCGTCAGCCCCTGTCCCTGGAGCAGCGCATAGGCATCCTTGTACCACTGGCTGTTGGGATAGTTGTAGCCCAGCACCGCCGCCGCCGTCTGGGCCTCGGAACGCACCCCGAGCGCCAGATAGCTTTCGGTCAGGCGATACAGCGCCTCCGGGGTGTGGGTGGTGGTCTGGTATTCGGTGACCACGGTCTTGTAGCGGTTGATGGCGGCGAGATAGGCCTTCTTGTTCTCGTACCAGCGGCCGATTTCCATCTGCTTGCCGGCCAGGTGGTCGCGCGCCAGCACGGCCTTGGCGGCGGCGTCGCCTGCATATTTGGTGCCGGGAAAGCGGCGGCTGACTTCGTCGAGTGCATCCAGCGCCTTGCGGGTCATCGACTGGTCGCGCTTCACATCGGTGATCTGCTCGTAATAGCAGATGGCGATCAGGTAATAGGCATAGGGCGCGTCCTTGTGCCCGGGGTGCAGCGTCAGGAAGCGTTTGGCTGCATTGATCGCGTCGTCATAGCTGTTGCGCTCATACTGCACATAGGCCTGCATGAGGATGGCGCGTGTCGCCCATTCCGAATAGGGATGCTGGCGCTCGACTTCGGCGAACGACTTGTCGGCGGTCGAATAATTGCCGCTCTTCATCGCATCCAGACCCTTGTTGTAGAGTTCGGCGATGGGTTTGACGTCATCGACCGCCGACAGGTCCGGTGTAAGGGCGTCCTTGCTGGTGGTCGACAGCGCCGTGGCGGAGGTCGAATCGGGCGCCGTGGTCGATGTCGGCCTGGGCGGCGTGTCGTTGGACTTGCTGTCGCCCCAGAAATAATTGCCGATGCCGGACGAATCGAGGCCGCTGCAACCGCTGAGCAGCAGGGCGGCGGCAAACACGCCGGCCGACACCGCGTGACGCAACACAAGCGAGCGTTGCAGGCTGTTGGCAAGCGTCATGCGGCTGTCATTCTCTCTCGTGTTCCGGCAAGCGCGGTCGTCGTCCCCGTGGCCTTTTAGCCTATCGAATGAGCCGATGCCACTGCCCCGGCCGCGTCTACCCGTTAATGCGCCAAACCCGGCGAATTTGTGACCGCCGGGTCTGGCTCACTCGATATTGGGAGGAGAGCCCTAGTTTGCCTGCCGCCTGAGGAAGGCCGGAATCTCAAGCTGATCGTCGTCAAGCTCGGGATCGATCTGCGGCTGCAGGTGATGCACGCTGGCAGCCGCCGGTGCCTCTTCCTGGCGCGGCGCCGGCCTGGCCGGCTGGCGCGGGGCTTCCGGCCGGGCGGCCATCACGGGCTCGCGGGGGGGGCGCGCCGGGGCGGCCGGCTGCTCCTCACGGCGAGTGCCGAGGCCCACGCTGGCAAGCCTTTCAAGCAGCCCTTTGCGCTTCTTGCCGGCTTCCGCCGGTGGCTGCGACAGTTCGGCCTGCTTGGCGGCGAGCTGGCGCTGGGCATGGGGCGGGAAATCCTCCGCATTGGGCATGCGCGGCGCCATCTTGCGCGCGATGGGCTGCACCGGCGCGGGGGGATTGGCCCGGGCGGCGGGCCGCGGCGCTTCCTCGACGGGGGCCTCCTCGGCCTCGTCGTAGTCCTCTTCGGCGAGCGGCTCGTCGTAGTCGGCCTCGGCCGCCTCGTGAACCGGCTCCGGTGCGGGCTGCGGCCGCGGTTTCATCGTGGTCGGGTTGGCGAAGCCGACGACGATACGCTCCTGGTGTTCCATCTCGTCCTCGCCGCGTTCCTCGCCCTCCTTGGGCAGGCCGGTGGCGACCACCGACACCCGCATGGTGCCATCGAGGGTTTCATCGAAGGTCGCACCGAGGATGATGTTGGCCTCGGGATCGACTTCCTCGCGAATGCGCGTGGCGGCCTCGTCCACCTCGTAGAGGGTGAGGTCGGGGCCGCCTGAAATCGAGATCAGGAGGCCGCGGGCGCCGCGCATCGACACATCGTCGAGCAGCGGATTGGAGATGGCGGCTTCGGCCGCCTCGATGGCGCGCTTTTCGCCCGAGGCCTCGCCGGTCCCCATCATCGCCTTGCCCATCTCGCTCATGATGGCGCGAACGTCGGCGAAGTCGAGGTTGATGAGACCTTCCTTGGTCATCAGTTCGGTAATCGAGGCAACGCCCGAATAGAGCACCTGGTCGGCCATGGCGAAGGCGGCGGCAAAGGTTGTCTTCTCGTTGGCGACGCGGAACAGGTTCTGGTTGGGGATGACGATCAGCGTGTCGACATGGCCGGAAAGCTGGGCGATGCCGCGTTCAGCCGTCATCATGCGGCGCTGGCCCTCGAAATGGAACGGCTTGGTCACCACTCCGACGGTGAGGATGCCCTGCTCCTTGGCGGCCCGCGCGATGACCGGTGCGGCACCTGTGCCCGTGCCCCCGCCCATGCCGGCGGTGATGAACACCATGTGGGCGCCCGCCAGATGATCCATGATCTCCGGCAACGCCTCTTCCGCAGCACCTGCACCCACCTGGGGGTGCGATCCGGCACCCAGCCCTTGCGTCAGGGCCGTGCCCATCTGGATCTTGCGTTCCGCGGCGGTCTGCGACAGCGCCTGGGCATCGGTGTTGGCAACAACGAAATCGACACCCTCGAGGTGCGATTCGATCATGTTGTTGACGGCATTGCTGCCGGCTCCCCCAACGCCGAAGACGGTGATCCGCGGCTTGAGCTCGGCTAGATTCGGCACAGTCAGTTTAATGGTCATGGCATGGCGTCCAAGTGATTTCCCCAGCCCTCATCTTGGTTGCTGATTTGATAACAAAAGGTTAACGAGCCTTTACCGGTGCGGCTATTTTTGATTCAATCCGGCACGGGGAGCGCGGCCGACACAAGCAAAAGCAGCGGCCCCATCCCCTGGAACCGCTGCTTCGCTCCCTTGCGAGCCCGCTCTTTGCGAGGTCCGCCGCAGAAACCTAAACTGGAGTGTTTTCAGCAAAAGTGGCACACACTTTTGCGGTTCGAAAACGCGACAATTCAACAAATAGCGCCTTAGAAACTCTCCTTGATCCATCGCCCGACCCGGACGAAATAGCCGTTGCCGGCCTCGCCGCCGCGGCCACCCGGACTGAACACCTGGCGATCCGGCTTGAGGGCATAGTTCATGAGGCCGATCGCCACCGCAAAGGCCTGGTTGCGGGCGGCATCGGGAAGCCCGGGGAGGGCGTGCGGGGCGCCGAGGCGGGCATTGCGGTCGAGCTGCTGGCCGGCCAGTTCGCGCAGGCCCGGAAGCTGGCTGGCGCCGCCCGACAGCACCACCCGCCGGCCGGCCCGGCGCGCCTCGGGCGAACGATCGAGGCGCTCGCCGATCATCTCGAAGGTCTCTTCCAGTCGCGGCCGGATGATGGCGGTAAGCTGCGACCTCGGCACCTTCTGCACCGTATCGAAGCCTTCCTCGCCGACCAGCGGCACGCTCAGCATTTCGCGCTCGTCCCACACCGACGGCAAGGCGCTGCCATACAGCGTCTTCATGCGTTCGGCATGGGCAAGCGTCGTCGACAGGCCGCGCGCGATGTCGTTGGTGATATGCTGCCCGCCCACCGGCACCACATCGGAATAGGTGAGGTGCCCGTCCTGAAAGACGGCAAAGCTGGTGGTCGCGCCGCCCATCTCGATGAGCGTGACGCCCAACTGGATCTCATCGTCGACCAGCACCGAGCGGGCGCTGGCATAAGGCGCCGCCACGAAGCCGGCGACCGACAGATGGCAGCGCTCCACCACCAGCGCCAGGTTGCGCAACATGCCCTGTTCCAGCGTCATCAGGGAAACCTCGGCCCACAAGCGCTCGCCGAACATCGCCGAGGGATCGGCGATGCCGCGCGCCTCGTCGAGGCCGAATTGCATGGGCGTGGAATGGACGATGACCCGCCGCCCGGCATCGAAGCTGGCCACCGCATCCGAAACCACCCGGTCGATGTGCTCGGGCCCCACCCTGCCGCCGCCGATGACGATCTCGGCGCTCTGGCTCTGGCAGCGCGGCCGGCCGCCCGACACATTGACGTAGACTTCCGAGATGGTGCGCTCGGCCATGCGTTCAGCCGCGTCCACCGCCAGTCGGATGGCCTTTTCCGCCGCGTCGAGATCGACGACCGCGCCGCTCCTCACCCCGTGCGAGGCCTGATGGCCCACCCCCAGCACCTTGATCAGAGGCTTGTCGTGGCCCCCGGCATGGTGCTTTGGGGCGGGCATCACCTCACCGATCAGGCAGGTGATCTTGCTGCTGCCGATGTCGAGGGCGGCGATGATGCTCGCCGCTTCGGGAGTTTTGCCTTGCGACTGGCCTTGCGGCCGGCGCAACGGAACGACATTCTTGGACACCAGACAGCACTCCAACTCAACACGTCGACACACAAAACCGCCCGCCCGCCGTCAGCGACGGGAAACCTTGATCTCCGGCGCCGCCGGGGCGATCGGCGCCAGGGTGATCTGGCCGTCGATCCTGAGATCGATCCTGCCGACGTCCCTGGCATCGAGCCCGTAGCGTTTCTCGGCATCCACCAGCCGTGCGAGCGCCCGGTCGGTATTGTCTTCCGGCAGCAGCACCTTGGTGCCGTTGGCCAGATAGAGGTTCCAGCGGCGGTCGCCGACGCGGGCCGCCGCTTTCACCTGCGATTGTAATTCCGGTCTTGCTTCCAGATGGTTAACGAGTTCCCTGACCGTCTTCTGGGCCCCCTCGCCGGTCACCAGCAGGAGGTTGCGGAAGTTCAGCGGATTGAGCGAGGAGATCGCCGATCCCGAGGCATCGATGACATAATAAAGGCCGTCGCGCTGCCAGATGGCGAACGGCACGCGCTCGGTGAGACTGACCTGCAACTGGTTGGGATAGATCAGTTGCACCGTGGCGCTCTTGACCCAGTCGAGGTCCTCCAGCAGCCGGCGGGCATTGATCGGGTCGAAGCCGATGAGCGAGCCGCCGGGCTCGACATTGATCGCCTGCAGCACCGCCTCGCGGGTGTGGTGCGAGAGACCGGAAATGCGCACCGTCCGGGCGGCATAGCCGAATTCGCCGGCCAGCCTGGCCATCAGGTGCCGGGCGACCGCGCCGTTGTCGCCGAGATGATTGCCGGTCACCAGCCCGTAGCCGATGGTGGCGCCCAGCAAGGCGACGGCAAGGCTGCGCGCCGCAATGCGCACACCGAGCCGGCTGCCAAGCCCGAGCCAGCCCTGGGGTTGGATCTTTCGGCGCTTTGCAACCGGCTTTTTGGGCGATTTTTCGGTCATCTGTTCAGCGAAGCGTCCTCGACCATCCACTTCAGCAGGTCGGTAAAGCTGTGACCTGCATGCTGGGCGAGCTCCGGCACCAGCGAGGTGCCGGTCATGCCCGGCTGGGTGTTGACTTCGAGCATGACCAGTTCGCCCTCCCCGCCTTCGGTATCGTCATAGCGGAAGTCGGCGCGGCTCACGCCGCGGCAGCCCAGTTCCATGTGGGCGGCGAGCGCAAAACGCTGCACCTTGCGGTAGATGTCCTGGGGGATTTCGGCCGGCAGTATATGCGCCGAACCGCCCGGCTGGTACTTGGCCTTGTAGTCGTAGAACCCCACCGCCGGTACGATATCGATGACCCCGAGCGCCACGTTGCCCATCACCGCGCAGGTCAATTCCCGCCCCGCCACGAAGCGTTCCACCATGACCCTGTCGCCGTAGAAGTCGCGCTGCTTGAGGATGTCGGCGGGTGGCGCGTTGGAGCCATGCTCGACGATGACGACACCGACGCTGGAACCTTCCGCAGCCGGCTTGATCACATAGGGCGGCGGCAGCACGTGCTGGTTGGCCACCTCATCGATGTCGGCGATCTTGTGCTCGGCGAGCGGGATGCCGGCGCGCTCGTAGAGCGCCTTGGCCCGGTGCTTGTCCATGGCCAGCGCCGAGGCCAGCACGCCGGAATGGGTATAGGGGATCTGCAAGGTCTCCAGCACGCCCTGGATGGTGCCGTCCTCGCCCCACTTGCCGTGCAGCGCATTGAACGCCACGTCCGGCCTCAAGTCGTCGAGCACCTTGGCGATGTCGCGCTTGACGTCGATGGGCACGACATCGAATCCGGCCAGCCGCAACGCCTCGGAGCAGGCTTCGCCGCTCGCCAGCGAGACCTCCCGCTCGGCCGACCAGCCGCCCATCAGGACGGCAACCCGGGTATCTTCCGGTTCCCTCATCTCTTCAACGCCCCTGCCCCACGGCCGCCTTGCCGATACGCCTGATTTCCCACTCCAGCTCGACGCCTGAGGCCTCTTTCACCCGCTGGCGCACGGTCTCGCCCAGGTCTTCCAGGTCCTGGGCACTGGCCGATCCCTCGTTGATGAGAAAATTGCAGTGCTGGTCGGAGACCCGCGCACCGCCGATCGCAAAACCACGCAGGCCCGCCGCGTCGATGAGTTGCCAGGCCTTGCCTCCCGGCGGGTTCTTGAAGGTCGATCCGCCGGTGCGGCTCCTGATCGGCTGGCTCGCCTCGCGCGCCTCGGTGATGCGGTTCATGTCGGCCTCGATCGCCGACTTTTCGCCCGCTGAACCCTGCAGCAAAGCCTCGGTGAATATCCAGTCGTCGGGCACCCCGCAATGGCGGTAGGAATAGCCCATGTCGGCGCCCGCGATCACACGCCGCCTGCCCTGCCGGTCAATCGCCACCGCTTCCACCACTACGTCCCTGGTCTCGCGCCCGTAGGCGCCGCCGTTCATCCGCAACGCACCGCCAATGGTGCCCGGTATACCTCTCAGAAAGGTTAACCCGGAGATAACATTGTCGAGCGCAAAGCGCGCCACGCGCACATCCGGTACCGCCGCCCCGGCGCGTATCCGATGGCCCTCCTCCACCGCCAGACCACCAAACCCGCGCCCCAGGCGGATCACCACGCCCTCAACGCCACCGTCGCGGACCAGCAGGTTGGAGCCGACCCCGATCACCGTCACCGCGATGTCGGCCGGCGTGGCTTTCAGAAAGGCCATGAGATCGGCCTCGTCGGCCGGCGCAAAGAGCACTTCGGCCGGTCCGCCCACCCGGAACCAGGTGAGATCGGCCAGAGGCCGGTCCGCTTCAAGCCTGCCCCGGACCGGCGGCAGTCGCTCGATGAGCCCGCCCTCTCGAGCCTCGAGGCTCATGCCGCGCCCTTGCTGGCGGCGAGCCCCTCCAGTTCGCCGGGCAGGGCATAGGCCCACTGGCTGATGCTGCCCGCCCCGAGGCACACCACGATGTCGCCGGGCCCGACCAGGCCGCGCACCGCCCCGGCAAGCTCCTCTGGGCCCTCGATGGTGAAGACCTGGCGATGGCCGCGGTCCCGCAGGCCCTCGGCGAGATGGGTATGGCTCGCCCCCTCGATGGGGGCCTCGCCCGCCGGGTAGACCGGCGCCACGATCACCGCGTCGGCATCGTTGAAGCACGAGCAGAACTCGTTGAAGAGGTTGTGAAGCCGCGTGTAGCGGTGCGGCTGCACCACCGCCACCACCCGCCCCCGGCTCACCCCGCGTGCCGCTTCGAGCACCGCGGCGATCTCCACGGGATGATGGCCATAGTCGTCGAAAATCTCCACGCCGCCGGCTTCGCCGGTGCGGGTGAAGCGCCGCTTGACCCCGGCAAACCCGGCAAGCCCTGCCCGGATGGCATCGTCGTCGATGCCCAGTTCGGCCGCCACCGCCACCGCCGAGGTGGCATTGAGCAGGTTGTGTTCCCCCGGCATCTTGAGCACCAGGTTGTCGATCGTCCGCGTCTGCCTGGCGCGCCGGTCGGTGATCTGCACGGCAAAGCGGTTGCCGCCGGCCTCATAGGACCCGCCGATGAGCCGCGCATCGGCCTGCGGCGAGCGCCCGTAGGTGATCACGTGGCGGTCGCGCACCCGCCCGATCAAGGCCTGCACTTCCGGGTGGTCCATGCACATCACCGCAAAGCCGTAGAACGGGATGTTCTCCACGAAGGCGAGATAGGCTTCCTTGGCCGCCTCGAAGGTGCCGTAGTGATCGAGATGTTCGGGATCGATGTTGGTGACGATCACCACATCGGCCGGCAGCTTGACGAAGGTGCCGTCGGATTCATCCGACTCGACCACCATCCACTCGCCCTCGCCCAGCCGGGCATTGGTGCCGTAGGCGTTGATGATGCCGCCGTTGATCACCGTGGGATCGAGTTCGCCGGCATCCAGTAGCGCCGCCACCATGGAGGTGGTGGTGGTCTTGCCGTGGGTGCCGCCGACCGCCACGCAGCTCTTGAACCGCATGAGCTCGGCCAGCATTTCCGCCCGCCGCACCACCGGCAGGAAGCGGGCCCGCGCCGCCATCAGTTCCGGATTGTCCTTCTTCACCGCCGAGGAGACGACGACGACCTGGGCCTCGCCGAGGTTTTCCGCCCGGTGCCCGATATTGACCGTGACGCCGGCCTTGCGCAGACGCGCCACGTTGTAGTTGTCGGCGATGTCGGAGCCCTGCACCTGGTAGCCGAGCGTCCGCATCACTTCGGCGATGCCGCTCATGCCGATACCCCCGATGCCCACGAAGTGGATGGGTCCCACTGTGCGCGGAAGTTTCATTGTATCTTGTCCTCTCTCACCCTCACGGCCAGTCCGGCCGTCTCCATCACCACGTCCGCCAGCCGTTCAGCGGCATCCGGCACCCCCAGCGCCCGCGCTGCGCCGGCGGCAGCGGCGAGATCGGCCTCGCCGTAGCGCAGCCGCGTCAGCAAGGCGGCAAAGCCATCAGCGCTCGCTTCTGCCTCGCGCTGTACCCATCCCGCCCCTGCCCGGGCAAAGCTTTCGGCATTGCGCAACTGGTCGTTGTCGATGGCATGGGGCAGCGGCACGAATATGGCGGGCCGGCCGATGGCGGCGATTTCCGCCACCGTCGAGGCACCGGCCCGGGCGATCACCAGATGCGCAGAGGCGATGCGTTGCGGCAGGTCGGCAAAGAAGGCCTGCAACTCCGCCTCGACCTTGAGCCCGGCATAGGCCGCCTTCACGCGCTCCAGGTCTTCGGGCCGGCATTGCTGGGTGATCTTCAGGTGCCGCAGCACCGCCAGCGGCAGTTCGGCGATGGCGCTCGGAAGAAAGTCGGAAAAGAACCGCGCCCCCTGGCTACCGCCGAAGACCAGCAGACGAAACGGCGCATCGGCGGCAGGCGGGTTGTAGGTGGTATCGCGCACCGCGATGACGCTGTGGCGCAACGGATTGCCGGTGAACACGACGTTCGCCTTGATGCCTTCGAGACCCGCAACGCTCGGAAACGATGTCGCGACCGTTCGCGCCCGGCGGGCGAGGAAGCGGTTGGCGCGGCCCATTACCGCGTTCTGCTCGTGCAGCACAATGGGCAGGCCGAGGCGGTGGGCCGCCATCAGCGGCGGCACCGAAGGATAGCCGCCGAAGCCTACCACCGCCACCGGCGCGATCTGCTTGAGCAGCGCTCTTGCCTGCATAAAGCCGCGCGCCAGCCGCCAGCCCTGCAGCGGCAGCCGCCATGGCTTCGAGGGCGTGATGGTGGCAGCGGAGATGGCGTGGATGTCGGCGGCCGGAAACCGCTCGCCATAGCTCTTGCCGCGGTGATCGCTCATCAGGTGCACGACGATCCCGCGTTCGGCCAGCACCTCGGCCAGGGCCTGGGCCGGGAACAGATGCCCCCCCGTGCCGCCGGCGGCAAGCACGATGTGTGCACGCCGCCCGGCGTCGAGATCGGATTTCAGGGCATCGGACATGGCTTCCCGGTTATCGCGTGGCGTGGCCGAGCTGGCCGACCGGCATGCGCGCCCGGGGCTTGCGCCGCCCGAGCGCCAGCACCAGGCCCATGGCGAAGGCCATGGCCAGCAGCGAGGAGCCGCCATAGGAAATGAACGGCAATGTCATGCCCTTGGCCGGTATCAGCGAGGCGTTCACCGCCATGTTGATGATCGCCTGCAGGGCGAAGATCGAAACCAGACCGGTGAGCGACAGGGCAACGAAGGGGTCCTCCTCGCGCTTGGCCTGGCGCAGTACCCGCATGACCACGAAGGCAAACGCCGCGATCAGCAACACGCAGGCGACGAGGCCGAATTCCTCGCCGACCACAGCAAACACGAAATCGGTGTGGCTGTCGGGGAGGATGTTCTTGGCGACCCCGGCGCCCGGCCCGGTGCCCAGCGCTCCGCCATTGCGAAACGCCTGGATGGCGGTATCGACCTGAAACGTATCGCCGCTCGACGGATGCAGAAAGCGGTCGATGCGCGAGGTCACATGCGGCACCAGCCGATAGGCGGCAAAGAGCCCCACCGAGGCGAGGCCGCCCATGCCCACCACCAGCACCCATGAAATGCCATAGACCAGCATCATGGTGGCGAACACCAGCGAAATGAGG
Source organism: uncultured Alphaproteobacteria bacterium (assembly GCA_963747005.1). GTDB lineage: Bacteria > Pseudomonadota > Alphaproteobacteria > Rhizobiales > Aestuariivirgaceae > CAVVDT01. The sequence continues at coordinate 471,802 of CAVVDT010000007.1, read as the reverse complement.
ACCGCCTGGCCGAAATCCGGCTGCTTGACGAGGACCGCCAGCACCGCGAGGAACAAGATCCAGGCGATGAGCTGACCGGGGATTTCCCGCCGCCGCCGGCCCTCGGCGAGAAACCAGGCGACCATCACCACCAGCGCCGGCTTGACGAATTCGGAAGGCTGCAGGTTGAACGGCCCGAAGCTCACCCAGCGATGCGCCCCCTTGATTTCCGGGCCGATCTTGAGGGCGGCCACCATCAGCGCCAGGCTCGCCACGAAGGCGAGCAGCGAGATGCGCCGCACCTGGCGCTCGTCGAGGAAGGAGGTGGCGATCAGCACCAGCGATGCCGGCGCCAGGAAGACGATCTGACGCTTGAAGAAGAAGAACGACTCCAGTCCGATGCGCACCGCCACCGGCGGGCTGGCGGCCATGGAAAACAGCACGCCCGCCGCCATGAGCAGGAAAATCGCCGTGAGCAGGCTGCGGTCGACGGTAAACCACCAGTTGGCCACCAGGCCGCGATCGGACCGGCTGATCAGCATCACGCCGCCTCCCCTCTGTTAACCACCACGCCCTTGAGCTGGCGCACCGCGGCGCAGAACGCTTCGCCGCGTACCTCGAAATTGGGATACTGGTCGAACGAGGCACAGGCCGGCGACAGCACCACCGCCGGTTCGCCCGCCGGATCGTTGCCGGCATCGCGCGCCGCCGCCTCGACGGCGCGGTCGAGCGTGCCGCAGCGCTGACAGGCGACCTTTCCTTCCAGCGCCCGGGCGAACGCGTCCTCCGCCTCGCCGATCAGGTAGGCGCGCCTGACATGGCCAAACAACGGTTCAAGCTCATCGATGCCGCCCGCCTTGGGCCGGCCCCCGGCGATCCAGTAGATGGCCGGGAAGGCGGCAAGGGCACGGGCCGCCGCATCGGCGTTGGTCGCCTTGGAATCGTTGATGAAGATCACCTTGCCCAGCCGGCCCACCTCTTCCATGCGATGGGCAAGGCCGGGAAACGACATCAGCCCCGAGGCGATGGCGCCCGCATCGAGCCCGAGCGCGTCGCCCGCCGCCAGCGCGGCCGCCGCGTTCTGCCAGTTGTGCTTGCCGCGCAGGGCCCGCGCAGGTCCCATGTCGATGCGCGCGATTTCCTCGCCGTGGCGCTTCAGGGTGAGGATGCCGTCGAGCCCGCTCACCCCATCGGCCAGCCGGCGCTCGACCGACATCTGGACGAGTTGCGAGGCCGAGGGCCGCATTTCGGCGATGCGCCGGCACCAGGGATCGTCGATGGAGACGATGGCGGTGTCTTCCGGGGATTGCCGGGCGATCATCCGCGCCTTGACGGCGGCATAGTTCTCCATCGTCCCGTGGCGGTCGAGATGATCGGGCGTGAGGTTCATGATGATCCCCACATCGGGTCGAAGACCCGGCATCAGATCGATCTGGTAGGAGGAAAGTTCCAGCACGTAGATCGACTGGCGGGTCGGCGGCGGCAGGAGGAAGACCGCCGTGCCGATATTGCCGCCCACATGCGCATCCCGCCCGGCGCTTTTCAGGATATGGCCGATGAGGGCGGTGGTGGTCGACTTGCCGTTGGTGCCGGTGATCGCCACCATGCGGGCGCCCGAGCCTGCGATCTCGCGGGCGAAGACTTCGGTATCGCCGATGATCTCGATGCCGGCCCTTTGCGCCGCCTTCACCGACCAGTGCGGTTCGGGGTTCGTGAGCGGCACACCCGGTGACAGCACCAGGCAATCGAAGCGCGAGAAATCCGCCTTGCGCAGGTCATCGACGGGCAGTCCGCCCGCCCGCGCCCGGGTGACGGCAGCCGGCGAATCGTCCCACGCGGTCACTGCGGCGCCCCCCGCCATGAGGGCCGACGCGCAGGCTTCGCCCGACCTGGCAAGGCCGAACAGCGCCACTTTCCGCCCTGCGAACCGGCGTGCCGGAAACATCTCTCTACCTCAGTTTCAGGGTTGCCAGCCCGACCAGTGCCAGCACCACGGCAATGATCCAGAAGCGGATGACGATGGTCGGTTCCTTCCAGCCGCGTTGCTCGAAATGGTGATGCAAGGGGGCCATGGCGAACACCCGCTTGCCCGTCAGCTTGAAGGAGATCACCTGCACCACCACCGACACCGTCTCCAGCACGAACAGGCCGCCCACCACCGCCAGCACGATCTCGTGCTTGGAGGCGACCGCGATGGCCCCCAGCGCCCCGCCCAGCGACAACGAGCCGGTGTCGCCCATGAAGATCATGGCGGGCGGCGCGTTGAACCACAAAAAGCCCAGGCCCGCCCCGAGCAGCGCCCCGCACACCACCGCCAGTTCGCCCGATCCCTTGACGAAGTGCAGTTGCAGGTATTCCGCGAACACCGCGTTGCCGGTGAGATAGACGATGAGCCCGAAGCTCGCCGCGGCGATCATCACCGGCACGATGGCGAGGCCATCCAGCCCGTCGGTGAGATTGACCGAGTTGCCGGCGCCGACGATCACGAACACCCCTACCGGCAGGAAGAACCAGCCCAGTTGCAGCAGCAGGTTCTTGAAGAAGGGAAAGGCAAAGGCACTGGAGAGCTCCGGTGCCCCGATCTTCATGAAGGCAAGGACCGCCGCGCCGGCGATGCCGCATTCGAGCGAAAGCCGCACCCATCCGGAAAAGCCGCGATGCGAAGCGCGCGTCACCTTCAGGAGGTCGTCGTAAAAGCCGATGGCACCGAACCCCAGGGTCACGAACAGCACCGCCCATACATAGAGATTGGTGAGGTCGGCCCATAACAGGCTGGCGACCAGGATGCCGGCGAGGATCATCAGACCGCCCATGGTGGGGGTGCCCTGCTTTTCCACCACGTGGCGCTCGGGCCCGTCGGTACGGATGGGCTGGCCCTTGCCCTGCTTCAGCCTGAGGATGGAAATCAGGCCCGGCCCGAACAGGAAGACGAAGAACAGCGCCGTCATGATCGCCGCCCCGGTGCGGAATGTCAGATAGCGAAAGACATTCAGAATCGGGATCGTCTCGTACAGTTCGAGTGACAGGTGATAAAGCATGCCGTTCGCGTTCTCCGTTGCCGCCGCCAGATTGCCGTCAGTCCGTCTGCGGCGGATACTTCGCCACCAGCGCTTCCACCAGCGGACCCATGCGGCTGCCGAGCGATCCCTTGACCATGATGACGTCGCCGGGCCGGACATCGCCCGTGACCAGCGCCTTCAGGTCTTCGGAGGTTGCGGCATAGGCGCCGCGCCGGCCGGCCCTGACCGCGTTCCACAGGTGCACCATGTTGGGACCGCAGGCATACAGGATATCGGCGGCCGCTGCATCTATCGCCGTGGCCAGCGCCGCGTGCATGGACTCAGCCTCTTCGCCCAGTTCCAGCATGTCGCCGAGGATGGCGATACGACGGCCGTGGCGGCCCGGTGTGGTTTGCCCGAGCAGCGCCAGGGCGGCGCGCATGGAAGTGGGGTTGGCATTGTAGCTCTCATCGATCAGGATGGCGCTGCCGTCCGGCACCTTGAGGCGCAGGCGCACACCGCGCCCCTTCGATGGCACCAGTTCGGCCAGCTTCAGCGCCCCCAGCGCCAGATCGGCGCCCATGAGCCTGACGGTCGCCAGCACCGCCAGCGAGTTCATCGCCATGTGACGGCCCGGCGCGCCGAGGCGATAGGCCACCTCCTCGCCATCGACCGACGCCTTCACGCAGGAACATTCCTCGCGCAGCACCAGGCCATCGAGCCGTGCCTCGGCCTCCGGATGCGCCCCGAAGCCGACGATCCGCTCGATGCCGGCCTCGCGCGCCGCGGCCCAAAGCTGCGCAAAGAACGGCGTGTCGCGGTTGATCACCGCCGCCGCGCCGGGTTCCACGCCTGAAAAGATCTCGGTCTTGGCCTCGGCGATCTCCGCCAGCGAGCCGAAATAACCGAGATGGCTCTCGGCAATGGTGGTGATGACGGCCACATGCGGGCGCACCAGCTTGACCAGCGGGGTGATCTCGCCGGGATGGTTCATGCCGATCTCGAACACGGCGAACCTGGCCTCAGGCGGCAGGCGGGCGAGCGACAGCGGCACGCCCCACTGATTGTTGTAGGAGGCGGCCGAGGCATGGGTACGCCCCGACGGCGTCAGCGCCAGGCGCAGGGCCTCCTTGGTCGAGGTCTTGCCAACCGACCCGGTGATGGCAGCGATGCGGGCGGATGAGCGAGCCCGCGCCGCCGCCGCCAGCCGTTCCAGTGCCGCCAGCGGATCGTCTACCTCGAGCAGCAGTCCGGCAGAACGCATCGCCTCATCGTGGCGCGACACGATGGCGATGCCGGCCCCTTTTTGCAGCGCCGCGGCGGCGAAGTCATGCCCGTCGAGCCGCTCGCCCCTGATGGCAACGAAGATATCGCCGGCAGCAACCGTGCGGCTGTCGATGGCGACGCCGCCGAAGGCATCGGAATGCACCTCTCCCACCAGCTTGCCGCCGGTCGCGGCGAGAACGGCCTCCAATGTCCACAACGCGGCTTCAGACATGGGCGCTTCCTTTCACCCGCTCGATCACCACCTGATGATCCGAGAAGGGAATGATCCTGTCGCCCACGATCTGGCCGCTTTCATGGCCTTTGCCCGCCACCAGCAGCACATCGCCCGCCGCCAGCCCGGCGATGGCCGCATCGATAGCCGAAGCGCGGTCGCCGATCTCGCTGGCGCCCGGGCAGGCCGCCATGATCTCGGCGCGAATGGCCGCTGCATCCTCGCTCCTTGGATTGTCGTCGGTGACGATGGCGCGGTCCGCAATTTCGGCCGCGATGGCCCCCATCTGCGGGCGCTTTCCCCTGTCGCGGTCGCCGCCCGCCCCGAACACCACGACGAGGCGACCCGTGGTATAGGGCCTGAGCGCTTCCAGCGCCGTCTGCAGGGCATCGGGCGTATGGGCATAGTCGACGAAGATCGAGGCGCCGGCCGCCGTCGTGGCCACCAGTTCAAGCCGCCCTTTGGCGCCTTTCAGACCCTCCAGCGCCCTCACGGTGCGCGCTTCCTCGCCGCCCGCCGCCATCACCAGGCCCGCCGCGACGAGGGCATTGGAGGCCTGGAAATCGCCTACCAGCGGCAGATGAACGGTATGGCGGCCGGTGCGGCCGGCGATCACCAGGTGCTGGCCGAGCCCGCGCCGCGTCTGTTCGACGATGGCGAGATCGCCGCCCTTGTGGCCGACGGTGAGCACCTGCAGGCCCCGTTCGCGGGCGATGGCCTCGATGCGCATGGCCTCGGGGCTGTCGGCATTGAGCACCGCCGCCGCCCCCGCCGGCAGCAGTTCGGTGAACAGCCGCGCCTTGGCGGCGAAGTAGGCCTCGGGCGTTGCATGGTAGTCGAGATGATCGCGGCTGAGATTGGTGAACGCCCCGGCCGCCAGCCTGAGGCCGTCGAGACGCCGCTGCTCGAGCCCGTGCGACGATGCTTCGAGCGCCAGATGGGTGATGCCTTCATCGGCAAGTCCGGCCATCAGCGCCTGCAGGCTGACCGGATCGGGCGTGGTGTGATCGACCTTTCTCTCGCCCCCTGCGCTCACCAGGCCGACGGTGCCGAGACTGGCGGCCCGGAACCCGAGTTCCAGCCAGATCTGGCGCACGAAGGAGACCACCGAGGTCTTGCCGTTGGTGCCGGTCACCGCCACGACCGTTTGCGGCTGGCGGCCGTAGAAGCGTGCTGCCATCAGCGCCAGAAGGCGGCGCGGATCGCTTGCCCTGACCACGGCGATCGAGGCCGGCGCTTCCATGGCGACCCGATCGCCGACCAAGACCGCCACCGCGCCGCGCCCCAGCGCATCGGCGATGAAGCGGGCACCGTCGGTGCGGCTGCCGGCAAGGGCGGCAAACAGGTAGCCCGGCTTCACCTCGCGGCTGTCGGCGGCAAGCCCCGCAATGGCGACATCGCCATGGCGGGCCTCAAGCGTGCCGTCCGTTCCCACCAGATCTGCCAGCCGCGCGCTCATGGCGTCAATTGCCCGCCACGGGGGTCTGGGCCTGCTTGGCGGCGATCTTTTCCAGCCTGGCGCGTTCCTGGTCCGTCAGTTGCGGCTCGATGCCCAGCAGCGGCGCGATGCGCTTGATGATCTGGCCGGCGACGGGCACCGCGTTCCACCCGGCCGTGGCAAAGCCGTAGGTCTCCGGCAAGCCTTGCGGGTCGTCGATCATGATGAGGATCGCATAGGTGGGATCGTCCATCGGGAAGGCGCCGATGAACGAGTTGAGGTTGTGGTCGCTGCTGTAGTGGCCGTTCACCACTTTTTCCGACGTCCCCGTCTTGCCGCCGACCCGGTAGCCCGGCGCATCGGCCTTCTTGGCGGTGCCGTCCTCCACGTTGAGGCGGAAGAGATAGCGCATCTTCTGGCTGGTATCCTCCGACACCAGCCGCCGCTCCAGCGCCTTGGCCGTCGCGGCGTCGCGCTTGAGGAAGGTCGGCGGCACCAGCATGCCGTGATTGAGGAAGGCACCGATCACCGAGACGCCTTGCAGCGGCTCGATGGCAAAAGCATGGCCGAAGGCGGCGGTGGCTGTGGTGAGCTTGCCCCAGTGGGCGGGAAGCTGGGGAGTAGCGGCTTCAGGCACTTCCGTCACCAGCCGGTCGAACAAGCCCATCTTCCTGAGGAACGCCTGGTGGGCCTCGATGCCGACATCGAGCGCCATGCGGGCGGTGCCGATATTGGAGGAATGGATGAACACTTCCGGCACCGTCAGGATACGGTGCGTGGCGTGATAGTCGTGGATGCGGGCATGGCCGATTTCCAGCGGCTGGCGGGCATCGTACTTGCCGTTGAGATCGGTCACCCCCGACTCGAACGCCATGGCGAAGGTCACCGCCTTGATGACCGAGCCCAGTTCATAGGTGGCGCCGGTGATGCGGTTGAGGCGGTCGGGCAGCAACGCCTCCTTGGGGTTGTTGGGGTTGTAGTTGGGCAGCGATACCGCGGCCAGCACTTCGCCGGTCTTGATGTTGATCACGACGCCGGCGCCCGCCAGGGCCTTGAAGTGCTTGATGGCCGCCGCCAGTTCGATATTGACCGCGCCTTCGACGCTGGCGTCGATCGACAGTTCCACCGGCAAGGCGGTATGGGTCGCCGGCTCGGTCAGCGAGGCGGTATAGAGCGCACCCTGATCATCGAGGAACTTCTCGATCCCCGCCAGGCCGTGCGAATCCACGTCGACGAAGCCCAGCACGTGCGCCGCCAGCCGGCCCATGGGATAGACGCGCCGCGTCTCGTCGCGGAAGTAGAGACCGGGGATGCCAAGCTGGAAGACCTCATCCTTCTGCGCCGGCGTGATCTCGCGCTTCAGCCACACGAAGGCCTTGTCCTGGGTGAGCCGGTGGCGCAGCTCACCGGCATCGAGGCCGGGCAGTGTCGAGGTCAGGAGCTCGACGGCCTCGTCCACATCGATGATCTGGCGCGGATTGGCATAAAGCGATGCAATCGGCAGATCGCTCGCCAGCACCTGCCCATGACGGTCGGTGATGTTGGGGCGGGGAATGCGCGCTTCGGTGTGCTGCCGGGTGGCACTGTCCCGGTTCGCCTCCAGCAGCGAGAGCTGGCCGATCCGCAAGCCGATCGCCACAAAGCACACGGCAAAGCCGGTCATCACCAGCCGCAGCCGGTTGCGGCCTTTCAGCATATCGGCGCGCGTGTTGACATCCTGCGTCATCACTGCAACGCCTTCAGCATCGCCGCCAGCGGATCGCTGCTGGAATTGGCGGGATTTTCCGCCGGCCGCGGCGCCAGCCGCGCATCGACCTCGTCGGGCCTGGCGATCTGCAGCACATCGACCGGCCGCAAGCCCAGGTTCTCGCGCGCAATGCGCTCCAGCCGCGACGGACGCGTCAGATAGCTCCACTCCACGTTGAGCAGCTTCATGGCGTCGCGCTCCTTGGCCATCTCCTCGTTGATCGCCGCGATGCGCTGTTCGGCCCCGCGGGTGCGATGCTCGAGCGAATAGATGACGAAGCCGGCCGCCAGCACGGCAATGACCAGCAAGGTGTTGAGCGTCCTCAGCATGGGGTTGTCCCCGGAAGACCGGCGCCGGTGCGTTCGGCCGCCCGCAGCCGCGCCGAGCGGGCGCGCGGGTTGGTGGCGATTTCCCCAGCACCCGGCACCCGCCCGCCCTTGACCAGGTCGATGAGACTGGCTTCAGGCGCCGCCGCGGCCGGTGGGGCATGGCGCGACGGGTTGGGACCGGGTCCGGAACGTGACTGGATGAAGCGCTTGACCAGCCGATCCTCGAGCGAATGGAACGACACCACCGCCATGCGCCCGCCCTTAACCAGCAGCCGTTCGGCGGCGGCAAGACCGGCGGTGACCTCGTCCAGTTCAGCGTTGACCGCCAGTCTGAGGGCCTGGAAGGTGCGGGTGGCGGGATGAATGCGCTCCCCCGGCCGCCCCCGCCCGAGGACAGTTTCGACCACCGCCACCAGATCGAAAGTGGTGGCGAGCGGCTTTTTTGCCCGTTCCCGCACCAGCGCCCTGGCAATGGCGCGCGAGCGCCGCTCCTCGCCATAATCGAAGAGGATTTGCGCCAGTTCAGCCTCGTCCAGCCCGTTCACCAGATCGGCGGCCGTCGGCCCCGACTGCGACATGCGCATGTCGAGCGGCCCGTCGCGCATGAAGGAAAAGCCGCGCTCCCCCGCATCCAGTTGCATGGAGGAAACCCCGAGGTCGAGCGTCACCCCGTCGGCGCCGGAAAAACCCTCGCCCCGGACGATGGCTTCCATGCCCGAATAGAGCCCTTCGACCAGATGCAGGCGTTCGGGGAATTCCGCCGCCAGTGTCCCGCCCGCCGCAATGGCGGCGGGATCGCGGTCGATGCCGACCACCGAGCATGAAGCGGCCTGAAGAATGGCGCGCGCATAACCGCCGGCGCCGAAGGTGCCGTCGACATAGATGCCGCCGTCCCTGGGCGCCAGTACCTCGATGACCTCGGCGAGCATCACCGGGCGATGCCGCGCGTCAAGGCTTGTCGCTTCCTGGCCAACCATCATCCATCCCCGCGTCGGCGCCAACCGTCCAGCGCCCGTGCAAGGCACGCATTCCGGGTCTGGAGGGGGCGTTAACGCTCGTTAGGACTCTGCGCCGATTGTGCTTAACAAAAGGTTGCCCGGACGGTGCCGGCGGGCACACATATTAATACCAAAAGTCCTGAGGTTTGACCCATTTCATGGCATCAAACCGGCCGCTCGGGCAGGCGCGGTGCGCAGCGCGATGCGGGGCATCGGGCAAGCGCCGCAACGCACCCGATGGCCGGTTTCATGCCACCGAAGGCCGGGTGCTTTTGCCCGCAGGCGTCGTTGCGCCTGGCTTGAAGTCGGACGACGTCGGCGCCAGTCGCGCCTGGCCTGCGGGCAAAATCATCCCGGTGAAATAGGTCAAACCTCAGGACCTTTGGTATAACGCCTCGTCAACCCGCAAAAAGGTGTGCCAGCCGGCCTGTAAGCCGGGTTCTGTCCTCGCAGGAAAGGCGAACCTTCGCCGCGATGGATGACCATTCATCTGGAGCGCATGTCGCCATGCGCTTCGCGCGACCAACCCGGACGGCGGACCGGAAAACACGTCCTGAAGCCCGAAGGCTTCGCGCCGCCCCTATTCGGTCTTGCTCCCGGTGGGGTTTGCCGTGCCGCAACCGTTGCCGGTTGGCGCGGTGCGCTCTTACCGCACCGTTTCACCCTTGCCGCGGGACCTGCCGCGGCGGTTTCATTTCTGTGGCACTTTCCCTAGGGTCGCCCCCGCCGGGCGTTACCCGGCACCGTGTCTCCATGGAGCCCGGACTTTCCTCCCGACAGTGCGCCCCCTTGCGGAAACGCCCTCTCCGGCGGTCATCCGGCCGACTGGCACGAAAGCCTATATCGGCGCTCGGCCCGGACGGGTCAAGCTTCGAAGCTCACCTCGCCGTTGCAGATGGTCACGACCGGCCGCACCTGGTGCAGGGCCTCGGGCTCGACCGCCTCGACATCGCCGCCCATCACCACGATGTCGGCGAGCCTGCCTTCTTCCAGCGTGCCCTTTCGGTCTTCCCTGAACTCGGCAAAGGCGCCATCGCGGGTGTAGGCGGCAATCGCCTCATCCAGCGTCTGGCTCTGGTCGGGATTGTCGTCGGCCCACACCTTGCGGGTAACGGCGCCCTCGATGGAGGCCATGGGGTCGATGGGCGACACCGGCCAGTCGGTGGCGAAGACCAGCCGTGCCCCGGCGTCCCTGAGGGTGCGCCAGGCATAGGAGAGCGGCCAGCGCGCGCGCCCGATGCGCGACACCGTCGGCTCCAGCGGCAGGCCGTGGATGCCGGGGGGATGGGGCGGCTGCATGGAGGCGATGACGCCCAGTTCGGCAAAGCGCGGAATATCGTCCGGGTGCACCACCTCGATATGCTCGATGCGGTGGCGCGAATCGCGCCGACCGTTCGCCCGGCGGGCCGCCGCGTAGCCGTCGAGCACGATGCGCACCGCCCCGTCGCCGATGGCGTGCACGCTGATCTGCAGGCCCCGCCGGTCGGCATCGGTCGCGACCTCGGCAAAGTGTTCGGGCGAGAACAGCGGCTCGCCGCGCCAGCCCGGCTTGTCGGCATAGTCCTCGATCATCACCGCCGTCCATGAATCGAGCACCCCGTCCATGAACACCTTGACGCGGCCCGAATGCAGCATGTCGCTGGCATAGCGCCGGTGCATCTCGCTGGCCTTTTCGAGGTCGGCCAACGGCATGAAATTCTTGAAGTGGAAGGGGATCTCGACGCGGGCATTGAGGCCGCCCCCGGCCTCGATCTCGCTCAAAAGTTCGAGCTGGTAGAAATTGCCGTCCATGTTGTGGATCGAGGTGATGCCGTGGCTGGCGCAATAATCGAGCCCCGACTTGATGATCGCCCGGTCGCCGGCACGTTCGGCCGCGCTCGGTGCCGGGTCGGGCTCGCCGCCCGTCGACAGCCCGAGGCGCTCGCGCCCGCCGGTATGCTTCAGGTCGAGGACCGGCCCCATGGCCTCGCCCTCGCGCAGTTCGCCCATCGCCAACCCGTCGTCGCCCATGACGATCTCGTTGCCCACCCCGAGCTTGCGGCCCCGCAGGATGCCGGCGGCTTCGAGCGCCGCCGTATTGGCCCAGGCGGTATGGAAATCGGGCGCCGTCATGATGAACGGCCGGTCGGGAAGGATGCGGTCGAGATGGTGCCGCGTCACCGGCTCTGATTCCGACAGGATGGTGTAGTTGGCGCCGCGCCCCATGAGGAGAGGCCGCTGCGGGTTGGCCGCGGCATAGGCCCTGATCGCCTCCTTGAGGGCCTCAAAGCCGTGCACCTCGAACAGTTGCAGATCGCTGCGGCCCGCCGATCCGGTGAAGAGATGCATGTGGGCCTCGATGAAGCCCGGCAGGACGCTCCCCCCCGCCGCGTCGATGACGCGCGTCCGATTGCCCTTCAGGCCCGAGACATCGGCGTTTGAGCCGACAAGCGCGATGCGGTTGCCCGTGACCGCGATGGCCTCGGCCCGCCGCCCGCTGCCGTCCATGGTCTTCACCCGGCCGTTGACGATGATGAGATCGGCCCGATCGTTGCTCATGAGACCCCTTCCCCCCTGCCGCACGCCATTAACAGCGCGCTCAATATGGCATGCGTCCCGGCGTCCGCGATACCATCGACCCGGCCCGGCCGGAAGTGGCGTTGCAGGGCCGAAACCACGATGCGCGTCTGATCGTCATAGCTGCAGCTCGCCGCGATCCCATAACCGAACCGCGCAAGCGCTGATTGCAGGGCACCGACCGCGCTGCCCGCATCGCCCGGCTTGAGGACCGCTCCGTCTGCCGCGCCCGCTGCTTCCACCCACAGGCCGACGCCGGCCGCTGCCAGCCCCTTCCAGTCGAACTTTTCACCCGGATCGATCTTGCGCCTCGGCGCCACGTCGGAATGGGCGAGCACATGGTGGGAGGCGATGGCGTGGCGGGCGAGGATGTCGCGGGCAAGCTCCGTGACCGCCGCCATCTGTGCCGGCGGAAAATCGGGAAACCCTGCTTCCGGCCCCGGATTGTGGACCTCGATGCCGATGGAGCGCGAATTGATGTCGTTCATCCCCTCCCAGGAGGAAATCCCGGCATGCCAGGCGCGCCGGGCCTCGTCCACCATCTGTATGACCGCCCCCGCCTCGTCGACGAGGTAATGGCAGGACACTTTTGAGGCCGGATCGCACAACCAGCGGCAGGCCGCCTCGGCGCTTCCCATGCCGGTATAGTGCATGATGAGGAGATCGGGGGCGCGGCCGCCGGCCCGGTCATTGACGTTGGGCGATCCGACGAAGCGGTATCGCCTCAAAGGCCGCGTTCCCTGGCGATGGCCGCCCAGGCGTTATTGATGCTGGCGAGGCGTTCGGTGGCGATCTTCACCATCTCCGGCGGTAGGCCGGCGGCCATGTGGCGGTCGGGATGGTTTTCCTTCACCAGCCGCCGGTAATGGCGCCGCACCTCGTCATCGCCAACGCATGGCTCGATGTCGAGGATGACATACGGATCGTCTTCGGTCGCTTCGATGTGGCGCGCCTTGATGCAGCGGAAGCGTTTGTCCAGCCCGAAGATGTCGGCCACCGCCTTGAGATAGGAAAGCTCCGCTTCGGTGATCCGCCCTTCCGCCTTGGCGATGTGGAAGAGGCCATCCATCACGTCTTCCAGCACTTCCGGCTGGTCGGCGAACAGCCGCGCAAGCTGGCCCGCATAGGTCTCGAAGCCGGCGACGTCCCGCTTGGCGAGGTTGAACACCCGCGCCACGTTGGCCATTTCCTCGGCGTCCACCTGGAACACCTCGCGGAAGGCGGCGATCTCGGCTTCCGTCACCACCCCGTCGGCTTTCGCCATCTTGGCGCCGAGCGCGATCACGCCGACGGTGAAGGCCACCGAGCGTTCGGGATCCTGCGGTCCGGGGCCCTTGCCCTTCAGCCATTCCATCAGGCTGGCGAGCGAGCCGCCGAGGCTGAGGGCCGAGCCCGATATCTTGCTCCAGATGGTCATGGCTTACGATATTAGCGGATTCTGGTGGCGGGATAGTGACAAAACATTAAGGCCGCCACAGCGGCAAAGGTTGCATTTACCAAAATCCCCTAACCTCGGGGTATGAAATTTATGCACCACTGCCTTGCATCGGGCCTCGCCGGCCTTGTCGCCGCATGCTCCTTCGGCGGGCCCGACTTCACCACCCGCGGCCTCATGGCGCCCGTCGCCCAGTGCTCGGTCGATCCCCGCAGCATCGGCGATGGCGAACAGTTGCAGCCCTTCGAGGAGGCCAACGGCTGCGGCATTCCCAATCCCTGGCGCATGCATTCGCTATCGGGCATTGCCCTGTCGCGCCCCGCCACCTTGAACTGCGGCGAGATCGCCGCCGTCGACGACTGGCTCAACAACACCGTGCAGCCGGCGGCAGCGCGCGACTTCGGTGCGCGTGTGGTCGGCATCGACGTCGCCGCCAGCTATGCCTGCCGCCCGCGCAACAGTGTCCGCGGCGCCCGCCTGTCCGAACACGGTTTTGGCAATGCCATCGACATTTCCGCCTTCACCCTCGCCGACGGCCGCAAGGTGACGGTGGAGAACGGCTGGTCGGGTGCCCGCGACGAACGCGCCTTCCTGCGCACCGTGCGCAGCGAGGCCTGCGGCGAGTTCAGGACCGTCCTCGGCCCCGGCTCGGACGCCGAGCACCACAACCACCTCCACCTCGACATCGCCCGCCGCAAGAACGACAGCACCTACTGTCACTGAGGCTTCCCGTAGCCGCCGCCCGAGGGTGTCTTGATGATGATGGCATCGCCCGCCTCCACCACCGTCTGGTCGCAGCCTTCCAGCCGCTCATTGCGCCCATCGGCGCGGCGGCACCAGTTCTCGCCCACCTCGCCGGGGTAACCGCCAGCGAGGCCGAAGGGCGGCACCTGGCGGTGGCCGGTGAGCAGCGAGACGTCCATCTTCTCGCGGAACACCACCGTCCGCAGCGTCCCGTCGCCGCCGGAAAACCTGCCCTTGCCGCCCGACCCGCGCCTCACCGAAAAGCTTTCCAAGAGGACGGGATAGCGGAATTCCAGGATCTCCGGATCGGTCAGCCGCGTGTTGGTCATGTGGGTATGGACGGCCGAGGTGCCGTCATGGTCCGGGCCCGCCCCCGAGCCGCCGCAGATGGTCTCGTAATACTGGTACCTGGCATTGCCGAAGTTGAAGTTGTTCATGGTCCCCTGCGCCGCCGCCAGCGCCCCCAGCGCCCCGAACAGCGTATCGGTGACGGCCTGCGACACCTCGACATTGCCCGCCACCACCGCGGCCGGATACTTCGGCGCCAGCATGCAGTCCTCGGGAATGACGATCTCGATGGGCTTCAGGCACCCCGCGTTCATCGGGATGTTGTCGGCGACCATGCAGCGAAAGACATAGAGCACCGCAGCCCGCGTCACCGGCCTCGGCGCGTTGAAGTTGGTCGGCTGCTGCCGGCTGGTGCCGGTGAAATCGACCTTCGCCGACCGCGTCTTTTTATCAACGCTGATCTTCACCTTGATGACCGTGCCCTGGTCCATCTCATAGGCGAAGGCGCAGGTCTTCAGCGCATCGATCACCCGCCTGACGCTCTCCTCGGCATTGTCCTGGACATGGCGCATATAGGCCTTCACCACCTTGAGGCCGAACTGGTCGACCATCTTGCGCATTTCCTGCACGCCCTTTTCGTTGGCGGCGACCTGCGCCTTGAGGTCGGCGATGTTCTGGGCCGGATTGCGGCACGGCCACGGTCCGGCGGTGAGGATGTCGTGGAGCGCCTTTTCGCGAAACCGCCCGCGGTCGACCATCTTGAAGTTGTCGATGACGATGCCTTCCTCCTCGATCGAGGTGGCCCGCGGCGTCATCGAGCCCGGCGCCATGCCGCCCACATCGGCATGATGCCCGCGGCTCGCCACGTAGAACAGGATGGCCTTGCGGTCATCGGAAAAGACCGGAGTCACCACGGTGATGTCGGGCAGGTGGGTGCCGCCGTTGTAGGGTGCGTTGAGCACATAGACATCGCCCGGCTTCATATGCGGATTGCCGGCGATGATGGTTTCGACCGAACGGTCCATGGAGCCCAGATGCACCGGCATGTGCGGCGCGTTGGCGATAAGCTGGCCGTCCTGGTCAAAGACCGCGCAGGAAAAATCCAGCCGTTCCTTGATGTTGACCGAATAGGCGGTCTTTTCCAGCGTCACCCCCATCTGCTCGGCGATCGACATGAAGAGGTTGTTGAACACCTCCAGCATGACCGGATCGGCCTTCGTCCCGATGGCGACGCGCTTCGGCAGGGCCTTCACCCGCCGCAGCACCAGATGCTTGCGGGCGGTGAGTTCCGCCCCCCAGCCGTCCTCGACCACGGTGGTGTTGTGGGCCTCGACGATGAGGGCGGGGCCTTTCACCCGCTGGCCGGGCTTCAGCTTGTCGCGATGATGGACCGGCGCCTTGCGCCACTTGCCGCCGGCGAAGATCTTCGTCCGCGCCAACGGCTTGGGCTGTTCTTCGGTCAGTTTGGCCGAACGCTCGTGCGCCCTGGAACCGCCGCCCACCGCCTCCACCGAGACCGCCTCCACCATGATCGCCTTTTCCGGCGTCACGAAGCCGAATTGTGCTCGATGCGCCTTTTCGAAAGCCTTTTGCATCTTCTCCGGCGTTGCGAAATCGACGATCAGCGCCGTATCGGTGCCGGCATAGCGCAGGTGCAGGCGCGCGAAGGTCGAAGCGGCCCTGGCGGCGATGCCCTGCTGCTTCAGTTCGCTGAGCGTCTCGGCCTTCAGCCGCTTGATGACCGCCTTGACTTCACCCATCGCCTTGGCGCCCAGCGGCTTTTCCACCGCCTGCTGGCGGTTGGCGCGAATATCGGCCAGCCCCATGCCATAGGCTGACAGCACGCCCGCCAGCGGATGGATGAACACCGTCTTCATGCCCAGCGTGTCGGCGATCATGCAGGCATGCTGCGCCCCCGCCCCGCCGAAGCAGTTGAGGGCATAGGCGGTGATGTCATAGCCACGCTGCACCGAGATCTTCTTGATGGCGTTGGCCATGTTCTCGACCGCAATGCGCACGAAACCTTCCGCCACTTCTTGCGGCGACCGCCCGTCGCCGATGTCATGCGCCATTGCCTCGAACCGCGCCGTGACCGCCCCGGCATCGAGCGCCTCATCGCCCTTCGGTCCGAAGACGCGGGGGAAATAGTCGGGGTTGATCTTGCCCAGCATGACATTGGCATCGGTGACGGCCAGCGGCCCGCCGCGCCGGTAGCAGGCCGGCCCCGGATTGGCGCCGGCCGAATCCGGTCCCACCCGGAAGCGCGCCCCGTCGAAATGCAGGATCGATCCGCCGCCCGCGGCCACGGTATGGATGCGCATCATCGGCGCCCGCATCCTGACCCCCGCCACCTCGGTCTCGAAGGCGCGCTCGAACGCGCCGTCATAATGCGCCACATCGGTCGAGGTGCCGCCCATGTCGAAGCCGATGAGCTTTTTCAGGCCCGCCATGCGCCCGGTCTCGACCATGCCGACCACGCCGCCCGCCGGCCCCGACAGGATGGCGTCCTTGCCCTGGAACAGTTCCGCTGCCGTCAGACCGCCGGAAGACTGCATGAACATCAGCCGGCAGCCGGTGCCCTTTGTCCCCAGTTCCTTCGCGACCTGATCGACGTAACGCCTGAGGATGGGCGAGAGATAGGCATCGACCACCGTGGTATCGCCTCTGCCCACCAGCTTCATCAGGGGCGAGGTCTCGTGGCTCACCGAGACCTGCGTGAAGCCGATGTCGCGCCCCAGCTTCGCCACGGCCTTTTCATGCTCGGTAAAGCGATAGCCATGCATGAAGCAGATGGCCACCGCGCGGATGCCGGCATCGAAGGCGGCCTGCATCCCGGCCCGCGCGCCTTCCAGATCGAGCGGCGTCAAAACCTCGCCCTCGGCCGTCACCCGTTCCGCCACCTCCACCACCCGTTCGTACAAGAGTTCCGGCTTGACGATATGGCGGTCGAACAATTTCGGTCGCGCCTGATAGCCGATCTCCAGCGCGTCGCGGAATCCTTGCGTTATGACCAGGAGCGTGCGGTCGCCCTTGCGCTCCAGGAGCGCGTTGGTGGCGACGGTGGTGCCCATCTTCACCGTGGCGATGCGCTGGGCCGGCACCTTTTCGCCCCTCGCCACCCCCATCAGGTCGCGGATGCCTTGCACCGCCGCATCGGCATAGCTTTCCGGGTTCTCGGACAACAGCTTGTGCGCCCTGACATGGCCTTCGGGATCGCGCGCCACCACGTCGGTGAAGGTGCCGCCCCGGTCGATCCAGAAATCCCATTTGCCGCTCGCCATGGCCGCTGCCTTTCCGCCTGTTGCGGCCCCTGCCTGCCACACAAGCCTTGATCCGCGCAACTGCCGGGTGGAAATTGCTTCTGCAGTGAAAGGAGAGGCAATGCCGCGGATCGAACGCCAGGGCGTGGGCCTGCATTACGAGGTGACGGGAAGTGGCAGGCCCTGCCTCTTCCTGCACGAATTCGCGGGCGACCACGAAAGCTGGCGCGGCCAGGTTTCGGCCCTCTGTCGCCGTTATCGCTGCATAACGCTTGCGGCTCGCGGCTATCCGCCCTCCGATGCCCCTGAAGACCCCGACTTCTACGGCCAGCAACAGGCCGAAGACGACGCCCTCGCCCTGCTCGACCATCTCGGCTGCGAGAAAGCCCACGTGGTGGGTCTCTCCATGGGCGCCTATACCGCCCTCAAGCTCGCCATGCGGGCACCGGAGCGCATCACCGCGGTTGTCGCCGCCTCGGGCGGTTCGGGCTCGGGCGCAAGCGGTCGCGAAACCTTCCTTGCCGAGGCCCGCGCGCTGGCGGTGCGCCTCTTGAAGTCAGACGCCATCCCCGCCGAGGCCATGTGGCACGGGCCGACCCGCATCCACCTCCTCAGCAAGGACCCCCTCGCCTGGGCCGCGGAAGTGAGGCGCATGGCGGCCCGTCCCGCCCATGCCGCTGCCCACACCCTCGAACGGGTGCAGGCCGGCCGCGCCTCGTTGCGCGATTTCAAGGACCGGCTGGCCAGCCTCGAAACCCCGGTGCTGCTCATGGCGGGCGATGAGGACCTCTCATGCCTCGATGTCAACCTGTGGCTGAAGTCGATCATGCCGGCGGCCCGCCTCTGCGTCCTGCCGGGCTCGGGACATGCCCTCAATCTGGAGGAACCGGCCCACTTCAATGCGCTGATGACGGATTTTCTGGCCGAGGTCGATCTCGGAACCTGGCGACGCCGCGATCCGGCCAGCATGCCTCAGGGCGGCGTTTCGAGCGCCATCGGCCTTGCCGGTGCGCGACGCTGAGTTTCAAAGGATCTAGCTCTTGCCCAGATATCTGATCAGGGCCTGCGGATCGCCGCCATTGTCGCGCATCACGTGAACGAAGGTTGAACGCAGCGTCAACGCCAGCCAGATACCCTCCACCTTGACATCGCTGATGCGCTCACCCGACACCCGCCAGGTCAAGTGGGTCGCGCCGATGCGACTCTTGACCAGCATCGCCCCGTTCTGCGGGAAACAGTCCTCGATCGCCAGTTTGCCGTCGAGGATCTGATGGCCATAGTCGACCATCACGCGGCCCATGTAGCGGGTGGCAAGGCGGATATACTCGCCCCTGAGAGGACCTTTCAGGTTGCGGCGGTAGGGACCGAGCGCGAACAGGGCAAGGCCGGTTACGCTGGCATGGCGCCGCAGCACCCGCGTATAGGCGCTGACCGAGCCGTCGCGTGCCGCCACCTGCAGGGCACTGGTCGTCCGCTCGACGACGCCCGCGGCGATACAGCTTCCCGCCCAGGCCTCGTTGCCGCCGAGTGTCAGCATCAGGCCCAGGCAAAGGGCGAGAACGGCTTCGACCGCCTTGTCTCGTGCCGCGTGGGGAAAATAGTGAGACAGACTCATGGCTTCACCTCGCTTGAACACACCCTTGCCGCCGGGCAAGTCCCGAATTGCATCGCCTGCAAGCAAGTATTGGGCCATGCCTGTGACAGGTACGTCACGCTTCGGGTGAGATCAATCGTTCGCCGGCGCGTCGATGGCCGGCAGCCACGGCTTTATGTCGATGAGCGGGGTGCCGTTCATGCAATCGATGGCGTCGATGTCGAGGATGCCGAGCGGTCGGTCGATGGCGAGCACCTTGACGACCGCCATCGCAATGGGATTGGGGCGCACCGGCGAGCGCAGCGAAAACACCCCGCTCACATGATCGGCATGGCGCGGCGCCTGTACCACGAGATCGCGCCTCGCCTGGTGCATCCAGTAGAGCACCACGATCCAGTCGCCCGCCTCGATGCCCTGAAGGCCCGCCCGGAAGGCCGCATCGACCCTAATTGCAAAGCGCGTACCCTCCATTGCCCTGGCCTTCTCGCGCGCCTGCCTGAGGTTCTTGGGGCAATCCTCGCGGCTCGCCCACGGTGTCGACAGATGGCCGATGAAGCAGACAGCCGCATCGCCCGGCATTTCTGCCGGATCGATACCCGCACGCTCTTCCCCCGGACGCAATTCATCTTCTACCATGCACCCTGATTAACAGCGAAAGGCCCCCGGCGCCATGACTGACAAGGCCGTTTCCATCGAGCATCAAGGCGCCATCGCCATCGTGCGCCTCGACCGCGGGGCACGCGCCAACGCCATGTCGTTTGCCATCATGGATGCGCTTGCCGATGCCGCCCGCGGCTTCGAGACCGATGCCCGGGTGGCCGCCGTGGTGCTGACCGGCACGCCCACCCTGTTTTCCGCCGGCATGGATCTGGCCGATGAAGCCTTCGACCGCCTCGCCGCCATGGATCTCCCCGAGCGCCGCATGCTGGCCGAGCACGGGCCGCGCCTTGCCCGCGCCTGGTCGGGGATCGAGGCCCCGACCATCGCCGCCATCGAGGGGCCTTGTCTCGCCGGCGGCCTGGCGCTGGCGGCCATGCTGGACTTCCGTATCGCCGCCGCCAACGCCCGCTTTGCCGCCCCCGAGATCCAGGTCGCCCACAACATGGGCTGGCATTCGGTGCCGCGCCTGGTGAGCCTTGTCGGCGTGCAGGCCACCCGCCGCCTGTTGCTGGCGGGCGATGAATGGAGCGGCGAGGAGGCCCTGAAGCTGGGCTTTGCCGACCGCCTCGCCGAACCCGGCCGGGCGCTGCACGAAGCCCTGGCCATGGCCGAGCGCATCGCGTCCTTTCCCCGCACCGCCGCCCGCATGATCAAGCGCCAGATCGCCGCCGCCGCCCATGCCGGTGAATTCGCGTTGTCCGCCCTCGACAAGGACCAGCAGCTCGTCGCCTGGATGTCGGAGGATTTTGCCGCCGCGCGCGCCCGCTTCCGGCGCAAGGCGTGAACCCGGTGGCGCGTCACATCGGCATCGTCGCCTGTTCCGCCGAGGGTGCGGCCCTGTGCTACCGCACCATCTGCCTCGAGGCAGGTGCCCTGATGGGCCAACACGCCCATCCTGAAATCTCGCTTCATTCCCTCTCGCTTGCCGCCTACGAGGCCCTTCTGGAGGCCGGCGACTGGCCGGGCGTAGCGGCGTTGATGCTCGCCTCGGCGGAAAAGCTCAGGCGCAGCGGCGCCGATTTCCTCATCTCGCCCGACAACACCATCCATCAGGCCATGCCGTGGGTCGAACCGCGCTCGCCGTTGCCGTGGCTCAACATCGCCGAAGTCGTCGCCGCCGAGGCCGCCCGCCGCGGGTTTCGGCGCCTCGGCCTCATCGGCACAAGCTGGCTGGTGAACAGCGAAGTCTATCCCGAAAGGCTTTCAGCGCATGCCATCGGCTATCTGCGACCCGATCCGGCCGAGCGCGACGAGATCAACCGCTTCATCATGGAAGAACTGGTCGAAGGCGTTTTCAGCCCCGAGGCCGTCGCCTGCCACCAGCGCGTCATCACCCGCATGCAGGCCTCGGGATGTGATGCCGTGGTGCTCGGCTGCACCGAAATCCCCCTCATCATGGACGACGGGAATTCCCCCCTGCCATGCCTCGATTTCGACCCGTCTGCTGGCCCGCGCGGCTTTGCGCCGGGCGACGGACGGATGATCGGCGGCTAGATCAGGATGACTTTGGATCGAATTGATCCAAAGTCATGAACCTGATCGATTCCAATAAGTTGAGCATGATGTTATCCGAAAAGTGGCTTCCACTTTTCGGCATCATGCTCTATCGCGTCAGCGCCGCGACCAGGGCCCCGACGTCGCCGCCTTTTTTGGAGATGTAGGACTGGAAGATGCGCTGCTGCAGGTAGACCAGCGAGAATCCCAGCACCCGGATATCGGCAATCCGGTAGCCCGAACGCCGCCGTGCCAGCCGCCAGGCAACGTTGTAGGTGCTGCCCGAGGCCAGCGTGAGCTTGCTGTCGACCAGCGTGAAGTCGCCGTCCTGGCGGGTCGTTGGAGAAAACTCCGCCTTGACCACCCGGTAGTCCTTGGCCTGATCGGCGAAATAGCGCGACATGAACCCGGCGACGCCGCGGTAGAAGGCGTAACGCTTGGATTTGGGCAACTGGCTCTGGTACTGGCCGAGCGAATAGAGCGAAATGGCCGGCAGATCGGCATGGCGGGTGATGACACGGTAATAGGCGGCAGGCCGTCCGTCGCGCTGGGCGGCGATGAGATCGGCGGCAACCCGTTGCATGTAGCGTATGGCCGCACCGGCGGCCACCGCCTCGTCTGCACCGGCGCCGGCACTGCCCACGACCGCGGCAGCGGCCATGAGCATGAAATGCCGGCGGGTATGCATCGCCTTCACCAGTCCATCCGCTCGCCGGGGGCCATTCGGCAGCAATCCCGGCTACTGCTTCAGATAAGCAAGCAGAGCGTTGAAGTCGCCGTTGTGCTGCTTGAGAACGGAAATGAAGTTGGTCTTCTGGGTGGTGGCCAGCCAGATGCCCTCGACATTGACGTCGAACACCTTGTAGCCGCCGCCGCGCTTCACCAGCCGCCAGATCACCGGCACGTTGCGCCCGCTGGCGGCCTTGAAGTTCGAGGTGACGATGACGCTGTCGGAGGCATCGCGGCTGCCGCTCGCCTTCAGGCCCTGGCCCTGCAGGCTCTTGGCATGGGCAGCGAACACGCCGGAAATGTAGTCTTCCACCAGCCTGTAATACTCGCTCCGCCGGCTGGCCGGCAGCTTCCTGCGATACGGCCCAAGCGAAAACAGGGCAATCGAGCTGATGTCGGCGTTTTGCCGCAACAGCGAGCGGAAGGCGGAGACCGAGCCGGCGTTGGCGGCATTCAAAACGCCCGCGCCCACCCGCTCAACGAAGGATTCGGCGGCCGATCCAGCCATCGCGGCGGGGGTGCGCACCAGCCCGGCCATCGCCGCCACCGCCGCTCCCAAAACCAGTCCCCGCCTCGTCATCCGTGCCCGGATGGCGTTGTCATGCGACATGATCACGTCCTCTTGCGCTTCAGTTGCTCGGGTTGATGGGCTCTAGAATTGCGTCCGGCGTCGTGCCGTTGGCAATGTCTGCCTCACGCTTGCGGAGATAGATGTCGCGGATCGAAGCATAGAAATCCGGCGACGTCTTCCGCATGGCCTGGAGCTCGTCCATGATGCTCTCATGCGTCGTTACCACCACCGCCATGGTCGGTGTTGCGCGCTCGATGATCGGATATTCCCAAAGGATCCAGGTCAGCGGATTGAACACGATATCGACGATGCGCCCGGCACCGTCGCGCACCGTTGTCGGCCCCAGCGCCGGCACCACCAGATAAGGACCGGGGCCTGCGCCCCAGACGGCGAGCGTCTGGCCGAAATCCTCGTAGCGCGGTTGCAGGCCGGCAGCCGCGGCGGCATCCACCAGACCGGCGAACCCGGCAGTCGAATTGACCATGAAGCGCACCAGGGTGGTCTTGGCGGCCTTGGTATCGCCCTGCAGCAGATCGTTGGCGAAGGTCACCGGCGCGTAAGCATTGGCCACCATGTTGGCGATGCCAAGGCGCAAGGGGCGCGGCACGACGGTGCGGTAGACGAAGCTCACCGGCCTGAGCACCACCATGTCGATGGCCTCGTTGATGCCGAACAGCACCCGGTTGACGGGTTCCAGCGGATCGTAGTCCGATGCGCCCAGGGGATCGACCACCACGGCCGCATCAGCCTTGGCGAGCGCCCTGGTCTTCATGGCCGGCGCCTTGATCGTGGTATCGGCCACCGGCGTCACGACGGTCTTGTCGGCCGCCTGTGCCTGATCCCCGGACGATCCTCTCAGCACCGCCAGAAGCGAACTCGTCGGCCGCGCCGCCTCGTTGTCGTGGCGCCATGCCCTGACCACCCCCGATTCGGCGCTCGCCACGCCGGCGGCGCCACAGGTCGCGGCGACGACGAGCGGAACAAGCAGGCGCCGGACACGCCCTCGGGCATGCGTTGCTGTGGACCTCGGCATGGGGGGTAAATCGCTCATCTGGACCAATAATTCAGTTCCATTCGATCGGACTATCACACTTCGACTGACCGTCCAATACCACCGCATCGGCAACATACCGGCGACCGCATGATTGGAGCGTGCGGTATACTTGTCGCTCCACTATGTCTTTTTTTTGGTTAAATGTCACCAGCCGACGTACAACAAGTGATCGTGAACTGCACCCCGCATGGGGCTATGGGGCAACGCGAGGGGCGATGGAAAAACTGCTTGCCGGCCTGCGCGCAGCGGGCGAGACGACCCGATTGCGCCTGCTGCATTTGCTGTCCGAAGGCGAATTCAACGTCAGCGAGATCACCCGCGTGCTCGGGCACAGCCAGCCGCGGGTCTCGCGCCACCTGAAACTGATGGTCGAGGCGGGGCTGCTGGAGCGCTACAAGGAGGCAAGCTGGGTGCTCTTCCGTCTCGCCGAGCACGGCCGTCCGGCCGATCTCGCCCGCGCCATCCTCGCCCTGCTCCCTTCCGACGACGAGGTGCTCGAACGCGATCGTGTGCGCCTCGCCGAGGTGATCGCCGAGCGCCGCGCCGCCGCCATGACCTATTTCAGCGCCAACGCCGCCAACTGGGACCAGTTACGGTCGCTGCACGTGTCGGAGGACAAGGTCGAGGCCGCCATGAAGGCTCTGGTGGGAGAGGCCCGCGTCGGCCTGTTCCTCGACCTCGGCACCGGCACCGGCCGGGTCCTGCAAATGTTCTCGGGGCTCGCCGAGCAGGCGGTGGGGATCGACCAGTCCCGCGACATGCTGGCCATGGCCCGCGCCAACCTGGAGGTGGGCCATGAACGCCGCGCCCAGATACGCCAGGGCGACATCATGGCCCTGCCCTTTTCCACCGGCGCCGCCGACCTCATCACCCTGCACCAGGTCCTGCATTATCTCGACGATCCGGCCCGCGCCCTGCACGAGGCCGCCCGCGTGCTCGCCCCGACCGGTCGCATGCTGATCGTCGATTTCGCCCCGCACGAGCTGGAATTCCTGCGCGACGAACACGCCCACCGCCGCCTCGGCATCGCCGATCAGGCCATGGCCGGCTGGCTGCGCCGTGCCGGTCTGAAGATTCTGGCCAGCGAGACGCTCGATCCGCCCGCCCGGTCAGGTGCCGAAGGTCTGGCGGTGCGCCTGTGGCTGGTCGGGCCCGATGGTGTTCACCACAGCTTGTGATCGCCGGCAATCGCCCTGATCGCCTTGCGTGCCTTCACCTTTTCAGCCAGTCGCGCAATGTTCTTGCAGGATTTGAGGAGGCCGGCCACGTCGGGATGCCAGTGGGCGAGCATGGTGAGATAGGGATCGAGCGCCGAATACCGCGCGCCGAGCATGTAGGCCGAGGTGCCGATGGCCTCGTCGATGATGGCGAATTCGCGGTTCATGGCAGCCGTCGCCGCTGCCTTCACCGCCTCGGCCCCGCCGGGGTCGCTGGTATAGCGCTCGGGATAATAGATCCTGAGGTCGGTGCCGTAGACCTGCACGAAGAAGAACAGCCAGCGCAGGAAGTCGGCGCGCGCCGCGGAACCGACGGCCGGCGCCAGGCGCGGGCTGGTGTGGCGGTCCACCAGAAAGAGCACCATGGCCGCCGATTTGGTCATTACCTTGCCCCCCGGCACCTCGAACACCGGCACCTGCGCCATCGGATTGAGTTCGAGGAATGCCGCCGACCGGTGCTCGCCGGCCGCCAGGTCGACATGCACGAGCTGGTACTTGACACCCAGTTCGGCCATCACGGCCTCAACCGCAAAACCGCCCGAGCCCATGCTGGTATGAAGTCGATACATCGCCTGCCTCCATTGAAGTCGAGCCCCATCATTGCCACGCCGCGCGGCGTTTCGCCAGATGCGGGCGGCCGCAATCGCCAGCGCCGGCCAGCGCCCCCCTTTTTGCGAGGATTGACGCACATCGCGCGAACGGGCATTGGTGCCGCTTTCGCGGCGCTGACCGCAAGCCTTGCCCGTTGACGGACAGTCCTCATGCATGACCACGAAAGCGCCTGGCTGATCGGCATCGATACCGGCGGCACCTACACCGATGCGGTGATCATTTCCGCCACCACCCATGCTGTCGTCGCCTCCGCCAAGGCGCTCACCACCCGCGGCAACCTGGCCATCGGCGTCGCCGAGGCCATGGGGCGGGTGCTCGATCTCCTGCCCTCCAGCGATGCCGCCCGCCGCATCGGCCTCGTTTCGGTGTCGACGACGCTGGCCACCAACGCCGTGGTCGAGGGCCATGGCGGCTCGGTCGCCACCATCCTCGCCGGCTTCGACGACACCATGCTGCAGCGCTCCGGCATGGCGGCCGCTTTCCCCCAGATGCCGGTGATCCGCATCGCCGGCGGCCACGACCACAATGGCGATGAGCGCGCCCCCCTCGATGCCGCAGCCCTCCAGGCGGCGCTTCAGCGCTACGGCGGCGAGGTCGAGGCCTTCGCGGTGGCCGCCCAGTTCGCAGTGCGCAATCCCGCCCACGAGCGCGCCATCCGCGATTGTGTCATCGCCGCAACCGGCAAGCCGGTCACCCTGTCGAGCGAACTGTCCTCGGCGCTGGATGCCCCGCGCCGGGCGCTGACCGCGGTGCTCAACGCCCGCCTCATCTCGCGCATCTCCGAGCTCATCGAGGCGGTGCGCCGGTCCATGGCCCGCTTCGGCATCGACTGCCCGCTGATGGTGGTGAAGGGCGACGGCACGCTGGCGCTGGCCGAAGGGGTGGCGCTGAGACCGATCGAGACCGTTCTGTCGGGTCCCGCCGCGAGCCTCGTCGGGGCAGCGACGCTTTCGGGTCTCAAAACCTTCATCATGTCCGACATGGGCGGCACCACCACCGATCTCGGCATCCTCATCGACGGTCGCCCGCGGGTGCGCGAGGACGGCGCCGCGGTGGGTGGCTGGCGCACCATGGTCACCGCCGTCGACGTCACCACCATCGGGCTCGGCGGCGACAGCGAGGTGAACTTTGCCATGAACGCGGCGATGCGCGTCGGCCCGCAGCGCGCCGTTCCGGTCTCGCTCATCGGCGATCGGTTCCCTGAGGTGCTCGACATGCTCGATGCCGCCCTCGGCGATCCCGCCCCCGGTTCCGATGCCTGCCTCTTCGTCATGCGCCCGCTCGGCCACGACAGCACCGCCGCCACGCCCTCCGGACTCAGCCAGCGCGAGGCCGACGTGCTGGCCATGGTGGGGGAACGCCCGCTGCCCGTCAGGCGCATCGCCGCCTCCAGCGGCGCCCAGCGCGCGCTGCAGGCGCTGCGCCGCCGCGGCATCGTGCAGATCGCCGCCTTCACCCCGTCCGATGCCGCCCATGTGCTCAACCTGCAGGACAACTGGTCGCGTGCCGCCGCCCTGAAGGCCGCTGCCCTCGTCACCCGCACCCTCACCCTGTCGGAGCCCACCGAGGAACGCATCGCCAGCATGTGCCAGAAGGTGTGGTCGGAAGTGGTGCGCCTTACCGGCCACGTCATCCTCGATGCCGCCATGGGCAGCGACGCGACCGGCCCGGCCGCGGCGAGCGGCCTGCGCGAAGCGGTCTGCCGCGGCGTGCATCAGGTGGGCCTGGCCTCGGTGCGCATCTCCCCCACCGTGCCGGTGGTGGCGGCCGGCGGGCCGGTGCGCGTCTATTACGGCGAGGTGGGAAAAAGGCTGGGCGCCGAAATGGTGTTTCCCGCCTTCTGCGAGGTCGCCAACGCCGTCGGCGCCGCCACCGGCGTTGTGGCGCAAACTGTCCGCATCGAGGTGACGGGCGACGGCGCCGGCCTGTTTCGCGTCCATGCCTCAGAGGGCATCCGCAGTTTCACCGCCGCCGGCGAGGCCTTGCAGTTCGCTGAAGCGGAAGCCCGCCGCGATGCCCTCAACGCCGTCGCCGCCATGGGCGCCGACGACCCCCAGGTGCGTATCGGCATTGCCCGCCAGATGTTGCCCGACGCGGTGGATGACAACGGCCTGTTCGAGGCCATCGTCACCGCCGAGGCGGTCGGTCGCCCCCGCGTCCCGGCCTGAACGGCACCCCTCGTCTTAATCTTCGCTTCACCATAACCGGTAAAACCCGCCTGCTTGCCGGGTGATTGCCGGATTGACGACAAATGTCCGCGCCGAGCCAAGGTGCTGTTTACCATTCAGCACTAGCTTTCGTCGCCGTCTGGAGAGTAATCGCAGGGGTTGTTGCATGAACTGGATGCTGACCAAGGAAGCCGGTGCCGTCGCCTTCGCCCGCAAGCCGAACCCGGACGCCGACGACTTCGGGCCGGGCGCCCTCGGCCAGCCGGCCGCTACCGTTGCCCCCCGCTTGCAGGTGCCGCCGTCGGCGCCACGCCCCATCGGCGGGCGCTTCCATAACCCCGTGACCGCCTCGCGCGAGGGCCTGTTCACCGGCCACCCCATCACCGTCTATGAGGATCTGCTGTTCCGCCTGCCGGCGATGATCCAGATTTTCGACGGCGACGGCCTCATTTCCAGCGTCAACCGCTCGAGCCTTGCCGCGCTCGGCTACAAGGCCGAGGAGATGCGGGGCAAGGCCTGGCAGCAGTTCCTGTCCGCCGCCTCCCGCGACCGCTTCAACGATGAGGTCATGCCGGGCTTCCTGCAAACCGGGGAATGCGCCAATACCGAGGTGCAGTTCGTCTGCAAGAACGGCAAGACATTGGATTTTCTCATGTCCGCCGTCGGCTACATGAATCTCGAACGGCGCATCGAGCGCACCGTCGCGGTGTTCACCGACCTGTCGCAGCGCGCCGTCGACCAGGCGGCCCTGCGCCAGTCCGAGCAGCGCTTCCGCGGCTCTTTCGAGGCCGCCGCCCACGGCATGGCCGTGCTGACCGTCGACGGGCGCCTGGCGGCCGTCAACTCTGCGCTCAAGGACATGCTCGGCCTTGCCGGCCTCGACAGCGATAACACGCGGCTATCCGACATCGTCGCCAGCGAGGACCACGAGAAGATCCAGGCCCTGGTGGCCCGCCTGGCAACGGGCGAAAGCCTCGGCCTGCACGCCGAGCTCAAGTTCCGCGCCACCGAAGGCCGCATCGTCCATGGCCTCACCTCGGTTTCGGCGGTGCGCGATGCCGCCGGCAAGATCGAGCAGTTCATTGTCCAGATCGTCGACATCACCGGCCGCCAGAAGGCCGAGGAGCATCTGCGCCAGGCCCAGAAGATGGAGGCCGTCGGCCAGTTGACCGGCGGCATCGCCCATGACTTCAACAACCTCCTGACGGTGGTCATCGGCAATCTGCAACTGGTCGAGAGTGCCCTTCAGGGCAACGACAAGGCCCTGAAGCGGGCGCGCGAGGCCATCGATGCCGCCACCCGCGGCTCGGCCCTGACAAGGCAGCTTCTCGCCTTCGCCCGCCGCCAGTCGCTCGATGCCCAGGACATCGACGTCAACGCCCTGATCTGCGGCATGGACACCATCCTGCAGCGTTCCGTCGGCGAGGCGATCGAGCTGAAGATCGACCTGATGGAGGGCGAGCCCATCGTCGTCGCCGACCCGACCCAGCTCGAAACCTCGGTCCTCAATCTGTGCATCAACGCCCGCGACGCCATGCCCGACGGCGGCCGCCTGACCATCGAGACGGCCCCTGTGGTGCTCGACGAGCACTATGCCGCCGAGCACGAGGAAGTTAAGCCCGGGCCCTATATCATGATCGCCGTGTCCGATACCGGCGCCGGCATCCCCCGGCATCTGGTGCACAAGGTCTTCCAACCCTTCTTCACCACCAAGGAGGTGGGCAAGGGCACCGGTCTCGGCCTCTCAATGGTGTTCGGCTTCATCAAGCAGTCGGGCGGCCATGTGAAAATCTATTCCGAGGAAGGCCGCGGCACCTCCATCAAGATGTATCTGCCGACCAGGGCCGGATCCGGCGTCGCCGCCGATGGCGAGGCTCCTGAAAAGGTCGAGCGCAAGGCCAAGATCCTCGTGGTCGAGGACCAGGAGGCGGTGCGCGCCGTGGCGGTGGAGTTCCTTGTCGACTTCGGCTACGAGGTGCTGGAGGCCGAAAACGCCGTGCAGGCCTTGCAGGTCCTCCAGGACAACCCCGATATCGACCTGTTGTTCACCGATGTGGTGATGCCCGGCGGCATGAACGGGTTCGACCTGTCGCAGGCAGCCTCCCAGCTCCATCCCGGCCTGAAGATCATCCACGCCTCGGGCTATCCCAAGGGCGCCATGGTGCACCAGGAAGAGCCGCGCCTGAAGGACAACCTGATCTCCAAGCCCTATCGCCGCGACGAGTTGAGGAAGGTCGTCGAGGATACTCTCAGCGGCAAGGGCAAGTTCACCGACAAGGGCTAAACTCAGGACCCATTCGGCGCTTCAATCCGGGATGCCTTGCCTGGCCGCCAGGCGTTCGCGCAGGATGCCGGATTCCTCGATGATCTCGCCCACCAGGTGCTCGCGCCGGTAGGCCATGACGTGAACGCCGGCCACGCCCTCGATCTCGCGGATCTGCTGGATCAGTTCGATGCACAGCTTCTTGCCCTCCTCGCCGGGCTTTTCAGCCTTTTCGAGGCGGGCGATGACGGCATCGGGGATGTGGATGCCGGGCACGTTGGAGCGCATCCAGCGCGCCGTCTTGGCCGACGCGACGGGACCGACGCCGGCAAGAATGAAGGTCTTTTCGTGCACACCCATGTCCCTCACCCGCTGCATGTAGCGGCGGAAGATCTCGACGTCGTAGATGTAGTTGGTCTGGATGAAATCGGCGCCGGCGCGGACCTTCTTCTCCAGCCGGTCGGCACGAAAGTCGAGCGGCGGGATGCACGGATTGGCGGCAGCGCCGAGAAACACCCTGGGCGGCGTCGTCAGCTTGCGGCCGGACAGGAACGTCGATTCATCGCGCATGGTCTTGAGGGTGCGCAACAACGACATGCAGTCGAAATCGAAGACCGGCCTGGCCCCCGGCTGGTCGCCGACGCCCACCCCGTCGCCGGTCAGGCACAAGATGTTGCCGACCCCCATGGCCGCCGCGCCGAGGACGTCGCCCTGGATGGCGATGCGGTTGCGGTCGCGGCAGGAAATCTGCAACACGACGCCGATGCCGGCGCGCGACAGCAGCGAGCAGATGCCCATCGACGACATATGGCAGTTGGCGCCCGAGGCATCGGTGGCGTTGACGGCATCGCACACGTCCTGCAACGGCTGGGCAGCCTTCATCACGTCGCGCGGATCGGCCGAGTCAGGCGGGTTGAGCTCGGCGGTGACGGCAAACCACCCCTTCCTCAGGACCCGCTCCAGCTTGGAGGCCGACACATGGCCCGGCGGTGGCACCAGCGGCGGGTCGATGAGCGGATCGAACGGTTCCGGCGTCTGCAAGGGGGCCATCACTTCGCCTCCTTGCGGCCGGCCTCGGCGGGCGTCTGGGCGCTATAGACGGAGGTGCGTTCACCAACCGCCTGATCGGCAAGCGCAGTGGTCGGCTCGATGGCCAGCGGCGCCGAAGCCGGCTCGATGACGCGGGCGCGGCCGAAGGCGCGGGCGATCACCAGCTTGCCGGGATCGCCGCTGTCCCTGAGGCCGGAACGGGCCTCGGCGGCCTTTTCGCGGGCCACCCGGAGCCAGCTTGACGAGCCTTCCAGCGACCGGTCGACCGGCGGCTGCACCACCCGGATGCGTTCGGCCCCCTCGCGCATGCGCGCAGCGCCTTCCCAGCCCTCCACCCACACGCAGCGCATCCACGGCTTGACCTCGCAGAAACCACCCGGCCGCACGCCGCCGCAAGGGCCGTTGCGCAGGTTCTTGGGGCAGTTCATGGGGCACGACATGCCGGTCGACGACAGGACGCACTGGCCGCACATCTTGCAGTCGAACAGCACCCCCTTGATGCCTCGCTCGACAAACGCCACCGGACGCTCGGCACGCTCGTAGCCGACGGCGGCGAACAGCGGATCGCAGGCGACGATCACCCGCTCGAAGGCCTTGTAGAAACCCTCGAAGAAACGCGAATGGCGCACGGCGAAACGGCGGATGGCATACATCTGGACAACTCCCGATGGCGCAGGGCTGCCCTGCCCTTAGCCGCTATTGCCACACGGGGACTGCGTCTGAGCGACACATTTCCCGACAACCTCGACCCGCTGTCGTGCGCCGCGGCGCTCGTGTGCCAAAACACGTCGCAACCCGTCAGCGCCGGCACCGCGGCAGGGTTCATGTTCACCGCCGGCAAACATTTCAGGACAGACGACGCGCGATGACGCCGGCGCCAGGCAGGAATGCCGCATCGACCATGCCGGCAGCGTCGCCGACCTCGCCGGCAGGCGGCATCGCCTGCCTGCTGGGCGGTCTCAGCATCTATTCGCTGCAGGATGTCATCATCAAGCTGGTTTCCGGCAGCTACCCCATTTCCGAAGTGCTGTTCTTTCGTGCCGCGACGGCCTTGCCGCTGCTCCTGGTGATCGTGCATTTCGACGGCGGCCTGCGGCAGATCGCCGGGCCGGGCCTTTTGCGCATGATGGCGCGCGGCGGGCTGATGATCACCGGCTTCACCTGCTATTACCTGGGTCTTGCGGTGCTGCCGATCGCCAGCGCCATGGCGATGTTCTACACCGCGCCGTTGTTCATCACCCTTTTGTCGGCCCTGGTGCTGCGCGAGGCCGTGGCGCCGCGGCGCTGGCTGGCGGTGATCGCCGGCTTTGTCGGCGTGGCGCTCATGGTGAGGCCGGGATCGGGCCTGTTCACCGTCGCCTCGGTGCTGCCGCTGGTGGCGGCCTCGACCTATGCCATGAGCCAGATGCTGTCGCGCTCGATGCCCGATGAAGTGCGCGCCACCACCATGTCGTTCCACGGCAACCTGGCCTTCCTCGCCGCATCGACCATCGCCGCCCTGGTGTTCGGCGACGGGCGTTACGCCATGGAGGGCTCAACCTCCTTCGCCTTCCTGCTGCGTGGCTGGTCGATGCCGGATGCGCGCGACCTGATCCTGATGATGGGCGTGGGGCCGATCGGCGCCGCCGGCCTCATCCTGGTCGCCAGCGCCTACCGCCGCGCGCCGGCCTCGATCGTCGCGCCGTTCGAATTTTCCGCCATCCTGTGGGGCATCGTGTGGGGGCTGGTGATCTGGCACCAGGTGCCGAGCATCAGCGGCTTTGCCGGCATGGCGCTGATTGCCGGCGGCGGTCTCAGCATCATCTTCCTTGAGTGGTCGGCGCGCGAGCCGATAACCTGGCGACGGGCGGGCTTCCGCCGCTACCGGCGCCAGCGCGCCCGGCTGGACAAGGCCAGCCCGCCCCGGGCACCCGTGGCGCTGGTCGGCGACGTGCCGCGGCCGATCAGGCCGCCGCGCCGCCCGCCCACCCTGTTCGACCGCTTGCCCGGATCGGCCGTCGTCAAGGGCGTCGCATGCATCCTCACCGGCATCGCGACGTTTTCGTTGCAGGACGTGGTGATCAAGTGGGTGGCGGGCAGCTATCCGCTCGGCGAGGCCATGACCATCCGCTCGATCGTGGCGTTGCCGCTGCTGCTCGCCATGGTGCATTACGATGCCGGCATCAAGGCGCTCATGAGCCGCAACTGGGACTGGCTGACCGCCCGCGCCCTGGTGCTGTTGTGCTCGTACTTCCTCTACTACCTGGCGATACCGGCCATGCCGCTGGCCTCGGTGGTGGCGCTGTATTTCGTGGCGCCTTTGTTCATCACGGCGCTGGCGGTGCCGATGCTGGGCGAACAGGTGGGCTGGCGGCGCTGGAGCGCCATCGTTGTCGGCTTTTCAGGGGTGCTCTTGATGCTGCGCCCCGACCTCGGTTTCAGGGACCCGGCCCTCTTGCTGCCGGTGACGGCGGCCTTGTGCTATGCGTCGGGCCAGATCATCACCCGGCGCGTGGCGCGGCTCGAATCGGCCGCCGTGATGGCCTTCTACCACAACACCATGTTCCTCGTCGGCGCCTCGCTGCTCGGCATCCTGTTCGGCAACGGTCTCCTCGATGCGCCCGGCCAGCCGCCCAGCCTTTCCTTCCTGTTGCGCGGCTGGGTGTGGCCGACGGCCTTCGATCTGACGCTTCTGGCCAGTTGCGGCCTGGTGGCGGCGGTCGGTCTCTGGCTCCTGACGCAGGCCTACCGCCTGGCGCCCGCCAATCTCATCGCCGTCTTCGAATATACCGGCCTTGTCTGGGCGACGATGTGGGGCTTTGCCATCTGGGGCGAGATCCCCGGACCGGTGACCATCGCCGGCGGCTCGCTGGTGGTGGCGGCGGGCGTCTATGTCCTGATGCGCGAACGACAGCTCGGCCAGGGCACCATGTGGCGGCGCGGCGGTTGGTCGAAGTTCACGAGACTGCGTGTCGCTCCAGAACCTCAGCCAGCTCGCCATAGCCGGTGAAGCGGTATTCATAAGCGAGCCCCAGCCTTGCGGCCGCCGCCTCGGCGCGTCGCGCCAACTCTTCGTTGCGGGTCTGGGCGAGGTAGACGATCTTTTCATAGTTGCCGAAATAGAGCGGCAGCAGGTCGGGATGGGCATCGAGCCCGAGGCCATGCCAGACCAGCTTGTCGAAATGCCGGGCGAGATAGTCGGTCAGATAGAAAGCGGTGATCTCGTGTTCGGCGCGCTCAGCAAAAGCGGCGTTGCCGGAAAAGAACGCATAGCAGTGGGGCCCCTCGATGCGCTCCACCCCTTCGGCCTCCAGCACCCGGTCGAGTTCGCCGCCGGTGCCGCAATCGCCATAAAGCACGAAGATCTTCTTGTAGCGGTCGCGCGAGCGGCGGATCTTCTCCGCCACGCCGGGCGCGATATGTTGCGGTGTGTTGTGCCACTTGGCCGGCAGGCAGGCGACGTCGAAGGCCGACCACTGGTTCGCCTCGATGAGATCGACGATCTCGCGCGCCAGCGCCCCGCAGGCGATCAGCAGCACCTCGCCGCGCCCCCGCGAGAACTCGTATTCATCCGATGGTTTGATGTTCACGATCGTCATGGCAGCCAGACCATAGCCGCTGCCGGGGCCACGACAAGGGTTCAAATGCGTCCGGTGGCGGTCGGACGACGACAGACCCTGCCGTTCCGGCAGCGGCTGGTGTAGATTGCGGGTGCACTGGAAGGATTCGGTCAGCGCCCCGCAGGATGTACTGCTGCGGCTGACCGCGGGCAAAGGAGGCACATTCCCATGAAACTTTCCGCACCCACGCAGGTCATGTTCCTGATATCGCTGGTCCTTGCGGTCCTCGGCGTCATCGGCAAACTGGCCGTGGTCGCCGTCTTGAGCATGTATTCGTTCTGGCTGCTGCTGATCGGCTTTATCGTGCTGGCGGCCGGCTGCCTGTTCAAGGGCGTCTAGACGCTCTATTAAGCCACGTTCGTCCTGCATTTGAGCCGCGCTGCAAGCGCGGCGGTGGAGTCCCATGAAGATTATTGATCTCTCGATGCCCATCCATCACGGCCACGGCCGTCTTGGTCTCGAGGTCGAGTTCGCCTTTCCCTACACCTACGAGAATTGCGGCTGGCTGGGCTCGACCTTCAAGATGTTCGCCCATTACGGCAGCCACGTGGATGCGCCCAACCACTTTCTCGAACATGGCGACAGCATCGAAAAGGCACCCTTGTCGAAGCTCCTGGGCCCGGCGGCGGTGGTGGAACTGTCGGATCACGGCCGCGAGGCGGGCATCACCGGCGACACGCTGGAAGAGCGTGGGCGCCATGTCGTCGCCAACGATATCGCCATCCTGAGGACTTGTTGGTCGGACGCGACATGGGGAACCGATGCGTTCTGGAAGGAGGGCCCCTACCTCGCCCCCAGCGGCGCCGACTGGCTGGTCGAGCGCGGCGTCAAGGCGGTGGTCTACGACTTCGCCGAGGAATACGTGGTGAGGAAGCCCGGCTTCACCGGCGCCGAATGCGAGGTCCACCACAAGATCCTCGGGGCCGACATCTACAACATCGAGTATGTGAAAAACCTCAAGGCGATCAAAGGCGAGCGCACCACCATCATCGCCCTGCCCTTAAAGCTGGTGGGCCTCGACGGCTCACCCTCGCGCGTGATCGCGCTGGAAGGCGCCGATCTGCCGCGCGAGTTCACCGTCGAGTATAGCTAGATCGCGAATTGCGAAGCGCCTCCGCGACGGGTGCGGGCAGATGACGATGACACAGCAGTCGTGCTTTCGAGAGGGCGCAGTCGACCGCACAGACAGGACCGCATTGTGCAAAGTGATCGTCTCGATGAATTAAAGTCTCTTATGATACAGATTATACTCCTAGCAAAGAATTAGATACGACTCGCGGGCCTTGCCGACCTGTGCTAGATTACGTACGGTCATATGCTTTTGCACACGGGACCGCGGAGGTGGTGCAATGCCGACGTACAAAGGAAGCCCCCAACCAGACACCTTGCACGGCAACGACTTCACTGATGATCTCCTGCTCGGCAATGGCGGTGATGATCTGCTGCGCGGCAGCGGTGGGAATGATACCCTCAACGGCGGCATTGGTGACGATACGGCTGCGTACCAATTTTTTGGCGCTGTTCACGCTGATCTTCATCTGGGATCGGCGACGGTCGACCTCAAAGGCATCGACAAACTTGTCGCCATCGAGGACGTCATTGGCGGCAACTACAACGACACCCTCATCGGAAATGGTGTCGCCAATCTGCTGGACGGTGGCGACCTCGGCGACCAGTTGTACGGCCGCGGCGGCAACGACACGTTGCTGGGCAGCTATGGTACCGATTACCTCGTAGGTGGTGGTGGCAACGACATATTGAAAGGCGGAGACGATTTCGACCAGCTTCTGGGCGGGAGCGGCAATGATCTTCTCATAGGCGACAGCGGCGACAGTGCGCTCGGCAGTCTCGATGTTCTGCTCGGCGGTTCCGGCAACGATACGCTGTTGGGTAACGGCGGAAATAACTCATTGTTCGGGGAAGACAACGACGATTCCCTCGTCGGCGATGACGGAAACGACACCCTCAACGGCGGTTCGGGCAAAGACACGCTCGACGGCGGCAAGGGAGACGACCTGCTGGCCGGAGGTACCGCCGCGGACACTCTCAATGGTGGCATTGGCGCCGATACCCTTTTCGGCGAAGGCGGAGACGACATCCTCAACGGTGAAAATGGAAATGACATCCTCGACGGCGGCGCGCTGGCGGATACCCTGGATGGTGGGGACGGCAGAGACCTGCTGATTGGTGGCTACGGGGACGACAAACTATTCGGCGGCGGTCAGGACGATACGCTCAGGGGCGGCGCTGGCGCCGATACCTTGTATGGGGGTGCCGGCGAGGATATCCTGAATGGTGGAAGCGAGAATGATGTGCTGTTCGGAGGCGAAGGGGCGGGAGCGCTCTTTGGCGGGCAAGGCGACGATAAACTCACAGGGGGCGGAAGTTCGGATCACCTTAACGGCGGCACGGGCAACGACACGCTGAACGGCGGTCAGGGGCACGACGTGCTGATCGGTGGCGCAGGCAGCAACGAGTTGACGGGCGGGGACCAATCCGACAGCTTCGTCTTCACCAAGGTCGCCCAGGGATTCAATGATGTCATCACCGATTTCCAGCATCACGTCGACGTTCTCAACCTGACCGCCTACGGCTTTGCCAACGTGGCTCAGGTGGTTGCGCTCGCCCAGAATATCGCCGGAAATGTGCTCATCGAACTGCCGGGCTTGTCGGGCACCAACGACTTGCTTGAGATCGATAATTATTCCAAGCAACTCCTCGACGCCAATGATGTTTTGATCTTTTGACCGTTCCGGTGCCGACGCAAGGCGGCCACGTCGAGACACCAAGCTGTCAACCAGGCTCATCGCAGCGCGTTGAGTTCGAGCGCCAGTAGTCGCAGCGGCCCAACGGTGTTACTCGCTTGTGGATTCTCGGTTCGGCTGGGCCTCGACGGCTCACCCTCGCGGGTGATCGCGCTGGAAGGCGCCGATCTGCCGCGCGAGTTCGAGGTCGAGCACGATTGAATCCTTCAAAAGGATCAGCCGGCGGCCAGCACGTTGTGCTTGCGGGCCATGAATTCCTTGGCGGTCTCCACCGCCACGGCGGCGTCGCGGCAATAGGCATCGGCGCCCACCGCCTTGGCGAATTCCTCGTTCAGCGGCGCCCCGCCCACCAGCACCACATAGTCCTCGCGCATGCCCTTTTCCTTCAAGGTGTCGATGACCACCTTCATGTAGGGCATGGTGGTGGTGAGCAGCGCCGACATGCCGATAATGTCGGGCTTGTGCTCCTCGATGGCAGCGAGATAGTTCTCCACCGGATTGTTGATGCCGATGTTGATGACCTCGAAACCGGCGCCTTCCATCATCATGGCGACGAGGTTCTTGCCGATGTCGTGGATGTCGCCCTTGACCGTGCCGATGATCATCTTGCCCACCCGCGGGGCGCCGGTCTCGGCCAAGAGCGGGCGCAGGATGAACATGCCGGCCTTCATGGCGTTGGCAGCCAGCAGTACCTCGGGCACGAACAGGATGCCGTCGCGAAAGTCGATGCCGACGATGCGCATGCCTTCCACCAGGGCCTCGGTGAGCACCTTGTAGGGCGTCCAGCCTCGGTCCAGCAGGATATGGACGCCGTCCTCGATTTCTTCCTTGAGGCCGTCATAGAGATCGTCGTGCATCTGCTGCACCAGTTCCTCATCATCGAGGGAACGCAGATCGAGTTCTTCATCGGCCATGGCAAGCGTACTCCTGATCTAGCGCGCATCACGCGTATTGAAGCCAAGCCTATAGGCCGTGCAGGGGAAACTAGCCGCACCGGAGCGACCTCAAGCCGCCGGATTACGACGCCGGAGACGACGCATTTGCGCTCAGTGAACCACGCCGGAGGGGGAATGGCGCAGGATGTTGAACTGGCCGTAGCTGTTCTTGAGATCGAGGCCGATTTTCCCCGTCGCGGTGGTCGAGGCGCTGCCGATCTCGGCAATCTCGAATTCGATGCCGCCCGGCATGTCGATGCGCACCCGGTGCAGGGCCCCGGTGGCTGGGCTGGTGATGGGTTCACCGGTCGAATCGAGCACGCCCGGAATGTGCACGCGGGCGGTGCGGTGTTCGATGTCGCACTCGAAACTTATGGGCTTGTAGAGCGTCTCGTGCACCGTCTTCGACATGGCGCGGAATACCCACCAGTGGGTGGCCGCCTCCTGGGTCTCGCCGCCCTTCAGGATGGTGTCGAGCGCCGAGCGCTGGGCCTGATCGGCGCGCTCATCGATGATCACCTGCATCTCGCCGCCGCCCTCGAAGATGGGACCGGGCCAGGCATAGATGGTGGCGGTCCTGAGGCCCGTCAGGTTCACCTTGCCGAAATGGCCGGTGGTGATCTCCAGCGCCTCGAACCCGCGACAATGGCCCTCGCTGGGCAGGGATTCGAACTGGCACGGACAGCACCAGTCGCAGTTGCAATTGCCGAAATCGATCGCTTCCACATACCAGTCGATCATGGTCATGACTGCCTTTCCTGCGCCCGATCAGGCGCCCAGCAACGGCCGCGCCAGCACATAGATTCCGCCCAGCACCAGCGCGACCCCCATCGCCGTGGTCACCCAATGGCGGCCGGCAGCGAATTTCTCGATGCCGACATAAAGGGCGACACCGGCAATCCACAGGAGGTTCATGATGCCGCCGACAAACAGCAGCGCCATCAGGAACCAGCAGCATCCAAGGCAGAAGGCGCCGTGTTCGAGGCCCATGCGCCAGGCCCCGGCCGCACCGGGCCGCCAGTGGTGGGCAATGAAGGTCAGCGGATGCTGGCAGTGCCTGAGGCAGGCCATTTTCAGCGCCGTGAACTGGTAGGCACCGGCAACGATCAGCACCAGCCCGGCGATGACCGGGCTGGCGACCTCCATCATGCCGGTGACCACGCCGAGGCGTTCCAGCCCCCATTGCAAGCCCGTGGCAACGAGGCTGAAGCCGCCCCATGCCGCCAGATAGCCCGCGACGAACAAAGCCGTGGCGGCCAGCGGCCTGGACGAAGCCGCCTGCTTGCGGGCGATGGCGGCGTGCAGCAGCACCATGGGCGCGGCCGAGGGGATCATCATGGCGATCATCATCACCCACCACATGAGGAAGACGAGGACCGCATAGGCGAGCGACCAATGGGCCGGCGTCATGGCCATGCCCGGCATTCGGAAGGCCATCTTCGTCATGGTGACGGCGGACATATTCATGCCGATCCCAAGGACGGTGTAGGCGGCCGAAACGGCGAAGACGACGGCGAGGGACGTCATCACCACCATGCGGTCGCGCTTGAGGACGGCTTCGAGGGCGGTTTGTCCGGTCACGTCAATGTCTCCCTTCAGGCGCGGACAACTCCAAGCGGTGTCATGTGAATAATGGCGAGATGGGCGTGACGGCCGGACCACTCGTGTTTGACGAGCCCCGTCGCCCTGGTGCGGCTGGAGGCATATTCCGCCTCGTGGTACTCGAAGCCGTCAGGGATCGTCACGCGCGCCCGATGGACATCGCCGGTGACGGGATTGCGGATCGGCTCGACGCTCGCCTCGGCAAAACCGTCGACGGCGAAGCTGCCGGTTGCCGCATCCAGATCCATCTCGAAGCGGATGGGCAGGAAGAGCGGCTGGTGAACCGTCTCAAGCACGCTGGTGAAGACGTTGAAGATTGTGGCGCCCGGCACCGTCTCCTTGCCGGAGAGGATGGTGAGGATACCGTTGCGCTGGTCCTCGCTGGCCGCCTTGTCGATGACTGCCTGTATTTCGCCGTGGCCTTCGTGGATGGCGCCGGGCCAGGCCGCGCAGGCGGCGAATTTCACGCCCGCGAGATCGCTGTCGCCAAAATGGCCCTCATCGATGCGCATGGCGATGCTGGCACGGCAGTCGCCGCGCGTCGGCCGGGCGTTGAACTGGCAGGGACAGCCGTAATCGCAGTTACAGGTGGAGATTTGCGGGCCTTTGATCATCCAGTCGACATAAGCCATGTCTCATCCTCCCTTTCCACGTCCGCTTGCCCTTAGGGCAATTATCCCGATTTCACCCGGCCGAGTCCATGGCATGCACTTGCGTCTGGACAGTCACAGGGTGGGAGCCTATGGCATTGTCGCTTGCCCCTGCCACCGTCTCAGGAACCCTCGACCACGTGACTGCCCCCTTTCCCATCGACGCCGTTCGTGCCTGCTTTCCCGCCCTCGCCATCACCGATGCCGGCGCCTCTCGCATCCATTTCGACAACCCGGCCGGTACCCAGGTGCCGCACCAGGTGATCGAGCGCATGACCAAGGCGCTCACCCAGACCAACGCCAATCTCGACGGCTTCTTTTCCACTTCCAGGCATGCCGGGCTTCTGGTGGACGAGGCGCATCGCGCGGCGGCCGACTTCTATAACGCCGCATCGCCCGTGGAGATGGTGTTCGGCCAGAACATGACCACCCTCACGCTGCACATGTCGCGCTGCCTGGTGCATGATTTCAGGGCGGGTGACGAAATCGTGGTGTCGCGCATGGACCATGACGGCAATGTGGCGCCATGGCTGCTGGCGGCCGAGGACAAGGGCCTCACCGTGCGCTGGATGGACTTCGATCCCGACAGCGCGGAATTCGCCGAGGACGCGCTCGAGCGGGTGCTGAGCGAGAAGACGAGGCTCGTCGCCTTCGGCTATGCCTCCAACTGCACCGGCACCATCAACGACGTGAAGCGCTTTTGCGCGCAGGCGCGCCAGGCCGGCGCCCTCACCTATGTGGACGCCGTGCAGTTCGCCCCGCACGGGGTCATCGATGTGCAGGACCTGGGCTGCGATTTTCTCGTCTCCTCGGCCTACAAGTGGTTCGGCCCGCATCTCGGCGTCCTTTATGGTCGCCGGGAGGTGCTGGAGGAGAGTTTCGCCTACCGGGTGCGCCCGGCGGGTGCTGTTCTTCCCGGCAAGTTCGAGACCGGCACCGGCCCGCGCGAGACCTTTGCCGGCATGCTGGGGGCACTCGATTATCTCGCCTCGCTGGGCGAAGGATCGAGCCGCCGGGCGCAACTGGTGGCCGGCATGCAACGCCTCAACGGCTACGAGACGGGTTTGACACGGCGCCTCATCGCCGGTCTCAGGCAGGTGAAGGGCCTCACCATCCACGGCATCACCTCGGAAAACGCCCTCCACCGGCGCGTCCCCACCGTCTCCTTCACCCTCGAAGGCCATCATCCCGACGACCTCGCAAAGGCCTTCGCCCGCGACAACATCTTCGTGTGGTCGGGGCACAATTACGCCGTCGAGCCCGTCACCCGCATGGGGCTGATGGACAAAGGCGGCGTGTTGCGGGTCGGCCCTGCCCACTACAACACCGAGGCCGAGGTCGACAGCCTGCTCTCAAGCCTCGACCGTATCGCCGGAGCCTGAGCGCTTGCGCCGACCTTTCCCTTGGGCGCCGGTCGCCTGCGCCCTGCTGCTCGTGGCGTTCATCGCCGCGCCGGCCGAGGCCCATTCGGCCAGGGGCGCGGTGACGGGCTTCGTCTCGGGCTTCATGCATCCCCTCACCGGACCCGACCACGTGGTCGCCATGGTGGCGGTCGGCCTATGGGGCACCTTTCTCGGCGCCCCGGCCATCTGGCTGTTGCCCATCGTCTTTCCGCTGATCATGGCGCTGGGTGGCGCGGCGGGGGTCATTGGGCTGCCGCTTTCCCATGTCGAGACCGGCATTGCGCTGTCGGCCATCGTGCTGGGGCTGATGGTGGCGCTGGCGGTCAGGGTGCCGGTGTGGCTGGCGGTCGTGATGGTCGGGTTCTTCGCCGTCTTCCATGGCTATGCCCACGGCCGCGAACTGCCGCTGGCCGCCGGCCCGATGGAATTCGGCCTCGGCTTCGTCATCGCCACCGGCTGCCTGCATCTGGCGGGCATCGCACTGGGGCTCCTGGCGCGCTGGAAGGCGGGCGAATATGCCGTGCGCGCCGGTGGCGTGGCGATCACCGCGGCCGGCTTGTGGTTCCTGTTCACATGACAAGGCGCCCGCTCATCCTCGTGGCCATGGTTGTGGCGGCAACGCCGGTCTTCGCCCACCAGCTCATTCCCGGCGTCACCGGCCTGCCGGGCGCGGCGCTGCATACCCTGACCGCCG
Source organism: uncultured Alphaproteobacteria bacterium (assembly GCA_963747005.1). Lineage (GTDB taxonomy): Bacteria > Pseudomonadota > Alphaproteobacteria > Rhizobiales > Aestuariivirgaceae > CAVVDT01. Next base: position 429,471 of record CAVVDT010000007.1, on the reverse strand, counting down.
CCGACCAGGTCATGGCCCTCGTCGCCGCCGGCCTGCTGGCGGGCGGGCGTGGCTGGCGCGGCCTCGGTGCCGCCATGGCCGGCCTCGGGGCGGGCTTCGCGGCCGGCTTCGCCAACCTCCTCTACGGCCCCGGCATTACCTCTGCATGGCTGGGGGCGCTGGTGGTGGCGCTGGTCGCGGCGCTGGCGGCGGCCTTCAACCTGAAGCCGCACCCCGCCGTTGCCTTTGCCTTCAGCGCGGTGATCGGCGCCGTCGTCGGCATCACTGCCCTGCCCGCCGGCGAAGGCTGGACCGCCGTCGCCACCGCCGGGGTCGGCACGCTTTTGGGCATCGCCATCATCCAGTTCGTGCCCGGCCTGATCTCGGCGCTGATCAGGACCGGCTGGCCGCGCGTCCTGATCCGCGTCGCCGCCTCGTGGATCGCCGCCTCGGCGCTGATGGTGCTGGCCTTCGCCCTGGCGCCGCTGCTGAGGGGCTAGGCGCGCCGCCGGCGCTCGCGGCCTTCGCGGCGGCTGCGGCCCTCGGCGGCCTTGTCGTGGCCGTGGGCCAGTTCGGAGACTTTGCCCAGCCGTGCCTCGATGTCGGCGATGCCGGGCCGCTCGCCCTTCTCGTGGGCCTCAAGCGCTGAGCGCATGGCCTTCAGGTGTTCGGGCGTGGTGCCGCAGCAACCGCCGATGATGCGGGCACCGGCATCGAGCGCCAGGCGGGCATAGTCGGCCATCAGTTCAGGCGTGCCGGAATAGTGGATATGGCCGTCGTGGAACTCGGGGATGCCGCAATTGCCCTTGGCGACCACCACGGCATCGGGCCGGGCGCCGGCGATACCCAGCACCGTCGCCACCAGTTCGGCAGCGCCGGTGCCGCAATTGGCGCCGATGGCCGCCACCGGAAGGCTCTCGCTCAGCAACCCGAAATAGCCCGGCGTGATGCCCATCATGGTGCAGCCGTTGGTATCGAAGCTCATGGTCGAGACGATGGGCAGACCGGCGGCGCTGGCGCCCTCGACGGCGGCGCGCAGTTCTTCTTCCGACGACATGGTCTCGATCCAGATGATGTCGGCACCGCCCTCGGCGAGGGCCTTCGCCTGCGCGGCGAAGGCGGCGACACCCTCTGCATGGGTGAGGGTGCCGACCGGGGCAAAGATCTCACCCGTCGGCCCGATGGAGCCGGCGACGATCACCGGATGATCGGCGGCATCGGCTTCGAGGCGCGCCAGCCGGGCCGCCTCGCGGTTGATCTCGCGCACCCGGTCTTCGGCCTTGTGCAGCTTCAGCCGATAGGCGCTGCCGCCGAAGGAATTGGTCAGGACGATGTCGGCACCGGCCTCGATGAAGCCGCGATGGTTGGCGCGCACCTTTTCGGGATGCTCGAAATTCCACAATTCCGGGGCATCGCCGGACATCAGCCCCGCCTGGAAATAATTGGTCCCCGTCGCCCCGTCGGCGAGCAGCCACGGACGGCGAGCCAGCAGATCGGCAAATGAAGCGCGCGACATGATGCACTCCCCAAGATGCAATTGAAGGAACATCTATGACATAAAGAAAGCTTTATATAAAGAAAAATTTATGTCCCGGACCCTCCCCATGCATCTGGACCGGCGCACGCCGGCTTGCCGTTGCCGCACCTGATCGCCATGATCGCCGGCCAGCGACACGCTTCTTTCGGGGACATCGATCCATGGCCGACCTCTTCACCCTGCAGAACCTCACCACCCTGTTGATCCTCACCGCGCTCGAAACGGTTCTGGGCTTCGACAACCTGCTCTACATCGCCATCGAGGCCAAGCGGGTGGCAGCAGCGCAACGCGCCCGGGTCCGCCGTCTCGGCATCATCCTCGCCATCGGCCTGCGCATCGTGCTGCTGTTCATCGTTCTGCACCTGATCGAGGCCTTCCAGGACCCGTTCTTTGCCTTCGACAGCACCATTATAACCGCCAAGGTCAACGGCCACAGCCTCATCGTGCTGGCGGGCGGCGTCTTTCTCATCTACACGGCCATGAAGGAGATCTTCCACATGCTGGTGGTGGACGATTTCGAAGGCGGCGACGAGATGCGAACCGGCCTTCGCTCGCCGGCCGTGGCGCTGGTGTGGATCGTCGCCATGAACGTGGTGTTCTCCTTCGACACGGTGCTGTCAGCCATTGCCCTCACCCACAATTTCATCGTCATGACCGCCGCCATCATCGTCTCCGGCGCCTTGATGGTGGCGCTGGCCGAGCATGTCGCACGCTTCCTGCGCAAGAACCGCATGTACGAGGTGCTGGGCCTGTTCGTGCTGTTGCTGGTCGGCGTCCTGTTGATGAGCGAAGGCGGGGAACTGGCGCATCTGGCCTTCTTCGGCTTTGCCATCGTCGCCATGTCGAAGGCGACCTTCTATTTCGTCGTGGCGACGCTGGTGCTGGTCGATATCGTGCAAGGCCGCTACCAGAAGAAGGTCCGGGCCGAGGAGGCGCGCCGCATTGCCGAGGCCCGCGTCGCGGCGATGTGAGAGGCGCCAGCGCCATTGCCCACGGCACGGCTTTCGCCTACATAGCGCGGCAACACTTTCCTCAAACGCTCCGGAGACCCCTGCGCGCCATGGCCCGCCAGTTCATCTATCACATGCACGCCCTGTCGAAGTCCTATGCCAGCGGCAAGAAGGTGCTCGACAACATCCACCTCTCGTTCTACCCCGACGCCAAGATCGGCGTGCTCGGCCCCAACGGCTCGGGCAAGTCGACGCTGCTCAGGATCATGGCCGGCCTCGACACCGAATTTCAGGGCGAGGCCTGGCTGGCCGAGGGCGCCTCGTCCGGCTACCTGCCGCAGGAGCCCGAGCTCGACCCCGCCCTCAATGTCCTCGGCAACGTCATGGAGGGGGTGGCGGAGAAAAAGGCCATCCTCGACCGCTACAACGACCTCGCCATGAATTATTCCGACGAGACGGCCGACGAGATGACAAAACTCCAGGACGTCATCGACCACCAGAACCTGTGGGACCTCGATACCCAGGTCGAGCAGGCCATGGACGCCCTGCGCTGCCCGCCGGGCGAAGCCTCCATCGACAACCTGTCGGGCGGCGAAAAGCGCCGCGTGGCCCTCACCCAGCTACTCCTGCGCCAGCCTGACCTGCTGCTGCTGGACGAGCCCACCAACCACCTCGATGCCGAAAGCGTCGCCTGGCTGGAGCATCACCTGCGCGAATATCCCGGCGCCATCCTCATCGTCACCCACGACCGCTACTTCCTCGACAACGTGACGGGCTGGATCCTCGAACTCGACCGCGGCCGCGGCATCCCCTATGAGGGCAACTACTCCGCCTATCTCGGCCAGAAGGCAAAGCGCATGCACCAGGAGCAGCGCGAGGACGCCGCCCGCCAGAAGGTGATCGAGCGCGAGCGCGAATGGATGGCCGCCTCCCCGCTTGCCCGCCAGACCAAGTCGAAGGCCCGCATCAAGGCCTATGACGAACTGGTCGAGGCCAACGAGGCGCGCGTCAAGTCGGGCCAGGCGCAGATCGTCATCCCCCCCGGCACCCGCCTCGGCGGCGTGGTGATCGAGGCCGAAGGCCTGAACAAGGGCTATGGCGACCGCCTCTTGATCGACGATCTCTCCTTCAAGCTGCCGCCCGGCGGCATCGTCGGCATCATCGGGCCGAACGGCGCCGGCAAGACCACGCTGTTCCGCATGCTGACCGGCCAGGAGCAGCCCGACGCCGGCCAGATCCGCATCGGCGAGACGGTCAACCTCGGCTATGTCGACCAGTCGCGCGACAGCCTCGATCCGTCCAAGAACGTGTGGGAGGAAATCTCCGGCGGCAACGACATCATCTATCTGGGCAAGCGCGAGATCAATTCCCGCGCCTATACCTCGTCCTTCAACTTCAAGGGCGCCGACCAGCAGCAGAAGGTGGGCACCCTGTCGGGCGGCCAGCGCAACCGCGTGCACCTGGCCAAGATGCTGAAATCCGGCGCCAACGTGCTGCTGCTCGACGAGCCGACCAACGACCTCGACACCGAGACTCTCGGCGCGCTGGAAGAAGCGCTGGAGGATTTCGCCGGCTGCGCCGTCATCATCTCCCATGACCGCATGTTCCTCGACCGCCTGGCGACCCACATGCTGGCCTTCGAGGGCGACAGCCACGTCGAATGGTTCGAGGGCAACTTCCAGGCCTACGAGGAAGACAAGAAACGCCGGCTGGGCGAGGATTCGGTGCTGCCGAAGCGGATCAAGTACAAGCAGTTCAAGCGGTAGGGACTTGGCGTTGCTTGATGTTCCTGCTATGTTTCAAATTGGTGAAATCTGATGCATGACCCGAGAGCTATTGCAAATTTGATGCTCAGGATGGCGAACGAGAGAGGCATTGAAGTATCAAACATTGTCCTTCAGAAATTGCTTTTCTTTGCGCATGCGAGGGCTCTCGTCCAATATGATCGTCCTCTAGTTAGTGGAGAATTCGAAGCATGGACCTACGGGCCTGTGCACCCATTGGCTTATCAGGCGTTTAAGTCCGAGGGAGCTAGAAAAATCCGGCGCCCAGCAACGAAACTGAACCCCGTGACGCGCGAGGAGACAATCGTTGAAGAACCAGATGAAGCATGGGTGAGCGACGTTGTCGGGACGATCGTATCAAATTTCGGCGGGCTAAGTGCGGGGAGACTGGTCGACATAACCCACTCGCCGGGCGGCCCATGGGACAACACGGTGAAACAAGCACGATCCAGTGCTAATATTGGATTGCGAATCGCTAATAATTCAATTCGCGATGCATATGGTAAAATGAAAACAGTGATGAGGGAGGAAGCAGTTATAGGAGAACCAGATGATGATTTGCCGCTTGCCTGAAATTGATTTAGCTAGAATTGCGCCCTCTCCTGCCAGCGGGAGAGAGTATGAGTTGCGTGCCTTTTCGCTTGGTCACCCTCCTCTTACTTACAAGCCGGTTCGTGACAACATCGGTGATTTATTAAATTTGAATTCAGAGTTGCTCGGCCCTCAACCAGTTACTCATTGGGAGATTATAAAAAGAATAATTGCCAAGGCATCGCGAGACGATTTGGAACAAACCTGCAATATTGCTGTTGCTAAAGCTATTTATGATTTCGCGATTGAAACACGAGCCGTATCTTTCAAAAAAGACACCGCCCGATGGAACGTTGGATTTGGACAATCTGTTGTATATTGGTCGAATTTATACACCGTTATTGACGGTAGGCCACATTTTATTTTCTTTGACCAGAGATTATCTAATTGCCTTCAGCCTATTGGTCGCCGCTTTGTTTTTTCGATGATGCACCAGAGATTACGTGTAGACGATCCTGACTTCTCAACTGCCGAATTGTGTATCATGCAGTTTCGTAGGGGCGACTTGGGGCAACGAGTTATGAAGCCTTACTATGCTCAGTATGAGACACTCTATTCGAGAGATGAGCTCAATCTGATGATTGATGAAACCTATCGGCTCTGGATGGACATTTGCGCCGAACGAGAGCGGGAGACGCGGTCGAAAGCAGTCGGTCAAAATCCAATGAAAGTCTAGCCGGAATATTGAATAGCCGAGCATTCACACCGCTGCACCTTCCGCCCGGATCAGACCGCACCGACGACCGCCACGAGCGAGGATCAGAGTCCTCGTGCTGAGCGTTTCGGCCGCCATCGGAGCGGCCGCCGGCGGCGCCGGTCCCCGACACTTCCCTTCAATGCAATTAGAATCTTAGCGATCGGTTCAATCGGGCCGTAACGCGATTGCCCTAGGCATGGCCGGCGCCGCGGCAGCAATCCGCATTGAAGTAGGGAGCAGCGACATGGCACCGGCGCCCTGGACCAACGCCCAGATCATCGCCCAGATCGACAGTGGCGATCACTGGTCGAGCGACACCGTCACCTTCGGCTTTCCCACCGCTTCGCCGGCCTGGGCGGCGGGCTATGAGGGCGACGGCTTTTCCCCCTTCAATGCCGTCCAGCAGCAGGCCGCGCGCCTTGCCATGCAGTTGTGGGGCGATGTTGCCGGCATCGACTTCACCGAAGTCGGCGCCGGCGCCAACCCGACCATCACCTTCCAGAACACCACGACCAATATCGGCTATGCCCAGGCCTATTTCCCCGGCGGCTGGTCGGGCGCCGGGTCGCTGTGGACCAACCCGGACTACACCGATCTCACCTCGCCCCATGTCGGCGACTACAGCTTCATGGCCATCCTGCACGAGATCGGCCACACCGTCGGCCTCGATCACCCCGGTCCCTACAACGGCGGTTCGCCGACCTACAACAACGATGCCCTCTACCAGCAGGACAGCCACCAATACACGGTGATGTCGTATTTCGATGCCGGCAACACCGGCGCCGACTGGCGGGCGGGCGACGGCATCTGGCGCTATGCCCAGACGCCGATGCTGCACGACATCATGGTGCTGCAGTCGATGTACGGCGTCGACACCTCGACGCGCACCGGCGATACCACCTACGGCTTCAACGCCACGGCCGATCGCGTGGTCTTCGACTTCACCCAGAACACCCATCCCATCCTCACCATCTGGGACGCCGGCGGCAACGATACCATCGATTTGTCCGGCTTCACTTCGGCATCGCGCCTGCGCCTGGCGGCCGGCACCTATTCCGATGTCGACAACATGACCCACAACATCGCCATCGCCTATGGCGCCGAGATCGAGAACGCCATCGGCGGCATCGCCAACGACACCTTGAGCGGCAACGGGCTGGACAACCTGCTGGCCGGCAGGGACGGCGGCGACCGGTTGCTGGGTTTCGACGGCGAGGATACGCTGCGGGGCGGCATCGGCAGGGACCACCTCTATGGCGGATCGTCCGGCGATCAGCTTTATGGCGGCGGCGGCCAGGACACGCTGTTCGGCGGCGCCGGCAACGATACCCTGGACGGCTGCGCCGGCAAGGACACGCTGATCGGCAACGGCGGCGCCGACCATCTCATCGGCGGCAGCGGTGCCGACACCTTCAAGTTCAATTTCATCGGCCAGTCCACGCCCGGCGCGGCCGGCCGCGACGTGATCTGCGATTTCACCCAGGGCGAGGACGTGATCAATCTCTCGCCCATCGATGCCAATACCCAGCTTGCGCAGGATCAGGCGTTTCATTTCATCGACGGTGCGCATTTTTCCGGCGTGGCCGGTGAACTGCGGACCTTCATCGCATCCGGACATACCGCCGTCGTCGGCGATGTCAATGGCGACGGGATCAGCGACTTCCGCATCGATCTCGACGGCACCCTCACCCTGCACGCAACGGACTTCATCCTCTGATCGACCCCCCTCGGCGTGTTGCGATTCCATGACTGGAATGTGACAGCACATTCAGGCACCATGGCCGGCATTCCAAAAAGGCGACGGGGAGTGCTGACGTGACAAAGGATCTGATCTGGCTTTCGGCCGCGAAGCTGTCGAGGGCCTATGGCAAGCGCAAAATCTCGCCGGTCGAGGTGACCAGGGCGGTGCTGGAACGCATCGAGGCGGCGGGCGACAAGCTTAATGCCTTTTGCCTGGTGGATGCCGACAGTGCCCTGAAGGCCGCCAGGGCCTCGGAGAAGCGCTGGAAGAAGGGCAAGCCCGCAAGCCCCATCGACGGGGTGCCCACCACCATCAAGGACATCATCCTGACGCGCGGCTGGCCGACGCTGCGCGGCTCGAAGACCGTCGATCCCAAGCAGAACTGGGACGACGATGCGCCATGTGTCGCCCGCCTGCGCGAGGCCGGCAGCGTCCTCCTCGGCAAGACCACCACGCCGGAATACGGCTGGAAGGGGGTCACCGATTCACCCCTCACCGGCATCACCCGCAATCCCTGGGACACATCGAAGACGACGGGCGGTTCCTCGGGCGGCGCGGCGGCAAGCATCGCATCCGGCATGGGGGCACTGGCGATCGGCACCGACGGGGGCGGATCGATCCGCATTCCGGCGGGCTTCTGCGGCATCTTCGGGATCAAGCCCTCCTTCGGGCGGGTCCCCGCCTGGCCGCTGTCGCCCTTCGGCACCGTCGCCCATGTGGGCCCCATGGCCCGCAGCGTCGAGGACGCCGCCCTGATGCTCGATGTCATTTCCCGTCCCGATGCCCGCGACTGGACCAGCCTTCCGCATGACGGCCGCTCCTTCCTCAAGGGCCTCGACAAGGGCGTGAAGGGCTTGCGCGTCGCCTACAGCCACGACCTCGGCTATGCCGATGTCGACCCCGAGGTGAAGGCCCTGGTCGATGCGGCGGTCGAGAGCCTGGAAAAGGCCGGGGCCCGGGTGGACCGCGTCGCGCCGGGCTTCGAGGACCCTGCGCCCATCTTCCGTACCCTGTGGTGGGCGAGCGCCCGCGGCTTTTTGGGCCGCCTGCCCAAGGCCAAGCTGGCCCTCCTCGATCCCGGCCTCGCCGATGTCGTCGAACAGGCCAGGTCATTGACGCTGGAGGATTACCTCGACGCCGTGGCGGCGCGCGGGGCGCTCGGCATCCACATGCGCGGCTTCATGCAGGACTACGACCTGCTCCTCACCCCCACCCTGCCCATTACGGCCTTCGAGGTCGGCAAGTTGGCGCCGGTCAGCGAGGAAAATAAGAAATGGGTCAACTGGACGCCGTTTTCCTTCCCCTTCAACCTCACCCAGCAGCCGGCCGCCAGCGTGCCTTGCGGTTTCACCGAAGCCGGCCTGCCGGTCGGCCTCCACATCGTCGGCCGCATGTTCGATGACTGGACGGTGCTGCGCTGTGCCCGCGCCTACGAGCGCGCCCACGACTGGATGAAGAAGAAGCCGGCGCTCTAAACGCGCTTTTCCGCCTCGATGAGATCGACGAAGCGCTGGAACAGGTAGTGCGAGTCCTGCGGGCCGGGCGAGGCTTCGGGGTGGTACTGCACGGAAAACACCGGCGCGCCTTTCAGCGCGATGCCGCAATTGGAGCCGTCAAACAAGGACACATGCGTTTCCTCCACCGCGTCGGGCAGGCTCGCCCGATCGACGGTGAACCCGTGGTTCATGGAGGTGATCTCCACCTTGCCGGTGGTGTGGTCCTTCACCGGATGGTTGGCGCCGTGATGGCCCTGGTGCATCTTTTTCGTCTTCGCCCCCAGCGCCAGCGCCAGCATCTGATGGCCGAGGCAGATGCCGAAAATGGGCTTGCCCGCCTCGATCAGCTTCCGGATCTCGGGAACGGCATATTCACCTGTCGCCGCCGGATCGCCCGGACCGTTGGACAGGAACACCCCGTCCGGCTCAAGTGCCAGGATATCCTCCGCCGCCATCGTCGCCGGCACCACCGTCACCTTGCATCCAAGGCTGGCTAAACAGCGCAGGATATTGCGCTTGAGACCATAATCGACGGCCACCACGTGATGCTTCGGCGCGGATTGCCGGCCATGGCCTAGCGGCCACGACCACAAGGTCTCGTCCCAGTCGTAACGCTGCAGGCACGAGACCTCCCTGGCGAGGTCCATGCCGATGAGACCCGGCCATGCCGCCGCCTCGGCCTTCAGGGCCTCGAGGTCGAAACGGCCGGCGGGATCGTGGGCGACGACGGCATTGGCCATGCCCTTTTCGCGGATGAGGGTGGTGAGCGCGCGCGTGTCGATGCAGGCGATGGCGACGATGCCGCGCGCCTTCAGCCACTGGTCGAACGGCTTGACGGCGCGCCAGTTGGAAGGCTCGGTGATGCCGGTCGCCATGACCGCCCCGCGCACCCCTGAGGCCGAAGCCAGGTTGGAGGTCTCGATATCCTCCTCGTTGGTGCCCACATTGCCGATATGGGGAAAGGTGAAGGTGATGATCTGCCCGGCATAGGAGGGATCGGTGAGGATCTCCTCATAGCCGGTCATGGCGGTGTTGAAGCACACTTCGCCGACGCCGGTGCCTTCAGCCCCGAGCCCTTGGCCCTCGATCACCGTGCCGTCGGCCAGAACCAGAAGGCCCGTTACCGTGGCGGCCGGCCAGGCTGTGGAAGGATTGGCCGCCGTGGTCGCGGCCGCGTCCCTGGCGGGGCGGGTCTTTGCCTTCGTCGGCGTCATGTTGCAACATCTCCCGGATGCGCCCGGCTGCAGCGGATGGCGCTATGTAACTGCCGCCTTGGCCCGGGCCGCGCGCAACCTACAAATCCGCCTCGCCGCGGTCAAGGACGCAACGCAACAAGCCTTTGCGCAAGATCAAGGCGCAAGGCCGCCGGACCGGCCAAGACTGGCCAACGCAGCGATGCAACCCCTCTGGAGGAGACACGACAATGCTGGACATTGCCCCGGAAAAAGTCGCCCACATCATCGTGCGCGCCCGCGAGATGGATGCCAAGGTGCCCGCCTGGGACCTGTCGAGCGACGACAGCGATGCCGATTTCATCCTCGAAATACGCCGCGGCGACGCGACGGGGGCCGAATTGAAGGCCTTCATCGCCGACCTCAATGTCGACGAGCAGGCGAGCCTGGTCGCCCTCATGTGGATCGGTCGCGGCACCTACGAGCCCGACGAGCTGGAAGAGGCCAAGGCGACCGCCATGGCCGAACGGGTCAACTCGACCGAGAACTACCTGACCGGCACTCCCCTTCTGGCCGATTATCTCGAGGAGGGCCTGGACCGGCTCGGCATCTCCGTGGAGGACAGCGAGGAAGGCATCCTGTAGGTTCTGTTGCCAGCCGCGGCGCCGGGGTCTATCACTGGCGCCCGGGTAACTGGTGGGGGGCATGACGGCCATGGCAGCAGGCTTGCGCGAGCGTATCAACGCCGACCTCAAGGTGGCCATGAAGGCGCAGGCCAAACGCCAGGTTTCGACCTTGCGGCTCATCATGGCGGCCTTCAAGGACCGTGACATCCAGTCTCGCGGCACCGGCAAGGACGATACCCCCACCGAGGCCGACCTTCAGGGCGTGCTCACCCGCATGATCAAACAGCGCAAGGAAAGTGCCTCAACCTACGATCAGGGCGGCCGGCCGGAACTGGCCGAGGCCGAGCGGGCGGAAATCGTCATCATCGAGACCTATCTGCCGCGCCAGTTGAGCGACGAGGAAATTCGCACCGCCGCTGCCCAGGCCATCGCGGCGACGGGCGCCGCCGGCCTCAAGGACATGGGCCGCGTCATGGCCGCACTGAAACAGAGCCACGCCGGCCAGATGGACATGGCCAAGGCGGGCCAGTTCACCCGCGACCTGCTGAAATAGCCTGCGTACACGGAAAAAGGCCGGGCTCATGGCCCGGCCTCCTTCGATCGGCTTGTGAAGTCTGGCGTCAGGCCTTCTTCAGCGGCACGGCGACGAAGTGCACATTGTCGCCGGACTTGACCCGCAGCAGGATGGCCTTGCGTCCTTCGCTTTCCACCCGGGCTATGGCGCTCTTGACGTCGCTGACATTGGCGACCTTCTTGCCGGCGGCGCTGAGGATCACATCGCCGGTGCGCAGCCCTGAATTGGCGGCCGGGCCATTGGGATCGATGCCCATCACCGCAACGCCGTTCTGGCCGGCGCCGTTGACCTGATCGGCCGGTGCTAGCTGCAGGCCGAGGCGCGGGCCGCTGCTCATCTGGTCATTGCCGTTGGCCATGGCCTGCTGCATCTGCGGCTGGTTGGGCATTTCGGCCAGTGTCAGTTGCATCTGCTGCGAGGTTCCGTTGCGCAGGACATCGAGCTTGACACTGGAGCCGGGGGCCATGGCGCCGATCTTCTGGGCGAGGTCGCGGGAATCCTTGACCGCTGCACCGTTGACGGCGGTGATCACGTCGCCTGCCTTGAGGCCGGCCTTGCTCGCCGGGCTGGCGGGCTGCGCCTCATCGACCAGGGCGCCCTGAAGCGTCTTCAGATCGAGGCTGGCGGCCACGTCCTTGCTCATGGTCTGCACCTGCACGCCCAGCCAGCCGCGGGTCACGTGACCGTTCTTCATGAGCTGGGCGATGACGGCCTTGGCGGTCTCGGCGGGAATGTCGAAACCGATGCCGACCGAGCCGCCGGAGGGCGAGAAGATGGCGGTGTTGATGCCCACCACGTTGCCCGAGAGGTCGAAGGCCGGGCCGCCCGAATTGCCCTTGTTGATGGGGGCGTCGATCTGGATGAAGTTGTCGTAGGTGCTGGAGCCGATGTCGCGGCCTTCCGCCGAGACGATGCCGGCGGTCACCGTGCCGCCGAGGCCGAACGGATTGCCGATCGCCACCACCCAGTCACCGACGCGCGGCGCGTGGTCGGCAAAGCGCACGAAGGGAAAGTCCTTGCCGTCCACCTTGATGAGCGCCAGGTCGGTCTTGGGATCGGTGCCGATCACCTTGGCGTCATAGTGCTTGCCGCTGTCGGTGATGACTTCGACCGACGTGGCGTTGGCGACCACGTGGTTGTTGGTCACCGCATAGCCGTCCGCCGAGATGAAGAAGCCCGAGCCCTGGCCCATCAGCACCCGGTGCTGCTGCATGCCGGGAACATTGCCGAAGCGGTGGAAGAACTGCCAGAACGGCGTGCCGGGCTGGAAGGGATTCTGCTGGCTGTCCTCGCTCATGCTGGTGTTCTGCGGGTTCTCGTTGATCTTGACGCGCACCGAGATGACCGCAGGCTTCACTCGCGCCACGAGGTCGGCAAAACCGGCGGCCGGGGCGATGGCCGGGTTGACAACGGCCTGCTGCTGCACCTGCGCCGGCACCGTGGTGGTCGATTGCTGGGCAACCGCATAGGCACCGCCGATGCCCACCGCGACGCCCAGGGCCGCCGCCGAGGTGAAAAGGGTCAGCCGGCGGCGAAGCGAACCGCCTGCCTCGTGCTGATGACGCGTGGAATTCGTGAACATTGCTCGTCTCTCCATTGTTAGTCGCTCGGCGCAACCGCGCCATGGCCACTACAATTGGTGAGTTGACGTTACAGGGCCCTTTCGGTTTCATTAGCATGTGTTCATCTTCGCCGCCGGTTTCTTCCCCGCCCTGCACCGCAATAGATGTGGATCATGTGTTAGCATGCCGATTCGGCGCTTGGCCCGGCCGACCGGTGCTGCTTGACTCAAGGCTCCGGCCAGCCCACATCAGGTCACCCATGCGCTTTGCTCCCTCATTTCTGGACGAGATCCGCGCGCGGGTTTCTCTCTCCTCGCTGATTGCCCGGCATGTGCAGTGGGACCGCCGCAAGTCGGCGCCGGGGCGCGGCGACTATTGGGCCTGCTGCCCGTTCCACACCGAAAAATCGCCCTCCTTCCATGCCGATGATCGAAAAGGGCGCTATCACTGTTTCGGCTGCAAGGCCTCCGGCGATCACTTCACCTTCCTCACCGAAAAGGAAGGCCTGACGTTTCCCGAAGCCGTCGAACGCCTCGCCGCCGATGCCGGCCTGGCCATCCCGCAATCGACCCCCGAGGACGAAGCCCGCGAGGAGCGCCGCACCAGCCTTTATGACGTCATGGAACTGGCGGCAAAGTATTTCGAGGCTCAATTGCGCGAAGGCACCGGCGCCACCGCCCGTGCCTATCTCGAAGGCCGCGGCCTGAAGGGCGCGGCGCTTGAGGAATTCCGCCTCGGCTTCGCCCCCGACAGCCGCCATGGCCTCAAAGGCCACCTCGCGGCGGCCGGCGTTTCTGTGGAGATGATGGCCGAGGCCGGGCTCGTCGTCACCGGCGACGACATTGCCGTGCCCTACGACCGCTTTCGCGGCCGCATCATGTTCCCCATCCGCGATCCGCGCGGCCGGGTGATCGCCTTCGGCGGCCGGGCGCTGTCGAGCGATCAACAGGCGAAATACCTCAATTCCCCCGAAACGCCGCTGTTTCATAAAGGTGCCGTTCTCTACAACCTCGACCGCGCCCGCAAAAGCGCCCACGAGGCGGCCCAGATCATCGCGGTGGAAGGCTACATGGACGTCATCGCCATGACCCGTGCAGGCTTTCAAAACACCGTCGCCCCCCTCGGCACGGCCTTGACCGAAGACCAGCTGCGCCTCTTGTGGCGCATCGCGCCCGAGCCGGTCCTGTGTTTCGACGGCGATGCCGCCGGCCTCAAGGCGGCAGGCCGAGCGCTCGATCTGGCGCTGCCCTACCTTGAACCCGGCGCCAGCCTGCGCTTTGCCCTGATGCCCGAGGGCAAGGACCCCGACGACCTGCTCAACGAGGGCGGTTCGAGAGCCGTTGGCGAGGTGATCGCCGCTGCCTTGCCGCTGGTCGATGTCCTGTGGCGCGAGGCGCTTGAAACCAATGACCGGGCAACGCCTGAACGCCGGGCCCGCTTCGAGGCCGACCTCGATCAGCGCATCGCCCGCATCGCCGAACGCAAGGTGAGGGAGCACTACCGCGGCGAGATCGCCAATCGCCTGGCGGCCCTGTGGTCGGCGGGCCGCGGGCCGCGCACCAGCGGCCGGCCCCGCCCGTCGGGCCCGCCGCGCCGTTCAGCGCCCTTCGCCCGCCGCGCCACCCCATGGCAAAAGCCCTGGGACGACCGCCTGCCGCCCTCGCGCGAGCTTCTGGCCCTGTCGCGTGGCGATCACGCCGCCCATGCTCATGCCCGACGCGAGCGCACCATGCTGCTCACCGTCCTCAACCATCCCGAACTGTTGCACGATGTGGCCGAGCCGCTGGCCGAGATGGCGTTCGCAACCCCTGCCCTTGACAGCCTCAAGGCCGGAATTCTAGATGTCGCCGCCCTTTATCCGGACCTTGACAGTGAGGCGGTCGCAACCCACCTCAGGGAGCGAGGACTTGCGCGCCAGCTTGATTCGGTTGCACAAGGGGCAGAACGCCTTGATTGCTGGTTTGCCGGAGCGGACGCGGCGCTGGCCGATGCCGGTACCGGCTTGCGGCAGATGCTGGCCTTGCACCGCAAGCTGGTGACGCTGGAAAGGGAAATGGCAAGCGCCGAACGTGCCTTCGCAGAGGACCCCACGGAAGAAAGCCTGTCGCATCTCAACCATATCCGCGAGGAATTGCGCTCGCGCATCGGGGAGGAAGCGCAGATCGAGGGTTTCGGCGAGGCCTCCGGGCGCCCCTCGGGGGCATTGGCGTGAAGGCGGGCCGTGCGGCGGCCAACGAGTATGGTTTATGATTTACGCCCGGTTAACGGGCGGCGCGTAGAAACGGCGGCAGGGTCGCCATGTAGCAGTTCGACCGGTCTGCCCGTCCGTTCATCGGCCGGCGGGCCGACAATCGACGTTTAAGGACCGGATTCCAAGATGGCAAGAGCGCAAGCGCGTGATCACCAGGACGACGATCAGCCCACTTCCAATGAGGCTGAGGACAAGGAAACGCCAGAGACCCCGGCGGAAACCTCCGATGGTCCCTTGCTTGATATGTCCGATGCCGCCGTCAAGCGGCTGATCAAGCAGGCCAAGGCGCGCGGTTACGTCACCTATGACGAACTGAACGAGGTCCTGCCGTCGGCGGAGGTTTCCTCCGAACAGATCGAGGACACCATGGCGATGCTCGCCGAGATGGGCATCAACGTGGTGGAGACCGAGGAGGAAAACGAGGAAGTCGCCGACGACGCCGCTCCCGAGGCCAGCGTCCCGGTCAAGGTCGAACGCACCGCCGAGCCGATCGACCGTACCGATGATCCGGTGCGCATGTATCTGCGCGAGATGGGTTCGGTCGAGCTTCTGTCGCGCGAAGGCGAAATCGCCATCGCCAAGCGCATCGAGGCCGGCCGCGAGGCGATGATCCACGGCCTGTGCGAGAGCCCCCTCACCTTCCAGGCCATCATCATCTGGCGCGACGAACTGAACGAGGGCAAGGTTCTGCTGCGCGACATCATCGATCTGGAGGCCACCTACGCCGGGCCCGACGCCAAGGCACAGATGCCGGCCTCCAAGAGCGGCGAGAGCGAGGAAATCAAGCCGGCCGAGCGCCGCCCCGATCCCAAGCAGAAGGCGGCCGAGCGGCGCGAGCAGCGCATGAAGCAGCAGATCTACGGCGATGTGCTGTCGCCGGATGATTTCAACAAGCCGGCCGAGGTCGAGGAGGAGGAAGACGAGGAAGAGGAGGCCAACGTCTCGCTGGCCGCCATGGAGGCCGAACTCAAGCCGCAGGTGCTGGAGACCTTCGACCGCATCGCCAAGACCTATAAGTCGCTGCGCAAGCTGCAGGACCAGGAAGTCGGCGAAAAGACCAAGCTGTCGCCCTCCCAGGCCCGCCGCTACAAGAAGCTGCGCGAGGAGATCATCACCGACGTCAAGTCCCTGTCGCTCAATGCCCTGCGCATCGAGGCGCTGGTGGAGCAGCTTTACGACATCAACAAGCGCCTCATCTCGCTGGAAGGCCGCCTCATGCGCCTCGCCGAGACCTACAAGGTGCCGCGCACCGTGTTCCTGAAGGAATACCAGGGCGAGGAACTCGATCCCGGCTGGGTGCGCCGCGTCTCGCGCCTCACCAAATACGGCTGGAAGGATTTCGTCGCCGCCGAAAAGGAAACGGTGAAGGATATCCGCGCCGACGTTCACATGCTGGCCACCGAAACCGGGCTCAAAATTCCGGAATTCCGCCGCATCGTCCACATGGTGCAGAAGGGCGAGCGCGAGGCGAGGCAGGCCAAGAAGGAGATGGTGGAGGCCAACCTCAGGCTCGTCATTTCCATCGCCAAGAAATACACCAACCGCGGCCTGCAGTTCCTCGACCTCATCCAGGAAGGCAACATCGGCCTGATGAAGGCGGTCGACAAGTTCGAATACCGCCGCGGCTACAAGTTCTCCACCTACGCCACCTGGTGGATCCGCCAGGCGATCACCCGCTCGATCGCCGATCAGGCCCGCACCATCCGCATTCCGGTGCACATGATCGAGACGATCAACAAGATCGTCCGCACCTCGCGCCAGATGATGCACGAGATCGGCCGCGAGCCGACGCCTGAGGAACTGGCCGAAAAGCTCTCCATGCCGCTTGGAGAAGGTCAGGAAGGTGATGAAGATCGCCAAGGAGCCGATCTCCCTCGAAACGCCGGTGGGCGATGAGGAGGATTCGCACCTGGGCGATTTCATCGAGGACAAGAACGCCATTCTGCCCATCGACGCCGCCATCCAGGCCAACCTGCGCGAGACGACGACGCGGGTGCTGGCGAGCCTCACCCCGCGCGAGGAGCGTGTGCTGCGCATGCGCTTCGGCATCGGCATGAACACCGACCACACGCTGGAAGAGGTCGGCCAGCAGTTCTCGGTGACGCGCGAACGCATCCGCCAGATCGAGGCCAAGGCGCTGAGGAAGCTGAAGCATCCGTCGAGGAGCCGGAAGCTGAGAAGCTTTTTGGACAATTGAGGCTGGATTCACTATCCTTGGCAAGCAT
The DNA here is from genome assembly GCA_963747005.1 of uncultured Alphaproteobacteria bacterium. Classification (GTDB taxonomy): domain Bacteria; phylum Pseudomonadota; class Alphaproteobacteria; order Rhizobiales; family Aestuariivirgaceae; genus CAVVDT01. Next base: position 412,286 of record CAVVDT010000007.1, on the reverse strand, counting down.
TTTGGGTGCCTGCAGTTTAAAGAACATTCTTGAACCATGCCAGGAAGTTTGCTTTCATCGTATTCACGTCCAACCCAAAAACTGGGGGCACAAGGGGATGGATTTGACGCGGGTTGATCTCCGGGACTCTGTGGATCAATTGTTGGTCGATACTGACCCCCATAAGACCGCAATCGGCGAAAATTTCGTATTTGAGGAAAATGTCAGTGATCCGCGGCGCGTTGATTTCGAATCTTTCGATTCTGTGTCGAATGTGCGGGAGGCCGCGGAAGCCTATTTCAGAGGGTCAATTCAGGGCAATCGCCGCGGGCATTTGCCTTCAACTTTCGATCCCGCATTGAATCTGGAGGCAATGCTTCCAGAGACGATCGAACGCAACCAGAAAATCGTCCGATTGGAGCGTATTGACGGAATTATGACATCTGCTCCAGCCTTGGACTTCGCTCGGCTTGAGAGTGCTCTTCGTCCCCGACGAGACCCGGTGGTGCTATCAGCCTTTACGGACCTGTTCCAGACGTTTCCTGGCGAGCGCCCGGCGTTCGTTGCCTTCAAATCTGAACTGGCGGACGATTTGAAGCAACCGGATTGGCTGGACAGGATGATCGAAAGGTTGGGCCTTCTGCACTACTTTCCCTTGGGTGTAGGCATGACCTATCACTTTGCGCTCATGGAATATATGGTTGACGAAGTGTTCAAGCAGATTGCGGCGAGGGGCATCGCGCAGCCCTTTGCGTTGGCGACGGTCCTGAAATGCCGCAACAACCCGGCTTTCTTTCCGGTCCCAAGGCACTCGTCACATGGATTTACACTTGATCTTGCCGCCGGGGGCCCTAGGGCCCCCGTGGTCCGTGAGGTGCTCCACACCCGCATAGACTACGTTCATAAACACGTGGTACGGTTTGAAAAATGGTCTGGACCCAAGCCTTCGCCCGAGCTTGCGCAAGCCCGGCGCCGTCATGGTGCATGGTTGCGCGGTGATACCGGGCGCATGGATTTTGGTGTTCGGGCGCCATATGGATCCTGATTGATGATCGAAGCGGAAACACTGACACCTGCCCGTGCTTTGGCCGATGGAACGGGAATTGTGTCTGCATTGCTTCGTGGTACGGCGGAGCTGGGTTCGCTGTCCGCGGCGGAACCAGAGGATGCCGCGGAGGCGCTGCTCACCAATCAACCGCAAGGCTCCGAGATGGCTGCGGCCTTCGATGACGAATGCCGGTCAGAGCTGAACAGATTTCAGATCGAACTCGGCCACCTCAAGGGCCGGGCCTTCGACCTTGGGCTTAGCCGCCTTGCCACTCTCGTTTCCATCGTCCGCCGCGTGAAGCCGGTTGAGACTGCAACTGACCTTCATCGCAACTACGTTGCCTGGAACGGGTTTTTCGAGAATTATGCGATTGACCGCAGCCTCGACCTCCGGCGGGAATATTGGCGGATTCTGGCGCTCACGCAGGATATTGCAGCGGATGCAGGTATTGCGCCGCGTCGGCTGATGCCCATGTGGCTCTGTCGATCTGTGCCGAGAGCGGCGGCGACGGACTTTATCCAGAGAGTTATCTGCGCATTGCCCTGACAGGATTGCGGAAGCTGCCGCTTGGCGCCGAGTTCGATGCGAACGAGGACTTTGCCTTGCACGGCCTCGCCCGCTGGGCCGCTGCTCGCAGGCCATCTAAGGCGGACTTCATGCGAGAGTGGCGGCTTCTCGAGGGCGACTTTCCCCGGTCGGCCGATTTCTGGGAAACTCGGGTCGAGGCCGCCATCGCGGCCACGGAGCACGAGATTTCCGAGCGGACATATCACAAAACCAAGACGTTCGACGCGGCCGCATGGTGGCGCGAAGACGTGGAGGTCGGAAGCTCATCTTCAAAGGGCTTTACATATTCGGCCAATCCTCCCGCTCGAGAAGCCCATGAGAGAATTCTGCGAGAAATTTCTTCGCCTTTTGCCACGCTAAGGCCACGAATCGACCAGCTCGTTGCCGGGCACCAACGCTACGCCGACACGACCGGCGACGTCTTCTATCTCGTCCGCACCGCCTGCAATGTGGGCATGCGGCTCATCCAGAACGCGCCGGTCGGCGAAACACAGGCGCGGGGAGAAGCGGCGGCGCGCCTCGCTCAACTCGCTTTCGCGTACGATCCGGCCAACGTCTTTGCATGGTCGCTCTATCGCGACGCGCTGGCTGCTGCCAATCGTCTTGAGGACGCCGAGCTTGTGGGTTGGGAAACGATCCGGCGGTTTCCTGAGGATGAGCAATGGCGCAACCAGCTCGCCGAGCGCCTGCTGCGTCCCGAAGAAGCGGCGGCACTGCTCAAGGATACGATCACGCTGTTCCCCCGCGATGCCCATGCCCGCAACCAGCTCGCCACCGTTCTGGCCGAGCGCCTGCAGCGCCCCGAGGAAGCGGCGGCGCTGCTCAAGGAGACGATCGCGCTGTTTCCCGGCCATACCCACGCCCGCAACCAGCTCGCCACCGTTCTGGCCGAGCGCCTGCAGCGTCCCGAAGAAGCGGCGGCACTGCTCAAGGATACGATCACGCTGTTCCCCCGCGATGCCCATGCCCGCAACCAGCTCGCCACCATTCTGGCCGACGATCTCAACCGGGCTGAAGAGGCGCGGCTGGTCCTGGAAGCAGCGAACACTGCTGGTGCCTCCGCTGATGCGACGCGCACGCTGTTGACGAAACTCTCTCAGAAGCGAGCATTGAGAGGCAAGAGAGTTCTGCCTACAGATCAACCTGTTGCGGGCTTGCCACAAAGCCTGCCGCTTGCCGCTGCGATGGCGCGGCGCGCCCTGTTCCGGGTTGAAAATGGCTTCATGAGCCGCGACGACGCCGCCCATCTTCTCGCGACCCTGCCGGCCGATCCTTATGTCAGCTATGCTACGGCTCGCGCTACCGATGGTGACGTACCTGACACCACGTTCAGCCTCGCTTTTGAAGCAGCGGCCCGCAGTGGATCAGCACCAGCGCTGAAGGCTCTGGTGGCGCGCGCGCGGCCAATCGAGTGTTTCCTGATCGATCATGCCATCGCCGCCATTGAGGATACTGCCGTGCCCACTGCCAATGATGCCCTCGGTGACGGTGCAGTGGCGCGTACGACCAATGTCGTATACCTGTTTACCAGCGCTCACCCTCCCGCTCCTGCTCAGCGTCTGCTCCTGCTGCGCGACATTTCTGCTTCCCTCCTATCAACGGTGTTGGCTGCATAATCGGTTGGCGATCGATCATAGCAAGCCGAAAGGTCAGCGGATGCCTGCGTTCACCCTCCGCCCCCCGCGCCCTGACGAGTGTGCCGCGCTCACCGCGCTCTGCCTCACCTAAAAAGCCCATTGGGGCTATGACGCGGCCTTCATGGCGGCCTGCGTCGACCGAGCTGACCGTCCGGCCGGCCGACCTCGCCACCGACCGCTACCGCGTGGCCGAGCAGGGCGGCGCCCTTGTCGGTGTCGCGGCCCTGTCCGTCGCAGGCAACCGCGGCCGCGTCGAATTGATGTTCGTCTCGCCCGAGGCCATGGGCAACGGCATCGGCCGCGTGCTGATGGACTGGCTCATCACCGAAGCGCGCAACCTCGAGCTCTCGGCCATCGACATCGATGCCGATCCGGGCGCCGCCGGCTTTTACGAGAGAATGGGCGCCCGCCGGGTGGGCGAGGTGCCGTCCGGCTCCATACCGGGGCGCATGCTGCCGGCGCTGGTCATCGATCTGAAGGGTTAAGGGAGGCAAGCCTCGCCCCAGGGCCGGCCGCCCAAACCTTCATCGCCATGGCCGGGCGAAGACCCGGCCATACTTGGGCCCCGGTGCGGGCCTTGAAAGAGGATGCGCGGGTCAGGCCCGCGCATGACGGGACAGGAAGCAGAGCACAAACCGGCCGTGTCGTGCGGGCTCCCAATTCCGGCCAGCGCCGGAATGACGTATCAAGGAAGACGAAGTCTCCCAAGGAGAACCCCATGCAGACCGCCATCACCATCGCCACCCACGGCCCCGGCCTTTATGAATTCACCGCCGAGGCCGCCCGCTTCGTGCGCGAGGCAAACCCTGCCGAAGGCTTGCTCACCGTCTTCGTGCGCCACACCTCGGCCTCGCTCCTCATCCAGGAAAACGCCGATCCCGACGTGCAGACCGATCTGCGGGAATTCTTCCGCCGCCTCGCCCCTGAAGGCATGGACTGGATCGTGCATCGCACCGAGGGCAGCGACGACATGCCCGCCCACATCAAGGCAGCACTCACCCAGACCTCGATCGGCATCCCGGTCGCCAAAGGGCGCATGCGGCTCGGCACCTGGCAGGGGCTCTATCTCTTCGAGCACCGCCACCGCCCGCACTCACGCCAGGTGGTCTTGCATCTCGGGTCCTGAACGACGCCCTCGCAGGGCAGGCACGGGCGCTGCCCTTGCCTCGAAGGGAGGAGCAAGGCAGGGCCTCCGCCGCCTTGCCCACCCTGCGAGGGGCCGATGCCGGGCTCAGGCCGCTGCCGCCTCCCGGTTCTTCTTCAACCACCCGTCGACCAGCGCCACGGTTGCATCGAGCGTTGCATTGTGCATGCCTTTCTGGCGGGCGATCAACTGCACCAGAAGATCGACGCGCTCGATGTTGCGGGCCCCCGCCACCAGGGCGCGTGCCGCCGATGAGGGTTTTGCCAGCCCTTGCGCGGCATTGGCGTATTTCTCGAACGGCACCAGGTCGTCCTCCGCCGCCCCGAGCTTCACGCACACCGACTTCACCCAGTCGTAGACCGCCCGCGAGGCATCGAGATCGCTGTGCACCGCCTCGCGGATCGAGCGCGCACCGGTCTTTTCGACGCAACGGTAATTGCCGGCGATCAGCATCGCCCACTTGGCGAGCGGCACGAACACCGATTGGTGCACCTTGAGCTTGACCGGCAGTTCGATGCTGTCCGCCCCGTCGGCAAAGCGCACCGCGGCGATGTCGGCCTCCATGCGCTTGAGCAACGCGGTGTGGTCGTCCGACCGGAAGCGCGCCACCTTGAAATTGGTCGGCAGCGACACCTGCAGCACGTTCACCGGCTCCTCGGGCGGCCGGAAGGCCTGCGGATCGGGGCTCGCCAGCGTTATCAGGTCGGGATCGAAATTCTTCCACACCCCGGCGTCGGTGAAACAGGCCGTGAGCTGCGATGTATCGAGCCCCGGCAGGCGCGCGAGATAGGGCAGGGGCGGCATGTTCATGATCGACATGGTGGGCTTTTTCGACCGCGCCACCCTGTCCAGCAATTCGCGCACGCCGGGCGAGCCATATTGCGGCTCCTGCATGGCGAGCCCCACAAGATCGTAAGCGGCAGGATCGGCCGCCTCCGGCCCCAGCGCCGCGACACGGCCCGGACCTTTTCGCGAATCGATCTCCACCAGTCCCGGCCTGCCCTTCACCGGCATCCTGACGCGCAGTCCTTGGCGATTGATGAGGTCCGCCTCGGCCGGCAGGCATACCAGGGTCACGTCATGCCCCGCCAGCACCAGCTTGGCCCCCAGCAGCGACCCGTAGGACGCCCCCATGATCAGTATGTTCAGCTTGTCCGACATGTCCGTGCCTCCTTTGTGACACTCCTTTCAACCGGGCGGGGATATCATGGGCCATGTCTCATTCTGTGGCAGACCATTCCGAAGGGTGGAATTTGATGTCGATCGTCACAGCCTTTCCACCATCTGGTCATGTCGGTGCGGGGCATCTATCTTCACGCACCGCAAGAATGAGGCACCATGGTCGATCAACCGCCGCCGCAGCGCGACGAGGCTACATCGGCGCGGCAGGACGGGCCGGACAGGCAGGCCTACCCCTTACGCCTGCTGTTCCTGCGCCGGGTCCTGCCCGGCCTGGTGATCCTCGCCGCGGCGCTGGCGCTGGCCACCGTCCTTGCCACCCGCATCGTCACCGAGCGCGTCTATCTGCAACTTGCCGAGAACCGCGCTGCCGGGCTGGCGGCCGGCATGGCGACGGAGGCACCCGAGGCCTGGAAGGCGCTGCTTGCCGGCGACAATCTCTCCAGCAGCGATCTCGACAAGCTGGCAGCGGCCTTCGGTCGCGAGCGCCGGGAATTCAAGCTCAACGGCCTCAAGGTCTACGCCATGGACGGCCGCACGCTCTATTCCGACGAGCCCGTCGAGATCGGCACTGTCGAGACATCCCCCGTCCTCGCCCGCATCATCGCAACCGGCCGTCCCGGCGCCAACGAGCATGTCGAGGCGAACGGGGCCAGGGTCATGGAACTCTACGTCCCCTATCGTCGGGACGGCCGCTCCCGGGCGATCTTCGAGCTCTATGAGCCGGTGGCCGAGCTCAAGGGCATCCTCGCCGACGTCGGGCTGCCGGTGGTGGTGATCCCGCTCGCCCTGCTGGTGCTGCTGATCGCCTCGCTCGCCGTGATCGTCAACCGCGCCCAGGCCGACATCGACCGGCGCACCGCCCGCATCGTCAGCCTCACCCGCCGCATCGAGAGCCTGGTGTCGCGGCGTGCGGCAAGTGCCGTGGCGCGCGACGAAGGTGTTGGCCTCATCACCGAAAAGCTCGACATGACATTGCTGTTTTCCGACGTGCGTGGCTTCACCACCTTCGCCGAGACGCATTCGCCGCAACAGGTGCTTGCCGTTCTCGACGAACTGGTCGGGCTGCAGATCGCGGCCGCCGCGGCCCATGGCGGGGATGTGGACAAGATGATCGGCGATGCGGTGTTCGTGCGCTTCGAGGGCGAAGGGCGCCAGCGTGCCGCCGTCGAGGCCGCTCTCGACATCCAGGCCCGCATGCGCGCGCGCCATGAAGCGTTCTTTCTCGGTATCGGCATCGCTTCCGGCCCGGTGGTGGCCGGCGGCTTCGGCGCCGAGGGCCGCTTCGACTACACCGTCATCGGCGATCCGGTGAACGTGGCCTCCAGGCTGTCGGCCATGGCAGGTCCCGGCGAGATCGTGGCCGATGCGGCAACCATCGAGGCCGCCGGCATGACCGGCCTCGGTGAACCCGAAGAAGCCGGCGTGCGCGGCCGCAAGGCGACGATCCCGGTGGTCAGGATCGTCGCCCCAGCCGGTTGATCTAGATGCTGCCCATGAAATCGCGCTTGCCGATCTCGACGCCGGCATGGCGCAGGATGGCGTGGGCGGCGGTGACGTGGAAATAGAAGTTGGGCAGCGCCATGTTGACCAGATAGGCCTGCCCCTTGAGGGCCATCGGCTGGCCGCCGATGGTCAGGTTGATGTCGCGGCCCTCGGAACCGTCGATTTCCGCATCGGCGATCGACTTGACATAGTCGATGGTCTTCTTGATGCGGGCTTTCAGATCATCGAGGCTTTTCTCGTTGTCCTCCCATTTCGGCACCTCGCGCCCGGCCAGCCTTGAGGTCATGCCCTTGGCGAAATCGCACGCCGTCTGCACCTGGCGCGACAGCGGAAACATGTCCGGCGCCAGCCGGTAGCTGAACAGCACCGCCGGATCGAACTTGCGCTGGGCGGCGAAGCCTTCGGCCTTGCCGAGATTGGCGGAAAGGGCGGAAAGCATCTGGATGAGCGCCGGCTTCGAAGCGCCGGACATGGTGATTGACATGGGGGATCGAGCCTTCTTGAGGAGTTGAGCGCCGCCCCGGGGCGACCGCCTCTCGTATCTGGGCCTTGCAGCCTTTGACCGCAAGAGGCGAGCGACCGTGATTGTCGACAGGCCCTATAGTTCCTTCACAATGGTCGCTTCGATGGCGTCCGGCGCCTCGCGGGTAAGATCCTTGGCAATCTCGGCCGTGACGTGTGCCTTCAGAGCAGCGCTCATGGCCTTTCTGAGATAGCCCAGCGCCCGCGGCGCCACCGCCACGATCAGCTCCTTGAAGCGTCCCGCCTTGAGGTCGGCTTCCAGTTCGCCGGCAATGTCGGCCATGAAAGCCCTTTCGGCTTCCTCGTGGAAGTCGGTCGTCTCCACCGAGGAGCGGCTCGCACTCATGCCGGCGTGATAGCGCCCCGGCCGGTCGGTGCCCTGCTCGTGCGCCGGCGGATTGGCAAGGCTGCGTGCCCGCACCTGTTCGAGTCTCGGGTTGATCGTATCGCCGCGATTCTCGAATATCAGCGCCTTGCCGCCGTCAGCCACCAGCACCCATGCCTTTGCCGTCAGTCTTGCAATCATTGTCAGTCTCCATTGTCGGGGTTTGTCCACCAAGGCCATCTTTTCGCCATCTCGCGCGCACAAATCCTATCTCGCCTTGAGAGAGATCAACTCGCGTCCATCCTTACCCCCCTTTTCAGAATTTGGAGCACGCCATGGCCAGAACCCTTGATATCGGCACGGCGTCCGGCGCCGGCAAGGCCGACACCTTCCTCGGGCTGCCGAAATGCGACCGGCCCGAGGATTTTGCCGGCAGCGCCGTGATTTTCGGCGCCGCATCGGCCACCCCCTATTCCCGCTACGGTGCCTATTGCGCCGGCGGGCCGGGTGCCATCCGTGCCGCCATGGCCGGGCATGGCGCCGAGATCGGCCATCTCGACTTCGACATCGCAGAGCCATTATTCGCCGGCGACGACCCAAGCGCCGCCGATCTCGGCGATCTGGCGTTCGATCCCGCCGACAGCGCCGCCAACCGCATTGCCATCCGCCAGACCACCCGCGCCATTCTCGGCACCGGCGCCGTTCCCATCCTGCTGGGCGGCGATGATTCGGTGCCCATTCCCATGCTCGAGGCCTTCCACGACCGCGGCCCCGTCACCGTGGTGCAGATCGATGCCCATATCGACTGGCGCGAGGAGGTGGACGGCGAGCGCTGGGGCCTCTCGTCGACCATGCGGCGCGCTTCCGAGATGCCGCATGTCACCCGTATCGTGCAGATCGGCCAGCGCGCCGTCGGCTCGGCCCGTCCCGGCGACCTCGCGGACGCCCAGGCCTGGGGCGTGCATTTCGTCTCCGGCCGCGATCTGGCCTCGGGCGGCATCGAGACGGCCCTCAAGGCGGTGCCGGCCGGCAGCGACGTCATCGTCGCCTTCGACTGCGATGCCCTCGACCCGACAATCATGCCGGGCGTCGGCACCCGCGCGCCGGGCGGCCTTTCCTACTGGCAGGCGGTGGAGCTGCTCTCCGGCATCGCCGCGCGGGCCCGCATCCGCGCCTTCGACCTGGTGGAATTCATGCCCGAACGCGACATCGACGGCCACGGCGCCCTCACCGCCGCCCGCCTTGTCGTCCACATGCTGGCCATCGCCCACCGCCAGTGGGTAAGGGGTTATACCAAAGGTCCTGAGGTTTAATCCATTTCATGGCATCAAACCGGCCACTCGGGCAGGCGCGGTACGCAGCGCGATGCGGGGCATCGGGCAAGCACCGCAACGCACCCGATGGCCGGTTTCATGCCACCGAAGGCCGGGTGCTTTTGCCCGCAGGCGTCGTTGCGCCTGGCTTGAAGTCGGACGACGTCGGCGCCAGTCGCGCCTGGCCTGCGGGCAAAATCATCCCGGTGAAATAGGTCAAACCTCAGGACCTTTGGTATTAGCCCGTCTCGCCGACCCGCGGCCCGCCGGGCAGCAGCAGGCGGCGATCCAGCGCCACCCCCTTGATCAGGGCATAGACCGAAAGCCCCGGTTTCAGGCGCAATTCGTCGACCGACTTGCGCGTCAGCCGGGCCCGCAGCGTCTGGCTCCCCAGTTGCAGGCGGATTTCGGCAAAGGCGGTATCTTCTTCCGGGGCGATTTCCTCGACCTGCGCTTTCAGGATGTTGCGGAAGGAAATGCCGCGAGGGCGTTGCAGCGCCAGCGACACATCGCGCGCCCTGATCCTCAGGCGCACCCGGTGGCCTTCGGGAAAATCGAGCCGCGGCACCACCAGTTCGGCACCCCCGATGTCGACCCGCGTCAAGGCATAGTCGGCATCGCTGCCCGCAACTACCCCGTCGATGGCGACACCGGCTTCGAAGCGCCCGGTAAGCGGTGGCAGATCGAGCCTTGAGAGCACTTCGGCGGTGGGACCAGAGGCAATGAACCTGCCCGCTTCCAGCAGGACGAGTTGCGAGGCCAGCCGCACCACCTCGTCGATGGCATGGGTGACATAGAGCACCGGCACGCCGAAAATCTCCGGCACCCGCTCGATGAAGCTCAGGATATCGGCGCGCCGCGGATTGTCGAGGGCGGCCAGCGGTTCATCCATCAGCAACAGCCGCGGCCTTGCCATCAGGGCCCGTGCGATGGCGACCCGCTGGGCCTCGCCGCCCGACAGCGTTGCCGGGTCGCGTTCCATGAGACCCTCCAGCATGAAGGCCTCGATGACTTCGCCACGGGCAATGGCCGGTCCCCTGATCGAGGCGCGGCGTTCGCCATAGGCGAGGTTGCCGGCAACGCTCAGGTGCGGAAACAGCCGGCTGTCCTGGAACACCAGTCCGACCCCGCGCCTGGCGGCCGCAACGAACGTACCCGCGCCGCTGTCCTGCCAGGTCTCGCCCTCGAACCGCACGAAGCCCTCGGCTACGCGGTCGAGCCCGGCGATCACCCTGAGCAATGTTGTCTTGCCGGCACCGTTGGGTCCGAACAGCGCCGTTATGCCGTCGAGCTGCAGGTCGACGGCAAAGCGCGCCGCAAAGCCCCCGCGCTTCAAGGTACAGTCGAGTTCCAGCCGCCTCATTGCCGCAACAGCCCCAGGCCAGAACGGCGATTGACCCAGTAGACGCTGAACAGCACCACGAACGAAATCACCAGAAGGCCCGCCGACAGGACATGCGCGGTGGTATAGTCGAGGGTCTCGACGCTCTCGTAGATCTTGATCGACAGAACCTGGGTGCGCCCGGGAATGTTGCCGCCCACCATGAGGATCACCCCGAATTCGCCCAGCGTGTGGGCAAAGCCGAGCACCGCGGCGGTGACGAAGCCGCGCCGCGCCAGCGGCAGGGCGACGGTGAAGAAGCGATCGAGCGGCCCGGCGCCGAGGGTTTCGGCGGCTTCGAGGGCCCCGCGCCCCATGGCCTGCAGCGCCTGCGCCACCGGCTGCACCACGAAGGGGAGCGAATAGAGCATGGAGGCAATCACCAGGCCGGGGAACGAAAACGCCAGCGTCGACCCCGTCGCCTCGGCCCACCAGCGCCCCGGCCCGGCGGCCGGCCCCAGCAAGATGAGCAGGTAGAACCCGAGCACCGTCGGCGGCAGCACCAGCGGCAGCGCCACCACCGCCTCCACCAGCGGCCGGAAGCGCGCGCGGGTGAAGGCGATCCACCAGGCGAGCGGTGTACCGATGACGATCAGCAGGCCGACGGTCACCACCGCCAGCTTGATGGTCAGCGCAACAGCATCGAGCGCGGCTGCATCCACCTCGCTCCTAGCCTCCCTCGCTCGAAAACCCGGCCTTGTCGATGATCGATCTTGCCTCCTTTGAGCGAAGATAGGCAACGAAAGCCGTAGCCGCCGCATTGGTCTTGCCGCGCGTCAGCAGCACCCCGTCCTGGCGCAGCGGCTGGTGCAGGTCCTGCGGCACCAGCCAATAGGATCCTTTGGCACTTTCCGGGCTCAGGGCCTGCGACAAGGCAACGAAAGCCGCCTCAGCCGCCCCCGAGCGGGCGAGGGCGAAGGCCTGGCCCACATTTTCACCATAAACGAGACGCGACGCCATCGCCTGATCGAGGCCCAGCGCCTTCAGCGTAGCCATCGCCGCGGTGCCGTAAGGCGCGAGCTTGGGATTGGCGATCGCCACCCTGCCGTCGCCCGGCGCCCTGAGATAGGCCTCGCCGCCGCCCGTCAGGCGTCCTGCATCGGCGCTCCACAGCGCCAGACGCCCGATGGCATAGGTGAAGCGGTCGCCTGCGGTCGCCATGCCGCGCTTGATCAGGGCCTCCGGGCGCGCCTCGTCGGCCGACAGGAAGATGTCGAAGGGCGCGCCGTTGAGGATCTGGGCGGCCAGCTTGCCGCTCGATCCGACCACCGCGACCACGTGATGGCCTTCGGCGGTCTCGAACCTGCCCGACAGCTCTTTCAATACGCCGGCGAAGCTGGCCGCGACCGCGATGGTGGTTTCGCCGGCACGCGCCGCCGGCAAACCTGCCAGCACCGCCAGCAGCACCACGCAAAGCTCCGAAAACTTTCTGAACAAAACCATCCGTCTTCTCCGCTCATACCGGCCCGGTTCTCTTCCCATAAGCCAGGCAGGTCCTCAAGGCAATGCGGGATTTTGCCTTATATCATTGAAAAGACGAATTATTTTTCGAAATCGACAGGGATCGTGAAAGTGAATGATTGATGAACGTCTCATTCAGCCAATGTTGGGTTAGCGCCTTCTAGGATGGTCTCCAACATCAAGCGGCGGCAAGACGAAGGCCAGCCACAAATGAAACGGGAGACGAAGATGAAGACGACCCTCACCAGGACAGCACCGGCGTTCGGCCTGCTGGCTGGTGGCTTCGCCCTCATCGCTCCCTGTCAGGAGCTTTGACCCCTTCAGAGCTGGCCCCAGGGCCGTTGCTCGTGAGGATCCGGGGAGCGGTGATCGCTTGCGAACCCACCCGCCCCCTCTCGCCGTGAGCCTCGCTGCTCCCCGGACGTCCTCAAATCCGTTTCTCCCTGGAATCATGGCTTCATCCCCTGCAACCGGTAAAGCCATCCTCCCTGAAGCTCCACTTATACCAAAGGTCCCGTTCGCGGGGCCTTTTTCCTTGTCTCGATCTGCCCCCCGCCCACTTCGGCCAGATGAACGCCAGATGAACGCGGCATTCAGCTTGGGTTCCGCAAGCCTGCGTTATGGTCAACGTCAAGTTTGCAGCCCACCTTTTCAACGACCGGAGACGCCGCCATGTTGACCCGCCTCGCCACCGCCGCCCTGACCCTCGCCTTTCTGGCAGCCGGCGCCTTCGGTGTCACCCAGGCCAGTGTCTCGGAGAGCGGCGCCATGGCGAATCACACCACCGTCATCGCCAAGAATTCCCAGTGGCCGATCGTCGGCCACATCACCAACGAGCCCTGCAAGGCCTCGATCTGCTGGGAAATCTGAGCCGCACCTCGTGTTTTCCGGCACTGGCCGGAAGCGGAGACCGGGGGTCCGTCAGGAACCCTCGCGACCAACCGCCCCTCTCGACCGTGAGCGTCGAAACGGGCCCCCGGCGACCGCGCACCATGCAATAGGAAAGGGCCCCGTAAAGGGGCCCTTGTTGCATGCGACGCGGCCCTTCAAGTAGGGCTATTCGACAATCACCTTGGCACCGATCTTGACCCGCTTGTAGAGGTCGATGACGTTGTCGTTGGTCAGGCGGATGCAGCCGCTCGACACCGCGGTGCCGATGGTCCACGGCTGCGCCGTGCCATGAATGCGGTAAAGCGAATTACCCAGATACATGGCGCGGGCCCCGAGCGGATTGCCTTCGCCGCCGGGCATGTAGGCGGGCACCGAGGGGTCGCGAACCCGCATCTCCTTGGGCGGATGCCAGTCGGGCCACTCCGCCTTGCGGGCGACGTGCTCGGTGCCGTACCACTTGAAACCGTCGCGTCCGACGCCGATGCCGTAGCGCAGCGCCTTACCCCCGCCTTCGATCAGATACAGGAACTTGCGCCTGGTATAGATGATGATGGTGCCGGGCGCCTCGGTGCTGGGATAATCGACTTCCTGCTTGTTGTATTTGGGATCAAGGCTCCAGGGCTGCGCCGAGAAATTGTACTTGACCGAATTGATGGTCTGGTCTTCTGCCATGGCGGCATTTCCGCTTGCGCCCGCGAGAAATCCGGCCGCAACCAGCGCCAAAACAAGTCTATTCATGCCTGCATCTCCGATATACCCGCCCACCTGCGCCATCCGATGGGCGGGCCATAGAGCGCCACGCTTTGCGCCATCCGTCAAGACTGCGAAGCCCATTCTTGCAGGCCCGGCGGCCTGAATAGGCGCCGCCCGTGGCACATCTGCAACGGTTGACCCGGCGTCCGGCCCGTTCGCGGCGGCAGCAAATGTTCAGCCATGGCGGAAAAACCCCACGTTTGGGCTTTGCCAACCGCGGCGCGATGGTATAACCACGCCGAAATTTGTGCCGGGGCGACTCTTTCGCCCCGCTTTCATCGCATCGGCATGCCAAAAAGAACAGACATCAAGTCCATCCTGATCATCGGAGCAGGACCGATCGTTATCGGTCAGGCCTGCGAATTCGACTATTCCGGCACCCAGGCGGTCAAGGCCCTCAAAAGCGAGGGTTATCGCATCATCCTGGTCAATTCCAATCCGGCGACCATCATGACCGACCCGGACCTCGCCGATGCCACCTATATCGAGCCGATCACCCCGGACGTGGTGGCCGCCATCATCGCAAGGGAACGCACCGAGCGCCCCGGCGACAAGCTCGTCCTGTTGCCGACCATGGGCGGACAGACGGCGCTCAACACCGCCCTCACCCTCAACAAGATGGGGGTGCTGGAGAAATTCGACGTGGAGATGATCGGTGCCCGCGCCCCGGCCATTGACATGGCCGAGGATCGCGAACTGTTCCGCCAGGCCATGGAGCGCATCGGGCTGGAGACGCCCGCCGCTGCTTTCGTCAACACCTCCGAGCTGAAACAGCGTTTTGCCGCCGAACGTGCCGAGCGCGTCGCCGCCATCGAGGCGGCCCACACCGACCCCGCCGCCCGCGCCGAGGCTCTTTCAGGCTTCGCGCGCGAATGGTCGGCGGGTGAGCGCATCCGCCGCGAGGAGCACCGCCTCACCGCCCAGCTGCAGGCCCTTGAGGCCTCCAAGACGACCGGCCTGCCGGCCATCGTCCGACCTTCCTTCACCCTAGGCGGCACCGGCGGCGGCATCGCCTATACCCTCGAGGAGCTTTACGATCTGGTGCTGAGGGGCGTCGATGCCTCGCCCACCAGCGAGGTTCTGGTCGAGCAGTCGGTGCTCGGCTGGAAGGAATTCGAGATGGAGGTGGTGCGCGACAAGGACGACAACTGCATCATCATCTGTTCCATCGAGAACGTCGATCCCATGGGGGTGCACACCGGTGATTCGATCACCGTGGCGCCGGCCCTCACCCTCACCGACAAGGAATACCAAAGGATGCGCAACGCCTCGATCGCGGTGTTGCGCGAGATCGGGGTGGAAACCGGCGGCTCCAACGTGCAGTTCGCCGTCAATCCGGCCGACGGGCGCATGGTGGTCATCGAGATGAACCCGCGCGTCTCGCGCTCATCGGCGCTGGCTTCCAAGGCAACCGGCTTTCCCATCGCCAAGGTCGCCGCCCGCCTTGCCGTCGGCTACACCCTCGATGAACTGGCCAACGACATCACCGGCGGCGCCACGCCTGCCTCGTTCGAGCCCACCATCGATTATGTGGTGACCAAGATCCCGCGCTTTGCGTTCGAAAAATTCCCCGGCGCCGAAGCCATCCTCACCACTTCCATGAAGTCGGTCGGCGAGGTCATGGCCATCGGCCGCACCTTTGCCGAATCGCTGCAAAAGGCGTTGCGCGGCCTCGAAACCGGCCTCACCGGCCTCAATTCCGTCGCCATCGAGGATCTCGGCCAGGGCGACGACAAGAACGCCATCCGCGCCGCCCTGTCGCGCGCGACGCCCGATCGGCTCCTCAAGGTGGCCGAGGCGCTGCGTCTCGGGACGACGCCTGAGCAGGTGCACGAAAGCTGCAAGTACGATCCCTGGTTCATCGACCAGATCGCCTCGATCGTCGAGACCGAAGCGAAGATCGCCCGCGACGGCCTGCCCGGCGATGCCGATAACCTGCGTGGCTTGAAGGCCATGGGCTTTGCCGATGCCCGCCTCGCCGAGCTGGCCGGCAAGACCGAAGAGCAGGTGCGCCGCCTGCGCCACCGCCTCGGGGTGAGGCCCGTCTACAAGCGCATCGACACCTGCGCCGGCGAATTCGCCTCGCCCACCGCCTACATGTATTCCACCTATGGTTCGGGGACCGGCTGGGCGGCCGCCAACGAGGCCCGTCCCGGCGAGCGCAGGAAAGTGGTGATCCTCGGCGGCGGACCCAACCGCATCGGCCAGGGCATCGAATTCGACTATTGCTGCTGCCATGCCGCCTTCGCTTTGTCGGATGCGGGCTTTGAGACCATCATGGTCAACTGCAATCCCGAAACCGTCTCCACCGACTACGACACCTCCGATCGCCTCTATTTCGAGCCGCTGACGGCTGAGGACGTGCTGGAAGTGCTGGAGGGTGAAAGGGCCGCCGGCACCCTCGTCGGCGTCATCGTGCAATATGGCGGTCAGACGCCCTTGAAGCTCGCCCACCCGCTGGAGCAGGCCGGCATTCCCATTCTCGGCACTACCCCCGATGCCATCGACCTGGCCGAAGACCGCGACCGCTTCTCGCGCCTGCTGACGCGGCTGAAGCTGCTGCAGCCCGACAACGGCATCGCCAAGTCGGGTCCCGAGGCCATCCGCATTGCCGAAAAGATCGGCTATCCCGTGGTGATCCGCCCCTCCTACGTACTGGGCGGGCGGGCCATGGAGATCGTGCGCGACCAGCCACACCTGGAGCGCTACATCAACGAGGCGGTCGTGGTCTCGGGCAAGAGCCCGGTGCTCATCGACAGCTATCTCTCCGATGCAATCGAGGTCGATGTCGATGCCCTGTGCGACGGCGTTGACGTCTATGTGGCGGGCGTCATGGAGCACATCGAGGAAGCCGGCATCCATTCCGGCGACTCCGCCTGTTCGCTGCCGCCCTATTCGCTGAAGGCGGCAATGATCGCCGAACTCGAACGCCAGACCGAAAAGCTCGCCTTGGCGCTCGGCGTGGTCGGCCTGATGAACGTGCAATACGCCATCAAGGATGGCGAGATCTTCATCCTCGAGGTCAATCCGCGTGCCTCGCGCACCGTCCCCTTCGTCGCCAAGGTCATCGGCCGGCCCATTGCCAAGATCGCGGCGCGCCTGATGGCCGGCGAAAAGCTGAAGCAGTTCAAGCTCAAAGCCCCCAAACTCGACCATATCGGGGTCAAGGAGGCGGTGTTCCCCTTCGCCCGGTTCCCCGGCGTCGACACCATCCTCGGTCCCGAAATGCGTTCCACCGGCGAGGTCATGGGGCTGGACCGCGACCATGCGCTTGCCTTCGCCAAGAGCCAGCTCGGCGCCGGCACCGGTGTGCCCTCATCAGGCACCGCCTTCATTTCCCTGCGCGACAGCGACAAGCCGCGCATTCTGGGCGCCGCACGCATTCTCACCGGCCTCGGCTTTCGCATCACCGCCACCTCCGGCACCCAGCGCTACCTGGCCGAGAACGATATTCAATGCACCCGCGTCAACAAGGTCCTGGAAGGCCGCCCGCACGTCGTCGACCTCATCAAGAACGGCGAGATCGACCTGGTCTTCAACACCACCGAGGGGGCGAAGGCGCTGGAGGACTCGAAATCGCTGCGCCGCGCCGCGCTGGTTGGCAAGGTGCCCTATTACACCACCCTCGCCGGCGCCCTGGCGGCGGTGCGCGCCATTGCCGCCCTGAAGGCCGGGGCCCTTGAGGTTCGACCCTTGCAGGCCTATTTCAACTGAACGCCTGGTGCGTTGCGCGCCGGGCGGGCTTTGTCTGTGCTCGCAGCGATGAGTGTTGCAGTGCGGGGGGCTTTTGTCGCATAGTTGTCGCTTCGAGGGTCGGACGGATTTCCGTCGTAGGGACTTTCCGGCAACTTTATTCATGGCTTGACCCCGGACGGCAGTGGTGCCGGACCGGCAAGCGGAGAACTGACGGACGCATGATGAGTATGGACAAGGTTCCGATGACCGAGAGCGGCCATGCCGCCATGCTTGACGAGATCAAGCACCTGAAGTCGGTCGAGCGCCCGCGTATCATCCGGGCCATCGAGGAGGCGCGCTCGCACGGCGATCTCTCCGAGAACGCCGAATACCATGCCGCCAAGGAACAGCAGGGCTGGGTGGAAGCGCGCGTGGCCGAGCTCGAGGACAAGATCTCCCGCGCCGAGGTCATCGACATTTCCCGCCTCGGCGGCGACACCGTGAAATTCGGCGCCACGGTGAGCCTGGTCGACGAGGACACCGACGAGGAATCGCGCTACCAGATCGTCGGCGAGTTCGAGGCCGACGTGAAGCAGGGCAAGATTTCCATCACCTCCCCCATCGCCCGCGCCCTCATCGGCAAGTCCGCCGGCGACACCGTCGAGGTCATGACCCCCGGCGGCGGCAAGAGCTACGAGATCATCAAGATCCGTTACGGCTGATCGCGCCGACCAGTTGCCTTTGGCCATGCAATAGCCCAATTGGCCGCCGATATGGGCGATGGAATGAAACCTCCATCGAAAGGCTCCCCATGCACAGGCGCACCTTCATATTGCTGGCGGCGGTGGTCACGGCCGGACTTGCCGGTCCGACGATCCATGCCGATGCCGGCGGTCGTGGCCCCCATCCGGTGATCGGCTGGGGCGGCAATCGTTTCCTGTTCGAGGTTGAGCCAGAGGGCGACCGCATCCGCCTGACGGCCTATCGCGATGCCGGCGACAAATGGGAACGATACGGCACCACCACCATAAACAAAGGTCAAAAAGCCCCCGACCACGGCATCCTGCAGAAGATCTGGTTCAGGGGCCAAAGGCTTGGCGTGCTCGACGCCGACATGAACAACCCCTTCTGGCGCAAGTTTCCCGGCGACGACCGCAACGGCTCGGAATGGAACAACTGAGCGGGCTCGCCCCGCTGCCGGGACTGGCTCGTGGACAACCGGCGGATGAGACTTTCCCCCGCCACCCCTTGCAAGCTATGCTAGCCGGGCATAGCTAAGAGGCGACTCGGCCCCATTTATCAACGCCATCGCGCCGGCAATGACCGGCGGGAGCCAAAACGATGACGGTAAAGCACGCACGTCTGCTCATTCTCGGATCCGGCCCGGCCGGCTACACCGCCGCCATCTATGGCGCCCGCGCCATGCTCTCGCCGGTGCTGATCGAGGGCATCCAGCCCGGCGGCCAGCTCACCATCACCACCGATGTCGAAAACTACCCCGGCTTCGCCGACGTCATCCAGGGCCCGTGGCTCATGGAGCAGATGCGCGCCCAGGCCGCCCATGTCGGCACCGAGATCGTCTCCGACCACATCGTCGGCGTCGACCTGAAGGGGCCGCCCTTTCGCCTCACCGGCAATTCGGGCGCCATCTATACCTGCGACGCCCTCGTCATCTGCACCGGCGCCCAGGCGCGCTGGCTGGGACTGGAGAGCGAGGAAAAGTTCAAGGGTTTCGGCGTCTCGGCCTGCGCCACCTGCGATGGCTTCTTCTATCGCGGCAAGAAGGTCCTGGTGATCGGCGGCGGCAACACGGCGGTGGAAGAGGCCCTGTTCCTCACCAATTTCGCCGACGAGGTGACGGTGGTCCATCGTCGCGGCCAGTTCCGCGCCGAAAAGATCCTCCAGAACCGCCTATTCAGCAACCCCAAGGTCAAGGTGATCTGGGACAGCGTTCTCGACGAGGTGCTGGGGGCGGGCGATCCGGCCGGCGTCACCGGGGCGCGGCTGAAGAACGTCAAGACCGGCAAGACACGGGATGTGAGCGCCGATGGCGTCTTCATCGCCATCGGCCACAAGCCGGCGACCGAATTGTTCGAGGGCCTGCTTGAGATGCGCCGTGGCGGCTATCTGGTTACCAGGCCTGATTCGACCGCCACCGCCATTCCCGGCGTCTATGCCGCCGGCGATGTCACCGACGATATCTACCGCCAGGCCGTGACGGCAGCCGGCATGGGCTGCATGGCGGCACTTGAGGCCGAGCGCTGGCTGGCCGAGGCCGGCCAACAGAGCCAGGCTGCCGAATAGCCTTCAACGGCCTGACAGGGGGCGGGGGTCGCCATGGACTGGGACAAGCTGAGGATTTTTCATGCCGTCGCCGACGCCGGCAGCTTCACCCATGCCGGCCACGATCTCGGCCTGTCGCAATCCGCCGTCAGCCGCCAGATTTCAGCGCTGGAGAGCGACCTCAAGGTGCCGCTGTTCCACCGCCACGCCCGTGGCCTCATCCTGACGGAGCAGGGCGAGGTGCTCTACCGCACCGCCCATGACGTGTTCGCCCGCCTGGCGGCGGCCCGCACCCGCCTTACAGATTCCAAGGACAAGCCCACCGGCGAATTGCGCATCACCACCACCGTCGGTCTCGGCAGCGTGTGGCTGACCCCGCGCATTGCCGAATTCCTCGAACTCTATCCGCAGATATCCGTCACCATGCTGCTCGAGGACCGCGAGCTCGATCTTGCCATGCGCGAGGCCGATGTAGCGATCCGCCTCAGGCGCCCGGTGCAGCCCGACCTCATCCAGCGCAAGCTTTTCACCGTGCACCACAACATCTATACCTCGCCCGACTATATCCGGCGCCGCGGCCTGCCCAAGACCGTGGATGACCTGGACGACCATCTCATTCTGTCCTTCGGGGCCGCGCCCGGTTATCTCGCCAACATGGATTGGCTGGAAACCGTCGGCCGTCCGCCCGGTTCGCCGCGCCGGCCCATCCTCAGGGTCAACAGCGTCTATGGATTGAGGCGGGCCGCCGAGGTCGGGCTGGGACTGGCCTCCCTGCCCGACTATATCGTGCGCCGCGATCTGCCCCTGGTGCAGGTCCCGATGCCCGGCGACATGCCTGAATTCGACACCTATTTCGTCTATCCGGAAGAACTGAGGGATTCGAAGAGGGTGGCCGTGTTCCGCGATTTCATCGTCTCCAAGGCCAGGGAATGGTCGTTCTGACCAACCGGAGCAGGCTCCCGACAGGGTGGGTACTTTTCAAACCAGCGTGATCTATCTTACTGGAATCGCTCAATTTTATCACATTTGTCCGTCGCAATCCGGATGCGGGAGGTCATGCACGTCGCGCATGTCTCCCATGCCCGACCAAGGCTTGAAACATTCACCCGGATGCACGATTCTTTACTCGAACGTGGCGTTCCACGTTGCGGCGGAAGTTACTCCCTCCCCTTGTAATCTTTCCGCATGGGTCCGGTTCACCCTCACCCGAACCGGCCCCTCGTCCTCCAGGAGGACAAAGTCAACTTTCAACCGGGCCGCTTTCACGGCCCGGTTTTTTTCGTTCACGTCAACATTTGCGAATGTTCAGCGATAGAGCTGCTCGCCGTGGATGTCGGCGTAGAGGCTCGCCACATACTCCCCGTAGCCGTTGAAGAGTTGCGTGGGCACGGTCTTGTCGGTGCCGAGGATGCGCTCCTCCGCCTGGCTCCAGCGCGGATGCGGCACCTTCGGGTTGACGTTCGCCCAGAAGCCGTATTCGTTGGCCTGCAACGTAGTCCAGAAGCTCACCGGGCGCTTGGAAACGAAACTCACCCTGACGATCGACTTGATCGACTTGAAGCCGTATTTCCACGGCAGGTGCAGCCTCATGGGGGCACCCATGGACCTGGCCACCGGCTTGCCGTAGGCGCCGGTCACCAGGAACGCCAGTTCGTTGGTGGCCTCGGCCATGGTGAGACCCTCCACATAGGGCCATGGCAGGCTTGACCCGAAACCGAATAGCGCCGGCTTCTGGCCGGGCGCCATGTCGGGATCGTTGAAGGTTTCAAAGCGCACATATTTGGCCGACGACAGCGGCTTGGCGAGGCCCACGAGGTCCTTCAGCGGGAAGCCGCTCCACGGCACCACCATCGACCACGCCTCGACGCAGCGATGGCGCACCACGCGCTCTTCCAGGCTCACCTTCTTCAACAGATCGTCGATACCGATGGTGAAGGGCTTTTCCACTTCGCCGTCGACCTTGATTTCCCACGGCCGGATGCGCAAGGCTTGCGCCGCCGAGGAGATGCGCTTGGAGGTGCCGAACTCGTAGAAGTTGTTGAAGGTGGTATTGAGCGACTCAGAGGTGATCGGTCGCCCGGCATCGGCAAAGGCGGGATTGCGCTTGACCGGATAAAGACCCGCCGAGGGATCGGCGGCGGCCTGCGCCAGACCGGGCGCCAGCAACAGGCCGCCGGCCCCGAAACCGGCCGCCGCCAGGAAATCGCGGCGATTGAGGAAGACACTCTCCGGCGTCGCGCTCGATTCAGGCGACTCCCAATCACGCGGGCGTTTGATCAGCATGGGACAGGGCTCCTTGAGCGAATGACGGATGACATGAAGGCAAGGCTATCCGCCCCGCCGTCATGACGCCAATCAAACCTTAGAGAGCAGGCCCGTGAACAGGACCACTCGGAGGCGCATTGATGCCCCTTGCGGGATACACTTCTCAGTGAGGCCTGAACAGCAAGAGTGCAAGAAATGCCCTTCTCCGAGTTGCATTTGCTCTCCTAAATCGGTCCAGCGCCGTTCGCGCCGTCCCAACTGCGACCAGCGCGTCAGAGCTTTTAATGCGGATCAACGGGTCATAGTCGGCAGCATGCCTCTTTTCTTGCAAGTAGAGCACCGCATCCGCAAATCCCTGAATGTTCACCCCAAAGCCTTTGGCCGGAGCATATCGCCCATACTTGGCCGAAAGGCTCGGCTTTCGCACCTCCCAGCAGAGGTCTCGCAGCCATCTGTGGTCTACGCTGCGGTAGACGAGGGCATACTGTACGGAGGTCCGCCTCGTCTTGCCCACGAACATATCGGCGGCCGCCGTCAGAGCCGCGTGAAATACGCCATAATAGGCACTGGAGATGGCACGCCTGAGATCGACTTGCCTCGGTGCGCCCCCGGCCGCGACCGCGGTGAGTCTTTCGGCCTGTTCGAAAAGGTGCTCAGAATTCGGAAGCGGCATCGTTGAGCTCTGCTTCCGTCGCATACTCCATGATCGGGAAGCGCTCTTCCCCTTCCTTGAGAAGCCGGTTGCTAATCTCCGTCAGGGTATCGAGAACCGCTTCGCCTTTCAAACGCTTCGCCACATCTGGCGCTATAACGATCGTGACACGCAAAGCCTCACGGCCCTCGGAATCGCTTGCGCGTTCACTCAGAGCCCGCAATACGGCCTTCATGCCGAGTTGCTTTTTGGCAACCGCCGTCGCAATTGCAACGATCTGATCGTTATCCAGCATCACCGGTTCATGGGGTTGGGATCGATGCATGTCAAAACTCGCTCAGTCGATGGTTTCCCTTGCGGCCTCCAATTCTGTTACGCCGCCTCATCCTTTCTCGACTGCATCACTTGCTCGGCGAGTCGGCCGGTCAACTCCTGCAGATGGTCCGCGGCATAGCTGAAGGTGCCGACCCCCGCCGTTGCCGAGCGCAGTTCGATGATCAGATTGCCGATCTCCGATTCCGGCAGATGCGCCTTGACGGTATCCCAGCCGGGCCAGCCGTCGCGGGAATCAAAACCCAGAAGCTGCCCGCGCCTTCCCGACACGATCTGGTTGATGCGCGCCGTGGCGTCGGAAGGCACATGGATGTCGACCGCCACGATGGGTTCCAGCAGCACCGGCGAGCATTGCGGCATGCCCTCGCTCATGGCAATGCGGGCTGCCGTCTTGAACGCCAGTTCCGATGAATCGACCGCATGGTAGCTGCCGTCCGACAGGTTGACGGCGACATCGATCACCGGAAAGCCCATGGGCCCCGCGTTGAGGAACTCGCGCACCCCGGCTTCCACCGCCGGGATATACTGCTTGGGCACCACGCCGCCGGAGATGGTGTCGGTGAACTGGAAACCCTCCCCGCGCGCCAGCGGGCGGATTTCGATCACCACGTCGCCGAACTGGCCATGGCCGCCCGACTGCTTCTTGTGCCGGCCCTTGACCTGGGTCTGCTTGCGGATGGTCTCCTTGTAGGCGATGTGGCGCGGCCTGGTATCGGCATGTACGCCGAATTTGTTGGCGAGGCGCTCCAGCGCCACTCTCAGGTGCATTTCGCCCTGCCCCCACAGCACCATCTCGTGGGTGTCATGCTCGTGGGTGAGCAGCAGCGAGGGGTCTTCCTCCATGAGCCGCGTCGCGGCGGCGGTCAGCTTCACCTCGTCCTTGCGGTCGGCCACCGAAATGGCAAGCCCGTAGACACCCTGCGGCGGCGGCACATCGGCGATCTGGGCTGTCGAGCCCTTTTCCGTCGAGACCGTCTCGCCGGTGGCGATTTCTTCCAGCCTGCCGAGCGCCACGGTGTCCCCGGCCCCGGCCTTGCCGGTCTTCTTCGGTTCGATGCCCATCAGCGTGAAGACGCCGGCGGCCCGCGATTCCTGGCCATTGCGGCCAAAGAGCACGCTGCCCTCGCCGATCTCGCCGGAGAGCACCCGGGTCAGCGACAGCTTGCCGCCATGGGCGGTATGGAAGGTCTTGAGCACCTGGCCCGTTGCGCCCTTGGCCCCCTCGAGGCCCAGCCGCTTGGCGGTGGCGGCAAGGTCCGGCGCCTCATGGCGCAGCGCCTTCAATAATCTGAGGATGCCGTTGCCGTTCTCGGCCGATCCGAACAGCACCGGGGTGATCAGCCCCTCTTTCAGTTCGCGGCTGAGGTCGTCGAACACCTTGTCGCGCGGCGGTTCGATGTCGGACAGCAATTGCTCGAGGAGTTCATCATCATAGTCGGCGAGCTTTTCCAGCATCTCGAAACGGGCTTCCTTTTCCCGCTCCTGCATGTCGGCCGGCATGTCGATGACCTTGCTCTCGGCGTGTTCGCGATAGACGAAGGCACGCTCCAGCGCCAGATCGACGAAGCCGTTGACGATGCCCTCGTTCCACAGCGGTACCTGGCGCAGAACCAGCGGCGTGGCGCTGGCCGGCTGCAGATAGCTCAGCATGTCGCGCAGGCGCTGTTCCGATTTGTCGATCTTGTTGACGAACAGGAAGCGCGGCACCGAGAACTCGTCGAGTTCCTTGAGGATCACCTGCAACGCCGGCACCTTCTTGTCGTCGGGCTCGCACACCACGATGGCCGCGTCGCAGCCCGCCAGGGCAAGGCGCGCATCGTGGCTGAACTCGACCGAGCCGGGGCAATCGAGAAAGGTGTAGGTCTCGTCCAGAAACGTCGTGGTGGCGGCGTTGAGCTCGACGCTCATGCCGTGCGATCGCGCTTCGGGCGAGGCATCGCCGAGGCTGGAGCCGTCGGCCACCTTGCCCTGGCGCTGGATGGCGCCGGTGCGGAACAATATGGATTCGAGAAGTGTCGTCTTGCCGCTGAGATAGGGCCCCACGATGGCGATGCACCGCGGGCCCGAGGGTTCTCTGCCGTTATTGTCGCCCATGATCGATCCTCCCTAGACTGCCTGAAAACTGCCGAAGGACCGCCCATTGCCCTGGAAACCACCGGGGCGGTTCCATCCGGGCTCATGGTGCGCGAGAAGCGGGGGGAAGTTCAAGGGAAAAGCACCACCGGGCGATCCGCCCGGCCTGCCATAGCCGCACTCTCACCGGATTTTCCGGACAGGACACCAACTGCGACGGGTTTTCCGTCGACCCGCCAGACAAATGCACGCATCACCCGCATGAGCACCGGTCAATCCAGGTCTTGACTCCCCCGATTGCCGCTCGGAAATAAATGTTGTCAATATTCACTAGCTCAACTAGCCTTTCTCATTGATTATCATCTGTTGGTGTGAATTTTTGCGAATTCGCTCCCTGGTTGAACTGTATCTGAAGCGCCGAAGATTGCACCGTTTGGGGGGATTGATATGACATTACCAGAGCTCACCGTCATCGGCGGGCAGGCCGTCGAGGGCGATGACGTGGTGTTCACGGTGAGCCTGTCGCAGCCATCGACGGGCCAGGTCACGGTCGATTGGCGCACTGTCGCAGACGGCAGCGCGGTCGACACCTCCGACTATTATGGCGGCAACGGCACATTGACCTTTGCGCCCGGCGAGACCTTGGGAACGATCTTGATCCACGCACCCCTGGACGGCACCGACAGCGTGGACCGCAACTTCTCCCTGGCCCTGTCGGACCCGGTCAATGCCGTGCTGGCCGGTGGCGAGAAGACGCTGACGGCCACCGGCGTCGTTCTCGACGATGACGGCAGCACTTTCGACCGCGGCCTGTTCGTCTCCGACCCGGTGATCCAGGAAGGCGAGACCGGCAGCAAGCAGGCGGTGTTCGAGCTGCGCCTGTCGGAGGCTGCCTCGAGCGACATCACCCTCAGCTACCGTACGGTGAACGGCTCCGCCAAGGCCGGTCAGGATTATGTTGCCCGGGATGGGACAGTGACAATCCTGGCCGGCGATACCACCGCCCACGTCGCCGTCACGGTGAAGGGCGATGCCGTGGTCGAGGGCGATGAGACCTTCTCCCTCGTCGTCACCCCGACGGCCGACATCGCCAATGGCGCCGCCGATTCGGTCGGCGTCGCCACCATCCTCGACGACGATCCGGTGACGGCATCCACGCCGGTCGTCTCGATCATCGGCGGGCAGGCCGTCGAGGGCGATGATGTGGTGTTCACGGTGAGCCTGTCGCAGCCATCGACGGGCGAGGTCACGGTCGATTGGCGCACTGTCGCGGACGGCAGCGCGGTTGATTCCTCCGACTATTATGGCGGCAGCGGCACGTTGACTTTCGCGCCCGGCGAGACCGTGGGAACGATCTTGATCCACGCACCCCTGGACGGCACCGACAGCGTCGACCGCAACTTCTCGCTGGCCCTGTCGGACCCGGTCAATGCCGTGCTGGCAGGTGGCGAGAAGACGCTGACGGCCACCGGTGTCGTTCTCGACGACGACGGCAGCACCTTCGACCGCGGCCTGTTCGTCTCCGACCCGGTGATCCAGGAAGGCGAGACCGGCAGCAGGCAGGTGGTGTTCGAGGTGCGCCTGTCGGAACCCTCGGCCAACGACATCACGCTTCACTACCAGACCGCCGACGGCACGGCCACGGCCGGCCAGGACTATGTTGCCCGCAGCGGCACCATTACCTTCCATGCCGGCCAGACCGTCGCCAGCATTGCCGTCACGGTGAAGGGCGATGCCGTGGTCGAGGGTGACGAGACCTTCTCCCTCGTCGTCACCCCGACGGTTGACATTGCCAATGGCGTTGCCGATTCGGCCGGCGTCGCCACCATCCTCGACGACGATCCGGTGTCGGCATCCACGCCGGTCGTCTCGATCATCGGCGGGCAGGCCGTCGAGGGCGATGACGTGGTGTTCACGGTGAGCCTGTCGCAACCATCGACGGGCCAGGTCACGGTCGACTGGCGCACTGTCGCGGACGGCAGCGCGGTTGATTCCTCCGACTATTATGGCGGCAACGGCACGTTGACTTTCGCGCCCGGCGAGACCGTGGGAACGATCTTGATCCACGCGCCCCTGGACGGCACCGACAGCGTCGACCGCAACTTCTCGCTATCCCTGTCGGACCCGGTCAATGCCGTGCTGGCGGGTGGCGAGAAGACGCTGACGGCCACCGGCGTCGTTCTCGACGATGACGGCAGCACTTTCGACCGCGGCCTGTTCGTCTCCGACCCGGTGATCCAGGAAGGCGAGACCGGCAGCAGGCAGGTGGTGTTCGAGGTGCGCCTGTCGGAGGCGGCCTCCAGCGACATCACTCTCAGCTACCACACTGCCGACGGGACCGCCAAGGCCGGGAAGGATTACATTGCCCGGAGCGGCACCGTCACCTTCCATGCCGGCCAGACCGTCGCCAGCGTCGCCGTCACCGTCAAGGGCGACGTGAAGGTGGAGCCAAGCGAGACATTTTCGCTGGTGGTGACCCCGACGGTCGAAATCGCCAACGGCACTGCCGATTCGACCGGCGTCGCCACCATTCTCAACGCGTTTCCGTCCAACGACCTCATCCATGGAACGTCGGCAGGCGACAACTTGTTTGCCGGTGGCGGCAACGACACCGTTTTCGGTGGCGGCGGCAACGACACCATCTTCGGATCGATAGGCAGCGATCACCTGAATGGCAATGGCGGTAACGACATGCTGTTTGGCGGCGGCGGCCCCGACACCCTCGTTGGTGGCCTTGGGGCCGACACGTTGAACGGCGCCGGCGGCCGCGACCTGGCAGACTACTCTGCTTCCGGCGCGGCTGTGACTGTCAATCTCGCAACCGGAGCAGCATCCGGGGGCCATGCGACGGACGATCACCTTATCCATATCGAGAATCTCGCCGGCTCAAGCTTCAGCGATCACCTGACCGGCAACAACGGTGCCAACCTGATTATCGGCGGCGCCGGCAGCGACAAGCTGGGCGGCCTCGGCGGCGCGGATACCCTCAAAGGCGGCGGCGGCGGTGACCTTCTCGATGGCGGGTCGGGCAACGACCGGCTTCTGGGTGGTGCAGGCGGCGACAGGCTGGCCGGTGCGGCCGGCGACGACACCCTTGCGGGCGGCGACGGCAATGACCGCCTGAATGGCAATTTCGGCAACGACAAGCTCATCGGCGGCGACGGCAGCGACACGCTCAACGGCGGCGGCGGCAACGACCTGCTTGTTGGCGGTGCCGGACCCGACAGGTTCGTCTTCGCCGACGGGTTTGGCAATGACACCATAGCCGACTTTGCGGCCGGCAATGTCGAGAAGATCGGCCTTTCCGGGGTAAGCGCCATTACCGGCTTCGCCGACCTGATCAACCACCATCTGATGGCCCAGAGCGGCACCGGCTTTGCCGTGATCGTGGATGGAGCCGACTCGATCGTGCTCGACGGCGTCAAAGCTGTCGATATCGGCTTCGGAGAGGCCTACTCGGCGCAAGATTTCATCTTCTGAGGCGATGGTGCACAAAAAAGCCCGCGCCATCCTGGATCAGCATGCAATTGGGTGGAATCACCCAATTGCATAAAATCTGATCGATTCCAGGAAGTTGAGCATGATGCCGAAAAGCGGTTTCCACTTTTCGGCATCATGCTCTGGCGACGGCGCGGGCCTGTTCGGCGCTGGCACGAACGCCTTATTGCATCGGACGCAGCTTCAGCTCGGCGACTCCTGCCGCCACGTTGAGGCCGCTCTGGCCGGTGACCGACAACGGCTGCAAGGCGATGGTGCGGTGCGAGCCGCCCACCAGCACATTGGCACCGACACCGACGATGGCCGTGGCTTCAGCCGTGGCCCCGCCATAGTTGCCGCTCAGGGCACCGGGCGCAATGCTGCCCGGCGCGAAGACCACCCAGCTCATGATCTGGTGGCCGGTATAACCGATGTCCACACCGAGCTTGGTGATCTTGCCGCGATAGTACTCCATGGCCCCATCGGCCCGGGTGAACGTGCACTTCATGGACTTCGACGACCCGAGGATAAGGCCGAAGCCTGCCGAAACGTCGCAATTGAGGGTGCCGATCTGCACGCCCGATGCTGCCTGTGCGGCACCCGCCCCGGCGGCGATGGCCGCAGCCAGCGCCAGGCCGGCGACCAGGCTGTGTTTTGCGCTTTTCATATGTATCTCCTTGCTGGAATGTTGACGGGATGCCTCCCCGATATCACTGGCTGTGCAGCGACAGGCTGGCGATACCGCCTGCCACATTGACTCCGGTCTGCACCTGCAGGCTCACCGGCTGCAGGTTGATTGAACTCTTGAAGCCGCCGATCAGCACGTTGACGCCGGCACCGACGCCGACGGTCGCCTCGCCGCTCGCACCGAAATAGCTGCCCGCCAGCGAGCCGCGCTTCAGCTTGCCCGGCGCGAACACCGCCCACATGATGTGGCTGCCGGTGGTGATGCCGATGTCGGCGCCGAGCTTGGTGATCGATCCCACATAGTGGTCACGCCGGTTGTAGAGGCTCGACCTGAACACACAGTCGACGGTTTTGGATGACGCGATGATATAGCCCATGCCGCCCTGGACGTTGCAGGACAGCATGCCGACCTTGACGCCTTCGGCAGCGCTGGCAGGACCGGCGAGCCCGGCCACGAGGGCGAGACTGAGAAGAGAAGTGGCGACGCGTAGAGTCATTGATTATTGCTCCTGTTTTAGCCCCAGCCATATCTGAACATAACATATGACCCAAAATGCGGCGTGCAAATTCTCTGCCTTTGGTTCACGTTCTCAGGCTGGCACAGAAGCGCTGGATACGCTCGCAGGCATCGGTAAGGGCCGCGGTCGATGTTGCATAGGAAATGCGAAAGAACGGCGACGATCCGAACGCTGCCCCGTGCACGGCCGCCACGCCTTCCGATTCGAGCAGCGCCCCCACGAAATCCTCATCGTTGGTGATGACCTTGCCGGAAGCATCCTTGCGGCCGATGGCACCGGCACACGAGGGATAGACGTAAAAGGCGCCCTCAGGGGTCGGGCACGACAGGCCGCTTGCCTGATTGAGCATCGACACCACCAGGTCGCGGCGCTCCTTGAACACCTTGTTGTTGGCGGCGATGAAGTCCTGCGGTCCGTTGAGCGCTTCCACCGCCGCCCACTGGGAAATCGAGGAGGGATTGGATGTGGATTGCGACTGCAGCTTGGCCATGGCCTTGATGAGGGCCAGGGGTCCGGCCCCGTAACCGATGCGCCAGCCGGTCATGCAATAGGCCTTGGACACCCCGTTCATGGTGAGGGTGCGCTCGTAAAGCGCCGGTTCGACCTCGGCCGGGGTCACGAAGCGGAAGTCATCATAGACCAGGTGCTCGTACATATCATCGGTCAGCACCCACACATGCGGGTGCTTCATGAGGACGTCGGTGAGCTTCTTCAGATCCGCATGGCTGTAGGCCGCCCCGGTCGGGTTGGAGGGCGAGTTGAAGATGAACCACTTGGTCTTGGCCGTGATCGCCCTATCGAGGGCTTCGGGCTGCAGCTTGAAGCCGTCCTCGATGCGGGTGTCGACGAACACCGGCACGCCCCCGGCAAACCGCACGATGTCGGGATAGCTCACCCAGTAGGGCGCCGGGATGATCACTTCGTCACCGGGATCGAGGGTAGCGACCAGGGCGTTGAACAGTACCTGCTTGCCGCCGGTGCCCACCGAGATCTGGGCCGGCTCGTAGTCGAGGCCGTTCTCGCGCTTGAACTTCGACTTGATGGCGGCCTTGAGCTCGGGGATGCCGTCGACGGCGGTATATTTGGTCTTGCCCGTGCGGATCGCCTCGATGGCCGCCGCCTTGATATTGTCGGGGGTGTCGAAGTCGGGCTCGCCGGCCGACAGTCCGATGACGTCGCGGCCCTCCGATTTGAGCTGCAGCACCTTGCCGGTGATGGCGATGGTGGCGGAGGGCTGAATGCGGTTGAGCGATTTGGCGATGAAACCCATGACGGCGCGGCCTTCCCTTCAGAAAATGGACCCTTCGAACGCGCGCCGGACCCTATTACCGGGTTCGTTGCGAGGCAAGGGCGAATACGCAATGCGCCGCCGAGACTTGCAGGTCACCGAGGTTTGCGCCACCCTGCACGCGCACTTGAGGGTCTCGCGCGAGAAAGTCGGCATCCCATGCACATCGCCATCGCCGGCGGCGGCATCGCCGGGCTTGCGGCCGCCGTGGCACTTGCCCGCGGCGGCCACCGCATCACGCTGTTTGAGCGGGCCGATGCCTTCAGCGAAACCGGCGCCGGCATCCAGATCGGACCCAACGGCATGCGCGCCCTTGCCGCCCTCGGCCTTGCAGGGGCCGTCGAGGCGGCCGCCGTACGCCCCGGGCGCCTCCTCATCCATGGCGGATCGAGCGGCAGGTTGCTCGCTGAGAGCGCCTTGGGAAAGAGCATCGAGGCCCGCTTCGGGGCGCCATGGCTGACCGTCCTGCGCACCGATCTGCTCGCCGCGCTGCTGGCCGCGGCCGGCAAGCTGCCCGGTATCGCCCTGCATACCGCTTGCGCCGTAGCCGGCTATGCCAAACGCGCCGACGGCATCGACGTCACGCTGGCGGATGGATCATCGCTTGCCGCCGATGCCCTTCTGGGCGCCGACGGCATCCGCTCATGCGTCCGCCGCCAGATGCTGGTGGATGGCGATCCTTCCGACAATGGCCTCGCCATCTACCGCGCCCTGGTCCGTTCAGGCGAGGTCCCCGACTGGGCGCGCCGCCCGGAAGTTCACCTGTGGCTCCTGCCCCGCGGCCACGTGGTTCACTACCCCGTCGCGGCCGGCGCCTGCGTCAACATCGTCGCCATGGCAGAGAGTTCATGGACGAGCGAGGACTGGAGCGTGCCGTCCGAGCCTGCCGAGGCCATGGCCCACTTCAGCACCGCCGCGCCCGCCCTCGCCGGGGTCCTCAAGGCGCCCGCCCGATGGCTCAAATGGGCCGGCTGCGACCGCCCGCCGGCCCCACGCTGGAGCGACGAGCGGTGTTGTCTCATTGGCGATGCCGCCCATCCGGTGCTGCCGTGCCTCGCCCAGGGCGCCGTCATGGCGCTGGAAGATGCCGTGGTTCTCGCCCGCCTCCTGCCGCCCGCGGCCGACGACCCGCGCCCGGCCTTTGCCGCCTTTCAGGCCGCACGCATGAACCGCACCGCAAGGGTGCAGCGGGAATCCCGGCATCAGGCGCGCATTTATCACCTGCGCGGACCGGCCCGTCTTGCCCGCGATGCGGTGCTGGCCGGCCTCCTTTCAGGCGACCGGCTTACCGAGCGCACCTCCTGGCTCTATCGCTGGCAGCCCTGAATGCCGCAGGCGCGATGCGGCAGGATGTGACGGCCCGACGGCATCTGCCGCCACGAAGTCCCGCCGGCGCAACGGTCATCGTTCCGCGAAATTGCAGTCCGAACGTTAAGAGAATGGCCATGCAATCTTGGTACTGTCGGTACAATGCTGAAGAATCTGCCAATTTTCACAAAGCCACCGACGATTTTCGGCCTCTTCCTGCGGCGCCAGTTGCTGATCGGCGCGGTGGTGATCATGCTGGCGGCGCTGGCCATCCAGCAGATCTTTTATGCGCAGATTGATCAGGCCTTCAACCAGCGCGTCATCGAGCTCGCCGCGATGATCGATAATGCCGCCGCCATCTCGCACCGACCCGAGCACCTGAAATTCGTGGTGCGCGAGCTGGCGCGCAACAGCCGGGTCAAGGAAATCCTGATCCTGTCGGCCAAAGACGGCTCGATGCTGGCATCGTCCCGGGCCGGCGGCCTGCAGCACAATTATGGCGGCACGGTGCTGGCAACGCTACTTGCCCGCCGGGCGCTCAAGACCGGCCGCTTCAACCTGAAGATCAGCTCGCCGGATGGCGACCACTATTCCGTCCTGCCTCTCAGCCTGGCGGCGTTTCTGCTGTCCGGGGACAATATTCTGGCAGCCTCCCACTGGTCGACGCCACGCTGGTATGTGCACCTGCAGCAACGACTGAACGCCGAACGCGGGAACTGGTCGAACATGAATGACCTCTTCTCCGCCAGCCATAGCGAGACCTTCGCGCTCCCTGCCGGCAGCTTTTCCGGGGTCATGGTGATCAATTCCGGCGGCAACTGGATCGTCGATCTGATTCGCTCCACCAACGCCTTCGTGGCGGTCATCCTGCTGCTGGTGCTGTTAAGTCTGTTTGTCAGCACGGCGTTCTTCTTCCGCCATGCCGTGCACCGCCCCCTCAAGGCCTACGCCAGCGCCATCGAGGAGATGCGGGCCAAGGGCATGCCGGTATCCAAGCCCTTGCATGGCATCCGCGAGTTCGATGCCGTGGCCACCCAGTGGAACGCCCTGGTCGACGAGCAAATCCGCACCAAGCAAGCCCTTGACCGCAGTCAGAATCAATACCGCCGCCTCATCGACAGCCTGCCGGGCTTTGCCTACATCTGCGCCAACGACGAGCGCTGGACCATGCAGTTCGTCAGCGCCGCGACCCAGGCGGTGCTCGGCTATGCGCCCGAGGACATCATCGGCAACCGGGTGGTTGCCTATGGAGATCTCATCCACCCCGACGATCGCCGGCGCGTGTGGTCGTCGGCGCAAACCAACATGGCCGCCCATCGCCCCTGCGAGATCCAGTACCGCGTCATCTCGGCCTCCGGCGCCGTAAGGTGGGTGTGGGAGCGTGGCCAGGGCGTCTACGACGACGACGGCAAACTGCTGGGCATCGAGGGCTACATCGATGACATCACCGCCCTCAAGCAGCATGAGCGCGACCTCATCGCGGCGCGCGCCCGGGCCGAAGCGGCCAATCACGCCAAGTCGGCCTTCATCGCCAACACCAATCATGAGATCCGCACCCCCCTCAATGCCATTGTCGGCTTTTCCGAGATGCTTGCCGGCGAGCGCCTCGGACCGCTGGGCAATCCGGAATACCGCGAATTCGCCGGACTGATCGAGAGTTCGGGCCGCGCCCTGCTTGCCGTCATCAGCACCATCATGGATCTGAGCCGCATGCAATCCGGCGACACGCCCCTCGACCTGCAGGAGATGCTGCCCGGCGACGCGATCGGCCGCATCGTCCGCTTGTGGGCCGGGCGCGCCACCAGCCGCGGCATCGACATCGACTTTCGCAACGAGGCGCGTAGCGTGCGGCTGAACTGCGATGAGCACCACCTGTGCAAGATCATCGACGGCCTGTTGTCCAATGCCGTCAAGTTCAGCCGCGAAGGTGGCAAGATCCGGGTATCGCTGCGCCTCGATAACCGGCATCGCCTGACCCTCGCCGTCCGCGACCAGGGCATCGGCATTGCCCGTGAACATCTCTCCGACGTCACCCTGCCATTCTTCCAGGTGGACAAGCGCCTGGACCGCACAACCGGCGGCATCGGACTGGGCCTGACCGTGGTCAAGGAATGCACCGAGCGGCTGGGTGCCAGGCTCGACATCACCTCCCGGCCCGGCAAGGGCACCTGCGTGAGTGTGATCTTTCCCGCCACCGCCATCGTCCACGTCGCGCCAGACCGGGCCCAGCCCGCCAGGGGCCGGTCGCGACGAACCCCCCGGTCTGAAGTGGCGCTTCGAGCGTGATCCAAATGGTGGACGCCGATTTCCGGACTCTCCGCCGAATTAAGGTTTGGTTAGGCAAATGCCACGCTTTTGCCACCAAAAGACCTCTGCCCATACAAAAAGCGGTACCGAAGAGGTCCTTTTCCATGGTCATGATGCAACCATCGCAAGATTTGCTTTGAGGAGGCCAGGACTTGCCATGCATGCCTCGCAGACCATCAGGAACGACCACTTCCGCCAAGGCCGCCCATCGACGTTGATCTACGGCGCGGCGCGACCGCTTTCGGTCAGGAATTTCATTCTTCTTGCCCTCGCCATCGTGCTGGCCGCCGGCGTGACCATGCTGGTGATTTCCCAGGCCTCGGCGAGCGAGATTTCCAGCGGCTTCATCCCCGCCGGCATGACGGACGGCGCCATCGGCATCGCTGCTTTCGGCTCGCTGCTGGTGAGTTCCTTCGTCGCCGGATTTCTGGTTCTGTCACGCCGTTCGCTGCGCCACGACGACGACAGCCGGCACTAGACCGGGCGCGCCATGCCGGCGGTATAGGCATTGAGATCGCGTCGCTCGATGCCGATCTCGCCCAGCGCGGCGCGCCAGGCCTTCAGGTGCGGCGTGGTGAAATGGCGATCGAGATCTTCCTGGCTGTTCCAGGTTTCGAACACCCTGATGGTGTCGGGATCGACCACGTCGCGGGCATAGGAATAGGCAAGACAGCCCGGCTCCGCCCGGCTGGCCGCGATCATCACCAGCATGTGCGGCCTGATCGCCTCGAAACTGCCGCTCGTCAGTCGCAGATACCCGGCAACGACAATCATGAGGGCCGTCCTTTCTTGGCAAGGCCGGTCACCCCGTCATTTCCCCCGGCGGCCTCCACCGGAACCTAGCGATACTTGAGGGTGACCCGTTCATAGGCGAGCGTGGTGCGCACCGAGCGGGAGAAGTCCTGAAGATTGTATTTCGCCACGATGAGGTTGCGCAGACGCTGCAGGCGCCGTGCCTTGGAGGGATGGTCGCTCAATACCGCGGAGATGAACGACGGCTCGTCCTGGCCGCCATCGCCCACCAGCGCCTTGATCGCCTTTTCGGCCTCCCTCAGGTCGTAGCCCGCCGACACCATCAGGTCGAGGCCCAGTTCGTCGGCCTCGTCTTCCTGATCGCGGGTGTAGAGATTGACCGCCGCGTTGGCGGCCAGACCGAGCCCCTCGCCGATCCACGCGACACCCAGCTTGTCGCTGAACACGCTCTTGCTGGCCGACGCCGCCTTCTCGCTTATCCGCTGCCGCTGGGCGGTCTTGATGACGTGGCCCAGGACGCAGTGGGCGATCTCGTGCCCCAGCACCATGGCCATCTGCGCTTCGTCGCCCAGGCGGCTGACCAGGCCGGTGGTGACGAATATATGACCCGCACCCGGCGTGAAGGCGTTGGGCTCCTTGGCGTTCACGAGGTAGACCCGGTAGGTGAACTTGGGCCCCGGGGCCTCCGCGGCGATGCGGTTGGCCATGCCCGTCAGGTGCTGCTCGAGCGCTGCATCGTTGGCCATGGGCAGACGCGCGAACGCTTCGGCCGCCAGCCGGTCGCCATAGGCCTTTTGCGCGGCCACCGACAGATCGGGGCCCTTGAGCGCTTCGCCGGCATTGCTGATGGCACTGTGCAACGCCACGATCGGCGCCGCCGCCGCCCGGTCGATGTTTTCGCCAGCCTGGCTCAATTCGTCCATCAGCACGCTCTGGCAGCCACCGAGCGCCAGGGCACTCGCTGCCGCGAGGAAAAGTCCCATTTGCCTCAGACCGGACATGCCGCGACTGTCCCTTGGGCCAACAACAATTCGTGATCGCCGGTGAGCTTAACCCCTGATATTCTGCCTCGCAAGGCAAAGCGCGCCGGTGCCGGCGCATTGTGGCCCGATAGCTGCCGCGCAGTGGAAAAGCCATGGGCTGCAAGGCTGCGAACCTTCGGGCGTGCGGCCATTCGGCGATCAGTCGCCGGTCGAGCGACACCACAGGGAGACCGAGCCATGTTCGAGACATCTCAACTGCCCTCCTGTCTGGCAGCCGCATTTGCGGTCGGGCTTGTCGCCGCGGCGGTATCGAGCCCCGCTGCGCTGGCCATGAGCGCCAATCCGCCCTCCACGACAACGACAACCACCACCACACCGCCGCCCACCTGCCTGCAGAAGGGCCTTGTGTGGGACGACACCCAGAAGAAGTGCATCGCCCAGAAAAAGGGCAAGGTGCCCGACCAGTCGCTGTTGCAGCAGGGCTGGCGGCTTGCCCGTACCGGCCACTACGATCTGGCCATCGACCTGTTCATGCTGATGGCAGACCGGTCCAGCCCCAGCGCCCTCAATGGCCTGGGCTACGCCAATCGCAAGCTCGGCCGCTTCGACATCGGCATCACCTATTACCACCAGGCCCTTGCCATCGATCCGGACTATGTGCTGGCGCGCGAGTATCTGGGCGAAGGCTATGCCGCCACCGGCCGCATCGATCTGGCCAGGGCCGAACTGACCGAGATCCAGAAGCGCTGCGGCAGCCTGTGCGTGGAATACCAGCACCTCGACTGGGCGATCTCCGATGCCGAGGCGCTTCGCCAGTAACCGCGATCAGCGCCTGAGGACGGCAACCGTCTCCACGTGCGCCGTCCACTTGAACTGGTCGACAGGCGTCACCTCCACGAGCCGGTAGCCACCGGAGATCAGGATCGCCAGGTCGCGCGCCAGACTGGCGGGATCGCACGAGACGGCGATCGCCACCGGCACTTTCGAACCGGCGATTTGGCGGGCCTGCGCCTCCGCCCCCTGGCGTGGCGGATCGAACACAACGGCGTCCATACCCCTCATCTCGTCGGCCCTCAGCGGATTGCGAAAAAGATCGCGGAGCGTTGCGTTGATCGGCTTGAGGCCACTCGCCCGGCGCCGCGCCGCATCGAGGCTGGCAACCGCCGGGCGGTCGAGATCGAAGGCGGCGATGGCCGCGCGCGGCGCCAGGCGCAAACTGAAAGGCCCGGCGCCGCAGAACAGGTCGGCCACCCGACGGGCGCCCGCCGCCGCTGCAACGACCAGCCGTGCCAACACTTCCTCGCCTTCGGCGGTCGCCTGCAGGAACCCCCCCGGTGGCAGCTCCACCGCCACCTCGCCGAAGCGCACCAGAGGCGGCCGCCGCGTCACCACGGTCTCCCCGCCGAGCGTCAGGCGAGCCAGGTCATGGTGCGCGGCAAGGTCCGCCAGCCGCCGTTCAAGGCCCTCGATCGGTCGTGAAGCCTCGCCCGCTGCGACATCCAGGCCGGTGGCGGTGGCCGTCAGCATCACCCCCAGACCGCGCTTCGGCACCCCGGCGATGCGCCCCAGATCGCTTGCGATGATCGCCGCATCGGCCAGCCCCGGCACCGCCGCCGGGCACCTGTCGATCGTTACGATGTCATGGCTGCGGGCGGCCATGAAGCCCGTGCCATGGCGCGTGACGGTCAGCCTGATCCGCCGCCGACCGGCGCCATGGGCATCGACCAGCGCCACGACCTCGGCCTCGATGCCGCGATGCTTCAGCGCGGTCGTCACCAGCCCACGCTTCCAGACCCGATAGGCCTCCTCGCGCCAGTGCTGCACCGCACAGCCACCACACCGTCCGAAGTGCCGGCAGAAGGGTGTGACGCGCTCCGGACTGGATGTCAGGATGTCGACGGCCCGGCCGTGGGTGCCATCGACTTCGGCCCTCACCTGCTCGCCCGGCAGCGCATGGGCCACATGCACCCGCACCCCGCCGACGTCGGCGACGGTCTCACCGTGCCGCCCCATGGCGCCGGCGATGCAGGTGATCGTGCTTTTCCTCATCGCCGATGCATGTGCCAGATCGCAGGCGCGCCGTGAAGACCGCGAAGGCGTTAGTCCGACCTTGCCGCGTCGTCTGGTGGACCGGCCGGCGCCATGCTATCGGCGGCCCATGAACTATCGCCATGCCTTCCATGCCGGCAACCACGCCGATGTCGTCAAGCACGCCGTCTGCGCCCTGGTCGTCAGCTATCTTGCCGCCAAGCCGAAACCCTTCCGGGTTCTCGATCTGCATGCCGGCATCGGCGTCTACGACCTCGACGGGCCCGAGGCGCGGCGCACGCTGGAATGGCGCGAAGGCCTCGGCCGGCTCTATCAGATGGATGGCCGGCCGATCCCGCTGGCGCCACCTGCCGAAGCACTGCTGGCGCCCTGGCGGACCGCCGTCGATGCCCTCAACGCGCCCGGCACCCTCACCCGTTATCCCGGCTCGCCCGACCTCTTCCGCCACTTGCTGCGCCCCGACGACCGCCTGCTGGTCAACGAACTGCACCCCGACGACAAGGCCGGGCTCGATGCCTGGCGCGGCCGCGACCGCCGCGTTACCGTGACGGCGCTCGATGCCGCCATCGCCATCAAGGCGCAGCTTCCCCCACCTGAACGGCGCGGCTTCGTCCTCATCGATCCACCCTATGAGGCGGCTGATGAGGCAGCGCGCGCCGTGCGGATGCTTGCAGCGGGTCACCGGCGCTTTGCCACCGGCGTCTTTGCCTTGTGGTACCCGGTGACTGGCGATGGACTGGCGGGTCGGCTGCGCGATGCGGTCCGCGACCTCGCTATGCCGCGCACCCTCGATATGGAACTGGACGTCATTGCGGTGCGACCCGAGGCGGGCCTGCAGGGCTCGGGGCTGATCGTCGTCAATCCGCCCTTCAGGCTGGCCGGCGAGTTGCAGATCCTGCTCCCCGCCCTTGGCGAGCGCCTGGCGCGCGGAGCGGGCGCCGGCCATCGCCTCGCCTGGCTCACCGGCGAGGCACCGCGCGATCCTTGTTGACGCCCATGCCAGCTTCGGCGCATGAGCATCGCCGCACCACCGGCCTCGCGGAGCCCTTCATGCCCCCCTCCATCGCGGCGTACATCGCGCCGGTTTTCTTGCTCATTGCCTCCAACGTCTTCATGACCTTCGCCTGGTACGGCCACCTGAAATTCAAGGCCTCGCCCTTGTGGATCGCCGTCATGGCCAGTTGGGGCATTGCGCTGTTCGAATACTGGCTGGCGGTGCCCGCCAATCGCTTCGGCAGCGCCGTTTATTCCGCCGCCCAGTTGAAGACCATTCAGGAGGTGGTGACCCTCACCGTGTTCGCCGGCTTTTCCGTCTTGTGGCTGAGGGAACCGCTGAGCCTCAACCAGCTTCTGGGTTTTGCTCTCATCGCGCTGGGGGCGGCCATGGTGTTCCGGGCTTGAAATTGCGCCTTTGCGCTGAAGCGATGCTTCGCGCATAGTCCGCAAGCGATGCAAGAAAAGGGGGGCCATCTCGAATGCCGGGCAACAATGACGTCCGCCCGACGGGCGAACTCACCATGCGGGTGCCGGCCATGCCGGCCGATGCCAATGCGGCGGGCGATGTGTTCGGCGGCTGGGTGATGGCACAAATGGATCTGGCCGCCGGCATCCGCGCATCGGAGCGGGCGCGCGGCCGGGTGGTCACCGCCGCCATCAACGCCCTGTCGTTCCGGCGTCCGGTCAAGATCGGCGACGTGCTCGAACTTTATACCACCGTCGACAAGGTCGGCCGCGCCTCCATCACCCTCAACGTCGAGGCCTGGGCCCAGCGCTACATGACCCATGAAAAGGTAAAGGTCACTGACGCCTCTTTCGTCATGGTGGCGGTGGACGCCGACAGCGTGCCGCGCGCCGTGCCGGCGGAGGTCTGATTGGCGCCTGCTGAGCCTATTTCTGCAGCGTGGCGATATAATCGACCAGCCGGTCGATGCGTTCCTTCACCTCTGCCTCGGCATCCACCTGATTGTCCTGCAACAGGCCCGCGGCGTTGGCCTGCAGCTTGAACCAGTAGCCCCATACCGGCATGTCGGAGGTGCCGTGGGCGGCAGGCAGATCGCGTCCGTCGATGCGCTTCCTGACCTCGTCCTGGGGGAAAATCCCGCCATTGCGCTTGGCGATGGTGGTGAGATCGGCCGGCTTCTTCACCAGTTCCATGGCCACCGGTCCGTTGCCTTCGCCCGAACGGCCATGGCAGGGCGCGCAATAGGACAGGAAGTCGAGGGCCCCCTGCTCAAACTGGTCTTCAGAGCCTTCTTCCTCGCCGGCGGCCAGCACCGGCAGCGACAATCCCGCCAGCACCACAGCGGCGACGACACACAGGCTAAAAGTCCGAGGCATGAGAGCGCTCCTTTGTTGTAGAAACGCCCATCAATATGCGCTGCCCGACCGCGCGTCGCCTTGCGCCAGATCAACTGCGCCAGCCGCAATCGCTCCACACAACCGGACGCGGCCGCCTTGGCCCGATACCCGGGCCAGCAGGCGGCGTAGCGCGCAGCGGCCGATAACGCCCTATTGATGGCCCGTGGTGCACACCCAGCGGATCACGCTGCAACCGTAGGAAACGCTGTTGCAACTGTTGATCGCTGCGGCCTCCGCGCCCGGCCGGTTGGCATTCCAGCCCGCCCCCCAGCCACCATCCTGGCCGACGGCCAAGGCGCCGCAGGCATTGCGGAACCACACGGCGATCTTGCAGCCGCCGCCATATTGGGCGCATTCGTTGTAAGCCCTTTGCTCGGCGGCGGAGCGAGAGCCGTAATCGTAGGAGTAACCGTGCGACCTTGTTGTCTGGGAATAGGAAATCGCACCGAAGTAGTTCTGTGCCGCGGCCTCGCCGGCGGCAAGTGTGACAGCCAGCCCAGCCATCACGAGCAACGTCAATGTCTTTCGCATCGCTATGTCTCCTTTGCCCCTGATCCGACAGGATAGAAGAGATGTCGCCGCCTGCAAGCGAAAAATGCCGGTTTACCGCAAGAAAGGATTGCTCTGTCGTTCATCGCCGATGCTCGAGGCGGGCCCGTGGCCGCAGATGAAGAAGAACTCATCCGGCAACACCAGCAGCTTGGTCCTGATCGACCTTATGAGGTCCTCGTGGCTGCCGAGCGGAAAATCGGTGCGCCCCACCGAGCCCTGGAACAGCACATCGCCGAGGATGCCGAAGCCGATCTGGCGATTGATGAACACCACATGACCCGGCGTATGGCCCGGGCAATGCAGCACCTCGAAGTTCACTTCGCCTATATCGACCGTATCGCCCTCTTGCAGCCACCGGTCGGGCTCGACCGCCCTGGCGCCCGGCATGCCGTATTGCGCCCCCTGTTCGGGCAATCCCTTCAGCAGCCAGTCGTCGTCCCTGTGCGGACCGATGATCGGCACGCCCACCGCCTCGGCCAGTTCGCTCGCCCCGCCGGCATGGTCGATATGGCCATGGGTCAGGAGGATCTTGTCGATCGTGGCGCCGGTCTCCCCGATGGCCTGGCGGATCACCGCGACCTCGCCGCCCGGATCGACCACCGCGCCGGTCATGCTGGCGGTGCACCACACCAGGGCGCAGTTCTGCTGGAACGGCGTCACCGGAACGATGGCGGCGCGCAACGGGAGGTTCTGTTCCTCGCTCATTGCGCCGCGCGGCCAAAGCGGAAGGCCCTCTTGAAGTTGACCTTTCCGGCCTCCTTTGCCAGTGCCGCCCGGTGGCTGAACTTGCCAGCCGCGATGATCAGCGGCTGGCTCTTCAGTTCGACCTGCTGCTCCGCGTCCCAGGCATCGTGCAACGTCTCGCACCGTGCCCATTCCTGCTTGAATATCTGCTCCACCGCCGCATCGAGCCGGCTGCAATCGTTCACTCTGAGCTGCAGCGCCCGCGCCTCCCCGCGCGCCAGGCAGCCGAGCCAGATGGCCCGGTGGCGATCCTCGTGGCGACGCACGAAGGCTGAAAAGCGCTTCCATCTGACAGCCGTCGCCGGCGACAGCCTCACCCCCGGCGCCAGCTTCGGCAGCGTCATGACGAACTTGGCATCGACGCGAAAATGCTGCAGCTGACAGGTTTTGCCGCCCACCAGCCGGCCATCGAATTTGGGATCGGCGGAAAGCGTCGCGTAGGCCTTGCCGCCGCGATGCAACGGGCCGAAGCGCGCCATCTGCTGATCGAGGCTGCGGTCGTCGGGCCCGCTGATGCTGTAATACTTGATGGTCAGGGTGCTATGTGGCCGCGCCACCGCGCCACCGCCGGCGAATGCCGTTGAAACCCCCACCGCCGTCGCGAGCGCAAACCACTTGAAGTGGCGGACGTGGCGGCCGGATTGGGCATTCGACATGGTGCCGGCGGGCTCCGTTGGGGTGGCGCGGACGTTCACACTATCGGCGCTTCAAGGTGAATTCAACCGCCGATCTCGGCCACAAAAGCCCTTGCCCGCAGCCACTGCCTGCCCCATAAGAATAGGACGATGCCGGAATTATCCGGCATTGCACGGTCAAGGACATTCGGACCGGTAAGACTGCTTGATCTTGGCCTTCCCTGCCAGAGGCGTGGCTTTCCGTCATTCCGATTTATCTTGCCGAGTACTTTGCGTGACGAACGGATAGGGACCAGGAGCTAGTCTTGCCATGCGCCAGAAAGGCACTGTCAAGTTCTTCAACGCCGCCAAGGGTTACGGGTTCATCACCCCGGAGGACGGCAGCAAGGACGTCTTTGTACATGTCACCGCCGTACAACGGGCCGGCATTCCCGAACTCGTCGAGGGCACCAGGCTGACCTTCGAGGTGCAGCCCGACAAACGCGGCCGCGGCCCTCAGGCGGTGGAGTTGCAACTCGACTGAGCGCCGCCCAGGGCGCCGGATCGAGGCCCAGCGGCGCCTTGGCCGCCGGCCGGGGGTGTTTGTTTTGGTGCTTGCAGCTATGCCGGCATCAGGTAGGATGTTCATATGATGAAATCCGGTCCCCTTGTTGGTGCGATCGCTGCTGTGTTGCTGGTCAGCCTCCTCGCCGGTCCTGTCGCCGCCGATCCCAACTGCAAGTGCCGCTACTACGGCGCCAGGTACGAGCTTGGCACCGTGATGTGCGTCATGGGCAAGCTGTCGCAGTGCGTGATGAACCTCAACAACACCTCGTGGAAGCCCATCGCCAAAGGCTGCCCTGTAGTGAGCGTACCGCTTCCCGACAAGGCCACCATGTGCCGTGTCGCGGCCTTGCTGCGCCCTGCCGCTGCCGTCCAATAGGCACAATCCCTGCCCTCCATGAAGCAAGCCGCATTCCTGATCGCCCTGGCGTTCACCCTGATGGCGCCGCTGACGGCGCGGGCCGGCACCGCCGGCGACTTCGACTACTACGTCCTGTCGCTGTCGTGGTCGCCCACCTGGTGCGCCACC
Source organism: uncultured Alphaproteobacteria bacterium (assembly GCA_963747005.1). Lineage (GTDB taxonomy): Bacteria > Pseudomonadota > Alphaproteobacteria > Rhizobiales > Aestuariivirgaceae > CAVVDT01. Next base: position 368,568 of record CAVVDT010000007.1, on the reverse strand, counting down.
AGCGCGGGCCGCAGCGATAGCGGCCAATGCGCGGCCGGCAGGCATTATGCCTTTGTGGTGCACGGGCTGTGGCCGCAATACGATCAGGGCTGGCCGCAATATTGCGACACCGCCGAGCGCTGGGTGCCGCGAGGCCTGATCGCCGCCAATCTCGACATCATGCCTTCCAAGCAGCTCATCATCCACGAATGGCGCAAGCACGGCGCCTGCGCCGGCCTCCGCCAGAACGACTATTTCGCCGCCCTGCGGCGGTTCTACCGCACCTTGCACATTCCCGCCCGCTACCTCGCGCCCACCGCCGTGGTCACCGTCACGCCGGCGGCATTGGTGAGCGACTTCGTCAAGACCAATCCCGGCCTCGATGCCTCCATGCTGTCGCTCGACTGCGGCAACGCCCGCGACCGGGCGCGCCTCAGCGAGCTTCGGGTGTGCTTTTCGAAGGATGGCCAGTTCCGGCACTGCGGCCGCAACGAGCGTCACGGTTGCAATGCAGGCATTCTCATCCTGCCGCCGGTGCGCTAGAAGCAGCCATGCCCAAGCGCGCCCTCGTCTTCAAACACATGGACGACGACCATCCGAACCTGCTCGGCGACCTGCTTGCCGCCGATGGCATGACCATCGACACCGTCGCCGTGCATCGCGGCGAGGCACCGCCTGTGCTCCATGCCTACGACCTGATGCTGGTGCTTGGCGCGCCCCAGCAGGTCTGGGAGGAAGTCGAAAATCCCTGGCTGGTCGCTGAAAAGCAGGCAATCCGCGAATGGGTGGCGCTCCGCGCCAAACCTTATATCGGCATCTGTTTCGGCCATCAGTTGCTTGCCGATGCGCTGGGCGGCAAGGTCGAGATGGCGAAGGAAAGCGAGGTCGGCCTGAAGTCGGTGAACCTCACCGATGAGGCCGCCGGCCACCCCTTCTTCGCCCGCCTTGCGCCTGCGCACAACGTGATGCAGTGGCACCATGCCGAAGTCACCGGTTTACCCCCCGGCGGGGTGCCGCTGGCCACCTCGCCCGCCATCCGCCATCAGGCCTTCGCGGTCGGCGATCATGCACTCGGCGTGCAGTTCCATTTCGAGTGGACGACTGAGTGGATCCGCCGATGGGCCGGGCAGCCGGCGTGGATCGAGCCGCTTGAGAAGGAACTGGGCAAGGATGCCCATCTCCGCCTCCTCGCCGCCGCCGAACCTCACATGCCCGCCTACAACCGGCTCACCGAAACCATCTACGGCAACTTCAAGCAGGGCGCCGGGTTGAAGGTGTAGATGGAACCGCTCCGCATCCTCGTCGATGCCGATGCCTGCCCGGTGAAGGAGGAGGTCTACAAGGTCGCCCGGCGCCTCAAGGTGCCGGTCCAGGTCGTCGCCAACAGTTTCTTGCGCATCCCCGATGACCCGCTCATCGAACGGGTGGTGGTGGGTGATGGCTTCGATGCCGCCGATGACCATATCGCCGGCCATGCCGATGCCGCGAGCGTGGTGGTGACGGCCGACATCCTGCTGGCCGACCGCTGCCTCAAGGCCGGCGCCACGGTGATCGCGCCCACCGGCAAGCCCTTTACCGACAATTCCATCGGCACCGCCATCGCCACCCGTGCCATCATGGCCGACCTGCGCGCCGGGGCCGGCATCGCGGGCGGCGGCGCTCCCCCCTTCAGCCGTGCCGACCGTTCGCGCTTCCTCTCCACCCTCGATGCAGCGCTTGTGCGCCTGGCGCGCACGCTGAAAGGCGCCTGAGCCGCCATGGTCCCGTCACCGCCGAACTATGACGCCATCGTCCTCGGTGCCGGCGGGGCGGGGCTCATGTGCGCTTCCGTCGCCGGCCGGCGGGGGCGGAAAGTGCTGGTCATCGACCATGCCGACGAGCCGGGAAGGAAGATCCTCATCTCCGGCGGCGGGCGCTGCAACTTCACCAACCGCGCGACGCCGCCCCAATGCTACCTCTCCGCGAACCCGCATTTCGCCACCTCGGCGCTCGCCCGCTTTACCCCCGACGACTTCATCGCCCTGATCGAGCGCCACCGCATCGCCTGGCACGAAAAGACCCTCGGGCAACTGTTCTGCGACGGCTCGGCCCGCCAGGTGGTGGCGATGCTGCTGGCCGAATGTGCCGCCGGCGACGTCGAGGTCGCCCTTGCGAGCCCGGTCACCGGCCTCGACCATGCCGACGGGCAATTTCGGGTGACCTTCGGCCATCGCACCGCCTGCGCCCCGGCCCTGGTCATCGCCACCGGCGGCCTCTCCATCCCCAGGCTGGGGGCGACCGGCTTTGCCTATGCAACCGCCCGCCGCTTCGGCCTCAAGGTGGTTGAACCGCGCCCCGCGCTGGTGCCGCTGACGTTGGGGCCCGACGAGGCCCTGTTCCGCTCGCTGTCGGGCGTCGCCGCCGAGGTGATCGCAAGCTGCGGCAAGGCACGGTTCCGCGAGGCGGCGCTCTTCACCCACAAGGGCCTGTCCGGCCCCGCCATCCTGCAGGTCTCCAGCTATTGGCGGCGCGGCGAGGAAATCGCCATCGACTTCCTTCCCGGCCGCAATGCCGGCTGGCTCGTCGCCGCCAAGCGCGCCCGTCCGCGCGCCATCCTGCGCAGCATTCTCGCCGAAACCCTCGCTGCCCGCCTCGCCGAGGCGTTGGCCGAACGCCTCGACCTCAAGGGCGACCTTGCGAACCTGCCCGACCGTGTCCTTGAAGGCGCCGAGGCCCGGCTCAGTTCCTGGCGCTTCAATCCCGACGGCTCGGAAGGTTTTGCCAAGGCCGAGGTCACCGCCGGCGGCATCGCCACCGCCGGCCTGTCATCCAAAACCATGCAGGCCAGGAAGGTGCCCGGCCTCTATGCCATTGGCGAAGCCGTCGATGTCACCGGCTGGCTCGGCGGCTACAATTTCCAGTGGGCCTGGTCCAGCGCCTGGGCCGCCGGCGAGGCGTTGTGAGGACACCTTACACCTTCAGCACCAGCTTGCCCCGATTGCCCGAGGTGTAGAGCAGGTTGAGCACGTCCGGATAGGCATCGATGCCGCCCTCGCGCACGTCAGTGACGAACTTCAGTTTGCCTTCCTTCATCCATCCCGAGAGCGCGGCGACGGCCTCGCCGTAGCGTTTGGCGAAATCGAAGACGATGAAACCCTGCACCCGCAAGCGCATGGTCAGCACGAAGCGGATGTTCTTCGGCCCCGGCGGCAGTTCGGTGGCGTTGTAGCTGGAGATCAGCCCGCACACCGCGATGCGCCCGAAGGGGTTCATCTGGGTGAGCACGGTATCGAAGATATCGCCGCCCACATTCTCGAAATCGACATCTATACCATCGGGAGCCGCGGCCTTGAGCTGTCCGGCCAGGTCGCCGGCCTTGTAGTCGACGGCGGCATCGAAGCCGAAATCGTCGATGAGCATGCGGCATTTGTCCGGCCCTCCGGCGATGCCCACCGCCCGGCAGCCCTTGTGCCTCGCCAGTTGCCCCACCACCTGCCCGACGGCGCCGCTGGCGGCGGAGACCACCACCGTATCGCCGGCTTCAGCCTTCGCCACCTCGTAAAGTCCGAAATAGGCGGTGAGCCCCGGCATCCCGAGACCGGCCAGCCAGGTCGGCATGGGTGCGAGGCCTTCATCGACCCGGGCGACCCCCTTGCCGTCGGAGATGGCGTACTGCTGCACCCCGAAGCGACCCGAGACCGCGTCGCCTTCCTTGAACTTGGGGTTGCGCGAGGCTTCCACGTGGCCGGCGGCAAGCGCCCGCATGACATCGCCCAGCTTCACCGGCTCCACATAGGAGCGCGCCTCGTTCATCCAGCCGCGCATCGCCGGATCGAGCGAGATATGGGAGATCCTGACCCGGAACTCGCCTTCGCCCGGCTCCGGCAATGCTTCGTCGCGAATGTCGAAGATATCGCGCTTGACCATGCCTTGCGGCCGCTTGATCAGCCGTGCCACCCGGTTCGTCGTCATTTACCTGCTTCTCCTCAGCTTCGCGTGTTGCACCGCTGGTCCGCCGCGCCCGCCGAACAGCACCTGGATGACGATGGCCCCCATGATGACCGCGCCACCGATCAGCGTGCCGATCTGCGGCACTTCACCCACCGCCAGGAATACCCATAATGGTCCCAGCGTCGGCTCGATCAGCGCCAGCAGCGCCAGTTCCGCCGCCGGCACGACGCGTGAGCCGCGCGTGAACAGGATCATGCCCAGCGAAAGCTGCACCGCGCCCATCACCACGATGATGGCCAGATTCTGCCAGCCGACGGCGAGTGAGTCCACCCCGTGGGCGCTGCGCAGCGGAATGGGAAGCAACATCACCGCGGCCGTGAAGACGATCAGGTAGATGGCATTCCAGATGACCGCCACGGTCATGTCGGTCCTGTGGCCCCAGCGCAGGAGGACGCTGTAGCAGGAAAAGCAGAAGGCCGAATAGAGCGCCAGGATGATGCCCACCGCCTCGCCGGGCCTGAGGTTGCCGCCGAGCATCACGAACAGGCCGGCGGCGGCGATCACCATGGTGCCCCAGGTGATGCGGCTCAGGCGCTCACGCAACAGCCACCAGCCCAGCACGGCCGAGCAGAAGGGTGCGATGCCGACCATGAAGATCGCCTGCGCCACGGTGGTATAGAAGATCGCCACCACGAAGGCGAGGCCGGCCGAGCCGACGGCGATGCCGGCCACCACGGCATTGATGCCGGCCTCCGAGATGGTGCGCCACAAGGCGCCGCGATTGTTCATCCACACCCAGGTGCCCATGACGAAGAGCACCGTGATCGAGCGGTAGAAGATGATCTGCCAGGCATCGATGTCGTGGGTGATGCGGATCAAAAGCCCGCCCAAGCTCCAGCACACCGGCCCGGCCAGGGCGAACCCGACGCCGGCCGCCCGGCTCGGCCCGGCACGCCGGCGCGCCGGCGGCGGACCGGCCTTGATGTCGATCTCGCCGGCATACCTCACGGCGCCAGCATCCTCATCCTCACCGCCGATCCGACAACGAACAGCCCCAGCACCGTGGCCAGCGACAACGGCAGTCCGTGCGGGCCGAACCACGTCATCATGCTGCCGCCGATGACCGCGCCGAGCAGTGCGCCCGAACCCCACATGGTGGCGAACGCCGCCGAGCCCTGCACCAGTTCATGGCCGGAGAAGCGCGCGCCCAGCGAGGCGAGCGCCACGGTATAGATGCCATAGCCGGTCGCCCCGGTGACGAACAGCACCGGCCACATGAACAAACTGCCCATGGCCGCCGGCAGCAACAGCAGCAACAGCGCCGTTACCAGCGCCAGGCCGGCCATCACCTTGCGGCTGTCGAAGCGGTCGGCCAGCCAGCCGATGGGAAGCTGCAGCGCAATGTTGCCCATGATCAGCACCGAAAGTGTATAGGCCGCTGTCGTGACATCGAGGCCGAGGCGCACGCCGTAGACCGGGATGAGGCTCAAGGTGGCGGCATCGAAGATGGCGAACAGGCCGACAGCAGCCAGGAGCATCGGCGCCTTGCGGGCAAAGCTGACGACCGACGAGGCGGCGCCTGGCGCCGATTCCGGGTTGGGCGGTTCGCGCACCATGGCCATCGGGATGACTGCCGCCACCAGCACGGCCATGCCGATGATGAACGGCAGCCAGCCGTTGATGCCGATCACGCCGATGATCAGCGGCCCGGCGCCGAAGGAGGCCGACAACGCCGAGGCATAGATGGCCACCACCCGTCCGCGGCTGCGGTCGTCGGCGAATTTCACCACCCAGGCCTCGCTCAGGACGAACAGGGTGGAGACCGTTATTCCTTGCGCAAAGCGCAGCACGAACCACGCCTCGATGCTCGGCAGAAGCTTGTAGCCAAGGAAGATGACGGCGGTGGCGAGCGCGGCGCTTATGGTCACCGCGCGGGCCCCGAAACGCCGCGCCACCAGGGGGATGAATCCCGAGAACACGAGAATGCCGAGCGGCGACATGGCGGCGTTGAGGCCGATCAGCGCATCGCCATGGCCACGGTGCTCGAGCAGCAGCGACAACAGCGGAAACATCAGGCCCATGGCAAAGCCGAAGACCACGACCGCCGCGCAGGCCGCCACCAGATTGCGCTGTCTGGCGCTCCTTGTCAGAACCACAGCTTCACTCATGGCCGCTTGTGGACCGGGCCCGATTATTCGTCAATGCATGTGGTGCATGTCAGCCATGCGCGGGCCGCCGCACCAGCTTTCCGCCGCTCACCGCAAGCCCGGCGACCAGCAGCGCGTAGCAGGCCGCCAGGAACCAGGCGATGCCGTCGGGGCCGACGCTGACCAGCGCCTGGCCGGCGATCGGCGGGCCGATGATGCCGCCCACCCCCCACATGACGCCGAAAGCGGCCGACCCGGCCATCAGCGGCGCGCCGCGGAATTCATCGCCCAGCGTCACCAGCGCCACGGTGTAGATGGCATAGGCCGATGAGCCCAGCAGCAGCGCCACCGGCCAGATCGCCCATGTGGTCACCGTGAGTGGCAGCGCCAGCGCCAGCCCAACGGTCATCACCGCCGCCACCCACAAGACGCCGTTGCGCGACCACTTGTCGGCGAGCCACCCCACCGGATACTGCAACACCGCGTTGCCGGCGACCGCCAGACCCAGGAGCCAGGTCGCGTCATGCAGGCTGAGACCGTTCCTGAGGCCGTAGATCGGAAAGAACGCCAGCATCACCGCATCGAACAGGGTGAGGGTGCCGACCGCGAACAACAGCAGGGGCGCCCGCGTCACAAAACCGAAAAAGCCGCCGCCTTCTTCGGTGTTGGAGAACTCGTCATCGTCGAGCCGCATGAAGAACAGCGGCACCGTGCTCGCCCCCACCATGGCGATGGCAATGACGAACGGTAGCGGCCCTTCGATGCCGGTGAACGGAATGATGAACGGGCCGATGGAAAAGCCCAGCGACAGGACGCTGGCATAGATGGCGGTAACGCGGCCGCGCGAAGCATCCTCGGCGAAATGCATGATCCAGGCTTCCGACAATGAATAGAGGACGCCCCCCGCCACGCCGAGCACGAAGCGCATGACGAACCACACCGTCAGGTCATCGCTGAGGGGAAAGCTTGCCAGCGACGCCATCACCAGCAGCATCGCCGCCAGCGCCACCCGCTTGCCGCCGAACTGCGCCGTCAGGCGCGGGATCAAGGGGCCCGTCAGGATGATGCCGAGCGGCGACATGGCAGCATTGAGACCGATGATGCGCGGGCTCACCCCACGCGCCTCGAGGATCAGCGACAACAGCGGGAAGGTCAGCCCGATGGCGATGTCGATGGCAACGACGGTGACCATCGCGGCCACCAGGCTCGCCCGACGTGGGCTCATGTTAACCCACATTTCTCACACAGGCATGGCCGTGATCGTGCGCGGACGAGTCCGATCCGCGCTGGAAGGCGGCGAAAGGCGTAGCAGGGACTACGGTTGAGACGGCTTCCGGCGCGGGCGGCCGGCCGCGCGCGACCCTTCGGGCGGGTCGAAAATGACGACAGGCTGCGTTAGGCCGCTTGCCCGTAGTACCACTACGCGCTGCGCGCCCTGCCTTGCCTGTCGTCATTTTCGCCTCCGTCACGGTCATGCCTGTGTGAGAAACGCGGGTTATGGCCATCTGACGGTCGGCGGCATCGACGACAGGATGGACTCCACATTGCCCCCGGTCTTCAGCCCGAACAGTGTGCCGCGGTCATAGAGGAGGTTGAACTCCACATAGCGCCCGCGCCGGATGAGCTGTTCCTCGCGGTCGGCCTCGGTCCAGGGTTTGCGCATGTTGCGTTCGACGAGACGCGGATAGATATCGGCAAAGGCCCGGCCCACATCGCGGACGAAGGAAAAATCCCCCACCCAGTCGCCCGTATCGAGATAGTCGAAGAAGATGCCGCCGATACCGCGCGGCTCGGCCCGGTGCGGCAGGTAGAAATAGTCATCGCACCAGGCCTTGTAGCGCTGATAGTCGGCGCAGCCGTGGCCCATGCACGCGGCTTCGAAGGCACGGTGGAAATCGACCGAGTCCGGGTCTTCCTGGGTACGCCGCCGATCGAGCACCGGCGTCAGGTCGCCGCCGCCGCCGAACCAGTGCTTCGAGGTCACCACGAAGCGGGTGTTCATGTGGGCGCACGGCACGTTGGGGTTCCACGGATGGGCGATCAGCGAAATGCCTGACGCCCAGAAGCTGGGGTTTTCCTCGGCACCGGGGATCTGCTTGCGGAATTCCGGCGAGAATTCACCGTGGACGGTGGAGCAATGCACCCCTACCTTCTCGAAAACCCTTCCCTCCATCATCGCCATGACGCCGCCGCCACCGTCGTCGCCACCGGCATCGCTGCGGTTCCACGGCTTGCGATAAAAGCGCCCCGCCGCCTCGGTGGCCATGGGCGTTTGATCGAGTTCATCTTCCAGTGCCTCGAAGCGAGCGCAGATATCGTCGCGCAAGGCCTCGAACCAGGCTTGCGCCTCGGCCTTTTGCGGCGCCAGCCGGGTATGGATATCGTCGTCCTGGTGCATGGGGCCCTGTCTAGACGGCCCGCGCGATGGCGTCGAGGCCGGCGATGGTGAGATGGTCGAGCCGGTCGTCCGCCGGCAGCGGTTGCGACGACAGCTTGGCGATCACGACGCCGGTTTCGGGGTCGATCCAGATCCACTGGCCATGGATGCCGATGGCGGCAAGGCTTGAGTGATCGCTACCGGTTGCATACCACTTGGAGCGGTAGCGCCCGGCGGGGAACAGCGAGGCCATGTCGCCCTTGAGCCAGGCCTCGCGGTCGCCGCCCGTCCACAGGTCCTCGATCCAGTCGGCCGGACAGACCTGCCGCCCGTCGATCCTGCCATGGTTCAGCACCAGTTCGCCGAAGCGGGCGAGATCGGTGAGGCTGACGCACACCCCGCCTGCCGCTCGCGCCCCGCCGAGGCTGTCGAGGGTCACACAGGCCTCGTGGCGCGCCCCCATGGGGGTCCACACGAGATCGGCGATGAGATCGGCATAGCGCCGGCCCGAGGCCCGCTCCAGGAGCCAGCCCAGCATGTCGGTGTTGGGCGAGACATAGTGGAAGGCATCGCCATGTTGGCGCGGCCCCTTCTTGAGGGTTAAAAGGAAGCCGCGCAGGTCGCCCGGCTTCATCGCCTCGCCCGGCGCCGGCAGGTTCCACATCATCGCCTCGCGATAGCGCGCAAACACGCTCTCCGGATCGAGATAGTCCTCATCGAAGGCCACCGATACGGTCATGTCGAGCACCTGGCGGATCGAAGCATCGCCATAGGCCGACGCCTCAGCCTCGGGGATGAGACGTGTCACCGGCCAGTCCGGGTCGAGCAGGCCCTTGCCCGCCAGGATGCCGGCGGCGATGGCGGTGATCGACTTCGACACTGAAAAGACAATATGCGGTCGCGCCGGTGCGAGGTCGCCGGGGTAGAGCTCGACAAGGAGGTTTCCGTCCCTGATCACCGCCAGCCCGTCGGTGAAGGTCTCGGCCAGCCAGTCATCGAAGCCGGTGCTGCCGCCTTCCGGGCGGGTGATGGCAAGGCCGCTCAAGTCACGGCTTTCGCTGAGCCGCGCCGCCCCGCCCGCTGCGGCGATCGCCGCTGTCGGGATCAGTTCGCGCACCCGCGAAAAGGCCCAGCGGTTGAACGGCGGCAGCCGCCAGTTGCCGAGCGTCACCTGCGCCTCGGGCGCCGGCGGTGCGCCGTGCATCAATCCGTTGTCGCTTGATGTCATGTCCTGCCCCCTTCATCATCTGGCGCGGCGTTGTAGCTGAAGCCGCCGGTCTGCCGCAACGCCTCGCCCGTCGCCATGGCCACCGCCAGTGCCACATTGATCGACCTGAGGCCCGGCCGCATGGGGATGACGAGGCGATGATCGGCACTCACCGCCACCTCGGCCGGCACCCCGGCGCTCTCGCGCCCGAACATCAGCACATCGCCATCGGCAAACCGGAACTGCGTATAGGCCCTGTCCCCCCTGGTGGTGAAGAGAACCAGCCGTCGCCCGGCGATGCCGGCGGCAAAGGTTGAAAAGCTCGCCTCGCGCACCACGTCGGCCTTGTCGAGATAGTCCATTCCGGCCCGCCGGAATGTGGCTTCGGACCACAGGAAGCCGGCCGGCTCGATGATTCGTACCTGCACCCCCAGGCAGGCAGCGAGCCGCAAGATTGTGGCAGTGTTGGGCGCGATGTCGGGCTGGTAGAGGGCGATCTCGATCATGACATTTCACCTTTTGCCGCGCATCCTCGGCATTCCTTCTACCGGGCCCTCGCGGCGGCGGCGGAAATATCCTCCGACGTGCGACACTTCATGGCTGGACTTTCCGGTCATGCGATGCCAAAACACGCCCCGGAAAACGCCGGAAGGGGGCCCGGATTCCAAAATCCCGGCGCCGGCAAGGTTCGAACAGCAAACCGTTGGGGAAACCACGATCGTGTCGACAATTGATACTGCAGAAGGCAACAGGCGGGATTTTCTCTATATTGCCACCGGCGCCATTGGCGGCGTGGGCACCGTCCTCGCGATCTGGCCCTTCGTTGACCAGATGAACCCGGACGCCTCGGTGCTGGCGCTGTCTTCCGTCGAGGTCGATCTCGACAAGATCGCCGAAGGCCAGTCCGTCACCATCAAGTGGCGGGGCAATCCGGTGTTCGTGCGCCATCGCACGCCCAAGGAGATCGAGGAAGCCAAGTCGACCCCCCTCACCGATCTCAAGGATCCCGTGGCCCGCAACGCCAACCTCGCCGACAACGCCACCGCCACCGATGAGAACCGCGTCGTCGGCGGCAAGGAACAGTTCCTGATCCAGCTCGGCGTGTGCACTCACCTGGGCTGCGTGCCGCTGGGCGAGCAGGGCCCCTATAACGGCTGGTTCTGCCCCTGCCACGGCTCGATCTACGACACCGCCGGGCGCATTCGCCAGGGGCCGGCACCGGAGAACCTGCACGTTCCCGTGTACAAGTACATCTCCGACACGCACGTCCAGATCGGCTGACAGGGGCTTTAAGAAATGAGCGGACACTCCTCCTACGAATTCAGAGAATCCTCTTGCCCGCTGGCTGGATTCGCGCCTGCCCATCCTCTCCATGATGCGCGGCCAGGCGATGGATTTCCCGACCCCCAAGAACCTCAACTACTGGTGGACCTTCGGCGGCATCCTGGCGGTCATGCTGGTGATCCAGATCCTCACCGGCATCGTGCTGGTGATGCACTTCACGCCCGAATCGACCATGGCCTTCAACTCCACCGAGCACATCATGCGCGATGTGAACTACGGCTGGCTGTTGCGCTACATGCACGCCAACGGCGGTTCGATGTTCTTCCTGGCGGTCTATATCCACCTGTTCCGCGGTATCTACTACGGTTCGCACAAGGCCCCGCGCGAGGTTCTGTGGATGCTCGGTGTCATCATCCTGCTGGTGATGATGGCCACCGCCTTCATGGGGTACGTGCTGCCGTGGGGCCAGATGAGCTTCTGGGCCGCCAAGGTGATCACCAACCTGTTCTCGGCCGTGCCGTTCTTCGGCAACGTCATCGTCACCTGGCTGTGGGGCGGCTTTTCGGTGGACAACGCCACCCTGCAACGCTTCTTCTCGCTGCATTACCTCCTGCCCTTCGTTCTGGTCGGGCTGGTGGTGCTGCACATCTGGGCGCTGCATGTGCCCGGTAACAACAACCCCACCGGGGTCGAGGTGAAGTCGGGCCAGGACACGGTGCCGTTCCATCCCTACTACACCATGAAGGACCTGTTCGCGATCGTCGCCTTCCTCATGGCCTATGCGGTGCTGGTGTTCTTCCTGCCCAACCTCCTGGGCGAGTCGATCAACTACGTGCCGGCCAACCCGCTGCAGACGCCCACCCATATCGTGCCGGAATGGTACTTCCTCCCCTACTACGCCATCCTGCGTTCGATCCCCAACAAGCTGTTGGGCGTCATCGCCATGTTCTCCTCGATCCTCTTGCTGCTGGCGCTGCCGTGGCTCGATACCTCCAAGGTGCGCTCGGGCACCTACCGGCCGATCTTCCGCCAGTTCTTCTGGCTGCTGGTGCTCGATGCCATCATTCTCGGCATCGTCGGCGCCAACCCGCCGGAGGGCAACTGGATCCTGGTCGGGCGGCTGGCCACCTTCTGGTACTTCTTCACCTTCCTGATCGTCATTCCGGTCATCGGTCTGCTGGAGACGCCCAGGCCCCTACCGGCGTCGATTTCCGATGCGGTCCTGAGCAAAAAGAAGTCGCAACCTCAAGCAGCACCCGCCGAGTGATACCGGGACAGCGAGAAACAGCCATGAACCTGATCACCAAGACACTCACCGGCCTCACCGTCCTTGTCGGCCTGGCGGCAGTCCCGACGCTGGCCAGCGCCGAGGCCCTGCCCGCCAAGGACATCGGCTTTTCCTTCGAGGGGCCCTTCGGCGTCTTCGATCGCGGACAGTTGCAGCGCGGCTACCAGGTCTACAAGGAAGTGTGCTCGGCCTGCCATTCCATGCGCTTTGTGAAGTTCCGCAATCTCGGCGAGCCGGGTGGACCGGAGTTCACCCCCGCCGAGGTCAAGGCCATTGCCGCCAGCTTCCAGGTGACCGACGGACCCAATGCCGACGGCGACATGTTCCAGCGCCCGGGCGTGCCGTCCGACACCTTCGTGGCACCGTTCCCCAACGAGCAGGCCGCGCGGGCCGCGTTCAGCGGCGCCCTACCGCCCGATCTGTCATTGATCACCAAGGCGCGCTCGGGTTGGGAGGGGACGCTGGCGACGCTTTACACCACCAAGATCTTCAAGGGCTCGGGCGGCCCGGAATATGTCTATTCCGTCCTCACCGGCTTTCAGGACCCGCCGCCCGGCACCCCGCCCGGCCCCGAGGGCAAGCTCTACAATCCCTATTTCGCCGCCGGCCCGTGGATTTCCATGCCGCCGCCGCTCACCGACGGTCAGGTAACCTATGGCGACGGCACCAAGGCGACTGTCGACCAGATGGCCCGCGACGTCTCGGCCTTCCTCGCCTGGACGGCCGAACCCAAGATGGAAGCCAGGAAGCGCATGGGCTTTGAGGTGCTGATCTATCTGGCGGTGCTGACCGTCCTTTTGTACCTGACCAAGAAGGCGATCTGGGCCAAGGTCGAGCACTGAGCGTAACGACAGCGATTGCATTCGAGGCCCGGGCAGCTAGAGCATGATGCCGAAAAGTGGAAACCACTTTTCGGACAACATCATGCTCAACACATTGGAATCGATCAGGTTCATGACTTTGGATCGATTCGATCCAAAGTCATCCTGATCTAATGTCCGGGCCTCGGCACTTCCACCCACACCGGTGCGCGACAGACCCATGAGCAAATCCGTTCTCGGCATCATCGGCGGCTCCGGTCTTTATGACATCGACATGGACGATGCCCGCTGGCAGCGTGTCGAAAGCCCGTGGGGCGAGGCTTCCGATGAGCTGCGCCTCGGCACCATCGCCGGCCTCGATGTGGTGTTCCTGCCCCGCCACGGCCGTGGCCATCGCCTGTCGCCTACCGACATCGACTACCGCGCCAACATCGATTGCCTGAAGCGGGCGGGCGTCACCGACCTGGTGTCGCTGTCGGCCTGCGGCTCGTTCCGCGAGCACCTGCCGCCCGGCACCTTCTGCGTCGTCGACCAGTTCATCGACCGTACCTTCGCCCGGGCAAAGACGTTCTTCGGGGCGGGCTGCGTGGCGCATGTGTCGATGGCCGAGCCGGTCAGCCCCGGCCTTGCCGCGCGCGTGGAAGCGGCGCTTAAGGCCGAGGCGATCGCCCATCATCGCGGCGGCACCTACCTGGTGATGGAAGGCCCGCAATTCTCCACCATGGCCGAGAGCCACCTGTACCGCGCCTGGGGATGCGACGTCATCGGCATGACCAACATGCCCGAGGCCAAGCTCGCCCGCGAGGCGGAGATCTGCTATTCGACGGTGGCCATGGTGACCGACTTCGACAGCTGGCATTCCGAGCACGGCAGCGTCGACATCACCTCCATCCTCAAGGTGATGAAGGCCAACACCGACAACGCCCGCCGCTTCGTCACCCGCCTGGCGCGCGACTTCCCGCGCCACCACGAGGCCTGCCCCATCGGCTCTGATACCGCGCTCGAATATGCCATCATCACCGCGCCGGAGAAACGCGATCCCGCCCTCCTCGCCAGGCTTGACGCGATCGCCGGCCGCGTCATCAACCGCAAAGGCTGAAATCCCATGGATCTGCGCGAAGGCTTCGACATCAAGCGCTATATCCGCACCATCCCGGACTACCCCAAGCCCGGCATCAAGTTCCGCGACATCACCACCCTGCTCGCCGACATGCACGGCTTTCGCGCGTGTGTGGACGAACTCGTGTGGCCGTTCCTGAGGGGCGAGATCGACTATGTCGCCGGCATCGAGGCACGCGGCTTCATCCTCGGCGGCGCCGTGGCGCATGAACTGGGACGCGGCTTCGTGCCCATCCGCAAGAAGGGCAAGCTGCCGGCCAAGGTGATCGGCCAGGATTATTCACTGGAATACGGCGTCGACACCATCGAGATCCATGCCGACGCCATCGGCTCGGGCGACCGGATATTGCTGATCGACGACCTCATCGCCACCGGCGGCACCGCCAATGCCGCCATCGACCTTATCCGCAAGTCGGGCGGCGAGGTGGTGGCGGCCGCCTTCGTCATCGACCTCCCGGACCTCGGCGGCAGCACGCGGTTGCGCGACAAGGGCGTCAAGCTCCACACCCTCATCCAGTTCGAAGGCGACTGACGCCCGCCGCGCACGGCAATGCAAATTACCTGCCTGCATTGCAATGCCCCATGGTAAACTTGGGCAAAGGAAGCCGGGCTCATGAAGCGCCGCCTTGCCGCCATTGTTGCCATCGATGTGGTTGGCTATTCGCGCCTCATGGGGGCCGATGAGGCCGGCACGCTTTCAGCCGTCAACGCGCTTCGCCGCGAGTTGATCGAGCCGCGCGCGCGCCAGTACGGCGGCAGGACCGCCAAGCTGATGGGCGACGGCGCCCTCATGGAATTCGCCAGCGCCGTCGATGCCGTGACCTTTGCCGTCGAGGTGCAATGCGCCCTGCGCCGGCGTAACGACGAGGTGCCGGTGGACCGCCGCATCGTCTACCGCATCGGCATCAATATCGGCGACATCATCATCGAGGGCGACGACATCTTCGGTGATGGCGTCAACATTGCCGCGCGCCTCGAGACGCTGGCCGAACCTGGCGGCATCTGCGTCTCCGGCCATGTCCACGATCAGGTGAGGGGCAAGTTCGACCTCGGCTTCGGGCCGCCCGCCGACCGGACGGTCAAGAACATCGCCGAGCCGGTGACGGTCTATCACCTGCTGCTCGACGAGCGCGCCGAACGGCTCATGTCGCCGCTGCCGGCAGACCGGGCTGCGAAACCGCGCCGGCAAGGCTGGATTGCCGCCGCCGGGCTCTTGGTGCTCCTCATCGTTGCGGCGGCCGCCTGGCAGTGGCAGCCATGGCGCGGCAGCCCGCCCGCAGCGCCGCAGGTCGCCGCCCTCACCCTGCCCGACAAACCCTCGATTGTCGTCCTGCCCTTCGCCAATCCGGGCAGCGACAAGAAGCAGGACTATTTCTCCGATGGCCTCACCGATGACCTCATCACCGACCTGTCGCGGATTTCCGGCCTGTTCGTGATCGCCAGCAATTCCTCGTTCCGCTTCAGGGGCGAGGCCCGCGATGCCCGGCAGATCGCCCGCCAGTTCGGGGTGCGTTACGTGCTCGAAGGCAGCGTGCGCCGCGCCGGCGATCAGGTGCGCATCAACGCCCAGCTCGTCGATGCCGTAACCGGCGGCAATCTGTGGGCCAATCGCTATGACGGCGCCCTGTCGGATGTCTTCACCCTGCAGGACAAGGTGACCCGCCAGATCGTCCAGGCGCTGGCCATCACCCTCACCCCCAACGAGCAAGTGGCGCTCGATAGCGCTCCCAGGGTGAATACTGCCGCCTACGACCTGTTGTTGCAGGCCAACGCCCGGGCCC
Source organism: uncultured Alphaproteobacteria bacterium (assembly GCA_963747005.1). Classification (GTDB taxonomy): domain Bacteria; phylum Pseudomonadota; class Alphaproteobacteria; order Rhizobiales; family Aestuariivirgaceae; genus CAVVDT01. The sequence goes on along the minus strand of CAVVDT010000007.1, from coordinate 352,635 downwards.
GGGCGCTCTTGCCGGACTCCAATGCCGAGGCACGGCGGCTGTATGAGAAGTCCCTCGCCCTCGATCCCTCTTTCGGCAAGGCGCATGCGGGGCTGGCCCTCACCTATGCCATCGATCTCACCTTCGGCTGGGCCGGCAACGACAAGGAGGCCGAACGCATGGCCGAACTGCACGCCGCAAAGGCGTTGCAGATCGACCCCTACGAGACCCGGGTGCATTGGGCGCTGGCCATGCTGCGGGCGGCGCAAAGGCGCGTTCCAGACGCCATCGACCAGGCGCGTCAGGTCATCAGGCTCGATGCCAATTTCGCCGATGCCCACGCTTTGCTGGGGCTGTTTCTCGCCTTTTCCGGCACTCCCGACGAGGCGCTGAGGGAAATCCGCACCGCCATGCGGCTCAATCCGCACCACGGATTCGTCTACGACTGGGTGCTCGCCAACATCTATTTCGTGCTGCAGCGCAACGACGAGGCCGCCGCCATGCTCGCCAGGGTGCTGGAGGTCAATCCGGCCTTCCTGCAGGCGCGGCTGCTGCTGGGTGCCGTCGACGGCCTGATGGGGCGCACTTCGGACGCCGAGTGGCAGGTAGCGGAAATCGAAACCGCCGATCCGCATTTTTCCATCGCCGAGGAGGCGAGACGCATCCGCTTCCAGCGCCCGGCGGATCGTGACCGCTATATCGCCGGCCTCGGCAAGGCCGGCCTGCCGAAATGACGTGAAAGAGGCGCGCTGCCCCCTAGATCGGCATGCAATCGGATGGAAGCATCCGATTGCATAAAAGCTGATCAATTCCAATATGTTGAGCATGATGTTATCCGAAAAGTGGTTTCCACTTTTCGGCATCATGCTCTAAGATGGGAACAGGGTGCGCTGCACGAAGGAACGCAGCAGCGCCGGGCGGCGCTTGACCATCACGGTGGTCGGGGCGGCATCGCGCAGGATGCGCTTGCTCGTCAGCGCCGAGAAGCGGCCCTGGGGCCTGCGGCCCAGAAGGCGGCTCAGGCGCGATGTCTCGCCGGCGCCGAAGATCACCAGATCGAAATCCTCCGCCGCCTCGATGATGGTCTTTGCCTGGCTGGAACCCTGCCGGGTCACGGTTTCGAGCTTGCCGTAGTCGATGTCCTTCAGCAGCCGCCCGAACAGCTCGGGCTCGCCCGCCTCGGCCGCCGTCTTGGTGCGCGTCACGCACATCAAGGTGATGGCGGCGTGGCTCCGGCCCGCCACCAGCGGCGCCAGATCCGCCGCCAGTTCCACCGCCAGACGGGCGTTGGGACCGTCGTCGACGGCAACCAGGATCTTCTTGACGGCGGACTTGGCCCGCGCCGCTTTGCGCACGACGCCCAGGTCGGCGGGCGGATGGCCGAGCAACGGATCGATGGTGCGGCCGAAGCTGCGCCCGCGCCGCGCCGCGCCGCTCCAGCCGAGGACGATGAAATCGACGCCACGCTCGGCAACGATGCTTTCCAGCGCCCCGGCAACGCGCCGCGCCACCATGATGAGGCTGTGGGTCGAGACCTTGCGGTGATGGCCCGCCTCCTTGATGGTCTCGAAGTGCTTCTTGCCCGACTTGATCAGGGCGCGTCCCTCATCGAGGCTGAGCGGCGGCGGCACTTCGAGCATTTCCGCTGCCAGCAGTCCGCCGTCGCGAGCCTTCGCCAGGGCGACGGCGAACCAGCCCAGGTTGACCGCCTCGGCCTCGTTGCGCACCGCCACCAGCACCGTATAGGCATGCTCGCCGATGGCTTCTTCATGCACGATGGTGCGCGGCGCCTCGCGCTCTTCCTCATGCTCGAAATAGATGTAGTAGGCGAGCAGGCCCGCGACGATCCACGCAAAGGCCGTCCACACCGCCATGGGATTGACCGAGATGGTGTAGAGAACCAGCGCCCCGTTGGCGACGATGCCGATGATGGCGGGCAGCGGGAACAGCGGTATGCGAAAGCCGCGGGTGACGTCCGGGCGGCTGCGCCTGAGGGCGATCACCGCCATGTTCACCTGGATGAACATCAACAGGAACATGATGCCACCGGCGGTCGCCGCCGTCTCGATGGGCAGGGCGAGCGCCGCCGCCAGCATCAGCGCGCCGGTGGTCATGACGGCGAAATAGGGGGTGAGCCGGCGGGCGTGGATGCGCGCGAAGATGGGTGGCAGGTTATGCTCGCGCCCCATGGCGAACGACACCCTCGCGGCTGAGAACACGGTGACGTTGAGGGCTGAAACGGTCGCCGCCAGGCCGCTGATCAGCATCAGCACGCCGCCCGTGCCCCAGGGGAATATCTGCCGCGCCACGCTGACGATGGCCAGTTCGCGCTCGGCCCCCAGATACTCGTAGGCGGCCACCCCCGGCGGCGGCGTAATGGCCCCCACCGCCACGATGCCCACGGCCACATAAATGACGATGGCGATGGCGATCGACAGGAAGATGCCGCGCGGCACATTGCGCGCCGGCCTGATGATCTCCTCGCCCGACTGGGCGATGATCTCGTAGCCCTCGAAAGCGATGAAGGTGAGCCCCATGCCTGTGAGGATGCCGGCAATGCCGTTGGGCGCAAAATTGTCGAAGAAGCGGAAATGCCATTCGGTGCCGGAGAACATCACGGCCGCCCCGAAGGCGATGAAGAGGCCCAGAATGGCGATCTTGACGACGGTTATGGCCGCCCCCATGGCGCCGGCTTCCTTCGATCCGAGAAAGTTGAGGCCGGTAAATACGATGATGACCGCGGCGCTGAAGATCGTCCGCAGCGTGGTGTCGGCCAGCCCCCCGACGGGCAGGCCCGCGGCGTGCCAGCCATCGAGCGCAAAGCCGCCGAAGGCAAGGGCATAGAGGGCGCCCGCCACCACGTAGCCGAACCAGCTCATCCACCCGGCGAGGAAGCCGCTGCCACCGCCGAGGCCCTCCTTCACCCATACATAGCCGCCGCCGGCGCGCGGAAACGCCGCCCCCAGTTCGGCATAGGCAAGGGCCGTAAGGAAAGTGACGATGCCGTTGAAGATGAACACCAGCACCACCGCCGGCCCCGCCACGCCGGCCGCGATGCCGCTCAGGGCGAAGATGCCGGCGCCGATCATCCCGCCGACACCCATCATGGTCACCGAAAACAGCCCGAGGCCGCGGCTCAGTTGCACCTCGGACAGGTCTTGCGGCCTCTTGTTCCTGGGGTCTGGCATACCGTGCTTTCGGGGATCGGCTCGGCTTCGGGGTCCGCAAGCATAGTGAATGCACCGCGCAGAGGCCAGCCACGATCCCGCCCGGACGCCCTTCGAGGTCAACGCAAGGTTGTCAGAGCGTCCGAAGATGACGTAAGGTTATGGAAACATTCCGGCTCGCGTCGGCAAGGGCGAACACGGAGGCAAGTTCATGCGCACACCCATTTGCGACCTGCTCGGCATCGATGTGCCAGTCATCCTGGCACCGATGGGCGGCGTCACCTGCCCGGAACTGGCGGCTGCCGTCAACGAGGCCGGCGGCCTGGGGACAATAGCCATGACGGGCATGGGCAAGGAGGGGACGGTTGAGGCCATAGAACGGACGCGCGCCCTCAGCAACCGGCCTTTCGGCGCCGGTTTCCTGTTATCCTATCCAGACGAGATCGAAGACGAGATCTCCGCCAGCCTCGATGCCGGCGTGCCGCTGATCGCGCTGTTCTGGGGCGATCCGGCGCCTCATGTCGGGCGCGTCCATGCCGCCGGCGCCAAACTCATCATGAGCATCGGCTCGGTCGATGAGGCCAAGCGCGCCGCCGACGCCGGCGTCGACGCCATCGTGGCGCAAGGCTGGGAGGCCGGCGGTCATGTGCGTGGCACGGTCGCCAACATGGCGCTCGTTCCACGCGTGGTGGACGAGGTCGCCCCGCTGCCGGTGGTCGCCGCCGGCGCCATTTCCGACGGGCGCGGGCTGGCGGCGGCGCTGGCACTGGGCGCCCAGGCCGCCTGGATCGGCACCAGGTTCCTCACCGCCGAAGAAACCTTCAGCCATCCCGACTACCGGGCACGGCTGCTCAAGGCCGAGGCATCCGATACCTGTTACACCACGCTTTACGACGTCGGCTGGCCCGACGCCCCCCACAGGGTAGTGCGCAATTCCACCGTCGATGCCTGGGAGAAGGCAGGACGACCGGCCTCGGGCAGCCGCCCCGGCGAGGGCGACGTGATCGTCCAGGCCGGCGAAACCGATGAACTCGTCCGCTACGGCGTCCTTTCGCCGCGCAAGGACTTTACGGGCGATATCGAAGCCATGCCGCTTTGGGCCGGGCAGGGCATCGGCCTGGTCAACCGCATCCAGCCTGCCGGCGAGATCGTGCGCGAAATCGTCGCCGAGGCCGAAGCGGTCGTCGCCGGCCTTGCTCGTCTGTAGCGCCTGCCGCCCGCGATCAGGCACTCTTCCTGGCAGGCGTTTCCTTCGCCGTCTCAGCCGGCCCTTCCGCCTGCTTGCGAGCCGATGCCAGGATCCGTTCGGCCTGATCCTTGGCCTGCTCGATAATGGCGGCTGCGTCCCGCTGTGCCTTCAGGAGCGCCGTTTCATAGTCGGTCTCCGGCTCGGGATTCAATCGCTTGCTGGTTGCACGCACCACGCGGGCCAGCCTTGCGGCTTCATCGCGATAGTCTTCCACGAGCGCATGCTGAAAATCCTGCTGCACGGCGCGCAGGTCGTCCATCAACTCGCACGACTGCAGCCGCCCCGGCAAGGACCAGTATTCCTGACACCTTTTCAGATAGAACTGGGTGATTTCGGCGTTCCATTCGTTGAGGAAAGCCATCGATGCGCCCACGTCATAGCTCGTGTCCTGCGGCAATGATGGCGGGCCCGCATCGGCGGTTGTCGTTGTATCTTTGCGCATCTTTCTACTCCGGTTGAGCGCCTATGCCGGTCAGGCTGTGCCTCGAATTGGCCTGCGGGCACACACCCGTCCACGGCCCGATCGGCGCGATTGCGGTGACGCTTCTGCAACAGACTGAAAATCGGCCTGCACTTTGGCGGCATGGCCACAATCCCATTAAATACGCGAACGCATGCCATGTCCATGTCGATCACGTGACAACCGCCGGCCGCCCCGGCGGTGCCTCGCTGTCTAGCGTCTAGCCGAAAATCAAGTCGGGATTGGGGTCAATCGAACAGGCTCGACACCGATTGCTCGTTCGATGTCCGCCCGATGGCTTCGCCGATGAGCGGGGCGATCGACATGACCCGGATGTTGCGCGACACCCTCACCGCCTCGGTCGCCTGGATCGAATCGGTGATCACCAGTTCCTTCAGTTTCGATGAGGTAATGCGCGCCACCGCCCCGCCCGACAGCACCCCGTGGGTGATATAGGCCGAGACATCGGTGGCCCCGGCCGCCAGCAGCGCATCGGCGGCGTTGCACAAGGTACCGCCCGAATCGACGATGTCGTCGACCAGGATGCACGACATGCCCTCGACCTCGCCGATGATGTTCATTACTTCCGACTCGCCCGCCCGCTCGCGCCGCTTGTCGACGATGGCGAGCGGCACTCCCAGGCGCTTGGCGAAGGCCCTCGCCCTCACCACGCCGCCCACATCGGGCGACACCACCATCAGGTGGTTATCCTTGTAGTTCTCCTTGATGTCGCGGATCATCACCGGGGCGGCGAACAAATTGTCGGTCGGGATATCGAAGAACCCCTGGATCTGCCCCGCGTGCAAATCGAGGGTCAGCACCCGGTCGGCGCCGGCGCGGGTGATGAGATTGGCCACCAGCTTGGCCGAGATGGGTGTCCGGGGGCCGGGTTTCCTGTCCTGGCGGGCATAGCCGAAATACGGCAGGACGGCGGTGACGCGGCGTGCCGAGGCGCGCCGCACGGCGTCGACGATGATCAGCAGTTCCATGAGGTGGTCGTTGGCCGGGAACGACGTCGACTGCACCACGAAAATATCTTCGCCGCGCACGTTCTCCTGCACCTCGACGAACACCTCCATGTCGGCGAAGCGCCGGACCATGCATTTGGTGAGCGGTGCCTTGAGATAGGCCGCGATCGCCTCGGCCAGCGGGCGATTGGAATTGCCGGCGACAAGCTTCATCGAGCGCCCCTGGTCGTGGTTTTGCCCCGGACAGGCCAGCCGCCCGCCCCTATCGCCAAGGGTCTTACAGTCTCGAACGCCGGTTGCCAACCGCGACGTTGCTTCCGCGCCGATGTTCTAACGTCGCGCCCGGCGCTATGACGACTGCGCCTTTCGCACCACCGCGAAGATGCCTTGCGAGGCGGCCTGGGTGGCCAGTGCCGCGGTCTGGCCCCAGCCGTGATCGAGCGAGCCGGCGGGCACCTGGTTGGCCTGGTCGACGGTGCCCAGCACACGCCCGTCCGGCATGGCGACGACCCACCTGAGCGTCACCCGCTGGGTCTTGTCGCCGGGTGGCGCCAGGCCGACCTCGCCGTGGATCGTCAGGGCATCGGCGCGGGCGCGGGTGATGACCTCCCAGCCGGCCGCCGCCAGGGTCTGGCGCATGGCGGCCAGCAATTCATCGTTGCCCTTGCCCGGTGATCCGCTGACGCTGGTGACCGCCACGGCGTGAATGCCGGGCTCGGAGGGTTTTTTCGCCGTGGCCGTCTCGGGTGCCGGCACGGGGGCATCGACGGCCAGGGCCTGTGCCGTCGGGGGCGCATCCACGACCGGCGTTATGGCCGCGTAGTTGGGGCCATAGAGGGTTTCGAGGTCGACGTCCTTTTCCGCATCGGGCCCCGCCATCGCCATGGCGTAGGGCGGCGGCGGAAGGCCGGCGGCCTGCGTGGCATAGCCCAGTTGCGACAGCCGGCTCGACAGGGTCTCCGCGGTAAACGCGGCAACGCGGCGCAACAGGTCGGCATCCACGCCGGCCCACGGATCGCCCGTCGCCGGTCCGCCGGTTTCCTGGGACTGGATGGTATGGATGACCTGGCCATGGGCGTCGGTCACCACCCAGCGGTAATTGACCACCACACCGGCACTGCCGGGCAGCGCCTGGAAATCGCCGCTCATGGTGAAATTGCCGGCAATCTGGCCCTTGACGATGGCGATATCGCGCTTGCCCGCCGCCGCGGCCAGCGACGTGAACAGCACCTCGGCCTTGTCGGCCGGCAGGCCGTTCATGGCGGCGACGGTGACCGGCGGCGGCGTTTTGCCCGACGGCGACAGCAGCGATCCGCGCGATTTGGAAAACGGATTGTTGATGCCGGCGCAGGCCGCCAGCATCACCGCAAGCGCCAGCATCACCGCGAGCGCCACTGCGCCCCGCATCAAACGACCCGGTCCTGTCGTGCCCGTAGCCAGCATTTTCCTGCCAACCTCCGCGCCGACTATCTCACGATGAGATTAAGCGGATATTGCGACAGAGGTTCGGCCCCCCGGGCGCCGATGACATAGGTGCGCCCCAGCGTCATGGCGCAGCCGCTGTCGGAATCCATGAGGATCATGTGGGCGAACATCACCATGTTGCGCTTCAGAACGAAGGGATTGCCGCGATAGAACATCGGCGTGTCCATCCAGCTCGGGGTGAATTTGGCGCCCAGCGAATAGCCGCAGGCGTTCAGCCGGTGCCTTTCCATGCCGTGGGCGTCCATCACCCGGGCGTGGGCATCGAACACCTCGCCCGCCGTGTTTCCGGGCTTCATCGCCGCCTCGCAGGCCTGAAGCGCCTCGGCACAGGCGGCGTGCAGCGCGACATGGCGCTTTTTCGGGGCTCCCGTCAGCAGGGTGCGCATGAAGGCGGCATGATAGTGGCGGTAGACGCCCGCAAACTCCAGGGTGAGCTGGTCGCGCTTCGACAATTTGCGGCGGCCCGACTTGTAGCGGCACAACAGCGCATCGGCGCCTGAACCGATGATGAACTCGTTGCCGGGATAATCGCCGCCGCCGGAAAAGATCGCCGCGTGCTGGGCAGCCAGGATATCGCCCTCGTTGGCCCCGGCGCGGGTCGCCTCGACGCCGGCCTTCAATGCCGCATCGCCGAGCTTCGCCGCCTTGCGCACATAAGCCAGTTCGGCCGGCGACTTGATGGCCCTCAGGGCGTTCACCAGTTCCGAGGCCTCCTCCAGCCGCGCAAAGCCCTTCAGCGCCGCATCGACCCGCTTGCCGTTGAAATGGGTGAGGCCATAGGAATTGCTCTCGATACCCAGCCGCTTGCCGCGCGCCCCGAGGCTTTCCAGCATGTCGCGCAACTGGTGCGCCGGATCGGCGCCGGCCTCGTCGGTCCAGATGCGGATGTCGGAAAGCATCGAGGTGTGCTGCGCCTGCCGCAGGTCGGCCGAGCGGGTGAGCAGCGCCAGCCTGCCGTCGGTGCCCAGATAGAGGCACTGGAAGAAGCAGAAGCCGAAGCTGTCATAGCCGGTGAGGTAGTACATGGACTCCTGCTGGAACATCAAGAGCCCGTCGAGCCCCGCTGCCTCCAGTTCGCGCCGCACCGCCCGCTGGCGGGTCTTGTATTCCTTCGCTTCGAAATGCAGTGCCATGGTTGTTTTCCCTCAACTCCTGATGGCGATGGCCGAAACCTGCCGCCCGTAATCGCCTTCGCCGCGATGCGTGGTGCGCCGGTAGCTGAAGAACCGCGCCTCGTCGCCATAGGTGCACAAGGCCACATCCTCGATCGCGCCCAAGCCCAGATGCATCAGCCGCACCCTGACGAAGCCCGGCAGGTCGAACATGAAATGCCCCGCCCGCCGGGAAGCAACGAAAAACCGTCGATGGCTCTCGTCGGCCCCGATGAACCGTTCCTCGAATTCCGCGCCCACCTCGTAATTGGCCTGCGAGATGGTGGGGCCTATGGCGGCAGCGATACGCCGGCGTTCCGCACCGAGCCCCTCCATGGCCGCGACCGTTGCTTCGATCACCCCGCCCAGCGCCCCCTTCCAGCCGGCGTGCGCCGCCCCGATGATCCGGGCCGCGCGGTCGGCGAACAGGACCGGTGTGCAATCGGCGCTGAGCACACCGAGCCCCAGGCCCGGCCGATCGCTCACCATGGCGTCGGCCTTGGGCGGATGCTGCGGGTCCCAGGGCTCGCGCACCACCTTCACATCGGCGCTGTGCCACTGCCACACCGTCACGAGATGGCTCGCCTCGATGCCCATCTGTCCGGCGACAATGGCGCGGTTGGCGGCAACCTTCTCAGGATCGTCGTCGGAGCCGAAGCCGCAATTGAGCGAGGCATAGATGCCCGCCGATTGCCCCCCCTCACGGGTGAAGAAGCCATGCGCGACATGGCCGATGGCCTCAAGATGACTGGCGGCGATCATGGTTGGCCCGTCTGGAAGGGATGCGGATCGGCAAGACCCGGATGGGTGGCGGCGATGACCTTGAAGAGTTGCCCCATGCCGGTGCCCGCCGCCAGTCGCTGCGCGGCGCGCGCGATGACGATGCGCTGGCGCTGGTCGGCCCGCCGCTTCAGCACCTCCTCGCGCTCCTTGAGGCCCATGCCCATGAGAAAACCGCCCTGCGTCAGGGGACCATGGACCCTGGCCCCGCCGCGTTCAAGGGCGCGCCCGGTTGCCGCGAAATCCACATGCGCGGTAAGATCGGCCTCGCCCGGCGTGGCCAGAACGCCCGTCGGCCGATGCTTCTTCACCGCCTGCAGCGTATCGCCCGGCCCCGACGTCGTGTGGCCGTAATCGATGATAAGGGCCGCGCCGTTTTGCGCCGCGATGCGCGCGCCGATCGCCTCGGCCAGCGCCTCGCGGGCCGGCGATATCTCGATGATCGACCCTTCTGGGGCGGTTCGCGCCCAGTCCGGCATCAGCCCATCCGCCACGGCCTCTCCCGCCACGCCGAAGGTGAGCGCCCCGTCGTCGCCAAGGCCCACCACCCGCTCGCGAAATCCCGCCCCCGTGCGCACGAACTGGCGCACCGGCAGGGCATCGAGGAATTCGTTGGCAATGACCAGCAGCGGCCCTGCCGGCACGTCCTCGAAGCGCTGGTGCCATACCGCCTCGAGCCCGGCGTTTTTCAGGGTTTTCTGCTGTGCCGCCATGAGCGCCGGGCTCACCTCCACCAGGGTGAGCCGCAAGGCCTGCCCGAGGCCCGGCATCACCTTGGCGGCGCGTGCCATGTCGGTCATCAGCGTGCCGCGCCCCGGCCCCAGTTCCACCAGGTTGATGATATCGGGGGCATCCATCATCCGCCACGCCGCCGCGCACCACACGCCGATCAGTTCGCCGAACATCTGCGAGACTTCCGGCGCGGTGATAAAGTCGCCGCCCCGCCCGAACGGGTCGCGGCCCATATAATAGCCATGGCGCGGATGGGTGAGGCACTGGGTCATCAAGGCATCGATGCCGAGCGGCCCGTCGGCGGCGATCATCGCCTTCAGTTCGGCGCCGAGCGCCGTTTCGCTCCCTGCCTTCATCCCTGCCGCCTTGCCCGGATGGCCAGCCAGATGCCGATCCCCATGAGCGGCAGCGACAACAGCATCCCCATGGTGAGCCCGCCGCTGAGATAGCCGATCTGGATATCGGGCTGGCGGAAGAATTCCCCGATGATGCGGGCGCTGGCATAGCCGATGGCGAACACTGCCGAGACGAGGCCCGGCCGCGACAGCGCCTTGTAGCGATGGGTGGCGATCCTCAGCACGATGAACAGGACGACCCCTTCAAGTCCCGCCTCGTAGAGCTGGCTGGGATGGCGCGCCACGTCACCGCCCATGGGAAACACCATCGCCCACGGCACATCGCTCGGCCGCCCGAACAGTTCGCCGTTGATGAAATTGGCCAAGCGCCCCAGCATCAGCCCGACCGGAACCCCGGGTGCGGCGAGATCGAGCAGCCTGTCCAGCCCCACCTTGCGCCAGCGCCCGTAGCAGAACAGCGCCACCGCCACGCCGAGGAAGCCGCCGTGGAACGACATGCCGCCCGACCACACCTTGAAGACGTCGAGCGGGTGGGCGAAATAATGCGCCGGGTTGTAGAACAGCACATAGCCGAGCCGGCCGCCCAGCACCACGCCGAAGGTCGCCCACAACAACAGGTCGTCCACCTCCTCCGGCTTGAGGGTCGGGGTCTTGCCGGCCCACAGGGCGGGGGTTGCGGCCAGATGCTTGGCATACCACACCGCGAACAGCAGCCCCGCCATATAGGCAAGCGCATACCAGCGCACCGCCAGCGGTCCCACATGGAAGGCGACGGGATCGATGGCCGGAAAAGGAATGGCAAGGAGGATCGGCATGGGCGCCGGCGAAAGTGCAGTCTCAACCGCCGCCCGTCAATCGCAAATGCGACAAGGATCACCAACATGAACGCCAGCTAAACGGCGCCATCAGACCCGGTTCAGTTTCGTGTCGCTATAACCGGTGCCATCAACGGGGAACGGCGACATGGCCACCCCACCCAACCTGGAGGAGACAGACCCATGATCCGCAAGACCCTCATCGCCCTCACCATCGCCGCCGCCGCCACCGCCGCTGTCGCGTCCACCGCTTCGGCCGGCTACCGGGTCTATTTCGGCGCCCCCGTCTACGGCTACCACAACAGCTACTACGCCCCGGCCTATGTGGCGCCCTGCCACACGGTGTTCGCCGGCTACAAGTCCATCTGGAACGGTTATGGCTGGATCAGCGTTCCCCGCTACAAGCGCGTCTGCGGCTACTACTGAGACCTGAACCCCTTCTGAAGGCGCACCGCTACCGGATAACCCCGAGCGTCCCCCCCGCCTCGACCCGCCCCGCGTCCGGCAGGCAGCGCCTTCAGAACCGAAGCAACCGGCCCGGCCCTCCCTCCGGGCCGGTTGGCTTCTGTGGCGCCCTTTCCGCCACCGCCTCGCCCGTGCCACAGTGGCCGCCATGGTCACGGCTTGCGATTATCTCATCATCGGCGGCGGCGCTGCCGGCTGCATCCTCGCCCGCCGTCTCGCCGATGCCACAAGCGCCCGCGTCATCCTCATCGAGGCCGGCAGGTCCGACGAGGGCGACCCCCTCGCCTGCGACCTGTCGCGGCTGTCCGAACAGGACGAAAGCTACGACTGGGGTTTCGAGGCCCTGCCCTTTCCGGGCGCCCCCGGCCCCATCGCCTATGCCCGTGCCAGGATGCTGGGCGGTTGCGCCAACCACAACGACTGCGCCTTCATCGAGCCGCCCGCCAGCGACCTCGAAAGCTGGGAGGCGCACGGGGCAACCGGCTGGGGGCCGGCGGCCATGGCGCCTCATCTGAAACGCATCCGTGAAAGCCTCGGCATCGAGGAGGCCCCGCCCGGCAACGCCCTGAGCCGCGCCTTCATCGATGCCGCCATGGCGCTGGGAGCGCCGGAAACCAATTTCCGCCAGAACGTCCGCGCCGGCACCGGCTGGTTCCCCTTGAACGTCAGGGGGCACTTGCGCCAGTCGTCATCCATCGCCCTGTTGCACCCCCTGTCGCGCCTGCCCGAAAACCTCCAGGTGTGGACCGAAACCTTGGCCCGGAACCTCGCCGTCGCCGACGGCCGGGTCATCGGCGCCGACACCAGTCGCGGCCGCGTCATCGCACGTCGCGAGGTCATCCTCGCCGCCGGCGCCATCCAGACCCCGCATCTGCTCATGCTTTCCGGCCTCGGCCCGGCAGCCGACCTCCAGCGCCACGGCATCCAGGTTGCCGCCGACCTGCCCGGCATCGGCGAAAGCCTCATGGACCATGTCGCCGCCTCCATTGCCTATGAACTGAGGCGGCCCGCACCCCCCTCGCGCCTGACGCCGTGCGAGGCGACCCTCCTCATGAAATTCGAGGACAAGGCACCCGCTCCCGACGTGCTCTATCATTTCATCCTGCGCCTCAGGGAAAAGCACATTGGCCGCACCCTCTATGGCGGCATCGAGCACGGGGTTAAGATCTCGCCCAATGTCGCTCGTCCCAGGAGCCGCGGCCGCCTGCGTCTCGTCTCCCCCGACCCCGGCGTCCAGCCGGCGATCGAGCTTGGCTATTTCACCGACCCTGAAGGCTACGACCGGAAAACCCTTATCGCCGGCCTGCGCCATGCCCGCCGTCTCGCCGCCGCCCCGGTGCTCGCCCGCTGGCTGGCGCGCGAGATCGCGCCGGGGCCCGCCATCGACAGCGATGAAGCACTTTTCTCATATGCCCGCGATACCGCCGAGACGGTCTACCACCCGTGCGGCACCTGCCGCATGGGCGCCGCCGGCGATCCCCTCGCCGTCGTCACCCCCGACCTCAGGGTCAAGGGGATCGCCGGTCTGCGTATCGCCGATGCCTCGGTCTTTCCCGGCATGGTCACCGTCAACATCTGCAACGCGGTGATGATGGTGGCCGAAAAGGCCGCCCATCTCATCGCCGCCGATAGCGCTTGAGCCCGGTCGACAAATCCGCCCGACGCGCTATCCTTTGCAGCACGGCGTGAATCGCCGGTCCGCCCGAACGCCAAGGAGCATCGCATGCAAGGTTTCAGCCGCTTCTTCATCGCCATCGCCCTGCTTATCGGCCTCATGGCGACACCGCTCATGGCCGGTAACAACCAGTCGGTGGGCGATGCCATCAAGCAGTTCATTACCAGCGGCAAGACCACCCTCGGCAACACCAGCGACGATCAAAAGCTGTTCCAGATATTCGCCTTCTATCAGGATCGCAGCTTCAAGCCCATCTGGACCCGCGACAACGGCGCCAAGACCAAGGCGAAGGTGCTGCTCCAGTACCTCAAGGAGGCCGCCGACCAGGGGCTCAACCCTGCCAATTATTCCATTCCCGACATCGAGCAGCGCATCGCCAGCGCCAATCCGGAGGAACTGGCCGAGCTTGATCTGCTGCTGTCGACGGTTTTCGTCGACTACGCCCAGGATCTCTCGACCGGCCGCGTCGTGCCCTCCGAGATCAATTCCGACATTCACCTGCAACCCGCCGGACCCGGCCCCCTGACGGTGATCGACGGTGCCGAGCAGGCTGAGGATCTGGGCCCCTATATCCGCTCCCTCGCCCCCCAGAGCCCGCGCTACTGGCGCCTCAAGGATGCCCTTGCCCACTACCGCAAGATCGCCGCCCAGGGCGGCTGGCCGCGCCTGCCGGCAGGCGTCGTCCTCAAGCCCGGCATGAGCGATCCCCGCATGCCGGTCCTGCGCCTGCGCCTGGCGGCGGAAGGCGACCTGCCGCAGACGGCCGATCTCACCTCCCAGAGTTACGATGATGGCCTCAAGGCGGCGGTCGAGCATTTCCAGGAGCGTCACGGCCTCAACGCCGACGGCGTCATCGGCCCCGACACCATGGACCAGCTCAATGTCCCGGTCGCGAACCGTATCACCCAGCTCGTCAGCAACATGGAGCGCCGCCGCTGGATGACCGATGAACCGGGCGAGCGCTTCATCTTCGTCAATCTCGCCGATCAGGCCCTCAAGGTGGTCGAGATACGCGGCGATCGGGAAAAGACCATCCACACCGCCCGTCTGGTGGTCGGCAAGCCCTTCCACTCGACCCCGGTGTTCACCAAGAAGATGCGCTATATCGTCTTCAATCCCTATTGGAACGTGCCGCCCAGCATCGCCAACAATGAATACCTGCCCAAGCTGCGCCAGAACCCCGGCGCGCTGCAGTCCCTCAATATCCGCATTCTGACGTCGAGCGGCACCGAGATTAATCCCTACAGCGTCGACTGGAATTCCCTGTCGCGCATTCCCTACCGGCTGCGCCAGGATTCTGGTGACAAGAATGCCCTGGGGCGCATCAAGTTCATGTTCCCCAACAAGTTCAACGTCTATATCCACGACACCCCGTCCAAGAGCCTGTTCAACAGCGACAAGCGCTTTTTCTCCCATGGCTGCATGCGGGTGCAGTATCCCTTGCAACTGGCCGAGGTGCTGCTCGGTCCGCAGGGCTGGACCATGGACCAGATCAAGGCGCAGATCGATTCCGGCCAGCAGCGCATCGTCAACCTCGAGCATCAGGTGCCGGTCTACGTCACCTATCTGACTGCCTGGGTCGACAAGGACGGCACCGTCAATTTCCGCCGCGACGTCTACGGCCGCGACAAGATCCTGGACGCCGCGCTGGTCAGGAACTAGAGCATGAGGCTAAAAAGTGGAAACCGCTTTTCGGATAACATCATGTTCAACATATTGGAATCGATCAGCTTTTATGGAGTTGGGTGATTCCGCCCGATTGCATGCTGATCTCGGGTCAGTTGAGCATCACGGTTGTGGCGCTGGCGTGATATCCAACAGACCCTGGAGCACCAGCCCATGGATTCGGTTCATGTCCGCCTAACTCCGAAAGCGGCGCAATTGCTGCACAGCAGCGCAATGTCGAGAAGCGCCGGAACGGAATATTCCAGCGCCTACACGACAGCCACGATGACGTGTGCCTGAATTTTGGCGGCAACCTCGCCGCTGCCATGTCTGTCTGCAATCGCGGATGCGGCATAATCGGTTGCGGCTTCCAGCTTTCCCGCTTCTCTGGCCTCGATTTCGTTGCGAAGAACGGTTCCCTGACAATAGGCAACGGCCGGAATGCGCGGCGAGGATGCGCGGCTTTGTTCGGCTCTCGTCTCGATCGCCACGCGGGAGAAGCCTGCCTTCTCCAGATCGCCGCGGATCAGCGCCTTATCGTGATAACCGTGCGGCGTGCGCGCCAGAAAGCGCGGCGGATCGTTCGGAAACATCTTTGCGAGAGCATTCGTCACATCATCCGCAAATACATTCTCCTCGATGCGATCCCATACGCTGAATAGAAAATGTCCTCCGGGCTTCAGGACCCGCCTTGCTTCACGGTAGCCGGCTATGCGGTCGGGAAAGAACATCGCACCAAACTGGCAACAAACGAGATCGAAAGTCGCATTTTCAAACGGCAGCGCCAGAGCATCCGCCTGGTGCCAGGTGATCCGGGTGTCGGGAGGCTGTCGCGATGCGGCGTAGTCGACCATCGGCTGGTTGAGGTCGGTTACGACATAGCTTGCGCCGGCGGACAGTCTTGGGGCCAATGCGCGAGTGACAACGCCACTCCCCGCAGCGGTTTCCAAGACGGCACTTGGCGACAAGGACGCCGCGCGCTGTGCAATATCCGCGGCGTACGACTGGAAAATCAGCGGCACCATATAGCGGTCGTAGTTTTCCGGAATCGAGCCAGCGAACAACTTGTCCGTTTCCAGCATTGCTATCACCCACCGGTGGCGGGAGGAAAGAAGGCCACCTCGTGGGCGCCTTTGAGCGGGTGGTCGAGGCCGACATGTTCCTGGTCGACGGCGGCGCGGATGGCCTTGAGGTCGGCGAAGGCCGCCTCATAGCCCTGATCGCGCCCCTTGAGCCATGCAACGAGATCGCCGACCGTTACAACCGCGGCGGGAAGATCGACCAGTTCCTGGCCGTGTCCCACCCGCTGCCTGACCCAGGCGAAATAGAGGATACGCAATCTTCATTCCTCCGTCAGATGGGTGATGCCGGCGCGAAAATAGTCGAAGCCGGTATAAAGGGTGAGAAGTGCTGCCACCCACAGGCCGGCGATGCCGATCAGGGTATTGTAGGCGAGGACCTTGTCGCCGGCTGGCCCGGCGATGAGGAAGCCCATGGCCAGCATCTGCACCGCCGTCTTGTACTTGGCCAGCCGCGTCACCGGCACCGACACCTGCAATTCGGCCAGGTATTCGCGCAGGCCCGAGACCAGGATTTCGCGGCACAGGATGATGATCGCCGCCCACTGGTTGAGTCCGGCCAGCGTATCGTCACCGGAAAGCACCAGCAGTACCGCCGCCACCAGCAGCTTGTCGGCGATGGGGTCCAGCATGCGCCCCAGCGAGGACTGCATCTTCCACAGGCGCGCCAGATACCCATCGAAGAAATCGCTGATGCCGGCGAGGATGAAGATGCCGAGCGCCAGCCAACGCGAGCGGTCCTCGCCATACATCACCAGCCCCGCCACCACCGGCACCGCCGCGATGCGCCCGTAGGTCAGGATGTTGGGCCAGTTCAGCACCACCGTTCCCGGCGGGGTCGTGCGCTGCCCCGTTTTTTGTGTCGCCTGGCTCATTCGCGCGTCTCGTGGAAATGCCGGTATATCTTCGTTGCCAGCGCCAAGGAGATGCCGGCCACCGCCGCCAGGTCGCCGGCACTTGCCCGCGCCACCCCGCGCGCCGAACCGAACGCCTTGAGCAGGGCTCGCTTGCGGTTTGCACCGATGCCTTCGATCTCATCCAGCGGATTGGCGCCGATGGTCTTTGCCCTTCTCGCGCGATGGGTGCCGATGGCGAAACGATGCGCCTCGTCGCGCAGCCGCTGCACATGATAAAGCACGGGATCGCGGGAATCGAGCATGAAGGACGATTTTCCCGGCACATAGAAATGCTCGCGGCCCGCATCCCTGTCCGGTCCCTTGGCGATGCCGGCAACCGCGACATCCTCGACGCCCAGTTCGCCCAGGACCTCCCGCGCCACCTTCAACTGTCCAGCGCCGCCGTCGATGAGCACCAGGTCGGGCCACATCGCGGTTTCCGCCTCGTCGCCGTCGCGCTGGTCGCCATGTTCGCGCAGCAGCCGTGAAAACCGCCGGGTGAGGACTTCGCGCATCATGCCGTAATCGTCGCCGCCGCTGTCGCCGGGTGCCGTCTTGATGTTGAACTTGCGGTATTGCCCCTTCATGAAGCCTTCCGGGCCGGCGACGATCATCGCGCCGACCGCGCTGGCGCCCTGGATGTGGGAATTGTCGTAGACCTCGATGCGGCGCGGCGGCGCATCGAGGCCGAAAGCGCGGGCGATGCCTTGCATGAGGCGGCTGTGGGAACTGGCCTCGGCGAGCTTCCTCCCCAGCGCCTCGCGGGCATTGTCGAGGGCATGGACGGCGAGCGCCCGCTTTTCGCCGCGCTGCGGCACCAGGATTTCCACCTTGCGGCCGGTACGCGTCGTGAGGGCTTCCGCCATCAGCGCCCGTTCCGGAATGTCGCGTTCCAGCAGGATCAGCCCCGGCACCGGCTTGTCGTCGTAGAACTGGGCGATGAAGGATGCCAGCACGTCGCCCGCCTCGAAGGACTTGTCGGCGCGCGGAAAGAACCCGCGATTGCCCCAGTTCTGCCCGGCGCGGAAGAAGAAAACCTGCACCGAGAACTGCCCGCTTTCCTCGTGGATGGCAAAGACGTCGGCTTCTTCCACGTGCTGCGGATTGATGCCCTGGTGCGCCGTCACCTGCGACAGGGCGGCGATACGGTCGCGGTAAAGGGCCGCATGCTCGAAATCGAGCCGGTCGGCGGCGTCTTCCATGGCCGTCGCCAGTTCCGCCTTCACCGCCTTCGACCTGCCCGACAGGAAGGCCGAGGCCCCGGCGATCAGTTTCTGATAGTCGCCAAGGGCGATTTCGCCGGTGCACGGCGCCGAACAGCGCTTGATCTGGTAGAGCAGGCACGGCCGCGTGCGGTTCTCATAGACGCTGTCGGAGCACGAGCGCAGCAGGAACGCCTTTTGCAGCGTGTTGATGGTGCGGTTGACCGCCCCCGCCGAGGCGAACGGCCCGTAATAGTCGCCGGCCCGCGACTGCGCCCCGCGGTGCTTGACGATCTGGGCGACGGCATGGTCGCGGGCGATGAGGATGTAGGGCAGCGATTTGTCGTCGCGCAGGATGACGTTGTAATGCGGCTTCAGCCGCTTGATGAGGTTGGCCTCCAGCAGCAGCGCCTCGGCCTCGGTGCCGGTGGTGATGAACTCCATCGACGCCGTGCGGGCGATCATCGCGGCGATGCGGTTGGTGTGGCCGCCGAAACGGGTGTAGCTCGCCACCCGCGCCTTCAGCGAGCGCGCCTTGCCCACATAGAGCACCGTGCCCTCGGCATCGAACATGCGATAGACGCCCGGCCGGTTGGGCAGCGTCTTCGCAAACCGCCTCACCACCGCCGGGCCGGTCTCGACCTGTTCGCCGGCAACTTGCGCTTCTGCCGTGTCGTCGGCCTGCTTCACTGTCGGTTCCCTGCTACTCCTGGCGAACGCGCTCGATCTCGATGCCGACGCTGGCCGCCTCGGGGATGACGTCGGGCTTTTCGATGCGCACCCTGACGCCCAGCACCCACGGATTTTCAAGCGACCGTCCGGCGATCATCTCGGCCAGTGTCTCCACCAGGTTCACATGCCCGCGCGCCACGATCTCCTTTATATGGTCGACGACCTTCTCATAGGAAACCACGTTGGCGATATTGTCGTCGAGCGGCCCACCGCGCTCCCTGACGGTCAGGTCGATATTGATGACCACCTGCTGCGCCTCGAGTTTTTCCTCCTCGTAAATTCCAAGCAGCGCCATGATCGCCAGGTCGCGCACGAAGACATGGCGAACACTGGTATGGGCATCGGCGATGCGGGCACTCGGGCTGACGGTCGTGGTCATGGCATTGATCCTTGCTCTGGAAGTTTCCTGACTGGCGGCTACTCGCGGATGTCGACGACGTCGGGCGTCTGCCAGACGAGATGCTGTCCCCCGTCCAGCACGATCATCTGTCCCGTCATGGCCGGCGCCGACAGGATATAGCGCGCCGCGGCTGAAATCTCTTCCGGCGTGGTGCCGCGCTCGAGGATGGTGAGCTGCGACTGCTTGTGGAAATCCTGCAGATCCATGCGCGGGTTGGGCAGCGCCGGGCCGGGTCCGATGGCGTTGACGCGGATGCGCGGCGCCAGCGCTTGGGCAAGGGTACGGGTGGCGGTCCACAGCGCCGCCTTGCTGGCGGTGTAGGAGAAGAACCGCGGGTTGAGCTTCCATACCCTTTGATCGATGATGTTGATGATGTTGCCCGCCTCGCCCGCCGGCAGTTGCGCCGCGAAGCCTTGCGACAGGAACACCGGGGCCCTGAGGTTGGTGTCGAGATGGCCCGACCAGCTTTCCTGCGTGATGCTGCCCACCTCGTCGAGATCGAAGCGCGAGGCATTGTTGATGAGGCAGGTGAGGCCGCCGAGCCCGCTTGCGGCTTCGGCGATCACCCGCTCGGGACAATCCACCATCGCGAGGTCGCCCTGCACCGCGACGGCCCTGCCGCCGGCGCCTTCGATCTCGCGACACAGCTCGTGGGCTTCCGCGCCGGAGGAATTGTAGTGGATGGCCACATGCCATCCGCCCTGCGCCAGGTCGAGGGCGATCTGGCGGCCGATCCGCCTGGCAGCCCCGGTGACGAGCACCCGGCCGGCTGGTGAAGCTGAAGTCATCATAGCCGATGAATGGTGCCGCCGGGGCGCCCCGTCAAGTCGGCAGGGGCGAAAAGCCGCTTTATCGCACCACGTCGAGCACAGGTCGCCCGCTCGGCCGCATGGCGCGCACCGGCTCGCGGCGCACCTCGCCAACGGGATCGGCCCTGCCGGCCTGAACCCAGATCGTCCCCGGGCCCGTCAGGCTGACGAAGGCGGCGGCCAGTTCGCCGCTGGCTTCATCGGCATCGATGGTGGAGGTCATGGCGACGAGATTGCCGATAGCCGCCGTCACCCGTTCGCCCGGCGCCAGCCGCCGCTCGATCACCCGCCCGGCCGCCGACAGGAACAGCCAGCCCTCCCCCTCGGCCCGCAACAGGGTGAAGCCCGCCTGATCGGCGGAGGGATCGCTGCGGGCGATGCGGCCATAGCGGGTCATGGCGACCCCCGGCCCGGCCCCCGCCAGCGCCCGCTGCGCGAACAGCAACTGCCGGCCGTGGCGCTTCAGGTCGAAGGCCCCCAGCGGCCCGCCGTGACGTGAACCGGCATCCAGCCGCGCCGCCCGCCCGTTGCCGTTGACCACCAGCGCCATGTCGCGCCCGCGACCCGGCCAGCGGCCGATCTTCAACCCGGCATCGGCCATGAGGATCGAGCCCGTCTCCCACACCAGCCCCTGGTCCGGCGCCAGCACGAACGCCGCTGTCGGGTCCGGCCCCGGTTCGATGCGAAAGGCGACATCGTTGACATGGCCGCGGCGGCGCTCGTTGGCGAGGGCCTCATCGCGCGCACTCGAACTGAAGCTCATGACACCCCGCCTCCCGGACAATGCGGCCTGATCGACGGCGCGAATCTAGGCGGCGGATCTGTCCCGGAGCGAGAACAATTTTAAGACATGATTAACTTTTGGCCCGGGCGCGGCTCGAAGCGATAGCCTTGCCTCTTCAGTACATCCGGCCGCCGACGGGCACCGGCTTGTCCGGCGCCAGCATCACCACCTCGCCATCACCGTCGGGGACCCCGAGAGTGAGTACCTCCGACATGAACCTGCCGATCTGGCGCGGCGGGAAGTTGACCACCGCCAGCACCTGGCGGCCGGGCAATGTGGCAATGTCGTAATGGCGGGTAATCTGGGCGGAGGAGGTCTTCACCCCGATCCCGGGGCCGAAATCGATCCACAGCTTGATGGCGGGCTTGCGCGCTTCCGGGTAGGGCTCGGCCCGCTCGATCACCCCGACACGAATGTCGACTTTCAGGAAATCATCGAAGCCGATGGGCGGCGTGGCGGTCATGGCTGGCTCTCATTTGTGTCTTCGGCGGGCTGTTGCGGGCCCCCGGTCGACGCCGACGCGCCGCGCGCCAGCCTCCCCAGCATGCGGGCCATGCCTGCGCACAGCGCCATGGGCGCATCGAGGCGCTTCAGCCAGGTGGCGCCGTCGCGCAAGTGCCGATCAAGCGCCGCCATGGTGCGGGCAAGTCCCGGATCGTCGTCCTCGGCCCACACCCGCAACACCCTGTGCTGCACCATCGCCAGCCCCATGAGCCGCACCCCTTGCGCGATGCCGTCGCGCGGCAGGTCGACGCCGGCCGCCGCCATTGTCCAGCGCTGGCCATCCATGGCGTTGAGGCCCGCCGCCGCCACGGCGACGGGATCGCCCGGTCCGGCAGCGAGGATGCTTTTGACAGCCGCCCGCCACGGCTTGAGGATATCCAGCCGTCGCATGATGACGTCGAACAGCCGGTCATGCGCCTCGCCCTCCAGCGTCTCCGACTTCAGCGCCTTGAGCAGCAGGGTATCGATCCGCCTGGAGAACAGGGCCAGGATATGGGCCTTGCTGGCCGCCACCTGGCGCAATCCCGCCAGATCGAGGCCGGCTTCGGCGGCGATGTCGGCCAGCCCCACCTCCTGCCATGGCCGCCGCGCCGCCAGCGCCAGCGCGGCGTCGATAACGGCATCGGTGGTTGAACTTGTCTCTGCCATGGCGGGAACTTTAGCGCAAAAGCCTCAGCCCGCAAGCTCGCGCGAACGTTCCGTCGCCGCCTTGACGGCGCGTTTCATCAAGGGCTCGAGGCCGTCATCGGCCATCAGCACCTGCAGCGCCGCCCAGGTGGTGCCCTTGGGCGATGTGACGTTCTGGCGCAGGGTCGCCGCCTCGATGCCGCTGCGATGCATCAGTTCGCCGGCCCCCGCCACCGTCGCCCGCGCCAGTTGCATGGCGAGCCCTTGCGGCAGTCCCGCCGCCGCCCCGGCCCGCGCCAGGCATTCCGTCAGGTAGAAGACATAGGCCGGCCCCGATCCCGAAACCGCCGTCACCGCGTCGATGAGTGCTTCATCGTCGACGCTCACCACCTCACCGATGGCCGACAAGAGCGTCCGGGCAAGGGCGATCTGGTCGCCCGAGACGTGGCTGTTGGCTGCCATCGCCGTGATGCCGCGACCAATGGCGGCGGGCGTGTTGGGAATGGAGCGGATGACAGCGGCATCATCGCCGAAGGCCTTTTCGAAGGTGGCGATGGTCTTGCCGGCGGCGATGGACAGGATGAGCGGATGCTGTGCCCCGAGCCGGCCCACCCTTTCGAGCACCTCATCCATGATCTGCGGCTTGGTGGCCATCACCACCACCTCGACGCCGGTGAGGCTTTCCAGCGGCGGGTTGTGGGCGATGCCATGTTCGGCGACGAGCGCGGCACTCTCGGGCGGCGGCGCCGGATCGAGGACCACGACCTGGGTCCCCTTCACCCCGGCCTTGAGCCAGCCTTCCAGCATCGCCCCGCCCATCTTGCCGGCGCCCACCAGCACCAGCTTGCCGCTGAGCTCTATGGCGGGGGCGCCCGTCACGCTTCGCCCTGGGTTTCGAGCAGCGAGCTTTCGATCGCCTCCTCGGCGCCCTTGCCGGCCCAGATGACGAACTGGAAGGCCGGGAAATAGCGCTCGCAGGCATCCAGCGCCAGGCCGATGAGGGTCTCGCACTGGGCCGCGTTGGCCTCGGCCCCGCCCGACAGCAACAGGCCATGGCGGAACATCAGGGTGCCTTCTTGCTGCCACAGGTCGAAATGACCGAAATAGAGCTGCTCGTTGATGAGGGCGATGAGCCGGCACACCTCCTCGCGCCGCCGCACCGGCACCTTGAGGTCGAAGCTGCAGGCCAGATGCAGCCCTTCCAGGTCCTCGCGCCAGTTGAGGCACACGTGCAAGGCGGACCACGAGCCTTCCACCACCATGGTCACTTCGTCATTGCCGGGCCGGTCGATGAGCCAGTCGTGGACGCTGGCCAGTTCCTCGACCGTGTCCAATGGATTGATCGTGTCCCTGGCCAGTACCGCGATTGCTGTCATGCCGCTTTCCGTCTCTCGCTGCCGGAGGCCGATTCACCACAAGCGGCACAACATATCGTGCCGCGAATCA
Organism: uncultured Alphaproteobacteria bacterium; assembly: GCA_963747005.1. Taxonomy (GTDB): domain Bacteria; phylum Pseudomonadota; class Alphaproteobacteria; order Rhizobiales; family Aestuariivirgaceae; genus CAVVDT01. Next base: position 329,209 of record CAVVDT010000007.1, on the reverse strand, counting down.
CTGCTACATCAACTTGTTGCAGGTTGCCGAAAGCGGACTCGAGCCGCAAGGGCAATGTGCCCATGCGCGCGGGTCCTCCACATCTGATGCGTGCAGAGCCCTCGACTTGAGCTCACTCGGGGCGCGGCTGGAGCCCGGCTTTTGCTTCCAGTTCGGCGATGCGTTGCTTGAGCCTGTCGTTTTCCTCGCGCGCCGCCTGGGCCATGGCGCGCACCGCCTCGAACTCCTCGCGCTGTACCACGTCGAGGTCGTTGAGGACGCGCTCCACCTGCGCCTTGACCAGGGTGTCGATCTCCCGGCGCACCCCCTGGGCGGCACCCGCCGCATTGCCCATCAGCTTGGCCATTTCATCGAAAAAGCGCGTCGACGTGGTGGTCATTGATCCTGTCCCGGTTGTGGCCTGGCAAACAGCTAGGCGGTCACCGCCCCGAAATCAAGGCGGCGCACGCCATCGCAGGCTTTGACGCGGAACTGGACCACAGCATGATGCCGAAAAGTGGATGCCGCTTTTCGGGTAACATCATGCTCGAACGCCAAGTTCTATTCGGCCGCCGCCTTCTTGGGCTGGACCTCGGCCAGATAATCGCCGCGAAGCGTGCGGGTGATGTCGCCGACGGCGAACTTGTAGGGCCCGATCTCGCCCACCGGCGTCACTTCCGCGGCCGTGCCGACGATGAAGCACTGCTCGAAGCCGGCCATCTCTTCGGGCATGATGACCCGTTCATTGACCTTCAGCTGGCGCGCCCTGGCGAGCGCGATCACCGTGCGCCGGGTGATGCCGTCGAGGAAGCAGTCGGGCGCCGGGGTATGGAGTTCGCCATCCTTGACGAAGAAGATGTTGGCGCCGGTGCATTCGGCCACCTGGCCGCGCCAGTCGAGCATCAGCGCATCGGCATAGCCCTTGCGCTCGGCGGCATGCTTGGAGAGCGTGCAGATCATGTAGAGGCCGACCGCCTTGGCCTTGCACGGCGCGGTGCGCGGATCGGGCCGGCACCATTCGGCGATGTCGAGGCGGATGCCCTTGTCGAGCTGGCTGGGGTCGAAATAGGCCGGCCACTGCCAGATGGCGATGGCGACGTTGATGCGGGTATTCTGCGCCGACACGCCCATCATCTCCGAGCCGCGCCAGGCGATGGGGCGCACATAGGCATCGGTGAGCCCCTGGCGGTCGAGCGTCTGGCGGCATGCCTCGTCGATCTCGGCCGGCGTGAAGGGGATCTTCATGTCGAGCATTTCGGCCGAGGCAAACAGCCGCTCGGTATGCTCGGAAAGCTTGAAGATCTCGCCGCCATAGGCCCGTTCGCCCTCGAACACACCGCTGCCATAATGCAGGCCATGGGTCAGCACATGCACCTTGGCATCCTTCCACGGCACATAATCGCCATTGAACCAGATGACACCCTCGCGCTGATCGAACGGTATGACCGACATGACTTTCACCTTCGGAGAAATCGCCGGAACACCCCGTCCGGCACTGGACACGCCTAGCAATTCAGGTAAAATATGTCAATATGGCTGACATAAATTCAAGCACAAATCCTCCGGCGACCCGGCCGGCCGCAGCGGGCGCCACCGACGCCGCCGACAAACCCATCGTCGAGCTGGTCGAACTGCTGTTTTTTGCCTACCGCGATTTCACCTGCGAGCCCGACGCCATCCTCAACGACTACGGCTTCGGGCGCGCCCATCACCGTGTCATCCATTTCGTCGGGCGCAATCCCGGCATCCGGGTAGCCGAGCTTCTGTCCATCCTCGCCATCACCAAGCAGTCGCTGGGGCGCGTGCTGCGCGAACTGGTGGAGACCGGCTACGTGGTGCAGCGCGAAGGCCCCTCCGACCGCCGCCAGCGCCTGCTCTATCTGACCGAGGCCGGCCGCCGCCTGCATGCCCGGCTGGTCGAACCGCAGATCAGGCGGGTCAGGGCGGCGCTGCAACTGGTGGGCGCCAGCGAGAACGGCGAATATCGCGCCGTCCTCACCGGTCTCGTCGATCCAGCCAACCGCGACGAGGTGGCCCGCCTGGTCGCCGGCAACGGCGGTGAGGGAGATGTCGCGCCGTGACCGCTGTCCTGGAGGACCAGAGCCCCCACATCCTCATCGTCGATGACGACCGGCGCATCCGCCAGCTTCTCGGCGCCTATCTCGCCGACAACGGCTTTCGCACTTCGGCGGCATCGAGCGCCGAGGAGGCCGTGGCGCTGCTGCGCGGTCTGGCCTTCGACGCCATCATCCTCGACATCATGATGCCGGGCCGCTCCGGCCTCGACCTGGCCGCCGACCTGCGCCGCCGCGACGGCGTGCCCATCGTCTTCCTGTCGGCGCTGGCCGAGGCCGAAGATCGCATCGCCGGCCTGACTACCGGCGGCGACGACTATCTGACCAAGCCGTTCGAGCCCCTGGAACTGCTGTTGCGCCTGCGCTCCATCCTGCGTCGCTCGATCCAGCCGGCGAGCCCCGCCGATGAGGTGCGTTTCGGTCCCTGCGTCTTCAATCCGGCGCGCGGCGAACTGCGCCGCGGCGACGACATCGTCCGTCTCACCACCCGCGAACGCGACATGCTGCGCCAGTTCGTGCAGCGCCCCGGCCAGACCCTGTCGCGCGACACGCTGCAACAGGGCGCCCGCGAGGAAGGCATGCGTTCGGTCGATGTGCACATCAACCGCCTGCGCCGCAAGATCGAGGACGATCCGGCCAATCCGGTTTATCTGCAAACCGTGCGCGGAGCAGGTTATACTCTGCACCTTGATTAGCAACGCAAAGGAAGGCTGATCATGGCGGCCGTAACGGACGTCGAGGACCAGGCGGATAAGCCGCGGACGCTCTACTGGCACTTCAACCGCTTTCTCGAGCGCCACCTGCCCGAGGGCCTCTATCCGCGTTCGCTGATCATCGTCATCGCCCCGATGGTGCTGCTGCAATCGATCATGGCCTACACCATCATGGAGCGCCATTGGGACAAGGTCACCCGGACCCTGTCGAAGTCGGTGGCCCACGAGATGCAGCTCCTCGTCGACCTCTATCAGGACAGTCCCCACACGCCTCAATCCATCGCCCGCATCGAGCAACTGGCCAACGACGATCTCGGCATCGGCCTGAAGATCGAGACCGGCACCGAACTGCCGACCATCCGCGACAAACCGTTCTATTCCATCCTCGACCAGAAGCTGTCGCGCTACGTGGGGCGCTACGTGAAGAAGCCGTTCTGGCTCGATACTCTCGGCCATTCCGGCTTCGTCGATACCCGCATCCTTGTCGAAAAGGGGGTGGTCTTCCGTTTCCTGACCGACCAGGCCCGCGCCTATGCCTCCAACACTTACATCTTTCTGTTATGGATGATCGGTTCTTCGCTGGTGCTGCTGGCGGTGGCCATCGTCTTCCTCAGGAAGCAGATCAGGCCGATCCAGGAACTGGCCGATGCGGCCAAGAGCTTCGGCATGGGACGCGACGTGCCCGCCGGCTTCGAGCCGCGCGGCGCCGCCGAAGTCAAGCAGGCCGCCCGTGCCTTCCTCGCCATGAAGGAGCGCATCGAGCGCCATGTCGAGCAGCGCACCGCCATGCTGGCCGGCGTCAGCCACGACCTGCGCACCATCCTCACCCGCTTCCGCCTTGGCCTTGCCGTCCTCAAGGACCAGCAGGCCACCGCGGCGCTGCGTGAGGATGTCGACGAGATGCAGCGCATGCTCGAGGGCTACATGGCCTTCGTGCGCGGCGACGGCGGTGAAGCGACCGTGGTGACCGATATTTCCGACCTTGCCTCTGCCATCGGCGGCGAGATCGCCCGCACCGGCCCGCGCCTCGATCTCGACATCCCGAAAGGGCTGATGGCGGCCGTCAAGCCCATTGCCTTCAAGCGCTGTCTCGGTAATCTCATTGGCAACGCCGTGCGCCAGTCCGACACGGTGCGGGTCGCCGCGACCAGCAGCGATGGCCGCCTGACGATCCTCATCGACGACGCCGGCCCCGGCATCCCGCGCAGGCAGCGCGAGGATGTGTTCCGGCCTTTCGTGCGGCTGGAGGGCGGGCGCAACCAGGACACCGCCGGCATCGGCCTCGGCCTCACCGTTGCCCGCGACATCGCCAGAAGCCATGGCGGCGAGATCGTTCTGGAAGAAAGCCCCCTTGGCGGCCTCCGGGCGCGCGTCACGGTGCCGGTCTGAACCCTAATTCAGGACACGCAGGGCTGGTGCGATTTGGCCAATGCCATGCGCACCCGCTGATCGAGCGGAATGCCCTTTTCCGTGGCCAGGCGCAGGGCGTGCGAGATGGTGGTGAAGCGCACCGGGTCCATGCGCCGGGCGATCGCCAGGTAGGTGGTGCTGCCGACCATCCAGCTTTCGGCGTGCAGCAGGTCGTCACTGGCGGAATCGCCCAGATCGACCACACCCTGCATGTGCAGCACATAAAGGCTCAGGTGGCACCCCTTGTGGCCCACATAGCCGATATGGGTGGCGGGGATGCCGTTCAGCTTCACATCGGTTTCGACTGCCTCGACCCTGAGCCCTGAGAGCGTGAGGTCGGGCAGCGTGAAGCCGGCCGCCACCTCGATAGGCGCCACCTGCTCCGGCTCGCTTGTCCACCGGTCATGGTTGCTCAGGGCCGCCGCAAAGACATTGCCCGGTGTCGCCGGTGCGGAAAGCCATTCCACCCCAAGCCACAGCCCGGCCGCCACCACCGCGACCGCCAGCCCGGCAGCCAGCGCCCCGCCCGTCAGGCGCGAAAACGCCGGCCGCGACGGATAGATGGTGATGACCGGCGGCGTATCGTAGGTCTCGCGCACCGCCGCCTTCATGGCGTGCAGCTTGGCGACCTGATCGGCGATGCCGGCGTCCTCGGCCGCGGCGCGGGCCACTGCCGCGGCGGCCGGCGGCTCCAGTTCGCCGTCCACATAGGCATTGAGGGTTGCAAAATCCGGCTTGCGCTCGTTCATGGCTTCTGGCGCCTTGCGTGATGCCGCATCTCGATGACCTGGTCGTCGCGCAGCAGGTGGGCCAGCGCGGCCCGGGCCCTGCTGATGCGGCTCATCACGGTTCCTTCGGCGATCGACAGGATCCGCGCGGCTTCCCCATAGCTGAAACCGCCGATATCCACCACCGCCAGAATGTCGCGATGATCGGGGTGGAGATGGTCGAAGGCCTGGTGCACCGCCACCGCGTTGACCACCACCTGCTCGATCGGCTGCGGGCTGAAGTCCATCTCCGCCACTGCATCCAGTTCGACCGGCTCGCCGTGGCTATGGGCGCGCAGATGGTCGCGCCACAAATTGCGCAGGATGGTGAACAGCCAGGCCCGGTAGGCATTGTCGTCTTCCGGCACGTTGCGCGCCGTCATCACCCTGACGATGCAGTCGTGCAGCAGATCGGAGGCAACCTCGCGGTTGCGGCTGATGGCCAGCGCAAAACCATAGAGGCGCCCCTGATAGGCCTCGAACCGCATCTGCTTCTGACCGTTGCGCACCGGACGTTTCACCGCGTGTTATCAGCGCCGGTGAGCATCCCCCCACAGGGCTGCCGCGCATGCTCGACGGGCGCGAGCCCCTTGTCAAGATGGCCTAAACCCTCAACCGCCCGCGCCGATCGCCCGCCACACCTTTTCCGCCGTCAGCGGCATGTCGAGATGGCGCACCCCAAAAGTCTTGAGCGCACCGATCACCGCGTTGACGACGGCGGGCGGCGCCCCCGTCGCACCGGCCTCGCCGGCGCCCTTGACGCCGAGCGGGTTGGTGGCGGTGGGGGCCTCCTCGTTGAAGGCCACCGCCATCGACGGCAGGCTGGAAGCACGCGGCAGCGCATAGTCCATGAACGATCCGGTGATGAGCTGGCCGCTGTCGTCGTACGCGACACCCTCCATGAGCGCCTGGCCCGCCCCTTGCGCGATACCGCCCAGCACCTGGCCCTCGGCGATCAGCGGGTTGACGATGCGCCCGAAATCATCGACCACCGTATAGCCCACCAGATCGACCGTCCCGGTTTCAGGATCGACCTCCACTTCCGCCACATGCGTCCCGTTGGGAAAGCTCAGGCCCTGGCGCTCGAAGCGATGCCGCGTGGTGAGGGTTGCGGGGATGCCGTCGGGCAGCTTTTCAGCCTGCCGCAGGCCCTCTTCCACCTCGATGACCGACAGCGCCCGGTCGGTGCCCTTGATGCGCACCATCCCGTCTTCGAATTCCAGGTCGCCGCGATCGGCCTCCAAGAGGTGCCCGGCCGCCTTCAGCGCCTTTTCACGCACCTCGCCGGCGGCGAGATAAAGCGCGCTGCCGGCGATCTTCAGCGAACGTGCCCCGCCATGGCCGCCGCCCGAGGCCATCAGCCCAGTATCGCCCTGCACATAGCGGATGCGGTCGGGGTCGATCCCCAGTTCGGCGTTGACCATCTGCACATAGGTGGTCTCGTGGCCCTGGCCCGCCGAGGCGCTGCCGACGATGACGCTCACCCCGCCGTCGTCGTCGAAGCGGATTTCCGATTCATCGAACGGGATGCCCAGCGTCACTTCCAGATAGCTCGACACGCCGAACCCCAGGAGCCGCCCGCGCCGGGCAGCGGCTTTGCGGCGCTTTTCCAGCCCGGCATGACCGGCGGCCTCCAGCGCCATGTCGAGCGTGTGCACGAAATCGCCGGTGTCGATGGTCACCCCGAGCGCCGACTGGTGCGGGAACCGGGTAATGAGGTTGCGCCTTCTCAGGTCGATCGGGTCGAGCCCGAGGTCATGCGCCGCCACGTCCACCAGCCGCTCGATCAGATAGGCCGATTCCGGCCGCCCGGCACCGCGATAGGCATCGACCGGCACGGTATTGGTGAACACGGCATCGACCGCCATCGACACCTTGGGGATGCGATAGCTGCCCCCCGCCGACACCCAGCTCGCCGAGGTCGGCACGATGGTCGAATAGCTGGAGAGATAGGCCCCCATGTTGGCGAGCGTGCGGATGCGCAGCGCGGTGAAGCTGCCCTCGGCATCGAGCCCCAGGTCGGCGCGCGTGACATGGTCGCGCCCGTGCACCTCGGTGGTGAAATTCTCCCCGCGCTCGGCCACCCACTTCACCGGCCGGCCGACGGCGCGGGCGGCGAACATCACCATGACGTTTTCCGGATAGACGAAGTTCTTCGCCCCGAAGCCGCCGCCCACGTCCGGCATGATGACGCGAATTTGCGCCGGCGGCACCTTGAAGATCTCGTCGGCCATCTGCCCGCGCTGGCCGAACACCGCCTGCCCCGAGACATGCAGCACATATTGTTCCTCTGGCGCATTCCACGAGCCGATGACGCCGCGCGGTTCCATGGCGCAGGGCGCCAGCCGGTTATTGACGAAATCGAGGCTGACCACGTGCGTCGCCGCCGCCAGCGCCTCATCGGTCCCTTCGAGATCGCCTTTGTGGAAGTGATAGACCCGGTTGCTGCCGAACTGCGGCCACACGAGCGGCGTTGCCGCATCGAGCACCGTCGCCACATCGACGGCGACCGGCAGATCCTCATAGTCGACCGTCACCAGTTCGGCCGCCTCGCGTGCCTGCTCATCGCTTGCGGCCACCACCATGGCGACCGGATCGCCGACAAAGCGCACTTCCCCGCCGGTGAGCGCATGACGCGGCGGCACCGAAATGCCGTTCTCGTCCACCCCGTCCACCTGATCGAGGGTCGGGAAGGTGCCGAGACCCGCGGCCGCCACGTCTTCATGGGTAAAGACCGCCAACACGCCGGGCGCCGCTTTGGCTTGCGAGACATCGATGGAAACGAGGCGGGCGTGGGCATGGGGTGAGCGCACGAAGGCGGCATGGGTCATGCCGGGCATGGCGATATCGTCGAGATAGCACCCGGCGCCGGTGATGAAGCGCTGGTCCTCGCGCCGGCGCACCGGCTGGCCAATGGAAAATTTCTGCATGTTTGGTGGCATCGTCCTGCTTGAAGGGGGAACGGTTCGAAAACTGGTTATCGGGCGGCGCGATGACAAGACGACGTCATCCCGCTCTCCGAAAATGCGGTTACAGCTTCAGCCTCTCGAGCCGTTCCAGCAGCGCCGCGCGGTCGGGGGCGAAGTCGTTGGCTACCCACCAGTCCTCCAGCGCCTGCAACAGCCGTCCCACCTCCGGACCAGGCCCGATGCCGCGCTTGACCAGGTCTGCGCCCTTCACCGGCAGGCGCGGCAGGGGCCAGTTGCCGGCAAAATCCAGGAGTGCCCGCCAATCCGCATCGCGCAGACGCCCGCGCCGACCGGCCCAGCAAAGCCGCACCGTGTCGCGGAAAGCCTCAGGTCCCATCTGGTAGAGAACCGCCCGCCGCTCGGCATCGCGCAAGCCGGGCGACAGCGGGCTTGCCGCCTCCAGCGCCTTGAGGCGTTGCAGGTCATCGCCTGACAGCCTGAAGCGCTCGAACAATCTTGCCGCATCGCCGGGCCGCGCCAGCCACAGCGCCGCCAGTCTGAGCATCCCATCGCGCTCAAGACCGAAGCGCGCATCCAGCCGCGCCATGCGGGTGAATCGCGCCAGATCGCCCGCTTGCGGCCACAGCACCGCCAGCAACCCTTTATCCTGCATCACCTTCAGCGTCGCCGCCGCCCGGTGGGTGACGAACAGCTTCAACAGTTCCACCCGGATGCGCTCGGCCGAAAGCTGCTTCAGGCCGCCTTTCAGTGCCACCGCGGCGCTGAGGCCTTCCTCATCGGGCGCCCCGTGGCCATAGCGGGCATTGAAGCGGAAAAAGCGCAGGATGCGCAGGTAATCCTCGGTGATGCGCTGGCGGGCATCGCCGACAAACCGCACCCGCCGGGCGCGCAAGTCCTTCAGGCCCCCCAGCGGATCGAACAGGACGCCGCGACGGTCGCAGTAAAGCGCATTGATGGTAAAATCCCGCCTTCCTGCATCGACCGTCCAGTCATCGGTGAAGGCGACCTTCGCCCGCCGTCCGTAGGTCTCTTCATCGACCCTCAGCGTCGTCACCTCGAAGGCATGGCGCTGATCGCCCTTGCCTGCCACCACCGTGACGGTGCCGTGATCGAGGCCCGTCGGATGGACGCCAAGCCCTGCCGCCTGGCACAACGCCGTCACCCGCTCAGGGAGCAAGGTGGTGGCGATGTCGATGTCGTCGACCGGCTCGCCCAGGAGCCCGTTGCGCACCGCGCCGCCCGCCACCCGCGCCGCGCCTGCCTTCTCCAGCACCCGGAGCACCTGTTGCAGCGCCTTGGCCCGCAGCCACGGCGCGTGCGTCAGGTCAGGAGGTAGCGGCATAGAGCGTGTCATAAAGATTGCGAATCATCCCCGCCGTTGCCCCCCAGATATAGCGTTCGCCATACGGCATGGCATAGAAATGCCGGGTGAAACCCTGCCATTCACGGGCTTCCTGCACGTGATTGGCCGGGTCCATAAGAAAGCAAAGCGGCACCTCGAACACCGCGTCCACCTCGCCCGCATGGGGGCTGAGCGTAAAGCCGGGATGGATCAGCGCCACCACCGGCACGATCCGGAAGCCGGTGCGGGTCTGGTAGGCATCGAGGAACCCCAAAGGCTCGATGAAGCTTTGATCGAGCCCCGTCTCTTCCCTCGCCTCGCGCAGCGCCGCCGCCACGGCATCTTGATCGCCGGGATCGATCTTGCCGCCCGGAAACGCCACCTGCCCGGGATGCGAGGGCAGATCCTTGGTGCGCTGGGTGAGCAGCAGCCTGAGGCCCGCGGCATGCTCGACCAGCCCCACCAGTACCGCCGCCGGCCGCGGGTTGGGTGCATCGAAGGTGGACGGCAGATGGCGGTTGAGATCATCGTCGCTGCGCCGCGCCGGCAAGGAGACATCGAGCGCCTCGCCCGGCGGGCGCAAATGCAGCCGCGCCTTTGCCAGCCGCCGCAGTTCATCCGATTTGTACGTGAAGTCTTGCGTGTCCGTTGCCATCCCCGGCGACCTCAAGGCCCGGCCTTCAGGCCGATATCGGCCGCCCGCGCCATGGGCCAGAACCGCCCCGACGACATAACCCCGTACCAGTCCTCGCCGCCATGGCGATGAACCGTACCGGCCGCCACCAGATCATAGAAGATCGCCCGGTTGACCAGCGCCTCCAGCCGGGCGCGCACCAGCACGTAGGGCTTCAGCCCGTCGGTCCCCTTCTCGATTTCAAAGCGCAAGGGATGTTCACCATCCACCGTCACCTCGTCATCGACATTGGTGGTGAAGGTGATGGTCTGGTCCCTGCCCTTGTTGCCGATCGCCATGGCCACCGCCAGGAACGGCGCATCGTCCACCTTGATGCCGCATTTCTCCACCGGCGTGACCAGATAGGTCCTGCCGTCCTCGTCGCGCCGCAGCACCCGCGAGAACAGCTTCACCAGGGGTTTTCGCCCGATCGGCGAGTTCATGTAGAACCACGTCCCGTCGGCGGCGATGCGCATGTCGATATCGCCGCAAAACGGCGGATTCCACAGGTGGACCGGCGGCAGCCCGCTCTTGCCGGCGGAAGCTTTTTCCACCTCCCTGAGACCCCTCAAGGGGTTGGCGGCATCGCTGGTGCCTGGCGATTTGGTGTGTCCTTGGCTCATATCACGCCGTCGTGAATCCTTTGTGCCGGCTTGAGGTCCTACACTTGTCCTTGCATGCCGGCCTCAAAGCCGCCACCCTTTTGACCGTAATTGGGGCGCCGAGTCGGATTGCGCGGATCGTGCGCCGACCGGCGCCTGCCTGAAAACTATAGTGAGGACCATGGCTACCATCAACGAAGCCGACGGCAAAATCATCGCCGAACTGGAATCCGCCGCCGGGCGCCTGACCGCCGCGCGTGCCGAGCTTGGCCGCCAGATTTTTGGCCAGGACGAGGTGATCAACCTCACCATGACGGCGCTGCTGGCCGGCGGCCATGCGCTGCTCATCGGCGTGCCGGGCCTCGCCAAGACCAAATTGGCCGGTGCCCTCGGCCAGGTCTTCGGCCTGCAGGAAAAGCGCATCCAGTTCACCCCCGACCTGATGCCGGCCGACATCCTCGGTTCGGAAGTGCTGGAAGAAGACGAGCACGGCCGGCGGCATTTCCGCTTCATTCCCGGCCCGGTGTTCTGCCAGTTGCTGATGGCCGACGAGATCAACCGCGCCAGCCCGCGCACCCAGTCCGCCCTGTTGCAGGCCATGCAGGAGCACCACGTCACCATCGCCGGCCAGCGCCACGACCTGCCGCGTCCCTTCCATGTGCTGGCCACCCAGAACCCCATCGAGCAGGAAGGCACCTATCCCCTGCCCGAAGCGCAGCTCGACCGCTTCCTTCTGGAGATCGACGTCGGCTATCCCGATCTCGAGGCCGAGCGCCGCATGCTGTTTTCGACCACCGGCGCCGACGAGCCCGAACTGAAGGGCATCTTCGCCAGGAACGAACTCATCGCCCTGCAGAATCTGGTGCGCACCATCCCCGTCGGCGAGGCGGTGGCCGACGGCATCCTTCAACTGGTGCGTAGCGCCCGACCCGGCCCCGATGCAAATGATGAGGTGAACCAGAGCGTCTCCTGGGGTCCAGGACCGCGCGCCAGCCAGTCCCTGATGCTGTGCGCCCGCGCCCGCGCGATGATCGACGGGCGGCTTGCACCCTCGCTCGATGACGTCATCGCCCTCGCCCGCCCGGTGCTGCGCCACCGCATGGCCATCTCCTTTGCCGCGCGCGCCGACGGCCTCACCATCGATGCCATGATCGACCGGCTGGCGGGCCGGTTGGGTTAGAACCCATGGCGATGCGGCCTGAGCCTGTGACCGACGGAGCGCTGAAAGGCTTCCAGTTGCGCGAGCATGCCGAGCGCCTGGCGGCTGCCTGGCCGCCGCTGCTCATCAAGGCCGAGCGCATCGCCGACACCATCGTGGTCGGCGTGCATGGCCGCCGCAAGTCGGGAGCGGGCGAGGATTTCTGGCAATACCGCCCCTACAGCCCCGGCGATCCGGCCGCCGGCATCGACTGGAGGAAGTCGGCGCGCAGCGACCGCATCCTGGTGCGCGAGAACGAATGGGCGGCCACCAACACGCTTTATCTGTGGGTGGCGCGCAATCCCGGCATGGCCTACCGCTCGAACGCCGCGGAGGTCACCAAATACGACCGCGCCGCCCTCATCGCCGCCACTCTGGCGGTCCTGGCGGTGAAGGCGGGCGAACGGGTGGCGCTGATCGACAGCCCGTTTCCGCCCGATCAGTCGCGCAATGCCCTCGTGCGTCTTGCCCACTGGCTGGGCAGCGCCACGCCCGACGATGAAGCTGCCGCCCTGCCGCCTTCCGACTTTGCCCGCCGCCATGCCAGCCTCGTCATGATCGGCGACTTCCTCAAGCCCGTCGATGAGATCGCCGGACGATTGCGGCTTCTCGCCGATGCCGGCATCAAGGGCCATCTGGTGCAGGTGCTGGACCCGGCCGAAGAGACATTCCCGTTTGCCGGGCGCACCGAGTTCCACGAATATGCAGGCCCCGCCCGCCTTCTCGCCGGCCGCGCAGAAAACCTGCGCATCGCCTATGTCGAGCGCCTCGGCGCCCACCGCGAGGCCATCGGGCAACTGACCCGGCGGCTGGGCTGGAGCTTCTTCCGCCATGACACGGCGCGGCCCGTCCATGCCATCATTCTGGCGCTCTATGCCCTCATCGGCGGTCAGCCGCAACTGACGGCACGAGGGCACCAGCGCTGATGTACCTCCTCTCCGGCATCACCTTCGCCACCCCGGCAGCGCTCATTGCGCTCCTTGCCCTGCCGGTTATCTGGTGGCTGTTGCGGTTTACCCCGCCGCGTCCCGAAACGGTGCGCTTTCCACCCTTCCGCCTGCTGCTCGACCTCATCACCCCCGAGGACCAGCCCGACAAGACCCCGTGGTGGCTGCTGCTCATCCGCCTTGCCCTGGCGGCGCTGCTGATCGTCGCCGTCGCCCGCCCGCAGGTAGGCGGCGACAGGGGCCTGGCCCCCGACGGCCGCCCGCTTCTCGTCGCCGTCGACAATGGCTGGGCCGCCGCCGCCGACTGGCAGCCCCGCGAGGCCGCCCTGTCGCGCCTCATCGATGCCGCCGCCAACCGTGGCGTGCCGGTGGCGGTCGTCGCCACCGCCCCCCGACGCGATCAATCGGTGCCGCAATTCCTCCCCGCCGACGAGGCCCGCCGCCGCGCCGCCGCCATCGTGCCGGTCGCCTGGGCGCTCGACCGCAAGGGCGCGCTTGCCCGCATCGAGGCCGCAACGACCGGACATAGCGGCATCCAGGTGGTGTGGCTGGCCGACGGCATCGACGACGGCGATGCCCGCGCCTTTGCCGCAGGGCTTGCCGCCCTTTCCGGCAGCGGTGCCGCACCAACCGTCCTGCTGCCGCAGAAATCCCGCCTCGCCATGGCCCTGGGCAAGCCCGGACTGGTTGATGGCAAGCTCAAGGTGAGCGTCCTCAGGGTGCCGGACAAGGCCGCCGCCGAAACCCCGGTCAACATCCTCGCCACCAATGGCCGCAGCCTGGCGTCCGCCACCGCCCGCTTTACCGCCGGCAGCGGCAAGGCCGATCTTTCCTTCGAATTGCCGGTGGAGTTGCGCAATGAGGCCCACCGCATCGACCTGACGGCGGCGCGAACGGCCGCCGGTGTCTACCTGTTCGGTGACCGCTGGCGGCGCAAGACCGTCGGCCTCGTCTCCGGCGCCTCGCTCGAATCCGACCAGCCGCTGCTATCGCCGCTCTATTACGTCAGCCGCGCCCTCGAACCGGTGGCCGAGATCCGCAAGGTCGATGCCGACCAGCCGGTCTCCAGCCTGCTGGGGTCGTCGCTGTCGGTCCTGGTGCTGGCCGATATCGGCGTGCTGCGCGCCGATGACCGCAACGCCGTGGCCAAATGGGTGGAAAAAGGCGGCCTCCTGGTGCGCTTCGCCGGCCCGCGTCTGGCGTCCGGCAATGACGATCTGGTGCCGGTTCCCTTGCGCGCCGGCGACCGCACCCTGGGCAGCGCCCTGAGCTGGGAGCGCCCGCAAGGCCTCGCCGCCTTCCCCGACAAGAGCCCCTTTGCCGGTCTCGCCATCGACAAGTCCGTCACCGTTTCCCGCCAGGTGCTGGCCGAGCCTTCCGCCGAGCTTTTCGACCATACCTGGGCGAGCCTTCAGGACGGCACCCCGCTGGTGACGGCGGCACGGCGCGGCGCAGGCACCATCGTCCTGTTCCACGTCACCGCCAATGCCGACTGGTCCAACCTGCCGCTCACCGGCCTGTTCGTCGAGATGCTGCAGCGGGTGGTCGAAATGGGCCCCGGTGCGCTGGCCGGCACTGACACCGGCAAGTCCGAAGCCGGTGCCTTCGTGCCCAAGCTGGTGCTCGACGGGCGCGGCGAGCTTGTCACCCCCGATGCCGCCGCCGAGCCGATAGAAGCCAGGGCCTTTGCCACCCTCAAGCCCGGCCCCTTGCATCCCCCCGGCCTGTATGAACGCCAGGGCGCCACCCGCACCCTCAACCTGACGCTGGGGGGCGACAGCCTCGATGCCATCGCCAATCTGCCCGCCGGCATCAGCCTTGCCGGCTACACGGCGGCGCCGCCGCGCGACCTCGCCGGCATCCTGTTCCTCATCGCCGCCCTGGTGTTCGCGCTCGATTGCCTTGCTGCCCTGCGGCTGTCGGGCGCCTGGCGCCGCCTGCTGCGCCGCCCGGGCCTGGCGACCGGCATGCTGGCCATCGCCGTGCTGGCCACCGCCCTCCCCCATCTCGCCTTCGCCCAGGACGCCAATCTCTCGGCGGCCGACCGCTTTGCCATGCGCGCCGCCCTCGATACCCGCCTTGCCTATGTGGTCACCGGCGATCCGCAGGTCGACACCGTCACCCTGGCCGGCCTTACCGGCCTCACCGACATCCTGACCAAGCGCACCGCCGTCGAGCCCGCCGCCCCCATGGGCGTCGACATCGAAACCGACGAGATCGTCTTCTTCCCCCTCATCTACTGGCCGATCACCGCCGATACGCCGGTGCCCTCGCAAGCAGCCCTCGCCCGCATCGACGCCTTCATGAAGAACGGCGGCACCATCTTCTTCGACACCCGCGATGAAAACGGCGACAGCCTCGACTTCACCGGCCAGCCCACTGCCGCCTTGCAGGCGCTCAGGCGCATCCTCGCCACACTCGATATCCCGCCGCTCGAACCGGTGCCGCCCGATCATGTGCTGACCAAGGCCTTCTACCTGATGCAGGCCTTTCCCGGCCGCTATGCCAACGGCCGCCTGTGGGTCGAGGCCGCCGGCGGCGACACCCGGAGCACCACGCGCGCCGACGGTGTGAGCTCCATCATCATCGGCTCCAACGATTATGCCGCCGCCTGGGCCACCGATGCCTCGGGCCAACCGCTGTTCCCGTGCGTGCCGGGCGGCGAGCAACAGCGTGAATTCGCCTACCGCACCGGCATCAACCTGGTGATGTATGCCCTCACCGGCAACTACAAGGCCGATCAGGTGCATGTGCCGGCACTGCTTGAAAGGCTGGGCCAATAGATGGACTGGACCTGGTCGATCCGCTTTGCCCCGCTCTTGCCGACACCGGCGCTGTGGGCGGTGGCCGCCTTGCTGCTGGCGCTGGCAGCGGCCGGCCTCGTGGCGCGCGCCCGCGGCGCCGTGTTGCGCCTTTTGACCGCCCTGCTGATCATCGCCGCCCTCGCCAACCCGGCCATGCGCAAGGAAGAGCGCACGCCCTTGAGCGATATCGCGGTGGCGGTCATCGACCAGAGCCAGAGCCAGCAGATCGGCGCCCGCGCCGCCCAGGCCGAAAAGGCCCGCGCCGCCATCGAGAAGCAGGTGCACGCCCTGCCCAACACCGAATTGCGCATCGTCACGGTCAAGTCCGGCATTTCCGCCAGCGAGGACGGCACCCGCCTGTTCGCTGCGCTCGCCGGCGCCCTCGCCAACGTGCCGCCGGAGCGCTATGCCGGCGCCATCATGGTCACCGACGGTGAGGTCCACGACGTGCCCGCCTCGGTCTCCGATCTCGACCATGGTGGCCCGCTGCATGCCCTCATCACCGGCAGGCCGGGCGAGCGCGACCGCCGCATCATCGTCGAGAACGCCCCGCGCTTTGCCATCGTCGGCCATGACCAGGCCGTGAAAGTGCGGGTCGACGATGTCGGCATCGCCGATGCCGGCACGCCCGTCGAGGTCACCATCGCCGTCGACGGCGGTGCGCCGGTTCCCTTTCCCGCCCGTGTCGGCCAGCCCGTCGAACTGCCCCTGAAGATCACCCACGGCGGCAAGACCCTCATCGAGGTGGTCGTCGACCCTCTTGAAGGCGAGATCACCACCCGCAACAACCGCGCCGTGGTCATCACCGAGGGCATCCGCGATCGCCTCAGGGTGCTTCTGGTCTCCGGCGAGCCGCACCCGGGTGAACGCACCTGGCGCAACCTCCTGAAGGCCGATGCCTCCGTCGACCTGGTGCATTTCACCATCCTCAGGCCACCGGAAAAGCAGGACGGCACGCCCATACGCGAGCTTTCCCTCATCGCCTTTCCCACCCGCGAACTGTTCGTGGAAAAGCTCGACCAGTTCGATCTCATCATCTTCGACCGCTACCAGCGCCGCGGCGTGCTGCCGCTCGCCTACCTGGCCAATATCGCCGACTATGTGCGGAAGGGCGGCGCCGTGCTGGTAGCCGCCGGGCCTGACTACGCGACACCCTTGAGCATTTACCGCACGCCGCTGGCCGATGTCCTTGCCGCCGCCCCCACCGGCAACGTCACCACCGGCCCGTTCCGCCCCCGGCTCACCAGGGACGGCCGCCGCCATCCCGTGAGCCGCGGCCTCAACGGTGCCGGACCGGTGGACGGCAAGCCCGCCTGGGGCCGCTGGTTCCGCCTCATCGACGCCGAGGCCCGCGCCGGCAACGTCATCATGTCGGGTCCCGACGGCAAGCCGTTGATGATCCTGGCGCATCAGGGCAAGGGGCGCGTCGCCTCGATCCTCTCCGATCAGATCTGGCTGTGGGCGCGCGGTTACGAGGGCGGCGGGCCGCAGGCGGAATTGCTGCGCCGCCTCGCCCACTGGCTGATGAAGGAGCCGGAACTGGAAGAAGAGGCCCTGACCGGTTTGCAGCACGGCTCGATGCTCACCATCACCCGCCAGACCATGGCCGACAAACCGGCCCCCGTCACCGTTACTTCGCCCACCGGCAAGACCCAGGTCATCGACCTTGCCGCCGCCCAGCCGGGCACCTTCACCGCCCGCATTCCCGTCGCCGAAGCCGGCATCTGGCGGCTTTCGGACGGCACCCTTTCCGCCTTCGCCGCCGTCGGCAGCCCCGACCCGCGCGAGGCGGCCAGCGTGGCGGCGACCGATACCCTGTTGAAGCCCATCGTCGATGCCTCGGGCGGCGCGGTGCGCTGGCTGAGCACCGGCGGCGACGATCCCGCCGCCATTTCCATGCCGCGCCTCACCAAGATCAGGGCCGGCCGCTCGATGTTCGGTCCGGGCTGGCTGGGCCTGAAATCGAACGGCGCCTATCGGGTGCGGGCGGTGAGCGAACTGCCGCTCTTTTCCACCCTCTTGAGCCTGGCTTTGCTTTTGCTCGCCGCTTCGACCATGTGGTACCGCGAAGGCCGGTGAGAGACCGCATAACGCTTGGGCGGCAGCACCAGACCATGGGCCGCATCGAGGGCGCCCGGCTGAAGCTCCAGATATAGAAAGCGCGCCGGATCGACCGGGCCGGGCAGGATCAGCCGCCCCTCGGGCAACCGCTGGAATCCGACGCGGGCATAATAGGGTTCATCGCCCACCAGCACGACCAGCGCATGGCCTTTCGCCCTGGCGAGATCGAGCCCGTGGTGCATCAGCGCCCGCCCGATGCCCTTGCCCTGCAAGGCGGGTGAGACCGCCAGCGGCCCGAGCAGCAGGGCGGGCGTGCCGTCATCGCCAATGTGGAGCCGCCAGAAACTGACGGCGCCGAGGACATCGCCCCCCTTGCCCACCGCCACGAACGACAGGCCGGGCACCGGGCGCTCGCCCTCGCGCAACCGGTAGGACGTCTTGGTGCGCCGGTCGAGGCCAAAGACTTCATCCAGCAGATTTTCAATGTGCGGGTGGTCGCCGGACCGCTCCGGCAGGATTTCATAGGAAAGCGATGACATGGGCCTGATCTTTTCGCAAAAGGCTTGAAAGGCTGCCCCTTGCGGCCGGGAAGACCCCGAAAACCTCAGGAGCGCTGGGCGTGCCGGCTCAGGCCGGCGCTGGAGCCGCCTCGTCGCAAGCTGATGCTGATCGCAGCCCGGTTCATGTCGTGCGGACCGTTCCTCAAACTATGGCCGGCGCGCTCCATAGCATCAATCGCCACACCGGTCCACATCTTGTTGCCGGCCCTTACCACATCTCCTCCACCGCCCGCTCGCCGGCCATCTCCTGGAGCCGCCGCTGCGTGCCGCCGGTCACCCCCTCTGGCAGCGCATCGCGGGCAAAGAACCCCGCTTCGGCGATTTCCAGCGAGGGCTTCCATGCTTGCCGCTCGAAGCGCTCCAGCACATAGAGCGCGATGTGGTCGCCGGGAAAACTCGCCTCGTTGGCATAGAGGCCGAACAGCCTGAGCGGCCCGGTGGCGATGACGCCGGTCTCCTCGGCCACCTCGCGCCGCGCCGCGTCGACGGCCGTTTCGCCGCGCTCGACCCCGCCGCCGGGGAACAGCCAGCCCGGCGCATAGGTATGGCGCACCAGAAGAATGCGCCCCTCGCCGTCGCTGACCGCCACCCTCACCCCCAGCGTCAGGCCGCGCCTGAGGCGGAACCACGGGTGCAGCAGGCGGCGCGAAACGGTGCTGAAGGCGAGGCGTTTCCACATGAAAGGACCTCTTAGCACGGGATCGATGACCGCCGCCTTACCGCCCTTTCACCCAGCCAGCTTGGCGCCGGGCAACCACGCCAGACTGGCTTCACCGCCCGAGCGGCGCTGGGCGGTCGTGCGGTGTGCTTGGCCTTGACCATATTGCGCCGCAGAGCATGATGCCGAAAAGTGGAAGCCACTTTTCGCATAACATCATGCTCAACTTCCCGGAATCGATCAGCTTTTATGCCATTGGGTGATTCCACCCAATGGCATGCTGATCTAGGATGGCCATCGCCGCCCGTTAGGGAGACAGGGCGGCACGGGTGCAGCCGCCCGTTGAGTTCACCCGCCACTCGCGCTATTCGAGACTTCATGCTGCGAATCCTGCGTATCTTCTTCGGGGCCGAGGGCACCCACCCCTTCGCGGTGCTCGCCTGCCTGCTGCTTGCCGGGGCTTGCGAGGCGGTCGGCCTCGGCATGCTGCTGCCCGTGGTGTCGATGCTGGATTCGAACGACGATCCCTCCTCATCGCCGCTCAACCGCATCGTCGCGACCGTCTTCGGGGCCGTCCACGTGCATCCGACCCTCGGCATCCTCATTCTCCTGGCCATCCTTACCTTCTTCATCAAGAACCTTTTGACCTTCGCCGCCCTCACCTATGCCGGCGTCGCGGTGGCCAACGTGTCGGCCAGCCTCAGGACAAAGCTGCTCGGGGCGCTGTTCGATGCCCGCTGGAGTTATTTCGTCGACCGCCGGGTGGGCCGCATCTCCAATGCCATCTCCAACGACTGCACCCGCGCCGGCGATGCCTATTTCCTTGCCGCCCGCTTTGTCGCCTACTCCCTCCAGACGCTCGTCTACATCATCGTTGCCCTGTTCGTGTCGCTGACGCTGGCGCTGGCGGGCATCATCGTCGGGCTGTTCCTCATTCTGGTGCTCGGCCAACTGGTGCGCATCGCCCGCCGCGCCGGCTTCCGCCAGACCGATCGCACCTCCGAACTGGTGGTGCTGGTCTCCGATGCGCTGAACAACATCAAGCCGATCAAGACCATGGACCGGCAGAATCACTTCACCCTCTACTTCGCCTCCAAGATCCGCCGCCTGCGCCGCGCCCTCATCACCCGCGCCATCGCCCGCCAGGGCCAGGCGCAGGGCCAGGAAGTGTTGCAGGTGACTGCCATCGGCGTCGGCATCTATATCGCCTCGGTCTATTGGCACGTCGCGCTGTCGGAAATGGTGGTGGCGGGGGTCATCTTCATGCAGATCACGGTGCTTTCCGCCAGGATGCAGGGGTTTCTGCAGCAGGCCGTGGAGGTCGAAAGCGCCTACTGGCGCACCCAGGAACTGACCGCCGAACTGATCGAACACCTCGAACCCGACCCCGGCACCCGCCAGCCGACCTTCGAAAAGGGCTGCCGCTTCGAGAACATCACCTTCGCCCATGCCGAGGAGCCGGTGGTGAGGGACGTCAACCTTGTCATACCGACCGGCGGGATCACCGTTCTGCAAGGGCCTTCGGGCGCCGGCAAGACCACCCTCATCGACCTCGTCATCGGTCTCAACAAGCCCGACAGCGGGCGGGTGCTGATCGACGAGGTGCCGCTCGACGATCTTTCGCTCAGCGCCTGGCGGCGGATGATCGGCTATGTGCCGCAGGAACTGAGCCTGCTGCACGGCTCGGTGCGCGACAACATCGCGCTCGGCGATGAAGGCCTCGCCACCTCGGCCATCGAGACGGCGCTGGAGCGCGCCGGGGCGCTCGACTTCGTGCGCTCGCTGCCCGAGGGACTGGACAGTGACGTGGGCGAGATGGGCACTCGCCTGTCGGGCGGCCAGCGCCAGCGCCTCGCCCTGGCCCGTGCCCTTGTGCACAATCCCCGCCTGCTGATCCTCGATGAGGTAACGAGCGCCCTCGATCCCGAAACCGAGGAACTGATCTGCCAGGGCGTGGCGGCGCTTGCCGGCACCTACACCATCGTCGCGATCACCCACCGCCCGGCCTGGGCGCGCATCGCCACCGATCTCTACAAGGTGGAGGCCGGCAAGGTGACGCCGGTCGATCTCTCCGCCGGTTCGGCCCCCCAGCCGGCCAGAAAACCGCGGCGGCAACCGGCATGACGGCTCACGGCGCCGCCATTACCGTGCGCCCGGTGCGCGACAAGAGGGATTTGCGCGCCTTCCTCGATGTGCCGTTCAGGGTCTATCGCGACGATCCCGCCTGGATCGCCCCGCTTTATCTCGAACGCCTCGACCACATGAGCCGCAAGCGCAATCCGTTCTTCCGGCACGCCGAGGCCGAGCTGTTTGTCGCCTTCAGGGGTTCGGAACCCGTCGGGCGCATCTCCGCCCAGATCAACCGCCTCCACCTCGAGCGCTATGGCGATGCGAGCGGCCAGTTCGGCTTCCTCGACGCCATCGACGAGCCTGAGGTCTTCGCCACCCTCACCCGCGCCGCCGGTGACTGGCTGAGAGAGCGCGGCATGGCCCGCATGACCGGCCCCATGAGCTTTTCCATCAACGACGAGACGGGCCTCCTGATCGACGGCTTCGACACCCCGCCGCGCATCATGATGGGCCATGCCCGCCCGTGGTTTTCGACCCGCCTCGATGCGCTCGGGTTTGCCAAGGCGAAAGACGTCCTGGCCTATGACTATGATGGCCGCACACCGCTCCCGCGCGCCATGCAGATGATGCTCGACAAGGCCTATGCCTCGGGCGATCTCGAAGTCCGGCCGCTGTCGAAGAAGAACCTGGCACGCGATCTTTCCATAATAATCGAAATATTCAACGATGCCTGGAGCGACAACTGGGGATTCGTGCCGTGGACGGCCGAGGAGATCACCGCACTGGGCAACAATCTCAAGATGCTGGTGAGCGAGGACTATATCGCCATTGCCTCATGGCAGGGCGCACCGGCGGCCTTTGCCGTCACCCTGCCCGACATCAACCAGTGGGTGAAGGGCCTGAACGGACGCCTCCTGCCGCTGGGCTGGGCGCAGGTCCTGTGGCATCTCTTCGCCCGCCCGCCCGAGGCCGTGCGCATGCCGCTGATGGGTGTCAGGCGCTCGTTCCATGGCCAGCCGGTGGGCGCCACCCTGGCGCTGGCGGTGATCGAGGCGGTGCGGAAGGCGCATCTGGCGCGCGGCACCGAACGGGCTGAATTGTCGTGGATTTTGGAGGACAACCGGCCCATGCGCCGCATGCTGGAGGCCCTCGGCGCCAGGGTCTACAAGACCTACCGGGTCTACGAGTTGCCGCTATGAGCACCCCCGCCGCTGCCCGCACCCCCTGGCATGCCGTGGTGTTGGCCGCCTCGCGCCCCGGCGACAAGCTGTCGATGGCCTATGGTGTCACCCACAAGTGCCTGCTGCCGGTGGCCGGCGAGGCCATGCTGACGCGGGTGGTGCGCACCCTCGCCCGCCATCCCGACATCAAGCGCATCGTGGTGGTGATCGAGGAAGGCACGCCCGTGGCGCCGGCACTCGGCTCGCTGATCGCCCGGATCGAGCTGGTCGCGGCCCGCAACAGTGCCGCCGCCTCCACGGCGGCTGCCATCGCCGCCGGCGGCTTCGACGGCCCGGTACTGGTGACCACCGCCGACCACGCCCTGCTTGATAAGGCCATGCTCGATCATTTCCTGTCAGCCTCGGAGGTCGCCGGCGCCGACGTGACGGCCGGCCTGGCCCGCGCCGAGACCATCCTCGGGCGCTACCCGCACGCCGTGCGCACCTTTTTGGCGTTTGGCCGCGACCGGGTATCGGGCTGCAATCTCTTCGGCTTCCTGACGCCGCGCGGCCTCGAGGCCATCGCCTTCTGGGAGCAGATCGAGGCAAACCGCAAGAACCCGGTGAAGCTGGTGTCGGCGTTCGGCCTGACGCCGCTGGTGCGCTATCTCACCGGCACCCTCAACCTCGATGCCGCCTTCCGCCTCGCCTCGGAGCGTATCGGCGTCATCGCCCGTCCGGTGATCATGCCCATGGCTGAAGCCGCCATCGACGTCGACAAGCCCGAGGACAAGATGCTGGTAGAGGAAATCTTCGCGCGGCGCTGACGGGGTTAGAGCACGATGTTTACCTCGGTCGAATCAATCACCCGGCCGGTGCGGCGCCGAGCGCCCGCGAAAAGCTCGCCACATAGGCCTCCAGCATCTCGCTCAGCCCGAAGCGGGCGGCATGCGCCTTGAGCCGCCCTTCGTCGCGTGGACGCGCCATGCGCTGAAGGATGCCGCCGGCGAGGCCATCCACGTCGTGCGGATTGACCACGGCCTCGCTGCCCAGCGGATCGAGCACCTCGCGGATGCCGGTCGGGCAGCTGTAGGCCGCCACCGGCGCCCCGGCCGCCAGCGCCTCCAGTACCACGTTGCTGGCACCTTCCCACAGGGACGATATGGCAAACACCGAGGCATGCGCCATGAAGCGGTAGGGATTGGCCTCGAAACCCGGCAGCCGCAGGTCGTCCGTCACGCCCAGCGAGCGGGCGATGCCCTCCAGTTCGCGGCGCTGGCGCGGCGGGCCGTCGCCCAGAATGACCAGCCGCACCGGCTGGGTGCGCCGCACCCGGGCCATGGCGCGGATGAGGTCGCCGAAATTCTTCTGTCGCGACAGGCGCCCCGCCGAGACGATGACCGGCGTGTTGTCCTTGGTGAACCACGGATCGTCCAGCCGGGCGGCGGCCTGGCGCGCCACGTCGGCCACATCGACGCCATTGGCGATGACGCTGATCCGCTGGCGCGCGATGCCCAGGTCGCGCCTGAGTGCACTCGCCAGTTCCTCGCTGACCGCGATGATACGGTCGAAGCCGCGATATTGCAGCCCGTTGCCGAAGTCGATGAGACCAGCCACCGGGCGCGGCAGCGGGTGGCCGAGATAGGCCGACAGCGGCGTCTGCAGCGTGGCGTTGCTGGCCCTTGCCCATAGCGACACATCGCGCGGCGCCCCGGCCAGGCGATAGGCAAGGCTCGCTGCGGTATGCATGTGGTTGCCCGACGACAGCGCGATGCACGGCCGGGTGTCGTGCAGATAGGCCGCGAACGCCCTGAGCGACAGGGCCAGATCGAGGCTTCTGCCCACCATCGGGGCGCCGCGCCATCCGGCATCCCTGACGGCGATGCCCTCGGGCACCTCGGCGCGCAGCGGCCCGTCGGCGCGCGCCACCCACAATTGCGTCTTCAGGCCCGCCGCGTGGGCGGCGCCGGCGATACGCAAGGCATTGCGCACCACGCCGCTGGCCCTCAGGTCATAACCGAGTACGCTGAGATCGGGCCGGTTGGGTGTCATGGAGCCGTTGACCGAATGTCGAGAAGCGGTGCGATAATAGCCGCTGGCGAGGAACGTGGCAAATCCGCAAAACCCCGCCTATTGATTCCGCCGCGCCGATGCCGGATCAATGCGCCCGCGCGCCGGACCGCCAAGGGATGCCGGCACGCGAGGACGAGCGTTCATGCCCGAAATGCACCAGACCGCGGATGCCCGGCCGCCGGCCCTTGCGGCCGCAGTCGACCTCAACCGGGCGCTGTCCGCGGCGGGTGTGCACTTTTGCCATTGGAAAAGCAACGATCATCTGGCCGAGGCGCTGGCCGGTGAGACCGACATCGACCTCTACGTCGCCCCCGCCGACCGCCAGGCCTTCGAGGCCGCCATGACCGCGCAATCGATTGTCCGGATCATCAGCCAGCCCTGGGCTTCCTATCCGGGCGTCGAGGACTGGCTGGCCTTCGACCGGGCATCGGGCGGTTTCTTGCATCTGCATGTCCATTATGCCCTGCTCACCGGCCTGAAACGGGTCAAGCACCTGCATATCCCCTGGGAGGATGTCCTCCTCGCCAACCTGCGCCGCGACCAGGCGAGCGGCTGGCCCATCCCGGCAGCCGAACTGGAATTCGTCATCCTTCTGGTACGCATCTGGGCGAAGATGCCGCCGCAGCGCCGGCTCATCGGCGCCCGCATCCCGCGACAGATCGTGCGCGAACTGAACTGGCTCCGCCACGACGCCGATGCCGCACGCCTTGCGGTGCTCATGCATCAACTGCGCCTCGATGCCGAAATCGCCCCGGTTACGGCGCTGCTTTCGACTTCAGAAATAAAGGCAGGCGATGTCATCCCCACCGCCAAAGCGCTTTATCGCCGCCTCGCCGCTGATCGCCGCATGGGCTGGTGGTCCGCCCTCGGACTGGCGATCTTCCGCAATACCCGCATGGTGGTGGCGCAGGCGGGACGGCTGGCACATTTGCCGTGGCAGACCGGCAAGACGCTTCCCCAAGGCGGCCTCATCATTGCCGTCATCGGCTCCGACGGCTCCGGCAAGAGCACCCTCACCCGCGACCTCATGAAATGGCTGCGCTTCAAGCTCGACGTCTATCCGGTCTACATGGGCTCCGGCGATGGCGGTAGCGGCCCGTTCGACTGGCTGCGGCGCACCGTCAAGGCGGCCGTCAAGCCTTTGCGGGCTTCGCGCACCGCCCGCCCGCCGCGCAAGCCCGGAGCAAGCGCGGAGCGGTACGGCTTTTTCTCGCGCCTGGTGGAACTGCACCAGTTGCCGCTGATGCGCCACAAGATCAAGCTGTTGCGCCTGTCGCGCCGCCTGACCGCCCGCGGCAGCCTCGTCGTCGCCGACCGCTATCCGCAAAGCCAGGTTAACGGCATCTCCGACGGCCCCAAGCTGCAGGACGGCCGCGGCTTCGATTGGGCCGCGCGGCGCGAATTGCCCATGTACGACGAAGCCGCCCGCCTCGGTCCCGACCTCCTGATCAAGCTGCTGGTCGATCCCGAAACCGCTCATCGCCGCAAGCCGGACCACGACGCCGCCACCATCGAGCGTAAATGCGAAATCATCGTCCGCCTCGCCTTTCCCGGCACGGAGGTGGTGGAAATCGACGCCACCCGGCCTTACGAGGATGTGCTGCTCGATGCCAAGCGCGCCATCTGGCATCGCCTCGCCGCCCGCTGACCCGCCCCCAAAATGTCATCGTCGGGCCCGCCCCGGCGACCCTGGAGCTACACGGCATTGCCCCTCGATCATCGCCGCTCGCCCCCCGTCATCCCGTGGCTTGACCACGGGGTCTATTCCGCCAGGGCCTCAGCCAGCCGCGACGCCAGCGGCATGGATGCCGGTATCAAGTACCGGCATGACGGTGGAGAGAGGCAATGAACGAAAGCATCGCGCTTTTCTTCCGCTCTCGCCCCAAGTGTCATCGTCGGGCCTGACCCGACGGCCCGGAGGCCACGCACTCCACCCTCGCTCCCCGTCACCCCGTGGCTTGACCACGGGGTCTATTCCGCCAGGGCCCCAGCCAGCCGCGCGGCCAGCGGCATGGATGCCGGTATCGAGTACCGGCATGACGATGAAGAGGAATGGGGTTAGCGGTCATGGTTCCGTCAATCACGGCCACCCGCCCCCACCCCCGTCACCCCGTGGCTTGACCACGGGGTCTATTCCGCCAGGGTCTCAGCCAGCCGCGCGGCCAGCTGAACGGATGCCGGTATCAAGTACCGGCATGACGGTGGAGAGGAATGGGGAATAAATTGCAAAATATGGCAATCAAGTCTTGACAAGCGGACTAAATTGTTCTATGTTCGTTCCACCTGTCTCCCACTCCCGGGGCGTGGCTCGCGAGCCGTCCGGTCACGGGGAGGCAAGTGTGGCTCTCCGTTCCGCGTTGTGACGGACAACGCTGAACCGGGGTGCGGGTGTGTCCTGGCTCAGGGGTCCGGATACTACGGTCCGGACGCGCGTGAAGGGCAGTGACCCTGACGGTGAACTGGTGCCGGCCGGCCTGCAATAGCCGTTATCCGGCATGCCCGTCAGGCGAGCAATTCATGTGTTAAAGACTCCAGCCGCCCGTCCACAAGGCCACGGGGAAAGCGCCGGCAAGCGCACCCTCTACAACAGTCAAGCGCTCGACCGGCGCTTTTCCCAACCCCCCGGGACCTTCGCGGCCAAAACGCCAGCGGAGGCGAGAAGCCGTGCCCGCTCCCTTCACCCCCCACAAGGAGGAGGGGAGCCGGCATCCGGCTTCAGCAGACCCTGCAACCAATCAGGAGGTTTTGTTGCCGCCTTCGGCGTGGTAGACGCACACGCGTTGGAGGAGCCCGCGAGCCATGCAGGATGAGGCCGGCGCCCTGTTCGTCGTGACGGGCGCTCATTACACCGCCGCCGCCGTCGAGGCGGCCCATTCCGTGGCCGCCACCAATCCGTGGCTGAAGATCGCCATCTATTCCGACCAGCCGGTGAGCGACCCGGTGTTCGACTTCATCGGCCGCATCGAGGACGGCAGCACCCGCCGCAAGCACGAATATGTCGGCGACACGCCTTATCAGCGCACTCTCTACCTCGACAGTGACATCCGTGTGACCAGCGACCTGCACGACCTGTTTGCCCTGCTCGACCGCTTCGAGATGGCCGGCGCCCATGTGCGTTTCAGGGACCGCGCCAAGCGCCTGCGCCACAACGTCGTCACCATCCCCCAGGCCTTTCCGCAGATCAATTGCGGCGTCCTCCTCTACCGCAAGTGCCCCGCCGTCGATGCGCTGTTTGCCTCCTGGTGCGACATCTACAAGGCCGGCAACTTCACCCGCGACCAGATCCCCTTCCGCGAGGCGCTGTGGCTCGCCGACATAAGGTTCTATGTCTTCGGGCCGGAATACAACAAGCGCTTCATTCCCGTCTTCGGGCTGGGCAGCGAGCCCGACCCGTTCATCCTCCACATCAAGGGTTTCAACACCCGATCGAGACTGCTGAAGGCGCTGATCAACGCCCTCGTGTGGCCGGCCATGTGGCGCACCAGGCGACGCCGGCGCAACAGTGATGGCTAGCTGGGCAGCCCCATGACCGCCGCGGCAGCGCTCAACCGGCCGCCCATCATCGAACTGGCCGGCCTGCCCGGTGCCGGCAAGTCCAGCCTGTGCGCCCTGATCGATGACCCCCATCTCGGGCGTCGCGACATCGCCGTGACACGGGTACAACCGGGCCGCGACCTGTGGCGGTTCGCCGTCGCTGCCTTCCGCCTTGCCTTCACCACCCGCCCGCTCACCCTCGACCGCTTGGGCCGCGCCTTCGAGATCGTCACCGTGGCGCGCTACTACCGCCGCGACAACCGCCTGCCGGTCGTCATCGACCAGGGCCTGGCGCAAAAGCTGTGGTCGATGCTGATCGAATCGCAAGGCTGTTCCGATCAGGCGCTCGCCGCCGCCGTCGCCGCGCTCCGCCCCTTCGCACCGGATGTGCTGGTGTGGATCGAAGTCCCGACCGACATGGCATCGAGCCGCATCGCTGCCCGCCGCGGCGGCAACAGCCGCTTTGATTCGCTGGAACCTCCCGAGATCGCCGCGCGGCTCGACCCTTTGCGCGCCCTGTACGAGACAATCCTCGATCTCTTTGCCCGCCACACCACCGTTCGCATCGTCAGGCTGGACGGCACGGCCCCGCTGGAGGTGAATGCGGCCCGGCTTGCCGGGCTCTGTCGAAGCCGGGGCAATGAGGACATCGCGCACGAGACTTGAACCCCGGTAGTCCTTGCGCGTAAACAGCCACCATCTCCCTGGCAACGCGCTTTTCGGGGAATCGCCGCCGCTGGATCAGGATCACTTTGGACCGGGTCGATTCAAAGCGATAAACCTGATCGATTCTAATGAGATAGAGCATGATCTGAAAAATGCTTTCGCTTTTCGGATACTGCTCTGGCCGGAGCCGTTCTGTATCGATGTTCACCCTCGCCCACATCACCGATCCGCATCTGGCGCCACTGTGCGATGTGCGGCCGGGCCAGCTCCTGGGCAAGCGCTTCATCGGCTATTGCTCCTGGCGCTTTCGCCGCCGGGCCATTCACCGCCCCGAAGTGCTTGCCGCCGTCATGGCCGATATCGCCGCCCGTGCCCCTGAGCACATCGCTCTCACCGGCGACCTGGCCAATATTGCCCTGCCGGGCGAATTCGTTCGCGCCCGCGCCTGGCTCGAAGCCCATGGCAGACCCCGCGATATCACCGTGGTGCCCGGCAACCATGATGCCTATGTCGCGGTGCCGTGGGCCGACGGCCTTGGCCACTGGGCCGACTACATGACCGGCGACATGCGGGTTTCAGGCACCGACAAGGCATCGCCGCTTGCCTTTCCCTTCGTGCGCCAGCGCCGCAACGTGGCGCTCATCGCCCTGTCGAGCGCCGTGCCGGTTGCCTGGCACCGGGCATCGGGTCGCCTCGGGACACGCCAGATCGAGGCGCTCGCCGGCATCCTTTCGGACTTGAGGCAGCGCGGCTTCTGTCGCGTCGTGCTTATCCACCATCCGCCGCTACCCGGCCAGGCCGTACCCCGCAAGGCGCTGGAGGACGCCGAGGCGCTGAAGGGCGTGCTCGAGCGCGAAGGCGCCGAACTGGTGCTGCATGGCCACAACCACATCCACATGCGCACCCTGCTCGCCAGCCGCTACGGGCCGGTGCCGGTGATCGGCGCCCCTTCGGCTTCCGCCATCGCATCGGGTCACAAATCCGCCGCAGCTTGGTATCTCTATCGCATCAGACGTTGGGCCGGCGCCTGGCGCATTGACGTATCCGTCCGCGCTTGGCATGAGGCCACCGGCACCATGGTGGACAAGGACGCTTTCCAGCTGGCCGGGTCGGATGTCGATGCCGTGCTTGTGCCAAAGCCGGGCACCGCCTCATGATCGCCAACGCCATAAACCTGAACTAGCCCATGGCCTACATCACCATCGTCGATCGCTATATTACCAGGCAGGTGCTGAAGCCGTTGTTCACGGCCATGTCCATCGGCCTTTTGGTGCTGCTCGCCGAACGCATGGTGCGCCTGCTCGACGTCACCCTGGGCAAGAAGAACTCCTTCAGTGTGGTGTTCGAGCTGCTGGCCTATCTGGTGCCCCATTATCTCGGCCTTGCGGTCCCCGCCGCCATGTTCCTGGGGCTGCTGTTCGGCTTCAACAAGCTGTCGAAGGATTCCGAGATCGACGCCTTCATGGCCTCAGGCATCGGCATCGCCCGCCTGTCGCGCCCGGTAGCCGCCCTGGCGATGCTGCTGTGCCTGATTTCGGTGGTCATGCTCGGCTGGCTGCAACCCCATACCCGCTATGCCTATCGTGCCGTCCTGTTCGCGGTAAAGAACGTCCAGGTCTTCTATCTGGCCGAGGAAGGCGTTTTCATGCAGGCCGGTTCGCGCACCTTCATCCTCGACAAGCTGTCGCGCGGCCAGAACTCCTTCGAGCGCATTTTCCTGTTCGACAACCGCGGCACCAGCGGCAGCGAGACGGTGACCGCCCGCAGCGGGTCGCTCATCTCGGTTCCCAACGATCCGCGGCCTGTGCTGCGGCTCAACAGCGGCCAGCGCCTCAAGCTCCCGAAATGGCCCAAGCCCTCAGACACCGGCGAACTGCCGAAGGCCGTCGTGGGAGCCTTCACGCTGGTCGATACACCGCTCGGGCGCATCACCAACAAGGTGTTTCGGCCACGCGGCGACGATCAGCGCGAGCTGACCCTGCCGGAACTGGTCCAGGACCTTGAGCATCCGCAGAACAAGGTGCCCTACGCGGCGGTGCGCTCCGAGCTTCACAAGCGGCTGGTATCCATCGCCACCGTTCTCATCCTGCCGATGCTGGCGCTGCCCTTCGCGCTGGGCCGTCGGCGCGGCCATCGCGCCTACCGCTTCGGCGTGGCGCTGGCCATTGTCGTCGCCTTCAACGAGGTGATCAACCAGGGCGCGCTGGTGTCCCGCCTCAACGGGGTATCGCCCTATCTGACCATGTGGCTGCCGTTCTCGCTGTTGCTGGCCTTTTCGAGCTGGCGCTACTACAACACCTGTTTCCGCCTCAGGCCCGATCGGATGGAACCCTTCATAGAGCGCACCAGCGACGTGGTAAAACGCCAGACACAGCGTCTGGCCGGTCTTGTCGGATGGGGCAAGGCATGACCATCGCCTGGCTCCTCACCCGTATGGTGGCGATGCGGTTCGTGGTTATCCTCACCGGCATCTCGATCTTCGTCATCACCCTCGACATCGCCGTCAATGTCGACGACATCCTGCGCGTCAACGACGGCGCCATGTCCGGTCTTGCCTATTACGCCTTGCTGCGCCTGCCCGCCACGGCCTCCACCTTCATGCCGATTTCGGTGCTCCTGGCGCTGCTCTTGACGCTGATGGAGCTTTCCTACCGCTCGGAGATCACCGCCATATGGGCAACCGGCGTCTCGCCTGTCGGCGTCATCATCATGCTGCTGCCGCTGGGGCTGCTGCTTGGCGGCCTCAACTTCATCAACAATGACGTCGCGGTTCCGGCCGCCGCACCGACCCTGCACAAGTGGGCCATCGGCGATTATCGCAACAAGAGCCTCAACATATCCGAAAAGGATCCGATCTGGATGCGTTCCGGCACCGACATCCTGCGCGCCGTCGATGCCAATCCCCAGGCCACTGTCCTCGACAACGTCATCATCTTTCGCCGCAACGCCGACGGCCAGTTGACCGAACAGATCTATGCCGAGAACGCCAAGCTCATCAACCACCGCTGGGAACTGCACAACGTCATCGTCTACTATCAGGAGAACCTGCCGCCCAATCGCCTGGATACCCTGATCTATAGCGGCAGCCTGCGCCCCGCCGCCGCCGGCACCCGCACCGGCGATCCCGAGGAGATGACCATCGCCGATCTGTCCTACTTCATCGCCAATTCCGGGTTCGGCATCCGTCCGGTCTTCGTCTTCCTCACCTGGTGGCACAAGCGCATCGCGCTGTTCTTTTCCGCCAGCCTGATGATCGCGATGTGTGTGCCGCTGGCTGCCCGCTTCCGGCGCGGCGGCGGCATCGGCGTGCTGTTCTTTATCGGCGTGGCGCTCGGCTTCATCTATTTCGTGCTCGACGGCGTCTCGGTGACCATGGGCGAATTGGGACTGGTGCCGCCCTGGATGGCGGCCTGGCTGCCATCGCTGGTCTTTGCCGGCATCGCAACGACCCTGCTCTTGCGGGTCGAGACCATCGAGTGAACGAGGGGGGCGGGCGTTGACGCATGGCGCCAATACCGCCACAACGTCGTCAATGACTGACGCAACGGTTGATCTGGCGCGATTCTTGCTGGCGATGTTCATCGGCATCGCATGAAAGGCGTCTCAATCAGGTGGATCGCACTGAAACGGCAAATATCGCGCCTGAAAGGCGCCGGATCAGGCTGGATGCCCGCATCGACCGGTCCGGTAGCGGCGGTATCCATGCGGACGATGCGCAACCCGCCGGCGCAGCCATGACCTCGGCGCTCATCGTCAACCCGCGATCCGGCAAGAAGAGCGGCAAGGGGCTGGCGCTGGCCGAAAAGCTCAATCGCTCCAGCGCCGCCAGGGTCGTCGTCATCGACGATTTCGCCGCCTTGCCCGCCATTCTTGCATCCCTCGCGGTTGAGGGCGTGGACACGCTGTTCATCAGTTCCGGCGACGGCACCATACAGGCCATCCAGACCGAATTGGCCGAACGAAACCCCTTCGCATTCCTGCCGCGCCTCGCCTTGCTGCCCCACGGCACCACCAACATGACTGCCGCCGATCTCGGCTTCGGCATGAAGGATATCGACGCCCAGGCCCGTGTCATTGCCGATCCCGAAGCGCTGCTGGCAATCAACGAGATCCGTCACCGCCCCACCCTGCGCATCGCCAATCCCCGCGATGGCCGCGTACGCCACGGCATGTTCATCGGCGCCGGCGCCATCTGGCAGGCGACCAAATTCTGCCAGGACGCGGTCCACCGCACCGGTCTCAAGGGCGACTGGGCGACTTTCGCCACCCTTGCCACCGCCACCGGCCGGATCCTGTTCACCCGCCCCGACCCCGGCGATGTCGGGCGCATAGATCGACCCCACGCCATGCGGGTCACCGCCGATGGGACGTTGCGCGGCGATGGCGAGCATCTGGCATTCATCGCCACCACCCTCAACAAGCTCGTCCTCGGCAGCAAGCCCTTCTGGGGCGGCGGCGGCGCCCCCATCCGTTCAACCCTGTTTGCCTATCCGCCGCCCAACCTGGTGCGCTGGCTCATACCGGTGCTGTTCGGTGGTGAGGACCGCACACCGCCGCCCGGGACCCGGAGCTTTGCCGCCGGCTCGATCGATGTCGTCACGGCCTCATCGTTCGTGATCGATGGCGAGTTCTTCGATCCGCCCGAACAGGGTCCGCTCCACATCGAAACCGGACCGCAATTCGCCTATATTTGCCGGCGATGAAACCCGGCTCTGCAATCTTGCGGGATGTGGTCGCCGCAACCGCGCTCAAGGCCCCCGCACCGTTTCTGGCGACTGCGGCCCGCCACGTGGCGACTTTGCACGCACCCGATGTGGTGGCGATTCTCGCTTACGGCTCCGCCCTGCGGGGTGAAGCCATCGCCGACACGCTCATCGATCTCTATGTCCTGACCGGCAGCCTCGAAGGCGTGAGCGCCAACCGCCTGAGCCGCCTCGCCTGCCGGCTCGTGCCGCCCAACGTGGCCTATGCCGAGACCATGCATGACGGCGTGAAGATGCGCATAAAATATGCCGTCCTGCCGATCGATCTGTTTGTGCGCGCCGTCGGCCCGGCCACGGCCAATCCCTATTTCTGGGCCCGATTCGCCCAGCCCTGCCGCATCGTCCAGGCCACCACCCGGGCCGTGCAGAGCCAGGTGATCGACGCCCTCGCCGTGGCCGCCACCACCTTCATTGCCGCGGCACGGCCGCTGAGCCTGAACGACGGTGGGAACATTCTCGATATCTGGCGTGAAGGCTTCCGCGCCACCTACCGCACCGAACTGCGTCCTGAAAGCGATCATCGCGCCGAACATATCGTGGCGGCCGATCCCGGCTATTATGCATCGGCCGGGCGCGCCGCGCTCGACGTACTTGGCCAGCACGCACTGGTGACCGGGCCCGGCTGGGCAAGCCGTCGCCGCCGCGGCAAGGCACTGTCGATCCTTCGGCTGGCCAAGGCCGCCTTCACATTCACTGCCGGAGCCGATTATCTGGCGTGGAAGATATCCCGCCACTCTGGTGTTGAAGTGCACCTGAAACCCTGGCAACGCCGCCACCCGATCATGGCCGCCGTGGTCCTGCTTCCCGCCCTCATGCGCAAAGGCGCGGTGCGTTGAGGAGCGATCAGGCGCTGGCCTTGAGGTGCGCGGCCTGCCCGGCCACGACTTCGGAGAACAGGTCGATGATGCGGTCGATGTCCTCATGGGTATGGGCGGCCGACACCGAGCAGCGCAACAGGCAGAGCTTTCCAGGCGTTCCGGGCGGCAAGGCGATATTGACATAGACGCCCGCCGCAAGCAGCGCGTTCCACATGGCGATGGTGGAAACTTCGTCGCCGCATTTGACAGCGATCACCGGGCTGGGCTCATCGCAACCAAGGTCGAGACCCAGAGCACGAAAGCCCTGATGCAGGCGCTGCGAATTCTCGCTAAGCCGCTGCCGCCTTTGCGGTTCGGCCGCCAGCTTGCGCACCGCAGCCAGGGCCGTTGCCGCTGAAGTGGGCGACGGCGAAGCCGTGAACATATAAGGCCGCGCGGCATAGCGCAGCGTGTCGAACAGGGGATGATCGCCGGCGCCGAACCCGCCGATGGCACCGACGCTCTTTGAAAACGTGCCGACAATGAAATCGCACTCGGCCTCGAGCCCGACTTCATCGGCCAGCCCGCGCCCGTTGGGTCCCAGGACACCGAAGGAATGAGCCTCATCCACCAGCAACTGGAACCCGTACTGGCGCTTCACCTCGATGAAATCGGCAAGCGGCGCCCGGTCGCCCATCATCGAGTAGATGCCTTCCAGCACCACCAGTCGCCCGCCGCCATCATCGTCGGCCCGCTTCAGCCGCCGTTCGAGATCGGCCGCATCATTGTGACGGAAGCGTACCAGCCTGGCACCCGACAAGGTGCAGCCGTCATAGATCGAGGAATGGGAATCGGCATCGAGGAAGATCGTGTCCCTGGGGCCGGCAAGACCCGCCAGCATGCCGAGGTTGGCCTGATAGCCGGTGGTGAAGACGATGCAATGCTTGCGACCCAGGAAACTGGCGAGTTCCTTTTCCAATGCGCCGTGCAGGCTGTAGGAACCGTTGGCGATCCGCGATCCGGTGGTGCCGGTGCCGAAATCATCGAGCGCCTTCTTGCCGGCGGCAATGCACTCGGCATCGAAGGTGATGCCCATATAGTTGTTGGTTCCGGCAAGGATCGTCTCGCGCCCGTTGATGATGGCGCGGGTCGGCGACAGAATCGCCTCATTGGTGACGCCGACCGCATTGACGCCCATGGCCAGCATACGCTGGAAGCGCTCGGCAATATCGCGATGCTTGTCAAACAGGTCCGCCACGGTGTCTACTTTCCCTTCAGCCGGCCGTTCACAACCGCACCGAGTTCATCAATGGTGCGGGTCTCTGACAGGACATTGAGTGGAATGTCGATGTCGAAATGGTCTTCCACTTCCATGATGAAATCCATGACCGAAACCGAATCGATATTGAGATCGGTCGAAATGTCGGTCGAACCCTTCAGGAGAACCTTGTTGCCGTTGAAAGGCTGCAGCAGCTCGCACAGCTTTGCGAAAACCTCATCGCGCGTCGCGGTCATCTCGTTGGCACTCCGTGATCGGCCGTTTGCGCGGTTCTAGAACCGTTGATGCGGGCAGGCAACACTCCGATCGCGCCAATGAGGACGGTTCAGCTGAATGCGGCGCAGCAGACCATGGCGCCGGCTGCCTTCATCCAGCTCATCCCGCGACCATGGCCGCGACGGGGGCATCTGCCACAATCTGTGCGGCCCGCGATCTGGAAATATCGACGATCTCGCGCTGCAGGTATCTGACCTTGGCGCCAACCCGCGACAGCTTGCCCGATGAGGTGAACGGCAGGCTCCTGCTCGGCACCAGCACCACCTCGCACTCGACGCCGGCCGAATGATGGATCGCGGCACTGACCTCGCGCCGTAGGGCCTCCATGGCGGCTTCATTGTTCAGGCGGCATTGCACCAGCACCACCACCTCATCCTCGCCGTTCTTGCCTTCCACCGCGAACGCGGCCACATCACCACTGCGCAGAGGCGCGATGCGCTCGGCCGCCCATTCGATATCCTGCGGCCAGATGTTGCGGCCATTGTGCAGGATGAGGTCCTTGGCACGGCCGGTGATGACGATCTGCCCATCGATCACATAGCCCATGTCGCCGGTGTCGAGGAAACCGTCGGTACCCATTGCCGAGCCGGTCGCCTCCTCGCACTGGAAATAACCGGCCATCAGGCTCGGGCCCTTGATGAAAATGCGGCCGATCTCGCGTTCGCCAAGTTCCTCGCCGGCCTCGTCACGTACCTCCACGACATGATCGGGCAGTGGCCGCCCGCACACCACGAAGCTCCTGACCCGGTCGGGATTGGTATAGGCCCCATTGACCGGAACGGCACGGCGCGACAGCTTGAACTGGGTGCGATCGATCACATCGACGCTGAAGGCCTCATCGACATCGGCGAAGGTGCAGGCCAGCGTTGATTCGGCCATGCCGTAGCTCGGCAGGAAGGCCTGGCGATTGAACCCTGAAGGCGCCAGATGGCCGGCGAAGGCATCGAGTACCTCGGCGCGCACCATGTCGCCGCCGATACCGGCAATCCGCCATCTGCTGAGATCGAGGTTTACCGCCGAGCCGTTGATCCTGCGACCGGCAAGGTCATAGCCGAAAGTGGGTGAATAGGCGATGGTCGAGCTGTTGTCCGACATCAGTTTGAGCCACAGGGCCGGCCGGCGTGCGAACGATGGTGTCGCCAGATAATCGACCGTGACCTGACCCATCATCGGCGACAGGCAGAACCCGACCAGGCCCATGTCGTGATAAAGCGGCAGCCATGAAAAGGCCCGGTCGTCGGCGCGCACCCTGAGCCCGTGCTGCAGGATGCCGCGCACATTGGCCGTCACCGCCTTCTGGGTGATGAGCACGCCCTTGGGGCTGGAGGTCGAGCCGGAAGAATACTGGATATAGGCCACCTCGTCGGCGCCGAAGGGCCGCAACGCCTGTTCGCTCTCAGGCAGACCATCGAGTTCGTCATGGGTAAGAACCTGTCCGACGCCGGCCTGCCTGGCCGCCTCGCAAACCAGGTCCTTGAGGTCGTCGGGCGTCACGGCGAGCGTTGCGGCAGCGGCCGTCAACATGCCGCGGATGCGCTCCACATAGGCATCGCGCCCGCCGATATGAATGCTGTAGGGCATCGGGCAAGGCACCAGTCCGGCATACTGGCAGCCAAAGAAGACGGCCATGAAATCCGGGCCGGTCTCGGCCACCACCGCCACTCTGGCGCCACGTTCGAGCCCGCGGCCGACCAGCCGCCGCGCCACGGCCAGGGCACGTTCGCGCACCAGCCTGTAGGGCATCACATGGGCCAGTTCACCGCGCGGTGAGTAGAAATTGAACCCGGTCGCCCCGTCCGCCGCATAGTCGAGGCCATCGCTCAGGGTATCGAACGCGCCCAGGACCTGCTCCCTGCCCGGTGTCGCCCGCGGCGTTCTCCTGATCTCGCCTTCGGCGTCGCCACAATGCGCACGCCCACCGGTGATCACTTCCATTTTCAAGATTGGAACCCCGCTCCCCCTCCGCCACGATGTGCCTGCCTTGCACCGCCCGTCGCGCTTAGAACCCCGAGAATCATGCCTGCATACGCCAAGCCCACACGCAATACTGGCCTAGCAGCTAGCCCGACCAGTATAAAATCAAAAGGTGTTTCGAATTGTAACGTGTTGCGAACGCGGCAACGAATTGTTCAAAAAGGACTTTTCGCCAGCCAGACGCCGAGGGCGAATAACGCGAGGACGCCGCCGCAAAATCCCGCCAGCCAGGCCAGAAACAGCGCTGCGCTCCCGTAGAGCCTGGCGGATGCCGGGCGGGCTCGGGCATCGGAGGCGAACTGGCGTTCGCGTTCCACCAGGCGGTGGGCCGCGTAGGAAATGATCTTTTCGCGCATTTCTGCACGATCGCCGGTCTCCAGCAGAATTTCGTGACCGCCGGCTGTGTCACGTTGCAGGCGGAACGTACGGGGGTCCGGTTCCATCAGAACATAGGCGATCATGTCGATCCACAGACGCGGCGGTTCGCCGGGCACTACCAGGGGATCGAGGAAGGCATCGCCCCGCGCCTTGAGGCCCGTGAGATGGGGACGCACGTCGTCCAGAAGCACATGCAGGCGTAGCGACTTGGCATCGCGGATATCGTCGGCGGCATCGAAATGCGCCGCTTGCGCCTCGCGCGCCTTGCGCAGCGCCGTGTTCATGGCCGGGGCCAGTGGAGCCTCTGTCTCGGGGCTCTCGACGGTCATCTAGACGCACTCCTGCATCGAATGTGTATCATTTTCCGCCGTTCCTGCGGTCATGAACAGCAACTTCGGCCTGCCCTTGCAGCAATGATGCCAATCGGCGATATATTGTCCGCGATGAGCGACAAACTCCCAAAAAGCGCACAAAAAGTGGCCGACAGGGCAGCCGCCCTCGGCCTTGGCGTCCGCATCGTCGAGATGCCGGCGAGCACCAGAACCGCGGCTGAGGCGGCGGCCGCCTGCGGATGCCGGGTGGGTCAGATCGTCAAGTCGCTCATCTTTCGTGGACGCCAGACCGGCCGGCCGGTGCTGATTTTGGCCTCCGGCGACAACCGGGTCGACGTCAAGCTGGTGGCCGGCGATGTCGGCGAGCAGATCGAGCGCCCCGATGCGGACTGGGTGAGGGCCGAGACCGGCTTCGCCATCGGCGGCATACCGCCGCTTGGACACGACCGCCCGCTTGCCACCTTCATGGATCGCGCCCTGACGACCTACGCCAGGGTATGGGCCGCCGCCGGCACCCCCAACTGCGTCATGGAAATCGACGCCAAGGACCTGGCGGCGGCAAGTAGCGCCCGTATCATCGACGTGTGCTGAACTCCAGGCGCACGACCCCCATGGTTTCTGCTGGCCACGCCAGCCTTGCCGCTCTACTGTCTACCAGTGCATGCAGCCCCGGCATTTCAGGCTCGGGGCTGCGGGGGGTGCGAACCAGCCGTCGGGGGACCGGCCGTGGAGATCGCACGGGGGTGCAGACGAAGAGGGATTTTCCGGCAGGCCGGCCGTGCGTGGCTGGGCCTGTACAGCTTCCTATGCGCCGGACTGCTTACGAGCCTTCCCGCCATGATCGCCCCGGCGATGGCAGATGCCTATCTTACCAGTGGCATTTCCGGCGGCCCACGCAGCCTTTACGGCTATTCCGGCATCATCTGGACACCCTTCAATCCCCTCAACGATAACGGGGCGATACTGCGCGGATGGTCGAAAGGCGCCCTCTTCTCCTACCGCACCGATCTGCCGGCCATGCCGCATCAGCGCATCGATGTCTCGGGCGTCGGGCTTGCAGCCGAGGCCGGCTGGCAATGGCACCTGTTCGGGGCCCGCCTGGCGCTGCTTGCGGGCGGCGTGTGGCGCGACCACCAGTTGTCCCCGGTCGACCCGGGGTCCTCGCTTGCCGGCTCGAAATTCGCCTGGTCGGCCAGTTTCGATGCCGACTGGCCGGCATCGGACCGGATGGGCATCATGGCGAACGGCAATTACGTCGGGCTGATCGATCAGTACTGCGGACTTATGTAGGAAACGCACCAAGCCTGAGGCGGTGAGGCGATGAACAGCCTCGCCACGCTCTTGCTGACGGTTGCCATCGCGCTAGGTGGCAATTTCAAACCCATGTTGCTTGCTGAAAGCGGTATCTTCGGCATCAATTATCCGGGGGTATGTTTTCGGATTTGCAAATCCATCCTGTCCGGTCGATATTACGATCATGTATGCGCGCCCCGTTTGATGTGTGTCACCATCAGACGGAGAACGATATATGACGCTTACTGCGATTGTGGGATACCACGAGGTGCGAAGCCCACCTCTCCATGTTCCCAAATCTTCAAAAGAAAATTCGAGAAAACTTTCTTGTTCTGCATGTTCACCAGGCAGCAGGACGGTCTTTCCATGGATGAGATTATATTGTCCATTAAGCACTTCAAAAAAAGCGGCCATTTCATCTTCGGAGATAATATTGTCCCTTGCCTTATTCTGAAATTGAATGTCGACATCAAGGGCGGGTGTATTCCCGACGTTATCAAGAACAATCGCAACGCGTATTTGCGCCCTGCTATCTTGAATGGAAAAATCGCTAAGTGCCCGCAACTTGATAGTGACCCACGGGCGATGTTCCGCCAGAAATGCTTTTTTGGCGATTCTCGTCTGCTTCCGCACTTGGCGAGTTTGCGTCTGGGCTTCTGTCAGAGCTCCCCGAACCCAAATGGCGCCAACAGCAGCCACGCCCAAAGCGAGAATCGAAACCACAAGCATGCCCAAGGACCACTTAGCCATCTCTTTCTGGGCGTAAAGGTCTTGATTGGCACGTTTGGAATCGTGCTTGGCCTTTATCTCATCAATGATGCATTTAAGAGCCCCGCCAGCAGCATTTTTGGCGCAAGTCTGTTCAATCTCGCTATCGGATTTGTAATGGCTGTCGCTGGATGCTTGATCGCCCTTGTTGCGATAATTGGCATGTTCGGAAGCTAAATCCCAAATTGCTAAATGACTGAAAATCAATACAAGAATTACAAAAACTACAGTCGCAATATATCCACTTGAATCGCGACCAGACATTGGATCAGAAACACCGCTGAGAATTTTCCCCGCGACAATTTATTGCGGATATTCGCCATGGCTTCAACCACGCAACCGTTTGGCCTCATCCGGCGTCATATACAGCCGTAGCTCTGGTGCCCCTATCGCGTCCAGGCACTGCAACAGGAATGCCGCCGAAAACCCGCCCCGGCTGATCTTGTTGTTGAGGTTCCTCTCTGTCTCATGGATGCCCATTTCGGCTAGGCTTTCCGCCAGTTTGCGGTAGGTAAAGCCCTGCCGTTTGAGTTCCGCCTTCAGGAGGTTTTTCGCCCGCTCCTCGTATTGCTGATTGATCGGGTCTAGCTTGCGTGTACCTGCCATCATCGCCTCCAAGGGAAACATCATCGGTTTTGATGATATACGCCCTTGACAATGAGGATACAAGTCGCCATATCCAGTGAGCAACACCACTGGATATGATGACAAATGGCACAGCACTTTCTACTTTCCGCCGCCGCCCGTACCCTGAGCCTCAAGGCGATCTATCAGGCTGGTGAGGATGCGGCGTACAAGACATTCTGCGATCTGCGTTGGGATGACACCAACGGTGAGCCGGTTTGCCCGCGTTGCGGCTGCCTGGACGCCTATGACATTGCCACGCGGCGCAAGTTCAAGTGCAAGGCTTGCTGGCACCAGTACAGCGTCACGAGCGGCACGATCTTCGCCAGCCGCAAGATGGCGTTCACCGATCTCTTGGCCGCGATCTGCATTTTCGTGAACGGTGCCAAGGGCGTTGCCGCCCTGCAACTGAGCCGTGATCTGGATTGCCAGTACAAGACGGCTTTCGTTCTGTCGCACAAGCTGCGTGAGGCTATTGCCTCTGAGCGCAACGGTGTTGTTCTTGACGGCGTGGTTGAAGTCGACGGCGCCTATTTCGGCGGCCACATTCGCCCTGCGAACCTCAAGGAAGAACGTGTTGACCGCAGCCTAGCCGAACACCAGACCGGCAAGCGCCGCGTCGTGGTGGCCTTCCGCAAGCGCTCTGGCCGCACGTTGACGTTCGTTCGTCGGCAGGAAGCCGATGGCGTCGAGTTGGCCAAGCGCCACGTCAGCCGCATGGCTGTCTTGCATGCCGATGAAGCCGCACATTGGGATCACCTGCACGACGGCTGGCAGGTCAACCGGATCAACCACAGCGAGGCGTACAGCCTCGACGGTGCCTGCACGAACGGTGTGGAAAGCTATTTCAGCCGGTTGCGTCGCATGGTGCGCGGTCAGCATCACCATGTCAGCGCGCGTTACCTGCACGCCTATGCCGACCATGCGGCATGGCTTGAGGATCATCGCAGGCTGTCAAATGGTGCGCTGGCGAACCGGGTTGCCGGGCTGGCGATGGCGCACCCGGTTAGCCGGAATTGGGCGGGTTATTGGCAGCGGGCGGCGTAGCCATTTGTTAACACTTTGCAAAGGTATTGACAGTATCGTGCGAACCTATCATATTGATAGGTGATGGCAGACTCTGAACCGCTAAAATCACGGGTGGTGCCTTACCGTCTTACAGCCCCTGTAGCGGAGAAAAGGATTTCATGCCGCCGCCGTTGACACAGACAATGTGATTTTTGGTTTGCACGCGCAAGAAAGGATGGATGAGCGCGGTTTTTATGACGTGCAGGTGCTTCATATTCTCCGCACGGGTCATGTCATCGATAACCCAACACAAACCGAGCAACGCGAATGGAAATGCAAAATAATCCAAAAAATACGAGGGGCAAGAGAGGCAGGGGTGGTGACCATAATCATGCACAACGGAAGACTGTTCATAAAGACCGTGGAGTGGGAGGATCTCCGATGAACAGACCTGAACGGCATTGGGGACTGACTGGCGAAAAGAAGAAAGCCCCCTATCATTACAAAGGTTGCGGTCTAAGTGACGTATATTTGACCAGTGGGTATGACACTGAAACTACGCCTTATGGGGATGGAGTACGCATCCGTCACCTGGACAAATTGCACGAAGCAATTGGGTTGTTTCTTGTCAGCCGAAGAAAGACGCTGCAAGGCAATGAACTGTCAGATTTCATCCGCTTGCAATTGGGACTTACACAGTCTGAATTGGCCCGGTTTCTAGGATGCAGCGCGCAGCAAGTGGCGCGTTACGAGAAGGATCAGAATGAAATTCCTGGACCTGCCGATAGGCTGATAAGATTGCTTTATGAGGATCACGTTCGTTCATCCGGTGGGAGCGAATAGCAATAAGAAAAATTTTGGATTGCCTTGACCGGCTGGACGACCACGCCAATGCGCGCATGGTCTTCGCCCAAGTTGATAGTGATTGGAAGAAGGCTGTTGGGTGCTAGGATTTTCGTCGGCGGGCTCAGGCCGCGTCCGCCCCCACACCGCATGCCCCTTGGCATCCTTCACCGCCTGCACCCGCCCCTGATCCCGCAAGCCCTGTAGCGACCGGCTGACCCGCATTGTCATGTCGTCAAGGTGCTTCCTGTCGCCAGCATCTTCACCGCGCTCAGTGACGATCTGTGCGGCAATGGCGCGGCTTGAAAGCGGCTTGTCGGCCTGGCGGATCACATCGGCAATCAATCGTGACCAGTTCATTGCGGGAAAACAGCCTGCCGCGCGTGAGATTGGGCAGCGGTGCGCTCAGTTCGTCCCTGTGGCCCAAGGCACGCAACACGCGGTCAATGGCGATGATGTCGTTCTTGATCTCAGCCAAGCGGCCTTGCGTCTGCTCGGCTTCGTAGTGCAGTTCGCGGCGCTTGGTGAGCAGGCCACGGATGGTGTGTTCAAAGGTTTCCGTGCGTTGCGGCTTCAGCTTGTGCACTTTGCAAACGGCTCTCGTTAAGTTAACATTGGCATCGGCCGCGCGGCACTACGCCTTCGACACCCGGCGGCCAAATCCGGAGAGTTTGGCCCGCACCCTAGCTCTCCGGGTTTATTTTGTGGCTAAAGTATTGAGTGTGCTATAGATTTTTTGGTGCACTTCCTACATAATGCCGCAGTACTGGGTCGAGACCAAGCCCTATTACCGGTTCGATGGCGGCATGCGCGTCGGGCCGAATTTCGCCGTCAGTGGCGGCGACAACTATCTGAAGGCCCGCGCCGGGGTGTTCATCACCGGTTACGAGGTACAGCTTGGGGCCGGACGCCGCTTGTTCCTCGGTGCCAAGGCCGGCGCCGAATTCGACGTCGACGATGGCCATCTGGCCCCTTTCGCCGGCATCAACATCGGCTTCTTCTACTGAGCCGCGGCTAGCTTTGTCGCGACCTGAAAGGCCTGATGACCAGTCGGGCAAG
Organism: uncultured Alphaproteobacteria bacterium; assembly: GCA_963747005.1. Taxonomy (GTDB): domain Bacteria; phylum Pseudomonadota; class Alphaproteobacteria; order Rhizobiales; family Aestuariivirgaceae; genus CAVVDT01. The sequence continues at coordinate 285,593 of CAVVDT010000007.1, read as the reverse complement.
GGCTTCTTCGTCTCTGCCCTCCACGCCAATCGGCATATCGGGCTGGCGCCGGTTGGGGCTGCGGGTGGTGAACAGCCGGTCCCACACCGACAGTACGGTCGAATAATTTGAATCGGTATCGGCGCGCACCGCGTGATGATGCACCCAGTGGATCGACGGCGTGACGATCAGCAGCGAGAGCGCTCGTTCCAGGCGCACCGGCAGGTCGACGTTGGAATGGTGGAAGATGGCCGCCAGCACGATCAGGGTCTCGAACACCACCACATGCGCCAGCGGCACCGCCAGAACGAAGATGACGCCCGCCCGCACCAGCGCCGACAGCAGCACTTCGCCGGCGTGGAAGCGCAGGGCCGAGGTGGTATCGAGGAAGGTATCGAGGTGGTGAACCTCGTGAAACCGCCATAACAGCGGCACCACGTGATTGGCCCGGTGCCACCAGTAGATCCACGCATCGAGCAGCACGAGGTCAATCGCCAGCCCCGGCCACCCGCTCCACCAGTCGGGACGCCAGGAAAGGGCATGGCTCCCGGCCAGCGCCGTAAGTGGCAGCACCACCAGCGGCGACAGGATGGCGTTGAACCCGGCCAGCGCGAAATTGCGTCCGATCCGTCGCAGTTGGCCGATCAGCGTGTCGAGATGCGCCTTGATCAGCGGCCGGACTTTCGGAAACACCCGCTCCAGCACGAAGAACACCAGCAGGTATACCAGCACCAGGCCGGCCTTGCTGCCGGCGAGACTTGCGATTCTCTCCCACATGCCGCGCAGTCTGCCCCGTATGCTCACACCGACATACTGAATTCGCCGTGAAGGGCGCGTGATCCCGCCTTAAGCCGAACGCTTCGATGCCCACATCGCCGCCATGGGCAATGCAAACGCCAGCATGAAATAGCGCCCGATCTGATGCGCAGCAACGAAGGTGGGGTCGAGCCCCAGCGCGAACGCCAGGATGGTCATGGTGTCAAGCCCGCCGGGTGCGAAGGCGATGAGGGTGAGAGAAAGCGATATGCCCGTCAGCCACGTCGCAAGGGCTGCGCCGCTCGCAGCGATCACAAAGGCCAGGATGAAGCTGCCCAGCCCGACACCGATGAGGTTCTTCAGCCGCGGCAGCGAGAACTGCGAGAAGCGCGTGCCGATCATGGCACCGAGGATCACATAGCCCGGCACGAGCAGGCCGGGGGGCAAGGCGCCATCGGCAAGCCCAGAAAACTTCAGGACGGCTGCCGGAATGGCCGCCCCGAAGATCAGTCCGGCCGGTACCTTGAGCCGGGCCAGCACGATGCCGCCCGCTGCGCCCGCCACGATCATCAGCGCGAGACTCCACAACGCCATCGGCAAGGTGGCAGCAATGATCGTGGTGCCATGCAGGCCGATTGCCGTCATGACGAGCGGCAGCACTGCGACCAGGAAGAACAGCCGGATGCACTGCACCACCGCAACCGCCGCGATATCGGCGTTATAGGCATCCGCCATGGCCAATACCGTGCTGAAGGCGCCAGGAACCCCGCCGAGCAGGCTGGAGATCGGCGGCCAGCCGGCGATGCGACGGTAAAAGACGTACGATGCCAGCGTCACCGCGATGACCGTCGCCGCCAGCAGCACCATGCTCACCGGCCAATGCCCGATACTTTGAACCGTGTGGCGCGTCACGGCCGAACCGAGCTGGATGCCGAAGAACACAAAGACCGCCTGACGCAATCGGTTCGGCAGGAAGGTCGGTACGCCCGCCAGCGCCGCCCCCGTCACCGCCAGCATCGACCCGGCCAGCCAGCCGGCCGGGAGATTGAGCAGCCAGAACACATAGCCGCCGGCGGACCCGATGGCGAGCGTAGCGGCAACGACTTTGAGCGTGGCGGGCTTATCGGTCAAGGAAGGCACATCCGGCCATGAGAAATCGTCAAGAAGGCGGCTCTTGGCAGATCGCAAGGCGGTCGGCAAGGCCCGAATGGCCGTTTGATGCCTGACGGCACTGGTCTCGACCGACGTGCCGCGCTAGCCTCCGGCGCCACACCGGGGATCATCGATGAACATCGTATCCGCCTCTCTTTACCGCCAGATACAGCCCTTCGCCGAGGGGGCCTACACCTGTCGTGGCATGACCGAAAGCGGCTTCGATGCAGCCATCGTTTCATTGACCGCCGAGGATGGAACGACCGGCTGGGGCGAGGCAGCCCCGCTCGGCGCCTTCTACGCCGAGGCGTTTCCCGAGGCCATGCGCGCCGGCATCATCCGCCTGTTGCCCGAGGTTCGGGGGCTTTCCGCCACCGCACCGGCTCGTCTTGCCGATCACCTGGACGATATCATGTTCGGCCAGCCGGCGGTCAAATCCGCCATCGACATGGCCGCCTGGGACCTTGCCGCGCGTATCGCCGGCCTTCCGCTTGCCGCGCTTCTCGGCGGAGCCTGCGGCACCAGCATCGTCCTCTACCGCTCGATCAGCCAGGACAGCCCCGATGTCATGGCCGAAAAGGCCGCCCGCTTCGTTCAGCGCGGCTATCGCCGGCTGCAGGTCAAGACCGGCGCTGATCCCTTGGAGGACGTCGAGCGGCTGAAGGCCGTGCGCGCCGCCATTCCCGGCGATGTGCCCCTTTATGCCGACGCCAATGGTGGCTGGCTCATTGATGACGCCCTGCGTTTCGTCGATGCGACCAGAGGCATGGACTACAGTCTCGAGCAACCCTGCATGGCCTATGCCGACAACCGCGCCATCGCCCGCCACTGTCACCGCCCGCTGATCCTCGATGAGGGCATCTGCGGATTGAGTGACCTCCTCACCGCCCATGCAGACGGCACCATGGCCGGCGTCACCCTCAAGCTGGCAAGGCTCGGCGGCATCACACCGACCGTGTTATTGCGGGACGTGGCCGTCCGCCTCGGGCTGAAGGTCACCATCGAGGACACCGGCGGCTCAACCATCGACACCGCGGCAACCGCGCATTTGATGTGCTCGATGCCGCCGCGCGCCCGCGCGCACACTGTCGATTTCAACAACTGGGTCACTGCCCGGAACGCCACCGGGATGCCGCCCGTATCGGACGGTTGCCTGCACCTGCCGGCAGGACCGGGCATCGGGGTGACGGCAGATCTGTCTGCCCTGGGAGAACCTCTATTCAGTACCGGTAAATGAGCCTGCGCGCCACGACCGCCGTGCTATGGTCAACGACAAGGGAGCCGCCAGCCATATCCGTCATGACCACCGAGCAGATCGTCCTGTTTGCCATCTTCGTCCTGCTGTTCGGCTTTCTCCTGTGGGGACGCTGGCGCTACGACCTCGTCGCCTTTACCGCGCTGCTGATCGGGCTGGTCGCGGGGGTCGTGCCCGTGGACAAGGCGTTTTCAGGCTTTGGCCACCCGGCCGTGGTGATCATCGCGCTCGTTCTCATCGTGTCGCGCGGCCTGACCAATTCCGGCGCCATCGACCTTCTCACCCGGCGCCTGCTGTCGGGAACGCTGAGCATTGGCCGCCACATTGCCGTGACCGCCGCCATCGGCGCTTCATTGTCGGCGGTGATGAACAACGTGGCAGCGCTTGCCCTTCTCATGCCCATCGACATCCAGGCCGCCGCCAGGGCCAAGCGCAGCCCGGCGCTCACCCTCATGCCGTTGTCGTTCGCCACCATCGTCGGCGGCCTCATCACCCTCATCGGCACGCCGCCGAACATCATCATCGCCTCATTCCGCGAAAGGGCGCTGGGCCAGCCCTTCGGCATGTTCGACTTCGCCCCCGTGGGGCTTGCCTGCGCGGCGGCCGGCGTTGCCTATGTCGCACTGATCGGCTGGCGCCTCATTCCCGCCGAGCGTGGCAAGACCGACAGCGGCATGGAGCTGATGCAGCTCGAGGACTACATCGCCGAACTCGAAGTACCGAACGGATCGCCGGTCATCGGCAAGCAGGTGCGCGACCTCGACAAGGTCGCCGACGAGAACGATTGCGTCATCATCGGGCTGGTGCGGCGTGGCAAGCGCCAGGCCGGTCAGGCCCGACGTGTCGAGATCCGCAAGGGCGACATACTGGTGGTCGAAGCCGGTCCCGATGCCATAAACCGGCTGTCGGGAGCACTGAAGCTGGGTTTTGCCGGCCAGAAGAAACGCCAGCAGGCCACCTCCGGTGACATGGCGCTGATCGAAGCGGTCGTGCCGCGCGATGCCCGCATCGAGGGCCGGTCGGCAACCTCGGTGCACCTCCTTTCGCGCCATGGCGTCACGCTTCTGGGCGTCTCGCGACAGGGAAAGCCGTTCCGCGAACGGGTGCGCCAGCTCGACATCGAGGCCGGCGACATCTTGTTGCTGCTCGGCCCCAGCGAACAATTGACGGACGTGGCGCTGTGGCTGGGGAGCATGCCGCTGGCGCCACGCGGCCTGCAGGTCACCCAGCGCAACAAGGCGCTGCTGGCCGCCGGCATCTTCGCCGCGGCTGTTGCCCTGGCGACCTTCGGCGTACTCCATCTGCCGGTAGCGCTGGCCATCTGCGTGGTGCTTTATGTCGCCTTCGACATCACGCCGTTGCGCGAGATTTACGATAGCGTCGAGTGGCCGGTCATCATCCTGCTCGGCTCGCTCATACCGCTGGGCGCGGCGCTGGAGACATCGGGCGCGACCGGCCTCATGGCACAGGGAATCATCGCGCTGACCATCGGCGGGTCGCCGGCCATCGTGCTGTTGCTGCTCATGGTCACGGTGATGAGCCTATCCGATGTTCTCAACAATACCGCCACCGCCGTCATCGCCGGCCCCATCGCCATCGATCTCGCCAACACGCTGAAGGTCTCGCCCGACCCGTTCCTCATGGCCGTGGCGGTCGCTGCGTCCTGCGCCTTCCTGACGCCCATCGGCCACAAGAACAATACCCTCATCCTCGGGCCGGGCGGGTACCGCTTCGGCGATTATTGGCGTATGGGCCTGCCTCTCGAATTGCTGGTCATTGCCGTCGCCATGCCGACGATCATGATCTTCTGGCCATTCTGACGCCGGGGCGCGCGATGGCATTCAGCCGGCACGCCGCCGGCGCGCTTCGCGGGCGGTGACCGCCACGATGATCGCCAGGCATCCGGCGATGAGGGCCGCCCCGCCAAGGCCGTGATCGAGCCCCAACCCCGAAACCGCCACGGCGATTGCCGCCACCAGCACGAGGATCGCACCGCTGAGCGCCGCATCGGCAAGGAACATGCTGTAAAGCTCCTTGGCCACGTCGCCAATGATGTTCATGACATGGCCTCCGCCCGCGGCCGCCGCAGCACCGCCGCCATGACCAGCCCGGTCGCCAGGAACAGCCCTGCAAAGCCGAACAGCACGAGATCGCCGCCCGGCCAATCGATGCCCAGACCTTCCCCGGTCCAGAATACCCCGAAGGCCGAAAGCATCACCCCGACGGCGAATTTCAAGATATTTTCAGGCACTTGCGACAGGGGCTTGCGCACGATTGCACCGATGGCAAGAACCAGCACGCAGGCCGCCAACGCACCGATGGCGGCGGCCCCCAGGAGGCCACGCCCGGCCCCCACCGCGAGCACGATGAAGATCACTTCGAGGCCCTCCAGCAGCACCGCCTTGAAGGCCGCCATGCCGGCGATCCAGTCCATGGAGTTCTGCTGCCGCCGTGCCTGCTCGGCCAGTTCGGCCGATTCAGCCGCAAAGGCCGCAGCCTCATCATGCAGCGGCAATACGCCCGCCGCCCGGAGGATCGCCTTCCTGAGCCAGCCCATGCCGAACAGCAAAAGCAGAACGCCGATTACCAGTTGCAGGATATAGAGCGGAATCTGCCCGATCAGCGGGCCCAGCGCGGCGATGAGCAGCCCCAGCACGACCAGCGCCGCCGCAGTTCCCGAAATCGCCGGCCGCCAGCCCCTGAGCGTGGCAACCGCCAGGACGATTGTGAAGGCCTCCACCACCTCGACCGTCGAAGCCACGAACGAGGCCCCGATGGCAGGGCCGGCGGTGCTCCAGGCAATGGTTTCCATGGCGCTGGCTCCAATGCTTGTGTTGTATTCACAACATGATATGTCTAGTCTGTAGCAATTACAACAGCCAGGTTGGCAAAGCTCAATTCGAAGATGCAGGACACAACGTCACTCGATACCCGGATCGCCGATGCCCTGGCCACATTGCGGCCATCAGAAGCCCGTGTGGCGCGGTATCTCAGAGCCCACCGCGAAGACGTGTTGCTTGCCTCGGCAGCCCAGTTGGCCCGATCCATCGGCACCAGCGATGCCACCGTGATCCGCACCGTCAAGGCCCTGGGCTTTGAGCGGATCGAGGCCCTCAGGCGCGACATCGCCAACGATCTTCGCACCGGTCCCTCGCAGGCATCGAGGCTGGAGCGCACTGTCAGCGAGATTGCCGCCAGCGAGGCGGGCACCCTGGCTGCAACCCTAGCCATCCATCGCAGCGCCCTGGACGAACTGGAAAGAGCCGTCACACCGGCGCTTTATGACGCCGTCGTCGCCAGGCTCGCCAGTGCCCGGCGGGTGGCTGTCTTCGGTATTGGCCCGTCGAGCGCCATGGCGAACTATTTCATGATCCAACTCGGCCGCTTCGGCATCGAAACCCTGGCCCTTACGTCCACCGGCCTCTTCCTTGCCGACGGCCTGTTGCGGCTCGCCCGTGGCGATGTGCTGGTAATCATTGCCTATGGCCGCGTCTACGCCGAACTCGCAGCCCTCATGGAACGCGCCGCCGAGGTGGGCGCATCGTCCATCCTGCTGACCGACACGCTGGGCTGCCAGCTGGGTGGCGAGGTCGACATGGTGCTTTCGGTGCCGCGCGGCAAGACCGGCCTCCTCGCCATGCATACCGCGACGCTTGCCTTCATCGAGGCGCTGCTGGTCGGCATCGCGACGACTCGGCCGACTGAGGCCGTTGCCAGTCTGGCCGAGCTGAACAAACTGCGGGCGAAAGTGAGCGGCCGCGCCGTGGACCTCGGGGCCAGCGAGAGGCCCTGAAGAGGCCCCCTACCCGCCCGCGATGCGCGGCAGGAGGTAGATATCGGCGCCCTTGGGAAGTTCTTTCGACCAAGTGTCGCGATAGATAACCCCGTCGATGGAGACCGCTATGCCGCGCTCGATGAGCGGCTCAAGTCCGGGATACTGTTCCGCCAGTTTGCGGAACAGCTCCCGGATGTCCTTGGCCTCGATCTCGAGCGTCTTCTTGCCCCCGGCGGCTGCGCTGAGCGACCCCCAGAGCGCCACTTCGACCATCGTCTCAGGCCTTTTCCGCCTCCAGCGCCGCCAGGATGCGCGGCGGCGACATGGGGATATGGGTCATCCGCACCCCGACCGCGTTCGATACCGCGTTGGCAATCGCCGCCAGCGGCGGCACGATCGAGGTCTCGCCCACCCCGCGCACCCCATAGGGATGGTTGGGGTTGGGGATCTCCAGGATCTGGGTATCGATCATCGGCAGATCGGAGCAGACGGGAATGCGGTAGTCGAGGAAGCCGGCGTTCTGCAGGCGTCCGTCCTTGCCGTAGATATATTCCTCGTTCAGCGCCCAGCCGATGCCTTGCGCCGCACCGCCCTGGTACTGGCCCTCCACATAGGTCGGATGCACCGCCTTGCCGGCGTCCTGCACCACCGTATAGCGCAACACCTTGGTGGCCCCGGTCTGAGGATCCACTTCGATGTCGCAGATATGGGTGGCAAAGGAAACGCCCGCCCCATCGGCCACGATCTCGTTGTGACCGGCAATCGGGCCGCCGGTGTTGGGCGCGGCCGCGGCGATCTCCTTCATTGAAAGAGGCGCGAGGTTACCGTGCTTTTTGCCGTTGGCCTTGGCATGACCGTCTTCCCAGACCACGTCGTCGACGGAGATGTCCCACATCTTGGCGGCGCGTTCGCGCATCACCTTGATTGTGTTGCGGGCGGCGAAGATGGTCGCCATGGACGAGGAGAAGGTGCCGCGGCTGCCATCGGTCATGTCGTTGTACCCAAGCGTCGAGGTGTCGGCCACCACGACCTTCACCTGCTCGTAGGGGATACCGAGCTCTTCGGCCGCAATCAGTGACAGCGAGGCCCGCGAACCGCCGACATCGACCGTGCCGACCGCAAGGTTGACGGTGCCGTCGACACCGACGTTGAGGTCGGTGCAGGTCTGGCCACCGAAATTGAACCAGAAGCCGCAGGCCATGCCGCGTCCCTGGTTCTTGCCCAGGGCCACCTTCATGTGCGGATGCTTCTGCGCCGCCTCGAGCGTCGGGCCGATGCCTATGGGTCCATAGACCGGACCATAGGACGACCTGGTACCCTCCTTGGCGGCGTTCTTGATACGGAACTTCACCGAATCCATGCCGATCTTGTGGGCCAGTTCGTCCATAGCGCTTTCGACGGCGAAGGCAGCCATCGGCGCCGACGGGGCGCGATAGGCCGCGACCTTGGGACGGTTGACAAGAACTTCGTAGCCCACCGACTTGACGTTCTTGAGGTCGTAGCAGGCAAACGACGTCATGGCGCCCAGTTCGGCCCACATGCCTTTATAGGGACCGCACGAATAGCGCAGCGTCGCTTCGGCCGCCGTGATGGTGCCGTCCTTCTTGGCGCCGATCCTGACATCGACGGAAGTGGCGCTGGTCGGCCCGGAGGCCCGGAACACCTCATCGCGGGTCATCACCAGTTTCACCGGCCGCCCGGCCTTGCGCGACAGGGCAAGGGCAACCGGCTCGGCCCACACATGCGTCTTGCCGCCGAAGCCGCCACCGATCTCCGACGACGTCACTCTCAGCTTGGAAACATCCATGCCGAGCAACTGCGCACAGTGCTGGCGGTAGACGAAGTGTCCCTGGGTGCACACCCACAATTCGCCGGTACCGTCGGAATTGAAATTCGCCACGCAGGCATGCGGCTCGATATAGCCCTGATGGGCCTGCTCGGTCTTGTAGGTGCGCTCGACGATGACATCGGCATCCTTGAAGCCGGCTTCCACGTCGCCGTGGCCGTACTGGCTGCGATTGGCGACATTGGAAGGCTTCTTCGGCTTGGGATCGACACCGCCGGTAAACACCGTCTTGTGCAGCAGCGGCGCGCCCGGCTTTACTGCCTCATCGACATCTGTCACATGCGGCAGCACTTCGTAATCCACCTTGATGAGCTTCAGCGCGGCGCGCGCCGTCGGCGCATCGATTGCCGCAACGGCAGCGACAGCATGGCCGTCATAAAAGGCTTTCTTGCGCGCCATGCAATTGTCGAGCACATCGAACATGGCGGCATCGCCATTGGTCAGATCGGGAAGATCGGCGGCGGTGATCACCGCCTTGACGCCTTTGAGCTTTTCAGCCTTTGAAGTGTCGATCTTCTTGATCCGGGCGTGCGCATGGGGGCTTCTCAGAATGCGGCCCACCAGTTGTCCGGGCATGCTGAAATCAGCACCATAGCGAGCCCGACCCGTCACCTTGTCAACACCGTCAGGGCGCAGCGGGCGGGTACCGACGGACTTGAATTTCTGGCCTGTGAAGCTGGCATCGAATCCCATGGGTCAAGCTCCTTTCATCACGCGTGCAGCGTCCTGAACGGCGCGCACGATCTTGTCATAACCGGTACAGCGGCACAGGTTACCAGCCAGCCCGAAGCGGATTTCCTCTTCGCTCGGGTTGGGGTTCTTGGCCAGCAGATCCTTGGCCGCGATCAGGAAACCCGGCGTGCACACACCGCATTGCAGCGCCGCGTGCTCAAGGAATTTTTCCTGCAAAGGATGCAGCTTGTCGCCGTTCGCCATGCCTTCGATAGTCTCGATCCTGCGGCCTTCGGCCTCGGCACCCAGCACCAGGCATGAGCACACCAGCCGGTCGTCGATGATGACGCTGCAGGCGCCGCAGTCGCCGGTGCCGCACCCTTCCTTGGACCCGGTCAGGCCGAGTCGGTCGCGCAACACATCGAGCAGTGTCTCATCCGGCTGGCAGATGAATTCCACATCATCGCCGTTGATGGTGGTCGTTACAGCAACTCCCGACATTACTTTCCTCCTGCCCGCTCATAGGCGATCCTGGCGGCGCGCGTCGCGAGCACGCCGGCAACCTTTTTCCTGAAATCCACGGTACCGCGTTTGTCGTCGATGGCACGGCACGCCGCGGAACAGGCCGCTGCAAGCTTTTCCATCGCCTGATCGTCCAGCTTCGTCCCGATAATCGCCTTGGCCGCCTTGTTGACCAGCAGCACCGTCGGCGCCACCGCGCCAAGCGCCACGCGCGCCTTCTTGACGACGCCCTTGGCATCGAGGGTCAGGCTGACGCCGGCACTCACCACCGCGATATCCATTTCGCTGCGCGGGGTGAACCGCAGATAGGCATCGCCCGAGCGCGCCGGGCGCTTGTCGAGATGGATGGCCTCGATGATCTCGCCTTTGGCCAGCGACGTCTTGCCAGGGCCGGTCACGACCTTTTCGATGGCGACGGTGCGCTTCTTCTTCGGGCCCGCGATCACCGCCTTGGCACCGGCAGCCACCAGTGCCGGCACGCTGTCGGCGGCAGGCGAGGCGTTGCACAGATTGCCGGTAATGGTGCAACGGCCCTGCACCTGCTTGGAGCCGATGAGGTTGGCGGCTTCGACCACCCCCGGCCAGGCCTTCTTCAGGGCGGCGTTTTCGCCCATTACCGCGCACGGCACCGCCGACCCGATGCTAAAACCCTTGGCGGTCTTGCTGATCTCACCGGCACCCCTGACGGTCTTGATGTCGACGATGAGCTGGGGCTCGATGAAGCCCCCCTTCATGCGCACCAGAAGATCGGTGCCGCCGGCCAGGATGAAGGCCGGACCTTTCGCCTTTGCCAGGAGGCCCGCTGCCTCCTTCATCGAACTCGGACGTGCGTAGTGCATTGGTTACCCCTTGCGCAGTAGCTGTACCTTTGTTTCCTTAGCCGGTCCTGCGGCAATCGGCTAGTCGCGCGGCGCCATGTTGTTGAAATTTTCGTTCATCCGCATGCATGTTGAGCCTTGATCGCCAGCTTCGCGCCGATCCCGCTGGCGTAATCGCCAACCACCATCATTGCAACCCGGGATCGGTCGATCCATGCGCCATCTTGTCGGGGGACCGCATCTAGTCAGGCGATATCGTTGCTGGTGATGAGACCGATACCCAGTCCGCTGAAACTGTCGCGGGTGGCGGCCGCCGTACCGCCCATGTCGATGGCGCGGCAGGCATCCTCGACGACCAGCGTTTCAAAGCGCTGCGCCTTGGCGTCTTCGGCCGAATAGCGCACGCAGTAATCAAAGGCGAGGCCGGCGCAGAAGACTCGCGTGAAACCGCGCTCGCGCAGATAGCCTGTCAGGCCGGTCGGGGTGCGCCGGTCGTTCTCGTAAAAGGCCGAATAGGAATCGATCTCCTTCCTGAACCCCTTGCGGATCACCAGTTCCGCCCTGGTCCAGCGTAGCGCGCGATGAAATTCCGCCCCTGCAGTTCCCTGGATGCAGTGGTCGGGCCACAGGGTCTGGGCGCCATACGGCATGTCGATCTGGCTGAAAGGCGCCGCGCCCTGATGCGAACTGGCAAACGAGCCATGGCGGGCGGGATGCCAGTCCTGCGTCAGGACCACATGTTCAAAGCGCGCGATGAGGCCGTTGATGGTCGCCACCGCCTCATCGCCACGCGGCACCGCCAGCGCCCCGCCGGGACAGAAATCGTTCTGCACGTCGATGACCAGCAAAAGATCGCGGGGGCCCGGATTGATGGATGTCATGTCGGTCTCTTTAGACTATGCCAGAAGGGCCCCATCGAGTATCCGCGCCACATGCAGCGCCTTGCGCCCGATACCATCGTGTATCTGATGACGGCAACTGGTTCCATTGGCGACAATGAGATCGTCGGCGCCAGCCGCGCGCACCGCCGGCAGCAGCGACAGTTCCGCCATGGCCATCGACACATCGTAGGTTTCCGCACCATAGCCGAAGGCGCCGGCCATGCCGCAGCAACCCGACTCGACGACCCGTACATCGAGCCCCGGCACTGCCCTCAGCACCGCCTCCACCGCTCCCGTCGCCCCGAAGGCCCTTTGATGGCAATGGTGGTGCACATGCGCCACCCTGCCGCCCTGATCGGCAAGCGGCAGGCGAGCAGCATCAGTGGCGAGGATTTCCTCCATCAGGAAGGCCGCCTCGGCAAGCGGCTTCACTTCCACCCGAGGTAGCAGGGCGGCGAACTCGTCGCGGAAGGTGAAAAGACACGATGGCTCCAGCCCGGCGATGCGTGCCCCCGCCGCAACGAACGGCGCCAGCGCATCGAGCGTACGCCGGGCCTCGCGCCGGGCCTCATCGACCAGGCCGGCCGACAGGAAGGTGCGCCCACAGCACAGGGCCCGCCCGCCGCCGGCCGACTCGACCCGGTGAAGCCGGTAGCCGGCGCTTTGCAGCACCCGCTCGGCGGCGCTGAGGTTTTGCGGTTCGAAGTGGCGGTTGAAGGTATCGCCGAACAGCATCAGATCACGACCGTCGCCGACCACATCGGCAACCGCTGCCGGTTCGCCCTTTTGATGCCATGGCCTTTGCCATTGCGGCAACGAGCGCCGCGCACTGAGGCCCATGAGGCGTTCGCTCGTTCGAGCCAGCCCGGGGACCCGGTCGTGCAACCCCAGAAGCGGCGCGAAAGGCGCGACCATCCCGGCATAGCGCGGCAGAAAGGCAATCAGCCGCTCCTTCAGCGCCAGGCCGTGACGGGCATGATAGTGGGCAAGGAACTCGATCTTCATGCGCGCCATGTCGACGCCGGTCGGACACTCGCGCCGGCACCCCTTGCACGAAACGCACAGATCGAGCGTCTCCTTCATCTCCGGTGAGGTGAAGGCATCGGCGCCAAGCTGGCCCGAGATCGCCAGCCTCAGCGTATTGGCCCGCCCCCGCGTGACGTGCTTTTCGTCGCGGGTCACCTGGTAGGAGGGGCACATGACCCCTGCCGACAACTTCCGGCAGGTACCATTGTTGTTGCACATTTCGACCGCCGCGCCGAAGCCGCCCCAGTCCGACCAATCGAGCGCGGGTCGCTGAGGCTGCGATACCCCGTAGTCCGGCTTGAACCGCATCAGCGTGCGATCGTCCATGGCGTAGGGGCGCACGATCTTGCCCGGATTGAGCCCGCCTTGCGGATCGAACCCATCCTTCACCGTCTCGAAGGCCTTGATCAGCCGGGCCCCGAACATCTTTTCATGCAGGCCCGAGCGCGAGATGCCATCCCCGTGCTCGCCCGAGTGCGACCCTTTGAACCGAAGGACCAGATCGGTTGCCGCCTCGGCGATCTCGCGCATCGCCCTGACGCCCTTTTCGTTCTTGAGATCGAGGATCGGCCGCACATGCAGACAGCCCACCGAAGCGTGCGCATACCAGGTACCGCGGGTGCCATAGCGGGCGAACAGTTCGGTGATGGCATCGGTATAATCGGCCAAGCTGTCGAGCGGCACGGCGCAGTCCTCGATGAACGACACCGGCTTGGCGTCGCCCTTCATCGACATCATGATGTTGAGGCAGGCCTCGCGCATGTTCCACACCCGGCGCTGCCGCTGCGGCTCCACCACCTCGACCACCGCATCTCCAAAACCGTGGTCGGCCATGCACTGATCGAGGCGCTTCAGGTCGCGCCTTAAAAGGCCGACATCCTCGCCGGCGAACTCGACCACCAGCAGGCAGTCGGGATTGCCCCTTGTGATGTCATCGAGCGTTGCCTGGAACAGCGGGTTGCCGGCCCCCAGCTTCAGGATGTTGTTGTCCACCAGTTCCACCGCGACGGGGTCCAGGGCGACCAGATGCCGCGTCGTCTCCATGGCGGAACGAAAGCTCGGGAACTGGCAGACCCCCAACACCCGGTGGGCAGGCAGCGCCTGAAGCGCCAGGGTAATGGCGGTGGTGACCGCAAGGGTGCCTTCCGACCCCACCAGCAGGTGCGACAGGTTGGGGTGGTCGACTAAAAGTTCATCGAGGTTGTAGCCGCCGACCCGGCGCTGCACCTTGGGGAACATGCGCCCGATCTCATCGCGCTCGCGTCCCGCCAGCCCCACCATGTCGCCCATCAGCGCCTGTACCCGTGCCGAGCCCTGAATGCCGCCCGGCGGTGAATTCGCCCCGGCCGGTCCCAGCGCAAAGGCTTCTCCGTCCGCCAGCAGGGCGCGGATCGCGGTCACATTGTCCACCATCTTGCCGTAGCGGATCGAGCGGGCGCCGCAGGAATTGTTGCCGGCCATGCCGCCGATGGTGCAGCGGCTGGCGGTGGAGGGCTCCACCGGAAAGAACAGGCCATCGGCCTTCAAGCGCGTATTGAGGTGTTCCAGCACCACGCCGGGCTCGACCGTGACGCTGGCGCCTGAGGCATCATAGGCGGTGATCCGGCTGAGATGGCGGCTCATGTCGAGGATGAGGCCGGCGCCGATCGGCTGGCCGTTCTGGGAGGTGCCACCGCCACGGGCGATAACGGGCACGCCGAGTTCGCCGGCGATCTTGAGCGCCGCCTCGACGTCGGTCTCCGATTTCGGGAACGCCACCCCTCGCGGCATGATCTGGTAGATCGAGGCGTCGCTGGCGTAGCGCCCGCGCGTGAAGGCATCGAACGCCACCTCGCCTTCGAGCGCCTCGCCGAGACGTTGCTCAAGGGCGGGATCGGTCCTTGTACCTTTGGCAAGTTCGAGCGCGACCATGGTAGTCCGGCCCTAGATATCGCTGCCGGACAGCAGCGACTTGAGCTTGTTCTCGAAGTGCTCCTTCATCAGCCGGCCGAGCCTGCGACCGTCGCGCTGCTGCAGGGCGGTCGCGATCGCTTCGTGCTCGCCGATCGCCGCCAGCCAGCGCCGGTTCTCCAGATTGGCCGTATAACGTGCCCGGTAGATGCGCCCGGCGAGCGCTGCATGTTGCTGCAACAGTGTCCTGTTGGCGGCTGCCGCCAGAATGGCAGTATGGATCGCCTGGTTGATCTCGAAATAGCGCGGCCGGTCGCCGGCCTCGTAGGTGACGCGCAGGCCTTTGGTCAGGGCGACGATCTCCGCCACCGCCTCTGGGCCCGCCCGCACCGCGGCCAGTTCGCCCGCCACCCCTTCGAGCGCTGCGATGATCGGAAATATCTCGGCCAGTTCCTCCGGGGTCTGGCGCGACACCATGGCGCCGCGATTGGGCAAGAGGCGCACAAAACCTTCCGCGGCCAGCACCTTCAGGGCTTCGCGCACAGGTGTGCGCGATACACCGAAACGCTGGGTCAGTTCGCGTTCCGGCACTTTCTCGCCGGCCTTCAGGTCGCCTTCCATGATCATACGGCGGATCCGGTCGGTCAGTTCCACCGCCAGCACCGGGCGGACGAGATGGTCCGCAGTGCGGATTTCCTGCAGGCTCATGGCTTCATTCCCAGCGACCGGGACGGATCCGTCGCGGACCGCCCGCCGAAATCAACACCGACCACCTCTTGACTCAATAATGAATTCATAATTCAAATTATGAACGCAAATGAGCCGGACTGGCAAGTGGCACCCAAGCGGGGCCTGCCGCCTGGCAGCGGCGGTCGATGCCAGCCTTGCCGGGCTCTCTGGAGGAACGAATAAGTGGCCTACAAATCCGGACGGCATTTCCTGCAGATACCCGGACCCACGAACGTGCCGGACCGGGTGCTGCGGGCCATCGACATGCCCACCATCGACCATCGCGGCCCGAAATTCCAGGCGATCACCAGGCGCATCCTCTCAGGCCTTGGCGCCATCTTCCGCACCAAGCAGCCGGTCATCGTCTTCCCCGCCTCGGGCACCGGTGCCTGGGAGGCAGGACTCGTCAATACGCTGTCGCCGGGTGATCATGTCCTGATGTACGAGACCGGCCACTTCGCGAGCCTGTGGAAACGGCTGGCCGAACGTCTGGGGCTAGCGCCTGAATTCCTCCCCGGCGACTGGCGCAGCGGCGCCGATGCCGCTGCCATCGCCGCCCGCCTCAAGGACGACAAGGCGCACCGCATCAAGGCGGTGTGCGTCGTCCATAACGAAACCTCGACCGGCTGCGTCACCGACATCGCCGCGGTCCGTCGCGCCATCGACGATGCCGGCCATCCCGCGCTCCTGATGGCCGACACCATTTCATCGCTCGCCTCCATCGACTACCGCCACGACGAATGGGGCGTCGATGTCACCGTCGCCGGGTCGCAGAAGGGCTTGATGCTGCCGCCGGGCCTGTCGTTCAACGCCGTCTCGCCCAAGGCGCTCGCCGCGTCCAGATCCGCCGGCCTGACCCGCTCTTACTGGGCCTGGGACGACATGCTGGCACTCAACGACAAGGGCTTTTTCCCCTACACGCCCGCAACCAACCTTCTCTATGGGCTGGCCGAGGCCATCGACATGTTGAACGAGGAGGGCCTCGATGCCGTCTTCGGCCGCCATCAGCGCCATGCCGAAGCGACCAGGCGCGCCGTCAGGGCCTGGGGGCTTGAAATCCTGTGCCGCAAGGAGAGCGACTATTCCGGTTCCCTGACGGCCGTCGTCATGCCCGAAGGCCATAGCGCCGATCACTTCCGCAAGGTGGTGCTCGATGCCTACGACATGTCGCTCGGCTCCGGTCTCGGCCGGCTCGCCGACAAGGTGTTCCGCATCGGCCATCTTGGCGATTTCAACGACCTTTCGCTGGCCGGCACCCTCGCCGGCGTCGAGATGGGCTTGGCGCGGGCCGGCGTCCCGTGCCGCTCCGGCGGGGCGCAGGCCGCCATCGATTTCCTGCGTACCGACACCGTATCATCGCAAGGGCGCCAGGCAGCGGAATAGGAACGATGCATTGGTCGCAAACCGATGCTTTTGCAAAGACGGCGAAAAATGCCGACAGTCCTTTAACCAGTCAAACCAGGGAGGAATGACATGAAACTGAAGACCATCTTGCTCGCCGGCGCGGTTGCCGCCCTTGCCGCCACCACGGCGCAGGCCCAGACCATTCTGAAATTTGGCCATGTGGGCAAACCGGGCTCGCTGTTCGAGACCTCCGCCAATGAGTTCGCGCGCTGCGCCAACGAAAAATTCGCCG
The DNA here is from genome assembly GCA_963747005.1 of uncultured Alphaproteobacteria bacterium. GTDB lineage: Bacteria > Pseudomonadota > Alphaproteobacteria > Rhizobiales > Aestuariivirgaceae > CAVVDT01. Next base: position 268,656 of record CAVVDT010000007.1, on the reverse strand, counting down.
GCAAGGCCGAAGTGCAGGTGTTCGGCTCATCGCAGCTCGGCAACGACAAGGAGCTGTTGCAGAAGCTGAAACTCGGCCAGGTGCAGTTCGCCCTGCCATCGTCGGTCATGAGCTCGGTGTCGGATACCTTCGGCGTCTTCGAGATGCCCTACATCATCAAGTCCCGCGACCACATGAAGCGGGTCTCCGTCGAGATGGGCGATGTGTTCAAGAAGGCCGCCGCAGCCAAGGGTTACGAGATCCTCGGCTTCTGGGAGAATGGTTTCCGCAACATCACCAACAACGTGCGCCCCATCGTCAAGCCCGAAGACCTGAAGGGCATCAAACTGCGCACCCCCAAGGGCGCCTGGCGGGTAAAAATGTTCAAGGCTTATGGCGCCAACCCGACGCCGATGGCCTTTTCCGAAGTTTTCACCGCCCTCAAGACCGGGGTGATCGACGGCGAGGAAAACCCCATGGCGCAGATCTGGTCGGCAAAGTTCCAGGAGGTGCAGAAGTACCTCTCGCTCACCGGCCACGTCTATACGCCGGGCTACATCACCACCTCGGTTGAGCAATACAAGGCCTGGCCGGATGACATAAAGGCCGTGGTGGACGCCTGCGCCGTGTCCACCCAGGACTTCGTCTACAAGACTGCTGCCGGCCTCGACAAGGATCTGGTGGCCAAGGTCGCAGCGGCCGGCATGAAGGTGAACGAGGCCGACAAGGCCGCCTTCATCGCGGCGTCCAAGCCGATCTACACCGAGTTCGCCGCAACCGTCAAAGACGGCCAGGCGCTCATCGACCAGATCCAGAAGCTGGGCGAAGGCATGTAGTTACCGACGCAGGGTGCGGGTACCTGATTGCCCGCACCCCCACTTCCCTTGTTGTCCTGCTCCCTGGAGAACGACCTCGTGCGATCGATCGGCCGGCTGCTCGGTGAAATCCTGACGTGGGTAGTGGTCGGCCTGATGATCGTCCTGACCGTCGTGGTGGTGGTGGGCGTCATTTACCGCAAGCTTGGCGATTCCTTGTCGTGGTACGACGAGGTGGCCTCCATCCTACTGGTGTGGATTACCTATTATGGTGCCGCGCTCGCGGCCCTGAAGCGCAGCCATATCGGCTTCGACGACGTGCTGCGCGCGATGCCAGTGCGGGTCCGCATGATGGCGGTCGTCTTCGCTGAATTCCTCGTCATCGCCTTTTTCGCCATGCTCGGCTGGGCCGGCATAAGGGTAATCCAGGTGCTGGCCGGCGACACTCTCGTCAGTCTCACCTGGGTACCGACCCAGTTCACCCATTCGGTGATCCCCATTGGCTCGATCCTCTTCATCGTCGCTGAGTTCCTGAGCCTTCCCGATTATTGGGCCGACGTGAGGGCCGGGCGCTCCACCGAGCATGCAGCCATGACCCACGGCGCAACACCTGACGGCGGGGAGGGCTGACACATGCTGATTGTCGCCATGTTCCTCGCTCTTGTTGCGATGGTATGCATCAACGTGCCCATCGCCATCGCCCTGGCGCTCGCCGGTGTGCTCGGCGTCGCCGTGGGCGAAGGCCCCTCGAGTGTCGTCAACATCGGCCTCGACATGTACGATGGCGCCAACAAGTTCTCGCTCATCGCCATCCCCATGTTCGTGCTGGCCGGCGCCATCATGAACGCCACCGGCATCACCCGCCGCCTGATCGCCTTCGTCTCGGCCATCATCGGCTTCGTGCGCGGGGGTCTGGCGATGGTGACCATCGGCGTATCGCTGTTCTTTGCCGAGATTTCCGGCTCGGCCGTCGCCGACGTCGCGGCCATCGGCTCGATCCTCATCCCCGAGATGAAAAAGCGCGGCTATGGTGCGCCATTTTCGGCCGCCGTCACCTCCTCGGCCGCCTCGCTCGCCATCATCATCCCGCCGTCCATCCCGATGATCCTCTACGCGGTGTCGGCCGGAACCAGCGTCGAGCAGATCTTCGTCGCCGGCATCGTCCCGGGCCTGCTCGGCGCTGCCGGGCTGATGGGCGTTGCCTACTACTTCGCCCGCAAACGCAATTTTCCCGTCGAGGCCGCCTTCAAGGTGGCGACCCTCAGGTCGACCTTCATCGACGCCCTCCCCGCCTTCAGCCTGCCGATGATCATCCTCGGCGGCATCTTCGGCGGCTTCGTCACCGCCACCGAGGGTGGCGGGCTGGCGGTCGTGGCGGCCATCGTGGTCGGGATTTGGTACCGCGAGGTCGACTGGCGTCAGTTGAAACAGGCGATGCTCGACGGCGGCATCCAGACAGCCGTGGTGATGCTGCTGGTGGCGTCTTCGGCCCTGATGGGCAACTATCTCACCATCGCGCGGGTGCCGCAGGAGCTTGCCGCCACCATGCTCAGCGTCATCCACGCCAAGTGGCTGATCCTCCTGGTGCTCAACATCTTCTTCCTGGTGATCGGCTTTTTCCTGCATTCCGCGGCAGCCATCATCCTGGTGGTGCCGATCATCGTGCCGCTGATCACCCAGGCCGGCATCGACCCCATCCACTTCGGCCTCGTGGTCACCCTCAACCTGGCCATCGGCCAGCAGACGCCGCCGGTGGCGAGCGTCCTCATCACAGCGTGTTCCATTGCCAAGGCGAATATCTGGGAGGTGTCCAAGGTGAATGTGGCGTTCATCGCGGTTCTGCTCGCCGTTCTGGGCATTTGCACCTATATTCCGGCAATCCCCATGTACCTTGTCCACGCGTTTTACCAATGACCGCAACCGACGAAATCATCTACGATATCCACGGCTCCATCGGCTGGATCACCCTCAACCGGCCTGAGGTGCGCAATGCCCTCACCTTCGCCATGTACGAGAAGCTGGCGGAGATTTGCCGCGCGACGACCATCGGCGGGCTCGTCAAGGCGCTCATCGTCACTGGTGCCGGCGCCAAGGCCTTCGCCGCCGGCACCGATATGGCCCAGTTCCGCGACTTCCAGAGCGACCAGGACGCGCTCGATTACGAGCACCGGATGGATGCCGTGCTGGGGGCCATCGAAGCCTGTCAGGTGCCAACTATCGCGGCGATTTCAGGGGCCTGCACCGGTGGCGGCGGCGCCATCGCGGCGGCCTGCGACGTGCGCATCGCCACCGCCGATCTGAAATTCGGCTTTCCCATTGCCCGCACCCTCGGCAACTGCCTGTCGATCGGCAACCTGTCGCGTCTATCCGCCCTCATCGGCGCCGGCCTCACCAAGGAAATCATCTTCACGGCACGTCTGATGGGGGCCGAAGAGGCAAAGGCTACCGGCCTCATCACCGACATCCTTGCCGACCATGAAGCGCTCATGGCCCGCGCCGCGGAACTGGCGGAAACCTTTTCCCGCCACGCCCCGATCACCCTGATGGCCACCAAGGAGGCGCTGCGCCGTCTGCGCCTCGACGGTCCCAGGGCCGATGACGCCGACCTGGTGGTCAAGGCCTATATGAGCGCGGATTTTCGCGAGGGCATGGAGGCCTTCCTTGCCAAGCGCAAGCCTCAATGGAGGGGGAAGTGACCGCCGCCAGGCGCGGACCCCTTGCCGGCATGCGGGTGATCGAGCTCGCCCACATCATGGCGGGCCCGGTGTGCGGATTGATGCTGGCCGACATGGGTGCCGACGTCATCAAGGTGGAAAAGCCCGAAGGCGACGACACCCGCCGCTTTCTCCCGCCCGACATCAACGGCGTGGCGGCGGCCTACATGATGATGAACCGCAACAAGCGCGGCATTGCCCTCGACCTCAAGTCGCAAGGCGGGTGCCGGGCGCTCAAGGCCTTGCTGGCAACCGCCGATGTGGTGATCGAGAACTACCGCCAGGACACCATGCAAAAGCTCGGCCTGGCTTATGAGACGCTGAAAGCCCTCAATCCGGGGCTGATCTATTGCGAGATTTCCGGCTTCGGCCGCACCGGTCCCTATGCCGGTCGCGGCGGCTTCGATCTCATCGCGCAAGGCATGAGCGGCCTGATGTCGATCACCGGCGAGGGTCCGGGTCGCCCGCCGGTCAAGCCCGGCGCGCCGATCGCCGACATCACCGCCGGCATTCTGGGCGCCATGGGCTGTTCGGCCGCCTATGCCCACAAGCTCAAGACCGGCGAGGGCCAGCGTGTCGACACCTCGTTGTTCGAGGCCGGCATCACCCACACCTACTGGCAGTCGGCGATTGCCTTTGCCACCGGCATCGCCCCCCATCCCATGGGTTCGGCACATCCGCTCAATGCGCCCTATCAGGCCTTCGAGACCCGCAACGGGTGGATCACCATCGGCGCCGCCAACCAGCGCAACTGGCTCAAATTTCTCGAAGTCATCGGCGCCCAGGAACTCGCGGACGATCCCCGTTATGCCGACAACGGCGCCCGCATGCGCAACCTGGACGAGCTGACTGACACGCTGAACACCGTTCTGCGCCGCAAGTCGAGCGAGGACTGGCTCGAAAAACTCGAAATCAGCCGGCGTTCCCGCCGGACCCGTCCTCAACATCCTTCAGATGCATGCCGACCCGCAGACCATTGCCCGGGAAATGGTGGTGGAGACCGAACATCGGGTAGCGGGAAGGGTGAAGACCATCGGCTTGCCGGTCAAGTTCTCATCAACCGCCGGCGCTGTCGCCCGGCCGGCGCCGCTTCTGGGCGAGCACACGCGCGAGGTACTGGCCGAAGCGGGCCTCGGCGATGAGGAGATCGACAAGCTGATCGGGACCGGCGCCGCGATTTGTGCCACCTGATGCGTCAATTGCCGTTAATGCTGTCGAGCGTATCGAGGATATCGCCAGACTTGCTCTGAACAAAATTGCCGTTGAGAATTTCGGTTTGCCGGTGCTGGTGATAGACATTCCGCAAGGCTTCGTAGAAGTCCACCGACGAGCTGCGCAAAAGCTCGAGATCGTCACGCGCGTCGTCATAGGCGACTAGCGTCGACGAGCCGAGTTGGGCGACATCGACGGTGGAGGTGCTGCCCGGGGTTCCGATCAGCCAGAACAACGGGTCGGTGATGGTATCCACGCCGGTGCCGACAAGATCGCGCAGCGTCGACGGCCCGAGCAGCGGCACCACCAGATAGGGGCCGGGCCCCACACCCCATACGGCCATCGTCTGGCCGAAGTCTTCACTATGGGCGGAAATATTACCGGCGGAGGCCACGTCGATGAGGCCGCCGAACCCAACGGTCGAATTTATGAGAAAGCGCATGAAGGTCTCGCTCGCCCGGCGAGGTTCGCCCTGCAGCAGATCATTGGCAAAGGTAACCGGGGAACTCAGATTCGCACGCACATTGGATATCATCTTGCGCGCCACGCTTGGTACGACGGCCCGATAGACTGTATCGACCGGCTTGGCGACGACCGTTTCAATGCCGTCATTGACCTTGAGCATGCCATGATTGAGCCCGCTCAGGGGATCGGGCGGCGTGCTGGTATTGGGTACGGTTGCGCAAGCCGAAAGGGCGACCATTGCCGCAGCGCACAAGGCAACGGACCTACCCCGCAGTGCCGCGAAGGCGCCGCCAAACTGGTGCGCAGGCATAAACATATTAAGGAAGGCTCCTCCAGTCCGCGGCAATAGCGGCAACCTAGCCTGCCCCGTCGGCGTTTTCAAACCCAGAATGATGCCGCCAACGGTCATTGACGAATTGTAAGGAATGCCATGACACCGCATTGCAACATTGATAAAAGGCCCCCTTCGCAGGGTGCATGAAGAAAATCCAATGACCGATGAACTGATTTCCAACTTGCCGCCGGTTCCACCGGCCCGCATCGACTTCTCACCCGAGGATCGCACCTGGATCGCCGAGCGGATCATGGAGGTGCTTGAAACCGGACGACTGACACTCGGCCCCTACGGCGAGCAATTCGAGCAGGAATTCTCCCGGTTTACCGCGGCTCCTCATGCCATCGCCGTCTCCAACGGCACCTCGGCCATCGAGATCATCCTGCGCAGCCTCGATGTCGCCGGCCGCGATGTGCTGGTGCCGGCCAACACGTTCATTGCAACCGCTTCCGCCGTCATCGCGGCAGGCGGCCGACCGGTGCTGATGGACACCGACCCCAGGACCATGTCGACCGCCCCTGACGAGATCGAACGCCGCCTCACCCCCGAAACCGCCGGGATAATCGTCGTTCACATTGCCGGCATCGTGACCGACGCCATGCCGGCCATTGCCGACCTCGCCACCCGGCACGGGCTTTGGCTCGTCGAAGACGCGGCCCATGCCCATGGCTCGACCCTTGGTGGACGCCACGCCGGCACCTTCGGCATCGCAGGTTCGTTCAGCTTCTACCCCACCAAAGTGATGACCAGCGCCGAGGGCGGCATGATCGTCACGAGCAGTGAGAAGATTGCCTCCGAATCGCGTCTGCTGCGCGACCAGGGCAAGGCGAGTTTCATGGAAAACCGCCACATCCGGCTCGGCGGCAACTGGCGCATGTCGGAGCCGCACGCCATCATCGGCCTCAGGCACCTGACGCATCTTGCGGAAATGGTTGCTGCCCGGCGCCGCATCGCCGCCATCTACGACGCGGGGCTCGGTGCGGCAAGCATGGGCCTCACGCCCATCCGCCCGCCCGAGCAATGCCACGCCAATTATTACAAATATCCGTTGATGCTCGCCGATGGCATCGATCGTGCAGCGCTCAAGACATGGCTGAAGGACAGCCGTGGCATCAACCTGTCCGGCGAGGTCTACGAATCGCCTCTCCACGGCCACCCGGTTCTTGCCCACCTCGACAGTGGCGACCTGGAGGCATCGGCCCGACTGTGCGCCCGCCACATCTGCCTGCCGATGTTCGCCAGCATGACCGACGATGAAGCCCACCGGGTGATAGCCGGCCTCGAGGCGGCTGAAGCGGCCGGCCTCCTTGCCTGATGCCTCAGTCGCGCTGGAAGTGCAGGTAGCCTCCCGCCCCCAGTCCCAGTGCCGACCACGCCAGTTCGCGGGCGCGGCGGATCAGCGCCACCGATAGGGCGACATCTGGCGAGCCGGAAATCGCCCCCAGCACCAGCACGATGACCGCTTCGAAGGCGCCGATATGGGCGGGAACGAAGAACGTGGCCGAGCGGGCCAGCACCACCGCCGTCTCGATGATCCAGCAGTCCGCCACCCCGATCGGAGCCCCGAGGAGCCACATGATGAGCCAGATCTCGCCAGCACCGCTGACCCAGTTGACCAGGTAGAGGCACAAAGCGATGCTGAAGCGCAGCGGCTGGCGGCGCACGAAGTCATAGAGCCGGTGCTCGACATCGTCGGCAAGCGCGATCACATGCACTAGCTGCTTGCTCCATCGCCCGCCTTCCAGAACCCGCGGCAGGTGGGCAAACCAGCGCAGGTGGAGCGCCACGACAAGCAGGGCAGCCAGAACGAACAGGACGCCGGCCGCCCAGTCGACAGCCAGACCGACATCGCCCGGCAGCGTTTCCTGATAGCCGAGCAGCGACACACCGATAGCGACGAACACCGCCTGGGCCAGCACGATAAGGGCTTGCGTCAGCATGAACGCCGCCGTGGACTCAGGCAGCGGCACATCCCAATGGCGCTTGAGCAGCATCAGCTTGAACGGTTCGCCGCCCAGCGATCCGAATGGCAACACCACATTCAGGGCTTCCCCGGTCATGTTGATCAACCAGAGGTCCCTGAGCCAGATGGGGCGCAAGGCGCGATGGGTGAACGTCAGCGCCCAGGCGGCCACATCGGTCGCAAAGGCGGCCGCGAACAATCCCATGATCGCCGCCGCCCCACCCCAGCCAAGTCCGGCCATGATCGTTGCGACCTTTGCCAGATCCGCATCGGCGATCAGCCAGCCCAGCAGGGCCAGCCCGGCAAACAGGGCGACGATAGAGAGATATTTCATGGCGCTAGGGCATGATGGCCAAAAGCGGATGCCACCTTTCGGACAACACCATGCTCAAACTCGCAAGGTCGATCAGCTTTTCTGCAATCGGGTGATTCCAGTCCATTGCGGGCTGATCCACGCCCCGGTAGCTGCCCCCTCTTGAACAGGACCCACTGGCGCTGGCCTCACCCCGGGCGCGGTGCAAACTCCGCACCTGGCGATCAGGCATCCTTAACCGCCTCGATCCCCGCTGCCTCCTGGCGCTGGACGATGCGCCCGCCGGCCGTGAGTTCGAATTCATGACCGCGCCAGTGGAAGCGCCGCTTGACCATGGCCGCCAGCCACGAGCCCAGGCCAAAAACATCGCGCAGCGGCAATAACCACAGGGCCTTGAGACCCTCGCGGTCGTCGATCAGGCGGGCGATGGTGGCCGCCGTCCCACATCGGATGGTCATCGCTACCATGAACACTGCCAGGCTGGTGAGCGATGCGCCGGTTGCAAGCACGTAGAGGAGCGCAAATGGCACTGCCCGCACCAGCACGGTAAGCGCAAAGCCCGTGGGATTGGCTGCCTTGGTGTTCTGGTCCCAATAGACCTGATGGGTCCACCACGCAGCGAAACTGTCGAAGCGGGCGATCAGGTCGACGGTCATGGGAACTAGCCGCATGGTCTTGCCGGTTGCGGTGATGCGGCGCCCGAGTTCCTGATCTTCGACCAGATAATCCGCCAGCGCCGTCATGCCGCCGACTGCTTCGAGATCGACGCGCCGGAAAGCCACGGTTGCGCCAAGGCAGAACGGCGCTGCCTTCGACCAGTAGGCGAACAGGACGCCCGGCACGAAGTCGAGGTTCATGCCGAGCAATTCGAGCTTGTCGTACCAGCGGGTTGCATCGACGGCGCGATAGAGCGTGCACGCATAGCCCACGTGGCTGTCCGCGAGCGGCTGCACGATCTTCATGAGGTAATCGCGCGGCGCACGGACATCGCTGTCACTGATCACCAGATAGTCATGGCGCGCGGCAGGTACGGCATCGATGAGGTTCTGCACCTTGCCGTTAAGGGTCGGCGGCCGGTCCTTGATGACGACGGTGACGAGGTCCGGGTAGTCGCGCTCAAAACTGCGCAGCAGCGGAATGGCCGGATCGTTGCTGTGCTGCACCGAAAGGACGAGTTGGTATTGCGGGTAGTCCTGCCGGCAGAACGATTCGATATTGTCGGCCAGACCCGGTTCGAGTCCGTGCAGCGGCTTGAGCACCGTGAGCGGTGGCGTGAAACTGGAGCCGTTATCTCTTTGACGCACCAGGACCCGCCAGGCCGCCCATGCCGACAAGAGCGCGAAAACACTGCCAAAGATGACCGGCAGAACCAGCAATTCACGCGTAAAGTGTGCATCCATCAGGCAAACTTCCCCCTCCGCACGCGATGAACGCTCGTGCGTCCCGAGCCTTGTTGTCACATCTTGATGGCGAAGGAAAGACGGCAATTTGACTGGAGGATAACAGCGATCGCGCCGCCGGCCGCCGCCACGGTTACCTTAGTTTCGCCGCGATTGAAGTTGAAATGGTCCGCCCTCCGGAATTCAGTATGGTTTTGCCTGTCACGGTGGAGAGAAGCCGATGTTGTCTCGTTTGAGGATCGCTGTTGTTTGTCTGCTTGGTGCCGTCGTGCTGCTGGCAGGCCCCGCTTGGGCGCAAACCCCGGCCGATGCGGCAACCGCCCTGACCCGGCAACTTTATGACGCCTTGCTGTCATCGATGAAAAAAGGACGGGCGCTGGATTTCGAGCAGCGCCGCGCCGCTTTGGCACCGGTCATCAGGCGGACTTTCGATCTCGACTTGATGACCCATCTGGTTGTCGGGCGGTCCTGGGACTCCATGGGCGCGAGCGAGCGAGCGACGCTGAAGGCAGCCTTTGCCGACTGGACGATTTCCACATATGCCGCGCGCTTCAACGCATTCGATGGCGAAAACTTCAGCGTCGGAAAGGTGACCGATGGCGGCAGGGGGACCGTGGTGGTTCATACGTCCATCACGCCCAAAGGCGATGCGCCCGTATCGCTCGGCTACCGGGTGCTGAAAGGGCGCATCATCGATATTTATCTCGACAATTCCATCTCTCAACTGGCGGTTTGGCGCAGTGAGTTCTCGGCAGTCCTCAAGCAGGGTGGCATAGGCGGTCTTGTTTCGCGCATCCACGAATTGACGGCAAAGGTCGCCAAGGACAACAGCTGAGATTCGGCGTCATGATCGATCGGGCGGCGGTCCGAGGAGCGCCGGCAGAACGAACAGGGTTATGCCCAGCGTGAGGCTTATGGAGATGGTCAGGAGCAACCCCAGGTCGGCGGTGCCGGGGTGCTTGGAAATGGCAAGACTGCCGAAGGAGGCAAGCGTCGTCAGGGCGCTGTAGAGAACGCCGCGGGCCACGGGCGATGTCAGGATCGAGCCCTCCCCCTGCCGCCAGGCAATCACCAGATAGATCGGGAACGTGACGCCGATGCCGAGCAGCAGCGGCAGCCCGATGATGTTGGCGAAGTTGATGTGAAGGCCACTGGCACCTGTCAGGCCCAGCGTCCAGATCGCCGCCAGCACCAGCGGTGTCAGCACCCGCAGCACATCAGAAATCCGCCGCAACGCCACCAGCAGCAACAGCGATATGGCAACGACTGCCAGGCTTGCGGCGGTGATGAACGCCGTGATGACGAGATTGCCCGATTCGAAGATGCTGATCGGCGGGCCTACCGCGCCGGGAGCGACCGTCCTCACCGCCTTCACGAAGGCGCGCAGCACGGCCGGATCGCGGGCATCGCCCTTGGCGTAGACCATGACCCGGTATTCGCCGTTGGCCGCCACCCAGCTTGGGCGCAGGTCGCTCGGCAGCGTGTCGGCGGTCACGGTCTGCGGATCGAGTGCCAGCGCAAGGCCGGAAAGCTCCTGGGGAAGGCCCCCGACGACGCTGGAGGCGATGCGCCGCAAGGCCACCGGATCCGTTACCGCTACCATCTTCTCAAGCGTGCCCATCAGCTTCGATGTCGCCGTCTTGAGCGGTTCGGCGGCCTTTGGCGAGGCCAGATAGTCCTTTGCGGCGTTGCGCAGAGCTGAAAGGGCATCCTTCAACTCGGCAGCGCTCGGCGCCGCCTTTGCCGTTGGCGGGTCGATTGCCGGTCCCATCAGGAACGCCAGGTCATTCACGATGCCCAGCTTCGTCGCCTGGTCCTCCGGGACGAAACTGTCGAGGCTCATGGCTTCGCGCACCTGCGGCAATTTCTGCAGCTTCTTCTCCATGACGCGGGCTGCATCGGCGGATGGCACGATGACGTTCAGCGTATAGGGTGTCGCCCACGGATCGTTGATCAGATCCTGCAAGGTGCGCATGGATTCGCTGTTGGGGTCCTTCAGGTGCAAGGGGTCGAAATCGAAGGTGAGTTGCCTGAGCCCGCCGAGTGCCGCCACGGTGAGGACCCCCGCAACCCCCAGCACCAGCCACCTGCGGCGGATCAGCCAGCCATTGAGGCCGCGCGCCCGGGCAAATCCTGCCGGCGACCGCTCCGCGCGCGGGGGAAACAGCGTCAGGACGGCCGGCAGGTAGGTCAGGGTGAGAACAAAGGCGATGACAATGCCGCCGCCGGCAATGATACCCAGTTCGGCCACGCCGCGATAGGCGGTCGGCACGAAGGAGAAAAAGCCGATCGCCGTCGTGCAGGCGGCCAGCATCAACGGCCGAGTGATGGTGGCGATGGTCGCCTTGAGCGCCGGTTGAAGGTCGCCGCGCCGGTAGCGCTCCTCGCGCAGCCGCATGGAGAACTGGATGCCGAAATCGATCGCCAGCCCGACAAACATCACGGCAAAGGCGATGGAAATGAGATTGAGGCGCCCGACCGTCAGCGTCGCCCAGCCCAGCGTCATCATGAAGCCGAGCAGCAGCGCGGAAAGTGCCGCCAACACAAGGCGGACCGACCTCAAGGCGGCGACCAGCAGCAGTACCACCAGGACCACCGAAGCGATGCCGGCGGTCCTGGCGCCCGAGGCCACGGTGGCGAATTCTTCATCCTCCAGAGGGATCGAACCTGTCAGGCGTACGCGAAAACCCTTTTCGGGGGTGAGACCGAGGGCCTTCGCCGTGGAGCGGGCCAGACGTGTCGCCCTTGCCCCCGGCTCAAGGTTGGTCCGGTCGCGATTGGGGCGGGCCAGAACGAAGGTGCGGCCACTGGCCTGGCTGTTGCTGGCCGCGAACAGCTTTCCCCAGTCGATGGCAAGATTGCCGCCGCCCAGGTCGGCTTCGAGTTTCGCCTGCAACTCGTCGACGAGCGGAACGACGGAACTGCCATCGAAGGCGCCTTTTGCCGCGCTCTGGTAGGCGAGCGCCAGAACGCCATCCACACCGCGCAGGTTGGGGTCGGCGGCAAGGGTCCCGATCATCGGTTGCGCGCGGGTCAGGTTGTCCGCGACCTTTCCGAGTTCCGTGGTCGACAGATAGAGCAGGCCGTTGCGCAGGAAGAACTTGCCGCCTGAGGGCTGGCGCACCGACACGAAGACGTCAGGGTGCTTTTTCAGGGCGGCAACCAGTTTTTCGGCTGCCAGCATGGATCCGACGGCAGAAGGTCCGTCGATGACGATGAGGATCTGATCGTCCTCGTCAGGAAACAGCTTGGCAAACCGGTCTTCGGCGACCCTGAAAGGTGCTGCGCTGTCGAACAGAGCATTGGTGTCGGTATTGACCGCCAAGCGAGACGCGGCGAGACCCGCAAGCGCCACCGCCAGCAACACGGTGACGGCAACGCAAAGCCTCGCGTGACGCATGCAGGCATCCGCAAGACGCGCAAGTCCACTCGCTACAAATGCATCCGGACTGGCCACAGGCCGCCTGTAATCCGCCGATCAATAGCCGTCGTCAGCGGCCCAGTCATTGCGCCAGCGCGGGTCGCATGCAACACCCTTGCGCACGAAACGGATATCGGTGGACAGGCGCATAACGTCGCACACCGGGTCGAGCGAGGCATGGATGATGGACGCCAGATGCACCACCACATCGCCGGCCTCGTAATTGGCGATCAGCCAACGGTGTCCGGTTTTTTCGGCGATCCATTTCAGATCGTGGGTGACCGGGCGGCGGTCGTTCGGACGATCGTTGGGCGCCTCCTGGCGCATCGTCTCGTCGAGTTCGGGAAGATCGTGCGAGCCCTCGAGATAGACAAGCCCACCCGCCTCGACCGGACAGTCGCCGAGCGGAACCCAGAAAGTCAGGACATCGGCGGCATTGTTGCTGATATAGGCGCCGTCGGCGTGGGCGCGCGAAGCCTTGCTGGTGCCGGGGATGAAATGCCTGAACGGCGTGCGCCGGATGCGCTCGGCAGGCGAGCCCATCAGCATTTCCGCCGTCGCGGCAAGCTTTGGATGATCCGCGAAGGCACGGAACGCCAGACTGCGAACGAACTCGTAGGCCGGATGACCCTCAACGCCGAAGGCCTTGTCCTGCGGCGGAACGGTGCCGGAAAACTCACCGCGCCGGGTATCTCCATCCTTGAAGAAGGACCGGTCGAGCCGGTCGAAATAGCGCTCGCGCACGTCAAGAACGAGATCGCGTGGCAGAAGCCCCTTGAGAAAGATGTAGCCTTCCTCGTTCAGCTTCTGGCTCGCCGCCCGACCCCCCAGTTGGGCCGGAACACACGGATCGAGCCACCCGACATACCGCGCGGCCCGCGGCAGCGCTACGCCGTTCGAACTTAACATATAACGTCACTTTATGTTTGAACTGATCCCCCGAAAAAGACCAGTCTCGAGCCGTGGCTCTCCGGTCCTCCGTGTATAATAGAACGAATAAGCAGGCAAGGGCTTAACAAGCATTGGACGATCGCGCACCCGCGAACCCCACCGGTCGTAGTCCAAGCTGCGTGATTCGCTCCTTGACCCTCGGACTGGTCAGTGCCGCAAGTTCGACCACGTTGTCATAACCGGGCATGGCGCTGACGATATCGGGCGATAGGCGCGCTGCAGGGTGACAGTGTATTTCCGTCAAGCCGCCCGGAAGCTTATCGAGAAATTCCAACAGCTTGGCTTCGTTCACATGACCGGCGTCATGCATGCCGAGCAACCAGTCGTTGCAATGAAGGCCGGCACCCCTCAACCGTGCCCGCATCAGGACCAACCATGGCCCGAGACCCGCCCGCCCGGCGAGCGCGGCAACCCAGGCGGCGGAAAATTCGCTCCCGTGGCTGAGGCCGAAGGGCTCGCGCGGCAGTCGGATCGATTCGCCCCCGTTGCACCGGCATTCGCCCATGATCATGCCAAGCACGGTTGGATGCAGATGCATGTGGTTGTGCCCGTTGACGTGATCGAGGTGGAGGCCGCTGGCACGGAAAGCCGCGAACTGGGCAGCGATCTCGCGGGCAAGCTGAGCGCGCGCGCCGGGCCTGAAAAACCAGCCGAAACCGGCAGCGGCGAGATTGTCGGGAAATCGACCATCTTCGGCAACGATGGCGGGGATTTCCGCCGCCGGCAGCACCGGTTTGCCCTGCACCAGTACGAGGTGAAGCCCGACGCTCAGGCCGGGCATGGCATGCGCGCGGCGTATTGCGTCGCCGGCGGCAGCACCCGACACCATCAGGCTGGCGGCACTCAGCACGCCGTCGCGATGGGCCTGCTCGACCGCCTCGTTGATCTCCAAACTATAGCCAAAATCATCGGCAGTGATGATGACAGGACGCATCGCTTGCAGCATAAGCAGGTTGGAACTTCCCCGAAGGGGCGATGCACTACAGTTTGATGAACAGCCTGTCAAAGCGCGAGACCTGTAATTGAAACAATCAGCACTGGTAACGGGAGCCACCGGCTTCGTGGGTTCCTCCGTCGCCCGCCGCTTGCGTAATGAGGGCTGGCGGGTGCGCGCCCTCGTCAGGCCGGGAAGCGATCGCCGCAATGTGGCCGACCTGGACCTGGAACTGGTGGAGGGCGACTTGCGCGATGCAGCGAGCCGCGAGGCGGCTGTCGCGGGGATGGACGCCGTCTTCCACGTTGCCGCCGATTACCGCATGTGGCTGCGCGAACCCGCCGAGATGTATGAGGCAAATGTCGATGCAACCGCCGCCATCATCACCGCGGCCACCCGTGCCGGCGTCCGGCGCATCGTCTATACCAGCAGCGTCGCCACCCTCAAGCCACCCGCCGGCGATGTACCGTCGAACGAAGCCGACATCGGCACACTGGAAGAGATGATCAGCCACTACAAGCGCTCGAAATTCCTCGCCGAGCAGCAGGTCAAGCGGTTGATCGACAACGAAGGCGCGCCGGTGGTGATCGTCAAGCCGTCCACGCCCTTTGGACCGCGCGACGTCAAGCCGACGCCCACCGGCCGCATTGTCGTCCAGGCGATGACCGGCCGCATGCCCGCCTATGTGGATACCGGCCTCAACGTGGTGCATGTGGACGATGTGGCCGAGGGCCATCTCCTGGCTCACGCCAGGGGCCGCATCGGCCAATCCTATATCCTCGGCGGCGAGAACATGTCGCTGAAGGACATTCTCATCGCCATCTGCAAGACGTCGGGCGTCAGGCCGCCGCGCTTCCGGTTGCCCAACGCGGCGGTTCTGCCGATCGCCTATGGCGCCGAGCTGTTTGCGCGCCTGGCGGGCGACGTCGAACCGTTTGTCACCGTCGACGGGGTCAGGCTTGCCCGCCACCACATGTATTTCTGCTCCGACAAGGCCATCGCCGAGCTCGGCTACGCCCCGCGCCCCGCCCGTGTTGCCTTCGCTGATGCCATTGCCTGGTTTCGCGCCAACGGCTACGGGTGAGGCACGGGCGGTCGATTTTCTTCAGGTCGTGAAATCGTTGCCCGCGCCCACCGCTTCGGCGCGCTGGCGGGCGAAGGTGGCGATGGCGGTGTCTTGCACACCGGTGCCCGTCAGATCCGCGACGGTGATCGCTTCATCCGACACGCGGCCGGGCGCGTGGCCGGCGACGATGTCGCCGAGCTCGGGGAAAACGGCATCGGCCTTGATGACGCCTGCGGCGATGGCAGCACGCAGTTCTCCGAGCCTTTCGGTCTGCGAGCGCCGGTCGGGTACATAGAGATCAGCCCGGCCGAGGCAGGCCGGATCGAGCTCGTTCTTGTGATGCTGGTCCGATCCCATGGCCGTCACATGCTGACCCGGCCGCAGCCAGTCGGCCATCACGAGCGGCGTGGCCGAGGGCGTGGTGGTAACGATCACATCCGCTGAACTCACCGCCCTTTCGGCGTCGCGCGCCGCCTCCACCTGAATGCCAAGATGCCCGCTCAAGGCGTGCGCGGCGGCTACCGCCTTGCCGTGATCGCGCGCCCATATCGTGGCATGGGCGATCGGACGCACCAGGGATAAGGCTTCCAGTTGCAGCCGCGCCTGAGTTCCGGCGCCGATGATGCAGGCGCGGTGAGCATCCTTGCGCGCCAGATGCCGGGCGGCCACCGCGCCGGCCGCAGCGGTGCGCACATCGGTCAGATAGCCATTGTCAAGCAGCAGCGCCTCGAGCATGCCGGTACGGGCGGAGAACAGGATCATCAGCCCCGAGGTGCTCGGCAATCCGAGCCTGGGATTGTCGAAGAAACCCGGCGACATTTTTATGGCAAAGGAGTCGATGCCCGGCACGTAGGCGGTCTTCACATCGACCTCGCCATTATGGTCAGGGATCGCCATGGAAAGGATCGGCGGCATCACCACCTTGCCCCCGGCGAGCGCTGCAAACGCCTTTTCGATGCAGGCGATGGCGTCGAGATCGAGCCGCACCGCCTGCCGCAGGTCCTTTTCGCTGAGCAGCCTGATGGTCGGCATCTTCACGACATCCCCTTGGTGACATCGACGTCTTCGCCCGAAATGATACGATGATGCAGCTTCATGGCGATATTGCCGCCGCTGAGCAGCACGACGGTGGGGCCTGACGGACGCACCTTGCCGCTGAGCAACGCCGCCATGCCGACCGATCCTGAGCCTTCGACGATCTGGCCTTCCTGCCAATAGGCGTGGCGGATGGCCGCGGCGATCTCGGCCTCGCTGACCAGCACCACATCGTCCACCAGATCGCGCACCATGGTGAAGGTATAGCGGTTGTCGAGGCCGATGCCGCCGCCCAGCGAATCGGCCAGCGTCGGCACCTCCTCCACCGGCACCGGCCTGCCGGCCTTCAGACACTGGTACATCGCCGCCCCGCGCTCCATCGAGGCGCCGATGACGCGGATATCCGGGCGCTTTGCCTTCACTGCCGCCGCCACGCCCGAGATAAGCCCGCCGCCCGAAAGCTGCACCAGCACGTATTCAGCCTCCGGCACCTGCTCGATCAGTTCAAGCCCCAGCGTC
Source organism: uncultured Alphaproteobacteria bacterium (assembly GCA_963747005.1). GTDB lineage: Bacteria > Pseudomonadota > Alphaproteobacteria > Rhizobiales > Aestuariivirgaceae > CAVVDT01. The sequence goes on along the minus strand of CAVVDT010000007.1, from coordinate 251,535 downwards.
CCCTGTCCGGCAATGATGTCGGGATGGTCGAAGGGCGGTACCATGGTCATGCCGTCTTCGCCGACCAGACGGTCGACCTCGACCTGGGCATCGTCCTGCGAGGCACCGACGATACGCACCTCGGCGCCTAGTGCCTTGATGCCGTCGATCTTGTTCTGCGGCACCAGTTCGGACATGCAGATGATGCACCGGGCACCCGCCTGGCGCGCCGCATGGGCGAGACCGCGGCCATGATTGCCGGTCGAAACCCCCACGACGCCGTTGCGGCGTTGGTCTTCGCTGAGGCGCAGGACGGCGTTGGAGGCCCCCCGCACCTTGAAGCTGCCGGTTACCTGATGGTGCTCGCACTTGAGATGGACCCGCACACCGGTGAGTGTCGAAAGCGAGGAGGACGGCTGCACGGGTGTCTGCCGGATGCTGCCGGCGATGGCAGCGCGTGCGGCTTCAATCTCGGCAAGCCCTATCGACGATGTATCCGTCATGCGACGGCTCCCTTGCCATGCGACGGCAGGCCATGGGCGAACAACCGCCCGAAGCCCACCGGTGCGTCCGCCAGTCCGGCATGGCGCAGCATCGCCCAGATGCTCGCCTGGTTGGAAGTGACGATCGGCTTGCCCGTTCGTGCCTCGATCTCTTCGATCACTCCCAGTGCCGGAAGCGCCGTGCATGAGATGAATATCCCGTCGGCTTCGGGTGTGGCAATGGCGCAGGCCGCCTCGACAATGCTGTCGCGGGCAACACGCGCCATCTGGCGGTCGTCCTTCAGCCCGAAGCAGTCGAGCCGCGACACCTCGAACCCGTTACGGATGAAATAATCCGTCATCGGTCGGCTGGTCTCGATCAGGTAGGGGGTGAGGATGGCGATGCGCCTGATCCCCAGCGCCGCGAAGGCCAGCCGCGCCGCCCCTGTCGGCGTGACCACCGGTACGCCGGGGCGGGCGGCATGGACGGTCTCCGCGATGGCATCATCGCCGATCACCACCGAAGCCGCGGTGCAACTGAAACACACCGCCGCAAGCGGCTCACCCGGCAGGATCAGCTCGGCGGCAGCGGTCAGCCGCGGCGCCATTTTGTACAGGTTTTCCGGCGTGGTCGGATTTTCGTAGGCAAGGCGCGCCACATGCACTGCCGCCCGCTCCGCCGGTATGAGCCGGGCGAAATCGCGTTCGCTCGTCAGATCGGTCGCCAGCGCGATCAACCCGAGGCGTTTCACGGCCGCGCGTTCCTCGAAACGGACCTTCGAGGTGGCGATGGAGACCTGCGGCAGATTCATGGCGTGTATTGACTACCGTTCCCTGCGGCTGTAGCGGCGCTCCAGATAGCGCAACCCGATGACCGAGGGAATGCTCACGGCGAGGAAGAACAGGCCGACCAGCGTCATCGGCTCGGCGTACTTGTAATTGTAGTTGGCGATCGAGCGGGCCTGGCCCATGAGTTCCATGACGGTGATGGCGGCAAGCAGCGGCGTTTCCTTGAACATGGCCACGAAATAGTTGGCAAGCGCCGGGATCATCGGCGGGATCGCCTGCGGGATGATGATGTGGATCCAGGTCTGGCGGGCATCGAGGTTGACGGCCTTGGCCGCCTCCCATTGCCCGCGCGCGATGTTGTCGATGCCGGCGCGATAGACCTCGGCTGTATAGGTCGCGTAGTGCACCCCCAGACCGATGACGCCCGCCACCAGCGGCGGCAGCAGGATGCCGACATCGGGCAGGATGTAGAAGAGGAAATAAAGCTGCACCAGAAGCGGTGTACCGCGCACGAAGTCGGCGAGGAACCCCAGCAGGCGCGATATCGCCTTGTTGGACGAGCGCCGCGCGATGGCAAGTGCCAGGCCCAGCACCATGGCTACGATTGTGCCCATCACCGTCGCCTCGATGGTGACGATCACCCCCTCACCCAGTTGCGGCAGGATCTGCCAGACGAATGTCCAGTCCCATTCCATGGCGCTCAGGCCTTGGTCACGTCGAGGCCGCGCGACAGGCGTCGCTCGAGGCCGCGGATGGCGGCTGATATAACGGTCGAATAGATGAAATAGACCACCATGATGGTGAGGAAGGGTATGGCTGTCGAGCCAGTCTGCGATCTCACCACCTGGGCCTGGAAGGTCATGTCGGCGAGCGAGATCAGCGATACCACCGCTGTTCCTTTCAACAGTTCGATGGCGTTGTTGCCGAAGGTCGGCAGCATCAAGACAAAGGCCTGCGGCACAATGATGTGGCGCAGTTCCTGCATGCGCGTCAGGTTGAGGGCCTTGCAGGCTTCATATTGCTCGCGCGGTACCGACTGGATGGCGCCGCGCACCACCTCGGCCCCGTAGGCCCCGACATTGAGCCCCAGCGCCAACACGCCCGCCTGCAACGGGGAGAGCGGCACGCCGAGCAACGGCAACACGAAATAGGCCCAGAACAACTGGACAAAAATCGACGTGCCGCGGAAGAACTCGATGTAGGCGGTCGCCAGCCAGCGCAGCGGCCAGTACCTCGATATCCGCCCCATGCCGGCGACAAACGCTGCCGCCAGCGCCAGGGCGCAGCCCAGAAGCGTGATCTGGGCGGTGACGACCGCACCCTGCGCGATCAGACCGAGATATCCCCACCACTGTTCCATGTGCGCTCAACCCGGCCCGTTGTGGTCATGAAGGCGGCGGCACGACGGCCACCGCCTCCCGTCTTGCTGTTGGCTCAGTTCGGTCCTCCGCACAGCTTCTTGCGGGTGGTCTGCATCGCAGCGGCGGCTGAATAGCCGTAAGGCTCAATGATCTTGGCGAACTCCCCGTCGGCCTTCATCTTGGCCAGTTCCTTGTCATAGGCATCGCGCAAGGCAGTGTCCTGCTTGCGGAAAGCCACGCCGGCGCAATAAATCGGCGTGCCTTCGACAGGAGCGAACATCGTCAGGTTGGGATCGTTGGCCTTCTTCAAGAGGCTGCTGATCGACAGGACCGGCAGTGCAAAGGCATCGATGCGCCCGTCCTGCAGCATCTTCGCTCCCGACTGCGGATCGGGGGCAACGATGACGTTCTCACGCTTGGCCCCGGCCTCGATGGCAAGCTTTTCCTCCGTGCCGCCGCCGACAACGCCGATCTTGGCGCCGCTCTTGGCGATATCGGCATAGGACTTCAAGCCCTTGGGATTGCCCTTCTTCACCATGAAGCTCTCCGCATCGCACAGATCGGGCTGCGAGAAGATAACCGCCGCGCAGCGCTCCGGCTTGATGAAAAGTCCCGCCGACACCATGTCGAAGCGACGCGCCTGCAGGCCCGGAATCATGGCGCCGTATTCGGAGATCGACGCCACGATATCCTTGACGCCGAGCTTCTGCAGCACCGCCCGCGCCAGGTCAGGGGCAGCACCGGAGACCTTTCCATCGGAGGAGACCTTCGTCCACGGGGGCTCGTTGGCGATGGCGATGCGGGCAAAGCCCTGTGCCTTCAACTCCTTCAGCGTGGCGGCTTTGGTCGGAGCGGCTAGCGGCGCGGCGATGAGCAGCGCGGCAACCGCCGCGGTGGCTGTGGATGCAAGTAATTTCGTCAGGGTCATTGGCTCATTTCCTCCTTGATAAGTGACTTGGACGTTCTTCTTCGTTCGGCCCGTGTCGTGATTGGCCTTGCACCGGCCCCGTCACAGGCGCTGGCCGGCGGCGATGACCTTGCGCAGGAAGGTCTTGGTACGCTCCTGTTGCGGGTCGGTGAAAATCTGGTCCGGCGGACCCGATTCAACGATGCGGCCGGCATCGAAGAACAGCACCCGGTCGGCGAAATCATGGGCAAAGCTCATCTCGTGGGTAACCAGCAGCATGGTCATGTCGGTCTCGGCCGCCAGCTTGCGCATGACGTTGAGCACCTCCTCGACCAGTTCGGGATCGAGCGCCGAGGTCACCTCGTCGAACAGCATGATGCGCGGCTGCAGCGCCAGCGCCCGGGCGATGGCGACACGTTGCTTCTGGCCGCCCGACAACTGCGCCGGCCTCGCCGCCGCCTTGTCGGCCATGCCCACCATCTCGAGCAGTTCCATGCCGCGCTTGTCGGCCTCGGCCCTGGGCACTCCCTTGGTGAGCATCGGGGCCAGCGTGACGTTCTCCAGAACGCTCTTGTGCGGGAACAGGTTGAAGAGCTGGAACACCATGCCGGTCTTGGCGCGCATCTTGTGCAGGTGGGCTTCATTCGCCGCCACCAGTTGCCCGTCGCGCGGCATATGCCACAAGGGCTCGTCCTCGACGTAGATAAAGCCGCCGTCGATGGTCTCGAGCGTCATCAGGATGCGCAGGATGGTGGTCTTGCCCGAGCCCGAGGGCCCGATCAGCGCCAGCTTCTCGCCCGCTCCGACATCGAAGCTCAGATCCTTGAGCACCTGATGGGCGCCAAAGCTCTTCGACACCTTGTCGATGCGAATGATCGGTGCGGCCAAGGCGCACGCCCTCCCCTGTCAACCTCATTGTTCTGTTTTCTTTGAGCCTGAAATAAGGACAATCGAGAGTCAAACGAATTATTGAATCATGACAATTTTTGCCAACACCTCACTGCTTCAGATCGTCAGCAGAGCCGGCTCCGGCTGGCTGCGCACAAGCCGGGCGATGACATCGAGGCCGCGCTCCAGAGCGGCAGCGGTTGCGCCCCCGAGACAGATGCGAACGGCGGGTTGGGGAACGGGATCGGAGACGGCAAAGGCCGAACCCGGCGCCACGGCCACGTCGTGCAGGCGGGCATGGGTTACGAAGGCGTCTTCGCTCCATGCAGCCGGCAGCGGCAACCAGATGTGCAGGCCATTGGGGCTGGCCCGGAAGGGAATGTCCCCCAACAGCCGCGCGGCCAGGGCGTTGCGCCTGCCGAGCGCCGCCATTTGCCATTCCAGCAGATAGGCGGACATCCCTTCCGCGACCCAGCGCGAGGCGATCTCGGCGATGATGGGCGTGGCCATCCAGTTGGTCACCAGATGCCGATTGGCAACCGCCGAACTGAGGGTCTCCGGTGCCACCAGGTAACCGACGCGCAGTCCCGGCATGAGGCACTTGGAGAAGCCGGTGAAATAGAAGGTGCGCTCCGGCGCCAACATCACCATCGGGGCGGGGCGTCCGGGCTGCAGAGGGCCCCAGGCGTCGTTTTCGATGATCAGCACGTCATGCTTGCGCGCCACCGCGCACAGCGCCCGGCGTCGCTCCAGGCCCATCATGGAAGCCGTCGGATTGAGCCCGCTGGGCATCACATAGAGTGCCTTCACGGCGTTTGCCGCGCACACCCGATCGAAATCCTCGGGCACGATGCCCTCGTCATCGATCTCGAGCCCCTTGAGGCGCAGACCAAGATAGCGGGTGAGTGTCTTGAGGGTGTGATGGCCAAGCCGCTCCGTCACCACCAGGTCGCCGGGGCTGGCGACCGTCATCAAGGCGATGGTCATCGCCGGGGTGCAGCCGTTGGTCAGATGCACAAGTTCGTGCCGGCTCTGGACGCCGCAGCGCGCCAGCCAGGAAAGCGACGCGATGCGATGTTTCTGCAAGGCGGAATTGGGCCGGAAGGAGGAGATGGCCGTGGCCGGCAGGTCCGTGGCAAGCTTCGCCAGTGCCGCCCGCATGTGGTCCATGTGCAACTGTTCGCATACCGGTTTCAGCAGCGAACAGTCCACCAGGGTATTGTGCTGGCTCTCCGGCAGAAACGGGGTGCTGGTCTCGATCGGGCCGGTGCGCACGAATGTCCCGCGCCCGACCACGCCGGCGATGGCGCCGCGCCGGATCAGTTCTTCGTAGGCGCGGCTGACCGTCTGCACGCTCAAGCCCAGTTGCAACGCCAGTCCGCGATGGGTGGGCAGCCGATCGCCCGCCTTGAGTTCGCCGGCTTCCACCGCCCGGAGGACGCTTTCGGCCAGCGTACGATAGGCGGGGCGCTTGAGGGTGAGCGGATCAGGCGGCCAGATTGACATGCTTCAACCATGATCAAACTCATCACAATTGACAAGGCTTAATCGAACTCGCATGCTGCGTGCCGTCACGCTGACCGAATAGCCTCCAGGCTTCAAGGACACCCATCACCATGCTCACCAACGACCAACTCGACCGCTGGGACCGCGAACACTTCTTCCATCCCTCCACCCATCTTGCCCAGTTCGCCCGCGGCGAACTCCCCAATCGCATTATCACCGGCGGCGAGGGTGTCTATATCATTGACCGCGACGGCAACCGCCTCCTCGATGCCTTCGCCGGGCTTTATTGCGTCAATATCGGCTATGGCCGCCAGGAAGTGGCCGAGGCCATCGCCAAACAGGCCAAGGAGCTCGCCTACTACCATGCCTATGTGGGCCACGGCACCGAAGCCTCCATCACCCTTGCCAACATGGTGATCGAGCGCGCCCCTGCCGGCATGAGCCGGGTCTATTTCGGCCTCTCGGGTTCCGATGCCAATGAGACCAACATCAAGCTCGTGTGGTATTACAACAACGTCCTCAAGCGCCCTGCGAAGAAGAAGATCATCTCGCGCTGGCGCGGCTATCACGGCTCCGGCCTGATGACCGGCTCGCTCACCGGCCTGGAGCTGTTCCACAAGAAGTTCGATCTGCCGCTCGCCCAGGTTATCCATACCGAGGCTCCCTATTATTTCCGCCGCGCCGATGCCGCCATGTCCGAGGAGGAGTTCTCCGTCCACTGCGCGCAGAAATTGGAAGAATTGATCCTCGCGGAGGGCCCCGACACCGTCGCCGCCTTCATCGGCGAACCGGTGCTCGGCACCGGCGGGCTGGTGCCGCCGCCTGCCGGCTATTGGCAGGCCATCCAGGCCGTGCTGAAGAAGTACGACATCCTGCTCATCGCCGACGAGGTGGTGACGGGCTTCGGGCGGCTGGGCTCCATGTTCGGCTCCACCCACTATGGCATCCAGCCCGACATCATCACCATCGCCAAGGGCCTGACGTCGGCCTATGCGCCGCTTTCCGGCTCCATCATCTCAAAAGGCGTGTGGAAGGTGCTGGAAGAGGGGACCGACGAGTTCGGCGCCATCGGCCATGGCTGGACCTATTCCGCCCACCCCATCGGGGCCGCCGCCGGCGTCGCCAACCTCAAGCTCATCGATGATCAGGGCCTTGTCGCCAATGCCGGAAAGACGGGGGCCTATTTCCTCAAGAGCATGCAAGCCGCCGTCGGCGATCACAGCCACGTAGGCGATGTGCGCGGCGAGGGCCTCATGTGCGCCGTCGAATTCGTGGCCGACAAGGCGCAGCGCACCTTTTTCGAGCCGTCGATGAAGGTTGGCCCGCGCATCGCCGCCGCTCTCCTGAAAGAGGGCGTCATCGCCCGCGCCATGCCCCAGGGCGATATCATCGGCTTTGCGCCGCCCTTGTGCCTTGCACCCGGCGAGGCCGACACCATCGTGGCGGCCATGAAGACAGCCGTTGATGGCGTTCTGGGTGCTCAATAGAAACAAGCCGCATTGCATTGATGACCTGAAACGATCATCCTTGGCGCTTCCGGCGTCGCGGTAACCAGATCATGTATGTTCATCCGGCTTTCGGCATCGATGCGGGCGAGGCACTCGTACTGTTGCGCGAACGCGCCTTCGGCCTGTTTGTCGTGTCGGCCGGCAATACGCCGCTGGCCGTGCATGTGCCGTTTCTGGTGGACGAGATGCCGGGCGGCAGGTTGCGGGTGACGCTGCACGTGGCGCGCGCCAATCCCATCCACACCCATATCGGGGCCGGTCGCAAGGCACTCATCGCCTGTCAGGGACCCGATGCCTATATCAGCCCCGACTGGTACGGCATCCCCGATCAGGTGCCGACCTGGACCTATGCGGCCGTTCATTTGACCGGTACTGCCCGCCTCGCGGCGCAAGAAGACTTTCGCGCTCACGTGGACCGCCTGTCGGCCACCTTCGAGGCACGCCTGGCACCCAAGCGCCCGTGGACCAGCGCCAAGATGCCGCCCGCCCGGCTTGATGCCATGCTCCACGCCATTGCGGTCATTGTCATGGACGTCGACACCATCGACGCTCAGAAGAAACTGAGCCAGCATAAGGGCGAGCCGGCAAGAAGGGGTGCAATGGCAGCATTGCGGGCGCGCGGCGACGCCGCCTCGCTGGCCATCGCCGACCTCATGCAGAAGGCCCTCGAAAAGGGGATTGACGATGCTCGATAAGCCTTTGAGGCCGGAAGCCGCCGGGCTCGACCCGACGCGCCTGCAGCGGCTCGCGGACTGGATGCAGCGTTATGTGGAGACCGGCCGGTTTCCCTTCGCCGCCACCCTCATCGCCCGACGCGGCCGCCTCGCCTGGGCCGGCCATTACGGACTGGCCGACATCGAAGCCGGCCGTCCCTATGGGCCCGATACCCTGGTGCGCATCTATTCCATGACCAAGCCCCTGACCTCGGTTGCCTTGATGATGCTCTACGAAGAGGCTCTGGTGCATCTCGACGACCCGGTCTCGGCCTTCATTCCAGAATTCGCCGACGTCGAGGTCCTGGTCCCCGGCGCCCGGCGCATCGACCAGACCGAAGCGCTTGCCGACCCGCTCACGCTGCATCATCTGCTGACCCACCGTGCCGGCCTCACCTATCAGTTCCAGGACGATGTGCTGGCCAAATCCTATGCCGCCGACAAGGTGGATTTCTGGCCCCAGGCCGGCGGCCTTGCCGCGACCGTCGCGCGCCTCGCCCGCCAGCCGCTGCTGTTCCAGCCCGGCACCCGCTGGAACTACTCGGTCGCCACCGATGTCATCGGGCGTATCGTCGAGGTCGTCTCGGGACAAACGCTCGACCGCTTCTTCCAGCAGCGCATTCTCGATCCGCTCGGCATGGCCGACACCCATTTCGCCGTGCCGGAGGAAAAGCTGTCGCGCCTCGGTCCCTGCTACATGCTCTCGCCTGAGGGCAAGTTTCAGGTATTTCCCACCGATTTCGCCGCCGGCCGTGTCGATACCCTCTCAGGCGGCGGCGGCCTCGTCTCGACCGGCCGAGATTATCTGCGCTTTGCCGAGATGCTGCGTTCGGGCGGTGCGCTCGACGGCGAGCGCCCGATCGGGCCGCGCACTTTGAAGCTGATGACCGCCAACCATCTGCCAGGCGACCTCGCCTCCATGGGGCCCGCCACCTGGTGCGAGACGTCATTTTCCGGCGTCGGCTTCGGCCTGGGCTTTGCCGTCAATCTCTCGCCGGCCCGGTCGTTGCTGTCGGCTTCGCCCGGCGACTTCAGCTGGGGCGGCATGGCCAGCACCTATTTCTGGGTCGATCCGATCGAAGACATGAGCGTGGCGTTCCTCACCCAGCTCCTGCCGTCCAGCACCTGGCCCAACCGCAAGGAACTGCGCGCCCTCGTTTATCAGTCGATCGTCGACTGACGTCCGTTGTGGCCCCCATCATCGAGGATCGACTTCAAGATGAATCTCGCCCGCTTCCCCCGCCTGCGCTTTGCTCACCTGCCAACCCCGCTCGAACACATGTCCAATCTCAGCCGCGCCCTGAATGGCCCCGAGATCTGGATCAAGCGCGATGACTGCACCGGCATGTCGACCGGCGGCAACAAGACGAGGAAGCTGGAATTCCTTATGGCCGAGGCCGTCGGGCAAGGCGCCGACATCGTACTGACCCTGGGCGCCACCCAGTCCAACCACGTGCGCCAGACCGCCGCCTGCGCCGCGCGCCTCGGCCTTGCCTGCCACGTCCTGCTCGAGGATCGCACCGGCAAGACCGATCATGACTACACCCGCAACGGCAACGTCTTGCTGGATGAACTGCACGGCGCCTCAATCGAGCATCGCCCGGCCGATTCCGACATGGACGCCGAGATGGAGGAGGTCGCCGAGCGCATGCGCGCCGAAGGCCGCAAGCCCTATTGCATTCCCGGCGGCGGCTCCAACCCGACAGGAGCGTTGGGCTATGTGAACGCCGCCATCGAACTCATCACCCAGGCCAACGATCTGGGCCTGAATATCAGCCACATCGTACACGCCACCGGTAGCTCGGGCACCCAGGCCGGTCTGGTGACGGGGCTTCAGGGCATCAATGCCGGCATCCCGCTGCTCGGCATCGGCGTCAGGGCGCCGAAGCAAAAGCAGGAGGAAAACGTCTTCAGGCTGGCTTGTGCGACGGCGGACAAGCTGGGGCTTTCGGGCATCGTCAAGCGCGAGCATGTGGTGGCCAACTCCGATTATGTCGGCAAGGGCTACGGCATTCCCGCGCCCTCGACCATCGAGGCCATCACCATGCTGGCCCGCCATGAGGGCATCCTTCTCGATCCGGTCTATTCCGGCAAGGGTATGGCCGGCCTCATTGACCTCGTCCGCAAGGGCACCTTCAGGAAAGGAGAAAACATCGTTTTCGTGCATACCGGCGGTTCGGCGGCGTTGTTCGCCTATGTGGCCGACCTCGGTTTAGGTTCGCCCTCACCCGGTGCGGCACATTGACCATCGGCGTTCCCCCTCATCCGGTGATCGGCATCATCGGCGGTATGGGCCCCGAGGCCACCGTCGACCTCATGCGCCGGGTGATCGCCGCAACACCGGCCAACGACGATGGCGACCACATCCACATGATCGTCGACAACAACCCGAAGATTCCTTCGCGCATCGCCACGCTGATCGAGGGTGACGGCATCGATCCGGCGCCCGAACTGATCCGTATGGCCAAGGGCCTCGAAGCCGCCGGCGCCACGGCATTGGCCATTCCGTGCAATACCGCCCATGCCTATGCCGGCCGCATCGCCACGGCGGTTTCCATCCCGCTGCTCGACATGGTCGCACTGACGGCGGAACGCATTTCCCGCATGATCCTGCCCCGCCGCCGCATCGGCATGCTGGCCTCGACTGCGGTGAAGATGGTCGGTCTTTACGATGAAGCCCTGAAACCCCTCGGCATCAGCCTCGTATGGCCGGACCGTCAGTCCGACCTCATGGGCGTCATCAAGGCGGTCAAGCGTGGCGATACCTCGCCCGCCAACCGCGAGGCTTTCGCTACCATCGCTGCCGAACTCATGGCGCGCGACATCGATCTCCTGCTCGTTGCCTGCACCGAGCTCTCGGTGCTGGCAACAAGCCTCGATCGTTCCTCAACCGTCATCGACGCCCTTGATGTGCTGAGCGTGGAGATCGTCAGGCTCGGCCTCGGACGACCGGACCTTTCCGCCGTTGACAAGCCCGCACGCTTGGACAAACCTGCTAGAGGGGTTGGATGATCGTTCGATGACCGGGGCGCACCATGTGCCCCAGGGTTGTGCGGTGGTTACTCGGCCTTGCGGGGGGCGATGACGACGTCGGTGCGCAAATCGATAGTGTGGAGCCAGGAGCGAATCGTCCTGGCGCTGGCAATCTTGCTGTTTGTCGTCGCGGCGCTGACACTGCGCGGTTTCGTCGCTCCCGACAATCTCATTGCCATCGTGCGTTCGGTGTCGGTTCTCGGCATCCTGGCCATCGGCATGGCGATCGTCATCATCGGCCGTGGCATAGATCTTTCCATGGTAGCCATCATGGCCATGACGGTGGCCTGGTATCTGCAGATGCTGCGCAACGGAACGCCCGACATTGTGGCCCTGCCGATTGCGGTTCTCGGCGTCCTGGCCATCGGCTTCATCAATGGCTTTCTCATTGCCTATGGCGACGTGCCGGCGATCTTCGCCACCCTTGCAAGCGGCGCCTTCGTCTTTGGCTTCGTGCGCTCACAGCTCATTCCCCAGGACGCCATACCGGTGCTCCAGGGGCACTGGGTCGAAGTGCTCGGCGGCCTCCGCTATGCCGGTGTGCCCATAGAGGTGTTCATCTTCGCCGCCATCGCCTTCGCCACCTTCTTGTTCCTGCGCTACACCAAGTGGGGGCGCTATGTGTACTACGCCGGCGACAACCCGGCCGCCGCGCGCAACATCGGCATTCCCGTTCGCCCGATGCTGTTGCTGCGCTATGTCCTTTCGGCGCTCATCGCCTTTGTGGCGGGGCTGTTGACGGCCGCCAGCCTGCACTCGATGAACACCCGCATGGTCAACTCGACGCTGCTTTACGACATCGTGCTCGTCGCGGTGATCGGCGGCATCGGGCTTTCCGGCGGCAAGGGCGGCATGCGCAACGTGTTCTATGGCGCAGCGCTCATCGGCATCATGACCAACGTCATGACCATCCTGGATATCCAGGTCCTGTTCCAGAATCTCATCAAGGCAACGATCCTGCTCGCCGCCATCATCATCGATGGGCTCATCAACCCGCGCGACGAGCAGACGTCGCAGCAGGGAGATATTTAGCGGACACCGGCCGTCAAGCCGGGAGGCAAGAGACCATAAAGCGTCAACGAAAGGGAGCGATATGAAATACCTCAAGATACTTTTTGCGGCGGCCGTCGCACTGACGATGATCTCCGCTGTAAGCGTCCACAAGGCCTCGGCCGAGGACCCGGGGCCGGCCTTTTACGCCAAGGCACTCAAGGGCAAACGGGTCATGCTGGTGCCCATGGCCACCGGCTTCGACCTGGCCCAGGGCTGGATGGCAATCCTGAAGCATGAAGTCGAAGGCTTCGGCGGTATTTTTGAGACCCGCGACCCGAACTGGAAGGTCGAGGCCGGCGCCCAGGCGATCACGGAAGCGATCTCATCGGAAAATAAGCCGGACGTGCTGATCGCCATGTCGTTTGACCTGAACTCCTATTCCAAGCTCCTGAAGCGGGCCCAGAAGGAGGGCATCTACGTCATCCTCATCGACAATCCGGCGAACTTTGCCGCCGATGCCTATGTCGGCGGCGATTGGACCGAGCTGGGCCGGCTGGAGGCTGAGGCGGCAATCAAGGGCTGCGGAGCCAATTCGACCAAGAAGATCGGCCTGGTGCAGGGCGACGAGACCAACGCCACCAGCCTGTTCCAGTACGCCGGCATCATGGAGGTCATGAAGCAGCATCCTGATTTTGAGGTCGTGGCCAAGCCCGACTCGAACTGGGATGCCACAACCTCGCGCAACGTCACCACCACCATGTTGCAGCAGCATCCCGACATGTGCGCCATCATCGACTTCTGGGACGGTGACGCCACGGGCGCAGCGGCGGCGATCCGCGACGCCGGCAAGACCAGCCAGATCTACCTGGTGACCACCGGCGGCGGCGAGGAGACCACCGACTGCAAGCTCTTGGGCGACGGCACCTTCAGCGCCGTTGTCTCGACTGAACTCGTCAACGAAAGTGAGGCGATGGTGGCGATGATCAAGTACCTGTTGCAGTCCGGCCAGCCGGCCGGCACGACCCACAGCTACGTCTACACGCTGTTGTCGACCATAACGAAAGACAACCTCAATCCACGCAGTTGCTGGAGCCTCAAAACCCTGCAGGCGATAGCCGGCAAGTGATCGGCTGAGGTCCATTTTGCCATGCGGGCGGCCGGACTGTTTCCCGGCCGCCCGTCCTTCCGTAAGTCATTGAGATATTGTGACCGGCAGCTGAGTGATGATTTCCCGCGAGCGGCTTCAGGCCTGGCGCTACAATTACATCCCCGATCACGTCATCGGTGAGATCCTCACCAAGCGCTGGGCCGACAACGCCATCCCCTTCGCTGCGCTGGTCGTCACAGTGGCTGTCTTCGGCACCGCCATCCCGGGCTTTTTCCACCTTTATTCGCTACAGGAATCCACCCGTCAGCTCGGTGAGTTCTCCATCGTCGTCATCGGCCTGAGCATTGTCATGCTGGGCGGCGGCATCGACCTGGCGGTCGGTTCCATCTTCGCGCTGTCGGCGTTTGCCGCGGTGTCGACCTTCTTCATCTTCGAGCTTCCCACCTGGCTGGCCTTGCTCGCCGCCATCGCCACCGGCTCGCTGTTCGGTGCCGTCAATGGCTATCTCATCGGCTTCATGCGCCTGCGCGCCTTTCTCACCACCCTGGTGACGCTGGTCATCGGCCGTGCCATCTATGACATCCTGGTGGTCAATTTCGGCTCCATGGTGCAGCTCTCATCGGCCTCCTCCGATATCTGGGACTTCGTTGGCGACGGCACCGTCTATGGGTTTTCGATTCCGGTGCTGTCGGCCGTCGTGCTGGCAATCGTCTCCCATATCGCGCTCACCCGCTCACGTCCTGGCTGGCACATTCTGGCGGTCGGCGGCTCCAGGCGCTCGGCCCACAATGCCGGCATCCGGGTGCGCGAGACGGTGTTCATGACCTATGTGATCTCCGGGCTGTGCTCGGGTGTCGCCGGCTTTCTCTATGCCACGCGGCTCTCCGGCGCCGGGCCCGGCACCGGTTTCGGCCTGGAAATCCTGGCGCTCACCGCCGCGGTGGTCGGCGGCAACTCGCTTGGCGGCGGACGCGGTTCCATCGCCAAGGCGATGATGGGTGCGATCATCGTCCTGGTGATGACCAACGGCCTCATTCGCCTCGGCTACGGTAGCGGCACCAACCAGATGGTGCTGGGCCTGATGCTGGCCGTTGCCGTGGTGCTTGACATCCGCTGGCTCAAGAATCGCCACAAGGTCCTCGACGAGGTCTATGTGGCGCCCATTTATCATCGCATGGGCGAAACCCAGTCCGCCCTGCCCAATTCCGGCTCGCCGTATGCCCTCAACAACCAGATCTCCAGGACCCAGTATATCGGGCTGGGTGAACTGGAAGGCCCCGAAGACGTCATCCTTGACCGCGACGACCACCTCTATTGCGGCACCAGGCACGGCGAGATCATCCGCTTCTTTGCCCCCGACTACACGAAATCGGAGGTTTTCGCCCATACCGGCGGCTTCCCCTTGGGCCTCGCCTTCGATCGCGAGGGAACCTTGCTGTCGTGCGTCGGCGCCATGGGCCTTTATGCCATTTCAAAGTCGGGCGAGGTGAAACAGCTCTCGGCTGAGACCAACCGCTCCTATGCCTCGGTGATCGACGATGCGCCGTTGCGCGATCCCAACGACCTCGACGTGGCGCCGGACGGCAAGATTTATTTCACCGATTCCACCACCCGCTACGATGCCCATGAATGGGCCATCGACTCCATCGAGAGCCGCCCCACCGGCCGCCTTCTCGTCTATGACCCGGCAACCGGCAAGACGAAGACGCTGCTCGACAATTACCGCTATACCAACGGCGTATGCCTGGCCCATGACGCCAAATCCATATTCTTTTGCGAGAGCTGGGCCTGTCGGATACACCGCTACTGGCTTGAGGGTCCCAAGGCCGGCACCGCCGAATGCGTGATTCGCGACATGCCCGGCTATCCCGACAACGTCAACCGGGCCTCTGACGGCAATTACTGGATGGCCTGGCTGGGCATGCGCACCCCTTCGTTCGATCTCGCCTTGCGCCATCCCGGTTTCCGCAAGCGCATGACCCGCCGCCTGCCCCAGGACGAATGGCTGTTCCCCAACATCAACACCGGCGGCGTGGTGAAGTTCGACGAGACCGGCCGCATCGTCGGCACGCTTGGCGACATGACGGGCGTCAGCCACCCGATGGTGACGTCGATGCGCGAGCACAAGGGCGATCTGTTCATCGGTGGCATCCTCAACAACCGCATCGGCCGCCACAAGCTCAAAGGTGCCGACCCCGACTGGACTGGCATGGGTTCCTACTGGGGGCCGCGCCCATGATCCTCGATCCCATCCTCGACCTTTTCCGCGGCAAGGCGGTGACTATACCGCCCATGGACGGCGCGTTGCGCCCCAACACCTCTCTGGAAGACGCCGACGTGCGCCTCGATATCGAGGCGCCCGACAATCTGGCCGAGACAGGCGGCAGGGTGCTTTGTTCCGCCGGCAATCAGGTGCTGGAACTGGGGCGCCGCAAGAATGCCAAACCCAAGCAAATCGCCGAATTCGACAGCCCAGTGTCCGCCCTGGCGGCGAGCGAAGGCGGGCTCCTGGCCGTGGGACTGGATGCCGGCGGCATCGAGATTTCGGGTCCCGCTCCGACCCGCAAGCATATCGACGGCTTCGGGTGCCCCGTTGCCCTCGCCTTTGCCGGCGAGCACGATCTGTTCGTTTGCGACGGTTCGAGCCAGCACCGTCCCGGCAACTGGGCGATGGACCTGATGGAAAAGAATGCGCTCGGCAGCGTCTGGCATGTGTCGTTGTCGAGTGGTGAACGCAAATGCCTTGCTTCGGGATTGGCCTTTCCCTTCGGCATTGTCATGGACCCGGGTGAGGGCCGCCTCATAGTCTCGGAAAGCTGGCGCCACCGGCTCATCGCCATCCCCGCCGCCGGCGGCGAAGCGGTGCCGCTCCTCAGCCATTTGCCCGGTTACCCGGCACGCCTGTCGCCGCACCGGGACGGTTACCTGCTGTCGATCTTTGCCCCGCGCAACCGCCTTATCGAGTTCGTCCTGCTGGAGGACGACTACCGCGCCGACATGATGCGCGAGATCGATCCGCGCCACTGGATCGCTCCGTCGATGTCGGCGAGCCGCAGCTTCCTGGAGCCATTGCAGAACGGCGGTGTCCGGACCATGGGCATCCACAAGCCGTGGTCGCCCAGTCGCTCGTGCGGGCTGGTAGTGGAACTCGATGCCGCGTTGCGGCCGGTCGCCAGCTATCACAGCCGCGCCAACGGCACCCGCCACGGCGTGACCAGCGCCATCGCCCACGAAGGCGGTATCCTGGCGGCCTCCCGGGGCGGCGATGCCATCCTTTCCCTGCGACCGCAGGACGAGGCGGACCCGACATGAGCCCCATCATCGAGATGCAGAAGGTGACCAAGGCCTTTCGCGGCGTGCCGGCCATCCGCGATGTCGACTTCACCTTGGAAAGACAGGAAATCCATGCCCTGGTGGGTGAGAACGGCGCCGGCAAGTCGACCCTTACCAAGGTCATGGCCGGTGTCGTGGAATCGACTTCGGGCCGCATGCTCTACCGCGACCGCGAGGTGCGCTATGCCTCACCTTTCGAGGCCCTGAGCGACGGCATCGCCATGGTCTTCCAGGAAACCAGCCTCGTGCCGTCGATGACGGTTGCCCAAAACATCTATCTGGGCGAGGAAAAATTCCTCAACCGCCTGCGCGGCATCAACATCGCCGCCCAGCAGTTCCTGCAGTCTCTCAACTTCACCGTCGACCCGACGGCACCGGTCGCCTCGCTGGGTGCCGCCAAGCGGCAGATGGTGGAGATCGCCCGCGCCGTCCACCACAAGGCCGAGGTGATCATCTTCGATGAACCCACAGCCGCGCTGACGCCGGAGGAAAAGCGCCATTTCTTTGCGCTGATGAAACGGCTGAAGGCATCCGGCGTATCGGTGGTGTTCATCTCCCATGCGCTGGAAGAAGCCCTTTCCGAAGCCGATCGCATCACCATCCTGCGCGACGGCGAGAAGGTGGCCGAGGGCAAGGCCAGCGACTTCAATCGCGACGAGGTGGTGCACGCCATGGTCGGTCGGGCGCTTTCCAACGAGATATACAACACCCGCCGCACCCTCGCCCAGATCCGCAAGGCCGGCTCAAGGGTCCTGTCGGTGCAGGACATCTCCATGGGCGCCGCCGTACGCAACAATTCCTTTTCCGTCTACGAAGGCCAGATCACCGGCATCTTCGGCCTCATCGGGTCGGGGCGCACCGAGACTTTCAAGATCGTCTCAGGCATCTACAAGCGCGATTTTCTGCGCGGCGGAGACATCGAACTCGACGGCCGCCCGGTGCGCTACAACGTGCCCGCCGAGGCCATCCGGGACCGCGTCGTCTACGTGACCGAGGACCGCAAGAGCGAAGGCATCTTCGAGACCATGTCGATTGCCGAGAATTTCTATTCCGGTCTTCTGGCAGCCGGCCTCGAACGCTCCCTGATTGTCGATTTCGCCGAGATGCGCGAGCTGGCGGCAGACTGGTCGAAGCGCCTCAATGTCAAGGCGATCAACGACAATGCCCGGGTGATCGAACTTTCCGGCGGCAACCAGCAGAAGGTGGTGATCGGCAAGGGTCTGATTCAGAAGCCGCGCCTCGTCATCTTCGACGAGCCGACGCGCGGCGTCGATGTGGGGGCCATCGCCGAGATTCACCAGTTCATCAACAATCTGGCCGACGCCGGCCTCGCCGTCGTGGTGATCTCGTCCTACCTGCCGGAGGTCATGAACCTGTCGGACCGCATTCTGGTCTTCCGCCAGGGCCGCGTGGTCGAGGAAATCTCGCCCGTCGAAGCCACCCAGGAAAAGATCATGTACGCCGCGGTACATTGAGGAGCCGGGAGATGCCAGACCATCCCGCCCGCCGCGATGCCCCTTACGAGCGCGATGCAACGGCACTGCTGTTCGTCGATCTGCAGGAGATATTCTGTCGCCCCGGGCTCGATCCCGCCCATCGCGAGCGGGGCGCCGACCATTATTTCTTCCAGCGCCTCAATCGGACGGCCATTCCCAACCAGGTTCGCCTGCTTCGCGCCGCCCGCGCCGCCGGCATCACTGTGCTGCACACCGTCATCGAGGCCCTGACAAAGGATGGCCGCGACATCTCGCTCGATCATCGCCTGTCCGGCATCTTTATCCCCAAGGGGACGCCCGAAGGCCGGCCAATTCGCGAACTGGCACCGATCGACAACGAGATTTTGCTGCCCAAGTCGTCCTCCGGCGTCTTCAACTCCACCGCCATCGACTATGTGTTGAAGAATCTTGGCGTGAAGTACCTTATCATCGCCGGCGTCGTCACCGACCAGTGCGTCGACATGGCGGTGCGCGATGCCTCCGACCGCGGCTATCTGGTGAGCCTGCCGGAGGATGCCTCGGCCACCTACAGCCAGGCCCGCCACGACAATGCCCTTGCGGCCTTTGGCGGCTATTGTTGGGTGACGACCAGCGATGAGGTGGTGGCGCGGCTGGAAGCCATGACGCCATGACCGGCCAGCGGGTGGTGCAGCCGGCCGCGGCCGAGCCGTTGGTCAGCATGGCGACCGTCGATTATGCCGGCCTGATGCGCGCCCGCTCGCTGACCCGCCGCTCGTTCGAAGCCTCGGGCGCGGTGAAGACCTGCGGCTGGGTGCCCGCCAACATGTCGCTCACTCCTTTCGATGAGATCGCCGATCCCAACCCCTGGGGTAGCGCCGGCGACCTGCGTCTTGTGGCCGACGAGACAGCGCGTTTCCGCGCCTGGCCGGCCCGCGCCGCCACTCCGCTCGACATCGTCATGTGCGACATCGTCGAACTCGACGGCGCGCCCTGGACCTGCTGCCCGCGCTCCTTCCTGAAAGGTGCACTGGCCGATTTCAAGGCCGAGACAGACTGTGAATTTATCGCCACCTTCGAACAGGAATTCCAGATCCTGGGGGCCGACTGGTCGCCTGCACCGGCTTTTTCCGTCGCAGCGCTCCGCCGCGCCGATCCCTTCGGACCCGAACTGATGGCGGCCCTTGAGCAGGCAGGCCTCGAACCGGAAGTGTTCATCGCCGAATACGGCCGGGACCAGTTCGAGGTCACCACCTCACCCGTCCCGGGTCTGGTGGCCGCCGATCGGGCCGCCATCGTGCGCGAGATCGTGCGCGAGGCCGCTCGCCTCCAAGGCTGGCGGGCCAGCTTCGCGCCCAAGACCGTCATGGCGGGCGTGGGCAACGGGGTGCACGTGCATTTCAGCTTTGCCGGTCCCGATGGTACGGCGACGGCCTACGACCCCAAGGCAGCCGGCAGGCTCTCTGCGCTCGCCGGCTCGTTTTGCGCCGGTCTGTTGCGGCACCTGCCAGCGCTCATCACCTTCACCGCACCCTCGCCCGTCTCCGCCCTCAGGTTGCGGCCGCACCACTGGAGCGCCAGCTATACCTGGCTGGGCGAGCAAGACCGCGAAGCGGCGCTGCGCATCTGCCCGCTCACCTCCATCGGCGGTCGTGATCCGGCCCATCAGTTCAATATCGAATATCGCGCCGCCGATGCCACCGCCTCGCCCCACCTGGTGCTCGGGGTGATGGTGCGGGCAGGCCTTGCCGGCATCCGCGAAAGGCTCTCGACCCCCGCCATCTTTACCGGCGACCCCGCCGCCCTGACCGCTGCCGAGCGCGACAGGCTGAGCCTCCGGCGCCTGCCGCAATCCCTGCCCGAGGCCCTCGATTGCCTGGCCGCGGATGGCGAAGTTTGTAGCTGGTTCAGCAAGGCGGCGCTTGCCACCTATACCGGCATGAAGCGCATGGAGATGAAGCTTTTGGAGGGGATCGAGGGCGATCGCCTTTGCGCCCGCTATGCCGGTATCTACTGAAGTGGATGCTGCCTGCATCGGTGCTTTGTCATTCGTCGGAGAAAGTGACGTGATGTCGCGGCAGGAACCCTGACAATGAGAAGCCGTTGGAACCGCGGTCGAAATGTGCCAACATCGTCCAATGCGGGCGTAATAAAGTAGATAACCGCCCCTTTCCTGGACGCTTCAGCCCGATGCAAAGCGCGCTAGCAGTCAATGAACTGGTTCCCGGAGTGAAAACGTTCACGACCGAAGCCGAAACCTCTCCCCTGACACACGATATCGCGACGGCAGCGCAGCCGCCGCCGCACTGGTTACACTGAACGACAACAATCAGCACTGTTCAAGACAGGAGGATCTATCAATGAAAGCCATTCATCTCTCACCGCTTCGTCGCCTGGCGCTTGCCGGTATCGTGCTTGCCATCGCCTTGCCCGGACCGGTCTTTGCCGCCTCGATGATCGGCAACTGCACCCTGACCGGCAAGAAGGGCGAAACGCCGATCAAGCCGGCGATTGCCGGCCAGCTTACCGTTGAAGTCAACCTGCCGGCGGTCGGCTGGTGGAACGGCGACACACCCGACAGCATCAAGGACGGCTACGAATACTGCATGGCGGCCAACATCGCGCACCGTGCGGGGCTCGACAAGGTGGTGGTCAAGAACGTCGCCTGGGATGCGCTGGTTGCCGGCCAGACCAAGGATTTCGATCTGGCGCTTTCCGAGATCTCGATCACCGCCGAACGCGCCAAGGTGGTGGACTTTTCCGTCCCCTACTTCTCATCCGATATCGGCGTGATGGTGAAGAAGGGCACCAAGCTAACCTCCACCTCCATCAAAAAGGCCCGCATCGGCGTGCAGCAGGCGACCACCGGTGCCGCCTTCGTGGCCGACAAGCTGAAGCCCATGACGACGCCAAAGGTCTTCCCCGACACCTCGTCGATGTTCACCTCCCTGCAGGCCGGTCAGATCGATGCCGCGATGACCGATACCTCCATCGTGCTGGCCCAGGCCGGCCAGTCGCACGGCCTGTTTGAGGTGGTTGGCCAGTACCACACCGGCGAAACCTACGGTGCGCTCTATCCCAAGGGCTCGGCCAACGAGAAGAAGCTCGACAAGATCATCACCGCGCTGATGAAGGACGGCACCCTGAAGAAGCTGGCGGCGAAGTATCTGGCGGCCGCGTGGGGTTCCGACCCGACCAAGGTCCCGTACTTCAAGCCGTGATCTGATTCACAATCGCAGCACCCCGCCCCGGGATGATCCCGATGAAGGGGTGCTGCATCCCGCCTCCATCCGTTCGTTCAACCATCACGCGTTGCAGCCATGACCGGTTCCCTCGCTAATCAGCAAACCGACCGCAGCGATCTGTGGCGCAACCCGGTGCCGCCCAAGCCCGGCACCGCCCTGGCACTGCTGGCGCTGGCGATCGCCCTGGGCGTGGCGGCGGCGACCTTCCGGGTCATCGCCGCGATCCAGGAGGTGATGGCCCAGTCCCAGGTCGAAAGTTCGGTGATCGACTGGGCACTGTGGATCGCTGGCGCCCTATCTGTCCTGCTGTTCATTCCTGCCTACCGCTCGTTCACCGCCGCGCGCCGATCGCAGGCCGCCATCGCCGCCAGCAAGGTCGTCGAGGCCCGGGTCGAGGGCGCCGCCGCCCACAACTTCGCCTTGATCACCATGGGTTATGCCGTCGCCGTGGTGCTGGTGCTCGCCATCGGGCTGTTTATCATCGCCAACGACGTGGCGGTGGGGCGCACTTTCATCTTCATTCCGCTGATCTTTTCCTCCTTCGGCCTGGTCATCCGCGCCTTCTGGACCAATGTCTACATCTTCTGCATCGCCGAAGTGCTGGTATTGGTGTGGGGACTGGTGGTGGCCGTCGCCCGCTTGATCCCCGGCGATGCTGGCCGGCCGATCCGCCTCATCGCCACCGCCTATACCGACGTGTTCCGCGGCTTGCCGGCGATCATCACCATCTATCTGGTCGGCTTCGGGCTGCCGTTGACCGGATTGCCGGTGATCCGCGATTTCGCGCCGGAATGGTACGCCATCCTGGCGCTCACCCTGACCTACGGCGCCTATGTCGCCGAAGTCTATCGCTCCGGCATCGAAAGCATCCACTGGAGCCAGACGGCCGCCGCGCGTTCACTCGGCCTGAGCTTCGGCCAGACCCTGCGCTTCGTTATCGTCCCGCAGGCGGTGCGGCGCATCATCCCGCCGCTGCTCAACGACTTCATCTCCCTGCAGAAGGATACCTCGCTGGTCAACGTGATCGGCGCCATCGATGCCTTCAATCAGGCCAAGATCATCGCCAGCAACCACTTCAACCTGTCGTCGGTCACCACCGTGGCCTTCCTGTTCGTGCTGATCACCATTCCCCAGACCCGCATGGTCGATCGCCTGATTGCCCGCGACCAGCGGCGCATGCGGGCCGGCGGATAGGCGAGGATGAGACCATGCCGCTGATTGAAATGAACAAGGTGGTCAAGCGCTACGGCGATCTCGAGATCCTCAAAGGTCTCGACATGAACGTCGACCAGCATCAGGTGGTGTGCCTGATCGGACCGTCCGGTTGCGGCAAGTCCACCCTGCTTCGCTGCATCAACGGCCTGGAGACCATCGAAGGCGGCGAGATCCGCCTGCACGGCGACCGGGTGACCGGGCCGGGTGTCGATCTCAACGCCCTGCGCCGCGACATCGGCATCGTCTTCCAGAGCTTCAACCTGTTCCCCCACATGACGGTTCTGGAAAACGTCATCCTGGCGCCGGTCAGGGTGCTGGACATGCCGCGCGCCGAGGCCGAAGAGCGCGCCATGACACTGCTGCAGCGCATCGGCCTCGAGGCCAAGGCCAAGGAATATCCCGACCGCCTCTCTGGTGGCCAGCAGCAGCGCGTCGCCATTGTCCGGGCGCTCGCCATGGAGCCCTTGGTGCTGCTGCTCGATGAGATCACCTCGGCGCTCGATCCCGAACTGGTCGCCGAAGTGCTGGGCATCGTGCGCGATCTGGCGCAGGAAGGCATGACCATGCTGCTGGCCACCCACGAGATGGGTTTTGCCCGCGATGTGGCGAGCAAGGTGTGCTTCCTGTATGGCGGCGTGGTCCATGAAGAAGGCCCGCCGGAACAGATCTTCGGCGATCCCCTGAACGAACGCACCCGCAGCTTCCTGAAAAAGATCATCAACGCCGGCAGACTTTAGCTCAGCCGGCGAGCTCGCCGGCGATGTAGTCGTGACATATGGCGATGACCTGCTCGGCAGTGATCACGTCGTCATGGATCGACATGCCCAGCCACAACCCGTCGGAAAGGCCGATGAACCCCTGGGCCGCACGCAGCGCGTCGATCTCGATGCCCTTTTCCGCTGCCGCCGCGCGGAACATGGCCTCGACCCGCGCGATGTAGTCGCGGTACAGTTGGCGATTGGCCTTCTTCACGGTGGGGTTGAACCGCGTCTCGTGCCAGAAGCTCAGGAACGCCGTGCGTGTAAGATCGGTAAACACAGCCGGCGAGAACAATGCCACGGGCAGGGCATTCAGTTGCTCGACAGCCGATGGGCCGGCCTTGGCCATCGCGCTGCGCACCTGCTCGGAGATCTGGCCGAAGAGGTGCTCGAGAGCCGCGGCCATCAGGGCATCCTTGCTGGGATAATAGTGGCCGATGAGCCCGCGCGAACTCCCCGCGGCGGCGCAGATCGTGCTGACCGTCGTGCCGGCGACACCATGTTCGGCGAGCGAGCGGATAGCCCCCTCCATCAGCGCCTGACGCCGGTAGTCGTTGATCTCCGCATGGGTGCGCGGCCGTACGCCCAGACGCCGTGCTTTGGTTGCAATTGCCACGAGTTCAGGTCCGATCAGGCTCTCGGTGAATTGAGCGCTCGCCTTTGCATATCACACTTGCGCGGTACCGAAAGAGCCATGGACTTGGGCCGCGAGAGCCGCCCGATTGATACCGGGCAGCTCGCACAACGCCATATCACGCAAACCACCAGCGTTCGAAGAACAGCCGGCCGTCAATCTCGAGATTGTTGGCAAGCGGGCCATGCTGCACTTTCTTGCTGGTGGCGAACACGTCATTGGCGAACAGCGGCGCCACCACGCCACCGTCATCGCGCACGATCATTTGCATCTCACGATACATTTCAGCCCGACGGCTGTCGTTGAGTTCGGCCCGCGCCTTTATCAGAAGCGCATTGAAGCGGTCATTCGACCAATAGGCGTCGTTCCAGGCGGCGCCGGCGGCATAGGCCTGGGTGAAGATGCCGTCGCAGGTCGGCGTGCCGAACCAGTAGGCGGCGCTCCACGGTCGCTTCATCCATACGTTCGACCAATAGCCGTCGCCCGTTTCGCGCACCACCTCGATGTTGATCCCGGCCTTGGCCGCCTCCGCCTTGATGAGCACCGCGGCATCGACCGCGTTGGCGAACGCCGCATCGGCGGCGCTGAGTTTGACATCGAGCGAGGAGAGACCGGCCTTCTTCAGGTGAAACCTGGCCTTTTCCGGATCGAATGTGCGTTGCGGGATATCGGCGGCATAATATTTGTAGGCGGGGCTGATCGGCTGATCGTTGCCGAGCGTTCCGTGGCCGAACAGAATGGTCTTCAGCAGGCTCTCGCGATTGATCGCGTTCTTGATAGCCAGCCGCACATCGACATTGTTGAAGGGCGCGGTGTCGGTGCGCATCGGGAAGGTATAGAAAGTCTTTCCCGAAACCTCTTCGAGCTTGACGTTTGCGGCATTGGCCAAACGGTCGGCGGTCTTGAGATCGACGCGGTCCATGCCGTCCACGTCGCCGGCAACCAGCGCGTTCTGCCGGGCGGAGACGTCGAGGACGGCGAGCAACTGGCACGTGTCGAAGTGGGCACGCTTGCCGAGATTCCAGTAGTTGGGGTTGCGCACAAGATGCGCCTGCTGGCCGGGTTCGAACTCCTTCAGCATATAGGCGCCGCACCCGTTTCGCGAACTGAAGTCGAGTGAGCCGTCATCATTGGCGGGATAGATGGGGAAATTGAAGTCGGAAACCGTAAAGGGAAAGTCGGCATTGCCGGCGTTGAGTTTTACAATGACGACATTGTCGCCATCTGCCGTGATGTCCTCGACGGCGGCGACCAAAGGCTTTGCCGCCGATTTGGAATCCTTGCCGCGGTGATGGTTGATCGAGGCGATAACGTCGACCGCCTTCACCGGTCGCCCATTGTGGAAATCCACACCCTTGCGCAGCTTGAAAGTCCACTGGGTCGCGTCTGGCGAAGACTCCCAGCTTTCCGCCAGCTTTGGCTGCAGGCTCCCGTCGGCTTCCACTTCCGTCAGCATGTTGGTGCAGTTGAAATGCAGGGCAGCAAGAAATCCGTTGTTCACCTGCCCCGGGTCGAGCGTATCAGTGGTGTCGCCATGCCCCATGGCAAAGCGCATGTTTCCGCCTTTCTTCGGCGTGCCCTCGGCGACGGCCGTTGAGGCCAGCGCCGTGGCGAATGCCGGCGTCAGGCCGAGCGCCATGGCCCCTTGCATGAAGGTCCGGCGATCGATGCCACCGTTCAAAAATTGCCGCCGCAAGCTCTTGATGTCCGTCATGTGATCCTCCCTTTGATGAACATGCTGCATTCTGCCGCCAGCCGACACCTCACCGGACCCGCGGGTCGACATCACTATGACAAAATTTTTGTTGAACGTCCAACATTTTTATGATTGTTGGAGGGAGATGCCTTTCCCCTCACTTTCGAATAGTTCACAAACAAGACTGATGGAGGCCTTCAGTGACTGAATCTCAAGCCATGCGCCCCGAAGACGTGATTGATCTCGGCAGGTACCCCATTGCCGGGGACGGCCCGGCGCGCGATGCCTTGATCGCCCGGCTGAAGGCGGATCTCGATGCAAGGCAATATTGCGTCCTGCCCGATTTTCTTCGCCCCCAGGCCATCGCCAAGGCCGTCGCACAGGCCAAGGAGTGGCGCTATCTCGCTTACGACAACAATTCGCGGCGCAACTGCTACCTTCAGCGCAAGGCCGATCCATCGCTTCCCGGCGACCATCCGCGCAATATCATGCTCGAGGCGAGCACCAGGATGATGGCCTATGATCTCCTGCCTGCCGATTCACCGCTCAAGGCCTTCTACCACTGGGAGCCGGCACGCCGCATGGTGGCCGCGATAACCGGCGTCGAGCGCCTCTACGACAACGAGGATCCCTACCAGCCGGCCAATGTGCTCTGCTACGAAAGGGGCGACCAGTCCGCCTGGCACTTCGACTCCGTCAACGCCTTCACCATGACCTTGATGCTGCAGGCGCCTGAGGCCGGCGGCGAGTTTGAAATCGTGCCCAACACCCGTAGCGATGATGATCAGAACTATGACTACGTGCGATCGGTTCTCAAGGGCGAGCGTCCGGGCGATGCCGTGAAAGTGGCACGCAGCCCTGGCGCCCTTTGCATCTTCCGCGGCTGCAATTCGCTGCATCGCGTATCACGGATCGAGGGCGATGCGATGCGCATCATGGGGGTGTTCGTCTATGAGACCGAACCCGGCGTGATCGGCGATCGCGAGGTCAACGAGACGGTATACGGTCCCCGCGTTGCCGCCACCATGACCTGAGCCTCTATTGCGGCGCTGGTGTGATACCCGACAGATCCTTTGCGGCAATGGCACTGACGAAGGGATCGCCAGCATCGAAATTGAGATCGGCCTGGCTCACCACATAGGCCCGGCCGGTTATTTCCGGGATCACCGCGCCCGACTTTGAAAGCTTATAGCGAGCGGCAAAGCGGCTGCCGATGATGCTCTCCTGGACCCACACCTCGCCCGGTGCAAGTTCGCCATCGGCGGCGAGGCAGGCGAGCTTGGCGCTGGTGCCGGTGCCGCAGGGCGATCGGTCATAGGCGCCGCCCGGACACAGCACGAAGTTGCGGGCATCGGCGTCGTGGGCACGCGGCTTGGCAAAGAATTCCACATGATCGATCTCGGCCCCGCCCGCGCCTGTAACGCCCGCCTCGGCAAGCGCCTTGCGCACCGCATCGGCGTGGCGGGTGAGAGCGGCAATATTTCGCAGATCGAGGTCAAGGTCATCGGTTCTTGTCAGGAAGAACCAGTTGCCGCCCCAGGCCACATCCCCTGTGACCGGTCCCAGACCTGCAACATTGACGGTCACATCCTTGCAATGGCGATGGCTTGGCACGTTCTCGACACGGGCTTCATTGGCCGTCAGCAGGTCGACGCCGACCACGCCCACCGGGGTTTCGAAACGGTGACGTCCAAGTCCGATGATGCCGAGCCTGGCGAGCGACACGGCCGCGCCGATGGTCGCGTGACCGCACATGCCAAGATAGCCGGCGTTGTTGAAGAAGATGAGCCCGGCGGCACAGGTCGCATCGACGGGCGCACACAAGAACGCCCCCACCAGGGCATCGAAGCCGCGCGGTTCGCAGACCACGGCGCTGCGCACATGGTCGAAGTCGCGCCCGAAGCGTACCCGCCTCTCGGCCACGGAGCCGGTGCCCAGATCGGGCCCGCCCTCCACGACGAGGCGCGTGGGTTCGCCCTCGGTGTGGGAATCGACGACGCGCATGGCTTCAGGCCATCGCCGACCAGTTGGCATACCAGTTGCGGAACAGCTTCAACTGGCTTTCGGCGTGATGTTTCTGGCTGGTGCTCAATTCATCGCCTTCGTTGAAGTGGAGCGCAAATTCGGGATGGCCTTCCAGCACCATCAGATACTTGAAGAAGAGCACCAGATCAGCGCCCTCGTCGAAGGACGACAGCACCGCCAGGGCCTGCTCCAGTTCAAGCGCCCGGCGCCGGGCGGTCGCATCGCCCGTTGCCGCCTTCTCGCACAGCGCCACCAGCTGCAGCACTTCCTTTGTCAATACGTTGCCGATGCCGGTAATGGCCCCCTTTGCTCCGCAATTGACAAACCCGTGAAACACGGCGGTATCGACACCCACCATCAAGGTGAGCCCGGCATCGCGCCCGGTGATGTGCTCGGCCGCATAGGTGAGCGATGCGGCTCCGCCGAACTCCTTGAAGCCCACCAGATGGGAAAATCGGGCGCTCAAGTCGAAGAACAGATCGGCGCGGGTCTCATAGCCGTAGTGGGGGCTGTTGTAGATGACCGACGGCAGGTCGACGGCGGCTTCGAGGACGGCGGTGAAATGCGCGTGCTGTGCCGCAAGGGACGACCCGCGAGAGAGAACCCGCGGAATGATCATCAGGCCTCTTGCACCCACCTTCCTGGCGTGGGCCGCATGCGCGGCGGCGAGCCTGGTGTTCTGGGCACCAGTGCCGACGATCACCGGGATGCCCGCCTTCACCAGGCATTCCACGCCTTGCATGCGCTCTTCATCGCTCAACAGCGGCCAGTCGCCCATGGAACCGCAATAGACGACCGCCGACATGCCGTCGTTGATGAGTTTTTCGGCCTGCCTCACCAGGGCATCGAAATCTGGTGTTCGATCCGGCCTGCACGGTGTCATGAGGGCGGGAATCGTGCCTTGGAAGATCGTGTCGGTCATGGCTGTCTCCGGTCGCTTGAGGGTGCATCATCGTGGCAGAAGCCCAACACCTCGTATTGCCGGAAGCTCTGGCGGCAACTGCGGAAACGGCACAAAATACAGCCATGAGCGCCAACAGCGATATCCGCCAGACCTTCCTTGAGGACCTCGGTCGGCCCTTCCTCGGCGATGAGCTTTTCGACCACATCGCCGATACGGTCTTCTTCCTGAAGGACCGTGTCGGTCGCTATGTCGCGGTGAACGAGGCGCTCGTGGGCCGCTGCGGCGTGAGGGCCAAGGAAGATCTCATCGGGCGAACGGCGCGCGAGGTCTTTCCCGCACCTCTTGGCGCCCTCATCGCCGAACAGGACGAAAGGGTCATCGCCGGCGCGCGGTCGATTTCAGGCCAACTGGAGCGGCACCTCTATCCCGGCGGCAAGGAAGGCTGGTGCCTGACCTGGAAGGAGCCGCTGGCGGACGGGCATGGCCGGATTGTCGGCCTGTCCGGTATCTCGCGCGACCTGAGCAACCCGGTCTCCATCCCGGCCGATACGCCAGCGCTTTCGAAAGCGCTCGATCATGTCCGCGACAACCTCGACACGTCCTTGCGCCTTGGAGATCTCGCGGCTCGCGCCGGCCTCTCGGTCTACCAGTTCGACAGCCGCATCCGCGCCCTCTTCGGCTTGTCGGCAGGGCAATATGTCACGCGGGCCCGCATTGAATTCGCCTGCAATCGCCTGCGCCGGACCACCGATCCCATTGCCCGGGTAGCGCAGGACTGCGGCTATGCCGACCAGGCCGCGTTCACCCGGCAATTCCGCAAGTCCGTTGGCCTGACGCCACGCGCCTATCGCAGTGTCGATCGCACGGTGCCGAGGCTGGAACGTTGACCCCGATGCCTATCGAGCCAGCATCAAACTCTATTCATTGCAGGCGAATTCTGGCAAACAACGGGACTGGGCTTTCGCGGCCGGCCAGCCGTTCGGCCCCTCATGTCAGCAGGCCATCATGAACATTGAAAAGACGCACTGGGGATTGACCGAGGCCGCGGTGTCGCTGCCGACACGCTGGTATTTAGATGCTGCGCATTACGCCAAAGAGCTCACCTCGATCTGGCAGCGGCATTGGCTCTATGTCTGCCACGGCAGCGAGATTGCCTTGCCGCAGAGCTTCCGCACCCTTGAAGTCGGCGATCAGAACATCGTGGTGCTGCGCGGCGGCGATGGTCAGCCGCGTGCCTTTCACAACGCTTGCCGGCACCGTGGTTCGGTCCTGTGTACAGAGCACCAGGGCCGGCTCGCCTCCAGGCTTCTTGTCTGCCCCTATCATCAGTGGTCCTACGCGGCCGATGACGGCCACCTGGTACGCACCACATCGGTCGTCGAGCCGGAACACTTCGACAAGGCCGACTACGGGCTCTACCCGTTGGCCGTCGCCGAATGGCGCGGCTGCATCTTCATCCATTTCGACCCTAAGGCGAAATTCGGCGCCGGCGTTTTCGGCCGCTCGACCGAGCGCATCGCCAACTATCCGCTCGAGGACATGGTGGTTGCAGCCACCTGGTCGAAGGTCATGGCCTGTAACTGGAAGGTATTCTGGGAGAATTTCAACGAGTGTCTTCACTGCCCCAACGTCCATCCGGAACTGTCAGCCCTGGTGCCTGTCTATTCGCGGCGGATTTCGAACCCCAGGGACGCGCTGGGCTGGGAAGCCCGCATCGACGACCCCGATCCGAAATACAGCGGCGGTCTGCGCGCAGGCGCCGAGACCTGGTCGTCGAACGGCAGCGCCCAGCATCACGTCATCGCAAGCCTTACCGAAGAAGACCTCGCCGCCGGCCAGAAATACGTATCCTCCTATCCCGGTGTCTTCATCGGCGCCTATGCCGACCACCTGCGCACCGTGCGCATCCTGCCCGTGGGGCCGGAGAAGACCGAGATCGTGGCGGAATGGCTGTTGCCGCGGGCAACCGCCGAGGATCCTACCTACGATCGCTCCATGATCGTCGACTTCGCCATTATGGTCATGCAGCAGGACGCCACCGCTTGTGAATTGAACCAGAAAGGGCTGCACGCCGCGCCGCTGAAGGCCGGTGTGCTGATGCCGGAAGAACACTGGGTCAAGGATTTCCAGGACTGGGTCAAAGAGGCCATGGGCGAGGAAACGCCGGAGTAAAGTGCCGATGCCAGCGGCTACAATCGGCTGGCGGATCGCAGTCTACGGAGAAGCTTCATGGGCTTTCAGCGCGTTGCCGAGGGCTGCCATGAATTCGCTGGTCAGCCCGGACGTGGACGGCTTGATTTCCGCCGAGCGGACGATAGCGATTTCGTTGTCGATGCGCGGTTCGAGCCGGCGCGCCACAATCTGGCCGTCTGTAAAGACGGAGGCGGAGAACGGATCGACGATGGCGACGCCGAGCCCATTGGCGGTGAAGGCACACGCCGAGGCCGCCAGTGTCGTGTCGATGCGGCTTTTGGGCTGAATCCCCTCCTTGCGCAATATGAGCTCTATGCGCGGCCGTAACTGGTCGAGCATCGATAGCTGAATGAGCGTCTCGTCGGCCAGATCGCGCACACGGATCACCTCCTGGCCGGCAAGCGGGTGCCGGGCCGGCACCACACAGACCATGGGAATGCGATGCAGCGACACGATCTGCACCAGCGGATTGCGCCCCAGATAGGCCATCGCCGCAATGTCGAGCTGGCGTACGGCCACCATGTTGAGGAGCTGCGGCGAAGTGCGGGTCTGGAGGGAGACCGAGACCCCTGGATGCTCGCCGGCAAGGTTGGCGATGAGGCCCTGGATCAGCCCCCACGACAGGGCGGGCATGGCGCCGATGTTCAAGCGGCCAAAGCGCCGGTGGCGAATGTCCTCGGCCTTTTCGGCCAGCGCCTCGATACCGATCAGTGCCCGTTCCACGTCCTCATAGAGGAGCCGGCCCTCGTCGGTCGGCAGGAGGCGGCCGGTCGCGCGCTCGAACAGGCTGAAGCCGACCCGGCGCTCCAGCAACTGGATGAGCTTGCTGACCGCCGGCTGGGAAATGCCGAGCCGCTCGCCCGCCAACGTCATGGACCCGCATTCGAAAACCACCTTGAAGGCTTCGACCTGGCGGAAATTGAGATGGCGCAGGTTGTCCGTAGGCATCACTTCTGATTATGGCTCTCGTTGAATTCAGCATTAGACATTCTGTTTCCTGATACAATAGGCTGAATATCGCACCATAACCACCGCATGCAAAATTGAGCGGTGAAGTACACGGGGAGGTTCCATGATGAGCATCAGCCGGATCAGACGTCGTCAGTTTCTCAAGGCCAGCGCCGCCGTCGCCGGCACCATGGCCGTCGGCCTGCCGAGCAAGGGCTGGGCGGCCGGCAAGCCGGTCGAGACGCCGAAGCTTCTCACCGCCACGGCGCAGTTCGATCCGGTGCGCCCGGAAACGGCGCGCCTCATCTCGCAGGCGGCCAAACAGGTCGGTTTCGACATCGAGGCAACGCCCGAGGACTACAATCTCGGCATCCAGAAGGTCATCAAGGAGCACGACTACGACATGTTCCTTGTGCTGCTCACCGGCCAGTCGGTGCGCATCGATCCCGATGTCTTCATCTACAAGGTGCACGATTCCTCCAACTATCGTGCCGGCGGCTTCAACTGGACCGGCTACAAGAACCCCAAGGTGGACGAACTGGCCGCCGCCCAGCAGGTGGAGATGGACCCTGTCAAGCGCCAGGAGATCGTGCGCAGGGCGCAGGTCCTCATCGATGCCGACCAGCCGGAAAACGTCCTCGTCTATCCCGACATGACCAACGCCTACCGCTCCGACCGCATCACCGACCTGACGCCGCAGATGGGCGAAGGCATCGGTTCGCTATGGACCGATGTGTCCATGAAGGTGGTCCAGGGCGACGGCTATGTGCGCACCGGCGCCACCGTGGCGCTCAAGAACCTCAGCCCCATCGCTGTCAACGACGCCAACGAGTTCAAGGAACTCCGGATGATTTACGACAGCCTGTTCCAGGTGGACCCGAACGGCAAGGCGGTGCCGTGGGCGGCCGAGAGCTACAAGCAGATCGACAATCTGACCATCGACGTCACCATCCGTTCCGGCATGAAGTGGCATGACGGCGAGCCGGTGACGGCCGAGGACGTCAAGTTCTCCTTCGACTACCAGAAGAAATGGAAGGCGCCATTCTTCGTCTCATCGCTGGCCAAGGTCGCCAGTGTCGACGTGACCGGACCGCTGAGCGTGCGCTTCAAGCTGAGCGAACCCTATGCCCCGCTGTTTGCCAACCTGTTCTCGGCACTGATGCTGATCCCGCAGCACATCTGGAAGGATATCCCGGAAAAGGTCGATGTCGACGACCCGCTCAACTACCCCAACCTCAAGCCGGTGGGCTCGGGCCCCTTCAAATTCGACTACTGGGACCGTGGCAAGGAGATGAAGGTGACGGCTGTGCCCGATCATCCCTTCGCGCCCCATTGCGCCGGCATCATCCGCATCGTCTATGGCAGCCACGACGCCATGGCCGCGGCGATCGAGAAGGGCGAATGCGACCGCACCCGCTATATCCTCAAGCCCGACCTCATGGAGGCGGTGAACAAGGTGAAGGGCTGCGTCGGCAAGGGCTATCCCGCGCACGGCTTCTATGACCTGAGCTACAACCTGATGAAGCCGCCCTTCAACAACGCGGCGATCCGCCAGGCCATGCAGTACATCATTCCGCGCGACCTGATCCGCGACGTGGTGCTCTCCGGCTTTGCCCAGAGCGGCGGCTCGGTGATCGCGCCGGTGAACGCCTTCTGGCACAACCCGGACGTCAAGGCGCCGAGCCAGGACCTCGACAAGGCGAAGAAGATCCTCGCCGATGCGGGCTTCACCTGGGAGGCCGGCAAGCTGCATTATCCGGCTTGACGGCGAATGGGCGGGCTCAGGGCCGCCCGCCCGGAAGGCGCGGCATGATTTCCCCCCATTCGGGTGGCGGGGAGGTGTTGGGGTTCGTGCATGAGAGAATACATCGTCCGGCGCCTCGCCTATTCGGCGCTCACCATCTTCGCCATCGCGACCATTCTGTTCGTGATGTTCCGCATGATGCCGGGCGACCCGACCGCGCAGGTGATCTCGCCGGCGCTCGATGAGGTGGCGCAGGACCGTATGCGCCACGCCTTCGGGCTCGATCAGCCGATCTACGTGCAGTACCTGCTCTACCTGAAGAACCTGGTGACACTGGAATGGGGCCGCTCCTTCACCAGTTCCGAGAAGGTCTTCGACATCCTCGTTTACCGCTTCTGGAACACCATCCTCCTGATGATGGCGGGCCTCATGCTCACCTTTGCCATCGGCATCTCACTCGGCATGGTGATGGGCTGGCGGCGCGGCGGCAAACTCGATCTCGGCGCCACCGTCGTTTCGCTCATCATGCAGTCCGCCCCGCCTTTCATCACCGGCATCCTGTTGCTGATCGTGCTCAGCTATCGGCTCGATCTGTTTCCCACCGGCGGCATGTCGAGCCCCGGCAATCGGCCTGGCAATCTCCTTTACTTCGTCTTCACCGGTGATTTTCTGCACCACCTGGTGTTGCCGACCCTCACGATCACGGCCTACTACCTGGCCACGCCCATGCTGATCATGCGCGATTCCATGCTTGAGGTCCTGGGTAGCGATTACATCGAATTCGCCCGCGCCAAGGGGCTGCCGCCGCACAAGGTGATGATCCACCATGCCGCCCGCAACGCCCTGCTCGCCGTCGTTACCATCTCCTCCATCCTGCTCGGCTTCGCCATCGGCGGGCAGGTGATCGTCGAGACAGTCTTCTCGTGGCCCGGCATGGGCCAGGCCATGGTGGAGGCGGCCTCGCGCCATGACTATCCCGTCGCCCAGGCCTCGTTCCTGGTGCTGGCGGTGATCGTGATCGTGATGAACCTGATCGCCGATATCTCCTATTGCTGGCTCGATCCGCGCATCAAGCTGGGGGCTTGAGAAATGCGTATCCGGACCATCGACCTGTGGCGCGTGAAGAGCCCGCTTCTGAAGCCTTATCATTTGTCGAAGTTCTACGGCACACTCACCCATGCCGAGGCGGTCATATTGTGCGTCACCACCGATAGCGGGCTGGAGGGTTGGGGCGAAGCCGATCCGCTGATGCCCTTCACCGAGGAATGGGCCGGCGGTGCCTTCATGCTGCTGGCCGAGCGCATTGCCCCGCGCCTCATCGGGCGCGATGTCCTCGATTTCGGCAGCCTCCTCGATGAACTGGCCCACAACATCGCCGGCAACAGTTGCGCCCGCGGCGCCGTCGACATGGCGCTGCACGATCTCGCCGGCAAGGCCGCCGGCGTGCCGGTGTATGTGCTGCTGGGGGGAAAGCTGCGTGACCGGATACCCGTTCTGTGGCCGCTCGGCAGCGAAAGCCTCGATGAAAGCCTAGAGGTTGTCAGCGAAAAGGTCAGTGCCGGCTATCGCACCTTCATGATCAAGACCGGCTCGCGCGACGTGGCCGAAGATGCCCGCCGCACCCTTGCCCTCATCGAACGCTTTCCCGACGTCGCTTTCCAGGCCGATGCCAACCAGGGCTGGAGCGAGGACGAGTCCTTGCGCTTCGTCAATCTGATCGGCAACGCGCCGCTTGCCTTGCTGGAGCAGCCCGTCCCCCGCAACAATCCGGAGGGCCTTGCGCGCGTGCATGCGGCAGCGCTTTTCCCGGTCTCGGCCGACGAATGTGTCTTTTCCCTGAACGAGGCTGGCCGCCTTGCCCGCATGAACGCGGTCGATGTCTTCTCCATCAAGCCGTCGAAGAACGGCGGCCTTGCCCCGTCGCGCAAGATCGCCGCGCTGGCCGAGGGGCACGGAATCTCGATCCTCATCAACTCGATGATCGAGTTCGGCATCACCCAGGCCGCAGCGTTGCATCTGGGGGCAACGTTGCCCAATCTCATGGCCTGCGGGCATGCCTATATGTCCACCCTTCGTCTCAAGGGCGACCCCACCGACTTCGCCACGCTGGTGAACAACGGCTTGGCGCATGTGCCGAACAAACCTGGTCTCGGCATCGAGGTGAATATCAAGCGATTGCAGGACATCGCCATTGCCCACCACCGCATCGAGGCGAGCGAAAGACGCGAGGCGGTGGCATGAACGCACTTGTCGCCCTGCACCGCGGCATCGCGCACCAGATCGGCATCATCAGGCAGAGTCCGCTCGGCTCAATTGGAGCGCTGATCGTGCTGTTCTACGTCATCGTGGCCATCGTGACGCCGTTCCTCGCCCCGCACGACCCATGGGCGACGCTGAAGGATGCAAACGGCCATATCGCCTCCTTGCGCCCGCCCTCGGCAGAGTTCTGGCTGGGCACCACCTTTCTGGCCCGCGACCTGTTGAGCCAGATGATGTGGGCGGCGCGGACCACCGTCTTCATCGGCCTGGTCTCGGGGCTCATCTCCATCGTCATCGGGGCCAATATCGGCCTGTTCTCCGGCTATTACGGTGGGCGCACCGATGAAGCCCTGATGCGCTTCACCGACATCGTCTACGGCATGCCGTTCCTGCCCTTCATCATCGTGCTCATCGCGCTGTTCGGTCGTTCGCAGTCCTTTGTCATCCTCGCCATCGTGCTCATCGTGTGGCGCACCTCGGCGCGGGTGGTGAGGGCGCAGACGCTTGCCCTGAAGCAGCGCCAGTTCGTGCTGGCGGCGCGGGCGCGCGGATGCAGCGATCTGCGCATCATCTACCTGCACATCATGCCCAATATCCTGCCGCTCCTCTTGCTCTACACTGCCTTCAACATCGCCTGGTCGATCATCGCCGAAGCCGGCGCGGCCTTTCTCGGCTTCGGCGATCCCGACCATCTCTCCTGGGGCGGCATGCTGTACGAATTGTGGATCTCCGGCCAGATCCGCACCGCCTGGTGGTGGTTCGCCTTTCCCTCGATCGCCATCATCTCGCTGGTGAGCGCACTGGTCTTCATCTCGCGCGCCTACGAAGAAGTCGCCAACCCGCGCCTGAGGCAACGCTGATCATGCTGCTCGAACTCGACAACCTCTCGGTCAGCTACGCCACCCGCGCCGGCCGGGTGCAGGCGGTGGACGGGGTGACGCTGTCGATCGGCGAGAACGAGGTTTTGGGCCTTGCCGGCGAATCCGGCTGTGGCAAGACGACACTCATCCGCTCGCTGTTGCGGCTTCTGCCCAGGGGGACGCGCGTCACCGCCGATCGCCTCGCCTGGAAGGGCGAGGACGTTCAGCACATGAACGACCGCGACTTCCGCCGCCGGATCATCTGGAACGAAATGTCGCTGGTGCCGCAAAGCGCCCAGGCCTCGCTCAATCCGGTCTACCGGGTGGGCGACCAGATCATCGAGGCAATCGACGAGCACGCTGAGATGACTCAGAAGGCCGCAAAGGCGCGGGTGGAAGAACTGTTCGACCTCGTCGGGCTGGAGCCGCGCCTAGTTTCCGCCTATCCGCACGAATTCTCCGGCGGCATGCGCCAGCGCGCCATGATAGCCATGGCATTGGCGCTTGACCCGGCCCTCGTCATCATGGACGAGCCGACCACCGGGCTCGATGTACTGGTGCAGGAGCGCATCATCCGGAAGATCCGTGAATTGCGCGAAAGGAGCGGCAATTCCATCCTGCTCATCACCCATGATATTTCGGTGATCGCCGAGATGAGCGACCGCATCGCCATCATGTACGCCGGCGAGATCATGGAAGTGGCATCCGCGATCGATCTCTTCGATGCGCCGGTGCACCCCTACACGCTCGGGCTCAAGAACGCCTTTCCCTCCATCAAGCAGATCGGCAAGCCGCTGATCTCCATTCCGGGTTCGCCCCCCAACCTTCTCGGCGGTGTCGCCGGCTGCCCGTTCGCGCCGCGCTGCCCGTTTGCCGTCGATCGCTGCCGGAGCGAACGGCCAGCGCTTGCGGAAATCGCCCCCGGTCACCTGGCGGCCTGCCATCGTGCGGCGGAGGCCGAAACCATGCGTCAACAGGCAGCGGAGAAAGAGACATGGCAGTTCTCGAAGTCCGCGGCCTGACCAAGCATTTCGAGGTGCGCCCGGGGCTGCTTTCCCGCCTCGTCGGCGAAGGGCGGGTGCGCACCATCAAGGCGGTCGAGGATGTGAACTTTTCCATCGCCGAGGGTGAAGTGCTCGGCCTTGCGGGCGAATCCGGCTGCGGCAAGTCGACCGTCTGCCTTCTCGTCACCCGCCTGCTGGAGCCCACATCGGGCGAGATCGTCTTCGACGGCGCCTCGGTCAGCACACTGCATGGCGATGCGCTGAAGACCTTCCGCCGCAGCGTGCAGATCATCTTCCAGGACCCGTATGAATCGCTCAACCCGCGCTTCACCATCTTCGACCTCATCGCCGAGGGACCGCGCGCACTGGGACTATGGGATGCCGCGGAGACCGAGGAGCGGGTGCTCGCCATGCTGGCAGCCGTCGGCCTCAAGCCCAAAGAATACCGCAACCGCTACCCGCACGAGATGTCGGGCGGCGAGCGCCAGCGGGTGGGCATCGCCGCCGCGCTGGTGATGGAGCCGCGCCTGGTGGTGGCCGATGAACCCTTGTCCATGCTCGATGTCTCGATCCGCGCCGACATTCTCGACATCTTGCGCGGGCTCTCCGAACGGCTCGGCTTTTCCTGCCTTTATGTGTCGCACGATCTGTCCATCATTTCCAACATCGCCGACCGGCTGATGGTCATGTATCTCGGCATGGTGGCCGAGATCGGCCCCATCGAGGCGGTGATCGGCAAGCCGCGCCATCCTTACGCCAACGCTCTCGTCGA
This sequence comes from uncultured Alphaproteobacteria bacterium, assembly GCA_963747005.1. Lineage (GTDB taxonomy): Bacteria > Pseudomonadota > Alphaproteobacteria > Rhizobiales > Aestuariivirgaceae > CAVVDT01. The sequence goes on along the minus strand of CAVVDT010000007.1, from coordinate 213,224 downwards.
AGCGGTGCCGGCGCCCGATCCGCGCTACCGCCGCCCCGTGCCGAAGATCCACGGCGACATCACCCGCCCCATCGACCCACCACCCGGCTGCCGCTTCGCCGCGCGCTGCCCGCATGCCGCCGATAAATGCCGCGTGGACCCGCTACCGGCCCTTGCCGAAGTCGGCAGGGATCATTTCGCTGCCTGCCATCGTCTGGGAGAACTGGCATGAAGATGCCCGATGTCATCGTCATCGGCGGCGGTCTGGTGGGCGCCAGCATCGCCTGGGGACTGGTGCATCAGGGCGCCAGGACGCTCCTCCTTGATGAGGGCGATGTCGCCTTTCGCGCCTCGCGCGGCAATTTCGGCCTCGTCTGGGTGCAGGGCAAGGGCCGCGGATGCCCGGAATACGCCCAGTGGTCGCTGCGCTCGGCCGATCTGTGGGGCGAGTTCGCCGCCGAACTGATGGACGAGACCGGCGTCGACGTGGGCCATGAGCGCCCCGGCGGCATGATATTGAACCTGAGCGAGGCCGAGGCGCGCGAGAATGCCGAACTTCTCGCCGAACTGCACCACGACGCCGGCAACAAGCCCTATGAGTACGAACTTCTGGACCATCGTGAAGTCGCCGAACGGCTGCCCGGTATCGGCCCCGACGTGGTGAGCGGCAGCTACTCGCCCTATGACGGCCATGCCAATCCGCTCTTTCTGCTGCGCGCATTGCATGCGGGCTTCGAGGCCAAGGGCGGCGAGTACCGGTCTGGCGAAAAGGCGGAAAGCCTGGGTCGTTCCGGGAACGTAACGACGGTTTCGACCGACAAGGGTGCCTATTCCGCCCCTAAAGTGGTGATAGCGGCGGGGCTCTCGACCGGCCCACTCGCCAAGCAGGTGGGGATCATCGCCCCCATCGTGCCGCTGCATGGCCAGATCCTGGTGACCGAGCGCACCGAGCCGCGACTCGCCATGCCCACCAACCTGGTGCGCCAGACCCGGGAAGGGGTGATGATGCTGGGCTTCACCGTCGACGACTTCGGCTTCGATACCCGCACCCGCGCCGATCGCTCGCGCAACGTGGCGGCGAGCGCGGTGCGCGCCTTTCCCTACCTGAGCGATCTTCGGGTGGTCAGAAGCTGGGCAGCCTTGCGCATCATGACGGCCGACGGCTTTCCCATCTATGAAGCGTCCGGCAGCCATCCCGGCGTCTGCATTGCCACTTGCCACTCGGGTGTGACCTTGGCGGCCGTGCACGCGCGCGACATTTCCCGCTGGGTGCTCGGCCATAATATGCCGGCGACATTCAAGCGCTTTTCGACGCGGAGGTTCGATGTTCAGGAGACTGTATGAACCCGCCCGACCGGTGAGCTTCGACTTCGAGGGTGAGACCGTCACCGCCGCCGAGGGCGAGACGGTGGCCGCCGCCCTTCTGGCCCATGGCGCCGGCTATACCCGGCGCTCGGTTGTTTCAGCATCGCCGCGCGCCCCCCATTGCATGATCGGGCTCTGCTTTGAGTGCCTGGTCGAGATCGACGGGCGCCCCAACCGGCAGGCCTGCCTCACCCCGGTGCGCTCCGGCATGCGCGTGCGCCGCCAGGACGGACCCGCGAAAGTGATGAACGGAAACGGCGCATGAGTGACACACCATCCATTGATCTCGCCATCATCGGTGCGGGACCAGCCGGGCTTGCCGCCGCCGTCACGGCGGGCGAACTCGGACTATCCGCGGTTGTGTTCGATGAAGGGACGGCACCCGGCGGCCAGGCCTACCGGGCAATCGAAAAGGTGGGTGATCGATCTCCTGAATTGCTTTCGCTGCTGGGCACGGACTATGCCAGGGGTGGCGATCTGGTGGCGCGGTTCCGCAAGAGCGGTGCGGACTACCGCCCCGGGCATGCGGTGTTCGATATCGCGCCTGGCGGTGGCTTCGGTGTGCTGGGACCGCAGGGCGCCCAATGGCTCACGGCGAGACGCGTCCTTGTCGCCACCGGCGCCATGGAGCGTCCGGTGCCGCTTCCCGGCTGGACTCTGCCCGGTGTCATGGGCGCCGGGGCCGCGCAAACGCTCCTCAAGGCGAGCGGCATGATCCCCTCCGGGCGCACCGTCATCGCCGGCTCGGGGCCGCTTGTCCTGCTCGTCGCCCGGCAACTTCTGGCGGCCGGCGCCGATATCGCGGCCATCCTCGATACCACGCCGCGCAGCAATTATGCCGGGGCCGCCCCACTCCTGCCGGGCGCCGTGCTTGCCGGCAGCGAGATATGGAAGGGCATCGCCTGGTTGCGCCAGATCAGGGACGGTCGGGCGGCCTTTCACACCAACGTCGCCGACATCCGCATCGAGGGCACGGAAATGGTCGAAGCGATCACCTATGCCGCCGCCGGGCGCCAGGGCCGCCTCACTTGCGAACTGGTCCTCTTGCATGAAGGCGTCGTTCCCAATGTGCAACTCGCCATGGCTGCCGGCGCCGAGCATTATTTCGATGCCGGGCAGGCCTGCTGGCGGCCGCGCACCGATGCCTGCGGGCGCACCAGCCTCGAGCACATCCTCGTTGCCGGCGACAGTGGCGGCATCGGCGGCGCCGAAATGGCCGCCGCTGCCGGCGAGGTGGCGACGCTGGCGGCAGCCGCCGATCTGGGAACAATCGACTCATCCCGCTTCGATAAACAAAGCCACCCTCTCCTCGCCCGCATGGCACGAAAGCGCGCCTTGCGCCGCTTCCTCGACCGCCTCTACCGGCCGCGCGCCGAGGCGCTGGCGCCGCCCGACGACAAGACGGTGGTGTGCCGCTGCGAAGAGGTGACGGCGGGCGAATTGCGCCGCGTCGCCGCCATGGGCTGCCCCGGCCCCAATCAGGCCAAGGCCTTCACCCGCTGCGGCATGGGGCCCTGCCAGGGCCGCATGTGCGGACTTGCCGCCGCCGCTGTCCTGGCTGACGCCACCGGTCGCTCCATGGCCGAGGTCGGGCATCTGCGCATCCGTCCGCCGGTCAAGCCGGTGACGGTGGGCGAGATGGCGGGGCTGGAAGGCATCGGCCCACCACCCGGCACCGTGCCCGCCATGCCGACCGCACCCAAGGACGAGGCCGGCGCATGAACAATGCCGATGTCGCGGTGATCGGCGGCGGCATTCACGGCCTCTCGGCAGCGCTCAACCTCGCCCGCCGGGGCCTCAGGGTGATGGTTCTTGAAAAGGACCATGTCGGCCGCCATGCCTCGGGCGCCAATGCCGGCGGCGTGCGCACGCTTCTGCGCCACGAGGCCGAGATACCCCTGGCGCTCGCCTCCCGCGACATCTGGCACGACATCGAAAGCGAACTTGGCGCCACATGTGGCTATCACACCGTCGGCCAGGTCGCCGTTGCCGAGACCGGTGAGGCGATGAATGAGCTTGTGGCCCGTGCCGACCGTATGCGCGCGCTTGGCTATCATCATGAGGAACTGATCGATGCAAGCGAACTCAAGGGGCTGGCGCCGGGCATCGTCGGCAGCGTCAGGGGCGGGCTGATCGCGCGCCAGGACGGGGCCGCAAGCCCTTATCACGCCACGATGGCCTTCCGCGAGGCCGCCCTCGGGGTGGGCGTCGACATCCGTGAGGGTGCACGCGTGAAGGGACTTCACCCGACCACAACTGGCTGGCGGCTGGATGTCGGGGAATTGCGGATCGAAGCTGGCTTTATCGTCAATGCGGCCGGGGCATGGGGCGGAGAGATCGCCGCCATGATCGGTGATGAGGTGCCGCTCGGCTATTTCCTGCCGATGATGATGGTCACCGCCCGCGTGGAGCCGTTCCTCAAGCCGGTTGTCATCGGCGTCGACCGCCCTCTCTCCTTCAAGCAGATGCCGAACGGAACGCTGGTCATCGGCGGCGGCAGGCCCGCCACAGGCGACCGCGACACCATGGCCTACCGGCCCGACTTCTCCGGCCTCAAGGCAAGTGCCGCCACGGTGCGCGATCTGTTCCCGATGCTCGCCGACGTCCCCGTGGTACGCGCCTGGGCCGGCATCGAGGGCCTGTTCGCCGATGAGATCCCGGTGATCGGCCCAAGCCGTAAGGCAGCGCGCGCCGTTCATGCCTTCGGCTATTGCGGCCATGGCTTCCAGCTTGCCCCCATCGTGGGGCGGATAGTGGCCGAACTGGTGACGGAAGGCAGGACGAGCATGCCGATCGCAGCCTTTGCCGTCGATCGCTTCGCGGCGCAGGTTAAAAAAGGCAGGACATGAACATGCTACTGGATGCGGATATGGCAGCCGCCATCAGGGCCGATAGCCGCCTTTGGGCTGACTTCGAGGCGCTGTGCGACTGCGGCGGGCGGCTCTCCGGGACAGCAAGCGAACGCCAGGCGGTGGAACTGCTGGCCCGGTTTGGCGAAGAGGCTTCGGGCGTTCCGGCGCAGCGACAGGCCGTGCCCTATAGCGACTGGAGAGCAACACAAGCATCGCTGCGGCTGGCCGACGGCTCGCTTGCCGAATGCTATCCGCTGCTTTGCTCCTCGCCCGCTCCGGCCGGCGGCCTGACCGCCGAGGTCATCGATCTCGGACGCGGATCGCCTGAAGATTTCGCCCTGCATAAAGCCGATCTCCCTGGCCGCATCGCGCTGGTGCGCCATGAATTGATGTTTACTTCCGGCACCATCCACCGCAGCCGCAAATACCAGATGGCGCTGGAGGCCGGGGCAGCGGGCTTTCTCATCGCCGGACCGCTTGCCGGCGCTCTGGTGGCGGGCTCGTCGGGCCGGATCGCCGGCGCAGGCATCCCCGCCCTCGCCATCGCGCCCGAGACCGCCGCACGTCTCGCCCTCATCGACGGCCAGCGCCGCGAGGTGACGTTGCAACTGCAAACGACCGAAGCGCCGGGCCATGCCTTCAATCTCATTTTCGATCTGCCCGGCGAGCGCGACGAATGGGTTGTCCTGTCGGCGCACATCGACGGCCACGAGCTTGGCGAAAGTGCCATGGACAATGCCTCTGGCCTAGCGGCCGTCCTTGCCGCCACCCGGGCGCTGGCGCCCCGGATGCATCGTTGGCGTCGCGGCCTCAGAGTGATGCTTTTCAACGTCGAGGAATGGGCGCTGACGGGTTCGGCCCATTACATTGCAGACTTGAGCCCTGCCGAGCGGAGCGCCATCGCCCTCGATATCAATCTCGACTCGGTCGCGGGCAGCCCGCATCTGACCGCCTTGATCAGCGGCTTTCCCGCTCTGGCGCCATTTCTCGAGGGCATCGCAAGGGACAACGGATACGCCCTTCGCACCCACTTGCCACTTATGCACAATTCCGACCACGCCAACTTCGCCACGGCAGGCATTCCCGCCTTCCGGCTGGTGGCCGGCTTCGATGAGCCCGAGGCGAACCTGCGCTACGTGCTCACGCCTGAAGATACACGCGACAAGGTGAAGCCCATGGAGATGCAGGGAGCCGCTTTTGTCGCCGCAGCTTGCGCCATGGCCGCGGCGACCGCTAAGCCGGAAGATGCAGCCGCATGGCGTCTTGCCTCGAAGGCTTGATGCTAAAGAGGTCGGCTCCCCGCTCGCTTTCTGACCGAACCGTAAAGAACCCGCCCCCGCCAGTTGCTCATGGCCAAGCGGCGGCAGCGCGAGGGGCTCAACACGCGCCTTGACACCGCCCTCGAGTTGGCCGCTGTCTGCCAGGGCGCCTCGCACCAGACCGAATGAGCTGCCCCACTGCGCGATGCGGTGCGCCAACCTGAAAGTGCTGACCATGGCCACGCCATTCCACGACTTCGTCCACGACCTGAAAATCTCCGATCTGCCGCCGGAGGCGGTGCGTTAAGCCCGCCGCTGGCTTCTCGACCTCATCGGCGTCGCGGCCGGCGGATCGCCACATGCCTTGAGGTGCCTCGCTCCAGCGTTTGAACATGTCCATTGCGGGACCGAATTGCGCCAGCTCAACGCTGATCGCGAAGGGTCCTGAGGGGCCGCTTTTGCCGGCCGGCGACATCAAAATTATCTTTGGCAAGCCAGGCCTCGAAAGCCGCCCGAATGCCCGGCCAATCGTCATCGACAATGGCGAACCAGGCAGTATCGCGGTTACGGCGCTTGTAATGTGTGGCCTTGCGGAAAGTGCCCTCGTAGGTGAAGCCCAGTCGTTCGGCGGCATGGCGGGAGGGCGCATTCAGCGCATCGCATTTCCATTCGTAGCGACGGTAGCCAATCTCATCAAAAACGCGACGCATCATCAAGTACATGGCCTCGGTCGCCGCCGCGGTGCGTTGCAGCACGGGGGCAAAATTGATGTGACCAACTTCGATCACACCGGCTCCCGGATCGATGCGCAGATAGCTGGCGAGGCCCACAGGGCGTCCCCCAGGATCAAGCACTGTGTGAAACAGTGGATCTTCGCCGGTGCAAGTTGTGTGCATCCAGTCGAGAAAGGCAGCCAGATCGTCGAAGGGACCATAGGGCAAGTAAGTCCAGATGCGGTTTTCTCGATCGCTACGGTAGGCATCGAACAATCCTCGCGCATGGGAGGCGGGGTCGGCCGGCAGGACGCTGCAGAATCGTCCCTCCATCGGCGCTCGTGGCGGCCGCGGGCGGGGCAGTGTCACAGTCAGGGGCGCGCCGATGGGCTGGCCAAGCGAATTGCGATGCTCGATCATTTGCCTCCTGCCCAATTCTCAGACATTGCTGCAGTTCCATCGGGACACGTATCAAGACCCGACACAATACGCAAATTGCGCCCGGTTCATAGGCTGCTTGGGATGTGCGGTGAGTGACAGGCAGTAGTAGGAGGCAGAGAGCTGGCGCTCAGCACGATCAGGATCAACCGTGCACCGGCCTTTGCGCCAGGGGCACGGCAATTGGCCCCTTTCAGCCTGTTGACTCCTCGATATGGCCGCCGAGGAACAGGTGTCCCACCCGCGGGTCGGCCAGCAGCTTGTCGGCGCGGTCATGCAGGCGCGTCTGGCCAAGCTCCAGCACCAGCCCAAAATCGGACATGGCCAGCGCCGATTTGGCGTTCTGTTCGACCATCAGCACCGTCACCCCGGAATCGCGCAGGCGCTGCAGGGTTGCGAACACTTCCTGCACGAGGATCGGAGACAGGCCGATTGACGGTTCATCGATCAAAAGCAGTTTCGGATCGAGGATCAGCGCGCGGGCGATCTCGAGCTGCTTTTGCTGGCCGCCCGACAGTTCCATCGCCTTGCGCTTTCGATGCTCGCGCACCATCGGGAACTGGTCCATGACCTCTTCCATGCGGGCGCGCACCCGGGCCTGGTCGGTGGAGGTGACGCCGCCGAGCTCGAGATTGTGCCACACCGAGAGCTGCGGCACGATGTTGCGCCCTTGCGGCACGTAGGTCACGCCATGGGCGATCATCTGCGCCGGCTTCTGGCGCGTGACCTCCTCACCGTTGAGCAGCACCTTGCCGGAATGAACGTCGAGCAGCCCGAAGATCGCCTTGAAGACCGTCGACTTTCCCGCCCCGTTCGGCCCGATCATCGTGGTGATGGAGCCTTGCGGTATGGCGAAGCTGACGCCGTTCAGGATGGTGATCTTGCCGTAGCCGCCATAGATGTCACGGAGTTCGAGCACCGGCTAGCCTCCGAGATAGGCGTCGATGACGGTCTGGTTGTTGCGCACCTCTTCGGGGGGGCCTTCGGCGATGATTGTACCTTCGGCCAGCACGATGATGCGCGAGCACAACGACATGACGAATTCCATGTTATGCTCGATCACCACGAAGGTGGTGCCGTGCTCGCGGTTGTAGGTGATGAGCCTTTCCTTGAGGCTGGCGAGCATGGTCAGGTTGACGCCGCCGGCCGGCTCATCGAGCAAGACCAGCCCCGGCCCCGCCATGAAGGCCATGGCGGCATCGAGAAGCTTCTGCTGACCATAGGAGAGCGAGCCGGCCATTTCGTCGCGCAGATGCGAAAGCTGGAAGAAAGCGATCATTTGGTCGGCCTCGACCGTCAGGCCGGCATCGGGCTGACCGATGAGGCGCGAGAGCATCGTGCCGCGATGTTCCTGTCCGGCAACGATGATGTTGTCGCGCACGCTCATCTGCGGAAACACCGAGAGCTGCTGGAAGGTACGGCCGACGCCGAGCCTGTTGAGGTCGCAGGGGCGCCGGCCCGACACCGAACGCCCCCTCACCTCGACGCGCCCGGCGGTGGGTTGAAGCTGGCCGAGGATGCAGTTGAACAGTGTCGACTTGCCCGAGCCGTTGGGGCCGATGAGGCCGAGGATTTCGCCTTCATGGACATCGAAGCTGACCCCGTTCACGGCCTTGATGGCGCCGAACCGCATCGACATGTCACGCACCGAAAGGATGGGGCCGGTCATAGCCGTGCCCCCGCCTTCATGTCGGCACGGGTGACGGTCTTGCGCCACACGAGGTCGCGCAGGCGCGCCGAAAGGCCGAGCACGCCCGAGGGACAGAACACCATGAGAACGATCACCATGGTGGCGTAGATCATCAGGTAGTAGCCTTCAGTGAAACGCAGCACCTCGGGCAGCAGGATGACCACGGCGGCGCCCAGCATGGGGCCGAAGAAGAACCCTGACCCGCCGACCACGACCATGAGCAGAATGCGCAAGGAGTGCACCAGGGCGAACGAGCCCGGATCGATGTACTGCACCAGCGGGGTCACCAGCGCGCCGGCCAGCCCGCCATAGGCCGAGCCGATGGCAAAGGCGATGAGGGTGAGCCGACGGGTATCGACGCCCAGGCTCTCGGCCCTCACCGGGTTCTCGCGCAACGCCTTGAAGGCCCGTCCCCACGGCGAGCGGACGATGCCGTACATCAAGCCGGCGGCGACCACGAACACGCTGGCGGTGAAATAGTAGAACGGCAATTGCCGGGCAACGTCGAAGACATAAAAGCCCGGCCGCGGCATGCCCGAAAGGCCATAGGTGCCGCCTGTCAGCCAGTCCTCGTTGCGGGTGACGAGAAACACCAGCGAATTGAAGGCCAGCGTCACGAAGGCGAGGAAATGCCCCTTGACCCGCAAGGCGGGAAAGCCCAGCGCCAGGCCGACGATGAAGCACAAGGCAACGCCCAGCGCCATGCCGAAGACCCAGTGCCAGCCGGCGAGCGTCAGTATGGCGGTCGTGTAAGCGCCGATCGCCATGAACGAGGCCTGGGCGAGTGAGATCTGGCCGGCATACCCAAGCGTGAGGTTGAGGCCCATGGCGGCGATCGTGAAGATCAGCCAGGAACACAGAAGGTAGACGATGTAGGTGCCGTGACCGAGCGGTGCGAGGACCAGCACCGCTAGTCCGGTCAGCAACAGCAAGGGTTTCAGGCGCGCCCGCATCACACGTCCCTGGCCTCGGGCGTCCCGAGCAGCCCGTGCGGCCGCCACAGGATGACAACGATAAGCAGCACCAGCGGCAATGCGGCGCGATAGCTGGTGGTGACGTAGGTGGCGATGAGATTGTCCAGCACACCGATCAGCAGGCCGCCAACGAGCGCCCCGCGGATCTGGTTGAAGCCGCCGACGATCGCCGCGATGAATGCGATCACGCCCAGCGTCTCGCCATTGGAGAACTTGGCCAGGTAGACCGGGGAGATGAGGAACGAGGCAAGGGCGGCCAGCGCAGCGTTGATCACGAAGGTATAGAGCACCATGCGCCTGGTGTTGACGCCGAGGATCTCGGCGACGCCGGGGTTCTGGGCGGTCGCCTGGATGCACCGCCCGGTTCGCGTGCGGTCGAGGAACAGGGTCAGTGCCACCACGATCAGCAGCGATACCGCGAGATTGAGCATGTCCTGGACCGACAGCACCGCACCGGCAAGGTTCACGGTGGTGTGCGGGAAAAGCGGCGGATAGGGCTGCGCCTCAGCGCCATAGAATTTCTTCACGCCTTCCTTGAGGAGCACGCTCAACGCCATGGTTGCGATGATCAGCGGCAGCCCGGCACCGGGCTTCATCGGCTCGACGACCAGCTTCTTGAACAGGAGCCCGAGCACCAGCACCGCCACCGCGAGGCCGAACAGCAGCGCCGCCCATAACGGCCAGTCGAGCCAGTGGATGGCGATCAGGACGAAGAAGGCGGGAAGCATGACGAACTCGCCCTGGGCGAAGTTCACCGTCTGCGCCGCCTGCCACAAAAGCGTGAAGCCGATGGCGGCGAGCGCATAGATGGATCCCGTCGCCAGACCTGAAAGAAAGACTTGAAGGAACTGGGCCATCGTCCGCAACCCCATCGGGATTTGACGAAAGGGTGCGGCGCCCACCAGGGCGGACGCCGCGCTAGGTCAGTTTCACTCGGCAGGCACCGTGCCGATAACCACCTGCTTGCCGTCTTTGACTTCGGTCATGAAGCTGGTGCGCAGCATTTCGCCGGTGTCATCCCAACGGGTATCGAGCAACATGCCGGGATAGTCCGCCGCCTTCAGCGTCAGCCCGTGCATTTTGTCCGCCAACGCCTGACGGTCGAACTTGCCGATCATCTCGGTCACGTACTTGATGGCATAGATGCCGATATAGCCCTTGATACCGTTATGGTCGGTATCACGGCCATAGGCCTTCTTGAACTTCGCGATGTAGTCCTTGAACACCGGCGCGCTGGTTGCCAGGCCGACATGGGCAAACGCACCCTCAGCGGCACCGCCCGACAGATCGATCACCTTCTGGCCCGTCAGCGTCACCTCGCCAACAAGCGGTACGGAAAGGCCCTGCTTTTTGGCCTCGCGCAGGAAACGAGCATCTTCTTCCTCATTGAGATAGACGAATACGGCCTGCGCGCCGGACTGCTTGATCTTGGACACGTCGGCAGCGAAGTCGGGCTGGCCCTGTTCGCTGGGCACGTCGGCAACCACTTCGATCCCGGCCATTTTCATCTCGTTGATGAAGACGTCATGTCCCCCCTTGCCGAAGTCGTTGTTGACCCAGGCAACGGCGATCTTCTTGACTTTCAGGATGTCTCTGAAATAGGGCGTCAGCGAAGGCACGCCCTTCTCCGCACCCGACGAGGTACGGAAGACGAAGGGGTTGCCCTTCTGGGTGATGTTCGGGGCCTCCGATCCGGTGATCTGCGGTACGCCGTTCTGCTGGGCGACCATCATGTTGACGATTGTCGAGCCGGAATAGACCGTGCCCATGATGGCATAGGCGCCCGCATCGATGGCCTTTTGCATCAGCGCCCGCGATGTCTGCGGGTCGGTCTGGGTATCGTAGTCGGGCATCTCGATCTTCTTGCCGAGGATGCCGCCGGCGGCATTGATCTCTTCGATGGCCAGATGCGCACCGTCGCGATAATTGGTGCCCGAAACGGCACCAGCGCCCGAAAGCTCGCAAACGCACGGGATCAGCACCGTGTCGGCGGCATAGGCCGCGGTCAATGGCCCGCCGGCCAGGAACGCCAGGGCCGTCAGCACGGCTAACGCGATGAAGCTTCTTCCCGATTGCATTGTTCACTCCTCCCTTTGATTTCCGCCTCTCACCGGAGGCCTTTTCCTTACTACACTCGATTTCGACCCCAAGTCCCGGCCGATGGTTTCCGTTCAGGCGCCTGGCGTCTTTGCGCGGATGTCGTCGGTCAGCAGGGCCCGTAGCTCGGCGGTCACTTCCGGCCGGCGGCCGAACCAGTGGTTGAACCCTTCCACCGCCTGGTGCAGCAGCATGCCCAGTCCGTCGACGGTGCGGTGCCCTCGCGCCTTCGCCGCCTTGAGGATGGCGGTTTCCAGCGGCACGTAAATGACGTCATAGACAATGGCGTCCGCCTTGAGGGGGCCAAGATCAATGTCGAGCGGCGGCTGGCCCACCATGCCGAGCGATGTGGTGTTGACGAGCAGGTCGCATCCTTCGAGCAGCTTCGGCAGCGCATCGAGCCCGTGTGCCGAAACGCCAGCGCCGAAATGGGTTGCCAGCGCTTCGGCCTTGGCCACCGTGCGATTGCACAGCGCGACTTCCAGCCCGCGGCCGCGAAGCCCGTAGGTCGCCGCGCGGGCCGCACCGCCCGCCCCCAGGATGGTCGCCCGCTTCGCAGCCGCATCCCAGCCGGGCACCAGTTCATCGAGATTGCCCATGAAGCCAATGTAATCGGTATTGCCGCCGACCAGCGCGTCGTTTTCCCACCACAGCGTGTTGACGGCGCCCATCGCCTTCACCGCGTCGTCGACGCGGTCGAGATAGGGAATGACCGCCGTCTTGTGCGGCACCGTCACGTTGCCGCCGACCCACCCGATGTCCCGGTAGGTGTGGAAGAACGCCTTCAGCCCTTCCGGCGCGATGTCGATGCGCTCATAGCTTCCCTCCAGCCCGTAGCGCTTGAGCCAATAGCCGTGCAGCATCGGCGAACGCGAGTGGGCGATCGGGTGGCCCATCACAAATGCACGGCGGGATGACATCCATTCACTCCTTGGTTCGAGCCGGCCTGTTCAACCATGCGCATGCCCTCGATCTGGCATAGTGTCAGCATGTCGCGCTGCCCCCGCGGCTCGCAATTCAGGAGCGCGAGTATGACGCAAGCGCACGCGCGATCAAGTCTGCAGTGCCGATCCCTTCGCCAACGCCTCAGGCAAATCCCAACAGGCGGGCCGGCGTCTCCCACAGGAGCATCCGGCGCTCAGCGGGATCGGGAAACAGCATCCCGGCCAGATCGACCAGCGGCCCGTAGTCCTGCCGCTCGGTAGCCTTCAGATAGGGCCAGTCGGAGGCCCACATGCAGCGTTTCAGGCTGAAGGCCTGAACGAGGGCACGGACGTAGGGCCAGCAGTCCTCGAACGGATGCGGGGCGCGGGCGAACTTGTTGTAGCCCGAGAGCTTGACGTGGACGCGCCCGGTGTCGGCCAGGCGCAGCAAGGCCTTGAAGCCGGGCTGGTCGAGCCCGTCTTTTACGCTCGGGCGCCCGCAATGGTCGATAAGCACCCGCACCGGGATCCGTTCGATCCAGTCCACGAATGTCAGCAGTTGATCGTGCTCGACTTGAAGATTAACGAACATGTCGAGTTCGGCGAGTTTCTCGAACATGGCACCGGAACGTGCGTAAAAGGCGGTGCCATGGAAGGTCGGATTGAAGGCAATGCCGATAATTCCCTGCCTCTTCAGGTCGAGCAAGGTATCCAGGCCGGCATCCTGATCGGCGATGGCGATGCCCTTGAAGAGGCTAGGATGGTGCCGGATCGCATCGAGCATGCACCTGTTGTCGCTGCCGTAGCCCGAATTCGGCTGAACCAGCAGTGTGTGCCTGGTGCCGTAGGTGTTCATGACCGCCAGAAGCTGCGCGGTGGTGCCGATTTCCTGCCCGGCGGGCTTGTAGGCGATCTCCTTGCCGTAGGGAAAACGCGCCGGATCCAGCACATGAGCGTGGCAATCTATCTTCGCTTCGTCGAATACGCTCATGAGGCCCCCGCCGCCTTCCCATTGTCCGTCATCGGGTGATCCCGACCATGACGGGCCAGTACCTCCAGGCAGGTACTATGGCCCTTTTGCTCATTTGGCCCAACCGATCTTGGCCCTGCCGGCCGGCCAGGGCGAGGAGGATACCCGCAGCCTAAGCTTTGCGACCCGATTTTGACAGCCAGACATCGCGGGGCCCTGCGCGTTGTTGTGCCGATTCCAATCGGAGCCGGCGACTGTTGTCGCTGGCGGCGGCTTATGAGGGCATGACCCGGACGCGGGCGGCACGGATCGGCGGCATGGACCACCAGACCCTTCGCCACTGGGTGCTTCGGTTCAATGCCGATGGGCCGGCGGGGCTGGTTGACCGCTGATGGTGCGGCCCTTCCCGCAGACTGAACGATGACCAGTTGCGCGAGCTTGCCGGGATTGTCGAGGCCGGCTCTGACGTGCACAGCGATGGCGTGGTCCGCTGGCGTCGGGTTAACCTGCAAGCGATCATCAAGGAGCTGCCCGCGCGCATGCCGTTGTGTTGACGGATCGCGCCGGCTGGCACACCACAGACAAGTTGGAATTGCCTGCCAACCTCACCATCAACCTCCTGCCATCGCGTTCACCGGAGCTGAACCCGGTGGAAAACGTCTGGCAGTATCTACGTCAGAACTGGCTGTCCAATCGGATCTTCCCAACCTACAATGCCATTCTCGATGCCGCACGTCAGGCTCGGAACAGGCTCGTCGATCCGCCCGATGCGATCTCCTCAATCGGCATGAGAAAATGGGCCCACATCGCTTAAGGGTCAGCCGCTGGTATCACCTACGAGGCGCTAGTCGATCCCGAGATCCGCGCAAGATTGGGGCGGAAGCCTGGTTCTATTTCCGTGGGATCGATCGCTTCGTGATTCAGGCGCAGTCATTCCTGCTGCCGAATGACGAAGTGTTAACGGTGTTGATTCTACCGGAGGAAGCGGTGGTTTCGGCGTGAAAGAAGCCGATTGCGTTACGGAGTGTCGCCTTACTGCGCCACCACCGACGTTGCGCAACTCCGATCCCCGCCGCCTACAGCGACACGGTCACCCAGCGCCAAGTACTCCAAAGCTGGTGCAAACGGCCTCGCCACCCGCAAATGCAAAACGCCCCCAACCGCTTGAGTTGAGGGCGTTTTCTTTGGTTGCGGGGGCAGGATTTGAACCTGCGACCTTCAGGTTATGAGCCTGACGAGCTACCGGACTGCTCCACCCCGCGTCAATATCGGATAGGTGTCTTGAAGGGACGTCCTGCACCGAGTGCGCGGCCTGTGTAGCAGGCCCGCCCGCCGGTGTGAAGTGCCCTCTTGCACCATCAGCATTCCCACCACCGCATGGCACATGGGCTTGCGTCCATGTCAGGCCTCATCGCACTGTAACGGATGGCCTTTTATGCGGACCAAAAGCCCTCTGCAGCAACTCCCGTTTGACGCGGCGTTATGGCGCGGCCTTGTCATCCCACCGTCATATCCGGCAGGATGAATTCTGGCACATTGCGGGGTTTGTCGGGGTTCGGAGAGCAACAGGCGGTCATGCCGGTGCATCCATCGAAGGACTTGCGGAAGCGCCTGCGCAAGGCAACGTCGGCGACCACGGCGGAGCTTTCCTCGGTGCTCGCCGGCGACTTGGGCGCCGTGCACGGCACCCGCAAGGAGATCAAGCGCCTGCGCAGCCTCGTGCTGTTGGCCGCCGAGGCCGGGGTGTCCCCCCGTATTGTCGAACATGATCCGGGCTTGCGCGACGCGGCCCGCTCGCTCACCGCCATCCGTCATCGCCAGGCCATGGGCGAGACCATTGACAAGATTGCCGCAAGCCTCGGCGACACGGCCGGGGCCGCCATGCGCGAGGCGCTGGCGCTGGCGGCGCCCCATGTCGACGGGCATGGCGATGTCGCTGTGACGCGCGCCGACCCCGCCCCGCTTACGGTCGCCCTGGCGGCGTTGGCGGGACTGCATCGCGACATCGCGGCACTAAAGCCGCATCGCCGTCATGACGCAGCGATCGTTTCGGCGGTCTCCTCCACCTATGGCCGCGCCCGCCGCTTGTTGCGCAAGGGTTTCAGGCAAGGCGATTTCACCCGCCTGCACCGGGCGCGAAAGGCCCTCATCCACTTGTTGCACCAACTGGACGTCATCGCCGTGCTGTGGCCGTCGCAGTTCGAACTGTGGAGCAAAGCCATGCAAGAGCTGCGCGAGCAGTTGGGCGACATTAACGACCTGGTGGAAATGGGCCAGCGCCTGCGCGATGTGGACCAGCCGGTCGCGCTCACGGCGCATGCCGCCCTCGAACAGCGCCGCCGCGATCTTTTGGCGGCGGCCGAGACAGCCGCGCGGCGGCTGTTTGCCGACAAGCGCAAGGCTTTCGAAGGCCGGCTTGAGGCCTGGCTCGCCGCCAGCCATTGACGCCGAGGAGTCATGGCGGACACCAAAGACTGCCCGGCGAAGGACAGGCGCCAGAGATCGACCGCCAGGATCCAGTCTGGCTTGAAAACATCATTTCGATATAATTCATGCGTCGTTGGGCGTGCGGCTTGCGGTCTGCGGCGCCTCTTCAGGGCGGCAAGGGCGGACCACGAACTGCTACTAGCCCCGATGCTGCTGTGCTAGATTGTCGCAGGTTCCGCGTTGTGTATCCGTTCGCCGGTGTGTCGTCGCGCAAGCAAGGCGGTGGGGAGACGATGGACAATCGCAGATGGCTTGGCCGCCGGGACTTTGTCGGCATGGCTGCGGTTATCTTCGCCCGGCCGGGCGCGGTCTTTGCCAGTGAAAATGACAGGACCTTTCGACTGGCCGTCATCGTCCGGCCTGGCCAGGAGAGCGATCTCAAGAAGCCTCGAGCCCGTTACTGGCGTGCATGGTACGATGAGTTGCGGCAGTTGGGGTATATCGAAGGGCAAAACCTGGAGGTCGAAATACACGTTACCGGCCCGACGTCACTTAACAAGACAATCGCCGACCTGTCCGCCTTTCGCCCCGACGCGGTCTTCGTCCCGGCACAAAGCATTGTCAGCCTGCTCAAGAAGGCGAAGGTCTCAACGCCGATCGTGACGATAGCGGTCGATCCGGTGGGGTCCGGGCTGGCTGAGAGCCTTGCCCGTCCCGGCGGCAACATTACCGGCTTCACCCTCAATGCCGGCCTGGAAACGAATACCAAGCGCGTGGAGATCCTAAGGGAAATTGTCCCAGCGATGTCGAAGTTGGCGATACTGATTCTCCGCCCCTATTGGGAAGGCCGCTGGAGCGCGATCTACCAGCAGCTCGCCAAGCAGTCGGGCATAATGGTGATTGGAGCGCCGTTTGATTCCCAGATTGATGAGAAGGCTTATCGGCAGATTTTTGCGGACGTCGTACGCGCCGGGGCCGATTCGCTTTACGTGACACCGGCGCCGGAGACCCTTGCACATCGCCGGTTGATTGCGGACCTTGCGATTGAGTCAAAGTTGCCAAGCATGAATCTCTTCCGCGAGTACGTCGAGGCGGGCGGGCTCATGGGTTATGGCCCCGATATCGTCGACAGCTACCGGCAGGCGGCCGGCTATCTCGATCGCATCTTCAAGGGCGCCGATCCCGCCACAATGCCCTTTCAGCAACCGGTTAAGTTCGATTTCACTCTCAATCTCAAGACGGCAAAGGCGCTCGGTCTTACTGTTCCACCGTCGCTCTTGGCGCGCGCGGACGACGTGTTTGAATGACGGAGCGCGCCGTCACCACGGCCGAGAAAGCACCCCCCGTTGCCCGACGGTCGGGCAAAGGGCGGCTGTTCCGCAAATACGCCATTCTCTTCGCCGCCACGGTATCGGCGGCCCTGCTGACCAGCGGGCTGGTGCAGATCTGGTTCGCCTACCGGGAACAGACCGCCTTTCTCATCCGCCTGCAGCGCGAGCAGGCCACGGCGGCTGCCGACAAGATCGGCCAGTTCGTTGGCGAGATCGAGGACCAGATGGGATGGACCACGCAACTGCCGTGGATTGCGGGGACCCTCGAACAGCGCCGCTTTGACGCCCAGCGCCTGTTGCGCCAGGTGCCCGCCATTACCGAACTCGCGCTTCTTGACGGCAGCGGCCATGAGCAACTCAAGGTCTCGCGCCTCGCGATCGACATCGTCGGCAGCGGCGAGGACTATTCAAGCGATCCGAGATTCACCGAGGCCGTAGCGCACAAGGTGTGGTTCGGGCCGGTCTATTTCCGTCGGCAGTCGGAGCCCTATATGGCTATCGCGGTCGGCGGCAATCGCCGCGAAGCCGGCGTCAGCGTGGCCGAAGTCAACCTCAAGTTCATCTGGGACGTGGTTTCGCGCATCCGGGTCGGCCGCCACGGCACCGCCTATGTGGTCGACGGCAGAGGGCGCCTCGTCGCCCACCCCGATATCGCGCTGGTCCTCAGGAACACCGACCTTTCGGGCCTCGCCCAAGTGCGCGCGGCCAGTCTGCCCGATACCGGCGACGACGGTCTCCTGCAGCCGGTAAAGACAGCCCGCGATCTTCAAGGCCACAAGGTGCTCGCAGCCTATGCCCCCATCCCGCCTCTCGACTGGCACATGTTCGTCGAACTGCCGGTGAACGAGGCCTACCAGCCAATCTATGCCGCCATGAAGCGCTCTGCTGCGCTGCTGGTGGCCGGCCTCGTGCTCGCCGTCATCGTCGGCCTGGCGTTGGCGCGCCGCATGGTGGTTCCCATCCGCACACTGCAGCAAGGCGCTCTGCGCATCGGCGACGGGGACCTCAACCAGCGTATCAGCGTCACGACCGGCGATGAGCTCGAGGACCTGGCCAATCAATTCAACCAGATGGGCGAAAGATTGCAGCAGCTTTACGGCAATCTCGAACGCCTCGGTCAGCTCAAGCGCTATTTCTCGCCGCAGCTCGCCGAGATGATCGTTTCATCGGGAGAGAATATCCTCGGAGAGAGCCGCCGGCGCGATATCACGGTGATCTTTTGCGACTTGCGCGACTTCACGGCGTTTTCCTCGTCCGCCGAGCCCGAGGTGGTCATGCAGGTGCTGACTGATTATTACCGGTGCCTCGGCTCAGAGTTGCGCCGCAGCGAGGCGACCATCGGGCATTTCGCCGGCGACGGGCTGATGGCGTTCTTCAACGATCCGTTGCCTTGCCCTGACCATCAGGTCAAGGGCCTGCGCACCGCGGTGGCCATGCAGCAGGAAATCGGCAAGCTCATAGCCGAATGGCATCGGCGCGGCATTAAGCTCGGCTTCGGCGTGGGCATCGCATCCGGCTACGCGACCCTGGGTCATATCGGCACCGAGGATCAGTTTCACTACACCGCGATCGGCCCGGTCGTGAACCTCGCCTCACGCCTGTGCGACGAAGCGGAGAACGGCGAGATCCTCATGGACGCCGCGGCCCACGTCGCAACGACCGGGATCGCGAAAACCGGCCATCTGGCAGATCGCCGGCTAAAGGGCTTTCCCAAGTCGGTACCCGTCTTCCGTTTGCTCAAGACGGACTGAAAACACTGACGGACGGATTTTTGCCGAAAAGGCGCCGCGCGAAATCCGTTGCTCCGATCTGGACTGGCGCGACTTTCAGGAATTGACGAAGGAGCTACCCGGGGCGGACGTCATTTGACCGTTCATCCGCTGGCAACATGCATGCCGACGCAAATGCAAATGCAAACGGCCCGCCATTGCTGGCGGGCCGTTTCGTTGCACCGATCATCGTGATGAGGGGAAATTCCGTTCGTGGCAGGCCTGGCAGCGACCTATTCTCCAAAACCTTGGGACTTATACCAACGGCTTTGATGGCTGACTCTCTGGGGGATTTTCACGTGGGCTGATCCGTGATTCTTTGGCGCGAGGAGGATTCGCGCCATGGGAACAGCGGTGAAGATGCGGATGGACTATTCGGCTGCGGAACTGCGGCGTCTTGCCAAGGTCTCCAAGGACGCCAACCAGAGCCGACGGCTGTTGTCGTTGGCGGCGGTGGCGGACGGGATGAGCCGCGAGGATGCGGCCAGGATCGGCGGCATGGATCGGCAGACCTTGCGGGACTGGGTTCACCGCTTCAATACGGCCGGTCCCGACGGGCTCAAGGACGCCTGGTGGAGCGGTCCCGAGCCGCGGCTGTCGTCGACCCAGAAGACGGAACTGGCCGAGATTGTCGAGACGGGACCCGATCCTGTTGTCGACGGCGTGGTGCGCTGGCGGCGTGTCGATCTCCAGAAGGCCATCAAGCAGCGCTTCGGCGTCGACTACCACGAGCGCTACGTCGGAACGCTGTTGAAGGAACTCGGGTTCTCCCACATGAGCGCACGGCCGCGCCATCCGGCGCAGGACGGTGTGATCGTCGAGGCATATAAAAAAACTTCCCGCACACGCTGAGCACCCATCTGGCTGGTCTGCCGAAAGGAAAGCCAGTGGAGATATGGTTCCAGGACGAAGCCCGCATCGGGCAGAAGAACGGCCTCGTGCGGCAGTGGGCACGCCGCGGCACGCGGCCTCGCCAGCCTGCCGATCAGCGCTACGAGAGCGCCTACCTGTTCGGTGCAATCTGCCCGGCACGCGGAATTGGCGCAGCACTCGCGCTGCCCTTCGTCGATACCGAAGCCATGCAGCTTCACCTCGACGAAATCAGCCGCCATGTCGCCAGAGACGCTCACGCCGTGCTTCTGCTCGACCGTGCCGGATGGCACACCACAGCAAGGCTCAAGGTACCGAAGAACATCACACCAATCTTCCTGCCATCGAGGGCGCCAGAGCTCAACCCGGTCGAGAATATCTGGCAATTCCTGCGCGCCAACTGGCTTTCCAACCGGGTCTTCGACGGCTACGAAGCCATCATCGAGGCTGCATGCGAAGCATGGCGCAACCTCATCGCCCAACCCGACATAATCACATCCATCGGCATGCGAGACTGGGCACACGTCGGTCAATCATCATGACCGTTGGTATTAGTACCATCGGCGGCGAGGCGTTTAACGGCCGAGTTCGCGATGGGATCGGGCTCAGACACCTCACCATAGCCGCCAGGCCGGCAAAAGACGGAAGACGGAGGCCACCACGCCAGACAGCAAAACCGCCCGGCGAAGGTTCGCGGGCGGTTCGGGTATCGATTATGGTGAAGAAGACGGTTTCCAGCAGCTTCCCCATGTCCTTGGCAGGCCTGGCAGCGACCTACTCTCCCAGGTCTTGAGACATAGTACCATCGGCGCTGAGGCGTTTAACGGCCGAGTTCGGGATGGGATCGGGTTCAGACACCTCGCCATAGCCACCAGGCCAACAAAGGACATGGGGGTTCATGCTGGATATTTTTGCAACTGGTCCTTTCGCAATGCCTTATGCGAATGGGCATTGATTAATGAGAACGATCAAGCCGATCGAGCGATTAGTACCGGTAAGCTCCATGCGTTGCCGCACTTCCACACCCGGCCTATCAACGTGGTGGTCTACCACGGCTCTCAAGGGAAAACTGGTTTTGAGGGGGGTTTCCCGCTTAGATGCTTTCAGCGGTTATCCCGTCCGCACTTAGCTACCCTGCAATGCGGCTGGCGCCACAACAGGTCCACCAGAGGTGCGTCCATCCCGGTCCTCTCGTACTAAGGACAGATCCTCTCAATTTTCCTACACCCACGGCAGATAGGGACCGAACTGTCTCGCGACGTTCTGAACCCAGCTCACGTACCGCTTTAATTGGCGAACAGCCAAACCCTTGGGACCTGCTCCAGCCCCAGGATGCGATGAGCCGACATCGAGGTGCCAAACAACCCCGTCGATATGGACTCTTGGGGGTCATCAGCCTGTTATCCCCGGCGTACCTTTTATCCGTTGAGCGATGGCCCTCCACACGTGGGACCACCGGATCACTATGACCGACTTTCGTCTCTGCTCGACTTGTCTGTCTCGCAGTCAGGCGGGCTTATGCCATTGCACTCGACAGCTGATTTCCGACCAGCTTGAGCCCACCATCGCGCGCCTCCGTTACTCTTTGGGAGGCGACCGCCCCAGTCAAACTACCCACCACACACTGTCCTGGACCCGGATAACGGGCCGCAGTTAGACATCCATGACGATAAGGGTGGTATTTCAAGGATGGCTCCACGCCGGCTGGCGCCAGCGCTTCAAAGCCTACCACCTATCCTACACATGCCGACACGAATGCCAGTGTGAAGTTGTAGTAAAGGTGCACGGGGTCTTTCCGTCTGACCGCAGGAACCCCGCATCTTCACGGGGAATTCAATTTCACTGAGTTGATGCTGGAGACAGTGGGGAAGTCGTTACGCCATTCGTGCAGGTCGGAACTTACCCGACAAGGAATTTCGCTACCTTAGGACCGTTATAGTTACGGCCGCCGTTTACCGGGGCTTCAATTCGGAGCTTGCACCCCTCCTTTTAACCTTCCGGCACCGGGCAGGCGTCAGACCCTATACGTCGCCTTTCGGCTTCGCAGAGCCCTGTGTTTTTGTTAAACAGTCGCCACCCCCTGGTCTGTGCCACCCGCCTGCGGTTGCCCGCAAACGGGTCTCCCTTCTCGCTAACTTACGGGAGCAATTTGCCGAGTTCCTTCAGCATCGTTCTCTCAAGCGCCTTGGTATGCTCTACCAGTCCACCTGTGTCGGTTTAGGGTACGGTCTCATGTGGGAGCTATTTCCTGGAACTCCTTCGCTGCCTTCGGAATCCAATAACCTTAGACAGCACACGGAATTCGTCACTACCCACTGGCCCAGGAATATTGACCTGGTTCCCATCGACTACGGCTCTCGCCCTCGCCTTAGGGGCCGGCTAACCCTGCGCAGATTAGCTTTACGCAGGAACCCTTGGACTTTCGGCGGGAGTGTTTCTCACACTCCTGTCGTTACTCATGTCAGCATTCGCACTTCTGATATCTCCAGGTGCCCTCACGGGTCACCCTTCGCAGACTTACAGAACGCTCCGCTACCGCGTGACTTGCGTCACACCCGCAGCTTCGGTGCATGGCTTAAGCCCCGTTACATTTTCGGCGCAAGGATCCTTATTTAGACCAGTGAGCTGTTACGCTTTCTTTAAAGGATGGCTGCTTCTAAGCCAACCTCCTGGTTGTTTTGGGATCTTCACATCCTTTCCCACTTAGCCACGACTTGGGGACCTTAACTGGCGGTCAGGGCTGTTTCCCTTTCCACGACGAACCTTAGCACCCGCCGTGTGTCTCCCGCGCAGTACTTCCAGGTATTCGGAGTTTGGTTAGGTTTGGTAATCCGTTATGGACCCCTAGCCCATCCAGTGCTCTACCCCCTGGAGTATTCACGCGAGGCGCTACCTCAATAGCTTTCGCGGAGAACCAGCTATCTCCAGCCTTGATTGGCCTTTCACCCCTAGCCACAAGTCATCCCCGGCTTTTTCAACAGACGTGGGTTCGGCCCTCCAGTGCGTGTTACCGCACCTTCAGCCTGCTCATGGCTAGATCGACTGGTTTCGGGTCTAATCCGACAAACTCATTCGCCCTATTCAGACTCGCTTTCGCTGCGCCTACACCTATCGGCTTAAGCTTGCTTGCCAGACTAAGTCGCTGACCCATTATACAAAAGGTACGTGATCACCCTTGCGGGCTCTCACTGTTTGTAGGCATTCGGTTTCAGGGACTGTTTCACTCCCCTCGTCGGGGTGCTTTTCACCTTTCCCTCACGGTACTTGTTCACTATCGGTCGCTGAGGAGTACTTAGGCTTGGAGGGTGGTCCCCCCATGTTCAGACAGGATTGCACGTGTCCCGCCCTACTCAAGTCCGCAAATATCCGTTACCCGTACGGGGCTATCACCCTCTAAGGCGCGCCTTTCCAGACGCTTCCGGTTAAAACACTTGCGGCACTGGCCTGGTCCGCGTTCGCTCGCCACTACTAGCGGAGTCTCGGTTGATGTCCTTTCCTCCGGGTACTTAGATGTTTCAGTTCCCCGGGTTCGCCTCCTGCACCTATGAATTCAGTGCAGGATACAGC
>CAVVDT010000007.1:0-185000 GCA_963747005.1 uncultured Alphaproteobacteria bacterium | reverse complement strand
GGGGCCGCCGCATCGCTCATTTCGGCGCGCACCGTAATCCACGGCACAAGACGGAACCTCACTTCCAGGCAAACATCGGCTGGTCGTAATGGGCAACCCGGGTGTCGAGCCCTCTCAGCACCACTTCGCGGAACTGATAGAGGATCGCGGCGGTGGGCGCGTACATCTGGTGGCCGAGGCTCGGCAGGCGCGAATAGAGCACCGGCCGCCCCGGTTCGGGGCCGTCATCGAACAACGGGATGGCCGGGCTGTCGAGTTCGGTGAGCGGAATGTGGTAGGTCTCTTCCACCTCGCCGGCATGCGGTTCCAGGTGCAGCCCGGGACCCGCCCATGCCACAACCGGTGTGATGCGGTAGCCCGAACGGGTAGCATAGTCGTCGAGCCGGCCCAGCACCTGATGCTCGCCGAGCCGGACGCCAAGTTCCTCGTCCAACTCGCGCAGGGCCGCGGCGACTTCCGATTCGCCTGCATCGATACGCCCGCCTGGCAAGGCAAACTGCCCGCGATGCCGCCCGAGGCGGCTGGAACGCAGGGTGAACAGGATTGCTGCCGTCTCATCGCCCGGCCGGCTGGTGATGACGATGGCCACCGCCGCCGGCTTGAGGTCGGGCGCCTCGATACCGCGCCAGGCAAAGCGGCCGAGCCGTTCGACGAACGCTTTGCGCAGATTGTCGTCGACGCGGTACCCCGACACGCCTCACCTCCTGGTCGACGGCATTCGATCCGCCCGGGAATTCAAAAGGGGCGCACCCGGTCAGTGGATGCGCCCCTTCGAGTGTACGGTATCTGGCCGCTCAGTGCAGCACCGCGTGCCCGTCTTCGGCCTCGGGTGGCAGCACCATGCCCATCAGGTTGGCTGCCTTGCCGTTGAAGGTCAGGCCCGCCTTGTCGGCACCGACCTTGACGGTCTCGCCGTCAGCGATCTCACCGGCAAGGATGGCCTCCGCCAGCGGATCCTGCAGTTCCTTCTGCATCACCCGCTTGAGCGGCCGCGCACCATAGGCCGGATCGTAGCCCTTGTCGGCGAGCCATCCGCGGGCCTGATCGTCGAGTTCGACCACGATCTTGCGATCGGCCAGGAGCTTGTCCAGCCGCTTGAGCTGGATATCGACGATGGCGCCCATCTGCTCGCGCTTGAGGCGATGGAACAGGATGATCTCGTCCAGCCGGTTGAGGAATTCGGGCCGGAACTTTGACCTCACCTCCGCCATGACTTCACCGCGCACCGAATCCACATCCTCGGTCTCGCCAAGCCCCACCAGATACTCCGAGCCGATATTGGAGGTCATGATGATGAGGGTGTTGCGGAAGTCGACGGTTCGGCCCTGCCCGTCGGTCAGGCGGCCGTCGTCCAGCACCTGCAACAGCACATTGAAGACATCCGGGTGGGCCTTTTCGATTTCATCGAACAGCACCACCTGGTAGGGCCGCCGCCGCACCGCTTCGGTCAGCGCGCCGCCTTCTTCATAGCCCACATAGCCGGGAGGGGCGCCGATCAGCCGGGCGACCGAGTGCTTCTCCATGTATTCCGACATGTCGATGCGCGCCATGGCATGCTCGTCGTCGAACAGGAACGCCGCCAAGGCCTTGGTGAGCTCGGTCTTGCCGACGCCGGTGGGGCCAAGGAACATGAACGACCCAATGGGCCGGTTGGGATCCTGCAGGCCGGCGCGCGCCCGCCTCACCGCGGTAGAGACGGCGCGCACCGCCTCGGCCTGTCCGACCACCCGCCTGGCGATCACCTGCTCCATGCGCAACAGCTTGTCGCGCTCGCCTTCCAGCATCTTGTCGACGGGAATGCCGGTCCAGCGCGACACCACCTGTGCCACGTGGTTTTCGGTCACCGCCTCATCCATCATCGGATTGGCGGGCCGGCACACGGCCTCCACGTCCTTCAGCTTGCGCTCGATCTCGGGGATGCGGCCATAGGCCAGTTCGCCCGCCTTGGCGAGGTCGCCCTTGCGCTGGGCCTGCTCCAACTCGGTGCGCGCCTGGTCCAGATCTTCCTTCAGCTTCTGGGCCTGGTTGAGCTTCTGCTTTTCGGCCTGCCAGGTGCTGGTCAATTCGGCCGACTTGCCCTCCAGCTCGCTCATTTCGCCTTCCAGCTTGGCGAGCCGGTCCTTGGAGGCCTTGTCGGTCTCCTTCTTCAGGGCCTCGCGCTCGATCTTCATCTGGATGACGCGACGGTCGATCTCGTCCAGCTCCTCCGGCTTGGAATCGACCTGCATCCTCAGGCGCGAGGCTGCCTCGTCCATCAGGTCGATGGCCTTGTCGGGCAGGAATCGGTCGGTGATGTAGCGGTTGGAGAGATTGGCCGCCGCCACCAGCGCGTTGTCCGTAATGCGCACGCCGTGATGCAGTTCGTACTTCTCCTTGAGGCCGCGCAGGATTGAGATGGTATCTTCCACCGTCGGCTCGCTGACGAACACAGGCTGGAAGCGCCGGGCAAGAGCGGCGTCCTTTTCCACATGCTTCCTGTATTCATCAAGCGTGGTGGCGCCGACGCAATGCAGTTCACCGCGCGCCAGAGCCGGCTTCAGGAGGTTGGAGGCATCCATCGCACCTTCCGCCTTGCCGGCACCCACCAGCGTATGCATCTCGTCGATGAACAAGATGATGCTGCCAGCCGCCGCCTGGACCTCGGACAAGACAGCTTTCAAACGTTCCTCGAATTCACCGCGATATTTCGCCCCGGCAATCAGCGAGCCCATGTCGAGCGCCATGAGGCGCTTGTCCTTGAGGCTTTCAGGCACGTCGCCGTTGACGATCCGCAACGCCAGACCTTCGGCGATGGCCGTCTTGCCGACGCCCGGCTCACCGATCAGCACCGGGTTGTTCTTGGTACGCCGCGACAGGACCTGGATGGTGCGGCGGATTTCATCGTCTCGCCCGATGACCGGATCGAGCTTGCCGTCGCGCGCCGCCTCGGTGAGGTCGCGGGCATACTTCTTCAGCGCATCGTAGCCCTGTTCGGCCGAGGCCGTGTCGGCGGTGCGCCCTTTGCGCAACTCGTCGATAGCCTTGTTGAGACTGGCCGGGGTCACCCCGGCATTTTTCAATGCCGTCGCCGCGTCGGTCTTTTCGATGGCGATCGCCTGCAACAGGCGTTCGGCGGTGACGAAACTGTCGCCGGCCTTGGTTGCAAGCTGGCTGGCGGTCTCGAAGACGCGGGCGGTTTCCGGCGCCAGGTAGATCTGGCCCGCCCCGGCGCCCTCTACTTTGGGAAGCTTCTTCAGATTGCCCTCGACGGCAGCGAGCACGTTGCGCGGATCGCCGCCCGCCGACTTGATGAGGCCGGATGCCAGGCCCTGCTCGTCGTCGATCAGGACCTTCAGGATGTGGTCGGGGTTGAAGCGCTGGTGGCCCTCCCTGAGGGCCAGGTTCTGGGCGGCCTGAATGAAACCGCGCGCCCGCTCGGTGTATTTTTCAAAGTCCATTTGTCCTCCTCGGCACGCTCCTCCTGGGGACCCTCCGAATGAGGCATCGCCGCGAGCGTCACGCTATGGATCATCGTTGCGGGGCGTGGGGAAAACCGTCTCGGCAGCCTCAACGAAAGCACTGCAACGAGCCCGGTTCTTCGCAACCCTGCAGGAGATATAGTGTGGCACAACGGCAACACAAGCCCATGCGGGCGCGCGATTGGCGCATGCCGTTCAGGCGCTCGGGTCGGCGTTCAGCTGTTGTCGCCGGTGTTCTCGCCATCCTCGGCCGGAGCCGCCGGGATCTGCGGCTGCTCGCTGCCTGCGAGTTCCGGTTGGGGCTGAGGCTGGCGTTGACGAGGCCGCCGCTCACGCCGCGGGCGTGGGCTGGCCGCCGGTGAGCCGTTGGACTGGCCACTGCGACGCAGGAAATCGGGCTGATGCCCGTCCCAGCCATTGCCGCCGTCATCCTCGTTCTCGCTCTCGCGCACCGGCTGAGGCTGCGGCTGTATTTGTGGCTGAGGTTGTGCCTGGGGCTGCGGGCGGGGTTCGGCATCGGTGTCGTCGCCTTGCTCGCTGCCGGCATCGTGGCTTGCCTGCTGATGGCGCATCTCGGGGCCATCATCACCGCCGCCATCGCCCTCATCGCCGTCTTCGTAATTGTCGTCGTCATACATCGACCGCCGCTGCTGGCCTTGCTGGCCGGCGGGCAGCGAGGCAGCGACGATCCGGAGATAATGCTCGGCGTGCTGATAAAAGCTTTCGGCCTTGACGATGTCGCCCGATGACGCCGCATCGCGCGCCAGCTGCAGATATTTGTCCGCAACCGTCTGCGCAGTGCCTCGCACCTTCACATCCGGGCCGTTGCTCTCATAGACCCGGTTGACCGAATTCCCCGGGCGCCGGCCGCGATTGCGCGACCTGTTCTTGTGCTGGCCTTGCCTCATAGTCTCACTCTCGGTTTGAAAAACCTTCAGCCCTGCGATCCAGAGCAGTGTCCGATACGGAAATTTGCCCCACCTGGTTGGTCGTGCCGATCCTAGGATTCCATCAAATCAGGCGAACATTGCCCGAGAGTCCTGCCCCCGCAGTCGACGTACCAGATATGGAAACGTCTGCACTTCCAGCGCACCACGCCATCATCCTGGAGGCGGGCCTTCATGACATGAGCATGTGTTGATCGCATGCACCGCCCGAAGCGGAACCTTCGTTCCGAGAACACCGGAGGTGAGTCTGTGAGGCGCAAACTAGCCTTTCAGTCGGTGTTTTCCAACAGTTTTTTTGTGACACCCTCAATGATGCCTAACGGGCCGCGCAAAAACTCACCACCCGCACCCGCCCGGCCAGGTCGCGAGCGGCGCCGCCATTCACCGTATGTTGCCTGAAACCGGCGGCACAGAAGATATCCTGCAGGTCTTTCGACTGGCCTGCCCCGACCTCGAGGGCAAGCAGTCCGTCCGCAGCAAGAAGCGGGCGGACACCGCGTGCAATGGCCCTGTAGGCCTCCAGCCCGTCGGCGCCGCCGTCAAGCGCCAATCGCGGATCGCCCAGCCGCACTTCAGGTTCGAGCCCCGACAATTCGTCGGCCGGTATATAGGGCGGGTTCGAGACAATGACATCGAATGGGCCCTGCAGGCCCTGGCACCAGTCTCCCACCTGCCATGTGCAACGGCGACCGATACCCAGCATATCGGCGTTGGCGCGCGCCTGTTTGAGGGCCCCGGGCGAAATGTCGCTGCCGATGCCCGAGGCATGCGGCAATTCGGCCAGCAGTGTCACCACGAGGATGCCGCTGCCTGTGCCCAGATCGAGAATGCGCAAAGCCGCCTGAGTACGTCCCGAAGCCTTCGCCCAGTCGAGGACATGATCGATGAGGGTCTCGCTGTCCGGCCGTGGATCGAGCGTGTCGCCCGACAGAGCGAATGCGCGACCGTAGAACTCGCGCCACCCGAGGATACGCGACACCGGTTGGCGGGCCAGCCGCCGTTCGGCCATGGCTTCGAGATCATGCAGCCGCTCGCCGGCGATAACCGTCTCCGGCGCGGCGATGAGCGCTGCATGGCTGAGCCCGCTCACCGCCAGCACCATGAGGCGGGCATCGAGATCGGGGCTGGCAAGACCCGCCGCTGAAAAGCGCCGCGCCAGTTGCCGCATCGCCTCCGCTACCCCGAGACCTTGCGCGATGCTCATGCCACGTCACTGTGGGCGAGCAGTTCGGACTGGTGCTCGGCCGACAGCGCCTCGATGAGCTCGCCCAAAGCGAGGCCCTGCATCACCTCGTCCAGCTTGTAGAGGGTGAGATTGATGCGGTGATCGCTCACCCGGCCTTGCGGAAAATTGTAAGTGCGGATGCGTTCGGAACGATCGCCCGAGCCAACCTGGCCGCGCCGCGTCGCCGAACGCTCGGCATCGAGCCGCTCGCGTTCGCGCTCGAACAGGCGCGCCCGCAATATCTTCATCGCCTTGGCGCGGTTCTTGTGCTGGGATTTCTCGTCCTGCTGGCTGACCACGATGCCGGACGGGATATGGGTGATGCGCACCGCGCTGTCCGTGGTGTTGACCGACTGCCCGCCGGGTCCCGAGGAGCGGAAGACATCGACCCTCAAGTCCTTGTCCTCGATGTCGATGTCCACGTCTTCGGCCTCCGGCAGCACGGCAACGGTGGCAGCGGAGGTATGGATGCGCCCTTGCGCCTCGGTCGCCGGCACCCGCTGCACCCGGTGGACACCCGATTCGAATTTGAGTTCCGCATAGACCCCGGCACCGGAAATGTTGGCGATGATTTCCTTGTAGCCGCCATGATCGCCCTCGCTGGCCGAGATGATGTCCACCCGCCAGCCCTTGAGAGCAGCATAGCGCTGGTACATGCGGAACAGATCGCCTGCGAACAGCGCCGCCTCATCGCCACCGGTGCCGGCCCTCACTTCGAGGATGACGTTGCGCTCGTCGGCAGCGTCCTTGGGCAGCAATGCCACCTTGATGCGATGATTGAGATCGTCGATGCGCTGATCGAGCGCCGGGATTTCCGTTTCTGCCATGCCGACCAGTTCGGCATCGCCACCTTGCGCGACGATGTCCCGCAGGCCCGTGCGTTCACCGATCGCCAACTTGAGCGCCCGGATCGCCTTCACCACCGGCTCGAGTTCGGCATATTCCTTTGACAGCCGCACAAAGTCCTCACCGCCACCGCCGGTTGCCAGTTGCGCCTCGAGATCCGCAAAGCGCGCCTCCAGCCTGTCAAGCTTGTCCTGGGAAATCTGTACCATTGTCCGACCCCGTTCAGGCCGGGGTTCTATCCGAGATCGCGGTTGAGCGAAAGGCGCAAGGCTGGCCGCCGGGAAAGGCCTGGAGCACGATGCAATAAAGTGCAGACACTTTCCGAAGAGAATGACGCTCTGCCTTGTTAGAGCCCGGCAAGCTTCTTCAGATCGAGCGAGCGTCCCACCAGGATCTCACCCGGCTTGCCGAGATCGCCCCTGGGCTTGCCGTCGATGCTGTAGGCGATGCGCCCGCCGTCGCGCGAGATGATCACCAGGCCGTCGCGATTGGGTACCCGGTAGCTGTCACCGGCGTTGAGGGTGGTGGTAACGATGACGTTGCCGCGCGAATCGTCGATGCGCAGCCACACCGGTGCCTTGGCGCTCAGCACCAGGCGCGCATCCGTGTTTTCCTTGCCGTAAACCTGCCCGCCGATTTCTTCCTGCGGCGGCGTGAGGTTGGAGACGTTGGTGGCCAGGTCGCTGACTTCGACGGACTGAGCCTGCTTGGCCGGTACTTGCGTCTTCTCGGCCGCCGGCACATCGGCCTTGATGAGATCGGCAAGCCCGGTGAGGGAATTGGCGGCACGGTCGGCTTCGGCGCCAAGGCCGCTTTCCGGTGGCGTCTGGGTGTCGGGCATGGTCTCTTCGGTGATCTTGCTGGTCGATGCGACCGGCAATTCATCGACGGCCTGCTTGTCGGTCGCGGGAATGGGAGTGGATTCAGCCACCTGCGGGGCGCCGTGGTCGGGCGCCGGGATCAGCCAGTAGCTGGCGACACCGAACAGCATCACCGCGGCCAGGCAACTGGTGACAACGCCGCCGACGCCCGAGGTCATGGCGCGCAAACGCCTCGATATCCCGAAGTCGATGATCTTGGCGCTGCCCAGCGGGTGCGGCTTCCTGCGCCGCCGCGACCGGTC
Source organism: uncultured Alphaproteobacteria bacterium (assembly GCA_963747005.1). Classification (GTDB taxonomy): domain Bacteria; phylum Pseudomonadota; class Alphaproteobacteria; order Rhizobiales; family Aestuariivirgaceae; genus CAVVDT01. The sequence continues at coordinate 177,401 of CAVVDT010000007.1, read as the reverse complement.
GGGATAGGTGGGCAAGGGCAGAAAATTGGCGAAATGCAGGATCAGCGGCTGCGGATCGAAGCCCAGATACTCGGCATAGGCACCGATCATGCCCAGCGCCTCGCTGCGCGCCGGCAGGCCGGTGAGATCGCCGGCCTCGATGGCTTCCAGATGATAGGCATGGACGCCGATGGTTGCTGAGACGTCATCAAGCGTCAGGTGATGGCGTTCGCGCTCGCGCTGCAGATACCACCCTGCCTCGCCGGCCGGATTGATGGAGCCATCCGGTTTGGGACGGAAGAATTCCAGAGCCGTCTGCTTGTGGGCTAACGTTGCTTGATCCATGACTGTTACCAACTTTCCGACGGCCGCATCGTCCGTGAACCGGACTGCGCCACCCATGACGCGCGAACCCGTCGCGCCGCTTGTCTATGACAATGCAGAAAAATGGTAAGCAGAAGCTAAACGGCGATGGCGACGCCGTTGTCCGCGGCCCAGCCCTGCAACGCTGCGCGCAGATTTTCTTCGCCGGCGCTGAGCCTTTCCCGCATGAAGGTTGCGAGTTTTCCGACGTCCAGCGTAAGCAGCATCGCCTTGACCGGTCCGATGGCCGCCGGTGTCATGGAAACCGATGTGAAGCCGAGGCCCAGCAACGCCATCGCCTCGAGCGGCCGGCCGGCCATTTCGCCGCACAGCGTCAGCGGCACGCCATGTGCCTTGCAGCGTTCGACCACGTGCAGGAGAATCCTCAAGAAAGCAGCACTTAACGGATCATATCGCTCCGACAGCAGCGGATGCTCGCGGTCGCAGGCATAGACATACTGCATCAGGTCGTTGGAACCGATGGAAACGAAATCCACCTGCGGCAACAGCTCGTCGAGCTGCCATACAAGCGAGGGAATTTCGATCATTGCGCCCAGCCGCAAGGTGTGGGGCAGCGCACGGCCAAATTTTTCGGCCAGCCCACGTTGCTCGTCGGCGACCGCCCGGGCAGCCAGGAATTCGCTGACATTGGCAATCATCGGGAACATGATCCACAGATCTTGTCCGGCGCCGGCTTCCAGCAGGGCCCGGATCTGCAAGGCAAGAAAGGCCTTGCGGCCCAGTGCCATGCGCGTGCCACGCAAACCCAGCGCCGGGTTTTCCTCCCGCGTGCTCCTGAGATAGGGCAGCATCTTGTCTGACCCGATGTCGAGCGTGCGGAACACCACCGGCCGTCCGCTGGCCGCCTCGATGATCGCCCGGTAATGGCTCCGCTGCTGACCGCGTCCGGGCAACGAGCGCGCCACCATGAACTGCAACTCGGTGCGGAACAGCCCGATACCGACGGCCCCGGCCGCATTTAGGTGCGGCATATCGGCCATCAGGCCAGCATTGATGTTGAGGCTGATGGCGACGCCGTCCCGGCTGACCGCCGGACGCTGGCGCAGCTGGGCAAACTTCGCCTGCCGCTTGGCATAGAAGCGGACCTTTTCCACATAGGCCTGCTCCACCACCGGCGACGGGCGGATATGCACATCGCCGGTTTCACCATCGACGATGATCGCATCGCCGGTCTCGATAATGTCGATGATGCCTTCGGCCTGCCCGACCACCGGCACACCCAACGCCTTGGCAACGATGGCGACATGGCTGTTGGCGCCTGATTCCTCCAACACCAGCCCGCGCATGTGCTTGCGATCGTAATCCAGAAGTTCCGCCGCCCCCATGTTGCGGGCGATGAGGATGGCATCGCGCGCCATCCTGGTTTGCGAGGCGGTGGCGGCGTGGCCGGTGAGAATGCGCAACAGGCGCATGGTCAGGTCATCGATGTCGTGCAACCGCTCGCGCAGATAGGGGTCGGGCTGACGCAACAGCCGGTTGCGCATGTCGGTGTGGACCCGTTCGGCCGCCGCCTCCGCGGTCAGCCCGGTATCCACAGCCTGACGGATGCGGCTCACCCACCCGCGGTCATAGGCGAACATGCGGAACGCCTCCAGCACCTCGCCGGAGGCCTCGCCGCGCCCCACATCGACCATGGCGATCAGGTCGTCCACCTCGTTGCGCAAGGTTTCGATGGCGACTTCCAGCCGCCGGCGTTCATCGGGTATCGATTCGGCGATGAAATGGGTGATAACGATGCGCGGCACGTGCAGCACCGCATGGCCGAGGGCGATGCCGCCAGCCAGCGCCTGGCCGCGCAGGTGATGCGATCGCGTGTGCGCGACATCGGCCTCGGCGGCATCGGCCACCACACCAAGGGCGCCCGCCGCGACGATCTCGGCCAGCACCATGGCAGTGATTTGCAGCGCTTCTTCTTCTTCCTCGGAATAGTGCCGCGGCGTGCGGTTCTGCACCACCAGGACACCGATGGTGTCGCCCGCCCGCATGACCGGAACGCCGAGGAAGGAATGATAGATTTCCTCGCCCGTCTCCGGCAGGTACTTGAACCCCGGATGCGCCTGGGCTTCGGAGAGGTTGAGCATCTCGCCGTTCGCCGCGATCGACCCGACAAGGCCCTCGCCGAGCTTCAGAAGGCTCTTGTGGACGGCTTCCGCCTTGAGGCCTTCGCTGGCATAGAGCTCAAGGACTTCGCCCGGCCGCAGCACGTAAAGCGAGCACACCTCCGCGACCATGTTGGCCGCGATGGTTCTGACGATCGTGTTGAGCTTTTCCTGGGCTGTGTCGGGTCCCGCCATGACCTCGCGCAGCCTCCGGAGAAGGACACGCGGGCCTAAGGCGGAAGACGGCATCAGGCGGTGTCCCTCTCCGTGGGAATGGTTCGTACCCAGCGGGCTTTGGCGAACATTTTCGTCATCTCACCAGACTTAGCAGATCAGGCCGCGTCGAGGCCATAGGCGGTGTGCAGGGCCCTCACCGCCAGTTCCGTATAAGCGGCATCGATGAGCACCGATATCTTGATCTCCGACGTGGTGATCGCCCGGATGTTGATGCCGCGATCCGACAGTGCCTTGAACATCTTGGCGGCAACGCCGGCATGGCTGCGCATGCCGATGCCGATCACCGACACCTTGGCCCCGCCGGTGGCATGCGACATCTCCTGGAAGCCGATCTTGGCCTTCTCGCGCTCCAGCACGTCCAGCGCCCGCTTCAGGTCCTTGTTGGAAAGGGTGAAAGTGAGGTTCGCCGTCTCGCCGTCGGCGGAAATGTTCTGGACGATCATGTCGACGCTGATCTCGGCCTCGGCCAGCGGTCCGAAGATCGAGGCCGACACACCGGGCTTGTCCTTGACCCGGCGCAGCGAAACCTGCGCCTCGTCCTTGGAATAGGCGATGCCTGAGACAACCTGCTGTTCCACGATCTGATCCTCTTCGCATACGAGGGTACCCGGCCCGGTGCCGTCCTCGCGGTTCTGATTGGGCGAATCGGGCGCCTCGAAGCTCGAGCGAACCTGCAACGGCACCCGATAGACCATGCCGAGTTCCACCGAGCGGGTCTGCAACACCTTGGCACCCAGCGAGGCCAGTTCAAGCATTTCCTCATAAGAAATGCGTGACAGCTTGCGAGCCTTGTCAACGATGCGCGGGTCCGAGGTGTAGACCCCGTCGACATCGGTGTAAATGTCGCAGCGCCCTTCCAGCGCCGCCGCCAGCGCCACGGCGCTGGTATCGGAGCCACCGCGCCCCAGCGTGGTGATTCGCTTGTCGGGGCCGATACCCTGGAAACCCGCCATCACCGCCACCTGACCCTGTTCCATCCGCTTGCGGATCTCATCGGCGTTAATGTCGGCGATGCGTGCGGCCCCGTGTACTCCGTCGGTCAGCACCGGCACCTGCCAGCCCTGCCACGACCGGGCGGGAATGCCCATTTCCTGCAACACGATGGCGAGGAGCCCGGCCGTCACCTGCTCGCCGGAGGCCACCACGGCGTCGTATTCGCGGGCATCGTGCACGGCAGCCGCCTCGCGGCACCAGCCGACCAGCCTGTCGGTCTGGCCCGCCATGGCCGAGACCACGACCGCCACCTCGTGACCGGCCTTCACCTCGCGCTCCACATGCCGCGCCACGTTGCGGATGCGTTCCACATCGGCCACCGAGGTGCCCCCGAATTTCATCACCAGTCGGCCCATGGCACGCTCTTTGAAGTTCTCAAAAAAGGCTTTGCAGGAAGAGCACAGTTCGCGCCACGCAATCGCCCTGCCGGCAGCGGCAGCGCCCGCGACGCGGCATTCTCTTAACCGCCGGGCATCGGTTATGCAATATTGCTCATCGAGCCCCGATGCCAGGGGCCTTCTCGCACGATCCAGGAGACGGTTTTATGACATCGAGCGCCACGCGCGCCGCCACCACGGTGGATGCAGCCGAAGTCGAGCGGTTTTCCGCCCTTGCCGCTGAATGGTGGAACCCGGAGGGCAAGTTTGCCGTCCTGCATCGCTTCAATCCGGTGCGCATTGCCTATATCCGCGAACAGGCGACCGCCCGGCTTGGCCGCGATCCCCTCACCCGCCACCCCTTTGAAGCCCTCGATCTGCTCGACATCGGCTGCGGCGGCGGCCTGATCTCCGAGCCCATGACCCGCCTCGGCGCCCGCGTCACCGGCATCGACCCGTCGGAAAAGAACATCCGCACCGCGGCCGTGCATGCCGAGGAGACCGGTCTCACAATCGACTATCGCGCCGTTACCGCCGAGGCCCTGGCCGAAACCGGCGCCCGCTTTGACATCGTCTTGAACATGGAAGTGATCGAACACGTCGCCGATCCCGCCCTGTTCCTTCGGACCTGCGCCCGCCTCATCAAGCCGGGCGGCATCATGGTGCTGGCCACCATCAACCGCACGCTGAAGGCCTTCGGACTGGCCATCGTCGGCGCCGAATACATTCTCGGCTGGCTGCCGCGCGGTACTCATCAATGGGAAAAATTCATCACTCCCGACGAGTTGCGCGCAGAACTGTCACGCTCGGGAATGGCGGTCGCCGATCTGACTGGCGTGGTCTTCAACCCACTCGCCAATGAATGGCGCCGCTCGCCCGATACAGCCGTCAACTACATGCTGGTCGCCGCCCGGCCCGACGCCTGACGCCAAGCCGGCGATGGGGGCCTCAGTTGCCATCTTCGGGCAGCTTGGGCAGGGGGTGAACGTCGATCCCTTCTTCCTTGAGCGCCGCGGCGTCCTCAAGAGTGGCCTCGCCATAGATGGCGCGCGCCTCGGCCTCTTCGTAGTGGATCTTGCGCGCCTCCTCGACGAAGCGCTCGCCGACATAATCGGCATTGGCCTCCACATGCGCCTTGAGCTGGCGGACCGCTTCGATCAGGTCGCGCATCTTCTTGTCGCCCGGTCCCGCAACCAGCTGTCGCGGCTCGTCCGATGCTTCGTTGCGGCGATTGCTCTTCATCGCGACGCCCGGCGTCATGAGCTGTTTTTCCACCTGCACCGAACCGCAGACCGGGCAGCCGATCAGCCCGGCCGCAGCCTGCTTGTCGTAAGAAGCGCTATCGCGGAACCACCCATCGAAGGTGTGAAATTTCTCGCACGTCAGGTCGTAGCGGATCATGATGAAACCGATTCTAGCACGTCATCGCTGCGAAAAAGCTTAAAGCTGCGATCATGCTTGAGCGCCGGGATGCGGCGACGGGCCTCACCGACCCTGGCGAGGTCGATATCGGCGACGATTGCGCCGCTATCGGTTCCGCCATCGGCAAGGATTTCGCCCCACGGCGCCACCAGGAGGCTGTGGCCGTAGGTCTGCCGGCCGCTTTCGTGGCGTCCGGTCTGTGCCGGCGCCACGATGAAGGCCCCGGTCTCGATCGCCCGGGCCCTCAACAGTACGTGCCAATGGGCCTCGCCGGTCGGCACGGTGAAGGCCGACGGGACCGTGATGATCTCGGCTCCGGCCTGCGCCAGTTGTCGATAAAGGGCCGGAAAGCGCATGTCGTAGCAGATGCTGAGGCCCAGCCTGGCCTCCGCCGCCTGCGTCACCACCAGCCGGTCGCCGGCCGCATAGCGGCGCGATTCGCGATAGCTCTCGCCTCCCGCCAGATCCACATCGAACATGTGCACCTTGTCGTAGGTCGCAACAAGGCTGCCGTCGGGCGCGAACAGCATCGAGCGGTTGGCCAGCCGCCCGTCCGGCCGCTTCACGGCCATCGAACCGATGAGAAGATGCACCGACAAGCCGCGGGTAAGCGCGGCAAAGGCATCGCTCGCCCCTCCGTCGCCGCTGTCGCCCAGCGCCGCCATCAGCGTCTCGCGCTTGGGCGCCAGGATGCTGGTCATCTCCGGTGTGACGATGAGACGGGCGCCCGCTTCTGCCGCTTCGGCGATCATGCAGGCGGCCGCATCGACATTGCGGGCGACGTCCTCGCCTGAACACATCTGGATGAGGCCGACCCGCATGAAGCTCAGTCCCGCCCCAGCAGGTGGTCGAGTTCACCCGCCTTCTCGAGGGCGTAAAGCTCATTGCAACCGCCCACGTGGGCCTCGCCAATGAAGATCTGCGGCACCGTGCGCCGTCCACCGGCCCGCTCGCTCATCGCCCGCCGCCCGTCTGGGTCGTAGCTCACATCGACCTCATCGAATGCCACGTTCTTGCTGGCCAAAAGTTGCTTGGCGGCCGTGCAGTAGCCGCACATCATACTGGTATAGATGGTGACGCGAGCCATGGCGCCAGTAGTCCTTCAAACGCTGCGTGCAGCGAACCGCCACACGTCAGAACCGCCGCTCAAATATGGAGCCCCGCCGGTTTGACGACAAGAGCGAAGGCGAGCACGTCGACGCGCACCGCCCCGGCCTTTTTCAGGGCCCTCGCCACCGCCCCGGCGGTGGCGCCGGTGGTGATGACATCATCCACCACCACCACATGGCGTCCGGCGACATCGCTGCCACGGACGGCATTGACCTCAAAGGCGCGACTGACGTTGGCGCGGCGGCCACGCGCATCGAGGCCGACCTGGGTGGCCGTTGAACGGGTGCGGATGACGAGATCGACAGCCACCCGGCTCCCGCTGGCAGCGGCTATGTGGCGCGCCAGGATCGCCGACTGGTTGAAACGCCGGCCCCACAGCCGCCAGCGATAGAGCGGCACCGGGGTAATCACCGCCTCCGGCTCGATGAGGTCATGACCGGCGACTGTCATCATTCGTGCCATCAGCCGACCGGCCTCGTGGCGGTCGTGATATTTGAGGGCATGCACCAGTCGGCGCGATGTTTCGTTGAATTCGACCGCCGCGCGGGCCCGGTCCCAGGCTGGCGGATCGGCAAGCGCTACCGCCGATACCACCCCCTCGCCCGGATCGTAGGGAAAAGGCTGGCCGGTCACATCGCAACGCGGCGCCGTGATCGGCTTGAGATCGAGCCAGCACACCTGGCACAGGCCGGCATGATCCATGGTGCGTGCCCCGCACCCCAGACACACCGGCGGCAGCAGCCAGTCTGCCGCCTTCAGGCCGATCAGGCGCGTCAACCGTGCAGCGTTCTCCAGATGCGCCCGGTGCATCGGATCCATGGGTGACATTCTCCCTGCCATGGCTTAGGTCCTGTTGAGTATCATGACAGAGCCATCGGCACCTCACATTTTCGACAAGGCAGTTCTCCGCCACCGCCGCCAAGGCGCGCTGGCCAGTGGTGGCTGGCCGGGCTTTCTGGGTGCTGCGGCAGCCGACGACATGCTGCTGCGCCTCAGCGCCATCACCCGGGATTTTGCCGATGTTGTAGTGCTGGGCGCAGCCGGTTCGGATTTGCCCGCACGCGTGGCGGAACGGCCCGGCACCCGCCGGGTGATCGCCTGCGACGAGATCGAGGCGCCGGGAATCGAGCGGGTTTTCGACCACGAAGCCCCCGGCCTCGCCGATGCCGGCGCCGACTGCATCCTGTGGCCCCTGGGCCTTGAACGCCTCAACGACATTCCCGGCTGCCTTGCCCGCCTCGCCCGCGCCCTCAGGCCGGATGGTCTGTTCATGGCGGTGCTGCTGGCCGCATCGAGCCTCACCGAATTGCGCCGTGCCTGGATGGAGGCCGAAGCCGAACTGCGTGGCGGTGCCAGCCCCCGCGTTGCCCCTTTCGGTGACGTCCGTGATCTCGGCGGGCTGTTGCAACGGGCGGGATTTGCGCTGCCGGTGGCCGATCTCGATCGCCTAACGGTGCGCTATGATTCAGGTCTGGCGCTGATGCGCGACCTGAAGGCCATGGGCCTTGCCAACCCCTTGCACGAACGTACCCGCGGCCTGACCGCCCCCAACCTGCTGGCGCGCGCCGTCGCCCTCTATGATCGTGAAAACGCCGACCCGGACGGGCGCGTGAAGGCGACCTTCGAACTCGCCACCCTGACCGCCTGGTCGCCGCACGAAAGCCAGCAAAAGCCGCTCCGGCCAGGCAGTGCCATCACGCGGCTCGCCGATGCGCTGGGCACCAGCGAATTGAAACTGAAGCGTTGAACCGACAACTCGCAGCACTCGCCCTAGAGGCTGCTGAAGGCCGCGTCGCGACTCGCCGTCAGGGTGGTCCCGATATCCCCCAGCGCCACCGCGATGCCGATCAGCATGGCGGCGGCGATCAGGGTGAATTCCATTGTCACCGCCCCGCGCCGGCAAGCGGCATAGCGGCTTGCGACCGCCGCCAGCACTGTCCATTGATAACTCATGTCCACGTCCCCCGAAGGCTTCTCGGCTCCGTCTCTTGGCGGAGCCTGGTTATGGCGGACATGGGCGGCCGGGATGACCCCTAGAACGCGTCGATGAGATGGGGGATGAGGGGCAGATCGGCGGGCGGCATCGAAAGCTCGCGCATGCGCTTCGGCCAGACCCAGCGCAGCGCCTGGTTCTCCTGCGGCCTCACCTCGCCCTTCCATCGCCTGCACACATAAAGCGGCATCAGCAAATGGAAGTCGTCATAGCCGTGACTGGCAAAGGTCAGGGGCGCAAGACAGGCCGCCGACACATCGATCCCCAACTCCTCCCTCAACTCCCGGATGAGCGCCGCTTCGGGCCTTTCGCCATCGTCCACCTTGCCGCCGGGAAACTCCCACAGGCCTGCCATTGTCTTGCCTTCGGGCCGTTGGGCGACAAGCACCCGGCCATCGGTATCGACAAGGGCACAAGCGGCAACGACAACGATCCTTACGCCGTTCATGTCCGCCTCCACCATCGCGCCGGAAGTGTTAACGATGCCGTTCCAGCCCCGCCGAACGGCCGCCCTGAGGGCCTACAATCGCTCGACAGGGTAAACCGCTTGCTAATCAACTGCGATAGGAGCCGTTGATGTCGATGTAGCCATGCGTCAGGTCGCAGGTCCAGATCGTCGCCTCGCCCTTGCCGATCCCCACATCAACCACGATGTCGATCTCGCGCCCGGCCATATGCGGTTCCAGTTCGGCCTCGCGGTATTTGGGATCGATCTTGCCGCCGCGTGCCACCGAATAGCCGCCGATGGCGATCTTGAGGCGGTCGCGGTTGGCCCTTTCGCCCGACTTGCCCACCGCCATGACGATGCGGCCCCAATTGGCGTCATGGCCGGCAATGGCCGTCTTGACCAGCGGCGAATTGCCGATCGCCAGACCGATGTGCCGGGCGGCCTGGGCATTTTCCGCCCCCTTGACAGTTATGGCGATGAACTTCTCTGCTCCCTCCCCGTCCTTCACCACCTGATGGGCGAGGTCGCGGGTGAGATCATCGAGTGCCGCGGCAAATCCTTTCAGGCGCTCATCGTCCGCCGATCTCAGCCCGGCGGGCTTCTTGCCCGCGGTGCCTGTTGCGCACAACAGCACCGTATCGGATGTCGAGGTGTCGCCATCGACGGTGATGCAGTTGAAGCTTTGGTCGACGGCGCGCTGCAGCAGCTTTTGTAAGCTTCGCGCCGGCACGGCCGCGTCGGTGAAGATGAACACCAGCATCGTCGCCATGTCGGGCGCGATCATGCCGGAGCCCTTGGCGATGCCGTTGATGGTCACTCTCTGATCGCCCAGCCGGGCGGAGCGTGTGGCCAGTTTCGCGAACGTATCGGTGGTCATGATGGCCCGCGCCGCGTCGTCCCAGGCATCCTCGGTTGCAGCGGCCGCAAGGCCGGGCAGAGCCTTTTCCATGGGCGCCGGATCGAGGACTTCGCCGATCACGCCGGTGGAGGCGAGGAAAACCTCTTCGGGTGCGCAACCCACCGCGCGGGCCGCCGCCCTGGCGGTTGCCTTGACCGTCCTGACCCCGGCCGAGCCGGTAAAGGCATTGGCGTTTCCGGCATTGACGACGATGGCCCGCGCCCGGCCGCCACCGAGATGTGCCCGGCACCAGTCGACAGGTGCCGATGAGGTCTTCGAGCGGGTGAACACGCCCGCCACGCTGGTCCCGGCGTCCATGACCGCCAGCAACAGGTCGGTGCGTCCCTTATAGCGGATGCCGGCGGCCGTGGTGGCCAGTCTGACCCCGCCGATCGGCCCGAGCCGCGCCGTTTCGGCGGGTGCCAGCGGCGAAACCGGATGGCTTGCGCTCATGCCCTGCCCCCCGAAAATCGGCCGTTATTGCGCTAGGTCACCCTTGCCGGAGGTGGTCGTCTGGGTGCCCTGCAGGGCGTCCTTGGCCTTCAATTCCTCCAGGCGCTTCTTGTTTTCGGCCTGCATCTTCTTCAGATCGGGATCGAGAACCTCGATGTCCGCGGTCTTGCGCAGTTCCACCAGCTTGTTCTGCACCGCCTCGCGCAACAGCACCAGTTTGATGGCGTCATGCACTTTCTCGTAGGGTTGCGGGCCGCCGGCCTTGCGGTCTTCCAGCTTGATCACGTGCCAGCCATACTGGGTCTTCACCGGCTCCGAAATCTCTCCCGGCTGCAGGGCAAAGGCCGCCTTGGAAAAGGCCGGCACCATCTCCGATGCGGTGAAATATCCCAGATCGCCACCATAGTCCTTCGATCCATCGAGGCTGACCTGTTTGGCAAGGTCCTCGAATTTCGCGCCATTCTTCAGCTTCTTGATGACATCCTCGGCCTCAGCCTTGGTGGCCACCAGGATATGCCGGGCCCTGACGCGGTCTTCCGGCTTTATCTTCGCAGCCTCTTTTTCATAAGCCTTGTGGATCGCTTCTTCGGTTACGGCCGGCTTGAGCTTGTCGGTGAAATAGGCATCCCTGAGCGCCTTGGCCTGATAGAAGGCGAGGCGAGCCTTGTATTCTTCCGAATCGGCTTCGCCCTCCTTGACCGCCGCCTGGGCCAGCAAGTGCCGCTCGACCAGGTATTCCACCACGAAAGCAAACCTGAGTTTGGGGGGAACATTGCCGAGCTGCGGCAGAATGTCGTCGGCTGCCAGCGAGACTTCCTTGACTGTGATGTCATGGCCGTTGACCTTGGCCACCACCCGGTCCTCCGCCTTGGCGCTGGCCAGACCAAACGTCGTCACCAGGCAAAGTGCCATAAAAAAAGCGATTTTCTTGAAAGGCATCATACAGCTTCACCGTTGCAAACGACAGGAATGGGCGCCGCCCGGGCTCTCACTTTGATTGCTACATGCAAGCCAATTCAGGCAACAATATGCTATGCTTGCAGCCGACATTCTCCATGCCGCACAAAGCCGGCGCACAATGGTCGCAAATGCCGTCGGTTTCAAGGGGCGAGCCGGCGACCATGGTAACAATGTCGCCGTGCCGCAGGCGCTTGCATGGCCATCCCCATATTGATGCGTGCGGCCTTTGCTCCTATCTCAACGGAAATTCATTTGCGCCGCCCTGCCGATTGCCCCTAGCGCTCAAGTCCATTAGAAGCAGGTAGGTATTTTTCCGACCCTCCCGCGGCGAGGGCGGTCATTCGCGTTGTCATCCGGCAGCGCCACAGAGGTCACGTCTCATGCTCGGATTGAGCTCGATTGCTCGCAAGGTTTTTGGTTCTTCGAACGAACGCAAGGTCAAGAAATATCAGGGCAGGGTGAATGAGATCAACGCCCTGGAACCGGAGATAGCGCAGCTCAGCGACGATGAGCTGCGGGCCCGGACCGCAACGTTCCGTCAGCAGGTCGCCGATGGCACCTCGATCGACGATCTCCTGGTGCCCGCATTCGCAACCGTGCGCGAAGCGGCCAAGCGGGCGCTCGGTCAACGCCATTTCGATGTCCAGCTTATCGGCGGCATGGTGCTGCACGAGGGCTCCATTGCCGAGATGAAGACCGGCGAAGGCAAGACCCTGGTCGCAACGCTGGCGGTCTATCTCAATGCGCTGGCCGGCAAGGGCGTTCACGTGGTCACCGTCAATGACTACCTTGCCAAACGCGACGCCGACTGGATGAACAGGGTCTACAGCTTCCTCGGCCTCACCACCGGCTGCATCGTGCACGGACTCGACGATACCGAACGCCATGCCCAGTATGCCTGCGATGTGACCTACGGCACCAATAACGAGCTCGGCTTCGACTATTTACGCGACAACATGAAGTACCATCTCGAGGAGATGGTGCAGCGCGGCCACCACTTCGCGATCGTCGACGAGGTTGATTCGATCCTGGTTGACGAGGCCCGCACGCCGCTGATCATTTCCGGCGCCATCGAGGACCGCTCCGAACTCTACACCACCATCGACGCCTTCATCCCCGGCCTGCCCGAAGAGGCTTATGAGGTCGACGAGAAGATGCGCCAGGTCTCGCTGACCGAACGCGGCAACGAACTCATGGAAGAAGCCCTCAAGAAGGCCGGGCTGTTGCAGGGCGACTCACTTTATGACGTGGAGAATGTGAGTTTCGTGCACCATGTCAGCCAGGCACTGAGGGCCCATAAGCTGTTCCAGCGCGATCGCGACTACATTGTGCGCAACGATGAGGTGGTGATCATCGACGAGTTCACCGGCCGCATGATGCCCGGCAGGCGCTATTCCGAGGGCCTGCATCAGGCGCTCGAGGCCAAGGAACGGGTTGCCATCCAGCCGGAGAACCAGACTCTCGCCTCGATCACCTTCCAGAACTACTTCCGGCTTTACGAAAAGCTTGCCGGCATGACCGGCACGGCTGTTACCGAGGCCGAGGAGTTCATGGACATCTACAAGCTGGATGTCGTCGAAGTCCCCACCAACATGAAGATCGCGCGTGTCGACGAGGACGACGAGGTCTATCGCACAGCGCGCGAGAAGAACGAGGCGATCTGCACCGAGATCGCCGCCTGCCGCGAGCGCAACCAGCCGGTGCTGGTCGGCACCACCTCGATCGAAAAGTCCGAGGCGCTGGCCGAGATGCTGAAGGCCCGCAAGGTGCCGCACAACGTTCTGAACGCGCGCTATCACGAACAGGAAGCCCAGATCGTCGCCCAGGCCGGTGTTCCCGGCGCCGTCACCATCGCCACCAACATGGCCGGTCGCGGCACCGACATCCAGTTGGGCGGCAATGCCGACATGCGCATCGCCATCGAACTGGGCGATGTCGAGGACAAGGCAGAGCGCGAAAAGCGCATCGCCACCATCAACGCCGAGATCGCCGAGCGCAAGCAGCAGGTGCTGGCCGCCGGCGGCCTCTACATCATCGGCACCGAACGCCACGAAAGCCGGCGCATCGACAACCAGTTGCGCGGCCGCGCCGGTCGCCAGGGCGATCCCGGACGCTCCAAGTTCTATTTGTCGCTCGATGACGACCTGATGCGCATCTTCGGGTCAGAGCGCATGGATTCCATGCTGCAGAAGCTCGGTCTCAAGGAGGGCGAGGCCATCGTCCATCCATGGATCAACAAGGCGCTCGAGAAGGCCCAGCAGAAGGTCGAGGCCCGCAACTTCGACATGCGCAAGAACATCCTCAAGTTCGACGACGTGATGAACGACCAGCGCAAGGTCATCTTCGAGCAGCGCATCGAGATCATGGGCGACAATGACGTGTCCGATACTATCGACGACATGCGCCATGAAGTGATCGCCCACGAAGTCGAGCAGCATATCCCCCATGATGCCTATGCCGAGCAATGGAAGATCGCCGAATTGCAGGAAAAGCTGCGCGACGTCATCGCCATCGACTTCCCGCTGGACGAGTGGGCCGCCGAGGAAGGCATCGCCGACGAGGAGATTCGCCACCGCATCGCCGAGGCGGCCGATAATCTCTACGGCGAAAAGCGCCGGACCTACGATGCCGAGGTCATGCACTATGTGGAAAAGGAAATCCTGCTGCGTACCCTGGACCAGCTGTGGCGCGACCATCTGGTGATGCTCGACCATCTGCGCCAGGCCGTGGCGTTGCGCGGGTACGGCCAGCGCGATCCCTTGCAGGAATACAAGAGCGAGGCCTTCAGCCTGTTCGAGTCCATGCTTTCACATCTCCGGGAGGAGACCATCTCCAAGCTGATGCGGGTTGAGATCCGCGACACGCCGCCCGAGGACATGCTGCCGCCGGGCGGAACCTTGCCGCCCATGCAGGCCCATCACATCGATCCCCTGACCGGTGAGGATGACGTTTCGGTCGCCGCGGCACTGCTGGGCGCCGCACCGGCCGCTGCGACGGCTGCCGTGGCTGGCGATCCTTCGACCTGGGGCAAGGTCGGCCGCAATGCACCATGCCCCTGCGGCTCGGGCAAGAAATACAAACACTGCCACGGCGCGCTCACCTGAGAAGATTCGCCGCGGCACGGCCAAACCGGACCTGCCGCCGGCGAATTGCGCATGGGGAGTCGCAGGGCCACCTTGTTCGTTAAAATTTCACCAGTATTGTTGACGCCTTGTTGGTGAATACGGAGGATCAAGTACGGGGTGCACCATGAAATCGCTTCAGGAGAGACAAATGAAGTCCACCTCGAGAAACAGGTCCAACCGTATTTCACCCGTCATTCGCCACTTTCTCAACGATGAGAGCGGTGTCACCGCCATCGAATATGGCCTCATCGCCGCCGCCACGGGATTGGCGCTCGCCGCCGTCATGCCGGCAATTAAGACAAACCTGACAAATACTTACACGGCGGTGGGCAACAATCTGCAATGACGATTGCGGGTTCCGCCAGTCAATGGCAAAAAAGCCCCGGTGCCGTTCGCGCCGGGGCTTTTGCATAGGAGATCCCGACCGCTTGCCGGTAAAAATTAACGCCACAAATCCATATAAATTTCTCGCTAACCGCTTAACGGAACCTAAGAAAAACATCGGCAATGTTGCCGCTGCGTTAGACGAAAACCGAGCGTCGGGCGGATAGCTTACATGTTGACTTCTGCAACCAGCAGCCTGCGAAAATTTCTGGACGATCAGGCTGGAGCCACCGCCATCGAGTACTCACTCATCGCGGCGGCGGTATTTCTCGGCATCGTGCCGCTGATCAGTGCCATGCATGGCCAGATGGCGACCACTTACCAGACGATCCTCGGCTACTTCGCCGCAATGACCTGAGCCTCTTTCACTGCCACCCCGAAATCAGTTGCGGCTGCGCTGCACCGCTGGCTGCGGCGCTGATCTTGAAAGTGGCAGGCACCAGGCTCGGATCGGCAAAGAACACATACCGCCCGTCCTTCACCCCGACCACCGGCGGTACTTTGGTGGCCTCGAACAGGTCATAGCCCTGCTTGAGGTTCTTCCAGTAGTCGTACCACGGCTCGCCGGCATGCTTGGCCATGTTCTCCGCGGTCATCCGAAACGGGAAGGCATTGACCGGAAAGTTCCGCTGTCCGGCGGTGAAAGCCTCGCGCGCCAGGATGAACAGTTCCTTGATGGCATCGTCGGTGATGGCATAGCAACCCGCCGAGCGACACCCGCCGTGCACCATGAGGAAGGAGCCCGAATAGCCCTTCGAGCGGTCATAGGCGTTGGGATACCCGATGTTGAAGGACAGGTAGTACTTGGAATTCGGATTCATCTGCTGCGCCGACACGACATAGAAGCCTTCCGGCGCCTGCCGGTCGCCTTCGCGGGTCTTGGGACCGAGGTCGCCCGACCAGCGGCAGATGGGATAGGTGTGAAATAGCGTATATGTGCCGACCGCATTCTGCAGCCACACCTCCATCTGGTTCTCCTGCTTGAAGATGCGCACATAGATGGGCGCCCCGAGTTTCAGCCCGCGTTGACCCAGTTCGACCTTGGTGTCGTCCGGCAGCGGTTGCAGGCCGCGCGGGGTAAACAGGCACCCCCCGACCAGGCCCGCCAGCATAACAGCCAAGACGACCCGCGCCATGCGAACCACCAGTGCCGGCATCGAATTCCCGTTCCCTGTGAGCCCAGACCGCTTGCCGCCATTGGGCAGAAGTTTGGTAAACACGCACTTAATGCCGACCCGCGGGCATTGGGCACTGACGCTACATTGACACCGCACACCTACGCTGATGCAAGATAATAGCGGCCGTTTTACGGCAGATTTCTGCGGCCGCAGGGGATCAGGCCAGTGCACTTCCGATCTTCAGGAACTTTTCGCGCCGGTGGCGCCTGAGCTCATCGCTTGTCAGATGCTTGAGCGGTAGGAGCGCTGCCTTGATGGCCGCCCCCACATCCTTCATGGTCTGTTCGCGGGCCCGATGGGCGCCGCCCACCGGCTCCGGGATGATTTCATCGTTCACGCCCATGGCCTTCAGGTCCTGCGCCGTGATCTTCATGGCCGTGGCCGCATCCTTGGCCTTGGCCGGGTCGCGCCACAGGATTGAGGCAGCCCCTTCCGGCGAAATGACGCTGTAGATCGAATGTTCCAGCATGATGACCCGGTTGGCCGTGGCGATCGCCACTGCGCCGCCCGATCCGCCCTCGCCGATGATGACGGAAATGATCGGCACCCCGAGTTGCAGGCAACACGCCGTCGAGCGCGCAATGGCTTCGGCCTGGCCGCGCTCCTCGGCACCGATCCCCGGATAGGCTCCCGCGGTATCGATGAAGGTGACGACAGGCAGGCTGAACTGGTCGGCCATTTCCATCAACCGCACCGCCTTGCGATAGCCTTCCGGCTTTGCCATGCCGAAATTGTGATCGATCCGCCCTTGGGTATCGCTGCCCTTTTCATGCCCGAGAATCAGCATCGGCTCGCCACCCATGCGGGCGGGCCCGCCGATGATTGCCTTGTCCTCGCCGAACTTGCGATCGCCCGATAGGGAAACGAATTCCGAGAACAGGGCCTTGGCATAATCGAGGAAATGCGGTCGGTCGGGATGGCGGGCGACTTGTGTCTTCTGCCAGGCATCGAGGCCGCGGTACAGGTCGGCAAGGCTCTTCTGGGCCTTGCGTTCGAGCTGCTCGACTTCCTGATCGATGGACATGGCGCCGTCGTCATCCGCCAGGGCGCGCAGTTCGGCAATCTTGCCTTCGAGGTCGGCAATCTGGGTTTCGAAATCGAGATAGGTATGCATGCGCGCCGGAGACTTTGGGGGGAGCCGCTCACCGGCAAGGTGGCGACGTGCCGGGTGGATGTCAACTGCGCCCGGCGCCAAGCGGATGCTTTGTCTCCACCAGGGTCTTCAACCGGCCGCTTTCCAGATGGGTGTAGATCTGGGTGGTCGCGATATCGGCATGGCCCAGAAGCTGCTGCACCGTGCGCAGGTCGGCGCCACCGTCGAGCAGGTGGCTGGCAAAGGCGTGGCGCAGCACATGCGGCGACACCTTGTCGGGATCGAGGCCGGCCCGCGCCACCAGTCCTTTCAGTTCCAACGCAAAATGCTGCCGGGTGAGATGGCCCTCGGCGCCGCGCGAAGGAAACAGCCACTTGCTTGCCCTGGTATCATCGTCCATCGCCGCGACATGGGCGCCAAGCGCTGCCATGGCGGGTCGCGACAGCGGAACGATGCGTTCGCGCCCGCTCTTGCCCCTGATGGCGAGGAACCGCCCGGCGCTGGCGGCGGTGAGCGGCAGGCTGACCAGTTCCGATACCCTGAGGCCGGTCGCATAGGCCAGCTCGGCAAGGCAATGCAGGCGCAAGGCCCGGCCTTTGTGTTTTTCGTCTGCCCTGTCGGCCTCGTGGCGCGCCTGGTCGATGAGGCGGCAAGCCTGCTCGGCGGCCAGGATCTTTGGCAGTGGTCGACCGAGACGCGGGGCGCTGGCAATGCGGGCAGCATCGTCCCCGACATAGCCCTCGGCATAGAGGAAGCGATGCAACTGGCGGATGGCGGAAAGCCGCCGGGCCTGTGTGGTGGCGGCCAGGCCGCTGGCGGCCAGGCTGCCGAGATAGGCCGCCACATCGCCGCTCTCCGCCGTCGCCAGCCGGTGGCCCCGCGTTGCCAGAAACGCCCTGTAGTCGGCCAGATCGCGCCCGTAGGCCTGAAGCGTATTGGGTTGGGCGCCGCGTTCGGCGCTCAGCATCTCGATGAACAGTTCAACCAGGTGGGTGTCACTTGCCGAGGACGTCATGGGACAATGGCTTGACGATTTCGCTCGCGGTGGGCGGAAACTGGGCGAGCGCCCACATGGCGCCGTATACCGCACCAGCCAAGCACGCAATAATTAACAGAAAGCGAAGGCTGTCCGGCATGGCCTCATTCCGCTGTCCCCCGTTCGCCCCTCTATAGCGGCCGGATCGCGCACTGGCAAACCCGCCGGCCCGCGACGGCGGGCTTTTTGCTTTTCCGCTGCTGTCATCGGCTATAGAACCGCAACGCTATCCACTTCCCGCACCGTTGCGTCAGTGCCGTTTCACCTGCATACCGATCACCATGAATACGCGACTATCGCCCAAATCCATCGATCAACTGCGGACCCGGCTGGGCGATCGTTCCATCGTCATCATCGGGTTGATGGGGGCGGGCAAGACGACGGTCGGGCGCCGCCTGGCCGAGCGTTTGCGATTGGGCTTCACCGACGCCGATGCCGAGATCGAAAAGGCCGCCGGGCAGACCATTGCGGAAATCTTCGCCCAGCACGGCGAACCCTATTTCCGCGAAGGCGAGCGCAAGGTCATCGCCCGCTTGCTGCGCTCCGGCCCGCAGGTGCTGGCCACTGGCGGCGGCGCCTTCATGAGCGAGGAGACCCGCAAGGCCGTGAGTGAGAGCGCCGTATCGGTGTGGCTGAAGGCCTCCTTGCCCTTGCTGATGAAGCGGGTGCGCCGGCGCTCGCACCGCCCCTTGCTGCAGGCTGCCGATCCCGAAGCGGTGATGCGTGATCTCATGGAAAAGCGCTACCCCGTATACGGCGAGGCCGATATCGCCATCGAGACCCGCGACATCCCCCACAATGTGATCGTCAATGATGTGATCGGCGCGCTGATGCGCTATGTGTTGGGCGATGAGTGCAGCAACGAGGAAGCAAACCAGGCATGACGGCGCCCGGCACACAACGCTCACCCGCCCTGACAGAAGGCAAGGTCGCCGCCCGGGTGGCGGTCAGTCTCGGTGAGCGCAGCTACGATATCCACATCGGCGAAGGATTGCTGGTCGAGGCCGGAGCGCTGCTGGCCCCTCACTTTTCCCGCCGCAAGACGGCCATCGTCAGCGACGCCAATGTCGCCCGGCACCATCTGGCAAGCCTCGAATCCTCCTTGCGCGCCGCCGGCTTTGAGGTCAGCGCCATCGTCCTGCCGGCCGGCGAGGCGTCCAAGAGCTTTGGCGTTCTCGCCGAGTTATGCGACAAGCTGCTGGCCGCCGGTATCGAGCGCTCGGACCGCATCATCGCCCTGGGCGGCGGCGTGATCGGCGATCTGGCCGGATTTGCCGCTGCCATTCTGAGGCGCGGCATCGAATTCGTCCAGATCCCCACCAGCCTGCTGGCCCAGGTCGATTCCTCGGTCGGCGGCAAGACCGGCATCAACTCGAAGCTGGGCAAGAACCTCATCGGGGCCTTCCATCAGCCGCTGGCGGTCATTGCCGATACCACGCTGCTGTCGACGCTCCCGCCACGCGAATTGTCGGCGGGCTATGCCGAAGTCGCCAAATATGGGCTACTCGGCGATGCCACGTTCTATGCCTGGCTGGAATCCAGCCTGCCGCTCCTGCTGGCCCGCGACCCGGCCGCCCTCGCCCACGCCATCGGGGTGTGCTGCGCCGCCAAGGCCGACCTGGTGGCCCGTGACGAGCGCGAAATGGGCCCGCGCGCCCTGCTCAATCTCGGCCACACCTTCGGCCATGCCCTGGAAGCCGCGACTGGCTATGGCGGCCGCCTGCTGCATGGCGAAGCCGTGGCTATCGGCATGGTCATGGCCTTTCGCTTTTCCGCCGCCCTCGGCCTGTGCGACAAGGCTCTCGGCGACCGCGTTGCCGCCCACCTGAAGGCCGCCCGCCTGCCGGTGGCGCTGAGCGACATAGCCGGCGATCTGCCGGATGCGCCGGGGCTTGTGGAGATCATGCGCCAGGACAAGAAGGCCGCCGCCGGCCGCCTGACGTTCATTCTGGTGCGTGGCATCGGCGAGGCCTTCGTCAGCCGCGATGTCGACGAGACCCGGCTGGTTGATTTTCTGGCGGGCGAACTGGCTGGGCGACGATGACCATGACCATCGGCATGATTGCCGGCACGGTGATCGCCCTCATCTTGATCTCCGCGTTCTTTTCCGGCTCCGAGACGGCCTTGACCGCCACGTCGCGGGCCCGCATGCACGAACTGGAGCGCCGCGGCAATCGCCGCGCGGCCACTGTCAACCGCCTGCTGGCGATGCCCGAACGCCTCATCGGCTCGGTGCTGTTCGGCAATAACCTGACCAACATCCTCGCCTCGGCGCTGGCGACCACCGTCTTCGTCGAGCTGTTCGGCACCGCTGGCGTGGCCCTGGCGACGCTCGCCATGACCGCTCTTGTGCTGATTTTCGGCGAGGTCATGCCCAAGACCTACGCCATCCTGCATCCCGACCGCTTCGCGCTGGCGGTTGCGCCGATCGTGCGGGTTATGGTCGCCGCCTTCACGCCCATGGTCGTCGGGGTGGAGTTCATCGTCAAGATAAGCTTCAAGCTGTTCGGCGTCGATATCACCGATGCCCGCAAGATTCTCTCCGCCCATGAGGAACTGCGCGGCGCCATCAACCTGCATCACCGCGAGGGCGCCGTCATCAAGCGCGACCGCGACATGCTGGGCGGTATCCTCGATTTGCGCGAGCTGGAACTGTCCGACGTCATGGTCCACCGCACCACCATGCACACCATCGATGCCTCGCGCCCCCAGGGCGAGATCATCTCCGATGTGCTGAAGTCCGGCCACACCCGCATTCCGGTGTGGAAGGACAACCAGGACAACATCATCGGCATCCTGCACGCCAAGGATCTCCTGGCGGCGCTGCAGGCATCGGGCGGCGATGCCTCCAAGATCGACATCGAGGCGATCACTACACCGCCCTGGTTCGTGCCCGACCAGACCTCGGTGGCCGATCAGCTCAACGCCTTCCTGAGGCGCAAGGTTCACTTCGCCATCATCGTCGACGAGTACGGCGAGGTCATGGGGCTGGTGACGCTGGAGGACATCCTGGAAGAAATCGTCGGGGACATTTCCGATGAACATGATGTGGCGGTCTCCGGCGTCAGGCGTGAGGCGGCGGGGTCTTACGTGGTGGACGGCTCGGTCCCCATACGCGATCTCAATCGCCTCACCGACTGGCGCCTGCCCGACGACGAGGCCACCACCATCGCCGGCCTGGTGCTGCACGAAGCCCGCATGATCCCCGAGACGGGTCAGGCCTTCACCTTTCACGGCTTCCGCTTCGAAGTGCTGCGCAAGCGCCGCAACCAGTTGACCAGCCTGCGCATCACGCCCTTGAAATAATCATCCCTCAGGCGGCCGGCGCCTCGGCGGCAATCGCCAGGGCATGGACCGGCCCGGCAAGCTCGGCCGCGAGCACCGAATTGACGGCCCGATGGCGCTCGATGCGGGTGAGGCCCGCAAACGCCGGCGAGACAATGCGGACGCTGAAGTGGGTCTCGCCCTCGGGTCTTGCGCCCGCATGACCCTTGTGCTTGTGGCTGTCATCCACCACCTCGAGCGCGCTCGGCTTGAAGGCATCTCTTAATTTCTCGGTGATTAGCTGACCGACTGGACCAAGGCTCATGATTCGTACCCGCAAGTTCCCAAACACTCGACTGTGCACCAGGCCGCGCTGGCCCCGCAAGTCTTGTTGTATCACCCGCCGGCGCCCATAGTTCCACCCATCATGCGTCTCGATTCAAAATACTTCGACCGGATCAGGGTCAAGCCCGACAAGGAACGCCGCGCCCGCGAGCGCCACCCGGCGTGCGAGCATCCTGGCTGCGGCAAGCCCGGTGGCTATCGCGCCCCCAAGGGCCGCAACCGCGAGGGCGAATATCACAATTTCTGCCTCGATCACGTGCGCGACTACAACAAGGCCTACAACTATTTTTCCGGCATGGATAACGAGACCTTCGGCGATTACCTGAAGGATCAGGCCACCGGCCACCGCCCCACCTGGCGGCTCGGCGAGAACGCCGGAGCCGCCCATAATGGCGAACGCAGGCGTGAAGCCGGCGGCTTCCGCCACGATGCCCACTACGATGATCCGCTGGGTGTCCTGGGCGCCGAGGCCAGTGCCTCTGCCCGTCGTGGCCGAGCGCTGCGCGGGCCGGAAATCACCGCCCTGCACTGCCTGGGGCTTGAGGAATCGGCCACCCCGCACCAGATCAAGGCCCAGTACAAGAAACTGGTGAAGCGCCTGCATCCCGATGCCAACAACGGCAGCCGCGATAATGAGGACAAGCTGCGCGAGATCATCCAGGCCTATGATCGGCTGCGCAGCGCCAAACTGTGCTGATCTGTCGGGTCCAGCCCCGCTTGTGCTAGGCCGCGCCAACCATTAGAAACGCCGACGACCGGCAAACGCCCGGTGTTGGCTCTGTCTCGATATTCTGGGAATGCGAAAAGCACTATGAACACGACCATCAATGGAAACGGAGCCGATCAGGCGCTGCCGGACATCAAGGTATCCATCCGCCAGCTTTTTGGTTTCGACAGCAACCTCGAAGTGCCGGCCTATTCACAGTCCAACGAGCATGTGCCCGACCTCGACGAGGACTACATCTTCAATCGCGAGACCACGCTGGCCATCCTTGCAGGCTTTGCCTACAACCGCCGGGTGATGATCACCGGCTACCACGGCACCGGCAAGTCGACCCACATCGAACAGGTCGCCGCCCGGCTCAACTGGCCGTGCGTGCGCGTCAATCTCGACAGCCATATCTCGCGCATCGACCTGATCGGCAAGGATGCCATCGTCCTCCAGGACGGCAAGCAGGTGACCGAGTTCCGCGAAGGCATCCTGCCGTGGGCTTACCAGCACAATGTGGCGCTGGTGTTCGACGAGTACGATGCCGGCCGGCCCGATGTCATGTTCGTCATCCAGCGCATTCTGGAATCCTCCGGCCGCCTGACCCTGCTGGACCAGTCACGGGTGATCAGGCCGCATGCCGCCTTCCGGCTGTTTGCGACCGCCAACACCGTCGGCCTCGGCGACACCACCGGCCTCTATCACGGCACCCAGCAGATCAACCAGGCGCAGATGGACCGCTGGTCGATCATCGTGGCACTGAACTATCTCCCCCACGCCCAGGAATCGGCCATCGTTCTGGCCAAGAACAAGTCCTATGATACCGAGGAGGGCCGGCGCACCATTTCCAACATGGTGCGGGTCGCCGACCTCACTCGCAACGCCTTCATGAACGGTGATCTCTCCACCGTCATGAGCCCGCGCACGGTGATCACCTGGGCCCAGAACGCCGAGATCTTCGAAGATATCGGCTTTGGCTTCCGCGTCACCTTCCTCAACAAGTGCGACGAACTGGAACGCGGCCTGGTGGCCGAGTTCTACCAGCGCTGCTTCGATCGCGAGCTGCCGGAATCGACAGCCCACATCGCGCTGTCGTGAACGGGTGAGGGAAAATGGCGGCTGATCGCGAAGGCCCCGCCGGCAAGTTCAAGCGCGCCCTGACATCGGCCATGAAGACCATGGCGGACGAGACCGAGCTTGTCGTCACCTTCGGTGCCGAGACGCCTTCGCTGGCCGCCAAGCGGGTGCGCCTGCCGCAGGTCGGCCATGACCTACCGAGCGCCGAGATCGCCGTCACCCGCGGGCTTGCCGACAGCTTTGCCCTGCGTCTCGCCAATCATGATGACGGCATGCACAACCGCTACCGGCCCCAGGGCAAGCTCGCCCGCGCCGTGTTCGAGGCGGTGGAGCAGGCCCGTGTCGAGGCCATCGGCGCCAATGCCATGCCGGGCGTTGCCCACAATCTGGGTGCCATGCTGGACGACCGTTTCGATAAAAGGAAGCTGGCACCGGGCACCGAGCGCAAGGATGCTCCGCTTGAGGATGCCCTCGGGCTTTTGGTCCGCGAGCGCCTGACCGGCGCCAGGCCGCCCGAGACGGCCGCAACGCTGGTCGATCTGTGGCGCCCGTGGATCGAGGACAAGGCCGCCGACAAGCTCGACCACCTGCGCGATGCTCTCGATGATCAGGTGCGCTTTGCCCGCCTGTCGCGCGACCTGATCGCTGCCCTCGACATGGCTGATGAGCTGGGCGATGACCCCGACGAGAGCGAGGATCAGTCCGACGAGGACGAAGAGTCCGATCAGGGCCAGTCCGAGGACCAGCAGGAAAACGACGAGGCCCAGCAGACTTCCGCCGAGGAGATGGAACAAGGCGAAGGCGAGAGCGAAGAGGGCATGGAGGAGGCCGCCGAGATGGACTCCGAAATGGTCCCCGACGATACCGACGACGAAGAGGCGCCCGACGGCGACGAGCCGTGGCGGCCGCAACTGCCGTTCTCCAGCCTCTCCAACGAGAATTTCTACCGCGTCTTCACCAACCAGTTCGACGAGACCATCGGCGCTGAAGACCTGTGCGATGCCGAGGAGCTGGCGCGTCTGCGCAACTACCTCGACAAGCAGCTCGCCAGCCTGCAAGGCGTGGTGGCGCGTCTTGCCAACCGCCTGCAACGCCGCTTGATGGCCCAGCAGAACCGCTCCTGGGACTTCGATCTGGAAGAAGGTCTGCTCGATGCCGCCCGCCTCTCGCGGGTGGTCATCGATCCCTTGCACGCCCTCTCCTTCAAGGTCGAGAACGACACCCAGTTCCGCGATACCGTGGTGACGCTGCTTTTGGACAATTCCGGCTCCATGCGCGGCCGCCCCATCACAGTCGCTGCCACCTGTGCCGACATTCTCGCCCGCACGCTGGAGCGCTGTGGCGTCAAGGTGGAGATCCTTGGCTTCACCACCCGTGCATGGAAGGGCGGCCAGTCGCGCGAGAAATGGCTGGCCGACGGCAAGCCCGCCAATCCCGGCCGCCTCAACGATCTGCGCCACATCATCTACAAGGCCGCCGACACCCCCTGGCGGCGGGCGCGGCGCAACCTCGGGCTGATGATGCGCGAGGGCCTCCTGAAGGAGAACATCGACGGCGAGGCCCTCATCTGGGCCCACAACCGGCTCCTGGGGCGTTCCGAGCAGCGGCGCATCCTGATGGTGATTTCCGACGGGGCGCCGGTGGATGATTCGACCCTGTCGGTCAATTCCGGCAACTATCTCGAGCGCCATTTGCGCCAGGTCATCACCGACATCGAGCAGCGTTCGCCCATCGAGCTGATCGCCATCGGCATCGGCCATGACGTCACCCGCTATTACAAGCGCGCCGTCACCATCATCGATGCCGAGGAACTGGGCGGCGCCATGACCGACAAGCTGGCTGAACTGTTCGAGGAAAAGGCCGAACTCGCCCGCCAGCCGGCACAAGGCGGCCAGCGCCGGCGCAAGGCGGGGTAACAGCGATCACGCGCGCCGGCGCACGATCATCGGGCAATTCGGATTGGAAAAGTGGCTACAGAAAGCCTCAGGCGGCGGCCTCGTTCACCTGCTTCTTGGCGATGAGGCGCTTGAGGCGTTTCACCTTCAGCGACAATTTCTCCGGCCGCGCCTTGGCGAGGAAGGCATCGAGCCCGCCGCGATGCTCCACCGACTTCAGCGCCCGGGCGGAAATGCGCAACGAGACCGACTGGCCCAGCGTATCGCTCAACAGCGACACGTTCACCAGGTTCGGCAGGAACCGCCGCCGCGACCGGTTGTTGGCATGGCTCACATTGTTGCCGGTCAGGACGGCCTTGCCGGTCAACTCACACACACGCGCCATGATCTTTGCTCCAGAGTCTTGAATATCAGGTGGCAGGGCCCTCATGTCTGTTGCAATCTCGCAAAAAGCGCGGCGGGCAACAGGATGAAGGCCAAGGGGCCCGCTCGGGGACCCGATATCGATTTCGCGCGTTGCTATAGGCAACCCCGGCGGCGCCGTCAAGCGTGCGGTCGCGGATTTGCCGGCAACCTTGGGCAAGGGCGTCGAAGTTTGGCCTCAATGGCCCACTAGGCCCACGCTCTGGCAAGGCGAGAGCGGGCATTGAGCAGGAATGGACAACGCAATGAAGCTGGAACGTCCCGTCACCGCGAATGGGCTATGCCGAAAGGCGATGCTGGCGATGCTTTTGGCCATCGCCCCCGTGTCGCAGGCCTCAGCGGGCGAAGTCTTTAACATGCACTACGATGTCGATATCGCCGGCACCCGGATCATGGAAGTCGCCTATCGGCTCGACCTCGACAAGACCGGCTACCAGAGTTCCATCAGCGTCGATTCGCGCGGCATTCTCGATCTTTTCGCCTCCATGGGCCTGGACATGCAGGGGCACGGCCGCATCAACGGCGCCGATCCGCTTCCGCTGGCGTTTCAGATGGGATCGTCCAAGCAGGGCAAGGACAAGGAAGTCAGCGTGTCGTGGGCACCTGGCAGGGTGCCGACGACGCAGCGTTCCTATCGCCTGCCGGGCGATCGCGAGAGAGCCGTCGCGGACGCCCTCAAGACCGGCATGCCCGATCCACTGACGGCCCTCCTCAAGCAGGGCGTGCTGGCCGGACCGCACCCATGCGCCGGCACCGAGCGGGTTTACAACGGCATTGAGGTCTACGATCTGCAGTTTGCCGTCGACAAAGCCGACACCTTCGGCGTGAAGGACGGCGGCGTCTACCGCGGCCCGGCGGTCAAATGCCGGATCACCTACCGCCCGGTGGCCGGGCTGTCCGACAGGAAGATGCAGAAATACCGCAACGATCCGCCCCGCTTCGACATCTGGTTCGCCCCCGTCGCCACCCGCACCATGGGCATCGTTTATGTACCGGTCGCCGCCGCTGGCACGTTGAAGGGCAATGTCTTCACCGCGCTAGCCACCCGTGCCACGCTCGCCGGCGCCCCGCTCAACGCCCGATCTCTGGCCAGCCAGTGATCGGCGCTTCGTTTCGGGACAAAGGGTTAACGGCACAACTGTCCTGACTGCGGCGTGACCGGCGCCCGGCCCGGAATGCCACCAGGTATGGCATCGGCTGTGACGGGGCAAGGCACATGTGGTGAGAACATCAGGGGAAATTTCCATGATCCGGCATTTGTTCGCGCGCCGTTCGCTGTGCGGTCCGTTTGTTAACGAAACCACTCCCGGTGCCACCGCACCGGTTAGCCGGGCGTTGATCATATCGCAGCGCCGTCAACACTTCAAACCGTGGAAAGCGCCGCGAATACCCTTTGCGCGCCCCGCTTCACCCTTTAGGCTCCCCGCATCGATGGGCAATCCGACCTTTGGCAGCAACGGCATCCCGACACCTGCATCGAACAAAATCTGAACCAATCCGGAGTCAGCGATTCGGACGGCATTTGTTCTCCTTCGGTTCCATAGATGACCAATCTGTCCCAAAGCCAGCCAGGCCGTGACGGCAGCCTTCAGAGCCGTCCGGGACCGCGCCTTATCGCCAAGGAGGCCCCATGACCCGCGGCGGCCAGGTGACGGCGGTCCTCGGTCCGACCAATACCGGCAAGACGCATCTGGCGGTCGAGCGCATGCTGGCGAGCCCCACCGGCATGATCGGCTTGCCGCTGAGGCTTCTGGCGCGCGAGGTCTATGACCGGGTACGTTCACGCGCCGGCGATGCCGCGGTGGCGCTGGTCACCGGCGAGGAAAAGATCATCCCCGCCAAGCCACGCTTCTGGGTCGCGACCGTCGAGGCCATGCCCGATGTCGATGTATCGTTTCTCGCCATCGACGAGGTGCAACTGGCTGCCGACTTCGAGCGCGGGCATGTGTTCACCGACCGGCTCATGTCACGGCGCGGGCGCGACGAGACCCTGCTGCTTGGCGCCGCCACCATGCGCGGGGCCCTGGAGGATCTGGTGCCGGGGCTCAACTTCGTTGCCCGGCCGCGCTTTTCGCACCTCACATGGGCGGGTCAGCGCAAGATCACCCGGCTGCCCCGGCGTTCTGCCATCGTGGCGTTTTCCGCCGAGACAGTTTACGCGCTGGCCGAACTGGTGCGCCGCCAGCGCGGCGGGGCGGCGGTGGTGCTGGGGGCACTGTCGCCGCGCACCCGCAATGCCCAGGTCGCCCTCTACCAGTCGGGCGACGTCGACTATCTGGTGGCGACCGATGCCATCGGCATGGGCCTCAACATGGATGTCGACCATGTCGCCTTTGCTTCGACCCGCAAGTTCGACGGCTTCCAGTATCGCAACCTCAACCCCGCCGAGCTTGCCCAGGTTGCCGGCCGGGCGGGGCGCTTTTCGCAGGACGGCACCTTTGGCGTGACCGGCGAGGCGTCGCCCTTCGACCAGGAAACCGTCGAACGGCTCGAAGGCCATCATTTCGACCCGGTCAGGGTGCTGCAGTGGCGCAACCGCCAGCTCGACTTCGCCAGCATCGAGGCCCTGAAAGCCACCCTCAACCAGCTTCCGGCCCATCGCCGCCTCACCCGCGCGCAGGCCTCCGCCGATGTCACGGCGCTCGACTATGTCAGCCGCGACGAGGAGGTCGCCCGTCTCGCCAGCTCGCACGAAGCGGTGGAGCGGCTTTGGGAGGTCTGCCAGGTCCCCGACTACCGCAATATCTCCAGCGCCGAGCATGCCGGCATCGTGTCGCGGATATTCCGCTTTCTCCTGGGCGCCCCCGGCCGCATTCCGATCGACTGGTTCGAGCGCCAGTTGGGCTACTGCAACCATACCGACGGCAATATCGATACCCTGTCCAACCGCATCGCCCACATCCGCACCTGGACGTTCGTTGCCAACCGCGCCGACTGGCTTGCCGACCCGCAGCACTGGCAGGCCCGCGCCCGGGAAATAGAGGACCGGTTATCGGATGCCTTGCATCAGCAACTCACTCAGCGTTTTATCGACCGCCGCACCTCCATTCTCATGCGGCGGCTGCGCCAGAAGGAAGACATCATGTCGAGCGTGGAAGACGACGGCAACATCATCGTCGAGGACGAATGCGTCGGCCGCATCACCGGCCTGACGTTCGTTTCGGCCCTTGCCGCCCATGAGGAGGCCAAGACCTTGAAGGCCGCCGCCCTGAAGGTGGTGAACCAGGAACTGATCGACCGCGCCCAGTCGATCGCCGCCGGTCCCGATCCCGACTTCTCGCTCACCCGCGAAGGTGACATCGTCTGGAAGTCGGCGGCGATAGGGCGGCTGGTTGCCGGACCCGCCCCGCTGAAGCCGCGCGTGCAGCTCAAGGCCGATGCCCAGCTTTCAGGCCCCGACCGCGAGGCCGTTCACGCCCGTCTGGAAAAATTCGCCCAGCGCCATGTGGCCGGCTTGCTCGAACCGCTCGTCCAGTTGTCGGAATCAGAGGATATGGAAGGCATCACTCGCGGCATCGCCTTTCGCCTCGTTGAGGCCATGGGCGTGATCGACCGGGCCGGCATTGCCGCCGAAGTCAAGGACCTCGCCCAGGAGGAACGTGCCAAGCTGCGTCGCCACGGGGTGCGTTTCGGCTCCTTTCATCTGTTCGTACCCGCCCTGTTGAAGCCCGCACCCAGCGAATTGCGGGTTCTCCTGTGGTCGCTGGCACGCTCCGGCGGCTCGGCGGCGCTCGATCCCCTGCCCCCGCTGCCCGGTCAGGGCCTGACCTCGATCGCCATCGATCGCGACATTCCTCCCGCCTTCTACCTCACCGCCGGATATCGCCCCTGCGGCCGCAGGGCGGTGCGCATCGATATGCTGGAGCGACTTGCCGACATGATCCGCGAGCGCACCTTCTGGAAGCCCGCCACCCCCGGGGCGGTGCGCCCGGAAGGTTCCGTCGAGGGCGGCGGGTTCTCGGTGATCCCCGACATGATGTCGCTGGTCGGCTGTTCCGGCGACGATTTTGCCGAAATCTTGAAAGAACTGGGCTTCAAGATGGAGCGGCGCAAGCTGCCGACCGCTGCCCCGGCCGTCGCCCGACCCGAGCCCGAGGCATCCGCTGCCACCAGCGACACCCCGGCTCCACAACCTGATGCCGTGCCCGAAGCCGCGGCGCAGCCGCAAGACGCCGAACCCGTGGCCATACCGGGCGAGCCTGCACCAGCCGCTCCGGAGCCACCAGCAATTGAACCCGAGACGGGCCAGACCGTCGCCGTACCCGATAAGCCTGAGCCGGCCAGGGTCGAAGCAACCGACAGCGAGCCGGCCGAGCCGCGCTTTCTCGAAGTCTGGTGGCCGCGCGACACCGGTCCCTTCAAGCGCCGCAGCGAACCCCGTGAAGCGCGAGGCGACAAGCCGCGTCGCAGCGCCAGGCAGGGCGCCGCCGGTGAACAGTCCCGCCCACCGCGCGGCAAAGGCAAAGGCAAGGACCATCACCGCAACCCGCACAAGGCGCCCGAACGCCAGCCGGCCCATCAGCGCGAGGCACGCATTGACAAGGATTCGCCCTTTGCCGTTCTCAGCCAGTTGCGCTCCGAACTGGCCGCCCGCGCCCGGCGCGGCGAGGGATAGCGGATCGCCACGCCCATGGGCGAAGCCCGCGCACCCTCCCGCCGCCTCGACAAATGGCTGTGGTGCGCCCGCATCACCAAGTCGCGCACCGGCGCCCAGGCGCTGATTGCCGCCGGTCAGGTGCGGGTGAACCGCCTACGGGTGCTGCGCGCCAGTCATGAGCTCAAGCCCGGCGATTTTCTCACCATCATTGCCGGATCGCGGGTGAGAGTGATGAAGGTGACGGGCTTTGCTCACCGGCGCGGTCCGGCGACGGCGGCAACGATGCTCTATGAGGACCTGCAGGCGACAGACGCAAGCCCCCCTTGCACACAAGCGGAATAGCATTCCTGCCGATCAATGCTAAATCGACCGAAACGCCTGCAACCGTATGGAATCGCCCGAATGCGCGCAAAACCGGGCGACTCGGGCCGATCGGGGGCGGAGTTGTCCGAAAGTCGATATCGACTTTTCGCATGTCAGCTAGCATCGAAAAAAGGATGCATCCCCCGCCGTGGCTTGCTATAGGCCTCTCGATCAAATCGCTCACAGGCAGCGGGGCTCCCCGCGCGAGTCAAACAGGGAACCTGAAACTGGCAAGGTCATGACCTACGTCGTCAACGAGAACTGCATCAAGTGCAAATACATGGATTGCGTGGAGGTGTGTCCGGTGGACTGCTTCTACGAGGGCGAGAACATGCTCGTCATTCACCCTGACGAATGCATCGACTGCGGGGTGTGCGAACCCGAGTGCCCGATCGATGCCATCAAGCCCGACACCGAGCCCAACCTCGAACAATGGCTCGAGGTCAACGCCAAATATGCCAGCGTGTGGCCGAACATCACCTCCAAGAAGGAGCCGCCGGCCGACGCCGCGGAATTCGACGGCGAAACCGACAAATTTGACAAATACTTTTCACCCGAGCCGGGCGAAGGCGATTAACCAGATTTGTTCGGAAATGCGTCCCGACACCGCTGGGTGAGCCCAATGTGGTGGCATACCCCTTTGAAATCGCCATAAGTTGTGTTATATAAGTGGCGATGTCGTCTTGACTTTCAGGAAAACCGGCCGGGCTGTCGCAAGCTCGGACTTTTTTTCGCCTCAAGGACCCAGAGGGTGAGATCTGCAAGGTCTTCTTGCCGTTGCTTTGAACCGAAGTTGGCAAGCAAGGGTCCTGGATGCGAAGCCGCCTTGGGGCGGCCTCCGGAGCAACGAGACTAGGGCCTGCGCCCTGCCGGCGCGGGTGGAGTTTCGTGCGGTTTCCTGTCAGTCTGACGCGCTAAATGTGTCCTGCGAGGTGAAATACGCATGTCGGTAGCCAAGAAGTCCCCTGTCAAGAAGCTGAAATACAAGGCCAACGAGTTCGTGGTGTATCCCGCTCACGGCGTCGGCAAGATCGTCGACATCGAGGAACAGGAGATCGCCGGGGCGCGGTTGGAACTGTATGTCATCGACTTCGACAAGGAGCGCATGCGCCTCAGGGTGCCGACTGGCAAGTGCGATGCCGTCGGCATGCGCAAGCTGGCTGAAAAGCCGCTCATCGAGCAGGCCCTGAAGGTTCTCAAGGGTCGCGCCCGGGTAAAGCGCACCATGTGGTCGCGCCGCGCCCAGGAATATGAGGCCAAGATCAATTCCGGCGATCTCATCGCCGTGGCCGAGGTGGTGCGCGATCTCTACCGCTCCGAGCGCCAGCCCGAGCAGTCTTATTCCGAACGCCAGCTTTACGAGGCCGCGCTCGACCGCATGGCCCGCGAGGTCGCCGCTGTGAAGAAGCTGAGCGATGAGGCTGCGGTCGCTGAAGTCGAGCAGGTGCTGGAGAAGTCCGCGCACCGGGCCGAAAAGCCGGAGACCGAGGAAGCCGCAGAAGAGGCCGCCTGAGCCGGTTGCCATTGTCGATGAAACCGAAGGGCCCGCTGCCGGCGGGCCCTTTGTTTTGAGAGGATGGTCGATCAAATGGTGCAGGCTGCGCACGCTGGCCGGAAATATCTGGCCATTGCTCCGCGCTGCGCCGTCCAGCCCGCCGCTCGCGCGGCTTGATCAAAGGCCTCTCGAGGGGTTAAGAGGGCCGAGGCCAACCGCTGCAACGCCAAGGCCCCGTAGCTCAGCAGGATAGAGCATCAGATTCCTAATCTGAGGGTCGCAGGTTCGAATCCTGCCGGGGTCACCAATTAAATCAATCATTTAATCGGTAATTTGTGCACCGATCCTCTCGGCCTTGAGAGCTGGGGAAGCACCATCTTCGCTGTCGGCCGCCTCAGCCTGTTACCATGCAGCTCCCTGAGCGTGCAAACGTGGGTAACAACGATCTCGGCCTGCTCCATGCTCTTGATAGCGTTCCACCTGTTACTCGGTGGTGCGCCGTCATAGCGGGGTAGCCAGGTCAGCGCATAGCTCGATGGCCGCTTGGCGATGCCGTGGTTGAGAAATCCCTTCAAGGTGACATCAACGAACCCGAGCCTTACGGCGAATTCGATCGCCGGCCTGATGCTTCGCCGTGTCGTGCCGCAGCATTCAAAGTCATCATACGTCACGGTCAATTCGCCATTCATGGTCCCGGCGTGGTGCATATGCCCCGAGCGGCACCTTCAATCGTACCGCGCGACTGGTGGGTTGCATGACTGGCAGCGCCAGCGCTAGCTTCTCACCCTCAACCGCTCCCCCCCCCCGCCGCCGGATGAGAACGGCGCTCAGGCTTCCAGCGATGTGGGCTAGTCAATGAATACCAGGACCGCCAAGGAGACATCTCGTCTCTCCGACAGCGAACTGCTCGACCTGGTCCAGCGGCGGACCTTTTCCTACTTCTGGGAACTCGGCCATCCGGAGAGCGGCCTCATCAAGGATCGTGCCAGCGGACCGCGCGACCTGGTTACCATCGGCGGCTCGGGTTTTGCCGTGATGGCCATCATCGTGGCGGTGGAACGTCGCTGGATCACGCGCAGCGAAGCCGTCACACGTCTGTTCATGATGACGGCACACCTGAAACAGGCCGCCTCCTATCACGGCGTCTTTCCCCACTTCATGAACGGCGCCACCGGGGAAACCATCCCCTTTTCGCCGCGCGACGACGGTGCCGATCTGGTCGAGACCGCCTTTCTCATGCAGGGCCTGTTGTGTGCCCGGCAGTATTTCACGGCCGCGACGGCGGGCGAGACGGCGCTGCGAGAAGACATCGAGCAGCTATGGAACGCGGTCGAATGGGACTGGCACACGCGCGGCGAGAATTGCCTCTTCTGGCATTGGAGCCCGACGGGCGGATGGTGCATCGATCATCGCATCCGCGGCTGGGACGAGTGCCTCATCACTTATGTGCTGGCCGCCGCTTCACCAAGTCATCCCGTCGATGCCGCGGTCTACCACGAGGGCTGGGCCGGCGGCCGCACCTTCCTCAATGGCGAGAGCTATTGCGGCATCGAGCTGCCGCTGGGACCGCCCATGGGCGGGCCGCTGTTCTTTGCCCACTACTCCTTCCTTGGCCTCGATCCGCGCGGCCTCAGGGACAGGTACGCCGACTACTGGCGCCAGAACGTCCACCACGTGCGCATCAATCATGCCCATTGCGTGGCCAATCCCCGCGGGTGTCGCGGCTATGGCGCGGACTGCTGGGGCCTGACGGCAAGCGATAGGCCCGGCGGCTATGCCGCCCATTCCCCGACGGATGACCGCTGCGTCATCGCGCCGACGGCAGCGCTCGCCAGCATGCCCTATTGCCCGGACCTTTCGATGCCGGCCCTGCGCCATTTCTTCGAGCGCCTGGGAGATCGCATCTGGCGCGATTGCGGCTTCACGGATGCTTTCAGCGAAGAGACGGGCTGGTATTCCGCCGATCACCTCGCCATCGATCAGGGGCCGATCATCGTGATGATCGAGAATTACCGTAGCGGCCTCATGTGGCGGCTGTTCATGAGCTGTCCCGAGGTGCAGGCGGGCCTCGCGAAGCTGGGCTTTGATAGCCCGCAACTGGTCTGAGGAGCTCGTTCGTGTCGGATGTTCGGCAGCAACACGAGGCGCCCGGGCTCGAACGCTGGCTCGATGGGGAGCAGCGTCTGGCCGTTCGTGCCATGCTGCGCAGCGTTTCGGCGACCGGCCTCACGCGCCGGCGCCCCGGCTTCGCGCAGGCGATCACACCGAAGCCCGGTTCGGTGGTCGCCTCACCCGATTTCGGCGATTACGACCCCGCGCCCGACTACTTCTTTCATTGGCTGCGTGATTCCGCCCTCGTCATGGATGCCTTGCGCCAGGCGATGATCGCCGGGCTCGCCGGCGAGGAAAGCCATGCCCTTTTCGCCGACTTCATCCGTTTCAGTCTCTCCCTCAGCGAAATCGACGGCCCCAGAACCCAGCCGGACCGCACGTCCGTGAGCCCTTCCCACCGGCAATTCCTGCGGCCGGCGGAGGAGTTTCGCCGGGCGACGGGCGAGCGCCTGCTGGCAGAGGCGCGCTACAATCCAGACGGCACTCTCGACATCATCAAGTGGGCGCGCCCGCAGCTCGACGGTCCCGCCCTGCGCGCGCTTGCCATGATGCGCTACTGGCCGCTTTGTCCGCCCCATGATGAAGAGTTGAAATCGCTCCTGCTAAAGCTTGTCCGTCAGGATCTCGCCTTTGTTGCCCGCCACTGCCTGGAACCTTCCTGCGACCTGTGGGAGGAGGAACTGGGCGGGCATTACTACACAAGGCTTGTCCATCTGGGCGCCCTGGTCGACGGCGTGGGATGGCTGCAATCCAACGGTGCCACCGCTGATGCCGCGCGGGCAGAAGAGGCCGTAGGTCCTCTCGCCGCGGCGCTCGATGCGCACTGGTGTGATCGGATCAGCGCTTACAGGGCGCGTCTCGACAGCCCCGATGGTGCCACCGGCAGGGACCCTGATATATCCGTCATTCTCGCTGTGCTGCATGCGGACCTGCCGCGCGGCGCGCACGCCATTGCGGACCCGAGAGTCCGCGCCACACTGCGTTTGACGGAAAGGATATTCGCCGACAGCCTAGTCATCAACCGGCAGATGAACGACGCCGATGCCCCGGCGCTGGGCCGCTTTCCCGCCGATGTGTATTTTGGGGGCGGTGCATGGTATGTAGCGACCCTGGCGGCCGCGGAGTTCTATTTCCGGCTGGCGGCGGGTGGGGCGCCCGACGCGGCCGCGCTCATTGCGCGCGGCGATGCCTTTCTCGCAACGGTCAGGCGGTTCACCCCGGCATCGGGCGAACTTGCCGAACAGTTCGACCGGGAAACGGGAGTGCAGACATCGGCCGGGAACCTTGCATGGAGCTACGCCGCCTTCATTACCGCCTGCCGGGCCCGCGCCCGCGCGGTCGAGCGGCTCGACCGCTGAGCCCGTTGGTCAGTACTCGGCCAGCCATTCAACCGTTGCCGCCGAAAGACAATCCGAGCCGGGACCGATCTGGATGATGAACGTGCCCGGCTCCCAGACGGGTTCGGGACTGCCAAGCCGCTCGGCGCGGAAGAAAGTGAGATCGGCGACGGCAATGGGAAAGCGCACTGGCTGTTCTTCGCCCGGCTGCAGCATGATCTTGCGGAAGCCCTTGAGTTCGCGCACCGGGCGCGAGCGGCTGGCGACCGGATCGCTGATATAAAGCTGGACGATTTCTTCCCCGGCCACCCTACCGGCGTTGCGCACCGTCACCGAAGCCGTGAGCACGTCCGTCGTACCGCGCAGCCTGGTGCGGTCCAGTGTCAGGGGGCCATAGTCGAATGCGGCGTAGCCGAGGCCGTGGCCGAAGGGATAAAGCGCCGTATGCGCCCCCTCGAGCCGGCAGGCGGTGGTGAACTTGCGGAACACATGCCGGCCGTTGTTGTCGATCTCCTCGTCGCCGGCGACATCGATGCCTATGCCGTCGATCGGCCGGCCGGTCGGGGCCTCGGCATAATGGAACGGATATTGCCCGCTGCTGCGCGGAAAGCTCATGGCGAGCTTGCCAGAGGGGTTGACGTCGCCAAACAGCAGGTCGGCTATGGCATTGCCCGCCTCGCTGCCGGCGAACCAGGTGTGCAGGATGGCGTCGGCGTTGCGCTCTTCCCATTCGAGCTCCAGCGGGCGGCCGCTCATGGTCACCACAACGAGCGGCTTGCCGGTCCGCTTGAGGGCCCGGAGCAGTTTTTGCTGGCTGCCGGGCAGGCCGAGCGCGGTGCGCGTGGAGGACTCGCCCGAATGCTCCTTCGCCTCGCCGAGGCAGGCGATCACCACATCGGCCTCAAGCGCCACCCGGACCGCTTCGGTCGCCATCTCTTCGGGCGTGCGGTCATCAAGCGTGAAGGTGGGCCCGAACACGTTGACCCGGGCGGCGATATCGGGATCATCGACGATGTTCGCACCCTTGGCATGCAGGAGACGGCAGGAGTTGCCGGCGGCACGGCGCATGCCCTCCAGTACCGTGACGCTGTCGTCGGGCCGGGCGGCGACCGCCCAGGTGCCCTGCATGTTGGCACGGCTGTCAGCGAGCGGTCCGATGAGGGCGAAGGTTTGGCCGTTGCGCCTGAGCGGCAGCACGCCGTCGTTCTTCAACAGGACGCAGGATTTGGCGGCCGCCTCGCGCGCCAGCGCCCGGTTCGCGGGTGTCAGCGTGACGCTTTGCCGGCGCCCTTCATCGAGCCCGCGATAGGGATCGTCGAACAGGCCAAGCCGTGCCTTGGCGTGCAGCACCCGGCGGCAGGCTGCGTCGATGGACTGCGCCGATACCCGGCCTTCGGCCACAAGTTCGGGCAGGTGGCGAAAATAGCATTCGCTGATGAGATCGATATCGACACCGGCACTGAAGGCCAGCAGCGCTGCTTCCTTGTCATCGGCCGCCACGCCATGGTTCCGGAGTTCCATGATGGCAGTGTAGTCGGAAACGATAAGGCCCTTGAAATTCCACAGGCCGCGCAACAGGTCGCCGAGCAGTTCACGATGGGCGGTCGTCGGGATACCCGAGAGGTCATGGAAGCCGACCATGACAGCCCCGGCTCCGGCCTCGACCGCCGCCTTGAATGGCGGCAACACGACGTTGTGCATGCGATAAGGGCTGATGTCGGCGCCATTGTAGTCGCGCCCGCCCTCGGCAAGGCCGTAGCCGGCGAAATGCTTGGCCGTCGCCATCATGGTGTCCGCCTGCCTGAGATCGGCTCCCTGAAAGCCCTCGACCATGGCGCTGGCATAACGGGAAGCAAGGAACGGGTCCTCACCGGGACTTTCGGCCGCGCGCCCCCAGCGGGCATCGCGTGCGATGTCGAGCATCGGCGCCCAGGCAAGGGCCACGCCACTCGATGCGGCCTCGCTCGCCGCCGCACGTGCGGTGCGGCGCACCAGGTCCATGTCCCAGGTGCAGGCAAGGCCCAGGGGCAGGGGAAAGATGGTGCGGTGCCCGTGGACGACATCGAGCGTGAAGAGGAGCGGGATGTGGTGCGGGGATTGTTCGACGGCAATCGTCTGTAGCGCCCGCAATCGCGCAATGTCAAAGCCGGCGGCAAGGCTCCCGACTTCACCGCGGCGAATGCGCGCCTCGATATCGCCGGCCGCGGCGCCGGCGCACCGGTGACGGCTTCGGCGCTGGCCCTGGGATGGTTGAGCTGGCCGATCTTCTCGGCAAGCCTCATTGATTGCAGCAGGCGTTCGACGGAATCCGGCATCGCTCGTCCTCAAGGCCCTCGACGGCAAAGGATACACCAGCCCCACCCCGCTGACACAGGGGGGGCCCCGATCTGCAAAGCCAGCGATGCCGGGATGCGCAAGTCTTCCGGCCCACCGCCACGAAACCGCCTCATTGGCAGGACACGGAACGGTGCGCGTGCGGCCGCAAATCCACAGTGTTTCCTAGCCTGCATCGAAGTTCAGACCAGACATGCCCGAAGCCAGCCGCCGCCAGTTTCTTCTCGCTTGTGCCCCTTTTGCGCTTGCCCTTGCCGCGAGCGGCCGGACGTCTGCCCTGGCGGCTGCGGGCGATGCACCATTGGGCCCGGCCACGCCGTTCGATTTCGACCGGCTGAGGGGAATGGCCGAGGCGCTGGCGGCCCGGCCCTACGTGGCGCCCGTGCCGCCGGTGCCCGACGAGATCGCCCGCATCGACTATGACATGGTGCAGAAGATCAGGTTTCGTAACGACAGCTCGCTGATGGCGGGTGATGCCTGGCCCTTCGCGGTACGGCTGTTCCATCTCAACAAGTTCAATACCCTGCCGGTGCAGATCAACCTCGTCGAAGGCGGGAATGCGCGCCGGGTGACCTATTCGCCTGCGGACTTCGACTACGGCACGACGGGGCTCGACAAGACGCTGCCGGCCGATCTTGGCTTTTCGGGCTTCAGGGTGGTCAACGCCGGCGGGGCTGAGACCGACTGGCTGGCCTTCCAGGGCGCCAGCTATTTCCGCAGTTGCGGCGAGGAAGGCCAGTACGGGGCCTCGGCGCGCGGCATCGCCGTCAACACCGGCCTGGCCGTGCCTGAGGAGTTTCCCCGCTTCACCGAGTTCTGGCTGGCCGAACCCGACCCGCAGGGCCCGAGGATCGTCATCCATGCCCTTCTCGATGGCCCGAGCCTGGCCGGCGCCTATCGTTTCGAGGCGACGCGGACAACGGGTGCAGTGATGGACGTCAGGGCGGACCTTTTTGTTCGCAAGGACATCGAGAGGCTGGGTATTGCGCCGCTGACCAGCATGTATTGGTACGGCGAAAGCGAGCGGCGGCGGGCGGCCGACTGGCGCCCGGAGATCCATGACAGCGACGGGCTCGTCCTGTGGACGGGTACGGGCGAGCGCATCTGGCGGCCGCTGATCAATCCGCCCTCGCTGCTCACCAACTCGTTCCTCGACGACAACCCGAAGGGCTTTGGCCTCTTGCAGCGCGATCACGTCTTTGCCGACTATCAGGACGACGGGGCGTTCTACAACCGCCGGCCGAGCATCTGGGTGGAACCGCTGGGCCCCTGGGGCAAAGGCGCGGTGCAGATTGTCGAGATTCCCACCGAAGATGAGATCCACGATAATATCGTCGCCTACTGGGTGCCGCAGAAACCGGTGAGAGCGGGTGAGAGGCTATCCTACAGCTACCGCCTC
This sequence comes from uncultured Alphaproteobacteria bacterium, assembly GCA_963747005.1. Classification (GTDB taxonomy): domain Bacteria; phylum Pseudomonadota; class Alphaproteobacteria; order Rhizobiales; family Aestuariivirgaceae; genus CAVVDT01. Next base: position 137,882 of record CAVVDT010000007.1, on the reverse strand, counting down.
TACTGGCAGGACGACGAGCCCGACCCGCCCGCCGACATCGCCCGCGCGGTTGCCACACGCATTGGTCAGGGCGGGGTGCCGGGACTGCCCAAGCCGGACGACCGCAACAAGCGCAAGTTCGTCATCGACTTTGCCGGCGGTGCCTTGTCGCATATGGCGCCGCGCTACGACATCAAGCCGGTCGTCAGCACCTCGCGCGGCACGGTGGACAATGCCTACGTGATCAAGATCGTCGGCACCGACCACTGGCGGGCGCTGTTCGATGTCGACATCGAAGGCAACGAACAGGTCGACCTGCGCTGCTATCTCCGCCTTAACGGCAAGGCGCTCACCGAGACCTGGCTCTACCAGTTTTTCCCGCAAGGTTAGAGGATCCGGTCGTATCGGATCGGACTCTGAGACGGCCGACGTGGTCGGGTCCGTCAGCCCGCAAGCGCTGCCTTGACCGGTTTTGCCGAACGGCTCTTGCCAAGGACGGGTGCGTCCAGCCCGACCCCCATCGAGGGTGGCGCTGGCGGCTTGTGGTGCAGCATGGCCCCGAGCGGGGTGCGCACCAGGTGCAGGGTGCGGGTGTGAAAGGCCTCAAGGCCGGGCCGGTGGCCGATGCTGACGACCGCGGCACCCGACAGTTCGTCATCGAAGATCGACATCACCCGGCGCTGGCTGATTTCATCCAGGGCCGAGGTCGCTTCATCGAGAAACACCCAACGGGGTCCGTGCAGCAGCAGGCGGGCAAAGCCGACAAGCTGTTGCTCACCGAGCGAGAGATGCTTGTCCAGGCGCGCTTCGACATCGAGCATGGGCAGAAACTCGTTGAGGCCCACCCGCTTCACCACCGCCTTGATGTCGGCATCGGCGAAAGAATCCGGCGGGTCGGGATAGGTGATGGCGCCGTGCAAGGTTCCCAGCGGCAGGTACGGACGTTGCGGCATGAACATCATCGTCTGCGGGTCGGGAAGGCGGATGGTGCCGTTGCCCCACTTCCACAGCCCGGCAAGCGCCCGGAACAGGGTGCTCTTGCCGGCGCCCGATTCACCGACGAGAAGAACCCGTTCGCCGGGGCCGATCTCCACCGTCGCCTCGGCAACGACCACGCGGCCATCGGAAAAGAGAACGCTTACATCGTCGAAGGCGAGCTTGCCCTCGGGGTGCGGTTCCAACTTGATATGCTCGACCGCATCGTCGATCTCGTCCACCTTGTCGACGGCCGTCTTGAAGGCGCTCACCCGGTGCAGGGTGGCGCGCCAGTCGGCGATGGCGGGAAACTGGTCGACGAACCAGCGCAGCGAACTCTGCACCTGGTTGAAGGCGCCGACCACCATCATCAGCCCGCCAATGGTGAGGCCGCCGTTGAAATAGCCGGGCGAGGCCACCACGATCGGCACCACGATGGCGATCCAGCCATAGCCCGAGGTGATCCACGTTAGGCGCGAACGCGAGCCCGAGAGCCTGCGCATGGTGAGTATGACGCGGTCGAGTATGCCCGTGAGCTGGCGCCGCTCGTCCTGCTCGCCACCGAACAGCGCGATGCTTTCGGCGCTCTCGCTCACCCTCACCAGGGCAAAGCGCAACTCGGCCTCGCGGGCATAGAGCTCGGCGTTGAGGTTGATCAAGGGATAACCTGCCCGCCAGGTCAGCAGCGAGCCGACGATGGCATAGCCCACGGCGCACCACACCATGTAGCCGGGAATGGAAAAATGATGACCGCCCAGTGCGAAGACGAGCTTGTTGGACAGTGCCCACAGGATGCTGATGAAGCTGATCAGAAGCAGGCTCGCCTGCAACAGGCCGACGGCGAGGCTTGCCGAGAGTTCGGTGAGCTTGCGCGTGTCCTCCTCGATGCGCTGGTCGGGATTGATGCCGATTTCCCCGGCGAGCCCGAGGCGGTAGGCACGCCCGGCCACCAGCCACTGGTCCAGGAGGTGGTTGGTCAGCCATTCCCTCAAGCGGACCTTGAGCATCTCCTGCATCCAGGTCTGCGCCACCACGAGGGCGAGGAGAACGCCGACGATGGCGAAAAAGATCAGGAGCTGATGGCCCAGGCCGAAGAGGTTGCGCTGGGCCAGGGCATCAAAAAAGGAGCCGTGCCACTGGTTGAGCCGAACCTGGCCAACCATGTTGCCGATGAGTATCGCGGCGATGCCGGTGGCGAGGAAGCCGATCCTGAGGCGGTAGGAGGATTGCCACAGGCAGCTCAGCAAACCAAGAATCTGGGAACGGGCACTGTGATGCTGCCAGCCTGCAGCGTCCTGTCGACGGTTGCCGCCGCTTGCCGCATATCCACCCCCCCGCTGACTGTGAGTGCCAGCGATCACCGAGCCGCCTCGACAACGACCCACCTCAGCCGTCATGCTTGCACGCCTGTCGGCCGATCAGATGTTGCAATGCCCCACACCCCTTGTTGCCTATGCTGGTCAGGCTTGCCGTCGATCCACCTGTGTCCGCACAACCTCCATTAAATCACGAAACTGCGATGCTTTTGGTTAATGAGCTGTGTCATCGAGGGATTCGGCACGCAGATCTTTGCCGTTCGCCTCTTGGAGTCGCACTGCTCAAGCGGCCTCAGGAGGTCGTGGATTCGCGCGAAAGTCAAGGGGCAATCGCCGTTGAAGACTGCGCGCCAGAGACGCAGCGACCTCGATTGCGGCCCGCGGCGTCGGCAACGATAGCGGTTGGAGCGAAGGCGCGGTCCGGGCACTCTTCTGCAGATGGCAGCAATCGGGTGAGGAGGTCCCGCCTAGCGAGACAGTTTGGCGGCTTGGCTAAGGTGGATCGGGTTCGCTTCTACGCCGCCGGCTTCTCCGTCATTTCTGTCGCAGCATAGACCTCGTCGGGTGTCTTGCCGGCGAAGCTGGTGAACTGCAAACCCTGATCCATGTTGAAGATGTCGGGCCTGCCGTGGCGGGCGATCGCTTCTTCGAGAGCGGCGATGCAGAAGTCGGCATCCATCGTGTTCGACAGCCGCCAGGCCAGGACCTTGCTGCTGAACCAGTCCATGATGGCGGCGAGGTAGAGGAAGCCGCGCCGCATCGCGATGTAGGTCACGTCGGCACACCAGACGTGGTCCGGCCGCTCGATCGCCAGATGCCATAGCAGGTAAGGATAGACGCGGTGCTGTGGATAAGGCCTTGGCCAGCTTGTCGATGGCCTGCCGTTTCCATTGCGTGATCTGGTTCGGATGAAGCTGGTGCTTCGCCGCCAACTCCGAAATCATCCGCTCACCGCGGATCGCCTCAAGCGCAACCGTGGCCTTGAACTCGGCCGAGAGGCGTTCGATCATTGCGGCGGTCAGGCGCTTTTTCGGCATGTCAGCCTCTTGAGGCAACACTCAGGTTGCGTTTGAGGCGATATGCGATGTTATATAGCGCTAAGGAGAGATAGGAGTAACGGAGTATATTGCAGCGTATTCAACTTTATTTCAGGCTATAAATCACTCAAAAAATCCAAGAAATCCCACACAATCAGAATGTCTATTTCATATATTCCTAATCTTGCGGACTCAGGTTCGAATCCTGCCGGAACCATCATCAAATTATACTTGCGTACCTGCCGAACGCCACAGCTTGAGGGTGAGCCAGACGACATCGACCGATGACTCGCGCAGCCAGAGAAGGGCAATTGCGCTGAACCCGATCCAATAGGCATAGGCGGTGAACACGGCGTAAGCCGCGCCCTCGACGCCAAAAACTGGCGTGAACAAGGCGCTGGCCAGCAACAGGAGCACGAGGGCCGAGGCGGCCAGCGCCATGTTGATGCGCTGAACACCGCTCAGCGTCAGAACATGCACGCTTGGCCCGGCAAGCGCGCGCATGAGTTGTGCGGCGAGCAAGATCAGCAGGACCTGGCGGCCGGCAGTAAATTCGGGACCGAAAAGGGACAACAGCCTTTCGCCCTGCACGTAGATAACGGCAATGCTTGCCAGCGTGATCGCCGATGGCAACAGGATCGAGCGCCAGGCTGCGCGATGGAGGCGTTCATCATCGCGCGAATGCCGCGCATCGGCCATGTCCGGCACCGCCATGTGCTGTGCGATCTGCACGAAATACCCAACCAGCAGTGCCAGCTTCAGACACAGGCCGAAGACGGCGACATCGCTGCTGGAAAGGAACGGCACGACAGCGAGGATGCCCACGTCGGCGAACGAGTTGGTGAAGACGGCAAGAAGGATCAACTGCCAGGCCTCGCTGCGCCAGCGCCACGCCAGCGCACCGCTCGAAGCCGGCCGCCAGCGAACGGCCGGCATGCGCTGCAGCAAGAGCATGCCGACGGCAACGGCGAAGCCGCCGGTGATCAGCGCAAACATGGCCAGGGCGGTTTCAGCTTTCAGAGCGAGGCCCGCAGCGCCTGCCACGCCGACGGCGACAAGGAACGCCAGCGGTCGCACCAGCCCCTCGGGCACATAGCACAGGGCAAACTGGCGGATGCCGCCGGCGATGGCGGTCAGGATGTTGAGGGCGGTAATCGCCACCGTCAGCAATCCGGCGATGGCGTAGGTGGTCCTCTCGTCGACAGAAAGGCTCGGCCACAGCAGGGCCCAGACGATGACCCCCAGTCCAAGGGCGGCGGCCACCATCAACCCCTCGCGCAGCGCATGGCCCGTGAATGTTCCAAACAGCGCGCCGTTCTGCTTGTTGCGGTAGCGCCCGGCAAACCGGGCAGCGATCTGCGGATAGCCCTGGGCCGCCAACAGCCCCAGCACGACGGCGAGACTGCTGCCAGCATAGAAGAGCCCGAGGTAATGCGCTCCCATCAGCTTGACGAGCAGGAATTGGGTGAGGAAACCTACACCCGCCCCTGCAAGCCGTGACATCATGATGAGACCTGAGCCGGGCCACAGAGTTTTCAGTTTGTGAAGCACGAGCGTGACCCTTAGCCAGCCGGAATAGCCGCCCCGCCGGAAGCGAGCGGCGATGGAGGTGATTACAGCGCCAGGGCTGCCTGCACGCCTGCCGGCCACGATGCAATGTCCAGCCCATGGACGGCGAACACCGCCACGGCCAGCCTGTCCATGCCGAAGGCGACACAGCCCGAATGGGCGAGTTCTCCCGATGCAAGCCGCATGTCCCACACGTCGCCGAAGTGTTCCTTGTGGTAGTTGAAGCTCATGCAAGCGGTCTGCTTGTCGAGCGAGCGGACCGGGATCAGCAGTTCGAACTTGAGCGCCGCCTGAAGCTGCGCCACGGCCTTGATCATGCCGACGCGGCCGAAAAACGGGTCGCTCGCCTGTTCGAGCGTGAAGGGCAGTTCGAGCCGGTCGGCGATTGCCGTTGCCCGCTCCATCCAGCTCTGCCGGAATGTCGAAACCTGCTCCGGTGTTCCGATACGGACATATTCACGCATGCGGAACGACTGGAACCGGTCGATCTCGCGCGAAGGCTCGTGGCGGAACACGTCGGCCGCGATGTCGAACAGATAGCCGGCATCCGGCACGGTGCCCCGCTCGGCCGCGATCGGGTAGACCGGATAGCAGGCCGCCGGCGAGAGGACGAGATCGGCCGGGGTCAGCGACGTTGTCCACTCGCCACCGGCTTCATGGCGTGCCACGGCACCATTGATCTCGGCCTCGCTGCCGTGCAGAGCACACACGCAACCCAGAAGATTGGGAAAGCTCTTGAGATAGCCCGAGCGCTCGAGCTGCTGGCGGCTCATGACCGGTGGAAATCTGAGGATCTCGGCTTCCGGATCGCGGTGGGACGTGATGAGACCGGCAAGTTTCTCCACCACTATTTCGTAATCCGCCGTGCGCGCATAGACGCCGTCGGCGCCCATGGGGCGGAACAATGTCGAGGCCATGCCATCGACTTGCGCGGCATCGATGGATGTGGCGTTGCGGCTCCGATGGAAGGGGGAATTCATGCCTGGCACTCCATTGAGGGGGACGTTTCAGTTGCGGATGGCATCGGGAACGCCACTCATCAGCATGGCGCCCGCCATGCTGGCGGTGATGCGGTCATTGTTGATCATGATCGGCGATGACAGGACGTCCCGCAGGTGGCGGCCGATGCTCACATCGCCATCATTGCGATAGCCCGCCAGCCCGCAGGTGCGGTAGCAGCTCATGACCGTCTCCACGGCGAGTTCGGAAGCATCGACCTTGGTCATCGCAAGCGACGTCTGATAGTCGAGTGAACCTTCGGTCTGCGGGTCCTGCCGGCTTGTCTGATAGCGGTCCAGAGCAACGGAAAGTATGCTGCGAAGGTGCCGGAGCTTCGTCTTGGCTTCACCAAGGCGCGCGGCACCGGGTGGTGTCTGGCCATTGCCGCCGCGCATGGCCTTGCGCACGAACAGCTCGGCTTTCTGAACCGCGGCGGCGGCGATGCCTGCCCAGACGCTTGACCACAGGAGATGGGCGACCGGCGTCATGGTCAGGGCGTGGATGCGGTCATAGGGAACCGGCAGGACCTGATCGGCGACACCGCGCGCCGTGAGCTTAAAGCCGGCGCTGCAGGTACCACGCATGCCGAGCGTATCCCAGCCGCCGGTCAATTGCAGCTCGTAGTCTTCCTTCATGAAGACGGCGAGCACCTGGTCGGACGGTTCAGATGTTTCGCTGCGCCGCGCGGTGGTGACGATGCCATCGGCATAGGCACCGTAAGATATCACCGAAGCATCGCGTTGCAGCGTTATGCGGCCATTGTCGTGGCAGATCGCCGAGGCACTGGAGCGGATGTTGCCACCCCCCATGCCTTCAGTTGTCGATGACGCGAACAGGAGTTGTTCCGAATCGAGACCCCGCAGAAGGCTCTCCTGCCACCTGACGCCCGGCCCGTGGTCGACGATGCAGGCGACCTTTACCAGATGCATGGCATAGATCATGCCGCTCGAGCCGCAGGCCCTGCCCAACGTGTAGCAGATCTCGGCCGCGTCGGCGATGCTGGCACCTTCGCCACCGAGCTTCTGCGGCACGAGAATGCCCATCAGCCTTTGTTGCTTGATGGCGGTGATCGCCTCGGCCGGAAACCGCGATGTGTTGTCGACGTCGTCGGCATGGGTGCGTGCGATTGCGGCGGCGGCTGCAGCTCGTTTCCTGAGAAGCTGGCCTGATTGCGAGGCCTGTTCGTGGAGGACGGCCGTCAGCGCAGAATTCATGTCGTTCATAGTGACTTCTCCCGCAATGTTGCCGGCAGCGATGCAAACAGCATGCCTTGAAGACAGCGGGGCGGCGAAGACGGGAAATATGGTTCAGGAATTGATAACGATGCTCGAACCGGCACAGACAGCCAATCTTCACCATAAATCGGCGAAAGTCTCAGAAACATCCGCCGGCCGGCTATAATCCGGCCGATGTTCCAAAGAGGGTCGACGCTATGAGCGATACCAGCATGGCTGTCTCAATTCATTCCAATGCCGCGTCTGGCGGCATGGCCGATAGCATGCACACCACGAGCACTGTGATGTCGGTTCTGCGCGGCATCCGAGCCTTGCAGTCGAACAGCCTTCCCTACGCAGAGAACACCAACCTGTCGGACGCCGGTTTCACCTCGCTTGAAATGGTGCAGGTGATGCTCGCAACCGAAGCGGCCTTCGATATCATGATTCCGCAGGAAATGATCACGACCCAGAATTTTTCCAATGCGGCGTCGATCGCAGCGATGGTGAAGGCGCTGACGGGTCTCAACTGAAGGAATCCGGCAAACAAGGTTGAAACAGGTCAGGCGGCCGAACATACAGCCGCGACACGCGACATCCAGTAGTCGAAGACCGCCGCCGCTGAATTCTGAAGCCGCGCCTCCAATCCCGGTCGCAGACAAACGGCTGGAAAAGTTTCAAACAATTCAGGATCGCGGGTTCGCTCGGCCAGCGTCCGGTAGTTCTCCAGCCGCAGAACCGTGTCGTTGTCGAAGTAATTCTCCGGCACCTCGGGATAGGCTTCCTGCTCTCCCCTCAGATAGCGGCCGACGTCACGACGGTATTCCCGCATCAGTGAGTCGCTTTCGTATTCCGGATGCCCCTGCAAAAACACGAAACTGCTGCGAAATGCCTTGGTAAAGACATCCACATGGCCACCGTCGGCTTCGGAAACGATCTTGTAGCCATGCGCCAGGAGTTCGCCCTTTGGAAGCTCGTTCAAGCGGGAATGGCACACGGACAAACTGTCAGGCAGATGATCGGTACCCGTGGCGCTGACCTTGCACGAAAGTAAGCCTGATTTCTTTTGCGGCAGTCGCCGGCGTTCGATCCCGTCAAGGCGCAGCACCGCGGCATGGGCAGCTAGGCAGGACCAAAGCGTAGATCCAGTGTAGTCCCTGGCCCAGTCCACAAGCTGCGCCATCTCCGGCCAATAGGGTTCATCGTCGATACGTGCGGCCCGCGGCTCGTTGCCGGTGACGATGATTGCATCGAAACGCGACCCGTAAAGCGACGAGACAGGCCTGTAATGGCGGGCGAGATGTTTGCGGGCCTTCTCGCCTCGGGAAAGACTGGGGATATGAAACAGCCGGATGTCCGTGGTGTCATCCAGGGCAGCCCGCACCAGGTGCGTGAATTGCCGTTCCGTGGCAACGAGGGCCGCATCGGGCATGTTGTTGACAATGCCAAGTCTGAGCCGCACGCGGGACCGCCGGCGCGGCGGCCTGGGCGTCAGTCTGACCGGCTCACAGATGTCGCTGGCTACCAAGGTGGAACTGCACTCCAGGGTAGGGTCCATGTCGTGTCTGCCTTGCTGGTCATTCCGCCGCAATCTGTTCACGACGACTTCCGGTCGCCGCGGTCAGTGCCTGGTCGATATCGTCGATGATGTCGTCGATGTGTTCGATTCCGATACTGAGCCGGATCATTTCGGGACGGACGCCGGCCTTCCTCTGGTTTTCCGGCGACATTTGCCGGTGGGTCGTCGACGCCGGATGGCAGGCGAGCGACTTCGCATCGCCGATATTGACCAGCCGCACGACAAGTTTCAGCGCATCATAGAAACGCTTGCCGGCCTCGAGCCCGCCTTCGACCCCGAAAGTGAAAAGCGAGGAAGCACGCCCGGAAAGGTATTTCCTTGCAAGCTCGTGATAGGGGTTACCGGGCAGCCCGGCATGATTGACCCATGCCACGCGGGGATCGGCCTGGAGATACTGGGCCACCTTGAGCGCATTCTCGACGTGGCGCTCCATGCGCAGCGCCACGGTCTCGATGCCCTGCATCAGGAGGAAGGCATTGAAGGCCGGCAGGATTGCGCCGGTGTTTCGCTGATAGACGCTGCGGCAACGCTCCACGAACGCCGTGGGTCCGAAACGCTCGGCATAGACCATGCCGTGGTACGACGGGTCGGGCTGGTTGAACATTGGAAAGCGCGCGGCGTGCTCCTTCCATGGAAAGCGGCCACCGTCGATGATGCAGCCACCCATCGTGGTGCCATGACCGCCGAGGAACTTGGTGAGCGAATGAACGACGATGTCGGCGCCATGTTCGATGGGGCGCAACAGCACCGGGGTCGCGACGGTGTTGTCCACGACGAGCGGAACGCCATGCGAATGGGCAACCTTCGCAAGCGCCGCGATGTCACAGATATTGCCAGCCGGATTGCCGATGCTCTCGCAGAAGACAGCGCGCGTCTCGTCGTCGATGAGCTTTTCGATCTCGGCGGCAGCGTCACTTTCTGCAAACCGCGGCTCAATGCCCTGCTTGGTGAGGATATGGGTGAGCAGTGTGTGGGTGGTGCCGTAAAGCTGCGGCACCGACACAATGTTTCCGCCGCAGTCGGCAACGTTTGACAAGGCATAGTGAAGAGCGGCCTGGCCACTGGCGACGGCTATGGCGCCGACACCGCCTTCAAGGGCTGCAAGGCGTTTCTCCAGCACATCCACTGTCGGATTGGCGATGCGACTGTAACGGTAGCCCTCGCTTTCGAGATTGAAGAGCGCGGCGCCATGATCGGCACTGTCGAAGGTGTAGGCGACGGTCTGATAGATCGGGACTGCCACCGCCTTGGTGGTTTCCTCCGGCTCATAGCCGGCATGGATGGCAAGTGTTTCCGCACGCATGGTCTGACCTCTGGTTCGGCGCATCTCGATGGATTTCCCGACCTGCAATTTTCGTGCAATTCCGGAAACCGACATCGTCATGGCCGGGCGGAAACCTTAATTGTTAACGGTTTGGCCAAAAATTCCCACCTATCCGGGCAACCCGGACGGGCCTGGCACGATCTGCGCTAGGGTTGCCCCGCAATTGCCAAGTGTGGAGCGGCTACTCAGATGAATGTTCATGCCGGCGTCGCGGAGAAAGCCGAACGGGCGGCACCACGCGCGCCATCGGCTGCCTGGCTGGAAGCGCTGGCCGCGACGGCGGCCATTGAGAAAAACCCGGATCGCCTTCTATGCCATCTGATTGGAGAACAAGCGCAAATCCGCGGTTCGGCGCCTGCCCTCTTGTCCGATCGCGAGAGTTTTTCCTTCTCGGCGCTTTCTGCAAGGATCGGCGCCTATGCCCGATGGGCGAACCGACAGGGGCTCGGCAAGGGCGATCGCGTTGCCCTCATGATGTCGAACCGGCCCGAGTTTGTCGCCATATGGCTCGGGCTTTCATCGCTGGGCGTGGTCACCGCACTCATCAACGCCAGCCTTACAGGTCGCTCGCTCGCCCATTGTCTCCGCGTTGCCCACCCTTCGCAGGTCATCGTTGAAGCAGCGCTGGTGGAAGCCTTTAGCGCCAGCGAGCCGGACTGGAGCGCGCAGATCCGTTCCCCTGTCGTATGGTGCCACGGCGCGGGGCAACCGCAACTGCGGCGCATCGATACGGAATTGACCGCGAGCGACGATGCCCGCCCCTTCGAAGGGCCGCGGGTCGGCATCGATGACAAGGCTCTGCTCATCTATACGTCCGGCACGACCGGATTGCCCAAGGCCGCCTATGTCAGCCACAGGCGCGTGCTGAACTGGGCGCTGTGGTTCAAGGGCCTGCTGGGCAACAGCGAAGCCGACCGCATGTATAATTGCCTGCCGCTGTGTCACAGCGTCGGCGGTGTTGTAGCGGTCCTGGCGACACTCGTGGCAGGCGGCTCGACGGTCATTGCCGAAAAATTCTCGGCGCGCCGGTTCTGGGACGACATCCACAGATGGGAGTGCACACAAGTCCAGTATATCGGTGAATTGTGCCGCTATCTTCTCAGCACGCCGCCGGGCGACGGAGATGGCGATCATGGCCTCCGGCTGGCCTGCGGCAACGGTCTCAGGGCCGACATTTGGACGAATTTCCAGGACCGGTTCCGGATTCCGCAGATCGTCGAATTCTACGCCGCTACCGAAGGCACCTTCTCGCTATTCAATGTGGAAGGAAAGCCGGGGGCGATCGGCCGCATCCCGTCCTACCTGCGCCACCGCTTTCCGATAGCCATCGTGAAATTCGATGTCGAGGCGGGGGCCCCGCTACGCGGGTCCGACGGCTTGTGCATCCCGGTCGATAAAGGCGAGGCCGGCGAAGCAATTGGACGTATCGGCGAAGTTGGCGATGCCTCGGGTCGCTTCGAAGGCTATACGGAGGAGAGCGAAACAGAACGCAAGCTCCTTCGCGACGTATTCGCCAAAGGAGATAGGTGGTTCCGCACGGGCGATCTGATGCGTATTAATGCCGCCGGCTTTTACTATTTTGTCGACCGCATCGGCGATACCTTCCGCTGGAAGGGCGAGAACGTGTCGACGCTCGAAGTTGCCAACGTGCTGGCCGCGGCGCCGGGCGTGAATGACGCCGTGGTCTATGGCGTCGATGTGCCGGGCGCCGACGGCAAGGCTGGCATGGCGCTGGTGGATACCGGCGACGGCTTCGACCTAGAGGCCCTTTGCCGCCAAGCGCGGACTCAATTGCCGGCCTATGCGGTGCCGCTCTTCGTGAGGATCGGGGCGGCGGGGCTGACCGGGACATTCAAGCACCAGAAGCAGGATCTCGTCCGGCAAGGCTTCGATCCGTCTTGGTCGGGTGATGCGATCTTCGTCCTGCAGGCCGGCGAAGGCAGCTATCGCAGGCTCGACGCTCAACTTCATGCAGCGATTTGCGCCGGCAAGGTCCGGTTCTGAAAGTGCCGCCTCAAGCGAGCAGCGCGGCAAGTTGCTGGCCTGCTGCCTGAAGGGCCTTATCGGCCTGGGGGAAGAGCCCGTTCAGCCCATAGAACCCGTGTACCATGCCCGGATGGCAGGTGTGTTGAACCGGCACACCATGGGCGGCCAGCATGTCCGCAAGGTGCGCGGCCTCGTCCCGGAATGGATCACATTCGGCGGCGACGATAATGGTGGCTGGCGCGCGCGCCGGTTCCCCCTCTCTCAAGGGCGACGGCAGGCTGGTGGCATCAGCGCCCTGCGGCAGGCAGTGGTCGATATCTCGTGCAATGGTCGCATCGTCGATGAGATGGCCGTGCGCGAACATCTGGCGCGACGGAAATGTGGCGGCCAGATCGACAACCGGGCAAAGCAGGAGCTGGGCTCTGGGTCTGGTCGACACGGCCTGGTGTCCATTGCAGATCAGGGCCGCCAACAACGCCCCGGCCGATTCTCCGCCCACGGCAATCCGCAAGGGATCGATGCCGTTGCGGGACGCTGATCGGTTGATCCAGTCGATGGCAAAGCCCGCATCGATCAAGCCGGCGGGAAACGGCGCTTCAGGCGCCAGGCGATAGTCTACCGATATCACGATGGTGCCGGATGCATTGGCCAGCATGCGGCAAATGCCATCATGGGTATCGATGCTGCCTGCAACGAGGCCGCCGCCGTGCAGGAAGACAAGCGCCGGTGCCGGGCCGTCTCTGTCCGGTTTCGAATCGTAAAGGCGCAACGGCAGCGGACCGCCGGGTCCGGCGAGGACGATATCCTCGGTCCTTGCGATTGCCACATGTCGTTCGCCAATCTGCATCAGCTTGGCGAAGGCATCGCGCCGCCCGGCGGCGGACAGCTTCTGCGATGCATCGGGGGCGGAGAGCGCCAGCATGTCGAGAAACCGCTTGGCACGAGGATCGAGAGCCATTCACCACGTCTTTCTTTGGGACATCCATCCCCTACATTGACGTCTGTCGTGGTACGCGACATGCATGTCCTGCACCAACAGCCAGAATGAGGTCGCATCATGCCACAAGCCGTCAAAACCCCACGCTTTTCCGCTACATGGACGTTCTTCGAAGGCAGGTGGCAGGAAGGCAACGTGCCTATCATGGGCGCGCGAACCCATGGCGCCTGGCTGGGCTCTACCGTGTTCGACGGCGCCCGGGCCTTCGAGGGCACCAGCCCCGATCTCGAAATGCACATGCAACGTATCAACACCTCGGCGCGGAATTTCGGCCTCCTGCCCCTGGTGAGCGATGAAAGCTGGCTGGACCTCGCACGCCAAGGCATTGCACGATTCGACCCCTCAAAGGCGCTCTACATCCGCCCCATGTACTGGGCGGAAAACGGCGCCGCTGGCGGTGGCGTCAAGCACGACCCTGAAACCACGAACTGGTGCCTGTGCATCTATGAGGCACCCATGCCGCTGCCCGGCAACCTCTCCGTTACGCTGTCGCCGTTCTGCCGGCCCAGCCGCCAGACGGCGCCGGTGGATGCCAAGGCGGGCTGTCTTTATCCCAACAATGCGCGCGCCCTCGCAGAAGCGGCCTTGCGCGGGTTCACGAACTGCCTCGTGCCCGACCTGCTGGGCAACATCACCGAGCTTGCCAACGCCAATATCTTCATGACGCGCGACGGCGAGGTGCTGACGCCCATCCCCAATGGCACTTTCCTCAATGGCATTACCCGCCGACGGGTCATCAGCCTGCTGCGCGGCGCCGGCATCACCGTGAACGAGGTGACACTCACCTATGCGGACTTCCAGTCGGCCGATGAGATCTTCTCGTCGGGGAATTTCTCCAAGGTGATGCCGGTAACCCGGATCGATGACCGCGACTTGCAGCCCGGCCCGATGTACGCCATGGCCCGGGAACTCTACTGGGACTTTGCTCACACGGCTGGAACCGCGTCCCTCAAGCTGACGCCTGCCGCTGGCGGGCCTGATCATGTATCCGGGTCAGCGTCGTTGCAGGCAGGATCGCATCCGGATCAATCTTGATGTGGATGATCGAGGGCAGGCCCGAAGCGCTTGCAGCCTCGAACGCCGATCCGAAGTCGGCGGTTTTCTCGACCGTCACGCCAAAACCGCCGAACGCTCGCGCATAGGCGGCGAAATCCGGATTGCGCAGATCGGTAGCGATGCGCCGGCCGGGATATTCGCGTTCCTGATGCATGCGGATGGTGCCGTAGATGCCGTTGTCGCAGATCAGGACGATGATCGGCAGATCATACTGGACGGCAATGGCGAACTCCTGGCCGTTCATCAGGAAGTCGCCATCGCCATTGATCGAGATGACGGTGCGCGCCGGATCGAGCCGTTTCATCGCCACCGCCGATGGCATGCCGTAGCCCATGGAGGCCGATGTCGGCGCAATGTGGCTGGCAAAGCGGCGGAAGCGGAAGAAGCGGTGGATCCATGAGGCATAGTTGCCGGCACCGTTGCAGATGACGGCATCCACCGGAAGGTTGTCCCGCAGCCACACCATGATGCTGCCGAGATTGACGTCACCCGGCTGCGGCGTCGGTTCCTCGGTCCACGCCAGATATTCGGCATGGGCATCACCGGCCGTCCCGGCCCATGCGGGGTTCGCGGCAGCGGGCAATGCTGCCAGTGCCGGCGCAAAACGCCGCGGCGAGGCCTGCACCGCGAGATGGGGAACATAGACGCGCCCGATCTCCATGGCGTCGGGATACAGATGCACGAGCTTGGCGGCGGGTCCGGGAATATCGAGCAGCGTATAGCCTTGCGAGGGGATTTCGCCCAGCCTGCCCCCGGCCAGAAGGATCAGGTCGGCGCTCTTCAGCCTGGCGATGAGCTTCGGATTGGGCCCGATGCCGAGGTCTCCGGCATAGTTGGGATGCAGCGGATCGAACAGCGGCAGGCGGCGATAGCTGGTGATAACGGGCAGATGATGCGCCACGGCAAAGCGGGTGATCGATGCGCAGGCATTGGGGTCCCAGCGGCTACCGCCCAATATCAGCAGCGGGCGGCGCGCCGTCGCCAGAAGCGCCGCAATCCGATCGAGATCCTGTCTGTCGGGCCCTACCTCCACCGGTTGCCACGCCGGCGCATTCGCGATCTCCACCACTTCGCTCAGCATGTCTTCCGGCAGCGCCAGCACCACCGGACCGGGGCGCCCGGCGGTCGCCTGATGGAAGGCCCGCGAGACGAATTCCGCAACGCGCGCGGGATCGCTTATTTCCGCCGTCCACTTGGTCATGCTGCCGAAAACGGCGGCGTAATCCAGTTCCTGAAATGCACCGCGCTCCTTCAGACTGCGGTCTACCTGGCCCACGAACATGATGAGGGGCGTCGAATCCTGCTGTGCGATGAATATACCGTGCGCGGCGTTGGTGGCACCTGGCCCACGGGTCACGAAGCAGACTCCAGGGCGTCCGGTGGCCTTGCCCACGGCATCGGCCATCATGGCCGCGCCACCCTCCTGGCGGCAGACCGTCAGCTTGATCGGCGCGTCGTGCAGCGCATCGAGCACGGGGAGAAAGCTTTCGCCCGGCACGCAGAACACATGTTCCACGCCGTTGAGAACCAATTGATCCACAAGGACCTGGGCCGCCGTACGTGATTGCGTCATCCCTCAGATCCCGAAGATTGCGAATTCACTGTCGGCGAGATCGCATAGCGCCGGGCGATGTGGCCCCTTGAAATATTTTCGGCCGCGCATTTCGGTGTAGATGCCACGCAGTCCATCCACCGGACCATCCGCATCCATGATCAGGAAGGGTGCGCCGTAGCGCAACAAATGGCGTCCCAGGTTCCCGGCAAGACGAACCAGTTGCGGCCGGTCAGGCCCATGGATCAGTTGCATGGCCGGAAGCACGATCTTGCCTGAGCGGATGCGGTATCGCTGCAACACAAACCCCGTCAGGCGATCCTTCTCGATGGCCACAAGGACCTTGCAGCCCATGGCGTGGTGGCGCCGCAGCATGGCGTAGTCCGGCATCTTCCGGAATTCGGATTCATGGGTTATTGTGTCAAGCGTTGCGATCGTGACATCGGGTGCGGGGCTGGCGATGGCCGCCGCTGCAAAGAAAAGTCCGTTGCAATAACGCGAATAGCCCTGGCTTTCGACGATGGTCCAGGTATGCGGCGCCGGAGAAACATTGGTGTAGGTCGTCTGCTTGTCACGCAGCGCGATTGACACCAGGAACTGGGCGTAGGCCCTGTATTCCGGCACCACGTACCAGCTCGCGACGTTGGAAAATGGGGCGGCCCGGCCATCGACGAGGCGCAGGCTTGCGACGAGCAAAATGACCCCGACAAGCGTTCCATCGGCATCGAGGCAATAGCCATAGCGCGGCGCCCCCGCCGGCACGTCGCGTGTTCGCATCCGCTCCAGCCCGGCTTCCCAGCTGCTTCTGGCACGGCCGCGGAAACCGGCGCACAGCAAATCGGCCACGGCACCAAGATCGGCCTCGGTGATCAGGCGGCAGCGGGCGCGTTTCTTGGCTCGGCCGGATTGCATGTCCTTAACCCTACATTCAAACGCTTGGCACGAATTTTGATAGCCCGACTATATATGAGGAGCACACGAAAGGTTCAGTGATCAATGTCCGCACGGTTAATGATTATCTCGCAGATCGAGCAGGTTGCATGCGAGCAGAACAAGTCGATCCGTTCGCTTTCGGATGACCTGGAATTGTTTGAATCGGGGCTTGATTCGCTTTGCTTCGCCATCCTTGTCGCCAGGCTCGAGGACGAGCTTGGCGTCGACCCCTTCTCCGACACCGAAGATCTGGAGTTTCCGGTAACACTCGGCGAATTCATCGCGGCTTACGAGAATGCCCGGCGGGCAGCCTGAAACCCTGCGCCAGGCGCTGATCGCTGCCGGCGTACCGGAATCCAGCGTCCTCAGCGACGGTGAGCACCGGATCCCGCTGCACCGGGTGCTGGTTTCAAGCTGTCTCGGTGCCAGGCGCGACAGGCTGGCTGGCAAGTCGGTTCTCGTTGCGGTGGATACCCAGCTGGAGGCGGCTTTAACCCTGCTCGATCTCGACGGTCTGGCGCGGCGGATCGTGCTGCTTCCGCCCGATGTGAAGGACGTGCACCTGGCGTCGATCATCCGCGATGCGGCGGTCGATGCCGTCGTGTGCTCCAACCCGGCCGGCTTTGCCGGCCATGGGGTCGGTGCGATCCATGCCTGCTCAATCGATCTTCGCTCGACCGGGCCGGAAGTCTCCACAGTGCATCGCACCGAGTGGCTGATGCTGACATCCGGCACCACCGGCGAACCGAAGATCGCCATACATACGCTGAAGGGATTGTCGGGAGCCATCGCACCCCACGACCGGGGCGCTCCCCGCCCCGTCTGGGGCACCTTCTATGACATTCGTCGCTATGGCGGCCTGCAAATCTTCCTGCGTTCCGTCCTCTGCGGCGGAAGCCTCATACTTTCACGGCCCGGTGAAGCGGTTGCCGATCACCTGAGCCGCCTCGGGACGGAGGGCGCAACTCACGTATCCGGCACGCCCAGCCACTGGCGCCGGGTGCTCATGAGTTCGAAAATTGTAGGCTTTGCACCAACCTACGTGCGGCTGTCAGGCGAGATCGCGGACCAGGCGGTCCTCGATGCGCTGAGCATTGCCTTTCCCAAGGCTTCCATCGGCCATGCCTATGCATCGACGGAAGCCGGCGTCGGCTTCGACGTGAATGATGGATGCGAGGGCTTTCCGGCCTCCTATCTTGACCAGCCACGAAACGGTGCCGAGATGCGGCTCGTCGATGGGTCATTGCAGATCCGCTCCGGCCGCGCGGCATCGGGCTATGCAGGCCGGCCCGATCTCCAACTGACCAACGCCGAAGGCTGGGTCGACACCGGTGATACGGTGGAAATTCGCAACAGCCGCTGCCATTTCACCGGCCGCCGCGGTGGCATCATAAATGTCGGTGGCCTCAAGGTTCATCCCGAGGAGATCGAGGCGGTGATCAACCGCCACGGCGCCGTGCGGCAGTCGCGGGTCAAAGCGCGCAAGAGCCCGATCATCGGTGCCGTCGTCGTGGCCGACGTTGTGCTGCGCGAAGGAGCGGGCAATGTCGATGATGCCAGGCACGACATTCTGGCGCTTTGCCGTTCGAGCCTTCCTGCCCACAAGATCCCGGCGTTGGTGAATGTCGTTGCCGACATCGAAATCACCGCAAGCGGCAAGGTCTCGCGTCAGCATGCGTAATGTCATCGTGACCGGTGGAAGCCGTGGCCTTGGGCTTGCGATCTGCCAACGGCTGGCGGCAGGCGGCTATCGCGCCATTGCCATCGCCCGCAAGGAGACACCTGAATTGGCGGCGGCCATCGAGGCGGCGCAGCAAGGTTCGATCCAGTTCGTGCCCTTCGATCTGGGAGAGATCGAGACCATGCCGCAACTTGTAAAGGACCTGCGCAAGGCGCACGGGCCGATCTACGGGCTCGTCAACAATGCCGGAATCGGCACAAACGGCCTGCTTGCGGCGATGCCGCTGTCCGAAATCGAACAGCTCATCCGAATCAATACACTTTCACCCATCGCCCTGACCCGCCAGGTCGTTCGCTCGATGCTGTCCCGGAGCGAGGGCCGCATCGTCAACATGTCCTCGATCATCGCGTCGACCGGCTATAACGCCTTGTCCGTCTACGCGGCGACCAAGGCATCGTTGACCGGCTTTACGAGATCGCTGGCCCGCGAGCTGGGTCGCGCCGGCATTACCGTCAATGCCGTGGCGCCGGGCTTCATCACTACGGCACTGACCGAGGGGCTCGATGCAGGAAAGCGCCAGCAGATTGCCAGGCGCAGCGCCCTTCAGCGACTGGCCGAGGCGGAGGACGTGGCCCGTACCGTCGAATTCCTCATGGGTGACGGTGGCCGTAATATCACCGGCACGGTGATTACGGTGGATGCAGGAAATACGGCCTGAAGCGACCTGCCCCCGATAATGAACATCACTTGGTGACACGCAAGTCGGCAGCTTTTGGCCGGAAAACGGCATCGGCAATTCCTCAACAGAACAACGTGGCACAGCGGGGCGCCGACCGGGGAGCCGTCCACATCATCACGAACGCCTATTCGCTGTCTCAAGCAGGAGGCTAACCGACGATCACGCCAGGGTTGAGGATACCCTTCGGGTCGAGCCGCTGCTTGGCGGCGGCGAGCACATCGCCATAGAGAGCCGGACGCTGTTGTCCGTACCATTTCTGGTGATCGCGGCCGACGGCGTGATGGTGGGTGATGGTGCCGCCCTCGCCGATCACGGCGTCGGAAACTGACGCCTTGATCGCCCGCCACTCATCGAGCAGCGCACCCTTGTGGCCCTGGGCATGGAAGGCGAAATAGGGCGCCGGCCCGTCAGGATAGGCGTGGCTGAAGCGGCAGGAGACGGCGCCCTCCTTGCCGGTCGCTTCGCGGATCGCCTCGGCGGTCCTGTCACGGATAGCATGGTAGAACGCTTCGAAGCGGTCCCAGGTAATCGCTGTCTCGAAGGTGTCGGAGATGATGCCACGCGGGGTGAGTTGTTCGCGGTTGTAGGGCATGCGGATGAAGGCCGTGCGCCAGGCGCCCACCGCTCCTTGCAGGTTGGCGTCCGGATTGTCCCGCCAGTCCACATCGACACGGGCGCCATGGTCGAGGCAACATTGCTCGGCGCGTGCCATCCAGGCATCGAGGGGATGGTCGGCACTTTCGAACGACACCACCATCAGCGTGAACGAGCCGTCGCCGGCGCCGTTCACCTTCAGCTCGACGCCGTCGACAATGCGGACATTGGCCGGATAGAGCCCGGCTTGAGCGACCGCGCGCACCGCCCGGGCGGCCGCCAGGAAGTCCGCAAAGCGGAAGCCGGCGGTCGCCTTGAAGCGCGGTTTTGCCTGCAACCTCACCCAGGCCTCGGTGATGATGCCGAGGGCGCCTTCCGAACCGATCATCAAGCGGTCGGGGCTGGGTCCTGCACCCGAACCCGGCAGCCGGCGCGAAGAGATGCGGCCCGCGGGGCTCATCATGGTCACGCTTTCCACCAGGTCGTCGATATGGGTGTAGAGCGTGGCGAAATGGCCGCCCGAGCGGGTGGCGATCCAGCCGCCGAGGGTCGAATGCGCAAAACTTTGCGGGAAGTGGCGCAATGTCAGACCGGAGGGCTTGAGCTGTCCTTCGAGTTCCGGACCCAGGGCACCGGCCTGGATGCGGGCGGCGCGGCTGACATCATCGATCTCGAGAACCTTGTTCATGCGGCCCATGTCAACGGTCACCGTGCCGGCAAAGCCCTCGCCCACATCGCCCGTCACCCCGCCCGCGACCGACGAGCCGCCGCCATAGGGGATGAGCGCCGCTCCCGCCTCGCCGCACCAGTCGCAAAGCGCGGCAATGTCCTCGGCGCTTTCAGGAAAGGCGACCACGTCGGGCGCGGGTGAGAAATCGCCCATGTAGATGCGGATAGAGTCGGCCTGCGACTGGCCGAAGGCATGGAGGACCCGCTGGCATTTGTCGCTGCCGCAGATGCGCGCAAGGCTCGCCGGCGGCGTCAGCCGCGGGGCGATGAGTTCGATCGCATCGACGGCAGGAAAAGCACCGTCGTCGACGGGCCGGATGCCATAGCCGTCAGCAAAGCTGGCCAGCAGCGCTTCGGTCTCGCGCGCATCAAGCCCCTCGCCCTCATAGCCCCAGCCCCAGTATTTCAGCGTCTTCATCGCCATCCTCGCGTGCATCGGACCGCAAAGTTCGCCCCGGGCATGAGTTCTAGCCCATCGACCTCCAGATTGAACAGTCTGCCATGCCCCCGGATATCCGCCGTCGTTGCAGGGTGCGTGGAACGGCAGCGACGGGAGAGAAACGGAAGTTCCGTTTCGTCGGGCCAACTATTTCAGGCAGCTCGGCAGGCGGGGTTCAACCCGGTCGCACAGAGGCATGCTCGATCGTGCACGCGGCAAGCCTCGCCGGGTTCGGAGAAAAGCCGTGCCCCGGCACAGCGGGTGCGGTGACCTCGGCCGGGCCGCTCATGACGACTTCGGGCTCGGCAAGATCGGTCTTGTACAGGCGTTTGCTCGGAAAGACATCGCAAGGGTAGTGAATGTTGGATAATGTCGACAGGGCGATCGACGGCCCCTGCCCTACCGCCGATTCGAGCATACCTCCGACCCAGCAGGGAATCGAATGCTCGGCGCAGTAGTCGTGAATGGCAATGGCGTTGGTCAGGCCGCCGGCGCGGCCTGCCTTCAGGTTGATCCACCGGCAGGCACCGATCTCGATGGCCTTGCGGGCACGATCGAGCGTGGTGATGCTTTCATCCAGACAGATCGGCGTTTCCAGTTCGCCTTGAAGCCGGGCATGGTCCACCAGATCATCATAGGCGAGCGGCTGCTCGATCATGGCAAGACCGTAGCGATCGAGTTCCTTGAACATCGCCATATCGTCGAGGGTGAAGCCGCTGTTGCAATCGACGTGGATAACGGCATCGGGAAACGCCTCCCTCACCTGTGCCACCATCTCCACCCCCCAGCCACGCCGAAACTTCAGCTTGGTGCGGCGGAACCCTTGCCGCTGGCTCTCGCCGACGGCAGCGACGAGATCTTCAAGGTCATCCATGACGGCGATATCAGCGCCAACCTGGACAACCGGGCTCTTCCCCCCGATCATTTGCCATAGCGGCTTTCGCTCCCGCTTGGCCGCCAGATCCCACCAGGCCAGGTCGAGCCCGGCCTTCGCAAATGGATTGCCCTTGAGGTCCACCAGCTTCTTGTGGAGGCCGTCTGTCGTAGGGATTTCACTGCCCACCAGTCGGGGCGCCAGCCCATCGCGAAGCAGGCAAAAGGCGCCCGCGGCCCATTCCGGAGAATATTGCGGAAGCCTGTAGGGCGCTGTCTCACCCCAGCCTTCAACACCATCCGAGACCATGCGCACGAAAACGCTGTCGATAGCGACCTCTTCGCTGAACGCAGTCCGCCAGGGCTCCTTCATGGGCATCGCCACACGAAACAGCTCAATCTCATCTATGCGCATTTTGGTGGGCCCTTCCTCTCCTGTCGTTCGGCAATCTTCTAGTTGTCAGGATCGATCTCGCCAGCCAGCTCCATAAGATCCTCGATCTGTTTGAGACGGCGCCGGCCGGGGCGGCCGGCTTCTGCCGCCACCTCTGTGCACAGGTAGTTGAGAACGCTGATCACGCCGACATAGGAATCGAACAGTGATATGCCCCGCACCTGGCAGGCGAAGGTCCAGGACGCGAGCTTGGGAGTGGTCACTGCCCTGCGGTCGGTGATGTAGACAATGGGCACGCCGCGGCTGTGGGCGAGTTCCATGATCCTTCTTATCTGCGGTGTGCGGCGGCGCAGGCCCACGGCGATCAGGAGATCGTCGCGCCCCATGCCGGCAAGATCCTCGGTCAGCACCTGGCCCGGCACCGGCAGCAACGTCACTTCGGGGCGCACCTGGATGAGTTGGCGGCGGATATAGGATGCAAAGAAGTAGCTGTTGCGGAACCCCAGCGTCCAGACGCGGCGGGCCGACAGGATGCGCTTGACGACCTCGTCGATGTTGCTGGCCTCGACGCTCTTCCAGGTCTGGCGCAGGTTCTCCATATCCTGCTCGATATGCCTTTCGAGACTGTCACCGGCCTTGGCCGGCGTGACAAGAGCGGTGTTGAGATAGATGGGCTCGCCTGCCATCTGCGCCTCGCGCACCTCGCGCTGCATCTCGCGGTAATCCTTGAAGCCAAGCCGCCTGACAAATCGGGTGACGGCAGCCTTGGAGACTTGCGCGCGCTCTGAAAGCGAGGTCGCCGTGTGCAGCAGAATGTCGCCGGGATACTCCAGTATGAGGTCCGCGAGCGCTCTTTCGCTTCCCGGCATCTGCTGGTAGCGGGCATGCACCCTCTTTTCGAGTGATCCGGGCTCGCGCCCCCGCTGCGGCTTCTCGTTCATGGCTCGGCAAGGCCTTTCCGTCGATCGTGACATTAAAACAAAATTATCGAAACATTGACAAGACAATATTTTTGTTTCACCAATTGAGATGCAAAGATCGGAGTGGAGCGCCGGCCGCTGCTCCGAACCAAGAAACGGGGATGGGTCGGGTTCAAGGAGAAACTAAGATGGCAAAGCGGGTTGCTTTCTCGGCCGTAGGTATGGCCCTTCTATTGGGAATGGTGCCGGTTGCACACGCCAAGGACCTGGTCTGGGCGAGGGACGGTGATATCGATTCACTGGATCCACAACGGGCCACCTCGACCCTGTCGCGGCAAGTCTGGTACCAGATGTATGATTCATTGCTGGAATTCAACGACAAGGGCGAGGTTGTCCCCAATCTGGCAAAGAAGTGGACGGTCAGTCCAGACGGCAAAGTGATAACCTTCATGCTGCACGACGGCATCAAGTGCCAGGACGGCACGCCGTTCAATGCCGACGACGTGCTGTGGACGGCCAAAAGGGCGCTCGACAAGGACAAACCGAGCCTCACCAAGGCGAGCTGGGGACCCATCACCAGCGTCGACAAGGTCGACGATCTCACCGTCAGGTTCACACTGTCAAAGCCGTTCGGCGCCTTCGTGCCGTTCATGGCCGACCAGTTCACCTCGATGCTCTGCGATAGCAACGCCAAGGCATCTGATTTCGGCGTTTCATCGGCGGTCGGTACGGGCCCGTGGAAATTCGTCTCGTGGACCAAGGGCTCCGAGATCGTGTTGGAAAGCAACAAGTATTATCACAATTACGGCCGGCCGACTGACAATCCCGGCCCGCCCTACGCCGATCGTCTGATCGTGCGCACCATGCCGGAGGGCCAGACCCGGGTGGCCGGCCTGAAGACGGGTGAATTGCAGATCATCGTTCCGCCGACCCAGGACGTGAAGTCGCTGCAGGCCAACCCCGATGTCGAGGTGCACATCGCCAAGGCGACGGGCCAGGACATGTTTCTGGAATTCTCTGTCCATCGCCCGCCCTTCAACGATGAGCGGGCGCGTCAGGCGGTCTCCTATGCATTGGACAAGGATCTGGCGCTCAAGATCGTCTTCGGCGGCCTGGTGGAGCGCGAACACTGCCCGGTCTCGCGCGGGGTATTTGGCAACGACGAGGATTATTGCGCTGGGCTCGAACAGAAATACGACCCGGCCAAGGCCAAGGCGCTGCTTGCCGAACTGGGATACGGGCCGGACAAGCCCATGCCCATGATCATGGCCACCTGGCCAGGCGACAGCCGCGAGAGGCTGCTGCAGGTATTCCAGAACCAGCTCAAGAAGGTGGGCATCGATGCGAAGATCCAGGTAATGGACATCGGCACGCTCAATGCGCGCGTCAAGCAGGAGAACGACAACAAGCAAGGTCCCGGCTTCATGGACCTCATGGGCTGGACCTGGTTCGATCCCGACGTTCTCTACCTCTTGTGGCATTCGCCGGGCGCCTATGACGGCTTCAATACGCCTGAGCTCGACAGTCTGCTCGAGAAGATGCGCACCACGGTCGACGCTGACGCAAGGCGCGAGGTCGTGCACAATGTGTTCAGGATTCTGCTGAGCAAGGCGGTTCACGTGCCTATCTACTCGCCGGGCTGGCTGTGGATGTATGCTGTGTCCGCCACGGCGCCGGGTTTCAAGATCGGTCCGTTCAACCGGGCACTCTTCAACGCGGTGAAATACTGAGGAGCGGGCGGGGGGAGACGGGGGCCGCCCAAGCCAAGCGGCCCTTGTCTTTCCGTCGTGCGCGCCGGAGCATAAGGGCAAGGAGGCGTCGATTTGGCCAGGTATCTCGTCCGCCGCATCCTCGCCGCCGTGCTTACGATCTGGGTTACCACGATCGCCGTCTCGATGCTGATCCACATTGTGCCCGGCGACCCCGTGCGCATCATGTACGCCCAGTCGCAGGGCACGACGCCGGAGCAACTGGAACAGATCCGCCATTCGCTCGGCCTCGATCGCCCGGTCATCGTCCAGTACTTCATGTATATGTCGAAGATCCTGCACGGCAACCTCGGGACCACCATCCGCGGCGACCAGCCGGTCTTCGATCTGCTGCTTCTGCGCTTGCCTTACACGCTGGCGCTGGCCGGCACGGCACTGGTGATCGCTGTTGCCATCGGCATGACCTTCGGCTTCATCGCCGCCTACAAGCGCGGCACCTGGCTCGACACCGGCCTGATGACGACGGCCATCCTCGGCGTCTCCATGCCGCATTTCTGGCTCGGGCTCATCCTCTTGTTCTTTTTCGCCGTGCGGCTTGAATGGTTTCCGGTCGCCGGGACCGACATCCAGAACCTGGTTCTTCCCGCCCTCACCCTGGGCATCACCAACGCCGCCATCATTGCGCGCCTCACCCGTTCCTCGATGATCGACGTGCTCAGCCAGGATTTCGTGCGCACCGCGCACGCCAAGGGCCTGCCAAAGGCGATGGTCCTCTACCAGCACGCCCTGCGCGCCGGGCTAGTGCCGATCGTCACCATGATCGGGCTGCAGTTCACCTACATGATGGGTGGCGCCATCGTGGTCGAGAACGTGTTCGGCTGGAACGGTGTCGGACGCATGGCGATCCAGGCCATTTTCCAGCGCGATTATCCGCTCATCCAGGGCTTCATACTCATGTTCGCCTGCGTGGTGGTTATCGTCTCGCTGATCATGGACGTCGTCTACGTGTGGCTGGATCCGAGGATCAAGCACCGGTGAGGCAGGGCATGGACGAGCGCGCAACGACAAGTCTTGCGGAGGAACGGTCACAAGAAGGACCCGCTGCCTCTGCCGTTGATATCGGAATTCGCAAACCGCGCCCGCGAAACGCGGTATCACGGTTCTTCCGTGCCATCCTCGCCAATCGCGGTGCCGCGGTCGGCCTCGTGCTGGTGGTGCTGCTGGTGGCGATCGCTGTCCTGGCGCCGTGGATCGCCCCTTACGACCCCGACGAGATGGGCGCCGGCATGATGCTGACGCCACCCGATGCCAGCTTCTGGTTCGGCACCGACGAATTCGGTCGCGACATCTTGAGTCGCGTCATCTACGGCTCGCGGTTGACCATCCAGGTCGGGGTGATCGCGGTGGGTATCTCGCTCACCGTCGGGATGTTGATCGGCCTCGTCAGCGGCTATGCCGGCGGCTGGCTGGAACGCATCTTCATGCGCGGGGTCGATGTGCTGTTTTCCTTCACCGAAACGCTCATCGCGCTGGCGGCAGTGGCGGTTCTCGGCCCCAGTCTCACCAACGCCATGATTGCCGTTGGCATCGCGGCGATCCCGTTCTATGCGCGGGTCACCTACAGCGCCACCCTGGTCGAGCGCAACCGGCCCTATTTCGAGGCGGCCTATGCGTCGGGTGCCGGCCATTTTCGCCTCATCTTCCGCCACCTTCTGCCCAATGTCATCCCGCCGCTGATCGTTGTGGCGACGCTCGGCGTCTCGGCGGCTGTGCTCGCTGCCGCCGGCCTCAGCTTCCTCGGTCTCGGTGCCCAGCCACCCTCGCCCGAATGGGGCGCCATGCTGTCGGCGGGCCGCGATTACTTTACCCAGGCGCCATGGCTCATGCTCTACCCGGGAGTGGCGATCATGGTCACGGTGCTCGCCTTCAACCTTCTGGGCGACGGCATCCGCGAAGCTCTCGATCCGCGCCAGCAGAAAAGTTGAGGGAGCGGCCATGACGACACAAAGCGATATCGTACAGCAGCGGGACGTCAGGACGGAGCCTCATGGCATGGCCGCCCCGATCCTCAAGGTTGAGGGGTTGCGCACTGAATTTCGCACCGGTGCTGGCACAGCCGCCGCTGTCGACGGCATTTCGTTCGACGTGAACGAGGGCGAGATACTGGCGATTGTGGGCGAGTCGGGTTCCGGCAAGAGCGTGACCTCGCTGTCGATCATGGGCCTCGTACCCAACCCGCCCGGACGCATCACCGATGGGCGAGTGATTTTCGAGGGACGCGACCTTCTGCGGCTCGACGAACGTCAGCTTCAACAGCTTCGCGGCCACAAGATCTCGATGATCTTTCAGGAACCCATGACCTCGCTGAACCCGGTCCTCAGCATCGAGCGCCAGATGGTGGAGGGCATTCGCGAGCATCTGGGCCTCAATGCGAAGGAAGCCAGAGCGCATGCCCTCGACATGCTGAGGCGTGTCCACATACCGGCCCCCGAGGATCGTCTGAAGGAGTACCCGCATCAGCTCTCGGGCGGGATGCTGCAGCGGATCATGATTGCCATTGCCATGTCGTGCAATCCCAGGGTGCTGATCGCAGATGAGCCAACAACGGCGCTGGACGTCACGATCCAGGCGCAGATCCTCGACATCATGCGCGCCCTGCGCGACGAATTCCAGGCGGCCATCATCCTGATCACCCACGACATGGGGGTGGTGGCGGAGATGGCGGACCGGATCGTCATCATGTATGCCGGGCGCAAGGTGGAAGAAGGCGACGTCGAGGATATCTTCCGCAATCCTCGGCATCCCTACACGCGCGGCCTCCTCGGTGCGTTACCCAAGCTTGGCGAAGCCGGCGAGGTGGGCAGCCAGGAGCTGAACGAGATACCCGGCATCGTGCCGCTGCTGACCGATCTGCCGGACGGCTGTCGCTTCGCCGAGCGCTGCAGCCTCGCCACCGGGCGCTGCCGCGCGCAATACCCGCCTTTTGAGGAAAAGCGCAGCGGTCAATGGGCGGCCTGCTGGGAATCGGATCGCCTGAACGCGGAGGAGGGGCCATGAGCGCCGCTGCCGGACCTGCCCTCCTCAGCGTCGACAATCTGGTCAAGCGCTTTCCCCTGCATGGGGGTTTCATGCAGAGGGTGACGGGACATGTGCATGCCGTGGACGGTGTTTCCTTCGATGTCGGCAAGGGCCAGACCCTCGGCCTCGTGGGCGAGAGCGGGTGCGGCAAGTCGACCGTCGGCAAGACCATCCTCAAGCTGCATGAGCCGACATCGGGCTCGATCCGCCTTCAGGACAAGGACATCACCCATCTCGGGCCCCGCCAGATGCGGGGATACCGCAAGATTATCCAGACGATATTCCAGGATCCGTTCTCCTCTCTCAACCCGCGCATGAAGGCGGGCAGCATCGTCGGCGAACCTCTCACCATCCACGGACTGGCCAGCGGACGCCGCAAGACGGACACGGTCGCTGAGATCTTCGAGAAAGTCGGCCTGCGGCCCGATCACATGGAGCGCTACCCGCATGAATTCTCCGGCGGTCAGCGCCAGCGTCTGTCCATCGCCCGCGCGCTGGTCGTCGATCCGCAACTGATTGTCGCCGACGAACCGGTTTCGGCCCTCGATGTGTCGATCCAGGCATCGGTCATCAACCTCCTCATCCGCTTGCAGAAGGAGATGGGGCTGTCGTTCCTGTTCATCTCCCACGACATGAGCGTGATCGAGCATGTGAGCCATCGCGTCGCTGTCATGTATCTCGGCCGTATCGTCGAGATCACCGACCGGCCGAAACTGTTCGCCGCCCCTCAGCATCCTTATACCGAAGCGCTTTTGTCGGCCGTGCCGGTGCCCGATCCTTCGGCTCGCAAGAAGAAGCGCATCCTGCTGACCGGGGATGTGCCGAGCCCGATCAAGCCCCCGTCGGGGTGTCACTTCCATACCCGCTGCCCGCTGGCCGGGGAACGCTGCAGGCGTGAGGCGCCGGTGCTGCGCGAAGTTCGCCCCGGTCATTTCGCGGCCTGTCACTTACGCTAGGAAGGGGCCTATGACCATCGGAATAGCCGCTGTCGGGCCCAATGCGGGCGAGGCTGTGTTCAAGGCGCTTGCGGCGGTGGAAAAAGTGGCCTCCGGCTCCATCGGTGGATTCGCGGCCTTCGTCGCGATCAACCGGACGGGTGAGCTCGTGCGGGCGTCCACCCAGCGCGGCGGTACCTCGACCTTGTTCGTGTCGGGCGAGACCTCGGGGGTGGGGCCACCGGCGGATTTTGCCACCGCCCGGTTCGCCGCCCTGATGTCGAGCGGTCCTGATCGCCCTGAACCATTGGCGCAGTTCACGCCAGGCGATAAGGCGGCGGGGCTCGTTACCGGCCACCGCCTGCCCAATGCCGCCGGTAGAACCGGCAGGCCGGTCAATCTCGAGGTGCTTCAGTTCCTTCGGGACGGACTGTCTTCGCAAGTTGCCGTCGACCGTGTTCTCGACGCCGACCCCGAGGCCGACGCCGGCCTCATCGCCATTGATCTGACGGGCCGCGTCTATGCCCGCAACAGCGCCAGGGTGTCGCGCCGCCCGGACCTCGGGCATGCGCGACGCGAGAACGGGGAACTCGGCGCGGTGGTGGAGGTCCTCAACAACGCCATTTCGCCCGCAACATCCATTGCCATGCTGGCGGCCGACATCGCCTTGCTGACAATGGCGCCAGCCGGTCTTGCCGTCGGCTCGATCGAGGTCGCATCGGGAACGCCGCTCGCCAGTGGTCCCACCCACCGCATCCTTCTCGACGGCGACGGCAAGGTGATGCGCATCGAGACGCCGGACACCCGTCTGCTCGCTGGCCGGCACAATTGTGCCGCCGTCTATCTGGGCGCGGACGTCGTTCAGGGCGGCATCGTCATCGGCACCACCCTCGTCGAGCCCAACGTAGTCGTAGAGGATGGACTGATCGTCAGTCTCAGCGGCCAGCCGCAGGTGAGTATACCGTTCGCTGCCCCGGAAAAGGAACGCTAGACGTGCCGACGAGCAGAAGACTTGCGGACAAGGACATGCACGTCAATATCGAGCGCATTCGCCGCACCACCGATCGGATCGCGCAGTTCACCGCCACACCGGGGGCAGGCGCAACCCGGCTCAGCTACTCAACCGATTACCGCAAGGCCTGCGATGTCCTGGCGGCAAGGGCACGGGCGCTTGGAATGGCGGCACGCTATGACGCCGTGGGCAATCTCAGGATGCACCTTGCGGGAACAACAGCCGGCGCGCCGGCACTGGTCATCGGTTCGCATCTCGACACCGTCATCAACGGCGGCAATTTCGATGGCGTATTGGGCGTGGTGTGCGGGCTCGAGGTGGCCGAAACGCTCATCGAGCACGGCGTCAAACCGGCCTGCCCCATCGAGATCATTAGCTTCGTGGAGGAGGAAGGAACATCCTTTCGCTGCCCGCTCGCCGGCAGCAAGGCGCTGGCCGGGCTTCTCTCGCTCCCTGACCTCAAGTCCGTTCGCAACGAGGCCGGGCAAAGCCTCGATGCTGCCGCGCGCCAGTTCGGCACCGATCCGGACCGCCTGGACGAGGACCGGCTAAAGGGCGATGAGATCAAGGCGATGCTGGAACTGCATATCGAACAGGGCGAGGTGCTCGAATCGAGAGGCCTGGCGGTGGGGATCATCGATTGCATCGCCGGTAGCCATAATTATCGCGTCAGTCTCAATGGCAGGGCCAACCATGCCGGGACCACCCCGATGCCCCTGCGCCGCGACGCGCTGGCGGCCGCAGCCGAGATGATCCTCGCGATCGAGCGCATCGCGACGCAAGGCAAGCGGCCCGCGACGGTGGCGACCGTCGGGCGCATCCTGTGCGAACCGAACGCGGCCAACGTCATCCCCGGCCGCGTGGCATTCAGCATCGATGTCCGTGACGTGGCCGAAGAGGCCATCGCTTCGGCGGCCGATGCCATCCTGCAGGAGATCGATGCTGTTGCGCGACGCCGCAGCGTCGATTGCACTGTCGAGGCGACGGGCTCCTCGCCGCCGCGGCCCATGACCCCGCGAATGGTTCGCAGGCTTGAAGAACTTGCGCAAAGGGCGGGCCTTGCCGCCTGTCGCATGAACAGCGGCGCCCTGCACGATGCCGCGGCGCTGTCGACAATCGCCGATACGGCAATGATATTCGTGCCGAGCAAGGGCGGTATCAGCCATGCGCCGGATGAGGAGACCGACTTCGCCGATATCGAGCAGGGCGCCAACCTGCTTCTACTGGCCGTCCGGGATATCATCGTCGATGCCGGTCCCCATTAACCGGTACCGGCCGCGAGAATACCCAAGGGGGGAACGCGAGCATGGACGACATCAATGGCGAACGCTTCGATCTGGTTCTGTCGGGCGGCGTGTTGATCGATGGAGCCGGCAGCCCGGCCTATCGCGCCGATATCGGCATCAACGCGGATCGTATTGCAGCCATCGGCGATCTGTCCGCCAGCCAGGCCGCAGAAAGGATCGATGTGCGCGGCATGACGGTCGCGCCGGGCTTCATCGACGCTCACACGCATGACGACACCGCCCTTCTGGATACGCCGGACATGACCATGAAGGTGAGCCAAGGCGTCACCACCGTGGTTGCAGGCAACTGCGGCATCAGCATCGCGCCTGCTGAGATGCGACGTGATCCCCCTCCGCCGCTCGATCTGATCGGCACACGGCAGGATTACCGCTTCGCCACCATGGACGCCTATCTCGAGGCGCTCGAACGCCATCCGGCAGCGGTCAACATGGTCATGCTGGCCGGCCACGCGAGCCTCAGAGCCAGCGTCATGGAAGATCTCGACCGTCCTGCCAGCGACGTCGAAATCGTCCAGATGGCGCAGATGCTCGACCAGGCCATGCGCGACGGTGCCATCGGCCTGTCGACGGGTCTCGCCTATGCCCCCGCACAGGCGGCACCGGCCGAGGAGATCGTGCGCCTGTGCGAGGTGGTGCACCACCATGACGGACTTTATGCCACCCACATGCGCGACGAGGCCGACGGCATCCTTGGTTCAATCGAGGAGACGCTGACGACGGCCAGGTCCGCACAGGTGCCGGTCGTCTTCTCGCATCACAAATGCGTCGGCAAGGCCAATCACGGCTTGAGCAGGACGACACTGCGGTTGCTCACCGAGGCCATGCAGCAACAGCCGCTCGCTATCGACGTCTACCCATATGCGGCATCGTCCACCGTGTTGAAGGCGGACCGGGTGCGGCAGTCGACAAAGGTGTTGATTACCTGGTCGCTTGCCATGCCTGAAGCCGGCGGCCGCGAACTTTCAGAGATCGCCCGCGAACTGGATTGTTCCTGTTCGGAGGCGATCGGGCGCCTGCAGCCGGCAGGAGCGATTTACTTTGCGCTCGATGAAAGCGATGTGCGGCGCATCATTGCCTGGCCGGACGCCATGATCGGGTCCGATGGTCTGCCACGCGACAAATTCCCGCATCCGCGCCTGTGGGGCACCTTCCCCCGCGTGCTGGGCCATTACAGTCGCGATGTCCGGCTGCTGGCGCTGGAGGATGCGGTCAGAAAGATGACTTCGCTGCCTGCCGGCGTCTTCGGCCTCAAGGACAGGGGAACGATCGCGGTGGGAGCGTTTGCCGACCTGGTGGTCTTCGACCACGGGCGCATCATTGATTGCGCGACCTTTTCCGAACCCACCTTGCCGTCGCGAGGTCTGGAACGCGTTTACATCAATGGCGGCCTGACATGGCTTGCCGGTGTCTCGACGGGTGCACGCTGCGGGCGGGTGCTGCGCCGCCACACGCTCGAGCGGCCCATGCGCTCGCGTTGTGAGGCTGCGCGATGGATGGGTCAACCTGCAACTGGGTCGTGAATGGCTCAATCCATCTCCAGATTCAATCCTCTTGGGACGCGCCTCTGGAGCACGAGCCGGTCACGTAGGACTATGCTCAAATTGGACAGATCAACGACATCTCCCGAGGTCGTATCCCGGCGAGTGGTGTAGCCTGACCCTAAGCATCGACGACCGAAGTATTGCCGAGCATACCGGCACGGATCTCGTCCACCGTGCGCATCTCATCCATCCAGTGGAAGCCGGTCAGGATCTCGAAATAATAGGGCACCAGCTCCAGCCGGCGCTTGCGCGGCTCCTTCACCTGCATCGCGTAGTATCCGACCTGGTGATAATAGGTGACGCGCGCGCGCATCTCCGCTTCCAGCCCTTTGTAGCCGAAGCCCTCATAGATTTGCTGTAGCAGCCGGATGCGGCTTTGATCGACCTTGCCCAGGACTTCGCCCACCTTCTTTGAGGCACGGGCCCAGTCGCGCACCGCCTGGTCGTACTTGGGGTCGAAATCGCGCTCCAGCACCCACACGCCAAAGAACGCCAGATACTGCTGGCGCGGTGCATTCCCGGCATTCTCGACGGCGTTGAACAGGGTCGCCGTATTGGTGTTGTACCAGTCCTGCAAGAGGGCGTCGTAAAGGTCCTGGCGGCGAGAGAAATGCCAATAGAAGCTGCCGCTCGTCACCCCCAGGGCCTTTGCCAGAGGTTCGACTTTGACGTTCGAGATTCCCTTCCTGATCAAAAGCTTTCGAGCAGCGAGCACCCAATCCCGCTTGCCGAGGGTGCCAGCCCTTGGTTTCCTCATGGTTCGTGCCTTCATCCTTGTCGCAAGCTGGCAATGGGCGGCGTCGAGAGGGCTTGCGTCATAATTTAACATAGGGTAGTCTATGGTGCAAACAAAGGCAACCCTATGGTAAGGGTGCCGAACGTCCAGGGAGGATCAGGACAATGA
Organism: uncultured Alphaproteobacteria bacterium; assembly: GCA_963747005.1. Taxonomy (GTDB): domain Bacteria; phylum Pseudomonadota; class Alphaproteobacteria; order Rhizobiales; family Aestuariivirgaceae; genus CAVVDT01. The sequence goes on along the minus strand of CAVVDT010000007.1, from coordinate 104,511 downwards.
AAATATCTCGTCGGGGCACGTTGTGGGCTGCGCTGGCAACCAGTACGACCATGCTCGGCAGCGTGATGCTGTACACTGCCGGTCCGGCCGCTGCGGCCGATCTGGAAACGATCAAGCCGGGCGTTTTGATGGTTGCCTTCAACGGCGACATGCCGGGAACCAGCGCCAAGGACGGCAAGCTCATCGGTCTCGATGGCGAGCTCATGCAATGGGTCGGCGAGCAGCTCGGCCTCAAGGTCGAGCCGGTGCAGATGGAATGGGCGGCCGAAATCGAATCGGTGAAGTCCCGCCGGGTCGATGCCATGCATGGCATGATGGGCTGGAACAAGCCGCGCACCGAGGTGATCAACATCACCGATCCGATCTATTATGGCGGCGCCAACATCACCCAGAAAAATGCGACCAACTGGTCGACGATCGGGGATCTCGATGGCAAAACCATCGCCACCATCCAGGGCTTCGGCTGGATCGATCAGTTGAAGGCGATCCCCAACACCACGCTCAAGCTCTACGAGACCAGCGATGCCGCCATTCGCGACATGCTGGCAGGGCGCATCGACGCGCTGTTCGCCGATCCGCCACTGGTTCAGTACACGATCTCGAAGAATCCCGATTGGGGCATCCATGCCGTGTCGATCAACCAGCCCTACGACAAGAAATATTCGACCATCACCTCGAAGTACAACGTGGTGTTCGGCCTGTCGAAGGACGCGCCCAATCTGGAGAAGGCCTTCAACGAAAAGATCGCCGAAATCTGGGCCAAGTGCATGAATCGCGAGGTGGCCAAGAAGTACGGCCTCGGCGACCCGTCGTGGTTCCAGCCGAGCCCGGTCAACGAGCGTGCCGGCGTCGATCGTCCGGCCGACTGGAAGCAGCCGACACTACCCGCTGCCTGCAAGGGCTGACGGGCTTCGACGATCCGTGGACGACGGCCGGATGGGGGGTCCTGCCGTCGTCTCCTTCCACCACAAGTCGAAGCCGGGGGGCCAATGGCAGAACCGCTTCTGCGTGTAGAAGACCTGCGCAAGAATTTCGGCGAGCTGGAGGTGCTGAGAGGCGTCGACATGACGCTCGAGCGCGGCCACAAGACGGCCATCATCGGGCCGTCGGGGTGCGGCAAGTCAACCCTGTTGCGCTGCATCAACTACATGGAAACGCCCACCTCGGGACACATCCATCTGGACGGCGAGCTGTTCGGCGAGCACCAGGTCAACGGCAAGTTGGTGCGCATGACCGAAAAGCAGCTCGCCAAACAGCGCGCCCAGGTCGGCATGGTGTTCCAGGGCTTTTACCTGTGGCCGCATCTGAACGCGCGCGACAATGTCGCCATCGCACCCATGAAGGTGCGCGGCATGGACAAGAAGTCCGCCTACGAGCTGGCCGATGCCATGCTGCAGAAGGTGCACATGTCGCACAAGGCCGAGGAGTTCCCCGAGCGCCTGTCGGGCGGCCAGCAGCAGCGCGTGGCCATTGCCCGGTCGCTGGCCCAGCAGCCCAAGCTCATGCTGTTCGACGAGCCGACCTCGGCGCTCGATCCCGAACTGGTCGGCGAGGTGCTGAAAGTCATCCAGGAACTAGCGGTCGAGGGCATCTCCATGGTGCTGGTCACCCACGAAGTACGCTTTGCCCACCATGTGGCCGACCATGTGATCTTCATCTCCGATGGTCTCATTGTCGAGGAGGGTCCGCCCGATCAGGTGATCGGCAATCCCAGCCACGAGCGGCTGCGCGCCTTTCTCAAGCAGATCCTCGAGCACTGACCCATGGATGCATTCGCTGCCACGATCGTGAAACTGGCACCGCCGCTGCTTCGCGGCGCTGTCACCACTATCGAGATCACGCTTGTCTCGCTTATTGCCGCCGTCGTCCTCGGTCTGTCGCTGGCCCTCATCCAGCGCGCCGGCATGCGCTGGCTCAACTGGATCATCACGGCCTACGTTGAGGTATTCCGCAACACGCCGGTCCTCACCCAGCTCTTCATCATTTATTTCGGCCTGCCCTACCTGGGCTACAAGATCCCTTCCTTCTTCGCCGCCATCATCGGGCTCGGCCTCAATGGCGGGGCGGTGCTGACCGAAGTGTTCCGTGCCGGCATCGCCGCCATCCATTCCGGCCAGCGCGAGGCGGCGCTGTCGGTGGGCATGACACCATGGATGTCGCTGCGCTACATCATCCTGCCGCAGACCTGGCGCATCACCCTGCCGCCCGTCGGCAACTATGCCATTGCGCTCTTCAAGGATACCGCCGTGGTCTCGGCCATCGCCGCGCCAGAAATCATGTTCTTCGCCCGCAACCTCGTCACCTCGACTTTCGATACCGCCACGATCTACGCCATGGTGGCGATCCTCTACTTCATCCTGGCCTTTCCCATGGCCCGCATCGTTGACCGGCTGGAGCGGCAGCAAAGGGCGTGGCAATGATTTCCAACTTCGAAGGCTTCCTCGCCGTCTACCCGCAGAACTGGTCCGCCTGGTGGCCGCAGCTCGTGCCCTCGATCATCGTGACCATCGAGCTCACCATCTGCTCGTTCGTGCTGGCAGTGGTGATCGGCCTTGTTCTGGCGTTGGGCAGGCTCTCCCACAACCGCCTGCTGCGGGGCCTTGCGCGCAGCTATATCGAACTGGCGCGCGGCATTCCGGCACTCACCATTCTGTTCCTCATCTATTTCGGTCTCGTTCCTTTAGGGATCGTGCTCGATGCCTTCGTGGCTGGCGTGGTCGGGCTCGGCATGAGCGCCGGGGGCTATTTCGCCGAGGTGTTCCGTGCCGGCATTCAGGCGGTGCACAAGGGCCAGCGCGAAGCTGCCGCCGCCGTCGGCATGACCCCTTACATGAGCTTCCGCTACATCATCCTGCCGCAGGCCATGCGCATCATCCTGCCGCCCATGCTCAACATGCTGATCATCCTGCTGAAGGATACCTCGCTGTGTTCGCTGATCTCGACTCCCGAACTGATGCTCAGGGCCAAGGATCTGGCGATGATGTCGTTCCTGCCGATGCACCTGTTCGTTCTCGCCGCCGTGATCTATTTCATTCTTGCCTGGCCCATGTCGCTCTTCACCCGCCGCGTCGAGCGCCGCATGCGCATGAGCCTCAGGCACGCGTAGGATACGGCAGACGTCTTGATCGTCCCTCAATCGATGGGGCCATGCCGTTTGTTGTCGCATCGATGGCGCTCGGCCAGGCCGCCGAATTGCTTCGCCGGTCAGGGCCACCTCGCCACCGCTCCGCGCCATGATTTCTCGGCATCATGGAGTGCAGAATGCAGGCTATGATAGCTTGACCTGCTTTCCGAAAAACCGGCAGCAGGCCACCCCGCGGCTTCGTTGCGAATGGTGTTCGGCATGACGGCGAACGAGGTGACACAGGTCTTCATTGGAGGATGGAAGAATACGGGGACACGACTGGTGTCCGGATTGCTGATCCAGAAGGGCTTCGACGGCCTCCCCGAACTCACGAATCCGATGCTCGACTACAGAGGAATGGAGTTTCGATCGCTCTTCAAGGCCCTCATGCTCTTCGATGACCACACCCTGATTTCGCTGATCGAAAACGACACCAGACAGCTCGACAAATGGGTGATCAAGCATGGGCACCTGATGCTCATCATCCCCCTGCTGAAACGGCATTTCCCGCGATCCAGGTTCATTTGTTGTGTCAGGAATCCTCTGGATATCCTCTTCAAGGGCAACGACTCGAACTATGTCGAATTCGGCCTGAGCCGGTCTCCAGCGCCTCCTCCGCTTGAAAAACTCGAGACGATCCGCAAATGGTACGATGCTGCGCTTCCCCATGTTGACCTGATGTTGAAGCTGGAGGATCTCGTCTTCGACAAGAAGAACACGATCCGCAAACTGTTCAACTTCGTCGGGTGTGACGCCACACTGACGGCCGATGTCCTGGACATCGTCGGCCAACCGAGTGCCACGATCGGAGCGGGCCGCGGCCAGTTCAGCCCCGATGAAGAGAGCGTCATAAATGAATACGCCGTCAGCCTGGGCTATTAGGATCGGATCCCATCGGTCCCACGCCGTTGGTGTCGCCCCGCAAGGGCGGCTATGCCCGTTGGGCCGAAGCGAGCGCTCTTGACATCGCGACCGAGACTTGTGGCTCCCCCCCGTGCTCCACGACGCGGTCTCTATCGGGAATGTATGAAAAACCCAGCTTCTCGTAGAGCGCCCTTGCGGCGGAATTACCCGACAGGACCTCGAGCCATGCCAGCTTCCATCCTTCAGCGCTCAGTCGCTGGAACAGGACCTCATAGGCAGCGCTGGCGATCCCGTTGCGCCGAAATGACGGATGGATATCCATTCCGACCTTGAGGCATTGGCCGGTGCGGTCCTTGTCCGAGATGCGGACATAGCCAACCTTGGCAGTACCCATTTCCACGACCAGCCACTCCGGCCTGGCTTCGACAAACCACTGCCGAACCTCCTGGAGCGAGAAAACGCGTGGGTCATGCAGGTGAGGCAGGGTCTCCGGGTGATGTCGCACCTCGCACACGAATTCGAGATCTCCGAACTCGAGCGGTCTTAAGACAACCTTCAAGGTCACCAGCCCTCTCGGATGACCTCTGCGATCCGTTCCCGGTCCGCGGCCTCAACCCACCATCCAACTGGAATGCACAACATCTCGCGGTCCATGATGTTGGTGCCGGGAAGATCCTCGGCGCGGAACGCACGGGTACAGGAATAGTGGTCGTTGCGCTTGTGCACCATGCTCGACGCAATCCCACGCTCATGCAGCTTTCGTCTCAGATCATCCCGTCGCGAGGCGCGCAGGGTGAACAGCCAATGCGCACTCCCGCGATCCGGCGCTTCCTCCAACAAGCGAATCCCCGCCACGTCGCGCAAAGCCACGCGATAGTACTCGGCATTCTCCCGGTGGCGTTTAAGGGTATCTGCGACCGCCGGGAGGTTCGCCAGGCCGATAGCGGCAGCGATGTCATTCATATGGAACTTGTAGCCCCAATCGAGGATATCCTGCTCGCAACGTGAGTCGTCGTTTTTGCTCCTGTCGATACCAAACCAGCGCAGCAGGCGTCCGCGCTCAACCCGGGCTTCGTCCGGGCAAATCAGCGCCCCGCCGTCTCCGCACGTAACGTGCTTGATAGCTTGAAAGCTGAACACGCAGTAGTTTCCGGATGTGCCGATGCTGCGCCCATTGTACGTAGCGCCGAAAGCATGGGCGGCGTCCTCGATGATTGAAGGACGGACACCGTGGCGGGCATGGCATTCGTCCTGCACGTCCCGCAGCGCATCCAGATCGTTCGGGTAGCCGCCCCAATGGACCACGACAATGGCTCTGGTGCGGGCAGACAGCTTCCTTCGCAGGTCGTCGATATCCATGTTTGCGTCAGCCGGGTTCGTATCGACCCAACGAATGTTCTGGCCCAAAGCGAGAATCGGCCAGTTGGTAGCGGTGCAGGTAAGGGGCGGGGCCAGTATTTCCCCGGGATCGGAGCCGGAACCGCACACCAGGCGCAGCGCCAGGGTGAGGCCCGAGGTGGCGGAGTTCACCGTCAGTGGCGTGGGGTGGCCGATGAATTTCGCCAGGGCCGCTTCGAAGGCATCGACCTGCTTGCCCTGACCGATGTACCCGGATGCAAGCACGTCCGCGACACGCCCGGCGGCATCAGGCGACATACGAACCTTGAACAGCGGGATTGGGTTCTGCTTGTCTGAGATCGGCATTTGTTCCCCTGAGACTCTAACCTCGAGCAGGACTGTTCCTGAGACTGACGCGTGGCTACTTCAGCCTGTCGACCCACCCCGGCTCGAGATTGGGCGATGCGTATTCCATGGGACTCCACCCGGCCAGATGGTTCACGAACGCTACCGGGTCATTCATCAACGCGGCGGTCAGCGCCGCAACGTCGACATCCTCCTTGACGGCATGGGCCCAGTAGGATTGCGAGCGTACTTTGAACTCTCGCCCCGATCCGCACCCGTGATGGTAAAAGCTGTCGTAGTAGATGCCACAAAGCAGGGGGTGAACATTGAACTGATTGGACCGCACCAGCGAAAAGACGCCCTCGCGATTTGTTTGCTGGTAGAACGGCACCATAATGTCGGACTCCGCATGCCCCACCAGATCCAGGCCCGCGCGACCAACCTCCCATGACAGGTTGTCCAATGCCCGCTCGGTTGCCAGCAGGATCGATGCGTGCAGCCGCTGTTCAAGGTTCTCCGGTCGGATGGCGACCGCGATCTCGAGCGGGGGCTGGAGTCGCGCCCGCAGCAAATCAAGCCAGTTCCTGCGAATTGGAAAGGCGTCGCTGTCGATGAACAGAAACACCGAGTATTCGTCACGGTGGGCTTTGAAGTACCGTAACAACGCCCTGAGACCCAGCACATGGGCATGATTGCTGGCGATGGTCGTGTCGCCAACATTCGGAATAAATTCGGTATTCGCTTTGAAGAAGGCATTCGTCAGCCGGTTCTGGGAGGGTATGAAGACGACATGATGAAACTGATCGGTCGTAGATCGGATGTAGGCCAACTGCAGAGCCAACCAGCGCGCCTGCTCCGCTGAATCGTTGGCAAACACGCTGCCGATCAGGACACGTCCCGTCACCAATTCTCCATGAGCCGGGGCTTTGATAGCCTGCCGCAAGGGATGTCGTTTACGTCAATTTCTTCAAACTAGTGGCCGATGCCCGACCGGTCAAGGCAATCGACGGCGGTCGCAACGCCGGCTCCTGAGAGGTTTGCTGCCGGTTGCGCGCACGCAGAGATTGGATGTTGAAGACGGAACCGGAGTATCGGAATGTGAACAAGGATGTTCTGCGGCGCGTTCAGGCTCGGCGCGGTGGGGTTGTCCAGGGAACGGCGCGTCATGGTCGTTCAGGCGGCACGCAATTTCGATTTCTGTTGTGATGCACTGCCTGGCGTCACGATACTGATGCGCCGGTCCCATGCAAGTGGCAGCGGGGAGACAGGATTCATGCGCACGTTCAAATCCCTGTTCGCGGGGCTGCTTGTGGCGATTGCCGGCTGTAGTTTGCCGCCCGGTTCCGCTGGCGCCGGCGAGGATGGCCGCGAGCTGGTAAAACTGCCGCCGATGATGCAGGAGCACATGCTGGCGAACATGCGCGATCATCTCGTCGCGCTCAACGATCTGCTGGCGGCGCTTGCCGAGGGTGATGTCGACAACGCCACGGCGATCGCCGAGAAGCGGCTTGGCATGTCGTCGCTTTCGCTTCACGGGGCAGAGCAACTGAGCAAATTCATGCCGCAAGGCATGGCGATGCTCGGCACCCGGATGCATCATGCCGCCAGCCGCTTTGTCATTGTCGCCCGCGATGCGGAACTAGACCCTGGCAGGGAATCGCAGCGCAACGTCTACAAGGCCCTGCAGGAGATAACCGACAACTGCAACGCCTGCCACCAGACCTACCGCATCCGGTGAATTCGAAGCCGACGCGCCGGTGCGTGCGCTTTGTGGCGAGGATCGCAACGCAATCACCGCAGGCCAGGTTCTTGCCTTCACGATGCTGGAGGCTGAAAACATTCGCCACAGCGCCGACATGGTGATGGCCCCCAATGCTATGCCGGCTGCACCGGACCGAGAACCCCAAGGAGTGACATGACAATGGACCAGAGCATCCGTGAGGCCGTCGCCCTCTTCGATGATGCCGAAACACTCGAGACCGCCGTGATTGCGCTCGAAACCCGTGGCTTCGACCGCGCGGCCTTCAGCCTGCTGGCGGACGAGGCGACCGTGGAGCACAAGCTGGGCCATCGTTACCAGCGCGTCGCCGAGATGGAAGATGATCCTGCCGCGCCGCGCGAGACCTTCTTTACCAGGGTGTCGCGGCTGGAAGCCGAGTATGGCCTGGCCGTCGGGCTGGCCTCGATCGGCGCCTTGACGCTCGCCGGCATCGGCGGCGTGCTGCCGATACTGGTGGCGGCCGGCGGCGGGGCGGCGCTCGGCGGCATGCTCGGCCGCAAGATGCACCAGCACCACGCGCAGCGGCTCAAGGAGCAACTGGCGCGCGGCGGTCTGCTGTTGTGGGTCAATGTGCGTGACGCGGCGCAGGAAAAGCTGGCGCTCGAAATCCTGAAGGCCCACTCGGCCCACGACGTTCACATCCACGAAATTGCCGCCTGATCGCCGTAGCTCCCTTGCCCCGGACAGGGAGCCGCCGGACGAGACGGCCGTTGCTGCTGTCAGCCTCCCGGCTTCTCGCCGGCGGTGCGTTGCCGCACCGTGGCGCCGGCCTCGTACCACACGCGCGTGCCATTCACGATCTTTACTACCGAAAGCATCACCGGCACCTCGATCAGCACCCCGACGACGGTCGCCAGTGCTGCGCCCGAATTGAAGCCGAACAGGCTGATGGCAGCGGCGACGGCCAGTTCGAAGAAATTGCTGGCGCCGATCAGCGCCGACGGCCCGGCCACGCAATGCGCCTCGCCTGTTGCCCGATTGAGAAGATAGGCAAGCCCGGCGTTGAAATAGACCTGGATCAGGATCGGCACCGCCAGGATGGCGATAATCAGGGGCTGCGCCAGGATCTGCTCGCCCTGGAACCCGAACAGCAGAACCAGCGTGGCGAGCAGGGCCACGAGCGAAACCGGCTGCAGTCTGGATAGCAGCCGCGTCAACGCCTCGCTGCCGCCAGCCGCAATGACGCTGCGTCGAACGACCTGCGCGATGATGACCGGCACGACAATGTAGAGAACGACCGAAAGCAGCAGCGTTTCCCACGGCACGGTGATCGCCGACAATCCGAGCAGTAGGCCGACGATGGGGGCGAAGGCGAACACCATGATCAAGTCGTTGAGCGCCACCTGGCTGAGCGTGAAATGCGGCTCGCCATGCGACAGGTTGCTCCACACGAACACCATCGCCGTGCACGGCGCCGCCGCCAGCAGGATGAGGCCGGCGATGTAGCTGTCGATCTGATCGGCCGGGAGATAGGGCCGTAACAGCCAGCCGATGAAGAGCCAGCCCAGGAAAGCCATGGAAAACGGCTTCACGGCCCAGTTGATGAACAGCGTGACCCCGATTCCCCGCCAATGCTCCCTGACCTGCGACAGGGCCGCGAAATCGATCTTCACCAGCATGGGGATGATCATCAGCCAGATGAGCACCGCCACGGGGATGTTGACGCGGGCAATCTCGGCTGCACCGATGATGTGGAACACCGTGGGAAGGAAGTGCCCGAGGGCAATTCCGACAAGGATGCAGAAGACAACCCAGACGGTGAGGTACCGTTCGAACGTGGACATGCTCAGCCTTGTCCCTTCCGGGCGCGTCCTGCCGCGGCCAGATCAAGAAAGGCAGCCAGTGGTTTGAATGCCGCCGGATTGAGCGAATAGCACACGCGCGGACGCTCAATCTCGCCGACGATCACGCCGGCTTCCTTCAGGATTCGCAGATGCTCCGACGTCGTGGACGCGGCGAGACCGATCTCTTCCACGATGTCGCAGCCGATGCAGGTCGTGCGGCGCAACAGCGTCTGGACAATCTGCACCCGTGCCGGGTGGGCCAGGGCCTTTGCGAGCCGGGCGATCGGTTCATGAGCGCCCTGGGTTGAAGTCGGGCTGTCTTGACGCCGTTTGGCAGCGGGCATGTATTTCACTTATTCGTTATTCGTCGAAATACGAATAGTGCACTGGTGTGCCCGTGGCAAGCCTTTTCAGGAATGCTCTTTTGCAGCCCTCAACCAAACTGCGTTCGTGCAAGATAACAAGCAAGCGCCAGCCTAATGGCCCCGCTCCGGCGCTATGTCGGTTCCGTCCAAAGTCGGATGGTGAAATTGACCTTTACGTAAATGTCAGTATATCATAGTAAAAATTACCACTTGTACACGATATGGTAACATATAACTTCATATCCCGCCACAGACCCGAACCGTTCTCTCTAGTTCGTCCCAAAAATTTGACAACCGGCTTCGTTCCGACAATTTCCAGTGAAATCACCCGTGCGGCAATTTGTTCCAATGCTGATGAATTCTGTTGATCTTCGGGTCGTTTGCTGCCTAGCTCCAGAGAAGCAGGGTACAGGGGCAACTTAAAGCTCGCAGCGTTCGTTGTGGGAGCGTGCATGTCTCAACGACGGTCAGACATATCCCTCGATGGCTCGCTGGGGCCTCCATCAACTTTGAACACGCGTGAACGCGCCCGTCTCGCGACGGCCGCAAGTCTTACGGTGGACTTTGACAGGGAGCAGAAAAAATGACGGAAATCAGGTTATCACGACGCGCATTCAACGTCGTCGCCCTCACCGGCGCGACAGCCTTGGCGACCAGCCTCGGCGGTCTTTCGGCATTCGCCGCGCAGAAGATCGTCAAGATCGGCATTACGGTCCCGATTACCGGCGCCGATGCTGAAGACGCAACGCTGATCAAGGACGGCGCCATGCTGGCGATCGACGAGATGAACGCCAAGGGCGGTGTTGCCGGCTACAAGATCGTCGCGGTCCTCTATGACAACGGCACCGCCACGGCGGGCCAGTATGACCCTGCGCAGGCCGCGACCAACACCAAGAAACTGGTGGCTGATCCGATGGTCGTCGCCAATGTCGGCCCGGAAATGAGCGGCGACGGCAAGGCGATGTCGCCCATCCTCTCCGAAGCCGACCTGGCCACCATAACGCCGGCCTCCACCAATCCCGATATCACCAACCCGAAGATGGCCGGCCAGTTCAGGCCCAAGGGCAAGGCGGTCTATTTCCGCACCGTGACGACCGATGCCTATCAGGGCCCCAACATGGCCAACTTCTACAAGGAAAAGCTGCATGTAAAGTCGGTGTTCGTACTTGATGATTCAGGCGCTTACGGCGTCGGCCTCGCCGATGCGTTCCAGGCGCAGGCCAAGAAGATCGGCATCAAGATCCTCGGGCGCGATCAGCTCAACCCCAAGGAAGCCGACTACACGACCGTCCTCACCAAGATCAAGGCACTCAACCCTGACGCCATCTATTACGGCGGCGTATCGCAGGCCGGCGTCAAGCTGGCCAAGCAGGCCCACGAGATCATCCCCAAGGTGATCAAGGGTGGCGGCGATGGCGTCGCCGGCGGCAGCTTCCTCACCGGCGCCGGCTTCCCGGCGGTGGAGGGCTGGTACGCCACCAACGCCGGTCCGCATCTGACCGAGAGCCCGGTGGCGGCCAAGTTCGTCAAGGACTTCAAGGCCAAGTACAACAAGGTTCCCGACGATTATTCCATCACTTCCTATGACGCCGCGCTGGTGATCATGGACGCGGTCAAGCGGGTGGCCAAGAGCGGCAAGAAGATGAACCGCTCGAACGTCCGCGACGCGATCCAGACTTCGCATCTGAAGACGCTGCAGGGCGTCGTCTCCTTCGACAAGAACGGCGACATCCTCGACCGCACGGTCAGCGTCTTCCAGTACAAGCTCAACTCGAAATACCCGGCTGATGATCTCACCCATCAACTGGACTATCTCAGCGTAGCGCCGCAGGCGTGAACCGCATGTTCGTGACATTCCATCGCGGGTCCAACCGATGACGGCGTGGGATGTCTTCCTGCAGCAGGTGATCAATGGTGTGAGCCTGGGCGCGATGTACTCTCTCCTCGCGCTCGGCTTCACCATGGTCTACGGCATCATCGAGCTGATCAACTTTGCGCACTTCAATGTCTTCATGGTGGGCTCATTCCTTGCCATGTGGGCATTGGAGGCGATGGGGTTCGTCGGGCAGACGCAAGTCCTCTACGGGCTGCCCCTGGTCGGTGTTCTCGCCGTCGCGCTTATCGCCACGATGCTCGGCAGCGGCCTCCTCGGCGTGGCGATCGAACGGTTCGCGCTGAGGCCCCTGCGCGGGGTCCGGGGGACAGCGCCGATGATCACCACCATCGGACTGTCCTATATTCTCTACAACATCATCCTTCTAGGCGCGGGTGCGGATTCGAAGAACTACGTCAACCCGCTGCCCAACACCTTCTGGACCTTCGGCGGGGCCACCTTGCGCCTGCGCGAGGTCCTCTTATGGGTCGTCTCGCTGTCGCTCATGCTGGGGCTGCATTACTTCGTGCGCCACACCAAGATGGGCAAGGCCATGCAGGCAACGGCCCAGGATCAGGAGGCCGCCCGCATGGTCGGCATCGATGTTGACCGCGTGGTGATCATCACCTTCTTCCTCGGGTCGGCGCTGGCCGGCGCGGCCGGCATGATCTTCGGGCTCTATTACAACTACACCAGTTACCTGATCGGCTACACCGCCGGCCTGCGCGCCTTTACGGCTGCGGTGCTCGGCGGCATCGGCAATATCCCCGGCGCCATGCTCGGCGGGGTGGTGATAGGCCTGATCGAATCGCTCGGCGGACAATACATCGCGGTGCGCTGGACCGACGTCATCATCTTTTCCCTTCTGGTCCTGGTGCTTGTCTTCCGCCCCACCGGTCTCCTCGGCCGCGCGGCCCCGACGAAGTCCTAGGCGATGCCGGAACCGCACCTCGAATCTTCCGAGACGACGCCCCCGGCGTCGATGGTCCGCCTCCATAGCTGGATTCCGGCGATCCGCGACCGTGCCAGGAGCGAGCGCTTCCGCCCCTGGCTCTACGGCCTCATCCTCGCCTTCGCGCTGGCCTTTCCCTATATCGACGGCAATGAAGGCGACATCGATTCAGCCGCCAACGCGCTGGCCTACGCCATGCTGGCGCTCGGGCTCAACATCGTCGTCGGCTTTGCCGGCCTGCTCGATCTGGGTTATGCGGCGTTCTTCGCCATCGGCGCCTACACGTACGGCGCCTTTTCCTCCTATCAGATGCAACCCGAATGGTCGAGTTTCTGGGTACCGTTCCAATGGCTCGGCCTGGTCCAGCATCTGACACCTGACGGCGGCATCGGCACCGTACACTTCGCGGTCTCGTTCTGGTTGATGATCCCGGTCTCGGCGCTGGTCGCCGCCTTCTTCGGGCTCCTCTTCGGCGCGCCGACCCTGCGCCTGAAGGGCGATTATCTCGCCATCGTCACTCTCGGCTTTGGCGAGATCGTGCCGATCGTGGCGCGCAACACGCCCTATGTCACCAACGGGGCCCAGGGGCTCAGCGGTGTTACCACGCCAAAGCTGTTCGGCTACGATTTCAGCGTCCTGTCGACGCCCTATTACTATCTCGGCCTGGCGATGATCATCTTCCTGATCTTTGTCAGCACGCGCTTGAAACATTCGCGCATCGGCCGCGCCTGGCTGGCCATACGTGAGGACGAGATCGCCGCCGAGGCGATGGGGGTCAACCGCACCCGCCTCAAGCTCCTTGCGTTTGCCATCGGCGCCAGTTTTGCCGGCTCCACGGGAACCTTCTTCGTCGCCAAGCTGCAGACGGCCTCCCCGGAGATGTTCATGTTTCCGGTTTCGGTCATGCTTCTCGTGATGATCGTGCTGGGCGGCATCGGCAGCGTTGCCGGCGTGGTGGTCGGCGCCCTCATCCTGCAATTGCTGCAATCATGGTTCCTGCAGGACCTGACGCAATGGATCCATGCGCTCGGCGACTTCACCGGCATCGTTTTCCTGCAGAATCTCGATCTCGTGCAGTCCATCGAACTGATCTTCGGCATCATCCTCGTGTTCATGATGCTGTATCGCCGCCAGGGGCTCATTCCCGAACGCGCCGCCGTGACAGCGTTGACCTTCGAGGAACAAAACGCCATGCCCTCGCGTAGCGCCGTCGAGGCGGGACTGGCACCGCTTCACCGGCGCAGCATCGATCCTGACAAGCCGCTGCTCGAGATCAGGGGACTGGCAAAATCCTTCGGCGGCATTCATGCCGTGGCGGGCATCGACCTCGACGTCATGCCCGGCACCATCGTCGGCATCATCGGGCCCAACGGGTCGGGAAAGACGACGTTCTTCAATCTCATTACCGGCCTCACCGAGCCGGACCGCGGCAAGGTGCTTCTAGAAGGCGAGGATGTGACCGGGCTGAAGCCCCACCTCGTGGTCGAAAGGGGTATCGCGCGCACCTTCCAGAACCTGCGCCTGTTCTCCAACATGACGGTGCTGGAAAACGCCCTGGTCGGCACCCACGCCCGCACCTCGACCGGGGCCATCGGGGCGGTGCTGCGCTTGCCCCGTGTCAGGCGCGAGGAGGAGGCAGCGCGCAACCGCGCCCTCGAAGTCCTGCGCATTTTCGGCAACCGGCTGATGCCGCGCCTGCAACACCTGGCCCACTCGCTTTCCTATGCCAACCGGCGGCGTCTGGAGATCGCCAGGGCGCTGGTATCGGAGCCCGTCTTGCTGCTGCTCGATGAACCGACCGCCGGGATGAACCCGACCGAGACGCTGGAGCTCAGCGACCAGATCCGGCGTCTGCGCGACCGTGGCGTGACGGTGTTGATGATCGAGCACAAGCTGGCGGTCGTCAACGAGATCGCCGACAGGGTGGTGGTGCTCGATCACGGCGAGAAGATCGCCGAGGGCACGCCGAAGGAAGTCCATGCCAACAAGGAAGTGCTGCGTGCCTATCTCGGACGAACAACAGACGCCATTGCAGAGGCGGCCGCCGCTTCTTGAGTTCAAGGACGTCAATACCTATTACGGCGAGCTTCACGTCCTGAAGGGCGTCAACTATCGCGTTGGCGAAGGCGAGATCGTCTGCCTGCTCGGCGGCAATGCCTGCGGCAAGTCGACCACCATGAAGACCATCCTCGGCATCGTGAAGCCCAGGAGCGGCACGCTGACCTATGCCGGCGCCCGCATCAACGACCTGCCCACCGCCGATCGCGTCAGGCAGGGCATCGCGCCGGTGCCGGAAGCACGGCGGCTGTTTCCGCGCATGACGGTGCTGGAAAATCTCGAGATGGGCGCTTTTACCCGCAACGACACGGCTGAGATCGAGGCCGACAAGGCGCGTGTGTTCGCCCTTTTTCCCCGCATCAAGGAGCGCCTGAAGCAGGTCGCCGGCACCCTCTCGGGCGGCGAGCAGCAGATGGTCGCCATGGGCCGTGCCCTGATGGCGCGCCCCAAACTCCTGTGCATGGACGAACCGTCCATGGGCCTGGCACCGTCGATCGTCGAACAGGTGTTCGACATCATCCAGGAGATCAATCGCCAGGGCACCAGCATCTTCATGGTCGAGCAGAACGCCAACATGGCGCTGTCGATCGCCGATTACGGCTATGTGCTGCAGACCGGCGTCGTGGTGCTGGAGGGATCGGCGCAGAGCCTGCGCGACAACGAAATGGTGCAACAGGCCTATCTCGGCGAGATGAAGGCCCAGTGAGGCCCCGCACGCTTCGGCGGGATGGTGCGGGAGACTATTCCGCCTTGTCCGCCAGTTCGGCCAGCGTCACCGGCTTGATCGGCGGGCGCGGCGCCGGAAAGTCGGTCTCGTGCGGCATTCGCCCCTCGGCATGCGCCAGGAGTTCGGCCGCCAGCGGGCCGCAATAGCGCCCCTGGCAGCGTCCCATGCCGAGCCGGGTCTGCCGCTTGAGCGTCCCGACCGCGACGCCACCTGCCTTCTGGACAGCGACCGCCTGACGGGCGCTCACCTCCTCGCAACGACAGATGAGTGTGTCGTCGCCGGGAAACGGCAACGCGGTCGCCGGCGTGAACAGCGACCACAAGGCCCTCTGGAAGCGGCGATGCCGGGCGAGCAATCGGTGTGCCGAGGCAAGCTCGCGCGCCAGCCGGTCGGGCAACGCCTTTCCCCCTCCGGCCGCCGCCAGGCCGGCGATCACCCCTTCGGCCTGGGCTGCAAAGGCGCCGCCGAGGCCGCAGCAGTCACCCACCGCGAAGACATTGGCGATGCTGGTGCAACAGCCCGCATCGCGCACCACGGTGAGATGGCCCCGGCCGGCGTCGAAGGCGACCTCGCACCCCATCACCCGCAGCAGTTCGTTCGACGGCTGGAAGCCATAGCCGAGGCAGATGCTGTCGGCTTCGATTGCTGTCCCGTCCGACAGGCTGGTCCGCAACCCCTCGTCTTGCGCATCGATCCGGGTGATCGCGGCGCCGTGACGCAGGGTGACCCCGGCGTCGGCAAGCTCGCGCCCGTAGTCCATGCCCTGCCGCAGCAACCCCGGCGCCGTCATCGCCATCGCCGCCAGTTGGCGGACGTGCCGCAGCGACGGGCGCGGGGCGACTTCGATGACCGCGGCGACCTCCGCCCCGGCGCGCTTGAGCTCGACGGCAACCTGGAGGTTGAGCGGGCCGTTGCCGGCGATCAGGATGCGGCGGCCGGCCAGCACCCGGTAGGAGCGCAACAGGGTTTGCGCCGCCCCGGTGGTCATCACACCGGGCAGTGTCCATCCGGGCACTGGCCAGGCGCGCTCATAGGCCCCGGTGGCGACGATCAGGCTGGCCGGCGAAAACCGCACCGGCCGGCCGGAAACGACCGCCGTCACCTCCAGCGGCAAGGACCCGCCGACCGCCACGCCTTCAAATATCCGCACCCCGGCCGCCCGTGCCCGCTCGATCAGTGCCCGCCCGGCGGCGAATTGCGGTTCGTCGGCGATCTCGGGCGGCAACTGAAGATTTGATGTGGGCTGCTTGAAGAACTGCCCGCCGGGAGCCGGACGCTCGTCGACCAGCACCACTTCGGCCCCTGCCTCGGCCGCCACCGCCGCCGCTGTCAGGCCACCTGCCCCACCGCCGATCACCAGAACGTCGGGCGCAAGCGGCGGCAGCGCGACCGAAGCGACCCGGGCAGCGGGCGGTGGAATCTGCACCGGCCAGGTCTGGCGCCGCACGCTCATGGGCGCCGTCACGCGGGTCATGCAGGCGCGCCGGTTGGGCTGACCGCCGATTTCCACCAGGCACTCCTGGCAAACGCCCATGCCGCAATAAAGCCCGCGCCCGGCGCCCGATGCGGTGGTGCGGAAAACCTTGATGCCATGGGCGGCAAGCGTGGCGGCGAGCGTTTCGCCGGCCCGCGCCACAAGCGGCGTTCCCTCGAAGCTGACTGTGAACGTCGCCTCATCGGGCCGGATGTCGCCATGCCGCGCCCTCAACGCCGCCATTGCACCCCCGGCCGGCCCGGCTCCGCCCTCATGCTCGGTCATGGCTCACCCCGGTCCTCGATGAACGGCATCGCAATCGTGTAGACTAAGTGTATACTATGATCCGTGACCGGCAAGGGAGCATGGGCGATGAACGACCTGACGAATAAGACAATCCTTTTGACCGGGGCGTCCAAGGGCATCGGCGCGGCCATCGCGGCACGGCTCGGCGAGGCCGGCGCCCACCTCATCGCCCATTATGGCAGCGACGTCGAGGGGGCCACAGCGGCAACCGCTGCCATCCCGGAGGAGCGCCTGAAGCTGATCGGCGCCGATCTCGGCGACATGGGTGAGGTCGACCGCCTGTGGGGCGAGGCCCTCGCCTGGCGCGGACACATTGACTGCCTCATCAACAATGCCGCCGTCATGCGCCTCAATGGCGGCATCGACGGCGACGACGCCACCTGGGACGCGGTGTGGGACGAGGCCCTGCGCGTCAATGTGCTGGCCCCGGCGCGGCTGATGCGCCAGGCAGTGCGCCATTATCTGGCGAGAGGCGGCGGCATCCTGGTGACGATTTCGAGCTGGGCAGCCCAGCGCGGACCCGGCAACCCCGACTTGATGGCCTATTCTTCTTCCAAGGGTGCCATCCTCACCGCCACCAAGACCATCGCCCGCAATTACGCCGGCGACAACGTGCTGGCCTATATCGTCGCCCCCGGCGTGGTGCGCACTCGCTTGTCCGAGCAGGCCGCCGAGCGCACCGGCGGCGAGGCGGCGGTGACGGCGGGCCTCGCCATGAAGGAATGGGTGCCACCCGCCGACATCGCCGCGCTGGTTGAGTTTCTGGCCAGCGGCGAGTGCCGGCATCTCTCCGGCGCCACCCTCGACGTCAATGGCGCCAGCTACATCCGCTGACGTTTCTTCAGCGTTCCAGCACTTTGGCGCGGCGCTCCAGGTAGAAGGCGTATTTCGGCGGCTGCACGGCGTAGGGGTCATCGAGTCCGAGCGCCAGCGCGGCGTGATAGGCCCAGTCCCCATCGGCCATCAGTTCGCGCGCGATGGCCACCAGGTCGGCGTCGCCGGCCTCGAGGATGGCTTCGGCCTGTGGCCCGTCGAGGATGGCGCCGACAGCCATCGTGGCAACTTCGGCCTCGCGCCGGATGGCGGCGGCATAAGGCACCAGGTAGCCGGGGTGGATCTTCTTCGACGATAGCGTCGCCGGTCCCGACATACCCCCCGCCGAGCAGTCGATGACATCGACACCCAGCCCTTTCAGTTCGCCCGCCAGGGCGATGCTGTCGGCAATCTCCAGCCCGCCCGGAACGCCGTCGACCGCCGAGACCCGGTAGAACAGCGGCCTGTCGGCGGGCCACACGCGGCGCACCGCCTCAGCCACCATCAGCGGCACTCGCATGCGTTTCACACGGCTGCCGCCGAATTCATCATTGCGGTGGTTGGAGAGGGGCGAAAAGAACGAATGCAGCAGGTAGCCGTGGGCGCCGTGAATCTCCACCACGTCGAAACCGGCCTCAAGCGAACGTTTGGCGGCCGCGGCAAAGGCCGCGACGATGGTGTCGATCTCCCGGGCGCTCAGTTCGCGCGGCACCGGTGATCCTTCGCGCTCGGCGATGGGGCTTGGTGCGACCGTCTCCCAGGCTTCGTCCGGTCCCGTGCCGGCCAGCGGGTGGGCGCCTTCCCACGGCCGTGCCGCGCTGCCGCGCCGCCCGGAATGACCGATCTGGATGGCGGGTGTGGCGCCGAACTGGCGATGCATATCGGCGACGCGCCTGAGGCCGGCGATCTGGCCGTCCTCCCAGATACCGGTGCAGCCATGGGTGATGCGGCCATTGCGGGTGACAGCCGTCGCCTCCACGAAGATCAGCCCTGCCCCACCCAGGGCGAGGCGCGAATGATGCATGAAGTGCCAGTCCTGCATCCGCCCGTCCACCGCCTGGTACTGGCACATGGGCGAAACGCAGATGCGGTTCTTCAAGGTGATGCCGCGCAAGGCAAGCGGGGAAAACAGCAAGGGAACGCTCAAGGGAACCTCGTTGAGATTGCAATGGTGATGAACGTGCAGCGAAGCGCTATTCCGCCGCCATGGCGGCCGGCGCCCGCTTGCCGTCGAGCCGTACCATCAACTGGTCGAGTTGGCGGATCACCGCCATCACCTTCTTCACCCGCGCCTCGCCTTCCTTGCCCAGTTCGGCAAAGCTCGTGAGCGGCTCGCGCACATCGCCCACCGGATAGCCCTGGGCGGCCGATAGCGCCTTGGAATAGCACTGGTGGCCATAGGTCGGATGACCGGCCTGGATGATCGCGTAGATCTTGTTGATGGCCCGTTCGATCTTCTTGGCGTCCTCCCAGCGGCCCGCGGCACAGAAATCGCAGATGCGGGTGGAGGCATAGGGGATGTAGTTGCCGTAGGGGTTCACGTAGCCCACCGCGCCATACAGGTAGGATTCGACGATGCGCTGGCCGGCGAAGACGTTCATCACCCCGTTCGTTTCCTCGACGATGTCGTAGACCCGCGCCATGTCCTGGCTCGCCTCCTTGATGTAACGGATCTGCTCGAAGGCGCGCGTCAGCCGCCCCACCAGCTTGGCCGACATGTCGACATGGGAGGTGAAGGGGTTGTTGTAGAGCATGATGGGGATCGAGACCTTTTCGCAGATCGCCTTGTAATAGGCGAAGATCTCGTCATCGGTCGGGGTGTAGTAATAGGGCGGAATGATCATCAGCCCGTCGGCACCCAGCTTTTCGGCTTCGAGGCTGTAGCGCACGGCGTTGGGCGTATAGGCGTTCATCGAACCGACCATGACCGGGATGCGCCCGGCGATGTGCTTCACCGTCGCCTCGACGAATTCGCTGCGTTCATCGTCGCTCAGGGTCAGGAACTCACCCGTCGTCCCGAGGATGATGATCCCGGGCACGCCCTCCTTCAGTTGCCAGTCGAGAAACCGCCGCCACGCCGGCAGATCGAGCTGGCGGCGATCCTTGCTGAAGGGCGTGATGGTCACGGCAAAGCTGCCGCGGAAATGATGGGTCATGTGAAGTCTCCGATGGATCGCAACCGGTAAGAGCCTTGCGGCAAACACGCATGCGCCGTGTCGACAAGAAGCTATCACAGGCTCTACAACACTGCAAAGGAGACCTGTTGCCATGAAGCCTGAGGGCATCTTGATCATCGGCGGCGGCATTGCCGGCGTCACCGCCGCCTGGCTCTTGGCACGGGCGGGCGGCGATGTCACGCTCATCGACCGCCACGACCTGATGACGCTCGCCTCGGGCTCCAATGCCGGCAGCCTGCATCTGCAGATCCCGCCATCCGAATTCCGCCTGCTCGGCGAGGACTGGGCGAAGCGCTTTGCGCCGGTGATCCCCATGATGCGCGAGGGCGTCGCCATGTGGTCGGGCCTCGGCGATGAACTCGGCGCCGATCTCGAATTGTCGACCCATGGCGGGCTCACCGTCGCCGCAAACAGCGAGGACATGGACCTGCTCGTCCGCAAGGCGACGATCGAGCGCCGCTTCGGCCTCGATGTGCGCCTGCTCGCCCGCGACGAGATCCTGAACATCGCTCCCTATCTCGGCGCCCATGTCCAGGGCGGCCTCATGTGCGCCGGCGAGGGCAAGGTCAATCCGCTTATCGCCGGCCCGGCGCTGGTCCGGGCGGCCGGGAAGGCCGGCGTGCGCCTGCTGCGCAGGGTGGAGCTGAAGGGCTTGCAGCGCGACGGCGACGGCTTCCTCGCCCGCACTACGGCGGGCGACCTGCATGCCGGCCGGGTCATCAACTGTGCCGGCGCCGACGCCGGCCGGGTGGCGGCCATGCTGGGGCTCGACTTCGCCATCGAGGCGGTACCCATCCAGGTCAACGTCACCACGCCCATGGCCCCACTGATCCCCCATCTGGTCTATTCCGCCGCCGGCAAGCTCAGCCTCAAGCAGACCCGCATGGGCGCCTTCATCATCGGCGGCGGCTGGGCGGCCACCCGCGATGCACAAGGTCGCCCCGCCGTCTCGCCGGCCTCGGTCGCCGGCAATCTCGCCATGGCCATGGGGGTGGTGCCGCAGCTTGCCGGCGTCCAGTTGCTGCGCACCTGGCCTTGCGTCGTCAACGGCACCGCCGACTGGCGCCCCATCCTCGGCGAAACACCGCGGGTCAAGGGCTTTCATATGTGCATGTTTCCATGGTCGGGATTTACCGCAGGTCCCTTCGCGGCACGGCTGGTCACCGACAACCTTATGGGCAAGGCCCCGCCCGCCGCTTGCCGGGAGCTCTTTCTGCAATGACGGCTCAGGGGCTTGCATATTTCATGACGGCAAGGCAACGCCTTGGCGTTGAGGCAAAGTGAACCGTAAGGAGAAAGCATGAACGACGCCGCAAAAGCCGCCCGCCGCAAACCGGGCGCCGCGCCGCGCCGCCCGCGCGGGACGGGAGCCAGCTTCGTCTATGACAGCCTCAAGACCAAGATCCTCAATCTCGAACTGATGCCCGGCACGCTGCTCGATGAGACCGAACTCAGCCGCGCCTTCAACCTGTCGCGCTCGCCGGTGCGCGAGGCCCTCATCCGGCTGTCGGCTGAAGGCCTGGTCGATACCCCGCGCAACCGCACCTCCATGGTGGCGCAGTTCGATTTCTCCACCCTGCCCGCCTATTTCGACGCCATGCAGCTTTTGTACCGCCTCAGCGCCCGCCTCGCCGCACTGGGGCCGACGCCCGGCCGGGTCGACAACCTGCGGCGCATCCAGGGCGAGCTCGAAACCGCCCACAACCGCCACGACCCGCTCGATGTGGTGCGCCTCAACCGCGAATTCCACGCCGAGATCGCGGTGATGAGCGGCAATCCCTTCATCGCCACCTGGATGAAGGGCCTGCTCGACCAGGGCCAGCGCGTCATGCGGCTTTATATGTTGCGCTATCAGAACCATGTGCCGACCACCAAGCTCGACCAGCACCGCGCCCTCATCACTGCCATCGAGGAGCGCAATCCCCAAGCCGCCGAGGCCGCCGGCAAGGCCGACGCCGGCAACCTCATCGCCGAGGTGGCCAACTTCTTCGCCGACCTGCCCAGCGCCGAGATCGACATCGATCCATCGATACGCCGCAAGAAGACCTGACGCCCGAGTTCAGTGACGCAGGATCTTGCCGAAGAAATCGCGCGCCCTCTCTGTCTCCGGCTGATCGATGACGCGGCGCGCCGGGCCTTCCTCGATGATCTGGCCGTTGTCCATCATCGCCACCCGTGTCGCCACCTCGCGCACGAAGGCCATCTCGTGGCTGACGATCAGCATGGTCATGCCGTCGCGGGCGAGCGTGCCGATGGTATCCAGGACCTCGTTGACCAGTTCGGGATCGAGCGCCGAAGTCACCTCATCCAGCAGCAGGACCTCCGGATTGAGCGCCAGCGCCCGGGCGATGGCCACGCGCTGCTGCTGGCCGCCCGACAGTTCGTCGGGATAGGCGTGCATCTTGTCTTTCAGGCCGACCTTGTCGAGCAGGCGGGCGGCCTCGGCCTCCACCTCGGCGCGCGGGCGATGCTTGATCTTCAGCGGCGCGATGGTGACGTTGCGCATCACGTCCATGTTCTGGAACAGGTTGTATTGCTGGAAGACGATGGCCACCCGGTCGCGCATCGCCCTGACGCGGCGGCTGGAGCGGTAGTCGATCGCCTCGCCATCCAGCAGCACCTCGCCTCCGGTCGGCGCCGTCAGGCCCACGAGCACCCTGAGAATCGTCGACTTGCCCGATCCCGACGGGCCGACAAGCGCCAGCACCTCGCCCTTTTCCAGCGAGAAGGAGAGATCGCGCAGGACCTCGATGTCACCGTAGCGGGCGCTGAGATGTTTGACTTCGAGGTGCGACAAGCCGTTTCTCCAGCCATTTTCCGAAGCGGGTAAGGGGATAGGACAGAATGAAATAGAGCAGCGCGATGGTACCGAACACCAGGATGCCTGAATAGCCGTGATTGTTGAGTTCGCGCCCCCTGAAGGCCAGTTCGAACACCCCGATCTGGCCGACCAGCGCGGTATCCTTGATGAAGGCGACCATGAACACGAACGCCGGCGGCAGGATCACCGGCCACGACTGCGGGATGATGACGTGGATGAGTGTCTGCCAGCGGCTGAAGTTGAGCGTCTGGGCCGCCTCGATCTGCTGGCGCGGGATCGATTCAAAGCCGCCGCGGATGATGTCGGCGGAATAGGCGGTGGCATAGATGCAGATGCCGATGATGGCGATGAGGAACAGCGAGGCATTCTCTACCAGGGCCGCGATGAAGAAGAGAACGAGAAAGATGGTGACGAGGAACGGGATGCGCCGGAAGATCTCCACATAGAGGATCGCCACGAGCCGGATCGGCAGCGCCCACCAGCCGGACGTCTGGCGCGCGAAGACCACGAAGAAGGCGAAGAAGAAGCCGAGCACGCACCCCACCACCGTGAGGGCGAGCGTCATGCCCATGGCCTTGAGCAGCAAGATGTCGTTGCCGGGGCCGAAGAAACGCGGAAGCTGGTGGATGATCTGTTCGAGCATGTCAGAAAATCTTCGCTTTCACGCGAAACGCCCAGCGCCCGACCAGCGCCAGCGACAGCGAGCAGATGAAGGTGATGAGCACGTAAAAGCCCGCCGCCACGGTGAACGATTCGATATGGCGGTAGTTTTCCGAGGCGAGATTGTAGGCGGTGCCGGTCAATTCATTGAGGCCGACGATCATCGCCATGGAGGTGGACAAGACCAGGATGATGAAGAAATTGGCGAGCGCCGGATAGATGGTTTTGGCGATATGCGGGACGATGACGTACCAGATCTGCTGGGCGAGGCTGAAGCCGAGGACCTCCGCGGCCTCCATCTCGTTGCGCCTGACCGAAATGAAGCCGGCCCGCATGATCTCGCAGGTATAGGCCGACGCCGCCATCGTCAGGGCAAGCAGCACCGAGTTGAAGGCACTCAAGAGTATGCCCACTTCCGGCAGCCCGTAATAGAGGAAATAGATATGGATGAGGATCGGCGTATTGGTGACGAAGGTGACGTAGCCACCGGCCAGGCGCCGCACCCAGGCGTTGCCGAAGGTCCTGAACGCCGCCAGCACCAGCCCGAACGCCGCGCCGCACCAGAAGCCCAGCAAGGCGAGTTCGAGCGATAAGAAGGCGCCGCGCACATAGGCCGGCCAATGGGCCAGCACGACACCGAACTGAAACGTATAGTGCACGCCGCTGCGCCTCTGCCGAGCTGAAACGAAGTGGGCCCCGCACCGGAGCCCACCCCATTTTCAGCGATCAGAAATAGGGCTGCGCGGGGACCTCGACCAGCGGAGCCGATCCGAAGGCCTTTGTCCAGGTGGCATTCACGAAGCCCGACGACTGGAGCTTGTAAAGCACGATGTTGAGCACGTCGCGCAGATCGTAATTGTGCTTCTGCACGCCGATGGCGTCCCAGCCCACATCGATCTTGTCGTCGAGGATCTTCCATTTCGTGTCGGGGTAGTTCTTGGTGAAGGCGGTGAAGAAATCGAGCATCTCGACCATCGCATTGGCCCGGCCCTGCGCCAGGGAGCGCACCACATCGGCGCTTGTGTCGACGATCTGCATCTTGGCCTTGGGCAGATTCTGCTTGGCCCAGTCGATTGTCCAGGCGCTGCGCACATCGACCAGCGTCACGTCCTCCTTGTTGAGCTCCTGCCACTTGGTGATGTCCATCTTGTCGGTGGTGAGCACGCCCATCACTTCCGAATGCAGCGGAACCGTGTACTCGATCAGCTTGGCGCGCTCGGAATTGCGCGTCAGGCCGCCGAGCGAGATGTCGATGGTGTCGGCGACGAGGAAGGGCACCCGCTGCGCAGTCTCGGTGGGCACCAGTTCGGCCTTCACCTTCAGCTCGTCGGCGATGCGATGGGCAATATCGATGTCGAAGCCTTCGTAATCGCCCGAGGAGTTGCGTGAGGAAAACGGCGGCGAATTCGGGTTGATCCCGATACGGATCACACCCTCCTTGATCATGTCGTCCATGGTCTTGGCTTGGGCCTGCGAGACGAACAGCCCCGCGGCCGAAACCGACGACAGGGCGCCGAACGCCCGGCGCGAAATCTTGAAAGTCATGGCAATCCTCCCTGGCTGGCTCCGGGGCCATCTGGACGGTCAGGCGTTGCCGGAGCGAACCTTGACATGTTGGATCAGCATGTGGACAGCGTCAATAGTATACTTGGAGTATGCAAAACTTCGCCGACCCGCCTAGAGGGCCTATTTCCGGTGCTTGCGGGTGAAGGCCTGCCAGGTCATGGCCCAGGCCTTCGGGTCCTCCAGCCAGTCGCCCCTGATCTTCGCAATCGGCTGATGGTGCGGCGCCGAAGTGACCAGGCCGGGATCGCTGTAGGCCTCTTCGGAAATCCGTGCGATGACGGCGATCCACTGATCGATGTCCTCCTTTGAGTACATCTCGCCGGCCTCCGGCGTGAACGGTTCCGGCACCACCCACGGTTCGTGGCTCATCCAGTAGGGATCGATGCCGAAATCGGCCATGCGGTTGGCGACGTCGACGGTGCCGACCCCGGTCTCCTCCTTCATCTTGCCGAGGCCCCAGCGGGTCATTTCCATGCGCCACTGGCTGTTGCCGGGATTGGAGCGTGTCAGGCCGCGAATCCGGCCAAGCCTGGTGTCCATGTAGTTGTTGGCGAGCACCGAGATATCGGAGGCTTCCGCAATGCCGTCGGCACCCATGGCGCGGGCCCAGGCATAGGCCTTGATGACCTGCGGGACATTGCCCCAGAACTCGCGGATCTTGCCGGCGCTTTGCGGCCGGTCGTAATCGAGGCGGTAGTGGCCGTCCTCCTTCACCACCACCGGCCGCGGCAGGAAGGGCGCCAGTTCGGCACTTGCCCCATAGGCCCCGACCGCCGGGCCGCCGCCGCCCTTGGGTGCCCCGAAGGTCTTGTGCAGCATGTACATGCAGGCATCGAAGCCCAGTTCACGCGCCCTCAGCTTGCCCATGACGCCGTTGAAGTTGGCATGATCGTAAAAGCACAAACCCCCCGCCTCGTGCACGATCCGCACCCAGTCCTTGATGTGCGGGTTGTAGAGGCCCATGTCGTCGGGGTTGTTGATGAGGAGCGAGGCGGTACGCGGCGACACCGCGGCGTTCAGCGCCTCGGTCGAGGGATACCCGTTTTCCTCGAGCGGCAGGGTGATCACCTTGAAGCCGGCCGCCGCCGCGGTCGCGGCATTGCACGGATGCGCCTGGATGGAGGTGATCACCTCGTTGCGCTGCTCCAGTTCGCCGCGCGCGGCGTGCCAGGCACGGGTGATGACCGAATGGGTATAGGCCGCATCCGCCCCGCCGCCTGCCTGGAACACGAACTGGTCCATGCCGGACAATTCGCGCAGGATGAGATCGAAGCCGTGGATGATCTCCAGCACCCCTTGCAGGGTGTCGTTGGGTTGCAGCGGGTGCACCTCGGCGATTTCCGGGCGGCGCGTGGCGTCCTCGCTGACGCGGGCGTTGTATTTCATGGTGCAGGTGCCGAACAGCGAGATGCCCATCATGCCGAGGGTCTCCTGCGACAGGTGCAGGTAATGGCGCTGCACCTCCGGCTCGGAAAGCGCCGGCAGGGCCGGCGGTTCGGGGCGGCGCATGACTTCGGGCACCAGGTCGGCCGCCGCCCCCACCGCCGCCGTCACCCGCGCCTCGGGGGCATCGAACACCTGCCCGCGCCGGCCGGGATGGCCCAGTTGCATCACCAGCGGTTCGTCCCAGACGACCCCGTGATAATCGCGCAAGAGCTTGTCGCCGCTCATGACACCACCTCCGCCACCGCATCCGCCAGCCGGTCGATATCGTCGGCGGTGTGCACCTCGGTCACGCAATAAAGCGCGCTCTCGCCGAGCGCTGGAAGCTCCGCCGACAAGTCCTTGCCGCCGAAGATGCGGTGGTCGCGAAGCGCTGCATTGATCTCGGCCACGGATTTGCCCGTGGCATCGAAATTGACCACGAACTCCTTGAAGAAGCCCGAGGCGAACGACACCCGCACCCCGCCGATGGCGCCCAGCCGATCCGCCGCGTAGCGGGCGCGGGCGAGGATCAGTTCACCCACCTCGCGAAATCCTTGCGGACCCAGCAAGGCCATGTAGACGGCGTTGGCGATGGCCCACAGATAGACCGAGTTGCCGGTCCAGTCCTTGCCCTTCTCGCGCATGCCGTAAGAGGTCTGGTGGGCGCTGGCCAGCGCGAAGCCGAACTGGCCGGCCTTGTCGGTCTCGGTAATCGACACCAGGAAGCCGTTATATTCGCGCACATATTTCTCCTCGTCGCGCGAAGCGATGAAGCCGCCGACGCCGCCGCCGCAATTCATGTGGACGCCGAGCGGCTGGTTGGGCCCCACCACGATATCGGCGCCATAATCGGCCGGCGCCTTCAGCACCCCCAGCGACAGCGGGTCGACACCGACGATGAACTCGGCACCGGCGGCACGGGCGAGCCGGGCGATTTCGGCAGCCCCGGTCTCGATCAGCCCGAGATAGGAAGGCGTCTCGACATAAACGGCACAGGTCCGGCTTGAGAGCTTTCTTTCGATATCGGCAGGATCGATCAGCCCCGTCTTCGGATCGTGCTCGACCAAGACCACCTCGATGTGGTTGGCCATCTCGCCCGGCTCGCAGTAATTGGCGATAACCGCCAGGCGCTCCGGGTCGCTCCAGCGCGGCACCAGCACTTCATGGCGCCCCGTCAATCGCGAAGCCATGCGGATGGCATGGCCGATGGCACAGCCCCAGGAATAGACCGGCAGGCCCACCACCTCCATGCCGACCAGTTCGCCCAGTTGGCTGGCATATTCGAACCACGCCTGGTTGCGCCCGAGATCGGATTGCGGCGAGCCCCATACGGGGGTGAGGAACTCCGCCCTGCCGATGATCTCGTCCACCACCGCCGGCACGTGGTGCGGCCAGCAGCCGGCGCCGAGAAAGCTGAGATTGTCCTCCGTCGTCGCGTTCTTCTTCAGGGTTTCGACCAGATGGCGGCGCAGGGCACTTTCCGAGCGCAGCGCCGGCGGCAGCTTCAGCGGGGATTTGAGGCGATGATCGGCCGGGATCTGCTGGAACAGTTCTTCTATGCTTTTGGCGCCGATTTCCTTGAGCATTGCCTGCTTGATGTCGGGCAGCGAATTGGCCATCCACGGATGGGCGGCGGGGACGTTGGCGGTCATGGGGCGGCATCCTCCTCGACGAGCGCGCTGGGAGCCGGCATTGTGCCACCCGCCCATCAAGAAGACAACGTGTCTACAAGATTTGCGGGCGGCCTTTCAGCCGGCCGCCAGGCGCATCACCATCTCCTCGCCCGCTCCGGTAACGATCCGCCGGTATCCCGCAAGGGCGGCATCGAGACCGGGATCGCCGGTATCGACAATGAGCCGCGGTTCGGCCAGCGCGATGAGCTTGCCGGCACCGGCGATGATGGTCAGCCCGTCCTTGCCGGCGCGGCGGATAACGGCAGGCGACAGCGGCTGGTTGCCGCGACCGAACACGAAACCCTGGCCGCCGGTCACCCCGACGATGATGTGCAGCGGCCTGCCTTGGGTCAGGCGCAGGATATCGGCCTCGCCCAGGTCGCTGCCGATGAGGCGGCGACCGGCGATCACATCGACACCAAGAATGTTGGTCTCGATGCCCAGCGCCACGAGGACCTGCTTGGCGCTGCTCCCCGGGCCGACGACATAGGCGGTGCCCGGATCGAGGCCACCGGCGATTTCACGCGCGGCGGCGGCGATGGCCGCAGCGTCATCGCTTGCGCCACCGCGCTTGGGCGCCTGCAGCAGCTGGCGCTCACACGGCACCAGTCCGTAGCCGTAGAGCCGCCCCGAGAGATGGCCGCGGCGCAAGGCCGCCTCGTCGATATCCATGATCTCGCGCGGTTCGAGCTCCATGCCGGCACGCGCTGCGAAGCGGGCCGCCAGACGCCCCGCCGCTTCGGGGCCAGTGGCGAAGACGCCCGAGTGCATCTTGACGCCCGTGGGGATGCCCACCATGGGGCGATCCTGGCCAACGACCGCGTGAATATCGCGGGCCGTGCCGTCGCCGCCGGCAAAAACGATCAGGTCGCAACCGGCACGGCACATGGCGCCTGCGGCCTGTCTGGTATCTTCCGCGGTCGTCGGGTCGTGCACCTCCCCCACCACCTCGACCGACAGCCCCTCATCCCGCGCCGCCTCGGCGCCCATGGCGCCGGCCGCTGCGACAAGCACGCCGGCAAAGCCTTCCTGTCGCAGGGCCCGCAAGGCCCGGCGCGCCCGTTCACCGGCGACCGGTTCCGCCCCGCGTCGGCGGGCCTCGGTGAGCGTTGCAACGCCGTCGCTGCCCTTCAGGCCGACGCGGCCACCAAGCCCGGCGAGCGGATTGACGATGAACCCGATCCGCCCGCCGGCCATTCAGTCCACCACGGCCTCGGCCTCGATTTCGACCAGATAGTCGCCCACCAGCCGCGACACCTCGATGAGGGTGTTGGCGGGGCGGATATGGCCGAAATAGCGCCCGTGCACCCTTGAGACCGCCTCCCAGTCATCGGCATCGGCGAGGTAGATGCGGGTGCGCACCACGTCCTCCATGCACCCGCCCAGCGAGGTAATGGCGGCGGCGATCTTGTCGAGGATGTAGACGGCCTGCGCCGCCGCATCGCCCGGCGCCACCACCTCGCCGGCGCCATGAGTGGCGGTGGTGCCGGAGACCAGGATGCGTCCTCCCCGCCTGACCGCCCGCGCATAGCCGCACAACGGCTCCCATTGGCTGCCGCTGTCGATCATCAAATGGCCCGGCCGCGCGCTAGCGGCGACGGCACGATAGACCTTCGGCAGGCTCGCCAGATGGTGCGACAGATCGCCCGAGGCGGTGAGGAAAGGCGGTTTGCGGTATTCATCACCACAATCGCCCGGAACCGTCGTCGTTTGCGCAAAGGCCTCTTCCAGCCGGGCCCGGTCCGCGTCATCGAGGGCAAAAGAGAACACGCGGGCGTTATCGTCGCGGTGCTCACGCTCGGTGAGCCGTGCCCCGACGATGACCGCGGCGACGGCCGGCTGGTCCAGCACCCAGCGGGTCGCCACGTTGGCAATCGAAACGCCGTGCTTGCGCGCGATGTCGCCCGCGGCCTCCAGCACCACCTGCAGTGCTGCCCAGCCGCCGATGGCCGCAACGAAGCGGCCGTATTTCATCTTCGACCAGTCGCTGAACGCCTCCGGCTCCGCCTGCCCGAGATAACGCTCCGACAACAGCCCGCCGGCCAGCGTGCCGTAGGCGAGCAGGCGCACCCCGTGGGCAAGGCAGAAGGCCGACATGGCCTCGCCCGCCCGTCGGTCAAGCAGCGAAAAGCTGACCTGGTTGGAGACCACCTGAAGGCCCGACTTCACCACCACCCGCAGGTGGTCGGTGTTGAAGTTGGTGAGGCCTATACGGCCGATGAGGCCCTCGTTCCTGAGCCGGCCCAGTTCGCGCAAGGCATCGAGATAGCCGGGATGTTCATAGCGCCACCAGTGGAACTGCATGAGATCGATGCATCGGGTGTTCATGCGCGAGCAGGCCCGCTCCACCGCGGCGCGCGCCATCTGCGACGTCATGTCGCCGGGCTCCGGGCACCACTTGGTGAAGGCCCGAAACGCCGCCTTGCCGCGTGCCGCCAGCGCCCCGATGATCTCTTCGGCGCTGCCGTAGTGATCGGCCATGTCGAAGCTGTCGAACCCGGCCGCCGCATAATCTGCCAGTTCGCCGGCCGCCTTCATCGCATCGAGCCTGCCGCCGTCGCGCTCCAGATCGGCCACTTGCCACAGGCCGGTAACGATCCGGGCGATATCGAGGCCGGGGGCGAGCTCGGTTCGCGGGATATGCAATTTTGTCACCATCGAGGGATCGTCCAGACTGGAATATCGGGAGCGCAACTTCACATGGGATGAAGCCCATAATCAAATCCAATCCGCCGGTCGCACCGTTCGCAGCGGCGTTGCGCGACATGAAACGGCCACAAACAGCGCTGAAATTTTCCCGGTTCTTCACAGCCGCTCCCGGGGCAATGTTCCGGGCCGCAATCCGGCTCTGACCGGCGCTAAAAGGCTCAACGACATGGCCGTGGCCGAGACCGATATTGCAGCGATTCGATTTGGATTCGGACGCCTTCCCGACACACCACCCACCGAGCGGCTTGCAGATCTGGTCGGCCAGGTCAAACGGGCACCTGTCAAGCCGCCGCTCCTGGCCGACATCGTCTCGCCCCCTCGCATCAAGCAATTTGCCATCATCAATCGCGCCCATGACAAGAACAGCATGGAAAGCACGACTGTCTTCAAACAGGAGCGATACAAGCTCTTCATCGGCAGCTTCATGAGCGACAGCCACGCCAAGCTGGCGCAGTCCGTTTCGTCGCCCTTCGGCTTCGTCGAACGCCTCGTACAGTTCTGGGGCAATCATTTCACCGTGTCGGCCGCCACCGTCGGCCAGGTCAGGATGCTCGCCGGTCCCTTCGAGACGGAAGTCATCCGGCCCCATCTGGGCGGCCGCTTCGCCGATATGCTAATTGCCTCGACCATGCACCCCGCCATGCTCGATTTTCTCAACCAGCGCGCCTCGGTGGGACCGGACTCGATGATCGGCAAGCGCCATAACAAGGGCCTGAACGAAAATCTGGCGCGCGAGGTCCTCGAACTGCACACGCTTGGCGCCGAAGGCGGTTATACCCAGCGCGACGTGATCCAGTTTGCCCGGCTGCTCACCGGATTGAACTATGACAATAATACCGGCCTCTTCCATTTTCGCCGCGGTGCTGCCGAGCCCGGGGTCAAGACCATCATGGGCAAGACTTACGGCGGCACTTCGCATGGCGAGGACGATATCATCGCCGCGCTTGAGGACTTTGCCCGCCACCCCGCCACCGCCCGTCACATTGCACAAAAATTGTGCATGCATTTCATTGCCGACGATCCCTCACCCGAGACCGTCGCGCGGCTGGCGGCGCGCTTCACCGAGACTGACGGCAATCTGCCGGACGTCTATGAGGCGCTTGTAACGGCCCCTGAAGCGGTGTCTCGCTTCGGTGAAAAGCGCAAGTCGCCCTACGACTTCATCGTCTCCGCCCTGCGTACCTTGGTGGTCCCGCCCCTATGGTTGCAGCCCGTCGAAAAGAAGGGCCACCTGCGTCCCAACCCGATGACCGTGGGGGCGCTTGCCAAACTTGACGAGGGCCTGTGGCTGGCGCCTTCACCGGCTGGATGGCCGGATTTGAACGAGCGCTGGATCACTCCGGCAGGGCTCGCCGACCGCCTCGACTGGATCGGCAGGGCCGCCGACAACGCCGCCATCGCCGAGCCGGTCACCTTTCTCGATGCCGTACTTGGTTCAACGGCCAGCCCGCACATTCGCGGCATCATCGCCAATGCCGCCTCGCGCCGCAGCGGACTGGCACTGGTGCTGGCGAGCGCGGAATTCAACAGCCGGTGACCCCATGATCTCGCGACGCGCGTTCCTGCAGACTTCCCTGGCATCCGGCCTCATCAGCATTGCCCCGCGCCTTGCCGTGGCCGCTGCTCCCGGCGACAATCGCTTCGTGTTCATCATCCTGCGCGGCGGCATGGACGGGCTGGATATCGTGCAGCCCTACGGCGACCCGGACCTGGCGCGCCTGCGCCCGGGCTTGGCCAAGACGCCGGACACCGGCCTGATCGACCTCAACGGCTTCTTCGGCCTGACTCCCGACCTCAGGGACCTCGCCGACATGTGGACATCGAAGGAACTGGCCTTCGTCCACGCCGTCTCCTCGCCCTACCGCGCCCGCAGTCACTTCGAAGCGCAGGATTCCCTCGAAAACGGCACCGCCTCGCCGTCCGGCGCCCACGACGGCTGGCTCAACCGCTTCTTGTCGCTGCTGCCCTCGCCGGGCCCCGAATTCGCCGCCGATCTCATGCCCACCAGTTCGCTCGTCCTGTCGGGCGCCAACAAGGTCGATCGCTGGCAGCCCAACACCGATTTGCGGCTTGACGGCGACATCGAATTCTTCTTGCACAAACTGTATGAGGGCCACGACGACTTCGCCGCCGCGTTCAAACAGGCCATCATCTCCGAGAGCGAGGACATCGACGGCACCGCCGGCCATGGCAAGACCGTGACCGGTAGCTACGCCAGGCTGGCCGCCCGGATGCTCTCGCGCCATGCCCGCATAGCGGCCATTTCGGTAACCGGCTGGGACAGTCACCAGAACCAGGCCGGCATCCTGCGCCAGCCGACCCATCAGTTGGCCGACGGCATCCTCGAGTTGAAAAAAGAGCTTGGCCCTCTGTGGAAGAAGACCACATTCGTTGCGGTCAGCGAGTTCGGCCGCACGGTGCGCATCAACGGCACCCTCGGCACCGACCATGGCACCGGCGGGCTCATGCTGATCGGCGGCGGCGCTATCAATGGCGGGCGCATGGTCGGCCCCGCATGGCCGGGGCTTGGCGATGGGCATCTCTATGAGGATCGTGACCTGAAACCGGTCGACGACGTCCGCCGCTACATCGCCTGGCTGCTGATGGGCCTCTATGGCGCCGGGCGCGAGCAGCTTGCATCGGCGGTATTCCCCGGCCTTGAAGTCGGCAACGACCCCGCCTTGCTTTAGGCTCGGCACTCTCAACCATATTGACGATCCGGCTGTCCAACGCGGGCATCTTGTGGTTTCATGCCGCCGCGTTGGGTTTGCTCATGTGGCGACGGGGAGTGGCTGGACCAGCAATTGACCGGACCAATTGGCCTAGCTGCGGGTTTGGTGAGCATTTGTTGTAAATATCGGGGTATCCTCGCCGCAACGGAAAATCCATGCCTTCCTGGCACCTGCAATAGCGACTTGGTCGGCGGTCGGTCATCGACCGGATTGGCAAGGGCGCGGGAGGGCATCGACCCGGTTCGGATTGGCGTTGTGAAAGTGTACTGTGGCGGAGGCTGCATAACCGTCGTGAATAAAAGAGGAAAATCGGGTTCAACACCTGATCTTCAAGACGCGGACGCGACGAAGGCGGCCCGGCCTGCGAGAATAGCCGTGTTCATTGGCACCCGTCCCGAACTGATCAAGCTGGCGCCGGTGATCCGTGCCCTGCAGTCCTATGGCAAGGAGAGCTTGAAGATCACCACGGTGTTCACCGGCCAGCACGAGGAACTGGTCACCCAGGCAGCCCGGGTATTCGCCATCGCCCCCGATCACCAGCTTCACATTGCCCGCCGCAACGACAGTCTGGCCGCACTGTCGGTACGCCTCATCGCTGCCGTGGACGAACTCCTTGAGCGCGAACAGCCCGATCTGGTGGTTGTCCAGGGCGACACGACCACGGTCCTGTGCACCGGGCTGGCCGCCTTTTATCGCCACATCCCCATAGCGCATGTGGAGGCGGGCCTCAGGACCCACGACCTGTCGCGTCCGTTTCCCGAAGAGGCCAACAGGAGCCTTATCGCACGTCTCGCCAGCCTCAACTTCGCCCCCACCGAAAGGGCCCGCCGGGCGCTCCTTGCCGAAGGCATCGACGATCGCACCATCACGGTCACCGGCAATACCGTGATCGATGCCGTCATGGCGATCTGCCGCCGGCCGCTTGAGCCCGACACCCTTGCCGGGCTCGGCATTCCGGCAAACGGGGGACCGCTCATTCTCGCCACCATGCACCGCCGCGAATCCTGGGATGCCGGTATCGCCTCGGCCTGCCGCGCTTTGAAGCGGTTGACGGCTCAGCGGCCCGACCTGCGCATCGTGCTGCCCGTGCATCCCGGCCCCATGGTGCACGAGCGTGTCCATGCCGAACTGGCGGACCTACCCGGCGTCTTTCTGCTGCCGCCGCTCGATTATGCGAGCTTCATGGCAGTGGCGCGCCAGGCCTGCCTGTTTCTCACCGATTCCGGTGGCCTGCAGGAAGAAGGCGCAGCCCTCAGGAAACCGGTCTTGGTCTTGCGCGACAAGACCGAGCGCATGGAAGCCGTGGAATCGGGAACCGCGCGCCTCATCGGCACTGATACCGACCGGGTCGTTGCCGAGGTGATCCGCCTGTTGGATGATCGCAGGGAATATCGGCGCATGAGTTCGGCGCCCAATCCTTTCGGCGACGGCAAGGCCGCAGAGCGCATTGCCGGCCACATCCGTGACTGGTGCCGATCGCACCCGCAGGGCATCGACCGTGTCCCGGCGGCCCCGGCTGGCCATACAATGGTCGGGGGCCAGCCGTAAGAGATGTTTGAACCCCTCTCCTTCCTGGTGCCCTACCTGACCGTGATGATCGCGGTCATCGCCACGATTTTCCTCGTTACCGGCATCGACGACCTCATCCTCGATGTCTTCTCGCTCATCTATTGGAACTCGCGCCGCGCCAGGCGGCAAGACGGGTTGCCGCCGTTCACTCTCAAGACTCTGCTGGAGATGCCGGAAAAGCCCATCGCCATGATGGTGCCGACCTGGCAGGAAGCCGACGTCATCGACAAGATGCTGCTGCGGGCAGTCGATATTCTGCAGTATGCCAACTATCACATATATGTCGGCGTCTATCCCAACGACCTGCCGACGATGGTGACTGTCAAGTCGGTCGCCGACCTTTACCCGGACCGCATCACCATGGTCATCCTCGACCATGACGGGCCCACCACCAAGTCCGGCAATGTCAACGCGATCGTTTCCTACATCTTTGCCGATGAAGATCGGCGCGGCTGGCATTATGAGATCTTCGTCATCGACGACGCCGAGGATTATCTGCCGGCGCACGAATTGAATGTCTTCAACTACTTCATTCCCTTCCGGGACGTCGTGCAGTTGCCGGTATTTCCCATGGATGCCGGATGGGGCGAGTTCACGTCTGGCCACTACATGGACGAGTTCGCTCAGATGCATCTGAAGGAGATGCCGGTACGGGAATGGCTCACCGGCATCATCCCGAGCGCCGGCGTTGGCACCGGCTTCAGCCGTCGCGCCATATTCACCGCCATGCGGCTGAACGGCGGCAAGGTCTTCAGCGAGGACACCCTGACCGAGGATTACGAACTGCCCATGCTGATGGCCGGCGCCGCGGAACGCAGCATGTTCGCCGGCCTGTCCATCGAGCCCGACGACCTGGACCCGGTTCTTTCGGCCGGTACCTGGTCGGGTTCGCGCGTTGCGGTGCGCAGCTTCTTCCCGCGGCGCTTCTGGACCGCGGTACGCCAGAAGACCCGCTGGGTCATCGGCATCACCCTGCAGGGCTGGGTGCATCTGGGATGGCGGGGAACACCCTACCAGCGCTACATGCTGGCGCGCGACCGCAAGGCCCTGGTCGGCAATGTCGTGTCGTTTCTGGGCTATATCCTCGTCATCATCACCCTGGCGGTCTGGTACAGCCAATGGCTGGTGACCGGCGATCAGGCGTTCCCCGACCTGGTGCGCGAGGGCTCATGGGTCTGGTATGTCCTGATCGCCAACTTCTATGTGGTGGTCTACCGTCTGGCAGTGCGCGCCATATGCACCTACAAGATCTATGGGCTGGTGCACGCCATCCTGTCGGTACCGCGCGCGGTATGGGGCAACCTCATCAATTTCTGCGCTACCGTGAGGGCGATCTGGATCTATCTCACGCACTCAAAGAGCGACCGCACGCGCATCCCGTGGGACAAGACCGAGCACGAATTCCTCGAATGATGGATAGTGCGGGCAGTGCGTTATAGAGCACGGTCCAGCAGCGATGGATGGACCGGCAGGGAGCGCACGTCCTGCGCAACCGGGACGGCCTGGGCGAGCCGGCGACGGCTCCACAACACCTCGGCGATGAGCATCGCGTTGGCCATCAGGCCGCATCGAAGGACCAGGCCGCCGACGACCGCCGCGGAAACGATGGCAGAGACCAGATCGATCGTTTGCATGGCTGAAGACCTCCCGCCTGATACGCTCTCAACTGGGGGCCGACCATACGGATCACATTCCAATATCCGGTTAGAAACACCGTGAAAATTGTAGGAAAACCTGAATCAAATCAGATGCTTGACGAAACCGGCGATGCATGGCGAAAGGTGCCGCGGCGAGCTGCCCTGTTTCGCTTGCGTCCCGCAACGACGGTGGTTCATTCCGCCGGGGATATGCACTAGACTGACCGATATTCGACTGAACGCGACAAGGATGGATTGCTGATGGCGGTGAAGGCGGAAGCGGGTACTGACACAAAGTCCGGGTCGCTGTCGGCCATCGTAATCGCCGCGCGGCTCGTCCGTTGGGTGGTTCTGTTTATCGTCGTCGTCCTGTTGCTGGCGCAGTTCCTCAGCCGTTTCGAAGGGGCCTACAAGTATCCGCTGGTCAAGATGGTCTATTCCACCCGCGCCGTCATCATGGAGACCCTGGGCGCGGGCGTGCGGGCCAGCATCCCGACGCGCTTCGGCGGTTATGACCGTACCGACTGGATCATCATCGTGCTGGCGCTCATGGCAAGCATAGGCGCCGGGCGCGTGGCCGATGGCGCCCGGCGCAAGATCTTCCAGCAGCAGATGGACTCCAAGGTCGCCTCGTTGCGCGCCGACATGGGTGTCGAGGCCGGATCGAGCCTCACCAGGGAGCTTGAGGCAAAGGTCCAGGCCATGAAGTCCGGTGGCAAGACCGACCGTGAGGAACTGCTCAAGATCTTCGCCGAGACCAAGCGCAAGCTGGACGGCATGGGGCGCGAACTGGCGTTCCTGGCCATTGACGTCGTCGGCTCCACCGCCATGAAGGAGGAGGAAGACGCCGCCGCCGCGCAGATCGATTTCGCCGAATACCGCAAGATGGTCGAAAGCGTATTCAGGGCCAACGGCGTGATCAAGGCCGCCTGGACGCCAGATGGCGTGATGGCCTGCTTTTCCCACATCGACACCGCCGTCAAGGCCGGTCAGGGCGTGATCAACGCGCTCGATCATTTCAACCGCGAGGTCAAGCTGATGAAAACCAACTTCGCGGTGCGCTGCGGGGTGAACTCGGGCTTCCTCTACCTCGACGACAACATGCCGCTGGAACAGGTTTCCGACCGCGTCATCGACATTGCCGGCCACATGCAGAAATATGCCGAGCCCAACACCGTCGCGGTGCCCAAGACGGCCATCAAGCCCCTGGCCAATGCGGCCGGTTTCGCCCCCACCCACAAGGTGGTCGACGGCCTCGAGGTCTATCACTGGCAGCAGGGGGGATCCGTCGCCCCGTCGGCCTGACTTCGCGCGGCATTAGAGCGGCGAGACCACGAAATTCGCCTTGTCAGGCACGAACGACGTCGGCTGCTGCTTGCCCTGGGTGATCATCTTCACCGCGCTGGCGACGAAGGCGCTCAGCTCCTTCACCCGGATGCGGCGGTCGCCGCTTGCATCGGCCTTGCCCTTCATGCCTTCCAGCACCGCTTCGGTGAACACCCCGTGACCGATGTCGGGGCGCTCCTGGGCGAGGGTTTCGCCATCGGTGGCGGCCATCAGCGCGATGGAGGCATCGGCGCTGTCCTTGATCAGGCGCGGATTGAAGGCATTGCCGGCATGGCAGGTATCGACCAGCAGGATGCGCTGGCCGCGGGTGTGGTCGAGGACATCCTGCAGCCGCCGCCACGATACCACCGTGTCGGCCACCCATTTGCCGTCGACGTATCTGGCATCGCTCGGCAGGAACAGATAATCGGCCCCGTCATTGACGCCATGGCCAGCCATGAAGATCATCACCGTGTCGTCGGGTCCGGCCTGCTGCAGTTCCTCAAGCGCCCCCAGCACCGCTGCCGCGGTTGGTGACTGATCGCCACCCTTGACCAGAAGCAGGCTTTTCACCGCGCTGTGCAGCCGGCCCGTGGTGGCGATGGCGAGGTCCCGGAAGGCCCGTGCATCGGCCCCGGCGAATTTGAGGTTCTGGTTGAAGTTGGGATAGTCGTCGACCCCCACCGCCAGGAGGTAGAGCGTGCCCTTGCCGCGCTCCTCGACCGTGCCGCCGACGCCGCGCACCGTCATGTCGCGCACGCTGCGGCCGATATCGTTGGAAACCGTGACACGGACGGCATTGTCGCCCGCCGCCAGCGGTACCTCGATCAGATAGGCGCCCTCTTTACGCGCGATGCCGGCAAGCGGCCCGGTGCGCACAAGGCGCCCGTCGACCACCACGTCGAGGTTCGTTGCCGGGTTCTCGCTCTCGTCGATCTTAACCGCCAGATGGGCGGTGCGACTGCCTTCGCCCCCCACCGTCACGCTCACATCCGGCGGCCGCCGGCGTGTCAGATCGGCGATGGAAAAACCGTCGTCGCCGGCCTTGGCGGCAGCCTGTCGGGCGCTGCGCAGGCGCAGGGCATCGGTGACGATGTCGGGCCGGTAGAAATGCTGCTTCAATTGCGCCGCGGTCACGAAACGGGCAGCCTTGTCCGCCCCCTGGTTGACATGCCAGCCGACATGGTGATCGCCGCCCGGCGAGGCGGCATAGTAGCCCTGCGGCGTCCACATCACCCATTCGCCGTCGCTGCCGGCAAACAGCGACACGATATTCTCCCCCGTCTTCGCGTTCCACAACCGCAGCGTCTGGTCGTCGCTGCCCGATAGCAGCAGCCCCCCGTCGGGCGACACGGCGATGGCCCACACATCGCCGGTGTGGCCCGCAAAATCCCCCAGCTTACCGCCATCGAGCCCGTAGGCCGACAGGAAGCCGTTGCCGCCACCGGTAAAGACGGTCTGCCCATCCGGGGCGAAGCCATAGGTATTGTTGGCATAGCCGTCGGTCTCGTCGCGCCGGATCGAGGCGACGCGCTGGCCATCGCGCTTGATGTCGACGAGATCGAAATAGTCCGACTTGCCGCTTGAGCGATGTTCAAGCGACAGCGCACCAAGATGCGTTACGACACGAATGAAAGCGTCTGCATCGTCGAGCTTGCGCGGCTCGCCCGCCAACCGCACCTTGTCCGGCAGCCGCAAGTCGAACTGCAACGGCCCCAGGTCGTTGGGCGCAGCGAACACACGCCGATGGCCCCAGGCGATGCGGCCGCCATCCGGCGAAAAGCCCACCGCCCACACCGCCTCACCGACGCCGGCGAGCCGTTCCACCAGCTTGGCCGTTCCCGCCTCCCACAGGTGAATTTCGTTGTTGTTGCCGCCGGCGGTGGCAACGAGGCGCCCGTCGGGCGAAAAGGCGGCCGCGAGAACGATGTTGTCGTGACCGCCATAGGCGGTAATCCGCCGGCCCGTCGCCACATCCCACACGCTTGTTTCATAGGCACTGGCGCCGGCGCCGATGCCGGATACGAGTCGCCGTCCATCGCTGGAGAAATCCAGCGCCATGACGCCGGCCGGCTGCTTGCCGAGCACGCCCAGGAAGCGCCCGCTGTTGCCGTCCCACAGGCGAATGGTGCCGTCGAGGCCGCCCGAGGCGACGGTGCCGTCCAGCGGCGAGACCGCCAGGGCGATGACGATGCCGTCATGACCCGGCATGCGCTTGAGCCGCCTGCCATCGGAGGCCCTCCACATCCCCACCTCGCCATCGTCGCTGGCGGTAAAGACGCGGGTGCCATCGCGGCTGAAGCGCACCGTGTTGACATCGCCCTTATGCCCGACGAGGCGGGCAAGGCCTGCGCCCGTGGCGACGTCCCAGATGATGGCCGTGTCGTCGACCCCGCCCGACACCAGCCGCCGGCCATCGCTGGAGAAATCCAGCGACAGGACGCTGTCGGTGTGCCCGTGCAGCAGTTTCACCAGCTTGCCGCTGGCAAAGTCGTAGAGCCGCACCGGATAGTCCGTCTCTCCCGCCATGGCGGTATGACCGCCCACCGCCAGCCACCGCCCGTCCGGCGACAGGGCGATGGCGTAGACCTTGCCCGCCTCGCCATCGCCGACCTCGCCACGGATCGTGCGCTCGGTGCGTCCCGTCTTGAGATCCCAGACCCGCACCACCTTGTCGTCACTGGCCGAGACCAGATGTGTGCCGTCGGCGGTGAAGCGCAGGTTGCGGATCAGGGCCATGTGGCCGCCGCTGTCGAGCTGGAGAATGGGTACAGCACCATCGGCCCGGCCCGGCAACGCCAGGAGATGCAGGCAGATGGCAACGAGGATCGTCCGCCAGATCGCCGAATTGATGGCCGTTCCTGTCATCTACCTTACTCCTGCTCAGCGTCGCTGGTTGCAAAAGCGGGACTGGCCGCAACCCCTACCTGATGCGCCGCGCCACCTAAACCGCAGATGAACGGCCCCCTCAGGCCCCGTTCAAATTCAACCGGCTAGAAATGGCGTCATCGATCAACCGAACCTCTCACCCAGGAAGGGCAGAAATCATGAAGACCTCCAATATCGTCCGGCTTTCAGGCGGTTTCGCAGCGGCGACTGCGCTGGCTTTCGCCCTCATGGCCGGCGCCGGTGCGGCCGATGCCGCCAGCAACACCTTCAAAACCCAGTTCGTCGCCCCCAAGGCGCCGGTCGCCAGCAAGCAGGCCGGCAACCATATCTTCAGCCTGACGCCCAAGGCGCCGATCGCCCGACAGCAGGCCCCCAACCTGCGCCAGATCGTCGTTGAGCCGCGCCAGCAGAATTCCACCACCGCTGAGATCGTCGCCCCCAAGGCGCCGGTGGCACAGCCCCAGCCGAAGCTGGCGACCCTTGAGTCCGATACCGCCCAGCCGATCGTCGCCGACAACTCCGACACCACCGACAACAAGCCGGTGATCGAAAAGCAGGTACAGCCGCCGGTTGAAAAGAAGGTGGAACAGCCGGCGCCCGAGACCAAGAAGCCGGTCGATCTCAAGCACCTCGCCAAGGGCGACCGGGTTTTCGAAACCGAAGACCAGTTCATCGTGATGCACACCGATGGCACCTACGACCTCATCGCCAGGAAGGTGCACAAGAAGGTCATTGTGACCTACACCAATGACTACAACTACGGCTACAGCAACTACAACAGCTACGACAACTATTCGTCCAGCTACAACAGCTACGCCCCCAGCTACAGCTACGACAACTGCCAGTAAGCACCTCCGCGCCTCCCACGCACCCATGCCCGGCCCGCGGCCGGGCATGTGGTGTTCAAGGCGTCAGGACGGCCGGAAGCGTCACCGGCGTTCCGACCCTCACGCCCAGCTTCTCGGCGTCCATCGCGTTCAGTTCCAGCACGTAGCGGGCCGGTTGCGATGGCCGGAACACCTTGGGGAAAGTCCCGGGGCTGACATTTTCGGCCACATGCACCACCCGCAAGTCGGCGCCGATCCACAAGATGTCGATGGAGAAATGCATCTCCTTCATCCAGAAGCCGTAGGTGGCCTCATCCTGGAACACGAACAGCAACCCGCTTCCGGCGGCCAGGTCGCGGCGCCCTGACAGGCCGCGTATCTGTTCTGCTTCGGTATTGGCGATCTCGACTGCGATGTGGTGATCGCCCAGCCGCATACTGTAGGTGCCGGGCCACGAGCGCTCCTCCGCACTTGCAAACGGGACCGCCAGACCGAGCAGCAGGCAAAGACTGACAGCGAATGGAATGAGCGTGCGTGGCATGGACGGATCGTCCTCGAACTTGCAAGAAGGAAAACACCGGCTGCGATCCTGCCGCCGGCCGCGCCGCGGCGCAATGGGGCGCTATTTCGCCCGCGCCCGCCGCCTGGCAGCCGATTCGCGGTGGGCGATATAGGTCACCGAGGCGACAATCAACCCACCGCCGGCGATCACCCAGGGATCGAACGGCTCCCCGAAGGCCAGCATCCCCAGAAACGTCGCCCACACCAGTTGCAGGAAGGTGAAAGGCTGCGTCACGGTGAGCGGTGCCGCCTTGAAGGCGCGGGTCAGCGTGTAATGCCCGGTGGTGGCGAATGCCGCCGTCAGGGCCAGCCACAAGCTGTCATGCAGCGACGGCGTCTGCCAGTTGGCGATGGCGAACGGCGCCAGCGCCAGCGTCGAGGTGATGGTGAGCATGCCGACGATCACCACCGGGCTCTCGGTGCGGGTCAGCGACTTGGCGATGAGGTAGGACGCCGCGAACAGCGGGGCAGCGGCAAGCTGGGCAAGCTGGCCCGATGACACCTCGGAAAACCCAGGGCGTATGACCAGCATGGCCCCGGCGAAGCCCGCCACGATGGCGAAGATGCGCCGTGCATGCAGCCGCTCCTTGAAGAACAACGCCGCCCCCAGGGTGATGAAGATGGGCGACGTGTAGCCAATGGCCGTCACCTCGGCCACCGGTATGCGCGCCATGGCGTAGAACCACAGGATGACCGCACTGCCGTGCATCAGCCCGCGCACGCCATAGAGCATGAGCGAACGTGGCGAGGGTCGATAGGAGATGAGCCGCACCAGCGCCGGCGACAGCAGCACCACACCCATGGCATAGCGCATGAAGGCCGCCACCGGCGACGGCAGGCCGGTGCCGATATAGCGCACGATGCCGGTAACGCACACGAACAGGATGCCGCTGAGCACCATCCAGGCGATGCCGGCGAGCATCGCCCGCCGCTCGAGATCGGCAGCCAGCGCGGCCTCGGCGGCAACGGCATCGCTCATGGGGAGTTCCGTGGGTAGTGGCGAACAGGCCCCTCGTCTCTTAACGCCTCGCTTCACCATTGGGAACGCCCAGGCGGGAAGCCGAGCCTTGCGCCATGCGCATGGCTGTACCGTCTCGACAGGTCCTTTGGTATAAGATCGCGAAATGAGATTGCTCACCACTGAGGAACGATGCCCGTGCCCGCGACCATGAGCGCCACCGATGCCGCCTTTCTGCGCGTGACCTATGAAGAAGCGCTGGCCGGTTATGCCGAAGGCGGCTGTCCCATCGGCGCGGTGCTGGCCGAGGGCGAGCGCCTCATCGCGCGGGGCCGCAACCAGCGGGTCCAGAAGGGCGATCCCGTCGCCCATGGCGAGATGGACGCCCTGCGCAAGGCAGGCCGCCAGAAAAGCTACCGACACATGACCCTTTACACCTCCCTGAGCCCCTGCATGATGTGCGCCGGCACCATCGTGCAGTTCGGCATTCCCCGTGTGGTCATCGGCGAGAACACCACCTTCGGCGGCAATGAGGAATTCCTGCGCGAACGCGGCATCGAGGTGATCGTTGCAGACGATCGTGACTGCATCGCCCTGATGCGGCGCTTCATCGCCGAAAAGCCCCAACTGTGGGCCGAGGACATTGCCGAAGACTAGGCGGTGAGTCTGCCCCCCACCTGAAGGAT
The DNA here is from genome assembly GCA_963747005.1 of uncultured Alphaproteobacteria bacterium. Lineage (GTDB taxonomy): Bacteria > Pseudomonadota > Alphaproteobacteria > Rhizobiales > Aestuariivirgaceae > CAVVDT01. Next base: position 60,492 of record CAVVDT010000007.1, on the reverse strand, counting down.
CCAGCATGACCGGACCGCGCTTTACCCCGCTGGTGGAGAGCCTTCCCTCCACCGTTCCCTTCGTCGGACCCGAGACCCAGGAGCGCGCCCGGGGCGCGGCTTTTCGCGCCCGCATCGGCGCCAATGAGAACGTCTTCGGCCCTTCCCCCAAAGCGGTCGCCGCCATGGCCGATGCCGCCGCCGAGGTATGGAAATACGGCGATCCGGAAAACCACGACCTGAAAGTGGCCCTTGCCGCCCATCACGGCGTCTCACCCGACAACATCGTGGTGGGCGAAGGCATCGACGCGCTGCTGGGCTATCTGGTGCGCATGCTGGTTGAGCAGGGCACGCCCGTCGCCACCTCGCTCGGCGCCTACCCCACCTTCAACTTTCACGTCGCCGGCTTCGGCGGCCGTCTTGCCACCGTCCCTTATGCCGATGACCGCGAGGACCCCGAAAGCCTTCTGGCGCTGGCGGCACGTGAAAGGGCGCCACTCATCTATTTCGCCAATCCCGACAACCCCATGGGCACCTGGCACGATGCCGCCGCCGTCCAGGCGATGATCGAGGCGGTTCCCGACGGCGCCCTGCTCGTGCTCGATGAGGCCTATATCGAGTTCGCGCCTGAAGGCATCGCCCCGCCCATCGACGCCGGCGATCCCCGCGTCATCCGCTTGCGCACCTTCTCCAAGGCCTATGGCATGGCCGGCGCCCGCATCGGCTACGGCATTGCCGAAAGGAGCCTCGCCACCGCATTCGACAAGGTACGCAATCATTTCGGCGTCAATCGCATCGCTCAAGCCGGCGCCCTCGCCGCGCTTGCCGATCATGCCTGGCTTGCCCATGTGCAGCAATCGGTGGTGGCCGCGCGAGGGCGCATTGCCGCCATCGCCCGCGCCAATGGCCTCATCCCGCTCGCCTCGGCGACCAACTTCGTTGCCGTCGATTGCGGCCGCGACCAACCCTATGCCAGGGCCGTGCTCGACGGGCTCATCGCCCGTGGCGTCTTCGTGCGCATGCCGCTTGTTGCCCCGCAGAGCCGCTGCATCCGCATTTCGGCGGGAACCCCCACCGATCTCGACGTCCTGGCCGAGGCCCTGCCCGAGGTGCTGGCTGCGCTGCTATGATATTTTGGCACCCGGCAACCGCCCTTGCGGGTTGGCGAAGACATGATGCACCGGTCCCGGCCGGACGGCCGGAAAGAGCTGGCCGGAAAAGCGCTGCAGGATCGGGTGCAGCAACGGCCCTGGAGCCCGCACCATGAAGCACAGCGGCTCGGGCTTCGCCCCCAGCTTCGCCTTGGTCTCATCGCCCGACTGCCCCAGCACCAGTTCCTTCGCACCGTGGCGGAAGGCCCAGTCCATGCAGCGGTAGATGACGTTGAAATAAAGGCTGCCGGCCTTGTTGAGGCTTTCCTCGTAGCCCAGGTAGAGCGCGTGGTAGCGCCCGCCCCGCATCACCGCATAGCCGAATGCCACCGGCGTGCCGCAACGCTCGATGACGCTCAGCACCACCTGGCCCGGCAGCGCCGCCGGCAGGCGCTGGAAGAACGAGCGGGGGAAGCATTCCATGCGTTGCGCGCTGTGGTTCCACACCTGCAGATAGAGCCCGTGCAGCCGTTCGTCGAAACGCTTCGCGATCTCCTCAGGGTCGGTAATGTGGGAAACGCTGAGGCCGAGGGCGTCGAAATTCTTCCAGGCAGCGGCAAGCGCCCGGCGATAGTCGGTGCGAACCGCGATGCGGTAGGCGTCGATATCCCTGAAGGTCCTCTTCAGGTGATAATTGGGCGGAATGGCGCCGCGCAGATAGCCGCGAGACTCCAGCGCCCGGGCGACAGGCTCATCGGCCGCGCCCAGTTCCTTGACCACCACCAGCCGCGCGCCCTCCTGCCGGGCCAGATCGCGCAACCGCTCGTCGATGAGGTGAAGGACGGCGTTCGCATCGGCGCCGCGTGCCAGCCGCAGATGGCTGCCGCCGCAGGGAACCGGCAAGCCGCAGAACAGCACCTTCGCCCTCAGAAAGCCCGGCATGACCCGGCGTACCATGGCCGCCATCCGCGCCAGCCCGCCGCCGCCCTGGACGATGTCGACATGAAACAGCGCCAGCGCCGCGGCGGCCACCGGCACACCGTCGCCATCGCGGATCAGCGCGAACCAGCAGCGCGCCTGACCGGCCAGCGCCGCCTGCTGCACGGCGAGCACATCGAGCCGCATGCCCCAGTCGTCCGGCCTGCACAGCCGCGCCCACGCCGCATGGTCGACGTCGGCGATGCGCTCGGCGAGTTCCCACGACAGACCGGGGGGAGAATCGGCTACAAAGGAAAGGGGTAAGGCAACTTGCAACATGGCTGACGTGTGTCCGTACGCTTACGCAAACAACCGCACATATCGCGGCGATTGCGGCCCTCCTGTGGCAATCGGTGGGCCACAGTGTCGCGGCGTCAATGCGATACATCACCGACTTGAACGCACATCACACAAGGCAGACCCCATGTCCGGAAACGTTACCTCGATCGACCATCCCCTCATCGCCCACAAGCTCTCCTTGATGCGCGACAAGGCCACGCCCTGTGCGATGTTCCGCCAGCTCCTGCGGGAAATCAGCCTCCTGATGGCCTATGAGGTGCTGCGCGACCTGCCGCTCGCCACGCGCCGCATCGAAACCCCGTTGGCGGCCATGGATGCCCCCTTCCTCGCCGGCAGGAAGCTGGTGCTGGTCTCCATTCTGCGGGCCGGCAACGGGCTGCTTGACGGCATGCTCGACCTGGTGCCGTCAGCCCGCGTCGGCCATATCGGCCTCTACCGCAATCCCCGGACCCTCAAGGCGGTCGAGTATTATCTGAAACTGCCCGAGGACGTGGCCGAACGCCCGGTGATCCTCGTCGACCCCATGCTGGCCACCGGCAATTCCGTCTCGGCCGCCGTCGCACGTCTCAAGGAACATGGCTGCGGCGATATCCGTTTCGTCTGCCTGCTGGCGGCACCGGAAGGCATTGCCGCCCTCGGCAAGGCGCATCCCGACATACGCATCTTCACTGCCGCCATCGACAGCCATCTCAACGATCACGGCTATATCGTGCCCGGTCTCGGCGATGCCGGCGATCGCATGTACGGCACCAAGTAGGACCTACCGGGCGTTGGGCCCCTCGCCGTTGGCATCATAGCGCTGTCGCGACTGGTCGATCAGCCGGCGGTTGTCGCGCGCCCAGCCCACCAGCGTGTCGACCGGCGTGATCAGCGAGCGCCCCAGCGCCGTCAGTTCGTAATCGACCCGCGGCGGTATCGTTGCCTGCACCGTGCGGGTCACCAGCCCGTCGCGCTCCAGCCCACGCAGGGTAAGCGTCAGCATGCGCTGCGAGATCGAGCCGAGGGCCCGGCGGATCTCGCTGAAGCGCTTCGATCCGGGCGCCAGCACCGTGACCACCAGCACCGTCCACTTGTCGCCGATGCGCGACAGGACCTCGCTCACCGCCCGGCATTCCCCGGGCACTTCGAGGTTACTCGGTATAACGGATGTGCCTTCTTGCAGCCGCTCCATGGTCTTCTATATAGCGTTGGTATCAATTCGTAACCAAGGTAGGCAATTCATGCCCAACGTCAAGATCGCAGTCATCGTCGGCAGCAACCGGCGCGAATCCATCAACCGCAAGTTCGCCAATGCCCTCATTCATCTGGGCAAGGCAAAGGCCGACTTCCATATGGCCGAGATCGCCGACCTGCCGATGTTCAACCAGGACAATGAGGGTACCCCGCCGCCGGCCGTCAGCCGCTTCAAGGCCGATATCGAGGCTGCCGATGGTGTGTTGATCGTCACGCCGGAGCACAACCGCTCCATGCCGGCCGTCCTCAAGAACGCCATCGACTGGGGCACGCGTCCTTACGGCCACAACAACTGGACGGGTAAGACGGTCGCCATCACCGGCACCTCGCAGGGTGCCATCAGCACCGCAATCGCCCAGCAGCATCTGCGTCAGGTGATCGGCAATCTGGGGGCCATTGTCCTGGGCGGTGAGGCCTATGTCAATTTCAAGCCGGATTTCCTCGACACCGCCGGCCACATCGCCAATGAGGACAGCCGCAAGTTCCTGCAGACCTTCGTCGACCGCTTTCTGACGCTGGTGAACCGGTTGAAGGACTGAAGCGAGAACTGCCCGATTGCGTTTTCTGCAAGCGCGAGCGAAAGTCGGGCAAGGACGCCAGACTGGAACCGGTTGCGTGCGACGGTTGCCGGGCAGAAATGCCGGGCACCTTCCGGCATTCAGTCGGTGGTCCGGCGTTGGGGGACATGAACATGCCAGAGGCGGGGCGCGCGCCGGTCTCACCGGTTTTACCGGCGGGTGTATGGCCAGTGGTGCCGCGACCGCTTGGCGGTGATGCGCCATCGGAACGGGGCGCGCCCCAAGACCGGCCTCGCGGGCGTTGCCGTCGGCCTCGAGTGAACCCTCATCCCCATGCTTGACTTCAAACTTGTCGACAAGCCCCTGGACAGCGCCGGGCGACCGCGCCCCGAGACCAAGAAGCACCACCTGAACCGTCTGCACGAGGCCGGCATTCGCCCCGTTGCCTATCCCTACACAAACATTCTCTCCATCGTGAACGACATAGATGCCGCCACCCGGGAGAAGTTCCTCGCCTATCATCACCAGATATCGCTACGTCACGGCCTGGATTTCGGCAACTCGTTCTGGCTTTTTCAGTTGTTGCGGGGCCGTGCGAACTTCTGCAAATCATCGGGGATTGCCGTCTTCGGTCCCGATTTCAATGTCTGTCCGGGGGAATGGCAGGCCCCTCTCCCGGGCTGTGACATGGTGACCTACGATCTCGTGCTGTCGACGAATGAGACAGTCCGGGAATTCCATCGTGGGCGCCTCGATCATTTTCATTCCTTCTGCATTATGGGCCCCAAGGCACAACAATTGAATCCAGAGATTTACGATAATGTGATTATCTACAAAGTTCCAAAGCAATTACCGGACGTACCGTTTCTTTATAACTTGATGGATTTCTTTTCATCCATAGTTTTTAATATAAATAATAAAGCTATCGTATGTGGAGAAATAAAAATAAAATTCCAAAATAATTATATATTCTATTCAGGATTGATAGAAGATAATAAACCGATTTTGATCACGCAATTCAATACCCGACAGGAAAGCATTCTATATAACGACATCGTCAGCATATCGGTGACGACGCAAGGGCGACAAGTCGCGCATTTCGGTCATTGCTTCATGGTGCATGTCAGTTCCGAGCAGTTGGCAATGCGGGTCGGCGACTGCATCGAAACCTATGGCATCGGGTCCGCGTTGTTGACCGGTCATTCCGGCTTCCATATCTCGACAGGCACCCACAAGGCGCGTCTCAACCAGCGCCAGGCAGATGCCTTGCGAAATCTCGATGCCGGCGAGATCGCGGTTTCGCTGGTCGGGCAAATCCGTGATCCTTCGGGCGCCGTGTTGCTGGAAACCGATGCCGATCATCCCGCCTCGGTCACGCGGGCCGTACCGGAGGTGACCGACGCACTCGGCGTCAGCTTCGTGATCCCATGCGGATTTGTGTGCTTGCGGGCACAAAGCCTGGAACTGTTCGATCTGGTCTTTCCCGCCATCTATCAGGATGGTTCACCGGTCTACATGGCCGCGCGGGTCAACACCTACACCAACGGAACGCCCGTCGGCGGTCAGCCCGGCAAATCGATCGCCGACGTCTTTGAGGCAAAACTCACCGCCGCCATGGACAGCCTGGATGACGCAACCTGGCACGCCGCGCCGCTCTATACCCATCTGGGCATACATGTGGACAAGACCCTGGAGGCCGCAAGCCTTCAACGCGAGGCCTATTTCTCAGGCACCGCCTTGCAACGGGCTATGCGCTCGCATTTCGGTATGCCCGGTCTGGCGTCCGGCGCGGCGAGGAACTGGTTCCTGACGGCATCGTGCGTCTACCAGTATGTCTATGCCCTGTTGCATCTGCCCGATCACACCCGGCGCGACGGCGACACCATCGCCATTTCCGACTGGGTCGATCCCCACACCTCGCAGCGCCAGCCGCGAAGTGTCGCGCAACTCTACGGCGTCACCTTCTATGTCGAGGATGCCGAAACCGCCCGCGTCACATTCAACGGTAGGCCCGTTCACCGGCTGGGACGAAACCCGGCCGATGCCACGGGCCGGCAGTCGGTGACCATTCTCGAAGCAGCGGTGGATGCCTTCATCGATGAGATCGATGATCCCTACCGGACAGCAGGGCCGCGTCTCGATGGCCACATCGAGACCCGCATCGTGCCCGTCGCCGGTGCAGAACCGGACATCGGGCAGGCGCGGGAGATCGTCCTTCTCAGCCCCCGCACACCCGACGCGCCGGCCCGCCTCGCCTTTGCGGTCGACGACTGCGGCGCCATCGCGCCCCAGGTCATCAGCTTCCTTGCCCGGGCAGACGCCGGGGTTCGGATGGCCATGCGCATCGAGACGGCAAACGGCGTCTCGCTGTTCATCGGGCAGGAGGAACTGCGCCATGCCATGCCGGCATCGTCGGCCGACAGCGTCCTTTCTGCCGGCCTGCTGGCTTCGGGACAGTGGACAGGCATCGCCATCGCCCTGGGCACACTGACTTGGCGCGACGATGCTCTATCACCGGACCAGCCTCCCAACAGCACCGTAACGGCCATCGAGATCGCACTTGCAGGCCCCGCGGGCGCCAGGTTGCATCTCGCCGCCCTTGCCTTGTCGCGGCCACGCGCCGCAGTCGCCTCGGACAAGAACGGCTACTGCGTCATGGGCACCGCCATGCCGGGTGAGATGTCCAGCGTGATCGCCATGGCGCCGGTCGATGACCCACATGCGGTGCGTCTTGCGGCCAGCGACAGGCGCGGCATCTTCCTGTTTCCCAACGTCCCGCACGGGGCCTATGCCGTCTGGAAGCACTCAGGCGAGGCCGACGCCCCGCCACCGCCCAGGAAGGTTGTCTACGTTCGCACCAACCGCACCGACATCGTCCTGTGATCCGGGCGCCGGCGCCGCGCTGCGATATGTCAGTGCCATAAACAAATCTTTACCCATCGTCTCTAGTGTTTGTGACATCGGGGACAATGGCGCCGCAGCATCGTGTGGCAGCTTGAGTGGGTAAGCAGCATGAGTTCAGTCGTGGGTCGCCGCAGCAAGAGCACCCGTCCCTGCGTCGAGGCAGACAGGCTTGTGTGCGATGGCGGCGAGCGACCGCGCCTGCTGCTGGCTGAGGATTCCGAAACCGCCCGTGCGCTCATGTCGACGTTGCTCGAGAAAATGGGCTGCAGCGTCGATGCCGTCGAGGACGGGAACGAGGCGCTGGCCCGCGCCCGCGACAACATCTATGACGCCATCCTCATGGATCTCGAGATGCCGGTACTCGACGGCCTGTCGGCCGCCCTTGAAATCCGTCAGCTCGAGGGAAGGGCCGCCCAGACCCCGATCATTGCCCTGTCCGCGCTCCTTGCCGATATTTCCAGCCGGCCGATCCTCGCCGCCGCCTTCAATGCAGCCATCGTCAAGCCGGCCCGGCGGGCCGACCTGCATCGCGTCCTCGGCCCCATCATCAACATCGACCGCACGGATGCAGACACCCCTTCGCCCGCCGCCACGAACATCGACGACACGCCGCCCGAACCCCTCGACCGCACCAGGCTCGGAGAGATCCTGCACGGACTGAGGCCGTCCCACCAGCGCGCCTTGCAGATCATGGCGGCCGACGAGCTTACCCGCCTGGCTGGCGAGCTGTGCGCCGCTGTGCCTACCGGCACGCACAGCGAAATCAACTACCTCGCCCACAAGATCCGCGGCACAGCCGCCAATTTCGCCGCCGTGCATCTGGCCGAGACGGCCGCCGGGCTGGAGGCCGACTGTGTCGCCGAACGGCCCACCGACCTCGCCGACCGCAGCGCCACCATTGCCCGTGCCGCCGCCGATGTCATTGCCGCCCTCAAATCGCCGCGTCGCGCCGTCCAGCCGCTAAAGGCCAAGCGCAGTGGCTAACGTGCGCCTGTTGCTGGTCGAGGACAGCCCGTCGCTGGCCGCCATCTATCGCGCCCAGCTCGAGGTGCGTGGCTTTGAGGTCGATCATGCCGATACCGGACGCACCGGCCTCGGCCTCGCCGATCGCACGGATTACCCGCTCATCCTGCTCGATCTCGGGCTGCCCGACCTTGACGGCCTGGAACTGCTGCGCGCCTGGCGCGCTGCCGCCAAGCCCGCCGAGATCATCGTCATCACCGCCAATGCCTCCATCGCCAAGGCCGTTCAGGCGGTACGCGAAGGCGCCTATGACTATCTGGTCAAGCCGATCACCCGCGACCGGCTGTTGACCACCATCGACAATGCGCTTGACCGCAATCGCCTGCGCCAGAGCGTCGCCACCAGCCGCGAGCGGCCCCAGGCCGGATCGTTCTGCGGCTTCATCGGCGACAGCGAGGCCATGCAGGCGGTCTATCGCAAGATCCGCTCGGTGGCCCAGTCGAAGGCCTCCATCTTCATCACCGGCGACAGCGGCACCGGCAAGGAGCTGTGCGCCGAGGCGATCCACCGTTCCAGCCCGCGTGCCGCCGGCCCGTTCGTTGCCATCAATTGCGGCGCCATCCCGAAGGACCTGATGGAATCGGAGATATTCGGCCATCTGAAGGGCTCCTTCACCGGCGCCATCTCTGACCGCGACGGGGCGGCCCGCCTTGCCCATGGAGGCACCTTCTTCCTCGACGAGATCTGCGAGCTCGACCTCGGGCTGCAAACCAGGCTCCTGCGGTTCCTGCAGACCGGCCTCATCCAGCGCGTCGGTTCGACATCGACCGAGAAGGTCGATATCCGCGTCCTGTGCGCCACCAACCGCTCGCCGATCGAGGAGGTGCGTCAGGGGCGCTTTCGCGAAGACCTGTTCTACCGCCTGCATGTGGTGCCGATCCACCTGCCGACGCTGAGCGAGCGCGGTGACGACGTCCTCAGGCTGTCGCGGCACTTTCTCACCCAGTTTGCGCGTGAGGAGGCAAAGTCCTTCCGCCGCTTTTCCCCCGCCGCCGAACGCGCCCTCCTCGCCCATGGCTGGCCGGGAAACGTGCGCGAACTGCAAAACACGATCCGCGAGGCGGTAGTGCTCAACGAGGGCGAGGTGGTCGAAGCCTCGATGCTGCGCATTGCCGGCACTTCACCCGATGCCCGTTCGACCGGCGATGATAGCGAGCCCGAACTCGATGTGGCAGGCCTGCGCACCCGCGCCGCCAGAGGCGAGACCAGTCTCATCGGCCGCGAGCTGCGCGACATCGAGCGTCAGGCCATAGAGACGACCATTGCGGCCTGCGGCGGCTCGGTGCCCCGCGCCGCCAGGCTCCTGGGCGTCAGCCCCTCGACCATCTACAGAAAGCGTGAAAGCTGGTGATGCCTGGCGAGCGTCTCAGGCGCTGCCGCAATCGTCCTCGACACGCACGATGTCGTCCTCGCCGAGATAATCGCCGCACTGCACCTCGATGAGCACCACATCGCCATCGCTGCGGTTGTCGAGGCGATGCACGCTGCCCAGCGGCACATAGATGCTTTCATCGCACTGCAGCACCATGATGTCGTCGCCGATGGTCACGTGCGCTTCGCCTTCGACCACCGTCCAGTGCTCGGAGCGATGCAGGTGATAGTGCAGCGGCAGCTTCTCACCCGCCGCCACCACGAGGCGCCTGACCTGATAGCCTTTGCTGCCCGTCATCGTCTCGCAGCGCCCCCACGACTGCTGCACGAGGTTGCTGGAGCGGGCCTCGCGATGGTCAGGCACCAGGGCGTTGATCTGGTGAACGCGACTGGACTGCGGAATCTGTGGTACGGCGCTGGTCATCTCTTCGTCTCCCGGTTTTACCTTGGCAAGGCGCTCCCGCGCCGCCTTGAATGGCGGCTGCGAGGCCTTCTAAGGGTATCCAGCGTCAGCACCGAGCAATCGCCGTGCCAACCACGCATTGCCGCCGTCGAGCGGAAAATAATCGATGTTTTTCTTGAAGTTAATGCAGATGCGGCGGAATCGGCCGACGGCGCCATTTGCAGAATGCAAAGCGGATCGCCAATCCGCCGCGCGCCGACGTTGCCGTTTTGCGAATCCGGCTGCCATAGAGTCCAAACCCTGAAAAATCCAATGCAAGTCCGACAGACCCTGGTCAGGCGGATGACGGTCATCTGGAGGTGACCGGACGTTCCCATACGTGCTAAGTCGGCGGTCATGAAGGTCGCCGGCACCCATTACCGCTCCATCTGGCTCAATGACGATGCCTGGTCGGTATCGATCATCGACCAGACGCGGTTGCCCCACCGCTTCGAGATCGCCCGGCTCGAAACCCTCGAAGGCGCCGCCCGCGCCATCGAGGTCATGCAGGTGCGCGGCGCCCCGCTGATCGGCGCCACCGCCGCCTACGGCATCTGTCTTGCCTTGCGCGATGACACTTCGGATGCCGCACTTGAAGCTGCCGATCAACGCCTGCGCCGCACCCGCCCCACCGCCATCAACCTGATGTGGGCGCTCGATGAGATGCTGGCCGCCATCCGCAACCGCCCGCGCGGCGAGCGCCTGGCCGCCGCCTATGCCCGCGCCGCCGAAATCTGCGACGCCGACGTTGCCACCAATCGCGCCATCGGCGAAAACGGCCTTGCGATCATCGAAAAGATCGCCCGCGAAAGGCCCGGCACAACCGTCAACATCCTCACCCACTGCAACGCCGGCTGGCTCGCCACCGTCGACTGGGGGACCGCGCTGGCCCCCATCTACAGGGCCCACGACAAGGGGCTGCCGGTGCATGTCTTTGCCGACGAGACCCGCCCGCGCAACCAGGGCGCCGCACTGACCGCCTGGGAACTGGGTAGTCATGGCGTGCCCCACACGGTGATCGCCGACAATGCCGGCGGCCACCTGATGCAGCACGGTAAAATCGACATGGCGATCGTCGGCACCGACCGCACCGCCGCCAGCGGCGATGTCGCCAACAAGATCGGCACTTATCTGAAGGCCCTGGCGGCGAAGGACAACGGCGTGCCTTTCTATGTGGCGCTCCCCCATTCGACCATCGACTGGAGCGTCCACGACGGAGTTGCCGAAATCCCCATCGAGGAGCGTTCGCCCCGCGAGGTCACCCACATCAGGGGGCTCAGCCCCTCGGGCGAGATCGTCGAGGTGGAAATCGCCTCACCTGGCTCGCCCGCCGCCAATCCCGCCTTCGATGTCACCCCCGCCCGCCTCGTCACCGGGCTGATTACCGAGCGCGGCGTCTGCACGGCAAGCCGCGAGGGCCTGCTGTCTCTCTATCCGGAGCATCGTGTTGGGCAAGAAGGCTGAACATCGTCTGAGGAAGGAAGTGGCCGCGACCGCCCTTGCCATGTCGTTGAAGGGCCTGTCGCCACAGCGCTCCGGCAATGTGTCGGCCCGCTACAAGGACGCCATGCTGGTGACGCCTTCCGGGGTGCCTTACGACAAGATCGGCGCTCGCGAGATCGTCAGGGTGGGGATGGACGGCAAGGTCGTCCCCGGCGAACTGAAGCCGTCTTCCGAGGCGCCTTTCCATCTCGCCATCTACCGGGCCTTTCCCGCCGCCCAGGCCATCGTCCACTGTCATTCCATGGCAGCGACGGCGCTTGCCTGCGCCCGCCGTGAAATACCCGCCTTCCACTACATGGTGGCTGTCGCCGGTGGCAAAAGGATTCCGCTCGCCGACTACGCCACCTTCGGCACCGACGAACTGGCCGCTGCCGCCGTCAGGGCGCTTGAGGGCCACCGCGCCTGCCTCTTGGCCAACCACGGCCAGATCGCCTGGTCGGCAAGCCTCGCAAAGGCGCTGGAACTGGCCGCCGAGGTGGAAACCCTCGCCCGCCAATATATCGACGTCCTCGCCCTTGGCCGTCCCCACATCCTCGACGACGTCGAGATGGACCGTGTCATCGAAAAGTTCAGGTCCTACGGCAAGTAGGTCTGAGGCGCCCTACCCCCGTCCGATGAACGGCATCTTCGTTGCCATGATGGTCATGAACTGGATGTTGGCGGTGAGCGGCAGGCTTGCCATGTGGGCGACGGCATCGCCCACGTGAGCGGCATCCATGGTCGGTTCCGGCTTCATCGAGCCGTCGGCCTGCGGCACCCCGTCGGCCATGCGCGCCGTCATCGGCGTTGCGGCATTGCCGATGTCGATCTGCCCGCAGGCGATGTTGAAGGCGCGCCCGTCGAGCGCGATGGAGCGCGTCAGGCCGGTGATGGCGTGTTTTGAAGCCGTATAGGGCGCCGAGCCGGGGCGCGGCACATAGGCCGAGATCGAGCCGTTGTTGATGATCCGGCCGCCCTGCGGGTCCTGCCGCTTCATCAGCGCGAAGGCAGCTTGCGCGATGAGAAAAGCGCCGTCGAGATTGACCGCCAGCACTTTCCGCCATGTGTCGAAATCGAGATCGCCAAAATTGGTGGCCTTTGAACCGGTGCCGGCATTGTTGAACACCGCATCGAGCCGCCCGAACTGCCTTTCGATGGCTGCGAACAGGGCGGCCACGGCCTTGGGATCGCTAACGTCGGAGGCCATGACGGTGCCGCGCCCCGCGCACAGGGCCTTCGTCTCTTCAAGCGGCACTTCCCGACGCCCGGTCAGCGCCACCTCAAAGCCCGCGCCGGCCAGCGCCACGGCCGCCGCCCGCCCGACGCCTGAGCCTGCACCCGTCACCAGGGCGATCTTTGCCGCGCTCATGCCGGTTTCCTCGCCACCAGAAGCTTGCCGGTAAAGCTCATGACCATATCCCCCTTCTGGTTGACACCTTCATTGTGGAAGAACACCAGCCCCCAGCCCGGCCGCGAGCTCAAGGGACGCTTTTCCTTGACCGTCGAGGCATAGGCGATGGTGTCCCCGGCATAGACCGGGCGCATCCATTTGAGGTCCTCGAAGCCCGGCGACGGCCCGAGCGGCGGCAAAGCCTTGCCTTGAGCCGCCGCCGCGGCCCGTCCCGCCTGGTCGGTGGCGGCGCAGCATTTCATGAACGCTGCCAGCGTCTGCCAGCCCGAGGCGCAGAACCCGCCGAGATAGCTGTTGCGCCCGGCCTCCTCGTCGAGGTGAAACGGCTGTGGATCGTAGAGTTCGGCAAAGGCGACGATCTCCTCGGGCGCGAAATGGAAGCTGCCCAGCTTCAGCCGTTCGCCGGGCACCATGTCCTCGTACCATCTCCCCCTCATGCCGCCCCCCGTACCCGGAACAGGTTGACGCCGTCGGCCATGAGCTTCAATTCGCCGTTCTGGTCGCTCAATTCGAAATGCATGGTGATGATGCCCATCTCCGGCCGCCGCGACGAAACGCGCTTGTCGGTGACGCTCCACTTGAGCATCAGCTCATCGCCGGGGAACACCGGCCTGGCCCACCTCACTTCGCTGAGCCCGAAAGATCCCATGGAGGCCGAGCGGTTGACATAACCGTCGATCATCAGCCGGTTCATCATGGCACACACATGCCAGCCCGAAGCGCACAAGGCGCCCATGATGCTGCTGCGTCCCGCCGCTTCATCGAGATGGAAGGGTTGCGGATCCCAGCGCCGGGCGAAATCCTTGATTTCCTCGACCGTCACCGCGTAGGGCCCATGCTCGCCCACCTGCCCCGGCGCGTAGTCCTCGTAGTGCAACAGTTCGCTCATGCCCTCACCTCAGTTGGCGAAGCGGAAATGCATGACATCGCCATCGGCGACCACGTAGTCCTTGCCTTCCAGCCGCATGCGTCCGGCCTCGCGGGCGCCGGCCTCGCCATTGAGCGCGACATAATCGTCACAGGCAATGGTTTCAGCGCGGATGAAGCCTTTTTCGAAGTCGCTGTGGATGACGCCGGCGGCCTGCGGGGCGCGGGTTCCCCGCGTCACCGTCCAGGCGCGGGCTTCCTTGGGACCGGCGGTGAAATAGGTGATGAGGTCGAGGAGCCGGTAGCCTTCGCGGATCACCCGGTTGAGCCCCGGTTCATCCAGCCCGATGGCGTCCAGATAGTCCTTTTGCTCCTCGCCCGGCAGCACCGCGATCTCGCTCTCTATCTTGGCCGAGACGACGACGGCGCGTTCGCCTTCCTCCGCCGCCCGGGCGAACACCTGTGCCGAGAAATCATTGCCGTCCCGGGCCGAGGCCTCATCGACATTGCACACATAGAGAACCGGCTTGGCGGTGAGGAGGCCGAGGCCGCGAAATGCCTTTTCCTCTTCACTCGTGCGTCGCGTCAGGCGGGCGGGCTTGCCTTCGCGCAACAGGCCAAGCGCCCGGCCCATCAGGTCGGCCAGCGCCCTTGCCTCCTTGTCGCCGCCCTTGCCGCGCTTGTCGAGTTGCTCGTGGCGCCGCTCCAGGCTGTCGAGGTCGGCCAGCATCAGTTCGGTTTCGACGGTCTCGATGTCGGCGATGGGATCGATGCGGTTTTCAACGTGCGTCACGTCGCCGTCCTCGAAGCACCGCACCACATGGGCGATGGCATCCACCTCGCGGATATTGGCGAGGAACTGGTTGCCGAGTCCCTCGCCCCGGGAGGCGCCGCGCACCAGCCCGGCGATATCGACGAAGGTGAGGCGCGTCGGGATGATCTGGGCGCTTTTGGCAATGGCGGCGAGCTTGTCGAGGCGTTCATCGGGCACCGCCACGTCGCCCACATTGGGCTCGATGGTGCAGAAGGGATAGTTCGCCGCCTGCGCCGCCGCCGTCTGGGTCAGCGCGTTGAAGAGGGTCGACTTGCCGACATTGGGCAACCCGACGATGCCGCATTTGAAGCCCATCAGGGTGCGCCCTTTTCTTGCCTTTTCTCGTCCGGATTGAGGCTCAGATGCACCTTGTTCTGGAACGTCGCGAACTGGTGGCGGGCCAGCAGCCCGGCGTGGTCGGCGATGGTCTCAAGGAAGCGATCGAGCCATGCCCGGTCGGCCTTGGCGAAGTCGCCGAGCACATGCCCGGTCACCCGCTCACGCTCGCCGGGATGGCCGATGCCGAGGCGCACCCGGTGGAAGTCAGCACCGATATGCTGGGTGATCGAGCGCAGCCCGTTATGGCCCGCCGCCCCGCCGCCCAGCTTCATGCGCAGCTTGCCGGCCGGCAGGTCGAGCTCATCGTGGAACACCACCACCTCATCGGGCAGAAAGCCGTAGAAGCGCGCCGCCTCACCGACCGCCCGCCCCGATTCGTTCATGTAGGTGAGCGGCTTCAGCACCAGCACCTTCTCGCCCTCGATGAGGCCATCGCAAATCTCGCCGTGGAACTTGCGCCGCCAAGGCGAAAAGCGATGGCGGCGGACGATCTCGTCCACCGCCAGATAGCCGATATTATGCCGGTTGCGCTCATATTTCGGTCCCGGGTTGCCGAGACCGACGAATAGCAGCATGGCCCTTCAGCCTCAGTCTTCGCTCTCTTCTTCGGCTTCTTCTTCCTCGCCGATCACCTTGGTCTCCGGCGTTTCTTCCTCGCTCACTTCTTCTTCCTCTGGTCCAGCGCCGGCGATGGTGGCGATGGTGAAGTCGCGGTCGGTGATGGTCGGCGTCACTCCTTCCGGCAGCTTGACGTAGCTGATGTGGATGGAATCGCCGATGTTGAAGCCGGTGAGATCGATGTCGATCTGGTCGGGGATGGCTTCGGCCGGGCAGAACAGCTCGACCTCATGGCGCACCACGTTGAGGGCGCCGCCGCGCTTGATGCCGGGCGCCAGCTCCTGGTTGTAGAAATGCACCGGCACTTCCACCGCGATGCGTGCACCCTTGCCGAGCCGCAGGAAGTCCACATGCACCAGCGTGTCGCGCACCGGATCGAACTGGATGTCGCGGGGAATGGTGCGGATGGTGGTGCCGTCGACGTCGAGGTCGACGAGGGTGGAAAGAAACCGCCCCGTCTGTACGTGCGTCCACAAGCTCTTGTAGTCGGCCGAAATCATCTGCGGCTCTTTCTTGTCGCCGTAGATGACGCCGGGAACGCGGTTCTGGCGACGCTCGGCCCGGGCGGCCCCCTTGCCGGCCCGGTCGCGTGCCTTGACCGCCAACTGGATTGTCTTGGCCATGGTCAACTCCTTGCTGAACAGCTAGGGCGTTTCCGGTAGAAGCGTTGAAAGACGCCTCTGCGGATCGAAAACGCCGGCTTTGCGTTAGTCGAAGGCGGCCCGGCCATCCTCCAGGGGTGAACTTAAGCCGGCCCGCCGCCGCGCCTTATACAGAGGCGGCGGTGAACGTGCAATGGTCTGCCGGGTTGCGCCAACGCCGGATCAGAAGGGATAGCGCGGCCCCGAATAGACCTTGGTATAGCCGAAGGCGCCGCTGCCCAGCGACCAGTCGCGGCTGGTGTTGCGGCGGGCGCTGGTGCTGACCACCACGGTGACGACCTTGACCTGGACCTTGGCGGCAGGCGCCTCGTGGGCCACGACCCGCACCGGGGTCGGTACCCAGATCTTCACGCCCTGCGCCGCCGCGGCGGTGCCGCAGCCGGCGATGAGCCCGGCGCACAAAATTCCCGTCCATACGCTACGCATGAAACATGACTCCACTCTGCAACGCCGCATCCTTCTTGGGCGCCAAGCCTAGCGCAAGCGCCGGGTAAGTCAATCGCCGAACCAGGCGACGGCCTTGGCCCGGCAGCCCTCAGCCGGCGTCATCCGTCTCGATGGCAATCGCTGTCGGATTGAAGTCGTTGCACGGGTTGAGCACCTGCGGGCAGTTGGAAATGACGGCGAGCACGTCCATCTCGGCCCGCAACAGCACCGCATCGCCCGGCCGCGAAGCTCCGGTGGCGATCGCCGCATCGCCGCCGGTTGCGACCGGCACCTTCATGAACCAGTTGACGTTGGGCACGATGTCCTTCCAGCCGAGCCCCCGCGGCTCCAGTTCGGCGAGGAAATTCTCCCGGCAGCCGGCATTCCCGATGCCATAGAGCATCAAGTTGGAGGGTCCCGAACAGCAGCCGCCAATGGTATCGTGGCCGCCGAATGTATCCTCGATGATGGTGAACAGCCCGCGCGCGCGATCGGAATAAAGCGTGTGCCCGGTCGTCAGGAGGATGGTCCCGGCCTTCTTGATGGTGTTGGGCGCATGATAGCGCTCGGCCGGATCAGCCGCATTGTAGGCGAGGAAATCCACCGCCTGGCGGCCCTCCAGGTCGATGACCCTGAGGTGCCGCCCCCTGGCGATCACGCCGCTCCAATGACCGCGCGCCGGGATCATTAGCCGCATGGGTTCACCTCGCTGTCCACCGAGCACAGGCGGCAGACTAGAAGGGACCGGGCCCGCCGGCAAGCACATGCCGGCACCCAACCGCGGTTCGGCATGTCGCGGCATGCAATGGTCGCTCGCGGCAGGAACCTGGAATGTCGAGGGCTGTTACGATCGTTGGGCGGCGCGGATAAACGATCATGCCAGCATACGCCCGAAGGCGGTCGGCTGCCGCGGCTTCTTAGAGCCTCAGTGGCTCTCGCTGCTGTCCTTGGTGCAGGCATCGGGGTGATCCTCGATCACCTGCAGCATGTGGAGGAACTCCTTGAGTTCCGGGCTCAACGGGGCGGCCTGCTCGCTTTGAACCGGCACTTGCTGTACGGAGCGTCGATCGCTCATCGGGTTTACTCACTTCCTTGCGCACGAACCCATTCAGGGGATCATGCTGTCACGTTATCACGAAAGCCTCTAAGGAAAGCCTAAGGCTGTTCCTGCCCGTTCGCTGGTTGAATCGCAGGCCGGGCGGCCACCACGGCGCCGGCATTAGCGCAGAGAACAAGGCGGAAGTTGGACGCTGGCGCGGCGACATCGAGCGCGAGCCGTCACGCTAGCGGAAAGGTGATTGATTCGCCTCTTGCGTCAGCGGAAATCACTCGGCAACATTGCCACGGCGCCCGAGTGGTGCGGGGCTTTGTGTGTCGAATTCAACGCGCATGACATGCCGTCATGCCCAACCCCACGGAGGATATCGATGTCTGCAAGAACCAGGAAACTGGCCGTTGCCCTGACGGCCGGCGCCGTAGCGACCGGCCTTCTCATCAGCGCCGCCCTTGCCGGACCCATCGAGGATCGGCGCCAGTCGATGAAGGAGCAGGGCGCGGCACTGCAGGTCATCGTCAAGATTCTGAAGGGCGAGGCCCCCTTCGATACCGCCGTGGTCAAGCAGCAGGCCGACCTTCTGATTGAGCATTTCAAGCACGACAAGACCCTGTTCCCCGCCGGCTCCGACAAGGGCAGTGCGGAAACCTGGGCCAAGCCTGAGGTGTGGAGCGACAATGCCGATTTCCTTGCCGGTTTCGACAAGGCCGTCGAGGCCGCCACCAAGCTTGGCGCCGTCACCGACAAGGCCGGCCTCGGCCCGGCGCTGACGGAACTCGGCAAGGGGGCCTGCGGGGCCTGCCACGAGAAATTCCGCCGGCCGAAGAACTGATCAGCGCCTCGTTTGGGGGACGTGAGCCATGAAGAAGGCCGCCGGCATCCTTGCCCTTCTGGCAATCGCCGGTCTGGCGGCCTTCATCTTCCTGACCCTGCCGCGCCCCCTGCCGGCCAGCGCCATTGTCTCCCATACGCCCGATCTGGCCAACGGCAAGCTGCTCTATACCATCGGCGGCTGCATTTCCTGCCATTTGCCGCCCGAAACGGACAAGACCGCCGACAAGTCGCTGCCCTCGGGCGGCCATCCGCTCGTCACGCCCATTGGCACCCTCTATCCGCCCAACATCACACCCGACAAGGCGACCGGCATCGGCAACTGGTCTGAGGCCGACTTCGTCAATGCCATGCAGCTCGGTCTCGCCCCCAGCGGCCGCCACCTCATCCCGGCCTTTCCCTATACCTCCTATGCCCGCATGAAAATGTCGGACATTCTCGACATCCGGGCCTATCTGATGACCCTGAAGCCGGTATCCTATCCCTTCCGCCCGGCCGACATTCCGTTTCCCTGGCTCCTCAGGCGCGGCATCGGCCTGTGGCAGCTTCTCGCCGTCCACCGCCGCGAGGTCAGGCCCGATCCCTCACAGAGCGCGGCCTGGAACCGCGGCGCCTATCTGGTCAAGGGCCCCGGTCATTGCGGCGAATGCCACACCCCGCGCAACATCTTCATGGTCGCCGAGAAAGGCCACTGGCTGGAAGGCGGCCCGCATCCCGAAGGCAAGGGCCAGGTGCCGAGCCTTCACAACCTGACCGAACCCAACCGCAAGAAGCTCTACGGCCGTGCGCCCTACAAGGACGCCGCTACGCTGGTGGAGGCGTTTCAGTGGGGACCCGCCTTCGGCTACGACAAGCTGTCGAGCGGCGGCATGGGCTCGGTACAGACCAACCTGTCGCAACTGCCCGAGACCGATCTCAAGGCTATCGCGACCTACCTGACGAGCCTCAAGTGAGCCCCGCCATCACTTCACCTTTCGCCCGGTAAGCGAATAGAGCGCCTTTTTCCCCGCTGCCCGCACCATTCGCCTTGTCCTTTCCGCTCCGACCAGGAGGGCGAACAGCCTGTTCGACGTGCCCGGTGTGGCGATCATTACATCGCAAATGCCGATGCGATCGTCCCACAGGTGTTCGATCAGCGGATGGCCGGGCACGGCACAGGAATCGATGAGGCTGAAACGCTTGGCGGCCAGCAGTTCCCGGGTGGCTTCGAGCACGATCAGGAGGCCCGGCGAGAACCGCGCGAAGGTTTCGTCATGGGCGATCTTGAGGAGCCAGGCCCGCTCTCCAGCCATAGGTGCAAACAGCATGGCGACCGGCCGGCCATCGACGCTGAGCCGCCAGAAGCCGAGGTCGCCGCGCCGCGCCAGTCTTTCAAGGCCCAGCCGCAGGGCCGCCGTGAGCGCCGCATCGCAGCCGATGGCGGTGCCGCGACGCCCCTTCCAGCCGGCCTGTTCGAGGGCGATGAACTGGTCGATCCAGGGATTGACGGGCTCAGCCATGCCACGGCTGTCGAAGCGGAGCTTGCCGGTTTCCGCCAGCCGGGCCTTGAGGCGGCGATACTCGCGCCGCCGCTTGGTCGGGAAACTGCGCTTCAGCCACGCCTCGTAGGGTTCGCCCGTCGGCCGCAGGGCGGCGCGCTCGTGGCGGGCAAGGATCCGCCACGAAAGCCCCAGGCTCCCGGCCGCCTCGGCGACCGCCTCCAGCAGGCGTGGGTCGGCCTCCATGCCGTTGATCACGAGGGCGTTGGCGCCAATCTCGCGCCGCGCCGCCGTCACGAGACCGGCCACGGCGCCGGCCGCATCACGGCCGGTGATCAGTGGTGTTCCTGCAAAGGTGAGATCGCTGTGCCAGCTCACCGCCACCGGTGCCGCAAAGCCGGCCAACGACCCTTTGGCCGTTACCGCCAGCAGGCCGGCAATCTCATCGCCGCAGTGCGCCGTGAGCGGATGCACTTCGTTCCCGAGCACCTCCAGCAGCGTTCCGAGCCACTCCGGCCCCGACCCGGCCGCCGGCACCAGGGCGGCTTCGGCCAGTCGCCGCCAGCCGGCATGCCTTGAGCCGGGCTCGGCATCGGCCAGTTCGCTCAGCCGCTCGGCATCGGTGACCGGGTAGCGCTCATTCAGCGGCCGCGCCATGCATCCTCCCCTCGGCCGGCAACGCCAGATCGCCCGCGGTCACCCGCCGCGCCACGATATGCAGAACCAGCGCCTGGAAGGCCAGCGACAGCGACGTCGCCGCCGCCGCGCCCAGAAGACCCCAATAGGGAATGAGCGCCAGGTTCAAGGCGCCGTTGATGATGACCGTTGCCGCCAGGACGATGGCCGTCACGTTCTGGCGGCCGGTGACCACCAGGAGCCCTTGCACGGGCCCTGCCGCCGCCATCGCCAGCAGCCCCCCGGCCAGCACCAGCATCACCGGATAGGCGGCGGTGAATTCCGGGCCGAACAGCCACAATACCGGCTGGCCGATGATCAATAGCCCCGATGCGCCCGCCAGCGACGGCCAGAAGGTCCAGGCGCGCATTTCCGCCAGCCGTTGCCGGATGGCCTTGCCGTCGCCGGCCACTGCCAGGGTGGTGAATTGCGGCATGGCGACCGCGGTGATGGCGAAATGCACGAAGCTGATCAGGGAGATGGTGCGCGCCGCCGCGAAGTAGAGCGCGATATCATCGGGGCTGACGAAAATGTTGAGCAACAGGATGTCGAGGTTGGTCATCATCAAGGTGAAGCCCTCGAGCAGCAACAGCGGCAGCGACACCCTGAACCACAGCGGCCAGCGGTAACGCCGCTCGCCGTCCGGCACGCGCGTCTGCAGCCGCTGCCTTTGCAGCCTGAACTGGGCGATGACCGTCACCCAGGTGGCGATCACCGCGCCCTCGATGGCGGTTTCGGCGCTGCGACCCCAGCCGACGGCGACGGCAAGGGCCACGCAGATCAGGATCAGCAGCGGCCGGAAGATATAGGGCGGTCCCAGCGCCAGGTCGATCCACCCCTCGGCGCGACCCACCCCGTCCTGGAAATCGGTCAACGCAAACGCCGGCAGACACATGAGACCGATGGCCATGGGCACCCGGTATTGCGCTTCGACGGCATCGACATGGGTCAACAGGAAAGCCATGCCGGAAACGGCCACCAGCGATCCCGCCATGAACGACAGCGAGCGGCCGGTGAGCAGGAAGCCGCGCGTCAGGGCGAAGTGGCCGCGGGTGCGGTATTCCGGGATGAAACGGATGGCCGAAGTTGAAAAGCCCAGGGCGCACAAGGTTCCGACCACGTTGGCCAAGACCCACACGAAGGTAAAGATGCCGAATTCATGCACCCCGATCCAGCGGGCCAGAAGCACCTGCGACATGAAGGCGATGCCCGCCGAAACGACGCGGATGGCAAAGGCGGCAAGGGCGCCGCGCTTGGCCTCGGCGCGGCCGCCGTCGCCCCCAAGGAGGTCCTTTGCCAGCCGACCGAGAGGTCCCGGCAGAACGGCTATCAGCCTGTCAATGGCGATCACGGCCGCCTCCGCTCGAGCCTGTCCCGCAGTTCCCACGAGGCTTAAGTGAGTGAAACACCCGCCGAACCTAGCGGTCAGACCCTAAAATTCGGTTGCAATCGCGTTTCAGTCGAAGCCGCGGCCGTTGCCGATCGCGACATCGCGGCGCGAGGTGCGGATCGACACCGAGAACCCGGCCAGAACATCGAGCAGGCACAGGCCGACGATCAGCGCGAAGGTGGCGGTTCCTGCCTGGCGCACCAGCACGAACTCGACCAGCGCGGCGCTGAACAGCAGCGTCGACAGGATGTGGTCAATGATCGTCCCGTCGCTCGCCCTGGCAGCCTTCAGCACCTCGATAAACAGCATCACGAGGCCGGCGGCAAGGAGCAGGTTGCCGGCGGTGAAGGTGACCGCGGCGCCCGACATCATGTGGACGGCAAACACCACCTGATCCAGCGAACCCGGATTGCCGAAGGCCATGGCGTTGTAGGCGATGATGACCACGATCATCAGCGGCAAGGCAAGCAGTATGCGCATGGGCGATGTCCTCCGGGCAGCTTTGGCCCCTCATCGGCGATCTTGCGCCGCCCGGCGCGAAAACGAAAGGCCGGCACTGCTGCCGGCCTTCGGATCGATTGGCGATCAGCCAGTTGCCTCCGGCCCACGTCAGCATCGATCAAAGTCATGGGGGCCGAACACGGCGGCCGCGGCGCCGGTCGCTCAGAACTCGGTCTTGGGCTCCAGCACCTGCTTGCCGCGATACATGCCGGTCTTGAGATCGACATGGTGAGGGCGGTGCAGTTCGCCGGTCTGCTTGTTTTCCACATAGGTCACGCCCGGCACCTTGTGGCCCGAGCGGCGCAGGCCGCGCTTCATCGGCGAGGTTTTCTTCTTCGGAACAGCCATGGGTCTAGAAACTCCGTTCGATCATGCCGGCGGGCAAGGCGAATGACGCCCGAAACGGCCCTGCCGGTTTAGAGGTTGGGGGCTTATAGCTGCACATCCGGCAAAACGCCAGAGGAGAATTCGGTCTGGTTGAAGGCGGTTGTTGTCGTTCATTGCAGGGCCGGCAGGCAGTCGAGATAGGGGATGGTACCGGCCACCCGACGCTCGATGCGCCGGGCGCTGCGCCTCACCTGGGCATCCGGCTTGCCGGCCGAGCGCTCCAGCGGGTTGGGCAGGACGGCGGCCAGCAGGGCGGCTTCGTAGCGGCTGAGTTTTGCGGCCGGCTTGTGGAAATGATAGCGCGCCGCGGCTTCGGCGCCATAGATGCCGGGCCCCCATTCGGCGATGTTGAGATAGACTTCGATGATCCGCTCTTTAGGCCACACCAGGTCGATCCAGGTGGCGAGCGGGATTTCCAGCGCCTTCCTCACATAGGAGCGTTGCGGCCACAGGAAGAGGTTCTTCACCGTCTGCATGTCGATGGTCGACCCGCCGCGGCTGGGAACGCTCTCGGCGTCGACGGCCTTGTTGACGAGGCCCATCAGCACATCCCAGTCGACCCCGTGATGCAGGCAGAAGCGGGCATCCTCCGAGGCGATGACAGCGCGCGCCAGATTGGGCGAGATCGCGGTCATCGGCACCCAGCGATAGTCCGTCGCCGCGCCGCCGGCCGCCCGGATGAGCATCAGCGCCGATACCGGCGGCGGGACGAAGCGATAGGCGGCGGCCACACCGAGGACCGACAGCACCAACAGTGCAGCGGCCAGCAAGGCGCGGCGTACCCATCGCCGCCAGCCCCGCCCTGCCGATTGCCGCCGAACCATCGCTTTGCCCGTTGTTTTCCCGTCCTTCGTCGCGTTTGCGCTTCTGAAGGCATGTGTCCCGAACACAAGGCTTGAGATTAATGGTCCCTGACCCTAAGACTGCGCGGTCCCGTTGGCCAGCCGAAAGACCCTTCTGCAGTGATGACGTTCGAAGACGCCCTGTCCGCGACCGCCGGCAAGGTCGATGCGCTCCTCGACACCTTGCTGGCGCTTGATGGCGCCCCGGCCCCGCGGGTGCTGACTGCCATGCGTTATTCCGCCCTTGCCCAGGGCAAGCGGCTC
This sequence comes from uncultured Alphaproteobacteria bacterium, assembly GCA_963747005.1. Classification (GTDB taxonomy): domain Bacteria; phylum Pseudomonadota; class Alphaproteobacteria; order Rhizobiales; family Aestuariivirgaceae; genus CAVVDT01. The sequence continues at coordinate 36,612 of CAVVDT010000007.1, read as the reverse complement.
AGGCCCTTCTTCGTGGTCGAGAGTGCCCGCCTCATGGGGGTGACGGGGATGCCGGCGCTGCGCACAGGCGCGGCGCTCGAGTGCATCCACTGCTATTCCCTCGTCCACGATGACCTGCCGGCCATGGACGACGATGACCTGAGGCGCGGCAAGCCCACCTGTCACAAGGCCTTCGACGAGGCCACCGCCATTCTGGCCGGCGATGGCCTGCTGACCATCGCCTTCGAGATCGCCGCCCATCCCGACACCCACCCCGACGCCGCCCGGCGCGCCGAACTGGTTCTGGAACTGGCTCGTGCGGCCGGCGAGGCGGGCATGGTGGGCGGCCAGATGCTGGACCTCGAGGCCGAGCAGAAAGGCAGCCACGACCTGGACGGCATCATCGCCATCCAGCAGCTCAAGACCGGCGCCCTGTTCCGTTTTTCGCTGATTGCCGGCCCCATCCTGGCGGGCGACAACGGCCAGGCCCGGAGCGCCCTGGCGGCCTATGCCGGCCATGTGGGCCTCGCCTTCCAGATCGCCGATGATCTTCTCGATGTGGTCTCCTCGCCGGAAACCCTTGGCAAGGCCACCCAGAAGGATGCCGCCGCCGGCAAGGCGACCTTCATCGATCTCTATGGTATCGAGGGGGCCCGCTCAAAGGCGCGCCAACTGGTCGATGCGGCAATTGCCGCGCTTGATCCCTTCGGCGCCGAGGCCCGCCTCCTCGCCGATGCCGCCCGCTTCATCGTCGAACGCGACAAATAGCGCCTCGATCAACCGTTACTCGCTGCCGCCTCCAGCGCATCCTCGAAGGTGCGAAGCCCGGTGCGCGGCGCCGAGACCAGCACCGCCATGTTGCCGGGCCGGTGCTCGTTCTTCCACATCTTCATGTGCGCCTTGGGGATGTCGCGCCACACATAGACCTCCGACATGCACGGATCGATGCGCCGCGCGATCACCAGCCGGTTGGCGTTGGAGGCCTGCATGAGGTTGGCGAAGTGCGATCCCTGCACGCGCTTCTGGTGCATCCACAGATAACGCGCATCCATCGTCAGGTTGTAGCCGGTGGTACCGGCGCAGATGACGATCATGCCGCCGCGCTTGGTGACCAGGAGCGATACCGGAAACGTCGACTGGCCCGGATGCTCAAACACCGTGTCCACATTGACGCCCTTGCCGGTAATGTCCCAGATGGCCTTGCCGAACTGGCGCGCCGCCTTCAGCCAGTCATTGTATTGCGGGGTGCCGACTTCGGGCATCTGGCCCCAGCAGTCGAAATTCTTGCGGTTGATGACACCCTTGGCCCCGAGCCCGATCACGAAATCGCGTTTGTCGTCATCGGAGATGACGCCGATGGCGTTGCCTCCGGTGGTGGCGATGAGCTGCACCGCCATGGACCCGAGGCCGCCCGAGGCTCCCCACACCAGCACATTATGGCCGGGCTTGAGGGTATGCGGGCGATGGCCGAACAGCATGCGGTAGGCGGTGGCGAGCGTCAGCGTATAGCAGGCCGACTCTTCCCAGGTGAGATGCTGTGGCCGCGGCAGAAGCTGGCGCGCCTGCACCCGCGCGAACTGGGCGAACGAGCCGTCCGGGGTCTCGTAGCCCCAGATGCGCTGCGAGGGCGAGAACATCGGGTCGCCGCCATTGCACTCCTCATCATCGCCGTCGTCCTGGTTGCAATGGATCACCACTTCATCGCCGATCTTCCAGCGCTTGACCTTCGAGCCCACCGCCCAGACGATGCCTGAGGCATCCGAGCCCGCCACATGGAAGGGGTTCTTGTGGCCGTCGATCGGTGAGATCGGCTGGCCCAGCGAGGCCCACACGCCGTTGTAGTTGACGCCGGCGGCCATCACGAAGACCAGCACTTCATCCTCGCCGATGGACCATGTGGGGACCACCTCGACCTGCATGGCCGTGTCGGGGGGCCCGTGCCGGTCCTGGCGGATGGCCCAGGCATACATGCTCGCCGGCACATGCCCGAGCGGCGGAATTTCACCGATTTCGTAAAGATCCTTGGCGGCTGCAACGGCCCGGCTGGAGGCCGCCGCGGCTGCCGCTGAACTGCTGGTCGGCATTTCACCCCTCATGCTCGACTGGACGCCTCGGCGTCCGCGGTCAACTCGCTCTCATGCCACATTATTTCGCAGCGCAACAAAAGTCGACGAAAATTTGCTGCATATGCGCAAACCCTCCGGCAGTCGGGCCCTGCAGGTTAACTTTGAATTCATCATGTTCTATTACGGGCGGCGATCTTAGCTTAGAGTCAACGTTGATTAATCATACTCGCCCCGCTTGCAACCGGGAACGGCGGAACCTCAGGGAAGCCGGTGGGGTGGGGAGGCAAAGGTGAAGTAAATGCAAGGCCTTATGGGACTGCTCAGCTTCTTCGACAGCGGCTCGTATTCGGGCGGCGGGCTGTTCGGATCCTCCGCCGCCGGCGGTTCGGTGCCGCTCATCATCATCCTCGCCGTGATCGGCGGTTCCTACATTAACCATATGACCGGGCGTTCCCGCTACCTGGACTCGGCGGTCTCGGTATCGTGCATGCTGATCGGCGGCTTCACGGCGACCTGGCTGGCCGGCAACCTGCAGCTGCCCATCGACAGCGAAGCCCTGACGGCGGCAATCATCGGGCTCGCCGGCATGACGGTGACCGGCCTCATGCTGGTATTCAGCTACCAGCGCAGCAATTTCTGAGCGCTGCCTGCCGGCTTCCTGGCCCTTTGACACCGTCGCGCACCCGCCCGGCGCCAAAGTCTGGTTGCACCGCAGCATGGCGCGTGCTTTCCTGTGAGGCAGGACCCTTAAGGCCACCTCAACGGATCAAGCCCCCGATGCGCGACAAGCCCTGGATCATCCGCACCTATGCCGGCCATTCGACGGCACGAGAGAGCAATCGCCTCTACCGCGGCAACCTCGCCAAGGGCCAGACGGGGCTCTCCGTCGCCTTCGACCTGCCCACCCAGACCGGCTATGACGCCGATCACGAACTGGCGCGCGGCGAGGTGGGCAAGGTCGGCGTGCCGATCGCCCACATCGGCGACATGCGGGCGCTGTTCGACGGCATCCCGCTTGAGCAGATGAACACCTCCATGACCATCAACGCCACCGCCGCCTGGCTCATGGCGCTTTATGTGGCGGTGGCCGAGGAACAGGGTGCCGACCGGAAAAAACTCACCGGCACCACCCAGAACGACATCATCAAGGAATATCTCTCGCGCGGCACCCACGTGTTCCCGCCCGCCCCTTCCTTGCGGCTCACCACCGACACCATCGTGTGGTCGTGGCGCGAGGTGCCCAGGTGGAACCCGGTGAACGTGTGCTCCTACCACCTGCAGGAAGCCGGCGCCACGCCGGTGCAGGAGGTCGCCTTCGCGCTTGCCAACGCCATCGCCATCCTCGATGCGGTCAGGGCAACCGGCGCGGTGGCGCCCGAAGCCTTCCCCGAGATCGCCGGGCGCATCAGCTTTTTCGTCAATGCCGGCATGAAATTCATCACCGAGATCTGCAAGCTCCGGGCATTCGCCGAGCTGTGGGACGAGGTATGCCGCGAACGCTACGGGGTAACGGATGAGCGGCTCAGGCGCTTCCGCTATGGCGTGCAGGTCAATTCCCTCGGCCTCACCGAGCAGCAGCCGGAAAACAACGTCTACCGCATCCTGATCGAGATGCTGGCCGTCACCTTGTCGAAGGGAGCCCGCGCCCGCGCCGTGCAGCTTCCGGCCTGGAACGAGGCCCTCGGCCTGCCCCGTCCCTGGGACCAGCAATGGTCGCTCCGCATGCAGCAGATCATGGCCTACGAGACCGACCTGCTCGACTATGGCGACATCTTCGATGGTTCCGGCGTCATCGCCGCAAAGGTCGATCAATTGAAGACCGCCATCCGCGCCGAGATGGCCGGCATCGAGGAAATGGGTGGCGCCATCGCCGCCGTCGAGGCCGGCTACATGAAGGCTGAGCTGGTGAAATCCAACGCCGCCCGCCTGAAGGCCATCGAGGCCGGCTCGGCGACCGTGGTGGGGGTCAATGCCTTCACCGAGACGGAGGTCTCACTCCTTGCCGGCGACGATGGCGGCGCCATCCTGTCGGTATCGGACCGCGTGGAATTCGAGGCCGTGGAAAATCTCAAGGCCTGGTGCAACCGACGCGACGCCGGGGCGGTGCGGAAAGGCCTTGCCGCACTGGAAGCCGCCGCCAGGGAGGGCCGCAACATCATGGAGCCCTCCATATCCTGCGCCAAAGCCGGCGTCACCACCGGCGAATGGGGCGAGACCCTGCGCGGCGTGTTCGGTGAATACCGCGCCCCCACCGGCCTCGGCACCATCGTCGCCCTCGATACCGCCGACGAGGCCGAAGCCCGCGCCGCGGTCGCGAGCCTCGCCAGCCAACTCGGGGTGACGCCGAAATTCCTGGTGGGCAAGCCGGGGCTCGATGGTCATTCCAACGGCGCCGAGCAGATCGCCGTCAGAGCCGGCGAAGTGGGTTTCGAGGTCATTTATGACGGCATCCGCCTCACCCCCGACGAGATCGTCGCCGCCGCCATCGACAAGGGCGTGCATGTGGTGGGCTTGTCGATCCTGTCGGGCAGCCACGTGTCGCTGGTGCGCGAGGTCATGATGCGCCTGCGCGCCGCCGGCCTCGATAATGTGCCGGTGGTGGTGGGCGGCATCGTCCCGGAAGAAGACCGCCATGTGCTGAAGCAGCTCGGCGTGGCGCGCGTCTATACGCCGAAGGATTTCCGCATCAACGCCATGCTGGCCGAGGTGGCCCGCCTCATTGCCACCCGTCACGGCGAAGCGGCGGCCTGACCTTCCACTCGCGCCACGATGAATCGCGCCTGCGGCTCGCCGCCGGCAACGATGGGTTCGTGGGAATCCGAGACGACGCAGATGCGGCCCGCATCGGCCAGCCTCGCCAGCGCCTCATCGAACCCGCCCGCATGCCACACGGCATCGGCAATGACGGCCGCGAGAAGGCCGCCCGGTCTGACGATGCGAATGATCTCCTCAAGCGCGCCCGCCCCCACATGCCCGGACGTGAAAGTGCCGGCCGAGACCGCTGCATCGTAGCCACCGTCCCCAAGCCCGAGCGGCTGGTTGAGGTCGGCTGTCATCAGCGCACGGTAAAGCTGCTTGGCGTGCGCCACCGCCAGCATTTCCGGCGACAGGTCGAGACCGTCGATTACCGAAAACCCGTGCCATTTGAGCCGCGCTGCCACCTGCCCGGTGCCGCAGCCGAGATCGATGACGATGCTGTCGCGCTCCGCCAGATGCTCGGCCAGAAGGTCGGCGATACGGTCCGACCCGATGATCTTCTGGCCCGCAAAGACATCGCCGTCGTAGCTTGCCGCCCAATCGTGATAGAGCGCCCGGGCTTCTGAGACCGACGTGAGCGCACGGGCACGCGCCAGCATCTCCGCCGATGACGGCTTGCCGGCAGGATCGTCGGATGAATCAGGCGGGCCCACCATCTTTTCCTTGTCAAATTCCTTGCACCGGTCACTCTAGGCGACACCGGACCGCAAGGCAAAAGGCTGGCCGCTCGTCGGTATGGCTGTTACAGGGTACCGCTTCGTTCTTGCCCGCCCGGAGCCCTTCCAGCAATGATGGCCGTCTTCGAAACCGTCGTGCCGGTCTTTGCGCTCATCGCCATCGGCTATGGCGTGGGGCTGTCCGGCTACATGGGTTCAGGCGATGCCAAGGTGCTCAACCGCTTTGTCATCGGCATCGCCATGCCGGCGCTCTTGTTCCGCCTGATGGTGACCGCCGATCTGCCGGCCGCCAGCCCGTGGGCCCTGTGGGGGGCCTATTACGGCACCCTCGCCATCGTCTGGGTGGCGACCGTGATGCTGGTGCGCCCCATTCGAGTTCTTGCCCCGGCGGGCGGCGCGGCGGCGGCCATGGCCGCGACCTTCGGCAACATGGTGCTGCTCGGACTTCCCCTGGCGCTGGGGCATTTTGGCGATGCCGCGACCCGCCCCATGGCGCTCCTCATCTCGGTCCACGCTGCCTTCAACTGGCTGATTGCCTCCTTGTGGGCGGAATGGTCGAACCGCCGGCGCGAGGTGCCGATTGCCCATATGTTTGCCGGCCTGGCGCGCGATCTGGCGGCCAACCCCATCATCGCTCCGCTGGTGCTGGGGGCCCTGTGGGGACTGACGGGCCTCGGCCTGCATCCCGTTGTCGACCATACGCTCGCCTTTCTCGGCCGCGCCGCGGTCCCGGCAGCGTTGTTCATGCTCGGGCTGACATTGTCGGGCTACAACCTCTCCGGCCAGTTTGGCGCCGTGGCGTTGCTGGTCGGCCTCAAGATGCTGGTGATGCCGCTCCTTGCCTGGGTCATGGTCAGCTATGTCATTCCCCTCGATGCGCTGGATGCAAGGATCGTCATCCTGTTCGCTTCTCTGCCCGGCGGGGTGAACGCCTATCTCTTCGCCAGCCGCTACAACGTGGCCGTCGGCCCGGTCTCCGGCGCCATCGCCGTCGGCACCGGCCTCGCGATCGCCACCACCTCGCTGCTTTTGGGCCTGATGTGATACCCAGCGACCTTCGGGCTTTCCCTGGCGCATCCCCGCTCCCGTCACCCCGGGGCTTGAACCCGGGGCCCATTCCGCCAAGGCCGCAGCGAGCCGCGAGGCCGGCGGCATGGATACCGGCATCAAGTGCCGGTATGACGCCAAGTCAATGGGATAAGTCGAACGAAAGCATCCCCGGCATGGGCGGGGATGCAGTTGACGGCTAGCCCGTGCCCCGTGTATATCCGGCCACGATTTTCTTGAGACGCGATGAAACGTCGTCAGGCCGCCTTGTCCGATGGTGACGAACGCCGGGAGACAAGGGCGCCAACACCCGCCAGCGAAGGTTCGCCCGCGGGTGCGATTTTCGTTGGCGCGTCGAACGGATGAAAAGGCTCGATGTTCGAGACACTTTCAGATCGCCTTTCCGGCATCTTCGACAAGCTGACAGGCCGTGGCAGCCTGTCGGAGGCCGATGTCGATCAGGCCATGCGCGAGGTGCGCCGCGCCCTCATCGAGGCCGATGTTGCCCTTGAGGTGGTGCGCGGCTTCGTCGACACGGTAAAGGCCCGCGCTGTCGGCCAGGAGGTGGTGCGTTCCGTCACCCCCGGCCAGATGGTGGTCAAGATCGTCAACGACGCCCTCATCGAGACCCTGGGCAAGACCCCTGAACCCCTCGACCTGAAGGCGCCGGCGCCGCTCCCCATCCTCATGGTCGGCCTGCAGGGCTCGGGCAAGACCACCACCTCGGCAAAGATCGCCAGGCGCCTTGCGGAGCGGGAAAGGAAGAAGGTCCTGATGGCCTCCCTCGACACCCGCCGCCCGGCCGCCCAGGAGCAGTTGGCCATCCTCGGCGAGCAGGTGGGGGTGGCAACACTTGCCATCGTCAAGGGCGAGGACCCCGTCACCATCACGAAGCGCGCCATGTCGGAGGCCCGCAAGGGCGGCTATGACGTGGTCATCCTCGATACCGCCGGCCGCCTTCACATCGATGAGGAGCTGATGGCCGAGACGGCGGCGGTGCGCGATATCGCCAGGCCGCACGAGACCCTGCTGGTCGCCGATGCCCTGACCGGCCAGGACGCCGTCAACCTCGCCCGCAATTTCAACGAGAAGATCGGCATCACCGGCATCGTCCTCACCCGCATAGACGGCGACGGGCGCGGGGGTGCTGCCCTTTCCATGCGCGCCGTCACCGGCAAGCCGATCAAGCTCATCGGCACCGGTGAAAAGCTCGACGGGCTGGAAGACTTCCACCCCGAGCGCATCGCCTCGCGCATCCTCGGCATGGGCGATGTGGTGTCGCTGGTCGAGCGCGCCGCCCAGACCATGGACGTCGACAAGGCCCAGAAGATCGCCGCCCGCATGAAGAAGGGCGCCTTCGACCTGGAAGACCTGGCCGACCAGTTGCGCCAGATGCAAAAGCTCGGCGGCATGCAGGGCATCCTCGGCATGCTGCCCGGCGTCGGCAAGATCAAGAAGCAGCTCGAAGGCGTCGACCTCGACAATCTGGTCCTGAAGCGCCAGCTCGCCATCATTTCCTCAATGACGCCATTCGAGAAACGCAACCCCAAGGTCTTCAACGCCTCGCGCAAGAAGCGCGTCGCCCGGGGCTCGGGTACCCAGGTGCAGGAGATCAACCGTCTCCTCAAGATGCACCTGCAGATGTCCGACATGATGAAGAAGATGGGCCGTGGCAAGGGCATGCTGGGGCGTATGTTCGGCGGCGGGGCTGCCCCCGATGCCGCCGAGTTGGAGCGCATGCAGGCCGAACTTGGCGGGCTCGACCCCAATGCCCTGCCGCCCGAGCTGAAGGAAATGGCGCAAGGAAAGATGCCGGCCATGCCGAAAGGCCTTCCCGGCCTCGGCGGCGGCGGGTTGCCCGGTCTCGGCGCCCCCAGGGGCCTGCCCGGCCTCGGCGGCGGCGGCTTCAAGGGCCTTCCCGGCTTCGCCAAGAAGAAGAAATGACAGAAAACCCCCTTTTCAACGTTTCACATCAAGGAGTTAAACTGAAATGTCCCTGAAGATCAGACTGGCCCGCGGCGGCGCCAAGAAGCGGCCACACTACCGCATCGTCATCGCCGAGGCGACGAGCCCGCGCGACGGCCGCTTCATCGAGAAGATCGGCATCTGGAACCCCATCCTGCCACGCGACGACGAAGGCCGGGTGAAGATCGACGCCGAGCGCGCCAGGCATTGGCTGTCGGTGGGTGCCCTGCCGACAGACCGTGTCGCCCGCTTCCTCGATGCCGCCGGCATCGTCAAGCGCGAAGCCCGCAACAACCCGGAAAAGGCCCTGCCGGGCAAGAAGCGCGCCGAGCGCGAGAAGGCCGAGGCCGAGGCGAAGGCCGCCACCGAGGCTGCCGCCGCCGAAGCCGCCAAGGCCGAAGCTGAAGCAGCGGCTGAAGCGCCGGCCGAAGCCCCCGCCGCCGAAGCGTGATGGCGCGCCCGGCCTGAGCCATGGCGGTGCCGACCGCAGGCGACGATCAGGTGGTCCTCGGGCGCATCGTCGGTGCCCACGGCATTCGCGGCGAGGTGGTGCTGATGAGCTTTACCGCCGAGCCGCAAGCCATTGCCGGCTACGGAGCGCTCGACCTCGTGGGATCCGGTCGCAGCCTCGTCATCGAGGCACTGCGCCCGGCGAAGGCCGGCTTCATCGCCCGTCTGCAAGGCATCACCGACCGCAACGCGGCCGAGGCGCTGAAAGGCACCGAACTGGCGGTGCCGCGTACCCGCCTGCCGGCTGCGCCGGAGGGTGAGGTTTATCACGCCGATCTCATCGGCCTTGCCGTGCGGCTGCCGGATGGCCGAACCATCGGGCGGGTGACGGACGTGGAGAACTACGGCGCCAGCGACCTCCTGGCCGTGCGGTTGAACGATGACGGCCGCGAGGTGCTGCTGCCGTTCAACCGCGCCGCCGTCCCCGCCATCGACATCGCCGCCGGCTTTCTCATCGCCGATCCGCCCGAGGGTCTGCTGGAGCCATGACCTTTCGCGCCACGGTGCTCACCCTCTTTCCGGAGATGTTTCCCGGGCCTTTGGGGTTGTCGCTGGCCGGCAAGGCGCTCGAAAGCGGCATCTGGTCGCTGCACGCCGTCGACATCCGCAAGCACGCCCATGACCGGCATCGCAATGTCGACGATACCCCGGCCGGTGGCGGTCCCGGCATGGTGATGCGCGCCGACGTGCTGGCTGCCGCCATCGACTCAAGCTCGCCCCAAGGCGATCCGCGCCCTCGCCTCCTGATGAGCCCGCGCGGCACCCCACTCGATCAAAAGCGGGTGCGCCAACTGGCAGCGGGTCCAGGCGCGGTCATCGTCTGCGGCCGTTTCGAGGGCATCGACGAGCGCATCATCGCGGCCCGCGGCCTCGAGGAAGTCTCCATCGGCGACTATGTGCTCTCCGGCGGTGAACCGGCGGCCATCGTCGTGCTCGATGCCGTGGTGCGCCTGTTGCCGGGGGTCATGGGCGAGGCGCTTTCCGGTGACGACGAGAGCTTCGAGGCGGGGCTTCTGGAGCATCCCCAGTATACCCGGCCGCGCCGCTTCGAGGGCCGCGACATTCCGGAGGTTCTACTATCGGGGGATCACGGCGCCATAGCCCGCTGGCGGCGGGCCGAAGCGGAACGTCTGACCGCTGAACGACGGCCCGATCTCTTGAAGAAAAAGTGACGTCAGGCTGACTTCTTGAGCAGGGCGAGGCGCTGCTCGAGGTCGTCCACCTGCTCGGCGATGCGGCTCGACAGGGTGCGCAATTCGAGGATGCCGTTGCCGAGGGCTTCCATGCGGGTTTCGGCCGTCACGCTGACAGGTCCGTCGCCAAGCCCGCTCAGCAGCCAGCTCGGGCTGACGCCGAGGATCCCGGCAAGCGTGACGAGGCGGTTGGTACGCGGCTGCGACTTGCCGGTTTCCCAGCCACTGACGGTCGCCACGGTGGCGCCGATGCGCTGGGCAAGCTGTTCGGTGTTGAGTCCCAGCACTTCACGCGCCGCGACGATGCGGGCGGCAAGTTCCATGTTCGGCTTGGGCCGGCGGTCCTTTGTCGTTGAAATGGTCATCGGTCTCCGTTGGTTTGAGGGTTTGGGGGTGCCCGGGGTCTAGCAAACCGGGGCGCGAAAGGCAAATCGGCCCACAGAAAACACCTTTGCGGACATTGATTTTTCTCAAGCCACCCTGTATGACGCCGCAACTTCTCAAAAGGATGACGACGATGGACATTATTCAGCAGCTCGATGCCGAGCAGGCCGCGAAGATCGCCGAGCGCCGCCAGATCCCGCAATTCTCGCCCGGCGACACGGTCGTGGTGAGCGTGCGCGTCACGGAAGGCGAGCGTTCGCGGGTACAGAATTACGAAGGCGTGGTGATCGCCCGCTCCGGTGCCGGCCTCAACCAGAGCTTCACCGTGCGCAAGATGAGCTACGGCGAGGGCGTGGAGCGCGTCTTCCCGCTGTATTCGCCGCTGGTCGAGGCGGTGAATGTGGTGCGCCGCGGCAAGGTACGTCGTGCAAAGCTCTATTATCTGCGCGGCCTGACCGGCAAGGCGGCCCGCATCACCGAAAAGAAACGGGCCATCGCCTCCGAGGCGCCGGCGGCAGCGCAAGCCGCACCCGCGCCCGCCGAGGCCTAACCGGCCCCGTTGTCTCGATGATCGCGTGCGATGAGGGGGTGGCGACAGGCCTGCCCCCTTTTTCGTGGGCCGGCGAACGGCGCCGCCATTGGGGTGCTGACAAACCCTTCGCCCGCCATTATGTTTCGCCGCGATCCCCTTTGATCCTGACCCTTTCCCGGGGAAAGACTTAAGACCATGGCCAAGCCGCGCACGCTCTACGACAAGATCTGGGACGACCATCTGGTGCATGAGGCCGACGACGGCACCTCGCTTATCTACATCGACCGCCATCTGGTGCACGAAGTCACCAGCCCGCAGGCGTTCGAAGGCCTGCGTCTGGCTGGCCGCAAGGTGCACGCGCCGGAAAAGACCCTCGCCGTGGTCGATCACAACGTGCCGACCACCGACCGCTCAAAAGGTATTTCCGACCCCGAAGCGCGGCTCCAGGTCGAGACCCTGGCGAAGAACGCCGCCGAGTTCGGCATCGACTATTTCAACGAGACCGACAAGCGCCAGGGCATCGTCCACATCATCGGCCCCGAACAGGGTTTTACCCTGCCCGGCACGACGATTGTGTGCGGCGACAGCCACACCTCGACCCATGGTGCTTTCGGGGCGCTCGCCCACGGCATCGGCACCTCCGAGGTCGAGCATGTGCTCGCCACCCAGACGCTGATCCAGAAGAAGGCCAAGAACATGAAGGTGACCGTCGACGGCAGGCTCGCCGACGGCATCACCGCCAAGGACGTGATCCTCGCCATCATCGGCGAGATCGGCACCGCCGGCGGCACCGGCCATGTGATCGAATATTCGGGCGACGTCTTCCGAGCCCTCTCGATGGAGGGCCGCATGACGGTGTGCAACATGTCCATCGAAGGCGGCGCCCGCGCCGGCATGATCGCCCCCGATGAAAAGACCTTCGCCTATCTGAAGGACCGTCCGCGCAGCCCCAAGGGCGCCCAATGGGATCAGGCAATGCGCTACTGGGAAAGCCTGGTGAGCGATGAAGGCGCCCGTTTCGACGCCGAGATCCGCCTTGACGGATCGGCCCTGCCGCCGCTCGTCACCTGGGGCACCAGCCCCGAGGACGTGCTCGCCATCACCGGCGTCATCCCCGATCCGGCCGACTTTGAAGACGAGATGCGCCGCGCCGCCATCGCCCACAAGCTCGATTACATGGGGCTCACGGCAGGAACGAAGATCACCGATATCGGCGTCGACCGCATCTTCATCGGTTCATGCACCAACGGCCGCATGGAGGACCTGCGCGCCGCCGCCCGGGTGATCGCCGGCAAGAAGGTGCACGAAGGCGTCAACGCCATGGTGGTGCCGGGCTCCGGCCTGGTGAAGGCCGCGGCCGAGGCGGAAGGTCTCGACAAGGTGTTCACCGCCGCCGGCTTTGAATGGCGCGAGCCGGGCTGTTCCATGTGTCTGGCCATGAACGCCGACAAGCTCCTGCCCGGCGAGCGCTGCGCTTCGACCTCCAACCGCAATTTCGAGGGCCGCCAGGGTTTCCGCGGCCGCACCCACCTGGTGTCGCCGGCCATGGCCGCCGCCGCCGCCGTTGCCGGGCATTTCGTCGATATCCGCTCCTGGAACTAGGATATGACCGCCGCAAGGCTTGCAATGGCACCGAACATGTGGTGAATGCGCCGTTAACATTGGCGCAATATTCGTTGTGCTAGCATTCTGGGACGGTGAGTTGTGGGACCGCCGGTATCGGGGGACGAGTTTTTATGATTGCAAAAGAAGCCGATGCGCGTTTCCTGCGCGCTATCCTCATCGGTTTGGTCGGCGCCACGCTGATTACCGGCACAATGGCGGTATTGACCACGGTCCGGGCATTGCCGAGCCACAGCGTCGAAACCACCGCCACCACCCATTGAGCGCAATTTTGTTGCCTATCGCGGCTTCGGGCATGGCAATATAGCGGCCATGGCCGCCAGAACCACGACCGACCGGATATCGCGCATCGTGGCGCCCTCGCTCGATGAGCTGGCACTGCTTGCCGATGATGCGCTGCGTTCACTGCCGGCCGAATTCCACGACCTGTGCGGCGAACTGGTGATCCGCATCGAGGACTTTCCCGACGAAGACGTCCTCGAGGAGCTGGATTGTGAATCGGATTACGACCTGCTTGGCCTGTTCACCGGCACCGGTCTTGCCCAGGCGAGCCCCTCCTCGCCGCCCCTCATGCCCAACATGATTTTCCTCTACCGCCGGCCCATCCTCGACTACTGGGCCGAGCACGAAGAAATGCTGGGTGCCGTGGTCACCCATGTGCTGGTGCACGAGATCGGCCATCACTTCGGCCTCAGCGATGAAGACATGGCCCGCATCGAGATGGCCGCCGACACCGACCGGCCCGGAACGATGCAGTGAAGCGTCACACCGCCGAAGACGCAGCCGAGGCGCAACGCAACCTCAAGCGCATGGCCGAGCAGTCGGAAAAGCTGCTGACCGGCCCCCGCGGCGGCGATGACGACGATGACAGCGATCCCGTGGTGATCCTCGGCCGCCGTATCGGCCGCGCCATCGGCATCATGGTCGCTGCCGGGCTGCTGGTCTACCTGATCGCCACCTATGTGGTGCACTGACGCGGCCGCGCATGGCGCCTCTCCCCGCCACCAGTGCCACTACGGTACGACGATTGCCTTGCCCATGACCTCGCGCCTGGCGATGGCGGTGAGCGCCTGAGGCGTTTCGGCAAGGCTGTAGACCTTGTGCACGTGCGGCACGATGCGCCCCTCCGCTGCCCATTGCAGCAGTTGGCCCATATTGGCGCGATGAAGGTCCGGCTGGCGCACGATGTGTTCGCCCCAGAACACCCCGACGATCTCGCAGCCTTTGAGCAGCACGAGGTTGAGGGGTATCTTCGGAATGCTTCCAGCCGCAAAGCCCACCACCAGGAAACGACCCTGCCAGGCGATCGCCCTGAGCGCCGGCTCCGACAGATCGCCGCCCACGGCATCGTAGACCACATCGACGCCCTTGCCGCCGGTGAGCCGCCTGAGGCCCTCTTTGAGGTCGCCTTCTCGGTAGTTGAAACCGTCGTCGGCCCCGAGCCGCTTGCAGAAATCGAGCTTGCCGTCGCTGGAGGCGCAGGCGATCACCCGCGCGCCCATGATCTTGCCGATCTCGATGGCGGCCTGTCCCACCCCGCCGGCCGCCCCCAGCACCGCCAGCGTCTCACCCGGCTTGAGGCGGGCGCGGTCCTTCAGCGCATGCAGGGTTGTGCCGTAGGTGACCGTGAGCCCGGCGCCGGCGGCATCCTCGATGCCGTCGGGCATGACGATGAATTTGTCGGCCGCCGCCGCCACCTCCTCGCGGCAGCCGCCCCAGCCCAGATAGCCGATCACCCGCTCGCCGGCCTTGAAGCCCTTGACCCCCTCGCCCAGCGCCTCGATGACGCCTGCCACTTCGGCGCCCGGCGAGAACGGCAGATCGGGCCGGTACTGGTACTTGCCTTCGATGATCAGCGTATCGAAGAAATTGAGCGCACAGGCCTTCACCTTAACCGCCAGTTCGCCCGCTGCCGGGCGCGGACGGGGGATTTCGGCGAGCACAAGCGCTTCGGGCGGGCCGAAGCCGGTGCATTGGATGGCTTTCATCGCAACTCCCTTTGCGGCTGACAGGAGAGGCAAACTGGATGTTTTGGCCGCGAAAAGCAACGCCGGGGCCCGCCTTTGTGTGGCCCGCCATCATCTGGTCAACTTCCCCCCTAGTGTGGGCCGGGCGAACGCACCGATCGGGAAAAAGGTGCCGTAGCGGGGCAAATTAGCGGCAGTGGCTGGAACTGGGCAGGTTCAATGAGTATTCTTCGATCCGTCATGATTCGATTTTCCGGGGGCTTCACCCTTTCCCTTTTTCTGTTCGGCGCCCTGGCGGGCGCCGCTGCTGCCCAGGAGCCCACGCCACTGGGCGAATTCACCGACTGGGCGGCCTATGCCTACAAGAACAACGGCGGCAATGTCTGCTACATCGTCTCGCAGCCCAAGAAGTCCGATCCCCAGGGCGCCAAGCGCTCGCCGGTGTTCTTTCTGGTGACCGACCGCACTGCCGACAAGGTGAAGAACGAGGTCAACACCATCATCGGCTACACCTTCAAGAAGGACTCATCGGTCAGCGTCGATATCGATGGCCACAAATTCGAGCTCTTCACCCATGACGATGGCGCCTGGTCGGACTCCTCCCAGCACGACAACGAGATAGTCGGCGCCATGAAGGCCGGCACCAGGATGGTGGTAACCGGCACCTCCTCGCACGGCACGGTGACCGTCGACACCTATTCGCTGTCGGGCGTCACCGCCGCCATGGCGAAGATCGAGGACGCCTGCAAGTAGGCCAAAGCCTCTTTGGCGCCATCGCCGCTTTGTGGTAGAGCATGATGCCGAAAAGTGGATGCCACATTTCGGATGACATCATGCTCAAAATCTGAAGGCCGATCAGCTTTTCTGGAATTGGGTGTCACCACCCGATTGCAGGCTGATCTGGGAGCGCCGGCCATGACCCTTGTCCTTGATACCGTCGATGCCGAGGTGCCGCCGCCGCTCATCACGCCGGCGACAAGCCTCATCGGCCTGACGCGCGAGGGGCTTGCCGAGGCCCTGGCGGGCATCGGGGTGCCTGAACGCCAGCGCCGCATGCGCGCCAGCCAGTTATGGCGCTGGATCTACAATCGCGGCGCCACCTCCTTCGATGCCATGACCGATATCGGCCGCGACCTGCGCGACAGCCTTGCCGCCGGCTTCAGCCTGGCGCGGCCGGAAATCGTCGCCGAGCAGGTCTCCACCGACGGCACCCGCAAGTGGCTGTTGCGCCTGGCGCCCGACGCCGATGGCCGCCGCCACGAGATCGAGACCGTCTATATCCCCGAGGAAGATCGCGGCACCTTGTGCATTTCCAGCCAGGTTGGCTGTACCCTCACCTGCACCTTCTGCCACACCGGCACCCAGACACTGGTGCGCAACCTGACCGCCGGCGAGATTGTCGCCCAGGTGCTCGTCGCCCGCGACCGGCTGGGCGAATGGCCCGATGCCATGGCAACCAATCCCGCCCCGCCGGCGAGCGGCCGCTACATCACCAATGTGGTGCTCATGGGCATGGGAGAACCGCTGTATAATTTCGACAAGGTGCGCGATGCCGTCGCCATCATCGCCGACGGCGAGGGCCTTTCGCTGTCGAAACGGCGCATCACGCTCTCGACTTCCGGCGTGGTGCCGGAGATCGTCCGTGCCGGTACCGAGATCGCCACCATGCTCGCCATCTCGCTCCACGCCACCACCGATGAGGTGCGCGACACGCTGGTACCGCTCAACAGGAAATACCCCATTGCCGACCTGCTGGCCGCCTGCCGGGCCTATCCCGGTCTTTCCAATGCCCGCCGCATCACCTTCGAATATGTGATGCTCAAGGGCATCAACGATGCGCCTGCCGATGCCCGGCGGCTGGTCTCGCTCCTCAAGGGCATCCCCGCCAAGATCAACCTCATTCCCTTCAACCCGTGGCCCGGCTCGCCCTATGAATGCGCCGACTGGGAGACCATCGAGCGGTTCGCCGAAATCGTCAACCGGGCGGGCTACGCAAGCCCCGTCAGGACGCCGCGCGGCCGCGACATCATGGCCGCCTGCGGACAGCTCAAATCCGCCTCGGAACGCCTGCGGGGACGTGAAAGACGGCTCATGGAAGCCGCTGCAAAGGCCTGAAGCGGGGTCTTAATCGATTGAATTATATTAACTAAACTTGGATGTGACAGTTTTGCCGCACTTGCGGGCTTCCTTTGCGCTATCCACTTGGGGGGATGGAAGCGCTACGGCCCATTGGCTAGACTTGCACGACTCAGAAAGACCCTTGCGCCCGCTTCACCGGGCGCAAGGTAAGGCCCCGAAAGGACCATCATGACCCCATTTGCCATTGCCGGCATCCAGATGCATCTGGCCAACCACAACAATTTCGAGGCCATGAAGCATCGCATCGACCTCACCATGCATCTTTACCCCTGGGTGCAGATGGTGATGTTTTCCGAGCTCGCCTGCTTCGGCCCGCTCCTGCATCATGCCCAGCCGTTGCCGGGCCAGACCGAGCAGGCGTTTCAGGACGTCGCCCGCCACCACAAGATCTGGCTCATTAACGGCTCCATGTACGAGCGCCGCGACGGCGCCATCTACAACACCACCTCGGTCATCAACCCTGACGGCGAGGTGATCGGGCGCTATCGCAAGATGTTCCCCTTCACGCCGCTCGAGCAGGGGGTCACGCCGGGCAACGAATTCCTGACCTTCGACATCGAGGGCGTCGGCAGGTTCGGCGTGCTCAACTGCTATGACATCTGGTTCCCCGAGACGGCGCGCCAGCTCACCTCCATGGGCGTCGAGGTGATCCTCCATCCGGTGATGACCCACACCATCGACCGCGACGTCGATCTCACCATCGCCCACGCCACGGCGGCCATGTTCCAGACCTACGTCTTCGACATCAACGGTCTGGCGGCCGGCGGCAACGGCCGCTCGGCAGTCTACGACCCGTCGGGCCGGTGCCTCTATTCGGGCGATGCCACCGAGCAGATCATCCCCATCGAGATCGACATCGAGCAGGTTTCCCGCTCGCGCCGCAACGGCATGCGCGGGCTCGGCCAGATGATGAAGAGCTTTCGTGACCGCCCGGCGGGGTTCCCTGTCTACGACAAGGGCTTCGATACCGGCTATCTCGACAGTCTCGGCCCCGTCGCACAGCCGCGCCGCGCCGAACAGTCGACCCACAACGTCGCCCCCATGCCGCCGCGCCGCCGCAGCTTCGTGATGTAGGATCGAAAGTCCGCCTGTTCCCCATGATCGTCATGCCGGCGCCGGCCGGCATCCAGGTCACCAGGCGATGCTTTCGCCTTTTGGCCGGACTGGTCCCCTTCGCCGGGGTGACGCGGTCGCCAAAGGAAAAAACCTCAGAACATCTTGTTGATCGAATCCGCCTCCGGGATATCCGGAACCGGGGCCGATGAGGGCAGCGGCACGCACTGGAACTGGCCGTTGATCGCCTTGGCCCATTGCTTGGCGCGCGCCTTCAGCTTGCGGGTGTCGGTCTGCATGCGCCCGCGCGACACCAGGATGCCCATGTCGGCGCCGTGATAGCGGTAATCGCCGGCGGTGTAGACGCGCAGGTAGAAAGCCTCGGCTTCGCCCGACACCAGGAACCAGTCGATGGATTTCCTGACCAGCGAGATTTCGCCCTTTGCATCCATGCGCCATATGCCCGAGGCCGGCGCCTTGGTGATGATCTCCACCTCGTCCTTGGGGTGCTTGAGGATGAGCTGGCTCCAGTTGTCGAACTCGGCCCAACGCTGCTGCACCTTGTCGAGGTCGACCTCCCAGTCGACATTCATGAATTCGAGCATGTGGAACAGGAAGATGGGGCAGCCGCCATAGGTCGAGGTGATGAGGTTGGTCAAGGGACTGGCGCCGGAAATACGCGGATTGATCTCGCCCAGATAGACGTTGCCGTCATCGGTATCGATCAGGAAGTCCATGCAGAAGGCGCCCTTGTAGCCTTCCTTGTAGAGCTGGTCGCCGAGTTTCCTGGCCATGGTCTGGACGGCGGCGCGCTCCTTTTCCATGCCGCCGGTGAAGGCATCGTTGCCGCACCACCCGCCCTTGTAGGGGGTAAGCTCGCCGAAGCCGGTAATGTCGGTCTGCATCGGGCCTGCAAGCGTGCCGTGGCGGGTGGCGACCGCCTCCACCGTGCCCGGCAGGTGGCGGATTTTCTTCATCACCTTGAGTTCTTCGGCTTCGAGCTTTTCGGCATTCTTGGCCCAGTCGGCCTCCTTGGAGATGAAGAAGGTGGTGCGGCCGCTGTCGCCGTAAGGCAGCTGCACCACCAGATCCTTGCCGAGCTTGGCGCGGTCGGCGAGCACCCTCAACTCGGCATAGGACTTGGCCTTGCCCATGACGTTGGGCGCCGACTTGATGCCCGCCGCGTTGCCGAGACGCGTGGTGGTGATCTTGGAATCGATGTGCTTCCTGAGCTTGGCCGGCGGCAGGGCGATCTCCACCTTCAGTTCCCTGGCGAGCTTTTCGGTCTCCTCGTCGAACATGACCAGCAGCATCTTGCCGCCGCCATTGGCCTTGATGTGGTCGCGCACCTGCTTGTGCTGCATGAGGTAGTTGTTGACGTCCTCGATGGAGCGGAACTCGTGCGGCCCGTGCTCGGTGGGCACAAGCGCCTTGGGGTGGGTGCCGTCGAATGAATCGAAGAAGTTGATGTACTGGAAGCGGTTGATCCACCGCCCGAGCCCGAGGATGTTGTACGGCGTCGGCGACAGGAAATAGATCGGTACCTGGTTCTTGCGGAAATACCGGTAGATTTCCGACAGGCTGGTCAGCTTCTGGCGCTTTGGCATCAATTCCCCCTCTCACCGCAGGACCGCTCTCAAGGGCGGCATTACCCGGCATCATGGAAGAATAGGCGCCCCCTGTGAAGGCCCATTCATGACAAACCCGGATGCCTGGCCCACGCCAGCGCGGCCTCCAGCCGGTCGTTGCCCCAGAAAAGCTCGCCGTCTTCGGTGACAAAACTGGGCGCCCCGAAGAGGCCAAGTTTTTCGGCCTCCTCGCCGCGTTCGCGCAAGGCCTGCTTGACAGCGGGATCGCGGGCGCGGGCGAGCCACGGGTCTGCATCCACGCCTGCCGCGGCGAGGGCTGCGGCTACCGCGTCATCGCTGGTAATATCGCCGCCCTCGCAGAACTCGCGGAAAAACAGGGCACTGCAGAATTCCGGCAGCCACGGCTCATCGCGTGCGGCAACGCCCACCCGGGTCGCAGTCAGGGCGAATTGCGGGAAAGTCTCCGGTCGCTTCAGTTCCATCCCTTCGGCGTCGGCCAGTCGTTCGAGATCGCGCCACATATAGCGCCCCTTTGCCGGATAGAGGTTGAAGGGCGAGGTGTCCCAGCCCTGCGCCTTGAAGATCGGCCCCAGCAGGAACGGCGTCCACACGACCTCGACCTCGGCCGCTTCGGCCAGCGGCGCGATGCGCAGGGCGGAAAGCCACGAATAGGTCGAGGCGAAGTCGAACCAGAATGCGACGGCCGGCATGGCGGTGTTTCTCCCTCTTGCCCTCAACCCCTTCATGCCTATAGTGCCCCGCAAAATCGTTCCCCGCAAAGGTTGCTTACCCATGCCCCCCTCCGCTTCCTTCAAGAAGGTCGTGCTCGCCTATTCCGGCGGCCTCGATACCTCCATCATCCTCAAGTGGCTGCAGACCGAATATGGGGCCGAGGTGGTGACCTTCACCGCCGATCTCGGCCAGGGCGAGGAACTGGCGCCGGCCCGTGCCAAGGCCGAGATGATGGGCATCAAGGAGATCCACATCGAGGACCTGCGCGAGGAATTCATCGCCGATTTCGTCTTCCCGATGTTCCGCGCCAATGCCCTTTATGAAGGCGTCTACCTGCTCGGCACCTCGATCGCCCGCCCCCTCATCGCCAAGCGCCTGGTGGAGATCGCCGCCGAGACCGGCGCCGATGCCATCGCCCACGGCGCCACCGGCAAGGGCAACGACCAGGTGCGATTCGAGCTCGCCGCCTATGCCCTTAACCCCGACATCAAGGTGATCGCCCCGTGGCGCCAATGGGCCTTCAAGAGCCGTACCGACCTCATCGCGTTCGCCGAGGCCCACCAGATCCCCGTCCCGAAGGACAAGCGCGGCGAGGCCCCGTTCTCGGTCGATGCCAACATGCTGCACTCCTCATCGGAAGGAAAGGTGCTGGAGGACCCGTGGGAGGAGCCGCCGGCTTACGTCTTCCAGCGCACCCTGAGCCCCGAGGAAGCGCCCGACGAGGTGACCGAGATCACGCTCTCTTTCAGCAAGGGCGATCCCGTCGCCCTCAACGGCAAGGTGATGAGCCCGGCCAGCCTGTTCGCCGCCCTCAACGATCTCGGCCGTGACAACGGCATCGGCCGCATCGACCTGGTGGAAAACCGCTTCGTCGGCATGAAGTCGCGCGGCATCTACGAGACCCCCGGCGGCACCATCCTGCATGTCGCCCACCGCGCCATGGAAAGCCTCACCCTCGATCGCGAGGCCATGCACCTGAAGGACCAGGTGATGCCGCGTTATGCCGAACTTGTCTATTACGGCTTCTGGTTCGCGCCCGAACGCGAGATGCTGCAGGCGCTCATCGACAAGAGCCAGGAAAACGTCGAGGGCGATGTACGGCTGAAGCTCTACAAGGGCAATGTCACGGTGGTCGGCCGGCGCTCGCCCAAGTCGCTTTATTCCGATGCCCTCGTCACCTTCGAGGACGACCGCGGCGCCTACGACCAGAAGGATGCCGCCGGCTTCATCCGCCTCAACGCCCTGCGCTTGAGGACGCTTGCCGCACGGAAGCGCCAGACCTCGAAGTGATGGAGCGGCTTCAGGCCGCGTCGATCTTGTCGCCGGCCAGTGCCTCATAGGCGAGATTGACGCGCTGTTGCATGGCCTTCAGGTAGGATGCCACCTCGCGCGGCAGGTCGCTGCCGGCGAAGCGGTCGGGATGATAGAGCCGCGCCTTCATCAAATAGGCCTGGTGGATGGCATCGGGGCCGCTGCCCGCCTCGACTTCGAGGATCGCGTGCGGATCGAACGATGACCCCTCGCCCATCCGGCGCGAGAGCTGGTTGGCGCGCGGCGGCGCGACCGGCCTGATGGCGGCGATCTGCGCCTTGGCGACGAACTGCATGCCGCCCTCGTGATCGCTGAAGCAAAGGAACGGATCGGCGTTGTTGAGGAAGCGGTCGAGTGGTGTCGAGGCCGGCAGGGCGATGTGCCCGGTGAGTTCGCTGCCGTCGGTCAGAACGAGACGCACGGCCGCATCGGTCAATTCGGCACTGTTGGATGAGCGGTTGCGATCGAACATGGGGCCACCTCTTGTCCTGTTGCGGCACATAAGCTGCCTCGCCGCGCCATGAGATGCACGAATCGCGCCAGTCGGACGGTCCCATGGCCATTGCCGCGGCCTGTTCCCAAACCCATATGAGACTGCTACAGCATCGCCCACGCGACCCCCGCAACACCGCTGTCTCTGAAAGCCCCGCGCCCATGACCATGCGCAACATCGCCATCATCGCCCACGTCGACCACGGCAAGACCACCCTGATCGACCGCCTGCTCGCCCAGACCGGCGCTTTCCGCGAGAACCAGCGGGTGATGGAGCGCGCCATGGATTCCAACGACCTGGAGCGCGAGCGCGGCATCACCATCCTCGCCAAGGTCACCTCGATCGAATGGCACGGCACCCGCATCAACATCGTCGATACGCCGGGCCATGCCGATTTCGGCGGCGAAGTGGAGCGCATCCTCAACATGGTCGACGGTGCGGTGCTGCTGGTGGATGCATCCGAAGGCCCCATGCCGCAGACCAAGTTCGTGCTCGCCAAGGCTTTGAAGATCGGCCTCAAACCCATCGTTGCCATCAACAAGATCGACAAGGCTGATGAACGTCATGTCGAAGTGGTCAACGAGGTGTTCGACCTGTTCGCAGCCCTCGATGCCTCAGACGAACAGCTCGATTTCCCCATCCTCTACGGCTCGGCCAAGCACGGCTGGCTGGCGACCAGGCCCGAAGGGCCCAAGGACGACATGGCGCCGCTGTTCGATCTGGTGCTGAAACACGTCCCCGCGCCGGCGATCGACGAAGGTCCGTTCCGTCTCCTCGCCACCACCATCGAGGCCAATCCGTTCCTCGGCCGCGTCCTCACCGGCCGCATCCGTTCCGGCACCGTCAGGGCCAACCAGCCGGTGAAGGCCCTGTCGCGCGACGGCAAGGTGATCGAAGTGGGACGCATTTCCAAGGTGCTCGGCTTTCGCGGCCTCGACCGCTTGCCGGTCGAGGTGGGCGAAGCCGGCGACATCGTCGCCATTTCCGGCCTCACCCAGGCGACCGTGGCCGACACCATCTGCGCGCCCGACGTCACGCAGGCCCTGCCGGCCCAGCCCATCGACCCGCCGACCCTTTCCATGACCTTTCGCATCAACGACGGGCCGCTGGCCGGCCGCGAGGGTGACAAGGTGCAGTCGCGGGTGATCCGCGACCGGCTGCTGCGCGAGGTCGAGGGCAACGTGGCGCTGAAGGTCGCGGCCTCGACGTCGGATACCGATGCCTTCGAGGTATCGGGCCGCGGCGAACTGCAGCTTGCCATCCTGATCGAGACCATGCGCCGCGAGGGTTTCGAGTTGACCGTCGGGCGCCCGCGCGTCCTGATGCGCCGCGATGAAAAGAGCGGCGAACGGCTCGAGCCGGTCGAGGAAGTGATCATCGACGTCGACGAGGAATATGCCGGCATCGTGGTCCAGAAGCTGGCCGAGCGCCGCGCCACCTTGCGCGACATGCGCCCTTCCGGCCATGGCCGTCAGCGCCTCATCTTCCATGCCCCGACCCGCGGTCTCATCGGCTATCACGGCGAATTGCTGTCGGACACCCGCGGCACCGCCATCATGAACCGCCTGTTCCATGAATGGGCGCCCTATGCCGGCGATATCGTCGGCCGCCGCACCGGCGCGCTGATGTCCAACGGCGAAGGCGAAGCGGTGGCCTACGCCCTGTGGAACCTGGAGGACCGCGGTCCCATGTTCATCGAGCCGGGGGCGAAGGTCTATCCCGGCATGATCATCGGCGAACACGCCAAGGGCTCCGATATCGAGGTGAACGTGCTGAAGGGCAAGAAGCTCACCAACATGCGGGCCGCCGGCAAGGACGACAACATCCTCCTGACGCCGCCCATCCGCATGACGCTGGAAAAGGCGCTGGCCTATATCGGCGACGATGAACTGGTGGAGGTGACGCCCAAGTCGATCCGTCTCAGGAAGGCGCTGCTCGATCCCCATGACAGGAAACGCGCCAGCCGCCGCGAGGCCGAGGCCGTCTGAAGCCCCGGTCGTTTTCCGCCGTCATTGCGGCGCAGGCCATAATCCTCTCCACCCGCAAGAGGCTCCGCCCCAGCCGCAAAACCCCGTCACCCCGTGGCTTGACCACGGCAACTGTGTTTTCAAGTGAAGGCTCGGTTATCTCTGATCATGGCATTGAGAACGGTGAGGAGCTTTCTGGCGACGGCGATGATGGCGACCTTTGCGGCTTTACCGGCATCGCGGATGCGTTTGTAGAAGGCATCGAAGCGGGGGCATGTCCGGATGGCGGCCAGTGCGGCCATATAGAGGGCCTGGCGCACGCGTCGGCGCCCCGGTCCGATGCGACGCAGGCCACGCAAGGCACCTGAGTCGTTGTTGACCGGAGCCAGGCCGGCCAGGCTTGCCACCTGTTTGGGCGACAAGGCACCCAGCTCGGGCATCAAAGCCGTCAAGACGATGGCGGCCACGGGGCCGATGCCCGGGGCGGTGCGCAGCAGATCGGCGTGGGCCTTGAGACGGTCACAGTCCTTCAGGAGGGCCGCGATGCGCTGTTGCAGGTCATCAATTTCCTGGCTCATCCAAGCCACATGGCATTGGATGGAGGTCAGCACAATGTCATCGGCCTCGTTGGCGCGCTTTTTCTCATCGGCGCGCATGCTGACCAACTGGTCGCGTCGTTTGTGCAGGTCCGCCAGTGCCTTACGGTGCTTGTCGAGGGGCGTTTCAGCAGCCGGCCTGAGGCTGGCGCCCAGATGTGCCAGCATGCGCGCGTCGACGGCGTCGGTCTTGGCCAGGTACCCGGCAGCCTGGGCAAAGCGGCGCGCCCGGGTGGGGTTTACCCGGGCATAAGCCACCCCTGCCAGGGCAAGGGCCTGGCGCAAGCTGCCATCGTAGGAGCCGCTTGCCTCCATCACCACCATGGCGCCGCTATGCGCCATCTGCGCGGCAAAGGCCGAGCACTCGCCCTTGGTGTTGGCGATGCGCCGCAGGCCACGACACCTGGCGTCGTGGATATCGATGAAATGCTTTGAGATGTCGCAACCAACGTAATCAGGATGTAGGATCATGGGGCCTGTCCCTGTGATGCGAGGTCTGGTCAAGCAGCCTCGTGCAACTGTTCAGGTTCAACTCAAGGTACACGGGAAGGGGCCGAGCCGAGGTACGGTCTCCAAGACCAGGGGTCCAACGGCCTCCTTCCCGTATCCATCCTACCTCAACCGCAATACACAGGGGTCCATCCCGCTGTCGTCGAAGCGCATTGCAGCTCTGGCGGCATGGATGCCGGGATCAAGTCCCGGCATGGCCATCACCATTCGAGACCATGCGAGACCATGCGAGACAGCTGGTTCTTGAATGGATCAGAGAACTGAGCAAAATTGATCATTCACCCTCTCCCATTCGAGACCATGCGAGCCCATTGCAGACAGAAAATTGGCGGTATATAAGACGGTATCGCTCCTGGCGTTGTTAAAGGATACCGTCACCTCATGCCTCTTTCCACTCACGCCTGCAAGAGTGCCAGGCCCGCGCAGAAACCCTACAAGGTCGCCGACGCTGGCGGACTCTACCTTCTCGTCAAGCCCAACGGCTCGCGGCTCTGGCGCTTCGACTACCGGCACGGCGGCAAACGCAAGACGGCGGCCTTCGGTGCCTTTCCAGAGGTACCGTTGAGCGAGGCGCGTGAGCGCCGCGATGATGCAAGGAAACTGCTGCGCGATGATACCGATCCGTCGCTCGTCAAGCGCAACGCCAGACTTCGGGCTGCCGGTGAGAACGAGAACACTTTTGAAGCGGTAGGACGGGCATGGCATGCGCACAAGAAGCCGGCGTGGTCGGACAGCCATACCAATGTCGTCATCCGCCGGCTTGAGAAACATGTGTTCCCCCAGATCGGCAAGATGCCGATTGGCCAGATTGACCCACCGCTGCTGCTCGGGGCCCTGCGCAAGGTGGAAGAAGACGGGGCCGACATCGCCAGGCGCATGCTGCAGACCTTGGGACAGGTATTCCGCTTCGCCATCGCCGAAGGCCGGATTGCGAGCGACCCCTCGCGTGATCTGCGCGGCGCCCTGAAGGCGGCCCCGCCGGTGCGGCATCAGCCGGCCATCAAGGCAACCGAGTTGCCGGAGTTTCTGATGAGGCTCAAGACCTACGACGGGACCGAGAGGACCCGGCTGGGTCTGGAACTGATCGTGCTGACGATGGTGAGGACGTCCGAGGCGAGGTTCGCCCGCCGGTCGGAGTTTGATGGTCTGGATGGCCCAGAACCCTTGTGGCGCATCCCGGCCGAGCGCATGAAGATGCGCCGCGAGCATCTGGTGCCGTTATCCACGCAGGCGGTTGCGGTGCTCAACCGGCTCAAGGAGATGGCCCACGACAGCCCCCTGGTTCTTCCGTCCCCGACCAAGACCGGCGTACCGAGCGAGAACCTGTTTATCTACGCCATGTATCGCATGGGGTATCACAGTCGGGCCACGGTACACGGGTTCCGCGGCACGGCTTCGACCCTTCTCAACGAAAGAGGCTTCAACCGCGACTGGATCGAGATGCAACTGGCGCATGTGCAGGGCGGCGTGCGGGCGGCCTACAACGCAGCCGAATATCTGCCCGGCCGCCGGCAGATGCTGCAATGGTGGGCCGATCATCTCGATCAGTGTCGCGTCATGGGCGAGTTGGTGGGGTAGAGTTTTGCTTTCGCCGGCTCGGTCCTTGGCTTCATGGTCTGGTACCGAACCGTTCATGGGCGTCCAGCCCCGTCATCATGCAACCGCACGGTCCCCTAATCCAGGGGTTCCCATATCTTGCGGTTGCCAAGTTCGTCCTCGGAAACGATCAGCCTTTCCTCTTCATCGCTCTCACAATGCAACATCCAATGAAGCGGAGTCTCTATCTCGCTATAGGGCCCGGTCACGATATAGGCATGACCAGCGTGTGTTCCTGTCAGTTTCTTGTAGCGCGTGTCGATCATCGTCTTAGGCTCCGTTTGAGAATGCCTTGTCAGGCGATTTCGGGATGATGCCCTGCTGCCGGTCTTTTGAACAGCAGGTTGCCTGCAGCGGCAGCGCTGAGAATGCGACGTCTATGCTGGTCCTTCTCGTCGGGTCTCTGGAACACCTCTACAATCAACCTTCCAATAGTTTTGGTGGCCGGCGACCGGAGCCTCGGTGGCGCGCTTGCTCTTTGGGCATTATACCAGCGGCACTGAGGTTTGAATCATTTGGGGTTCGCAAATCGGTTGATGTCTGATTCAAGGTTGGCAAAGGAGCTAGCCGATGCCAGCAGCCTTATCTTTGCGAGCCGATTTTGACAGCCAGACATTGCGGGGCCTTGCGCGTCGTTGTGCCGATTCCAATCAAAGCCGGCGACTGTTGTCGCTGGCGGCAGTCTATGACGGCATGAACCGGACGCAGGCGGCACGGATCGGCGGCATGGACCGCCAGACGCTGCGCCATTGGGTGCTTCGGTTCAATGCCGATGGGCCGTCGGGGCTGGTAGACCGCTGGTGGTGCGGCCCCGCCCGCAGACTGAACGATGACCAGTTGCGCGAGCTTGCCGGGATTGTCGAGGCCGGTCCCGACGTGCACAGCGATGGCGTGGTTCGCTGGCGCCGGGTTGACCTGCAAGCGCTCATCAAGGAGCGCTTCGGGGTCGCCTATGGCGAGCGCTGGGTATCGCAGATCCTGCATGATCTGGGCTTTTCCCACATGAGCGCCCGTCCGCAGCACCCCAGGCAGGATGTCCGGGTGATCGAGGCGTTCAAAAACGTATGGCCCGCCCCTTGGCAAGTCGGTTGCTTCTGGCTTTGCTCGGTCGTGCGCAAACGTATCCGGCGTAGCGGCATGTTGGCCGTCGCCATGATGGAGATCCGCGCGTCCTGGTCCTCATAAAAGACTCGGCGTCGATACGCCGTTTTTTGAACCAGGCTTCCAGGGACGCGGGCGTTCGACCCTTTTGGCCATCAGCTTCCTCTCGCCAACCTCACAAGACCGCGGCCGCTCCGGTCGTACTCTGGTGCCGGGGTCAATCTTCGTTGCTCACATTGCCATTTCAGCTCCGCGCATCGGATCGAAGCGCGCGCCGTGCTTCAAGGTGGCCCAAGCGATCCGGGCGAGCTTCGCCGCCAGCGCCACAATCGCAACGTTACGGTGCGCTCTTGCAAGCAAGCCCCGCAGCCATGAGCCGAGTGGCGTCTGCTGCCTGGAGAGGCCCGGCATCGCGGCGCGCGCGCCGTGGATCAACAGCATGCGCAAGTATGTGTTCCCCCGCTTGGTGATCCCGAGCAGCTTCGGCTTGCCGCCGGTCGTCATCTGCTTCGGCACAAGGCCGAGCCACGCCGGCAGGTCCCGCGCCCGCCGGAAGGCCTCGCCATTGCCGACGGCGGCGATCAGCGCGGTGGCGCCGAGCACTCCAATGCCGGGGATCGAGGTTAGCCGGTTTGCGCCCTCGTCTTTGCGGGCATGTTCGGCCAACTCCTCGTTCAAGGCTTCGATCCTGTGGTCAAGCGAGCGCCACTCAGCCCGCATGTCGGCAATAAGGGCCAGGATGCGGACCGATAAATCCGAGACCGGCTCTACCAGCAACTCATCCACTTCGCGTTCGAGCACTTTGCGTCCTTGCCGGAAGGTGTATCCCCGTTCGAACAGAATCGCCCGCAGCTGGTTCAACAGCGATTTGCGGGCGGCGACGAGACGCGACCGGGCCCGATGCAGGGTCTGAAGATCGAGCCGATCCTGGCTCTTCAGTTCGACGAAGCGCATGGTCGGCCGCGCCGCAGCTTCCGCGATCCCCTCTGCGTCGTTGTCGTCGTTCTTCTGGGCTCTGACATAGGGCCGCACATACTCAGGCGACATCAGCCGCACCTCGTGGCCACGTGCAGCAAAGAGCCGACCGACATGGTGGGCGCCACAACATGCCTCCATCGCCACCGTACAGGGCTCCAGCTTGCCCGCAAGCTCAGCAAGCGTCGCTCGCCTGACGCGGCGGCGCAGAACAACTTGCCCCTTCGCGTCCATGCCCACCACGCTGTTCAGGTTCTTGCCCAGATCAATGCCCAGGATCACAATGCTCATTGGCTCGCTCCTTTGTTGTTCAGCACCAGCATCCTAGCCGATGCCCCTCGGGAGGGGCGGGCCATCCCATAAAAGACCGCCCATGCCGCAGAGCAGGATCGCGCCGACGTGAAGGCGGCCCGCGAGGCCTGGTTCGACAGGCAACCGGAGCTTGAGCCGAAGCGGCTGATCTTCCTCGATGAGTGCGGCACCAACACCAAGATGGCGCGCCTTTACGGTCGCGCCAGGCGCGGCGAACGCTGCCGGGCAGCCATTCCCCACGGCCATTGGAAGACAACGACACTGGTCGCCGGTCTCAGCACCGACGGCATCATCGCGCCCATGGTCATGGACGGGGCCATGGATGGCGAGATGTTCCAGGCCTATATCGAAACCTTGCTGGCCCCCTGCTTGATGCCCGGCGATATCGTCATCATGGACAATCTGCCGGCTCACAAGGCTTGCGGCGCCAAACAGGCCATCGAGGCCCGCGGCGCGACCCTCCTCTTCCTGCCGGCCTACTCGCCCGACTTCAATCCCATCGAAAAGGCGATCGCCCAGATCAAGGCCTTCCTGAAGAAAACCGCGGCCCGCACCAAGGCCGATCTCGACGACGCCATCGCAAGGGCAATCGACCTCGTCACCCCGCAAAACGCCAGCAACTACTTCGCGGCCTGCGGCTATCAAGCCGATACAGTGTGATCGGATTCTGCTCTAGACTGACGACCCATTACGAAAGGGAGGCATTGAGATGAAGCAACCGAAAATCATTCTGCGGGCAAAATTCAAAACCAAACTGTCCATGACCAGGGTCATGGAGATCGCGCGCGAGAGAGCACCTGAGTTTCGCGCCCTGCCCGGCCTGTGCCAGAAATACTACTTCGAGGACCCGGCCACAGGGGAAGTCGGCGGGCTCTATCTGTGGGACTCCGAAGAAGCGCTCGATGCCTATCGCAAGTCGGCCTTGCGGGCCACCATTGCCTCTGCCTATGAGACGGTCGGCGAACCGCAAATCGAGGTCCTCAACATCCTCATGCCTTTGCGCGAAACCGTCGATGCGTGATGGCGGGGTCGATCCGACCTCATCTTGTTCCTCTGACGATCTCAAATGGATGCGCGGGTCGAGCCCGCGCATGACGGGGAGGGTTGTGGTGTGTGGCCTCCGGTGCCCCGGTTCAACCTTGGGGGTAGCGGAAGGGCCAGCCCCGAGGATGTTGTTGGAGAGGCACCAAATCTACGCCGCCATGGTGCCCAACTCATGCTTTCGCCGCGCCATGAAATCCTTGAGCGCCTCGTCCACGGCCTCGTCCATGGGCGGGGCCTCGTAGTTCGCCAGCAGGCGCTTGGCCAGATCATGGGCACGCTGGGTGGCGGTTCTCGCGCCGTCTTCCGCCCACGTCTCGAAGTTGCGCCAGTCGGAGATCATCGGCTGATAAAAGGCGGTCTCGTAGCGGGCCAGCGTGTGGGCCTCGCCGAAGAAGTGGCCGCCCGGCACCACGCCCTTGATGGCATCCACCGCGAGGGCGTCGTCGCTGAGATCGAGGGGTTCAAGCGAGGCCGCCCAGGCGCGGATCATCTCGGCATCGACCACGGTCTTTTCGATGGAGGCGGTGAGGCCGCCTTCCAGCCACCCGAGGCCGTGATGGACGAGGTTGGCATGACCCATGATCACGGCATAGAGCGACATGGCGCTCTCGTAGGTCGACTGGGCATCGACGACGTTGGAGGCATTCACGTTGGAGGAGCGGTAGGGCAGCTTGAAGTGGCGGGCGATCTCACCCCCGGCCAGGGTGGCGCGGACGTATTCGGGCGTGCCGAAGGCGGGCGCCCCCGACTTCATGTCGACGTTGGAGGTAAAGCCGCCGAACATCACAGGGGCGCCCGCCTTCACCATCTGCGAAAAGGCGATGACGGCCAGGGCTTCGGCCGTCTGCTGAACCAGCGCGCCGGCCACTGTCACCGGGCTCATGGCGCCGGCCAGCGTGAACGGGGTGATGGCGACCATCTGGCCGTTCTCGGCAAAGCACATGAGCCCGTCGAGCAGTTCCTCATCGACGCGGCGCGGCGAGTTGACATTGAAGGAGGTGCCCACGGAACATTCACCCTTGAGGGCCTCGCGGCTACGCCCGCGGGCTATCGCCACCATCTCGATGGCGTCCTCGGCGCGGAAGGCGGAGACGGTGCGCACGAAGATCGGCCGGTCGGTGTAGCGCAAGAGCGCATAGGCGTTGTCGAGATGGCGCGAGGGGACGGGGAGATCGAGCGGCTCCACCACGGCGCCGCCGGCCAGGTGGATGACGCCAAGCGCGTGGTTGAGCTTCACCAGGTTGCATAGATCCTTATAGGAACCCGGGCGGCGGCCGCCCTCCATGTCGGAGATGTTGGGCGGGCTGCCGACGGTGTTGAAGTTGACGCGGTTGCCGCCGAGAAAAGTGTCGCGGGCCGGGTTGCGGGCGTGCAGCGGAATGCGCGCCGGGGCGAGGCTTGCGAAGTGTTTCACCACGTCGCGGCCCATGCGCACCATCTGGGTCGCCTCGTCGACGACGGCGCCGTTGGCCTTCAGGATGGAAAGCGCCCTGGCCGAACGGAACTCGAGGCCCGCTTCCTCGATGAGGCGGAAGGCGGCATCGACAATGCGCTCCACCCCTTCCGCGCCCAGCACCTCGACGGGGGGATGGGGATTGTCGATGGGCGGCATGGGGGCGTAGGAAACCGGTCCCGAACGGTCGCGCCGCTCGCTGCGCTGCCGCCGGTGGGGCCGATGCTCGGGTGTCGACATGGGGCTGGTCTTTCCTGGTAATCGGGCGATCATCGACCATAGGCCGGCAACGCGGCAGTGTCAGTTCCAAATGCGACACCTGCCACCGAGGCACCGCGGACAGCGATTGCGGCTTGACAGCTCCAGATAATTGTTCTATTTTTGTTCCATAACAAGTGGAGCCAACAGATGCCCGATGCCCTCAGCCTCGATTGCGATTTTGCCGACCGCTTCATCTACTGGCGCGGCGCCTCGGGGCGGCGGTATATCCACACCGTCTACGAAGCCGACGACTGCCCGCCGCTGCCCGGGGCGGTCTATGTCTCGGTCGAGCGCGACGGGCGCGGCCCCTGCCGGGTGCTGGCGGTGGGATGCTTTCCGGCCCATCTGGCGTTCAACCTGGCGCGCCAGGCCGATGGCGGCGCCGGGATCGGGCTTGCCAATGAAATCCACGTGCACCTGCTGGCCGATGGCGAGGACGAACGCCAGATGATCCTCGATGACCTGCGGCAGGGCCTCAATGTCGCCCCGCAATCCGAGCGCGCCGGCGTTGCGTCGCAGCTTCAGCTTTTTGCCGCGTGAGACGGCGTCCGACGGCGGACGTCGCCGCGGCGCAATTTGCCACAATTGCCAGGTACATAGCCGGTCCGGCTTGATCGCGACCGCCATTGGCGGGATGATCGCAGCGCAGACGTGATGGTGGTGACGGCAGATGAGTGGCAAATTTCAGGGTGGAGAGCAGCAGGCCGACATCGCGGCTGTCCTCGGGGTTGGCGGCAAGCGGTCCTCGGGGCTGATGCGGCGCCTCAAATGGCCGCTCATCCTGGTGGCGCTGGCGCTTGCGGGGCTTGCGGCCTACCAGATGTTCGGCAATGGCGCCGGTAAATCGACAAGTCTGCAGTACCGCACCGATGCCGCCGCGCGCGGCGACATCACGGTGCTCGTGACGGCCACAGGCACGGTGCAGCCCACCAACAAGGTCGACATCTCCAGCGAACTGTCGGGCATCGTGCGCACGGTGGCCGTCGACTACAACTCGCACGTCAAGGTCGGCCAGACGCTGGCCGAACTCGACACCGACAAGCTCAAGGCGACGGTCGAAAGCTCGCGCGCCCACCTGAAGGCTGCCCAGGCCGATGTCGCAGTGGCCGAGGCCACCGTGGTGCAGACCAAGCAGGACCTGCAACGCAAGCAGACCCTGGTCGCCCAGCGCGTCGCCTCCTCGCAGGACCTCGACACCGCCCGTGCCGCCTACGACCGGGCAGTCGCCGGGCTCGAAAGCGCCAATGCCGATGTAGCGGCGGCCGAGGCCGACTTGCAGCTCAATGAGACCAATCTCAAAAAGAGCTGCATCTGCTCGCCCATTGCCGGGGTGGTGCTGATGCGCAATGTCGATCCCGGCCAGGTGGTTGCCTCGTCGCTGCAGGCACCGGTGCTGTTCACCATCGCCGAGGACCTCTCGAAGATGGAGATCCAGGTGGACGTGGACGAGGCCGACGTTGGCAAGGTGCATGAAGGCCAGACCGCCAGCTTCACCGTCGATGCCTATCCGGACCGCCAGTTCGAGGCCCGCATCCGGCAGTTGCGCTACGGCTCGCAGGTGGTGCAGGGCGTCGTCACCTATACCGCGGTGCTCACCGCCGACAATCCCGACCTGCTGCTCAGGCCCGGCATGACGGCAACCGCCGAGATCACCGTGCAACAGGCGAAGGATGTGCTCACCGTCTCCAACGAGGCGTTGCGCTTTACCCCGCCGCGCACCGAAAGCGAGACCGACAACCGCAGCTTCCTGTCGAAACTGCTGCCGGGCGGCTTTCGCTTTCGCCAACCCAGCCGGCCGGCGAGGTCCGCAGATGGCCCCGCGGTGTGGGTGCTGCGTGACGGCGCTCCCGTAGAAGTGCATGTCAAGGTGGGGGTGAGCGACGGCAAGCGCACCCAGATCGTCGGCGGTCCCTTGAAGGCTGGCGAAAAAGTCATCGTCGATGCCTCCGCGCGCAGTGGCTGAGGCGGCACCCATGCCGCAACCCGACGAGCCACGATCGCCGCTGATCGAACTGCGTGACGTCTCCAGGATCTACGGCAGCGGCGTTGCCGAAGTGCGTGCCCTCGACGGCGTCAACCTCGCCATCCAGGCAGGGGCGTTCGTCGCCATCATGGGGCCGTCGGGCTCGGGCAAGTCGACGGCCATGAACATGATCGGCTGCCTCGATACCCCGACCGGTGGCCAATACCTGTTCCACGGCGTCGATGTCGGCGCCCTCACCCGCAACCAGCGCGCGCTTCTGCGCCGCAACTTTCTCGGCTTCGTATTCCAGGGCTTCAACCTCCTGGCGCGCACATCGGCCATGGAAAACGTCGAGCTGCCGCTGATCTATCGCGGCATGCGACCGGCCGAACGGCGGCGGCGGGCGATCGAGGCGCTGAGGCGCGTCGGACTCGAAGGCCGGCAGGACCACTCGCCGGGAGAGCTGTCGGGCGGCCAGCAGCAGCGCGTCGCCATCGCTCGCGCCATCGTCACCCAGCCCATGGTGGTGCTGGCGGATGAACCAACCGGCAACCTCGACACCAAGACCAGCCATGAGATCATGCAGTTGCTGCAAGAGCTCAACCAAAAGGAAGGCATCACCGTCGTCATGGTGACGCACGAGGCCGAGATGGCGGCCTATGCCCACCGCGTCATCCACTTCCTCGATGGCCGCATCGCGCGAGATGGGCCGAGCCGGGATGCGGCCTAGGACCTGTGGACAGTCATGGTCGTGGTGCCGGTTGGACAGGATTGGCCCATATTTGCGGGGTTGAGGAGGAAGGACATGCTGGCATATTCGACGACGAAACGACGTGAAGATGGGCCAATCCTGTCAAATCCGTTGGGGACGTGGCCCCTTCCGCCTCTGGACTTCGCTTTGAGCGGCTTGCAGGGGTGGGCCCTTCAGCGCCCCTCAAAGCTAGCCAGAAGCGAAAGGGGCCACGCCGGCGCCGCAACCATGACTGCCCGCAGGTCCTGATGTTCCTCGAAACCCTGAAACTCGCTATCCAGGCCATCGCGCGCAACACCTTGCGCTCGTTCCTCACGGTGCTCGGCATCGTCATCGGTGTCGGCGCGGTGATCGCCATGGTGACCATCGGCAACGGCACCACCGCCAAGGTCGCCGCCGACATGGCGAAGCTGGGCTCGAACCTGTTGTTCGTGCGTCCCGGCCAGTTCGGCCCCGGCCGTGCCAGTACCGACGCCAAGCCCTTCAATGCCCGCGACATCGAGGCGCTCAAGACCCAACTCCACAGCGCCAAGGCGGTGACGCCAGTGGCCCAGAAATCGGTGACTGTCATCTATGGCACCGAAAACCGCGTCACCACGGCGACCGGCACCGACGATGACTTCTTCATCTCCCAGGACTGGCCATTGACCCGCGGCCGCATCTTCCTCGCCGGCGAGGTCCGCAGCGGGCGACCGGTGTGCATCCTCGGCGAGACGGTGCGTGATGCGCTGTTTGCCAATGCCGACAGCCTGGGACAGCGCATCCGGGTGGGCACGATCTCCTGCCAGGTGATCGGCGTGCTCGAGGCCAAGGGCCAGAGCGGCTTCGGCACCGATCAGGACGATGTGGTGCTGATGCCGCTCAGGGCTTTCCAGCGGCGCATCGCCGGCAACACCAATATTCCGCGCATCTACGTCTCGGCGCGCAACGGCTCCGAAACCGCCAAGGTGCAGTCGGACATCGAATGGCTGCTGCGCGAACGCCGCCATATCATCGGCGACAAGACGGACGATTTCACGGTGCGCGACATGCGCCAGATCGCCGAGACCCAGACGGCGGCAACCACGGCGCTCACCGGCCTGCTCGCCGCGGTGGCCGGCGTCAGTCTCCTGGTGGGCGGCATCGGCATCATGAACATCATGCTGGTCTCGGTCACCGAGCGCACCCGCGAGATCGGCATCCGCCTGGCCATCGGCGCCGAGGAGAGCCAGGTGCTGACGCAGTTCCTGGTGGAGGCGGTGGTGCTGTCGCTGTTCGGCGGCATGGTCGGCATCGCCGGCGGACTTGGTCTCGCCGTGGTGGCGTCGAACGCGATGCAGATCCCCTTCACCTTCGATCCGGTCATTGTTCTCGTCGCTTTCGGCTTTTCGGCGGCGGTGGGCGTGGTCTTCGGCTACTTCCCGGCGCGGCGCGCGGCCCGCCTCGACCCGATTGAGGCCCTGCGGCACGAATAGGCTTCACTGCCCCTTGGGGTCGATCAGCGGCCGCTGTCCCTGCCGCGCGGGTCGCGGCGACGATCGCCTTGCATCCACGGCAATTCTGAACGGGAGCTATCCCGGCCGCTCAGGCCGCATTCAGCCGGCTTGGGCTACAACGGGCGTCATCAAGGGTGACGCGGCCGAACAGAAGGCAGGCACCCGGGACCCTGAAACCCTCATTGTTGCAAAGGAAACACGCACATGATCCGCAAAACCGTTCTTGGCCTTGCCGCCGCCGCCGCCCTTGCCCTCACCGCCTCTGCCGCTTCGGCCGGTGGTTACGGCTACTACAACAGCTACTACACCCCGTCCTACCACTACACCTACACCTATTCCTACCAGCCGACCTACAGCACCTATCGCGCCTACAACTCCTACAGCAGCTACACCCCCAGCTATTACAGCTACAACAGCTACTACAACTGCCGGTAACGCTGGCGCAGCGCCTCCCGACCGCCTTCAGACCCCATGCCCGGCAGCCCGCCAGGCATGGGGCTTTGGCGTTTCCGGTTTGCAGCGGCCGACGACAACATTGAGGACGTGCAGCGGGGACAGCACGAAGGGGACAAGTTCAGGGAATGGTCTATG
>CAVVDT010000006.1:0-186095 GCA_963747005.1 uncultured Alphaproteobacteria bacterium | reverse complement strand
CGCCCAGCCCCGGGCATCTATAAGTCGCCGATCAGGTATCGCGCAGGAGACCAGCCGATTGCCCGGCAGCAGTACGGCTGGTGATGGCCAGCGCAACGGCGCTTGATGCCAAAACAAAGGCGACGATCATGGCGAGATAGCCGAAGGGCCAGACCAGACTTTCCGGGGGTGGATCGAACACGCCGGTCAACAGCTTGACCAGCATCCAGGCCGTCAGCAGGCCCGCGGTCATGCCAAAGAAAAGCCCGCCAATGAGAACAACCAGGCCTTCGCTCCAGATGAATGCTGCCAGTTGGCCGGGGCGCGCGCCGATGACATTGAGCACCGCAAAGGCCCGTCGGCGCTCGAACAATCCCAGCAGGAGAAGCAAACCGGACGCTGCCGCCGCCATGATTGCTGCAAAGGTCAGTTCAATCTGCGTCAACCCCTGTAAATCGACGGCTGCCAGGTTCGATCCGATGATGCGAGTGGCTTCACTGATGTCCTTGACCTTGAGCGCGGGCGTGCCAGCGAGCAACTTGCTGGCTGATCTGGCAACCACGGCCGGATCGCCGCTTGATTTCATCAGAACGTACTCCTGCGCGCTGTTGCCGGTCATCTTCGCAATGTAGGTCGAATTGGCAACGAGGAAGGAATCCTTCGGCGCGGTCGGAAACTCACGCGCCACGCCTACAAAATGAAAGGGCACCGGATGGTATTGATGGTCGGTAGCGCTCATGAGGCGCAAGTTGATGGTATCGCCGTGGTTGAGCTGGAAGTCATTGACCGTCTCCTGCGAAACCAATACGCCGTCGGGCGTTGCGCGCAGGGCCTTGAGCGCCTGGGCGGCCGTGGCGCCGGAGAAATAGGCATCCGACAGATGCGTGGCCTCACCTATTGTCGTCGGATCGATCCCAAAAAGGTCCTGCAGATCAACGCCGACATAGGCAAAACGATGCTGCATCGGCACGGCCGCTACGACACCGGGCAGCTTTGCCAGTGCCTTCAGATGATCGCCCGCCGGGGTATTGGTGGTCCCGAAGACAGTAACATCCGCCCCGTTCGTCAGTTCGGCATCGACGCGTGCCTGGGCGTTGTAGGTGGTGTTGAAGATCGACGTCGACACCGCGAAGGAAACGGCAAGTGCCAGCATCGCGACGCCGAAGGCCAGACGCCGCGACTGATGTGCCAGCGATGCCGCGATGGCCGGAGCCAGCGAACCGGAAAAGGGCCTGACGGCCTTGCCGATCGGCTTGCGGCCTCGATCGACGATGAGGCGCGCCGCGCGAAAGGCCAGCAGCATCGAACCTGCCCAGAAGAGGGCCGGAGCAATGAAGGCCTTGTAGTCGACGGCGGTCGCGGCAACGCCTTCGGGTGCCAGGACGATCTGGTAGCCGGTCGATGCCACCTGCCAGAAGAACAGCCCCGATAACGCCAGCAGTGCGACATCGGCATAGGTCCGCTCCCAAAGCGGCGGCCGCCTCTTCTGCACGAAGCCGCGCGCGGCCATGACGGTCAGGTCGCGGGTCTCGCGGATGGCCGGCAACAAGATGGCCGCAAAGGCCAGCACCAGGGCGAGTCCTGAGGACAGGGCGAGGGTAAGCCAGTCGGGTGCGAGCGTGCCTACGCCTCGTGCCATGGCAAAGGCCGCCGTGATGCCAAGCCCCAAAGCGATGCCGGCAATGGCGCAGAGTGCCGCTTCCGCACCCGCGGCGCGTAGGACCTGGCCGAGACTGGCGCCGCGTACCCGCAGCAGTGCCCGTTCGCGACGGCGCCGGTCAGCGTTGGTCGAGGTGACCGTCATCGTCATGATCGCCGCCAGCGCTATGCCGGGAATACCGAGGAACAAGAACAGCACCCGGGCATAAAGCGCATCGCCGCGCACGGCATCGAGGCGGGCGCCGAGGTTGTCGCCGACCAGCGCCTGGCCAGCCACGCGCGCTTCCAGATTGTGAACGGCGCCGGTGACGAATTGGTAGGCCTGGGTGGGATCGGCGGGCAACTGCTTGCGGTCGAGGCGAACGTGGAACTGGTGGCGGATGGAATCCGGCCGCACTTTTTCCTGGGGCGAGAATAATCTGGCCCAGTCGGTGGCGGGGAGGATGAGAACGTTGTCGGGCGGCGCTTGTGGGGCAGCCTGTCGCGGCAGGCCGACGGCCTGAAACAGGGAATCTGCATCCGGCAGATCGACCACGCCGGCAACCACGACATTGACCGTATCGAGGCCCGGACGTTTGATGGTCACCGTATCGCCTGGCAACACATGCAGGTTGGCAGCCGTCTGCTGGGCAACCAACGGACCATCCAGAGTGCCCGCCAGCAGCCGCAGTTCTTGGGGAAATGCGGCCGCATAGCCGGCGTCGAATGCGATGACCTTGCCGGGGCCGGTAGTCTGGGTGGTGCCGCCGGTCTGCGCGACAAAACCGTCAATGGTTGCGTAGTCAACCCGATGCAGCGCCGAAATCAGCGCCGATTTTCTGATCGCATCCTCGACCGTCCGCGCATTGGCAGTGGGCACCATTTCCACTTGCCAGTCGATCGGCAACCCGGAAACCGCTCGGGACGTCATCGATAGCGAACTTGCTGCCAGAAACAGACCAAGCGACGCCAGAAGGGCGAATGCGAGCGCAATGCCCGTCGTCGCTCCCGTGATGCGAAGTGGTGAGCGGGTAATGAGGCCGCGAATCCAGACATAAATCATGCCGCCGTCTTTCTGTGAGGCTCGTGGAGATGGCCGTGCTCGATGATCCAGCTTTCCTTCAGGCGCGCTGCGACGATCGGGTCGTGCGTCGCGATGACGAGTGCGGCCTTGGCCTCTTCCACAGTGTCGAGCATGACATCGAGCACGTGCTGTGCCGTTTCACTGTCGAGCTGACCGGTGGGTTCATCGGCAAGGATCAGTTTGGGTGAGAGCAGCAATGCACGGGCGATGGCGATGCGCTGCGCCTGGCCACCGGAGATTTCATCGGGAAACTTTTCGGCAATGTCGGCGATGCCGAGCGCGTCCATCAGCTCGTTGGCGCGGCCTTGCAACCCGGTTTCCTCGCCAGCGAGCATGGCCGGGAGGCAGACATTGTCAAAGCCGTTCAGTGCCGGAAACAGGCTAGAGGCCTGAAACACGTAGGCGACTTTGCCCGGACGCAATTGATCGCGTGCACCAAGCGCGGGCCAGCTTACTCTGCCGCTGCTCGGCAGATCGAGCCCACCGAGGATGTT
Organism: uncultured Alphaproteobacteria bacterium; assembly: GCA_963747005.1. Lineage (GTDB taxonomy): Bacteria > Pseudomonadota > Alphaproteobacteria > Rhizobiales > Aestuariivirgaceae > CAVVDT01. Next base: position 182,900 of record CAVVDT010000006.1, on the reverse strand, counting down.
GAGAAGGGTGGACTTGCCGCTGCCCGATGGACCGACAAGCGATATCCGATCGGCTGCTTCAATGACCCCGCTTGCCCGGCTGAGCGCGGTGAACATGCCGCCGCTTCCCGTTGGAAAATCGCGCGATACCTCCCCGAAAACAACCAGTGGCTCAGGCATCGGATACCTTTCCATCGTGCAGGCGGACGATGCGGTCGGCGTGCATTGCCAGGGCCTGGCTGTGGGTTGCAACCAGTGTTGCCTTGCCCTGGCCGCGGCGTTCGGCAAATAGTTCCAGAATCCTGCTTTCGGTTTCGGCATCGACCTCGGCGGTTGGTTCATCCGCAATGAGAATGGGCGGATCGGTTGCAAGCGCGACGGCCAGGCCCGCCCGGGCGGTTTCCCCGCCCGACAGTTCCGCCGGCAATGCATCGGCGCGATGCTGAAGACCGACATTCTCGAGCAATGTCTCGATGTTTCCGGGATCGGATCGCGCCAGCGCCTTTTGCAGTTCAATGTTTTCGCGCACCGTCAGATGGCCGAACAGATTGCCCGACTGCAGGCAAATTCCGAAATCGCGCGCCCTGATGCGGGCGCGGGCATTCTCCGCACGATGCGTGAGCCTCTCGCCGTTGACCATCACATGGCCGCCATCGGGTTCATCAAGACCTGTGAGGCAGGAGAGCAAGGTCGTCTTGCCGCTGCCTGAAGGTCCCATGATCGCCACGACCTCGCCTTCGCCAAGCTCCAGGCTCACGCCGCGCAAGGCGGCCGTCTCGTCGTCACCGATATGGAAGAAGCGGTAGAGCTCGTGGGCTTCCAGCATGTCATTTCCACCGGAACGATCGCGACATGAGTTGCCATTGATCGACGTTGTCGGCGCCGAAAGGGGCATACAGGTCGAGGATGGCGAGCTTGCCGTCCTTGAAATAGAGATAGCGCTGGTTCTCCAGGCGTATCTGCTTGTTGGTCACCGCGTTGGGTTCGGAATTTGAACTGTAGGTAATACGAATGGCCGTGCCGGCAGGCAGCTTCACGGCCTTCACCCCGGTAATCTTGACGGCCCGGCCGTTGGCCTTGAGTTTCACGACGTACTGGTCATTGACGCTTGCGGGGTCTGGCGCCCGGGTTGTGTCCGTCAACGTGATGGCCACCCCATCGTACTTATCGACGAAGCTTGCCCCATCGGGACGATCACTGCGGGCCCAGCCTTCAGGCACCTTCAGATGAATGCCGGAGGGACCGGCATAGTCGATGAAAACCTGCGTGTCGGGAATGTCACCGGGCGGGTTCTTCTCGGGTGCGATTGGTTTCTCGGCGGCATGTGCGCCAGACACCAAAGACGGTAGCGCCGGCAAGAAAGTCGCAACCATGGCAAGCGCGAGAGCGCTCGCAACGAGGTGGCGGCGGTTGTGATGTGACTGCATATGATATTCTCCTGAATATCTGCGCGTGACATGATTGTGTTCTCGACGTTGATAGAAGAACGTCCAGTTTCACTAATATTTCAGCAGCTATGAATTGAGCAATTGGGGTCTTCTACGCCCTGATGCCACTTACAAATTCGTATGTTGGCGGAAAGGTGATCGTGAAGATTGCCGCCTAGGCACGTGGCGACGGTTCTGTTTGAATAAGGAGTACATCTGTGACGTCGCTTGCTTTCAAAGATCGAAAACTCATCCACAACCGGGTGCCCAAGGTCACCGTCGATTTCTGGCTGATCAAACTCATGGCGGTCACCGTGGGTGAAACCGCCGCCGACTTCCTCAACAGCTATTTCGGGCTGGGCTTGCCCACAACCTCGCTGATCATGTCAGGCTTCCTCCTCGCCGCCCTGGGGTGGCAATTCGCACAGAAGCAATACACGCCGTGGATCTATTGGGTGAGCGTGGTGCTGGTGAGTGTCGTCGGCACACTCATCACCGACAACCTGGTGGACAATCTCGGCGTGACCCTGGAGGCATCGAGCATCCTGTTCGCTGCAGCACTGATGGCTACGTTCGCCATCTGGTTGGCCTTCGAAAAGACGCTGTCGATCCACACCATCTACACGACGCGGCGCGAGATCTTCTACTGGCTGGCGATCCTGTTCACCTTCGCGCTGGGAACTGCGTCCGGCGATCTGGCTGCCGAGGGCCTGGGACTGGGCTACCTGCAGGCAGGCCTGATCTACGGCGCCATCATCGCTGTCGTCGCCTTTGCCTATTATGTCCTCAAGATGAATGGCATCGCCGCCTTCTGGCTGGCCTACATCCTGACCCGGCCCATGGGCGCCTCGTTCGGCGATCTGCTGTCACAGCCCGTTGCCAATGGTGGCCTGGGTTTTGGCACATTGATCACCAGCTTCATCTTTCTGGCCAGCATTGCCGGTCTCATCACCTACATGACCTTGAGCCGCGACGGCGACGAGACAGCTGCCGACGTGAATCTGGAGGTGGAAGAAGGCAATGCCAGTTACCTCACTGTCGACGCGAACGAGACCTGAAACCTGTCCGTCGCGTCGACAGGGCCGGCGGCTTAGCGCCGCCGGTCGCCGCAGTCGAGTTGCAACTTACGGAGTGACGGGGCGTTGTGTTGATGACGCCAATCATCGCCCATTGACACCCTCGACCTTGAGGCAACGATACCTCGGTCGGCGTGGGTCATGGGATATTGAGCGACGCCAGGACGAAGCCTGGAAAAGGAGCATTTCGTGCTGTGAGGGAACTGGCGCGGTAATTTGAGACGCGGGACAGGCGCGATGTTCCGATCAGTCTTCTGCGATTTCCGCGATTGGCCCGAAGCAGTCGAACTGAGACCCCTCTGGTGACGGCAGCTTTTGGGGGTAAAGCTGTCATTCGCTGCGGATGTCAGCTTTTCCTCGATTTTCGTCCGCACTTGGAGGTAAAGCAGACATCCATAACTGCTTTTCAAATCGGCCGGTTTTGACCCGACAGAGACATTTGGACAGTTCGAGAAACCTCCCCAAATCGGTCGATTTCTGATTCACTCTATGCATTGAATGGCGCGGAGATGGACGATGAAGCTCTTCATTCGCACCATCGGCATCGCGCGTGCCAACACCAATCTCGGCATGGTCAATCTCGCCTCACATGGGCAATTTAGGGTCAAGGGGTTAAATTCAGCGGCACATGAGCAAAACTCCAGTACTGTTTCGGCATCCAAGGTCTGAGCCCGATTGCATAACCGGCCGTCTCCGAGCACGGTCAACCTCACATCCGGTCGCCGTTCGGAACGGCTGCACCAATATCCCGCTTGCGGCGGGCAAGGGCTCAGCAGGATGAAACCATTCTACAAAACGACACTCGATTCATGCGAGATTTCGGTTCATCCACCTGGATCGGCCAGGACTGATCGGGTCCTGACGGATTACGGGATTGGGTCAAACAGCCTTCATCACGGCGCCTTCGATCACGATGCCGGCGGTCACATACTTCCAGAGTGCGACCAGCAGCTTGCGGGCGAGCGCCACAATCATTGTCTTGCGCATCCGCCCGCCGATTTGCTCGACGCGTCCGCGGAACCAGAGAGCAAGCGCCGATTGCGGCTGATGGCGCAGCCATAGTCAGGTTGTTCCAGGCCTCGCATCCGGCATCGAGGATGTCATCGTAGGTCTCGAAGACTCGGTTCGACAGCCAGTTTGCACGCAGGTACTGCCGGACGTTCTCAACCGGATTGAGTTCCGGTGAGCGCGACGGCAGTAGGATGATTGTGAGGTTTTTCTGCACCTTCAGTTGGCCGGTGGTGTGCCAGACGGCCCGGTCCATCAACAGTACGCCGTGGGCCTTGCGGGCGATGTGCCTGCTGATCTGGTCGAGATGCAGTTGCATGGCTTGAAGGTAGAAGCGAGGGGTTGTCCGCATGCAGCGGCGGCCGGTGGAGCGCGAAACGATGCTGGCCGGCGTTCGGGTGCCTGGAGTGCCTTTCGCCCGTCCTGAGCCTTCCTGGCGACCTCTCAATCAAGCTTCCAGGGGCGCGAGCAACGTCGCACCTACACGCGCCGCAATTCAAGCAGGTTGTGAAGGGGAGGTGGCGCGCGGCCATCATGCAGTGCTTTGGCCAGCTTCAACCGATTTAATGAAGCTGCTCTTGACCAGCGTGGCAAAGCTGGGGGAATTGCCAAACATATTTGCTGCACCCGCTCAAGTATATTTTTTTCACTCGCTTACGCCGGCATTGGCGACGTGCTAGGGATTCTGTGACCCGACTGTGGGCTGTTCGTGCCGAAGGTGCGTTTGCATGCCTATTTTCCTCACCCCCAACAATGATACCGTCAGCTACGCGACCTCGAACAGCCCGTTGGAGATTTATGGTCTCGCCGGCAACGACCAGATCACCGGCGGCAATGACAGCGACTTCATCGACGGTGGCGAAGGCAACGACACCATCCTGGATGTCGGCGGCTTTGGAAACGATCATTTCGTAGGTGGCGCCGGCGACGACAATCTGCTGGCCGGGGCGGGCAATGATTGGCTTGAAGGCGGCACTGGCAGCGACGTTCTGGAGGGCGGAGCGGACGATGACACGCTGGATGGGGGCACCGGAACCGACTACCTGGATGGCGGCGCGGGCAACGACCTTCTGATTGCCGACGGCAGCTATGCTGATGGTCCTGATCTGTTGTTTGGCGGCGACGGCAACGATGTCTATTCCCTCAGTGGTCTGAACTTCAAAATTTCAGACACTTCGGGCCTGGATCGGATCGAAATCTCGGTGACGTTCTCGCTTGCGTGGGTCACTGGGATCGAAGACCTGACGCTCACGGGCTCGAACGCGATCAATGGAACCGGCAATGCTGCCGCCAACACCATAAACGGCAATGACGCCGCGAACCTGCTCGACGGGGGTGGCGGCAATGATCTCATTCGGGGCTTCGGCGGCAACGACACCTTGATCGGCGGTCTTGGCGGCGGCGTGGAATACCTTTATGGCGGGACCGGCGACGACACCTATGTTGTTCTCGACTCGCAGGACGCGCCGGTCGAATACGCCGGCCAGGGACACGATGTCGTGCAGTCGGCAGTATCCTGGACCCTTACTGCCAATATAGAAGATTTGATCCTCACAGGCAGCGCCAACACAAGTGGTACCGGCAACGCGTTGGACAACAACATCGTTGGCAATGCCGGTTCCAATGTTCTTGATGGCGGGGCCGGTGCCGATGTGCTCAGCGGTGGTGCCGGCAATGATTCTTATGTTCTGTTTGACACCTACGTGGTAGCGGGATCGAATATCTGGGATACGGTCATAGAATCCGCAGACGGCGGGATCGATACGGTCTACGCTTCGGCCGACGTTGGCCGTTATACCTATCAGTTGGGCGCCAATGTCGAAAACCTCGTCGCCACGGGCGTTTCGGTGTTCCGCCTGTGGGGCAACGAACTGAACAACGTCCTGACCGGCAACGGAGCTGCCAATGACCTGGAGGGATTCGGCGGCAACGACCGCCTCGAAGGCGGTGACGGCGCCGATACGCTGACCGGTGATGCCGGCGATGATACCTATGTGCTCAACGATACCTTCGCCACTGGTGCGCTCTCCATTACCAAGTATGACACCGTCATCGAAGCTGCTGACGGCGGAACCGACACGGTCCTGGTCAATTCGGATGCGCCGAGCTCCGCGTTCTCTCCGGGCTACACGCTCGGTGCCAATGTCGAAAACGGCGTCATCACCGGTTCGTCGCACTTCTTCCTCCGCGGCAACGACCTGAAAAACGACCTCATTGGCAACAGCGCTGCGAATTTGCTGCAGGGTTTCGGCGATAATGATTGGCTTGATGGAGGCACCGGCGCCGATACGCTCGACGGTGGGACCGGCAACGATATCTATGTGCTCAACGACACCTATGTGGTTGCAGGGTCCAACATCTGGGATACAGTCACAGAAGGCGCCGACGGCGGCATTGATACTGTTTATGCCTCTGCGGACGTAGGCCGCTACACCTATCAGCTCGAGGCGAACGTAGAAAACCTCGTCGCGACGGGCGTGTCGGTGTTCCGACTGTGGGGCAACGAACTGAATAACAGCCTGACCGGCAACGCGGCCGACAATGTTCTGGAAGGCTTCGACGGCAATGACAGTCTGGCGGGAGGCGTCGGCGCCGATATCCTCATCGGTGACGGCGGCGACGACACCTATGTGTTGAGTGATACCTATCTGGTGGCCGGTTCGAACACCTGGGATACGGTCATAGAAGGCGCCGACGGCGGCATCGACACGGTTTACGCTTCGGCCGATGTTGGCCGTTATACCTATCAGTTAGGCGCCAATGTCGAAAACCTCGTCGCCACGGGCGTATCGGTGTTCCGACTGTGGGGCAACGAACTGAATAACAGCCTGACCGGCAACGCGGCAGAAAACGTGCTTGAAGGCTTCCTTGGCAGAGATCTGTTGGACGGTCTCGATGGCAATGACAGCCTGATCGGCGATGCTGGCAATGATACGCTCAAAGGCGGCAGTGGGGCCGACACGCTGTTAGGCGGCTCCGGCCGCGACCTTCTCAACGGCGGCGGTGACAATGATACGCTCAAAGGCGGCGGTGGGGCCGACACGCTCACTGGCGGCCTCGGGCAAGATGCCATGACTGGCGGTGCCGGCAACGACAGATTCGACTTCAACAGTCTCGGTGACTCGCAGGTAGGAGCGGGCCTGCGTGACAAGATTTTCGACTTCATCCAAGGCCAGGACAAGATCGACCTCGTCGGCATTGATGCCCAGACGGGGATCGGGCATGCCGGCAACCAGGCCTTCACGTTCATCGGCACTGACGGCTTTCACCATTTGGTGGGCGAACTCCGACAGTTTGCTGCCGCTGGCCACGCCATCGTCGCCGGTGACGTCAATGGCGACGGCATCGCCGACTTCCAGATCGAACTTGTTGGCGCCTACACTCTGAACGCTGGAGATTTCCTGCTGTAGCGATTTGCAACAAAAGTTGCGCCCCACTTGCCCGGCCCCGTCACCATCGGCGACCTCCGCAGGGACGGCAAGGCGCTGGAGATCGGTTGTATGAATTGCGACCGGCACGGCTATTTCGACCCACATTCCCTGGCGCTGCCTGACTTGCTACCGGTGCCTGAGACAGCGGGCCGGCTTCGGTGCAGCCGATGCGGCTTCAGGAACTCGGCAACGTCTGTCAAGGTGTGGGCGAGGCCGGATGCACGACCGCCGGTTGCCGGCGCGTGGCAGCGAGAATCGGTCATGTTGACTAAGCGGCGCCGCTGACGCGTTAAACGCCTTCTCCGACACTGGACAGCCCGCAACGGCTTCCGCGCATTGGCGGGCCGTCAGGTAGTCGGATTTGTCGGGAATAGCTAATGCCTTTCAAGACCTTAATCTATTTTGGTTCCACATAATGGAGGGAGGGCGTGCCCGTCGGGGCGTTTGGAGGCGGTGGGGTCGCCATTTGGTGTCCTCCCCCAATAACTCCTGTCGAGACAAACCCGATGGCAGTTTCGCCCAACCGATCAGTGAGCGGTCATAATAGCCCCCGGACGCACATCCGATTGTGGCTTCGGCTTTGACATGCGCTATATGTGGTATTATATTACCTCATACGGCATGGGTAACTTGCCAGACGATTTCGGCAAATCTGGAACGGCAAACATGGGTGGCTTCGGGTCAGGACCGCAGGGAGGACGACTGAAGGTCGAAGCCTGCCGGTCGATTGATGTGAACCGATTGCATCGGGGCGGGTGCCTCAGGCCCGGCTGGTCGGGTTCCCTGAGTTGGGAAAGAGATGGAGAGAGGGTGGCATGGATCCGCATGCGATCTGAAGAGAATCGGTTCGTGCTGAACTATCGCTTTCGCCGCGATGGCGACGAGTGGCAGGATGTGGAGGAACCTATATCCATTGTCCGCGTTCCGTGCCGGTATGGTGGCAGCCGCCCGTATTTCGTCTGCCCCGGCGTAATCAATAACGTGTCCTGCCGGCGGCGGATCGCAAAACTTTATGGGCCGGGCAGGTATTTCCTGTGCCGGCACTGCTATCGCCTTGGCTATGCCAGCCAGAGTGAGGATGCCATGGACCGGGCGCGCAGGCGGGCTGGCAAGATCCGTATTAGACTGGGTGGCAGGTCTGATCTGCCGGAGTTCATCCCGCCAAGGCCTAAGGGCATGTGGCACAGCACCTATGAGCGTTTGAGCGAGAAGGCCATCAACGCCGAGATGGCGGCTAATGCGGCCTTCGAACAACGTGCTGCCGTCATCATCGAGCGGGTGTTCCGGCGCACTGGTGAAAGGATCTCCTGGACATGACAGAAGTAGCAAGATTGATCACGCCGATGACCGAAAATGACGGCACGGTGCTGACCCGCTTCAATGCCCTCAGGCACGGCATCCTGTCGCGCTATACGGTGCTGCCATGGGAAAGTGAGGAGGAATACGGAGCGCTCGTTGCCGCATTGGTTGCAGAGCATGCCCCACATGGGCCGACCGAAGAGCATCTGGTGGAGGAACTGGCGGGTATCCTGTGGCGCAAGCGACGCCTGCGCATGGCTGAAGGGGCAGCACACCAGCGCGGACTCGACAAGGCACTCGAAAGCTACAGCAGGACGGCCAGCGTGGCAGTGACGCATCTCACTAATGGTGCCCGATCCGAAGAGGCCGGCGATGCGGTCCGCACGACGGCTAAGGATGATGCAGATGAAATGGCCGATCTCGATGAGGATGAGGCCATGACGCGGCGGGCACTGGCCATCCTTGGCACCGAACGCAATGATGCCTATCAGGCAGCCTTGGCCGAACTTCGCGACGATACACAGGAGTGGTGGGAAGACCTGATCGCGCGCGATCCCGACGACCTTGAGGAGGACGAGGAGCCGGCCACCACCGACACTGAGGGCCTATGCCGGTTCCTCGAACATCAGATGTTGCCGTGGTTCGACAAGCAGCGAGAGGAACTGGTCCATCGATCGCTGATCCGCGCGCAGGCCCTGGGCGAGGCGCTCGATCCCAACAGGCTGGAGAAACTCGGCCGGTACGAAGTGCATCTCGACCGCAAGCTCGAACGCATGCTCGCCATGCTGATCAAGCTTCAGGATCTGCGCCAGCCAACTGCGGCGGGCTGATCCGTTTGGCAATATGGCTGCTCGCGACCGGTGGAAAGACCCACAAGAGTGAGGAGATTGTTCCGAAACTGAGAAAGGTGGACGTGCTGCGTCTCCAGGGCGTGGCGATGATGGATGCCATCCAGCGGACTGGTGCCGGTGGGGGCGTATCGATTTTCGAAGCTGCGAACCGGTTTGCACCGGCTTTGGAGTACCTGGCGCTCGGGTCGATGGTGGCTCCAAGGATCGCCGTTTTAGCCGACAATGCTGTCGCCATAGCGTTCAAGCAAGTCGGCGAGAAGCGTTGCAGAGACGCTGGCTCCCGTCGCAACAACCACGACATTATGTAACGAGGAGGAAATCTTGCCCTGAAGCAGCGCGGCGATGCCGACGACAGCCGCGCCTTCCAGCACCAAGTGGTCGTGCGCGAATACAAACGTCATGGCCCTGGCGATCGCATCCTCGCTGATCGGAATCACTTCATCCACTAGGCGCTGGACCATAGAAAACGTGAACCGGTTGTCGAGCCCGATGCCACCTTGCAGGCTGTCAGCCAGACTAGGGACCTCCTCCACCTCCGTCGGGCGACCCGCCGCAAGGCTCGCATGCATCGCCGCGCCACACTCGATCGATACCCCGATGACTTTAATGGCGGGTGACACCGCTTTGATTGCGAGGGCGACGCCACTGATCAAAGCGCCTCCGCTGACAGGCACTAGGACGGCATCGAGCTGTCGGCACTCATCCAGAAGCTCAAGCGCCAATGTGCCGTGCCCCGCGATGATCGCCGGATCATTGATGGGGTCTATCAGGATCATGCCCCGTTCGTCGGCAAGCCTAGCCGCAAGCGCTGCTGCATCGTCCTGGCTGTTGCCTTGCACGATGACCTGTGCCCCGGCTTGCCTCAGTGCTTCGCGCTTGACGGCCGGAACGTGCTTGGAAATGCAGATGCAAACCGGTATGCCCAAATCCCGCCCGATCATGGCGACTGCGCGGCCGTGATTTCCCGTCGAATACGTGATGACGCCGTTGCTGCCGGTGCGCTGCGAATTCAAGAGCAGTGTGTTGCTGACGCCCCGGGCCTTGAAGCTGCCGGTCTTTTGGAGGCTCTCCAGTTTGTAATGCACGCTGCGGTGAGTGATGGTGGAGAGGGCCCGGGCCCGAATGAGGGGTGTGCAGCGGACGTGTTCACGCGTGCGAAGGCGAGCCGCATAGACGTCCCCCAAACAGGGAAATGGATGGTCGTAGTACTAACTCGTCATGAATTCATGCTGCGCAAGCAAGGTGGATCCGGGAATGTCGCGTCAATGCTAAAAACGGGCTCACGTCCGCAGAGCAAAGCGCTTCTCGACAATGCCGAGCACGCGCGTCACAATGCTGACAAGGATCAGGTAAATCACGGCTGCGACTACGAAAATATCGAAATATCTATACGTATCCGCGCCGATTATCTCAGCCTGTCCCATTAATTCCGGAACGCTGATTGCAAATGCGATCGAAGTGTATTTCAGTTCCAGGACGACTTCGTTGCTCCATTGCGGCAAGGCTATGCGCAGAGCCTGCGGCAATATGATGTATAGGATTCCTTGCCGCCGCGACATGCCGATCGCCCGGGCGGCTGTCATCTGCCCGCTCCAGATCGACCGGATGCCGCCGCGGAAATACTCAGCCTGATATGCCGCCGTATTCAATCCGATCGCTACGATAGCGGCGGTCACAGGGCTGAAGACGATGCCGATTTCTGGCAGCCCGAGATAAACGACGAACATCTGTACCATCATCGGGGTGCCGCGGATGAACTCAATGTAAACCGTCGACACCCCGTACCAGAACCGGTTACCGTATACGCGCATCACGGATAGAAGCAGGCCGAAGAAAAAGCCAAAACTGACGCTGACGATCCAGATGACCAGCGTAAATTCCGTGCCACGAAGAAGTGCGGGCAAGGATTGCCAAGCAAAGATGAGGAACGGTTCCATGATCGCTGCCGCCTAATCCGCGTTCGCAAAATTTTCCGACAGCCCCCGGATGAACTCTTTGGTTCGCGGGTTCAGGGGGGTATCGAAAATCTGCTCTGCAGGCCCTTCTTCGGATATCTGGCCATCGACCATGAAGATGACGTCGTGAGCGACTGCCCTTATGAAGGCCATTTCATGGGAAACGATGACCATGGTCATTCCGGCTCGGACCAGTTCACGCATGACACGCAGAACTCCCCCGACCAATTCAGGGTCGAGCGCCGATGTTGGTTCATCGAACAGCATGATCTCCGGTTCCATTGCCAATGCCCGGGCAATCGAAGCGCGCTGCTGCTGCCCGCCCGACAGTTCGGCGGGATAAGAGTGGAGCTTGTCGCCCAATCCGACACGCTCCAGCTCACGCCGGGCAATATCTTCGGCTTCGGCACGCTTGATGTGCTTCACCCGTGTCAGACCGATGGTGACATTGCGTAGTGCCGTCAGGTGGGTGAAAAGGTTGAAGTCCTGAAAGACGAAACCAATTCGCGAGCGAGCCTTGTCTAGGTTGGTGCGCTTGTCGGCGAGATTGATGTCGTCCAGGTAGATCTCCCCTAAATCGATGAATTCCAACCCGTTCAAACAGCGCACCAGCGTGCTTTTGCCGGCACCTGAAGGGCCGATGATGCCTTTGACCTCCCCCTTGGTGACTTTGAGCGATACGTCCTGCAACACGACCTTATCACCATAGCGTTTGGTGAGGTTGTTAATCCGCATCAACGGAGTCTCCATCGCGTCAGCTCCGACTTTTCAATGGTGTTCAAATCCCGGGACCTGCAAGCGCTCTTCCAAGTAGTAAAGCGCTCTATTGCCCGCGAGGCTCAAGACGAGGTAGACGAACGCGGCTGCTCCATAAACGGCGAGCGTATGCCCGTAGCTGCTCGAAACGATGTAGGAGGCCTGTCTGAGCAACTCGACCACGCCTATCGTATAGGCGAGGGATGTGTCCTTGAGCTCCGACATCGCCTCATTGGTCCAGGGTCCGATGGCGAGTTGAAAGGCTTGCGGAAGGATGATGGATCGGATGGCGGTGAGCTTCGTCATTCCGATCGCGCGTGCCGCTGCCATTTGCCCTCGCGGGATGGCCTGGATGGAGCCCCTGAATATCTGGGATTGGTAGGCGGCGGAGCGCAGACCGAGTGCCAGCACCGCCGCGGCAAATGAGGAAATATTGTAGAAGTTCGATATGCCGTAATAGAAGAGGAACAGGAGAACAACTGCAGGCACGCCCCGAAAGAAGCGCTCGACGAGCGTAGCCAGCGTCGGCAGACCCAGATTGGCGTAGACTTGCAGTAGCGCCAAGGCGAGTCCGACAATGAGGCCCAGCCCCAGCAGTGCCACGGCGAGGACCACCGTGATGCCGGCCCCCTCGAGGAGGTAGGGCGCATTATCAAGAAGCGTCTTGTAGATCATAGCCGTGCCCCGCGCGCGTAAATTGACAGTGCTGCATGGCCTGTCACGGGCATCACGAGGTGGGTGCGCGTTCGATCCGTCGATCGCGCACCCGCTTCTCAGTCCCGCTGGATCAGTTTGATCCGGTCAGGCCCGGAACGGGCTTGTGATAAGATTCCACGTTAGCTGACATGTACGCTGGCACCTTCCCGATAGGCGCGCCAGGTATGTACTTGTTTACGATCTTGGCCCACTCGCCCAACTCGTAGAGCTTGATGATGCCCTTGTTCAACGTCGCAAGCAGCCCGTCGGGGTTTCCCTTCTGCACGGCGAGGGCATACACCTCCGGCGGGAAGGTGTCGATCTGGCCAGCCAGCCGCACGGTTTGCGGATTGGCCGCAATGAATTCCTGACCGGTGTCGCTGTCAGTTACCGTGGCTTGCAGACGACCTATCTTAAGGTCCTCCAGCGCGGTGGTGTCCGCAGCGTAGGCATGGACCTTCACGCCCGTGTGGTTCTTAACGAGGTTGTCCTCGATCCACTGGTACTCGGTTGATCCGGTCTGAGCACTGACATCCGCGCCACAACACAGCGCCGTGCCGATATTGACCGGAGAACCCATCTTCACCAGCACGTCCATCTTCGTCGACCACCAGGGAATCGTGAAATCGACCTGCTGACTGCGCTTGGGAGTCACCGTCAGTCCGGTGACGATGATGTCGATCTTGCCGGCCTTCAATGCCGGGATGAGAGAAGGAAACGGCATTGACGTGAACTTGACGTCGAACCCTTCCTCCTTGGCGATCGCGCGTACCGCGTCTGGTGCTATCCCGACATACTGTCCGTTCTCAACCGACGCCCAAGGTGGAAATGATGGCTCAATACCAGCAATAAAAGTCTTGGCGAGCGCAACGGACGAAAACATCACTGCACCGAGCATGGCGACAGCTACACCGAATTTCTTCATTTTGTCCTCCTGTTCCTATCATCATCTTGACGTCGGTTCGAACTTGGCTGAGTGCTAGCAGGCTGTTGAAAAAGTGAACAAACAGGGGGCAATCGGTGCGTTTAATTCCGGTTTGCTCACGAGGTGATTCATATACGTTCGCGGTCTGCAGGACTTTTTCAACAGCCTGCTAGGCCTACATGAATTCCTCCGGGTTGGCTTCGCCAACCGCTTGGAATCACATGCGCCCCGACCACTCGGCCACGTTTGAAACCGCCCTTAGATGCAAGTACGGGTTGAAGGCGGAGCTCCATTCCTCCTCTTGGAGTTGCGCCATTCCCGGATTAACCCGGCGCACGATACCTCTCCTGCAAGCAGTGGGCGAAGAACGCTCTGCCGACCGCCTCTTACACGCCAACCATATCGGCAAACCTAACTCGAATTTTGCGGGGATGTGTGCTCATGGCCGACGAATTCACGGAATTGGCGGCAACCACCGTGCAAACCAAAGCTGCGCCGTTCATCGTTGATCCAGCACGGGCAGTGGTATCGGAGAATTGGATTTCACGGATTTCGTGACGACAAGGCTATAGTACTGGTCGATCCCCAAATCTGCCTCAAGCAATCCGTCCATGAACTCCTGATACGCTGCCATGGAGGGGGCTGCAACGCGCATCAGGTAGTCGATTCGTCCACCAATGGCCCAGCAGTCCAGAATTTCGGAGATGGCTTGAATAGAGGTCTCGAAACGCCGTTGGTCTTCAACGTGGTGACGACCCAGAACCACCTCCACCAACACGAACACCACACCTCCCATGAGGGCGGGACTCAGCCGCGCGTAGTACCCTTCAATAATTCCTGCGGCTTCGAGTATGCGGAGCCGTTCCGAACAGGCCGAGGCCGAAAGATGCACGCGTTTGGCGAGCTCGCTTTTCGAAATCCGACCGTTTGACTAAATCTCTGAGAAATCCTAAGGTCCCGTGTGTCCAAGCGCGCGGTAATGGGTTTCGACTTCATAGCTGTCTCTCTAGCTGTGGAACCTCACCAGTCTGTCCTAATTCAGGCCGAGACGACTGATAGGCAGTTTGGAGTCTAGGCTGCCATGCGGGCGATGCTGACCTGCTCCCCATTTTGTCCCCAGCTATAGGTTAGTCCAGTTCACATTGCCATTGCGGACCGGGTTGCAAATTCGTTCGATGTGAGCCCATTGCAGCGGACGAAAGACATGAGATGGCGGACATCGCCTATATTTGTTGGCGCAACGTCGTGATGGCGGAGGTGCTAAACGGAGGCGGCGAGCAAGCGATATACGGAGGCCCGACCGATGTTGAGCCTCTTGGCGATATCCGATGCGCCCATCCCCTCCTGCTTGAGCCGCTCCACCTTCTCGCGGTCGATGCTGGGTCTCCTCCCCTTGTAGACGCCTCGCTCTTTGGCTTTGGCGATGCCCTCCATCTGGCGCTCGCGCCTGAGATTGGTCTCGAACTCGGCAAACACCCCTAGCATGTCGAGAAATGCCTTGCCGGCGGCCGTCGATGTGTCGATGGGCTGCTCTGTCGCCTTGAGCGCCACGCCCTTGTCTTTGAGGGTGCGAACTATGTCCTGCAAGTCACCCACCGACCGGGCCAGCCGGTCGATGCGGGTGACCATAAGGGTGTCGCCAGGTCGCACGAACTCCAGTAGCCGTTCCAGTTCCTGTCGTCCGTTGCGGCTCGATCCGCTCGCCTTCTCGGCGCGCACGATGTCACAACCGGCCCGACGCAGGGTCTCCTCCTGCAACGAGGCGTCCTGGTCGAGGGTCGATACGCGGGCGTAGCCGTAGATGGCCATGGTGTGGGTCTCCGTCTCGTTAGAGTCTAGACCACGCACGCTAACGTCTCATATAAGCCAAAGTCAACCCTAATAGGACTCTAAATGTGTCACATGTTGATGTCGCGTTGGAGTATACCTATTTAGCACAAAACCGCTGGTTGCAATGGCTGCAACACTGAGTAGGCTTGAGGCAGAGCTGTATCTGTAAGGATTCGGGCGACACCGGGGGCGAGCGTGACCGCCAGCTTCTTCGAAAAACCTATACTCAATTCTCCGTACGACTATCCCGGCCAGCATTGGGAACTCGATGCCGACGGTCAACCCACCAACCGCATCATCGACCTGCGCCGGCGCTCGGACCTCATCACGCCGGTGCCCAAGCCCAAGAAACAGCGCGCCAGCAAGAACCAGAAGGGGTTTGTCTTCGACTCCGGTGAAGGCCTGTCGACGGATGAGCAGGAGTACAACCCTACCCCGATCATCAACGAAGTCCGCACTTACGTGGAGACCTGGCGGAATCTTCCGAATCCCGATCAATGGTTGGTGACGCCGGAAACGGCCAGACTGCTGCAGCACTGGCGGCATCATCAGTTTGAAGATATTCGGCCGTTCTTCTGTCAGGTCGAGGCGGTGGAGACCGCCATCTGGCTGACGGAAGTCGCTCCCAAGATGGGGCCGCGCTGCGCCAAGTTCTGGCAGCACATCAAGGGGGCCAACGCGCAATCCAATCCCGAACTCACGCGCATTGCCTTGAAGCTCGCAACCGGTGCCGGCAAGACCACCGTCATGGCCATGCTGATCGCTTGGCAGACGGTCAACGCCGTTCGCCATCCCGGCAGCAAGCAATTCACCCGCGGTTTTCTTGTTGTGACGCCCGGCATCACCATCAAGGACCGCCTGCGGGTTCTGCAGCCCAACGATCCCGACAGCTATTTCGAGTCACGCGAGATCGTGCCGGGCGACATGCTCGCCGACCTGACCCGCGCCAAGATCGTCATCTCCAACTATCACGCCTTCAAGCCGCGCGAGCGCCTGGAAATCTCCAAGACCGGCCGCGCATTGCTCAAGGGACGCGGCCCTGATCTCAACACCGTCGAGACCGATGGGCAGATGCTGCAGCGCGTGATGCCCGACCTCATGGGCTTCAAGAACATCATGGTACTCAACGACGAAGCTCACCACTGCTACCGGGAAAGGCCAGAGAGCGATGAGGTTGCCGACCTCAAGGGCGACGACAAGGACGCGGCGAAGAAGAACAACGAAGCGGCACGGCTGTGGATATCCGGCATTGAGGCGGTGAAGCGCAAGATCGGTGTCAACACCGTTTTTGACCTCTCCGCCACCCCCTTCTTCCTGCGTGGCTCGGGCTATGCCGAAGGTACGCTGTTCCCGTGGACCATGAGCGACTTCTCTTTGATGGATGCCATCGAATGCGGCATCGTCAAGCTTCCCCGTGTGCCGATTTCCGACAACGTACCGGGCGGCGATACACCGATGTACCGAAATCTGTGGGACCACATCGGCAAGAAGATGCCCAAGAAGGGACGCGGCAAGGCGGGCAAGGGGTTCGATCCTCTGAGCCTGCCCGCCGAACTGCAGACGGCCTTGCACGCCCTCTACGGTCATTACGAGAAGACACATACCCTGTGGAACGAAGCGGGCATCGACGTGCCACCGGTCTTCATCGTGGTGTGCAACAACACCTCGACGTCGAAACTGGTCTACGATTTCATCTCCGGCTTCCACCGCGTCAATGACGACGGCTCAACAACGCTGGAAAACGGCCGCCTGGCGCTCTTTCGTAATTATGATGACCATGGCAACCGGCTGGCACGCCCGCGGACGCTGCTGATTGACTTCAGAGCAGCTTGAGTCAGGAGAGGCGCTGGACAAGAACTTCCGCGATATGGCGGAGGACGAGATTGAGCGATTCCGGCGCGAGATCATCCAGCGCGACGGATCGGCCGCCGGCGATAAGATCACCGATCAGGACTTGCTGCGCGAGGTGATGAACACCGTCGGCAAGAAGGACCGCCTGGGTGAACCGATCCGCTGCGTCGTTTCCGTTTCCATGCTGACGGAAGGGTGGGACGCCAACACCGTGACCCACGTGCTGGGCGTACGCGCCTTCGGCACCCAACTCCTGTGCGAGCAGGTGGTGGGGCGGGCCTTGCGCCGGCAGTCCTACGACCTGAACGAGGCCGGCCTTTTCAATGTCGAATACGCCGACGTGCTCGGCATCCCCTTTGATTTCGCCGCCAAGCCTGTCGTCTCGGCACCCGCCAAGCCGCGCGAGACGATCCGTGTCCACGCCGTCAGGCCGGACCGCGACAGCCTGGAAATCAGCTTCCCCCGCGTCGAGGGCTATCGGGTCGAGCTGCCGGAGGAGCGGCTCATGGCCAGCTTTACGCCCGATTCCCTGCTGGAACTTACGCCTAGGCTTGTCGGCCCCTCCGAGGTGAGAAATCAGGGGATAGTGGGTGAGGGCGTTCAACTCAGCATCGAGCACCTAAAGGACATGCGGCATTCGACGGTGCTTTTCCACCTTGCCAAGCACCTACTTTACCAGAAGTTCCGCGATCCCGGCGAAACGCCCAAGATGCACCTCTTCGGTCAGTTGAAGAGCATCGCGCGCCAGTGGCTCGATGGCGGCTATCTCCGCTGCACCGGAGGCACCTATGAAGCGCAGCTCATGTACCAGGAAATTGCCGACATGGCGGCCGAGCGCATCAAGGCGGCGATCACCGAAACCATGGTCGGCGAGCGACCGGTCAAGGCCATCCTCGATGCCTATAACCCGGTGGGCTCCACAGCCCACGTGAACTTCACCACATCGAAGGAGTTGCGCTGGCAGACCGACCCGGGCAGGTGCCACGTCAATTGGGTCGTGTGCGACTCGGATTGGGAGGCCGAGTTCTGCCGCGTGGCCGAAAAGCACGACCTCGTCCGCGCCTATGTGAAAAACCAGAACCTGGGCCTCGAAGTGCCCTACCTGATGGGCTCGACGCCGAGGAAATACATCCCTGACTTCATCGTTCAGGTGGCGGACGGCCATGAAGATCCGCTCAATCTCATCGTCGAGATCAAGGGCTATCGCGGCGAGGATGCCAAAGAAAAGGCCAACACCATGAAGGCCTACTGGGTACCGGGCGTGAACAACCTCGGCAAATACGGTCGCTGGTCTTTCGCCGAGTTCACTGCAGTGTACGAGATCGAGGCGAAGTTCGACGAGCTGATCAGGAGGCTCGCGGTCAAGGCTTCTGCCGACGCGGCAGAATAGGGCAAAAGGGGACGACAGGCAGATGGCGCAGACGGCATTCACGACCAATCCCGTCTTCTTGGAGGAGCTACTCAAGAACTGCGGTAATGGAAAAATCCAGTTGCCAGATTTCCAACGCAGTTGGGTTTGGGATGAAGAGCGGATCAAGAGCCTTATCTCTTCGATTTCAGAAGCCTTCCCCGTTGGGGCATTGATGACGCTCGAAATGAAGGCTGGAGCCGCGGAAACATTTGCACGCAGGCCAGTTCAGGGCGCATCGCCCGAGGCGTCAACACAGGCTCCGGACCAACTCCTGCTCGACGGACAACAGCGTATGACATCGCTGTACCAGACGTGCACGACACGTCTCATGAAGCGGTGTGTCTTGTTTTCGAGAAGGTCAATACCGGCGGAAAGCCGCTTGATGCATTTGAGCTTGTAACGGCCATGTATGCCGCTAAAGGCTACAGACTCCGCGACGACTGGTTTGGCTCAGCGAACGCAACAGGCCAACACGCGCGGATGCAAACCTTTGGCCACATGGCAGGTCAAAAGCATGGAGTCCTCGAGAAAATCGCGAGTACAGACTTCCTCCAGGCTATCTCCCTCCTGCACACGAAGCAGGTGCGTCAGGAGGCGGTTGCGGCAGGTGTCAAGGAGAGTGACCTTCCTGCGGTGCGTGCCACGCGGCAATCGTTGCTCGATTTGCCCCTCGATGCCTACAAGGCAAACAAGGATCGTATCGAGCAAGGCTTCACGACCGCCGCAAAGTTCCTGCGACAGCAGTTCATCTATCGCGCAATCGATCTGCCCTATCAGTCGCAGATTGTGCCGCTTGCCGCGATCCTCGCTGAGATCGGCGACCAATGGGAACACGCGGAGAACAAGCGCAAACTTGCGCGGTGGTATTGGTGCGGTATCTTCGGTGAACTTTACGGCTCTGCCATTGAATTGCGTTTCGCCAGAGATATCGCCGAAGTGCCAGCCTGGATCGCGGGCGGTAGCGAACCGAAAACGGTACCTCCAGACTCATTGCATCGATCCAGAGCTGCTGCGCGCTGACAAATTCGGAGACTTCATGAAGGATCGTGAACAGCGCCTGTTGGTACTCATAACCAAGGCAACCGGGCACGAAGTTGTGCGCACAGACAGCCCGGCAGACGAAGAAGAACTGCCAGACAATATCGCCGAAGATAGCGGTCTCCTGGTAAGTGCGGCAGAGTGAGTGGGGTTGGACGAATGGCGAAAAAACCTGTTGACGTCGAAACCCTGCGTCATGTCGGGGCGAAGCGGCGGAATATTCCGACGGCAGAGCTGGAAAGCGTCATGGCGGCGGAGGAGAAGTCGCCGGTCAGGCTTGCCTATGAGTGCCGCAACCGCGACCTCGATCCGCAACTGGTGTGGCGCGGCAAGGACGAGCAGGACTGGTCCGACCTCGTGGTGCAGGCCCCGCCGCTCTACATCCAGGAAAAGGTCCACCCCAAGGTGCTGATCGACGATCTCCTGAAGCAATCGAAGGAGCGGGCGAAGGAAGCGACGCCGGATACACCCGATCTCTTCGCCGACTTCAACGGCCTTGCCGACAAGGAGGCCATCACCGAGTTCTATGCGCACCAGGCCAACTGGACCAACCGCATGATCCTCGGCGACTCGTTGCAGGCGATGGCCTCGCTCGCCGAGCGCGAGGGCCTGAGGGGCAAGGTGCAGTGCATCTATCTCGACCCGCCCTACGGCATCAGGTTCAACTCCAACTTCCAGTGGTCCACCACATCGCGCGACGTGAAGGACGGGTCAAAAGACCATATCACTCGCGAGCCGGAACAGGTGAAGGCCTTCCGCGACACCTGGCGCGACGGCATCCACTCCTACCTCACCTATCTGCGTGACCGCCTCACCGTAGCGCGCGACCTGTTGAGCGAGTCGGGCTCGATCTTCGTGCAGATTGGCGACGAGAATGTGCACCGGGTGCGGGCACTGATGGATGAGGTATTCGGGGACTCGAACCTAATTGCCATGATCGGAGTAAGCAAGACATCAGGTCTGCAATCAGGTAGTTCTTTACCTACTATATTAGATTACGTGATCCAATACGCGAAGGACGCGGCGCAGGCCAAGTTCCGACCTCTTTTCATCGACAAAAGGGCAGAAACCGACTCCATATCAGAATATTTTTACGTTCAAAGCGACGATCTAAGACGACGCACACTCACCGCTGAGGAAAAGCATGGCGCGATTGGCATCTCGTCTGAAGAGCGCCCTTTTAGCGTTAGCGATCTGACAAAACCTGGACCGGGTAGAAAATATGACTTCCAGTTTGCTGGCAAATCCTACAACTCTGGAAGTCGATGGTGGGGTATGCCACCCCAAAGTCTCGCTAGGGCTGGCAGGGCAAATCGCTTACTACCGAGAAACAACGATGTCCGGTTTGTGCGTTTCCTAGATGACTTCCCTGTTCGCCCAATAAACAACTTATGGCGCGACACGGCCTTTACCAGTCGATCTGAGGACAAGCTTTACATTGTTCAGACATCGTCTACGACTGTCGAACGTTGTATCCTCATGACCACCGACCCGGGCGACCTTGTGCTCGATCCAACCTGCGGCTCCGGGACCACCGCCTATGTCGCCGAGCTGTGGGGCCGGCGGTGGATCACCATCGATACTTCACGCGTCGCCCTGGCGCTTGCCCGCGCCCGCATCATGGGTGCGCGCTATCCCTATTACCTCCTCGCCGACTCGCCGGAAGGACAGAAGAAGGAAGCCGAGATCGCCCGCACGGTGCCGTCGGACAAGCCCACCCATGGCGACATCCGCCTAGGCTTCGTCTATGAACGAGCACCACACATCACCCTCAAGTCCATCGCCAATAACGCCGAGATCGACGTCATCTGGGAGAAATGGCAGGAAAAGCTGGAGCCCATCCGCAACAGCCTCAATGCCCTGCTGGGGAAGACGTGGGAGGAATGGGAAATCCCGCGCGAGGCCGACAAGTCTTGGCCCGAGGATGCGAAGAAGATGCACGGCCACTGGTGGGAAGGCCGTATCGCCCGCCAGAAGGAGATCGATGCCTCCATCGCCGCCAAGGCCGAGTTCGAATATCTCTACGACAAGCCCTATCCCGACACGTCCAAGATACGCGTCGCCGGCCCCTTCACCGTTGAAAGCCTGTCGCCCCACCGGGTGCTGAGCGTCGATCAGGACGACGAACTGGTCGATGCGCTGGCCGCCTCCGAGGGCGAGCGCGCCGCTGCCGCGCAGAGCAGTGAGGATGCCGACTTCGCCCAGGCCATGCTCGACAACCTCAAGGTGGCTGGCGTCCAGCAGGCCCACAAGGAAGGCCGTTTTTCATTCACCTCGATCACCGGCTGGCCCGGCAACTTCATCTGCGCCGAGGGGCGCTATCTCGAAGGGGTATCCGCCGAGGGCGGCAAGGGCGACCGCCCGCCGACCGGTCAGGCCGCCCCCGCGGAGCCGTCGCCGCAGGCGACTGGCGTGAGCGCGAAAGAAAAACGCGCCGGCATCTTCATTGGCCCCGAGTTCGGCACCGTCTCCCGCCCCGACCTGGTGGCGGCGGCGCGCGAGGCGGCCGATGCCGGCTTCGACATCCTGATCGCCTGCGCCTTCAACTTCGATGCCCATTCCGCCGAGTTCGACAAGCTCGGTCGCATCCCTGTGCTCAAGGCCCGCATGAACCCCGACCTGCACATGGCCGACGAGCTGAAGTCGACCGGCTCGGGCAACCTTTTCGTGGTGTTCGGCGAACCCGACATCGACATCGAGGAGGCGGGTGGCGGCAACATCCAGGTGAAGATCAATGGCGTCGATGTCTTCCAGCCCTCGACCGGCGAGGTCAAGTCCGACGGCCCCGACGGCATCGCCTGCTGGTTCATCGACACCGACTACAACGAGGAATTGTTCTTCGTCCGCCACGCTTATTTCCTCGGTGCGAACGACCCCTACAAGGCGTTGAAGACGACCCTCAAGGCCGAGGTCGACGAGGAAGCCTGGGAGAGCCTCCACAGCGATACTTCGCGCCCGTTCCCCAAGCCGAAATCTGGGCGGATCGCGGTGAAGGTCATCAATCACCTCGGGGATGAGGTGATGAAAGTGTTCGGGGTGGAATGATCTGACAATCGAGGCTGGGCGAACCCCAGCGCATCGCATAAGGTATACTCGAGTGCCGGGCTACAACCATTATCCAAACTGTAGTTGCGGATGGTGCGTGAATTACGGCCGTTCGCTATCCGAGCGGGAGAGTCTTCGCCAGAAACTTCGGCGACACGATGCGTGGAGCTTCCTACAGAGAAACGCTGCAAATTCGATTGCTGGCTGCTTCCTCAACCCAAATGCTCGCTGCCCCGTATGCCGTGCCCCTGTGTTCTTTTATGCCAACGCGTTTGGCAGCAGGGTCTATTTCGATGATCTGGGTCCGCCATGGCCTAAACATCCGTGCACCGATAACCCACGCTTGCCAAGCAATAGCCCACCCACGTCCAGCGACTCGCCGACGAGGAGATCGAGGGGACAAATTCACGAATTGATCACCGCCGCCAATACGGCGGGCCGGCTTAACAACAAGCTGATGGGTCAAAGACGTGCGGACGCGTGGACCCTGCTCGTCGTGACCTCAGTGGCCAGGAATGGTGATACGAACATCGTTCGGGCTGAGTTCTTGGACTTTACGAATCACGAATCAATCGAGTTCCGCTGCACTTCAGCCGTGCCGATATTCCAAATCGGAGATTTCATCAGCAAAAAGGGAAACAGATATTCATTTGTCTACAAAGAAACGCTTGCTCCGGTATATTTTTCCGCAGACACTGTTGTTGACTTGACGCTGGCCAAAGTCGAATTGCCAAGGCCATCAGAACCACAGCCGCCGGTTCGAACGGTCTGGAACGGCGGACATAGATTTAAGCCCAAAGGTAAGCCACGTGGAAAGCGAAAGCGCGAAACCACCAATGATGACTTGAGGCAATTTGGTTCGTCGGCCTCGGCCCAATCCGAATTTTGCTCGACGCTTCGTCCGGTGGTGAAGCGGCTGGCAAGAGAGGGCACACGAAAGCCGGGTGATGTTGCCCTCAGGCTGAACCATGAAGGACTCAAAACTGCCTCTGGCGGTCAGTGGACGCCACATTTAGCCCAGATCCTGCTCGGCTTCATCTTTGACAAAAACAATGCCCCAAGAGGGGCAAATGGAGCCAACAAACATCAGTCGAAGGGGCGAGGCGCTGATGGCGCAAAGAAGCGTCAGTCTCAAGCAGACGCAAGCGCCCTCCATCAACCACTGACGTCTGAGGAAATTGCTAAGCGCAAGGCCGTGGTGGAGCGTTTGGCGAGGCAAAAAAATCCGAGTAAGGCCATGAACTTCCGCATCGCCAAACCTAACCGATGATGAGCAGTGGAACGCAGGTTCACCGAATATGTGGCACCACGAAGAGCTATTGGGGTCCCGACTAAAAAGTGGCTGTGCTTGTAGAAGCAATCTCCGTCGTCATTAGAGCTGACGCCCTGCTTAGCTCCGCTCCGCAAGTCTGGGAACGTTTGCGGAATGACCCGCTGAATGAGACGATGTGCGCGGATGATGAGCTTGTGCGCGTTGGTTTCATGGTGCCGGGTGACGTTGAGCAATTCGTTGAACGGCTGAAAGAGCATGGGCTGAAATATGTTGATGACGGCGTTGCTCGTGATCTCGTTGTCGTTGATCAGATGCGCGGGCCTTTGGTTCCGTGTGAGTGGATTGAGTTCGGGCATGTCGATCTGGATGGAGATCAAGCGCAGCGAGTTGCCGCCTGCAGGCGGAAGGGGAGCGAGCAGCAGCGTCTTGTTTGCCCGGACGGCTGGAGCTTTGACCAGAGTTTGTCAGCGACATATGGCTTCGTGCCCTCCGAACATCTCGAAAAGAGCATGACCCTTCTTCGGCGCGAAGATGGTCTGGATATTTACCGGAACGAATTGACCGGGAAGGAAATGTACGTCGGCCGTTCCCACCCGAAGGACAGTAAAAGCTGATGGACTTGGGCATCGCCGATACCTTTACCGACAGCCTGAGCAAGCTGACAGCGCAGGAGCAGAAGGCCGTCAAGCTAACAGCGATGGACTTGCGCCTAAATCCATCTTCACCAGGGATGAGTTGCCACAAAATCAACGGCAAGGACCCAAATTTCTGGTCTGTCCGGGTCAACCGCGACATTCGCCTGATCGTGCACAGGACCGCATCGAGCATCCTGCTCTGCTACGCTGATCATCATGACCCGGCCTACAAGTGGGCCGAGCGGCGGCGGATCGAGCGCCATCCCACCACTGGTGCGATGCAAATGGTTGTTATCCCCGAGCGTCAAGAAGCGCCGGTGAGCTATCGTTTGGCCCATGACACGGAAAACTTGAACGCGAGCGCTCTTCCTGATGTTCCGCGTAGGCGATACCTGTTCGATAACCTGCGGAAGGGCGAGTTGATGGCCTTCGGCGTGCCGGCCGAATGGGTCGATGAGGTGCGCAAGGCAGATGAAGAGAACCTCCTCGATGTTATAGCCAATTTGCCTCAAGAGGCGCAGGAAGCACTGCTGAAACTGGCAGTAGGCGAGCAGCCGGAGCCTGCGACCGTCACGGCCCAGGATGAGGACCCCTTCAAGCACCCAGATGCGCAACGGCGCTTCCGGCTTCTCGACAACGCCGAGGAGCTGGAATTGGCGCTCGACTATCCGTGGGAAAAGTGGACGGTCTTTCTCCATCCGACCCAGCGCGCATTCGTCGAGCGCGATTACGGTGGACCGGCACGCATCTCCGGCTCGGCCGGTACCGGCAAGACGGTGGTGGCGCTGCACCGCGCCGCGTTTATGGCGCGCAAGCATCCCCAGGCACGCATCCTGCTCGCCACCTTTTCCCGCACCCTGGCCAATGCTCTGGACATCAAGCTCGACCGGTTGGTCGGCAAGGATACGCCGTTGCGCCGGCGGATTGCTGTCCATCCGATAAAGGGGATTGGCCATGATCTCTTTGCCGGCCTGTTTGGGCAACCGAATATGGCTTCTGCGAGCGTCATCAGGTCGGCAATAGAGGCTGCTGCCGAGCGCGCCGGACCGCATGCCTTCACGTTGCCGTTTCTGATGGCCGAATGGCGTGACGTCGTTGATGCCTGGCAGATCACCACATGGGATGAATACCGCGATGTCCAGCGGCTGGGGCGCAGAACGCGGCTCGGGATCAAGCAGCGGGAAGCCCTGTGGGGGATTTTCGAGAACGTCCAGAGCCAACTTGCGGGACGCAAGCTTGTCACCTGGTCCGGGCTCTTCGCACGCCTTGCCGCTCACTACCGGTCGGGGAAAGAGAAGCCTTTCGAATATGCCGTAATCGACGAGGCCCAAGACATCGGCATCGCCGAGCTGAAATTCCTGGCTGCCCTCGGCGGAGAGCGTCCCGATAGCCTGTTCTTTGCCGGTGACCTGGGCCAGCGCATCTTCCAGCAGCCGTTCTCGTGGAAATCCCTGGGCGTCGACGTCCGCGGCCGCTCGCACACCCTCAAGGTCAACTACCGCACTTCGCGCCAGATCAGGAACCAGGCCGACCGCCTCCTGCCGTCCGAGATAACCGATGTCGACGGCACGATTGAAAAGCGCGGTGGCACGGTCTCGGTGTTCAACGGTCCGCCGCCATTGGTGCACGTGTGCAGCAATGAGGCCGAGGAACAGCGTGTTGTCTCCGACTGGATTGGCGAGCGCCTGGCGGAAGGGCTATCGCCGCAGGAAATTGGCGTGTTCGTCCGCTCGACCGATCAGCTCAAGCGGGTGAGGGCCGCAATGAAGGTAGCCGGTGCGCAATCTGTCGACATAACCGATAAGATGGAGACCTTCGCCGGCCAAATTGCCGTAGGCACCATGCACCTCGCCAAGGGTCTGGAGTTTCGCGCCGTCGCCGTCATGGCCTGCGATGATGAGGTCCTGCCGCTGCAGTCTCGCATTGACGAAGTGAGCGATGAGGCAGACCTGGAAGAGGTCTACAACACTGAACGCCACCTCCTCTATGTCGCCTGCACGCGAGCGCGGGATCACCTGCTGGTCACCGGAACCGAGCCAGGATCGGAGTTTCTGGTTGATTTGGCTGTCCGAGATTGAGAGCGACACCGGGCGGCAAGTCTAGCGCGCGGTGGGTCACCGAGACGCAATTCGCGGCAAGGTCCTGGAAGATTGAACGCCGTGTCTGTGCCCGTATCGAGGCAACGGCCCTCGACATCGATATCCGTTTCGTCATGACCAACATTGCCAAAGGATCGCACGAGCAGATCTGCGATGTCATGTACTGCGCCCGCAGTCAGCCGGAAAACCTGATAACGGGCCCGATTTATACCCAATCTCGTTGATCAGAACCGGTGCGCCCAATCGCGCAGGCCGATGGACATGATGCGCCATGGCTGATCGATCAGCCTATTCCAGGCGTCGCAGCAGTGATCGAGGAGATTGTCGTAGGAGGTGAAGACGCGGTTGGACAGCCAGTTGTCGCGCATGAACTGCCAGACGTTCTCGATCGGGTTCAATTCCGGGCACTTGGGTGGCAGCGGCATTAGGGTGATGTTTGCCGGCACGCTGAGCCGGTTCGACAGGTGCCAGCCGGCCTGGTCGAGGATGACGACAGCATGGGCGCCGGGGGTAACTTCGGTGGCAATCTCGGCCAGGTGCAGGTTCATGGCTTCGGTGTTGCAGGACGGCAGCACCAGGGCTGCTCCCTTTCCCTCCTTGGGGCAGATGGCGCCGAAGATATAGGTCGAGGCGGTGCGCTGATCATGCGGAGCTGAGGGCCGTGTGCCGCGCCGAGCCCAGCGTCGGGTGATCTTGTTCTTCTGCCCGATACGGGCCTCGTCAGCGAACCAGATTTCTATCTGCTCAGGCTTGAAGCCCTTGTCATGCGCGATCTCCGCCAAACGCGCCGGGAAGCTTTTTTAAAATGCTCGATGGCGCCGTCAGCCTGAGCGTGATGACGGGGGCGGGCCGACAGCTTGCGATACCCCATGGCGCGAAGCTCCCGGCTCAAGGTCTGCTTGGCGATGCTGATCCTGAACTCTTCCCAGATCCACTGGCACAGATCGATCAGCCGCCACCGCACGACCCCGTGTATCGCAGGAATAGGGCCGCTCTCGATCATCCCCATGAGCGCACAACGCTGCGCATCGTTGAGCCTCGAAGGCTGGCCGGGCGCCTTGCGGTTGAACAAACCATCCGGGCCTTCGGCATTGAACCTCACTACCCAGTCGCGAACGATCTGCAGCGTCACGCCACCGATCTTTGCTGCCTGCGTCCGCGTCGCTCCGTCATAGATCGCGGCCAGGGCAAGCAGTCGGCGTGCCTGGGCCGCGTCTTTGGACCTGCGGGCAATTGCACGCACCCGAGCCGCATCAAAATCACCGCGCAGTGGAATAGGCATGGCGAACCTCCTTTGTTCGCCACACTGATTCAGAGTTCAGGCGATTTGCAAATCCCCAGTGCGAGTCAGCCTTTCAGGGACGCGGTATTAGGCCACATTTCATTTATGCTTGCATAATGACTTTGCAGGCATTATGCTTGCGAATGAAGGATGCATGCATGAGGTGCTTTATGGCAAATAAATCGAAGGCTCGCGGTGGTTTTGCCCGTGCCGAACGAATGACGCCAAAAGCGAGGCGCGATGTCGCGAGGGCTGCAGCGTTGGCCCGATGGGACAAGGAAAAAGATGTGCCGCGAACCGCCTACAGCGGTACCCTTACCATTGGCGATATGCACTTTCCTTGCTCCGTCCTTTCTGACGGGACCCGCATCCTCACCCAGAGCGATTTTATGAAGGGTATGGGGATGTACTATAGCGGTTGGGTAGCAAAGAACCGTCCTCTGGAGGACGCCGCTGCAGATGTTCCCCAGTTTTTGTCCTTCAAGAGCCTAAAGCCGTTTGTTGATAAACACTTAGGCGACCTGCAGTCCATCATCATCAAGTATCGAACAGAACGCGGAAACATCGCGCACGGGATTAAAGCCGAGATCATTCCGAAAATTTGCGATGTCTGGCTAGATGCCGATGAACATGGCGAGCTTGGATCACGGCAGAAAAAAATCGCAACTAGAGCCCGGCTTCTCATGCGTGCATTAGCACATGTGGGCATCATTGCCTTAGTTGACGAAGCTACTGGCTTTCAGCGTGACAGAGCTGCGGATGCTCTTGCTCAAATTCTTGAAGCATTCATATCAAAAGAATTGCAACCATGGATTCGCACCTTCCCTGATGATTTTTATAAAGAATTATTTCGTTTACGCGAACTTGATTATCCACGAGATAAAGTGAAACGGCCACAATATTTTGGTCACATAACAAATGATATTATTTATAAACGCTTAGCACCTGGTGTGTTGACTGAATTAAAGGAAACTACCCCAAAAACAATAAATGGTCGGCCACGCCATCAGCTATTCCGACGTTTAACCCCTGAGTTGGGTCACCCTAAGTTGCGCGAACATCTGGCGTCAGTCATCACGATCATGCGCCTTAGTGACGATTGGGAGGATTTTAAGAAAAAGATCAACCGTCTTCATCCGCGTTACGATGAAACGATATCTTTCGATTTTGGAGACGATCACGACGATGCGGGTAAAGGGCTTTAACCACTCGTCTAACGCTTCAGTGCAAGCGGTCTGTGCGACAACGGATAGGCATAGTGCCGTTGCCTTTTCGAGCCGTCGCCTTTCAAACCATTCGGTCCCACGCTTAAGTAGCATCATCGTTACCTCGCCAGGGCCATTTACCGAGCATAAGAGAGCAAGCTCATGGCGCATAATTTCATAGACGATGACGCGCCGATGCCGCTGGCTGCAGCAGTTGAAATGTTTTTCCCGGCTGGTGGGGCCACGGTGTCCAGTCTTAGAACGGAAATTCGCCGGGGCCGCCTTGTGCCCACTGTTATTGCCGGCCGGCATTTGGTTACACCACGCGCAATGAGAAGGATGCTGGAGCAATGTCAAGGCAAGCCAAAGGACCACACCTCTACCTGCGCAAGCGGAGGGGACGCGCAGCGGTCTGGCACATCCGAGATGGACGACAAATTGAGGTCAGCACGGGCTGCGGCCCTGATGACCGCCGAGGCGCTGAGCAAAGGCTTGCCGCCTACATCGCCAGAAAATGGAAGCCGGCCATCGGCGAGCGTGATCCGGCTCGCCTCCCCGTTGCAGAAATCCTGATTTTCTATGCACGCCAGATCGCACCCAAACACACGAGCCCGGCGCTTGTCGGATACCACATGAAGCGGCTGCTCGGCTTCTGGGCGGAACAGACGCTTGCCGACATCAAGGGCCAGACCTGCCGGGACTACGCGGCATGGCGGACGGCGCAGATGTGGAAGGGGCGGCCGGTGAGTATGGCCACGGCAAGGCGGGAGCTTGAGACCTTGCAGGCCGCCGTCAACGCTTGGTTCAAGGAAACTGACCCGCTGCGGGGCAAGATCACGTTGGACCTACCTCAGGGCTCATTGCGGCGCGAACGGTTCCTGTCGCGCGACGAAACGGCGCGGCTGCTATGGGCGGCAAGAAAACGCCCGCATGTGGCGCGGTTCATTCTCATCGGCCTCTACACCGGCACACGTCACAATGCCATCCTGTCGCTGAAGTGGGTTCCCTCGGCATCGGGCGGCTGGATCGATCTGGACCAAGCCGTGATTCACAGGCGCGGCAGCGGCGAACGGGAGACGAAGAAGCGAAGAACGCCCGCCAGGATACCGGATCGCCTCATGGCGCATCTGAGGCGCTGGCACCGCATGGACATGGCGAAAGGCATCGCCAGCGTGGTCAGCTACGCCGGGCAGCCGATCAAGAAGGAGCGGCGAGCTTGGGAATGGGCGGTAAAGGCAGCCGGGCTTGACGGACTGACACCGCATGCGCTGCGCCACACGTGCGCGACGTGGGCGCTGCATTCGGGGATGGAGATTTGGGACGTGGCCGCGCTTTTAGGCGCCTCGCCGCAGATGGTGGAGCGCACTTATGGCCATCACAGCCCGCAGTTTCAGAGCAAGGTGCGGCGGTTTGGAAGAAAGGAGAAGATGGGATGACGCATCGCAACAAGACCCTATTTGCGGGACGCTTTGCGGGACGTAAACCGGAACACATCTTGAGGGCGATGACTAACCCTTTGAAATCATTGGTGGGCGGTACTAGGTTCGAACTAGTGACCCCTACGATGTCAACGTAGTGCTCTACCACTGAGCTAACCGCCCGCCGATTGGCGTGGCCCGAGCGCCGCTTGGGGTCCGGGCGAGCCGGGTATAGTGCGAAGCTCAAAGCTTCGCAAGCCTTTCGCTCAAGGCCGATTTCAGGCGGCGATCATCCGCTCGACCTCGCTGACGAGATCTTTCAGATGGAACGGCTTGGACAAAACCTTGGCTTCCTTGGGGGCACGCGAATCGGGATGCAACGCCACCGCCGCAAAGCCGGTGATGAACATGATCTTGAGGCTGGGGTCGATCTCGGCCGCCCGCCGTGCCAGTTCGATGCCGTCCATTTCCGGCATCACGATGTCGGTCAGCAGCAGATCGAAGGCGGCGCACTTGACCTTTTCAAAGGCCGAAAGACCCTCCGCAAACGAACTGACCTCGTGCCCCGCCTTCTCCAGCGCCCGGGTCAGGAAGTGCCGCATGTCGTGATCGTCTTCGGCAAGCAGGATTCTCGCCATGGTGTCCCCTGATCGGCAAAAGCAACGTACTCCCCCGAGTACAGCCAAACGTGCCGAATGAAAATAGCCGCAAAGTGTAAACCGGGGATGAAGCGCCCCGCCCGTTGACCGCGGGCTCCGCTCGTGGCCAAATGCTAAAGCGTCATGCGGCACGCTGGCCGGCGCAACCGGCAGCGGACAGAGTTCAAGGTGGAGGCCATGAGAGCTGGCAACATGGGGGCCGCGGCGATCGATCCGCCCTTCGAGATCGTGCAGCCGGCGGTACCCGCCCTGCCGGTGGTGTTCAATTCACCCCATTCGGGCCGCACCTATCCTGCCGGCTTCATCGCCGCTTCGCGCCTCGACCGCCTGACGCTGAGGCGCTCGGAGGACTGCTATATAGATGAGTTGTTCTGCTGGTGCGGCGAACTTGGCGCGCCACTCTTGAAGGCGCACTTCCCGCGCGCTTTTCTGGACGTCAATCGCGAGCCCTACGAACTCGACCCCGACATGTTCGCCGACCGCCTGCCGGCCCATGTCAACGCCGCCTCGCCGCGTGTCGCCGGCGGCCTCGGCACCATCCCGCGCATCGTGTGCGAGCACGAGGAGATCTACCGTCGGCCGTTGCGCTATGCCGAGGCCGAAGAGCGCATCGAGACCCTCTACCGGCCCTATCACGCAACCCTCGCCGGCCTCATGGACGCCGCCGTTGCCCGCGCTGGCTGGGCCCTGCTGATCGACTGCCATTCCATGCCATCGACCGCGGCACCGGTGGTGCATGCCAGCGGCGGCGGACGAGCCGACATCGTGCTCGGCGATCGCTACGGCTCGGCCTGCGACCCCGCCCTCACCGGCCTCATCGACCGCCTGTTCTCAAGCCGCGGTCTGAGGGTCGCCCACAACAAGCCCTATGCCGGCGGCCATATCACCCAGACCTACGGCCAGCCGCGCCGTCACCGCCATGCCGTGCAGGTGGAGGTGAACCGCGGCCTCTACATGAACGAGCGCAACCTGTCGCGATCATCCGGTTTTGCCGGCTTGCGCAACCTACTGGCCGAAGTCTTCGCCACCTTCCTCGGCCATCTGCCCGACTGCGAAAGCGTCCCCGCCGTCGCCGCGGAATGAAGGCGAGCGCTTTCGGAGCAAAAAAAGGGCCGTTACGCTGACGCGGAACGGCCCAAGTCTAGGGAGGAAACGCCCAAGAAGGGCATGCGAAGATGAGAGCAACGCCCTCAGTTCACGTCCATGAATTTAATGTGCACCGCACAATTTGCAAGCCCAATCTTTCGCATTGCGACATTTTGTCAGAAAATGCCGCTACTCAAACCCAAGGTCTTGATTCCAAGTATTTGATTTTAAATATTTAATATCCCCGCATCTTTCCTCCAAAAAAATCCCGAGAACGATTGAACCGATGCCCACTGCAAGCCCGGAGGACCCCAAAACAGGATTCAGCTGCAACATTTTTTGTGCAACGCAACAACAGAATCGGCCAATATCCGGGCAGCGCGACGACGACGACCGCCCTGCCCCCTTGTTATCTCCCGCTCCCCTGACCTATGAGACAGCATCACCCGACCGGAGGCCTTTCGCCCATGACAAAACCCGATGACAACACGTGGGCCGACCTCACCCGATTCGCCGAAAGCCTTGCCGCGGCGGCCGGCGCCCAGAGCCTGCCGCAATTCCGCACCCGCCCCGACATGACCAACAAGCTCGACCAGGGCTTCGACCCCGTCACCGAGGCCGACAAGGCGGGCGAGCGCGCCATGCGGGCGATGATCGAGGAAACCTTTCCCGATCACGGCATCATCGGCGAGGAGTACGGAAAAAAGGAGGCCAGATCCGGCTTTACCTGGATTCTCGATCCTATCGACGGCACCCGCTCGTTCGTCACCGGCATGCTGAGCTGGACGACGCTGGTGGGCCTCACCTATGAGGGCGAACCGGCGGTCGGCGTCGCGGCGCAAGCCTATGTCGGCGAGCGTTTCGTCGGATCGCCCCTCGGCGCGGTCATCAAGACGCCGGCGGGAGAGCGGCCCTTGCGCGTGCAGCCGGCCGCACGGCTCGCCGAGGCCATCGGCACCACCACCGCCCCCGGCCTCTACAAGAGCGCCCAACAGCAGAATTTCCTTGAGCGCATGCGCAACACCTTGCGCTTTATCCGTTATGACGGCGATGCCTATTTCTTCTGCATGCTGGCCGCCGGCCAGATCGACGTGGCGCTGGATGCCAATCTCGAGGTCTACGACATCGCCGCACTGGTGCCGATCATCCGTGGTGCCGGGGGCATCGTCAGCCGCTGGGACCGCAAGCCTCCCCAGTTGGCCGGCGACATCATCGCCGCTGCGAGCGAGGAGCTCTATGAGGAGGCCCTCGCGCTGCTGGACGCCCCGCCTGCCTAGCTACGGGCACCTCTCCCTTCACCGATGAAGGTGTCGAAAGCTGCCCAGAACTGTTCACGTACCGGGTCGCGCTCCTGCAGCAATTCATGGCGGGCATGCTCGATGAAGACCGCCGCCACGCCCGGCCGCTGTTGCGCGAAGCGCCGGATGGCATCCGCCGAGACGACCTTGTCGTCGCGGGCGGCAACGATCAGCACCGGCGCCAGAAACAGGCTCGATCTAGGTTGGCGCGCCAGTTCGCGTACCGCGCTGAAGGCGGCATCGAGCCAGGCAAAGGTCGGCCCGCCGCTGCCGAGCTGCGGCGCTTCGACGGCGGTTCGGGCGGCAAGAGCAAAGCGGACGGCATCGCTGGTCAAACGATTGTCGGGAAAGTCCTTCTCCTCCAGGGGGCGGCGCGCCTGGGTGGGCACGAACAGGCGGCCGAGGCCGCACAATACCGCCAGTCGCGCCATCACCCGGACAAGGACCCGCGGCAGCGGCACCGGCGCGAAATCGATCAGCGGCGCCGACAGCACTGCCTTCTGGAACCAGTTGCGGGTGGTCAGCGCCCGCAACAGGACCAGCCCGCCGGTCGAGTGGGCGAGGGCAAAATAGGGCGGTGGACAATCGGGAAGCACCGCGCCGGTCATGAAGGCAATGAGATCCTCGTCATACTGGCGAAAACTGGCGACATGGCCGCGAAACGGGTTCTTCAGGCGGCGTGCGGAGCCGCCCTGGCCGCGCCAGTCGAGGATGGCGACAGCAAAGCCGCGCTCGCTGAGGTCTTCGATGGTCTCGAAATATTTCTCGATGAACTCGCCGCGCCCTTCGAACACGCACACCGTGCCGCGCGATGCCTCCGGCCGGCGGCAGATGCCGTAGCGCAGCCGGGTGCCATCACCGCCGACGACTTCGCCCGCAACGAGACCCTGCGGCACCTCGTTGCCGGGGACGGGATGAAGCTCCATGGAACACGCTCCGCCGCCTGCCGGGCCCCAACGGCCCGGCGCGGCGGGCGGAACTTAGAGCAAGCCGGCAACTCCCGGCAAGGGGCGCACGGGCACCGCACGCCGTGCCCTCACGCGGTCGACGGTCGCTCGCAATGATCGCCGTTGCCGGCGACGCGACGGCCCGCCTTGTAGACCGTGCGTCGCGTCGGCCGGGCCACGACCGCCTCGTGGACGTGCCGCGCATCGAGCGTGACGAAGTCCGCCAGGCATCCCTTTTCAAGACCATAGCCTTCGATGCCGAGCGCGCGAGCGGCTGAGGTCGTTGCAAGATCGAACGCCACCGCCAGGTCCTCATCCGTGTAGAACCCCGAGCGGTAGCCGATCAGCATGGCGCGTTCCAGCATATCGGCATCGCCGTAGGGCCACCAGGAATCGCGGATGTTGTCATTGCCGGCAAAGACATTGACGCCCGCCTTGCGCAGCGCGAGGACAGGCGGAAACGCATGGTCGCCAGGCGCATTGGTCATGATCGAGACGCCGGCCTCGGCAAGGGTTGCTGCCGTGCGCAGCATCGCCGCTTGCGGCACCTCGCCAAGGCAGTAGGCGTGGCTGACGGCGACCCGGCCCTGCCCGCCCAGGGCCCTGGTTCGTCGTGCGATATCGTCCAGTTCCATGAGCCCGATCGAGCCGGGATCGTGCAAATGTATGTCGATGCCGACGCCATGCCGCTCGGCGATCGCGAAAACGACATCGAGATGGCCGTCGACATCGCGATCAACCCCGGCCGGATCGACGCCACCGATCAGGTCGGCGCCGCCGCGCACC
Source organism: uncultured Alphaproteobacteria bacterium (assembly GCA_963747005.1). Lineage (GTDB taxonomy): Bacteria > Pseudomonadota > Alphaproteobacteria > Rhizobiales > Aestuariivirgaceae > CAVVDT01. The sequence goes on along the minus strand of CAVVDT010000006.1, from coordinate 147,634 downwards.
GCCGCTTCGAGAAGTTCAGCCGTGCCGGGCGCGGCAAGTATGCCGCTTTGGGGGAAGGCGACGATCTGGATGGAGAGCGTATCGCGAAAGCGCTCGCGCAGTTCAATCACTGCCTCGAAGTTGCTCAGGCCCGCATCGGGGTCGATGTCGACATGCGAACGCATGTGGGTTGTGCCGCGCGCCACGGCGGCTTCGATCAAGGCCGCACCCCTTTTGGCAACCGGCGCCGCATCGGCAAGATTGGCCTTCTCGATGGCAACCCGTTCCTTCACCCTGTGGGCGCTCGTTGCCGGCCGGTAGGGCTTCCAGGCATCCCCGAGAAGGGTCTTGTCCAGATGCACGTGCCCGTCCACCAAGCCCGGAATGACAAGGGCGCCGCACAGATCCGTGTGTTGGCCGGCGGTCGGCGGCGGGCTGCCATCCGCCCGGACTTCCGCGAACCTGCCGTCAGACACGGCGAAGGAGCGCAAAGTGCCATCCGGGAACCGACCATTGGTGAATGCGCTGTCCATGCTTGCCCGCTCTCCACGGCACGCCGGCCGCGTAACCGATATCTGCAGAAGAACGACACAATCAGCCGCACGAAAGGCCCTGGCAATGGCCAATTCGGGAGGCGCGGCAATGACTATGCGAATTAGCGGCGCTTGACCGAGATGAGCTGGCCCGACAGGCTGGACAGCCTCACATCGAAGTCCTTGCCGTCGCGCCTGGCGCGAAAGCCGTACTCCTTGCCGGCACAGCCCACCGTCTGGATATCAGTGAAGCCGAAACCGCCGACGATCTGGCGCGCCTTGTCACAGGAAATCACCGTCTCGGTAGGCTTTTGCACCGTTTTATCAGTCTCGACGATGGTCGCCTTGGGATCGGTGGCGGCAACCTGCTGCGGCACCTCGGGCTTGGGCTTCGGCTTGGGCACAGCCGAAAGCTGACGGGGCTGCTGAGCCTGCCTTGTCCGCGGCGCCGGACGATAGGGCAGCGGATTGCCGTATTCGTCGAGCACCACCGACCGGCCCTGGCCGTCATTGGCATAGACCGGCACATAGCTGCCCGGCGCCACCTCATAATAGAAGTCCGGCGCGACTGTTTGCGGGCCGGCATAGACCGGCGGATAGGCTGCGTAATATTGCGGCGGCGGCGGGGCAGGCCGCGGTCCGGCCCAGAAGCCGAAATCCAGTTCCGCGCCGCGGTTGTAGGCACCATAATTGCCGTAGAACCAGTGGCGCCCTCCGGCCTCGGCCGTTGCCGTCAAAGCCGCACAGGTGGCGACAGCAAGCGCGACAGCACCAATCTTGCGCAAATCCATGAGCCCTGTTCCTCATCCCGGCATGGGCGGGAAGTCCCGCCGAACACTCGGAAACTAGTGCGACATTGAGGCGACAAGTGGGCTTTGCCGCCCTCTTGAAACCGCCTCAGGCCTGCCTATCTTGCATATGTCGGCGCCGCATAAGCGGGTCGGCAACTGCCATCCGGCTCTGACGACAGGGCGGATGGGATTTCAATGTTCATTGCTTCCCAAGGAGGATGAAACCATGTTTGACCTGACCCCCCTTTACCGCTCCAGCGTCGGCTTTGACCGCATGGCCCGTCTGATGGACGACATGGCCAAATTCGAGGCCCCGACCTATCCGCCCTACAACATCGAACTGGTCGGCGAGAACGCCTACCGCATTACCATGGCGGTGGCCGGTTTTTCCGACGCCGACATCGGCATCGAAGTGAAGGAAGGGACCCTCACCGTCACCGGCCGCAAGCAGGCCGAGAGCGAGGAGAGCCGTGGCCAGTTCCTGCACCAGGGCATCGCCGCGCGCAGTTTCGAGCGCCGCTTCCAGCTTGCCGACCATGTGGAAGTGACGGGCGCCGAGCTTGAGAACGGTCTCCTGCACATCGCGCTCAAGCGCGAGGTCCCCGAGGCCATGAAGCCGCGCAGCATCCAGATCACGACCGCCGACGCCAAGTCGAAGGCCAAGACCATCGAGGGCAAGAAGGCCGCCTGACGCCACCCTGGCGTTCCGAGGACAAAGGAAGGGCGCCCCCTGGGGCGCCCTTTTTGAGTCTGCGGGAGAAACTGAGGAGGGAGGCAGGCGGAAATTCTAGCGATTTTCCTCGATGCGCAGGTTGAGATCGAGCCAGCGACGGACATCGCTGCCAAAGGTTGAACGGGCCCGTTCGAGGGCATCGCCGAACGAGGGGAGCGGCGGACTGACGATGGTGCGCTTTCCGGTGACGATGACATAGGTCATGGGCAAGGCTCCTTCATGTCGATGAGGAGACTTTAAGCGGGAACGCCTGAGCCCGACCTGAACCGGGCGTTCAGCAGGCGTTCATGGCCGCGGCAGGCGATCCCGGATCGCGACGGGCTGCCTGCGAACGACAAACAGCAAGACCGGGAACCCGCTTTACCCCGCCTTCGCCATGTCACGGAGCCTGAATTTCTGGATCTTTCCGGTCGAGGTCTTGGGGAGTTCGGTGAACACCACATGGCGCGGGACCTTGAAGCGGGCAAGACGTTCGCGGCACCACGCGATCATGTCTTCGGCCGTGGCGGTCTTGCCGGGCTTCAGTTCGATGAAGGCGCACGGGGTCTCGCCCCACTTGTCGTCGGGCTTGGCAACCACCGCGACCGCCTGCACCGCCGGGTGCTTGTAGAGGGCGTCCTCCACCTCGATGGAGGAGATATTCTCACCGCCGGAGATGATGATGTCCTTGGAACGATCCTTGAGCTGGATATAGCCGTCCGGGTGCCTGACCCCGAGATCGCCGGAATGGAACCAGCCGCCGGCGAAGGCCTCGGCGCTGGCCTTGGGGTTCTTCAGATACCCCTTCATCACCACATTGCCGCGGAACATCACCTCGCCCATGGTTTCCCCGTCGCGCGGCACCGGCTGCATGGTGTCGGGATCGATGACGTCGAGTTCTTCAAGCGCCGCATAGCGCACCCCCTGCCTTGCCTTCCGGGTGGCGCGCTCCGACGCTTCGAGATCGTCCCAATGGGCCCGCCAGTCGTTGACCACCGCCGGTCCGTAGGTCTCGGTGAGGCCGTAGAGATGGGTGACATTGAAACCGGCTTCCCCCATGGCCGCCAGCACCGCTTCGGGCGGCGGCGCTGCGGCGGTGAAGAATTCCACCGTCTGCGACAGGGCGCGCTTTTCCTCATCGGGCGCATTGAGGATGGTGGACATGACGATGGGCGCTCCGCACAGATGTGTCACCTTATGATCGTCAAGCGCCTCCCAGATGGCCTTGGGTCGCACCCAGCGCAGGCACACATGGGTGCCGCCCACCACTGACATGGTCCAGGTGAAACACCAGCCGTTGCAATGGAACATCGGCAGCGTCCACAGATACACCGGATGCTTCTTGATCGAGGCGGTGATGACGTTGCCCTGGGCGAGCAGATAGGCGCCGCGGTGATGGAAGACCACGCCCTTCGGGTTGCCGGTGGTGCCGGAAGTGTAGTTGAGGGAAATGGCGTTCCATTCATCCGCCGGCATCGACCAGGCGAAATCGGGATCGCCCGAGGCGATGAAATCCTCGTAGTCGATGTTGCCCAGGCTTTCGCCCGGCACGTCGAATTCAGGGTCATCATAGTCGATGACGATGGGCTTGGCTTTCTTCGTGAGGGTGAGCGCCTGCTTGACGATGGCGGAATATTCCTTGTCGACCAGCAGCACCCGGGTATCGGCGTGATCGAGCGAAAAAGCGATGATCTCGGCATCGAGCCGGGTATTGAGGGTGTTGAGCACCGCCCCCATCATCGGCACCCCGTAGTGGGCCTCCAGCATCGGCGGCGTGTTGGCGAACATCACCGAGACCGTCTCGCCCTTGCCGATGCCGGCCTTGGCGAGCGCCGAGGCGAGCTGGCGGCAGCGGGCATAGAAATCGCGATAGCTGATGCGCTGCCTGCCGTGGATGATGGCGATATGCTCGGGATAGACGCTGGCCGAACGTTCAAGGAAGGTGAGTGGCGTCAGGGGCTGGTAGTTGGCCGGATTGCGGTCGAGATCGGTTTCGTATGCATTGCTTGCCATCTATCTCTCCTGGCCCCGGTGTCGATCCTGTTCAGTGATGTCGCGATAGAAAGCAGAAACCCGGCCGCCTGTCCATGAATCTCGGTATCAGGCCGCGGCGGCGGCAAGGCCAGTTGCCGCCGGGCGCCGACGCCGGCCGCGACGGCGGTCAAGGTGGCGGGCAACTGCGAACTGCACGGCAAGTCCCGCCGACACGAGCAATGCATCGATCACGATGCCCCCGGCCCATTCGATGCGCATGATGGCCGCGACCATGGAAAGAAGAGAACCGCAGCAGAACACGCCCAGTGCGTTGCGCCCCATGACGGCGAGAGGATTGTCGCTCGAGATGCGTGCGAGCCAGCGCCCGAGCGGGCTCATCATGACCACATAGCCCAGCGCCAGTACGTGAACGAGGCGCGGCACCGCCACGAAAGTCTTGTCGAATTGATAGAGCTGCAGCGGCAGGTGGAGCACCGGCCAGCTTGCCCACATCCCACCCAGCACAAACACCGCCGCGAACACCACATAGGCCGCCGCCAGCGCGAACACCAGCGGGTTCCAGGCAACACTCACACCCTGGCGCTGCGCGATGCCCAATGCCAGGCCGATGGAAAACAGAAGCTGCCATGAAAGCGGATTGAAGTACCACCCGCCGGGGCGCGGGTAGTTCGGCAGATCAATGCCGAAACAGCCCGCCAGCAGCCACAGGCTGAATGAAAAGATCAACAGCCGCGCAATACCCGAGCGTGCCAGCCACATCAGGCCCGGTGCCATGAGCAAGAGGCAGATATAGAGCGGCAGGATGTTGAAATAGCCAAGCTGGTGCCCGCCGGTGAGAAGACCGAAAGCGCCGCTGACCGGGTTCGCCACCACCGTTGCCAGGTTGAGATAAAGCCCCGGTGCTGCATCCACCAGATAGCCGGGCCAGCCGGTGACACCCGCGGCCAGGACAAACACCGTGATAGCCGTCAGCGTCGTGGCGATATGGCAGCCATAGAGCAACCCTGCCCGCTTCACGATGCGCCTGGCCATCTCGCCTGCCCGGCCATCGACAAAGCCCGGATACCACGCCATGGAGGCGGCAAATCCGGCCAGCAACACGAACACTTCGGCGGCATCGGAAAAGCCGAAGTTCTTGTGGGTCAGCCGCTCGAAAGTGTTGCCGGGTATATGGTTGATGAAGATCGAGACGAGCGCCAGGCCGCGCAGGACATCGACCCGGTTGTCGCGACCGGACGGGTGAAGAACGCTATCCATGGGGACGTGAAGCCGAATGAAAGCTCAATCAGTGTGATTCTCACCAATGACGCTGTCGGTATTGTGGCGGGCCGGCGGCAGTGTGAGGGCAGGTCCCGGTGCGGCGATCAGGCTCAGCCCAAGGTCGGCTTGAAACGTCAAGGCCAAGGCGCGAATATCGCTGCCACATCATAGGATCTTCGCCAGAGGGGTAATCCGCCGTGAGCCGCTACCACGAAATCTACAATGCCTGGAAAGCCGACCCTGAAGCCTTCTGGGCCGGCGCGGCCCGGGAAATCGACTGGGTAGCGCCGTGGACGAAGGTCTATGAACGCGTCGGCGGACTTGATCGCTGGTTCGTCGGGGCCGAATGCTCCACCTGCTGGAACGCGCTAGATCGCCACGTCGAAGGCGGCCGCGCCGACCAGGCGGCCCTCATCTACGACAGTCCGGTCACCGGCCAGAAGAGGACCTATACCTACCGCGAATTGCGCGACGAGGTTTCCGCCTTCGGCGCCGTGCTGCAGGATCTGGGCGTCGTCAAGGGCGACCGGGTCATCATCTACATGCCGATGATCCCCGAAGCCGCCATCGCCATGCTGGCCTGCGCCCGCATCGGCGCCATCCATTCCGTGGTGTTCGGCGGCTTTGCCCCCAACGAACTGGCCACCCGCATCAACGATGCCACGCCGAAGGTGATGATCTCGGCCTCCTGCGGCATCGAGGTCGGCCGCGTCATTGCCTACAAGCCGTTGCTGGACGAGGCCATCGACCTGGCGTCTGCAAAGCCCGAGGCCTGCATCGTCATCCAGCGGCCGCAGGCCGAGGCCGCCATGCAGGCGGGCCGCGACCACGACTGGGCCTCCGCCATGGCGGCCGCCAAGGCGGCGGGGAAATCGAGCCCCTGCGTCACCGTCAAGGCGACCGACCCGCTCTATATCCTCTATACCTCCGGCACCACCGGCCAGCCCAAGGGCGTGGTGCGCGACCATGGCGGCCACATGGTGGCGCTGAAATGGTCCATGCACAACATCTACGGCGTCGAGCCGGGCGAGGTCTATTGGGCCGCCTCCGACGTCGGCTGGGTGGTGGGCCATTCCTATATCGTCTACGGGCCCCTGCTGCACGGCTGCACCTCCATCCTGTTCGAGGGCAAGCCCGTCGGCACCCCCGATGCCGGCACCTTCTGGCGGGTGATTTCCGAACATGGCGTCGCGGCGCTATTCACCGCCCCCACCGCCTTTCGCGCCATCAAGAAGGAGGACCCGAAAGGCGAGTTCATCGGCAAGTACGACCTCTCCAGGTTCCGCACCCTGTTCCTCGCCGGCGAGCGGGCCGATCCCGACACCATCCAGTGGGCCGAAGACCGCCTCAAGGTGCCGGTGATCGATCACTGGTGGCAGACCGAAACCGGCTGGTCGATCGCCGCCAACCCCATGGGGCTGGGGCAGTTGCCGGTGAAATACGGCTCCCCCACCGTCGCCATGCCGGGGTACGACGTGCAGATCCTCGATGAGGGCTGTCACCTGGTGAAGGCCGGCGACCTCGGCGCCATCTGCGTGAAGCTGCCTTTGCCGCCCGGTTGCCTGCCCACCTTGTGGAATGCCGATGAGCGCTTCCGCAAGAGCTACCTGGAGCATTTTCCCGGCTGGTACGAGACCGCTGATGCCGGCTACAAGGACGAAGACGGCTACCTCTACATCATGGCCCGCACCGACGACATCATCAACGTCGCCGGCCATCGCCTCTCGACGGGGGGCATGGAGGAGGTGCTTTCCGGCCATCAGGATGTCGCCGAATGTGCCGTGGTCGGCATCGGCGACAAGCTGAAAGGCCAGATCCCGGTAGCCTTCGTGGTGCTCAAGTCAGGCGTCAACCGCGACGCGCAAGACGTTGAAAAAGAATGTGTTTCGCTGGTGCGCCAGAAGATAGGTGCCGTCGCGGCCCTCAAGACCGTGATGCACGTCAATCGCCTCCCCAAGACCCGTTCCGGCAAGATCCTGCGCGGCACCATCAGGAAGATCGCCGACGGCGATGCCTGGAAGATGCCCGCCACCATCGACGATCCCGCCATCCTCGGCGAGATCACCGAGGCCATGGCCGGCAAGAAGGTGGGTGTGCTGGGCGACTAAAGAACGAAGTCCAGCGCCGAGAGATCGATGTGGCCGGCCAGCGTGATCGCGATGTCCGCCTTGCCGTCGCCGGTCACATCGCCTTCGATCAGGGTGTTGTCGCCGACGAAATCGGCCCGCAACTCGCCATCGCTGCCGTAGGGATGACCATTGCCGGGTGTGGAAAAGGCATCGTGGCCGATGAACAGGAAGGCCTGATTGCCCACCAGAATGTGGTCGGCATCGATATGGCTGAGGTCGATCTTGTCCTCACCCTTGACGAAGTCGGTCACGACGTCGCTGGTCTCGGACGTCGGGCCACTGTCGGCGAGGGAATTGAACACGAAGGTGTCATTGCCCGCCCCGCCGGTCAGCAGGTCGAGACCATGGCCGCCACGCAGGAGGTCATTCCCGTCATCACCATTGAGCGTGTCGGCACCGTCGCTGCCCACCAGCGTGTCGTTGCCGAGGCCGCCTGACAGGTGATCGCTACCGCCTTCGCCCAGCAGGCGATCAGCGCCGCCCCGGCCCGAGAGATCATCATCCCCCTGCCCGCCGTGCAGCACGTTGCGGGTGCCGTTGCCGTCGATAGTGTCGGCAAAGGCGCTGCCGATGACAGCCTCGATGCTGGTCAGAACATCACCTTCGGCGGCGCCCCCATGGCCCGTTCCCGCCCGCAGGTCGACCGCCACGGCGGCGCCGGAGTCACTGTAGCTGGCAGTATCGAAGCCGTTGCCGCCATTGATCGTGTCGCCACCATCACCGCCGCGCAACAGGTCGCCGCCGTCACCGCCGTCGAGATTGTCGATGCCGTCGCCACCGTTCAGGTTATCGGCACCGCCGAGACCCTTGATCACGTCATTGCCGCCAAGCCCGATGATGGAATTGGCGCCGTCGTTGCCAGTCAGGACGTCGCCGGCGGCGTTTTCCGAACCGATGATGTTCTCGATGTTGGCATAGGTGTCGCCCAGCGCATCGCCCAAGAGGCCGCGGGCCGTCGACAGGTCGATACCCACCGATCCGGCCGAGAGGTGGTAGTCGACCACATCGATGCCGTCGCCACCGTCGAGGGCATCGCCGCCGGCACCGCCATCCAGGGTGTCGTTGCCGTCGCCGCCGTTGAGGGTGTCGTTGCCGTCATGGCCGATCAGGAGATCGTTGCCGGCCGCCCCGTCGAGACGGTTGCCGGCGGCATCGCCCTCCAGCACGTCATTGCCGGAGCCGCCGATCACGGCCTCGAAGCCTGACAGCTTGTCGGTTTCGACCGTGACCGGAAACTGAACGGACAATTGACCGGAGACCTGGACCGGAGCGAGGGCAAAGGACACAACGGCAAGTCTGGTGGGAGCCTCGAGAACGGTGACATGGGCATCTCCGGTGGCCAGGTTGGCGTGGAGGTCGCCGGTCACATAGCTGTAGTCGGCCGTATCGAAGCCGTCATTGCCCTGCAGGACATCGTCGCCTTCGCCACCCGAGACGGTATCGTTGCCATCGCCGCCGACCACGGTGTCGTAGCCGGCGCCGGCCTGCAGGATATCGTCACCCCCCCAGCCCAGGATAACGTCGTTGCCACCATATCCTTCCAGCTTGTTGGCAACTTCGCTGCCCTGGATATAGTCGTTGAAGGACGTGCCCTCCACGTTCTCGATGCTGATCAGGACATCGGTGTCGACGATGCCGGCATCGGCCGAATGGGCCGTTCCGAATTCCAGGTTGACCACCACGCCATGCGTTGAGACCACGTAATCGGCGGTGTCGACCCCCGTCCCGCCATCGAGGGTGTCGTTGCCGTCGCCGCCGGTGAGGGTGTCGTTGCCGGTCAGCCCGTAGAGGATATCGTTGCCGCCCAGCCCGGTGATGAAATCGTTGTGATAGGTGCTCGGGGGATGCCCGCCATAGCCGCCGTGACCGCCATAGCCGCCCGAGTACTGATCGCCGATGAGCGTGTCGTCACCGTCGGTGCCGACGACGTAGCGGCCACCGTAGCCGTAGTAGTAGGGTTCCATGGCAGTCATCTCCAAGCGGTTCGACTTGGCCCGATGGATAGCCGATGGCCCTTGAATGAAGACTGGATGACCCGTTCACCCGCTGTTTATGAAGCCTGAACCGGTCAATGGCGGCGATGGCGGCGTCATTTACCGCGAACCTGCGGGGCGATATAGAAGACCGCGTCGAAGTGCCAATTCCGGGAGACCTTCATGTCCGAGGCCTATATCTGCGACTATGTCCGAAGCCCCATCGGCCGCTTTGCCGGAGCGCTGTCGACGGTGAGAACCGACGATCTGGCGGCCCATCCCATCCGCACCCTGATGGCCCGCCACAAGGCGATCGACTGGCAGGCCCTCGACGATGTGCTCTATGGCTGCGCCAACCAGGCAGGCGAGGACAACCGCAACGTCGCCCGCATGGCGGCCCTTCTCGCCGGTCTGCCGGTGTCGGTGCCTGGCGCCACCATCAACCGTCTGTGCGGCTCCGGCCTCGATGCCGTCGCCATGGCGGCGCGCGCCATCCGCCTCGGCGAGGCCGACCTCGTCATTGCCGGCGGGGTCGAATCCATGTCGCGAGCGCCCTTCGTCATGCCCAAGGCCGATGCCGCCTTTTCGCGCCATGCCGAGATTTACGACACCACCATCGGCTGGCGCTTCGTCAACCCGGCGCTGAAGGCGCAGTACGGCGTCGATTCGATGCCGGAGACGGCCGAGAATGTCGCCGTCGATCATCAGGTGAGCCGCGCCGACCAGGACGCCTTTGCCGCCCGCAGCCAGGCCCGCGCCGTGGCCGCGCAAGGCAACGGCCGTCTTGCCGCCGAGATCGAGCCCGTCACCATCCCCCAGAGGAAGGGCGATGCGGTGATCGTCGACAGCGACGAGCATCCCCGCCCCGGCACCGGGGTGGACAAGCTGGCAAAGCTCCCCACCCCGTTCCGCAAGGACGGCACCGTCACCGCCGGCAATGCCTCCGGCGTCAATGACGGCTCGGCCGCCCTCATCCTGGCATCAGAGCGCGCCATGAAGGCCCATGGGCTCGAACCGATGGCGCGGGTGACGGGGGCCGCCGTTGCCGGCGTCGAACCGCGGGTCATGGGGCTGGGCCCGGCACCGGCCAGTGAAAAACTGCTCGCCCGCCTGGGGCTGGCCATCGCCGACATCGACGTCATCGAACTGAACGAGGCCTTTGCCGCCCAGGCCCTGGCGGTCTTGCGCATGCTGGGCCTTCCAGACGATGCATCGCACGTCAATCCCAATGGCGGCGCCATCGCGCTGGGTCATCCTCTGGGCATGTCGGGGGCAAGGCTGGCCGGCACGGCGGCGCTGGAACTGAAGCGCGGCGGCCACAACAGAGCGCTCGCCACCATGTGCATCGGCGTCGGCCAGGGCATTGCCTGCCTGATCGAGCAGGTCTAGCGCCTGGGAAGCTGGATGCCGAGCACCGTTAGCAGATGGACGGCGGCAAGGAGGGCGACCAGCGCACCGGCAAACATGAACGGCGTGGTGGGCAGAAGGCTCGGGTCGAGGCCCTTGCGCGGACGCCGCTCCATGTAGCTCATCGCCCCCACCAGGGCGAGGCCGGCGATGAGCGCAGCGAGCGTCAGGTCCATTTCCATCGCCCCCATTGGCCATGTCCGGCCACCATCGTCAATGGCCCAAGGCAGTTGACAGGTTGAGGGTCGCCCCCCTATACCACCGCCACCAATTCGCGCCGCCACCGGTGGCAGCCATTCAGTTGATCGGGTCCAGTGCCATGAAAGTCCGCAATTCCCTGAAGTCGCTGGCCGGGCGCCATCGCGCCAATCGCATCGTGCGCCGCCGCGGCCGCCTCTACATCATCAACAAGGTCAACCCGCGCTTCAAGGCCCGCCAGGGCTGAGCAGGCTCAGGTTCTGCCGCCGATCAATGCCGCGTGAAGAGGCCTCTTCGCGTGGCATTTCGTGTTGCGCACCGTCGGATGGGGTGTAGACTTCGCTTCATGTTCCGTTCCGCCACGTTCGCGGCCGCGCTTGCGGCGCTGGCCCTGTCGGCCGCCGCACCGCCAGGCCTTGCCGCGCAAGCCCAGCCGGACACCCAAGCGCCCGACGCCAAGGCCCCGGATATCTCGAAGCCCGCTCTTCTCGACCGCCTGTTCGGCATGCTGCACGAAGTCCACAACGCCGATCAGGCCAAGCTCATCGAAGCGGCGATCTGGAAGGCCTGGAGCCGCTCCGGCAGTCCCACCGCCGATCTCCTGCTGGTTCAGGCCGAGGCGGCCATGAGCGCCCAGGCCTATCCGTCGGCCATCGCCATCCTCGATACGCTCATCGACATGAAGCCCGACTTCGCCGAAGCCTGGAACAAGCGGGCCACCGTCTATTTCCTGATGCGCGAGTTCGACAAGTCGCTGGCCGACATCGACCAGGTCCTGAAGCTCGAACCCCGCCACTTCGGGGCGCTCGCCGGACGCGGCATGATCTATCAGGAACTGGGCAAGAAGCGCGAGGCGCTAACGGCCTATCAACGCGCCCTGGCGATCTATCCCGAAATGCCCGGCCCCAAAAAGGCGGTCAAGGAGCTGGCGCCCGAGGTCGAACAGGCCATCTGAACGCCCCACAAAAGGCTGACGGTCAGTCCAACGTCCGCTGGAAGCGCATCAGCGCCAGTGCAGCATAGACAACGACGAAGGCACCGAGCGCCAGGCTTTCGCTCGATATCGCGTCCCAGGTCGCGCCTTTCAGCATCACCGCGCGAATGATCCGCAGGAAATGGGTGAGCGGAAACAGTTCGCCCACCGTCTGCGCCCAGCCCGGCATGCCGCGAAACGGAAACATGAAGCCCGACAACAGGAGCGACGGCAGGAAAAAGAAGAATGTAAGCTGCATCGCCTGCATCTGGGTGCGCGCGATGGTGGAAAAGGTATAGCCGAGCAGCACCAGCGCCAGCACGAAGCCTAGAATGTTGGCAAGCAGCAGTGTCGCACTGCCCACGAACGGCACCGCAAACAAAAGGTTGGCAGCCGTCAGCACCACCGTCACCTGCACCGCTCCCACCACCAGGTAGGGCAGGATCTTTCCCAGCATGATTTCCGTCGCCGTCGCCGGCATGGCGAGAAGGTTCTCCATGGTGCCGCGTTCGCGCTCGCGCGTCAGGGCCATGGCGGTCATCATCACCATGGTCATCTGCAGGATGACGCCGAGCAGACCGGGCACGATGTTGTACTGGGAAATGCCTTCCGGATTGTAGCGGCGGTGCACGATGACATCCAGATTCTGCGCCGCGGTCACCGCCGCCTGGGTTTCGAGGCCCTGTTCCCTGAGGAGAGCCTGGCCGGCGACGGTGCCAAGCGTGGAGATGGCGCCGCTGGCGGCCGCCGGGTCGGTGGCGTCGGCCTCGACCAGGATGGACGGATGGTCCTTGCGGTCGACCCGGGCACCGAAGTCCGAAGGGATGGTTACCACGAAGGCCACCTCACCCCGCGCCAGTAGCCGGTCGGCCTCCGCCGCGCTGTTGGCCACATCCTCGAAGCGGTAATAGCCGGTCATCTCCAGCGCCGTGACGATGGCACGGCTGTAGCGGTCGTGACTCATGGCAACCAGCGCAGCCGGCAACTGCTTGGGGTCGTTGTTGATGGCATAGCCGAACAGCACAAGCTGCAGCAGCGGCACGCCCAGCATCATGGCAAAGGTGATGCGGTCGCGTCGCATCTGGATGAATTCCTTGGCCAGCATGGCACCGAGGCGCGCAAACGAGAAGACGCGGTTCATTGGAAGTTGTCCTTCACCTCGCCCATCAGCTTGATGAACACGTCCTCGAGGCTGGTTTCGCCCTTTTCGACCGTAATGCCAGGTTCACGCGCCAGCACCTTCATCGTGCGGTCCAGCGCGGCCTCATCGCTACCCACCACATGCAGCGCCGCCCCGAAGGGCGCGATCTGCTCGATGCCCGGCTGGCCGTGAAGGCGTGCTGACAAGCGATCGGGGTCGCGGCCGTGCACGATGAAGGTATGAAGGCCCGAGGCGGCCACCACCTCGGCGGCGCTGCCCGAGGCGATGAGATGGCCATAGGAAATGTAGTTGATGCGATGGCAGCGCTCGGCCTCGTCCATGTAGTGGGTGGAGACCAGCACGGTGAGGCCCTTGCCCGCCAGGGCGTGGATCTGGTCCCAGAACTCGCGCCGCGCCTTGGGATCGACCCCGGCGGTGGGCTCGTCCAGCAGCAACAGCCTGGGCGAATGCATGATACAGGCCGCCAGCGCCAGACGCTGCTTCCAGCCGCCCGACAGGGTGCCGGCAAGCTGGTCGCGCCGCGACGTCAGGCCCAGTTGGTCAAGGGTGGCATCGACCTTCTCGCGCAAGTCCTTCAGGCGGTAGAGGCGGGCGACGAATTGCAGGTTTTCCGCAATCGTCAGGTCCTCGTAGAAGGAAAAGCGCTGCGTCATGTAGCCGACTTCGGTCTTGATCAGGCGGCTTTGGGCGATCACGTCATAACCGAGTACCGTGCCGGATCCCTCGTCCGGGGTAAGGAGGCCGCACATCATGCGGATGGTGGTGGTCTTGCCCGAGCCGTTCGGCCCGAGGAAGCCGACAATCTCGCCCTCCTCCACCGTCATCGACACATGGTCGACCACCGTGTTGGCGCCGAAGCGCTTGGTGAGGTCCCTGACGTCGATGGCGGTCATGGCGCTACCGGGCGAGGTCGACGTCGACGATTTCGCCGGGCTTCAGCATCTCCGCGCCCGGTTCGGGCCGCGCCTCCACCAGATAGACGAGCTTTTGCCGTCGCTGCAGCGAATAGATGACCGGCGGGGTGAATTCCGGGTCGGGCGAGATGTAGCTGATGCGGGCGCGCGTGTCCGTCCCGCAACCGTCGCAGCGGACGCTCAGTTCATCACCGATCTTGAGCTTTGCCAGCGCGGTCTCGGGCACATAGACCATCAGCTTCGTCGCCCCCACCGGCAGCAGCGACAGGACCGGCGCGCTCGGACCGGCGATCTCGCCGGGGCGACGGATGACATCGTTGATGTCGCCTTCGGCCGGCGCGTGCAGGGTCCGCTGGGCGAGGCGCCATTTGGCCTGATCGAGGGTGGCGCGGGCCTGCTTGACGTTGTTCTCGGCAGCAACGATCTGGTCCTGCCGGGCCGGCAACCGGGCGACCGACAAGGTAGCCATCTGGGCCGCCACATTGGCATGCGCCGTCTCCAGCGCCGTCCGGACGGCATCGTAGCTGGACTGCGGCGTCGCCCCGCGCTTCAGCAGGTCGGCCTGGCGGTCGAAAGACAGTTGCGCCTGGATCTCCTCGGCCTTGGCGGAATTGAGCTGCGCCTCGATGACGGCGATTTCCTCCGGCCGCTTGCCGAGCCTGAGATCGGCCAGCCCGGCCTCGGCCCCCAGCAGCGCCGCCGATGCGTTGTGGACCGCGATCTGGGCATCGTTGTCCTCCAGTTGCGCCACCACCTGCCCCGGCATGACGTGCTGGCCGCGCTTGGCGTTGACGCTGGTGACCTGGGCGACATCGATGGGCGCCAGCAGCACATACTCGCCCTCGACATAGCCGACCGCCAGCGGCGGCGGGGCTGCACAGGGGCTGAGGAGCCCGGCAATGAGCGGCAGGGCGCACAGGAACTGCATCATGACACGCGCTCCTCGCCCGCCTTGAGCAGTGCATCGATATTGCCCTTGATCAGCGTGGTGATGACTTGCGCCTCGTCGGTCTCGAGTTTCTCCCAGCCCATGCGCCTGACGACAATCTCGCGGCCGATGCGGAAATAGAGGACCTGTCCCATCAGGGCAAAGACCGCAAGTCGGGTCGCCTCGCTTTCCGCCTCGCCGCCGGTTGCCGCAGCCCACAGCCGGCACAGCCGCTTGTGGGTGGGCTCGATGACGCCGCCATAGATGATGTCGAGTGCCATCGACGGCTGGATCATCTCGCGCAGCATGAACCGCGCCACCAGATTGGCCCGCGGGTTGGTGAGAATGAAGCCGGCCATGCGCTCGATGATGTCGGTGATGCGCCGGCGTGCCGCGTCTCGGTCGAGCGCGGTGAAAGCCGCCTCGTCCTCCGGCGCCAGCACCGCATCGGCAACCGAACGGATGGTAGCGACGACGAACTCGGCGCAGGCCCGCCGCAGACCCTCCTTGCCGCCGAAGTGATAGGCGATGGAGGCAATGTTGGTCTTCGCCGCCCGGGCAATGTTGCGGGTCGAAGTGCCATCGAATCCCTTGACCCCGAAACCATCGAGCGCCGCTTCGACGAGCGCCTGGCGCGTGGTGTCGGATGCCGGTCGTTCCACTGGAGGGGGCATGTTGAATCTCACCGATATTAATCAATCGATTGATTGAATAACACGACAAGGCACGCAATACAAGCCGGGCGGCTGGCGCCCGGCACCGGTCAGGTCATGCTTTGCCGGAGATGGAACTCACGAAAGGCGCCGCCTGCTGCCCGCAGGTCAGCGTCTGCGCACGGGGCACCAAAACCCCCTTGTTGATCGATCAGGCCGAGTTGGCTGTCAGTGGGTGCCGAGTTCGGCCTCGATCTTTGAAATCTCGTCTTTTATTCGCAGCTTCTTGCGCTTCAGTTCGGCGATCAGCAGGTCGTCGACGCTCGGGTGCAGCAAGGCTTCCTCGATCTGCGTTTCCAAAGCCTGGTGTTTGGCGGACAACTCGCTGAGATGCGCTTGAAGTGACATTCGGACCTCCGATTGCTGGTGGAACCAACGTGAAAAGTTTGCCACATATCGTGGCATTTGTCGAACCGCACAAGGTTTCCTCGTGGAAAGGCTGTGAACCCCGGCGCGCTCATGTTCATGGCCTGAGACTGGGGGCTTGACTTGGCGTGGCAAGCTGCCGCTATTTGACGATGGGGGCCTCAAAAGTGACTTTCATGGACTTTCCCGACAGCGAATTGCGGCTCAAGCTCATCGAACTGCGCAAACAGCATCGCGATCTTGACCTGGCCATTCTGACGCTGGAGGAGTCGGGCACCGCCGACCAGTTGCAACTGCGCCGCCTGAAGCGCCAGAAGCTGGCCCTCAAGGACATGATTCGTATCCTCGAGAACAAGCTTCACCCCGATATCATCGCCTGAGCGACAGGCATCGGCAAGGCAACCCGACGATCTTGCGCCCCGGCAACAAAACGCACGGCCATCCGTTGCGATTTCGCAGCCGCTCCATATAATCCGCCTCTCCGCCGGTCGCGACCGGCATTTCAAGTTCGGGCCAACGGGCACCATGCCGGAAACCACATTGACCCCGGTCGCCGTGATCATGGGCAGCCAGTCCGACTGGCAGACCATGCGCCACGCCGCCGAGACGCTTCAAGCCCTCGGCATCGGCCACGAGGTGCTGATCGTCTCGGCCCACCGCACGCCTGGGCGCCTCTATCGCTTCGCCTCAGGCGCCCGTGATGCGGGCTTCAAGGTGATCATCGCCGGCGCCGGCGGTGCTGCCCATCTGCCCGGCATGACCGCCGCCATGACCAGCCTGCCGGTGTTCGGTGTGCCCATCGAGAGCCACGCCCTGAAAGGCGAGGACAGCCTCTTGTCCATCGTCCAGATGCCGGCCGGGGTGCCGGTTGGAACGCTCGCCATCGGCAAGGCCGGCGCCATCAACGCCGCCCTCATCGCCGCCAGCGTGCTCGCGCTTTCGGATCCGCAACTGGCAAAGCGCCTCGATGCCTGGCGCCAGGCCCAGACCGACGCCGTCGCCGAGCGGCCCGTCCATGACGGCTGAACGCCGGCCGTTGCCGCCCGGCGCCACCATCGGCATCCTCGGCGGCGGCCAGCTTGGCCGCATGCTGTCGATGGCGGCAGCCCGCCTCGGGTTGAAGTGCCGCATCTATTCGCCCGCCGGCGACAACCCCGCCTTCGACGTCGCCGCCGGCCATGACGAAGGGGCCTGGAGCGATGCCGCCGCCCTTGCCCGTTTTGCCACTACTTGCGATGTCGTTACCTACGAATTCGAGAACGTCCCCGCCACCACCATCGCCGCAATCGAGCGCCACTGCCCGGCCTTTCCACCGGCGCGCGCGCTCGAAATCTCCCAGGACCGGCTGACCGAAAAGCGCTTCGTCAACGATCTCGGCATTGCCACGGCCCCGTTCGCCGTGGCTGAAACCAGCCAGGCGCTGGCCGCCGAGGCCACCGCCATCGGCTTTCCCGGCATCCTCAAGACCCGCCGTCTCGGCTATGACGGCAAGGGCCAGGCGCGCATCGCCGATGCCGAAAGCCTTCTAAAAGCCTGGTCGACCATGGGCGGCAACGACCTCATCTACGAAGGCTTCGTCACCTTCGCCCGGGAGATCTCGGTGGTGGCCGCGCGCGGGCTGAACGGCCAAAAGGCCGCCTACGACATTGGCGAAAACGTCCATCGCGCCGGCATCCTTCACACCACGACTGTGCCTGCCCGCATAGCTCCCGCAACCGCCGATGCGGCCCGCGCCACGACCTTTTCGATGCTCGATGCGCAAGACTATGTCGGCGTCATGGGCGTGGAGTTTTTTGTCGTGGATGAAGGCGGGCAAGAACGCCTGAAGGTCAACGAATTCGCCCCGCGCGTGCACAATTCCGGCCATTGGACCATCGATGCCTGCGCCTGTTCGCAGTTCGAGCAGCACATCCGCGCCGTCGCCGGCTGGCCGCTTGCCGATCCGGACCGCCACTCGGACGCGGTGATGCAAAACCTTATCGGCGTCGACATCGAGGGCTGGGAGGAACGCACACCCGCCGCCGGGGAAGCCGTGCATATCTACGGCAAGACCGAGGCGCGAACCGGGCGCAAGATGGGCCACGTCACCCGCCTCTCAACCCGCCGCAACTGAGCCCTACCGACCTTCACAAAAATTTTTTCGACACGGGCCAAGGAAGTGCCGCGCGTATTGCGTCTAATATCCGAAAGACGGGATGACGATGAGCGACGTTGATCTGGCACTCAGGGCCCGTGATGGCGAGCGCGAGGCCTTTGGCCTCCTGCTGGAGCGCCACTACGACCTGATCTACCGGCTCGCCTTTCGCTTTTGCGGCCATGCCGCCGACGCCGAGGACATTGCCCAGGACGTGTGCGTCGGGCTGCCGAAAAAGCTCTCCTCGTTCCGCGGCGAGGCGCGCTTTACCACCTGGCTCTACCGGGTGGTGCTGAACGCATGCCGCGACCGCTTCCGCCGCCAGGCAGCCATCGGTTCGCTGGGGGTCGCGTTTGCCGAGGTCTCGGCCCTGGCCGAAGCCGACGACCGCCACGCGGCCGGCAGGCGGGGCTGGCTCTACGAGGCGTTGGGCGCGCTCGATGACAGCCTGCGCGAGACCGCACTGTTGGTGGTCGCCGAGGACCTGAGCCATGCCGAAGCGGCAGAAGTTATGGGCGTCAAGGAGGCAACCGTTTCGTGGCGCATGCATCAGGTGCGCAAGAAGCTGCGGGCGCTGAAGGGTGGCGAAGATGAGCGATGAACTGGAGCGGCTAAAGAAGGCATTTGCCGATCAGGGCCCCATCAGGCCGCGCCCGGGCGCGCGCCGTGCGGCGATCGATGCCGCACTGAAGGCCTTCGATGAGAAAATTTCCGACGAGCGCCAAGGATCGCCGGCCGGAGAGCGTCTGAAAGGACGGGGCACTTCGTTCCTTCACACGCTCTTCAGGAGACGATCCATGCAACTGACCCACACCCGCCTTCCCCTGGTACTCGCCGGCGGCGCAAGCCTTGCCGCGCTGGCGCTGGTCATCGTGAACACGCCGCAATTCCGGCCCCTCATGCCGTCCGAGCCGGATCAAAGCCTCGCCAGTCCTCCTTCCCCGGCCAAGCAGCAGGCGCGCCAGTTCGCCCTCAAGAATGAGGCCCCGGCGGCGCTTGGCAAGCGCCAGGTTTCATCCGCCGGCAAGAAAGTGGAGGCCGAAACACTGGCCGACGTGCCGGCGCCATCGCCGCTGCCAGGCAACCAGCCGGCCATCGCCCGCAACGAGGTCGTGGGCCTGGTTGCCCCCAGCAAGGATGCCGTAGCGGCGAAGCCGTTCACCCGCCAGTACAGGGCCACTACCGCCCAGGCGCCGGCCGCCGGCCAGTATCTGCGTCGCGACGTGCCGCCGCCGTCGCAATACCAGGACCAGGGCCGCGACAAGTTCTCCGACATCACCCCCAATCCGGTGAAGCTGGTAGCCGATGACCCGGTCTCGACCTTCTCGATCGATGTGGATACAGCCTCTTATGCCTTCATGCGTGCCGAGCTCAATCAGGGCGTGCTGCCGCAAAAGAATGCCGTCCGCGTCGAGGAGATGATCAACTACTTTCCCTACGACTACGCCGCCCCGGCCGATCGGCAGACCCCGTTCAAGGCCTCGGTCGCCGTGTTCCCGACCCCGTGGAACACCCACACCAAGCTCATCCACATCGGTATCAAGGGCTACAACCTGCCCGCCGACCAGCGGCCGCACGCCAACCTGGTGTTCCTGATCGACACCTCCGGCTCCATGGATGCGCCCAACAAGCTGCCGCTGCTGAAGAATTCCTTCCGCATGTTGCTGTCTTCGCTCAGGCCCGACGACACCATCTCCATCGTCGTCTATGCCGGCAGCGCCGGCACGGTGCTGGAGCCGACACGGGCCGGCGACAAGGCGAAGATTCTCGCCGCCCTCGACAATCTCTCCGCCGGCGGCTCAACCGCCGGGGCCGAAGGTATCCGCCAGGCCTACCGGCTGGCCGAGCAGAACTTCGACAAGCAAGGCCTCAACCGTGTGATCCTCGCCACCGATGGCGATTTCAACGTCGGCATCACCAATACCGAGGAGTTGAAAGGCTTTGTCGAACGCCAGCGCCAATCAGGCGTCTATCTGTCGGTGCTGGGCTTCGGCATGGGCAACTACAACGACCAGCTCATGCAGGCACTGGCCCAGAACGGCAATGGCAATGCCGCCTATATCGACAACCTCAACGAGGCCCGCAAGGTTCTGGTCGAAGAGGCCGGATCGACGCTCTTCACCATCGCCAAGGACGTGAAGCTGCAGGTGGAGTTCAACCCGCAGACGGTCTCAGAATACCGCCTCATCGGTTACGAGACCCGGCTTTTGAAGCGCGAGGACTTCAACAACGACAAGGTGGACGCCGGCGATATCGGTGCCGGCCACACGGTGACGGCGATCTACGAGATCACGCCGAAGGGTTCGGCGGCAAAGCTGGTCGATGATCTGCGCTACCAGCAGGCAAAGCCTTTGCCCGAGGGCAAGGCCAACGAATATGCTTTCCTGAAGATTCGCTACAAGCTGCCCGACAGCGACACCTCGAAGCTGATCACCACCCCCATCACCACCGCCGATGAGAGCGACAGCGTCGCCGCGGCACCACGCGAGGCCCGCTTTGCCACCGCCGTCGCCGCCTTCGGGCAAATTCTGCGGGGCGGGCGTTATACCGGCAGCTATGGCTATGACGATGTGGTCAAGCTGGCCCAGAGCGCCAGGGGCGCCGACGAATTCGGCTACCGCAACGAGTTCGTCAGCCTGGTGCGCCTGGCCAAATCGGCCGCAGCCATGGAGACGCTGCGGCGCTGAAGATCACCCTCAGTGCGGGGCGGGCGACCGGCGCCTGCCCCCTCGCCTTTACGTGCAATCCCCTCGACAGACCCCGACCTTTCTGTTATCACCGCCGCCCATACGGATCGGGCTTGCCCGATCCGGCAGGTTCGCGCATCCGTTACGGGCCTGCCATTTGCAACCGGAACAACAACTGCCAAGCACCATAGGGGTGATTTCTCTTGCAGGTTATCGTACGCGACAACAACGTCGACCAGGCCCTTCGGGCCCTCAAGAAGAAGATGCAGCGCGAAGGCATCTTTCGTGAGATGAAGCTGCGCTCCCATTACGAGAAGCCCTCGGAAAAGCGCGCCCGCGAAAAGGCCGAGGCCATCCGCCGGGCAAGGAAGCTGGCCCGCAAGCGCCTGCAGCGCGAAGGCATGGCCCCCGGCGCCGCCCCGGCGCGCCGCGTGGCGAAGTAGCAAGCGCTTTCCCGATTTGTCCGACAGCGATCTCCGGGCGCCTTGCGGCCGGTGTCGTTAGCCGCCGGTCGGCCGCAGCCGCCTCGACCAGATTTCAGAGAGCGAATTCGCTCATCACCGGCTCGCAGTCGGTCCCGGGTGTGAAGCTGAGAGCGGCGCCCTGCGGCACCTTCACCCAAGCGCCCGACTGATCGCTGTCGAGCGGCTCGGACACCACCACCAACCCGCCATCGGTACACTTGTAGTAAAGGCTGGGGGCAAGCGCGTCGCTGGCATAGCGGAAGGCATAGAGCGTCTTGCCGTTGCCCAGCGCCGCGGTGAAGCGCAAGGGCTCGGCAATGCCTGCCTCGTCCATGGTCTCGACAGCCAGCCGCAGCGCCTGGCGCATGGCACCGGCGACATCGCCCTCGCCCGCCAGCGCAATGGCGATGAGGAACAGCAACTCGCTGTCGGTGGTCCCCGAACGGTGGCGGTAGAAGGCTTCTGGCACGACGTTTTCCAGCTTGCGCCGCACCTGCTGGTAGCCGCCCACCTGGCCGTTGTGCATGAACATCCACCGCCCCACCGCAAAGGGATGGCAATTGGCCCGCGATACCGCGGTGCCGGTGGACGAGCGCACATGGGCAAAGAAGAACGGCGAGACGATCTGCCGGCACAGGCTCTTGAGATTGTCATCGTTCCAGGCCGGAAACGGCTCGCGGAACAGGCCCGGCTCCTCGCGCGCGCCATACCAGCCGACGCCGAACCCGTCGCCATTGGTCTCGATCTTCGCCTCGTTGGCCTTGAGCGACTGGGCGATCAGCGAGTGGGACGGCTCGGTGACCAGCGTATCGAGATAGACCGGACGGCCCCGGTAGACGATCCATCTGCACATGTGGATGAAGCGGACTCCCTGATGCGCACCGGCGCGGGCAAAGGCTGATCGATTCGCTTTGGCACGTCCGGCGTTATGTCGCAATCATAAACCGGATGCGGCTTGCCTGCAGCAGGTTCGGCGATCAGGAGGCGTACGACGCGTAACGCTCGATGAAGCCCTGCATGCGCTCCCACAAGGGCTCGGTCAACGGCGCGACGTGAGTGCCGCCGGCGATGGCGTGGAATTCCTTCGGGCCTCCGAGCGCGGCATAGATCGCCTCGCCCTGACTGAACGGCACCACCGCATCGGCGGTACCGTGGAAGACGAAGGTCGGGATGGCGACCCGGGGGGCAAGGGCGATGGAACGGAACTGGTCCTTCATCATGAGGCCGACCGGCAGGAACCAGTAGGTTCGGCGCGCCACATCGACGGCCGAGGTATAGGGCGATTCGAGGATCACCGCCGCCGCCCGGCCCTCCGCCGCCAGGTGGATGGCAAGCCCGGTTCCCAGCAATTCGCCATAGACGACGATGCGCGAGGCCTTAATGCCGGTTGATTCAAGGAAGCCGACGGCGGCCTCGGCGTCGATGGCAAGTCCCGTCTCGTTGGGTGTCCCCGGCGATCCGGAAAAGCCGCGATAGCCCAGCGCCAGGACCCCGAAGCCCGCCGCGTGGAACAGCCGGAAGCGCTCATAGCGCGCCGCAAGCCCCTCGGCGTTTCCTTGCAGGTAGACGATGACCGGTCGACCCCTGAGCGCCGGCGCCTGCCAGGCGACAAGCCGCAAGCCGTCGCGCGTCGGCACCGCAACTCGCGAGAACCCGGCAAGGTCGAACTCTTCAGGCTCGGCCAGACGCCGGTCCGGGTGATATTGCAGCCGCCGCTGAAGGGCATAGGCACCGCCCGCCACGCCGCCATAGATCACTGCCAGCGAAAGGATGATATTCATGGACGCACGTCATCGCACGAAGGCATGGCGCGGTTATGACGCGGCGCCCGGTCCGAGCACCTGCTGCACCTCTTCGGCGTAAGGGCCGCCGGCGAAGGCCTCGATAACGTCGCGGGCATTGCCGACGCGCCCATCCAACCCGTCCGGCGCGCCGGCCGTGGAGGCCGAACTGTGGAGGCTGCGATCGGTGATATCGCCGCCGAACAGGCGCGCCAGCAGGCTGGCACCGGCCTCGCTCACACCGTCCTCATCGAACACATCCTCATGCGCCAGGTCGGCATGGGCCTCATCGCCGCGGAACCAGGTCTCCATCCGCTTTGCGGCGGCAGCGCTCCTGTGCATGTGGCGCTCGCAAAGCTGGATGTTGAGGTTGAAGGGCTCAAGGGCCCCGCTGGCGGCCCCCGCAGCCTTCGGGTTGGCACCAAGCCGGTGCGGCAATTGCAGCCGCACCGCCTCGGCAAACACCCCGCGACGGCTGAAATGGACACTGCGGAACTGCCGCTCGCGGATATAGTCGACGAGGTGGGGCCGCTGCCCGAAGCTGTTGGCGCGGCCGTTGAAGAGGTGCATGAAATCGACGTCCACATCGAGGCAGAAGCGGGCGTTGCGCACCAGTTCGGCGCATGAGGTCAGGTATTCGTCCAGCACCGGATCGGGCCCGGCGATCAGTTCGGCGGCGCCCACATTGCGGCTCTCGAGGAAGTGGGCGAGCGC
Organism: uncultured Alphaproteobacteria bacterium; assembly: GCA_963747005.1. Lineage (GTDB taxonomy): Bacteria > Pseudomonadota > Alphaproteobacteria > Rhizobiales > Aestuariivirgaceae > CAVVDT01. The sequence continues at coordinate 123,821 of CAVVDT010000006.1, read as the reverse complement.
GTATTCGTAGCGATTGTCGATGTCGAAGGCAGCCCCCAGGCAGGTCATGCCGTTGGCATTGAGCACCTCGACGAGGGCCGACGTCCCACTGGCCCCGGACGACAGAATGAACACTGGCTGCATCAGGTGCCCCTATTGCCCCGACTTTCCCGCTCAAGCCCCCGGTTGAGCGGATCGCACCTGCAACGGCCGCCGTCACATCGCCTTGACGATCTCCTCGCACATCTTCTTGGCGTCGCCCAGGAGCATCATCGTATTGTCGCGGTAAAACAGCGTGTTGTCGATGCCGGCGTAGCCCGAAGCGAGCGAGCGCTTGACGAACATCACCGTATTGGCCTTCCACACCTCGAGCACCGGCATGCCGTAAATCGGCGATTGCGGTTCCTCCTTGGCGGCCGGATTGGTGACGTCGTTGGCGCCGATGACGAACACCACGTCGGTGTTGGAGAACTCCGAATTGATATCCTCCAGCTCGAAGACTTCATCATACGGCACGTTGGCTTCGGCCAGCAGCACGTTCATATGACCCGGCATGCGCCCGGCCACCGGATGGATGGCGTACTTGACGGAGACACCGGCGGACTTCAGATGATCGGCCATCTCGCGCAGCGCATGCTGGGCCTGAGCGACGGCCATGCCGTAGCCGGGAACGATGATCACCGAGCCGGCGTTCTTCATCATGAAGGCGGCATCTTCAGCCGAGCCGCGCTTGACGGGCTTCTGCTCGGCACCGGCCGCCGGTCCCGCCACCTCACCGCCGAAGCCGCCGAGAATGACGTTGAAGAACGAGCGGTTCATGCCCTTGCACATGATGTAGGAGAGGATGGCACCCGATGAACCGACCAGCGCGCCGGTAATGATCAGCGCCGTGTTGCCGAGGGTGAAGCCGATGCCGGCCGCCGCCCAGCCCGAATAGGAGTTGAGCATCGAAATCACCACCGGCATGTCGGCCCCGCCGATGGGGATGATGATGAGGATGCCGAGCACCAGCGCGGCGATGACGACGATCCAGAACAGGGTGTGCGATTGAGAAGTGCAGAACAGGGCGATAAGGACGACAAGCCCGATGCCCAGCGCCAGGTTCAGCATATGCTGGCCGGTGAAGTTCACCGGCGCGCCCGATACCAGCCCCTGCAGCTTGGTGAAGGCGATGATCGAGCCGGTGAAGGTGATGGCGCCGATGGCCACCCCCAGCGACATCTCCACCAGCGAGCCGCCATGGATATGCCCCACCTCGCCGATGCCGAAGGCATGCGGGGCATAGAGGGCGGCCGCCGCCACCAGCACCGCCGCAAGGCCGACGAGGGAATGGAAGGCCGCCACAAGCTGCGGCATCGCGGTCATGGCGATGCGCCGGGCGATGACGGCACCGATGCCGCCGCCGATGGCGATGCCGGCGATGATGAGGATCCAGGTCAGGCCGCTCGAGGGCGGGGCGGCCAACAGCGTCGTGACGATGGCGATCGCCATACCGGCCATGCCGAGCATGTTGCCTTGCCGCGAACTGGCCGGGCTCGACAGCCCCCTGAGCGCCAGGATGAACAGGACGCCGGCAATGAGGTACAAAATCGCGATAAGGTTCTGGGACATCGTTTCGTCTCAGCCCTTCTTCTTGTACATGCCGAGCATGCGCTGGGTGACGAGGAAGCCGCCGAAGATGTTGACCGAAGCGAGGATGAGCGCCACGAAGCCGAGGATCATGGCGACGGGGCTGCCGGACAGCATGGCCCCGGTGGCGACCGCCAGCAGCGCGCCGACCACGATCACCGATGAAATGGCGTTGGTCACCGACATCAGCGGGGTATGAAGGGCGGGCGTCACCGACCACACGACGAAATACCCCACGAAGATCGCCAGAACGAAGATGGCGAGGCGGAATACGAACGGATCGATACCGGTCGCAGCACCCGCAGCATCGCCCAAGGAATCGGCGGCAAGCCGCGCCTGATCGGCAAACGTCTGGGCCTGTTCGGCGGCCTGGCGGGCGGCGTCGGCCGCCTGGCTTGCCCTTTGTGCTGCCTCGATGGCGGTCATGGACATGGCTCGGCCTCCTTAACTTGCCAGGATCGGGTGCACCAGGGCACCTTCGCGCGTCAGCCCGCAGCCCTTGACGATCTCGTCGTCCCAGTCGAGCTTCACCGCGCCGTCGGCGACGATCAGGTCGAGGAAATTCTGCAGGTTCTTGGCGTAGAGCTGCGAGGCGTTGCCGGCCAGATGCCCGGCCATGTTGAGCGGCGCCATGATGGTGACGCCCTTGTGCTCCACCAGTTGATCCGCCTTCGACAACGGACAGTTGCCGCCGCGCTCGATCGCCAGATCGACGATCAACGACCCCGGCTTCATGGTCTCGACCATCTCCTTGGTGACGAGGACAGGCGCCGGTCGGCCGGGGATCAGCGCCGTGGTGACGACGATATCCTGGGTCTTGATGTGCTCGGCCACAAGCGCTGCCTGCCTGGCGCGGTCTTCCTCGGAAAGCTCCTTGGCGTAACCGCCGGCGGTGGCGGCATCGGCCATGCCTTCGACAAAGATGAACTTGGCGCCCAGACTCTTGATCTGCTCGCCGGCGGCGGCGCGCACGTCGGTGGCGGTGACGACGGCGCCGAGCCGTCGGGCGGTGGCGACAGCCTGCAAGCCCGCGACCCCTGCCCCCATGACGAACACCTTGGCCGGCGGCACCGTGCCGGCCGCCGTCATCATCATCGGAAAGGCGCGGCTGAATTGCGCCGCGGCATCGATCACGGCCTTGTAGCCGGCGAGATTGGCCTGCGAGGACAGAACGTCCATGGACTGGGCGCGGGTGATGCGCGGCATCAGTTCCATGGCGAACGCCGCCACGCCCGCCTTGGCCAGCGCTTCAAGCGGCTTCTTGTCGCCATAAGGATCGAGGATGCCGGCCACCACGGCGCCCTTCTTCAGCGCCTTGACGACCCCCGGCTCGGGCCGGCGCACGCACAAGACGACATCGGCGTCTTTTGCCGCGGCGATCGAATCCTTGGCGATTGTGGCACCTGCCTCCTTGAAGAGGCCATCGCCCATGAACGAGCCGGCGCCCGCGCCGGCTGCAACCGTCACGGCAAAGCCCTTCTTCACATAGGCTTTCACCACCTCGGGCGAGGCGGCCACCCGGGTCTCGGCAGCCGCCGTCTCGGCGAGGACCGCGATCTTCATGAGGCTGGCCCGCTACGAGACGTTGATGGCGGTAATCAGGGCATAGGCCAGCAGCAGGATCAGCGACAGCCCCCAGGTCTTGGATCCCGAGCGCGCATCGATGGCCAGCGCAATCAGCCCGGCGATGATGCCGGCAAATCCCATGAACAGCGCCGCCGTGTGGGCAAAGGCAAAGTTGCAAAGACCCACCAGGATGAAGAAACTCCCCACCGCGATGACGATCCCACCGCGAACGAAACCCCCATAGGTGGCGCGGTGAGCGGCCATCATGTCGTCGTTGGATGCATGGTCGGACATCGTGATCCCCCTCGATTGATATCGTCCTGAATTGGCACCTTCAGGGCTGATCCCGGCCCTTCGGCCGGCAGCCCTCACATTTGGCGTTCAGAAAGCCTTACGTCGCCGCAACTGTCAATGGTGCGCGATCGTTGCGCGGCATTTCGTCCCCGCCGGAAACGACACATTTGCGGGTTCAGCGCAGGCCGCCCACCGGTATGATCTCCGGCGAGGTCGGCGTGAAGGCGCCGCCGCGCCAATCGCCCAGCCACTGCCTAGCATCGAGCCCGGCCTCGGCCACCCGCCCGGCCAACTCATCTTGCGCCGTGAACCTGATTCGCGACGCTGCGGACCACATTTTACCACTCGTCGCGACCCGGTAATGGGTCTCATAGGTGGCGATACCGGTTTGCCCATCGTAGGTCACGTCGTTCCAGGCCTCTACGATACCCAGATCGGGGTCGTCAAATTGCCGGCGCGAGGCCTCGGGCGTCCATTCGCGCCAGCGCTCGAAGGCGGGATTGCGCGTGTCGAAGATGAACCGCCCACCGGGCGCCAGATGGCGGGCCATGGTCGCCAGCGCGGCACGTTGATCATCATCGGAAAGAAACACCTGAAAGGCGTGTCCCGTCAGCATCACCATATCGAAGCGGCGGTCGAGCCTGAGATCGCGGGCATCGGCCCGGATCCAGGTAACCAGATGGCCGCCCTGCCGATGGCGCGCCACATCGAGCATGGCGTCGGCCGGATCGACGCCCACCACGTCTCGCCCCTTGCCGAGGCTTGCCGCCAGCGCTCCCGTCCCGCAACCGAGATCGAGCAGCGAGCCGGCATCGCCGGCCATCGTCCGGCACCACGCGAGATCGTCGCCGCCGCTGTTCTCCTGATCGTAAAAGCGCACCAGCGCCGGGTCGCGGTAGAGCCGGTCGACCGGCTCAACATCGTCAGAACTCGCCATTTCCGCCTACATCACCCCGATACGCAGCAGGTCGTGGATATGGACGATGCCGATAGGGCGATCTTCCACCGTGACGAATACGGTGGTGATCTGCTTGGCATTGAGCAGTTCGAGCGTCGCCGGGGCGAGGGTATCGGGCGAAACCACTTTCGGATCGGGCGTCATGATGTCGCCGGCCGAACGCGAAAGCAAATCAGCACCCATGTGGCGGCGCAGGTCGCCGTCGGTGATGACGCCAATGAGCTTTCCCGCCTTGTCGACGACACCGAGACAGCCGAACCGTTTGGCCGTCATGGTGATGAGGGCGGTCTGCATGTCGACATCGGCGTGCGCCAGCGGCACCTCGTCGCCCGCGTGCATGACATCCGAAACGCGGGTCAGGCCCGCCCCCAGCCGCCCGCCGGGATGGATGCGCTGGAAATCGGCAGCCGTGAAGCCCTTGGCCTCCAAGAGTGCGATGGCCAGGGCATCGCCGATGGCCAGTTGCAAGGTCGTGGAAGTGGTTGGTGCCAGTCCGATGGGGCAGGCCTCATCCGCCCGCGGCAGCAGCAAGACGATATTGGCGGTCCTGGCGAGCGTGCTCTTCCTGCCCGTCGTTATTGCGATCACGGTGACCGCAAAGCGGCGGGAATAAATCAACAGGTCGCGCAATTCGGAGGTCTCGCCGGAATTCGACAGGACAACCAGCACATCGTCGCCGGAGATCATGCCGAGGTCGCCGTGGCTTGCCTCGGTTGCGTGCACGAACATGGCGGGCGTACCGGTGGAGGCCAGCGTCGCCGCGATCTTGCGGGCTATGTGGCCGCTCTTGCCCACTCCGGAGAGGATGATGCGCCCCGATGCGTTGCTCATGGCGGTAACGGCGGCGGAAAAAGCGTCGCCCAATTCGGCTTCCAGCGCATTGATGAGCTTGTCGAGACCGGCACGCTCGATGCTCAGTGTGCGCCGCGCGGAGGCAAGCGAGGCCGCCGCAGGATCAACGGACGCTACAGTCTGTTTCAGCATGGTCGCGACACTACATGCTCCGGCCCGGTGGGGAAAGCCTTCAGTTCACCGTCAGCACGATCATCCAGGCACACATCGTTGACCGCTCGTTAACCATAAGTCCCGTAGCTTCGTGCAGGCATGCGAACGGAGCACCGGCTCCGCGGTTTGGCGTGGCGGAAGCAAGGATGAGGATGTCTCGCGGCTGGAGGATATTTGGCGGCCCGGCGCTGGCCATTGCCGTCGCGGCCGGTCCATGGGTCGGTCCGGCGCGGGCCCAGCAAGTCCCCGATTTGCGCCCTGCCCTGCTGCCGCTGGCAACCGATGCTCTCACGACCGATGTGCCGGCGAGCGATGTGAACGCCAACACCAGCGACATCGTCCCGCAACCGCAAGTGAGCCGCCTGACGGTGGCGCCCGAAGCGCCACCCCCGCCGCCGCCGCGTCGCGCCGCGCTTATCGAGCCCAATGCCCCAATGGGTCTGCGCACCGGCGCCTTCCGGCTCTATCCAGCCCTCGGCATCGGCAGCGCCTTTACCGACAATGTCAATGAGAGCGCAAGCAGACCGAAAGCCGACGTCGGTCTCAGGGTGACACCGGATCTGCGTCTCCAGAGCGACTGGGTCAGGCATTCGCTCTCCCTGACGGCCAGCGGCGACTTCGTCTTCTACCACAAGCACCCGCAATACAACGACATCACCTTCGACACCCGGGCAGCACTGCGGCTGGACGTGCTGCACGACACCACCTTCGACCTGACCGCCGGCTACGACCTGACCCAGACCTTCGGCTCATCCAGCGAAGTGCCCTCGACTGCCACCTCGCAGCGCGTCGACCAGACCGTCTCGACTGCCGCGAGCCTGACACGCCAGGCCGGTCGCATCGTCGCGACGCTGGCGGCCGAGGCCAACTGGTACAAGTACGGCAACGTCAACCTCGGCAGCGGCGGCATCGAAAACAACGCCGACCGCAACTATGTCGAGCCCGACGTCAGGCTGCGGCTCGGCTATGCGACCTCAACCGCCGTGGTGCCGTTCATCGAGGCGGCCTATGCGCCGCGCCTGCACGAGATCACGGTGGACCGCTCCGGCCTCAGGCGTGATTCGCAAGGCGGCTATCTGCGGGCCGGCCTGTCGCTCAATCCGTCCGATCTGTGGAGCGGCGATGTGGCGGTGCGCTACGACTATCGCGATTATGCCGACAAGAGCCTGAAGAGCGTGTCTGCCGTCGGGCTCGATGCCGACCTGATCTGGCGGCCGACCCGGTTGACCACCATCACTTTCAAGGCCTCATCCGGCCTCGACGAGACCGCCGACGCCGGCGCCACCGCCATCCGCAACTGGACGGGATCGGCCACTATCGCCCAGGCGCTGCGCGACGATGTCGTGCTGACCGCCGGTATCGGTGCCAACTATGCCAGCTATGTGGGCATTTCCCTCAATGAACTGACGCTCAACGCCGATGTGGCGGTGAGCTACATCCTCAGGCGCAACATCGAACTGACGGCGGGCTATCATCTGACCGAATTTCGCACCGATACACCGGGCGGTGACTATATCGAGAACCGCGTCACCGCCGGTGTGCGCTTCAGGTTGTAGACGGCGGTTACAGCCCGTATTCGGCGATAATGCGCTTGAGCTCGGCCCGGAAAGCCGGCGCGATGTCCTTGCGCTCGAGGCCGTAGGCGACATTGGCTGCAAGAAAGCCCACCTTGTCGCCGCAGTCATAGGTGGTGCCGTTGAATTTGAGGCCGTAGAACGGCTGCTCGCGCATCAGCCGGATCATGGCATCGGTGAGCTGGATCTCGCCGCCGGCACCGGGATTCTGGGTGGCGATCTTGTCGAAGACGTCCGGCTGCAGGATGTAGCGCCCGGAGATGATGAGATTGGACGGTGCATCCTGCGTGGAGGGCTTTTCCACCATGGAGGAGATGCGAAACCCCTGTCGCAGCGTCTCACCGACGCCGACGACGCCATAGCGGCTCACGTGCTCGGCAGGCACTTCCTCGACGGCGACCACATTGCCGCCATGGTCTTCGTAGACCTCAAGCATCTGCTTCAGGCAGCCGGGGCGCGCATGGATCAGCATGTCGGGCAGCAACAGCGCAAACGGTTGACCGCCGATCAGCTCGCGTGCGCACCACACCGCATGGCCGAGGCCCAGGGGCTCCTGCTGGCGGGTGAAGCTGGTCTGCCCGGCGCTCGGCAGGTCGGCCTCCAGGAGGGAGAGTTCCGTGATCTTGCCGCGCCTTCTGAGGGTTTCCTCCAGTTCATACTGCTTGTCGAAATGATCCTCGATGACGCCCTTGTTGCGCCCGGTAACGAAGATGAAGTGCTCGATGCCCGCCTCGCGCGCCTCATCCACCGCCAGTTGGATGATCGGCCTATCGACGATGGTGAGCATTTCCTTGGGCATCGCCTTGGTGGCTGGCAGGAAGCGGGTGCCGAGGCCGGCGACAGGAAATACGGCTTTCTTGAGCGGGCTTTTCATGGTGCAGATGGCCTCAAGGGTGAAAGGGGTAACAGACTGGAAACCGTTTATCGGTCAATTTATGGAAACGATCGGTTGACGATGATGAAGCAATCCGGAGAGGAAGCCACCACATGAGCGTCCTGGTGACAGGCGGAGCAGGCTATATCGGCTCTCATATGGTTCTCGGCCTCCTGGATCGCGGCGAGGACGTGGTGGTGCTAGACGACCTGTCGACGGGGTTCGAGTGGGCCGTGCCATCACCGGCCCTCCTCGTCAAGGGCGATGTCGGCGATGTCGCATGTGTCGGCACCCTCATGGCCCGTCACAAGGTCACCGCGGTGGTGCACTTCGCCGGTTCGATTGTCGTCCCCGACTCGGTCACCGATCCGCTCGGCTACTATCTCAACAATACGGTAAAATCGCGCTCGCTGATCGAAGCGGTGGTCAAGGCCGGCATTCAGCATTTCATTTTCTCCTCGACCGCCGCCGTCTATGGCATACCGGAAGTCAACCCGGTCTTCGAAGACGGCCGGCTCGCCCCCATCTCACCTTACGGCACATCCAAGCTGATGACTGAGTGGATGTTGCGCGACAGTGCCGTGGCCTATGGCCTCAGCTACGTGGCCTTGCGCTATTTCAACGTCGCCGGCGCCGATCCGAAAGGCCGCACCGGCCAGTCGACGGCGCGCGCCACCCATCTCATCAAGGTGGCGAGCCAGGTGGCACTCGGTCAGCGCGACCACCTCGACATCTACGGGCGCGACTACGAGACCCCGGATGGCACCTGCATCCGCGACTACATTCACGTGGGCGACCTGATAGCCGCTCATCTCAAGGCGCTCGATTATCTACGAGGCGGCGGCGGACCCGACGTCTTCAATTGCGGCTATGGCAGCGGTTCATCCGTGCTTGAGGTCATCGCCGCGGTGGAACGAGCGGTCGGCCATCGGCTGGACGTCCGCGACATGCCGCGCCGCGCCGGCGATCCGCCGATCCTGGTGGCCGGCGCCAAACGGGTGCGCTCGGTTCTGGGATGGACGCCCCGTCACGAGGATCTGGATGAGATCGTCACGACGGCACTGGAATGGGAGGACCGGCTGGCCAAACGCAACGCTGCGTGAGGTGTCGACGGTTCAAGGGGACTGAAAGAAGATGCAACCGCTTAAGGGGCGGAGATGGGCAATGGTGCCGGCATCGATCATGGCCGTGGCGCTGCTTGCGGGCGGCCTCGGCGATGCCCGCGCCGGGGAACAGGCCTATGACACCGCCGGCCTCGCCGGGCTTGCCGACAAGGCGACGTTTCGTCAGTTCGTCGCGGATTTCTGGCCTGTCGCGAGAGCCAACGGCATCTCGCACCAGCTCTACCAGGACGTAATGGGCAACCTCGTGCCCGACCCCGATGTCGTGGCCCGCAACCAGAATCAGGCCGAGTTCACTACGGCGATCGCCGATTACATCGAGAAGCGGGTGAGCGATCTGCGTATCGCCAACGGCCGCGCCAAAGCCACCGAATTCGCCGGCCCGCTGAAGGCCATCGAGGAACGCATCGGCGTCGACCGCTATGTGCTGGTCGCCATCTGGGGGATCGAGTCCAACTACGGCACCTATGCCGGCGACAAGAGCGTGCTGCGGTCGCTGGCAACCCTTGCCTATGACGGCCCGCGCCAGACCTATGGCCGCCAGCAGCTTGTGGCAGCCTTGCAGATCCTGGCCAACGGCGACATCACCGCCGACCACTTCACCGGCTCGTGGGCCGGCGCCATGGGCCACACCCAGTTCATCCCCACCACCTTCAACGCCTATGCCGTCGACTGGACCGGCGACCATCGCCGCGACATCTGGTCGAGCGTCCCCGACGCGCTGGCCTCATCGGCCAACTACCTGGCCAAGCGGGGCTGGAAGCAGGATCGGCCCTGGGGCTTCGAGGTGACGCTGCCTTCCGGATTCGACTACGGTCTCGTCGGCGATGCCGGCAAACGCAGCTTCGCCCAATGGGCTCATCTCGGCGTCCGGGTGGCCGGCGGCGGCCGCTTCGGCCTGCCGCTGGAAAAGGCGAGTCTGGTGCTGCCGGCCGGCGCCGCCGGCCCTGCCTTCCTGGTCACCGACAATTTCAAGGCCATCCTCGCCTATAACAATTCGGTCGCCTATGGCCTGGCGGTGGCGCTTCTCGCCGACCGGCTGCGCGGCCAGGGACCGCTGGTGCATCCCTGGCCGGTCGGTCAGGGCATCCTGTCGCGCAACGAGCGCATCGAACTGCAGGAACTGCTCACCGCGCGCGGCTTTGATACCGGCGGCACCTCGGGCTATTTCGGCAACAAGACCCAGGCCGCCATCCAGGCCTATCAGCGCGCCGCCGGCATGGTGCCCGACGGCTATGCGACCGCCGACCTGCTTGAGCGCGTGCGCCGAAGCCACTAAGTTACATCGACGGCGCCTTTGACCCCGGTGGAATGATGATGGCAAGAACAATGGCCGGGCGATGGCTGGCGGCGGCAATCGCCTTTTTCGCAATCGCCCTGATGGTCGCGCCGGCCTCCGCTGGATCGCGCAGCTACCTTCCCGGCCCGCAGGACACCTACAATGCCTTCGTGATTGGCGACAGTCTCGCTGGCGGCCTGTGGGCGGGCCTGGCGCGACAGGCTTACGATGACCCCAATCTGAAGGTCAGCGGCCGCTTCAAGGAGGCATCCGGGCTTGCCCGTCCGGAGATCTACGATTGGCCGATGGCCCTCAAGGGGATCCTCGAACGCAACCAGTTCGACATCGCCATTGTCATGATCGGCTCCAACGACGGCCGCGACATTCGCCACGCCGGCGAACTCATCACCTACGGATCGCCGCAGTGGACCGAGGCCTACAACGCCAACATCGCCAGCCTCATCGACGTGCTGAAGCAGGCAAAGGTGGCCGTCTACTGGGTCGGCCTGCCGCCCATGGCCTCCAGCGATATCGACGAGGTGGCAAGGCGGGTGAACGGCCTGCAACGCGCCGCGGTGGAAAAGGCCGGTTTCAAGTTCATCGACATCCGCGCGCAATTCGCCAATGCCGACGGCAGCTATACCGACAGCGGCTACGACCTCACCGGCAACCTCACCCGGCTGCGCTCGCACAATGGCGTCAACCTGCTGCGCGGCGGCAACGACAAGCTGGCCTCGATCGTGCTCGAGCAGCTTCACGCCGACATGGACGCCGCTCACGGCATCACGCCCTCGGGCGATACGGTCCAAACCGACGTTTCGCCGCCGTCGCAGCGCCAGCGCCCCGGCGTCGAATTGCCGACATTCGGCAAGGCCCTGGCCAATGGCGACGTGGTTGAGCTCGATCCTGGGGACCTGCCGTCGCCCGACGCCGTGGCCGTGGCCCGACTGGCGCTGCCCATCGAACACGCCAAGCCCAAACCAAAGACCCCCGCCGTCGCCCGGCCGCCACGCGACGACACCCCGAGCCTTGCCGTGCTCAATCTCACCGGCCCGCCGGGCAGCCAGGCGGAAAGGCTGTTCACCAAGGGTGAAGCGCCCAGACCCGAGCCCGGTCGCATCGATGATTTCAGCATTGTGAAGTAGCTATCTCGGCAAGATGCTCGAACCCATCAGGAATGCATCGACGGCGCGTGCCGCCTGCCGGCCCTCACGGATCGCCCATACCACCAGCGACTGGCCGCGGCGCATGTCGCCGGCAGCAAAAACCTTGTCCACCGACGTGCGATAGTCGTCGGTGCTGGCGCGCACGTTCTTGCGTTGATCGAGCGCCACGCCCAGTTCCTCAACCATGCCTTCGAGCACCGGGTGAACGAAGCCCATGGCCAAAAGGACGAGATCGGCCTTGAGTTCAAATTCGCTGCCGGCGACCGGCTGGAGCTTGGCATCTACGCGCAGGCAATGCAGCTTGTTGACAACACCCTTGGCGCCGGAAAAGTGCTGCGTCATTACCGAAAAATCGCGCTCGACGCCTTCCTGCTGACTTGAGGAGGTGCGCAGCTTCAGCGGCCAGTTGGGCCATGTCAGCATCTTGTTCTCGTGCAGCGGCGGCTGCGGCATGATCTCAAGCTGGGTGACCGAAAGCGCCCCCTGGCGGATTGAGGTGCCGATGCAGTCCGACCCGGTGTCGCCACCGCCGATCACCACCACATGCTTGCCGCCCGCGAGGATTGGCCTGACGTTGCCGAGCAGCTCGCCGGAAACCCGGCGGTTCTGCTGCGGCAGGAAATCCATGGCGAAGTGGATGCCGTCGAGGTCGCGGCCCTCGATGGGCAGATCGCGCGACTGCTTGGAACCGCCGGCCAGCAGGACCGCGTCGTGGTCGTCGACCAGCGTCCTGGCGCTCAGGTCATGGCCGACATGCACATCGGTGTGAAAGGCAACACCTTCACCTTCCATCTGCTCGACGCGACGGTCGATGTAGTGCTTTTCCATCTTGAAATCGGGAATGCCGTAGCGCAGCAGGCCGCCGGGCCTGGCATCGCGTTCGAAGACGTGCACCTCGTGCCCGACGCGGGCAAGCTGCTGGGCCGCCGCCATGCCCGCCGGGCCGGAGCCGACAATGGCGACCTTCCTGCCTGTCGCCTGCTCGGCCGGTTCGGGCCGGATCCAGCCCTCCTTGTAGGCGCGGTCGGCGATGGCCTGCTCGATGGTCTTGATGGCGACCGGGGTATCTTCGAGATTGAGCGTGCAGGCGCCCTCGCACGGCGCCGGGCAGATGCGCCCGGTCATCTCCGGAAAATTGTTGGTGGAATGGAGGTTCTTCGCCGCCTTTTCCCAGTCGCCGCGATACACCAGGTCGTTCCAGTCGGGGATCTGGTTATTGACCGGGCAGCCGGCAGGCCCATGGCAGAAGGGAATGCCGCAATCCATGCAACGCGCCGCCTGGTGCACCAGATCGTGTTCATCGAGCGGCAGGATGAACTCATGGAAATGCCGTACCCGATCGGCAGCGGGTGCGTATTTCTGCTCCTGGCGGTCAAACTCGAGAAAACCGGTGATCTTGCCCATACCTGCTCCAGACCTCAGGCCCGCTTCTTCAGGCCGATTTGCAGACCGTCGCTGTCGGCCTGCTGCTTTTCCAGTTCCAGAAGGGCCCGGCGGTACTCGACCGGCATGATCTTGACGAACTGCGGCAGATAACGGTCCCAATGATCGAGGATCTCCCGGGCGCGGGTCGAGCCGGTATAGCGGTAATGGCGCCCGACGAGCTCCCAGATGCGCTCGGCATCGCGGCGGTTCATGTCGGCGGTGACATCGACAAGGCCATGACTTTCGAGATCGCCGCCATGATGATGCAGACGCTCGATGGTCTCCTCCTCGGCCGGCACCGGCGCCAGATCGACCATGGCGAGGTTGCAGCGCTCGGCGAAATCGCCTGCCTCGTCCAGCACATAGGCAATGCCGCCCGACATGCCGGCGGCAAAGTTGCGGCCCGTTTCGCCGATCACCACCACGATGCCGCCGGTCATGTATTCGCAGCCGTGGTCCCCCACGCCCTCGACGACGGCCAGGGCGCCGGAGTTGCGCACCGCGAAGCGCTCGCCCGCCACGCCACGGAAATAGCATTCCCCGGCGATGGCGCCATAAAGCACCGTGTTGCCGACGATGATCGACTTTTCCGCAACGAAGGCGGCGTGCTCCGGCGGGCGGATGACGAGATGGCCGCCCGACAGCCCCTTGCCCACATAGTCGTTGGCCTCGCCGGTAAGGTTGAGAGTGACGCCATGGGCAGCAAAGGCGCCGAAACTCTGGCCGGCGATGCCGGTGAGGTTGATGGTGATGGTATCATCGGGCAGCCCCGCATGGCCGTAGCGCCGCGCCACTTCCCCCGACAACATGGCCCCTGCGGTGCGGTCGGTGTTGCGGATGGGAAAGGCGAGTTCCACCGCCTTGCCCTCGTCGAGGGCGGGCTTGGCTCCTTCGATAAAGCGGCGGTCAAGCACCTCGGCGAGTGCATGCTTTTGCGCTTCGACATTGCGCACCGCCACATCGCCCTCGACATCGGCCTGTGCGAACAGACGGGTGAAGTCGAGGCCGTGGGCTTTCCAGTGGGAAATCGCCCGTTCCTGGTCGAGCCATTCGCTCGCCCCCACCATGTCCGAAAATCGGGTAAAGCCCATCTCGGCCATCAATTGGCGTACGTCCTCGGCAATGAAGAAGAAGAAGTTGATGACGTGCTCAGGGGTGCCGCGAAAGCGCTTGCGCAGTTCCGGGTCCTGGGTGGCAACGCCGACCGGGCAGGTATTGAGATGGCACTTGCGCATCATGATGCAACCCGCCGAGATCAGCGGCGCGGTGGCAAAGCCCATCTCGTCGGCCCCTAAGAGTGCGGCGATCACCACGTCGCGCCCGGTTCTCAGGCCTCCATCGACCTGCACCTTGATGCGGCCGCGCAAGCGGTTGGCAACCAGCGTCTGCTGGGTCTCGGCGATGCCGATCTCCCACGGGCTGCCGGCATGCTTGATGGAGGTGAGAGGCGATGCCCCGGTACCGCCTTCGTAGCCGGAAATGGTGACGTGATCGGCGCGCGCCTTGGCGACGCCTGCCGCCACGGTCCCCACACCCACTTCCGAGACCAGCTTCACCGAAACGTCGGCTTGAGGGTTGACGTTCTTCAGATCGTAGATGAGCTGCGCCAGATCCTCGATGGAATAGATGTCGTGATGCGGCGGCGGCGAGATCAGGCCGACGCCGGGGGTGGAATAGCGCACCCGGGCGATGGTGGCATCGACCTTGTGGCCGGGAAGCTGGCCGCCCTCGCCGGGCTTGGCCCCTTGCGCCATCTTGATCTGCATCTGGTCGGAGTTGACCAGGTATTCGGCGGTGACGCCGAACCGCCCGGAGGCCACCTGCTTGATGGCCGAGCGCATCGAATCACCGTTGGGCAAGGGTTTGAAGCGGTCCTGCTCCTCGCCCCCTTCCCCGGTGTTCGAACGTCCACCGATGCGGTTCATGGCAATCGCCAGCGTCGTATGGGCCTCGCGCGAGATTGAGCCGAACGACATGGCCCCGGTGGCAAAGCGCTTGACGATGGCGGCCGCCGGCTCGACCTCTTCGATGGGCACAGGTGCGCGCCCCACTTCCTTGGCCGAGCGGATGCGGAACAGGCCGCGCAGGGTTTTGAGTGCACGATCCTTGCCGTTCACCAGATTGGCGTAGGCGCGGTATTCCTCCGGCAGATTGCCGCGCACCGCGTGTTGCAGATGAGCGACGACCTCGGGCTCCCACACATGCGCCTCGCCGCGATTGCGCCAGGCATAATCGCCGCCCACATCGAGCGCGTCCTTGAACACGGGATTGAGGCCAAAGGCATCGGCGTGGCGGCGGAAGGCCTCCTCGGCGATCTCGTTGAGGCCGACACCTTCGATCTGGGTGGCGGTGCCGGTGAAATACTGGCGGATGAAGTCGCTCTTCAGACCCACGGCGTCAAAGATCTGGGCGCCGCAATAGGACTGGTAGGTCGAAATGCCCATCTTGGACATCACCTTCAGCATGCCCTTGTTGATGGCCTTGGTGTAGCGCTTGATGCACTTCTTGACCGAGATATCTTCGCCGATCTTCGGCTGCAACGCCTCCAGCGTCTCGAACGCCAGATAGGGGTTGATGGCCTCGGCGCCATAGCCGGCGAGCGTGCAGAACTGATGCACCTCGCGCGGCTCGCCCGATTCGACCACCAGCCCCACCGATGTCCTCAAACCCCGGCGGATGAGATGATGGTGGGTGGCCGAGGTGGCGAGCAGGGCCGGTATGGGCACCCGTTCAGCCGACACAGAGCGGTCCGACAGGATGATGATGTTGTAGCCGTCGCGCACCGCCCGCTCGGCCCCGGCACAGATCGCCTCAAGGGCGGCGTCCATATAATCGGCGCCATTGGCGACATCGTAGGTGATGTCGATGGTAACGGTGCGGAAGGGGTTGTCGGCCACCCCGCCGATGGTGCGGATCCGCTCCAGTTCCTCGTTGGTGAGGATGGGCTGCGACACCTCCAGGCGCATCTGGCGCGAGGTCCCTTTCAGGTCCAGGAGGTTGGGGCGCGGACCGATGAACGACACCAGCGACATCACCAGTTCCTCGCGGATCGGGTCGATGGGCGGGTTGGTGACCTGCGCGAAATTCTGCTGGAAATAGGTATCGAGCAACTTGGCGCGACCCGACAACGCCGAGACCGGTGCGTCGTTGCCCATGGACCCGATGGCCTCCTGACCGGTCTGGGCCATGGGCGTCATCAGCATCTTGAGGTCTTCCTGGGTATAGCCGAAGGCCTGCTGGCGGTCGATGAGCGGCACCGCGATGGGTGGGCGCCTGGTCTTGGCTGCCGGCATGTCGCGCAGCACCAGCTGGGTACGCTTCAGCCAGTCACCGTATGGGTGGCGAGAAGCGAGATCGCGCTTGAGATCGTCATCGGAGATGACCGCCTGTTTTTCCAGGTCGATGAGCAGCATGCGCCCCGGCTGCAGCCGCCACTTCTTGACGATCTTTTCCTCCGGGAAATCGAGCACCCCCATCTCCGAGGACAACAGCACGAAGCCGTCATCGGTGACGAGATAGCGCGCCGGCCGCAAACCGTTGCGATCGAGGGTTGCGCCGATCAGCCGCCCGTCGGTGAAGGCCATGGCGGCCGGCCCGTCCCATGGCTCCATCAAAGCGGCGTGGTACTCGTAGAACGCACGCCGGTCTTCATCCATCAGCGGATTGCCGGCCCACGCCTCAGGGATAAGCATCATCATGGCGTGCGGCAGTGGATAACCGCCCATGAACAACAGCTCCAGCGCATTGTCGAAGCAGGCCGAATCCGACTGGCCCTCATAGGAAATGGGCCAGCACTTCTCCAGATCCTTGCCGAGCACCTCCGAGGCCATGTTGGCCTGCCGCGCCGCCATCCAGTTGTAGTTGCCGCGCAGGGTGTTGATCTCGCCGTTGTGGCAGACATAGCGATAAGGGTGCGACAGCGGCCAGGTCGGGAAGGTATTGGTGGAAAAGCGCTGATGCACCAGCGCCAGCGCCGAGGCGACGCGCTCATCCAGCAGGTCGGGGTAATAGCGCCCCAGCGTATCGCCCATCACCAGACCCTTGTAGACGACGGTGCGGGTCGAGGCGGAAACCGGATAATAGCCGCGCGCCGGCGCCCCCAGGACTTCGATGACGCGGTTGGAGACCACCTTGCGGCAGATATAGAGCTTGCGCTCGAAATGCGCCTCGTCGCGGATGGTCGGCCCGGCGGTGAGGAACGCCTGGCGCGAAAACGGCTCGGTACGCTTGACAGATGCCCCGAGAACGGCGGACTGGGTCGGCACGTCGCGCCAGCCGACGACCTTCAGGCCTTCTTCGCGCGCCGTTTCCCACCAGATGCGCTCGATCTCGTGGCGGATGGAAGGATCGCGCGGCATGAACAGGAAGCAGACGCCGTATTCGCCGGGCTCGGGCAGGGAAAAGCCCAGCCGCTCGGCCTCGGCGGCAAAAAAAACGTGGGGGATTTGCAGCATCATGCCACAACCGTCACCCGCCTTGGGGTCGGCCCCCACCGCGCCGCGGTGTTCGAGGTTGCGCAGGATCTTCAAGCCGTCGGTGATGTTCTCGTGGCTCTTGATGTTGTGGATGTTGGCAATGAGGCCGATGCCGCAGGCATCGCGACCGTTGGAAGGATCGTGCAGGCCGAAGGGCTCCGGCAGGCCTTCCGGCCGGAAGCGCGTGACCGCCTTGGTGTCAATCGTTCCTGCCATGGCACTCCACCCTTTCATGCCTCCAGCATACCGGCATCGGCGTTCCGTGGGGAACGCTTTTGCAGGTCAGTGATCAAGGGAAGCTCGATGGTCGAGGAACCGGGTCCGGGCCCTGGCTGGCCTTGCCGGATTCGACGCTTCCCCCAATAAGGCGGATGAGCCGAACCCTTCATTATCGTTTGGCCGTAGTCCCACCCGTAAAACGCATCCTCGCCCGCCTGTCCCTCTTGTTCAGCGCTGCCATGTCAGTTGCCGTCACGAAGGTTGCCCGCAAGCGAAAATGCCGCATAGGACAGTGTTGCTGTCCTATCTGGAAAGAATGACAGAAACAGCCAACGCGCGCAAGCGACAATGCGCGGGCCGGGACTAGGCGTGCCGGCATTGCCTTGCTATGGACGCCCGGTGCCTTTCGCTTGCCAGGAGCTTGCCCCCCATGAACTTTGCCAGTGACAACCAGTACGGTGTGCATCCGGCCATCATGGCCGCCCTTGAAGAGGCCAATTACGGCACCGCCTCGTCCTATGGCGGCGACGACTGGACAGCGAAGGCCGAAGCGGCCCTTTGCGAAGTCTTTGAGCGCGATGTGAAGTCGTTTCTGGTGGTGACGGGAACGGCCGCTAATGCCCTGTCGCTGTCGGCCATCACCCCGCCTTATGGCGCCATCTTCGCCCATGCCGAGGCCCATTCCAACATCGATGAATGCGGCGCGCCCGAACTCCTGACCGGCGGGGCCAAGATCATCGGTCTGGATACGCCCGGCGGCAAGATCACTCCCGATGCCATCGACGTCCGCCTGAAAAGCTTCATCCGCGGGGTGCACGATCCCAAGCCCTCCGCCGTCACCATCACCCAGGCCAGCGAACTGGGCACCGTCTACTCACCGGCCGAGATTGCCGCCATCGCCGAGCTTTCGCGCCGGCACGGCATGCGGCTGCACATGGACGGGGCGCGATTCGCCAACGCGCTGGTGGCATCGGGCGTGAGCCCGGCTGGACTGACCTGGAAGGCCGGTGTCGATGTATTATCGTTCGGGGCGACCAAGAACGGCGCCATGGCGCTGGAAGCCGTCATCTTCTTCGATCCCGGGCTGGCTGAGGATTTCGGCTGGCGGCGCATGCGTTCGGCACAGCTCTTGTCGAAGAGCCGCTATCTGGGCGCCCAGATGCTCGCCTATCTGAAGGACGACCTGTGGCTGATGAATGCCCGCCACGCCAATGCCATGGCGGCCCGCCTCGCCGCCGGACTGATCGCCTTGCCCCAGGTGCGGTTGCCGGAAAAGCCGCAGGCCAACGAGGTTTTCTGTATCATGCCGGTGGCATTGCAGCAGCACCTCGAAGCCGCCGGTGCGATCTTTCACGAATGGCCGGCGGGCGGACCCGAGACCCGCGACATGGCGTCGGATGAAACCTTCGCACGTTTCGTCCTGTCCTACGCCACCGCGCCCGAGGATGTGGACAAGTTGCTGGCGACAGCGGCGGCATGGGCAAAAATCGCCAATTAACATCACATTAAGCATGTTCCGGCACTCTTCCTGTTCTGAAGGGCCGCCAAATCACGGCCTCATTCTTGTGGTGAGTGGCGATCTGGTGTAACCGTGGAAGCGGTGGGGTCTCCAGGTCGGGGTTTCAAACCTTGAGGGAATCGGGGGACTTACTCCGGTCAGTGTGTGTTGGATGCGTGGGAGCGGTGCGACCATCTGGTCAGCTGTTGTTTCGTCGAGGGCAGTGAGAAAAGTCGTCAGCACAATTGCGGTCGTCGGAATGGCGGCGATGGTGGGGCTTGTGCCTCCCGCCCCTGCACGGGCGGGCGAAGTGCGCACCCTGTCACTTTATCATGTGCACACCCGTGAATCACTCACCGTGACCTACAAGGTCGATGGCCACTACATCCCCTCGGCCATGGCCAAGATCAATTACCTGCTGCGCGACTGGCGCAAGGACAAGGTCATCACCATCGATCCCAAGGTCATCGACCTGATGTGGGAGTTGCATGAGGACCTGGGCTCCAAAGCCCCCATCGACATCATCTGCGGTTACCGCTCGGCCGAAACCAATGCCTTCCTGCACCGCATCGGCCGACATGTGGCGGTGCGCAGCCAGCACATCCACGGCAAGGCCATCGACCTCTACTTCCCCGACGTTCCGACCGTGCGTCTGCGCGATTCGGCGCTGGTTCGCGAGGTCGGCGGCGTCGGCTATTATCCGCGTTCGGGCATCAGGGGCTTTGTGCATATCGATTCCGGATCGGTGCGCCACTGGCCCTATATCAGCGACATGCAGATGGCCCAGATCATGCACCAGTACCGGCCGACCATCGGCGCCCGCTTTGCCCGCCGCCGCACCAATACCATGGTCGCCTCGCTTGACACATCCAAGGCCGCCGACAACGCGGTGGTCGGTGCGCCGCAGAAAATCGCCACTGCGATGCTGACCAACGTGCCGACACCGCGCCCGCGGCCGATCGAGGTGCAATTCCTCGCCGCCCAGAAGATGCAGATCATCCCCGCATCGGCGCCCGTGCCGCATAACAATTTCGCCGCCCTCGATCCCACCTCGGTCAAGGAGCGCGGCTGGCTCGACCAGCCGAAGGATCGCGTGGCTGCCACCAATTCCAACTTCACCCTGAAGGGCAATCTGCTCCAGGAGATAAACCAGGGCACCATTGCCAACGTGCCGCTGATCAAGCCCATCGAGGAAACGGTTGCCTCCGCCAATACCGGCATCATGGGCTTCCTCAGAAGCTGGCTGACCATGAGCCCCGACAAGCTTATCCGCCGCGACGGCTATCCGCAGCCCCTGACGGTCAACGCCCAGACCTTCCAGTCGGACGTCACGAAGGGTCTGAGCACCGAGGATCGGCAGGCGGTGGAGCAGATCGCCGCCATGTCGAATACCATCGACAAGGTTTCCGCCGACAATATCGCAAGCGTCTCCAACCGGTCCGCCAAGGGCGATTTGCTGGTGGTCAACGAGGCGGCCAAGAGCGATTTCGGCCCCAATGCCCTGCCGCCGCGCCCCGACAAGCTCGCCGACGCCATCATCAAGACGACGCCGCAGTAAAGAGACCAATCCAATCGGATAGCGGTGTTTGAGGAAGCCCGTCAGCCTGCGCTGTCGGGCTCCGGTGCCATGCCGAGGGCGTGCATGTAGAGGTCGAGCAACGCTTCTTCCTCCTGGCGTTCGGCGGTGTCCTTCTTGCGCAACGAGATCACCTTGCGGACGATCTTGGTATCGAAACCGTTGCCCTTGGCCTCGGCATAGACTTCCTTGATGTCGCCGGCGATGGCCTTTTTCTCTTCCTCGAGCTTTTCGATGCGCTCGATGAGGCTCCTGAGCTGGCCCTGGGCAAAGCTGGTCGTGGTATCCATGGGGGTAATTTCGTCTTTCCTGGATCAGCATGCAATTGGGTGGGATCACCCAATTGCATAAGAGCTGATCGATTCCAAGATGTTGAGCGTGATGTTATCCGAAAAGTGGAAACCACTTTTCGCCATCATGCTCTGGTTGATCAGTGCTTGTGGCCGTCGGGGTGGCTGACGGCAAGTCTGGCTTTCTGCTCCGGGCTCGCCTCGCTCTGATGGAGCGCCTTCCACTCCTCGTAAGGCATCCCGTACACCAGTTCGCGCGACTGGTCGCGAGAGATGTCGTGGCCGGCCGCCTCGGCAGCCTCGCGGTACCAGTTGGACAGGCAGTTGCGGCAGAACCCGGCCAGATTCATCATGTCGATGTTCTGCACATCGGAGCGCTTTCGCAAATGCTCTACCAGCCGCCGGAACACCGCGGCCTCCAGTTCGATCCGTTCACGGGCCTCGATAGTCATCGTCTCTAACCTCCGTTCATTTCAACCCGCCGGCGTTGCGTCCGGACAGACTCCAGCACCGGCGGCAACAGACCGGCCAGCCGGTCAACCCATTCATCGATGCCCGCCTGGTCGGTGATCAGGTCCTGGCGGATCTCGATCAGGGCGTCGGGCAGGCCCTTGGCGGTGGCATGGCGGTCCATGGTATCGCCGGCAAGGCCGCCCGAATAGGGCTCGTTGTCTCCCACCACGAGTTGGGGATCGCGCGCAAGGGCGGCGAGCAGGGGTGCGGCGAAACGGTCATCCTCGACCCACAGCACCCCGATATGCCACGGCCGCGGCACCCCCTTCCACACCGGCGTGAAGGAATGCACCGAAAGGATGGCCGGCAGCCGGCCGGTTGCCACCGAACGGGCGATCATTCGCCCCACCGCTTCGTCATAGGGGCGGAAATACCGCTCCACCCGCCGTTGCCGCTCGCCCGCATCGATGGCGACATTGCCCTGGACCACGGCGCCGTCCGACAGGCGCATGATGAGGGTCGGGTCGTCGAGACCGCGATTGGGGTCGATCAACAACCGGGAAAATCCCGCCAGCACCGCCGGCACCCCGAGGCGGCGCGCCAGCCCGCGGGTCACGCCCTCGACGCCGATATCGTAGGCGATGTGGCGTTGCAGTTCTCCCGGCGGCAATCCGAGATTGTCATATTCATCCGGTATGGCATTACGCGCATGATCGCAAACCAGCACGAGACCCGCTCCCGGATCGCCGGCGATGACTTCATGGCTGGGCATCGGCGATGCCGCATCGTGGGCTCCACGCAGGCCACGTGCAGCCGGGTCGCGATCAACAGGCTCGAACATGCGCCGCACTATAGAGGCAAGGCGGTGGGCCTGCCAGCACCGCATTGCGGCAATTCACATCACACCATGCCCGCGAAGATCGCCAGCAATGTCCATTTTTGGCCGGAATTTGATGTATGCATGCACCGTTTCATGAAATTCCCGTGGCAGGCTTGGCGTTTGTTGCTATGTTCGATTCGCGCGGGGGAACGGCAGGAGGTTTTGTCGGAATGCTCGGACGAAGTGTAGCGGTCGTGGTGGCGGCAATGGCGCTGGCGGCGATGGCGCAGCCGGCGGCTGCCGATTTGAAGTTGTGCAACAAGACCACCAGTCGCGTCGGCGTGGCGCTCGGCTACAAGGACCTGCAAGGCTGGGCCAGCGAAGGCTGGTGGAATGTCGGCCCCAACAATTGCGAGACCTTGCTCAAGGGCAACCTGATCGCCCGCTACTACTACATTTACGCTGTCGACTACGACAAGGGCGGCTCATGGGGCGGCAAGGACTACATGTGCACCCGTAACAAGCTGTTCACGATCCGTAACGCCGCCGGCCGCCTCAAGGATTGCGAAAACCGCACCTATAAGAAGACCGGCTTCTTCGAGGTCGATACCGGCGAAGAGACCGACTGGACCATCGAGTTGTCCGGCCCCAAGACCACGGAACCCAAGTGAGGCGACAGCGCAAGGTCAAGATCGTCGCGACACTGGGGCCGTCATCCAACACACCGGAGATGATCGACCGGCTGTTCGTGGCGGGTGTGGACGTGTTCCGCATCAACATGAGCCATTCCAGCCACGACGATCTGAAGCGCTATATCGCCATGATCCGCGAGGTCGAGACCCAGCACGGGCGGCCCGTCGGCATCCTCGGCGACCTGCAGGGGCCAAAGCTCAGGATCGGCAGGTTCGCCAGCGACGAGGTGACGATCAGGGCCGGCGATACGTTCACGCTCGACGCCGATCCCACACCCGGCGATGCGACCCGGGTCAACCTGCCCCATCCCGAGATCTTCACCGCGGTGACGCCGGGCGAACACCTGTTGCTCAACGACGGCCGGGTGCGCGTCGAGATCGTCGAAGCCAACGAGGAGCGCATCAAGACCCGGGTGATCTTCGGCGGCGCCTTGTCGGCGCGCAAGGGTGTCAACCTGCCCGATACCGTGGTGCCGCTCGCCGCCCTCACCGACAAGGACCGCGCCGACCTCGAAGCCTGCTGCCTGGCCGAAGTCGACTGGATCGCCCTGTCCTTCGTGCAACGTCCCGAGGACGTGGCCGAGGCGCGCAAGCTTATCCGCGGCCGCACCGGCATCATGGTGAAGATCGAAAAGCCGGCCGCCCTCCATCGCCTGCCGGAAATTCTCGATTTGTGCGATTCGATGATGGTCGCCCGCGGCGACCTGGGCGTCGAATTGCCGATCGAGGCGGTGCCGGGCTGGCAGAAGCGCCTGACGCGATCGGCCCGGCGCGCCGGCAAGCCGGTGGTGGTGGCCACCCAGATGCTCGAATCCATGGTCGAGCAGCCGGTGCCCACCCGCGCCGAAGTCTCCGATGTCGCCACCGCCGTCTACGAAGGCGCCGACGCCATCATGCTGAGCGCCGAATTGGCCGCCGGCAAGTGGCCGGTCAAGGCCGTGGAGATGATGGACTCCATCGCCCGCTCGGTGGAGCACGACCCGATCTACCACACCTTTGCGCTTGCCCAGCGCACCGAGCCGGAATCGACAACCGCCGATGCCATCGCCAGCGCCGCGCGCCAGACGGCTGAAACCCTCGATGTGGCGGCCATCGTTTGCTACACCGGCTCCGGCTCCACCGGCCTTCGCGTGGCACGCGAGCGCCCCGAGGTGGCGATCATCGCGCTTTCCCCCAGCATCCGTACCGGACGCCGGCTGGCGGTATGCTGGGGCCTGCATGTGACCGTGACCGAGGACGCCACCGATCTCGACGACATGGTGTTCCGCGCCTGCCGGGTGGCGGTTCAGGAAGGTTTCGCCAAGCTCGGCGAACGGGTGGTCATCACCGCGGGCGTGCCGCTCGGCACCCCCGGCAAGACCAACATGATGCGCATCGCGCAGATTCGCGACAAGTTCCTCAAGGAAATCTGACGGCCGCGCTTGAGCGGGACGCTAACCGAAGCGTGCCCGCACCCCTCGGATCGCGATCCTGACTTTTCAGTCTATTGCGTCATGGCGTCGAGGGTCGTGTCCGTCGTCTGTTCGGCGGTGCGCATGAGGTCGTCGCGCCCGTAGACGTCGTTGTAGAAGTGCACATTCCCCTCGGGATCAGGCCAGGCCGTGAAATAGGTGAGATAGACCGGCACCTTCTCCGGCAGGCTTACTTCCTGGTTCTGCCCGCTGTCGATGGCCGAGGCCACCTGTTCACTCGACCACCCGAGCAGCAATTCAGCGAAATGCTGCGGATTCTGCACCCTGACGCAGCCATGGCTGTAGGCGCGCGAAGCCTTGGCGAACAAGGGCTTCGAGGGGGTATCGTGCATGTAGATCGAATGCTTGTTGGGGAACAGGAATTTGACGACCCCCAAGGCATTGTCGCTGCCGGGCGGCTGGCGCACGTTGAGGGGCACCTTGTTGCTGAACTGCGACCAGTCGACCGAGGCCGAGGAGATGCGCTGGCCGGAATTGTCGGTCACCTCGAAGCCCTTCTGGTCGAGATAACCCGGATCCTGGCGCAGATAGGGCAACATCTCCTTGATGATGATCGACTGCGGCACGCCCCAGTAGGGGTTGAACACCACGGTCTCGATCTGGTCGATAAACGCCGTTGTCTGGTGGTTGGGCTTGCCGACGATCACCTTGGACTGCCAGATCTGCTGGCCGTTGTCCCACACATAGAGTTCGAAGGCGGCCTGGTTGGCGAGCACATATCGATGCCCGAAGTCGCGCGGCAGCCAGCGCAGCCGCTCCATCGCGAACCGGATCTTCTCCTTCTGAACCGGCTTGGTGTTGGTGTCGATGCCCTCGTTGAGGGCCGCGATGGTGTGATTGCCGATGATGCCGTCGGCCTTCAGCCCGGCGGAAGTCTGGAAGACCATGATCGCCTGACGCAAGGCATCGTCGAAGACAATGTTGTCGGCAGCCGGCAGGGTCGTCGTATCCTGAATGATGGGCACGGGCCCATCCTGCGCAGCGGCGACCTGGGTGTTCTTGATGCCTTCGCTGGTCGTTACCGTCACCGTCACCCGGTCGGCGTTGGAAATGGTGCCCGTGGCGGTCTGGTCGGAGGCGATGTTGGCGCCGCCCTGCATCGTGTCGGCAACCGGCGCCGGAGCCGCCAGAAGGCCGAGCTTGATGAGGCGGGCGCGGATGGCGGGAATGCGTTCATCGCTGTCGCCGACGCGGAGCGCCGGCCCGCTATCGATCGGGGTCGCGACCGTTACCTCGCCATGTACGGCAAGCAGCGGTTGGAGCGCCGCCTTCAGCGCGGCATAAGCGGGATTTTTCGGCTCGAGGCCCGCCAGATAGGCGGCCGGCTGGTCGCTGGCGGCCAGCGCCTCAAGCGCGACGGGAGGCTCGACCACCGGCGGATCCATGTCCTCATAACCGCTCAGCCGGTCGGGGACGATGCGCCCGCCCGAGGCGACCATGGCATAACGCAAGGCCATCGCCGTGAGGCCAAGCTCGGCATCGGCCAGCCTCTCGACGTCGCTGCCGGCCGCCTTCAGGTTGCCGTCGAAGCCGGTCATCGCCGGCGGCAGATAATCGCGGGGCTCAAGCCCGTCTTCGGCGGCCTTTGCGAACAGATCGAGCAGCTGGTGCGCCTTGGGCGTAAGACCCTGCGGGGTCGTCCAGACCGGCGCGAAGTCGTGCTTCTTGTAAAAATCGACAATGGCGTTGTTCTGCGCCCTGGTTACGCGCACCCCGGAATCCGTCGCCCGCAAGTGCTCGAAGACGGCTTGCGTCAGGGGACTCTGGAACCCCTGCCTGCCCAGGTCGGCCATCACCGGATGCGGACCATCGGGACCATCGGCAGAAAACACCGGCGGCGCCTTGACCTCGGGCTCCTTCAGATCGGCCCGTCCCAGCGCCGTCAGGGGATCGGCGTAGTAGGTATAGATCTGCGTGTCCGAACCCGTATCGATGCCGGGATCGATATTGATATCGGCACGCTGACGCTGGTTCAGGTTACCGAAGAAATAATTGAAGAACCCGCCGTCGTTGTAGCTGTTGCTCTGCGGGTTGGAATAGAACTGCTGCTGTCCGTTGGGAGAAACAACGGTGGGGAACTGCCTCCCCCTGAAGTTGGTCGTCGCGCGATCCGCCGAGGCCGGGCCGATGGCGAACAGAGCAACGGCAAGCCCGGTCGCCGACAGGGTTTTTAACGCTCGCGTCATCTGCTTACATCCTTCCGCAGTGGCCGCAACCTAATCATTGGCTGGCCCGACTGCAACGGCCCAGGGGGTACGACAGCTTCACTTTCAGTTTATGTGTTACATTTTGGCCTCAAGGCCCAGATCGCGCATCTTGCGATAGAGCGTCGAGCGGCCGATACCGAGTTTTCGCGCTACCTCAGACATTTGGCCTCTGTAGCGGTGAAGTGCGAGCCGGATCATGTCGGCTTCCACCTCTTCCAGTCGGCGGACATGGCCGCCTTCGGTAACAACGGGAATCCCCAGCGCCATACCGTCGCTGACCACGCCTGAGGAAGGCGACGAGCCGGACCCGATGATGGCTGCAGACCCCGAGGTGGCGGCCGGCTTGCGCTCGGCTGGCGGCACTGGCGGCACTTTCACCTCGTAACCTTCGACCAGGGCCGCGATCTGCGGAAAATCTTCCACCGCCAGTCGGTCGCGGTCGCACAGGACGATGGCGCGGAACACCGTGTTCTCGAGCTGACGGACATTGCCGGGCCAGGCGTAGGCCTGCAGCATGGCGATGGTATCAGGCTCTATGCCCTTGATCTTGCGGCCTTCCTCGGCCGAAAAGCGGGTAATGAAATGATTGACCAGTGCCGGGATATCGTCCACGCGCTCGCGCAACGGCGGCACCGTCATCGGATAGACGTTGAGGCGGTAATAGAGGTCCTCGCGGAACTGGCCGGCCTTCACCATCTCGATCATGTTGCGGTTGGTGGCCGAGATCAGGCGGATGTTGACCTTGACCGGACGGCGCGAGCCGACGGGGTCGATTTCACCCTCCTGGATGGCACGCAACAGCTTCACCTGCATGTCGAGCGGCAGTTCGGCCACCTCGTCGAGGAACAGTGTGCCGCCATCGGCTTCCTGGAACTTGCCGAGGTGCTTGCCGGTCGCCCCGGTAAAGGAACCCTTTTCGTGGCCGAACAGGATGCTTTCCACCAGATTCTCCGGTAGCGCGCCGCAGTTGACGGCGACGAACGGCTTGCCGGCGCGTTCGCTTTCGCCCTGGATGGCGCGCGCCACCATCTCCTTGCCGACACCCGATTCGCCCTCGATGAGCACCGGGATAGTGGACTGCGCGGCACGCCGCCCGAGACGCAGGACGTTGGCCATGGCCGCGCTGGAGGCGATCAGACCGTCGAAGGTCAGCAGGCCGCCCACCTTGGCGTTGAGCCGCCGGACCTCGGCGGTAAGGGCGTTGACCTTGAGCAGGTTTTGGATGGAAACCTTGAGGCGTTCGGCGTTGACCGGCTTGACAACGAAGTCGTCGGCCCCGGCGCGCATCGCCTTGATCACCGTCTCGATGGAGCCTTGCGCGGTCTGCACGATGACCGGTACCTGCGCCGGCTGGCCGGAGATGCGCTCGAGAAACTCCAGCCCGTCCATGCCCGGCATCATCAAATCGAGGATGATCAGGTCGATCTTGCGCCCGCCCGGATTGAGCAGGATATCGAGGCCGTTGGTGCCGCTGTCGGCGGTCACGACCTCGAAGTCGAAGCGCTTGACCATCTCCTCGAGGATGCGGCGCTGGGCGGGTTCATCTTCGACGATAAGGATTTTTGGCGTCATGCGTTCTCTATGTGTTTGAGGGTTCGTCGCGTCGCACCGGGCTGCTGCCGGCTTGACGCGACTGCGGTTTCGGCCATGCTGACGCCCCGCTTTCCGGGCACGCTTGGCGAATGTCGCACTCAAGCGTAAAGAGCCGCTTAATGCGGCACCATATTGATACACATCGTTATGCAAGACTTTGGAGACACCATGACATCGACTTCAGCCGGCGCCGGCGCAAAAGCACAAGGAAAACTGGGCGATCTGCCCCAGTGGAACCTCATCGACCTCTATCCGGCACCCGATTCGCCCGAGTTTGCCAGCGCCGTCGCGACGTCGCGTTCCAAGGCCGCCGAGTTTGCCGCGGCATGGCAGGGCAAGCTCGCGGCGCTCACGGCTTCAACCGACGGCGGCGCCAGGCTAGCCGACGCGGTTCGTGCCTATGAAGCCCTCAGCGATCTCATCGGCCGCATTGGCTCCTACGCGGTGCTCTATTATGTCGGCGATACCGCCGATCCGGCTCGCCAGAAGTTCTACGGCGACATGCAGGGCGCCCTCACCGAAATCTCCACCACGCTGTTATTCTTCGAACTGGAGCTCAACCGCATCGACGACCAGGCCATGGACGAGGCCCTGAACGATCCGGCCCTTGCCCACTACCGGCCGTGGATCGCCGATCTCAGGCGTGAGCGGCCGCATCAGCTTGATGACCGCCTGGAGCAGCTTTTCCATGAAAAGTCACTCACCGGCGCCAGCGCCTGGAATCGCCTCTTCGACGAGACCATGACGGCGCTGCGTTTCGAGGTGGACGGCGAGAGCCTCAGCCTCGAACCGGTGCTCAACCTGTTCATGGACCGCGACGAAAAAAAGCGCCGCGCCGCCAGCGAGGCGGTGGCCAGGACGCTGGGGGAAAACAGTAGGGTCTTCACCCTCATCACCAACGTCCTCGCCAAGGACAGGGACATTTCCGACCGTTGGCACAAGTTCGACGATGTGGCCGCTTCACGCCATCTCGCCAACCGGGTCGAGCCGGAAGTGGTCGACGCGCTGGTCACCGCCGTCCGGCAGGCCTATCCGCGCCTTTCCCACCGCTACTATGCCATGAAGGCGCGCTGGCTCGGCAAGGAGAGGCTTGCCCACTGGGACCGCAATGCACCGCTCCCCGAAGAGGACGACCGCATCGTGCCGTGGGACGAAGCGCGCGCCACCGTGCTCGGCGCCTATAACGGATTTGCCCCCGAAATGGCCGATATCGCCAGGCGATTCTTCGACGGCCGCTGGATCGATGCCCCCGTCAGGCCGGGCAAGGCGCCGGGCGCCTTCGCCCACCCGACGGTGCCTTCGGCCCACCCTTATGTGCTTCTCAACTACCAGGGCAAGACCCGCGACGTGATGACCCTTGCCCATGAACTGGGCCACGGCGTGCATCAGGTACTGGCAGGCGCGCAGGGCGCGCTCATGGCACCGACGCCCCTGACGCTGGCCGAGACGGCTTCGGTGTTCGGCGAGATGCTCACCTTCCAGGCGATCGTCAAGGCAACCCCTGATCCGCGCCGCCGCCGGGCACTGCTTGCCTCCAAGGTGGAAGACATGCTCAACACCGTGGTGCGCCAGATCGCCTTCTATATCTTCGAGCGCCGCGTGCACGAGGAACGCCGCGAGGGTGAACTGACGGCCCTGCGCCTGGGCGAGATCTGGCTGGAGGTGCAGGCCGAAAGCCTCGGTCCCTCGATCGAGTTGAAGGAGGGCTACGAGACCTTCTGGAGCTATATCCCGCATTTCATCCATTCGCCTTTTTACGTCTACGCCTATGCCTTCGGTGATTGTCTGGTGAATTCGCTTTATGCCCGCTACCGCGAGGCCGAGGCCGGCTTTGCGGAGAAGTATTTCGAGATGCTCAAGGCCGGTGGTTCCAAACACCATTCCGAGCTTCTGAAACCTTTCGGGCTCGATGCCAGCGATCCAAAATTCTGGCTGAAAGGCCTGTCGGTGATCGAGGGCCTGATCGATGAGATCGAAAAAGCGGAGAGCGCCGCTTGAACGACCGCGACGACGAAGCCAACTCGCTGGCCGGCCGGGTCGGGCGCTATGCCCGGGTCGGGGCAGGCGTCGGCACGGCGGCGGCCCGGGTGGCGGCGGGCCGCCTGTTGACCAGTGGCGCCGACCGGGCTTCCGAAGCGCGGCTGTTGCGCGACATGCTGGGTGGCCTCAAGGGTCCGCTGATGAAGGTCGCCCAGCTCATGGCGACCATCCCCGATGCCCTGCCGGCCGAATATGCCGCCGAACTGGCCACCCTCCAGGCCAACGCGCCGGCCATGGGCTGGCCCTTCGTCAAGCGGCGCATGGCCGCCGAACTGGGGGCCGACTGGCAGGGGAAATTCGGCTCCTTCGAACACGATGCCGCCTACGCCGCTTCGCTCGGCCAGGTGCACCGGGCGCAGGGCCACGACGGCGAGCCCCTCGCCTGCAAGCTGCAATATCCCGACATGCAATCAGCCGTCGAGGCCGATCTTTCCCAGCTCAAGGTAGTGTTTGCCATCCACCGCCGCATGAGCCCGGCGATCGATACCTCCGAGATCGCCGAAGAGATCGGCGCGCGCCTGCGCGAGGAACTGGACTATGAGCGCGAGGCCCGTCACCTGGCGCTTTATGGCGACATCCTGAGGGACTATCCGACCATCCGCGTGCCAAAGGTAAGGCCGCAGCTTTCCACCCGGCGCCTTCTTACCATGTCGTGGCTGGAAGGCAGGCGCCTTCTGGATTTCACTGAAACCGATGTCGAAACCCGCAACCTGCTGGCGACCCACATGTTCGATGCCTGGTGGCGGCCGTTCTGCGGTCACGGCGTGATCCACGGCGACCCGCATCTGGGTAACTATGCCGCCTGGCTCGACGATGGCGGCCACCCGCAAGGCCTCAACCTGCTCGATTTTGGCTGCATCCGCATTTTCCCGCCCTCGTTCGTCGAAGGCGTGGTCGAGCTCTACAACGGCTTGCGCGAGAATAACCGCGAGCGGGTGGTGGCGGCCTACGAGACCTGGGGCTTCAAGGGCCTCTCCAATGATCTCATCGACATCTTGAACATCTGGGCACGCTTCATCTACGGGCCGTTGATGGAAGACCGCGTGCGAGTGCTGGCCGATGGTGTGAAGGCCGCCGAATACGGCCGCAAACAGGCCTTTGCGGTACATCAGGCGCTGAAGGAAAAAGGCCCGGTCAAGGTGCCGCGAGAGTTCGTGTTCATGGACCGCGCCGCCGTCGGCCTCGGGGCGGTGTTCATTCACCTCAGGGCCGAACTGAATTTCTACCGGTTGTTCAACGCCGCTCTGGAAGGTTTTTCCATCGAGCGGGTGGCCGAACGCCAGGCTGGCGCGCTGGCGCGGGCGGGGCTCTAAGCCCGGCCGGGATTGCTCACGCCTCGGTCCTTTCCACTACCAGCGTCAAGCCGCTGACGCCTGTCACCTTCACCCGCGCGCCCACCGGCAGGTTGGGACCTTCGACGCTCCACAGGTTATCGGAGATCCTCAAGCGCCCGTGTCCGTTCACGATCGGCTCCTCCAGATAATAGGATTTGCCCACATAATCGTACATGCGGCGGTTGAGATTGGGCCGGTCACTCTTGTCGAGATGGCGCTGCTTCAGCCATGGCCGCGCGAAAATCACCAGCACCACCGACAAAACGGCGAAGATCGCCACTTCGACCTGCCAGCTCGGATGGGCGATCAGATTGAGGAGGGCAACGCAGATCGCCGCCAGCCCCAGCCACACGAAGAAGATGCCGCTGACCAAGAGTTCGATGATCAGCAGCACCCCGGCAATGATCCACCAGGTCCAGATGCCGAAGAAATCGAAAATGATTTGCACCTCGGCCCCTCCCCTGTCAGCCGCGCGCCGGACCGGTCGGCGGCACGGTGCCGGCGGTCCGCCGCACCGGTGCCTGGCGGCTGCCCGAGCCATCGCCGCCACCACCTGATCCGTTGCCGCCGAAGGCTTCGCGGGCGATCTCGGCCACCCCACCGATGGCGCCGATCACCGATGCGGCATCGAGCGGCAGCATCAGCACTTTCTGGTTGGGGGCAGACGCCAGCTTCTCCAGCGCCTTCACATAGTTGTTGGCGACGAAATAGTTGATCGCCTGCACGCTGCCGTTGGCGATCGCCTGCGACACTGATTCGGTGGCCTTGGCCTCGGCCTCGGCCAGGCGCTCGCGCGCCTCGGCGTCACGGAAGGCGGCTTCCTTGCGCCCCTCGGCCTCCAGCACGGCTGCCTGCTTCAGGCCCTCGGCCTGCAGGATGGCCGACTGGCGGGCGCCCTCGGCGGTGAGGATCTGGGCCCGCTTGTCGCGCTCGGCCTTCATCTGCCGGCCCATGGATTCGACCAGATCGCGCGGCGGGTTGATGTCCTTGATCTCGATGCGCGACATCTTTACCCCCCACGGCTCGGTGGCGCGATCGACCACGCCCAGGAGTTTGTGGTTGATCTCGTCACGTTGCGACAGGAGGTTGTCGAGATCCATGGAGCCCATCACCGTGCGGATGTTGGTCATGGTGAGGTTGAGGATGGCGTTTTCCAGATTGTTGACCTCGTAGGAGCCCTTGGCCGCGTCGAACACCTGGAAGAAGGCGATGCCATCCACCGTCACCATAGCGTTGTCACGGGTGATCACCTCCTGGCTCGGCACCTCCAGCACCCGCTCCATCATGTTCATCTTGGTGCCGACGCGATCGATGAAGGGAAAGATCAGGCCGAGGCCGGGATGCAGGGTGCGGGTGTATTTGCCGAAACGCTCGATGGTGTAGTTGTGGCCCTGCGGCACCATGCGGATGCCCTGGAAGATGGCGAGCACCACCAGCACGAGCAGAATGACGACAAAGATGCTGACACCTTGAAACATGAGGGCCTCCTGTTGGACACCGGTGGCAGGGATGGAGAAGGAAATCGTGCGTAATAGTGTCGCGCCAGCGAGGATTCGGCAAGATGCTTGCCGGGCTCAGATCCAGCCGCCAAGTTCGCGCCTGACGACCGATTCCAGCATGGCAATCGAGGCCTCGCTGTCGTTCAGGCACGGCACCACCGAAAATTTCTTGCCGCCGTTCAACCTGAAGGTTTGGCCAACCCCGATGGCGATTTCCTCCAGCGTCTCGACGCAGTCCGCGGCAAAGCCCGGGGTGATGATGCACAACTCCTTCACGCCCGATTTCGCCAGCCCCTCGACCGTCTGATCGGTATAGGGTTTCAACCACTCCGCCTTGCCGAAGCGCGACTGGAACGAAACGACAAAGCGGTCGGCTGGCCACTGAAGCGCGTCCCGCAGCAGCCTTCCCGTCTTCTGGCAATGGCAGTGATAGGGATCGCCTTTTGCAAAATATTCCTCCGGCAGCCCGTGGAACGAGGCAAGCAGCGTTTGCGGCTTCCATTCGAGTCCCGCCAGATGCGCCCTCACACTTTCAGCCAGCGCCGCGATATAGGCGGGATCGTCGTGGTAGGGCGGCACCGTGCGCAGTGCCGGCTGCCAGCGCATCTCCTTCAGCGCATCGAAGGCCTTGTCGTTGACCGTGGCTGTCGTGGCGGCGGCATATTGCGGATAGAGCGGAAAGACAAGGATGCGTTCACAGCCGCGCGCCTTCAGCCCTTCGATGCCCACCTTGATTGCCGGCTTGCCATAGCGCATGGCCCAGTCGATCACCACGTCGTCGCCCATCGCACTTTGGAGCTTTTCCGACTGGGCGCGGGTGATGGTCCTGAGCGGGGATTCGTTCAGGTCCCTGTTCCAGATCTGCTCATAGGCATGGCCGCTTTTCTTCGGCCGGACGGTAAGGATGATGACGTTGAGCACAAACCACCAGACGGCCCGGTTGACCTCGATCACCCGCTTGTCGGAGAGAAATTCCTTGAGATAGGCCCGCATCGACCAGTAGTCGGTCGCTTCCGGGGTGCCAAGATTGACCAGCAGGATGCCTACCCGGCCGAACTTTACCGGCGGATGGCCGGCGGGCAGCGATGCAGGGCTCATGGCGGAGCGATCGGGCATGCGGTATGGTCTCCGGAGGTGGCTTCGACGTCTAGCAGCCTATGCCCCAACCGCTGGCGAAATGCCAGCCTTGAGGCGACAATCGGGATCAGCCCACGTCCATGCGTACGCTCCTCGCCTTGTGCCTGCTCGTCGTTGCCGTGCTCTCCGGTGTGCCCGCCGAGGCCGCCACCCCCAGCACCCGCCTGACGCTGGTGTTTGTGTGTGACGTCTACCAGATGAGCCCCGATGCCGACGGGCGCGGCGGCATGGCGAAGATTGCCGGCACCATCGATGCCGAACGCGCCAAAGGCGGCCATGTGGTGGTTGCCCATGGCGGCGACACCATCTCGCCCTCCCTGATGTCGGGCCTCGATCACGGCGCCTACATGATCGACCTGCTCAACCTGGTGAGGCCCGACATCTTCGTGCCCGGCAACCACGAATATGATTTCGGCCCCGCCATCTTTGCCAAACGCATGGGCGAGGCGAAGTTTCCCGTCCTCGCCGCCAATCTCGCCGGCCCCGACGGCAAGCCGCTCGCCGGCATAGGCGACGAGATCAGCCGAAATTTCGACGGGGTGAAGGTGACTTTCATCGGCCTGACAGCCGATGACAGCCCCATCCGTTCCTCACCCGGCAATCTCCAATTCGCCGACACCGTGCGCACCGCCACGCAACTGACCGCCAGGGCGCGAAAGAACGGTGCCGACCTCGTGGTGCTCGTCGTCCATGCCCGCCGCGACGAGGATCACGCCCTCATTGCCGAATTGGGCGCCGACGTCATCCTGTCGGGCGACGACCACGACCTGCTGGTCAGCTATGACGGCCGCACCGCCTTCGTCGAGGCCATGCAGGACGGGCTTTATGTGGCGGCGATCGATCTCGAGGTCACGGTGAAGGGCAACGGAGCGAAGCGCAAGGTCGCCTGGCATCCGAATTTCCGGCTCCTCGACAGCCGGGATTTCGCCCCCGATCAGACCGTTGCGGCGCGGGTAGCCCACTACGAGGGAGAACTCAGTGCCGAACTCGATCATCCCCTCGCCGTCACCTCGACCGAGCTCGACAGCCGCAACGCGGCGGTGCGCGGCGGCGAGGCGGCGATCGGCGACCTGTTCGCCGATGCCGTGAAGGCCGAGACCGGCGCCGACATCGCCCTTCTCAACGGCGGCGGCTTCCGCGCCAACCACGTCTATCCGCCCGGAACCACCATCACCCGCCGTGACGTGCTGAAGGAACTGCCCTTCGGCAACCAGACTTTCGTTCTGGAGATCACCGGGGCCGATCTGATGGCCGCCCTCGAACAGGCCTTCGCCAAGGCCGACCGCCTGACCGGCGCCTTTCCGCAGGTCTCAGGCATGACCATCCGCGCCGACCTGTCGCGCCCCGTCGGGCACCGCCTCGTCTCGGTGAAGGTGAACGGCGCCGCCCTCGATGCCGCTCGCACCTACCGGCTCGCCACCAACGACTTCCTCGCCCGCGGCGGCGATGGTCTCGACGCTCTCACCCATGCCCGCGTCATCGTCGGCCAGCAGGACGGCAAGCTCATCGCCAACCACGTGATGGCTTACCTCGAGGGGGCGAAAATCGTCGCCCCTGCCATCGAGGGCCGGGTCATAGTCGGACGCGCAACCTCGCCTCAATAGGAGCGTTCATCGGCGATCACCTTGCCGTCATTGGGGAGGCATCCAGGTGCCACGATCTCCACGCTGCCGCGCAACTTGAAGATCACCTGAACGCTGTGGCCCACGGCTTCGGCAAGCCCACCGTCACCTTCCCCGCACTCCACCTTCAATGTCATGGCGTCCTGCTCGCCGGCGCGCGTCACCACCAGCCTGAGGCGACCCAGTTCGGGATGGCGCTTGCCGATCTCCGCCACCTGCGAGGGATGCACGAACATGCCCTTGATCTTGGTGGTCTGGTCGGCCCGCCCCAGCCAGCCCCTGATGCGCATGTTGGTGCGCCCGCACGGCGACTGGCCGGCCATGACGGCCGAGAGATCGCCCGTCGCCAGGCGGATCATCGGGTAGACCGGGTTGAAGGTGGTGACCACCACCTCGCCCACCTCGCCGTCGGGCAGCGGATCACCGGTGCCCGGCTTGACGATTTCCAGGATCAGCCCTTCATCGACGATCATGCCCTCGAGGGCTTCGGACTCATAGGCGATGACTCCCGCCTCGGCGGTGGCATAGCACTGCAATACCGCCACCCCGCGTTCGCGGTATTCGGCCCTGAGCGACGGGAACAGCGCACCCCCCGACACCAGCGCCCGCCTGATCGAGGAGACGTCCTTGCCGGCCTCGGCCGCCTTGTCCTGCAGCACCTTCAGAAAATCAGGCGTACCTGTATAGGCAACCGGCTTGAGATGGGCGATGGCCTCGATCTGCTGTTCGGTGTTGCCGACGCCACCCGGCACAACGGCGCACCCCAGCGCCCGCGCCCCATGGTCGAGAATGAACCCGCCGGGGGTGAGATGATAGGAAAAGGCATTGTGGATGAGATCGCCCGCCCTGAAGCCGGCCGCATAGAGGCTGCGCGCCCCGCGCCACGGATCGATATCGCCGCCCATGGGCTCGAAAATCGGTCCCGGCGACATGAACACCCGTCCCATGTCTCTGGCTTCCCCGATCTGCAAGCCGCCGAACGGCGGCGCCTTGGCCTGCAAATCCTTCAGGTCGGACTTGCGCAGCACCGGCAGCTTCGCCAAGGCCGTCCGGTCGCTGACATCAGCGGCCTTCACGGACCCCAGGTGAGCGCGCCAACCCGGCGCCTGCGCCAGCGCTCGCTCGACGGTGCGCACCAACGCAACCATCAATTGGGCTTCGCGCTTGTCGGGCGCACGGGTCTCGAGATTGTCGAAATATTCGCTCATGACCTGTTAACCACCTCGAAAATTGCGCATTGCCGGTTAACCGCGCAGCGACCCGACTTCGTTAGAGTTGCAGCAACGCAGACCGGACTTTATGGCGGGCAGATTAAGGGCCGCAGGAATGGAAGCAAGAGACGTACGCCGAAATCTTACCGGCGTTCCTGAAACGGCGGTCGATCTCGCCTTTGCCGATCTGGCGGCGTTGCCCGACGTCGACATGGCCGAGGTCTATCACCGCGCGCCCCTGAACGATCTGGGCAAGGCTGCGCCGTCGCTCATTGGCCTCAACATGGCGGTCGCCCTGGTCTTCCTGTGGTTCGGCCTTGATAAGCTGCCGAGGGTTCCGTTGTTGTGGTGGTTCGGCGCGGTGGCTGTGGCATCTCTTTGGGCGGCCTATTCGGGGTACCGCCAGCGCGCCGCCGCCGGCAGGGCCAGCGTTGCCGAAGCCCGCTCGCGAGCCATATTCATCGCCATGCTGATCGGCGGGCCGTGGGCCGCCTGCTCGGCCCTGTTCCTTGGCGATACATCCGGTGACTTCCGTGTGGTGATCGTTGCCATCGCCATGGGCGCTTCAGGACTGGGGGCCATCACACTCGCCCGCCTGCCCTGGGTAGCCTTGACATTCTCATCGCTGCTGACCGCCGCCCTTGCCCTCAGTCTGCTGCGGCTGTCGATGGAATCGGCCCTCATCGTCGCCGCCTACGGCGTCGCCCTTGCACTGGTCGTCATGCTGTCCTATCGGCGCGAATACAGATACGCAGCCCAGTTGATGGAATCCAGTCGCCAGGCCGAGATCATCGCCCTGCTGCTGCGTGAGTTCGAAACCGGATCCAGCGACTGGATCTGGGAGACCGGCCCCGACGGCCGACTGACCTATGTCTCCGATCGCATGGCGCAGATCCTAGAACGTGATCGTGACCGGCTGGTGGGAGCCACCCTCATGCAGGCCGCCGGCCGTGCCCGGCGCGCCGGGACCTGGCGCCAGGTGGCTCAGAAGATGGCCGGCCAGGCGACACTGCACGAAATTCTGGTGCCGGTATCGACCCGCAAAGGCACCATGTGGTGGCAGATCACGGCGCGCGCACTGTTTGCCGCCGATGGCACTTTCCGTGGCTATCGCGGCGTCGGCAAGGACGTGACGGTGCGCCGCCAGAGTGAGATCAACGTGCTGAACGCCAAGCAGGCGGCCGAACACGAGAGTCGGACGAAGTCGGAATTCCTCGCCGTCATGAGCCACGAACTGCGCACGCCGCTCAATTCCATCGTCGGCTTCTCCCAGATGCTGGCCGAGGAAAAACTGGGACCGCATACTGATCCGAATTATACCGAATATGCCAAATCCATCTACCAGAGCGGATGCCACCTCACTTCGCTGATCAACGACATCCTCGACATTACCCGCTTCGAGCGCGGCTCGATCTCGCTGGTTGAACAGGAAGTCGACCTGGTCGAGCTGGTCGAAGTCTGTCTCAAGATGTGCCGGCAGACGGCGGTGGAAAACCGCGTCGGGCTGGTGGAGAACCACGCCTTCACACAGCTTGAGGTGATGGGCGACATCACCCGCCTCAGGCAGGTTCTCATCAATCTCATAACCAACGCCATCAAATTCTCGCCGCCCGATGGCAATGTCGAGGCAAAGGTCGACCGTTCCGCCGACGGGCGTGTCACCATCTCGGTGACCGATACCGGCATAGGCATCGAAGCGACCAAGCTGGAGCGCATATTCGAGCCCTTCGCCCAGGTCGACGGCGGACTGTCGCGCCGCTTTGGCGGTCTCGGTCTGGGGCTTGCCGTCGCCCGGCGCATGGCCCGCTTGCACGGCGGCGACGTCGTCATCACTTCAAGGCCCGGCATCGGCACC
This sequence comes from uncultured Alphaproteobacteria bacterium, assembly GCA_963747005.1. GTDB lineage: Bacteria > Pseudomonadota > Alphaproteobacteria > Rhizobiales > Aestuariivirgaceae > CAVVDT01. Next base: position 84,958 of record CAVVDT010000006.1, on the reverse strand, counting down.
ATCGCCCGGCTGGTACTGCCGGCAAACCGTGTGCTTGCGGCCACGGCGCGACCGGCCGCGGCTGAACGGGCCGCCTGAAACCGGATTCCGCTGATATCGACTTTTTGTATGAATTCAGATCGAAGCCTCAGGCCAGCCAGCGCTTGCGCCGCTTGTAGGCCTTCACGTCGCGGAATGACTTGCGTTCGGGGCCGGCGACGCCGAGGTAGAACTCCTTCACATCCTCGTTGTCACGCAGCGCCGCAGCATCGCCGTCGAGCACCACCCGGCCGTTCTCCAGGATATAGCCGTACTTGGCGTATCTGAGCGCGATGTTGGTGTTCTGCTCGGCCAGCAGGAAGCTTACGCCCTGATCCTCGTTGAGCTGCTTGACGATCTCGAAGATCTCCTCGACCAGTTGCGGCGCCAACCCCATGGACGGCTCATCCAGCAGGATCATGGTGGGCCGTGACATCATGGCACGACCGATGGCGCACATCTGCTGCTCGCCGCCCGAGGTATAGCCGGCGATGCTCGAGCGGCGTTCCTTGAGGCGGGGAAAATAGCGATAGACCATCTCAATATCGTCGGCGATGGCCTGGCGGCCGTCCTTGCGGGTGAAGGCACCGGTCAGGAGATTTTCCTCGACGGTCAGATGGCCGAAGCAATGACGGCCCTCCATGACCTGGATGCAGCCGCGGCGCACCAGTTCGTTCGGCGTCAGGCGGTCGACGCGTTCGCCCTTGAAATGGATGGTGCCCTTGGTGACGTCACCGCGCTCGGCCCTGAGCAGGTTGGAAACCGCCTTGAGCGTCGTCGTCTTGCCCGCCCCGTTGGCTCCGAGCAGCGCCGTGATGCCGCCCGCCGGCACATCCAGCGACACGCCTTTCAGCACCAGGATGACGTGATTGTAGATCACCTCGATGTTGTTGACGGCAAGGATCGTCGAGACCGCGTTCATGCCTTGGTTACTTGGGTTTCCGGGGGCTGTGAGCGAAGGTCCGGGAGCGGCTCAGACCGCTCCCGGTTTCAGGCGCCAGGGCCTACTTGCAGGTCTGGGTCTGCCAGTCCGGCTTATCCTTCACATACTCGGCGGCAGCGGCTTCCAGCATCGGCCACACCACGTCGTACATGGGCTTTACGGTTGCAACGCGCTTCCAGCCCGAGCCGGTCCATTGCTGGATGAAGATCGGGTTGTCCCCGCCGTCATGATGCTTGCAGGTGACGTGCTCGGGGATGCTGAAGTCCTTGAGCCCGAGCTCGGCCAGCCGGTCCTCAGTCAGATTGAGGTTCTCCATGCCCTCGCGCATGTCCGAGGCGTCGATCACCTTCTTGCCGGTCATCTTCTGGGCGGTGCGGATGGCTTCGGCCACCACCACCGCGTTCATGACACCGCGATCATAGAAGTTCGCGTCGGCGTCCTTGAAGTCCTTGAGCTGGCTCTTGCCGGCATCGAGGACGTACTTCTTGATATCCTGCATGGCCGGATAGTCAAAGCCGGTACCGTGGAAGTTGGTCGACATGTAGCCGGTGGCCGCATCGCCGCTGCCGGAAACATCGGAGTTGGCGCCCGACCACCACACGCCGATGAACTTCGACATATCGAAGCCGGAGTTGACGGCCTCCTTGACGGCGGTCGGGTTCATGGCGCCCCAGCCCCACATGACCATGTAGTCGGGGTTGTCGCGCTGCACGTTCAGCCATACCGACGACTGGTTCTGCATCTCCTTGCCGGCGACCGGATAGAGGAACAGATCGAAGCCGTACTTGTCCTTGAACTGCTGCAACAGCGGGATCGGCTCCTTGCCGTAGCCAACATCGAGATAGATATACCCGATCTTCTTGCCCTTGAGCTTGTCGAGACCGCCGACCTGCTCGGAAATATAGCGAACGATTGCCGAGGCCTGGCTCCAGTAGGTGGCCGGCACGTTGAAGATCCACGGGAACTTCTCGCCCACCGCCGCCGCCGACAGACCGTAGCCCATGGACAGCACCGGAATATGGTCAACCGAGGCCTTGGGGATCAACTGCAGCGTGATGCCGGTCGAATAGGGGTTGTAGATGAGCGCCCCCTTGCCCTTGGTGCCCTCATAGCATTCGACACCCTTTTCGGCGTTGTAGCCGGTCTCGCATTCCTCGACGTCGAGCTTGACGCCGCCGATGCCGCCGTCGCGCTCGTTCAGCATGGTGAAATAGTCATGCATGCCGTTGGCGATGGGGATGCCGGAATTGGCGAATGCGCCGGTGCGGTAGGTGAGAAGCGGGATATAGAGGCTGTCGGCCGCCATCGCGGCGGACATCATGGTGGGAACCGCGATGGTTGCCGCCGCCACAGTCCCTAAAAGCAGTGTCTTGAGTTTCATGTGATTTATCCTCCCATTTTTTGCAGACCTTCCCGCGGCACCTGCCGGGGCATACCCAAGCGCAAAGCGTGTTGCGCTCAATCTCCTTGCGTGTTCCTTCCCTGACATCATTTCAGCATCTCAATAGGGAAATGGCCAGACCCTGAGTTTTTGCTTGCCGATCTGCCACAGACGGGCAAAGCCATGCGGCTCCACGATGAGGAAGACGATGATCAGGGCGCCCACGACGATCTGCGAGATCTGTTCGACCTTGGCCGATTCGATGGCGAGGCCGAACAGGCCGGGCACATCGCGGAACAGCACCGGCAGGCCCCAGATGAAAGCCGCGCCCATGAAACAACCGATGAGGCTGCCAAGCCCGCCGATGATCACCATGAACAGCACCCGGAACGACACGTTGATGTCGTAGGCCGTCGGCTCGGCGGCACCGAGGAAGAAGAACACCCACATGGCGCCGGCCACACCGCAATAAAAGCTCGATACCGCGAAGGCCAGCAGTTTGGTGTTGAGCATCTTGATGCCCATGAGTTCGGCAGCGATGTCCATGTCGCGCACCATCATCCAGCTTCGCCCGATACGCCCCCGAATGAGATTGGAGGCGAGCCACGTCATGCCGACGAGGATGCCGAGACAGACGTAATAGCGCGCGAAGGGCGTTGCCGCTGGGCCGGTAATATCGACTCCGGCCAACTGCCGGGTCGGCACCTCGATGGCACCAGAGATGTTGTAGTTGTAGAGCCACTGGATGCGAATGAAGCACCATTCGAGGAAGAACTGCGCTGCCAGCGTCGCCACCGCCAGGTAAAAGCCCTTGATGCGCAGGGACGGCAGACCGAAGATCACCCCCACCGCGGCTGCAAAGAACCCCGACATGAGGATCAGCGCCACGATGTTCACCCCCGGGAAAAAGGTGGTCAGCTTGTAGCAGGCATAGGCCCCCACCCCCATGAAGGCCCCGGTGCCGAGCGACAATTGCCCGGCATAGCCGGTGAGAATGTTGAGGCCGATCGCCGCCAGGGAGAAAATCAGTACCGGGATCATGATCGAGGCAAGGAAATCATCGTTCGCCACGAACGGAACGGCCAGTGCAATGGCGGCGATGACGGCAAGACCGATGCGGTCCTGCACAATGGGGAAGATCGCCTGGTCGGCGGCATAGGTGGTCTTGAACTGTCCGACTTCGCGATAGAACATTGCGCTCACACCCGCTCGATGATCTTTTCGCCGAACAGGCCTTGCGGCCGGAACAGCAGCACGGCAAGCGCAATGAAGTAGGCGAGCCAGGCATCGATGCCACCGCCTAGCAGCCTTCCCCAGTAAAGCTCACCCACCTTTTCGCCCACCCCGATGATCAGTCCGCCGACGATGGCACCGGGTATGGAGGTGAGGCCGCCGAGGATGAGCACCGGCAAGGCCCTCAGCGCGACCACTTGCAGTGCAAACGAGACATCCGACCTCGCCGACCACATGATCCCCGTCACCAGCGCCACGAGACCGGCCGTGAACCACACGATCACCCAGATCTGATTGAGCGAGATACCCACCGACATGGCCGCCTGATGGTCGTCGGCGACCGCCCGCAGCGCCCGCCCGATGCGGGTCCTGTTGAAGAAGATGGCCAGTCCCGTGACCATGACAACGGCGATGATCGAGGCGGCCACGTCGAGCCTTTGAACGATCAGCACCTTGCCCAGGAGATGCAGGCGGAAGATGCCGTGCGGCAGGCCCAGTTCGCCGGTGATCATCTGCTTGGGATCGCCGCCGAACACGAACTCGCCGAAGCCGACGAGGAAATAGGTGAGGCCGATGGTGGCCATGAACAAGATGATGTCAGGCTGGTTGACCAGCGGACGCAGCACCAGCCGTTCGACCCCGAGCGCCAGCACATACATCACCGCCACGGTGAGGATGAGCGCCACGTAGGCCGGCAGGCCGAGCGCGTGCAGGCCGACCAGCGTCAGGGCGGCAAACACCACCATGATGCCCTGCGCGAAGTTGAACACGCTGGAGGCCTTGAAGATGAGCACGAAGCCCAGCGCGATGAGGGCATAGAGGATGCCCGAGACAAGGCCCTGCCACAGCACCTTGATGAAAAACACCGGGTTGCCGGCCATCTGCGCGAAGGGGTCGATGAAGATTGCGTAGAGGATATCCATGTGCCTCGGCCCCTAATGCGCCACGCCGAGATAGGCGTCGATGACGTCCTGGTTGGCCTTGACCTCGTCGGGAGTCCCGTCGGCGATCTTTTCGCCGTGGTCGAGCACCACCACCCGGTGCGACAGGTCCATCACCACCCCCATGTCATGCTCGATGAGGGCGATGGTGGTGCCGAACTGCTCGTTGACGTCGATGACGAAGCGCGACATGTCCTCCTTTTCCTCAAGGTTCATGCCGGCCATGGGTTCATCGAGCAGCAACAGGTCGGGCTCGGCCGCCAGCGCCCGGCCCAGTTCCACCCGCTTCTGCAGGCCGTAGGGAAGCTGGCCTACCGGCACCTTGCGAATATGCTGGATCTCCAGGAAATCGATGATCTCCTCCACCTTGGCGCGGTGCTCCAGTTCCTCGTTGCGGGCCGGGCCGTAATAGAAGAGCTGCCAGAAGAAGTTGGCGTGCATCTTGAGATTGCGCCCCGACATGATGTTGTCGAGCGTCGTCATGCCGGCGAACAGGGCAATGTTCTGGAAGGTGCGCGAGATGCCCTGGGCCGCCGCCTGATCCGGCCGCATGTCGGTGCGCCTGACACCCTTGAAGGTGATGGCGCCTTCCTGGGGATGGTAGAAACCGTTGATGCAGTTGAGCATCGAAGTCTTGCCGGCACCATTGGGGCCGATGATGGCGCGGATCTCGCCGCGATGGATATTGAAGCTCACATTGCGGATGGCCTGCACGCCGCCGAAGGCCAGCGACACGTTCTCGATGTCGAGCAGCACTTCCGGCCGCAGGGCCGCCTCCACCGCTGCGCTGGAAGCCTGCATGTTCATTCCGCCGCTTCCCTGAACGAGGTTGCGGACCCGAAGACCTTGACGTCGCGAATCTCCACATCGCCTTCGATGATGCCCTTGCGCCCGTCCTCGTAGGTTACTTCGGTGCGGATGTGCTGGTGGGTCCGGGCGGGATCGTAGAGCGCCTCGATCAGCAGTGCGTAGCGCTCGTTGATGAGGGTGCGGCGCACCTTGGCTGTGCGGGTGATCTCGCCGTCGTCAGGATCGAGTTCCTTGTGCAGGATCAAGAAGCGGTGGATCTGGGCCCCCGCCACGCGCTCCTCGCGCGCCAGTTCCTGGTTCACCTCCTCCACATGCGCCTGGATCATCTTGTAGACATCCGGATGCCCGGCCAGTTCCTGGTAGCTGGCATAGACGACATTGTTGCGCTCGGCCCATGAACCCACCGAGGCGAGGTCGATGTTGACGAAGCAGGTCACGTAGCCGCGCTTGTCGCCGAAGGCCACGGCCTCCTTGATGTTAGGATAGAATTTCAGCTTGTTCTCGATGTACTTCGGCGGAAACAGCGTGCCGTCCTTGAGATGGCCCACATCCTTGGCCCGGTCGATGATCTTGAGCTGCCCGGTCTCGTCGAAGAAGCCGGCATCGCCGGAATGCACCCAGCCGTCGGCGGTCTTGGCCTTCACCGTCGCTTCGGGGTTCTTGTAGTATTCCTTGAACACGCCGGGCGAGCGGTAAAGCACCTCGCCGCTCTCATCGATCTTCACCTCGACGCCCTCGAGCGGGCGCCCGACGGCGTCGGCGTAGATCTCCGCGTCGGGCTGGTTGGTGATATAGACCGAGGCCTCGGTCTGGCCGTAGAGCTGCTTGAGGTTGATGCCCAGTGAACGGAAGAAGCGAAAGACCTCCGGCCCGATGGCTTCACCCGCCGTGTAGGAGACGCGGATGTTGCTCAGGCCATAGCGGTTCTTGAGCGGCCCGTAGACCAGGATCTCGCCCAGCCAGTAAAGCAGCCGGTCCTTGAAGGAGACCGGCTTGCCGTCGAGTATCGGCTCGCCCACCCGTTTGGCCACGGCGAGGAAATAATCGAACATCGCCTTCTTGAGGCGACTGGCGTCTTCCATCCTGACCATGGTCTGGGTGATGACGCTTTCATAGATGCGCGGCGGCGCGAAGGCATAGGTGGTGCCGATCTCGCGCCGGTCGTCGATGATCGTCTCGCGGTTCTCCGGGCAGTTGATGCAATAGCCCGCCGCGAACGACTGGGCATAGGAGAGCACATGATCGCCCACCCAGGCCATGGGCAGATAGGCAATCACATTCTCGGTCTCATCGAGCTTGTCGAACCGGTTGCCGGCTTCGGCCGCCCACACGACGGCCCCCATGGTCAGCACGACGCCTTTCGGCCGCCCGGTGGTGCCCGATGTATAGAGCATGATGGCGGTGTCGCCAGATGCCCCCTTGGCGACCTCGCCCAGCCACCAGTCCTCGCCCTCACGCTTCAGCCGTTCGGTGCCCAGGTTGTGCACTTCATCGAACGACATCAGGCCGTCGATGCGGTAATTCTTCAGCCCGCGCGGCTCGTCGTAGACGATGTGGGAAATGCCCTTGTAGGTTTCGGCGATTTCCAGGAGCTTGTCGACCTGTTCCTGGTTCTCCACCACCGCGAAGCTGACTTCGGCATGGGCGAGCACGAAGCCCATCTCATCGGCCACTGCATCCTGGTAGACCGGCACCGGAATGGCGCCCAGCGACTGGGCCGCGCACATGGTCCAGTAAAGGCGCGGGCGGTTGTCGCCGACGATCGCCACCTTGTCGCCGCGCTTGAGGCCAAGCTCGGCCAGCCCCAGGGCAAAGCCGCGTACCTCGGCGAGCACGTCCCTCCACGTCCATACCTGCCAGATGCCGAGATCCTTCTCACGCATGGCCGGCCGGTCGGCATAGATTCTGGCATTGCGCAACAGCAGTTTGGGAAACGTATCTTCCCGACCGCCGTCAGCCCCTCCCATCACCACCTCGGGCGTCCTCCAACTCCCAATGGGTCCGGACGCGTCGTTCTGGCGAAACGCTTATCCAACCCTCACCCGTCGCCGGAACCGTCGTTGCGGTCCCGATGCGGAGCCTTTTCCGGCGTCTGCCGCGTCTTATGGCGCGGTCTCGACGTCAAGACCATAAGACGTAAGTTGCAGCGAGGGAAGCCACATTCCTGCGAGCGTGGCGAGGCCGTGATCGGCTCGATGCTTACTCAGCGGCAATATAGACCGGCGCCCGCTTCTTTCCGGCCCGATAGGCATCGAGAAGGGCTGCCTCACGGGCCTTCGCCTGGGCGAGATTGCGCTCTTTCACATGCCCGAAGCCGCGGATCGAAAGGGCGACCTCGGCGATCTCGACCGCCAGCCCGCGATTGGCCGGTTGCAGGCCGGCGAGGACCTGGTCGATGGTCTTGCGGTACTCACCGATCAGCGCCCGTTCGGTTTGCCGCTCCCGGGTCCGCCCGAAAGGATCGAACGGGGTGCCGCGCAGGCCCTTGAACTTCGCCAGCATCCCGAATGCGGTCATCATCCACGGCCCGTACTGGGCCTTTCGCAAGTCCCCTGTCTCGGGATCGCGGTTCGCCAGCAGCGGCGGCGCCAGATGGAAGTTGAGGCGGTAATCGCCACTGAACTTTTGCCGCACCTCTCTCTCGAAATTGCCATCGGTATAAAGCCGCGCCACTTCGTATTCGTCCTTGTAGGACATGAGCTTGAACAGCGACTTCGCCACCGCCCGCGAAAGCTCGTCCTTGCCCGGCGCCTTTTCGACCTCGGCCACGCGCACCACCTTCAGGTAATCGCGGTAGGTCTCGGCCCATTGAGCATTCTGGTAATCTTCGAGGAACCGCGCCCGGCGCTCGACCATCTCATCGAGGCTCTCGCGCAACGGCACCTCTTCGGCGCTGCGCCCGATGATCGCCTCGACCGCCTTCAGATCATGGGCAGCGCGCCGCCCCCACAGGAACGCCTGGCGGTTCATCTTCACCGCTACGCCGTTGATCTCGATGGCCCGCTCAATAGCCTCCGCCGTGAGGGGAATGAGGCCGCGCTGCCATGCATAGCCGAGGGTGAAGAGATTGGCGGCGATCGAATCGCCCATCAGCGCCGTGGCGAGCCTGGTGGCATCGATGAAGTCGGCGGAATTGGCGATGGTGCGCGCACCGATCTGCACCCGCATGGCCTCGCCGGGCAGGCGGAAGTCGGCATCGCGGGTAAACTGGGCCGGCATCACCTCATGATCGTTGACAATGGCGCGGGTGCGCTCGCGCGAGGCCGTGGCCAGCACCCGTTCAGCCGCCGTGGTGACCAGATCGCATCCAAGAATGAGATCGGCGCCGCCCGCCGCGATGCGGATGGCGGCGATGTCATCCGGCTTTTGAGCGATCTTCAGGTAGGTGACGACCGCGCCGTTCTTCTGCGACAGGCCGGCCATGTCGATGATGCCGGCGCCTTTTCCTTCCAGGTGCGCCGCCATGCCGAGCAGCGCCCCGACCGTCACCACGCCGGTGCCGCCGATGCCGGTCACCATGATCGCCCACGGCCGCGACAGATCGGGCAGTTCGGGATCGGGCAACACAGGGAACGGCACCTTGTCGAGTGCTACCTTGAGCCCCTTGACGCCCTTCACCAGTTCGCCACCCTCGACCGTGACGAAGCTCGGGCAAAAGCCCTTCAGACACGAGAAGTCCTTGTTGCACACCGACTGGTCGATCTGCCGCTTGCGCCCGAAAGGCGTCTCCACCGGGGCGATGGCGACGCAGTTGGACTTGACGCCGCAATCGCCGCAGCCCTCGCACACCAGTTCGTTGATGAAGACGCGCCGGGCCGGATCGGGAAAGGCGCCGCGCTTGCGCCGCCGGCGCTTTTCGGCCGCACAGGTCTGGTCGTAGATGAGAGCGCTCACCCCTTCGATACCCATCAGTTCCTTTTGCACCGACTGGATATCGTCACGGTGATCGAAGGTGACATGCGCCGGGAACTCGGCGCCCGGCGGGTACTTCGTCGGCTCGTCGGAGACGATGGCGATGCGCTCGATGCCCTCGGCGCGCAATTGCCGCGCGATCATCGGCACCGTCAGATGCCCCTCGTGGGCCTGCCCGCCGGTCATGGCGACGGCATCGTTGTAGAGGACCTTGTAGGTGACATTGACGCCCGCCGCCACGGCGGCGCGGATGGCCAGGATGCCGGAGTGATTGTAGGTGCCGTCCCCGAGGTTCTGGAACACGTGGGCGCGTTTGGAAAATGGCGCCTCGCCGATCCAGTTGGCCCCCTCGCCGCCCATGTGCGTGGCACCTTCGGTGTGGCGTTCTGGAATGAACTGCACCATCCAGTGGCAGCCGATGCCGGCATAGCCCCGCCCGCCCTCGGGGACCACGGTGGATGAATTGTGCGGACAGCCGGCACAGAAATAGGGAATGCGGGCGGCGAGATCGCCGGTGTTGCGCACATTGGCCTCCGCCGTCTCGATGGCGGACAACCGCTCGGTGATGCTGGCGGGCAGGCCGCGCCTGCCGGCGATGAGGCCGAGACGTTTGGCCAGTGTCACCGCGATCTGGTTGGGTTCCAGCGTACCGAAGGCGGGGAACAGGTGCCGGCCTTCCTCGTCCTTCTTGCCGATGACGGTGGGGCGCTTCTTGGCGTTGAACAGCTGCTCGCGGATCTGGGTTTCGATGAGGGAGCGCTTTTCCTCCACCACGATGATGAGATCGAGTCCCGAGGCAAACTTTTGCACGAACTGCGGATCGAGCGGCCACACCAGCGCCAGCTTGCCGAGCCTGACGCCGAGCTTTGCCGCCATCGCCTCGTCGATGCCGAGGTCTTCCAGCGCCTGGCGCACGTCGAGATAGCTCTTGCCGGTCGAGACGATGCCGACCCTTGGCTTCTTGCCGCCGCCCATGACGATGCAGTCGAGCCCGTTGGCACGGGCGAAGGCAACCGCGGCAAAGCGCTTGTGGACGTGCGTGCGCCTTTCCTGCTCGAACCGGTCGTCGGCCGGGCGGATATTGAGCCCGCCCTGCGGCATCTCGAAGTCCTTCGGGTAGGCGATCTCGATGCGGTTCGGGTCGCCGTCGACAATGGCGGTCGATTCCACGTTGTCATGTACGCATTTGAGCCCCACCCAGCAGCCCGAATAGCGCGACATGGCGAGGCCATAGATGCCGTAATCGAGCAGTTCCTGGACACCCGCCGGATGCAGGACGGGCATCATGGCGTCCATCAGGGCGAATTCGCTCTGATGCGGGACGGTGGACGATTCCGCCCCGTGGTCGTCGCCCATCAGCACCAGCACGCCGCCATGCTTCGACGATCCGGCCGCATTGGCATGGCGGAACACATCGCCCGAGCGGTCGACGCCGGGCCCCTTGCCGTACCACATGCCGAAAACCCCGTCGAAGGCGCCTTCGCCGCGCATCTCGGCCTGTTGTGAACCCCACAGGGCGGTCGCCGCCAGGTCCTCGTTGAGACCCGGCTGGAACAGGACGTGTTTCGGCTTGAGGTGCTTTTCGGCGCGGGCGAACTGCTGGTCGAGCCCGCCCAACGGCGAGCCGCGATAGCCGGTGATGAATCCCGCCGTGTTCAGACCCTGCTTTTCGTCGCGCGCCTTCTGGGTGAGGCAGAGCCGCACCAGGGCCTGCGTGCCGGTCAGGAAAACCCGGTCCTTGGCAAGGTCAAAGCGGTCCTCGAGACGAACATCGGCGAGCGGCATGGGGGAACACCTCTGGGATGGCGGGTCGTCGGGCAACACGACAATTACGTCAGTATTACTGACATATTTGCCGCATCGAAGTCAAATGACGAATCCTTCATGCAAATGTGGCCCCGGCTTGCCCCCATGGCAAGTCGTGTTGCCATGAATGTCGATCAGCGCTAACATTGACAACACGGGGCAACTACGGCCGCCCCGTAAGGCGGCAATCGCCCAAGTGCCGTTCGCTCTGTTATGGAGGGAACCACGATGGGCGATTTTTTTATTTCCAGCGACGAACTGTGGCAGTCGATGGCTCGACCCGGTCATCCGCGGGTCTTTGACATGCGGCGCGCTCAGGCTATTGCGCCCGCCTCGCGCTTCATCCCCGGCACGCGCTGGCGCGATCACATGCAAGCGGTCGAATGGGCAGCCTGCCTGCCGCGCGGCCAGACGCTCGTCCTCACCTGCATGCACGGTCACAATGTTAGCCAGCTTGCCGCCTCGACCTTGCGGGCAAGGGGGCTGGACGCCCGCGTGCTGGCCGGCGGCATCGAGGGCTGGATCGAAGCCGGCCATCCCACGCTCGGCCAGTCGCCCTTGCTTGCCGTGACCGCCCAGGCACCAAGCCACTGGGTGACCCGCATCAACCCCAAGATCGACCGCGTCGCCTGCCCGTGGCTGATCCGCCGCTTCATCGATCCCGATGCACAGTTCTTGTTCGTCGAACCGCAATGGGTGCTCGATGTGGCGGAGGAAATGGGTGCGGTTGCCTTCGACACACCTGGTGCCCCCATCGAGCACGACGGCGAACTGTGCAGCTTCGATGCTTTCATGAGTGAATTCGCACTCGACGATCCGGCCCTGCACCAGTTGGCCATCATCGTGCGCGGCGCCGATACCGACCGCAACGACCTGGCGCCCGAGGCCGCCGGCCTGCTCGCCGTCGCCCTCGGCAACGCATTGGTGGCTGAAACCGACCACCACGCCCTGGAACTCGGCTTTCCGGTCTATGACGCAATCTATGCCCGCCTGCGGCTGGCAGCGGACGAGCGCCACGGCTGGGCACCGATGCGCACCTGAGGACGTGACCATGACCGAAGTCACCTTCACGCAAGCCCTGCGCACCTGGACGCGCATCGGCCTTCTATCCTTCGGCGGTCCGGCCGGGCAGATCGCCATGATGCACCGCACCCTCGTCGATGAGAAAAAGTGGCTTGGCGAGGCGGAGTTCCTGCGCGCCCTCAACTTCTGCATGCTGCTGCCGGGCCCCGAGGCCATGCAACTTGCCACCTATGCCGGCTGGAAGCTGCACGGGGTGAGGGGCGGCCTCGCGGCCGGCCTGCTCTTTGTTCTGCCCGGCGCCGTGGTGGTGTTCTGCCTCGCTGCCATCTATGCGCAACTGGGCCAGGTGCCGCTGGTGGCGGCCCTGTTCTTCGGGGTGAAGGCGGCCGTCCTCGCCATTGTCGTCGAGGCGCTGTTGCGCATCGCCCGGCGCGCCCTGAAGCTCACCTCCGACTGGGCTATCGCAGGTGCCGCCTTCCTCGCCCTCTTTGTCCTCAATGCCCCGTTCCCGCTGGTGATCGCGGTTGCCGCCATCGTGGGGTTTTTCCGCACCGCCAGGGCGGCAGCGCCACCACCCGCCTCAGGACCCGTCGACTGGCGCCGGACCTTTGCCACCATCGCCGTGTGGCTAGTCATCTGGTTCGCGCCGCTTGCCGTCCTCGCATGGTTCGCAGCGCCCATCGGCCGGCTGCATGTCTACACCGAGATCGGCCTGTTCTTTTCCAAGCTCGCCGTCGTCACCTTCGGCGGCGCCTATGCGGTGCTCTCCTACATGGCCCAGGCTGCCGTCGTCACCCACCACTGGCTCAACGCCCAGCAGATGATCGACGGCCTGGGACTGGCTGAGACGACGCCCGGGCCCCTGATCCTCGTGACCGAGTTCGTCGGCTACATGGCCGGCTTTCGGGCGTCCGGCCTGACCGGCTCTCCGCAGGGCGGCCTTATCGGCGCCGTCGTTACCTTGTGGGTAACCTTCGTACCCTGCTTTTTATGGATCTTTGCTGGTGCCCCTTATGTGGAGCGCCTCGAGCACCAGCCACGCCTTTCGGGTGCGCTTGCCGCCATCACCGCCGCCGTGGTGGGGGTGATCCTCAACCTTTCGGTATGGTTCGGCCTGCACGTGATGTTCGCCACCGTGGAGCGTTTCAAGGCCGGAGTGATCGACATGGCGCTGCCGCAGTGGGCAAGCATCAACTGGCCGGCCCTTGCCCTTTCCCTCATCGCCGCCGTGGCGCTGCTGCGGTTCAGGCTCGGCATCATGTGGACGCTGGCGCTCACCGCCGCGCTGGGCCTCATCTGGCGGCTGGCGGTGTAGAGGCTCAGTCCACGTCAACTATTTCGTCATGGCGGGAATTGATCCCGCCATCCATTCCGCCGGCTCATCCATCTGCCGATACCTCGGCGGAATGGGTTCCGCGATCAAGTCCCGGAGTGACGGCAAGGGGTGGGGTTGAGCGCGGTTAGACCCCCCACCCCCAGAACTCGTTGCCCAGTTTCCCGTAGTGACGCGCCAGCACCATCTTGTGCACTTCCGAGGCCCCGTCCACCAGCCGGGCGCAGCGGGCATAGCGGTAGATCCATTCCAGCAGCGTATCGGTCGAATAGCCCTTGGCACCGCACAACTGGATGCCGGTGTCGGCCGCCTTGTGCAGCACCTCCGCCACATGGATCTTGGCCATGGAGACTTCCTTTTGCGCCCTGTCGCCCTGATCGAGCTTCCAGGCCGCGTGCATGGTCAAGAGCTTGCCGATCTGGATCTGGTGGGCGACCTCGCCCAGCAGCATCCGCACGCTCTCGCGCTCGATGAGTTTTTCACCGAACGCATAGCGCTCGTTCACATAGCCATTGGCGATCTCCAGACAGCGCTTGGCCATGCCGGTCCAGCGCATGCAATGGGTAAGACGCGCCGGCCCGAGGCGGATCTGGGTGAGGCGCAACCCGTCGCCCTCCTCAAGCAGCCGGTGTTCTATGGGGATTTCCAGTCCGTCGAACTCCAGTTCGCACACCCCCCCGTGCTCGTCCGGCCCCATGTTCTCGATGCGCCGGACGATGCGCCAGCCGGGATCGTCGCGGTGAAAGAGAAAGGCGGAGAGACCGCGCCGCGGGTCATCCGAGGTACGAGCCATGAGGATGAAGTGGGTGGCGACCGCGGCACCGGAGATGAACCACTTGCGCCCGTGGATGACATAGCGGTCGTTCTTGCGCTCGGCTTTGGTCAGCATCATGCCGCCCGGATCGGAGCCGGAGCCGGGATGCGGCTCGGTCATCACGAAGGACGACCGCACCTTGCCGTCGATGATCGGCTGCAGCCACTTGTCCTTCATTTCATCGTTGGGCAGCACCTTGTTGAGGACGCTCATGTTGCCGTCATCGGGGGCGTTGCAGTTGAGAATGACCGGGCCAAAGATCGAGCGCGCCGCTTCTTCATAGATGACTGCCCAACCGGTGACCGGCAGACCGAGACCGCCGCGTTCGACCGGCATCTGCGGTGCCCACAGGCCCGCCGCCCTCGCCTTCTCGCGCATCGATGCGGTCAGGTCGAGCTTGATGTTCTCGTATTCGTTGTAGCTTTCGGGCCGGGTCTCCAGCGGCATCACCTCATCGGCGATGAACTCGCGCACCCTGACCCGCAGCGCCTCCAGTTCCGGTGAGATGGAAAAATCCATGGGTATCCGCCGCCCCTTCCTCTAAAATCCCTCAAAAAGCCCCGCCAATTTCCACCAGCTTGAGGCCCCATGCAAACTGTAAATGTAACCGCCGGCGAACGTGCGCCGATCGCCCCTTTCACCCGCGATGAATTCGAAGCCCGCATCGAGCGCGCCCGTGCGGCGATGCGCGCCGCCCGCCTCGATGCCCTCCTCATCACCACGATCCCGGCCTTTCGCTATTTTACCGGCTATTATCCCATCATCGCCGAAAGCCCGGCCAGGCCATGGTTTTTCCTGTTGCCGCTGCAGGGAGAACCGCAGGCCATCATCCCGGCCATGGGCGCCAAGGATATGGGGGCTGTGAGCTGGCTTGACGCGATCGATGCCTGGCCCTCCCCCAACCCGGCCGATGAAGGCGTCTCTCTCCTTGCCCGCCACATCGATGCCCTCACCATCCGATTCGGCACCATCGGCATGGAACTGGGCCCTGAAACCCGCCTCGGCATGACGGCAGCCGACTTTGCCGCCTTGAAGGTCGCGCTCGGCCCTCGCGCCATCGTCGATGCCGCACGGCTGGTGCAGGGCCTCAAGGCCATCCTGTCGCCGGCCGAACTGGCGCGCATGCAGATGGCCGCCGACATCGTGGGGGAAGCCTACGGGGCGCTTCCCTCACTCTATGTCGAAGGCATGAGCGAGGCCCGCATGCATCGCACCTTCCAGGCCGAGGTGCTGGGGCGCGGCGCCGATTATGTGCGCTATCTGGCCATCGGCTCAGGCCCATCGGGCTATGATTCCATCTGCCGCGGCCCCGTTCCCCGCAGCATCCAGGCCGGTGACGTCCTGGCACTCGATACCGGCTCGGTCATCGATGGCTATTTTTGCGACTACGACCGCAATTTTTCCATTGGCACCCCGGCGCCGCAGGTGGTGCGCGCCTATGCCACCTTGCACCACACGGTGGACGCCG
The DNA here is from genome assembly GCA_963747005.1 of uncultured Alphaproteobacteria bacterium. Taxonomy (GTDB): domain Bacteria; phylum Pseudomonadota; class Alphaproteobacteria; order Rhizobiales; family Aestuariivirgaceae; genus CAVVDT01. Next base: position 69,276 of record CAVVDT010000006.1, on the reverse strand, counting down.
GTATCGTCGCCGCCCGGCCGGGCGTCACCGCGGCATCGGTGTGGCGCGCCATGGCGGATGTACTGGCCGAAGCCGGCGTCGAGCCGGGCTCCATCGGGCGCATGGGCCACGGCCTCGGCATGGCCCTCACCGAACCGCCCTCCATCCATCCCGCCGACGAGACGGTCCTGAAAGAGGGCATGGCGCTGGCCATCGAGCCGGGGCTGTTCTATGCAGCCGGCGACGGCCGCGACCGGCTGATGGTGCACGAGGAAAACATCGTGCTGAAAGAAGGCGGCAACCGCCTGATCACCCGCCGCGCACCGGGCGAGATCGTGGTGATCTGAGCCGGTTACTTCGAGATCAGCATGTGGCCGCCATCGACCACCACCGTCGTGCCGGTCATGAAGCCGGAAGCGCGCGTCGAGGCCAGCAGCAACAGTGTACCGTCGAGATCGGCAGGGGTGCCGATGCGTCGCTGTGGAATCGACTTGATCATCTCCTCGCCGGCCGGCGAGGAAAAGAACGCCTGGTTGATCTCCGTGAGGATGTAGCCCGGCGCGATGCCGTTCACCCGGATCCGGTAGCGCGCCAGCTCCAGTGCGAGCGCCGAGGTCATCTGCACCACGCCCGCCTTGGCCACCGCATAGGCAGATAGCGTGGTGGCGACCCGAAAGCCCAGCACCGAAGCGATGTTGATGATGGTGCCGGCCTTTTCCGCCTTGACCATGCGTCTTGCCGCTTCCTGGGAAGTGAACCACACGGCATCGAGATTGGTGTCGAGCACACGCCGCCAGTCAGCCTCTTCCATGTCCAGCGCCCGCTTCTGCCCCGAGATGCCGGCATTGTTGACGAGGATGGTAACAGGTCCCCACTTCGCCTCCGCCTCATCGAAAGCGGCGGCCACCGCGGCCCGGCCGGTGACGTCGGCCACCGCTGCCAGCGCCTCGCCCCCGGCGGCCGCGATCTGCCCGACCAGCTTGTCCAGCCGCTCCCTGCGCCGTGCCACCGCCACTACCCGGGCGCCCGCGGCAGCAAGCGTTTCGGCAAACCGTTCGCCCAGCCCCGATGAGGCGCCGGTGACCAGCGCCACCTCGCCTGTAAGATCGAAAAGCCCGCCTCCACCCTTGTCTTCGGCCATTTCATCGCCTCCGTCCGCCCGGCCGCGACCTTAGTCGGGCGATGGGTGGATGTCACCTGCCGGCTTCCACCTTTGACGGACTTGCAGACACCTTGCGCTTGCCCCATAGTCGCGCCAACGACTGTGCCCCACAAGACGGGCAGGACGAGGGGAGAGGTGATGCGGGGGCTGCTGGCCATCAGCCGCGCGATCGATGCGCTGACCGGTTTCGTCGGGCGCTGGGTCTACTGGCTCATCCTAGCCGCCGTGCTGGTGAGCGCCGGCAATGCCATTATCCGCAAGGTCTTCGACATGAGCTCCAACGCCTGGCTGGAGCTGCAATGGTATCTGTTCGGCGCCGTCTACATGCTCGCCTCCGCCTACACCCTTCAGCGCAACGAGCACATCCGCATCGACATCGTCTCCGGCATGCTGTCGAAACGCGCCCGTGACTGGATTGACGTCGCCGGCCACATCTTCATGCTGCTGCCCTTCGCCGGGCTGATGGTCTACGAGTGCTGGCCATTCTTTTACAACTCGCTGCTGTCAGGTGAGATGTCGGGCAGCGCCGGTGGTCTCATCCTGTGGCCGCCGCGCCTGATGATGTTCCTCGGATTCCTATTACTCATGCTGCAGGGCATTTCCGAACTCATCAAGCGCATTGCGATCATCAAGGGCACTATCGAGGACCCACACGCGTCGCAACCGGCCCATCACGTGCCAATCGAATGACACAACTTCAGGGACGGGTGGGCTGACACATGACCGCGTTTCTCATGGACAACATGGCGCCGATCATGTTCGCCTCGTTGGTGGTATTCCTGCTGCTTGGCTATCCGGTGGCCTTTGCGCTCGCCTTCGTGGGGCTCGGCTTTGGCGTCATCGGTATCTCCCTGGGCATGTTCAACCCCCTCTTCCTGCAAGCGCTGCCGGACAGGGTATGGGGGGTGATGGGCAACGAGACATTGCTCGCCATTCCCTTCTTCACCTTCATGGGGCTCATACTCGAACGATCGGGCATGGCCGAGGACCTGCTCGACTCCATCGGGCAGCTCTTCGGCCCGGTGCGCGGCGGCCTTGCCTTCGCGGTGGTGTTCGTCGGCGCGCTTCTGGCCGCCACCACCGGTGTGCTCGCCGCCTCGGTCATTGCCATGGGACTGATCTCGCTGCCCATCATGCTGCGCTACGGCTATGACCGCAGCCTTGCCACCGGCGTCATCGCCGCCTCAGGCACCCTCGCCCAGATCATTCCGCCCAGCCTGGTTTTGATCGTCATGGCCGACCAGCTCGGCCGCTCGGTAGGCGACATGTATCAGGGCGCGATCTATCCGGGCCTGATCCTCTCCGGCCTCTATGCCGGCTATGTCCTGCTCCGTTGCATCATCTCGCCCGGCAAGCTGCCGGCTCTCCCCATTGAAGCGCGCACGCTCGGTTCAGGCGTGATGTCGCTGTTGGTGGCGCTCATCCTGGCTGTTGGCGTTGGCGCGTTGATCGAACATTTCTACATTGGCAATGAGCAGTGGCGCCCGGTGGCGGCGTTCTTCGGCGGCGTTGCCTTCGCCTATCTGATGGCGTCCCTGAACCGCCGCCTGAAGCTCAATCTGCTGTCGCGGCTGGCCGAGCAGGTGATCATCGTGCTGATCCCTCCGCTCGCCCTCATCTTCCTGGTGCTCGGCACTATCTTCGTGGGTGTCGCCACCCCCACCGAGGGTGGTGCCATGGGCGCCAGCGGTGCACTCCTGATGGCCTTCGCCAAGCGTCGGCTGGACCTCACCCTCATCCGGCAGGCGCTCGATTCGACCGCCAAGCTGTCGTCCTTCGTGCTGTTCATCCTGATCGGTGCGCGCACCTTCTCGCTCACCTTCTATGGCGTCGACGGCCATGTCTGGGTGGAGCATCTGCTGACCAGCCTGCCGGGCGGACAAATCGGCTTTCTGATTGTCGTTAATTTGCTTGTCTTCTTCCTGGCGTTCTTTCTCGACTTCTTCGAGCTCGCCTTCATCATCATACCGCTGCTGGCGCCGGCTGCAGCGACGCTGGGCATCGATCTCATCTGGTTCGGGGTGCTGCTGAGCATCAACATGCAGACCTCGTTCATGCACCCGCCCTTCGGCTTTGCCCTGTTCTATCTGCGCTCGGTGGCGGCCAGGGAGCCCTATATCGACAAGGTGACCGGCAAGCTGACGGAGCCGATCACCACCGCCCAGATCTACATGGGCGCCATTCCATTCGTGCTGATCCAGGTGATCATGGTCGGCATAACCATCGCCTTCCCGAGGATCGTCACCCACTACAAGGATGCCGATGTCGTCAATCCGTCGTTCAAGCTCATCGTGCCGATGGACGACAATCAGGGCACCGGCACGCCGCCGGCCCTCAACTTCGGCAAGCCGCCCGCCCTCAACTTCAACCAGCCACCGGCCCTCAACTTCAGCCAGCCGCCCAAGATCAACAATTGACCGGGGCTGCGGCTGTGGTCGGATCAGCCCTTGAGCGAACAAAAACCCCGGAAGCCTCAAAGGCCCCGGGGTTTCGTCTCTGCTGCGGGTTCGCAGTCGCCCGCCGGATCAGCCTGCAATCGGGCTAGGCCATCCAATTGCAGAAATGCTGATCGATCTCTTGGCGGCCTACAGTGCGTTGGCGCGCTGTTCGGCCATCATGAAGTTGTTGTATGTCCCTTCGGCGACCTGGTCCCAAAGATAGGAATCGCGCCGGAAATCGGCCATCGACGCGAAGATGTCCTTGAAGGCCGGGCTCTGGGCCGAAAGCTCCTTGTAGGTCTCCACCGACGCCTTGAAGGAGGCATCCATGATGTCCTGCGAGAACGGGGCCAGCTTGGCGCCACCCGCCACCAGCCGCCTGAGCGCCGGCAGGTTGAGGGCATCGTACTTGGCCATCATGTCGACATTGGCATAGGCAGCCGCCGTCTCGATGATCGCCTGGTAGTTCTTCGGCAGCGTTGCAAGCTTGTCGTTATTGACGATGACATGCAGCATCGGCCCGGCTTCCCACCAGCCGGGATAGTAGTAGTAGGGCGCGACCTTGTAGAAGCCGAGCTTCTCGTCGTCATACGGCCCCACCCATTCGGCCGCGTCGATGGTGCCCTTTTCCAGCGATGGATAGATGTCGCCGCCGGCGATGAGCGTCGGTACCACGCCGATCTTGGCGATGATCTTGCCACCCATGCCGCCGATGCGGAATTTGAGGCCGTTCAAATCGGCGAGCGAATTGATCGGCTTGCGGAACCAGCCGCCCATCTGGCAGCCGGTATTGCCGGCGGCAAAGGCCGTAAAGTTGTATTTCTCGAAGAACTTGTTCAGCTTTTCCTTGGCGCCGCCATGGTACCACCACGAATTCATCTGGCGGTCATTGAGGCCGAAGGGCAAGGCGGTGGCCAGCGCAAAGGCCGGATCCTTGCCCCAGAAATAGTAGAGGGCGGTCTGGCCCATCTCGACGGTGCCGTCGGTCACCTTGTCGGCCACCTGCAAGCCGGGGACGATCTCGCCCGCCGGGAAGGCTTGTATCTGGAAATTGCCGTCGGTGGCCTCGGTCACGTAGTTGGCGAAGACTTCGGTGCCGCCGTAAAGTGTATCGAGGCTCTTGGGAAAGCTCGAAGTGATGCGCCATTTGAGCTTCGGCATGCTCTGGGCGATGGCGGGCGCGGCGAGCGTTGTCGCGGCGGCCGCACCTCCGGCAACGACGCCGGCAGTCTTGATGAATTTACGACGATCCATTTGGTGGTCTCCCTCACAATATTGGGCATGGCGAAGGCATCAGGTCTCGCCGTGCCGCTTTCTTGACCTGGATGAACACGGCGGGCATCGCCGTCCTCGGATGACATTGCCCCTCGGTTCTCGCGCCCGAAAGACAATCAGGCTGAGTTACTTAAGCCCAAGCCAAAATCAAACGCAAGTACGACAAAAGCAGCGACCCCGGTGGAATTCGGGCAGCGCATGCGCTATTGCTCCACCAAGCGAAATATCAATCTGGGAATCGATCATGCCGGCATCCGGTTTCCGCCCTCTGGTGGGCCTGCCTTCCGACACCAGCGACAAGGATGGTCTCGTCTTTCACGCCATTGGCGACAAGTATCTGCGCGCCGTAGCCGAGGTGGCGGGCTGCGCTCCGGTCATGCTGCCGTCGCTGGGCGATGCCGGGCTCATCGAGGCAACGCTGGATCATCTCGACGGCGTGGTCATGACGGGAGCGACCTCCAACGTCCACCCGCCCCACTACGGCGCCGAACCCAGCGCCGACCATGAACCCTACGACCATTCCCGCGATGCCACCACCTTGTCGCTGATCACCAGCGTCATCGCCCGCGGCATGCCGCTGTTTTGCATTTGTCGCGGCTACCAGGAGCTCAACGTGGCACTGGGCGGCACGCTGGAGACCGAGGTGCAGCGCGGCGAGGGCCGGCGCGACCACCGCGCCCCCAAGGTAGCCGAACTCGACATCCGCTACGGGCCCAACCACGACATCGCCATCACCCCCGGCGGCAGGCTGGAGGCGATCCTCGGCAAGGCCTCGACCCGTGTGAATTCGCTGCACCGCCAGGCCATCGCCCGCCTTGCCGACAGGCTGAAGGCCGAAGCCCGCGCGCCCGACGGCATCGTCGAGGCGGTCTCGGTCAAGGGCGCAAGGGGATTTGCGCTGGGCGTCCAATGGCACCCGGAATACAAGGCCGCCTCCAATCCCGATTCGGTAAAGCTGTTCGAAGCCTTCGCCGCCGCCGCTCGTGCCTATGCACTGGCACGACCAGATCGCTTGCGATCGGCCGTCTAGTTTCCGTTCCGGCAACTATTCTCCTTGCGGCACCCATCGTCATTCGATAGCGTCGGCTACTTGGCCGGTTCACTTGGAAGGACACATCGGATGCCCGTCGCCACCGTCGTCGCCGACACGTCCGCGTTCTTGTCCTTGTTCTCGGGTCAAGACCCAGTCAGTTATCTCGACTCTTTCCTCAGCAATGACAGCGTCAGTGGTACGGACACGGAATTTACGATACAGGCCAGACTTTCATTCGGCAATAACAGCGCCAGCGGCGCGAGTACGGCATTGGCGCCAGCGAATGGACTTCCGGAACTCATAATAGACGGCAGCGGTTTGACGTATTCCGATACCAGCGGCTTCACCGGCGGCACCATCACCGGTCTTGCCGTGCTGTGGAAGGGAAGCACCATAGGCTCCATCACCGGATTGTCTGTGCTGGCCACCGATCTGCAAGCGGCCATAATCAGCGATTTTCTCGGCGACAGCACCCAGATTGACGCCATTCTCAACGGCTACAACTACGATTTTACCGGTGCTGCCAACGGCGATATCTTCAAAGGCTTCGCCCTTGACGATACGCTCAACGGCCTCGCGGGAGCCGATACGCTCTCCGGCGGCGAAGGCAACGACCAGATCTACGGCGGCGACGGTGCCGACACGTTGTTCGGCAATCTCGGCAACGATTCCCTGATTGGGGGAACAGGAAACGACAGCCTCAACGGCGGCGATGGTTCCGACACCCTGGACGGCGGCGGCGGTGCCGATACGCTGCTCGGCGGCGCCGGCACCGATTCCCTGCTGGGCGGCATCGGTAACGATCGCCTCAACGGCGGCGGTGCCGCCGACACCGTGGACGGTGGCATCGGCAACGACACGGTGCTGGGCGCCGGTGGTGACGATTCGCTGCTTGGCGGAACCGGCAACGACAGCCTTTCCGGCATGAGCGGCAACGACACCATGTTGGGCCAGGACGGCAATGACACGCTGCTGGGCGGCATCGGCGATGATTTGCTTATTGGAGCAGCCGGCAACGACTACCTCAACGGCAATGACGGCAACGATACCGTCAGCGGCGGCGGCGCTGCCGATACGGTGCTGGGCGGCGCCGGCAACGACTCGCTGCTCGGCGGTGGCGGTTTCGACAAGCTCGGCGGCGGTGGCGGTGCCGACACCGCGGACGGCGGCAGCGGCAATGACACGGTGCTGGGCGGTGGCGGCAACGATTCCCTGCTTGGCGGCATAGGAAACGACAGCATCGTCGGCGGCGGCGGCAACGACACCGTGGATGGCGGCACCGGCAGTGATACGGTACTCGGCGGCATCGGCAACGATTCCCTGCTTGGTGGCAGCGGAAACGACAGCCTCAGCGGCGAAGACGGCGCCGACACGCTGAGCGGCGGGTCGTTTCGCGACTCGCTCTCAGGCGGCATCGGCAACGACAGCCTGGCCGGCGGCGGCGGCAACGACATCATCCATGGCGACGGCGGCAGCGACACAATAGATGGTGGAACGGCTCTCGATACGCTGTTCGGCGACCTCGGCAAGGATTTGCTGACAGGCGGCAGCGGCGCTGACCTCTTCGTTTTCAACACCGTTCAGGAATTGAAGGTCGGCCTCGCGCATGACGTCATCACCGACTTCGAACAGGGCTTGGACCACATCGATCTGTCAAAAATCGATGCCGACACCAGCACAGGCGCCGACGACGGCTTCCAGTCCATCCAGACGACGGCGTTCGGCGGTACCGCCGGCGAGTTGCGGCAGGAGATTCAGGGTGCCAATACCCTCATCGAAGGCGACGTCAACGGCGACAAGGTGGCCGACTTCCAGATCCTTCTCAACGGCACCTACACGCTGACGGACGGCGATTTCATTCTGTAGCGGAAAGCCCGTCAGGTCCCGATCAGGTCCAGCAGCGCCGCCAGCGAGGTGATGGTGACGGCCGGACGGCCGGGGATTCGCTCGTCCTTCAAACCGAAGCGGTCGATGCGGGCCACCGTGAACCCGAAATTGGCCGCCGCCTGCCCGTCCCAGGTATTGGCCGAGACAAAGCCCACCTGATGCGGCTCGCTGGCGCGCGAGGCATCAAGCGCCAACTGGTAGACGGCGGGCTTGGGCTTGAAGATGCCCACCTCCTCGACCGACAGCACATGGTCGAGGCTGGCACCCAATCCGGCCGATTTGACCGCCGCCTCAAGCATCGCCGGCGAGCCGTTGGACAAGATGCCCGTCTCCAGCCCGGCTTGCTTGAGGCCGGCGAGCGCCACGCGGGCATCGCCATAGGCATCGAGCCCGAGATAGAGCTGCATCAATTCCTCACGCAAGGCCCTGTCGGCAATGCCGTGGGCCTCCATGGCATAGTCGAGGGCATCGCCCGTCACCTGCCAGAAATCGGCATGGCTGCCCATGAGCGAGCGTAGCCAGGTGTATTCGAGCTGCTTTTGCCGCCACAGGCGCGAAACGGCATCGGCCCGATCGCCAATGCGGCCCGCCACCCGCGCCATCGGCGCATGCACATCGAACAGCGTCCCGTAGGCATCGAAGAAGACGCTTGTGACACCGGAAAAGGCCTTGGCGGTCATTTGCAATGCTCCGTCTTTTCGGCTTGTATCGAAGGGCTGCTTACCGATGGGCGATAAGCGGGGGAGAGGTCAAGTCATGAGCGCGCATTCCCACGATCACGATCATGCGACGGAGGGCTCCGAACTCGACGAGATGACGCTTCGGGTGAAGGCGCTCGAATCGCTGCTGGTGGAAAAAGGCTACGTCGACCCCGCCGCCCTCGATGCCCTGATCGAGACCTACGAGACGAAGATCGGTCCGCGCAACGGCGCCCGCGTGGTGGCAAGGGCCTGGGCCGATCCGGCCTATCTGAAGCGCCTGCGCGAGAATGCGACCGCTGCCATCGCCGAACTGGGATTTTCCGGCCGCCAGGGCGAGCACATGGTGGCGGTGGAGAACACGCCGGAACAGCACAACATGGTGGTGTGTACCTTGTGCTCGTGTTACCCGTGGCCGGTGCTCGGCCTGCCGCCGGTGTGGTACAAGGCCCCCGCCTATCGCTCGCGCGCCGTCATCGACCCGCGCGGCGTACTGGCCGAGTTCGGCGTTGCGCTGTTGCCGGACCAGGCGGTCAGGGTGTGGGACTCGACCGCGGAGATCCGCTATCTGGTCATCCCCATGCGGCCTGACGGCACTGAGGGCTGGAGCGAGGAAAACCTCAGTCGTCTGGTCTCCCGCGATTCGATGATCGGCACCGGCCTTGCGCTTTCCCCCGATGCAGTGAAACCATGAACGGCGCCCAGGACCTCGGCGGCATGATGGGCTTCGGGCCCGTCGATGCCGAAGCCAACGAGCCGGTCTTCCATGCCGATTGGGAACGGCGCGCGCTGGCGGTGACGCTGGCCATGGGGGCGCTGGGCGAATGGTCGATCGATGCCGCCCGCCAGGCCCGCGAAAGCCTGCCGCCGGCGCAGTATCTTTCCTCGTCCTATTACCAGATTTGGCTTGCCGGTCTCAAAAAGCTCATGACGGTGCGTAGCCTGGTGAGCGCCGGCGAACTGGCAAGCGGCCATGCCGAAGGCCCGGCCAGACCCACCGCCCGCCCAAGGCTTGTCGCCGCCAGCGTTGCCATGGCGCTGGCCGCCGGCAGTCCCACCGAGCGGCCGGCGGCGGCACCGGCCCGCTTCGCGGTAGGTGACAAGGTGAAGACAAAGACCATCAACCCCACCGGCCACACCCGCCTTGCCCGCTACCTGCGCCACCATTCGGGCGAGATCATCACCATGCACGGGACCCATGTATTTCCCGACTCCAATGCCCACGGAAAAGGCGAGGACCCGCAATGGCTCTATTCGGTGAAGTTCGCCGCTGGTGAGCTGTGGGGACCGGACGCCGATCCGCGTGACAGCGTGACGGCCGATTTGTGGGAGCCTTATCTCGATGCCGTCTGACAAGCTCGATGCCCTGCCCCGCCTGCCGCGCGATGAAAGCGGGCCGGTGTTTGCCGCGCCCTGGCAGGCGCAGGCCTTTGCGCTTGCCGTGAAGCTCAACGAAGCGGGCGTCTTTACCTGGAGCGAATGGGCGGAAACATTAGGCACCGAACTGGCCGCCGCCGGCCCCGACGACAGCGCCGGCAATTACTACGAACACTGGCTGGCGGCGCTGGAAAATCTCGTCGAGGCCAAGGGCACCCTCGACCACGACGAGCGCCTTGCCCGGCGCGATGCCTGGGGCCGGGCAGCCCGCGCCACCCCGCATGGCGAACCCATCGTGCTGGGTCGTGAGCAGCACTGAGGCATAACTCGCCGGAACGTGATTTGCCTGTGTCGGTGAATTCATCCACCTGACCCCTCATGACCGTCACCGCCGATCTTGGAACCCTTCGCGGCCGCGTGCTGGTCGGCGGCGGCGCCTGTGGCAACCTTCAGGCGCTTGAAGCTTTCGACCGTCTCGCCCGCGATCTCGCCATTCCGGTCGGCAACGTCATGCACAACGGTGACGTCGCCGCCTATTGCGCCGACGCCAATGCCTGCTGCGAACTCGCCCGCACCCGCGCTTGGCCATCGATCAAGGGCAATATCGAGGCCCAGATCACCAAAGGGGCCAACGACTGCGCCTGCGGATTTGCCACCGGCGGGGTCTGCGACACCCTCGCGGCGCGCTGGTACGCCCATGTCGACCGCACGCTTGCGCCCTCGCACCGCCGCTGGATGGCTGACCTGCCCGACCATCTGCGCTTCACCCTTGCGGGCAGCAGCTTCACACTGGTGCATGGCAGCCCCCTCACCACCAACCGCTTCATGTTCGCCTCGCTGCCGGAACACGACTTTGCCGCCGAGATCGATGCCGCCGGCAGCGATGCGGTGATCGCCGGCCATAGCGGCGTCCCCTTCACGCGCCGCATCGGCCAGTGCCTGTGGAGCAACGCCGGCGCCATCGGCCTGCCCGCCAACGACGGCACCCGGCGCGTCTGGGCGCTGCTGGTGGAGCCGCAGGACAGGGAAATCAGCTTCAGCCATCTGGCCTTTGACTATGACAGCAAGACGGCCGCCGCCCGCATGCGTTCAGCCGATCTGCCCGAGGGCTATGCGCGTGCGTTGGAGACCGGCCTGTGGCCCTCCCTCGACGTCCTGCCGCCGTGCGAGCGAGCGCAGACCGGTGCGGCGTTGAACCTGGCTGCAACCCTTTGGCCGTCCGCAGTGGCGCAGGCGGCCGCATAGACGGCCTGACGTGTCCCTGCCGATAGTGAGCGGCAAAGGATGCATGCGCGGCTGAAGTGAACTAGACTGTCGATGAACAAGCCGATTTTGCCGAAAGCAAACTATGGCCAAAGCCCAAGTCACTCGCCGCCTCGCTGCCGTTCTGGCGGCTGATGTTGTCGGCTACAGCCGCATGGTGAGCGAGGACGAGCAGGGAACCATCGACGCCCTGCGCGAAGTGCTGCGCAACCACTTCCGCCCGATCGTCGCCCGCCACAAGGGCCGCATCGTCAAGCTCATGGGCGACGGTGCGCTGGTGGAGTTCTCGAGCGTCGTCGACGCCGTCGATGCCGCCGTCGAATTCCAGCGCGCCATGGCCATCCGCAACGCCTCGGCCGACAAGCCCATCGCCTTGCGCATCGGCGTCAATCTCGGCGACATCGTCATCGAGGGCGCCGACATCCTCGGCGAAGGAGTCAATATCGCCGCCCGCCTTGAGGCTCGCGCCCCTGCCGGCGGCGTGCTGGTGTCCGACGTCGCCTGGAGTCAGGTGGCCGGCAAAATCGACGCCGGCTTTGCCGATGGCGGCGAGGTACAACTGAAAAACATCACCCGCCTGGTGAGGGTGTGGCGCTGGGATGGCGGCGCCAGTGAAGGTACCAATGCTCGCCCGCCCGCCCCCCACGAGGAACAGGAGATCCATTTCTGCACTGCCCCCGACGGTGCCGGCATCGCCTATGCCACGGTCGGTTCCGGACCGCCCCTGGTCAGGGCGCCGCACTGGATGACCCATCTCGAATACGAATGGCATAATCCCTTCACCCGGCATTTTCTCGAGGAGATGGCGAGCGGCTACCGCCTCATCCGCTTCGACCAGCGCGCCAACGGGCTGTCGGACTGGGACGTCGATACCGTCTCGTTCGATGCTTTCGTCTCCGATCTCGAAACCGTGGTGGATGCTGTCGGGCTTGAGTGCTTTCCGATCGTGGCGCTGTCGCAAGGCTGCGCGATCTCCATTGCCTATGCCGTACGCCACCCCGAACGGGTGAGCCGGCTTGTCCTGTTCGGCGGCTTTGCCCGCGGGCCCTTCAAGCGCGGCGCCGCCGACAAGGAGCACACCGAGGCTCTCATCACCTTGATGAAGCACGGCTGGGGTCGGGACAATCCGGCCTTTCGCCAGATGTTCACTTCCTCCTTCATGCCCGATGCCACCCAGGAGCAGATGCAATGGTTCAATGAATTGCAGCGCAGCTCCACCTCGCCCGACAACGCGGTTCGCCTGCGCAATGCCGTCGGCGATTTCGAGGTGAGCGATTTGTGCGCGCAAGTGAGGGTTCCCACTCTTGTGCTGCATTGCCGCGATGACGCCGTGGCCCCCTTCGATGAAGGCCGGCGCATGGCCGCCATGATCCCCGGCGCCCGCTTCGTGCCGCTTGAAAGCAACAACCACATCGTGCTCGAGCACGAGCCGGCATGGCAGCGCCTCAGGGAAGAGATCCGCAGCTTTCTCAAAGCCGATGCCGAAGTCCGCTGATCTCCTGAAACGTGAACGCCGCTGGTGGGTGCTGGCGGGCCTTCTTGTGTTGTGCCTCGGCGGCGGCTGGATGGCGGGCGCCGTCACCGCCGAGCCGGTCAGGACCTGGTATCCGGGTCTCGCCAAACCCGCGTGGACTCCGCCCGGCTGGATCTTCGCGCCGGTGTGGACGACGCTTTATGTGATGATGGCCGTGGCGGCCTTCAGGGTGTGGTGCGCCGATCCGCGCTTTTCCGGCACCCGGCTGGCGCTCAACTTCTTCCTCGCCCAGCTCGTCTTCAACGTCGCCTGGTCGTTCCTGTTCTTCGGGCTGCGCTCGCCCGGCCTGGCGCTTGTCGACATGGGGCTCTTGTGGGTCATGCTGGCGCTCACCGTCTACGCCTTCTTCGGCCGCGACCGGCTAGCCGGGCTGCTGATACTGCCCTATCTGGCCTGGGTGAGTTTCGCCGCCGCCCTCAATGCCGCCATCTGGGCGATGAACTGAGGAGGCGAAGGCAAGCGGTCATTTCGATGCTGAGGCTGAGCGAAGCTGCCATTCATCCCGGTTGGCGGCTGACGTCTACTCGACGCTGCAAACCGAAATATGGACATTGGCACTGTCCACGCTCTTGACGTGCAGTTCGATGGCCGGCTTGCCGGCCGATTCGACCAAACGACCCCCGAGAAACTGCAGGCTCGGATCGGAATAAAGGCCGATCGGTCCATTGAATGTGATGCCGTTATCACCGCCGACCGCAAAGGTGAAGGTGCCATCATACTTCCCGTCGTAGTTCGGGCCTTTATAGGTGTTGCCCGAGATGACCATCTCGCCGTTGAGATAGCCGTCCATATAGCACTGATAGGTGCCGTCGGGGATCTGGCCGCCGGCGAGGGCGGGTGTGGCGAGCAGCGCCAGGGCTGCCATAACGAATAGATGCTTCACGGGAATTGACCCCCCTGTCTTCGAAAAAGCTGGCTGCGGCAATGCTCTTTGCCTGGCTGGGCTGGAACTGCCTGGACGCCAGGTCGACAGACCTGGAAGCGTCACACGCAAGTATATCGCGCATTTTTACTTTGTGAAATGGCGGTAAAGCAGGAGCCTAATCGTCGCACGGCCACTTGGTCGGCATGCTGAGGCCGGCCGGCAGGACGGTGGTCTTGTCGCCACAGGCAATATCAATCTGTTCCTGGGTGAGGTTCTTGACCTGGCTCAGGTCGGCGCCTTCGAGTTGTGCCTTGTAGAGGAAGGTGCGGTCGAGATCGACGTTCTTCAGCACCGTATTGTGGAAGCTTGAACGCGACAGGTTGGCCCGGTTCATGTCGACGTCGCTGAGGGTGGTATCGTCGAAGACGGCGCGGAAGAAATCCCCCTTTGACATGTCGATCGATTTGAGCGTCGCCTGGGAGAAATTGGTGCGCTGCAGTTCGGCCTTGTGGAAATTGGCGTCGGTAAGATCGGCTTTCTCGAAATTGGTGCGCGAACCGTAGGCGAATTGGAAATTGGCCTTCTTCAGAATGGTTTCCCTGAAGCTGACCCGGATGAGTTCGGCGCCGCCGAAATTGGCACCGACGAGGGTGGAGCCGGTGAACGTGGTGCCCGACAGATAGGATTTCTCGAAATTGGCGCCGCTCAGATCCCGTCCCTTGAGGATCAGCCGCTCCTTGTAGCATTGGGTCCAGTTGACACCCGCCGCCGGTGAATCGTTGCAGTCGGCCAGGGCCGGGGAAGCGGCAAGAACCGTGGCGGTTGCAAGGAGGGCAGTGAGCTTGACGATATGTTTCATGGCAGTCCCTTTTGTGTCCCGATGCCGGGGTATGGCTTCTTGAGAGTGTCACCCCGTCGCTACATTTGGACCAGTTGGCGCAAAGGCTAGCATAACGTTCTGCGCGGGAATACCGGCATTGGCCGATTGCCCGCCGCCTTGCCCACACTCTCATCAGCAAATGAATTGACGGTGACAGGGTTGTGGTTGTAGAACAAAATAAGAACAAAAATCTGCAATGGAACCCGCCATGACACGCGACCTTCACGCCGGGCGCGGCCGTGGGGGAGGTTCTGTCCTCTCCCCGCCCCCCGATGCGACCGCCAGCCGGGCGCCGCGCCCGGCCGTCCTTGCCCGCTTGCGCCAGGCGGTCGCCCGTATTGAGGAAGGAAAGGCCGACGCCCTGCCCCGCCGGGGGGACGGGGCCGATATCCGGGCACGATGGGCATCGGCCTGCGCCCCGGCAAGAGACAATGAATGCCGTGCCCTGCCGGCCCCCGGCCCGCGCCTCACCTTCGGGCTAGACGAGATCGATGATCGCCTGCCGGGCGGGGCGCTTTCAGGCGCGGGCGTGCACGAGATCGCCGCTTCGGCCCCCGCCGGCGTGGCCGCGGCCCTGGGGCTCGCCGCCGCCCTCATGACGCGCCGCCTCGGCCATCTGCCGGATGAAGACACGCGGCCCGTCCTGTGGTGCCGTCACGCCGCCTCGGTGCGTGAATACGGCCGCCTCTACGGCCATGGGCTTTCCGCCCTGGGGCTCGCAAGCGAGCGCCTGTTGACCGTCAGCCTCACCCGCCCGCGTGCCATTTTGTGGACCATCGAGGAGGCGCTGAAGTCGACCGCCCTTTCAGGCATCGTCGCCGACATGACGGCCGACGCCCTCGACCTCACCGCCTCGCGCCGGTTGATGCTCGCTGCACGGGGCACGGGCGTACCCTTGCTGTTAGTCTTTGCCCGCCCGCCCACCGGGGCAACGGCGGCCCTCACCCGCTGGCGCGTTGCCTCCCACGCCTCGGGGCCACCCGTCTTCGATACCGACGCCCCAGGCCTTCCGGCCTGGACCCTCACCCTCGAACGCAGCCGGGCCGGGCGCCCCGGCCAGTGGACAGTGGAATGGCATCATGCGACGCATCGTTTCGCTCTGGTTCCCGCACTTCGCCATCAACCGCTTCGCCTGGGCGAAGCGCCGAAACCGCACGCCGTGGCCGGCGGTTGACGGCCAGCCGCTGGTGCTGGTGGAAAGCGGCGCCAAGGGCTTGCGCCTTGTCGCCTGCGACCCCCTCGCCATCACCCGTGGGCTCAAGCCCGGCAAACGCCTCGCCGATGCCCGCGCCCGCGTGCCCGACCTCGCCACCGCGCTGGCCGAGCCCGAAAGCGATGCCGCCATGCTGTTGCGCCTCGCCCGCTGGGCCGAGCGCTGGAGCCCCGCCGTCATGCCCGATGCGCCCGACGGGCTCATGCTCGATGCAACCGGCGTTGCCCATCTCTTCGGCGGCGAGGCGATGCTCATCGCCGACATCAAGGGCCAGTGCGCCCGCTTGCATTTCACCGCCATCGCCGCCATCGCCGGCACCCCGCCCGCCGCCCGGGCGCTGGCGCGGTTTTCCCGCCAGATGGTTCTCGGTTCCGGCAGCGAGCGCGATGGCCTGGACCCCCTGCCGGTCGAAGCGCTGGGGCTGGACCCCGAGACCTGCCACACGCTTGGCCGCCTCGGCCTCAAGACCATCGGCGATCTCTGCCGGGTGCCGCGCGCAAGTCTTGCCCGGCGCTTTCGCGGCGAAAGGAGCGCACCGGTGCTCAAAAGCCTCGATGAGGCCCTGGGCCTTGCCGATTGCCCGCTGCATCCCCTCATGCCCGAACCGGCGCTGGTAGTGCGCCACTGTGTCATGGACCCCATCGTCACCCACGAGGGCATCGAGGCGATCCTGACGCTGCTCAGCCAAACCCTCAGCGCCCGCCTTGCCGATGCCGGCCACGGCGCCTTGCGGGTGGCCCTGAAACTCTACCGCACCGATGCCTCGCGCGCCGTGGTGCCGGCGGGCCTCGCCCGGCCCTCGCGCGATCCGCGTCACCTCATGCGCCTCATCGCCCCGCGTTTGAGCGAGGTCGATCTCGGCTTCGGCGTCGATGCGGCAACCCTGGAAGCCCTCACCACCGCCCCCATCGACTATCGCCAGGAAAACCTCGACGGCGCCCCACCGGCCGGCGGCATCGAACTGGCCGCCCTTGCCGACCGCATCGCCAACCGCCCGGACGGGGCAGCGCTTGCACGCTTCAGGTACATCGAAAGCCACCTGCCGGAACGCGCCGAAGGCTTTGCCGCGCCAGGCTTTGGTGAAGGCCGGCAATCCCCGCTGCCGCCCCCGCCGCAGGGGCCGCCGGGGGCCGCCCCCGACCGCCCGCTGGTGCTGTTCGACCGGCCCGAGGAGGCAAGCGTCCTTGCTGCCGTGCCCGACGGCCCGCCGGTGCGCTTCACCTGGCGTCGCCTCGCCCGCCGGGTGGTGCGCGCCGAGGGTCCCGAGCGTATTTCACCCGAATGGTGGACCACCCCGTCCGGCGCTTCGACCCCGCGGTTGCGCGATTACTACGTGGTCGAGGATGCCGAGGGCCGGCGCTACTGGCTCTTTCGCGAGGGGCTTTACGGCGAGGGGGCGGCGACTTCCCCGCGCTGGTATGTGCACGGGCTGTTTGCATGACGGAATATGCCGAACTGCAGGCGACCTCCAACTTCTCCTTCCTGCGCGGCGCCTCGCACCCGGAGGAACTGGCGGCGACGGCCAGGACCCTGGGACTTGCAGCACTCGCCATCACCGACCGCAACTCGCTCGCCGGCATCGTGCGCGCCCATGTGGCGGCAAAGGAGGTCGGCTTGCGCTTCATCGTCGGCGCCCGCCTCGATCTCAATGACGGCACCGGACTTCTCGCCTGGCCCGGCGATCGCGCCGCCTATGGCCGCCTCACCCGCCTTTTGACCCTCGGCCAGCGGCGGGCGGAAAAAGGCGGCTGCATCCTGAGGCCCGATGATGTGGCCGAATTCCAGGAGGGGCTGATCCTCGCCCTCATTTCCCCTGACGGCTGGCCGGACGACGATTTCGCCCAACGCCTGGCGCTGTTGCGTCGTCGCTTCGAGGGAGCCTTCTACCTCACCGCCCGGCGCCGCTTTTCCCGCGGCGATCGTGCCCGCCTCAACCGCCTCGCCGGGCTGGCGCACCGCCACGGTACCCCGCTCATCGCCACCAACGACGTGCTTTATCATCATCCCGCCCGCAAAGCCTTGCAGGACGTCGTCACCTCGATCCGGGAAAAGTGCACCCTTGGTCAGGCCAGCTTCCGCCTCACCGCCAATGCCGAGCGTCACCTGAAGGCCCCTGGGGAAATGCTGCGCCTGTTCGCCGGCCATGAAGACGCCGTCGAGCGCACCCTGGAGGTGGCGGAGGCTTGCCGCTTCAGCCTCGATGAACTGCGCTACGAATACCCCGAAGAGCCGCTGCCGGCCGGCCGCGACGCCGACACTCACCTTGCCCACCTCGCCTGGGAAGGGGCGGCTGCGCGCTATCCTCAAGGCATTCCCGACAAGGTGCGCTCAACCATTGCCCGCGAACTCGCCCTCATCAGGAAGCTCGGCTATGCCCGCTATTTCCTCACCGTCCACGACATCGTGTGCTTTGCCCGTTCACAGGATGAGCCGATCCTCTGCCAGGGGCGCGGCTCGGCGGCCAATTCGGCGGTGTGCTACATGATCGGCATCACCGCCGTCGATCCGGCCGAGATCGACCTCCTGTTCGAGCGCTTCGTCTCCGAAGAACGCAAGGAACCTCCCGACATCGACGTCGATTTCGAGCACGAGCGCCGCGAGGAGGTGATCCAGTACATCTATCGCCGCTACGGGCGCGAGCGCGCCGGGCTTGCCGCCACCGTCATCACCTATAGAGGCCGCAGCGCGGTGCGCGAGGTGGGTAAGGTGATGGGGCTTTCCGAGGACACTACTTCAGCACTTGCCGGCATCGTGTGGGGGCGCATGAGCGAGGAGATGTCGGAAACCCGTTTGCGCGAGGCGGGTCTCGATCCTGCCGACCCGCTGCTGCGTCAGGTGCTCGCGCTTTCAGGCGAGATCACCGGCTTTCCCCGCCACCTCTCCCAGCATGTGGGCGGCTTCGTCCTCACCCGCGAACGCCTCGATGAAACGGTGCCCATCGGCAATGCCGCCATGGCCGAGCGCACCTTCATCGAGTGGGACAAGGACGACATCGACGCCCTCGGCATCCTCAAGGTGGACGTGCTGGCGCTCGGCATGCTCACCTGCATCCGCAAATGCCTTTCCCTCATCGAGGCCTGGTACGGCCTCAAATACAGCCTCGCCAGCGTGCCGCGCGAGGACCCGTGCGTCTATGACATGCTGTGCCGGGCCGATTCGGTGGGCGTCTTCCAGGTGGAAAGCCGCGCCCAGATGAACATGCTGCCGCGCCTCAAGCCGCGCTCGTTCTATGATCTCGTCATCGAGGTGGCGATTGTCCGCCCGGGCCCCATCCAGGGCGACATGGTGCACCCCTATCTGCGCCGTCGCGACGGGTTGGAGCCGGAAGACTATCCCGCCCCCGATCCCCGCTTCGGTCCCCCCGATGAACTGCGCGCCGTGCTCGGGCGCACCAGGGGCGTGCCGCTGTTTCAGGAGCAGGCCATGAAGCTCGCCATGGTGGCTGCCGAATTCACTCCCGGCGAGCTCAACGAACTGCGCAAGGCCATGGCCACCTTCCGCCGCCGCGGCACCATCGGCCGGCTGGAGGAAAAGATGGTGCGCCGCATGATCGAGCGCGGCTATGCCGAAGACTTCGCCCGTCGCTGCTTCAACCAGATCAAGGGGTTCGGTGAATACGGGTTCCCGGAAAGCCATGCCGCCAGCTTTGCCCATCTCGTCTATGTCTCGGCCTGGCTGAAGCGCCATTATCCGGCGGTCTTTGCCTGCGGTTTGCTCAACGCCCAGCCCATGGGCTTTTACGCCCCCGCCCAGATCGTCCGCGACGCCCGCGAGCACGGCGTTATGGTGCGCCCGCCCGATACCGGGTTTTCGGGCTGGGATTGCACGCTGGAGCAAGCCACCCATGACGAAAAGGAGGCACCTGCCCTGCGCCTCGGGCTGAGGCTCATTGACGGCCTGAAGGAAGCAGACGGGCAGCAAGTGGCCGAAGCGGCATGTCCCTCCCCCTCAGCCCTCCACCGCGCCAGCGTTTCTGTCACGGCACTGGAGCGGCTGGCGGCGGCGGATGCCTTTCGCTCCTCAGGCCTCGACCGGCGCCAGGCCCTGTGGGAGGTGAAGGCGCTCAGCAAGGCAAGACCCCTGCCGCTGTTCGCCCATGCCGACGCCAGCGATACCGGCGCCGACCTCCCCGTGACGCTGCCCGCAATGCCGGCCGGCGAGCATGTGGTCAACGACTACCAGACGCTGAAGCTTTCCCTGAAAGCCCATCCCATGAGCTTCCTGCGCGAGATGGCAGCGGTGGAAGGCGTCACCGACAATGCTTGCCTCAAACAGATGCGCGATGGCCGCTTCGTCACCATCGCCGGCATCGTGCTGGTGCGCCAGCGCCCGGGCAGCGCCAAGGGGGTGGTGTTCGCCACCCTGGAGGACGAATTTTCGGTGGCCAATATCGTGGTGTGGCCGAAGGTGCTGGAACGTTTCCGGCCCGTGGTGATGGGGGCGCGGCTGATGCTGGTGAAGGGTCGCATCCAGCGCGCCGGCGACATCATCCATGTGGTGGCGACCCGCATCGAGGACCGCACCTCGTGGTTGTCATTGCTGATGGCCGAGCCGAAGGAATTCGCCAATCCGCTGGCGCGCGCCGATGAAGTGGCGCGCCCCGGCTATGACCTGCGCCAGCCGGCCGCGAGGCATCCGCGCAATATCCGCATCATCCCCAGATCACGGGATTTTCATTGAGACAGAAAGGTTTGCGCACATTTACTGAATCAATTCCTTAGACATATGAGGACATGATTCTATCCGAAAAGCGCGCACACTTTTCGGATCATGTCCTAGCGCTGACTGGTCTCCCAGTCCGGATTGATCCACGGCGTCTGGTTGGAGGGCGCCAGCGGTTGGCGGCCGAGGATGTGATCGGAGGCCTTCTCGCCGGTCATCAGCGACGGGCCATTGAGATTGCCGTTGGTGATCTGCGGGAAGATGGAGCTATCGGCCACCCGCAAACCCTCCACCCCGATCACCCGGCATTCCGGGTCGACCACCGCCATCTCATCGTCCGCCGCCCCCATGCGACAGGTGCCGCAAGGGTGGAAGGCACTCTCGCAATGCTCGCGCACGAAAGCATCGATCGCCTCGTCGGAGCGCACATCGGGTCCCGGCTGCACCTCCCGGCCCACAAAGGGCTTCATGGCCGCCTGCGTAAAAATCTCGCGCGTCAGGCGAATGGCCGAGCGGAACTCCATCCAGTCGTCGGCATGCGACATGTAGTTGAAGAGGATCGACGGCGGTGCCTTCGCATCGCCCGAGGTGATGCGCACAGCGCCGCGCGACTTGGTGCGCATGGGCCCCACATGCACCTGGAAGCCGTGCGGGACGCCGGCCAGTTGCTTGCCGTCATAGCGCACCGCGGCGGGGAGGAAATGGTACTGGATATCGGGATATTCGATGCCGGCCCGCGATCGGATGAAGCCGCAGGATTCGAAATGGTTGGTCGCCCCGAGGCCCGACTTGAACAACAGCCAGCGCGCGCCCACCAGGCCCTTCCAGAGCAGGCTGAACTTCGGGTTGAGGGTCACCGGCTGCAGGCATTCGATCTGGAAATAGACCTCCAGGTGATCATGCAGGTTGGCGCCCACCCCCGGGCGATGAACCAGCGGCGCAACCCCCGCCGCCTTCAGCGCCTCGGAATCGCCGATGCCGGAAAGCTGCAACAGCTTGGGCGAGTTGATGGCAGACGCCGCAATGATGACCTCGCGGTTTGCCCTCACCGTCTCGATCCTGCCGCCGCGCTCATATTCGACGCCCACCGCTTTCTTGCCCTCGAACACGATCCGCCGGGCAAAGGCGCGGGTGGTGAGATCGATGCGGCCGGTCTTGAGGGCGGGCTTGAGATAGGCATTGGCGGCCGACCAGCGGGTGCCGTTCCACACGGTCATCTCCATCTCGCCGAAGCCTTCCTGCTGACGCCCGTTATAGTCGGGCGTCACCGGATAGCCCGCCTGCCGGGCGGCCTCGACGAAGGCCTTGTAGAGCGGATTGGCGAGGCTGCCGCGGGTGACGTGCATGGGCCCATTAGTGCCGCGCCAGCCCTCCTCGCCGCCGTGAGAATGCTCCATGCGCTTGTAATAGGGCAGGACGTGGCGATAGCCCCAGCCCTTGGCGCCCATTTGCTCCCAGGTATCGAAGTCGCGTGCATGGCCCCGCACATAGACCATGCCGTTGATGGACGACGACCCGCCGATCACCTTGCCGCGCGGCGTGACCAGCCGCCTGCCGCCCAGATGCGGTTCCGGATCGGATTGAAAGCCCCAGTCATAGGTCTTCATGTTCATGGGGTAAGACAGCGCTGCCGGCATCTGGATAAACGGCCCCCGGTCGGTGCCGCCATATTCGAGCACGCAGACGCTGTGGTGTCCGTCCTCGGCCAGACGTGCCGCGATCACCGAGCCGGCCGAACCCGAGCCGACGATCACATAGTCAAAGCTTGACGCCATTTACCGGTCCTCCCCCTCTTGCAGTTTGTCTTAAGACGTCGCCTCACCGGGCGAAAGCCCCTTGGCCTTATTGCCGACAAAACACGCTGCCGAATGCATATTTTGCGTTGTGCGGCAACCCTGGTCATGGACAATCTTCTGATTCTGCGGCAATGCAATGCGCGGCGACGTGATCGGGTTTCTTATCCAACTTCGGGACCTCAAGTCCGGCTGCGACCGCCGCCTCAATGATCAGGAGCCGGAACGAGGCTCCGCGACGTTTTGACGGAGCCGACCATGACCAGCGCCAATATCAATTTCCCGACCTCCATCAAGTTCGGTGCCGGCCGCATCGCAGAGCTGGCACACCTGTGCCGCGAGGCCGGCATGCAGCGCCCCTTGCTCGTTACCGATCCGGGGCTTGCGGCCATGCCCATGGTCAAGCAGATCCTCGCCGATCTGGAAAAGGCCAATCTGAGGCCCGGCCTGTTCTCCGAGGTGCGCCCCAACCCGGTCGAGCAGAACGTCAAGGACGGTGTGGCCGCCTTCAAGGCCGGCCGCCACGACGGCGTCATTGCGCTGGGCGGCGGTTCCGGCCTCGATGTCGGCAAGCTGGTGGCCCTGATGCAGTGCCAGACCCGCTCGATCTTTGACTTCGAGGATATCGGCGACTGGTGGACCCGCGCCAACGCCAAGGGGATCGCCCCCATCATCGCCGTGCCCACCACCGCGGGCACCGGCTCCGAAGTCGGGCGCGCCGGCGTCGTCACCCATCCCGTGACCCATGAAAAGAAGATCATCTTCCATCCGCAACTGATGCCGCATTTTGCCGTGCTCGACCCCGAACTCACCGTCGGCTTGCCGGTCAAGCTGACGGCGGCGACCGGCATGGACGCCCTCGCCCACAATCTCGAGGCCTATTGCGCCCCCGCCTATAACCCGCTGGCCGCGGGAGTGGCCGTGGAAGGCATGCGCCTGGTGAAGGAAAACCTCGTCATCGCGGTGAAGAAGCCCCGGGACATCGAGGCGCGCGGCAACATGCTCATTGCCTCCGCCATGGGCGCCACCGCCTTCCAGCGCGGCCTCGGCGCCATTCATGCCCTGTCACACCCCTTCGGCGGCCTCTACGACGCCCATCACGGCCTCCTGAACGGCATCATCATGCCCTATGTGCTGATCGCCAACCGCAAGAAGATCGACGGCACAATCGAGCGCGCGGCGCACTATCTCGACATCAAGGGCGGCTTCGACGGCTTTGTGAAGTGGGTGCTGAAGCTCAGGAAGGACATCGGCATCCCCAACGCGCTCAAGGAGATCGGCATCGACGACAAGCGCCTCGGCGAAGTGGCGGCCATGGCCATCAAGGATCCGTCAGCCGGCGGCAACCCCATCCAGTTCACCGAGGCCCAGTACAAGAGCCTCGCCAGGAAATGCGTGAAGGGGAATTTATGAGAAGCGCGCTGCTGCCCGTCCCGCCCCGGCGCTGCCATGTCCGGCCTGGCCGGGCATGACAGCGAACTGCGTTTGACGGCGCCCCAGAGCGGGATGATTTTGGATCGAATCGACCCAAATCATGAACTAGTTCACTTGGATCGACACGCCGGGAAGCGGGATGACGGGTAGCGGGACGACCACGGTCCACCACGGCTCGGCATAGTAATAGCCGCCATAGAAGTAGGTGTAGCCGTCGCGGCGGTTCCGGTAGCGATGGCCGCCGTGATACCGGTGATACTCCTTCCAGTCACGGTAATGGCGACGCTTCTGCTTTTGCGCCACCTGAACGACCTTGCCATCGGGTTGGGAAGCCTTGAGAGCGGCGCCCGGCATCACCGGCAGGGTCATCGCCGAAGCCCCGCACAAGGCGGCTATCTGGGCACTGCCGGCGATCACGGCCGCAAGCCCGAGCTTCTTCCAAGACATGTTTGACATTGCGTTTCCTTTCACTCTTAGCGGGAGTGCACGTAACCGCCGGAACAAGGCCTGAGCCGGCCCGGCATCCGGCATTCCTTTCATATAAACACGCAGCGAGCGATTTCGATCCCGCTTGCATAAAGAATGCGACAGAATGAGGCCGCCAAACCTTGAACCTCAACAGAGCCTCAGCCGAGTTCGAACGTGGTGATCCCGAAAATCCGCGACAGATCGAGATCGGGCGCCTTGCCTTTGTACATGCGCGCCGTCTCGAAGACCGGCTGAAGCCCCAGTGAACGCGCCAGCGCCACGGCCGCCGCATTGTTTTCGGGCACGTCGAGGAAAACCGCATCGCCCTCGCGCCCTTCAAGCAGTCCCGCCACCAGCGATGTTGCTTCATCAGCCGAGCGGGCAAACAGCGGGCCGATCTTGTGGCCCGCATGGCAGCGACGGATCACCCCGTAGCCGGTCGATTGATCGCCTTCAAACAGGCCGAGTGCATGCGCATTGGGCATGTCCAGCCAGGCCGAAAGGAAGGTCGGGCGCCGTGCCGGGAAAAGCCGTTCACGTAACTCATAATCGGCCACCACGCCGACATCGGCGCCCGTCAACTGCCTGATGCGGCTCTTGCCCGTGGCGCCGGGCCGTCGCGGCGTGCCTCCATAGCGGACATTGCGGTGGGCGAGCACAAAGCCGGACTTGGCGTAATTGTGCTGCTGGGCGACAACGCCATCGAGACCGACGGTGAAGCCCGCGATACCTTCGAGCGACGCGTTCCAGAGCCGAAGCCCCCAGCCCCTGCCGCGAAATTCCGGCCGGCAGATGTAAAAGCCCACGAAGGCGAAGCGGTCGCCATAGCGCACCGCGGAGATGGTGGCGGCAAGCTCGCCGCCCGCGTAGAGGCCGAGATAGCCTTGGCGATCGGCGGCATGGAACGCCGCGGCATCGTGGAGACCGGGGTTCCAGCCCTCGCGCCGCGCCCATTCCACCGCCGTTGCCACGCCGCCGGCATCGAGGGGTCCGATCGTCACCTGCATGCAAGTCATTGCGCACCGCCGCCCGGCTGCCGTCAACCCCCAAGGCCGGAAGGCGTTGATGGCATTCGCTGCGCCGCCGCTTCCGCCTCAGCCTGAAGGCCGCCGCGCGCTTCCGGCTTGTGGTTGAATCAGATCATGAAGGAATGGCGCCAGGTCCTTGAAATGATTCGCACCCTTGAAGGCAGCCCCTCAGCCGCCGAGGAACAGCCGGCCCACCTCAGGGTCCTGCAACAGATCATCGCCCTTTCCCGCCTTGGCCAGTTCACCTGACACCAGCACATAGCCGAGATCGGCAAATTCGAGCCCCTTCTTGGCGTTTTGTTCGACCATTACGATGGTCTTGCCTTCGGCGTGCTGGAGGTCATCGAGGATGTCGAACACCATGTCGATGAAGCGCGGCTCGAGACCGATGGAAGGTTCATCCACCAGCAGGATGTCGGGATTCATCACAAGGGCGCGAGAGATTTCCAGCAATCGCCGCTCGCCGCCCGACAGGACGCGAGCCGGGTGGCTACGCCGCTCGGCCAGCCGCGTATATTTCTGGAACACCTTCTCGGCCGCTTCCTTGGCTTCATCGGAGCGGTTCTTGAGGAAGCCGCCCATCCACAGGTTCTCCTCCACCGTCATGTCGGGGAACACCGAGTTGTCCTGCAGGATATAGGCGATGCCGGCGCCTTTGAGCTTGTCGCTGGGCTTTTGCGCCGTCACGTTGCGGCCGCCCACGGTGATCGCCCCGGAGAAGATGTTGGTAAAGCCAAAGATCGAATGCAGTACCGTCGACTTGCCCGCCCCGTTGGGACCGATGAGGCACAAGGACCGGCCCTTGCCGACCCTCAGGTCCACCCCGTGCAGGATCTCCATGCGCCCATAGCCGGCGCGCAGGTCATCGATGGCCAGGAAAGCATCGCCGCCGGCAAGCTTTGCCAGATCGTCCTTGGCCGGTGCGGCCTCCTTGATGCGCTGCGCCTCGCGCGCCACCGCGTCCACCGACATCACGGCATCGACGCTGCCCTTGCCGTAGCCGGAAACGGACTTTTTCTTATCCGTCTTCCTGGTCGGTCCGGCCATCAGTGCGCCCCCAGATAGGCATCTACGACACGACTGTCGTTCTGGATCGCCTCGGGCGCTCCCTCGGCCAGCAGTTCGCCATGGGCGAGGCAATAGATGTGCTCGGCGAGATTCATGATCACCCGCATGTTGTGCTCGATGACGAACAAGGTGATGCCGAACTCGCGGTTGGCGCGCCTGAGGCGGTCGATGAGACCATTGATGAGGGTCGGATTGATGCCGGCGGTGGGCTCGTCCAGCATCAGCATCTTCGGTTCGCTCATCAGCGCCATGGCGAACTCAAGCAACTTCTGCTGGCCGAACGACAGCGACCCGGCCATCAGGTTGCGCTTGGAATAAAGGCCGACGAATTCGAGGAGGTCGTCGGCGCGGTCCACCTTCTGCGACGAGCGCTGGCGGAAGAAATCGGAGAAGGCGCGTCCCCGCATGGAGCGCGAGATCAGCATGTTCTCCACACAGGTCATCTTGGAATAGATGCGGGTCTGCTGGAAGGTGCGCAAAAGTCCCATGCGGGCGATCTCCGGCACGGTGTTCTGCGAGATTTCCTTGCCCTCGAAGCGAATCGAGCCGCCATCGATGGGATGGAAGCCGACGATGGAGGAAAACAGCGTCGTCTTCCCCGAACCATTGGGCCCGATGAGGCCGATGATGCGACCAGTTTCCACCTTCAACGAGATGTCCGCATTGGCCCTGACGCCGCCGAACGACTTGGAGACGCCGGAAACTTCCAGAAGGGTGGTCATGAGGGGGCCTCCTCCACCGCATCTGCGGCGGCCGCATCAGAATCGACCGTGTGGCCGAAGAGCGCCGGGAACCGCTCGCGCAGATAGCCGAGGATGCCTTGCGGGAAGAACACCACGATGAGCACGATGAGCAACCCCAGCGCCACCCGCTGCCAGCCCAGAAGATAGGTCCAGAACAATTCCTTGAACACCTGGAAGACCACCGCGCCGATGACCGGCCCCCACAGCGTGCCCTTGCCGCCGAGGATCGCCATCAGCACCATCCACACCCCGATGGTGGAGCCGGCAAACGCCAGGTCGGTCGGATCGATGAAGCGGTTCATGTTGCCGTAGATGCCGCCGGCGATGCCGAGGAAGATTGCAGAGAACATCCACGCCGTCACCTTGAGGCGTGTGGTCGGAAGGCCCATGGCCTCGGCCTTGTCCTCGTCGTCGCGGATGGCGTTGATGGCGAGCCCGAAACGGGTCGAGAGGATCCAGCGCATGGCGAAGAATGTGACGATGGCCAATGCGAAGGAGAGGTAGTAGTAGAACCTGTTGACATCGAGGCTGTCGGGGGCGCTGGGTGCCGTCATGCCCGACCCGGCGCCGATCCATTCCCAACTCGCCGCCAGTTCGCCGGCCGCAACACCGAGCCCCAGGGTGCAGATGGCAAAATAGTGCCCGCGCATGCCGAGCACCATGGAGCCCAGGACCAGGGCTGTCAGCATCGCGACGAGGCCACCCACCACCAGGCCGACGGCGAGGCCCTGCACATATTGCGGCATGTCGAAGATGAAGGCGGTGCCGCCGCCACGTGCGGCGGTATAGGCGCTGACCGAATAGTACAGGCCGACCTGGATCACCGCGCAGGCATACATGCCCACCCCGACGAAGACCACATTGCCGAAGGAGTTGTAGCCCATCTGCCCGCCGATCAGGTCCCAGGTAAGGGCGAAGACCACGAAGATCCACAATTCGGCGATCTGCACCGAATAGGAGGGAATGATGACCGGCGCGAGAAGACCGAACGCCAGCACCCCGCCCCATACCGCGATGCGGGTGCCCCCGGTCATTGTCGGTCCCATGCTCATTTGAGGTAGCGCCTTTGCCGCTGCAGCCGCCAGTTCCTCACCACCAGCACCGCCACCAGCAGCAGGAACACGAAGGCAAGCTGGAACTGGGCGCCGAGGATGAAGCCGGCATAGTTCTCTGCGATGCCGAGACCGACGCCCGATACGATGACGGCGCCGAGATTGCCGAGCCCCGCCACGATGACGATCATGAACGAGCGCAGGGTATAGGGCAGCCCGATATAGGGATGGATGGTGTAGGCCATGGCGACCAGCGCCCCGGCGGTGCCGCAGATCGCCGCGTTGAGCGCATAGGTCATGGCATAGACGCGATCGGTGTCGATGCCCAGCACCCGCGCCGCCCGGGCGTTCTGGGCGGTGGCGCGGATTGCCTGCCCGAGCCGCGAGGCCTTGAGAAACCACACCAGCCCAACGCCCAAAGCCACGCAAACGACAAAGGAAACCAGCTTCACCTGACTCACCGTCACCATGCCGCCGAGGATCTGCCAGGAATCGAGATGGGCATTGGCCACCCGCACATCGGCACCGAACACCGTGTTCATGAGTTGCTGCAGGAGAATGGAGATGCCGAAGGTGGCGAGCAGCGAGATGAACAGATCCTGGTCCACCACCCGGAAGATCACCGCCCGGTAGAACAACCAGCCCACCACGAACAGGAAGGCCGCCGCCACCGGCACGGCAAACAGCGGATGGATGCCGTGAGCGGCGAACTCCACCGCCACATAGCCGCCCAGCACCACGAATTCGCCCTGGGTGATATTGATGATGTTCATCACCCCCCAGACCAGCGCCATGCCATAGGCCGCCAGCGCAAAGACGGCGCCGATCAGCAGCCCGTCGAGGAGGAGTTGCACGTTGAAGACCGGTGCAACCGTCAGGATCTGGAGATTGGATAGGATGCCCGACATGCCGTCTTGCCCCACCTCGCATCACGCCCGCCCCGGCGAATGCTGTCGCCGCTCAGCCGGGGGGCACCGGTAAGCGGATGGGCGCGACCTCAATCGGCCGCGTCCA
Source organism: uncultured Alphaproteobacteria bacterium (assembly GCA_963747005.1). Taxonomy (GTDB): domain Bacteria; phylum Pseudomonadota; class Alphaproteobacteria; order Rhizobiales; family Aestuariivirgaceae; genus CAVVDT01. The sequence continues at coordinate 40,410 of CAVVDT010000006.1, read as the reverse complement.
CCCGTCAACTCTTGCTGCTGTCAGCGCTTATCCCAGGTCGGTGCCGGAATGACGGCCGGGGCCGCCGCCCACTTGGTCGGCGCCACGAGAACATACTTGCCGTCCTGGACCTGGCTCAGCACCATGCCCTTGACGTCGTTCTTGCCGGTCGCATCGAACTTGATGGGGCCATAGAAAGTCGTCATGTCGGTCGCCGCCAGAGCATCGCGCACCTTTTCGGGATCGAGCGAGCCGGCCCTGGAAATGGCGTCGGCATAGACCTCGACCGCCGCCGCCGACTCAGCCGCCTGATAGGGCGGCTCGTAGTTGTAGGCGGCCTTGAACATCTTGGCGAAGTTGGCCGAGTCGCCGAACACCTTGTCCTTGTAGGTCAGCGTCACGTCCCACTGGGCCGCGCACAGGATATATTCCGCCGCCTTGCCGAACTTTTCGGCGATCTTGGCCGAGTCGCAATGGGTCATGGCGACGATCGGCACATAGACCTTCATGTCGCCGATTTCTTTTACCGCCGTGGCCGCGCCCTTGGCATGGCCCGAAACCACCAGGATGTCGGGCCGCAGCGCCTTCACCTTGGTGAGGGTCGCCGACATGTCGTTGAGGTCCTTGGGCAACTGGTCGTCGATGACGATCTGCATGCCGTACTTCTTGGCATCGTCCATCACGCCGTTGCGGATGTCCTGGCTGAACGGGTCGTTTTCGAACGCCATGGCCACCTTGAGCTCGTCAGGCTTCTTGCCCAGGTTGGAAGCCTTCTCTGCCGCCAGCGCAATGGCCGAGGCCAGATACTGATCCGTTGTCGACAGCACCGCGAACAGATAGCGGTAGTTCTTGGAGAACAGCGAACGCGCCGCACCGTTGGCTTCCACCATCGGCACCTTGTACTTCTCGGTGACCGGCGCAACGGCCTTGGTCATGCCCGACGAATACGGGCCAAGCACGAATTTCACGCCGTCCTGCTGGATGAGACGCTCGGCCAGTTCGACGCCACGCGCCGGCGTGGATTCGTCGTCGTAATATTTGACCTGGATCTGGTAGGTCTTGTCGCCGACCTTCACCCCGCCCATCGAATTGATCTGCTTGACGGCGAGCTCATAGCCGTCCTGGGTGTTCTTGCCGTTGGTGGAATACTTGCCGGTCAGCGACACCGCCGCGCCGAGCGTGATGACATCTGCAGCCTGCGCCGCCGGCGCCAGCGCCACTACCGCGCCGAGCGCTGTGGCGGTCATCAGGGTCCTGACATGAAACATGTGATGCGATCTCCCTCTTGATTTGCTCGTGCTTGTTTTTATGACATCCCGCTTGGTTCGCGGGGGATGCGCCAACATAGAATCCCGGGCCGCACTTTGGCCAGCGAAATTACAGCGTTACCGCCTTGCGGAACTCAAGCGCCGGCGACGGCGGCCGCGATATAGACGTCGCGCAGCTTCTTTGCGACAGGCCCTGGCCTGCCGGTTCCGATCGTGCGCCCGTCCATCTGCACGACCGGCATGACAAAGGACGATGCCGAAGTAATGAACGCCTCGTCCGCCCCGTAGACGTCATCGAGCGTGAACAGCCTTTCCTCGATGAGGATCTGGTAGTCGGCCGCCAGCCGCATCAAGGCGCGGCGGGTGACACCGGGCAGGATGTCGTTGGAAAGGGGCCGGGTGATCACCCGCCCGTCTTTCACGATATAGGCCGAAGACGAGGTACCCTCGGTGATATGGCCGTCCTCCACCATCCATGCCTCGTAGGCCCCGGCCTCGGCGGCACGCTGCTTGCCCATGCACTGGGCGAGCAGGGCGATCGACTTGATGTCGCGGCGCTTCCAGCGGATATCGGGAATGGAGATCGCCGCCACCCCGGTGAGGGCCTTGGGATTTGCGATGGTCACCGCTGACTGGGTGAAGGCCATGAGCGAGGTCGGCGTATTGGCCGGATAGGCGAAGTCGCGCTCGGCCACCCCGCGTGTCACCTGCATGTAGACCCGGCCCTCGTCGAGGCCGTTGTGCTTGACGAGATCCTCGTGCACGGCGCGCAACTCTTCCTTCGAGCATGGCCAGGCCATTTCAAGTTCCTTCAGCGACCGCTCCAGCCGCTCCATGTGGGGGTCGTAGTCGATGAACTTGCCGCCCACCACCGCCGTCACCTCGTAGACACCGTCGGCGAACACGAAGCCCCGGTCGAAGATGGAGACCCTGGCTTCTTCCTCGGGGAGAAACTGACCGTTGAGATGGACGATGCGGCTCATGGCGGGCTCCGTTGCGGCGAGATGAAAAGAATGGTGTCTAGAAATCAGAAAATCGTTGCGCCGTCTATACGGCCTGCCAGCCTCGCCTCGCCCGTCTTGCCGACCCCCCCGGGGATCGTGCTAGTGGAAGGCCGACAACCTGTCCGGAGCCCGTTTCCATGCCATCGCCAGCCGCCGTTGACGCCATGCTCGAACGCGAGCGGGCGCTTTTCATCCAGCGCAATCCGCGCTCCAGGGACCTGGCCGAAAAGACGGCGCGCCACTGGCTGGGCGGGGTGCCGATGATGTGGATGTCGGAATGGGCCACCCCCTACCCGCTGTTCATCGACACCGCGCAGGGCATCACCCTGAGAGATGCCGACGGCAACACCTACAAGGATTTCTGTCTCGGCGACACCGGGGCCATGTTCGGCCATTCGCCCGACATCGTTGCCGAAGGGCTGGCGCGCCAGGGCGCCAGGGGCCTCACCACCATGCTGCCTTCGCCCGATGCCGCCGTAGTGGGCGATTTGCTGAGCGACCGCTTCCGCCTCCCCGCCTGGCAGGTGACGGCAACCGCCAGCGACGCCAACCGCGCCGTCATCCGCTGGTGCCGGGCGCTCACCGGACGCCACAAGATCCTCGTCTTCAACGGCTGCTATCATGGCGCCGTCGACGATACCTTCGTCAGGCTGGACGATGAGGGACGCGCGGTTGCCGATCCCGGCCTCCTCGGCGAGGTGCGCGATCTGACCGCGACCACGAAGGTCGTCGAGTTCAACGACGTGGCCGCGCTCGAAGCCGCCCTCGCCCCGGGCGACGTCGCCTGTGTGCTGGCCGAGCCGGTGATGACCAATGTCGGCATGGTGCTGCCCGATGAAGGCTTCCACGATGCCTTGCGCACGCTGACGCGCAAGACCGGCACCCTGCTCGTCATCGACGAGACCCATTGCATGAGCTCAGGGCCCGGCGGCTACACCCGCGCCCACGGGCTCGATCCCGACATCATCGTGCTCGGCAAGCCCATCGCCGGCGGGATACCGGCGGCCGTCTACGGCTTTTCGGAAGCGGTCTCGACGCGCGCTGCCACCCGCATCCCGGCCACGCCCGAAGGCCATAGCGGCATCGGCACCACGCTTTCCGGCTCGGCCATCCAGATCGGCATGATGCGGGTGATGCTGGAGAATTATTTCACCGACGAGAACTTTGCCGCGCTCAACGCCCTTGCCGAACGCCTCGAAGACGGCATCGCCACCGCCATCGCCCGGCGGGGTATCGACTGGCATATGGTGCGGGTGGGCGCCCGTGTGGAATTCATGTGCTGCCCGCAGCGGCCGAGGAACGGCGGCGAGGCGGCGCGTGTCATCCATCGACCCATCGACCGGGCAGTGCATCACTACATGCTCAACCGCGGCCTCCTCATCACGCCCTTCCACAACATGCTGCTGATCGCGCCCGCAACCACCGCCGAAGACGTCGACCGGCTGGTCGAGACGCTCGACCAATGCATGGGCGAACTGACCTCACAACCGGAGTAACGATATTGCCGTCACCCTATCCGGCCGCCCTTATCGAGGCCCGCGCGTTTCTCGACAGCCATCCCGCAATCGAGAGCTTCCACATGATCTGGACCGATCTCTCGGGCGTGGCGCGCGGCAAGATATTGCGTCGCGACGAGGTGATCGGCGCCTACGAGAACGGCCGCTTCCTGCCCGGCTCGGTGATGAGCGTCGATGCCACCGGTCGCGACGTGGAAGAAACCGGCGGTGTGTGGGACGACGGCGATGCCGATCGCATTGCCTGGCCGCTGCCGGGTACCCTCGTCACCATCCCGTGGGTGAGGGGCGAACCCGCCGCCCAGTTCATCACCACCCTGCACGAGGCCGACGGGCGCCCATGTGTCAACGAGGCCCGCCAGACGCTGGCTCGCGTGATCGAGCGCTACAAGGAGTTCGATCTTACCCCCGTCGCCGCCGTCGAGCTGGAATTCTACCTCATGGACCGCGAGGCCGCCCTGGCCGGCCATCCCTGCCCGCCGCGGGCCTTGACCAACGGCGCCCGCCCGCAGCATTTCCAGCCCTATCTGTTGCAGGACACCGACGACTTCGCCCCCTTCTTCGATGACATGTATGCCGCCTGCAAGGTGCAGGGGCTGCCCGCCCAGGGACTTATCTCGGAATACGCTCCGGGCCAGATGGAGGTGGTGCTGAAGCACCGCGCCGATGCCCTGCGGGCCTGCGACGAGGCGATTATGTTCAAGCGCCTCATCCGCTCGGTCGCCGACCATCACGGCCTGCTTGCCTCGTTCATGGCCAAGCCCTACAGCCAGTTCACCGGCTGCGGCATGCATGTACACTGCTCATTGGCAACGCCCGACGGTGCCAACGCCTTTGCCGCCCCGACGGCAGCCGAAAGCCCCTTGATGCTCAACGCCATCGCCGGCCTCAAGGAGACCATGGCCGGGGCCATGGCGTTCTTTGCCCCCAACGCCAATTCCTACCGCCGATTCCGCCGCTCCAGCTATGCCCCCGTGGCCCCCACCTGGGGGGTCAACAACCGCACCGTATCGATCCGCGTGCCGGCCGGATCGGGCGCGACCATGCACCTGGAGCATCGCCCGGCCGGCGCCGATGCCAATCCCTACCTGGTGCTCGCCGCAGTGCTGGCGGGTATGCATTACGGCATGGCGCAAAAGCTCGATCCGGGCCCCGCCGTCAAGGGCAACGGCTACGAGCAACCGGCCCCCGAGATGCCGACCAACTGGCTGGCGGCGCTCAATGCCCTGCGCGCCTCCGCCGTCATGGCCGATTATCTCGGTAAGGACTTCATCGAGCATTTCGCCACCCTGAAGGAGATCGAGGCCGACCGCTTTTATGCCGAACCGACAGAGATGGACTACGCCTGGTACTTGCGGACGGTCTAGGGTTTGGCACCATCACAGGAAACGGTGACATGGCCGACATTCCGGTAATCGACATCTCCGCGCTGTTCAGCGGGGATCCCGGTCCACGCGCCCTTGTCGATCGCATGATCGCCCGGGCTGCCTTCGACATCGGCTTCATGGTGGTTGTAGGTCACCCCGAAGCCCTGAAGGTCGGGCAGGCCGAGCGCCGGAACCTGACCAGGCTGTTCGATCTGCCCATGGCGCTCCAGCGCCCCTTGTGGAAGCGCAACTTCGCCCCCGAGAACCGCCATATCTATCGCGGCTGGTTTCCTCTGGAATCCTCCGGCGCGCGCAATCGCGAGGGCTTCGAGATCGGTCCCGACATCGTCCGCCCCCTGCCCGAAGATGGTGCCGACGACCTGCTTTACGAGCCGACCCCGTTGCCCGATGCCGCCCTGTTGCCGCAAGGCTGGCGTGAGACGGCCGCTGCCTATTATCTCGGCATGGAGGAGATCGGCCACCGTATCCTCGCCTCGCTGTCGCGCAGCCTCGGCATCGACGAGTGCATCTTCCGCGAAGTCTTCGACGACGGTATTTCGACCCTCAGGCTGTTGCACTATCCCAGACGCCCCGACGGGGTGCCGGCGGTCGACGATCTGCCCGACCGGTTTGCCGAGATTTGCGGCCGGCGCGTCGAGCAGGTGGCCCGCCCGCATGTGGACTCCGGCCTTTTGACCGTCCTCGCCCAGTGTGGTGTCGGCGGCCTGCAGGCCAGAGACGCCAAGGGCCAGTGGATGGACGTACCGGTGCGCAATGACGGCTTTTCCATCAATTTCGGCGGCCTGCTGGAGCGCTGGACCGGCGGCCGCATCAAGGCCACCCTGCATCGTGTGCTCGGCCAGGGCGAGACCCGCTATTCGGTGCCGTTCTTCTTCGAGCCGCGCCCCGATGCGGTGATCGCTCCCCTGCCCATCCCCGGAGCCCGGCCCTTCACGCCCTTTCTCTACGGCGACCATCTATGGGCGACCACCACCAAGTTCCCGGAAAATTTCGGACTTGGCCATCTTCGCCCGCCGCGCGCGCCCTATGCCGATCCGATGGCCCTCTGACGGCGATTGGAATCACCACCCGTCCGCCCTATATCGGCGCCATGCCAAGCCGCCGCCGCAACCGTTTTCATTCAGGCCCGCAAAGCAACCATTTCGATGGCGAGCGCTTCTTTGTGCCCGGCCATCACACTGTCCGCACCTACGGCGACATGCTGAAATGGCAGTTCAACGGCAAACGGACGCCGTGGCCGGCGCGCGAGAAGAACGGTAGCTATCCCCCGCCGCCCCGGCGCGTCGAGGGTGGGTCCTTGAGCGTCACCTTCATCGGGCAGGCCACCTGTCTCATCCAGACGGGTGGCCTCAACATCCTCACCGACCCGTTCTTTTCCGATCGTGCCAGCCCGCTTTCGTGGATGGGCCCGCGCCGGGTGCGTGCCCCCGGGATCGCCCTGAAGGACTTGCCGCCCATCGACGCGGTGCTCCTCAGCCACAATCACTACGACCACATGGACCTTTCCGCCCTGGCGGCGCTGCATGACGGCCACCGCCCGCAAATCGTCACCCCGCTCGGCAATGCGTCCATCCTCTCCCGCGCCCGCCGCCCGTTCAACGTGGTGGAGCGCGACTGGGGCGAGGCGCATCGGCTCGGGCCTGACGTCACCGCCCATCTCACTCCGGCGCTGCACTGGTCGAAGCGGGGGCCCTTCGACCGCAACCATGCGCTGTGGTCGGCCTTTGTGCTGGAAACGCCCGCCGGCATCGTCTATTTCGCCGCTGACACCGGCTATGGCACAGGCGAACATTTCCGCGCCGTGCGGGCCCGCTTCGGGCCGTCTCGCCTGGCGCTCCTGCCCATCGGCGCCTATGAGCCGCGCTGGTTCATGAAGCCCCAGCACATGAATCCCGCCGAAGCGGTTGCCGCGCATGAAGACCTCGACGCCATGGCAAGCCTTGCCATCCACCACTCGACCGTCCAGTTGACCGACGAGGGGATCGACGAGCCGGCAGCGGCGCTGGCCGAGGCGCTGTCCGTCCGCGGCATCGCAGAAGAGAATTTCCGCGTGCTGGGGTTCGGCGAAAGCTGGCGGCTCGACCGCCTCGCCCTCGGCGGCGACGGCATGCTAGACAAGGCAGCGGAGTAGAAGGAAGGCTAAGGAGATCAGACATGGCCGCGATCATCGGTTGGGCCCATTCCAGGTTCGGCAAGCTCGACGACATGGACCTGGAAGGCCTCATCGCCTGGGCAGCACGCGAAGCCGTCAAGGACGCCCATCTCGATTTTGCCGACATCGACGCCATTTATGTCGGTAATTTCGGCGGCTTTGAAAAGCAGGGTTTTCCGGCCGCCTTCGCGCTCGATGCCGATGAGCATCTGCGGTTCAAGCCGGCGACGCGCATCGAGAACGCCTGCGCCACAGGCTCGGCCGCCGTCCACATGGGCCTCAACGACATTGCCGCCGGAAAGAGCCGCTTCGTGCTGGTGGTCGGCGCCGAAAAGATGACCGTCACCCCCGGCGACCAGATCGGCGATGTTTTGCTCAATGCCTCCTACAGGAAGGAGGAAGGGGCAACGCCGGGCGGCTTTGCCGGCGTCTTCGGCACCATCGCCAGCCTCTATTTCCAGCGCTACGGCGACGCCTCCGAGGCTATGGCGCGCATTGCCGCCAAGAACCATGCAAACGGCGTCGCCAACCCCTATGCCCAGTTGCGCAAGGATCTGGGCTTCGAGATGTGCAACACCGTCTCCGACAAAAACCCTTACGTCGCCGGCCCCATCCGCCGCACCGACTGCTCGCTGGTCTCCGATGGCGCCGCCGCCATCGTCATCACCGACACCGAGACGGCGCTCAGGCAGAAAAAGGCCGTGCACTTCCGTGCCGCCGCCCATGTGCAGGATTACCTGCCCATGTCGAAGCGCGACATCGTTTCATTCGAGGGCTGCGAGGCCGCCTGGAAGAAGGCCCATGCCGAGGCCGGCACCGGCCTCGATGACCTGTCGCTGGTGGAAACCCATGACTGCTTCACCATCGCCGAACTGATCGAATACGAGGCCATGGGGCTGACGCCGAAGGGCGAAGGTTGGCGCGCCATCGCCGAGGGCTGGACGGCCAAGGACGGCAGGCTGCCGGTCAACCCTTCGGGCGGCCTCAAGTCCAAGGGCCATCCCATCGGCGCGACGGGGGTTTCCATGCACATCATGGCGTCCATGCAACTGACCGGCACGGCCGGTGACATGCAGGTGCCGGGCGCAACGCTGGCCGGCCTCTTCAACATGGGCGGTGCGGCCGTCGCCAACTACGTCTCGATCCTCGAACGCTTGCGCTGAGAGCCGGCGCACGAGACCCATTGCAGAACGGGCTTGCGCTCGCGCGGTTGCCGCCGTTCCTGCCGACCACTCTGCGCAAGGCGCGCCTGACGGTGCCATGAGGCCTTGCATCGGAGTTCACGCATGGTAAGAAAGGCCCAACGCAGAACGTGGGATACCACATCCCACAATCTCTGGACAAAGAGCAAGGTGCACGATGGCTGACTGGATCCGGCGTTTGATTGCAGCGGCATTCTTCATGCTCGCCGCCAGCGCCCCGGTCGCCGCCGCAACCCCGGAGGCAAGCATCAACCTGTCGCCGCTCGATCTCACCGGCCATCCGCTCGGCCTCATCTCCCTCGTCCTGTTCATCCTCGCCTACATGCTGGTGATCTTCGAGGAAGTGATCCACATGCGGAAATCGAAGCCGGTCATGCTGGCGGCCGGCCTCATCTGGGCCTTCATTGCCATCGCCTACATGGGTACCGGCCGTGACGATGCCCTCAACGCCGCCGCCCGCCACACCATCCTCGAATACGGCGAACTGTTCCTGTTCCTCATGGTGGCCATCACCTATGTGAACACGCTTGAAGAGCGCCGCGTCTTCGATGTGCTGCGCGCCAGGCTCGTCGGCATGGGGATGTCCTATCGAGGACTCTTCTGGATCACCGGCTCGATCGCCTTTTTCCTGTCGCCGATGCTCGACAACCTCACCACCTCTTTGATCCTCGGCGCCGTGGTGATGGCTGTGGGGCGGGCCTCGCCCGCCTTCGTCTCGCTCGCCTGCATCAACGTTGTGGTAGCGGCCAACGCCGGCGGCGCCTATTCGCCCTTCGGCGACATCACCACCCTCATGGTATGGCAGCAGGGCAAACTCGAGTTCTCCGAGTTCTTTGCGATCTTCGTCCCTTCGCTGGTGAACTTCGTGATCCCCGCCGCCATCATGCATTTCGCCGTACCGAGGGTGACACCCAAGGCGATCGAGGAGAAGGTGCGCCTGAAGCCCGGCGGCGCCATGGCCATCGTCCTCTTCGCCCTGACCATCGTCACGGCGGTGTCCTTCAAGAACTTCCTGCACCTGCCGCCCGCCATGGGCATGATGCTGGGCCTCGGCTACCTCATGGCTTTCAGCTACTTCCTGCAAATGCAGAGCCGCCGCAAGAACGACGACGACATGTTTTTCGATAGCTTCAAGGAGATCGAGCGTGTGGAATGGGACACGCTGCTGTTCTTCTTCGGCATCATCTTCGCGGTCGGCGGCCTGGGTGTCATCGGCTATCTGCAACTGATGTCGGGCGTCCTTTATGTCGGCATGGGCGCCACTTTCGCCAACGCCGCCATCGGCGTCATGTCGGCGATCGTCGACAACATCCCGCTGATGTTCGCGGTGCTGACCATGAACCCGGAAATGTCGCACGGCCAGTGGCTGCTCATCACGCTGACCGCCGGCGTGGGCGGCTCGCTGTTGTCCATCGGTTCGGCCGCCGGCGTTGCCCTCATGGGCACCGCGCGCGGCACCTACACCTTCTTCAGCCATCTGAAATGGTCATGGGCCATCGCCCTCGGCTATGCCGCCTCGATCATCGTCCACCTGTGGATCAACGCTGCGGTCATGTGACCCGCGCCGCATGCCGGAAAGCCGATTGTCACAATGTGGTTCACGTCCTAGTTTGCGCCACCTTCCATCCCTTCTTCTGTCCAGATCTTCCAGCCCCAGGTTTGCCAGCCAATGTCCATCCGGTCCCTGTTTCTCGCCGTGGCGCTTGTCATCGGCTCCGCTGCACCCGCCTATGCCGAGATCGCGCAGCCGATCGGCCTACTGGATCTGACCAACCATGCGGCCGGCTATGCCTGCCTCATCATCTTCGTTGCCGCCTATATCTTCGTCATCTTCGAAGAAACCACCCAGATGCGAAAGTCCAAGCCGGTTCTCATGGCGGCCGGGCTCATCTGGGGCGCCATCGGCATCGCCTATGCCTCACACGGCATGGCGCCCACCGCCAACGAGGCGGCTGCCCACACATTCTTCGAATATGGCGAACTGCTCCTGTTCATCCTGGTGGCCATCACCTACGTGAACACGCTGGAAGAACGCCGCGCCTTCGATGTCCTGCGTGTCAAGCTCGTCGGCCTCGGCCTCGATTACCGCAAGTTGTTCTGGATCACCGGCACGGTGTCGTTCTTCCTGTCGTCGGTGCTCGACAACCTCACCACCTCGCTGGTGATGAGCGCCGTGGTCATCGCCGTGGGGCGCGGCTCGCCGCGTTTCGTGGCGCTGTCGTGCATCAATATCGTGGTCGCTGCCAATGCCGGCGGCGCCTTCTCGCCGTTCGGCGACATCACCACCTTGATGGTGTGGCAGAAGGGCAAGCTGTCCTTCTTCGAGTTCTTCGCCCTGTTCGTGCCGGCGCTCATCAACTATGTCATTCCCGCCGCGCTGATGACCCTCGCGGTACCCAACGAAAAGCCCGAGCCTCACACCGAAGCGGTGCGCATGAAGCCCGGCGGGCGCGGCGTCATCGTGCTGTTCGCGGCCACCATCATCACCGCCGTGTGCTTCAAGAACTTCCTCGGCCTGCAGCCGGCACTCGGCATGATGCTGGGTCTGGGCTACCTGCAGCTATGGGCCTACATGCTGCAGGTGAAGGGTCGCCGGCGCAACAATGCCGACATGGTGCTCGATAGCTTCAAGGAGATCGCGCGGGTCGAGTGGGACACGCTTCTGTTCTTCTTCGGCATCATCTTTGCCGTTGGCGGCCTCGGGGTGGTGGGTTATCTGGCCCTGGTCTCGAAGGTCCTTTATCTGGGCATCGGCGCGACCTGGGCCAATGTCGTCGTCGGTATCCTGTCGGCCATCATCGACAACATCCCGCTCACCTATGCCGTCCTCACCATGAACCCGCCCATGGCCGATGGCCAGTGGTTGCTTATCACCCTGACGGCCGGTGTCGGCGGCTCGCTCCTTGCCATCGGCTCGGCCGCCGGCGTCGCCCTTCTCGGCCAGGCACGCGGCATCTACACGTTCTCCACCCACATGCGCTGGACCTGGGCCATAGCGCTCGGCTATGCGGCCTCCATCCTGGCGCATCTGTGGATCAACGCGGCGAAATTCTGATCAGGCCGAAGCCGCCATCCGGGCCGGGCGCAGTACCCGCTCGCGCGGGAAATTGAGCTCGACGATGGTGCCGGCGCCGGTCTTCGACGCCAGGCCCAGCCGCCCGCCCAGCAAATGCGCGTATTTCTCCGCCAGCGGCAGCCCCAGCCCGACACTGAAGGGATCGTTGTCGCCGTCGCCGAGACGCCCGAACGGTGTCATCGCCAGGCGGATATTGTCCTGGGCCATGCCGATGCCGTTGTCGATCACCCGAATGCGCAGATCGCCGGCCGCATCGATCAGGGCATGCACTTCGACCCGCCCGCGCGGGCGCGAGAACTTGACCGCGTTGGACACCAGATGGCTGAGGATGCGCCGCATATGATCGGCATCGGTGGTGAGCAACGGCACGCCATCGGCGACCGCCACGCTGGCATTGAGTGACTTGGCGGCCATGGCCTGCTGGAACGTCGCCATGACACTGTCGATGACACTCCGCAGATCGAACTCGGCGGCCTTGGCGCGCATGCCCCCCGCCTCCAGTTGGCCGAGTTCGCCGATCCACCGCATGACCTCGCCGAGACGCGTCGCGCCCGCCAGAATGGTGCGCCCGTCCTCGACATAAGCCGGCGTCCCGGCCGGTCCATGCGCCTCGGCGGCAATGTCGCCGGCGGCCTTGACGATCACGTCGAACTGCCGCCCGAGGCCGGCGCTCATGCGGGTCAGGAATTCGGTCTTGGAGCGGCTGGCCAGTTCGGCCCGGTCACGTGCCCTCGACAACTGATCCATCATCACCCGCCGCTCGTCCTGCAGTGCCACCTTTTCAGCCGCCCGAGCCACCACTGAAATGAGTTGGTCGGGATCGAGCGGCTTGACCAGATAGTCGTAGACGCCCTGACGCAGGGCCGAGATGACCACCGATGAGTCCGACTCACCCGTCTGTACCACGCACACCAGGTCGGGGAACCTGGCCTTGAGCGCCTCGATGACGTCGAGCCCGTATTCCCCCTTCAGCCGCAGATCGACGAAGGCAACATCCGGGTTCATCATGACGGCGGCCTCGATGGCACTCGCCCCGTCATGGGCGACCCCGAGCAGATGGCCCTCGGCCTCGAGGATATCCTTCACGCCAGCGGCGGCGTCGACCTCATCGTCCACCACCAGCACGCGCGCACTGTTAGGCGCCGCGTGCAGATGTGAAAGCCTGGCGCTGGTCGGCGGCGCGGCGCTCATCGAAACCCCTTGGCGATCATTCGGTTCATCGGCTCGGCCGCGATAATGCAGTGCCGCAGTTAATGAAACTTTGCTGCCTTTCCATCAATGCAATCTTAAGGCTCGTTTGCTTAGTTTGTTGCCAAAGAAGGCCGCGTGGTTCGGGCAGCCGACCCGCGCCGGCACCTTTCGCGGGAGCAGGACATGTCCACAGCGGCTGCAAACGGCAACGGGGACCGCAGATTCGCTGCAGCGCTGATCGCCCTGGCCCTAGGCGGCTTCGCGATCATCGCGGCGGCCTGGTATTCGGCCCACATGTATGGCAATCAGATGGCGGAGATGCAGGCCGAACGCCAGGCCCAGGCGTGGACGGCTAGGGCACTGCAATCCCTCCAGCTCGGCAAGGTGTCGTTCGAGACCGGCAGCATCACCGCCGCCGACAAGTTGCGGCTCTATGATCTGCTGCAAGCGACCGACATCTACCGCTACGGCCTTCTCGACAAGAACGGCAAGGTCTTCTGGTCATCCCGGATGTCGAGCATCGGCATCACGGAAGCCAACAGCAATTTCGGCAAGCGCGTCGCCAAGGGTGACATCTTCGTCAAGCATGACATCAAGAAGGCCTCCGAAATCGACGGCCTCATGTGGCATCGCCTGAACGGCACCACCAATGGCGATGCACTGCGCCAGGTGACCGAGGTCTATATGCCGGTCATGGGTCAGGACGGCTTCATCGGCGCCATCGAGACCTATGTGGACGTGACCGATACGGCGGCCTGGTTCGCCGCGCTGGTCAACCGCGGCGCCAAGGTTCTTTGTGCTTCCCTCGGCGTGATCCTCCTGTCGATCGGCGCCCTCATCGTGTCGTTCGCGCGCGACCGTCGCCAGCATCTGGTTCAGGTGACGGCAGCGCGCGACGAGGCTCTGCGTTCCGAGGCCGAGACACGCACAATGGCTGGCGAGCTCCAAAAGGTGAACGAGCGGGTCATCACCTTGAACCGCGACCTGGCCGATCACATGCAGAAGCTGCAAGCCGCCCAGGACGAGATCATCCGCAAGGGCAAGATGGCCCAACTCGGCCAGCTCACCGCCACCGTCGCCCACGAGATCCGCAATCCGCTGGGCGCGGTGCGCACCGCCGCCTTCCTCATCGAGCGCAAGACCAAGGGCAAGGACATCGGCATCGAAGCCCCCCTCAAGCGTATCACCAACGGCATCATCCGCTGCGACAACATCATCACCGAATTGCTCGACTTCGCCCGCTCCAAGGCGTTGCAACTCGAAGCCGTTTCCGTCGATGACTGGATCGCCAATCGGGTCGAGGAAGAGGCCCAGCGCCTGCCGGAAGCCGTGGCGCTCGAATGCCACCTGGGGCTCGGCGATCAAAGGGCCGAATTCGATACCGGGCGCATGCAGCGCATGTTGATCAATCTCCTCACCAACGCCGCCGAGGCCATGATCGGCAAGGGGGACACGCCGCCGCCGCAAAGCATCGACAATCCCCGCATCGTCGTCACGACGCGTCTGACCTCGCGTGGCATCGAGATCGCGGTTGCCGACAACGGTCCCGGTATCGCCGCCCACAACCTGGAAAAGATCCGCGAGCCGCTGTTCACCACCAAGAGCTTCGGCGTCGGACTGGGCATACCGGCGGTGGAGAAGATCCTCGAACAGCATGGCGGCGGGCTCGACATCGAGACCGCAAGCGACAAAGGCACCACCATGACGGCGTGGTTCCCGCTCCAGCAAACCCGCAAGGAGGCCGCATAATGGCAAAGTCCCTCAAGATTCTGGTGGTCGATGACGATACCGACGCCGCCGATTCGCTGGCTGAGCTGTTCGAGATGGAAGGGCATGCGGTGCAGGTCGCCTATAATGGCGAGAGCGCCGTTGCTGCCTATCGCGACGGCGACTTCGACATCGCCTTCATGGACATCATGATGCCCGGCAAGAACGGCGTCGACAGCTTCTTCGAAATCCGCAAGCTCAGACCCGACGCCAGGGTCTACATGATGACCGGCTTCAGCGTCGAGCAACTGGTGCAGCAGGCCATCGCCCATGGCGCCATGGGCGTGCTCGGCAAGCCCGTTGACCTCAACCGGGTGCTCGGGGTGCTTGAGGACATAAAGCCGGCGGGCCTTGTGCTGGTTGCCGAGGACGATCCCGATTTCGGTCCCGAACTGCAGTCGATGATCATCTCGGCCGGCTACCGCTGCGAACTGGTGAACAACGGCCAGGACGCCCTCGACAAGGTCCATGCCGGCGGCGTCGACGTCATGATCCTCGACCTCAAGCTGCCGTTGATCGACGGCATGGAGGTCTATTCGACCCTGCGCAACGAGCACAACGAAGTGCCGACCATCATCATCACCGGCCATGCGGCCGAACATGCCGACACCTTGTCGGCCATGCGCGATGTCATGGTGACGGGGGTACTCAACAAACCCTTCGACCCGGCCATGCTGCTCGAGCGCCTGCAGAAGCTGGCGGCCTGAAGCCTCGGCAGCTATTTCTTCTTGGGCATCTGAACCGGGGTGCGGGCCCCCTTGGTGAAAGCCGAGGTCGCGGGCTCGGCGACCGGCTTTTTGGCCGCCTTGGGCTTCTTGACTTCCTTGTTGCTGCGCTTTTGACCCTTGGCCATTTCAACCTCCGTTGCGCCCGCTTGGGCGCGGTGACTGCTTGCAAACGCTAAATTCCGAAAAAGGGCAAAATTAAAGCCCCGCGGCCGTAACGGGCTGCGGGGCCATGAAGCTCTGATTAGGCAACCGGATCAACGATCCGGCGTTGGGATGGGATCATCCCCTCGCCGGCTGGTCCGGCCGCCTCATCGTCCGTCCTACGATCAGGACTCGACCTTCAGATTGTCGGCCGCCATCTTGCCGCTCTTGCGGTCGGCGACCAGGTCGAAGCTGACCTTCTGGCCTTCGCGCAGCGTCGAAAGACCGGCGCGCTCAACGGCCGAGATGTGGACGAAAGCGTCCTTGGAGCCGTCTTCCGGCTCGATGAAACCGAAGCCCTTGGTCGCATTGAAGAACTTCACAGTGCCAGTAACCATAGTCATTTCCCCTAACAGGAGTGGTGAAACCGCCCGCCACCCCATGTGACGCCACGGTCAATAGATCGCTCACATTGTCAGGGGATAACTAGGCCGATCGGAGGACCGACCAATCGGTAGCACCAAACAAATGTAACACGCGAAGCGCACATATACGCATTTTCGCGAAGAATTCAATGACCTTCACGAACTATTGTCGCCAACAGTTCTTTGTGCCCCGGCCGCCAGCCCCTACGCCGGCCGCCCGGCGATCTGGTCGGCCTTGGCGACGAGTACCTCGGCCTGGCGGATCGAGGCATAGTCGATGAGGCGTCCATCGAGCGACACCGCGCCACGCCCGGCCCTCGCTGCCTCGGCCATGGCGGCGATGATGCGCCGTGCCCGCTCCACCTCCTTGGGCGCCGGGCTCATGACCTCGTTGGCGAGCGCCACCTGGCTCGGGTGGATGGCCCACTTGCCCTCACAGCCGAGCACGGCGGCACGCCTGGCCGCTGCAATAAAGCCGTCGGCATCGGAAAAATCGCCGAACGGACCATCGACCGGCCTGAGGCCGTTGGCGCGCGCCGCCACCACCAGTCGCGCAATGGCATAGTGCCACATGTCGCCCCAGTGAACGGCACGGTTACCGGCGTCGTCGGGATCGGTGAGCACGGCATAGTCGGGATTGACGCCGCCGATCTGGGTCGAGCGTGCCCGGGTCGAGGCGGCGTAGTCGGCGACCCCGAAATGCAGGGACTCGTTGCGCCGGCTGGCGGCGGCGATCTCCGTGATGTTCTGCATGCCGAGCGCCGTCTCGATGATGTGCTCGAAGCCGATGCGTTTCTTGCGTCCCTTGGCGGTCTCGATCTGGGTCACCAGCATGTCCAGCGCATAGACGTCTGCCGCTGTCCCGACCTTGGGAATCATGATCAGGTCGAGGCGGTCGGATGCCCCTTCCAGCACGTCCACCACGTCGCGATACATGTAGTGGGTATCGAGGCCGTTGATTCGCAGTGACAGAGTCTTGGTTCCCCAGTCGATGTCGGAGATAGCCTGAATGACGTTTTTGCGGGCCTGCACCTTGTCGTCGGGAGCGACCGCGTCCTCGAGATCGAGGAACACTACATCGGCATCTGATTTCGCTGCTTTTTCAAATAGTTGTGGTTGACTGCCGGGCACCGCCAATTCGCTCCGGTTGAGCCGGGCCGGCGCCTGTTCGATGGTCTTGAAACTCATGTCTGGATGTCCCCGTTCAATGGAATGTGCGCTCACGGGGCGCAACAGAGATGACGTATGGGCATCCGTCGTCAAAGCGCCATTCGGTCGCACCCGAATTTAATCAGTAAACTGACGATCCCACTATCCGGTCCCCGCGTCACCCTTGATGCCGGCGGCGTAGTAGAAGGCGATCGCCTGGGCCCGGCTATCGATGGCAAGCTTGTCGTAGAGGTTGCGCAGGTGGAACTTCACCGTGTTGACCGAGATCGAGAACTCGGCCGCCAGTTCCTTGTTGGAAAGCCCGCGGGCAAGGGCTGCGAGCAGCGCCCGTTCGCGTCCGGTGAGGTTTGCCGCCGGGTCGCGATTGAGATCACGTACATCGACGAAGGGGAACACCATCTGCCCCCCTGCCACCTGGTGCACGATGTCGAGCAGCTGTTCCGGCGCATGGCTTCTGGCACAGAACCCGGCCGCCCCCGCCGCCATGGCGCGCCGCACCACGTCGCTGCCCTCGGGTGTGCCGTAGACGACGATGCGCGGTGCCTGCGGCAGGCGCCTGAGCGCTTCCAGCAACCGCTCGCCGCCCATGCGCGGCAGGTGCCAGTCGATAACCGCGGTATCGACCGGCACCCGTCCCACTGCTTCGAGGAAGCCCTCCGCCGTACTCGCCGTCGACACCAGCGAAAAGCCCGGATCGCGCTCGAAGAATTCCGAAAGCGCCGCCAGCATCAACGGGTTGGCGTCGGCGATTGCCACCTCGACGACAGAAGCGCGCATACCGGCTTTGGCCTCGGAATCGGACATATTTCAAAATCTCCGAACCATTTCCCGCCCAAATGGATAGGGATACGAAATGACGTCTTTCTCAATTACCGCCTAAAGAGGCAGGAACTTACCTACCCCATCGGTGAGCCAAAAGCACGTATTTTGAACGTTGCGGCAGGAAACCTACCCGTGCAGAACTGTTCCGGCAAGTGGAATTGCATCTCACGTCACCTGGATGCCAGGCGACCAAGAAATCTCAAGGAGGAAACCATCATGGCCGGCATGCGCGGACTCTTCATTCCCGGACCCACCAACGTGCCCGAGCGGGTGCGCAAGGCGATCGACGTTCCGATGGAGGACATGCGCGCCCCCGACCTGCCGGCCTTCACCCTGCCGCTGTTCGCCGACTTGAAGAAGGTCTTCCAGTCCGAGAACGGCCAGACCTTCCTCTTTCCTTCCTCCGGCACCGGCGGCTGGGAAGCCGCCATCACCAACACCCTGTCGCCCGGTGACAAGGTGTTGATGGCCCGCTTCGGCCAGTTCTCGCATTTGTGGGTCGACCTGTGCCAGCGCCACGGCCTCAACGTCGAGGTGGTGGAGGTCGAATGGGGCGAGGGAACCCCGGTCGATGAATTCGCCCGCCGGCTTGCCGCCGACAAGGCCCACGAGATCAAGGCCGTGATGGTCTGCCAGAACGAGACCGCCACCGGCGTCACCTCCGATGTGGCCGGCGTGCGCGGCGCGCTCGATGCCGCAAAACATCCCGCCCTGCTCTATGTCGACGGCGTTTCCTCCATCGCCAGCATCGACTTCCGCATGGACGAATGGGGCGTCGACGTCGCCGTCGCCGGCTCCCAGAAGGGTTTCATGCTGCCGGCAGGCCTTGCCATCCTGTGCGTGTCGACCAAGGCGCTCGAGGCGGCGAAGACGGCCAGATGCCACCGCTGCTACTTCGATTTCGCCGACATGATCCGCACCAACAAGGACGGTTATTTCCCCTATACCCCGCCAACCCATCTCATCCGCGGCCTCAGGGTTTCCGTCGACATGCTGTTGAGTGAAGGTCTCGAAAACGTCTTTGCCCGCCACAACCGGCTGGCCAGCGCTGTCCGCGAGGCGGTTTCGGCCTGGGGCCTGAAGGTGTGTGCCAAGGCACCGCAATGGTACTCCGACACCGTCAGTGCCGTCGTGGTCCCCGAAGGCGTCGATGCCAACGCCATCCTGCGCCATGCCTATCACGGCTATGGCCTGTCGCTCGGCGCCGGCTTGTCGCAACTGAACGGCCGGGTGTTCCGCATCGGCCATATCGGCGACCTCAACGAACTCATGGTCCTGTCGGCGCTCGGTTCGGTGGAACTGGTGATGCGCGACCTCGATGTCGCCTTCCAGCCGGGTTCCGGCGTGGCGGCAGCGGTTGAATATCTCTCAGCCACCCGCCCCGCTGCCCGTCTCGCCGCCGCCGCCGAGTAGTCAGGAACCGGAGCGCCCATGGACATCCACGAGTATCAGGCCAAGGAAATCCTCTGCGGCTTCGGTGTGCCGGTGCCGCGCGGGGGCCTCGCCTATTCCCCCGAACAGGCCGCCTACAGGGCGCGCGAGATCGGCGGCCACAAATGGGTGGTGAAGGCGCAGGTGCATACCGGGGGGCGCGGCAAAGCCGGCGGCGTGCGTATCTGCGACAGCGAGCACGCGGTTGAAGATGTCGCCAACGACCTGTTCGGCAAGCGCCTGATCACCCACCAGACCGGCCCGCAGGGCAAGGTGGTCTACCGCCTCTATGTCGAAGGCGCCGTCGCCATCAAGCGCGAGCTCTATCTCGGTCTCGTCCTCGACCGCAAGTCGGAACGCGTCATGGTGGTTGCGTCCGCCGCCGGCGGCATGGAGATCGAGGAGATCGCCGAGCGCGAACCTTCCAGCATCATCCGCTCCATCGTCGAACCGGCCGTCGGCATGCAAAGCTTTCAGGCGCGCGAAATCGCTTTCGGGCTCGGCATCGAACCCGATCTCATCACCCAGGCCGTCGCCGTTCTCCTGGGCTGCTACAAGGCGTTCGAGGAGTGCGATGCCACCATGGTGGAGATCAATCCTCTCGTCGTCACCGAGGACGATCACATCCTGGCGCTCGATGCCAAGATGACCTTCGACGACAATGCACTGTTCCGCCTGCCCCACATTGCCGAACTGCGCGACAAGTCGCAGGAAGACCCGCGCGAGACCCGCGCCGCCGATCGCGGACTCGCCTATGTGGGCCTCGACGGCAACATCGGCTGTATCGTCAACGGTGCCGGCCTTGCCATGGCCACCATGGACATGATCAAGGCCGCCGGCGGCGAGCCCGCCAACTTCCTCGACATCGGCGGCGGTGCAACCCCGGAGCGCGTCGGCAAGGCCTTCCGCCTGGTTGTCTCCGATAGCAATGTGGAAGCCATCCTGGTCAACATCTTCGCCGGCATCAACCGTTGCGACTGGGTGGCCGAGGGCATCGTGCAGGCCCTGGAAAAGCACCCGCTCGATGTCCCGGTCGTCGTCCGCCTCGCCGGTACCAACGTCGAAGAGGGCCGCAAGATCCTCGCCCGCTCTGGGCTTCCCATCATTCGCGCCAACACTCTGGCCGAAGCCGCCCAGCGCGCGGTTGCCGCCTGGCGCAACACCAAGCGGGCCAAAGCGTCATGAGCGTCCTCCTCGACCGCAACACCGCCTTCATCGTGCAAGGCATCACCGGCCGCATCGGCCACTTCCACACCGCCGAGATGCGCGCCTACGGCACCAATGTAGTCGGCGGCGTCACCCCGGGAAAGGGCGGCTCGACCATCGATGGTGTTCCCGTCTTCGATACGGTGAAGGAGGCTGTTGAAAGGACCGGCGCCTCGGCCAGCGTCGTCTTCGTGCCGCCACCATTTGCCGCCGATGCCGTCATGGAGGCCGCCGACGGGGGCATTCGCCTGTGCGTCGCCATCACCGACGGCATACCGGCGCGCGACATGATCCGGGTGAAGCGCTACATGAGGCGCTACCGCCAGGAAGCGCGCATGCGCCTCATCGGTCCCAATTGCGCCGGCCTCATCAGCCCCGGCAAGGCGCTGGCCGGCATCATGCCGGGTCACATCTACCTGCAAGGCCATGTGGGCGTGGTGTCGCGCTCGGGAACCCTAGGCTACGAGGCGGCTTCCCAGATGAAGGATGCCGGCATCGGCGTTTCCACCAGCGTCGGCATCGGCGGCGATCCCATCAACGGCTCGTCCTTCAAGGACATCCTCGAACTGTTCGAGGCCGATGCCGATACCCATGCGGTGGTGATGATCGGTGAGATCGGCGGGCCGCAGGAGGCCGAGGCCGCCGAGTTCATTCGCGACCACATGACCAAGCCCGTGGTCGCCTATGTGGCGGGCCTCTCCGCCCCCAAGGGCCGCCGCATGGGTCACGCCGGCGCCATCATTTCCGCGTTTGGAGAAAGCGCCAGCGAGAAAGTGGAGATCCTGCGCGAGGTGGGCGCCACCATCACGGCCTCGCCCTCCGAGATCGGTTCAGCCGTCGCCACGGTGCTGAAGGCGGCCTGATCACATTTCCTCCCCACAAAGGGGGAGGGAGATGAGGTAGACCACCCATGCTCGCCACTACCGAAACCTCTGGCGCCGGCGACGATGCGGTCTGGCTTGAAGGCCTCATCGACCTCCTGTCACATCAGCTCGATGCCGTCATCTCGGCGCGCGAGCCGCAGGTGCGTGCCCTTTTGTGGGGCGAGGCCGATCTCGCCGTCCCCGAGCAAAAGCGTATCGCCGCCCTGCAGGCGGTCGGCATCTGGCTGCAGCTTGTGGCCATCGCTGAGGAAAGTGCCGCCATGCGTGCCCGCCGCCGCATCCAGCGCGAGGGCGGTCCCGATGCGCTCAAAGGCTCGTTCTCCAACGTCTTCGCCACCGCCGCTGCCGCCGGACTGGAAGCCGACGACATGGTGGCCGTCCTTGCCCGCGCCGCGGTGGTGCCCACCCTCACCGCCCACCCGACCGAGGCCAAGCGGGTCACCGTGCTGGAGATCCACCGCCGCATCTACCGCCTGCTGGTCGATCTGGAGAACACCCGCTGGATCCCCGCCGAACGCGACGTTCTCATTGCGGCCGTCAGGGCCGAGATCGAGCTCTTGTGGCTGACCGGCGAACTGCGCCAGGAGCGACCCAGCGTCGCCCAGGAGATCGCCTGGGGCCTGCATTTCTTTCGCGAAACCCTCTACGACATGACCCCGCAGTTGCTGGAGCGCTGCGACACCGCGCTCAGGCGCCACTTCCCCGACCTGGGCCGCTCGGTGCCGGCCTTCGTGACCTTCGCCTCATGGATCGGCGGCGACCGCGACGGCAACCCCAACGTCACCGTCGAAACAACCCGCACCGCCCTCGACGAGGCCCGCCGCCAGACCCTTCAGCGCCTCATGGAGCGGGTGGCCGCACTGGGCCAGCGACTGTCGCTGAGCGCCGGCATCGCCACCCCGCCCACCTGGTTCGCCCAGCGTCTCAATGCCCTGTTGAAGGAAAGCGGCAGGCTCGAAGCCATCGTTTCGCGCAATCCCCTGGAACCATTCCGCCAGTATTTCGGCGCCATCGCTGCGCGTCTTGCCGCCACCGCCGGCGACGATCCCAGGGCCCGCCCCTACACCCGTGCCGGCGCCCTTGTAGACGATATCGAGGCCGCTGAACGTGCGCTGGTCGAATTGAGCGCCCGGGATCTGGCGGCCAATGTGGTGCGTCCGTTGCGTCGCGAGGTGGAGATCTTCGGCTTCTATTCCCTCAAACTCGACCTGCGGCAGAATTCCACCGTCATCAACCGCACCCTCGCCGCCCTGTGGCAGGCCCTCGATGGCGCCGCACCACCCGAGCCCCAAACGCCGCAATGGACTAACCGCCTGGAGCGCATGCTGAAGGACCCGCCGGCGCCAGATTACCCGCTGGCAAACCTGCCGCCCGAGGCGGCCGAGACCCTTGGCCTGTTCGATCTTCTGGCGGCGCGCATCGTGGAAGGCGGCGATGCCCCTGTCGGCGCCTTCATTCTCTCCATGACCACCAGTTCGCAAGACCTGCTCGGGGTCTATGCGCTGGCAAGGTTTTCAGGCCTCGGCTCCGGACCCGACGGCGATGCCCCATTGCGGCTCGCCATCGTGCCGCTGTTCGAGACCATCGCCGACCTCGATGCCGCGCCCGCCATCCTCACCCGCCTCATCGACAATTCTCTGGTGCGCCGCAGTCTGGCGGCACGCGGCAACGTGCAGGAAATCATGCTCGGCTATTCGGATTCCAACAAGGACGGCGGCTTCCTGTGCGCCACCTGGGAGGTGGCCAAGGCCCAGAAGCGCCTCAGCGCCACCGCGAGAGCCAAGGGCATTCGCGTCGCCTTCTTCCACGGTCGCGGCGGCTCGGTCAGCCGCGGCGGCGCCCCCACCGGCCGCGCCATCGCCGCCCAGCCGCCCGGCACCGTCGATGGCGCCTTGCGCCTCACCGACCAGGGCGAGGTGGTGTCGGCCAAATATGCCAACCGCGGCACCGCCATGTACCAGCTCGAACTGCTGGCCGCCAGCACCCTCGCCCACACCTTCCTGTCGGCCAGCGAGGCGGAACCGGCCGCCGCCGCCGAACACGCCGAAGCCATGGAGGCACTGGCCGGCATGTCGCGGGCCCACTACCACGCCCTCATCGCCCGGCCTGGCATGCTCGATTATTTCAACGCCGCCAGCCCGGTGGAGGAACTGGCGCTGCTCAACATCGGCTCGCGCCCGGCCCGCCGCTTCGGCGCCAGCACCCTTGCCGACCTGCGCGCCATCCCATGGGTCTTCGCCTGGTCGCAGAACCGCCACCTGCTCACCGGCTGGTACGGCGTCGGCACCGCCCTTGCAGAATTCGCCCGCGTGCGCGGCGCAGACGGCGAGCGCCTCCTCGCCGACATGTATGAAAATTCCCGCCTCTTCCGGCTTGCCATCGACGAGGTGGAAAAGACCCTGTGCCTCGTCGATCTCGACATCGCCCATGCCTATGCTGGTCTGGTCGCCGATCAGGCGAGCGCCGGCACCCTTCATGCCGCCATCGAGACCGAGTGCCGGCTGACGGTGAAGCGTGTGCTGGCACTCACCGGCGAAACGCGCCTTGCCGAGCGCTTTCCCGCCTACCTGCGGCGTATCGAGCGGGCACGGCCACTCATCGACTGGGCCAACCGCCTGCAGGTCGACCTGCTGCGGGCATTTCGCAGCGAACGCCGCCAGGGTCGCGAGGCACGCACCACCGAGGTGGCACTGCTGCTATCCATCAACTGTATCTCGACCGGTCTCGGCTGGACCGGTTGAACCCGGCTTGCGCGGCATTGCACGCGCCGCTAAACAGCCCCGGGCTTGAGACTCGGGACCGGGGGAACAACGTGCATCAACACTCGACCATCAAGGCGGCCCTGTGGATGGCGGGCTGGCTCACCCTGATGCTCGCCATGTCGGTGGCCGGCAAGGAGGTGACCAGGGAGGTCAATGTCTTCCAGGTGATGGTGGTGAGGTCCGGCATCGGCCTCATGTTCCTCTTGCCGGTGGTCGCCGTGCGTGGTTTCGGACCGGCCCGCACACGTCATTTCCGCCTGCATCTGGTGCGCAACGTCGTGCACTACGCGGCGCAGTATTCCTGGTTCCTGGCGCTTTCGCTCATTCCGCTGGCGCAGGTGGTATCCATCGAGTTCACCTTTCCTATCTGGACGGCGATTCTCGCAACCGCCTTTTTGGGAGAGCGATTGTCCCGGTTGCGTATCGCAGCCATCGCCATCGGCTTTGCCGGGGTGCTGCTGATCGTCAGACCCGGCATCACCACGGTGGAGACAGGCCAGGTGATAGCGCTGGTCGCCGCCCTCGGCTTCGGCGGCTCGATCACCCTGACCAAGGCCCTGACCCGCACCGAATCGGCCCTCACGGTCATCTTCTACATGATGTCTATCCAGTTCGTGCTGGGGCTGGGGCCGAGTCTTGCGGTGTGGCAATGGCCGAGTGCGTCAGGCTGGGCATGGCTCGCCGTCATCGGTCTGGCCGGCACCTTCTCGCACTATTGCTTTACTTCCGCGATGTTCCATGCCGATGCCACCGTCGTCGCGCCCATGGATTTCCTGCGGGTTCCGCTTTCAGCGCTGTTGGGCTGGCTGGTGTTTGCCGAGACCGCCGATATCTGGCTTGCCGCCGGTGCCGCGCTGATCCTCGCCGGAAACACGCTGAACATATATCCCGGCACCACGCGATCCGGTCTGGGAAAGCCGGCGGGGGAGTAATGAATGCCGCCTCGTCATTCCGGCAAAGGCCGGAATCCAGGGTAAGGCTTACGGCATTGACATATGGCACTCTGGACCCCGGCCTGCGCCGGGGTGACGATGGTATGATTGAATGAACTCACCTAGCGCCAATCGCGCTCGCAACCAACAGCGACGTGACCGTGCGTCTTACTCCGCCGCTTCCACCGCGTCCTCGTCGTCCTCATCGGCCGGGCGCCTGGCCTGCTCCTTCTTCAACTCCTCGGCTACCAGGAAAGCCAGTTCCAGTGCCTGATCGGCATTGAGGCGCGGGTCGCAATAGGTGTGGTAGCGATCCGAGAGATCGGCATCCGACAGCGCCATGGCACCGCCGGTGCATTCGGTGACGTTCTTGCCGGTCATCTCCACATGGATGCCGCCGGCATGCGTCCCCTCGGCACGATGCACGCCCATGAAGCGGCGCACCTCGGTCATGATCTGGTCGAACGGCCGGGTCTTGAAGCCGGAGGTGGCCTTGATGGTGTTGCCGTGCATGGGATCGCACGACCACACCACCCGGTATCCTTCCGCCTTCACCGCACGGATGAGGGCCGGCAGGTGTCCTTCCACCTTGTCGGCGCCGAAGCGGGCAATCAAGGTGAGGCGGCCGGCCTCGTTGGCCGGGTTTAGGATGGCGATCAGCCGCAACAGCTCGTCCGGCTGCATTGTCGGCCCGCATTTGAGCCCGATGGGGTTCTTGATGCCGCGGCAGAATTCCACATGCGCATGGTCCGCCTGACGGGTACGGTCGCCGATCCACAGCATATGGCCGGAGGTGGCGTACCAGTCGCCGGAGGTCGAATCCACCCGCGTCAGCGCCTGCTCGTAACCCAGGAGCAGCGCCTCGTGGCTGGTGAAGAAATCGGTGGTCTTGAGCTGCGGCACGGTATCGGGATTGACGCCGCAGGCGCGCATGAAGGCGAGCGCCTCGGTCAGCCGGTCGGCCAGCGCCTGATAGCGTTCAGAGGCTGGCGAGCCCTTGAGGAAACCCAGCGTCCATTTATGCACGTGTTCCAGGTTGGCATAGCCGCCCTGGGCAAAGGCGCGCAACAGGTTGAGGGTGGCCGCCGATTGCCGGTAGGCCATGGTGAGACGGGCGGGATCGGGCTCGCGCGATTCAGCATCGAAGGCGATATCATTGATGATGTCGCCGCGGTAGCTCGGCAACTCAACCCCGTTCTGCGTTTCGGTATCGGCCGAGCGCGGCTTGGCGAACTGGCCGGCAATGCGCCCCACCTTCACCACCGGCTGGCTGCCGGCGAAGGTGAGGACGACGGCCATCTGCAGGAACACGCGGAAGAAATCGCGGATGTTGTCGGCGGAATGTTCCGCAAAGCTCTCGGCGCAGTCGCCGCCCTGCAACAGGAAACCGCGACCCTCCGACACGCGGGCGAGCTTACGTTGCAGCTTCCTCGCCTCGCCGGCGAACACCAGCGGCGGGAATCCGGCGAGCCTCGCCTCGACCTCGGCGAGCTTGTGCTTGTCGCGGTAATCCGGCACCTGCACGACGGGCAGGGACCTCCAGCTGTCGGGCGACCATGGACGGGTCATCTCTCGCAACTCCCAAATACCGCGCTACCGCCGCGGCGAAAGCGCTCAAATGTCTGTTTCAGGCACATCCGGATGTCCGGGGCGATCGGCGCAAAGGTTAAAGATATGGCCGCCCGGGCCTTGCCTCCATCGCCGTGCCGCGCGCCT
This sequence comes from uncultured Alphaproteobacteria bacterium, assembly GCA_963747005.1. Lineage (GTDB taxonomy): Bacteria > Pseudomonadota > Alphaproteobacteria > Rhizobiales > Aestuariivirgaceae > CAVVDT01. The sequence goes on along the minus strand of CAVVDT010000006.1, from coordinate 13,652 downwards.
TCGTGGCGCGCCACATGCGGCGTGTTATACATGAGCCTGCCGGCCAGTTCCAGCTTGGCGAACATCGTGACATTGCGAAAATCAACTTGGGCTCCCTAGAGAAGCGTCGGCGCGATTTAATGGCGAAGCTGGAGCGAATCCAGGCGGCAGAGCAGTTCGATATTGTGGACTATCGAATTGAACCGGTTGGCAGCGACGTGTTCCCGATCACTGCTGTCGGACAATCGCTGCAAAGGTTCCAAGAAATCATTACCTCGATATTTGATGCGATCAGGTCTGCGCCGAAACGCAAGTATGGCGTCTCAGCGGAAAACGCGAAACTGTCCACCTTGAATTTTGCAAGCGCACACCAAGGTTCGTTGGGGTTGTCATTTACAATTCCAAATGACCGGTTGTTGGCCATAAAATCTGACCTTGATACCGCAGTTCATTTGGCGTTCGAGGTATTGGCGGCTGACTCAAGTTCGACCTTGCGAGCTTTGGCTGATCGTGTTGGCGTCGCAACGATTTCGCGCGCTTATATGTGGGCGGATATCCATAGCAGGTATGGATTTGATGCCAATGTGTCCTGGTCAAAGTCGCCTGAGAATCGCGAGCAGTGCAGTATCGACGCCGCTACTGCCACACGCTTGAAGAACACGATCAAAGAGACTGGCGACGCAAGCGACGATACTGTTGAAATAAATGGAATCCTCAGGGGACTGGACGTGGATCGAAGCTTCTTCCACCTAGTGCCTCCCGAGGGCGAGGAAATTATCGGTACGCTGCATGACGACTTCAAGCATGATGATCAGTGGGTAATCAATAATCAGTATGTTGCCGTTCTGCATAGTAAGTCCGTGCTTCGGTATGCCACCGGAGAGGAGAAGGTCTCGTGGCAACTAATGTCACTCACTGGTTCAAAATGATCGAATATGCTTGACAGTCAAGCAGAAAGCTGACATAGTAGGGGCATGAACAAGCTGCCCCTCGAAAAGCGTATTCAGATTGTCCGGTGCCTCGTGGAGGGAAACTCCGTTCGTGGCACCGCGCGTCTCTGCAACGTGGTCAAGAATACCGTTCTCAAACTTCTTTGTGAGGTAGGTGAAGCGGTGTGGGCCTATCACGATGAAACGCTGATCAATCTGAATGGTCGTCGTTGGCAGTTAGACGAAATCTGGTCATTCGTTGGCGCGAAGCAGAAGAACGTTTCTGAGCACCGCAAGGGCAGCGCTGGCGACATATGGACTTGGGTCGCGCTGGATGCCGATAGCAAGCTTGTCGGTTCGTTCTATGTTGGTGGTCGTGGCAGTGACTCAGCCATTGCTATTGCGGACGATCTTGCCAAACGCCTTGCAAATCGGGTCCAGATCACTACGGACGGCCACAAAGCCTATCTGGAGGCGGTTGAAGGCGCATTCGGTGGCGATGTCGATTATGCGCAGCTTGTGAAGTTGTATGGTGCCGCCCCCGAGTCCGCAAAGGGCAAATACAGCCCGGCAGAGTGCGTTGGTGCGCGCAAGGCGCGGGTCGAAGGCAACCCCGACATGGTGCATGTGAGTACGTCCTACGTTGAGCGCCAGAACCGCACCATGCGTATGGGTATTCGTCGCTTCACTCGCCTAACGGATGCGTTTTCAAAGAAGGTTGAGAACCATGCTTTCGCCGTGGCGCTTCACTTCGCATACTACAACTTCTGCCGGGTCCATCAGACCTTGCGCATAACTCCGGCGATGGCCGCTGGCGTGACCAAGTCGATCATGGATGTTGCCGATCTCATTCGCATTACGGATGAATATTGGAGCATCAAGGTTCCACCAAAGCCGCGCGGCCCCTACAAAAAGCGGGAACAGATTTCAAAATGACCCACTACCGAACATCGAGGGGCAAGCGCTCGTTAACCCGGGCGACCTAGACTGCATGAAACAGCGCCGTCCGGAGGTCGCAGGAACATGATGGACACTCTTCGCCAGAACCTCGCCAGCATGCATCTGCAGGAATACCAGCGACTGATGACCACCGGCCACCCGCCGCTTTACGTTCAGCTTGTTCTGGTCAATGGGCTGCTCTTCCTGTTCTGGGCAGTGCGCCGGGCGCGTGCGGACAAGCACCAGTCGTCCACCAGCCTCCTCATGTCCATTCTCCTGCTGGTCGCCAATGCCGGTGTGCTCTACTATGCGCAATTGAACGCCTAGCTCATCTGCCGACATGCGCCTGCCGGAACCCAGCTTCACCATCGGCATCGAGGAAGAATACCTCCTGGTCGACAAGTCGAGCCGCGACCTCGTCGCCGCGGCACCGGCAGGCCTGCTGGCCGAATGCGAAGCGCGCCTCAAGGGCCAGGTGAGTCCGGAGTTCCTGCAATGCCAGATCGAGGTCGGCACCGGGGTGTGTGCCAGCCTTGAAGAAGCACGCGCCGACCTCACCCGCCTCAGGCGCACCATCGCCACCGTCGCCGAAACCTTCGGCCTGGCGCCGATTGCCGCCTCCACCCACCCCTTCGCCAACTGGGCCGACCAGCGTACCACCGACAAGGAGCGCTACGCGGCGCTGGCCCGCGACCTGCAAGGCGTGGCGCGACGCATGCTGATCTGCGGCATGCATGTGCATGTGGCCGTCGAGGACCCTGAGCTGCGTATCGATCTGTTCAACCAGGTGAGCTACTTCCTCCCCCATCTGCTGGCGCTTTCCACCTCGTCGCCTTATTGGCACGGCCGCGACACGGGGCTCAAATCCTACCGCCTCACCATCTTCGACAACCTGCCGCGCACCGGCCTGCCGCCTGGCTTTTCCAGCTATTCGGAATATGAGCGCGTGGTGCGCATCCTGGTCGACAACGCCATCATCGAGGATTCGAGCAAGATCTGGTGGGACCTGCGGCCCTCGGCGCGCTTTCCGACCCTCGAAATGCGCATCTGCGATGTGCCGACCCGGGTGGAGGACACCCTCACCCTGGCTGCTCTCTATCGCTGTCTGGTGCGTTTTCTCTACCGCCTCAGGCGCGACAACCAGCGCTGGCGCCAGTACAACCGCTTCCTCATCAACGAGAACCGCTGGCGGGCCCAGCGCTACGGCACCGTCGGCGGCATGCTGGATTTCGGCCTCGGCGAACTGGTTCCCTATGCGGACCTCTTGGGGGAATTGCTCAGCCTGCTCAATGTCGACGCCACGGCCCTGGGCTGCCTGAAGGAGATCGAGGCCGCCCGCACTATCCTTCAGCGCGGCACCAGCGCCGACCGCCAGCGCGAAACCTACGAGAAGTGCATCAAGGCCAGCGCCACCCACGAGGAAGCGCTGCGGGCCGTGGTCGACCGGCTGATTGCCGAAACGGTGATGGATACCTGAACGCGCCGCCTCATTCGGCCTGGCCGGCCCCGGACCTGCTTTCCATGTAACGCTTGAGAGCCGCCTCGGCGTTCACATAAGGCTCCTGACGCTCAACCGACCAGTAGCGCAAGTCCTCGATGCGAATGGCCTGACCGGTCACCGCGCAACGCACGTAATCGCCCTGCACGACCACCTGATAGTCGGCATCGAGATATTTGAGCTTGGCTTCGCCTACCTTCGGCAGGCCCATGTCATGACGGTTCATGCCCTTCAATTAACGCATTTGGAGCCTGAGGCAAAGCGGGCGATGCAATCAATATCGTTATGGCTCACCAGTCCCCCGCAGCAACAGCCGGCCAAGTCTGTCCTTCAACTCCACCGCTGCCGGGCGGGCCAATTCGATGATCTCGTGGGCCCGGAAGAATTCCAGTACCCGGAAGCGGTCGACGTCGGGCGCGATGAGGATATCGGGCGGACTCTCCTTCAGCATCAAGGCGGTGATCGACTTCATCAGGATTTGCGAGGCGCCGAAGGCGAGATCGGTGTTGCGGGGTGCGCGCCCCCGGCGCTCCACCGGCCCGCCGGTCACATCGATCGCCACCACCAGATCGCTTTGCTCGCGCACATGGTTGAAGGGCACCGGGTTGGTGATGCCGCCGTCGATCATCACCCGCCCGCCGATGGGCGGGGCCGAGATCAGCCCCGGCAGGGCGATGGAGGCGGCTACCGCTTCGACCAGCGGCCCCCGATCGATCACCGTCTCGCGCCGGGCATAGAAATCGGTGGCGATGACCTTGAAGGGAATGACCGTCTCTTCCAGCCGCGGGGCCACGCCGTCGGGCAGGACCAGGCGCGTCAGCGTCCCCCCGTCCACCTGCATCGAACCGAGGAACTTGAAGTCGATGAGCCGGCGCAGCGTGCCGCGACCGCCGCCGAACAACTGCCGGGCGAATTCCATGCGGTTGCCGAGCACCCTTTCGGCGTGGGCGCGGATGACGGACGCCGGCACGCCCGAGGCATAGGCCGCCCCGATGAGGGCCCCCGCCGAGGTGCCGGCGATCACCGCCGGCTTGACGCCCAGTTCGTCGAACACCTCCAGCATGGCGATGTGGGCAAGCCCGCGCGCCCCGCCCCCGCCGAGCGCCAGGCCGATGCGCGGCTTCCCGCCCGTCATCGCTCAGGCCCCCGCGCGGCGGGCATAGGACCATGCCACCTCGGCCATGGGTCTCACCTGCCCGGCCATGCGCGCCGCGTTGGGGTTGGCGGCCGTGCCGTCGCGCACCCGCCCGACGATCCCCTGATAGATGGCCGCCATGCGGAAGAAGTTGTAGGCGAGATAAATATCGAGATCGGGGATGCCGGAAAGGTCGCGGCGCGTGCAGTAGGCCGCCACATAGTCCTCGATGCGCGGTACGCCCGGCAGGTCCTCGTGACCGATCAGCGTCCCCACCCCGGCGCCCGTTTGCGACGGCGGCATGCGCCATTGCATCAGGTGATAGGTGAAGTCGGCGATGGGATCGCCCAGCGTCGAGAGTTCCCAGTCGAGGACCGCCAGGATGCGCGGCTCGCTTCGATGGACGATGCAGTTGTCTAGGCGGAAATCGCCATGCACGATGGCCGCCCCCTCCCCCGCTGGTGCGGCGTCCGGCAAGAAGTCCATCAGCCGATCCATCTCGGCGATCTTTTCGGTCTCCGAGGCCCGGTACTGCTCCGACCAGCGCCTGATCTGGCGCGCCACGTAGCCCTCAGCCTTGCCAAAATCGCCAAGCCCCGCCGTCAGCGGGTCGATGGCATGAAGCTTTGCGATAGTGGCGTTGAGACCATCGAAGATTGCGGCCCGCTCCGCCCCATCGACCTCAGGCACGAAAGGCTCCCAGATAACCCGGCCGTCAACGAAGTCCATGACGTAGAACGCCGTGCCGATGATGCTCTCATCGTCGCACAGAAGATGCGGGCGGGCGACCGGAAAGCCCAGGGGATGAAGAGTCGAGATCACCCTATATTCGCGGTCGACCGCATGGGCGGACGGCAACAGCTTGCCCGGTGGCTTGCGCCTCAGGACGTAGGAACCGGACGCCGCTGTCAGCCGATAGGTCGGGTTGGACTGGCCGCCCTTGAACTGGGCGACCTGCAAGGGGCCGGCGAACCCCGCCATGTTGGCTGCAAGCCACGCCTCCAGCCTATCGACATCGAAGGCCTGGCCCGGCCGTACTTCGCCGGTGCCGGAAAATTCGCGCTGCCGGTCGAGCCGCTCGGGCATCGTTTCAGCCCTTGAAGAAATCGATCAGGTGGCGGGCCGTTTCTTTCGGGGCCTCTTCGGCGAGGAAGTGGCCGCTCTTGATCGCGCCGCCCGACGCCCGGTCGCACCATTTCGACCACTGATCGAGCGGCTTTCTCTTGCCCTTGCCGGGGATCCCGCTCTCGCCCCACAGGGCCAGCAGCGGACAGGTGATCTTGTGACCGGCGGCGAGATCGGCCTCGTCCAGTTCGCGGTCGATGGTTGCCCCGGCGCGGTAATCGTTGCAGGCCGATTCGATCCGGTCGGGAGCAGCGAAGTTCAAGCGGTAGTGGGCCAGCGCCCGTTCATCGAAAGCCGACAGATCGCGGCTAGCCGTCCAGCTTGCCAGCGTCCAGTCGAGATAGAACACCGGGCTGCCGCCGATCAGGGTTTCGGGCAATGGCGCCGGTTGCGCCAGGAACGGCCAGTGATAGGTCTTGTTGGCTTCATCGGCATCGAACGCCCGCCACTGGTCGGCGGTCGAGACGATGTCCAGGAGCGCCAGCCTCTCCACCCTGTCCGGATGATCGAGCGCCAGCCGATAGGCGACCCGTCCGCCGCGATCGTGGCCCGCCAGATGAAACCGCTCGTGACCCAGTTCGGCCATGACGCTGACGATGTCGCGGGCCATGGCGCGCTTGGAATAGGGCTCGTTGCCGGGGGCATTGCCCGGCGTCGACGACAGGCCATAGCCGCGCAGGTCCGGCACAACGAGGGTGAAGTGTTCGGCGAGCATCGGCGCCACCTTGTGCCACATATGATGGCTCTGGGGATAGCCGTGCAGCAGGCAGAGCGGCGGTCCCTCACCGCCCGTGCGCAGGAAAATGTCGGCGCCGTCGCCCGTCGCCACGCGCTGCGCAAAGCCCTCGAACAGATCACGACTCATGATTTTTTCTCCCGCGCAATGGCGCGCCAGCCGATATCGCGCCGGCAGAATCCTTCAGGCCAGTCGATGAGGTCGATGGCAGCATAGGCTCTGGCGGCCGCTTCGGCCACCGTCTCGCCCAGCGCCGTCACGTTGAGCACCCGCCCGCCGTTGGCGAGTATGCGCGCGCCGTCACGGCGCGTGCCGGCATGGAAGATCTGCACCCCCTCCACCGCGCCCGCTGCAGCGAGCCCCTTGATCTCGGCCCCCGTCTTCACCTCGCCCGGATAGCCCTTTGCCGCCATCACTACGGTGAGGGCGGCTTCAGGCCACCAGCGCACCGACATCTTGTCGAGAGTGCCGTCAATCGACGCCAGCATCAAGGCGACGATGTCGTCCTTCAGGCGCATCATCAGCACCTGGCACTCGGGATCGCCGAAACGCACGTTGTATTCGATGAGCCTGGGGCCTTCAGCGGTGATCATCAGCCCGGCGAACAAGACCCCCTTGTAGGGGTGACCGCCCGCCGCCATGGCCTTCACCGTGGGCTCGATGATCTCCGTCATCACCCGCTCGACGATCACTTCATCCATGACGGGGGTCGGCGAATAGGCGCCCATGCCGCCGGTATTGGGGCCTTGATCGCCCTCGCCCACCCGCTTGTGATCCTGGGCGGCGGCAAGCGGCAGCGCGGTGGCGCTGTCCACCAGGGCAAAGAAGGATGCCTCCTCGCCTTCCAGATAATCCTCGATCACCACTTCGGCGCCCGCCACCCCGAAACGTCCGGCGAAAATCTCTTCCACCGCCTTTTCCGCTTCGCCCCTGGTCATGGCGACCGTCACCCCCTTGCCGGCGGCAAGCCCGTCGGCCTTCACCACCACCGGCACCGGGCGTGCGGCGAGGTGGGCAAGGGCGGCTGCCCGGTCGCCGAAGCGCTCATAACCCGCCTGCGGTATGCCCGCCCTGGCGCACAGATCCTTGGTGAAGCCCTTCGAGCCTTCAAGCCGCGCCGCCGCCGCCGTTGGCCCGAAGGCCTTGATGCCGGCAGCGGCAAGGGCATCGACGATGCCATCGACCAGCGGCGCCTCCGGCCCCACTACCACCAGGCCGATATCGGTCTCGCGGCAAAAGGCGATGATCGCCGGATGATCGCTCGCGGCAAGGTCCACCAGTTCGGCCACCTCGGCGATGCCGGCATTGCCGGGGGCGCAGTAGAGCTTGTCGGTGAGCGCCGAGGCGGCAATCGCCCAGGCAAGGGCATGCTCGCGTCCGCCCGACCCGATCAGCAGGATGTTCATCTCGTCCTTCCCGTCTGCCGCCCGGCCATTGCCTAAAGGGTCCCAGCCGCTAGGATAGCGGGCCGGTGGCGGAATGCCTCGCGCGATTCCGCCATGCAAGCACCAAGAAGCGAATTTGCAGGCCCATGTCCACCGGCTCCTTGCCCTTCGACCCCGAAACCGGCGAAATTATCGAAACCGGCTCCGCCTCCAATGTGGCCGAACTGAGCGTTTCGGAACTCTCCCAGGCCCTCAAGCGCACGCTTGAAGACACTTTCGGCTACGTGCGGGTGCGCGGCGAGGTGGGGCGCGTTTCCACCCCCGGCTCCGGCCACGTCTATCTCGACCTCAAGGACGACAAGGCGGTGCTTGCCGCCGTCATCTGGAAGGGCACAGCCGGCCGCCTGCGCTTTCGACCTGAACAGGGCATGGAGGTGATCGTCTCCGGCCGCATCACCACCTTCCCCGGCCAGTCGAAATACCAGATCGTCATCGAGGCCCTGGAGCCGGCGGGCGAAGGCGCCCTCATGGCCCTGCTGGAGGAAAGAAAGAAAAAGCTCGCCGCCGAGGGCCTGTTCGATGAGGCCCGCAAGCAGCCGCTGCCCTTCATCCCCGCTGTCATCGGCGTCGTCACTTCGCCTACCGGCGCGGTGATCCGCGACATTCTCCACCGCCTCGCCGACCGCTTTCCCCGCCATGTGCTGGTGTGGCCGGTGAGAGTCCAGGGCGAGCAATGCGCCCCCGAGGTCGCCGCGGCGATCAACGGTTTCAACGCCCTTGAAGACGGCGGCCCCATTCCCCGCCCCGATCTCCTCATCGTGGCGCGCGGCGGCGGCAGCCTCGAGGACCTGTGGGGGTTCAACGAGGAGATCGTGGTGCGCGCCGCCGCCGAAAGCCGCATCCCCCTGATCTCGGCGGTGGGCCACGAGACCGACTGGACCCTCATCGACTATGCCGCCGACTACCGCGCGCCCACTCCCACCGCCGCTGCCGAACGGGCCGTGCCGGTGAGGAGCGAACTGGCCGCCCAGCTTTTCGACCTCGGCGCCCGCAACGCTCGTGGCCTTGCCCGCACCATGACCGAGCGCCGCAACCGCCTGACCGCCGCCAGCCGTGGCCTGCCGAAGCCCGACGACATCCTGGCGCTTGCCCGCCAGCGCCTCGATGGCGCCGCGGGGCGCCTGGCGCAGGGGTTGAAATCCGGCATCGAGCAACGCCGTACCCGTCTCACCGGTGCCGGATCGCGACTCTCCGTCAAGCCCATCCAGCAGCAGATCGTGCGCCACCGGCGTGACCTCACCGACCGGGTGGGTCGGGCGCAGCGCGCCATTGGCCGCTTCCTTGCGGAACGCAACACCCGTCTTGCCGCCAGTGCCAAGCTGCTTGGCTCGTTGTCCTATCAATCGGTGTTGACGCGCGGCTATGCGGTGGTGCGCGGGCCGGACGATCGCCCGATCACCTCGGCATCGGCCGCTTTGCCCGGATTGCCCGTGTCGCTGGAATTCGCCGATGGCCGCGCGTCCGCCCGCATCGAGGGCGATGCCCCGGCGAAGCGGACGGCCAGGCCGCGTTCCGGCGACGGCGGCGGGCAGGGTTCGCTGTTCTGAGCGCCCAGCACCGCAGGCGTCTCCATCCGCACCATCAGCGCCGGCCAGTCGATGATCTCCAGCCGTCCGTCGAGATGTTCCACCAGCGCCGAGCAGCTTTCTACCCAGTCGCCGTCATTGCAGTAGTGGATGCCGTCGATCATGCGCATCTGCGGGGTGTGGATGTGACCGCAAATGACACCTGAGACGCCGCGTTTGCGGGCTTCGTGCACCACTGCCGTCTCGAAACTGGAGATATATTGCACCGCCCGCTTGACCTTGCGCTTGAGTGCCGCCGACAGCGACCAGTAGGGCATGCCAAGGCGCCGCCGCCAGCGGTTCATGACCTGGTTGATGGAAAGCGCCGCCTCGTAGGCCTGATCGCCCAGCATCGACAGCCAGCGCGCATGCTGCACCACCCCGTCGAACTCATCGCCATGCAGCACCAGATAGCGTTGCCCGTCGGCCATGGTGTGGATGGCATCCTGCGCCACGCTGATGCGGCCGAAATGCTGGCCGGTGAAATCCCTGAAGCTTTCGTCGTGATTGCCGGGGATGTAGATCACCCGGGTGCCCTTTCGTGCCTTGCGCAGCAGCTTCTGCACCACGTCGTTGTGCAACTGGTGCCACATCCAGCTCTTCTTCAGCGCCCAGTTATCGATGATGTCGCCCACCAGATAGAGGGTATCGGAACGAGTGAGACGCAGGAATTCGAGCAGCATTTCGGCCTGCACCCGCCTGGTGCCGAGATGGAAATCCGAAATCCAGATGGTGCGGAAGCATAACGGCGACTGCACGGCGATATTCATGCCGCTTCCGCCTCCCGGACCGGCGATGCAGCGCGGGCGGCGGTGAGGACCAGTTCCCAGGCATAGCCCCCGAAATGCGGCGTAAAGGAGAGCTTGCCCCCCGAGGCCAGTCCCAGCCGGTAGAAGACGCGCTTGAGGTCGCCGCGCGGCCGCACATGGAAGCGCTGCAGCCAGGCAAACAAACCCCGCCGGAACCAGCCGGGCAGCCTTTCCTGCTGGCCGAAGTCGATGACCACCAGTTGCCCGCCCGGCGCCAGCAGGCTTGCGGCGTGTTCCAGGCTCTCGCGCCACGCCGGGATCATCGAAAGGGCATAACTGATGAAGATGCGATCGAACTGCGCAACGCCGAACAGTTCTTCCGCATCAAAATCCATCGCATCGCCCGCCGCCAGTCGAATGCGTGGCGCCAGACCGGCCCGCCCGACGTCGCTTGCGGCCCGGGCAAGCATGGCCGACGAGATGTCGATGCCGTAAAGGCGGGCACCGGGATGGCGTCGGGCCGCGGCGATGAGGTTGCGCCCGGTCCCGCACCCGATTTCCAGTATGCTTTCACCGGTGCCAGGCGCCAGCCGCTCGATCAGGCCGTCGCGGCCGAGGAGGAAATACTTGCGCGTCAGGTTATAGATCGCCTGCTGGCGCCCGTAGACCCGGTCCATGAGGTCGGCATGAGCCTTGCTCGCCATGATCCCGTCTCAACCCTGAAACCGATAGAGATGGAAGCCGCCGTAGATCGCCGAACGGTCCCGTTGGTGAAGGCTGCGCGACCGCTCCGCGTCGTAATGCCAGCGTTCCAGCAACCCATCGGGTATCCTGCCCGGCAGGATCGATGGCTCGCCGGCGGTGCGGAAGATCACCCGCCCCCCCGGCCGCAGCGCCCGCGCCATCGTCCGCCACAGGTCGATGAGTTGGATATCGCTCATCCAGTCCTGGGCATCGAGCAGCACCACGGCATCGATGCTTTTCTCAGGTGCCGCTGCCAATACCTCGCTGACAGCGCGGTTCCGCAAACCGACCCGCGTCACCCGCTCGCGCAACGTCCGGTAGTTGTGTCGCTCCAGATAAGGCGGCAAACTGGCATCGCCACCGCGCTGGTAGCGCCGCGCGAAGGCCTGCCAGGCAAAGTAGTTGTCCTTCAGGTCATGCCCGGTGGCGAGCCGCCGCAGGCGTTCCTTCAGCACCTCGGCCATGGGCCGCCCGCCGGCCAGTACCCGGTACTGGGCCGGCGGGATGCCGAGCCCGAACAGCGAGGCCGGTGAAGCCGTGAGGAGGCGCACCGGCCACCTGTCGAACAGCGGCGCCACGCACTCATCGAAGAAGGCCCGCTGCCCGGCGACCCCCTCAGCCGCAGTCAACTCTTGCAGCCGTACACCGTAAAGGCGCGCAATTGCATGACCGAGGCCGATGAAGCGCCCCAGCAGGCCATGGCGGTAGAGCCCCCGTGCCAGCATCTCGATGCGCCGACGGCCCCTCAGGTCGCGCGCCTCCCAGTAGGCGAAGGCCTCAGGGCTTAGCCAGGGCGCGATCATCAGATCGTAGAGATCGACATTGCCCGGCTGGTCGGCCGACGCGAACAGGCGTGCGAAATCCCCATGCGCGTCGAGCTTTCGCGCCGCCACCAGTTTCAGTTCGGTGAGCGCCAGATGCGCCGGGTTGAGATCGACCGCGGTGATGCGGGCGGGATTGGCGGTGAGGTAGGAAAGCACGTTGCAGCCGCCCGAAGCGATGGTCACCACGTGATCGTCGGCTTTCAGGTCGAGGGCATCGAGATCGACTGCCGGGTCTTCCCAGATCTGCGGATAGACCAGCGACCCGAAGGCCAGCGTGAAGACCCGCTCCTCCAGGCCCTTGAGCGACAGCGGGCGATGGCGATGCACCGCATGCTTCAACCGTCTCCGCGCCCCGCCGGCCAGATCGAGCACACCGGTATCGCTCATGCCTTGTCTCCATCAGATGCGGCACGATTCGTGCGCCCTTCATGCGTGATGGAGGTAGTCCGGCGAGGTGACGGCTGCATGACAGCTGCCGGCCCTTTGGGAAGATGTGGTTAAGGGTAGGTGCCGAGCGAAATGCCCATGGCCGCCAGTTCGGCCTCGACCTTCGCCCTGAGGCGCATGGGATCGTCAGGACGCTTTAGTTAGCCGCAGAAATCTCGGTCAGCGCCTTCTGCCAATACGCTTTCTCGGGAATTTGGGAGACTGCCACCTTATAACCAGCAGTCGACCGCCAAGCGAGATGTTGGCCTCAAGGACCTGTCCAGCAATCTTTGCATTCTCAAATTCCACGAAGGCATACCCCTTTGACAAACCCCCTTCCTTCGGTATCTCCACGGCCTCGGGGTGAGCAAAATCCGCAAACGCAGTCACTATATCCCTCTCCGTTGTGTTTGGTGGAATATTGGCAACAAATAGCTTCCTATTTTCTCGTATTTTTCCCTTTTCAAGTTCAATTTTCCCTTCCCTGCCGCCCCTCTGTCTCGAATCCTTGAACGATTTTATACGAAAACGCGGAATATCACGAAGGCCAACTCTCTTTTTCTTAGCAAATCTTTGTGCATCCCACTTTTTGAGTGCGGTTTCCAATATTCCCTTTTTCTGTAGCGAATTTATTATTTGCCGATAGTGCTCCGTATCAACGATCCCAATTCGGCGAATTACGTCGTTTGCCGCAATCAAGTCACCCTTTCGACCCATCAATATAGTTGCCTTTTCCTCCGGAGAAAGACCCAGACTCTCATATTGCTCCAACCACAAAACTTCTTCACGATTATACATTGGTCGGTGGTGAAGAATAAGATTAAACGACCCCGTATCAGATCTAATATCAGGTGGAGCCAGTTCATTAGTCTTCATAAGTTCAAAAATACGACGCATTCCCTCGCCTAACTCGCGCATAATACCTATTTCGCGAAGTGTCCGGGCAATATACGAATTCCGCGATTGATGCGCGCCTTTCAGTGTTTTGATTTCTGCAATAGATACAGATGACAATAGCCCACCGGGATTCGTTACTTCAATCCGATCATCAAATATATAAATTTCTATCCCACGCCCTTCCTCTGAATAATCCCGATGCGCGATTGCATTCACCAAAGCCTCTCTACAGGCCACTTCCGGATAAATATAAGTTGCCCTAAATCTCGCATCTTCCTCAAAACGTGTTTCAACAAGATGTGGCCTTAAATTATCCCATGCTTCATCTATAAGTCTCACAATATTTGTATGTACGGTATTGTCGTTCGTAACGTTATAAGTCGCACCCGCGCCGAGAATTACCCCATTTACCTTTATTATGCGAACCTGACTCCTCGGATGCCATCGCTCCGGTGTCTTAGAAAAGAGTAACAATGCAGCACGACGTATTCTCAAGCCAGTAGATACATCATATTCAGCCAGATTTAGATACTGCAAACATTTATCAATACTTATGCCATGAGAAATTTGTTCAGCAACAATTTTAAGTAGTTCCAATTCCAAGTCAGCCACAGACGCGCCATCAACAAACTCCCGATCGTATTCGCGCGAAGCAGTCTCC
>CAVVDT010000005.1:0-173731 GCA_963747005.1 uncultured Alphaproteobacteria bacterium | reverse complement strand
GATTGTAGTCCATCCTCCATCCCTCGATGATCTTACGGGCATGACGGTAGCTGGTGAACAGGTGCCTATTGAGACACTCGTCACGCAATCGGCCGTTATTGTCGTGCTGTGGACGACGTGGGCCCATGCGCATAAGCACGATCTGCTTTCGAGCGATCCCTGGGCTACGTGGTGGTCTCCGGGACCATGGTCTCGTCACTCGGCACCTATTTCTTGGTGAAATGGCCTTTCCAACGCAACGACCCCGCAGAAGGGACCCCGCACGATCGCCGGAAGTGAATGAACGTCTATCTGACGATGCAAAGACGTGCTGGCCTTCCTGCAATGTATGGCCTTTCATCGATCATTCAACCACCTGCGGGCATCGCCGATGGCGGGCCTGAAATAGACCACCATGCGGCCATCCGGGCCAGCTGTGGCGGACGACCCCCAGGGCGCGAAGCCGTGAAGGGCAAGGCGGTGCACCAGATAGGCCTCTCCCGGTCTCGCAGCGACCTCAACCCGCTTGCATGAGGCAAAGACCTCGCGACGTGCAGCCTTGTAGGCTTCAGTCGCATCGATATCCCCCCACGCCTCGGGAGCGATGCCGGCGAACAGCGCGCCGAACGTTGCGCGCATGCATTCATGCGACCCTTCCCAGACGACGAAGGGCGATGCGTCCGGGCTCGTCTCCACCATCGGTATCCCGAGGATGAAGCCATGATGCTCGCGAACGTGCCTGCGGCGCCCGGGGCCCTCAGCGCGCAGTCCATCGACATGGGCGGCATCGCGATTGAGGCGATAGCGGAACGCGGCATCGGATTCGCTCGACATGGGCCTGGGATACCCCGGATAGCACACCGACACCTGACCACGATCCCACGCGAGCCCCTTAAGGCCCAATGTCTCGTGGATGAAGTCGACGGCCTTTCCGGTGAGTTGGGGGCCAGTATCGACAGCGCCGGCTTCATTGCTTTCAAGCGCATTGACGCCGGCGAACCAGGTGCCCTGATAGCGCAGCCAGCTGGCATTCTGCGGCGCGGCCACTGCGCTGCGAGCCGCCGGCAGCGTCCGCGCCACCCAATCGGCCAGGGATGGATCGTAGGGAAAGCAGCACCAGCCCCGTTCGAAGAATGTGAGGTCCGCTACCATGGTCATCCTGACGATATTCTTGTCCGGACCGTGATTTCGCCTGGCACTTCCCGCTCTGAGCCTCGCGCTTGTCTAGCCAAGCACAGAAAAGCTCGATTCCTGGTTGATCGCCCGCTTCCGCGAGTAGAACCCCACGTTGATGTCGCGCTCGATGTAGGGCAGCGTGAACTGCAGCGGATCGCGGTCATGATCGTTGCCGTTCTCACAATACTCCACCAGCGCGGCCATCATCTTGCCGGCAATCGGGCCGTTCTTGAACTGGTTGCCACTTGTCCCGCAGGCCATGTAGAAGCCGCCGAGTGCCGATTTGTCATAGATCGGAATCCAGTCCGTCGAAGCGTCGTAGAGATCGACCACGCCGCGGGTGCGGCTCGGTATGCCGAGTGTCGGCACCCGCTGGGCGTAGCGCATGGCCTGGGTCGTCCATTGTTCCGTGAAGTTGCGATCGTAGTCGGTGTCGTTCTCGGCCCACTGGTAAGGATCACATTCAGGATCTTCGCTGCCGATCAGGATGTGGTTGCCGTGCTCGGGCCGGCAATAGCAGGCAATATCGCTGTCGGACACGATGGTCCCGTCGGCCTCGAAATCAAACCCTGCCGGTGCCGGCACGTGCACCACCTCCTGTCGCAGCGGTCGCGTCTGGATTGTCATGTCTTCAAGCACACCGGCCAGCCGGTTGATGATCGCTGATCCGGGCCCCGCGACGTTGATGATGACGGGGGCGTGGAGCTCTTCGCCGCCGGCCAGCTTTACGCCCTTTGCCCGGCCGCCATCCTGCACAATCCCCGCAACCTCGACACCCAGCCTGAACTGTGCGCCGAGCCGACGCGCCGCGTCGGCAAGGTTCTGTGACGACAGGGCTGGATCGGTCACATATCCGGCGTTGGGCCAGAACACGGCACCGTTCAGATGCCGTCCATTCGGCTTGCCGAAATCCGGATCGTCCGGGCGCCGCGCCGGCGCGTAGCTGTCGAGCGAATAGACCGGCAACCTCTCGATAATCCTTTCCGCCGGCCATTCCTCGAACGGGCAGCCAAGGTCGGCGCTGTTTTTCATGTGCTTGGTCAGATGGCCGTTGGCGTCGGTCTTCATGACCAGGCAGCCGATCTCCCGAAACCTGGCAAGATCGGTATCGTTGCCAAGCCCCAGATACGCCGCCCAATCGCGCCAGTAGTGATAGCCCTCCCAGGCAAAGGCCGTGCCGTCGAAGGTGGAATAGTGCATGCGGATGATGGCGCATGAGCCGGCAGTGGAGCCGTGGCCGATTTGGGTGTTGCGGTCGAGCGAAAGCGTCTTCCATCCGCGCTTGGTCAGTTCGAAGGCCGTAGCCGTACCAATCACGCCCGTCCCGATGATGATGACGTCCGGTGATCCGCTCATGCCTGATCCCTTTCGATTCCAAGGAGACAGTGTCGTTCATATATGACACCTGAACTCCGTTCCAGCAGCAAACGCAATTGCTGTGCTTGCGCTTGCTGTCGGTCAATGTGACAACGTTGCCGTGTCTTCCAAAATGGCGCCAGGGGTCGTTCAATCAGCATTGACTTGAGTGAAGTCAAAGCTCTTGCACGCTTTGAATGCGATGTTGCAGCCGCAAACACCTTCATCAAGGAAGCGGACTGTTCCAATGGTCACTGGCCGTGAATTCTGTGACAAGTGGCGCTGGACCGTGTCGGTTCTGCTCGGATCGGGCATGATCTGCATGGTCGCGATCCTGGCAGGCAGCATCGCAGTCGCTGCTGCCCAGACCATCGATCCCCACCGTCTCTACGAGCAGCGTTGCGGCGGCTGCCATACCCCGCATGCCGGAGACTTCGTGCGCGGGACCCTCGTCATGTCCGACGGCAAACTCCTCGGCCGCAGGACCGGACACGAGGTCCGCGCATTTCTCGAAGCCGGACATGGCAAGCTCACGCCGGATGAGGTGGAATCCATGGTTGACCACCTGATGAACATTCAGCGCTCGGGCGGTCTCTTTGAGAAGAAATGCATCATCTGCCATGACCGGGCGGTCAAGCTCGCCCGCAGCGAGCTTGTCATCAAGGATGGCAGGCTTGTCGGACGCTACTCGAAGCGCGACATCGAAGTATTCCTCGCCAGCCACGGGCGTCTAAAGGCCGATGAAGTGTTGAAGATGGTTGATGTTCTGAAGCGGCAGCTCGCCACCATGGAGGCGAAGTGAGCTTTCCGGTCCGCTTGCATCGATGCTCGGTCCGAAACCCGCGCCTTGTGTCGATGCTGGCGAATTCTATTGACTAGAAAGCTAATAGGCGATTGCCTCGGCATCATCCCGCGACAAGGACTGCACCGCATCCTTCATGACCGAATCGACATGGTTGGCGCGGGCCCCTTTCTTGAAGTCAAGAATCTGCTTCAGCAGGCATTCGGCATTCTGCCCTGCCAGCTTGGGATATTCCGGCATGGCGGGCGTCTTGGCATCGTTGCCGTGACAGGCGTTGCAGCTGGCAGACTGAAAGAGCTGGGTCCCTTTGGCTGCCAGTTGCGGGGTCCCGACGATCTTGGGCACGGCAGCCGCCGGGGCGGGCGCCGGCGGGGTGGCGGTTTGGGTGAAGGCATCGCTCACTTTCAGGCCCTTGCCGTGATTTTGCAAAAGGGCGGTGACCAGTGCTGCCTGTTCGGGTGAAAATCCCGCCCGCTTGGTCATGATCTTGAGGACGTGCGGCCATTGGTTGGCGGTGAATTCGGCGGGCTTCCGCAGGGAATGGCAGCGCGAACAGCGGGTGTAGTAGAGCGGGGCGGCTTCCTTCCAGATCGTGTCGAGATCGGCCACAACGTCGTTGCGCTTGATCCAGCCGCTGATCTTGACCTGCTGCCAGGTGCTGCCCCAGGCGTCGTCCTTTGTGCCGATGACGACGCGCTTGGCGACGCCATCGTCGGACAGGTGCGCCAGACTGATACGCAAACCCACATCCTTGAACAGATACTTCTCGCCGCCCGCCGGCGACCAGCCTGTTATCTCCACCTCGACGAGCGCGGTGTTGGCGATGTTGCCCTGGGCCAGCTTAGACGTACCCTTGTCCAAAGTAACCAGATTGATGTTGCCGTGCTTGCACAGGGCGCCAACCTCGCCGGGCCTATCAGGGTCGTACCAGGCACCTTCGTGCAACATCACCACGCCTTGGCGGATGCGATCCGTAACAATGGCTCCGGCCAGCAGGGCGCCGCGGTCGTTGAAGGCGCGCACCACATCGCCACTGCCGATGCCGCGGGCCTTGGCATCCTCAGGGTTCATCCACAGAGGCTCGCGGCCGGCGACCTCGTAGGTGTCCCTGAGCCAGGTGTTGTCCATCTGCGAGTGCAGACGGTATTTCGGGTGCGGGGAAATGATGTGCAGGGGATGCTTTTTGGTTTCTTCAGAACCCAGCCATTCGGTCGGCTCGATCCAGGTCGGATGCGGCGGACAGTCGTCGTAGCCGAACTTCTCGATCTCCAGAGAAAGGATCTCGATCTTGTCCGAGGGCGTTCCCAGGGCATTGGCAATCGGATCTGCACGGTAGTCGCTGAAGCGGGTGTATTTCTTCGCCTCTTCCGGAACCGGAAATTCGAAGTAGCCATCTCCTTTCCAGAAGGCATCGAAGGCCGGCATGTCGATGTTCAGCTTCTTGGCGCCTGTCATGGCCTCGCCGTAGATCGATTCGATCCACTGCATTTCGGTTTTTCCGCCTGTGAACTTGTCCTTGAAGCCAAGCCGGTCGGAAATGGCAGTGAAAATGTCGAAGTCGCTTTTCGATTCGTATTGCGGCTCGACGAGTTGCGGCATCGCCACCACGAACCGCCCGCTATATTCGCTGGCTGAGACGACGTCATTGCGCTCGAAGGTTGTGTTCGCGGGCAGCACGATATCGGCGAACTTGGCCGTGTTCGACCAGAAGGGCTCGTTGACGATAATGGTCTCCGGCTTCTGCCAGGCCTTGATCTGCTTGTTGCGGTCCATCTGATGGCTGAACGGATTGCCACCGGCCCAATAGATCAGCCGAATGTCCGGATAGGTGATCTTTTCGCCGTTGTAGTCGACGCTTCCCCCCGGGTTGAGCAACATGTCGTTGAGGCCATGCGCATAGGGAACCTGTTCCTTTACCGCATTTTCGCCGGCATCAATGCCGCCCAACGACGCGTGCTTGGCGGTCAATGAGCCGCCATTGGCATAGTGGTAGCTCAGCCCGAAGCCGCCGCCCGGCAGGCCGATCTGGCCACGCATCGCGGCCAGCGCGACCAACATCCAGTAGGGCTGTTCGCCATGATCCTGGCGCTGGATCGCCCAGCCGCTCATGATCATGGTGCGCCCCTTGGCCATGCGCCGCGCCAGCTTGCGAATGTCGTCGGCGGGAACGGTGGTGATCTTTTCCGCCCATTCCGGCGTCTTGGGCTGGCCATCTTTCTGGCCCAGGAGATAGGGCAGGAACTTCTTGAAGCCGACCGTATAGGTATTGACGAATTTCTCGTCGTACAGCTTTTCGGCATAAAGCGTGTGCGCCAGCGCCAGCGCCAGCATCAGCGCAGTGTCGGTGTTGGGGCGGGGCGCCACCCACTCGGCGTCAAAATACTTCGCCGCGTCGGTCTTGCGCGGATCGATGGAGATGACCTTGGTGCCCTTCTCCTTCAGCTTTTGCATGAATTCATAGGCAGTGTGATCGGTGGGCTCCCAGCCGATCTGGTTGTTCTTGAACAGGGTCGCCCCCCACAGCACCACCAGATCAGAGTTTTCGATGACTGTCGTCCAGGCAGATGGCTGGTCATAGACCTCGGTCCCGCCGATCACATGCGGCAGGATGACCATCGCGGCGGCGATGCTGAAATCGCCGGTGTTGTCGACGAAGCCGCCATGCATGCCCAGCATGCGCCGCACCAGGACCGGTGAATTGTGCAGCTTGCCAACTGAATGCCAGAGCGAGCCAGTTCGAGGACACTGGGTATGGACGAATTGCAAACTGTCTGCGGAGTTGTGCGGACGACATGGATCAATTCGCAAATCTGCTTTTGCATAAGCGCCTGGTGCGCCTGCTACGTAATGCCGAGACTTTTCAACCATTGAATGGAAGGTATGCTCGGGCTGCCGGGCGCACGACATATGCCGGCGGCGGACTCAGTCCTCGCTGTCGCGCGCCATGCTGCCGGGTTCGTAGCGAGCAAGGCGGTTTCTCAAGCCGTCGATCTCCGCCATCAGTTGCATCGCCAGCGCCGCCCCGGCCGCATTGAGGCCGAGGTCGCGCTCAAGCCGCCTTGCCCGTTGCACCAGGACGACGCTGAGGCGCGAGAATCGCCAGTGGACGCTCTGCGATCCGTGCGGATCGACGACACCTTCGGCGACATAGGTGGCGATCTCCTCGCGCGACAGGCCGCAGGTGCTGCAGATGTCCTCAAGCGTGAGTTCGGGGGCATCGCTTACCAGATCGGCGGAAGGGTTCAGGGGGGCTCTGTCCGGCATGTCGTCGTCTCCGGGGTTGAAATCACACACCAAGCCTGGCGCGCGGATTGAAGGCCAGTTCGTCCGCCATACGGCGATAGAGGTCTTTCGCCTTGTCGCTGTCGGCGGCGGGCAGGGCGATCTGCAACACGATATAGAGATCGCCCGGCGGCTCGCCCGGCAGGCCGCGGCCCTTGAGACGCAGCTTGCGTCCTTGCGCCGAGTTGGGCGGGACGGTGACGTCCACCACCCCTTCAGGGGTCGGCGCCTTGACCTTGCCGCCAAGTGCAGCTTCCCACGGCGCCACGGGCAGATCGAGGTAAAGGTCGCTGCCCTCGGCGTGATAGAGCCGGTGCGTGGCAAATTCGATCTCCAGATAGAGATCGCCTGCCTCCCCCTTACCGATGCCCGGCGCGCCCTGGCCCTTCAGGCGGATATGCTGGCCGGCGCGCATGCCGCGCGGGATGTCGACATTGAGGGTTCGCTCTTCGGCGACCAGATGCCCCTCGGGAGTGATTCTCGGCATCTGCAACCGGATCGTCCGCCGCGCTCCCTTGAAGGCGTCATCGAGATCGATCAGCACCTTGGCGTGATGGTCCTCGCCTCTGGCGTGGAATTCGCGGCCCTGCCGGGCACCGCCGGCCCGTCGCGCCCCACCGAAAAGGCTTTCGAAGAAGTCGGAAAAAGCCGCCTCTTCGGCTCCGCTCGCCGTCCGGCCCGGGCCGCCGGAGAATTCATAGCCCGCATCCCAGTCGGGCGGCGGCCTGAAGTCCTGGCCGGCTCGGTAATCCTTGCCCAACTGGTCGTAGGCCATGCGCTTTTCCGGATCGCCCAGGACCTCGTTGGCCTCGCCGATTTCCTTGAACTTTTCTTCCGCCCCCTTTTCCTTGTTGAGGTCGGGATGATACTTGCGCGCAAGTTTCCTGTAGGCCCGCTTGATGTCGTCCTGCGTGGCGCTCTTGGCGACACCAAGCGCGGCGTAATAGTCCTTGTATTGCATGGTCCCGGTCAGGCCCGCTTGCTATGTTCTCTGTGCCACAACGCATAGGGTATCACATCGGTTGACGGCAAGTGCCGGCGTACGCAAGCACAAAATGCGAGGAAGTGCGTGCCGTGGGGGAGAATGACAAGATGGATGAAATAGCCCGGCCGTTCGATACCTGCACCTCCGATAGCGGCCTGTCGGCCAGCGACCATGCCTGGATCGATCAGGCGGTGCAGCGCATCGAGGCCGACTTCACGCGCTCGGCTGACACCCACCTGATCAAGCTGAACCTGCCGTGCCTCGATGCCGCCGGCATCGATCTCTATCTGAAGGATGAATCGACCCACCCTTCGGGTAGCCTCAAGCATCGCCTGGCGCGTTCGCTGTTCCTCTATGGCCTGTGCAACGGCTGGATCCGCCGCGGCAAACCGGTGGTGGAAGCCTCCTCAGGTTCGACCGCCATATCGGAGGCCTATTTCGCCCGGCTTCTCGGCCTACCGTTCATCGCCGTTGCCCCGCGCTCGACGGCGCGGGAAAAGATCGAGGCCATCGAATTCCTCGGCGGCGAGGTGCGCCTAACCGCCCCGACGGACATCTATGACGACGCCCGCCGCATCGCCGCTGAATGCGGCGGCCATTACATGGACCAGTTCACCTTCGCCGAGCGGGCGACCGACTGGCGCGGCAACAACAATATCGCCGAGAGTCTGTTTTCACAGATGCGCCTGGAGCGCTTCCCGGCGCCGGCCTGGGTGGTGGTGAGCGCCGGGACGGGGGGAACGTCGGCGACCATCGGGCGCTACATCCGCTACCGGCCGGGCACCCTCAGCGCCACGCGCCTGTGCGTCGTCGACCCGGAGAATTCGGTATTCTACGATTATTTCCGCACCGGTGATCGCGATCTCCGGCTGGATCGCGGCTCGCGCATCGAGGGGATCGGTCGGCCACGCGTCGAAGCCTCGTTCATTGCCGGTGTTATCGACCGCATGATGCGGGTGCCGGATGCCGCCAGCCTCGCCGCCATCCGCTGGCTGGAGGGCGTCATGGGCAGGAAGTGCGGCGCCTCGACCGGCACCAATCTGTTCGGCGCCCTGAAGCTCGCCGAGGAGATGATTGCCGTTAGGCAACAGGGCTCCATCGTCACCCTCATATGCGATCCCGGCGAACGCTACCTCGGCACCTATTACAGCGACGCCTGGGTGAAGGCGCAAGGGTTCGACCTTGCACCCCATCTGGCGGCGCTGGAGAAATTCGCCTGCCCGGGCTGATCACAGGCCTTTGCGGAAGTAGACCCGATTGAACCCGGCTTCGTTGCGACGGCCGGTCTCGATGTAGCCGAGGCGGGGATAAAATCCGAGGTTTTCGGTCATCTTCTCGTTGGTGTAGAGCTCGACAGCAGCCAGGCGCAGGCGGCGGGCCTCTTCTTCCACGTGGGCGATCAGCGCCCGACCGATACCGCGACCCTGCTGCCCGGGGAGGACCGCCAGGTTCTCCAGGTGCAGGTGATCGCCGCGCGGGTAGAAGACGACGTAGCCCGAGAGTCCCCCGTCATCGATGGCGACCCACAATTGACCGGCATCGATGGAACCGGCGAAATCGGCGACCATCGGCGCCGGCTCACGGCCGATGCGTTCGATGTATTTCTCATAGGCTGCCCGGGCACAGGCCTCGACGGCGCCGAGATGCGATGGATCGGCCATAACGATCTGCATCGTTGCGGCCTCACTCAATGGCGGCGCAATCGGCAATGCAGGCGAAGCGGTCGGCGAGTGCCGCAAGTTCGGCCTCATGCAGGTCCGCTGCCGGGATCGCCCCGCCGTCGGGCCTCGGCAAGTCGCGGGTGGCGCAGGCATCGCCGGCAACGGTGGTGACAAGGCCGAGATCGAGTGCGGCACGCGCCGTTGAGGACACGCACATATGGGTCATGAAGCCGGCGATGATGACCGGCGATCCGGCCGGCCCTACCAGATCGGCAAGATTGGTGCCGGAAAAGGCATTGGGACGCGGCTTTTCCACCACCGTCTCGCCGTCGGCGGGCGCCAGTGCCTCGATGAGGGCGCCGCGATGGCCGGTGCGATCGAAGAGGCCGCCCGGCGCGCCCTTGTGGGCGACATGAATGATGCGACCCCCCGCCGCCCGCGCCCGCGCCAGCAGATCGGCCGCCTTGGCGACCGCAGCCTCGGCGCCGGTCACAGCGATAGGCCCGGAGAGATATTCGTTCTGGTAGTCGATGAGGATGAGGCTGGAAGAGGCGAGGGAGGAGGGGACAGGCGTGCGCCCGGCGAGCGCGAACAGGGTGGTAGGCTGCGGCATGTGGGAATCCTCTCGCTGGTGCGTGATGATCGGGCATCCTAACGATGATCGAGCCTCATGTGCTGTGCAAATTTCGCGGGCTGCCATTCGCCCGACACCGTCCTGCGAGTGCAGCGCTGGCCAGCCACGGGTTCACTCGGCCAGGTGGAAGGTGTCGTGCAGAAAGCCGTGAACCTTGGCAAGCGCGTCGGCGCGGGCTGAAGCGCTGTATTGAAGCGTTGCGCCATGCGTGATGCAGCGTTTGAAGTAGGCTCTGATGTCCTTGATGGTGACTTTCGGATTGTCCTTGTGATCCATGCGGACGGCGTGGACTGTGCTGATATCGGTCACCAGATCGCAATGCGCCCCAACCTGCACACGCCTGGCAAATCCGGAAAACTGGCCGGCCACGTCGAAATCGTGGAACGCATTGGGATAGGCGACAAAGGTGACGGGATTGCCCATGCTCTTCAGCCATTCGGAGTAGTCTTTGGTGGTCGCCATCAGCACGTAGTTGTCGGATGCTCCGTGCAGGAAAAGTATCGGCGCCTTGTCCGTCTGGCGGTCGTGATATTGAATGTCCGCCGCTCCATAGAACACGATGTGGGCAGCAAAGCTCGTATCATCGGAGATGACGACCTTGCGCGCCGTCTCCAGCGCTGTCGTCATGGCGACGCTACCGCCGCGAGACCAGCCCGCGATGCCGATCCGCGTCTTGTCGATACGCGGGTCGGCAGCCAGAACCTTGAGCGCCGCAAAGGCATCGGCGATATCGGCCCACGATGAAAGTTGTCCCTGATTCGTCGCGGTTTCATGTATTCCGCGTGGACCGAAACTGTCGACGACAAACGCGGCGACACCCCAGCCGGCAAGGCTTGCCGCCCATTTCCGGATGTTCTTGCCTGTCGGCCCCTTCAAGCCGCCGCTCCCATGCTTCAGGACAAGCGCCGGAACCGGGCCGTCGACCTTCGCCGGCATGTAGAGTTCGCCGCTGACAGACACCGGCGGCCCCTGATGCTTGAGATATCCAATCAGGGAGGTCGGCGTGAAAGATGGCACGGCAATCTTTTCCTGCGCTTGGAGCGGGGCGGGCAAAACCGTCGCCAGCAACAAGATAACCAGTGCCCAGAACGACGGACGAGCATCTCTCAAGATCGATCTGTCTCCGTGCCACAGTACCTGGCCGGCGCACGCACGATGACCGCTCAGCCGGATTCATGCTGCTCCCGCAGGGGCGGCCTTGGCAAGCGCGTCCGTCGATTCTGAATGCCGCATGATTCAGCCGGCATTTCTCGCAAATCCGGATATCGATTTTTCTCCGACACCGTATTGTGGGTCGGGCTTGTTTTCGCGCATAATCCATTCAATAATTTGCATGTATCTCGCAGTGGTGGGAATCGAGGGTGATCGCCATGAATATCAAACGCCACATTTCGCTTAGCCGTCGCGATATCCTGAAGGGAGGTGCGGCGCTGGCGGGCGCTGTTTGGGCCGGTGGTGCGGGCTTGTTCCCGGCCGCCGCAGCTTCACCCACGATCACCATCGGTGACAAGGAGATCAGCGTCGTCAGCGACGGGTTGATGAATCTGCCCCTGAACTTTGTGCTCCCCGACACGCCGGAAGACCAGATCGCCACGCTGTTCAAGGCCTACGGGTTGTCGATGGACGGCCTTCATCCCGACTGCAATCCGACGCTTCTGAAGACCGGCAATCGCGTGGTGATGTTCGATGCCGGCGCCGGCCCTGCCTTCATGACCTCGACCGGCAAGCTCGCGGCGAACCTGCGCTCGGCCGGCATCGATGCGAGCGCCGTGACCGATGTGATCCTCACCCATGCCCACCCCGATCACATCTGGGGCGTTGTGGACGACTTCGACGAGTTGTTGTTCCCTGAAGCCACCTATCACATCAGCCAGACGGAATGGAATTACTGGCGCGCCGAGGACACGCTTCAGCGCATGCCGGAAGCCCGCAAGGCCTTCGTAGTCGGCGCCCGCAATCGTTTCGGGGCCATCGGGGAGCGGGTCAGCTTCTTTGAGGACGGCGATGAAATCCTCTCGGGCATCGAAGCGGTGGCGACGCCCGGCCACACCCCTGGCCACACCTCGTTCGCGGTGCATGGCGGTGGCGAGACGGTGATGGTGATCGGCGATGCGATCTCCAACGTCGCCGTATCTTTCGAGCGGCCCGACTGGCACTGGGGCGCCGACGTCGATCAGGAACTGGGTGCCAGGACCCGCTTCAGGCTGCTCGATCGGCTGGCGGCCGACAAGGGCCGGCTGATCGGCTTTCATCTGCCCTATCCCGGCGCCGGGCGGGTGGTGAAGTCAGGC
The DNA here is from genome assembly GCA_963747005.1 of uncultured Alphaproteobacteria bacterium. Taxonomy (GTDB): domain Bacteria; phylum Pseudomonadota; class Alphaproteobacteria; order Rhizobiales; family Aestuariivirgaceae; genus CAVVDT01. The sequence continues at coordinate 161,565 of CAVVDT010000005.1, read as the reverse complement.
AATGCCTATCGCTTCGCGCCGTCGGCGTGAGAGCTATTCCGCCGGGGTGCGGCGCGGTGTGTGGAAGGCGTTTCTGAGTGAACCTTCAAGCAGCCAGGCCAGACCCAGCCGCGCACCAACGGCAATCGAAATGACGGCGACCGGCGCCGACAGCGCCAGTGTCGAGGCCGCCGAGATGCCCTGGCCGATGGTACAACCCATGGCAAAGACCCCGCCCGTCCCCATGAGGAAGGCACCGGCGATGTGGCGGCCCAGTTCGCGCGCGTCGTCGCACGCCTCCCAGCGCACGTCGTGGCGGCGCCAGGCGACCAGCGCTGCGCCCAGCGCCACCCCCACCACCAGTCCGACGCCATAGTCGGGCAGCACGCCGGTGAAGGTGGCGAACTGCATGATGGTATCGCCCACCGGCACCACGAAGGACCCGGCCTCCAGTTGCACCGGCGTGAAGGCGCGGGCCGCCGCCCAGGTGGTGATCAGCCAGCCCGCCGGGATCGCCATGCCGATGACGAGGCCGGGCAGCAGGCGTCGCGGATGGGTGAGATAGCCGCGATCGGCAAGTATCCATCCCATGAGGCCTGCCACCACGGCGACGGCCGAGACCCAGCGCAGATTGAGCCCCGTCAGAGCCGATGCAACCGAGCCCAGTGACTGGTCGCCGGCAAAGGAAAGATCGATGGCGAGATTGTCCACCAGATGGACACGCCCCTGGGCGACCAGCCCGCGCTGGGCGGCCAGCGCCGACAGGCCGAGTACAATCAGCACCACCAGCGATCTGAGACTGCCGCCACCCAGTTGCACCAGCGCCCCGAACGCGCAGGTGCCCACCAGCGCCATGCCGAAGCCGAAGGCCAGCCCGCCCATGATGGCGCCGCTCAAGCCAAGCGCCGGTGACAGATAGAACGAGGACTTGAGATCGATGGTGCCGGTCAGGATGAGTGCCTGAGTGAGGGCGATGGCAACCGCTGCCGCCAGCATCCAGGTGCGCAACCCGTGGCTGTCGCCGGCGTACCAGCGTCGTTCCAGCGCCGACATGGTGCAAAAGCGGTCGAGCCGCGCCACCGCGCCCATCACCAAGCCAACGACCACGCCGCCACCTGCGAGCATCCAACCGATATCGATGCTTTCCATCTTGTCACCCTACTGCGCCGAGGCGGCACCTCATCGTATTTGAGGCTTGACGTTTTGGCAATTTGCACTGCAGCGCGCGGTGACCGGCATTCCCCCACGGGCTTTGACACACGCGTGTCGCGTATGTCCTTCGTAAGTGGGGATTGTCTGCACCGTGGGCAAGCTTGGCGTTGAACGCATCATTGGAGGGCACTCTGACACTGAAGGAAGTCCCGGCGGGAAAGCGTAAGGCCCTCGTCATCGGGGCGACCGGCGGCATCGGCGGCGCCGTGGCGCGGGCGCTCTTGGGCAAAGCTTGGCAGGTGAGGGCGATGCATCGTGATCCGGCAAGGGCAGTTGCGGCTACTGGCCTTGCCGGCATCGAGTGGGTCAAGGGCGATGCCATGCACGAGGCTGATGTGGTCGCGGCCAGCGAGGGGACCTCGATCATCTTCCATGGCGCCAACCCGCCCGGCTACCGGAAGTGGCGCGAACTGGCCCTTCCCATGCTCGCCCATTCGCTCGCCGCGGCCCGGTCGGCACGGGCGCGGCTCATCTTTCCCGGCAACGTCTACAATTTCGGCCCCGATGCCTGGCCGGTGGTCGACGAAACATCGCCACAGAACCCGAAGACCCGCAAAGGGGCGGTGCGGGTCGAGATGGAGCAGATGCTTCAACAGGTCGCCGGCCAGGGAACCCGATCGCTGGTGGTCAGGGCCGGCGATTTCCTGTGGAGCTCCGGCGGTTCCTGGTTCAGCGTCGCCATGGTGAAGGCGGGCGGCCCCGTCAAGTCCATCAGCTATCCCGGCAATCGCGAGGCGGGCCATGCCTGGGCCTATCTGCCCGATCTCGCCGAGACCATCGTGCAATTGGCCGATATCGAAGGGCAGTTGCCGGCCTTCGACGTCTACCATTTCGGCGGCCACTGGATTGAGCCCGGCATCGGGATTGCCCATGCCGTGCGCCGGGTGGTCGAAAGGCCCGATCTGCCCGTCAGGCGCTTTCCCTGGCTGCTCGTCTATCTGGGGGCACCGGTCGTCGGCTTCATGCGCGAGCTGATCGAGATGCGCTATCTGTGGCAGGTGCCTCTGCGTCTCGACAACGCGAAGCTTGTCGCACGCCTCGGCAGGGAGCCGCACACGCCGCTGGACGAGGCGGTGCGCCGGACGTTGCGGGACATGAACTGCCTTCAGGACTCACCGCCTCTCACCGGCGCGCAGAACAGGCCGTAAAGGGTCTCGATTACCGATGATACCTCGGCATTGGAAATCTTGTAGTAGATGGAACGCCCGTCGCGCCTTGTGGTCACCAGCCGGTCGAACCTGAGGCGCGCCAGTTGCTGCGACACCGCCGCCTGCGGCATGTCCATGATCTCCTCCAGCTCGGATACCGACTTTTCGCCCTCCGCCAGGAGGCACAGGATCAACAGGCGGCTTTCATGTGACAGCGCCTTCAGGAGATCGCTGGCCTTGCGCGCTTGAGCGAGAAGCAGATCGAATTCGGCGGGTGCCGCATCGCGGGATAATCTTGGCAGGTTCATAGCAACATCCATCCGGCTTTGTGCACACCGGCATCGTGCAGGGGATAACCCCAACCACCCGTCCCGTCAAATTTCGCTGCAACCCTCATCCGCTCGCCTCGACGGCTGTTGCTGGCAGCTTCTTCAACATCTCATCCAGCAGGTACCAGAAGAACTGGTCGCCCGGATAACCGCGCATCCGCGCCACTTCTGTTCCCTTGTCGATCAGCACGAAAGTCGGCGTGAAGTGGGAGGGCGCGATGGCCGAGAGATCGGCCGGCCAGGCGCGGGTGATGTCCACGCGGCGCAACGGCGCGATCCGGCCTTCGGGCGTCTTGGGATAGGCCGGGGCGATCTCGGCATCGAAGCGGGCGCACCACGGGCACCCCGGCTGGTCCATGATGACCAATTCGGCAGCACGAACCCGCGGCATCGCTGCCAGCACGGCGAGGCTAGCCAGCACCAACACCCCGAACAGCGCCTTCTGCATGACTGGTCGATCCTCAGATGGTCATTGTCATATATATCATTCTTCGCATATATTCCATGCCTTCGTACCCGGGTGCGGCAAGATTATGCAGTGAAGGACGGGCGGGCGCCCGGGGTCGCAATGTTCGATGTTGGCTACTGGGCGGCGTTCACGGCGGGGCTGCTGTCCTTTGTATCGCCCTGCGTATTGCCGATCGTCCCGATCTACCTGGCCTATCTGGCGGGGGTCAATGTGGAGGAACTGCGCGAGCCGGCGCATAGTGATGCGCAGCCGCGCCGCGTCATTGTCGCCACGCTGGCCTTCGTGGCTGGCTTCTCCAGCGTGTTCGTGGCGCTGGGGGCGACGGCTTCGGTGGTGGGCCGGGTGCTGGCCAACTGGTTCGATGTCCTGTCGATTGTCGCCGGCATTCTGATCATCGTCATGGGTCTCAACTTCATCGGCCTGTTCCGGGTCGGTCTCTTGTATCGCGAAGCGCGCTTCAATCTCGCCCTGAAGCCTTCGAATCCGCTAATCGCCTATGTGTTGGGCCTCGCCTTCGCCTTTGGCTGGACGCCGTGCGTCGGCCCCATCCTCGCCGGCATCCTGTTTCTGGCGGGCGCCGAAGCGACCATGGCGCGTGGCGCCGGCTTGCTGGCGGCCTATTCCCTCGGCATCGGCCTGCCGTTCATCGTCGCGGCCATCTTCTCGACCGCCTTCATGGGCTGGGCCCAGAGGATGCGCCGCCACATGCGCAAGGTGGAGATTGTCGCCGGCTCGCTTCTGGTGGTGATGGGCGTGTTGTTCGTATCGGGGCAGGTGGCGACGATTTCCTATTGGCTGATCAACACATTTCCAGCATTCTCGGCAGTCGGATGAGGAGCCAGGCCATGTTGAGACGAACTTTGCTAATATTGGCGATGGGCATTGCCATGATCGCACCGGCCGCTGCCTTCACCATGGGCGATGATGGCCTGCACAAGGAGGACTGGTTCTCCATCACCTTCCGCGACATGCGCGAGGACATTGCGAGCGCCAGGAGAGAGGGCAAGCGGCTCGCCATTATCTATGAGCAGCGGGGCTGCATCTACTGCAAAAGGGTGCACGAGCAACTGCTCACCGACCCGCAGGTGCGCGACTACATCAAGGCCAACTTCATCATGGTCCAGTACAACCTCTACGGCGACGAGGAGGTGACCGACCTCGACGGCAAGACACTCACCGAAAAGACCGCCGCGCGGCGCTGGAGCATCGTCTTCACCCCCACAATCCTGTTCATGCCCGAAACCGCCCCCGACGGCCTCACGGCCGCCCAGGCGGCCGTCGCCGTCATGCCGGGCGCCTTCAAGAAGGGCACCTTTCTCGACATGTTCACCTGGGTCAGGCAGAAGGGCTACGCCGGCGAGGAGGACTTCCAGCGTTATCACGCGCGCCGCATCCGCGAACGCGCCTCCGCGGGCCAGATCAACACCGACTGAACGGCCGGAATCGGCATGTATTCAAAAAATGCAATTTTTGCATTGATTATGTATTTGGCTCACGCTAGGTTCCATGTCGCAAACTAAGGTCGGGACAAACCGACATCGCACCGGAGGAAACAAAACCCTATGATCAAGGCAACGATAGTGCTCGCCGCCGGCCTGGCGATCAGCCTTTCGGCGAGCGCGATGGCCGCCAATGTGGCCCCGGACGACGTCAAGGTCGCGGACAACATGATCAAGGCCTCGCTGACCGGCAATCCCGGCGACCCTGAGGCCGGGGCCGACGTCTTCAAGAACAAGAAGCTCGGCAACTGCCTGGCCTGCCATGCCAACAAGGCCATGGCCAAGGAACTCTTCCACGGCAATGTGGGCCCGGCGCTCGATGCCGTGGCGGGCCGCTGGTCGCCCGATCAGTTGCGGGCCATCGTGGTCGACGCCAAGACGGTGTTCGGCCCCGACACGGTGATGCCCGGCTTCTATACCCTCAAGGTGGGCAAGTACGTGGCCAAGAAATTCCAGGGCAAGACCATCCTTTCGGCCCAGCAGGTCGAGGACGTGGTGGCCTATCTTTCGACCCTCAAATAGGCGGGGGCACAATAGGATGATGAAACCCATGCAATTGACCAGACGCGAAGTGCTCGCCCTTTCCGCCGGTGCGGTGGTGCTGGCGACGACGGGCTTGAGATCCGACCCGGCTCATGCCACCCCCGAGGATGCCGAGAAGCGCCTCATGGACTTCACGGGCGGCAAGACGCCCGAAGCCGGCAAGATCACCCTGACCGCGCCGGAAATCGCCGAAAACGGCAACACCGTGCCGGTGGCGGTTGCGGTCGACAGCCCGATGACGGCCGACGATCACGTTGTCGCTGTGATGCTGCTGGCGGAAGCCAATCCCAACCCCAACGTCATCACATTCAACTTCACGCCGATGAGCGGCATCGCTTCTGCCGCCACCCGCATGCGTTTGGCCAAGACCCAGAATGTCATCGCGGTGGCCAAGATGAAAGACGGCTCGGTGTTCATGGACAAGAAGCTGGTCAAGGTCACCATCGGCGGCTGTGGCGGCTGAGTGCAGGCAACGGACAGAAGGAAGAATTACAGCGATGGCCAATCCAAGACCCCGGGTAAGGGTACCCAAGTCCGCCTCCAAGGACGAGGTGATCACCATCAAGACCCTGATTTCCCACAAGATGGAATTGGGGCAGCGCAAGGACAAGGACGGCAAGGTGATCCCGCGCGAGATCATCAACAAGTTCACCTGCGAGTTCAACGGCAAGCCGGTGTTTTCATGCGACATCGATCCGGCGATCTCGTCCAACCCCTATTTCGAGTTCAATGCCCGGGTTCCCGAGAGCGGCACCTTCAAGTTTACCTGGGTGGACGACAACGGCTCGGTCTATTCGACCGAACAGGCGATTGAAGTGAAATGATCCGGCAGCCGGCGGACCATGCATCCGCTGGCGCCGCAATCCGGAGGGAACGCTTGTGAAGACCAAGATTATCGCCGCCGCGCTCGCGGGTTCGACCGCCATCGGCCTGGCCTGCGGATCAGCCATCGCCGATCCGGTGAACGACAAGCTGACGATCGACGGCGTCGAGATGATCAGCCGCGCCAAGGCACCTGAAGGCCATCCCTTCAAGGAGGTCCTCTCGGGCTGGCTGTTCCGAGAAAAGGAAACCCGCGCGGTTGAGGCCGATTCGTTCCAGAACCCGGGCATGTTCGCTGTCGAGCGCGGTCAGGAAGTGTGGAATACCGTCGACGGCAGCGCCGGCAAGTCCTGCGCTTCATGCCACGGCGATGCCGCCAAGTCGATGAAGGGCGTTGGGGCCAACTACCCGAAATGGGACGCCGCCTCCAAGCGCCCGATCGATCTTGAGCTGCGCATCGACATGTGCCGCAAGGCCAACATGGGCGCCGAGCCCTACAAGTTCGACGACGGCGACCAGCGGGCCCTCGTTACCTACATCAAGCACCAGTCTCTGGGCATGCCGATGCACATCGATCTGACACAAGGCGACATGATGTCGTGGTGGGAGAAAGGCAAGGCGCGCTATTACCTGCGCACCGGCCAGCTCAATCTCTCGTGTGCCTCGTGCCACGAGGTCAACATGGGCAAGCATATTCGCGCCGACCACCTGAGCCAGGGAAACATCAACGGCTTTCCCACCTATCGCCTCAAGGTCGGCCATGTGGTTTCGGTGATGAATCGCTTTCGCGGCTGTGTCCGCGATACCCGCGCCGAAATCCCGAAGGCCTTTTCGGACGATTTGATGGCGCTCGAAGTCTACGTCACCTGGCGCGGCCAGGGCCTGTCGATCGAGACGCCGGCCGTCAGGCAATAGCCGCCGGTCCATCGTTCGGGTTTCGCAACTGCAACGTCACACCCGCGACCCATCGGGTCGCGGCGGGCTAGGATATTGAGGTCGCCCATGGTTTCGCGACGTGAGTTCATGCAGGCCATCGCAGCGCTGGCCGCGATCACCGGCACCGGCCTGGGCCCGCAGCGGCTGGCCGCGGGGGAGCCTCTGAGCGAGGCGGCCCTGCTCGATTTCAAGCCCTTCGGCAATGTCACCATCGCCCATATCACCGATATTCATGCCCAGTTGAAGCCGGTGTGGTTCCGCGAGCCTTCGGTCAATCTCGGGGTCGGCGCCATGAAGGGCCTGCCGCCGCATGTGACCGGCCCTGATTTTCTCAAGCGCTATGGGCTCAAGCCGGGTTCGGCCGAAGCCTACGCGCTCTCCTATGTGGATTTCACCAACTTGGCCCGCATCTACGGCCGCATGGGCGGCATGGATAGGGTGGCGACGGTCATCAACCACATGCGCGCCGAGCGCGCCGACAACATGCTGGTGCTCGACGGCGGCGATAGCTGGCAGGGCAGTTATACGGCCCTGAAAACCGACGCCCGCGACATGGTTGCGGTGATGAACGCCATCGGCATCGACGCCATGACCGGCCATTGGGAGTTCACGCTCGGCGCCGACCGCGTAAAGGAGATCGTCGACAGCCTGCCGTTCCCCTTCCTTGGCGCCAACATCTTCGACAATCAGTGGCAGGAGCCGGTGTTTCCGGCCGCCAAGTCCTTCGAGCGCGGCGGGGTGAAGATTGCCGTCATCGGCCAGGCCTTCCCCTATACCCCCATCGCCAATCCCAAGTGGATGTTCCCCGACTGGTCGTTCGGCATCCGTGAGGAGGAGATCGTCAAGCAGGTGGCAAAGGCGCGCGCCGGCGGTGCCGGCCTCGTGGTGCTCCTGTCGCACAACGGCTTCGATGTCGACCGCAAGCTCGCCTCCAGGGTCGAGGGCATCGACGTCATCCTCACCGGCCACACCCACGATGCGCTGCCGGTGCCGGAAAAGGTGGGCAAGACCCTGCTCATCGCGACCGGATCCAACGGCAAGTTCGTCTCGCGCCTCGATCTCGATGTCGAAGCCGGCGAGGTCAAGGATTTCCGCTATCGGCTGATCCCCGTCTTCGCCGATGTCATCACGCCCGATCCCAAGATTGCCGCGCTGATCGATGAACAGCGCGCGCCTTTTGCCGACGAATTGAAGCGCGTGGTCGGCCACACCGACAGCCTGCTCTACCGGCGCGGCAACTTCAACGGCACCATGGACGACCTGTTCTGCGACGGGCTCATGGCGGTGCGCGATGCGGAAATCGCCCTGTCTCCGGGCTTCCGCTGGGGGCCGTGCCTGCTGCCGGGCGAGGCGATCACGGTTGAAGACCTCTACGGCTCCTGCGCCATCACCTATCCGGCGGTCTATCGCCAGAAGATGTCCGGCAAGCTGATCAAGGACATCATGGAGGACGTGGCGGACAACCTGTTCAACCCCGATCCCTATTACCAGCAGGGTGGAGACATGGTGCGCCTCGGCGGCATGAGCTACGCCATCGACACATCCAGACCCATTGGCGAGCGCATCTCGGCCATGACCCTGACCCGCACCGGCGAACCCATCGAGGCCGGGCGTGACTACGTGGTGGCCGGCTGGGCCTCGGTGAACGAGGGAACCGAGGGTCCGCCCATCTGGGATGTCATGGAAGATTACCTGAAAGCCCATCCGGCGGTGAAGATCGAGGATCACGCCACCGTCAAGGTCGCGGATTGAACGAAGGTACTGCGGAGACCAGCATGAAAGACATCGAGCACAAGCGAACACTTTCCGCCAAGGGCGCCACGCGCCGCGACTTCCTCACCGCCGGGCTTGCCGCAGGCGGTGCAATCGTCGCCGCGAGCAATGGCGCCGCGGCCGCCGGCGATCCCGCCATCACCGAGATCCAGGACTGGAACCGTTATCCCGGCGACGGCGTGGCCGAGCGGCCCTACGGGCATCCCTCGCCTTACGAAAAACATGTGATCCGTCGCGACGTTCCCTGGCTCACCGCCGACTCGCGCAGCTCGGTGAGCTTCACCCCGCTGCACGCGCTCGATGGCATCATCACGCCCAATGGTCTGTGCTTCGAGCGCCATCATGCCGGCATCGCCGAGATCGACCCGGCCATGCACCGGTTGATGATCAACGGGCTGGTGGATACCGAACTGGTGTTCACCGTTGCCGACCTGAAACGCTTTCCGCGCGTCAACCGCATCCACTTTCTCGAATGCGCTGCCAATTCCGGCATGGAATGGCGCGGCGCCCAGCTCAACGGCTGCCAGTACACCCACGGCATGGTGCATTGCGTCATGTATACCGGCGTCACCCTGCGCCATGTGCTCGAGGAGGCGGGCCTCAAGACCAATGCCAAGTGGGTGCTGGCTGAGGGTGCCGATGCCGCGGCCATGACCCGCTCCGTCCCGCTGGAAAAGATACTCGATGACTGCATGATCGCCTATGCCATGAACGGCGAGGCACTGCGGCCCGAACAGGGCTACCCCTTGCGGTTGGTGGTGCCGGGCTGGGAAGGCAACATGTGGGTGAAGTGGTTGCGCCGCCTGGAAGTGGGTGATGAACCCTGGATGCAGCGCGAGGAGACATCGAAATACACCGACCTCCTCGCCAACGGAAAGGCCCGCCGCTTCACCTTCGAGATGGACGTGAAGTCGGTGATCACCAGCCCCAGCCCGCAGGCGCCCCTGTTGCACGGGCGTGGCCAGACGGTCATTTCGGGAATTGCCTGGTCTGGCAAGGGCACCATCAAGCGGGTCGACGTGACGCTCGATGGCGGCCGCAACTGGACCACGGCGCGTCTCGACGGCCCCTCCATCCCCAAAGCGCTGCACCGCTTCTATCTCGATTTCGACTGGGACGGCTCACCGCTCCTCATCCAGTCGCGGGCCATCGACGAGGCCGGCTTCGTGCAGCCCACCAAGAACGAGTTGCGCGCCGCACGCGGCGAAAACTCCATCTATCATAACAACGGCATCCAGACCTGGCAGGTCAAGGCGGACGGGACGGTGGACAATGTCGAGATTTCGTGACGGCTTCATCGCCCTGGCACTGACAGCGATGGCCGGCCTGTTGACGGCCTCTCCCGCCTTGGCAGCAGGCGATATCGCGGCGGGGGAAAAGATCTTCCGCAAATGCGCCGCCTGCCACAATATCGGTGTCGGCGCCCAGAACCGCGTCGGACCGGAACTCAACGGCGTCATCGGCCGCAAGGCGGCGACCGCGCCTGAATATGGTTATTCCCAGGCGATGATCAACGCCGGGGAGGGGGGCTTGGTGTGGAGCGCCGAGACCCTGACCAAGTTCCTCCATCATCCCAAAGGGATGGTGGACGGCACCCGCATGACCTTTGCCGGTCTCAAGAAGCCTGAAGAGATTGCCGACGTCATCGCCTATCTTTCGGCCTTTGCCGCCGACGGCACGTCGGCGACCGCCAAGACCAAGGAAGTGTTGGCCGAAACGGTGCAGAAATCGCAATTCGCCAATGCCGCCGATACGCCCATCCCGGATCACGGCATATATCACCTCGGGCGCAAGGCGAGGCCCGACGAAGTCAGCGCCTGGAATATCGACGTGCGCCCCGATGGGCAGGGACTGCCGGAGGGTCATGGCACCGTCACCCAGGGCGAGCAGTTGTTTACCGAGAATTGCGCCGTGTGTCATGGCGACTTCGGTGAAGGCGTCGGGCGCTGGCCGGTGCTGGCGGGCGGCCAGGACAGCCTGAAGGACGATCGCCCCGTCAAGACCATCGGTTCCTATTGGCCGTACCTGTCGACCGTCTTCGATTACGTGCGCCGCGCCATGCCCTTCGGCAATGCCCGCTCGCTGAGGAATGACGACGTCTACGCGCTGACCGCCTACCTGCTCTACCTCAACGACATCGTCACCGACGAGAATTTCGATCTGTCGAAGAAGAACTTCACCTCCATCCACCTGCCGAACGAGGCAAACTTCATCCCCGACACCCGCCACCAGGAGCCGGAATATGCCAAGAGGAAGGAGCCGTGCATGAGAAACTGCATGGCGACCCCGGCAAAGATCACCGGCCGTGCCCGCGTCCTCGATGTGACACCCGCAAGCGACGACAAGACCCGCGGCCAGGGCAGCGTGGAGTAATGCCGATCTTCAGCCGGTGAACCGACGGAACGCCTCGAGCCAGTCGAGCCCTTCCCCGGTCGTCCCGCGCGGGCGGTATTCGGCGCCGATGAAGCCCGCATAGCCCAGCCGGTCGATGTCGGCGATCAGCCGCTCATAGGCGACTTCACCCTCGTCCGGCTCGTGCCTTGAGGGAACGGCGGCAATCTGGATATGGCCGATGAGTGGCAGATGGCGCTCGATGCGTCGGGTGAGATCGCCTTCCATGATCTGCACATGGTAGCAGTCGAACATCATCCGCACGTTGGGCTCGCCCAACTCGTGAATGACGGCGGCGGCCTCATCGGACGATGAGAGAAAGTAGCCCGGCGCGTCGCGGTAGTTGAGTGGCTCGATGAGGATGCCAATGCCATGCGGCCGCGCCCGGTCGGCGGCATGGGCGAGATTGGCGAGAAAGGTTTCGCGCGCGCCGCAGACACCCTTGGAGACGCCGGCCATCACATGCACATTGCGGGTGCCGGTGAGTGCCGCATAGTCGATAGCGTGGTCGATGGCCGCACGCGCTTCGGCTTCCCGGCCCGGCAGGGCGGAAAGGCCCATGTCGCCCGTCGCTACGTTGCCGCGCACCGTGTTGAGGCCGACCATGGTCAGGTTGGCCTCGGCAAGTGCGGACTTGATCTCATCGGCCGAGACATGGAAGGGCCAGTGGCACTCGACCGCATCGAAGCCAGTCTCGGCGGCCGAAGCGATGGCGGCGGTGAGCGGGAGTTCGGTCCACAGAAAGCCGAGATTGGCTGAAAACCGAGCCATCACGATACCCCCAGCAAGGCAACGGCGCGGGCAAAGAAATCCTCCGCGCCGAAATTTCCGGATTTGAGGGCGAGCGCCAGATTGCGCCCGCGAACCTTGAGCGAAGGGACACCCGGATCGATCTCCGGGCCGATTTCCATGGCCCGGAGGTCGAGCCCGGAGACCACGGCGCCTGAGGTCTCGCCGCCGGCGATCACCAGTCGCGTCACCCCTTCGGCGACCGTCTGCCGGGCGATTTCGGCGAATAGTGCCTCTACGGCTACCGCAACCGGCTCGCGACCGTGCCGCTGCTGGATCGCCTTGACGTCGTCGGGATCGGCGGAGGAATAGGCAAGCGGCGCTTCGTCCCGGTGCTGCATCAGCCAGGTTGTCACTTCGCCGGCATCGAGGTGCCCAGCCATAAACGCCTCGACGTCGATGGCGCGTGTTGGGTGGTCGCAGGTGTAGCGCGCGATCTGGGCCCGCGTGGCGATCGAACACGATCCCGACAGGATCATGGCCGGTCCTTTCAGCCCCGACCAGACCTGCAGCGCCGACTGAAGCAGCCCTGCCTTACGGAAATTCTCCGGCAGGCCGAGTGCAACTCCCGAGCCGCCGGTAATCAGCGGCAGGTCGGCGACAGCCCGCCCGATGGCGATCAGGTCATTGTCGCGAACGGCATCGACGACGACCAGATCGCGGCCGGCGGTCCTTTGTGCATCGAGTGCCTGCCGGATGGCCTGGCTTCCTTGCGCCACATCGCCATAACCCACATGGCCGACTTTATGATGGGCCTGGCGTTGCAGCCAGCGGCGAATGTCGGGGTCGGTCATCGGGGTGAGGGGATGGCGCTCCATGCCGGATTCGCTGAGCAGACGGTCGTTGACGAACAGGTGCCCCTGATAAACCGTGCGGCCGGTGGCTGGAAATGCCGGGCAGACAATCACTCGGTCCGCCCCGAGGGCATCGATCAACGCATCGGCCACCGGTCCGATATTGCCTTGAGGGGTGGAATTGAAGGTTGAGCAGTATTTGAACAGGAACTGCCGGCAGCCTTGCGCCCTCAGCCACGCCAGCGCGGCCAGCGACTGTTCCACGGCATCGGCGACGGGTGAGGTACGCGACTTCAGCGCCACCACGCCGGCCTCGACATCACCATCGGCGGCTGCATCGGGTACGCCTGAATAGAGCACCACCCGCATGCCGGCCCGGCTGAGCGTGTTGCCGACATCGCTCGAGCCGGTGAAGTCATCGCCGATGCAGCCCAAAAGCACTTTTCCCAAACCCCGCTGTCACTATCGTTCGCTATGCTACAATACAGCTTCACGCCATCGCGCAATGTGGAAATGTAACGCGCCAGCGGCTAATATGCCCTGACGTAGTTTCCCGGAAAGCCGCGGTCGGATGAACGTCATTGAGAGCAAGCGGCGACTGATGGCCATCCTGGTCGGGGATGTGGTCGGCTACAGCCGATTGATGGAGCTTGACGAGGCCGGCACCTTGGCGCGCCTCAAGGCCCATCGCCTGGAGCTCATCGATCCTGCCATTGCCAAGAACGCCGGTCGGATGATCAAGACCACCGGCGACGGCGTCCTGGTGGAGTTTGCCAGTGTCGTAGACGCCGTGGTCTGCGCCCTGGAGATCCAGCTGCGTCTCGCCCGTCGCAATGCCGACGTCGATCCCGATCATCGCATGCGCCTGCGCATCGGCATCAACCTGGGCGATGTGATCGTCGATGGCGATGACGTTTTTGGCGACGGAGTCAATGTCGCGGCCCGGCTGGAGCAACTGGCCGAGCCCGGAGGCATCTGCGTGAGCAGTGCCGTTTACGACCAGCTTGGCAGCAAGGTTCATGTGAAGTTCGAGGATCTGGGCGAGCAGCAGGTCAAGAACATCGAGCGGCCGATCCGCATCTACCGGGCGGTGCTGGATGAAGCCGACGCGGCGAAGGCCGTCATCCCGTCTGTCCGCCCTGACGAGGCGGCCGAGCCGCCGTCGATCGCCGTCCTGCCGTTTGCCAACATGAGCGGCGAGGCCGACCAGGAATTCTTTGCCGATGGCCTGACCGAGGACATCATCACCGAACTGTCGCGTTTCAAGGAGTTCCTGGTGATCTCGCGAAATTCGACCTTCGTTCACAAGGGCAAGGCGGTGAACGTGCAGGACGTGGCCAGGAGCCTTAACGTCAACTATGTGGTCGAAGGCAGCGTCAGGAAGGTCGGCAACCGGGTGCGCATCACCGTGCAGCTCATCGACGCCGCGCGTGACCACCACGTCTGGGCCGAACGCTACGACCGAGATCTCGAGGATATTTTCGCCATTCAGGACGAGGTAACGTCATCCATCGTGGCCACCTTGCCCGGTCGCCTGGAGGCCGCCTCGCAGGACCGCATCAAGCGCAAGACCCCCGACAACATGGTCGCTTACGAACTGGTGATGACCGCCAAGGTCCTGCATCATCGCGCCAGCTTTGAAGACAACCTGGCGGCGCAGAAACTGATCGACCAGGCCATTGCGCTCGATCCCGGCTATGCCCATGCCCACGCCTGGAAGGCCTGCATCGTCGGCCAGTCCTGGGTCTATGACTGGAGCGAGGATCGCGACGCGGCATGGGGCATCGTCAACAACGAGTTGAAGCTCGCCATGGCGCTGGACGAGAATGATGCCGACATGCATCGCATCCAGGCCGCCGTTCACCTGTCGCGCGGCGACCACGAAGGTGCCGAATACCACCAGCAGCGCGGCCTGGCGCTCAATCCCAACTATGACCTGATCGTTGTCCAGCAGGGCGAGCTTTTCACCTGGCTCGGTCTGCCGGAAAAAGGCATCGAATGGGTGAAGAAGGCCATGCGCCTCAATCCTCATCACCCGGAGCGCTTCTGGAACCACCTGGGGCGCGCCTACTTCGTCGCCCGACGCTACGGCGAGGCGGTCGATGCCTTCCGCCGCATAAGTCAGCCCGACAGGTTCCAGCTCGCCCTGCTTGCCGCGTGCCATGCCATGCAGGGCGAGGAGGACTGCGCAACCACCTACGCCACCAGGGTCCTTGCCGCCGATCCGGGGTTCACCGTCGGCGCCTATCTGGACACATTGCACTATCGCCTCGACAGCGACGTCGTCCATCACCGCGAGGCGCTCATGAAGGCTGGACTGCCGGCCTGAAGGCGGGCGATCAGCCCTGCGGCGTGACGACCTTTCTGGCCCGTGCCCGCTCGAGGCCGAGTTGATGCTCGCGGAAGATGATGAACAATCCGGCACACACCACGATGGAGGCACCCGCCAGCATGATCGGAGTCGGCAGTTCGCCGAACAGGAAGTAGGCGATGGCGAGGCCGAAGAGCATCGAGGTATAGTCGAAGGGGGCAATCGTCGAGGCGTCGGCATGGCGGTAGCTCTCGGTGAGGAGGATCTGCCCCACCCCGCCGAGAATCCCGGCTGACACGAGGATTACGGCCTGTTCCAGGCTGGGCCGGGCCCAACCGAAGGGCAGCGTCGCCAGCCCGGCGATCGAGGTGAAGACGGAAAAGTAGAAGACGATGGTCGCGGTGCGCTCTACCTGCACCAGCTTGCGCACCGCCACCATGGCAAAGGCCCCGAACACCGCCCCGCCCAGCACCGCCGATGCGCCGATGAACTCCGTCCTGCCGACATCGCCGTGGGAGAAGAAGCTCAGCCGCGGCGATAGTACGATAAGCACGCCGACGAGACCGATCATCACCGCGCTCCAACGATAAAGCCGCACCTGCTCGCCAAGGAAGATCGACGCAAAGATGGTGGCCAGAAGCGGCGAGGCATAACCGATGGCGATTACCTCGGGCAGCGGTAAAAGACCGAGCGACAGAAAGCTCAACCCCATGGAGATACTGCCCAGAGCGCAGCGCCAGACGTGTCCGAACGGATGGTGGGTCTCGAAGGCGGAAGCAAGCGCACCCTGATAGCCGAGATAGGCAAGGATTGGCACCAGGGCAAAGAATGACCGGAAGAATACCGCTTCGCCCGGCGGGATGGCCGGCGAGACCGCCTTGATGCAGGTCGACATGGTGGTGAAGACCAGCACCGAGGCGAGTTTCAGTGTGATGGCGCGCGACGGGTCCATGGGGCCGGGATTGGAAATGATCATTCTTATTGGTCAATAGCGGAAATGTGGAAATATCAAACTTTCAGCCCGCCGGCTTCCTGGCTTTCGATGAGGCGCTGTGCGACCTCGGGCATGTCGGCGGCCTCGGCGTTGGCGAAGGCAAGTCGCAGCATCTCTTCCTGGCCCGGCCCGAACATGGAGCCCGGCAACACCAGGAGGTCGTGGCGCTGTGCCAGCGTGCGGGCCACATCGCGGGCCGGTCGTCCCGCAAAGGGGTGACGCACCCAGGCAAAGAATGCTCCCGATGTCACCCGTTCATAGGCAAGTTCCGTTCGGGCAAGCGCGGCATCTATGGCCGCCAGCCGCTCGCCCATGAGCTGAACCTTTTCCGCCAGCCAGTCGTCCAGTTCCTCCAGCGCGAACAAAGCCGCGTCTTGGGCGATGTGCGGGGCACAGATGGCCACACAATCAACCAGCTTTTCAATTTCCGCAATCAGCCGCGGGTGGGCGACGACCGACCCGACCCGGTAGCCGGTCATGGAATAGGATTTGGAAAAGCTGAAGAGCTGGATGAAGGTGTCGCGCCAGTCCGGGCGTTCGAACAGGCCGTGCGGCGCGCCCGCCTGGCCGGTGAAGTCGCGATAGGTTTCATCGATCACCAGCGCGATGTCGCGGGCCCGGCACATTTCGAACAGGGCGCCGATCAGGCGCGGCGGATAAACGGCGCCGGTGGGATTGTTGGGCGTGACCAGCACGATGGCGCGGGTGCGCTCATCGATGAGCCGTGCCGCCGCCACCGGGTCAGGTAGTGGCAGGGACGGGTCGGTGGGCAGCAGCCGCACCTCGATACCCATCATTTCCAGCCACATCTGGTGATTGAAGAACACCGGAACCGGAATGATGACGTTGTCGCCCGGCTCCGCGATGGCGTTCATCGCCATGCAGAACGCCTGGTTGCCGCCAGCGGTAATGGCGACATCGCCGGCCTCCACATCGCCCGATGTGCTTGCCATTCGCCGCGCCAATGCGGCGCGCAGGGGAGGGATGCCGAGGATATCGGTGTAGAAGCTGGTGGCGCGCCGTCCGGCGAGCCGCGCGATATGGGCTTGCATCGCCTCGGCCGGCGGATAGCCCGGCACCGCCTGGCTGAGATTGAGAAA
The DNA here is from genome assembly GCA_963747005.1 of uncultured Alphaproteobacteria bacterium. Classification (GTDB taxonomy): domain Bacteria; phylum Pseudomonadota; class Alphaproteobacteria; order Rhizobiales; family Aestuariivirgaceae; genus CAVVDT01. Next base: position 144,476 of record CAVVDT010000005.1, on the reverse strand, counting down.
CGCCCGCCTGCCTGTATCAGCCGGTATCCACGAGAAGGCCTCGGCGATGGGCGGCGTAATGGTGGCCTGGACGGCCGGATTGATCGAATAGGCCATGGATCCGCAGCATGCTCGATATTGGATTGGCATCAGGCGGGATGATCCATCCGGCCCCCTTGTTATCAAACTAGCAGCCGGTAAATTGACTTGGCAATGACCGTCAGCGACCTCGCTGACCAGGCGGGCCGGTCATCGGGCCGGCGGCGCGCGCCATTTGAAAGGATGCCATCGAGATGAAAGCCATACGTTTCCACACCGCCGGCGGCCCTGAGGTCCTCAAGCTCGAAGCGGTCGACCTTGCCGCCCCCGGCAAGGGGCAAGTCCGCATCAGGCACACCGCCATCGGCCTCAACTACATCGACACCTATCACCGCAGCGGCCTTTATCCTTTGCCACTGCCGTCCGGAATCGGTCTCGAGGCGGCAGGCGTAGTCGAAGAAGTGGGCGAGGGTGTGAACCATCTCAAGGTGGGCGATCGCGTCGCCTACGGCGCCGGCCCCATCGGCGCCTACAGCGAGCAGCGCAATGCCCCCGCCAACCGCGTATCGAAACTGCCCGATGCCATCGACGACCAGACGGCCGCCGCCATGATGCTGAAGGGCATGACGGTACGCTACCTGCTGCGCGAGACCTATGAGGTGAAAAAGGGCGAGGCGATCCTCATCCACGCCGCTGCCGGCGGCATCGGGCTCATCGCCGGCCAATGGGCCAAGGCCCTCGGCGCCATCGCCATCGGCGCCGTCGGGTCTGCGGAAAAGGCCGAACTTGCCCGCGCTCACGGCTATGCCCACGTCATCAATTATGCCGAGGAAGATGTTGCCAAGCGGGTGCGCGAAATCACCGGCGGTCAGGGCGTGCCGGTGGTCTATGACGGCGTCGGCCAGGCCACCATGGCCGCCTCGCTCGACAGCCTGAAGCCACGCGGCCTGATGGTCAGCTTCGGCAATGCCTCAGGACCGGTGCGCAACTTCGATCTCGGCATCCTGTCGGCCAAGGGCTCGCTCTACCTGACACGCCCGACGCTGATGACCTATGTGGCGAGTGATGCGGCCCTGCAGGCCAACACCGCCGATCTCTTCGACATGGTGGCGAGCGGCAAGGTGAAAATCGAGGTGAACCAGCGCTACGATCTGGCCGACGCCGTCCAGGCTCACAGCGATCTTGAGGCGCGCAAGACCACCGGTTCGACAGTGCTCATCCCGTGATGCTGCGCCCGTGATATTCAATCGGCCCTAAGCTGCCGGGCAGCTTTTGGCATCGGTCCGGGTTAGCTCCCGCCAGCGGGCAGAGCAGTTCGTGTCGGCACACACGAAACGGGCGAGATTGCTGGTCGATATGGCATGGGCCAGATTGAGCGGCCTGCCGTTGCCGTCCGACAGGGTGCTGACGAGCATGCCCGTCAACTCGCCGTCGGCATTGAAAACCGGGCCGCCGGACTCGCCCCGCCGGGTGCTCATCGCCAGAACAATGGCGTCGTTGTAGCCGAAGCCGCTATAGCTGACCGGCCGCCCGAAACTCATGGAGGCGACCGAGCCGATGCGGGCGGTATCACCTTTTGCGTGCGGCTTGCCAAGGGAAAACACCGGCTGGTTGCGGCTCATGCAGGGACTGGCTGCCGGTTCGACCGGCGTACCGGCGAAATCGATGAGTTGGATCAGGGCCATGTCCGGCGAGCGCGAGATATCGACCACGCGCCCACGATAAAGTCTGCCGTCAGCGCCGGTGGCATCGACGGTGTTGCCCTTTGCCAGCGCAACATGACCCGCAGTGAGCACATGGCCCGACCGATCGACGACAAACCCGCTGCCCGAGGTGAGGGCTTCCGGCAATAAATCGCTGCCCATACGTCCGCGTTGCTGGGCTTCATGTACGATCAGGGTGACGAAGGAGGGGCTCGTCTCCATCACCAGATGGTTCATGCTCGGCGTTAGCTGGATGCTCGCCGGGCTGGCATCGCCCTCCACGTTGATGACGCGCTCGCTGCCGAGGTTATTGGTGGTGACGCAGCCGGCCAGCAATGCCGCGGCTAAAACGATCCATGCCGATTGTCTCACAGCGTTTCCTCCAGCGCGCGTACATAGGGCGCCAACTGCCGCTCATAACGTCGCCAGCGGCCGCTTGAAGCGGCACTGATCGGTTGCCGGACCTGCCAGACACTGGCCGTCCGCACCTCTCGCTCCACCTCTTCCGGCCTCAGGCATCGCGGGTCGAATTCCAAGCCAACAAAATCCAGCAAGGTACGGATATGCGGCTCGGGGTCGGCCACCAGCGCATCGTAGTCGACCGTGTGTATGGGTATCTCGCAGGTGGAAGTCCAGTGCTTCATGATGCGGACATGCGATTTGTACGTCTCGACGATGTCATCCAGATCGTTGGCGTAGTTCAAACTGGCAGTGAAATCCTGCTCAAACAACGACAGCAAGTTGTCGCCCGGATTGCGGCGGACATGGATCAGTTTGGCCTGGGGCAGAATGGAGCGGATAAGGCCCACAAGCATATAGTTGCCGGGCGCCTTGTCGGTGGTCAGGTCCTCAGTGCCTGTCCCCGCCGTCAGCTTCCCGTACAGATCGGCCCCCATCCGCTCGCAGCCTTGCTCGGTCAGTGTCGCGAACCCTTCCGGCCAGCCGGCGATCTGGGCGCGCATGCGCATCACGTCGTGACGCTCGCCGCCGGCAAAGACGCGCGGGTGGGCAGCAAGGATCTGCTCGGTCAAGGTGGTTCCTGAGCGCGGCATGCCGAAAATGTAGACCGCGCCAGGCTTCTGGAACCCCCATGCAGCGCGTTCGTGCATGAACCGGGGTGAAAAGGTGCCGATGATGCGGTCGACCATGGTCGCGTCGCGCCCACTCGGCGCCCGCCCTGCACCCGCCCTGAGGCGATTGGCCTGCTGCAAGGCCGCAAAGGCCGCCTCATGGTGGCCGGTACGGTCAAGAAGCCTGTAAAGCGCAAAATTGGCTTGGGCACGCGAGTCGGATGATGCCGATGTGTTCCCGGCCAGGCGCTTGATGCGGGCCTCGGCTTCCGGCTCCAGGCGCGAGATGATGCCCAGTTGCTGGTAAGACCAGGCGGGATTGTGGTCGATCAGCTTGCGCAGGTCGGCTTCGGCGGCCGCAAACTGGCCAAGATCGCGGGCGACGTTGGCGCGCGTCATCAACGCCGAATTGACGTTCACCTTCGCCTCAAGGGACTTGTCGACATAAGACATCGCCCGCCGCAATTCGCCGGCCCGATGCAGCACGCGGGCAGCGAGCGCAAAACTCTCCGGCGCCATCATGCCGTCGGCTTCCACACCATCGATGAGATCGACGGCAACCCAGGACGTTCCGATCTCGGACTCGATTTCCGCCAGAAAGAGTTTGGACTTGACGTGCCCCGGGTCGAGTTCCAGTGCCCGCTTGTAGGCGTTGCCCGCCTCGGCCTTGCTGTCCAGTTCGTACAGGGTCAGCCCGCGTAAGTGATGGGCAGAGGCATCATCCGGCGCCTCCTCCACAGCTTCGTTCAATACCGGCAGGGCCTCCGCCGCCCTGCCGCCGAGCAGCAGGCACTCGCCGAGGTCCACACGTGCCTCGTGATAGCTCGGGTCGAGCTGCAACGTCTGGCGGAAGAAGCGGACGGCGCGATCGTACTGGTCCTCCGCCTTGGCGACCTGGCCGAGGTTGAAGGGCGCGTTGGGGTCTTCGGGATCGAGCTTGAATGCCTTTTCCAGTGATCGGCGCGCGCCCGCGAAATCGCCGTTCTGTCCGGCAAGGACACCGAGCTCCAACAGAAGTTCGGGGTTGCGCGGCATCGCGGCGATAGCCTGGCGATAGGCCGAGCGCGCCGCATCGTACGAGCCCGTCCGGGCGAGGTTGCGGGCTTGCGTTACGAGTTGAGCCGGGGACTGCATGTCAGTGGTTATTCTGCTTCGAATTGAGGACATCAATATAGGTAACTGTGAAATTCGCCATTGCGATGACCGTTGCCCCCGCCATGGCGGGTAAAACAGCGTCGGTTGCAGCCGGTCACTGACCGCTGTTCTCGTAGCGATCGATCAGATCCGCCAGGTCCTGCGACAGGGCTTGCAGGTGGGGTTGGAACTTCCGCCATTTGCCGACCGAGGACTTATAGATGGGCCGGCGGACTTGCTCAAGACTTGCCGTCCGCACCACGCGCCGGCTCTCGTGAAAGTTGAGGATTTGCGGATCCCAGTCGAGTCCGGCATGCTCGATGAGCCGCCGCGCCTGCGCCTCGGAATCGGCCACCAGCTCTTCGTAGCGAACCGTCAGAATGCGCCCCGGCAGAACCTTGTCCCAATGGTCCATGATCTCGCAGTGCAGCCGCAGATGATGAGCGATGCGCTTGAGGTCATAGGAGTAGACGATCGAGTCCTTGTTGAAATATTCGATGAACATCGACCAGGCGATGTCCATTGGGTGGCGTTCGCAGGCAATCAGGCACGCATTGGGAAACATCAGCAATATCAATTCGATATGCTTGAATGAGCCGATCGACTTGTCGATCACGCGGCGCGCCGTGCGGGCCTTGGCGGGAAAGGTTTGCAGATACAGCCGGGCCGCATCGGCAATGGCTTGCGGGCTCGGCTGGGCGAGGCCTGCCGCCAGGTTTGGCAGCAGTTCGAGTTCTCCGAGCCCCATGACGTCGCGGTGGCTGGCAAGCATCTGTTCGACCAGCGTGGTGCCGGACCGCGGCATGCCGAGGATGAACAGCGGCTGCGACGTCGGATCGCCATACCGTGAAAGCTCTTTCAACCTATCGGGGCCGAACGTGGCCAGGCGTTGCCGCACGTTGGCTTGCACCTGCCCGTCGTCATTGACCTGAAGTGGCGCCAGCAACCGGTTGGCTGTGGCATAGGCTTCGAAAGCCGCAGCGGTGTCGCCGCGCCGCTCGAGCAGCCTGCCGAGGGCGAAGTTCAAAGGTGACGCGGCGATGTCGACAGGTCTGCTGGAGGTTGCGGCAAGCGCCTGGCGGATACGCTCGATCTCGCCGTCGATTTCGTCGGCGTCGGTATAGTAGACGGCCTTGACGAGATGGGCATAGCCATCGTTCGGGTCGGCCTCAAGCGCCTGTTCGATGTGCTGGCTGGCCGCCGCGCGATTGCCCTGCATCTGCTGCACGCGGGCCATGGAAACGTGAAGTGGGGCCGGGTTGGCCATCAGCTTCACGGCCTGGCGATAGGCCTTGAGCGCCCCTTCCGGATCGCCTGCCCGGTCACGGGCGCTTGCCAGTTCCGTCAGGTCGAACAAATCTCCACGCCGGCTGGCCAGGAATTCGTATTGCGCCAGCGCCAGGTCGTGACGGCGCAGCTGGGTAAGCGCCAGCGCCAGGCCCTGATGGATCACCGGATTGTCGGGTGCCAGCTTCAAGCCTCGGTCATAGATGGCGAGAGCCTCGGCATAGGCCCCGGTTTCCGTCAGGCAGGCGGCGAGGTTGACCAGCCCGGGCAGGAATCCGGGTGCCAGTTCCAGAACCTTGCGGTAGGCCGCGGCGGCCTTCACGAGGTCGCCCTGGGCTTCGTGAATGGTGGCGATGGTGAAATGCACTTCAGGATGCTGCGGTTCGATCGGCAGCACCCGCTGGCATAGATCGAATGCTTCCGCGGTTCTTCGCTGGTCGCGCAGCCGGCCGGCCATGTCCAGCGCGGCGCGCACTTGCGGGTAGCGCACCGGCTGTGGCGTCTGGAGGCGTTCGGGGCCGCCGGATTTTGCGGATGCCCGCCGCATCTTGCGGTTGATCGACATGGCGTTTGAGGTGCTTTGCCCGGGTGTTTGACGATGCGGTGGGTTGTTCCGCGTTCGGCGACAGGTGTCAAGGGCAGGGCGGGAAGCAGCGAAGCCCCCATTCACAAAAAACCGGCCCGCGGGGTTACCGCGGGCCGGTCCTCAGGCCGAAGCCTTATCAGGTGATAGTCTTAGAAGTAGAACCAGGTGCCGAACTGGGCGCGGAGGTCGTGGCGCTTGCCACCACCGACGAACTTCTCTTCGCCCCACATCACTTCCCAGCCCATCTGCATCTGGCTGACCGGCTTCCACAGGATGTTGGCATGAACCGTCATCGCCGTGTTCTCGGCACCGGCACCACCAATGTTGTTGATGTTGTCGAAGTAGCCGAAAGCCGTGTTGAACGTGGTCGTGTCGTTGATGTTGAAGCTCAGGCCAACCGAGAAGCCCAGAGCCTCAACCGCCTTGCCGCCGCCGGGGGCGACCTGCAGGATACCGCAACCACCGACGCAGTACAGGGACTGCGGCTGGCCACGACCATAAACGATACCGGTCGTCAGGTAAGCCATGTCGGCCAGGTTGATGTTGGCACCAGCCTGAACTGCCCATCCGATATCCGACGTGGAAATGCGGCGGTAATCGGAGATGTCACCGGTCACGATGAACTGATGGCCACCCGGGAAGTCATACTGGAAGTACGACGCCACGTCCGGCATGTTGGTGCTGGTGTTGTTGGTCGGCCGCTGGATGGCCACCGCCCACGACAGCGGACCGTCATGATAGGTGATGCGGACCTGAGCGCGACGACCGTAGCTCGGACCGGTCGGGCCCGAGAAGTCAACCGTGGAGATGCCGATCGGCAGAAGGGCCGCGGTATCCCAGGTCTGACCAGCCAGGAACGTCCAGTTCGGGGTGATGTCCCATTCGCCGTAAGCATGGCGAAGGCGGAACGTGTTGGTTCCGGTGAAGAAGTCACCCTCGACCACGGTGCGGATCTGGCCAATGGCCGTATCGACCTTCGACTTGATGCCGAAACGGGTCTGCTTGGCATGCAGCGTGATATGGTCCTTCTCCCTACGCGGGCTGGAGGCAAGGGCCGACGGCGCAAAGGAATCGCCCACGAAGTGATTGAAGTCATAGATCACGTCGCCCTTGACGTAACCATAGACGACGATCTCTGCCACCGGCGCCGGCATGTCGGCGGTCGGGGTCACGTTGATGGTGAAACCACGATCAGCAGGCTGGGTGCCTTCATGAGCAGTCTGGTCGGGACCCCAGTTGGCAAGGGTGCCCTGGCCACGGGCAAAGCTGATCAGGCTCACGCCATCCGGCACGGTTGTCGTGGCCGGCTGGGTCTCGAGCGTGTTCACGCGGGCCTGCAAGGACTCAAGCTGAGCCTTGAGCGCGCTCAGTTCGTCGGCCTGCGCACCGGCTGCCATGACGCTGAGCGCCACACCACCCAGAAGAGCCCGACGGAGCCACTTCGTATTCGTCATTATCTTTTCTCCCACAATCTCTGAAGTTCAGTGGTTTGCCCCCGAATCCCCTGCAAACCGGTATCTGGAGGCCGCACGATCAGCACCGCACGTGTCTTCTTGTCTCTTTTCGCCCACCAAAGGTCAACAACCGTGACGCGGGTGGCGGGCGAATTTCCCCGGCTGTGTCCGAAATGCCACATAGAGGGAGCTCCTGCGGGCCGATGTGGGCACGAAAGTGCCATGATGGGCCGTAAATGCAGCATTTCGTTAACATCTTGCCGGCGTGGCGGCGTGCTGGCCATCACCGGGTGAACCTCTTATAACGACGTTGCGGAACGCCGTCAGCCTTCGTGAGGCCGGTGAGTCGGTGTCGGGAGGTCGAATCGGTGAGCCGCGACTGAAGGGGCTGAAGGGGAGAGTTAAGCGATGCAGAATGCCGGAGGCTGGGGCGACATGTTCGCCATTGCCGCGCACAACTGGACGTGGCTGAGCGCCGCCATGGGACTCGGGTTCCTGGTGGGATGGGCGACTTACAAGCGTTCGGGTGCCGAATGACCGGATCGCAACGGCGTTAACAGCTAACGGGAACGCAACCCATGGGCACACTCTCACTCGATTTCCTTCTCTGGATGCTGCTGGCCTTTTTCATCGGCTGCATCATCGGCTGCCTCGTGCATTCGATATTCGCCGGAGCCCGCGCCAATGCATTGGCCATGGCAGCGGCCGAAGCCGTACCCGGCCCGCATCGCTGGACCCATTCGTCCGTCGATGTCTCGGGCACCAGGGCGCCAGCCCTTCCCAGATTGGCAGAACCTGCTGCACCTGAACCGCCGGCAGCCCAGTCCCGTTCGTCGGAGTCTGCCAGTGCGCCCGCACCACGCGAGCAATCAAGGACGCCAACCGGCAAGCCGCGGCCGCCGCAAGGCCTGTCGGCTCCGCCGGAGGGAGGTGGCGACAACCTGCAGCGCATTTCCGGCGTTGGTGTCAAGATCGAGCTTACGTTGCATCGGCTGGGGATCTATCGCTATGAGCAGATTTCCATGTGGACCGCCGACGAGATCGATTGGGTTGATGAGCACCTGAAGTTCCACGGACGCATCGCGCGCGAGCAATGGATCGTCCAGGCGCGATTACTGGCCGCCGGCGACGAAGAAACCTTCACGCGCCAGTTCGGCACCGGCGGCCTCAAGGAGTAACCGGATCAGGCCTCGCGTCGGCCGCTCAATCGGCTGCCGCGATCTTTCATCGGCCGGCCGCGGCGCCGGATACCCCGCTCACCCGCTCGATGTGGGCAATCATGGTCCTCGCCTGGCGGTGAAGGTGGTCCGGGCCCTCCAGTTCAAGCACGCGCTTGTAGAACGACACGGCTTCGCCGAGACGCCGCAGGTAGAACAATGCGTTGCCGGCGTTCCAGGCCGAATTGATGTGATCGGGATCGACGTCTTGCGCCTGCTGGAAGTGCTTCAGCGCCTCGTTGTAGTTCAACTGGCTGTAGTGAACCTTGCCGATAATGTTGTGCGGCTCGGGACGATGCGGGGCGATTTCCTTCAGATGTTCGCAGATGCGCAGTGTCTCGCTGAAATTGCGCGCCGCGTAATGGTCCTTGGCCTGGGTGAGAAGATCTTCGACATCCGGCATGATCGCGAATTTAGCGCTCCGAACGCGGCCGCGCCAGAGCCCTGTGCCGCCGGCCACCGCTTGCCCGCAGGCATCGGTCGCTGGACAGGCGCAGGCAAGGCCCTTGCGTCGGTTCGGTCCGGCGACCACGGCACGCGCAAGCACTGTCCTTCCGCAATGACGGCCCGAAAGCCCGCTATTGCGGCGCGATGTCCTTGGCGACGAGCCCCAGATCGGGCACCTGCACTGTTTGACCGGGCTTGTCGTTGACGTTCCAGTAGGCGAGGGCGAACATGATGGCCGTGGCAACGAGCATGATGCGGACGGGCTTGGTGAACATGGCTGATCCTCCGGCTTGAAGCGGATGCGGGCTCGGACACCATGCTGGACCTTGCGGGTTAAGAAGCCGTGGACGCCGGAGAAATCGTGCCTTGATAAGGAGGTTACCGCCTTCAGGTCCTGACGCGCGACTTGGTCGGGTCGTAGTGGGGGAAGGTGACGATGCGCGCCGGCAAGCGCTTCTGGTGGCCGTCGAGCTTGCCCACTTCCACTTCCATGCCCGGTTCGGCGTGGGTGACGTCCATGCGGGCAAGGGCGATGTTTTTCTTCAGGAGGGGCGAGCGGGTGCTCGAGGTGACGATGCCCACCTGGGCACGGCCCACATGCACGCAGTCGCCATGGCCAACACCATCGTTGCCCTCGATGTCGAGACCGACCAGCTTGTAGCGGGGATGGGCCTTGCGTTCGATCAGCGCTTCGCGGCCGATGAAGGGTTCATCCTTGGACTTCAGCGGGCAGGTGAAGCCGATGCCGGCCTCGAACGGGTCGGTCTGGTCATCGAACTCGTAGCCGTAAAAGATCAGGCCCGCCTCGATGCGCAGCATATCGAGCGCCGAGAGGCCCAGTGGCGCCAGCCCGTGCGGCTCGCCCGCCGCCCAGACGGCATCGAACACCGCTTCGGCGTCCCTTGGATGACAGAAGATCTCGTAGCCCAGTTCGCCGGTATAGCCGGTGCGCGACACGACGACGGGTGCCCCCTCAAAGCCGCCGAGACGCCCCACGGTCAGGTGGAACCACTTGAGTTCATCGATCGCGGTGCGGGCGGGGGGCGTCCAGACCACCTCTTTCAGGATGTCGCGTGACTTCGGTCCCTGCACCGCGATGTTGTGCAGCTGGTCGGTCGAGGAGCGCACCCAGGCTTTCAGGCCGAGCTTTTCCGCCTGCTCCCTGAGCCAGATGCCGGAATAGTCATCGCCGCCGATCCAGCGGAAATTGTCCTGGGCGAGGCGGAACACGGTGCCGTCGTCGATCATGCCGCCGTGTTCGTAGCACATCGCTGTATAGACAACCTCGCCCGGTGACAGTTTGCGGATGTTGCGGGTCATGCAGTATTGCAGCAGGTTCTCCGCATCCGGCCCCGTCACCTCGAACTTCCTTAAGGGCGAGAGGTCCATCACCGCGGCGCGCTCGCGGCAGGCCCAGTATTCCTCGATGGGACCTTCGTTGTTGAAGTGGGTCGGCAGCCAGAAGCCGCGATATTCGGTGAAATTGCGGGTGAGTGCCTCAAAGCGCCCGTGGAAGGCGGTCTGACGGGTGAGTTCGGGATCGGCGTCTGGGGTCATTCGGTAAGCCACTGCTCTGGAGAAGGTCTGTTTGCCGGAATAGGTGCGCACATGGATGTCGGTCGGCTCCCAGCCGTTGGCCGCATCGATGTCGCACGGGCACGCCGATGTCACGCACACCATATCGGTCAGCGCCCGCATCAGCACGTAATCGCCCGGCCGCGACCACGGCTCGTCGAGATAGAGCTGGTTATTGGCGTCGATGTTGGTGTTGTAGAAATAATTGATCGCCTCCCAGCCGGGGCGCGGCGTAACGCCGAAGGGAGCCAGCACTTCGTTGAAGTTTTCGCTGCAGTTGATATGGCCGGGATAGCCCATGTCGTCGTAGTAGCGCGGGTTGCAGGCGGTGGCGAAGGCATCGTGCCGCCCGCAGGTATCGCGGATCACCTCGATCAGCGGCTCCATCTCCCGGTCGAAGGCCTTCGAGGGCAGGCCGGGTACGGGATAGCTCATGGCGATGAGGCTGCGCGTTACCGTGGAATCCAGTGCAAGGTCCTTGCCCTTGTCCAGCTTGCGGACGGAAAAGCACTGGAAATCCGAACATTGCCGCCCCTGGACATCGATCACCTGAATGTAATCGCCGGCCTTCACCTTATAGGCGATAGCGGTACGCGCCCCGACGCGGAAATCCTGCAACGGATCGGCCAGGGGCTCGGGCAGCAGGGCCTCGTTTGTGCCGCGCGACCGGGTCCGGGTGATGAAGAGCTCGATGGGCGTGGCGGTATCCTGCGCTTCGGCGTCCATCACGCCGCCGGGCGCCGCGACGATGAGAAGACCCGGGCGCATGACCGCAAGGCTAGCCTTGCTGCCGGCCCGCGATCCCGGCCCGAACAGGGCGACGGCCATCGCCCGCGAGACATCGATGCCGCGCCGCTCAAGGGCACGGCGGGCGATCATTGCCGATTCTTCGCCCGCGGCCAGCGCCGCCCTGAGACCGCTTGCCGGCTTGTCGGCCGGTGCGCCCAGAATTGATACCGTGTCGACGCGGCCATCTGTGCCCGCGGCGACCAGTTCGCAGGGCTGCAGGCCCTCCTTGTCGATGACCTCCAGCCGATCCCCGGCCTCGACCGGCACCACCACGATGCCGCCGCCCTTGACCAGGTAGCGCTCGACATTTGCCGGCAGAGTACGGATACCTGGTCTCAGAATCAGGCTCGGTCGAGGCGCGCCGGCCATCAGCCCTGCTTGCCGTGGCGTATCAAGCATGCGAACGGTTTCCCTTGCCATGAGGGCATCTACGCAAAGGCTAGGCCATGCGGCCGGGATTAGCAAGAATTGGTTTTATTGGGCAAAATTGGTAAATATTGGTTCGGTGAATTATTGCATGGCGGTGGCGGAAAAGTGAAAACTTGGGCAGACACTGGCCTTAGGCTGGCGATCAGGTCGAAACGGTGACAGGAGCGAACGTGATGGAGCAGCGGGAATTCCGCAACTGCCTGGGGGCGTTTCCCACCGGCGTGACGGTAATTACCGCCATCGGCCCGCGTGGCGAACCGGTGGGCAACACGGTGAGTTCGTTCAATTCCGTCTCGCTCGACCCACCGTTGATCCTGTGGAGCCTCGGGCGCCACGCCTACAGCCTGAAAGCCTATCTTTCCACCGACCTGTTTGCGGTCAACGTGCTGCGCGAAGGCCAGGAGGAGTTGTCCAACCGCTTCGCCAAGGCACTCGGCGACAAGTGGGCCGACGTCGACTACACGACCGGACAGAATGGCTGCCCGGTGCTCTCGGGCGCCCTCGCGGTGCTCGAATGCCGCACTGCCCATACCTATGTGGGCGGCGATCACGTGATCTTCGTGGGCGAGGTGATCCACGCCGAGCACGATCCTGAAGGCAGGCCGCTGGTTTTTCATCGCGGCAAGTATTCCGGCATCGTCCCTCAGGGCTGAGCGATGGCTGCCGCTGTTCCCTTGCCGAGGCGCGGCCGGGCGCGCGCCTTGCGCCGCAACGCCATCAGATCCTCGCGTTCGCGCGCCCACGTGCGCAGCAACTGGTCCCTGCCCGCCAGATATTGCGGCGGGCAGTCGATGCCGGCAAAGCCGTAGCGGGCCGCGGCATCGAGCGCGAACGAGGGATCGGCCAGATGCGGCCGGGCGAAGGCGACGAGATCGGCGCGGCCCGCTGCCAGGATGGTGTTGGCCTGATCGGCCGACGTGATGTTGCCGACGCACATGGTGGCAAGGCCCGTCTCGTTGCGGATGCGGTCGGCGAACGGGGTCTGGAACATGCGTCCGAAGACCGGTTCGGCGTCATGGACCGTCTGGCCGGTGGAAACGTCGATGAGGTCGGCGCCAGCGTCTCCGAAAGCCTTCGCGATGGCAACCGATTCTTCATCCGTGTTGCCGCCCGCCTTCCAGTCGGTGGCCGAGAGCCTGACCGACATGGGGCGCTCCGCCGGCCAGATGGCGCGGATGCGCGTAAACACTTCTATCGGGAAGCGCAGGCGGTTTTCGAGGCTGCCGCCATAGCCATCGCGACGGATATTGGTGAGCGGCGACAGGAAGCTGGCCAGCAGATAGCCGTGGGCGGCATGCAGTTCGAGCATGTCGAAGCCGGCTTCAACACCGCGTCGGGCGGCCGCCTCGTAGGCGGCGATGATCGCCACCATGCCGGCTTCGCTCAGTTCGGCGGGCACCTGGCTGTCGGGGTAATAGGGAAGTGGTGAGGCCGAGACGATGGGCCACGCGCCCTCATCGAGCGGCCGGTCGGCGCCCTCCCACATCAGCCTCGTTGCCCCCTTGCGGCCGGCATGGCCCAGTTGCAGGCAGAATTTTGCTGCCGAATGGGCATGGACGAAGTCGACGATGCGCTTCCACGCAGTGCCCTGTCGGTCGTTGTAGATGCCGGCACAGCCGGGCGAGATGCGCCCCTCGGCCGTCACGTCGGTCATTTCCGTGAACAAAAGACCGGCCCCGCCGACCGCGCGGGCGCCGTAATGCATGAGGTGCCAGTCATTGGGCATGCCGTCCTTCGCCGAATACATGCACATGGGCGAAACGACCGCGCGGTTCTGAATTTCCAGTTGACGCAAACGGAAAGATTGGAACAGGGGCGGCACACCCGTCCGTACCGGCAGTTGCCGCTTGCGCTGATCGTCTTCGACCATGGCCTGCATTTCGGTCATGAAGCCGGGTGCCCGAAGGGTGAGATTGTCCCAGGTGATGGCCTTGGAGCGGGTCATCAGCCCGAAGGCGAACCGCACCGGATGCATGTGGCGAAAGCGGTCCACATGCTCGAACCACACCAGCGAGACATCTGCGGCATGCTGGGTGCGTTCCACTTCCTCGCGGCGCTCGTCCTCGTAGTGCCTCAGGGCGGAATCTGCATCGTTGCCGCCGGCAAACGCCTGATAGAGGGCGATGGCGTCCTCCATGGCGAGCTTGGTGCCCGAACCGATGGAGAAATGCGCCGTCGACTTGGCGTCGCCCAGCAGCACGATATTGTCCTTCACCCAGCGCTCGTTACGGATCATCGGGAACTGCCGCCAGAAGGAGCGGTTGATGATCAGCGGGTGCCCGTCGAGGGCACTGGCGAACAACTCGCCCATGCGCCCGGCCGAGCATTGTTCGTCCAGCTCGCCGAGCCCCGCCCTTGCAAATGTCTCCGCCTGGCACTCGAAGATCCACGTCGAGGCGCCGGGCTCGTACTGGTAGGCATGGGCGATGAAGGGGCCCCATTGGGTCTCCTTGAAAAAGAAGGAAAAGGCATCGAGCGGGCGGGTCGAGCCCATCCACGCAAAGCGGTTCGGCCGCAGGTCGATGGTCGGCTTGAAATGGGCGGCGTACGCTTCGCGCACCTGGCTGTTGATGCCGTCGGCAGCCACGATCAGGTCGCTGCCGGCGAGCGAACGAAGGTCGCTGATCTGGGTCTCGAAGTGGAGATTGACGCCGAGCCCGGCGGCACGCCGCTGCAGCAACAGCAACAGGGTGCGCCGCGAACAGCCGCAAAAGCCGTTGCCGGGAATGCGGTGCACGCTGGTGCCGCGATGCACCTCGATATCGTCCCAATAGGCGAAGTGATCGGTGATTGCCTGGTAGCTCTCGGCGTCATGCTCCGCGAACGTGACCAAGGTCTCGTCGGAAAACACCACCCCGAAGCCGAACGTGTCGTCGGCCCGGTTGCGCTCATAGATGTCGATGACCGACCGGGGCCGGGCCTTCTTCATCAGGATGGCGAAATAGAGCCCGGCCGGGCCGCCGCCGATGATCGAAATGCGCATGTCGGGCCTCCATGGGTGCTCGAGTCACCGCTTGCACGAAAATTATTTTAAGTCTAAAATAATATCCCGACAAGAGGAGTCGCTTCGGCCATGAACGAGGACGACGGGATTGCCGGCCGGCATGCGCTGGTGACGGGAGCGGGCAGCGGCATCGGCCGGGCGATCGCCCTGGCACTGGCCGCCCGCGGCGCCCGCGTCAGCCTCATCGGCCGCAATGCTGAGCGTCTCGATAAAGTGGCCGCCGAAGCTGGCAACGGCTTGGTCCTGTTGGCCGACGTGACCGACGAGGCCGCCTTTGCGGCGGTCTTTGCCGAGGCCGGGCGCGTCAACGGTCACTTCGACATCGTGGTCAACAATGCCGGTGCGGTGGAGACGGGTCTCACGGCGCGTACGACCACCGAGCAGTGGAACGCTGTCCTGGCGGTCAACCTCACCGCCACGTTCTGGGGTTGCCGCTACGCCCTCACGGGCATGCTGCAACGCCATGCCGGCCGCATCGTGAATATCGCCTCCACCGCCGGCCTCAAGGGCTATGCCTATGTCTCGGCCTATTGCGCGGCCAAGCACGGCGTCGTGGGCTTGACGCGGGCGCTGGCCCTCGAGGTGGCGCGTTCCGGCATCACCGTCAATGCCGTATGTCCCGGCTACACCGACACCGCGATGGTGTCGGGCTCGGCCGAAAAGGTGGGCGCCAGGACGGGCAGGTCGACGGAGGATGTTGTCACGGTCTTTGCCGAGACGAGCCCGCTTGGCCGCTTGATGACACCGCAGGAGGTCGCCGGGGCGGTGGTGTGGCTGTGCCATCCCTTGAGCGCTGCCATCACCGGCCAGGCGATTTCCGTTTCCGGCGGGGAAGTGTGAGAGGCATGGACGGCGATCTGCATATCCCGCTTGATGCCGAGACCAAGGCGGCCGAGAGCCCCGATGCCCACAAGGCGGACTTGCGCCTGTGGCTAAGGCTCCTCACCTGTTCCAATCTCGTCGAGGCGACTATCCGACGGCGCCTTGCCGAGCGCTTTTCCGTAACCCTGCCGCGCTTCGACTTCCTTGCCCAGCTCGAACGCGCGCCCGAAGGCCTGACCCTGGGCGAGACGTCCCGGCGCATGATGGTGACCAACGGTAATGTGACAAGCCTCGCCGAGCGCCTGCGTCGCGAAGGTCTCATCGTCAAGCGGGTCGATCCGGCCGATCGCCGCGTGAGCTATGTGAGCCTCACCCCCGCCGGTCGCGAAGCCTTCGCCCGCATGGCCGCCGAACATGCCGAATGGGTGGCGGACCTCTTCGCCGGCCTCGATCCGGGTGAGGTCGAGGCCCTCATGCGGCTGCTTGCCCGCCTGAAGAGTTCGGTGCTCGCCGCCACCGGAACTGCCGGAGAAAGCCCATGACCTTCGCCAATACCGTGACCCTGCCTCTGTGCATGTACAAGGCCCGCCATCTCGACGTCGAGGTCGATGGAGAGGTAGCGCATTTCCGCCTCAATCGCCCAGAGCGCAAGAACCCGCTCACATTCGATAGTTACGCCGAACTGCGTGATCTCTTCCTGGCGCTCCAGCACGACGACGCGATCGGCGCCGTGGTGATTTCGGGCGAGGGGGGCAACTTCAGTTCCGGCGGCGATGTCTTCGAGATCATCGGCCCTTTGCTCGAACGCGACATGAAGGGGCTATTGCAGTTCACGCGCATGACCGGCGATGTGGTGAAGGCGATGCGCGCCTGCCCGCAGCCGATCGTCGCCGCCATCGATGGCATTGCAGCGGGCGCCGGCGCCATCCTCGCCCTTGCCGCCGACATGCGCCTCGCCACCCCGTCGGCCAGGGTCGCGTTCCTGTTCAACCGCGTCGGTCTTGCCGGTTGCGATATGGGGGCCTGCGCCATGCTGCCGCGGCTCATCGGGCAGGGCCGCGCCTCGGAGCTCCTGTTCACCGGCCGCGAACTTCGCGCCGAGGAGGGCGAGCGTTGGGGCTTCTTCAACCGCCTCGTCGCGGCCGACGCGCTGCTGCCGGAATCGCTGGGGTTGGCGAAGTCGCTCGCTGCAGGTCCCGCCTTCGGCAACGCCATGACCAAGCGCATGCTGCACATGGAGTGGGCGATGAGCCTCGATCAGGCCATCGAGGCCGAGGCCCTCGCCCAGGCGGCGTGCATGCAGACGAAGGATTTCCGCCGCGCCTTCGAGGCCTTCGCCGCCAGGCAGAGGCCGGTCTTCGAGGGAGACTAGATGGCGGACCGCAGTTTCCTCGCATGGCCCTTCTTCGATGACCGACATCGCGTGTTGGCGGACGAAGCCGCGCGCTGGGCCGATGCCGAGGTATCGGGCCTCAGCGATCACGCCGATGTCGACCTTTCCTGCCGGACGCTGGTCGAGGCGCTGGGCAGGGCCGGTTTCCTGCGCCATGTGGTGCCTGCCACCTGGGGAGGCCTGTCGGAACGGCTCGACGTGCGCAGCCTCTGCCTGATGCGGGAAACGCTTTCCTACCGGGACGGGCTCGCCGACTTCGCCTTCGCCATGCAGGGCCTCGGCACCGGTGCCATCAGCCTGTTCGGCACCGATGTCCAGAAGGCACGCTACCTGCCGCCCGTGGCGCGGGGTGAAAGGATTGCCGCCTTTGCCCTTTCCGAACCCGATGCCGGTTCCGACGTGGCGGCGCTCGCCTCGACGGCGCGGCGCGACGGCGACGGCTTCATCCTCGATGGTGTGAAGACATGGATTTCTAACGGCACCATTGCCGATCATCTGGTGGTGTTCGCCCGCAGTGGCGAAGGCGAGGGCGCGCGGGGCCTTTCCGCCTTCATCGTCGATGCCGGAACGACGGGTCTCGATGTCGTCGAGCGCATCGAGGTGATCGCCCCGCATCCCCTTGCCACGCTTCGCTTTGCCGGTTGCCGCGTCGGTCCGGAGGCCCTTCTCGGGGCACCGGGCGAAGGATTCAAGGTGGCGATGGCGACTCTGGACGTGTTTCGCTCAACCGTTGCCGCTGCCGCCCTCGGTTTTGCCCGCCGGGCGCTGGATGAGGCGGTTGCCCACGTTACCCATCGCCGCATGTTCGACGGGGTGGAAGCGGACCTGCAACTGGTGCAGGCCGCAATCGCCGACATGGCGACCGGCATCGATGCAATGGCATTGCTCGTCTATCGCGCCGCCTGGGCCAAGGACCAGGGTGCACCCCGCGTCACCCGCGAGGCCGCCATGGCCAAGCGCTTTGCGACCGACAAGGCACAGGATGTCATCGACCGCGCGGTGCAGCTTTTCGGCGGCCTCGGCGTGAAGAAGGGCTCCAAGGTCGAAGAGCTTTATCGCGAGATCCGGGCGCTACGCATTTACGAAGGCGCCAGCGACGTGCAGCGCCTGGTGATCGCCCGGCAGGTCCTCGCGAACACCTGACGGAACAGGGAGGCACGAGCCATGGTTCAGTATTCGGCCCACACCGACACATTCGCCCGCGACCGGCTGCCCCCCCGCTGGCGAGATGCCGGATTTCCTTTTCAACCTGCCGGAACTGCAATACCCGGCCCGGCTCAACGCCGCGGCCGAGCTGCTCGACCGCTGGCTGGAGCGCGGGGACGGCGACCGGCCCTGTCTCATTGGCAGTGATGTGACCTGGACCTATGCCGAGACGGCCACCCGCGTGAACCGCATCGCCAACGTGCTGGTGAACGATCTTGGGCTCGAGCCCGGCAACCGGGTGCTCTTACGCTTTGCCAACTCGCCCGTCATGGCGGCGATCTGTCTGGCGGTCCTGAAAGCCGGCGGCATCGTGGTTGCCACCATGCCGCTCTTGCGGGCTGGCGAACTGCAGAAAATTGTCGAGAAAGCCCGGATTGCGCTGGCCTTCTGCGACGTGCGTCTGGCCGACGAGATGGAAAAGACGCGTGAACGCGCATCCGTGTTGACGCGCATTGTCTATACCAATTCCGATGCTGCCAACGGCCTCGATGTGATGATGGAAAGGGCAGGGGAGCACTTCGCGCCCTGTGACACCGCCGCCGATGACGTGGCGCTCATCGCCTTTACCTCCGGCACCACCGGCGAGCCCAAGGGCACCATGCACTTCCACCGCGATCTGCTTGCCACCTGCGACAGCTATGGTGCCCATGTGCTGAAGGCGACGCGAGATGACCGCTTCATCGGCTCGCCGCCCCTTGCCTTCACCTTCGGACTTGGCGGCCTCGTGCTGTTTCCCTTGAGGGTGGGGGCCTCAACCGTCCTCATTGAACAGGCATCGCCGCCCGCTCTCGTTGCCGCCATCGCCCGGCATCGCGCGAGCGTGTGTTTCACCGCTCCCACCGCCTACCGCGCCATCCTCGGACTGGGGGAAGCGGCCGATCTGTCTACATTGCGTATCTGCGTCTCGGCGGGCGAGGCGCTGCCCAAGGCGACATTCGAGACCTGGCGGGAAAGGACCGGCATCGCCATTCTCGACGGCATCGGTGCAACCGAAATGCTGCACATCTTCATCGGCGCCCCCGCCGGCAAGGTGAAGGCGGGCTCGACCGGTCTGGTGGTGCCGGGCTACGAGGCACGTGTCATCGGACCCGATGGTCGCGAAGCAGCGCCCGGTATCGCCGGCCGACTGGCGGTGCGCGGACCCACCGGCTGCCGCTATCTGGCCGACCCGCGCCAGCGCAACTATGTCGAAGGCGGCTGGAATTTTACCGGCGATACCTTTGTGCGCGATGCAGAGGGCTATTTCTGGTACCAGGCGCGCGGCGACGACATGATCATCTCGTCAGGCTACAACATCGCCGGCCCGGAGGTCGAAGCCTGCCTGCTCGCCCATCCAGCCGTTGCCGAATGCGGCGTGGTCGGTGCCCCCGATACGGCACGTGGCCAGATCGTCCAGGCCTACGTGGTGCTCAAGGCGGGCAACGCCGCGGACGAAGCCATGACCAGGCGGTTGCAGGACTATGTGAAGGCCGAAATTGCACCGCACAAATATCCCCGCCGCATCGTCTTCGTCGATCAGTTGCCGCGCACCCAGACCGGCAAGTTGCAACGTTTCCGTCTGCGTGAAATCGCGGCAGGATCCACCCTCGACAAGGCCGGTTGAGCCGTGAAGGAGAGACCATGAACCGGCATGAAGCCAACAATCCCTTTGCTCCGGCGGCTCACGAGGTGCTGCTGCCCGAAGGCTGGGCGCGTCCGCGGGGCTATTCCAACGGCATGCGCGCCTCAGGCACCTCGATCACCGTGGGCGGTCAGATCGGCTGGAATGAAGAAGGCCGGTTTCCCGCCGGCTTCGTCGATCAGGTGGCGCAGACGCTGGAAAATGTCGTGGCGGTTCTGAAGGCGGGCGGCGCTCGCCCCGAACACCTGGTGCGACTCACCTGGTATGTCACCGACATGGCCGAATATCGCGCCAACCTTGCCGGTCTCGGCACCTCCTACCGGCGCATCGTCGGTCGTCACTATCCGCCCATGGCAGTAGTTGGCGTGACCGCGCTGGTGGAACCTGAAGCGCGTGTCGAGATCGAGGCCATGGCGATCGTCCCGGCTCACTGAGCCGGGGGACGAATCTTCCTTCGTCATGCATCGCAAAAAGAAACTGCGGCGAGCCCGGCCCGCCGCAGAAATCCGGTCACTTGAAGATGCCGGCCGTCACCGTCGCCTGACCTCAGTTGCAGACTTGCCGCTTCCTCGGCACGGTGATGTAGTAATAGCCGTTCCACACCCGCTTGTAGCCGACGACAACCCAGCGGCAGACATAGGCCGGCCTGTATTGCGGCTGATAGTAGTAGGGTCTCGGGTAGTAGGGCGCATACTGATAGCCAGGGGCGCCGAAATAGAATCGGACACCGGCTGAGGCCGGTGCGGTGGCGACACAGGTCAGCGCGGCGGCGGCCGCGAGGCCGCAGATGAGGGTGCGGTTCATTGTTTTCTCCTCCGAGGTTCGTGGCGGCATACTCTGCAACGCCGGCGAGTTGCCGTCCATGTCGACCCTTATAGATCGTGATTCCTGAACCTTGCCTGAACGAAAATGCGACTGTGCAAGCTGAAATCGGATTACGTAAGAATCAGAAAACACCCGATGAGCCGGGGCTCATCGGGTGCCTTTTGGCCGGCGATGCCGCGAACGGCAAAATGCGATGGTTCATGTGGCAGGCTTGCCGCCCGCTGGTCACTGCCGGCCAAGGCCCTGGAGGAGGCCTCAGTAGCAGATGCGGCGGAAGACCTTGCGGGTGTGCCAGCGGTACCCGTTCCAGTACCTCTTGTAGCCGACGAACACCTTCGGGCAGCCATAGTAGCCGTAATAGCGGGCATAATGCGGCGTGTGGTAACCCCAGCCGAACACTGGCGCACCGAAATACACGCGCACGCCGGCATTGGCGGTCGAACCGGCGGCGGTCATGGCGGCAACGGCGGCGAGGGCGAGCATGGTCTTGCGGATCATGGTTCTCTCCTTTGAGGTCGGTGGTTGGTTCTGGTGACCAGTCAGGTGCTTGGCCGTCGATCACCGTGGATGGCGACCGTTATAGGGGAGAGCGCCTGAACCTCGCCTGACCATTACGTTAATCTGAGGTTCATCGGACAGAATCAGTATTCAACAATCAAATCTGCCTTAACGGAAATCAGAAATCATCCGGGCCACGACTTCGGCGCTCACCTTGCCCATGGCATTGCGCGGCAGGGCATCGACGAAGATCACGGCGCGCGGATGCTTGTAGCGGGCAAGCTGGCCGTCGAAGGCCTGAAGAACGTCCCCGGCGCTGAGTTTTGGGTCCTTTTTCACGACCACCGCCACCGGCACCGCGCCCCAACGGGGATCCGCCCGCCCGGCGACGGCGGCCTCGGCAATGCCGGGATGGGTCCTGAGAATACGTTCCAATTCGGCCGGATAGATGTTTTCGCCCCCCGAAATGATGACGTTCTTGATGCGGTCCCTGAACGAATAGAGACCGGATGCATGGCGCACCGCCACATCGCCGGAATGGAACCAGCCGTCGCGAAAGGCATCGCTCGTCGCCGCCTCATCGCGCCAGTAGCCCGATGCCACGTTGCCGCCCTGGACCAGCACTTCGCCTTCGATCCCGTCCGGCACTTCGGTGCCTACGGCATCGGCGATACGGATGCGGCTCATGAGACCCTGCCGGCCGATCGAGCCGACGGTCGAGAAGGCCTCCTCGATGCGCTGGTAGAGCGCGACGGGGCCGGTCTCGGTCGAGCCGTAGACCTGGATCACCGGCACCTTGCGGGCATGGAAGGCCTCGATCAGGTCGACCGGCACATCGGTCGAGCCCGTCGCCACCGCCCTGAGCGAGGAAAGGTCGGTCTCCTGCCACGCGGGATGCGCGATCATCGCCTGCAACGTGGCCGGCACCTGCACGGTGAGGCTCGGGCGGTCGGCGGCGATGGCGGCAAGCGTCGCGCCCGGCTCGAAACGCGCATGCAGGCTGACCGTCGCGCCCAGCGCCAGCGCGGGCAGCGTCTGGATGTTGAGGCCGCCCACGTGGAACATGGGCAACACCGTGAGAATGTGGTCGGCAGCCGTCATGTCGTGCATGTGTTGGGCATTGATGGCGTTGACGCGGATTGCTTCGCGGGTCAGCACCGCCCCCTTGGGTCGCCCGGTGGTGCCGGAGGTATAGACGATGAGGAGCGGGCTTGAGGTATCGCCGTGGATGCCGCCGCCGCCCCTTTCGGCCGCCACGGCATCGGCAAACCGCGAGGCAGCGCCGCCGCCCGCCCCGAAGCCGAAAACGGGGATATCGCCAAGGCCGTTCGTCAGGGCCGCGATACGTTCAGCGGAGTTGTCGGCGATCACCAGCGCGGAGATTTCGGCATTGGCGAGGATGAAGGTCTGTTCCGGCACCGCCAGCCGCCAGTTGAGGGCGACCACCATGATGCCTGCACGCGCCGCCGCCAGCGTCAGGACGATCTGTTCCGGCGCATTGAGGCCGAGATAGCCGATGCGTGCGCCGGCCTTCAGGCCGAGCCCCGATGTCAGCAAGCCCGCTGCCCGGTCCACCGCATCGGCAAGCTCGCCATGGCTGATGACCCGACCCTCGAACCGGATGGCGGGCTTTTCCGCATCGCGCCGGGCGGCCTCTTCGGCCCACACCGCCGGGTCGCGCATCAGTCGGTCTCTCCCGGCTCGTAGAGGCCCTCGCGCCCGATACGGTCGAGGCATATCTCGGCCGTCCACGGCAGCATCAGCGAGCCGCAGCGGCTGTCGCGATAGAGCCTCTCGATGGGCAGCGACCTGAGCATCGACTGGCCGCCGCAGGTGCGGATGGCGAGCTGGCACAATTCGTTGGCGTTTTCCATGACGGTGAATTGCGCCGCATAGGCCCTGAGCACCTGCTCCTTCGAGGGATCGGGCCGCGCCTCGCTGATCGCCTGGAACCACAGGGCCCTGGTCTGCTCCAGCCGGACCCGCATTTCGGCCAGCGCGATCTGCTTGGTGGGGTACATGCGCCGCTTCACCGGCGGCAGGCCGGGCCATTCGCCGCGCAGGTACCTGACCGTGAAATCATAGGCGGCCTGGGCGATGCCCATATAGGCCGGCGACAGGGTCATGAACATGTGCGGCCAGCGCGTCGCCGCCTGATAATAGACGCCGCGCGGCATCAGCTCCTCGTCCTCGGAAACGAACACGTCCTTGAAGACGAGGTTGCGCGAAACCGTGGCACGCATGCCGAGCGGGTCCCAGTCGCCCTCGACGCTGACTCCTTCGGCATCGGCCGGCACGGCGATATACATGGTGTCCTTGCGCGACGGCCTTTCGCCCGGCTTCACCTCGCCGCACAACACGCCGTAATAGTGGGCATGGCCGGCGAGCGAGGCAAAAATCTTCTTGCCGTTGATGACCCAGCCGCCATCCACTTTCTTCGCCGAGGTGGAAAAGGGAACGACGCCGGCGGCCGCCGCACCGCCTTCCGAAAACGGCTGGGCATAGATGCGGCCCTCGTTGACGATGCGGGCATAGTGCCTGGCGCGGTGGCGGTCGTGGCGGTCGCGCGCGACCCCGTCCATGTCGAGATCATCCGCCAGATCGCCCGTCCACAGGCACGAGCACACATGCATGTTGAAGGTGAGCGCGGTCGCCCCGCAATAGCGGCCGATCTCGGCGGCGGTGAGCATGTAGGTCCGGTAAGGGGCGCCGTGCCCGCCATGGGCCCTGGGTACGCATATACCGAGCAATCCAGCGGCATGCAGATCGTCGTAATTGTCGGTGGGAAAGACGGCATCACGGTCGTAAGCCGCTGCCCGCCCGGCAAAGTTTTCCATGCCCAGCTTGCGGCCAAGGTCTGTCAGCTCTGTTTCCTGCGGCGTGAGGCGGAAGGCTTGCGGATCGAATATCGGCGCATCGTCGCTCATGCGGAAATATCCTTGTAGAACTGGCGCATTAGGCGGGCGAATTGAATCGGTTTCTCATAAGGCGCCATGTGCCCGGTGCGCTTCAGGACGGCGAACCGGGCGTTGGGTATGGTCTCGCTCATCCGCGCCATGGTCCTGAGCGGTGCGTTCAGGTCCTCGACGCCGGCGATCAGCAGGCAAGGCACGGCGATACGGCCCGCATCGGCGCGCCGGTTGAACGTGGTGAGGCAGGTGATCGCCATGCGATAGGCATCCGCCGACGTCGCGGCGAACGCGCTTCTGGTGAGGTCCGCCGCCTCCCGGCCGGCATCGCTTCCCAGCAGCGAGGACGAGAACGCCTCGGCCAGTTCGGCCATGTTCTGCCCTGCATCGAGCGGCGAAAGGCGGTTCTTCAAGAACGCCTTCTGAAAGCTCCCGTCGGCCGAGCCGAAAGACGAAGTGGTGCCTGAAAGGACCAGCGAGGCCGTGCGCTCGGGATAGGTGAGGGCAAATTCCTGCGCCACCATGCCGCCGATGGAATGCCCGAGGATGTGAAGCCGCTCCACGCCTTCGCGCGTGCCGTGTTCAGCCAGCCGGCGCGCCAGATCGCCGAAGCCGTATTGCTCCTCGGCCATGGGCGTATCGCCGTAGCCCGGCAAGTCGTGGGCAGTGATGTGAATGTCTGGTGTCAGTTCGGCCGCAACGCGCTGAAACAACGAGGCATCGCCCCCGATACCCGGTATGGCAAAGACGTCAATCGGCATCCGTCAACCGACCTTCCTCCACCACCGCCACGCCGTCGAGACGGATGGTCGTGGCGCGCACCGGCAAATCGAAATGGCCTTCGGTAAAGCGCCCGGCAAACTCGTTGGCGCCGGTGGAATAGAGGAAATTGCCGGCATAGGCGCGAATCTCGGTGCCGTTGGTGTCGCGCTTGTCGTACATGGCGAGCGCCTCATATCGGGCACCGTGGTTGAGGCCCCAGCCCACATGGCTGGTGGCGTAGGCGTTGCGGTCGCCCCAGGCGGCGAAATAGCGCCGCATCAGCTCGCCGTCCGTGCCTTCTCCATCGATGGAAGTGACGAAGTCATCGGCGATGGTGAGTGTGAGGGGGCGCTCGAGATAGCGCTTGAAGGTGAGGTTGACGTCGCCCGCATCGAGCACAAGGCGGCCGTTGACCGAACCGGCGCGGGGAAAGCTCACCACCACGCCGCCGGGCCAGTGAGCGACGGTGCCGGGCCGGTCGGTCCAGCCCCATACTCCGGCGGTGCGCGCCTCGCGCATGTCGACGGTGAGATCGGTGCCGGCGGGCGATGAGACGGTCATCTGGCTGGTGGCGCGGCAGCGCTTCACCGCTGCCTTGACGCGGGTTTCCATGGCGGCATCGGGCACCAGCCGCTCCAGCGCCTCGGGATGTTCGTTGGAGACCATCAGCAAGCGTGCCTTGCCGCCTGACAGGATGTCGGGGAGTTCCGGGGCGTGCAGGAGCCCTTCCACCGTCAGGTCGACGACCAGCGAGACCTCGCGCAGCGAGGCGATCGCCGCCTTGTGGCCCGACAGTGCCCGGCTGGCGCCGGTGGAGCGCACCGGCACCGGCGATCCCTGCCGCGGCGATGCCACCACGACGTGGAACGCCCTCACCCCCAGGCGTTGCAGCGCCAGTTCGGCAAGCTGCACGTTCAGTGGCCGCGACTGGGTCTCGGAAAGGATCGCCACATCGTCGCCGGCCTTGACCTTGCACAAGCCGAATACCCGCTCAAAGGCGTCGATCCACTTGCCCTCGATACGGTCATTGAGCATCGGAGACGGTGTCTGACCACAGGTTGCAGATAGGCCCCGAAGTCACGTCACTGCAGCTCGGGCCGCGGCGAAACTGGTCATACATCACCGTCCATATCGCGTTCTCGCCGGCGCGATAGGGGCCGAACTTGAAATACATGTCGGGCCCCAATCCCACGCCTTGATGCCCGATATGGCCGGTGACCAGCGCCACCGGCTTGCCGTTGGCGGCAATCGCGATGCGTCCGTTGCCGCGCGGGCCGGTCTTCACATCGAACACGAAGTCGATCCAGCCGCTTTCGGCTGCCGGTACGGGGTTGCCGTAATGCTTGACCGCGATCTCGGTGGTGCAGCCGTTTTGATAGCGCCAGTCGGTCACCGGCATGTCGGCCTGCCAGGCAACCAGCGCCCGTGTCTGCTTGTCATGCGGACGGTCCGACACCAGCGTCTCGCCCGGCTTGCAGTGGTCCGGCCGCTCGGCCGTGCCCAGCGGTTCGACCTTCACCTCGTCGGTCTCCACCGTGATGACGATCTTGCCCTTGTCGAGTCTCAAGGCCAAGAACGGGCTGTAGGATTTCAGCGCCGCCGGGGTGATCTGGCGCTTCCACTGCGCCATCAGGTAACGGTGGTCGTCAAGCGGGATCGGATCGGCGAGCTTCATGGAAAAGGCATACCAGACCTCGTCGCCATAGGGCACTAGCACCTTTTTCTTCTCCCACACTTCGGCGCGCTCGCTGCAGCCTTTGGCATCGGCAGCACACAGCGGACGAATCGACAGCACCAGCGCCTGCTTGCCCTGGCGCGCATCGCCCGAGACGAAGCGCACCGTGCCGGCGCTCTGCTCGAAATTCTTCTTGTAATAGAGCCCACTGCCGGCGGCGAAGGTCTTGCCCTCGAAATTGTCCTTCAGCACCGGGAATAGCGGCTGCGCCCGTGTCGGGTGGGGCGCAGCGGCCCACACCGCTAATGCCGTTGCCGCAACCGCCAGATACCGAGCGATCATCATGCCTTCACCTCGTCATCCATGTCCGCGATACATGACCATTGCAGCGCCCGAACGTCAATCGCTGCGAGAAATTGTTTGTTTCACGTATCCCCGCTTTGCGGCACATTGAGACCATGGACCGCATCGCAAAGCCAGTTGCTGTCGCGGGCAGCCGGGCGTGGTCGGCATGACCGGCGGCGGCTCGCTCACCCGTCAGCTCCGGATCGTGACCGGGCTGATCATGTTCTCCTTCGTCGCCACCCATCTCCTTAACCACGCCCTCGGCCTTGTTTCCATCGAGACCATGGAAGCAGTCCGCGACTGGCGGGTGGCGTTCACCCGCAGCCTGCCGGTGACGATCATCCTCGTCACGGCCGCCGTCATCCACCTGGTCATGGGGCTTGCCCGCTTCATCACCCGGCGTTCGCTGAAGATGCCGCTGCGCGACGTGGTGCAGCTCGCCGCCGGGCTGTTGATTCCCATCCTCCTGTTCCGCCACATCATCGGCACGCGCATCGTTCATCAGGCCTTCGGCGTCAACGATAATTATCTCTATGCCCTGTGGGTCATGTGGCCGGGCGAAGCCTGGCGTCAGGCCGGGCTCATCGTGCTGGTCTGGGTGCACGCTTCCATCGGCATCCACATGTGGCTTTCCTTCAAGCCCTGGTACAAGCGGGTGAGGCCTTATCTCCTGGGGCTCGCCGTGCTGATACCTTCGGCAGGCTTTGCCGGCTTTGCCGTCGGAGGGCGGGAAGTGCGGCTGTTCAGCCAATTCCAGTCGCCCTTCACCCTGGAGCAATATCGCCTCGCCCTCACCTGGCTCGACTGGGCCTTCTGGGGCTATTGGGCGGTCTTGGGCGGCTTTATCGTCCTGCGTCTCATACGCATGGGGCTCGCCCGCCTCCGGCCGCGTGTCAACATCACCTATGGCGACGGCCGCACCATCACCACCGCTTCCGGCCTCACGCTCCTCGACATCTCCCGCCACTTTGACATTCCCCATGCCTCGATCTGCGGCGGGCGGGCACGCTGTTCGACTTGCCGGGTGCGGGTCCTTTCCGGTCTTGAACGCCTGCCGCCGCCGGGCGAGCGCGAGAAAAAGGTGCTGGCGCGGGTGGGCGCCGGCCCCAACGTCCGGCTGGCCTGCCAGATTGTGCCGTCGGGCGACATGAAAGTGGTGACACTGTTGCCGGCCCACCGCGTCAGCCTTGATGACCTGCACCGCGTCGACAAGTATTTCTGGGGCGTGGAACAGGAGGTGACGCTGCTGTTCGCCGACATCCGCGGCTTCACAGCGCTGTCGGAAAAGCAGCTTCCCTTCGATGTGGTGTTCCTACTCAACCAGTATCTTGCACGCATGAGCGATGCCATCGTCGATGCCGGCGGCTATATCGACAAGTTCATGGGCGATGGCATCATGGCGATCTTCGGCATGGATCGCCTGCCTTCAGAAGGTGCGCGCGAGGCGGTGGCCGCGGCCCGTGCCATGGGCGGCGTCCTGCAGGGACTCAACCAGTCGCTGGCCGGGGAGATCCCGGAAAATTTGCGCATCGGCATCGGCATCCACACCGGCCTTGCCATTCTCGGCCGCATCGGGGTCTCCAGCGGCACCGGGGCGGGCGAGCGGGTAACCGCGCTGGGCGATACGGTGAACACCGCCAGCCGGCTGGAATCGGCCTGCAAGGATCTCGGCGTCGAACTGATCCTGTCGTCCGCCACCGCCGAGCTTGCCGGCATTGCGGTGCCGAAAAAGGCGAGGCGCCGCATCCGCCTGCGCGGCCGCCAGGCCTCGATCATCGTCTATGCCGCAGCGCGTGCCCTGGATGTCGAGTTGCCGCAGGCTGGAGCCAGGGAACAACCATTGACGGCACCGGCCTGATCTGTCGAACTACCTTCTCCCGCCAATGACGTCGAAGGAGAATGGGCATGTCGGCTGCCATGCTTTGTCTGCCGCGCCCCGTTGTGAGCGTCGCCTCTTCTGCAATGCTCCTTGCAGCCTGCCTGGGGACGGCCCCGGCCGGCGCCCGGGCGAACGACATTTCTCACATGATACCGCAGCAGCTCGTGACGGAGCGCTGCGCCGCCTGTCACGGCGCCGACGGCAACGGCAGCGAAGCCGATGCCAAGTTCCCCAAGCTTGCCGGGCAGACGATCGCCTATCTCGCCGCCCAGCTCGATGCCTTCCGCAGCGGTGCGCGTGCCTCGGATGTCATGACACCGCAGGCGACCGATCTGTCGGATGCACAGATTGCCGGTCTCGCCCGCTTCTATTCGCGCCAGCCGGTGAAGCCCGATACCGTCACCGACAAGGCGTTGGCGGCGCGTGGCGAAGAGGTGTTCTTCACCTCCCGGCGCGGTGTTCCCGCCTGTGCGGCCTGCCACAGCGCGGCGGGCCGCGCCCCGACCGGCATGATGCACGGCCAGGGCATGATGGGCGGGATGATGGGCGGCATGGGGATGATGGGGAACATGGCCGATGTGCCCAACCTCGTCGGCCAGCGCGCCGCCTATGTCGTCCTGCAGCTCGATGCCTTCGCTGCCGGCACCCGGCCTGCGAGCGTCATGGGCGCCATAGCCTCGGCGCTGGACGAAGGTGATCGCAAGGCGGTGGCGGCCTACCTTTCAGGCCTCGGCCAGTGAATAGTCCGCCTTGACCGGTTCGCGGCCGAGACTGATGTAGGTAAAGCCGGCGCGGGCCATTTCGCCGGTCAGATAGATGTTGCGGAAATCGACCACCAGCGGCGTCTTCATGACCTGCGCCAGGCGCTCGAGGTCGAGGCCGCGGAACAGGTTCCATTCGGTGAGCACCACCACGGCATCGGCACCGGTTGCTGCCTCGTAGGCGTCCTCGGCCCATTCGATGCCTGAAAAGTGCCGCCTGGCCGCCTCCATGGCGACGGGATCGCAGGCCGCCACGCTGGCGCCCGCCGCGGTCAGCGCCGGCACCAGGGTGAGGCTGGCGGCGCGCCGCATGTCGTCGGTGTCGGCCTTGAAGGCGAGCCCGAACACGGCAATGCGCTTGCCCGCAAGATCGCCGCCGACGGCTTCCGCCACCCGTCCGGCGAGGCCCTCCACCCGCCGGTCGTTGGCCGATTTGGCGGCCTCGACAACCGTGAGCTGGCGTTTTGCCGCGCGGCCCGTCGCCACCAGGGCGCGGATGTCCTTGGGCAGGCACGAGCCGCCAAAGCCCGGACCCGGCTGCAGATAGTTGAGGCCGATGCGCGAATCGAGACCCATGCCGCGGGTCACCGCCTGGATGTCGGCCCCCAGTTCGCCGCACAGGTCGGCCAGTTCGTTGACGAAGGCAATGCGGATGGCGAGATAGGCGTTGGCAGCGTACTTGATGAGCTCGGCCGATTCCAGCCCGGTGAATACGATCGGCACCCGCCGCATGACCAGCGGCAGGTAAAGCTGACGCAGGCGTTCGCGGGCCCGATCCTCCTCGGCGCCTATGACGATGCGGTCGGGATTGATGAAATCGCCGACCGCCGAACCCTCGCGCAGAAACTCCGGATTGGCCGCCATGTCGAAGTCGGCGTTGGGATTTTCCGATTTGATGATGTCCTCGATCTGCCGCGCCGTACCCACCGGCACCGTCGACTTGGTGACCACGACAGTATAGTCGCTCAGCGCTCGCGCGATGTCGCGGGCGGCTTGATGGACGAAGGCCATGTCGGCCTCGTCGTCGCCGCGACGCGACGGCGTGCCGACCGCGATGAACACCACATCGGCATCGGCGACGCAATCGTAAGAAGTCGAAAAGGTCAGCCGGCCGGCGGCCACGTTGTTGGCGACGAGTTGCTCCAGCCCCGGCTCGTGTATGGGGATCCTGCCTTCTTCCAGCATGGCGACGCGTCCGGCATCGCTGTCGATGCATACGGTATCGAAGCCGAAATCCGACAGGCAGGCGCCCGTCACCAGGCCAACATATCCGGCGCCGACAATGACCAGCCTCATGGTTCGATTTCCTTGCGATAGAGATAAAAGCGGTCCTCATGGGCACCCGGCGGCAGCGCCAGCGCCTTGCAGCCCGCAACCGACAGCGGCAGGTCCGAGAGGACGAAGCCGCCCGGCGCCAGCGCCGGCGCGATGCCCGCCGAAACGATGGCCGCCATGACCTTGTTCTGCTCCTTGTCGAAAGAGCCGACGTCGGAATTCACCAGGACGACCTTGCCGGCATGGCGCGCCGCCGCTGCCGGCAGCGTTTCGGCGAGATCGCCAATGACCAGTTGATGATCTTCCGGCGTGCAGTCGGGATAGCTGTGGACCTGGCGTTCGAACACGTAGATTTCGCGCTTCGGCAAATGCGCCCGCAAGTGGCTGAAGGTGCGCCCCAGCCCCAAGCCAAGCTCGAACACGATGCCGGGCATCGCCTCGATTTCGCCGAAAACCCAGTTCAGGCAGGCGTGCTGCGATTGCAGCCGGTACAGCAGTTTTTCCAGTCGGGTGATCATCGCCGGGTTGATTTGGCCTTGGTTTGTTGTTGGGGCGGGTTGAGGTAGCACAGCCATCCTCGTGGCGGAAGCTGCGCCATATCAACTATTTCACAGTTGCACCATTGCCACGAACCTCCATATTGTAGGGTGGGGTCAAGCACTACCGGCGAGAGGTGGCATTGGACGGGGTGGCTTGAATGCTCAAAAATCCGCTGCTCGTGCGGTTCTGGGGGGTGCGGGGCAGTCTGCCGTCGTCATCTCCGTCGACAACGGTCTTCGGGGGTAATACGTCCTGCGTCGAAATGCGCTGCGGCGATCGCCGATTGGTATTCGATGCCGGATCGGGCATGGCCTATCTCGGCCGGGCCATGGCCGGCGAGGCGGCGCAGCGCATCGACATCCTGTTCAGCCATTGCCACTACGATCACATCGAGGGCTTGCCCTTCTTTGGCCCGCTGCACAATTCCGGCAACGAGGTCCATGTATGGTCCGGCCATCTGGACGGGCACCGGTCGACGGCCGACATGATCCACAACTACATGCGCGAGCCCTATTTCCCGGTGGGGCCGGCGTGTTTTTCGGCCGCGATGCATTATCACGACCTGGTGCCGGGCGACCGGCTCGACCTCGGTGACGGCATCACCATCGACACCATCAGGCTCAACCATCCCGGCGGCTCAGTGGCCTACCGGGTAAGCTACGCCGGACATTCGGCGGTCTATATGACCGATGTCGAGCATCAGCCCGGCCGCCTCGACGAGGCGCTGGTATCATTCGCGCATGCCACCGACATCTTCATCTACGATGCCATGTACACCGACGAGGACTTCACCCCCTATCTCGGCTACGGCCATTCGACCTGGCAACAAGGCGCCCGCCTCGCCGATGCCGCCGGGGTCGTGGACTATGTGGGGTTCCACCACAATCCCGATGCGACCGATGCCGACCTGGCCGAGCACGAACTGAAGCTCAAGCGCCTCAGGCCCGACAGCCGCCTGGCGCGCGAAGGCCTCAGCATGGTGCCGCGCCAGAAGAAGGGTCAATGACGTGGCCCGGCTGCCCGCACTGCCGGATATCCTGAGAGAGACTTTTCGGCGGCGGGCGCCGGTTGCACTGCCGCCGCGTGTACTTGCAGCCATCGAGCGCCAGGAAAATTCCGGCGAGGTGCTGGTCAAGCTGATCCAGCTTGCCGTCGTCGGGCTGTGGACGACGCTCTATCTGGTGGCGCCGCGCACCGATCTGGGGACCGCCTTCTCGCCGGTTCCCTATGCGCTCGGCGGCTACATGGTGCTCAATGTCGTCGGCCTCTTCTGGGCCCTGCGCCGGGGCCTGCCGAACTGGGCGGTCTATCTCAACATCGTGCTCGACATCGCCGTGCTGACGGTTTTGATCTGGAGTTTTCACGTCCAGTACCGCCAGCCGCCCTCCTTCTACCTGAAGGCGCCGACGCTGCTCTACATCTTCATTTTCGTGGCGCTGAGGACCCTGCGCTTCCAGCCCCGATTCGTCATCGCCGCCGGCCTGACGGCCGCCGCAGGATGGCTGGCGCTCACCGGCTACGCCATCCTGGCCGATCCCGCCAACATGACGATCACCCACAACTACGTGCTCTACATGACATCGAATTCGATACTGGTGGGTGCCGAGGTCGACAAGATCATCTCCATCCTCATGGTGACGGTGATCCTGGCGCTGGCGTTGCGGCGCGCCAACGACCTGTTGGTGGTTTCCGTCTCCGAGCAGGCGGCGGCACGCGATCTGTCGCGCTTTTTCGACGCCGAGGTCGCCGACCGCATCCGCTCGAGCGAGACCACGGCCATGGCGGGCGAGGGTATCAGGCGCCAGGCGGCGGTGCTGTTCATCGATATTCGCGGCTTCACTCCCATGGCTGCCACCCTCGATGCCGGTGAGGTGGTGGCCATGCTGGCGGCCTATGAGCACCGCATCGTGCCGCTGATCAGGCAGAACGGCGGCAGCATCGACAAGTTCCTGGGCGACGGCATCATGGCGACCTTCGGCGCGGTAAACGATTCGCCCACCGGTGCTGCCGATGCCCTGCGCACGCTCGATGCCGTCATGGCCGAGGCTGAAGGCTGGGGCGACGAAGAAGCCCTTGCACGCATCACCCCCGAACGGGTGAACGCGGCCGTGGCCTCGGGCGAAGTGCTGTTCTGTACCCTCGGTGGCGGCAATCGGCTCGAGTACACCACCATCGGGTCCGCCGTTAATCTCGCCGCCAAGCTGGAAAAGCACAACAAGGTGCTGCCCGCCCGCGCCCTGACCGATGCCGAGACCTTTACCCGCGCCGTGGCGCAGGGCTATGAGCCCCACAGCCCGACCCGCCGCGAACGCCAGCGCCTCGAGGCGGTCGGCGAGGAGGTGGACCTGGTGGTGCTCCACGAGATCAGGTGATGGCGGCCCGGAAGTTGCGATAGAGCCGCTCGGCCCCGGCGATGAATTTAGGCATGGCAGCACTTGCCGCCGCGTCGATCTTGCCCAGCGCGTCGGGGCCAAGCGTCGATTCGAGTGCCGTCTTGTAGGCCGGCACCTTGCCCCAGTTGGCGACCGTGTCGGGCTCGACCTCCACATGGTACTGCATCGACCACGCCTTGAGGCCGACGCGCATGGCCTGCACCCGGCACGCTATCGATGAGGCGAGGACGACGGTGTCTTCCGGCGGCTGGGCGACGGCGACAGAATGCCATTGCAACGCTTTTTGCCGCCGCACCATGCCGGCAAAGATCGGATCGCTCTGGCCTTCCGCCGTCAGTTCCACATCGAGGATACCGATTTCCGGCGGTCGCTGCGGTCCGCAGGTGCCGCCCATGGCATCGGCGAGAAGCTGGTGGCCGAGACACAGGCCGAGATAGGGCCGTTCGAGTTCGCCCACCCAACGGCGGATTGCCCGCTTTTCCTCAACCAGCCAGGGATGCGCATCGACATCCCAAACATCCATCGGCCCGCCCATCACCCACAGGGCATCGTAGCCATCAAGCGGCGGGATGGGTTCGCCCGCATCCAGTTCCACCGCGTCCCAGTGAACATCGTCCTCAGCCAGGAACTTGCGCAGCATGCCGGGATGTTCGCAATCGATGTGCTGGAAGACGAGAAGGCGCATGGGGGTGTCCTTGCCAGGCCGGTTCGGTGGCAAGACTAGCCCAATTGCCGGTGGCCGTCAGCCCGCCATGCCGCGAATGGGATAGTTGCGCTCGCGGATCAGTTTGATGCCGTCCAGCACGCCCCTGAGGTCGGGTCGCGAGAACGGTGCGTTCGAGATGTCGACGATCTGCAGCATGCCGCCGTCATTGATGACGAACAGGCCGGGTTCAGGAAACGGCCGGTCGGTTTCCTGCGGAGATCGCGGATCGGAAATGTAAAGCCCGAGCTGGCGCATCTGCGGCACACTCAGCCCGTAGCCGACAGGAAACCGCCAGCCATGTTCGCTGACATCGGCCTTGGCCTTTTCTTCCGGATCGCCCGATACCGCCGCGAGTTCGATCCCGGCGGCGTCGAATTCGTCCTTCAGGCCATCGAGGATCGTCAGGTACTTCTTGCACAGGGGACAATGGCGGCCGCGATAGACGACGATCGTCTGCCAGCGCCCCGAACCGCCCATGTCGATCTTGCCGCCGCCCAGCCGCTCGACACTGATCGCCGGGAATGGGCCGCCGGCCGCCAGCTTTGTGGTGGTGCTCACTTTATTCTCCCTGAATGCCGGCGGCCTGCGGCGATCGCAGCGCCCACCGGGACTTTATCAGATGGTCGAGCGAAAGGACGCCCGGCCCGCGCGCGATGATGACGAGCAGCGCAATGGCCCACAGCCCGTGGTCGATATAGGAATCAGGGTAGACGAAGATCTGGATGATCAGCGTGACACCCATGAGCCCCAGCGCCGACAGGCGCGAGGCAAGGCCGATGACCAGCAGCGCCGGAAACAGATGTTCGGCCAGCGCCGCCAGATTGGCCGCCCATACGGGATCGATGAGGGGAAGCTTGTATTCCTCGCGAAACAGATAGATGGCAGCATCGGTGACGTGAAAGCCGTCCACCTTGGTCTGGCCCGAGCGCCAGAAGACCGTGGCGATGACCAGCCGCGACAAGAGGGCGATGAAGCTGTGCGGGATGGCTTCCGCGAGGCCATTGAAGCGCGAGATGAGGCGGGCGAGGGCGGTCATGCCTGGTCTCCGGCGGTGTCGTGAATGTCCGCAATCACTTGCGCCGCCATCATGCCGGCAAGATTGCGGGCGAGATCGAATTCGGGCGCTTCTTCCATGGCGCGCGCTGCCGCCGTTCCGAGGGCTTCGCCCATCTGCAGTGCGGCAAGGAAGACGGCGGCACCGGCGGGCAGCCGGCGGACTTCCACCGACATCTCCGGCCGGGTGACGAGGGCATCCTCGCCGTGCGAGGTATCGACCGGGCGCACCTCGGCGTCATGGATGTTGGTTTCCCAGATGGAGACCACCGGGAAGGCCGAGGCGACGATGAACACCGCCGGATGGAAGGTGAAGGTGAGGCCGGGCAGGCGCTCAGGGGGGACCGCGGCGAGGCGGTCCGGATCGATGGGGCACCGGTCGGCGGCGTGGTAGGCCTGCCAATGCGCCGATTCGAGCCGCGCCACATCGGCGAGGTAAGGCACCGGGCGGGCCGGTTCGAACCCGGCGATGAAGTCGGGATAGTCGGCGCCATAGTGGATCAGCACCGGGTTCTTGGGCAGATGGCTGAGGGCGTACTCGCCGGTCATGGCGCGGAAGAAGTCGTCGCCGACCAGCCGCTTCACGGCGGGATAGCGCACGCCGAGCGCCTCGATGAGGGCGCCGGAAACGTTGTTGCGATAGACGCCGAAACGCCGCTTGGGGCGCTCGCCGGTCCAGCTCGTGATGCCATCGGGAACCGGCTTGCGGCGGTCGATAACCGCTGAGGCGAATGTCGCTTGTTGATCGCCCGCCATGGCGCGCCTCACTCCGCTGCCGCCAGGGAGGGCTTGCCGCGTCCTGCCGCGGCCGCAAGGATCGCCTCGGCGCGTCCGGCTTCGGCGATGAGTTGATCGAGTGGCGGCACGTTGGCATCGCGCTCGATGAGGGTCGGCACCGGGCCGCTGCGCGCGATGGTGTGTTCATAGAGCGCCCACACCAGATCGGCGACCGGCGAACCGTGGGCATCGATGAGCAGCGGCGCGCCTGCATCGTCGAGCCGTTCGTCGTGACCGGCCAGATGGATTTCGCCCACGTGCTCGACCGGGAAGTCGTCGATATAGGCGCGCGGGTCGAAGTGATGGTTCTTCGCCTGCACGAAGACGTTGTTGACGTCGAGCAGCAGCCCGCAACCGGTGCGGGCGACGATCTCGCGCAGGAATTCGATCTCGCCCATGGTGCTGTCGGTGAACTGCACATAGGTCGAGGGGTTCTCCAGCAGCAGGGTGCGCCCCACGGCTTCCTGGGCCTCGTCGATGTGGGCACATACATGCGCCAGCGTTTCGGCGGTATAGGGCAGGGGGAGGAGGTCGCTCAGATAGGCGTCCTCGTGGGTCGACCAGGCCAGATGCTCCGAAAACAGTCCCGGCTCGTAACGCTCGATCAGACCTTTGAGGCGGGCGAGGTGGTCGGCATCGAGCGGCCGGTTGCCGCCGATCGACAGTGCCACGCCATGCAGCGAAAGCGGGTAATGCTCGCGGATGCGGGAAAGATAGTGATGCGGCGGTCCGCCGGCACCCATGTAGTTCTCCGCATGCACCTCGAAGAAGCCGAAGGGTGGACGGTCCTTGAGGATGTCGTCGTAATGCTGCGGCTTCAGCCCGATGCCGGCATGCGGGGCGATGGTTGCTGGCGTCGCCATGGCAGTTGCTTTCTCGTTCATGCCGGCCGCTTGATTTCCTCAAGCGAACCGGGGCCGAAGGGCGTCCGGGTGGTGGTGCAGGTGCCCTCGGGCACCAGTTTCCAGGCGTTGCCCTGATAGTCGATGGTGGATGTCCCGGCACAGGAGGTGCCTTCGCCCGCCTTGCAGTCGTTCTGGCCCTTCAGCGCGATACCGTAACATTTCTCCATGCCCGCGGCCACGGCCGGGCCGGTGGCGAGTGCGGTAAAGGCGGTGGCGAGCGCGCCAGCCAGCACAAGAGAGGACAGGGCGGTGGCCGTAGACTTCATCTGTCAATATTCATCTTCAGAATCGGGGGCAAGGATCGCTCAAGATAGCGGGCGCGGTCCCGGAAACCGGGACCGCGCCCGCTTTCAAGCTATCGCTCAGCCCTTCATGGGCTCCAGCATGCCCATGCCATGGGGCGTCTTCATGGTGACGCAGGTGCCGGTGGGCACGAGCTTGAACGACTGGCCGTCATAGTCCATGGTCGACATGCCGGCGCAATCGTGCATGCCCGCCTTGCAGTCGTTCTGGCCCTTCAGGGCAACGCCGTAGCATTTCTCCTGGCCGGCAGCCGCTGCCGGGGTCGGAGCATAGCTGGCGGTCAAGGCCGCGCCGAGCGCGCCGGCCAGGGCAAGAGCTGTAACGGTTTTGGCGGTGGTGGACATTCGCTTTCCCTCCTCATGGGACTAAGGTACATCGTGGGCCGGACCCCGGTGGATATTGTCTTCCCGCGCTCCGGATGCGGTAAAACCTACTCTGACAGGTCGCTCAACTGTAAATCACGTTGCCGTCAGAGACAGTTGAACTGGCGCGATACGGCCCTCCAGCCATCATCCGAAGCGGTTGAGCGATCCCGACAGGGCGCGATCGGGCGGCCACCAACCGATGTCGCTGCGCGGGCCCACAAAACCAATCAGTGCCTCAAGAAAGCCCCAGGCCGTGGCGTCGTGCACCAGATGGTGGCTGAGAATGCCGACCGGCCGCCCGCCTGCCGCCCGCGCTTGCGCCAGGCTCTTTGCCAGCCGGGCAATCAGCAAATCGTGATCGTGGCCGCCACGGTTGCCGCCCCAGTCGATGATGTCCACGTGGGTATTGAGGCGCAGCGGTCCCGGTACCAGCCCCCCGGGTTCGGGACCGAATGCCGACAGCGCTTCTATGCCCAGGCGTGGCAGTTCCTTGACCACGGCCTGATCGATCCGGTTCCACGGCGGCACCAGCATCGGCGCCAGCTTGGCTGCGAACAGCCCGTCGAGCCAGTCGAGCCCACGGGCGATGTCGGCCAGCACCACATCGAGCGGCCGATGGGCGCCAAGTTCGGCCTTCTTTGCGAACATGGAGGCATAATTGGTGTGGGCGAAGCCATGCACCGCCACCCGCCACTGTAGCTGCCGCACCACGAAGTCGGCGAGCGCCGGCTCGGCACCGGCGGGGATGACGGCGAGCATGGTCGGCACCGCAGCATTGCGGGTCATGGCCGCCAGCCGCTGCAGGGCGGGCGTCACGGCAACCGCATCGTCGTCCCTGAGCCACAGCCGGGCCGCCCGGCCGGCCTCGGCCCAGTGCCGAAGCTCGACCTCCACCGGTGCCCAGTCGCCGGGCGCCGTCATCGCGCCACCTCCCTGGCGGCCAGCGGCGCCAGATGCCGGTCGAGCGTCGCGGCCGCCGCGGCTAGCGAGCGCTCCTCGACGACAAAGCGCCGGGCGGCGCGCGACAACCTTGCATGCAGCGCCGGATCCTTGGCGATATGCGTGATGGCCGCAGCGAAGGCGTCGGGCTCGGCTGCGGGGACCAGAAGTCCCGTTTCCCCGTGCTGCACGACGCTCGGCACCCCGTGCGTTGCGAGCGCCACTACCGGCAACCCGGCGGCTTGGGCTTCCAGATAGGCAAGCCCGTAAGCCTCCCCGAAACCCGGCCACACGAAAAGGTCGCTGTCCTCCAGAAGGTCCCTGACGGCTGACGGCTCGAGTTCGCCCACGAAATCGACGCGGCTTTCCCCCAATCCGGCAAACGCCTGGCGCACCTCGGGCATCGAGGGCCCGGCGCCCGCCACGCTCAAGCGCCAGTCGATGCCGTCGAGGCAGGCGAGGGCGGCAGCCAGAAAGCGGTAGGACTCGACCTTTACGCCAGGGCGCATCATGGCCACGCTCACCAGCCGCAGCGGCTGGTGCAGAAAATGCCTTGCCGGCCTGGCATTCATCGTGACATCGATAAACGGAGCCAGCATGGCGATGCGCCCGGCATCGGCAATGCGCGCCAGACCTTCGGCATCGCCCGGCGTGAAGCAGAAATTGAGTTCGGCGAGACGGATGCCGTCGCTCACCAGCGCCTGGCTGTCGCGCCATTGGTCGCGGTCGCGCTTGGCGGCAAAGGAGGCCTCCGCCGTCACATAGGCGATACCAAAATGACGGCAGATGACGGGGCCGATGATATCGGGGGCCTTGTAATAGGGATGATAGCTGAACCACAGATCCGGCGGGCGGAAGCCCGGTTCGCGCCAGCGCGCGATGATGGTCTCGGCCTCGCGCCTTGCCGGCGCCAGGATGTCGGCGTCATGGGGAAGGGCTGCGAACATCCTGAGTTCGGATGCGATTTCGACCCGGTGCCCGCCCGCCTCGAGGGCGGCGACGAGCTGGCGCGCCATCTTGCGGTCGCCGGATGGCACCGGATGGCCGGGAGGTTTGAGCGGGGCGTAAAAGGCGATATGCATGGGCACGAAAGGCATCTTTCCCGGCTTTTCCGGATGGCGCAATGAAATAGATGGCAATGCTGAACATTCGATCCGAGGGAATGGCTCGACAGAGGTCATGGGTCGATGGTAACAAGGCCGTGAGGGAGAGAGGGAGCGGTCTGATTGAGTGTCGCGGAGAGTGCAAGCTGTCCGGACCGGGTCTTGTTAGGTTTGGGGGGATAAGGCACTCATATGAACCGTCCCGACGGTGATCTTCTGCGTGTCGAAGGTCTGCGTATCACCTTCAATCTGCAATCCGGTCCGCTCGAAGCGGTCAGGGGCGCGAGCTTTCGCATCCGCCCTGGCAGCGTCGTGGCGCTGGTGGGCGAATCGGGTTCCGGCAAGTCGGTGATCGCCCAGGCGATCATGGGCATTCTGCCGCAGGTCGGCCGCATCAGCGGCGGATCCATCCTGTTTACCGACAATACCAAGGGCACCACCGTCGACATCGCCCAGCTCAATCCCGATGGCGTTGACATGCGCAAGCTGCGTGGCGCCCGCATCGCCATGATCTTCCAGGAGCCGATGACCTCGCTGTCGCCGCTCCACACCGTCGGCGACCAGATCGAAGAAGCATTGCGGCTGCATCAGGATGTACCGGTCGCAGAACGGCGCAAACGCACCGAGGAAATGCTTGCCCTTGTGGGTTTCCCCAACCCCGGGCGCGCTTACGACATGTATGCCTTCGAACTGTCGGGGGGCCTGCGCCAGCGCGCCATGATCGCCATGGCGCTGATCTGCCGCCCGGCGCTCCTGGTGGCGGACGAGCCGACCACCGCCCTCGATGTCACCATCCAGGCCCAGATCCTCAAGCTCCTGAAGGACCTGCAGGAGCGCTTCGGCATGGCCGTGTTGCTGATCACCCATGATCTGGGCGTTGTTGCCAACATCGCCGACGAGGTGGTGGTCATCTATCACGGCGAAATCATGGAGGCGGGAACGGTGGAGGACATCTTCACCAACCCCCGGCATGAATACCTCAAGGCGCTGCTGGCGGCGGTACCGCATTTCGACATGCGGCCCGGCGAGCGCCTGCAGGCCCTGCGCGATGTGGTGGTCGATGCCGCCGCGGTCATGGACCAGGCCGTCGTTGCCAACAAGCGGGTATCGGCCGACAGCGGCAAACCCTTGCTCAGCGTGCGCGATCTCACCAAGACCTATGGCAGCCGCAAGGGCGGGTTCTTCTTCAGCGCGCCCGAGGAAAACCTCGTCCGCGCCGTCAACGACGTCAGCTTCGACATCATGCGCGGCGAATGCCTGGGGCTGGTGGGGGAATCGGGCTGCGGCAAGACCACTGTCTCCAAGCTCCTCATGCGCGCCGTCACCGCCGACAGTGGCGGGATCGTCTTCAACACCGGCGACAGCGACATCGACATCGTCAAGCTGGCCGGCAACGCCCTCAAGAGGTTCCGCACCCGCGTGCAGATGGTGTTCCAGGACCCTGTCTCCTCGCTCAGCCCGCGCATGACGGTCGGCAATATCCTGCGCGAACCGATGGAGATCCACGGCCACGGCAACGACGCCTCGCGGACTCGCATGGCGCGCGACCTGATGCAGCTTGTCGGCCTCGACCCGCGCTTCATGAGCCGTTATCCGCACAGCTTTTCCGGCGGTCAGCGCCAGCGCATCGGCATTGCCCGCGCCCTGGCGCTCAATCCCCAATTGCTGATCTGCGACGAGCCGGTTTCAGCCCTCGATGTGTCGGTGCAGGCCCAGGTGCTCAACCTCCTGAAGGACCTGCAGAAGCAACTGGGGCTCACTTATCTCTTCATCTCGCACAACCTGGCGGTTATCGACTACATGGCCGATCGTATCGCCGTCATGTGCCGCGGGCGCATCGTCGAGCAGGCGCCGCGCGAACTGCTGTTCCGGGCGCCGGTTCATTCCTACACCCGCTCGCTGCTGGCCGCGGTGCCCTATCCCGATCTTGCACGCCCGCTCAATCTCGGCACGCTGAGAATCGAGGGCGCCTCCGACATGACCGACTGGGACGAGGCGTTCCGCGACGAGCCGGGCGGCGAACAACTTGACCATGTCGATATCGGCGAGGGCCACCTGGTCCTTGCCCGCAAATCGATCAATCCCGCGGAGCTTAGGCCATGATTCATCGTTTGGCAGGACTTCTGGTTGTCGCCTTCTCCCTTGTCTGGACCGTATCGGCCCAGGCGGTGGACTACATCGAAACGCCGTCGCTGGCCGCCGACGTGGCGGCCGGCAAGCTGCCGCCGGTGGCGCAGCGGCTGCCCGAAACGCCGCGCGTGCTCGACCTGCAGGCCATGGGGCGTGAGGTGGGCAAGCCCGGTGGTGTCATCCACATGCTGATGGGCTCGCCCAAGGACATCCGCATGATGACGGTATACGGCTATGCCCGCTTCGTTGTGTTCAACAAGGAATACCGCATCGTCCCCGACATCCTGAAGTCCTTCGACGTGCAGGATGGACGCATTTTTACCTTTCACCTGCGCCCCGGCCACAAATGGTCGGACGGCACGCCCTTCACCGCCGAGGACATTCGCTTCACCTGGGAAGATGTCATCAACAACAACGACCTGAGGCCTTCCGGCCCGCCGCGCGAAATGCTGGTGGACGGCAAGCCGCCGCGCTTTACCGTCATCGATCCCGAAACGGTGCGCTTTGAATGGGACGCGCCCAATCCCGACTTCCTGCCGGCGCTGGCGAGCGCCCGGCCGCTTTATCTCGCCATGCCTGCCCATTACCTGAAGCAGTTCCACCCCAAGTACCAGGACGCGGCCAAGCTCGCCAAGATGGTGGCGGATGCGCAGGTAAGGAGCTGGAGCAACCTGTTCATCCGCATGTCGCGCCAGTACCGTCCGGAAAACCCCGACCTGCCGACGCTCGAGCCGTGGATGAACACCTCGACGATGCCCACCGACCGCTTCGTGTTCAAGCGCAATCCCTATTATCACCGCGTCGATACGGCCGGTCACCAGCTTCCCTATGCCGATGCGGTGATCATGACTGTCGCCTCCGGCGATCTCATCCCGGCCAAGACAGGCACCGGCGAGGTCGACCTGCAGGCTCGCTATCTGCGCTTTGACAACTACACCTTCCTGAAGGAGGCCGAGCAGCGCTCCGGCTACGATGTCTACCTGTGGAAGAACGGCGGCGGCTCGGCGGTGGCACTTCTGCCCAACCTCAACGTCACCGACCCCGTGTGGCGCAAGCTGTTCCGCGATGCCCGCTTCCGTCGCGCCCTGTCGCTCGCCATCAATCGTGACGAGATCAACCAGGTGGTTTTCTTTGGCCTTGCCAGTCCCAGCGCCAACACGGTGTTGCCGGAAAGCCCGTTCTACAGCGACAGTCTGCGTAACGCCTATGCCAGCCTCGATCTGGCGAGGGCCAACAAGCTGCTTGACGAGATCGGCCTGACCAAGCGCGGCCCGGACGGCTATCGCCTGCTGCCGGATGGTCGTCGCATCGAGATTGTCGTCGAGACGGCCGGCGAAAGCACGTTGCAGACCGACGTGCTGCAGCTGGTCACCGATTACTGGAAGAAGATCGGTGTAAAACTGTTCATCAAGGCCTCACAGCGCGACATGCTGCGCTCGCGCGCCATGTCCGGCGATGCCATGATGACCGTGTGGTCGGGCGTCGACAACGCCTTGTGCACGCCGGACATGAACCCGGCCGAGTTCGTGCCCACCTCCGAGGCGCAGTTGCAATGGCCGCAGTGGGGGCTCTATTTCGAGGCCAACGGCGCCAAGGGCCAGAAGCCCGACATGCCCGCGGCCGAGGACCTGATGAAGGAATATTCCGCCTGGCGCCATTCCTCCACGCCGGAGGGTCGCGAGGCGGCCTGGAAAAAGATCCTCCAGATCAACGCTGATGAGGTGTTCACCATCGGTACGGTGAACGCCACCATGCAGCCGGTCGTGGTGTCGAGGCGGCTGCACAACGTGCCGCATCAGGGGGTCTATTCCTTCGACCCGGGTGCCTATTTCGGGATCTATATGCCCGACACGTTCTGGTTCTCGGCCAAATAGGGCAGGGGAAGATGTTCCGCTACATCATCCGCCGCATCCTGGTGATGATCCCCACGCTGGCGATCATCTCGGCGCTGGTGTTCACCATCATCGAGCTGCCACCCGGCGACTATTTCGAGAGCTATGTGGCCGAGCTCCAGGCGCAGGGCGAATCGGTCGACATGCAGCAGATCGCCTACCTGCGCAAGGAGTACGGCTTCGACAAGCCCCCGGCCGAACGCTATTTCGTCTGGGTGTGGGGCATGCTGCATGGCGACTTCGGCTATTCCTTCGAGTATCAGCTGCCGGTCACCAAGCTCATCGGCGATCGCATCTATCTGTCGATGCTCGTTTCGTTCGTCACCATCATCTTCACCTGGCTCATCGCCTTTCCGATAGGCATGTATTCCGCAACGCGCCAGTACAGTTGGGGCGATTACGGTCTCACCTTCCTCGGCCTCATCGGTCTCGCCACGCCGAACTTCCTCCTGGCGCTGATTTTCATGTACCTGGCCAACCTGTGGTTTGGCACCTCCATAGGCGGCCTGATGGCCGACAAGTTCATCAACCAGCCGATGAGCTGGCCCAAGTTCCTGTCGGTGCTCGACCATTTGTGGATTCCCGTCATCATCATCGGCACCTCGCACACCGCCGGCATGATCCGCCGGCTCAGGGCCAACCTGCTCGATGAACTGCAAAAGCAGTATGTCGTCACCGCCAAGGCCAAGGGCCTTCCGCCGTTCCGGGCGCTGGTGAAATACCCCTTGCGCATGGCGCTCAACTTCTTCATTTCCGACATCGGCTCGATCCTCCCGAGCCTGATTTCCGGCGCCGAGGTGACGGCCATCGTCTTGTCGCTGCAGACCACGGGACCGCTGCTCGTGCAGGCCCTGCGCAGCCAGGACATGTATCTGGCCGGCTCGTTCCTGATGGTGCTGGCCTTCCTGACGGTGATCGGCGTTCTGATCTCCGACATCGCGCTCGCCTTCCTCGATCCGCGCATTCGCCTGCAGGGAGGCAGCACCAAATGACGACCTCTTCGCCGCTTCCGGCTCCGGGTGCGCCGCTTGGCCATTTTGTCTCCGCGGCGCCCTTCAACCCGATGTCCATCGAGGAACTGACGCCGCAGCAGGAGCGCGTCTTCATGGCCTCGCAGTG
Organism: uncultured Alphaproteobacteria bacterium; assembly: GCA_963747005.1. Taxonomy (GTDB): domain Bacteria; phylum Pseudomonadota; class Alphaproteobacteria; order Rhizobiales; family Aestuariivirgaceae; genus CAVVDT01. Next base: position 99,567 of record CAVVDT010000005.1, on the reverse strand, counting down.
GCGGCTCATGTGGTGGAAATTCAAGCGCCACAAGCTCGCCCTGTGGTCGGGAGTATTCCTGGCCATCCTTTACACCTCGATTCTGTTCTGCGAGTTCCTGGCGCCCTACAACCTGGAATCACGCAACATCGGGGCGATCTACGCCCCGCCGCAGCGTCTGCATCTGTTCCATGCCGGTGAGTTCGTCGGGCCCTTCGTCTACGGCACCAAGCAGACGCTCGACATGAATACGTTGAAGCGCGTTTACACCGTAGACCCCAAAAGGGTGGAAAAACTTCGCTTTTTCTGCCTTGGCGACCACTATAATTATCTCGGCCTCGTCCCCGGCTCCTTCCATATTGTGTGTCCGGCCGATGGCGGCACCATGTTCCTGCTGGGCACCGACCGGCTGGGCCGCGACGTGATCTCGCGGATGATCTACGGGGCGCGGATTTCGCTCACCATCGGCCTTTTCGGAATCTTCATCAGCTTTACCCTCGGCATTTCCATCGGCGGGCTGGCGGGCTATTACGGCGGCATCGCCGACCTCGTCATCCAGCGGATCATCGAGGTGCTGCAGTCAATACCGTCCATACCTTTGTGGCTGGCGCTGGCGGCCATCATGCCGGTGACCTGGAGCCCGGTCGTGATCTATTTCGCCATCACCATCATTCTCGGCCTCATCGACTGGACCGGGCTGGCGCGCTCGGTGCGCTCGAAGCTTCTGGCCCTGCGCGAGGAGGATTACGTGCTGGCGGCCCAGCTCATGGGTGCACGCCCGCGGCGCATCATCGCACGGCATCTGGTGCCCGGCTTCATGAGCCATCTGATCGCCACGGCCACCATCTCCATTCCCACCATGATCCTCGGTGAAACGGCACTGAGCTTTCTCGGCCTCGGCCTGCGTCCGCCCATCACCAGTTGGGGCGTCCTCTTGAACGCGGCGCAGAACATCAACGTGGTGGCGCTCTATCCCTGGCTGTTGGCGCCAGTGGTGCCGGTGATCCTGGTGATCCTCACCTTCAACTTCCTCGGCGACGGCCTGCGCGATGCAGCCGATCCCTACAAGTAACTTGTTCGCAAACGATATTTTCAAGGCAAGCAGAGGCGATGGCGACGGCGCCGAACCCCCTTTGTCTGTCCGCCCGCTTGTGGCATAGTGCGCCACGAGAGGAGCGGGGAGGTTCCACAAAGCCAAGCGCACGAAGCTTCAGGCTCGGCACGAAATCCGCGATTGATTCCAGGTAAGCGGCGATGGAGCGGCTCGATCACGCGCGCATATTGATGTACAGCCACGATACGTTCGGCCTCGGCCATTTACGCCGTTGCCGGACGATTGCGCACGCGCTTGTCGAGCGCTTCAAGGGGCTGCACGTCCTCATCGTCTCCGGCTCGCCCATTGCCGGGGCCTTCGACTTCAAGGCGCGGGTGGACTTCGTCAAGATCCCCAGCGTCATCAAGCTGCATTCCGGCGAATACACCTCCATCGACCGCCATATCGACCTCGACGAGACGCTTTCCATGCGCGCTGCCATGATCCGCGATACCGCGCGCTCGTTCGATCCGGACATTTTCATCGTCGACAAGGAGCCGGTCGGCCTGCGGGGCGAACTGGAAGAGACGCTGCATGTGCTGAAGCCGCGCGGCACCACGTTGATCCTTGGCCTGCGTGACGTCATGGACAGCCCCGAACTGCTGGAGCCGGAGTGGCGGCGCAAGGACCTGATGCGCAAGATCGGCGAGCTCTATCACCAGATATGGGTCTACGGTCCTGCCGATTTCTGGAACCCGCTGACCGGCCTGGACGTCCCCGCGCCGATTGCCGGCCGGGTCCGCTACACCGGGTTTCTGGAACGCACCGTGCCCCATGCCGGGTCGCGCTCCAGCACCATCGGCGGCGACTTCATCCTCGTCACCACCGGCGGCGGCGGCGATGGCAGCGAGCTCATCCTGCAGACGCTCGCCGCCTACGAGGCCGACCCCGGCATTCCGCTCGATGCGGTGATGGTGCTCGGGCCGTTCATGCCGGCCGAGGAGCGCGAGGCCATCACTCGCCGTGCCGCGGGTTCCTCGCGGGTGCGGCTCATCGAGTTCGACAACCGGCTGGAGAAGCTGATCGACGACAGCCGCGCCGTGGTCGGCATGTGCGGCTACAATACGTTTTGCGAACTCCTTTCCTTCGACAAGCGGGCCTTGATGGTGCCGCGCATGAAGCCGCGCATGGAACAGTTCGTGCGGGCCGCGCGGGCCACCGAACTGGGGCTGGTCTCCATGCTGCATCCAGGCGAGGCCCAGGATCCGGAAAAGCTCGCTGCGGCACTCACAAGACTGCCTGACCAGCCGCTGCCCTCGGCCGCCAATGCGCTGTCGATGCTGGGCGGCATCGAGGCTGTCGGCGACCGCGTGGCCGAACTGGTGGAGCAGCGCGACCATCCGCTATTGACGGTCATCGAAGGCGGTCTCTGAACGCGATGGCCAAGCGCATCGCGGTCCTCCTCAAGGGCTATCCGCGCCTGTCGGAGACATTCATTGCCCAGGAGATCAGGGGGCTCGAAAAGGCCGGCCTCGATCTGGCGATCTACTCCATGCGCCGTCCGACGGACGCCAGGGTGCATCCGGTTCACCGCGAGATTGAAAGCCCTGTCGTCTATCTGCCGGAATATCTGCATGAAGAACCCTGGCGGGTCGTGAAAGGCTGGTGGCAGGCCCGCCGGCTGGCGGGCTACCGGGCAGCGCGCCGGCGGTTCTTCGCCGACCTGAAGACCGACTTTTCCCGCCACCGCTTGCGGCGCTTCGGCCAGGCGCTGGTGATGGCGGCCGAATTGCCCGCCGATATCGTCCATATCCACGCCCATTTCATCCACACGCCGGCCTCGGTGGCACGTTATGTGAGCCTCCTGACCGGCCTTGCCTGGACCTGCTCGGCGCACGCCAAGGACATCTGGACGTCGGACGACAAGGAGTTGGCCTCAAAGCTTGCCTCGGCGCGCTGGGTGGTGACCTGTACCGGTGTCGGGGCCGAGCGCCTCAAGAGCCTGGCGAGCGCACCGGAGCGGGTGCATCTGAGCTACCACGGCCTCGATCTTGCCCGCTTCGATGCCGGGCCGAAGAAACCGACGCGCCGCACCGGATCGCGCCCGGAAGCGCCCGTCAGGCTGTTGACGGTCTGCCGGGCGGTGGAAAAGAAGGGCCTCGATGTCCTGCTGGCGGCCCTCGCCCGCCTCGACCCGGCGCTCAACTGGCGCTGGACCCATATCGGCGGAGGAGACCTCATCCCCGCCCTCAAGGCGCAGGCGGAAAGCCTAGGTATCGCTCAGAAAATTGACTGGCAGGGAAGCCAGCCGCAGGACGCCGTGCTTGCCGCCTATCGCGACAGCGATCTTTTCGTGCTGGCCTGCCGTATCGCCCGCGACGGCGACCGCGACGGCCTGCCCAACGTGGTGGTGGAGGCCCTGAGCCAGCGCCTGTGCGTCCTCTCGACCGGCATATCGGGCGTGCCGGAACTCATCGATAGCGGCATCAACGGGGTGCTCGTGCCCCCTGAAGATGCCGATGCGCTGGCTGCGGCTCTCGGCTCGCTCATCGCCGATCCCGGCCTCAGGCTGCGCCTGGCGGCAGCTGGTGAAAAGCGGGTGCGCGCCGATTTCGATCACCACACCAGCATCGCCGCCCTGGTCGACCTGTTCGCCAGCGTCGGCATGGTGCCGCCGCGTGAGGCTGTGCCGTGAGCGCTTCGGTGCTCTTTTACGTCCAGCATCTACTCGGCATCGGCCATCTGGCGCGGGCCAGCCTGGTGGCATCCGCGCTGGGCGAGGCCGGCTTCGACGTGACGCTGGTAACCGGCGGCCGGGCGGTGCCCGGCTTCCCGCAAATCGATGGCATCCGCAATGTCGCCTTGCCGGCACTATGCAGCACGGAAGGGTTTTCCGATCTGCTGGATGATGCCGGCCGTGTCGCCGATCGCGCCTTCCTCGACCATCGCCGCGATGAATTGCTCGACACCTGGCGCCGCGTGGCACCCGAGGTGCTGCTCATTGAGGCCTATCCCTTCGGTCGCCGCCTGATGCGCTTTGAGCTGGAGCCACTGATCGATCTGGCGCGTGCCCCATCAAGTCCCACCCGACTCATTGTGTCATCGGTACGTGACATCCAGCAGGAGAACCGCAAGCCCGGCCGCGATGCCGAAACCGTCGCCACCCTGCGCGCCGCCTTCGATCTGGTGGTGGTGCACGGCGATCCGGACTTCGTGCCGTTCGAGGCGACATTTCCGCAAACCCCCGCCATCGCCGATCTGGTGCGCTATTCCGGCATCGTCTCAGGCCCGACCGGACCCCTTGAAGGCCGACGCGCCGACATCGTCGTCTCGGCCGGCGGCGGCGCGGCTGGCAGTGCGCTGATGCATGCAAGCCTCGAGGCTGCCCGCCTCGATGCCGGCGCCAGCGGCGAGTGGCTTCTCATCACCGGTCCCAACATGCCCGTCGACGTCGCCGAAGGGCTTGGCCGCGATCTGCCCGGCAACGTCTCGATCGAGCGCCATCGCGATGATTTCCGGGCGTTGCTCGCCCAATGCGCGGTGTCGGTTTCGCAAGCCGGCTACAATACCGCCGCCGATATCCTCGAGGCGGGATGCCGTTCGCTGATGGTGCCGTTCGATGCCGGCGGCGAGACCGAGCAAAGCCGCCGCGCCGCAGCGCTCAGCGCGCGCGGCATCGTCCGTCCGCTGCGGCCGGCCGAGGTGACGCCGCAACGCCTGCTGAGCGAGATCGCAGCCGCGCTGGCCGCACCGCCGCCGCCGCCCGGCAACCGCCCGCGACTGGGCGGGGCCGCCCGTACCGCCGAAATTCTGAAACAGCGGCTCAGCGTGCCCCGATGAGCATGAAGCGGGTATATTTGTGCATGTCGAGTTCGCCCCTGAAGTCGACACGTGAAAGGCCGCACTGGGCGACGAAGGCATCGAGGCTCTCGACGCAGTTGACGTGTTCGGGTTCGGAAAAATAGTCGTTCGACTGCAACACCAGCTTGCGCTGAACGGGAATGAGGCTCAGCCAGCCGGGCATGTCGGCGATATGCTCGCACGAGGTGTTGACGATCAGGTCGGGAGCATCGGGGGCACTGTAGTCGAGGCCATACATATCGGCGGTGCGCGCCTCGAAACGCCCCGCCTTTACCGCCAAGGCGTTCAGGGTCTCGGCCACCGGCGCGCAATCGGGATCGAGATCGAAGCTGACGATGCGATCGATGTCGAAGCGCGCATCGTCGAACAGCATGGCCGCCAGCACACCGTACCAGCCGCCGACCACCCAGATGGTCCCGAAGCGCCCGCCCAGGGTGGCGAACAGGGCATCCTTCAGCCACATCTTGCAGGCGATCTGACGGTGGCCGAGGGCCTGCGAGATGTTATGGCGGGGATGCCGCGTGACCGCCTCGGCCAGCGCCGCGATGAAATTGCTGCCGCTGTACCGCGCCAGCCCGCGCAAGATGTCGAAGGTAAAATCGGGATCGACGACAAATCTGGTTTGTGTCAGCATTCTTTGCGTGGTTGCTAGTGACGGGGCCAATCAGGCTTTGTATGCTTGCAGTTGGACCGAGGCAACAGGGTTGGGCGGCAGAGCATGAACAAGCACGTTGCGGACGGGATTGAGATACCTCATCTCGCCGGACCTGCGGCTATGGTGCGGCAGGCAATCGCAGCGCATTTCCTGGTGGGTTGTCCACATATCCTGGAAATCGGTGGCCACTTGCGCCCGCTGACGCCGCATCTTCATCACCGGCCCGAAAGCGTGCTGGTGGTGGACCCCAAGGTGGTGCCTTACGAGGCGGACGAACTGAACGGCGCGCCGTGCCGGGTGCGCCACGTCGCCCGGAAATTCCAGGAGATCGACTACGACCTTCCCGGAGGTCAGTACGGCCTGGTGATGCTCGGCTATTCGCTGAAGCCCTTCGGGGCGCGCAACCCGCTGGGAGATCTGCTGTTCCGGCTGATCGACAATGCCATGGTCGTGGTGCTCGAATACCCCCCGGCGCTCGAGCGGGCGGCGTCGCAGGTGCCCTATATCCTGGGGCGCGAGACCTTGAAGCAACGCTGCTCCATCCGCCTTATCCTCGATGATGAGGAAATCGCCGGCTCGCCCTATGCCGAGCGGCGGTTTTTCGTGCTCGATCCGATCCGCGGGGCAACAGCGGCATGAGCGCTGAACCGGCCAACCGGCACGAGAATCTGCCGACGACGGTTTTCGCTTTTGCCTGGCGGCACACCAAGAGGATGCAGATATTCATCCTCTTCATCGTGCTCGTCTCAATGCCTACCTACTTCCTGTCGCTCGATCTGCCCAAACAGATCGTCAACGGCCCCATCCAGGGCAAGGGGTTTCCGTCCGAAGACGCCACCCAGCTTTATTTCCGCATCGATTTCAACGTGCCCACCTGGTTGTGGTCGAGCGGCAAGCTGGAACTCTTTCATGGCGTCCATTTGCAACGCTTCGGGGCGCTGGTAGCGCTCAGCATCGTGTTCTTGCTGCTGGTCATCGTCAACGGCCTGTTCAAATTCTACATCAATACCTACAAAGGTCGCCTCGGCGAACGCATGCTCAGGCATCTGCGCTTCGAGCTGGTCGATCGCCTGATGCGCTTTCCCATGTCCTATTACCGTCGTGCCAAACCGTCGGAACTGTCGACCATGGTGAAGGACGAGGTGGAGCCCATCGGCGGCTTCATCGGCGAGGCCTTCGTTACACCCTTCTTCCTCGGCGGACAGGCCGCCACCGCCATGGTCTTCATTCTGGTGCAGTCGATGTCGCTCGGCCTCATCGCGGCCGGCATCGTGGCGGTGCAGGCCATCGTCATTCCGCGTCTCAGGCGCCGGCAGATCGAACTGGGCCGCCGGCGCCAGTTGACCGCCCGCCAGTTTGCCGGCCGCGTCGGCGAGATCGTCGAGGGCATCGGCAACATCCACTTGAACGACACTTCCAATTTCGAGCGGGCCGATATCGCCAATCGTCTCGGCCATATCTTCTCGATCCGCTATGAGCTTTATCAACGCAAGTTCTTCGTCAAGTTCCTCAATAACTTCCTCGCCCAGGTGACCCCCTTTGTGTTCTACCTGGTCGGCGGTTATTTCGCTCTCAACGGCAATCTCGACATCGGCCAGCTCGTGGCGGTGATCGCTGCCTACAAGGACCTGCCGGCGCCCATCAAGGATCTGATCAACTGGGATCAGCAGCGCATGGACGTGCAGGTGAAGTATTCCCAGGTCATCGAGCAGTTCAATTCCGATGGCATGATCCCGCGCGAACTGCAGAAGCCGGTCATGGAACCGGTGGAGCCGCTGAATGGCCAGTTGCGGTTTTCCGGTGTCAGCGTCACCGACGAGGCCGGCGCCAAGCTCATCGAGCAGATCACCTCGCGTATTGAAATGGGTGAGAAAGTGGCCGTCGTCGGTGGACCCAACAGCGGCACCGAAACGCTGGGCGATCTGGTCGCCAGGCTGGTTTCACCGACGGCGGGCCGGGTCTCCATCAATGATGATGACATGGCCGAAGTACCCGAGGCGGTGACCGGCCGGCGCATTTCGGTGGTGCCGTCCGATCTGCCGCTGTTCCAGGGCTCGGTCGCCGACAACATGCTTTACGGCCTCAAGCATGTGCCACTGCGCCCGGCCAATTACGATGCCGCCGGCGCCAGTCGTCGGGCCTGGGAGGTCGCAGAGGCCCGCCGCTCCGGCAATGTCGACCTCGACGCGGCCGCTGACTGGATCGACTACGACGCTGCCGGTGCCAGCGGGCCTGAGGATATGATGAACCAGGTCAAACGCGTGTTGGGTCTCGTCGAGCTTGACGACGACATTATCGACCTGGGCCTGCGCGGGCGCATCGACCCGGCGGCCCACGCTGACCTGGCGAGTGCCGTCCTGGAAGCCCGTCATGCCTTGCGCGCCCGACTGGAGGAGGGCGACAACGCCGAACTCGTCGAGTTCTTCAATCCCGATACCTATGCCGAGCAGGCAACGGTGGCCGAAAATGTCCTGTTCGGTACCCCCGACACCGACGATCTTTCGGAGCAAAACCTGGCGAGCCACAAATATGTCCGCGAATTGCTGAGCAGCCTGAACCTCGAACAGTTGTTCTTCGAACGCGGCCGCGAGATCGCCGCCACCGCCATCGAACTGTTCGCCGACCTGCCGCCTGACCATCCCTTCTTCGAGCAGTTGAGTTTCATGTCGCCCGACGAAATCCCGGAATACCAGGTGGCGCTGGCGCGCATCGCCAACCAGCCCATCGAGTCGGTGGCCGAGGACGATCGCCAGCGCTTCATCCGCTTGCCATTCGCCTACATCGAGCCCCGCCACCGCATGGGCCTGCTCGATGAACAGGTGATGGCGGGCCTTCTCGACCTGAGGAAGGCCTTCCGCGCCGGCCTGCCGGACGAATTGAAAGGCATGATCGAGTTCTACGATCCGGCGAGCTACAACCGCAACGCTTCGATCCAGGACAACATGCTTTTGGGCCGCGTCTGCTATGGCGTCGCCGGCGGACAGGCCAAGGTCTTTGCCATGATCCGCGCCGCCCTCGACCAATACAATCTTTATGACGGCGTTCTGCAGGTCGGGCTCGACTTCAATGTCGGTACCGGCGGCAAGCGGCTGTCACAGGTGCAGCGCCAGAAGATCGGCCTGGCGCGCGCTTTGCTCAGGCGGTCGGACCTCCTGGTCATCAATCGTTCGCTGTCGGCGCTCGACCGCACCGCGCAGGTCAATATCCTCAAGCGCATCCTCACCGAGCCCATCGGTCCCGTAGGCGGGGTGAGCGGGGTCTTGTGGGTGCTGTCCAATCCCTCCCAGGCCAGTGAGTTCGATCGGGTGCTGGTCATGCAGGATGGACGACTGGTCGAGGATGGTCCGCCGCAGGAACTTTTGAAGAAGCAAGGCGCGTTCGCCAAACTTGTGGCATAATGCCGCCTGCGGGGCAGAGCGCGCGAACGGAGTAGTAAGGGCAATGTTGCTCAAGGATGAAGTGGACCGGCTGAAGCGGGTGCCCCTGTTCGCCAAGATGGAGCTTGCCAAGCTCAAGCTCCTGGCCTTCACGTCCGATCGCATGTCATTCCAGCCCCAGCAGATCCTTTTCCACCAGGGCGACGACGGCGATGCAGCCTATGTGATCATGAAGGGCGAGGCCGATATTGTGGCCGAGACGGCGAGTGGCGACATCCCTCTCGCCCGGGTCGGCGAGAATGCCATCGTCGGCGAGATCGCCATCCTATGCGAGGTGCCGCGCACCGCGACGGTCAAGGCGGCGACCCGCATGGATACGCTGCGCATCGAGAAGGAGCACTTCCTGCGCCTTATCCGCGAGTTTCCCGAAATCGGCATCGAGGTGATGCGTGAACTGGCCGACCGCCTGACCCGCACCACCGCGGAACTGTCGCAGGCACGTACCGATCTCAGGAAAACCGGGAAATAGCAGGCCGACAACAAATACTCATTCAGGGAGAACGCGCATGTGGCTGGGTGGTTTCGTTGCCATCGTCGTGGCCCTCGCGGCCTACGCGATCTACATCTACAATTCGCTCATCCGCAACCGCCAGATGGTGGCCGAGGGCTGGAGCGGTATCGACGTGCAGCTCAAGCGCCGCACCGACCTCATCCCCAATCTCCTGGCCGCTGTCAAAGGCTACATGGCCCATGAAAAGGGCGTGTTCGAGGAGGTGACCGAGTTGCGCTCGAAGGCGCAAGCAGCCGCCAATGCGGACCCCGAGACCCGTGCCAAGGTCGAAGGCGCCCTGTCGGGGGCGCTGATGCGCCTCAACGCGGTGATGGAGAACTATCCCGACCTCAAGGCCTCGACCAACGTCATGGACTTCCAGAAGTCGCTCGCGGACATCGAGGACCAGTTGCAGTTGTCGCGGCGCTACTACAATGGCGCCGCCCGCAATCTCAATATTCTGGTGGGTTCATTCCCCTCCAATATCCTCGCCAGCCACTTCAAGTTCGAAAAAGCCCAGTTCTTCGAGATCGAGAATGCGGCCGACCGCGCCGTGCCCAAGGTGGAATTCTGATGGAGTGAGCGTCATGCGCCGGTTCATCGTCCGTGTCGCGGCCACGGCCCTGGCGCTCCTTGCGCTCATCGCCGTGGCCGATATTGCCGCGGCGGCAGAGGAGATCCTCTCCTACAACGTGACCGTCAATGTCGGTGCCGATGGTGTTCTCGACGTCGAGGAACGCATTCGCGTCAATGCCGAGGGCGCCCAGATCAAGCACGGCATCTATCGCGACTTTCCGGTCATCTACCGCTCCGCGAGCGGCTATGTCCGACGCGTCGGCTTCACGGTGACCGGCATCACCCGCGATGGACATGACGAACCCTGGCATACCCAGAGCCTCGGCCGCTACGAGCGGGTCTATATCGGCGACAAGGACGTCTTCGTTTCGAGTGGACCGCACGATTATGTGCTGCACTACCGCACCACCCGGCAACTGCGTTATTTCGCCGACCACGACGAGATCTACTGGAACGCTACCGGCAATTTCTGGGTTTTCCCCATCGACAGCGCCAGCGCCCGCATCGTCCTGCCGGCGGGCGCCCGCATCCTCTCCAAGGCGGCCTATACGGGAGCGTTCGGGGACAAGGGCGAGGATTGGCGCATCGCCAACGAGAGCGATAGCACCATCACCTTCGAGACCACCCGGGCGTTGCAGCCCAACGAGGGGCTGACGGTTGCGGTGGGCTTTCCCAAGGGTCTGGTGCCTGAGCCCGGTCGCCTCGATCGCCAGCTCTGGTCGTTGTGGGACAATCTCGGCTTCGTGGCGCTGTTCGCCGCCGCGGTGGCCTCGGCGTTCTATTTCGTCAGTACCTGGCTGAAGATCGGTCGCGATCCCGGCAAGGGGACCATCATACCGCTGTTCGGCCCTCCCACCGGCATGTCACCCGGGTTCGTCAGCTACGTTTTGTATCAGGGCTTTCCCAGCATCAAGAACGGTGCGCCACGCGGCTTTGTGGCGGCCCTGCTGGACATGGCGGTCAAGGGCGTCGTCAAGATCGTGGACAAAGACGGCGACATCGAGATGCAAGCGCTGAAAATTTCGTACCCGGCCTTGTCGAAGGGCGAGGCGGCCATCGTCGATCACCTCTTCAGCGGCCGCGACCGCGTGCCCTTCGACAAGACCCACGGGGCGATGCTGCAGTCGGCTGTATCGTTGTTCGAGGACGCCGTCACCAAGGAAATCGGCGGGGTCTATTTTCGCAACAACTACGCCGCCTTTGCCATTGGCGCCGGCCTCTCGGTGGTGGCGCTGGTGGCGTTCTTCGTTTTGCAGCTGCCGATGTCCGAACAGGTAGGGCCCGTCATCTTCCTGCTCGGCGCCAGCCTCGCCGCCACGCTGCTGATCGCTGCCGGTGGCCGCCGCGTCATGGGCTTGATCCCCGGCGGCTCGTCGAAACTGCTCGGCATCGTGCTGCTGGTCCCGGGCATCGCCATCATGGGCGTCGTCCTCGTCGGTCTCTTTTCGCCCGACGACACCATGCCGCTGCCGGCCGCAATCAGCCTTGTCTGCCTCGGCATCATGAACGTGAGCTTCTTTTATCTGCTGCGCGCGCCGACCCCTGAGGGCCGCAAGGTCATGGACCAGATCGAGGGCTTCAAGCTCTATCTCTCGGTCGCCGAGGCGGGACGCCTCAACATGGACAAGGCGCCGGATATGTCGCAGCAATTGTTCGAGCGCTTCCTGCCCTATGCCATTGCGCTGGGAGTGGAGGAACCGTGGACACGCGCCTTTCAGAAATGGCTGGCGGTGGTACATCCTGAAACCGGTGGCACAGCCTACCAGCCAAGTTGGTATTCGGGCGGCACCTTCAGTACCCGCAGTCTCGAAGTGGCTACCGTCGGCATGGTCGCCGGCATCTCGGCCAGCATGGCCGCGGCCATGCCGTCGCAGTCGTCGTCGGGCTCCTCAGGGGGCGGTTCGTCTGGCGGCGGGGGCGGCGGTGGGGGCGGTGGCGGCTGGTAGGCCGATGAACAAAGCTCTTTTTCTTCAGATGGTTGCGACTGCTTGCGGAATCACTTTGACAGGTCTTTGGCATTCTCCGGAAGCTTCAAACCATCAGGGCCTGGCGGCGACGGGCGGCGCTGTCAGCTCCAGATGATAGGGGCTGCCGTTGCTGGCCTTGAAGCCGCCATGAACGAACTTGCCCTCAAGCAGGTATTTTCCACCCCGTTGCATCCCCTCGACGCCGGCGCCAATGACCGGCAGATCATGCATCGACACCTTGCCCGTGGCTTCATCGGAAAACAGCACGTAGCCCGTCTTCTTGACCAGCACATAGCCCTTGAGCCGGATCGCATGGCCGACATAGCGGGCCGGATGCCAGGTGACCTTGCCGACCTTGTGGATCGTCATCGCGGCATCCGCCCCGGATGCTGCCGCGGCAAGGCCCGCCATGATGCAGATGAGTGAAAGACCCAGTGCTGCGTGTTGCGAGGGTTTGATCCATTGCATGTCAATTGGCCTTCATGATGTCCAGCCCGTCGGGGATGGAGAGATAGCCCGGCCGGGTGCCCGGTCGGTGGGTGACGCCGTACTGCCACAGGATGGCGTTGGTGACCTTGTCGATGACGATGACCCGATGATTGAGATCGTCGTTGAGCAGCACGTTGCCGTTGGGGAGTTCGATGGCGAGCGAAGGTCGGTTGAGAACCCCGTCGCCTCTGGCGGTGTATTCCCACACGATCTGGCCATCGCGGCGGATTTCGATGAGCTTTCCGGGATGGGTATAGCCCGCCACGAGGAAATTGCCGGCCTTGGTCATCTGCGGGTCGGAAGGGTAGCGGATGGGCAGCTTGAGCTTGAAGACCGGCTTCCAGGCTTCGTCGAGTTCGGTGATCGAATGATCGCCGATGGTGCTCACCAGCACATGCCCGTTGGGCAGGGGCTTGTCGCCGTTGGGCGAAGCAAGCGCAGTCGAACCGGCCCAGCATCTGCCGGTCACGCCGGCCTGGCGAACGATGTGCTTGTCGGCCGAAATCTCCACGATGCGGCAGTTGCGGATGTCGGCCACCATGATGTTGCCGTTCGGCAGCTTGTAGGCATCGTCGGGATAATCGAGCAGACCCGGGCGCGATCCGCGCCGGCCGGGCTTGCCATATTGCCAGGTGACCGTCTTGCTGGCGATGTCGATGACCTGAACGAGCTGCTGGTGCTCGTCGCTGGCGATGATGCTCTTGCCTTCGTCGGCAAAGAACGCATCGTCCGCCCCCGAGCCCGCCCGGAAGCCCGTGAAGCTGTAGGTCCACAGGATCCGCTTTTCGGGGCTGACGATCAGCAGCCGGTTGTTGCCGCGATCGGCAATCAGCACGTTGTAACCGCCGAGTGCTGCGGCATCGCTCGGCAACGCCAGCACGGCGGGATCGCGCGATATCGGCTCGTTGGTCGGCGCCTTCACGGCTTGCGCGGGGGTATCGACGTTGTTCGCAGCGGGTGGAGTTTGCGCCTGCCCGGGCCACGACGCCAACAACATGAAGAACACGGCGACGGCAACCAGTTGCGCCATCGCTTCAGGGATACGCAAACGCACTACGGCCCTCCCGAGCGGAACGTCAATTCCGGACAATGGTCGCGATTCTAGGTGATTGTAAGGTGCCGTGCCACCGATGGAGTGACGCAGGCCGCAGCGCGAGTGCCCTTATGCCGTTGCCGGGGCCAGGCCGAAAGCCTGCTGGCGGTTGCGGCTCCAGGCCTGCATCATCCGATCGGCGGTCATGGCGATGATGGCCATGCCGATGCCGGCCACGAACCCGACGCCGAAATCGCCGTTGCCGAGACCGATATAGACCTGCTGGCCAAGATCGCTGGTACCCACCAGGGCGGTGATGACCAGCATCGACACCGCATACATGATGGTCTGGTTGAGCCCCAGCATGATGACGGGAAAGGCGAGGGGGAGCTTTACCTGCCACAACAGTTGCGACCTGGTGCAGCCCATGCATTGCGCCGCCTCTATCACATCCTCGGGGAGGTTGCGAAGCCCGTGCTCGGTATAGCGCGCCGCCGGCACGAAGGCATAGGCGATGATGGCGAGCAGGGCGGTGAAGTCGCCGATCTTGAAGATCATCACGAAAGGAATGAGGAAGACGAACAGCGGCATGGTCTGCAGGGTGTCGTTGATGGGCCTGAGGATGCCCGACACGCGATCGCTCAACGACGCCCAGATACCCAGTCCGGCCCCCAGCAGGAACGAAAGCACGACGGCGATGCCGCACAGGTAGACCGACATCATGGCCTGGGGCCAGATGCCGGCAACCAGCATGAACGACATGGCGATGAGAGTGCCGAGGCCGAGCCGTCGGCCCCCGAGCTGCCAGCCGAGGAGCGAGAGAACGGCGATCTGCGCCGCCCACGGCAGGTTGGTCAGCCCGAAGAAGAAAACGATGCCGAACAGGGCGATGACGATACCGAGCTTGTGGCGCTCGCTGACGATCGCCCAACCGACAGCGGCCGCGATCACCGCCGCGTAGGCCCAGCGCAAGGGCGTGGTGAAATTGAAACCCCAGGTGAACGGGCTGATGGCGTGATCGAGGCCGATGCGGGTCGGCAGCATGACGTAGAAGAAGGCCACCGTCTTGATGGTCTCGATGGAGGTGTGGAATTTCAGGATGAAAGCGTCGATGCCTTCGTTGAGAATCTTGGCGGGATAGTAGGTCCAGGCATCCGGCCAGTCTTTCAGCCACGGTACCACCAGCGCCAGGAAGAACAGCACCACCGCCAGCCCGAAGCCGATGACCCATTCGCGATTGCGCTGGTAGAAGGTCTGCGCCGTAGCGAAATACTGCTGCTCGCGGGTGGCCAGGCCATGGCTGATCCGGTCCATGATCATCGCCATCAAGGCGATCACGATGCCTGACAAGAGGCATTCGCCGAAGGCCGCCTTGCGCAGGTAGAGCGTCACCTCCCAGCCGATGTCTGCGGTGCCGCCAATGATCGAGGCGATGATGATCATCGAAAACGACGCCATCATCGTCTGGTTCATGCCGAGCAGGATTTGCCGCAGCGCCGAGGGCACCTGCACCTGCCAGAAAAGCTGGCGCGCTGTCGCGCCCGACATGAGGCCCGATTCAACCACCTCCGACGATACCCTTCTCAGGCCGAGCATGGTGTTGCGCACCATGGGCGGGGAAGGAGAAAAGGACGCTCGCAATGAGGCCTACCACCGGCCCGAAGCCGAACAGCAGGAGGATGGGCAGGAGATAGGCGAAGGCCGGAATGGTCTGCAGCAAGTCAAGCATCGGCAGGATGAAGCGCTCGGCCCGCGGCGAGAAATACCCCGCCACCCCGAAGGCAAACCCCACCACGATCGCCAGCGGCACCGAGATGATGACCAGCGACAGGGAATTCATGGATTTGTCCCAGTAGCCGACCACCACCATGTAGGCGAGCGCCAGCACGGCAAACAGCGCAAGCCGCGGTCCCGAAGCGCGCCAGGCGGCGGCCGCCACGATCACCATCAGCGAGGGCCACGGCAACCAGTGCAGGAAGTCCTGCACCCAGCCCAGCGGGACCGCGAGCAGGGTCGACAGCGCCCGGAAGATGAAGCCGAAGGTGTTGATGAACCAGGTCATGGCGTCGTTGAGGACGGTGGTGAACGGTGCATCCCAGCCCTTGGGCCAGACGATCAGCCATTCGGCATGCGAACGCACCGCCATCAGCACCAGCGTGAAGGCCAGCACGCCCAGCCACGTCCACGTCTCGCGCCCGATACGCTCCATCAGATCTGCACCTCCGACAGCTCCTCGCGCTTTTCACCCTCGACGGCGAGCGCCGCGATCACCGACTGGGCGGTCGCCACGCCAAGGAACTTGCCACCCGAGGCCACGACCGAAACGCCTGACTTGTGCTTTGCCAGCAGTGGCAGAAGCTCTTCCACCGTGGTGGCGGCATCTACCTCCGCCATGCGCTGGGTCCTTTTCGCTGTCTCGTCGGCCACGTCGGCAGCGCGCAGCACGCGTACCAGCGGAACGTCGCGGGTGAACTCGGCCACGTAGTCGTCGGCCGGATGGACGATGAGCTCGGCCGGTGTGCCGATCTGCACCACCAGCCCGTCGCGCATGATGGCCATGCGGTCGGCGATCCTGAGAGCTTCGAGGAAATCGTGGGTGATGAACACGATGGACTTGTGCAGCACCTGCTGGATGCGCAGGAACTCGTCCTGCATCTGGCGGCGGATGAGCGGATCGAGGGCTGAGAACGGTTCGTCGAGGAACCATAATTCGGGCTCCACCGCCAGCGAGCGGGCAATCCCGACACGCTGCTGCTGGCCACCCGAAAGCTGCCGCGGATAGCTTGCCTCGCGTCCTTTCAGGCTGACGAGTTCGATCACCCGCTCCGCCCGCTTGCGCCTTTCGGCCAGCGGCAGTCCCTGCAGCTTCAGCGGGAAGGCGACATTGTCGATGACGTTGAGATGGGGCAGGAGGCCGAAACTCTGGAACACCATGCCCATCTTGTGCCGGCGGATGTCGATGAGTTCACCGGCCGACTTCTTCAGCAGGTCCTCGCCGTCGAGCAGGATTTCTCCCGCCGTCGGCTCCACCAGCCGCGACAGACACCTGACGATGGTCGACTTGCCGGATCCCGACAGGCCCATGATGACGAAGATCTCGCCCACATGCACATCGAAGCTGACGTCGACGGCGGCGGGAATGTGCTTTTCCGCCCGCATGCGCCGGGCCAGTTCGCCCGGATTGATCTGATAGCCCTGAGAATCGAAATAATAATTCGGCCGCGGACCGTAGACCTTCCACACATGCCGGCAGGACAGTTTGACCGGCCTCCCGGCAGCGGCAGGTTCGGCGGCTTTTGCCGTCATGCCAGGCGTCCCCCCTGATTATGTTCCAACCCCGGTAGCTGTACCCGCCGGGGCGCAAGCCCTCTTGCGCCCCGGCAGGGTTCGTCCTTGTCAGTCGGCCACGGCTCGCCTTACATCATGGCGCCGTCGATCCACGGCTTCCAGGTGGACTCGTTGTTCTTCAGCCACTCGGCGATGACGTCTTCCAGCTTCCTGCCCTTGTTGTCGATTTCGAGCATCATCTTGTTCTGGGTGTCATTGTCGATCTTGACGGCTTCAACCAGCTTGTAGGCGGCGGGCCACTTGGCCTTGAAGCCCTTCCACACCACCTTGCCGATATGCGCCTGGGCAAAGCCGCAGTCGTTCACCTTGTCGGGGTACATGCCGAGCTTGGGATCGGTGCCGCACTTGTCGCTATAGGGCGGCAGGTCGACCCAGTCGAACTTGTACTCGGCATGGATCCAGTGCGGTGCCCAGAACATCATGAGGATGGGCTCCTTGGCGGCAAGGGCGCTCTTCAGCTCAGCCACCATGGCACCTTCCGAACCGCCGGCGACCGGCTGGAACGGGATACCGGAAGCCTCCACCAGATCCTTCGAGCGCGTCCCCCAATCCGCCGGGTAGGTGACGAGGCGGCCCTTGGGGAAGGTTTCGGGCGTGGCGAACGCCTGGGCGCATTTGACCAGCGCCTTCCAGTCCGGCAGGCCGGGGCACTTGTCGTTCATGTAGGGCGGATACATCCAGCCCTCATGCGGCACGAGGCCGAGCGGACCGACCTGCACGATATCGCCGGAGGCCACGGCCTTGGGATAGATTTCGCCGACATTGTTGTCCCACACTTCCGGCTGCAGGTGCAGGTTGCCCTGGGCGATGGCCGCAAACTGCGGCACCGCGCCGGCGGTGACGTACTCGACGTTGTAGCCCATCTTCTTCAGCAATTCGCCGGTAATGTGCGCCGAGATATGCTGACCCGTCCACTCGTTGATGGGGATCTTGATCGGGTCGGTCAATTCAGGAACGCCGGCCATGGCAGCCGGCAGGCCCGTGATCGCCATCAGCGCGGCGAATGCAAGGGCCGTCAGGATGTTACGCATGTAGTCAGTCCTCCCTTTCGGACAGTAGTTGCGGCGGAATCCAAAGTCAGGCGGAAGCGTTCAGGCTCAAGTGTCGCACGCGACCGCCCTACCGTTATCATTGCCCTGACAGGCTAAGCGGTGTGACAGTGCCGCGTCAATCAGATTGAACGTGCGGGGACAGATGGCGGCGACGGGGGGCGAGGGGGCAACGAAGCGGGCGGCGGGACCGCTGGTGCCGGTACTGGCGGTACTCGGGTCGAGCGCCATTTGGGGGCTTTTCTGGGTACCATTGCGGTATTTCGCCGCCCATGGCGTTTCCGGACTGTGGTCGACCCTCGTCATCATGGGACTGCCGGTCCTCGTCATCGTGCCCGTGGCCTGGTGGCGCGGCGAACTGAAGCGGCAACATCTCCTGAGCCTCGCACTGGTCGGCTTCGGGGGCGGGGTGTCGCTGGCGCTCTATGCCGCGGCCATCGTCCACACCGACGTGGTGCGCGCCATCATCCTGTTCTACCTGATGCCCATCTGGACGGCGCTCTACGGCCTCATCGCCCTGGGCGAACGGGTGAGGCCGCTGCGCGCCCTGGCCATCGCGCTGGGTCTGGGCGGCCTGTGGCTGTTGCTCGGTGGGGCGAGCGGCTGGCCGATGCCGCAGAATCGCGGCGATCTCTTCGGCCTCGCCGCAGGCGTCGTCTTCGGCATCACCATCGCCTGGATCCGGCGCATGCCGGCGGTCGGGGTATGCGCCAACAACGCCGCGCTCTATGTCATTGGCTTCGCCTTTACCCTGCTGCTTACCGTCCTGTCGCCCGCCGAGATGGCGCGCATGCCCGACGGCAAGAGCCTGGCGGCCATCCTGCCGGTGGCGCTCGTCATCTGCTGGCTTTTGGCGCTGCCGTCCAATCTCGCCCTTTACTGGGCGGCAAAGCATCTCTCGCCCGTCACAACCGGCATGCTGATGATGTCGGAAGTGGTGGTCGGTACCTTGTCGGCGACGCTCTTCATCGGTACCCGCATGAGCCCGCCGGAGATCACCGGCGCGGTCCTCATCCTGGTGGCGGTGGTGATCGACCTCGCCTCGCAGGGCCGGCGCTGAAGGTGGCGGCAACCGGGTTCCTGTGTCATCCTCGATACCATGAGCCGGGAACTTCGAATGGAGCTGAATGTTGGAGAATAGCGGTCCCGACTGGAGCGACCTTGCCGCCGAACTCGACCGTTGGTCCGCCGCCGGCCGGGTGGCGACGCTGTGGTGGCGCGACGACGATGCCGCCGCACTGACACCGCCGCTTGACCGCCTCATCGAGCTGGCACGCCAGCACCGCGCCATCGTCCATCTGGCCGCCATCCCGGCGAGACTGGCGCCGGACTTCGGTCCCGCGCTCGAACACGAACCGCACGTGCGCGTTCTCCAGCACGGCTATGCCCATATCGACCACGCCCCGGCCGGCGCCGGCAGTTGGGAACTGGGCGAAGACCGCCCGCAGGAAATGGTACTTGCCGAACTCCGCAAGGGCCATCACCTGCTGCGCACGGCGCTGGGCGAGCGCTTCCTGCCGGTGCTCGTGCCGCCATGGACGCGCATTGCCGCCAGCCTCATTCCCCATATCGGCGAGGCGGGGCTTTTCGCACTGTCGATGGAAGGCGCCCGGCAGGGACGTTTCGCCGCGCCCGGCATCGCGACCTACAATGCCCATTGCGATCCGATCAAATGGAAGGGCGGGGCGCGTTTCACCGGCACCGGCAAGGCACTGGACGAGATCGTGAAGCATCTCGCCGCCCGGCGCCGGGGTGTGGCCGATGCCGATGAGCCCACCGGCCTGTGCACCCATCACCTCGACCACGACGCCGCAACGTGGGAATTCGTCGAACGCCTGCTGGCCGAAGTCACGGCCCACAAGGCAGCGCGCTGGATCGATCTCGCCGAAGCGATGGAGGTCGCGGCATGATCGCCGTGCGCTGGGCTGAAAGCACCGAACGTGGCGCCATTCAGGCCTGGCTGGCCGAGCGCATGCCCAAGATCCCCTTCGAACGCTGGGGCAATATCCTCGATTGCCGCTGGACGCCGGGCGAGGACCGCTACGGCGTGGTGGTGACGCGAGAGGGCGAACTGGCCGGCTTCCTCGGCATCGTCTTTGCCGACCGGGTGATCCGGCAACAGACGCGGCGCACCGGCAACATCACCTCGTGGTTCGTGGAAAAGGACTTGCGCCGCGGCGGCCTCGGCCAGGAGATGCTCGCCCTCATCACCTCGCCGGAGGACGTGACCTACACCGCCACCAGCCCCAACATCCGTTCCGGCTCGCTGCTCGCCAAGATCGGCTGGCAGCTGATGGAGGACCGGCGTCTTTACTGGGATCGCTCGCATGAGCCAGCGACCGCCGCCGTTATCCCGCTCGGCAGCATGGATGAAGCCGCGAACGCTGTGGGCCTCGATGCCGGAGAACAGCGCCTCCTCGCCGATCATCGTAGCCTCGGGGCGCAAGCGCATATCCTCGATGCCGGGGCTGAGGGCCGCTGCCTCTTGGTGAGTTACGTGAAGCTGAAGGGCGAGGACATCGCTCACCATGAAATCCTGCATGCCGGCGACCGGGCGCTTTTGGGGCGCCATGCGCGGACCTACGCCAACGCCGTGCTGCCGCGCGACAAGGCGGTGCTGTCGCTCGATGCCCGCTTCGTTGCGCCGGGCACCCGCGCCGACCGCGAGGCGCCGCTGGAGATCAAGCGCTATTTCCGCCCCCATGACCTCGAGGCCGCCGACATCGACTTCCTCTATTCGGAAGTGCTGCTGCTCGATCTGAAACTCTATTGATGCCCTGAGCGCCATGCAGTAAGCCTCAGGCCCTGCCGGTTGGGTCATTGTGAAACCGAGGGGAGCCCGTAGATCATGAATAACAGTCTCGTTGCCGCCATCTGGCCGCAGAGCCGCTCGCTCGCCGTTCAGGTCCTGCTGGTCGTGGCCGGGAGCCTGCTGCTGGCGGCCTCGGCCAAGGTGCAGGTGCCGTTCTGGCCGGTGCCCATGACCATGCAGACATTCGTCGTCCTGATGCTCGGGGCGACGCTGGGCGCCCGTCTCGCCGGTGCCACCGTCCTTGCCTATCTTGTCGAAGGCGCTGCCGGCCTGCCGTTCTTTGCCAAGGGCGGGGGCCTCGCTCATCTTGCCGGACCGACCGGGGGCTATCTGGTGGGCTTTCTGGTGGCCGCCGTGCTGGTCGGCTGGCTAGCCGACAAGGGTTATGGCCGCACCATCATCACCACGCTCGTTGCCTTCCTCGCAGGCGAGGTGGCGATCTTTGCCCTCGGTGTCGGCTGGCTTTCCACCATCACCGGCGCCGGCAAGGCCGTGGCGCTCGGCGTCACTCCATTCCTTCTGGCAGAGGCCCTGAAGGTGGCGCTTGCCTGCGCGTTGTTGCCGTTCGCCTGGAAGCGGGCAGCAAAGTAGCGCCACAATGAACGGGCGGCCGCGCGGCCGCCCATCCCGACAGTCAAGCCTGTTGCGCTTGCAGCGCCTGCTTCACTTGTTGTGGCCGGGCGCGTTGTCCGAGCCGGTGTCGCCTGTTTGTCCGGGCGCGTTTGCAGAAGCGCCGTGTTCGCCCTTGTCGCCATGGCCGACGGCCTTGCCGACCGCGGAATTGTCGGACTTGGCGTAGGCCGGCATGGCTGACGCCGCGACAAAACCAATGAGGGCCAGGATTGCGAGAAGTTTCTTCATAACGCCTCTCCCTTCATCTAGCGTCCTGTTCCTTCGTTGCCGAGGAATGCTGACGTCATATCAGCACTTTATCATAGCATGACGTAACGTTAACGCAAATCGGCGAGGCGCCACTTTCTGGAGGCGGCTGTCCTGCTCGGCGGCGATAGGCCCATGGAGTACGGCTCCCGCTTCATCTCATCCGTCATGCCGGTACTTGATACCGGCATCCATTCTGCTGGCTGAGGCCTTGGCGGGATGGACCCTGTGATCAAGTCACGGGGTGACGGTGATGGGGGTAATGGTATGGGATGGGGCAAGTGTCATCGGCCCCGGCGGCTTTGAGCCGTGGCGGAGTTGGGCGGGAAGAGCGGAGCGCCTTTCAGGTGCAACGCTGTTAGTAACAATGGGCACCTGAAAGGCGCTCCGCACCCGGTCTCTTTTCGGGGTCTGCCGTCGCTCTCACCAGAACCGGTCTTATGAAGCCAAATGCCTTCCCAAGAAGGAGGCACCTCCGGCCGGCCCGGCTTGCCATGTGGCGCGCTGGACGTTTCCACCCAGGGTCGACGCGCAGCCCGCCCGGACCTTTCACGGCTACTCGTCAGGACCGGTACTCGGCTCGGGAACCGTTTTACCCCCATGCACCGACGGTTCGTGCACACTTCCTCGGTCGGGGGTAGGCGAATAGAACATTACAGGAACATTTACCGGATGTCAAGACATTTTTCGGTGTTGGATTTGCTTTGCCTGACCCTCTCGCTTCGTCACCCCCTGGCTTGACCACGGTGCATTCCGCTGGCCCTGCGACCTGCCGTGAGGCAGGCGGAATGGATACCGGGATCAAGTCCCGGCATGACGGTGGAAGGGTTGTGGGGGCAGGGTGAGGTTGGCGGAATGGACACCGGGATCAAGTCCCGGTGCGACAATGGAAGGGTGGGGTGAAGACAATGAGGCGGGTGAGGCCGGGCCGGCTTACAGGATGCGCTTGCCGAAGGCCGACAGCAGGAAGTGGCCGGTCTCCTGCCAGATGCGCGGCTCGGTCTCGGGTGAAAGCCCCACCAGGTCGATGGCGACAAGACGGCCGCTCTGGGCGATCATTTCCATGGCCTGATGGGTCTCGCGGATGGTCATGCCGGCCGAGCCCTCGATGGTGCCGGGAATGTCGGTGACCGACGGGCAGTAGCTGACGTAGAGATGGCGGGTACCGGCGCCCGCCGCCTTGAGCGCCTGCTTCATCACCTCGCGCACCCCCAGCGCGTCGATGTCGACCATGGTGAAGATCGTCATGCGCGAGGCCTTGAGCGCCTCAGTTTCAAGCGGGTCGGCGTGCCGAAGGCCGACGATCGCCACGTTTTCCGGCGACAGGCGCGGCATCAGCCCGGCCGCCGCTGGATCGTGCCCGAGGGCGCGGTAAAGCACCGATTGCGGGCCGAAGTCGCCGCTGACCGGCATGAAGGCGGCGGTGGCATCGAGCCAGATGAGGCCGAAATCATCGAGCGCCTGCGCCGCACCCTGCAAGCCTGACCAGGTGGTGAGATGATCGCCGCCGATGAGAATGGGGGTGGCGCCCGCCTTGAGGGCATCGGCGGTTCGATCGGCCGCCGCCGAACCGTTTGCGGCCACGCTTGCCGCAAAGCCCAACGCCTCAAGCCGGGCTTCCAGCTTCTGCTCGTCGACCTGCGGGTGAAGCCCGTCGGCGACCAGCAACCGGGCTTGCTTGCGCGTCTCATCCACCGGCTTGTCGTGCATGGGTACCTTCTCCACATAATCCGACGTCATTGCCGCCAGCATAGCGCCGTAGTTCATGCGAAAATCGATCAGATCGCCTACCGCCGGCGCCGGTTCGGCTTCGGTGAGATCGAGCACCAGATGGTCGCTGGAGGCACCCAGCACCTGGATTCCGGGGGTGATCGGCTCCAGCCCCTCGACGATCACGTCCTCGCGCCCGACATTGCCGATGCCGCGCAGCCGGTCGCCACGGTCGATGAAGGTGGGGCGCTGGCCGAAGGCATCGACCCCCGATTCACCGATGGGCATGGAGGGCTTTACCTTCACCTCCAGCAGTTCGACGGTGAGATGGAAGGCATCGCGGTCGAGATCGGCCCAGGGCTCATCGAGGAAGGTGTCGCGCCCGCCCTTCAGGATGGCCTCGCCGATGCGCAGGTTGTTAACGCCCTTCGGCATGCGGCCGGCCAGCAGCAGCGGCAGCGAACTGGAATTGCCGCCCGAGACGTAGGTGAGTTTTACCTTGTGCCGCGCCTCGATGGCGGCGGCGTGGGCCACCAGTTCGCCGAGATTCTTCTCCGTCGGGATGATGGCGCCGAAGCAGGTGAGGTTGGTGCCGAGACCGGCCAGGTTGACGCCGGGAAGTTCCATCACTTCGTCAACCGCCGAAGCAAGATCACTCGGCCAGATGCCCTCGCGCAGGTCGCCCAGATCGACCATCAGGATGACGTCATGCACCCGCCCCATGCGCTCCGCCACCCGCGATATCTCGCGCAATACGCCCAGTTCGGAATTGAGGCTGACATCGACCGAGCGGATCACCTCTTCCACCCGCGACAGGGGCGGCGAGCGCAGCAGCATGATCGGCTGATCGATGCCGCTCTCCCTCAGGCGGCGGATGTTTTCAAAGCGCGATTCGGCCAGCCCCACCACGCCGCCCCTGAGCATGGCGCGCGCCACCTGCGGCATGCCGCAGGTACCCTTGGTGACACCGAACACCTCGATGCCGGCGGCGCGGCATTTTTCAGTCACCACGCGGGCATTGTGCTCGATGGTATCGAGATGGATGCTGACCTGCGGGCCGTCCATGGTGCTATCCGCCGATTTCCAGACCCTCGGGATCGATCTCCGGGTCGCGGCCGGCCAGCCGGTCGGCGACATATTTTGCCGTGCCGCAGGCCATGGTCCAGCCCACATGGCCGTGGCCGGTGTTGAGGTGGAGATTGCTGCCGGGGCAGGGGCCGAGGACCGGGACGGACGACGGCGTCATGGGCCTGAGGCCCGCCCAGTATTCGATCTCGCTGCCCTTCACGTGATCGGGAAACACTTCCCGCGCAAAGGCCAGCGGGCGGGCGAAATCGGCCGGGGTGTGGCTGCGGTCGTTGCCGGCGAATTCGGCGGTGCAGGCCACCCGCAAGCGATTCCCCAGGCGCGAGTAGGCGATCAGCTTGTCCTCGTCGACGCCGCCCATGACCGGTCCTTCGACACCCTTGGGGATGCCGATGGTGACGGAATAGCCTTTCACCGGGTAGATGGGCAGGAAAACGCCGAGCTTTCCCGCCACCCAGGGGCTGTCGCAGCCCATGGCAAGCACAAAGGCATCGGCGCCGATGGGGCCCTTGTCGGTGAGGACCGACTTGATCATCCGGCCCTCGGTCTCAAGGCCGGTGATGGTGGTCTCATAGCGGAAACTCACTGGAGCATGGGTCTCGCACCACTCGGCGAGGCGCCGGGTAAAGGCGCAGCAATCACCGGTCTGGTCGGTGGGTGAAAAGACCCCGCCGGCGATCTTGGACCCGGCATGAGATAACGCCGGTTCGCGCCTGATCAGTTCATCGCGCCCGAGGACTTCGATTTGAAGGCCCAGATCGGCGAGCATGCCCATGTGCCTGGCGCCGGCCTCCAGACTCGCCTGGTCGCGGAAGAAGTAGACGATGCCGGCCGAGCCGCCATCATAGTCGAGGCCGGTTACCGCGATCATCTCGTTGATGCAGTCGCGGGCGTAGGCGGCGATGCGGTACTTGCGTCCGGTATTGATGCGCGCCCGCTCGGTGGTGCACTGGAAGAGGAAGCGGCAGCACCAGCCGAGAAAGGCCGGATCGAGCTGCGGGCGCACCTTGATGCCGAGGGTGGGGTTGACGAGCGATCTGACGAACATCGACAGGGCGGCCGGCGAGGCCCAGGCATAGCTGTCGCCCGGCGACACCAGCCCGGCATTGGCGTAGCTGGTTTCGCTGGCCGCTGCCGGCTGGCGGTCGATGACGGTCACCTCATGGCCGTCGCGGGCCAGATAATAGGCCGAGGTAACCCCGGTTACACCTGCGCCCAATACCGCGACCTTCATGGCTCACCACCCCAGCGCTTTGGCCTCGTCCACCTCGATGACCGTGGGCTTCGACGCCGTAGTGGCCTTCTTCAGTTCGCTCGCCAGATGCTCGAGGCTTTCAGCCTTGACCGCGTTGCAGCCGAACCCCTTGGCGATGGTCTGGAAGTCGGGGGTGTAGATATCCACCCCGATCTGCGGAATGCCGCGGTCGGCCATGTAGCGCTTGATCTCGCCGTAGCCCTTGTTGTTCCAGACGAGGATCGGCACCGGCAGTGAAAGCTCAACAGCGGTCGCCAGTTCGGCGATGGTGAACTGCAAGCCGCCGTCGCCGATCACCGCCACCACCGGACGCTCCGGCATGCCAAGCTTGGCGCCGAGGGCGGCGGGCAGGGCATAGCCCAGCGTCCCGTAGCCTGTGGAGGAATTGAAGAAGGAGCGCGGCCCCTCCGGCTCGTAGAAGAGGTTGGAGGAATAGATCGGCTGGGTCGAGTCGCCGACGATGATGACGCCGGGCAGCGCCTTCTGCAGGACCGAAAAGACTTTCGCATGCGCCCGCTGCTTGGCGTCCAGCAGGCCGGCGAGTTCGGTTTTCAGCGCCGCGATGCGCGCCGTCGGCGGATTGGCCTTATGGCCGATTTCATCGAGCGCGTCGGCAAGGTCGGCCATGGCGGTCTTTGCGTCCGAGACGATGGCGACCGCCGGCATGGCGTTGCGCGTCAGTTGCTCGGGGTCGATGTCGATGCGGATGAGCTTGCCGGAAAGCCTCAGGGCGCTGTCGAAGAGGAGGGTGTCGGTCTCGCCCATCTCGGTGCCGATGGCCAGCACCACATCGGCGGCGGCGAGTGCATCGAGGACGGGCGGCTGGGGGATGGTGCTGCCCAGCGACAGGCGATGGCCGGGCGGCAACAGGCCCTTGCCGTTGATGGTGGTGACCGCCGGTGCTCCCAGCCGCTCCACCAGCCGGCGCGCTTCGGCCGCCCCGTCCTGGGCTCCGCCGCCCAGCCACACCATGGGCGATCTGGCAGCGCTCAACATTTTGGCGGCGGCGGCGATGGCGTCCTTGTCGGCGGAAGCCGCCGCCCGCGTCGTGGTGGTGGTGCGCGGCAGGTCATCGGCATTGGCGACGATGACGTCGAGCGGGATCTCGATATGGACGGGCCGCGGCCGGGCGGAGTTGAAGACGCACTGGGCACGCTCGAGGATGGCCGGCAGTTCGGCCGGGCGCAAAAGGGTGTGGGAAAAGGCGGTGAGGCCCGCCATCAGGTTGCGCTGGCACGGCAGTTCATGCAGCCGGCCTTCGCCGAGCGCCATCTCGTGGGTGTTGTTGACGCTGGAGATAACGAGGATGGGCACCGAGTCGGCATAGGCCTGGCCGAGCGCCGTGGCGATATTGGTGAGGCCGGGCCCGGTGATGATGAAGCAGGCGGCGGGCCGGCCGCTGGCGCGGGCATAGCCGTCGGCCATGAAGCCGGCACCCTGCTCATGACGCGGCGTGATATGGCGCACCGGGGCATTCGGCAGGCCGCGATAAAGCTCCACCGTATGGACGCCGGGAATGCCGAACACCGTGTCGATGCCATGGGCCGCCAGAATCTGCACCAGATATTCGCCGCACGTCGCCATGCCAGCATCTCCCCCCCGGTATATTCTCGTTCTTTTTCGTTCGTCACCCGGTGCCGAGCAACGTCTCGATCAGCGCCATGGAAATCCGCCGGCTTTCCACCCCGCCGGCAAGCCTCGGGTTCCACGCCGAAACCGATACCGCGACCACACTAGCGCTTCTGGCCAACCGCCGGAAGACTTGCGCCATCAATGCCGCCGACGGGCCGCCGGTGACCGGATAGTTCTGGGCAGGGCTCTCGGTGGCATCGACGATGTCGGTGTCGAAATGCACATAGAGCGGTCCATCCGGCAGCGGCAGCGCCAGCAGATCGGCGACATCGCCGATATGGGTCATGCCAGAGCCGGCGACGGCTTCGCGCTCGCCCGGATCGAGGTCGCGGGCATCGCTCAGGGTGATGCGTTCCTCATCAATGGGACGGACGCCGAGCGCTTCAATGAGCCGCAGATCGCCGCGGCCCGCCGCCATGGCCAGCGGCATGCCGCCGAGAAAGCCGCTGGGGCTGGTTTCGGGGGTGTTGAAGTCGCCATGGGCGTCGAACCACAGGAGGCTTGCATCGATGCCGGCACGCTGCAGCCCCGCCACCATGCCGAGGCTGGACAGGCAATCTCCGGCAAGGCTGACGGGCCGCTCGCCGGCCGCCAGCGCCGCCGCCACCCGGGTGGCCAGTTCGCCGTAAAGGACGCCCATGCGCGCCATGGGATCATCGCCGCTCAACTCAGGCGAATTGACGATCCATTGCGGCGCGGCCCCGTCGGCAAGGCCGGGTTCGGGCACGGCGATGAAATAGGGCGAGCATATCCAGCGGTCGGCGCGGGCGGCATCAGGCGGCATATTTCACACCGGGCAACACGCACAACATCTCGAACAGCAGATTGGCGCCGATCAGGGCGGTGTTGCCGCTCGGGTCGAAGGGTGGCGAGACCTCGACCAGATCGCCGCCCACCAGATTGAGGCCTCTGGCGCCGCGGATGATTTCCAGCGCCTGCCAGGTGGTGAGGCCGGCGATCTCCACCGTCCCGGTGCCCGGCGCAAAGGCCGGGTCGAGGCTGTCGATATCGTAGGTGAGATAGGTGGGCTGATCGCCGATCTTCGCGCGCACCTTCTCCATCAGCGGCGAGAGCGACTTCCACCAGCATTCTTCCGCCGTCACCACGGTAAAGCCCTGCTTTCTCGGCCAGTCGAAATCCTCCGGCGAATAACCGGAACCGCGCAAGCCGATCTGGAACACCTTGTCGGTCTGGATGAGGCCTTCCTCAACGGCGCGGCGAAAGGGTGTGCCGTGGGCGATCTTTTCCCCGAACATCTCGTCATTGATGTCGGCATGGGCATCCACATGGATGAGGGCGACGGGACCGTGCTTCTTCGCCATCGCCCTCAGGATGGGCAGAGTCAGGGTATGGTCGCCGCCCAGCGTCAGGGGGATGCAGTCCTGGGCAAGGATGCGGTCGAAGGCCCGCTCGATGATCTTCACCGATTTCTTCAGATCGAAGGTGTTGATGGCCACGTCGCCGACATCGGCCACCTGCAGTGAATCGAACGGCGCGGCACGGGTCGCCATGTTGTAGGGCCTGAGCATGCAGCTTTCCGCCCGGATCTGGCGCGGCCCGTGGCGGGTGCCGGAACGGTTGGAGGTGCCGATATCCATGGGCACCCCGATAAAGCAGGCATCGAGCCCGCGCGCGTTCGGCCGCGTCGGCAGCCGCATCATCGTTGCGGGTCCCGCAAACCGCGGCATCTGGTTACCGCCCAGTGGCTGGTTGAAGGTCTCGGTCATGGTCCACCCCCGTTTGCTCGTGGTCTTCTTCACCCCCGAGCATAACCGCCAACGACGGGCGTGCGGAAGTGGCCCCTTTGCCGGCGCGCGATGCCACGCCAGCGCCTCAAAGCTTACAAAAACGCAATCCGGCTTTCAGCGATCTGTCATCTCGCGGCCGCTACATCAATGCCCATCGCGTTCGCTTCAACTCAGGCCGAATGCGCTTTAGCCGGGGGTAGGCGCAATGACGCGAAACCCCATGACAACTATGGAGATTATTATGCTTCGCACTGTATCCACCATCGCCCTTGTTGCATTCATGAGCGGGTCGGCCTTTGCCGCCAGCAGCGCCTGCAGCACCGCGCCGTCGAGCATGTTCAAGTCCAAGACGACCCTGATCAACATGCTCAAGAAAGAGGGCCTGAAGGTTCATCATATCAAGACCGAGAAGGGCTGCTACGAAGTCTATGCCTCCAACAAGAGCGGCAAGAAGGTCAATATCGCCTTCAACGCCGAGACCCTGAAGAAGGCCAAAAGTGCAGAAGCCGGCGAGAATTGATCACGCCATGACGGGTTACCAGAATGCGCGCCGTCGCCTTGCGGCGGTGCGCGTCTGGGATCCGTTCGTGCGCCTGTTCCACTGGAGCCTTGCCACCAGCATCGTCCTGGCCTGGCTCACCTCGACGTCGCGCGACGCCATCCACAACGACTTCGGCTATGCGGCCGCCTCCCTGGTCGCGGTGCGGTTGCTGTGGGGTCTGTTCGGGCCCAGATACGCCCGCTTCTCGCAGTTCTGCCGCCATCCCTTGCGCGTGCTGGGGTATCTGCGTGACGTCGCGGCTGGCCGCGAGGTCCGCTATGTGGGTCACAACCCGGCCGGTGGTGCCATGGTGGTGGTCCTGCTTGCCATGATTTCCATCACCGCCTTCACCGGCTGGATGATGACGACCGATGCCTATTTCGGCGTCGACTGGGTGCAGATCGTCCACAAGCTCAGCGCCGACACGGTGATCGCGCTGGTCGTGGTGCATATCGGCGGTGTGGTGCTGGCGAGCTTCAGGCACCGCGAAAACCTGGTCAAGGCGATGGTCACCGGCCAGAAGCGCCCGCCCGACGACAACGACGTGGCCTGACGGCGCAGCGATACCACGCGACAAGACCACGGCTCCCGCGTTATGATGGCAAAGACGTCAATGCGGGAGCCGCTATCCATGCAACTCAGTCCTGCCCAGATCGAAATCCTCGATCGCGACGGATTTCTCGTCCTGCCCGATCTCTTCAGCCCCCACGAAATCGACGTCGTGCGCGCCGAGGTGCCGGGCCTCATGGCGCAGATTTCGCCTGACAACACTCGCGAATCGAGTGGCACGGGCGTGCGCAACATGCTCGGCCTGCACCGCCGCAACGCTGTCTTTGCGCGGCTTGCCCGCCATCCGCGCCTGCTTGAGCCCGCCCTGCAATTGCTCAGGCAGGACGTCTACATGCAGCAGTGCAAGATCAACGTGAAGGCGGCGTTCCGCGGCGATGGATTCGACTGGCACACCGACTTCGCCACCCATCACAGCCGCGACGGGGTGCCTCTGCCGCTGGCGCTCAACCTGCATGTCTTCCTCGACGACGTTACCGAGTTCAACGGCCCGCTGTATTTCGCCCCCGGCTCGCACCGCATGGACGTCAAGGCGGAAAAGAGCGTCGACGGTCTCAAGTGGGAATTGTGGACCATCCCCGATCGCGAGGTGGCGCGGGTGATCGGCGAGACCGGTCTCGTGTCGGTGAAGGGCGGGCGCGGAACGGCCCTCATCTTCGGCGACAAGCTGCTGCACGCCTCGCCGGAAAACATCTCGCCGTGGTCGCGCTGGATCTATTCGGCCATCGTCAACCCGGTCTCCAACCATTCGACCAGGCCGGGCATTCCCAACACCCAGCACGAACAGGATTTCACCCCGCTGACGCCGCTGGCCGACGACTGCCTGCTCGACATGGCCGCGTGAACTCACGCGATGGCGTCGCCGGGCCGCCGGCACAGGACATCGGCATTCACGCCGCCATCCATTCGCCGGCACCCCGGGAGTTCCGGACCCATCAGGGACTTGCCCCGGCCCCGCGCCCGGTCCCTTGCCTCCTCACGTCACGCGATAAGCAGCGCCGAGTGGATATCCGCGATCAATTGATGGTGCGAGGCAATGATCTGCTCCTCGATATCGAACGTGCCGGCGACCCCGACCGGGCCGGGCTGAATGCCGTGGGTGTGCGGATCGGTGTCGATGAGGGCCTGATAGAACGCATAGTTCTGCGAGTTCTGGGTCACAAAGTCATTGCCACCGTCATCGGCGATGACAACATTGTTGTGTGAATCCTCCCAGACGACGTGCGATCCGCCGGTGTTGATGCTCGCGTCGTAGACGGCATGCAGCACCAGCGGGTCGTTGTGGTCGGTGGGATCGAGATCCATCTTGAAGATGAACTGTCCGCCCGAGCCGAGGAACTGCTCGATGGTCGGGGCCGCGCCGCCTCCAACCCCGGTATCGAAGCTGAAGTCGAAGCTGGCGGCGGCGTGAGTGGCATTGGCCACCGGGACGCCATGGCCAGAGTTCGACGACCTGGGCTCCGGCCGGCATGTTGTAGATCAGCACGCCGTCGTGATCCACCGCGGCGGGCTGCACCGTATCGCCTTGCCGATAATGCACATCGCTCGCCAACTGGAACGAGCCGTTGTTCTGGATCTCCCAACCGCCGGCGGGATTTCCGGAACCGTTGAGGATATGGCCGGTGCCGTCCGTTGCCGTCACATCGACGGTTGCATCGAGTAGCGTGTCCGGCGGCTCGTTGTGGTCGTGGCCGTGGTCGTGGGGCTCGCTTGTTGCGCTTGGTGCGCCGATGACCAGCTCGGACTGGATGTCGGCAATCACATGATGATGCGGAGCGATGATCTGCTCTTCGATGTCGAAGACGCCAGCAACCCCGACCGGACCGGGCTGGATGCCAGGCGTGTGCGGATCGGTGTCGATGAGGGCCTGATAGAAGGCGTAGTTCTGCGAGTTCTGGGTCACGTAGTCGTTGCCGCCGTCATCGGCGATGACCACGTTGTTGTGGGCATCCTCCCAAACGACATGCGAGCCGCCGGTGTTGATGCCGGCATCGTAGACGGCATGCAGCACCAGCGGGTCGTTGTGCTGGCCGGGATCGAGATCGAACTTCACGATGAATTCTCCGCCCGATGCGAGGAACTGCTGAATGGTCTGGTGGGGGCCGGTTCCGACGCCGGTATCGAAGCTGAAGTCGAAGCTGGCGGCGGCGCGATTGGCGTTGTCGACCGGCACGTGATGGGTAGTATCGACGACCTCGGAGCCGGCCGGCATGCTGTAGATCAGCACGCCCTCATCGTTCACCGCGACGGGTTGCACGGTGTCGCCTTGCCGGTAATGCACATCGCTCGCCAGCTGGAACGAGTCATTGTTCTGGATTTCCCAACCGTCGGCGGGATTTCCCGACCCGTTCAGGCTGTGGCCGTTCCCATCGGTCGCCGTCGCATCGAGCTTTGCATCGAGAAGCGTCGGCGACAGGTCAAGATTGTGTCGGTGACCGTTATCATCAGCGTAATGATAATTGAGGCCGCGCCAACCCTCGTTATCGTAGGAGAATTGATGATCGAAGCCAAAATAGTCATGATTCTCAGTCATAGAAAATCTCCCTCTATTTTCTTATCTATTTCGTCAAACGAATAAGTCTCACTCGATCAGATTGGCATGTCAAGTCGCTGCCAGTGTCGCAGTATGGATTCACTGGGTATGTAAGCTGCCGGAATCGCCGTGCGCTGAGTCACGGATAGCAGCATTGGGCGCCTGCTGATGCGCCAATAATCGAATACTTTACGTAACGTGAGGCCATGCTGACAAATCGGAGAATTAGCCCCGGTTTGCCCCAAAATTGCTCAACGGATACGGGAAGGCGCTGGGTCGGAAGTTTAGGTGGCAGTTGAAGGCCAAGGCTGTTCCTGAGACGCAGCACGAACAGGACTTTGCCCCGCTGACGCCGCCGGGCGACAATTGCCTGGGCGATCTGGCCGCCCGAAGTCACGCGATGGTGTCGCCGATCAACCGGTAGATGACGTTGGTGTTGGTGACCGTGCGGTAGAAGCTGACGATCTGGTCCCACGGGTCGGAGATGCGCTGGAAGCCGGAAATGAACACCACCAGGGTGGAGACCTCGGTGCGTCCGTGGATGACCAGCCAGCCACCGACCACCAGCACCACGATGGGGCCGAGCGAATCGAGAAAGTTGCCGAGTGCCGTGAGGAAGAACTTTCTCAGGTAAATCCACATGCGAATGCGAAAGATGCGTTCGATGAGGACGCTGCCGGGCGGCCGTGCCGGATCATACGCTTCGCGCGGGGTGCGTCGCACCGCCAGATGGCCAAGATAGCGCACCAGCCGCATGCGCATGCGTGCCATGCGATTGATGGTGCGCTGTGTCATCGGCACGATGACCGCCTGCGGGAAGTAGATGACGAACGCCAGGACCGCGATGGCCGGTTGCAGCCACAAGAGATAGCCAAGCACGAAAATGATGGTGCCGGACTGCAGCAGCGGCAGCGAGATCGCATCGGCGGCGAACCCGGCGACGTCTTCCGCCTCGGCCGCCAGCATTGAAACCACCTTGCCGGCATTGATGCCGGCCACCATGCGACCGGCCTGCATGCCGGGCGGACTGACGCGGACAAGGATGCGTCGCCGCAGGTCGCGCGCCACGGTTTCAAGCACGATGCCGCGCTGGATGTTGAGGCCGTATTTGAGCCCGCCCTGCACCAGCGCTGTCGCCACATAGGCAAGGCCGAGCAACAGCAGGAGCCTCACGCCGCCGTTTTCCGTGGCAATGTTGATGATGCGGCGCTGCAGTTCCAGCGGCAGCATGGAGAGCGGCGACAGGGCGAGCGTGAGGGCGCATATCCTGATCTGGGCAGGGCGCGTCGTTTGCCACACATAGCCGTAGAGCGGGTTATCGAGCTTGGGCGCAGACATTACAGACGGGCCGTTCGGCGCATGAGTGCCCTTTTCGTGTAAGCTCCATAGGCGCCTGCCGGCCGATATGCGGCCTTGATGTGTGTCAAACCGCCTGCGGGTGTATTTAAACCGCCAGCGTCTCGGCGATGCGGGCCTGGAACCAGGCCACGCCCTGTTCGTGGCGCGGGCTTAGAGGTCCTGGACGGTAGCCGCCCGAGGCATAGTTCCTCTGGGTCTCGATGCAGATGCCGAAATCCTCGCGCACCACATCGAGGTTGCGCGCGATGGTATCGTCGCGCGACCCTTGAGTGGCGGCCGTCAGGTCGGCGAAGTAGAAATCGTAGATCAGCTCGGTCCGGTCATGCGCCAGCGGATTGATGCGCGAGGTGTTCATGCCGCCGGAAAACAGCGACAGCGTCCAGTTGGGCCACATCCACAGCCACTTGCCGCGATAGAACAGGCCCTCGCGCGGCGGCGCCGTCATGCGCACTAGATTGTCCAGCGCAACGGTCTCGAAGCGCTCGAAGTCGATGGCCTTGAAAAACGCCGGATGGATGCCGGGTATGTGGTAGCCCTCGACGAAATTGTCGGTATAGACCTTCCAGTTGGCATCGAAGACCAGCCGTTCGCTGCGATCATGCGCGAAGCTCTCGATGGGTTCATCGGCCAGTTCCGGGATGGTCGCGCCGAGTTGCGCCAATAACGGCTTATCCGGTGCGACGGCAACGAACAGGAGGCCGCGCCATGCCTCGACGCAGACCGGTTCCAGCGGCCAGTCGGCAACATCGAAGCCCGGTTCCTCGCCGAACCATGGCGCCTGCTTGAGCGTGCCGTCGAGGTCGTAGACCCAGTTGTGATAGGGGCAGCGGATGACATTGCAGCGGCCCGCCCCTTCTTCCAATAGCCGGGCACCGCGATGGCGGCAAACATTGCGGAAGGCGCGCAAGGCGCCGTCGCGGCCGCGCACCGCCACCACCTTGGTGCCGGCCAGTTCAGCCGCCACATAGTGCCCCGCCTCGGCGACCCGTGAGGCCGGTCCGAGAAGCTGCCAGGTGCGCTGGAAGATCGTCTCGCACTCGCGGGCGAAACTTTCCGGGGTGGTGTAGAAACCGGGATCGAGGTTCAGCATGGGGTGACGCTAGCTCCCAACCCTCGACCTGCCAAGCCCCCGCGCCTCAATTGGCCGGCGTCAGAACTTCGGTGCCGGAGCCGGGTTGGCCGGTGATGGTCCACACCCCGTCCAGCGTCCCGTCGTCGAGGATCTTGTAGATCACCAGACCGACACTGCCG
This sequence comes from uncultured Alphaproteobacteria bacterium, assembly GCA_963747005.1. Taxonomy (GTDB): domain Bacteria; phylum Pseudomonadota; class Alphaproteobacteria; order Rhizobiales; family Aestuariivirgaceae; genus CAVVDT01. Next base: position 64,277 of record CAVVDT010000005.1, on the reverse strand, counting down.
CTCATCTCGTAGCCCGCGGCAAAGGCATCGCCATAGCGCATGCAGATGCCGTTCGCGGTGGTCGATCCGGTGACCCATTTGATCACGCAGGTCGTTTCGGAAGTGACGGTGATGGTGGCTTCGCCGGAATACTTCGAGCCGTCGAGGTTGGTGCCCTCCACCGTGTAATCGCCGCCGAAGTCGCGGGCGAGGGCGGAAGCCGTCATTGCCACCAACGCCATGGCGGCCAGTGAAATCATGCGCATGTGAGCAATCCTTAGTGAACTCGTGACCAATGAAGCGAATATATCCCCGGTTCAGCCGGCGCGATAGACGGGCCGCAGCGGCTTGCGCGAATTTCCTCAGGTGAATTTGCGGAACATCCGTGTCCTGTCGAAAAGGCCTTCCAGGGTCTTCATGCGGTCCCTCGTCTGCGGCCAGTTGGCGCTTTCGACCGCGGCGATGAGCGCCTCGATGATGAACAGGAGAACAACCGAGGAATCCCACGCCGAGGGGGCCTCGATGCGGGCGCGGAAGGTGTGGCTGGCGAACTTGGCGACCGGCGAGCCCCACTGGTCTGTGAACAGCACGATCTTCACCCCCTTGGCGCTTGCCATCTCCGCCAGCCGCGCGATCTCGCGCTCGTAGCGGCGGATGTCGAAGACCACCAGCACGGCGTCCGATTCCATGTTGAGCACATAGTGCGGCCAGCCGTTGGCATAGGGCGCGACCAGCGTGACGCCGGACCGGATCACCTGCATGTGGGTAAAGAAATATTCCGCCAGCGGCCGCGTGATGCGCCCGCCGACCATGTTGATGGTGCGCGCCGGATCGGCGAGTAGCTCGGTGACCGCGTTGAAGGCTTCGGCATCGATCTGCTTCAGGGTCTGGCGCATGTTGTCCATGACCTGATCGGCGAAGCGGTTGAGGATATGGGTGTCGGGCGCGTTGCCCGACCAGCGCTCGTGCTTGGCGATGGGATTGGAGATGGTCGCCTCGAGTTCGGCGCGCAAGTGGGCCTGCAATTCCGGAAAACCCTTGAAGCCCAGCTTCCTGGCCATGCGGACCACCGTCGGGGTGGAGACGCCCGAAGCCTCCGCCAGGGTGGTGATGCTCCCCAGACCCACCACCGGGTAGTTTTCCAGAAGCGCGTTGGCGAGCTGCTTTTCGGCCCGTGTCAGGGTCTCGAAGCCTTCGCGCAGCCGCTCGGCCAGCGTGAGATCGTGTCTTGTGTCCATGCCCGCCGGCGGTCCCTGGCCGCTGCGCCCGTCGAGACGACAGCACCACCAAAGCACCATCGCCGCCGGAAAGGTGGACATTACCACAGAATAGCGCTTGACATCCCGGTTGATTCTGAAACGATAATTTCAGCACCGAGGGAGGGGGCGCCCGTGCCTGTTGAGGCAAATACGGCGGCCGGCGACGGCGCAAGCGTTGCCGAGGTCATCAATCCGCAAGGAACCAGCGACATCGTCCTGGTGTGCGAACACGCCTCCGCATTCATTCCGCCTGAATTCCACGATCTCGGCCTCAGCCGGCAGGCGCGCTTCAGCCATATCGCCTGGGACCCCGGCGCACTGGCGGTGGCTGAGGCGATGTCGGCGAGCCTCGATGCGCCGCTGGTGGTGCAGCACGTCTCCCGCCTTGTCTACGATTGCAACCGCCCGCCGGACGCGCCCGGCGCGGTGCCCGAGGTGAGCGAGATCTACCCGGTGCCCGGCAACGCCGGCCTGACGCCGGCTGAGCGCCACGACCGCGCCGAGCGCTTTTACGTGCCGTTCCGCGACACGCTTGCCGCCTTCATCGCGACCCGCATCGACGCCGGCCGCCCGCCGGTCGTCGTCACCATCCATTCCTTCACCCCGGTCTACCAGGGCAAACCGCGCTCGGTGGAAATCGGCATCCTGCACGATGCCGACAGTCTTCTGGCCGATGCCTTGCTGGCGCGGCGGGCAGACCACGCCGGCCATGTGGTGCGCCGCAACGACCCCTATGGGCCGGCCGACGGGGTCACCCACACGATCATCGTGCACGGCGTCTCGCGCGGGCTCCTCAACGTGATGATCGAAGTGCGCAACGATCTCATCGCCGATGCCGCGAGCCAGCAGCGCTGCGCTGGCCTCCTGGCCGCCTGGGTCACGGCGGCGCTGGCCGATCTCAGACCCGCCGGCTTCACGCTGGCCGACAGGCAAGCGGAAAAGGCCCGCCATGGCTAGACCGCTGCCGAAAGCCATCAAGGCATATGTCCGCTTCGTCGACCGCATGAACTACTGGGTCGGCAGGTTCTCGATGTATCTGCTGTTCGTGCTGATGGGCATCCTGTTGTGGTCGTCGCTCACCAACATCACCCGCGCCAACTCGATCTGGACCCTTGAAATGGCGCAGTTCGTGATGGTCGCCTATTTCTTTCTCGGCGGGCCCTATTCGCTGCAACTGGACGCCAATGTCCGCATGGACCTGCTGTATCACCGCTGGTCCGACCGCACGCGCGCCTGGGTCGATGCCTTTTCGGTGTTCGCCCTGATCTTCTATCTGGGCGTGCTGCTCTACGGCGCGGTCGAGAGCACGATGTATTCGCTGGAATATGGCGAGCGCAGCGCCACCGCCTGGCGGCCCTACATGGCCCCGATCAAGATCGTGACGGTAATCGGCACTTTCCTGATGATCCTGCAGGCGACGGCGTTTTTCTTCCGCGATGTCGCTCGCCTGCGCGGGGAGGAGATCTGATGTCCTATGACATGATCGCCATCCTCATGTTCTCCTCCATGATGCTGATGATGATCACCGGCCAGCGGGTGTTCGGCGCTATCGGCTTCGTGGCGTGTGCGGCGGCCATTCCGCTGTGGGGCATCGGCGGCTCGGACCTCGCCTTTTCCGCGGCCATGAAGCTGATGAAATGGTATCCGCTGCTCACCCTGCCGATGTTCATCTTCATGGGCTACGTGCTGTCGGAAAGCCGGCTGGCCGATGATCTCTATCACATGTTCCATGTCTGGATGGGCAATGTGCCGGGCGGCCTTGCCATCGGCACCATCGGGCTGATGGTCATCATTTCGGCCATGAACGGTTTGTCGGTGGCGGGCATGGCCATCGGCGCCACCATCGCCCTGCCGGAACTGCTCAGACGCAACTACGACAAGGTGATGGTGACGGGGGTCATCCAGGCGGGCTCCAGTCTGGGAATCCTCGTGCCGCCCTCGGTGGTGCTGGTGCTTTACGCCATGATCGCCCGCCAGCCGGTCAGCCAGTTGTGGCTCGCCGGCGTCTTTCCCGGCCTGATGATGGCGGGCATGTTCATCATCTATATCTGGCTGCGCTGCAAGATCACGCCGCGGCTCGGGCCGGTCCTGCCGCTCGAAGAGCGCGAGGCCATCCCCTTCAGGGTAAAGCTCAAGATGCTGCGCGCCGGCGTGCTGCCGCTGGTGATCTTTGTCGCGATGATGGTGCCCTTCGTGCTCGGCTATACCAGCCTGGTGGAAAGCTCCGTGGTGGGCGCCCTGACCTCGGTCGGCGCTGCCGTCATCAAGCGCCGCTTCACCCGCCAGGTGTTCGAAACCGCCACCCGCGAGACGCTGGCGATTTCGTGCATGTTCATGTGGATCATCCTGGCGGCCCTGGCCTTCGGCTCGGTGTTCGACGGCCTCGGCGCCGTCAAGGCGATAGAGGGCTTCTTCGTCGACCGGCTCAACCTGGCGCCGTGGCAGATCCTGCTGTTGATGCAGCTTTCCTATCTCATCATGGGGACGTTCCTCGACGATACCGCCATGCTGGTCATCGTCGCCCCGCTCTATGTGCCGCTGGTGGGTCAGTTGGGCTACGATCTCATCTGGTACGGCGTCCTCTACACCATCACCTGCCAGATCGCCTACATGACCCCGCCGTTCGGCTACAACCTGTTCCTGATGCGGGCCATGGCGCCGCCGGAAATCAACATTCGCGACATCTACCGCTCGATCATTCCGTTTGTCGGGGTGATGATCATGGCGCTGGCGATCGTCTCGTTTTTCCCGGAAATCGCACTGTGGCTGCCGCATTATGTCAACGCGCGCTGAAAACATAACGAGGAGGGGCGGGGACAACCACCTCCCAGAAAGCGGCCCTTCGGGGCCACACGCTGCCCGGCCACATGGCCACCACACTGCAGGAGGTATGTCATGACCACTTCGAGACGGAAATTCCTAAAGACCAGCGCGCTCGCCGGAGCCGCGACGCTTGCCGCACCGGCCATTGTCACGGCCGCGGCGCCGATCAAATGGCGCCTTCAGACCTATGCCGGCCCGGCCCTCGGCGTCGAGGTCATCGATCAGTCCATCAAGGACTTCAACGAGATCGCCAAGGGCCAGATGGAAATCGAGCTGTATTACGCCGATCAGCTGGTGCCGACCGGCGAACTGTTCCGCGCCATGCAGAAAGGCACCATCGACGCGGTGCAGTCCGATGACGACTCCATGGCCTCGCCGACCGAGGTGACGGTGTTCGGCGGGTACTTCCCGCTCGGCCTGCGCTACTCGCTCGACGTGCCGGCCCTGTTCAACCACTGGGGTCTGGATGCGATCTGGAAGGAGGAATACGCCAAGGTCGGGGTCAAGCACATTTCTGTCGGCTCATGGGATCCGTGCAACTTCGCCACCCACAAGCCGATCACCAAGCTTGACGACCTGAAGGGCCTGCGCGTGTTCACCTTCCCCACCGCCGGCCGCTTCCTGGCGCGCTTCGGCGTCATTCCGGTGACCATTCCGTGGGAGGACGCCGAGGTGGCGTTGCAGACCAAGGAGCTTGACGGCATCGCCTGGTCGGGCATCACCGAGGATTACACCTCCGGCTGGGCCAACGTGACCGAGTACTTCCTCACCAACAACATCTCCGGCGCCTGGATCGGCCATTTCTTCGCCAACATGGACCGCTGGAACGAGGTGCCGCCGCACCTGCAAAGGCTGATGGAGGTGTGCTTCAATTCCTCGCATTACCATCGCCAGCACTGGTACTGGAACGGCGAGGCCAATCTGCGCGTCAACAAGGACAAGCTGAAGATCACCAGCATTCCCGACGCCGAATGGCAGACGGTGGAGGACGAGGCCCACAAGTTCTGGCAGGAGATCGCCGCCGAAAGCGAGCTCAAGGCCAAGATCGTCGGCATCTTCAAGAAGTACAACGAGACCATGGTCAAGGCGGGCCCGCCCTACCGGTTCTCGTGATCGCAGGCAATCAGGGCCCGCGTCCCAGGTCGGGGCGCGGGCCTTGCCTATCGCAAACCCATTCACTTCGGCATGGCGGTTCACATGGCAGGCAAACTCACCCTCGATGACCTGAGAAAAGCGGTCACGGCCGGCGAAATCGACACGGTCCTGGCGGTGCTTGTGGACATGCAGGGCCGCCTCATGGGCAAACGGTTCCACGCCGAATTCTTCATCGAGAGCGGCTACGAGGAAACGCATAGCTGCAACTACCTGCTCGCCACCGACATGGAGATGTTCACCGTCGAGGGCTACAGGGCGACAAGCTGGCAGGCGGGCTACGGCGACTACGTCATGAAGCCCGACCTCGATACGCTGCGCCGCATTCCGTGGCTGGAAGGCACCGCCCTCGTTGTCTGCGACGTGCTCGACCACCACACCCATGCCGACGTGCCGCATTCGCCGCGCGCCGTCCTCAAGCGCCAGATCGCCCGGCTGGAAAAGCTGGGCATGCGCGCCTTCATGGCCTCGGAACTGGAATTCTTCCTGTTCCACGAGAGTTTCGAGGACATCCACGAGATGGGCTATCGCGACATGCGCCCCATCAGCCCCTACAACGAGGACTATCACATCTTCCAGACCTCGAAGGAGGAAGAGGTGATGCGGGCCATCCGCAACGGCCTCAACGGCGCCGATATCCCGGTGGAGAATTCCAAGGGCGAGGCCGAGGCCGGCCAGGAGGAGATCAACGTCCGATACGCCGATGCCCTCACCATGGCCGACCGCCATGCGATCATCAAGAATGGCTGCAAGGAGATCGCCTGGTCGAAGGGCAGGGCCATCACCTTCATGGCCAAGTACAGCTATTCCGCCGCCGGTTCCTCCTCCCACATCCACCAGTCGCTCAGGAGCCTCGATGGTGAGCCGTTGTTCCACGATCCCAAAGCCGAGCACGGCATGTCGGATCTCATGCGTCATTATCTCGCCGGCCTTTTGCACCATGCCAGCGAGATCACCTACTTTCTCGCCCCCTACATCAACTCCTACAAGCGCTACATGGCCGGCACCTTCGCGCCCACCAAGGCCATCTGGTCCATGGACAACCGCACCGCCGGCTACCGGGTGTGCGGCGCCGATACCAAGGCGGTCAGGGTGGAATGCCGGGTGGGCGGCGCCGATCTCAATCCCTACCTCGCCATGGCAGCGCTTCTCGCCGCCGGCATCGACGGCATCGAGAACAAGATGACGCTCGAGCCGGCCTTCGTCGGCGATGCTTATGGCGGCAAGGGCGTGCGCGAGATTCCCTCCTCGTTGCGCGCGGCAACCGCCGCCCTCGACTCTTCGAAGATGCTGCGCGCTGCTTTCGGCGATGATGTCATCGACCACTACGTGCATGCCGCGAAGTGGGAGCAGTTCGAATACGACCGCCGCGTCACCGACTGGGAAGTCAAGCGCGGCTTTGAGCGCTGCTAGGGGCGACCAGCCGTCTCTCATTCCTGACCGTCATACCGGTACTTGATACCGGTATCCATTCCGCTGGCCTCGCGGCTGGCTGAGGCAGTTGCGGAATGGACCGTGGTCGAGCCACGGGGTGACGGAGGAGGAAAGAGGGCTGATGCAGCCGGGCTAACCCTTGCCGAAACTGGCCAGCACCGCAAGCGCCTCGGCGATGTCGGCGGGGGTATGGTCGGCCGAGATCTGGAAGCGGATTTCCTCATCGCCCCTGGGCACCACCGGAAAATTCAATCCGGTCGCCAGAATGCCGTTGGCGCGCAGGTGCTTCACCAGCGCCGATGTCTTCGCCGTATCGCGCACCATCAGGGGAACCACCGGATGGGCACCGGGAATGGTTTCAAGGCCGAGGTCGCCAAGGCCCTTTTCGAACAGCGTCGTCATCTCGCGCAGATGCGCCAGCAGCATCCGGCCGCTGTTGCTGTCGACCATGTCGACGGCCTTCATGGCGGCGGCCGCCTCGCCGGGCGTAATGGGGTTTGAGTAAATGTAAAACGGCGAGGTTTCGCGCAAATAGCCGGTGAGGCTTGCCCGCCCCGTCACATAGCCGCCGTTCACCCCGAAGGCCTTGCCCAGCGTGCCGATCAGCACATCGACGGGCGGGCCCTGGCAGAATTCCTCCGTACCGCGTCCGCTCTCGCCGAAGGCGCCGACCCCGTGCGAATCGTCCACCACCACCACGACGTTCTCCGGGAAATCGGCATCGTATTTCTCCGCCAGCGCCATGATCTCGTCCAGCGGGGCGTGGTCGCCGCGCATCGAGAAGATGCCGTCGGTGACGACGATGACGCGCCGTGCCTGCCCGCGCTCGTCACGCAATTGCCGCTCCAGTTCGGCCAGGTCGAGATGGCCATAGACCTTCTTCTGCTTCGGCCGCGCCAGACGGATGGCGTTGATGATGCAGTTGTGGTTGAGGGCATCGGAGATGGCGCAGGTTTGCTCGCTGATGAGGGCGGGCAGGGTGCCCATGACGGTGGCGTAGGCCGAAGAAAAGATCATCGCGCTCTCGCGCCGGTGGAAGGCCGCAAGCCGCCTTTCCAGCGCCACATGCGCCGCCCACGTGCCGGAAATGAAGCGCACCGCGCCCGGTCCCGTCCCGAAGGCGTGGACGGCGCGATCCTCGGCCTCCAGCATCTCGTTGCTCAGCGACAGCCCGAGATAGCTGTTGGAGTTCATGCGCAGGAATTCCCTGTCGCCTTCGCCCTCCAGCAGGAAGCGCGGACCGCGACCATCGCTTGCCGGAACGACCCCACGCACGATGGTTTCGGCGCCCTTGGCGCGGCCGCTGGCGGCCAGTTCGCCGACGCTTTCCTTCAGCAGGTCGGACAATCGGTCATGCGGCATGGTGGGCAGTCCTCGCGCTGTCAGGCATTGATGCGGGCGCCGAGCTTGGCGATCATGTCGGCGGTCATCGAAGTGAGATCGAAGCGCGGCTGCCAGCCCCAGTCGGCCCGTGCCGCGGAGTCATCGAGCGAACGCGGCCAGCTGTCGGCGATGGCCTGACGGACGGGATCGACATCATAGGCGATGGAAAAGCCGGGGACATGCCGTTTGATCTCGGCCGTGAGATCTTGCGGCGTAAAGCTCATCGACGTGACGTTGTAGGCATTGCGCACACTCAAGGCCGACGCATCGGCATCCATGAGCTCCACCATCGCCCGGGTAGCGTCAGGCATGTACATCATGTCGAGCCGCGTGTCGGGCTTCAGGAAGCAGCTGTACCGCCCGTAGCGTAGCGCGTGATAGAAGATTTCCACCGCATAATCCGTCGTCCCGCCCCCCGGCGGCGCCACGTAGGAGATGAGCCCCGGCAGCCGGATGCCGCGCGTGTCGAGGCCGAAGCGGTGGGCGTAATAATCGCACAGCAATTCGCCCGCCACCTTGGTGACGCCGTACATGGTGGTCGGCCGCTGGATCGTCACCTGCGGGGTCTTATCGCGCGGTGTCGAGGGCCCGAAGGCGCCGATGGAGGAGGGAAAGAACACCGCCGCGCCACACTGCCGCGCCGTCTCCAGCACGTTGTAGAGGCTCGCCATGTTGATCTGCCAGGCAACCTGCGGGCGCTCCTCGGCCACCGCCGAGAGGAGGGCGGCCATGTGAAAGATGGTGCCGACGTCATGCCGGCGCACCACTTCGAGCAGTTGGCCCTGATCGGTGCAGTCGACATGCTCGAAAGCGCCCTCGATATGGGCGCCGGCCGGCAGGGTCTTGATGTCCGACATCACCACGGTTTCGGCGCCGTGATGGCGTTTCAGTTCCGGCACCAGCTCCGAACCGATCTGGCCGAGGGCGCCGGTGACCAGGATTGTCTTTGATGGCATTTGAGCCTCCCGGCGCCTCAAGCTGCTGGCCGAATGTTCTGTGTAGTGCGATTGCCTGCCTGCCGGCAAGTGTGCCGCCCCGGTCGCCGCCGTTCGGCTTTTTAGGCTATAAGCATGGGGCATGCCCGCCAAATCCTCGCCACCGCCGCCGAGCGCCATCCTCACCGCCGCCCTCTCATATCTCGATCGCGGCTGGTCGGTGGTGCCGGTGGTTGCCCGCGCCAAGCGACCGATTGTTCGCTGGGAGGGCTACCAGCACCGTCTGGCCACGCCCGAGCAAGTGGCCGGCTGGTTCCGCCGCTGGCCTGACGGCAATCTCTCCGTCGTCACCGGCGCCCTGTCCGGCCTCGTCGTTCTCGACGTCGACCCGCGCCACGGCGGCGACAAATCGCTGGCCGCGCTTGAGGAACGCCATGCTCCGCTGCCTGTAACAGTCGAAGCGATGACCGGTGGCGGCGGGCGGCATGTCTATTTCGCCCATCCCGGCCACGAGGTGCGCAATCGCGTCGGCATCGAGCCCGGTCTCGACCTGCGTGGTGACGGCGGCACTATCGTCGTGCCCCCCTCGATCCACCCGTCGGGAAATCCCTATCGCTGGCTCCGGGGGCGGGGGCCGGGCGACATGGCGTTGGCGCCTCTGCCGGTATGGCTTGATCGCGAGGAGCATTGATGCAGATCAACCGCGACGGGGCAATCGCCCGGTAGCTTTGCTCGTTGGTGCGACTTTGTCGCCGGGCCTCTGGGTTTTTTGCGCGAAAGTGATTATGCCATGATGAGAAGTGAACCGGTGGCAGGCGCGATTGCAGCCGGAATGGGGCTTGCGGGCTGAAATGAACGTCGACGGCTGTTGCGGGCAAACGGATCTACGCGATCGCCCTGTTGAATGCCCGCGCCCGCGCCCGAGGGTGTTGTGATGCCGGGCGCCGACACGCTGCTCGCCATCCTCGCCACCGCCATCGGCGCCTACTTTGTCTGCGCGCTCATGGCAGCGGTCTTTCATCGCCGCACGCTTTCCTTCGTCTATCCCTTGTGCCTTGCCGCGGCGCTGCTGGCCGCCGGCGTCGATCTCGCCGCCATGCTGGGCGGTACCGATGTGAAGGCGGCACTGCCCATCGGCCTGCCGACGGTGGGACTGCACTTCCGTCTCGATGCCCTGAGCGCCTTTTTCGGGCTGGTGGTCAATACCGGCATTGTCGCCGCTTCGATCTACGGTCTCGGCCTCGATCGCGAGCACGAACTGTCGCCGCGCATAGAGCCGTTCTTTGCCGCCTTCGCCGTCGCCATGAACCTCGTGCTGCTGGCGGACGATGCCTTCGGCTTCCTGTTTTCGTGGGAACTGATGTCGGTCACTTCCTGGGCGCTGGTCATTTCCAATCATCGCAGCGAGGAGGCCCGCCACGCCGCCCACACTTATCTGGTGATGGCGATCATCGGCACCGTGGCGCTGCTGTTCGCCTTCGGCGGCATGGCCGGCATCGCCGGGGGCTATGCCTTCGATGTCATCCGCGCAACCCCGCTGACGCCGCTGGTGGCGGGACTCGTCCTCATGGCCGCCTTCATCGGCACCGGCTCCAAGGCCGGCATCATGCCGTTCAATGCCTGGCTACCGCTCGCCCACCCGGCCGCACCCTCGCATGTCTCGGCCCTGATGTCGGGCGTCATGACCAAGGTGGCGGTCTACGGCCTCATCCGCATCGTCTTCGACCTCATGGGGCCGCCGGTGTGGTGGTGGTCGCTGCCGCTGCTGCTGTTCGGCGCCTTCACCGCGGTGGGGGCATTGCTCTATGCCGTGCTCGACAACGACCTGAAGCGCGTTCTTGCCTATTCCACGGTGGAGAATATCGGCATCATCTATGCCGGGCTGGGCCTTGCCCTGGCATTTCGGGCAAGCGGCCTGAAGGCCGCCGCCGCCATCGCCATGGCTGCTGCCCTGCTGCATGTCATCAATCATTCCTGGTTCAAGTCGTTGCTGTTTCTCGGCGCCGGTGCGGTCCTCCATGCCACCGGCCGGCGCGATTTCGACGGTCTCGGCGGCCTCATCCACCGCATGCCCAAGACCGCCGTCTATTTTCTCATCGGGGCCTTGGCCATTTCCGCCCTGCCGCCCCTCAACGGCTTCGTCTCCGAATGGCTCTTGTTCCAGTCGGTATTGGCGGGGCCGGCCTTTCCCGAACCGCTCTTACGCTTCATGTCGCCGCTGGTCGGGGCGCTGCTGGCGCTGGCGGCGGGGCTGGCGGCGGCCTGCTTCGTCAGGGTCTACGGCATCGTGTTCCTCGGTCGCCCGCGCAGCGATCAAGCCGCCAATGCGCATGAATCTCCTTATCAACAAACCGCCGCAATGGCTTTTCTGGCAACGCTTTGTGTGCTGGGCGGCCTGTTCGGCAATGTCCTCGCCGCCGCCATCGCGCCGGTCCTCGACACCCTCGTCGGCCTGCATCTGCCGGGTCTGGGCGCCGGACCCACGCCGTTCTCGCTGGTCGCCTTCGATGCCGCGCGCAGCACCTATGATGCGCCGGTCATCTTCGGCTTCGTGGCGATCTCGGCGGGCCTGACCACGCTCCTCATCCACTGGGCCTCCAATCGCCGCACCCGCCGCGCGCCGGCCTGGGATTGCGGCTTTCCCGAACCCTCGCCCATGACCCAGTACACGGCCTCCAGTTTCAGCCAGCCGCTGCGCCGCGTCTATGGCGCCGCGGTCTTTTCGGCCCGCGAAGCCATCGACATGCCGGCCCCCGGTGACCAGCGGCCCGCCAGCCTCATGGTCAGCCTGCGCGATCCCGTGTGGGAATATCTCTATGCCGCGCCGGCCGAGACCGTGCTGACGACGTCACGCCGCCTCAACACCCTGCAGTTCCTCACCATCCGGCGCTATCTGGTGGCGATGTTCGTGGCGCTGATCGCGCTTCTTCTGTTTACCGCGGTGTGGGTGTGATGGCCGAAACCTTCATCGCGCTCATGGCGCAGGGCGCCCAGATGATGCTGGTGCTGCTGGTGGCCCCGGCGGTGGCCGGCGTTACCCGGCTGGTCAAGGCGCGCCTCATGCGCCGCCAGGGTCCGCCACTGGTGCAAGCCTATCGCGATCTCCTCAAGCTGGTGAGAAAGGAAGCCGTGGTGGCCGATAACGCCTCATGGCTGTTTCGGGCAGCGCCCTATGTGATCTTCGCGCTCACCTGGGTCGCCGCCGCGCTGGTGCCCACATTCGCCTCCGGCCTGATGTTCAACTGGGCGGCCGACGTGGTGGCGCTGGTGGCGATCGCCGGGGCGGCGCGCGCCCTGCTGGCGCTGGCCGGCATGGATGTCGGCACCTCCTTCGGCGGCATCGGTTCGTCGCGCGAGATGATGATTTCCTCCCTCGCCGAGCCGGCCATGCTGCTTGTAGTGCTCACCATGGCCCTGGCCGCCGGCACCACGCGCCTGCCGGCGGTGGCCGACTTCTTCATCGCCCAGCCGCTGGCGATCCGCGTTTCGCTGGGCCTCGCCCTGATGTCGCTCGTCATCGTGGCGCTGGCCGAAAATGCCCGCATTCCCGTCGACAACCCGGCAACCCATCTCGAACTCACCATGGTGCACGAGGCGATGGTGCTGGAATATTCCGGCCGCCATCTGGCGATGATCGAGGCCGCCGGGCAACTGAAGCTGGTGCTCTATTTCTCGCTGGTGATCTGCCTGTTCGTACCCTACGGCATTGCGCCCGCCCAAGCGGGCATCGCGGCCTGGGCCCTGGGCGGCGCCTTCTACGTCGGCAAGCTGGCGGTTGCCGCCGTGGCACTCGGCGTCTGGGAAGTCTCGATTGCCAAGATGCGGGTCTTCAGGGTCAGCGAATTCCTCGGCGTCGCCTTCATCTTCGCCTTCCTTGCCATCCTGCTCTCGTTCCTGACGCAGGAGGTCCTGCATTGAACCACGCTTACGATGTCTCCCACTTCCTTGCCGGGCTGATGCTGGTGGCGAGCTTCGCATTGCTCTATCAGGACCGCGTGCTGGCGGTGCTCAGGACCTTTGCCTTGCAGGCCATCATCCTGTCGCTGGCGGTGGCGTGGGAGGCCTGGGCGCAGGACCGCCCGCATCTGTTCATCACCGCCGCGCTGGCGCTCGGCCTCAAGGGCATCGTCATCCCCGTGGCGCTCAACCGCATGATCGCCCGTCTCGGCATCCACCGCGACGTTGAAAAGGTGGTGGGCGTCGGCTTCACCATGCTCATCGGCCTCGGCCTCACCGCGCTGTCGCTGCTGCTTATCCTGAAAGCTACCGCCGCCGCACCGGCTCTGGCGCGCGAGGGCCTGGCCATCGCGCTCGCCATCATCCTGCTCGGCTTGCTGATGATGATCACCAGGCGCAACGCCGTCACCCAGATCATCGGCTTCATGTCGATCGAGAACGGTCTGATCCTCGGCGCCACCGGGGCGAGGGGCATGCCGCTGGTGGTCGAGATTTCCGTGGCGTTCTCGGTGCTGATCGCGCTGTTCGTGTTCGCCGTCTTCGTGTTCCGCATCCGCGAGCGTTTCGACACCGTGGATGTGGAGGCACTGGAACAGGTACGCGGGGACAAGTGATGGACCAGTTGGCCTACGCGGTGATCGTCATCCCCTTCGCCTCGGCGGTGCTGCTGGCACTGTTGCCGGGCTACCGGCTGACGGCGCGGCTCAACGTGCTGGCGGCCTTTGCGACCTTTCTCGCCGGCCTGCGTTTCCTGGCAGTCGATCGCGGCGTCGACACCTGGTTCATCGTCGATGACGTCAACATCGTCTTCATCGTCCTCAACACGCTGGTCGGCTTCACCGCCGCGCTGTTTTCGGCCAGCTATATCGGCCACGAGATCGAGACCGGGCGCGTCAGCGTCTTGGCGGTGCGTTTCTATCACGCCATGTACCAGGTGATGATGGGCTCGATGAACCTGGCGCTTCTGGCCAACAATATCGGTCTCATGTGGGTGGGCCTCGAACTCGCCACCCTCATCACCGTGGTGATGGTCGGACTCTACCGGACGCCCGAAGCCATCGAGGCGGCATGGAAATACTTCATCCTCGGATCGGTCGGTATTTCGCTCGCCTTCTTCGGCACCATCCTCACCTATCTCGCCGGCCAGGCCGCGTTGGGCGAGGGGGTGAACGCCATGTCGTGGAGCCTGCTGCACGCCAATGCCGGCCGCCTCGATGTGTCGCTGCTCAACCTCGCCTTCGTCTTCCTGCTGGTCGGCTACGGCACCAAGGTGGGACTGGCACCCATGCATGCCTGGCTGCCCGATGCCCATTCCGAAGGGCCGACGCCCATATCGGCCGTGCTCTCCGGGCTGTTGCTGAACGTGGCACTCTATGCCCTGTTGCGCTTCAAGATGCTGATTTCGGCCAACCCGATGGCCATGCGTCCCGGCCCGATCCTCATCGTCATGGGGCTGGTGTCGCTGATCTTTGCCGCCTTCATGCTCTACCGCCGCCGCGACATCAAACGCCTGTTTGCCTATTCCTCCATCGAGCACATGGGGCTCATCACCTTCGCCTTCGGCCTCGGCGGGCCGCTGGCCAATTTCGCCGGCCTCCTGCACATGACCATGCACAGCCTCACCAAGTCGGCGATCTTCTATGCCGTCGGCCATGTGGCCCAGGCCAAGGGCACCCAGCGCATCGCCGATATCAGGGGGCTTTCCGTCAGCCATCCCGGCCTTGCCGTCGGTCTGGGCCTCGGCGTGCTGGCGATTTCCGGCCTGCCGCCGTTCGGGGTGTTCATGAGCGAGTTCCTCATTCTCACCACCACCTTCGCCCGCCACCCGTGGCTGGCGCTGCTGCCGGCCTTCGGTCTCGTCGTTGCCTTCGGGGCGTTGCTGTTGCGGCTGCAATCCATGCTGTTCGGCGAGCCCAACGAACCGGCCCACGAGGTGAAGGCGTCGTCCATCCCCTTTGCCCTGCATCTTCTCATCGTCCTCATTGCCGGGCTCTATCTGCCCGGAGCATTGGTGGCCTGGTTCCAGCGCGCGGCGGCGTTCCTGGGATGACGCGCGCCCTGCCCAAAGCGGTTGCCGAAGTCGCCGCCGGCATGACGGCGGGTCCGGACGGCTTCGTCCGCCTGAAGGTCGGCAAGGCGGAGTGGAGCGCCCTGGCCATCGGCTGCGCGCAAGGCCGCAACGACCTCGTGGCGCTGTGGCACGAGCGCGGCCGCATGCGCATGGCCCTCATGGAGCGCGGCGGCACGACAAGGATGATCGCCACGATCGCCTGCCGCAACGGCGCCTATCCTTCGGTGGGCCGCTACCATCCGCCCGCCATCCGCCTCGAACGCGCCATGCGCGATCTCTACGGCACCCGGCCCGAAGGGCTCCCCGATGAGCGCGGCTGGCTCGACCATGGCCGCTGGTCCGGCAAGGCGGCCGCACCGCCCGAGCGCTATCAATTCCTCGCCGCCGAGGGCGAGAGCCTGCACCAGATTCCGGTCGGCCCGGTGCACGCCGGCATCATCGAGCCGGGGCATTTCCGCTTCACCGCCAATGGCGAGGCGGTGGTGCGGCTGGAAGAGCGTCTCGGCTACACCCACAAGGGCATAGAGAAGCTGTGCGTCGGCCTTGCGCCCGCTGCGGCGGCGCGGATCGTTGGTCGGGTATCGGGCGACAGCACGGTGGCCTATGCCTTCGGCTTTGCCCGCGCCGTCGAGACGGCGCTCGGCATCGAGGCACCGGCCCGCGCCACCGCCCTGCGCGGTATCAAGGCCGAACTTGAGCGCCTCTCGAACCACGTCAATGATTTTGGCGCCATCTGCAACGACGCCAGCGCCGTGGCGCTCAACGCCCGCTGTAGCCTGTTGCGCGAGAACCTGTTGCAGGCGACCGGCCGCGCCTTCGGCCACCGCCTGATGATGGACTGCATCGTCCCCGGCGGCGTCGCCGTCGACCTTTCCGACAAGGAAACCGCGGATCTGCGGCAGGCGCTGGACGCGGTCGAAAAGGGCTTCGCCCAGATCGTCCGCATCTACGACGATTCACCCTCCATCCTCGACCGCACCGTCACCACCGGCATCGTTGCGGCCGATCTGGTCAAGCGTTTCGCCGCTGGCGGCCATGTGGGCCGCGCCTCGGGCCGCGATTTCGATGCCCGCCGCGATGCCTGCTACGCGCCCTATGACACGGTCGACTTCAAGGTGCCGATCCGCCAGGACGGCGACGTCAATGCCCGCGCCTGGATCCGCATCGAGGAGGCGGCTGAGAGCCTTGCCATCGTTCGCCAGCTTCTCGACAAGCTGCCGAAGGGGCCGCTGGCAGTCGAATTGCCAGGGAAGACGGCAGGCGAGGGGGCGGCGCTGACGGAAGCGTTTCGCGGCGACGTCTTCATCGCCGTCGCTATCGGCAAGAACGGGCGGATCGCCCATGTGCATGCCCGCGATGCCTCGTGGTTCCAGTGGCCGCTCTTGGAAGCCGCCGTCGAGGGCAACATCGTCGCCGATTTCCCGTTGTGCAACAAATCCTTCAACTGCTCCTATTCCGGCCACGATATCTAGCCGGCATTTCTCACAAGGACATGGCCGTGACGGAGGCGAAAATGACGACAGGCAAGGCAGGACGCGCAGATCGTAGTGGGGCTACGGGCAAGCGGCCTAACGTAGCCTGTCGTCATTTTCGCCCCGCCCGCAGGGTCGCGCGCCGACGGCCGCCCGCGCCGCAAGCCGTCTCGCCTGTAGTTGCCGCTACGCTCTTCGCCGCCTTCCGACGCGGACCGGACTCGTCCGCGCGTGATCACCACCATGTCCTTGTGAGAAATGCCGGCTAGCCATGCGCACCCTGCTCCTCACCGCCCTCATGAAAGGCCCCGCCGTCGTCAAGGCGCCGGTTGCGCCCGCCGACATGCTGGCAGAAGTCGCACAGGCCCTCGCCAGGAAGGCGCGCCGCCGCCTCGGCCGCTCGCTCGCCATCCGCGAGATCGACGCCGGCTCGTGCAATGGCTGCGAACTGGAGATCAACGCCCTCAACAACCCGGTCTACGACATCGAGCGCTTCGGCCTGAAATTCGTGGCATCGCCCCGCCATGCCGACATCCTCTTGGTGACGGGGCCGGTGACCTGCAACATGAAAGAGGCGCTCGAGCGCACCTATGCGGCAGCGCCCGAGCCCAAATGGGTGGTGGCGGTGGGCGACTGCGCCCATGACTGCGGCGTCTTTGCCGGCAGCTATGCCGTCGCCGGCCCGGTTTCGGCGGTGATCCCGGTGGATGTGACGGTCAGGGGCTGCCCGCCACCGCCGCTGGACATCCTCAAAGGGCTGATCAGCCTGTTCGAGGCGATGGAGGCCTAATCCAGCGGCACATTGAGGCGTGTGCCGTCGGTGATGATGCCGCCGCGATTGCCGGGCTCGATGGAGCCGTAGCGTTGCGCAAAGCAGTCGGGCAGGGAGCGGTCGCCGGGGATCGACAGCCACAGGCGCAACAGGTGCCGGCGCTTTTCCGGTTCGGGCCAGTCTACAAAGCCGGTGCGGTCATGCAGCAGTGTGTGGTTGTAGACGAACTGCATGTCGCCGGGACGAAGGCGCATGGAGAAGTTCAGGCGCGGATCGTTGGCCAGGCGGTCGAAAAGGTCCAGCGCCTCCACATGCGCCGGGCTGAGACGCATGGCGTCGGCAAAGCGCTGGGCTGAGTCGATATATTGCCGCTGATAGAGGCCGGTGAGGCGGCCTTCATGCCAGTTGAATACCGGAATCTCGAAATAGGGCTTCTGGCCTGCCGGCACCTCGCCGCGCCGGTCGGTGGCGATGGGATCGAACAAGGCACGCACAAGGTCCGGCCGGATGCGCCGCATTTCGTTGTAGAGGGTGAGCGTGCTGACCAGCAGCGAATCGCCGCCTTGCCTAGCGTCACGCAGGCACAGGAGCCCGACCACATCGGCAGAATCGGTATGGAAAGTCTGCCGCTCGGCGGTGAGATAGATGCGCGTGTTGGGGTCCAGCGCATTGGCGCCGGTATTGCGCACGTGCCCGAGGATGTGACCGGCCGCGTTCTGCGAGCGCGCCGAACCCAGATGGGCGCCGATGCCGCAAAAAATCGTCGCCGCCATTTCCTGCGAATAGCGCTCGACCGGCAGGCCGCGCAACAGCTCGAAGCCGATGCCGTTGACCAGTCTTTCCCGCAGCGCTTCGAGGTGCGCCGCAAAGTGCGGCAGCGGGAAATCCGCCGCGCCCAGCGCGCCGATGTCCCTGGTACGGGCGAGATAGGCGGTCGCGGCGGCTTCCAGGTCGGCAATGTCGCGATCGCCAAGCTGTACCATCCAGCGTTCGGGGTGCCGCGCCATCTCTTCGCCGACCCAGGCGGCGGGCGTATCGATTCTCTCGGGCGGCAGCTCGGGGGATGGGTCCATCATCCCGCCTCGATCACATGCCGCTCGCGCCGGAACGGCACGCCATCGGGATCGGCTGGGCTTTCCAGTTCACGCACATAGCGATGACCCTGATAGACGGCCGCCGCGATGAGGCCGGGACCGTAGCAATCCCCGATCCGCCGCAGCGACCTGATGCCCGTCCTTGCCACATCCTCATGGCCATTCAGTGTCCGCCACAGCTCATCTTCGGGCAGCCGCGCCGTCACCGAGATCACCCCGGCTGCGGCGATGCGGCGCTCCGAGCGGTCAAGATCGTCGTGCAGCACCACCTCGCTGTTACCCACGCTCAACAGCGTGTGGCGGATCAGCATCCTGATACCGGCTTCAGCCAGCCGCGCCTCGATGGCTTCCTGTTCGAGGGTGTGCTGGGTCCACTGGGCAATGAGCGCCGCCGGTGTGGCGAGCCACACGTCATGGCCTTCCGCTGCCATCAGTTCGGCAAGGACGCTGGCCATGTAATAGCCGTCGTCGTCGAATATGACGACCGGACCATCGGGCGGCCGACGTCCGTCCATGATGTCGTCGGGTGTCAGGAAGCAGGTCCTGTCGGCACCCGGCACCGCTTGCCGCAGGGTGTAGCCGATGCCGTCGCGCCGCCAACGGGCCCCCGTTGCCAGCGCCACGTGCTCGGGCTCCAGTTCGAGCACATGCTGGGCCTCCAGCCGGCTGGCCGGAAAGACCTCGACATTGGCCATCTGGGCGATCTGGCCGGTGCGGTAGTCGCGCACCCGCGCCCAGGCGGCAAGGCCCGGCAGGCGGCTTTCGCGGGTGATGCGGCCGCCGAGGTTTTCCGAGGCCTCCGCCAGCGTCACGCGATGCCCGGCAAGACCCGCGGCGCGCGCCGCCTCGAGGCCGGCCGGTCCCGCGCCGACGATCAGGACATGGGCCTTTGTTCCGGCGGCCGCTACGCGCTCGGGATGCCAGCCTTTTCGCCATTCCTCCCCGAAGGTGGGGTTCTGGGTGCAGCGCGAGGGCGCCGAGTTGTTGTTCCAGGCGACGCAGATATTGCACCCGATGCATTCGCGGATGTCATCGCTGTGCCCTCCCTCGATCTTCTTCGGCAGGAACGGATCGGCGATGGAGGGGCGCGCCGCGCCGATCATGTCGGTGACGCCGCGCCTGATCGCCGAGACCATGGCATCGGGCGAGGTATAGCGTCCGACGATGGCGACCGGTTTGGTCGTCACCTTTTTCACGAAGGCGACATAGTCTTCCTGGTAGCCTTCCGGGGCAAAGCGCGAGGTCTTGGAATCGTTCGCCCAGTCGGAGACGTTGACGTCCCACAGGTCCGGCAGTTCCGCCAGCATCTCCACCGCCTCACGCCCCTCGCCCTGCGATTCGAGACCGTCGGGGCCCATCATCTCGTCCACCGCGAAGCGCACGATCACCCCCATGGAGGCTCCCACCGCCTCCTTCGTCTCCTCGATCAGCTCGCGAAACAGGCGCAAGCGGTTTTCGAGGCTGCCGCCATATTCATCGCTGCGATCGTTGTGGCGGCGGGCGAGAAAGTGGCTCGGCATGGTGCCGTTGTGGCCGGCATAGACGATGACCACGTCGAAGCCCATGCCGCGGGCTCTGAGCGCTGCCTTGCGGTGCCAGCGGCGATAGGCAGCGATGTCTGAATGGTCCATGGCGCGCGCCTGGATGGGGTGGCGCAGCCAGGTGACAGGGCGATGGGCGGGGCCGATGGGCACCTCGCGGCTGTAGAGATTGCCGCTGTCCTGGCCGTTGTGCACCAGTTCGAGGCCGGCCAGGCTGCCGTGCCGGTGCACCGCCTCGGCCATGCGGGTGAGATAGGTTTCATCGCCATCGTCCCACAGGTTGGTCTCGGTGAAGGGCTGGGTATCGCCGGTCACATGGAAGTCGCACTGCTCGGTGCACACGACGCCCCAGCCGCCCTCGGCCTTGGTCTCGCGCATGGCGATCATGGCATTGGGAAACATCCGCCCCATGCCGTTGCAATGCGGCGCCTGGTAGAAGCGGTTGGGGGCGGTCACCGGCCCGATGGCGAGGGGCTCGAACAGGATGTCGTAACGTGAATCACGCATGGGCAAGAATGGTCGCTGTGGCAGGGCGGCTGGCGCTTGGAACCGGCAAGCCGCGATGGGTTGAGGCAAGGCGCGCCATACTGGCCCGGCGCAGGCATGCGATCAAGACGCGCGAAAGGCGACTTGGCAACCGGCTATGGCGAGCTATCGCTTGCGCCATTCCTGCGGCCCTTTGCGCATCATGAAGCGACGCACGAACCAGAAGAACAGCGGGTTGGGCAACAGTCTCAGCAGTTTCATGACCGCCACGAAGGCGCGTGGGAAGGCGATCTCGTAGCGTCGGCGCTTCAGTCCCTCCAGGATGTGCCGCGCCGCCGCATCGGCCGCCATCAGGCCGGGCATGGGGAACGGATTGCCGGCCGTCATCGGTGTCTTCACGAAACCCGGATTGATCAGCGATACCACGATGCCGTGGGGTTCGAGTTCGGACCTGAGGGTTTCCGCCAGATTGATCAGGGCGGCCTTGGTCGGCCCGTAGGCGATGGCGCGCGGCAGGCCGCGGTAGCCGGCGACCGAGGCGACGATGGCGATATGGCCGCGCCGGCGCGCGATCATCCGCGGAACCAGCGCCGCCAGTGCATTCATGACGCCGAAATAGTTCACGTCCATGCCGTTGCGGATGGCCCCGATGTCGAACTGGTCCACATCCATGATCGTCCATACGCCGGCATTCAGGACCGCCAGATCAATGGGCCCCGCGGCGTCCTCGATGGCACTCACGCAGGCCGCCACGGCCACCCCGTGGGTCACGTCGAGCGGATAGGGCCTGATCGTCGTCGACTGTGCCGCCAGTGCGTTCAGCGCCTCGGTTTCGGGCGACGACACGGCGATGTGGGCGACCTTGCCATCGAGCAGCCGCGCCAGTTCGCGGCCGATGCCTGAACTGGCGCCGGTGATCCACACCGTCCTCCAATCGCTGTCGGCGGGCGGCATGGCGGCTAGTTGCCCGCCGGCACCAGCGGCATCCCGGCACTGTCATGACCATATCCGGGCACCGCTTCATCCGTTTGTAGCATCAGGTGCAGGGCTGTTCGCATCTTCTTCCTCGCCGGCCGGTGGCCAGCATACATGAATGGCGCCGGATGCCGTCTCGTGCAGCACGTATAACCCCGGTGCCTGTAGAGACAGGTAGCCGCCTGGGCCGGTTCGTCGGTCCACTTCTATTTGGACCGAAGATTTTGTTGCAGCAATGAGGTTGTCATCGCGGCCGAAACCGGTTTGCCGAAATAAAAGCCCTGGGCGACCTGACAGCCGGCGGAAATGAGAAACGCCCGCTGTTCGGCGGTTTCGACCCCCTCGGCCACGACCTCGACGCTGAGTTCGTGCGCCAGGCCGATCACCGCGCGGATGATGATCGCATCATCGGGATTGATGGTTGAGCCGCTGACGAAACGGCGATCGATCTTGAGGCGCGAAACGCGGAACGACCTGAGATAGTCGAGCGAGGAATAGCCGGTGCCGAAATCGTCGATGGCAATGCGCACGCCGAGCCCGCGCAACCGCTCAAAGGCTTCATTGTACCGCTGTGTCGTTTCCATCAGCACGGATTCGGTCAGTTCCAGTTCCAGCCGATCCGGCGCAATGTCATATTTGCCGAGGCATTCCGCGACGATGCGGTCAAGGTCGGCCGCCAGTTTGAACTGCCCGGCGGATACGTTTGCCGCGACAACCTGGGGCATGATCCCCTCATCCTGCCAGACGCGGATCTGCCGGCACGTCTGGCCGATCACCCATTGCCCGATCTGGAGGATGTTGCCGCTTGATTCGGCGATCGGAATGAACGTATCCGGCAGCAGGAACCCGCGCGTGGGGTGATTCCAGCGCACCAGTGCCTCCACCCCGATGATTCGTCCGGTGGTGAGTTCGACTTGCGGCTGATAGTGGAGTTCCAGTTCGTCCCGGGCGATGGCCATGCGGAGGTCCTCGCCAAGCGCCACCCGCTCGCGCGCCTCCTGGTCGAGCTCTTCCACATGGATGCGGAACTGGTCGCGCCCCCGGTCCTTGGCCTGATAGAGGGCGAGGTCGGCCTTCATCAGCATCGCATCGGGGCTGTCGATGTCCTCGCGGCAGGGAACGACGCCGATGCTGACGGTGGTATGAAGGAGATTGCCGTCGATCGAGAGCGGAATGGCGATGGCCTGGCAGATCTTCGCCGCCAGCATTTCGGCGCTGCCGACATCCGTCACTTCATCCTGCAGCACCGCGAACTCGTCGCCGCCGAAGCGGGCGACCATGTCGGTCTCGCGCACGCAACCTCTAAGTCGGTCGGCGACCGCCTTGAGGAGCTCATCGCCTGCCGGATGCCCGAGCGTATCGTTGACATCCTTGAAGTGGTCGAGATCGAGATAGAGAACGGCAAACGGGCCGTGGCCACGTTTGGTCCGGGCAAACGCCAGTTGCAGCCGCTCGAGGAAGGCGATGCGATTGGGCAGGCCGGTCAACGAATCGGTGCGTGCCAGCTCGACCATCTTCTGTTCGGCCGATTTGCGCTCACTGATGTCGCGGAAGAACCAGATGCGCCCGAGATGCTGCTCTTGCGGGTTGTAGAGGGACACGGAATTGCGATCGATGATGCGCCCGTCGCGGGTTTCGATCTCCTCGTGGCTCTCGATTTCGGGATGAGCATTGAGGAAACGCACGCGGGCCAGGAATTCACGCTTGTTCCTGATGCGCGAGGCAACAAAGTCCAGCACGGGATCGTCGTCGCGCGCATCGACCAGTTCCTTCGGGACACGCCAGAGGTCGACGAAACGCTGATTGAACGTGAGGATATGCTGGTTCTGGTCGACGACCAGGATCGCATCCGGCGAACATTCGATTGTGGTCGTCAGCAGGACGTTGGCATCGATCAGATCCTGCCGGCCGTGGGCACGGGCGACCGTCGCGCCGATCATCTCCGCCAGAATGTTGAGGGTATCGATCTCGGTCGACAGCCATTCGCGTCTTTCCTGGCAGGAATCGAAGCCGATGAACCCCCACCAGCGCGTATCGACGCATACCGGAACGGCCACCGCCGATTTGACGCCGCCAAGTTCGAAGAAACGGCGCACCGGCGCTTCGAAGTCCGCGGTGTGCCCGGCAATGGTTTCGCCCCGCCGCAATCTGGTCGCCCACGACTTGAGGCCGGCCGAGGCAAGGCTGCGACCGGTTCCATTCTTGAAAGCCTCCGGGGTCGGGACATCCGGCGCGGCCCATAGCTGGTGCGCGATGATATGGCCGTCATCCGAGGGATCGGCCGGATCGATGGTGAGCAGATGCACCCGGTCGACACCGGTGGTGCGACCGATGCATTCAAGCACCTTGTGAAACGCCACCGCCAGGTCGGTCGCATGCAACAGATCTCTTGCGCTTTCCGCGAGGGCCTTGAGGATGACGTCGCGCCGATAGACCGCCAGCGCTGCAAGCGATTGCTCCAGCCGCTCCTTGTCCGTCGGCAGCGGAACGGCGCGTTGCTTGAGTTTATGGACCATCACATCACCCCTAACGACACGGTCGGGCGACTACGAAAGCGGGTTCCAAGTCATTTTCCTGCTCCATTCCGCAGCACAAGCATCGCTTCCAAAACGCAAACGTCTGCGAGGCGACATAAGTCGTGGAACCAATGGTCCGGCCGTCGGATTGAGCCGCGTCAGAAGGCCGGGCGGTCGGTGCCGCAGCTCAATGCCTGCACACCACTATGCGTTGACGGAATGAAGATGCCTTTAGATTGAGGGCGTCCTGCCCAACATTTGTTCGGCATGGTTAGCTTCAGGTGAAAGAAGGCGATGTGCTGTCATCCGTACTGAAACGCGCCGCTTTATGTTATGGTCGCTTGGTCATCGTCGGGGGAGGATGGGCAGATGGCGAGCGAAGACACATCGGGCCGGTCATGGCGGCTTTTCCTGCTGCTGACGGCGTTTCTCACGCTGACATTCCTGTGGAACCTGCTGGTCCGGGGCGGCGAACATCCAAGTTCGCCGGTCCGCTACATGACGATGGCGTTCGATCTTGGCGCGCTGATCGGGCTTTTCGGCCTGCGTTCGCAGCTTGCAGGCGCCTGGTCGATCCACGACAGGCGCCGCAACTTCATGCACGCTCTCTTCGTGATTGGCCTGATCGCCGGTGTCGGGCTGTTTGCCATACGCTTTACCGGCGGCTCGGCGTGGTACACCGGCCACCTGACGAACATCTCCTGACGGGCACGCCGATCGCGGCTTGCCGGCCAGCCCGGAAGGTGTTGGGCCAGGCGCGTGGACCATCCACCCCGCAATGGTTCCTAGAAGATTGATTTTGCTGAATTTATTCAGGAGGAGGCTGGCTGGGGGACTAGGATTCGAACCTAGACTGGCGGAGTCAGAGTCCGTCGAAAAGCGTCGATTTAGTTGGACATTTTTGTAAAAGCACCGCGGTATTTTACATAACGATTTCAATGATTTAAGAGGGTTTACAAATGACCAAAAAGACACCTAATACCAACGGCTTTGATGGCTGACTCTCTGGGGGATTTTCACGTGGGCTGATCCGTGATTCTTTGGCGCGAGGAGGATTCGCGCCATGGGAACAGCGGTGAAGATGCGGATGGACTATTCGGCTGCGGAACTGCGGCGTCTTGCCAAGGTCTCCAAGGACGCCAACCAGAGCCGACGGCTGTTGTCGTTGGCGGCGGTGGCGGACGGGATGAGCCGCGAGGATGCGGCCAGGATCGGCGGCATGGATCGGCAGACCTTGCGGGACTGGGTTCACCGCTTCAATACGGCCGGTCCCGACGGGCTCAAGGACGCCTGGTGGAGCGGTCCCGAGCCGCGGCTGTCGTCGACCCAGAAGACGGAACTGGCCGAGATTGTCGAGACGGGACCCGATCCTGTTGTCGACGGCGTGGTGCGCTGGCGGCGTGTCGATCTCCAGAAGGCCATCAAGCAGCGCTTCGGCGTCGACTACCACGAGCGCTACGTCGGAACGCTGTTGAAGGAACTCGGGTTCTCCCACATGAGCGCACGGCCGCGCCATCCGGCGCAGGACGGTGTGATCGTCGAGGCATATAAAAAAACTTCCCGCACACGCTGAGCACCCATCTGGCTGGTCTGCCGAAAGGAAAGCCAGTGGAGATATGGTTCCAGATGCTATGAGTGCGGATATCGTCGAGATTGGCGGATGTCCGACCTCACGCAAAGGAATCCACCATGTCATCGACGACAATTGACCATGAGAACGACATCACCATCGCGATCGAACTCAGCCGATCAACGTGGCTGGTCGCCGCTCACCTTCCGGGAGTGGAAAGGCCACTGTTTCACAAGATCGAGGCCGGCGACACGGCCGCTCTCTTGTCACATCTTTCGGCATTGCGTCGCCGTGTCTTTGCCCGTTCGGCTGCTACGCCCGCACTTTCCTGCTGTTTTGAGGCTGGGCGTGACGGCTTCTGGTTGCACCGGTTTCTCACCGCTCATGAGATCGCCAATTATGTGCTCGAGCCAACCAGCATCCTCGTCAATAGACGAGCCCGCCGCGCCAAAACCGATCGGCTCGATGCGGAAGGTATGCTGCGTGTGCTTGCGGCCTACCTCCAAGGGGATCGTAAGGTCTGCAGCATGGTGCGCGTGCCGACGCCGGATGAGGAGGACGCCAAACGCATCCACCGCGAGCGTGAGCACCTGGTGCAGGAGAAGTTGCGTATCGAGAACCGCATTCAAGCCCTCCTGTTCACGCAGGGCATACAGGATAGACCCTCTCTTCGCTCATGGGAGCGTGACCTCGCGGCTGTCCGGACCGGCGATGGCCGGAAGTTGCCGCGTCATCTTCGGGCTGAACTGGGCCGACTGCGCCGACGGCTCGTCATGGCCTTGCAGTTGATCCGGGAAGTCGAGGCCGAGCGCGACGAGGCAGCCAATGCCCTCCCAAGGGACAAGACCTGTCGCAAGATTGAGGCCCTGTGCAATATTCGGGGTATCGGCGCCAATTTCGCTGCTGTGCTCACGCGGGAAGTCTTCTATCGATCGTTCGATAACCGCCGGCAACTCGCCAGCTATGTCGGCATAACCCCGATGCCTTACCAGAGTGGCGGCATGGACCGGGATCGACGGATCAGCCGGGCTGGCAATCCCCGAGCAAGAACCACGATGATCCAGCTTGCCTGGCTTTGGCTTCGCTACCAGCCTGGCAGCGATCTGGCCAAGTGGTTTCGTGATCGCGTCGGCATCCTGACGGGACGTGCGCGGCGGATCGCCATCGTGGCAATGGCGCGGAAATTACTGATCGCACTCTGGCGCTATGCCGAAGATGGGGTGATGCCCGCAGGCGTCGAAATCCGCGCCGGGGTCGCCGTGCCGACATAGACAACAAGGATCTGCCGCCGATCACGTTCTGATCGGTTGCGATACGGGGAGTGCGACCGTCTTCGTCTTTGGCAGCGTCATCATGGCCGCCGCGTTTCAGGTGGGTCGCATCTCGCCGGGGCTACGCCTCGTGCAAGAGGCATTCTGGTGCGTGCCATTACTGTGGCACGACCGTATGTAAGGTGACGCGGCTGTCGCTGCGAGACACAAACGCCCCGGACCCTAACCTTGCTGCAGCAGGATCATCCTTTCCCGGAGAAGCCCATGCATTAATCGTGTTGACAGCCCAACCCTCATGTAAGGACGAAGCCCGCATCGGGCAGAAGAACGGCCTCGTGCGGCAGTGGGCACGCCGCGGCACGCGGCCTCGCCAGCCTGCCGATCAGCGCTACGAGAGCGCCTACCTGTTCGGTGCAATCTGCCCGGCACGCGGAATCGGCGCAGCACTCGCGCTGCCCTTCGTCGATACCGAAGCCATGCAGCTTCACCTCGACGAAATCAGCCGCCATGTCGCCAGAGACGCTCACGCCGTGCTTCTGCTCGACCGTGCCGGATGGCACACCACAGCAAGGCTCAAGGTACCGAAGAACATCACACCAATCTTCCTGCCATCGAGGGCGCCAGAGCTCAACCCGGTCGAGAATATCTGGCAATTCCTGCGCGCCAACTGGCTTTCCAACCGGGTCTTCGACGGCTACGAAGCCATCATCGAGGCTGCATGCGAAGCATGGCGCAACCTCATCGCCCAACCCGACATAATCACATCCATCGGCATGCGAGACTGGGCACACGTCGGTCAATCATCATGACCGTTGGTATAAGCGCCCAGTAATGAAGGTCGAGAGCTCCACATTTGGTGACCTCCCGCCTAACGTGAAGCTGGCACTTTACGAGTTCATTGCCTTCACCATGAATCAGTACGCGGCGGCCTACCACTTCAAGGTGGAAAAGGCTGCCACGACTGATCGACCACTGGCAGGCTGTTGAAAAAGGGGCCTCGCGACTGGGCTTGGGTTGTGATTCACTCTTTGGATGGAAGATCGGGAGGGTAAGTCGTGAAGGGCGGGGATGATCGGTCGGCTGAGCTTTTCAGCTATGTTGACCTGGAGGCTCGGGTTCTGCGGGACCACCCGCTGCGGGCGATCCGGTCGATCGTGAACGAGGCGCTGGCTGCGCTGACGGGGGAGTTCACGGGGCTGTATGCGCGTATCGGTCGGCCGTCGATTGCGCCGGAGAAGCTGCTGCGGGCCATGCTGCCGCAGGCGTTCTATTCGATCCGCTCGGAGCGGCAGTTGATGGAGCGGCGGGAATACGATCTTCTGTTCCGCTGGTTTGTCGGGATCGGCGTTGATGATGCGGCGTGGGATCACTCGACGTTTTCGAAGAAACGCGACCGGCTGCTTGATGGCGGTATTGCCGTGAAGTTCCTGAACGCCGTGCTGGAGCGGCCGCGGGTCAGGAGGTTGCTGTCCAGCGAGCACTTCTCGGTTGACGGCACGCTGATCGAGGCCTGGGCCTCGATGAAGAGCTTCGAGCCGCGGGATGGCGGCGAGGAGCCGCCGTCGGGTGGCGGGCGCAATGGCGAGGCGGACTTGCGTGGCCGCAAGCGATCGAACGAGACCCATGCCTCGACCACCGATCCTGATGCCCGGCCATACCGCCTCACCCTTCGCGCTCGCGTGCACAGGGCCCAGCAGAAGCGCGATCGCAGCCCAGTCCAGTAATTGGTGGAGGTCATCCAGCAATGATCGAGCCTTCGCAACCGCAACAAGACCAAGCTCTTCCTGACCGATAACACGATGCACCATTGCCTCTCTCCGCCACCTCGATAGTCGCCATGAATCAGAGGTTTAGGCAGAAGTCCAGCACTACCCGCGCACAGGTCTCGCTATTGCATTAAGAATATTTTATAAATTTTTTATTTTAAAAAGTAATACGTCGTATTTATTGTAAATATAAAGCTATTTCAATGCAATATTACATTTGCTTTCGATCATATCAATCAATTCACCTATGGTTTCAGAAGATGTAAGTTCATCAGTGTCAAAACGGATATTATATCGCGATTCAATAGCAATCATGAGTTTCACATGAACAACACTGTCCCATAATTCGACGTCACTGGCAGTTGTCGCGTCGGCCAATTGAATGTTTTCGTCATCCAGCAAATCCTGCATAATAAGTGTAACGGTGGCAAGAATTTGATCACGCTTCATCTTTTATTCCTTGTCTGAGGGCAATAATTCTTCTTTCAAGCACGGAATTGCGACCCATGATCGACCGCAAGCTATAACCGCGAAACCCGTAGCAGCGAAGAAGCCCCTGGTAAGCAATGATGTATCGACCCCTCATGAGTTGACAATGGCTCGGATGATCGGCAACAGCACCGTGACGGGGTCGGCCGCCGCACTTCGCATGATCGAATTCGTCTGTTCGGTCAACATCCGTGGCAGGCGTTCGATAATGACCCGCAGGTGCTTGGTCCGCAACGCCATGTTGGCGCATGCGGCCTCGCCTGCCGCCTTGGCCACCGAATATTCGGCCAATGCTTCCAGGGGTGTGTCGAGGGCGATCGTCGAAGGATAAAACGCAGTTATCCGGTGCGGTGTGCGTTCAATGGCAGCCTCGATGCAATTAGTGAAATGCTCGACGTAGTAGGACAGAAACTCCTGGCAGAGCGGATAGGAAAAGCGCGGCCCCCGTCTCCGGAAGATCTTCGGCGTCGCATAGTATAAGAGCGAATTGACAGGCTCGATGCTGGCGAACAGTTCTGCTACCTGGTCGGTGCTGGTCACGTCGAGCGGTTCGACCATGCAATCACCGCCACCCTGTCTGATCTCTGACGCGATGTTGCGGGCCCGGAGGGCATCATGCCGGAATGTCACGATCGGAAGGCCGCCGCCGGCCGCCAGCAGCTTTGCCGAAATTTCGCCCAGGCCCCGGCTGCCTCCGATCACCACTGATCGATGGCCCGCGAACTCGCTTTCCGTCACCGCGGCCTTGAGCGCGGCATAGCTGGGCTGCTCCGGCGGCTCGGGGCGAAAAAAGGCACCGATGTGGCCCGTAAAGTCGGGTCCGGACACTGCGACGCTGGTCAGGCCGAAGCGGTCATCTGTGTTGTCCACTTTGAATGTGAGATCGGCGAACCCGCGGCCCGCAGACTCGAACTGGACAGAAAATTCCGACAGGACCGAATAGAGGCCCGGCCATTCCATGCCAATGATTGTCGATACGCGCGCCAGACCCACGACGCTACGGCGGCCGAGCCATGCACAGGTGCGCGGGAACAGGGTGGTCGGGTCCATATCGCAGGCGAGGGACATGCGACCCTCGATCGGGCCGGCCTCGTCGATACGCCGGCATTTCGCCTCGTCGGCGAATTCCCCTGCTGTAGAAACGAATTGATCGCTTCCGGCCGCCCCAAGGTCCTTGCCGGAGGTAACCAGCCGAAGAATTGCCACTGTCGTCCCTGCAGTTTGTACGCGAAGCTGCCACTTGCCATGAGGCCCGCCTTCGGCCCGCACCGTCAGGTGATCTCCCGCATAGACAGGCTGTGGCAACTGCACCGACAAGTGCTGCAGTTGGCCGGCCGTCGCCGCGTCCGAGGCAGCAAGATGTGCCTCCAGCGCCGCCAGGACCGTATGCAGGCCATGCACGATCGGCTGACCGAAATGCGACAGCCGCGCGGCCTGAGCGTCGATATGTATCGGATTGCGATCCTTTGAAAAGTCGGCAAATCGGCGACTTTCGGCAGACGATATGGAAAGGCTGGACATTGTATCGTGGTCGCGAAGCATTGGCGCAAGACGGTCATTGGCATACGGGTTATTGTTTGTAAACGCATGTCCGTGCGCTGGCATGGTCATGCAACAGCGCTGGACGGCGGGTGCAGTGTCGGCCCGCCGACCGTCAACTTGCGCCGAATGAGCGGATCACCTATTCCGTGGTATACCAAGTTTCATGCCGGCATCGGAGTATCATCTACATGCGTCATGCGGATCTGCCCTGGTTGCCGCAGCCGCCGGCCGATTTCGGTTCCCGCTGCCGTGAACTGGCGCGCGCTGAGGGGCCTGTCGGTGCCGCCATTCAGTCTCTTGCCACCCATGCGCTTTCATCCCTGCAGTCGGCCAGCCTGAGCCGCGCGATAGCCCGCTGCCGGTCGAAGGCTGACCTGACGCCGCTTGCAGCTTTCAAGCTCGCATTCGTGAGCAATGCCACCACCGACACCTTGAGCGATTGCATGCCGGCGGCAGCTGCACGCCACGGCATTGCGCTCGACCTGGTCGTGCCGGCCTATGACCAGGTCATGCAGCAGGCGTTGGACCCGGCCTCCCTCGTCAATGGAGCCCGCCCCGACGCCGTTCTGCTTGCGCTCGATCATCGCTGGCTGCAGATCGACAGGCCGGCGCTCGCCGGCGATGCCGAAACACAGATCGCCGCCGCGATGGACCGGCTGCAGACGACAGTTGATGCCTACAGGAGCAACAGTGGAGCAGCGGTCATTCTGCAGACCCTGGCGAGACCACCGCTGGGGCTTTTCGGCAGCTACGACCAGCGCGTTGCCGGTTCGGTTTCAGCCATGATCAGCGAGGCGAACCGCCGCATCATTGCCATGGCGGCCCGGGCCGGCAACTATCTGCTCGACGTCGACGCCATTGCTTCGGCTGCCGGCACTCAGGAGTGGTTCGATCCGGTGCAATGGGCGTCATTCAAGCTGCCGTTCTCGGCCCGTTGCGCCAGCTTGTATGCCGATCATGTGGGCCGGCTCGTGGCGGCCATTCGCGGCAAGTCGCGCAAGTGCCTGGTGCTGGACCTCGACAATACCTGCTGGGGCGGCGTGATCGGCGACGATGGGCTGGAAGGGATAAAGATCGGCCAGGGCTCCCCTGTTGGCGAGGCTTTCCTGAGCGTGCAACAACTGGCCAAGGATTTGCGCGGCCGCGGGATCATGCTCGCGGTCGTCTCCAAGAACGATGACGAGGTGGCCCGTCGCCCGTTCAGGGAGCATCCCGATATGCTCCTCGGCGAGGCCGACATTGCGGTCTTCCAGGCCAACTGGATTGACAAGGCCAGCAACCTTGAGGCCATAGCAGCAGAACTGAACATCGGGATTGACGCCTTGGTCATGCTCGATGACAATCCGGCCGAACGGGCTGAGTTGCGCGCCGCGCTGCCAGCCGTTGCCGTGCCCGAATTGCCATCTGACCCCAACTGGTATGCACCATGCCTTGCGGCCGCTGGTTATTTCGAGGCGGTCTCGTTCTCCAACGACGACCTCATCCGCGTCGATTCCTACGCCGCCAACGCCCGGCGTGCCGATGTCCTGGCCAGGTCGCGCGATCTGGGCGATTACCTGTCGTCGCTGGAGATGCGCGCCAGCTTCGGGCCCTTCGACACCGTCGGCCGCCAGCGCATCGCACAGCTCGTCAACAAGACCAACCAGTTCAATCTCACCACCCGGCGCTACACCGAGGCCGAGATTGCGGCCTTTCAGGACGATTCACACGTTCACACCACCCAGGTGCGGCTTGCCGATCGCTTCGGTGATCTTGGCATGATCGGCGTCACCATCTGCCGGCCGCTGCAGGAGGAGGGGAACGCTGGCTGGGAGATCGATACCTGGCTCATGAGTTGCCGTGTCCTCGGCCGGCGTGTCGAGGAGGCCATGCTGCGCCATATCGCTGACGCCGCCGCGGGTGTTGGCATCACCAGGTTGTTCGGCACATACCGCCCCACTGGCAAGAACGGCATGGTGCGCGACCACTACGACAAGCTCGACTTCCATCTGATCAGGGAAGACGCCGACGGTGTTCGAAGTTACGAGTTCGATCTCGGCCGATATAGACGTCCCGAACTGCCTTTCACGATCGCGGCGGAAGCCGCGCCGGGCAATATCGAGCAAACAGCGAGCGGCGGGCGGGCCCTGGCCACGCGGCCCACGTCGAATGTCTGACCGTCGGATTACTCGTAGTCCCGTAAGGTCATGCCCATGAAGGTCAGCCCGTTATCCGCCAGGACAATCACCGGCTGGGCGGTCCTGGGCCTGGTTCTGGCCGCCGGCGTCGCCGCGGCCACCTCCGGCGCCGTCGAAGCGGCATGCTCGAAGCTGCCGCCAGCGGTGCCCGATCGCATCGGGCGCGTTCAGCTTTTCATCAACAGGATCCCGGACAAGGCGGTGCTCGACGGCAGGTATGACATTATCTGGGCCGACAAGTTCTCCAGGCCGGGTTGGGCCAGAAGGCCCGGCATCTATTCGATGAAATACATGGCGGAAACGCGCGATCCCAATCCGCACCGGCACGATATCGCGGCGCCGGGTGACGATGGCTACACCGGTTCCCGCAACCTGCAGTGGTATCACCGCCATCATCCCGACTGGGTGATGTACAGGTGCCCCGGCGTACCCGAGCTCCCGTTGTGCGCGCAGCCGGCGACCGGCAACGGGCCCGACAATCCCGCATATATGTGCTTTTCCGCGGAAAGCGCGGATTTGGTTCCGCTCGATATCACCAACCCGGCGGTGCGCGATTTCCTGTTCGCGGCAAATCTCGGCAGCCCGCCACTGGCGCCGAGGATGCCGGCCTTTCCGGCACCGGGCCATGCGCCGGTAACCTATCCCTCGGTGCTCGGTTCGGGCCTCTTTGACGCTGTCGCGGTCGACAACCTCGGCAGCATCAACGAGTTCCACGCCTGCGGCGTCTATCGCAATGGCGCATTCGTGCGGATGTACACTGGTGAGCGAAGGGATGCGCGCTTTACGGGCGACCAGGTGGACTGGCTGAACTGGCTGCGCCGGCGGGTGCATGCGGCCGGTCGCTGCCTGGCGGGAAACGACTATTTCCACACCCAGAACCCGGAAGGATTCCTCAAGATAGCCCAGGCATTGGACATCGTCGTTGACGAACACGGCTTTGCACGCAACACCGGACCCTTGGAAACCGGCGCCGCATGGCTGACGCGCGTGACAACCCTTGAAGGGTTGATCAAGGCTGGCAAGCCGTTGATCATCATAGATTATGTCGATCCACCTGCGTCTGGGAACGGCAGGGAGCAGGCGGCACTGTCGTGGTCGATCGCCAACTATCTGCTGATCAAGGGCGACCGCACCTACCTCGCGCTTACGTCACCAAATGAAGGTGCCGATCCCGCCAGGGCCTATCCCGAACTGTTTATCGTGACCGGCAGGCCGCAAGAGGCCATGCAGTCCGATGGCATTCTCTA
Source organism: uncultured Alphaproteobacteria bacterium (assembly GCA_963747005.1). GTDB lineage: Bacteria > Pseudomonadota > Alphaproteobacteria > Rhizobiales > Aestuariivirgaceae > CAVVDT01. Next base: position 30,366 of record CAVVDT010000005.1, on the reverse strand, counting down.
CTGGCGCCATTTCGAGCATGTGCTGACAATCGTGAATCCCTCGAAATTTCCAGGCCAACTGACGATCGGCGATCGCAAGTGGCGCGATCTCGATGGTCGGGAATATACCGGTTCAGTGCGCCTCGCCGCGGGCTCGGCACGTGTGCTTGGTGAGGTCGGACCGTAGCGATGATCGATCCCGGCGATCGCGCTTTGTCGCCGCCTTTAGCGCCATGGCGAAAGGGCGGGCCTTCCAGGCTAAAAGTGTTGGTGTTCGCGCCTGCAAAAAATCATTGATTGTTACGCTCGCCCGTCTTATATGCGCACCTACAAGCCGGCACACTGAATCGCCCGGCTTGTCATTGCCGACGCGAGGGTCGGCAGCCGTTCCTACAACTGGCAGCGTGCGTGCTGCTGGTGGGCGGGGAAGGTTCCGGAACCCGATCCGGAGGTGACAAGCAGGGGGTTCGAGTGAGCCGGTTTTTTCGCGTGTCCGGACTGGTTCCGGGTGACATTCATCTGCTGGTTGGGGAGGGTCCCGAACATGATTGAAGATAGCGCCCTCTTCCAATTGGGGATGGACTTGGCAGCCCCAAGCACCGCCCAAACGGAAGGTTTCCTGAGCTACACGAACGGCGAGGTTTCGGCCTACGAACCCGGGCTGCCGAAGGACCATTTTATCGTCAGGAACGGCATCGAGTGTGCCGGCACCCATCTCATCGTCGATCTGGTGGGCGCTTCAGGCATCGATGACATCGGCCTGATCGAATCGACCATGCGGGCCTGCGTGGACGCCGCCGGCGCGACGCTGCTGCATATCCATTTGCATCACTTCACCCCCAACTCCGGCGTTTCGGGCGTGGCGGTTCTGGCCGAAAGCCACATTTCCATCCACACCTGGCCGGAGCGCGGCTATGCGGCGCTCGATGTGTTCATGTGCGGCGATGCCCGGCCTGAATTGTGCCTCGATGTGCTCAACGAGGCTTTCCGCCCGGAAACCTTGCGGGTCAAGGAAATCCTGCGCGGCGAAGACGCCTGAGGCGCCATCGCCGGTGACATCCGTGAAGGCGGGGCCGAGGCGGCCCCGCTGCCGTTTTCACCATTCGCAAAGAAGGAGGCTCCGGCATGGGCGCCAACGTCAACCTCACCACCGATGCCGACGGCCGGGTCTGGTACACCGAGACCCTGCATGAGGGCTTTCGCACCTCATATGAGGTGAAGGACGTCGTCTATGATTCCAACACCCCCCACCAGCGCCTCATCGTCGTCGATACCGTCGGCTTCGGCCGTCTGATGGCGCTCGACGGCGTGACCCAGGTGACGACGGCGGATGAATACGTCTATCACGAGATGTTGAGCCATCTGCCCATCCTCGCCCACGGCAACGTCAAGGACGTGCTCATCGTCGGCGGCGGTGACGGCGGGCTCGCCGAAGAGGTTCTCAAGCATCGCGGCATCGAGCGACTTGTCATGGTCGAGATCGATCCCGGCGTCATCGACTTTGCCAAAACCCACTGGCAGGCGCTGCACCGGGGCTGCTTCGACGATCCCCGCTTTCACCTCGTGGTGGCGGATGGCAAGGACTTTGCTGCCAGGTCGAGTGATCGATTCGACCTCGTTGTCATCGATTCGACCGATCCCATCGGGCCGGGCGAGGTGCTGTTCACCAGGGATTTCTATGCCGACTGCAAGCGCCTGCTCAAACCGGGCGGGGTGTTGCTCACCCAGAACGGGGTGCCGTTCTTCCAGGCGGACGAACTGAAGAACACTGTCTACAATTTTGCCAGGTTGTTCGCCGATGCCGGCTGCTATCTGGCCGTGGTTCCGACCTATGTCGGCGGCTTCATGGCGTTGGGCTGGGGCACCGACGATAAGGGCTTGCGGGGCGTTTCGCTGGCAACCCTGAAGGCGCGCTTTGCAGACGCAGGTCTCAAGACCCGCTACTATACCCCCCAACTGCACGGCGCTGCCTTTGCCTTGCCGGCGTTCATCGCCGAAGTGGTGGAGGCGGGGCTGAAGGAGGCAGGCAGGTAGCGCTTCCATGGCGGCATATTGCAGCCTTCGGGCACCTCAAGATGACACTGTGCGGTCGGTAGCCCAGTTCACCTTTCGGCAATGCACATGGTTTAGGAATGGTAGCCAATTTGCTCATTCGGATTGGGAACCATGCGCCGTCTGTTGCTTCGGGTTGTGATTTTGATGACGCTGCCGTTGGGCGCCGGAACAGCCGAGGCTGCTCGCGACGGCGGTTGCGCCAGTCTTCTGCAGTGCCTCTTCAGTCCCGCCCGGCAGACCTCCGCCGCGCAACCGCGCCACGAGGTCGCCTATGCCGATGCGGCCAAATATCCACCGGGTGCCATCATCGTCTCGACGCCCGAACGCCGCCTTTATCTGGTGCTGGGCGACGGCAAGGCGCTGAGCTACCCGGTCGGCGTCGGCAAGCAGGGCTATCAGTGGTCAGGCACCTCGAAGGTGGTGCGCAAGGCCAGATGGCCAAGCTGGACGCCACCCGCCGACATGATCGAGCGGGCCCGCGCTGAGGGCCGGTTCCTGCCCGACGAGCTTGATGGCGGCCCCAACAATCCGCTCGGCGCCCGCGCCCTCTATATCGGCGGCACCCTCTATCGCATCCATGGCACCAACCAGGACGCATCCATCGGCCACGAGGTGTCATCGGGGTGCATCCGCATGAAGAATGCCGACGTGATCGACCTCTATAACCGGGTCCGGATCGGCGCGCCTGTCTACGTCTTTCAGTAAGGATGGACCTCGGCGGCCTCACGCAATAAGATGTCCCTCGCAGAAAGGGACAGATTTGTTGCGCGTCATGGACCACAACGAAAACCGCCTATCCTCCCCGTCGGGAAAGGGTCTGCTGGCGTGGGCAGCGATGCTCTTGCTGCTGGTGGTGGCCAGCCTGCCGGCGTGCATCACCGATGCGGCCGCTGCTGCCCGGGTGGCGCTGGTCATCGGCAACTCGAAATATCTCAACGCGCCGGAGTTGAAGAACCCGCGCAATGATGCCGATGCTCTGGCGGCGGCCCTCAACCGGCTGAATTTCCAGGTCATCAAGGGTATCGACGCCGACCGCTTCACCATGCAGACGCTGGTACGGGCCTTCGCCGGCGAACTGGATGGGGCGAAGATCGCAGTTTTCTACTATGCCGGGCACGGTCTGCAACTCAACGGCAAGAACTATCTGATTCCTGTAGATGCCAAGCTCGAAACCGAACTCGACCTCGATTTCGAGGCCATGGACGTCAATTTCGTGCTGAGCCAGATGGAGCGCGGCAACCGCATCAATATCGTGATGCTGGATGCCTGTCGCAACAACCCTCTGTCTCAAAAGCTCGCCCGTTCCATGGGCACGAGATCGATTGCCCTCGGCCGCGGCCTTGCCCGCATCGAGAGCGGCATCGGCACCTTGATTACCTTTTCCACTCAGCCCGGCAACGTGGCGCTCGACGGCAAGGGCGCCAATTCGCCGTTTGCAAAGGCGTTGCTTGACAATATCGAGGCGCCTGGTCTCGACATCGAAGTCATCATGCGCCGGGTACGCGAGGAGGTCATCAAGGAAACCGACGGTCAACAGGTGCCGTGGAGCAATTCCTCGCTGGTCGGCGACCGGGTGGTGCTGAATTCACTGCCTACCGACAAGTCGCCGGTCATCGCCGAGCCCAGCCCGCCCGATGCGCAGCAGAAACAGCGCGCGCCCGACAACCAACTCGAGATCACCTTCTGGAATACCGTGCGCGACAGCCGCAATCCGGCTCTCCTCAAGGCGTATCTCGAGCAATATCCCGACGGCAATTTCGTGGTGCTCGCCCACGCCATGCTTGCCGCGCTTGCAAGCGAGCAACCGACATCCAACCCGCCGAGCGAACCGGTCATCGCACCATCGCCGGAACTGAAGATTCCGCCCAGCGAGCCCACCCTCGTCAAGCCGGGCATACCGCTGCCGCGTCCGAAGCCGCAAGTGAACCTGAACCCGCAGAGCGAGCCGGCGCCTCCGACGCTGCAGCCGGCACCGCCACCGCGCAAGAAAGTGATCGTCACGCCGCCGCCGACCAGGAAGCAGAAGAAGACTGTCCGGGTGCCGGTCTTGCAGCAGCAGCCATCTGCGGAAAATTGCGGCTTTTGCTACGATTGCGCCACGCTTGATTGCCGCATGCGTCACTGGCTGTGCGGCTCTCGCTACCAGTTCAGCAAGCAACAGGGCTTGTGCAACCGAAGCCATTGATGCCGGCCGATTGGCCCGTTGCAGATTTCTCGGCCATCGGGCAAGCCGGTGATTGATTGCGACCGCTGCGGCGTGTCATGTTCTGTGCGGGCGGCAGTTGGCGCGAGAGGTGAGTTCATGCGGTTGCGGCCGGTCGATACGCCGTTGTGCTGTGTGCGCGAGATCGTGGTGCAGGACGCCGGCGAATTTGCCCGCTACATGACGCGGCCCGATTACCAGCGTCACATCGCGGCCCGTCTTAGCGACAGGAAGGCGGTGCAGGGCTTTGTCATGCGGGCGCTCGCCCATCAGCAGGCGAAGGATCGCTCTGCCTGGTTCCTCGCCGCTGAATTGAGGACGGGCGGCATCGCCGGCGACGGCTTCATCCTCAAGCACCGCTCCGGCCTCTTCGAGATCGGCTGGGGCGTCGATCCGGTGCACTGGGGCAGGGGGATCGCCAGCCAGCTGGCGCTCGCACTCACCGCCATCGCGGTCGAGCGGCTTGGGGCGGGCGAGGTCGGCTGCAAGGTCATGGCGCCCAACGTTGCCTCCTTGCGTGTGGCGCAAAAAGCGGGCTTTCGCCAGGACCGCACCGTCACTACCAGCCACGAGGACGGCGGGACGGGGATGGACGTCGATTATTTCCTCCTCACCCGGCAGGACTATTTCGAGGCCCCTTATTGATTGCGGCTGGTCAGGCGATACTGGCATCGCTTGCCGGTCTCATCGAGGCCCTGGGCACGGCCGATTTCGAAGCCCGACTTATCGACGTGGCCGAAGCCGCCGCCCCCGGCGATGCCAGCATGAGCTTGATGTTTGGCCCCGGCAGGGTGCCCGAAGTGCTCGTTGATCGCCTCGATCCGGCCGAGCGGCCGTTCCTTTACGGCGACTATCTGGCCGGCGTCTATCTGGTGAGCCCCTTCTACCGCGCCGCCATGGACCTCACCGAGCCTGCCGTCAGGCGCCTGCGCGAAATGGCACCGAAGGGTTTTCGCCAGTCCGAGTACTACCGCAAATATTACGGTCGCATTGGCGTCGCCGACCTGATCGGCCTGCTGCTGCCGGGCGAAGGCGGGCGGGTACGCTTTTTATCGCTGTCGCGCAAGGCCGGCCGGCCATCCTTTGCCGCTGCCGAGCGGCGCAACCTTGCCGGGTTGCTGGAGGTGTTGCAGGCCGCCACCCGGCATCACGACCGTCTGGCAAGCCGGCCGCATTGAGCCCGGCCCCGGCGGCGGCGAGACGGCGCGCGGCCTCCTCTCATCCAGCGCGGCCCCGCCGCTCACCGAGCGCGAGGCCGACGTGGTCGAGGCGCTGCTGGCGGGCCATTCGGAAAAATCGGCCGCCCGCGTGCTGGCGATTTCCGCCGAGACGGTAAAGGTCCACCGCCGCCACGCCTACCGCAAGCTCGGCGTCGCCACCAAGGGCGAGTTGTTCTCGCTGTTCGTCGAGCGGGTGCGAAAGGGGCAGGAGAGACACGGGCGCTTCCGCCGGCTTGGCATTGTCCCCCGCTAAAAGCCCTACGCTTGCTGCGCTAACAAGCGGACAAAAGTGACGATCAAATTCCTAGTGTCCGGATCATTGATGAGCGCAAAGGCCCGCATCAGTTCCAAGGCGTCGCGGGCTGACTTCATATCGGTCACATCATCAAAAACCCGAAGCATATCCGTTGGGGCGATGTCGCCGAAAAAGAATCAACTCCGATAGCCAGAGCGTTTGCGACAGCGACCAGCATCTTACCACTCATTCGTTGCGTGCCGCGCTCGTAGTTGTTCAGCTTTTCTGTCTCGATGCCAAGCCGGTCGGCCAATTCCTTATGGGAAATTCCGTACGCCATACGCCGTCTGCGCACCGCCCGCCCGATGCATACGTCTCTCCTGGCTTTCGATTTTGAATTGGACATCTTCCCGCGCTCGGGAACCACTTGATATAAACCCAGCGAAATAGCAATACGACACCAACTTGCTTGGCCAACTCAACGACATCTTGCTAAAAGCACGATTTATCACGGATGCCAATGCTAGTGGCACCGGCCACCACCAAGCTTGACCGGCGGGATCAACAGATCAATAAACCCACTTCCTTGTCGCTCAGATCACTGGCGTAACGAAAACTGCTTCGGTCGCAACGTTTGCGATTCCGTATCAACCACATCGGCGACCTCCCCCGAATGAGGCCACTTCTCTTGAATTATACCAAAGGTCCTGAGGTTTAATCCATTTCATGGCATCAAACCGGCCACTCGGGCAGGCGCGGTACGCAGCGCGATGCGGGCATCGGGCAAGCACCGCAACGCACCCGATGGCCGGTTTATGCCACCGAAGGCCGGGCTTTTGCCCGCAGGCGTCGTTGCGCCTGGCTTGAAGTCGGACGACGTCGGCGCCAGTCGCGCCTGGCCTGCGGGCAAAATCATCCCGGTGAAATAGGTCAAACCTCAGGACCTTTGGTATATAAGCAATGTAGCAAACTCAATATGTCATTGGACACGCTCTGAGAGTCCATTAGTCGCTGCAAGTGATAACTTCTCGTTTCGATCATCGGCGCCGACTACAATGGATCTTCGTTTCTTCGATCACGAGGTCTAGTAAATATGTCAGAAATTTCAAATTACCCCCTGCGGCCACGGCGCGCAATTCGGTCGCCAAGCCCTCAATATACGCCACCCTGTCTCCTACGCTCACCTGTTCCTTCTGCTCGTTGTTAGAGTGAGTTTGATCCGCAGCTGCGCGAGAGAGCTTTGAGTTAGTTGTGGCATTCAAGTGGGAGACAGAATCCAGCATTTCATTGCACCTCCTGTAGGAGATCGAAAATCCCCAAAACCATCAACGCACACAACACCGATGGTGGGACGATTACAGAGGTTACGTCAAATTAGCGAATCCGTCTGTTCCAGATTGCTCAATCGGAAGAATTCTTATCTGAGGCATATTTTTTGATATATGGGTCATCATAAAGCACTACGTTCAATAAAGAATTGTTAACAGATATATCACCATTGTATTCTATAAACCCAAATTCGCGAAATTTATTCATGAATGAACTAACACGAGCGCGTGTTGTTCCAATCATTTGTGCCAAAGTTTCTTGATTTAGTGATATAAACTCAGACTTCACTCTTTTTTCTGTACCAATATTGGACAAAATTAAAAGTAAGCGCGCAAGGCGTTTTTCACTTGAGTTAAATAGATGGTCAACCAGATCACCCTCCAAGCGAATGTTGCGGGTCAAAAGGTATGAGGTAAAATAGGTGGCAAAAAGTGGACTTTTATGAAGTAATTGGTCAAAGTTTTTTTTAGAAAATCTGAACGCCTCGCAATTCTCTAGCGCGAGGATTGACGTTATACGCTGTCTGTGGCCCATAAGACATTGCTGGCCAAAAAAATCTGCTGCCGTAAGCACGCCGACAATCGCTTCTCGACCCTGATCGGAAACAACCACCATTTTGGCGGAACCTCTTTGTAGCCAATAGACCGAATTCGCATCCTCACCCTGCCTGTAGAATGCTTGCCCAGCCTCAATCCTAAGGAAATTTCCGCCATGGCTGTTGGATCTGAGAAAGTCGCCTATCGGAAAAATACCGATCTCCGTAGAGGACATGACAATAGTCCCATTCGCTGCATTGATACCGAATTGCACCTAGTTGCAATTCAATCGCCAAATCGTTGTAAACTCAACACCTACTACGGCGTTTTGGAGGTGCGTCGCGTCAATTTTAGGTTTCCCGAAATGGTGCCGGTATGATTGAGCGACCTTTCTGGAACTGCCCCACCGGACTTGCCGAGCGAACTGTAGCGTAGGGTTGGCAATTCGTGCAAGCTTACGGCGTCTGAGCGCCAACTCTAAAAAACTTGCCATACTCTTGTGCCCCGCGGAGTTGCCGACCAACGCACGAGATGGCGTTACGCATGCAACCCGTAACTGCCCACCCAAGGACGTTTACGAGACCTCGCCCCGTCCGCCCTCATCGTGAATGCCGAGGCCGCTACCCCGCCTAACCCCTCAGGGTGATGGCGTGCTGCCTCTCGTCACGCTAAAGATGGGGTCATCGCCGAACCCCTTTTGGAGGATATTTGAGATGAAGAGCCCGGCCACTCCTTTGAAAGCCCGTATCGACGGTGGCGGAACGCCTGAGATGAGCGACTGGTACCTGCGATCGGAAACCGGCACCCTCAAGGACGTGCTGCTCGGTCCGGCCGAGAGCTTTCGCTGGCTCGGCATCGAGAACGCCGCCTGGTCATCGCTGGTGCGCGACACCCTGCGCCGGGGTCTGAAGTTCGACAAGCAACTTGCCATGCGCCAGCACCGCGAGATGGTCGATGCCTATGAGAGCGCCGGCGTCACCTGCCATTTTCTGCCCGTCGACGAGCGCGTGCCCTATCAGGTTTATGCCCGCGATTCATCCTTCATGACGCCCTACGGTGCTGTCGTCTGTCAGCTCGCCAGTCCCCGCCGGCGCGGCGAATACGCCTCCGTCCTGCGCTTTTACCTGGAACATGGCATTCCCATCTACGACATGGTCTCGGCCGGCAATTTCGAGGGCGGCGACTTCAACATCATCAAGAAGGGCGCAGCGCTTGTCGGCTTTACCGACCATCGCAGCGAGGAGGTGGCGGCCCGCCAGGTGGCCGAGTGGTTCATCAAGGAGGGCTGGGAGATCAAGTATGCTCCCATCGACCAGTTCTATGTTCATATCGACCTGATGGTGTGCATGCTGAACGAGCATTGTGCCGCCGTCTGCCTCGAAACCACGCCTGAGGATATCGTCCAATGGCTGAAGGGCATGAAGATCGAGATCATCCCCGCCTCCTTCAAGGAAACCATGGCGTTGGGCTGCAACGTGGTGGCGCTGGGCCAGGACCGGGTGCTGTCGACGCTCGATGCCAAAGAGCTCAACGGCAAGATGCGCGCCGCCGGGTTCGAGGTCTACGATCCCGACATGACCATGTTCACCCAGGCGGGCGGCGGCGTGCACTGCATGTGCCAGCCGCTCAGGCGCGAGGCAGCCTGAGGGCATGGCCGGCACCACCTCCAACCTGCGCATCGATGGCGAGCGCCTGTGGGCGAGCCTCATGGCCTCGGCCGAAATCGGCCCCGGCAAGGCGGGCGGCCTGTGCCGTCTGGCGGCGTCCGATGCCGACAGGCAGATGCGCGATCTCTATCGCCGGTGGTGCGGAGAAGCGGGGCTGGCTGTGACGGTGGACCGGCTGGGCAACATGTTCGCCAGGCGTGCCGGCAAGCGCGACGACCTCGCCCCCGTCACCATGGGCTCGCATCTGGACACGCAATATGCCGGCGGGCGCTTCGACGGTATTCTTGGCGTGCTGTCGGGGCTCGAAGTGATCCGCACCCTCAACGATCACGGCTTGGAAACCTTGCGTCCGGTCGAGGTGATCAACTGGACCAACGAGGAAGGCTGCCGTTTCGCCCCGCCGATGGCCTCGGCTGGCGCCTTTGCCGGGGTCTACACCGAAGACTTTGTCGCCACCCGCGCCGACGACGATGGACTGTTGCAGGGCGAAGAACTGGCGCGCATCGGCTATCGCGGTGAGGCGCCGGTCGGCGGACGGGCGCTCGATGCCTATTTCGAGTTGCACATCGAGCAGGGTCCGGTGCTCGACGCCGAGGAAATCCCCGTCGGCATCGTCATCGGTGGCTACAAGAGTTTCGGCGCCCATGTGGACGTCAGGGGCGAGACGGCGCATGCCGGCCCGACGCCCATGGAAAAGCGTCGCGACGCGCTGGTCGGGGCGGCGCGCGTGGTGGCGGCGGTCAACGACATCGGCTGGAAGTACTCGAACACCCTCGGCAAGGCGACGGTGACGCGGCTGGTGGCGTGGCCCAACAAGCCCGGCATCATCTCCGAATGGGCGCAGTTTTCCCTCGACTGCCGGCATCCCGATCCGGCGACCGCTGAAGCCATGTGGTCCGAGATCGAGGCGGCCATTCCCGCCGCCGCCGAGCGCGCCCGCGTCGAGATGGAGATCACCACCCGCTGGGAGTTCGGCAACGAGCGCTTCGACCCCGAACTCGTCGGGCTTTTGCGCGGCGCAGTCAGGGACCTGGGCGTCAAGAGCTGCGATCTCCTTTCGCAGGCCGGCCACGATGCCTATCACATCTCCAAATGCGCCCCGACGGCGATGATCTTCTCGCCCTGCAGGGACGGCATCACCCATAATGAGGCCGAGGACATCGACCTGAAGATGACCGAGCCGGCCGTCAACGTGATGCTGCACGCCGTCATCGCTCGCGCCAATCGTGAGGCTTAGGCGCTGAACAACACCGGGATCTTTGCCGCGCTGGCCACCTTTTCCGTCGCCCGGCCGAAGCGGAAGAAGCCCTCGTCCGCGTCCCCGTAGGCGCCCATCACCAGAAGATCGGCGCCCTCTGCCGCGGCCTCGGCCAGCAATGCCCGCGCCCGGCCGCGGGCGGTGAGGCTCGCATCGCCATATTGGCGCCAGTCGGCCGGCTCGATGCCGTTGGCCGCGAGGAAATGCTCCAGCCGACTGCGGTTGACGTCGGTGCCGGCGTGTTCGAGAACGATCAGGCGGCTGGCGGTTCTGAGGAAAGGGAGTGCTGCCCGGATGGCGCGTGCCGCCGGGGCCTGCCCGTTCCACGACACGACCACCGTTGCCGGTGCTGCATCGAGCGCTGCGACGGGCAGGAAGACTGTCGGCATGCGATAAGCAACCAGGGCGGCCTTGAGCAGGGCGAAAGCCGCTTCGGCCATCGCCTGATCGCGCGCCAGAACCACCATGTCGGCGAACAGCGCTTGCTTGCGCAAGCAATCGGCAGGCGGCATCCGGGTGTCGCGGAAACGGCAGTTCGCCTTGTCCGCACATACGGCATCGTAGGCATGGCGCGCTGATTGGGCGGCGCTCGCCACGTCGCGCCCGTCGTCGAACAGGACAAAACTGCCATCGCCGACAACCATCGGGATGTCCGTTTCAGCCTGCGGGTGGGCAACGATCAGTTCGGCATCGAGTGCGCCTTGCAGCACCGAGGCCGACCTGAGCACGTCGATGGAGTCGGATGACCCATGCAGCAAGGTGAGCAAAGTCAGCATCATGTCTACTCCGGAAAGCGACGGTGCGGAGGGAAATCCGATGGGCACAATAATGGGGGTGCGAATATCTGGCCAGCGGCAAATTGGAGCAAGGCCGGCATTGTCGGGATGGACCGGCGCAATCCTTGCCTTGCCCGTGGCGGGCCGGGCATGGCAATCTCGACAGGTGGACCGAGCCCTTTCCCGACGTGGAGGTGACCTTGCCCGTCAAGCGCGTTTGTCAGATATGCGGAAGCGCCGATCATCAACAAGAGCTTGTCGCCGCCGCCCTCGTCAGGCCGTCCATTGTTGCCGAAATCCGCCTTACAAGGCCTGATTGGGACGAAGACGGCTATATCTGCCGCAAGGACCTCAACGAATTCCGCGGCCGCCACATCCACAACATGCTGAGCGAGGAAAAGGGCGAACTGTCCGACCTCGAGCGCGAGGTGTTCGAGAGCCTCAGGCAGCACGAGATCGTCTCGGTCGACGTCGAGGAGGATTTCCAGCAGGACCTGACCTTCGGCCAGCGCGTCTCCGACCAGATTTCCTCCTTTGGCGGCAGCTGGAAGTTCATCGGCCTGTTCGCTCTCGTCCTTGTGGTATGGATCGCCATCAACGCCCATGCGGTGCTGAGCGCACCCTTCGATCCCTTTCCCTATATTCTGCTCAACCTCGTGCTTTCGTGCCTGGCGGCCATCCAGGCGCCGGTGATCATGATGAGCCAGAACCGCCAGGAGGCCCGCGACCGCCTGCGCTCCCAGTCCGACTACCGGGTCAACCTCAAGGCGGAACTGGAAATCCGTCAGTTGCACGAAAAGCTCGACCACCTGATTTCGCGGCAATGGGACCGGTTGATGGAAATCCAGGCCATCCAGACCGAGATCATGAGCGAGATCTCCAGTCCCCGGCGGCGCTAGCGCCAGCCATGACGTCCCCTCAGCCCCTCAAGACGCGGCTCGGCCACGCGGCCTACAAATGGGCGCTGATCGCCGCCCTGGTGCTGTTCGCCGGCATGGTGGGCTCGCTCATCTGGAACGTGTTGTGGCCGGTGTGGACCGATCCCGCGGCCGGCGAGGAAAGATGGGCCATGGCCAGAGGCGTCACGGCCATGGTGCTGATCAACGGGGCCATCGTGGCTGTCGGCATCGCCATCGTCGGCTGGATCGTCCGCTTTGCGCTAACGCGCGAGCGCGCCCTGTGGCCGGGGCGGCGGCGAGGAGAGCACTGAGCTCCGGGGGATGGAACTCAGGTACTCCTTGCGGGCGCCGCGCGCAGGACGACATAGCCGATGAGGGCGGAGAGGATCGAGCCGGCGATCACCCCGATACGCACCCCGGCGGAATTGTCGTCGGCTGAAAAGGCCAGCATGCCGATGAACAAGGACATGGTGAAGCCGATACCGGCCAGCGCCGCCACCCCGCTCAGGTGCATCCAGCCCATGCCCTCGGGCAGTCGTGCCATCCCGCTGCGCACCGCCGCTTGCGCTGCCGCCATGATGCCCAGCGGCTTGCCGATCACCAGCCCCGCTGCGATCGCCAGCGGCAACGGCGCAACCAGGCTCGACAAGGCGACACCGGCCAGCGATACCCCGGCATTGGCGAAGGCAAACAACGGCAGGATGCCCCAGATGACATACGGGTGGAGCGCATCTTCAAGCGCTTCCAGCACCTTGCGGCCATCGCGGTCCTGCATTGGAATGGCCAGGCCCAAGGCAACGCCGGCGAGGGTTGCATGCACGCCCGATTTGAGAACGAACACCCACATGGCCACGCCGATTACGATGTAGGGTGCAAGGCGGGTGACGCCCAGGAGATTCATCGCCGCCAGTACCACGATGGCAAGCCCGGCCAAGGCCAGCGAGGCGAGCGACAGATCGGCGGTATAGAAGATGGCGATGATCACGATGGCCCCGAGGTCATCGAGCGTGGCCAGCGTCAGCAAGAACACCTTGAGCGATGACGGTACCCGGTTGCCGAGCATGGCGAGCGCCCCGAGCGCGAACGCGATGTCGGTGGCCGCCGGAATGGCCCAGCCCCGCATGAGCCCGCTGTCGCCGCCCAGACCCGCCACGATGGCGAGATAGATCAGCGCCGGCACCACCATGCCGCCCGCCGCGCACACCGCCGGCAGCACCACCTGATCGCGCGAGCGCAGATGGCCCTTCAGTACTTCGCGCTTCAATTCGAGCCCCACCAGCAGGAAGAACACCGCCATCATGCCGTCGTTGATCCATAGCAAAAGTGGTTTCGCCAGCCGTGCCTCCCCGAATTGCACCGCTACCGGCAGCGACAGGACCCGGTCGTAATAGGGTTGCAGCATGGCCACGTTGTCGGCCACCAGCGCAGCCGACGCCGCTAGCACCAGGATCAGGCCGGCCAGGGCTTCCAGCGAGATGAAGCGGGAGAGGGGATCGCGGTAGGACGTTTCGTCGGACATGGGCGGGCCTTTCCCCGGTTAGGCGCCGTCGTCGCCGGAAAGCGATGCGCCCTCGCTCTCGTGCAATTCCAGCCAGCGGCTTTCGGCTGCTTCCAGGTCCGATGCCAGCCGGGTCTTCAGGCGCAGGAAGTCGCGTGCCTTGCGGGGGGCTTCGCGATAGATCGAACGATCGGCCAGCGCCCGATCGAGAATGGCGATTTTTCCCTGCAATTCCTGCATGTTGGATTCAGCATCCTGAATCAGTTTCTTAAGTCTGACACGGTTCTGGCGGCTCTCGTTCACTTTGGTTGATTCAGGACTTGAGGATTTGCGCTCAACCTTCGGTAACGAGCCGTTAACCATGCGCCGGCGGTTACGGGCCTGATCCAGCACAAGCTGGGTATAGCCGTCCATGTCGCCGTCATAGGGGTTCACCGTGCCGTCATGAACCAGCCACAGCCGGTCGGCGCAGGTCTCGATCAGATGCCGGTCATGGCTGATCAGGATGACCGCGCCTTCGAAGTCGTTAAGCGCCCGCACCAGGGCCTCGCGGGCATCCACGTCGAGATGGTTCGTGGGCTCGTCCAGTACCAGGATATGAGGGCCGTTGAAGGCGGCGAGCGCGAACAGCAGCCGCGCCTTCTCGCCGCCCGACAGGGTCGCCGTCTTCGAGTTGGCGAGTTGGGCACCGAAGCCATGGGCGCCGAGCCGAGCCCGCCGTTGCGCCTCGCTGGCGTCGGGCATCAGGGTGGTGAAGCAGTCATAGGGTGTGAGCCCTTCGGACAGTTCGTCAAGCTGGTGCTGGGCGAAATACCCCACGCCTAGCGCGTTGTGGTGGCGCATGTGGCCGGCCGAGGGTGAAAGCCGGCCGCACAACAGCTTGGCGAAGGTCGACTTGCCGTTGCCGTTGGCACCCAAAAGGGCAATACGGTCGTCGTTGTCGATCCTCAGGTCGATGTCATGCAATACCGTCGGGCCGTCGCCATAGCCGACGGCGGCATGTTCAAAGCGCACCAGTGGTGGATTGAGCGGCTTCTTGGGGTTGGGAAACAGGAAGGGCGCCACATGGTTGTCGATCATCTCGGCCACCGGCTCGAGTTTGGAGAGGGCCTTGAGGCGGCTCTGCGCCTGCTTCGCCTTCGAGGCCTTGTAGCGGAAGCGGTCGACGAAGGCCTGCATGTGGCGGCGTTCTTCGTCCTGCTTCTTCTTCAGCTTCAATTGCAGCGCCTGCTTTTCGCGGCGCTGGCGCTCGAATGAGTCGTAGTTGCCCTGATAGAGGGTGAGGCGGGCCTGGTCGAGATGCAGGATCCAGCTGACCGCGTCGTTGAGCAGGTCGCGATCGTGGCTGACGATGATCACCGTGTGGCGGTAGGACTTGAGGTAGCTTTTCAGCCAGATGACCCCTTCCAGGTCGAGATAGTTGGTGGGTTCGTCGAGCAGCAGCACATCGGGCGCTGCAAAAAGCGCCGCACCGAGCGCTACGCGCATGCGCCAGCCGCCCGACAGCGCCGAGCAGGGGCCGTCCTGAATATCCGGGGTAAAGCCGAGGCCCGACAGGATTGTCGCCGCTCGCGCCGGGGCGGAGTGAGAATCGATGTCGGCGAGGCGCATCTGGATTTCGGCGATGCGGTGCGGGTCCGCGGCGGTTTCGGCCTCGGTCAACAGGCTGGCGCGCTCGACATCGGCGGCCAGGACGGTCTCCAGAAGGCTCGTCTCGCCGCCCGGCGCCTCCTGCGCCACGGTGCCGATGCGGGCGTTGCGCGGCAGCGAAAACGAGCCCGCTTCCGGTGCCAGTTCGCCCAGCACCAGCTTCAGCAGCGTGGACTTGCCAGCGCCGTTGCGCCCCACCAGCCCCACCTTGTGGCCGTCGGGGACCGCCACTGTCGCGTGATCGAGCAGCAGCCGGCCGGCAATGCGATATGTCATGTCGTTGATGTGCAGCATGGCGAGGGGATGTAGCCGCTCACGGCGCCGCTGTCACGGGTCTGGCAAGGCAATTGCTCCGGGATGCCCAGAGAATTAATAACCTGTGCCAGGGAGAGACAACAATGGCGATGACACTCAGGATCATGAAATGGCTGATCATCGCTGACTTTGTCGGGGGCATGTTGATCACCGGCGGCATCGCCATGGGCTGGATCAACCCGGTTGCCATCATTCTGCGGATTGCGGCCCTGCACTGAGCGGGTCGAGTTCCAGCGCCAGCTGCTTCTCGATCGCCCCGCGCGGACGGGTGAAGCGGGCGAGCAGGTCATAGAGCACCGGCGTCAGGAACAGGGTCAGCGCCAGCGCAAACATCAACCCGCCGACAATCACCGTGCCGATGGCCTGGCGGCTCTCGGCGCCGGCGCCGGTTGCAAACACCAGCGGCACCGCCCCCAGCACCGTCGAGACGACGGTCATGACGATGGGGCGCAAGCGGATCACCGAGGCCTCGATCACCGCCTCGTGGATGGTATAGCCCTCGTCGCGTAGCTGGTTGGCGAACTCGACGATCAGGATGCCGTTCTTGGCCATCAGACCGATCAGCAGGATGATGCCGATCTGGCTGTAGATGTTGAGGCTCATGCCCCCCAGCCATAGCGAATAGACCGCACCCGCAATGGCCAGCGGCACCGACAGCATGATGATGAGCGGGTGCATGAAGCTCTCGAACTGGCCGGCGAGCACCAGGAACACAATGAGAATGGCCAGCCCGAAGGTGATGGCGACGCCGGAAGACGTCTCCAGATATTGCTGCGACTGGCCGGCAAAGCTCACGGTGGCCTCGGGCGGCAGCACCTGAGCGGCGGCCTGGGACATGTAATCAATGGCGGTGCCCAGCGCGTAGCCGTCGGCGAGCGAGGCGGTGAGGGTGACTGAAGGCAGACGATTATAGCGCCTGAGGGTGGGGGCATCGGCGCTTTCGCTCAAGGTGATGAGCGAGGACAGCGGCACCAGCGTCTTGCCGTCGCCCGAGCGCATGAAGATGTTGGAGATGTCACTGGGCGTCTGGCGGTCGCCGGGCTTGGCTTGCAGGATGACCCAGTATTCGCGCCCGCGGTCGATGTAGCTGGTGACCTCGAGCGAGGCGAGCATGGTTTGCAGGGTCGAGGCGATGGATTCGACCGAGATGCCGAGATCGTCGGCCTTGGCGCGGTCGACGGCGAGACTGAACTGCGGCTGGTTCTGCTCGAAGTCGATCTCGACATTGTTCAGCTTGTCGTTGGTTTCGGCCTTGACTTGCAGTGCCTGCGCCCAGGTCTTGACCGTCTGGTAGTCGGGTCCGCCGATAACCACCTGCAACGGCGTACTCGAACCATGCAGGCCCAGGCCCGACGGGCTGACGGGAAAGCCGCGTGCGCCTGTCATCTCGCGGGTAAAAGGAATGAGCTTGGCCATGATCTGGCGGTGGTTGAGGGTGCGTTGGTCCCATGGCGTGAGGCGCAACACGATGAAGGCGTGGTAGGGGCGGTTGGAGGAGCCCGAGAAGGTGAAGATGGTGTCGATGCCGAGTTTCTTCTTGACGGCGGTGATCTTCTCGTCGAGTTGCTTTGCCTGATTGTCGGTGTATTTGAGCGATGAGCCCTGCGGCGCGGTGATCGGAATGAACAGCACGCTGCGATCCTCGCTCGGTGTCAGTTCGCGCGGCAGCGACTGGTAGACGAACCAGCTAGCACCTGAAAACAGCGCCGAGACGACAATCACCACCAGCGGCATGGCGAGCGCTGCCTTCACCGCGCCGCGGTAGGCCCTCACCATCAAGCTCTCGCGCGGAACGACCTTCTCGCCCGGCGCAACGGTGCGGGCCTTGAGCACGATGGAGGCGAGCGCCGGGCAAGCGGTGAGCGCCACGAAGGTGGAAATGAGCACCGCCGAGGCCATGACGAAGCCGAACTCGGTGAACAGCTTGCCGGCGGCACCTTTCAGGAACGAGATCGGTACGAACACCGCCACCAGCGTCACCGACGTGGCGATGATGGCGAATGTCACCTGGCGCGCGCCGAAGACGGCGGCCTGAAGCTTCGTCTCGCCCAGCGCCAGCCGCCGCGAAATGTTCTCCAGCATGACGATGGCATCATCCACCACCAGGCCGATGGCGAGCAGCAGCGCCAGCAGCGTCAGCACGTTGAGTGAAAAACCCAATATGTAGATCAGGAAAAAGCAGCCGATGAGCGACACCGGGATGGTGATCAGCGGGATCAGCATGGCCCTGAACGAGCGCAGGAACAAAAGGATCACCAGCACCACGAGTGTCAACGAGATGCACAAGGCGATCAGCACCTCGCGGATCGAGGCGGCAATGAAGATGGCATCGTCGGAACTGACGGTGATGTCCATGCCCTGCGGCAGGTTCGGCTTGAGATGGTCGATTTCGGCCCTGACGGCATTGGAGATGGCAACCGTATTGGACTGCGACTGGCGGATGATGGCGACGCCAATGGCGGGCTTGCCGTTGTTGCGCACGATGGTGGTGTCGTCCTCGACGCCCGGCTTGACGTCGGCCACCGCGCCGAGCCGGATGGGATAGCCGTTGACCTGCTTGATAACGATATTGCGGAATTGCTCGACCGTGTGGAGGCGGCTGTTGAGGCGCACCGTGAACAACCGTGTGCGCGATTCCAGTTCGCCGGCCGGCAATTCGACATTGTTACGGGTGAGCGCCGACTGTACATCCGCCACCGTCATGTCGCGCGCCGCCAGTGCCCGGCGATCCAGCCACACCCGGATGGCAGCGCGCCGCTCGCCGTAAATCGACACCGAGGCCACCCCGTCGATGGTGGTCAGCCGGTCCTTGAGGAAACGGTCGACATAGTCTGTCATCTCGGCCGGTGTCATGCTGTCGCTGGTCACCGCCAGCCGCATAACCGGGTCGGCTTCGGAATTGTTCTTGATGATCTGCGGTTCGTCGACATTGGTCGGCAGCTTGGAACGCACGCGGCCGACCGCGTCGCGCACGTCGTTGGCGGCCTGGTCGATATTGCGTCCCAGGTCGAATTCGATGGTGGTGTAGCTCAGCCCGCGTCGCGACTGCGAAGTGATGGTCTTGACACCCGAGATACCGGCAACGGCGGAATCGATGATCTCGGTGATGTCCGAATCGATGATCTCCGGGGCTGCGCCCGTATAGGTGGTCTTCACGGTGACCACGGCGGAATTGACGTTGGGGAGTTCGCGCACCGGGATTCGGGTCACCGCCGCGATGCCGAAGACGACGATCAGCAGGCTGAAGACGGCAGCCAGCACCGGACGCCGGATCGACAGCTCCGACAGCGTCACGACTTGGCCTCGGCGGTCGCCTCGACCACGTCCACCGCGGTGCCGTCGCGCAGCTTGCTGGTGCCGCGGGTCACCACCTTGTCATCGAGATTGAGACCGGTGAGGATTTCAGCGATGCCATAGGCGCGGCGGCCGATGGTCACCTTCTGGCGCCGCGCCTTGCCGTCCTTCACGACATAGACATAGGACGCCGATGCCTCGTCGACGATGGCTTCTTCCGGCACCACCAGCGCCTCGGCGGCATCGAGCACCACTTCCACATGCATGAACATGCCGGGCCTGAGGGCATTGTCTGGGTTGGGGACAAGCGCCTTCACCTTGAAAGAGCGACTGACCGGATCGATGCGGCTGCCGATTTCGGCGATCTTGCCGATAAAGGTCCGCCCCGGATAGGCGACCGTCGTCGAGTTGACCCGCTGCCCGATATGGGTGCCGCCGAACATCCGTTCGGCCAGCGCGAACTCGACCTCAACGCTGGAAAGGTCATCGAGGGTGGTGATGACGGTGGAATTGGTGATGCGGGCGCCGGCGTCCACACGGTTCATGCCCACCATGCCGGCGAAGGGGGCCTTGATGGTGCGATCCGCGAGCCGTTGTTCGCCCTTGGCGACCGCGGCCTCGGCGGCGGCTTCGGCGGCGGTAAGCTGATCGACGGTCGACTTGGCGGCGATATTGCTGGCGCGCAGTTTCGTCGCCCGCTCGAGGGCAAGTTTCGCCTGCACCAGGGCTGCCTTGGCCTCGGCCACATCGGCACGCTCGATGTTGCTGTCCATTTCGGCCAGAACCTGGCCCTTTTCGACATGATCGCCGGAAGCAAAGCCGATGCTATTGATGAGGCCGCTGGCCTGCGGCAGGATATCGACCGATTTGAGGGCGTAGGTGGTGCCCACCGCCTCGACGGTGGAGGTCATCGCTCGGGTCTTGGCGGCGGCAACCTCGACCGGTATGGCGTCGCGGCGTTTCTGCTGAGTGTCGCTCGCAATGGTGGTCCCGGTCATCAGCCGCCCATAAGCGACATACCCGCCATAAACCATCGCGGTGAGAAAAATCAGGACGAGGACCTGTCTGAACAACGACATCAAGCGGGTTCCAAATAGCACCGAAATCCGCGCCAGCCCTAGCACGGCTTGCCTAACAAGACGTTCGACCGCGACTAATCCGTCGCTCGCCGGCGCTGGCCGAGCCGGCATCTTAACACTTGCCGGGCCAGCGACGATGTCAATTTTGCGGCATCGTCGCCGGGCTGGTTGGGCCAATCTGAACAAGATGATCCGGACGATGGCTGCTTTCAACCTTCGCCCGGACCGGGGAGGAAACCCAGATGGTGGCGTACGGCCTTCAGGCCGCGTGCATCACACGCTGTAGTACATGTCGTATTCGATCGGATGCGGGGCCATCTCGTAGCGCTGGTTCTCTTCGCGCTTTAAATCGAGATAGGCCTCGATCTGATCGTCGGAGAAGACGCCGCCTTTCTTCAGGAATTCACGGTCGGCATCCAGCGAGGCGATGGCCTCGCGCAACGAGCCGCACACCGTCGGTACATCCTTCAACTCTTCGGGCGGCAGGTCATAGAGGTTCTTGTCCATGGGCTGGCCGGGATGGATCTTGTTGAGGATGCCGTCCATGCCGGCCATCAAGAGCGAGGCAAAGCACAGATAGGGGTTGGCCGAGGGGTCGGGGAAGCGGACCTCGACGCGCTTGGCCTTGGGATTGGTCGCATGCGGGATGCGGCACGAGGCCGAGCGGTTGCGCGATGAATAGGCCAGAAGCACCGGTGCCTCGTAGCCCGGCACCAGACGCTTGTAGGAGTTGGTGGTGGGGTTGGTGAAGGCATTGAGCGCCTTGGCATGCTTGATGACGCCGCCGATGAAGTAGAGGCAGGCTTCCGACAGGTCGGCATACTGGTTGCCGGCGAACAGCGGCTTGGCATCCTTCCACAAGGAGAAGTGGCAATGCATGCCGGTGCCGTTGTCGCCGAAAACCGGCTTGGGCATGAAGGTGGCCGTCTTGCCATAGGCATGGGCGACGTTGTGGATCACATACTTGTAGATCTGCATGTGGTCGGCCATGTGGGTGAGCGGCTGGAACTTCATGCCCAGTTCGTGCTGCGCGGCGGCGACCTCGTGATGATGCTTTTCAACGACGACGCCCATCTCGGCCATCACCGACAGCATTTCCGAACGCATGTCCTGGGCCGAATCCACCGGGTTGACAGGGAAATAGCCGCCCTTGGTACGCGGCCGGTGGCCGAGATTGCCCATCTCGTATTCAGTATCGGTATTGGAAGGCAATTCGATCGAGTCGAGCTTGAACCCGGTATTGTAGGGCTCGGTCGCGAAGCGGACATCGTCGAACACGAAGAACTCGGCCTCAGGACCCACGAACACCGTGTCGGCGGTCTTGGTCTGCTTGACGTAGGCTTCCGCCAGCTTGGCCGTCATGCGCGGATCGCGGCCATAGGCCTCGCCGGTGGAAGGCTCGAGGATGTCGCAGAAGATGCCGAGCGTCGGCTGGGCGTAGAAGGGGTCTATATGGGCCGAGGAGGGATCCGGCATAAGCGTCATGTCGGACTCGTTGATCGCCTTCCAACCGGCGATGGAGGAGCCGTCGAACATCTGGCCTTCGGCAAAGGTGTCCTCGCCGATCAGGCTGATGTCGAAGGTAACGTGCTGCATCTTGCCGCGCGGGTCGGTGAAGCGCAGGTCGACGAACTTGATGTCCTTGTCCTTGATGAGCTTCAGGACGTCGTCGGGGGTCTTGTCGTCTGACATATTATCCTCTCTGTGGAAGTGGCTGGCGTTGTTTCGGAATTCGACTTCGAGTGGCGGGCAACAGACCCTAGAGTGCGTCCTGGCCGGTTTCGCCGGTGCGGATGCGCACCGCGTTCTCGATGGTGGAGATGAAGATCTTGCCGTCACCGATGCGCCCCGTGCGGGCTGCCTGCTGGATGGCTTCGATGGCCTTTTCCACCAGATCGTCCGACAGCACCACCTCGATCTTCACCTTGGGCAGAAAGTCCACCACGTATTCGGCGCCGCGGTAGAGCTCGGTGTGGCCCTTCTGGCGCCCGAAGCCCTTGGCCTCGGTGACGGTAATGCCTTGCAGGCCGATCTCCTGCAGCGCCTCCTTCACCTCGTCGAGCTTGAAGGGTTTAATGATCGCCTCGATTTTCTTCATGTGCCCTCTTGAATAGCCTTGCGGTGCCTTCTCGCCGAAAGCACCGCTTAACACGCCCTTAACCTTTGCATGCCGCGTGCCAGCCGACGAAGCGGAATAAAATTCAATTAAATCAATGTGATAAACATAGAACAATAATTATGGGCAGTCGGATTGTGCCCATATTTCAGGCATGATGAACAAATTTCAGGCAACTTGCCTGACAATGCCGCTTGCTGTTGGCCGCCACGCCGATTGAGCCGTCCGGTCGACGCGGTGTAGGCTTTCGTGCAAGACAGCGCGCCGTACCCTCTTGAAGGGCCAGTTGATCATGATCAATAGCCAGCCACTCGAACTCCTCGATCCAGCGGAAATGGCCAAGGCCGACAAGGCGGCGGTGGCCAGTGGCATTGCCGTCGATAGGCTCATGGAGGCGGCCGGGCAGGCGGTCGCCGACGAAATTACCAGGCGCTTCGCTGAGCGCCCGGTCACGGTTCTGTGCGGGCCCGGCAATAATGGTGGCGACGGCTTCATCGTGGCGCGTCGGCTGGCCGATGCTGGTTGGCCGGTGCGGGTGTGGTTGGCTGGCGCCAGGCAAACGCTGCAAGGGGCCGCCAGCCGCGCAGCCGTTGGATGGAACGGGCCGCTGGAAAAGGACTGGGCAACTTCGCTCGCCGATACAGGACTCATCATCGATGCTCTTTTCGGCGCCGGTCTGTCGCGGCCGCTTGGCGGTGAGATGGCCGATGTGGTGAAGGCGGTCAAGGATCGGGCGCTGCCGGTGGTGGCCGTCGATATCCCCTCCGGCATCGATGGCGCAACCGGCATGGTGCGCGGTGCGGCCATGACCGCCGATCTCACGGTCACCTTCTTTCGCTTGAAACCTGGTCATTTGCTGCTCCCCGGCCGCCAGCATTGCGGCGTGACCGTGTTGCGGCAAATCGGTATCCCCGACGAGGTTCTGGGGACCATCCGGCCGCGTACCTGGCGCAATGCCCCCGGACTGTGGCGGGCGCTGCTGCCGCGCCCGGGGCTCGCAAGCCACAAATACCACCGCGGCCATGTGGTGGCAGTGACCGGCGGCATGACCGCGACCGGGGCAGGGCGCCTTGCCGCCATGGGTGCGCTCAGGGCCGGCGCCGGCCTTGTGACGGTCGTTTCCCCACCTGAAGCGCTCGCCGTCAACGCCGCCCACCTGACCGCCATCATGCTCGACCGTGCCGAAGGGCCGGAGGGCATGAAGGCGGCGCTGGCCGATGTGCGCCGCAATGCCTTCGTCTTCGGCCCCGGCGCGGGAGTGGGCGATCAGACCCGGCAAAAGGTGCTGGCGGGGCTCGAGAGCAACGCCTTCGCCGTGCTCGACGCCGATGCGCTGACGTCGTTCGAGGGCAACGAGGGCATTCTGTTCGAGGCAATAGAGAGGCGCCATGCGGCGACTGTCTTCACCCCGCATGAAGGCGAATTTACAAGGTTGTTCAAATCTTTGTCGTCAGAATCGGACTCAAAATGTGAACGCGCTCGCGCTGCCGCCAAAGCATCCCGCGCCGTTGTCGTCCTCAAGGGTGCCGATGCCGTCATCGCCCACCCCGACGGGCGTGCCGCGATATCGGCTGCTGATGCGCCGTGGCTAGCCACCGCTGGGGCCGGGGACGTGCTGGCCGGCATCATTGCGGGGCTCGGGGCACAGGGTATGCCTGCCTTCGAGGCGGCTGCCGCCGCTGTCTGGTTGCATGCCGAAGCGGCCCGCCGTCATGGCCCTGGCCTCATTGCGGAGGATCTGCCGGGACTGTTGCCGGCCGTGCTGTCGGGGCTCAATGCCTGAAGTGCATTGTCGCCTTGACGTTTCTTCACTGGCATCGCGGGTAGCCGTTTGCTATAGAGGCGCCGATTGCGCGGCCCGGGAGCCTCTTTTTGTCTCCGGAGGAGGTCATGCGGGCGTGGTGGAACTGGTAGACACGCAGGATTTAGGTTCCTGTGGGCTTTGCCCCGTGGGGGTTCAAGTCCCTCCGCCCGCACCAGTCCCCGCCCGCGTCTTGCTGTTACCGGGGTCAGACCAACCGCTGAACCGCGGCACGAACCATGGATCATGGTGCCGATTGGGCACCGGAATTGAGGATCGATTGAAATGCAGGTCACCGAAACCCTGAGCGAGGGTCTCAGGCGCGAGCTGAAAGTCATTGTGCCGGCCGACCAGCTCGAGGCCCGCCTCAGCCAGCGGCTCATCGACATGTCGAAGCAGGCCCAGATCAGGGGCTTTCGCCCCGGCAAGGTGCCGGTCAACCATCTGCGCAAGCTCTACGGCAAGTCGGTCATGGCCGAAGTGCTGCAGGAAGCCGTCGATACATCCAGCCGCGAGGCCCTGTCGCAACAGAACCTCAAGCCTGCCTACCAGCCCGAGATCGGCCTGCCCGAGGACCAGTCGGAGGTCAACGCCATCATCGAGGGCAAGCAGGACCTCTCCTATACCATGAGCTTCGAGGTCGTGCCGCCCATCGACCTGAAGGATACCACCGGCATGGAGCTGGAAAAGCTCGTGGCGGCGGTGAGCGACAGCGATATCGAGGAAGCCATCGGCCGCATCGCCGAGCAGAACCGCCAGTACGAGGCCAGGGCCGAAGGCGCCAAGGCCGAAGACGGCGACCGGCTGACCATTTCGTTCGTCGGCACCGTCGATGGAAAGGTGTTTGAGGGCGGCAGCGCCGAGGATGTGCCGCTGGTGTTGGGCGCCGGCCAGTTCATCCCCGGTTTTGAAGAACAACTCACCGGCGCCCAGTCGGGAGAGGAAAAGACCGTTAAGGTCACCTTCCCGGAGGATTACGGGGTGGAGAACCTGGCCGGCAAGGCGGCCGAATTCGCCGTCAAGGTGGGCGCCGTCGAGGCGCCGGCGAAAACTGCTATCGACGATGAATTCGCCAAGAAACTTGGCATGGAAAGCCTTTCCAGGTTGCGCGACATGGTCAAGGAGCGCATGGGGGCCGAACTGGAAGGCATGTCGCGCATCAACCTCAAGCGCGATGTGCTCGATGCCCTCGACAAGACCTACCAGGTCGAGTTGCCGGCCAAGCTGGTCGAGGCCGAATTCGAGCAGATCTGGCAGGCCCTGACGCGCGAACTGGAAAAGGAAAAGAAGACCTTTGCCGACGAGGGCACCACCGAAGACGACGCCCGCAAGGAATATGCCGCCATCGCCGAACGCCGCGTCCGCCTCGGGCTGGTGCTTGGCACCATCGGCGAGCAGGCCGGCATCAACATCACCGAGGAAGAACTGCAGCAAGCCCTCATGGAGCGGGTGCGCCAGTTCCCCGGCCAGGAAAAGCAGGTCTACGACTACTACCGCAAGAACCCCAGCGCCATGATGGAGCTGCGCGGGCCGATCTTCGAGCAGAAGGTGGTGGATCACATCGTCGCCGGCGCCAAGGTCAGCGAAAAGCCGGTGAGCCGCGAGGAGTTGCAGCACGCCGCCGAGCATGATCATGACCACGATCATGATCACGACCATGATCACGGTGAGAAAAAGGCCGCCAAGCCGGCCAGGAAGGCAGCTCCCAGGAAGGCCACGCCTAAGAAGGCCGCAAGCGATGCGGACGCCCCCAAGAAGGCCGCACCCAAGAAAAAGCCGGCTGCCAAGAAAGCGGAAAGCCCCGCCGAGGGCGAATAATCGGATCAGGGCAGGGGGCCGTTCAGGCAGCCTCCTGCTCGGCCTCGCCGTCGCCGGCCGGCAGCCACAAGGTGACGGTGGTGCCCTGGGCCCGGCGCGAATAGAGCTTCAGCCCACCGCCGTGGCGTGAAAACGTTTGCTCGGCAATCGGCAGGCCGAGGCCCACGCCGAACCCGCGGGTCGAGAACAGCGGCTCCAGCGCTTGTGCGGCCGTCGCCTCGTCCATGCCGGCGCCGTTGTCGACGATGATGATCTCGAGACGGTCGCCGGTGCGTGCTGCGGTGAGCGACACCGTGGGGCTTGCACGCTCGAGCCCCTCGTGGGTCACCGCCATGAAGGCGTTGTCGAGGATCTTGCCCAGGGCCTTGCCGATCTGGCTTTCGTCGATGGCGCAGAAAAATCCTTCAAGGCGGTTGTCGATGCGCAAGTCAACCCCCGCCGGCACCCGTGCCCGGGCCAGCGTATGGCCCAGCCAGCGGCCGAGGTCGATCCGGCGCGGCTTGGCTTCGATGGTCATGGCGAAATCATAGAGGTCGGCAAGGATGTTGGTGCAGCGCTGCACCGTGCGTTCCGAGCGCTCGAGCGCCCGGGCGATCTTCTCATCGCCGCCGGCCTTGGCGCGGATGATGTAGAGCGAGGTGTTGAGCGCATTCAGCGGGTTGCGCAGTTCATGGCTGAGCTTGGCGGTGAGCTTGCCGAGAGTGGCGTTGCGCTCGGCCTCGACCAGTGACCCCTGGATATGGCGCAATTCCCTGGTGCGCTCGTCAACCTTTTCCTCCAGCACCACGTTCATGGCTTCCAGGTCCTCGAGCGCGCTGGCAAGCTGCAACTCGATCTGCACCTGTTCCGTGATATCGATCTCCGACAGGATACGCCCACCGTCCGGCGTCGGTGCCAGGCGTACCAGGAAATGGCGGTCGCGCACCTTGAAGTGGCGGCGGTAATCGTGCGGTCCATCGAGCGGGGCGAAGATGCGCCCGATACTCTGGGCGACAATTTCTTCGATCGGCCCTTCGCCCATGTCGCCGCGCTCGGCCAGCAGGCGGACATGGTCATCGAAGGTGGCGACACCGGCATATTCGGCCTCGGTGAAGGCGTGCATCTGGGGCATCTTGTGATTGCGCAGCCTGACCCGGCGATCCTTGTCGAACCACATGATGGACTGTGACAGGTTGTCGAGCACCGTCTCCAGGGCGTGTTCGCGCTCGGCGCTCTCGGCGGCCAGCTTGCGTGCCGCGTCGCGGGCGGTCGCCAGTTCCTGCTCGAGCCGCACATCCTCGGTGATGTCGACGAAAGTGACCAGCAGCCCGCCGTCGTCGAGCCGGCCGTAGCGGCAGCGCAGGTGGCGGTCGAGCGATTTGAGCCACCAGCGTGATTGCGTACCGGTGGTGGCATCGAACATGGCCGCCGTCTGGCTGACCGCCAGGGCCTCGATATCGCCGCCGCCGAAGTCGCCGCGCGCCGCCAGAAGCCGCATGCAATCGAGCGCCGTGCGGCAATCTGCAAGGACCCCGATCTTGAGATCGAGTATGTCGGCGACGCGCCGGTTCTGGAAGCGCACATTGCGTCCGGCGTCGAACCAGAAGATGCCCTGCGTCAGGTTCGAGAGCACCATCTCGATCTCACCATTGTGGTGCTCGATCTCGGCGATATAGGCCTGCTCGCGCCGCGCCTGTTCCTCGAAATGGTTGACCATGTCGGTCTCGTCGCGGCCGACCCCGCGATAGCCCCTGAAGCGACCTGTCTGGTCGATGACCGGCCAGCCGGAAATGACGATGTAGCGCACAACCGAGTTGATCTTGCGCTTGAAATGGAAGTTTTCGAACGCCCGATGGGCGGCAAGGTCGCCTGAATGAGCGGCCCATTCCGGCCCGTCCGCGCCGCGCGCGACCTCCAGCCAGTTGGTGTCCAGCACGTCGCTGGTTGAAAGGCCGCAGATATGCTCGATGTTTTCCGAGACATGCACGAAATCGTGGGTGGCGTTGGTCTCCCACATCCAGAAGGCCGTCTGGGTACCGAATATCTGCAGGCGGGCATCGGCGCGCGACAACGCCCGCCGGCAGGCGGCCAGCTTGCCTTCCAGTTCATCGATGCGCCGCACGAGGCCTGCGCTATCCATACCCGTTGAATCCAATGCGCCGGTTCCCCTTCGCGCCGTCTCGCCATGATGCGCGACAAAGCTTAAGGCCCGTTGACTTTGTATCGTTAACAAGGCGGAGGCTGGACGAGCTGGTGGCCCCGCGGTGACGTTTCGGCTCCCGCCCTATGCCGCGTGCGACTGCGCTTGAACGACGCTCCGGCCGATCCGATGGCGGCAGAGCGCACCGCCGGGCTATGCCGGCACAGCCTTTCCCTTGCACTGGTGGCCCCCTCCACCCTATGTAGAACGACAATCATCAAGCGGCGATTCCCGTCCCGTCTCCCGCCCCGGGCAACCCCACTACAGGAACTGCAATGAAGGACCCGATCGAAACCTACGCCCAAGTCCTCGTGCCCATGGTGGTCGAGCAGACCAATCGCGGCGAGCGCGCCTACGATATCTATTCGCGCCTCCTGAAGGAGCGCATCATTTTCATCACCGGTCCCATCGAGGACCACATGTCGACGCTCATCGTCGCCCAGTTGCTGTTCCTCGAGGCGGAGAATCCGAAAAAGGAAATCGCCATGTACATCAACTCGCCGGGCGGGGTTGTGACCTCCGGCATGGCGATCTACGACACCATGCAGTTCATCCGACCGGCGGTATCGACCACCGTGGTCGGCCAGGCTGCCTCCATGGGCTCGCTGCTGTTGTGCGCCGGCGAAAAGGACATGCGCTTTGCCCTGTCCCATGCGCGCGTCATGGTGCACCAGCCTTCCGGCGGCTTCCAGGGCCAGGCCGCCGACATCGAGCGCCATGCCAAGGAAATCATCGAGCTTCGCCATCGCCTCAACCAGCTCTATGCCCGCCACACCGGCCAGACGCTGGAAAAGATCGAGACCGCCATGGACCGCGACACTTTCCTGACCGCCGA
Organism: uncultured Alphaproteobacteria bacterium; assembly: GCA_963747005.1. Classification (GTDB taxonomy): domain Bacteria; phylum Pseudomonadota; class Alphaproteobacteria; order Rhizobiales; family Aestuariivirgaceae; genus CAVVDT01. Next base: position 1,624 of record CAVVDT010000005.1, on the reverse strand, counting down.
GGCAGCCAAGGAGTTCGGCCTCGTCGACAAGGTCATCGAAAAGCGCCCCGACCTGAAGGAATAAGCCGGCGGGGCGGTGAGCTCGGCAACCCGGCGGCTAAATCTGTCCGAAGGTGCCGACAGGTCTTGCAAGGTTGGCGAATAGAAGGCATTAGACGTATCGCCTCGCCGGGACCGCTCGCGTTCGGTTGCGTTCGGCTGTGCTTGATGCGCATCCGACCGGGCCGGGAAGGTCCAAAAGGCGTGTGGTACAGCCGGAGACGTGGCCGAGTGGCTGAAGGCGGCGGTTTGCTAAACCGTTATACGGGGTCAACCCGTATCGAGGGTTCGAATCCCTCCGTCTCCGCCAGTTAACCTATTGATATCACTCATAAATTTGTATTTCCGGGCAGGATTCGAACTTTGCCGCAGTTTCCGCGGGTTACGCCGGCAGCCGTTCCCGGACCGGCACCCGGAGACCGCTTTGGTGCCGGTTCCGGGCGGTTTGCGGCGGCAAAGTCTCTTAGCCGCTTTTTGGTGGTACGGTTGCGGGCGGTCGAGGCTGTCTAATTTCGCCCATTGCTGCTGCAAGAATTGACCCACCGCCGACTTCGAATCGGCGGCGGTCGTTCAGCGGCGAGTTATTCAAGTCAGGCGAACCCCAGTTGTGTGCGCTGGCTCGACTACGCTCGTGCGAGTTTTCCCTGTAGCATTAGGGTTTTTGCGGTGAGCGTCACCGGTTGGCGGCCCTGCAGGATCGCCTTCGAGATCTCCGGCGCGAGAAAGCTCAATCGAAGGACACGCGTGAACCAGGACGGCGTAACGCCGGTTTCTCTCGCGAGATCGGTGATGGACGTGCCCTGACCGTTGATGACCATGTCATGGAAACGACGTGCTTGCCCGATGAACCGGAGCAGGTTGCGATCCGGCGTCCGACTCTCCGCAGCGACCGTACCCTGGACGAGAAGCCTGATTTCCATGCCGGTGCGTCTCACCTCAGCCGGAATCGACGGCACTGTGGTGGAAGAATCCGTCGATACTGCAAGCTGAGCGAAGTTGGAGGCAGATCTCACCACGTCGACGATCATTGAAGGTCGAACGGCAATGTCGAGCGTTTGCCGGCGCACGTCGATGCGATCGACACGGGCATGGAGCATGGCCCGCCTGTCGGATGCCGGCAGCGTGAGCCAGTGTCGGGCCAGATCGGTGGCCTGCTCAATCAGATTTTTGCATTCAGCAATGTTGGATGACCCCGATGCATCGAGGATGGCGCTCTTGTCGCCGAGCTTGGTGCAAATGCACTGTTGGACGATTGCCTCGAGGTCTGCTGCCGGAATACGGCAGGCTGCGTCTGATGCCCTGAAGCGTCCCCGTTTGATGAGGGACTGGCTGACGTAGTGGCGATAGCGTTTGCCTTTCCGGTTGGCATGAGTTGGGGTCATCCGCTCACCACCATCATTATAGACGAGGCCGGCCAGCAGGCCGGGCGCCGTTGCCCGCGAGCGTGTGATGCGCTCGACGCGGTTGCCTGCAAGAGCACCCTGTACCTGACCCCACAACGGTTCGTCGATGATCGCGTCGTGCAGGCCGGGATAGCGGTTGTCCCGGTGCACGATCTGGCCCCGATAGATCGGGTTCTGCAGCA
>CAVVDT010000004.1:0-521982 GCA_963747005.1 uncultured Alphaproteobacteria bacterium | reverse complement strand
TTATCCCCTTGACGTACGAGGTTGTCTAGGGGCAGGGTCAGCGGCATGCGAATTTTTAGTCAGGCCCTCGCCGGAGGATTCCTCGGGAAAGTTATTGGCGCAACTTTTGTCGCTTTCTGTGCCTTCTTTGGGTTTGGCCCAAAAAAGTGGGCGGAATTTATGATCACCGCCTTGCCAGGATATATCACTCCTGCTTTGGCCCAATGGGCCTTCATCGCTCTAGGAGGCGCAACTTTGACAGCCCTTCTGTGGTCACCCATTCTTGGTCTATGGCGACGGCAATCTGCGATTCCAATATTGACATCCACGCTTCCCAACCAATCATCAAAAGCGCCCACTGACTTGACGGCGCGGCCGGAGGCGGAACTTTTTCCATACGTTGACGTTAGGGAGTTAGCGAACAAAAAGGGCTGGAACTTGCTCGACCGTGGCGCGCTAGCGTCCAATCGAGCCTATGATCTTGAAACTGCGATGCGACAGGCCGCCGCTTCGGGACAATTGCATGTCTATGGCCGGAAATATAGCGTGCCGCTGGGCACGGCCCCTCTTTTACCAGTCCCGAAGGCGCATTTTGAGGAATATGAATTCAGGCACGGCTGTCTGAATTACGACACCATCCGCAATGTCGATGCTTGCACCGACAGACTTGGTATGCGTGATGCCGAGCTTGTCGGCAAGGTTTATTGTGACCTGCATATTGTACGTCCAGAAATAGAGTCGATGCTGGATAAAATTGCGCCAACTAGTGGTCAATTAGATCCAACGCCTGATCATAAGGATGCCATCAGGCTAGCAGGGCTTGTGAATGGCATTATGGAGCGCGTCTTACGGAGAGATTTTCGTCTGCCGCTCCCACCAGATGATCAGTTCGTCAAATGGCATGATCAATTGCAGGACTCGACCGACCCATTGTGGACAGATGAGCATATCAATCAGCTCAGACGCGACTTTTTGCAGTTCGCGGGCATCGTCGGCATTACGTCATATGAGCCTGGGAATGAGGAACATCGCAAACAATTTGCAAAATATGGACGAGAGTTGATTAGCGCGCTCAAGCAGTCGGCAAGGTGAGATTATGTCACGTGGAAAGCATCTAAGCCTTGAAGAGGCACGGCAGGCTAACAAGTTGGTCCGCTTCGCCAAGGAACATCCCTCAGAAGGCGATCAGGAGAAATTCGATGGGCTCCTGTACGCGATGACCCATGGCGAACCGCCAACCATCAGAAAGAGGCAAGCAGGCGAGGAAGCATCATCTGCGGAGCATGACGCTGGTTCCAGCGGAACTCAAACTCGCCGAGGTACTTAGTCAGATGCTTGGGCGACACATGAACGTGAGTACCGCAGATGCTGCGCTTCAACAGCGACCAGAAGCCTTCGGCGCTATTGGTGTGGTGGATGCCACGCACCCATTCATCGGCGGAATGATTGACCGTGCCGTGCCTATAGCCATGCATCATCAGCTTGGCGTACGAACGCAACTCATCGGTGCTGACCGTCGCGCCACGTTTGACGTTGGCGAGAATATAAGCCTCCAGCGTCTTGCGGCGCACGTCCTTGACCACGCGGGTGATGACATCGCCGCCGCGCTCCACCATTCCGAACACGACCGTCTTGCCGGGAGCGCCACGACCACGTTTCCCACCCGAGCATTTGCCACCGATCATCGTCTCATCAATTTCGACATGCCCGTCCAGCGGCGTATCGCCATCGATCTTGGCCATGTACTTGCGAAGCTCATGACCCATACGCCAAGCCGTCTTGTAGGTCACGCCAAGTTGGCGCTGAAGCTCTTTGGCAGGGACGCCATGACGCGAAGTGGTGAACAGGTACATGGCGTAAAACCACTTTTGCAGCGAGGTATGGCTGTTTTCAAAAGGGGTTCCGACCATCGGATGAATGTGATGCCCACAAGTCGGGCACGCATAGGCCGGAACCTTCTTGAGCTTGGCAAACTGGCCATGATTGTCGCATTTTGGGCAGGTCACAGGATTGCCGAAACGCTGTTTCATCAGATGCTCAAGACAGGCATCATCATCAGGGAAAAGCACGAAAAATTCCTGCACTGTCAACCCTTTGGCCATCTCTCAATCCTCCTGTCATCCAAATATAGGAATGCAGGCGTCGTACGTCAATGGGATAATGGCCCTTCCAATTCGCGCCGAGCGACGCGAGAACGGCACCCAGCTCGTTGAGACCGTCAATGCTGATCTCTGGCGGCCCGAGCATCATGCCCGAGCAATAGCCGGCATCGAACATCCAGTTCGGCAGTTCGCGGCAAAGATCAGGTCGCTCGTTCGTATAGATGCACGTCAACGCCTTGCCGCGGCGAAACGGCGAGACCTGCAACGTTCGCCCAAACAGCGGATGCCAGGGGTAGGCGACGGTCGCAAATCGAAAACCGTATGTAGAATGTCGGTAGTTGGCCGCGCCGGCCGCGAAACACGAACAAATCGCCCGCATGCGGGTCGCGGCCAAGCGCCTCTTGCACCTGCAATGCCAAGCCGTTCATGCCCCGCCGCATGTCGGTGATGCCGCCAGCCAGCCACACGCGCACGCCAGCAGGGATCGCAATCACTGACATTCCAGAGCCGCCGCAATTCGCGACAGCGCCGCGGCGTCCACGTCGGCCCCAACAATGATCCGGCGCCCGTTCGCCAGCACGATCTCCATCGCGCCGGCCGGCCGCGTCAGGGTTGACATCGTTGCCGGCAACCCAGCCGGCGCTTGCGCTGCGACAGTCACCGGCCACATGCTTGGCACCACGTCAGGTCCGAGCCGACCCTCCCGATATGCCCGCCGCCACGTCATCAGCAGCGAGCGCGATATCGCGTGCCGCCGCGCCGTCGCCGATACCAGCCGACGACCGGCAAAGCTCTCCTCGACAATCCGCAGCTTCTCCGCATCACTCCACCGGCGACGCCGACCCGTCTCGACAATCTCCAGTCGTGAAACCTGAGGTCTGTCCTTATGGCTGTCCATAAGGACAGATAGCAGCAGGTGCCACGAATGCGGCAGACGGCCTACGCCGGAGGGTTACGCCATCAAAGCAGCGGCTTCTGATCGTCGCGATGTCGGGCTTCATCGAAAAATTTGCCGAGGTGGACAGAGTGGGAGGCCTGTTTGATGCAACAATCGCCAAACCAATCACCAGACTACGATTGCTGGATACCATTCTGGCATTGTTGCGACCGTCGCATTCGTTCACAGATCGGTTTGCGAGCCACCATGATAAATATCGGGATGTGCCCCTTCTTAATCTCAACGATATCGAGGCGATGCAAAGCGAGACTGCTCCTGACGTCTGGGGCCATGTTGTGACCGAGGCCATTCAGCAGTTACGCCAGGTCGCGATGCAACTCGATCATGCAATTTGCAGCGACGATGATGAACTCTTGCGCACGTCGAGACTGAACATGCAGGGGATATCGCTCTTCAACGTCGCGTCCCAACTGGCCCGAAGGGCGTCAGCCTTTGAGCTTGCGGCAAGAAGCCTGCCGACGCCAGTGCTTCGTGAGCAGGCCAGGCACCTTGTAGGCTGCACGCTTGCCACCGTCAGCCAATTGAAAAAATTGCCCCATTGACGAGATCATTTCGGCACGAGGACTACGATGACCGAATGACCCCGATCTTTCATGCATTCCGGCGGCAGTGCGGTAAGGATGGCGGCGGGTTCAGACCCGCTCGAACGGCTCAACCAGAACTGTTTCTGCGTCACGTTCGCCCGCAGGTCGCTGTGCGAGGCGTTGGAGCACGAGGCCGATGACCCGGAGTTTAGCGAGACGTTCATTCCACCCGCCCCAACGTGGTGCAACGGATTAACTTGTTGCTAACCTTCATTTGCCACGATGTCTGCATTAGCGCTGCCACAGGTAGTCGGGAGAGCGGGATGCGGGACGGCGACAACGGACGCGATGATATGGAGACGCTGCGGCAGCTCCTCTTGGGTCCGCTTTACGAACAGAACAAACTACGCGATCAGAAGATCCTGGAGTTCGTTGAAACCTTCACTACCGATCTAACGACCCGGCTGAGCATAGTCGAAAGCAAGCTGAACGAACTCGCGTTCCAACTCGACGGCCGCGATGGCGCTGTCTCGGAAATTGGGGAGGCGATTGCCGGGCTTGGCCAACAACTGCGGCTTCTCGTCAGCAAGGAAAAGGCAGGCAACGAGACTTCTCCCTCTGGTGAGCCATTCAGAGCAGCCAAGGCATAAGAAGATGTCAAACGCTCTCCAGGTGCTGCCTGAGGCTGACTTCGTTCTCGATCAATGCCTGACACCAGGGCCCTATCCAAGCGCGGCTGGCGCCGGCGACCTTGTAGCGCATGTCAGGGCGCCTGATTTCTTGGCGATGGCTCGTGGCGAAGCGGTGGCAGGAGATAACGATTTCCTCCGCGAGCAAATGCGGCTGCTGGAGGCCGACCTGGGTGCGCACGTTTACGATTTGATGCTTGCGGATTTGCGTGGCCAGTTTCAGCGCGATCAATTGAGCATGGCCGGCTGGCGTCAAATTGCATATCGATGCGACACCGCAGAACTACTTGACGAGCCTCAGATTTGCCATCTTGTCGCTGATGCTCTGGAATGAAGCGATAAGAGCATCATTGCTCTGGGCATCGAAGGCGTATTGTGGCGAACTGGCACAATTTTGCAGCATGTCAAGGGTGGTGGAATCCGTGATCTGAAATCCCACCGTAAAAACTTCTATATCCATTGCCTTGATGTTGGTGCAGACGTCCGCCGTCAGGTTGTTGGCCGTGATGGTGTCGGTACTGTCGTGCGCGGGATAGCTCGGTGCGCGGGTATTCTCGCCATCTGTCATGAGAATGACGAATTTTTTGGTTTTCGTCTTGGGATCCTTCATGCCCGCATACGAAATCCCCTGCGACAGCGGCGCATTGGGGGAGACCATCCGCCATCCCCACGTCAGACCGGAGGCGATATAGGTGTAGCCGCTGGCGCTGAGCGCATCGATTGCGCTGTTCAGGGTGGTTTGGTTTGTTGTCATATCGGTGATTTCGTTCGAGCAGGTGACGTCCATCAACCGACCAGCGCCGGCGCAGCAAGGCAGGGCTCGCATCAAGACGATCCACCACTGCCTCGATGACTGCAAATGTTCCAGGTCTGGACTTGGGTGCAGACTGCAATCAAACCTCCCGCGAAAATCTTCACCAGAGTGTCGCCCCTTTCATCGCCGCGCGAAACACGGGGCCAATTTGGCGCTTACGGAAAGAGTGAAGTCGTTTAGGGAGAACTTTGAGCGCTCGCGCTTCTGTCCCGCATGGTCGGCAGCAACGCAAGCGCTAAGACAATAGCGCGCAGGAATTTACCGATCATCTTGGCCTCGAAGCGGCCGCCGATAACGTGGCGCGACGGTCGAGCAAGCAATAAAGTCAAATGCTTTAGGATTATTTACGAAATTGACGAAAATTCGCCAACCGCAGCCGGCTCAAGAGCGGTCTGGCCACGCCTGAAAGCACGAGAGAGATTTGTCTAATCGTCGACATTGGTCGAGGCACCACAGACGTTGCGAACTTCGTATGTGCCATCGTATTCGTCCGCCTACTCCGCCAGCCGCAGCTTCGACAGTTTCTTGCTGATGGTGCTGAAGGCGATGGTCAGCGCCGCGTTGTCCTGGGCGTTGTAGGCATAGCTCTTATCGGTGGCACAGGATTTAAGCATGTTCAACGTGGTGGCGTCCGTCACGCCGAAGGCCACGGTGAAGACCTTGATGTTCGAGGCCTTGATATTGGTGCATATTGTGGTGGTCAGATTGTTGGCCAGCGAATTGCTGAAGCTGTCGTGGGCGGGATAGCTCGGCGCCCGGGTGTTCTCGCCGTCAGTCATGAGGATGACGTATTTGCTGGTGCTGGTCTTGGCCATATCTCCATAGGTGACGCCCTGGGTGAACGGCGCATCGGGCGAGACCATCCGCCAGCCCCATGTCAGGCCGGCACCGATATAGGTATTGCCCGAGGCGGCAAGCGCGTCGATGGCGCTGGTGAGCACGGTCTGGTTCGTCGTCATGTCGGTGACTTCATTGGAGCAGGTGACATCCATGATGCCCGGCACCGGCTGCGACGAGAAGGCTTCATCGCGCACATTGTAGGGATAGTCGCGCGAGCCCACGCAACCATAGAATTTGTGATCGGTGTAAGTGGTGGTGCACTTCTGCTTCTTGCCCTTGCCGGTGCAGGTGGTCACCGATGTCTGGTAATCGTCGGACACGCTTATCCAGGACTTGTTGCGGCGGCTCACGCCGATATTCACATACTGGGCGAAGGGCACAATGCCGATCTTGACGAGCGGTTCGGCCTGACCCTCATTGGCTTTGATGGTGTCGGCGATCAGGTCGTTGGCCGCCGTCTTCAGGGTTGCGATCTTGCTTCCCGCCATCGAACCGGTGGTGTCGAGCACCAGGACAATTTCCGCCTTGCCGCCGCCCGACTTGGAGACCCGCGTGCGGGTGGCGAGATTGAATGACTTGATCCCGACCAGGCGCATGATGACCGTGCCCAGGTTCGCCTTCACCGTGATGATGATGTCGCCATTGGCATTGGTCGACCGTGACACGCTTGTGACTTTCAGGCTGGACGATTTGCGCGTGTTAACGTCGACATAGTGCTGAATAAGGTTCTGCAGATCGGTGTCGGTCTTGAGGCTGGAGGCTCCTGCCGCCAGCGCAGCACTATCGGCGGCGTTCTGGAGGGTCGCCTCTGCCGAAGAGGCCCGGACATAATCCAGACCGGCGCCAACGAAGACCATCATCGGCACCGCCGCGATCGCGAACATCATCGTCACGGTGCCGCGTTTGTCGTGACAAAATTTTCCGAAAGAGCGTGCCACTTGCCTCTCCTTGCGAGACTGTTGACAAACGCGAATATCGCAGAAAACTAAGAATTATTGGCCCCATTGCGGGCATCGAATTTGCGACAAATTTTAATGAAATGCGTAACGACTTATGAGACAGCAGCGACGTCCTCGCTCACGCCATGCTGAAGGCCCCACCGGCCTCAGCGAGGCCGGCGGCGAGGCGCAACAGTGTCGTGGCGCAGATGGTGACGACCGAAACGAAAGCCTATTCCGCCAGCCGCAGCTGCGACAGCTTCTTGCTGATCGTGCTGAAGGCGATGGTCAGCGCCGCGTTGTCCTGGGCGTTGTAGGCATAGGTTTCGTCGGTGGCGCAGGTTTCAAGTATGTTCAGCGTGGTGGCGAAGGTGGAATGACACCCTGGCTGTCCGTCGTCAGATAAAGTGGGCTTGCTGACGTGATGTGCCTTTGGAGGATCTGGCTCATCTGTTTCGACATTATGCTGCCTGCCTCTGGTTGAGCAAGCGGCGCTGTTTGAGGGTCTGTTCCTTGATCTTTTTCCTTTCGCTGAGGATGGCGTGGCCACGCCCGAAGTAGACGTCGGCAGGGGTGAGGTTGCCGAGGCTCTCGTGGTAGCGGTGATGGTTGTAGTGCTCGACGAAAGCTGCAAGGGCGTGCTCCAGCGCACCGGGTAGGTAATAGTTCTCGAGCAGGATGCGGTTCTTGAGTGTCTGGTGCCAGCGCTCGATCTTGCCCTGGGTCTGGGGATGGTTCGGGGCGCCGCGGACGTGATCCATGCCCTGGTCCTCGAGCCACTCCGCCAGGTCGTTCGCGATGTAGGACGAGCCGTTGTCGCTGAGATGTAGGACGAGCCGTTGTCGCTGAGCAGCCTGGGTTTGTGCCGGACCATGGCGGTGCCACAACCTGAGGCCTCGAGCGCCATCTCCAGTGTGTCGGTGACATCGCCGGCCTTCATGGTCGTGCACAGCTTGCAGGCCACGATGTAACGGGAGAAGTCGTCGAGCACCGTGGAGAGATAGAACCAGCCCCAGCCGATGACCTTGAGGTAGGTAAAGTCGGTCTGCCAGAGCTGGTTCGGTGCTGTGGTCTTGTCGATGAACTCATCAGCCGCCTTGATCACCACGAAGGCTGGGCTGGTGATCAGATCGTACGCCTTGAGGATGCGATAGACCGAAGCCTCTGACACGAAGTGCTTTTCCCTGTCGGTGAAGCACACTGCTAGCTCCCGTGGCGACAGTTCAGGCTCGTCCAGCGCCAGGCCGACGATCCGTTCGCGCACCTCGTCGGGGATGCGGTTCCACACCCGGCCCGGATGGGGTGAGCGGTCTTCCAGACCGGCTTCGCCAAATGCCAGGTAGCGATCATACCAGCGATAAAAGGTGGTCTTCGCGATGCCGAGCTTGTCAAGCGTGCGCGTGACCGGCAGATGCGACTGCTCGACCAGCCGGATGATCTCCAGCTTCTCGGATGCGGGATACCTCATGCCTCGTCTCCCCCATCCCCGATCATGCTTTTTTTGAGCAAGCGGTTCTCAAGCGTCAGGTCCGCCACCGCCTCCTTGAGCGCGGCAGCCTCGGCGCGCAACTCTTTCACTTCGGGGCTCGTTGCCTGGCGGGCCGTGTCCCCAGCCAGGCGACGCTTGCCCGCCTCCAGGAACTCCTTCGACCACGAATAATACAGGCTCTGCGCAATGCCCTCGCGCCGGCACAGCTCGGCGATGCTCTCCTCGCCGCGCAGCCCCTCCAGCACGATCCTGATCTTGTCTTCAGCCGAATGGCGCTTTCGCGTCCTGAGCCTGATGTCCTTGACGACCTGCTCGGCCGTCGCTCTCTGCTGCCCGGATTTCTGTCTCATCTCCACTCCTTGGCGGTTACGATGAGCCAGAAATCCTCCGCTACGCAATCACTTCAAATCGGCCCACAGGCGCTGACGGGGGACACACCCTGGCGAACTGGTTCCCCGTGTTGGCTTCATCGTTACCAACCTGTCGCGACCCTGCGAGCGGGTGGTGGCATTTTACAATCACCGGGGGACAGCGGAACAGCACATCAAGGAGGACAAGAACGCCATCCGGTGGACGCGGCTGTCATGCCGCAAGTTCCGCAACAACGAGGTCCGGCTCCAGCTTCACGCCCTGGCCTACAATCTGGGCAACTTCATGCGAACGCTGGCCTAGCCGAAAGAGGTCGAACACTGGACGCTGACCACACTGCGGGAGAAATTGGTCAAGTTAGGTGCCAAGGTCGTCCGCCTTGGCCGCTATGTCGCCTCCCAGATGGCTGAGGTTGCCATCTCGAGAATCCTGTTCGCCAACATTCTGCGACTGATCGCAGAGTTGCGACCACCACCTCAACCTGCGCCGACGTGAGGCATCCGTTTGTCATGCGTTGTACCAAAGCCACCGGAGAGGTGCGCCTTGATCGCAGCCAAATTGACACTCTCGGGTGTGCCGCGGAGTGGCAATTTTCGCACTGCCAACGGCTCAGCCTTCTCAGGAAAGCCGAAATTGTCCAAACTGCCGTCAGGTCGCCGGCCCATACGGGAAATGTCGGTTTGGTCAATAACGGGCAAGAAATGCGCCGCGTAGCGCTCGCTCGCAAGTCCTCATTGCGCAAGGTTGACAGCATACGGCTGGTATGATGCTATTTCTCGAGTGTGGCGCTGGTCCCGACGTGGGGTCGACGGTCTAGTGGTGTGCGCATGAGCGTTCTGACGGTCACGACGACCAACGATGTCGTTAATGGTGGCGACGGTGTTACCTCCCTGCGGGAAGCCGTTGCTGCGGCCGGAAACGGCGACACGATTGTCTTCGATCACAGTCTGTCCGGCGTATTCAATCTCAATTCCCCGCTCGTCTTCAATGGCAATGCGCGGGTGACAGTCGACGGCTCGGGCTTTGCTATCAACCAGAATTTCGGTGCCTTGCTCACCGGACAGGTCGTCGTCGAGGGCGGTGCCCATGTGACGCTGGAAAGCCTCTCGATCTTTCTGACCACCCTCGGGGCTGATGGGCCCAACGACCCTATCGCGGGCGATTTCGGGGTGAACGGCACGGACGGGCTGTCCGGTCCACTCGGCAGCAACACGCCAGGGACCAAGGGCACGGACGGCGGTGGCGGCGGAGATGCCACCATTGCCAGTGGCGTGCCGCTGCCGGTCGGGCCGGCACTGACCAACAACGGCACTCTGACGCTCAAATACGTGGAGATGTCGGCCTCCATGACAGGTGGTGACGGCGGTGACGGCAACAAGGGCGGACCGGGCGGTGAGGGCGGAAGCGGCGGCTATGGCGCCGGCACCGGGAACGGCGCCGATGGCGGCAGCGGTGGCGATGGGGGAAGCGGCTCGAACGGCTTGAATGGCGCCAGCGTGGTGGGGGCAATCCTGAACACCGGCAAGCTCACGCTGATGGATACGCAACTGCGCGATATCCACGTCACAGCCGGTGATGGCGGTGATGCCGGACCGGGCGGCGAGGGAGGGTTCTCCGGCAACGGCGGCGGCGGGGGAGGCGGCGACCAGAAGGGTCAGAATCCGGGCAACGGCGCCAATGGCGGGGATGGCGGCAATGGCGGCAATGGCGGCGACGGGGGTGACGGCGGCGATGCGGTCGCGGCGCTTCTCAACCAGGGAACGGTGAACGTCATCGGGGCGGCCATTGTGTTTCGTTCGGACGCCGAGGCCGGCAAGGGTGGCCTCGCGGGCGAGGGCGGCATAGGGCGTCCCGGCGGGGTTGGTGGTCTGGGGGGCGGTCCGGGGGCGATCACCGGACTTGATGGCAGCGACGGCAGCGATGGGCTTGTGGGGGCCGATGGCAAGGATGGCGTCGCGGCGATAGTTTCCGGCGATGGCACGACCAGCGGCAAGATCAGCATGGCTGTGCATTATTTCGAGTTCAATCCACACGCGACACCCCTCACCGGCGTGACATTGTTCAATGGGAAGCCTGACGGCCGCCTTGACTTCGGCTTTGGCGTGGAGAAGTTCGGCGACGGCTTCACCGCAGGCGACGTCGGCTGGAAACTGACGCCGCACGCGGGGCTGACGAGCAACGATTTCGTGGGCGGGCATCTGTACGGGCGCGTCGATGTCCCGGATGACAAGGCCGGTTTTGTGATCACGCTGAAGGGGGTCGCGGAAATTGCTCATGACACGCAGTTCGATGTCTCGCTGCGGGCGCCATCGGGAGGTGACGTCCTGGGCTTCAACAAGAGCCTCACGGTGGACCTCTTCCGGGTCACCAACGGGGCCGACCAGGTGATCGGCGCGGACGGGCATGACGAGCTTTCCGGCTTTGGCGGCGCCGACCGGCTGGTGGGAAAGGGCGGGTATGACTTCATCTACGGCGGCAACGGCGCCGACACCGTACTGGGCGGCAGCGGCGACGACCAACTGTACGGCAATTCCGGGGCCGACCACCTCAATGGCGGCACGGGGGTGGACTACCTCAATGGCGGTTATGGCAACGACATCCTCAACGGTGCTGCTGGCGATGATACGCTAGTCGGTGCCGGCGGCAACGATACCCTCAATGGCGGTTACGGCGACGATACCCTAGTCGGTAGCGGCGGCGGTGACCGGCAGATCGGGGGCATGGGGGCGGATCAATTCGTGTTCTATTCCCAGAACGACAGTTCGGCTGCGGCGCGTGACGTCATCGTCGATTTCCACCGCGCCCAGGGCGACTGGATGAACCTGGCCTTCGATGCCGACACAAATACGGCCGGACTGCAAAACTTTGCCGATGCAGGCAGCTTCATCGGGCAGCAGGCATTCACCGGCGTGGCGGGGCAGGTGCGCTACCATTATGTCCACCAGGCGGACGTCACGCGGGTGTTCGCCGATACGAACGGCGACGGTTCGGCGGATTTCTCCTTCGACATCGCCGGCAAGCACATACTGCACGTCACCGACTTCTGGGACCACGTCGCCTGAGCCCCGGCGCGCGGGTTGACGCCGATGTGAAACAACGAACTTGCCTCGATTGCCCCGGCTTGCGCATCGTGCTTCCACCCCGGCATGACTGAGGCACCGCCATGGCAGGCACGGTTCAGCGAGGGCGTAGGTCCGCGCGCTCGCAATGATGTCTATTAGTCTTACTGAGTGAGAGAGCCGCGGCGGTTTGTGAGGACGAGTCACGTAGGCTTGCGAGATTCATTTTTCGGCAAGAAGACCAAGATGGATCTTCGGACAGATAGCAGTGCAAAGCGGTTTTCGGCTTATGTTGCCGGACTTGTGAGCGTGATCGGATATGCGGACCGTGTCCGGCCGTTGCGGGACTATTGTACCGGGTTGCTGATGCCCGTGGAACGCAAGAGTGTAGAGCCGATGGCAGCGGTGACGGCACCGGAACGAACGGCAGCGCAGCACCAATCGCTGCTGCACTTTGTCGGCGAAGGCCGTTTTGGTCCGACGCGGCGGTGCTGGCCAAGGTGCAAGAAATGGTTCTGCCGAAGATCGAGAACCACGGGCCGATCGAGGCGTGGTTTATCGATGACACAGGCTTTCCCAAGAAGGCCAGGCATTCGGTGGGTGTGGCGCGGCAATATTACAACCAGTTAGGCAAGCAGGACAATTGTCAGATCGCCGTGTCGTTGTCGCTGGCCAATCAGGAGGCAAGCCTGCCGGTGGCCTGGCGTCTCTATCTTCCGCAAGATTGGACCAGCGGCGCGGCGGCGCAAAGCTCATGTGCCCGAAGAGATTGGCTTCAAGACCAAGCCGGAGATTGCGCTCGAGCAAATTCGCGCGGCCTGTGAAGCGGGACTGCCGCGTGGCGTCGTGCTGATGGACGCTGGCTATGGCGCCAATACGGAGCTGCGCCAATCCATCGCCGCTCTCGATCTGGCCTATATCGCTGGCATTTTGCCGAACACCGCGGTGTGGGCGCCGGGCACGGCGCCAGTTCGCCCCAAGACCTGGTCGGGTCGGGGACGGCCGCCCAGTCTGATACGTCGCGACAGCCGCCATCAGCCAACCTCGGTAAAGGCGCTGGCGCAGAACCTGCCGGCCAAGGCCTACAACACCGTCCGGCCTCATAGCGCCCTGGGTTACCGACCGCCGGCACCCGAAAGCATCGTCCCAATGGACCAATTGCCGACCATGCACTAACATTCAACCCGGACCACTCCGTGGGGGCAGCTCAAGATTTCTCAGTACAAGCCCGTGCCTGATGCGCCGACATTGCCGTGCTGCGTACGAGGATCGTATGGGCGGCCTCATAGAGTGCCGTGCGGGCGAGTTTGTCGCCACATCGGCTGACCTTGCCCTGGATATCGGTCTCGCCGGACTGGTAGCGCGCCGGCGTGAGACCCAGATGTGCGCCGACATCCCTTGATCGTTTGAAGCGATCCGACCGGTCGATCGTGGCGCGGAAGGCGAGTGCAGTGATCGGTCCGACACCAGGAACACTCATCAGCCGCCGGCAAATATCCTGCTGGCGGGCGATGCCGTGAACCTGCCGGGTCAGGCGGGCAAGCTGTCTCAGCATCGTCGCCAGGATCGCGAGAAGCGGCTCGACGAACGGCATGACGGCTGCATCTCCGCCTGCCAGTTCGCGCACGCGATCGGCGAAGACTACACGGCTCGGTGTGCCGAGCTTGATGCCCGCTTCCCGCAGGATCGCCCTCACTACATTCTCGATTGTCCGCATTTCGTTGAGGACCGTACGGCGAGCAACGAGCAGTGAGAGCCAAAGGCGGCACTGCTGACTCTTGACGTGAACCTGTCGATACCAGCCGGTGCGCATGATTTGCGCCAGCGCACGGGCGTCATTTCGATCGGTCTTGTTCGGCATCGTCTTCATCGCCGCGTTGGCCTGACGGGTCTCGATGCAAATGGCTGGCAACCCCGCGGTGCGCAGACCATCGTGCAGCCAGGCCGTCAGCGAACAGGCTTCAAGTCCGATCCGATCCAGTGGCAGATCAATTTTCCGCAAAGCTTCGGACAGCGCTTGCGGATCGCTCGCGGCACGCGCCTCCGTCATGATCCGACCCGTCTCATCGACCACGCAAATCGCTATCTCTTCCAAAGATACGTCCAGTCCGGCAAAATACGTCATGGCTGCTCCTTTCCGATGTTTGTGGCGATCAACATCGACCACGTTCTCACATCCCGTTAGGAGCAGCCGCCCTCATCTCACCTCGGACGAGACCCCAATCACCCCATCTGACCGAAAAAGAGTTGAGTGATCCCAGCAGGTTGGGATTCCGTCGATCAGCGATGATTCGATGGAGGTTGCCATGGCCTGGACTGAGATCACCCGGCGGAAGTATCGGCGAGATGGCCTGTGTTACGCAAGCGACATGACGGATGCAGAATGGGCGTTGGTCGCGCCGTTCATGCCTGCGCCCAAGCAACTGGGCAGGCCTCGCACGAGCGATCTGCGTGCGGTCGTGAATGCGATCCTGTATCTGGCGTCGGCGGGCTGCCAATGGCGCGCGCTGCCCAAGGATTTCCCGCCGACCTCGACGGTACAAGGCTACTTCTATCGCTGGGCCAAGGACGGCACCTGGCTCAAGATCAACCATGCCCTGGTGATGACCTCGCGCGAAAGAGAGGGGCGCCAGGCCAGCCCATCGGCCGGCGTGATCGACAGCCAGTCGGTGAAAACCACGGAAAGCGGCGGTCCGCGCGGCTACGATGCCGGCAAGAAAATCAAGGGGCGCAAGCGCCACATCGTCACCGACACACAGGGGCATCTGGTCGGACTTCAGGTCCATGCCGCCGACATCCAGGACCGCGACGGCGCCGTCACGGTGCTTGCTTCGATCCGCAAACTCTACCCCTGGCTGCGCCACATCTTCGCCGATGGCGGCTATGCCGGAGACAAGCTCAACACTGCGCTCGCCGAGATGGGGCGATGGACGGTGGAGATCATCAGACGTTGCGACACCGCCAAAGGCTTCGAGGTCGTTCCGCGCCGATGGGTGGTCGAACGAACCTTTGCCTGGCTCAATCGCTGCCGCAGACTGGCCAAGGACTTCGAGGCCAGCATTGAAAGCGCCGTCGCATGGACCTTCATCGCCCACATCCGGCTCCTCACGCGTCGTCTCACAAGAGCTTGAAACCATTGGCTTCATTTTGAATCGGACTCTAAGGTGCGCGCGTCAGAATTGAGGTCGTAGCGCTCACTGCGGAGATAATCGGTAACGAGAAACATGCCAGCTTGACCCTTCATCTATCATCCAGCCACCGATACCGCTCCTTCAGCCTATTGAGATGCGCCAAAAGGGAGGTACATCTAACAAGTACTGTCCCTGTTTCCTTGAATTCGGTCATTCTGCGTTGTGCTTGCAAAGACCGAGAATGAACCACTTAAGAAAGATGAGGTTTGTTTGCCCGAGCTCAACCCGGCATTGACAGAGCAAAGAGGTCAAGCTGGACACCCGCAAAAACCCTTCGCACTGGGCGGCAGGGGGCGGATGTTGACGGCGTCGGTCGCGTTGGCGCGCTGATTGGCGCCATTTCGGCTGTTCCTGTGTCCTGTTTGGGCGGTTTGCTCTGGTTTCGGACAGACTCATGCCATGGCGCATTTGCGTTCGTGGAAGATCAGCCGGTCGAAGTTATAGGCCAGATTGGCCAAGGTCAGTTTCGCCTCGGCCCGCTTGAGGCCGATGGTACGGATGAACAGGCCGAAGCGGTTCTTCTGGTGGGCAAAGACATGCTCGATATGGGCACGGATCGTGGACTTGGCGGCATTGGCCCGCGCCGTCGCTTTCGGCATCGGCCTGCCCCTGGGCTTGCGCCGATGAATACGGCTGGTCAGCATCCTGTCGCTGAGCCACTTCTCATTGCGCCGTGACCGATAGGCGCTGTCGGCCCAGACCTCGCTACCGGTGTTGTCGGTGCTGACCAGCCGCCGCAGCATTCGCCCGTCTGCCGCTGATGCCGCCGTCACCGCCATCGACCGGATGAAGCCATAACGGCGATCGATGCTGATGTGGGACTTGTAGCCGAAGACCGGCAAGGCGATCATCGGCAGTTCCGTGCCGTCCGGCCGGTAGCGCACCTTGCCACCGATCTTGAGTGTCCAGCGGGCGTCGGTGTCCTTCTGCGCCGCCTTGTTCGGCTCCTCCGGCCAAATCTCCTTCGCCGACTTGCCCGCCTTGATCGCTTGCTGCTCACTGTCGCAATTGCGCTGTTTGGGCGCCGGCACCAGTGATGCATCGATGATCTGTCCCGACATCGATATGTAGCCCTTCTTCTGCAGCTGCCAGTCGAAGGCCTTCATCACCCGCTTCAGCGTCCCGGTCTCGGTCATCCGGTTCCTGAAGTGCCGGATCGTGTTCTCGTCCGGGGTGCTCTCGCCAAGCGACAGTCCCAGGAACCGCATCCAGCTCAGCCGATCCCGGATCATGAACTCCATTCGCGCATCGGAAAGGTTGTGCTGGGCCTGAAGGATCAGTGCCTTGAACATCATCACGGGATCGTAGGGCGGTCGTCCGCCTCTGGAGCCGTCCCCATAGCCCAGACCTTCAACCAGCCAACGCCGGAAATGCTCGAAATCCACCGTCCGCTCCAAAACCTCGAGCGGATCGCCTTCCTTGCTCAGTATCTCCAGGTGATCGTTCAGGCTGAACAGCGACTTCGGATCCATGACCGCGCTCCATCTTCGAACGCATTCACTGAATCACTCCAAGCGGATTCGCGCGAGGGGTTTTTGCGGGTGTCCAGCTCGGCTCGCCGGCCGCGTAGGCGGATCGAGCCCATTGGCTCGGCGATGATCTTTGGCGGGATCGACAGCCGCGCCACCAGTTCGGCAGAGGCGACGCAGCTGCGACCGTGCTCACGGCAGGCGTCGATCAGCCGCGCCGTCGTGTTCATAGTATCGCCGAGAAACGCGATCTCCTGCTTCAGGTCGCCCAGTTCGCCCGATACTACCGTGCCCATGTGGAGCCCAGCGCGGAACCGTGGAGTAACGCCGAATGATCGTTGGTAGACTTCGGCATGGGAAGCGATCCGATCCATGATAGCGAACGTGCAGCGCACGCAACTGGCGTTGGCGAGCCCTTTGTCCGGCAACCAGGTGATGATTACCTCGTCGCCGACATACTTGTGAATGTCGCCCCGATACTCGACGATCGGGTTGCCGATGTCGTGATAGAGCTCATTCAGCAGGTCCATGAACCGTGGCCCGCCGAGGTGCTCGGCCAGCGCAGTGGAGCCGACGAGGTCGAGGAACAGGAATATCCGCTCCTCCTCACGTGGCTTGTGATACCGACCGATCACGAAGTTCGCCAGTACGCCGCGGCCGAGTAGCCGGTCCAGCTGCATCACGATATTGATGATGATGGCGAAGGCCGCCGAGAAAGCCATGCTTTTCGCGAACTCAGGACCGAAACGCAACGTCCTATCCGCGCCGGCCGGCAGGATCACGGCGCTCACGATCAATACGAGTGCGAACACCGAAAAATAGATCACAGACTTCGCTGCGAGCAGCTGGGCGAAGGACAGCCGCTCGATCCAACGGCCCGCCGGAGTGCGAACATAGAACAGCTCGAACGCGACGAGCACCAGCGCGATCCCAGCGCCAGTGATGGCGCCCCGTGCGGCTCCCAGCAGTTCGCCGTTCGTAGTGCTGAAGCCGTAAAGGGCACCGCCCGCGGTCGAGGCGATCGTTATCGCTATCCCCACTCGCAGCCGTCTCAGGATCGGCTTGCCGATGCTTTCCTTAATCCGCAACGCCATGGCGCAGGCCCACCTCTTAAATTCCAACTCTAGTTCAAGCAAAGACGACTGTCGCGGTGTGGCACTCAGCGGGCTCGAATCACCGCCTCTTTGGCGGCCGTTTTGAGTACACGCCCCAGGCTCCCCTCCCCGGACGCTCACTTTGATTCAAAAAATTACTTTTAATATGATGTTCGGTACGCTCTAATTGGCTAGCCCGCCCTATTCATGAACCTTGAAGCTGACGGGGATTTCCGGCGCGCAGGCGTGCGGGATCGAGGCGTCTTTTTCACCGCGGCTGGAGTTGAACTTCTGGAATGTGTTGAGGGTTGGAGGGTGCGGCTCGGCGGGCGACTTGGCCCTGTGGGCTATGGGCCGGCAGGCTGCAGCGTGATGGCGATCTGGCGGAACAGATTGGCCTCGGGGCAGGCGGCGGCGAAGGCCAGACGGACGCGCGCGATGGTTTCGATGACGCGAGCGCCCAACTTCAGCAGCCTGAGCCGGATGGTGGCGAACTCGGCCTTGGCCAGGGCATGGGCCTTGGGAATGGTGTCACGGACAGTGAGCATCAGCCAGTAGGCTGCGGTATGGAGCACGAGGCGAGCCTGGTAGGCGATCGGCGATCTGCAACTTGTGCGGTCGGAGGCAAGCTGGCTCTTGTGCATTTTGATGAGGTTCTCGGCCTGACCGCGGGCGCAGTAGATTACGTCATAGATGTGCTCGGACGATCCCTCAGCGATGTTGGTCACGACGAAGCGGATATCGAGGCCAAGGGCAGTTGCCTCGATGCGGGCGCAGGCGCGGCGCTCGAGCTTCCAGGACTTTGCCGCGTATTGCGTCTCGGTGAAGCCGCGCAGGACGGGCTTGTGCTCGAGCGCGCGACGGGTGCGGATGTTGTCGGCGGCGGCATCCACGAGACGGTGGAGAACCTGGTTGCCGGGCAATCCGAAGACATAGGTGACGCCATTGTCCTCGCACCACTGCATGACCTGTGGGCGGCCGTAGTGGCCGTCACCGCGGATGGTGATGCGGGTGGTCGGCCAGTGCGCGCGGATGCGATGCACGAGACGCCGGACATGGCCGCGGATCTCCTGGCCGGTCGGGGTTTTGCCCGGACGCAGGATCATCGCGACCGGGCGTCCCGTGGCAGTATCGTAGACATGGATAGGCAGAAAGCACCGCTCGTCGTAATGGGCATTGAACAGCGAGAGTTGCTGGTGGCCATGGTGCCATTGGCTCGCCGCCATCATCGGCGATTTTCCGGTCGATCTGCCTCTTGAGCTTGCTGAAGCCTGCGAACGGTGTCTTCCCCGTGGTGGTGAGCACCAGTTCGCTGCCGTCGATCAGTCGTAGGGAGCAGATAATATCTGCTGCTTCTGGCGCCAGCGGAACAGTGTGCGGCCGATGGTTCTTGGTGACCTCGCCGGGAATCGACCATAGGGCTTCTTTCGCCTCGAGCCCTGACAGGTCCTGCCAGCGCATCACACTCGTTTCATAGCGGCGCTGGCCGGTGAGCATAAGCACCTTCACCAACGCCCCACCTATGCCGCCGACCTTGCCGGCAGCGTTCCAGACGCGGCGCAGTTCTGGCCTGCCGTCAAGTTGCGCGCCGAAGGTAGTGTGGGCGATGGTCGGCATCAGCTCACGCTCAGTACGGTCTTGAATGACAGACGAAAGGCGGGGTGCTGCAGGTGAACAGCGCGAACCGAACAAAAATCCCTCCCCTCTAAAGAGGGGGGGGGATTTGTTCGTTCGCTGTTCGCCACCCGAACAACGCGAACATGTTCGGTGTTGTTCGTTTCTGTTCGCTCAATCATTGAGCCAAATCCACTCATTCCAAACGCCAATGATTTCAAGGCTTTGCAGCCTTTCCACCGCCCGTTTGAACGCCATTCGCTTCGCATCCGGCTTGTTCCGATCGGCAATTTCGAGGCGTTCGCAGTACCCTCGCCAAAGGCTGGCCGAACATCCGCGTTTGTTCGGAACATGTTCGGTGTTCGGTGGCATCTGGCCGGCGTCATTGATTGCCATTTTTAGGGCCTTGAGAGCGACGGACGCGGCCCCCGTGACTATGCGATTGCGAGCCTGGCCGGCATCGGATTTTGCCCAGTCCGACAATGGCTCCAGAATGCAGCTCGACACAGTGCGACCGTGGGCCTCGAACTCGAACCGCTCCAGTCTGAAAGCGAGTTCGAGCCCGCCTTCGCCATCCTTCGATTTGCTGAGGGTTGCCGTGCGGCGGTGCTCATCGCCTTCAACGAAAATTTCGGCATCGGCGGCGGCCTTCAACACCGATGAGCCACGGGCTCCCTTCGTGCCGTCCTTGCCGCAATGGTGAACAACGATACACGCGCAATTGAGTTCATTACTTATGCGCGCGCAGTTTTCGACGAACATTCCCATGTCAGCGGCGTTATTTTCATCGGCGCCGAGCATTGCGCGGGCCAATGTGTCGATGATTACTGCAACAACGTCGCCGTCGACCTGATCGCGGATCGAGGCGATGAGCGCGCCGGCATCACCGGGTCGCGTGCCAAGGTCGGGACAATCCGCCACTATGTAGAACGGGATCACGTCCGCTATGCCGTGGTGCTCGCGATAGGCCGTGATCCGCTTGCGGAAGCCCGAGGCGCCTTCCGCGGTGACGTAGACGATGACTCCAGGCTTCGTATCCTTGCCGCCCCACGGGCGCCCCTGAGCGATGGCAAGGCCCATGTCGGCGGCGAGGAAACTCTTGCCGCACCCCGGCTCGCCGTAGGTCACCGTCAAGCCGTGAGCCGGCAGGATACCGTCGAGCAGCCATTCCGGTTCATCGGGAACCTCGATGGCGTCGAACGGCTCAAGCCTGAAGTAGCGGGCACCGACTCCGCGTTCGGCGGCTTCAAGGCGAACCAGCTTGCCGTCGTCGCTCATGCGGCGGCCCGCCTTTCCCGTGCGTGCACGAATATCTCGGGCAGCTTCGGCGTCAGCAAGCGCCGCAACTCACGGCCGTGGGCAACGTCGGCGGCGATGAGTTTGGGCACATGGCGCAGCCGGATATGGGCCCGAGCGTGCCTGATAATGCAGATACCTTGCCGTCCTGCCCGGAGCCAATCGAGCGGCGTACGATGCACCGCTAGGCCACCATCAGCAAAATATGTCGCCGGATTTTCGATCTGATCTTCACCGAGCGCGAATGCCCGCCCCATATAGCTGCCGAGCCGGGTGGATCGCGGTTGCCAAACGGCAACGTCGACGGGATCGGCCGGGAAGGTGCAAACCAGTATGGCGACATGGCCGGCGCCGTCTGGGTCGGGGTCGAACCACCCGTCAGGCCCGATCTGGCCGCTCACTCGCTTTAGGGCATCAGATCGCCCGGCAATGCCGGCGACAGGCGGGACGCCATGACAGATGAGGTCGGCCAATGTCACCTGGCTGATGACCGGCAGGGCGTCGATGGTGGCGGCTGGACTAGACATAATCCGCCTCGATCAGCACCAGACTTGCGTCGAGCCGGCACGCGACGAGGCGTTCGCCATCTTGCTTTTCGGCGCCTTTCGGGGTAGAATTACGCTCGATGCTGCTGCCCGCACATCATTGCCTGATGCCGCGCCGCCCTTGCCCGAGGGCGGCCGGTTTCGTTTCCGGGGCATGGCTCACGCCGCCTCGCTGGTCGAAGAACGCGGGGTGGAAAGTTTTGCCTCAGCCCAAGCGTCGAGATCGGCGACCAAATAGACGCTTCGAATGCCAAACCTGCGATAGAGAGGCCCGCCGCCGGTGTGGGCGAATTTCTGAAGTGTCCGCCAGGACGTGCGAAGGCCGCGGCGCGTCAGATAGTCAGCGGCTTCTTTTCGGTCCAAGTAGGTAGATTGCATGTTGTTTCCCTCGCTTGGGTTGGACGGGTTTGCGAGGGAAAGTAGGGGCGGGCGCGGGCGTCCGCATTCGAGAAAATTGGAGTTTAATTCAGCCGATGTTGGAGTGAAATTCGGCGCCAGCGGTTGTGCTATTTCGCTCCGTGCTTCCGCTTATAGGCATCGGTGAGCCGCCGCACCTTGCTTTCGGCAGAACCTCCGCCGGCGGCGCGCTCAGCCACTTGAACCGCCGCCGCATTCAACGTGGCTGCTTGGCCCCTCTCCAACAGTTCGTGCATATAGAGTACCAGCGGCGCATCCTGAGCTTCATAAACCCTGCCTTCGCGCCGACCACGCCTCGCCGGCACGGGCGCCGGTTCCGCCGGCGGTTGTTCATCGATTTCCTTGAACAGCGGCGCGACCGATCTCGCCACTGCATGGGCCGGACCAAGAAGCCGGGCATTGCGCGCCGTTGAAACCAGCACCGGCCCCATCTGCTTTGCCGCCTCACCGAGTTGTGGCGCGGTGCGGGCAAATGCTATCAGTCCGTCGATCCGCCGTTTCTTCCGGGTCATTGCCGGCCACCCTTGAGCGCCACAACTCGGTCACCGCTCTTGCCGTCCGTCGCTGCCGCCATCCCGGCCAGCGCCACAGATGCCGCTCGCTCGGCAAGTGCCTGACGGCCGTCCTGGGCCCAATGCACATAGCGGACCGCGGTGCTGATCTGAGTGTGCCCCATCGCCGTCATGATTTCAGCTGCTTGCGCCCCGCCCATGGCCATATGGCTTGCCAAACTATGCCGCAGACCATGCAGCCCGATGCCCTCGGGTAGCCGCGCTTCGACGCGCACCGCGCGCCAGACTTTCGACAAGGCAGCGGCGCCGTCGCCCTTGGCCGGCTTGAACACGAAATCGTCGGGGCCGCTGATCGGCTGCTTGGCGATGACAGCTTGCGCCGCCGCCGGCAAGCCGATGATGCGCGGCTTGCCGGTCGCTTTACCCGTCTTGTGGGCGGAAGCGGGCAGGGTGATGAGGCCCTTCTTTAGGTCGACATGGCGCCATCTCAGGCCGGCGGCCTCGCCCCGGCGGCAGCCGGTGAATGCAATGAGCCGCATTGCATCGGCCACCGGTCCGCGGATGCTCTTCGCGCGCTCCATGCGGTCTAGCGTCTCGAACAGACGCCCATAGTCGGCAGCATCTTCAAGGATGGTTTCGCGCGCTGCATGGCTGCCGAGTTTCAGGTCTGCGCACGGATTAAATTTGATGAGGCGCTCCCGCACCGCCCAATTCAGGATGACCCGCAAGAGCGAAATGGTATCGCGCGCCGTCGTCTCACCGCCTCGGACCTGCGCCTTGCCACGCTTGCGGGTCTTGATGGTGGCTGCAGTCTTGCCGGTCGCTATGTCGGCGCGCGCCTGTTTGACCTGATCCTCGGTGAGAAGGTGGGCATGCTTGCGGCCAAGCAGCGGCTTCAAATGACGGTCGATGCGGCCTTGATCGATGGCGCGTGTTGATGGCGCCTTGCTGCGGTACGCTTCACTGGCAAGGTAGGCGTCAAGCACGTCGGCAACGGTAGGGGCCTCGATCATGGCTTGCTTCACGCCGAGAGGGTCCACGCCATCCTTGACGGCCTGGCGCATCTCATCGGCTCGCCTGCGGGCCTCGTCCGGTGTCCAGGCGCCATGCTTGCCGATGGTCGCGCGGCGCTCCCGTCCTTCCGGCGTGCGGTAGCGGTAGAAGTAGGATTTGACGCCGGAGGGCAACACCAGCAGGCCGAAGCCCTTGATCTCGGTATCCCACATATAGAACCGGCGGCCGGTTGGATCAGGGCTTGCGGCGTCGACAGTTCGCTTGGTGATTTTCGGCATTTTCAGCCTCTCCAAATTTGCTGACACAGCGCCCGTGTCAGCACCATGTCAGCAGAAGAGTGGAAATCAGGGTTTGACCACTACGCCGAAAGTAAGAAGTTTAATGCTCTATATCAAGGAAATAGTGTGAGATGGTATGTATGTGTCAGTGGTGGTAAGGGCTATCGACTTACCTTGACATCGTAGGGGTCACTAGTTCGAACCTAGTACCGCCCACCATTTTCTCTCAAGTATATCAGATACTTATATGACGCCTGACTAGGCCGATTATTCCCAATCAATCTCCTTGGCACATCTGTGGCACACGGCAAGGGGAATATCAGCTATGCCGACCATCCGTCAGCGCAAAGGCAAATACCATGTTCAGGCCAGAAGGCGTGGACACCCATTCTGCGCTGGCCATCGGCGTTCAACGCCGTGCGCTTCTATCCGCGTGAAGACAGTGCCATCCACGACACCGGCGACGAGCCGGACATTGGCCGCGTCATCGGCCAACCGCGACTGGATGAATGGGCCCCACTCCATGACGGCCGCACCGTTGCCCGAGCTTATGGCCGGGAAAAGATTGATCAGCAGCTCGATGACCTCGGGGTGACAGGTTATCGCGAGTCACCGCACACAAATGAAAACACGGCCCAGCGCTTCGCCCGTGCCTCCCTTTTCATTTCCCGGCGGCGGGCGCCTTGCCGCGGAAGGCGAGCCAGCGTTCCTCGACGGCGGCCCGCAGCGCCTCGCGGCTGACCGGCAGCACCGAATGATGGAGAAGCACATACCTCTCTTCATCGCGAACGACAAAGATGTTGCCGAGACCCGATCGCATCGCGCTGCCGGGGCTCCTGACGAGGTAGGTCATGCCGGCTCCGGTTCTGATATTGAACAGGCCCGTCGCTTTCCTGACCTGGACCAGTTTCGGTTTGATCGCCCGGTCGTAGAATTCGTCCGACACATGCAGTGCGGTAACGCCGCTATAGGAGATCTTGTCCGTCTTCACGAAATAATTGCCGTCGCTGCGGCGACGGAACAGCCTTTCGAAATGGCTGGTTGGCCTCGTCCGCAGTCCCACCGCGTCGAGCGCGGTCACCTCGCTGACCTCGCGCCAGGGGATGTCGACGAAAACCCGGCCGTCGATGTTGAGGCGCGCACCCCCGGGCGAGAGCCGCAGCAGCGGCTCGCCTGAGGCCACCTGGCGTATTTGCAGGAAAACGAGCCCCAGGCCGGCAAGCAGGCTGGCGCCGCCGAGTATCGCGTCCTTGCCGGCATCGAGCAAGCTGCCGCCGCCGTGCATCTCCTCATTGCCGGCATAGAGCAGGATGCCGCCCATGCCAAGAAGCAGAAGCGCCAGGCCAAGCATCTTGAGCGCTACCCTGCCGCGCCCGTAGTCGACTGTCCGCGCGACATCACCAGAGTGCGTGCTCAAATCCGCTTTCTCTCTCACCGTTCGCGGCCCTACGGATCGTTGCGGGGCGCTCAACGCGCTACCGGCTAATCCACAAGAAGACTATACCGCCCACCGGCCATCGAAAGCAGCACCGATCTTTCCATGCGGCTCTTTCATCTGATCAACTACTCCTTAAAGGCCACGCAAGCGCCCATCCGGAAGCTGTGCTTCAAACTCATTGCGGCCGATCCCGGCCATGCGCTCGTCTATGACAGCCCGGCCTGGAATTATATTGGTGATGCCGAATGCACCTGGAGCGATGACCGGGGAGGTATCGTATGCATGGTGGCAAGTCGATCGTCGCTGAGCCAGTTGGCCATGCAACGGGCGATAAGGGGGGCAATTGTCCGGGCATTCACCAACGTCTTGTGCGGGGCCCTCCTTACTCAAACAACGAACTCGGCGACAAGCCGTGATCGATGCAAAGTCAGGGTGATGCGATCGCTATAGACAGCGACGCTCTCGATCAAGCGAGCCACCGGTGGTTCCGGTGTTGGGGCGCCGTTCCTTGGAAGGCGACGTACCCTGCCAGATCGGCAGCCCTGGTTGCGATCTGTCGCTGATCTTCAACAGTTGCCTATGGATTTCCGATCTCCTGGAGCACCTGTATTGGGTCCTGAAGCCAGCGCCGCAGCCCTTCGACGATTGCCGTTTCCACCTTGTCAGCCGGTAGCCGGATGCTCCATTGTCCCGCCGCTGATGCCGCCATCGTCATAGCGGTCCTTCAGGATCTTCCATCCCAGCCCCGCCTGCGAGGTGATGAATGCCTCGCAGGCCTCTCGTTGCGCATCGAGGTAGTTGAAGTCCTGTTCCAATCTTGCTCGAATTGCCTATTATCGGCGGCAGGATTGCCGGCAGACAAACACCGCTGCGCCCTTCTCCTTCACAGCCGTGACGGCCCGGACCTCAATCGACCTTCGCCTTGCCGACATGGGCATAGGCGACGATCTCGATGCGGGCGCCCGGCACCATCAGTTGCGCGACGATCGTGGCGCGATTGGGATAGGGCTTGGCAAAGACGCTGGCATAGACCTCGTTCATGCCGGGAAAATCGGCCGGGTCGGGCAGGTAGATAAGCACCTGGGTGACATCGTCCATACTGCCGCCGGCGGCCTCCACCGTGCGCTTCAGATTATCGAAGGTCACCCGGGTCTGGGTCTTGACGTCGCCGGTCTCGATCCGTCCGTCGGGATAGAGCGGGATATGGGCGCAATAAATGACACCGTCGGCGATGGTGGCCCATTCAAGCGGGGCGTTGGGGGCCTTCAGGCCGGTATCGAGGGCACGTTTCATATTTGCTCCAATGTGGTTTTGGGGGTAGATCAGGCTCCAATCGCGGCTTTCAGGGCCGCCAACTCGGATTTCGTATGCTGCACAAACCAAAGCCAAACCGCACCTTCGAGAAGATCCGACGCCAGACGCTGCCCGAAAAGGTTGTGCATGAATTGGGCCAGCGCATCGTGCGTGGCGACTTCGCCGGCAAGGGCAGCCTGCCCACCGAACCCGAGCTGTCGGCCGAACTCGGCATCAGCCGCAACGTGTTGCGCGAGGCCGTCAAGGTGCTGGCCAGCAAGGGTTTGCTCGATGTCCGCCCCAAGACCGGCATGCGCATCCGCGACGAGCACCACTGGAACGTCCTCGATCCCGACATCATCGGCTGGTTCGCCATCGACGGGTCGCAACTGCGCGACGCCCGCGACTTCGTCGAATTTCGCCGCATCATCGAACCCAAGGCCTCGTACCTCGCGGCCGTCCGGGCAAAAGACGCCGATATCGCCGCAATCCGTTCGGCACTGGCCGCGCTCGAGGCCTGCATCGGGCATCCGGGCGATGTCCCCGCCGCCGACATCGTCTTCCATCGCAGCATCTACAACGCCTCCCATAACGTCGTCCTGCGCCATCTCGGCTCGCTGATCGCCCCGATGATGCAGAACCAGGTGGTGATGACCACCGAGCATCCCGGTTCCTTCGAAAAGGGCCTGCCGCTGCACCGCAAGGTTGCCGAAGCGATTGCCAGGCACAACGCCAAGCAGGCCGAAACGCTGTCGCGACTGCTGGTCAACATGCCCTACCAGGATCTCCAGGAACGGTTGCATCCCGAAGACCGCGGCCTGCTGGGCTGATCGCCGGTGCGAACCGGCACACGACGTCTCAAGTCGATCTCGTGATTGTGGCCGCCAGCGGGTGAACAGGGCCTTGCGCGATTCAATCATAGGATGATAGGTTAATTACGGGTGGAGGGCAAGACGGTCGCTCTCAATGCGGGGGGCATTGCGCGGATACAATGTCTGCAGTTTACGACGGTCTGGCCACCGCCAAGCAGTGATCGCCCGACAAAGGGTGAAACAGGGTCAATCGGCTTCTCAAAGCCCATAGGGAGGATGTCTCGCAATGAAGATTTTGAAGAAATCAGGCCGTTTGGTTCCGCCCGTCATGGCGTGCCTTGCGGGCGCGGTCGCACTCGTGGCCGTGATGTTGTTTGCGGCACCGCAGGCCGGCGCCGCGGACATCAAGACCGTCGAACCGGGCAAGCTGACCGTCGGCATGAACGGCGACATGCCCATGACTCAGTTCAAGGACGGCAAGCTCGGCGGCACCGACGGCGAGCTCATGACCTATGTGGCCAAGAAGCTCGGCCTGGAACTCAACGTCAAGCAGATGGACTGGGCGGCCGAGATCGAATCGACCAAGCAGGGCAAGCTCGACGTCATGCACGGCGCCATGGGCTGGCTTGAATCGCGCACCAAGATCATGACCCTGACCGAGCCGATCTATTATTTCGGCACGCTGCTGGCGCAGAAGGAAGGCACCGACTACCACACCTTCGCCGACATGAAGGGCCACTCGGTCGGTACCGTGAACGGCTTTACGCTGGTACCGGAACTGAAGGGCGTCGACGGCATCGGCGAGGTCAAGCTTTACGACACGTCCGACGGCGTCATGCAGGACCTGGTGGCCGGTCGGCTCGACATGGCGATTCTCGACCCGCCACTCGTCCAGTATGCCATCTTCAAGCATCCGGAATGGAAGCTGAAGCAGCTTCCGGTCACGCCCGAGCCGGACAGGTATCCGGTGATGTCGACAAAATACAACGTCATCTTCGGCGTCAACAAGAACGAGCCGGAACTGGCGAACGCCATCAACGGCGTGATCAAGGAAATCTGGAAGGACTGCGTCAACGTCAAGACCATGGCCAACTACGGCCTGGGCGACAAGGCGTGGTTCATCCCCCCGGCCAAGAACCCGCGCGCCGGTGTCGATCGGCCTGCCGACTATCAGGCCCCGACAGCGGACCATTGCTTCTGAGCGGGCGCTGACGAACCCGACCGCGCCGGCGAAAGACTATTGCCGGCGCGGTTGCCGTTTCCTTCTCACCCTGAGAGACTTGGGGCGGGTCCGCCGACCGCCTCGAAGCGAAGGGTTGCGACAAGATCATGCCAAGCAAGACGACTCTCGAACCGACCGCGCCGGACACGCCGCTGCTGCGCATCAGCGACCTGCACAAGAGTTTTGGCGATCTGGAGGTTCTTTCGGGGGTCAATGTCGACGTGGCGCGCGGCGAGAAGGTTTCCATCATCGGCCCCAGCGGTTCCGGCAAGACGACGTTGCTGCGTTGTGTCAACTATCTCGAAAAGCCCACCACCGGCCATATCTGGATTGACGGCACGCTGATCGGTGAAAAGCAGGTGGGCGACCGGTTCGTGCATCTCAGTGACCGCGAACTGGCCAAGGAACGGCAGGGCATAGGCTTCGTGTTCCAGCGCTTCAACCTGTTTCCCCACCTCACGGCACTGCAGAACGTTACCATCGCTCCGCGCAAGGTATTGGGCAAGCAGCCCGCCGAAGCCGAGGCCGAGGGCAGGGCGATGCTGGAAAAGGTGGGCCTCGGCCACAAGGTCGATGAATATCCCGAGCGCCTGTCGGGCGGCCAGCAACAGCGCGTGGCCATCGCCCGGGTGCTGTGCATGCAGCCCAAGCTGATGCTGTTCGACGAGGCCACGTCGGCGCTCGACCCCGAACTGGTCGGCGAGGTTCTGCGCGTGATGCGCGAACTGGCCGCCGAAGGCCGAACCATGGTGATCGTCACCCATGAAATCCAGTTCGCCGCCGAAGTGTCGGACCGGGTGATCTTCATGGACCAGGGCAGGATCGTGGAAGAAGGACCACCCGAAGCGATCCTGACCAACGCCCAGCAGGACCGTACCCGCGCCTTCCTCTCCCAGATTACGGATCGGTGAGGGCGCGGCGATGGGCTTCTGGCATATTATGGTCGCGCAGTTCCCCTACTTCATGTCAGTTCTGCTGCGCGGCGCGGCGATGACGGTGACCGTCGCCGCAGGCGCACTGGTCGTGGCGCTCCTGGTGGGCCTGGTCGTTGCCCTCATCAAGATGTCGCCGTTCCGCATCCTGCGCTTCTTCGCCAACGCCTACGTGGAGTTGCTGCGCGGCACGCCGGCGCTGACCCAGCTCTTTGTCATCTATTTCGGTCTGCCCGACATAGGCATCCACCTGGAGCCGGTTCCCGCCGCCATCATCGGACTGGGTATCAACGGCTCGGCCTATCTGGCGGAAATCTACCGGGCCGGCATCGAGGCCATCCACAAGGGCCAGGTCGAAGCCGCGCTGTCGCTCGGCATGACCCCGGCGAGGGCGATGCAGTACATCATCCTTCCCCAGGCGTTGCGCATGATGCTGCCGCCCATCACCAACTTCTCCATCGTGCTGCTCAAGGACACCGCGCTGGTGTCGGTCATCGCGGCGCCGGAGATCATGTTCTATGCCCGCAACCTCGTCACCGAGACCTTCCTCAGCATGCACGTCTATCTGCTGGTGGCGCTCATCTATCTGTCGATGACGATCCCCATGGCGCGCGTCGTCGCCATGCTCGAACGCCACCGCAAGGCCTGGCGGTAAGGACAGGCGATGCTCGACCTCCTCGACGTCTATCGCGACAATATCGCCCAATGGCTGCCCCAGATGGCGCTGGCCTGCCTGGGGACGCTGAAGCTCGCCATCCTGTCGTTCCTGGTGGGGGTGGCGGTCGGCCTGCTGGTGGCGCTGCTGCGCATCTCGTCCAGCGCCCTGATCCGCGGAGTGGCCATCTGCTACATCGAGGTGGCGCGCGGCATGCCGGCCCTCGTCATCCTTTACATCGTCTATTTCGTTCCGCCGCAACTGGTGCCCGGGGTGAAATGGGTGGTGCTGTCGTCGTTCACCGCTGCCATCGTCGGCCTCGCCATCCATGGCGGCGCAATCCTTGCGGAAATTTTCCGCTCCGGCATCGAGGCCCTGCACCGCGGCCAGAAGGAGGCCGCCCTGTCGCTGGGCATGACGCCGGCCAAGACCATGGCCTACATCATCCTGCCACAGGCCATGCGCATCGTGCTGCCGCCGGTCGCCAACTACGCCATCGGGCTGCTCAAGGACACGGCCGTGTGCTCGCTGATCGCTGCGCCCGAACTGATGCTGAGGGCCAAGGACCTCGCATCGTCGAGCTTCCAGCCGATGGCGGTCTTCGTGCTGGCGGCGGCACTTTATTTCGTCATGAGCTACCCGCTGGCGCTGGGCGCCCGCTACCTGGAAGCACGGCTTAGCTATTCACGATAACCCGAGGAACTGCCATGAAGATCGCCAAGATCGAAACCTTTCCCGTGCGCGTTCCCTACAAGCGCGTCGAGTCGAGCTCGCTCATCAACCGCGGCGGGATCTCGGATGTGCTGGTGAAGGTAACAGCCGACAACGGCCTCGTCGGCTGGGGTGAATGCACCCGCGCTGCCGATACCACCGGCATCGAGAGCGCCGTCAGGGCGATGATCCCCGTGCTTGTCGGGCGCGACCCGTGGGACAGGGAAGCGATGCACCGCGACCTTGGCGTGTACGGGGTGTGGGCCTTCCAGCCGATGACCGGCAACTTTGCCTTTGCCGGTATCGACATGGCCCTGTGGGACCTGTGCGGCAAGGCCTGCGGCGAGCCGCTCTACCGGTTGTTCGGGGGCGCCATGCGCGAGGAGGTCGACTACTTCTATTACATGGAATGGGCCTCGCCCGAAGACATCGCCCGGCAGGCTGGCGATGGGGTGAAGAAGGGCTATACCACCTACTATATCAAAGCCGGTGTCGATGAGGCGCGCGAGGAGCAGATGCTGGAAGCGCTGCGCCACGCGATCGGCCCCGGTGGCCGGATCCGCATCGACGTCAACCAGGCCTGGTCCCTGCCTCAGGCGGCGCGCATCCTGAGGCGCTGGTATCATCGTTTCGAACTTGATTTCGTCGAGGCGCCGGTGCCCATAGATCCGGTCGAGAACATGCTCGATCTGCGCCGCCGCGTGGAGGTGCCGTTCTGCGTCAACGAAGGGCTGTGGCGCGAAGCCGACGCCTGGCGCCTGATCAAGAGCCGTTGCGGTGAGTATCTGTGCTTCAGCCCATACTGGGTCGGCTCCATGGGGCGCTTCCATGCTCTCGTCCAGGCCAGCCATCTCGAAGGCTGGCAGGTGTGCAAGCACACCCACGGCGAACTGGGACTGACGGCAGCGGCCGGGCAACACCTCATGCTGGCCGCCCCCAATGCCTGCCTGGGGCACCAGCAGACGGCGCAACTGATGGACGACGACATCCTGAGCGAGCCCATCCCCATTGCGGATGCGCCGCGCTGGGGACGCATCGACAAGCCCGGTCTCGGCGTCACGGTCGACGAGGACAAGGTCGCCCGCTACGCCGAGGCCTATCGCAAGCACGGCGATTTTCCCACCTATTCCGGCAAGATCACCCGCCTGGCCTCGTGAAGCAGCACCGAAGGACCCGCCATGAAAATTACCGCCATTCGTGCCACACCGCTCTATTGCCGGTTCAGGCAGCCCTATCACTGGTCGCAAGGGATCAATTACGGTGCTCCCGTCATCCTCATCGAGGTCGAGACCGATGCCGGCATCGTCGGCATTGCCGAAATCGGTCGCCAGTCCCGACATCGAACCGGTTCTTGCCATCATCAATTTCGCCATCCCGTTCTTTGTCGGCGAGAGCGCCTATGACGGCGCCCGGCTGATCGCCAAGGTCTACCAGGCCGGATTCAACGCCCGCGGCACCGGCAGTGCGCCACGCTATTTCGCCCAGGCCGTCGCCGGCATCGAACTCGCCTTGTGGGATGCCATCGGCAAGGCGGCGAAACAGCCGCTGCATCGCCTCATGGGCGGGGCCGTTCATGACAGGATTCACTATTTTGCTTTCGTCCAGGGCGACACCCCTGACGAACTGGCCGCCCACGCCGCGCAACTGGTGAAGGACGGCTTTTCAGTGATCTACGTGAAGGTCGGCAGGGGCATGGATCTTGATCTGGCGATCATCAAGAGCGTGCGTCAGGCAATTGGCGACAAGCGCTTGAGGCTCGATGCCAACGAAGTCTGGGACATGCTGATGGCCCGTACCATGTTCCACAAACTGGAGCCCTACGACATCGAGTTCATCGAGCAACCGATCCCGTCGACAGCCGGCAGCGCCGCGCTCGCCAAGCTTCGGGCTGTGACCAACATCCCGATCGCCGCCGACCAGACCGTCTATGGGCCGGGGGATGTCTACGATATCTGCCACAGCGACGCCGCCGATGTCATCACGCTGGGAATGCACGAGACCGGCGGCGCCCAGCGCTACCGCAAGGCCGCCGCGGTAGCCGAGGCGGCGGGCCTCAACGTGTGCATTCACGGGGTGTTCGAGACCGGCATCACCACCTGTGCCACCAACCAGGTAGCCGCCACCATTCCCAACATGGATGACGGCAACCAGATCATGTGGCAATTGCTGGAGCGCGATATCGTCAAGAGCCCCAGCCTGGTTCCGATCGACGGCGCCCTGCCGGTCTCAAGCCTGCCGGGCCTCGGTTTCGAACTTGATCGAGATGCGGTGGAGGCGGCGGCGAAGGCCTTCCGAGAGCACAAGTGACACACATGCCACAGCCTCCGGCAGGGTCATGAAGATCGCGGTCGTCGGCGCCGGCGTGGTCGGCGTCACCACCGCCTACGAACTCATGCGCGACGGCCACGAGGTCACGGTGCTCGAGCGCGGCGGCGATGTCGGCCTTGAATGCAGCCACGCCAATGGGGGCTACATAGCGGTCAGCCAGGCCGTGCCATGGTCGGCGCCGGGGGTGCCGACAAGGACACTTCTTGGCCTGTTCTCCAGGGACCCTCCGATCCTGCTGCACGCTTCACAACTGCCGGCCATGTGGCGGTGGGGATTGCAATTCCTTGCCTGTTCGCGCTCTGCCCGCTCCTGGGAAAACACCCGCCACGTTCTGAGCCTGGCGCTCTACAGTCACGCGGCGCTGAAGGAAACGCGGCACCGCGAGGCAATTACCTCCGCGTTCGTCGCCAAAGGCTGCCTGAAAGTCTTTCGTGAGAGATCCTCGTTCGATCACGCCGTCGAGGTGTCGCGCGCGCAAGCCCCGCTCGGCCTCAGCTATTCGACACTCTCGCCTGCCGAGTGCGTTGCCATGGTCCCGGCTCTCGCACCACGCGCGGCAGCACTTGCCGGCGGTATCCACTATCCCGATGAGGAGGGCGGCGACTGTCTCGGCTTCACGCAGGAACTGGCCCGGATCTGCGCGTCGCGAGGCGTGACGTTTCGTTTCGGTACGGCGGTGGAACGGTTCAGGCACGACGGCAAGCGCATTGTTGCGGCGGTCACCGGCGCCGGCGATGTGACCGCCGATGCCTTCGTGCTGGCGGCCGGCGCGGCCAGTCCGCTCATTGCCCGTTCCCTCGGCGTGCGCCTGCCGATCATTCCGGTGAAGGGCTACAGCCTGACGTTTTCGCGCGACCTGTGGCCCGAGGCCCCCGACATGCCGGTGCTCGATGAAAAGCGCAAATTCGGCTACGCGCCGTTGGGTGCCGAGCGCTTGCGCATGACCGGTTTCGCGGAGATCGCCGGCTATGACACCGTGCCTGAGCCACAGCGCACCCGGGCCTTCGCCGAGGCGTTCATCGGGCTCTTTCCCCAGCTTGCCGAGCGTGTCTCCATCCCCGATCTCAAACCGTTCTGCTGTTTGCGTCCAGTCACCCCAAGCGGGCTGCCCATTCTCGGGCGCTCGCGCTTTGCAAACCTCTATTACAATGTTGGCCAGGGCCATCTCGGCTGGACCCTCGCCCATGGCTCGGCCCGCCTCGTGGCAGCGACAATTGCCGGTCGCCAGGCGGATATCGATATGGCCGGCTATCTCCCGGCGCGGCTCCAGTAGCCCCGGCGCTCAGCCGATCTTGTACTTCTTTATCGCCGCCGGCCGTACGTCAGTGCCGGCGCCTGCCTCGTTTGGCACCAGTGCGTGACCCCGTTCGATGCGCACCGGGCCCTCGAACACCGGTTGCAGCCAGGGAATGTGCTCCATCATCAGCCCGTGCGGCAGCGCCGCCATCAGGTGGGCATCGAGTTGCATCATGTTGTGGCCCGCCGGCACCACCGGCAAACCGAAGGTCCGCGCCAGCCCGGCCACCTGCATGAAGCCGGCGATGCCGCCGAGCTTGAGCACGTCCGGTTGGGCAATGCCCATCGCGCCGGCCACCATGAAGTCGCGGAACATGCGCGGATCATACATGGTTTCGCCAGCCAGGACCGGCACCGGGGTTGCTCTGGCCAGCGCGGCGTGGGCGGCCACGTCGAAAGGATGCACCGGCTCTTCGAACCAGAAAATGTCGTAGGGGCCGATGGCATCGATAGCCCGCCGGGCGGTCATGAGATCGAAGCGGCCGTTGGCGTCGACCATGAGGGGAAAGCCGGGACCCAACGCCTTGCGCACGGCCGCGACGCGCGCCACGTCATCGCCCAGGTCCGGCTTGCCGATCTTCATCTTGAAGCCGCAAAAGCCTTCGGCGCGAATTGCTTTGGCATTGGCGACAAGTTCGGCCTCGGTGAAGCCGAGCCAACCGCCGTCGGTGCTGTAGGCGCGAACGCGGTCGTCGCTATAGCCGCCGAGCAGGCGCCACAGCGGTTGCCCCGCTGCCTTGGCGATGATGTCCCACAGGGCGATCTCGATGGCGGCGACCCCTTGCACGGCGATGCCGGTGATACCGGTGAAATGGCGGTCGAGATAGATGTCCTGCCACAACCGCCGCACCAGGAACGGATCGCGGCCGATGAAGCGGGGCGCAAGGTCATCGGCCAGCAGCGTCACCAGCATCCGGCTGCCTTCGCCGATGGTGCAGTTGTAGCCCCATCCGACAGGGCCCGCGTCGGTCGCCACCCGCACGGCGATCATGTCCCACGAGGTGAGATCGGTCATGGCGTCGGCGACCTGGGCGGGGAGCGGCAGGCGCAGCCAGTGAATGTCGATGGCGGTGATGCGCAAGGAATGGCCTATGGCTTGGCGGTGGGCGCCAGGAGAATGCGGCGGGCGCGTTCACACACCGTCTCGTAGGTCGCCAGCGCATCGCGGTCGAAATCGGCGCGCGGCTGAGGGTCGTAGAGAAAGTGCCGCTGGCGATCCTCACCGCGCACCAGCATCACACTGTCCTCGGCGCCGGCGGCCTGGCGCACGGCGGATGAGATGTAGCGGATAGCAAAGCCGACGCGCGGGCGCACCGAGGGATTGGCACGTGAGCCGTGCACGATGCGCGCATGGTGCAGCGACATCTCGCCCGGCTCGAGCACCAGGTCAACGGCCTCGGCCTCGTCAACGGCGATGGCCACCTCCTGGCCGCGGCTCAGCATGTTGTTGGCCGCGAAAGTGTCGCGATGCGGCACGACGTCGAGCTTGTGGGAGCCGGGCACGACCCGCATGCACCCATTGTCCGGCCGACTGTCGGTCAGCGCCACCCAGGCGGTGACGATCTCGGGCGGCTCGAGTCCCCAATAGGCCACGTCCTGGTGCCAGGAAACAAAATCCGGCGAGCCGGCCGGCTTGGCGAACAGACTCGATGTCCACACCAGGATGTCCGGCCCGAGTATGCTTTCCACGGCATCGAGGATGGACGGCAGGCGCACCAGCTCGTCGAGACATCCGAAAACCAGGTGCGACTTCATCTTGAGCACGCGCCGGGCCAGTTCCGCATCTGCGGCGGAAGCCTCTTCCAGTCGTCGGCGATAGTGTTCGGCATCGTCCAGCGACAACACGGCAACGGGCGCAACGAAGCCGAGGTCGGCGTATTGCCCGACCGCTGCGGGCGGAAGAAAATTCGCCATTGTCCGACCCTTCCACCGCTTCCAGGCTGGTGCCAACCAGAGGCAAAGCTAGCATTTTGCAGCCCATGCGGCAAATCGCCGGGGTGTTCGCTAGCGGCTCGCCGGGCGGGCGAGCCGATATCATTCCAGGGAGACACGATGCGTACTGGATGGTCAAGGAGCGGATGGGGGAAGTTCGACGAGTTCGATGATAATGCCGCCCGGATCGCGCAGATAGGCCGCCTTGAGGCCGCGCATGGGACCATCGGCGACGGGGGCGATCTCGCCTTGCGGCGAGGCACCAGCCGCCATCAGGCGATCCCATGTTGCTGCGATGTCCTCTACCTCGAAGCAGACATGGGCGGCCGAGGCCATGTTGGGATCAATCCTCGCAGGCGGTGCTGCGCCCTCGACATACTGGATCAACTCGATGTGGGCCCCATAGCCGTAGAGATGAGCAATAAGCAGTTCGGCGCCAGCGATGCCGGTCACCGCGGCCTGCCATGGACCCGAGCGCGGCGATACCGATGCCGCCTTGAAGCCGAGGCCTTCGGTCCAGAAGCGCACCGCCCGATCCATGTCGGCAACGGTGAAGCTGGTATGGTTGAAGGCGATGATCATGGCTGGTTCTCCGAACAGGTTTTAGACGAAGCCATAGGCGGTCCAGCCGCCGTTGACCTCCAGCACGTGCCCCGTCACATAGGAGGCACGCAAGGGGTCGAGAAGCCAGGCGATGCCCTGGGCCACCTCGTCCTCGGTGCCGAAGCGGCCCATGGGCGTGCGCCGCTCGATGGCCGCAGCATCGAAGCCGCCCGAAGCCGCCATCGCCATGGTCGTCTCGTTGGTGATGTAACCGGGGGCGATGGCGTTCACCCGGATGCCGGTCGCCGCCCACTCGACGGCCTGCATTTTCGTCAGGGCGATGAGGGCGCTCTTGGAGACGCAATAGGATCCGCGTCCGGGGGCTGCTACCTGGCCGAGAACCGAAGAGACATTGACGATCGCACCGCCGGCCCGCATCCGCCGCGCGGCGGCGTTGGACCAGGCAATCGGCGCCATCAGATTGACGTCGAGCACCCGCTGCCAGCGCTCGGGCGTCAGGTCGAGCAGCGGGTCATGATCCCAGGTGCCGGCGTTGTTGACGAGTCCATCGATGCCACCCCACTGCGCCTCAACGGCAGCCAATGCGGCTTCGCATGTGGCATGATCGGTGACGTCGCCGACAACGGCAAGGCCGCGACCGGGCCCCAGCCCTTCGGCGGTGCGCCGCGCGGCTTCCCCGTCGCGGTCGACGATGGCGATCAATGCGCCCTGGCTTGCCAGAAGGCCGGCCGTCGTCGCGCCGATCCCCGATCCCGCCCCGGTAATCACGATACGCCGGCCGTCGAGCGAGGAAGGCTTACCCATGGTCAGGCCACTTTGAAGCGTTCCAGGGCCGCATCGTCGACGGTGACGCCGAGGCCCGGACCCTGGGGCAAGGGAATTCGACCGTCGATGACCGGCAGTTCTTCGCTGCACAACTCGCGGCGCAGGCGCGAATCGGCGAGTTGTTGCGGCAGGAACTCGATATAGGTGCAGGTTGGAGCAACCGCGGCCAGATGCGCCGAGGCGGCAATGCCGATGGCCGATTTCCAGCAATGCGGCACAACAATGAGGCCACGATCGCGGGCATGCATGGCCACCCTTTTCGCCTCGGTGAGGCCGCCCACCCGCCCGACGTCTGGCTGCACCACATCGACGGCGCCGGCATTCATGAACTCCAGGAATTCAAAGCGGGTGTTCTGCCATTCCCCCAGCGCGATCTTTACCGGCGAGGCCTGGCACAGCTTGGCGTAGCCCTCGACGTCGTCGGACGGCAATGGCGTCTCGACGAAATAGACATCCTCATCGGCAAACATCTCGATGGCCCTCAAGGCCTCCTTCCAGTCGCGCCAG
Organism: uncultured Alphaproteobacteria bacterium; assembly: GCA_963747005.1. Taxonomy (GTDB): domain Bacteria; phylum Pseudomonadota; class Alphaproteobacteria; order Rhizobiales; family Aestuariivirgaceae; genus CAVVDT01. The sequence continues at coordinate 484,276 of CAVVDT010000004.1, read as the reverse complement.
GCGTAGGCCACATCGACCATCAGTACCATGTCGGGACCGACCGCCTTGCGGATGTCGCGCACCATCGAGGCGCAGACCCGGTCGTCCTCGATCTGCAGGGAATTGTGGGAATAGGGCCCTTTGAGGCAGACTTCCAGCTTGGCGGCACGGAAGCCCAGGCGCTTGGCCTCGACGGCGCGTTCGCGCAGCACCCGGCCGTAGGTTTCGAGATCGTCGCCTTCCGGCAGCAGCGAGGCATAAGGGGTGATGACGTGGTTGGTGGCCCCGCCCATGAGTTGCCAGCACGGTTTGTTCTCGATCTTGCCCACCAGGTCCCACAGCGCCATGTCGAGCGCGCCAATGGCGCAGATGCCAAGGCCGCGCCGGCCGGTCATGGCGGACCCCACATAGAGCTTTTCCCACAGGCCCTCGACGTCGCGCGGGTCCTTGCCGATGAGAGTTTCCTTGAGGCCGAGGCCCATGATGTGGGTGCCAGGTGCCTCGATCATGGCGCGCGCCACCCACGGGTTGGTATCGGTCTCGCCGATGCCGACATGGCCTGAGTCGGTGTGAATTTTCACCACCAGGTTGTCCTGGGCCGACGAACAGGCATCGGCGCGGAAATCGGGGACGAGCAGGACGAAGCATTCGATGGCAGTGATCTTCATGGGGCAACTCCAGTGGTGGCGGAAACGGCAGCATCGGCAGCCAGGCGGCTCAGCTGGTCGGGCGGGATGTGGCAGCGGATGGCGAGATCCTTGCCGGCGCGCTGCCAGGGCGGCGGCTCGTTCAGGCATTTATCGCCGAGCTGCCAGCGGCAGCGTCCGGCGAAGGCACAGGCGGCGCCGGCGATGCGCTCACCGGCACCGGCGCGCGACGGGGCCTTGGGACTGCTGCGCGCCTCGATGCGCGGAACAGCCTCCAGCAGGCTCAGGGTGTAAGGGTGGAAGGGGGCGGCGAAGATCTCCTCGACCGGACCCGATTCCATCAAGACGCCGCCGAACAGGACGCCCACCCGGTCGGCCAGGGTGCGCACCACCGACAGGTCGTGGGAAATGAACAACATGGCGACATCGCGTTCGCTGCGCAGCTTTCGTAGCAGGCTTATGATGTTGGCCTGCACCGAGACATCAAGCGCGGAGAGGATTTCATCGCATAACAGAAGCGCCGGCCGGGCGATGAGGGCGCGGGCGATAGCGACACGCTGGCGTTCGCCACCGGAGAGCTCGTCGGGATAGCGATGGCGGTAGGAAGCTTCGAGGCTGACATCGGACAGGGCTTGGGCGATGGCATCGCCGCCCTTTGCGCCTGAGCCGAACATGGCCAGCGGCCGGGCCAGGATGGTGGCCACCCTGGCGCGCGGATTGAGCGAGGCATCGGGGTTCTGGAAAATATACTGCACGGCGCGGCGCTGAGCCTCGGTGCGCCGGGCGATGCGCGGGGGAAGCGGTGCGCCGTCCAGGGAAATGCTGCCGGCAACCGGCGGCAACAAGCCGGAGATGGCGCGCGCCACGGTCGACTTGCCGCTGCCCGATTCACCGACCAGCGCAAACGTTTCGCCACGCCCGATGGCGAAGCTGAGATCGTCGACCACCACCACCCGGTGTGGCGCCAGCAGCCGGGCGATCAGGCCGCGCCCCACCCCGTAGGCAATGCGCAGTCCCTCAACTGTGAGAAGCGGCGCCGGCGCTTCGAGGCGCCGGGCGATTTTCGCGGGCGGTGTCGTTCCCGGCTTGTCTTCGTCGATATCCTGCCAGCGCTGGCAGGCGACAGCATGGCCGGCGGCCACCGGCTCGAGGGTCTGGCGCTGTGCGGTGCAGGCGGGAACCGCATAGTCGCAGCGCGGTGCGAACGGACAGCCGGGCGGCAATTCCCGGCGCCGCAGCAACCCCCGTAACGGCCGCCGACCATTGCCTTGCGGGTCGTCGATGCGCGGCACCGAATCGATCAGTCCGCGGGTATAGGGATGGCGCGGCCTTGTAAACAGCGTGCGGCTGGGTGCTGCCTCCACCAGATGACCGGCATACATGACACCGATGCGGTCGGCGATCTGGGAAAGCAGGCCCAGGTCGTGGGTGACGTAGAGCATCGAGGTGCCGAGCCGGGCGCGCAGGTCGACGAGCAGGGCGATGATCTGCTCCTGCGTGGTGACGTCGAGGCCGGTGGTCGGTTCATCGAGAACCACCAGGTCGGGGTCGCAGGCAATCGCCATGGCGATGCAGATGCGCTGCTGCTGGCCGCCCGAAAGCTCATGGGGATAGCGCCGGAGAATTTCCGACGGGCGGGGAAGGCCGACGAGGTCGAACAGTTCAGTGGCGCGGCCGACGGCATCTCCCGCCTCGCGGTTGCGACCGTGCAGGCGCAGGGTTTCCACCATCTGCTGTCCCACCCGCATGGACGGGTTGAGGGCCGTGGTGGGGTTCTGCGGTACGAAGCCGATGCGTTCGCCGCGCACCCGGTCGAGCTGGCCGCGGGTGAGGCTCAAGAGGTCGCGGCCATCGAACATCACCCGGCCCGCCTCGACCACGGCGGTACTGAAGCGGTAGCCGAGGAGGGTGAGGCCGACGGTGGACTTGCCGCAGCCGGACTCGCCCACCAGCCCCAGCACCTCGCCGCGATCGATGTGGAAGCTGACGCCATGCAGCACCCGGTTGAGGCCGCCGCCGCCCCGATAGGCAAGGCTCAGATCGCTGACGTCGAGCAGTGCGGTCATTGCTGGGCACCGAGCTTGACGGTGCGCCCGAGGATGCGCGCCAGGCCTTCGGTAAAAAGATTGAGCCCGACCACCAGCGAGGCCAGCGCCATGCCCGGTCCCAGAACCGTGGCCGGTGCAATGAGCAGCAACGAGCGATTTTCGCTAATCATCAGGCCCCATTCAGGTGTGGGCGGGCGGAGGCCAAAGCCGAGAAAGCCGAGCGAGCCGATGAGGACCGGCGCGTAGCCCGCCCGCAAGGCAAATTCCACCAACAAGACGCCGGTGGCATTGGGCAGCAGTTCGCGACGCATCACCGACCACGGGCTTTCGCCGCGCAGGCGCGCAATGGTCACGAAATCGCGGGTGGCGATCTCGATGGCGGCACTGCGGGCCATGCGGGCAATGCGCGGCGCATAGACCAGCGCCACCACCAGCACCACCAGCACCGGGTTGCCGGAGAGTTCAGGCCCGGCGGCCACCATGGCGAGCAAGGCCATGACCAGAAAGGGAATGGAGATCAGGACTTCCAGCAGCCGCTGCACCAGATTGTCGATAAGGCCGCCGACATAGCCCGACCACAGGCCAACCAGCGACCCGACGATGAGGCCCAGCGCGGTCCCCGACAGCGAGAGGACAAGCTCGATATGCCCGCCATACATGACCCGGCTGAACACGTCGCGGCCGAGCTGGTCGACTCCGAAAGGATGAGCAAGGCTCGCCGGGGCGAGAGGCATGCCGGTGCCCATCTGCGAATAGCCGTAAGGAATCCAGAAGGGGCCGGTAGCGGCGAGGATGGCATGGACGAATAGAAGCGTCGCCCCGATGCGGAGACTCAAGGGTAGCCGTCCGATCCACGATCCGAGGCCTTCCTTTTTGGCCACTCCGGCGGGTAGCACCATAGGCTAGGTGCTCCGCAACCGAGGATTGAACACGATGGCGCCGACGTCGGCGAGGAAATTGGCGGCAATGTAAACGCTCGCGGCGATCAGGATGGTTGCCTCGATGACGGGGAAATCGCGCAACTGCAACGCATCCACCAGCAGGCTGCCGAAGCCGGGGTAGCCGAACACCTTCTCTACCACCACCACCCCGCCCACCAGATAGGCGAGATTGAGGGCCGTCACGTTGAAGGTGGGCACCAAAGCGTTGGGCAAGGCGTGGCGCCACACGACGCGACGGGCCGGCACACCGCGCAGCTCGGCCATGCGGATGTAGTCGGCATCGAGCACCTCGATGAGATTGTCGCGCAGCATGCGTACCGCATACACCGCCATGACGATGGCCAGGGTGCATGCCGGCAGGGTCATGGCCCGCAGGTATTCGAGCCATCCAGATGTCTCGTCGACCGTCGACATGGCCGGCAGGATCGGCACCAGCAGTACGAAAGTGAGCAGCAACAGTGTGCCCAGCAGGAAATCGGGCAGCGACAGCAGCACCAGGGTGAGCACCGACAGGACATGATCTATAGGGCCGTCGCGGCGCACCGCCTGCAGCAGGGCCGGGAGCGTCGCCAGCGGTAGATAGATCAGGAAGGCATAGATCGACAGATAGACGGTGTTGATAACCCGCTGGCCGAGAATGTCAGTAACGGTGCGCCCGCTCACCAGCGATGTGCCGAAATCCCCATGCAGGACCCCCCAAAGCCAAAGACCGTAACGCAGCAACGCCGGATCGCCCAGGTGCATGCGCGCCCTCAGAACGGCCAGGGCTTCCGGCGTGGCGTCGCGCCCGAGGATGCGGGTGGCGACGTCGCCGGGCAGGATTTCAAGGATGGAGAAGATAAGGAAGGAAACAAGCAGTAGCGTCAGCAGCGCCATGAAGAAGCGTTCAGTGATAAGGCGGGTGATGAGCATAAGCGATACTACCCGCTAATCCGCAAGGGCGCGATGATGGCGATGGCTTGCCCGGGATGGGCGGCGGGCGGGTGCAGGGTCTTGCGACCCCGGCACCCGTCACGCGCCACACTCGGCGTCAGTTCTTGCAGCTCAGATCCTCGAAGTTGAGGTTGAAGTTCTGCGCCCGCGGGGTATAGCCGGAACAGCCCTTGCGCAACGCCAGCACCTGATGGACGAACATCGGCAGGATCAGGCCGCCTTCATCGGCCAGCATCTTGCCCGCCTGCTGGTACAGTTGGATGCGTGCGGCCGTGTCGACCGTGGTGTTGGCCTTGAGCAGCAGCGCGTCGTAGTCGGGCCGCTCCCAATGGGTCTCTTTCCACTTGGCGTTCTGGGTATAGGCGACCGCCAGGCCCAATCCGGGCGGGCGCATGGACCATGCAGAGGTGACGATGGACTTGTGCAACCATACTTCGTCCCAGAAGCTCGCGGCCGGGGTGACGATGACGTTGATGTCGAAGCCGGCAGGCTTGGCCATCTCGGCAAAGACCTGGGCCATGCGCACCATGCCGGGGACGCCCTCGGCGGTGTAGAGATCGAACTTCAGGCCGTCGGGGTGACCAGCCTCGGCGAGGAGCTTCTTGGCGCCTGCGATGTCCTGCTTGGGTGCGTCCTTGGTGAAGGAGGCGGGGCTGCCGAGCGGTACCGGATTGTCGGCGCCGGGCTCACCAAAGCCGAGCAGCACGGTATCGATCATCGCCTGCCGGTCGACCACCTTCTTCAATGCCTCGCGCACCTTGATATTGTCGAAGGGCGGGGTATCGACCCACATGGAGATGGTCATGGAGTTCGAGGCGCCCGTTTGCAGCAAGGTCACGTTGGGATCGCCCTTGAGGGAGGGGATGCCGGTCGGGTCCACATTAAGCACCAGGTCGACCTGGCCGGACTTGATGGCCGCCACCGCCGCCACCGGCTCCTGGGCAACGGTGATGCGCAGGCAGTCGGCCTTGGGCTTGCCCGAATCCCAGTAATTGGGGTTCTTTGTCAGGATGCGCACCGGCGCGTTGGGCGTGAACTGCTCCTGCATGAACGGACCGGTGCCGTCTTCGTGCAGGCGCAAGGCCTCATGGGTGGCGCCGTCGGGCACGATGTTGGTGAACTTGTTGGAGATCAGCACCGGCAGCTCGACCACCGGCTTCTTGGTGGTGAAGGTGACGGTATAGGGATCGGGTGCCTTGATGCCGTCGGCATCGAGGAATTCCAGCACCGCCTTGGCGCCCGAGCCGAGTGCGGGATCGAGCAGGCGCTTGAAGGTGTAGACCACGTCGGCGGAGGTGAAGTCCTTGCCGGAATGGAATTTCACCCCCTTGCGCAGATCGAAGGTCCAGGTCAGCCCGTCCGGCGATACCGACCACTTGGTCGCCAGTTCAGGCAGGACCTTGAAATTGTCGTCCACGTCCACCAGCCGGTTATAGACGGCGAAGATGTGATAGGCATCGTCGCCCGAGTGCATGTCGGCCGGGTCCATCGACTGCTTTTCGCCGGACCATTCGTAGCCAAGAACCTTGACGCAATTGTCGCCAGCCGCCGCGAAGGCGGAACCGGCGCTTGCCAAGCCGGCCGCCACGAGCGCAGCCGCCGATACCAGTCCGAGTAACCGCATAGCCCTACCTCCCTGTTTGGACACCATCATCTACGGCCCAGATTTCAGCCGATTCGCGGGTGCCCATTGTTTTCCGACATTCTGGAACGAAGTTCGGAGTATTAGACACGCAAGCTAACCGTGCTAGAGTTTGCGAGTCAAGAGATGGGGAGAGCCTCGTGATCACCCTCAAGGGCATGACCTGGGAACATCGCCGGGCGGTGGATCCGCTGCGTGCGACGCTTGCCGGATTTCAAACCAGGCATCCGGGCATCGACGTCGAATGGGCGAGTCGTCCTCTCGCGGGATTCGAATTCGAGCCGGTGGGCGAACTCGCCCGCCGCTACGACCTCATCATCTTCGATCATCCCTTCGTCGGCGAGGTCGCCGAGCAGGGCTGCCTCAGGCCGCTGGACGACATCGTGACCGGCGCCGAGGCGAGCTTCATCGGCCCCTCGCTTGCGACCTATCACTATGGCGGCGCGATATGGGGGTTGCCGGTTGATGCGGCCTGCCAGGTGGCGGTGAGCCGGCCCGACCTGATGGCGCGGCTCAAGGCCGACGTGCCGCGAACCTGGGACGAAGTCCTGCGGCTGGGCGAAATGGCTGCAAGCCATGGCCTCAGGCTCGCCATCGGCCTGGAGGGCGTTCACGCCCTGATGACCTTCTTCACGCTGATGGCCGGCATGGGCACGCCCTGTGCTGTCGATCCGGGCGAACCTTTTTGCGATCGCGCCGCGGCTCGGGATGCGCTTCAACGCCTGCGCAACCTCGTTGACTTGTGTCCGCCGGAGATCTTCACCTGGAGCAGCATCGGATTGCACGAGGCGATGGCGACGCGCGACGACCTCGTCTACTGTCCGGCCGTCTATTGCTACGCCACCTATGCCGAGGCCGACCGGGTCCGGCCCTTGCGCTTTCACGACCTGCCGGGCGTCAACGACAGGGTCCCCAGGGGATCGACCATCGGTGGAACCGGGCTCGGCATCGCTGCAAGCTGCCGTCACCCGGAAGCGGCCCTCGCCTATGCCCGCTACCTGATGGAGCCATCGACGCAGGCCGCGTTTGCTGCCCATCATGGCCAGCCGGCCCGCATCGAGTGCTGGCATGATCCCGACATCGACGCTCGCTTCGGTGGCGGCTTCAGCGCCACGCGGACGACCATGGAGTTGGCATGGACCAGGCCGCGCTATGCCGGGTACCTTACCTTCCAGGCCAAGGCCGGACCATTGGTCGAGCGGCATCTGCGTGGCGAGCTCACTGCAGAACTGCTGCTCAACCAACTGGAGGCGCTGCATCACGTACGGGCTTGAGCCATTCATACACCACCCAGCCGTTTCGAAAGCCGATGCGCCGCCTTTTGCACCTCCTCGATGAGCCGCCGGCGATTGCCGCGCCCGAGGCGCTGTTCAGGGGCAACGACACTGATCGCCGCGATGCAGTGCCCGCCGCCGTCGGTGACCGGAGCGGCGACGCAGCCGGCATGCTGGTTGGCCTCGTTGATCTCGGTGGCGTAGCCTTGCTTGCGGACTTTGCGCACCTGGTCGACCAGCGTATCGATATCGGTCGTTGCATGGCCCGACGGGGACTGGGCCACCGTTCGCGACAACAGGTCGCGCAGTTCACCATCGTCGAGATCGCCGAGCAGAAGACGGCCTGCCGCCGCCCAGTTGGGCGGCACTCGCGAGCCGACTCGCGAGATGATGCGCAAGGGCTGGCTACCTTCTTCCTTGAGCAGCACAAGCATGTGGTCGTTCTCCAGCACCGAAAGCTGCACGGTCTCGCCGGTTGCGTCCCTAAGGTCCTCGACGACCGTTGCCCCGTCGCGCAAAAGGTCGGTGCGGGCGCGGTAAGCCATGCCCAGTTCAAACAGCTTACGCCCCAGGAACAGATTGGCGCTACGCTCGTCGCGCTCCAGGTAGCCGGTCTCCGACAGGGTGCGAACCAGATCGTAGAGCGTCGACTTGGGTATCTTCAGCCGGGCGATGAGATCGGTGATCGGCATCGGCTCACCTTCGGCCAGCAGTAGTTCGAAGATGGCGACGGCGCGGCGTACGCTGCGGGCGCCGCCAGTGTCATTTGCCGTCCCCGATCCCGAAACCTCTTTCCTGGGTCTTGCCATCACCATCCCTCTGGTTTCACTATCAGACCGATATTTCGGATCAAAGTCCAGAATGTTGTAACTATGCAGGCAACAAGCGAGCGGAAAGACGGGTCATGAAGATTACCGATATCGAAGTCATCGAACTGTGTGTACCGGGTTGGCAAGGCGAAGGATTTGATGGCTCCTACGACAACTGCGTCGTCCGCGTCCATACCGATGAAGGTGTGACCGGCATCGCAGAGGTCGACAGCGTGCCTTCAGTGATCAAGGCGATTGTGGAGGCACGGCGCTCCCATTCCCATGCCATGGGGCTGAAGTCGGTGCTGGTCGGCAGGGATCCCTCCGACGTCGAGGGGCTCTGGCAGGAAATGTATGACGCCACCTTCTACTATGGCCGCCGCGGCGCCGTGATCCATGCCATTTCCGGCGTCGACATTGCCCTGTGGGACCTGCGCGGAAAGGTTGAAGGCAAACCCTTGTCGGTGCTCCTCGGCAAGACGTTGCGCGACCGCATTCTCGCCTACGGTACCGTTTATCCACTGGGCGAAACGCCCGATGAAGTGCGCCGCAACATCGATCGCGGCTTGACGCTGGGCCTGAAGGCAATCAAGATCGTTGCTGATCCCTTCTGGCGCGACGATCTCGATCTCACCGCCCTCCTCATCCGCACCGCCCGCGCCCATGTGGGCAAGGATGTGCGTCTCATGGTCGATGCGGCAACTGCCTGGAGCAAGGCAGAGGAGGGCCTGCCGCTGATGCCTATCTTCAAGGAGAACGACTTTCATTGGGTCGAGGCGCCGTTGCCGCTCGACGACCTGGAGGGCCATGCCCACTTCCAGGGCTTTGGCGTGCCGATCGGCGGCGGCGACATGGGGCTCACCACGTGTGCCGAATACGCCCAGATGTTCGATATCGGCAAGATCGACATTGCCCAACCTGACGTCACCATGGTGGGCGGCATCACCGAACTGATGCGCCTGTCGAACCTCGCCCGGAGATTGGGCAAGCGGGTGGTGACCCACGGCTACAAGTCCAACATCACCATCGCCGCCAACCTCGCCTTTCTGTCGCAACATTATGACGACGAGCCGTGCGAGTATTCTACCAGCCAGTCGCCACTGCGCTGGGAACTGACGGCAGAGCGTTTCCCCATCGAGTCCGACGGGCGCATAACAGTACCCGACCGGCCGGGCCTCGGCATCAGCCTCGATGAGGCGACGATGAAGCGCTTTGCCGTTTGATTCCGCCCGCGTCAGCCGACCCGCAGTCGCGCCACCAGATCCTCGTTCAGGTCGATGCCGAGGCCCGGGCCTTCAGGTAGCGCCATGACGCCGTCCACGATCTGCGGCTCGGGGCTGGTAAGTTCGCGGCGCAGCAGGCTGTCGAAGACCCTGGGCGAAACATATTCGAACAGCGGCACCGCCGGCGAGGCGGCCTGGAAGTGACGGCCGGCGGCGGCTGTAATGCCGGTCTTCCAGCCGTGCGGGATGACATCGATACCACTCATGTCGGCCATGTCGGCGATCCGGGCCATCTCGGTGAGACCGCCTGAACGGGTGATGTTGGGTTGCACGACGGCCACCCGCCCGCGCTCGATCCACTCGCGGATCTCGTGGCGGCCTGCGGCCGCCTCGGCGCCACCGATGCGCACCGGGCTGACGGCTGCAAGCCTTGCATGACCGTCGAGATCATCATGCTGGAGGGTTGCCTCGGCAAAGTGGACATCGCTTTCGGCAACGCGCTCCAGCACCCAGCGGGCATCGTGCCAACGGGACCAGCGGTAGCCGAAATCGACACCCATCAGAATGCCGTCGCCCAGCATGCGCCGACCTTGCCTGATCAACCCCACCAGTTCGGCATCGCTGACGAGGTCGTAGAAAAGCACCTCCATCTTCACGGCACGAAAGCCGATCTCCAGCGCCTTGTCGAACTGGCGCGCGATCTCGGCCATCAGTTGCGCGACGTTGCGGCCGTGGGCAAGGCCCGGGTAGATGGTGCAATAAGGCTTGAGCGTTTGCCGTCGCGCGCCGCCCATGAGCTTGTAGGCCGGCAGGCCGAGTTGCTTGCCAGCCAGGTCGTGTAGCGCGATGTCGATGGCGCCGATTACGTGCAGTCCGAGGCCTCGGCGGCCGTGCCAGAAGGTGCCCTCGTAAAGCCTTTGCCACAGTGCGGCGATCTCTACCGGGTCATCGCCGACGAGCACCTCAGATACATTGCGGCTCCAGGCATGCGCCGTCGGCGTCTCGATGAAGGCCTTTACCAGATCGGGGGGCGCGTCGGTCTCCGCGAACCCGTAGCGGCCTTCCCCGTCATGGATTTTCACGATGATCGTATCGACCAATCCGTCGAGATCACTGCGGTCGGCATCGGGCACGGCAAGCGGTATCGCCTCGATCCGGGTGATCGGGCTTGGCGAACGGTTCTCGACGGAGCGGCTTCCCGCGCCGGTTTCTCTCGTCGTCAGCTTGTTCATCCTATGGCCTTCAATTGGTGAGCGCGTTAAGGTTACACTGGCATATCAGATCAAATCCTGTCACCCAAGAAGCCCCAATCAACAGGGCCCTCAAGCGGTTTCATGTTCGATGACGGCCTGCTAGAGAATCATGTCTTCAATGGCTTTCGCATGGTGGGTGATCGGTTCGTAGCCACTGTCGGTCACGATGAAGCTGTCGCCCACCTGCGCCCGAAATGTGTCGACCGCGACCGACCCGTCCACCGCCAGGACCATGCCCGGTTTGAGGACGGTCCTGTCGCCGGTCACTAGCTGTGGCCTCTCCAGAAAGCTGTATCCGGTCGCACGGCCGCAGCGGAACGGATAATCGAAGCCGGCACCCTGGATGACCTCGGCATAGCCTGCATGGACGGATTCCGCCGTGACCTCCGGCCTCAACACGTCAAGTGCGGCTTTCTGGCTGGCCACGGCCACCTCGTAGACCTCGGCCTGTTTCGGATCGCGGATTTCCCCGATCCAGAAGGTGCGGTCGAAGCCCAGCTTGAAACGATGCAAATTGGTCATGCCGCAAAAGCACAGGAAAACCGGCTCCCCCCGATGCATAATGCGGTTTGTCGCGCGGTGGTGGGTCTTGGTGATCTCTTCGCCCGAGGCCATGATCTGCAGGAAGTGCGTGTTCGGCGACATGGCCGCATCGTCGTAACGGGCCGCCAGAAGCTCTGCCGCCTTTAGGGTGCCTGCCTGCGATGTCGCCAGGGCCACCTCGAATTCCGGCACGCCGTCGCCAATCGTCGCCCGGCCCGCGGCCATCATCGCATCGGCGACCTCGCCGGCATGGCGCGCCAGTTGCAGTTCCTGCGCCGATTTTGATCATCCTCATGTCCGAGATGATGGGCGTCACGTTGCCAAGCCTGCCGGCATCGACGAGGCCATCCACACAGGCGCGCACCATGGGCGGCATGTGACCGGGCTCGATGGCCACTTTCGCGGCGCCTCTTACGGCTGCGGGCAGTTCTTGCCGCCATTCGTTGCCCGCCCCGTCATTCCATGCGGCGATGCGATCGACCCTGGCGGCGGCATTGGCCATGACCACGTCGATGGTCGGCGTGATCAACAGGGACTTTCCGTCGCGCGGCATCACCAGGATGTTCGGGCGACCGAAATCCATGTGCAGATAGTCGTAGTAGCCGGTGAAGTAGTAGACGCTGTCATCGTCGGTGATCAGTGCCACGTCGTAGCCTGCCTCACCGAGCCGCGCGCGCAGCGCGTCCATTCGTTGCGCATGCATCATGAACGGTCTCCGGCGAGTTCCTGCTCGACAAGCCGCACCCAGAAGGACGAGCCCGGCACGAGGGCGTCATCGTTGAAATCATAATCGGCGGAATGCAGCGGACGGCCATGCGGCCCCTGCGTGCCGTTGCCGGTGAAGACGAAGCAGCCCGGTCGGGCCTTGGCCATGTGGGCGAAATCCTCCGATCCGAGGACCGGCGGACACTCGGTATCGACCCCGGTCGTGCCGACCAGCGCGGTGGCGCAACGCGCCGCGCGTGCAGTCGGTTCGGGCGCATTGATGAGCACCTCGAACACGGTTTCATAAGCGACCGTGGCGCTGACACCGTGTGCCATGGCGATGCCGCCGACGATCTGGCGCATCATTTCCTCGATGCGGGCGTTGATCTCGCGATTGAGCGCACGCGCATCGCCGCTCAGCGTCGCCCGGCCCGGCAACACATTGCGCTGCCCGTCCGTCCTGAAGTCGGTCACCGAGACAACGCCGTTTAGCCCCGGATTGAGCTTGCGTGACACGATGGTCTGCAGCGCCATCACGATCTCGGCGCCGACCACGATGGCATCGACGCCTTGATGCGGCATGGCGGCATGTCCGCCACGTGCCTCGATGCCAATTTCGAACAGCGCTTCGCTGGCCATCATGGCGCCGGTGCGCATGGAAAAGGTCCCGGCCTGCATGCCCGGCATGTTGTGCATGCCATAGACGTCATCGACGGGAAATTTCTCGAACAGGCCGTCGGCGATCATCGCCGCCCCGCCCTTGCCGTGCTCTTCGGCAGGCTGGAAGATGAACACCGCGCGCCCAGAGAACGATCCGCTTTCCGCCAGGTGCCTGGCGGCCCCCAGCAGCATCGCCGTATGACCGTCATGACCACAGGCATGCATGACGCCGTCATGTGTGGAGCGGTGGGCAAATTCGTTGCGTTCGCGGATCGGCAACGCGTCCATGTCCGCCCGCAGGCCGATGCTGCGTGTACCGTTGCCGCGTTGCAGCACGCCGACCACGCCGGTACCGCCGATGCCCCTGTGGACCTCAAGGCCGAAGCTTTCCAGAAGTTCGGCAACGCGCGCGCTGGTGCGATGTTCATCAAAGCCGAGTTCGGGATGATGATGAAAGTCGTGCCGCCAGGCGACCATCTCGTTGCGCAGGTAGCCGGTTGCATAGTCAGATTCACGCATGAGGGCGCTGCTTTCCGCTGTAACCGCTGGCCAAGCTGTGTGTTCACGGTTTCGATCATATCATCCCAGACGGGCACCAGTTCATCAATCCGTCCCAGAATTCCTGCTCGCGCCAGCGATCGAACTCGGTAAGGCTCGTGCCCTGCTGCTCGACCCAGATGTAGTAGCCGAGATTGAAGATGCGCTCGCGGTCGAAGTGCGTCAGTTCGCTGACATGGTCGATGCCGGCGCCAAGCAGGTGCTGGCCAAATGCTTCTGCGGCCTCGATCTCGGAGAACTTGCCGGCAATATATTTCGCCTTGGCAATCTCGATTTCCGATTGATACATCGCCCCGCCGGTCACGGCGCGGTGCACGATATAGTTCCCGTACTCGGCGAACTGGTTGAGAATCAGGTTCTGCTTGTCCTTTGCCAGGGAATGACAGGCGTCGTAGATCTCCTTGACATTGCTTTCGGTGCCGGGCGTGCGGTGAATGTCTTTCGGATCGACCACCCATTCCTCGAGCCAGTTGCACCGCTTCCGGCTCATGCCCTCCGGCAGCACCGCGACGGACCGACACCCGAGAAGCTTGGCGATGGCCACGCCGCCGCGACAGTAATTGCCAGTCGACGGCCAGACCGCACGGTGGCGTGTGACGTCGAATGCGCCCGATATCAGGTGTGGAATGAGACAGCCATAGGCGGCCAGCACCTTGTCGGCGTTGATCATCGGGAACCGGTTTCCCAAGGCCATGATGATCCTGGCCTTGACGCCGGTGAGCGCTTCGGGCAGCTCGAGATGCTGCGGGACATCGACGAGCGATCTGCGCTCCGCCCCGTTGTGCCAATGAACGCGAAACAGGTTGCAAATATCAGCGGCGTCGGGATCGGCGTCTTCGATTTCGTCAGCCTTGGCCGCCAATCGCTCAGGTGGATTCGCCAGATCTGCAATGCGCGGCTACTCCAGTCCGAGCTTGCGCATATGCGCGACGTTGCGCTCATAGGCGCTGCGGTCCACGATGTCCCGCTCAAGTCCTGCAGTCATGTCCGCCTCTGCAAAGCCAAAGCCGCCAGGCTTCGGTTGGCCGCACATAAATGTAGAATTACCACGCAATTTTGGTGTTTGTGTACCAAACTCGAGCCGACCGCGAAGCAAAGAAGTCAATTCTTCAAAGCTCCTGACTGATTTTGATCACACGCGGTTCAACCGAGGCGAACTGTGAGATTCTTGCGCGGCAAATGACCTGGCCGCCGAGGGCGGCAACGCCTGGGGTACCTCGGCACGCCGGAAGGTTTGTCGTGCGGGCAGCCACGACACCAATCGCCGCCGTGGCGTTCCACGACAGATCCTGCTTCGGCCGGCGCATCGTCGCTGTGCTGACCGGATCGTGCTCCAAGAGCTGGTAGGCGTTCAGGAGCTCAGATCAACGATTCGATCCTCCGGACGACCATCGAAAGATGGTTGCGGTGGACGAATCCGGCAGATTCGACATCGCCCATTCTGAAGCACCGTTCCACGGACAGGATCTCCTCCAGCAGCTCGGCAATTTCCGCCTGCCAGTCGGTGTCGGGAAGCAGTTTGAACCACATGCGCGTCGTCTGGTAAAAGAGTTTGTCGGAGAATTCCCTGAGCGGTCGGTTGCGCGTGACCTTCTGAAATTGCTTGTGCAGCCCGATGTTGATCTCGCAGAACACCCGAAAATTGGCGCCTGCCTTGGCGTCGCGGCACCGGTCGGCCAGCAGCGCCAGTGAGTCGAGAACTTCCTTGTCGGGCTGCGAGGGGCCCGAAGCGCCGATCATCTCCGCCAGGCGCATGCGCACGAAATAGATGTCCTTGAGGCTTTGCAGGTCGATCTCGGTCACGACCGTTCCGTGACCCTGCTTGGAAAGGATGAGGCCGTCGCTTTCCAGTCTTTGCAGCACCCGTCGCAAGGGGGTGCGACTGACACCGAACTGCAGGGCCAGATCCCGTTCCCTGATGATTTCACCCGGCTTGTAGATGAGAAGGCATATGCGCTCGCGCAACTCCTCGTAGATCTGCTGCGCTCTCTGGCGCGGGGCGTTCAGCCGTTGGTTTGGCATCGGCAAATGCAGAGGTTACCTGTCTCCTGAAACCCTGTTGTGGCGGTCAGGCCGCGTGCGTTTGCTGCCGACGCCAGAGTATCGGCAGCAACGGCCCCGCAAGCTTCTCGCCTTGCTTGTGGCCGAACTGCGCAAGGTAAGCGCATTGATCGTCGGTCCATGGGCCGCGCTTTTCGAAAGTCGACAAACCATCGGCGAAGCGCATGGTCAATCGGCGCACCGTGCGCGTCGCCGGCTTCGGGTTGGGCGCGCCATGCACGGTGCGCGAATTGAACACCATGCAGTCGCCAGGCTCCAATGCGTATTCAATGACGTCGTATTTGTCGAGTTCGGCCGAAAAATCCGGCGTTGGCTCGTAGGGCGCGATCAATTCGCCCTTGGCGCCGGTGCCGGCGAAGCTGAGCGGCATGAAGTGCCGTTGCCATTTATGCGAACCCTTGAGAAACACAACACCCTCTCCGGGACCGACGGGCTCCAGGCCCATCCACAGGACGCACCATTTGCCCCCGACATCGAAATAGGGATCGTCATGGTGCCAGGGCGCCCGGTTGACCGCGCCCGCCTCGCGTACCAGCCAGTTGTCGGTCACCAGCATCACCGAGTCGACGTTCATCAACTCGCCGACGACAGACGCGGCGGGCGAGTCAAAGATGAACGCCTTCATTTCCGGATTGTCGGGCCATATCCACATGTCGGTGCAGTAGGTTCCGGGTCTGGTGGCGGCGGAATAGTCGAGATACATCGGCCCCGGACTGGCCCGGCCGCGTTCGAACGATCTGGCGACGACGTCGAGCCAATGACGGTCGAAGACCTGCCGCAGACACACGACGCCATCGGCTTCATACCGGCTGCGAAGCTGTGCACTCACGTGCATCGGATGCTCCTCGTCATGTTGAACTCATGTCCTTTCCTTCGATGTTCAGGTCGCATCGAGTACGGCGCGCAGGAACTGTTTGGTGCGCTCGTTCTGTGGATCGCCGAAGATCTGGTCGGGCGGGCCCTGTTCGGCAATCTTGCCGGCGAAGAAGAAGCATACGCGGTCGGAGATTTCCTTGGCAAAACCCATCTGATGCGTGACCATCAGCATGGTCAGCTTGTATTCCTTGTTGAGGTAGCGGATGACGTTCAGCACTTCGGTGATGACTTCCGGGTCGAGCGCCGATGTTACCTCGTCGAGCAGCATCACCTTGGGGCGCATGGCGAGCGCCCGGGCGATGGCGACGCGCTGCTGCTGGCCGCCCGACAGGCGCGCCGGGTGCTGGTTCATCTTGTCCTGAAGGCCCACCATCTTGAGCAGTTCGACGGAGCGCTCGCGTGCCTCGTCCTTCTTCATCTTGAGCACCTGGACGGGCGCTTCCATGCAGTTTTCCAGCGCCGTCATGTGGGGAAACAGGTTGAAGTGCTGGAACACCATGCCGACATTCATGCGCTGCTTGCGCATGTAGCTCTCATCGGCGCGCACCAGGCCGCCGTTGCGCGGCATATGGGTGAGGGGCTTGCCGTTCACATAGATGACACCTTCATTGATGGTCTCCAGCGTCATCAGCATGCGCAAGACCGTGGTCTTGCCGGAACCGGACGGTCCGATAATCGACACCATTTCGTGCGGGGCAATGTCGATGTCGAGGCTATCGAGGACGGTCAACGGACCGTAGCTCTTGGTGACGTTGGCAAAGCGCACCATCGGCATGTCGCTGCCGGTCAGTTCCAGCGGATAGCTCTGATCGCTCATGCCGGTCCTCCTCGTTGTCCTATTTGGCCATGCCCAGCGCCCGGCGTACCGCGGCCTCGAGCCAGCGCAATCCGGCCGCCGTGGGCAACGATATTAGGAGGAAGATCACGCCCACCATGGTGTAGGGCTCGAGGAAGCGGTAGTTCTCCGCGCCGATGGCGTTGGCGGTGTGCATCAGTTCCGCCACCCCGATCACCGACAGCATCGGCGTGTCCTTGAAGATGCCGACGAGATAGTTGCCCATGCCGGGAAGCGCGATCGGCAGGGCCTGCGGAATGATGATGCGGAAGTAAGTGCGTCCGGTCGAGAGATTGAGCGCCCGGCACGCCTCCCATTGGCCACGCGGCACGCCATCGAGGCCGGCCCGGTAGACCTCGGAGAGATAGGCGGCATAGTGCAGCCCGATGGCGATCATGCCCGAAATCCAGGGCGAAAGGCGGATGCCGAACTGCGGAAAGACGTAGAAGACGAAGAAGATCTGCAGCACCAGCGGTGTCGAGCGGACGAATTCGACCACCTCCCGCACCGCCCAGGTCAGGACGTGCCAGGGCGTGCGCTGCGCGAGCGCCAGCACGAGCCCCAGCACCAGCGCAATGGCATAGCCGATGCCGGCCGCCAAAAGCGTATTCACCGTCGCGTGCAGCAATCGGGGCAGGATGTGCCAGACAAAATCCCAACGCCAGTGAAACATGGCTCAAGTGATGCCCATCTTGCGCGCCACCGCCCGTTCGGCCCAGCGCATCGCCGGCGTGATGAGGAACCGCGCCAGCAGATAGTAGATGATCAAGGCAGTACCGAAGGCCTGCGCCGACAGGTAGTTCGCCGCGTTGATCTGCTTGGCTTGGAACATCAGGTCGGCGACCGAGATCAGCGCGACCAGCGCCGTACCCTTGAGAAGTTCGATCAACAGGTTGCCCCACGGCGGCAGCATGATCAGTAGCGCCTGCGGCAGGATGATCCGCCGCATCCGCTGCGCCGATGTCATATTGAGCGCGATTGCCGCCTCATACTGCCCCCGCGCCACCGACTGAATGGCCCCGCGGACGATTTCGGCCCCGTAAGCGCCGACGTTCAGCCCCACCGAGACGAAGCCGGCAACGAACTTGGGAAAAGTGATGCCGAACAGCGGCAGGACGAAGAAGACCCAGAACAATTGCACCAGCAGCGAGGTGCCGCGGAAGATCTCGATATAGACCACCGCGGTCCCGTTGATGGCCGGGTTGCGCGATAGCCTGGCGAGTCCGGCGATAAGGGCGGCGAAGATCGCCAGCAATGACGCCAGCACGAACTGCTCGGCGGTGACCAGCGTTCCCGCGAGGAAGCGCTGGCCGAATGTTTGCAGGAACTCCCAGTACGACATGGCCTGCCCCTTTGGTGCAGGGGGCGCGAGGCGGTCCCGCGCGCCCCGAAAGCCTCAACGGTTCTGGCAGACCCAGGCGAGTGCCTTGTCACCCGGCAGCGAGGCCTTGGTGTAGCCGTATTCGGCCACCGCCTTCATCATCGCGGGTGTGCCAAGATACTTTTTCTGCGCCGCGTTGAACTTGGCCACGAAATCCTTGTCCGCCTTCCTGAAGCCGATGCCCACCCAGTTGACCGATTTTTCCGGCAGCTTGCTGGGGTCGGTCACATCCACGGCACCGTTCGAGCCTTGCGCCAGCTGCTGCGCGGCAAAGAAGGTCATCCCGCCGGCATCGGCACGACCCGCCTTGACGGCGGCGAGAATCTCGGTCGGACCCGGCACCTGCATGATGCTGCTGTCCGGCACGCCTGCCGCCTTGGCATTCTCGACGGTGCTATAGCCGGCGCCGGTCACCAGGATGGCGTTCTTGTCCTTGATGTCCTGGTAGGTCTCGATGTGTTTGGGGTTGCCCTTGGCGACGATGAATGCATCGCCGACCTTTGCCATGGGCTGCGAGAACGCCACGTTCTCGCAACGCGAATGCAGGATGTTCATCCCGCCCGTGATGATGTCGAAGCGACCGGCCTGCAGCCCCGGGATCAGTCCGCCCCAGTCGGTCTGCACCGGCTCGATCTTGTCGTAGCCCATCTCGTGCAGGACGCCGAGCACATAGGCGTTGACAAAGCCCTTGGGACTGCCGTCATCGGCCGGATAGGCAAAGGGCCGCTCGTTGGCGAAACCGATGCGAATCGACTTTCCGGCCTTCACCCGGTCCGTGATGCTGTCGGCGCGGGCAAGGCCGGCGCTCGTGGCAAGCACCGCCAAGGTCGTAGCACCGGCGAGAAAAGCACGCTTGTTCAGTGACATGTCCAAACTCCTTCCTTTTTGTGATCAGGCGTCACTCGGATGGTATACCAACAAATTTAATCCCTCCTGTAAAGCAATTTCTCCATCCACCTTGTGGAAATCACTTCAGCAGGTGAAATCTGGCCCAACTCGTAAGAAAGTGGGCCATTATCAGCAATTTTTCCATGCCAGACGCAAAGTGGCAGCATTGACAGCACTGTGGGGCGACACTAGGGTCGCCCATATTGGTATACCATTGAATGATAGCGTGGCAGGTGCACAGATGTCTGGGTATTTCGTCTTTCCGCCCGAGGAACTGAGCCAGCGGTTGGCAAATGTGCGCGCAAGGATGACGCAGGAGGACCTCGACGGCCTCCTGATCAGCGTGCCGGAAAATTTGTACTACCTCACGGCGCTCGATCACTGGGGGTTCTTTGCCTGCCACATGCTGGTGGTGCCGCGTGACGGCGACATGATCCTCATCGCGCGCGCCATGGAGCGGATCACGATTGCCAATCAGGTGACCAATGCCCGCTTTCTCGGCCATGCCGATCACGAGGATCCGGCCGATTTTGCGGTCAGGGCGCTCACCGAGGCGGGATTGCGCCACGGCCGGGTGGGGATGGAAAAGCGCAGCCTCTTCCTGACACCGCGCATCGCCGAAAAAATTCAGCAAGACGCCAGCGACATCGCATGGCGCGATGCATCCGGCCTGGTGGATGGGTTGCGGCTGGTCAAGTCGCCGCTTGAAATGGACTACACCCGCAAGGCCGCAATCGCCGCCGACGCCGGCACGATGGCGGCCATCGATGCTATCCATGACGGGGCGAGCGACTATGAGGTTGCTGCCGAATGCCATCGCGCCATGATCCTAGCAGGCAGCGAATATCCCGGTTTCGGCCCCTTCATCCGCCCGACGACGCGGCTTGGCGAAGAACACACGACCTGGCGCGGCGACGTGTTCAGGAACGGTGATGCCGTCTTTCTCGAGGTCGCCGCGGCCCACCGGAAGTACCAGGCCCCCATGGGGCGCATCGTCTATGTCGGCAGGGCACCTGAGGGAGCCCAAAGATCGGCAGAACTGGCCATAGCCGGTATGGCGGCCATTTGCGATGCGATCCGGCCAGGCGCCAGGGCGGGCGAGGTCTATGCCGCCTGGCGCGAGGTCGCCAGAAGTGCCGGGCTTGAGACTTACGAACGCCATCATTGCGGCTATCTGGTGGGGATCGGGTTTCCGCCAAGCTGGACCGGCGGCAGCATGGTCACCAGCCTTGCGCCCAACTCGTCGCTGGAGCTCAAGGTCGGCATGACGTTCCATGCCCATTCATGGTTCACCAACACCGGCGTGGTCGACTATTTCATTTCCAACACGGTCATGCTGGGCGAAGGAGGGGCGGAGGTCCTGACCAAGGTAACGCCCGAGACGCTGATCGTGCGCTAGCCGACTGGCGACGCGTGCGGTGCAACGAGCGTTCGAACGAGGGGAGAGGTGATGCAAAAGCTGACACGCGAGACGCTCGAAAACCTGACGGCACAGCTCGCTTCAAATGCCTGGAGCAAGGAGGAGCTCGATGAGCTTGTCATGCCCAGGCGCGGCATCATCACCGGCTTTCAGGACCTGCTGGAGGCGCTCGAACGGCTCCGCAAGACCGATCTCGGCTTCATCGCACCCGCTCAGGGCGTGCAAAGACAGGCGCCCAGAAAGTGAGCGACGATGCCATCGCCTTCAGCCCGGTATCGGCGCTGCGCCGCGACATTGCAAAGGGCGGCATCTCCAGCCTGGAACTGACCGACATCTACCTGGGTCGTATCCGGCGTTACAACGACACGGTGCGGGCCTTCATCGAAGTCACAACCGAAACCGCCCGTGAAAGCGCTCGCCAGGCCGACAGTGCGCGTGCCGGCGAGGTCACGGGAGGTGCACTCAGCGGCATTCCTTTTGCGTCCAAGGATATGATCGACATCGCCGGGGTCGCGACGACCGGCGGGTCCCGCGTGCTGGCCGACAATGTCGCCGAGACGCATGCCTGCCTCATCGAACGCATGTTCGCTGCCGGTGCCGTCAGTCTGGGAAAGACTAACCTGCATGAATTCGCCTATGGCGCGACGGGCGAGAATCCGACCTACGGAACGGCCATAAATGCCTACGACCCGAAGCGGCTGGCCGGAGGTTCGAGCAGCGGATCGGCGGCGGCGGTCGCCTTCGGTCTGGCGCCGGCGGCTTTCGGAACCGATACCGGCGGTTCGGTGCGCGCACCGGCGGCGCTCTCGGGCATCGCCGGGCTGAAACCCACCATCGGCAGGATTCCGACGCACGGCGTCATACCCTATTGCTGGACCCTCGATCACGTCGGCATCCTGGCACGCTCGATAAGCGATGCGGCACTGATGCTTGGCGTGGTGGCGGGATTCGACGCGCGCGATCCCGCCTGCGCGGCTGAGCCCGTCGACGACTATGACGACTTTTCGGACATTGCGCTTGCCGACCTCAGCATCGGCGTGCCGCGCAGCTTATATTGCGACGATTGCGACGATGAGATCCTGCGCGCCAGTGAACGGGTATTGCCTTTCATGGAAACCGCGGGCGCCCGGCTCGTCGATATCGATCTGCCGTCCGTGGAACATGCAAGGACGGTATCGCTCAGCCTCCAGATGCCGGAGGCGATCAGCTTCCATACGCGCTATCTCGATGAGCGCGGCGATCTCTATGGGGCGGACCTTCGCGCCGGCCTCGCCCTGGGACAGTGCCTGCTGGCCGAACACTATGTGCGTGCGCGGCGGATGCTGGTGCAATATCGCCAACAGACCAACGCCGCGTTCTCAGATGTCGACGTCGTCGTGACACCGGCTACGCCCATCATCGCGCCGCGGCTCGCAGAGGCGATGGTGACCACCGGCGGCCGGAGCGAACCCGTCGGCAACGCCATCACGCGCTACACCACCTTCTTCAATATGTCCGGTCATCCCGCCGTCACACTGCCCAGCGGCATGCACAGCCAGGGCCTGCCGATGGGAGTGCAGTTCATCGGACGCTATTTCGACGAAAGGACCATGTTCGCCGCAGCCGCGGCCGTAAATGCCGAGCCGGCCTTCACACTCCCTCTGCCGCCAGTGTGAGAACGGCTGCCCGACAATCCGGGATGTTTGAAGTCAGCATCATCGGGACATCTTGAGGGATTTTCAGCACGGAGGATTTCTGGCTCATCACAGCCATGGACGCGTGAAGATGAGACAGAATCCGAAGGATACCAGGGACGCGGCCGACTTGAGCACGATCCGGGACATTCCCCGCAAGATCCGCAAGCGCCATTCGGCTAAGGAGAAGATCGGGATAGAGCCGGCGGCCCAAGCTTCGGTCCCGGAGCACCGTTGGCGCCGGAGGCAAATAAATCCGATCTGGCTTCCACGCTGGAAACGGCCAGCATCAAGCCAAGTTGGGCTGGCTCGAGGCTGATGCCGGTCGGTCACACCGACATGGACCAGGCCTCAAGCGATACTTTCACCGCCGTCGATGACCAGGGCTTGGCCGGTCATGAAGGAGGAGCGGTTGGAGGCAAGGAACAAGATGCCCTCCGCGATCTCGTCGACGCTGGCCCAGCGGCCCATGGGGATCTGCTCGGCCACGTAGCGCTCGAGTTCACTGCGGCCCCCCATCTGGCGCATGAAGGGCTCGTTGAAGGCGGTATCGACCCAGCCCGGACACAAGGCGTTCACCCGGACATTGAAGCGGGCATAATCGAGCGCCATCTGGCGCACCATGGCCACGGCGGCATGCTTGGAGGTGGCATAGGCGATCATGCCGCGGTCAAAGAGCACGCCGGAATTGGACGAGGTGATGACGATGGAGCCACTGCCCCGGCGCTTCATGTGCGGCACGGCGTGGCGCGCAAGGATGAAGTGAGAGCGCACATTGAGACGCCATGAGTCATCCATGCCGCCCGGGCGAACCTCTTCGAGCGTGCCTTCGATCTGGATGCCGGCATGGGAATGAACGATGTCGATGCGCCCATACCTTTCGGCCGTCCGATCGATGAGGCGGGCAACGGCCGCATCGTCGAGGACATCGAGTGCAACGGCTTCCGCCCTGCCGCCGTCCTCCACAATCAGCCCTGCGGTTTCGGCGGCGGTCTCCTCGTCGCGGTCGCTGACGAGGACGGTTGCGCCGTGGCGGCCGAGAATGCAGGCGCCCGCCCGGCCGATACCCGAGCCGGCGGCGGTGACGATGGCGACCTGCTCCTTCAGGATCATGCCGCCGCCCCTCCGCCGGCAGCACGGCGCGTATTGCCGCGCAGCAGGAACTGGGCGGAGATGAGGAGCGTCAGCGATACCACGAGCACCACGGTGCCGATGGCATTGATCTCAGGCGTGATGCCGCGCCGAATGGAGGAGAAGATATAGATCGGCAGGGTGTTGTTGGGCCCGGCAACGAAGAAGGCGATGATGAAGTCCTCAAAGCTGAAGGTGAAGCTCAACAGGAAGCCGGCGATAATGGCCGGCGCCAGCAGCGGCAGGACCACCTGCCGGAAGGTGCCGAAGGGGGTCGCATAAAGGTCCTCCGAGGCCTCGATCAGGCTCTTGTCCATGCCGGCAAGGCGCGAGCGAACGATGAGGATGACGACGGCGAGATTGAACAGCACATGGGCGCCGATGATGGTGGGTATGCCCATGTGCAGTTTCGGTGCGTGATCGCCGAACATATGGGCGAGCGCCGGGTTGACGGCATCAAACACGGTAACAAACGCAATCAGGGTGGCGATGCCGATCACCACCCCCGGCACCATGATGGCGATGTAGATAAGGCCGTCGAAAACCTGCCTGAGCCAGCCGCGCATGCGCTCGAGCCCGATGGCGGCGAGCGTACCGATGATCGTGGCCAGGAATGCCGTCCACAGGCCGACGGTGAGGCTGGTCCGCAGCGACTGCATGGCAAACGGGTCGGCGAAAGCCTTGAAATACCACAGCACGGAGAAGCCCTGCCAGTCCATGGCATAGCGCCCGCTATTGAACGAATAGATCACGATGATGGCGATCGGCAGGTAGAGGACGAAGTAGATGACACTCGCATACCAGCGCATGGGGCTTGCCTCACATCAGCGCCATGCGGCGCTCGCCGCCACGGCCGATCACGAAGCGCATGTAAATGACGATGGTGACCAGCATGATCCCGACCAGGCCCAGCGATACAGCAGCACCCAGCGGCCAGTTGCGCGATTGCAGGAAGAGGTCGACCAAAGCGTTGCCGATGAAGAACACCTTGCCGCCACCGAGGAAGGCGGGGATGATGAACTCGCCCATCAAGAGGATGAAGACCAGTAGTGAGCCGGTGGCCACGCCCGGCAGCGACAGGGGCAGGGTCACCTGCCACAAGGTACGCCACGGGTTGGCGCCGAGATCGGCGGAGGCCTCGAGCAGGCGGCGGTCGAGTTTTTCCAGGCTCACATAGATGGGAAATACCATCAGCGGCAGATATCCGTAGACCATGCCGACGAGTACGGCGAAGGGGGTGTTGACGAGACGCACGTCCGCAAAGCCGATGAGGGCGAGGAACGAGGGAATACCCCTGTGCCCGAGGATCAGGAGCCAGGCATAGATGCGCAGCAGCTGGCTGGTCCAGAAAGGTACGATGACCAGCACCAGGAGCAGGGTGCGCCATCTTTCGGATACCTTGAGGGCGAGGAAATAGGCCAGCGGATAGGCGATGACGACGCATAGCAAGGTGCCGAGCGGGGCCAGCGTCAGGGTGTTGAGGAAGGCCTTTCCGCGCGAGGGAAGATCGGCGTAGTTGGCGAACGTGAAAGCGGGCGCATAGCCGCCGGCCGGCGCCCGCTCTCCGAAGCTGTAGATGACCACGACGATCAGCGGCAGGACCAGGAGCAGCAGGAAGAACAGCGCCGCCGGCCCGACCAGTAGGGCCGTGGTGGTGCGCCGCGATGATGCTGCCGCGATCGTCATGGGATGCGATCAGGCCGACTTGAAGCGGTTCATGAGCTCAGCCCTCGCCGGATTGGTAAGGGTTGCCGCCGCGCCGAATTCCAGATTGGTCAGCAAATCCTTGGCCGGATAAAGAATTGGATCCTCCAGCAGCGTCTTGGGCAGCAGCGCGTTGGTTTTGGCATCCGTGCTCGGGTAGCCAATGGCCTGCACTTCCTTGGAATTGACCTCAGGCGTCAGCATGTGGTTGACGAAGGCATAGGCCGCCTCGCGGTGCGGTGCGTTTTTCGGGATGGCATAGAAGTCGGTCCATATCTCGCCACCTTCGGTACCGATCACATAGTGCATGGCCGCGATATCGCGGTGCAGCTGGTAGGCATCGCCGGTCCAGCACATCGACACCCAGGCATCGCCATTGCGCATCGAGGGCTGGTAATCGGAATTGATGCCGAACAGATGCGGCTTCACATCGAGGAGCAACTTTTCGGCTTCGGCCAGTTCCTTGGGATCTACGGAGTTGAAGGAGTGGCCGAAATACTTGAGCGCATTGCCGATGACGGTGAGCTGGTAGTCGTGCACCATGACGCGATCCGTAAGGTCGCCGCGGGCGCGGTCCCAGAACTGCTTCCAGGTGGTCATGTCGCCCTTGACCTTGTCGGTGTTGACGACATAGCCGGTGGTGCCCCAATCCTTCGGCACCGCATAAATGGTGCCGTCCACCGTGCCGGCGCCGATAAACCGCGGATCATGGGTTGAAGGATCGAACGCCGGGAGCTTGGCCAGCTCCAGCGGCTCGATGATGTCGAGCTGCTTGTAGGTGGAGATGGTGTAGTTGGTCGGCACGAAGACGTCCCAGCCGGTGCCGCCGGCCTGCAGCTTGGCCAGCATTTCCTCGTTGGAGCCGAACACCGAGACATTGATGTTGACACCGGTCGTCTTGGTGAAGCTGTCGAGGTCTTCCTGAGCGAAATAGTTGGGCCAGGTCGTGAAGTTGAGGGTATCGCCGAGATTGCCGGCGGCGTAGGCACGTCGCGGCCTCAGACCGGGCATGGCCGAGCCGAGCACCAGGCTCGCCATGCCGAGGCCGGTCACGCCGAGAAAATGGCGGCGCGAAACCGAACCCTTCTGATAGCGCCGCAGTTCCTGCATGAAGCGCTGGCGGGTGATCGGGGTATCGTCATTGTTGGACATCTTCGTTTCTCCCTTGGGTTGGTCTGTCCAGGCACGTCCTCACCGAAGCCACCTCATGCCGGAGCGAGCGCCAAGGCGGTATCGCTCCGCCATGAAACGCTGCCGCTGTCGCCAACGTCAAAGGGGGCTTCGGAAATCTCAATCTGGCGCGGCGCCAGTACCAGAAACTCGCCAAGCTGTTCACTGTGCACCAGATACTCGGTGTGCTCGCCGAGAAAAATGCGGTTGAGAATGCGCACCGCGATGGCTTCCTTGCCCTTGGCGAGGTTACGCCGGGCAAGGACGATCTGCTCGGGGCGCACGCTCACCGAGACCCGTTCGCCGGGCGCCGGGGCGGTTGTCGTGGCCGGCGCGCGCGCCTCGATGTGGATGCCGCAGTCGAGCTCGATCTGAAGGGCCGTCTTCACGGCCTTTCTCACGGTGCCGTCGAAAAAGTTGGACTTGCCCACGAAATCAGCGACGTAGCGGCTCTTCGGCTGGTCGTAGAGTTGGCGTGGCGAGCCGGTTTGGACGATGCGGCCGTTACGCATGATGCACACCCGGTCGCTCATGGAGAGCGCTTCTTCCTGGTCGTGGGTGACGAGGATGAAGGTGATGCCGACGCTCCTTTGCAGGTTCTGCAACTCGATCTGCATCTCGCGCCTGAGCTTCCTGTCGAGGGCGGCGAGCGGTTCATCGAGCAACAGCACCTTGGGTTTGTTAATGAGGGCGCGGGCCAGCGCCACGCGTTGCTGCTGGCCGCCGGACAGTTCCCACGAGCGGCGGGTCTCGTAACCTGCCAGGCGCACCAGCTCGAGGGTCTCGGAGACCCGGCGGGCGATCTCGGCCTTGGCGGGCCGTGGCGAGCGCTGCCGCAGACCATAGGCGATGTTGTCGGCGACACTGAGGTGTGGAAACAGGGCGTAGTGCTGGAACACCATGTTGACCGGACGGCGATAGGCGGGAATGTCGTTGACCCGTTCGCCTTCCAGATAGACGTCGCCCTCGCTGGGGCGCTCAAAGCCGGCGATCATGCGCAACGAGGTGGTCTTGCCACAGCCCGAGGGTCCAAGGAACGACAGGAATTCGCCCGCCCCGACTTCAAGATCGAGGTCGGCCGCCGCCACCACGTCACCGAAGCGTTTGGTGACATTGTGGAATGCGATCACGGCTGTGGACGCATCGGCGTCCGGCATCCTCCATACCCTCCAATCGCGACAGTTCTTTCGTAAATTCGCTTTTTATGAGATAGTCCTCGAACGACTGGCAGTTTATGCAGGAAGGGCATTTTCTGTATATATACTGCGTCGAATATCCCAATTGGGATAGAAGGCTGACAGGGCCCATGAGCGTGCTTGCAAGCAAGGATGTCGGCGTCATCATCACCGCCATCGGCACGCCGGAATTTCCGGCCCGGCTGATCGCGGCCCTGAGGGAGATGACACCTTTCGACTATGCGGTGATGTTCGCCTTCCGCGGCGATCAGCGCCCCATCGACCTCTATGATGACTTTCCCACCTCCAAGCGGCGTATCTTCGTCACTGCCTACCAGGAGGGACCCTATCTGCTCGATCCCTTCTTTCTCGCCAGCGCCCGCCGCATCGAGCCGGGGCTCTACCGGTTGCGCGACCTGGCGCCCGACCGCTTCTATCAGAGCGAGTATTTCCGCTCCTACTACGTTCA
The DNA here is from genome assembly GCA_963747005.1 of uncultured Alphaproteobacteria bacterium. GTDB lineage: Bacteria > Pseudomonadota > Alphaproteobacteria > Rhizobiales > Aestuariivirgaceae > CAVVDT01. The sequence continues at coordinate 456,278 of CAVVDT010000004.1, read as the reverse complement.
GACCGGGTTGTCGGAGGAGATCGGCTACTTCGTGCCGCTGGCAGGCGGCCTGATGGCGGTGATTTCATTGATGCGCACGGTGCAGCGGCCGGCCTTTTCCGCCCGCGAGTTTCGCGCCCTGGCCGGCGTCGGGCCCATTGTCAGGGCCGCGGCACAGCGCCAGTGGGTGGATCTCCATCGTCGCTATTCACCGGCCGGTTCGGGCGACGGCGAACTCTCGAGCGTGCAACGCCACATCGAGCATGCCTACCGCACCTTCGGGCGCAGCGTGCTCACCCCGCGCGAGCGCGATGTCGTCGAATATGTACTCAAGGGCCATTCCTCGGACGCCATCGGCAAGATCCTCGACATCTCGCCCGGCACCGTCCGCATCCACCGCAAGAACATCTATTCCAAGCTCGCCATCAACTCGCAGGGCGACCTGTTCTCACTGTTCATCCGTGCGCTTACCAGCAAGGTAGAAGCACCCTGATCGCGCTGGCACCCCCCTCATTCATCGTTTCGATGGTGGCTCCGCTGCACCGAAAAGTAGGTCGACCAAGGAACCCGTGCCCGCGGCCAGGCGTGGATTGGGCGTCATCACTCCTTATCTGCCAGTAGCCAAGAACAGCACGCCAGGTGGGCGAGCACCGTTGCGGCGGGTTGGCCGACGGCCTCCACAGCATTGGCTTCACCTTCCTGCTGCGTAGGCTTGCATGAAGCGCGGCGTCGCGGCGGCCCGCATCACGCCATTGCGCCCGCGAGCGACGGCACACAACCGACCCAGAGCCCAGTCGTCCTGTAACAGCAGTTTGTGGCCACGGGCAGCGAGATCGTCCAGCACGGACTTGTCGAAACGGCCCTCGACAAGCAGGCTCAAGGGCTCGAACTGGCGCGGGTGGAAGGACCAGACCAGGTGCCGGGTATTGAACATGGGTTGATCGATGGCCGCCTGAAGATTGCCGCCGTGATGCATAAGGCGCAGGAAGCAGATGAGGCTCCACTGGTCCTGCTGGTCGCCGCCGGGTGAGCCGAGTGCCAGCCAGGGCGCGCCGTCGCGCGTCACCAGCGATGGTGTCAGGGTGGTGCGCGGGCGCTTGCCGGGCGCCAGCGACGAGGGCAGGCGCTCGTCCAGCCAGAACATCTGGCCGCGGGTGGTGAGGTTGAAACCGAGTTCGGGTATGGCGGGCGAGGACTGCAGCCAGCCGCCCGAGGGGGTTGCCGAGACCATGTTGCCCCAGCGGTCGACCACATCGAGATGCACCGTGTCGCCCTCGATCTCGGGCACATCGGCAAAGGTCGGCTCACCGCCGCCAAGCTCGGTCGTGATTTCGCTGCCCGCCAGCGCCTTGAGCACTTCCAGGCGCTCCTCGGCGTTGCCCAGTGACCCCGGGCGTAGCGCATCACTTGCACGGTCCGATAAAAGCTTGCGCCGCTCGTCGTTGTAGGCCGGCGAGAGCAATGTGGACAGCGGGATATCGGCGAATTCGGGATCGCCATAAAAGACGTCACGGTCGGCGAAAGCGAGCTTGATCGCCTCGGTCACCGTATGGACGAACGCCGCTCCGTTGGGGTCCATGGCGGCGATATCAACGCCGGACAGCAGCGCCAGCGCCTGCAGCATCACCGGCCCCTGGCCCCATGGACCGGTCTTGTGCACCCGCACGCCGTGATAATCGAAAGAAGCGGTGGGTTCGATGCTCGCCTGCCACTTCGCCATGTCGGCACCAGTGAGAAAGCCGCTGTTGGGGCGTCCCGTGCCGTCCATGAATTCGTTGCGGCAGAACCGGTCGATGGCCTCGGCGACAAAACCCTCATAGAAGCAGCGCCTGGCCTTCTCGATCTGGGCGACACGGTCGCCGCCGGCGCTTTCGGCCTCGGTGAGCAGGCGCTCGTAGGCCCGCCCGATCGAGGGCGTGGTTATGAGCTGGTTGGGAAGCGGCGCCGTGCCATGGTCAAGCCACACCGCGGCCGAGGTCGGCCAGTGTTCGGTAAAATAATCGGCGATGGCATGGATGGAGGCGGCGGCGCGGAACACCAGCGGAAAGCCGTTCAGGGCATAAGCAATCGCCGGTTCCAGCACGTCGCGCAGTTTCATCGTGCCGAAGTCGCGCAATAACAGCATCCAGGCATCGAAGGCGCCCGGCACCACGGCGGCCAGCAGACCCGTGCCCGGCACCAGCTTGAGCCCGAGCGCCTTGTAGGCGGCAATTGTCGCGGCTTGTGGCGCCACGCCCTGACCGCAAATGACGACCGGTGCATCGGCGCCTTTCTTGTGGGCGATGATAGGCGCATCGCCACCGGGGCCGTTGAGATGCGGCTCGACGATCTGCAAGGTGAAGCCGGTCGCCACCGCGGCGTCGAAGGCATTGCCGCCGCGCTCCATGAGCCCCATGCCGACGGCGGTGCCGATCCAGTGGGTGCTGGCAATGGCCCCGAAGGTGCCGCGGATCTCGGGGCGGGTGGTAAAACGCTGACTCATGTGGATAGGCTTTCCTTGCTGCTGGCCGGTTCAGTCGACGGGCACGTCCTTGAGCGCGCGCAAGGGCTTGCCCTGGTCGCGCGCGATGATGGTGTCGAGGAATTCGCGGTCGATGATGCCGTCGGGACGGTCGGGCGTGGGGAACGCGGTGGAAAAGGGAATGAAGCGTTCCTTCGCCACCGCGTAGAGGCGGCGCAATTCGGCCAGCGGGTCGGCATGGTCGTCGGCACGGAGGGACAGGCGCTGGAAGGGCTCATCGCCCTGTACCACCAGCGCTGCCGACTGCTTGCCGCGCTTGTCGCCGCCGGCCGCCTCGCCCGCCTCCATGGCGTTGAGCAGGCGTTCGACGATGGGAAGTTCCGCATGCGCCCTGAAGGCGTCCAGCGTTGCGGCGATGACGGCGGGACCTGCCAGCATGTTGCCGGCGACCGAGACGTTGCCGGCATGGACGTCGCCGCACCAGTCGACGCAATTGCCGCCTGTGTGGGCGGCGGCGTCGCCCTGCCAGTTCATCACGTGCACCTGGCGCTGGTCGGCGCCGGCATCGCCAGCCACGAGGCGCCGGCAGATGTCGGCAGGCTTCAAACCCTCACGCAACAGGCCGAGGCCGCGCCTGGCATAGAGAGGGTTCACGAGGGCCTGGGTGCACACTGCGCCCACGCCGCCTTCACTACCGGTGCACACGGCGCCGACGGCAAAAAACCGCGACGCGATCGCCACCCCGATCAGCCCGCTCGAGGGATCCCTGGCGATGATCGACCATGTCATGTGGGCATTTCCTTGGCTTTGGGAGTCTGTGGCGCAGAGCCAGCTTGACCCTTGCTGCGGCTTCCGACACTGTCGCCGGTGATCAAGCTTTTCAGGCCGGTGGGCCGGTGCCTCGGGAGGATTGAATGGCTGACGCAGCCTTGCTCGAAATACGTCACCTCAGTGTCGACTTCCACATGCCGGAGGGCGTAGTCAAGGCGGTCGACGACATCAGCTACCAGGTAGCACCGGGCGAGACGGTGACGGTGGTGGGCGAGTCGGGTTCCGGCAAGTCGGTGAGCGCGCTTGCCGTGATGGGTCTGTTGCCGCGCCCGCCGGCCAGTGTCTCGGGCGAGATCATGTTCGAGGGCCGCGATCTCGCCACGCTTGACGACGAGGAACTGCGCCGGGTGCGCGGCCGCCATATCGCCATGGTGTTCCAGGAGCCCATGACCTCGCTCAACCCCCTGCTCTCCATCGGCACCCAACTCACCGAGGGCATGGAGCTGCATCTGAAGATGACGAAGGCTGAGGCCCATCGGCGCGCGGTCGAGCTTCTCGGCATGGTCGGCATCTCCGAACCCGAGGGACGGCTCAAGCAATATCCGCATCATTTTTCCGGCGGCATGCGCCAACGGGTGATGATCGCCATCGCGCTGGCGTGCGATCCGAAACTGATCATCGCCGATGAGCCGACCACGGCGCTCGACGTCACTATCCAGGCGCAGATCCTCGAACTGATGAAGGACCTCACGCGACGGCTGAATGTTGCGCTCATCCTCATCACCCACAATCTCGGCATCGTGGCGCGGTATGCGACGCGGGTGAACGTGATGTATGCCGGACGCATCGTCGAAAGCGCCGCCACGGCCGAGCTTTTCTCGCGTCCGCGCCATCCCTACACGCTCGGCCTCCTCGCCTCTATCCCGCGCCTCGACAAGCCGCGCAGCGCGCCTCTGGTGCCCATCGAGGGTCAACCGCCCGATCTCAGCCGCCTCGGTGCCGGCTGTGCCTATTGCCCGCGCTGCGCCTGGTGCGAGGAGGCATGCATCAGCGCCAGCCCACCGCTGGTGGCCGTGCTGCCTGGCCACAGCTCGGCCTGCCGGCGCGCCGCAGAGCTTGGGGTCAGCCCGCATCCTTGACCTCGCGCACATCGAGCATGTCGCGCAGGGCATCGCCGAGGAAGTTGATCGACAACACCGTCACCATGATGAAGACGCCGGGGAAAACGCCCAGCCACCAGGCGCGCGAGAAGAAACTCCTGGCATCGGCGAGGATGAGGCCCCAGGTCGGGGTGTCGGCCCCGACGCCCAGGCCGAGGAACGACAGGCTCGCCTCGGCCAGGATGGCGTAAGAGACGCTCACCGTCGCCTGCACGATGAGCGGGGCGACGGCATTGGGCAGGATGTGCCGCCACATGATGCGCCATTCGGACGCTCCCAGCGTGCGCGCCGCATCGACATATTGTTCCTGCTTGATTGAAAGGACCATGCCGCGGGTCAGGCGGGCGAAATCATCGACATAGGCGAGCGATATCGCCACGATGACATTGGAAAGCCCGGTGCCGAACACCGCGACCAGGTAGACGGCGATGATAAAATTGGGAAACGCCCATTGCAGGTCGATGTAGCGCATGATGACGGTATCGACGAAGCCGCCAAGATAGCCCGCCAAGAGCCCGAGGAAGACACCGACGGCCAGCGCGATGGCCACCGTCGTGACGCCGACGAAAAGCGAGATGCGGGTGCCGTAGATCAGCCGGCTGAGGAGGTCGCGGCCGAGATCGTCGGTTCCCAGAGGATGGGCGAGAGATGGCGGCAGCATGAAGCTGAAGTCCATGCCGTTGGGGTCGTAGGGCGCAACAACGGCTGCGAACACCGCCGCGAAGACCAGCACGATGAGCACAATGATGCCAATGAGCGCCTTCTTGTCGCGCAGCAGGAAGGTGCGCCACCGGGCCGAGGCTCTGGTTTGCGCGATGAGATCGGTTTCGTCGTCGCGCGGGGCGGTATGGGCGAGGTCACTCATCAATCCAGCCTGATGCGCGGATCGATGACGGTATAGAGCACGTCGACGATGAGGTTGGCGAAGACGAAGATGGCCGATACCACGAGGATGGCGCCCTGTACCACCGGATAGTCGCGATTGAGGATGCCGCCGATGAGGACGCGGCCCAGCCCCTTGATGGCAAAGACGTTCTCCACCACCACGGTGCCGGCCATGAGCAGCGCCAGCGCAATGCCCAGGACGGTCACCACCGGGATGAGGGCGTTGGGCAAGGCGTGCACCATGATGATGCGCCATTTCATCAGGCCCTTGGCGCGCGCCACGTTGACGTATTCGGTCTTCAGCACCTCCAGCATGGAAGAGCGGATCATGCGCGCGATGATGGCGGAAAAGGCGGTTCCCACGGCGATTGCCGGCAGGATCAGGTGCGAGAACCACGGCCAGAAGCCTTGCGACATGGGCTCATAGCCGATGGCCGGCAGCCATTGCAGGTGGCTGGCAAAGACGATGATGAGCAGGATTCCGACCCAGAAATCGGGCATGGAAAGCCCCAGGAAGGCAATTACGGTCACGGTGTGGTCGAGGCGGCTGTAGCGGCGCACCGCCGAGGTGATGCCGGCCGGCACCGCGATGACGACAGCGATGAGGAAGGAAAGCGAGGCCAGCGACAGGGTGCGCGGCAGGGCTTCCAGCACGATGCGCGACACCGCGATGCGGCTGCCGTAGATGGAGTTGCCGAGGTCGCCATGTAAGAGCAGCACGAACCACTTGAAATACTGGATATAGACGGGCTGATCGAGACCGAACTTGGCGCGCAACTGGGCGACGGCGGCGGCGTCGCCGACATCGAAAAGCATCGCCGCGACCGGATCGCCGGGAACAGCGCGCAGCATGAAGAAGACCAGCGTCGCCACCGCCCACATGACGAGCACGGCGCCAAGCGCACGGCGGATCAGGTATTGCGTCATTGTTCAGTCCAAAAGAAAGACGGGCGGGGCTTGCCCCCGCATTGCCCCGCCCGCCCGGGCCTCGTTCAGGACATGCTGGTCCGGTCCAGATCGACGAGGCCGGGGATGCGGCTTTCATCCGGGAAGTTGACGTTCTTGCGATAGACCAGGATGTCGGCCGGGTGGAAGATGAAGACGCTCGCCACCTTGTCGGAGGTGATCTTGTTGGCCTTCTGCACCAGCACCTTGCGCTTGGCCGGATCGGCGGTGACGCGCTCCTTTTCGGTGAGCTGATCGACCTCCTTGTCGGAGAAATAGCCGAAGGCGAATTTCGACTTGTCGCGCCGGCGCCCGTTGAACTTCGATGTCGTCTCCATCCAGTCGACAAGGCCGTCGTCGGGATCGAAGTCGCCACCCGAGCCGACACGTACGATATCCCAGTCCTGCATGGTATCGAACTGGTCGAGGAGGACGGGGAAGTCCTTGATGTCGAGCTCGAAATCGATGTTGAGGTTGCGCTTGTACATGTTGGCGATGACGATCACCTCACGCTTGGCCGACGGGGTGCACACGACCTTGAGCTTGGGGAAGCCCTCACCGTTCGGATAGCCGGCATCGGCCAACAGCTTGCGCGCCGCATCGAGGTCGAAGCGCTGGTTGGAGGTCTCGCCGATTTCGGGGTCGTAGTAGTAGCGCATGGCCGGGTTGATGCTGCCGAAGGCGGGGGTGCCGCGGCCGAACTGGGCCTGCTTGATGTACAGGTCGCGATCGAACGCCTTGGCGATGGCGAGGCGCACCATGAAGCCCTTTTCCTTCATTAGCTCGTCCAGAGGCTTGTTGAAGTCGGCCACCTTGTAAGGGTCGCGCCACGGATTGAGCCAGATGCTCTGGAAGCCGGGGCCGGGCACGATGCTCACCGTCAGATCGCTGTTTGCCGTGAAGCGGTCGGTGAGCTCTGGCGCGATCGGGTTGCCGCCGATGAGCTGGATGTCATTGGCCTCGATGGCCGCCGCCAGGGGCTCGGCATCGATGATCGGCTTGATGATGACCTTGTCGAGCTTGGGCCGCTCGGGATCGTAATATTTGTCGAAGCGCTCCAGCGTCAGCCCCTGGCCGAGCGTGTGCTCGGTGACCTTGAACGGCCCGGTGCCGACCGGTGTCAGGCCGTATTGCTGCAGGCCCAGCTTTTCGATGCCGCCGCGCGAGACGATGGTCATCGCGCGGCCCGAGGAGCGCTCCAGCGTCTTGACCAGGAACGAGGCGCTCGGCGCCTTGAGCTTGATGCGCAGCTTGTGGTCGGTGATTTTCTCCATCGCGGTGATATCGGCGACCACGCGGCTATGCAGCGAGTTCTTGGGGTCTTTCGAGCGGTTGTAGGTGTAGATCACGTCATCGGCGGTGAAAGGATCGCCGTTGTGGAAGCTCACACCCTCGCGCAGGTTGAAGACATATTCGGTGCCGTCCTCGGAGACCTGCCAGTCCTTGGCGAGGTCGCCCTCGGCGATGAGCTGCGGGTTGATGTGGGTGAGACCGGAGAGGACGTTGGAGGAAATCTGGAACTCCAGCACCTGGTTGATCTGTGCCGGGTCGATGGTACGGATCTCGCCCACCCCGGACCAGCCGGCGGTGAGCGTGCCGCCGGAAGCAGCCTTGGCCTGGCGAACGGCGCCCGGCATCAGGTGGAAGGCGGTGAGACTGCCGGCCGCCGCCAGGAGGCGCAGCACCGTGCGCCGCGCGAGCTGCGGTCCGGCGAGGCTCGAGCGGTCGAGACCGAACAGCGGGTCCTTCGGGTCGAAGTCAACCGCATCGTCGAAGTCCGCCTCAATGCGCTGGCGGGTGGTCTCATCGAGGTGATGGTTTGCGTTACTCATAAGCCCGTCTCCCTTGCTGGCTAGAATTGCTCAAAGCGGATTCTCGTGCTGTTCAGACAAACTTGGCCTCGTATTCAGTCCCATGTTCAGGCTTGTTCGGGCCTGTTCGATATGGATGCACGCGGCGTGATGGCCAGGCCGCTCCTCTATGAGCGGCGGTATCCGGGCGGTGCATTCATCGCTCATCAGCGGGCAGCGGGGATGAAAGACGCATCCCCTTGGCGGATTGAGCGGGCTCGGTATTTCCCCGGTCACCACGAAGTGGGGCCGGGCGGCTTCGCTCACCGGATCGGGCACCGGCACGGCCGCCAGAAGGGCACCCGTATAGGGATGAAGCGGTTCATCGAACAGCATCTCACTGTCAGCAAGCTCGACCAGATGGCCCAGGTACATGACCGCCACGCGGTCGCACAGATGCTTCACCACGCTTAGGTCATGGCCGATGAAGAGGTAAGTGAGGTCGAACTCTTTTTTCAGATCCATCAACAGGTTGATGATCTGCGCCTGGATCGAGACATCCAGCGCCGAGACCGCCTCGTCGCACACGATCATCTCGGCATTGAGGGCGAGCGCGCGGGCGATGCCGACGCGCTGGCGCTGGCCGCCGCTCATCTCGTGCGGATAGCGCGCCGCCATGCGCTGCGGCAACCCGCACAGATCGAGCAGGCGATTCACCTCGGCATCGATCGAGGCCGAGGTCATCTCCGGCCGGTGGATACGGAACGGCTCGCCAATGGTGTCGCGTACCTTCATGCGCGGGTTGAGCGAGGAGAAGGGGTCCTGGAACACCGCCTGCACGCGGCGGCGATAGGCGAACTGGTGGGCCCGGTCCTGGCTCCAGATATCCTCGCCGTCGAACAGGATGTGGCCTGAAGTCGGCCGCACCAGCTTGAGGACAGAGCGCGCGATCGTGGTTTTGCCGCAGCCGGATTCTCCAACCAAACCAAGCACTTCGCCAGGTTGGATGGAAAGGCTCACACCATCGACCGCCTTCACCTGGCCGACGACGCGCCTGAACAGGGCGCCGCGCAGGACGGGAAAATGAACCGCAAGGTCACGGACTTCCATCAACGGAACAGAAGCGGCATCGGATGCGGGTCCGGAGCGCGCCATCATCGAGCCCCTGCCGTTGAGGCCTCAAGGTTCGGTTCATCGCCCGTTGTGGGGCGCGATACCAGATCAGCAAACGCCGCCTTGAGACGCCGAGGGATCACGCTGATGCTTCCCCTTCGATTATCATTATCAATATTGATTTTTGATCCCAAACCCGCCACTGTCAAGCCTCATGTCCGTGGCCAATTCACTCATCGACACCAGCCGGCGTTCTTTGTTGGGCGCGAAAAAGGCGGATGTCGCCTATCACGCTGTCCGGCGCGCGATCCTGCTCGGAAGGCTCACACCCGGCGATGCCCTCATCGAGCAGAAGATCGCCGAGGACTTCGGCTGCAGCCAGGGCACGGTGCGCGAAGCGCTGATGCGGCTCGAGCATGATGGTTTGGTGGCCCGTCGCGGCTATCGCGGCACCATGGTGTCGGAGCCTTCGGTGGCCGAGGCCGCAGAGATGGCACGCATCCGGATCCGCATCGAGTGCCTGGGTATCCGCCAGTCCGCCGGTTCGTTCGGTCGAAAGATCGTCGACCAGCTCTTGGCCATCACCGAGCAAATGGACGAGGCAACGACCCGCAACGACTATTACTTGGGAAGCGAGCTCGACCGGGAATTCCACATGGCGGTGTTCCGTCAGGCGGGTTTTCCAGCCCTTGAGCCGATCCTCAATCGCTGCGCCCTCCACGTGCATCGCTTCACATACAAGGATGCCGAGGAGGCCGTGCCCGACAACCAGTTCGGCGAATGCCATCGTGCTCTGGTGAGCGTCTTCGCGCGCGGCGATGCCGACAACTCGGAAAATGCGCTGTGCAAGCACATCGAGGGTGTGCTTGGTCGCTTTGCACCCTATTTGAGCGTTTGAGCGGCGAGCGCGTATCCATCGGAACAGTATGCCGGGGGAGGTGGCGGATAGCCCACCCCGTCGAGCGGCAACAAGCGTGCAGTTTGAGATTCAAATTCGTAAGCGTGTGGGCATTGCACATCGTCCAGTTTTATCGGGATTTCCGTCGTTCCAGTTCCGCGACAGCAGGCCATCGCGTTGGTTTGCGGAATAGCCATCGGCCATGCGCTGAAGCACCTCAACGAGCTTGCCGCTTGGGGTACACTCGGCAATTGTACCTCCGGCCATAGCCTCAGTTCCATGACCAGCGGTCGTGTCTTGGCCCGATGCATGGCAAGTCGTTCGGAAGGTGGCTTGCCCCTGATCTGCTTCTCGATCGCATAGAGTCCGGCGATGCGGCGGATCGCTTCGCCGGCGGCCGGCGAGCCGGCCGCGTGGTGGACGCCGTAGAACTTGCGCCTTGTGTGCGACCAGCAGGCGGCGAGCACGATCCTGCCGCGGCCCGGCTCGAGCACCGAAAGCGGTGAGTCACCGGCATACCGGCATCCGAGGCAAGGATGTTGCGGCCCGGCCTTGCAGGTGCGAACGCCAGAAAGCCTCCACCTCCGCATGCTTCGTCTCCTTCATTCGCGGCACGATCTTCCCTCTTGCTCCACATTCGTCGCGGTGGAAGACAGGATCGAAATCGCCAGGCCGAAAGCTACTGCGCAATCAGCGGACGCTTACCCTCTGGAGGCCTCCTGAAGCTTGGGCGAATGATGCCAGTAGGTAGCCTCGATGATCCGCCTCGATGCAACCCGGCAAGGCCGCCGCAATCCGGATCCCCACGCCGCCGGCAAGCGCCATGTGGCGCAGGTGTGGCGCAGGATGCGCGGGGTGACATCGGCATCGAGGCCGGCGGCGGCCCTATGTTTGCTCGCGCGAGAGAGGCTCGGCCGACCTGGTCTTCGTCGGTGCCTGCAACACGGGCGCCGAATGCGCACAAAAAAGAGACTTTCGGATAAATGGTGCCGCTCACCGGTATCAGGCAGGCGGGCGTCTTTGGGCTAAAGTCACCCAGGGTCCGCATGATCATCAGGATGTGCGGGTCGAATGGCGGTATTAATGAGCCACATTGGGAGGATTTCGGATATGCGCAAATGGCTTGCAACATCGGTTGCCGTGGCGGCGATGTTCGCGGCGGGCTCGGCCCTGGCCGCGGACAAGCTCAAGATCGGCGTCATGGCCACGCTCGAAGGCACCTATACGGTGCTCGGTGAAGACGGCGTACGCGGTTTCCAGACGGCGCTCAAGCAGGCGAAGAACATGGCCGGCGGCCGGGAGATCGAGGTGATCATCGGTTCCACCGACGCCAGTCCCGACAGCGCCCTCAGGGCGGCGCGCAAGCTGGTCGAACAGGACAAGGTCGACATTGTCATCGGTCCGCTTTCGGGTTCGGAAGGCATCGCCATGCGCGACTATTCCAAGACCCAGCCGCAGGTGACCTTCATCAACGGCATCTCCGGCGCCCAGGGAACCACCTATGTGAACCCGTCGCCGAACTTCTTCCGCTTCAACATGGACGGCGCCCAGTGGTCGGCCGGTCTCGGCAAGTACATCTACCACAAGAAGGGCTACCACAAGATCGCGACCATCGGCGAGGACTACTCCTTCGTCTATACCCAGGTGTTCGGTCTGGTAACCGAGTTCTGCGGCGAAGGTGGCGTGGTCTCTCAGCGCTTCTGGGTGCCGCTGGGCACCAAGGACTTCGGCTCGGTGATCGCCGCGCTGCCCGATGACGTCGACGCCATCTATCTCGGCCTCGGCGGCGGCGACGCCGTCAACTTCCTCAACCAGTACCAGCAGGCCGGCGGCGATGCCAAGCTGATCGGCGGTTCCATCATGATCGACGGCACGGTTTTGAGTTCCAAGGGCAAGGCCAAGGAAGCCCTGATCGGCACGCCTGGCGCGGGTCCGCAGGCCGATAGCTGGGACGATCCCAAGTGGCAGGCCTATGTGAAGGCTTATCAGGACACGTTTCCGCCCGACAAGCGCTTCCCCAGCCCGTCCCTGCTGGCGACCGGCTACTACAATGCCTTCAATGCGGCCAAGGAGTGCCTGGACAAGATCAATGGCGATCTGAGCGATGGCCAGAAGGCGTTCAGGTCCTGTCTGTCGACGCTTGTCCTGCATGCGCCCAACGGCGATATCCACCTGGATCAGAACCGTCAGGCGATCGGCACCAACTTCGTTACCGAGGTGGTCGACGACAACGGCACGCTGACCAACAAGCTGGTCGAGATCGTTCCGAACGTGAACCAGACGCTCGGCATCGATCCCGCCGTGTTCAAGACAATCGGGGCACCCGGGCGCGAAGTGCCGGTGTGCAAGAAGTATTGAACGGCTTTGCATGACGACATGGGGGTGCCGCCTGGATGGCGGCACCCCTGTTGAGGGCATGATACGAAAGAGGCGGGGCCTGAGCCTTCATAGCCATGCCCGGCGCTATGGCAGGCGTTCGGGCGCAAGCCTTTTATCGGTCCGGTCCACCCTGATGTCGACCCGGCGCCTGGCCTCGATATGCCGTGGCAGACGAGCCAGCGCGCTCCGGGTCGCCACGCGAGATGCGGGCATGAGCCTCATAAACTATGTGACGCGGATTCATTTCGCCGACGGGGTGGCCGGGCAGGCGCTGCGGTTCGAGTGTGCGGCGCTGGGTTGCCGGCGTCCCCTCATTGTCACCGACTCAGGCGTGGCGGCTGCTGGATTGCTGGAGCCGCTGGTGGACGAGTTGCCGTCTGGCGCAAGTCATCTGGTCTTTGAGGCAAGCCCCGGCAAAGCGACCGCCGCAGCCAGCCGGGCAGGCCGGCGGCAATACCGCGACGAGAGCTGCGACAGCCTGATTGCGGTGGGCGGCGGGTCGGTGATCGACCTTGCCAAGGCCATTGCCGTTCTCGCCAGCCACGGCGGCGCACTGGCGTCCTACATGGTGATCGAAGGTGGCGTCCGGCGGATTCGCGACTGCCTGCCGCCGGTGATCGCGGTGCCGACCACGGCAGGCTCGGGCTCGGAGGTCGGGTGCGGCGCCGTCATCATACTCGACGATAACCGCAAACTGACCATGATGAGCCCGTACCTGGTGCCGAAAGTCGCCATCTGCGATCCGCTTCTCACCCTCAGCCTGCCACCCCGATTGACGGCTGCGACCGGCATGGATGCGGTGACCCAGTGCATCGAGACCTATATCGCCCGCGCCTACAATCCGCCTGCCGACGGCATTGCCATCGAGGGGTTGAGGCGGGCGGCGGCCAATATCCGTCGGGCCACCCGCGACGGCAGTCACCTGGAGTCACGGCGTGAAATGATGGCGGCGGCGCTTAACGGCGCGCTGGCCGCGCAGAAGGGGCAGGGCGGGGTTCAATCGATGAGCAATGCCCTGTGCAGCCTGCCCGGACATCGCCTGCATCATGGCATGTTGAACGCCATCCTTCTGCCCCACGTTCTGCGCTTCAACCAACCCGCCGTCGGCGAGCGCTACGGACCGATCGAGGCGGCCATGGGCAGTGCCGGCCGGGGGGGTGCGGCGGCGGCGGTGGAACGACTGACGAGCGATCTCGGCCTGCCGATGCGGCTCGGTCAACTGGGTCTCGGGCGCGGCGATATCGAGGCGGCGGCGCGGCTGGCGCAAGCCGATCATACCAACTCGACCAATCCGCGCCGTGCCGATGCCGCAAACTACCTGCAACTCATGGAGTTGGCGTTTTAGAGCATGATGCCGAAAAGTGGAAGCCACGTTTCGGGCAGCATCATGCTCAACTTATTGGAATCTATCAGCTTTTCAGCATTCGGGTGATGCCACCCAATTGCATGCTGATCTGGGGTCAAGGCTAGCATGCCGGGACGTCACATTCTGCTTGCCGGCCATCGTTTACTCGGTCATGATTGGTAGAAAACCGCCACAAGTGCGGAGACTGAAGAAAAGACAAAGCCTTTCGGGAGGAGGCTATGAGCAGAGCGCTGGCCGTATTCCACGGCAAGTTCGGGCGCGCGACCATTTATCAACTGGATCGTGACATGGCCACCCACGCGCACCGCGAAGGCCATCTCACTTTCTATGTCGCCGGCCGCCATTCAATGATGAAACTGGGCGGGTCGGAGCATTTGCTGACACCCGAGCGGGGGGCTGCCATCAATCCCTGGCGTCCGCACAGTTTTCATGCCGGAGATCTCGAAGATGGATCTCTGTTCCTGATCTTGTATGTCAGGCCGGAGTGGTTCCTGCAGATGGCCCGCTCGCCGCGCTGCGGCATGCGCTTCGGCCGCTCGATCATCGAAATGACGCCGACCGTGACATGGCTGGCGAACCGCGTCACGGGCCTGCTGCTGGACGGCATCGATGCACTGGACAGCCGCACCTGCGAATTGTTCGATGGCTATCTCTACGAACTGACGCAGGAGTCCTTCGATCAGAGCTGGCAATGGACTGGCGATGAGAGCCTGGTCAACGTGACGACCTCCCCGGTGCGCGACTTCCGCATTCGCAACTCGATCCGGCTGATGAAGTCGCGCCTCGGCGATGGCGAAAGCATCCTGTTCGACGGAATCGCCCGCCAGGCGGGTCTGTCGCGGCCGCATTTCTTCAAGCTCTTCAAGGAAAATCTCGGCCTCACGCCGAACATCTACTTCAATACCTTGCGCATGGAATCGGCCATCGACCGGCTCACCACGTCGAGCGAGGCGGTTACCTCCATCGGCCTTGATCTGGGGTTCTCTTCGCAGGCCAGTTTCACCCGCTTCTTTGCCTCCAATGTGGGTATCCCACCTTCCGACTATCGCCGTGTGGCGCATCTGGCGGCGGCCTGATCCGGCCGCTCCGGGCGGCCGGACAGGCTGATATCGCAGTCCTTAAGACTGTCAGGTATGCGTGTGGCGCCATCTGCTCTTATTGTCTCGATCAATGATGGGGCGGCGCACAGCCCGCGTCCCGGACGAGGGAGGACAGATAAGGCCAGGTGTCCGATCATTCGCTAGGCATAGGGCCGGCAGGGCAACGGCAGGCGAACTGGTGGACGGCGGTCAAGGCGTTCATGGAACGTCATCCGTTGTGGTCGCTGGTGATCGCGCTGGTGGTGGCGGTCGCCGTGTGGGCGATACTGGCGCCGTGGCCGCCGGGGCTGGTGCACGCGATCGGACGCAAGAAGATTTTTCTGAACGCGCTGTTGAACGGCATCACCCTGGGCTCGCTGTATTTCCTCGTTGCCAGCGGTTTCACGCTGATATTCGGGCTGATGAAGAACGTCAATCTGGCGCATGGATCGCTCTATTTGCTGGGGGGCTATATCGGGTACGAGGTCGGCGTGGGCACCGGATGGTGGCTGTTGAGCTTCGTTGTCGCCTTCATCGTCGTGGGGGCTCTTGGCGTCGCGCTGCAGTGGCTGGTGTTCCGGCGCATGGAAGGCCAGGACCTGCGCCAGACGCTGGTCACCATCGGCATTTCCATCGTCGCGGCCGATATCATGCTGTGGATATGGGGCGGCGACTTCTATCAGATCCTGGCGCCGGACTGGCTGTCGGGACCGATAACCCTGCCGCTTATCTCGGTGGTCAAGAGCAACGGCGAGGTGGTCTATACCAAGTACCCGGTGGTGCGGATCGTCATCCTGGGCGCCTCGATCGTGCTCGGCGTGGTCATGTGGCTGGCCCTCAACCGCACCCGCATAGGCATGCTGATCCGCGCCGGCGTCGATGACCGCGACATGCTGGCGGCAACGGGCGTGCGCATCCAGCGCGTCTTCATGGTGGTGTTTGCCTTCGGCGCCGGACTGGCGGGGGTGGCGGGCGTCGTCGGCGGTACTTTCCAGTCGCTGGCGCCGGGTGAGGATACCCGCTTCCTGCTGGCGTCGCTGGTGGTGGTGATCGTCGGCGGCATGGGCTCGATCCCCGGTGCGGCTCTGGGAGCCCTGCTGATCGGCACCGCGGAGCAATTTGGCTCGGTCTACATGCCCACCTATTCGGTGGTGCTGACCTTCCTGATCATGGTGGTGGTGCTGGCCTTCCGCCCTCAGGGTCTGCTCGGAGACAGGCAGTAAACCCATGGCCGTGACCGACTATACCCAGACCCCGGCAGCCGCAGATTTACCGCGCAGATGGCCGCGCTATACGCCGGCCAGCATTCCGGCCCAGTACTGGGTGGTCGGCGTGTTGCTGTTGATCATGCCGGCCTTCGCCAGCGGCTTCGTGCTGTTCCAGATCTTCGGCTGGGCGTTCATCCTCGGCATGATCGCGCTCAGCCTGATGTTCCTCGCCGGTTACGGCGGCATGGTATCGTTGGTGCAGATGACGGTGGCGGGACTGGCCGGCTACATGGTGGCGATCTTCGGCCACAGCGCCATCACACCGATTTCGCTGAACTGGCCATGGTGGGTGATCATCCCGCTGGCGCTGTTCATCGCAACCTTGTTCGGCACCATCTCGGGCGCGCTGGCGGTGCGCACCGAGGGCATCTACACCATCATGATCACCCTGGCGATCGCCTCGGCCTTCTTCTACTTCACCCGCCAGAACTACGTCATATTCAACGGCTTCTCCGGCTTCAACGGCGTGCTGCCGCCAAAGCTGTTCGGGGTCGACTGGCGCCAGCCCGTTGCCTTCTACTACCTCGCGCTGTTCTGGGCGACGGCGGCCTATCTGGCGGTGCTCTATGTGGCGCGCTCGCCCTTCGGGCTGGCCCTGCAGGGGGTGCGCGACAATGCCCGGCGCATGGAGGCGCTGGGCTACAACGTGACCGCGCATCGCATTGCCGCTTACATTTTCGCCAGCTTCATCGCGGCGGTGGCGGGCATCCTGCTGGTCTGGTCGAACGCCCAGGTTTCGCCGGGGACCGCCGGCGTGGGGCCGGTCATCGACATTCTGGTGATTGCCGTGGTGGGGGGCATCGGGCATCCCATCGGGCCGTTCATCGGGGCGCTCATCTATGTGCTTTTGCGAACCTTCGCCATGGATGTATTGGTTTCGATGGGACTGGCGGGCGAACGCTTCCAGTTGCTGATCGGGCTTGGATTCCTGATCATCGTGCTGTGGTCGCCGGACGGTATCCTCGGCTTGTGGAGGCGCTGGCGGAACCGGGCAAGCCGCTATGATCCACTGACCGGCGGGGCGGCGGGAAGGGACAACCTGCCATGAGCCCGGCGGCGGCAGAACGGCTGACCTCGGCGGGTACCGCCAATGCCCTGGAGCTGCGCGGGGTGAGCCGCTATTTCGGCGCCCTGGCGGCGTTGCATGACATCACCATGGCGGTGAGGCCCGGTGAGAGGCGCGCCGTGCTGGGCTCCAACGGAGCCGGCAAGACAACCCTGTTCAACTGCATTACCGGGGATTTCCTGCCGTCGTCAGGTGTCATCCGCATGTTTGGCGAGGACGTGACGCAATTCCCGCCGCACGAGCGCATTCGCCGGGGCCTGCGCCGTACCTATCAGATTTCGCTGCTGTTCGGGGGTCTGTCGGTCATCGACAATGTCTATCTCGCCTGCCGCGGCGTGTCGCGCAACCACTTCTCGCTGATCCGGCCGGGGCGCAACGATACCTTGATGAATTCGGCCCTGGAGCTGGTGCAGGCGGTGCATCTCGAAGATGTCAGGGATACGCATGTGGGGAACTTGTCGTATGGCCAGCAGCGCCAGTTGGAGATTGCCCTGGCGCTGGCCGGCGCGCCGCGCTTCATCCTGTTCGACGAGCCGGCCGCCGGGCTTTCGCCCACCGAGCGGCGCGATCTCGTCCATATCCTCAACAACCTGCCCGGCCACATGGGCTACATCATCATCGAGCACGACATGGATGTGGCGCTGAGGGTGTCGGAAAGCGTCACCATGATGCACAACGGCAGGATCTTCAAGGAAGGCCGGCCGAACGAGATCGAGGCCGATCCGGAAGTGCAGGAACTCTATCTCGGCGGCGGGTTCTCGCATGGTTGACAGGCATCACAGCAGCGCCGCCCCGGCGCTCGAAATTCAGGGCCTCAATGTCTTTTACGGCGCTTCGCACGCCTTGCAGGGCATCGATCTCAGATTGCAGGGCGGCGTCCTGTCGGTGGTCGGGCGCAACGGCATGGGCAAGACCACGCTGTGCAACGCCATCATGGGCCTGGTGCCGGTGTCGTCGGGCAGCATCGTGTTCGCCGGCCAGTCGATCGCCAACCGCCGGCCGGCCGAAATCGCCCGCATGGGCGTGGGCTATGTGCCGCAAGGCCGCCGGCTATGGCCCTCCCTGACGGTGGACGAGCACTTGAAGATGGTGGCGCACGGGCATGAGGGCCCGTGGTCCGTCGACCGGGCCTACGCGACCTTTCCCCGGCTTGCCGAGCGGCGTGACAATTACGGCAGTCAGCTCTCCGGCGGCGAACAGCAGATGCTGGCCATCGCGCGCGCGCTTTTACTCAATCCTCGCCTGCTCATCATGGACGAGCCGACCGAAGGCCTGGCACCGGTCATCGTCGCCCAGCTTGCCGCCATCCTGATCCAGCTTGGTGAGGAGGGCGACATCGATGTGCTGGTGATCGAACAGAACATCGGCGTGGCCACCGCGGTCTCCGATGAAGTGGCCATCATGGTCAACGGACGCATCAACCGCATCATGGACTCATCGCGGCTGGCGGCAGACCGCGAGTTGCAGCAGAGCCTTCTGGGGGTCGGACGCCACGGCGGCGATGAGGGTACCCTGCTGGACGGCGCCGAACGAGCCGAGGCTGAAAGGGCAGCGCGCCCCAAGGGTCCGCGGCGGCTCTATGTCTCCAATCCGAAGATCCCGACCCGCTGGACAGCGCCGGTGCCAGTGCGCCGCATCGAAGCCGCGGCGCGCACCGAGACTACGGCGGAAGCGCTGACGGCGGGAGCCGACCAGGTCGAACTGCGGCCCTTGTCGGCGGTGGGCGATCAGGTGGTCTTGGTGGCCGGTACCCTCGACACCAAGGCCCGCGAACTGGGCTATATGCGCGACATCCTCAGGGCTGAAGGGGTAGCGGTGCGGATGGTCGATCTGTCGACGTCGGGCAAGCAGTCGGGCGCCGAAATTCCACCCCACCTGGTGGCCGCCCATCATCCGCGCGGCGCTGCCGGCGTGTTCACCGGCGATCGCGGCACGGCGGTGGCCGGCATGACCCTGGCGTTCGAGCGCTGGACCCGGCGGCAGACCGGTATCGCCGGCATCATCAGCGCGGCCGGGTCGGGCGGCACCGCCATGGTGACGCCCGCCATGCGCGCCCTGCCGGTCGGCGTGCCCAAGGTCATGGTTTCCACCGTTGCTTCGGGCGACGTGCAGAAATATGTCGGTCCTTCGGACATCACGATGATGCATGCGGTGGCCGACGTGCAGGGACTCAATTCGATCACCCGCCAGATCCTCGGCAACGCCGCTCATGCCATGGCCGGCATGGTCAAGGCACGCCGTGCCGCGGCCCGCGCCCGCACCGCGGCCGCCAGCGAGATGCCGGCCATCGGGCTCACCATGTTCGGCGTCACCACGACGTGCGTGCGCCAGGTCACCGCAGCGCTTGAAAAGGAGTTCGACTGCCTGGTCTTCCATGCCACCGGCGTGGGTGGGCGGTCGATGGAAAAGCTGGTGGATTCGGGCCTTCTTAAGGGGGTGATCGATATCACCACGACCGAGGTCTGCGACATGATGATGGGTGGCGTTTTCGCCGCCGACGAGGACCGCTTCGGCGCCATCATTCGTGCCCGCATGCCCTATGTGGGGGCGTGCGGTGCCCTCGACATGGTGAACTTCGGTCCACCGGACACGGTGCCGGAAAAATATCGCGGACGGAAATTCTACGAGCACAATCCGCAGGTGACGTTGATGCGCACCACGGCCGAGGAATGCGAGCGCATGGGCCGGTGGATCGGCGAGAAACTCAACCGGATGGAGGGCCCGGTGCGCTTCTTCCTGCCGGAAGGCGGCGTATCGGCACTCGATGCACCGGGCCAGCCGTTCCACGATCCCGCTGCCGACAAGGCGCTGTTCGAGGCGCTGGAGCGGACGGTGCGCCAGACCTCGGCCCACCAGCTCGTCAGGCTGGCCTGCAACATCAACGCGCCCGAGTTCGCCGCCGAGATCGTGCGCAGTTTCCGCGCCATCAACGGCATCGGCCGGCCGCCGCGCCAGGCAGCGAGGAGCTGATCGATGGCCGGCTTCGAGCGCAAGCATCTTCTGGAGAGGTTCCGCGCCATGATGGCGCGCGGCGAGACCATCATCGGCGGCGGCGCCGGCACCGGCCTGTCGGCCCGGTGCGAGGAAGCGGGCGGTATCGACCTGATCGTCATCTACAATTCCGGCCGCTACCGCATGGCGGGGCGCGGCTCGCTGGCCGGGCTCATGGCTTATGGCGATGCCAACCGGATCGTCATGGAAATGGCTGGCGAAGTGTTGCCGGTGGTCAAGAAGACACCGGTCCTCGCCGGGGTGAACGGCACCGATCCGTTCCGCCAGATGGACGTGTTCCTGGACGAAGTGAGGCGCGTCGGATTTTCGGGGGTGCAGAATTTTCCGACCGTCGGTCTCATCGACGGCACCTTCCGCGCCAATCTGGAGGAGACCGGCATGTCCTACGGGCTGGAGGTCGACATGATCGCCACCGCGCACGCCAAGGACATGCTGACCACCCCTTATGTTTTCGGCGAAGACGATGCCGTGGCCATGGCGCGGGCCGGCGCCGACATCATCGTGTGCCATCTGGGGTTGACGACGGGCGGCGCCATCGGGGCGGAGACGGCGCTCAGGCTGGAGGATTGTCCGGCCAGGGTGGATCGATGGGCCGAGGCGGCGCTGAAGGTGCGCAAGGACATCATCGTGCTGGTGCATGGCGGCCCCGTCGCCATGCCCGAAGATGCGCAATATGTGCTCGCCAATACCGTCAACTGCCACGGATTTTACGGCGCTTCGTCAATGGAGCGACTGCCGGCGGAGACGGCGCTGACGGAACAGACACGCAGCTTCAAGCGCATTCGGGTGAACCAGGAACAGTCCGCCGTTCAACGGCGGTGATCTGTGGAGGAACGTCATGACCGGACAGCTCATAGGCCAGCTCATTCTCTGGCTCATACTGGCGGTTATCGTCATCGCCATCATCTATTGGGTCATGAACTGGCTCTACCGCCGCTCCACCAAGGAAGTGGCGTTCGTGCGCACCGGTTTGCGCGGCGAAAAGGTGGTCATCGATGGTGGCGCCTTCGTGTGGCCGATCGTCCACGACATCACCCCCGTCAACATGAACACGCTGCCGCTGGAGGTGGTGCGCGAGAAGGAAAACGCGCTGATCACCAAGGATCGCATGCGTGTCGATGTACAGGCGGAATTCTATGTGCGCGTGCGGCCGTCGCGGGCATCGGTGTCGATTGCCGCCTCGACCCTTGGCCGGCGCACCCTTGAACCCAACCGGCTGCACGAACTGCTCTCCGGCAAGTTCATTTCCGCCATGCGTTCCATCGCTGCCGGCATGACCATGGAAGAGATGCACGAGCAGCGCGGCATCTATGTGCAGCGGGTGGGCGAGATGGCCCAGGAAGGCCTCGACCTCAACGGACTGGAGCTGGAATCGGTCGCCATCAAGGATATCGACCAGACCGAGCTTGAATACTTCAATCCGTCCAACCGTTTCGATGCCGAGGGCCTCACCCGCCTGATCGAGGATATCGAGGCCCGGCGCAAGCTGCGCAACGACATCGAGCAGGACTCGATGATCCGCATTCGCACCCGCAACCTGGAAGCCGAGAAGCAGGCGCTGGACATCGATCGCGAGAGCGAGGAGGCCCGCCTGACCCAGGAGCGCGACGTGGAATTCCGCCGCGCCCAGCAGCGGGCCGAACTGGTGCGCGAGCGCGCCGAGCGCGAGACCGAGGCCGAGGATGCCCAGATCGCGGCGCGCGAACACATCGAAAAGCAGCGCATCGCCCAGGAACAGCAGGTGAGCGAGGCGCGCATCCATTCCGAGCGTCAGGTGCGCCAGCGCGAGATCGAGCGCCAGGAGGCGGTCGATGCCTCCGAGATCAGTGCCCGCGAAAAGACCGAACGGGCGCGGATCACCCAGGAGCGACTGATCAACGATGCCCGCATCACCAATGAGCAGTTGACCCAGGCCCAGGAAATCGAGCGCCGGCGCAGTATCGAGCAGGCCGAGATCGCCGCCGTCGAGGCGACGGAGAGGGCGCGCATCGAACAGGAGCGCGCCATCACCGAAGCCCGTATCGCCCAGGAAGAAGCTACCCAGCGGAAACGCATCGAGCAGGAAAAGTCCGTAACCGCTGCCCGCATTTCCAAGGAGGAGGACACCCAGAAGCGCGAGATCGAGCGCAATCTTGCCATCGAGCAGGCGACCATTGCGTCGCGCGAGGCAAGCGAGAAACTGCGCATTGCCCAGGAGACGGCGATCAGTTCCGACCGCATAGCGTCCGACCGGAAGGTCCGCCAACTCGAAATCGAACGCCAGAAGACGCTGGAGGAAGCCGAGATTGCCGCCCAGCAGGCGACCGAGGCGGCCCGCATCGCGCGCGAGAAGATGCTGGCGGCCGAGCGGATTTCCTCGCAGCAGGAAACCCGGGCGCTCGAAATCGAGCAGCGCAAGGTGATCGAGGAGGCCGACATCGCCGCCCGTGAGGTGACCGAGGGCGCCCGCATCGGCCAGGAAGAACGCGTCAGGGCCTTGCAGATCGCGCGCAATAAGGCGATCGACGAGGCCGAGATCGTCGCCCGCGAGGCGGTGGAGGCCGCTCGTATTGCCCACGACCTCAAGATCGCGGTCGAGCGTATCGAGAGCGAGGAGACCAGCAAGGAGCGCGATATTCGCCGCACCCAGGCGCTGGATGCGGCTCAGATTGCCGCCCGCGAGGCGACCGAACTGGCGCGCATCGCCCAGGACCGGAGAGTCACCGCAGAGCGTATTGCCTACGAGCAGGATGTGCGCCAGCGCGAGATCAATCGCAACCGGGCGGTCGATGAGGCCGAGATCGCGGCCCGCGAGGCCGTGGAGGCCGCGCGCATTGCCCATGATCTGAAATTGGCGGTGGAGCGCATCGAAAGCGATGAAGCCACCAAGGGACGCGATATCCGTCGCGCCCAGGCGATCGAGGTCGCCGAGATCGCGGCGCGCGAGGCCACCGAGCTTGCCCGCATCGCCCAGGACAAGAAGATCGCCGCCGACCGTATCGCTTATGAACAGGATGTGCGCGAGCGCGAGATCGCCAGCAACCGCACCATCGATGGCGCCCAGATCGCCGCTTCAGAGGCAACCGAGACGGCGCGACTTGCCCAGCAGGCGGCCATCGATGCCGAGCGCATTGCGCGCAGCGAACAGACGGCGCTGCGCGAGGTTTCAGCGCAGGAATCCACCGAGCACGCCCGCATCTCGCAAAAGAAGAAGATCGACGCCGAGCGCATCATTGCCGAAACCGAGATCCGGGTGCGCGAGGTCGAGCGCACCGAGGCCGTGCAGTCAAGCGAAGTCGCATCAAGGCGCGCCATCGAACAGTTGCGCATTGCCAAGGAGACCGAAACCTCGCGCGACCAGATCGCCCGCGATGAGGAAATCCGCAATCTGGAGATCACGCGCAACAAGGTTCTGGACGAGGCGCAGATCGCCGCAACCGAGGCCATCGAGGCCGCCCGTATCGCCCAAGAAAAGACAGTTGCCGCCGAGCGCATCGCCGCGGCGCAGGATATCCGGGCGCGCGAAATCTCCCGCGACGAGAGCGTCGAAGCGCGCGAGATCGCCAAGCGCGACAAGATCGAGCGCGAGCGCATCGCGGTCGAACTGGCGGTCGACAAGGAGCGCATCGAGTCCTCGAAGAACCGCGAGATGCTCGACATCGAGCGCAAGAAGTCGATCGAGGAGGCCGACGAGCAGCGCATCGTTGCCCTCGCCGGCGCCAAGTCGGAGCGCGCCGCGGCCGATGCCCGTGTCAAGCAGGCGCAGATCGAGGCGCAGCGTGACGTGGAGCGCAGCGACGTGGCGCGCGAGCAGGTGCTCGATGCGGTGCGGCTGGAGCGCAAGCGGGCCACCGAGCAGCTCGAGATCGCCCGCATGCAGGCACTGCGCGAAGCCGAGATCGCCTCGCGCGAGGACATCGAGCGCTCGCGGATCGCTGCCGATCGCGGTCTCGACCAGGCCCGCATCGGCCACGAGACCGAGCGGCGCAAGCTGGAGATCAACCGCGAGCGCGAGGTCGAATTGGTTGAAATGGAAAAGGCGGTGGCGCTCTACAAGCAGTCGCTGGAACAGTCGGCCGCCAAGGCGGAGGCTGACGTTGCCCGGGCGCGCGCCGCCGAGGCCGAGGAACGCGTCAAGACGGCGCGCGAGACCGAGGAGGCCAACCGGCGCCGCAGCATCGACGTGGTCATGGCCGAAAAGGCCGCCGCCGAGACCCGCATCGCGGCGGAAGCGGAAAAGGTGCGTGCCGCGGTACAGGCCGAGGCCCAGCGCCTCCTCAACGAGGCCGAGAACGTCCTCACCGACGATGCCCGCTACATGCAGTTCCGCAAGAAGCTGCTCGAGCATGTGGAAGGCATCGTTGCGGCTTCCGTCAAGCCGCTGGAGAAAATCCAGGATATTCGCATCATGCAGCTTGACGGCATCGTTGGCGGCAGCAGCGGCAGTAGCGGCAGCCCCACCGACGAGGTCATCAATTCGGCCCTTCGCTA
This sequence comes from uncultured Alphaproteobacteria bacterium, assembly GCA_963747005.1. Lineage (GTDB taxonomy): Bacteria > Pseudomonadota > Alphaproteobacteria > Rhizobiales > Aestuariivirgaceae > CAVVDT01. The sequence goes on along the minus strand of CAVVDT010000004.1, from coordinate 431,636 downwards.
CCGCGTGCAGGCTCCGCTCATCGACAATCTCCTGGCCGACATCGGCATCGACGGCGGCAACCTTGCCAAGCAGGGCGGCTTGATGCGCGAGGCCTCCGACATGCAGCGCATCGCCAAGGACACCGGTAGCGGCGGCAAGCCGGCCGAAGGCGGCGGAACAGGCGATGGCGATGGGGGCGGCGAGGGTGGAGGCCCGAGCAGCCGACGCGGATCGCGGCGCAAGAAGTAGGCGGGCGGCACCATGGCAAGAGTCTACGTTTCCAGCGTGATCGACGCGCCCGCGCTGCGGGTGTGGGAGCGGGTGCGTGACTTCAACGCGCTGCCGCGCTGGCATCCGCGCATCGCCGACAGCCAGATCGAGAACGGCGAACCCGGCGACAAGGTGGGGTGCATCCGCAACTTCCACCTGCAGAACGGCGATCAGATCCGCGAGCAGTTGCTGGCGCTCAGCGACTACGATTTGTTCTGCACCTATGCCATCCTCGACAGCCCCATGGCTTTGCAGAACTACGTCGCCACCCTCAGGCTGACGCCGGTGAGCGACGGCGACCGCTGCTTCGTCGAGTGGTCGGCGGAATTCGACTGCGATCCGGGCATGGAAGACGAATTGAGCCGGGGTATCGGCGGCAATGTCTTCCAGGCCGGTTTCGATGCTCTCAAGCGCCACTTCGGCGGTCGGGCGGGCGGGTGATGGTCAAGGTGGTGAAGTCGACGATCATCGACCACCCCATCGACCGGGTGTGGGAGACCTTGCGCGATTTCAACGGCCATGACCGCTGGCATCCGGCCGTCAGGGAGAGCCACATCGAGCGCGGCCGCCACGCCGACACGGTGGGATGCGTTCGTCGCTTCCGTCTGGCCGACGGTTCGGAACTTCGCGAACAGCTTCTCGCCCTGTCGGATGCCGGCACGTCGCTCACCTATTGCCTGCTCGATACCCCGGTGCCGCTGTTCAACTATGTGGCGACCTTGCGCCTTTTGCCGGTCACCGATGGCGACCGCACCTTCTGGCAGTGGGAGAGCACGTTTTCCACCCGGCGGGGCGAAGATGGCGAGATGCGCCACCTGGTGGGCGAACAGATCTATCAGGCCGGGTTCGAGGCGATCCGCAACAGCCTGGATGCCGCGACCCGGGGAGGAAATTGATGGGCATCACGGTCAAGACTTTTGCAACGGCGGCCGAAGCGGCGGGCCAGCTTGCGTCCGACCGCGCGGCGCGCTTCATGGGCGGTGGAACCCTTGTCATGCGCGGGGTCAATGAGGCTGTCGCGACGCTGTCGATGATCGTCATGGCCCGCGATGGCGCCATGAAGCAGATCGAGGCGCGTGGCGAACGCATCAGCATCGGCGCCGGCGTCACCATGAGCGAGATCCTCGCCAGCCGCGAACTGGAGTTCCTGCACGCCGCGGCGCGGGTCATCGGGGGGCCGGCGGTGCGCAACATGGCGACGCTGGGCGGCAACCTGTTCGCCCGCCCGCCGTTTGGCGATCTCGCCACCGCCCTTCTGGCACTCGATGCCGAGGTTCAGCTTGCCGGGTCGTCGGGCGTCCGTCCCGTACCGCTCGCCGATTTCCTGCGCGACCGCGATCGCGAGCCGCGCCCGCTGGTTGTTGCGGTATCCATCACCCGTCCGCGCCAGGGGGCTTTTCGCTTCCGGAAGATTTCGCGCATCAAGCCAAAGGGCGCGGCGCTTTTGTCCATCGCCGTGCATCTGCCGCAACAGGGAGGCCGGATAGCCGGGGCACGGGTCGCCTACGGCGCCATGGGGCCGGCGCCGCTGCGGATGCCGGGGGTGGAGCAGGCACTGGAAGGAAAGAGCCTCGATGAGGCGGGCATTGCCCAGGCGGTGGTCGCGGCCACCTCGGGTCTCACGCCACCGGATGATGCCATTGCCTCGGGCTGGTATCGCAAGGCGGTGGCGCCGGTGCATCTGCGGCGCGTCTTGCTGGAGAGATAGGAGAGGTTCATCGATGCCCCGAAAACCACTGCAGTTCAGCCTCAACGGGGCGGAAAAGGCCGTCTTCGTCGAGGATGGCCAGAACCTGCTCGATGTGCTGCGCCGCGGCCTGGGTGATCTCTCGCCAAAATATGGTTGCGGGCAGGGCAGTTGCGGAGCGTGCACGGTGCTGATCGACGGCCAGCCGCATCTGAGTTGCCTGACCCTGGCGGAAACCGTTGAAGGCCGCGCCATCTCGACGGCTTCAGGGCTGGCCTCGGGGGCGCAATTGCACCCCTTGCAGGAGGCCTTCATGCAGAATTTTGCCGCCCAGTGCGGGTTCTGCACGCCCGGCATGCTGATGGCCGCCAAAGCCTTGCTCGATACCAATCCCCATCCCAGCCGGGCCGACGTGGTCGAGGCGATCTCCGGCAATATCTGCCGCTGCACCGGCTACGAACCCATCATCGCCGCCATTCTCGAAGCCGCCCAGCGCGTCTCGGGACGGCGGATTGCCTGAGGAAGACATAGGCATGAGTGTCGAGCTTCGCAAAGACCTGTTCGCCGACGAGCGTGACGACAATCTCAACGAGATCGGCAAGCCGACGCAGCGTCAGGACGCGCTGGGGCATGTGACAGGCAGGTCGCCCTATTTCGACGATCATCTCTTCGAGGGGTTGCTGCATGTGCGCTGCGTCAGGAGCCCGCATCACCATGCCCGTGTCCGCTCCGTCGATGCAACGGCTGCCGAGCGCATGGAGGGGGTCGTGCGCGTCATGCGCGGAGAAGATGTCCCCAATAACCTGAATACGCTGCTCAGCCTGTTGAATTTTGGCCGTGACGACGAGCCGCTGATCTCGACGCGCAAGGTCGCCTACAAGGGCGAGCCGGTGCTTGCCATCGTGGCCACCAGCGATCGCCTGGCCCGCGCTGCATGCGCCGCGGTTAAGGTCAATTACGAGGTGCTGCCGCACGTGCTCGACGTCGAGGAGGCCCTCAAGCCCGACGCCCCGGTGGTCAATGAGACCTACCCCAACAACACCTTCGACTACCACGACAAGTACGATCATCAAAAGCTGCGCTTCGGGGACGTGGCCGAGGCGTTCCGGCGCGCCGACCGGGTGATCGAAGGGCGCTACCAGATGTCGCCCATCGAACAGGCGCCGGTGGAAACCAATGGCGCCATCGCGGCGCCGGAGACCAACGACCGCATCGTCTGCTACACCTCGACACAAGCCCTGTTCTTCTCGCTGGGCACGGCGGCGAAGCTGCTCAACGTGGCGTCGAACCGGCTGCATTTCATCGGCGGCACGGTGGGCGGCGGCTTCGGCGGCAAGGTCGACAGCCAGGTGGAACCCATGGCCATTCTCGCCTGCCTGCTGACCGGGCGGGCGTGCAAGTTCTCATGGGACCGCGAGGAGGAAATGCAGGTGGGGGCGCCGCGCGGGGCCGAGCGCTGGTTCATCAAGGACGGAGTGATGAACGACGGGCGCATCGTGGCGCGCCAGTTCACCGGCTATTTCGACGCCGGCGCCTACACCCGGCTGTCGAGCTACGCCATCGTCAAGTGCGTGGGGCATCTGCCGGGTCCCTACACCATCCCCAACGTCTCAGCCGACGTCTTTTGCGTGTTCACCAATCGCACCCCCGCGACCGCCATGCGCGGCTTCGGAGTGACCGGCGTCGACTTCGCCATCGAGAGCCACATGGACGTGGTGGCGAACGAACTGGGCATCGATCCCATCGAATTGCGCCTCATCAACGCTTATCGCGACGGCGACATGAAGGCCCATCGCCGTGTCGCCAAGAATTGCGCCCTGATCGAATGCTGCCAGGTGGCGGCACAAAAGGCGGGATGGCAAATCGGCGAAGAATTCAAACGCCTGTCGTCGATGGCGGACGGCGGTGGCGAGCGCGCCGTCATTCCGCCGACGGTGACCGACGAGAATGGCCGCATCGGCGAGCGGCGCTCGGGACGCTCAGGGAGCGGGCGGACCGCCATCCGGCAGCCATCGCCACCGCCCGCGGCGTCGCAGCGCCCGGCTGCTCCGCCGCCTGCTGCGCCGGTCCGGTCCCAGATGGCACCTCCGCCACCGCCACCGGCGTCTGCGCAACCCGTCTATGCCCATCCCGCCGCGGCACCCGCCTATGCGCCGCCGGCAAACCAGACTGCGCAATCCAGGCCGGCGCCGTCTCCGCCCGCCGGCAATTCTCCGGGTGGCGAGAGTCCGCCGACGAGGACGCCCGGCCGGCCCGGCTACAGCCGTTTTGCGTCCAATTCCGGCTTCAGAAGGCGTTAGACCATGGCCATCCACAAAGGGCGCGGCTTTGCTTCGATCAACTATCCCATCGGCATGAACCTTGGCGGCGACCCGAGCCAGGCGCTGGTGCACTCCAACCCGGACGGCAAGTTCGCCGTGGCGCTGTCGTCCATCGATCTCGGGCAGGGCCTGAAGTCGGTGACCCGTCAGATCGCGGCGGAAACCCTCGGGGTGCCGGTGGCCGATGTCTATGTCGACACCGCCGACAGCGACACCGGTCCGCACTGCATGGGCTCGTTTGCCTCGCGCGGCACCCACCGGGTGGGCAATGCGGTCATCCAGGCCGCCAGGGAGGCCCGCGCCATCATGCTGGAAGCCGCGGCCGAGGAACTGGAAGTCAATGCCGCCGATCTGGAGACCGACGGCAAGGGCAACATCTTCGTGCGCGGCGCGCCGTCGCGCTCGATCACCACGGGTGAGGCCTGCGGTGCGGCCCAGTTCAAGCAGGGCAAGACGGTGGCCGGACGCGGCATCTTCCTCATCCCGTTGTCGGATGTCGATCCGGAAACCGGCGAGATGACCCCGGTGTCGTGTTTTGCCCATGCCGCACTGGTGGTCGATGTGGAGGTCGACGATGAAACCGGCGAGGTCGCCGTCAAGAAGATGAACTCGGCTTACGAGGTGGGCCGCGCCCTCAATCCCCGGCTGGTCGAGCAGCAACTGGTCGGCGGCGCCTGGATGGGGATGAGCCATGCCCTGTGGGAGACCACCGAACCCTATTATCCCGACCGCTCGCACGGGCCGGTGGATTTCGTGAACTACCTGATGCCGGGACCCGGCGATATCGCCCCGCATGATATCGCCATTCTGGAAAGACCCGCCCCCGATGGTCCCTTCGGTGGCAAGGGACCGGGCGAGATGTGCGCCAACCCGGTGCTGCCGGCGATTGCCAATGCGGTGTTCAACGCCGTCGGGGTGAGGGTGTGCGATCTGCCCATCACCCCGGAAAAGGTGCTGCGCGGCATCCAGGCCAATGGCGGCGCCCGGCCGCAGACCCGGCGCCAGGGAGGCTGACAAGGTAGATGCCCGTCCGTCCCGTCATCGCCGGCATCGGCTCGCCGCAGCAACTCCACGAAGCTTTGCTGGCGGCGCAGTATCTGGCTGACGACAGTCTGGCGACGGCGGCCTATCTGGCGTTGGCGCTGGGCAAGCCGTTGCTGCTGGAAGGCGTCCCCGGGGTCGGCAAGACCGAGGCCGCCAAGGCGCTTGCCTCGACCCTGTCGCGGCGCCTCATAAGGCTGCAGTGCTACGAGGGCATCGATGCCGCCAGCGCCCTTTACGAATGGAATTATGCCCGCCAGATGCTGGCCATCCGCCAGGCCGGCGAGCAGTATGTGAACATCTACAAGGACGAATTCCTCATCGCCCGGCCGATGCTCGATGCGCTGCAATCGGGCGCCAATGCCTTGTTGCTGATCGACGAGATCGACCGCTCGGACCATGAGTTCGAGGCGCTGTTGCTGGAGTTTCTGTCGGACTTCCAGATCTCCATCCCCGAGCGCGGCACCATCCGCGCCGCCCAGCGTCCGGTGGTGGTGCTCACCTCCAACCGCACCCGCGAACTGCACGAGGCGTTGCGGCGGCGCTGTGTCTATCACTGGATCGAATATCCCGATGCGCCGCGCGAAGCTCGGATCGTCATGATGCGCGCCTCCAGCGTGGCGCGCGATACCGCCGACAAGGTGGTGGCAGCGGTCGGCCGGCTGAGGGCCGAACCGCTGGCCAAGCCGCCGGGCGTGGCCGAAACCGTGGAATGGGCCGAAGCCGCGACCCTCCTGCAAAGCCAGGGCGCGCCATGGCCGGAAGCCTTCAGACGCTCCATCGGCGTGGCGCTCAAGGATCAGGACGATCTCGATTTTGTCGGGCGCCGGCTCGATCAGATCATCAGCGGGGTGGCCGCATGAGCCCTTCGCAGACCTTGCCGCGCGCGGCTGAACCGTTCGTCACCTTTGCCTCGCTCATCAGGCAGAACGGTTTTGCCGTGGCCCCTGAGCAGACCATCGGTTTCATCGAGGCGGTGGGCCTTCTGGGGCCGACAGGCATGGCCGACATTCATCGCGCCGCCCGAGCCATTCTGGCACCGCCACCCGAGCGCCAGCGCGAATTCGATGCCCTGTTCCGCATGCATTTCCTCGGTCAATCACTGCCGGTCTCGATGCCCGGCGACGGCGATGAAGAAGAGATGCTGGTGGGCGAGGAGGGACCCGGCGACAGCGAGCCGCCATCGCCGGAAGAAGCCAACGAGGCTGGATCGGAGGCAACGGGTACCGAGATGATGGGCGCGCGGCAGTTCGCTCAAGGCGATGAAGCCGACGCGCTGCGGCGGTTCCGTCGCCAGGCGCCCGAAGCGTTGCCCATGCGCCGCTCCTACCGCCGCCAGCGCGCTCATCGCGGCGGTTTCGACCTGCGCCGGGCGCTGCGTCAGGCGGTGGGGCGCGACGGCGAGGTGATCGAGATGCCACGTCTGCGGCGCAAGCCACGACAACGGCGCCTGGTGCTCTTAATTGATATTTCCGGGTCCATGAAACAGCAAACCGATGCCCATCTGCGCTTTGCCCATGCGCTGGCACAGGCCGCGGAGCGCATCGAGATATTCACCCTCGGCACCCGCCTGACGCGCATCACCAGAGCGCTCAAGGTAAGGAACAGGTCGCAGGCGCTGGGACTTGCCGCCGGCATCGTGACGGACTGGGACGGGGGCACCCGTCTCGGCGATGCGCTCACCGCGTTCCTCGCCATTCCCCGCTTTGCCGGCTTTACCCGCGGCGCCGCGGTCATTGTCGTCTCCGACGGGCTGGAGCGCGGCGATCACGCGGCGATGACCGAAGCTGTGGCGCAGCTTTCGCGCCTCGCCTGGCGGCTGGTGTGGCTGACGCCATCGGCGGCATCGGCCGATTTCCGCCCCGAGACAGCCGCCATGCAGGCGGTGTTGCCCTATCTCGATGCGCTTGAGGATGGCAGTTCGATCGCCGCCTTGTGTGAACGGGTGCTGGCACTTTCCAGGGAGGCAGCGTGATGCGGATCGTCGATGCCCATCATCATGTCTGGCGCCAGGCGGATCTGCCGTGGCTCCTGGGACCCATGCAGCCGCGTATCTTCGGTCCCTACGAGGCCATCAAGCGCGACTACCTGATCGAGGAATATCTTGCCGACATCGCCGGCACCGGGGTGGAGAAGTCGGTCTATGTGCAGGCCAACTGGGCGCCGAACTGGTTTGCCGACGAGGCGGGCTGGGTACAGTCGCTCGCCGACCGCACCGGCTGGCCGCACGGCATCGTCGCCTACGCCGATTTCACCGTGCCCGACGTGCGCGGCCAACTGCAAAAGCTGAAGCCCTTTCACCTCATGCGCGGAGTGCGTCAGCAATTCCATTGGCACGAAAACCCGCATTACCGCTTCGCCGCCCGTCCCGACCTGCCGGCCGACCCCCGGGTGCAGCGCAATGTGGCGCGGCTTGCCGATTTTGGCTGGTCGTTCGATCTGCAGGTCTTCACCTCCCAGATGGATGACGCCGCCAGGCTCGCCCGCGCCTGTCCGGACGTGACCTTCATCCTGCAGCACGCCGGCATGCCGGAAGACCTTTCGAAGGCCGGCCGCACGGCGTGGCGCGACGGCCTGAAGCGGCTCGCCGATGAACCCAACGTGGTCTCGAAACTTTCCGCCTTCGGCACCTTCGTCCATCGCAACGATGCCGATCATATCAAGGCGATCGTGCGTGACGCGGTGCGGTTATTCGGGGCGGAGAGATGCCTATTCGGCTCCAACTTTCCCATCGAGAAACTGTGGACCACCTTCCCCGAACTGGTCGCGGCGTTCCAGGCCGCCGCCAAAGGCCTGCCGAAGGCTGCAAGGGAGGCGATCTTTCACGATACCGCCATGCGGGTCTATCGGCTCTGAGACACGCCAAACCGGCCGAAAGGCCTTGATACGATTAAGGGAGGAAAGCGAAAAATGGCACTGGAAATCAAGATCCTCGACTATGGCGATATCGAACTGGAAGCCAGCTTCCTGGTGCTCGGCCACGATTGCGGGCGCATCAAGCGGGTACCGGTCTACGGCTTCCTGATCACCGGCGGCAAATACCCCGTCGTCGTCGATACCGGCTACCGTGACAACGCCATCATGGAATCGCTCGGCATGCGTGGTTTGCAGTTCCACGACAACATGATCGAGAACCAGCTTGCCAAACACGGCCTGAAAGTCGGCGATGTACGCTATGTGCTGCACACCCACCTGCATATCGACCATGCCGGCAAGGACGATCACTTCCCCATGAATTCGACGGTGGTGATCAACCGGCGCGAACTGGAATGTTCGGTCTCGGGGCTGATGCACCCGCAATATCCCAAGCCTGACATCATGCACCTGATCGAGCGCCTGCACACCCAGGACGCCTTGCGGTTCCTCGACCTGGAGATTACCGGCGGCGAAGAGATCATGCCGGGCGTGTGGTGCGAGGCAGCCAATGCCCACACCGAAGGCTCGATGAACGTCATGGTGGAAACCGCCGAGGGCATCGCCTGCATCTGCGGGGACGTGATCTACAATTTCAACGACCAGATCGTGAACCAGTTCCGCCAGACCCAGTTCATGGAACCGCAGGTGACCGGCAACCATGCCGGGTCCAAGCGCGCGGAAAAGGGCGCCATCAAGAAGCTGCTCAACAATTACCAGTTCCTGCTGGCAGTGCACGACAAGCCGGCCAAGATCGAGGCCCAGCGGGTCGTCGGGCGGCTGGAAGGCCAGGTGCCCGGCCCGATCGTCGAAACCGTGCCGCGGCGCGACTGGTTCCCCATGTAGTCCAGGAGGTTTGGAGGCAGGCCATGGCCCACGAAGCGCTCGATCCGCAATTCGCGCAATTGATCAACGAGAACGAGCCGGTCCTGCAACTGGGCTCGGGCTTCAATTTCACCGAAGGGCCGATCTGGCATCCGGTTGACCATTATCTGCTGTTTTCCGACATGCCCGACGACAAGCGCCGGCGTTGGGACAGGCACGGCGTGCGCGAGGTCATGCACCCCTCCAACAAGGGCAATGGCATGACCTACGATGGCGAGCTCAACCTGCTGGTGTGCGAGCACTCGACCTCATCGGTCGCCCGCTTCCGGCCCGATGGACGGCGCGAGGTGCTGGCCAGCCATTTCGAAGGCCGCGAGCTCAACAGCCCCAACGATTGTTGCGTCAAGTCGGACGGATCGATCTGGTTCTCCGACCCGACCTACGGGCGCATGCCCGGCTTCGGGGTGGAGAGGCCGGTGGAACTGGGCTTTCAGGGGGTTTACCGCATCGCCCCCGGTTCGGCTGGCGGCGAACCGCAGTTGATGGTCGACCGCTACACCTACACCCAGCCCAACGGCCTGTGTTTTTCGCCTGACGAGAAGCTCCTCTACATCAACGACACGGTGCAGGCCAATATCCGCGTCTACGATGTCGAGACGGACGGCACGCTCAAGAACGGGCGGCTGTTTGCCTCGGGGATACAGGACAGCCGCAAGCCGGGCGTGCCGGACGGCATGAAATGCGACATGCTCGGCAATGTGTGGTTGACGGCACCGGGGGGGTTGTGGGTCTATGACCGCTCCGGCCGGCTGATCGGCAAGGTGGCGGTGCCGGAACAGGCTGCCAACCTGCATTGGGGCGGCGAGGACTGGCGGACGCTGTTCATATGCGCCACCCATTCGCTCTATGCGGTGAAAACCAAGGTCGGTCCGCGCAACGAGCCCTTCATGCGGGCAAGGCCGGCGGCCGGCGGCGCTACAGCGGCACAAGGCACCGGCGGACAGGGTGGAACTCAACGCCCAGCGGCCGCATCGGCGCCGGCGGCAGCGGACGGCCGGTTGTGGCTGCAGCCGTTCCGTGCGGCCCTCGTCATCCAGGACATGCAGAACGATGTGGTGATGGAGGGCGGGGCGTTCGCCTCTTCGGGCGCGCCTGCCCATTGCCGCGAGCAGAACTGCATCGCCAATATCGCCCGCCTCGCCGAGGCCTGCCGCAAAGCCAACGTCCCGGTGATCCATGTGTGGTTCATTACCGAGGCTGATACCCATGGCATGACCCTGAATGCACCGCTGTTCATGGGCATCCGCGACTCGAGGGCCATGGTGCGGGGAAGCTGGGGAGCAGCGCCGGTGCAGGGGCTCGAACCGCAGCCGGGCGATCATGTGGTGGTCAAGAACCGCATGAGCGCGTGGGAGGGCACCACCCTGGAGACGGTTCTCAAGGCGACGGGCCGCGATACCATCATCGAGACCGGTGCGTGGACCAACATGTCGATCGAGCACACGGCGCGCACCGGCGCCGACAAGGGCTACCGCATGGTGATCCCCGAGGACGGCTGCTCGACCATGAACGCCGACTGGCACAACGCCTCGATCAACTATGCCATGCAGAACGTGGCGACGGTGGTGAAGGTCGATGACGTGATCGCCGCGCTGAAGGATTAGTCCAGGGCGGCCAGCACTTCGGCGGCCAGCGCCGCCATCTCGCGCGCCGCCAGCCCCGAGGGCTGGCGCTCGAACACCGTGCCGCCGTCGCCCATGGCGGCGGCCACAATCACCCGTGCCGCAATCTGGCTGGCCGCCGTGGTGGCCCCCAACCCGTTAAGGGCGTCGCGCGTCTCGGCAGTGAGGCGGGCGCGGGCATTGGCGCGGTTGAGTACCAAGAGCGCCGGCCTGTTCTCCCCGCGCACCATTTCGAGCGTCGGCTCCGTCGCCCACAGATCGACCGGCGAAGGCAATACCGGCACGATCACCAGGCGGGCGGTGTCGATGGCCGGGCGGCCGTCGATGCCCATCTTGGGCGGCGTGTCGATGATCACCAGGTCATTGTCGTTTGCAAGACCTTGCGCCTCGTAGCGGGCGCCCCAGGCGCTGGCGGTTCGGAAGCCGAGATCGGGTGCCCCAAGCCGCTCGGCGCGGGCCATGAACCAGCGCCCCAGCGAACCTTGCGGATCGGTGTCGAGGAGGGCGACCCGCTTGCCATGCAGACGCGAGAAGGCAACCGCCAGATGGGCAGCCAGCGTCGTCTTGCCGGAGCCGCCCTTCTGCTGGGTGATGGTGATGATGCTGCCGGGCATCGCTGTTCCCGCCCCCGAACGCTGCCTGATTTGCACCCGAAGGTATCAGATCGCGGCGGACCTGACGATGTCGAAGAGCAAGCGCTTATGGATATCTGCCCGCGCTATCTCACCTTGCGCTGGCCGAAGGTAGGCTGCACCTCGGGGATGGGCGGCATCTGCCAGGTGCCGATGACCGGCATCGAGGTGTCGCGGTTGATGATGACGTCGAGGACGGTCGGCACGTTGGAGCGCAGCGCCTCGGCGTAGGCATCGCCGAACTGGTCGGGATGCTCGATGCGGATGCCGCGCCCACCCATGGCCTCGGCCATCTTGGCGAAATCCGGGTTCCAGAACTGCCCGGTCTGCTCGTTGACGAAGCTGGTGCCCAGCTCTCGGCCGTCGAGATAGACCCGCTGCAGGTCGCGGATGGTGCCGATGGCGTAGTTGTTCTGCAGCACCCACACCGCCGGTATGTTGTGTTCCACCGCGGTCGCCACCGCGTGTGGGGCCATCATGAAGCCGCCGTCCCCGCACAGCGTCACGCAAGGGCTGTTGGGGCGGGCGAGCTTGGCGCCCAGCACCCCGCACACCCCGAAACCCATGGCGGCAAACCCACCGGCCGTGAGGTGGGTGCCGACCACGCGCGGCTTCCAGTACTGCTCCGACCACACCTGGCAGTTGCCCACGTCGTCCACCATGATGGTCTCGGGCGGCGAAATGCGCACCATATCCGCCAGCATGCGGCGCGGCTCGATGGGGACTTCGTTCGAGCGCTCGAAGGGTTCACAATAATTGCGCCAGTCCATGCGCCAGTCGTCGATCTCGTGATGCCAGTTGGAGCCATAGCGCAACCGGCTGCCCTTGGCGCGGGCGATCTTCAGGGCATGGGCAAGGAACGCCTTGGCATCGGCCACCATGCCCATCTCGACGGGATAGTTGCGGCCGATTTCCTCTGCATCGATATCGACCTGGATGAGTTTTGTCGGGGGAATGTTGTAGACATAGCCGGGGATCCACGAGCCGGTGTGCAGGTCGTTGAAGCGGGCGCCGATGGCGAGAATGACATCGGCGTTGCGCGCCGCCTCGGTGGCCGGATATTCGCCCCAGACGCCCGCCACCCCGAGATAGAGCCGGTGGTCGCTCGGCAGGCAGCCCTTGCCCATGAAGGAGGAATAGACTGGTATATCAAGCTGTTCGGCGAGTTGCTTGAGTTCGTCATAGGCCTGCGCAACGCGAATGCCGCCGCCGGCGAGGATCAGCGGGCGCTCGGCGCTGGTCAGGAGGTCGAGGGCGCGCTCGACCGTCTCGTCGGCCACCGTGGTGCGCCAGTTGAGCGGGTTGCCGTGACTGCCGGGCTCGGGCACCGCCACAGGTGCTGTCTTGATATAGAGGTCGTAGGGCATGTCGAGATGCACCGGGCCCGGCCGGCCGGTACGCATCAGGGAAAATGCATCCGGCAGCGCCTTCACCAGGTCTTCGACCTTGCGGATGCGCCACGACTTCTTGACGACCGGCGTGAAGATGTCCGACACGTCGCCGTGATAGCGATAGTCGTCCTGCAGGGCCCCGGTACCGAACTGGGTAGTGGGCACCTGGCCGGTGATCATGAAGAAGGCCGAACAGTCATAAAAGGCATTGGCGACCGAGATCATCAGGTTCATCGGCCCCGGTCCGGTCGATGCATAGACCGCCAGCGGCTGGCCGGTGAGGCGGAAATAGACATCGGCCATGAAGCCGGCGGCCTGTTCGATGCGCGGCGAGATGTGGCGGATGCGGTCGGTCTGCTTGTAGATGCCATCGAGCAGCCCTATGGCCCCATGCCCGGCATAGCCGAGAATGAACGGTACCTTTTCCTTCACCAGATATTCGGCGATGATATCGGCGCCGCGCATCTCGTTGGCCGCCACGTTGGCGCCATAGGCCGGGCGCGATGTCGCGGACGGCGGGGCAGGGGTTGGCGTCGAGGAATAGCTCGAACCCGAATAGGAACTGCGGAAGCCCGAAGACGATGGACCGCGTTGGAACATGAGATCTTCCTCCGAGCCAATTGGCGTACCCAGCCGAAGCGGTAACTCGTGGCGAAGTCTACCATGCCCTTCTCGGGCACGTCATGACGCACAGTCTCAATTGGAAGAGGGGTCGACGTACAATGCTGTTCTCAGCCCCAAGGCCGGATTCACTCTCCCTCCGGGGGCCTGCGCAGGCATCGGTGTCGCTGTAAAGGGTCCGGCTGCCCCGCCCGGCAATGAAGGCCAAAGGCCTTTTTGCCAGACGGTTCAGTGATCTCGACGCTGAACATGCAGTCTTGCCTGGCATCGGTTCACGACAGCCAGCATCACCCTTTTCTTACCTTGCGGAACGTCCAAAACTGCGACAATCTCAGCCGCGGCACGTCGGTCATCCAGCGAACATCGGACGAGACAGCGCCGAGATGGGGCGATCGATGAAGTGCGGTTACAAGGGAGCTTGCTGATGGCTGAGACCTATGTCGTGAACTCTGCTGCCAACACGGTGGACGAAAATGACTCTGTGCTGACGCTGCGCGAAGCGGTGGCACTGGCGACCGGTACGGGCGACAAGATCGTGTTTGACGAGTCACTCACCGGGCAGTCGATCAATCTCGCTTCAGGCAATACTCCCGGGCCGCTCGACTTTACCGCCGCGGATGGTCTCATCGTCGACGGTGACATCAACCATGACGGCGCGCCGGATATCAGGATCGACGGCTCAAATCTCACCGGTCTTGTCCGGGTGTTCGAAGGTTCGGACGTCACGCTGCGCGGACTGGTCATGCTTAATGGCGCCGGCACGGGTCTCCCCGACAAGATTCCGACAGAAAAATATCTTGCCGACAACGGGATTCACTCCGGCATCACACTTTATCAGGCGGAGAACGGTGCCGATGCGCCAGCCTCGCCGCCAGGAAATCACGACGGTCAAAGCGGACTTGACGGAACGGATGCCGACACGCCGTTTCCCGTAAGCATCGCCTCACCCGATGGCATCGGTTTCGACGGCCGCGAGATTGGCGCCATAGTCAATGCCGGTTCGCTGTTTCTCGACAACGTGTGGATTGATGGGGGCACTGTCACGGGTGAGCAGGGCGAGGCGATCAGCGGCGGCAACGGCGGCGATGGCGCCGATGGGATCCAGAGCGATCCCCTCGGACCAGGCTACGGGACGACAACCCAGACCGGTGGCAATGGCGGCGATGGCGGCAATGGCGGCAAGGGGGGCGACGGGGGAGCGGCGTCGGCCATTGTCAATCTCGAGAGCGCAACGCTGGTGCTCAACGACACGATGATTACCAGCTATGACGTGACCGGTGGCAAGGGCGGAGAAGGCGGCCACGGGGGCATCGGCGGCGATGCTGGAGATGAGAGTCCCGGATCGACCCGGGACTTTAGTGGCACGCCCGGCGACGGCGGCGATGGTGGCGATGGCGGCAACGGCGGCGCGGCCGCCGGCGTGATCGTCAATCTTGGCGATTTGATCCTGCAGACAAACTATGGCGCTTCGGACAACACCGCGACCGGCGGTGCCGTGGGTGAGGCCGGGGCTGGTGGCCCCGGTGGCATCCTTGAGCGGGGAGGCGGCTTCGCACCCTGGCGGGTCGGCGCGCAAGGTAACGACGGTGTTGCCGGCACCCATACAGGCGTTTCCGATCCCGACATCATGAACATTGGCGGCACCGTTGACGGCCCGGGCTCCCAGACACCCGTTTCCAACCTGATGTTCATGCATGTCGAGACCCCGACCCAGCTGGAGGGCAGCCTGGCGGACAGCGTGAACACCAGTTTCACCTTCGACGTCGTGCGCTTTGGCGACTTGTCGCAAGCCGTATCGGTGGACTGGACACTCATCCGGCAGACCACACAGGCGAATGACTACGTCATCCCCTTCACAGGTGGATCCCTGGGATTTGGCGCTGGCGTTGCCTACGTGTCGTTCTCGATCGAAATCGCACGCGACGATATCTTTGAAGGCGATGAGACCTTTCGCGTGAATCTGTCTGGCCAGAGCGCCGGGATCGGCCTTGGAACGAGATCGACTTTCTTTACGATCAAGGATGACGACGGGGGCACAGCCGGGAACGACACCATCACCGGCAGCGATCGCGGCAACACTATCGATGCGCTCGCTGGCAATGACGTGGTGAGGGGCGAGGCAGGTGCCGACAGCCTCATTGGCGACACAGGCAATGATACCCTGATCGGCGGGGTGGGAGCCGACAGCCTGATTGGCGGCGCCGGCACCGATGCCCTGAACGGCGGGACGGGAGCCGACAGCCTCAGTGGCGGTGCAGGCAATGATACCCTGACCGGGGCGGCGGGAGCCGACAGCCTGATTGGCGGTTTCGGTACCGACAGTGCCAATTATTCGGGCTCGGCGGGCGGCGTGACGGTCAATCTCGCCACCGGCAACGGCTCGGGTGGCGATGCCGAGGGCGACAAGCTCAGCGGCATCGAGAACGTCATCGGCTCGCTCGGTGATGACAAGCTCATCGGCAACAGCGGTGCGAACAAGCTCTCGGGCCTGGGCGGCAACGATACCCTCGCTGGCGACGCCGGTGCCGATACCCTAACAGGCGGCGTCGGCAACGATATCCTCAACGGCAATGGCGGCGCCGACCGGCTGGTCGGCGGTAGCGGCCTCGACAGGCTCACGGGCGGCGGCGGCAGCGATACCGTCATCGGTGGCAGCGGCAGTGACATACTGATCGGCGGTGCCGGCAACGACACACTGAATGGCGGCGATGATGGCGATACCCTTACCGGCGGTAGCGGCAACGACAAGTTGATCGGCGGCAAGGGCCCCGACACCTTCGTTTTCGCCGCAGCCTTCGGCGATGACACGATCTCCGACTTTGCCCCTGGCAACAGCGAGAAGATCGACCTGTCGGGCGTAGCCGCCATCACCGACTTTGCCGATCTCCTGGCCCACCATCTGGTGGACAGCGGCGGTGATGCGAAGATCGTCGCGGGCGCCAACTCGATCCTGCTCGACGGCGTAGCGTTCGCCAAATTCGGCATCGACCTGGCCTATTCGGCCGAGGATTTCATCTTCTGATGCGGGGGCCGGCAGGCCGGCAGAACGGCTTTCTTGCCGATGACGCCAGCCTGCGCTCCCGGGCGGGTGCCACGGTATGCTTTGAATGACCTCAATTTCAGAAAAGCCTGCCCGGCGATATTTCCCTACTATTTTATCGGGCACCGACCCTTACCTTGGCCGCTATAATGGCAAACGAAAAGTCTCGATTGAGAGGACACTTAGCGAAATGAGCGCGTGAGGGGGCGGCCCATGAAGCTGTATGGGGCTGGCGATGGGGAACGGCTGATCGTTGCGGGAAGCGAACGCAACCGATGCTGATCAACGATCGCTACAACGTCTATAAGCTGGCGCAGGTCACCGGAACGAAGTTCCTGGCGCTCCTGACCGTGTCCGCGGTGGTCCGCCTCGTCGCGGCGGCGCTCGACATCGAGCGCTTGCTGTTCCCGACGCAACTCGTCGGCATCTTCGTAGCGGCGGTCAGCATCTTCCTCGCCTTCCGGATCAACGCCGGCTACTCGCGCTGGTGGCTGGCGCGGCAGGTGTGGGGCGGCCTCGTCAACGAGAGCCGCAGCCTTGGCGTCTATGTCGTGACGATGCTCCGCTCGGGGGGCGCGCCGAACGAGGCCGAGCAGGAGCGGCACCGGCGCATCGTCTACCGGCATATCGGTTTCATCAACGCGCTCCGGCTGCAGTTGCGCCACCAGGGACCAACCGATTGGGAGAGGGAGATCTGGGGGCGGCGCATTAACGGCCTGCCGCTCTTCTCCAAGGGCGAGGCCGCAAGATTGAAAGCGAGCGCCAACGTCGCCACGCAGGTCATTGTGTTGCAGGGCGAGGACGTCGCCGACTACTTCGGCCATTCCGGCGACCGTCGGCAGGTGAGGATAAGCCAGATCCTGCGCGAACTTTACATCCGCCAGGGCCAGTCGGAAGCAATCAAGAACACCGTGCTCGCCTGGGGCTACGTCTACTACACCAAGATCCTGACGCGAATCCTTGCTGCGACGCTCGTGTTCAGCCAGCTGAACGACCATTCCGCCGCCGGCACGGCGCTGGTCGCCTGCATCGCGACGATCTTCCTCACCATCGAGCAGGTAGGCCGCAACCTCGACAATCCGTTCGAGAACGCCTTCAACGACACCCCGCTCTCCAGTCTCTGCCGGACCATTGAAATCGACATGCTGCAGCAGATCGACCGGCCGTGCGACCTCGTGCCGCTCGAGCCCGCAGACGGGCGCCTTGATTAGCGCGGCACCATCATCGAGCCGTGCCCTGCGTACGCTGCGGCCGGCTCGAGACATGATGAGCCATTGCCACGCTCGATCTCGCGAGCAATGCTGGACCGATCGGCCTGGAGCGGCAATGTCGTTTGTACCGCCAAGGACACCACTTCAAACCTCTCGGAGATGCAGATGAAATTACGCCCCCTCGGTCGCACAGGTATCGATATCGCTCCGCTTGTCCTTGGCGGCAACGTCTTCGGGTGGACCGCTGATGAACCTGCTTCGTTTGCCGTTCTCGACAGTTTTGCCGACGCCGGCTTCACGGCCATCGATACGGCGGACGTCTATTCGGCATGGGCGCCGGGCCACAAGGGCGGCGAGTCGGAGACCATCATCGGCAAGTGGCTCAAGGCGCGCGGCAATCGCGACCGGATGGTCATCATCACCAAGGTCGGATCGGACATGGGCGAAGGCCGCAAGGGCCTTGGCGCGCGCTACATTGAAGAGGCCGTCGATGCCTCGCTGCGCCGGCTCGGCATCGAGGCGATCGATCTCTACCTGTCGCATTGGCCTGATCCGGCGACGCCCTACGAAGAAACGCTCGGTGCCTATCAGCGCCTGTTGCAGAAGGGCAAGGTCCGCGCCATCGGTGCATCGAACCTCGATGCCGGGCAGTTGCGCGAGGCTCTCGACGTGGCGAAGAAGTTCGGCCTGCCGCGCTATGACGTGCTGCAACCCGAGCACAACCTCTATGACCGTTCGAAATTTGCCGGGCCGCTGCAGGATCTGTGTATTGCCGAAGATATCGGGGTCATCACCTATTATGCCCTGGCGAAAGGATTCCTGAGCGGCAAGTATCGCAGCAAGGCCGACCTCGGCCAAAGCCCGCGGGGTAGTGGCATCGAAGGCTATCTCAACCCGCGCGGCATGCGCATCCTGGAGGCGCTCGATGCGGTGGCCTTGCGGAGCAATGCCAGGCCCGCCGAAGTCGCGCTGGCGTGGCTGATGGCCCAACCGGGAGTGACGGCACCCATCGCGTCGGCCACCTCGGTTGCCCAGGTGCAGAGCCTTGCCCGCGCTGCGGAGCTGGCGCTTTCAGCCGACGACCTCACGTTGCTGGACCGCGCCGGGGCCTGAGAACTGCCAATGGAAGTCTGTTTCCCTCGACGGGGAAGGCCTGCAAGCCTGCAGGCCGGCAGCAGCGCCTTGCCATCGCCGAAGTTTATCTGGATCATTGTCATGCGAGTCCCGGTTGCCGGCTTTCAGCGCGGCAGGCATCGCATGAGGGAGAGGGCGAGCACGTGATGAGTTCAGGCAGCACCGCTCTCATCGCTCTGGCCGGTCTCGATGCTCTGGTGCGGGTTCTGGCGGGGCGTGGCTACCGGGTGCTCGGGCCGCGCTTGAGCGACGGCGCCATCGTCTATGACGATATTGCCTCTGCCGACGACCTGCCGGCTGGATGGCGCGATCGCCAGGAAGCGGGCCGCTATCGGCTGGAACGGCGCGATGATGCTGCGGTTTTCGGCTATGCCGTGGGCCCGCATTCGTGGAAGCGGTTCCTGCATCCGCCAAGCGAGTCCTTGTGGAAGGTGTGCAAGAGCGATGACGGATTGAAGCTCGAAACCGCTGACGAGGAGACGCCGCGCTATGCCTTCCTCGGCGTGCGCGCCTGCGAGATCAGCGCCATCGCCGTGCAGGACCGGGTATTTCTCGACGGCCCCTTCAAGGACAGGGGCTACGATCTTCGCCGCCGCGATGCCTTCATCGTCGCGGTCAATTGCGCCGAGGCCGCCGAGACCTGCTTTTGCGTCTCCATGCAAACCGGACCGAAAGTCTCGTCCGGCTTCGATCTCTGCCTGACTGAGCTCATCGATGCCGAGCGGCATGCCTTTCTGGTCGAGTGCGACAGCGAGGCCGGCGCCGCAATCCTCACCGAGGTGCCGCACGAGCCCGCAAGCGATGCCGACATTGCGGCAGCCGAGGCGGTCAGCCAGCGCACGGCGGGCAATATGGGGCGAGTGCTGGAGACGTCTGGCCTGAAGGAACTGCTGCAAGGCAATCTGACCCATCCGCAATGGGACAAGGTGGCCGAGCGCTGCCTGACCTGCGGCAATTGCACCATGGTGTGCCCGACGTGTTTTTGCACCACCGTGGTCGACCACAGCAATCTCGCCGGCAGCGTCGCGGAACGCACGCGGGAATGGGATTCCTGTTTCACCCTCGACTTTTCCCATATTCACGGCGGCAGCGTGCGCAAGACCGCCGCCTCGCGCTATCGGCAGTGGATGACCCACAAGCTCGCCCGCTGGTACGACCAGTTCGGCACCTCGGGCTGCGTCGGCTGCGGCCGCTGCATTACCTGGTGCCCGGTCGGCATCGACATCACCGAAGAGGCCGCGGCCATCCGGGCGAGTGTGGAGAAGGCGGAGGCCGCAACATCATGAAGAAGATCGATGCGCTCTTGAAGGAGCTGCCGCTTTTCGCGGCCCTGTCGCCCGAGCACTATCGCATCATCTCCGGCTGCGCCCGCAATCGCCGCTTCGATGCCGGCCAGTATCTGTTCCGCGAAAGCGCTGCCGCCGATGAGTTTATGGTCATCCGTCATGGCAAGGTGGCGCTGGAGATCCTGACACCCGGCCAGTCACCCGTCGTCATTGCAACGTTGCATCGAGACGATGTGGTGGGCGCTGCCTGGCTGGTGCCGCCCTATCGCTGGATGTACGATGCCCGCGCGGTGGAGCTTACGCGGGCCATCGGCATCGATGCTGAGTGCCTGCGCGGCAAGTGCGAGGCCGACCCGAGGCTCGGCTACGAGATGATGAAGCTGTTCCTGCCCATGCTGGTCAAGGGTCTGCATGCCACGCAACTGCAATTGCTCGATGTCTACCGCCCGCACTGACATGGAAGTGGTTCGCGACAGTCGCTCCCTGCCGGCCTTCTTCAGGGTGCGAGCCGCTGTCTGGGAACTGCCCGACACGGTATCGCTGGAGCTCAAGCCCGAGACCGGCAGCGTTGCCGACTTCCACCCCGGTCAGTTCAACATGCTCTATGCTTTCGGCATCGGCGAGATTGCCATCAGCCTGAGCGGCATCCCGGGTGACGACGAGCCGCTGGTGCATACGGTGCGCAATGTGGGCGCGGTCAGTTCTGCCCTGTGCGGCCTTGCCCCCGGCGCCCAGCTCGGCGTTCGCGGGCCCTTTGGCGTGGGCTGGCCGCTGAGCGAAGCCGAGGGCGGCGATGTGGTCCTCGTGGCCGGCGGGCTTGGCCTTGCCCCCTTGCGGCCGGCGATCCTTCATATTCTGAACCACCGGGAGCGCTATGGGCGGGTGACGGTGCTGTTCGGGACCCGCAACCCGGCCGAGATGCTGTTTCGCCGCGATCTGGAGGACTGGCGCCAGCGCCTCGATGTCGACATCGAGGTGACGGTCGACCATGCCGATCCCTCCTGGCACGGCAGCGTCGGCGTGGTGCCGGGGCTCATCGCCCGCGCTGCCTTCGACCCCGAGCGCACCATCGCCATGGTGTGCGGGCCTGAGGTGATGATGCGTTTCACCGCCGCAGGCCTGACGGCAGCGGGTGTGCCTGAAACCCGCATCTATCTCTCCATGGAGCGCAATATGAAATGCGCCGTCGGCCTGTGCGGCCATTGCCAGTTCGGCCCCGATTTCATCTGCAAGGACGGGCCGGTCATGCGCTTTGATCGCATCGCGCCCATCTTCGCCATCCGGGAGATCTGAAATGCGACATGCCAAGCGCCCCCGACTGGCGGTGTGGAAATTCGCTTCCTGCGACGGTTGCCAGCTCTCGCTGCTCGACTGCGAGGACGAGCTTCTGGCGCTGGCCGATGCGATCGAGATCGCCAATTTCCCCGAAGCCTCCAGCGCCGTCTCGGAAGGACCCTACGACCTTTCGCTGGTCGAGGGCTCGATCACCACGGCCCATGACGCCGAACGCATCCGGGAGGTGAGGGCGCAATCGACATATCTGGTGACGATCGGCGCCTGCGCCACGGCCGGCGGCATCCAGGCGCTGCGCAACTTCGCCGACATCGACGACTTCGTTGCTGCCGTCTATGCCTCGCCGCAGTTCATTTCCACGCTTGCCACCTCGACGCCCATTTCGGCGCATGTGCCGGTGGACTTCGAACTTCGGGGCTGCCCGATCAACAAGCTGCAACTCATCGAGGTGATTACCGCCTTCCTGGCACGACGCAAGCCGGCAATCGCCGCCTACAGCGTCTGCATCGAATGCAAGCGGCGCGGCACGACATGCGTCATGGTGCAGGGCACGCCCTGCCTGGGGCCCGTCACCCATGCCGGGTGCGGTGCCATCTGCCCGGCCTACCGGCGCGGATGCTACGGCTGCTTCGGGCCGATGGAGAGCCCCAACATGGCCGCCCTGACGGCCGAATGGCAGGCTTTGGGGGCGAATTCGCGCGACATCAGGCGCGTTCTTTCCACCTTCAATGCCGCCGCCGAACCGTTTCGCAAGGAGAGCGAGGCGCATGGCGACTAGGACCATCAAGGTCGACTATCTCGCTCGCGTCGAGGGGGAGGGCGCACTTGATCTCACCATTGCCGGCGGCAAGGTGACGGCGGCCAACCTGCGCATCTTCGAGCCGCCGCGCTTTTTCGAGGCCTTCCTGCGCGGGCGTGGCTACGAGGAGACGCCCGATCTCGTGGCGCGCATCTGCGGCATCTGTCCCGTCGCCTACCAGATGAGCGCCGTGCATGCCATCGAGGCCGCCTTCGGCGTCAAGGTGGAAGGCCAGCTCCGGGCGCTGCGGCGGCTGCTTTACTGCGGCGAATGGATCGAGAGCCACGCGCTCCACATCGTCATGCTGCATGCGCCCGATTTCCTCGGCTTTGCCGACAGTATCCAGATGGCATCGGTGCATGGCGACATGGTGCGCAAGGGGCTGGCGCTCAAGAAGGCCGGCAACGAGGTGTTGCGCCTTCTGGGCGGGCGCGAGGTTCACCCGGTCAATGTCCGACCGGGCGGGTTCTTTCGGGTCCCGACGCAGGCAGAGCTCGCGCCGCTTGCCGCGATGCTCAAGCGCGCTCGTGACGATGCTATTGGCATCACCCGCTGGGTGGCGGGCTTTCCGTTTCCCGACTTCGCATTCGACTATGAGTTCGTGGCGCTGGCGCATCCGGACGAATATCCCTTCAACGAGGGACGCATCGTCTCCAGCGGTGACATCGACATCGACATCGCCGACTATGACAACGAGTTCGAGGAGCGCCATGTGGCGCATTCCACCGCGCTTCATTCGATGATCCGTCGGCGCGGCGCCTATCTGGTCGGCCCGCTGGCGCGCTATGCGCTCAATTTCGACCGTCTGCCGGCGCCGGTGCAGGATCTCGCCAGGGAGGCCGGCCTCGGGCCTGTGTGCGCCAATCCGTTCAAGAGCATCGTCGTCAGGGCGATCGAGGTGGTCTATGCGTGCGAAGAGGCCCTGCGCATCATTGCCGACTATGAGCGGCCGGACAGAGCCTCGATTTCCGTCGTGCCGCGTGCTGCCACCGGCTTTGGCTGCACCGAGGCACCACGCGGCATCTGCTGGCATCGCTATGACTTCGCAGCCGATGGCAGCATCCTGAAGGCACGCATTGTGCCCCCCACCTCGCAGAACCAGGCGAGCATCGAGGCCGATCTCGCCGGCGTCGCCGGGACGATGGTCGATGCGCCCGATGACGCCATCCGGCATCGCTGCGAACAGGCCATCCGCAACTACGATCCCTGTATCTCCTGCTCGACCCACTTCCTCAAGCTGACGGTTGAGCGGCAATGATCGGCAAGCAGCACGGCGGCAAGCGCGTGCTGGTTGTGGGCATTGGCAATCGCGACCGTGGCGATGATGGCGTCGGCGCGCTTGTCATCGAGAACCTCGGCGGGCGGTTGCCCGGCGAAGCCGAGTTGCGCGCCCGTTCCGGCGATCTCCTGGCACTGATTGACGACTGGGCGGGTTTTGAGTGTGTCATCGTCGTGGACGCCGCCAGGATGGGCACGCCGGGACGGGTGCACCGCATAGACGCTTTGCGCCACAAATTGCCTGTGGCGCCGGCGCTGCCATCGAGCCACGCCTTCGGTCTTCCTGAGGTGATTGCCCTGGCGCAGGCACTGGACTGTGCGCCTGCCGACATCGTGGTCTATGCCGTCGAGGGCGAAACCTTCGAGGCGGGCGCTGCCATGGTCCCGCAGGTGCAGGCGGCCGCAAGGCTGGTGGCCGACAAGGTTGTGGCCGAAGTGCACCAGATGATGCAACGGCACGCGAAGGGCGACGCGTAAGACCGGCCTGGACTGTCCCATTCTTATCTGGCCTGATTGAGATTGAGGTATGTCAAAGCCCACTCGGCCCTGTTCCTGATAGATTTCAAACAGGAAACGGGGGAGAGCAAAGATGATCAGGAAGGTTCTTATTGCTACCGACGGGTCAAGCCATGCCAGAAAGGCCGTCACGTTCGGTTCCGACATTGCCGCCAAATATGGTGCCGAGGTTGAGTTGGTGCATGTTCTGCTGCGCCGGGAAATACCGGAGAACCTGCGGCATATGGCCGAGATCGAGCACCTCGCGGCGGAAGGCGGTCACGCCGTCGCCGAGGCCTTCGCTCCCGTAGCGGCGGGGCGGTTCCCGACCGATTTCGTGATGCCTGCCGAAAAGGCAACGACCCCGAACAAGGTGCTCATGGCCATCGCCGAGCAAGTTGTCGATGAGGCCGAGAGGAGCGCCCGCAGGCAAGGGGTGACCAAGGTCAGCAAGCGTATCGAGGACGGCGACCCGGTTCGCCAGATCCTGGACATTGTCGCGGCCGGAGGTATCGATCTCGTCGTCACCGGCTCGCGCGGCCTGTCGGATCTGAAGGCCCTCATGGTCGGCTCCGTATCGCACAAGCTGGCGCAGCTTTCGCCGGTGACCTGTATCTGCGTACGCTAGATCCGGGCCGGTTCACCGATGTCGGGATTGCCGCCATGCTTCAGACAGAAATCAAGCCGGACCGAAGAGGCGATGACGCGATGAAAGCTGAAATGCGGGTCGCTGCGGATGTGGCGGCCATCGGCATGTCCGCCATCAAGGACATGGCAATGCGTGCCGCCTCGGTGCCGGATGCGTTATCGCTGAGCTGGGGCTTGCCCTCGTTTCAAACCCCGGCGCCGATCCGAAGGGCCGTCGCCGCGGCGCTGGAGAGCGACCCGGATATCGGCAAGTACACTTTGCCCAACGGGCTTGCCGAACTGCGCGCCCTGGCGGCGCAGGACTTTGCCGCCCGCGGCGGCGCCAGCATCGATCCTGACACACAGGTCGTCATCACTGCCGGAAACATGGAGGGCATACAGACCCTTTTAAGGACGATCCTGGAGCCGGGTGATGAGGTGATCGTTACCGATCCGTGTTTTGCTTCGCACATCCTGCAGATCGGCTTGTGCCACGGGCGTTGCGTGTACCTGCCGCTGGATGAGAAAAGCGGCTGGCAGCTCGACCCCGATCTGCTTGAGGGGCTGATCTCGGCGCGAACCAAAGCGATCCTGCTGGTCACGCCCCACAACCCGACCGGTGTGGTCTTTTCGCACCAATCGCTGGAGGCGCTCGGCAGGATCGCGCAGCGCCACGGGCTGCTTGTCATCCTCGACGATCCCTATTCGCGTTTCGTCTACGGCGACAATGCCGGCGACGGCGATCCGGCTTTCCTAGCCAGTTTCGAAGGCGGCCTTGCCTATCTTTTCACGTTTTCCAAGACCTATGCCATGAGCGGATGGCGGGTGGGTTACATGATCCTTCCGCCCGGCCTGGCGCCGCATGTTCTCAAGGTCCACGACGCGGCGCTGATCTGCGCGCCGCGCATTTCGCAGGTGGCAGCGATAGCTGCGCTCAAGGATCCCTCCCTGCCACCGCGCGAATTTCGTGCGCAACTGGATGCCCGGCGCAAGCTGATCCTGGAGCGCATTCAACGCGTGCCGCAGCTCTTCGAATGCGTGCCGCCGCAAGGCGCCTACTACGTCTTCCCGAAGATCATCGGCCCGCAAACCGATTCGCGCGCCTTCAGCATCGCGCTGCTCAACCAAACAGGCGTCGCCGTAACGCCCGGCGCAGCGTTCGGCCCGTCTGGCGAGGGGCACGTGCGCATGGCCTATTGCGTCGACGAGCAGACCATCAACGGCGCATTCGACCGGATCGAGGACTTTCTGTCGCGGACCCGGCAGCGTGGCACCGAGCAGGCGCGGGTGGTGACTGGAACCTAGCTTCGCCAGCGGCGGTTCGCCATCGCCCGCTCCACCCTCGAGCGGGCGATCTCGTCGGCAGCCTCGCGCGGCCGGCAGTTGCGGCGCTGTGCCTCGACCAGAACCTCGCGGGTGTTGGCGGTGATCCTATCCCTGATCTGTGCCAGTGCCACGCTCTCGCTGCCACCGTGATATTCGACCGAGGCACAGATCACCCCGCCGGCATTGGCAATGAAATCGGGCACCGAGACGATGCCCTTTTCGTGCATGATCCCTTCGGCCTCCGCTGTGGCCGGGATATTGGCGCCCTGCAGGACCAGCCTTGCCTTCAACTGGCCGATATTGTCCTTGCGCAGGACATCCGGCCGGGCAGCGGGGATCCAGATATCGCAGTCGATGCCCACCACCTTCTCAGGCTTCAGGGTGCGGGCGCCGGCGAAACCTTCGACCTTGCCGGTCTTTGCCTTGTGGGCCCTGAGCGCCGCGACATCGATACCGTCGGGATTGTGGACGCAGGCGTGGCTGTCGGCGGCGGCCACCAGTACGGCGCCCTTTTCGGCAAAAAAGCGTGCGCCGTGCTGGCCGACGGCACCAAAGCCCTGCACCGCGACCCGTGCTCCCTTGAGGGTCACTCCGGCGAAGGCCGCCGCCGCCTCGGCCGCCGCCATCAGGCCGTAGCCGGTGGCGCCGATCTCGTCCAGCGGGATGCCGCCGATCTCGCGCGGCAGGCCGACGGCGCGGCCGATCTCGTCATGCACCCAGGCCATGGCCTGCTCGTTGGTGCCCATGTCGGGCCCCGGAATATAGTCGCGGAAATCGGCAATGGCCCCGGCAAAGGCGCGGATGATCGCCTCCTTTTCTCCCGCCGGCATGGCCGGATCGGCAAAGATCACCGATTTGCCACCCCCGTGCGGCAGGCCGGCGGCGGCATTCTTGAGGGTCATGGCGCGGGCCAGCCGGGCGCATTCATCGAAGCTCACGTCGGGGGCCATGCGGGTGCCGCCGATGGAGGGACCGCAGGCCACATTGTCCACCACAACGATGGCTTTCAGGCCTGCCGCCGGGCGCCAGATATGGAGGACCTTGAAGGGGCCGAGATCGTCGCCGCGGTCGAAGGGCGTTGCCATGGGGCTGTTCTTCCTTTGGGGGTTCACGTCAGTCGGGCTTTTCCAGCGCCGCGATGACGCCGGCAAGAAAGCGGGCCGCCTCGCCGCCGGTGACGGCGCGGTGGTCGAAAGTGAGGGAAAGCGGCAGCGTGCGGCACACTTGCGGCGCGCCATCGATGGCAAGGACCGAAGGCGCGATGCGTCCGGCCCCGAGGATCGCCACTTGCGGCGGCATCACCACCAGCGCCCCGTGGCGTCCGGCGATGGTGCCGAAATCGGAGAGCGTGATGGTGGCGCCAGTCAGATCCTGCGGCGCGATGGATCGGTCGCGCACCGCCAGTTTCAGGGCATCGAGCCGTTCGCGGCGCTCGATCTCGTTCAGGGAGCCGGCGTCTTTCAGCACCGGCACGAAAAGGCCATCGGAGGTGTCCATGGCGATGCCGAGATCGACATGGTCATGCACCAGGCGGCGTTCGGAAGGTCCATCAAACCAGGCATTGAGGGCCGGCTCGGCGGCGGCCCCTGCCACGACGGCCGCGATGAGGCGCGCCACGGGATTGGCCTTCGCCGACCAGGCTGTGATATTGACCTCGTCGGTGACGGTCGCCGGCACCACCTCGGCACCGGCCTTCGTCATCGCCTGGGCCATGGCGCGGCGCGGTCCGCGCAGCGCTTCGCCGGCGGCAAACGGTGAAGGTCTCGCGGCGGCCCGCACATCGTCCGCCGTCAGGCTGCCGTCCGGTCCGCTCGCGGCGATCCCGGTCAACGCGACACCCAGTTCGCGCGCCAGGCGCCGCACCGCCGGTGAGGCCTTTACAGTTTCGCCCGCCGGTCCGGCAGGGCGATGTGGCGTGGGCGGGATCTTCTTCCTGTCCTCGTGGGGCAGTTCGCCCACCACGGTCTCCGACGCCGCACCCGGCCGGTCCTCATAGTCGACCAGCTCGGCGCCGATATCCACAACATCGCCCGGTTTGCCGTGCACCGCCGTGATGCGCCCGGAACGGGGCGAGGGGATCTCAACCACGGCCTTGGCGGTCTCCACCGAGACCAGCGGCTGGTCGGCCACCACATGATCGCCCGGCGACACATGCCAGGCGACGATCTCCGCATCCTGCAGTCCTTCGCCCAGGTCGGGCAGGCGGAACGTGGTCATGCGTACTCCATGGTCTGGCGCGCCGCCGCCACAACGCGGGCCGTCGAGGGCATATAATGGGCTTCAAGGCGTGGCAGCGGCATCACCGTGTCATAGCCGGTGACGCGGGCAATGGGGGCGAGCAGCGACATGAGGGATGTATCGGCCAGGCGGGCGGCGACCTCGGCACCGAAGCCGCCGCTGCGCGCCGCCTCGTGCACGATGACGCAGCGACCGGTCCTGGCAACCGATGCGGCGATCATGCTGTCGTCGAAGGGATTGAGGGTGGCGACATCGATCACCTCGGCCTCGATGCCGGCGGTGGATAGCTCGTCCGCCGCGGCCAGCACCTCGCGGGTCATCGCCCCCCAGGTTACGAGCGTCAGGTCGGTGCCCTCGCGCAGGGTGAAGGGGGTGTCGAGCGGCAGCGTCTCGCCATTGTCGGCCACCTCCTCCTTGATGGCGTGATAGAGCCGCTTGGGCTCCAGGAACACCACCGGATCGGGATCGCGAATGGCGGCCAGCAACAGGCCATAGGCGCGCCGTGGCGATGACGGAATCACCACGCGCACGCCCGGAATGTGGGCCAGCATCGCCTCGGTGCTTTCCGAATGGTGCTCGGGCGCATGCACGCCGCCGCCGAAGGGCGCGCGCAGCACCATGGGGCAGGAAAGCCGTCCGCGGGTGCGATTGCGCATGCGCCCGGCGTGGCTCACCAACTGGTCGATGGCGGGATAGAGAAAGCCCATGAACTGGATCTCGGCGACGGGCTTCAGGCCTTCTACCGCCGCGCCGACCGCTACCCCGGCGATGCCGGCCTCGGCCAGCGGGGTATCGATGACCCGGTCCGGGCCGAAGGTCTTGATCAGCCCGTTGGTGGCGCGGAATACTCCACCATCGGCACCTACGTCCTCGCCCAGGACGATGACGGAAGGATCGTCGGCCATGGCCCGGTCGAGGGCGAGATTGACGGCGCCGAGGATGTCGACTTCAGCCATTGCCGACCTCGCCACCGTGTTTCACTGTTTTAAGTTGACTCTGAAGTATATTTGGCAACTCTTTGTAAAGATGGGAGAACATTGATTCTGGTGCCTCAAGCGGAGTTGCCAGATAGTCCTCGGCAGCAGCGGCCACTTCGGCGGTGAGGCGTTCGAGCAGGGCCTGTTCGTCGTCCTTCGACCACCAGTTCCGTTGCCCCATATAGGCCCTGAGGCGCGCCACCGGCTCCTGCTTCCAATGGCGCGAGACCTCGGCATCGTCGCGGTAGCGACGGGCATCATCGGCGGTGGTGTGATCGCCAAGGCGATAGGTGAGGGCCTCGATGAGGCTGGGGCCGTTGCCCCTGCGCGCCCGCTCCAGCGCCTCCGAAGTCACCTGGCGCACCGCCACGATGTCGTTGCCGTCCACCTGTTCGCCGTGGATGCCGGCGGCAATGGCCTTTTGCGCCAACGTCTCCGACCGCGTCTGGGCGGCTCGCGGCACCGATATGGCCCAGCCGTTGTTGGCGATGACGAACACTGCCGGCAATTGCCACACGCCCGCCATGTTGATCGCCTCGTAAAACTCGCCCTTCGATGTCGCTCCATCGCCGGCAATCGCCACGGCAGCGCCCGGCTTGTGGGCCAGCTTCATGGCAAGGGCGGCACCGGTGGCGTGCGGCAGGTGGCCGGCGACCGGAATGCATACCGGGAAGTCGCGCTTTGGCCCGGCGAAGTCGCTGCCGCGTTCATCGCCGCCCCAGTAGAGAAACAGCTCCTTCAGGGTGACCCCGCGCACCAGTTGTGCCGCATGCTCGCGAAACGACGGCAACAGCACATCGTCATCGCTCATGGCGCTGGCGACGCCCACGCCCACCGCCTCTTCGCCCAGCAGCGAGGCATAGGTGCCGAGCCGGCCGGTGCGTTGCAGGGCGATCGCCTTTTCATCGAAGACGCGCGCGAGGACCATCCGCCGGTAAAGCCCGCGCATCGCGTCGCGATCACCGGCAAAATCGGGCAGGGTGCCAATGGCCGCGCCGTCGGGCTTGAGATAGCGCCGGCAGTCGATGGTGAATGCCGCCACGCGACAGCGCTCGCCATCCTTCCCGGCGGCGTCCTCAGCCGGCTTTTCTGTCACTTTCGACAAGTTCATCGCTCATTTGTTTGCGCATGATGTATTTTTGCACCTTGCCGGTCACCGTCATCGGAAAGGCGTCCACGAACCTGATGTAGCGGGAAATCTTGAAGTGGGCGATCCTGCCTTTGCAGAAGGTGCGGATTTCCTCTGCAGCGGCCGTCTCGCCCTCACGCAGCTTGATCCACGCGGCGACCTCTTCGCCATATTTGTCGTCGGGTACACCGAATACCTCGGCTTCCTCGATCTTGGGGTGCTGGTAGAGGAATTCCTCGATTTCGCGCGGAAAAATCTTCTCGCCGCCACGGATCACCATGTCCTTGATACGCCCGACGATCTGGCAATAGCCCTGCTCGTCCAGCACCGCCACGTCGCCGGAGGCGATCCAGCGGGCCTTGTCGATGGCCTTGGCGGTGCGGTCGGGATCGTTCCAGTAACCCGGCATCACGCAATAGCCGCGGGTCAAAAGCTCGCCTGCCGTGCCGCGCGGCACCACCCGGCCTTCATCGTCGACGATCTTGATCTCGATATGGGGCAGCACCCGTCCGACCGTGGTGACACGGCGGTCGAGCGGGTCGTCCACCGAGGTCTGGAAGCTCACCGGTCCGGTTTCGGTCATGCCGTAGGCGATGGTGATCTCACCCATGTTCATTTCGCTCATCACGCGGCGCATCAGTTCGACCGGGCAGGGGGCGCCGGCCATGATGCCGGTGCGCAGGGAATCGAGATTGCGCTTGCGGAATTGCGGATGGTCCAGTTCGGCGATGAACATGGTCGGCACCCCGTGCAGCACCGTGCAGCGCTCGGCCTCCACCGTCTTCAGCACCTCGCCGGCGTCATAGCCGGCCGAGGAAAAGACAATGGCCGAACCGTGCATCACGCAGGCAAGCGTTCCCAGCACCATGCCGAAGCAATGATACATGGGCACCGGAATGCACATGCGGTCGCTGGCCGAGAGCTTCATCTGCCGGCCCACGAAATTGGCGTTGTTGACGATGTTGTGGTGGGTGAGGGTGGCGGCCTTGGGGGCGCCGGTGGTGCCCGAGGTGAACTGGATATTGATGGGATCGTCGAATTGCAGGCGCGCATCCAGTTGCGCCAACGCCGCACGTTCGGCCTCAGCGCCGCTGGCGGCGATGTCGGAGAAGTTGAGGAAGCCGGGACTTTTCTCCTCGCCCAGCCGGATCAGCAGGCGCAGCTCCCTGAAACGCGGTGAGGAGAGCTTGCCCGTCTCGGCGCCTGACAGTTCGGGGATGAGTTCGCCCAGCATGGCGATGTAGTCGCTGGACTTGAGGCTCGGCGCGGTGATCAGGGCGGCGCAACCGACCTTGTCGAGGGCATAGGCCAGTTCCGGCACCCGGTAGGCGGGATTGATGTTGACGAGGACGAGACCCGCCTTGGCGCTGGCGAATTGCGTCACCACCCATTCCCAGCAATTGGGTGCCCAGATGCCGATGCGCTCGCCCGGCCTGAGGCCGAGGCCGATCAGGCCGGCGGCACAGGCATCGACTACCTGGGCGAGCTTGCGCCACGTCCAGCGGATATCCTGGTAGGGAACGATGAGGGCATCGGAGCGGGGAAAGCGGGCAGCGGCAAGATCGAGGCACTGGCCGACGGTTGCCGGCTTCAGCGGTTCCATGCCGGTTCCATGCACATAGCTCGGTTGGCTCTGCATCGATGCCGCCTTTCAGCTACACCCGCCATATGGGTGCACTGCCCCATTGTGTCCAGTTGCCGCCGCGTCCAGTTGTCAGGCTAGACGCTTGTCCCTTCTGCTCCTTGATCGCGATCAACCGAACGCGCTTTCATATGCCGAACGGATAGGTGTCGGGCAGGCCTTCCAGTTCGGCGGTTGCCAGCGGGTTCACCGCGCCGGTCTCGTCGATCCACACGTAATCGTCGAACTGCTGCGGCAGGCGGGCCTCGAAATAGTGACTCGCCAGTTCCGTCTCCGGGCGATAGATGACGCCGATGGCGCGTTCCAGCCGCGGCCGGGAGAGTTCGGCGACGAGTTCGCCGCCACCGCCGCGCAAGGGCAGGATAAGCCCCGGCACGTTGGTCAGGTGGAACTGGTGCTCGTAGCTCTGGCGGTGTGCGGGTCGGACCGCCTTGACCTCCATCGCTCCATCCCAGTTGGAGGCCGCGGCCACGAAGCCATGATCGGTGCCGAAGCCGATACGGTACGATCCCTCTCCCCATTTCGCGGCGCAAAGCTGGCCGATATTGTGTTCGCCCCGGGCACTCATCTCGGTCGCCGCCGCGTTGCCGATATGGGAATTGTGGGCCCACACGACCGCCTTCGACCGGCTGCCACGAAATGCCAGCAAGCCTTCGAGCGTCTCCATCATGTGGCTGTCGCGCAGGTTCCACGAGGCGCGCGAGCCGTAATACATGGTGCGGTAGTAGGCCTCGGCATTGGCCACCACGCGGGCGTTGCGCTCGGCATCGAGGAAGCGTTCGCCATCGAAGCGGGTGAGATCGTGGCGCTTGACCAAGAGATCGCCCAACAGCCCCACCACTTCGCCTTCGCAGGAATGATAGGCCCGTGTCAGCGCGGCGTGGCCGTAGGCTGCCGGATCGGCTTCCCACGGACTCAGGCAGCCGTAACGCTGGCGGGCGATGCGGGCGAGATCGGGACTCACGCTGTCGAGGTAGTCGATGACGGCGCGCACCGAGCTATACATGCTGTAGAGATCGAGGCCGTAGAAGCCTGCGCGCCGTTCATATGCCACATCGAAATTGTAGTGGTGCAGCCAGTCGACGAAATCGCGCGTCTCCTGGTTGCGCCACATCCAGGTGGGAAAGCGCGCAAAGGCCGTCCATTCGCTGGGCGGCGCCTCGCGATGGCGCACATAGTGATCGATCTTCGCCGCGTCCGGCCAGTCGGCCTCGGCGGCCACGATGTCGAAGCCTTTTTCGACGATCAGGCGCTGGGTGATACGGGCGCGCAGCCGGTAGAATTCCGACGTGCCGTGGCTCGCCTCGCCGATGAGAACCACGCGGGCATCGCCGATGCGTTCGATCAGCGGCACCAGATCGGCCTCGTCCAGATCGGTAAAGGTCTCGCCATGCCGCGCGATGAGGCCGGGCAGGCCCTCCGGCATGCGGGGCCGTGCCTGTACGGTGCGCGGTGCACCTCTTTCCCAGCTTTCCTCGTCCTCCCAACCTTCCTCGCCGATGAGCGGCACGAAACGGACATCTGCCAGGTCCTCGCGGTCGAAGGCCGTCTCGCTCACCCGCGTGATGCGAATGAGTTCCTGGGCGATGTTGTTGCGGCCAACCGGGATCACCATGCGGCCACCCACCTTGAGCTGGCGTTTCAGGCTGGCGGGCACGTCGGGCGCCCCGGCCGACACCAGAATGGCATCGAAGGGGGCTTCCTCGGCCCAGCCCTGGGTGCCGTCGGCATGGCGGACATGGACGTTCGCGTAACCGGCATCGGCCAGATGCGCGGCGGCCTTTTCGGCCAGTTCGCCGATCCGCTCGATGGTGAAGACGTCCCTGGCGATCTCGGCCATGACGGCGGCCGCATAGCCCGAGCCGGCGCCGATCTCCAGCACCTTTTCGTCACCCTTCAGGGCCAGCGCCTCGACCATGTAGGCAACGATATAGGGTTGCGAGATAGTCTGCCCGCCGGCGATAGGCAGCGGCCGGTCGTCATAGGCGAACTCGCGCAAGGAGGCAGGCAGAAATCTCTCGCGCGGCACCCGGCCCATCGCCTCCAGCACGGCGACATCGCGCACACCACGGGCATAGATGTGGTCGGAAACCATATCGCGGCGGCGGTGTTTCAGATCGTTCATGGCATGAGCCTCCACCATTTGTTGGGCAAGCATGGCGGAAATGGCGGTCGCGCGACTTAATTTAGATCAATTTCCGGGGTGATCGATTTGCAGGAACCCGTCGGGCATGAGACTGGTGGCGAGCATGACGGCGTTGATGTCGAGGTGCTGGCGCCAGCTTGTGGCTTCGCGCGCTTGCGGGTGCAGCCAGAAGCCCTCGATCTGCTCAGCCAGATAGTGATGGTGAGCCAGCTCATCGAGCAGGCGTTCGGTGCCGCTGTCCACCCGTTGCCTCGACACGCCCTGAAGCCAATGCTGCATGCGGGCAACGCCGTTCAAGCCGATCGACAGCCCCAATTCGCGAAACGCCAATCGCCATTCGGCGGGCTGGTTCAATCCGCTGCGGGCCGCAAAGGCGTTGAGCCCCGCAACCGCATCGCCGAGCAGTTGCGTCAATAGCTTGGCGCCATCGAGCGCGTCGTTGCCTTGCATCATCTGCAGCACGCGACCGGCATCGAACAGCAGGCCGCCGAGACCGAGCGGATCATCGGTGGCCCATTGGCGGCCTTCGGACATGCCGGCAAAAGTCGCTATCTCTCCGGAGAGATCGGCTTGCGCCGCCACCCCGCACTGGCGGATGAGCTGGCGTTGCACCTCCTGTGCGGTGATCAGGCCATCGAGCGGGTCGTGATGGCCCATGCTCGCCACCTGCGGGCGGGTGAGGTCGATGCTCATCTTCCACACCATGCGGGTTGAGCCGATGCGCGTCCGGCTCACGAAGGCCTTCCCGGCGGCCTGCATCAGTTCGGCTGCCCAGCGGACATAGGCCGCATCGCCGGTCACGCTGCCCACCCGGCAAAGCGCATGCGCCCACTTGGTCAGATAATGAAAATATTGCCCGTCGCGGTCCCATTCGAGGCGCTCATCGATGGGCTCGGCGGGCCGGCGTTCGGCGAGCTTCTTGCCGATACGCAACCCCCCGGCGGTGGGATGCAGGCGGCCCTCGGCCTCGCCCAGACCGCTGATCCAGCCGCTGCGCCCGTCGTCGCCACGGTGGCGGCCCAGCACGTCGTGTACCTGTGCCACCAGCGCCAGCGCCAGATCGTGCCATCGCGGCTCGCCCGTCGTCTGGCCAAGCTCGAGGAAATTGCATACGGCGAAGGCGTCGGTCCACAGATAGCGCCGCGGCGGGCGCGAGGTGCCAGCGATCCCGGTTTCTTCGGCAAACCGGCCCATGAGTTCGCGAACCTTGGTGACTGCAGTTTGTTGTCCCATGCGGGGCTCTTTCGGTGGAAACGGGCGGGTCCTGCCGCTCTGGTGAACCGATACATCCCGATGCCAGGGCGGCGGAACGGCGCCAAAGGCGACGTCTGCATTCCTCTTGCTGCAATAGACTGACATTATGGCGGTGAGCGATATGACCTGTGTCAACGAACTGCGCCGATGTCGCTGCTCCAATGAGGCTGCAAGAGGTGAGACCTGCCCCCGTGACCGCCCGACCCGACAAAGATCATCCCCGCGAGGCATCGCGCCTGGCCGTCTTCGCGGCCCGGGGCCTGAGCAAGATCTATCGCATGGGTGAGGTTGAGGTGCACGCGCTGCGCGATATCGACCTCGACATCTATGAGGGTGAGATCGTCGTGCTGCTTGGCCCGTCGGGGTCGGGCAAGTCCACCCTCCTCAACATCCTGGGCGGGCTTGACAGCGCCACCGGCGGCACCGCGCGCTGGCGCGACCACGACCTCGTCGGTGCGAGCGAAGCGGAATTGACGCGCTATCGCCGCGAGCATGTGGGTTTCGTGTTCCAGTTCTACAATCTCATTCCCAGCCTCACGGTGCTGGAAAACGTGGCGCTGGTGTGCGAGATCGCCGCCGAACCGCTGGATCCGCGCCAGGCGCTGGCGCTGGTGGGTCTCACCCACCGGCTCGATCATTTTCCCTCGCAGCTTTCCGGCGGCGAGCAGCAGCGCGTGGCGGTGGCACGCGCCATCGCCAAGCGTCCCGATGCCCTGTTGTGCGACGAGCCGACGGGGGCGCTCGACTATGACACCGGCAAGGTGGTGCTGGAGGCCATCGCGCGGGTGAGTGCCGAGATGGGAACGACCACGATCATCATCACCCACAATGCGGCGATTGCCGGCATGGCCGACCGCGTTCTGCGGCTTGGCGGCGGCCGCATCGTCGGCGCCACTCGCAACGACAAGCGTCTTTCGCCCGAGGAGATGCGCTGGTGAGCCTGCTCGACCGCAAGCTGCTGCGCGATATCAGGGCCATGCGCACTCAGGTGATCACCATAGCGCTGGTGGTGGCTGCCGGGGTGGCGGTGCTCGCCGGCTCGATCTGGACCTACGATTCACTGCTCGCCACCCGTGAGAACTATTACCGGCAGGCCCGCTTCGGCGACGTCTTTGCCAGCCTGAAGCGCGCGCCGCTCGCCGTCGTCTCCCATCTCGATGCGATCGACGGGGTAGCGGCGGTGGAGCCGCGCATCGTGCGCGACGTCATCCTCGACTGGCCGGCGTCGGATGTTCCGGTTTCCGCCCGCATGGTGTCGGTAGCGAACGGCGGCGATGAACGCCTCGAAGGCTTGCATTTTCGCTCCGGCAGCGGCCCGCAGCCGGGCGCGGATCGCGAGGTGGCGATCAACGAGGCCTTTGCCGAGGCCAACGGCCTCAAGCCCGGAAGCGACCTGCGCGTCATCCTCAATGGGCGGGTGCAGACCTTCCACGTCACCGGCATCGCCCTGTCACCGGAATACGTCAACGCCATCAAGCCGGGAATGTTCATCCCCGACGATCGCAGCTTCGCCATCCTGTGGGTCGACCGATCGGCCGCCGAGGCCGCTTTCGACATGACCGGCGCCTTCAACAATGCCGTGATTGCAACGGCACCGGGCGCCCATCTGGCGCAAGTGATCGCCGATGTTGACCGGGTCCTTCAACCCTATGGCGCCGTCGGGGCGGTCGGGCGGCACGACCAGACTTCCAACCGTTTCCTCGATGACGAACTGAGGCAACTGCGGGTGACGGCGCGCACCGTGCCGCTCATCTTCTTCGCCATCGCCGCTTTCCTGCTCAATGTGTCCATTGGCCGCCTCGTCACCGCGCAACGCGAACAGATCGCGGCGCTGAAGGCCCTCGGCTTCGCCAACCGGCCGATTGCCGTGCATTATCTCAAGCTGGTGGCGGTCATCGTGGTGCTGGGAACGATCCTCGGCATTGCCGGCGGCATCCTGATGGCCCACGGCATGATCGTCAGCTATCGCGATTTCTTCCGCTTCCCGGCGCTCGACCTGCATCCCACGGCCTGGCCTGCGGTCGCAGCGGCGCTCATCAGCCTTGCGGCCGCCACGCTCGGCGTCATTTCCACCCTGCGCCGCGTGGTCGCGCTTGCGCCGGCGGTGGCCATGCGGCCCGAGGCGCCGCGTGGTTTCCGCCATTCACTGCTGGAGCGGGCGATGGCCTGGATGCGGGTCGGCCCGCGGGCGATGATGGTGGTGCGCAACATGGCCGGACGGCCGTTTCGTGTCCTGTTCACTGTCGCCGGCATCGCCTTCGCCGTGCCGATGGTGGTGCTCGGCCTGTTCTGGCGCGATGCGCTCGACCACATGATGAGCGTCCAGTTCACCCTGATCGAGCGCGGCAACATGATGGTGTCGTTCCCGCAACCGCTCGATCGCGGTGTGCTCGCCGACCTTGCCCGTCAGCCGGGTGTGCTGGCGGTTGAAGGTGAGCGCTATGTGGCTGCGCGTCTCAGGGCGGGCCAGCGCAACTATCTGACGGCGGTGATCGGCTTGCCGGCTGGTGGCACGCTGCGCCGGCCCCGCGACAAGGCGTTGAGGGCCATTGCCCTCACTCCCGAAGGGCTGACCCTGTCACGCATGCTGGCCGAACGCCTCGGCGTCGGTCTCGGCGACAAGGTGAGTATCGAGGTGCTGGAGGGCCGCCAGGCGAGCCGCGATGTCGAGGTGTCGGCGCTCGTCGATGACATTCTCGGCATGAGTGCCTACATGGACCTTGCCGCGTTGAACCGCATGACGGGCGAGGGCGATGTGGTGTCCGCCGCCCAGCTCTATGTGGAGCCGCGATCGCTCGCCAGTCTCGGACGACGCTTCAAGCAACTGCCGATCATCGAGACGGTCACCAGGAAAGCCAGCGCCATTGCCTCGTTTACCGACAAGGTGAGGGCGATGGTGCTGGTCAGCGCCGCGATCCTTACCGGCTTTGCCGTCATCATTGCGGTTGGCGTCGTCTACAACAATGCCCGCATCGCCTTGCAGGAACGCGCTTGGGAATTGGCTTCGTTGCGCATTCTCGGCTTCACGCGGGCGGAAGTCTCGGCGATCCTGTTCGGCGAGTTCACGTTGGAGATTGCCCTCGGCATCCCGGTCGGCCTGTGGCTGTCGCAAGCCATTGTCAATGTCCTTGCCCGCTTCAGCTCCAACGAATTGTTCCAGATACCGCCGGTGATCTTGCCCCGCACCTTCATGGCGGCCGGTCTGGTGGTCATGCTGGCGGCGCTGGCGAGCGCCTGGGTGGTAAGACGCCGCATCGACCGCCTCGATCTGGTCGCCGTGCTGAAGACGAGGGAGTGAGACCATGGGCGTGTATGCCGCACGTATTTCCTGGGTTGTCGCGGCTGCAGCGGTGATGGCAGTCGTGGCGTGGATGCTCATGCCGCAACCCGTCACGATGGAAACGGCCCTCGTCACCAGGGGCCACTTCGCCGCCACCGTCGATGAAGACGGCAAGACCCGGGTGCGCGAGCGCTACGTGGTCGCCGCCCCGCTGGCCGGACGTTCGAGCCGCATTGCCCTGAAGGTCGGCGATCAGGTGAAGGCCGGCGATGCCGTTGCAACCATTGTGCCGGCGCCCGCGCCGCTGCTCGATCCGCGCGCTCGCCGCGAGGCCGAGGAGCGGTTGTCGAGCGCCGAGGCCGAGCTCAAGCGCACCCAGGCGGTAATCGAACAGGCGCGTGCCGAAGCCGCCAAGTCCAAGCTCGATCTCGATCGCACCCGCATGCTGGAACAGCGCGGGGTGACCTCGCCGGAGAACCTGGAGCGCGACACGCTTGCGGCGCAGGTGGCTGACCGGCAGTTGCGCGCCGCCGAATTCCGCAACGAGGCCGCCGCCCATGAAGTTGAACAGATCCGCGCGCTGATCGCCCGCTACGGCGAGGTCGGCAGCGGGCCGGTCGAGGGCTGGACGGTCACCGCGCCGGTTGCCGGCGTTATCCTCGCGGTGCGACAGGAAAGCGAGACCGTCGTCTCGCCGGGGACGCCGCTGGTCGACATCGGCGATCCGCACGACCTTGAGATCGTCGTCGATGTGCTGAGCAGCGATGCCGTGGAAATCCGTCCCGGCGCCGCCGTGGCGATTGAGCATTGGGGCGGGCAGGGAAGCCTCGAGGGCAGGGTGCGCCGGGTTGAGCCCACCGCCTTCACCAAGTTGTCGGTGCTCGGGGTCGAGGAGCAAAGGGTCAATGTGGTGGTCGACCTGACGTCGCCGTCCGAGCGGTGGGTGAGCCTCGGAGACGGTTATCGCATCGAGGCGCGCATCACGGTATTCAGCCGCGACGATGCCACCATCGTTCCGGCCGGTGCGCTGTTCCGTCAAGGCAAGGACTGGAAGGTCTATGTGGTGGCCGACGGCCGCGCCCGGCTTCGCGCTGTCGAGATCTTGCGGCGGGGTGCGCGCAACGCTGCCATCGCTTCGGGCCTGAAGCCGGGAGAAACGGTCATCGTCTATCCAGGCGACAACGTTGCACCGGGTGTCGAGGTGACTCATCCTTAGATGGATGTTCATGGCTGCGGTTCGGCTGCATGAGGCAGGGCAGGATCGCCTGCGTTCGGGACAATCGCCTTGTCACCTTTGCGGATAGGCGGCATCTCCCGGAAGCGGTCGGGGAGCGAACGGTACTTCAGTGGCGTGAGGCAGTGATTTCGGGTCGGCTCTCCCGAATGAATGACAGAAGCCTCCGCAAATCCCCAGGCGTGAGCCGC
Organism: uncultured Alphaproteobacteria bacterium; assembly: GCA_963747005.1. Lineage (GTDB taxonomy): Bacteria > Pseudomonadota > Alphaproteobacteria > Rhizobiales > Aestuariivirgaceae > CAVVDT01. The sequence goes on along the minus strand of CAVVDT010000004.1, from coordinate 391,693 downwards.
ATGCGCGCCAGCGGCAGGATTACAAGATCCTCGAAGGCGATGTGCCGGCGATAGGTCTCGAAGAACCCGCGAATCATGTAGCCCGCCATCTCCGGGTTATTCGGTGCCGTTCCATCGGCTATCGCCTCAAGCAGCTCGATGAGGTCGCTGGAATAGCTGTCATCGGTCACATGCTCTTGCCTGAGTTGGCGGATGACCGCCTCGATATTGTCCTGCGGCGCCGCGCGCTGGACGAGGAGCGGAAAGAGGCCCGCTTCCTCTTGCTTGTGATGCAGGGGAACCTCGGTTCTGAGTGCCTCCACCGCCATGCCGGCGAGGGCGCATTCGAGCTTGCCCGGCAATCCGTCAGCAACGGTCTCGAGAATGTCGCATAGCCATCTCTGACGCAAATTGTCGTGGGCGAGGATATCTATCGGATCGCCGCCATCCACGCGAACGGGTGAACGCGATGCCCCGGCGCAGGCCTCTTCCTTCTCGTCGCCGATCATGCTCTCCTCCAGCCCTGTCTCCGCAGTCGCACGATCCAGTCTACGTCTCAACGATGTGGTGCTTGCCTGTCGGGGTGACGGCGCTTGCCTGTGCACCCTGGATGCCTTCCTCTTCGGCAATCGCCAGGCGAACGTCATCGCCCGACTTCAGCTTGTCGAACAAGCCGTCGACGACGCTGTTTCGATGGAAATAGATTTCCAGGCCTTCCGATGTCTCCACGAAGCCGTAATCGTCAAACAGTCGCCTGACTTTGCCATGCACCGGCGCTGCATGTTTCTTGACGTCGCCCCGCATGCGGCGGGCGCTGTCCTCGATGAGCCGGCGAGCGGCGTCAAAAGCATCGCGGATGGCCACATAGACGTCCTCATGGGCGTGATCGAGCGGACCATTCCTGCCGACCAGCACATCCTTGCCCGGCATGCTGACATCGACACGCACATGGTAGAGCTTGCCCTTTCGATGATGACGATGCGGGGCTTCGACGGTGACATGGCAGCCAACGATGCGGTCGTGGAAACGTTCGAGACTGGCGGCCTTATCGCGAATACGGGCCTCGATCGCCCGTGAAGGCTCCATGTCCTTGAAGCTGATCTGTAACGATTTCTGCATGGGAATGGTCCCTACAAGCCATCTAAAGTCGTCAATAAATGACATGGCTTGAAGAGCGCTGCATTGCGTCAGATCAACTCCGGTTGCAGGTTGATGTGCCCCGGCGCACGAGAAGATGCCGCGCGTGTTGGCTCGGTCATTGGCGGAATCCATCTTGATTTGGCTCAAGGCCGAACGGTTGGGGGCGGCGTAAACAGAAAAATCAGGAGATGGGTCATGAAGCGCATCCTGGTTGCCACGGACGGGTCGGAATGTGCCGACCGGGCCATTGACTACGCGGCACAGCTTGCCGTGGATCTAGGGGTCGAACTCCTGATCGTGAATATCGCCGATGCCGGGGTCCCGGATGAAATATTCAGGGCCTTCACGCAAAGCCAGCATGCCTGGTTCGACGAGATTGTCGCAGCGGCGTCGGCTGCAACGCTTCGCAAGGCGCGCGATCGTGCGCGCGCTGCGGGGGCCGGCGTCATCCACCTCGAATCGCGCACCGGCGATGCCGCGCAGACGATCATCGACATCGCGCGCGAGAAGGGCGCCGATACCATCGTCGTCGGCAAGCGCGGCACCGGTCGCATCGCCGGGCTGCTGATCGGCAGCCTGTCGCAAAAGCTGGTGAGCCTGGCGCCCCTGGCGGTGATTGTCGTTCCGTGAGCGATTGCGGTGCGAGATCACGAGACGCAACCTCTGGACGGCATCAATATAGGCCGGAGATCAACGAATCCCCGGCTCGCCTCCATCAGGAGAGAGGGCGGCGCTTCCGGGTGCATTGTTCCGGCGTGCGGGCTGCATGGATTTGTAGGCCGTAACGATGTCCATCATCTCGTCGGTGATGGTTTCCTGGCGGAGGCGGCGGAAATCGCCTTCCAGTTCGTCGAGCTTGTCGGCGATGTTGCGGTCGGCTGCCTGCATGGCGGCGAGCCGGGTGGCGTGCTCGCTGGCCAGCGAACAGGCACCGGCCCGCATCAAGGCAATGAAAAGCCGTTCGCGCAGCAAGGTCGCCAGCACCGCCGCCGGCTCCCCGTCGAAGACGGGCAGGGTGCGCGACGGCCATGGCCGGGCGGCGAGCCGGGCAAGGTCGGCCGGATCGAGCGGCAGCAAAGTTTCGTTGCGGACTTCGCTGATGCCCTTCCTCTCGGTTTCGGCATTGTAGACGACCACCGCCCGGTCGAGGTCATGCTGGCGCTGCCAGGTGTCCAGTTGCAGGAGGATCGTCTCCGCCGTCTGGCTGAGGCCGCTGACCGAACCGGGTTGCGGAAAGATGCAGTCCGGCGGGTGTCCTTCGACCTCCAGGCGCGCCGCGCCGCGCGTGCCCACCGCCAGCACCAGCACCTCCTCGTGGCTCGCCGCCAGTTCGCCGACGACGCGGTGCGCGGCCGCGGCGACGATCTCGTTGAAGCGCCCGCACAGGCCGCGATCGGAGCCCATGACGATCACCACGGCATGGCGGGTCAGGGCCTGCGGCTGATCGGGGGGAACGCCGCTGGCCGCCAGCACCACCTGCAATGCCTGATCGACGACGTCCTGATAGCTGTCGAGGCGGCGGGCGGCGGCCTCGTACTGGTTGATCGAGGCGGCCGACAGCGACTTCATCACCCGCACGATGGATTCCAGCTCCTGGGTGCTGGAGATACGGTGGCGCAGGTGTTCGAGGCTGCTCATTTGCCGCCTTCCTCGGCCACCGTTGCGAGACCGGCTATCGCCTGGCCGGCCTCGTCGAGCAGTCGGGCCTTGAGGTCGGCCGACAGGACATCGCCGTCGGTGATGGCCAGTGCCAATTGCGGCTGGTTGGCAATGCGGGCGCGGATGGCGGCCTCGGCGACAGCGACCCGGTCGACCGGCAATGCATCGAACAGGCCGCTGGTGGTGGCCAAAAGGACAGCGATCTGCTCGGCCGCCGGCACCAGGTCGTGCTCGGGCTGGCGCAGGATCGCCCGCACCCGGCGGCCACGTTCCAGACGCGCCAGCGTGTCGGGGTCGAGCCGGCTGCCAAAGCGCGAGAAGGTTTCGAGCTCCTGATATTGCGCATAGGCAAGCTTGAGGTCGCCGGCAACGCTGCGATAGGCTGAAAGCTGGGCATCGCCGCCGACCCGCGACACCGACAGGCCGATGTCGATGGCCGGCATGATGCCGCGCCGGAACAGGTCGGGCGAGACGTAGATCTGCCCGTCGGTGATGGAAATGAGATTGGTGGGGATATAGGCGGAAATATTCTGCGCCTGGGTCTCGATGATTGGCAACGCCGTGAGCGAACCGCCGCCCAGCTCCTTTTTCAGATGGGTGGCGCGCTCCAGCAGCCGGGCGTGGAGATAGAAGATGTCGCCGGGATAGGCTTCGCGCCCCGGCGGGCGGCGCAGCAGCAGCGACAACTCGCGGTAAGCCCGGGCGTGGCGGGTGAGGTCGTCATAGACGATCACCACGTCGCGGCCGCGGGTCATGAAATACTCTGCCATGGTGGTGGCCGCATACGGCGCCACATATTGCAGGCCCGGCACCTCGTCGCCTGAGGCGGTAACCACGATCGAGCGCTTGAGGGCATCGGCCTGCTTCAGCGTGGCAATCACCCCGGCCACCGCCGAGGTGCGCTGACCGATGGCGCAATAAATCGAGATGACGTTGCTGGAATGCTGGTTGAGGATGGCGTCCAGCGCAATGGAGGTCTTGCCCGTCTGGCGGTCGCCGAGAATGAGCTCGCGCTGGCCGCGGCCGATGGGAATGGTCGCATCAATGGCCTTGATGCCGGTCTGCAAGGGAGTGGTGACGGGGGCCCGGTCGATGATGGCAGGGGCGGGCTGCTCGATGGGCTGGCGGCTCCGGGTGGCGATCGGGCCTTCGCCGTCCATCGGTCGGCCGAGGGCATCGACGATACGGCCGACAAGCTGGTCGCCGACCGGAACGTCGATGACCCGGCCGGTGCGCAGGGCATCGGCGCCGATGCGCAAGCCCTCCTCGTGACCGAGCAGGATGATGCCGACGCGGTCGCGGGCGATGCTGGAGGCAAGACCGTAAAGCCCGTCCGGCAGGCGGATCAGTTCGTCGGGGCGAACATGGTTGAGGCCGGTCACCTCGGCGATGCCGTCGCCGATGGCGACCACGGTGCCGACCTCGGTGGCCCGCGGCGCAAAGGTACCAGCCGGCGCGGCGGCTTCGAATGCGGCCCCGAAACGGCGGGCGAGAGTTTTGAGCGTATCAGCCAAGACTGGCTCCCGCCCCGTCGGGGAACGCTTCGGTGAGGCGTGTGGCATACCGCTCGACGTATTCGGCCAGCGTCCATTCCACCGTCTCGCCATGGGCGCGCAAGCGTATACCGGTGAGGTCGGGTTGGGGCTGGGCATAGTCGATGTGCAAGCCGGCGCCCAGGGTCTTCTTGATCGCCGCGGCGAGCTGGCGCCTGGCGGCGGTGGAAAGCTCGGCGGGCGCCTCCACCACGAGGTGATCGTCGGCCTCGGCCAGGGCCTTTTTAAGCCGCTCCACGTCGGCTTCGGCCAGCGTGTCGAGGCGCTTCGCCAACGCGGCGGCGAAACGGTCGGCCAGATCGGTACCGGCCAGTTGCGCCAGGGCATCGCCGGCCAGTTGCCGGAAGCCTGAGGCGGCCTGACGCGAAACACTCGCCAGGAATTCGGCCCGGTCTTCGTCGAGTTCGCCGTGCCAGGCCTGGCGCATGGCCTCGACCTCGCTGCGGGCTTCGGCGGTGAGCTTGTGACGCAAGGCATCGGCGTCGGCGCGGGCGGTGGCCAGCAGCGACTGGCGGCCATCCTCAAGCTCCTGGTGCTCGGCCTTGAGCTCGACGGCGCGGGCATCGGCTGTGGCCTTCATTTCGGCGGCCGCATCAAGGCGGGCCTTGATGCCAGCCTCGCGGCGCTGCATGGCGGCGGTTATGGGGCCATACAGAAAGCGCTTCAGCAACCACGCGAGGACCAGGAAATTGACGATCTGGGCCGCGACGGTGACCCAATCAATATGCATGGGATCAGCCTCCGACCTTGGGCATGATGGCGTTCCAGAAGGGGTTGGCGAAGATCAGGATCATCGACACCACGAAGCAGTAGATGGCGGTCGATTCGATCATCGCCAGCGACACGAACAACGTGCGGGTGATGGTGTTGGCCTCGTCGGGCTGGCGGGCGATGGCCTCCAGCGCCCGGCCGGCGGCATGGGCCTCGCCGAACGACGGGCCGATGACACCGATGGCGATGGTGAGACCGGCGGTGATGATCGACACCGCCGCGATGATGACGTGGGGTTCCATTATGCAGTTCCTTTCTGGGTGGGTGCCGGGACGGGTTCGTCCTCTGCCGGTGGCGTCGGCTTGCCGCGCTGCGCGCGCGTGGCCGAGGCGATGTAGACCATGGCGAGAACGGCGAAGATGTAGGCCTGGATGAAGCCGGTGAGCAGGCCGAGCAGGGTGAGGACGATGGGAAACAGGAACGGTGCCACGGCAATCAGGACGCCGGCCAGCACCACGCCGCTCATGGCATTGCCGTAAAGCCGCACCGCCAGCGCGATGGTGCGCGAAAACTCACCGATGACATTGAACGGCAGCATGAAGACGGTCGGTTCGGCGTAGTTCTTCAGATAACCCAGCAGGCCGCCCTGGGCGATGCCGTAGAGCGGCACCGCCACCAGCACGCACAAGGCCAGCGCCGCTGTCGTCGACAGCGAGGCGGTCGGCGGCACATAGCCGGGCACGATGGTCAGCAGGTTGGAGAACGCGATGAAGATGAACAAGGTGCCAACGAATGGCATGTAGGGGCCGGGATCGTGATGGCTGACGTCGGCGATTTGGCGCCTCGCCTCGCTGATCAGCGCCTCGAGGAAATTCTGCCAGCGCGAAGGGGCGAAATCGGTCTTGAGATGACGGGTGGCGGCGATCGAGGCCATGACCAGCAGCACCATCACCACCCAGGTCCACACGATGGTGGCGTTGATCGCGATGCCGTGGACGGTAAAGACGATGATGCTGTCGGAGGAGATGTCCATCAGGCTTTTCCCTTGCGTGCCGGCAGTCCCCTGCGGGCAAGCGCCACGCCGGCAAAACGGGCGGCCGTGAAGCCGGCCAGCACCGCCAGCATGTCGAAGCCGCCCGCGCCGACGGTCACGACGGCATAGCCGACAGCCACCACCAGAATGAGGCGGGCAAGCGCGCCGACGGCGATCGGCGACAGCCCGCCACCGCGCGCTGCGGCCTTCACCGATGCCCAGATGAGCCCCAGATAGGCAGCGCCGGCAAGCATGCCGGCCAGCAGGAAGACGACAACGGAGGTGATCGAATTCATGTCCGGTTCTCCGCCTGGCAATCGCTCGCCTCAATCATCGCGGCTTTCCTTGCTGACCCAGAACCAGGCATTCATGGCGCCCAGCACGGCACCCGCCAGCAGCAATGCCAGGGTCCAGGAAAAGTGCTGCGGCGCAACCTTGTCGAGCCACCAGCCAAGAGCGATGCCCGCGAGGACGGGAACCGCCACCGACCAGCCGACGAGGCCGAACATGCCGAAGCCGAACCACAAGCCGTGGCGGCGCTCGCGTTCAGCCTTGAGGCGGCGCTCGGCGGCGCGGGCGATCTCATCGGCCGCCAGGCTCGGCGTGAAGGTCCTGTCGTCGTCATCGCGGGGATCGCTCACGACCGCCTCCCGGAATCTTGCAGATCGAGGAAGCGCCGCACCACGCCCGCTTCCAGCCGGGCCAGCGCCAGCCGGGCATCGCGCTCGAGATCGCTGAGATTGAGAAACTCCTTTTCCACCGCCTGTCGCAGGCCGGCGAGGTCGCGGCCGGCCACCGCCCGCCGGGTGGCGATGCGCAGCCGTGCGCCGGCCTTCAGAAGGACGCCATGGTCGATCGCCACATAATGCGCGCTGCCGGCGGCATCGACATAGGCGACGATGCCGGGAACGACGGCGGCGGCGATATCGACATGATGGGGCAGGATGCCGAAGGCGCCGTCGGGGCCACGTGCCGTCAGGCGGCGGGCTTCGACCTCGATGAGGGTTTCGGCGGGCGTGAAGACGCTGAGCTGCATCAGAGCCTCAGCCATTGCCGCCTCGCGTTGCCGGGGTCTTTGTTGCCTTGAGGTCGCCAAGGCCGCCGATCATGTAGAAGTCGCTCTCGGGGCGGTCGGCAAATTCGCCGCTCAGGATGCGCTCGGCGCCGTCCAGGGCATCTTCCAGCGGCACCAGGCGGCCGGGGTGGCCGGTGAACTGCTCGGTGGAAAAGAACGGCTGGGTGAGGAAGCGTTCGAGGCGGCGCGCCTTGGAAACCGTCGCACGATCGCCCACCGACAATTCGGCCATGCCGAGCATGGCGATGATGTCTTTCAGTTCATCGTATTCCGCCAGTGCCGTCCGCACCCCTTGAGCGATGCGGTAATGGCGCTCGCCGACGGTTGCCGGCGACAGCATCTTGGATGACGACTGCAACGGGTCGACGGCCGGGAACAGCCCCTGGCTGGCGCGCTTGCGCGACAGCACCACGGCGGCCGAAAGATGGGCGAAGGTGTGGGTGGCGGCGGGGTCGGTGAAATCGTCGGCAGGGACGTAGACCGCCTGGATGGAGGTCATGGAACCGGCCGAGGTGTTGCAGATACGCTCTTCCAGTTCGGCAAGTTCGGTGCCGAGGGTCGGCTGGTAACCGACCCGCGAGGGGATGCGACCGAGCAGTCCCGAGACCTCCGAGCCGGCCTGCACGAAGCGGAAGATATTGTCGATGAGCACCAGGACGTCGCGGTTCATGACGTCGCGGAAATATTCCGCCATGGTGAGCGCCGTGTGGCCGACCCGAAAGCGCACGCCCGGCGCCTCGTTCATCTGGCCGAACACCATGACGGAATGATCCAGCACCTTGGTGCGCTGCATCTCGCGGTACAGTTCCTCGGCCTCGCGGCAACGCTCGCCGATGCCGCAGAACAGCGACACGCCTTCGTATTCGGCCACCATGTTGTGGATCATCTCGGTGATCAGCACGGTCTTGCCGACCCCCGCGCCACCGAACAGGCCTGCCTTGCCGCCTCTTTCGATGGGCGCCAGGAGGTCGATGGCCTTGATGCCGGTACGGAACACGCCGGCGCCGGTGGTGCGCCGGGCGAGCGATACCGTCGGGCGGCGGACAGGCCAGTTCCGGACCTGGGCGAGGTCGCCCCGGCCGTCGATGGGCTGACCGAACATGTTGAGCATGCGCCCCAGAACCCCCGGACCCACCGGCACCAGAAGGGGCTGAGCGGTGTCGCGCACCGGCATGCCGAGGTCGAGAGCCTCGGATGATTTGAGAACGAGACCGCGCACCACGTGTTCGCTGACGATGTCGGAGACCTCGATGATGACGTCGCCTGCCTCGCCCCCATCGAGAACGGCGCCGATCTGCGGCATGGCGCCGGCAAACCGGGCATCGACGATGGTGCCCTCGATGGCAACGATCTCGCCGCTATGGGCGTCCGTTGACTGCATTGGCGTTGCGATGTGGCTCAAGTGTCGTTGTTTTGGCCGTTGAACGAAAGCCGAGCGTATCATCTTCGGCCGGATTCGAGGCCACCTTGATCTGGATCGGGGTCACGACCCATTCATCTCATGCCTTTGGTTCGCGACAAAGCCCCCATGCTGCCGCGCGAATCGCCGGCGCGAGGACAGTAGCGGGCAACCGAAGCGACAGACTGTCGACACGGTCAACTATGCTGCAAGACAGAGGGATTGCCCGCCTCGCCCACGGTGACGGGGGATTATCGCGGTTTGACGGGATCGTCGGGATCGACGCCGGGCACGAAGGTGATGCCTTGCCGGGCTTTCCAGTCGACAGGATGGACCGCATAGAAGATCGCGCACTTGCCGTCGCTTTCATAGCGGATGTGCATGCCTTTCGGCATCCAGATCACATCGCCCGGCTGCAGCGTGTAGCGCTCCTCGCTGCCGTCGTCGTTTTCCACCACCAGCCGGAATATGCCCGACAGGCAGTAGACGATTTCATCCACCGTCAGGTGCCAGGGAATGGAGGCTTTGTTGAGGAAATTCAGCCCGCCGGTCATCGAGGTGCTGTTGTGGGTCGAAACCCAAGCCTTGATGTACGACTTGCCCTCGGGCAATGAATCGAGGCGCGGCTTGATGTCGTCGAACTTGTAAAGAGTGGGCTGTGGCAAGGTCGCCTCGTTGCGGTTTGAGGGAAATTTCAGTGTGATGGCGCGAGTGCGCTGCAGCGTTAGCCGGCACGAGTTGTGGTAACCGCGCGACCCTACAAGGTGTGATCACAGTTGGCAACGCGGAAACGCGCTACACGTCACAAATGATGGGGTTGGCGTGGCCGCTCAGCCCCTGTCACAGCCGAACGGCATCGAACGATCCGGTGGCATCGAGGGCTGACAGCAATTCGCTGGAGCGCGCTTCAGTCAAAGGCGTGACCGGCGGGCGGGTCTGGAGCCAGCCCTTGTCGCCGGTTTCGCGCGCCATGATCGCCTTGAGCGCGGCGACCAGCGGATAGGCTTCCACCACGGCGCGCACTGTGGAGATGCGCTGGTGCCAGCCGTCGGCTGCATCGCTGCCATGGGCGGCAATGAGGCGGGCGATGGCGCCGGGCTGGATGTTGGCGGTGGCCGAGATGCAGCCCGCCGCGCCCAGTGACAGGCCTTCCATGAGCCGCGATTCGGAAGAGGGGAAGATGGCGAGATCGGGGAATTCGGCAATCATGCGTTTGGTGCCCTCCCAGTCGCCGGAAGAATCCTTCAGCCCGGCGATGGTTTGAGGGTAGGCCTTGCTCAGCCGCCCTATCAGCGCCAGCGAAATGGGGGCCGCCGACATCTGCGGGAAGTGATAGAGATAGAGCTTGAGCCGCGCATCGCCGACGCGCTGGATGATCTCGGAGAAATAGGCAAAGAACCCGTCGTCCGACTGGTTCTTGTAATAGAACGGCGGCAGCACCAGCACGCCCCCGGCGCCCAGTTCGACGGCATGGCGGGTCATCTCGACCGCATCGGGCACGGCGCAGGCCCCGGTCCCCGGCATCAGCCGGGCGGCGGGTATGCCTTCGCCGGTCAGGTGATCGAGGAGCCGGTTGCGTTCCGCCACAGCGAGCGAATTGCCTTCGCTGGTGGTGCCGAAGACGGCAAGGCCCGCTGCGCCTTCCGCCAGCAGCCAGCGGCACAGCTTCGCAAAGCGCGCCGCATCGGGCGCGAGGTCTGCCTTGAAAGGTGTCAGGGCGGGCACCAGCACGCCGCAAAATTTTTCCGGGGCAGTGGTCATCGGTAAATCCCTTTCTCGTCAGGTCGCGGCATGGCGCATCAGATCGTCAGTTCGTCCTCGAAGGGAAAGGTGGAGAGGCGCTCGACACCGTGCGCCGTCACCAGGACCTGTTCCTCCAGCTTGACGCCCTCGGCCCCGCCGACCGCGCCGATATAGCTTTCCACGCACAAGGTCATGTTTTCCTCGACCATCCCGTCGGCGGTGTGCTCGTTCCAGTCGAGCGGATGGACGATATCGGGGTATTCGTCAACCAGGCCGACGCCGTGCATGATCACCGAATAGCGTTGGACTAGATAGTCCTCCGGCACCTTGAAAGTGTGGTCGCTCAATTCGCGAAAGCTGATGCCAGGCTTCAGCATGTCGATGTTGTGCTCGATCTGCTGGCGCGCCAGCGAGTAGAGCCGGCGCTGCTCGTCGCTCGGCCTGCCTGGCCCGCAATGGAAAGTGCGCGACATGTCGCAGCAATAGCCGAAGGGGCCGATCATGTCGGTGTCGAAGGCCACCAGATCGCCGGCGCGGATGAGCTTTTCGCCGCATTCCCGGTACCAGGGGTTGGTGCGGCCGCCCGACGTCAGGAGCCGGGTTTCCATCCATTCTCCGCCATGGCGATGGTTGACGTCGGCCATGATGGCCCACAGGCCCTGTTCCGAGATGCCCGGCCTCAGCGCCTCGCGCATGGCCGCAACGCCGGCCTCGCACACCGAGACGGCAACCGACATGCATCCGATCTCGTCTGCCGACTTGATGGCGCGCGCTGCCTCGAGCACTGCCTGTCCGTCGGCGATCTCGATGCCGAGCGCGTGCAGGGGCAGAAATCCCATGGCGCCCAGCCGGTCGATACCGAGGCGCCGGTTTGTGCCGCAATGCTGGCGTATGAGGGCGTCGATCTCCGCCGCCCAAGGCTTTGCGGCATCGGCCACCCTGTCGCCATTGGCCTCGTAGTACCAGTTCCTCGGCGGGCGGATTTCATCGACGGTTTCGGGTAGCCAGTCGCGCAAGGAACCGGACTCGGCATCGAACAGGATGACTGGTCCCGCGGCCGCCACGAAGGCATAGCGTGTCGGGTAATGGCCGGTGAACACCGCCATGGAGCGGGTGCCGGTGGCATAGCGGATGTTCGCCATGTCGTAGAGCAGGCAGGCGCCGATGTCGCGGCGCTCGAGTTCGCCGCGCACCCGGGCGAGGCGATATTGCCGCATGCGGGCCATGTCGATCTGAGCCTCGAAATCCTTCAGACCGGCGCCGGGGGTGCGCTTGGCGGCGTGGACAGTGCTTTCCATGACGATTTCCCCTAGTCGCCGGTTGCGGCGATCTCCTGTTTGCGCCGTGCCATATAGGCCTTCAGTTCCTCGTCGATGGCCGGATCGAGGGGCGGTTGCTCGTAGTCGGCGAGAAGCCGCTTCCAGATGGTATTGGCCCGCTCGGTGGCGGTGTGTGAGCCGTTGTCGCGCCAGGTCTCGAAGTTGCGCCAGTCGGACAGCAGCGGTGTGTAAAAGGCGGTCTCGTAGCGCTGAAGGGTGTGCCGGGTGCCGAAGAAGTGGCCGCCGGGCCCGGCCTCGGCCATGGCGGAAAGGCCCAGTTCATCCTCGCTCAGGTCGACCGGCTCCAGTGTGGCGGCCAGCATCTGGAGGATTTCCGCATCGAGGATGAGCTTTTCGAACGAGCAGACGAGGCCGCCCTCCAGCCAGCCGCCGGCATGCAGCATGTGGTTGACATGAGCGAGCACGCAGGGCCAGCACGACATCTCCGCCTCATAGGCGGCCTGGGCATCGACGACGGGCGAGGCGGTGGCGTTGGAGGAGCGGATCGGCACCTTGTAGCGCCTTGCCAGTTGGGCCGCGATGATGACCGACTTGGCATATTCCGGCGTACCGAAGGCGGGCGAACCGGTGCGCATGTCGACGTTGGAAGTAAAGTGGCCGTAATAGACGGGCGATCCTTTGCGCGCACTTTGCGCCACAACGAAGCCCGCCAGTACCTCGGCGTTCTGCTGCACCAGCGAGCCGGCGATGGAGGCCGGGCTCATGGCGCCTGCAAGCGTGAACGGGGTGACGTTGCACGGCTGGCCGGCCAGCGCCATCTCGATCAGCCCGTCCGACATGGCGCCGTCGAGCAACAGCGGCGAATTGGTGTTGATGCCGGTGCAGAAGGCGGGACGCTCGGCCAGTTCTTCCTCGGAACACTGCATGGCGATCTTGGCCATCTCGATGCAGTCGCGGGCCCGTTTGGCGCTGTTGAGCCAGGTCGGCTCCCAGGCTTTGTCGGTGAGGGTGATCTGGGCGTACATCATGTCGAGATGACGCGAGGCGACGGGCAGATCGAGCGGCTCCACCCCGGCGCCACCCTCATGGTGGAAGATGTTGAGGCTGTGCACCAGCTTCACGAAGTTGCAGACATCCTCATAGGTGCCATCGCGGCGGCCACGGTCGAGGTCGGAAACAAACGGCGGGCCGCACACGGTGGAAAAAATCAGGTTGTCGCCGCCAACGGTAAGGGTCTTCTCCGGATTGCGGGCGTGCACGGTGAATTGCGACGGGATGCCGGAAAGCGCCTCTTCGATCACGCCTTCCTCGAAGCGCACCAGGTGGGTCGAGCGATTGACGTCGGCGCCGGCCTTCTTCAGGAGGTCCTGTGCCCGGACATCCGTCACCTTCATGCCGATATCCTTCAGCACCTTGAGCGAGGCGAGGTGCAGGGTCTCGATCTGGTCGGCGGTGACGATCTCGAACGGCTTGTAGGGGTTGCGGATCGCCCGGAACGGAGGTTGCGTGAGCGCGGCATCGCGCTGGCGACGGGTGCGGTTGCGGCGGGGGGCTTCGGTGCCTTGTGCGGGCGACATGGGTCACCTCATGATCGGGGAGGGGGAGGGCGGTTCAGGACGCGGCGTTCATGCCGCCGCTGCGGTTCCCGTGAGCCCCCGCCCACGTCTCCTCGTGCATGATCATGACCCGCTTCACCGACGGGCGCGCCGTGATGAGCCCGGTCATCCGCGCGATGTTGGGATAGTCGTCGATCGAGCCGGCAAACACCGGTGGCCAGATTGCCTGCATGGCCAGAAGATAGTCGAGAATGGTGATCCGGTCGCCGCAAAAATAGGGTCCGGGCGCAAGGGCCTGATCGAGGACATCCAGCACCCCGGCAAGACGCGCCTGCGAGGCTTGGCGGAACCGCGCCTGCGTCGGGGCGTCGGCGAAGTAGAATTCCGGGTGATACTGGATCAGCACCTCGGGCTGCAGCGTCGAAGCGAGATAGTGCAGCCATTGCAGGAAGCGCCCCCGTCGTGCATCGCCCGGCGGCACTGCAAGGCCGGCGTCCGCATGCCGCTCGGCCAGATAGAGGGCGATGGCGCCGGTCTCGAACAGGGTGCCGTCAGGCCCGTCGATGGCCGGCACGCGGCCATGCGGACTGGCCGCCAGGAAGCCGGCATCCTGCCGATCCGAAAAGAGCGCTACCCAATGAATGTCGTAGCTTGCACCGATTTCCTCCAGCAGTGCGTGCGTACTGAGGGCATAGGTGTTGGGGGCGCAATAGAGGGTGTAAGCGGCTTTTTCCCTCATGCTCGCATCCTTTCGCCGGTCGGGTCGTAGAGCGCCTCGGCCTGCAGCACCGCCGGCCGCAGGTCGCCGAGCAACTCGATGCTGTACTCAGCCCCCGCCTCGGCCGCTTCAGGCCGCACATAGCCCAGCGCGATGCTCTTTTCAGTATGGGCGCCATAGCCGCCGGAAGAAACATAACCGACCACTTCGCCGCCCCGCCAGATGGCCTCGTCGCCCCAGGCATCGGCGCCATCGGCATCGACGACGAATGTGCAGAGGACCTCGCGCGGTCCGGCCTGACGGGCGGCGAGCGCTGCCTCGCGGCCGATGAAGGCCTCCTTGGAGAAGGCAACGAAGCGTTGAAGGCCGGCCTCGAAGGGGGTGTAGTCGGGCGATAGTTCGGTGCCCCAGGCGGGAAAGCTCTTTTCCAGCCGGGTCATCATCAAGGAGCGGGTGCCGACAAGGCCGAGCCCCTGACCCTTGCCCTCGCGCATGAGGGCATCGAAGAGGACGGGCTGGCCGGCGGCCGGGCAGTAGAGTTCATAGCCCGTCTCGCCGGTATAGGAGACGCGCAACGTCGTGACGCCGGGCACGCCGGCAATGGTCATGCGGCGGGCCGAAAGGAAAGGGAATTGGGCCGTCGTCATGTCCGTCTCGGCCAGACGGCCCAGCAGGCCTTGCGCCGCCGGCCCGGCCAGATGCAGGCCGCAAAGCTCGGCCGAGACATTGCGCAAGGCGACGCCGGCAGGCGGCGGATGGGCCTTGAAATGGCGCATATAGGCAAGCTGCAAGACATCCGACCCCAGCAACAGGAAGGTGTCGTCTGAGAGGCGCGAGACGGTGAAATCGCCGATCAGCCGGCCCGAAGGCGACAGCATGGGCGACAGGGTCATGCGGCCGGTCTTTTCCGGCACCCGGTTGGCGAGAATGTAGTTGAGCCAGCCTTCGGCGCCGTCGCCCTCGACGATGAATTTCGCCATGGCGGAGAATTCGTAGAGGCCGGCGGCCTGGCGCACCCGGTGGCATTCGTCCATGACGGGGGCGAACCAGTTGGGGCGGCGGAATGAGGGAAGGTCCCGGGCGGCGACGCCCCGGGGCGCAAACCACAAAGGATGTTCGAGACCGAAGCTCGAACCGAAGACCGCGTTTGCGGCCTCCAGCTGGTCATGTACCGGGCTTTTGCGGATCGGCCGGCCGGCGTCGTATTCCTGCGCCGGATAGACGCGATCGGAGCGATGTTCGTAGAAATAGGCCGTCAGCGCCTTGGTATAGCTGCGCCCCGCCCAGCGCCCGTAGCGCGCCACGTCCCAGCAGAAGATGTCGAAGGAGGGCTCACCCTCGATGATCCATTCCGCCATCAGCTTGCCGATGCCGGCGCCCTGGTTAAAGCCGGTCATGACGCCGTTGGCGCAGAAATAGTTCCTGAGTTCGGGATGCGGCCCAAGCAACGGGCCGAGATCGGGCGAAAAGATCATCGGCCCGTTGATCACCCGCTTGACGCCGGCCGTGGCCAGACACGGCATCACCTCCACCGACTTGGCGAAGTGCCATTCCAGCCGTCCGAGATCATCGGGCAGCAATTCATGGCCGAAGTCTTTTGGCGTTGCGTCTTCGGCCCAGTGGCGGCACGGCGTCTCGTAGGCGCCGATCAGCAGCCCCTTACCCTCCTGGCGGGCATAGGCGTTGATCTCGCTGTCGTTGATCTGCGGCAGTTCGTGGTCCATGGCCTCGATTTCGGGCACCGGCTCGGTGACCAGATAATGATGCTCGACCGGCATCAGCGGCAGGGTGATGCCGGCGAGCGCCGCCACCTCGCGGCCCCACAATCCCGCCGCATTGACCACCACATCGCAATCGATGCTTCCCTCCTTTGTGACCACCTGCCAGCGGCCGCCGTTCAGGGGGTTGGTCTCGATGACCGGGTTGTGGCGATAGATCGTCGCCCCCAGCTTGCGGGCGGCGGCAGCGAAGGCCTGAGTGGCGCTGGCGGGGTCCACATGGCCGCCTTCCACTTCCCACATGGCGGCATGGAGCGGACCGGTATCGATGATGGGCGCCTTCTGCCGCACCTCGGCGAGGGAAATGAATTCGCACTCGATGCCCAGCCGACGCACCGCGCTCTGCATCACCTGCAACGATTCGCGTTCTTCCTTCGTCCGGCACAGGTCAAGCCCGCCGGTGAAATGAAAGCCGCACGACTGGCCGCTTTCGCGTTCCAGCTCGGGGTAGATGTTGAACGTGTAGCGGTGAACGGCGGCCACCGCGTTGGGCCGGGTGATGGTGAAGAGACCTCCTGCCGCATGCCACGATGAGCCCGATGTGAGTTCCTGGCGCTCGATCAGCACCACATCCCGCCAGCCCGTCTTTGCCAGGTGGTAGAGGATGCTGCAGCCCACCACGCCGCCGCCGATCACCACCACTCGTGCACTGGTCTTCATGTTTCGCCTTTCCGCAACAGGCCCTGTTCGCCGTGCCTTGACACCACCCCTAGCCCAGCCAGGGAGGTGGGGGCAATGAAAATTGTGATCACACTCTGGCGGCAGGTTGGAAAAGTTACCTGACAACCGGGATTTGTGCCATAATGCCTCTGCTATCTGTGATAAATGGCGCTCCCGAGTCGGGCCAGTGGACGCAAGATTGTGATCACATAGGTCTGGCCAGGTGGCTTCAGGTGCGGCATTTGTTGCCTTGGCGGGCATCGCGCCGCAAAGCAGCCGAAGGGGTGAAAGGGACCGGAAAGTTCTCGATGACGGAGCCATGAACAGCACCAATCAACCAGCCGGCCCACGGCCGATTTCAGCGCAGCTTGATGAACCGTTGAACGAGCAGGTTTACCGGCGGCTGAAATGGGCGCTGACGGTGGGCGATTACCTGCCGGGCGATGCGCTTTCGATCCGTTCGATTGCAGCCGAGCTCGGAACCTCCATGATGCCGGTACGCGAGGCGTTGAAGCGGCTGGTCTCGGAGCGGGCGCTCAAGTCCTCCGCCAACCGCTCGTTCCGGGTCGACCAGATGGCGCCCAAACGCATTTCGGACCTGTTCTTCGTGCGCTCGTGCCTTGAAGGTATCGCCACCGAACTGGCGACCCCGCTGTTGACGGCGGCCCAGATCGACCGGCTGGACCAGCTTGCCGCCGAGATGGACGGCGACATCGACCGCGGCGACCTGCGCCATTACCTGTCGCGCAACTACAGCTTTCATTTCACTATTTACGCCGCCGCCGGCAATGCCGAACTGGTGTCGATCATCGAGAGCCTGTGGGCGCAGACCGGTTCCTACCTGCGCCAGGGGGTGAGCGAGACCGGCATGACGCCGGACTGGCGCGAGATGCACGCCCGCATCGCCCGCACAGTGCGGGCGCGCGACGGCGCCGAGGCCCGCGCCCTGATCGAACGCGACATCAACTGGGGCACCAAGGTGTTCGGCGATCTCGACCGCGTCAGCCGCGACAGGGCATCGGCCGCGACCTGAGAAACCGCCACAACGACCAGGCGAGGCTGCGGTCCACGTAGAGATCGAAGCGATTATCCTCAAGGCAATGGATCATCACCCCATGGCCGGCGACCTGCGTGCGCCGCAGCCGGCCGGCACGCAAGGCGGATATTTCGAGATCGGCCGGCACCAGGCCATCGAGGAGTGCCCGGGCGACGGAGCCGGCGAGGGTGAGCACCACGAAGCCATGGCTGACATCCACGCAGGCCGTATCGTCGATGGCATAGAGGTTCGCCAGATCCTGCGGGGCCAAAGTATCCGACACCGCAAGAGCGCTCACCGGCGAGGTGCGCAGTACTGCCGCCGAGCCCAGCGCCAACGCATGCCCAACGTCGGGAAGCGGGGTGCCCGACAACCGGGCCGCCGGGTCCGGGCGCCATTCGAGACGGCAGATGTTGCGGCCGGAGCACTCGGTGACGGCGAGGCCGGGCGGGGCCGTCTCGGCCCATTGGGCGAGTTCGGCGGCGAGCAGCGGCTCCGGCTGAAGGCTTTTACCCACGCATGCGGCTCCCTGACGGATCGAAGAACTGCGGTAAGATGATCTCGACCTCGACGCTCTGGCCGGCAATGGGCGAGACCGCCCACACGGCTTCGCCCAGCCGCGAGTGGCCGCCGACGATCATGGCGAGCGCCACGGGATGACCGAGGGCAGGAGAATGGATCGAAGCGGTGATGTGACCCTGGCTCTTCTGCGGAGCGCCGGCCCACGGCGCGGCGGCGATCTGGCCGGCGACCGGAATGGGGGTCGTGCCATCGCGAGGTTTCAGGCCGACGAGCTGGCGGCGGCCGGGCGCGGTCAGCGCCGGTCGTGCGAGCAGCGCCCGGCCGACGAAATCCTTGCTTTGCGAAACCATGCGGTCGAGCCCCAGATCGCCCGGCGTGGTGCGCCCGTCGATCTCCGTGCCCACGGCGATGTGGCCCTTTTCGATGCGCATGACATCGAGCGCTTCGAGGCCATAGGGGTGAAGCCCGAGGCCTTCGCCCGCCGCCCGGAGTTTGGCCCACAACGTCGAGGCATGGCCCGCCGGAACGTTGATCTCATAGCCCAGTTCGCCGGAAAAGCTCACCCGCAAGACCCGCGCCGGCAGGCCGGCCACCAGCCCCTCGCGCAGTGACATCATGGAAAACGCCTCGGGCGATGCGTCGAAGTCCGGCTCAATGGCCATCAACAGGCTGCGCGCATGCGGCCCGGCAATGGCGAGGCTCGCCCAGTGGTCGGTGACCGAGGCCAGTTTCACGTCGAGATCGGGCCAATGGGCCTGCCGCAGCTTTTCCAGATGCAGCCACACCCGCCAGGCATTGGCGGTTGTCGCGGTGAGGAGATAGTGGTGCTCGCCGAGACGGCTCACGGTGCCGTCGTCGAGGACGATCCCGTCCTCGCGCAGCATCAGGCAATAGCGCACTCGGCCCGGCTTGAGGCCCGCCAGATTGTTGCAATAGACGCGCTCGATGAAGGTGAGGGCATCTCTTCCCCGCACATCGATCTTGCCCAGGCTCGACATGTCGACCATGCCGACCGCGCCCCGCGCGTTTCGCACCTCGCGGTCAACGGCGGTGGTCATGCTCTCGCCCGTAATCGGGTAGTAGCGCGGATAGGCCCAGGAGCCGGAGTTGACGAAGACGGCGCCCGCCTTGGTGCTTGCGGCATGGAACGGCGTGCGCCTTGTCGGCGCCAGCAACGGCCCGATCGCCTCGCCGGCAATCGCGCCGAGCGACACCGGCGAGACCGGCGGGCGAAAGGTGGTGTGGCCGATTCCAGCAATGTCGCGGCCGCAAAGCTCGGCCAGCAGGGCAAGCGCGTTGATGCTGGAGGTCTTGCCCTGATCGGTGCCCATGCCGGTGGTGGTGTAGCGCTTCAGATGCTCGACCGCGCCAAAGCCTTCGGCCTGTGCCGAGGCGATGTCCTTGGCCGTGACGTCATTTTGGAAGTCGATGAAACTTTTCTGCCGGGCGGCCAGCAGGAAGGTAGCGGGCAGGCGGGCGCTGCCGTCGCTGCCGGCCAGTTCTGCATAGTCGACGTTGAAGTCCCGCAAGGCCGGCGCGGCAAAGCCCGCTTCTTCAGCCGCTGCATAGCCCGCCGCCCAGCCGTCGCTCAGGCAAGCTGCGAGTGTGAGGTGCCCCGCCGCCGCGCCCGCCACCCGCATCGGCTGGCACTCGTCTGACGGCAGGTGGGCACCCAGCGCCTCGTCGAAATGCAATTTGCCCTGGCCTTGCGAATAAAGCTGCAGGGACGGCGTCCAGCCTCCCGCCATGCACACGAGATCGCAAGCGATGCGGTGGACCCCGCCCGCGGCAACAATCTCGATGCCGCTCACCCCGGCGCGGCCCGAGGTGGCGGCAATCCGCGCGCCTGGAAACAGGGTGACGCCCGCTGCCTTTTTCCGCGCGGCCTCGCTGCACGCGGCGCGCAGATCGACGATGGCGGCTGCCTCGATGCCGGCGCCGGCCAGATCGGCGATGGCGTCATAGGCGGACTCGTTGTTGGCAACGATGACGGCGCGGCGTCCGGGCCTGACGGCATACTGGCCGATAAAGCGGCGCACCGCCGATGCCAGCATGATCCCCGGCCGGTCGTTACCGGGAAAGACGACGGGACGCTCGATGGCCCCTGCCGCCAGCACGATGCTCCCGGCCCGCAGTTTCCACAGGCAATGGTCATCCGCCCCGATGCGCTCATCGAGCAGCGCCAGGCGGCCGTCATGCACGGCAAAGGCGGTGGTGTCGGCGAGCAATGTCACATGGGGGCGGGCGGCAAGTTCGGCGATGGCGGCATCCGCCCATCGACCGGCGGCCAAGCCATCGATGCTGGCCCCGATCCAGTTGAGACTGCCGCCGGGCGATGCCGCTTCCTCCGCCGCCACCACCCGGGCCCCGGCCCGCGCCGCCGCCAGCGCCGCGGCGAGGCCCGCCGGTCCCGAGCCGATCACCAGCACGTCGCAGCGGGCATGGCGATGGAAATGCCGCCCGGTGTCTTGGTCCGCAGGCGCCCGCCCCAGACCGGCGGCACGGCGGATGAAGCGCTCGTAGAATCTCCAGCCGCCCGGCAAGGCCATGAAGGTCTTGTAGTAGAAGCCGGCGCCCATGAGCGGTGCGGCGATCTCCGCCAGAGCGCCCGCATCGAAGCGCGGGCCCGGCCAGCAGTTCTGGGACGTCGCGACGAGTCCCTCATGCAAGGCGATGGTGGTTGCCTGGATGTTGGGCCGGACCGCGTTCCCTTCACCCAGCCGCACCAGCAGGTTGGGCTCCTCGCTGCCGGCTGCCATAAGCCCGCGCGGGCGATGGTACTTGAAGCTGCGGGCCGAAAGCCGCACGCCGCTGGCGAGGAGCGCCGAGGCCAGCGTGTCGCCGGCGTAACCGCCATAGGCCACCCCGTCGAAGCGGAAGTCGAAGGGGCGTTGGCGGTCGATGCGCCCGCCCGCTACAAGCCGGCAGCTTTGTCCCGCGTGGCTCATGTCGCCTTCCCGGGATCGAGGCCGGCATCGCGCGCCCCGGTGATCAGGTGGGTGACGGTATCGCGCTCGACGACCAGCCAGCGTTCGCAGCCGCAGGTGTGATGCCAGAATTCGCGGTGGGTCCCGTGCGGGTTGTCGCGCCGGTGCACATGGGCGTGCCAATCCTCCCGGCTCGCTTTCCCGTCCAGCGCCGGCATGGGGCGCTCGGCGGCGCCGCCATAGGCGAATTCGCTTTCATCGCAATCGTCGCACCAGGGGCAGGGGATGAGCAGCATGGTCGTGAAGTGTCCCTCAATGAGCGTAGGGGCGCGGTCCGGCACCGGCGTCGTCGATCAGGGCGCCGGTTGCGAATTGTTCCAGCGCAAACGGGGCGATCAGCGGGTCGGCGCGTCCATTGGCGAGGCTTGCAGCGATCGCCCGCCCCACCGCCGGGGTTGCCTTGAAGCCGGCATAGCCCCAACCGGCATTGAGCCACAGGCCCTCGACCGGGCTCTCGCCCATGATGGCATTGCCGTCCATGGCGATGTCGGCGGTGCCGCCCCACTGGCGCATCAGCCGCATTTTCGAAAGGAACGGGAACATGGCGATGCCGCGCCTTGCGGCATCCTCGATGCGGGCAAAACTGCCACGCGCGGCATAGGAGTTGTAGCCTTCGGTGCCGCCCCCGATCACCACTTCGCCCTTGTCGGTCTGGCTGACGTAACAGAGCCCGGCATTGTAGTTGACGACGACATCGAGCACCGGCTTTACCGGTTCGGTAACGAAGGCCTGCACGGCAATCGATTCGAGCGGCAGATCGATGCCGGCCATTCGAGCCACTTCGCTCGAATGGCCGGCAACCGCGATCACCGCCCGGCCGGCGGCGATCCTCCCCCCGGTTATCTGAACGCCGGTGAACCTGCCGTTCGTTACCTCGATGCCGGTGACGGCGCTGCCCTCGACGATGTCGACGCCGAGGGCGCTCGCGGCGCGGGCATAGCCCCAGGCGACGGCGTCATGGCGCACCGTCCCGCCGCGTTCCTGCACCAGCGCCCCGGCCACCGGAAAGCGCGCATCGGGCGACAGGTCGAGTTGCGGAACGCGCCTGGCCAGGGCGCCACGATCAAGGATCGAGGCATCGGTGCCGCGCAGTCGCATGGCGTTGGCCCTGAGGGTAAAGGCCTCCAGTTCGCCGTCGCTGTGGGCAAGGTCCACGTAACCGCGCTGCGAGACCATCAGGTTGTAATTGAGTTCGCGGCTCAGGCCTTCCCACAGTTTGAGGGCGCTTTCCTTGAGGTCACCGCTGGCCTGCAGGAAATAGTCGGAGCGGATGATGGTGGTGTTGCGGGCCGTATTGCCGCCGCCGATCCAGCCGCGCTCGATCACCAGCACGTCGCGGATGCCATGGCGGCGGGCGAGGTTGTAGGCGATGGCCAGTCCATGGGCGCCGCCGCCGATGATCACCACGTCATAGGACGCACGCGGGCTCGCCTTGCGCCACGCCGGCGGCCACGAGGTATCGCCCGTCACAGCCCGGCGGATCAGTCCGCCAAGCGAATAGCGCGCCTTTGCTGCCATCGGCATGGCCACGTTCACTGCCCTTCAATAGCCCAAGGCCGGATTGACGGTGTTCAGCAGCGGTTCGCCCGCCGCAAAGCGCCGCAGGTTGGAAAAGAACAGGTGCAGCGTCATCGCCACGTAATTGTCGCCGTCATCGGCCGAGACATGCGGGGTGACGATGAGATTGGGTGTCGTCCACAGGCGGGAGTCGGGGCTAACGGGTTCCGGGTCGAAGACATCGAGGATGGCGCCGGCCAGCGTCCCCGCATCGAGCTTGTCGCACAGGGCGTCATAGTCCATCACCGCCTCGCGCCCCATGTTGATGATGCCGGCGCTGTCCTTCAGCAGATCGAGTCGGCGGCGGTCCATCAACCCGCGTGTTTCAGGCGTATCGGGGGTGGCGATCAGGAGACAGTCGGCCAGCGGCAGGACACTGTCGAGATGGGCGGTGGTGACCACCCGGGCGCAGCCGTCCACCGCCCGGCCGTGGCGATTGACGCCGATGACGTTCATGCCCAGTCCGCTCAGCTTCCTTGCCGCCGCGCCGCCGAGGCTGCCGGTCCCCAGCACCACCAGGGTTTGCCCGGCGATGGGAGTGGCATAGAGCGATTGATAGCGCCGCCGTTGCTGGTTGGCGATGATGGCGGGGATGTGCGAATGCAGCATCAGCACCGCCATCAGGCCGAATTCGCCGGCCTTTGCGGCATGCACGCCCTTGTTGTTGGTGATCGTCACCTGCGGCGGCACCCAGTCCATGGGCAAGAGGTGCTCCACCCCGGCGCCGATGATGTGGATCCAGCGCAAGCCCGGGGCAACGGTGGCCAGATCGTTGGTGGGCAGGTTCCAGGTGAGCAGAACGTCGGCGGTCGGCATGGACGAACGGAAATTGTCCTCGTCCCAGTCGATGACGACATCGAGCCTGTCGGCGAGGTCGGGAAATTCTTGCAACGCCGCCTCGAAGCGCTGGCGGGTGATGGTGAACACCTCCTCGCCGACCGGCGTATTGGGAAAGCTGCCGGGCGCCCAGCGGTTGTTCTTCACATGCACCCTGATGGGTTCGCCGCTCATCGAAAGCCCGTTGCCTCCATTTCGCGCAGGCGGGCAATGATGAAGGCATCGCGCTCATCGAGCGGCATGGCTTCCGCCTCGAACTGCATTTCCATCACCGCCGCGCCCGCCTGGCGCAACAGCTTGCGGTCGTCGATGGAATTGCGCATGGGCAGCTTCAGCACCGTGTCCTGGCCGTAGGTGCGCACCGGCTCGCCCGGCAATTGCTGCGGCCGGGGCAAGGGCTTGCCGTCGTGCAGATCGCGCACCAGGCGACGGATGCGGCGGCGGTAGAGTGAAATGCCGCGATCGGTCGGCATCAGGTGCTCGCCCTTGTGCTGGCTGATCGGCCCCATGCCCTCCACCGCCTCGGCATCGGCGGGACGGCGCTGGCGCTCCTCCCAGGGGCGCTCGACCACCTCGCCCTGCTCGATCAACTCGCAGCCTTCCTTGGAATTGTAACGGGGCGGGTCGCCGCGCTCGCCGAAATTGGCCCAGGCGAGGCTCACCGAATGGGTATCGTCGACCGGCACCACCCAGCGGGTGAAGGAGGAGCGGCCGAAATAATGCGGCCTTGTGCCGTCGGCGGTGAAGGCGGCGCCGGCCTGGGTGAAATTGGGCAGTACCAGTTCGTTCACCCTGACCCACACATGATCGCCCACGCGGCGGGTGTTGGAGCCGAGGAACTGCAGGCCACGCTCGTAAAATTCCAGTTCGCCGATCTCGGCCAGCCCGTCGGAGAACTGGGCGCCGGCGTTCTGCGAATGCAGGAACGAGGTGTGGACGGGATCGAGAATGGCATCCAGTACCTGCAGCCAGTTGCAGTCGTAATCGACCCGGTAGGGGCGGGTGACGATGCCGGGCACATGGGCGGCGTCATAATCGGGGAACGGCGGCACCTCGGCGGGCGGGCCCATATAGGCAAAGACGAGGCCGCCATACTCCCGCAGCGGGTAGGCGCCGAGCCGGGTGCGCTCCCTCACGTCGGCCGCCGGGCCCGGGCCCGCCGCCTCGCCGGGAGTCTCCAGGATGGTCCCGTCGGGGGCGAACAGCCAGCCGTGATAACAGCAGCGGATGCCACTCGCCTCGCACTTGCCGAATACCATGGAGGCGCGGCGATGCGGGCAATGGCGATGCACCAGACCCGGTGCGCCCTTGGTGGTGCGGAACAGAACCAGGTCTTCACCGAGGATGCGCACCGCCTTCGGCAGGTCGCCGATTTCCGAGGCCAGGGCAACAGGGTGCCAGTAGCGGCGGAAGAACTCGCCCGCCGGGGTGCCCGGCCCGACGTGCACCAGTTCCTCGTCATGGCCCGGTTCGGCTGTCTGCGCGTAGCCCTGATAGTGCGAGAAGTCGGCGGCTTCGCTCGTATCCCCGACATCGCCGCTCATGGTCAGCCTCCCTCAAGCCGATATTGCTGGATCGTCAATGCAGTTCATTTGGCTGTTGATTTTTTCGGAAGTCAAGCTTAACATGTTGCATATAACGTACTAAAACTATCTATTTCTACGAAATTCGTAGACACCGATCAGTTCCATTGCAAATGGGGTCTTGAGATGATGGCACGGGCCGGACGCATCGCCAAAGGCGTGACCGGGATCGACGAGCGCAAGCTGGCGCAGCGGCCGGTGCGGCTGTCGGACGTATCGTCGCCGCGCGACAGCCTCAACCGCTCGATCATCGCCATGCTGCAGCAGGACGGGCGCATGGCGTTCTCGGAGATCGCCGAGGCCCTCGGGGTGTCGGAAGGCACCATCCGCAACCGCGTCAACGGCATGAAGCAGGCCGGCATGCTGCACATCGTGGCGATCGCCGATCCTGTGGCGGTGGAATACAAGACCGACGCCATGCTCGGCCTCAAGGTCGCCTCCGGCCATACCCCGCACGCCGTCGCCCAGCGCCTCGCCGAACATCCCGACGTGGTCTACATCCTGTGGGTGTCGGGCCGTTACGATCTGCTCATCGAGGTCGTCAGCGATGATCGCGACGAGCTACTGGCCTTTCTCGAGACCGCTATCCACAACCAGCCCGACATCGCCTCGGCCGAGACCATGACGGGTCTGAAGAACTTCAAGAACCAGTTCCTGCTCAAGCGCAACTGGAGCTGACGGCGGGCCGGCCCGCCCCGCCCCATCACCAAACAATAGCCCATCAAGGAGAGCGCCCATGACCGCCTATGTTGAAACCTTCGCCGAAGCCCTGCCGTCGAAGGCGCGGATTGCCGAGGTGCGCAAACGGCTGGAGGCGGCGGGGGTGAAATATGTGCTGTCGAGCTGGATCGACCTGCACGGCATCCCCAAGACCAAGCCGGTGCCGATGAGCGATTTCGAACGCCTGTGCATGGGCAAGGGGCCGCAGTTCGCCGTCCACTCGATCTCCTATGTGCCGGAACTGACGCCGGCCGATTCCGATCAGGTCATGGTGCCCGATCTGGACGCCGTCTACATCTGCCCGTGGGACACGACCACGGCGATCATTTTCGCGGACCTGTTCTGGGAGGACAAACCCTACAACGTGTGTCCGCGTCAGGCCCTGAAGCGGGCGATCCGCGATGCCGCCAGGGCCGGCTATGCGGGCTATGCCGGCATCGAGCCGGAATTCATCGCCATGCGCTATGACGAGGACGGCCAGCCGGTGAAGGCCATCGACGACGACCCGGCCGCAGGCGTCAGGCCGCGCCGCCAGGCATTCGGCTACGACGTCGAATATTCGCTCGATTCGATGCCCTTCCTGAAGGACATGATGGACATCCTGGAGGGTCTCGGCTGGAACCTGCATGACGTGGTGGCCGAGGGCGCCTATTCGCAATTCGAGCTCGATTTCCACTTCACCGATTTGCTGGAGATGGCCGACCGGCTGGTCTTCCTGCGCATCATGCTGAAGGAAGTCGCCAAGAAGCATGGCATGTTCATCACATTCATGCCCAAGCCGACCACCGGCGACTGGCGCTCGGGGGCGCATATCAACTTTTCCCTGCAAGCTATCGACAAACCGGGCGTCAACCTGTTCGGATCCGATGAAGCGGGCTGGAGCGAACAATCGCGCCATGCGGTCGGCGGGCTGATGGCCCATGCCGAGGCGTTGTGCGCCATCACCTGCCCGACGGTGAATTCCTACAACGGGCTGGTGCCGCGGGTCGGCGGCTTCGAGGGTGGCACCGTCACCTGGGCGCCGACCAACATCACCTATGGCTTCAACAACCGTTCGGCCCAGTTCCGCCTGCCGCAGAGCCGTTTCTGCATCGAGAACCGCGCCGCCGACATGTGCATGAACGTCTATCTGGCGCTCGCCATGACCCTTGCCGCGGCGGTCAAGGGCATCGCCGAGAAGGCCGATCCCGGCGCACCGACCGATCGCGACCTCTATCAGATGACGGACGAGGAGTTTGCCGAACTCGGCATCCGGCGGCTGCCGCGCAACCTGATGATGGCCACCCAGGCCTTGCGCAACGATGAATTGGCCGGTGAGGTGATGGGGCAGGTGATGCGAAAATCCTACCTTGCCTACAAGGTCGATGAGTGGGAACGCTATCACCAGACCGTCACCGACTGGGAAGTGGCGGAGTACCTCAGGCTGTATTGAGGAGCATCGAAAGGGCGATGACGGCCGACTACGATCAATTCGGTCTGGGCGAGGTGGCGCTCCTGAAAGGTGGCGTCCTGCCGTCGGCAAGGCTGGCCTACAAGACCTACGGCAACCTTTCGCCGGAGCGCGACAACGTCATCATCCTACCCACTTTCTACACCGGCAGCCACGCCCGCAACGAGGGCTATTTCGGCCCCGGCCGGGCCATCGACCCGGCGCGGCATTTCATCGTCTCCATCAACATGTTCGGCAACGGCCTGTCGTCGTCGCCCTCCAATACGCCGGCCCCCCATGACGGCCCGCGCTTTCCCGTCGTCACCTTGTGGGACAACATCGCCTGCCAGCACCGGCTCTTGACCGAGCGCTTCGGCATCGAGCGCATCCGCCTCGTCGCCGGCTGGTCGATGGCCGGCTGCCAGTCCTACCAGTGGGCGGCGCAATACCCCCAGATGGTGGATGCCATCCTGCCGTTCTGCGCCTCGGCGAAGACATCGCCCCACAATTTCGTCTTTCTGGAAGGGGTGAAGGCGGCGCTTTGCGCCGACGGCGACTGGAACGACGGCGACTATGCCTCGTCGCCGGTGCGCGGCCTGAAGGCCTTCGGGCGGGTCTATGCCGGCTGGGCCTTTTCCCAGACCTTCTACCGCGACGGCCTCTACAGGAACCTTGGCTATGCAAGCATCGAGGATCTGTTGGTTGATTGGGAAAACGACCATGCCGACAACTGGGACGCCAACGACCTCCTGGCCAAGCTGAAGACCTGGCAGTTGGGCGACATCAGCGACAACCCGCTCTATGGCGGCGATTTTGCCAGGGCGCTGGGTGCCATCACGGCGCGGGCCATCCTGATACCGTGCACCCAGGACCTCTATTTCCCGCCCGCCGACAACGAAATCGAGGTGGCGATGATGCCCAATGCGCGCTTGCGTCCGTTCGATTCGCCCTTCGGGCACTGCGTTGCCAATCCCGGCAACGCGCCGGCGTTCGAGCGGTTCCTGGATGATTGCATCCGCGACCTGCTTGCGGAGCGAGACGATGTCTGATGACGAGGTGTGCTGGCTCGCCATCATCGACGAGGACGAGGCGACGGGGACGCTGAAGGCGGCCTATGAGACCCTGAAGGCCAAGGACGGCTACACCCAGAACCTCTACCGGGCCTTTTCGCGCTATCCGCAGGCGATACTGTCGGCCGATGCGGCCTACCGCGATGTCCTGCATGCGCCCGATGCACCGCTGCCCATGTGGCTGTCGGAACTGGTGGGGGTTCAGGTGGCGGTCATCGCGGGCTGCGCCTATGCGCTGGCCAACCACGGCGACAACATGGTGCGCCTGCATCCCGAACCGGCGATGGCCCGCGACATGCTCGCCGCGCTCGAGGCCAGAGACTGGCATAACGCCATCTTCGAGCCTCGAGTTCAAGGCGATCCTCGCCTTCGGGGAAAAGCTGGCACAGGCCCCCGAGGCGATGGCCCGCGACGACCTTGCGACGTTGCGCCGCGCCGGCCTCGATGATGCGGAGATTTCCCAGGTGGTGCAGGTGGCGGCCAATTTCGCCTACTGGGTGCGGGTCATCAATGCCTTCGGTATCCACCTGGGCAAGGGCAGGATCGGGCGCTATTCCTGATTCTTGACAGCCGCGATGAAACCGGGTCGCGGGTGCTGTTGCAACCGGGCTGTTTCCGCGGAGGAACTGTTGTTCCCTCACAGGCAAACAGCCTGACGCGCCTGCGGTGGAATGCCGGCTTGTAAGGGTAAAAAAGTCCTCCTAATGGGGGGGATGGTCCCCCTTGGAGGTCTGGCAGGGTCGCGGTGATGATGACAAACTTCGTCATGATCTGGCTGACTCATTCGCCTGGCGCTGCGAGGGGCGAGACTGCACCATCTCAACGCGATGTCTGAACCCATGCGCATACTGATTGCCGACGACCACACCCTGTTCAGGCGCGGCCTTGAACTGCTGCTGCAACGCATCTTCCCGGCGGTCGAACTGCTCGGGGTGCCCGATGCCCACAAGGCCATGCAGGCGATCGCCGATGACGGGGCGTTCGATCTGATCCTGCTCGACCTTGCCATGCCGGGCATGAACGGCATCGCCGGGGTCAGGCGCTTCGTGGAGCATCAGCCGGCGGCACCGGTGATCATCCTCTCGGCACATGTCGAGAGCGAGGAAATCCTGCAGTGCATAAGTCTCGGGGTGCGCGGTTATGTGCCGAAGTCGTCCAGCGAGGAGGTTCTCGAACATGCCTTGTCGCTGGTCATGGCGGGCGAGGTGTTCGTGCCGTCTTCGGTGGTGGCGCAACTGCGCGCCGGCGGCGGGCGCGATAGCCCAGCCGAACTGGCCAACCTCGCCGACGACAACCCGCTGAGGCAGCTCACCGCCCGCCAGCGCGAAACCATCGCGCTGATGATCGAGGGGCACTCCAACAAGGAGATCGCCCGCAAGCTCGGCCTGCTGGAAAGCACCGTGAAGGCCCATATCAAGGTCATCCTGAAAAAGCTCAGTGCCCAGAACCGCACCCAGGCCGCCGTCATCGCCGCCGATCTCGGCTGGCCGCGCCCCGTCAAGGCGCGCGCCTGAGGGCCTCCGGACCGTCTTCGTTCTCGGGTATGGCGTGGCCGATGATGGCCTCCACCAGCGCAGCCGGTGCGACCGGCTTGTGGAGCAGCAGGCAGCCCGAGGCATCGGCATCGGCGATGCGCTGGGGCTCGGTGTCGCCGGTCAGGATGATGGCGGGTACGCGCACGCCGAGTTTTGATCTCAGCATGGAAATGGCGGTGGCCCCGGTCACGCCGGCACCGAGGCGGTAGTCTGCCACGATGAGGTCGGGACGAAAGCCGCCGGCGATACAGCCGAGGGCCGCATCGGCGCTGATGCGCGCCTCCACCGCCGCGCCCTGGCCTTGGAGGAAGAAGCGCGCGGCATTGAGCTGCACCGGTTCGTCGTCGATCACCAGGAGCCGGCGCCCGGCCAGCGGCAGGGGATCGACGAGAACGTCGCGCGGCGGCGGGGCGGGCACGGTGGTGGCGGCAATGGGAATGCGCACCCAGAACATCGATCCCTTGCCGGGCGTGGTCGAGAGCCCGACCGGCAGGCCCATCAGGGCGGCCTGGCGGCGCACGATGGCGAGCCCCAGTCCGAAGCCCAGCCGGCGGTCGCGCTGTTCGTTGCCGATCTGGTAGAACTCCTCGAATATCGCCTCGCGCTGGGCCTCGGGGATGCCGGGACCGGTGTCCCACACCTGCAATTCGATCTCATCGAAGCGGAGCCGGCAGCCAACCAGGACGCGCCCGCTTTCGGTGTGGCGGATGGCGTTGGAAACGAGATTCTGGGCAATGCGGGTCAGCATGCGGGGGTCGGCATGGACGAAGGCACTCGATGCGCGCACCGTGAAGCGCAGGCCCTTTTCGCGGGCATGGGAACGGAAGCTGGTCTCGATCTGCTCCAGCAGGTCGGCGATGGCAAAATCGGAGAATTCCGGGATCACCACCCCTGCATCGAGGCGCGAGATGTCGGTGATGTCGTCGAGCAGCTCGTTGCAGCCCTCGAGGCACAGCCGGATGTCGTGCAGGATATCGCCATTGCCCTTGCCGCCGGCGGCATGGCGCAGGGCGCCCAGATACATGGAAATGGCCTGCAAGGGCTGGCGCATGTCGTGGCTGACAGCGGCGAGGAAACGCGACTTGGCCTTGTTGGCCCGCTCGGCCTCGCGCATGGCCGCCTTCAGCGCCTCTTCGGCGCGTTTGCGCTCGGTGATGTCGCGCATGCTGGTGCGAAAGCCGATGTTGCGGCCCTGGCTGTCGGAGACCGGCTGCCACGACACCGCCGCCCAGCCGGTGGCGCCCGACTTGTGGCGGAAACGGAATTCGACGTCGTTGCCGCTGGAGCCCGACAGGGCCGAGGCGAGAATTCCGTCGATATCGGCCCGGTCGCCGGGATGGATGAGAAAGCGCGGGTAGGTGTCGACCGCCAGGCATTCGGCGATGGAATAGCCGGTCATGCGCTCGACCGCCGGGTTGATCCACTTGACCGCCCCGTCCTCGGCGAACCAGGTTTCCCAGTCGTAGGTGTAGTTGGCGATGATCTCGAACAGATTGTCGCGCTGGTCCATGCCGTCGTTCCCCGCGCCCCCCGGCACTACCCATTTGGGGGGAATAGCCTCATCCCTATGGGGTTGTCACTCGTCCTTACGCTTCGTTGTCAGCGGCCGCCGCCAGCGACAAGATCACCCTGTTTCCCATAAGCGCCGCCAAGGCAGCAATGCCGAGGCGGCGTTTTTTTGTGTTCCGTCCCTCGAAATGCCTGCCAGCGCGTCGTTGAGTCTTGCAGATTTCGTTCTTGACGACCCTACGGAATCCTTCGACAATACCACTTGCATACCAATCCGGCGATAGACCGGATGATTGGGCGGAATTGGAGCAAATTGGTTGAGACCAATCCTCCCTTCGCCCCACCTCGCTTATGGGATCTGACCAACGACATGATCTTCTTGTCGGGAGGAGGAATTCATGAGCGGGGACCCGGTCGGCGAGGCGGCCGACACCTCATCTAGTTGCTCGTTATTCGCATGAGCCGTCCGTTTGGCGCGGCCCGGTCGGCGTGCGGCCGGTGCTGCCTCACGCAGCGAAATCCCGACGAAGATCCTGAAGCCTCGAAACGGGGCTTTCTGGCGTCGCCTTGCCGGTTTGGGGACATTTTTGCATCGCAAAGGGGGGACTACCCATGGTGACTACTACATCTCGAGCGCCGGACAGCATGTTCCGCGACGTCGACTGGAAGCAGGTCGTGTTCATCGCGGCCGGCGTTCCGGCACTGGTACTGTTTTCGATGGGCGGCATTTCCGCCACGGTCGGCGCACCGGCCTGGCTGGTGTGGACGATTTCGGTGCTGTTCGGCTTCGCCCAGTCGTTCACCTATGCCGAGATCGCCGGGCTGCATCCGTCGAAGACCGGCGGCACGGCGGTTCACGGCGCCACCGCCTGGATCCGCTACAGCCGCATCCTGGCGCCCTTGTCGCTATGGTCCAACTGGCTGGCATGGACGCCGGTGCTGGCCATCGGTGCCGGCCTCGGCGCCGGCTATCTGCTATCCATCTTTTTCGACGCCAATTCCACCATCAACACCTGGCAACTGACGCTGGTCAATCTCGGCTTCATTTCCGACGGGCTGTCGCTGCGGTTGAATTCGACCTTCTTCCTGGGGGCTGCCATCATGCTGGTGGTGTTCGCCATCCAGCATCGCGGCATCCTGCGCACGGCGCAGATCGCCTCCATGCTCACCATCGCCTCGCTGCTTCCGCTGTTCATCGTGTGCGTCATTCCGCTCATCGCGGGGCATGTGCACATGGCCAACTTCCTGCCCTTCACGCCACTGGCGACGGATAACGGCAAGGTGGTGCCGGGCCTGTGGGACAAGGGCGGGGTGCTGTTGTTCATGGGCGGACTGTTCATCGCGGCGTGGTCGGCCTACGCCTTCGAGACGGCCGTGTGCTACATGAGCGAGTTCAAGAACCCGGGCCGCGACATGCCGCGCGCCATCATCGTCTCGGGGCTCATCTGCATCGCCGCCTATGTCATCGTGCCGGTGGTATTCCAGGGGGTGCTGGGCACCCAGAAGATGCTCGATCCCGGCATCGGCGACGGCTCCGGCATGGGTCTGGCGCTGGCCAGCATGCTGAACGCCGGGCCGGTCATCACCAAGATCCTGGTGATCCTGCTGTTCTTCAGCCTGATCATGGCGATCATCACCGCCATGTCCGGGTCGTCGCGCACTCTCAACCAGGGCGGGCGCGATGGCTGGCTGCCGAAATACCTTGCCCATCTCAACGATCACGGGGCGCCGACGCGCGCCATGTGGACGGACTTCGCCTTCAACCTGATCCTGTTGGCGATGTCCAACTACCTGTTCGTCCTGGCGGTATCGAACTGCAACTAT
This sequence comes from uncultured Alphaproteobacteria bacterium, assembly GCA_963747005.1. Lineage (GTDB taxonomy): Bacteria > Pseudomonadota > Alphaproteobacteria > Rhizobiales > Aestuariivirgaceae > CAVVDT01. Next base: position 358,800 of record CAVVDT010000004.1, on the reverse strand, counting down.
CTGATCTTCAATTTCCTCAACCTCAATGCCGGGTGGATCCACCGCATCGACAACCCCGACGTCAAGCGGCCGTGGAAGTGCCCGACCTGGCTCCTGGGGCTGGGCGGCGTCCTCGCTTACATCAACGCCTTCCTGCTCGGCGCGGGTGCCAATGTGTGGGGCAACGGCACGCTGATGGCGGGGTTCGTGTCGGCGGCCCTGATCATTCCGGTCTTCGCCTACCGCCACTACGTGGTCGACAAGGGGGTCTTCCCCAAGGCCATGCATGAAGACCTGCTGCTGCCGGGCGAGACCGAACTGACCCCGACGCGGGCCGGCTTCCTGCCTTATCTGGCGCTGGCCGGCGGCATCGGCTCGTGTCTCCTCGGCTACTTCATCTTCTGGATGTAAGGAGCCGCAGGCTGCAAGATCGGGGGCCCTGCCGCTGCGGCGGCGGGGCCTCTTTCCTTTAGAGACAGACGCGCTCGCGCCGTTCCGGCAGGCTCGCCGCCGTCAGGCCCAGTTCGCGCGCCGCGCGGTGACCGTCGTAAACCGCCATGGCGATGATGCCGGGGGCGCGGCAATCGCCGATCCGGTGCACTGTCACCCCATCGGTATTTGCGGCCGCCACCTCGTGCCACAGCCGGTCGTCGGGCTGGCGTGAGGTGACCGCAACGAGGCTTGCAGCGGAGAGGGCACGGGGCCGGGCGGTATAGACCGAAGCCAGTCGCGCCTCGCCGCCGGCAAACGATTGCAGCGCGTGATCGGTGACGAGGCTGACGCCGAGGGCATCGAGGCGCTTGTGGACCGCGATCTGTTCGGTGGTGTAGCCGGACCAGGCCGAGACCTTCGATGCCGGCGTCACATAGGTCACCTCGTGGCCTTCGCCGGCCAGCAGTTCGGCGATGGCCGAGGCCATGTAGTAGCCCTCGTCGTCATAGACGATGACCGGGCCAACGGGGCGGCGGCCGACCATGATGTCGTCGGGCGTCAGGATGTCACCGCCGCCGAGGCCGTCGATGGGGGCGGGGCTGGTGCGCCCGCGCCCGTCGCGGCGCCAATGGCTGCCGGTGGCAATGAAGACGTGCCGGGCGCCGGCCTCGGCGATGTCCGCGGCCGCCATGCGGCTCTCGCGATAGATCGAGACGCCGGCGTGCCGCGACAGGGCGATCAAGCGATGGTCGCGCACCCTGATCCATTCTGAAAGGCCGGGCAGGCGGGCTTCGCGCGCCACCCGGCCGCCCACCTCGTCGCCGGCCTCGGCCAGCAGGACCTGATAGCCGCGCTTGCTCAGCACGTGGGCGGCCTCGAGGCCGGCGGGACCGGCGCCCACCACCAGCGCGGTTTCGGCCGCATGGGCCGGCGGCACGGTCTCGGGGTGCCAGTTGCGCCGCCATTCCTCGCCCATGGTGGGGTTTTGCGTGCAGCGGATGGGCACGCCGCGGCCGTCGCCGGCATAACAGATGTTGCACCCGATGCATTCACGGATTTCATCGAAGCGGCCGTCACGGATCTTTTGCGGCAGGAACGGATCGGCGATGGAGGGCCGGGCGGCGCCGATGAAGTCGAGGATGCCGCGACGCACCTGCGACAGCATGGTCTCCGGCGAGGTGAAGCGCCCGACGCTCACCACCGGCTTGCCGGTCAACTGGCGCACATGGGCGATCTTGCTTTCGAGGCTGGCCTCGGGCACGAAGCGCGATACGCCCATTTCGTGGGTATAATCGGCGACGGTGACATCGAAGAGATCGCAATAGGGGGCAATCGACGCCAGCAGGTCGGCGCGCTCGTCGCTGCTGCCGTCCTCGTTGTCGACCTCGATGCGTACGGCGATGGCGCACGTTTCGCCGGCCTCTTCCCTCGTTTCCTCCAGGAGGTCGCGCAACAGCCGCGCCCGGTTCGTCGCTGTGCCGCCATAATCATCGTCGCGGCGGTTCTGGTGCGGATCGAGGAACTGCGCCAGCAGGTAGGTATGGGCGGCATAGACATAGATGATGTCGAAGCCCGCCTGCTGCGCCCGCCGCACCGCGTCGCGATGCCAGCCGCGAAACGCCTTGATATCGGCTGAGTCCATCTTCTGGCACTGCCAGGGATCGTTGGAGACGGTGAGGCTTTCAGGGCCGAGCGGGGCATGGCGCGAATGCAGGTTGGAGGACCGCGCCCCGCCATGCCAGAGTTCGACGCCGGCGAGACTCCCGTGGGCGTGCACGGCCTCGGTCATCACGCCCATGTTGCGCACGTCCCCCTCGTCCCACAGTGAGCAGAACGGGTAGGGCAAGTCGTCGGATGATGGGTGCATGGAGCAATATTCGGTGTTGACCACGCCCCAGCCGCCTTCGGCCTTCATCGCCCGCATGGCAGCGAGAGTTTGCGGCAGGGCATAGCCCATGCCGGTGCAATGGGGCACCTGATAGAAGCGGTTGGGGGCAGTGACCGGGCCGATCTTCACCGGCTCGAACAGGATATCGAATTGCGAATCGCGCAAAAGGCCCCCCTCAGGACTTGAAATCCGCATGCACCGGCAAAAGGTGCCGGCCAGCGGTTCTGGATGATTGCACCGGCGCGCTTATTCGTTATGGTGCGCCGCCGGAAACGATAGAAGCGGACAGGGTACAGCATGACGGATTCCAGGGACAAGGTCGTCGTCATCACGGGCGCGGCGCGCGGCATCGGGCTGGCATGCGCCAGGCGTTTTGCCGGCGATGGCGCCTCGGTGGTGCTGGCGGACGTGGACGAGGAGGCCGGCGAAGCCGCAGCGGCGGCGCTGGCGGCGACCGGCGCCCCGGCAGCCTTCGTGCCTTGCGACGTTGGCAACCGCCTGGATGTGCGCAATCTGGTCACCGCCGCGCTCGATCATTTCGGCGCGATCGATGTGCTGGTGAATAATGCCGGCATCATCATCGGCGGCGATTTTCTCGACATCTCGGAAAAGGATTTCGACGCCGTTATTCGGGTCAATCTGAAAGGCGCGTTTCTGGTGGGCCAGGCCTGCGCGCGGCAGATGGTCGCCCAGACCAAGGCCGGGCGGGCGCCGGGCACCATCATCAACATGTCGTCGATCAATGCAGTGCTGGCCATCCCCAATCAGGTGCCCTACGTGGTCTCCAAGGGCGGCATCGACCAGTTGACCAAGGTGATGGCCCTGTCGCTGGCGCCCCACGGCATCCGCGTCAATGCCATCGGGCCGGGCTCGATCATGACGGATATCCTGCAGGCGGTGGCGAACGATGAAAAGGCGCTGGCGCGCATCCTGTCGCGCACCCCGATGGGGCGCGTCGGCGAGCCTTCCGAGGTTGCTTCCATCGCGGCGTTCCTCGCCAGCGCCGATGCCAGCTACATGACCGGCCAGACCGTCTATGTGGACGGCGGACGGCTACCCCTCAATTATACCGTCCAGCCTCCGGCATGATCCGTCCGGCCGAGCGCGGTGACATGGCCGAGCTGACGGCCTTGCGTACCTCGGTTGTGGAGAATCACCTGGGCGTCGATGAAATGGCGGTGATGGGCATCACGCCGGAAACCGTCCTTGCCTCGGTCGAGGCCGGCGAGCGCTGCTGCTTCGTGGCCGAAGAGGACGGGGTGATCGCCGGATTTTCCATGGCCGACCGGCGCGATGGCCAGATCTTCGCCCTGTTCACCCGGCCGGGCCATGAGGGCCGGGGGCATGGCAGCCGGCTTCTGGGTGAGGCCCTCGACTGGCTCATTGCCCACGGCCACGCCGCAGCCTGGCTGACGACGGCGCCGGGCACGCGGGCGGAACGCTTTTATCGCCTGAAGGGCTGGCAGCCGGACGGTCAGACCGCCGAGGGAGACGTTGTCCTCCGGCTCAATTCTATTCCTCGCTCTCGGCCGGCTCGGTCTTTAAATCCTTGAGCTTGGCGAAGACGCTGTCGACGTCGTATTTCTTGTCTTCCTCGCGCTCGGGCTCGGCTTCGGGCTCGGCCTCGACGGGTTCGGGAGCGGTGGTCTCGCTGGCCGGCAGCAGGGTCTGGGCGGGGCGGGCTTCCTCGGTCGGCTTGCCGCGGCCGCGGGCGGCCCTTTCCACCGCGAAGTCCAGTTCGAGCTGGGCGCACAGGCCCAGCGTCACCGGATCGACCGGCTTGATGTTCTTGGAGTTCCAGTGGGTGCCGTCGCGGATCGCCTGAATGGTCGTCTTGGTGGTACCGACCAGCTTCATGATCTGCGAATCCTTCAGTTCGGGATGGTTGCGCAGCAGCCAGTAGATGGCATCGGGCCGGTCCTGGCGGCGCGACACCGGCGTGTAGCGCGGACCTTTGCGCCCCTTGGTGACGGGAATGCCGGTGGTCGACTGCGACAGCTTCAGGCGATGCTCCTCGTCGGCCTCGCCGCGCTCCAGTTCCTCGCGCGAAAGCTGGCCGCTGGCGATGGGATCGAGCCCCTTGATGCCCTGGGCGACGTCGCCGTCGGCGACGCCCTTCACCTCAAGTTCGTGCAGGTGGCAGAAATCGGCGATCTGGCGGAAGGTCAGGCGGGTATTGTCGATCAGCCACACGGCGGTGGCCTTGGGCATCAACGGGGCATCGGACATGGGGCTTACTCCTTCAGAACCTTCAAGGGCTCTGTGGTTGTCATGGCAGGGATGACGGGAAACCGCCCGTTATATAAGCGCCACCGGCAGACGATGCAATCGTTTCAAGGGCATCAAATCCCCGTCGTCAGCACGATCTTGCCGATGTGGGCGCTCGTCTCCATCAAGGCATGCGCTTTTGCCGCCTCGGCAAGGGGAAACCGCGCATGGATCTGCGGACGGATAGCGCCGGAAGCGAGATGCGGCCAAATGTTTTTTTCCAGCGCTGCGGCGATCCTGGCTTTTTCCGCCACCGGGCGGATGCGCAGGGTCGAACCGGTCAGCGTCAGGCGCTTCAGCATGACGGGCAGGAAATCCACCTCCGCCTTGGACCCGTTGAGGAAGGCGATGTTGACGATCCGCCCGTCGTTTGCCGCAAGCCTGATGTTGCGGGCGATATAGTCGCCGCCCACCATGTCGAGGATGACGTCGGCGCCATGGCTGTTGGTCGCCTCCTGGATCGCCTTGACGAAATCGGCCTCGCGATAATTGATGCAGGCCTCCGCCCCCAGCGCCTCGCAGGCCCGGCACTTGTCGGCGGATCCGGCGGTGGCGAACACCCGGGCGCCCAGCGCCTTTGCCATCATGATGGCGGTGGTGCCGATGCCGGAGGAACCACCATGCACCAGAAACACCTCACCTGACTTCAGAGCCCCGCGCTCGAACACATTGGTCCATACGGTGAAAAAGGTCTCCGGGATGCCGGCAGCCTCTTCCATGGAAAGGCCGTCCGGTACGGGCAAGGCGTTGGCTTCGGCGACAGTACAATATTCGGCATAGCCGCCGCCCGGCACCAGCGCACACACCTTGTCGCCTACACTGAAGCGTCCTGCGGCCTTGCCGAGGGCGGCGACGGTGCCGGCGATTTCGAGGCCCGGCGTATCGGGCGCGCCGGGCGGCGGCGGATAGCCGCCCTTCCGCTGCAGGACGTCGGGACGGTTGACGCCGGCAGCGGCCACCTTGATGAGGATTTCACCTTCCCCCGGCGAGGGGCGGGCAAGGCTGACGGCTTTCAGCACCTCAGGCGGGCCGAATTCGGTGATGGCGATGGCGGTCATGGTCGGTGCATCGGGCATTGACGGGTGTCCTCGATGTTTCATTGATCCGGTTGCATGGCCTACACGGGCTGTTGCACACTGGCAACCGGGCTTTCGGCTGGCGGGCGGGGCGCGGTGAGGACGGCACAATGGATCTGGAAGACGACAACAATCCATTACTGAAGGAAATCGTGGTCGGGGCCGATCTGTCAAAACTTTCGGTGGAGGAACTCAAGGAGCGGGTTGCCGCGCTGAAGGCGGAGATTGTCCGCATCGAGGCCGACATGGCGGCCAAGCATTCAAGCCGCGCCGCCGCCGATTTCGGTGTTCAAGTTCTGAGCGCAGAAAAAACCGGGCGAATTCAGCGCTTCCGTTGCGGTATGGTGAAGAATTCGATTCTAATATGTCGCCGTTAACCATTCAGTAACGACTCGGCGTGTATGTTCATTAACGTAATCCAGTCATCTGGATTCTTCGAGTGGCTCCTGTCCACTCTGTTTGACGCCTCCCTGTTAGACTTCAGAGCCGCGGCTTTCCGCGGCTCTTTTTTTGGCATCGAACTTGCTCGGGAAGGTTCTGGCGGCCGGTCGACATGCTTCATATTGACCGATCGGGCGTGAACCATCATCATCGCGCCTCCGGCCGATCCGGAGGCGCAGCAGGCAAGAGGGGTCCCCGATCCATGACGGACAACAAGATGCAGCGGCAGCAATCCGAAGACGACCGGCTGATCGATTTCATGGCGCATTTCGCCACGTCCGAGCAGTTCCAGCGGGTTTTCCAGGAAGGCATGTCGCTGGTCGAGGAAACCGCCAATTACCTCGACGGGCCGGGGCGGCAGGATGCCCGCGGCCTCGACCGTCATGGCGCCATCGCCTATGCCACCGAGAGCATGCGGCTCACCACCCGGCTCATGCAGCTTGCCTCGTGGCTGTTGTTGCAGCGCGCGGTGAGTGCCGGAGAACTCAGCCGCGAGGCCGCCATTGCCGAAAAGCATCGCATCAATCTCAACGACATCGGTCCCGGCCACCGCATCGCCGGCGATACCCAGTTGCCGGACGGCCTGCAGGACCTGATCGAGCGCAGCCTGAGACTGCACCAGCGCGTCCTCAAGCTCGACGCCATGATCCACGATTCATTGAACGGCGAGGGGGCCAGCGACAATCCGGTGGCCGATCAGGTCGACCAGTTGGCTGAAGCCTTTTCCGCCGTCAAACGCCGTTGACTGACGTCCAGGAGGGCGCCCAAAAGCATCACGACCGGGCGTCGCGGCCCGGCCGTTCCGCGTCGCCATGCGAGTGGCGCTGCTTTACTTCTTGAGGAAGCCGAACTTCTGGTTGAAGCGGCTGACGCGGCCGGCGCGGTCAACGAGCTGCTGGCCGCCGCCGGTCCAGGCGGGATGCGACTTGGGATCGATGTCGAGCTGCAGCGTGTCGCCTTCCTTGCCCCAGGTGGAGCGGGTCTGGTAGGTGGTGCCGTCGGTCATCACCACGTTGATGGTGTGATAGTCGGGATGGATGTCGCTCTTCATCGTATGGTCTTTCTTGTCGCGCCTGCCGGCCTTGGGTGCAGCGCAATCTTCATGTAGGAAGGTTCGGGCCGGTTCTATACAGGAGCCGTGCCGGAGGTGCAAGCGCTGCCTCCGGCGGGACGGCATAGCGCGAGAAAGGCCAGAATTCGGATGCAGGACAGCACATCGGTCAAGCCGGCGGGGGGCACCCCGGCAGGCGAACCCACCACAAAGCTGGGGACCGGCCGCGCCAAGTCGCGCAGCCTCAAGCCGCTGGCGAGCCTGATGCCGCTGGTCATGCGCCACCGCGCCCGGGTGGCGGCGGCGATCGTGGCGCTGGTGGTGGCGGCGGGCGCCACGCTGGCCGTGCCGCTGGCTGTGAGACGGGTGATCGATCACGGCTTTTCCGCCGCCAATGCCCAGTTCGTCGACCAGTATTTCATGATGATGCTATTGGTGGTGGCGATCCTCGCGATGGCCAGCGCCGGGCGCTACTACTTCGTCACCTGGATCGGCGAGCGGGTAGCGGCGGATGTGCGCGACAAGGTGTTCAGCCATCTCCTGACGCTGAGTTCGGTGTTCTGGGACGCCAACGACACCGGCGAGGTGATGTCGCGGCTGACCGCCGACACCACGCAGATCAAGACGGTCTTCGGTTCCTCGGTATCGGTGGCGCTGCGCAATGCGGTGATGCTGGTCGGGGCGATGGGCATGATGGTGTGGACCAGCCCCAAGCTGTCGGGCCTGGTGCTGATCGCCATTCCGCTGATCGTACTGCCGCTGGTGCTGTTCGGGCGCAAGGTGCGGCGGCTGTCGCGGTTTGCCCAGGATACGCTCGCCTCATCGGCGGCCATGGCGCAGGAGACCCTGCAGGCGATGCCCGCCGTGCAGGCCAATGCCCAGGAGCCGCGGCTCGACAAGAGCTTTTCCCAATCCACTTCGCTGGCTTTCGACGCCGCCCGTCAGCGCACTTCGGCGCGCGCCCTGCTCACCGGGGCCATCATCTTCCTCGCCTTCGGGGCCATCGTGGCGGTGCTGTGGTATGGCGCCAAGGATGTGCTCGGCGGACGTCTCAGTGGCGGGGCGCTCGGGCAGTTCGTGCTCTATGCGGCTCTGGCGGCGGGTGCCATGGGTTCGTTGTCGGAGATCTGGGGCGAGATGCAGCTTGCCGCCGGGGCGGCAGAGCGGCTGGCGGAAATCATCGCCACGCCGCGCGCCATTTTCTCGCCACCGGAACCCGATGATCTGCCGGAGCCGGTGCGCGGCGACATCGCCTTCGACGCGGTAAGCTTTGCCTATCCGAGCCGGCCGGGCATTTCGGCGCTCGATCAGGTGAGTTTTACTGTGAAGCCGGGCGAGACGGTGGCCATCGTCGGCCCTTCAGGGGCGGGCAAGTCGACCATCTTCAACCTGGTCCTGCGATTCTACGATCCCGACCAGGGAACGGTGCGGCTCGACGGCATCGACGTGCGCCGGGCCGACCTTGCCGCGCTCAGGTCGCGGCTGGCGCTGGTGCCGCAGGAGCCGGCGATCTTTTCCACCACGATCCGCGAGAATATCCGCTTCGGACGTCCCGATGCCTCCGATGAAGAGGTCGAGGCCGCCGCCCGCGCGGCCCGCGTGGATGAATTCGTGCACCGCTTTCCGGAAGGCTACGACACCAAGGTGGGCGAGCGCGGCGTTACGCTGTCGGGCGGCCAGAAGCAGCGCCTCGCCATGGCTCGCGCCATCCTGCGCGATGCCCCGGTGCTGTTGCTGGACGAGGCGACCAGCGCGCTCGATGCCGAAAGCGAAGGCTATGTGCAGGCGGCCCTGGAGCGGCTGAAGAAGGGCCGCACCACCCTCATCATCGCCCACCGTCTCGCCACCGTGCGCAACGCCGACCGTATCCTGGTGATGGAGGCCGGCCGCGTCGTTGCGCAAGGCTCGCACGGCCAGTTGATGAAGACCGGTGGCCTTTATGCCCGGCTGGCGAAACTGCAATTCTCCGCCGCCGCCGAATAACCCGGGGGGCGCTGCACGCCTCGCGCCGATGGGCGGGCTGGAATGGGCTGGAGGAGCTATAGCCATTGCGCTCCTTCGTCATGCCGGTACCTGATACCGGCATCCATTCCGATTGCCTCGCGGCTGGCTGAGGCCCTGGCGGAATGGACCGCATGGTCAAGGCACGGCGTAACGGGTTGACGGGCGACGGTGGACGGGGCGGCGCTTCGTCTCAGCGCTGCGTCAGCTTGAGCTCGATGCGGCGGTTGCGGGCCTTGGCTTCCGGCGTGTCGCCGGTATCGATGGGCTGGAATTCGCCGAAACCGGCGGCCATCAGATGCTGGGGCGCGACGCCCAGGGTGATCAGGTAACGCACCACGGCGATGGCGCGGGCTGCCGACAGCTCCCAGTTGGAAGGAAACTGCGGGGTATTGATGGGGTCGTTGTCGGTATGGCCGTCCACCCTGAGCACCCACTCCAGGTCGGGCGGTATCTCGCCTTCGAGTTGCTTGACGGCAGTGCCCAGCTTGGCGAGTTCCTGCTGGCCGGCCGGGCTGATATCGGCGGAACCCTTGGGAAACAGCACCTCGGACTGGAACACGAAGCGGTCGCCCACCACCCGGATATCGGTGCGATTGGCAAGAATGCGGCGCAGGCGCCCGAAGAATTCCGAACGGTAGCGGGTCAGTTCCTGCACCCGTTGGGCCAGCGCGGCGTTGAGGCGGCGGCCGAGATCGGCGATCACCGTCTTGGAGTTCTGGTCGCGCGCCTCGGCCGCTTGCAGGGCCTCGTTGAGGGCGCCGATCTGGCGTCGCAGGGCGGCGATCTGCTGGTTGAGCAGTTCGACCTGGGCAAGGGCATCGGCCGATAGCGACTTCTGCTTGTCGATCTCGCCCTGCAGCGCGGCGATACGGGCGGTGGCCGAACCGGACTCGTTCTTCTGGCTGTCGAACAGGCCCTGCAGCCGCGAGGTCTGCTCGCGTGCCGCCTTGAGGTCGTCGGTGATGGCCGCAAGGGTGATTTCGAGTTCCGACTTGGAGGCCTTCTCCAGCGCCAGCTGGTTGGTCAGTTCGGCGATCTGGGTGCGCAGCCGCGACAAGACGGTGTCTTGGCCGGTGAGCTGGCGGGCGAGCAGGAACTGGGCGATCATGAACACCGACAGAAGGAACGTGATGACCAGCAGGAGCTGCGCCATGGCGTCGACGAAGCCGGGCCAGTAATTGCCTTGCTCCTGCGAGCGCGAGCGCCGGCGAGAGAGCGCCATCAGTCCTCCGGACGCCGCGGCGGACGCACGCTGGCGCGCAGGCGGCCGGAGGCGGCGGTCGGAGCGGCGGGCGCGCGGCCCTGCTGGCCGGTGAGGGCGCGGCGAAGTTCGGCGTTCTGGTCGGCCTGCGACTGGGCCAGATGGCGCACCATGCGGTGTTCCTCGCGCATCTGGTGCACGAGGTCTTCCACCGCGCCGGCGAGCTTGTCGAGGGCGGCGGAATTCTCCTCGCTCGAGCCCACGCTGGCCGGCTCGGAAAGGGCGTCTTCAAGCGTCCGGTTCATGCGCTCGATGCCGCGCTGCACGTTCGACATGTCCATGCGCAGATATTGCGGCACCGAAAGCTGGCCCGAGTCGCCGGCGGCGATATCGGTGATCGACGACAGCCAGTCTTCGAGTTCGTTGTAGAAGCGGTTCTGGGCCTGGCTCGCCTGCAGGTCGAGAAAGCCCAGCACCAGCGAGCCGGCAAGACCGAACAGCGAGGAGGAGAACGATGTGCCCATGCCGGCCAGCGGGGCCTGCAGGCCGGACTTGAGCTGTTCGAAGATGGTGCCGGACTCGCCCACCGTCACATCGAGCGCCTTGATGGCGTCGCCCACCGAAGTGACCGTCTGCAACAGGCCCCAGAAGGTGCCGAGCAGGCCCAGGAAGATGAGCAGGCCGATCAGGTAGCGCGAGATGTCGCGGGCCTCATCGAGGCGCGAGGCGAGGGAATCGAGCAATGAGCGCATCGACAGCGGCGACAGGATGGTGGCGCCCTGGCGATCGCGCAACAGGGTCGCCATGGGTCCCAGCAGGCGCGGCGTATGGGCGATCTCCAGACCCGGATCGGCGATGCGGAAACTGTTGATCCAGTTCACCTCGGGAAACAGCCGCCAGACCATGCGGAAGCCATAGGCGATGCCCAGCAGCAGGGTAAGGATGATGAGGCCGTTGAGACCGGGATTGGCCAGGAAGGCATGGCGGAACTGCGGGTAGAGGACCGCCGCCAGAATGGCTACCAGCAGAATGAACACCAGCATCCGCACCAGATAGACGCGCGGCTGGGCGAGAATGTTGATGTCGTTGCCTTCGGCCATGGTCTCACTTTCCGCCAGGCGGTTTCCTGTACCCGGAGATTACCCGATCCGGCCCGCCTGTCACCAGTGTTGCGCGGCGCACGGTCGCTAGCCGGCGGCAGCCGCCAGGCGCTGGCCCAGTTGCTTGCAGATCTCGTCATTGCCGGCCATCACATTGCCGGTCTTGAGGACATCGGGCTTGCCGTCGATGTCGCCGACGATGCCGCCCGCCTCGCGCACGATAAGCACACCGGCGGCGATGTCCCAGGGTTCCAGGCCGCGCTCCCAATAGCCATCGACACGGCCGGCGGCCACCCAGCACAGGTCGAGGCTGGCTGCCCCGAAGCGCCTGAGACCGGCGGCGGCAGACTGGACCTCGCTCATCTCGCGGCGAAAGCGCTCATGGTCGCCGCGACCGAGATGGGGGATGCCGCAGGCGATGATGGCATCGCCGAGGGAGCGCCGGGCAGCGACCCGCAGACGGCGGCGGTCGTTGAAGAAAGCGCCGCGGCCGCGCTCGGCGGTGAACGTCTCGTCGATGATGGGATTGTAGACGACGGCGGCGATGATCTCGCCAGCCCGCTCCAGCGCAATGGAGATGGCGAAATGGGCAATGCCGTGGATGAAGTTGGTGGTGCCGTCGATGGGATCGACGATCCAGCGGTGCTCGACATCGCTGCCGGCCTTTTGCCCCGATTCCTCCATGAGAAAACCGAAGGTCGGCCGCGCTTTCTTCAGTTCCTCGAATAGCATGTCCTCGACCCGCTTGTCGGTGCGGGTGACGAAGTTGGCGGGACCTTTGAGGGAAACCTGCAGGTTTTCCACCTCGCCGAAGTCGCGCCGGATGGCGCGGCTGGCCTTGCGGGCCGCGTTGACCATCACGGTAATCGTCGGGGAGGCTGACATCTCAACAGACCCTATTCGGCGCGCCGGATATAGGTCACTTCGTTGGTGTCGACCACGACGCGCTCGCCGGCGCCGATGAATGGCGGCACCATGATGCGCAGGCCGTTTTCGAGCTTGGCGGGCTTGTAGGAGGACGACGCCGTCTGGCCCTTGACCACCGGATCGGCCTCGACGATTTCGAGCGTCACCTGATCGGGGAGCGAGATGCCCAAAGGCTTGCCATCGTAGCTTTCCACGGTCACTTGCATGCCGTCCTGGAGAAAGGCGGCGCGCTCGCCCACGAATTCGCGCGCCAGTTCGATCTGCTCGTAGCTCTCGGTGTCCATGAACACCAGCATGTCGCCCTGTTCGTAGAGGAACTGATAGTCCTTCTGCTCCAGCCTGACGCGCTCGACCGACTCCGATGAGCGGAAGCGCTCATTGTATTTGGTGCCGGTGACGAGGTCGCGCAGTTCCACCTGGGCGAAGGCGCCGCCCTTGCCCGGCTTGACGTGATCGCACTTGACCGCCAGCAGAAGCTGGTCGTTGTGCAATATGACGTTGCCCGGCTTGATCTCGTTGCCGTTGATCTTCATTGCTGAACCTTGGTCAGATTTTACGTGTCGTGCAGAGGCCGGCGCGATTGATCGATGCTCTCGGCTTCTGGTGCCGCGGCGTTAGTAGCAAGTCTTGCGCTGCGGCGCACTCAAAATCTGCGCCGGCCGGGCCGCCGGATCATCGGGAGCGGATCAATTCGCCTTGCTGTCCTCGGGCTTGAACCTGGCGGCTCGGGCTTCGGCCTCGGCGCGCTGGGCGGGATCGAGCTTTGCCATCATGGCATCGAGTTCGGGATCCTTGCGTCCGGCGCGGCTGGCCAGCAGGTGCCACTTGATGGCCTCGACGGGATCGGCCATGAGGCCGCGCCCGGCCGCCAGGAGGCGCGCCACCCGGTTCTGGGCCACCGGGTTGCCGCGGCGGGCCGCCACCAGCAGCCATTCGGCGCCGATCTTTTCGTTCTTCTGCACCCCTTCGCCGCGAAACACCATGACGCCGTAGTCCAGTGCGGCATCGGAAAGCCCCTGCAGCGCGGCGCGCAGATACCACTCGGCGGCCTTCACCTGGTTCTTGTCGATGCCTTTGCCCTCGGCGTAGAGGATGCCGAGATTGTATTGGGATTGGGCGAAGCCCTTATCGGCGGCCCTGGTGAACCACTGGGCGGCCTGGGGCCAGTCCGGCTCGCCGCCGGCGCCACCGGCATAGATGAGGCCGAGATTGTGCATGGCCGGCACGTAGCCGGCAGCGGCGGCCTTTTGCGACCACTCGATGGCCTTGGCACGGTCGAAGTGGCCTTTCGATCCATCCAGGTAGATGGTCGAGAGGGCGAACATGGCGTCGACATAGCCCTGCTTGGCCGCGGCGGTATACCAGTCGATCGCCTGGCCCAGGTCCGCTGCCACGCCCTTGCCGTCCTGGAACATGGTGCCGAGCATGGCTTCGGCGCGGGCATCGCCGGCATTGGCGAGGCCCGATGCAATGTCGTAGGCGGCCTTGTAGTCCTTGTCCTGATAAAGGGCGGCGGCCTCATCGAAGGTCGCCGCCGCCAGCGGCAGGGCGGAGAGCGCCAGCCATGCGCCGGCCAGAGTGATCGATCCAGCCATCCTCATGGCGTGGTCTCCGCAATCCTTTTCATCAGCGCTGCAGCCTCGCGCCCGGCGGCTTCGGGCGATGCCCACATTTCAGCCGGCACGACCACGAAGTCGGCGCCGTCGGCAATGGCCTCGCCCGCACTGCCGGGTGCCGGAATGGCTACGCAGTGCAGGGTGAACAGTTCCGCCCACCAGGCGATTAGACTGTCGCTGCTACCGGCGCCGGCCTCCAGTGCCACATAGTCGGCACCGGCCTCGGCCATTTCCATGGCGGCATGGCGCGAGGTACCGCAACGGACGCCGACAATGCTATCGGCGCCGAGGCGGCGGCGAATCGCGGCGATGCGCTCGATGCCGCCCTCGATCTCCACGCCATCGGTGCGGCGCTCGCTTGCCAGGTCGACATCGTCCTCGCACAGAACGGCCACACCGGCATCCTGCGCCACAGCCTGGAGGCTATCGAGCAAACGCTCTTGTTGAGACACCGTGCCTGTCACCTTGAGGGCCGCCACATCGCCTGCTGCGAGCGCCGCCAGCAAGCAAGTCCGGGCGGCACCCGATTCCATCCCGGAAGGAACAACGAGAAAAAGGCGGCACTTGGGCATCGCTGTCCGGTTCAACCCCTTATCTGCCAAAACGCCGTGTCATCCTTCCGTGCCTGGCGCGACGATGACGCCGAACGGGTGGCATGAGCCGGTTCAGGCCGCCTTCTCCAGCGCCTTTTCCCATTTGCCGGTGGCGGCAAGGCCGTTCATGCGGGCCCGGTGGGCGAAGGCGGCTTGCGCGGCTTCCACATTCGCCGCCTTACCGGCCCACGCCTTCAGCGCGGCGGCCTGCAACGCCCGTCCGTAGGAGAAGGTGAGCTTCCACGGCAGCGGACCCGTCTGGTTGATCAACGACAGGTTTTCGGTCGCCTGGACGTCCGACTGGCCGCCCGAGAGGAAGGCGATTCCCGGCACTGCGGTGGGCACGCAGGCCTTCAGGCATTTCACCGTCAATTCGGCCACTTGGGCGGGTTTGGCCTGTTTCGCCGCATTCTTGCCGGCGATCACCATGTTGGGCTTGAGCACCATGCCTTCGAGGTTGATCCGCGCCTCGTAGAGTTCGGCGAACACCGTCTTCAGCACCCATTCGGTGACTTCATAGCAGCGCTCGATGCCGTGGGCGGCGACCGGCCCGTCCATCAGCACTTCCGGCTCGACGATGGGGACGATCTTCTGCTCCTGGCACAGGGCGGCGTAACGGGCGAGCGCATGGGCGTTGGCCTTGACGCAAGCCCATGTGGGCAGTCCCTCGGCGATGTCGATGACGGCGCGCCACTTGGCGAAGCGGGCGCCGAGCTTGTGGTACTCGATGAGGCGTTCGCGCAGCCCGTCGAGGCCTTCGGTGATCTTTTCGCCGGGATGAAACGGCATGGACTTGGCGCCGGCGTCGACCTTGATGCCGGGCACGGCGCCCGAAGCCTTGATAAGGTCGATCAGCTGGCTGCCGTCGAAGGCTTCCTGGCGGATGGTTTCATCATAGAGGATGACGCCGGAGATGTGCTTTTTCATGGCCCCGCGCGCCGAGAACAGCAATTGCCGATAGTCGCGGCGGCTGGTGGCGGTCGATTCGGTGTTGATCGCATCGAAACGCTTCTTGATGGTGCCCGAGCTCTCATCGGCAGCGAGCAGGCCCTTGCCCTTCGCCACCATCGCCTGGGCGATGTCTTCCAGTCTTTCCGTCATCGTCGTTACCCTCGTTCGATCCGGCCGCCACGCCCGCTTGCGGCCATCAGGTTCAGTCTAGCACTTACGCCTTGAGAACGGCCACGCCGGGCAATGTCTTGCCCTCCAGCCATTCGAGAAACGCCCCGCCCGCGGTCGAGACATAGGTGAAGTCGGCGGTAACGCCGGCATGGTTCAACGCGGCCACCGTATCGCCGCCGCCGGCCACCGAGACCAGCCGGCCGGCTCTGGTCAGGCGCGCCGCCGCCTGCGCCGTCTCCACCGTGCCGGCATCGAAGGGGACCATCTCGAAGGCTCCGAAGGGGCCGTTCCACACCAGGGTTCGGGCGCCGGCAAAGGCGCGCTCGATGGCCGCAATGGATTTGAGGCCGATGTCGAGGATCATCTCATCGGACCCCACATCGGCGATGCCGGTGCTGCGATGGGCGGCGCCGGCCTTGAATTGTCTGGCGACCACCACATCGACCGGCAATACCAGGGTGCGGCCGCGATCGGCGGCGTCCTGCATGATCTGCCGGGCGGTGGCGTAGAGGTCGGGTTCCGCCAGCGATTTACCCACCTCGCGGCCGGTGGCGGCGAGAAAGGTGTTGGCCATGGCGCCGCCGATGATGACGGTATCGGCCAACCCCAAAATATTGCCGATCAGGTCGAGCTTGGTGGAGATCTTGGCGCCGCCGATAACGGCCGCCAGGGGTCGCTCGGGGCTCTCCAGCGCCTTTTCCAGGGCCTCGATCTCGGCCTGCATGGCGCGACCGGCCACCGCCGGCAGGAGATGGGCGATGCCTTCGGTCGAGGCATGGGCGCGATGGGCACAGGAAAAGGCATCGTCGACATAAAGATCGCCAAGCCCGGCCAGCACCGCGGCAAAGGCGGGGTCGTTGGCCTCTTCGCCGGGATGAAAGCGGGTGTTTTCCATCAGCGCCACGTCGCCGGGCCTGAGGCCGGCCGCCGCCTTGGCCGCCTTGTCGTCTTGCCAGTCGGTGGCCACGAATATCACCGGCATGCCCAGTATGTCGGCCAGCGCTGTGGCAACGGGGGCCAGCGACATCGAAGGCACCACCTTGCCCTTGGGCCGGTCGAAGTGGGAAAGGATGACGAGCGATGCCCCCTTGGCGATGAGTTCGCGAATGGTCGGCACCGCCCGCTCGATGCGGGTCGCGTCGCGCACCTTGCCCTCGTCCACCGGCACATTCAGATCGAGGCGCAGGACCACGCGCTTGCCTGAAAGGTCGAGTGAATCGAGTGTTGCGATCGGCGCCAAGGCGATCAGTCCTCTTCGGCGTTCGCTGCCAGCCGCGCCGTGACCTGCTCGACGACGGCGGCGGCGGTGATGCCGAAATGCTCATAGAGCGCGGCGGCAGGGGCGCTGGCACCGAACCCCGTCATGCCGATGAAGATGCCATCGGTGCCGATGAATTGATCCCAGCCCATGCGCACGCCGGCCTCGACGGCCACGCGCACCGGTTCGTCGCCGAGGATCAGCTTGCGGTAGTCATCGCTCTGGGCCGCAAACAGTTCCATGCACGGAACCGAGACGAGACGGGCAGAAATGCCGTTTTCGCTCAATTGCCTGTGGGCGGCGTTGGCGATCTCCACCTCCGATCCGGTAGCAAACAGCACCACCTGGTTGCCGCCCTCGTGGGCACCAGAGTCCAGCTCGTAGGCGCCGCGCTCGGCGTAATTGATCTTGTTGTAGCGGGTGCGCATGGGCGCCAGTTTCTGGCGGCTGAGCGCCAGAACGGCGGGCCTTGACCGTGATGCGATGGCGGCCTGCCAGCATTCGGCGGTCTCCATGGCATCGCACGGCCGCATCACCAGAAGCTCGGGCATGGCGCGCAGCGCCGCCAGATGCTCCACCGGCTGATGGGTCGGTCCGTCCTCGCCCAGACCGATGGAGTCATGCGTCATCACATAGATGACGCGCTGGCCCATGAGCGCCGACAGGCGAAGGGCGGGGCGGCAATAGTCGGTGAAGACCAGGAAGGTGCCGCCATAGGGAATGACGCCGCCATGCAGCGCCAGGCCGTTCATGACGGCGGCCATGGCGTGCTCGCGCACCCCGTAGTGGAGGTAGCGCCCGCCATAGTTTTCAGGCGTGAGCAGTGCGAGGTCCGCGGAGCGGGTGTTATTGGAGCCCGTCAGGTCGGCCGAGCCGCCGATCGTGTCGCTGAGTACCTGGTTGATGACGTCGAGGGTGTTCTGCGAGGCATTGCGGGTGGCGAGGGCGGGCGGGGCATCGGCCAGGGACTTGCGATAATCCTGCATCGCCTCATCGAATGTCAGCGGCAGATCGCCGGCCATGGCGCGCTCGAAATCGGCCTTGGCGCCGTTGCCGATCTCCTCCAGCCGCTGCTCCCAGCCCTTGCGCTCCTTGCATCCCTTCAGGCCGGCCAGCCGCCAGGCGTCGCGGATCGATGTGGGCACCTCGAAGGGCGGGTAGGGCCAGCCGAGCGCGGTGCGGGCGGCGGCAACTTCCTCGGGGCCGAGGGCGGCGCCATGGGCGCCCGCTGTCCCCTGCTTTTTGGGTGCGCCGAAGCCGATGATGGTGCGGCAGGCGATGAGGCTCGGGCGCTCGCTTGTCTGGGCGGCCTCGAGGGCAGCGCAGATGGCGTCGGGATCGTGGCCGTCGACGCGTGTCACCGACCACCCGCTGGCGGCGAAGCGGGCAAGCTGGTCGGTGTTGTCGGCCAGCGACACCGGGCCGTCGATGGAAATGCCGTTGTCGTCGAACAGGACCACCAGGCGGTTGAGCCGCAGATGGCCCGCCAGGGCGATGGCCTCCTGCGAGATGCCCTCCATCAGGCAGCCGTCACCGACCAGCGTATAGGTGCGATGATTGACCAGGGCATCGCCGAAGCGGGCATTGAGATGGCGCTCGGCGATGGCCATGCCGACGGCGTTGGCGAGACCCTGGCCGAGCGGGCCGGTGGTGGTTTCGATGCCCGAGGCATGGCCGTATTCGGGATGCCCGGCGGTGCGGGCGCCGAGCTGGCGGAAATTCTCGATTTCCTCGATCGTCATGTCCTCGTAGCCGAGGAGATAGAGCAGCGAATAGAGCAGCATCGAGCCATGGCCGGCCGAGAGCACGAAACGGTCGCGATCCGGCCAGTTCGGTGTTTGCGGATCGAAGCGCAGGAAGCGCGTGAACAGGACGGTGGCAACATCGGCGGCGCCCATGGGCAGGCCGGGATGGCCGGACTTCGCCTTCTCGACGGCATCCATCGACAGGGCACGCAGGGCGTTCGCCATATCCTTGTGGCGCGCCAGGTCGATCTTGCCTGAGACCTCGATGCCCTTGGCCGCAGTTTTGATGTTCATGTCATGTCCGCCCATCCAAGCCGCGGCCACACATAACATCCGGCCTTGGCCTGTCAATGGTCTCAGGCTTGATCTGTGGAGACCTCTGCCGGCACGGCCACGGATGCGGGCTTTGCGCAAAAATGCATCCGGAATCCTCACTTCTCAGTGGTTCCCTTTGGCGGGATTAGGCTTTATTGTTTTAGGCGGGCGGCGAATATGGGGCAGGTTGAGTCGGGGTTCGCCGCGTCCGGTGGGAGGTGGCGATGGCAGACGAATCGAGGATTATCGGGGCGCTGGATCGTTTCGAAGCGGCGTTGCGCCGGCTGGAGGCCGCCATGGCCCAGGCGGGTGAGCGCGAGATGGCCCTGGCCAGCTCAAAGGGCGAAGCCGAAGCGCTGAGGCAGGACCGGGCAAGGCTGGCTGAAGAGCTCGATCAGGTGAGGGGCAAGGCGAGCGAGCTCGATGAAGCCAACCGGCAGGCCCAGCGCCGGGTGGACCTGGCGATGACGCGCATCCGCAAGGTGCTTGGCAAATAGATAGCGGCAACGTAGGCCCGAATTTCAGGCAAGAGGTGAGGCCCATGGGACAAGTCGTGGTCGAGGTCAATGGCCGTCCCTACACGATGAACTGCAGCGATGGTGAAGAAGAGCACCTGATCGAACTGGCGCAGTTGCTCGATAGCGAAGTGACGACCATCAAGGGCGGGGTCGGCCAGGTCGGCGATATCAGGCTGTTGCTGATGGCCGGGCTGGTGGTGGCCGATCGCCTGTCGGAGGCGCTGCGCAAGATCGAGGATTTGCAGGACGAGGTCGGGGCCTTGCGTGATGCGCGCAGCGGCATTGAAAAGCAGGGTGCGGCGCAGGAAGATCAGGTGGCAGAGCGCATCGAATCAGCAGCCAGGCGTCTCGATGCCCTGGCGCGCGAACGCTCCAAGGCGAACGCCGGCGACAAATAGACAGAACCGATTTGCCCAGTGGATTTTCCCATCGCTAGCGCCTAAGTAGGCAATCGACGGGCTGTCCGGTTCGTGAGGAGTACATTTTCCCAGGGCCGATACGATCCTTAATGGGAGCTGTTCCTGGCCTGGGCCCTTGGCCCTCGACACACGGCGCCCACCTACAATTGTAGGGACCCGGGATCTTCACCTCCCACGGCCAGGGCGGCTCGTCGCTTTCAACAACAAGAGGCAGCAAGCCATGCAGCACCAGGCGACGCCCGCGTCACTGAGCGACAAGAAAAAAGAGGCGCGCAAGGTGGCCGCAGTGGTGCGACAGAAGGCGCATCAGGCCGACCTTGGCGGAGCCGGTGCGGCGCTGGCCATGCTGGGGCTCGATTTCCTGAACCTCGCGCCCGGGGCCGTCGTCTCGGGGTTTCTGCCCTATCAGAGCGAGATCGACGTCAAGCCGTTGCTGGCCAGGCTGGCGGCTGCCGGCTTTCTGACGGCGCTGCCGGTGGTGACGGGCAGGAACCAGCCCTTGCTGTTTCGCCTGTGGCGGCCGGGTGAGCCGACCGAGGCCGGGGCATGGAACATCCCCGTGCCGCTGGATACGGCGGCGACGACGGTTCCCGATGTCCTGCTGGTGCCCATGCTCGCCTTCGATTCGGGCGGCTACCAACTCGGCTACGGCGGCGGGTTCTATGACCGCACCCTCGAACGCCTGCGCAGCGAAAGGCCGGTCATCGCCGTCGGCGTCGCCTATGCCGAGCAGGAGGTGCACCATGTGCCGCGCGATGCCCATGACCAGCCGCTCGACTGGATCCTTACCGAAATGGGCGCCCGCAAGGTCGAACGCCTTGAGGATGCGGCGCAATGAGATTGATGTTCTTCGGCGATGTGGTGGGCCGTTCCGGCCGCAAGGCGCTGGTGGAACGCCTGCCGGGCCTGAAGCAGGCCTTCAAGCCGGACTTCGTGGTGGTGAACGGTGAAAACGCCGCCGGCGGCTTCGGCATCACCGAGGACATCTGCAAGGAGATCCTTGATGCCGGCGCCGATTGCATCACGCTCGGCAACCATGCCTTTGCCCAGCGCGAGGCGCTGGTCTTCATCGAGCGCGTTCCGCAACTTCTCCGGCCCGTCAACTACCCGCCCGGCACGCCGGGGCGCGGGGCCAATCTCTATGAGACCGCCTCGGGGCGCCAGGTGCTGGTAATGAACATCATGGGGCGGGTGATGATGGAGCCGCTCGATGATCCCTTCGCGGCGCTGGAACGCGAACTGGAAGCCTGTCCGCTGGGCATCGGCGCCGATGCCATCATCGTCGACATGCATGCCGAGGCCACCTCGGAGAAGATGGCCATGGGCCATGCCGCCGACGGTCGGGTGAGCCTGGTGGTCGGCACCCATACCCATGTGCCGACCGCCGATCACCAGATCCTGCCGCACGGCACGGCCTATCTGACCGATGCCGGCATGTGCGGCTCATTCGATTCGGTGATCGGCATGGACAAGGCCGAACCGCTCACCCGTTTCCAGCGCCGCATCTCCGGCGGGCGCATGGAGCCGGCCGAGGGCGAGGCGACGGTGTGCGGCGTGTTGGTGGAAACCGACGACGAGACGGGTCTCGCCCTCGAGATCGCCCCGATCCGCGCCGGTGGCCGGCTTCAGCCGGTGCTGCCCGACTTCTGATCGGCGGCCGAGGCAAGGGGCACTGGAGCCGCCTGGCCGTGGCGGGCGACGATCAGCGGCAGGGCGTTCATCAGCATCACGGCGCGGGCATGTTCGAGCAGCGCGCTGTCGGGGTCGTCGTCGGCGAGGGCCTGCGCGCCGATATCGAGGCAGGTCGCGATGCGATGGGTCATGCCGATGAGACGGGTGATTTCGCTCAACCCGGCAGCGCTGGCGGGCGCGCCGAGGATGCCCCTGGTTTGGGCGAGGGCGGCACGGCAGGCGGTTGCCGCCATGTGCTGGCTTGCCAGGGCAAAATCCTCGATGTCGTCGATGGTCGAGCAACCTTCGGCCATGGTCTCTGCTCCGCGTTTGGCGCTGGCGTGAAAGTCTCGCGCCGCAGCCCTTAACGGAAGGTAAATCCGCTGCCTCAAAATGTTCACGATTGCAGGCCGGTCAAATACCCGCCGCTTTGCTGGTGTGACCTCCGGGTTGCATGGAGGTGGGGCTTGATTGGGCCCCGAATCGGGTGGAGAGATGTGCCGTGAACAAGCGTGAACTCCTCATTGGCGCCAGCGCCGCGACGGTCACCGGGTTGCTGCCGCTGCCGGTGCGCGCCAGCGTTCCCACGCCCTACAGCTTCGATCTGACACCGCCGTGGGGCAAGCGCGCCGAATTCATCGACTGGATGGTCAAGAACCGCGGCGAGGACCCGCGCTTCCTCGGCCAGAGGTTCGACCGCTATCGCGCGCTCATTGCCCATCATGACCTGTGGGACGACCGTGACACCCGCGCCTTCCTGATGACGCCGCGCGAGAAATTCGTCACCAGCCGCAATCTCGACCGGGCCTATGTTTGGCACTATCTCGATATCGGTTTTGGCGTTTCGATCACCGGGCCCAATACGGTGGCGCGGATGACCAATTCGCTCGACGTCAAGCGAGGCGACAAGGTGCTCGAGATCGGCACCGGTTCGGGCTACCAGTCGGCATATCTGTCCAACCTCACCGACAGGATATGGTCGATCGAGATCATCAAGCCCTTGGCCGAGCGCACCCGCGGCATCTATGACAGCCTCATTGCCGAGGGCTACAGCGAGTACAAGGCGATCACCACCCGCAATGCCGATGGCTATTACGGCTGGCAGGAGATGGCCCCCTTCGACAAGATCATCGTCACCTGCGGCATCGACCATGTGCCGCCGCCATTGCTGCGGCAGTTGCAGACCGGCGGCAGCATGGTGATCCCGGTCGGGCCGCCCGGCGCCCAGCATGTCCTGCGCATCGTCAAGAAAGAGGCGGGCGACGGTTCCCTGAGCGTGGCGCGTTCCGATATCTACCACGGCGGAACCCTGTCGTTCGTGCCCTTCACCAAGCTGGAGGGTTCCCGGATCAGCGGAACCCACAACAACTGAGCACCCTCATCCGCCGGGCCCGATAATGCCGCAAAATCCTGCATGGTCACGCACGTGACCGCCCAAGCCGCTGCCCATCCGCAAGCCGGCGACACCGACCGCGCGGGAGCCAGTCTCTACATTGCCGTCGCCCTGGCGGCGGGCGCCGTCATTGCCCTGCAGATCGCCGTCATGCGCATCTTCTCGGTGGGTAGCTGGGCGCATTTCGGTTCGCTGGTGGTCAGCCTCGCGATGCTCGGCTTTGGCCTCACCAGCGTGGTGATCTGCCTCGCCGAGCCGTGGTTCGAGCGTCACTGGCGCGGGGTGGCGGGGGCGGCGCTGGCGGTGTTCGCCCCGCTCGCGGCGGGGGCCAATCTCATTGCCCAGCAAGTGCCGTTCAACGCCATCTTCATCGTCTCCGATCCGGCCCAGAAGTGGCGACTGGCCGCCAATTTCGCGCTCTATCTGGTGCCGTTCGTTGCCGGGGCGCTGTTTCTCGGCGTGGTCTTCCTCAATTACCGGCGCACCTTCGCGCGGGTCTATTTCGCCGACATGGCAGGCGCCGGCCTGGCGGGACTGGCGGTGCTGGGGGCGATGTATTTCGTTCCACCGGAAGATCTCATCCTGGTTCCGGTGGCGCTTTCGGCGCTGGGATGCATCTTCTGGTTTGGCGGGCTCGGGCGGTTGCCGGGGCTCATCGGCGCGGTGGCGGTGGCCCTCGTGGCGGTGGCGATGCATCTCTACCTGCCGGGACTTGCCGGCATCCCCAGCCTTGCGGTCTCCGAATACAAGGGCGTTGCCTATGCCCGGCATTTTCCCGATGCCCGGCGGATCTACCGTTCGGTGTCGCCGTTCGGCGATCTCCAGGTCTATGCCAGCTCCTATCTGCATTTTGCACCGGGGCTTTCCGACAACGCCGCCTTCAACCTGCCGGAACTGCCGGCCAACGCCTATCTCGGCCTTTACATCGACGGCGAGGGGCCGAGCGGCATCATGCGGAAGCCAACCGCGCTCGATGATGCCTATTTCCGCTACCTGCCGATGTACTACCCCTATCTGATCAAGAAGGCGCCGGAGACCTTCGTGGTGCAGTTCGGGGGCGGCATCTCGGCCATGGTGGCGCTCGGCAGCGGTTCGCGCAGCGTGACAGTGGCGGAAGCCAATCCGGCGGTGCTGGAGGCCTTTGCCAGCAAGCCGCTGCGCGATTTCACCGGCGACATCCTCGCCAACCCCAGGCTCACCGTCATCCCCTACGAAGGGCGGCTGTTCCTTGCCCGCACCACCCGGCGCTTCGACATCGTCGATTTGAGCCTGGCCGATTCCGTCGGCCTGTCCAATCCCGGCGGCTTTCCGATCGTCGAGAAATACGCCTATACCGCCGAGGCCATGCAGGACTACATGCGGGCGCTGAAGCCGGGCGGCATCCTGTCGGTGACGCTGTGGAACAAGGAAGAACCGCCTAAATCCGTCCTCAAGCTCTACGCCACCATGGCCGAAGCGGCCCGCCGGCTCGACCAGGCAGACGTGGCCAGGTCGTTCTTTGCCGTATCGTCCTATCTCTCCACCACCACGGTCCTCTACAAGCGTGGCGGCTTCAGCGACGAAGAGATCGCCGCCCTGCGCAAGCACTCACAGTCGATGTCGTTCGATGAGATCTATTCGCCGGGCTTTGCCTTCGATGATGCCGCGAGCGCCAACGTGCTGGCGAACTACCGGGCCCAGATCTTCGGGGACGGCACCGACGCCGGCGACCAGCAGGCAACCTCGACCTCGCCAGATTCGACCAGCGGCCTGGACAATGTCCCGGCGACCAGCGACAACCCGTCGCCCGATGCACCGGCGGAAGTCCTTCCATCCACCATTGTGGGCCGCCTTGCCTGGCACAGTCTCATCGACGGAGGCTGGCGCGACATGGCCGGCGCCTATGTGTTCGACATCGGCGCGCTCAGCAACGACCGGCCCTATTTCGCTGCCTATGTGAGGCCCGGCGATCTGCCGCGCACCCTCGGCCGGCTCGACCTGTTTCAGGACGACTGGGGCTATCTGGTGCTATGGGCGACATTGGCCATTGCCGGTGTGGCGGCGGCGTGGCTGGTGATCCTGCCGGTGCTGCTCAGATGGCGCTTCGTCTTTGCGCGCTATCCGGGCAAGCTCGGCAGCATCGTCTATTTCGCCTGTCTCGGGCTTGGCTACATCATGGTGGAGGTGGGCCTCATCGGGCGCTTGATGCTGGCGCTCAGCAACGCCACCGTCTCGGCATCGGTGGCAATCACTGGCATGCTGGTGTTCTCGGGACTGGGCAGTCTTGCCTCGGAACGCATCCTGTCGCGCGCCAGGCATATCCTGCCGGTCATCCTGCTGGTGACGGGCGGGCTGCTGGCCGCCTATGGCGCACTGCTCGATCCGGTCCTCAACTGGATCGGGCTCAATGCCTATGGCGCGCGCCTCTTTTACTGCCTGGTGCTGATCGCGCCGCCGGCCTTCCTGATGGGCTTTCCCATGCCGACCGCCATGACCTCGCTGGGGCGGCTGGGCAAGTCGACCATGTTCGTGTGGGCGTGGGGCATCAACGGCTGCTTTTCGGTCATCGGGGCGGCGGCGGTGCCGATCATCGCCACCCAGTTCGGCCTGTCGGCGGTGCTGGAGCTTGCCGGCCTTTTATATGTCGTTGCCATCGCGGCGTTTTATTCGGTGCTGAAGCCGGTGGCACGCCCGGCATAAGGGCGATATCCTGCCGCCTGGATCAATGCGGGGGGAAATTTATTGTGACAGATAGTCAATCCGGCCAGCAGCGCGCGGTCGACGATGAGACCTTCGCCGGGCTGCTTGCGGCGGTCGACCGCTTCGTGCGCGAGCGGCTGGTGCCGCTGGAGGGCCAGGTCGATGAACAGGATGAAGTGCCTGACGAAATCGTGCAGGAGATGCGCGAACTCGGTCTGTTCGGCCTGTCGATACCGCCGGAATATGGCGGCATCGGCCTTTCGGTCACCCAGGAAGCCGAGATCGCGCGGGCCTTCGGGTGGACCTCGCCGGCCTTCCGCTCGGTGTTCGGCACCACCGTCGGCATCGGCTCGCAGGGCATCATCATCGACGGCACCGAGGAGCAGAAACAGGCCTTCCTGCCGGCCATGGCGGCGGGCGAGCTGATCGGCTCGTTCTGCCTCACCGAGCCGGAAGCCGGATCGGACGCGGCCTCGCTCCGGACGACGGCGCTGCACGAGGGCGGCCATTACCTGATGAACGGCACCAAGCGCTTCATCACCAACGCCCCGCGCGCCGGGGTGCTGACGGTGATGGCCCGCACCGATCTCGGCGAGCCGGGGGCGCGTGGCATCTCCGCCTTCATCGTCGATGCCGATTCGCCCGGCATCGCCTTCGGCAAGCCGGACCGCAAGATGGGCCAGCGCGGTTCGCTGACCTGCGATGTGGTGTTCGACAATGTCGAGGTGCCGGCCAACCGGGTGATCGGCGGCAGGACGGGACGGGGGTTTGCCACCGCCATGAAGGTCCTCGACCGCGGGCGGCTGCATATCGCCGCCTTCTGCACCGGCACCGCCCGGCGGCTGATCCATGAGGCGCTCACCTATTCCGGCGAGCGCAAGCAGTTCGGCCAGCCGATCGGCGATTTTCAGCTCATCCAGGCGATGCTCGCCGATTCCGAGGCGGAATGCTACGCGGCCGAATGCATGGTGCGCGATGCGGCAAGGCGCTATGAGGCGGGCGAAGTGATCACGCTGGAGGCCTCGGCCTGCAAGATGTACGCATCGGAGATGGTCGGCCGGGTCGCCGACCGCGCGGTGCAGATCTTCGGCGGCGCCGGCTATATCGCCGATTACGGTATCGAGCGCTTCTACCGCGACGTCAGGCTGTTCCGCCTCTACGAGGGCACCACCCAGATTCAGCAACTGATCATCGCGCGCGAAATGCGCAAGCGCCACGCGGGCTAAGCTCGCCGCAGCTATGGATTCCGCCCGCGCGGCACACTATAAGGGCGCCGATCCATCACCAGTACGCCGCAAGGTCCCGCTTCTTGCGCAAGGCTCTTGAAGAGCCCGAAGGGGCAGGGCAGCGGCGATTTCGTCAGGGGCAGGCCATGGCAGGTCATTCACAGTTCAAGAACATCATGCACCGCAAGGGGCGCCAGGATGCGGTGCGCGCCAAGCTGTTTTCCAAGCTCTCCAAGGAAATCACCGTGGCGGCCAAGCACGGCCTGCCGGACCCGGCCGCCAATCCGCGCCTCAGGCTTGCCGTGCAGAACGCCAAGGCCCAGTCGATGCCCAAGGACAATATCGATCGGGCGATCAAGAAGGCCCAGGGCGGCGATGCCGATACCTACGAGGCGATCCGCTACGAGGGCTACGGGCCGGGCGGGGTGGCGGTCATCGTCGAGGCCCTGACCGACAACCGCAACCGCACCGCCGGGGCGGTTCGCTCCTATTTCACCAAGTTCGGCGGCAACCTGGGCGAGAGCAATTCGGTCGTCTTCATGTTCGAGCGGGTAGGCGAGATCGTCTACAAGCCCGAGGCCGGCGATGCCGAGACGGTGATGCTGGCGGCCATCGAGGCCGGCGCCAGCGATGTCGAGAGCGACGAGGAAAGCCACTTCATCACCTGCGCCTTCGAGGATATCGGCGAGGTTTCGACAAAACTCGAAGCCGCATTGGGCGAGGCCGATTCAGTCAACGTGGTATGGAAGCCGCAGACCATGGCGCCGGTGGACGAGGAAAAGGCCGAGACGCTCATGAAGCTGGTGGCGATGCTGGAAGACGACGACGATGTGCAGAACGTCTTCGTCAACATGGAAGTCTCCGAGGAAGTCATGGCGCGCCTGACAGCAGCATGATGCCGAAAAGTGGTCACCACTTTTCGGATCACATCATGCTCCACGTGATGGAGCCTTGAGCTATTTCCACACCGGCAGGCTGACCAGCGCCGCCAGCGCGATCAGTGCGTAGGCGATGCGCCGGAAAACCACTTCCGAAGCGCGTCCGAACAGATGCACGCCGAGCCAGATGGCGATGCCGTAAACCGGGAAAATGAGGGCGGCCTCGATGATCCGCTGGCGGCCGAGCAGGCCGTTGGCGGCATAGGAAAGCCCGCCGACGATGACGGTGAAGGCAAAGAAGACGATGAGATTGGCGCGCACCCTGGATGCACGCGACGGCCCGCCCAGCCAGAACAGCACGATGGGCGGTCCGAAGAAGCCGGTCAGTCCGCCGAGAAAGCCGGTGACGGTGCCGACGAGGCCGGAAAGCGCGTGACCCGGCGCCCGGCCGTAGCGCCAGCCGCTGGCCAGGAACCCCACCGCGATAAGCGACAGGATCGGCATGGCCCAGCGCAAGGCCAGGGGATCGATGCTCACCAGCAAATAGGCACCGACGGGAATGGTGATGCCGGCACCCAGCGCCAGCGGCAGGACTTCGCGCCAGCTGCAATACTTTCGCACCCCCGGCACCAGTGCCCATGACGGCAAGAGGTCGAGCAGGAAAAGCAGCACCACCGCGGTCTGCGGTCCGACGATGGTCGCGGCGACCGGCACGAAGGTCATGGCGGCGCCGAAACCGGCAAAGCCGCGCACCAGCCCGGCAAGGGCGGCGACGGCAGCAAGGGCGAGCATGGTGGGGGTATCGGCCATGGGCAGACCTCAAGAGGGCTTTCGTGGCCGCGTCAAGGCCTATACCTTTTCGCGATCATGGGCGCAGCGATTCGCATCATCGGCATCGACCCCGGCCTCCGGCGCACCGGCTGGGGGATCATCCGGTGCGAGGGCTCGCGCCTGACCCATGTGGCCGACGGCACGCTCACCTCCGACGACCGGCTGTCGCTGGCTGAACGGCTGGTGCAGTTGCACAGCGCCCTTCAACAGGTCTTTGCGGCCTACAGCCCCGATGAGGCGGCGGTGGAGGAAACCTTCGTCAACAAGGATGCGCGCGCCACCCTCAAGCTCGGCCACGCCCGCGGCATCGCCCTGCTGGTGCCGGCGGGACTGGGCCTGAGCGTCGCCGAATACGCCCCCAACATGGTGAAGAAGACGGTGGTCGGCGCCGGCCACGCCGAAAAGGGCCAGATCGCCGCCATGGTGCGCATTCTGCTGCCCGCCGCCCGCCCCGCGGGCCCCGATGCCGCCGATGCGCTGGCGATTGCCATCTGCCATGCCCAGCATCGCGGCAGCCAGTTGCTGGCAAGGGCACTGAGGGCGGCGGGATGATCGGGCAAGGTCGTTTGTTCTTGACTTGTTCTTAGTGTAAGATTAATTCTTACATTGAGGGATTGTTCAAGGAGACTGTCCGATGCGTGTAACCAGCAAGGGTCAGGTGACCATTCCGCGTGATCTGCGCGATCTTGCCGGCATCGAGCCCGGCTGCGAGGTGGTGTTTGCCATGGATGACGGACGCATCACTATCGCCAGCAAGCGCAAGATGAACGGGTCCCCCGACCGGGCGCGGCTGGACGCCGTGCTGGCTGCCCTTGACCGGCTGGAGGGAACGGGCAATCCGGGGCTCGATGCCGATGCCATCATGAAACTCACGCGTGAGCGCTGAGGCGATGGCGGTCCTGGTCGATACCAATGTCCTTATCGATGTGGCGGTGCGCGATCCGCACTGGTCGCGGTGGTCGCGCAACGCCATCGCCGAAGCCTCTCTCGACCATGAACTGATCGTCAACCAGGTCGTCTATGCGGAGTTCTCGTTGCGCTACGAACGGCCTGAGGAACTGGACGCGGCGCTTGATGCTGCCACTTTCGTGCGCGAGAGCCTGCCGTGGGATGCGGCGTTTCTCGCCGGTCGGGCTTTCCTTGCCTACAGGCGGCGGGGTGGCCGGCGCGAACGGTTGCTGCCGGATTTCTTCATCGGGGCGCATGCCGCGGTGCGCGGGCATGCCGTGATAACCCGCGATCCGGAGGGCTTTCGCAGCTATTTTCCCGGTGTCGAACTCATCACCCCGGACACTCGGCCATGATCGCCCGGCTGAAGGGCCTCATCGACGAGGCGGGCGATGACTACGCGGTCATCGACGTCGGCGGCGTGGGCTATCTCGTCTCCTGCTCGGCCAAGACGCTGGCGGGCCTGCCGGGCAAGGGCGAGCCCGCCACGCTGTTCACCGAAATGCTGGTCAGTGAGAACGCCATCCGCCTGGTCGGCTTTGCCACGCGTGCCGAGCGCGACTGGTTCCGCCTGCTCGACAATGTGCAAGGCGTGGGCACCAAGGTGGCGCTGGCCATCCTGT
Source organism: uncultured Alphaproteobacteria bacterium (assembly GCA_963747005.1). GTDB lineage: Bacteria > Pseudomonadota > Alphaproteobacteria > Rhizobiales > Aestuariivirgaceae > CAVVDT01. The sequence continues at coordinate 328,598 of CAVVDT010000004.1, read as the reverse complement.
CGACGCTTTCAGCCGGTGAACTCACCACCGCCATCGCCATGGGCGACAAGGCCATGGTGGGTCGCGCCAATGGCGTCGGACCCAAGCTCGCCCAGCGCATCGTCACCGAATTGCGTGACAAGGCGCCGCTGATGGGCGGCGGCGATGCGGCGCTGGCGGCGCTCTCCGCCCAGCTCGATGCGTCGCGACCCACGGCGGCGGCCGATGCCGTCTCGGCGCTGGTCAATCTCGGCTACAATCACAGCCAGGCCGGCAGCGCGGTTGCCGCCGCCATGGTCAAGGCGGGCGAGGATGCGGGGCCTGAGACGATCATCCGCCTGGCGTTGAAGGAACTCAGCCGATGAGCGGGAAGACCGAAAAGCCTGGGCGGATCATCGCGCGCATTTGCCTCCTTGCACTCTATATCGGGGTTGTCGGGCTCATCTATTATGCCGTGCTGATCCCCGCCCTTGGCGTCAAGACGGCCTCGATCGCGATCATCGCGAGTGTCATTCCTCCGGGACTTTTGGCTGACCGCATGGGACTTTACGGGAAATCGTGGAGAAATCGAGTCAAGTCGGCCGGCAAGACGGGGCAGACGACCTGATGGCCGACCGTCTGATAGACCGCGAGCGCCGCCCCGAGGACGAGTTCGATACCCACCTCAGGCCGCAGCGGCTGGCCGAGTTCGTCGGGCAGGCGCGCGCCAAGGCCAACCTCAAGGTCTTCATCGAGGCCGCCGGCCAGCGTGGCGAGGCGCTCGATCATGTGCTGTTCGCCGGGCCTCCCGGCCTCGGCAAGACGACGCTGGCGCAGATCGTGTCGCGCGAACTGGGGGTGAACTTTCGTGCTACCTCCGGGCCGGTGATCGCCAGGGCCGGCGATCTGGCGGCGCTGCTCACCAACCTGGAAGAGCGCGACGTGCTGTTCATCGACGAGATCCACCGGCTCAACCCGGCGGTGGAGGAAATCCTCTATCCGGCCATGGAGGATTTCCAGCTCGACCTGATCATCGGCGAAGGACCGGCGGCGCGCTCGGTGAGGATCGACCTCGCCAAATTCACCCTCATCGGCGCCACCACCCGCACCGGCCTTTTGACCAACCCGTTGCGCGACCGTTTCGGCATTCCCGTTCGCCTCGATTTCTACACGGAAGAAGAACTGCTCGACATCGTGACGCGCGGCGCCCGCGTCCTGGGGATCGCCGTCAGCGACGACGGGGCGCGCGAGATCGCCCGACGCTCGCGCGGCACCCCGCGCATCGCCGGACGCCTGCTCAGGCGGGTGCGCGATTTTGCCTCGGTCGACGGCATTTCGCGCATCGACCGCAGCGAGGCCGACAAGGCGCTGGGCAAGCTGGAGGTGGACAACCGCGGCCTCGATGCCCTCGATCACCGCTACCTCACCTGCATCGCCGTCAATTTCGGCGGCGGGCCGGTGGGAATCGAAACCATTGCGGCTTCGCTGTCGGAAGCCCGCGATGCCATCGAGGAGATCATCGAGCCGTTCCTCATCCAGCTCGGCTTCGTCAACCGCACCCCGCGCGGCCGCATGCTCACCCCCCACGCCTTCAGGCATCTGGGCCTCGCCGTCCCCGGCGGCCTGTCGGCGGTGCAAGGGCAGCTTTTCGGGGAGGAGGAGTGAAGGGCCAGGTGAATGTTGCGTGGCTATCCGAATGAATCTTGACAGCCGAAAGTGGGGGGTAGTTTCTGAACTTTTCATGCAGGGGCCCTGGGGGAAATTGTCAAGTGGATCGTAAAGACCTCACATTCGCCCAGGCAGAGGGAGCCGAACCTCTCCCCCAACCCATGAAGCTGAAAGAAGTTTCACGGCAACTTCGCGCCGCGCTCTGGGCAGTCGTGTATAGCTCGTTAGTCAGTGAATCTGTTCAAGAAGTGCTTCTTGGACGCCATTGGGAGAAAATTTTATATCGTAGACACGTATTGGTAGAACATCTCATGGCGGATGATTTTAGCCAAGAACTGCGAGTTCATGTAAAGAAACTAAAACATTTATTTGTTAATGGAAGTTATGTCGAAATATTTGATTTTATAGAAATGCTCTTGAGAGATATTGACACGCCATTTGGTGTTTCTAATGCTGTAGAGAGGGCATTAAAGGAATGTCAAGCGGCATATACGATTGTTGATGGAACATCTATTTGTCCAATTGCAAGTGAACAGGAAGCTGAGACGATTAAATCCGCACTTTCCGATTTGTCTAAATACGAATACAGAGGCGCAAAGAAACATTTAAAGCAAGCAATTGCTTATTTTAACGAGGAACGACTGGCGGACAGTGTGCGAGAAAGCATCCATTCTGTCGAATCAATTGCGAAGATTCTTAATCCTGATGCCTCGACACTCGGTCCTGCGCTTAAGGCGCTTACGAAAAGCCAAGCGATTCATCCCGCCCTACAAAAGGGATTCGGGGAGATTTACGGGTACACGAGCAATGAGAAGGGTATACGGCACGCGTTGATCGACAAAGGCGTTGCCGATGTTGATATGCATGATGCGTTATTCATGATTGGTGCTTGCGCTGCGTTCGTAAGTTACCTCATCGGCAAAGGACGGGCCGCCGGCCTAGTGAAGGCTGATTGAATTCAACTTGCGTCGGTCCCTTCGTTAATCACCACCGCCATTATCAGTGCGTGCAGGGGAACTGCACGATTGAGGTTCGAAGCCGGTATGGCGAACTCTATTAGCTGGACACCCGCAAAAACCCCTCGCGCGAATCCGCTTGGAGTGATTCAGTGAATGCGTTCGAAGATGGAGCGCGGTCATGGATCCGAAGTCGCTGTTCAGCCTGAACGATCACCTGGAGATACTGAGCAAGGAAGGCGATCCGCTCGAGGTTTTGGAGCGGACGGTGGATTTCGAGCATTTCCGGCGTTGGCTGGTTGAAGGTCTGGGCTATGGGGACGGCTCCAGAGGCGGACGACCGCCCTACGATCCCGTGATGATGTTCAAGGCACTGATCCTTCAGGCCCAGCACAACCTTTCCGATGCGCGAATGGAGTTCATGATCCGGGATCGGCTCAGCTGGATGCGGTTCCTGGGACTGTCGCTTGGCGAGAGCACCCCGGACGAGAACACGATCCGGCACTTCAGGAACCGGATGACCGAGACCGGGACGCTGAAGCGGGTGATGAAGGCCTTCGACTGGCAGCTGCAGAAGAAGGGCTACATATCGATGTCGGGACAGATCATCGATGCATCACTGGTGCCGGCGCCCAAACAGCGCAATTGCGACAGTGAGCAGCAAGCGATCAAGGCGGGCAAGTCGGCGAAGGAGATTTGGCCGGAGGAGCCGAACAAGGCGGCGCAGAAGGACACCGACGCCCGCTGGACACTCAAGATCGGTGGCAAGGTGCGCTACCGGCCGGACGGCACGGAACTGCCGATGATCGCCTTGCCGGTCTTCGGCTACAAGTCCCACATCAGCATCGATCGCCGTTATGGCTTCATCCGGTCGATGGCGGTGACGGCGGCATCAGCGGCAGACGGGCGAATGCTGCGGCTTGGGTGTCCTACTGAAGGGAAAAGCCGGCATGGTTGAGAAATGGCCCCATATCGCCGGGCGGATCGAGGGCAAGACGCATATTCTGCCCATCCGCGTCTATTACGAGGACACGGATTTTTCCGGTTTCGTCTACCACGCCAACTACCTGAAGTTCTGCGAGCGGGCGCGCTCCGACCTGTTGCGGCTCATCGGCATCCATCACCATCAACTGCACTGGAACGAAAGCGGCGGCTCCATGGGGTTCGTGGTGCGGCACATGGTGTGTGACTTTGTGAAGCCGGCGCGCATCGACGATCTGCTGGAGGTGGACACCCGCCTCACAGGTCTCACCGGCGCCCGCCTCAAGATCGACCAGCGGGTGAGGCGCGACGGGGAGTTGCTGTTTGCCGGCGCAGTGACGGCGGCCCTCGTCGATGCCGCCGGCCGGCCGAAGCGCTTTCCGACCGAGATGGCAAAGGCCATCCAGCCGCTGCTGTCGGAGGGGTGATGGGGCGAGTGTTGTGCTCCGTCTTCGATCCCGTCATGCCGGGCCTGACCCGGCATCCATTCCGCTGTCGACGCAGCTTGTCGAGGCGGTGTCGGAATGGATCACCCGGTCAAGCCGGGTGATGACGACCGGTTAGGGTGAGGCGCAGCCTCAAGCGTAACGGCTTGTTAACCATAGGCTGGCCAGTGTGGCATCGGGCCCGCCGCGTGGCAGCCGGGCGTTGCCGGCTGCCGGCAGGAAACACGGGTGTCGCGATGCCGCGGCATAGGGGTTGCGCCGCAGTTTCGACAAACTTGCTGCTGATTGAAGCGACCCCACGACATTCCCCGCAGCGGCGGCGGGCCGGATTTCTCATCGCGAGGCCTTAATGGACGTTCACACCACTCAGATCGCGGCGCAGCAGGGATTTTCCTTCCTGCACATGTTCTGGGAAGCCCACATCGTCGTCAAGCTGGTGATGCTGGGGCTGATCGGTGCCTCCATCGGGTGCTGGGCGATCGTCTTCGAGAAATTCTATGTCATCTCGCGGGTGCGGCGCGCCACCAACCAGTTCGAGCAGCTCTTCTGGTCGGGGCAGTCGCTGGAAGACCTCTATCTGACGCTCGGCAGCCGCGCCAGCCAGGCCATGGCGGCGCTGTTCATGGCGGCCATGCGGGAATGGAAGCGCAGCCAGGACAGCGCGCTGAGGGCCGGATTCCACGGCGTCCAGCAGCGCATCGAAAAGGTGATGGACGTGCAGTTGCAGCGCGAGATGGCGCGGCTTGAAAGCCGCCTGCTGTTCCTGGCGACGGTGGGATCGACGGCGCCGTTCATCGGCCTGTTCGGCACCGTGTGGGGGATCATGAATTCGTTCCGCGCCATTGCGGTTTCCAAGAACACCAATCTCGCCGTGGTGGCGCCCGGCCTTGCCGAAGCGCTGGCGGCCACCGGCCTCGGCCTTCTTGCCGCCATACCGGCGGTTATCTTCTACAACAAGTTCTCCAGCGACATCGGCAAGATCGCGGCGCGGCTGGAAAATTTCGCCGACGAGTTTTCGGCCATCATCTCGCGCCAGCTCGACGAGCGCGCGTGAGGAGGTAAGCGGCGCCATGGCATCGGCGGTTCAGGGCAAGACAGCGGTAAGCGGCCGGCGCGGCCACCGGCGGCGGTCGTCCTATGCGCCGATGTCGGAGATCAACGTCACGCCGTTCGTAGACGTCATGCTGGTTTTGCTGATCGTGTTCATGGTGGCGGCGCCCTTGTTGACGGTGGGGGTGCCGATCGAACTGCCGGAGACCAAGGCCAATCCCTTGCAGGGCGACACCGAACCGCTCACCGTGACGGTCCAGGCCGACGGCAAGGTGTTCCTGCAGAACACCGAGATCGAACTCGACACACTGGCGCCGAAATTGATTGCCATAGCCAAGAACGGCTATGAAGAGCGGATATTCGTGCGCGGCGACCGCAATGTCGGCTACGGGTACGTCATGAAGGTCATGGGTGTGCTGAACAAGGCGGGCTTCCGCCGCATCGGTCTGGTGACCGATATGGCCAGGGACAACACCAAGTGAGGTTGAACGGTTGCGCGTAAGCCTCCCCATTTCGTTTCTTGCCCATGCCGCCATCCTCCTGGCCGCGGTGATCGTGTTGCCGTCGGTCGACAGCTACAAGGTGCCCGAGCAACCCTCGATCCCGGTCGACATTGTCGACATAACCCAGCTCTCCCAGCGTGCCGCGACCCTCAAGGATGCCCCGGCCAAGAAACCGGACGTCAAGCCGGCGCCGCCCAAGGTGGAAAAGGTGAAGGAAACCAAGCCGGCCCCCAAGCCGGCGGAGGAAGTCAAGGTGGCCGCCAAGGAGCCGCCGACGCCGCAGCCGAAGGTCGAGCCCAAGCCGGCTGAGCAGGTTCAGGCGCAACCCGACCCGTCGCAACTGGCGGCCCTGATCAAGAAGACCGAGCCCCCGGCCGACCAGCCCAAGCCGGATCCGCAAAAGCAGGCCGACACCCAGCCGGTACCGATACCGCGCTCGAAGCCCAAGCCGCCGGCGGATTTCGTCAAGAAGGAAAAGAAGAAGCCCGACTTCAATCCCGACGAAATCGCCGCACTGCTCAACAAGGTGCCGGAAAAGAAGGCCCCGCCCAAGGCCAACGATGTCGCCGGCACACCGCTCAAGGGCAAGTTCAACTCGCTCGCCGGCAGCGATGCGCAACTGTCGGCCGACATGGTTGACTGGTTGCGCCAGCAGGTCGAACGCTGCTGGGCGCCGCCGACGGGCGTGCGCGAGGCACAGAATCTCCTGGTCAAGGTGCACTTCGCGCTTGGCCAGGACGGCTCGATCCTGCAAGGTCCCGAGGTTCTCAATCCGGGCTCGGATTCCTTGACCCAGGCCGCGGAGGCCAGCGCCGTTCGCGCGGTCTTGATGTGCGCACCCTATCGGGGATTGCCGCTCGACAAGTATGATATCTGGAAGGATGTCGTCCTCAATTTCGATCCAAGCCGCATGCTCGCCACCAATTGACCGCCAAAGGACGCAAAGAAGCCACCATGCATCTCCGCCAGGCCGGCCCTCACATTTCCGTTTTGTTTCGCGGTATGGCGCTCATCGTCGTCGCAATGGTTCTTGCCTTTCCGCTGGCCCGTCCGGGCAGGGCGGCGCTGGTCATCGACATCACTCGCGGCCAGGTCAAGCCCATGCCCATCGCGCTGCCGAATTTCATCGGCACGACGGCAGACGAGGCCAAGCTCGGCGCCGACATCGTGGGCGTCATCGGCAACGATTTGCAGCGCTCGGGGCTCTTCCAGCCGCTGCCGCAGAATTCCTATATCGAACAGATCTCCGACTTCAGCAAACTGCCGCGCTTCGGCGACTGGCGCACCATCCAGGCGCAGGCGCTGGTGACCGGCCGGATCATTCTGCAGCCCGACGGGCGGATCAGGGCGGAATTCCGCCTGTGGGACATCTTCGCCCAGCAACAGACCGTCGGCCTGCAATTCGTCACCACGCCGCGCAACTGGCGGCGCATCGGGCATCTCATCTCCGATGCCATCTACAAGGCGATTACCGGCGAGGAGGGCTACTTCGACAGCCGCATCGTGTTCATCAAGGAATCCGGTCCCAAGGACAAGCGCGTCAAGCAACTCGCCATCATGGATCAGGATGGCGCCAACATGCGCGAGCTGACGGACGGCAAGGATCTGGTGATCACGCCGCGCTTCAGCCCGAACTCGCAGGAAATCACCTACATGTCGTTCGCCGGCGGGCTGCCGCGGGTCTATCTCTACAATATCGAGACCGGGCAGCGCGAAATCATCGGCGATTTCCCCAACATGAGCTTTGCCCCGCGCTTTTCGCCCGATGGTCAGCGGGTGGTGATGAGCCTGCAGCAGGGGGCCAACTCCAACATCTTCCTGCTCGATCTCAGAACCCGCGGAACGACCCAGCTCACCAATACCCAGGCCATCGATACCGCCCCGTCCTATTCGCCCGACGGCACCCAGATCACCTTCGAGAGCGACCGCAGCGGCGATCAGCAGATCTATGTCATGAACGCCGACGGCTCGAACCAGCATCGCATCAGCTTCGGCGACGGGCGCTATTCGACACCGGTATGGTCGCCGCGCGGCGACTATATCGCCTTCACCAAGATCGCCAACGGGCAGTTCGGCATCGGCGTCATGCGGCCGGACGGGTCCGGTGAGAGAATATTAACCGAAGGTTTCCACAATGAAGGACCGACATGGTCACCCAACGGCAGGGTCATCATGTTCTTTCGCGACCAGCCGGGCGAAAACGGCGGGCCGCGGCTGTTTACGGTGGACCTTACCGGATATAACGAGCAATTGATCGATACAAGCGGTTTTGCCTCCGATCCGGCCTGGTCGCCCTTGCTGAAGTAGGCATGAAGGATTAACAAGCGCCGACGCGGCACAGGTTCACCGCAGAGTGATTTGCCGCCTTCGGGCAGTATGGTGCAGCGCCTTGCACAATGTTCGGCGACTGAACCGATGGGACGCCAGCGGGGCCGGTGGGGCTCAACGCAACGCAAAGACCGGCCGACGCGGCCGCAGCGGGCATTTCGAGGAGTGGGATTGAATGTTGCGGTTTATTTCGGGTCTCAAGATTGCAGCAGTCTGCGCTGGACTGGTTCTGGTCGCGGGGTGCTCGTCATCCAACCGGCCCGACATCGTGCCACAGGAGCAGGCGGCCATCCCTGGCTCGCAGAAGGATTTTCTGGTCAATGTGGGTGATCGTGTGCACTTTGTGGTCGACCAGTCGACGCTGTCGCCACAGGCACAGGAGATTCTGCGCCGCCAGGCGGCGTGGCTTGCGCAATATCCCAACGTGACCATCCAGATCGAAGGCCATGCCGACGAGCAGGGCACGCGCGAATACAACATCGCCCTGTCGGCGCGGCGCGCCACCGCGACCCGTAACTTCCTGGCATCGCTGGGCGTCAACCCGGCCCGCATGTCCACCATCGCCTACGGCAAGGAACGCCCGGTGGCCACATGCAGCAACGAGTCGTGCTATTCGCAGAACCGTCGGGCCGTCACGGTGATCACCGGCGGAGCCGTCGCGGGCTGAGGTGATCGGCCGCATTTTGACCGCGTTTGGCGGGCAAGTCTGTTGGCGTATTATGGCTGAAGGCCGAGGGGCATGGATCGTCGCGACGATGGCGCGATCCGCCCCTGCAATTCCGATTCGACGACAACCGACCGAGGATGACCGTGAAAGCGTGGATCAAGTCCTTACTGCTGGCGGGCGTGGCGATGCCCGGCCTTTGCCTGTCGCTCACCGCCGTCCCGGCGGCGGCACAGTCCGACCAGTGGAATGCACTTTACGACCGGCTTATCCGGCTTGAGGCCGAAGTGCATGCCCGCGACTCAGCCGCCAATCAGCCCGGAGCGATGCAGGCCAACGATGCCAACAGGCTGAGCGTCATCGAACAGCAATTGCGCCAGCTCGGATCGCAGGTGCAGCAGATGCAGTTGCAGATGCAGAACATGCAGGCCAATCTCGAATACCGCGTGCGCCAGCTCGAGCAGCGCAACGGCAAGCAGGGCGCCATCACACCGCAGCCCAGCCAGCAGCAATGGGCCCAGCAGCAGGTGGAGATCCCCCAGCAGCAGGCCGACAGCACCACCAAACAGCAGACCGACAGCACCACCCTGCAGCCTGGCGTCGACCTGTCGCAATATCAGAATCAGCAACTGTCGCAGCTTGCCGGCCAGCAGCCGGTCTATCAGAACAAGGGTTCGCAGCAGCAGGGCCAGGGGCCGCAGATTCTCGGCCAGTTGGCCTTGCAGGGCGAGAAGCAGCAGCAACTCGCCACCCAGCAGCAGTTCACCACGCAACCTCAGAACCAGCAGCCGTTCGTTACTCAGCCGCAGAGCCAGTCGCCGTTTGTGACGCAGCCCCAGGATCAAACGCAAATTTCGCCGCAGACTCAAGACCAGTCGCAGATCGCCGAGACGCCTCTCGTGCCGGATACGGTTGAAACGGCCTCGCTCGACGGCAACCAGATGACCGGATCGGCGATGGCCGACCAGATCTACCAGGGTGCCTATCAAAGCCTCCTGTCGCGACAGTTCGGCACCGCCGAGGCCGGCTTTCGTACCTTCCTGACGAAATATCCCACCCACAAGCTGGCCGGCGATGCCTATTACTGGCTGGGCGAGACGTATTTCGCGCAGGCCGATTTCAAGCAGGCAGCGCAAAGCTTCCTGCAGGGCTACAGGTCCTATCCGGCCAGTGAGAAGGCGCCTGACTCCCTGCTCAAGCTCGGCATGTCGCTGAGCCGGCTCGGCCAGAAGCCCAAGGCGTGCGGCGCCTATGCCGAGGTGACGAAGAAATATGCCACGGCCGCCGCGGTCAGAAACAAGGCGCTCCTGGAGATGAAGCGTGCCGGCTGCTAGGCCGCATTTCTTGTTCTCCCTGTGCCCTGCGCCGGTTCAAGATGACGATAAGGTAGGAGAACGGCGCAGGGCGATGTGGTTCATCGGAAAAGCCGTTCGACGCACATTGTCGTCATGTTCAACCGGTCCGAAGGATCGCCTTGCGACGGCCGCATACGAGTGCGGACCGCTCTGCCGTATGCCCCGATACGCTTTTCGCGTCCCGCGCCCGTATGCGGCGAGCCGCAAGGCGACGCAGGGTGCAGGGAGAACAAGAAATGCGGGCTGAGGCCGGACCTGTCACCCCTCAGGAAGCGGAACGCCTCTTTACGCCGCTCGCCCGGCTTGAGCGGATCGCCGTGGCGGTCTCGGGCGGCGCTGATTCCACCGCCTTGCTGTTGCTCATGCAGCGCTGGTCAAGCGCCCGTTCCGGCCATCCCCGGCTTTGCGTCCTGACGGTCGACCACAAGCTCAGAAACGGCTCGGACGTCGAGGCCCGTTCGGTGATGGGTCTGGCGGCGCGTTTGGGTGTCGAAGCGAAGCTGCTTTCATGGGACGGCGAGAAGCCGGCGACCGGCATTCAGAACGCGGCGCGCCGGGCGCGGCTCGCCCTCCTGACCGCCGCCGCCCGTGAATTCGGCGCCTCAGCCGTTGCGCTTGCTCATAACGCCGATGACCAGGCCGAAACGCTTGTCATGCGGCTCGCCCGGGGATCGGGCCTCGACGGTCTGGCGGCGATGTCGCCGGCGACACCTTTCGCGGGCCTTACGCTGGTGCGTCCGCTGCTCGGCATCGCCCATGCCCGGCTGACCGCGACGCTCGAAGCCGCGGGACTTGCGTGGTTCGAGGACCCTTCCAACGCCAACCCGGACTTCGAGCGGGTGCGGGTCCGCCGGCTTCTGGCAACGCTGGCCGATGGCGGGCTCGACGCGGCAGCGCTGGCGCACTCGGCGCGGCGCCTGGGTCGTGCACGCGAGGCGCTGGAGGCAGCAAGCGATGAGGCAGCGGCGCGGCTCGTCGTCAAGCATCCTGAAGGCCTCATCGAGATGGACAGCGGCGGCTTTGATCGCCTGTCCGAAGAAGTAAAGGTGCGATTGCTGCAGCGGGCCGTGACCATCGCCGGCGGGCTTGCAGGCGATCCGCCGCGCCTTTCCGCCATTGAGGCCCTGGCCGATTGGCTGGCCGGCGGCGAGGGCCGGGCGCGCACGCTGGCCGGCGCACGCATCGTCAGGCGCAGGAATGCCCTCCTCATCGGACGCGAACCGGGACGGCTGCCGGTTTGCCCGGTACGTCTCAAGGCCGATGGCATCGTGTGGGACGGCCGCTTCCTCATTCGCCCCACGGCGGGGTTTCGTGCCCCGGCGGAGGTGGTTGAAATCGTGCCGGGAAAGGCGCTCGGCGACTGGGTGCTGGGCCTCGATGACGCCGCATCCGCTATGCCGCGCTTCGTCACCGATGGGCGCCCTGTGGTCGTTGCCGATGGTGCGCCTGTCGGCTTTGCAGGCGCGCCCGATCAGGGCATCGAAGCCGCATTCGGCGCCGTGGTGCCAAACGGGGTCGGGAAATGCGCCTAAACGCTTCATTTACGGCTTCGCCACGCTTGGCAAGGCAGTCGGGCGCTCCTATGTTATAGACAATTGATCGGCCGGGGAGGGGCGCCGTTTGCGCTGACCCTCTTGCCCGGTCGATAGTCATCGACGAGGTACAGGTGAACAATTTTCGCAATCTTGCCGTCTGGGTGATCATCGCGCTGTTGCTGTTTGCCCTGTTCCACCTGTTTCAGGGCCCGACCCAGCACAGCCGCGTCGATGAAATCAGCTACTCGCAGTTCATGAGCAAGGTCGAATCGGGCGATGTGCGCTCGGTGACGATCTCCGGCGAGGTGATTACCGGCCAGACGGCCGACAGCCGCTCCTTCCAGACCTATGCGCCGCAGGACCCCAACCTCGTCAACATGCTGCGCGAGAAGGGCGTGGACATTCGCGCCCGGCCGGCCTCGCAGGACAGCCTGCTGCCGAGCATGCTGCTCTCGTGGTTCCCGATCTTGCTGATGGTCGGCGTGTGGATCTTCTTCATGCGCCAGATGCAGTCGTCGTCGGGCAAGGCCATGGGCTTCGGCAAGTCGAAGGCCAAGCTCCTCACCGAGCGCCAGGGCCGCGTCACCTTCGAGGACGTGGCCGGCGTCGAGGAGGCCAAGGAGGACCTTCAGGAGATCGTCGAGTTCCTGAAAGACCCGCACAAGTTCCAGCGCCTTGGCGGCAAGATCCCCAAAGGCGCGCTGCTGGTCGGTCCTCCCGGCACCGGCAAGACGCTTCTGGCGCGCGCCATTGCGGGCGAGGCCAATGTGCCGTTCTTCACGATTTCCGGCTCGGACTTCGTGGAAATGTTCGTCGGCGTCGGTGCCTCCAGGGTGCGCGACATGTTCGATCAGGCCAAGAAGAATGCCCCGTGCATCATCTTCATCGATGAAATCGACGCCGTCGGGCGCCATCGCGGCGCCGGTCTTGGCGGCGGCAATGACGAGCGCGAGCAGACGCTGAACCAGTTGCTGGTGGAGATGGATGGCTTCGAGGCCAACGAGGGCGTTATCCTGATTGCCGCCACCAACCGGCCCGACGTACTCGACCCGGCGCTGTTGCGCCCCGGCCGTTTCGACCGCCAGATCGTGGTGCCCAATCCGGACGTCACGGGTCGCGAGAAGATCCTCCGGGTGCACATGCGCAACGTGCCGCTGGCGCCCGATATCGATCCCAAGGTGATTGCCCGCGGGACCCCTGGCTTTTCCGGCGCCGATCTGGCCAACCTGGTCAACGAGGCAGCTCTCCTGGCGGCCCGGCGCTCGCGCCGCATGGTCACCCAGCGCGACATGGAAGATGCCAAGGACAAGGTGATGATGGGGGCCGAGCGGCGCTCCATGGCCATGTCGGAGGAGGAAAAGCGCAACACCGCCTATCACGAGGCCGGCCACGCCATCCTCGCCCTCAACGTGCCGTCGTCCGATCCGGTGCACAAGGCGACGATCATCCCGCGCGGCCGGGCGCTCGGCATGGTGATGCAGTTGCCGGAAGGCGACCGCTATTCCATGAAGTACAAGCAGATGACGTCGCGGCTTGCCATCATGATGGGCGGCCGGGTTGCCGAGCAGCTTACCTTCGGCGATGAAAACGTCACCTCCGGCGCCCAGTCCGATATCGACCAGGCCACCAAGCTCGCCCGCGCCATGGTTACTCGCTGGGGCTATTCCAAGGAACTCGGGCTCGTTGCCTATGGCGATAACCAGGAAGAGGTGTTCCTCGGCCATTCGGTGGCGCGCCAGCAGAACGTATCGGAGGCCACCGCCCAGAAGATCGATTCCGAGGTCAGGCGGCTGATCGAGGAGGCCTATGCCACGGCGCGCAAGATCCTTACCAAAAAGTCGAAGGATCTCGAGGCGCTGGCGCAGGGCTTGCTCGAATACGAGACCCTGTCGGGCGATGAAATCCGCGATCTCCTGAAGGGCAAGCCGCCGGTGCGTGGCGACGATGCCGGCGGTTCGCAGGAGAAAAAGGCCTCCTCGGTGCCGGTGACCAACAAGCCGAAGCGCGGCGGGCAGGGCACCGAAGACATGGAGCCGCAGCCGCAGAGTTAAGCGGCAGTCATGGCATCGGCTGAAGCGACGATTGGTTGATCGATGAGCGATGGGCGGGCCTACCTGCGGCCGGCGGGCCTCTTGTGGGGCAGCGATGCCGCAGAAGCGGTGGCGTCCGGCGATGCCGGCTTTATCGCCGCCGGACCTTTGGCCTTCAATCGCATCGAACTGCTGTTCCGTCAGGAATCGACGGTGTCGCGGTCCTGGCACGCCTTTTCCGACCTCCGGGCTTCGCACGACAGTGAGATCGCTGAACGCCTCGGCAAGATCATGGCGCCGCGTGCGCTGCCATTCGGCCTTGAGAGCGGTCGCACCCATGTGATGGGCATCGTCAACGTGACCCCCGACAGCTTTTCCGATGGCGGCGAGACGCCCGATGCGTCAAGCGCCATCGCGCGCGGGCGGGCGCAGGCGGCAGCCGGGGCGGCCATTATCGACATTGGCGGTGAATCGACCCGGCCCGGCGCGGAGCCGGCGCCTGAAGTCGCCGAACTGGCGCGGGTCGTGCCGGTCGTCGAGGCGCTGGGGCATGAGGGATTTGCGGTTTCCTGCGATACAAGGCGGCCGGCGGTGATGAGCGCTGCCGTCGAGGCCGGCGCCGGGCTGGTCAATGACATCACTGCGCTGCGCCACGATGCAGCGAGCATTGCCACGGTGCGCGATCTCGGTGTTCCCGCGGTGCTGATGCATACGCGGGGTGAGCCGCGCACCATGCAGCAGAACCCCGTCTATGACGATGTGGCGCTCGATGTCTTCGATCATCTGGAAGCCCGCATCGAGGCCTGCGGGGCGCAAGGTCTGGGGGCTGAACGGCTCATCGCCGATCCCGGCATCGGCTTCGGCAAGACCTTTCAGCACAATCTGGAATTGCTGGGGCGCATGACACTGTTTCACGGACTCGGGGTGCCGTTGCTGGTGGGGGCTTCGCGCAAGGCGTTCATCGGGGCGATCAGCGGCGAAAGGACCGCCGGAAAGCGCATGCCCGGCTCGCTGGGCGCGGCCGCCTGGCTCGCCATGCAGGGCGTGCAGATTGTCAGGGTGCACGACGTTGGCGAGACCGTCCAGGCGCTCAAGGTGCTGCGGGCCGCCGCGGTCGGCGGAGGCTAGCAAGTTTTGACCCATCGTTTACTTGCACGTGGTATAGAGGCCCCGGGTATGAGAGGTTTCGGGCGTCCTCTTGCGACCACAAGACCGGTAGGGGTGCATGCCAGCTAACAAGTATTTCGGAACCGACGGCATCCGTGGCCGTGCCAACGGCTGGCCGATGAACGCCGAGACGGCGTTGCGGGTCGGCATGGCGGCGGGCAGCTTCTTCATGAACGGCGACCACCGCCACCGGGTGGTGATCGGCAAGGATACACGACTTTCCGGCTACATGATCGAACAGGCGCTGTCGGCGGGTTTCCTGTCGGTGGGGATGGACGTTTTCCTGTTCGGCCCGCTGCCGACCCCGGCGATTGCCATGCTCACCCGCTCGCTCAGGGCCGATCTCGGGGTGATGATTTCGGCATCGCACAATCCCTTCCACGACAACGGCATCAAGCTGTTCGGCCCCGACGGCTACAAGCTCTCCGACGAGCGCGAAGCCGAAATGGAAAAGCTCATCGACAATCCGTCGAACGTCACCCTTGCCGAGCCGGTGGCGCTGGGACGTGCCAAGCGCATCGAGGATGCCCAGGCGCGCTATATCGAATTCGCCAAGCGCACCTTCCCCAAGGATCAGCGCCTCGAAGGCCTGAGGATCGTCGTCGATTGTGCCAACGGAGCCGCCTACCGCGTGGCACCGGCCGCGCTGTGGGAACTGGGAGCCGAGGTGATCGCCATCGGAACCGATCCCAACGGCTTCAACATCAACGACAAATGCGGATCGACCGCGCCGCAGCGCATGTGCGACAAAGTGCGCGAGATGCGCGCCGACATCGGCATCGCCCTTGACGGTGACGCCGACCGGGTCATCCTTGCCGATGAACACGGGGAACTGATCGATGGCGATCAGGTGATGGGGCTTATCGCCAACTCATGGGCCGAATCGGGCCGTCTCAAGGGTCGCGGCATCGTCGCCACGGTGATGAGCAACCTGGGGCTGGAGCGCCATCTGGCCAAGCTCGGCCTGTCGCTTGAGCGCACCCGGGTGGGTGATCGCTATGTGGTCGAACACATGCGCACCCATGGTTTCAATATCGGCGGCGAACAGTCCGGCCACATCGTCCTGTCGGATTTCTCCACCACCGGCGACGGCCTGATTGCGGCCCTTCAGGTGCTGGCAGTCGTCACCTCTTCGGGCCGGCCGGTGAGCGAGGTCTGCAAGGTCTTCACCCCCCTGCCGCAGGTCTTGAAGAATGCCCGCTTCCGCTCCGGCAAGCCGTTGGAGCAGGCACCGGTCAAGGAGGCGATCGCGGCGGCCGAGGCGCGCCTCAACGGCCATGGCCGGCTGGTGATCCGTCCCTCCGGCACCGAACCGCTGATCCGCGTCATGGCGGAAGGCGACGATGAAACGCTGGTCCGCCGCCTGGTCAGCGAGCTGGTGGACGTCATCGAACACGAGATGGCCTGAAGCGCTCCATCCGGGCAATGCTTGACCCGAATGCGACCTTTTGGCATCCAAAAGCGAATTCCCCTTGACCCTTCCATGTGTCTCGGCTAGCGCTGGCGGTGGGACACCCCTCCCCAACGAGGGGCAATCATCTGGAAGGATGAACGCCATGACCATCTCCAAACCGGCCGCAAGGCCGGCATGCCCGCATTTCTCTTCCGGCCCCTGCGCCAAAATCCCCGGCTGGTCGCCAGACCTCCTCTCACAGGCCCTCATCGGACGCTCGCATCGCTCAAGCGAGGGCAAGGCACGCCTGAAGCGCGCCATCGCGCTCACCCGCGAGGTGCTGCAGGTGCCTGACAGTCATCTCATCGCTATCGTGCCGGCCTCCGATACCGGCGCAGTGGAACTTGCCCTGTGGCATCTGCTCGGCCCCCGCGGCGTCGATCTCGTCGCCTGGGAGAGTTTCGGTGAAGGCTGGATCACCGATGTGATGAAGCAACTGAAGCTCGCCGATGCCCGGACTATCCGCGCCGACTACGGCCGGTTGCCCGATCTCGCAAGCGTCGATTTCGCCCGCGACGTGGTGTTTACCTGGAACGGCACCACCTCGGGCGTCAGGGTGCCGGATGGCAAGTGGATCGCCGCCGATCGCCAGGGCCTCACCATCTGCGATGCCACCTCGGCGGCCTTTGGCCAGCGCCTCGATTTCGAAAAACTCGATGTGGTGACCTTTTCCTGGCAGAAGGTGCTGGGCGGGGAGGCGGCACACGGCATGCTCATCGTGTCGCCGCGGGCGGTGGAACGGCTGGAGACCCACACCCCCCAGTGGCCCATGCCCAAGCTCTTCCGGCTCACCAAGGCCGGCAAGCTGAACGCCGCGATCTTCGAGGGCGAGACCATCAACACGCCCTCCATGCTGTGCGTGGAGGACTATATCGTGGCGCTGGAATGGGCAAAGCGCCAGGGCGGCCTCGAGGGGCTGATTGCCCGCGCCGACGCCAACGCGGCGGTGATCCACGACTGGGTGGCGCACACACCATGGATCGAAAACCTCGCCGGCGACCCTGCGACCCGGTCCAACACCTCGGTGTGCCTGAGACTGTCGGGCGAGGTGGTGGAACGGCTGGGGACGGAGGCGGCAGCGGCCATCCCCAGGAAAATGGCAAAGCTCCTGGAGGCCGAGGGCGTCGCCTTCGATATCGGCGCCTACCGCGACGCCCCGGCGGGGTTGCGCATCTGGTGCGGCGCCACCGTCGAGACAAGCGATGTCGACGCGCTGATCCCGTGGCTGGAGTGGGCCTTTTCCGCCGCCGCCTGAATCGCTTACCAGCCGTTTTTCAAGTCATCTGACAGGAGAGCCCCATGGCACCCCGCGTTCTCATTTCCGACAAGCTCAGCCCTGCCGCCGTCGACGTCTTCAAGGCGCGCGGCATCGAGGTGGACTATCGACCCGATCTCGGCAAGGACAAGGAGGCCTTCGCCGCCGCTGTGGCGGAGGCGGACGGCCTTGCCATCCGTTCGGCGAGCAAGGTGACATCGAAGGTCATCGCTGCCGCGCCGCGCCTCAAGGTCATCGGCCGGGCGGGGATCGGCGTCGACAACATCGATCTGGCCGCCGCCACCCAGCGCGGCATCATCGTCATGAACACCCCGCTCGGCAATGCCGTCACCACGGCGGAGCACGCCATCGCCATGATGATGGCGCTGGCGCGCCAGATCCCGCTCGCCAACCAGTCGACGAAGGCGGGTAAGTGGGAGAAGAACCGCTTCATGGGGATGGAACTCTTCCACAAGACGCTGGGTCTCATCGGCTGCGGCAACATCGGCTCGATCGTCGCCAACCGGGCGCTGGGCCTGCACATGAAGGTGATCGCCTACGATCCCTACCTGACGCCGGAGCGGGCGGTCGAGATCGGGGTGGAGAAGGTGGATTTCGACCAGCTTCTGGCCCGGGCCGATGTGGTTTCGATACATACCCCGCTCACCGACAAGACCCGCAACATCATCGATGCCTCAGCCCTTGCCCGCATGAAGCCGGGAGTCAGGGTGATCAACTGCGCCCGTGGCGGGCTGGTGGTCGAGGCAGCGCTGCTCGAAGCCCTCGAGAGCGGCCATGTGGCGGGCGCGGCGCTCGATGTGTTCGAGGTGGAGCCGGCGACGGAAAATGCCCTGTTTGCCCATGAGAACGTGGTCTGCACCCCGCATCTGGGGGCATCGACGTCGGAAGCGCAGGAAAATGTCGCCCTGCAGGTCGCCGAGCAGATGGCGGATTATCTCACCACCGGCGCCGTCACCAATGCGCTCAATATGCCCTCCATCAGTGCCGAGGAGGCACCACGCCTCAAGCCCTTCATCACGCTGGTTGACCAGATCGGCTCGTTCGCCGGCCAGCTCACGGAGACGGCGATTACCGGGCTGGTCATCGAATACGCCGGCGAGGTGGCGGAGATGAATACCCGCGCCCTGACCTCGGCGCTGCTGGCCGGCCTGCTGAGGCCGCTGCTCGGCGACGTCAACATGGTCTCGGCTCCGGTGGTGGCGCGCAAGCGCGGCATCAAGGTCGATGAAATCCGCCAGACGCCGCGCGGCACCTACGAATCCTATGTGCGTCTCACGGTGAAGACCGAGCGGCAGGAGCGTTCGGTGGCCGGCACCGTCTTTTCCGATGGCCGCCCGCGCATCATCCAGATCAAGGGCATCAACATGGAGGCCGAGCTCGGGCCGCACATGCTCTACCTCACCAACGACGACAAGCCCGGCTTCATCGGCGCCCTCGGCACAACGCTGGGCAATGCCGGGGTCAATATCGCCACCTTCCATCTCGGCCGTCAGGCCCGTGGCGGCGATGCCATCGCGCTCATTGAAATCGACGAGGCGATAGCGCCTGATGTACTCAAGGCGGTAGACGACCTGCCGCATGTGCGCCAGGCCAAGCCTTTGCGCTTTTGATGCCTTGCGGTGAGCTGGCTGTAACCTGCATGATGTAATCCGCTGGCTGCGAGGGGCGCACACAGATCACAACGGAGACCAAGTCGATGCTACGCCTTGCCCTTGTCGGCCTTGCCCTGACGACGAGCCTTTGCCCCGTTCTCGGCGATGAATTCAACGTCGCATCGCGGGTCGATGCGGTCACCGTGTTTCCGCGCGGAGCGGAGGTGACGCGGGTCATCAGTCTCGCCCTGCCGGCAGGCCAGCACAGCGTTATCGTCAGGAACCTGCCGGGTGGCATCGATGCGGCCAGCGTGCGGGTGCAGGGTTTCTCGTCGGCGGGACTGGTCATCGGCTCGGTCGATGTGCGCAACGAGGTGGTGAAGAGCGATGATACCGAAGCGCGGCGCAAGGCGATCGAGGCGCAGATCAACGCGCTGGAAGCAGAGCAGCGCAAACTCGAGCGCAGCATTGCCGACCAGGACTTTCAAAAGGACCTGCTGGGGGCGCTGGGGCGCGATGCCATAGCCCCGGGAAAAGGCGACAAGGGCGGTACCATTTCCGCCGGCGACGTGGCGCAGGTCCTCGATCTCGCCGCTTCACGCCTCAAGTCCATGACCGACACGGTGGTGGCGGCGCAGACCCGACAACAGGCGATCGACAAGGAGATGGAGGACCTGCGGCGCCAGGAGCAGTTGCTGTCGCCGCAGCAGACCTACCGTTCGGTGCTGACGATCGCAGTGACGGCGGATGGGCCGGGCGAGGCGCGCTTTGCCCTGCGTTACGCGGTCAGGGCCGCCGGCTGGACGCCGGTTTACGATGCCCGTCTTGATACCGGCAGCAGCGATCGCGCTCCGACACTGAACCTTGTCAGTCGCGCCGAGGTTCAACAACGCACCCCTGAGGCCTGGCCCGGCGTGGAACTTACCTTGTCGACGGCGCGGGTAAGCGGTGCCACCGAGGCGCCCCAGTTGCAGCCCGAACCTCTGGGGCCGCGCCCGCCCGTGGCGGAAATGAAGCTGGGGGCGGCCAGGCAGAAGGCCGTGCAGTCTGCCCAGGCCCCGCAGTCGACCGGCCTTGCCAGCGATCAGGCCATGAACGCCGATCAGGCACGCGAGGCCGAGGCGCAGGTGGAAACGGCCGGGTTCCAGGCGCTTTACAGGATTTCCGGCCGCCAGACGATCGACAATTCCGGTGAGGCCAAGGGCGTGCGCATCTCGACCGTCGATCTGCCGGCGGCGCTCGAAGCGGTTGCCGTTCCGCGCCTCGATCCAAAGGCCTATCTGACAGCCAAGTTCACGCTCAAGGGCGATGCACCGACGTTGCCGGGTCGGGTGATGATCTATCGCGACGGTGTTTTCCTCGGGCGCGGCCAATTGCCGTTGCTCAACCCGGGCGAGGAACACGACCTCGGTTTCGGTGTCGATGACCGGGTCAAGGTCAAACGCGCCGAGACGATCCGCAAGTCGGGAGAAACCGGCATCATCTCCACCGACAACATTGCCGAGCGGGCCTATTCGACCAGCATCAAGAACCTGCATGAGCGCGCCATTGCGGTGCGGTTGATCGATCGCATGCCCTTTTCCACCCATCAGGACATCAAGGTGGAAATGCTTTCTGGCATGACGGCGCCGGATGAACGCAACGTCGACAAGGAGCGCGGCATCATGGCGTGGACGCGGAACCTCAAGCTGGGTGCGGAAGAAACCATCAATTTCGGCTACCGCATCACCTGGCCGAAGAACATGGACCTGCCGCCGATCCAGTGAAGGAGCGTACTCGCGGCGGGTACAGGCGGCAGCTTGTCGCTTTCCATTCCCCTGGCGATGCTTTAAACACTCTCAACGGCCCCGGCGATCAGCGCCCCGGGGCCGTTTGCTTTGCGCGCGAGAGGATAGTTCGCCTATGGCCAATGTGGTGGTGGTCGGCGCCCAGTGGGGCGACGAGGGCAAGGGCAAGATCGTCGACTGGCTGTCGGCGCGCGCCGATGTGGTGGTGCGCTTCCAGGGCGGCCACAATGCCGGCCACACGCTGGTCATCGACGGAGTGACCTACAAGCTGTCGCTGTTGCCCTCGGGGATCGTCAGGCAAGGCAAGCTCGCCGTCATCGGCAACGGCGTGGTCATCGACCCGTGGGCGCTCGCCGGGGAGATCGACAAGCTCGCCGCGCAAGGGGTTTCGATTTCCCGCGACAATCTGCGCATCGCCGAAAACGCCACGCTCATCCTGCCGCTGCACCGCGAACTGGACGGCATGCGCGAGGCGGCCGCCGGGGCTGGCAAGATCGGCACCACCGGACGCGGCATCGGACCGGCCTATGAGGACAAGGTCGGCCGCCGCGCCATCCGAGTCTCCGATCTTCAGAACCAGCAGACCCTCGGGGCGAAGATCGACCGCTTGCTCACCCACCACAATGCCATCAGGCGCGGCCTCGGCGAGCCCGAGGTGCAATCGGGTGAGTTGTGCGCGCAACTGGCCGAGATCGGGCCCAAAATACTGCCCTACATGGATTGCGTGTGGGAACTGCTCGATGCCGCGCGTCGCGCCGGCCGGCGCATCCTGTTCGAGGGCGCGCAAGGCATCATGCTCGATATCGATCACGGGACCTACCCTTATGTGACGTCGTCCAACACCGTGGCCGCCCAGGCGGCGACCGGGACCGGCATGGGGCCGGGTGCGGTGGGCTATGTGCTCGGCATCGCCAAGGCCTATACCACGCGTGTCGGTTCGGGGCCTTTCCCCACCGAACAGGACAACCCGGTGGGTGAGCGCATCGGCGAGCGCGGCCGAGAGTTCGGCACCGTGACCGGGCGCAAGCGGCGCTGCGGCTGGTTCGATGCGGTGATGGTGCGCCAGGCCATCAAGACATCGGGGATCGCCGGCATAGCCCTTACCAAGCTCGACGTGCTCGACGGGCTGGACGAGATCAGGGTGTGCACCGGCTACAGGCTCGACGGCGAGGAAATCTCGCGCCTGCCGGCCGGCCAGAATGCGCAAGGCCGCGTCGAGGCGGTCTATCAGGCCTTCGAGGGTTGGCAGGAATCGACCGCCGGCGCGCGCTCATGGGCGGAACTGCCGGCCCAGGCGGTGAAATATGTGCGCCAGATCGAGGAACTGATAGAGTGTCCCGTTGCGCTCCTGTCGACCAGCCCGGAGCGCGACGACACCATCTTGATGAAGGATCCGTTCGCGGACTGATTAGGCTGACGATGGGCGGTGCTGCTTCACCGCCGCTGATTCGCGCTGCCACCCCGGCTGACGTCGAGGCGCTGGCGGCGCTGGAGAATGCGGCATTCGAGACCGACCGGATAAGCCGGCGCAGTTTCCTCCGTTTCATCAATTCCTCATCGGCGGCGGTGCTGGTGGCGCAAGGGACCGATGGCGGCATTGCCGGCTATGCCCTTAACCTCTATCGGCGCACCACGTCGGTCGCCCGGCTCTATTCCAT
The DNA here is from genome assembly GCA_963747005.1 of uncultured Alphaproteobacteria bacterium. Lineage (GTDB taxonomy): Bacteria > Pseudomonadota > Alphaproteobacteria > Rhizobiales > Aestuariivirgaceae > CAVVDT01. The sequence continues at coordinate 306,191 of CAVVDT010000004.1, read as the reverse complement.
CGCGACCGCGCAAGGCGCGCGCGGCAAGGGCGTGGGCCGGGCTCTGATGGAGGCGGCCGAGGAGGCGGCGCGCCAGCATGGCGAACTGTTCATGCGGCTCGAGGTCAGGCCCGACAACCAGCCGGCCATCGCGCTCTATCAAGATCGCGGCTACAGACTTTTCGCCCGCTGCCTCGATTATTACGAGGATCACGCCGATGCCTTGCGGCTGGAGAAGTCGCTGATCGGCCATGCCCCGTCGACGGCGCGCAACGTACCCTATTATGCCCAGACGAGCGATTTCACCTGCGGGCCGGCCGCCATCATGATGGTGCTGGCGGCAACGGGCGCGTCGGAGCCGTTCAGCCGGCGGCTGGAATTCCGCTTGTGGCGCGAGGCGACCAGCATCTATCTCATCTCGGCGCCCGGCGGGTGCGATCCGCTGGGAGTGACGCTGGCAACGGCGCGACGCGGCCGCAAGGTGGCGTTGCATGTAAATCAGCCGGGCCCCTATTTCATCGAGGGCATGCGCAACGAATCAAAGCGCGAGATCATGGCCGAAGTGCAGGCCGACTACCGCGACGAGATCGAGGCGGCCGGCATACCGGTCATGGAGCAGGCCCTTGGTATCGATGATCTCATTGCCGCGCTCGACCGGGGTGCGGCGGTCATCGCGCTGATTTCCACCTACCGCATGTATCGCGAACGGGTGCCGCATTGGATCGTGGTATATGATCACGATCAACGCTATATATTCGCCCATGATCCGTTCGTGGATCCCGACGAGCACGAAGTGCCGCTGGGCAAGGCCGGTCTCGCTATTCCCATGGACGAGTTTGAAAGCATTGCCGCCTACGGGCGCTCGCGCCTCAGGGCGGCCATTGTTGTGGAGGCAATACCTAGTCTATGAGTTGGCTCATTCTGGTCGATCACGACCGTGACGTTTCCAATGCCGACACGCCGCACAAGGTCATGACGACCAGGGATTACCTGTCGCGGCCACAGCTTTTCGGCAATTCCAAGCCCAACATCATCAATCTGGCCCGCAGCTACGGCTATCAGGGGGCGGGCTATTATTGCTCGCTCTTGGCCGAGGCGCGCGGTCATCGCGTCATCCCCAGCGTCGAGACCATCGCCGAACTGTCGCGCAAGACGCTCTATGAGCGTGCCCTGCCGGAATTGCAGGAAACGCTCAATCGTTGCCTCGCCAAGGCCGCCGATGCCCTGCCGGCGGGACCGATGAAGCTGCTGGTGTGCTTCGGGCAGGTGCAGCCGGCAGCCCTTGCGCCCTTTGCCCGGTTGCTGTTCGACTGGTTTCGCGTGCCCATCCTGCGCGTCAACGGCACGGGTGACGGGCGGCGTGCCATCGACCGCATCTCGGCGGTGGGGATGAATGCGCTGGCCGGCGACGAGCGCGCCTTCTTCCTTGCCGCCATGACCGAGCATACGCGCGGCACCTGGCGCGACGCCAAGGCCCGGGTGCAGGCCAAATACACCCTTGCCGTGCTGATCGATCCGGAGGAGGAACTGGCGCCGTCCACCCAGGCGAGCCTGAAGTATTTTGCCCGCATTGCGGCGCGCATGAGCATCGCGGTCGACCCCATCAACAAGGGCGACCTCGACCGGCTGGCCGAATACGATGCCCTGTTCATCCGCGCCACCACCAAAATCGACAATTTCACCTACCGCTTTGCCCGCCGGGCACAGCAGGAAGGCATGCCGGTCATCGACGATCCCCAGTCGATGATCCGCTGCACCAACAAGGTTTATCTGGCCGAGCGCCTCGGGGCGGCGGGAGTGCCGACGCCGCGGACCGCGGTGGTGCAAGGCATGAAGGACGCCGAGGGCTTGGCCGAGCGGCTCGGCTGGCCGGTGGTCCTCAAGATACCCGACGGCGCCTTCAGCCGCGGCGTCTTCAAATGCGACGATGCGGATGCGCTGAAGGAGCGGCTGAAGCGCCTGCTCGATGAATCCGACCTGCTGATTGCCCAGGCGTTCCTGCCCACATCGTTCGACTGGCGCATCGGGGTGCTGGATGGCGAGCCATTGTTCGCCTGTCAATATCACATGGTGAAGCGCCATTGGCAGGTGGTGCGCCACGAGGCCGGCAAGGCGCCGGACGAGGGCGGATTTACCACCGTAGCCCTCACCGCGGTGCCGTCGGATGTGGTGGAGACGGCCGTCAAGGCCGCACGCCTCATGGGCGACGGGCTCTATGGCGTCGACCTGAAGCAGACGCCTGACGGTGTCTTCGTGATCGAGGTCAACGACAATCCCGACCTCAACCACGGCGTCGAGGACGCCTCGGAAAAGGATGCCGTTTGGGAAAAGCTGGCCAAGTGGTACTGGGACCGGCTGGAGGCGTGACGGTAAAGGCCTGAAGCCGAGACCTCAACCTCAAAGCGGCAGATGCGAACTGCCATCGTCGGATAAGGTGATGAGGGTCCTCGGCTGTGGGACCCGCTTCAGTGGCGGCAGGCTAAAGTCAACCTTAACCATCCTGTTTCAGTCGGTTGAGAAGCGAATTGATCTGCGGAAGACGCATTGGCACATTTTCAAGTATATCACTTGCGATGTCCCCGAAGCACATGGTGTGGGATTGTTTTAGAAGTTCAATGATGCGCCTCTCAGCTTCATGCCGATATCTTAGGCATCCGATCCCTGCGGTTTCTTGCTCCAAAGCGGCAATCTCATCGTCCGAGAACAGACTGATCTGAGGCCTGCCCGCGTTGCGCAGTTGGTTCCGAGTTTCGATCTCTCGCCGTTCGACCTTGGCTTGAACATTTCGAAAAACCTCGAGACCCTTCACATTTCGGGTGCCGAGGAGCAAGCGCATTTTCACGCGGTGTTCCAGAGGTTTGTGAATTGGAAAGTCCGGCAGATAAGTTGCCGCCCCGCTGTTTTTAATCTTGCGCCGCAATAAATAAAGAACACGTTGCTCGTTGCTCCATCCCGGCGGCAAGCCGTCAAAGTCGTCCGACCAATCTGGGTCGGCGAGAAAGCGTCCGAATGATGCTGACACCTCCGCATATGTGGCGTGGCGATTGACGTGTTCCGCCATAAAATTCAACAGGAATTCGCCTCTTTGCCTCTCCAGGAACTCCGGCAACATTATACTTAACTTAGCGAATCAGGTGTGATATGCCCCACGATGACAGGCCAGCGCTGGAAAAGTCAGAGATTGAGATTACGCCTGAGATGATCGAGGCTGGCGCTAGAATTGTTGCCGAATATTCTCCTGATGTGACAACCTGCGCCGATACTGCCCGCGAGATTTTTGAGGAAATGCAGCGGGCGGCTATCCGTGGGCTACCGGAGAAAGCCAAGCGAAAAGCTGTCTCTTGATTTCTTCGGTCGCGGACCCCTTATGGCTTTCCCGCTGAGGGCAGTTGAGATTGTGATGGCAGTTATTATGAACCGATAGCGCGGCACGGTTCTGTCAGGATTGTTGCCAACAAAAAATGCGCTGTCTGGTGCGTGGAGTTTTTGGCAAGCGGCTGCAATCGCGGCCACATCATAGGTCAAATCATGGAAGGCATGAGCAAATTGATTTCGTACATCCTTAAGGATGTTGAGATCGTCACGGCCATTAGGCCCAATTATGCCCAAGGCGTAAGCAATCCGGATTTTTGCCGACAATGTCGACAGCGGAGACATCCCAAGGAACAATTCGCTTCGTTCAGTCGGCGTCAATGGCGACATGCGGGATAGGATGGCTCGTTCAAGGTAGCGCTCCACAAGAGCCACACAAACGAGAGCCGATGCCTGGTCTGGCAATCTGCCGAGCGATTTCATACGATTGAGCAAATCGTTGGACCGAATGGGTTTCCTTGAAAGGTGCTTCAATGCCTTCGATGCCATCTGACAAGCCTTTTAGTGATGAGGAAACTGAGCGCCGTCGCGAAGCTGCGCTCAAGCGCATGCTTGAAACCCCTCACCAGCCCCACAAGCCTACCAAGGACAGCGGCAAGAGTCCCGCCAAGCGCGGACGGCCGAACAAGCAGGATGAACGCTGATGGACCGACTGGATAGGTTTTTGAAAGATGGCGTTGTCACCATTCCGCATGGCGTCGTTATTGAGGCAAGTGCGATCCCCCAGCCTCAAAACGTTCGACTTGCAGCACGGTATAGAGATGATCTGCCCCACAATGAGGACACGCCACTCTTATGTGACCCTCCCCGGTAAATCCAATGGGGGCTTTGCCGCCACTATTATCATCGAATACGGCGAATTGAGTTTGGCATGTTAGGCATGTAAATCCAAAATACCAATGCCCCGCAATAACTTCGTTTTTAGATTTGGGGTGGACTTTATAGGTGCCTTGAAATCCTGTTCCTTGAGCCATGGTTGTTCACTCCTTTCATGGCTATGTGGCGCGCCCCCAGCATGGTCTAGATGCTGGGGGCTTACCTCGCGCGTACCACAAAATGCAGTATGAGTTGAATCCGTTCGCTAGTTGTTCCTTGGTTTCTTTTTGCGCCAGTGGCGGAACTTTCTGGCTGCTTGCTTAGGCGTGCGCGGTTTCACGAGGTTGCCGGTAAAACAGCCTCTTGCCTTCGGCACCCTTCAGGATGATCGCAGCGCGCTCGGCGTCGGTTTTCTGACGGGTGTTAAATCTCAAATCAAACTCGGCCAGATACCGAGGGGTGTGGGCCTCGGATATGCTGTGGAAGATGCCGTAGACGCCACGCTTGAAGATGCTGAAATAGCATTCCGCCGTGTTCACATGCGCGAAGCCCCCAAGCCGGGCAAATTCCTTGGCGGAGTGGTTTACGGCGCTATGCCCGGCGAACTCCTTGCCGATGGAGATATAGGAGCGCAGTTCATCAGTCATCAGGTGGCTCTTGCGACTAGCGACCTGCACGATGATCGGACGCAATGTCTTTGCGGTCACGTTTGCCACCCGATAGGAGCGGGCTTCGCCGTCCCGCTCGATCATGGTGAGCACGGTCGTCTTGCGAGGCGGTTCCTTGACGAAGGCACGGTTCTTGGCTTTGCCGCCGACAATAGTTTCGTCAGCCTCGACAACCTTGTTCTCGCCGCCGATGGGCGAATGGTTGGCGGGCTTCATGGCTTCCCTGATCCTGTGGGCCATAAACCAAGCGCTCTTGTGCGTGATGCCGAGCATCCGGCCAAGCTGCGCAGTCGAGACGCCCTTCTTGCTGGCGGCCATCAAGTGATACCAACGGTCATGATGATTGACCGACGTGTGCCCAGTCTCGCATGCCGATGGATGTGATTATGTCGGGTTGGGCGATGAGGTTGCGCCATGCTTCGCATGCAGCCTCGATGATGGCTTCGTAGCCGTCGAAGACCCGGTTGGAAAGCCAGTTGGCGCGCAGGAATTGCCAGATATTCTCGACCGGGTTGAGCTCTGGCGCCCTCGATGGCAGGAAGATTGGTGTGATGTTCTTCGGTACCTTGAGCCTTGCTGTGGTGTGCCATCCGGCACGGTCGAGCAGAAGCACGGCGTGAGCGTCTCTGGCGACATGGCGGCTGATTTCGTCGAGGTGAAGCTGCATGGCTTCGGTATCGACGAAGGGCAGCGCGAGTGCTGCGCCGATTCCGCGTGCCGGGCAGATTGCACCGAACAGGTAGGCGCTCTCGTAGCGCTGATCGGCAGGCTGGCGAGGCCGCGTGCCGCGGCGTGCCCACTGCCGCACGAGGCCGTTCTTCTGCCCGATGCGGGCTTCGTCCTGGAACCATATCTCCACTGGCTTTCCTTTCGGCAGACCAGCCAGATGGGTGCTCAGCGTGTGCGGGAAGTTTTTTTATATGCCTCGACGATCACACCGTCCTGCGCCGGATGGCGCGGCCGTGCGCTCATGTCGGAGAACCCGAGTTCCTTCAACAGCGTTCCGACGTAGCGCTCGTGGTAGTCGACGCCGAAGCGCTGCTTGATGGCCTTCTGGAGATCGACACGCCGCCAGCGCACCACGCCGTCGACAACAGGATCGGGTCCCGTCTCGACAATCTCGGCCAGTTCCGTCTTCTGGGTCGACGACAGCCGCGGCTCGGGACCGCTCCACCAGGCGTCCTTGAGCCCGTCGGGACCGGCCGTATTGAAGCGGTGAACCCAGTCCCGCAAGGTCTGCCGATCCATGCCGCCGATCCTGGCCGCATCCTCGCGGCTCATCCCGTCCGCCACCGCCGCCAACGACAACAGCCGTCGGCTCTGGTTGGCGTCCTTGGAGACCTTGGCAAGACGCCGCAGTTCCGCAGCCGAATAGTCCATCCGCATCTTCACCGCTGTTCCCATGGCGCGAATCCTCCTCGCGCCAAAGAATCACGGATCAGCCCACGTGAAAATCCCCCAGAGAGTCAGCCATCAAAGCCGTTGGTATGAGTGGCAAGAAGCCATTTGTGCAGCGGGATATGGGACCGCTCGAAAACGGTTCCGGTGCGAATTGTGAATTTGTCGCGGCAATCGCGACAGATGTAGTAATACCAACGGTCATGATGATTGACCGACGTGTGCCCAGTCTCGCATGCCGATGGATGTGATTATGTCGGGTTGGGCGATGAGGTTGCGCCATGCTTCGCATGCAGCCTCGATGATGGCTTCGTAGCCGTCGAAGACCCGGTTGGAAAGCCAGTTGGCGCGCAGGAATTGCCAGATATTCTCGACCGGGTTGAGCTTTGGCGCCCTCGATGGCAGGAAGATTGGTGTGATGTTCTTCGGTACCTTGAGCCTTGCTGTGGTGTGCCATCCGGCACGGTCGAGCAGAAGCACGGCGTGAGCGTCTCTGGCGACATGGCGGCTGATTTCGTCGAGGTGAAGCTGCATGGCTTCGGTATCGACGAAGGGCAGCGCGAGTGCTGCGCCGATTCCGCGTGCCGGGCAGATTGCACCGAACAGGTAGGCGCTCTCGTAGCGCTGATCGGCAGGCTGGCGAGGCCGCGTGCCGCGGCGTGCCCACTGCCGCACGAGGCCGTTCTTCTGCCCGATGCGGGCTTCGTCCTGGAACCATATCTCCACTGGCTTTCCTTTCGGCAGACCAGCCAGATGGGTGCTCAGCGTGTGCGGGAAGTTTTTTTATATGCCTCGACGATCACACCGTCCTGCGCCGGATGGCGCGGCCGTGCGCTCATGTGGGAGAACCCGAGTTCCTTCAACAGCGTTCCGACGTAGCGCTCGTGGTAGTCGACGCCGAAGCGCTGCTTGATGGCCTTCTGGAGATCGACACGCCGCCAGCGCACCACGCCGTCGACAACAGGATCGGGTCCCGTCTCGACAATCTCGGCCAGTTCCGTCTTCTGGGTCGACGACAGCCGCGGCTCGGGACCGCTCCACCAGGCGTCCTTGAGCCCGTCGGGACCGGCCGTATTGAAGCGGTGAACCCAGTCCCGCAAGGTCTGCCGATCCATGCCGCCGATCCTGGCCGCATCCTCGCGGCTCATCCCGTCCGCCACCGCCGCCAACGACAACAGCCGTCGGCTCTGGTTGGCGTCCTTGGAGACCTTGGCAAGACGCCGCAGTTCCGCAGCCGAATAGTCCATCCGCATCTTCACCGCTGTTCCCATGGCGCAATCCTCCTCGCGCCAAAATCACGGATCAGCCCACGTGAAAATCCCCCAGAGAGTCAGCCATCAAAGCCGTTGGTATAACCAGCCTGGGTCTTGCCAGCCATGCAATGCACATTGGTTGAGCCGCAATGCGGGCAATAGGCACCATCAGGCCAGCGCGAGGCTGTGATATGCGCTTCGGCCTTGGTTTCGTTGTGAAAGATGGGGTCGGTGATGTCGGTCATGGCTGCAATTCCTCTTGATGCAAACCATGATGCGCCAGTTAGCGTGTTAAGTCAAGTATAATGTTGCCGGAACTCCAGGATCGGCTCTGATCGGATGTTCCAGCCAGTCGGATCAATAAAGGTGAACGTGAAACCATCCCGGCAGACATCAGCAATATTGTTTAAATTGTCTTCAAATTCACCATGATATACATGAATCTCGAATTCCCCATGGCTCTTGGCATAACTTCGAAGCTCAGCAACGGAACTTGATCGGCGCTCGCAAAAACAAAATCGAACCTTTCGATTGGCGGGCCTATTGCCGTCAAGATCGGCACGCACTGCCTCAAGGGTGCGTAGTGCTTGATCAAAAGATGCATCCGAATAATTCTCGTCAGAGGTGCGCCACGGGCCTGCAAATGCATCTACAAAATTAAAAATCATTGAGCGGCCCTGAAACGTTTTATATGCTGCAGCGCGAAGGTATTCACTTAAAAAGAAATGCTTGATATAGGACTGCTCGCGTCCTTGGTACTTTTCGATCTCAGTGAACAATTTTTCCACCTACTTCTGCAATGAGCAAATAATTTCTCTTGGCACGATTTGCCACGGAAAGCCATTCCACTCTTCGCCGTCGAGAAGCCGTCCGCCGGATTTTGGACGAGCGCCACCCCATTGTTTGAAAAAGAAAGCAACCCCTGCCCCTGCGCAACGGTCTCGCAATTCAGTTGCCCAAGCTGGTGTCATCGGTCTTGCTTTCGGACCACTCTCTCCTCCGACGATGGCCCATGCGATACCCGAAAGATTCACTGAGCCAATTGGCCCAAGTAGAGGTTCGAACGATATAAACCGTGCATCGGAATTGATCTGGCACAGATGTCCAATTCGGCTCTTATGTGCAGCGTTTTCGACCGATACGCCGAGCCAGATGTGGGGCGGGACAGGATTCCCACCATAGCGGCTGTGAATGAAGTTGCGCATCAGGGAACTTCTTTTGGTCAGCACTTGGTAGACGTGCCAATTGGCCAACTCCATCACGTCAAAAACCCTGTTGATATAATCACGGTCGATTTTCTTGTGAAACAAATCACTCATCGAGTTTACGAAAATCATCCGTGGCTTTTTCCAAGCTGCAGGCTGGCCTAGCCTTGATGGCCAAAGGCGAAGATCAAACCCCTGTTCATAGGGATGACCGTGAACGCCGCGCCAACGCTCGGCAAAGCGCTCCGCGTAACAATTGTCACAACCGGGGCCGATCTTCGTGCAACCGGTCACGGGATTCCACGTCGCATCAGTCCATTCAATTTCGGTCGCTTGTGGCATGATTTCAATCGATCATATGTTCTTATTTTGTTCTAGGCAAGGGGCAATCATAAAGATGCCGCGGCCACGGCTAACTCATTCTTAAGGGTACATTACTGCACTGGCTCCCGTCCATGCATCCACTAACTTCTATCCTCCTGTCGGGAGAAAGGTGCCATGTGGGAAAAGCTCGCCAAATGGTACTGGGAACGGCTGGAGGCATAAGGCAGCCCCGTCGCCGACGCTATTTGCCCACGATCCTCAGATGCGGACGCTGGCGCGGCAGGTTGGGTGCCTGTGACGCGATCTCGCTGGCATAGTCGCGCAGGATGAGGTCGGCGACTTCGGTCTCCGGCACCGGGCGGCTGAACAGATAGCCCTGCGCGAAGCGGCATTTCAGTCTCCGCACCAGTTCGGCATGCTTGAGGGTTTCAACCCCTTCGGCAGTCACTTCGATGTCGAAGCGGCGGGCCAGCGCAGCGATGGTGCGCAAGATGCCGAGCGCGCGCTGCGATTGTCCGGCGCCGCGAATGAAACCCTGATCGATCTTGATCTTGTCGAAGGCGAACTGGCACAGATAGCTGAGGCTCGAATAGCCGGTGCCGAAATCGTCGAGCACGATGGCGATGCCCATGTGCTGAAGATTGTCGAGCTGGTCCTTCACATGGTGCGAACGATCGAGCACCAGGTTTTCCGTCACCTCCAGCTCCAGCCGGTGCGCCGGGCAGCCGGTCCTTTCGAGAATTTCAGCCACATCGTCCGGCAGGTTGCCCGAGCCGAATTGCAACGGCGACAGGTTGACCGCCACCTTGACGCCGTCCGGCCAATGGCGGGCAAAGGCGCAGGCCCGCTCGATGACCCAGCGGCCGACATCGTCGATCCTGCCCAGATGTTCGAGTATCGGCACGAAGTCGGCGGGCGATACATGGCGACCTTCGGGATCGGCAAGGCGCAACAGGGCCTCGAAGCCGGCGATCCTGGAGGTCTTCATGTCGATGACCGGCTGATAATGCAGCGAAAAGCCCTTGTCGTCTGCCGCGTCCATGACCAGGCGCTCGAGGGCGAGGCGGGCTTCGTAGTGCTGGCCTGAGGCCATGGTGAACACTGCTATCTGGTTGGCTCCGAGGTCCTTGGCGTGCTGGAGGGCCAGATCCGCGCGCTTCATCAAGGCGTTGCGGTCGCGACCGTGGCGCGGGGCGATGGCCAGGCCGATATTGGCCGAGACACGCAGTTGATTGTCCTGCCAGGCGATGGGCAGGCGAATGCGTTCGAGCATGCCGCCGGCACGGGCGATGGCCGCGGCTTCACTGCCTAGGCCTTCGAAAACCACCGCGAACTGATCGCCGCCGATGCGGGCCAGCCATCCTGCGATCTTGCTGAGCGACTTCAGGCGGTCGGCGATGATGCGCAGGACATGATCGGCTGCTTCCAGGCCATACAGCCGGTTGATCTCAGAAAAGCGGCGAATGTCGATGAACATGACGGTGAACCCTGATTCGGCGGATTCGGTCTGCGTCGTCAGGTTCGTCAGGCGATCGATGAAGGCGTCGCGATGGGCAAGTCTGGTCAGGCCGTCCAGTTGCGACAGTTTCGCCAGCCGGATTTCCTCCCGGCGAGCGCGCCAGATGAGGCAGGCAAGCCCCACCGCCAGCCCTGCCACCGCGATACAGAGGAGGACCCCGATCACAACGTGCATCTGTCTCAGCTCGAGAATGACCATCAGGGCGAGGAATCCCGCCACCGCAAGGCACAGCGCCAGCGCGATCAGGAGCGATCCGTGGCGGGGGGTTGTTTTCATCGTTGTTGCCATCTGAAAGGGCAATATGAGCAACAACAACCTACAATCTATGAAGAAGCGAAGAAACGCGCGCAAATGACAATCGATGGTCTATGGCGTGTTAACGCGACAGGCGCAATTCGCGAGACCCGTTCGGACACGGGTCCGGTGCCACTCAGAACGAATAGTCCTTGGCGGCGCCTTGAGCGGACGTCTGCTGGTCGAAGAAGGAAGCGGTCGAGGGAAGCTGCGGCAGCCGCACATCGAAGGCAACGCTACGCGCCTTGCCGGTCCGCTCTCCCGCCACCACCAGGCCCTGCATGCTGCTCGGCACCGGATTGGGGGAGAGGGGAATGGCGTCCTCGGCGCTGTAGACGGAAATGAACAGCGTGCGCGGCCGCTCGGAATTGTTGGGGGCCGAGCCGTGCAGCAGGCGGGTGTGCATGAAGCAGCAGGCACCGGCCGGCCCGAGGCAGCGCACCGCCTGGCGGCGGCTTTTCGCGGCCACGTCTTCGGCGACGGCGGCGGTGAAGACATCGTCCTTCCACAAGGAGTGGATTTCGCCCCGATGACTGCCGGCGACGATTTCCAGCGGGCCGTTGTCGGCAGTCACCTCATCGACGAAGAGGAGGGCGGTGACGATGTCGTCGTTGGTGTGGGGCGTGAAGGGGAAATCCTGATGCCACTTCACCTCGGTGGCGGCGCCGGGAAGCTTGGAATTGATCTTGGAATGATGGAACTTGACGTTCGGCCCGATCAGTTCGGCCACGATGTCGGTCATCTTCGAAGCAGCCATGGCGCGCTTGTAGGCGTCCGACACCTCGGTGGGCGAGTTGACGCGCCTGAGGGCGGGATGGTCAGCGCGGTGGTTCTTCACTTCGAGATCGAAGCGCGGACGCCCGTCTGCGGTTTCTCCCCATGGCGCGGTACGGCTGCGGCTTTCGTCCACCCAGGCATCGAAGTCGCGGCGCAAATCGGCCAGCAATGCCGCATCGGCGACGTCTTCGACCAGCAGATAACCGTCACGCCAGAAGGCGTTCCTTTGGGCTTCGCTCAAGTGCTGCATGCAAGGGCCTGTCGAGTATCAGGGTCAAGGTGAAGGCCATATTAGCAGTGCTCTGCATCGCAACGCCACTGGCTTGATCGCACGCCCTTCGCCCCTTGCGGTTCAGGCAGCGCCTGCCGTGGCGGCCTCGCGGGCCGAGGCGCGCACGGCTTTTTGCACCTTTTCAAAGGCCCGCACCTCGATCTGGCGAATGCGCTCGCGCGACACGCCGAACTCCTGCGACAGGTCTTCCAGCGTCAGGGGGTCCTCGGCAAGGCGGCGGGCCTCAAAGACACGGCGCTCGCGCTCGTTGAGCTTCGCCATGGCCTTGTGGAGAAGGCCGACGCGCTGCTCCAGTTCCTCGTTCTCGGCGAGGACGGTCTCCTGGTTGTCGGCGTCATCGACCAGCCAGTCCTGCCATTCGCCTTCGGAATCGGCCCTGACCGGGGAATTGAGCGAGGCATCGCCCGACAGGCGGCGGTTCATGGAGATGACGTCGGCTTCGGGCACACCCAGTCGCGTGGCGATCTCGCTCACCTGATCGGGGCGCAGGTCGCCGTCCTCCAGCGCCTGGATCTGCCCCTTCACCTTCCTCAGGTTGAAGAACAGCTTCTTCTGGCTGGCGGTGGTGCCCATCTTGACCAGCGACCACGAGCGCAGGATGAACTCCTGGATCGAGGCCCTGATCCACCACATGGCGTAGGTCGCGAGGCGAAAGCCGCGCTCCGGTTCGAACCGCTTGACGGCCTGCATGAGGCCGACATTGCCTTCGGAGATGATCTCGGAAATGGGCAGGCCGTAGCCGCGATAGCCCATGGCGATCTTGGCCACCAGACGCAGGTGGCTGGTGACCAGCCGATGGGCGGCCTCGCGGTCGCCGTCCTCGCGCCATTGCTTGGCGAGGGTGTATTCCTCGTCCGGCCGCAGCATGGGGAAACGGCGGATCTCGGCGAGATAGCGGTTGAGCCCGCCTTCACCGGCGGTGATCGATGGCAGGGTGGAAGCTGCTGTCTTGGCCATTGTTGTTCCCCTTCACGAGGCGGCTCGGGTGGATTTCCGCTTTCACGCCGAACCGCCCGAAGCATATAAGTACGCAATTCGTTCCTTTGTAGACCAAAAGGGGGCAAAAGTCCTCTTAACTTTCGCTCACGTTCGCATGATGTTTACGTCAACGTCAAATTCTTGAGCGCCTTGCCCAGCCTGCCGAGGTCGGCGGGCAGGCTTGAGTGAAACAGCATGTCCTCACCCGTCGCGGGATGACGGAAGCCCAGTTCGGCGGCATGCAGCGCCTGGCGATCGAGGGTCTCGAGCGCTGCCCGCGCACGCTGGTCGAGGCGGCTGGCGGCGGTCCTGAAGCCGGTGCCATAGGTCGCATCGCCCAGGAGCGGATGCCCGATATGGGCCATGTGGACCCTGATCTGGTGGGTACGGCCGGTTTCCAGCTCGCAGCGCACGAGGCTTGCCACGGGTCGTTCGGCGCCGGCCGGATAGCTTTCGATCACCCGGTAGCGGGTGATGGCGGCGCGCCCGTCGCGGGGCCTGACGGCCATTTTGGTGCGGTGCTGCGGGTGGCGGCCGATGGGGGCATCAACCGACCCCGAGGCGCGTTCCGGCCGGCCCCACACGAAGGCGAGGTAAGCGCGCTTCAACAGCCCGTCGCGGCCGTGGGCGGCGAACTGGGCCTGAAGACCCTTCAGCGTGCGTTCGTTCTTGGCCACCACCAGGATGCCGGAGGTATCCTTGTCGAGGCGGTGCACGATGCCCGGCCGCCTGACGCCGCCGACGCCTGAAAGGCCCTCGCCGCAATGGGCGATGAGGGCGTTGACCAGGGTGCCGGTCCAGTTGCCGGCGGCGGGGTGGACGACGAGGCCGGCCGGCTTGTCGATGACGATGAGATCGGCGTCCTCGTGCAGGATATCGAGGGCGATTGTTTCGCCCGCCGGGGCGGCGGGAAGCGGTGCGGGCAGGGCAACGCTGACGCCGACGCCGGGTTTGACCCGGTGCCGGGCCTCCACTATGGTCCGCCCGTCCACGGTGACGGCGCCACCGGCGATGAGGGCCTGGAAGCGGGCCCGGCTCACCTCGGGAAATGTCGAAGCCAGCAGCCGGTCGAGGCGTTCGTTGCCGGCCTCATCCGGCACGACGAGGGTCAGGTTGGGCGAAACAGGGGCTGTCATGAGCGACGAGCAATCCTTCATAGGCGATGGCAGCGCCGGCGATACCGGCTGGAGCGCGCGCAATGTGCGGCTGCTCAAGGGCGCAGTCTATATCATGGGCGCGCTCATTGTGCTCGGCGCCATGGCGCTGGTGGCCGCCATCGTCCTGAAGTCGGGGCACGGCAACGACCAGCGGGCGGAAGGTTTTGGCGATCTCGACGTGACGGTGCCCGCCGGTGCCACCATCACCGCCAGCCATCTCGATGGCGATCACCTGTCCATCGACATCGCCGCGCCGTCGGGGCCTCAGGTGGTGATCGTCGATGTCAGGAAGGGCAGGGTGATCGGCCGCGTCAGGCTCAGGCCCGCCGCCCCATAAGGCCCCAAGCTTTCACTTGCGCTTCGTTTATGCCGCCTCTATAGAAATTCGCGTGCGGCCGCGCATTGACGCGGTTCGAGAGCACACGGCGCCGCCCCCTTCGTCTAGTGGCCCAGGACGCTGCCCTCTCACGGCAGAAACAGGGGTTCGAGTCCCCTAGGGGGCGCCAATAATTCTCTGAAATCTCTAGGGAAATCCGGCTCTGCCTGCGGCGCCACAAATGCGCTTATCTCGTGTCAGCGCCATATGAGCAATTTACGCCATCTCTGAATGCGATCTGGGGCCGACGGCTTCTGACAGGATGTCATACCGCCGGGCGATATTGCGTGCTTTGGTCGATTGTTTCCCGGCAGACATGGCGAAGAATCTGGACTTGCTGGTGGAGACTTGCCGCGTCTGCTGCTGCGCACAGGTCATTCAGCTTTGACGCCTCTGCGGCGAGACGCAGCGCACCATACATTGCGGCCGTTCCCTTCACATTATGCGCCACCCGCCTGAGTGCCACCAGATCAATTTCCGCATCGCCCTGGGCGAGTTCCTCTTCCGCTTGCGCCACGTTGCCGGCGAAGCAGTCCATGAGTTCCGATAATGCCACGGCCCCAAAATCTGCCAACATCTGCCGGAGGGTCAGAGGATCGAATATGTCAGAAGGATCCGGCTCGTTCATCGTCTCCAGCCTCATTTGCTCGCTCAGCTTTGCCGCAGTTATCTAAACGGAGAACTAAAGTCGGGCAGAAAATTTGAACGACCTGAGGCGGGAGATGACGACCCGTCCTGGCGATAAGCAACGGGCTGCATGGTCGCATCCCGGGATTGCCTGGCAGGGCGGGGGTAAGTCCATAGTCGGCCGGCAACTTGCGCCCGGTGGACGCAGTCCAAAATGGACAGGATGAACCGCGTCCCTTCACCCTCCCCAAGCCAGGCCGCCCGACGACGATGCACACAGCCGACATCGGCGGCAGGGGGCAGCCGGTCATCGAGGCGAGCGGAACCTATTGCAGGTTGTCGCTGACCGATGTGTAGCTGGTCGAGAGGCTCGACTTGACGGTCGGCATGACGACGGCCAGGACAAGCGCCGTTGTTGCGGCGATCATTGCGTATTCGATGGCACTGACGCCCGACTCGTTCTTGATGAAACGCGCAAGAGTGCGTGACCCGAATTGCATTTGGTGAACTCCGCAGATCGCTGGTCGCTGGCGTCGTTGTCGCACGATCCCGTTAAGAAATTGGCCACGTCCGGGTCGCCTGCGCCAACACCATCGGGGTCCCGGCGACCCTGGGCCCGCGCGCCCCGCACCAGGCCCTATCTCTCCCGCAAGGCGTCGAACTTGGCCTTGTTGATGGGCTTGAGCAGGTATTCCAGGAGGGTCCGCTTGCCAGTGACGATGTTGACGTTGGCGACCATGCCGGGGATGATCACCAGGTTCTGCTCGGGCTTGCCGAGATGGTTGGTCAGCGTCTTGACCGTCACCAGATAATAGACCTGCCGCGTCTGGTCGTCGTAGGACGAATTGGCTGAAATGCGCACCACCTGACCATCGAGCCCGCCATAGATCGAATAGTCGTAAGCGGTGATCTTGACGTTGGCCTTCTGCCCGGGATGGATGAAGGCGATGTCGTTGGGGTGGACCTTGGCCTCGATGAGCAGGCTCTCTTGCTGCGGCACGATCTCCACCAGCGGTTCGCCCGGTTTGACAACGCCGCCGATGGTGTTGATGTTGAGCTTGTTCACGATGCCGTCCACCGGAGAACGGATGTCGGTGCGCGCCACCCGGTCCTTGGCGCCGAGCATGGTTTCGCCGATGACCGACAGGTCGGCGATCTTCTGGGCCAGTTCGGTGCGGGCGTCCTCGCGGAACTTGAGCGCCTGCTCGTCCTTCATGGACGAGGCTTCGCGCACCGCCGCCTCGAGGCGCGGTATGGATTCGGTTGCCACGGCAAGCTGCCCGCTGAGGTCGGCGATGTCGCGCTGCAGGCGGATGAAGTCGGTCTTGGGAACGATGCCCGCTTTCGCCATCGGCGCCTTCAGCTTTTCTTCCTCGTCGGCGAGGGAGAGGTTCTTCTGCAGGCGCGCGATATTCAGCCTGGCTTCGGAGAGGTCCCTGTCGCGCTGCTGCACCCGTTCAGCCAGTATGTTCATCTGCACATCGAGGCTGCGCTGCCTGATCTGATACAGCTCCTTTTCGCTGGCGACGGTGGCGGGAGCGGCCTTTTCGAGATCGGCGGGGAATACCAGCGGGGCCTGCCGGTCGCTGGAGACCTCGTGCCGCAGGCGAATGATCGCGGCGCGCAAGGCTGCCCGCTTGGCTTCCACCTCGCCGAGGCTGGCGGCAAATCCGGTATCGTCGATGCGCAAGAGGAGTTCGCCCTTGTGGACCACCGATCCGGTATCGACGAGGATTTCCTTGACGATGCCGCCCTCGAGACTCTGCACGATCTGGTTCTTGCCGGAGGGCACCACCCGGCCTTCGCCGCGTGTCATCTCGTCGATCTGCGCCCAGCTTGCCCAGGCGAGGAAGGCGGCGAAGACGGCAGCGATGGCGACGATGAAAAGCGTTCCCGAGCGCGACGGCCTTTCGTAAAGGGCGGCATTGTAGTCCGCCGCGAACCCCACATCCTCGGCTTCCCGCGATATCGCCAAAGATCGTCCTCCGCAGAATTGCCAGTCAGTCGTTCAGGCGGCTGCCGGTCCACCATGCCGTCTTTTGCCGTAGCTGCCAAGCCGCGCCCGCTTGCCTTGCACACGCGGGGGTTGGCCAAAGCCGTCACGCCGGCGGCCCAAGTCGCGATTATTGCGCCTTGGCGTGCGCCTTGAGGTGCTCCAGCACCTTGTCCCGCGGCCCTTCGATGGCCACGTGCCCGTTGGCGATCACCACCAGCCGGTCAACAAGTTCCAGCATGCTGTAGCGGTGGGTGCAGATGATGATGGTGGCATCGGATCGCAACGCATTGCGCAGGTGCTCGATCAGCACCCGTTCACTCGCCAGGTCCATGGAACCGGAGGGTTCATCGAGGAACACGACCTTGGGGTTGAGCAGGAAGACCCGCGCCAGCGTGACGGCCTGGCGCTGTCCGCCCGAAAGCAGGCCGCCGCGTTCGCCCACCGGCATGTCGAAGCCGGCCGGGTGGCGCATGGCGAAGTCGTCGACGCCTGCAAGCTTTGCCGCGGCCACGAACTGCTCGTCGCTCGCATGCCGCGAGCCCATGAGGATGTTGGAGCGCAACGTGCCGTAAAAGAGGTCGGAATCCTGCGTCACGACACCGATGGCACCGCGCAATTCATGCGGATGGAACTGCCGCTGATCCACCCCGTCGATCAGGATGTTGCCCGCCGAGGGGGTATAGATGCCCGCCAGCAGCCGCCCGATGGTGGTCTTGCCGGAACCGATCTTGCCGATGATGCCGACGCGCTCACCCGGCCTGATCGTCAGGTTGAAATCCTGGATCGCCGGGGTGGGCGCCTCGGGATAGGAAAAGGACACCGACTTGAACTCGATGCGGCCATCGGTGATCGGCTGGGAAACATAATTCTTGCCGACCGGCCGCTCGCTTTCAATGTTCATCACCTCGTTCAGGGCCCTGAGCGAGGCGAAGGATTGCTGCGAGCGGGCGACAAGCATGGCGAAATTGCCGAATGGCGCTACCGAGCGGCTCGCCAGGATGACGCAGGCGATGATGGCGCCCATCGTCAGCCGGCCCTCGCTGAACAGATAGGTCCCGACGATGACGATCGCTATGGACACAAGCTGCTGCACGCCGATGGTGATGTTGGCGACCAAGGCCGATATCTGCCTGGTCTTTTCGAGATTTTTCGAGGTTTGGCCGACCAGCAGTTCCCAGGTGCGCTGCAACGTGCCTTCGGCCCGGATGGCCTTGATGGTTTCCAGCGAGGCGATGGCCTCGACCAGCAGCGACATGCGATAGGCGGATTCGCGTTGCGATTTCTGCGCCGCCCGGCGCAGCGGAAACTGGAAAATCAGGCCGAAGAACAGGACCAGGGCGGCGGCAATCGCCGGAATCGCGGCGATGTTGCCGCCGATATAATAGATCATCAGCAGGAAGACCCCGAAGAAGCAGAAATCCGTCAAGGTGGTAATCGTGCCGGATGTGAAGAACTCCCGGACGTTTTCAAATTCCTTGAGCTGGTTGGCGAAACTGCCGGTCGTCTTCGGCCTGCCGCTCATCTTGATCGACAGGAGGTGTTCGAAGATGCGGGCCGACAGCAGCACATCGGCCCGTCGCCCGCTGCCGTCGACCAGCCAGCCGCGCACCGTGCGCAGCGTCAGATCGAAGAACACCGCCAGTCCGATGCCGGATGCAAGAACCCAGAGCGTCGAGACCGCCTTGTTGGGCAGGACGCGGTCATAGACGTTCATGATGAACAACGGCGAGGCCAGCGCCAGCAGGTTGATGATGGCGGCGGCCACAAAGACCCGCGCATAAGCCGGCCACAGCCGCCATATCACCCCCCAGAACCAGTGGCCGTCGCCGCGGCGGGCAAAATCGTCCGCGACATCGGTCAATTTCAATTGCGGCTTGGTGAAGATGACAAAGCCTGTGTAGTCTTTGTCGATCTCGGAAATAGTTGTATTTACCTGGGCATTGGCAATCGGGTCATAAACCCGGATTCTCCCCTTCTTGTAGCGGCGCAGCAGCACGCAGGAATTCTGGTTGTTGAGCAGGAGAATGGCGGGCAGGTTCAAGCTGTTCAGCTTGCGGATCGGCCGCCTGCCGATGGAAGCGGCATAGCCGGCGCGTTCGGCGGCCTTGATGAACAGATCGGGCGTCAGCCGCCCGTCGATGAGCGGCAGTCCGGCGGTGATGGCATCCACCGATGGCGCGCGGTCGTGATGGGCGGTGACATAAATCAGGCAGGCAAGCAAAGGGTCCGCTTCGGCGGTCGCCAGCGATTGCCTGTCCTGCGAAATGTTCATGAAGCAAATCGATCCGCTTCTGTCATGTTATCGTCGGCGCATCCGCAACCGTTGTTCGCCGACGCACCGCCAGAGCAGGGTGATTGTTGCCGGCCGTCGCCCCCTGCCAGGCAATGCCTGTGATCGACCACGTCAACGGCACCCCGCCCGCCTTGCCAATTGGGCTTGAGGATACGCTGCCGGCGGTTGTGTTTCCAGTCGTGCCTACAAGAAAGCGCCGGCCGCCTTCGAGACATGGAGCGCAGCTCATCCAACACTGCGGCCGCTACCTGCGGAATTGCCCGTCTTACGCATTGTTCCAAGGTAATCGACTGGCTACACTCGCAAGCCTCGGCAGGTGATGATGAAGGTGATCTCGACCGGCATGGCGGACAGGTTTCACCAGACAGAATATGGCGTGCAGACGCCGGGTTCAGGCGGTATCGTTGCCGTTGGTACGAGCCGCGAGGGATTTTGCTCATCGCTTGCCTGTTCCTCAAGGCCCTTGGCGTCCACGCAGGAGTTTGATCGATGACCGGATCGAGCGATCATGCCACGCCGTCAATCGATGCCGGGCACTCCAGCGAGGCGGCTGACCCGCAATCCGGCGTCGAGGCGCCTGTCCGTTATGCCCAGGCGACGACCGACAGCGGCGCCGATCCCATCGGCAAGGTGCAGACCCTCGATGGCAGCGCCAGCGTCCAGCATCCCAACGGCGAGGTCGCCACGCTGACCCCCGGCACGCCCGTCTATCTGGGCGACGTGGTCACGGCCGGCGCCCATTCCAATCTCGGCATTGTGTTTGCCGACAAGTCCGTCTTTGCCCTGAGCGACGGCGGCTCGATGACGCTCGACAAGTTCGTCTACGACCCGGGCTCGACATCGAACTCGATGCTGTTCGACCTGCTCAAGGGCACGGCGGGATTTGTCACCGGCAATGTGGTCAAGACGGGCGACATGGAGATGGCGACGCCGGTCGCCGTCATCGCCGTTCGCGGCACCACCGTATTCGTGCACTGCCCCATCGACCTTCAGACATCGCCCACCTGCACGTTCCAGGCGAAAAACGGTCATTTCGACCTGAAGATCGGCGGCCAGGTGCTGACCAGCGTCGGCTTCGATGCCGTGAAGGTGCAGGACGGCTCATTCAGCCTCGACCTCAGCCCCAAGACAGATGAAGAAAAGCAGAATTTCAATTCCATCATCAACACGCTGGATAGAAGCTCCTCGTCCTCGAACATCGAACTGAACCGCGAAGGCGTCACCGAATCGCATCCGGTGAAGGATGTCACCGTTGAGCTGGTATTCAACGACGGCACCACGTTCACTTCGCCGCTCGATACGTTTTCCAGCATTGCCACCATCTCCAACGCCCTGCCGGCGCCGGTGGTAGCCGAGGTCGCGACGACCGGCGGCGAAGAGGTCGTCGATACGTCGTTTGCGGGCAACGCGGCGGCGGGGGGCACGAGTTCCAGTTCCGGGCCGCTTGACAATCCGCCGCACATCACGTCGACGGCGCAGGCGGCGTCGGTCACCGAGATCGCCGACCATGCAGCGGGTGAAAACGCCACCCTGCAGATGCGCGCCGGGGCCGTGACATTCACCGATGCCGACCTGCAGGACACCCACACCGCCACCTTCAGCGCACAAGGCAACGGTTATCTCGGCACCTTCGCGCTGAACCCCGTCAACGACGCTACCGGGTCGGTGACGTGGACCTATGCTGTCCAGGACAGTGCTCTGGATTTCCTCAAAGGCGGTGAGCAGCAGATCCAGACTTACATCGTGAAGGTGAGCGACGGTCATGGCGGCACCGCCTCGCAGACGGTGACGGTCACCCTCACCGGCAGCAACGATGCGCCAATCACGGCAGATGAAGCCGCGGCGACCAGCAAGGTGACGGCGGTCACCGGCACCGTGGTCGACGTTACCACCGATCCCGACAACAATCCCGCAACCGAACTCACCTACGCGGTGGTGGGCACGGCGCCGGCGGGCCTCACCTTCCATGCCGACGGTACCTGGAGTTTCGATCCCTCAGGCCATTTCGACAGCCTCACCCCCAGCCAGACGGCAACGGTGACTTTCGACTACAAGGCCAATGACGGCATCGCCGATTCCAACACCTCGACGGTCACCATCACCGTCAGCGGCGCGAACCTGCCACCGGTGACTTCAGCCGAAGCGGCCAGGACCAACGAGGACACCGCCGTCAACGGCACGGTGGTCACCGCTACCACCGATCCCGACAACAATCCGGCGACCGATCTCACTTACGCGGTTGTGGGAACGGCGCCGTCGGGCCTTGCCTTCCATGCCGACGGCACCTGGAGTTTCGACCCGTCAGGCAATTTCGACAGCCTCGCACAGGGCCAGACGGCAAAGGTCTCCTTCGACTACAAGGCCAATGACGGCATCGCCAATTCCAACACCTCGACGGTCACCATCACCGTCACCGGCGTCAACGACGCGCCGGTTACGGCCGATGAAGCCGCGGCGACCAACAAGGTGACGGCGGTCACCGGCACGGTGGTCGACGTTACCACGGATCCCGACAACAACCCCGCAACCGAACTCACCTACGCGGTGGTGGGCACCGCGCCGGCGGGCCTCACCTTCCATGCCGACGGTACCTGGAGTTTCGATCCCTCGGGCCATTTCGACAGCCTCACCCCGAGCCAGACGGCGACGGTGACTTTCGACTACATGGCCAACGACGGCATCGCCGATTCCAACATCTCGACGGTCACCATCACCGTCAGCGGCGCCGACGTGCCGCCGGTCACTTCGGCCGAAACGGCCACAACCAATGAACAGACCGTGGTCACCGGCACGGTGGTCACCGCCACCACCGATCCCGACAACAACCCGGCAACCGATCTCACCTACACGGTCGTGGGAACCAAGCCGGCGGGCCTCACCTTCAATGCCGACGGCACGTGGAGTTTCGATCCTTCGGGCAAATTCGACAGTCTTGCCAAGGGCCAGTCGACGACGGTCGCCTTCGATTACATGGCCAATGACGGTATTGCCGATTCCAACGTCTCGACGGTCACCATCACCGTCACCGGGGTCAACGATCCCCCGACCCTGAGTGTGGCCGATACCGCCGGGCAGCTCACCGAAGGCAACGGCAATGCCCTCCTGACCGACAGCGGCGCCCTGAGCGTCGCCGATCCCGACAGCGGCGACGTGGTGAGCGTGTCGAAGAGCTATAACGGCGACATCGTGTGGAGCGGCGGCAACCTCGGCAGTGCGTTGGCGACGACGCTGGTCGCGGGCTTCAGCGTCGGCCAGACCGGCTGGACCTATGCGACGACCGCCAATCTCGATTTCCTGGCGGCGGGCGAGACCATCACCTTTTCCTATGACCTGGTGGCGAGCGACAACAGCGGCGCGGCCAACGACACCTCGGCGCCAACCACCGTCACCATCACCATAACCGGCACCGCCGAGACCATGAACGTCATCAACGGCACGTCCGGCGACGACTATCTGGTCGGCACAAGCGGCAACGATCTCATCAAGCCGGGCGATGCGACGCCGGACAATGGCGACGTGATCGTGTCGAGCGCCGGCAACGACACGATTGATTTCACAGGCACGGTCCACGGCTTCTATACCATGGACTACAGCAATCTCGACGTCGGTCTGCTGGCCAACATCGGTGTAACGGGCGGCACCATCGCCAAGGCCGGCCTCGGCACCGATTCGCTGGCGAACTTCGACCTCATCGACGGCATCAACGGCGGCGCCTATCTGTTCGCCGGCGCCGGCAACGACATTTTCACCGTCGATCTGTCGAGCACCGAATGGCTCGGCATCCGGGTGGGAACCGGCACCGACAACATCACTGTGACCGGCGATGGCTTTCTGAGAGTTGATGTCCGCGACTATCACGGCGCCTACATCGATGCCGTCGAGGGCATCGCGAGCGAGGTCGACGGCACCTCCATGACCTTTGTAACGGGCGCCGTCAACGAATGGCGCGGCACCCCCTACAACGACACTCTTATCGGCTCAAGCCGCAATGAGAGCTTCATCACCGAAGGTGGCAACAACTTTGTCGACGGCGGCGGCGGGGTCGATCTTGTCCGTTACGACCGGCCCGGGGTGTCCGGTATTTCCGTTGTGTTTGCCGGTATCGGTGCGGCCGCGGTGACCGGCATGTGGAACGGCCAGATGTTCACCGATACGCTGAGCAACATCGAAAAGGTGCGCGGGTCGGATGGAGCGGACGCGCTGATCGGCGGTCCCGGCAACGAGAGGCTGGAGGGCAGGGGCGGCAGCGACCTGCTGCTTGGCGGCGCCGGCGACGATACGCTGGCGGGCGGAAGCCAGGCCGACCTGTTCAGCTTCCAGCCCGGCAGCGGCCACGATGTCATCTTCGACTTCCAGCTCGGCACCGACCTGATCGACCTCAACGCCTACGGGTTTACCGGAACTGGCGGCTTTTCGGGGTTCACCTTCGATGGCACCAACACCACCATCGACCTCGACGGCACCAGCACGATAACCGTCCTGAACGTCGACCTGACCACCGCCAATCCGGCGAACGTGTTCCTGTTCAGCGGGATCAACGGAACGTCGGGTGACGATACTCTAAACGGCACGCCAGCCAATGAAATCATCAACGGCGGGGCCGGCAACGACCAGATATTTGGCAATGGCGGCGACGACGTTCTGCTGAGCGGTGGTGCCGCCCTTGATTTCAATGGCAAGGATTTCCTCAGCGGCGGCCCGGGCGACGACGTCCTGGTGGCGCAGGGCGGACACGCCGTCCTGCAGGGCGGTCCCGGCAACGACATGCTGATTGTGACGCAGCAGTTCTCCGGCGATGGCTTTTGGGATTATGTCGTTGCGGATTATTCCAACTCACCATCCGGCATCATCGCCAATCTGACCGCGGACTTCAAATTCGGGGTCGGCGCCTTCCAGGTTGCAGACGGCTGGGGAACGATCGACCGTGTCGCAGGCGTCCATGTCATCCGTGACAGCGCCTTCAACAACTCCGTCTACGTGGACGCCAGCTACTCCAACAGTTCCGGCAATTTCATCGAGGTGCGCCTGAGCGCCGGTGATGACTTCGTCGACCTGACCGGCATGACGGGGACGGCCCGCGTGAGCTGGCAGAACGCCGGCGGCGGCGTCAATGCGAGCCTGCTGACGGGCACCGCGACGGATATGAATGCGACCGACAATTTCATCGGCAACGATACCTTCATGGGTGCCAACCAATTGCGTGGCACCAGTTTCGCCGACAGCCTGACGGGCGACGGCAATGACAACGTATTTCGCGGTTCAGCCGGCAATGACACGATCCATGGCGGCGGCGGCTCCGACTGGATCACCCACTACGATTCCGGCGCCGGCATCATCGTGGACCTTTCCGCCAATATCGTCGCCGATGACGGTTTCGGCACGATGGATACGCTGAGCAGCATCGAGAACGTCGTGGGCTCCTATTTCGACAACTCGATCGTCGGCAGCGCCGGCGACAATGTGTTGCGCGGCGATATGGGCAACGACATTCTTTACGGCGCCGGCGGCAACGATACGCTGATCGGCGATTCCGGCAATGCCGGCGGGCTCCTGGGTGGCGACGACACGCTTGTAAGCGGCGGCGCTGCCCTCAATTTCGGCGGCGGCGATATCCTGCACGGCGGTGACGGCAACGACTTCCTGGTGGCCCAGGGCGGTGAGGCCGTCTTGCGGGGCGATGCCGGCAACGACACGCTCGTCGTGACGCAGGATTTCTCCGGCGACGGATTCTGGGACTATGTGGGGGCCGACTACAGCAACTCCCCGGCCGGCATTGACGCCAACCTGACGTCCGCCACGATCAACGGCCTCGCCCCCGGCCAGATCGCCGACGGGTGGGGCACGGTCGATCAGGTTTCCGGCGTCCACGTCATTGGCGACAGTGCCTTCAACGACA
Organism: uncultured Alphaproteobacteria bacterium; assembly: GCA_963747005.1. Taxonomy (GTDB): domain Bacteria; phylum Pseudomonadota; class Alphaproteobacteria; order Rhizobiales; family Aestuariivirgaceae; genus CAVVDT01. The sequence continues at coordinate 280,971 of CAVVDT010000004.1, read as the reverse complement.
CCGTGCACGTCGATGGCAGCTACACCAACAGCTTCGGCAACTTCATCGAGGTGCGGCTCGGCGCCGGCGACGACTACGTCGACTTCACCGGCATGACGGGCGAGGCCCGCATAAGCTGGCAGAACGCCGATGGCGGGGTCAACGCCAGCCTGGTCACCGGCACCGCCACCGACGTCAACCCGGGCGACAATTTCATCGGCAATGACACCTTCATCGGTGCCACGTTCCTGCGCGGCTCGAACTTTGGCGACAGCCTGACGGGCGATGCCAGCGACAATTACTTCCGCGGCTCCGGCGGCAGCGACACGATCAATGGCGGCGCCGGTTCGGACTGGATCACCCACACCAGTTCCAGCGCCGGGATCAATGTCGATTTGTCGCAGAACGTCGTTTTCGATGACGGGACCGGATCGAGCGATACGCTGACCAGCATCGAAAACGTCATCGGCTCCTATTTCAACGATACGATCATCGGCAGCGCCGGCGCCAACGAGTTGCGTGGCAACATGGGCGATGACTATCTTGCCGGCGGCGGCGGCAACGACACGCTGATCGGCGATTCCGGCAATGCCGGCGGGCTTCTGGGCGGGAACGATACGCTGCTCGGAGGTGCCGGTGCCGACTACCTGGATGGTGGCGCTGGCCAGAACACGCTCGATGTCGGCGCCGATTCGAGCGCCGATGTGGTGCACTTCTCGCCCGATGCCCTCAATGTCGGCGATCTGGCGGACCTGATCGTCAATTTCAACACCGCCAACGACGAGGTCGACCTGTCGGCGCTGTTCACGGTCAATAGCGGGGCGGGCGACGTGTTGTCGGACTATGTGCAGGTCCAGAACGTCGGCGGCGCCACCGAGGTGCAGATCGACGCCAACGGCGCGACAGGTGGCCACAACTACAGCGCGGTCATCGCCATGTTCGACAGCGCCTTGAGCCCCGGCACGGCGGTCAACGTACTCTACGATCAGGACGGCTCCCACGTCACCCATGCCGTCACCGTCGTGTAGCGCGCGTGCTCACTTCTTGTCGGTGCGGTGCACACCATCCCAATCCTCGGGCGGTGGTGCCATGGCATAGTCGCGCAGGCGCTGCCGATAGGTTTCAAACAGGCCCGAAAGATCGAGGCCTTCAGGCGTCAGTTGCTCGGCCCGCGAAAAGGCGATACCCGCATCGGCCCAGGCCTTTGCCCGGTAGCTTTGCAAGGCGGCTTCGTGGGCCTTCAGGAACGCCTGAAAATTCTCGCTTCGCTTCAGATCGCGGTCACCGAGCACGGCGTAGATGCGCACCGGCACTTCCTTGCCGACGACGCGAACCAGATCGACTTCCACCAGCGCCAATTCGGGAACGAGGCGCGCTGTCGTCTCGCCCACCAGGATCGTCACGCCGTATTGCTTGGTCAGCCCCTCGATCCGCGATGCCAGGTTGACGGCATCGCCCAGCACCGAATAGTTGAAGCGCTGCGCCGAGCCGAGATTGCCGACCACGCTTTCGCCTGTGTTGATGCCGATGCCGGCCCGCAAGGGGACGAAATCGCGCCCCACCTCCTTGGCCTCGACCTCGAGTTGCCGGTTGAGATCGTTCAACGCGTCGACCATGTGCAGGGCGGCAACACAGGCGTGCTCGGCGTGATCGGGATCATCGAGCGGCGCCGCCCAGAAGGCCATGATCGCATCGCCGATATATTTGTCGATGGTGCCCGCCGTCTTCATGATCTCGTCGGTCAACGGCGACAGAAAGCGGTTCATGAGGGTGGTCAGGCCCTGCGGATCGCCGGCGTAGCCTTCCGAAATCCGGGTGAATTGCCGGATGTCGGAAAACATGATCGAAATGTTCCTGGTTTCGCCGCCGAGCACCAGTTGCTCTGGATGGGCCGCCAGCCGCCTCACCAGTTCGGGCGACAGATAACGCGAAAACGCCGATCTGATGGTGCGTCTGGACTTTTCCTCGTTCAAGTATCGCTCGGTGATTATGCAGAAATACAACAGGAAATTCGCCACCATGGGCGTTGCGAAATCGATGAGCGTGTTCTTGTAGGCAAACAGGTACCACGACGCGCCCATGAGAATGCAGGCGATCACGGCGCCGGCCAGCAAGCCGACCACCGCGCCTGTGCGCTGCACGAAGACAATCAGGAATAGCCCGACGACGACCAGCACGATCAGTTCCAGGCCGACGGCATAATTGGGGCGCACCAGGAGCGCATTGGACAGCACCGATTCGATCAGTTCGGCATGGATCTCCACGCCCGGAACCGCGGCGTCCAGCGGCGTGGGTTTCAGGTCATGCAGGCCGACGGCGGTGGTGCCGACCAGGACGATCTTGTTGGCGATGCGCGCCGGCGGCACCTTGCCGTCGAGGAAATCCTTGATGGAGAAAAACCGCCGCGGCTTGTGCCCGGCGTAGTGCAGCCAGAATTGGCCGCTGCGGTCGACCGGCAACAGCGCGTGCGCCACCACCACGCCGGTGATGCCGTTCTTGTCCAGCTTGACCAGGGTGGTCGGGGTGCCGGTTGCAACCCGCAGCAATTCCATGCTGAGCGAGAGGAAGTTGCGCCCCGCGACCTGCGCCAGCGCTGGCGCGCGGCGCACGATGCCGTCCGGTTCGGGAACGATGTTGACAAGCCCGAGGCCGGCGGCGGCGTGCGCCAGATCGCCCACCACGGGGATGGCGCCGGGAAAGCGCAGCAGGAACGGCCGGGCATCGCCGCCCAGCGTGGCGATCTTGGCCGCCGGCAGCTTTTCGACCGCCGATGCATTGCTGTCGTATTGCAGCGCCGATAGGCCCAGAACCACCCGGGCCTTGTGGATGGCCGCCGCGAAGACGGCATCGTTCGCGGGCATGGCCAGGAGTTCCTGCCTGGCGCTCGGGGAGAGGCCGGGCAGTTGTTGCGCCAGATCGGGCGGCGAAAGGCGATCCTTTTCGGCGAACAGGATATCGAAGCCGATGACGACGGCGCCTGACTTCGTCAGCTTGTCCGTCAGTTCGGCGAGCCGGGTGCGTGGCCATGGCCATTGCCCGAAGGCTTTCAGGCTGGCTTCGTCGATATCGGCAATGGCGACCGGGAAGTTCGTCTCGTGGCGCGGCTCGATTGTCTGATAGATGTCGAACACCTTGTGGCGCATGAATTTGACGATCTCGGGATCGGCAATCTTGATGACCACAATGGCAAACAGGATATAGAATAAAATATAGTTATTGAGATATATAATTTTCCCTATTTTCTTGAGAAGAGAAAATATATTGGCAATAGCAGGGTTCGCGCCGTTGATGTACTCCCTGAAATTCATGACGCCATCACACCGGGTTCAACTCTTTTGCCGCCAGGCAGGCCAAAGGGCGGGCCGCTATCGCCGGTGCTCCGTCTCGTGACCCGAGCCCGCATGACGGCACCGGCCATGCCTGTCGCGCCGTCATGGCGAAAAGGTCGGTCTGGGCAAATCCGGATCGCATGCAACGCCGGCGGCGGGCCGGCTGGATCAATAAAGCGGTCCGAGCGTGCCATCGCGAGTTGGTGCATAACGCGGCATCGACTGGACCGACGGGGTAGGGGGGACTTTGGCCTGTGGGCGGGCGTAGGCATCGGCTGCCGCGGGCTCCTGGACCGCCAATACCTTCAGCAGCGTACCGCTGGCGGCGAAAATGCGATACTCGGCGAACAGGGTTGCCGCTGCCGAGGTTTCCACCGCGATCTGCTCGGAAAACTTGCTGTTCTGAGCATCGAGGACATCGAGCAGCGACCTCTGGCCGATACTGAATTGCTGATTATAGGATGACAGGACCTTGTCCTGGGTGGCCAGTTGCTGGCGCAATTCACCAAGCCGGAGCGCTTCCTGCGCCCGCCGGCTCCAGGAAAGGCGCATCGCCTCATCGACGTCGCGCTGCACCTGATGCAGCTTCATGCGGGCCTCGTCGACGCGCCTCACCTGTTCCTGCTCATGGGCTCTCTTGATGCCGCCATTATAGAGATTCCAGCTCATGACCACGCCGACCTGGCCGCCGTAATCGCGTCCGGGCACTCCCGCCAGGTCCCTCCCCACGCTGCCCCGGGCCTCCAGCGACAGTTGCGGATAGAAGTCCGCTTCGGCCTTCTTCACCAGCGCCGCCGCGGCATCGAGTTCAGCCCCGGCGGAGAGGATGCTCGGATGGTTCTTTCTGGCATAGTCAAGCGCGATGTTCATGGTCCGCGGCAGGTAGCGCTGCAGCCCTCTTGGCCACTTGACGCTGCCGGCGGCCTGGCCCACCAGCTTGATGAAGGTGGCTTCGGCTGAATCCAGATCCGCCTGGATGCTCAATGCCTGGGCCTTGGCGGCGAAGAACCTTTCCTGCGCCTGCTGGCGATCGGCGACGCTGAGGGTGCCACCGACGGTGCCTTGCTTGATGCGAGAAAGCAGCTTTTCGTGGTAGGCGATGTTCTGCCTGGCAAAGGCGATGCTGCGCCGCAGCCGAATGATATCGAGATACTGGCGAACGACGGCCAGCGCGAGGGTTTCCGAGCGATCGGCTACCTCGTAGGAGGCGCTGTCGACACGCGAGGCCTGCCGCTCGACTTCGGCATCGGTCTTGAAACCATCGAACAAGAGCTGGCGCATGACGACGCTGGCCTGGCGACGAAAGAACACGCTGTTCTGGTCGCCGCTGGCACGCGTGGTGGCATTGTTTCGATTTTCGGCCCCCAGATCGCCTTCGAGATCGATGCTCGGCAAGTAGCGACCGCGCCCCTGCCGCAACGCGAATTCAATCGCCTCGCGATTGGCGATGGCCTGGCCAACGTCGGGATTGGTCTTGACGGCGATGGAGACGGCTTCTTCCAGCGACATCGACCATGCCCGGCCAATTCCGCCCATCGACAAAATCAATGCCAGGAAAGAAGCAACCAAGACTGTGGGCAAGACCCCCAACATACGCATCCCCGTCTACTGCTTTTTCTTGTAGCGGCTCAGCCCGCCTGAACACTTCATGCGTGTCTTTGGGCGCGAACGGTATCTGAACAGGCACTTGCTGTCGACGTCCTATTGCGTCAACTTTTCCCACACCCCGGAACGAGTCCGTTCGTGTTGCAAGAATGGCACGGACTGGTGGGGGCAATGGCGAACCGACATCGCGGCAGTGCGCGAAGGCCGCGCTATCTTTTTGGCACTCCCGCAGACTTCGAATGGGATGCGCGGGTCCGGCCCGCGCATGATGACGGTGGTTGAGGCCGTCCTCCAACCCCCATCTCCGTCACACCGGGACTTGATCCCGGTGTCCATTCCGCCAGCCTCACGGCAAGTCGCAGGGCCAGCGGAATGGATGCCGGCATCAAGTGCCGGCATGACGACCGTCGAGATTTTGCGCGTCCCCTTTCAGCCCGTCACACCGGGACTTGCTCCCGGTGTCCATTCCGCCAGCCTCACGGCAAGTCGGCACGCCTGCGGAATGGATGCCGGCATCAAGTGCCGGCATGACGGCGGAAAGGCGGTGAAGGAGACAACAGCACCGAACCAGAGAAATGTCTTGACATCCGGTTAATGTTCCAGTATTGTTCTCATCGCCTGCCCCCGGCCTCGGAAGTGTGCACGAACCGTCGGTGCATGGGGGTAAAACGGTTCCCGAGCCAACTAGCGGCCTTGACGAGTAGCCGTGAAAGGTCCGGGCGGGATGCGCGTCGACCCTGGGAGGAAACATCCAGCGCGCCATATTGCAAGCCGGGCCGGCCGGAGGTGCCTCCTTCTTCAGGCGGCATGTGGCTTCATAAGACCGGTTCTGGTGAGAGCGACGGCATCGCCCGACAAGAAATCGGGTGCGGAGCGCCTTTCAGGTGCCCATTGTTACTAACAGCGTTGCACCTCAAAGGCGCTCCGCTCTTCCCTTCTCCCTCCGCCACGGCGCAAGGCCGCCGGAGCCGTAAGACTATGTACCCACACCATTCACCGTCACACCGGGACTTGATCCCGGTGTCCATTCCGCCAGTCTCACGGCAAGTCGCAACGCCAGCGGAATGGATGCCGGCATCAAGTGCCGGCATGATGATGGGGGACGCGGCGGGGACTACGCCCCCATTCATGCCATCGTCGGGCCTGACCCGGCGACCCGGGGGCCACAGGCGCCAGGTCCGGCTTTCGGCCCCGCCGCGTCGGACGCGAGAGTGACAAAAGGGATGACCCGGATATGAAAGGCACTTGCCGAAGCCGTCATGCCGCTGACATGGCACGCAAGCGACGTCGGCCGCCACCACAGCCGGGCTGAGGAAATATCAATCCGGGATGTTCTTCTGCAGGGCGCGTATGCGGCTGGCGAGAGAGATGACGTTGGTCTGCTCCTGGGTGCCGTTGGTGGACCCAGTGGCGTCCATGCCTGTTGCCTCGACGTCGCGGACGATGCGATCGCTACCGGCGCTGGCGGCCTTGGCAGGCGCCACTTCGCCCAGGGCAGCGAGCTTTTCGTTCCACATCCTGTCCAGTTCGACGAGTTCCTGGCTGAGGCCGGCGCTTTCCCGCTCGGCCGCAAGGATCTGCATCTCCAGTTGCGCCGTCGAAGTCTCCCGCTCGGTCCGGGCGGCATCGGCATCGCCGGTTTTGGCGACAAGCTGCTGGCGGCTCGCTGCTGCCGGCTTGCGGCGACCCCGGCGCCGCTTGGACGGCACGATGATATCGGTCTTCAGCGCCTTGACCGCCTGGTGCTGGCTGTCGAGGTTCTCGCGCTGGGCCTCGATGCGTTGCGAGAGCAATGTCAGATCCTCGATGCGGCGGCTGAGCCGTTCATACGCCGAGGCGGCTTCGGCATCCTCGCTTGCGGCCGGGACTTCAGGCTCGGCCGGTCGCGCGCGCAGCGCATCGATCTGGCGATCGTGACTGGCGATCAGGGCGTGGGCATCGGCCAGGTCGCGGTGCAGGCCGGTGACGGTCTCGTCGCGATCGCGAAGCTGCTCCTTAAGCTTTTGCAGGCTCTGGGTGCGATGCGCCAGCTCGGCCTCCAGTGGATCGAGTTGGGCGCGGGTTTCCTCAAGGTCGGCATTTGCCGCCACTACGGCCGCATCGCGCGTATCGATTTCGCCCAGCAGGCGTTCGATGCGATTGCGATTGCGCGAGATTTCAGCCGTCTGTTCGGCCAGCCGGGTCTTGAGATCGCCCAGACGCAACTCAAGCTTGCGCGACAGCATGGCATATTCGGCCCGGAGCTGATCGCGATCCGCCTGCACGCGGGCAAGGTCGGACGGCCTGTCACGCTCGCCGCGTCGCTTCGAGGCCCTGACCGCATAGACCCACATGCCGCGGCCGATGAACAACGCCACCAAAGTTGCCAGGACGAAACCCAGCGCCACCAACATGATTGTCTCAGTCTGAGACATGACAAACCCTCATACGCCGTACCACCGTGTCTTGGGCTCCGGCTTGCAAATCCGGCGCCAGACAAGCCCCTAACGGGCACTGTCAGGCACTCGTCCGGCATCAAGACGGCTTCAAGGATAGCAAGGGACATGTGTCAAGGCGATGGCAATCAAGCGCGCACCCGCCAGCTTTTTGCTTTCAGGCGGGTGCGGGGGCGTGCTCGACAGGCCCTGAGGGTCGCTCAGAAGGGGTTCCAGGTGGGCTTGCTGGTGTATTTGAGGTAGCCGACATTGGCGCCCAGCCGGGCACCGACGCCGGTGCGGATGGGAGCCAGCTTCAGGTGCTCGTTGGACTGGAAGTTGATCCCCAGCCCGCCGACGACATAGGCCGAACCCTCGACACCGACGAAGCGGTCGAAGATCTCGTTCGGCGAGGTGATGTTGTAGACCAGCACCAGCGAGCGGGCGCCGTCGCCGCCGAAATCGAAACCGACGGAGGGGCCCTGCCAGTAAACCTTCCGGCGGGTGCCGTTTTTCAGATAAAGCGTACCTTCGCCGTAGCGCAAGCCGCCGAAAAAGGCGCCGGCGGCCTCTTCGCCGATGATGTAGCCCGAGGGGCGGCCGGCTTGCGAAAAGACATATTCGACCGCCTGGGCGAGGCCCTTGGTGGTCACGCCGAAGAACTGCTGACCGGCACCGACGACTTCGGATACGGAAAAGGTCGCGGCCGGGTCCTGGGCGACGGGCACCGAGGTCTGGCTGCTGTTGGCCAGCGCGGGATCAACCGCGGCCGGCATGGCGAAGCAGGCGAGTGCCAGCGTGAGCGCGCCGGCGGCGATGAAGGAGCGATGTTTGATATTGGTCACGGGACGATACCTCGAACTCATGGCAACTGACGACACTTGAGGATGCAGCGGCCTCACAATCGTGATGCAACTGCCGATCCTGCCGCTTGCCCATGGCGACCATGCGGCCGCAAGGGGGGCATTTGGTGAAAATTAGCGCGGGTTTGTTTGCAAACCGTTAACGATTTCCGCCACGTCTGCACCGCCGGCAATGAAGGCGGGATTGTCGAAGGCTCTTTCGCGCTTGCCGTAGAGGAGAGGCGATGCATCTTCGGTCACGACAGCGCCGCCGGCGGCCTCGAGGACGGCCTGGCCGGCGGCGGTGTCCCATTCCATGGTGCGGCCGAAGCGGGGATAGAGATCGGCTTCGCCCGCTGCCACCAGGCAGAACTTCAACGATGAACCGGCAGCGACGATCTCGGTGTCGCCGAGGCGGGCAATGAAGTCTTCGGTCTTTTCGTCACGATGGGAGCGCGAGGCGACGACACGCAGACATGGCGATTTTCCGCCCCTCACCGAAATGCGGCGCCATTGGAGGGCACCGACGCTTGCCGGATCGAACTCGGCCACGGCGGCACCATGACCACGGCGACCGCAGAACATGCGCCCGCGGGCCGGCGCGTAGACGACCCCAAGGCTCGGCCGGCCGTTCTCGATGAGGGCGATATTGACGGTGAACTCGCCATTGCGGCTGATGAATTCGCGGGTGCCGTCGAGCGGGTCGACCAGATAGAAGGTGCCGGCAACCTCAGGGATATGTCCCGCCGAGGCGGCTTCTTCGGAAATGACCGGTGTTTCGGGGTCGGCCGCTGCCAGACCGGCGAGGATGATCGCCTCAGCGGCGGTATCGGCGTCGGTCACCGGCGATTTGTCGTCCTTCAGGGCGTGCGAGAAGGCGTCGGCATAGATGTCCATGATAGCTTTGCCCGCATCGGCGGCAAGGGCAATCAGCGCGGCGAGCCGGGGCTCGGAGACGAGGCTTTGCGGGTCGGTCATGTGAAACTCATCGACAGGTCGGGCGCAAGGAGGGACAAAGTTTGCGAATTGGCGGCAGGAAAATCGTCTCCCACGACCGACAAGGCGTCATGGCCTAATGGGTGAGGCCGTGGAGTTCAAGCCAAAATCGAGACGTAGCAACGATTTATCGGTTCGCTGCGGCTGCCGCTTGGAACCCCGGGCCGGGTCGGCTATGGCAGGGGGAGGTTGTCGGGTAACGAAGAAGCAGGCAAGGCAGGGGGTATCTACGCGCATGGCCGACCTCAGTGATCTCGATCTCGCGGCGCTATTGTGCAGCCGGGTTTGCCACGACGTGATCTCGCCTGTCGGGGCGGTCGCCAACGGGCTCGAAGTGCTCGAGGACGAGGACGATGAGGCGATGCGCGAGGTGGCCTTCGACCTGGTGCGGCGGTCGGCCAGGCAGGCCTCGGCGAAACTGCAGTTCTGCCGCCTGGCTTTCGGCGCGTCGGGCTCGCAAGGCTCGAATATCGATCTGGGCGAGGCCGGCGATATCGCCCGGTTGTTCGTCGGCGAGGAAAAGGTCAAGCTCGACTGGCAGGCGCCGCGCGAAAACCGGCCCAAACTCGAAGTCAAGTTGTTGATGAACATGATGCTGGTGGCGATATCGACCATTCCACGCGGCGGGGTGGTGGAAATCGCCGCCGATGGCCAGACCCTCACCGCCCGCTCGCGCGGTGAAAACGCCCGCATCAGCGAAAAGCTCACGCAGGTCCTCGACGGCTCATTGCCGCTGGAGGAAATGGACGCCCGGCTGGTGCAGCCCTACTACATGAAACGCCTGGCAGGCGAGGCGGGGTTCGATCTGGTGGTCGAACTGAGCGATGACGGGGCGGCGATAACGGCGGCGCGGGGATAGGCGTCAGACGCTCATTTTTCTCAAGCGCAGCATGGCCCACACGCCATAGGCAGGGCCGAGTGCCATGAGGGAAATGACGATGGGCCAGCCCATGGCAGCGGCGGCCAGCGGTGTTAGCTGCACGGTAAATATGGTCAGGGTGAAGCCGAGAGCCGTTTGCAGGCTCATCAGGCTGCCGGCAAGCGCCGGCGGCGATGCATCGGCGACCAGGGCCGAGAACTGGGCTGAATCAGGGACGACCGCGATGCCCCAGACGACCATCAGCAGCAACGTCAACCAGGCCGGACCGCCAAAGCTCCAGGCTGTCAACAGGGCGGCCGAGCCGCTTGCCAGCATGGCGATGATGGCGATTTCGGCCTTGCCGATGCGATCGGCGAGGAGGCCGGCAGCGATGCTGGCAAAGCCGCCGAGGCCGATGGCCAGAAAGGCCGTCAGCTTGGCAAGGTCGATGGCGCTGGCCCGCGGCATGCCGGTGGCGTAGGTGGCTGCCGCAGCGGTGCCGATCCAGGCCCACATGGCATAGAGTTCCCACATGTGGCCGAGATAGCCGGCATAGGCGAGGCGGATGCGGCGGTCGGACCAGGCGAGGGTGATGGCGCGGGCGTCGAAGCGCGGCGAGCGGGCATGCAGCGGGCCGAGGTCGACGGCCAGCATCAACAGCCCTGCCAGCAACGCCGCCAGCGAGGTCGTGATGACGGCAATGCGCCAATCGGCCCCGCCCATCAGGGCTGCCAGATGCGGCGAGGCCGAGCCCAGCGTCAAGGCACCCACCAGGAGGCCGACCAGGAAGCCACGGTCCTTGAGGCCCCAGCCGACCGCAATCTTCATGCCGACCGGATAGACGCCGGCTAGCAACGTGCCGGTGAGGACCCGGGCGGCGATGGCCAGGGCGCCGCCGACGGGCAGCACCAGCAGGCAGGCATTGACGATTGCCGCGGCGAGCGCGCTCCACAACAGGACGCGGCGGGGATCGAAGCGGTCGGCGATGCCCAGGACGGCGGACGTCACCGCGCCGATCACGAAGCCGGCCTGCACGCCGCTGGAGAGCAAGGCCTGGGCGAGGCGGGGGATTGGCGTTTCCGCCAGCATGTCGGGCAGGATGGCGGCTGAAACGAACCACAGGCTCATGGCGCCGCATTCGGCGATGACGAGCAGCGCGATCGAGCGCACCTTGGTGCCGGGTGCCATGGTGATGCCATCGCCGCGAGGAGGCTGCGGGGTATGTGGCAAGGGACGCGTTCTCGCGGTTCAGGCTTGTGATGCGGTGGTAGTATCAGGCTTGCGATTAAGCTGGCGCAGGCCCAAGGCAAAGGCGATGGCCACCAGTCCGCCGATAAGGACGCTGGCCGGTTGGGCGCCGAGATGCTCGAACCACTGGGTGTAGAAATGGATGGCGCCGAAGACCGCCGCCAGGTTTATCACCCAGATCCGCTCGCGGAAGGTCGCCCATGCGGCAAGGCCGATGAGCCCGACGGCCCAACCCACGCTGAACACGATCTCCGGGATATGAAAGTCCGTTTGCCCTATCCTGTCGCCCCACAGCGAGCCGATCCAGAAGCCGAAATTGACCAGGAAGAGGCTGGTGCGCGAAGCGATTATGGCAAGGCGCTCGTGGGCGGCGGAGACGACCCTGGATATCAGGAATGTGCCGAGCGCCACGGCGGCGAAGAGCAAGATGGTCAAGGCGGGCTCCTCGATGCCGAGGAAATAGGTGGCATGTTCATAGCCGGTGCGCGCACCGATGGCCGAGGACAGCGCCAGCACCGCAAGCGATACCAGAAGGCCGCTGCCGGCAACCGCGCCGGCCACGGCAAAGCCAACCGCGATGGCAAGGAAGGCGGCCACGGAAGCATTGGTCAGCACGATCACGCCACCACCGAGTACAAGGGCGCCGACCAGAACGCAGATGCTTGCCAGGACCTCCCATTGCTTGAGGCCGGCAGCGTAGGCCGCGAGGCCACCGGCAAGCAGGCTGCCGCCGATGACGATACCCGTTGCTGCGTTGGGCACCAGGACGATGATGCCGGCAGCGACGCCGATGACGCCGAAGGCAATGAGGATGTTGAAAACCAGCGATCCCGTAGCCTTGGTGCCGAGCGCCAGCAACCTGTCATGTTCTACGCGCGTGATTTTGCCGTCGGCGAGCAATTTGGTGAGATCGAGCGTGACGATCATGAACGGCGACTCCCCCGCAGCAGGCCGGTGCCAAGCCGGCAACTCATAGCACCTGCCGCAAAGGAAGGCGATAAATTAACTTTGAGGCGGCGATGCAAACTGATCTTGATCGGGGCCGGCCAGATACCATCTGCACGATAGAGAGGCCAAAGCGAAGAAGGAAAAGGCATGGCCATGCATCCACTCAGGGCATTCGCTTTCTGCGCCACCGCCGCCGTACTCGCCTTCAGCGGCAGCACGGGCGTCATGGCGACAATTGCCGGCGGCCCGAACGCTGGCGACCAGGCGGCGATGATGAAAACGACGACTCCCGTCATCCAGGTGAGCACCTATCGACGGCCGCACAACCAGGGTCACTGGAACGGCCACCGCGACTGGCACCGCGGCGACCACGACTGGCATCGCGGCTACCGTGGCTGGCGCGGCGGTTATCGCGGGTGGGGCTACGTGGCGCCCTACTGGGGTTATCCCGGCTACTATTACGGCGGCGATCCCTACTTCTATTATGGCGGGCCACCCTACGACAATTACAGCCCGCCCGATGAAAGCCAGCCCGTGACGTCGGGCCGCTGCAGTTATTGGCATCAGCAGTGCGTCAAGAACTGGGGCAGCGCCAACTCCAACTATACCGGCTGCATGCGCTACGAGAAGTGCGCGCCGTAGCGACGGCGGATGCGCAAATGCCCGACCTCAGGCCGGGCATTTCGAAGACGATGAGAATGTGAAAAGGCAGCCGTCAGGCTGCCACGTCGTCGTCCAGTTCACGCAGCACGTAGCCGCGGCCCCATACGGTCTCGATGAAGTTCTTGCCGCCGGCGGCGGAGGCAAGCTTCTTGCGCAGCTTGCAGATGAAGACGTCGATGATCTTCAGTTCCGGCTCGTCCATGCCGCCATAGAGATGGTTGAGGAACATCTCCTTGGTGAGGGTGGTGCCCTTGCGCAGGGATAGCAGTTCCAGCATCTGGTATTCCTTGCCGGTCAGATGCACGCGCTGGCCGCCGACTTCCACGGTCTTGGTGTCGAGATTGACGACAAGATCACCAGTGGTGATGACCGACTGGGCATGGCCCTTGGAGCGTCGCACGATGGCCTGGATGCGGGCCACCAGTTCATCCTTATGGAAGGGCTTGGTCATGTAATCGTCGGCGCCGAAGCCGAGACCGCGGACCTTGTCCTCGATGCCGGCGAGGCCAGAGAGAATGAGAATGGGGGTATTGACCTTGCTCACCCGCAGCGTCTTCAGGACTTCATAACCGCTCATGTCGGGCAGGTTGAGGTCGAGAAGAATGATGTCGTAGTCGTAGAGCTTGCCGAGGTCGACGCCCTCTTCGCCCAGATCGGTCGTATATACATTGAAGCCTTCCGACTTGAGCATCAGCTCGATGCTTTGCGCCGTGGCGGAATTGTCTTCAATCAGCAGAACTCTCATGCGAATCCCCTCTCAACCCGCCGTGGTAGCCGGGTCCGGTCGCGCCTCCTTCGCCGAAGCGACCGGATCGCTCTAGTGGTTAAGACTGATAGTTAAGATACGCGAGGAAAGGTTAACAAAACCTAATTCCCGACCGTTCGCGACAAACCCTGCGGGACCCTTCAGCGCAATGGCGCCGGCAAGTCCTGAACGTTGCGTCGAGGTGCGTGCGGGAAGCCCCATCTGTCCCCGGATTGCGCCGTCATCCTGCACCGTCGTCCCCATTTACCGAGCCTTAAGTCTGTTCGTTCATACTGACTCACGACCGGAATCTCCACGCTAGTTGATTCGTCCAATGGAGAAAAGAGTTGAGATCGGATTTGTGCCAGGGGCGGGCCAAGGCGGAATTGAGACCGCCCATGGCAGACAGGCCGGATGGCAATATCGGTTAGTTCGCGTAAGGCTTTTTGAGAGGCAAGACCCATGCGTTCCAAGGACACGATCCTGAGGCTGCAGCGTTTCCGGTTCGAGGAGAAGCGCCGCCAGGTGTTCGAAATCGAGTTGATGATCGCGGATTTCAAACGCAAGCAGGACGAACTCGACCAGCAGATTGCCATAGAGGAAGGCAAGAACGGGGTCAGCGATCCCAAGAACTTCAACTACTCCATGACCGCCAAGGCACTCAGGTTGCGGCGGGAGAACATGTCGCACTCCATGGACGACCTCAAATTGCAACTGAGCGATGCCCAGGCGGCCTTCGAGGAGACCGAAAGGGAACTCAGGAAGGCCGAATTGCTGGTGGAAAAGGAGGGTGTTCCGGGCGCCCATGCCGCGGTTGCCGCCGAGCACAATGCCGGGAGCAGCGCCCACCGCTGATCCATCAATCTTTCCTTGCGCCATCGCTAACGCCCTTCAACCGATAGGGCCGCATGCGCTCGTAAAAAGGGCGGGCGGCATCGGCGAGGCGAGCCAGTTCACCGTCGATGCGGGGTTGGCCGACGGGCGGTGCGGCAAAACCGGTCGACTGCCACACGGCGTTGTACCAGTGGGGCGCCCAGACGCCATCATAGGGTTTGGGGCCCTTTTCCCACGCCAGCATTGCCGGATCGAAGCCGATACCCAACGCCGCGCACAAGGCGGTGAGGACGCCTTCGGGATCGACCAGAATATCGTCGGTGTCGACCACCGGCGGCGGCGCGCCCAAATGGTTGGCGACCATGTCGAAGATCGCGGTCTGCTCGACCACGCCGATATCTCGCAAGGTCGCGGCCTGGCGCTTTTTCGCATAGCTGGCGACAACCCGCTCGGGCGCGCGGATGAGGAAGGCATTGGCGAGCCCCAGCGCCCAGCGCCGGTCGAAGCTCTCCAGCATGTGGTGGGTCATGTGCTTCTGGTAGAAGACCGGCTTGCCGCCCGGAACCGGGCCCAGGCAACGCGCCACCACGCGATCGAAATCGGGCTCGCCGGCGGCGATCACCTCGGCGTCCATGGGATGGCTGATGCCTGACCGGGCCAGGAACGCGGCATAGAACGGCTCGTCCCATACGGCGCAGTCGGCGCGGCTGGCAAATGAATACATCATGGCGGTCGAGATGTTGCGCGGCCCCGACCACATGGCGATGCTGAGTGGCTTAAAGGTCATGACCGGCCGGCACCCTAAAGATGCCGCGCCGCCTCGCGGCGGGCGAGATCCTGGTAGAGGGCGGTGAGGCGCTTCACCATCGGCCCCGGGCCCTGCCATTGCGGATGGCTGGCGAGGGGGTGCCCGAGAGGGCGGCCGTCAACTTCCCTGACCGGTGCGAGGCCGGCGAAGCTGCCGGTGACGAAAGCCTCCTCGGCACCATAGACGTCATACAGCGAGAACTGCCGCTCGAAGACCGGAATGCCGTTGTCGCGGCAGACGCGAATGACGGCTGAACGGGTGATGCCGGGGATGCAATACTGGCCGGTGGAGGTCCACACCTCGCCGCGCCGGACGATGAAGAAATGGGTGGAGTTGCAGGTGGCAACGAACCCCAGGGGATCGAGCATCAGGGCCTCGTCGGCGCCGGCCTTGGTGGCCTGGATGCAGGCGGTGATGCAGTTGAGCTTGGAATGGGAATTGAGCTTCTGGTCCTGCACGTCAGGGGCGCCGCGGCGCGCATGCACGGTGAAGAGGCGCATCCCCCTTTCGATGACCTCGGGCTTGGGGGTCTTGTATTCGGGAATGATGACGATGGTAGCCGGGGTTATGGTGGCGCGCGGGTCCTGATAGGGCGTCGCCTTGACGCCACGCGTCACCATCAGGCGGATGTGGACGCCGTCCATCATGGCGTTGGCCTTGAGGCAGGCGAAGATGCGGGCGACGAGGTCGTCGGGTTCGAGGCCGATATCCATGTCGATGGCTTTCGCGCCTTCGTAGAGCCGTTCGATGTGGGCGCGGAGAAAGGCGATGCCGCCGTCATGCAGGCGCAGGCCCTCCCACACCCCGTCGCCGAGGATGAAGCCGGAATCGAACACCGACACCACCGCCTTGTCGCGCGGAAAGAGTTCGCCGTTGACCGAGATCAGGATGTCGCGGTTGCGGGGATCGTCGGTGTATTCGTGGGTGCTGTTGGTCATGGTCAGCCTTTGCTTGCAGGTCCCCGACGTCTCGCTATCAAGGCGCAGTGCAGAAGTCCATTGCCTCAAGATCCCTGACGATCACCGCAGCAATCGTCGCCGGTCTGCTTCGGCGGGCAGGGCACAGTGCCGTAGGAGCAGAAGACGCAGCAATCGCCGGGCAGGGGCTTCAGAACGGCGCCGCAGCCCTTGCAGTCGTAGAACCACTGGCAGGCGTCTTGCGGCATGGTCTCGGTTTCGGCGTGGCCGCAGTGCGGGCAGGTGAGGGTGGAGGTGAGAATGACCATGGTCAGGTCCTCGGTCTTTGCAGCTTTTCACGCAGGCGCTGATCGAAGCGGGCGACGTCGACCACCACGCGCTTGTGCAGGCCTTCGCCGATCAGTTCGATCTCGTCTTCGGCGCGCACCCTGAAGGTCAGATGGCGGCCGTCGACCTCGATCAGCTCGGCGGTGGCCGTCACCCGCATGCCGACCGGCGTGGCGGCAATGTGGGAGACATCGAGCAGGGTGCCGAGACTTTGCTTGCCGGCCTCCAGATGGGGTTCGACCGCCGCCAGCGCCGCGGCCTCGATGACCGAGATCATCACCGGGGTCGCCAGCACCGCGATATGCCCCGAGCCGATGCGCGGGGCGGTGTCGTTGGTGCCGACCATCAGGTCGGCCATGCCCGTCAGTCCCGCCTTCAATGCCGCCATGGTGAGGTTCGTCCCCTATGCTGTTGCCCCGTGCCCCTGCGTGCATCAGCGCAGATCGGGGCAGTGGGCGTCAAGCTTTGCGGTGATCGCAGCGCGCTTCCCCTCTGCAGGGAGGGGCCGGGGGTGGCGGTCGCGAGGCATGAAAGGCTGGCGGCTCGTGGGACAGACTTTCGGATATAGCGGGGCCGTGAAGAGGATATGGCCCTTCGGACTTTCCTGTGATGACCCCCTACCCCGACCCTCCCCCACAAGGGGGGAGGGAGCAGGCACGGCTTCTCGCCTCCGCTGGCGTTTTGGCCGCGAAGGGTCCCGGGGGGTTGGGGAAAGCGCCAGCTCAGCGCTTGACTGTTGTAGAGGGTGCGCTTTGCCGGCGCTTTCCCCGTGGCCTTGTGGACGGGCGGCTGGAGTTTTTAACACATGAATTGCTCGCCTGACGGGCATGCCGGATAACGGCTATTGCAGGCCGGCCGGCACCAGTTCACCGTCAGGGTCACTGCCCTTCACGCGCGTCCGGACCGTAGTATCCGGACCCCTGAGCTAGGACACACCCGCACCCCGGTTCAGCGTTGTCCGTCACAACGCGGAACGGAGAGCCACACTTGCCTCCCCGTGACCGGACGGCTCGCGAGCCACGCCCCGGGAGTGGGAGACAGGTGGAACGAACATAGAACAATTTAGTCCGCTTGTCAAGACTTGATTGCCATATTCTGCAATTTATTCCCCATTCCTCTCCACCGTCATGCCGGTACTCGATACCGGCATCCATGCCGCTGGCGTCGCGGCTGGCTGGGGCCTTGGCGGAATAGACCCCGTGGTCAAGCCACGGGGTGACGGGGGTGGGGCGGGTGGCCGTGATTGACGGAACCATGACCGCGAATCCCATTCCTTCGTCATGCCGGTACTTGATACCGGCATCCATGCCGCTGACCGCGCGACTGGTTGAGGCGTTGGCGGAATGGTCCCCGTGGTCAAGCCACGGGGTGACGGGGTGGGGGCGGAAGACAAGCGCGATGCTTTCGTTTGTTGCCTCTCTCCACAGTCATGCCGGTACTTGATACCGGCATCCATTCCACTGGCGTTGCGGCTGGCTGAGGCCGTGGCGGGATGGCCCCCGTGGTCGAGCCACGGGGTGACGGGTCTGAAGGGTGCGACGCTTTCATTCATGCCTCTCTCCGTCGTCGTGCCGGTACTCGATACCGGCATCCATGCCGCCATGGCCGCAACGGATGGCGAGGCCCCGGCGGAATGGACCGGGGTCAGGCCACGGGGTGACGGGGGCGAGTGCGGAGTGTGCAGCCCCTAAGTCGTCGGGTCAGGCCCGACGATGACACCGGGGGTGGGTGGAGACGGTGGCGCCTGGATCGTGGGGTCAGGCGCGGTAATGCTGGATGCGGGTGGTTCTGAGACCCGGCAGGCCGTGGC
Organism: uncultured Alphaproteobacteria bacterium; assembly: GCA_963747005.1. GTDB lineage: Bacteria > Pseudomonadota > Alphaproteobacteria > Rhizobiales > Aestuariivirgaceae > CAVVDT01. Next base: position 262,647 of record CAVVDT010000004.1, on the reverse strand, counting down.
GGTCTATGGAGCGCTGCCAGCTCAGGTATTCTTCCACCGTGAGCGTGTAGCGCTGGCAGGCTTCCTCGAGCGAAAGCAGGCCGCCGCGCACCGCGGCAACCACTTCGGCCTTGCGACGGATCACCCAGCGACGCGTGCCGGGCGGCGGAAGGTCCGCTACCGTGAGGGGACTGCCATCGGGCCCGATGACGTAATTGACGCGTGAACGCAACTGACCTGACATACGCTAGGCACCTGAACTCTACACACTGAAAACACTGCAACGAGGCCCAAGCCTACACCCCCTGACTTTAAGAAAGGTCTAAGCGTTTGCAAACGAATTCAAAACGCCAGACCCCCGAGTGCTTCAAAACAGAACAACTCAAGGCGATTTCCGCTGTCGCGACGATCAAAAAACCTCATTGACGGCGCTGCAACTGTTGCGTGAAGGAACGGAAATCGCCATATCAACGGCCGTAGTCGCAGCAATCGGCCTGGACGATGATCGATCCGGTTCTCACTGACAAGGTACGCAGGGCACTTGACCTTGATGGCGATCCCGCCACCACGCGGGTGGTGGTCGCCATGTCGGGCGGCGTCGATTCCTCGGTAGCGGCCGGCCTAGTCGCGGCGGCCGGCTACGAGACGGTGGGCATCACCCTGCAGCTCTACGATCACGGCCAGGCAGTGAGCACTTCGCGCTCGTGCTGCGCCGGGGCCGACATTCACGATGCCCGCCGGGTGGCGGCGCGTCTCGGTATCGCCCACTACGTGCTCGATTACGAAAGCCGCTTCCGCGCCGCGGTGATCGACGATTTCGCCGATGCCTATCTCAGGGGTGAGACGCCGGTGCCGTGCGTGCGCTGCAACCAGACGGTCAAGTTCACCGATCTGGTGGAACGGGCGCGTGCCTTGGGCGCGGCGGCGCTGGTCACCGGCCACTACGTGGCGAGCCGGCCGCGCCGCAACGGCAGGGGACGCCAGCTTGCAACGCCGGCCGACATCACCCGCGACCAGAGCTATTTCCTCTTCGCCACGACGCCCGAGCAACTCGATTTCCTGCGCTTTCCGCTGGCCGGGCTGACCAAGGCGGAGACCCGCGACATCGCCCGCGAGCTTGGACTGGAGGTGGCCGACAAGCCCGACAGCCAGGACATCTGCTTCGTGCCCGAGGGCCGCTATGGCGACGTCATCCGCCGCCTCAGGCCGCAGGGCGCCGAGCCGGGCGACATCGTGCATGTGGACGGCCGCCGAATGGGCCGCCATGACGGCATCATCGATTTCACCATCGGCCAGCGCCGCGGGCTCAAGCTGGCGGCCGGCGAGCCGCTATATGTCACCCGTCTCGATGCGGCGAGCCGCACCGTCGAGGTCGGTCCAAAATCTGCCCTTTTCCGCAGGTACCTGCATCTCCGTGACGTCAACTGGATGGGCGAGGGGGCCATCGGCGGCCTAAACGATCGGGTAAGGGTTTTTGTCAAGATACGCTCGACCAGATCGGCCGTCGCTGCTAGTTTATCCATCAGCAACGGAGAGATTCTGGTGGCGCTCGATGATGGCGATGCCGGCATTTCTCCCGGACAGGCGTGCGTATTCTATGAGCGTCCCGGTCCCGATGCGGCAGTGCTCGGCGGCGGGTTTATAGCAGCGGTGTCGGGCGAGGGCTGGCCCGGGACCGGGGAAACGGGACCCGGTGTTTGTGCCGCGGGTCGGGGTTGAATGCGGTGCGGTGAAAGGACCACTACGGCTATGCAGATTCAAGAGGCAACGGCGCGCAAGATCGTCGACATGGACGAAGGCGCGGTCAGGCTGGCGTACAAACGCTGGGCGCCCGTCTACGACATGACCTTCGGGCTGGTGGCGGATGCCGGGCGCATGCGCACCGTCGAGCACATCAACCGCCTGTCGGGCCATCTGCTGGAAGTGGGCGTCGGCACCGGCATGTCGCTGGCACGCTATCGCCCGCATCTCACGGTCACCGGCATCGATCTGTCGCCGGAAATGCTGGAGCGGGCGCGCGAACGCGTCGAGCGCCGGCGGCTGAAGAACGTCGAGGCGATCCTCGAGATGGATGCTTCGGCCATGCGCTTTGCCGACAACAGCTTCGATGTGGTGGTGGCGATGTTCGTGCTCACCGTGGTGCCGGATCCGACCCGCGTCATGGCCGAACTGGAACGGGTGTGCCGGCCGGGCGGCGAGGTCATCGTGGTCAACCACTTCAGCCAGGAGCACGGAGTGCGCGGGGCGGTGGAAAAGGGCATGGCAAGGTTTGCCGAGACGCTCGGCTTCCGCCCGGAATTCCCGGTGGAGACGCTGCTCGGCAATGCCGGCCTGCGGCTGATCGATGCGGAATCGCTGAAACCCTTCGGGCTGTTCTCCATGCTGCGCTTCACCAAGGAGCCGGCCGGACCGGGGGCCAACGCCAGGGCGCTCAAGCTGGCGCGCCGGGCAGGCTTGCGCACCGGCGCCGAAATCCGCGACGCAACCGCATAAGGCCATCGCGCGAAGCATCCGGCGGCGCTTGACTTGGCGGCCGCTGCAACCCTATATCGCCGCAATCCAGAGGGCCGCATCGGCCCCTGTCGCTGTGGGGCGGAGTAGCTCAGCTGGTTAGAGCAGCGGAATCATAATCCGCGTGTCGGGGGTTCGAGTCCCTCCTCCGCTACCAAAATTTCCTCGCAATTTCAGGTGGTTAGATTTAGCACTTTGTAGGTGCACTGGCGCGTGGAGTGCCCGGGGTTGCAGCAGGCGTGCGCTTGGATGCGATGGATTGACGCTCCGCCTGCAGCATATCGTCGAGCACCAGCGTAATCGCGCTTTGATTTGAGATGCCGAGTGTCGGCAAGGTCGCAAGAAGGATAGCCAGTATCTTCGCCGTTTCATTCGGCTCATTCTGCTCCCATGCATCTGATATGCCCTTTGTTGCCCACACAGCCCCAATCGCGCGAATGAGCCCCCGCCGGCCATCATGGTTCGAAGCCCACCCACTTCGCGCGACACGTGCCGACTGTGAGGCTCGTCTCGTTCCAGATCCGCTCTGCAACGCCCAAAAGCCACACCATCACCCGCGACAGCCCGACTGAGTGACCCCGCTAACCAAGCATCAGAACACCGTTCCATCACCTGCACCAATAAGCGTCGGCCGGTCGCCGACGACGCCGCGATAGTGCTGTGCCCCGATCACCGAGACCACCGATGATCCACACTGGCAACCTGTGTCGGAAAGTCCGTGCCCTCAGGCCGCGGCCGAAGCCGGGAGCGCAATGTCGGCCAGCGTCGAGCGATCGAGATGCGTAAGGAAGGCAGCTTCGGCCGCACGCAGGCGTGCCTTGAGCCGGCAGCACCCGGCGATGGTGCAGTTGCCGCCATCGGCCGCGAAACATTCCACCAGGGCCTGGCCTTCCTCCAGCAGCCGCACGACATCACCCAATCTGAGCTCTTGTGGGTTGCGTGCCAGCGTCGCGCCGCCGCTGCCGCCACGCCGGGTCGCGACGATGCCGCCCTGAGCGAGGCATTGCATGATCTTGCTGAGGTGGTTTCGCGACAGATGGAACTCCTGCGCCAGTTCGGCGGTGGAGAATGCGCGGCCGGGCTCGCTCGCCATACGCATGAGCATCCGCAAGCCGTAGTCGGTGAAGGAGGTGAGGCGCATCGTTCAACCCTGCGGCATTGAATAGGTATTTACAATACCTATTAACGGGAATAAGCAGGATTGCAACACCCAAGCGAGCCTAGCCGTGACGACCGAAGCCATGACCACACACGTGCCGATCCGTTCGGCCCGTCCTGCAATGACCGCCGAGCTGATGGCGCGTACGGGGCTGAATGAAGCACAACTCGGCGAACTGGTGCACCGGTTCTATGACAGGGTGCGCAGCGATCAGGTGCTGGGCCCTATCTTCGAAGAACGCATCACGGACTGGAAAGCGCACCTCGACAGGATGGTCGAGTTCTGGTCATCGGTGGCGCTGATGACGGGGTGCTATCACGGTGCGCCCATGCCGAAACACGCCAGCCTCCCGGTGGGATGGGCGCATTTCGAGCGCTGGCTCGACCTCTTCCGCCAAACCGCGCGCGAGACCTGCACGCGCGAAGGTGCGGCACACGTCATCGACCGTGCCGAACGGATTGCCCAGTCCTTGTACCTCGCGGTTCAAGCGACACAGCAAGATGCGATCTCAAATCCTGCCGAATTACGTTGAAGGAGAAAGCCGATGACCGACGTTGCCCCGATCCACGATGCCGCTGAACTGACGCGCTACATCGAGGCCCGCTACCATGCCCGCCATCGGGAGCAGATGCCGGATCTCACCGCCCTGGCAGAAAAGGTTGAAGCGGTCCATGCCGGTGGCGCGGATGTTCCCGCGGGTCTCGCCGCCATCCTTCGCCGCATGACCGGCGAGATGGAGGTGCACATGAAAAAGGAGGAACTGATCCTCTTTCCCGCCATGCGCAACGGCGGGATACCGGGCATCGAGGCCCCCATTGCAATGATGCGTGCCGATCATGATGGCCACGATGCCGAGATCGCGCGCATCCGCGAGATTACCGGCGGTCTCACCCTCCCGGACGAGGCGTGCCGCACCTGGACCGCGCTTTACCAGGGTCTTGGAGCCTTTATTGCCGATCTCGACGAGCACATCAGTCTCGAGAACGACGTGCTGTTTCCGCAGTTCGAGCCGCGGCACTGAAAGGGCCTCATCATGTCCGCCATCCAGTATCCCAAGGCCACACGCGAGCATGCCGAGCAAAGGCATGCACTCGCGCCAGATGTCGATGATGCCTTCAAGGCATTCTCGCGGGCAGTCTTCGCCAAAGGTGCGCTGGATGCGCGCACCAAGCAGTTGATCGCCGTTGCGGTGGCGCATGTCACCCAATGCCCCTGGTGCATCGAAGGCCATGTGAAGGCTGCTCGCCGCGAAGGGGCAAGCGCCAATGAGATCATGGAAGCCATCTGGGTCGCTGCAGAGATGCGCGCCGGGGCGGCCTTCGCACATTCGACCAAGACACTCGACCTCCTGAGCGGAGTGGAGGCGTGATGACTCATCGAATATACTTGGCCCGCGTCTACGATCCGCCCGATACAACAACCGGTGCGCGGTTGCTTGCGGACCGGCTTTGGCCGCGCGGCGTCGCGAAGGCCGATCTCGGGCTTTCGGCATGGCTCAAGGGGGCTGCACCCAGCGACGGGTTACGGCGCTGGCTGCATGCCGATCCCGGCCGCTGGAAGGAGTTCATGGCGCGCTACAGGGCGCAGCTGGACGCCACGCCCGAGGCGGTCGAGGCCTGCCTCAACTGGTGCCATCGCGGACCGGTCACACTGCTGACCGCCACGCGAGATCCGGAGCACAGTCACGTTTCGGTCCTGCGCGATTACCTGGACGAGCGGCTGGTGTCGAAAGAATGACCTCCATGACTGCCCCATCTTCGACGTTGCGAACACCGCTGTGCGACCTTCTCGGCTGTGATGTTCCGATCCTGCTCGCAGGCATGGGGGGTGTATCTCGCTGGGAACTGGCGGCGGCAGTCGCCAACGCGGGCGGCTTCGCCATGCTGGGCATGGTGCGTGAGGAGCCGGCGCTGATCGCGCACGAGGTCACGGCACTGCAGGCGGCGACCAACCGGCTCTTTGCCGTCAACCTGATCCCTGCGGCAACCGAGCCTAGACTCCTCGATCGCCAGATCGGTCGCTGCCTCGACCTGGGTGTCCGGACCTTCACCTTCTTCTGGGACGTGGTGCCGGAGGCCGTGCAACGGGTGAAGGCGAAAGGTTGCCTCGTACTGCACCAGGTCGGCACCCCGGAGGCTGCCCGCGCTGCTGAGGCCGCCGGAGCCGATGTGCTGATCGCGCAAGGAATGGAGGCAGGCGGGCACGTGCATGGGCGGACCGGAGTCTTCCCCCTGGTTGAGAAGATCGCCCGGACCGCCACCGTGCCGGTGGTTGCTTCGGGTGGCATCGCGACCGGTGCCGGGCTGGTGGCGGCGCTGGCGCATGGGGCGCAGGCCATCCAGTGCGGCACGGCCTTTCTCGCCACCACGGAATCCTTTGCCCATGACTATCACAAGCAGCGCGTTGTCGAGGCCGGGGCCGCCGATACGGTGCTGACCGACATCTTTGTCCTGAACTGGCCCGCGCATGCCGCCGTGCGGGTGATCTCCAACAGCGTGACAAGGCCGCTCGGCTTGAGGCTTCTGGGGCACGACCCGGCAGGATTGCCGCGCGAGGTCGTGGCAGACGAGGGCGGTCGAGAGATCCTGCGCTTCAGTACCGACTCACCGCTTCGCATCACGACGGGCGATATCGAGGCCATGGCCCTCTTCGCCGGGCAGAGCGTGGCTGCGATCACCGACATCGTGCCGGCGGCCGAGCGCATTCGCCGCATCATGGCCGAGGCGGAGGCTTGCGTGATGCGCCTCATGCAACCGTCCCAACGAGGAGGAGCGACCCCATGACCGCGTCATCCGACGACGAACCGATCCGCGGATATGCCTCGCCGCCCTGCTATGCGGCCGAGATCGCACCGGACTATTTCGGCCTGCCGCCCGAAGATCCGCTCAAGGCGTGCGATGTGACCCGCTGGCGGCGGGTCGAACGCGAGCGTCTGCGTGCCATGCGGCTCGAAATCCCGGCTGATGTGCGCTCGGCCATGGCGCAGGCGCTGGCCGGTCATATCGATGCGCTCATCGCCCGCAGGTTGGGCGATGTCGCTGGCCATGTCGTGTCGGTCTACTGGCCCATCAAGGCGGAGTTCGACCTGCGCTTCTGGATGGACGCACTGTACGACCGGGGTGTGCGCGTTGCCTTGCCGGTTGTCGAAACCCGCAAGGCGCCGCTCATATTCCGGGCCTGGGGGCCGGGGGCTGCCATGGAGCGCGGGCACTGGAACATCCCCGTGCCGGCCACCTCATCCCCGCTGTTGACGCCCGAGGTGACCCTTGCCCCGGTGGTGGGCTGGGACGGCGAAGGCTACCGGCTGGGCTACGGGGGCGGATATTTCGATCGCACGCTCGCTGCCCTCTCTCCCCGCCCGTTCGTCATAGGGATCGGCTCTCAGGGAGCCCGGATCCGGACGATCTTTCCGCAGCCCCACGATATTCCCATGGACGCGATCGTGACCGAGGTGGGCCTACAATGGGAGGCCGGCGGATGACGTCGACGGCAGAGCGGATGCGCCAATGGTCGGGGCTCGCCATCCTGAGCTTCGGCTTTCGCCCCTTCTTCTTCATGGCGGGTCTCTGGGCGGCGCTCGCCATGATTCTTTGGGTCATGTTTCTGAGCGGGTATGCGGTGCTTCCCACGGCCTTCGATCCCGTTTCCTGGCACGCGCACGAGTTTCTGTTCGGCTATCTGGGAGCCGTGATGGCCGGGTTTCTGCTGACGGCGGTGCCGAACTGGACCGGCGGCCTGCCGGTCACCGGCTGGCCACTGGGCGGCCTTGCGGCGTTGTGGCTGCTGGGTCGAATCGCCGTCACGGTTTCGGCGTACCTGAGCCCGACAGCGGTCGCGCTGATCGATCTGGCGATGCCGGCAGTGCTGGCCGTTTCGATGGGGCGAGAGATCATTGCAGGAAAGAACTGGCGAAACCTGCCGGTGATGGGGCTTCTGGTGCTTTACATTGCCGCCAATGCTCTCTTCCATGCCGAAGCGGCGTCAGGCAGCTATGCCGCTGGCGGTACCGGTGAGCGGTTGGGGCTTGCCACTGCGATCATGCTGATCGCCCTCGTTGGCGGGCGGATCGTGCCGTCCTTCACGCGAAATTGGCTGGTCCGGCGGAAAGACACAACCTTGCCTGCACCACCGATGCAACGCTTCGACAAGCTGGCACTCGTCGTCCTCGCCGCGGCACTGGTCCTTTGGATCACAGCACCGCTGACGCCGGCTGCCGGGCTGGCTCTCGCACTGGCCGGTGTGTTGCACCTGGCGAGGCTGGTCCGCTGGGCCGGCCATCACTGCGCGGCCGAACCGCTGGTCTGGATCCTCCATGCGGGCTATGCCTTCATTCCGCTGGGGGCCTTGGCCATCGCGGTTGCCATCCTCACACCTGCCGGGCCAAGCATGGCAACTGCACAGCATCTGTGGACAGCTGGAGCCGTCGGGGTCATGACCCTGGCGGTAATGACGCGCGCCACCCTCGGCCACACCGGGCAAGTCCTTACCGCTGGACCGGGCACGCTAGCGCTCTACCTCCTGGCGATCCTCGCCGTTCTGGCGCGGGCCACGGCCGCTACACTCGTAGCGGATACAGCGTGGATGTATGACCTGTCAGGGCTTTGCTGGATCATGGCCTTTGGCGGGTTCGCTGTACTTTACGGACCGCTCTTGTGGCGTCGTCGGCCGGGATAGGGATGGAGTATACGGAACACATTGGCCCAAGGGCCACATGCCCTTTGTTGCCCCCACATAGCCGCAACGGCGCCAATTGTCCCTCGCCAGCCATCATGGCCAAGCCAACCTGCTTCGCGCGTCACGTGCCGCCTGTGGGGCTTGCTCCGGTCGGGGTGGTCTCAATGTTGACCGCCCGACTGGCCGCTCCCGCCCGCCGGTTACCGCCTGGACTACCCGCCTACGATGGAGGACGACCGCTGCCGCCGAGTTGACGTGGAGCGATTGGCGGCGCCGGTAGCGCTGGCCTAATTCAGGTAGTTGGTCAAAGTCAGGTGCCGCCCGCGAGTCTTATGAAATAGGGCAGAAGCCACCGGACCGGAGCCCCGATCAGCGAGTGGAACAGGTCAAACCGTTCACCAAGCTGACTGGTGCGGGTCTCGCCACCGCCGCGCTGTTTCGGTCGCATCTGATCCGGCCGCCGCAGGACGACGAAACGTCGCTCGCCCAAGTCGAATACGAACTCTACCTCAGTCTGAACGCCTGCATCAGCGTGATCGGAGCGCAGCGACGGTGCGTCATGGTCGGTCTTTGCCGGTTCGGCGAAGAGCGCGAAGGTCATCGCGCTGAAGATGGTCGACTTTCCCGAGCCGGTCTGTCCGTAGATCCCGAAAAGTCCCGCCTCGACCACATCAAAGCCGAAGGCAAGTGGCGATCCCGAATAGTGGAAGTGTGTGGCACCGATGGATTGAGGACGACGCAGATACCCGAGGGCGACGTAATGCGCCCCCTCGAAAATCTCTGGCCGGACCGTCTCGATACCTCAGACCTGGGCCAGCGGCCGCCCCTGCGCACCCGACACGAAGGCGTGGGCGACGACCACCCAGCGCGTGTTTTCCGCGACGTTACGGCGGGCCGCGGCGACCTGGGCCGCGAGGACGTCCTCTGGCGTCTGTAGCCGAAGCAATGGCGTTCAGTCGCCACCTTCTTCATGGCGCCCCGCAGGTCGGCATCGTCTGGCCGGGTGCTCGTGTACGGTATTTCACGCCCGAGAAAGTGCCGCCGGAACCGTTGAACGGGTCGTCAAGGTTCACAAGCCGCGATCCTGAAAACCTCCGGGTTCTGTCTCATCTTCACGCCTACATGGCTGTGATGAGACAGAAATCCTCCGTGCCGAAATTCCACCAAGATGCCCCAAAGGCGCTGACGCCAGACACTGGATGATGACGGTCGGGAAGGGGTTAAATATATTATTCTTGTGCAATCCGCTCGTAAATTTGAGATCAATGCTTTCGAAAGATTCGATATTCCTCATCGCCGTCCGCCTCCGCTCTCGATGTTTCACTGAAATGTCAGTTTCCGGTTTTCTCGCTGTGTGGCTGCACTATGCCATTCGAAACGACGCAAAATATGCCGCTGTCGTGCTGCGCGACGGAGACAGCGGCCACGCCGTGGTTGCGGAAATCCGCTGTTCGCTTGAATGAGCTGCTGATTTGTGACTAAAATATATTCCGTGCCAAAATTGCAGGAGAAGGACAATGGCCTTCCATGAACGGAAATTGCCGGATCGCATAGCCGAGATCAAGCAAGCTAAAGTCATCAAGAGCTTCTGCTACACGTGTCCCTGGCAGTGCCCGACGGAGGTTTATGTTCGCGATGGACGCATCGTGTATCACAAGGGCAACGAAGAGGCGCCGAACAATATCGGGACTCGTTGCGCCAAGGGCATGGCGAGCTGGTGGGTGACGGAGGATCCCGACCGTCTCAAGCATCCGATGCTACGTACCAGCAAGAAAGGAGATGCGCCGGCATTCAAGCCGGTTTCATGGGATGAGGCCTTCGAGTTCATCGCCAAGAAGCTGAAGGCAATCCGCAAAAAATACGGTCCCGAGGCGGTGGCGTACATGACCCATCACGATCCCAATTCGGGATTCATGACGGCGCTTTTGTGCGACTTGTATGGCACGCCCAATGTGTCGGTCGGTCATGCGATGGGTTGCGAAGGCGACCGGCGTCATGCCTGTCTGACGACATTCGGCCATATCTTTCCGATGCACGACTTCGGGCCGTCGAAATACGTGATGCTGTGGGGCATGAACAATCTCGGCGCCAACCAGGGTTTGTCGGAAAGCCGCGCGCTGCTGCAGGCCAAGAAGAATGGTGCACGACTTGTCGTGGTGGATCCGGCGTTCACCGAGACGGCCCAGAAGGCTGATGAATGGGTGCCGATCAGACCCGGCAGCGATGCCGCGCTGGCACTGGCGATGGCCCACGTGATCACCTCCGAGGACCTTCACGACAAGGCGTTCGTGAACAAGTATTGCGAGGGTTTCGCCGGCTACCGTACGCACCTGAAGGAAAAGGGTTATACGCCGGAGTGGGCCGAGGCCCTGACCGGTGTTTCGGCCGAGACGATCGTCCGGCTGGCGCGCGAATTCGCCACCACCAAGCCGGCGCTGGCTGCGACCTTCAAGGGGGCGGGCTACTATTCCAACGGCAATGACGGCAGCCGGGCGATCTTTCTGCTCGATGCCATCACCGGCCAGGTCGACAATCCCGGCAATATCCATCTGAAGGACTGGGCACCGGTGGGGCCGCCGGTGACCATTCCGGCCGAAGCCAGGACAATGCCGGACAAGCCGCCGCTGGCACATGCCATGGGCTATCCGCTGGCACCGCTGACCGGTTATCCGGTTTACCCGGAAATCCCCAACACGCGGCTGCCGGAAGCGATCCTCGATGGCAAGCCCTATCCGATCCGCGGTATCTTCGTGCACGCCTCCAACCCGGTCATGAGCGATCCCAATCGCGAGCGCATGCAGGAGGCCTTCCGCGCCCTCGACCTCGCCGTGGCCATGGAACTCTACATGAGCGAGACGGCGCAGGAGTGCGACATCGTGCTGCCGGAGACCTCGTTCCACGAGCATGCAGAAGTCCGCCAGGGCATGTGGATGGGCGCGGAGGCGATCCTGTGCCAGCCGGCCGTCGATCGCGTCGGCGAGTCCAGACCGACCTACGAGATTGCCCAGGGCATCGCCAGGAAGATGGGCTGGGGCAAGCACTTCAGCTACAAGACCTGGGAGGACTGGGCGCGGCCGATGACGGCGGGCCTGCCGATCTCCTTCGAGGAATTCAAGGACAAGGGCTTCTGGGCAGGCGAAATCCGCTATGGTCGCTACCGGGAGGGGCTGCCGACCAAGTCCGGCAAGGTGGAGATCTATTCTCACGCCTATGCCGATTGCCAGTTGAACCCCTATCCGGAATGGCGCGAAACGACGATCAGGCCCGACAAGGACTATCCACTGCAACTGACCCACTCCAAACTGTCGATGCATTGCAACATCATCACCCAGAACAATCCCTATCTGATGGAGATCTGCGGCGAGAACTGGGTCGAGGTGAATGCGCAGGACGCCGCGCGCTACGGCGTTCAGGATGGCGAGCATGTGTGGCTGGAGAGCCCCAAGGACAGGATCCGCATCAAGGCCAAGGTTGTCGAGGGACTGGTGCCCGGCTGCGTTTCGGTGCGCCATGGCCACGGCTTCGGGCATTGGGCCATGGGAGCTATCGCCAATGGCAAGGGCGCGCATTCCAACAACCTGATGGACAGTCACACCAATCCGGTGACCGGTACCAACAGCTACAACGAGTGCAAGGTCAAAATCGTGCCTGCTTGACGTGCTCGGCCTGAGGGTATCGTGAGGTTCGCTAATAATATATTTAGTGTCACGTTTGCACGGCATTGCGTGGGAGAAGTTCGGCGCGACAGGCACGCCCGCGCCGCTCCGCCTGGCTCTTAGGGAAGGTTTTGTCTACTACCCGCAGGGCACCGCCGGATCGCCATCGACGGCATCACCGTTGCGATGCTATGGCTCTGAAATATCTAAATCACTTGGGATATTAAGCGATTTTCCCGTCACATTTCACAATCATCTCCGGTAGGCCCGGCTCTGAGAAGGTTGTCCAAAAAATGGCAATTGAGCAGAAATAACCCTTTGCGTTCACGCGTGGATAGTGGCATGGTTGAACTCATAGAAAATATATTTTGATGCGACCCGGTGGACGAAGGATCTGCCTGCGAGTCTGGGAATGAAGTTGGGGAACGCCATCATGGCGTCTGCTGTCTCGAACTTTCTTGCTGGCGTTCGCTACCGGTTCAGGATTGCCGCTAAAGGCTTCGGGCATCGTGAAAAGGCGGGAGGGTTCTAGATGACGTATCAGGAGGGGAAGCTTGCCGATCGGATAGCTGGCATCAAGGGTGCCAAGGTCATCAAGAGCTTCTGCTACACCTGCCCGTGGCAGTGCCCGACGGAGGTTTACGTTCGCGACGGGCGGATTGTGTATCACAAGGGTAATCCGGAGAGCCCCAACAACATCGGCTCGCGCTGTGCCAAGGGGATGGCGAGCTGGTGGGTGACGCAGGATCCGGACCGGCTGAAGTACCCGATGCTGCGCACCAGCAAGAAGGGTGCCAAGGCGGAGTTCAAGCGCATCTCGTGGGACGAGGCGTTCAGCTTCATTGCCGACAAGCTGACGATGATCAAGGAGAAGTGGGGGCCGGAAGCGGTGGCGCTGACGTGCCATCACGATCCCAACACGCAGTTCTACCGGCACCTGCTGGGCGAGCTGTACGGGTCGCCGAACCTTTATACCCACACCTCGGGCTGCGAGATGGACCGGCGCTCGGCCTGCCTGACGGTGTTCGGGCACGTGTTTCCGATGCACGACTTCGCCAACTCGAAATACGTGATCCTGTGGGGCATGAACATGCTGGGGGCGAACCAGGGCCTGTGGGAAAGCCGGGCGCTGCTGCAGGCCAAGAAGCAGGGCTGCAAGCTGGTGGTGGTCGATCCCAACTTCACCGAGACGGCGCAGAAGGCGGATGAATGGATTCCCATCCGTCCCGGCACCGACGGGGCCATGGCGCTGGCGATGTGCCAGGTGATCATCGACGACAACCTGTATGACAAGCAGTTCGTGCAGAAGTACTGCGAAGGCTTTAGCGGCTTTCGCAAGCACCTCGCAGAAAAGGGCTACACGCCGGAATGGGCCGAAGGCATCACCGGCATCGCCGCCGACACCATCCGCCGGCTGGCGCGCGAGTTCGCCACCACCAAGCCGGCCATGTCGGCGATCTTCAAGGGCTCGGGCTATTATACCAACGGCAACGACGCCGGGCGGGTGTGCTACATCCTCGATGCGCTGGTGGGCGAGGTCGACAAGCCGGGCAACCTGCACCTGAAGGACTGGGCGCCGCTGGGGGTGCCGGTGATCATCCCCGCGGAGGCGAAAGGCAAGGCGAAGCAGCCGGCGCTGCATGTGGCGATGGGCTATCCGCTGGCGCCCGATCTGCCGAATGCGCGGCTGCCGGATGCGGTGATCGACGGCAAGCCCTACCCGGTGAAGGGGCTGTTTGTGCAGGCCACCAACCCGGTGATGAGCGATCCCGACCGCGACCGCATGCTGGAGATGTTCAAGCACCTGGAACTGGCGGTGGCGTGCGAGCTCTACATGAGCGAGACGGCGCAGGAATGCGACATCGTGCTGCCGGAGACGTCGTTCTACGAGCAGGCCGAACTGCGCCAGGGCATGTGGCTGGGCCCGGAGGTGATCCTGTGCCAGCCGGCGGTCGAGCCGGTGGGGGAGGCCAGGCCGCCCTACGAGATCGTCAAGGGGATCGCTGCGAAGATGGGCTGGGCCGGGCACTTCCCGTACGAGAAGTGGGAGGACTGGGGCGAGATCATGATGAAGGACGTGCCCATGAGTCTGGATGAGATCAAGCAGAAGGGCTTCTGGGCGGCGAGCGAGATCGCCTACAACAAGGTGCCCAAGGGTCTGGCGACCAAGTCGGGCAAGATCGAGATCTATTCGCACGCCTATGCCGATGCCGGCTACAACGGCTATCCCGAATACCGGGATCGCTCGGTGATGCCGGACAAGGACTATCCGCTGCAGCTCACCCATTCCAAGCTGTCGATGCATTGCAACATCGTCACCCAGAACAACCCCTATCTGATGGAGATCTGCGGCGAGAACTGGGTGGAGGTGAACGCCAGGGACGCGGCGCGCTACGGCATCCGGGACGGTGAGACGGTGTGGCTCGAAAGTCCCAAGGACAAGGTGAAGATCACGGCCAAAGTGGTGGAAGGCCTGGTGCCGGGGTGCGTGTCGGTGCGCCATGGCCACGGCTTCGGGCACTGGGCCATGGGTTCGGTGGCCAAGGGCAGGGGGGCGCATTCCAACAACCTGATGGAAGGCCATTCCAACCCGGTGACCGGGGCCAATTGCTACAATGAATGCAAGGTGCGCATCGTGCCGGCGCAGTGAGGGAGGAAGGCCAGATGCAACACGGGTTCTATTTTGACCAGACGCTGTGCGTGAAGTGCCATGCCTGCGAGATCGCCTGCAAGACCTGGAACGAGGTGGAGATCGGGCCGCGCTGGCGCGAGGTGGTGAAGCTCGAATCGGGCACCTTCCCGGATGTGAAGGCGATGAACGTGTCGATGGCGTGCATGCACTGCGGCGATGCGCCGTGCCGCAACGCCTGCCCGGTCAGCGCCATCACCAAGCGGGCCGAGGACGGCATCGTGGTGGTCAACCAGGACAAGTGCATCGGCTGCGGCTTCTGCACCTGGGCCTGCCCGTTCAACGCCCCGCAACTGACCGCCATGGCCGGCAAGATGGAAAAGTGCAACTTCTGCCAGACCCCGGGGCTGGAGCGACCGCTCGACATGCCGCGGGCCTGCGAGGAGGTGTGTCCCACCGGCGCCATCCAGTCGGGATCGCTCGCCGACCTCGCCAGCCGCAACCGCGAAAAGGCCGCCGCCAAACTCGGCAAGGGCATGCAGGGCTTCCCAGGCGTCGTCCTCGACGCCCACACCCGCTTCGGTCCAGCCGAATAGGCAAAGCTCAGGTCCATTGACCCAAGAGCAGAACCGTTCGCGACGGTGGCAAAACTACCGGCCGCGTCATGTAAGACTGGCCCGATCAGGCCTGGCGCAGATAGGACGCATTGCCGGTGCCGAGCCGCACCTTGGATGAAAAATATGAATAGCGGCGCTCGACATGGAGATCGGCCAGGAGCTTGGCTTCCAGCGGCAACTTTCGCTGGATCACGCCAGCCAGTGAAAGGGTGGTCTCGACGATCCCGAAGCCCAACACCTGCCAGGTCCCCATGTGCAGATTGGCGAGCCATGTGAGGCGCGCGTCGAGATTGTACATGCGCGGCATGAGCTCCACCACATGCAGGTTGCCGGTGGCCTGTGCCAGGGACCTGTGAAACTTGCGGCCGGCATGGGTAAAGGCCATCAGGTCGTCATTGGCATAGGCCGCCTCGACTTCCTTGGCCGTTGCCACGATTGTGGCCACCTGCTGGTCATTGGCGTGCCGCGCCGCGAGTTCGGCTGTCCGGCCATCCATCATCGAGCGGATTTCGTATATGTCGCGTACGCTGTCGTCGGTGACCTCGCAAACATACATACCGATGTGTGGCAAGCGGCAGACCAGGCCGATGCCCGCGACCTGCTGCAGCGCTTCGCGCACCGGGGTCCGGCCCAGATCGAGGGTCGCCAGGAGGTCGCGCTCGACAATGGCGACGCCCGGCTCAAGTTCAAGACTGACAATCTTGTCGATGATGCGGTCACGCGCAAAATCGGCGAGCGACATGCCCGTCGCGATTGTGGCGGAGGCGTCAAGCGTTGTTGTGGGTATCGTCAATTCAACTTCCCTACACGTTCGAAGGGCCCTTGCAAGAAGAACCTATCGCCTGATTGCCATTCGCAACCACACGACGCCGCCCTTTCATTGATCAATTACGTCAACTCGACTAGCAATCACAACCAGGATCGTTGTCAATAGCAAATGTGACGGACGGCGCGTGCGGTCTTTTCTAGACCCCGCAGAACCGACAGTTTCCCGCCGCGGCGAGCAAATTCAGCATATGGGGGGAAACTTGAGCGCTTCAACGAATATATCCTGAAAATCAGGATGGGTCGCCAACGAGACATGCTCGATCTGTCTCGCCAGTTCGTCTGCCCTGCGCCGCTCGGTCTCGGACAGCAGCGCCAGTTGAGCGCCCAGACCGGCGGCGTTGCCATAATAGGCGATGCGCTCGACCGGCACGGCCGGCAGCAGCCGGATGCGCCGCGCGCTCTCGCGATTGACGTAGTTTCCGAACCCGCCGCACAGCATCAGTTCGGCAATGTCGTCGTTGCCGATGCCGAGCACATGCTGGAGCATCACCACGCCGCTGCAAATGGCGCCCTTGGCCAGTTGAAGCTGGCGGATATCGCTCTGGTTCAGTGTGACATCTTCTTCCTTGCCCGTTTCGGCTGCCCAGGCCAGTACGAACTCGTCGCGATCGCCGCGACTGCGCAGTCGGTCGCGGATAAACTCAGGCAGCGTATCGGCCCAGTCGACACCTATCTGACCGCGCTCATTGATAATTCCGGCATCGAGCATGGCGGCAACGGCATCGATGAGACCGGAGCCGCAGATACCGATCGGCGGAGCATCGCCGATGACGTGCAGATCGATGTCCTTGTCGATCTCGACGCGTTCGATGGCCCCCACCGCGCCACGCATGCCGTGCCGGATCTGCGCGCCTTCGAAAGCGGGTCCGGCAGGCGCGGAGCACGCCACAAGGTGGCCCTTGCGGCCCATGACCACCTCGCCGTTGGTGCCGATGTCAACGAGCGCCTTGAGTTCATCACTTTCGTAAATGCGGGTGGCGATCACCGCAGCAATGGTGTCGGCGCCGACGAAGCCGGCGATCAACGGCAAGAGACAGATGCGGGCATTGGGAATTGCCTTGAGCAGGCAATCCTTCCCCGTCAGGACCAGCGAGGAACGCACCGATGGCGCATAGGGCGCGAGGCCGACATAGGTCGGATCAATCCCCAGAAATATATGATGCATGCAGGTGTTCCCGACCACGACCGCCTTGTGGATGTGGGCCGGGTTGATGCCGGCGGCGCGGGAGGCTTCAGTAATAAAGGCGTTCAAGGCACCCAAGACCTTGGCGCGCAAGGTTTGAAGACGCTTGGGTTCTTCCTGCACATAGGCGATGCGCGACATCAGGTCGCCGCCGAACTGGGCCTGCGGATTGACGCCGCCTGCCGTGGCCAGTTCGGCGCCGGAATTGAGATCGATCAGGGACGCCACGATGCTGGTGGTGCCGATGTCGAAGGCCATGCCATATTTGTGGCCTGAGCTGTCGCCGGCTTCGATGTCGATGAGTTCGCCGTCGAAGCAAGTCACCGTGACTTCTCCGAAGCGGTCGCGGACGGCAGACGGAACTTTCCGCAAAATGTCGGGTGGAATCGGTCGGGTCAGCGTGATGCCGGTTGCCGCAATCAGCTCCTCGACATCCGAACTCTGGTGATTCTCATCATCCGGCAGCTTGACGGTGGCGAAGATTTTCGTGACGCCACTGTCAAGCGGTACGGCCGAGCGCGCCGGGCCCTCGCTGTTGATGGCAAGAATCTTGTGCCCGGACTCGGCTTTCGGAGGGGCCACCATGATGGTGACGTCGGAAACGATGCGGGCCTGACATGAAAGGCGGAACTGCTCCTGCACCTCCTCGTGTCCGAGCTGGACCGTATCCATGATGGACGGAGGCGGCACCTCTCCCTTTATGATCTTGACCCGGCAACTGCGACATCGCCCGCGCTCGCCGCATGTGGCGTTCACGTCCACGCCGGCAGCGCGCGCGGCGTCAAGGATTGTCGTGCCCAACTCGGCTCTCGTCTCGATGCGGCGACTGGACGGCTGAGCCTCGATGAATGCTATTCTTGCGCGCGCGTCCATTTCAGTCATCCGCCGCCGCGGTTGGAGAGGCGGGTCACAGTGGATCGAAGGGTTGAAGCCTGATCAGGCATGGCATATCCGGCCTGTCGGGGAGCCGGGCCGGCAGGGCGGGGGGTGAGCGCAACGCGGCGGCATTCGGCACGACCGTCGAATTTCCCCGCCATTGCCTTGCCCGCAAACAGGCTGTCGAGGGTCGCGGTCCCCGATGCTCCGTGGTTGACACCCCTCGTGCTCCCGACGCGCCGACGACGGCAGTCAAAAGCACACGGGATCCGAAAGCGAGCTTGCGGCGCTCGTGTCAATTCGTTGCCAGTTCGCCGGTTTCAACCAGAAGATCATCGACCAGTTGCTTGGCCAGCCGCACTGTGTGGGCAGCATCGGGGGCGTAGCCGTCGGCGTCGATCTTTTCAGCCCAGTCGGCCGTGACCGGCGCACCGCCGACCATCACCGCGGCGGTTTCCAGGATACCCTCGCGTTCCAGTATCTTGATCGTCTCGCGTTGCATCGGCATGGTCGTGGTCAATAGGGCCGACAGTCCAATCAGATTGGCGTTGGTCTCGCGCACCTTGGCGATGAATTTCTCCGGCGAGGCATTGCAGCCCACATTGTGAACCTCAAAGCCGTTGCCCTTGAGCATCATGCCGACAATGTTCTGGCCGATATCGTGCAGATCGCCCTTGACCGTTCCGATGACGACGATGCCGCGTGGCGGCTCGTTCGAGGCTTCCAGTATCGGTCGCAACAGATCCATGCAGCCATGCATCACCTTCGCCGAAATCAACACCTCGGGGATGAAAATCTTCTCCTGTGCCCAAAGATCGGAGATGATGTCCATGCCACCGATCAGTCCCTTGTTGAGGATTTCCTTGGCATTGGCGAGGTCATTGAGCTTTTGCTCGCGACCGTTGGCGAGCCCTTCGCTGACCAGGCCAATCGCCGTCTCCTTGTCACCTGCGACGATGGCGTCTGCAAGAACCGAATAATCAATGGTCATGTGTCACGTCCTCTTGCGTAGATCGACATTGGGGTCAGACGGCCCGGAACTTCCGGCGCCTCGTGGCTCTGGCCGTCTTGGATACGGCGAGTGTTTCGGGATCGGTGGCGGCCCTGGCGATTTCCTCGAGCTGGTCGAGGACGGTCTGGGGCAGCTGTTCCGGCTGATGGTTCTCCAGGATCCAGCGCACCTTATCGTTGCACCAGTCGGCCGTCGTCTTGCGGCCCTTCTCGGTCCAGACCTGGAAGTTGTTGCGATTGAAGACGTCGGGCACCCACTGCTCGGCGGCATAGTTCTGAATGGTGTGCTCCTGGTCGACGAAGATCTTGTTCGGCAGACCATCGCCGACGTCCTGGATGACATCCAGAGCCAGCGTCCGGGCATCGAGGCGCGCGCCCTGCATGAAGCGGCGGACCGCGGCAATGCACTCGTTCGACAGAACCAGATGGTCGAACGAACCGATCAGATGTGATTCAAGACTGCCGGCACCGATATTGAGATGGCAGCCCGACAGCGCCGCGCACAGATAGCTCCACAAAGTTTCAACGCCGGCCTGCGCATCGAGCACCTTGGAATCAGTGATACCCGCAGTGGCCATCACCGGTAATTGCAGCTCGTGGCAGAGTTCAGTGTAGATCGAATGGAAGAGGTGATATTCCGGCGCGCCGGATGACAGGATCCCGTATTTGAGATCCATGATGCCCGGCAGGATGGCCATCACATAGGGAACGCCCGGCCGCTTGAGCTGGCAAGCCATCAGCCCCACCAGAGCCTCGGCCAATGACTGCGCCGCAGCACCAGGCACCGTCACCGGGGAAGAGGCGCCCGACATGGTGAAAGCGCCATAGCGAACCGGCAGACCTTCGCCAGCCAGATACATGAATTTGTCGAAGGCGTGGTTCTTGTGCTTCAGCGGCGACAGGACCTCGTCATACTGGAGGATGAAGGGCCTGCTGCGCAGATTATCCCAGCCGCCGGCGACTACCGCAGCCATCTCGCAGATCGCCTTGGTATCGGGCACCTCGTTCGAAAGGTAAATGATCGGTTTGGTGGTGTTGATCATCATGGCGTGCACTTCATGCACGAAGCAGTCGAAACCATAGTCGTCGGCCAGCGAGCCAAGTGCGAACATGGCATCAAGCTGCGGCAGATAGTCGGTTATCCGGGTCGCGTTGCCGATGTCGGCCTTGGTCCACGACCGGCGTTCACCCGTATAGGGATCCCATAGCTTCGGGCATGCCGAGGTGGGCGAGAAATAGCTGTTGCGCCCTTCGCAATAGAGCGTCGGCTCGCCCTTGCGGTTGTACAGCACCAGCCGCTTCGGGGTTGTCCTCAGGCACTGCTCGATAAGGGCCTGGGGAAAGAACACCTTGTCGCCGTCTTCATCGCAAGGCTCGATGCGGCAACCGGCCTTGCGAAACAGTTCCAATGCCTCTTTCGAGCCGACCCGGTTTCCAGTCTGCTCCAGAATCTCGAACGCCGCGTTGATCAGCACCTGCTTTTGATCTTTGCTCAGCACCGACAATTGGGGCGACATCTGTTGAACAAGTCCCGCCCACCGCAAGTCCATCGTCATGCCCGAACTCCTTAGCCTATCCACATCTCGCCAACGCCCTCGCCAGTCAGGCCCCCGTGCTCGCGAGGCTGTCCTGACCAGCGCCTGCAAAACGAGGATAAGGCATATTCATCGACAATCGCAATGCTAAAATATATTTTGAAACCGCAATTCGGTGGGTCATACCCCCTCCAACTTGAATGCATGATCGTGTGTCGCTGCTAAACTGCCACTTTTCGGCATTTCCTGGCATGATAAAAAGTTGGGGCGCCTGCGCAATCGCCTTGACTATAATATATTTTATAATCATCATCCCCTTCGCGCGTCGCTCGACGCAGGTCAGGCCTTTGGTGGGATCACAAATCGCAGGCATGCGATGACCGGGGGCCACAGGGAGGAGATCGAACTATGTCCAGAATGAACCTTTCAATGGACCGTCGTGACTTCATAAAGCGAACTGCCGCCGGTGTGGGGTTGGCTGCCACCGGTCTCGGCAGTTTTGTGCGCTCTGCCGCCGCCGACCAGATGTACAAAGGTGAGAAACTGCGGATTTTCACCTATGCCGGTGCCTGGGGAGACCAGTTCACCAAGAATTTCGCGCCATTGTTCAAGGAGATCACCGGCGCCGAGGCGATCATCGAGCTGGGGTGGTGGGATTCGATCCCCAAGCTCAAGGCTTCGCCTCCCGGCGACCCGGCATTCGATCTCATCATGACCGATGCCACGCAAGGCTATCCGGCGATCCGGGAAGGCCTGTTCCAGAAGATCGACATGGCCAAGGTGCCCAACGCGAAGAATTTCACTCCGTCGGTCATGGACAACTGGGTGGTCAAGGACGGCTGGGGCGTCACCTGGGCCGATGCAGCCCAGACCGGCGTCTACAACACCGACATGGTGAAGGATGCGCCGACCGGATGGTCGGACTTGCTGAAGCCTGAGTTCAACGGCAAGCTCGGGATGTACAATTCCTTCTATTTCTCGTTGTTCACGTTCGCCTGTATGCTTGTGGATCAGGAAGGCAAGGCAGGCACCGCGCGCGATCTGTGCAACACCGACATGCCCAAGGTCCTCGACTTCGCCAAGGAAATGAGCAAGCACGTCAACTACTGGTGGCCGTCATCGTCCGACATGGCCCTCAACCTCGTGCAGAAGAACGTGCTCGTCGGCAACATCCATAGCGTCGATGCCTTCAGTCCGATCAAGGAAGGCGAGCCAATCGGCGTCTTCGTTCCCGACACCGATCGCGCCTCTTTCCAGGCGCTGTGGCTCGTTTCCAAGGACACCAAGAAAGCCGACCTCGCCCTGGCGGCCATGGACATCTTCTGCTCGGAGGCTTTCCAGGAAGTCTACGCCAAGGACGGTGGCTTCCCGACGGCGATCCCCTCCGTCGCCGCCAAGGTGGCGGCGGCAGATCCGTTGTGGAAGCGGATTTATGCCCACACGCCCGAACAGTTCAAGAGCGTGGGCTACTATCCCTATGATGCCTACTTCAAGGACTGGGATCACATCGTGAAGGTCTGGGATACCGAAATCCTGCGCAAGTCGTGAGCTTGTCGCTCGCGTAGCTCGCCGGTCACTGCCCGCTCAACAGGGTTTGCGGAAATGGCAGTGATCGGCGAACATATGTTGGCTTTGCGACTTTGCGCAGGAAGGATCTGCACGTTTCGTCATGGCTCTCAAAGAATCAACGACCGCATCATCTCCACCGATCGAAGGCGCATGCCGGAAGTCCCGCCCTCCGGCGTTGGAAATTCGCAATCTGAACAAAAGCTGGGGTAGCTACGTTGCCGTCAACAATGTCAATTTTGAAGTCAGCGAGGGCGAGTTTGTCTTCCTGATCGGGCCGAGCGGCTGCGGCAAGACGACGACGCTCAGAATGATAGGCGGATACGAAACCCCGACATCCGGCGAAATCATCCTGCGGGGCCGGCGCATCAACGACATTCCGCTGGAAAGACGGAACATTGGCATGGTGTTCCAGAACTATGCCCTGTTTCCTCACATGACCGTACGTCAGAATGTCGAGTTCGGACTGCGCATGCGGAACGTCCCGGCGGCCGAACGGCGCGAGCGCGGCGAGGCGACGCTGGCTTTGGTTGAGCTGCGCCAATATGCCGATCGCTACCCTTTGCAATTGTCCGGCGGCCAGCGCCAGCGCGTTGCCATCGCTCGGGTATTGGCGTTCGAGCCCGACATCCTGCTGCTCGACGAGCCCCTGGCGAATCTCGACAAGAGGTTGCGCGACACGATGCGCCTCGAGCTCAAGAAGCTGCAGGAAAAGATCGGCATCACGTCGATCTACGTGACGCACGACCAGGAGGAAGCCCTGTCGATGGCCGACCGGATCGCGGTGATGGACGGTGGCAACCTCCTGCAGCTCGGGACGCCACGCGATGTCTACAACCAGCCCTCCACCAATTTCGTCGCCTCCTTCCTCGGCGAAACGACCAACATGACCGGCGTCGTCGATGTGGTCGACAAGGCATTCGCGCATCTCAAGATGGCGGGCGGATTCCGCCTGTCGGTCGCCAATACGGGGACCATGGAGCCGGGCGAGGAAATGGTGGTTTCGGTGCGCCCCGAAAGGGTGCGATTGACGCGGAACAAACCTGCCCAGACCGAGAACGTCCTGTCGGGCGTGATCGATTTCGTGTCGTATCTCGGTGCTCACGTGACCTATCTGGTGCGCATTGCGGGCAGCGATGTGGTGCTCAAGGCCAACGAACAATTGGTCTCAGGGGGAGCAGTGTTTGCCGACGGCGACAGCGTCTATGCGAGTTGGGATGCCGTCAGCACGGTCTGCCTGAGATGCTAGAAATGAACACGTCGATGATGGGTAGGAAGGGCATCTTCAGCGACGTGTCGGCGCGTCTTGCACCGTATTCCGTCTACATGCTGCTGGCGCCTCTCGGCATAATGCTGGTGTTCTTCTTCTTCGTGCCGCTGCTGTGGCTGTTCAGGGTGAGCCTCTACCAGAGCCGCGGGTCGTCGGGGTTCGGCATCGGCGGCGCCCAGGGGCAGACCGGCGGCGGCTTCTACGTGGAAGGTACCTGGACCCTCGACAACTATTTGCGGTTCTTCACCGACCACTATTTTCTGTCGGTGTTGTGGTTCACCATTCAGCTTGCCGTGATCATCACCATCATCACGATGCTGCTGGCCTATCCGATGTCCTATTACATCTACCGGGCAGGGCCGAAGCTCAAGGCTGTCCTGCTGGTCCTGGTGATCCTGCCGAAGCTTTCCAACATGCTGGTGCTGGTCTATGGGCTGCAGCTCCTGATGGCCAACAACGGCCTCATAAATGCGCTGATCATGGCGGTGGGGCTGTCCGACAAGCCGGTCAAGCTGGTCTACACGATCTATTCAGTGACCGCCGGCGAGGTCCTGCTGATCATTCCCTATACGATCATCGTGATCACCGCGACGCTGCATACGCTGGATTCTTCCTTGCGCGAGGCCGCCCGGGGGCTTGGTGCCGGTCCGGTAAAGACCTTCTGGCTGGTCACGCTGCCGCTGAGCATGCCCGGAACGCTGGTTGCCCTCTTGATCACCATCGTCTGGGCGCTGGGGGCCTTTGTTTCGCCGTCGCTGCTCGGCAACCCGAATCTGCAGACACTGGCCATGGAAGTCCCCAAGCAGACCTTCGAAAACGTCAACTGGGCAATGGGCTCGGCCATTGCATTCTCCATGCTGGCCATCATGACCGCGGTGGTTCTCACTTATAACTGGCTGCTTGGCGCAAAAATGAACTGGCACGGTTGAATTGTCATGTTGAAAAGATGCGCCAAATGGGTATTCCACCTGTTCGCACTCCTGATGGCGATCTATTTCACGTTGCCGATGATCATCGTGATCCTGACGTCGTTTACGCCATCGCGATTTCTTGGATTGCCCAGCACCAGATGGTCGATGCGCTGGTACACGGCCTTCTTCAGCGACCCGAAATGGATGGAGGGCCTGTGGAACAGCATGATCGTGGCGGGACTCACCATTGTCCTGTCGCTGATCATCGGCATGACGGCGGCCATCGTCTTCAGCCGCTACAAGTTCAAGTGGAACGCGACAATCTACACCCTGGCCCTGACCCCGGTCTTCACGCCCGCGGTCATCATCGCGATGTCGCTGCTCGCCGTCGCCTACAAGACCGGGCTGTGGGGCGGCTACCTGATCATCGCCCTCGCCCATACCCTCTGGGCATTTCCGCTGGTCATCATGGTGCTGAAGGTTTCGCTGGATGGCCTCGACCGCTCGCTGGAGGAAGCCGCGCGCGGCATGGGCGCCACACCGTTCCAGACCTTCCGATTGATCATCCTGCCGCTGGTGGGTCCATCGGTCCTGGTTGGCGCGCTCTTTGCGTTCATTATTTCCATCAACGAGTTCATCATGGCATTGTTCCTGGGAACCTCGGAGACGGAAACCCTGCCGCGCATCATCTATCCGACGCTGCGCTATCGCCTGACACCGGTGGTATCAGCGGCTTCCGGTATCTTGATGCTCCTCACGGTGATTATACTGTTGCTGGCGGCACGGATCATGAATCTCCGCAAGCTCATCGAATACAATCGCAGCAATTGAACATAGCCCCGTGAATGCGGCATTATATTTGCAATACCTGACATTGCTGAACACGTTTGCCCAGACCCGGCCCACTTGGACATGGGTCAGATTCCACGCGCGCCAGGCCGCCGAATGCGGGTTCAGAGTAACGGTGAATCGGCATGGCGACAGAACGAGGGGTGCAGTCGTGGTGAAATTCAATTGGCCTGACAAAGAGGTATCGATCATTGCCAGCATTTCCTGCCCCGACAGTCAGACACTATGGATGCCAATCCACGCTCGCGAACGCATTGCCGACCTCGCTGCGTCAATTCGGCTTTCCGCGGCTGTCCGACGCGACCCGGATCTCTGGATCCTCGATGTGCATTCGACAGCACCCGGAGACATGCAGGTAAAGGCGCTGATGCATTAAAATCGGGTGCCGGTTATTGCTCCGGCATCGGATTGGGCGGCGCGGGGCCTTCGAGATCGAGTTTGCCTACGCGAACGGAAGGCGTGACTGGCAGGATCGCGTTATAGGTCACGCTCGTCATTTGATGCACATGACACGCGAGGCGTCCACCAGGCAGTTGCCATAAGGGAAAGCAATGAGCGTAGTCGCATGTCTATGCACCTCGGTCGGGCAACACCGTGCGCCCGCATCTGAAGATGTCACGGCACAGCTTTCCCCCTGCCTGCATGACCGTGACGAGAACGACCAGGTCATTCCATGTGGGCCAGTGTACCGTCACGCCCTTACGCCACGGTAAAGTGGATTGCTCAGATGCCAGGTATTTCCGCAGTGAGGATGCGACTGAGTCAACGCGCTGACGGTATACAGTGGTCTCTTGAACCGCCCCGCAGCTGTGGCAACCTTCAGCGGTACCTTTCTCTGAGTAAAAGTTCGTTCTAGATCAGTGATTTAGGTGCGTCGGCGGTGATTCCCTCCTCCGCCACCAATCTTGTCAATGCCCAGGCATCGACGCAGCCTGACGATGAGGTGAACGAGGGCCCGCGTTCAGAAGTAGTCGGGATGGGACTGGATGATGTGGGTGACGTTCGAGAGCGTGCCGGACAGGTGCTTGCGGATCGCCGTGACGGCGGCGGCCCCGTTGTGCGACTCAATCGCGGAGACAATATCGGCATGCTCTTTCAGGACGCGGTTGATCTTGCCGGGATTGGGCAGGTCAAGACGGCGCAGCCTGTCGATCTGTCCGGAGCGGGATTCGACGAGGTCCCAGAGATTGGGCCGACCCGCCGCCTGGCAAAGAGGAAATGGAACTGCCTGTCGAGGCGCGAAAACTGGCCGATGTCGCCGTCCTCCCTGGCCCGCGCCTGGTCGGCGAGGGCCGGGCGCGACAGGCTCGCCCCCGGTTTGAGTTCGAGCGTGACGATGCGCCGGCGCAGGTCCTCGTAGACCTGTTGCGCGGCGGGCCGCTTGCGATCGAGACTGAAGCTCCCCGTCGGTTGTTTCCCGCCGAGGGCGGCGGTCATTTGGCTGTCGTGCACGCGCTAACCAGATCTCCGGGCCCGAAACGGGGGCCGCAGCCCTTGTGAAACCTACACTAGTATATTAGCCCAAAATGGGGTCGACAGTTGATCGGGAAGCCCTCATTTGTCCGAAGAGAGAAAATCAGACAACATGTCGAAATCGGTGATGAGGCCGACTGACCTGCGCAGCGCACGGTGGTTCGCGCGCGACGACCTGAGGAGCTTCGGGCACCGGTCGCGTGCCATGCAGATGGGCTACGCCCCGGAAGAATGGACGGGAAAGCCGGTTATCGCCATTCTCAATACCTGGTCCGACGCCAATCCCTGCCACGCCCATTTCAAACAGCGCGTCGAAGACGTCAAGCGCGGTGTCTTGCAGGCCGGCGGCTTTCCGCTGGAGCTTCCGGCGCTGTCGCTGTCGGAGAGCTATGTCAAGCCGACGACGATGCTCTACCGCAACATGCTGGCGATGGAGACCGAGGAACTGCTGCGCTCGCATCCCGTCGATGGCGCCGTGTTGATGGGCGGCTGCGACAAGACCACGCCGGGCCTGATCATGGGTGCCGTCTCGATGGGACTGCCGATGATCTTCCTGCCGGCGGGACCGATGCTGCGCGGCAATTATCGCGGACAGGCGCTGGGCTCGGGGTCGGATGCCTGGAAATACTGGGACGAGCGGCGCGCCGGCAACCTTTCGCAGAAGGAATGGACGGAGATCGAGGGCGGCATCGCGCGGTCCTACGGCCACTGCATGACCATGGGAACGGCGAGCACGATGACGGCGATCGCCGAGGCGCTCGGCCTGACGCTGCCCGGCGCCAGCTCGATCCCGGCGGCTGATTCCAACCACATCCGCATGTCGTCGGAGATCGGACGGCGGATCGTCGGCATGGTCGGCGAAGACCTGACGCCGGACAGGATCATCACGCGCGCCGCCGTCGACAATGCGGTAACGGTCGCCATGGCGACCGGTTGCTCGACCAACGCCGTCATTCATCTCGTCGCCATCGCCCGGCGTGCCGGCATTCCCCTCACGCTCGATGACCTCGACGCGGCCAGTCGTGTGACGCCGGTGCTCGCCAATATCCGCCCGGTCGGCGAGGTCTATCTGATGGAGGACTTCTATTACGCCGGCGGTCTCAGAGCCCTGATGAAAAAGCTCGGCAACAGGCTCGATGGCACCGCCGTGACGGTTTCGGGCCTGCCGCTGGCGCAAACGCTCAAGGACGCGGAATGCTACAACGATGACGTCATCCGCAATCTCGACAACCCGGTCTATGCCGAAGGCTCGCTTGCCGTGCTCAAGGGCAATCTGGCGCCCCACGGTGCGGTGATCAAGCCGGCCGCCTGCGACCGGCGTTTCCACGTCCACGAAGGCCCGGCGCTGGTCTTCGACAGCTATCCGGAAATGAAGGCGGCCATCGACGACGAAAATCTGGACGTGACGCCGGAAACCGTCATGGTGTTGAGGAATGTCGGTCCACAGGGCGGGCCGGGCATGCCGGAATGGGGCATGCTGCCGCTACCCAAGGTGCTCTTGAAGCAAGGCCATCGCGACATGCTGCGCATCTCGGACGCGCGCATGAGCGGGACGAGCTATGGCGCCTGCGTGCTCCACGTTGCCCCGGAATCCTTTGTCGGTGGTCCGCTGGCGCTGCTGCGCAGCGGCGATATCGTGCGCCTGGACCTGCCGGCGCGGAGGCTCGACATGCTCGTCGATGAAACCGAGCTCGAACGTCGGCGCGCCGCATGGGTGGCGCCGGAACAGAAATTCGGGCGCGGCTATGGCTGGATGTTCTCGCGCCATGTCGGGCAGGCCGACAAGGGCGCCGATTTCGATTTCCTGGAAGCGGGCTTCGGACCGTCGCCGGGCGAGCCCGACATCTACTGAACGGCTAGGGCATGATCCGAAAAGTGTATGCACCTTTCGGATAAGATCATGCTCTATCTTATTAGAATCGATAAGGTTTATAACTTTGGACCGACTCGATCCAAAGTCATCCTGATCTGGGAGCGAGCGATGAGCGACTATGTGCTGAGCGAGGCGACGCGGGCGAAGTTCATGGCGGTGTCGACGCCAACCATCGCCACGGCGCTGTTCAAGCGCGGCCTGCGCAACCAGTTCATCCAGGAGGTGAGGCCGGTCGCGCCGAAGGGATGCAACATGGTGGGCCAGGCCTTCACGTTGCGCTACATCCCGGCGCGCGAGGACCTCAATTCAATCGACGTCTTCCGCAACCCGGCGCATCCCCAGCGCGCCGCGGTCGAGCAATGCCCTCCCGGCTGCGTGCTCGTCATGGACAGCCGCAAGAACCCGCGCGCCGCTTCTGCGGGCTCGATCCTGATCTCGCGGTTGCAGGCCCGCGGCGTGGCGGGCGTCGTGACCGACGGCGGCTTTCGCGACAGCCCCGAGATCGCAAGGCTCGACATTCCCGCCTATCACCAGCGTCCGACGGCGCCGACGAACCTGACGCTGCACCAGGCGCTCGACATCAACGTGCCGATCGGCTGCGGCGACGTTGCCGTATTCCCCGGCGATGTCATGGTGGGCGACGACGAGGGCGTCATTGTCGTGCCCGCCCAGCTTGCCGATGAGATCGCGACGGAAACGCTGGAGATGACGGCCTATGAGGATTTCGTTGTCGAGCAGGTGCTCGCCGGACGCTCCATCATCGGCCTCTATCCGGCGACGAAACAGCAATCGCTCAACGATTTCGCCAGATGGCGCAAGGCGAACGGGCGCTGAAATCCGAGGTCGGGTCGTCTGGTGTCAGGTGGCGGTGCGCCTGTGCTCCTGCCGATTGGCGCGGGTGGCCGCAATATCCACGTGCATCGCGAACAGCGCAACTGACAGAAGCACAGTTTCAGATCAATGCAGTGGGCAGGATCATCGCCGCGCCTTTCGCCAACCCGCCTCGCGTGCATCCGCTTCCGAACAGAACCAGCGCTCCCCCTTGGACGGGCTGATGATGGTCTCCGCATAATGCTCCTGGCCGGGCACATGATAGATGCGTTCGCCGGTGTCGTAGCTGATATTGCCCTTTATGTTGCAGTCGGCGCGGTGCGGTTCGACTTGAGGTCCGAGGACGCTCGCCAGGACGGTGGCCGGCGCCAAAAGGGAGAACCATGAGACCAGTCGCATGTCCATGCACCTTAGCCGGGTAACTTCGTGCACCCGCATCCGAGAGGCCACTGCAGGGCATTCGCCCTGTTGGTGTGGCCGTGACGAGAGCGAAAAATCAATTCACGCGGGCGATTGTGCCAGCGCATTCTTGCACGCCGGTCAAGCACTTTGCTCGGATGCCATCTATCTCCACGCCAGGCGCAAATATTGTCGGGGTCCCACAGTGGTGCGAGCTTGCCGAAAGGCTAATGCTTTCAGCCGGATCCGGACGTGCTCGTGGCGGGCGGCTGAACGTCCGGTGTCCTGCCGCGGCGCCGGCGTATCCGCGCAGCGCATTTCCGGATCGGTTATAGCCGATGCTGCGCATTCCTAGATTGTATAAATAGCAATTTGCAACTAAAGATAGTAACGGAAAATTACAAGGTTCCGGTTAGGCTGACGGCGTTGCCAAGGCCTCACCGGGAGAACGATCCTGTCGACCTTTGTCATATTCGCTGTGGGGACCAGTCGCTACGGACTGCCGCTGGAGGTCACCCGCGAAGTCTTGCGCGCCACCAGCATCGCTTCGCTTCCGCGGGCGCCCGAGATCATCGAGGGGATCATCGACATCCGCGGGGCGCTGGTGCCGGTACTCGACATCCGCAGCCGGTTCCGCGCCGCCCGCAAGCCGCTTCACCCGTCGGATCAGTTCGTGATCGCCGACGCCGGGCAACGTACCGTCGCCCTGCGGGTCGATCAGGTGACGGGGATCGAAGCGATCGAGGCCGAAGCGATCGACGACGCAAAGGCCGTCGTGCCGCAGGTCGAATATGTGGCCGGCGTGGCCAGGTTGGCCGACGGCCTGGTGCTGCTGCACGATCTGGGCACGTTCCTGAGCGCCGCCGAAGCCGAACAGGTCGACGACGCCCTAGAGGAGGCAGCGGCGTGATCACCCGGCGGATGCCCGCATTGCCCGCTTCCGAGCTCGCCGCTATCGCCGATCTCGTCTCGGAGCGCACCGGCATGATCCTCCCGCAAGCCCGGCATTGCGACCTGGAGATGGCCGCCCATGATCTGATGAGCAGGAACAACGTCACTTCTCCGGAGGCCTTCGTCGACGATCTGCGGACCGACGAAGCGCTGCTCGAGGACCTGATCGGCACGGTCACGGTCGCAGAGACCTATTTCTTCCGCGAACCGGGGCAGTTCGCCGTCATTCGCGACGAGGTCATACCCGTGCTGCAATCGCCGCGCGATGGCGGGCAGGGCATTCGTGTCTGGAGCGCCGGCTGCGCTACCGGCGAAGAGGCCTATTCGCTCGCCATCGTGTTCGAGCAGGCGGGGCTGGCGGCACGGACCAGCATTCTGGCCACCGACATTTCCCGCCAGGCGCTTGCCCGCGCCCGGGCGGCCGTCTACGGGGCGTGGTCTTTCCGGGGGGCGGGCGCGCATCTTGCCAGGCCCTATCTTCATCCGGTCGGTGGCCGCTTCCGGCTTGCCGAACGGCTGCGCCGGCGGGTCACCTTCGCCTTCCTCAATCTGGCGCAGGACAGCTATCCCGCGGCTGCCACGAATACGCAAGGCATGGACATCATCACGTGCCGCAACGTGCTCATCTATCTGGACGGGCAGACGGTGTGCGACGTCGCGCAGCGCTTTCACGCGGCGCTGGCACCGGGCGGGTTGCTGTTCACCGGCCCTTCCGATCCGATACTGTCCAGCCACGCACCCTTCGAAACCGTGATGACGCCATCCGGGCTGGTCTATCGCAAGCCCGCCGCAACCGGCAGCGCGGCGCGCCTGGCCTTGTCGTCGATCTCACCGGGCATCGAAGTCGAGGCAGAGACATTGCCGGAACCTTCGGCGGCTGAAGCCGCTGAGCCCATAGAACGACCCGTTGCTTACCCGAGAGATCCGCTGGTCGAGGCCCGCCGCGTCGTAGCACGCCGCGATGACGCCAATGCGCCATGGTTGGCCGAAGTGCGGCCAGCGGATGTGTCGGCCGCCGCACTCGGCTTGCGCGCCACGGCCAACCGGGGGGATGCCGGCTCGGCCGCCACTGCCGCCGCCGCGCTACGCCAGCATCCGCTGTCACAGGAACTTGGATTTCTGCACGCCGTCCTGTTGTTCGACCAGGGCTTGCTTGGCGAAGCCGAACGGGCGCTGAAGCGGCTGTTGTATGTGGACAGTTCGCTGGCGGTCGCCCAGTTCCTGCTGGGCACCACACTGCACCGGATGGGCAATCTCGAAGGCGCCGAAAGGGCCTTTCGCAATGCCCGCGACATGGCTGCCCGACGTCCTGCCGACGAGATTGTAGCCTTGTCGGAGGGTGAACAGGCCGGCCGTCTGGCCAAGGCCGCGGCAGCGCAGGTCAGGATGGTGCGCCGCACGGCAGCGGAGGCCCGATGAAGCATCCCGGCAAGCAACGCGCCTCGGCCATCGACTGGCCGGCGATCCGCGACCGCCTCAAGCGGGCGGAGACGGCGGCAGCCGAGGCCCTCGATCCGACGCCTGTGCGTGCCCGGCAGATTCTGGACACCCGTGCCCGCGACCTGGCGCATGCGCCGGTGCCACTGGCACCTGCTGGCAGCAGGCTCAATCTCGTCGTCTTTTCTCTGGCCGGGGAGAGCTATGGCGTCGAAACTGGCTTCGTGCGCCAGGTGGTGCGGCTGGAGCAACTTGCGCCGCTGCCGGGAACCCCGGACTTCGTTGCCGGTGTCAGCAATTTTCGCGGCAACGTGACTGCGATCTTCGACATCCGCAGCTTCTTCAACCTGCAGGCCAAGGGGCTGACTGATCTGTCGCGCGTGGTTCTGCTGGGCAGGGAGCAAGTCGAATTCGGTGTTCTGGCGGATGCCGTTCACGGCCAGAGCGTGGTGACAGTCGATGAGATCGTTGCTCCCTCCAGCGCCAAGTCGGTGGCCGGCCGGGCCTATCTGCGTGGCATGACGAAGTCAGCGCTGATCGTGCTCAACGGCGCTGCGCTGCTCGATGATCCACGCTTGAGGATTGAAAACTGACGGTGCTTTGGGACCTGACCCGATGAAGGAGGAACAATGTTCAAGGCCAACTGGGTGAATTCCCTCACTTTCAAGCTGGGCGGCAGCCTGGCGATTATCGCATGCGCTCTGGGCGCGATGATCACCGTCAATATCGCGACCTTCGATTCGATGCGGGGCGATGCGGCGAAGATGAACCAGTTCGGGCTCGGCCGTGCCTATTTTGCGACAATGAACGATCGGGCCGGCGATCTGTTCAATGCCGACAAGACCGTGCGGGCGACCGCGCGGAACCGCATGAAGAACCTGATCCGCCTCAACAACGACAGGTTTGACATACTCCTCAACGGGGACCCCTCAAGAAGCATGCAGCCGGTAACCAATCCGGGGATACTGGCAGACCTGCGAAACACCCGCCATCTGTGGGTGCAGGACATTGTGCCCCTGCTGCAACAACTGTTGACGGCGGAGTTGTCGGACAGCAATCAGGCCCAACTCTCCGTTCTTGAAAGCCGTCTGAAGGTGGCCAGCGACAATGCTTCCAAGCTGGTCGACGACGAAGAAGTCGTGCTGGCTCAAAGAGTGGCGAACGCAAAGCTGTACCAGTACGGATTCCTCGGCGGGTCGGCGCTGGTCCTGGGCCTGGTCGCCTTCATGGTTCTCGGCATCAGCCGGCGCGCGAAAGTACTGGTGGCTGCCACCAAGCGGATCGCCGACGGTGACTTCAAGCAGAAGGTCACGGTCAAGGGGGGCGATGAGATCGCCATTCTCGGCGATGCCTTCAACACCATGGCCGACAACCTGCAAGGCCTCATTTCCTCCATTGCCGAAACCGCCAGCAGCCTGGCTGCCGCCTCCGCCGAACTTCTGGCCGGCACCACCCAGCAATCCGCCAGCGCCCAGGAGCAGGCAGCGGCGGTCACCCAGACCGTCTCCACGGTCGATGAGGTACAGCAGACATCGGAGCAGGCCGCCGGACGGGCCAGGACGGTGGCCCAGTCGGCGCAACGTGCTGCCGAGATCGGCAAGGCCGGCCGCCAGGCGATCGAGGACTCGGTGGCGGCGATGGCGACGGTCAAGGCGCAGACCGAACAGATCGCCGAAAGCATCCTGGCGCTGGCCGAACGCGCACAGGTGATCGGCGAGATCATCGCCTCCGTCAACGACATCGCCGAACAGACCAACCTGCTGGCGCTTAACGCCGGCATCGAGGCCGCTCGCGCCGCAGAGCACGGCTCCGGCTTTGCCGTGGTGGCGCGCGAGATCAAGGACCTCGCCGACCAGGCAAAAAAGGCGACCACGCAGGTGCGGGAAATCCTCGGCGAGATCCAGAAGGCGACCAATGGTGCGGTGATCGTGACCGAGGAGGGCAGCAAGAGCGTCATGTCGACCATCAAGGCAGTGAACCAGGCGGGCGACACCATCCGAAGCCTCACGACGACGGTCGACGAAGCGGCCAGCGCGGCCCAGCAGATCAGTGCTTCGGCCGGCCAGCAGGTGACCGGCATCGGGCAGGTGAAGCAGGCGATGCGCGACATCAACGAGGCGACCAACCAGAGTTTGGCCGCCACCCGGCAGACCGAAAAGGCGGCCCAGGATCTGAACGCGCTGGGTGCCAAACTCAAAAAGCAGCTCGCTGCCTAGGAGGCGGCAAGTCGATGGACAAGCAAGCACTGTTACAGCGGCTGATGAAGACCTTCGTCAGCGAAGTCGACGATCACATCAAGTCGCTGGAGCGCGATCTGCTGGCCCTGGAGCGTGGGCCGGCATCGGCGCAGCGGGCGGAGATATTCAAAACCCTGTTCCGTACCGCGC
This sequence comes from uncultured Alphaproteobacteria bacterium, assembly GCA_963747005.1. GTDB lineage: Bacteria > Pseudomonadota > Alphaproteobacteria > Rhizobiales > Aestuariivirgaceae > CAVVDT01. Next base: position 228,042 of record CAVVDT010000004.1, on the reverse strand, counting down.
ATAGCCTGAAAGGTGCGGCGCGTTCGGTGGATGTCGAGCCGATAGAGGCGGTCAGCCATCGCCTCGAATTGATCTTTGCCGATGTTCGCGATGGCAGGCTCGGCCTGGATGCCGGGCTCTTTGAGATTCTGCTCGCGGCCGTCGATGCGATCAAGGAGGCCGCCCGCCGGCTGGCCGCGGGCGACAGTGTCGATGCTGCGCCGATCGCCCCGGTGCTCGCGGAACTCAAGGCGATGACACGCATTGTGGCGGGTGAAAAGCCATGTCGTGCCGCCGATCCCGTCCCGACCGCCGACGGGCTAGCACCCGACGCGGCGCCGGCGGCTCCTCTCTCCGAGGTGCCACCGCCATCCTTGCCGCCGGCATCGGCTGCCTCGGCGTTCGTTCGCGTTCACTCAAGCAAACTCGATGCGCTGCTGGCGCATGGCGGTGAACTTCTGGTGGCGCGCCGGCGTATCGAACGCCGCAGCGCCGATATCGCCCGCCTCATCGATATGGTCAGACGCTGGGAGGGGGAGTGGCGCCGATCAGGCATGGCGATGCGTGGTGCCCGAGCGCCAAGCGGCGCGCAAGCCGAAGGGACGGATGCCAATAGCAAGGTTGTGGCCCCGGCGCGCATGATCGAGCAGACGACAGCCAATCTGGACTGGCTCAGGCGCCGGTTCGACGGGCTTGCCATGGGCCTGACCGCCGACCACAAGGCGCTCGAACAGGTGGCGGTGCCGCTGGAGGCGGAATTGCTGCAGGCCCGGATGGCGCCTTTTACCACCGCCTGCGAAGGGCTGGAGCGCGCGGTGCGCGATCTCGCCCGGGCGGTCGACAAGAAGGTGGATCTCACCATCGTCGGGGGCGATGTGGAGATCGACCGCTCGATCATCGAGGTCATAAGGAACCCGTTGCTGCATCTGGTCAGAAATGCCGTAGACCATGGCATCGAGAGCGTGGCGGCACGCAAGGCCGCCGGCAAGCCGGCGCGGGCCCGCATCACCCTCAAGGCCGTGCTGCGCAACGCCCGCGTGGAGATCAGCGTTGCCGATGACGGGCGCGGCCTCGACCTGGCCGCCATCCGGGCACGGGCGCAGAAACTGCGCGTTGCCATGCCTGAAAGTGACCGCGACATCGCCCGGCTCGTGCTTGCTCCCAATTTCTCGACCGCTTCCGATATCTCGATGATTTCGGGGCGCGGTGTCGGGCTCGACGTGGTCAGGACGGCGGTCGAGGCACGGCGCGGCAGCATCGATATCGCCTTCGAACCTGGCGTCGGCACGCGCATGACCATCGGGCTGCCGGCCAGCCTGACCCGCATCACGGCGTTGCTGGTGGCGGCGGGCGGGCAGACCTATGCCCTCGACGGTGCGACGGTCGACTGTCTGGTGCGCCTTGACCCCGAAGGCCTGCGGACGATGGAGGGGCGCGATGTCGCGATGCTCGACGGCGGGCCGGTGCCGGTGCGGCTGCTGAGCGAGGTTCTCGGGCAGCCGGGGCGGGACGTGCCGCGCACCGGCGCCAAGGTGCCGGCCGTCGTCCTCGGCGCCGGCGCCGACCGGGTCGCCTTCGTTGTCGATGAGTTGCTGGCCGAGGAGGATGTGGTGGTCAAGGACCTCGGGGCACGGTTGCGCCGCGTGGACAAGGTAGGCGGGGCGACGGTGCTGGCGAACGGGCATGTCGCTCTCGTCCTCAATGCCGCCGACCTGGTGCACACCGCCGTGGGGCAAGGAACGTTCCGCAGTCTGTGCGAGCGCCTCGCCGAGCGGCCGGCCGCAACCAGCAAGCGCCTGCTGGTGGCCGACGATTCCCTCACCACACGGACCCTGGTCAAGAGCATCCTGGAGGCCGAGGGTTACGACGTCATTGCCCGTGCGGACGGCATGGAGGCCTGGTCCACACTGCAGGAGGACGGGGCCGACCTGGTGGTCTCCGACGTCGAAATGCCGCGCATGGACGGCTTTGCCCTGACCGAGGCGATCCGCGGTTCGAAGCGGTTCCGCGATCTGCCGGTAATCCTGGTCACCGGCCTTGAAAGCGAAAGCGACAAGCTGCACGGCCTCGACGTGGGCGCGGATGCCTATCTGCGCAAGAGCGCCTTCGATCAGACCGATCTGATCCGCGCGATCAGCCAGTTCCTTTGAGGCGAATATGATCCGTGTCCTGATCGCAGACGATTCGAGGACGACGCAGGAATTCCTCGCGCAGGTGCTTCACGACGATCCCGAGGTGACCGTGGTCGGCAGGGCCAATGACGGCATCGAAGCGGTGGCGCAGACCAAGCGGTTGCGGCCCGACGTCATCGTCATGGATGTCAACATGCCCAACATGAACGGGCTGGATGCCGCCCGGCTCATCATGTTCGAGGTGCCAACGCCGATCGTCGTCGCTTCCTCGATCGCAACGGCGGTGCAGGCCAGCGCCTCGTTTGCGGCACTGGAGGCCGGCGCACTGGTGCTGATTGCCAAGCCGGCTGGCATCGGATCGCCGCAGTTTGCCCAGTCGGTGAGAGACTTCGTGAACAATGTGAAGGCGATGGCCGGGGTGAAGGTCGTCCGCCGCAGGTGGCCGAAGACAGAAGATGCGCCCGCCCTGGCGGAGGCCGTCACAGCGCCGGCGCGGAAAATCCGGGCAGTTGCGATGGGTGCGTCCACAGGGGGGCCAGCGGCCCTGGGGCGGATACTGTCGGCTCTGCCGGCCGACTACCAGGCGCCGGTTCTCGTGGTGCAGCATATGGCAGCGGAATTCATCGCCGGGCTGGCATCGTGGCTCGCCGCGATGTGCCGGCTGGAGGTGAGGATTGCCGTGGGCGGCGAGCCGCTGGTTCCGGCAACGGTCTACCTCGCCGGCGGCAGTCGCCATATGGGCGTCTCGCGCGCGGGGTGCATCCTCCTCGATGACGGTGCACCGATCAGCGGCTTCAGGCCGTCGGTCACCTATCTGTTCGAGCGGGTGGCCGAAGCCTACGGGTCCGCGGCAGCGGCGGTGATCCTGACCGGCATGGGTGAGGACGGGGTCGCGGGCCTGCAGGCCATACGCAATGTCGGCGGCCACGTGATCGCCCAGGACGAGACGACATGCACGGTCTTCGGCATGCCGGGCGCGGCCATCGCCGCCGGTCTGGTGAACGCGGTGCTGCCGCTGCCGGCCATCGCCGGGCATCTGACGCGCGTGGTCGATCCAGAACCGCCGACAGGAACAAGGGAGCCGTTGCCATGCAGCGCGTACTGATTGTCGAGGACAGCCCGACCCAGGCAGAGCGGCTGAACATGACGCTCGAGGCGGGCGGCTTCGAGCCGGAAGTCGCTGTCGACGGCGATGCGGCCCTTGCGCACCTCGCCGCCAACCGTTTCGATATGGTGATTTCCGACATCATCATGCCGGGCATGTCGGGATACGATCTGTGCCGGCAGATCAAGTCCAGCGAGGAACTGCGGGACATTCCCGTCATCCTGCTTACCAGCCGCAAGGATCCCATGGACATATTCCGGGGACTGGAGTGCGGGGCCGACAATTTCTTCACCAAGCCGTATGACCCGGAACGGCTGGTCGAGCGGGTCAAGCACATCTTCTACAACCGTCAGCTTCGCCAAAAGGGCAAGATCAGGATGGGTGTGGAAATTGCCTTCTTCGGCAAGACGTTCCTGATCGACACGGAAAAGGAACAGATACTCGATCTGCTGATTTCAACATTCGAAGATACCGTCCAGATCAATGCGGACCTGGAGAGAAGCCGCGACGAACTGGCGGCGACGAAGGACAAGGTCGAGGAGTACGCACGGCTTCTGGAGGGACGGGTCAAGTCGTCGGAAGAACTGCACCGGGCGATCGTCGAGGGAGCGACCAACGGCATAATTGCCCTCGACGAAGGCGGCATTGTCACCTCGATGAATCCGGCCGCCGACCGGATGTTCGGCTATAGTGACGGTCAGGTGATCGGGCAGAGCATCGAAATGCTGCTGGATCCCGCCGATGGCGGCGCCGACGGTTGCGCCAGCGGTTTGCAGCGGCATGCCGGCTTCAGGGAACTCGCGGGCAACGGGTCGCGTGACATCGCCGGCCGCCGCCAGGATGGCTCGGTCTTTCCGATGCAGATCGGGATCAGCGAAGCCAAGAGTGGTGAGACGAGCCTCTATGTCGTCGTCGTCGAGGACCTCACGGCACGCAAGCAGATCGAGGACGAACTCAGAGGGACAGCCAATCGCCTGACGCGCTCCAATGCCGATCTCGAACAGTTCGCCTATGCCGCTTCGCACGATCTCCAGGAACCGTTACGCTCCATCGGGGGCATGCTGCAACTGGTGCAGGGACGCTATGCGGGAAAGCTCGACGACAAGGCCGATACGTTCATCAACCATGCGGTCAAGGGCGCCCAGCGCATGCAGGGGCTAATCGACGACCTGCTCACCTATTCGCGGGCAGGCCGCAAATCGGCCCCAGCTCAAGTGGACTGCGGCGCGGTGATGGACGAGGTGACGCAAGCGCTCGGGGGGCGCATCCGCGACACCGGGGCAAAGGTCACCTGGGGCGATCTGCCCACCATCGCGGCCAACCGCACCATGATCTTCCAGCTGTTCCAGAACCTTGTCACCAACGCCATCAAGTTCCACGGCGACAAGGTGCCCGAAGTGAGTGTGTCGGCCGAAAGGGACGCCGAGGGCATCTGGACCTTCGCCGTTGCCGACAACGGCATAGGCATCGATCCCAGGTTCCGCCACGACATCTTCAAGGTATTCCGGCGGCTGCATACCCGCCAGGCCTATGAGGGCACCGGCATCGGTCTGGCGCTTTGCCGGCGCATCGTCGAGCATCATGAGGGTCGCATCTGGGTGGATTCCGAGCCCGGCCACGGCGCCACCTTCAAATTCGAACTGGGAAAGCACGAACAATCGGGCGCGAAGGAGGCACAAGGCTGATGGATACCCATGCAAGGCTGGTCGAGTTGCTGCTCGTGGAAGACGGCGAAACCGACGCGATCATGGTGCAAGAGGCATTTGCGGGAACCAAGATCGCCAATCGTCTGCACGTTGCCACCTCGGGCGAAGAAGCCCTCGACTTCCTGCGGAAGAAGAACGGCCATGCCACGGCGCCGACACCCGATCTGATGATGCTTGACCTCAATCTCCCCGGCATCAGCGGTCAGGATGTCCTGGACAAGGTCAAGAGCGACGACACCCTGATGCTCATACCGGTTGTGGTGCTCACGACATCCCGGGCGGAAGACGACATTCTCAGGGCCTATGGCCTGCACGCCAACTGCTACATCACCAAGCCGGTGGGCTTTGAAGAACTCAAGGAAGTGGTGCGCTCGGTTGAGGACTTCTGGCTGGGCCGCGTGATGCTGCCGCCCATGAAGGCCTGACAGCCGGCCGGTGTCGAGCCTGGATGCAAAGGGGCCGATCCGCCGGCCCGCAAGGTGCAAACACAAACTCAGTGAACTGAATTGTGGCACCGCCACGGCGTGTGATTCCTAGTGCGAACAAGGCGACCCCAATGCTCAATCAGACGTTAGATATTAAACATAAGAATTTGATATATATATCTATTTTATGACCGATAGGCGAACCTGATGCAACGATCCGCCAACGTCCAATTCGGCAGATTGAACATAGCACGTAGGGGATATTTTAATAATTACACGCTATGAGAGTACCTGCAGTTTACTCGATCAATAATTGCAGACGGAGACTGTCAATGGGCTCGAATACCAAAGTGCTGATGATCGACGACAACGAGGACGATTTCATCATGACCAGTGAGTTTATGGTGGATTCGGCGGGCACGAAATTCCACTTCGAGTGGGCTCCGACCTTCGATGACGGACTGAAGGAACTGGCGGCCAACCGCCACGATGTCTGCCTGGTCGACTACAGCCTCGGCGCCCGCACCGGGCTCGACCTGGTGCGCGATTCGATCAAGGCCGGCACCACGGTCCCGATGATCGTGTTGACCGGCATGAATGACCACGACCTCGATATCGAGGCAACGCGAGCCGGCGCCAGCGACTATCTCGTCAAGCACGAAATATCGCCGCCCATCATCGAGCGGTCAATCCGCTATGTGCTGGCCCATCAGGAACATCTGTATGAAGAAAAGCACTATGTCAATAAACTTCAACAGGCAAACGCCAGACTGACGTCGCTCTACGAGACGGCGAACAAATTCGTCAACAACGCCTCACATGAGATCCGCACACCGCTCACCGTCATACGTGAATTTACGTCGATCCTGGCAGATGGACTGGGGGGAGACACCACCGATACACAGAAAGAATACCTAAACATCGTGCTCGACCGGGTCGATGACCTGCGCCTGATGGTCGATGATATGCTGGATATCAGCCGCATCGAAGCCGGCCTTTTCGGGGTCTGTCGCCGCGAAGAACGCATCGAGCAGATCATCGCCGGCCTGCAGCCGACAATCCAGCGCAAGGCGGTGACGTCGGGAGCCAGCCTGAGAATCGATGTCGAGGACGACATGCCACCGGTCTTCTGCGATGCCGAAAATATCCGGCGGGTCATCATCAATCTGGTCGTCAATGCCTGCAAGTTTGCCGGAGAAGGCTGCGAGGTGAGGCTATCGATCAGTCACGATCCAGAGCGTTCGCAGGTCCTGATCAGTGTCGCCGACAACGGTCCGGGCATCGCTCCGGAGAGCCTGCAGGAAATCTTCCAGCGGTTCCGCCAGTTGAACGGCGACATCAAGGCCACCAGCAAGGGCTTCGGCCTCGGCCTGAATATCGTCAAGGAACTGGTGCAGATCAATCTGGGCGAAGTCGAGGTGCATAGCGCGCTCGGCGCCGGCAGCTGCTTCACGTTCTCGGTTCCGGCATTCGACCTTTGCACCATCATCGAGCGCTTTGTGAACTGGGTCGCGATGGCGGACGACAAGCCGCTTCAGCTATCGTTGATCGCGGTCCGCGCCGCCTCCGACCTCAACGCCGACAGCGTGAGCAATGCGGAACTGTTTTTGCAGCGCCAGATGCGCCGTTGCGAGCTGCTGCTGGCGAGCGGCCCGGGATCATGGATGATCTGCGCCGCCGTCGACCGCAAGGGTCTCAAGCAGCTCACGAGCCGCTTCCGCGCGGCTCTCAGTCATTTCAACCTGAACAGCCCGGGCAGGAAACTGGGGGGCTTCGACTACGAGAGCGTCGGCACGTGGCCGGCGGACAAGGCCGCCGATGAAATGTTGTCGCGGCTCCAATCCCATTGCACCGGGAATATCGCCAATCCCGCCAATCCCGCCACCGCCAAGAAGCAGCCGTCGTCGGCTGCACTTGCCTGACACGAGGCCGCAAAGTCCCATGGAAGACGGTAAGCTGATACTTGTGGTCGAGGACGACCCGCACATCATTCGCGCCGTGGGCCTGCGGCTCAAGGCGGCAGGGTACCGCATCCTTGAAGCCCGCGACGGCCAGCAGGGTCTCAATCTTGCCAGGAGGGCATTGCCGCACATCATCATCGCGGACATCAGAATGCCGATCATGGACGGGCTGACCATGCTGACCAACCTGCGGGCGACGACCGGCACCTGCTCGATACCGGCGGTGATGTTTTCCGCCAACATCGCCGAAACGGCCAAGTCGCGGGCAAAGGAACTGGGCGCCAGCTACTTCATCGAGAAGCCTTACAGCTTTGCCACATTGATGCAAGCGATCGAAAAGGCCCTGAAACCGGAGCGGTTCTCTGTGCCGAATACCCGGACCGAAGAACATAGCGCGCAGGTGCAGTGATGACCTCGAAGCTGGTGTTTGTCGCCGATGATGACCTGATGGGGGTTCAGGCTCTGGAAATCAGGCTGAAATCCACGGGTTTGAGGGTGGCGACCGCTACCAACGGCGTGACGGCGCTGGTCATGATCCTCAAGCTGCGCCCGGATCTGGTCATCATCGATGTCGGCATGCCGGGCGCCGATGGCATGCGGGTGTGCGAACGGCTTCGCGAAAAGCACTTCGACGCGCCCATCATCGTTTACACGGGCAATGGCGGCGAGGACATCGTTCGCCGCTGCGGCGAACTCGATGCACACCATGCGCTCAAGGGGTCGGTGAGCTGGGAGAGTTTGCGGCCCGTCATCGCCGAACTTCTCAACGCCAGTTCCGAACAGGCCGGCGCACCACCGAAGCCGGCTGCTGCCGAGCCGCGCCCCGCCGCGCCGCCGGGCGCATCGAAGGTTCTGGCCGTCGACGACGATCGGCGCGTCTGCCAGGCGATTGCCATCAGGCTTGGCAAACTCGGCATCCAGGTCCTGACGGCGGGCAGTGGTCCGGAGGGGTTCGGGATCGCCCTGAAGGAGCGTCCGGATGCCATCATCACCGACTATTTCATGCCGGGCGGCGGTGGCGACTATTTCCTCCACCGGCTGCGCAGTGCATCGGCGACGAAGCAAACGCCGGTGATCATTCTCACCGGGGGGCGCAGCCTGGACGGCCGGCGGGATTACGCACTCGAACGCGAACTGTGCAGCCGCAGCGGCTCGGTGGGGTTTCTCAACAAACCTCTGGACTTCAACCTGTTGCTGGCGGAACTGCGGCGCCACATGGCCATTCCGGAAGCGGTCCCTGCGGTTTGAACAGAGCGGGAAATGCATCACGAAGAAGCCGGCAATCACTCCACCATTTCGGCGCAGTCGACGGTCTCTTGCGCGGGGCGGCGCAATTCCGCTTCCAGCGCCTCGGCGAAGACCTTGGCCTTGCCGCGCCATTCCCAGGCGGTGATCACCGACATCTGAAAGCGATTGCAATAAGTGCCGGTGAGGAGAAGCAGCGGCACCGGCATCACCGGCACCGTCATGCACCACAGTTCGCAGGCCTTGCATCCGGTAAAGTGCACCGGCCGGCGGTCAGGCGGCGGGCGAGGCTTGAGGGACAGAACGAAAGCACCGTCTGCCCGGTCACCATGAACCATTGCTTGCCGGTAAGCCGGCTGATGATCGTGGCGACCGGCGATAACCGGGCGCTACCTGCGCCACGGCCCAGGAGCAGGCTGATCCGGGGAAATCAAGCCATTACGCAGCGGCTAATAGATGCCGAGCGGTGGTATGTCGGGAGGCGAGAACGCCGCTTCATCAACGGCATCGGGATGCGCCAGGTAGGAGTTCTTCATCATTTCGACCATCTCCAGCGCACGATAGTCCTTGATCAATGTTCTTGCCCATCTGAAAGAATCCAGGATGTCGGATCTTTGCATGTTTGTTGACAGGCATCTGTCCAGCGCGTCATTTGGCAGGGTGTCTTTCACGACGAAAATAGCGGAATTGTAATCCGTATGCCCCGCAAAGGCGCAAAAATCCCTCAGGGCATACATGGTTGAGCACACCCATGGTGTTCTTGCATACATGAAATCCTGTTGAATAATGATAGCGCCTGGAACCAATGCGGGAAAGAAATTCTTCAACAAATGATCATTGATTGACCATGATTTTGATAGATCTATGAACAAAATAGAAATAGGAAGCTTCCATTTCACGATTCTTATATCGGATTTTTGCGCAATGCTTTTGATATTGTATTTCAACATTAACTGTTTAAACAGCGGAAATATATTATTTCCTTCGAATTGTTTATATCCTTTGGCGTAGTAAAACGTCTTCTTCTGGTTCTCGTTGGCGGAAAATATATCAAAACTATATATTGGCTGGCCTTTGCGGGGGCCGTTGTTCAATCCCCAGCCAAGAGATACCGTCGACCCACCCATGAATGGCCCAAGGTCAACAATTTCTCCGTCCGGCAACGTGCACTGCGAAGTCAGAAACGCCAGCATATGCATTTCTTCCTGAGTCAGCATCGTCGGATATTTCCTGAACCAGGGCAGCCGCAGGTGTGCCATCGCTCTGGCGTTCCATGGCCCCAGTTGCAAAAATTCGGGAGTAGCTTCGATCATTCTTCGTTATCTTCCCTTTTGATTTGGCCAATTCGAACTAAACGCAGATTATCACCAGCGGTCACGGGCCCGGCTGTTTCATTCGTGATCCTGCAACCATCACCGGGAGCTTGCCGGGATCATACGATGAACGCGCAATTCATTATGCGAATACGGTGGCCGTGGCAATGTTCGCCGGCCGCCAGCCAGGCGACTTTGCGGGGGATAGCGGCGCAAGCTATGAAGGCCGGCCGTTTCATACCGGATGCCTGCGGACAATGACGGTTGCGGAGTGTGCGACCGTCGTCTTTCGTCGATGCAAAAGCAACACATTGTTGCACCATGTTCATCTGCTCGCGACGTTGCGGCGACAACCTGGAACGGTGACGGCACTGGCGATGGAGGCTGCAACAGGCATGGACGAGGCGAAACCGATATCCGTTTGTGAACGGGGCGCGCGGCGGCGGGGCATCGTTCGGCTCGCGGTGCTGCTGCTTGTGGTTGCTATCGTCGCCCTGACGGCGCTTTCGGGGCCGAGCGAGGCCGGGTCCGTCAAGAAGGGGGTCGGTTTGTGGAAGTGTTTCACGCCCGAACTGACGCAAAAGCTGATCATGTCGCTGGATGTATCGTGGTACTACAATTGGGGCTTTCGGGCGACCGCGCCGGCGAATTCCGGTGCCGAGTTCGTGCCGATGGTGTGGCGCTCGGGCAGGGTATTCGATGAGGGCATGCCTGCGGTGCAGGGCTCGCAGGTGCTTCTGGGCTTCAATGAACCCGATCAGCGCCGACAAGCGGACATGTCGGTGGATGAAGCCATATCCCTGTGGCCGAAGCTCAGCGCGGCTGCCGGGCGCATCGGCTCACCGGCGCCGGCCCATGCCCTCGCGCCGTGGATGCGCAGTTTCATGCAGGAGGCTGAAGCAGCCCGCCTGAAAATCGATTTCGTTGCCGTTCACTGGTACGGCAAGCCCCGGCCACAGGCGTTGCTGCGGTTTCTGGCGCGCGTGCATGCTGCCTACAATCGCCCGATCTGGTTGACCGAATTCGCCGTGGCAAACTGGAAGTCGCAGACCGGCGTCGATCCCGCGATCGTGCAAGGGTTCATGCGCGAGGTCATTCCCCAGCTTGAGGCGTTGCCGTATGTCGAGCGCTATGCCTGGTATAGCTCGGCGTGCAGGAGACGGCCGGCAATGTCAGGTTCGTTCCTCTTCGACAAGGCGGGAAACCTGACCGAACTGGGCCGCATCTACGCGGGATTCTGAATTCGACCGGGGCCGGCGACACGGTCACTCCACCAATTCGGCACAATCGACGGCCTCTTGCGCGGGGCGGCGCAATTCCGCTTCCAGCGCCTCGGCGAAGACCTTGGCCTTGCCGCGCCATTCCCAGGCGGTGATCACCGACATCTGGAAGCGATTGCAATAAGTGCCGGTGAGGAGAAGCAGCGGCACCGGCATCACCGGCACCGTCATACACCACAATTCGCAAGCCTTGCGCCCGGCAAAGTGCACCGGCCGGCGGCCGAACGGGACCAGAGTCAAAAGCCCGTCCCATTGGGTCGCCATGCCGGCGGTCAGGCGGCGGGCGAGGCTTGAGGGAAAGAATGAAAGCACCGTCTGTCCCGCCACCATGAACCATTGCTTGCGGGTGAGCCGGCTGATGATCGTGGCGACCGGCGACAGCCGGGCGGGGCAATCGTCGGGGCCTGAATCGACCTCCACTGCTGTGATGGCGTTGGCTTCGCTCGCCTGGCGCCGCCCGGTCATAGCGACCATGCCGCAGCGCCCGTTGATGCGACGGCCGGGCACCACCCGCGCCACGGCCCGGGTCATGGCCTGGGTGAGGCGCCGGGTGGCGCCGGCGCGGTTGCCGTTGACGGGTGTCAGGTCGTCGCGCATGTCGGTGGTGACGAGGGCGACATCCGGCACGTTGATGCGCTGGTCGCGCGGCAGCCGCATGAACTCGCCATAGGTGAACCGGCGTGCCTGTGCCGCCGCCGCGGTGAACTCGCCGGGCTCTCTGGCGTGGCTGCGGCAGGCCGTCAGGATATTCACGAAGCGGATGCCGTCGGCGATGGTATGATCGAAGTGGACGATCACCCGGCAGGGGCCTCTGCCCAGGCCGTCCGCCGCGTTTACCAGGATCAGTCGCCATGGCGGGATATCGCCGTCTGTCGAGCCGGTGAGGGTATCGACCAGCAGGTCCTCGACAGGCGTGTCGCCAGCCTCGATGGCAATGACATGGCGCGCCAGGTCGATGTCGGTCTCGTCGGCACGGTTCCATGGGCCGAAATCGCGAAACACCATCCTGAAACGCGGCCAGCAGTCGATCCAGGCCATGACCTGCGCCATGGCCTCGGCCACCGTCACCGGCTCATCAAGGCTGAGCAGCAGGATGTTGCGGCTGGGACCGAGGGCGATCAGGACGCGTTCGACCGGCGTGACGAGCCGCATGGGCTAACCTGGCGGCCGGCAAGCCGGCAAGAAATAAGTCATCCGTTCCCCTGATTTCCGCCGACTGGATGGACGTGATTGAATTGTCTACCGGCCGCGGCAGGAGCGCACCGACCTTCCCCCCAAAGAGATTCCCTGCCACGGCCAGATTGGCGCAAATGGCTGCCGATTGGCAAGACCCGACCTTGCCGGGCGTGGATGTCCGTGCCTTGCTGACGGGGGCGTTGAATTACCGGGGCGGGGCCTACAATATGAAATCGTCCGCCGTCAGGACGACGCTGTTGAGGGTCTCGATCTGAAAATCGTGCACCGCACCGGTGCCGGTGCTCGCCTCAACGATGGTGTGGCCGGCGCCGTTGATGAAATAGCGCAACTCGCCGGCAGTGTGGGAAAAGCCGGCCGTGCCGATGAAGGTGAAACTGCCGTCGGAGCTGCCGGCATCGATGGCGGAAAGGTCGATTTGGTCGTGGCCATGGGCGAAATAGCCGATCACGTCGCGCAATGCGGGTGTCGGGGCGCTGTCGCTCACATCGTTGTAGACGAAGATATCGCTACCGGGACCGCCGCGCAGAACATCGCTGCCCGCGCCACCGACCAGCGTGTCATTGCCGCTGCCGCCGTCGAGCAGGTTGGCACCGGAATCGCCGGTCAGACGGTCGTCGTGGTTGGAGCCGATGACATTCTCCACGGCGGCGAGATGGTCGCCCGCGGCATCGCCGCCAAGGCCGGTGCCGGCGGCCAGGTTGACGGTGACGCCGGTGCTTGAGGCAGCGTAGCTGACGGTGTCGTCGCCGGTGCCGCCGAAGATACTGTCGCCGCCCGGTCCGCCGACGAGGAGATCATTGCCGTTCCCGCCGAGGAGCGTGTCGATACCGCCGCCGCCAAGGAGCGTGTCGTCGCCGGCCCCGCCGATGAGCTTGTCGGTGCCCCCGGCGCCTTTCAGCATGTCGTCGCCGCCCAGACTGGTGAGCGTGTCGTTGCCGCGATCGCCGAACAACCAGTTGGCGCCGCCATTGCCGGTGAGCACGTCGTTGTGGGCCGAGCCGGCAATATTCTCGATGCCGGCGAAGGTATCGTCCTGAGCATCGCCACCCACGCCGCTGCCGCCCGACAGATTGACCTGTACTCCGGCGCTCGAGCCGGAATAGCTCACGGTGTCATTGCCCGCCGCGCCGACGAGGCGGTCGGCGCCCAGCCCCCCGACAAGCAGATCGTCGCCGGCGCCGCCGCGCAGGACATCGGCACCGGCGCCGCCTTTGAGGACGTCGTTGCCATCATTGCCCGCCAGGTTATCAGCGCCGCCGGCACCGAAAAGCGTGTCGGCACCCAGGCCAGCCAGCACTTGATCGGCATGCCCGGCTCCGCGGAAATTCAGCACACCGCTGCCAAACGGATTGCCGTTGGAATCCTGCATGATCAGCGTTTGGAAGATTTCGAACCCGGTGTAGGTGCCCATGGCGAACACCCCGGTATTATTGGCCTGGTTGGCCAGATCGAGGATGTTGGTTCCAAACGCCTGATTGAAGATCAGCGTGTCGGTGCCGGCGCCGCCCTTGGCGATCACCGGCTGGCCGTGGAAGGAACTGGCGACGGTCAGGACGTCGTCGCCGCCGTTCATGGCGATGTTCAATATGCCGGCCCGCACGAGCAGGCTCTCGCCTCTGTTGCTGAGGTTGAAATTGTAGGAAGCGAAGGCAGAACTGAAATCGCCGCCGGTTTCGTAGTGCTCGAAGTTGGTGAAGAGGCTGCCGGCGAATATGCCGGAATTATTGGCCTGGTTGATGAGATCAAGCGTGTTGCCGAGTTGATCGATCTGGAAGACCAGCGTATCGGTGCCGGCGCCGCCATTGGCCCTGATGCCGGTGGCAAACGGTGCAATCCTGACAGTGTCGTCGCCACCGCGCGCGTTGATGGTGTCGGCGCCGACGTCGAAGCGGCCGTCACCGATGATGTTGTCGGCAGCGTCGCCGGTGATGATATCGGCCTGGGAGGTGCCGACAATGTTCTCGACGTTTTTCAGGGAGAGGGTTCCGCCATACGGGTTTTGCCCGACGCCGGTCGTAAGATTGACGATCAATTGCTGGGTGAACGCGGTCGGGTATACATTGCCAATCTCCGCCTGGAACAGCAGCGTGTCAGTGCCGGCGCCGCCATTGACCGTCAAATTGCCGGCCAGCCACTTGTATATGAGGTCATCGCCCGCGCCGGCCTTCACGACATCGTTGCCGGCGCCGGTCTCGATGAACTGGTCGCTCTCTGTGGAACCGATGATGGTGTCATCGCCGCCGAGCACCATGACGGCCGCCGCATAGGACTGGTCGTCGTTGAGCGCGCCGTTCAGTGCCGACAACAGACTGGCGAGCGGCGTCGTGCCGCCGGAGTAAGTTGCGAACACATGGCCGGTGAGGTCAGTCAGAACCAGATCGGTGAGGTTGCCACCGCTGAGCGTGAATTTCACCTTGCCGAAATCTTCCGACACCGGAAACGTATCGGTGATTATGAGCGTGTTGGCCTCGGTATCGGAGAGGCGAAATGCCGGGCTACGATACGAGAGAAACGTGCTCGAGCCATCCAGCAATGTAACAAGCGCCATTCCGGCCTCCCGTTAGTTCCAGAGAACGCCCCATAAGACTGTAGCAAACTGAAAGTCTCGGGAGAAGAAAAAGTAACGCTGATCGTCCCGGCTACTTCAATATTCCGCATGTTTTGCCCGTATGCCCTGATGTACCGGTATCGACTATCCTGAACGCCACGGCGTGACGCAATCCGATCACTGGTCGTGCTTGGGCGCAGGACATGACGTCGTCGCTGAAGTGGCGTATTTGAGAATATCGTGGCCGCCGATAGATTGTTGGAACCGGCTTGCAAAGCGGTCGGCATCGTCGTGGGAGGATGGATTTCATGTCTGAAGGTTTCGAGGGCGGGTGCGGTTGCGGGGCAGTGCGCTATCGGCTCAAGGCGCGGCCGATGTTCGTGCATTGCTGCCATTGTCTTCATTGCCAGCGCGAGACCGGCAGCGCCTTCGTCCTCAACGGCATGATAGAGACGGACCGGATCGAGGTGCTCAAAGATACCCCGGTGGCGGTGCCGATGCCCACCGACAGCGGCAATCCGCACGACATCCATCGCTGCCCGAAATGCCAGACGGCGGTGTGGAGCGACTACGGACGCCGGGCTTTCCTGCGCTTCGTGCGCATCGGGACGCTGGATGATCCTTCCGCCCTGGCGCCGGATGTCCACATCTATACCTGCACCAAGCTGCCTTGGGTCGAACTGCCGGACGAGGTACCGTCGTTCGACATCTACTACGACCGCAAGGCCTTGTGGCCGGTGGAATTGCAGGAACGCCTGAAGAAGGCGGCGGCCGGCGGATAGCCCCCTTTCAGACGGCGCGTTTCAGGAGATGGCCGGGGCGGGCGGCGGTGGAGCGGCCCTCGTGCCAGACTTTTTGACCGTTGACCCAGACCGTGTGAATGCCGGCGGCGGGTTGTTGCGGGGCCTCGAAGGTGGCGCTGTCCTTGATGGTTGCGGGGTCGAACAGTACCAGATCGGCGAAATGGCCGACCGTGAGGCGGCCGCGATCCTTGAGGCGGAAGCGTTCGGCCGGCAGGCCGGTCATGCGACGGATGGCCTCGTGCAAGGGGAACAGGCCGACATCGCGCGCATAATGGCCGAGGACGCGGGCGAAGGTACCCCACAGGCGCGGATGCGGATGGCTCTGGCCCTGGATGCCGTCGGAGCCGATCATCGTCAGGGGATATTTGAGGATGCGGCGCACGTCGGCCTCGTCCATGTCGAAATAGACGGCACCTGCCGGCTGCAGCCGGGCGATGGTTTCATCGCGGCTCAGCCCCCATTCCCGCGCCACGTCGGTGAGGTCGCGGCCGGTCATTTCCGGATGCGGGCGCGACATTGAAATGAGAGTGCGGCGGGCGTTCGCCACCCACTCGGCCTTGAGCATGGTCGAACAGGCATCGTAGGGGTAGGCATCGAGGCCGGCGTCGGTCGTCTTCAGGGCCTGATCGAAGAGCGCCAGGGTTTCCTTCGAGCGCCCGAAATTATGCACGCCGGTGCATTTGTGATGAGAGATGACGAGGCGCACACGAGCCTCTCGCGCCGTCTCGAAGGCTTCCTGCATGGCCTCGATGACGCCATCGAACTCATCGCGCATGTGGGTGGTATAGATTCCGCCGCGGGCCCCCGCGACGGCGGCCAGCTGCTCCACTTCGGATGGCAGCGAATGTTCAGCCGGCGGGTATTCGAGGCCGCTCGACAAGCCGATGGCGCCCTGATCGAGGGCTTCGCCGAGGCTCTGCTTCATGGCCTCGATCTCGTCTTGCGTGGCGGGGCGCTCGAGGTCGTCCATGGCGGCAATGCGCAAGGTAGTATGGCCGACGAGGCAGGCGGCGTTGACGGCGCTGCCAGCGCGCTCGACGGCGGAGATATAATCGGCAAAGGCGGGATAGCGGAAGGTATCTTTGTCGCCGAACAGGGTGAAGGGCGGCGGCGGGTCGCCGCGCGGCGTGAGAGGGCTGAGCGATACACCGCAATTGCCGGCGATCACCGTGGTGACGCCCTGGCTGGTCTTGGGCGACATCCGGGTCTCGATGACGGCGAGGTCGTCATGGGTATGGGTGTCGATGAAACCGGGGGCGAGCGCCAGGCCCGCGGCGTCGATTTCCTCACCGCCATGGTCGGGTACCAGATTGCCGATGGCGGTGATGCGCTCGCCCGTCACGGCAAGATCGGCGGCTTCGGGTTCGGCACCCGATCCGTCGTAAACCAGGGCATTGCGGAGGACGAGGTCGGGCGGCACGCTCATTTCTGCCTCATGTGATGGCGCCAAGGCTGAGCGAGCCCCAGAAGAACAGCCCGCCCAGCAAGGTGATGAAGACGCCGGCGGCAAGCTTCAGCCCGGTGGCGGTGCGGGCGAGCCACACGGCGTCGCGGCCGGCCAGACGCAGCGCCAGCTTGCGCGAGGTGACCGCCAGAACGGCGATGGCGGAAACGGTGATGGCTGTGCCGATGGCCATGGCGATGGTGGCGGCGATGCCGGCCCAGTAGAGCCCCACCGCGCTGGCCAGCAGCAGCACCAGCAGGGCGCCGGAACACGGCCTGATCCCCACCGCCAGGGCGATCGTGACGGCCTGGCGGACAGAGAAGTCGCCGCCAAGCGCACGGGCATCGGGCATGTGGGCATGGCCGCAGTCGCAAGTGTCGTCGTGGATATGGTCGTGATGAGCATGGCCGTGATCGTGGTCGTGGCGACTGCCGGCAGTGGCCAAACGCAGCGGCGCCAGCGTCGACCACAGGAGATAGAGGCCCATCAGGGCAATGAGGCCAAAACTGGCCGATTGCAGCGAACCGGCAATGGCGCGGGCAGTGGAGCCGGCCCGGTCGACCAGCATCAAGACGGCGGTGACAATGACGATGGCGGTTGTTGCCTGTACCAGCGCGCCGAGGCAGGCGATGACGACGCCGCGGCGCAACTGCCGTTCGTTGGCCATCAGCCAGGCCGAAACCACCGCCTTGCCGTGGCCGGGGCCGGCGGCATGCAGGATGCCGTAGATGAAGCTCATGAGCATCAGCATCCAGGCCGCAGTAGCATGATGGGTGCGCATGGCGGTCATGTACTTTGCCATCAGGTCATAGAAGATGCGCTGTTGCACCCTGACCCAGCCGAGCGGATCGGAGAACAGGGATGGGGCGATATCCTCACCCGTGGCCGAGCGCGGCCTGACGATGAGTCGCGAGGGATCTATGTGCTCCACCTGTGTGGCGGCGGACGCCGGGGAGGACCGGATGGCGAGCGGTGCGGCGAGCGCCAGGGTCAGAAGACAGAGGCACAGCAAGATGCGGTTCATGAATTGGCCTTCGAACATTCGACTTTCACGACCTGGGCGAACATGGAGCCGAAATCCTCGCCCGGGTCCGGCTGCCAGTCCTTGGGCTTGGCGGCCAGCATGTTGCGGGTCTGCTTGGTCTGCTGGTCGGACGGCGAGGGCAGCAACACCACCTTGCAGCCGCGCGGCGGGGTGCCGACGACGGCAAGCGGATTCTTCTCGGCAAATTCGATATCGATGTAGAAAGTGGGATCGTAGATCCGGAAGCTGAAATCGACGTGGCGCGGATCGATGGGCGCAACCAGCGGCAGGACCATCTGCAGATCGAGGCGTTCATCGGCACTGTGGCCCATGCCGTAGTCACTGACCATGCCCCATGGCAGCTTCTCCTTGCCGGCCCGGGCATAGACGAAATAGTCGTACTCCCTGAGCGCCTTGACGTTCTCGTCCGACAGCACCATGAGTTCGCTGGGCGAAAACTTGCCGTCGCCGTTGGTATCGAGGCCGTCGATGGCATAATGGGAATAGTCCTTGTCGAATATCCAGCCGATGCTGAGGGCGGTGATCTCGCCTTTGGCGTTGAAGACTACTGCGGCGGTGGTGGTGATCCAGGCATGGGGATGGGCGCCGGCCGGCAGGGCAGTGGCGGTCAAGCAAACCACGCCGGCAATCAGGCTGTTGAGCTTTGGCAAGGGATGGCCCCGGCGATCCACGGGTATCGTTGATTCTCCCACATTCTTCATGATCGGAGATTGCAGCGAAAAAGTGAAGGCAGCAGAAAAGGGGAGCAATGACGCGGAGTTGAGGTGGCGCGACGTGGTTGTGCATTGCACTTTTTGCCCCGAGCGGCCAAGTTGGCGCCGCCCCGATACTGGAGCCGAGTGAAAGTCGATGAATGCCGAAGTTACAGTCTGGGCGGCGTTTTTTGCCGGCCTGCTTAGTTTCGTCTCGCCCTGCGTCCTGCCGCTGGTGCCACCCTATCTGTGCTTCCTGACAGGGGCCTCATTAGAGCAGATGACGGGCGAGGAGGGTGCGACGCGGGTGCCGCTGGGCGCCGTGCTGCCGCCGGCCTTTGCCTTCGTGCTGGGCTTTGCAACGGTGTTCGTAGCGCTGGGGGCCACCGCCTCGGCGGCGGGGCAGTTGCTGCGCGACCATCTGTATTTGCTGGCCGAGATCGCCGGAGTGGCGATCATCATCATGGGGCTGCACTTCCTCGGGGTGTTCAGGCTGGCCTTCCTGTCGCGCGAGGCGCGCTATCACCATGATTCGAAGCCGGCGGGTCTCATCGGCGCCTTCGCCATCGGTTTGGCTTTTGCCTTCGGGTGGACACCGTGCATCGGCCCGGTGCTGGCCCCCATCCTCGGCATCGCCGCTTCCAAGGACACCGTGGCCTCGGGCGCCGGATTGCTGGCCGTCTATTCGGCCGGTCTGGGGGTGCCGTTCCTGCTGGCTGCGTTGGGCATTCGCCAGTTTCTTGCCTTCATGAAGCGCTTCAGGCGCCATCTGGGCATGGTGGAAAAGGTGATGGGGGGGCTTTTAGTGCTCACCGGCGTTCTGTTTCTTACCGGGGGATTGCAGTCGGTCTCCTATTGGCTCCTGGAAACCTTCCCAGCGCTGGCCAACGTCGGCTGACAGCGGAAGAGTGAGTGGGGTTTGGACTGGCGGGAATCGCTGGCGCGTGACATTCAGGTGACAGGCTGTCGATCCCGCGCTGCACCGAGGTCTCCGCCACGTGAACACGGAAACCGGATTCCGTCTGCCTTTGTTGCCCACACTGGTGGGTTGCCTCACGGCATTGCTGCTGATCGCGGTCGGCCTCGTCATCTATCTGCAATTCCGCTCCGGGCGTACGCTGATCGCCGACATGGGCCGGCAGATCGTCGAGGGCGACCTGTCGTCGCTGGACCTCTCCTTTCAGAGATATGTGACCGACACCCAGCGCCATGCCCTTTCCATCGCGCGCCAGGTCGGTCGCGATGCGAGCCTGTTGCGCGAGCACAGCCGGTTGGAGGAACTGGTGCGGGGGCTGTTCTCGGCCGAACCGCAACTGGAAAAGATCGTGCTGCTCGATTCATCGATCGCCGGTTTCCGCGCCGCCCGCCCGGAGCCTGCGTCTGAGCCGCAAGTGCGCTGGCTGACGCTTGCGGATATTTCGATAATGCGCCGGCGGATCGTCGAATCGGGCGTTGTCTCCGACACGCCGACGCGAAGTGCGCCGCAATTCGATCCCGCCAGCGGACGCACCGTGACGACGCTGGTGCGCTGGCTGGTGGTCAGCGGGCGACCGCCATTGCTGGTCGAGATCTCCACGGCTATCGAATCATTGTCGGCACTCGCGCTGGCGGCCAGCAACGGGTCGCACAGCATCCAGTTCGCCCTTCTCGATCACGACGAGGTGCTGGCCCACCCGTTGTTGGCCAATGGTCCGGTTGGACTGTCACGAAGTCAGCCGCTGCCCCTGATCGATGATCTCGGCGATGGCGTGCTGGCGCATCTGAAGGATGCCGAACCCGTCCATCTGATCGATGTCTCGAACGTGCGCGGTGCCGGGCTCGGCAAGATCCTGTGGCGCGGGGCCGTCTATCTGGTGGTGACCCAGGAGCTGCGCTACACCTTCGGGGGCAAGCGGGTGACCGTCGGCGCCTACCGGAGGGCCGACGAGGTCAACGCGCCGCTTGAACATTTCATGCGTTCGTTGTGGCTGGCCTTCGCCGTCCTCGCCATTGCGCTGATCGGCGCCGTGGTCCTGGGGCATGCGATCGCCCGGCCGGTGAGGCGGGTGTCGGGTTCGGCAGCCAGGATCGGCAGGGTGGACTTCCAGGCGGTCGAGGACATCCCCGGCAGCCTCATCGCCGAGCTGAACGATCTGGCGGTATCGTTCAACGCCATGGTTCAAAGCCTCAAGCTGTTCGGCCGCTACGTGCCGCGCTCTCTGGTTTCACGCCTCATCAGCCACACGGCGGTGCATGCGCCCTCGCAAGAACGCGAAATGACGGTCCTGTTCACCGATATCGCCGGCTTCACAGGCCTCAGCGAAGGCATGCAGGCGGTTGACGTCGCTCGGTTCATCAACCATCACCTGACCCTTCTGGGCGAATGCGTGGAGGCCGAGGGCGGGACGATCGACAAATATATCGGCGATGCCCTGATGGCCTTCTGGGGCGCGCCGGAAGTCATGGACGACCACGCCGAGGCGGCCTGCCGGGCGGCCGTCGCCATCGCCGAGGCCATCCGGCGCGACAACCGGACAGGCGCAGCCGCCGCAAAGCCGCCGGTGCGGGTGCGTATCGGCATCCATACCGGCCTGCTGGTGGTGGGCGACATCGGTTCACCCAACCGCATCAACTACACCGTCATCGGCGATACCGTGAACGCGGCGGCGCGGCTTGAATCGCTCGGCAAGACGATCGATCCGCAGGCCGAGGTCATCATCCTCATCAGCGATGCGGTGAAGAAGAAGCTCCCGGCAGGTTGGGCGACCACGCCTCTCGGCAGGCACACGGTGCACGGGAGGTCGGAACAGATCTCGGTCTACCGGCTCGATGGCGGCATTCCGGAGGCCGACGGCAGTGGCGGAGCCGCGATGACCTGATCGCCTGCAAGCCTGAACGTCGCCATGCTGGCCGCCGACGTGGTGGGCTATTGGAAACTCATGGGCGAGGATGAGATCGCCACGGGTCCTGGCCTGCCGGAACAGGCCGCTATCAGGCTATTGGGCGGCTCGCGCTTCCTGGCGGAGGATCTTCAGAAGCGCGGCCGCCTGGCCGTTGCACTGGCGTTCGGCCAGCCAGGCGAGGATCTCCGATATGTTGCGTACACTGGGCGGCGGCATGTTGAGGTTGAGGTTCACCTCGTTGCCGTCGAGCGTCGCCTTGACGCTGGCGTGGTCGATCATGAGGGCCGCCGGCATGGCGATGCGGTCCTTGCCGGCCGGCCAGTCGAGATTGACGGTCTTGCCGTCGGGGCCGGTGAGGGTCAGGCTGGCGGCGGCACTGGCATCGCTGCGCCACAGTTGCGGCGAGGTCGCGACGATGCAGCGTGGCCCCGAGGCCACTACGCTTATGAGGGCCGGGTGGGGGACCGGGGCGGTGGGCGCGGTGCCCAGCGCGCGCGAGGCGCCGAACGCCACAACCGAGTCCTTGCCTTCCATGAGACCGGCGATCTTTTCCATGACGCCGGCGTCGCTGGCCTTGGCCTTGGCAGCGGCAATGACACTCGAAAGCGCGCCGTCGAAGGGTCCCTTGACGAGCACCAGCCGGCCTTCCTGGTTGAGCAGCGACAGGCGGGCGCCGGCGGGCAGCGAAACGGCGTCGTCGAGCTTGACGGTGGTGCCCGGCTGCAGGTCGGTGCCGGTTCCGGCAGCATCGATGACCACCAGAACCTCGCTGGCCCGGGCGCCGGGCGCGACGGCGGTGAGGCATGCCAGCATGGCAAGGACAAATATGAGGCGCGGCATGGCAAGGTCTCCGATATTCAAGGGGCTGCCCCGGCCCGCGGTCACTTTTCGCTCAAGGCGATTCTGACCCCGGTTTCGCCGCGGCGCAAGCGTTGAAGGTGGAATTCGACCAGCGGATCGTCCGGCCAGTGCGCGGCGAGGTCCTCGACGGCGGCGAGGGCGCCCTTGTCACCGCGTTCGATCAGGGTGTAGGCGGCGGCGTAGGCGGCTTCGAGCGCCGGTTCGAGACTGTCGGCTGCGAGCGGCTCGAAGACGTCGACGGCCTCGTGCTTGCCCTTCAGCACGACGCTGGCGATGGGGCGGAAGCGGTGGGCGGGGCTGAGGGCCCTGACCGGGCCCGAAACGCAAATGCGGGTGCCAAAATACTTGTTCGCCCCTTCCAGGCGGGCGGCCGTGTTCACGGTGTCGCCGAGCCCGGTATAGTCGAAGAACTGCGTGCCGCCGAAATTGCCGATGATGGCTGGCCCGGTATGGGCACCGATGCGGGTGATGCCGAGCGCCAGGCCGTCGCGGGCCTGGGATTGGCGAAACGACTGGCAGAAGGCGTCAATCGCCAGCACCAGCCCGACGGCGCGCTCGGCATGGTTGGGCTGGTCGACGGGGGCGCCGAAAAACCCCACCACGGCATCGCCGATGAGCTTGTCGATGGTGGCGCCGTGCTCGATGAACAGGCCGCACAGACCGTCGAGATAACTGTTCAGGAGGCGCGACGTGACCTCCGGCTCGGCCGCTTCGGCAAGGGTGGTGAAACCGGCAATGTCGGTGAACACATAGGTCACTTCGCGGCGCTCGCCACCCAGGCGCAACCGTTCGGGATCGGCGATGAGGGTACGGACATAGGCGGGACTGACGTAGTGCGAGAAGGCGCTTTCGATAAACCGTCGCTGCAGCCGGTCACGATACCACAAATGGGTGGAGGCAAGGCCGTTGGCGATGATGACGGCAAGGCTGGGGAGGAGCAGGGGCACGTAGGTGCCGCGATAATGGAATGCAGCGATGCTTGCGGCCCATAGCGCCGCCAGGAGCAACAGAACCAGGAATACGCGCCAGTAGGGGCCGGCGCTGATGT
Organism: uncultured Alphaproteobacteria bacterium; assembly: GCA_963747005.1. Classification (GTDB taxonomy): domain Bacteria; phylum Pseudomonadota; class Alphaproteobacteria; order Rhizobiales; family Aestuariivirgaceae; genus CAVVDT01. Next base: position 204,376 of record CAVVDT010000004.1, on the reverse strand, counting down.
AGACGACCACGACCGACAGGCCCGCGAGCAGGAGGATCAATCCTCCCAGCCAGGGACCCTGGACGAGCGTGAGGCGGTCGCCGGCAACGAGCTGTGCCAGGGCGTGGGCATGGATCGTGACGCCCGCCAGGTTGCCGCGCCCGGGGCCGTCAATGAGGGCAAAGGGGGTGCGGTGGCGGTCGCTGGCGGGAAGATCGGTGCCGATGAGGACGTATTTGTCCTTGAACCAGGCAGGCGGCAGGAAGGCAACGGCCTGGGCAGGGTATTGCGGGAAGGCATAGGGCTCGCCGCGAGCGCCGTGGTAATAGGTCATGGGTAGCGCATCGGTGGGCACGGCGATGCCCTGCGTTGCCGCCATCGCCGCATCGAGAGAGGGGTGCCATTGGCCGCCATGATCACGGCCGGGCAACAGGTTGCGCACGGTGCCGTCGCCGCGATCCTTGGCGAAGTCGACGGTGCCGGTGGCTATGCCTTCAGAATAGTGGGCGAGAAACGCGGCCTGGTGGGGCGTAAGTCCATTTACGGCGTCGGCATAGGCGATGATCACCAGGTGGGTGGCGCTCTTCAGGACGGCTTCAAGGGCATCGTCCTTGCCCGGTTCGGTCGCCTGGTCGAAGAGAACGTCGATGCCGACCGCCCTGGGGCCGGCGGCGAGAATTTTCGCCACGACCTTGGCAAGGAAGCCGCGATCGATCGGCGAGCGGTAGGCGAAGGACTTGAGCGTGTCCTCGGTGACCGCCACGATGACGATATCCCCGGGCGGCGAGGTCCACGGCGACACGGTGGTGATGAGGAGGTCGCGCAAGGCGTTGTCGGCCAGCCGTACAAACGGCAGGCTGACGGCAAGCACAACGATCAGCACAAGGCCCGCCGCGGTCAGGCCGGCAATGGTTCGGGTCTTGGCAAGCAGCGGTCGCATCAGCCGGGCCGGGGTTCGAGGTGAGGGTGAGTATGCTCACTCCGGTCGGGCCGGTCCAGACTTTCAAGGCCCTGTTGCCCGGGCCGGGCGGCCTCATGCGGCCGCGGCGCAGGCTGGGCAGTGGCCGCGGATCTCGATGGTCGTCTTGGTCGGATGAAAGGCATGCGCGGTGGTCCAGCGCGACAGTCGGCGGGCGACCTCGGCGTCGGAGAACTCGGAGACCTGGCCGCAACCCTCGCAGATGGCAAAGGCGATCATGGCGCCTTCGGCGTGGTCGTCGGGCCGGCAGCAGGCAACGAAGGCATTGAGGCTTTCCAGCCGGTGCACAAGGCCCAGTTCCATCAATTGGTCGAGCGCGCGGTAGACCTGCAGAGGCGCTCGGATGCCCGCGGCGCGCACCTCATCGAGGATGCCGTAGGCGCTCAAGGGTCCCTCGGCCTTGCCGAGGGCGTTAAAGACGAGGGACTGGTTGCGGGTGAGGCGGGGCTGATCGGTCATCGGCGGTTTCCTTGCTCAAGAGTATGGCGGGCAAGCCCGGGCACCAGGCTGATAAGGAAAAACAACAGGGCGGCCACCACCATGGACGGGCCGGAAGGCGTGTCGAATTTGAGTGAGCCAAACAGGCCGAGGACGACGGCTGAGGCGCCTGTGACGGCGGCGAAGACCGCCATGGCCTCAGGGGTTGCCGAAAACCGCCTGGCGGTGGCGGCGGGGATGATGAGCAGCGCGGTGATAAGCAGCACCCCGACGATCTTCATGGCAATGGCGATGACGAGGGACATCAAGAGCATGAAGAAGAGGCGGGATCGCTCCGGGTCGAGGCCCTCGGCGGCGGCCAATTCGGGATTGACGGTTGAAGCCAGCAGCGGACGCCACAGCCAGACGAGTGCCAGTATCACGAGGAGCCCGCCCAGCCAGATGACGGTGATGTCGGTGCGCGTCACCGCCAGGATGTCGCCGAACAGGAAGGCCATGAGGTCGACCCGCACCCAGGTCATCAGCGCGATGAGGACGAGGCCGACGGCCAGGGTCGAGTGGGAGAGGATGCCGAGGATCGAATCCGACGACAGCGAGCCGCGCCGCTGCAACGCCACCAGGGCCAGCGAGACGACGGCCGCCACCGCGAACACCGCCACGGCCAGCGGCAGCTTGAACAGGAGGGCGAGTGCCACCCCGAGCAGGGCCGAGTGGGCCATGGTGTCGCCGAAATAGGCCATGCGCCGCCAGACGATGAAGCAGCCGAACGGCCCGGCAACCAGCGCCACGCCGATGCCGGCCAAAAGGGCGCGGATGAAGAAATCATCGAGCATCGGACTTTTGCCTCAGCGGGGTGCTCCCGGCGTGGTCGTGATGCTGGTGGGCGACGCCGGCCGGCACCGGCGTGCCGTCGGGCAGGTGGGTGTGGTCGTGATGGTGGCGGTAAAGGGCGATGGTTTCCGCCGCGCGGCGGCCGAACAGGCGGACATATTCCGGGTGGTCGGCCACCGATTGCGGGGTGCCGTGACAGCACACATGCCCCGAAATGCAGATCACCCGGTCGGTCTGGGCCATGACGATATGGAGGTCGTGGGAGATCAGCAGGATGCCGGCACCGGTGCGGTCGCGGATATCGCCGATGAGCTTGTAGAGCGCCACCTCGCCGGAGAAATCGACCCCCTGGACCGGTTCGTCGAGCACCAGCAGGTGCGGCTTGCGAGCCAGCGCCCGGGCGAGCAGGGCGCGCTGGAATTCACCGCCCGACAGGGCCTGCACCGGACGCTCGCCCATGCCCTCAAGCCCCACCGCGTCGAGGGCCGCAGCGACGTCGCGGCCGGGCAGGGGGCCGGTGAGGGTCATAAGGCGCGCGACACTCAAGGGCAGCGTCCAGTCGATCGACAGCCTTTGCGGTACATAGCCGACGGTCAGGCCGGCCCGGCGGGTCACGCCGCCTTCATCGGGCGCGAGGATACCGAGCACGACCTTCGCCGTGGTGGTCTTGCCGGCACCGTTGGGGCCGATGAGGGTGACGATCTCGCCGGCATGCACGGTGAGGTCGACACCGCGGATCAGCCAGCGGCGGGCGCGCCTGACGCCGATGCCGTCAACGGTCACGAGTGGCGGAGAAGGCGGGGCGGCAGTCGGCATTTCATGCTCCGGACAAGGGGTGTTGTGTGCTCTTATGCCATATGTTATAGCATTACACAATGAATGTAATGTCATAACATATCATTTCCAATTCAAGAGGAGGGGATGCCGCTATGAAGAAACAATCGTCATGGTGCGATGTTTGCGATGGGGTCTGGCGCCGACATTGGTGTCAGGCCTGGCGCGTCTTGTTCGGCGGGGTGGGGGCGGCCTTGTTGTGGCTGACCGTGACAACGAGCCTTCCAGCCGCCGCAGAGGTGCGGGTGGTCGCCTCGATCAAGCCCTTGCATTCGCTGGTGGCGGCGGTGATGCAGGGATACGGCGCACCCTATCTGATCGTTGCGGGCGGCTATTCACCCCATACCTATACCCTGAAACCGTCGGATGCCGAGGCGTTGCAGAATGCCCGGGTAGTGTTCTGGATGGGCGCCGGGCTGGAGCGCTTCCTGGTCAAGCCGCTGCAAGCCCTGGCCGGCACGGCGGACATCGTCGCCCTTTCCGAAACGCCGGGCCTTGCGCGCTATCGGGTGCGTCAGGGCGGTGCCTGGGAGCCCGACAGCGACGGGGAGGAAATCGCCGGGACTACCGACATGCACATGTGGCTCGATCCGGTGAATGCCGCCCGCATGGCCGATGCCATCGCCCTCGCGCTGGGCGGGGCCGATCCCGCCAACGCGGCCGCCTACCGCGCCAATGCCGAACAACTGAAACAGCGGATCGCGGCGCTCGGCAAGGAGATGCAAACCGCTCTGGCACCGGTCAGGGCAAAGCCGTTCATCGTCTTCCACGACGGCTACCAGTACCTGGAAAAGCGCTTCGCGCTCAACGCCGTCGGTTCGATTACCATTGAACCGGAGATCGAGCCGGGGGCAAGGCGGGTGGCGGCCATGCGCCAAAGGATCAAGGCGCTGGGTGTGAGTTGCATCTTTTCCGAGCCGGAATTCGCGCCCGCCATCGTCGATGTGGTGCGCGAGGGAACCGGCGCCAGGGTCGGTGTCCTCGACCCGCTGGGCGCCGACCTTGCCAAGGGGCCCGACCTCTACATCGCCCTCATGCGGCGCAATGCCAGGGCACTGGTCGATTGCCTCGGCGGGTGACGATGAAAGGTGCGAATCATTGCAAACGTTTAGGCTGTGATCCTGAAGCAGAATCTGCACTCCGCGTCTGTCCGGGTGCCGGCGTTACTCGGTGCGCCCCCTGAGGCTGGCAAGCAGGGAGTCGTCGAGTTCCAGATACTGCCGCGCTTCAGCCAGGATACTGTCGTCAAGGGTTGGCGGTGACAGGTCGACATCGCGACCAAGGCACTCCACGACCTTTTCGATGGCTGCGATGCGGGCAAATTTCTTGTCGTTGGCGGGGATCAGATGCCAGCGCGCGTTGGCGGTCGACGTGCGGCCGAACATCTCGTCGACGGCAACGGCATAATCGTCCCAGTGCTGGCGGTTGCGGAAATCCTCGTAGGACAGCTTCCAGCGCTTCAGCGGGTTGCGCAGGCGTTCCTCGAAGCGCGCGATCTGTTCCTCGGGCGTGATGTGAAAGAAGAGCTTCACCAGCCGCATGCCGTCATTGGTGAGCATGTGTTCGAAATCATTGATCTCGCGATAGGCCGCCTTCCAGCGCTTGGCGGGCGTCATTTCCTCGACCCGTTCGACCAGCACGCGGCCGTACCATGAACGGTCGAAGGCGGTGATTGCGCCGGACGGCGGCAGCCGCTCCATGAAGCGCAGCAGATGGTGGCGGTCGACATAGTATTTGCGCGGCGGGCCGATCGGCCAGACCTTGAAGCTGCGCGGATCAAGCGCGGCGGAAATGCGCCTTATCGTGCCGCCCTTGCCGGCGGCATCCCAACCCTCGAACACGATGACGCCCGACTGGCCGGAAAAGAGATAGGCCTGCTGGATCTGCAACAGCTTGCGCTGAAGCTTTGCCAGCTTGCGATCATAATGATCGCTCGCCAGCTTGAGGCTCATGTCGGCATCCGCCAGTCTCGGCGTCCGGTCCTTGCCGCTCATCCACCCTCCGCCCTGTTGGCCGCCCCGGAGCTTGCGCTCGCGACAAGGTCGATCATACACGCAACAGGGCACCGGCCATAAGGTTTGAAGTCTCTCGATGTGCGTCTTGCGCGCTTCAGAGCGACCGGGATCGCTTCAGAAGCTCTTCAGGAGCCTGGTCGTTTCGGGATCGAGGAAGCCCTCGACCGTGGCGTCGGTCTCCAGCCGCAGGGCGCTCGCCAGATGGCTTTGTGCGGTGGCACTGAGGACGCGCTTCATGGCGCGGGCGGCCAGCGGCGGCAGGGCGGCGAGGCGCTCGGCGACGGCGTGGGCCTCGCCCAGCAGCATGCCGTCAGGGACCACCCGCCAGGCGACGCCATAATCGAGCAGGGTGCGGGCGTCGTAGCGCTCGCCCAAGAACAGCATCTCGCGCGCCCGGTTAAGACCGACCAGCGCCGGCAGCAGTGCCGTCACGCCGCCGGTGACGAAGAGGTTGAGGGAAACTTCGGGAAAGAAGCCGCGCGCCGTCTCGCCCCAGATGGGGAAATCGCAGTTGATGGCCCATTCGAAGCCGCCACCCACCGCCCAGCCGTTGATCGCCCCGACCACCGGCGTATCGCCGAACATGATGGCGCGGGTGGCGCGCTGGATGGCTTCGACCAGATCGCGGGCGGTTTCCTCGCTTTCGGGGTGGACGTGTTCGCGGCGGTCGTCGCCGGCGCAGAAGGCGCGGCCCGCGCCGGTGAAGACGATGGAGCGGGTGGCGGCATCGGCATGGGCGTCCTCGAAGGCGGCCGCCACGTCGTCGATGAGCTGCCGGTTCATGGCGTTGAGGCTCTTCGGCCGGTTGAGGGTGATGGTCCTCACGCCTTTTTCGCCGAGGCTGGACAGGACGGTGGAATAGGTGGTCTCGCTCATCGATGGGTCCTTATCACGCGGCGGGTCTTGCCCTCGCTGCGGGGGAGGGTGTTGAAGCTGCAAAGTTGCACCCGGGCGGTGGCGCCGAGTGCGCTCTTTATGCGCGCCTCGACCGCTTCGGCAAGTCCCGCTTCCGCCGCGCGGCCCTCGGCCAGCTCGGCTTCGACGGGGAGGACGTCATAGGGCGGCGGGGTTTCGAGGACGATGCGGTATTCGCCCGACAGCTCGGCAAAGCCAGCGATCACCCCGGCCACCATGGCCGGAAACATGTTGAGGCCGCGCACCACCACCATGTCATCGGAACGCCCGACCACCCGGAAACGCGGGGCGGTGCGGCCGCACGCCGCTGTGCCGGTGCCGGTCAGGGTGACGATGTCGCCGGAGCGGAAGCGCAGCAGCGGCTGGCACTCCTTGGCGAGGTGGGTGAGCACCAGTTCGCCCGACTCGCCCTCGGCCCAGCGGCGCGGGGCGCCGCTATCGGGATCGACCAGTTGCGGGTAGAGGACATCGAGGCCGACGAAATGCAAATCGCCCGAAACCTCGCTCTGGCCGGCGAAATTGCACAAGACATCGGAGACGCCATAGTTGGAATTGCGCGCCTTGAACCCCCAGGTGGCCTCAAGCCGAGCGCGGAATGAAGGTTCATCGAGGCCCGCCTCGCCGCCGAACATGCCGAGTTTCAGGCCGAGATCGCGGGGACCGAGGCCGGGAAACTGCTCGACGATCACCCGTTCGAGCACTGCCGGGTAAGAGGGGGTGCAGGAAATCGCCGTCACCTTCAACTCGCGGATGACACGCACCAGACCGGCGGTCGAGCCGACGCCGTAGGGGATGACGGTGGCACCGGTCGCCTCCAGGGTGGCATGGTCGGTATAGCCGCCCATCCACAGCTGGTAGTTAAGGCAATGGACGACGCGGTGGCCGGGTCCGAGGCCGCCGGCCCGCTGGGCGCGGCCGCCGACGCTTGCGGTCATGATGGCATCGGCGGCGCTCAAGGCGAGGTTCATCGCCACCCCGGTGGTGCCGGAGGTGCGATGGATGCGCGAGATGGTGTCGGGATGGGCGGCGAGGTAGGAGCCGAACGGCGGATGGGCGGCCTGGTCGGCGCGCACCATATCCTTGTCGGTGAACGCGAGATCGGCCAGTTCCTCAAGCCGCCCGGTGAGGGAACGGCCGGCCAGCAGGGCGCGGTAAAAGGGCGATGTCCGGTTGACGTAAGTCGCCTGTGCGGCCCAGCGCTCGGCCTGGATCGAGGCGATCTCGGTAAGGGGAAGAAAGTCGGCCCTGTCGAGGGCGGGAGCTGGGTGCATGGTCGGGGTCCGGTCACGGCGGGATCGGGAAAGTGCCACAAGATGGGCAATCGGTACAACGCCGGTTTGTCGCATCGCGCCCTACGGGGGCATTGAGGCTTGCCGGCGCGGCAACATCCGCCCAAAATGGGCGGCAACAAGCCCTGAAATCTGTAGTGAGGATCGATCCGATGGCAACCACCGCCCCCTTTCGCGCCGACGAGGTCGGCTCTCTCCTGCGACCGGCCGAGCTGAAGGCGGCGCGCGCCGCACGGGCCGAAGGGACCCTCGATGCCGCCGGGTTGAAGGCGGTCGAGGACCGGCTCATCGCCGAGGCGGTGAAGCATCAGGAACGGGTCGGCCTGAAAGCCGCGACCGATGGTGAATTCCGCCGCTCTTGGTGGCATTTCGACTTCCTTGCCGGGCTCGACGGCGTGGACCTGGTCAAGGCCAAGGCGATCCAGTTCCATGGCGTCGAGACCAAGGCGGAATTGATCGCGGTGACCGGCAAGGTGGGCTTTCCGGCCGATCACCCGATGCTCGATCACTTCCGCTATCTCAAGGGCGTCGCCACGGTGACGCCGAAGATGACCATCCCGTCGCCGACGGTCCTGCATTTTCGTGGCGGGCGCGCCGGCATCTCCAAGGAGGCTTATCCCGATCTCGATGCCTTCTTCGCCGATACCGCCGAGGCTTACCGGCAGGCGGTGCAGGCCTTCTACGATGCCGGGTGCCGCTATTTGCAGTTCGACGACACGGTGTGGGCCTATCTGTGCTCGGAGAAGGAGCGCGAGGCGGTGCGGGCACGCGGCGAGGACGTCGATGCGCTGCCCGGCAAGTATGCCGACATGATCAACCATGCGCTGGCCGCGCGGCCGCACGACATGGTGGTGACGACGCATGTGTGCCGCGGCAATTTTCGCTCGACATGGATTTCGGAGGGCGGCTACGAGCCGGTGGCCGAGCGCTTGCTGGGGGGAACCGGCTATGACGGCTACTTCCTCGAATATGACAGCGACCGGGCAGGGGGCTTTGAACCCCTGCGCTTCCTTCCGCACGGCAAGAAACGCGTGGTGCTGGGGCTCGTCACCTCCAAGTTCGGCCAACTGGAAAAGCGCGATGACATCCTCAGGCGCATCGAGGAGGCGAGCCAGTTTGCGCCGATGGAACAGTTCTGCCTGTCGCCGCAATGCGGCTTTGCCTCAACCGAGGAAGGCAATGTCCTCTCGGAAGAGGAGCAATGGGCCAAGCTCGCCTTTGTGGTGGAGATGGCAAGGGAAGTGTGGGGCGAGATATAGGACCGGACGCGGTGGCGGGAACCGTGCACCTGCCGGCCATGCAGGGTGATTGAAGTCCTTCAGGTGCAAGTTACTTGTAGACAAGATACTTTGGCACTATGTTTCGCGGAGAGTGCTCCTCCACTTCGCAAACGAGGCCTTGTGGACCGCATCGAGGACTGCATCAGCTTTCTGGTCGGCAAGGCGGCGCAACAGGTCTCGCGCCGTGCCCGCGACGTGCTGGCGCCTTACGGCATCACGCCGGTCCAGTACGCGGTCCTGCATGCGCTGTGGGAGCAGGACGGGCGCAGCGGTGCCGAACTCGGAGTCCGCCTCGCCATCGATAGCGCTACGACGACCGGCGTGATCGATCGTCTCGAAGCGGCAGGCCTCATCAACCGCCGTCCCGATAATCACGACCGGCGTATTCACCGGGCCGTGCTGAGCGAGCGGGGCCGGGCACTGCAACCCGCCCTCGACAGCGCCATGGACAAGCTCAATGCGGATATCGCGGCCGACATGGGGCCGGATGAAGCGACCGCGCTATGGGCGGCGCTGCGGCGACTGGGCGGCGTCAGCGCCTGAAGGGAGAAAGGATGTTCGACACCAAGATCGCCATTGTGGTGCGTGAGGACCTGGCAGTGTGGCAGAAGCTGAACGTTACAGCTTTCCTGACCAGCGGCGTCCTGGGGGAAAATCCTGGCCTCCTCGGTGAGCCCTACGAGGATGCGGCCGGCAATTTCTACAGCCCGTTGGCAATTCAGCCCATGATCGTGCTGAGCGCTGCCCCCGATGCGATCAGGACGATCTATCGTCGGGCGATGGAGCGCGAGGTGCGCCTGTCGCTCTATATCGAGGACATGTTCAAAACCGGCCACGATGCGGCCAACAGAGCCGTCGTGAAGCAATACCGGCCTGATGAAATGAACGTTGTCGGCCTGGCGCTGCGCGAGGACAAGAAAACCGTGGACAGGATTACCAAGGGCGCCCGGCTGCAGGCATGAGGCGGCAGCGCCGGTTCAGACCGGCTTCGCCTCCTCACCGTCCCCGGTTCCGGCAGCCCCATGATGGATGCGCCGCGTGGTGCCTTCGCGCATGGTCTGGAAGGTGACGAACAGCATGGGAATGATGAAGATGCCGATGAGCGCCGAGGCCAGCATGCCGGCGACCACCGGCAGGCCGACGGCGAACATGCTGGAGGCGCCGGGGCCGTTGGCGTGCAGAAGCGGGCTCATGCCGAAGACGAAAGCAAGGCTGGTCATCATCACCGGGCGGAACCGCTGGCGCGCACCCGTCACGGCGGCTTCACGGATCGACTGGCCCTCGGCACGGCGCAGCAACGAGAATTCGGTGATCAGGATGGAATTCTTGGCCGCCAGGGCGATCAGCACCACGATGCCGATCTGCACATAGAGCACGAAACTCAAGTGCGACACTGCCAGCGAGATCATGGCGCCGAGGATGGCCACCACCACCGACAGCAGCACCGGGATGGGGATGTTCCAGCTTTCATAGAGCCCGACCAGGAACAGGAAGGAAAACACCAGTGCAAAGCCGATGAGCAACGGCGTCTGTCCCGACGCCAGCTTTTGTTCCAGCGCCTGGCCGGTCCACTCGAAGCCATAGCCGGAGGGCAGCGAGGCGGCCGAAATGCGCTCCATGGCGGCGATGGCGTCGCCGTCGCCATAGCCGGAGCCGGGATTGCCGTTGATGGAGATCGAGCGATAGTTGTTGTAGCGCACGATGGTGCGCGGGCCGACATCGAGGCTGGCGCGGGCCAGCGAGGACAGCGGGATCATCTGGCCCGATGAGTTGCGCACCTGGATGGCGTAGATGGAATCGATGGAGGAGCGGTATTTCTGCTCGGCCTGCAGGCGAACCGTCCAGGTACGCCCGAAGAGATTGAAATCGTTGATGTAATAGCCGCCAAGCGTCGATTGCAGGGCCGAAAAGACGTCCGACAGATCGACCCCCAAGGTCTGGACCTTGTCGCGGTCGATGTCGAGGCGGACCTCCGGCGTGGCGGCCTGGTAGGTGGAGAACACCCGCGACAGGGCGGTGTCCTGGTTGGCCTTGACGATGAGCCCGCGCATCACCGCCGCCATGGCAGCCGGTTCCTGGCCTTGCAGGCCCTCGAGGATGTATTCGAAGCCGCCGGTGCGGCCGATGCCGGAAATGGCCGGCGGATTGACTGCAAAGAAAGTGCCGTCGGGTATCTGGGCCAGCGCCCCGAACAGCCGTCTGGCCACCGCCGCCGCGCTCATCGACGGGCTGGTGCGCTCGTCATAGGGTTTGAGGCGGATGAAGGCGACGCCGGCGCTCGATGAGGTGCCGCCGCCGAGGAAATCGAGGCCGATCACCGATACCACGCCGTCGACGGCAGGGTCCTTCGACATGATTGCCTCGGCCTTGGCGGCCGCCGCGCTGGTGCGGTTGATGGAGGCGCCGGGGGGCAGGTTGTAGATGGCGATGAGGAAGCCCTTGTCCTCTTCCGGCAGGAAGCCGGAGGGGGTGTGCTTGAGCACGAAATAGACGGCACCGCCCATGGCCGCGACGATCAGCAGGCTGGCGAGCGACACCCTCACCAGGCCGCTCACCGCCGAGGCATAGCCGCTGCGGATGCGCTCGATGGCGCCGGTGACGCGGCCCATGCCGGGCAGGGGCGGTCCGGGACGCAGCAGCAGCGAACACAGCGCCGGCGACAGGGTGAGGGCGTTGGTGGCCGAGATCAGCATGGCGGCGCAGATGGTGACGGCGAATTGCCGGAACAGGGCGCCGGATGAACCGGGCAGGAAGGCGACGGGAATGAACACCGACAACAGCACCAGTGTGATGGCGATGATGGGCCCGTAGATTTCGCTCATCGCCTGGCGGGTGGCGTCGGCGGGCGAGAGGTCGGGGTGATCCTCCATGACACGCTCGACATTTTCCACCACGATGATGGCATCATCGACCACGATGCCGATGGCCAGCACCAGGGCGAGCAGCGATATGGTGTTGGCGGAATAGCCGAAGGCCAGGAGCACAGCGAAGGTGCCAACGATGGCGACGGGCACGGCGATCAGCGGGATCAGCGTCGCCCTGAGGCGGCCGAGGAAGATGAACACCACCAGCGCCACCAGTCCGAAGGCCTCCAGCAGCGTCGTCACCACCTTCCACATCATCGAGGAGACGAACGAGGCGGTGTTGTAGATATAGGAATAGGTGACGCCGGGGGGAAAGCGCGACTTCAGTTCCTCAAGGCGCCTGGAAACAGCGGTGGCGACCGCCACGGCATTGGCGCCGGGTGCCAGGTAAATGCCGACGGGTGCGACCGGGCTGCCGCGGTAACGGGCGATGGTATCGAAACTGGCGGCCTGCAATTCGACGTGCGCCACATTCTTCAGGCGCACGAAGGAACCATCGGGCTGACCGCGCAGGACGATGTTGCCGAAGGCTTCGGGCGATGACAGCCGGCCCTTGGTGGTGACGGTGAGCTGCAGGCGCTGGTCGGGGCCAAGAGGCGCGGCGCCGATGCGGCCGGCGGCGGCCTGGACGTTCTGCGAGCGCACCGCGGTGATGATGTCGCTGGTGGTCAATCCGTAGCCGGCGAGCTTTTGCGGATCGACCCAGATGCGCATGGAATAGTCGCGGGCACCGAAGATCGAGGCATCGCCGACGCCGGGCACGCGTTTCAGTTCGTCGAGGATGTTGAGGGTGACGAAATTGCTCAAATAGAGCTGGTCGTGGTCGGGATTGGTGGAATGGAACATGAAGACTTGCAGGATGTCGGACGACACCTTGGCGATGGTGAGGCCGTTGGTGCGCACATCCTGCGGCAGCTTCGACATGGCGAGGTTGGCGCGGTTCTGCACGTTGACCGTGTCGATGTCGGGATCGGTCGAGATGTCAAAGGTGACACTCAGCGAATAGGAACCGTCATTGGCCGAGGTCGACTGCATGTAGCGCATGCCGGTGACGCCGTTAATGGCTTCTTCCAGCGGTTGCGCCACGCTCTGTTCCACGGTCTGCGCATCGGCGCCGTTATAGGAGGTCGTCACCCGCACGGTCGGCGAGGCGATGTTGGGGTACTGCGCCACCGGGATGACCATCAGCGAGATCAGGCCGGCGAGGGTGATCACCAGCGAGATCACCATGGCCAGTCGCGGTCGGCGAATGAACAGGTCGAAAATCATCGCGTCTACTCAGCCGCCTTGGGGGCAGTGACATTGCTCGCTTCAGGCGCCATCTCAGGGGCGACAACGATGCCGGGACGCACCTTCTGGTGGCCGCTGACGATCACCTTGTCGCCGGCCTTCAGGCCCTTGGTGACAACGATCAGCGAGGCACGCTGCTCGCCGGTCTCGATGCGCTTGATCGACACCTTGTTGTCGGCCCCGACAGCGAGGACATAGGGGCCCTGCTGATCGAGCAGGAGGGCCGACTGCGAGATGACGAGGCGTGGCGCCGGCTGCTTCCTGATAACCAGAACGGAGACAAGTTCCTGGTCGACGAGCAGGCGTTTCGGATTGGGCATGCTGGCGCGGACGATCACTGAATTGGTCGAGGCGTTGGCCTGAACATCGGCGAAGCGGACTTCACCCTGCTGGTCGTAGGTGGAGCCGTCGGCGAGCTTGATCTTGACGATCACGTTGCTGGGGCTGAGACCCGCGCGCTTGACCTCGAGCAATAGTTCCTGCGGCACCGGAAAAGTCACATAGACCGGATCCTGCGATACCAGGGTCAGGAGGGGGTCGCTCGATGGTCCGACAAGATTGCCGACGGAATAGGTGGAGCGGCCGACGCGGCCGTCCATGGGAGCGGTGATGCGGGTGTAGCTGAGGTTGAGCTTGGCGGCATCCAGCATTGCCTGCTGGCCATTGACGGTGGCCCTGGCCTGCATCAGTGCCGCCTGGGCGCTGTCGAGACTGGCCTGGGCAACGGCGCTGCGGGCCACCAGTTCCTTGGTGCGATCATAGGTCTGCTGCGCCAGGGTCAAGGCCGCCTGGGCGCTGGCGAGGCTCGCCTCGGCCTGCAAGACGGCATTCTGGAACGTGTCGGGCTCGATCTCGTACAGCAACTGGCCCTTTTCCACCTCGGCGCCTTCCTCGAACAGGCGCTGCTTGAGAAAGCCCTGGACGCGGGCGCGCAACTGCACCTTGTCAATCGCCTCGATGCGACCGGTAAAGCTGCGCTCCTCGGTGAGGTCCTGCATGTGGGCTGCCTGCACGATCACCGCGGGGGGTGGGGCGGCCTGCTGCTGGGCCTGCGGGCTCGGGGAACCGCAGCCGGCAAGCTGCAGGCCGAGGATCACCGCGGCCATTCCGGCGATATGGCGGAAGGCCGGCGCCTTGATCGGGGCCGCTCCGGAATGCCTGCTCGCTATCGCCATGGCTTTCCCGCTTGTTCGCATAACGCAGCAGCCTGAATTCGCTGCTTGCCACTGCGTCAAGGGCGAATTCAGGCCAGTCGAAGGCCTGTCTATCATCATGGCGGCATCGGGTCGATGGCGGTTCACATCAATTTGCCGAGACGTGACAAGGGCACCGATCATTGTCGCCCGACTTAATCGACGGGACGAAATTTGTAACAAATCCCGGTGCCCGCAATAAGAGGCCGGTGATCGGAATGGGGCATACAGGCATCAGACAACCACCACAGGTAGAAGCCATGAACCTTCACAGCTATAACCCGAATACCGCGCAGCCCTTGTTCACTGGCGGTCGGCAGGGCCGGCAAGCAGCGGTCGGCCCGGCCACCCAGATCCCGCGCATCCTGTTCGCCGACGATGCCGTGGCAGCGCGGGTGCTGATGGCCGCCTTGCTCAGGCGGATGAACCTCAGGGTGGACGTGGCCGAGGACGGCGAGGAGGTGCTGGAACTGTTCCGCATGTACAGCTTCGATGCTGTGCTGCTCGACATCGATATGCCGGTGCTGGACGGAATCTCGACGGCGCGCCTGATCCGGGCGATGCCGGGCGACAAGGCGAAGACGCCGATCATCGCCATCTCTGGTTATCTCACGGGGAGCGCGGATCGGCTGCGTGACTTCGACGGCACGGTGCCCAAACCGGTTACCCTTGCCCGGCTATGGAGCGCCTTGGCGCGGGTGCTGCCAGAAGGCCATGTCTGCGCCGAACGCTCCAGCGTTCTCAAGGTGGCGCGCACCGACTTACCGCTGATCGACGCCACCGGTCAGCGCTCACGCGCACCCGGTCAGGTGCGGGAACTGTCACCGGAGGCCATCGCCACGGCGCTCGGTGAACTGCGCACGATCGCTGGTAGCCTGGAGCGGTGCATCACCGAAAGCCCCTGCCACGAGGTGGTGAGGACACTCGCGGGTGAGCTCGACGGTCTGTCGTCGCGCATCGGGGCGCCGCGCCTGCAACGACATGCCGCGGTGCTGGCGGCAATGGCGCCACAGAGCGGCGCAGACGAATTGCGGGCACGCGCCAGGGCCGTCATCTCGTGCATTCTGGCGACACTCGGCGAATTCAAGCGACACGCCGCGCCAAGCGCCTAACCGGAAGGGCCTTCAGGATCTTCGCCTTCATGTCCCGCCTCGTCGCCGGCGCCGCGAAAGCCGGTGGCGACGACGAACAGCTCGGCGCTGTCGGCGCGGCTGGCGTCGGGCTTGACGTGGCGCACGCTGGAGAAATCGCGCTTCATCCCGGCCAGCAGTGCATTCTCGGTGCCGCCGCGCAGCACCTTGCAGACAAAGGCGCCGCCGGGCCGCAGGACCTGGCGGGCGAATGCCAACGCCGCTTCGGCCAGGGCCATGATCTTGAGATGGTCGGTCTGGCGATGGCCGGTGGCATGGGCGGCCATGTCGGACAGGACGACGTCGGCCCTGTCGCCACCCAACGCCTCGATCAGGGCGGCGGGGGCGCCGGCATCGAAAAAGTCCTGCTTGAGGATGGCAACGCCGGCAATGGGTTCGATGCCGTGCAGGTCGATGGCCACCACCTTGCCGAGACCCTGCGCGGCGCCCGTCCGGTCGGCGGCGACCTGCGACCAGCCGCCGGGCGCGGCTCCCAGGTCGACCACCCGGTCGCCGTGCTTGATAATGTGAAAGCGGTCGTCGATCTGGATGAGCTTGAAAGCCGAGCGCGAGCGCCAGCCCTGGCTGGCCGCGGCGGCGACATAGGGATCGTTGAGCTGGCGCTCCAGCCAGTCGCGCGAGGAAACGGTCCGGCCCTTGGCGCTCCTGACGCGCACATGCAGGCGGCGCGCGCCGCTGCCCGTTCCGCCGACCTTGCCGGCGCCCGGCCGGCGCGGCTTACGCGGTGCCGCCATAGGTCTGGTCCTCGATCATCATCTGGGTAAGCAGACCCTCACGCAGGCCGCGGTCGGCGACGCGGATGCGCGAGGCGGGCCAGTGGGCGCGGACTTCCTCCAGGATGGCGCAACCGGCCAAAACCAGATCGGCGCGCTCGCGTCCGATGCAGGGGCTGGCGGCGCGCTCGGCGTAGCTCATGGCCATCAGGTCGCCGGTCACCCGGGCAACGTCGCCAGGGTCCAGCCAGCATCCGTCGACGCGCGAACGGTCGTAGCGGCGCAAATTCAGATGCACGCCGGAAATGGTGGTGACGGTGCCGGAGGTGCCGAGCAGGTGGTCGGGATCGGCGGTGGCGCCGTTCAGCCTGTTGCGCACCCTGGCGATGAACTGCTCGATGAGCGGTCGCACATGGGCGCGCATGGCGGCAAAGGCAGCTTCATCCACGTGGGTCCCGCCATAGCGCTCGGCGATGGTCACGACACCGGCCGGTATCGAGGTCCAGGCCTCGATCCAGTGGTTGCCCGGTTCGCAGCGCAGCCACATCAATTCGGTCGAACCGCCGCCGATATCGAACACCAGGACGGAGCGGGCAGCACTGTCGATGAGCGGTGCGGCCCCGGCAACCGCCAGCTTGGCCTCGGTCTCGCGGTCGATGACCTCCAGAACGAGGCCGACTTCCTCGCGCACCCGCTCGATGAAGGCGGCGCCGTTGGCGGCCATGCGACAGGCCTCGGTGGCGATCAGGCGGACCCGGTCGACCTGCCACCAGCGCAATTTGTTGGCGCACACCCGCAAGGCCGAGACGGTGCGCTGCATGGCCTCGTCCCCAAGCGCCCCCGACGCGCCCGCACCCTCGCCCAGGCGGACGATGCGCGAAAACGCATCGACGACGGCGAACCCGCCGGGTCCCGGTTCGGCTACCAGCAGCCGGCAATTGTTGGTGCCAAGATCGAGCGCGCCATAAAGAGCACCATTGCCGGCACGGGATCTTGTCCGGGTACGGCGATCGGTCCTGGAGCCGCCTGCTCCATCGGGTGGCCGCGTACGGGCAGGGTTGGCGCCCGCGTCGCTTTCAGCTTTCAATGTCTATCCGCCCGGACAACCGCAAATGCCGCCGCACGTGCGGCCGACGGCGCTCGGGATCGTCCTGAAATTCATGTCGTTGGCCGCAGTGTAGCAGCTTGCCGCCCAAGGTAAAGCAGGCGCCACAAGATCGCATTCAAGGGCGCAACTTAACTGGAAATTATGGCCTTTCGGTTAGCTTCGCCGCCCAATACAGGGAGCGTCATGCGTACTTACGGCAATCATTGGTTCAAAGAGGGCTCGCTGATCGGCGAGTTTTCCGACCACTTCAGTAGTGCGGTCAACCGCCGCAAGTCGGCACTCAGCCTGAGTGCGGCCAAGGTGGAAGCCGAACTCGCCTCCAAGGCCAAATCGGAATTCATCGCCAACATGAGCCACGAACTGAGGACTCCGCTGAATGCCATCATCGGCTTTTCAGAGATGCTCGGTACCCTCAAGATCAGCGATCCCGAGCGGGTCCACCAGTATTCCGGCTATATCAAGGAAGCCGCCGAGCACCTCCTGTCGCTGATCAACGGCATTCTCGATGTATCCAAGATCCAGGCCGGCAAGCTGCAGGTCGATTGTGAGGACCTTGATCTTCAGCCGATCTTCAAGAGCTGCCTGCTGATCATCGACGCCAAGGCGCGGGAGAAGAACATCACCGTGCGCGATGATGTGGCCGCCGATTTGCCGCTGGTGTTCGCCGATCGCCTGCGCGTCAAGCAGATCCTGATCAACATCATGTCGAACGCGGTGAAGTTCACGCCCGAGAAGGGGACCGTGAAGCTCTACGCGTGCCGACACGACGATGAATTCGTGCTGATCTCGGTCAGCGACAACGGTCTTGGCATGAGCGCTGCCGAGGTCGACATGGCCCTCAGGCCGTTCGGACAGGTCAACCAGGGGTTCAACAAGCGCCAGGAGGGTACCGGCCTGGGTTTGCCGATCTCGCTTGCACTGGCGCGGCTCCACAACGGTAATCTTTCCGTCGCCAGCGAGCCGGGCAAGGGCACCTGCGTCAGCCTCTACTTGCCGGTCTATCGCAGCCAGGATGCAGAACGCCCGCCGGCCGAGTCCAGCGCTGACACTGCGCCGGCGGCGTTTCCGGAAGTGAATCAAGGTCGTTAAGGCAAACGTAAGGGGCTTGGCTGCTTAATGAATCGCCAGATATCAGGAAACACGCATGGACGCTAGCGGCGAGCTTCAAATCGAAGAACGGATCGGTCGCATCGTGGCCGTGACCGGCGGGCACGCCATCATTCTTTTGGACCAGTGTGGCCCGCTTCCCGGCGATTGCGAACTGAAGAGTCCGGAAATCGGCACGCTGCTCAAAGTCGACACGCCGGTCTCGCTGGCGCTGGCGCTGGTTTCGGCGCTCTCGGCGCCGACCCCGTCGACGACGGGTGAGGCGGAAACGCGCATCGTCGAGGTTGAGTTCATCGGCGAATTGCCCAAGGACGAGATGGGGCGGCCGAAAAGTTTCCGGCGTGGCGTTTCCACCTATCCGGCGCTGGGCGATGTCGTCGGGCGGGCGACCAAGGACGAACTCGCCATGGCCTATGCCTGCAATTCAGGCACCGCTGTGCGGATTGGCCATATCCAGCAGGACTCTTCCATTCCGGCCATGATCAAGATCGACGAACTGCTGGGCAAGCACTTCGCCGTTCTGGGGACCACCGGCACCGGCAAATCCTGCTCGGTGGCGCTGATTCTCAGACGGATTCTCGAACACAACCCCAACGCCCACGTCCTGCTGCTCGATTTGCATCGCGAATATGCGCCATGCTTCGGCCCCTATGCCGAGGTGATCAAGCCGGATAATTTCAATCTACCCTTCTGGCTGCTGAACTTCGAGGAAATGGTCGAGATCATCGTCGGCGACCAGCCCAATCGGGATGCCGACATCGAAATTCTGCGTGAACTGATCCCGCTGTCAAAGCTGCGCTACATGGGCCATGGGCGGCGCGACCGCGCGGCGAGCCTCAGGCAGAACGGCTATGACGCCCAGAACATGGGTGTCGACACGCCGGTGCCCTATCGTTCCTCTGACCTCATCGGATTGCTGGACGAATATATCGGCAAACTCGATCTCAAGGGCGAGCTTGCACCCTACAAGCGTCTCAAGGCGCGCATAGAGACCATTACCCGCGATCCGCGCTATGCCTTCATGTTCGGGGGCCTCACCGTACAGGACACCATGGCGCAGGTGCTCGGGCGCCTGTTCCGGGTGCCCGTCAACGGCAAGCCGATAACCATCCTCGAACTGGGCGGACTGCCGTCGGAGATCATCAACGTCACGGTCTCGGTGCTGGCGCGCCTCGCCTTCGACTTCGGCTTCTGGAGCAACGGGCGGGTGCCGATCACCTTCGTGTGCGAAGAAGCTCACCGCTACGTGCCCATCGACCATACGCTCGGCTTCGAGCCCACCAAGCGGGCGATCTCGCGCATCGCCAAGGAGGGGCGCAAATACGGGGTTTCGCTGTGCCTCGTGACGCAGCGCCCGGCCGAACTGGATCCGACTATCCTGTCGCAATGCAACACCATCTTTTCGCTGCGACTGTCAAACGAGCGCGATCAGGAGATTCTCAAGGCGGGTATCTCCGATGCCGCCGCCTCGCTGCTGGAGTTCATGCCGACCATGGGTATGGGCGAGGCCATCACTTTCGGTGAGGGTGTGGCGCTGCCCACCCGCATCAAGTTCGATATGCTGCCCCCTGAAGCCTTGCCCAAGAGCTCCACGGCGTCGTTCTCGCAGAACTGGCTGCACGATATCCAGGATGATGGCTTTCTGGGCGAGGTGGTCAACCGCTGGCGTCAGCAGGCCCTGAGCACGATGGTCAGCGAAAGCCATGTCGACATGGCGGAGCCGGCTTCCCCGGCGCCCGCCCAGGAGATGTTGCCGCCGCAACAGCCGGGTACACCGCCTCACAATGTCTTCGGCCAGATGCGACAGGCCCCGCAACAACCGGCACAGGCGCATCCGGCCGGCCCCGCAGTATCGCCGCAGCCCACCCTCAGGCGCCAGCCGGCGCCTCCCGGCCAGCATCCCGGCATCGTGTCCTCGAGCGTCGATCCGCAGATGGCGGCTGCCGCCGTTGCGCAGCGCTTCGGCCAGTCCCCGGGCCTCGCCCAGCGACCGTCGCCCGGCCAGCAGGCAGGGGACCAGAAGAGCCTCGCCGCCCTCATCCGCCAGATGAAAAGCTGAACTTCCGCGTCAGGGCCATGCCCTTGCCCGCCGCCCCGGTGACAAACCGGCGGCGCAGCATTAGAAGTCGCCCAGCCTTTGGACCACTTTTGGGGGGCGATGCATGGCGCGCGATCCACGCTACGATATCCTCTTCGAGCCGGTGAAGATCGGCCCGGTGACGGCAAAGAACCGGTTCTACCAGGTGCCGCACTGCAACGGCGCCGGCTATCGCGACCCGTCCGCCAATGCCGAAATGCGCCGGGTCAAGGCCGAGGGCGGATGGGGGGTCTTGTGCACCGAGCAGGTGGAAATCCACCACACCTCGGAAATCACGCCGTTCATCGAACTGCGACTGTGGGACGACGATGACCTGCCGATGCTCATGCGCATCGCCGATGCCATCCACGAAGGTGGGGCGCTGGCCGGCATCGAGCTGTGTTACAACGGCATGAACGGGCCCAATCTCTATTCGCGCGAGACGCCGATGGGGCCCATGAACCTGCCCATCCTGACGTTTTCAAACGACCCGGTGCAGGCGCGGGCCATGGACAAGGCCGACATCGCCGACCTGAGGCGCTGGCACCGCACCGCCGCCTTGCGGGCGAAGAAATGCGGCTTCGATCTGATCTATGTGTATGGCGCCCACGGCTTCGGGACCATCCAGCATTTCCTGTCGCGGCGCATCAACCAGCGCATCGACGAATATGGCGGCTGCCTAGAGAACCGGGCGCGGCTGCTGAAGGAACTCATCATCGACACCAAGGAGGCGGTTGGCGACACTTGCGCGGTGCCGGTCAGGATCCTCGCCGACGAAGCGCTTGGCGATGGCGGCATCACCAATCAGGAAATCCGCGACGTGGTGGCGATGCTGGCGGAGCTGCCCGATCTGTGGGACTTCGCCCACGGCTCGTGGGAGGAATGTTCCGGCACTTCGCGCTTCAAGCCGGAGGGCCACATGGAAAACCTGGTCGCCGGCATGAAGGCGCTGACGTCGAAGCCGGTGGTGGCAGTGGGCCGCTTCACCTCGCCCGATGAAATGGTGCGGCAGGTGAAATCCGGCGTGCTCGATCTGATCGGCGCGGCGCGGCCTTCGATCGCCGATCCCTTCCTGCCGAAGAAGATCGACGAAGGCATGAGCGATGATATCCGCGAATGCATCGGCTGCAATATGTGCGTCACCGGCGACATGACCATGGCGCTGTCGCGCTGCACCCAGAACCCGACCTTCATGGAGGAATGGCGAAAGGGCTGGCATCCCGAGCGTATCGCGAGGAAGGGCGCAAGCGAAAAGGTGCTGATCGTCGGGGCGGGCCCGGCCGGGCTGGAGGCGGCGCGGGCGCTTGGCCATCGCGGCTACCATGTCTTCCTCGCCGAGGCAGGGACGGAACTGGGCGGGCGGGTGGCGCGCGAGTGCCGGCTGCCGGGCCTTGCCGCCTGGGGCCGGGTGCGCGACTACCGCGCCCAGCAAATCGGCCGCATGGCCAATGTGGAGGTGTTTTTCGATTCCACGATGACATCTGAAGACGTGCTGGGCCTGGGTGTCGATCATGTGGGGCTGGCGACCGGCTCGGCGTGGCGACGCGACGGGGCAGGGCGCTACAACACTTCCGCGATCGGCATCGCATCCGGCATGGCCGTCTACACGCCCGACGATCTCATGGCAGGTGCAAGGCCCGAAGGCCACGTGGTGGTCTATGACGATGACCACTATTACATGGGCGGCGTTCTCGCCGAGGTGCTGGTGGCGGCGGGCAATCGGGTGACGCTGGTCACCCCGGCCACCCAGGTTTCCGACTGGACCGCCAATACGCTGGAACAGGGCTTTATCCAGGCGCGGCTCATCGGCCTCGGCGTCGATATCCGCATCACCCGCGGCCTCACGGCCGTAAAGGCCGGCGGAGTGGAGATCGCCTGCACCTATTCCGGCCGCGGCGAGGAGATCGCCTGCGACAGCGTCTTGCTGGTGACGGCGCGCCTCGGCGAGGACGGGCTCTACCGCGACCTCGTGGCGCGAAGGGACGAATGGGCAGCGGCGGGGCTGAAGGGGGTCAGGCTGTTTGGCGATGCGCTCGCCCCGGCGCCCATTGCCTGGGCCACCTATGCCGGGCATCGCTATGCGCGCGAACTCGATGAACCCGATATCGGCGATGCCCTGCCGTTCCGGCGCGAACTGGCGCAACTGGCGCCCCAGGTCCGCTAGCGCTGCTCGGGCGCGCCCCGGCTTCCAAATCAGCGGCATGGTGCTAGATTTGGCGCATGACAATCGGGCTTCGACGAGCCGGCCGGCTTGCCGGCATCCTGGTTGCGGCGGGGGTGGCGGCGATGAAGCCGGCGCTCGCTGCCGGCGACGCCGGGCACGGTCAGAAACTGGCGCAACTGGATTGCGCGCGTTGCCATGTGCTGCCGGGCGAAGACAACATGGGCATCGGCATGTCGCCGTCGTTCAAGGCCATGGTGAGCCTCGACATCAAGGACTGGCGCAAGCGCTTCAAGACGTTCTATGACCGCAGGCCGCATCCCAATTTCACGCGCATTCGCGAACTGCCGCAGGTCCAGCAGACCGTTCCGGTGATCGTGCCGTTCGAATTGACGCTGAAGGACCTCGACGATCTCTTGGCCTATGTGGACAAGTTGGCGGCGAAATATCGCAACTAACACCGGCATTCGGTGAAATGGGTCGCTATCACCGAGATCCGGAATAGGGCTCTGCCTGCAAGCGAACGGCGCGGCATTGAATGCCGCGCCGTATTGGCTTTCGATCGCGCGAGGGCGATCAGGCGACGGTGAAGTACCCTGCGAGGATCAGGCCGCTCAGAACGGTCGAGCCGATCACGTAGTTGACCACCTTGGTCGCCGGCATGCGGGCGGCCTCCGTTCTGGCGAGCACCAGCCCGAGCACCACGAAGACGATGAGGTCGAAGAGACCATGGGTCACCCAGTGATGGCCGGTGATGGAAACCATGGCCGGCTGGATGCCCGCCACATTCTCCTTGAAGATGACCAGCGCGACGTTGAACAGGCTGGTGATGGCATAAGAGAGGCCGAATGCCGTGGCGGTCACGCCGGCGCTGTCGCTGCCATTGTGGGCTTGTGTCGTGGACATTTTTCAGGCCTCCCCTAGCTTTGCTTGGCCAACAGGGCGACCTTGACGCCCATGCTGATGAACGCCCCGGCGCCTTCCATGGCCAAGGCCATGAGGACCACCAGGCCCGATACCGAAAGAACCAGCCGGCGCGCGCCTGCCAGTCTGGCGACATTGGCCTGCACGGCGATCGCCAAAAGGGTGGCGAGCAGCAGCACCGAGAAGAACAGGTGCTCCTTGGTCTCCATGAAGAACGAATGGGAATAGGCCCACGGGCCCTTCAGGATGATGGCCTTGTCGGCGCCGTAGTACAGCACATAGAAGTAGCCGCCGACGATATAGGCGAGCCACACCATGATGGCCGTCAGGACACCGGCGGTGCGGATGCGCCCGAGGTTGGCCTCACTGGCGTTGAGGGTTTCGACAAATGCCCACACGGCGGCGATCAGACCGAGAACGCCGAAGGTGGGATGCATCATCAAGATCATTTCCTTGGACATGGGTTGCCTCCTCAAAGTCCATGCGGGCTGGTGGCACGATGCCGGCGAGCCGCGCGCAAGACGAATGCCGCCGCGAAACCGAACAACACCTTCGAGGTGAGACTGGCGCCATAGGGAACCAGCGTCACGAAGGCGGGGTTGATGGCGGGCAGAACCACAAAGAAGTTGATCGTCCAGACGCCGATGAGCGTGGCGACCACTGCCACCGGCTCCAGTGCCGTGCCGACAAGGCGCGGCAGCAGGCGGGGCAGGGCAAGGGCGATGACGATGCCCAGCGCTACAGCCAGGCCCATATGGATGGCGAGCCCCAGCGGTACGGCGGCCGGTGCCGAAACCAGGCCCGGCAGTACCGACTCGGTGACGCCGCGCGCCACGTTCTCGCCATCAGCCCCGGCGAGGTGCTGGTAAAGGGCGATCCACGCCACCTCGATGGCCCCGCCGGCGAGGCCTGCTAGCGTGCCGGCAAACCATATACCCCCAAATCGAAACGAAGCGGGGCTTCGAACAGACCTGACGTTCATGACTGGTTCCTCCTTCCAGTAAGTGTCACCCCCGGTGACCGCATGACCTTAATTAATTGTAATGTGCAACAACAGTCCTTGATCTGCGTCAACAGTCGTGGATGGCGCTGGCGGATTCGGGAAAAAGGCCGCGACATCGGCGGTGCCAGGGTCGGCAGGATTGCCGGGTCGGCAGGGGGCGCCGGTCCGGGCCGTTGGCAATTGCCCGCTCGTGACGGCAGACTTTGTGCCAAATTTTGCCCAAATGCTGCGGCTGCGGTTTACTGCTTATACACCGCGATTCCTGGTTAAGAGAGTATTGAAGAAGGCATCATGCTAAACAGGAGGTAACCAAGCAAGGTTACCCGCCGATTGATATTTCCGGGGAGATAACAAAATGAGCACTGCAAGCAGTCTGCAACTTACCTGGAAGCGTATGGCCGAGGAGCGTGAGGGGACCACACGCAATCTCGCACGGGTCGCCATTGGCCTGCTTGTCGCTTGCAATGTGCTGGCCTTCGCCAGCTATTCCGGACGTGCCCGCGATGCCGCGTCCAGTCGCCACCTGGACAGCCTCAACCCGTCTGCTGCCTGTTACGTGGGCTCCGATGTGGTGTCCAGTCCGGATGCGGTTCGCACGCAATGCCAGTGACAGAAATGCAGGCTCTGGCGCCGCCGGCGCCGCCGGTGGAAGCGGGGTTTGAGCCGCCGAACTGCCAAGCGAGGTCTACCATGTCGGACAACAGCGATCTTTTTGCCAGACTGACCGAGACCAACCGGCTCATCGCCAGGGGCCACACCGTCGACGAGGCGTTGCAACGCACCGGCGTCAGCCGGGTGGTGTTCATGACCTGGCTGAAGGACAACGACGGCAATGTCGCCGTGCCCCTCGATATCCTGCAGCATCTGCAGAGCGAAAACAGCCGCCTCAGGCGGGTGCTGGCCAAGCTTTCCATGGAGCAGCGCATCAGGACCAGGGCGCAGCCGGACTACTTCTCGCGGCCGCTGAGGACCGTGTAGACCGGGTCCGTGGTTGCCAATTCGATTCATGTTTCCGTCGTAAGCTGTTATTATGACTGATATTTCATGATTCGAATGGCGTTCGCGTCCACCGCCGGGCATTTATTGCGTACACCGCCATCATTGCATAGACTTCGCTCGGGTGAGAGGGTCGGCCGATATAGCGGCCCCTTACAGGGAGGATCCCATGCGAGCGATCATACCCATCTTGCAATCACTGTCAGTAAGAGTGCGGCGCAGCTTGTGGCCTGCCGTGGCGCTCGGCCTGGCGCTCGCCGCAATCGGCGGCGATCCGGCGATGGCGGCCATCAAGGGCCTGATAATCGGCATCGACAAGTACGTGAACCTGGGGCCGCAGAACCAGCTCAACGGCGCCGTGAACGATGCCCGCGACATCGCCCAGGCGCTCGGCAAGGCAGGCGCCAAGGACATCACCCTGCTGGTCAATAGCGATGCCAACAAGGCGCAGATCGGCGAAGACTGGGCCAAGCTGGTCGGCCGCTCGCAACCCGGCGACACGCTGGTGTTTTCCTATGCCGGTCACGGCAGCCGCGAACCCAAGCCCGGCGGCGCCGACAAGAATGGCGAAAAGTACAACGAGAACTTCATCCTCGCCGGCTTTGCTCCGCATGGCAAGCAGTCGGGCGAGCGCATCATCGGTTATGAAATGAACGCCTGGCTGAAGCTGGCGGACGACAAGGGAATCAAGACCATCTTCATTGCCGATTCGTGCCACTCCGGGCACATGTATCGCTCGATCGGCGCCGACAACGGCGTCCACTACCGCTTCTTGACCATCCCGAAGATCACCGACGATCAGTTGAAGCTGCCGCCGCCGACGGTGGCCAACGCGACGCCGGCCGACTTCGAACACCTGACCTTCGTCGGGGCAACCGATGATGCCCACACCATTCCGGAAGTGCGCATCGGCAACCAGATGCGCGGGGCGCTCAGCTATTCGTTCGCGCGCGCCATCGAGGGCGGCGCGGACCGCAATCATGACGGCGAGATCACCCAGGAAGAACTGGTGAGCTATCTGGTACCGAAGATCTTCCAGCTGGTGCAGGGCCAGCAGAACCCGCAGGTGCTGCCGATCAGGACGCGCGGCGAGGCGCTGATCGCCTCGGCGCCCGAGCCGACCCAGCCCAAGGTGGTGCCCAAGGACGTCGATGCGCTGGCCGTCAGGGTGATCGACGGCGACGGTGCCTCGCTGGCGGCGCTGCCGGATGTCAGGCTCACCGATCAGTCTGAAAAGGCCGACCTGGTATGGAATGTGAACACCGGCAGCGTCGAGCAGGTGGTCGGCGGCGTGGTGGCCGAGCACGTCGATGCCAATGCCATGATCCCTATCGTTGCCAAGTGGGCGACGCTGAAGTGGCTGGGCAACCACGCCGCGGGTGCGCCGGGGGAGTTCATTCTGCGTTCAGGTAACCAACGCTACAAACCGGGCGAAGAGATCGACGTGGCGTTCAAAGGTGCCGAGCGTCCCTACATCACCTTGTTCAACCTGGCACCCAATGGACGCGTGGAATTTTTTGTGGAGCCTGACGAAGTGAACATCGACTGGAGAAACAGGAAAGCGGAGTGGAAGTTCACGCCGGAAAAACCGCCCTTCGGGGCGGAACATCTGGTGGCGATCTTCACCGACAAGCCGCTGCCGGCTTTCCAGGAGGCGCTCAAGTCCATGTCGAGTGCCGATCGCGCGGTGGGCCTGCGCGGCATCGTCGAGGCAGCGCTGACCGGGGTTCCGTTCCAGTTCGGCGTGGCCAGCATCTACACCGGCAAAGGGGGATGAACCGATGCGCCGCCTGGCCATTGCCATTGCCCTCGTTGCCATGGCCGGAGCCGCGAGCGGCGCGGTTGCAAGCGATCGGGCGTTGCTGATTGGCATCGACAGCTATGCCGATGCCCGCCTCAATGCCCAACAGGGAACCCCCGCCGTCAACGATGTGGCGGCGATCCGCTCGCTGCTGACAGGCAAGCTCGGCTTTGCCGCGGCGGATATCCGTCAACTGACCAACGAGACAGCGACCGCCGCCGCCATCCGCGATGGGCTGGCAAGCTGGCTGATCGCCGGCAGCAAGCCTGGCGATCGGGTCTACCTGTATTTTGCCGGTAACGGCTATTTCACGCCCGACACCAAGGGCACGCAAGCCGACGGGCTGGCCGAAGGGCTGGTGCCGTTCGATGCCAAGATGTCGGAGGCGGACGGCAAGCTCGCCATCTCCGGGCTGGTGCTTGGCGACGAGATCGGCGATGCCCTGAAGGAAATGACCGGCCGGCATGTGACGCTGGTGGTGGATGCCGGGTTTTCCGGCCGGGTCACCCGCACAGCCACCAACGATCAGCAGAATGTGCTGTTCCGCGCACCGCCCGTCGCGGCGGCGAACCGTGCCATCGTGGTCGAGGCCAAGGTGGCCCAGCAGAAGCAGGAGGGCGCCTTCCTGCATAACCTCCCCGCCGGGCTCGACCTCACTGTGTGGGAGGCCGTCTCGGCCAGCCAGACGGCCATGCTCGATCCGCTGCGCTCCGGCTTCGGCGGCATCTTCACCAGCCTCTATCTGGAGGGCTTGCGGGACGGCAAGGCCGATGCCAACCACAACGGCCAGATTTCCAATCCGGAACTCCTCGCCTATGTCACGGACGGCTCCAAGGCCTTTTGCTCGAGCCGTCCCGATGTCTGCCAGATGGGCCTGACGCCGCGACTGGAGCCGGCGTCCGCCTTCGGCCTTCAGGCCTATGTCGAAGGCAACAAAGCGGTCGACAAGGACAAGCTGTCGATCGATACGGTCAAGGATTTTCTCACCAAAGGCAACGCCACCGACGTCGTGCTGACCCAGACGCCGCCCAATCCGGTGCATGTCGGCGACAAGGACATCCGCTTTCACATCCTGTCGAAGCAGGACGGCTTCCTCGTTCTCCTCGATCTGAGCGATGACGGACAGCTGACCCAGCTGTTCCCCAACCAGTTCAGCCGCAGGAAGAACGCCGACGGCGAGGTGAGGGCCAATGCAGAACTCATGGTTCCCGACGATTATTACGGCATGCGCTTCAATGCGACATCGGCCACGTCGGGCCAGATCATCGCCGTGGTCGCACGGCATAAAGTCGACTGGGAAAAGGCGGTGGGGACGCGTGCCATAGAAGTGATCCCGCGACAGGAGGCCGTAAAGACCTTCCTGCCCGAGATCGCGGCCGCACTCGGCAACCCGGTGGCCAACGCCGATCCGCAAGAAAACACCGAGCCCACGGATTGGTCGGTTGCTACCATGCGCTATGAAATCAAACCGAGGTAACCCCCATGAAAACGCCGTTCACTCCCCATGAAAATAGCCAGGAAACGCACAGGAAGGCCAAGGCCATGAGACAAATCACCTACAGCGCGATTGCGTTCGGTATCGGTCTGGTGATGGTCGGCAGTCAAGCCGGCGCGGCCGGACAGACGCCAACCGAGCAGCCCGCCGCGCAGCAGAACGACGGTCAGCTGGCGCCGGCAAAGGACACGACAGCAAAGCCGACTGCGGAGGCCTTGTTGCTGTCGCCCAACCAGAAGGATGCCGAGGAGGCTGCCGCCAAGATACCCCAACCGAGCAACCCCATCGAGGCCGCCGCCTTTGTGGCGCTCGACAAGAATTGCTCGCGTTGCCACCAGTTCGGCAAGCTCGAGGGTCGCCAGAAGCCGGCGCACGGCTTCGGCAACGTCCTGTATCTGGAGCAGATGGCCAAGGACCCCAACCTGGTGATCCCCGGCAATCCCGACGGCTCCAAGCTGATGCAGCAGATCCTCAACAAGAACATGCCCTACGACTACTATCAGGATGGCCAGACGTGGCTCACGCCGCCGAGTGAGTCCGACGTTGCCGCCATCCGCACATGGATCTCCTCGCTGGCCGAAGCGCGGGCCGCGGCGTGCGCCGGCCATACGTTCATCAGCAATGACCAGGTGCTGAATCTGGTGAGCGACGACATCAACCATCTCCAGGATTACCGGGTGGCCGGCACGCGCTACATCCTGCTCAACAATCTCTACAATTCATGCGCCAGCGACGAGGAGATGAATGTCTACCGCCAGGGTACGATCAAGCTGCTCAACAGCCTCAGCCGCAACTCCGATCTGGTGAAGCTGGAGACCATCGATCCGGCCCAGACGATCATCCGTTTCAATCTGGACGACGTGAAATGGACGTCGGAAGACTGGAATCGCATCGCCAAGGTCTATCCCTACGCGGTCAAGCCCGACGCCAGGGCGTTCGACTTCGTTTCCACCCAGCTCAACACCAAGGTGCCCTATGTGCGGGGCGACTGGCTGGCCTTCACCGCTTCGCGCCCACCGCTCTATTACGATCTGCTGAAGCTGCCGAATACCTATCAGGAACTGCAGAAGCAAGTGGGCGTCGATGTCGAAAAGGACATCAAGAATTTCGTCGCCGTGCGTTCCGGCTTCCAGAAGTCGCTGGTCAGCGAGAACAACCGGCTGATCGAGCGCCATACGATATCGACCGGCGTGTTCTGGACGTCCTATGACTTTGCCGGCAATGACGGGGTGAAGAGCCTGTTCGAACATCCGCTCGGCCCGGGCGGCAAGGACGGTTTCCAAGAACAGGGCGGCGAGACGGTATTTTCCCTGCCCAACGGCCTCAACGGCTACTACCTCAACAAAGCCACCGGCGAGCGGCTCGACAAGGGTCCGACCAACATCGTTCGCGACAAGGACCGCAAGGATCTGGCGGTGGCCAATGGTATCTCGTGCTTCGGTTGCCACGACCACGGGTTCCGGCAGGCCAAGGACGATATCCGCGAGCATGTGATCCACGACGTCAACTTCCCCAAGGATGTCCGCAAGTCCGTGGAAGCGCTCTATCCGCCGCACGAGGTGGTCGACAAATACCTCGCCGACGACACCACGCGCTTCGAAGACGCCATGCGGCGCGCCGGTCTCGATCCTTCGCTCAAGCTCGACGGCATCGAAATGATCAATGCCCTGTCGAACAAGTATGAAAAGGACATAGATCTCAATCTCGCCGCGGCCGAGTTCGGCCTGAAACTCGACAACTTCGAAAAGGTGGCCGGCGATCTGGGTGGCGATGCCCGCAACCTGCTCAACCGGCTGCAGCAGTCGGTGGTCCCGCGTGACAACTTCGAGAGCCAGTTCCCGAAGCTCGTCGCCGAGCTGACCGACAGCGAGTCGCTTTTCAAGCAGAGCGATGAGCCGATCGTCGTCGCCAAGGTCAACACGGCCGACACCAAGATCGACGGCGATTACCACCTGTCGCTGTTCGCCACCAAGAAGACCTACCATCAGAACGAACTGCCGGTGTTCATCGTGCAGTCCGACCGTGATTGCCATCTGACCCTCGTCGATGTGGACGACAAGGGGACTGGCACGGTGCTGTTCCCGAACAAGTTCGAGAACGACACCTTCATCAAGGCGAACCAGGCCTTCGAGTATCCGCGGCCCGACGCCCCGTTCCAGTTCCGCCTCAAGGACATCGGCACGGAAACGGTCATCGCGCTGTGCAACACCAACGCCAAGGCCGTGGACACCATCGTGCACCACTTCGAGGAAAAGAACTTCACCGATCTGGGCGACTACAACACCTTCGTTACCCGTGCGATCTCGGTGGAGGCCAAGGAGGTGAAGGCACAGCCGATCAAGGTGTCGGACGTGCCGGTCAACTCCGGCGTGGCGCGCGTGGCCATCAAGCTGACCGTGACGGGTCAGTGACGATGACGGCTCGTGCAAGGAAACTGGTGCTGCCGGCAGCCATGCTGCTGGCGGCACTCGCCGTCTCCCAGTCCGCCCGGGCCGATTGCAAGGTGATCGACGCGGCCGCGCGCCAGGCGATGCAGGCAGGCGATGTGGGAAGCTATCCCGACCTGCTGGCACAGGCCCGAACCGATGCCAGTTGCGATGCCACCTATCGCGGCAACCTGGCGCGGGTGCTGGCACTCAGCGCCTTTCGCCATCTCACCAGTGCCAATCAGAACCCATCGTCAGCGGAGATCGAGGCGGTGGCGGCGCTGTCGAAGCCGTGGCAGGTGATGATCACACTGGGCGACAGCTACTTCGATGCCAGGGACTATTCCAGGGCGTTCAAGGCCTATGAGACGACGCTCGACGACATGCGCGATGTCGAGGCCAACCCGACCAAGCCGCCGGCCGACATGGAGCGTCACGCCTACAAGCGCGCCATCGAGGCTCGGGCGCTTGCCCCCACCTTCATCGCCAGCCGCTCCACCCGCGGCATCCTGTCGGGGCTGGCGTCGCCGAAATTCCGCAACTTTACCGCCGAGGCGGTGCCGGTGCCGATCGGCTTTGCCTTCGATTCGGCCGACCTGACGCCTGACGGCATCGCCGCGGCCAAGGAGATCCTGAGCTATCTGCAGTCCGGCGGCTATGACCATGTGGTGCTCATCGGCCACACCGATTCCAAGGGGCCGGCCGGCTACAACATGCAACTG
Organism: uncultured Alphaproteobacteria bacterium; assembly: GCA_963747005.1. GTDB lineage: Bacteria > Pseudomonadota > Alphaproteobacteria > Rhizobiales > Aestuariivirgaceae > CAVVDT01. The sequence goes on along the minus strand of CAVVDT010000004.1, from coordinate 172,785 downwards.
TCGATCCGCCGGGCGGCAGCGGTGCGCGATTATCTCATCGCCAACAACTATGCCGGCAAGATCGACGTCGTCGGGCGCGGCGAGGAAGAGCCGTTCCAGGCAGACGATCCCTCACGCTATACCGAGGACCAGCTCGACGCCATGTCGCGGCGGGTGGAGTACAAGACCGAATAGCCTCGATCCCTCGCCAGGGTGAGCGACCGGGCCGGCCCGCAAGCGCGGCCGGTTCCGCCGTTTCGCATCTTTACGTCCGGCATTGTTATATATAAATTTTTGCATACAACCGGTGCCCCGGACACAGGCTTACGTCATGGTGGAAGCCGGAGAGCATGAGAGGAGAGCGACATGAGCAGATGGGTGAAGATTTTTCCGGGGGTGCTCCTTGTGGCGCTGTGGGTGGCGATGGCGGGCCTGAACCCGGCGACGGCAGGCGAGGTTCATCGCCTGGCGCTGCAGATATCCGACAAGGACCCGCAGAAGATGAGCACCGTGCTCAACGTGGCCGCCAATGTCTCCCGACATTATTCGGAATTGGGTGAGAAAGTGGAAATCCGCGTGGTGGCCTTCAACCAGGGCCTGCACATGCTGCGCGCCGATACTTCGCCCGTAAAAGAGCGGGTCATGAGCTTTGCCCAGTCGATGCCCAACGTGGTGTTCGATGCCTGCAACAATACCCTTCAGGGCATGGCGAAGAAGGAAGGCAAGGTGCCGCCGCTGGTCGCCAACGCCGTGGTGGTGCCCTCCGGTGCAGTTGAACTGATGACACTGGCCGAAAAGGGCTGGGTGATCATCAGGCCGTAGTTGCCGAGCCGCCGGCCAGCCAGCGGGCGCATTCGGGTCCCAGTTCGGCAAGCGCCTTTGCCTCGTAGGCGGCAATCTCGTCGGCGGAAAGGGTGTCGCGCCAGCGCCCGTTGGTGCCCTTGTGCACGAAGGTTTCCGCACCGCCCTCCCAGAAGGCACCGCCCAGAGGCACGCTGGCACTGGCGTGGGCCTTCATGTAGGCGAAGCTGCAATGCTCGACGATGGCCGGCCAGGTGGCGTCATCGACGGGGATGTCGAGGAAGGCGGCGATGCGGCGAATGTGACCCGGCATGTCGGCCTTGAGATCGGCATAGTGCAGCAAGAGGACATTCGGCAGGTCGCGGATCTCCCACCATGAGCGGATGTTTTCCCAGAACGGCCAGAACGGATAGCCGTCGCCGTCCAGCCAGTCGTTGAAATACTGGCGGATCGAGGCCGGCGGCGGCTCGATCGGCGGGCCGACGCGACCGGGCGTATTGTTGAGAGCGTCGTACCACATGTCGTTGGCCTTGGCGTGGTGGTTGTACATGGACCACATCACGTCGCGGCCGTCGCGGGCGATGTAGATGTACCTGGCCTTGGGTGAGAACACCAGCGCATCGACCGGCAGGTGGGTCTTGAGAAAACGCCGGTGGTCTTGCGCTTCCACCGCCGGCAGCTTCACCTCCCTGGGCGGCACCCTCAAATCGAGCCATGGCGACATCTCGGCCACCTGCACTCCCTCGGCGCCGTTGAAGATCAACTGGCTGACGATCTGCTGCAGCCAGGTGGTGCCGGATTTGCCGTAGGTGGCGATGACGATGTCGCCGTCGCGGAACGGAAAATCATTCCAGAAGGTCGAATCCATATGGTGGTTGTGCATCTCGCGGGTCTTCTTCGGCCACGCGACATCGGATGAAGACATGGAGACAAGTCCCTTGCTGGCAACGCTTCCCGCCTAGATCAGCTTGCAATTGGGTGGGGTCACCCAATTGCAGAAAAGCTGACCGGCCCTAAGAGTTGGAGCATGATGTTATCCGAAAAGTGGCACCCACTTTTCGGCATCATGCGCTAGCGAATCATATACACCTTGCGCACCGTTTCATGCACCCGGCAAGTGCCCTTCCAGTCCTTGGGGAAGAAGGCGATGGTGTCGGGCACGATGTCGATCACCTCGCCCGACTCATGGGTATAGGTGCAGTGGCCCTCGAGGAAATGGCAGAATTCATCGGACGTGACGTGGCAGTTCCAGAAGCCCGGCGTACACACCCAGATGCCCACCTCGGAAGAGCCGTCGGCGTTGCACGACAGCATGACGCCGGAGGTGCGTGATTGACCCTCGATCATGGTTGGAACGATGCCCCAGTCCTTGAGGGCGTGGTCATATTTGCGCGCCGGCACGAGATGGGGGGCGGAACTGGCAAAGGCGGCTTGCATCTTCATTCACCCTTTCAGGAACTCATCGAGGAGCGTTGCCGCCTTGGTGGGACCGTGGCGGGATTGCATGTGGCGGGAGGTGCGCTCGAGTTTCTGCTTCATGGTCTGATCGGTCAAAAGCCTATCTATGGCCGCCCACAAGCTGGTGTCGGTCCAGTCGCCACGATGCATTTTAAGGCCATGGCCGGTCTCGGCGACCCGCGTGGCATTGTCGTGGCCGTCCCAAACATAGGGCATAATGATCGCCGGCTTGCCGAAATAGAGGCACTCGTTGAACGAGTTGTTGCCGCCGTGATGGATGACCGCATCGCACAAGGGGATGACCGAGGGCTGCGGGAACCAGCCGGCGCCGTGCACGTTGCCGGGCAGGGTGCCATAGTCGGCGAGGCTGCCGCCGAGATTGATGAGGACGCGCAGAGGCATCTTCCCCAATGCGGCCACGAGGCGCTTGAGGGTGGCGGTATCGCCGGTGCCGAGGCTGCCGAAGCTCACATAGATGAGGGGCTTTTCCTGGTTGTCGGCGAATGGCGGGACCTCGTAGGGGGCTTCCTCGCGCACGCAGCCCTCCAGATACTGGAACTTTGCCGGATCGAGCGGGTGGCGGCGCTTGAAGGCGACGGGCTCGGGATAGAGCAGGAGGTTGAGGAAGGGCGAGGCCTCGAAGAACTGTCCGGTCGGGTAGGGGTCCTCGCCTACCCCGATGAGGAAGCCGTTGAAGCCGTCGTGGATGGGTTTGATCACGTCGTTGAAACGGGCTTCGAAGGCTTCAAAGCAGGGCTTGTCGCTCTCTCCGCAGCCAGAGAGATGTGGCGGGATGTCGGGATCGGGGATCTCGTTTTCCGAGCACGAGATGATGCGCACCCAGGGCTTTCCGGTTTCGCGCGAATAGCGCTTGATGGCCGGAAAGAGGATAACATTGTCGACGCAGACGATGTCGGGTTTCAGTTCATCGAGGACGCCGGGCAGTTCCTTTTCCGCCCATTCGGCCGTGGAGACGATGGCCTCCCAGCAGTCGCGCACGTAGGTGTCGATCTGCTCGTACGGGGTCTTGTTGAAGTTGGGAATGTGGCCGTTGATGAAGTCGGCCCAGAACTTCGCCATTTCCTCGGGCGGCATGGGCTCCGACATGTTCACGGCATGCACGGGAAAGCCGTAGCCCTTGTAGACATCGAGAAAGCCGGGATCGGACAGAAATACCGCCTTGTGGCCGAGCTTTTCAGCGGCCTGGGCGATGCCGACGGAATTCAGCGCCGGCCCGAAGGCGGCTTCGGGGAAGAAGGCGATGGTCTTCTGGCTCATGATGGCAAATGTCTCCCGCTCTCTCGCGGCAGATTAGGCCACAAATCGGGGGCCGGCCGCAACGCCCTCGCTGAGCTTTGGTCTTGACGTTGCCGGCCGGGGTGGCGGAGAGATGCCGGCATGCGCCTCTATCACCCCTCCGCCTTCGATTTCTCCCGCCCCGTCGACAGCCACTGGCAGGCCTCCGCCCCGCCGCTGGAGCGGGCCTGTCCGCGTCTCGATGGATCAGCGACAGTGGAGGTGGCGATCATCGGCGCCGGGTTTGCCGGGCTCAATGCGGCGTTGCGGCTGGCAACGGCGCACGGCATCAAGCCGCTGGTGCTGGATGCGGCGCGCCCCGGCTGGGGGGCCTCGGGGCGCAACGGAGGCTTTTGCTGCGCAGGCTCCTCGAAACTTTCCTATGCCGAGATGATCGCCCGCTACGGGCTGGAGGAGGCACGCCGGTTCTACATCGCGCAGGTGGCATCGGTCGAGCATGTGGGCATGCTCCTGAGCGAGTACGGCATCGATGCCGAGCGCTCGGGCAGGGGCGAATGGTCGCTCGCCCACCGCGCCAGTCGCGTGGAAGGCCTCAAGGCGGAGCGCGACTTCATGGCGGCGACCTTCGGGCTCGACACGGTGCTGGCGGATCGTTCGGAGCTGGAAGCGCGCGGGCTGGCGGGACCGCAGTTCCATGGTGGCTTGTGGAGCCCGGTCGGCTTCGGCCTGCATCCGTTGCGCTATGTGCTGGGACTGGCGCGGGTGGTGATCGACCTCGGCGTGGCCGTGCATGGCGATACTCCCGTCACCGGCTGGCGGTTGGAGGCCGGGGTTCATGTCCTGTCCACGCCGGGCGGCGAGGTGCGGGCGAAGAAGGTGCTTGTTGCGACCAACGGCTATAGCGACGAAGAAGTGCCGGCGTGGGTGGGCGGACGGCTGCTGCCGGCCCTGTCGCGGATCATCGTCACCCGGCCTTTGAGCGAGGAAGAGCGCCTGGCGCAAGGCTGGACCAGTCATGACATGGCCTACGACACCCGCAACCTGCTGCACTATTTTCGCCTCCTGCCGGATAATCGTTTCATGTTCGGGGGGCGCGGCGGCACCGATGCCTCGCCGGCGGGGCTCGATGCCATCACCCAGGTGCTCAGGGCCGCATTCGAGGCGATGTTTCCGGCCTGGGCCGGGGTGCCGAGCGAACGGGCATGGGCGGGCTTTGTGTGCCTGGCGCGGCGGCTGGTGCCGTTCGTCGGCGAAATCGAGGATATGAACGGCGCCTATGCGACGCTTGCCTGGCACGGCAACGGGGTCGCCATGGCAAGCTATGCCGGGCGGCTGATCGCCGATCTGATGGCGGGGGTCGATGGCGCGGCCGAGGCCATTCCGGGGATCGTGCGCCACTGCCTGCCGCAGTTTCCGCTGCCCGGCCTGAGACGCCACTATCTGAAGGCTGCCTATGCCGGCTTCGGTGTCAGGGACGAATGGTTGTGAGGTCAACGGCCTCACGCCTATGATGGGCGGACAACGGCCAAGGGAGCAGTAGGCGATGGGCAAGAAAAAGACCGACGCAACCCCGGAGGCGCTTCCCGAGGCGCTTTATTCGCTCGATCATGACGCGCTGCCCGCCGACATCGCCGAGCGGGCGTTTCCGCATGGCGATTATGCCGTGCCGAAGGAGATCAAGAAGAAGACCTATGAGAGCGAACTCAAGAAACTGCAGATCGAACTGGTGAAGCTGCAGGACTGGGCGGTGGAAAAGGGCGAGCGCATCGTCTGTCTGTTCGAGGGCCGCGATGCGGCCGGCAAGGGCGGCGCCATCCAGCGCTTCGTGCAATATATATCGCCGCGCCATGCCCGTGTGGTGGCGCTGGCCAAGCCGACCGACATCGAGCAGGGCCAGTGGTATTTCCAGCGCTACGTGACGCATTTGCCGACCCGCGGCGACATGGCCCTCTACGACCGCTCCTGGTACAACCGCGCCGGGGTCGAGCGCGTCATGGGCTTTTGCAGCGAGGCGCAGGTGGAGGCCTTCTTCGAGGAGGTCACGGTGTTCGAAAAGCTGCTTGCGGGCGACGGCATCCACCTGTTCAAGTTCTGGCTGACGGTCTCACGGGCCGAGCAACTGAAGCGCTTCTATGAGCGCAAGCTCGATCCCCTCAAGGGCTGGAAGCTGTCGCCCATCGACCACGACGCGGTGCACAAGTGGCGCGATTATTCCCGCGCCATCGCCGACCTCCTCGACCGCACCGATATCCCCGAGGCGCGCTGGACGGTCATCGATTCCAACGACCAGAAGCGGGCGCGGCTCGAATGCATCAAGACGGTGCTCAACGCCTTCGACTATGCCGGCAGGGAGCCTGCCAACATCGCCGCGGTGGATACCCGGCTGGTGGCGAACGCCAGCGACTTCCTCAAGCGGCCCGACGGCAATATGTGAGGGCGAGCGGCCCTTCAGATCGCTGCGTTGAACAGGCCGCCATCGATGAGGAAATTCTGTCCCGTTATGTAGCCGGCCGCGTCCGAGCAAAGGAAGGCGCACAGCTTGCCCAGTTCGTCAGGGTGGCCGAAGCGACCGACCGGCACGATGGAGGCGCGGGTATCCGCCATGGCATCGGCACTGACGCCTTTCAGTTCGGCCTGGGCGCGGGTGGAATTCCTCAGCCGGTCGGTGTCGAACATGCCGGGCAGCAGGCCGTTGATGGTGACGTTGTGGCGGGCGATGTCGCGAGCGGGCCCCGCCAGGAAGGCAGTGAGGCCGGCGCGGGCACCCGACGACAAATCGAGGCCGAGGATGGGCATCTTCACCGAAGCCGAGGTTATGTTGACGATGCGCCCGAAGCGACGCTCGATCATCGCCGGCAGCACCTTCTGGATGAGTTCGATGGGAGTGACCATGTTCTGCACCACGCCATCGAGAATCATGGCGCGGTCGAGGGCGCGGAAGTCGCGGAAAGGGGGACCGCCATTGTTGTTGACAAGGATGTCGGGGTCGGGGCAGGCGGCCAGCAACGCGGCCTGGCCCTCGGGGGTGGAGACATCGGCGGCAACCGCGGTCACTTTGGCGCCGGTTGCATCACGGATCTCTTTCGCTGTTGCGTCGAGGACGCTCGCGTCGCGGCCGTTGACCACCACCTCAACGCCATCGACGGCCAGCGCCATGGCGCAGGCCTTGCCGAGCCCGCGGCTCGATGCGCACACAATCGCCTTGCGCCCCCTGATGCCCAGATCCATGGCCTTTGCCCTTTCCTTGCTGGAACCCTGTTTGCCGACCGGCAGGGAATGAACCTGAAAGCTGCCGGCGATGCAAGAGCGTGGCGGTGGCGGTTATGCATCGACGGCTTGACACTGAAATGGGCCGGCGGGCAGGGCCATGGAAGGTGATGACTGGGGCTTGCTGACTGGGCTATAGAGCCTGCGGCATCAAGGATGAGGCATCATGCGGGACGGATTACCGGATTTCAGCGATATCGAGGCGGCATCGGCACGGCTGAAGGGTGAGGCGGTGGAAACCCCGCTGCTCGAGAGCGCCGGGCTCAACGCGCTCACCGGCGGACGGGTGCTGGTGAAGGCGGAATGCCTGCAGCGCACCGGCTCGTTCAAGTTTCGCGGTGCCTGGAACATGATCTCGCAGCTCGAAGGCGCCGGCGGGGTGGTGGCCTTTTCCTCCGGCAACCATGCTCAAGGGGTCGCCGCAGCGGCGAGGATCAAGGGACTGCCGGCGATCATCGTCATGCCGGCCGATACCCCCGACATCAAGCAGCAGAACACCCGTGCGCTCGGCGCCGAGATCGTCAACTACGACCGCGCCACCCAGTCGCGCGAGGAAATCGCCGAGGCGATCGCCCGCGACAAGGGCTGGGTCATCGTGCCGCCTTACGAGCATCCCCACATCATCGCCGGGCAGGGGACCGCCGGGCTGGAGATGGCCCGGCAGGCCGAAGCGTGCGGCGTCAGCCTCGATGCAGTGGTGGTCGGCGCCAGCGGCGGCGGGCTGACGGCGGGCATCGCCCTGGCATTCGAGGCGCTGTCGCCTGCAACGGCCCTTTATTGCGCCGAGCCGGAAGGCTTCGACGACTATCGCCGCTCGCTCGATGCCGGCGAGCGCCAGCGCAACGCCACGACCGCCGGCTCGATCTGCGATGCACTGTTGTCGCCGACACCGGGCGAACTGACGTTCGCCATCAACCGGCCGCGCCTCGCCGGCGGGCTGGTGGCGACTGAAAGCCAGGCCGGGCACGCCATGCGGGCGGCCTTCCAGCATCTGAAGATCGTCGCCGAGCCGGGCGGTGCGGTGGCGCTGGCGGCGGTGCTGTCAGGTGGCATCGAGACCAGCGGACGCAACATCGGTATAGTGGTCTCAGGCGGCAATGTGGACGCGGGCCTGTTCTGCCGGCTGATCGGCTGATGCCGATCATCCGTCACGCCGTTGCCTCTTTCCACCCGGTTGTCAGGTCCATCGCGCCGCCGCTCAGGGGGCCGGTGCTCGACCGCATCTATCATTCGCCGCAACACAACTTCATCTATTTCAGGATCCCCAAGAGCGCCAACTCGACCATCATGCTGAGCCTGGCGCAGGCGATGGGCGGCGGCGACATCGATGCGCGCGGGGCCGCGGCCAAGCGCGCGGCGAAGAAAAGCCTGAAACTGGCGCTGTGGCGGCCGTCCCGGGTTCAGCAGTGTTTCAGGTTCACCTTCGTGAGAAATCCCTTAACCAGGGCCCTGTCGGCCTATCTGGACAAGATCGCTGGCAGCGACCCCAAGTTCCTCGCCGATCTCGACAGCCGCGGGCGGTCGATGGCGTTCATCGATTTTCTGAAACGCCTCGAAGACGGACATCTTTTTTCAAACATCCATTGGGCGCCGCAGGCCGATATCATCCCAGCGCCCGTGCCGATGCTGGATTTCGTGGGTCGGGTCGAGAATCTCGGGCCCGATCTCGCAGAGGTCCTGCAAAGGATCTTCGGATCGCGCGATCATGAAATGGTTCAGCGCACGGTAGGGGTGACGTCGGCCTCCAGTCGGCTCAGCGAATTCTACGGGCCCGAGGAACGACGGATCGTCCGGACGCTCTATGCCCGGGATTTCGAGCTGTTCTATCCCGACGCCGACTGACGGGAACCAAGATCAAAGCGGCTGCTTATGGCAACACCTTGAGGCCGTGACTGCAGGTCTTTGCGGCGCTGGAGACGCACACTTCCTGCAACAGGAGCTCGGCCTTCACCGGGATCTTGTCGCGATAATGGCCGATCTTGAACTTTATCCGGTTGCCGGGGATGTGAGGGTCGATGTCGCCCTCGGCACGGACGATGAAGCGGCCGTTGGCGTAGACGTCGATGCGAGCACCCTCAGGGCCGCCGGCGCGGATGCGATAGGTCATGCGCACCCAGTCGATCTTGGGATCAGGCAGGGTTGCAAGCGTGGAAAGATCGGCCGCCATGAGTTTGAGGTGGGTGGGCTGGCAGCGCTGATTCATCTGGTCGCCCTCCGAATAGCGGCACCTGAGCGGTGGCACCCGCACCAGGGAGGTATCCTCGGGGGCATTTGAAAAGTCCGGATCGCCCCCCACCTTGGCGATCATGCAGCGGCAGCCGTCGTCTTCGACGGTGAGGTGCAAGATGCCGTTGTCGAAGCGCTGGGCAAGGAACGGGCTGCCATTGAAGCCCGGCATCATGTGCTCGTACTTCCATTGCCCGATCACCCAGCGCGCCGATCCGCAGGCCGGTATGGTGTCGCCGCCATAGCCCTTGAGCTTGAAGGTGAGGGAATACCAGGTGTCCTGGCGGATATCGGGGTAAAGGTCGGCGGGCGCAAAGCGCAGCTCGTTGCGCTGGATGATGGGCTCGCCGTTGCGCTCCTCGGGCCTCGGACAGTCGAAGCCGGCGATGGCGGCCATCGTCGAGGCATTGGCGAAGAAACTCGGACCGAGGGTGTCAATCTCGGCCATCAGATCACGGTTGGCGACAGTGGTGCAGGAGCCGGGGTCCTCGTGTTTGCCGTCGATCTTCATGGCCAGATAGTGATGGCCGGTCGCGGCATCGATGCCGAAGCCGATAAGCGCCGGGTCCGCCTGGCAGGTGCGCCACAGGCTGGTGTCGACGGCGTTGCGGCTGAAAGTGTCATCGATCCCGCCCGCGAGCGCGGGGATCGACGCCAGCAGCCAGACAACGGCCATGGCAGCGGCGGTGCCCAGCCATGGCTGCCGGCTCGGGTGGATTGATCCTGGCTGCATGGTCGCAACTTTCGACAGGCGTTGCACGCGGTGTTCGAAGCCGGTGGTGTCGGGCCTCGCAGGATGATGGCACATGCGATGCAAACCGCCAATCTGGCCTGGCAGCCATGGTGACGATTGATCGGGATCAATGCAAGGCAGGCGCGATCGGGCGAAAATATAAAGAATGATCAGAAATGATCGTCTGTCGAGAGATGGAGGTTTGAGATGACAAACAGAGCCAGCAAGGAAGTGCTTCCCACACCCCGGTGGACAGATCCGTTCCGGACCTATCGCGCCGACATGGACTGCATGTTCGATGCCTTCTTCGGTGACCGTGGTCTTGTCGCGCCGCGGATGGGCTTCGGAGCGCCAATGGCGGCCAATGGCAATGGCTTCATCGTACCGGACATCGACATCACCGAAAACGACAAGGAGGTCTCGCTGACGGCGGAATTGCCCGGCCTCGATGACAAGGACGTGGATCTTAGCGTGCGCAACGGCTTGCTCACCCTTAAGGGCGAGAAGAAATACGAGCACGTCGACGACAAGGATGATGTCCACGTAGTGGAGCGGCGTTTCGGCAGCTTCCAGCGCAGCTTCCGGCTTCCCGAAACGGTGGATGCCGAGCGCATTGACGCCAAATTCGACAAGGGCGTGCTGCGGGTGGTGATGCCGAAGAAGGTCGAGGCCGTCGAGCCGGTCAAGAAGATCGCCATCAGGGCGAAGTAGGGTCCCTGAATGGCGCCTGTCTGCCGCCCGCGGGCAGGTGTCATGGCGGGGCAGGCCCGGCATCGTGGTGATCCGCAGTCGCCGATGCCGGGCCGCTTTGTTTCCCGATGCAACGCTTGCGCGCCGTGAGTGAGGCGATGCATACTCGTGCGCTGAAGCCTTCATCCCGGATCAAAACACCATGGCCGTGCCCACACAATCGGAAATCGAAGCCTTTCGCCGCGACGGTGCCACCGTTCTGCGCGGCATCTTGAGGACCGAGTGGCTCGACCGCCTTGCCGCGGCAGTGGAGGCCAACATCAAGAGTCCGGGCCCCTACGGCAAAAACCATACCGAGGAAGGAAGGCCTGGCGCCTATTTCGGCGACTATGCCAACTGGCAGCGTTTTCCCGAATTCCGCCAGGTCTGCGACGAAGGGCCGCTCGGGGCGATCGCAGCGGCGCTGATGGGCGCACGACGCGCGCAACTTTTTCATGAGCATGTGCTGGTGAAGGAGCCGGGGACGGCGGACCCGACGCCGTGGCATCAGGATCTTCCCTATTACTGCATGGACGGCAGTCAGACGGTGTCGATCTGGGTGCCGCTCGATGCGGTCTCGGAAAAGGTGTGCCCGCATTTCCTCGCCGGCAGCCACAAGGGGGCCGTCACCTATGTGCCGCGCCGCTTCAAGACGCTCAAACCCCTGGAAGGCGATACCTCGACTTATGAGCCGTTTCCCGACATCGACGAGGAACGCGATGCAACGGCCTTGCGGGCCTGGTCACTGGAGCCCGGCGATGCGATTGCCTTCGACTACCACACCTTGCACAACGCCCCGCCCAACTCGACCGGTCGGCGGCGGCGGGCGGTCAGCTTCCGCTTCCTCGGCGAGGATTGCCGTTATGTCGAACGCAGCCATGCCGTCTCGCCGCCGTTTCCCGAGATGGGCCTCAAACTCGCCATGGGCGATCATCTGCCGGAGGACTGGTTTCCGGTGGTGTGGCCGGCGCCATGACGATTACCGGTGGCTGTCAGTGCGGGGCGGTGCGCTACCGCATCACGGGGCGCCTGGGGCATGCGGGCATCTGCCATTGCCGCATGTGCCAGAAGGCTTTCGGTTCGTGGGGCGCAGCGCTGGTGAGCGTTCCCGAAGGGCAGTTCACCTGGACGCGCGGAAAGCCCGGCGAATTCCGCTCCTCGCCGATCGTGGCGCGCGGCTTTTGCAGCGACTGCGGAACACCGCTCTACATGAAAGAAGACGGCGACCCGACCTACGAGATTGCCATTGGCAGCCTCGACGATCCGGAAGCCGCCGTGCCTGACCATCAGGTTGGGGTCGAGGCCGAGTTGTCGTGGTTTGCCGATCTGAGCACCCTGCCGCGCGAGACGACGGCGGAAAATCGCTCGCCCGAAGACCTGGCGCGGCTGAAGAGCCGACAGCATCCCGACCACGATACCACCGAGTGGCCCCCGGAGCCGGTTTGATCAGGCCTGCGGCGAATTCATCCTGGTAATGGCTTCAAGGCGCTGGCGCGCCACCTCGTGCACGGCATCGCCGATCTCGGCGTTGGATTGCACGAGGCGGCGAAAATCGCGCACGCTGAGCTCCAACAGCTCGCAGGTGCGCGCCGCCACCACATTGGCGGTGCGTTTGGTATCTTCCGAGATCATCGCCACCTCGCCGAAGAAGTCGCCCTCCGCCAACCGGATGGGACCGGCGGGTGTTTCGACTTCCACCATGCCCGATGCGATGAAATACATGGCCTCGGCCTCGTCGCCCTTGGTAATGATGACATCGCTCGCCGCCACCCGGCGCGCCGTCAGGAGGCCGACCAGCCGGGCGACGGCAGCGGCGTCCAGCCGGGCAAACAGCGGCACGCGCGCCACCATGGCGAAGCTGACGACGAAATCGCGTCGCCTGATCTGTTCCTGAAAGCTGGTGGCGATGATGCCGACCGGCAGGGCAAAGAAGATAATGCCGAAGATCATGGTGAAGCCGGCGACCATCTTGCCGGCGAGGGTCGCCGGCACCACGTCGCCGTAGCCCACCGTCGACAGGGTCACCACCGCCCACCACATGGCGCTCGGCACATCGCCCAGCCGGTCCGGCTGCACCGACCCTTCCGCCAGGTACATGGCGACACCTGAAAACAGCAACAGCCCGGCAAACAACAGGGCACTTCCGGCCAGTGCCCGCCATTCGGAAACGATCACCCCGATGATCGTGTCGAGGACCGGCGAATAGCGCGCCAGGCGGTAGAAGCGCACTATGCGCAGGATGCGCACCACGGCCAGATTGGGACCGGCGAACAACCCGATGATGAATGGCGCGATGGCCGCCATGTCGAGGATCATCATGGGACTGGCGGCATGGGCCAGCCGGGCCGACCAGTCGGGCCTTGCACGCAATGCCGGATGTTCCGGTGCCGTCCATATCCGGGCGGCGTATTCGACGATGAAGATGGCAACGCAGAAATAATCGAACCACGCCAGTGCGGTGCCGTAGCGGCGATGGATGGCGGCGACGGTGTCGGCGACCGAGGCCGTGACATTGGCGATGATGATCACGACCATGGTGATCTCGAAGACGCGCACCATCATGTCGCCGCGGCGCGTGCGCTCCACGATATCGAAAAGCTGACGTCTGAGCGGTTCGGCCGATGCCGTGCCCGTCGCGACCGTCTCCTGCAAGATACCCTCGTCGCCTATCGCCATGGTGTTAGCCACGCCCCGCCCTCGGCCGCCATGCCGCGTTGCCGGAGCCGTTATCCGGTGCCCGGCAGTGCTGATCGATGACCCCGAGAAATGGCACGATCTGGGCGGAATGTTGCCCGACTTGTGGCGCTCACGCGCCGATCGCAGCCTTGATCGCGGCGACAGCCGCGGCGGCCCTGGTACCATCGGGACCGCCGCCCTGGGCCATGTCGGGCCTGCCGCCTCCGCCCTTGCCGCCCACCGCCGCAACGCCGGCGCGCACCAGGTCGATGGCGTTGACGGTGGCAATGAGGTCGTGGCTGACGCCGGCCGCGATTGTCGCCTTGCCGTCGTTGACCGCCACCAGCGCCACGACGCCCGAGCCCAGCTTCTTCCGGGCCTCGTCGACGAGGTTGCGCAGTTCCTTGGGGTCGATCCCCTCGATGATGCGGGCCACGACCTTGATGCCGCCGATGTCCTCCGGTCCGCTTTCATCGCCAGCGCCGCCGCCTATGGCGAGACGCCTTTTGGTCTCACCCAGCTCACGCTCCAGCCGCCGGCGTTCGTCCAGAAGCTGCCCAATGCGGGCCTCGATATCGCCGGAATGGGTCTTGAGCAGGTGGGCGATGCGATTGAGGCGGTTATCCTGATCCTCCAGGTAACGCCGGGCGGCCTCGCCGGCCAGCGCCTCGATGCGGCGCACGCCGGCGGCCGAGGCGCTTTCGGCGACGATGCGGACGAGGCCGATATCTCCGGTGCGCGCCACGTGGGTGCCGCCGCACAGCTCCAGCGAATAGACCGGCTTGTTGGGGCCGCCCTCGGGCTGACGGCCCATGGAGACGACACGCACTTCGTCGCCGTATTTCTCACCGAACAGCGCCATGGCGCCTTCGGCGATGGCATCGTCGACGCTCATCAGCCGGGTGGTGACGGGATCGTTCTGCAGAACGACGGCGTTGGCGATCTCCTCGACGCGGGCGATCTCGCCTTCGTCCATGGCCTTTTGGTGGGAGAAATCGAAACGCAGCCGGCCGGGTTCCACCAGCGAACCCTTCTGGGCGACATGGGTGCCGAGCACCTGGCGCAGTGCCTCATGCACCAGATGGGTGGCGGAATGGTGCAGCCGCACGCCCTGGCGGCGGGCATGGTCGACCTGCAGTTCCACCGCGTCGCCGCGATGCAGGACGCCCTTTGTCAGGCGGCCATAATGGACGAAAAGGTCGCCCAGCTTCTTCTGGGTATCGCTTACCTCGAACAGGGCGCCGTCGGCGGTGCGGATGGCGCCGCGGTCGCCCACCTGGCCGCCCGACTCGCCGTAGAACGGCGTCTGGCTGACGACGATGGCGGCCTCGGCGCCTTCCGAAAGGGCGTCCGTCTCCTTGCCGTCGGCGGCAATGACGGCCTGCACCATGCCCTCGGCCGTCTCGGTGGCATAGCCGAGGAATTCACTCGCCCCCACGCGGTCGCGCAACTCGTACCACAGGCCATCCGTGGCGGCCTCGCCGGAGCCCGTCCAGGCCTTTCGCGCCTCGGCGCGCTGGCGCTCCATGGCGGCGTTGAAGCCATCAGTGTCGACGCCGATGCCACGCGCCTTCAGCGCATCCTGGGTGAGGTCGAGGGGAAAGCCGAAGGTATCATAAAGCTTGAAGGCAACTTCGCCGGACAAGCGCTTGCCGGCTTCAAGGTGCGCCGTTTCCTCATCGAGGATGCGGAGCCCGCGCTCCAGGGTCTTGCGGAAGCGGGTCTCCTCCAGCTTGAGGGTTTCGGTGATCAGCGCATCGGCGCGGCCCAGTTCGGGATAGGCGGCCCCCATCTCGCGCTTCAGGGCCGGCACCAGCTTCCACATCAACGGTTCGGCGACGCCCAGCAGTTCGGCATGGCGCATGGCGCGGCGCATGATGCGGCGCAGCACATAGCCGCGGCCCTCGTTCGACGGAAGGACGCCGTCGGCAATGAGAAAGCACGAAGCCCTGAGGTGGTC
The DNA here is from genome assembly GCA_963747005.1 of uncultured Alphaproteobacteria bacterium. GTDB lineage: Bacteria > Pseudomonadota > Alphaproteobacteria > Rhizobiales > Aestuariivirgaceae > CAVVDT01. The sequence continues at coordinate 157,699 of CAVVDT010000004.1, read as the reverse complement.
GGCAATGACCCGGTTGGAGGCCTTCGCCGGCCCTTCGGCAGCCACCCCGGTCTCCTCCTCGATGGCGCGAATGAGGGCCTTGAAGAGGTCGGTCTCGTAGTTGTCGTAGGTTCCCTGAAGTACGGCCGAAATGCGCTCGAGGCCCATGCCGGTGTCGATCGAAGGACGCGGCAGGCCGACACGCTCATCCGGCGTCACCTGCTCGTACTGCATGAACACCAGGTTCCATATCTCGATAAAGCGATCGCCCTCGGCGTCGGCCGAGCCGGGAGGGCCGCCAGGTATCTTCGGCCCGTGGTCGTAGAAGATCTCCGAACAGGGCCCGCAGGGGCCGGTCTCGCCCATGGCCCAGAAGTTGTCGGACGTGGGAATGCGGATGATGCGATCATCACCCAGGCCGGCGATCTTCTTCCACAGGCCATGCGCCTCGTCGTCTTCGGCATAAACGGTCACCAGAAGACGGTCGGGGTCGAGGCCGAGGTCGCGGGTCACCAGGTTCCAGGCCAACTCGATGGCCAGGTCCTTGAAGTAGTCGCCGAACGAGAAGTTGCCCAGCATCTCGAAGAACGTGTGGTGGCGGGCGGTGTAGCCGACGTTTTCCAGGTCGTTGTGCTTGCCGCCGGCGCGCACGCATTTCTGGGCGGTGACGGCGCGCCTGTAGGGGCGGGTTTCAAGGCCGGTGAAGACGTTCTTGAACTGCACCATGCCGGCATTGGTGAACATCAGCGTGGGGTCGTTGCGCGGTACCAGCGGGCTGGAAGCAACAACCGCGTGGCCGGCCTTGCGAAAATAGTCGAGGAATTGCGATCTGATCTCGCTGACGCTGGTCATGGGGTGCAAAAATCCTGAAATCGGGCGCTGGCCTTCGGACGGGCGTTAAGCCGGGTTGTGCAAGGAGGCGGTAATAGCCCCCTTGGCCAAGTCCTGTCCACAACATCGCATGGCAACCCCTTGAGGCGCTCACAGTCCCGCAGGTGGCCCGAAAAAAGCGACGGCCGGATTGTTCCGGCCGCCGCTTCGACTTGCTCAGGGTCCTGAAACGACAATGGACCTAGATCAGGATGACTTTGGATCGAGTTGATCCAAAGTCATGAACCTGATCGATTCCAATAAGACAGAGCATGATTTTACCCGAAAAGTGCTTACACTTTTCGGATCATGCTAGTCGTCCGTCTCGCTGCCGGCCTCGTCGGGGTCGATGATGCGCTGGGCGATCAGGCCGGCATTGGCACGTATGGCCTGTTCGATGGTCGCGGCGATATCGGGGTTGGCCTTGAGAAAATTCTTGGCGTTCTCGCGGCCCTGGCCAATACGCTCACCGGCGTGGGAATACCAGGACCCCGATTTGTCAACCACGCCTGCCGTTACGCCGAGATCGATCAACTCGCCGGTCTTGGAGATGCCTTCGCCGTACATGATGTCGAACTCGACCTGGCGGAAGGGCGGGGCGACCTTGTTCTTGACTACCTTCACCCGGGTCTGGTTGCCCACCGTCTCGTCGCGATTCATGACGGCGCCGATGCGGCGGATGTCGAGGCGCACCGAGGCATAGAATTTTAGCGCGTTGCCCCCGGTGGTGGTCTCGGGGTTGCCGAACATGACACCAATCTTCATGCGGATCTGGTTGATGAAGATCACCATGGTGTGGGATTTGGAGATGGAGGCGGTGAGCTTCCTCAGCGCCTGGCTCATCAGGCGGGCCTGCAGGCCGGGCAGCGAATCGCCCATATCGCCTTCCAGTTCGGCGCGCGGGGTGAGGGCTGCCACCGAATCGACCACCAGCACGTCAACCGCGCCGGAGCGTACCAGGGTATCGCAGATCTCGAGCGCCTGTTCGCCGGTATCGGGTTGGGAAACCAGCAGTTCGGCAATGTCCACGCCGAGCTTCTTGGCATAGATCGGATCCATGGCATGCTCGGCATCGATGAAGGCACAGATGCCGCCGCGCTTTTGCGCCTCGGCGACGGTGTGCAGCGCCAGTGTGGTCTTGCCGGAGGATTCCGGCCCGTAGATCTCGATCACCCGGCCACGCGGCAGGCCGCCGATGCCGAGCGCGATGTCGAGGCCGAGCGAGCCGGTGGAAACGGACGCAATTTCGACCGCCGGGGTCTGCCCCAGCTTCATCACCGAGCCCTTGCCGAAGGCCCGTTCAATCTGGCTCAGGGCGGCATCGAGTGCCTTGTTCTTGTCCATCGAGGAAGTCTCTACCACCCGCAAATTGGTCTGTCTCATAATTGTCCTCTCCTTATTTCACATGCCGGCCCGCCAGCGCAACGGTTGCTCGGAATGACGGTGTGAAAGAACGATGTACCAGTTTTGTTCCCAATGCAAGTGAAATCGTAACGCCATGAAAGTCTTGGAGAAAGTTTGCGTACGTCGGACAGACGAAGAACATAAACTTACGACCAAGTAATGTGAACAACGGTGTTCCCGGGAACGAGCAGTGGTAGCGCAAACGCTAAATGTCGAGGCCGCTGCGAGATTATTTGACGCGGAATTTGGCGCAACTAATTGAATTTAAAGATGATCAAGGGTTGCGCAATGGGGTTGCGCAATCAGGTGCGGTTGAACTCTTGGACATTTAATTCTGAAGTCGTTGAAAAATATCGACTTATTGAGCAACCCCCCAACCCCAATACGCCTTCAAGGAGCGATTGCGCAACCCCATTGCGCAACCCCCTAGCCATCCTTGAACAGATCAATCGCAACGAGCGCTGCCCGCTGCACTTCGTCGCTGGAAACAGGCGCCAATTCTTTTTCAGCCAATTGAGCCAAAATTTGATCTGCCCGTTCATATGCCTTGGCGATTTTCAGGGAAAGTTCCGGCGTCAAGGACGGCGGCCGGCCTTCGCCCTTGGCATTGGCGAGCACGGTGCGAAGCAGCTCGTAATCGGAACGCTCCCATGCCGGCCGGAAGCGAAGTGTTCCCCGTCCGGTCAACAAATAGTCGAGTGACAGATTGGCCCACAAAGCCAGAAAGATCGCCTCCCGGTAGGGCACGGCGTTTCGGCTTCTCCGATTTGAAACATTCTGGGGCGAGGTGCCGAAAATCCACGCCAGCTCCAGGTCCGTTTCACAACCCAATGATTCCCTGATCCGATCAAACACGGCAGACGCGCTGAAGTGCTCATCTGTCAATGCTTTCTCCGCAGCCGCTGAAATGCCGGCGCGAGTATTTCCAATCGCCTTAGAGCCAAAGGTGCTTCCCCGCCTTTTCCCCATACTTGACCAATCACTCTATTTAAGATACACAAATTGTGTATCTATATCTGGAGGTGACAGAACTATGGCGAACAAACGCGCACAAGTGAAGTCCCGCTTCTTGACCGAAGGTGTGAGCATTGCCGAATGGGCGCGGGCGCGCGGATTTGACCAGAAAATGGTCTATCGGGTGCTCGCCGGCGAGGTGAAAGGCAAGCGAGGCAAGGGGCATGAGATTGCCGTCGCGCTGGGCCTGAAAGCCGAGCCGGCGGATATGCGTTTCCGCCCCGATATTGCCGCCTGAGGAGTCGGCAATGACCGGGTGGTGGGCAACAATCCCGCAAGCGGCTGCATTCTATCAGAGATCGCAACAGCGTATGCGCATCATTGCTGATCGTGCCGAGAAAACCGGCACAGCATGGCGCGGCCAATACTTCAAGACGCGCTGGACGCATGGCCGGGGTGGGCTGGGGGGCCTGGTGCGCGAAGTCTGGATCGATGAACCGGAGAACGCCGGAGACGAATTAACAACCTCTCCAACGGCCCTCGAAGCTCCCTCGAAGCGGCTTTGCGACCGGCAATCGAAGACCCAATGGGTGCTCGCCTTGATCAAGCCGGTGCTGGCTCACCCCAAAGGCTCGCGCGAGCGCGGCAAGGCGATTGATGCGGCAGCGGATACACGCGTCACCGTCAATGGCAAACACCTTCGGCTGGGCAGGCGCCAGATCACCCGCTACCTGGCCAAATTGGAACGAGAGGGCATCGCCGGGCTGATGCGCCCCGAGCGCAGCGACAAGGGCCGGCGGCGTTACTATGTGAGCCGGGACTTTCATCGCGAAATGCGCCGCCGGCTGAGCGATGAGCAACTGGCGTATATCGATGGTGCGCTGCGCACCTATTTCCGCCAGCTCGTCAGGGCGGGCGAAACGGCATCTCTGCGGCCCCTCCACATGGCGGAACGGCTGGCCATCCTGGTGAAGGGCGAGGGGATCGATCTCAGCCCCGCCGACAAGGCGCGCATCTGCCGGGTGCCTTCGAGCTTCATGCGCGAGGAAGTGAGCCGCTGGCGCAACGTCAACCTCGCCGAAACCGATGCCAAGGGCTATGCCGACAGGCGCCTGCCGCGCATCGCGCGCCGCTCGGATGACCTGTGGCCGAACGAATGGATCATAGCCGACTGCACGAAGTTCAACTTCTACGTGGAGCGCCCGGACGGGACGCTGACGACACTCTGGGTTGTCATCTTTTTCGACGTGGCGACGCACCGCGCTCACATCACGCTCTACCTGCTCCCCAAGGGCAAGGGCATCAGCCAGGCGCTGGTGATCAAGGCGTTCTTGCGGATGGTCACAGCGTGGGGACTGCCGGTCAATCTTTATGTCGATAACGGCAGCGAATTCGGCTGGACCGAGATGGTGGCCGATATCACCGCCCTTTCGGTCCTGCCATATGGCGAGCATGCACCGCGCCGCGTCAATGCCCAACCCTATAACGCGGCGGCGAAGGGGCTGATCGAGGGTTTCATTGCCGTGTTTGAACGCCTTCTGGCCGGTCACACACACTATGTCGGCGGTAACCGCATGGCCAAGAAGACGGCCAATCTCGGCAAGGCGCCAGTGCCTGTCAGGGGCGGTCTGGAGACGGTGCAGGAATGGACCTATACCGACCTCAGCCTTTATCACAACAATCCTCAGGGGCCGGGCGGCATGCTGCGCGGGCGTTCGCCCAACCAGGCCCTTGAGGATGCTCACCGGGCCGGATGGCGGCCTTGCGCGGTCAATGCCGATGATCTGCAACTGGCCTTTTCGACCAGGGAGCGGCGGAAGCTCCGGCAGGCGACTTTCCTCTTCGAGGGCAAACGCTACACCTGCCCCGAGCTGGACGAATGCCACGACGACTATGTGAATTTCCTTGCCCCGAAATGCCTCGATTGGGAGTGGCCGGGGTTGCCGCTGCTCGATGGCGACGGCAAGCCCTTCGGGCTGGCGCGCATGATCGAGCCTTATGCCTATGGCGATATCGAAGGCGCCAAAGCCGCTTCGCAGAGGAAGGCCGCCAACCGGCGCTCACTGCGAGACCTGGGCAAGACGATTCCGCACCTGGACCTGGCCGCCGAGCGCCAACGGCTGGCGGAAACCCTTGGCCCGGCGCCGACAATCGAACCGGGTTCGCGCGTCACGCCTTCGCCTGAAGGGGCGGAGGTGATCAAATTCGTGCAAAAACCTCAGCCAGGCAATCCGGAAGACGAGCTTGACGAAGCCAGCCGGGCGCTGTTGCGCCGCCTTGCGGCATTCGAGGATTGACACCATGACAAACCTTGCCCAGCGCTGGCTTGGGGCTCCCTATGCCGAGCCCTTCCGCCCGCTGCCGACCTCACGCGGCATTGCTGCTTTCACGGCGAATGTCGTTGAAAACCGCAAAGCGGGCGTCATTACCGCGCCGCCGGGCACCGGCAAGACCCTCACCCTGAAACAGATTGCCTTCAAGGAAGGTCCTCTCGCCTGCTCGATCAAGGCAACGCGGACCTCGGGCAGCGTCCGGACCATTCTCGCGCGGATAGCCAAGATCTTCGGCATTTATGTCGGGGCCGGCAACGGCTTCGATATCGAAAGTGCTCTGTGGCGGGACTTGCCTCATGTCGTCGAAGATGGCGGTTGGCTCACCATTGACGAGAGCCAGCATTTGGAAGCCGACGCCCTGCGGGCGGTACTCGATCTCAACGACGAAGCCGGCCTGCCCATCCTGTTTGCCGGAAACGGCGATCTTCTCAAGCGCACCCGGAGCACCGGCGCCGCGTTTGACCAGATCAAGAGCCGGGTGCGCGAGATGGCGTTGCCCGATGGCGCCACGCAACTTGATGTCGACGGGCTGGCGATTGATCGCAATGTCGACGGCCGCGACGCCTACCGCTTTCTTCATCATTTCGCCAGGGGCACCCGCAACGGCTTCGATCTGCGACGCACCGCTGACCTGCTCAACGAGGGCAGGGCGGTGGCCGGCCCGGCCGGCCCGGTCCGCCTCAAGCATCTGGAAAAGGCCGTGCAGCGCCTCTACGGCGACTATGCCCTGGCACGATTCATCAAATCCGACACCGAAAAGGAGAATGCGGCATGACCTCGCAGCGGCAGAAAATCGACGTTTTGACCCTGAACGAACATCAGCTTCGTCAATTGGTGATTTATCAGAATCAACTGCGCGACAACATCATACAGGCGGGCAATTCGCTGGCGGACAGGCTGGCGGCGTTGCCCGATCTCCCCGCAGCCGCTCATGATGCCTTATACGGCCGCCGGTGAGGCGGCGCGGGCCTACGGCATCATTTCGCTGGCGGCGCTCCAGAGCGGCATCCATGACAGCATCGCCGCCACCAAGAAGGAGGCCGAGCAGCAGGTCAAGGGCCTCGCCGAGACGTTGCAGAACGAGCTGACGATCAATCCGATAATTACCGCGCAAGGTCTGCCGGATTTGCTCGGTCCCTTCGCCGACGAAGTGAAGCGTTTTGTCGACAGCGTGAAGGCCGGAAAGCCCGACATCCTCGGGTTCTATGATGAGATCAGCCGGCTCAAGAACCTCAACCTCGGCGATGCCGGCATTCAGGAGATGGGCAAGAAGCTGCTCGACATGTCGAAGGCGGCCTTCGATTCGACCGGCAACCTCAAGACGCAGGAAGCTGAACTCCGGTTCCTGACCGGCACCGCTACCGCGACCGACCGCGCACTTCTGCATCTCAATAACACCATGAGCCAGACCGGCACGGCGGCGCAACTGGCGATCGGCGGGCTCAAGAATTATGAGGGCGCGCTGCACTCTCTCAAGGCCATGATCCCCGGCCTTGCCCAGGACCTCAAGCTGGAAGGCATCAACAGCCAGCTCATGCAGGGTCTGAAGGCAGCCCGCGACATGGCCGCCACCGATGCCGGTCCATTCCGGGCCGACCTCCTGAAGCAGCGCGAGGACAGCCTGCGGCGCATTGCCGACCTGGCGAGGCAGGCGGTGACGGCGCCGAAGGCGACGCGTGGCAGCATCGGCTCGGTCTCCGGCTATCAGCAGACGGTGCAATCCGTCCAGCAAGAAATTGCCGCGCTCAAGGAGGAAGCCGCCACCTTCGGCCTCTCCAAGTCGGCGGCCGCCAGCTATCGCGCCGAACAGGAGCTGCTCAAGGCGGCCACGGCCTCGGGCATTCCCGTCACCGATGCCTTGAAGGCCCATATCGCCGATCTCGCCGGCCAGCTTGGCACCGCCACCGGGCAGCTCGATCAGATGCGCGCCGCCGCCCAGCGGCTGGACGATCTGAAAGGCGCTTTGAAAGGCTTTTTCAGCGACTTTGCGCACGGGCTCGAACAGGGCAAATCATTGAGCGATGTCCTGGCAACTTCATTGGAAAATCTGGGCAACAAGCTCATCGATCTGGCATTGAACCAAGCCTTTAATTCGTTGTTTTCCGGCGCCGGTTCAAGCAGCCTGTTCGGTAGTATTGGTGCGCTGTTCGGCGCGGCCCATGGCGCTGCCTTTTCAGGCGGCATGCGCGCGTTTGCCGCCGGCGATATCGTTTCCCGGCCCACACTGTTTGCCTATGGCGCCGGCCGAGTTGGGCTCATGGGCGAGGCCGGCCCGGAAGCCATCATGCCCCTTACTGCCCATGCCGGGCGTCTGGCAGTGGGGGCGGTCGGCAACGACAACCGCGAGACGGCCCTGCCGCTCACCCGGCTTTCATCCGGCCATCTGGGGGTCGAGATGCCGCGCCCGTTCGCTTCCGGCGCTGTCTTTTCCACCGGGTTTGGCCAGACGGCCGCCGGGCCACAGCAGCCCATGAGTTGCTTCGCCGACCGTGGGGCGGGTGGCGCCACCATCGTCAACCTGTCGGTCCAGACGCCCGATCCGAAAGCCTTCGCCGATGATCGCGCCTCGTTGATGCGGGGGACCAACCGTTTACTCACTCAGGCGCGAAGATTCCTATGAGCCGGCCAGACTCCCCGCTGGCGGCAACGATTGCCGGGGTGGAAGTCGTCACCATCCCCTTGAGCGACTATCGCAACCTGCTCGATTGCCGGCTGCGACTGGCCGAGTTGCGGGTGCAGGCCCACCAGAACGCCACGGCCCGTTCGCCGCTTGATTGCGATCCCGAAGTCGCCGAGTTTCTGGTTGAGCGGTTCGGCCGCATGCCGGTAGGTCAGGCCCTTGATGAATGCCGCGCCCGGTTCGGCGGTGCCCGCGCGCCGTCACGTTCGGCCGGCTATCGATTATGGGATCGCGTAAGGGGCATTAAAAGGTCTCGCAAGCGGCCTTCGAAAGCCCGTTCACACCCGCACACGCCCGCGTAATCCCGGCCAATCCCGGAAAAGATGGTCAGATAATTCTGAACTTGGACAGATAATTGATTTGTAAGCAACGAGCAGCAAGGCGAATCCGGGTGTTGTGGGGGGGCGGTCCGGGGATTAAATTGTGGCGCCGTGACCGGGGCAGGACGATCACATGCCAGGTTCGCTGTCAAATTGCCGTTCGATTGTCGTGTGGGTATGTGTGGGCGTCTGTCTGGCGCTGATGTCGCTTGCCGCGACAGCGGATGAGGCCAAGAAAAGCTTCATCTCCTCGCCGGGCGCCGCTGCCGAGGCCGTGGCCAAGATCGTCGAGGCGACAGGGCGTGTGCCGCGCGTCCTCAGCATCGACATCGCGCCCGAGCGGGTGCGCCTCATCGCCCAGGGCAGCGACCGGAGCTGGCATCTGGAGCAATGGCGCTTCGAGATCATCAAGCTGTGGTTCCTGAGCCGGGAACAGGTGTCGGGGCCGCAGGTGGTGCAGGCACCGGGGCCGGTGGACGATGTCGAGAGCGGCCTGTTCAAAGTGTCCGATATTGCCCTCGGCGATGCGGCAAGGATCGCCCGGGCCGCCATCGAGCGTGCCAGGCTGGAGGACCCGGCAACCGTCACCTCCATCAACATCGCCCGCAGCGTCTCGATCCTGCCGCGACCGAGCTACGGCGATATCCGCTGGACCATCGCGGTTGCGAGCCCTTACGAGGCGGCCACCATCTACACCAATGCCCGTGGCGACATCGTCGCGATCGATCTCTCGGGCACTCACCGGGCCAAGATGCTCGATCTGTATGGCGGCGACTGGCCGGTGCTGGATGCCCAGCGGGCGCTCGCCTCGGTGGTCGGCACGGCGAGGACCGTCTACAAGGTCGCGGTCGACCGCCGATCGGTGTCCGTGAACGCCGCCAGTCCCGACGACCCCAAGAAGCTGCGCGGCTATTCCTGGGACCTGAGCGGCGTGCGCCGCAGTCTCGTGGACATGCCCAACATCGACATCATGATGGGCCGTTCCGATCAGGCGGCGTTCTCATTTGATGTGGTGGACCTGACCATCGTGCCGGGGCTTGCTGCGAAGGCGCGCGACAAGCTCGCCATGCCCAAGGGCCGGATCACCTCCATGGAGGCCACCAGACCGACAACCCAGGTCGGCGGACCGACGCTGGTGTGGGAGGTCGAGGTGACCGACACCGACGGATCGAAGGGAATCGTGAAGGCTGACCAGACCGGCGCCGTCACCGATGTGATCCTGCCTGAAAGCCGACGTCCGCCGATGGCCTGGCTGGCGCCCGACGGCATCCGCGTCACCCTCGGCCGCATCGCCAAGTCATTCGGGGCCAATGCCCGCTTTACCGAGATTTCCATAGACGATGAAAAGGCGAGCGTCGTGGCCGAGGATCCGTTGAAGCGGGGTGAAAATGCCCAGTTCATCGTCGATGCGACCGAGATCAGCCGCTTCGGCTTTCCCTTCGACAAGCATGTCCACGCCGAGACGGCTTTCACGCTGGAGGAAGCCGCCAGTATCGATGCCGGACACATCAAGGCGATGGAGGATGAAACCCTCAGGCGCATGAAGTTGCCCGATGCGCATGTCGCACGCGTCACCTTCTCGCGCGGCAACGTCTTCGTGCAGTCACCGCGCGGGCTGATAACGGTGGAGGTGCGGCTGGATCGAGCCGATGGCAATTCGGGGGGACGCGTCACCTTCGATGCCGAAGGCAGGGTGATCGACGTGGTCAACCCGTGAATTGTCGCCAGGGTGAAAACGTCTGAGGCCGGGGCACGCCATTGGGGCTGTTGGTCAATGAGCCGCCTGTCGGGGAGAGAGGCGCATGCTCCCGGCCTCAGCTGACGGAAAGGGCGTGTGTGTCACCGAGCCGCCCCGTTCCGCCAGTTCGCTTGCTTTTTTTGCTGCCGCAATGCGGCCGCCCTGCGGGCGACCGGCATGGGCGCGGTGTAACTTCCGGTGAAGGTCATCGAAGTTTCGGCGCTGTCCGCTGCAATGTCCGTATGGCGTGTTTGTTGTTGATGAACACGCTATAGGCGAGGAATTAAAGAATTTCTAACGGGAGTTGTGGTGATAAAAAATATGTGCTGGCTGCAAAGGGTGGCCGGTTCAGGGTCGCGGCCCGGTTGACAGGCCTTGGCGGGCGGGTCAAGCGTTCACGGCAACGCGTTGTCCATCCCTTGCCAACGGAGCGCAAGAATGCCCGCATCGGAGTTGTTGATCGTCGATGGCCTGCAATACTGCAATTTCTCGGAGAAGATCTTTCGCCAGATGCAGGCCGGGGGCTTGAGCGCCGTGCATGTCACCATCTGCTATCACGAGATGTTTCGCGAGACGGTGGCCAATATCGAACACTGGAACCGCTGGTTCGAGCGGTTTCCCGACCTGATCTTCAAGGGAACCCATGGCGACGATATCCGCCGGGCGCAAGCCGAGGGGCGTACCGCCATCTTCTTCGGCCTGCAGAACTGCTCACCGATGGAGGACGATATCGGGCTGGTGGAGGTGCTGCACACCCTCGGGGTGCGCTTCATGCAGCTCACCTACAACAACCAGTCGCTCTTGGCGACGGGGTGCTACGAGGCCGAGGACGGCGGGTTGACGCGCATGGGCCGTCAGGTGGTGCGGGAGATGAACCGGGTGGGCCTCGTCGTCGACATGTCGCATTCGGGCGAGCGCTCGACGCTTGAGGCCATCGAGCATTCGACCCGGCCGATCGCCATCACCCATGCCAATCCGAAGGCCTGGCATCCGGGCCTGCGCAACAAGTCCGACGCGGTGCTGAAGGCGCTGGCGGCCTCGGGCGGCATGCTGGGCCTCTCGCTCTATCCCCATCACCTGAAGGGCGGTCCGGCCTGCACGCTGGAAAGCTTTTGCGAGATGGTGGCCCGCACCGCCGATCTCATGGGGCTTGATCATATCGGCATTGGCTCGGACCTGTGCCAGGACCAGCCCGACAGCGTGGTGGAATGGATGCGGGTGGGGCGCTGGACGAAGGAGATCGACTATGGCGAGGGATCGAAGGACAATGCCGGCTTTCCGCCGCCGCCCGACTGGTTCAAGGACAATCTTGGCCATAAGAACATTGCCGCCGGGCTGGCGCGGCAGGGTTTCGGGCCGGGCGAGGTGGCAAAAATCATGGGGGGCAACTGGCTCGACTTCTTCGATGCGAGCTTTGGGCCGGCGGCGTGACTCCTAGCGTCGTGGCCGGCCAGCGGTTACGGCGTCATTGAGTGCCGCGGCGGCGCGAATGAGCGCCTTCAACGCCTCTTCGTCGATCTTCTCGCCCTCGCGGATGTCAATGGCGCGCCGGGTGTTGCCTTCAAGGCTCGAATTGAAGAGGCCTGAAGGATCGTCCAGCGCGGCGCCCCTGGCGAAGGTCAACTTCACCTTGTCCTTGTAGATCTCGCCGGTGCAGATAATGCCGGCGTGCTCCCACACCGGAACCCCTGACATTGCGTTCGACGGCTTTCTCCATTTCACCTGCTCCACGACGTCAGGGTCGGCCTGGCGGATGAGCGCCCGGACCCGGGTGAGCGTCTCGCCCCGCCAGTCGCCGAGTTCCGCCATCCTCGCGTCTATGAGCTGAGAAGGGAAGGCTTCGCCTTCTTCTTGCTTCGCGCCGGTCGTTCTCTTCTTCATCGTCACTCGTTCCCTACTTGAGCATCGCCCGATCATAGATCGTAGCCCGGGTGGAGCGAAGCGTAACCCGGGAATGATTGCCAGGCTGCCGCGGATTTCGCTTCGCTGCATCCGGGCTTCTGTAACGGGCCCGTGTTGTCAATCCCTTTTTGCGTCATCCGCTCGCCGGGGACTTGCTTCTGTTCGGGGTCGGCTCTGAGGCCGCCGCCTGATGGGGTGCGTGGAGGATCGGTCGGTCCGATCTACGGAAGCGTGATGGCATCTCTGGATGCCTCGACAGCCCGGATGGCGGCCTGACCTGATCCATCGTCCCGGCGAGGGGACTTCGCTTTCGGGAAGGCTGGTGTCGTGACCCGCCCGAAAACTGCTTGTATCCTCCTGTTCAGGCCGCCGCGGCGGCAGGATCGAACGGCTGCTCAGCGGCGAGCATGCGATGCAGGATCACCGCCAGCTTGCGCGCCAGCGCCACCTTGGCCTTGCGCATGCCGGCGCGCCTGGCGATCCGCATCGCCCAGCTCTTGAGCGCCGTACACCCCTTGATCGGCTTGACCAGCATGATGTTGGCTGCCTCGTAGAGCACCGAACGCACCGCTGCATCCCCGATCTTGGAGATGCGGCCGCTGACATCGGTCTCTCCAGACTGGTACTTCCTTGGCGTCAGCCCGAAATGCGCCCCCGCCGCCTTCGAGGATTTGAACCGGGCCGGATCGTCGACGGCGCTGGCATAGGTGAGTGCCACGATCGGACCGACCGCCGGCGTCGTCATCAACAGTCGGGCCTTGCCATCCTGGCGCGCCAAGTCACGCACGCGCTTCTCGAAAGCGTTGAACTCCCGCAGCAAAACCGCATGCACCGAAAGCAGGGCTTGGCCGATCGCCTCCAGGCTCGCGTGGTTGCTCACCAGTTCGCGCACCCGCCCAGGGAAACTCCGCCGCGTCGTCTTGCCGACCTTCAGCCCGAAACCGCGCAGGATCCCGCGCAGGCTGTTCTCGACATCCCGCAGCTTCGATTGGATCAGCTTGCGCGCGGTCAGCAGCGCGCGCGTCTCCTGCGCGCCAATCGACTTGCAGTGTACCGGCTTGAACCAACCCAGCCGCATCAACTGCGCGATCCCGCGCGCGTCATTGCGGTCGCTCTTCACCGGCATCGCCCGGAAAGCATCGCGCACGTGCCGCGTCTCCAGCAGTTCCACCGCAAGACCAGCCCCCTTCAGCGCACCGTAGAGCCATTGCGACAGCGGCCCCGCTTCCAAGCCGATCCGCTCCAGCCTCAGCCCCAGTGAGCCAAACCACGCCTTCAGCGCATCCGGCTCGCTCGCCACCCTGGCTTCCCGCACGATCTTGCCACTCGCATCGACAACGCACACGCTCGAGCATTCCAATGAAACGTCAATTCCAGCATAATAGTCCATGGTCGTCCCTCGTTGATGCTGGGAGCAGGCCACAAAGCCCGACTCCGTTAACACCATCAGTTTGAGGGACGACCGCCCTTCCGCGCTACCCGCCCGTTACCCCATCTACGTGCTCCGCCCGGAACAGGCCAGTCGCGCCCTGCAGCCTGACGCTCAGCGCATTGACCCACACGGAGATCACCGGGGCGGCGCTGCGATGGAACGGCAGGCAGGTGGTGAAGCCTTCGATGCGGCCGAGGGCGGCAGTGCGGGGCAAGGGCCGGGGCGCGGCCGGCGCTACATTAGAATTATTATAATTATATAGTTGGCCAGTTTGGAATTATTATAATTATATACTTGTTATATTGGTTAGAAATAGTTTGCATTCGCGAATTTCGTCATGCTAGTCAGGACCCTCTTCAACAGCGAGGTGCTTCATCATGTCCGGGTTGGTGCGTAGGAATTTGCTTGCTGGCGGCGGGGTTGCCGTGGCGATCATGCTGATGGGCGGGGGGGTTTACGCCGGTGATGCTATCGAGGTATCGGTGATCATCAAGGATCACAAGTTCGAGCCGCAAACACTCAAGGTGCCGGCCGGAAAGCCCTTCGTGCTCAAAGTGGACAATCAGGATGCTACGGCCGAAGAGTTCGAGTGCAAGAAACTCGACATCGAAAAGATCATCGTGGCCAAGTCAACCGGCATCGTGCGCGTCAGGGCCCTCAAGCCGGGCACCTACGCGTTCGTCGGCGAGTTCCATGAAGATACCGCCAAGGGCACGATCGTTGCCGAATAGGACATGGCCATGATCGGTGCGCTCATCATCGTCTTCCGCGAGGTCATCGAGGCGGGGCTTATCGTCGGCATCGTGCTGGCGGCGACGCGCGGCCTGACGGGCCGGGCGCTGCCGATCGGCGGCGGTATCGTCGGCGGCGTGGCGGGGGCGTGTGTGGTGGCCGGTTTCGCCGGCCTCATCTCCAGCGCCTTTGAAGGGGCAGGGGCCGAGTTGCTGAACGCCTCGATCCTTTTGTTCGCGGTTTGCATGCTGACCTGGCACAACGTCTGGATGGCCCGGCACGGCAGCCAGCTCGCGGCGGAAACGCAGGCCGTGAGCAATGACATTGCCAGCGGTCGCCGGCCGCTGATCGCGCTGGCGCTGGTGGTCGGCCTGGCGGTGCTGCGCGAAGGCTCCGAGGTGGTGCTGTTTCTCTATGGCGTGGTACTGGCGGCCGGCGACAGCGCATCCACCGTCGCCTTCGGCGGCGTGCTGGGGCTGGTGGCGGGCGTCGCCGTCGCGGGGCTCAGCTATGCCGGGCTGGTCGCCATTCCGGCGCGGCACCTGTTCCGGGTGACGGGCATCCTCATCGCCCTTCTGGCGGCCGGCATGGCCAGCCAGGCCATGGGCTATCTCAGGGCCGGCGGTTTCGTCGAGGCGCTCGGCACGCAGTTGTGGGACACGTCGGCGCTGGTGCCGCAATCGAGCATCGCCGGGCGCATCCTGCAGACCCTGATCGGTTACAGCGCGGCGCCGACCGCCCTGCAACTGGTGGCCTACCTGACGACGCTGGCGGGCATCTATGTCCTGATGCGTTACTTTTCCACACCCCTGCGGGCGCGTTCGGCGGCACGGCCCTAAGACTTCGGACTTCGGACCCCGCGTTTCGCGACAGTCGCGTTTCACCCCAGTTGTTTCACCCACCATGCGAGCAGGGAGGCTTGGCATGAACAGATTTCCATTGGCTTTCGTCACCTTATTTTTCACCCTGGGCATCGCCTTGTCCGGCGCGTCGCAAAGCGCCTGGTCGGCCGGCGTGACGCGCACTTACTACATCGCGGCTGAGGAGGTCACCTGGGACTACGCTCCGGCCGGCCGCGACATGATGATGGGCAAGGACTTCAACGACGCCGCCAAGGTGTTCGTGCAGAGCGGTCCCGCGCGCATCGGTTCGCGCTACAAGAAGGCGCTCTATTTCGAATATACCGATGCCACCTTCACCACGGTGAAACCGCGCCCGGCGGCCATGGGCGAGCTTGGCCTCCTCGGGCCGATCCTCCATGCCGAGGTTGGCGACAAGATCCGCATCGTGTTTCGCAACATGGCCTCAAGACCCTATTCGATCCATCCGCACGGGGTGTTCTACACCAAGGCGGCCGAGGGGGCGCCGACCAACGATGTCACGTCGGGCGCCGACAAGGCCGACGACGCTGTGGCACCGGGTGTGACGTTCATCTACGAATGGTCGGTGCCCGAGCGGGCGGGGCCGGGGCCGAACGATCCAAGCTCGGTGGTGTGGCCCTATCACAGCCACGTCAACTCGGTGCGCGACAGCAATTCGGGTCTCGTCGGGGCGATCATCGTAACGCGGGCCGGCGAAGCCAGACCAGACGGCACGCCGGTCGACGTCGACCGAGAATTCGTCACACTGTTCAATATCTTCGATGAAAACCTGTCGTGGTATCTGGACGACAATATCGCGGCGTTTGCGCAGAGCTCCGAAACGATCGATCGCGAGGATGAGGACTTCCATGAGTCCAACCTTATGCATTCGATCAACGGCTACGTGTTCGGCAGCATGCCGATGCCGGAGATGAAGGTGGGCGAGCATGTGCGCTGGTATCTGATCGGTCTGGGCACCGAGGCCGACCTGCACACGCCCCATTGGCATGGCAACACGGTGGTTGTGGGTGGCCACCGCATCGATACGGCCAGCCTGCTGCCGGCCACCACGGTGGTTGCCGACATGGTTCCCGACGATCCCGGCATCTGGATGTTTCATTGCCACGTCAACGATCACATCACAGCCGGCATGACCGCGCGCTATGAGGTGAAGGCGCCGTGAAGGGCGGCGAGCGCCCGGGTCAGGGCCTGACCAGCCCCTCAACCGCGGCCGCCATGGCGAACAGCGCCCGGTCCGATCCCCACGGTGCCATGAGCATCAGCCCTGCCGGCGTCTCGCCCGGCGCCGTCATGGGCAGGGAGATGGCGCAGGTGTTGAGGAAATTGCCGATGAAGGTGTTGCGCAGGCAGAAGAAATTGATCTGCCCGTAGGCCTTGTCGTCATCGAGCGCGGCAATGGGCGGCGGAACGTTGGGCGTGGTTGGCATGACCAAGGCATCGAGGCCCCACATCAGCCGCTGGTACTCGGCGATCAGTCGTTGCCGGAAATCGAGGATCGCCAGATAGGCGGTGGCGGAAATCTTCAGGCCCAACTCGATGCGGCGGCGCACCCGCTGGTCGTAGCGATCGCCGTGGGCGGCCAGAAGATCGCGGTGGACGTGGCAGGCCTCCACCGCCGAGATGCCGCCGCCGGCATTAACCGATGGCAGTTCCTCAAGGGCGGGGAAGTCCACATCGGTAAAGTGCGCGCCGGCCTTCTCAAGGCGCTTTTGTGCCGCCTCGAAGGCGGCGCCTACCTCGGGATCGAGGTTGTCGAGGACGATGTGGCGGGGGATGCCGAGGCGCAAGGTCGATGCCTCGCGGCGGGCAATGCGGCCATCCCAGTCGCCGGCCATGATGGCATCGGCGATGGCGGCCGATGAAACCGAGACCGCCAGCGGGCCGATGCTGTCGAGACTTCGGGCGAGCGGGAAGACGCCTTCGGTCGGCACCCGCCCGAAGCTCGACTTGTAGCCGACAATGGCGTTGAAGGCCGCCGGGATGCGGCACGAACCGCCGGTGTCTGAGCCGATGGCGAGCGCACACATGCCATCGCCGACCGAGACGCCGGCACCGGCCGAGGAGCCGCCCGGAATGCGGCCGGTCTTCCTGTCATAGACCGACTTCGGGGTGCCGTAATGGGGGTTGAGGCCGACGCCGGAATAGGCGAACTCGGTCATGTTGGTGCGTCCCAGCACCACCAGCCCCATGGCCTTGAGGCGCGAAATGGCCGGGGCATCGACGGCAGCCGGCGGGGCATCGGCCAGGATCATCGAGCCGGCGCGTGTTACCTCGCCGGCCTGGTCGAACAGGTCCTTGGCCGAAAACGGAATGCCGGCATAGCGCGACGGGGCGCGGCCGCGCTTGCGCAGGGCGTCCATATGGTCGGCATTGGCGAGGACGGCGATATCGTCGACGGCGATGAAGGCGCGCTGGCCCTCGCCTTCAGGGTCGTGGATTTTCGCCAGCGCCGCTTCGGCCAGCGCGCGGGCGCTGGTTCGGTCGGCGGCGAGGTCTTCGGCCAATATGTCAAGCCCTGGCAGCATTTCCCCCATGACCCGTTCCTTCCGAAAATGATTCAGCGGTTGCCTTCAACCCCCCGGTGTCATTGCCGGTTTCGTCTTGGGCATGGCAAGCACGGCGAACGGGACTTTTGGCACTGGATCGCTACGGGCGCAAGGCGCTGCGATAGTCCTGGAAGCGGAACCAGGCGGTGAGGGCAGGGAGGTAATAGCGCTTGAGGCCGGAAAACGGGATGGGGCGCACGGGAAGCGCCGGCAACGGCATGTGACGGCGGTCGTCGGTTGCCAGAAGGAGGCCGGCCGCGCGCCCCAGGGCGGTCGCCATGGCGACGCCGCGCCCGTTGAGCCCCACCAGCGCCGAAATGCCCGGTGCAGGTTCGTGGTAGTGGGGCATGTAATCGCGGGTGATGGCGACCCGGCCCGACCAGCGGTAGGCGATCTCCTCACCCGCCGCCAACGGGTAGAGGCGGGCGAGAGCCTTGTCGACGTGAGCGAAATTGCTGTCCGAGCGCGGGTCGGAAAAGCCGCCGCGGCCACCCACCACCAAACGGCCGTCGTCATCGAGACGGGCATAGGTGAGGAGCTTGCGGGTATCGGACATCACGTGGCCCTCGGGCAGGATCGCGCGTTTCAAGTTGTCGCCGAGGGGCTGCGTGGCGATGATGAAGCTGGCGATGGAGACAAGCGAGCCGCCGAGCGGTGGGGCGAGATCGCCGGTATAGCCGTTGGTGGCGATGAGCACCCTTTCGGCCGACACCCGCGCCGAGGCGGTCTCAAGGTGCCACAGGCCATCGCTGCGCGTCATGGCGGCGACGGCGGAGTGCCCGGCCACAACGGCGCCTTCCTTCATTGCGGCGGCGGCAAGGCCGCGGGCGTAGGACAGGGGCTGGAGACGCCCGCCGCGCCAGTCGAGAAGGCCGCCGGCATAGCCGGGGGCGCCGACGAGGCGCTCGGCGGTGACTGCATCCAGCACTTCGACCGGCGCGCCACGGGCTGCCCACTGGCGCTCCCGCACCTCGATATCGCGCAACGCCTTGTGGCCGTGGGCAGCCTGGATCCAGCCTGAGCGCGCGGCACCGCAAGAAATGGAGTAGCGGCGGACCAGGTCGAACACCAGATCGGGTGCCTTGTCACCCAGTTCGATGAGCTGGTTTCCGCGCGGTTCGCCATATTTGTCAATGATGTCGTCGGGGTCGAGCTTGAAGCCGGCGATCACCTGGCCGCCATTGCGTCCGGAAGCGCCCCAGCCGGGTTCGCTCGCTTCCAGCAGGCACACGCTGGCGCGGGCTTTGGCAGCATGCAGCGCCGCCGACAGGCCGGTGAAGCCGCCGCCGATGATGGCGATGTCGAAGCGGTGGTCGCCTTCAAGTGCCGGCGTTGCGGGCGCGGGCGCGGCGGTTGCCGCCCACAAAGAGGGCGGCAGCCGGTCAGGATCGGACATGACGGAAGGGTGGGCCAATGAGCACCTTGCAGGAGGATCGCCGGCTGTCAGGAATCCATGGCCGCCTTCACGGCCTCGGCGAGTTGTTTGAGGGTAAACGGTTTGGGCAGGAATGCGAAGTCGCGCTGGCCTTCGAGGTTCTTCTCAAAGGCATCCTCGGCGTAACCCGATATGAACACCACCTTCATGGTGTGGCCCTGCTTGCGCAGTTCGCGCAGCATGGTGGGCCCGTCCATCTCCGGCATCACCACGTCGGACAGCACCAGGTCGATCTTGCCTTCGTGTTCCTTCACCCGTTCGATGCCCGCCTCGCCGCTGTCGGCCTCGATCACCGTATAGCCGCGACCGGCCAGCGCCCGCGAGGCGAAGGCGCGCACCGCGTCCTCGTCCTCGACCAGCAGGATGGTGCCCTTGCCGGTGAGGTCGGCGCGCTTGACGTCCTTCTTCTCCACCACGGCGGCTTCGGCTTCGGGCTCCCTGGTCGCGTACTGGCGCGGCAGGAAGATGCGGAAAGTGGTGCCCTCGCCGACGACGGAATCGCAGAAGATGTAGCCGCCGGTCTGCTTGATGATGCCGTAGACGGTCGACAGGCCGAGGCCGGTGCCCTTGCCCACCTCCTTGGTGGAAAAGAATGGCTCGTAGATCTTGGCGATCACTTCGGGCGGCATACCTGAGCCGGTGTCCTGCAATTCGCACAGCACGTACTCGCCGGGTGGCATGAGGTTGGGGGCCACCTTACGCGACTCTTCTTCCGAGACATTGGAAGTGCGCACCGTCAGCGTGCCGCCCTCGGTCATCGCATCGCGGGCGTTCACCGCCAGATTGATGACCACCTGTTCGAACTGGTTGATGTCGACCTTGACGAGGCCCACGTCGCGGCCGTGGATCACCTTGAGCGTCACCTTCTCGCCCAACAGCCGGCCGAGCAGGTTGCCGAGATCGGACAGGATATCGGTCAGTGAGAGAATTTCCGGGCGCAGGGTCTGGCGGCGCGAGAAGGCCAGAAGCTGGCGCACCAGATTGGCGGCCCGGTTGGCGTTCTGCTTGATGTTCATGATGTCGGCAAAGGCCGGATCGGTCGGTCGGTGGCGGGCCAGCAGCAGATCGGAAAAGCCGATGATGGCGGTCAAGACGTTGTTGAAGTCGTGCGCCACGCCGCCGGCAAGCTGGCCGACCGCATGCATCTTCTGGCCTTGCGCCAGTTGCGCCTCCAGCGAGGAATGTTTGGTGGTGTCGAGGGCAAAGACGATGGCAGACCCGGTGCCGGGCCTGGTCCCTTCCAGGCGGGCGACATGGATTTCGCCGGTGGTCGCGGTCTCACCGTTGAACGTCACCACCACCGGCTGCTCGGGAGGTTCGCCCGAGAGCGCCCGGGTGACGGCGCGCGCGAGTGCCTGGCGCTGCGGCTCGGTCTTGGCGAGATCGGCGAATGTGGCGCCGCGCACGGCCTGGCCGGCGAGTGCCACAAGGGCGCTGTTGGCCTCCATGATCTTGCCGTCGGCGTCCACATAGGCCATGCCGGCCGGGGCGTTGTTGAAGAGGCGCTGCAACCTGATGTCGGTGGTGTCATTTCCGCCTGTGGCAGCGGCATCGCGGCGATCGAGTACCAGTGACCGCGATGGTTGCGATTTGCCTTCGGGGTCATAGTCGCAGCGATGGACAATACGCACCGGCAGGATCGTGCCCCCGGCGGGCGCCAGGTCGAGGTCGAAAATCTCCGTAACCGCCTCTCCCGGGCGCGGTTTGACCGAGGTGATCAGGCGGGCCGGCTCCCTGCCGATGAGTTCTTCAAGCGTCAACTGGCCGTCGGTGGTGCGCGACAGATCTATGCCCAGCCAGTCGGCGAGGGTGGCATTGACATAGGCGATGCGTCCGTCGCTTTCGGTGGAGAAGAATCCGGCCGGGGCGCGATCGAGGAAATTGATGATGTATTGCAGGCTGGAGAAGGTGTCCTCCTGGCGGCGTCGGTCGATCGTGATGTCGGCTAGGCGCCACAGGGTATAGTCGCGGCCGAAGCCCGTGGCGACGGGCGAAACCGTTACCCGGGCCCAAACGGCTTCTTCGGGCCGGGCACCGGCGGCGCCAGAGCCCGGCGCGATGCGGAACTCCTCCGCCAGTTCGCGGCTGTCGCGCGCCGCCTGGGCAAGGCGGTAGACTTTTTCGGCAATCTCGGGATAGCCGGCGTAGAGATTCTCGATGCCCACCAGCCGTCCATGCCCACCGGCGAAGGCGTGATAGGCAGCATTGGCATAGACCGGGCGACCGCGCCGGTCGGTGACCACGCAGCGGTCGCCGACCGCATCGAAGAGGGCATCGAAGAAGGCGCGTTGCCGGGGCAGCCGGCCGATATGCACGAAGCCGGCAACAGTGCCCGCCATGGCCGTCAGGCCAATGGCGGCAAGGGCGGCCAGGATCCACACCAGCCACGGCACGATGTGGGCATCGGCGCGCCAGGCCGCCGCGCCGGCCGCCGCCAGCGCCAGTGCGGCAAAGATTGTCGGCCACGGCAAACGCGACCGCCGCTCCGCCGCGGGAGCTTGCGCTTGATGGTCTTCAGCCAGGCCTGCCTCGCTCATGCCGCTGTCAGGCACCTTCGCCCCGAATCATCCCCAGATACCGCAGAATCGCGCGCCGCGCCCCGCTTGTCACGCACCAACGCCAGATAGCGGGGGAAAACGCCGTCAAAACCGCTTGCACGACGGCGCCGTCGGCCGGTTTCACGACATATAGCGTTCTTGCCATTTGGAATAGCCTCTCGACGGGGCAGGCGCGCCGAAATAGGCTGTCAGTCGTCCTCGAATTGCGGATCGAGGGCGGGCGCCCCCGCCTTGGGGGCATTGACCGCATTTATCGAAACGGACGGCGAAAGCAAGTGCCGCCACTCAGGAGAGGAAGCTATGAAAAACTCAAAATCGGACAAGGTATCGCGCCGGAAGTTCCTCGGCGCCGCCGCGGTTGCAGGCGCTGCCAGCATTGCCATGCCGCAGATCTCGCGGGCCGAGACGATGACCCTCAAGATGCAGGGCTCATGGGGCGCTGGCGACATCTTCAACGACTATGCCCACCAGCTCGTCGATATCATCAATGATCTCGGCGGGGGCAGGCTCAAGATCGACTATCTGAATGCCGGCGCCGTGGTGAAAAGCTTCGAGGTGCAGGACGCCGTTTCCAAGGGCGTACTCGACATGGGCCACACAGTCCCCGCTTACTGGTATGGCAAGAACCGCGCAGCGTCGCTGTTCGGCACCGGCCCGTGCTTCGGTTGGGACACCAACGGCGTTCTCGCCTGGTTCTACGGGCCCGGCCAGGATCTCTACAAGGAACTGACCCAGAAGATCCTCGGCCTCAACGTCGTCGGCTGGTTCGTCATGCCGCAGTCTCCGCAGCCGCTCGGCTGGTTCAACAAGGAGCCGAAGTCGCCCGCCGACATGAAGAACCTGAAGTACCGCACGGTCGGTTTGGCGGCCAACGTCATGCAGGAACTCGGCTGCAAGGTGACCCAGCTTCCCGGCGGGGAAATCGTGCCGGCCATGGAAAAGGGCGTCATCGACGCGTTCGAATATTCCAATCCGACATCTGACTTCCGCTTCGGCGCCCCCGACGTCGCCAAGATCTACATGCTGAGTTCCTACCATCAGTCCAGCGAGTGCCTCGAGGTCGAGATGAACAAGGACAAGTGGGAAGGGCTTGCCAAGGAGCAGCAGGCAATCATCGTCCACGCCATCCAGGCGGCCAATTCGACCAATCTGTGGCTCGCCTTCAGCAGCTACGCGGAGTACCTGCAGAAGATCAAGGCGGCCGGCGTGACCGTCAAGCGCACGCCGCAGTCGATCCTCGATGCGCAGCTCGATGCCTGGGACAAGGTCGTCGAGCAGTACGGCAAGGATCCGTTCTTCATGAAGGTGGTGGAAAGCCAGAAGGCGTTCGCCAAGGACAAGACCTACTGCCAGATCATGATGAACAACGATTTTGCCCTGGCCTACACGCACTACTACGGCAAAGAGCAGCCGCTCGAGCTCTGACGGCAGCCTAGACTTCAACGACAGGTCGGGACGGCGCCGGTGCGCCGTCCCGATCTTTCACAACGGGAACTGTCGGGGGCTCGACCATGCTTTCTGTGATTGGCATCATCGACCGAATCAACACAGCGATCGGCAAGGCCTTTGGCTGGTACATTCTGATTCTGACCTTCGGTACCTGCTACGAGGTGTTCGTCCGCTATGTGTTGGATGATCCGACGGTGTGGTCCTACGACCTTTCCTACAACATGTACGGCGCCCTGTTCTTCATGGCCGGGGCCTATACGTTGTCGCGCAATGCCCATGTCCGTGGTGACGTGGTTTATCGCCTGTGGGCGCCGCGCATCCAGGCAACGGTCGACCTCACGCTTTATGTCCTGTTCTTCTATCCGGGCGTCCTGGCACTGACCTTCGCCGGCTACCTCTATGCAGGCGACTCATGGCGCTACCACGAGGTCAGCGTCTTCAGCCCGGCGGACATTCCAATCTTTCCGTTGAAGACCCTGATCCCGGTGGGCGGAGCGATGCTGCTGGTCCAGGGTTGCGCCGAAGTGATGCGCTGCATCATCTGCCTCAGGACCGGGGAGTGGCCGCCACGCGCCCAGGACGTCGAGGAGCTCGAAACCGCCATCCTTCACGAGCGCCAGTTCGCCACTCATCAAGATGCCGACAACATGGCCGACCACGGCACAGCTCAGGAGTCCAAATCATGAGTGGCGGCGCCGTCGGCCTGTTGATGATCTGCTTGTTCATCGTCACCATTCTGCTCGGTTTTCCCATCGTCTTCACGCTCATGGGCATGGCCGTGTTCTTCGGCTATTTCGCCTATGCGACGCCGGATCAGATCCACCACATCTTCACCAATCGCATTTTCGATCTGCTGGTCCAGAACACCTTCTCCATACTGAGCAACGACACGCTGACAGCCGTTCCCCTGTTCCTGTTCATGGGTTATGTGGTCGAGCGAGCGAATATTCTCGACCGCCTGTTCTTCAGCATTCAGATCGCGGCGCGGCGCGTTCCCGCCTCGTTGGCGGTTGCAACGCTCATCACCTGCGCGCTGTTCGCGACGGCCGTCGGCATCGTCGGCGCCGTCGTGACGCTGATGGGGCTGTTGGCGTTCCCGGCCATGCTCAAGGCGGGCTACGACACCAAGCTCGCTGCCGGCGTGGTGTGCGCCGGCGGCTGTCTTGGCATCATGATCCCGCCGAGCATCCTGTTGATCCTCTATGCCGCCACCGCCGGTGAGTCGGTGGTCAAGCTCTATGCCGCCGCCTTCGTGCCCGGCTTCATGCTGGCCGGGCTCTACATCCTCTACGTCATCGGCCGGGCCATCATCAATCCGAAGCTTGCGCCGCCGCTGCCGGAGGACGAGGGCAAGGTTGCCTTCAGGGTCGTCATCATGGCGTTGCTGACGTCGTTCTTCCCACTAGCGGTGCTGATCCTTTCTGTGCTGGGCGCCATTCTGCTCGGCTTGGCGACGCCGACCGAAGCGGCGGCTGTCGGTTCGCTGGGCAGCCTGTTGCTGGCCGCGGGCTATCGTGAACTCGATTTCCAGCGCCTCAAGGAGGCTGTCTACCTGACCGCAAAGACATCGGCGATGGTCACCTATCTGTTCGTCGGCTCATGGACCTTTGCATCCGTCTTCGCCTACCTCGGCGGCCAGGGACTGGTCGAGGAACTGATCAAGGGTCTCCACATGAATCGGGTCGAGTTCCTGTTGCTCACCCAGACCATTATCTTCCTGTTGGGTTGGCCGCTGGAATGGACCGAGATCATCATCATCTTCGTGCCGATCTTCCTGCCGCTGCTCAAGTTCTTCGACGTCGATCCACTCGTGTTCGGCATCCTGGTGGCATTGAACATCCAGACATCATTCAACACCCCGCCAATGGCAATGGCGGCCTACTATCTTAAGGGCGTGGCGCCGCCACAGGTGCGCCTGACGCAAATTTTCAGCGGCTCTCTGCCATTCGTGTTCATGGTATTCCTCACCATGGCATTGCTCTACGTGTTTCCGGAGGCTGTGCTCTGGCTGCCGCACGTGCTTTACACAAGATAGCGCCGGCGAATACGCCCCATGCCCTTCGCCGGCCGGCAGGACGCAGGCCATCGTAACCAGGAAAGAATCCGGGAATGACTGAAGTATCCGCCTTGCGCGAAACCATCGCCGCGCTGCACCAAGGCAGCGTCAGCGCCGAGGAGGTTGTCGATCACTACCTTGCCCGGATCGATGCAGTCGACAGCGGCATCGAGGCCTGGGCGTTCATCGATCCCGAGCATGCGCGCCAGCAGGCCAGGACCCTCGATGCGGCGCGCGCCGACGGCAAGACGTTGGGCCCCCTGCACGGCATCCCGGTGGGCGTCAAGGATATCTTCGATACCGACGATATGCCCACCGAGGACGGCACTGTATTGCATGCAGGGCGTCGACCGTTGCGCGATGCGACCGTCGTCTCGCGCGTGCGCCAGGCGGGCGGCGTGATCATGGGCAAGACGGTGACGACCGAGCTTGCAACCTACCATCCCGGCAAAACCCGTCATCCGATGAACCCCGAGCGCACGCCCGGCGGCTCTTCCAGCGGCTCGGCTGCGGCGGTTGCAAGTGGCATGGTGCCGCTGGCGATCGGCTCGCAGACCAACGGCTCGATCATCCGTCCGGGCGCCTTCTGCGGGGTGGTGGGCTTCAAACCCACCCACGGGCTGATCTCGCGCCAGGGCGTCCTGGCGCTGTCGCGCACGCTCGATCAGGTCGGCGTCTTCGCCACCAGCGTGGCCGATGCTGCTCTGCTGGGCGATGTGCTGATGGCCTACGACCCGGCCGATCCGGATATGCATCCGCAGGCCCGCATGGACCTGGCGCGGATCGCCGCAGAGGAACCGCCGCTGCCGCCGAAACTGGCGTTCGTCAGGACGCCGGTCTGGGATCAGGCCGATGAGGACACCGTCGAGGCTTTTGCCGAGCTAGTGGAAGCGCTTGGTGAGAGCGTGGACGAGGTGGAACTGCCGTCCATGTTCGATGAAGCGGTGGCGCTGCACACCATGATCCAGGACGCGGAACTGGCGGTGAGCCTCGCAGCGGAATACGACAAGGGGCGCGATCGCCTCAGCGCCGGCCTCGCCGCCCAGCTCGAGCGTGGCCCAAAGATTGCCGCCACGGACTATATTCGTGCCGTTGCCCGGATCCCGTTGTTGAACCGGGCACTTGGTGAAATTTTCGATCGCTACGACGCCATCGTGACGCCCGCCGCGCCGGGCGAAGCGCCAGGTCTCGAGACAACCGGAAGCCCGATCTTCTGTACCATCTGGTCGCTGCTCGGGGTGCCGGCGGTGTCGCTGCCGCTGCTGCACGGCAGCAACGATCTGCCGATCGGCGTGCAACTCGTCGGCCAGCGTGGCAATGATGCACGGCTCTTGCGCACCGCCCGGTGGCTGGTCGAACGTATTGCGTCGGAGGAGGGTTGAGCCTGACTATTTTTGGCGGTCGTTTTCGTTGCGAATACGCGAAATGGTCCGATCTCGGCGGATATCGTCGTAGAAAGATAAAAGCATCAGGCTCAGAACGAACACGACGATGACAATCAGCGGTAGTTTGTCGACCTTGTAGGCGAAAAAGCCGACATAGGTGATTGCACCCAAAGCGCCAATGATGTTCGTGATGATGTTCAAAGGTCTTACCCCTGCCAGGATGCCGCGATAAATCCGAAGCTGACAGGCCAAATTAAAACACACCTCAATGCTCGCGGCAATGGTTGGGGCTTCAGCAGCGGGCCGCAAGGTGGAAACGGTGCAGTCGGTGCCTAGCGGCAGCCGAAGCTCCGGCGCCGGCCCGATGCATCGCCTAGCGACATAGACATGATTTCGCAGCGGCGTACGCCGATGTCCCTGAGCGTGGCATCGCTGACGGCGCCGAGGGCACGGTAGTGGGCGTGGGCACGGCGGTGTTCGCGGTGCTGGATCCATGCCCGGCGGGCGGCACCGAACCAGGCTGAAATCAGGGATGTCGGGCTTTCGTGTGTCGGCCTTGCGGCCCAGTTGCCGGTGGTAGCGGTCATGGCGGTCCTCGCTTCGATCCGGGATCGGTCTGCCTGCGATGATCGACAGACATAATCCTTAGCGGCTGAACGGAGACTGAGGGCCTTGTTTAGCCGGCATTCATGGGGCTGGTTCGTGCGAGGTGGCCCGCAGCCCTTCTTTTGCTACATTGTTAACCAATCCTGGTGCGATGCGGTATAAACTACCGTGCTCGGGGTGTGCAAACGGGGATTATCATGGCGTATCTGCAACCTCCCTATATCTATTACGGCGTCGCCGTGCTCATCATCATTGCCGTGTTGCTGCTGGCGGTGATGGTGGCGCGCGCCATCGGCGGGCGGGTGCGCGGGCGGCGCGGTTCGCGCCTCGGCATCAGCGAATTTCGCGAGATCGACAAGCAGCGCCGGCTGGTCCTGGTGCGCCGCGACGGGGTGGAGCACCTCTTGCTTATCGGCGGCAACGAAGATCTGGTCGTCGAAACCGGGATCACCGGCGATACTGTGGGCCAGCGGAGCAGGCGCCGCGCTGCGCCATCATCGGAAAGTGAGCGCTCCGAACTGGTCGAGCCCGAACTGCGTGTCGTAAAGCCGCGTCCCGCACCCGCACCGCGTCCGCCGGTTTTCGGAGACCATACCCCCACCTTGCGCCCCGTCGACCGCGAACCGCCGAAGATTGTCTCCGGCGGCCCAAAACAGGAAGATGAATAGGGTCTTCAGTCCAGGGTCTCAATCGTCGCGGTAGACGCGCTCGCGGCGTTCGTGGCGCTCCTGGGCCTCGATCGACAGGGTGGCGATCGGACGGGCGTCCAGACGCCTGAGGCTGATGGGCTCGCCGGTCTCTTCGCAGTAGCCGTAGGTGCCATCGTCGATGCGCTTCAGCGCCGCGTCGATCTTGGCGATCAGCTTGCGCTGGCGGTCGCGGGTCCTGAGTTCCAGCGCCCGGTCGGTTTCGGTCGAGGCGCGGTCGGCGAGATCGGGCAGGACGTTGTTTTCATCCTGGAGGTTCTGCAGCGTCTCACGACTCTCACGCAGGATATCCTCTCGCCAGTTCAGGAGCTTTTCGCGGAAGTACTGACGCTGCCGCGTGTTCATGAACGGCTCCTTGTCAGTCGGATGGTAGGACTGAGCCCGTTTCCCGGTCATTCGTGAACGATCTCCCTCAATGCCGGCTTGCGACTTTTGTTGCGCCTATATATCGGCGTGTCGGCGAGCCTTCAATAGGCTTTTGCGGGGTCCTGCAGGTTTCGGACCATGGCCACTGAATGGTCTCATCTCTATGAATCTTTTGTGAAATTTCGTTAACGGCGGGACCATTCAAGTTTCCGTAAGGAAAACTTGGCGGATGCTCCGGGAGACACGGTGCCGCCCCGTGGGGCATGGCGAAGGCGGTAGACGCCGCGGTCGCCGTCAAGTAAACGAGCCGCTTCAAACCACACCAGGAACGGACGGGATCCCATGCGTTTTGAAGGCACCAGCGATTATGTCGCCACCGACGATTTGCGCATCGCCGTCAACGCGGCCATCGTGCTGGAACGTCCGTTGCTGGTGAAGGGCGAGCCCGGAACCGGCAAGACGGTGCTGGCCAGGGAGGTTGCCAAAGCCGTCGATGCCCCGCTCATTGAATGGCACATCAAGTCGACCACCAAGGCGCAACAGGGCTTGTATGAATATGACGCTGTCAGCCGATTGCGGGATTCGCAGCTTGGCGATAGCCGCGTCCACGACATTGCCAACTACATCCGCAAGGGCAAGCTGTGGGAGGCCTTCACCCATGCAAGCCGTCCGGTGCTGCTGATCGACGAGATCGACAAGGCCGACATCGAGTTCCCCAACGATCTGCTGCTGGAACTCGACCGCATGGAATTCCACGTTTACGAAACCGGGGAAACAGTGGCGGCGACCAACCGGCCCATCGTGATCATCACGTCCAACAACGAAAAGGAATTGCCCGATGCTTTTCTCAGGCGGTGCTTTTTCCATTTCATCAAGTTTCCCGACCGCGACACCATGGGCGAGATCATCGAGGTGCACTTTCCGGGCCTCAAGGGCAGGCTGGTGAATGAAGCGCTCAACATTTTCTACGACATGCGCGAGGTGCCGGGACTGAAGAAGAAACCGTCGACCTCGGAACTGCTCGACTGGCTGAAATTGCTGCTCAACGAGGATGTGGGCCCCGATACCCTGCGCGAGCGCGATCCGCGCAAGCTCATCCCTCCGCTGCATGGGGCGCTGCTCAAGAACGAGCAGGATGTCATGCTGTTCGAGCGCCTGGCCTTCATGGCGCGGCGCGAAGGCCGCTGAACCGCGGGAAGCCAGACGATCGCTGCCGGCAGGGTCAAAGGCGATGATCATGCCCATTTCCAGTTTGCTGTGGACGGTGTGTGGATAATGCCGACATGGTGCGCGACAGGGCGCCGCGATAGAGGCACACTTTCACCTGCACAAGCCCTCCAGGGGGCTTCGGAAGCGGACCAGGGTTTCTCGCCCGGTCGTTTCAGGCGGTGCAAGCCGGCCCTTCGGGGCAAATGGCGGTACTGGCGGGAACGGCAGCGTTGAGAGCCTCGGGAGATCGAACCGGCCGCCCTATCTGATGTCCCGGCGACGGGACGTGGAACCGGCAGGTGTGCATTGTCCGGGCGCGGTGACGCTGGCCGACGATTGTCCGCAAGGGCGATGGCTGGTCGCGGCGCTGACCCGAGGCAGAAAAGCGCGGGGTGGCTTTCGGGCGACCCCGCGTTTCTCTTTTTGGCCGATCCTGTTCGATTCCAATAAGTTGAGCATGATGTTGCCCGAAGTGTGGTATCCACGTTTCGGCATCATGCCCTGAGCGCAAGAAACGGGTGTCGGCGCCCTGACATTGCGACTATGTCGACTGCTGTGGCCGGACGGCGGAAGGCAGCGCATCCCTTGACCATCACACGCACCATGGGACCCAGAGAGTGGGCGATGTTGCTGGCGCTCGGCGCCATCTGGGGCGGCTCGTTCTATTTCAACGCCGTTGCGGTGCGCTATCTGCCGACCATCACCATCGTGTGGCTGCGCGTCAGTGTCGCCACGCTGGTGCTGTGGGCACTGGTCGCAGCGCTGGGGCTGGCGCGACCTCGCGGCCCCGGCCAGTGGCGTGATCTGGTTGTCATGGGGTTTCTCAATAATGTCGTTCCGTTCAGCCTGATCGTGTGGGGACAACGCGAGATCGCTTCGGGGCTGGCGTCGATCCTCAATGCGACGACGCCGTTCTTCACCATCGTCATCGCCCATTTCGCAACCCGCGACGAGCAGCTCGATGGCATGCGGCTGGCAGGCGTTGTCACCGGCCTGACGGGGGTCGCGGCAATGATCGGCTTCACCGCCCTGGCTGGCTTGGGCGCCCACATCGCCGGACAACTGGCGGTGCTCGCAGCGGCGATCAGTTACGGCATGGCGGGGGTCTTCGGGCGGCGGCTGGCGGTGCACCCGCCGCTGGTGACGGCGGCCGGCCAGACGCTGGGATCGAGCCTGATGCTGTTTCCGTTGCTCCTGGCCATCGACCGGCCGTGGACGCTTTCGCCGCCGCCGGCCGAGAGCATCTTCGCCGTTGCCGCACTGGCGGTGGTCTGCACCGCGCTTGCCTATGTGCTGTTCTTTGCCATCCTGAAATCGGCCGGCGCCGGCAATGTCAGCCTCGTCACCCTGCTCATTCCGGCATCGGCGGTGCTGCTGGGGTGCGGGTTGCTGGGTGAAAGTCTCAGCGCCCGGCAAATGTTCGGCATGGCGACCATCGCGGCGGGCCTGGCGCTCATCGACGGACGGGTGATGGTCGCCGGGCGCCGGGCCTTGCGGCGCGGCTGCCCCTGACGCTCTGGCGATGAAATTGCTAGACTGGCATCGAACCGGCGGCCTTGCTGCCCGCCATGTCCCGGTCCTGCCGGGACACTCGTGCCGAAGGAGGAGACGATGCCCCACCGCCCCGAAGTCAAGGCGTTTTTCGATGAACCGACCAACACCGCCAGCTACGTGGTCCGGGACCCGGCGACGCGGGCGGCGGCGGTGATCGATTCGGTCCTCGATTTCGATGTTGCGGCGGGGCGCACCTCCACCGCTTCGGCCGATCAGATCATCGCCTTCGTCAAGGCCGAGGGGCTCCGTTGCGAATGGGTGCTGGAAACCCATGTGCATGCCGATCATCTTTCCGCTGCGCCTTATGTGCAGGAAAAACTCGGCGGCAAGCTGGGGATCGGCGCCAATATCATCGTGGTGCAGGATACCTTCGGGAAGATATTCAATGCCGGCACCGAATTCGAGCGCGACGGCAGCCAGTTCGACCGGCTGTTCAAGGACGGCGATGAATTCGCCATCGGCTCGCTGCCGGTGATGGTCATGCACACGCCCGGCCATACACCGGCCTGCATGACCTATGTGATCGGTGATGCGGCGTTCATCGGCGATACGCTGTTCATGCCCGATTATGGCACCGCGCGGGCCGATTTTCCCGGCGGCAGCGCCCGCCAGCTCTATCGCTCCATCAAGAAGGTGCTGTCGCTCCCCGGCGATACCCGTCTCTTCCTGTGCCACGACTACAAGGCGCCGGGCCGCGATGCCTTTGCCTGGGAGACCACGGTCGATGAAGAGAAGGCGCGCAACGTGCATGTGCGCGATGGCGTCACCGAAGATGAGTTCGTGGCCATGCGCGAGGCGCGCGACAGGACCTTGTCGATGCCCAGGCTGATCGTGCCGTCGATCCAGGTGAACATGCGCGCCGGCCAGATGCCCGAGCCGGAGGACAACGGCACGGTTTACCTCAAGATGCCAATCAACCGCCTGTAGGCGAGGATGGCGCCGGCAACGATCAGTGCGGCTTGCCGGTCTTGGCGACGTCCTCGCCCGCATCTTCCAGCGGTATGGGCGTATCGGCGGAGGAATTGCGGCGGATGACGACGATGCGGCGCCGTTCCTCGGGGCCGGGGGTCATGGACCCCAAGGGCGCCGACTGACCTTCCTCCGCGGCGACGCTGACGGGTGAGACGCCGTGCCTGGCCGCGGCTTCCGTGAACATCTGCATGACCGCCTCGGGGCCGGGTTCGGCATCGGCCGTCTGGGGCGCGGTTGGCGGCGCGGCTTCGGGGGCCGTGGTCGCAGCCGGCGCATCGGGTGAAGGAGGCTGCTCGGCCAGCCCTTCTGCGGCAGGCGTCTGGGCGGTGCGCACGATGACGACGCGCCGGCGGGCCGGTTTGGCGGCGCCTTCAGCAGCCATAGCTTCGGCTGCGGCGGGCTGGGTTGCATCGGGTTCAGGCGCTGTGGGTGCTTCTGCCTCAGGCTCTGACGCTGCGGCTTCCGTTGTTGGGTTCATTGTATCCTCGCTGCCGGCATCGGGCATGGCGGCGAGGGCCTCATCCAGCATGCCGGCCAGGTGCGGGGCGTTTTCCGGGTCGTCGGCGACGAGGTCGTGGGACGGCAATGGAGGGATATCGGAGGTTGAAAACAGCTCGCGGTCCGCCTCGAAATAGTTCACTTCGGCGTCATCGAGCAATGTATCCGTAGCCGCCGCAGCCGGGGTTTCCTGCCCGACAGCGGGAGGACCGTCGCCAAGGCTCGTGGCGATGCGCTCCTGTAGATGGGCGATGAGGCCCATGGCCTTGGAAATCCGCTGGCTGAGGACGTCCTGGGTCTGGCGGTGCTCGTCAAGACGGGCGAGATCTTCCTCCAGCCCGGTGATGCGGGCGGCGACTGCCGGTTCGTCGTGCAAGGCCTCGCCGGCCTTTTCCAGCGCCTCGGTGGTCGCCGCCAGGCCGGCGGCCAGGTTACGGGCCCGCGCGGCCACATCCTCAAAGGCGGTGCTGCCGTTTGGGACAGCGCCGCGATCGGCGAGGCGGTCGCTCCTTACCTCGCGCATTTCTGTCTCGGTGGCGTGCAAGGCCGCGGCCATGGCCGAAAGCTCATGACTGATGTCGTCGCCGGCAGCCGGGATGACCTGCGAGCCGATGGCCGCTTCCAGCCTGTGGATGGCCTCGAGCAGCCGCTGGGTGTCGGCGCTGCGCTGCCGGCGGGCATATTCGGCCAGAAACCAGCGTCCCCTCTCGGTCTCCATCACCGCGGCCTCGATGGCCTCGAAATCTGGTCGATTCGCCTTTGTCACTTCGTGCCCCAGTCTACAGACGTGCCACGGGACCGGGCGCATCAGCTCGGGGCAAATACGCCGTCCTCGATGGCCGGATTATTCGGCAAAACTGGTTAGCGTTTGGTTAGCCGGACCAGACGGCCTTCGGCGCGACCCTGGGGCAGATGGAAAAATCGCTATAAAGCAGGAGGTTGCGGTGAGCGGTGGCGAAAATGATTCAAGCCCGGTGCGCCGTCATCCGGCGTCTTTCGACGGCAGCGGGCGCATGGCCAGCCTGATCGGCGGCTGCTTCCATTCCGGATGCGCAAGCGCCGCCGACTTCAGGGCTCGGGTCCATCTGAGGTAGGCGGCGGGTGAGGGGATGCGCGGTGTGTGCGCCAGTTCCCAATGGATACCGTTGATCGGATCATCGAAGAAGACGGCATAATAGCCGGGGGCATAGATGTCGTATGTGGCGGGGGCAACGCTGATGGGGATGTCTCTGGCCACGAGGAAATCGCGGTGGAAAGCATCCACTTCGACGCGGTTCCTGGCCCACAGGGCGATGTGGTGGATGCCGGTGGCGCGCCGGGCGTGGTCGAGCTTTGCCCCTGATTGCGCCGGCTGGATGCCGATATAGCTGTGCGGGATGGGGAAACGGGCCAAGTAGTAGGTCGAACGATAGCCCAGATCGAGGGTCCAGAAGCTCTTGTAGCCCAGCCAGCCGAACATCGCGTCATAGAAGGCGATCGATCGATCGTAGTCGAGAACCGAGAATTCGACGTGATGGACGCATCGCCAGCGCATGGCTTCCTCCTTCAGGGCTACCCCCACAATTCGCGCGGAGGCGGGTACATGAGGCTGCCGTCGTAAGCGATGCCGGGTGTGCGGTCGCGGGCCAGCAGCAACGGGCCGTCGAGGTCGACCACTTGCGAAAGCTGACCGATCAGCATGGCCGGTGCCATGGCGAGCGAGGTGGCGACCATGCAGCCGGTCATCAGCACAAAGCCCTTGTCCTGGGCGGCGCGCGCCAGCGCCAGCGCCCCGGTGAGGCCGCCGGTCTTGTCGAGCTTGATGTTGATCGCGTCGTACTTGCCCACCAGTTGATCGAGGCCTGCCACATCGTGGGCCGCCTCGTCGGCGCAGATTGGCACGGGCCGATCCTTCAGATGGCGCAGGGCCCCGTCGTTGCCTGCCGGCAGGGGTTGCTCGACCAGTTCGACCCCGAGATGGGCGGCGACCGCCAGCAGATGCGGCAGGTCGGCCGGGTTCCAGCCCTCGTTGGCATCGACGATAAGGCGCGCCTCAGGGGCGGCCTGGCGCACGGCGCGCAGCCGCGCGGCATCTTCAGGTCCGCCGAGCTTGAGCTTGAGCAGCGGGCGGCCGGCGGCCTTCGCGGCAGCGGCACCCATGGCCTCCGGTGTATCGAGGCTGAGAGTATAGGCGGTGGTGAGCGGGCACGGCTCCTCGAGGCCGGCAAGGCGCCATACGGGTGTGCCGCTGCGCTTGGCCTCAAGGTCCCACAAGGCGCAATCGAGCGCATTGCGGGCGGCCCTGGGCGCCACCAGACTGGCGATCTCGGCGCGCACGATGCCGGCTTCTATCGCCGGACGGGCAGCCTCGATGGCGGCGATTGCGCCTGCGACCGTCTCGTCGTAGCGCGGGTAGGGCAATCCCTCGCCGCGTCCGACGGCACCGTCGTCCTCCACGGTGACGACGATCACTTCCGACGTGGTCCTCGAGCCGCGCGAGATGGTGAACTTGCCGGCTATCGGCCAGCTCTCATGGGCGACGGTGAGCTTCACGGGAATTGTCGCTGAATTTCATCGACGATGGGTCCGACCCCGGTGCGGATGGGATCGACTGCCGGCAGGTTGTATTCGGCGGCGGCGGCGGCGGCGGCAAGGCAGGCCCTCGCCGCGGCATCATCGAGGGCCTCGGTGTTGATGGCGATGCCGATGCAGCGGATGGCCGGGTTGGTGAGGCGACCTTCCAAGATGGTGCGCTCGATGACATCGGCGATGGAGGGAAGGGGGTGCTTGACACCGCGCATGGTGGTGCGGGTGGGCTCGTGGCAAACCACGAAGGCATCGGGTTGGGCGCCGTGCAGGAGGCCCAGTGTCACCCCGGCGAAAGAGGGATGGAACAGCGAGCCCTGGCCTTCCACCACGTCCCAGTGATCGGGCTCGGCGGCCGGCGACAGCCATTCGGCGGCACCGGAGATGAAGTCGGCGACCACCGCGTCGATGGCGGCGCCGCGCCCGGAAATGAACACGCCGGTCTGCCCGGTGGCGCGGAAGTCGGCCTTCATCCCGCGTTTGCGCATCTCCTGCTCCAACGCGAGAGCGGCGTATTTCTTGCCTACCGAGCAGTCGGTGCCGACGGTGAGGAGCCTGAGCCCCGAACGCTTCGTTCCCTTGCCGGTGGCGAAGGCGAC
The DNA here is from genome assembly GCA_963747005.1 of uncultured Alphaproteobacteria bacterium. Taxonomy (GTDB): domain Bacteria; phylum Pseudomonadota; class Alphaproteobacteria; order Rhizobiales; family Aestuariivirgaceae; genus CAVVDT01. The sequence goes on along the minus strand of CAVVDT010000004.1, from coordinate 121,969 downwards.
ATCGGAAAAGCGCACATCATGCAGCCTGCGGCCGTTGCGGCCGGCCGCTTCGGCGATGGCCGGGATCGAGGACAAGCGCTTGTGCAGGCCGGTGGCGATATCGAGGCCGGCATCGAGCGCCTCGATGATGGAGGCGATCCAGTGGTCGGGCAGGACACCACCGGCGTTGACCACGCCGACCACCATGGTCTTCACGCCCTTCGATGCGGCCTCGGCGATGCTCATGTCGGCGATGCCACAATCAGCCTTGCAGCCGGGGAGGCGCAACTGGCCGATGCACCATTCCGGGCGCCAGTCGACGATGCCGTGGGCGGTCTTGGCGGCGAGATTATCGGCGACGTCGCCGAGGAACAGGAGATAGGGCTTGGCGATGTCCATCGGGGGGCTCAGAACTCAAGTGCAGACGCGCTATTGAACACGGCGCCCACCCGGATTCAAGGGGATGGGGCACCGCGGCGGCAATCCTCTAAGCGGCGCTCAGGCGACCGGTCGCCTGGGCCAGCGAGATATAGACCTTGCCGCTTTCTGACGCGAGGCAGGCATCGATCATGTCGTTGCCGCGCGGCTGGTCGGCCACTGTATCGAGCAGCGTTTCGAACAGGCGGATGAAGTCGTCGATGCGGGCCTTCACCAGGCGCTCGCCGGCATAGCGCCGGGTCAGGGTCTGCTGCAGGCGGGGACTGCGCATCTGGTAGAGGCGTTGGGCAAACACATGTTCCTCGCCGGCTGCGTAGCGCTTCTCCAGGTCGGCGGGCAGTTTGCCCTCGATGCCTTCCAGGAGGGCGCGCGAGGCCGCATTGAGCTTGTTCACCAGTTGCTGGGTGCGGCGCGACAGGCCACCTGTCGCGGCCTTGCCATTGCCTTCGGCAAGTTGCGGCATCAGGTTCGCGCTGCCCTCGGGCGAGGGCTGGCTGATCAGGGCATCGACCGGGCGGCCGCGGATCTCGCTGTCGCCGCCATTGCTCCCGTGGGTCTTTTGAGGGGCACCCGGCGTCCCATTCTGGGGAGCAGCGGACGGGGTGCCCTTAGATTTTCCCGGCGCGGGTCCTCGATCATCGGGTGGCAGGTAGATGCCCGGTCCCGACAGGTTGGCCAGACCCGACTGGCGCTTGACCACATCGGCAAGGGCGGTGAGTGCGGTGATCTGGTCGGCGACGACACGGCGCATGGCATCGGCGTTGGCACGGGTCTCGTCGGGCAGTTCGAGAATGGCGCGCTTCAGCTCACCACGGGCGAAATCGATGTCCTTGACCACCTGCTGGGCGGTCGCGCGCATATCGCGTGCCGTGTTGCCGAACTCGCCGCTGGAGGCAGCGAGCATCTCGGCCAGTGATGCCGCAACCTTCTCGTGCTGCTCGCGCAGGGCCCGCGCCGCCTCGGAGATCTGCTTGTCGGAGGTCTCCTCCATGCGGCGGATCTCGTTATGCAGGCTGTCGGCGGCGGCGCTGGTCTGGGCGGCAATAACGCGGGCGAGTTCTTCCGAACGGGTCTGGGTGCGGTTCAGCAACTCCTCTACCAGGGTGACGTAATTGCGCATCATGGAATCGAGGTCCTCGGCGCGGTTGGCGAGCATCTCCACCACGTCGGACAGGATATCCTCGCGGTTGGTGAGGACCTTCTCCACCTCGGTGTTGAAGCGATCGACTGAACGCTCGACAACGGCCGAAGCATCGGTCAGGCGACCCGTCACCTTGCCGGCGGTGCTTTCCAGGCGGCCGGTGAGCTTGAGGGTGATGTCCTCCAGCTTCTCGTCCAGTTCACCGGCGGATTCGCCGAGCTTCTCTCCCAGATAGGTATTGGCCTTGGCGACATGCTCGGAGAATTTCTGACCGGCATCGTCGAGACGGCGTGCGGTCTGGCCGGTGCGGGCCTCCATTTCCTCAGCCGCCTGGTCGATGCGCTGCCTGAGGGCGCCGGTGGTCTGCTCGAAGCGACCGGTGATGAGGCGGGTGCTTTCCTCCAGGCCGTCGGAAAAGGCGGCGCTGGCATTGCCAAGCTCGGAGATGATGCGATTGCTCTCGGTCTCCATGAGGCCGGCGAAGCGCTCGCTCGATCCATCGAAGCGCGTGGAGATATTTGACGTGACCTTGTCAAGCAGCGAGGCGGCCTCGTCGAGGCGGTGGCCCAGGTCCTTCGACGTCGTATCGAGGCGCATGAACATGGTCTCGCCGGCTTCGTCCAGTGTCTTGGTGAGTTGCACCGAGGTCGACTTGAAGCGCTCGGATATGGCCGCATTGGTCTTGTCGAGATGACCGTGCAGGCGCTTGATGGTCTCTTCCAGCGACGAGGACATCACACCGGAGACATCGGCAAGCCGCGTGGTCACGCCGCTGGATGTCGAATCGAGACGATCGATGAGCTTGTTGGCGGTGGTGTCGAGCTCGTCGTTGAGCCGGCCGGTGGTTTCATCCAGGTGCCGCGACAGGGCACGCGAGGCGCGTTCGAGTTCGCCGCTCAGGTCGTCGGACACGGTGTTGAGACGCGAGGTCAGGCCGGTCGAGGTGGTCTCCAGGCGGCTGATCAGGTCGGAACTGACGCCTTCGAGGCGCTCGTTCATGTTCGCCGTGGTGGTCGAGAGCTGCGTCGTCAGGAGGTTCGATGTGCGCTCCAGATCGCCGGTGAGGCGGCTGGTGGTGGCATCCAGGCGCGCCGTCATCTCGCCCGAGGCATGGTCGAGCTTGTCGGTTATTTCGCCGGCGGCCTCGACCAGTCGGCCCGAAAGTTCTTCCGATGCCACCCCCAGCTGGCCGGTGACCTTGGATGCCGTGTCGGCGAGGCGGGTGGTCATGTCGCCGGAGGCCTTGTCGAGCTGGCCGGCCAGTTTTGAGGTGGTGTCGTCGAGGCGGATGGCCATGCTGCCCGAGGCCTCGTCGATCTGGTCGAGAAGGCGCAGGGACGTGTCGGCCAGCCGGCCGGTCAGTTCGCCGGTCGCGTTGTCGAAATACTGGGTGATCTGGCTGGTGGTGCCATCGAGGCGCTCAAGCATGTCGTGGGCGGACGAATCGAGCCGCTCGCTGACCTCGCTGGAGGTTTTCGACAGGCGCTCGGTGATCTGGATCGACGAGGCATCGAGCCGCGAGGCGAGTTCGTCCGACGTCGTTTCCAACCGTCCGGCGATGGTGCCCGATGTCTGATCCAGCCGGTCGGTGACCTCGCTTGAGGTCCGTGACAAGCGGTCGGTGATCTGCACGGCGGAACTGTCCAGCCGCGAAGCCAGTTCGTCGGAGGTGTTCTCCAGTCGTGCAGCGATGTCGCCGGAGGCGACTTCCAGCCGGCCGGTCAGGTCACTCGATGTGGTCTCCAGCCGCTCGGCTATGGTACCGGAGACATGCTCGAGGCGGCCGGCGAGTTCACCGGAGGTGGTTTCGAGCCGCTTGGCAATCTCATCAGATGCGCTTTCAAGCCGACCGGTGAGTTGACCCGAGGTGGCTTCCAGCCGCTGGGCAATCTCGTCCGATGCACTTTCAAGCCGGACGGTGAGGCCGCCAGAAGTGGCCTCCAGCCGCCGGGTAATTTCACCTGATGTGCTTTCAAGCCGATCGGTGAGCTCACCCGATGTGACCTCCAGCCGCTGGGTAATCTCGCCCGATGTGCTTTCAAGCCGGCCGGTGAGATCATCCGAAGTCACTTCCAGCCGCTTGGCAATTTCACCTGATGCGCTTTCAAGCCGACCGGTGAGATCGCCCGAAGTGGTTTCCAGCCGCTCGGCAATGGTGGTCGCGGCGACCTCCAGACGGCCGGTCAATTCACCCGATGTGCCTTCCAATCTCTCGGCTATGGCCCCGGAGACGCTTTCCAGGCGATCGGTCAGTTGGCCCGAAGTGGTTTCCAGCCGCACGGCGACGTCGCCGGAGGTGGTGATCAACCGCTCCGTCAGGTCGCCGGAGGTGGTCTCGATGCGACCGGCAATATCCTCGGTGATACCCGACAGGCGTGCGAAAATATCGCTCGATGCGGCATCGAGATGGTTGGCCAGTTCGCTCGATGTGCTGTCGAGGCGACCGGCCAGTTGCGTCGTCGTCTGCTCGAGGCGCGACGTCATCTGGCTTGAGGCAACTTCGAGCAGTTCGGAGAGCTTCGAGGTAGCCGTCTCCAGCCGCCCGACCATCTTGGTCGAGGTTGAATCGATGCTGCCGGCCAGCCGTTCGGTCGACTGATCGAGATGGTCCGACATCTGACCGGTGGCCTCGGCCACCCGGCTGAACAGCACGCCGGAGGTGTCTTCGAGCCGCGACGACATCTCGCCGGTCGCCGCCTCGACGCGGGCAAACAGCGCCGCGCTCACGTCTTCCAGCTTGCCGGTCATGCCGGTAGAGGCGCGATCGAGATAGTCGTAGAGCTCGTCGCGGGCCTGGGCGACGTTCTGCACGAACTCGCCCGACACCGAGAGCAGCTTGTCGGTCAGCGCAACGCCGGAATGCTCGATCTTCTGGGAGACATCGAGCCCCGACTTTTCCATCTGCTGGGCGACATCGGAGGACGTCGACTTGAGATGATAGGAAATGTTCTCGCCGGTGGACTGCAGCAGTTCGGTGAACTGGCCGGAGGTGGTGCGCAATTGTTCCGACAGATTGGAGGTCATGCGCTCGACGGTGCGCGCCACTTCGGTATTGACGGCGCCGAGCTCGCCGGAGCTCTCCTTCAACGTCTCGATCACCCGCATTTCCATCTCGTGCACTTCGCGCTGGAACTGGTTGGAACCCACATTGAGAGCGCGTGCGGAGCCTTGCAGGGTCTCCAGTTGTGATCCCAGGGTTTGCGAGAACACCCGCATCTCGTTGACCAGCACACCCGACATCTGGTCCATGCGGGCGGTCTGGCCGCCGAGTTCGTTGCTCGCCATGGCGGCGCGGCTGGTCAGGTCGTCGATGGTCTGGGTGAGGTCGATGGAGGTGGACTTCAGGCCCGTTTCCAGCGACGCCAGCGCCGAGGAGGCCGAATTGACCAGCACGCCCAGTTCGCCGGTGTTCTGTTCGAGCCGCGACAAGAGCGGGTTGGTCTGGGTCGACAGCAACTCGCCTGCTTCCTGCAGGGCGCTGCGCTGGTTCTGCATGCCGGTCAGCAGGTTGCGGATGCGATCCTCGTTGGCGCCGAACGAACGTTCCATGCTGGCAATTTCGCGATGCACGAGGTTTTCCAGTTCGGCGGCGCGCTGGATGGCGTGCTCGATGCCACCGACCAGATTGTCGACCTCGTAGCGCACGGCCTGGGCGACCGACATCAGGCCCTCGCTCGCCACCTCCTGGGGACGCAGCAATCTGAGGGCGGCATGGATGAGCGCTTCAGAGACGTTGCGCATCTGCTGGGCGCGCCACAGGAGATAGGTCGCCGTCCACACCAGTGCGACCGGCAGCAGCAGGAACATGGCGGTGTTGACGAGTTGCGGCAGACTGTTCTGCCCGGCAGCAAGTGCCGGCAGATAGGTGGCCGCCCACACCATCACCCACACGAGGGTGACGAGAAAGGCGATCCAGAACGGAGCCGAGGAGGGTCGGCGGCGCAACCGCGCCAGCAGCGACGCGGTACCCGGCTCGTTTTCGTTGGCGGGCCTGGCGCGCAAGTTCTTGGTGCGCCGGCGACCATCGTCACGCTGAGGCTTGGAGGGGCGTTCGCCGTTCTCTGCCTCGCGTCGAACGTTCCGATCCTGCTCCTTAGGGGAGTCGATCTTGCTACCAGCCATGACGCCTGTACCCCGTACTCTGCTAACACCGCCCCATAAGCCGACGGACTTTCCACCCGTTCGGCACAATCGGTTCTGCAAGTTGCTTCAGTGCGGTCTCGGCCAGCCCTTTGAACGCCATCTCCCGCATGAGAAACCGGCGTACATCCTTCAAATCCGGCAATGTGTCATGCTCCTCGCCGCTGGCAACGGGCACGACTGCAGGATCGGGATACGGGTTGGCCTCCTCCTCACCCTCTACCGCAGACAGTAAATCCTAGCCGATCTTTTGGCCAGCATGAACCGCTGACCTTCCGCTTCCCTCCTAAAAGTGAAAGTTTGGTTAAAATTGTGGCCGGCTTTGAATCATCCGGCGAGGCAATTGATTCACCAACCCCCTTAACAGGATTCCAAAACCCCTCGCTTAGAACGTATGCGTAGTGAAGAGGCAGGCACCCGGAAGGCAGGAACCAGAAGCATGCACGCTGGCAAGGAACTCACGCAGGACGGGATAGCCGGCGATCAGACGGGTGTCGGCAACACCTGCGTGCTCGATCTCGATCACTTGCGCACCTACACGCTTGGCAGCGCAGACCTGGAGCGCGAACTGCTCGGGCTGTTCCGGGTTCAGATGCACGATCAGTTGCTCGCCGTCCTGGGGGCCCGCAATGCTGGCGACTGGAAGTTCGCCACCCATACGCTGAAAGGCGCCGCCCGGGCGCTGGGAGCGGGCGGGGTGGCAGAGACCGCCGGCCGATTGGAGGCCATGGGGTTTGCCGCGGCCGCGGCCGAAAGGGCCCGCATGCTCGCCCGTCTGGAGCAGGAAATAGCCATGTGCGAGAAGGTCATCGCGACCATGCTCTGATTCGGCATGCGGCGTGGCCGTGCCCGCCGGGCGCAACACATTTGCGCTCCCCCCATGTCAATTGGCCCCACCCTTTGAGCGACTGGTGCATTGTCTTTGCACAAGCAATCCACTAATTAACCTCGCGGCTGGTCTTGAACCGGCGGTCCGCCGCGGCCCGTTTCGGTATCGAAGGCCGCTCATCTCTCCAGATTCGACGGTTTGAACAAATGGCCAAGATTACTTTTATCGAGCACAATGGAAATCAGCACGAAGTCGATGCCACGCCCGGCATGTCGGTCATGGAAGCGGCAGTGAAGAACATGGTGCCGGGGATCGATGCCGATTGCGGCGGTGCCTGCGCCTGCGCCACCTGTCATGTCTATGTGGAACCGGACTGGCTGGAGGCCGTGGGCGGGCGCTCGGAGATGGAAGAGGACATGCTGGACTTTGCCTTCGACGTGCGCGAACTCATCGCGCCTGTCATGCCAGATCAAGGTCTCGGAAAGTCTCGACGGGCTCACCGTGCGGGTGCCCGAAAAGCAGTTCTGAATTCTTCGCTTTCACCGGGGGCGCCTGGCCCTCGCGCGATCAGTGCTTCCCAAGCAATGGAGTTGCCGTCATGAGCCATGAGGCCATCACCACCGATGCCGTGATCATCGGTGCGGGTCCAATCGGGCTGTTTGCCGTATTCGAACTCGGGCTTCTGGACATCAAGTGCCAGGTCATCGACATTCTCGACCGGCCGGGCGGCCAGTGCACCGAGCTCTACCCGGAAAAGCCCATCTACGACATTCCGGCCCTGCCCATCGTCACCGGCCAGGAACTGACCGAACGGCTGATGGAGCAGATCCATCCGTTCAAGGCGGGCTTCCATTTCAACCAGATGGTGACCGGTCTCACCAGGCGCGGCGACAACGATTTCGTGGTGGAGACCGACGGCGGGCTTGTCTTCCACTGCAAGGTCGTGGTGATCGCCGCCGGTGGTGGCAGTTTCCAGCCCAAGAAGCCGCCGATACCGGGCATCGACGACTACGAGGGTAAATCCGTCTTCTATTCGGTCAGGAAGATGGAGGCATTCCGCGACAAGGACATCCTCATCATCGGCGGCGGCGACAGCGCCCTTGACTGGACGATCAACCTGCAACCCCTGGCCCGCTCCATGACCCTGTTGCATCGGCGCGCTGAGTTCCGCGCCTCACCCGACAGCGTCAACAAGATGCACAAGCTGGTGGCCGATGGCGCCATGTCGTTCAAGCTGGGGCAGGTAACGGGACTCATGGGCGAGGGCGGGGCGCTCCGCGGCGTCAAGGCGAAGGGACCGGATGGCGAATTCGAGGTCGCCTGCGACACCATCCTGCCGTTCTTCGGGCTGACCATGAAGCTCGGGCCGGTGGCGGAATGGGGCCTCAATCTCGAGCACAACCTGATACCGGTCGATACCGCCAAATTCGAAAGCTCGGAGCCGGGCATCTTCGCGATCGGCGATATCAACACCTACGAGGGCAAGCTGAAGCTCATCCTGTCAGGCTTTCACGAGGCGGCGCTCATGGCGCAGCAGGCCTTTCACTACATCAACCCAGGCGAGCGGCTCATGTTCCAGTATACCACCTCGTCTTCAAGCCTGCAGAAAAAGCTCGGAGTTTCCTGAGGAACTCACGGGCGGGGCGGGGCGTATGCAGTAGATCGGTCCCGGCGGCCAGCTCGGCGGCCTTGCCGTCCTTCAGCGAATGCCAGACACGCTCGACGATGTCATCGAACTCGCCTGCCTCGGGGCCCGAGGCCTTGGCGCGATCGAAGGCGCTATAGGGCGCGGGGGTCCAGCAATCGGCGCCGAAGACAGCTTCCCACCGCCGACTCCAGACTTTCGAGGCAAGTACGTCGTTACCCTTGGCAAAGCGATCGCGGATCGATTGTGCCTGGGTTGCATTGATGCCTGAAAAGCCATTCTGGTTCCATTTCAAGCGATCGCCGAGCTTCAGGACGGCTCGCCTGACCTCGCGGCGGTCCGAAAGAGAGAGGTCGATGCCGTGGGCGCTCACTCTACGGCCAAGCTCGACGAAGGCGGCGACCGACTTGGGCCCCGGACTGATGTTTCGAGGCGGCGAGATGGTCATCGCACCGATTGCCGTCGCATCGAGACCCAACGCAGCCAGGAAGTCTTCGACGACCCCGCTTTCAACGATCTCGCGATTGAACGGCCGGTAGATAGTCTCAACACCCTCCATGCGGAAAGCAGGCATCAGCAACGCGCGATAATTATAGCGATTGACGCTCAAGGCGCGCGTCACGAACGCATCCACGTCGAGCGTGTTGGTCAGGTACTTGCTGTCCTGGGAATAAAAGGAATTGATGTAGGCAACCTGCGGCCGCAGGTAGGCAATGAGCCGCAATCCATATCCCATGGCCGAAAAGGCATCGCGCAACCGGGCGACATAGTGGGGATTGTGCAGTCTGGCGTGGAGCGATTCGGCTGAAATGAGAACATGGCCGGGATGGCCGGCATCTTCCAGTTCGCCGCGAAGTGCATCAAGCAAGCCGCCCGGCGCCACCTGCTCCCTGGATTTGAGGAACTCCAGGGCAATTTCGTGATGGTTGTGCCGCAATCCGTCCGTGCCTGTCTGGGGCACATAAATGCCGTGGCCCGCGAGACGGCTGCGATTGGTCAGAATCGTCGTTTGAATACTCGTCGATCCGGTCTTGGGCAGGCCGATATGGAGCGTGCAAATGGGCATCTTCAATCAATGTTCACTGGTTGCCCTGCGGTTCGGTGCCAGACCCTGTTGCTAAAAAGGCCCTAGGCCGCTTAGGCAGTGCGGTCAAGCTCGGCGAATGTCCGCTTGCCTTCATATGTGTCGAGTCTCAACAGCTTCCAGGCCGTCATCTCGGCATGCCTGAACTCGGCCCTGTCGTGCCCCGTGGCCTTGTTGCGATGAAACGCGTTGTACGGCGCCGGGGTCCAGCAATCCTTGCCAAAGACTTCCCGCCATGACTGATGCCATACCGTGGAGGCAAACTTGTTGTTGCCGGGGCCGAAGCGTATGCGCATGCGCTGCGCGTTCTGCTTGTTGATGCCGGCAAACTTCACCGCATTCCAGCCGAGGTGATCGCCCAGGTCCTGGATCATGCGGCTCGCCTTGTTGCGTTCATCGTCGTTAAGGATGATGTTTTCCCTGGCCAACCTGCGGGAGATGGCCAGGCACAGCGCCAGGGTCTTGGGACCGGGGCTGGCGTTCTCGACGGACGGCATCTTCATCCCGGCTATGGCCCGCTCGTCGAGCCCGAGCGTCGCCAGAAAGTCCTCGCAAACTCCGCGGTCCACGACCTCCCGGTTGAAGGGACGGTAGACGACATCGATGCCGTCGAGGCTGAAGGCGGGCAACAAAAGCATCTTGTAGTTGTAGCGGCCGAGACGCAGCGAACGCTCCACGTATTGTTTGATGCCCTGATTGTTGAACAGCAATTTCACGTTCTGCGCGTAGTTGGAATTGATGTACTCGGGTTGCGGGCGCACATAGGCAACAAGGCGCAGGCGATAGCCGAGCGCTGCGAATTCGTCGCGCAGGCCCTCGAGGTAGGAGACCGACTTCAGCCTGTCCTGAAAATATTCTGAGGTGATCAATATGTGCTCGGGATTGCGGCGGCGTGCCAGCTCGGTCTTGAGGGTCTCGCGGTGGCCCTGCGCGCCCTGGTGCGCTGTTTTGCCGATGATTTCCCACGCCAGCATATGATGGTCGGCGCGACGGTAGCCGTTGGTACTGGCCTCGGGGACATAGATTCCTTGCCTGGCCAGCCGCGTCCGGTTGGCGAAGATCATGCTCTGAATGCTTGTCGAGCCGGACTTGGGCAGGCCGATATGGAGAGTGCAAAGCGGCATCTTGGACTTTCGCGACCACAACGAGTGGGGCTTTTGTGCCAGCGGGTCTTCAGGTGTCAAGACATGTCCGATGCCGGACGGCAATCGATCATCGACGTCCGGCCTACAGGCTGCAGGCATATGGGGTGCCTTGCCGGCAGGCCTCGAGCATTGAAACTCGTTGCAAAATCAAATAGGCAAGTCGGCGTGGGGCGGCCGCTGCAGTTGGCGGTTTCGTCATTCCAGACAATCGCATCACAACAAATGGAACCGGCAGTTTGAATGTTGTCAAACGATTCGCGGAGCAGGCGTTCAATCTGGCGCGCCCGGATGCCTCGTTGTCGCGGCTGCACCCCCTGCATGCACCCGATTTCCCGCTGGTACTGTTGTTCACCCCAAAGGCGGGATGCACCTCGCTGGTCAAGTGGTTTTTCTTTCACGCCGGCAAGCTGGATGCAGCGCTCGTTTACGGCAGGTGGGTCCACAAGTATCGCACTGAGGTCTTTCAGCGCCAGCCCGGCTATGCGGCCGAAACGAAACGCTTGCTGCGAACGCGCGAACGGACGATCGTCAAGCTGGTTCGCAATCCCTACGAGCGCACCGTCAGCTCGTTTCTGCAAGTGGTCCGCAACGCCAACCTGCCGACCCAGCGCAGAGACCGGGAAATGGCATTGGTGCGCGCGGCGCGGGAGCGGGCCGGCAAGCCGCATGGTGATGCGCTGTGCCTTTCGTTTCGCGACTTCATGCGGCACGTGGCGGCTGTCGGCGTTTCGGTCGGGAAAATCAACAGTCATATCGCCCAACAATATCTGCCGAGCGAAGAAGACTACGTCTCACGCTATATCAAGCTGGAGAACTTTGCCGAGGAGATCAAGCGGCTGGAGGCTGATTTCGGCCTGGATGAATCACCGCTCGAAGACTTCAGGATGTCCAAGCATCATAACGATAGCGATCCAGCGCCGGCCGCCGCCTGGAGTTCCGGGCAAGAGGCGAAATTGGCCACGGACGTGGTGGTCGACCTCGCGAGCATCGAGAACCGCAATCTGCCTGCCTATCGCTCGTTCTATGATGAGGAAACCGAACGCCTGGTCTACACCTGCTTTGGCGATGACTTTCGGCAATACGGGTATCCACGCCTGGTGCTGGATGGCGATACCGAGCAGTCCGTTTAGGCTCGCCGCAGCGCCGCCAGCAGGCGATCGTGCGGCAGGGCCTGGACGGTGAAGCCGTCGATACCGGTCATGGTGCGGTTGGCGACCATGGCATCGATCACCGCCTCCTCGATTGTCTCCACCACCGCCTGGAACAACGGGTCCATGTCTTCGTTGCCCAGCGCCTGCATCTGCCGGGACTGGCCGCTCGGCATGGTAAAGGCTTCCCGGTTGGCGGTGGAGAAAGCCAGGAAAATGTCGCCCGACCCGTTGTGGCCGATGGTGCCGGTGCGGGCGAGCCCGAGGGGAACGCGGCGCGCCAGGCGCTTGAGCTGGTGCGGCAGAAGGGGCGCATCGGTGGCGATGACGGCAATGATTGAGCCGGTTCCCTTCGACAGGAACTCACCGCCGGTCAGTTGCCTGCCCACCGGCATGCCGCGTATCGTCAGTTCATGGCGGCGGCCGAAATTCGACTGCACGAAAGCCCCGACCACGTAAGCGCCGCCGGCTGCTGCGACGCGGCGCGATGAGGACGCCGAGCCGCCCTTGAACTCGTAGGTCATCATGCCGGTGCCGCCGCCGACGCTGCCCATTTCCAGCGGGCCGCCTTGAGCGCTGTCGAGGGCTTTGAAAGTTGATTCAACGTTCACATGGAAGCCGTTGATGTCATTAAGGAAACCGTCATACGTTTCGGCCGCCACCGGCAGGCCCCAGTCCTGGCCGGTGCCGATATCGTGCTCCACCATCCAGCGAATGGTGGCATCGCGCGTCACGCCGCAGGAATGGGTGTTGGTGATGGTGATGGGAGTTTGCAATTCACCCGATTCCTCCACCCATGCAAGACCGGTCATTTCGCCGTTGCCGTTGAGGGAAAACGCCCCGGCGGCGCATGGCACCGCGACGCCGGCGCGGCCGCGCGGCAGGATGGCGGTGACGCCGGTACGCACCGGACCCTTGCCGACCTGCAGCTTGCCCTCGCCACGGATCAGCGTTTCGTAGCCGACCTCGACGCCGGCGACGTCGGTGATGGCGTTGAAGGGGCCGGGTTCGCCGTCGAAGACGATGCCGAGGCCGCGGGCGCGTGTCGCGCCGGATGGTGTCGCCAGCCAATGGGGTGAAGTCATGATCGGTCCTTCATGCTTGAAACAGGCGATGAGGGTGCCAGATTCGCCATCATTGCGGGCAAGTCAATGGCTGCCGACCGGCGCCAACATCGTTAGCCAAATGGTAATGGCGGCCCCTTATTCTGCCGGGAATACGCGTGAGCCTGGTGGGAAAGGACGACAGACATGGCCGTTTCGATGCCGGATGTGATGCAGCGTGCGTTGTCGGCGCGCAGGATCAGCGACGAGGATGTGCTCACCATGCGCCGGGAGGTCTATCCCGACGGCATCATCCAGCCGTACGAGGCGGAATGGCTGTTCCAGCTTGACGATGAATGCGCCGAGCAGTCGCCGGCATGGATGACCTTCTTCGTCGAGGCGATCACCGACTATGTCGTCAACCAGGCCGATCCCGAGGGCTATATCTCGGATGCTAATGCCAACTGGCTGATGGCGCGCATCAGCCGCAAGGGGAGGGTCAGTTCATCGGTGGAACTGGAACTGCTGGTGAATGTCCTCGACAAGGCGAGGACCAGTCCTGAACGGCTCATCGGATTTGCCCTGGAGCAGGTGAAGGCGGGCGTGCTGACCGGCAGCGGTCCGACGCGGGTGGGTGTCGACCTCTTGCCGTTCCGCATCGGCGCCGCTGAGGTCGACCTCCTGCGGCGCATGCTTTACGCCTATGGCGGCGACGGCAACATCGCCATCACCCGCACCGAGGCCGAAGTGCTGTTCGACATCAACGATGCGGTGGGCAATTCCGACAATCATCCGTCGTGGTCGGATCTCTTCGTCAAGGCCATCGCCAACTATCTGATGGCGGCATCGGGCTACGCGGTGCCCTCGCGGACAGAGGCATTGCGTCTGGAACGCTGGGAAGACGATGACCGGGTCAGCGTCGTCGATTTCTTTGGCCGCGCCCTTGCCGGCGGCTTGCACGGCATTATCGCCGCCTATTCCAAGGACCATGCCTGGGAGGAGCGCCGCAAGCGCCAGGACAGCGCCATTGCATCGTCTGAGCGGATCACCGACAGCGAGGCCCGATGGCTCATCGAGCGCATCAACCGGGCAGGGGGCATGCAGGAAAACGAGCGGCAGCTCCTGAAGTTCATCGGCCAGGAATTGCCCGACATCCATCCGCTCTTGAAGCCGCTCATCGCCCACGCCGCCTGAGGCCAAAATACGCAGCGCCCCTGGCGATGGCTCACCAGGGACGCTGCACGTCGTTGCATCAATCAGGCATTCCGACCCCTTGCGAGGCTAGAACACCGCCAGCGCGTAAAGGAACACGGTGTCGTTGTTGCTGGCATTGTGGCCGAGGCCGTCGAAGTTCTTGGAGCTGCCGAACAGCTCGAAGTAGTGGGTGTACTGGAGCCCGAGCCGGAAATTGAAGGTCTTGTAGGCATTCGGCCCGCCGTCCATGAAGGGCGACCAGGACGCATCGAGGGTGACTCCGGTGCCACGGGGGCTGCCGGTCAGACTGTCACCGTAGCGCAGCGCATCGTTGCTTCCCGTCACATCGAAGAAGCCGCCCGCCAGGCTGTAGTCGTGGTCGTAGACCCAGGTGCCGGAGACGTTGAGCACGTTCAGATGGTTGTTGACCTTCGCGGCACTGCCCTGGGCAACGGAGGCATGCAATCGAGCCTCTTCGTAGATGTCGCTGAACTTGAGCGTGAAGATGTTCTTCTCGCCCATGTACTGGAACTGCGAATCGAAGCCGGCGTCGACATAGTCGTCGGTCCCGAATCCGGGCACCCGACCCGGTTGCAGTTTGGTCGCCATGACAAATCCGCCGACCATCAGATCGTAGGCACCCCAGGTGTTCTCGATGGCAACGCGCGCATAGGGCGCAGGGGCCGTCAGCCGGTCGTCGCCGAGGGTTCCCAAGGCATTCTGAACGCCCTTCGACAAGGCGAAGTAGCCACCGACTTCGGCGTAGACCAGATCGTTCCAGAAGGTGTAGGCCGACACGCCTGCCACTTGGCCGCCGAGCGCTTCCTGGAGGATAGTGCCGGGCGGTGAGAACTGCGGGGCGAGGGCGGAACCGAATTGCGGCCATCCCCAGGCCGGCGTGGTGTTCCACACGTCCTGCACCGTCGGGTTGTTATTCACGCTGATGCCGAGGATGGTGTCCTTGCCAAAGATGTTGGTGTTTCGGGCATAGCGGATGTCGGTGTTGTCGAGCGCCACGGCATTTTCAACACCGTCGTAGGTACCCTGGATGAAGGCACCGAGATCGCCGTAAATGGTGCCGCCATAGAACGCGCTGACCTGGTCGACTGAAACGTTGTCGTTCTTCTTGAAGCCCGGCGCCGGCTTGGCATCCTGGTTCTTGGCGGTATGGGAGAAACTGGGCAGGATCATGCCGGCCACCGGCGGGAAATCGCCGGTGAACAGATTTTTTCCGCCCAGCGTGTAGCCGCCCAGCTTGAAGCGCCGCCCGAACGGCGTCAGTTCCGGCAGGGTGGTGTGGCAGGCCGAACAGGGCTCGCCGGTCTGGCGGGCAAAGCTTGGAATGGCCTGGGCAGGATCGACCCCTGTCATGAGAACAAATGCCGCAGCCAGCAATGGCAGCAGCATCAGCAGGGTCTGTCTGGCACCCCAGGCCTGCAGCGCCCTCGCTAGTGCGAGCCTGCCGGGGCCTGGCGCAGGTCCTTCAGTTGGCAAGGCATCCATAGGTACGAAATTCATCTTTCAGTCCCCCTCGAAACAAGCAGATGACGACGACGTCGGCCGGGCTTCGGGCGCCGCGACGCGGGGGCGCCGATGGCACCGCGCGTCACGATCGTCGACCGGCCGGGCCGGTATCTTCAGTGAATTGTCGGGGGAAGACTTCTGCCGATACGGATCGGCTGCTGCTAAGCGCCCTAAGGTGTTTGGCAACGAAACCGATAGCGACGGAAATGGCACGCGCGCCAGGCGGTATGCCATGATAAGCCCCCGCGACTCCCGGAAAAATCCGTGAGCTCTCTACCAAATAGGGATTGCCGCCCGCTTCGAATCCCTAAGCAACGAATCCCTTGTATGAAAAGATACGAATCACCGCCATGAGACATATTGATCTCGATCAAAGCTGGCTTGCGTCATGCGGCGCAGACCATCAACCGGATCAGATGATACGCATCGCAGAACCGCATGCGGCGGGTAAACAAGGAACTGCCAGCAACAAGCGGGGCGCCGGTTTTGCCCGATCTGACCAAGGAAATGTGAATAAGCCTGGCAAGCGTCCAGGCTCTTAGCCTCAACCTCGGAGAAGACTATGAGCAAGACCGTCTATATGGGCCGCATCGATCGGCGCACCACACTGAAACTCATCGGCACGGCAGTGCCGTTTGCCGTGCTGGCCTCCACCCAGGCGCAGGCCGGTAAGATGTCGCAGAAGGCGGCGCGCTATCAAGACGACCCCAAGAACGGCAAGGATTGCGCCGGATGCAAGCTTTTCGAGCCGCCGCATGCCTGCACGTTGGTCGAGGGCAACATCAGCCCCAAGGGCTGGTGCATCCTGTGGCGCGCAAAATAGCCGTCACGGCCGGATTGTGGCAGCGATGTGCTTGAAGTGCCGGTGAGCGCGGCGAGCGACCATCACGCGTTCTTCGGGTTCGACCGGCACCATATCGCATAGACGAGGCCGCAAATGCCGCCGGCGAGAAAGCCCAGCGGACCGGTAATGAACAGGCCGAGCATTGGCCCCTGATTTGCGCCGGGTGCGAAGATCATCGGTCCAAAGAAGCCGACGCAAAAGCCGGCGGCGCCCGTGATCGCCGCCCAGTTGAGGGCTGTTCCCAGGATACCCCGGTTGGCGGATCGCATCACATGCCAGGTCAAAAACGCCGCGGCGGCGGCTGTCATCATAGCCGGCACGTAGGCCACGTTCTGGGAAAGGAACTGGGCAAACACCATCCAATAGGAAAACAGGAACACCGCGACAAAGACCAGCGCGCAAACAAAGCCCCTTGCAATCGAAACCATCCCGTCGCTCCAGCCTTCACGCGTTCGCGGGAACTGTTGGAGAGCTAACGGGCAATCCGGTTGCAATCAGGTAAATGCGGCCGCTAATCTTCCGGCTGTCAGCCCATGGCCTTTTGCAGGTTGGCGTCGATCCTGTCGAGGAAGCCTTCGGTCGACAGCCACTTCTGCTCGGGGCCGATGAGGACGGCGAGATCCTTGGTCATGGCGCCGGCCTCAATGGTATCCACCGTCACCTTTTCCAGCGTGGTTGCAAAGTTTTTCAGGGCCTCGTTGTCGTCGAGCTTGGCACGATGGGCGAGCCCGCGGGTCCAGGCAAAGATCGAGGCGGTCGAATTGGTGGAGGTGGCCTTGCCCTGCTGGTGCAGGCGGTAGTGGCGGGTTACGGTGCCGTGGGCGGCTTCCGCTTCCACCGTCTTGCCGTCGGGCGACATCAGCACAGAGGTCATCAGGCCCAGCGAGCCAAAGCCTTGCGCCACGATGTCGGACTGCACGTCGCCATCGTAATTCTTGCATGCCCACACGTAGCCGCCGGTCCATTTCAGCGCCGATGCCACCATGTCGTCGATCAGGCGGTGCTCGTAGGTGAGGCCGCGCTTGTCGAATTCGGCCTTGAACTCGGCCTCGAAGACCTCCTGGAAGAGATCCTTGAAGCGGCCGTCATAGACCTTGAGGATGGTGTTCTTGGTGGAGAGATAGACGGGATAGTTGAGCGACAGGCCGTAGTTCAGCGAGGCGCGGGCGAAATCTCGGATCGAATCGTCGAGGTTGTACATGGCCATGGCGACACCTGCGCTCGGTGCCTGGAACACCTCGTGCTCGATGACCTTGCCGTCCGAGCCCTCGAATTTGATGGTCAGCTTGCCGGGGCCGGGGTAGCGGAAGTCGGTGGCGCGGTACTGGTCGCCGAAGGCGTGGCGGCCGATGACGATGGGCTGGGTCCAGCCTGGCACCAGGCGCGGCACGTTCCGGCACAGGATGGGCGCGCGGAAGATGACGCCGCCCAGGATGTTGCGAATGGTGCCGTTGGGCGAACGCCACATCTTCTTGAGGCCGAATTCCTTCACCCGCGCCTCGTCGGGGGTTATGGTGGCGCACTTGACGCCTACGCCATGCTTGGCAATGGCTTCGGCGGCGTCCACCGTCACCTGATCGCCGGTGGCATCGCGATGCTCGATGGAGAGGTCGTAATATTCGAGGTCGATGTCGAGATAGGGATGGATCAGCTTGTCCTTGATGAGCTGCCAGATGATGCGGGTCATCTCGTCGCCGTCGATCTCGACAACAGGATTTTGAACCTTGATCTTCGCCATGATGGGTCTTTCCGCTCCTGAAACCAGTCAGTCGAGCGTTCCTAGCAAACGCGCGCGGGTTGCGAAAGCCCGACGGAGGGATGAAGGTGCTTTTCCGCCGCGCAGCATGCACTATGATGGCGGCGACGTGAGATGAGGGATGTGGATCGTATGCAACTGGGCCGGCTCGACCACGTGAATGTTCGCACCGCCAATCTGGCGGCCATGACCCGCTGGTACTGCCAGATGCTGGGCATGACCGAAGGCTGGCGGCCGCCCTTCGACTTTCCCGGCGCCTGGCTCTATGCCGACGGGCACCCGTTCGTGCATCTGGTGGGGGTGGGCAAACAGCCTGAGGGCCGCGAGCCGCGGCTTGAGCATTTCGCTTTTTCGGCCAAGGGCATGGAGCCGTTCACGGCCCGGCTGGAGGCCGAGGGTATCGACTACCGGCCGGCGAAGGTGCCGGGCACGGCCATCACCCAGATCAATGTCCTCGATCCGGACGGCAACCACATTCACATCGATTTCAACGGGGAGGGGGCTTAAGCGGGGGCCGCCACCCGGTAAAGTCCGACCACGCCCTCGGCGCCGGCGGCCAGGGCGGCTGACTGGGCGGTAAGAATTTCCTCGTAAAGAGCAAGCGCGGCGGCGTCGAAGGGGACGGCCGGCGGGGCAATGTTGATCCAGTTGCGCTGACGGTCGGCGCCGCGCACCAGCATGGCATAGTCGCGTTCGGCCACGAGTTGGCGCACCGCCGGCGTCACGTAGCGCATGGCAAGGCCGATGCGGCGGTCGCTGGAGCGGTTGGGGCCGGAGGCATGGAACATGCGACCGTGATGCAGCGACATCTCGCCGGGCCTCAATTCAACGAAGCTTGCTTCATCCTCGTTCACGTCGATGGCGATCTCCTGGCCGCGCGACAACAGGTTGTCGGCGCCGAAGGTGTCGCGATGGGGAGCAATGCGCTGGTGGTGGGAGCCGGCGACGAAACGCATGCAGCCCGAAGCGCGCGACACATCGGAGAGCGCCACCCAGGCGGTCACCTCCTCATTCGTCTCGCCCATACCCCAATAGGTGAGGTCCTGGTGCCAGGAAACGATTTTCGGCGTACCGGGCTCCTTGATGAAGAATTCTGCCGACCACAGCATGATGTCGGGGCCCAGGAGGCTTTCCACGGCATCGACGATGGCGGGGTGGCGCGGGACACGGGCCAGCAGCGGGATCACCACCTGGCCGTTGACGCGAAAATACTGGTTGAGCGGGCGCGGCAGGCGGCCCGCCGGCCAGTCGCGCTCCAGCGCCTCGACCTCGGCCCTCAGGGCAGCGGCTTCGCGGGTGGTAAAGACATCGAGGGGAAAGAGAAAGCCGTCGCGATGGTAGGCCTCGATGGAGGAGGCGTTCAGTGAGCCGGACATGGCGGCGATCTCCGAAAGCAAACCGACGGACGGCACTTGGCCATAAATGGGGCGATTTGAAAAGGTGCTGGCCTGGCTTGCGATGCATGCCGGCACCCGGACCTCGTGGGCGGGACGATGCCGGGCGAAGTTCGTGTCGGCGTCACGGCGCAAGGCGGTCTTTACATGCTGATTCTGCAAACTCCAGCAACCCTTTGCTGGAGCGTTCATTTCCGTCGATGCAGGGACCGGACCCTAATAGATCTTTCCCGGGTTCATGAGGTTTTGCGGATCGAGAGCCGCCTTGATGGTGCGCATCAATGAAAGCTTGCCGGGATCGGCCTGGCGATGCAGGCTTTCGCGCTTGTCGAGACCGATGCCGTGTTCGGCCGAGATGGCGCCGCCCGCTGCCTTCAGGCCGTGCTCGACGGCGCGCGAGATCGGCTCCTTCAGCGCCCTCAGCGGCGTGCCCGTCGCTACCGTCACATGCAGGTTGCCGTCGCCCAGATGGCCCATGACATAGAGCCCTAACGCCGGATCGATGGTATCGAGGCGGGCACGCAAGTCCGTCATGTAGCTGTCGATCAGGCCGAGCGGCACCGAGACGTCGAACCACAGGCCAGCCGGCTTCTGGCGCTCCACCGCCCAGGTTTCCTCCCTGAGGCGCCAGAAGTCTGCCCGGTCGGCCTCGGACCGGGCGATGAGGGCATCGATGAGGCCCAGGCCTTCATCCATGCCGGCGGCCAGTTCGGCCTCCAGGCCCTGGCGGGCGGCATCGGCGTCGGTGGAGGTCGTCTCAACCAACACATAGGCAGGTGCCGGACAGAAGGCGACGAGGCCTTCCAGCTTCAGGTCGAAGGCGGCGGTCTTTGCATAGTCGGCGAACATGATCTCGGCGGCGAGCAGTCGTCCGCCGCCCGCGGCGCGGCGCAGCCGGTGGAACAGGTGCACGGCCGCGCCTGCGCTCTCCACCGCCACAAGCGCGGTTGCCCGCTCGCCGGGCACCGGCACCAGCCGTAGGACGGCGCGGGTGACGATGCCGAGCGTCCCCTCGGCGCCGATGAACAGGTGTTTGATATCGAGCCCCTCGTTGACCTTGGTGACGCGCGCCAGGTCGCAGAAGAGGGTGCCGTCGGCGGTAACGGCTTCGAGGCCGAGGACGCGGGCGCGCATCATGCCGTTCCTGAAAGCCTCGATGCCGCCGGCGTTGGTGGAAATCATGCCGCCGATGGTGGCCGAGCCGCGCGCCGCCAGATCGATGCCGACGGAAAGGCCGTGGGCATTGGCTGCATCTTCCACCTTCTCCAGCCGCGCGCCGGCCCCGACGATCGCGATGGCCTCCAGCGGCTCCACCGCCTCGATGGCATCCATCCTGAGCAGCGAGACGATCAGTTGACCGGGTCTGCTGGCGGCGCCACCGGCAAGGCCGGTCAGCCCGCCATGCGCCACCATGGAAACGCCGTGGCGAGCGCAAAGCCGCACGATAGCCTGCACCTCGGTGGTGGAGCGGGGCAGGGCGAGGAGGCCGGCGGCGAGGTTGTCGGCGTGATGGCCGGGGTCGATCTCGTCCATGCGGGTCTCGTCGCGCAGACCCTGACGGCCGAGGATGGCGATGAGGTCGGCGCGAAAGGCTGCTTGGGTTGCGCTCATCGACGGTTCCGAAAGCTTCGGATGCCGGCATGATGCCAGCCTCGGGGCCGAACCTACAGGAAGAAGTCTGCCGCGCTCAAGCCGGTTGCTCCATGGACGGAAATCTGGAAGTCGTCCACGCCGTCGCCGTCGGTGTCGCCATGAATGAGGCTGTTGCCGTTGGCGATGGTGATGCGCAACTCGCCGGCGGTGTTTGAATAGGCGCCCACCAGAATGAAGCCATTATCGCCGGCGGTGTTCGCATTGGCGTCGATGGCGGAGAGGTCAATGACGTCGCCCTGGGTGGCGTGGAAGTCCGTGATTACGTCGCGCTGGGCGCCGACGGCGGTGTCGATGATGCTGTTGAACGCGAAGGTGTCGGCGCCAGTCCCGCCGGTGAAGAAGTCCTTGCCGGCGCCGCCGTGAAGGGTGTCGTCGCCGGTGCCGCCGAAGAGCCTGTCGCCGCCGGTGCCGCCGAAGAGCCTGTCGTCGCCAGCCCCGCCGAGAAGCTGGTCGTTGTTGGCCCCGCCGCGCAACTCGTCATTATCATCGCCCGCCAGGAGAGTGTCGATACCGGCATCGCCGATGAGGAGGTCGTCGCCATCGCCGCCGTCGAGTGAATCGGCCTGGGTGCCGCCGCGCAGGGTATCGTCGCCGCCGTCGCCAAAGAGTTCATCGAGACCGCCGCCGCCGCGCAGCAGGTCGTTGCCGCTGCCGCCATCGAGGCCATCGGCTCCGTCGTTGCCATCGATCACGTTGTCGCCGCTATTGCCCAAGATGATGTTGTCGAGCTCGTTACCAATGCCGTGGGTGTTGCCGGCGCCGGTGAGCACAAGGTTCTCCAAATCGCCCCCCAGCGCGAAATTCGAACTGGTCTCGACCCGGTCGATACCCTGGTCGGGGCCCTCGAAGATGGCAATGGAGGAGTCATCGACGATGTAGGTATCATTGCCGGCGCCGCCGACTATGGAACCGTTCAAGATGCCATGGCGGCCATCGAAAGTATCGTTGCCATTGCCCAGTATGATGTCGCCGTGAATGGTGCCACTGTTGATGACATGGTCATTGCCTGAGCCAGAAGCGATGTCGCCGAAAATACGGCCCGCATTGGTGATGAGGTCATCGCCCGAGCCAGTACCGATTTGTCCGGTTATATCGCCCGTATTGATAATATTAGCCAATCTAGTTGACAGAAAATCCATGGCTATTCCCGCCATGGCGGCAATATTTCCGGAATTAACAATAAACGCAGCACCTGTTTTTACCGATATTCCAATAAATTCCGCATAAATTTCGCCAGAATTGTTTAATTCAGCTCCGCCATTTCCGACATCCAGATCCAATGCTGTAAATTGCGCATGTATCGTTCCGTCATTAATTATATCAATTGCATTGCCGGCGTCTGTCGGTGCGATCGAAATTCCATTATTGAAAGCGTATACGGACCCTTTGTTGTCAATCAGGGCGGAGCCTTTGAATGTTCCGCCAACGGCATCGGCAAGCGTATTGCTGATAACGCCGGTTTCACCAATGACAATGACGGGGCTTTCGGCCGCATCCAGGTTGACAAGATTGCCGCTGACATGGTGACCGATATCTCCCAGAACGGTCAGGGTGGATCCGGCTTGCATGTCGACCGCAAAGAGACTGCCAATCCCCAGGATAATGGCGCCCGAGCCGGCGACGGTCGTCGAATCGTTGCTGCTCGTCATCGATACGGGGGCAGAAGTAATGGTGGAAATGATGTTATCGGTCATGAAGTGCTCCCCTGCCGTCTGACGAGGATGGATGCCCAAGAAAATTAGCATGGGAATGGATGTTGTCCCATAGGTCAATTTCCGTAACCATCACGGCAAAATTGACCGGGATCGTACATCGGCACTATAGGGCCGGGCTGTCCTTGCGCCTTATTGCGTCGTGTCCATCTTCCCCTATGGCCCGCAAGGCGCTATGCGCTGATCACCATGGCCGGAACCGATACCACCCGCGAAGCTGATTTTGGGCCCGCCCCAGCCGTTATCCTCGTCAACCCGCAACTGGGCGAGAACATCGGGACGGCGGCGCGCGCCATGGCCAATTTCGGCTTGAGCGAACTGCGCATCGTCGAGCCGCGCGACGGCTGGCCCAACCCCAAGGCCGTCAGCGCGGCCTCCGGCGCCGACTGGATCATCGAGGGGGCGCGGGTGTTTGCTGACCTGCCGGCGGCGCTTTCGGACCTCCATCACGTCTATGCCACCACCGCCCGACCGCGCGGCATGATCAAGGAAGTGATGGCGCCGGAGGCCGCCGGCGCCGACATGCACCGGCGCATCGGGCGCGGCGAAAGGCTCGCGATCCTGTTCGGGCGCGAGCGCTGGGGCCTCAACAACGACGAGGTTTCACTGGCCCACGAGATCATCTCGGCGCCGGTCAATCCGGCTTTTGCTTCGCTCAACATCGCCCAGGCTGTGCTGCTGGTGGGCTATGAATGGTTCAAGGAGATTGCCCCGTCGCTGGGGCAGGCCACGCCGGAACTGGCGGCCCTTTCGGGACCCGGCCTCAGGACCCCCGACACGCGCCCCGCCACGCAAGCCGAGATGATGGGTTTCTTCGAGCACCTGGAGGGTGAACTCGATGCCGCCGGCTTTTACAAGACGGCGGAGAAGAAACCCGGCATGGTGCGCAACATGCGCAACCTGTTCCAGCGCGCCAACCTTACCGAACAGGAGGTCCAGACCCTGCGCGGGATGGTGGCTTCGCTCACCCATGCCCATGTTGCGCGGCGGATGAAGGGGCGAGGGAAGTGACCGCCGGCCCCCGCATCCTGGTGTTCGATTCAGGTTCAGGCGGACTCACCGTGGCGCGCGCGGTGCGTGAGGCGATGCCGGCCGCGCATCTCATCTATGCCGCTGACAATGCCGCCTTTCCCTATGGCGACTGGCCCGAGGCAAGGCTGGTCCGGCGCATCGTCACGGTGATGGGGCGGCTGATCGACGAGGTTCAGCCGGACTGCGTCGTGGTCGCTTGCAATACCGCCTCGACGCTGGCGCTCGCCGTTCTCAGGGAGGAATTCCGCCTGCCGTTCGTGGGCACCGTGCCGGCCATCAAGCCGGCCGCGCAGATGACGAAAACGGCGGTCATCGGGGTCTTGGCGACGCCTTCGACGGTGGCGCGCGAATACACCCATGCGCTGATCCACACCTATGCCTATCACTGCAAGGTGTTGCTGCACGGCGCGCCGCGCCTGGCCGAGATGGCCGAGGCCAAGCTCAGGGGGGAGGCGGTCGATGCGGAAGCCATTGCGGCGGAAATCGCCCCGGTGTTCCGCCGGCGCGGTGGCAACCGCACCGATGTCGTGGTGCTGGGGTGCACGCATTACCCGCTGCTGCTCGATGAAATCACCTCAGCGGCGCCGTGGCCGGTCAGTTTCGTCGATCCGGCGCCGGCGATTGCGCGGCGGGTGGTATCGCTGATGGGCGGGCGGACCGATTCCGCCGCGCAGCCGGCCAAAGTGGCAGCCGATACCGCCCTGTTCACCGCCCGGCGCGGCACCGCCCCCCACCAGCTTGCCGGCTATCGCGCCATGGGCTTTGGCACGGCACAGGTAATCGAAGTGCCCATTTGACGGCGCGGCGCGGCTGGTGTAATGACCCTCGCGCGCGGAAGACCCGGTGGCGGGTTCTCCCGCGATTTGCCAATTGCCTGTTTGCGGACCGTCGCCCTTGCCATTTTCGGCGTGGTTGACGGTTCTGTCGGCCGGGAAACCGGTGACGAGGAGAGCGGGCTTCATATCCGGGCCGGCGGGGTGTCCTGCCGGTCAGCCATATTGAACGATTTTGGAGAGACCGAACCATGACCAAGCGCGCATCCGCGAAGTACAAACTTGATCGCCGCATGGGCGAGAATATCTGGGGCCGCCCGAAAAGCCCCGTCAACAAGCGTGAATACGGCCCCGGCCAGCACGGCCAGCGGCGCAAGTCCAAGCTGTCGGACTTCGGCACCCAGCTCAAGGCCAAGCAGAAGCTCAAAGGCTATTACGGCAACATCTCGGAAAAGCAGTTCCTGGCCATCTACAACGAGGCCTCACGGGTGCGCGGCGATACCTCGGAGAACCTTATCGGCCTCCTGGAGCGGCGCCTCGATGCCCTGATCTACCGGGCCAAGTTCGTTCCCACGGTGTTTGCCGCCCGCCAGTTCATCAGCCATGGCCATGTCAAGGTCAACGGCCGCCGGGTCACCATCCCGAGCTACCGCCTGAAGGTGGGGGACGCGGTCGAGGTGGCGGAGAAGTCCAAGCAGCTCGGCATCGTTCTGGAAGCCGTGCAGTTGGCCGAACGCGACGTGCCGGAGTATGTCGAGACCGACCATTCCAGGATGACGGCGAAGCTGGTACGCCAGCCGGGCCTGGCGGAAGTCCCCTATCCGGTGCACATGGAACCCAATCTGGTGGTCGAGTTCTACTCGCGTTGACCGGGGGCTGATGCCGCGCGGGCGTTGCGGCGCCAGCGATTCTGGTCGACGGCGTCGGGTTTCGTTAGGCTTTTGCGGGCAATATGACCACCGGCAACTGGAGGTCGAGCATGGCAGAGGCGGGTACATGGACCTGGGCTGAGGTCGATGCCTGGCGCAAGGGTGAGCGCGAGCGCCTGATCGGCCTGCGCCTCGACCTTCCGGCCGAAACCCGCTCCGAATGTGCCGGCCACATCGCGGCCGGCATCGACGAGATTATCGGCGACGTCAAAGGCCGCATGTTGAGCTTCTACTGGCCGTTTCGCGGCGAGCCGGACTTGCGGCCGTGGGCGGCGCGGGTGGTGGCCAATGGCGGCATGACGGCACTGCCGGTCATCGTCGACCACGGACTGCCGCTGAAATTCCGCGCCTGGAAGCTCGGCGACAAGCTGCAGCCCGGCATCTGGAACATTCCGGCGCCGGCGCAAGGCGAAGACGTGATACCCAATGTCATCATCGTGCCGCTGGTCGGCTGGGACAGGGATTTCTACCGGCTGGGCCACGGCGGCGGCTTCTTCGACCGCACCCTGGCCTCATTAAGCGATCATGAGCCCAAGGTCATCGGCATCGGCTATTCGGATACCGAACTGGCCACCATCCATCCCCAGCCGCATGACATTCCCATGCAGGCGATCGTCACCGAAAAGGAGGTGTTGGGCTAGGGACCTGACCCTGGATCAGCCGGCAATTCAGTGCAGCCGCCACTCGGCGCCCACGAGGCGCATTTCGGCGGCGCCGACAATTGGATTGTGGGCAACCCGCACCGAAGCCAGCGGGCCTTCCAGGTTGTGACTCCAGAAATCCAGGAACTTGATCAGGCGCGGAAAGCGTGGGGCGAGGTCATATTCCTGCCATACATAAGTCTGCAGTAGGTCCAGATGGTCGGGCATGCGGTAAAGGATCTCCGCGGTGGTCAAACTCCAACCTTTCAGCAAAAGTTCCAACTCTTTCGACCGCATGAAACAATCTCCTTCAATCAGAATGCGCCTTGTTCCTGCCCTCGCCGTCGATGCCCATGTTAACGATGCCGATCATAGCGTCAACTGGCTGAACCACAGATTAACGAGTGATTTCATGCAGTTAGCAGCCAATCGCAGAGACTGCTGCCAGCTACTGGGCCAATGCGCCGCATGGTCAGACGGTCTTTCAGTGGCTATGGACCACCCGCGAATGATTCTCACCTTCCAGGACCGGCGGCCGCGCAGGGCTACCGGACATCGTGCATGACCGGACTTTTGGAACTCGACGGCCTTGAGAAACGCTTCGGTGCCGTCGTGGCCGTGGACGGCATCTCGCTCAGCGTTCCGGCGGGCGAGGTTCTGGGCTTTCTCGGGCCGAACGGGGCCGGCAAGTCGACCACCATGAAGATGGCCTCCGGCTTCCTTTCGCCCGATGTCGGCACTGCCCGTATCTGCGGCTTCGATGTGGCGGAGCAGCCCATCGCCGCCAAGAAACTCGTTGGTTACCTGCCGGAAGGGGCGCCGGCCTGGGGCGAGATGACGCCGCTCGGCTTTCTCAAATTCTGCGCCAGCGTGCGCGGCCTTGGTGGCGCGGATGGCCGTAATGCGGTCGATCAGGCGGTCGAGCGCACCGGGCTCGAACCGGTCATCGACCGGGCCATCGAGACGCTTTCGAAGGGCTTCAAGCGCCGCGTCGGCCTCGCCCAGGCCATCCTGCACGATCCGCGCGTGCTGATCCTCGATGAACCCACCGACGGGCTCGATCCCAACCAGAAGCATCATGTGCGCCAACTCATCCGCGACATGGCGGCGGAACGCGCCATCGTCGTCTCCACCCATATTCTGGAGGAGGTGGACGCGGTGTGCTCGCGCGCCATCATCATCGATCGCGGCCGCATCGTCGCCGACGGCACCGCCGATGAACTCAGGAAGCTCATTCCCGGCAAGCGCAAGGCCAGTCTCGAGGACGTCTTCCAGCATGTGACGACGACCAGGGAGATGGCCGATGCATAACATCGCCGCCATCGCCCGGCGCGAGCTCGGCGCCTATTTCGGCACGCCGATCGCCTATGTGTTCCTGGTGGTGTTCGTCATCCTGTGCGGCATCATGACGTTTTATGTCGGCAACCTCTTGGGCCGCGGCACCGCCGATCTGGTGCCGTTCTTCACCTATGTGCCGTGGGTTCTTCTGGTGTTCGTGCCGGCCGTTGGGATGCGGCTGTGGGCGGAGGAGAAAAAGAGCGGCAGCATCGAGCTGTTGATGACGTTGCCGATCACCATCGCCGAGGCGGTCATCGGCAAGTGGCTGGCAGGATGGCTGTTCATCGGCGTGGCGCTGGTAGCGACCTTCACCCTGTGGGTGACGGTGAACATTCTGGGCTCGCCCGACAACGGCGTCATTCTCGTCAGCTACCTGGGCGCTTTTGCCATGGCCGGCGTTTTGCTGGCGGTGGCCAGTTGTGCCTCGGCGCTCACCCACAACCAGGTGATCGCCTTCGTCATTGCGGTGGCACTGTCGTTCCTCATCATCACCAGCGGCACACCGCTGGTTCTCGATGCCGTGCGCGCGGTGGGTGGCAATGCCCTCGCCGACGCCATTTCCTCGCTCAGCGTCATCGCCCACTTCGAAGAGCCGATGCACGGGGTGATCGTTTTCGCCGATGTGGTCTATGCAGCAGCCATGATCTCGTTCTGGCTGTTCGCGACCGGGTTGGCCATCGAGCTGAAGAAGGCGGGCTAGTCGAATGATGGGCCGGCTCAATTCACTTTCGCGCCCCACCCGGGCAGCCATCGCCCTGGTGCTGGCGGCGATCACCCTGGTGGCGGTCAACATGTTCGCCCACGAGGGTTTGCGGCAGTGGCGCGCCGACATCACCCAGGGCGGGCTCTACACCGTTTCGCCCGCCACCCGCCATGTGCTTGCCGGGCTGCAGGATACGATCACGCTCAAACTCTATTATTCCCGCGAGATCGGCGACAAGGTGCCGACCTATGCGCAATATGCCGACCGCATCCGCAACCTCCTGTCGCTCTATGAGAGCCTGTCGCGGGGCAAGTTGCGGGTCGAATATTATGATCCCAAGCCGTTCACCGATGTCGAGGACCGCGCCGTCGCGGCCGGGTTGCAGGGTGTGTCGCTGGGCGACGGGCAGACATCGGCCTATCTCGGGCTCGTGGGCACCAATCTCACCGACAACCAGGAAGTGATCCCGTTCCTCAATCTCGATCGGGCCGATTTCCTGGAATATGACCTCACGCGGCTCATCTACAAGCTGGCCGATCCCAAGCGCAAGGTGGTGGGGCTATTGACCAGCCTGCCGCTGGCGGGGACCATGAACCCGCAGACCGGCCAGCCGATCCCGGCCTGGCTCGTCTACCAGCAGATGAAGGAATTCTTCGACGTCAAGGCGGTGAGTTCCGACATGGCGGCAGTGCCGCCCGATGTCGACGTACTGCTCATCGTTTCACCGCAAAAGCTCACGGAAAAGGCGGCCTACGCCATCGACCAGTTCGCCCTTTCCGGCAAGCCGGTGATGGTTTTCGCCGATGCCTTTTCGGAAACCGGCCAGGTGCGTGGAAGCACCCTCAAGAAGGATGACGCTCTTGAGCGCTTGTTCAAGTCGTGGGGCGTCACCATCGCACCGGACGAGGTGGTGGGCGATATCGCCCATGCGCGGCGGGTGCAGTACAGTGTGCAGGGTCAGCCGACGGTCACGAGCTATGTGGCGTGGATGAACTTCGACAAATCGACCTTCGATGTCGCCGATGCCATCTTCGCCAATGTCGACCACATCGTGATCGCCAGCCCCGGCGCCATCACCGCGGTGACGGGTGCCAAGACGACGGTCACCCCACTGATCAGGTCGAGCAACCAGGCGATGCTGATCAAGGACTCAGAGCTGATCCAGCCCGATCCGCTGAAGCTGCTGCAATCCTACAAGCCCGCCGGCAAGGAATTCACTTTGGCTGCACGCCTAACCGGCGAGGCGCCAACCGCCTTCCCGGACGGGATGCCGGTGGCCGACAGCGCCGCCAAGATGTCGACGGCCAAGGGCATCAAGTCGGGCAAGATCAATGTGGTGCTGGTGGCCGACAGTGACCTGCTCTACGACAGCTTCTGGGCGCAGACCCGCCAGGTGCTGGGCCAGACCATGGTGGTGCCGCGCGCCAACAATGCCGACTTCCTGCTCAATGCGCTGGAAAACCTGTCGGGCGGGCAGGCGCTGGCGGGCCTTCGCGGGCGCGGCGTCGAGGCGCGTTCGTTCACGCTCATCGACAACATGCAGCGGGCGGCCGAAGAACGCTACCGGTCGCGCGAGCAGGCCCTCAGCGACAAGCTCGCCCAGACCCAGAAGAAGATCAAGGAAATCCGCTCCAAGGCGCAGGGTGGCGTCGTGGTGCTGAGCGATGCCGACAAACAGGCGATCCTCGGCTTCCGCCAGGATGTGATCGGTATCCGCCAGCAGTTGCGCGCCGTGCAGGCGGCGCTGCGCGCCGACATCCAGCGGCTTGAGAGTGAAGTGAAGTTCATCAATATCGCAGGGGTGCCGATCATCATCATCATCGGCCTCGGTCTGTTTGCATTGATCCGGCGCTTCGGGCGACGCAAGCGCGGGGATGCAGCAACGAGGGCTCCGTCATGACGCCGCGCGTCCTCATCGCGCTCGCCGTCATGGCTCTTGTCTCCACCGCCGCGGCGGTGTGGAGCTACGATGTCAATCATCGCCTCAACGTCGATGCGGCCCAGGGCGAGCGGGTCCTGCCGGGCCTGTTGGACAAGGTGAACGATGTCGCGGCCATCGTGACCAAGGACGCCAAGGGGTCGATCCGCGTCGAGCGCCATGACAAGGGCTGGGTGGTGGCCGGCAGCAACTATCCCGCCGATCCGGAAAAGCTGCAAAAAGTCCTGGTGTCGCTAGTGGAATTGACGAAGCTGGAGGCCAAGACCTCGGCGCCTTCCAAGTATGCCCAGCTCGAAGTGGACGACCCGACCTCGATCGCCAGCAAGGCCCACCTCGTCAGCCTCCTCGACAAGGACGGCAAGACCATCGCGGCGATCGTGCTTGGCAAACAGGCACCGGGCCGCGCCGGTGAGGGCAAGGACGCCGAATATGTGCGGGTCGAGGGCGCCGCGCAAAGCTGGCTGGCCGAGGGCCGGGTCGATGCCTCCAGCGATATCACCCGCTGGGTCGATCCCACGGTGGTGGCGTTGCGGATCGACCATGTGGAACGGGCGCGTATCATCCATCCTGATGGCGAGGTCCTGGAGGTCTACCACAACGGCACCACCAGCGCCGGCACGGCGAAGTTCGATATCGTCGGCGCCATCCCCGCCGGCAAGAAGATCAAGAGCGATATCGGGGTGCGTTACACCGCCACCGATCTTGCCAATGTGGATTTCGTCGACGTGCGGCCAGTGAAGGCGGGCACCAAGGAGGTCTCGCGCGTGGAGCTTGAGATGGCCGACGGGCTGAAGATCGGCTACCGGCTGAGCGAGGAAGACGGCAACGGCTGGATCACCGTCACGGTGCTCGCCAAGGGCAAGGACGCGAAGGAGGCCGACGCCATCACCAAGCGCACCGCCGGATGGGAATACGAACTGTCCGACTACAAGGTGAAACAGTTCAAGAAACGCCTCGCCGATCTGCTCGAATAGATCGAGGCTTACGGGCGCACCGCGAACAGCGCCACGGTCTTCTGGTCGACAAAGGCAAAGCAGCCGGCGATCTGCGGCGAGAACGGCAGTTGCCGATAGGCGGCCAGCGCGCCCTCGCGCTTGAGGCGCCCGGCAAAGCCTGCCTCATCGCCCGCCACCACCCAAACGCCCGGAACCCAGGTCTTGCGCATGGGCCTGCCGCCGGCGCGGATCAGCGCGGCGAAGACCTGATCGTCATCATCGCCGGCGGGAAAGACCGCCAGCATCGGCCCCGTCGCCGCGGGGCCAAGGGCGGCGGCGCGCATGGTGATGGCCATGGCGAGGAGGAAGACCACAAGGACCGAGGCGGCGAGGATGAGCACCAGCCGGTGGCCGGGCCAGGCTGCTGCTGCTTCATCGTGGGTCATTGGCCCGTCGCAACGGCAAATGAGCCAGCGCGTTCCTCGCGGATGGGCCAGTGTACCAGCGTGGCGAACAGACCGAGGGCGACGGAAGTCCACCACACGCTGTCGTAGGAGCCGTAGTGATCATAGGCATAGCCGCCCAGCCACACGCCGAGGAATGAACCCACCTGATGCGACAGGAAGACGAAGCCGGTGAGTGTCGCCATGTAGCGGGTACCGAACATCACCGTCACCAACCCCATGGTGAGCGGGACGGTGGAGAGCCACAACAGGCCGATCAGGCCTGCGAACATCAGCGCCGAGGCGGTCGACAGCGGGATCAGCAGGAAGGCCGTCACCAAAAGCGAGCGGGCGAGGTAGATGATTGACAGACCGATGCGGCGTGAGCCGCGACCCCCGAACATGCCCGAAAGGTAAGACCCCACGACGTTGAACAGGCCGATCACGCCCACTGCCCAGGCGGCGACTGCCGGCGAGGCACCGCGATCCACCAGGTAAGGCGGCAGGTGCACCGTGATGAAGGCGATCTGGAAGCCGCACACGAAGAAGCCGAAGTTCAGGAGAACATAGCTTGAGTGCCCGAAGGCCTTCTTCAGGGTCTCCGGCATGGTCATCTCGCGCTCGGCCTCGCCCATGGCGACGCCGCCGCGCGAGCTTCCCAACGGCACCGCCAGGACGATCAGCGACAGGGTGATGGCCGCCAGCAGTAGCAGCGCGGTCTGCCAGCCCCACGCGGCAATGAAACCCTGGCCCAGGGGGGCGAAGACGAACTGGCCCATGGAACTGGCGGCGGTGGCGAGGCCGAAGGACCACGAGCGCCGTTCGGGCGGCACCACGCGGCCGAAGGCGGCCATCACGAGGGCAAAGGAGGTGCAGGCGATGCCGACGCCCATCAGCAGGCCGCCGCCGAGATAGAGCATGCCGGGGGTCCCCGCGAAGGCCATGACGAGGACGCCCGCGCCGTAGACGAGGCTGCCGGCCATGATCACCCGCATGGGGCCGATGCGGTCGGCGAGCATGCCGACAAAGGGCTGGGCCACACCCCACAGGAGGTTCTGCAGCGCCATCGCCAGCCCGAAGACCTCGCGTCCCCAGCCGTGCGCCTCGCTGATCGGGCTGGTAAAGAGGCCGGAGGTCGAGCGCACGCCGAAGGCGACGAGGGCGACGAGGCAGCCCGCCACGATGACGACGGCGGGCCGGTGGAGGATGGAAGGGCTGGCGTCGGTGGTGGGCATGGGCGCGGACAAGGTTGCGTCAGGGAGACGATCCCATAGCCGTTTCGTGTGCCGCGCACAATTCAGTAGATTTGCCGGGTCGATTCAAACCAGTCGATGCGAACGTCATGGCGCGCGCCGGGAACACGCTCACTCGGCGCCGCTTGTCTCGATGCTGCGCCTAGCCCGGATCGGCGAGACGGCCGCGATTGGCCCAGCTCAGCATGTTGATATAGGTCGGCGGCAGGACGAAGGTTGCCTCCGGTGCCTTCAGGCCGACGGCGCGCGCAGCATCGCGCACGAAGCGCGCGCAGTTGTCGGTAAAAAACCAGAACACCTTCTTGGTCTTGCGTGCGTGCTGGATGAATTGGTCGAGCCGCCGGTATTCCGCGTTGGTCAGCAGCACCCGGTACCTGGTGGCCGGCTTGTTGGCCCTGTCCCAGGAATAACCGTCGAAACTCGATGGCATCGGAATGAAGCTGCCCACCACCAGGCCGAAGATGCCGCCGGCCGGCTCATAGCTGACATAGGTGTACTTCGCCGGCTCGCCGTCGTGCCCCAGCGTGCCGTAGATCAGCGAGGTATTACCGGGGAAGTAATTGAACTCGCCGCGAAACTCGACAAACTTCTGGCCCGGCACAATTCTCATGCCCGGCTTTGGATCCGCGTTGAATCCCTCTTGAGCCGGGGCAAGCGTCACGTCCAGCGTTCTCGATGCGGGCGCCAACGCTCGATCGCGTTGTGCATCGTCGGCGCTCGCGGGCAGCGTCCCTGCCGCGAAAGTGGAGAACGCGGCGATGACGGCAATGACAAGAATGCGGACCAAAGCAATCTCCCTCAACTGACAAACGCACCCGCCTCTTATACGCGATTATGCAGAAAGTGAAAATATGCCTTCGAGGCAGGTCCTTCAGTTGGCGCGCATCGGCCTTGCCGTATCGCGGGCGGTGAGGCGACGGTAGCGCCCGGCGAACTGGGCCCAGGCGACACCGGCGATGATGAGGGCGCCGCCCGAGGCCATGGAAGCCGAGATGGTCTCACCCAGCACCACATGGCCGGTGGCGACGGCGATCACGGGAATGGAGAACAGAAACGGCGCGGTGAGCGAGGCGTGCAGGCGCCCGACGGCATAATTCCAGCACATGGTACCGCAAATCATCGCACAGGCCGTGATATAGGTGAAGGCGAGCCAGGCCGCGGCCGACAGTGTTGCAACGGTGTGCGGCGTTGTCGCGCTCGCCAGCGAGAGCATCGGCAAGGTGGCGATCATCACCGTTGCGGTGGTGATACGGATGGCGCCGTATCTTTCGATGAGCGGCTTGCCGGCGATAACGAAAAAGCTCCAGGCGAGGCCGCTCAGAAACATCAGCCCAACGCCGGCAAGCGTCACGCTGCCGCCGCTGCCCGATGCCTTCAGGGCGTTGCCGAACAGGACGATGGTGCCGGCGATCGCCACCAGCGAGCCGACGATCGCCGCGCCGCGCGGCCGCTCGCGATTAACGAGGCTGGTGCCGAAGATGATGAGCAGGGGCTGGGTGGCGACGATCAGTCCGGCAACGCCGGCGGGGGTGCGCGCCAGGCCGAAATTCATGGCAAGGTTATAGCAGGCCATGCCGATGAGGCTCACCGCGATGAGGCGTGGAAGATCGCTGCGGGCGATACGCCAGCCGCTGATGGCAAACACATAGAAGGCATAGAGTGGCCCCACCACTGCAAACCGCATCACCAGGAGGTCGGCGGGTGGCATGGAGACGACCAGAAAGCGGGTAAAGGCCGGGGCCGAACCCCAGAACAGCATGGCCAGGACAAGGGCCGCAAAAGGTAGCAGGCGCGCCATCAAGTGGCGAGCGTCGGGGAGATAACTGTCATCGCAAGACGACGAAAAATCATGCGGTGACAATAGTCTGGAAGCTACTGTTGGTAAATTGATTCCGCCGCGCCGGACGGACATGGCTGATGCGCTCACGCTACATGGCAGGCGAGCGGAGGAGGATCAACGGTGCACGGGCGGCCCGCGCCAGTCCGGCGACCGCCTGATCGTTGCCGAAGGGGCGGCCTTCGAGGTCGCCGACCACGCAGCACGGCTGGATTTCAGCCAGTTCCTCGGCCAGCCGGGTCGCATCGTCTGACGGCAGGATGCGGGCGTTGAAGTCGGTGTGGCCAGCGATGGTATGGGCGCGCGCCGAGATCGCCTCGGCGGATTTGCGATGCTCGGCCAGCACCAGCACGACCATCGGTACGCGGCGCCGGGCGGCGAGCCGGGCAGCCAGCGCCACGGTCTCGCGACCGCACGCGTCGCCATCGTCGATGGCCACCACCGGACCCGGGCCGAGGCGGGCGAGGGGGCCGATGAGGGCAACGCCGGCGGCGGCGCGGGCGCTGCGGCGGGCCGAGGCGATGACCTCGCCGGCAGCGGGTCCGCCGAGGCTTGCCTGGCACAGGACAATATCGCCCTCCAGCGTGGCGGTGTCGAGCAGGGTGCGGCGGTCACCGCGGATGCTGGCGAACTCGAACGACAGGTTGGCGTGGCCGGCCAGCTCGGCCATGATCTTGCGGCAGCGGCGCGCCTCTTCGCGAAATGCCCTTTCCATGCGGTCGAGCGTCAGCTGGCCGGCAGGACCGGCAAAGGTCATCATCTGCGGCAGGCCGGCGAGGTCGAGCAGTTCCTGGTCCTCGACGAACAGGCCCGCCAGGCTGGCGCCGGTGGCCCCGGCCAGCATGGCAGCGGCCTGCATCGCCGCAGCCTCGTCATGGCCGCCAAGCATGACGACGATGCGCCGCGGAAGGCTCATGCGGGTCCTCCATTGCCTTGCGAGGCGGCATCCGACTTGACGGCAAAGCGGCGGCGCGCCTCGGCGAAGGACCTGAGCCGCGCCTCGACCCTCGCATTGACGCTGCCTTCGGGAAAGCGCCCGTCGCTCCCGCGTTCGCCGGCGGCAAGGCCGGTGAGCCGGGTGATGCCTTCATCGATGGTGGCGATGGGCCAGACGAAGAACTTCTTCTTCCTTGCCGCCTCCACGACATCGGCACGCAGCATCAGGTGCTTGATGTTCGCCCTGGGGATCAGTACGCCCTGGCGGCCGGTCAGGCCGCGGGCGTTGCAGACGTCGAAAAAGCCTTCGATCTTGACGTTGACGCCGCCGATAGCCTGCACCTCACCCAACTGGTTGACGGAACCGGTGACCGCGTAACCCTGGAAGATGGGCACTTCGGCCAGCGCCGACAACAGCGCATAGAGTTCGGCCGATGACGCACTGTCACCGTCGATGCCGCCATAGGACTGCTCGAAGACAAGGCTTGCCCATAGAGACACGGGTTCTTGCAGCGCAAAGCGCGCCGAGAGGTAGCCGGAAAGGATGAGCACGCCCTTGGAGTGCAGCGGCCCGCCCAGTTCCACCTCGCGCTCGATGTCGATCACCTTGCCCGAGCCCATGCGCACCCGGGCGGTGATGCGGGCCGGCCGGCCGAACGGTTCCTTGCCGATGGTGATGACCGACAGGCCGTTGATCTGGCCGGCTTTTTCGCCATCGGTGTCGATCAGGACGATATCGCGGGTGATCATGTCGAGGGAGCGGTCGCGAATACGGCCCGAGCGGCGCACACGCTCGGCAACAGCGCGTTCAACATCGGCGGCCGAAATGCGCTTGCCGCCGCGGACACCGGCCCAGTGATCGGCTTCGATGAGGATTTCGCCCATGGTGCCGATCCTCAAGGAGAGGCGTTCGGCGTCCTCGGCCTGGCGGGCGGCTTCCTCGACCATGCGCGCCATGCCCCTGGCATCGAGGCCTTTCAGGTTCTCGCGGCTGGCGATGGAGCCGATGAGGCGGGCATAAAGGCCCGTCGTCTCGGGGCTGCGCTCCACCTCGTCCTCGAAGTCGGCGGCGACCTTGAACAGGGTTTCGAAATCCGGCTCCAGAGCCACCAGCAGGTAATAGAGCGTGCGCTCGCCCACCAGCACCACCTTCACCGACAGGGGTATCGGATCGGGTTCGAGCGATACCGTGGTTGTCAGCCCCACTTCCTCAGGCACCGACGTGATCCTCACCTCACCGGCCCTGAGGCAGCGCTTCAGCGCCTCCCAGGCGAACGGCTCGCGCAACAGGCGCAAGGCATCGATGATGAGATAGCCGCCATTCGCGCGATGCAATGCCCCGGACTTGATGAGCATGAAGTCGGTGATCAGCGTCCCCATGTGGGAGATGTGCTCAACGCGGCCGGCGAGATTGGCGAGCGTCGGCAGGTCCTCGGCAACGATGGGCGCGCCTGCCGGCCCGTCACCGTCGGCGCCGTTGGAGACCACCACATTCACCATGTAGCGGCGGAAGCGCGGGTCGCGTGCCGCGCTGGTCTCCAGCTTGGCGAACGGGGCTTCCTGCTCCTCGGCTTCGGCCTTCAGGAAAATGGCGATGTTGTCGATGAGGTCGCGGCGCACGGCTTCGAGATGGCGGGCGATGGCAGCGTGGTCGGCATAAAGCGCCGCAACCTCGGCAAGCGAGCGGCCAATGGCGACCTCTGCCAGTTCGGCATTGAGGGCGCGCACCTGGTCGCGGCGCTGCTTTTCCAGTTCCGGCATCTTTTGCAACACCGCCTCGAGGTCACTTTGCAGGCGGGCGATCTTTTCAGCAGTTGCGGCGCGTTCGGCCTCGGGCAGGGCGTTGAAGACGTCGGGCTTGACCACCTGGCCGTCCTTGACCGGCGCCAGCGCAAAGCCCATGGGCGTGCGGATGATGCCGATCGACTCGGCACCGGCCTTTTCCTTCAGGGCCTCGAAGGCCGCTTCCTGGGCAGTCTCGATTTCGGAGTCGATGGCGCGGCGGCGGTTGCGATAATCGTCGGATTCGAACAGCGACGGGACGGCGGTCGCCAGATCGTCGATGAGGGCGGTCATGCGGTCGCGAAAGACAACCGCGCCGCCGGGAGGAAGGCTGATGGCAAACGGCCGGCGGGGATCGTCGAAATTGTTCACGTAGACCCAGTCGGCGGGTGCCGGTGCCCGCGCCGCGCGCTCATCCAATAGGGCGCGAACCGCTGAATGGCGACCGGTCCCCATGGGCCCGAGCACGAACAGGTTGAACCCCTTGGCGGTAATGTCGGCGCCAAGCGACAGGGCATCGAGGGCCCGCTTTTGGCCGATCAGCAGGGGAACCGGTTCCAGTTCGGAACTGGAGCGGAAGGTGAACTGCGCCGGATCGCAAACGGTGCGCAACTGATCGGCGCCAAGGCCCGGGGGTAACGACATTTTTGGCACAGCCAGCCTCTCCCTTCCTCACCCTGGTGCATCAAGGCGAGAATTGAGACCGCGTCCGTCCCGTCGCCGCCATGATCGAGATCAAGTCCCGCGGCGCGCCTTCGGGCATCGCCTCAGGCGGTTTCGGTTTCCAATGCGACGCCCTTGTCGGTCAAAAGCTGCTTCAGTTCGCCTGACTGGAACATCTCGGTGATGATGTCGCAACCGCCGACGAATTCGCCCTTGACGTAGAGCTGGGGGACGGTGGGCCAACTGGAATAGTCCTTGATGCCCTGGCGAAGGGCGTCGGATTCCAGCACGTTGACGCCGGAATAGGGCACCCCGACGAAATCGAGGATTTGCACCACACGGCCGGAAAAGCCGCACATGGGCTGTTCGGGCATGCCCTTCATGAACAGCACCACATCATTGGTCTTGACGACGTTGTCGATCCATTCGTTGACAGTGGTCATATCGGTCTTCTTTCGGCCTGGTTGGGTCTGGGGTTCAACTCTCGGGCACGGCGGTGGTCAGCGCCAGGGCATGCAGTTCGCCGCCCATGGCCCCTTTGAGCGCAGCATAGACCATCTGGTGCTGCTGCACCCGCGACTTGCCGCGAAAGGCTTCAGAGATCACGGTGGCGGCGAAATGATCGCCGTCGCCGGCCAGATCGCGGATCTCGATGGTGGCATCGGGCACGCCGGCCTTGATCAGTTGCTCGATCGAGTGGGCATCCATCGGCATGGGGCAATGTCTCCTTCGGCGGCGATTATCTCATGCCAGCGGCTCTGCGTCCATAAAGGCGGGAAACCAGCCTTCGTGCGCCTGCTTCAGTTCATTCAGGGATATGGAGGCTTTGCCCAGCACAATCAATCCCGCGGCGTCGACGATCCCGATCCTTTCGGCCGCGACACCGGCGCTTCTGGCCTCGTCGGCAAGGTGGGCGGCATCACCGGCGGCGCAGGTGACGACATAGCGCGCCTGGTCTTCGGCGAACAGCGGCACATGCGCCTCGCCCTCGGGCAGCGCGATGTGGCAGCCGAGCCCGGAAGCCAGTGCCATTTCGGCGAGCGCTGCGGCGAGGCCGCCATCGGAAATGTCGTGGCAGGCAGTGACGCGTCTGTCGCGGATGAGGCGGCGCACGAGATCGCCGTTCTTCTTCTCCATGGCCAGATCGACCGGCGGTGGCGGGCCGTCCTCACGCCCCAGCACCTCACGCAGGTAGATGGACTGGCCGAGATGAGCCCCATGGCCGCCGATGAGGAAAACGGCATCGCCCTCGGCCTTGAAGGCGATGGTCGCCATCTGCTGCCAGTCGTGGAGAAGGCCGACACCGCCGATGGTAGGGGTGGGCAAGATGGGCTGGCTCGAGGTCTCGTTATAGAGCGAGACATTGCCGGAGACGACGGGGAAGGAAAGGGCGCGGCAGGCTTCGCCGATGCCTTTTATGGCGGCCACAAGCTGGCCCATGACGGCGGGGCGTTCAGGATTGCCGAAATTGAGGTTGTCGGTGACGGCGAGCGGTTCGGCGCCCACGGCGGTCAGGTTGCGCCAGCATTCGGCGACCGCCTGCTTGCCGCCCTCATAGGCGTCGGCTTCCACGTAGCGCGGGGTCACGTCGGACGACAAGGCGATGGCCTTGCCGCTGTCGGCCACCCGCACAACGGCGGCATCGCCCCCGGGGCGCTGGGCGGTGTTGGACTGGATGAGATGATCATATTGCTCCCATACCCAGCGCCTCGAACACATGTCGGGCGAGCCCATGATCTTGATGACGGCATCGGCCAGATCGTTGGGCGCCGGCACGTCGGCGAGCGGGGCAGGGGCTTTCGGGGCAGTCCACGGCCGGTCGTATTCCGGCGCTTCGTCGCCCAGATCCTTGATCGGCAGGTTCGCCACTTCCTCGCCCTGGTGGTTGATGGAAAAGCGCAGATCATCGGTGGTCTCGCCGACGATGGCAAAATCCAGCCCCCATTTCCTGAAGATCGCCTCGGCTTCGGCCTCCTGTTCGGGGCGCAGCACCATGAGCATGCGCTCCTGGCTTTCCGACAGCATCATCTCATAGGGGCTCATGGCGGCTTCGCGGCAGGGGACCTTGTCGAGGTCGAGGCGGATGCCGAGATCGCCCTTTGCGCCCATCTCCACCGCCGAGCAGGTGAGGCCGGCCGCGCCCATGTCCTGGATGGCGATGACGGCGCCCGAGGCCATCAGTTCGAGGCAGGCTTCCAGCAGGCATTTTTCGGTGAACGGATCGCCTACCTGCACGGTGGGGCGCTTTTCCTCGGCGTTGCCGGCGAATTCGGCCGAGGCCATGGTGGCGCCGTGGATGCCGTCGCGCCCGGTCTTGGCGCCGAGATAGACCACCGGCAGGCCGACGCCTTCGGCCTTGGAATAAAAGATCTTGTCGGTATCGGCGAGGCCTACCGCCATGGCGTTGACCAGGCAGTTGCCGTTGTAGCGGGGATGGAAATTGACTTCGCCCCCCACCGTCGGCACGCCGAAGGAATTGCCGTAGCCGCCGATGCCGGCCACCACGCCCGACACCAGATGGCGGGTGCGGGGGTGGTCGGGTGAACCGAAGCGCAGGGCGTTGAGCGCCGCAATGGGGCGGGCGCCCATGGTGAAGACGTCGCGCAAGATGCCGCCCGCGCCGGTCGCCGCACCCTGATAGGGCTCGATATAGGAGGGGTGGTTGTGGCTCTCCATCTTGAAGATCACCGCCTGGCCGTCGCCGATATCGACCACCCCGGCATTTTCCCCCGGCCCCTGGATGACGCGCTCACCCGTCGTGGGCAGGGTCTTCAGCCATTTCCTGGAGGATTTGTAGGAGCAATGCTCGTTCCACATGGCCGAGACAATGCCCAGTTCGGTAAACGTCGGGTCGCGGCCGATGAGGGCACGGAAGCGCTCGTATTCGTCGGGCTTCAACCCGTGCTCGGCGATGAGCTCAGGGGTGATTTTCGGTTCGTTGGGGATGGTCATCAAGCGGGCGTGTCGCGGTCGGTGAGAGTCGCGTCCTGCTTAGCGCAACATGCAGGTTCGATACACCCCGAATCGCAGCCCAGGCGCATTTGCTCATGGTTCGCGAGCGAAGGCAGCGCTAGAATGTTGGCATGACGTTGCCTTCCGCGCTTCCCGATGACAAGGCGGTGCTGTTCTTCGACGGCGTTTGCGTTCTCTGCTCGGGTTTCATGCAGTTTGTGCTGCGGCATGACAAGGAGGGCCTATTCCGCTATGCGACCGCGCAGTCGGAGCTCGGGCAGGCCGTCTATCGAGGCTACGGCCTCGATGGCTTGAACCTGACGACCAACATACTGGTGTGGCGCGGCAAGGCGCATTTCAAGTCCGGTGCCTTCATCAAGGCCTTGCGACTCCTCGGCGTTCCGTGGTCGCTGGCAGTCGTCCTCAATGTCGTCCCGACAGCGTTGCGCGATCGCCTTTACGATCCCATCGCCCGGAACCGCTATCGCTGGTTCGGCGAACGGCCAAGCTGCTATCTGCCGAGGCCTGAGGAGAGCGAACGGTTCCTGTCATGAACGTCCTCATTCTCGGCGGCTATGGCATGTTCGGCAGCCGGCTGACGGAAGTCCTCTCGGGCGATGACCGGTTGCGGCTGATCATCGCCGGTCGGTCACTGGAAAAGGCAACGGCCGCTTGCGCCCGCCCGGCCGGAGCAAAGCTCGTGCCGGCGGCCATCGATCGCGACGGCGATCTTGCCGCCGCCTTTGAACTTCACCGCCCGTATCTGGTTGTCGATGCCTCCGGACCATTCCAGGCCTATGGCAAAGCCCCCTACAGGGTGATCGAGGCAGCGCTCGATGCCGGGGCCGATTATCTCGATCTGGCCGACGGGGCCGATTTCATCGATGGTGTCGCTGCCTTCGACGCCCGGGCCAGAGCCGGCGGGCGATTCGCATTGTCCGGTGTTTCGACGGTGCCGGCCCTGTCGATGGCCGTGGCAAAGGTTCTGGCCGACGGCATGGCAAGGGTCGAACGCTATGACGGCGGCATCGCGCCGGCCCCTTCCGTCGGCTTCGGGCGCAGCATCCTTGAAGCCGTCTTCAGCTATGCCGGCAAGCCGCTCGGACCGGCCGGCCGGGCGCTTGTGACGAGCCGGGAGCATACCGTCATGCTTGCCGGCGAGGTTCCGCTTGGACCCATGCGCTTCGTGCTGGTCGATGTTCCCGACCTTGCGGTTGCGCGGCGGGTGTTTGCCGGGCTTGAGGACGCATGGTTCGGCGTCGCCGTGCGGCCGCGAATCCTGGCGCGGATATTGGCCGGCCTCGCGTGGTTGCGCGGCATGGGTGTGCTGCCGTGCCTGCGGCCGCTGGCCGGCCTGGCCCAACTCATCATTGGAACCATGAAGCGGGGCGATACACGCGGGGCAATGTTCATGGCGCTCGATGGTTTCGATGCGGCGGCACAGCGCGTACGGCGCGAGTGGCATCTGCTTGCCCCGGGCGACTCCGGTCCGTTCATCCCCACCATGGCGGCGGCTATCATCATCCGCAGCGTGCTGGCCGGCGAGCGGCCAGCGCCCGGTGCCCGCTCGGCCGACGGCAGCGTGAGGCTTGAGCAATTCGACGACCTGTTTTCCAGCAGGGGGATTTTCACGGCGATCATCGAGCCCACGCCTGACGGGCCGCTTTACCGGCGTATTCTGGGGCCGGCCTATGGGTGGCTCGATCCACCCCTGCAAGCCCTGCACGAGGTGAGTTCGCAACACCGGTTCACAGGGCTTGCCGACGTGACCCGGCCTGCCAACCCTCTGGCACGCGTGGTCGGCGCGCTGTTCGGGTTCCCGGCGGCCGGCAGTGATATCCCGGTGACGGTGGTGCTCAGCGTCATCGAGGGAAAGGAGCTGTGGCAGCGGACTTTCGCCGGGACATCGTTCCACTCGACCCAGGAGCTGGGTCGGGGGCGCTACGAAGGTCTGGTCGTGGAGCGCTTCGGTCCCTTCGCCTTCGGCCTTGCCATCATGGTGCGCGAAGGCGAGCTCCATCTGGTGTTGCGGAAGTGGGGCTTTTTCGGATTACCCCTGCCAGTGGCACTGGCGCCGGCCAACCAGGCGTTCGAGGATGGCAGGGACGGACTCTTCCGCTTCAATGTGCGGATTTCGCTGCCGCTTGTCGGATTGCTTGTCTGGTATCGCGGCTGGCTCAAACCCGAAGCCAGCGCGGCCCGTTCTCACTCATAGCTGTCGCAAGCCACCTGGGCGGTGTCCAGCAGGCGGCGCAATTCCCTGAAGCCGCGTTCGACGTCGGCGCGTTCGGGCGGCGAGGAAAAGCCGACGCGCACCCGATAGCAGATGCGGTCGTCCTGGCCGATCTTGAACTCGTCGGCATCGTCGATGAGGATGCCGCGGGCGCGGGCCGCTTTCTTGAAGGTGCCGGGCAGCCACGGTTCGGGCAGCTTCAGCCACAGGAACGGGCAGTCGGGGTGGGAATTGAAGGAGAGCCCCGAAAGTATGTCGCGGGCAATCGCCTCGCGGGCGGTGACCTCGGCCCTGACCTTGCGGGTGAGATCGTAGGCGGCGCCCGATTGCACCAGCCGGGTGGCCAGTTCGGCCATGGTGAAGGCCAGACCGCCGGTCATCAGCCGCTGGGCGTTGTAGACGGCGCCGGCAAAGCCCGGCGGGCAGGCGACCCAGGCGGCGCGCAGGCCCGCCGAAACCGATTTCGACAGGCCACCCACATGGAAGGTGCGTTCCGGCGCCAGTTCGATGAAGTTCACCGGGCCGTCGGTCAAGGCGGCGCCGTAGATGTTGTCCTCGACGATCCACACATTGTGGCGCCGGGCGATCTCGGCGATGTGGCGGCGAACGTCCGCGGGCATGGTGGCCAGCGTCGGGTTGTGCAAGGAGGGGATGGTGACCAGCACCTTGGGGTGCTGCTGGGCGCACAGGCTCTCGAAATCCTCGCCTGAGATGCCGTCGGGGCCGATGGCGACCTTGACCACTCGGCGGCCGATGAGGGCGGTGCCGCGCGGCGTGGCCGGATAGGCGAGATCCTCATGCGCCACCCGGTCGCCCGGCACCGTGGTGGCGGCGATGACCGCCATGATCGCCGCTTGCACGCCGGCGGCCGGCACCACATGCTGGGGGAGGGGTCTCCAGTTCCGGGTGGACAGCCATTCCGCGCCGGCCTCGCGCCAGTGGAAGGGCAATTCACGCACGTAATCATTGAGCTGATGCGGCACGTCGCGCGCCATCTCGGCAACCACGCCTGCAAGCACGGCGGCCTGGCCCACATCGGCGGCTGCGGTCGAATCCATGCGCAACAGCCCCGGATCGGGGACCGGCGTCGACGCGGGGACGCGGCTGGCGGCGGGCATCTGGGGGGCACTGCCGAGGGCTTGCGGGCCGTGATCGAGCACATAGGTGCCGCGCCCCACCTCGCCGGCCACCAGCCCGCGCTGGCCGGCCAGCGCATAGGCCCGCCCGATGGTGCCGATAGTGACGCCGAGATCAAAGGCGAGGTCGCGTTGAGGGGGGAGTTTTTCGCCGGGCTCCAGCTTGCCGGCCTCGATGTCGCGCGCCATGGCATCGGCAATGG
This sequence comes from uncultured Alphaproteobacteria bacterium, assembly GCA_963747005.1. Lineage (GTDB taxonomy): Bacteria > Pseudomonadota > Alphaproteobacteria > Rhizobiales > Aestuariivirgaceae > CAVVDT01. The sequence goes on along the minus strand of CAVVDT010000004.1, from coordinate 77,572 downwards.
CGAGATAGCGCGGCGTGCCGTCCTTCGTCAGGTCTGGGAGCCAACTTGTCATGGTGACAATTATTATATTGACTCGATGTGAGAGTCAATACATAAGCACAATTGTTGCAATCAATGGTGACAATTTAGCCAAGAGGAGATTGAGAGATGACGACAATCAATGCAATTTCCGGCCGCGCACAGACTGACCGTCTTTCCGTCCGGATCAACGAGACGACGGGTGTGGGCTTCCGTGGCATGATCGTCGCCATGGTACAGTGGATCAAGCAGTCCGCGGCGCGCCGTCGCGGCAGGCTGGCGCTGGAGACGATGAGCAACGCCCAGCTCAAGGATATCGGCCTCACCCGCATGCAGGCCGAACTGGAAGCCGCCAAGCCGTTCTGGCGCTGAATCCCAGAAATGGGCATAGCGCGCAACCGCTTGGACCTCCCCGGAACCCCGGCACCTGAACAAGGGCCGGGGTTTTCCGTTACCCGCCGCTGATGGCTGTCAGAACGAATACCTCGGCGCCGGGTTGAAGCGGGGCATCGAGAGTGAGACGGTTGCCGTCGACGAAGACGCTGATATGACGGCGGATGGCGGGGCTCTCGTCACACAGGCGGGCGCGCATGCCCGGCCAGCGGCGATCGAGGCCATCCATCATTTCCGCAACGGTCCGGGCCTCAAGTTCCAGCCGTCCCTCGGCTCCCGGAAACAACCGAAGCAAGGATCCCGGCAGCCACACCACGACGTGCTTGTCTGTCACGTTACCACCGTCCTCTTGTCATCCCGACAAAGGTCGGAGTCCAGGAGCGGCAGTCGAGGCCGTGCCATGTGCCTCTGGATTCCGGCCCACGCCGGAATGACGATGAAGGGCGTAGGGGACGAGGAGCATCACGCCAGCACCATCGTCTCCACCGAATAGATGGCCGGCAGGTGGCTGGCGATCATGTCGAAGCTCTCGCCCTCATCGGCGCTGGCATAAAGCTCGCCGCCGGTGGTGCCGAAATAGATACCTGCTGGATCGTGCCGGTCGGTCGCCATGGCCTGGCGCAGGACGCCAAAATAAGCGTCTTGCTGCGGCAGGCCGGCGCGCATCGCCTGCCAGGTGGCGCCGCCATCGCGGGTGCGCCACACCGCTGCCCTGCCGTCGGGCGGATAACGCCCGCCCACATCGGAGTTGAGGGGCATGAGGTACAGGCTTTCCGGGTCGCGCGGGTGGGCGGCGGCGGGAAAGCCGAAGCTGGAGGGCAGTCCCTCCTCGATGCTTTGCCACGACACGCCATCGTCGTCGCTTCTGTACATGCCGCAATGGTTCTGCTGGTAGAGACGCAAAGGCGTGCCCGGCGCGGCGACAAGGCAGTGTACGCACTGGCCGAATTCGGGATAGCGCATGTCTTCGGGCATGAAGTCGGCGCGGGTGCCGCGGTTGCGGGGCTCGAAGGTCTTGCCGCCGTCGGCGGTATGAAAGACGCCCGCCGCCGAAATCGCCACCCACAGCCGGTCGGTATCTTCGGGGTGGGGGACAAGCGAATGCAGGATGAGGCCGCCGGCGCCCGGCATCCAGTGCGGGCGCGAGGGATGGTCGCGCAGGCCGGAAACATGCGCCCACGTCTCGCCGCCGTCATCGCTTGCAAACAACCCCGCCGGCTGCACTCCGGCATAGAGCCGGCCGTTGGTGCGCGCCAGGCTCCACACCGCCTTGACCGGCTCCTCACCCTCACCATAGGCGAGGCCGGTGCTCGAATGGGTCCAGGTCTTGCCGAGATCATCCGACTTCCACACCGCCGGCCCGAACCATTCGTTGCCGCCACCGGCATAGATGGTGCCCGATGCCGGATCGGCGATGACGTGGTTGATAGGCCAGGCCTCGCAGAACGGGCCGGTGAGGGCCCAGGACCGCCGGTCGTCGCTGTCGAGGATGAAGGCACCCTTCTTGGTGCCAAGGAGCAGGTGGGTTTTTTGCGTCATGAGGGTCTCGCACTGTCCGCGGCGGTCCGAGTCCGGGTCGTGCCCTTGGGGCGCTTCCCATGGCTGCCATGCTAGCAGACGCAGCGATGACGGTAAATCGACACCCGGCGATCAGGCCGCCATGAGGCTTTCGAACAGTGGTTAGCAATCCTGATGGCCGTGGATTAAGGCCTCGGCATATCGAGGATTGATTGTGCGTGTTTACCGATCCGTACCGCTAGATTGGTTGGAAAGTAAAGAGGGGAGTTGCTTCCAAACCTCATTGTTATAATAGGCACCATGAGCCCCTTGCCACTCAGCGACGCTAAAGTGAACATTGCAGAGTCTTCATTCGGAAACAAGGTTGCGAATTCTGCACAACACTGTTTTTCAATGTTCTCATAGTGTTCCCGGTCAACTTCTATAACGCTGCCACGATCCTCCGATAAGGTAGGAGACGGCATGTGCTTGATTACAATATAAAGTGCAGCTAATTCTGAAATAGAAAGAAATTTGGAGATGTTGGCAACTGTCGCATATTCATCAAAATTCAATGACGTTTTATCAATTTCTTCTCTGAATAATTTCGCTAATAATTTGATATTTCTATTAGATACTCCTTCTGCAGCTGCCTGGAAAGATTTATAGGCCGCTGGAATAAACTCGCTCTTTTCAACATCACTTAGTTCACGTTCAGTTCCTCTCAATTCTTCAAGGAGCGAATCTTGAGCATGTTGGATCTTCTTGCGTTTGAATTCGTTTAGGACGTCAATGATGGAGCCTGAGCCTGGCAGGCAGTACGAAAGTAAATCTCGCCCTACACTGAGAGCCAATCTGGACACAGGGTTCTCGCGAGGATGATCGAGGTCTGTCATGCCGCCATGAGGCTTTCGAACAGTGGCCGGCAGTCGGTGCGGCCGTGTATGGGGGCGATCATGTCTTCGGGGTGGGGCATCATGCCGATGACATTGCCCGCCTCGTTAACGATGCCGGCGATGTCGTCGAGAGAGCCGTTGGGGTTGGTGCCCTCGGCGTAGCGGAAGACCACGCGGCCGTCGCCTTCCAGCCTTGCAAGCGTCTCGGGATCGGCGAAATAGTTGCCGTCGCCATGGGCGACAGGGCAGGTGACCACATCGCCCCTTTTCATCGACCGGGTGAAGAAGGTCTCTGCATTCTCGATTCTTAGACGCACGTCCTTGCAAACGAATTTAAGTCCGGCATTGCGCATAAGGGCGCCGGGCAGGAGGCCGGTCTCGAGGAGGATCTGGAAGCCGTTGCACACCCCCAGAACACTGCCGCCGGCTTTGGCATGGGCAAGGATGGCGGCCATGATGGGGGAACGGGCGGCGATGGCGCCGCAGCGCAGATAATCGCCATAGGAAAACCCGCCCGGCACCACCACAAGATCGATGCCGGCCGGCAGGGCGGTCTCGGTGTGCCAGACGGCGGCGGGCTTCAGGCCCGTCACCTGCTCCAGCGCCATCATTATGTCGCGCTCGCGATTGATGCCGGGAAAGACGACGACGGCGGACTTCATTGGATGTCGATCGCGTAGTTCTCTATCACCGTGTTGGCGAGGAGCCTTTCGCACATGGCCTTGACTTCCGCCTCGGCGGTGGCGCGGTCGCGGGCGGCAATGTCGAGTTCGATGTATTTGCCCTGGCGCACGTTGTCGACGCCGGCGAAGCCGAGCGAGGAAAGGGCGCCCTCGATGGCCTTGCCCTGCGGGTCGAGGACTCCGTTCTTCAAGGTGATGCGGATGCGCGCCTTCATCAGTCGGTCTTCACCAGCTTGGGGCGCGAGCGCTTGGGGCTTTCGTTCTCGTTCATGATGCCAAGACGCCTTGCCACTTCCTGATAGGCCTCCATGAGGCCGCCGAGATCGCGGCGAAAGCGATCCTTGTCCATCTTCTCCGAGGTCTTCATGTCCCACAAACGGCAGGAATCGGGGCTGATCTCGTCGGCCAGGATGGTGCGCACCATGTCGCCTTCATAATGGCGTCCGAATTCCAGCTTGAAATCGACGAGGCGGATGCCGATGCCCATGAAGAGGCCGGTGAGGAAGTCGTTGATGCGGATCGACAACGCCATGATGTCGTCGATTTCCTGGGGGCTTGCCCAGCCGAAGGCGGTGATGTGCTCTTCCGACACCAGCGGATCGCCGAGGGCATCGTTCTTGTAGCAGAACTCGATGATCGAGCGCGGCAGGACGGTGCCTTCCTCGATGCCGAGGCGGGTCGACATGGAGCCGGCGGCGATGTTCCTGATCACCACCTCGAGCGGAATGATCTCCACCTCGCGGATGAGCTGCTCGCGCATGTTGAGGCGGCGGATGAAATGGGTGGGAATGCCCAGTTCGTTGAGACGGGTGAAAATCAGCTCGGAAATCCGGTTGTTGATCACGCCCTTGCCGTCGATCACCGCCTTCTTCTTGGCGTTGAAGGCAGTGGCGTCGTCCTTGTAGTGGACCACCAGGGTGCCGGGCTCGGGGCCCTCGTAAAGGATTTTGGCCTTGCCTTCGTAAATGCGCGTGCGGCGCGTGTTCATGGGATAGATCCTCATCGCTGAAACCTTTACGGCCCCGGCAGCGCCATCAAAGGCGAGCGGAGCGTTACACACATTCATCCGGTCAAGGGGGATGCTCGACTCAGTTCAGGTTCCTGTCGTGTTCGACGAATTTAGCTAATTGATGTGCCAGTCACAATCCAAGTGGGCCCATTTGGCGGCAGAATCAACACCTCATTCGGCCGCATCCCGCCAAAGGCGACGTTTCGTCAAAGGCCGCAGTTGAATTGGCGGCGCGCGACGGCTATTTCAAGATCAGCGACGAAAGTCCAACGCCAATCCGACGGGAGCACGGCCGCAGATGACCACGTTCAAGAACCGCGAAGAGGGTTTCGAAAAGAAATTCGCCCATGACGAGGAACTCAGGTTCAAGGCCTCGGCACGCCGCAACAAGCTCCTGGGGCTATGGGCGGCGGAAAAGATGGGGATAGCCGGCGACGCCGCCGAGGCCTATGCCAGGGAGGTCATCAAGGCGGACTTCAAGGAAGCCGGCGATGACGACGTGTTCGCCAAGGTGCGCGCCGATTTCGACGCCAAGGGCGTTGCCCAGTCCGACCACCAGATCCGCCGCACCATGGATGAACTCATGCAGACCGCCATGGACCAGTTGCGCACCAAGGGCTGACGCCTGGCCGAAGGTGCCGGGTGCCACCGTTCGGTCAGGGGCTTCGAAGGGGGTTTGTCTATGGGCTTTGACGCCGGTGCCGCCGCGCGCCATCTGATCGACGAACACGCACGGCACGCTCAATTCGCCAATCTGCCGGCGGCGATCGCGCCTCGAACGCTCGATGAGGCCTACGCGGCGCAGGCGGCGCTGGAAAGGCTTCTGACGCCGACGCTCGGGGCGCCGGGCGGTGCCAAGATCGCCGTCACCACCAAAGTGATGCAGGAACTGATGGGCATAGACCAGCCCTGTTGCGGAATGATCTTTTCGCGCCGCATCCTCGCATCGCCCGCAAGGCTTGTCTTTGCCGATTTCATCAGCCTCAAGCTGGAATGCGAGATCGCCCTGCGGCTCGCTCGCGACCTGGCGGCGGGGACCGGGCACACCAGAGATAGCGTGGCGGCGGCGGTCGGCCATGCCATGCCGGCCTTTGAACTGGTGGAGGACCGCAATGCCGAATACCGCAGGGTGGACGTGAAGAGCCTCGTTGCCGACAACTGCTGGAACGCCGGGGTGGTGCTGGGCGAGGGCATCGCTCTGTCCGCCGGGCGTTCGCTGATCGGCCTTCAGGGCACGCTCGACATCGACGGGAAGCGCGATGCAGACGGGTTGAGCGAGGATCCGCTGGAGGTGCTGGCCTGGACGGCCAATCTTCTGGGCGGGCGCGGACGCGGCCTCAAGGCGGGCCAGATCGTGATGACGGGAAGCCTCATTGCGACTTTTCCGGCGGTGCCGGGCAAGACGTTCCGGTTTGCCGTCGATGGCCTTGGCGAGACGGTGTTGGCGGTCAGGTGACGGGCTTGAGGCGAGGTGATGGCCAGCGAGCTCGGCCGGCACTTGCGGCGGTGGTGCTCGACAGACATGAGGGGGATCGGCGATGGCCGGGTATTTTCTCGATGAACGACTGAAGGATGATCGGCCATTGTACTTCACCTGGTCGATTCTTCCCGGCGCGGTGTATGCCGAAACGCTGGCGCGTTCGCCCTTCGAGGCGGGGCTTATCGACATGCAGCATGGCCTCATCGACTTTGCCGAAATGCTGGCGATGATGACGGCCATGCACAAGGCGGGAAAGCCGGCGCTGGTGCGCCCGCCCCTCAGCGATCAGGGCCTGCAGGCCAAGGTGCTGGATGCCGGTGCTGCCGGCGTGATCGTGCCGATGATCAACACGCCCGGCCAGGCACGGGCGCTGGTCGAGACGACCAAGTATCCACCGCTGGGCCAGCGCTCGTGGGGTGCCTATCTGGCGCAGGCGGCCTCAGGGCTCTCGGCGGCTGACTATCTCGCCTCGGCCAACCGCCTGTTCAAGACCTTCGCCATGATCGAGACGGCCGAGGCCATGGACAATGTCGAGGCCATCGCCGCCACTGACGGCATCGACGGGTTGTTCGTCGGCCCCAACGATCTGTGCATTTCGCTCACCGGTGGCGAGGCGCCGGATTTCCGCCACCCCAAGGTCAAGGCGGCTCTGCCGGCCATCGTCAAGGCGGCCAAGGCGGCAGGCAAGGTGCCCGGCATCTTTGCCTCGACCCCCGAACTTGCCCTCGAATTCGCAGACCAGGGTTTCCGCCTGATTTCGGTCGGCACGGATGCCGGGTTCTTCTCCGCCGGTGCAGCCGCCGCGCATGCAGGCCTTGCCTCCAAATGAAGGCCATTTGACGCGGCCCCCGAATAGGGCAAGATAGACGGCTGGTGGAAAGAAGGCCCACCGGAGTGCTGTCATGGACACCAAGCCGCAGAAGTTGACCTCGCGCGATGCCGCCCTCGACCGGCTGGTCGATCTTACCCTGTGCGCGGGGCCGGTCGAGACCATCACCGACAAGTATTTCTCCAATACAAGGCGGGTGGTCGAGGCAGCGGGCGATTGCGAAGTGACCTACGCCGTCTTTCTCAGGCGGCGTTCGATCGCCGCGCTGGAGCCGGTCATCCGCCTGATCGCGCGGCTGGTGCCCTCAGCGCGCGTCAAGCGCTTCTTCGCCGAAGGCGACATCGTGCTGTCGGAGCGCAAGATGTTCGAGGTGACGGGCCCCATGGCACAGTTGTCGGAGGTCGAGACGCTGCTGTTGCAAAAGACCGGTTTTCCCTGCATTTCGGCCAACAACGCCTACGAGATGTGCCGCGCCATGCCGCGGGCCGCTTTCATCGACATGCATGCCCGCCATGCCTCGGGGCCCGAGATGAACATGCTGGCCGCCTATGGTGCCGCAGTCGGCAGCGACGTGGCGCGCCAGACGGATCGCGAGACGAAGGGGTTCATCGGTTCGTCGCAGGACCTGACTGCACCGCTCTACGGGGCGCCGCGTGGCGGCGGGACCATGCCGCATTCCCTGGTCGGCTATACCGGCGGCGATGTCCTCAAGGCGCTCAAGCTGTTCGCCGCCGAGCTCGACGATGTCAAGAACCTGGTGGCGCTGGTGGATTATCGCGGCGAGGAGATCTCCGACAGCCTCGCGTGCGCCCGCTGGTTCTACGAAGAGGCGCGCCTCGATCGCCACGGCAAGGTGCTGGGTGTCAGGCTCGATACCCATGGCGGGCGCTTTGCCGAGGGCCTCGACTACGAGAGATCGGTGGACATCGTCGGCCGGTGGCTGGAAGTGGAGGGCGAATACAACATTGTCGAGCGGGTGCTTGGGCATCGCGCCTTCCAGCTCGATCCCGGCAATATCCTGGTGGACAAGGTGCGCCGCATCCTGTTCGGCAAGGGCGTGTCGGCGGCCTCTGTCGTGCACACAAGGCAATGCCTGGACGAAGCCGGCTTCAGCGATACCCAGATCGTGGTCTCTTCAGGCTTCGATGCGCAGAAGTGCCAGATCATGGGGGCGGCCCGGGCGCCCATCGACGTGGTGGGCACCGGCAGCTTCCTGCCCGCCACCCTCAGCGAGACCTACGCCACCGCCGACATCATCGCCTATGACGGGGTGCAGCGGGTCAAGGTCGGTCGTGAATTCCTGCTGGATTGACGGCTGACCGGTTTCTTGGCAGCATAGACGCAGATCTAGTGGCCGATTGGATGGAAAATCCGCTCATTGGCCGTGTAAAACTGGTCATAGGGAGCAATCCGGGCTGGGGCCCTCAATAGATCATGACAGTCGATGGTTCACGCTTGCGTGAAGCCATAGGCATTGCAGTCGGCTTTTCCGGGGATGGTGCGGAAAGCTGACGGATGTTGGCCCGGGCCTTGCATCTACTGAAACCGCTCCGGACATCTCAACGATCCGGGGGAGGCAACTCCAGAGGGGTCTTCATGTTGCAGGTCGAGAGACGTCTGAAACCGACACTGTTGCTGATGGCGATGGTGGTCGTCATGGCAGGTGCGATGGGCGCCCGCCCGGCGGTTGCGGGGGTTGAGGCGCGCATCGATCTGTCGGAACAAAGCATGAGCGTTTACGTGAACGGCTTCTACTACGCGCAGTGGAAAGTCTCCACGGCGCGGCCGGGCTATCGCACGCCAACCGGCACCTACACGCCCAAGTGGTTGGCGCGCGTACATTATTCCAAGAAATACCACCATTCGCCGATGCCGAACTCGATCTTCTTTTACGGCGGCTATGCCATCCACGGCACTTACGCGACCAGGTGGCTGGGGCGGCCGGCCTCGCATGGCTGCGTGCGCCTGCACCCTGACAATGCCGCCAAGCTGTTCTCGCTGGTCAAGGAATACGGCAAAGAGAACACCGTCATCACCATTACGCAGTAGTGGGTGTGAAGCGGCCGCGCCTGCGCCATTCCGTCAAAGCGAAGTCCACCGGCGTTCCGTTGTCACCAGCGGACCTTGTCATTTCGGGACGTGATCCCTGTTGGCCATGGAGAAGGCTATGAACTTCCGAACACCCGCTGGAAGATGTCGTCCACATGTTTGAAATGATAGCCGAGGTCGAACAGGGCGGCGAGTTCGTCTCGGCTGAGGTAGCTTGCGACGCCCTTGTCTTTCGAGAGCAGATCGAGGAACGCACCTTCGCCGCGCCACACCGGCATGGCGTTCCTCTGCACCAGCCGGTAGGCCTCCTCGCGTGCCGCACCCTTTTGGGTAAGCGCAAGGAGGACGCGCTGCGAATGGACGAGGCCGCCCAGCCGGTCGAGGTTCTTTTGCATGTTTTCGGGATAGACGATGAGCTTTTCGACGACGCCGGCGAGGCGCGCCAGGGCGAAATCGAGATGTACCGTCGCATCCGGGGCGATGCCGCGCTCCACCGATGAATGGGAAATATCGCGCTCATGCCACAGCGCCACGTTCTCCAGGGCCGGGGTGGCGGCGGACCGTACCAGGCGAGCAAGGCCGGTGAGGTTCTCGGTCAGCACCGGATTGCGCTTGTGGGGCATGGCCGAGGAGCCCTTCTGGCCTTCGGAGAAAAATTCCTCCACCTCCAGCACTTCGGTGCGCTGCAAATGGCGGAATTCGGTAGCCAGCCGCTCAACGCTGGAGGCGACCACCGCCAGCACGGCAAAGTACATGGCGTGACGGTCGCGGGGGATCACCTGGGTCGAGACGGGCTCTGGCTCCAGCCCCATGGCGCTCGCCACATGCGCTTCGATGGCGGGATCGACGTTGGCGAAGGTGCCAACGGCGCCGGAGATGGCACAGGTGGCGACCTCGGCGCGGGCCGCCACGAGGCGGGCGCGGGCGCGGGCAAACTCGGCATAAGCTTGCGCCAGTTTGAGACCGAATGTCGTCGGTTCGGCATGGATGCCGTGGCTGCGGCCGATGGTGGGGGTCGTCTTGTGCTCGAAGGCGCGGGCCTTCAGCGCCGCAAGCACCTGATCGACATCCTCGATCAGGATATCGGCAGCACGGACCAACTGGACATTGAGGCAGGTATCGAGCACGTCCGATGAGGTCATGCCCTGATGCACGAAGCGCGCCTCGGGACCGACGATCTCGGCCAGGTGGGTGAGGAAGGCGATGACGTCGTGTTTCACTTCGCGCTCGATGGTATCGATGCGCTCGACATCGAAGCGCGCCTTGCCGCCCCTTTCCCAGATGACCTTTGCGGCTTCCTTGGGGATGACGCCGCGTTCGGCAAGCGCGTCGGCGGCATGCGCCTCGATCTCGAACCAGATACGGAAGCGGGTTTCAGGCGACCAGATGTCGGCCATTTTCGGGCGCGTGTAGCGCGGAATCATGCCGTCCGCTCCTGTTGAGGGGTTGCCGGCGCGGCATAGCAGATGCATCGCCCGTTCTCAATGCATCAGAGCAGTTCCACATTCACGGTGACCCGGCGGGAGGCATGAAACGGTCGAAATATGACGGCGCCGGGGCAGGGGTAGCGCCTTGCCAGCTCACCATGTGGGACGAAACGAATGAGCCGGCGGCTTCGGCGTGGCGGCGATAGAGGCGGGCGGCAAGGCTGCGGGCGTCGTGCCCGGCCCAGCCGGGCGGCAGCAGTTCGCCCGGCAGTTGCGGGTCGCGCAGCAGGATGCGGCGGTATTCATGGATCATCAGGCTCGACAGGGTGAAGGCTTCCTCAGGGCCAGCCAGCGGGCGCTCGAAGGCGGTAAAGCTTGCGGCAAAGGCGGCATAGGCGGCATTGAGGCGTTCGAGGTCCCAGGCCAGCGCTGTCACCTGGCGCGGGTCGGCGGCGGGCGAAGGCGGCAGGAGGCGGCCATGGAAGGCCATCACCTTGTCGGACACGGCCAGATCGGGGATCGGGTGTTCACCGGTGTGGATGTAGAGACCCGGGCCGAGCCGGCCAAAACCAGACCACTCCATATGGGATTTCAGAGCTTCACGTTTTCGAGCGGGAAGGGAGGCAAGAATGTGGATGAGGGTCCATGTCCCGTCCCAGCCAGGGGCCTCGGAGGCATAAATGCGCCGGTCCGCCTCGGCGAAGGTGGCGATGCCGGAAGCGGTGAGATGATAAAACGCCTTGCGGCCGCGACTCCTGGAGGCCAGCCAGCCCTCGCGCGACAGGCGGTAGACACCGGTCCTGACCAGGCGCTCAGACACACCGAAGGGCGCCATCAGTCGAATGAGGCTGCCCAGCCAGATCGATCCGCCGCGCGGCACCACGCTGTCGCCGAACACCGTGATGATGAGCGATCCGGCCCGAGGATGCAGGCGGTCGATGAGGTCGGCGACGGTGACGGGGGACTTGGGCTTGGCGTCCATCACGTGCGGTTGTCGACGACCCGCCTGGCCTTTCCCTCCGAGCGGGTGATCTTGCCGGGCTGGTGCACCACCGGCTCGATGGTGATGCCGATCAGGTCCTTGACCCGGCGGGCCAGAGCCTCGGCGGCCTCGGCGGCGGCCTCCATGGTGGCCTCGCTGATGCGCTCGCAATGCACCTTTACCGCATCGAGATGACCATCCTTGAGGATCTCGATCTGGTAATGGGGCGACAGATGCGGCGTGTTGACGAGAATTTCCTCGATCTGGGTGGGGAACATGTTGACGCCCCTGATGATCAGCATGTCGTCGGTACGCCCGGTGATCTTTTCCATGCGCCGCATGCTGCGGGCCGTGCCCGGCAGGAGACGCGTCAGGTCGCGGGTGCGGTAGCGCACGACGGGGAAGGCTTCCTTGGTGAGCGAGGTGAAGACAAGTTCGCCGAACTCGCCGTCCGGCAGCACCTTGCCGGTCTCGGGATCGATGATCTCGGGGTAGAAGTGATCCTCCCACACGTGCAGGCCGTCCTTGGTCTCGATGCACTCGTTGGCGACGCCAGGGCCGATCACCTCCGACAGGCCATAGATATCCACGGCATGCAGATGGCCGCGCGCCTCGATCTGCTGGCGCATCTCGTTGGTCCACGGCTCGGCTCCGAAAATGCCGATTTCCAGGCTGGTGTCGGCGGGATCGACGCCCTGCAACGCCATCTCGTCGAGAATGTTGAGCAGATAGGACGGCGTCACCATGATGACGCGCGGCTTGAAATCGACGATGAGCTGCACCTGGCGAGCGGTCATGCCGCCGGAAACCGGGATTACCGTGCAGCCCAGCTTTTCGGCGCCGTAATGGGCGCCCAGACCGCCGGTGAACAGGCCGTAGCCATAGGCCACATGAACGATGTCGCCGGGCCGGGTGCCGGAGGCACGCATGGAGCGGGCGACGACATCGGCCCACATGGCCACATCGGCGGCGGTATAGCCAACCACCGTCGGCCTGCCGGTGGTGCCGGACGAGGCATGGATGCGGATCACTTGTTCGCGCGGCACCGCGAACATGCCGAAGGGATAGTTCTCTCGCAACTCCTCCTTGGCCGTGAAGGGGAACTTCGCCAGGTCCTCGAGACTTTTCAGGTCGTCGGGGTGAACGCCCTTGGCCTTGAAGGCTTTGGTGTAATGGGGGACGTTGTCGTAGGCATGGCGCAGCGACCAGCGCATGCGTCGCAATTGCAGGGCGGCGATCTCGTCGCGGCTGGCAACCTCGATAGGATCGAGCGATCGGCGATCGGCGGCCAATTCATCGGCGGGCTTCAATGGCATGTGACGATCCCTTCCCTTGAACTGTTCACTTTCCGGCGATGACGCTGCCGCCGACGGTGCGCGACTTGCCACGGAAATGGGCAACGACAACACCCGCCTCGTTGTTCACCACGATATCGTAAATGCCGTTGCGGCCCTCGCGCCAGGTCTCGTGCGCCTTTGCGATCAGGCGGTCGTCCAGCCGGGCCGCCTTGAGAAACGCGATGTCGCAGGAGGCCGCCACGGTGTTGACGTCATAGGCGTTGCAGGCAAAGGCAAAGGCTGAGTCCGCCAACAGGAAGATGAAGCCGCCATGGCAGATGTCGTGGCCGTTGACCATGTCGCGACGCACCGTCATGGAAAGTGTCGCCTCGCCGGGGCCCACCGCTTCGATCTTCATGCCAAGCCCTTGCGAAGCGCTGTCACGCTCCCACATGGCGCGGGCGCAGGCTTCGGCCAGCTCTTGCGGATTTACGGGGATGTCCACGAACGCTCGTGCCTCTTCAAGGATCATGGGGATTGATAGGGGTTTTGCCGGATGGCAGCAAGATAGCGTGCTTTGGTTGAGCGATGCCTGACTAGAAGTGATACAAATTGAATTGCTTGCCAGAAAATCTTGTGTCATATCACAATCAGCCGTCAGCCCTTGCCGAGGGAGGCCCCAGCCATGGCTGCAATTGCAATGGAAGATGATATCCGGCGCGCCCGCTTCGATGCCCGTGTGGCGGCCGAAGGCAAGGTCGAACCGCAGGACTGGATGCCGGAGGGCTATCGCAAGACCCTCATCCGGCAGATTTCCCAGCATGCCCATTCGGAAATCATCGGCATGCAGCCGGAAGGCAACTGGATCACCCGGGCACCGTCGCTCAGACGCAAATGCATCCTGATCGCCAAGGTGCAGGACGAGGCGGGCCACGGGCTCTATCTGTATTCATCGGCTGAGACGCTGGGTGTGTCGCGCCAGCAGATGGAGGCGGACCTCTTGTCCGGCAAGGCTAAATATTCCTCGATCTTCAATTATCCGACCCTCACCTGGGCCGATATCGGGGCCATCGGCTGGCTGGTCGACGGGGCGGCGATCACCAACCAGATTCCCCTGTGCCGCTGTTCCTACGGCCCCTATGCCCGTGCCATGGTGCGCATCTGCAAGGAAGAGAGCTTTCACCAGCGCCAGGGCTTCGAGTTGATGATGGCGCTGTCGAGAGGCACGCCCGAGCAGCGCCGCATGGCGCAGGATGCGCTGAACCGCTGGTGGTGGCCGTCGGTGGCGATGTTCGGGCCGCCCGACACAGACAGCATCCACGGTTCGCAGAACGCGGCGTGGAAGATCAAGCGGTTTTCCAACGACGAACTGCGCCAGCGCTTCATCGACATGACGGTCAAGCAGGCCATGGCCTTGAACCTGACCATCCCCGACCCCGACCTGAAGTTCAATGCGGAGACCGGCCACTGGGAGATCGGCGCGATCGACTGGGACGATTTCTGGAAGGTGGTCAAGGGCGAGGGCCCCTGCAACCGCCAGCGCATGGCGCATCGCCGCAAGGCGCACGACGACGGGGCCTGGGTGCGCGAGGCAGCGCTTGCCCACGCCGCGAAGGTCAGGGCGCGGACCCAAAGGAAGGTGGCATGACCATGCAAGCCGAACGCGACTGGCCGCTCTATGAAGTCTTCATCCGTTCCCGGCAGGGCCTCTCCCATGTCCATGCCGGCAGCCTGCATGCCGCCGATGATCGCATGGCGATCGAAAATGCCCGCGATGTCTACACAAGGCGCGGCGAGGGGCTTTCCATCTGGGTGGTGCGCTCCGACCGCATCACCGCTTCGGCGCCCGATGACAAGGGGGCGCTGTTCGATCCGGCCGACAGCAAGGTCTACCGCCATCCCACCTTCTATGACGTCCCCGACGATGTGGAGTGCCTGTGAGATGGCGCAGGCGGCTGCACAGGATGAGGAAGCCCCGGCCAACGGCGCGTTGCTGCAAACGGTCCTGCGGCTCGGCGACAATGCGCTGATCCTCGGCCAGGAACTCTCCAAATGGGTCAGCCGGGGCCCGACGGTCGAACTTGACATCGCCCTTGCCAACCAGTCTCTCGACCTGATCGGCCAGGCGCGCCTTTTGCTCGACTATGCCGGGCGGCTGGAGGGCAGGGGTCGCGACGAGGACGCGCTCGCCTTCCATCGCGATGCCTGGGATTTCCGCAACGTGCTGCTGGTGGAGTTGCCGCGCGGTGATTTCGCCAGGACCATATTGCGGCAGTTCTTCTATGCCTTGTGGGCGGAGGGCTTTTATGGCGCCTTGCAGCAAAGCCGCGATGCGACCCTCGCTGCCATTGCCGGCAAGTCGGTAAAGGAGATGGCCTATCACGCCCGCCATGCGGGTGAATGGGTGGTGCGGCTGGGCGACGGCACCGAAGAAAGCCATCGCCGGCTGGCCGAGGCACTAGGCGAGCTCTGGCCCTATACCCACGAATTGTTCATGCGCGATCAGGCAGATGCGGAAATGGTCGCCGCAGGCGTTATCCCCGATGTGGAGACTTTGCGTCCGGCGTGGGAGGAAGCCGTGGCGGAGGTGCTGGGCGCGGCCGGTCTGGCGATACCCGAAGACAGCTGGCAGCCCGAGGGCGGGCGTAGCGGCGTCCACAGCGAACATCTGGGCTTCATTCTCGCCGAAATGCAGCATCTGCCGCGCATGTACCCGGAGGCGAAGTGGTGAACAGCGGAGCTGCCGGGGAGCCGGATCTCGCCGTCATCAAAAGCATCTGGGCGGTGCTGGAGGCGGTGAATGATCCCGAAATTCCGGTAATTTCGGTGGTCGATCTCGGCATCGTGCGCGATGTGCGCGAAGCGGCTGCGGGCCTTGAAGTGGTGATCACGCCCACCTACACCGGCTGTCCGGCCACACGGCAGATCGAAGCCGACATTCGCGCCGCCCTCGATCGCGCAGGTTATGCATCGGTCGGGCTGGCGACCGAGATGAGCCCTGCCTGGACCACTGACTGGATAACGCTGGAGGGCCGTGACCAGCTCAAGGCGTTCGGCATCGCGCCCCCCGAGGGCAAGCCCGGCAAGCGGGCGCTGTTCGGAGCGGATACCCGGGTGCAATGCCCGCATTGCGGCTCGCATCATACCGAGATGATCTCGGAATTCGGCTCCACGCCGTGCAAGTCCTTATGGAAATGCACCGCCTGCCGCGAACCGTTCGACTATTTCAAGTGTCTTTGAGGGCTTCACAGATTGAATCCTGAAATCTTGCCAACCGGCTGACAGGGAAAGAAAAATGGCTGTTGCGGAAAAGGCTGAACCGCGCGCGGGGAAGCGACCGGAATTCCATGCGCTGAAAGTCAGGGAAGTGCGCAAGGAGACGCCTGAGGCCACTTCCGTTGCCTTTGAGGTGCCGCCGCATCTCGCCGACAATTACGCCTTCATCCAGGGCCAGTACCTGACGCTTAAGGCGATAGTGAACGGCGAGGAATTGCGCCGGCCCTATTCGGTCTGCGTATCCCCCGATCAGGGCGAGCTTCGGGTGTGCGTGAAAAAGCTGCATGAGGGGCGTTTTTCGACCTTCATCAACGAGGTCCTGAAGGCCGGCGACAAGATCGAGGTGATGGGCCCCATGGGGCGCTTTCATGCCCCCGTCGAGCCGGGTGCGTCAAAGTCCTACCTGTTCATGGCCGGCGGCTCGGGGATCACGCCGGTCATCTCCAACATCCGCCATATCCTTTCCTGCGAACCGCGCGCCGAGGTGATGCTCCTCTGCGGCAACCGCCGCACCCGCGACATCATCTTCCGCGTGGCGCTGGCCGACCTCAAGGATCGCTATCTCCAGCGCCTGCGCGTCTTCCATGTGCTGTCGGATGAAATGACCGAGGTGCCGTTGTTCTCCGGCATGATGACGACGGAAAAGGTCACCGAACTGGCGCGCGCGCTGATCGACGTCGACAACCTCGACTGGGCCTTCATCTGCGGACCGGGCCCGATGATGGATGGTGGCAAGGCGGCGCTTCTGGCGCTGGGGATGCCGGAAGACCGCATCAGGATCGAGAGTTTCGGCGAGCGGCCGGTCGTCGGCGCCCGCCGGCCGATGACGGCGGTGCCCGCAGCCGGGCTGCCATCCGCCACCGTCGAGGTCATCCATCACGGCGTGAAGAAGGTCATATCGGTGCCCTTCGAGGGCAAGGCCATCCTCGATGCCGCGCACGAGGAGCACATCGATGTTCCTTATGCCTGCAAAGGGGGCGTGTGCTGCACCTGCAAGGCAAAGCTCATCGAAGGCAAGGTCGACATGGACGTGGTCTATGGTCTCGAACCCGACGAGATCGCCGCCGGCTACATCCTCACCTGCCAGTCGCATCCCAGAAGCGAAAGGCTGGTGGTCGACTACGATGGGTAGAGTTTTCTATCCGCCCCGTTGGCCAGCAGGCGCCGGTAGACGGGCTTGAGCACCAGCGGCAGGGAATAGATGGGGAACTGCAGCAGGGCGAAGAACAGCCAGGTGTCGGGCGGGGCCGCCGATCCCAGCGCCGCCATGACCAGCGCGATGTTGCGTCCCGCCACCGCATAGCCGATCGCCAGTGCCGTCGCGCAGCCGCTTCGGGCAAACAGCAGCGATGTTATCAGGTTGAGGCCGAGGTGCAGGCCGTAACACACCGCGAGGATCATCAGCGCATGATATGGCCGCGCTGCCACCAGGGCCGGAATGCCGTCCATGAGCGTGACCGCGAAAACCAGCATGAAGACGACGTTGAGCCCGTCGAGAGCGGGTGCGAGCCGCCGTTGCCGCTCATGCCCGAGAAGGCGGCGGGCAATGACGGCGGTGACGAGGCCGCCGCCCACCAGCAACGCCAGGCGCAGGGCCAGTTCGCCGCCCGACACGGCAACCGGGACCGTGGTGAGGAACGCCACCGCCAGCGGCGCGATCAGCGGATGCGCCAGGATCGTCACCAGAATGATGGCGAGGCACATGGCCGCGTCGATGCCCAGAAGATAGCCGATGCTGGCGGTGGCGAAATTGGGGGGTGAGGCGGCATAGATGACCAGCGCCAGGGCAAGTCCGGGGCCGATGCCGAAGCCCGCATCGAGCAACGCCATGATGGGTGGTATGGCGATTACCGCCCATGCCGCGGCGAGGATGAGGGGAACCGGGCGGCGCACCCGGCTCATGGCGGCGCCGATATCGACGCGCGTCAGGATGGTCGCCAGCATGCAGAAGATGGTGGGCGCCAGGAGCGGGCGTATCAGGTGGGCGAGGTCCTGCCACAAGAGGCCCAGCACCAGGCCGGCCGGCAGGATCAGCGTGCCGTTGCGGGCAATCGCGGTGAGGGCACGGATCACACCCCGGCTCCATCCCCAAAGTCTGGCGGCATCAAAAGGCGCGGTAGGTGGTGATCGTGTAGGTGTCCCTTATGCCGGGGATACAGTGGACCTTCTGGTTGATGAAGTGGCCCACGTCCTCGCCTTCGGCGAGATAGAATTTCACCATGAGATCATAGGCGCCGGCGGTGGAATAGATCTCCGAGGCGATTTCGGCATCGGCAAGGGCGGTCGCCACATCGTAGGCCTTTCCAAGCTCGCATTTGATCTGGACGAAAAACGGCTTCATCTTTGGGGGCCTCCGCCGCGCCGGGCTGAACGATCGTTCTCTTTTCGCCAACTGCCGGCCCGCGGTCAAGCGGTGAGGGCATCGAAAACCCCGCGTGGAGGGGTGCTCCACGCGGGGCTGTCTTGAAGTCTCAAGCCTGGTCGGGCGAACCGATCAAGGATTGCTGGTCTCGGCGTAGTGGCCGTTGTGCCACACATACCAGACGTACTTGGCGTTCTTGATGTCGCCCTTGGAGTCCATCGACAACTTGCCGAGTACGGTATCGAACTCCATGCCCGAACGCACAACCGCGGCCACCTTCATGGGGTCGGTGGTGCCGGCCTTGGTCGCCGCCTGAGCGAAGACCTGCATGGCGGCGTAGGTGTAGAGGGTATACCCTTCAGGGTTGTAGCCCTGGGCCTTGAACTCATCCACCACTTTCTTGGCTTCCGGGTATTTCTGCGGATCGGGCGCGAAGGTCATGATGGTGCCTTCGCCGGCATCGCCGGTGATCGACCAGAACTCGTCGGTGACCAGCGCGTCACCGGAGATCATCTGGGCCTTCATGCCCTGCTCGCGCATCTGGCGCAGGATGAGACCGGCCTCGGTGTGATAACCGCCGACATAGACGGCATCGACATTGGCCTCCTTCATCTTGGAGACGAGGGCGGTGTAGTCCTTCTCACCCTGGGTGTAGGCCTCGTCCATGACCTCCATCAGACCATTGGCGTTCATGTTCTTCTTGGTCTCCGCGGCAAGGCCGGCGCTATAGGCGGACTTGTCGTGGATGATCGCCACGTTCTTGCCGGCATACTTCTTGGCGAGGAACTCGCCTGCCACCTTGCCCTGGGCATCGTCACGGCCGCAGGTGCGCGCCACGTTCCAGCCGCCCTGGTCGGTAAAGGCCGGATTGGTTGAAGCCGGTGTGATCTCCAGGATACCTTCTTCCTGATAGACCTTGGAGGCGGGAATGGAGGTCGACGAGCAGAAGTGACCGTCCATGAACACGATGCCCTTGGCGGCCATCTGGTTGGCGACCGATACCGCCTGCTTGGCGTCGCAGGCATCGTCGCCGATGCTCAGCGCCAGCTTGTTGCCGAGCACGCCGCCGGCGTCGTTGATGTCCTTGACCGCCAGCTCGGCGCCCTTCTTCATCTGTTCGCCGAAGGCGGCGTACTGGCCGGTGATCGGCCCGGCGACGGCGACCTGGATGTCGGCCGACCATGCCGTGGTCGCCGTCAGGGTGGCGGCAAAGCTCAATGCAATGCCCGACAATAAATACTTCTTCATCTGGATCTCCCTCATTTCTTTAGGCCCTTCGGGCC
This sequence comes from uncultured Alphaproteobacteria bacterium, assembly GCA_963747005.1. Classification (GTDB taxonomy): domain Bacteria; phylum Pseudomonadota; class Alphaproteobacteria; order Rhizobiales; family Aestuariivirgaceae; genus CAVVDT01. The sequence continues at coordinate 58,111 of CAVVDT010000004.1, read as the reverse complement.
ATCGGGGTTGAAAGCCTCCCCTTGCGGAATTCATCGCGCAAGTTGAGGCCATTGGGAAGGGGTAATCGGCAAACTGCGGCGCCGTTGCCCCTCCACGCAATGCTCATGCTGCACCGGACTTCTCGCGCCATGCAAACGGCCCGGCACGTTCGTACAGCCATGGATACTGTCCGACCATGAGCGCCACCTGCGTCAGCCTATAGCCGAGCAGGGCTGCCGCGACCAGTATGGCGGTATCGACGATGAAGTAGTGCAACGACAACAGATGGCCCTTGAACAGGGCGTAATGAAAAAATCGCACCGCGAGGCCCAGCGGCAGCATGTAGGCGACCGGCATCCACATGGGCCGCCACTTCGAGGCCAGTGCCCGGCCGGCCAGAAAGGCGGCGCCGCCACCGATGATCACGGTCAGGAAGAGGAACACCAGGGGATCGTTTTCGATAATCAGCGACATTGGGCAATTCCCCTCAATGGGCCCCGCCCTCGAGGTAGGCGGCGCGAACTTCCGGCTTGGACAGCAATTCCCGCCCGGTGCCCGACAGGGTGATCCGGCCGTTGACCATGACATGGCCGCGGTGGGCGAGCTTCAGGGCATGAAAGGCGTTCTGCTCCACCAGGAACACCGTCAACCCTTCGGACGTGTTGAGTTCGCGGATGACGTCGAAGATCTGGCGCACGATCAGCGGGGCAAGCCCCAGCGATGGCTCGTCAAGCAGCAAAAGCCGGGGTCGTGCCATGAGGGCACGGGCAATTGCCAGCATTTGCTGTTCGCCGCCTGACAGGGTGCCGCCACGCTGGCTCTGGCGCTTTTCCAGGATGGGGAACAGCTTGAACACCTTGGCGGCGTCGTCGTCGAAATACTTGTCGTCGGTGATGGAGGCACCCATCTGCAGGTTCTCAAGCACCGTCATGCGCGGGAAAATCCGCCGGCCCTCGGGCGCCTGGGCCAACCCCATGCGGGCGATCTCGTGGGTGGGCCTTTCGGAGATTTCGGTGCCGTCGAGGGTGATCGAGCCGTTGCGGCAGCGTGGCGAGCCGCAGATGGTCATCATCAATGTCGACTTGCCGGCGCCGTTGGCGCCGATAAGGGTGACGATTTCGCCCTTGTTGACGTCGAGGTCGATGCCGCGCAGGGCCTGGATCTTGCCATAGAAGGTTTCGACGCCGCGCACCGAAAGCAGGGGGGTGGTCATTTGCGTGCCCCCTTTCCACTGGTCTTGCGCCGGGACGCCTTGGCCTTCGCGGCGGGACGGGCGGGCTTCGCCTTCGCCTCAGCGACCGGCACGGCCTCGCTCACCAGTTCCTCGACCTCGGGTGCATCTTCGTCTTCCTCGACGCCGAGATAGGCACGGATCACCGCCGGGTCGGCGCGCACCTCGGCGGCCGAGCCGTCGGAAATCTTTTCGCCGTAGTCGAGCACAACGACATGGTCGGAAATCTCCATGACCACATGCATGTCATGCTCGATCAGGAGGATGCCGATACCATGCTCGCGGCGGATGAAGGTGAGCAGGCTGTTGAGTTCGTCCGACTCGCGCGGATTGAGGCCGGCGGCGGGCTCGTCAAGGCACAAAAGCTCAGGTCCGGTACACATGGCGCGGGCAATCTCGAGGCGGCGCTGGGCGCCATAGGGCAGATCGCCCGCCGGATCGTCGGCGCGGTCGGTAAGCCGTACCTTCTCCAACCAGTATTTCGACTTTTCCACCGCTTCCTTTTCAGCGCTGCGGAAGCCGGCGAGGCCGAGGAGGCCCCCGACCGTCATGCCCGATGCCCGCATCAGGGCATTGTGCTGGGCGACCACCAGATTCTCCAGAACGGTCATGCCGGCGAACAGGCGGATATTCTGGAAGGTGCGGGCGACGCGGGCAAAGCGCGAGATGCGGAAGTCGTCCATGCGCTCGAGCATGTAGCTCTCGCCGTTGGCGCGGCGCATGGTGATGCGCCCCTCGGTCGGCTTGTAGAAGCCGGTGAGGCAGTTGAATACGGTGGTCTTGCCGGCGCCGTTGGGACCGATGAGGGCGGTGATGTCGTTGCGCCCGACCGAGAACGACAGATCGTTGACGGCCAGAAGGCCCCCGAACCGCATGGTCAGGTGCTCGATGGTCAGCACCCCGTTTCCTGCCACAGCCGACATCAGCCGTGACCCTCCGCCACCAGATCGCCCGACACGGCCTTCTTCTCCTTGAGAAAGATGGTCGGGTCGCGTCTCGTCATGAGGCCTCGCGGTCGCCAGATCATGATCAGCACCATGGCCATGCCGAAGATCAGCATGCGGTATTGGCTGGGGTCGAAATCCTGGCCGAAAAATTGCTTGAGGAAGTCGAGATTACGGAACAGTTCGAAGCCGCCGATCATCACAACCGAGGCGATGGCGACGCCGATATTCGAGCCCAGCCCGCCCAGCACCACGATGGCCAGCACCAGGGCCAATTCCATGAAGACGAAGGATTCCGGCGAAATGAAGCCCTGACGGGTGGCGAAGAAGGCACCGGCAAAGCCACCGAACATGGCGCCCATGGCAAAGGCGGTGAGCTTGGTGTTGGTGGTGTTGATGCCGAGCGAGCGGCAGGCGATCTCGTCCTCGCGCAACGCCTCCCAGGCGCGTCCGATGGGCAGGCGGCGCAGGCGCATGGTGAAGAAGTTGGTGAACAGCGACAGTATCAGGATGATGTAGTAGAGGAAGATGATGCGGTGGATGGAGGAATAATGCAGTCCGAAAATGTGGGCAAAGCCGTTGTCGCCGCGGGTGAACTCGATGCCGAAAAAGCTCGGGCGCGGAATGCCGGGGATGCCGTTGGGGCCATTGGTCAGTGAGATCCAGTTGGTGAGCACCACGCGGATGATCTCACCGAAGGCCAAAGTGACGATGGCGAGGTAGTCGCCTCTCAGGCGCAGCACCGGAAAGCCGAGGATGATGCCCCAGCACGCCGCCAGGGCGCCGGCCATGGGCAATGCCAGCCAGAACGCCCAGGCCATCATCCAGTGCGGCAGGATCATCGGAAAGACGGACGTGGAGATGAGGGCGTAGGAATAGGCCCCGACCGCATAGAAGGCGACATAGCCGAGATCGAGCAGCCCGGCGAGGCCGACCACGATGTTGAGGCCCCAGCCGAGCATCATATAGGTGAGGATGAGGGTACCGAGATCGAGGATGTAGCGGTCGGTCGTGGGCAGCCACGGCAGGATGACGGCGGCGGTGAACATCGCCACGCCGATGAAGGGAATGAGCGGCTCGAGCCTGGTGCCCAGCCGCGAGGCGGCGCTGGCCTTCTTCCTGGTTTCGCCGCCGCGTGACCAGAACAGCAGATGCAGGGCCAGCCGGCCGAAGAATACAATGGCTGTGGCGATGAAAACGGCGCCCCAGCGCTGCTGGAGGATCAGCCCGCCCGGCGCCGATGCGGTCTTGAGGCCGATGATGGGTGCGAAGATGGCCAGCGCCAGAAGGCCGGCGATCACGCAGTCCTTGAGGATCGCGCCCATGTCCTTGCCCGCAGGGGCGGGGCTCTGAGCCTTTTCTGCCATGGGGATCAGACCTTCTCGATTTCCGGCTTGCCGAGGAGCCCTTGGGGCAGGAAGATCAGCACCATGGCGAGCATCGAAAAGGCGGCCACGTCCTTGTATTCAACCGAGAAATAGGCCGACCAGAAGACTTCGATGAGGCCGATCACGAGGCCGCCCAGCATGGCGCCCGGCAACGAGCCGATGCCGCCGAGGACCGCCGCCGTAAAGGCCTTTACGCCAGCCAGGAAGCCGATATAGAAGTCGATCACCCCGTAATAGAGCAGGAACATCAATCCGGCGACGGCCGCCATCGCGGCGCCCATCACGAAGGTCAGCGAGATGGTGCGGTCGACGTCGATGCCGAGCAGGGCGGCCATGCGGGTGTCCTGTTCGCAGGCGCGCTGGGCGCGGCCGAGCGAGGTACGGGTGATGAGCAGGGTGAAGATGGTCATCAGGATCAGCGTCGTCACCACGATGATGATCTGGATATAGGACAGAGACACCACGAAGGTGCCCGCATCGTTGACCCGCTTGGCCACCACGAAGCCGCCGTCGATGATGGGCTGCAAGGGTTTCGGGCGGGCGTCCTGGGAGATACGGGTGTACTCCTGCAGGGTGATCGACATGCCGATGGCCGAGATCAGCGGCGCCAGGCGGAACGATCCGCGCAACGGCCGGTAGGCCACCCGCTCCACCGTCCAGTTGTAGATGCCGGCAAAGACCATGGCAATGATGAGCACCAGGACCAGCGCCACGATCAGCAGCCCGAAGCTGGTGCCCGATGTGATGCCCAGCGCCACGATGACGATCAGGGAAACGAAAGAGCCGATCATGAAGACGTCACCATGGGCGAAATTGATCATGCCGATGATGCCGTAGACCATGGTGTAGCCGATGGCGATGAGCCCATAGATCGAGCCCAGGGTTACACCATTTATGAGCTGCTGGAGGAAATACTCCATGCGCCCCCCTTACCTTACTGTCCCACCCCAAACGCCGGAAGCAGCGTTTTATGCTGCCCCCAAAATTCTTGTTGGAATCATCCTTAACCCCGACTTCGGCGAAAGACAAGCGGGTTGGGCGCGGCGCGTTCCGAGGGGTCGCGAGGTCATACGCGCGGGCGCCGGCGGTGGCTGGAAAAGGCCGCCTCGATGATGGCGGCGGCATCGATGCGGTAGTGGCCGTAGAGGTCCTTCACCGATCCCGACTGGCCGAAATGCTCAACGCCCAACGCCTCGACGCGGTGGCCGAAGACGCTGCCCAGCCAGCCGAGCGTTGCCGGGTGGCCGTCGAGAACGGTGACCATGCGGGCGTCGGCAGCCAGGGGACCAAGCAGGTTCTCCACATGCGCCGTGGCATCCTTGCCGTGCTGGCGTGCCGTCTGGGCGGCCTTCCAGCCGGCGTTCAGGCGGTCGGCGGAAGTGACCGCCAGCAGCCCGGCGCCGGGGAAGCGCTGCAGCAGATCGCCCATGGCGCTTGCCGCTTCTTCGGCCACCACCCCCTGATAGACCACCGCAAGGCTCGCTCCTTGCGCCGGGGGTCGCAGCCAGTAGCCGCCGTCGATGATGTCGCGGCGCCGATCGTCGGAAAGGTTGCGGGCCGGCTGGTCGAGGGGCTTGGTCGACAGGCGCAGGTAAACCGAACCCCCCTCGCGCTCGTGCACCCAGTCGTCCTTCTTTGCCGTCTTCGGCTGGCGCTGGATATATTCGAGCGCCCACTGGAGAATGACCGCCAGTTCATCCACGAAGGCCGGCTCGAAGGCGGCGATGCCGTCCTGGGCCATGCCGATGAGCGGGGTGCCGACCGACTGATGGGCGCCGCCCTCCGGCGCCAGCGTTATGCCTGAAGGTGTGGCGACCAGGATGAAACGGGCATCTTGATAGCAGGCATAGTTCAGGGCATCGAGGCCGCGGGCGATGAACGGATCGTAGAGGGTGCCGACGGGCAAGAGGCGCTCGCCGAACAGTTCATGCGACAGCCCCAGCGCCGCCAGCACGATGAACAGGTTGTTTTCCGCAATGCCGAGTTCCAGGTGCTGGCCGGCGGGGCCCATGGACCAGCGTTGCGCCGACATCAGCTTCCTTGTCTGGAACACGTCCTCGACCTCGGTGCGGGAAAAGACGCCCTGCCGGTTGACCCATGGCCCGAGATTGGTGGAGACGGTGACGTCCGGCGAAGTGGTGACGATGCGCCTGGCCAGTTCGGTGTCGCTGCGGGCGATCTCGGCGAGGATCTGGCCGAAACCCTGCTGGGTCGACATGGACCCTCGGATCGCCGGCAACGGCAGATCGCCCACCGGGACGGCAGGGGCGGCGAGGCGGCGGCGGCCGCGGGCTGCAAACGGCACGTCCGCCAGAATGGCGTCGAGGTCGGCCGGTGACAGGCCGGTGCCGGCGGTCTTCGACCAGGCATCTTCGTCGGCAACGCCCTGGCTCTTGAGGAAAGCCGCCATCTGGTCGGGGGTCATCAGGCCGGCGTGGTTGTCCTTGTGGCCGGCCAGCGGCAGCCCGCGCCCCTTGATGGTGTAGCAGATGAAACATACCGGCCGGTCGGTGGGGGCGGCGGCAAAGGCGTCCAGCAGGGTTTCGAGGCAATGGCCGCCCAGATCGGTGATGACGGCCGCCAGCGCGTCGTCGTCGAGAGAGCGAATCAACTCAAGGCTTTGCGCGTTTGCCTTCAGATCCTGATTCAACTGCCGGCGCCATGCCGCGCCGCCTTCGAAGGTCAGCGCCGAATAGAGCGCGTTGTCGCAATCGTCGATCCATTTGAGGATGGCAGGGCCGCCGGGCTGGTGTTTCAGCGCTTCGAGGCGCCTGCCGTACTTCACCGTCACCACCGCCCAACCCATGTTCTCGAAGGTCGAGACGAGCTTGGGGGTGAGCAGGTGGGAAATCACCGCATCGAGGCTCTGGCGGTTGTAGTCGACGATCCACCAGGTGTTGCGCAGGCCGTGCTTCCAGCCCTCGATGAGGGCCTCATAGATGTTGCCCTCGTCCAGTTCCGCATCGCCGATGAGAGCCACCATGCGGCCCATGGGCCAGGCCGTCGCCCAGTTCTTGGCGTGGATATAATCCTGTACCAGGCTGGCGAACGAGGTCATGGCGACGCCGAGGCCCACGGAACCGGTGGAAAAATCCACATCGTCCACGTCCTTGGTGCGCGAGGGGTAGGACTGGGCGCCGCCGAAGGCGCGGAAGTCCTGCAGTTTTTCAAGCGTCTGGTTGCCGAAGAGGTACTGGATGGCGTGAAAGACCGGCGAGGCATGGGGCTTCACCGCCACCCGGTCCTGGGGATCGAGGACGGCGAAATACAGCGCCGTCATGATGGTAACGAGCGAAGCCGAAGAGGCCTGATGACCGCCCACCTTGACGCCGTCACCATTGTCGCGGCCGTGATTGGCATTGTGGATGGTCTGGGCGGCGAGGCGCAGGACGATCCTCTCCAGTTCGCCAAGGGTGGCGAGGGAGGGCGCTGTGTCGGCAATGGGGCGGATGGTGCGGTTGGCAGCGGGCATTCTCAACTCCCTGCGGCAAGAGCGGGCGTTCCTTCAGGGCTTCTTAGACCATTCGGCCGCCGCTTGCCATTATGGAACCGTGCAAACCGCCATGATGCAGGTGGCAGGCCTGTGGTCGGGCTTTCCCTGCGCCCTGTTCAAGCCGCCACAAACATGATCTAAATCGCCGCCGATCCGGGCAGGCAGGGCGATGGGTTCAAGCAACGCAGCAAGGGGCAATCTGGCGGCCGTCGTGTGCATGCTGGTGTGGGCGACCAACTTTCCGGTCACCGCCATCCTGCTCAAGACCTGGCCGCCCTTGCTGCTCACCGCCGAGCGCTCGCTGATCGGCGGACTGGTCGTCGGCGTCGTGGCGCTGGCGATGGGGCAGGCCGGGAGCTTCTTTCATCTCGTGCGCTCGCGGCCGACCATCATGGCATCTCTCGCCCTGGCCCTTTCCACATTGCTGTTCGTATGGGGCCAGAAGCTTGTCGACCCGGTGGCCGCTGCCGTCATTGTCTCCGGCATGCCGATCTTCTCGATCACCATGGGATGGTTCGCCGGGCGAGAGCGGTTCACCGTCCAGATGGGCGCCGCCATTGCCCTGGCTATGGCGGGCGGCATCGTCACCAGCCTGGTCTCGGCGGCCTCGGGCCAGGAACCGTCGGTCATCGGCTCACTGGCGGTGCTTGTCGGGGTGATCGCCTATGTTTGGCAGACCCGTGTCATGGTCGATGAGGTGCATGGGGTGCCGGACATGGCCAAAAGTGCCGTCACCATGCTGCTGGCCGGCCTCTTGACCAGCGCTGCCGTGGTTGCCTATCGCCTCAGCGGCCAGGTCGAAACGGTGCCGGATGTATCGGTCACCTCGCTGGCGATGCTGGTGTGGCTGGGCGGCATCGCCATCGGAGCCTCCACCGTCCTGTGGTACGCGGCGGGGCGCCTGATCGGCGTCACCGTCACCTCCATGCACCACAACCTGGTGCCGTTCTACGTCATCGGAATGGCGGCGTTGTCGGGCGCGGCGGTGACACCCCAGCACATCATCGGCGCCACACTGGTCATTTCCGGCGCCGTGCTGGCGCAGGTGCGGATCGGCAAGCGCTCGCGCGTGCGGGCCGTGGCGCCATGAAGGCTGCGACGCGGACCCCTGGCGCCTTCATTCTTGCCATGTGTGCTGCCCATGTGCTGACCCTTGTGGGCTTTTCCTCATTCGCCACGCTGCTGCCGAAGCTGACGCATCTGTGGGGCATGTCGGGCACCGAGGCGGGGGCGGTGAACTCGGCCTTCTTCGCCGGCTACACGCTGGCGGTGTCGATCCTCGTTTCCATCACCGACCGCATCGACCCGCGCCGTATCTACCTTTCATCGCTGGTGCTGGCGGTGATGGCGCTCACCGGCTTTGCCCTTTTCGCCAACGGCCCGCTCAACGCCGGCATCTTCTCCGCGCTCTATGGTGTCAGTATTGCCGGCACCTACATGCCAGGCCTGAGGATCATGGGCGAGGCGCTGCCGCAGGCCGCCATGGCGCGGGCCACCAGCTTCTACACCTCCGCCTTCAGCCTCGGGGTGGCACTTTCTTACGCGGTGACGGCCGAACTCGCCCGCCTCGTCGACTGGCACGGGGTCTATGTGGCGGCGGCGGTGTGCTCAAGCGGCGCCGCTGCCATCGTGTGGCTGGCGGCGCCCGCCAGCCCGCCGCATGCCCCCGACCGGCCGTGGCTTGCCGTCATCGATCCGCGCCCGGTGTTCAGGAACCACTCGGCCATGGCCTATTCCATCTGCTATGGCCTGCATTTCCTGGAACTGTCCACGGTGCGTTCGTGGATCGTGGCGCTGCTCACCGCCGTCGCCTTGCGTGAGGGCACCGTCACGGGCGTTGCGACCCCGGCGGCGATCGCGACCCTGCTCACCCTCATCGGCATGGCCGCCAGCATTTCCGGCAACGAGGTAGCACTGCGCCGCGGCCGGGCGAGGACCATCGGCTTCATCATGGTCTCGTCGGGCCTCGTGGCGTTCGCGGTGGCGGCGGCCTCGCTCTATTCCTACTGGCTGGCCGCCGGTCTCGCCATCATCCATGGCAGCTTCCTCATGTTCGATTCCGCCGCCCTTACTGCCGGTGCCTTCGGTTCGGCGCCGCTGGCGCAACGCGGCATCACCATGGCCGTGCACTCGGTCATCGGATTCGGCGGCTCGATGCTCGGGCCGTTGATCTTCGGCGGCATCGTCGACTTCGCCGGGCGCCAGTCGGCCCTCGGCTGGGGCCTTGCCTATGCCTATCTCGGCGTCGTGGTGATGTTCGGGCCGCTGGTGCTCAGATGGATGAAGCCCAACGCCATCCCCGGCGACCGGCAATAGGGCGGGCGCAGCGGATTACACCGGTGGACCGGGCGTCTCGGCACCTTCGCCTTCGCCCTCGGCCTCGGCGAAGATCCAGTCGTGGAACGCCTTGATCGCGGGTTCATCGACACGGCTTTCCAGCGCAACCACGTAAAACGCATAATCGGCCTTGAGTTTCAGGGGGAAGGGCTGCACCAGGCGCCCTGCCTTGATGTCGGCATCGGCCAGCACCATGCGCCCGAGCACCACGCCGGCTCCGGACACGGCAGCGTCGATGGCGTGGTCGGCGACATTGAAATGCAGCCCCGAACGGCCGGCATCGACGTTGGTCACGCCAGCCTCGGCGAGCCAGTGCCGCCAGTCGGGCAGGTCGAACACGCCCACATGCGTCTCGTCGTGGATGAGGGTGTGGTGGACGAGGTCGGCGGGCGTGCGCAACGGCTTGGGGCCGCTGAGCAGGGCGGGCGAGCACAAGGGCGTCACATACTCATCCATGAGCTTGGTCGACACGCAGCCGGCATAGGTGCCGCGGCCGTAGCGCACCACGATGTCGACGTCGTCGCGCAGCAGGTCGGCGAGACGTATCGAGGCGGAAATGCGGGCGTCGATGTCGGGATAGGCGGCGATGAAGCGGTAGAGCCGCGGTGTCAGCCACTTGGCGGTGAAGGCGGGGCCCGCCGAAATGACCAGCACGTTGCCGCTGCGGCGCTGGTTGAGGGCGGCCACCGCCTGGTTGAGGCGGTCGAAGGCATCGCGGACCCCGGAGGCGAAAAGGGCACCGTCGGGGGTCAACTCGACGGCGCGGTTGAGGCGCTTGAACACCTTCCGCCCCAGATGCTCCTCCAGTTGGCGGATCTGGTAGGAAAGCGCTGCCGGCGTCACATGCAGTTCGCCCGCCGCCTTTTGAAAACTCATGTGGCGGGCGGCCGCCTCGAAGGCGCGCAGGGCATTGAGGGGGGGTAGACGATAAGCCATGTCGCATCAATTCAGTTAATCTGAGGACCGTGTATTACTCGTTTGTAAGGCGAAAGGGAAGGCCCTATCTCTACGTCATCGGTGAAGCACCCGGCCTGGAAGCCAGATAGAAAATATCGGCGCCGCGACTGCAAATTACCGATGAAAGGAAGAAAAGATGACAGAATTCTCGCAGAGTGTCGACCAGCGGGCCATCGGCTACTATGTCGAGCAGGCCCACGCGGAACGCGCCGATGCCCTCGCCAAAGCCTTCGGGGTGGTCGGTCGTCAGATCAAGAACATTTTCTCGTCACCCGAAGTCGACGTCGGCTGCAAGACGTGCGGTTCCAACGCCTGAACTCCCTCCTTCAGGCTTCTCCCCGGACGGGCGGTCTGCATGGCCGCCCGTTTCGTTTGTTCTCAGGAGAGACGGGCAACGGCCTCGGCGATGCGGGCGAGACCTTTGCGGATTTCGGCCTCGCTGGTGGCAAACGACAGGCGGATGGACCTGGCATCGCCAAAGGCGGTGCCGGGGACGGTGGCGACGTGGTGCTCATCGAGCAGCCAGTCGCACAGGTCCTCGACGCTGGTGATCAGGTGGTTGCCGGCGGTGCGCCCGATGAGGGCGCTCACTTCGGGGAACACATAAAACGTGCCGGCCGGGCGGTGCACGCGGATGCCGGGGATTTCCGCCAGGAGGTTCGTGATGACATCGCGGCGGCGCTGATAGGTGAGACGCATCTTCTCCACCTCATCGCGCGGCCCTTCAAGCGCGGCGATGGCGGCCTGCTGCACGAAAGCGTTGGGGCCGGCGCTAAAGGCCCCTTGCAGCTTGGCCATGGCGCGCGCCACGGGTTCGCCCGAGGCCGACCACCCGAGGCGCCAGCCGGTCATGGCGAAGCCTTTTGAAAAGCCGTTGATGGTGATGGTGCGCTCGGCCATGCCGGGCAGGGCGGCCATCGACAGATGGGCAGTGTCGAAGGCGATGTATTCGTAGATTTCATCCGCCATCACCAGGGCATGCGGATGGGCGGCAACGACGGCGGCTATCGCCTCCAGCTCGGCGCGGTCGTACATGGCGCCGGTGGGGTTGGAGGGGCTGTTCAGCATCACCAGCCTCGTGCGCGCGGTCATGGCTCGGGCGATGCGGTTGGCCGGAACCTTGAAGCCTTCCTCAAGCCCGGCATGTAGCACGACGGGCACGCCCCCCGCCAATCGCACGGTGGTTTCGTAGGAGGCCCAGAAAGGCGCCAGGATGATGACCTCGTCACCCGGATCGAGGACGGCGAAGCAGGCATTGGCGATAGCCTGCTTGGCGCCGTTGGTCATGACAATGCCGGCTGGCGGGCAGTCGATGCCGTTTTCGGCCTTGAGTTTCTTCGACAGGGCGGCGCGCAGTTCGGGAAAGCCTGCCCCCGGGGCATAGTGGGTGAACCCGGCCTCCATGGCGCGGGTGGCGGCGGCGCGGATGTGGGTGGGGGTGTCGAAATCGGGTTCGCCAATGGTCAGCGAGACCACATCGTGGCCTTCGGCCTTCACGTCACGGGCCTTCTGGGCCATGCGGATGATCGGGGTGTCCTCGATGGCGGCGGTACGGCGGGACAGGCTCTGGCTGGCATCGAAGGAGGGCATGGTCGGCTTTCCGGTGCGGCGGGCATCACTTGCGCGAAGCATCAGCATATGGCATGCCGCCAGCGCCGTTGTGAAGCCGCAAAGCGTGGCGCCGGCCTGCTTCCATGCCCCTGTTGGAGATCGCCTTGTTCAACCCCTTGCCGATGACGACTGCGCTCTTCAGCCTGGCGATGCTCGCCGCCTGCGCCAGCAAGAGCCAGATCACCGTCTTTTCGTCCGATTATGCCGATGGCATCTCCCACACCGAACCGGTGTTCTATAACGACAAGCACTATGATGTGACCTTCCGCTACAATGCCGGCAGCAACGCCTATGACGTGACGGTGGCCGGCAAGGGCGGACGCCGTCTCGGCGACAAACAGGGCGATCAGGCGATCATCGAAAACATCGCCGCCTCGGCGGTGACGCACTTCGCCTGCGCCAACGGCCAGAGATCGAACATCGTCCCCGGCGCCACCCGTCACAACGCGGGACGCTGGGATACACAGGCGAAGTGTGCGTGAAGCCGGGCCGTGATCGAGCCGTCACTGAGGCAGGTCAAGGTGGCGGCCGGCTAGGGCGCACACAAAGCGCATCGAAACCGGGCTTCGAGGACATGCTGCAATGGGTCCCAATCTGCTAGAGCCGCTGTTCAACCCGCAGGCCATTGCGGTCGTCGGGGCGAGCGAATCCGACCACTCCGTCGGCTCGCGGGTGTTTGCCAATCTCGTCAATGGCGGGTTTGCCGGCCACGTCGTGCCGGTCAACCCGAAGCACCGCAAGGTGCTCGACCGGCGCTGCTTTGCCAGCATCGCCGCCATCAAGGAGAAGATCGACCTTGCCGTCATCGCCACGCCTGCCGATACGGTTGGCGAGATCATCGAGCAATGCGGCGAGGCAGGCATCGCCCACGCCGTCGTCCTGTCGGCGGGATTCGGCGAGACCGGTGAGGAGGGCAGGGCGGCGGAGGCACAGCTTGCCGCCATTGCACGGCGCGCCGGTGTGCGCTTCATGGGCCCCAACTGCGTCGGCCTGGTGCGCCCCTGGATCGGCGTCAACGCCACCTTCCTCAATGCGGTCACGCCGCAGGGGCGGCTCGCCCTGGTGTCGCAGTCGGGTGCTCTTTGTGCGGCGATCTCTGATTGGGCGGAGCCGCATCATCTGGGTTTTTCGGCCATTGTCTCGCTCGGCAACTCGGTCGACGTCGACTTCGGCGACGTCCTGAACTTCCTGGCCACCGACCCAAAGACCGAGGCCGTCCTGCTCTATGTCGAGGGAGTGCGGCACGCGCGCTCATTTATCAGCGCCCTCAAGATGACGGCGCGCATAAAGCCGGTGATCGTGCTGAAGGCCGGGCGCCATAATCGCAGTTCCAAAGCGGCTCACACCCATACCGGGGCGCTCATTGGCTCGGATGCCGTCTTCGATGCAGCGCTCGAACGCGCCGGCGCGGTGCGGGCGGAAACATTCGGCCAGCTCTTTGCTGCCGCCGAGGTCCTCTCGACCAGCGCCCGCGCCCGGGGCCGGCGGCTCGCCATCATCACCAATGGCGGCGGGGCGGGCGTTCTGGCCGCCGACCGGGCGTGCGATCTCGATATCGAACTGCCACCGCCGGGCACCGAAGCTATCGAAGCGCTCGATGCGATCCTTCCGGCCTACTGGTCGAAAGGCAATCCCGTCGACATTCTCGGGGATGCCGGGCCTGAAGCCTATGGAGCTGCCGTCGGGGCCTGCCTCAAGGATCCGTCTTTCGACGGCGTTCTGGTCATGCTCACGCCGCAGGCGATGACCAAGGCCGACGATGCGGCAAAGGCAGTGATCGAGGCCGTCGAGGCGGGTGAGAAGAAGCCGGTCCTTGCCTGCTGGATGGGCGAGACGTCGGTGGCCGGGGCGCGCGTGCTCCTAAGCTCTAGCAACATTGCCGATTTTTCTGATCCAGAGCATGCGGTGGAAGCCTTTTCCTACCTCGCCCGCCACACCCAGAACCGCAAGCTGGCCCTTGAGACGCCGGGCCCCTTGTCGGACCTCGAGGCGCCGGATGTGCTGGGTGCGCGGCTGATTATCGAGGCAGCGCTCGCTGAGAGGCGATCGATGCTGTCGGACGTCGAGTCCAAGGCTGTGCTGCGCGCCTTTCGCATTCCCACCAACACCACGCTCGAAGCCGACGGCGCCGGCAAGGCGCTGATCGCGGCCGAAACCGTCGGCTTTCCCGTCGCCATGAAGATCAATTCGCCGCAGATCTCGCACAAATCGGATGTGGGCGGCGTCAGGACCAACATCATGAACGCCGGCGATGTGCGCACTGCGTACCGTGAACTCACCGCCGCGGCCAAGGCAGCCCGGCCCGACGCCACCATTCTCGGGGTGACGATCGAGGCGATGGCGAAGGAAGAAGATGCCCGCGAACTGCTGGTGGGTGCCGGTCGCGATCCGGTCTTCGGACCCACCATCGTATTCGGGGCGGGCGGCACCATGGTCGAGGTGCTCAGCGACAGCGCCGTCTCGCTGCCGCCGCTCAACGCGGTCCTCGCCAACCGCCTGATCGATCGCACCCGGGTGTCGCGGCTGCTTTCAGCCTTTCGCCAGCGCCCGGCGGTCGACCGCTCGGCGGTGGTCGATGTGCTGCTGCGGGTTTCCGATCTGGTGTGCGAATTCCCCGAGATGGTCGAACTCGACATCAATCCGCTCATTGCCGGAGCGGGCGGCGTACTGGCGGTGGACGCGCGCATGCGCATCGCCCGTCCGCCCGCCAGCATGCGGCGGCACGATCACATGGCGATCACGCCCTACCCGCGCCATCTGGTACGCCAGGAGTTCCTGGCCGATGGCACGCCGCTCACCATCCGGCCCATCCGGCCGGAGGATGCCGAGGCGGAACAGACGTTCGTGCGCGAGCTTTCCGACGAGGCGCGCCAGTTCCGCTTCATGCATGCGCTCAAGGAACTGACACCGGTGATGCTCGCCCAGTTCACCCAGATCGACTACAGCCGCGAGATGGCGCTGGTGGCGGTCACCGAGGAGGACGGCAAACCCGTTCAGCAGGGTGTTGCGCGTTACGTCATCAATCCTGACGCGACAAGCTGCGAATTCGCCATCGTCGTCTCCGACAAGCGTCAGCACCAGGGTATCGGCACGCTGGTGCTGCGGGCCCTGATGGACGCCGCGCGCGATCACGGAATGAAGGTGATGGAAGGAACCGTCCTCGCCAACAACCGGGCCATGCTGCAACTGATGACCGATCTCGGCTTCACCGCCAGGCGGTCGCGGCAGGATGACGAAGTGTATGAAGTGGAGCGCAGGTTATGATGCTACTTGCGCTCGTGGCAGCTTAGCTTGGTGCCGGCAGGCCACTGGACTTCGGCCTTGTCACCGTTCGACCAGAACTCGACACCGGCGTCATTGACATATTTCTGACCGCTGCTCGAAGATGTCAGCACGGCGACGGCAACCTTCTCGCCGCGTTCGAGCCGCACAGCCGGCATGGCCCCCTCGAACAGGGTGGCGATGAGTTCGTCGGAGGGGTTCTTGTCGCACAGATAGAACTTGGGCTCACCACCCTTGATCAGCAGAAAGCGCGCCTGGAGATAGGCGATGCGCCGATGCGTGATATCGACGATGCATTTTTTCTTGTCATTGGCCTGCATGCAGGCATCGCGTCGTTTCTTCCAGGCGACCTGCGTGTCCTTGAGGTCCTTGAGACTCTTGTTGCCGAACACCGTCTCATCGATTGAGGCGACGGCCGCGGCGTAGATCTCCTGCATGTTGAGATTGAGGAACGCCAGGTCGTCCTGCTGGCAAATGTACTGTTCCGCGGTGCCGTAGACCGTCGAGCAATCATAGATGAGGCCACCTGCCCGTGCAGCAGGTGCGGCAACGACAAGCGCCAGCGCGACGCCGGTCAGCAAACTCAACGAACGCATAAGACCGTCTCCCCTGGATCAGGATCACATCGGGCCGCAATGGCCCAATGTCATGAATCTGATCGATTCCGCTGAGATCGGGCATGATTTCATCCGAAAATGCCCACATTTTTCAGAATGTGCTCTAGCAACGACACTGCCTTGAGTAAATACCGTGCAGGCGGTGCGGGCCGCCGCATCATGTCGCGGGGCGGGAAATCGCCCGCTGATCGGGCAGCGCCGGCTGCGCCCGTCGTCCGGTTCTTCCAGGTGCCTGGGGTCGTCCAGAACGTTTTGCCGTTCGCCGCACCGTCATCTTCGGCTATCATGGACGTCGCGGGATGAGGGCGAAACGCCATCGATGCCGGGATTGACTGTCCCGGATCGCAACAGGGGAGCGCTCGATCATGACGATTACTGTGGGCCAGCCGGTTCCCGACGCAATGGTCGAATACTGGCGGCGCGAGTCGCCGGGCGCCAAGAAAATGGCCCTGTCGGACATGAAGGGGGCATGGCTGGTCCTGTTCTTTTATCCGCGCGACTTCTCCTATCTGTGCCCCGGCGAGATCGCGGCATTTGCAGCGCTGGCGAAGGATTTCACCGACGCCGGCGCGGCCATCGTCGGCGCCAGCACCGACAGCTATTTCAGCCACAATGCCTGGTTCAACCAGAACGACATGCTGTCGGGTGTCAATTTTCCGATCGTCGCCGATGCCTCGCATGAACTGGCGCGCCTGTTCGATGTGCTGCTTTCGGACGGTTCGGCCTTGCGCGGCACCTTCGTCATCGACCCGGAGGGGGTTTTGCGCCACATGAGCATCAACGATCTCGACGTGGCGCGCAACGTGGATGAAACGCTGAGGGTGCTCAGGGCGCTGCAAAGCGGCGAGTTGTGCCCGGCCGGCTGGCAGCCCGGCGATGCCGGCCCCAGTCCCTACAATGAATGGCTGGCGCGGGTGTTCCCCAAGCTGAAGAAGTCGGCGCTGGTCGATGCCAGTACCCGCCTGCGCCCGGTGATCTACGAGCCCGGTGACATCATCCTGCGCCAGGGCACGCCATCCGACAAGTTCTACATCATCAAGGAAGGTCATGTGAGCGTCATCCGCCGTACCCATGACGATAACGAGGTTGAGCTGGCGCGGCTCGGCAAGGGCGACGTGTTCGGCGAAATGGGTATCCTCACCGGCAATCGCCGCACTGCGGACGTTCGCGCCGACACCGGCGTTGCCGCCTATGCGCTCGACTGGGAAGACTTCAAGGCGCTCATCGATCAGTCGATCCCGACCGCCAAGGACTTCATGGAAATCGTCGAGCAGCGCATCAAGGCAATGCCTGACTAACCATCACCCCATCTGCCGGTCGATCCAGTCCCTCACCCGGAAATAGCGGCCCAGCCACGGCACGAACCACGGATTGCCGCGATAGGCCCAGTGGTCGGGGAAGACGGGGGCATCGAAGGCGCATTTGTAGTTGGCCACCCCGGCCAGTTTCCTCGCCGTCTGGGTGCCGAGATAGGTCATCATCGCCACCCCTGAACCGTTGCAGCCCATGGCGTAATAGAGCCCGTCCATCTCGCCCATGTGCGGCACTTCATCGAAGGTGAAGGCGACGTTGCCGGTCCAGGCATGGGTGATCTTCACCCCCTTCAGTTGCGGCAGCCGGTCGGTCATGAACCGGTAAAGGATGGGGGCGGTCTCCTCAGGCGTGTAGGAGCCGAACTTGGCGCGGCCGCCGAAGATCAGGCGGCGGCGGTTGCCCGACATGCGGTAGTAGGTGAGCACGCGCCTTGTGTCGTAGATCGAGCGGTTGTTCGGGAACAGCGAGAAGGCGAGGTCTTCAGGCATCTCCTCGGTGGCGATGATATAGCTGCCGACCGGCAGCACGCGCCGCTGCAGGGCAGGGGTGGCGGGGCCGGTGTAGCCGTTGGTGGTGACGATGACATCGCCCGCCATCAGATCGCCGCGCCCGGTGGAAAGCTTCCAGCCCTTGCCGTTGCGCGAAAGCGACGTGACCGGTGCCCTGGCGCAAACGGTGATGCCGCGCTTTGCTGCCGCTTGCAGCAGCCCGCGGAAATATTTGGCCGGGTGCAGGTGGGCGGCGCGGCCGATGACCATGCCGCCGCGGTAATAGTCCGAGGCGATTTCCTCGCGCTGGCGCTCGCGCGGCACCAGATAGGCCTCGGAATGCGCATCGGCGTTGAGGCTGTCAATCTTGCCGGCGAGCTTCCTGTAATGGCTCGAACACCAGGCGCCGCCGAAGCGGCCCGCCTTGGTCCACTCGCAGTCGATCCTTTCCCGGACGATCAGGTTCTCGATGACGCTGAAACTGTCGGCGGCATCGGCATAGAGCGCGGCAAGGCGTTCGGCGTTTTCGGA
This sequence comes from uncultured Alphaproteobacteria bacterium, assembly GCA_963747005.1. Classification (GTDB taxonomy): domain Bacteria; phylum Pseudomonadota; class Alphaproteobacteria; order Rhizobiales; family Aestuariivirgaceae; genus CAVVDT01. The sequence continues at coordinate 39,938 of CAVVDT010000004.1, read as the reverse complement.
GCCGGTGTAGCGCTTGCCCACCGCTACGCCGCCCGACACCATGCCGCCGGAGCGCGATGAGCCGCCGAAACCGGGGAACTCGGCATCCAGCACCACCGCCTCAATGCCGAGATCGTGCAGTTCGATGGCGGCGGAAATCCCGGCATAGCCACCGCCGATGATAGCAACGCGGGCTTCTTTCGGCACCTCGACGAGATCGCCGGCGGTCGGCTCGGCCTCATCCCACCAGAACGGCTTGAGTTGGAAATCGGGATGAAAAATGCCGCCACTCACCATGCCAGGTCCTCCGTTGCCGCGACGACCCTAGCGCAACGGCGAGGCCGCCGGAAGGAGGGACGGATCGTCCGTCAAATCGCTTGCCGGCGGTGGCTTATCGCGCCACAGTCGCGCTCCCGCCCTTGCCCGCCATGGATGCGCCATGACCTCCAGACCCGTCGTCATCTCCGCCCTCATCGCCGCGTTGGTGCTGGCCGCCGCTCCCGCTCAAGCCGCGCGTTGCGGCAATACCGAGGCGGGATTTTCCGCCTGGCTCGATGCCTTCGGTCACGAGGCGTCGGCGCATGGCATTTCCCAATCAACTCTTTCGGCCGCACTTGGCGGGATCACCTACGACACCCGCGTGATCCGCCTCGACCGCAACCAGAAGCACTTTTTCGTCCCTTACGAGGAGTTCATCGCCAAGCGGGTCACCAGGGGGCGCATCGTCAAGGGCCGGCAGATGATGGCGCGCTATCGCCCGCTGCTTTCATCCATCGAGAAGCGCTTCGGGGTGCCGGGCGAAATCATCGTCGCCATCTGGGGCATGGAGACCGATTACGGCGCCAATACCGGGCGGATGAGCGTGTTCCGTTCGCTGGCGACGCTGGCCTATGACTGCCGGCGCTCGGGTTTCTTTTCCAACGAGTTGATGTCGGCCTTGCAGATCGTCCAGCGCGGCGACATGGCCGCCAGCCAGATGAAGGGCGCCTGGGCAGGCGAGATGGGCCAGACCCAGTTTCTCGCCTCGCGCTATCTGCAACTGGCGGTCGATTTCGATGGCAACGGGCGGCGCGACCTCATCCACTCGGTGCCGGATGTCCTGGCCTCCACCGCCAATTACCTGAAAAGTTTCGGCTGGCAACCGGGGGGCGGCTACGACCAGCCGGCCTTGCGGGAATGGAACAAGTCCGACAACTACATCCGCGCGCTGGCTTATTTCGCCGGGTTGCTGAAGGGCGGGTGAGAGTTGGCTAGGCCCCCAGTTTCTGCCATCCCTTCGACGGCGCGAAACGCGGTCCTTGGGCTTTTTCCAGCGCTTCGAGCCGGTCCACCACGTTGGCGATGCCGACTTTCCCGGCGTAGTTGAGCGGGCCGCCGCGGAAGGGGGCGAAACCGGTGCCGAATATCATGGCGGCGTCGGCGGCGTCTGAGTCCTCAACCAGCCCGGCGGCCATGCAGTCGGCCACCGCGTTGAGGAGCGACAGGACGAGGCGGTCTTCAAGCGCCTTGTCGGGCCGCGCCTCGCCTTCGGCCTTCACCGGCTTGCCGTCCTTCCACGCATAGACACCTCGGCCCGATTTCTTGCCGAGGCTGCCCTTCTTCACCAGGTCCTCGAACCAGGCCGGCACCTCGGGCAGGGCGCGGTCCTTGACTTCGCCTTTAAGGACATGGGCGACGTGCAGGCCGACATCGAGGCCCACCTGGTCGGCCAGTTCGATGGGCCCCATGGGCATGCCGAAGGCTTCCATGGTGGCATCGATCACCTCCGGCTTGATGCCCTCGGCATAGGCAAGGAAGGCCTCCATCATGTAGGGCGTGAGCGCCCGGTTGACGAGGAAGCCGGGGGCGGACTTCACCGGCAGCGGCAGCTTGTCGAGGGCATCGATGAAGGAAAGGGCGCGGCTGGCCACCTTGTCGTCGAGGCCTGAGTGGGTGACCATTTCCACCAGCGGCATCTGGGCCACCGGATTGAAGAAGTGGATGCCGCAAAAGCGCTCCGGGCGCTTCAGGCCTTGCGCGAGGTCCTCCAGCAGGATGGAGGAGGTGTTGGAGGCGAGGATGGCGTCTTTCTTCATGGTCTTTTCGGCGCGGGCATAGACCTGGTGCTTGATCTCGGGATTTTCCGGCACCACCTCGATCACCACATCGGCTCTGGCCAGCCCCGAGCCCGCCACATCCGGCATCAGCCGGTCGAAAGCCGACTGGCGGTCCCTGGGCGTATAGAGCCGGCGCGAAAAGAGTTCGCCGGCGCGGCCGATGGCGGGGGCGATGAACTTCATCTCGCGGTCTTCCAGTGTCACGCGGAAACCGCGCAGCGCCGCCCAGGCGGCAATGTCGCCGCCCATGACGCCGGCACCGATCACATGCACATGGGCGATGCCGTGCTCGGCGCCCTTGGCGTAGTCTTTCAGCTTCTCGCGCAGGAAAAAGCAGCGCACCAGGTTCTGCGAGGTCTCGCCGGTCAGCAGGTGGGCAAAGGAGCGGGTCTCGGCCGGGCGCAGGCTTGAGGTATCGTCGCCATGGGCCTTCCACAGATTGATGAGTGCGAAGGGGGCCGGGTAATGGTCGCGGCGGGCCTTTGCTGCCGTCTCGCGCTCCATGCGCGCAGCGATGATGCCGCGGATGGGGGAAAAATTCATGGCGCGGCCGATGGTGCCCTTGGCGTCGGTCTTTTTGACATCGCCGCGGATCGCCCAGCGCACCGCCTCTGCAAAGTGGCGTTCCTCGGTCACGGCATCGATCAGGCCCTGCGACTTGGCCTTCCTGGCAATCAGGGTTTTCCCCGTGAGCATTGCCGTCATGGCGTCGACCGGCTTCATGACCTGAAGCGAGCGCCAGGTGCCGGCAAGCCCGGGATGCAGGCCAAGCATCACTTCGGGGAATCCGAAGCGGGCATCGTCGGTGGCGATCCGGTAGCGGCAGCATAGCGCCAGTTCAAGCCCGCCGCCGAGGCAGAAACCGTGAATGAGGGCGATGGTGGGGGCGGGAAAGCGGGCGAGTTTGTCGAAGACGGCAAGGCCGGCATCGATCATCGCCCGGATCGCCGCCTCGTCGCTCTGTCCCACGAATTCGCCGATCTCGGCACCGGCGATGAAACCGCTCTTCTTGGCCGAACGGATGACAAGCGCCTTGGGCGCGCGTTTGGCGGCGATGTCGAGCAGCCGGTCGAAATCTTCCAGCACGCCCTTCGACAAGGTGTTGGCGGAAGCCCCCTCCTTGTCGATGATGGCCCACAGCACATCGCCATCGGCGATCAGTCGCCAGTGGGTGAAGGGCGGGTCGGCGACGATAACTTCGCCGTCGGGGAGCGTCAGCGGCGGGCGGGTGAGGGCGGCTTGCGCCTGGTCGGTGGCCATCTTCGTTCCCCTCACACCAGTTCGAGCAGCATGGCGCCGCCCATGCCGCCGCCGATGCATTCGGTGGCGATTCCGAGGCGGGCGCCCAGCCGGCGCAAGACGTGGATCAGATGCAGGGTGATGCGGTTGCCGCTGGTGCCGACCGGATGACCGAGCGCAATGGCCCCGCCGTCGACATTGAGGCGGTCCTGGTCGACCTCGCCGAACGCCTCGTCCAGTCCGAGCATGGTCTGGCAGAAATCCTTGCTCGTCCAGGCTTTCAGGCAGGACAGGACCTGGGCGGCGAACGCTTCGTTCAGTTCCCAGGCGCCGATGTCGGCGCGTTTCAGGCCGTGGCGCTGCATGACGCGGGTCGAGGCGAGCACCGGCCCCAGCCCCATGACGGCCGGATCACAGGCGCCCCACTGGCAGTCGATGATGCGGGCCATGGGTTTGAGGCCGAAGCGCTTCACGGCGTCTTCGGAAGCGATGAGGGTCCACGAGGCGCCGTCGCTGATCTGCGAGGAATTGCCCGCCGTCACCTTGCCGAAGGGACGCTCGAAGGCGGGTTTCAGTTTCGCCAACTGATCGGCGGAGTTGTCGGGGCGCACGCCGGTGTCGAAGTCGTAGACCTGGCCCTTCCGGTCGACCATGGGCTGCAACTCTTCGAGATGGCCTTCCTGGTGGGCGGCGGCGAGGCGGTGATGGCTGCGGGCGGAATATTCATCCGCCTGGCGCCGCGAGATGCCGAAGCGATGGGCGAGGATTTCCGCCGTCTGGCCCATGTTGATCTTGACCACCGGGTCGGTGAGGCCGGTGAGGAGGGAAATTTCGGGCTTCACGAAGGCAAGGCGAAAGGCGGCAAGAGCCTGAAGCCGCTGGGAGAGCGATTTTGCCGACATGAAGCGGCCGAACCAGGCCGCACCGGCCTTTGAAAACAGCAACGGGGCATGCGACAGGGCCTCGGCGCCGCCCGCCAGGATGAGGTCGGCATGGCCGGCGGCCACATAACGCCAGGCGGTATCGATGGACTGCTGGCCGGAAGCGCAGTTGCGCTGCACTGTCCAGCCGGGCACGCCGACCCCGCACCCGAGCCGCAGGGCGGCAACCCGTCCGGGGTTCACCTCATCGGCCGCCACGTTGACGCAGCCGAGGATCACCTCGTCGATGTCCGATGGCGCAAACGGCTGCCGCGCCAACAGCGGGCGACCGCACTGCACCGCCAGATCGACGGGCGAGAACGGGCCGGCCTTGGTGCCTGCCTTGAGGAAGGGGGTGCGGGCGCCGTCGACGATATAGACGGGCCTGCCCATCGCCTCGAGCGGTTTGGCCGAGGCTTTCTTGCGGGGGGAGGGGGATGTGGCCATCACGCGGCCTTGCCTCTTGCTTTGCGGGCAGCCGGCTTCTTGCCGGTCAGCTCCTCGGGGGCGAAATCGTCGACCCTGGAGACCTCGCGCACCAGTTCCATGGCTTGCGTGAGGCGGGCGGCCTCATTGCCGGTGATCAGGCCCTGCTGCAGTGCCGCCTGCACCGAGCGCACCCGGGCCTTGCGCATCACCGCCCTGACTGGCTCCAACTCGCAGACAAGGCGGAAGGCATGGTCGAGCTTGCCGAGTTCGATGTCGTCGGCCACATAGATGCCTTCCGACAAGCGGTCGCGGGCGCCCGTCGGCTCGGAGATGGTGTCGGCGACCTTTTGCGACAGGTTATCGCGCGGTTTGGAGCAGACGACGCCGAAGGGCTGGATCTTGAGGCGCAGGTACCAGGCAACGAAACGCATGGGGAAATTGTCGATGACATCCTTCAGCGCCTGGTCGGCGGCATTCAGACTCACCCTGACCGCATGGTCGCACAAGGGCCAGTCCTCGGCCGGGCGCCCGGTATCGGCGTAGCGCTTCAGGGTGGCGCAGGCGAGGTAGAGTTCCGACAGCATGTCGCCGAGGCGGGCGGAGATGGTCTCCTTGCGCTTCAGCGCCCCGCCCATGGTTACCATGGCAGCTTCCGAGACGATGGCAAGCGCAGCGGACAGGCGCTTGATCTGGCGATAATGCCGCGCCTCGCGGCCGGCGACCGGCGAGCGCGACAGAAGTCCGAAAGTCCAGCCACGCCAGGCGGCCCGCACCAGCGTCATGCAGGTATAGCCGGCGTGGCGGTAGAGCACCTTGTCGAAGGCTTCGACCGCTTGATCGTCGTCTTCCATCTGGGCGGCGGCGATTTCCTCCTGGATGAACGGGTGGCAGCGGATGGAGCCCTGGCCGTAGATCATCAGCGAGCGGGTCATGATGTTGGCGCCTTCCACCGTGATGGCGATGGGAATGGCGCGGTAGGCCGAGGAGAGATAGTTCTTCGGCCCGTCGATCACCGCCTTGCCGGAATGCACGTCCATGGCGTCATTGGTGGCGCGGCGCATGGCCTCGGTGGCGTGGTACTTCATGATGGCCGAAATGACGGCGGGCTTTTCGCCCATGTCGAGGGCCTGCAGGGTGAGGCGGCGGGCGGCGTCCATCTTGTAGGTCTCGGACGCGATGCGGGCGACGGCCTCCTGCACGCCTTCAAAGCGCGAGACGGGCAGGTTGAACTGCTCGCGGATGCGGGCATAGGCGCCGGTGGAAAAGGCCGCCACCTTCATGCCGGAAACCGACATGGCTGGCAGCATGACGCCACGCCCGGCGGCCAGCGCCGTCACCAGCATGCGCCAGCCCTGGCCGATCCTTTCCTGGCCGCCGATGATCCAGTCCATCGGCACGAAGACGTCGGTGCCGAAATTGGGGCCATTGGGAAAGGCCTGCATGCCGGGATAGTGGCGGCGGCCGATGGAGACGCCCTTGGTCGAGGTGGGGATGAGGGCAAGGGTTATCCCCAGGTCCTCCTCACCGCCCAGCAGCCGGTCGGGGTCGCTGAGCTTGAAGGCCAGACCCAGCACGGTGCAGATCGGCCCCAGCGAGATATAGCGCTTCGACCAGTTGACACGCATGCCCAGCGTCTTCTTGCCGTCGACCTCACCCCACGCCACGACGCCATGGTCGGTCATGGCGGCGGCATCGGAGCCGGCATCGAGGCTGGTGAGGCCGAAGGCAGGAATATCGCGGCCGTCGGCAAGGCGCGGCAGCCAGTAGCTCTTCTGCTTGTCGGTGCCGAACAGCATCAGCAGTTCGCCCGGCCCCAGCGAGTTGGGCACGATCACGGTCACGGCGGCAGAGGGGCCGCGCGAGGCGATCTTCATGACGATCTCGGAATTGGCAGAGGGCGAAAAGCCCTTGCCGCCGTATTCCTCCGGGATGATGAGGCCCAGGAAGCCCTGGCTCTTGACGAAGTCCCATATCTCCTTGGGGATGTCGCGGTCGGCGAAGGTGATCTGCCAGTCGTCGATCATCCGACAGAGTTCTTCCACCGGGCCATCGAGGAAGGTGCGTTCGGCGTCGCTGAAATGGTGGACGGGGGTATCCAGCAGCATGGAGAAATCGGGATTGCCGCGCATCAGCTCGGCGTCGAACCAGATGGAACCGGCGGCCAGCGCCTCGCGCTCGGTCGGCGACATGCCGGGCAGGACCGAACGCACCCAGTGGAGCAGAGGGCGGGTGATGTAGCGCTGACGGAAGCTTTCGGAGCGGGCGGCCATGGGGCGTGATCCTCGAGCGGCGGCGGACGTGCCGTCAACTTGACTCTGCCACCGGCCGGGCGGCGGGCCAAGAGGCGATTTTGCCAGTTGACCGAGCAGGACAGGTGGATCAATGGTCCGGCAGAATGGCGTTCACGTCAAAATCATGCAACTGCCGCGCGATGCAATGGGCCGGCGAGCTCTCTTGTTCGGGTTGGGCAATCCTGTTATATGCAAATGATTATCAACTGCGATAATCGCGCATAGGGCGGTGTCGCGAGGGGAAAAGACAATACATGCCGGGGTTCGGTTGGCCGTCGGGCTGGAGGCGAAAGCGCGGCGCGCCACCGCTGGAGGAGGCGTTCTCCACCATCGAAACGCCGACCGCCGGGCCCGGCTGGCGCCGGCTCCTCGCCTTCATCGGCCCGGGTTACCTGGTGGCGGTCGGCTACATGGACCCGGGCAACTGGGCGACCTCGATCGCCGGCGGCTCGGCTTTCGGCTACACACTGCTTTCCATCACCCTGATTTCCAGCCTCATGGCCATCGTCCTGCAGGCGCTGTGCGCGCGCCTCGGCATCGCCACGGGACGCGATCTGGCGCAGTCGTGCCGCGACAGCTATCCGCGCCCCGTCGCCATCGGCCTGTGGGCGCTGGCCGAGGCCGCCATTGTCGCCACCGACCTCGCCGAGGTGATCGGCACGGCGATCGCCCTCAACCTGCTGTTCGGCATTCCGATCCAGATCGGGGTGCTGGTCACGGCGCTCGATGTGTTCCTCATCCTGGCATTGCAGAATCTAGGCTTTCGCTGGATCGAGGCCTTCGTCATTGCACTGACGGCGGTGATCGCGGGGTGCTTTGCGGTCGAAATGGTGCTGGTGCGGCCGGAGTTTGCCGGCGTTCTCGGCGGGCTGGTGCCGACCCCTGAGATCGTCACCAACCCGGCCATGCTGTATATCGCGCTGGGCATTCTCGGGGCGACGGTGATGCCCCACAATCTCTATCTGCATGCCGCCATCGTGCAGACCCGCCACGTAGGCCCGGATGAGAAGAGCAGGCGCGCCGCCATCCGCTATGCTTCGATCGATTCAACCGTTGCGCTGTTGCTGGCGCTTTGCATCAACGGTGCCATCCTGGTGCTGGCGGCGGCCACCTTTCACAAGGCTGGACGTTTCGAAGTGGCCGAGATCCAGCAGGCCTTCCGCCTCCTGACCCCCATGCTCGGGACGGCGCTGGCGTCGATCCTGTTCGCGGTGGCGCTGCTGGCCTCGGGGCTCAATTCCACCGTCACCGCGACGCTCGCCGGCCAGATCGTCATGGAGGGTTTTCTCGACATCCGTCTGCCGCGCTGGCTGCGGCGGCTCATCACCCGCTCGCTCGCCATCATCCCGGCGGCGGCGATTGCCTTGCTCTACGGCGAGAAGGGGACGGCGGAACTGCTGATCCTGTCGCAGGTGGTGTTGAGCCTGCAACTGCCGTTTGCCATGGTGCCGCTGGTGATGTTCACGGCCAGCCGCGCCAAGATGGGGACGCTTGTCGCGCCACGCTGGCTGAGCCTGCTGGCCGCCGCCATCGCCTTCCTCATCATCGCGCTGAATGTCAAGCTGATATGGGACTTTGCGGCCGGCGGCTGACAATCGGATTCAGCGCTCCGGCGAGACGGGATCCTTGGTCCGTCGTCACCCCGACGCAGGTCGGGGTCCAGGCGCGGCCATGCCATTTGGCTCTGGATTCCGGCCTGCGCCGCAATGACGTTGCAAGGAAGAGTTGAGTGCTGCCCGACAATCGCCGGCTTCACCGCCCCTTCCACTTCGGCTTCCGCTTTTCCGCAAAGGCCCTTGCGCCCTCGAGCTGGTCCTCGGAGGAATAGAGTTTGGCGATGGTCGGCAGGCCGCGGCGATTGAGGAGGGCAAGCGCTTCCTTGTCGGAGAGATGATGGATGTGGTCGAGCGTCTCCTTGATGGCCGCATAGACCAGCGGCGGGCCGTCTGCCAAAAGCTTGGCAACCTCGCGGGCGCGCGCCATGAGCCTTTTCGACGGCACCACCTCGTTGATGATGCCCCAGTGCTTGGCCTCGGCCGTGTCGATCACCCGGCCGGTAAGCAGCATCTCCATGGCGACGTGATAGGGAATGCGGCGCGGCAGCTTGATGGTGGCGGCATCGGCGATGACGCCGGAGCGGATCTCGGGAAGGGCGAAGGTGGCGTGTTCGGCGGCAATGATAATGTCGCAGGAGATCATGATTTCGAAGCCTCCGCCGAACGCCAGCCCGTTGACGGCGCAGACCACCGGCTTGCCCAACCCCGCCAGTTCCTGCAGGCCGCCGAAGCCGCCGACGCCATAATCGGCATCGGCTGCCTCACCGGCGGCGGCGGCCTTCAGGTCCCAGCCGGGACAGAAGAAGCGCTCGCCTGAGGCGGTGAGGATGGCCGAACGCAGCTTCGGATCGTCGCGGAAGGAAGCGAAGATATCGCCCATGAGGCGGCTGGTGGCGGCGTCGATGGCATTGGCCTTGGGACGATCGATGGTGATTTCCAGCACCTTGCCACGTCTTTCGGTTCGGATCGGGTCGCTCATTGAGGGTCTCCTTGTCCCTGTCTCAAGGCCAGCAGCGCATCGACGGCCACCGCGCCCTTGCCCTCTTCGAGCACCATCAGGGGGTTGACGTCCAGTTCCTCCAGCGCCCCGGCATGGGCGGCGGCGAAGGCGGCGATGGCCTCGATGGCGGCAATGACGCCTGAGCGGTCGCCCGCCCGGCCGCGAAAGCCGGATATGAGGCGCGAAACGGCGAGGCGGTCGAGGGCGTCTTCGATCTCGGACCGCGTGGTCGGCAGGATGAGGGTGGCCGTGTCCTTCAGGAATTCCGCCAGAATGCCGCCCGCCCCGATGACCAGGGCCTGGCCGAACTGCGCATCGGCGCGGACCCCGACGATCAGCTCGCAGACGGCACCCGGCACCATCTTTTCCACCAGCACCTCATCGGCCATCGCCGCCATGCGGGTGGCGGCCTCGCTGACCGCCCGCTCATCAGCGAGATTGAGCGCGACGCCGCCGGCTTCGGTCTTGTGGGCGAGGCTGCGGCCGGAGGCCTTGACCACCACGGGGAAGCCGAGGCGCGAGGCGGCATCAGCCGCATCGCCGGGGGTGCAGACCACGCCCGCGGGCACCTTGAGGCCGGCGGCGGCCAGCAGGGCCTTGGCCCGATATTCGCTCATGGGCTTCACGGCGCCGCCGTTGAGGCCGCCGACCTGCATGGCGGGGGGGCGGACGTTCGATGCGAAGCTTTCGCCGATGAAGGCGGCGGCCTCGATGGCGGCGAAGGCATCGTCCAGCCCCAGCATGGGAGCAATGCCGGCATCGGACAGCCGCGCGGCCGCATCTTCAGGCATGTTCTCGTGCAACGAGGTGGCGGTGATGGCCCGGGCCCCGGTTACCCTTGCCGCATCGATCCAGCCGTCCACCGTCACCAGCCATGTGGCCGGATCCATGCCCGCTTTGGCGGGAATGTCGATGATGACCATGGCCACATCGAAACCACCGCGCATGACGGCTGAAAAGGTGGCGGTGAGCTTGTCGCGCTGGTTCCAGATGAAGGTGTGATAATCGAGCGGGTTGTCGACCACGACATATTCATTGAGCGTGGCGGCGATCTTTTCGCGGAGTTCGGCATCGAATGGCGGGAAATGGACCTTTCTCCCCATGGCCATGTCGGCGACCAGCGCCGCCTCGCCGCCGGAGCAACTCAGGGAGACCGCGCGTGCGCCCTTCAGCGGCCCGCCGTGATGCAGGAGCTTGAGCGTCTCGATCAGGGCGGAGACCGAATGCACGCGGGCAATGCCGTGGCGGCGGAAGAGGGCATCGTAAAGCGTGTCGGCGCCGGCCAGCGAGCTGGTGTGGCTCATGGCCACCCGGGCGCCCTGTTCCGAGCGCCCCGTCTTCAGCGCCACCAGCGGCTTTTTGGCGGCACGTGCGATCTCGGCCGCCTCGGCGAATTTTTCAACATCGGCGACACCCTCGATATGCAGGCCGATGGCGGTGATGCGGGGATCGTCGGCGAGGGCGCGGATGACTTCGGCCATGCCGATCACCGCCTGGTTGCCGAGGGTGAAAAGCCCGGCAAGCGGCACGTGGCGCTTCATCATGGCGAAGTTGCAGGCGATGTTGCCCGACTGGGTAACGATGGCGACGCCGTTGCCCACCGGTTCGAGGCCGTGCTCGTCGGGCCACGGGCTCACCCGGTCCAGCGCGTTGGCAAAGCCATAACAGTTCGGACCCATGACCGGCATGGTACCGGCGGCGGCGATCAATTCGGCCTGCAGCGCCTTGCCGGTCTCGCCCAGTTCGGCGAAGCCTGAGGTATAGAGCACCACGCCGCCGGTGCCCATCTGCGCCAGGGTGCGAACCATCTCCACGGCCGGCTCGCGCTTGACCGCCACGAAGGCACAATCGGGGGCTTCCGGCAGGTCGGCGACGCTGGCGAGGCATCTGATCCCGGCGAGGCTTTCGCGGCGCGGGTTGACGGCATAGACGCGGCCCCCATAGCCCAGCTTGCGCGTTACGCGCAGCGCCGTCTCGGCCTCCCAGCCGCCGATGAAGGCGACGCTTTTCGGCGAGATCATGCGCTTCAGTGTCGGCACCATGGGCATTGAGATCAGCCTCCCAGCGGGCGCAGCAACTGGCGCGAGATGATATGGCGCTGGATTTCGGAGGTGCCTTCCCAGATGCGCTCGATGCGGGCATCGCGCCAGATGCGCTCCAGCGGCAGCTCGTCCATCACCCCCATTCCGCCATGGATCTGGATGGCCTCGTCGGCCACCATGGCGAGCATCTCGGTCGATTTGAGCTTGGCCATGGCCATGTCGGCCTCGGTAACGCTGCCCTGATCGTATTTCCATGCCGCCTCCAGGGTCAGAAGCTCGGCCGCCTTCATCTCCATGGCCATGTCGGCGAGCTTGAAGGAGACGCCCTGGAATTTTCCGATCTGCTGGCCGAACTGCACCCGGTCCGCGGCCCATTGCAGGGCATGGCCCATGGCGCGTTCGGCGCGCCCGAGGCAGGTGGCAGCCACCTGCAGGCGGGTGGCGCCGAGCCAGGCGTTGGCAACGTCGAAGCCCTTGTGAACCTCGCCCAGGCGGGCCTCGTCGGGCACCCGGCAATTATCGAATTCGAGGATCGAGTTGGTATAGCCGCGATGCGAGACGTTGCGGTAGCCGTCGCGCACCGCAAAGCCGGGGTGGCCCTTGTCGATGATGAAGGCGGTAATGAGCTTCTTCGTGCCGCGCGGGGTGTCCTCCTCGCCGGATGCCGCGAACAGGATCACGAAGTCGGCCACATCGGCGTGGGAGATGAAGTGCTTGGTGCCGTTGATCACCCAGTCGGACCCATCGCGCACGGCGCTGGTCTTCATGGAGCGCAGATCGGAACCGGCGCCGGGCTCCGTCATGGCCAGGCAGTCGGCCCTTTCGCCCTTCACGCAGGGAACCGTGTAGCGTTGGCGCTGTTCGTCGTTGCAGGCCATCAGGATGTTGGAGGGCCGGGCGACGCAGTTCCAGTGCAGCGCGTAATTGGTGCGGCCCAACTCCTTTTCATACAGCACCCAGGTGAGGGTATCGAGCCCGGCGCCGCCCACTTCTTCGGGCATGTTGGCGGCATAGAGCCCGGCTTCGATGGCCTTGGCCTTCAGTTCCTCGCGCAGGTCGGCGCGCAGATGACCGGTGCGTTCCACCTCGGCCTCATGGGGAAAAAGCTCGTTTTCAACAAAGGCGCGGGTCGTCTCGACGATCATGCGCTGTTCTTCGGTGAGGGCGAAATCCATGCAAGATCACTCCGAATGGAAGGTTTCGGTGTTGCCATCGACGGCAATCGCCTGGCCCGACACCATGGCGGCGGCAGGGGAGGCGAGGTAGAGGCACATGTCGGCGATCTCCTCCGGCCTGACGAAGCGGCGCAGGGAGACCCCTTGCGTATAGTCGCGGCGCACCGCCTCGGCGCTGCGGCCGCTGGCGAGGGCCTCGGCGGCGATCACCCGGTCCATGCGCGGGCCTTCCACCGATCCCGGGCAGATGGCGTTGACGCGGATGTTCCACGGGCCCACCTCGATGGCGAGCGACTTGGTGAAGCCGATGACGCCCCATTTGGCCGCCGCGTAGGGCGTGCGGTTGGCGAGGCCATAGAGCCCGGCGGTCGACGACAGGTTGACGATGACGCCGGCGCGCTGGTCCTTCATCACCGGCACGACGCGCCGGCAGGCGAGCATGGCGGCATCGAGGTTGACGGCCAGGCATTGCTGCCAGCCATCGAGTGTCAAGTCCTCGACCGGCCCCACGGGGCCGGCGATGCCAGCATTGTTGATCAGGACGTCGATGCCTTCCATGTCGTCGAGACCGGCATCGAACCATTCATCCAGCGCGTCCTCGTCGGTGACGTCGACCTGCGTGGCGATGATTTCGGGATAGTCCTCGCTCACGGCGGTGAGGGCGCGTTCGTCCAGGTCGCAGATGTGGACGCGCGCATCATCGTCGGCGAACGCCCTGGCGATCGCCCAGCCGATGCCGGCGGCGCCGGCGGTGATCATCACGCGCTGCGGGTGGGTCACCCCTTCGCCTTCTTCTTCAACAACTTGCGCTCGCGTTTTACCACCGTGCCGGAAGCGATGTCGTGCTTCTTGAACAATAACATCATGTCGACCAGCACGGCGTTGCGCTTGGCTTCCCATTCCGCCACCGGCTTGCCTTGAGCCTGTGCCTCGCATCCTTCCACCAGACGGGTCTCCAGCGCCTTGTTCCACTTGGGGAACTTGAGGTCGGTCCACGGCAGTTCAAGCGTGGGGTCGAACTGGGCGATGAAGTGGCGCATGCCGCCGGGGCCGCCGGCCAGGTGGTAGGTCATGAACGAGCCCATGATGGCCCAGCGCATGCCGGCCGAATAGACGATGGAATCATCGATGTCCTCGGTCGTTCCGATGTCCTTGTCGAGGATATTGAGCGCCTCGCGCCACAAGGCCTCCTGCAGGCGGTCGCAGATATAGCCGTCGATCTCCTTCTTCAGCCGCAGCACCTTCATGCCGGCACTTTCATAAAATTTCCCGGCGCGATCGAGTGCCTCGGGCGAGGTCTTCTCGCCGCCCACCGTCTCCACCAGCGGCAACAGGTAGACCGGGTTGAAGGGGTGGCCGACGATCACCCGCTCGGGATGGGCGCACTTCGATTGCAGGCGCGAGGGAAGGAAGCCTGAAGACGACGAAGCGATGATGACGTCGGGCCTTGAGGCCTTGTCGACGGCGGCGAACAGCTTGATCTTGAGGTCCTCGCGCTCGGGGGCGGCCTCCTGCACGAAATCGGCCTTGCCTGCCATTTCCGCCACGTCGGCGGTGAAGGTGAGCTTGCCCTTCTTCACCTTCTTCACCCCCATCAGCTTGAGGATGGAGGGCCAGGCGACCTTGACGGCGGCCTTGACGCGCGCCTCGGCGTCGGGTGCGGGGTCGTAGCAGATGACATCGAGGCCGCGCGCCAGGAAGCGGGCGGTCCAGCCGGCGCCGATGAGGCCGGCGCCGGCGATGCCGACGGTCTTGATCGGGTTGCTCATTTCTTCAGACCCAGAATGTCGCGCGCCTCGGCGGGAGAGGCGACGCTGGAACCCAGAAGCTCGATGATTTTCGTTGCCTTTTCGGTGAGCGAGCCGTTGGAGGCATAGACGCCCTTTTCGAGGTAGAGGTTGTCCTCCAGCCCGATGCGCACATGCCCGCCGAGCAGGATGGCCTGCGCCACCATGGGGAACTGGTTGCGGCCGATGCCGAAGCCGGCCCAGATGGCGTTTTCAGGAAGCTGCGCCACCTGATAGGCCATGGTCTGGGGATCGCCGGGAGCGCCCCACGGGATGCCGAGGCAAAGCTGGAACAGCGGCTTGTCGGCAATCAGGCCCTCGGCGCACATTTGCCGGGCGAACCACAGGTTGCCCGAGTCGAAGATTTCCATCTCCGGCTTGACGCCGTAGGATTTTATGAGTTTGGCCTGTTCGCGCAACTGCATCGGGGTCTGCACCACGATGGAATTGCCGTCGCCGAAATTGAGGGTGCCGCAGTCGAGGGTGCAGATTTCCGGGCGCAGTTCGGCGACGTGCAAGAGGCGCTCGACGGGGCCGACGAGGTCGGTATTGGTCTCGTCGAACTGGCGCGGTGTTGCGCCTTCGCCAATCATCACGTCGCCGCCCATGCCGGCGGTGAGGTTGATGATGACGTCGGTGTTCCTGGCCCGGATGCGCTCCATGACTTCGCGGTAGAGGCCGACGGTGCGGGCGCCCTTGCCGGTCTCGGGGTTGCGCACATGGCAGTGGACGACGGCGGCGCCGGCGGAGGCGGCTTCCAGCGCCGAATTGGCGATCTGTTCCGGGGTGACGGGAATGGCCGGGTGCTTGCCGACGGTGTCACCGGCGCCGGTCACCGCACAGGTGATGATGGTCTTGGGGGTCATGGGCAAAAAAATCCTTTCATCGGTCGCTTGAGGGCAGGCGAACGCACCCGCTTGGCAGGCATGGGTTCAAATCCTAATCTCCCGGCGTTGGATAATTTGATCTTTTTCGTCATGGATTTATCGTTTATCGTCGTCACCCATGACCCCCATCGACGTCGCCTTCGTCCTCGCCCCGCAGTTTTCCATGATCGCGCTCTATTCGGCGCTGGAGCCGTTGCGGGTCGCCAACCGCTTTTTAGGGCAGGCCTTCACCTGGCGCTTCGTCTCGGTGGACGGTGAAGCGGTCCATGCCTCCAACGGTATCCCCGTTTCGGTGTCGGGCAGGCTTCAGGACATCGGCCGGCCCAACCTCGCCGTCGTGTGCGCCAGCTACGACCATGAGCGGGCGATGACGCGAGCCATGCTGGCCGGCATCCGGGCACTGGCGAGGAAGGGCGTATGGCTGGGCGGCCTCGATGCCGGCGCCTTCCTCCTGGCCGAGGCCGGGGTGCTCGACGGGGTTCGCGCCACCTGCCATTGGGAGACCCTGCCGGTGATGCGGGAAAGCTATCCGCAAGTCGTGGTTACGGACCGGCTTTACGAAATCGATGCAGCGAGACTCACCTCCTCGGGCGGCACGGTGCCGCTTGACATGATGCTGGAGTGGATCTCGTCGCTGCATGGACCGGCGCTGGGCGCCCGGGTGCAGGACACGCTGGTCCACTGGCGCCAGGCGCCGGGGATGAGCGCCGGCATGGCGGAGGGGAGGGCCGCACGGCGCACCGGCGACGAGCGCCTCAGGGCGGTCATCGAGGCCATGGAACAGCACATCGAGGACAATCTGCGCATCGGCGACCTGGCCCGCATCGCCGGCCTGTCGCCGCGCCAGATGGAGCGCGCCTTCGGTTCGGCCTTCGGGCTCACACCGGTGTCGTTCTACCTCGGCATGCGGCTGGAGCGGGCCGAGCATTTGCTTACCTACGGCCACATGAGCGTGCGCGAGGTGGCACTGGCCACCGGGTTTCAATCGCTGGCGCGGTTCTCGCGGGCCTACAAGGCCCGCTACGGCCTGCCGCCGTCGCGCCACCGCCGGGGGCGGCGGACACCTCAGATGCAAGGCGCTATTTCACCACGGTAACAGTGATGCGTTTCGACACCACCGGCAGTTCGTGGGGGATGTGCTGCCAGTCGCCGAGCACCAGTTGCAGGGTATGTTTGCCGGGCGACAGGGTGAGGGTCGCCTCGCTCTGGCCCTTGCCGAGATGCATGTGATGCTTGTCGCTGGGGATCGGTTGGAGGAAATCCTCGCCGGCAGCAGGCGGGACATCGATGAAGATATGGTGATGGCCGGTATTGGGCTTTTCGGTACCGGCCGCCGCCAGCGTCATGCCGGAGATGCCAAGCTTGACGACGAAGGGGCTGTGGATCGTGTCGCCGTTCTTGAGATTGACGAAGAATACCCGGGCATCGAGCGGGGCAGGGGTGTCGCCGGCCAGCGCCGGCTGGGCAAGCAGACACAGCGCGGCCACAAGTGCGAACCTGAACATGATGGTCTCCTAGACAACGGAGGTCCTGATGTCGGACCTCAGACTTCCCCGCCCTGTTCGCGGATCAATACCACAGCGGAGATCAGCCAACTACCGTCGGGCTGGCGCTCGAAGGCATAAAGTGCCGTCCATAGCTGGCCCTTCTCGTCGACGATCCGGACACGCTGGGTCGGGCGCCCGCCCAGTTCCCTGGTTACCGCGCCGAAGGTAAAGCTGCGCGGCCTGTAGACGGCGGCATAACCCGATTTCACCATCTGCATGAAAAGGTTGGGGTCGGGGAATTTCTGCCGGATGACGGGTGCGGCGAAGGCATAGGCCCCGGCCGCGTCGTCGGCCTCGAAGGCGGTGATCTGCCGGGTGATGATCTGCTGGAAGTCGGTGTTGGCGGCCGCTGCCGGTCCGGACGTTGCGGCCAGAAGAAAGGCCACGGCGAGCCCGGCCACAAGGTGCAGGAATGATCGCTCGCTGGTCATTGCACATTCGCCTCCGGGTTGGATCACGTGCTCAACGCGTTGGTCATTTTAGCATACCTTTGCTGCCGGCAAACTGATCGGCGGACGTCTCGCATTGCGGCGCCAAGTCCATCTCCCGACCGCTTGATTGTTGCAGGCAGTTGCCGCAAGGTGTGGCCCGGCATGAGAAAGGATCCGACCGGGTCCGCACAGGCGTTCCCCGCGCCGATGACGGCTCAGGCCGACCAGCCCGGCCAACGGGTCCCGCACAGAGGAGGAGTCGATGCCCACGGTATCCATGAAAGTCAACGGCAAGCAGGTCAGCGGCGAGGTCGAAGGCCGCACCTTGCTGGTCGAGTTCCTGCGCACAAATCTCGGCCTGACCGGCACCCATGTGGGCTGCGACACCAGCCAGTGCGGCGCCTGCGTGGTGCATGTCGACGGCAAGGGCGTCAAGTCGTGCACGGCGCTGGCACTTTCCTGCGACGGCGCCGAGGTGACGACCATCGAGGGCCTTTCGGCCAATGGCAAGCTGCACCCGATGCAGGAAGCCTTCCGCGAGAACCACGCCCTGCAATGCGGCTTCTGTACGCCCGGCATGATCATGGCCGGCGTCGAAATCGTGAAGCGCAACGGCAAGAAGGTTTCCGAAGCCACCATCCGGCACGAACTCGACGGCAACATCTGCCGCTGCACCGGATACCACAATATCGTCAAGGCCATTCAGGCCGCCGCGTCGAAGATGTGACGACGGTGAAGGGAGAGGCAAGATGAGCACTACAGGAATCGGCGACCGGGTCCCGCGCAAGGAGGACCATCGTTTTATCACCGGCAAGGGCCGGTATACCGACGACATCAATCTCAAGGGTCAGGCTCACGCGATCTTCGTGCGCTCGCCGCACGCCCATGCCCAGATCAAGAAGGTCGACACGAAGAAGGCGGCTTCCATGCCCGGCGTTCTCGGCGTCTTCACCGGCGATGACATCAAGAAGGACGGCATCGGTGGTCTCATCTGCGGGTGGATGATTCATTCCAAGGACGGCTCGCCCATGAACGCCGGCCCGCATCCGGTGCTGGCTGACGGCAAGGTGCGTTATGTGGGCGACCATGTGGCAATCGTGGTGGCGGAAACCATCGCCCAGGCGAAGGCGGCCGCTGAGGCGGTCAACGTCTCGTACAAGGAGCTGCCCTGCGTGGTCGATGCCGGCAAGGCGCAAGGCTCCAAGGTTCAGGTTCACGACAACGCCAAGAACAACACCGTCTACAACTGGTCGATCGGCGAGGAAGCCGCGGTCAATGCCGCCTTCAAGTCGGCTGCCCATGTGACCAGGCTCGACATCGTCAACAACCGCCTGATCCCCAATGCCATGGAGCCGCGCGCCGCGATCGGCTCCTACGACACCGGCGAGGACCATTTCACCCTCTACACCACCAGCCAGAACCCGCATGTGGCGCGGCTGGTGATCTCCGCCTTCGTCGGCCTGGCGCCCGAGCACAAGCTCAGGGTGATCGCACCCGATGTGGGCGGCGGCTTCGGCTCCAAGATCTTCATCTATGCCGAGGAAGTGGCGTGCCTTTGGGCGTCCAGGAAAGTCGGTGGACGGCCGGTCAAGTGGAACGGCGAGCGTTCGGAAAGTTTCATGGCCGATGCCCACGGGCGCGACCATGTGACGACGGCTGAACTGGCCATGGACAAGGACGGCCACTTCACCGCCATGCGGGTGAAGACCATCGCCAACATGGGGGCGTATCTCTCGACCTTCGCCTCGGCGGTGCCGACCTATCTCTATGGCACGCTGCTGTCGGGCCAGTACGCCCTGCCGCAAATCTACTGCGAGGTCGATGCGGTCTATACCAACACCGCTCCCGTCGATGCCTATCGCGGCGCCGGGCGGCCGGAGGCCACCTATGTGGTCGAACGGCTGGTGGAGACAGCGGCGCGCGAGATGGGACTCGACCCGGCCGAGATCCGCCGCCGCAACTTCGTCACCTCGTTCCCGCACCAGACCCCGGTTATCATGTGCTACGACGCGGGCGACTATGACGCCTCGCTGACCAAGGCGCTCCAGATGGCCGACTATGCGGGCTTCGAGGCGCGCAAGAAGGCCGCAGCCAAGAAGGGCAAGCTCAGGGGCATCGGCTTTTCCAACTACATCGAGGCCTGCGGCATCGCGCCGTCGGCGGCGGTGGGATCGCTGGGCGCCGGCGTGGGCTTGTGGGAATCGGCCGAAGTGCGGGTCAATCCGGTAGGTTCGGTTGAAGTGCTCACCGGTTCGCACAGCCACGGCCAGGGCCATGAGACGACCTTTGCCCAGCTTGTCTCCGACCGGCTCGGCATCGACATCGGCACCGTTTCGGTGGTGCACGGCGATACCGACAAGGTGCAGTTCGGCATGGGCACCTACGGCTCGCGCTCGGGCGCTGTCGGCATGACGGCGATTTCCCGCGCCCTCGACAAGATCGAGGCCAAGGCGAAAAAAGTGGCCGCCCATGTCATGGAGGCCGCCGAAGGCGACATCGAGTTCAAGGACGGCACCTTCACGGTGAAGGGCACCGACAAGAAGATGGCCTTCGGCGAGGTCGCCTTGTCCGCCTATGTGGCGCACAAGTTCCCTACCTCGGAGATCGAGCCGGGCCTCAAGGAAACGGCCTTCCACGACCCGACCAACTTCACCTTCCCGGCCGGTTGCCACATCTGCGAGGTGGAAGTGGACCCCGATACCGGCATCACCGAGATCGCCAACTGGACGGCGGTGGACGACTTCGGCGCGCTCATCAACCCGATGATCGTCGAGGGCCAAGTGCATGGCGGCATCGTGCAGGGCGTCGGCCAGGCGATGACCGAGGGTTGCGTCTATGACTCCAAGTCGGGCCAGCTTCTGACCGGCTCCTACATGGACTACTGCATGCCGCGGGCCGACAACGTGCCGTCGTTCAATCTCGGCTTCACCGAAACCAGGTGCCCGTCCAATCCGCTGGGCATCAAGGGTTGCGGCGAGGCGGGAGCGATCGCGGCGCCGGCTGCCTTCATGAACGCCGTCACCGATGCGCTCGGCGTGAAGGACTTGCCGATGCCCGCCAGCCCGCAAACGGTGTGGCGCGCCTGCCAGGGCGCCACGAAGAAAGCGGCCGAGTAGGCCGGGACGAGGAGGTAAACACCATGTACGACTTCACCTATCATCGTCCGACCAAGATCGCGGACGCCGTCAAGCTGATCAAGAAGGCCAAGGACGGCAAGCTCCTGTCGGGCGGCATGACGCTGGTGCCGACCATGAAGCAACGCCTCGCCAGCCCTTCCGACATCATCGACCTTTCCGGCCTGAAGAACTCGGGCATCAAGGTGATGAAATCAAAGGTCACGGTCGCGGCGGGCACCACCCATGCCGAGGTCGCCGCAAGCAAGGACCTCGCCAAAGCCATTCCGGCGCTGTGCCATCTGGCCGGTGGCATCGGCGATCCGCATGTGCGCAACAAGGGGACCATCGGCGGCTCGATCGCCAACAACGATCCGGCGGCCGATTACCCGTCAGCGCTCGTGGCACTCAATGCCACGGTTGTCACCTCCAAACGCAAGATCTCGGCCGACAAGTTCTTCAAGGGCATGTTCGAGACCGCGCTGTCGCGCGACGAGATCGTGACGGCGGTGGAATTTCCGGTGCCGAAGCGGGCGGGCTACGCCAAGTTCCCCAACCCGGCCTCGCGCTATGCCATGGTGGGCGTGTTCGTCGCCGACCACGGCAAGGAGGTGCGCGTCGCGGTCACCGGTGCCGGCCCTTGCGTCTTTCGCCATGGAGCGATGGAAAAGGCCCTCAAGGCCAACTTCTCGGCAGATGCTGTCGCGGGCGTCAAGACGGCGGCCAAGGACCTCAACACCGACATGCATGCCTCGGCCGACTACCGGGCCCATCTTGTCGGCGTGATGGCCAAACGCGCTGTCGCAGCAGCGAAGTAGGGGCCGGACGGCCGCTAAAGGCAGTTTGTCTGATGGCCCGCGGGTTGAAAGCCGACCCGTGGGCCTTCATCTTAACAACGGACGATGCGGGCCGCGCCGTTCGGCGGCCGCACCTTGAAGAACGAGCCTTCGCCCATGACCGCCTTGCCGAAATCCGTCGATGAAACCCTTGCCGTCCTTACCGGCGAAAGCTACGTCGCCAACCGGGCGCTGGCGACGGTGGCGTTTCTGGCGCTGAAGCTCGGACGGCCGCTGTTCCTGGAAGGCGAGGCGGGCGTCGGCAAGACCGAGATCGCCAAGGTGCTGGCCGCCGGGCTCGGACGGCGTCTCATCCGCCTGCAATGCTACGAGGGCCTCGATACGGCGGCGGCGGTCTATGAATGGAACTATTCCCGCCAGATGGTGGAAATCCGCCTCGCCGAAGCCGCCGGCGTCGAGGACCGCGACCGCCTCGCCCACGATATCTACACCGAACCCTTCCTCATCCGCCGCCCGCTGTTGCAGGCGCTGGAGCCGGATGCGGCGGGCGCGCCGGTCCTCCTCATCGACGAGATCGACCGCACCGACGAGGCCTTCGAGGCGTTCCTGCTCGAAATCCTATCCGACTTCCAGGTGACCATCCCCGAACTCGGCACCATCACGGCCGATGCCCCGCCCATCGTCGTCATCACCTCCAACCGCACGCGCGAAATCCACGATGCCCTCAAGCGCCGCTGCCTCTATCACTGGGTTGGCTATCCCGACGCCGCGCGCGAACTGGCGATCGTCAAGGCACGCAGGCCCGCGGCACCGGAGGCACTGGCGCGCGAGGTGGTGGGTTTCGTGCAGGCGCTGCGCGGCCAGGATCTCTTCAAGTCGCCGGGGGTCGCTGAAACCCTCGACTGGGTGAGTGCCCTGCAGGAACTCGATTCCATCACCCTCGATCCCCAGACGATCAACGACACCCTCGGTGTGCTGCTCAAGTACCAGGACGACATCGCGCGCATGCAGGGAACCGAGGCCAAGCGCCTTCTGGAGCAGATCCGCACCGAGATCGCGGCGCTGGCACGGGCGTGATGGACGCCGCGCCCAGGCATCCAGGTGCCGCCCTGCCCTCGGGCCGGCTGCCGCAGAACATCATGTATTTCGCCCGCGTGCTGCGTCAGGCGGGCATCCCCGTCGGCCCCGGCGCGGTAATCGATGCACTCGATGCGGCCGCCACCGGTGCCATGGCGTCGCGGGAGGATTTCTACTGGATGCTGCATGCGGTGTTCGTCAAGAAGCGCGAACATTCGCCCCTCTTCGAGCAGGCCTTTCACGTCTTCTGGCGGCGACCCAAGATGCTGGAGCAGATGATGCAGATGCTGTTCCAGCAGATTCAGGTAGAGGCTTTGCCCAAGGAGAAGAAGGCCGGCATGCGGCGGCTGGCCGAAGCCATGTTTCCCGGCGCCGAAACCACCTCGAAGCGCGAACGCCCGCCCGGCGAGATGGAGATCGACGCCGAATATACTTCATCCGTCGATGAGGTGTTGCGCAAGCGCGATTTCGAGCAGATGACGGCGGACGAGGTGCGCCGCGCCAGGGCGGCGATTGCCCGCATGCGGCTGGAGCGCTTCGAGGTGAGGACAAGGCGCTTCCGCCGTTCCATCCACGGTTCTCGCATCGACATGCGCCGGACATTGCGGGATTCGCTCAGGGCCGGCGGCGACGTCATCGATCTCGCCCGCAAGGTGCACCGTCGCCGCGAACCGCCGCTGGTGGTGCTGGCCGACATTTCCGGCTCCATGGCGGGCTATTCGCGCATGTTCCTGCATTTCCTTCATGCCCTTTCCAGCGACAGGAGCCGTGTCCATGTCTTCCTGTTCGGTACACGCCTCACCAACATCACCCGGGCGCTGCAGCGCCGCGATGTCGATGAGGCGATGGAGAAGGTTTCCGCCCAGGTGCAGGACTGGTCGGGCGGCACCCGCATCGCCGATTGCCTGAAGGCGTTCAACTTTCACTGGGCGCGCCGCGTCCTGACGCAAGGCGCCCATGTGCTGCTGATGACCGATGGTCTCGAGCGCGGCGATACCGAGGCGCTCAGCGCCGAGATGGCGCGTCTCAGGCGTGCGGCGCGCCGCATCGTGTGGCTGAACCCGCTGTTGCGCTATGAAGGCTTCGAGGCGCGGGCTGGCGGAATCAGGGCGATCATGCCGCATGTCGATGAATTTCGCCCGATTCACAATCTGGAAAGCCTTGAAGACCTGGCAGCCGCACTCGCATATTCAGGAGAGGCTGGCCACGACCCGCGCCGCTTCATGGCGCAAGGCCCTGAACCTTTGGAGGCAAACCCATGAGCAGCAACGATCCCGCCATCCTCAGTGAGGCGCAGCGCTGGCTTGACGAAGGCCGCAAGGCCGCTTTGGCCACGGTGATCGAGACCTGGGGCTCGGCGCCCCAGCCGGTCGGCAGCCAACTGGTCATCGATGGCGAGGGGAATTTCATCGGCTCGGTGTCGGGGGGGTGCGTGGAAGGCGCGGTGGTGACTGAAGCCCTCGATGTTATCGCGGCGGGAAAGCCCAGGATCCTCGCCTTCGGGGTGGCCGATGAAACCGCCTGGGAGGTGGGGCTGGCCTGCGGCGGAAAGATCCGCGTTTATGTCGAGCCGCTGGGCTGACCATCATGCGGCGCGACATTCTCGACCAGTTGCTGACCGCCCGCGACGACCGCCGCGCGGTTGCCGCTGTCACCGAGCTGGCAAGCGGTGACCAGCGCCTCGTCGGCCGCGACGAGATGGCCGACGATGTGCTTGCAGCGCATCTGGCTGATGGCTTTCGCTTCGACAAGTCGGGAGTCGTTACAACGCCTTCGGGTGAATGGTTCATCCAGATTCACAACCCGCCGCTGGAAATGATCATCATCGGCGCGGTGCATATCGCCCAAAGCGTCATCCCCATTGCGCGTCTTGCCGGCTATCGCGTCATCGTCATCGATCCGCGCGGCGCCTTCGCCACGCCGGAACGCTTTCAGGGGGTGGACCTTTACGCCGAATGGCCCGACGAGGTGCTGGCGAAGATGAAGCTGGACGAGCGTTCGGCCCTCCTGGCACTCACCCACGATCCCAAGATCGACGATCCGGCGCTGGCGGTGGCGCTTTCCAGCCCATGCTTTTATATCGGGGCGCTCGGGTCGCGCAAAACCCAGGGTTTGCGGCGCGAGCGGCTCAGGGGTCGCGGCTTCGACGATCAGGCGCTGGCGCGAATCCATGGCCCCATCGGCATCGACATCGGGGCGCGCGGGGCGCCGGAGATTGCCATTGCCATCATGGCCGAGGTCACCAGCGCACTTCGACAGGGCGATGCGGAGGCAAAGGGGTGAAATTCGGCGAAATCCCGGTCGGCGCGGCGGAAGGGGCGATCCTCGCTCATTCCATCCGCCAGGGCGGGGTTCACTTCAGGAAGGGCCGCCGCCTGAGCCCGGCCGATATCGCGGCGCTGCGCGAAGAGAAGGTGAGCTGCGTCTTTGCCGCGCGCCTCGAGGCCGGCGATGTGCACGAGGACGCTGCCGCCGACGCGGTATCGCACGCCATAGCGGGCGAGGGCGTCGCCGTCGAGGCGCCCTTCACCGGGCGCGCCAACCTCTACGCACCGCGGGCCGGCATCGCGCTCATCGACGCCGGGCGGGTGCGCGCCCTCAACCGCCTGCACGAGAGCCTGACGCTCGCCACCGTCCAGCCCTTCGATCTGGTCTCGGCCCGCCAGATGCTGGCGACGGTGAAGATCATTCCCTTTGCCACCCCGAAAGCCATCGTCGAGGAAGCGCTGGCGCTGGCGGCGGGCCCGGCGATGATCGGCTTTGCGCCGTTCAGGCCGCACCGCGCCGGGCTCGTCGTCACCGCACTGCCCGGCATGAAGAAATCGCTGCGGGCCAAGACGGTCGCCGCCATCGAGGCGCGGCTTTCAGCGCTTGGCTCCTCGCTGGGCGACGTGATCGATGCCCCGCACGCCATAGAGCCGGTGGCGGCGGCCATTGCCCGGCTGAAGGCGAGCGGCCATCGCCCGGTGCTGGTGTTCGGCGCCTCGGCCATCGTCGATCGCGGCGATGTCATTCCAGCCGCTGTGACGGCAGCGGGCGGCGAAGTCATCCATCTCGGCATGCCGGTCGATCCCGGCAACCTGATGATGCTGGGGCGGCTGGGCGAGGCGAGCGTGATCGGCGTGCCGTCATGTGCCCGCTCGCCGAAGCTCAACGGCTTCGATTGGGTGCTGGCGCGCATCCTGGCGGGCATCGACGTCAGGCCGCAGGACATCATGGACATGGGGGCAGGGGGGCTGCTGATGGAAATTCCCACCCGGCCGCTGCCGCGCGATACCCGCCCCAACGGCGTTCCATCGGCGCCGCGCATCGCCGCCGTGGTGCTGGCGGCCGGCACTTCCAGCCGCATGGGGGGCGCCAACAAGCTGCTGCAACCCTTTGGCGGCAAGCCGATGGTGCGCCATGCGGTCGAAGCCGCCCTTGCCTCGCCTGCCGCGCCGATCATCGTGGTGACGGGGCATGAGGCGGAAAAAGTGGAGGCGGCACTGGCCGGCCTCGATGTGACCTTCGTTCACAACCCGGGCTTTGCCAGCGGCCAGGCGTCTTCACTGAAGGCCGGCATCGAGGCGCTGCCCGGCGATGCCGACGGCGCAGTGATCCTTTTGGGCGACATGCCGCTGGTGGGGTCGGAAATCATCGGGTCACTCATGGCTGGCTTCAACCCGAACGAGGCCCGCGCCATCTGTGTGCCGGTGCATGCGGGCCGGCGCGGCAATCCGGTGCTGTGGGGTCGGCGGTTCTTCGCCGAGATGAAAGCCCTCGACGGCGATGAAGGCGCCCGGCGCCTGCTTGCCACTCATGCCGATCAGCTGCGTGAGGTGGAAGTGGGAAGCGATGCCATCTTCCGGGACTTCGACACCCCGGAAAGCCTCAGATCAGCTTCAGCGCCTTGAAGCTGGCATGGCCGTTGCGGCCGATGATGATGTGGTCGTGCACCACGATATTGAGCTTTTCCGCCGCCTCGATGATGCGCCTGGTCATGTCGATGTCGGCGCGTGAGGGGGTGGGATCGCCGGAAGGGTGGTTGTGCACCAGGATGATGGCGGTGGCGGAGAGATCGAGCGCCCGCTTGATCACCTCGCGCGGATAGACCGGCGTGTGGTCGATGGTGCCCCGCTGCTGCACCTCGTCGGCAATCAGCACGTTCTTCTTATCGAGGAAGATGATGCGGAATTGCTCTTTCGCCTCATAGGCCATGGCGGCGCGGCAATAATCGAGCACTGCCGACCATGACGACAGGGCGGTACGGCCGATCACCCGACCTTTCGCCAGCCTCAAGGCCGCGGCCTGCACCAGCTTCAATTCCTGCACCACCCGTTCGCCGACGCCATCAACCTCGCGCAGCACCTCAGGGGGCGCCGAGACCACCTCGGCGAAATTGCCGAAGCGCTCGATCAGGGCCTTGGCGAGCGGCTTGGTGTCGCCGCGCGGAAACACCCGGAAGAGGATCAGTTCGAGAAGCTCGTAATCGGGCAGGGCATCGGCGCCACCGTTGGTGAAGCGCTCGCGCAGGCGCTCGCGGTGGCCCACGAAATGGGGCTTGCCGCCGGCATCGCGAAAGCCCCCGGCCATGAGTTGATCAGCCGGTTCTGCGATGGGTCGGCATGTCGAGGCCAGCGGGCGAATAGGTGAACACCTGGCAGCCGTCCTCGGTGATGCCCACCGCATGCTCGAACTGCGCCGACAGCGAGCGGTCGCGGGTGACCGCCGTCCAGCCGTCGGAGAGGACCTTCACCTGCGGGCGGCCGAGATTGATCATCGGCTCGATGGTGAACAACATGCCGGGCCGCAATTCGACGCCCTCGCCGGGGCGGCCGTAATGCAGGATGTTGGGCATGTCGTGGAACATGCGCCCCAGGCCGTGGCCGCAGAAATCGCGCACCACCGAGCAGCGCTCGCCTTCGGCATAGGACTGGATGGCGTAGCCGATGTCGCCGGTGGTGGCGCCGGGACGGGTGGCGGCAATGCCGCGCCTCAAGGCCTCGTAGGTCACCTCGATCAGCCGTTCGGCGCGGCGCGAAATATCGCCGGCGGCGTACATGCGGCTCGAATCGCCGTGCCAGCCGTCGACGATGAGGGTGATGTCGATATTGAGGATGTCGCCGGATTTCAGCGGCTTGTCGCCTGGAATGCCGTGGCAGACCACGTGGTTGAGCGAGATGCAACTGGCGCGCGGGTAGCCGCGGTAATAGAGCGTGGCGGGCACCGCGCCGTGATCGAGGGCGAACTGCAGCACCAGATCATCGAGATGGCCGGTAGTGACGCCGGGCCGCACATGCTCGGCCAGCATGTCGAGGGCGGCGGCGGTCAACTGGCCGGCCCTCATCATGCCCTCGAAGGCATCGGGCCCATAGAGCTTGATCTGACCGGTATTGGTCTGGGGGGCGATGGCGGCGTCGATATAGCTCATGGTTCAGCGATGATCGGTAGGGGTTGATGGAGACATATCCTGTCGAGACTTAACTGGCAATCATAGGCGACGGCTTCAACCCCCGCCGCCGAGGCGCGGGCGAAGGCGGCATGATAGGCGGGATCGATGTCGCGGGCGAAGGAAAAGCGCGCGCAGTCGTTGCGTTGCACCAGGTAGAACATCACCGCCCGGTGCCCGTCGGCCACCATGCGGGCCAGTTCGTCCAGGTGCTTGGCGCCGCGCTCGGTGACGCTGTCGGGAAATTCCGCCAGACCGGGCTGGCGCGACAGATGCACGTTCTTGACCTCGACATAGCAGGTGGGGCGGCCTTCATCCTCCAGCAGGATGTCGATGCGGCTGTTGATCCCGTATTTCACCTCGTTGCGCAAAGTTTCATAGCCGGCAAGCTCGGCCACCTCGCCGGCGCGGATGGCCTCGGAGACGATGCGGTTGGGATGGCCGGTGTTGATGCCGACCCTGACCGGCCGGCCGCCGAAGTCGATCTCCAGCATCTCCCAGGTGTGGGGGTACTTGCGGGTCTTGCTGTCGGAGGTGGAGAGCCACACCGTCGAGCCGGGTTCGGTCAGGCCCTTCATGGAGCCGGTATTGGGACAGGTCGCCGTCACCCGTTCGCCCGAGTCGAGTTCGACATCGGCGAGAAAGCGCTTGTAGCGGCGGATGAGGCGGCCGCGGATCAACTCTGAAGGAAAGGTCATGGCCGGACGGTAGCCGTTCGGCGCCATGGCAGGCAAGTAGCCCGGATACAGCGCAGCGAAATCCGGGAGCGATTGAGAGGCGGCCCCCGGGTTTCGCGCCGCTCCACCCGGGCTGCTCGCTGCAAAAAGCTTAGTTCCACCGCGCCCAATTAATAACGAAATCGCCTTCGCCTTCCAACGTCGCATTGGGCGGAGAATTCCTTATCAGCATATCGACTTGCTGGATGCCAGTTGGCCGACCACGAATGATCTTGTAGTCATATCGAAAACTCAGAATGCCCTTCAGGGTATTATCTTCGGTGTAACCGACTGCCTCAGTGAACACCGTGCAGTCGAAGCCAAAGGGAAGCGGAATTGGCGGAACCCCTGGCAATATCTGAGCCTCTACGCCGGGTTGAAGACTGGCCGTTACCACGTTTTGAAAGATAGTTGGCGTCGCTGGATCGGACGAAATGAACTCTTCCGCACAATAGAACTCGTAATCCTCTAGGCCCGCGAGTTTATTAAGATCGGCCAACTGCTGATAAGGGCTTCGGACACTCACGACAGCGAGCAAGCGGCCATCATTGGCTCTCGTCAGCGTGCTACCCGTAATTTGCCCGACAGTACCTTTCAAGGCATCGATACGAAACAAAGGGTGGTCTGATTTGTGCTCTCCGTACCGCACTTCGCCACCAATGATTCGCACCTTCGAGGGTAAGCCCAGGCCAAGCGGTTTGTTAACATCGGGCGCCAGAAATTCCGTGCGTTTCTTAATGGCGTCATAACCTAGGATATTGATGAGCACTGGAAGCATTTGGTTGATGTGCTCGTGCTTCCACGACATTAGAGGCGCGTCTAACTTTCCAACAAGATACAATTGGAATTCTCGGCCATTCGTTAGAATAAAATAAATCGCACCAATGCCAGGATGAGCGCAGTAGGTATGGGCTTGGTCCACGTCATCCTGCGTCAATACATGAGACGGCGCCTTCACCTCCACAATCTAACGCCCGTACGAAATCGCTTCGCAAACATAGTCAGCTCTGCCGACAAGCGGTGGGTCTTTCGAAGGATTCTTCCGCCCGAGAAAAGCCCTGTCGTATCTGAGTTGAACCTCAGTTCGGATATTGGCGAGCGTCCCATGCCCAAACCCAAGTCGTTCGAGGATCGGACGGACGATGATCTCGCGCACATCCGTTTCGTTCATTGTGTCGAAATTCGGCACTTTCACCCTCCGGCAACATTGGGCAGAAGGAATTCAGGCACTACGCGAGCTGATTCGCAATTACTGTGTGTTTCGTACTTAGTCACCGCCTCTACTCGCCAAGATCCAGCATGTGCTCATCGACATCGTCGGAAAGCCGCCTCGCTTGCCTCACCCGGGTGGTAAGCAGGAATTCGCCGGTCGGACAACACGCAGCAACAGGCTGCGAAACAAAACCACTTTGACGTCGTTCATGAAGGCGCGCTATGCATCTCTCAAAGCAGGGCCGCGCTCTCCCATGACCACATCCCCCCAAACGCCACCCACCGCCGCCGTCCTCCTGATCGGCGATGAGATCCTTTCCGGCCGCACCAAGGACCGCAATCTCGGCTATATCGCCGATTTCCTCACCGCGCTGGGCATCGACCTGAAGGAAGCGCGTGTGGTGCCCGATATCGAAGCGGAGATCGTCGCGGCGGTCAACGCGTTGCGGGCGCGTTATACCTACCTCTTCACCACCGGCGGCATCGGGCCCACCCACGACGACATCACCGCCGATGCGGTGGCCAGGGCGTTCGGCGTGCCGATCGGCCACAATCCCGAGGCGGTGAAGATCCTGATGGATCATTTCGCCGCCATCGGCCGCGAGCCCAACGAGGCGCGACTGCGCATGGCGCGCACCCCTCAAGGGGCGGAACTGGTGCGCAACGCCGTCTCCAAGGCGCCGGGCTTTCGCATCGGCAACGTCTATGTGATGGCCGGCGTGCCGAAGATCATGCAGGCGATGCTGGACGAGATCGGCCCCAAGCTGACGCATGGCACGCCGATGCTGTCGCGCAGCGTGCCTTTCCACATTGGCGAGGGCGATCTGGCCAAGCCGCTTGGCGAAATCCAGGCGCGCTATCCCGACGTGGTGATCGGCTCCTATCCCTTCGAGGAGGGCGGCCGCTTCGGGTCCAACATCGTGCTCAGAGGCCGCGACGAGGCCCGCCTTGCCGCCGCCACGGCTGAGGTCGAGGCGCTGGCAGTGCGTCTCAAGGACGACCGCGACGCGGTGGCGTGGACTTAGAGCATGATGCCGAAAAGTGGAAACCACTTTTCGGACAACATCATGCTCAACACATTGGAATCGATCAGGTTCATGACTTTGGATCAATTCGATCCAAAGTCATCCTGATCTAGAGCATGATGCCGAAAAGTGGATGCCACTTTTCGGGCAACATCATGCTCCAGCCAATGGAATCGATCAGGCCGCCGCGGCGGTCGGGGTCACCAGCGCCCGGTTCACCGAAGCAAGCAATTCCTCGCGGGTGAAGGGCTTGTTGACCAGTTCCAGGTTGTTGGGCAGCCCCGGCACCTCTTCCAGGTTGCCGGCGGTATAGCCGGAAGCGAACAGCACCCGCAGGTCGGGGCGCAAGGTGAGGGCGCGGGCGGCCAGTTCGGGGCCGTTCATGCCGGGCATGACCACATCCGACAGCATCAGGTCGATGTCGGGACGGGCCTGGAGGATGGCCAGCGCATCGTCGCCACAGGCGGCATCGAGCACTTCCAGCCCGGCGTCCTCGATCATGGCGACGGCGACGTCGCGCACCTGGTGATTGTCCTCCACCACCAGCACCACGTGGCGGGCAGGGATCGGGTGCGGCGCGGGTTGCCGCTCGGCGGGTTCGGCGACGGGCGCGATCTCCGGTTCGGCCTCCTCGCCGGTCAGGGGCTGTGCTTCCGGTTCCACCGGTGCCGGTTCGGCCTCGGCAACCTGTCGCACCGGCGGCGCCGAGGCGGGATGGCACTCGTGCGGGCCGCCCGACGTCTGGTCGTCCCATTGCGGTTGCAGCGCTGCGGCCGGAGCGGCGGCGCCGAGGCGCGGCAGGTAGATCGACATGGAAGTGCCGACACCGACCTCGGAGGCAATCGACAGGTAGCCACCGGACTGGGTGACGAAGCCGTAGATCATCGACAGGCCGAGGCCGGAACCGGCTTCGGGCCCCTTGGTGGTGAAGAACGGCTGGATCACCTTGTCGATGATCTCGGGCGGCATGCCGTGGCCGGTATCGGTGACGCGGATCAGCACGTATTCGCCGGGGCGCAGGTCGACCTTGCCCTGCACGTCGTCGTCATCGAGCACCGCATTGGCGGTCTCGATGGTGAGGGTGCCGCCCTGCTCCATGGCGTGGCGGGCGTTGATGGCGAGGTTGAGGAGGGCGGTCTCGAGCTGGGTGCGGTCGGTGGCGATGGGCCACACGTCGGGGCTTGTCCGGATCTCCAGGCGGATCTGCTCGCCGATGGTGCGGATCAGCATGTCGCGGGTGTCGAGCACCAGGGCATTGACGTCGATGTCCTCGTCTTCCAGCGTCTGCTGGCGCGAGAAGGCGAGAAGCCGGCGCGTCAGTTCGCTGCCACGGGTGGCGGCGTCCATGGCCGAGCGGATGCGCTTGACCACCCTGGGATCGTCCTTGACCGCGCTTTCGGTGAGCTGCAGGTTGCCCATGACGACCATCAGGAGGTTGTTGAAGTCGTGGGCAATGCCGCCGGTGAGGCGGCCGACGGCTTCCATCTTCTGGGCCTGGAGGAACTTGCGCTCCATCAGCCGCTGGTCGGTGATGTCCTGGCAGATACCGTGCAGGCGCCCGACATTGCCATCGCCGTCATATTCGGGATCGATGTGGGTGCGAATGCGCCGGGTCCTGCCGTCGCGGGCGGTGATGTTGATCTCGAAGGGCTGCACGGTGTGGCCGCCGGCGGCATTGTCGAAGGCTTCTGTCCAGCGCTCGACGTGATCGCCCTGGATGACGGCGAACAGGGTCTCGAAATCCTGCATCGGCTCCGACTTGTCGAGGTCGAAGACCACATACATCTGGTCGGTCCATTCCGAGGTGCCGGTCGTCAGGTCGTGGACCCACGAACCGATGTGGGCAACCGCCTGGGAGCGCACCAGGTTCTGCTCGCTCACCTCGATGCGATGGATGGCGGCCATCTCCTCGGAGATATCGCGGGCAAGCCCGATGGCCTTGACGGGCTTGGCGGAGATGGGATCCTTGATGAGGCTGGCGATGAGTTCGATCCACACATAGTGGCCGGCCTCATGGGCGATGCGGTAGCGATGGCGCATGTAGCCGGCATCGCCCGACGAGGCGAGGAGCCAGGCATCGACGGTGCGCATGCGGTCGTCGGGATGGGCGCGGTCGTTCCAGGAGCCCAGCGACAGCGATTTCGCCTCGCGCGGCAGGCCGAGCATCTCGTAGATTTCCGGCGAGAAGTTGCCGCTCTGGCGCTTCAGGTCGAAGTCCCACATGGCATAGCCGCCGGCCTTCACCGCCAGATGCAGGCGGGTTTCGGTCTCGACGTTGGCTTCGCGCTGGCTCTCGGCGCCGCTCAGGCCGATGAGCAGCAGGAATTCGTGGGTGCCGGAGCGGTGAAGCTGCGGGCGAAAGAGGGTGGAGACCGGTTCGCCCGAGAGCCGGCAGGTCACCTCGATCTGCGCCGCCGAACGCGATCCGGTGCCCGACAGATCGGCATCCACATGGCGAGCATAAAAGAGTGCAGTCTCGGTTTGCGAGAGCTGCTTGCCGATCATGTCGTATTTCGATGTGCCCCAGCGCCGGCACAGGCATTGGGTGGCATCGACGATGCGCGACTCGGGCAATGTGATGACGAGCATCTCGGCGGCCGCCATGTCGAGCGCCTTGATGATCTCGCCGATGGTTCCGTTGGCTTGCGACATGGGGCGTGGGGGAATCCTGCTGGTGACAGCGTGCAATTGTGGGGCGGAATGGTTGCGCAATTGTTTAGGAATTGCGCACAATTGAGAGATCGGGCGCGTTGCGCCGCGGGGGGGCGTGTTCTATAGCTCGGCGGGCGTGCAAGAAACCTTTGGCGGAGGCGGCATGGCGGGCGACAAGGCGAACGTGGACGAACGCTACCAGATGTCGTTTCCGGTATCGTGGGACCAGTTCCACCGGGACTCGCGGGCGTTGGCCTGGCGGCTGCACGGGCTGGGGCCGTTCGAGGCGGTGGTGGCGGTGACGCGCGGCGGCCTGGTACCGGCGGCGATCGTGGCGCGCGAACTGGAAATCAAGATCATCGAGACGGTGTGCGTTGCTTCCTATGACTACGGCAAGCAGGGGTCGATCAAGGTGCTCAAGCCCGTCGATCGCTCGCTGTTCAAGGACGACGGGGGTGCCCGCGTCCTGATCGTCGATGACCTCGTGGACACCGGCCAGACCGCCAGGGTGGTGCGCGACATGCTGCCGAAGGCGCATTTCGCCACCGTCTACGCCAAGCCGGCCGGGCGCCCGCTGGTCGACACCTTCGTGACCGAGGTGTCGCAGGACACCTGGATCTATCTTCCCTGGGACATGACCCTGCAATTCGCCCCGCCCATTCAGGACGGCAAGCCGGGATGAGGGCCAATATGCGGACGTGGCGGAACCGGTAGACGCAACGGACTTAAAATCGTCTATGGTGTGATAGACGCCAAAATTAACTGATGTAATTTCAATCATTTAATACGCACTTGCGTCATTCCTTGTGCCGACATAGGCTTGCACAACTCTTACACACTTAGGTGAGTGGCACACATGGCGGCGGAGATGGTGAAGCACACGCTTCTTGATGGGAAGCTTCACGTATACAAACGCGAAAACAGCCGCTTCTGGCAGTGCTCCACGTATCTCGCCGGCAGGAACCAGCGCGTCAGCACACATGAGGAGAGCCTCGCCCTTGCGAAGGATTTTGCCCAGGACTGGTATCTTGGTTTGCATGGCAAATACCGGGCGGGAGAAATTCGCAATGAAAAGACGTTCAGGCAGGCCGCCGAGGCGTTCTTGCGGGAATATGAGGTCATCACCGAGGGGCATCGAAGCCCTAGATACGTCGACAGCCAGGAGCAGCGAATTCGGCTTCACCTAATCCCCAATTTCGGCAGGATGGGGCTGTCGGAAATCACGTCGGGCAAGGTTCAAGAGTATCGCATCTATCGACGTGAGAACTCGAAGACCGGTAAGGCGCCCGCACGAAGCACGATGCATCAGGAGATTGTTGCTTTGCGGCAAGTGCTAAAGACGGCCATTCGCCATGGCTGGCTCAACCGACTGCCCGAGCTGTCTGTGCCTTACAAGACATCAGGCAAGCTCGATCATCGGGCTTGGTTCTCACCTGAGGAATATCGCCGGCTTTACACAGCCACCCGCCAGCGGGTGCAATCCGCAAAGGGCACGCGCTGGCGATGGTCACGTGAGCAGCTCCACGACTATGTGCTGTTCATGGCGAACACGGGACTTCGGCCCGATGAGGCCGCACGGCTCGAATACCGTGATGTCGAGGTCGAAGATGACGCCGCAAGCGGCGAAACAATTCTCGTCATCGAGGTGCGCGGGAAACGTGGCGTCGGTTACTGCAAAAGTATGCCTGGTGTCGTGCGGCCGTTTCAGCGGCTCATTGAACGAAACAAGCCAAAGCCGACTGATCGGCTCTTCCCCATCTCGCACCGTGAGCTCTTTAACGCCATTCTCGCCGATGAGGGATTGAAGTTCGACCGCGATGGCCGGCGTCGCACCGCCTACAGCCTGCGTCACACCTATATCTGGTCGGTCGTGAAGAACGCAATATCGGCGTTTTCGGCGAGATCAGATGGTCACGGTGCGCCCGCGTGGAGTCGATATGATCGCAGCGGCGACCAGGATGACGTGCAGGAAGAGGGCAAAATAGTGCCTCAGCCAGTTGAGCAGCAGGCGAACGTTGTGGCCGGCAGCGACGAGGACGACATTGACGGCGTCGCCGTGGGTGCCCTGCAGCCAATGACGCTCGAGCTTGCCGTCGGCCTTCATGTGCCCGATGACCGGCTCGATGGCGCTGCGCCGCCTGAGCTCGCGTTTGATGGTAGGCGAGACGATGCCCCGGGTGTGGGACAGGTAGACCTCCGGACGGTCGAGACCATGGCCGCGATAGCCGCGGTCGACATAGGCCCGCTTGACCGCGACCCCGGTCAGCCGCTCCACCTGGCTGATCTGGGCCTTGAGGGTATGCCCGTCATAGGGCAGGCCCGGACAGGCCCTGGCCCCGACCACGAACTGGCCGACCTTGCCCCGGGCATTGACCACGGCAAAGGAGGCCTTCACGCCGAACTCGAAGCGGCTGCGCGCCTTGCCCTTGGCGATGCACTCGACCTCGTGTGCGTGCAGCGCATAAAGCTTCTGCTTGTCGTCCAGTTTCTGGACCAGAAGCCGGGCAATCGGTTCGCCCACCGGCTGGAAAGCCTCTTGCAGATCAGGCCGGCCGGCGATCTTGCGCTCGATGTCGCGATAAAGCCGGCCCACATAGGTGCGCATGCGCCGGATATGGCGCAATGCCTG
Organism: uncultured Alphaproteobacteria bacterium; assembly: GCA_963747005.1. GTDB lineage: Bacteria > Pseudomonadota > Alphaproteobacteria > Rhizobiales > Aestuariivirgaceae > CAVVDT01. The sequence goes on along the minus strand of CAVVDT010000004.1, from coordinate 3,910 downwards.
CTTGTGGCCACGCCCATGGATCAGGCGGCCGACTTCACGTCGGGCCCTGACCGCCAGCCGCACGAAGGACTGGCGAAGCACGATACCATGGCGCCGGGCGAACCGGTTCAGCCACTCCACCGACCTCAAAAGCAGGTGGCTGTCGGTGGGATGGGCGATCGCCTTGGTCTGGGCCGTGGTGTCGATCGTGACCCGCTCCAACTTGCCGGTATCGACCGCCTTGGTACGCCGTGCGGCAGCCAGCGTCTCGGCAAGCAGCTCCTCCAGCTTGTCGGCACCAATCCGCCCCCGCCAGCGGCTCATCGAGGAGCGCTCGAGCGGTAACTTGTGTTGGAAATGGGTCTCACCGCAGAAGAACTGCATATACGGGTTTTCGAGCCACAGGGCACAGACCGCCTCGTCACTGAGCCCCTTGGCGTGCTGCAACAGATGCAGCCCCACCATCAACCGCGTCGGCAGGCCGGGCCGGCCCTTGTGCTCCACATAAAGCGATCCGAACGCCGTCTCGAACCGCTGCCAGTCGATCAGGTCGGCCAACCGCACCAACTCGTGGCGGCCGTCGAGGATCGCCTCCAGTCGTGCACGGAACAGATCATCGGCGCTGGACTTGGGCAGTGTTTTGGGGCGCATCGGGCAGGTCCTCCGGTCTCAACTCGGGCATTGAATCACCCCTGGCCGCGCCGGAAAACCTCAAATCGAAACGCCTGACGAAATCGCAAGCTTTTCCGCCCACACCCCCCGAAACCTTGCGAAACGCAATACTTCAAACCATCCCGTAAACCTTGGAAATCCGAGGGTTGCAGGCCTTTTTCACGAGCGACTATCTGCATGCGGCTCATGGAAGGCGCTGACATTTACCAGATCGCCAAGAATTGCAGGACAAGCGTCGAGATGATCGAAAACTACTACGCCGCTCACATCAAGACGAACCTGGACGCGGCCGCGATCAACATCCGTCGGTCGCGCTAGTGGCTGGCTAGGCAGCTCTGCGCCTCCGCATTTCGAGCATTGCAAGCATGGTGCTAGTTTCCTAGGTTGCCGAACCATGCGGACGTGGCGGAACTGGTAGACGCAACGGACTTGAGTGATTGAGTGCCTCGGCGGAAACGCCGGGAGTAGAACTGCCCAAAGTCGGGGAAAGCTTCCAGCAAGGCTGATGCCGATCCCGAGCCAAGCCCCGCGGTGGGAAGGTGTAAGACTAGACGGGCGGCGCCTACGGCCTCTGGCTAGGGTGAAGGGATAGTCCAGACCACAAACGCCGTGACGGCGGCGGCGAAAGCCGAAGTGGTAAGAAAATCCGTTGGGCGCGTGCCCGTGCGGGTTCGATTCCCGCCGTCCGCACCATTTTCTCAAATTCATTTCTAAATGAATTCTTGAGTATTATTCTCTTTCTATTTTTCCCTTCTTATTATTAGTGTCAAAAATCACGACAACCAGATGCAAAAATGTTTTACATCTAGATGTATAAATTTTTGACATCTAGAATTCAAGGCTACCGTGCATGTGACAAAACCTTTGCCTTGAGGTTCACCTCATAGAGGTTTGGGCGCCCTTGCCCACGGCGCGTCACCTTGATGTAGCCTTTACCCTGGAGCTCTTTAATATAGGTGTTTGCACTCTGCCGTGAGACACCTATGTCGTCAGCGAGACGGTCCTGACCTGGAAAGCAAAAGTCATTATGCCAGGCATAGGAGAGCAGCATCGTGTAGGCGAGTTTCGCGCCCGGAGAAATCGCATTGCTTTTTAGCACCGCGTTGGGCACTTGCGTGAATCCCCTAACCGATAGTGCGTCCGCCCCGACGAGCTTGATGTTTTGCTCGATGATTTCGCTGATATGTCGGATACCTCCACTTCTCTTTTCCTTTCCCATCTCAAAATTATATCGCATTTGTGAGCAGCTACTCGCCTCCGTTATCCCCCGCTTGTTCATCGCCGGACTGCTCTTCGGAATGTCCCGTGTTGCGCACTTGGTCACGCGCATCAAAATGTCGGCCGCTCGGGAGCGCGTTCACAACCCCACTGAGCGAACCCTGTAATCCCTGGATCAAGATGTTCGTCTCACGGTCGCGCTCGAGAAGTGCGTCGATCTGTCGATCCTTGACCTCAATCTGGCGCTTGAGAAACTCCACCATGCCGTCGTCTTGGTGCACATCTGTGCGTACCTGTTCGGACGTGTTCTCATCGGTGCGCGTCTCGTTTGGCGTTGTTTCCTCTACATGCACCTGTTCGGACGTGTGCGCACCAGTAGCTACCTGTTCGGACAAGTTTACCTCGTCAGTTCTCTATCACTCAGGCGGCGATCATACTCGAGCTCCTGCTCAATTTTGATGTCGAGCGATGCGCGTTCGATGAGCCAACGGAAACCATTTCCGGTGTCTTGCTTTCGCACCACCACATCGGCACTTCCGTCGTCGAGTGCGCCTGATCGTTGCGCCCACTCCGGACGGTCTTCGGGGTGCGATGCAGCCCCCTCGAGACACAATAGGTGACGGCTTCGGCACAGTCAGCCAGTCACCGAACGGGTGTGCACCGGTCTGCACAAGTGCAGACGTGTTTGCGTCCCCTACGTTGTGTATTTCCATATATCGATAGCGTAACATGCACGGTAGCCGGGGGTGCGCACGGGTGTGCACAGGTGCGCGCCTGTGTGTACCGTCGGCGCCGCGACCCAGGCGACAGGGTTCGTCATCGGCTGCGCCGATCTTGTGCTCATTCCGTCGCAGCTCTCGAGCGCCGATGTCATCGAAGCGATTAATACCGCACGCCTGATGCGGAGGACGTTACGGATGATGCTGACATGACCATGCGTGCATTCATCCTGAACGCGTTAAAGGAAAAAGTTGAGCGTCACTGACAGTGATCTCCTTGATCTTCGCAAGGAGGGGAGGGGCAATAAGCGGATTCCACACCTGGCGCGAGATGGGTAAGATAACTGCGCGACTATGTGGGGGAGGGGATGAGCAACTCGTATTTATTCAGGGGCACATCGCTGCTCATCGTCCTTGGCGTGTTCGGCGTGACTGCGGCATCGTGGGCCACTTATTTCTCTGAAAAGGGTGGTGAGCACGCCAGCGCGACCGAGACAGCAAAAATGTGGAGAACCTTCGGGGGGTGGAAGCCTGGTCACGAAACGGTCACCCACTTCTTCAATCGCAACGACAGCAACGTCGTGGCGTACGACCGCGACTACAACTCCTCAGGGGTCTACAGCAAACTGATCTACATCCAGAACGCCTGTGTTCGGTTTAGGACGTATCCGCCTAACCTACAGGTACAGGCCATCGGGGAGGATGTATAAACATACCCGGCAAAATGGGTACATGCGGCCCGGCGCGGTGTGGGCACCTCATGCGATTTATCTCTCATCAGGTCGGCTACCTGTTCTATGAAAAATACGATGAGCCTGATGTCGTGTGTGATCGCATCCCGGCTGGCGAATCCGGCTGGCTCTCGGCCGACAAGGAACAAAAAATAGAGCACGAGTACCGGACGCTCAAAGGCTCTCGCGAGCTGCACAAGCGTGTGTAGAAGTCTTTCCGATCAACGCACGTCCGTACTTCCATATTGTTACGCGAACGCCGACGCCTCGCTGCTCGAGTGGCAATATAAGGAAGTGCCGGTCTACCCCGATGGGCCTGGGCAGGCGTTTCAACACGCACCAAAGAAATATGCGCACCGTTCCTTTCGTGTTCGACTGAAGCCATGGGCGAACACGAACACCCTGAACCTGGCATTCCAGTACACCAGAAAGGGGTGTGGATGACGGAGACGACCAGGGCAGGGGAGGAGTGTGTTAGACTGTCCGTAAAATAACCATAAATGGGACAGTTTCAGGGGAACCGCGATCCCCCTAAAGAGCGGCAGAAATACACCTTAACAGCGGCCGTCACCCGATGGGTTCCAGTTCGGC
>CAVVDT010000003.1:0-627387 GCA_963747005.1 uncultured Alphaproteobacteria bacterium | reverse complement strand
TCGCCGGCAGCCACATGGACAGCCAGCCGGCGGCGGCAGGTTCGACGGCGCGCTCGGCGTGCTGGCAGGACTTGAGATGCTGACCGCGCTCGACGCCGCCGGTATCGCCGCCCAGCGGCCCGTCGACGTGGTCGCCTCAACCAACGACGAGGGCGGCCTCGATGGCTCTGCGCCGGCTCCTCGGTCTGGTCGGGGCGATGGCGCTGGAAGACTATCTCGGCGACGTCGGTCCGACGGGGTGCCGCTCGGCGATGCCCTCAACCTCGCCATCGATGCCACTCCCGACCTGCCGCGCCCGCCCCGCCGCTTTGATGCTCATGGCTGTCTCGAACTGCATATCGAGCAGGGCCCGGTGCTGGAGGCCGAAAGCCTCGACATCGCCGCGTCGCCGGTATCCCGGGGGTCAGGTGGATGAATGTCGAGATCACCCGCAGGCTCGCGCGCCGGCACCACGCCGATGACCGGCCGGCGCGATGCGCTGCAGGCCGCCCACCGGGCGATTCCGCCCTGAATGCCCTGATCGCCGACCCCGAAGACGTGGTCAACTTTACCGTCGGGCGCTTCAACATGACACCAATTTCCCCCAATACCATCCCCGAGCGAGTGTCTTCAGCATCGACTCCCGCCATCCCGACAGGGCCCTGCTCGATGACAAGATGGGGCGCATCGCCGCGCTCATCGAGGCCGCCGCCGCGCCGTGCACCGCGAGCATCGAGCCGACCCTGTTCATGGACCCGGCACCGTTTCCCGAGAGCCTCATTGCCACATCGAAGAGGCCGCGGAGGACCTCGGCCATCCGGCACGACGCCTCGCCTCGGGCGCCTTTCACGATCGTTTTATGCAGCAAGGTTATGTCCGGCCGGAATAATCTTCGTTCCCTGCCCGCCGGCCTGTCGCATCACCCCGCCGAATCGACCGAACTCCCGCCATTGCCTCGCCGGCGCCCGGGTGCTGACGGCTTGCGCCACGATGCTCGCCGGGGCGTGATGAATCGTTCCCCTCCCCCTTGTGGGAGGGGTAGGGGTGGAGGTCAAAATCTGAAAGTGCGGCGACCATCGACGACATCGCGGCAGAGCCACACCGTTCGGGCATTTAGGACCTTCGGGCTTTTCCTGAGCGAACCCCCGCCCCCGACCCCTCCCCACAAGGGGAAAGGGAACTATTCTTTCATGTTCAGGCGCCCTTCCACTTCTGGCGCATGGTGACCAGTTCTTCCGCGGCGGTCGGGTGGACCGCCATGGTGGCGTCGAAATCGGCCTTGGTGGCGCCCATCTTCACCGCGATGCCCAGAAGCTGCGCCATCTCGCCGGCGTCGGGGCCGACGATGTGGCAGCCGAGTACCTTGTCAGTTTCGGCATCAACGACGAGCTTCATCAGCATCTTTTCGTCGCGGCCGGAAAGCGTGTGCTTCATGGGCTTGAAGGTGGACTTGTAGATGTCGAGCTTGCGCCCGTCCGCCCGCGCCTCGGCCTCGCTGAGGCCGACGGTGCCGATTTCCGGCTGGGCGAAGACGGCCCTGGCGATGGTTTGTGATCGACGGCGGTCGGCTTGTCCGCCGAACACCGTGTCGGCGAAGGCATGGCCCTCGCGGATGGCGACGGGGGTGAGGTTCACCCGGTCGGTGACGTCGCCGACGGCATAGATGTGGTCGATGTTGGTTTTCGAGAACGCATCGACCTTGACGGCGCCCTTGGCCTTGATCTCGACGCCGGCGTGTTCGAGGCCGAGGCCGGCGGTGTGGGGATCGCGGCCGATGGCGAACATGATGCGGTCGACCTCGATCTCATCGCCGCCCGTCAGCGTGCCCTTCAGGCCGCCGGCGTTTCCTCGATGCGGGTGAACACCTGCCCGCACACCACGTCGATGCCCTTCTTCCTCATTTCGGCGGCGAGGTGGTTGCGGACGTCGTCGTCGAAGCCGCGCAGGATCTGCTCGCCGCGATAGATGAGCGTGGTGTCGACCCCGAGGCCATGGAAGATGCAGGCGAATTCGACCGCGATATAGCCGCCGCCGGCCACCACCATGCGGCGCGGCAGGCGGTCGAGATGGAAGGCTTCGTTGGAGGTGATGGCGTGCTCGATGCCGGGCAGGTCGTCGACCATCCGCGGGCGGCCGCCGGTGGCGATGAGGATATGTTTCGCCGTCACGTGGCGGTCCTCGGCGACGATGCGCAGCGAATGGGCATCGCGCAGTTCGGCGCGCGAATGGATGATCTCGACGCCGGCTGCCTCGAGATTGCGGACATAGACGCCGCTGAGGCGGTCGATCTCGGTGTCCTTGTTGGCGATCAGGGTCTTCCAGTCGAAGGAAACGCCCCTGGTGGTCCAGCCGAAGCCTACCGAATCCTCAAAACTTTCGGCGAAATGGCTGGCATAGACGAGGAGCTTCTTGGGCACGCAGCCGCGGATGACGCAGGTGCCGCCGACGCGGTATTCCTCGGCGACCGCCACTTTCGCGCCATAGCCGGCGGCGATGCGCGCAGCGCGGGTGCCGCCGGAGCCGGCGCCGATGACGAAGAGATCGTAGTCGTAGGTGGTCATGGATCAAGCGCTCGCGGGGCGGGTCAATGTCTCGATGCCGTCGGGACCGGCGATGATGGCCATGGAGGCCATGCCGATGAAAAGCCCCGATTCGACGATGCCGGGGATGGTGGAAAAAGCCGCCGCCAGCTTCCTTGCCTCGGGAATGCGCCCGAAGGCGCAGTCGATGATGAGGTTGCCGTTGTCGGTGACGAAGGGCTTGTCGCCCCGCATGCGCATCGACAAGGTGCCCGTCACGCCGGCCCATTGGGCGGCCTGGGTGAGCTTCATGGCCGTGGCGCGCCAGCCGAAGGGCACCACCTCGACCGGCAGCGGAAAGGCGCCCAGCACCTCGACCTTCTTGGAGCGATCGGCGATGACGATCATGCGTTTCGAGGCAAAAGCGACAATCTTCTCGCGCAGCAAGGCTCCGCCGCCGCCCTTGATGAGGTCGAGGCTGGCGTCCAGTTCGTCTGCGCCGTCCACCGTCAAATCCAGCTCGGGGGTTTCGTCCAGCGTGGTGAGGGCAATGCCCAGGTTTTCGGCCTGGCGCTGCGTGGCTTCAGACGTCGGCACGCACACGACATCGAGCCCGGCCTTCACCCGTTCGCCCAGGCCGGTGACGAAATGCGCCGCCGTCGAGCCGGTGCCGAGCCCCAAGCGCATGCCGCCCTCGACGTGATCGAGGGCGGCATGAGCGGCTTGCTTCTTCTGGTCGTCCGGCGTCACTTCGCCAGGCCACCCATCAGCATGTATTTGAGCTCGACGAATTCCTCCATGCCGTGGCTGGAGCCTTCGCGGCCTATCCCCGATTCCTTGACGCCGCCGAACGGGGCGACCTCGGTGGAGATGATGCCCTCGTTGATGCCGACGATGCCGTAATCGAGACCCTCGCCGACGCGCCACACGCGGCCGATGTCGCGGGTATAGAAATAGCAGGCAAGGCCGAACTCGGTGTCGTTGGCCTTCTTGATGACCTCTTCCTCGGTCTCGAACCTGAACAGCGGGGCGAGCGGGCCAAAAGTCTCCTCGCGGGTCACCTTCATGTCCGAGGTGACGTCGCGCAGGATGGTGGGCTCGACGAAGTTGCCGCCCAGCATCTTGCCGCCGACCACCACCTTGGCGCCCTTGGCGAGGGCATCGTCGATATGCTCCTTCACCTTTTCGGCGCCCGCCCTGTTGATGAGCGGGCCGGTCGTGATGCCCTCCTCGGTGCCGTCGCCGACCTTCAGCTTCTTCACCGCGTCGGCAAGCTTGGCGGCGAAGGCGTCATAGACGCCCGCCTGCACGTAGAGCCGGTTGGCGCACACGCAGGTCTGGCCGGCGTTGCGGTACTTCGACGCCATGGCACCCAGCACCGCGGCATCGAGGTCGGCGTCGTCGAAGACGATGAACGGGGCATTGCCGCCCAGTTCCATGCCGACCTTCTTGACCGTCCTGGCGCACTGCTCCATCAGCATCTTGCCGATCTCGGTGGAGCCGGTGAAGGTGAGCATCTTGACCACCGGGTTGGAGGTGAGCTCGCCGCCGATCTCGGACGCCTTGCCGGTCACCACGTTGATGATGCCGGCCGGGATGCCGGCCCGCTCGGCCAGCTCGCACAGGGCCAATGCCGACAGCGGCGTCTCCGAGGCCGGCTTGATGACGACGGGACAGCCCGCTGCCAGCGCCGGACCGGCCTTCCTGGTGATCATCGCATTGGGGAAGTTCCACGGGGTGATGGCCGCCACGACGCCCACCGGCTGGCGGATGACGACGATGCGGGCATCGGCCTTGTGGGTGGGGATGGTCTCGCCATAGATGCGCTTGGCCTCTTCGGCGAAGAACTCGATGAAGGAGGCGCCATAGGCGATCTCGCCGCGCGCCTCGGCCAGCGGCTTGCCCTGCTCGGCGGTCATGATGCGGGCCAGGTCCTCCTGGTTCTCCATCATCAGGTTGAACCACTTGCGCATGATGTTGCAGCGTTCCTTGGCGGTCTTGCCCGCCCAGCCCGGCATCGCCTTCTCGGCCGCGGCGACGGCAGCGGCGGTTTCGGCCTTGCCGAGTTTGGGGACCGTGGCGATCACCTCGGCGGTTGCCGGATTGGTCACCTCGATGACGGCAGCACCCTTGACCCACTTGCCGTCGATGTAGCATTCCTCGCGCAGCAGCGACTTGTCGCGGATGCTGTCGCGTAACGACTGGCCCTTGCGAATATCCATGATGGTGAACTCCCTGTCTCAGAGGTGGTGGCGCCGAGGCACCGGAATTTGGCCGCGTCTTAGCACAGCAGCGGCACCGGCTCCATAGTCCCGGGCACCACAAACGCCGGGGCACCGGGATCGCATGGACCGATTAGGGGTTTGTCGAGTTCGATTGAATCGGTTACGCGGAATAACTCACAGTTCGATTCAGCTTGTTCATGTAGCGATTCAACGTGGCGAATTAAAGATTTGACGAGGATTGCGAACCCCATGCGCCTCAAGGGCCTGATATTCGATCTCGACGGCACCCTGGTCGATACCGCGCCCGACCTCGCCGCGGCGACCAACCATGTGCTTGCCTCCGAGGGCCGCCGGGCGGTCACCATGGATGAAATCCGCACCATGGTGGGCCGGGGCGCACGGCGGATGATCGAGCGCGGCTTTGCCGCCACCGGCGAGCCCTTGGCGCCGGAACGCATGGAGCCGCTGTTTGAGCGCTTCCTTGCCCATTACAGCGCACACATCGCCGATGAGAGCCGGCTGTTTCCCGGCGTCGCCGATCTCATCGCCCGCTGCCGCGCCGCCGAAATCGCGATGGCCGTGTGCACCAACAAGCCTGAGGCGCTGTCTGCCAGAGTGATCGAGGCGGTGGGCCTTTCCGCCGATTTGCCCGTCATCGTCGGCCCCGACACCATCGGCATCGCCAAGCCCGATCCCGCGCCCTATCTCGAGGCCTGCTGGCGGCTCGGGCTGGAGGCGGGCGAGACGCTGATGATCGGCGACAGCGAAACCGACGTCGCGACCGCCCGGGCGGCCGAGGTTCCGATCATCGCGGTGAGCTTCGGATATACCGACCGGCCGGTCGCCAGCTTTTCGCCCGACCACATCGTCGATCATTTCGATGAGGTCTGGGGGCTGATCGAAGCGCGGGCGGCGGTGCGGTCCTGAGCCGCCTCCAGCCGCCCCAGCAGGGTTGCTGCCAGCATCGACAGGCTCGCCATGGGCAGGAGATAAAAGAGTGCGGCCGTCCAGGTGCCCACCTGCCCGACGATGAAAGTGGTGATCGCCGGGCCAATAAGCTGGCCGGTCGCCACACCCTGAAACATCAGCCCGTTGACGGTCGCCACATGGCGCGGCGAGGGCGCATGGCGCGCCACGGCAGCGAACATCGAGCCGGGGATCAGGCCGCCGAAGGAAGAAAAGACGACCGCACCGGCAATGCGCAACGGCACCGGCAGCGCCTCGGTCATCAACAGGCTGGAGCCGGTCGCCAGGGCAAGGGCGGCCACCTGCAACAACCGCACCCGCGGCACGCCGCGATCGAGCAGCAGGCCGGCGGAGATGTTGCCGGTGATGTTGGCGAACATCACCAGCGCGCCGGCCGCGGCGGCGGCCGGGACGCTCCAGTGCGCCCGTTCCACCAGGATGAGCGGCACGAAGGCCGTCACCGCCAGGTATTGCGCCGAATAGCAGCCGAAGGTCGCCGTCATCAGGAGCGGTCCGGGGGCGTGGGTCACATCCCTGAGCCGCCGGCCCAGCGTCGCCTGCGCCGGCTCGCTGCGCACGCCCTTGAGGCTCGCCTTCGGAGCCGCCCACCACAGCGCCAGCATCACCGGCACATAAAGCGCCGACAAGGCCACCCACAGGCCGCGCCAGCCGATGAGGCCGATGGCGCTGCCGCCCGCCAGGAGGACCATGGCGGCGCCGGCCGGCAGGAAGGTGCCCCACAGCCCCATCACGGTGTGGCGATGGCGCTCGCCCGACAACTGCATCATCAAGGGTGGCAGCGATACCGAAACGAGGAAGAAGCCGACGCCCTCGCCGGCGCGCGAGGCAATGAGGGCGGTGGGGCTGGAGACCGCCGCGCCGCCGAGCCCGGCGGCGAGCGACAGGGCAAAGCCCACCAGCGCCACCCGCAACTGCCCGAACTGATCCGACACCAGACCGAACATGACCCCGGCCATGGCCGCCACCAGCGAGAACATGGAAACGACAAGGCCGGCCTCGAACAACGACAAGGAGAGATCGATGCGCAGCACCGGCAGGGCCGCCGGCGCCTTGCCGACCAGAAAGGCGATGGCGATGCCGGCACCCAGCACGGTGCAGACCCGCGCCCAGGGGGTCGATTGCCCGGCACCCGACTGCGGCGCATCCATGATCGCTGTCCAATCAAATAAATTTAAGCGTCACCACTCGGCGGCCAGCGTTCCAGCCACAAACCGCCGCAATCGGCATGCAATTCAACCGCCCGTGCCATATGGCACAGGAACAACCATGGAGACTAACGAAAATGATACGCGCAGTGGCGATCGCGGCCGTGCTTGTCGCGAGTGTGGCTGTGGTGCATGCCGAGGACGTGACCATCAGCACCGTCGATCAGTGCAATGAGACGGCTGCGACACTGGATGGCCTCCTGGCGGATACAGCCGTCACCGGTGACAGCCTCGACCAGGCGAAGGAAGCCGTCGACAACCTGAAGGCGGCCTGCGAGAGCGGCGATCTCGAGACCGCCAGCAACGCAGCCACCGTCGCGCAGGGCATCCTCAAGGCCGACTGATCGCCAAACGTCCCGAGCCGGCCGCGTGCGCGGCCGGCCTTTTGACGCCGTCATCTTCATCGTCGGTACGCCACCAAGCGGACACATAGCGGGCGCTTGACTTCAAAGGAGGCGCGCCGCTATATCGCTCCCCGATCCCAAGGGCGGCTAGCTCAGCTGGTAGAGCACTGTGTTCACATCGCAGGGGTCACTGGTTCGAGTCCAGTGCCGCCCACCAGTTTCTCTCAAGAATATCAAATACTTAGCTGACGCCTAACCTAGCTAGACATTCCCCAATTAATCGCCTTGGCACACCTGTGGCACACGGCAAGGGGAATATGAGCTATGGCGACCATCCGTCAGCGAAAAGGCAAATACCACGTTCAGGTCAGGAGACGTGGACACCCAACCATTACCAAGACGCTCACCAACAAGCAGGATGCTCAGCAATGGGCGCGGCAGATGGAGGTGCAGATCGATCGGTTGGAACTGCCAGCAAACCCAAAAGAGTTGAGTAGCGTCACCCTTGGCCACTTGGTGAAACGCTATCTTGATGAGGTGAGCATCGGGAAGCGTGGGCATGAGGTGGAGAGATGGAGGCTGAATGCATTTCTCCGTCATCCGATATGCCGAAAGAGCCTGCTCGAATTGTCACCGGCAGACTTTGCCCGGTACAGGGACGATCGACTGAAGGTGGTACAATCCAAGACCCTCAAGACGGAGCTCTCACCCATCCACAACATGTTCGAGGTGGCAAGGGACGAATGGGGATTGCCAATCAGGGAAAATCCCTTGGATCGAGTGAAGCTGAAGGCCATCGACAACAGGCGTGAGAGACGGCTCCGAGATGGGGAGCTTGATAGGGTCATTCAGGCAGCCAGGTCGAGGCGAAATCCCTTGATGGTTCCTATCATCCTGTTCGCCATAGAGACGGCCATGAGACGCGGGGAAATCCTCGCTATGCATTGGGACCATGTCGATTGGGAAAGGCACTGTGTGACCATCCCTGAGTCCAAGAACGGCCATTCAAGAACGATCCCACTAACACCCTCAGCCTATGCACTTATGCGGGAGATTCCGAGGGAGGGGCATAAGGTATTCCCACTGTCAGCCAATGCCGTCCGACTGAGCTGGGAACGGATCAAGGTTAAGGCTGGCATCACGGACCTGCATTTCCATGACCTGAGGCATGAAGCTATCAGCCGGTTCTTCGAGATGGGTCTCACTGTCCCTGAGGTAGCATCCATCAGCGGTCACAGGGATGCCAGGATGTTGCTCCGCTATGCCCATGCTCAAACTAAAATCATACAAGGTAAATTGACAAAGCTCCCATTCAATTCGACTGCAGAATTGTCTTTATAAATATATATATTATTTGTATTATAATTTATATAATAATTTATTACTTATGTTATTAATTTTTTTAATTTATCTATTAATTTCTTTTTGAATTCACAGCAGTATTGCGTATTCACATCTATTTTATTAACAACATTATTTGCCAATTGAATTTTTGTGTAATTCAGTTCATTTATTTTGATCTTATCTCCATCAATAATTAAATCGTCAAAACCTCCGCATAACTCTGAAATAATTTCTTTAGGATAATAATATTCAATTCCGTTCTTTTCCCAAATTATTATGTTTTCCTTAGGTATACCTTTCTTAACGAAGTTATCGACTGCTGTTTTATCGTGTATTTTGTCAAAAATAGGTATAATTCTACTTCTATACGGGCTTTTTTGAATATCCTTAAATATTATTGACATCCAATGCAAAATTTCCTTCATTTTTCCATCAGAATTACTATTTATAACACTAATAATCTGATCTGGAAAGCTCAACTCCAATACTTTTGTTATAAATAATTCATCTGATGGGCCCTCTGTAAAAACTATTACGCTTGGTAGAAATAAATTTTCAAATCTGTTTCCAAGTAAATAAAAATAAATTCGGTTTAAGTCAGAAAGTGTTTTTGCTTGTGTTATATTAATTGTATCCTCTTTCTTTTCAATTTCATAATTATTTGTTAAAGTAAATTTATCCAAAAATAAACTTGAGTGTGTGGCAAATATAATAGATTTAACGTGAGGAAAATACTTCGATTTATAGTTCTTATTAAATAGAAAATTAGCTAATTTTATTTGTGCCTCAGGACTTATGCCCAATTCTGGCTCATCAATAAGAAATACTTCATAGTCATCGTCGAGTAAACTGGTAATAATTGAAGTTGTCAAACGTACACCAGAGCTTGAAAATGAAAGATTGTGTCCCTTGCAACTAATATATCTCCGAGACATCGTGTTTTCTTCAAATTCAAGTTCAATTGTCATTTCTACATCAAGTAATAATCTGACTATTTCGAACAAAAATGATCGCTTTTTATCCGTCAATTCCGCAATTGCTTGTTGCAAATTAAACGGTGAATTATCGAAATTTTAAGTCGCCTCTTGCCATTGTTTTTTCTGTTGTAAATATAAATCACTTTTTCGATTTGGATTTGGTGAGTATACAGGTAATACATTGAAATTATTATATCTAGCGGGTCCCAGAAAAGTAGCTTTCTTTCCTATGGAAACATAAATGGACTTTAGTAAGAAAGATTTTCCACTATTATTTGGGCCAATTAGAGTTGAATATTCAGATTTCTTGATATTTTCAACACAATGAACTGACTCTGCGCCAATCGTAGTGTTGGGCTTGTCATCAAATGCGTATTTCATCGATCTAAATCCAAATTCCTATCACAAATTCAGACATAAATGGGTCGGCCTGTCGATACCTAACATGTCGAATGAGAGGGGTTTAGTCGTGCGACAGATTGTAAGCGTCGTCTGAAACATCGCACTACCAATGTGGCCTGAGTGAAGATGGGTCGCCTTCCGATGCCTATAAGTTGTAGCGCATTATAGGTGGCAGTCCACCCTGGGTGCACCATCCAAATTGCCCACCCCCAAAATTGACTGCATAAGTGCATAAGTTGTGGTTTGATGGCTTATGGCCGACGAGCGCTTTCATCGAGTTCAGTGGCTAACGGTAGTTGAACTGGCAGAGGCTTGGGCTCCGGCACTTGCTCCAATGCCGGTATCAGCCATCGTGCGAGAGTTGCTCTACGGATTGTACAAACTCGATAGATCACTCGACCTGAGTGAACAGTTGTCGGAGCCACCGCCGGACGATCAATTGCCGTCGACAGATAGGCTCATTTCACGCGAGTTTGTGGAGCGCTTTTGCACTGCAGTCCGAGGAGTGGGCTCTCCCGGCTTTCTGGTTCGATATGAAGACCATTGATCCCGATGGCGCATCGTTTGCCGGGCGTCCCTCTGTGATGAAAGCTATCGTGCAGGAGTTGGAAGCCATTGCGGCTCGGGGTGAGCTGGCTGATACGCTGGCAGAACAATCTCGCATGCTTGCTGAGTGGGCCGACAACGAATTTCCACAACAACAGACACCTAAATCCGCAGGCGTCGAGAATGGCATTCGTACGCCTTTCCGACTATTGAAGCGCGGCCCCGCTCGACCCGACTGATCCCATTAAATTACCGATAACCCCGGGATTTTATGGCTCTATTTCATGGGCCTAACGTCCCTCATATTCCCTCTTGTCGTTGTTCCGGATGGCACCGGGGCAGAAACATACGACAGATTGGAGGGTAGCATGATTTTCAAACCGCCTTGATTTAAACCATTGATAAGAAGGAAAAAAGACAATGGCTAACATTGACGAAAGGAGTTCAAGTCTCCAAAAATGTGAAGAGCTTGCTCACAGTCCGTCCATTCCGGATGTCCTCGAAGAGGGAAATCAGGAAACGGGGGTTTGCAGGTTCGGCTGACATACCGAAACTGGTCTACTCTGGTGTTCTTCACCGGGATGCTGGGCAGGCCATGCTCGCTGGTATTGAAAGGCCCATCCGGAGTAGGCAAGTCCTTCAGCCTCAATGCTGGGGCACAGTTCATTCCACCGAAGGCTTACGAGCAATTCGAGGGGATGACTGAGAAGGCACTTATCTACCTTAAGGGCCTGGACCTGAAGCATAAGCATCTGGTGCCTAGGTGAGGCAGCAGGTCTGGCTGATGGCGATGGCAGGACACTTCTCCGGCAGCTCCTCAGCGAAGGCAAGGTGCGGTATGCGACCGTGCAAAGTACCTCGGAAGGGCTGATAGGCACTGAGCTTCCAACACTCGAAGGCCCCTGCGGCCTGATCATGACGACTACGGCAACGGGACTGCATCCTGAGGATGAAAGCCGGATGCTTTCGGTGACTATGATTGAATTACCGGAGCAGATTGCCGAAGCTCTGATTGCGCAGGCTCTTGGGTTGGAGGTGAAGGAAGAACCACTGAATACGGAACCCTGGTTCGCACTCTATGAGTACGTGAACTCTGGACCCGAAGGACGTGGCTATCCCTTATGCAGAGCGCATAGCAAGGAAGCTGCCAAAGACCCATGATCGGATCAAAAGGGATTTCCCTCAGGTCCTATCATTAATCAAGGCTTCTGCACTTATGCACTCTTGCAGGAGGGACCGGGACGAGGTGGCAACGTGATAGCCAATGCAGATGACTATGCATTGGTGAAGCAGCTGGTCAACGACCCGATATCTCAGAGCCTGGACAAGGCAGTCTCGGACAGCATCCGGTCTGTGGTCGAGGGGGTCCAAACCCTTCAGGAGCAGGCTGGAGGTCCTTACCACGATGTCAGTCAGACCAAACTGGCTGAACTTCTGAAGCGGGACCAATCGGCCGTAAGTCGAAACGTCAAGAAGGCAATCGAACAGGGTTACCTTCGAAACGAAGACAGCTATCCCGGCCAAGGTCGAGAGGCTAGGTTGAGGCTTGGTGACCGGAAACTCCCGTCAGGATCGGTTCTCCCCGATCTTGAGGTGCTGTTCGGTACCCCACCTGCTGGCGATTGAAGAAATCACCGAGTAGGCTCACGCACCAAGATACTCCCCCTGCTGGAAACGGTGGGGGGAGTTCTCTCATCATTAACGTCCACATGCGTGTTGGCGACTTGGCCCATGGTTAGCTATAAAGCTCACTCTGTCTCGCAACTTCCGCCTCTGGGTCAACCAAGAAACTAAAAAGATCCGACAAACACAACAGTTCAAATCGTTTCTCTCGCTCCTGGAAGACCGCGTGAGTCGATCCAAATATTGATCGTCGCGCTCCCTCGTCACCTACGAGAAAGGAACGAACCGTATATTCATTCCGGAGTCTATCTCCAATGCACCAACATACGAGCATTTTTTTATATCACTGAGGAATTTGATCTCTTTGAAAATATCCCCTACCAATGCATCCGAAATCATACTTGTATTCCAAAATCATCGGTATCAACTCTTTGCCATCGACGATATTTCGACTGACGCCCAGCTTATTATCTTTGCTATATGCATAATTATCTCCTTCATATTGGGTTAAAAAATAATAAATCATACCTTTTCGTTCTCACTGGTAGAAAAAATACCGTAACCCCGTAAAATGCCCATTCCCAGCAATTCGTGAAAAAGCGCTACCACGTCTTGTTCTTTTTGAGGTAGTGACAATAAAGATAATTTATTTTCTCCATGTTTGTAGCTTAGTGGATGTTCATCTCTGTGTTTCTCCTTAAGTTTTTCATATTCTCTTAGTTCTCGAGCTACATTTACAGATGGTGCGCCGGTATCCTCGCGCATCAGGCTGAGGTATCTCTTTAGTATATCGACTATTCTCCGAGACATCTCCTCAGCCAAAGCTTTTATCTCTGGTTGGAACACCTTCCGACCCATGTCTGGGTTCCCATCGGTGAGATGTACTACAATATGTGTGTTAGCTTGATAGCCAATAGTGCTTGTCAGAGGGATTACCATTAAATCTCCCTGTGGCATAAAATCAGAAGCGAGTTGTAAGCCACCCCGAAGTAGCACCGCGTTAGGGCGCACCCGCAAGGCATCGCGTTGAAATGTAGTCCATGTAGTTGCGGAACTAAGAAAGCAAGCATAGATGGTGATATTATGTCGCCGTATTAAAATTTTCTGATCTTCATCTAAGTTTCGCGTGAGAATTGGATTGTTCAGGATTTCATCAGCCCTCCATACCTCCCAAATGCCATCAAGGCGTCGGAAAGCGTCCGGTAGACGCTGCATTCGAGTTGCTGGATCGCCAGCGATTGAAGTTATTGCCTTGTCAATGGCTGACATAGATTGAGTATTTCTGTAAGTATGGGAATTTCGTGTGGATAGTAGTAATCAACGTTCCTTGCGGAAAGGCTTGTGTTCGTCCCTGTCAGATCCGATACGCGCACAACGACCTCGGGGTCAATATCGCGGCTTTGGGCGCTTAGGTAGATACCGCCCAGCGGTGTTTTGATGCGTAATATGTCAAGCCACTGTTGAGCGTTGCTAGCTTGGATCCATGCAAGTTGCGGTCGCTGCTTCTCCTCGATAAAGACCTCCACTCGCGTACCAGAAGGTTCGTTTAATAGGTCGGGGCAATTATAATCCATTGCCTCGAAACGGGGGCGATCAAATGACGAACTTTGATCTTCAGCCCATCTGCGACCATTTCGCAACTGACCGGCAATCGCATGGCCATCTTGTTTGGTTTGTAGTTTCACTGCTTGAAAGCCGTACGCCACAAAAGTGGCTCCAACACCCTTATGTCCTCTCGATTCCTTTCGCGTCTTAAAACTCACATTTGGACGGAAGCAAAACTTGAATTCGTTCAATGACATTCCAATGCCGTTGTCTGTAACGGCAATGCGATTATTTGAAATATCAATTTCGATAATTAAATATGGTTTATAGTCGGCCTCTTGTTTGGCCGCACGTAGGTCGATCGCGTCAAGGGCGTTCTGGCAGAGCTCGGAGAATAAATCAAAATACCCGGTATAACTTTTTAGAATATTTAAAACTTCACGACGTATGGCTTCTTCAGCAAGAGTTTTTCTCAAAACCACCTGGTATAGAGCTTTCGGCAAGGGGGTCAAAGCCTTCTATCTCGGAGTTAGTCACGATTGGGCTCCCAAGGGTGGGTTTGTGGGCTCAAAAGGGTCTAGATGCCTGCGTCGTCCCGACCTGAGTGGGTCATTTTTGAGGGCAGCACAATGAGGATGTTCGCGTCAAGACTTGCCTGTGTCTCCGCGTCTGTTTGCCTGTTCGGCGATTCCGCCGGTCGGTTATTCACATAGCTTTTCCTTGATGGCCGCTCTCGTGGCGTGACTGTAGCGGAATAGCATCCTCATGTCCCTGTGCCCGGAGTTCATGGTCAACTTCTGTGCCGAGATAGAGTGTGTTGAACTTTGATGCGCTTGAAGTTGCAGCCACCAGAGAGCCTAGGGCAAACCCTGCGTTCAAGATGGGTTCACGCATAACTAATTGATATACTATGATTTTATGGGCTTTTCATTTCTAAACCTGCACACTCAACAAGGAGGCCCAATGGCCAAATTTCATAGGGTATTTCCTACCCTATTTCCTACCCGCAGAGATGGATGTTGAGGCAGATAAACTCTCTGTACGCCTTTCGAAATCGATTCTAGAGGTATACGGGAGTATTACATATATTTGCCGGTGGAGGTCGCTGAAGTTATGTAGGGACATTCTCAACCCATCATGCCGGTGTGATTGAGTTCAAGATATTGGGAGGCAAGAACAATGCTGAAACGTCTGCTGACACTGTATTTGCTCGTGTCGATGACAGCCGCTGCCTTGGCAGGTGCCCCAGAGGATATCCGGAGAGCATGGGCTATGCTTCAAAGTGGTGCCAGCGAACAAGCAGTGAGTTTGCTGATTCCACTCGCTGCAACGAGGAAACCCCATCGCTGAAGCCATGATGGGAGCCTGCTACCTTGATGGTCAGGGGGTACCAAAGGATTTTGAGAAGGCCGCTTATTGGTACAGAAAGGCCGCAGAACAAGGGGAGCCGCACGCACAATTCGAATTGGGTGGAATGTATGATCGAGGCATGGGGATCGCTCAGAATTACTCGGAGGCTGTCAACTGGTATCGGAAATCGGCAGAAAATGGATTTGCCAAGGCGCAATACAATCTCGCCTCAATGTATGCCACTGGAGTTGGTGTCACTCGAGATTACGTTATTGCATATAAATGGTACGATCTAGCGGCAAGGGCAGGACTTCAGAGGGCTGCGCTTAAGAAATATATGCTTTTGAATTTAATGAGCCCCGAACAGGAGGCGGAGGCACAAAGGCTCGCGGCTGAATGGAAGCCGAAGGGGCAATAGGCTGAGTTCGGCCACTTGACCGGCCATAATTTCTGCGAGCAAATTTTTAGGCCGAATACACTACCGCAAGGCCACCCCCTAGGCCCCCATCTCCCCCCTTGTCTCCATCCCGTGGGATAGCCCTCTATAGCCAATGCAAGAGCGCAAGAGCGGAGGTTGGTGGCAAGCCTGATGGTTCAATTTGGGGCTATAATATTGATCCAACCTACACGAATTAGCTGCAGGCTAGAGGAAGTATGCACTCATAGCAGGCACACATAGGCAATGTTGAAGAAGCTGTTAGCTCTGCTGTTCCCGACCACGGTTGCCGTTCGCGTAGACAACCGGGAGATTCACCAATGGGCGTACCTCCCGCATTTTCTCTTTGGCCTCGGTCTGCTCTTGGTCATCTTGAGAGCGATGGGGTGGGAGTTGGACTAAGCGAGCTTGGTGGCTGGCACACCCTTGGCACAATCCTGGCACACTACGGGCACAACGGGCACACCAAACCCCTCTTTTGTTCTCTCATCACACTTGATTGAATCGCGGGAGGTGTTAGAATGCTCGCCGTAAGTAAGCCATTGAGATTGAAAGGGGATTCCGGCTAGCTCAGGGGTACAGATGCGTCAGCATCGCAAGCAGCTTCGCTGCATAAGCACTGTGTTCACATCGCAGGGGTCACTGGTTCGAGTCCAGTGCCGCCCACCATCCAGTCCTCATGTCTCCCGACCTTTTCCGATTCGCTCCAGAAAAACACGAATTTCCCCGGTTTTGTGAGGGTGCTTTCAGGAAACCCAGGACGCGAGACGGCCATCCACTGCTCGAAGTCGCCCGAAATGCCGCTTCGTCTCTGTTGCGGAATTCTGGCGTCCAAGACTTTGGCGCCGTGATGCAAGGTATTGTGCTCGTTCAAGTCAGTCGACCGCTGCGAAACCGAGGAGCTTGCGCTGATCGGCCCACGAGGGAGGCAGCGGCTTGAGACGCTTGAGGCGCCTGGCTGTCAGTTCGACAGGCTGGCGGCCGCGCAGGATTGCCTCAATGATGTCAGGGGCAAGACATGCGAGAGGCAGTACCCGGCTGATTTCGCCATCATCGAGTCCGACCTCGCGGGCGAGTTCGATTACCGAGGAATCGCCCGCGGCGAGGCAGGCCATCCAGTGATGGGCCTGCGCGATGGTTTTCACCAGCCTGGTGTCGATGCGCGATGTTGGCTGTTCCGTCCCACCGATGACCAACCGCGCTTCGACACCACGACGGCGGAGTGTGAAGGGAAGATGGATGACGGTGTCAGCGGACTGCGATGCTCCATCAATCGCGATCCCGAGCGCATTGCAGAGGCCCTGGTACGACAGCATGAGGGTTAGCTGTTGCGGTGCCACCACAATCTTTCTGACGATCAGCCGGACAGACTCGTAGCACGACGAGGATTGCTCGGTTGCGGAAGCAGCAAGTCCACTCGAACGATCCATTGCCTGCCGGATGGCCGCAGGATCCCTGCCCTGCACACCAACGGCTTGCATCAGCCGTTTCTGGTCTCCCAACAGATCGGCAAGCGCGGTCAGGACCGTGGCTTCCAGTTCTTCCGCCGGCAGCCGCCAGCCCGCCTCATCGCGCTTGCGGGCCTGCATCAGCCGGTGGGAAATGTAGTAGCGGTAGCGCCGACCATCCTTGACCGCATGGGACGGCGACAGGCGATCCCCGGTCTCGTCAAAGAGAAGGCCTGCCAGCAAACTCTTGCGACCCATCCTGGCGCCCTGTCTGATCGCCGGCGCCTGGTCGGAAAGACTGTTCCGGACCGCATCCCAGGTTTCGCGATCGATGATCGCGTCATGCTGACCCGGCCAGATCTTGTCGCCATGGCGAACATCGCCGACATAGAGCGGATTGGACAGAAGCCAGTAGAGATGCCCGCGAGAAAACGGTCTGTCGCCGCCGGGCTTGCCTTTCCGCAAGGGGCGCTTGGGGGTCCTCAGCCCGAGTTCATCAACCCTTTCCTTGAGTTTGCGGACGGATCCGATTTCGAGATAGAGGCGGAACAACTGCCGGACAATTCCAGCTTCCCCAGGCTCGATGACAAGACGCTTGTCCTCGGACCGGTAGCCGATAGGCACTGTGCCTCCCATCCACATCCCCTTCTTCTTGGAGGCGGTGATTTTGTCCCTGATCCGCTCGGCGGTCACCTCGCGTTCGAACTGGGCAAAAGACAGAAGCACATTCAGGGTCAATCGCCCCATGGAAGTCGTGGTATTGAACTGCTGGGTGACCGAAACGAAGGACACCTCATGCCGATCGAACACCTCGACGATGCGGGCAAAGTCCATAAGCGACCGGGTCAGTCGGTCGATCTTGTAGACCACCACCACGTCGACCCGTCCTGACGTGATGTCGTCCAGAAGATCCTGAAGAGCGGGCCGTTCCATGGTTCCCCCGGAGATTCCCCCGTCGTCGTAGCGTCTGGTAATGGCTTTCCAGCCGAGGCTTGTCTGTGAGATAATGTAGGCAGCACAGGCCTCGCGCTGGGCATCGAGGGAGTTGAACTCCTGCTCGAGTCCCTCTTCCGTCGACTTGCGGGTGTAGATGGCGCAGCGGAATATGATCTTGCTCATAGGCCGAAGAACCTCGGGCCTGACCAGTGTGCACCGGTGATCTCCCGGGCAACAGCGCTGAGCGAGCGATAATGCTGTTCATTCCACAGGAACCCGTTTTCAGCCACCTCGACATGGTGCGTGCGACCATTCCAGACCCGGACCAACCGGGTGCCGGGCCTGATCGCGGCCGGACCACCCACCGGCCTTGCAGGGCCAGCGTCCAGATCGATAGCCGCCTCGAGAGCCTTCCGCAACGCAGGCCTGAGGCCGCCAAAGGCCATTGCCTGCAGCGCGTATGCCGCCGACAGCTCGAGCAACCGCTTGCTCAGACCTTTAGGCGGTGCGTGGCCGAATCTCCCAATCCACCTTTCGATCAGTTCTTTACGCGTGAGATCGCCCAGCCGGGCGATCTCCTCCGCAATGTCATTCGACGCAGGCATCTGCTCACTGCGACGCCTGTTCGACAATCCGATAGCGGCGGATGCCTTTTTCGGTGACAGCGCTTGTCACCGATAGATTCTTCTTCTTCAACGTTCCCGATAGAAATCCCCGCACACTATGAGCTTGCCAGCCGGTGCGCTCCTGCAACTCAGATAGGCTCGTGCCTCCCTTGCGGCGCAGCAGCTTCAGGATCATCTCGGTCTTGGTCTCACCTTTTGTCGAAGTGTGCTTCGTATTCGTCGGCGATTTCGCTGTGTCGGCTTCGGAATTCTGCGGCACAATGGTCATCTCTGCCTCCTTCAGTTACGGCATCGGACATTCCGGTGCCCGCACCACCAAAGGCCCGCGACATGGCGGGGTGCAGAGGTGCCGTGGCCAAGGAGACAGGTTTCATCCCGCCGACTACCCCTCCATGCACGCTCTGTTTGCCTGATAAGTCCAGTGGAATTCTGACGTTAACCCCCCAGACATGAGCAATTCTATACAACCTTCATTTGGTAATGGGCCCACCTTCGATTGAATAGGGCAATCAATTTCACCGACAAGGCCCAAGCGCGCCGCTCGAAGGATCCTACAAGTGTCGGAAACACGGAGTAACCGAAAGTGAACAAACTGATATGGCTCGTCGGAGCAATCGTGATCGTCCTCTTTGTTCTGGGGTACTTCGGGCTGAGATAACATTGCCAGGTTGGCGATCTAGCCATTTTCGCCGGGCGTCTTGGTCATAAGATTCACCTGAACGGCACCTGTGCGGCAGGTAGCACAACATGAATGAAATCGAACTCAAATTCACCATCGACGAGCCGACGGCCAGGCAATTCTGGACGCGTGGCCAGATTTCGAAGTTGATGAGCGGCCAGCCCACATCAAGCATGCTCAAGAGTACCTATCTGGACACGCCGGACCATGTGCTGTGGGAGGCGGGCATTGTCTTGCGTTTGCGGCGCGATGGCCGGTGCTGGATTCAAACGGTCAAGACCAAAGGGCAAATTCACGGCGGACTTTCGCAAGTCGAGGAGTTTGAGATACCTGCGCCCGGCGGGATGGCAAACCTGGAAGCCATTGCGGACCGGTCTCTGCGCGAACACATCACAAAGCTTGTGAACGGCACGCCTCTCTCACCCGTTTGCGAGACGGTGATGAAACGGACGCGAGGCGAGGTATGCCTTGAGGACGGCACCCGTGCGATGCTCTCACTGGACGTTGGCGAGATCCGGACAGCGCAGCGGCACCAGGAACTGTGCGAGGTTGAGATCGAATTGCTCGATGGTCGTGTGGAGGGTCTGTTCGACATCGCCCATGAAATCTTTCCCAACGGCGGGCTCACCTTCTCCAAACTGTCCAAAGGCGCGCGCGGGTATATGCTCGCCCGGGAAGGGCGGATCGATGTAGCGGTCGCACCCAGAAGCGCCCACGCCGTTGCTCTCCACCCAAAGCAGACCGCCGAGCAGGCGGCGCGCGACATCTTGCGCGAATGTATCGACCAGATCGCCTCCAACATAGGTGTGATCGAGAAACTGGATGACCCGGAAGGGCCACATCAGCTTCGGGTAGGCCTGCGGCGGCTGCGCAGCGCCTTTGCTGTGTTCACCCCTGTAGTGGGCGGCGCCGAGATGGCGCGGCTCACCGCCGAGGCCCGCTGGCTCGGGCGCGAGGTCGGACGCCTGCGCGACCTCGATGCGATAACCAACGCTGTCGTCGTGAAGCAAGCTGAAGCCCATCCCGACGAGAGCGGATTGCCATTCCTTGCCGAAGCGCTGCGCAGTGAAGCAGCAGGGGTTCGCGAGCAACTGCGCGCCATCTTGATCGATGGCCGCACTCAGGCCATGTTGATCGACCTCGTGCGCTTTGTCGAAACGCGCGCCTGGATCAAAACATCCGATGTCGGGCAAGCCGCCAGAATGCAAGCGCCGGTCAGGAAGCTGGCGCGCGCTGCGCTCGCCAGGCGCTGGGTGGAGGTGGGCAAGCGCGCCCGCCATCTGGCGAACCTGACCCCTGCCCAGCGGCATGAGCTGCGCAAGGAACTCAAGAAACTGCGTTACGCGGTGGAGTTCTTCGCTCCGCTATTCCCGACAAAGCGAGCAAGACGCTTCTTGCAATGTCTCAAGGATCTGCAAGTGGCCTTCGGCGACCTGAACGATGTCGTCGTGATGAAGAAGTTGTTCGCCAATTCGCATCCGCGGTTCGCCCATGACCCTGGTTTGCAGCGTCCCATCGGATGGGTCATTGGTGCCAGCCAGACCCGGGCAGAGATGCAGTGGAGCGGGACCACGGCCTTGTGGCGCAAACTCAGGAAATCCCGGGCCTTCTGGGACTGACGGCAAGAGCGGCAATGGCTGCCGGGTGGTGGACGCATGGCGCCGGCAGCTCGCCGCAAGCTGGCGGTCTCTTTCAGTCAGGGCGCAGGGGTGCCTCGTCATTATCCAGCGAGCCCTGCGCGGTAATTGTCCCGGCGGGCGGTGGGGGGCCTTTCAGAATCCATTTGAAGGCAACGGCGATCATGGCTCCAGAGTGTGCTGTTTGCGCTGATGCGCCAGCACACTCACCGTGTCAGTTTGCCAGCTTCTTGCGTATCTCCTGCAATTCCTTGAGGCGTTCCGGGCTCGTTTCCGGATACGACATCCGCAGTCCTTCGAACGTTTCGACGATGATCTGGGACACGATCAGTCGGGCATTTTCCTTGTCGTCGGCAGGAACGACATACCAAGGTACATCGCCGGTGCTCGTCGCCTCGAGGCACTCCTCGAAGGCCGTCATGTAGTGCGGCCAGAATTTCCGTTCCTCGATATCCGCCATGCTGAATTTCCAGTTCTTGTCCGGCTCGTCGATGCGGGCGAGGAAGCGCTTTCGCTGTTCATCCTTCGAGAGGGGGAGGAAGAACTTGATGATGCGTGTTCCGTTGCTGTGGAGGTGTCGCTCGAGATCGACGATCGAGCGGTAGCGGTTACGCCAGACCTCGGGTTCATCGAGCAAGGCATCCGGGAGCCCTTCGCTGCGCAATATCTCGGGATGCACCCGAAGGATCAACACCTCCTCGTAGTAGGATCGGTTGAAAATCCCGATGCGGCCGCGTTCCGGCAAGTCGCGGGTGGTGCGCCACAAGAAGTCGTGCTGCAGTTCGGTGGGGCTTGGATGCTTGAAGCTGAACACCTGGCAGCCTTGCGGATTGACCCCTGACATCACGTGCCTGATGGCGCCATCCTTACCAGCCGCGTCCATCGCCTGGAAGATCAGCAGCACGGCATAGCGGTTGGAGGCGTAGTGAAGCCGCTGCAACTCACTCAATTTCTCGACGTGCTTTTCCAGCAGCTTCTTGTATTGCTTCTTCGACTTGTACACGGGATCGACACTCGTCGGCCACTTGCCGAGGTCGACCCTGTCGCCCTCACCGACGCGAAAGTCCTTTGTATCGATTTTCATGGTCGTCCTTTCAAATTCGGTGCCGCGAATATTATGCGCGGGTTCATTTCGCGGCCTTGGGTGTCGACGGCTTCCTGGCTTTATGTTTGGGTTTGGGTTTGGCTTTGGCTTTGGAGTTGGCTTTGGCCTCAGGTTCGGGCTTGTCGCTCGATGTTGTCTCGGCATCGTTCGTCGCCGCGTCGGCGTCCTCGACAGCGTGCGATACGATTTGCGCAACGCTCTTGGCGTCCTTGGCCAGTCCTGCCAGAAGCACATCACCCAGCTTCATATCGAACAGGGACGCGACATCGGCTTTGGGCTCGGACTCGGCTGGCGCCTCGGGCGCGGGTTTGGTTTCAGGCTTGGCCTTGGCGGCTGGCTCGGGCTCCGCTGCAACGTCAGACTTCAGCTTGCCTTTTGCGTCTGGCTTGGGCCCGGCTTTCGGGCCTGCCACGGGCTCTGCTTTCGCATCGGCCTTCGACTCGGCCTTTGCATCGGGCTTGGGCTCGGGCTTGGCGTCAGGCCTCTGCGTGGCCTTGGTCTCTTGTGGCATTCTGGTTTCCGCTTTGGCTATGGCCTTGACGGGATCGAGGATCCGATAGGCGAGCAGCTTTATCGGGTCGGTCACGAGGAACCAGGCAAAGGCGTAGCCCCAGACAACGCCCGCATACTTCCAGCCCAGCGGTGTCACGAGCCCCGCGCCGTAGACCGCAACCAGCGTTGCCAGGGCCTGAGTCCCGATGACCGCCGCCAACAGTATCCAGGCCGGGCGTGTCGACCACCACGGGCCGCGCGTCCGGGTCTGGAAGATCGTCAGATGCCCGGCAACCGACAGCATCAGGTACATCATGGTCTGGAGTTGCAGATGGCCGAGATGGAAGGTGTGGTCGCCGAGAAAGAACAGCCCGAACGCTGCGATGGGACCGACCAGCCCCAGCACCGTGGCAATGCCCAGGACGAGCTGCATGTTCCAGGCTTCGGGCGCGTTTTTGTAGCGGACATTGTCATAGGCTATGGACAGGATTGCGCCATCGTTTAGGATCGCCAGCATCACGATCATCACCGCCGTGAGCGGGTAGAAGTTGAAGATCAGGATTGCCAGGGTCATGAACAACAACACCCGCAGCGTCTCGGCGATGCGGTACATCGCGTAGCTGTTCATGCGCTGGAAGATCTTCCGGCTTTCCTTGATCGCGTCGATGATCACCGACAACCCCGGCGTCACCAGCACGATGGCGGCCGCCGCACGTGCCGCGTCTGTCGCCCCCGAGACGGCGAAGCCGCAGTCGGCCTTCTTCAGCGCGGGCGCGTCATTCACCCCGTCGCCCGTCATGCCAACGGTGTGGCCGTGCTTCTGCAGCACATCGACGATGTGGAATTTGTGCTCGGGAAAAACTTGCGCAAAACCGTCGGCGTCCTCGATGGACTTGGTCATCGCCGCGGTTTCCGTGGTCTTGGAGTCGCCGATGGTGGCGCCGTCGAGAATGTTTGTGCCCATGCCGAGCGTTTTGGCCATCTCGCGAGCGATCGCCAATGCGTCGCCGGTCACCATCTTGATCTTCACGCCCATCTTCAGGGCGTTGGCGATGGTCGCCCTGGCGTCGTCGCGCGGCGGATCGAACAGCGGCAAGACGCCAAGAAGCTGCCACTTCCCCCTGCCATCCGCCCGGGCCACCCCGAGCGCACGAAATCCGCGCGCGGCGAAATCGTCGACGGCCTTGTCGACGGCACCCTTGACCGCCGCGCCATTGGCCGCCAGTGCCTGGATGACCTGAGGCGCACCCTTCGTCACCTTGAAGGTCTTTCCGTCCGGCCCCGTGACGGTAGCCTCGGTGCGCTTATGGACCGGATCGAAGGGCTGGAAATGCGTGACCTGGAAGGGCTTCAACGCCGCTTTGTCCTTCAGGCCGCCCAGCACCGCGAGATCGATGGTATCATCATTTTCCGATCGCGAGGCCAGCGCAGCGGCGAGGATGAGTTGCCCGGCGGTGACCTTGCCCAGGCAAAACGGCTCGCCCAGGGTGAGCTTGTTCTGGGTCAAGGTGCCAGTCTTGTCGGCGCACAGCACGTCTACCCCGGCGAGTTCCTCGATGGCGACCAGCTTGCTCACTATCGCCTGCTTTTTGGCAAGCAGGCGCGCGCCGACCGCCATCGTCACCGAGAGCACCGTCGGCATCGCCACCGGTATGGCAGCTACCGTCAGGACCAGGGCGAACTCCAACACAGTGAGGACAGGCGCGCCGCGCAGGATCCCGACCGCGATAATCACGGCCACCAGCACCACGGCGAGCATGATCAGATAGTTGCCGATCTTCAGAACGGCCTTCTGAAAATGGCTGACCGTCGCCGCCGACTGCACCAATTCCGCCGTCTTGCCGAAATAGGTATCGGTGCCCGTGGCATACACGAGCGCGCCAATCTCGCCGCGCCGGATGATCGAGCCGGAAAACACTGCATCGCCAGCCTTGAGCGTGGCGGGCAGCGATTCGCCGGTCAGCGCCGACTGATCGACGGAGACCTCGTCACCCTCCAGGAGCCGCGCATCCGCCGGCACGATGTCACCAAGGCGCAATCGTATGGCGTCGCCCGGCACCAGTTCGCGCGCTGGCGGCGTGACCCACTTGCCGTCACGTTTCACGCGCGCCTTGATCGCCAACCTCGCCTTAAGGGCATCGATGGCATTTCCGGCCTGGTGTTCTTCCCAGAACCCGATCATCGCGTTGGCAAAGAGCAGCACCAGTATGATGAAAAAGTCCGGCCAATGCTGGACGATACCGGACAGAACCACAGCCACTTCGATCATCCACGGGATGGGTCCCCAGAAATATTTGAGAAATTTCAGGAATTCATTGGTCTTCTTTTCTTCGATCTCGTTGGGCCCATAGTGGGTCAGCCGCTTTTCCGCTTCGGCTTGCGTCAGGCCGTCCGGCGACGATCCCAGTTTCTTTTCCACCTGCGCTATGGGCAGCGACTTCAAATCATCTTTTGCATCGGGCTTCGATCCCGGCGTGGATTTGCGAGTCTTCGGCTTGGCAGTTGCGGGTGTCATCGTGGTCTTCCTTCAGTTCGTCCCATTCCCCGAAGGCCTTGTGTGTCAGGCATGCTTGCGGTCGGGCACATCTGGCCAGGCAACACAAGAGGGCGGGCAGGACAACCCAAAACGGCAAGCGAGGACGGCCTCGTTCAGGCGTTAACAGCAGGCCGTAAGCGCCTGCCAAGTTGTGGCGTTGGCCCCGTCCGTCCTTTCAGACACGGCTTCCTGCCTCGCAACCGCCACCCGGAAAATAGTACGCGATTGCGCCCAGGGCCACACCAATGGCGTCGCAAATCAAAGTGATAGACAGGGTGATCGGACTCATTGCTATAATTTCTTGTTCGGTGGCGTCATGCGCCAACGCCACACCGCTCGCGCCGATCAGCCGGCCGCACGGACGCGATGATCCTGCTGTGCTTGCGTCTGAGTACCAGAATGCACATCGAGGCTTGTCGGGCTGGACTTGCCGAGGATCTTCCTGGCGCTCGCCACCTCTGCTGCCGTGCCGTGCACCATGACGAGAAAGCTGTCAGCCTTAAGGGCCGTCTCGTATTTGATCACGCTGTCCTTGGGCACGCCAATACTGTAAATCGCGGCACCAATTGCGCTCAGACCCCCGACGACAGCCGCGTTCTCGATGGCCGTGATCGCAATGGTGGCCAAATAGCCAAGTACGACCACGTGGCCAACGACGGGAATGGTCAAGAACAGTCCGCCGAAGAACAAGCCCCACAGGCCGCCCCAGAACGCGCCGCGCGTGCCCCAGAACTTCATCCGGTCACCGGTATTGTAAAAGCCCGCGACCTTTTCATCGGTATGGTAGCCTTTGCCGACAACGCTCATGTCTTTCATCTCGATGCCGGAAGCGGTCAGGGTTTTCACGGCTGTCTCCGCAGCATCGTGGTCAGCAAAGACGGCGATGACAGTATCGGTTTTTTCCATTTGATCCTCCTGCGGGACAAGTCGAGGCCCGGCGCACCTGCGCTGGTCGATCGGGGCCTGGGTTTCAAGTCAAGGGTGTCGGAGACCACGGTCGCATGCTGTGCAAAATTGCTCACGCGGGCCGGTCTGCAACCAGTGAGAGGACCGGCCTGCCGTCATCACGCGAGCTGCTTTTCTCTCGCAAACGCTTGAGTTTTCGATGACGCGTTCGTGGCGGTCGAGGTGCCACGGGCAAATAGGTGGAGACCTCTAAAAGCCCCTCCCCAAATCGCTGGTGATGTGATTCGGTTGGTTGTGGCAACGGAGGGTGGCAGCGATGGCACGTCGGCATGTTCAACCCGGGTTCTTCGATCTGGATGAGCGCTATCAGGCGCTGTCGAAGGCAGGCGATCCGCTGGAGCGGCTTGGCGGGGTGATTGACTTCGAACCGTTCCGCTACCGGCTGGAGAAGGCGCTGAAGCGCTCAGACGGCGCAAAGGGCGGTCGTCCGCCCCATGACCCGGTGCTGATGTTCAAGATCCTGGTGTTGCAGGCGCTTTATAGTCTGTCGGATGATCAAGCCGAGTTCATGATCCGCGACCGCCTGTCGTTCATGCGCTTCCTGGGCCTGGGACTTCAGGACACGGTGCCGGATGCCAAGACCATCTGGCTGTTCCGCGAACTGCTGGTGCAGGCGGGTGCTATGGCGAAGCTGTTCGATCGCTTCGACCGGCTGCTCCACGACAAGGGCTATCTGGCCATGGGCGGCCAGATCATCGATGCCTCGATCATCGCGGCGCCGCGCCAGCGCAACAGCGAGGGCGAGAAGCAGGCGATCAAGGAGGGTCGTATCCCCGAGGACTGGCAGGCCAGGCCGGCCAAGCTGGCACAGAAGGACCGCGATGCCCGCTGGACGCTCAAGCGTGGCAGGAAGCCTGATCCGGCATCGAAGGTCAAACTGGAGATCGCCATCCCGGTGTTCGGCTACAAGAACCACATCTCTACCGATCGACGCCACGGCTTCATCCGCACCTGGACGGTGAGCGATGCCACCCGCCATGACGGGCGCTTCTTGCGCGAGCTTGTCGCCAGAACCAACACTGCCTCCACCGTGTGGGCCGACACCGCCTATCGCTCGAGGCGCAACGAGGCCTGGCTCATCAGGAACGGCCTGTTCTCCAAGGTCCATCACCGGCGAGCGCCCGGCAAGGCGCTGCCGGACAAGCTGGCCACAGCCAATGCCGCCCGCTCGAAGGTGCGCTCAAGCATCGAACATGTCTTTGCCCACCAGAAAGCCCGCATGGGGCTGTTCGTCAGGACCATCGGCATCGCCCGGGCGAGGCTGAAGATTGGCATGGCCAATCTCGTCTACAACATGCAGCGCCTGGTCTGGTTCGAGGGCCGCACTGCGCCTGCATGACCGAAAAACACCGCCGCCAGGCGAAATCCCGGGCCAAGAGTTGCCCTCAACACCACAGGTGCACGGCGGCATTCCGCCCGGCAGGCTTCCATCGCCTCCACGCCGCTCTCCAAGCCGAGTAAATAGAGGTGTCCAGGTGCGAGATTAAATTTCAGTCATACAACGCCCGATTGTGCATCTGGCTTATGCCGCGATAGCGATTGAGCGCCTCAACCAATAAGGCATGGGTGCGCGAGAGCTTGTTGGCCTGGTTGTTCAAGAACTCTCATCAGCAGTCGAAACCAGCCTACCGATAGTCTTCGAGCCAAGGCAACCTGCCGGAAGCGCAAGAAAACCTGCTCAAGAAATAGCGCACCCTGTCCCACGCCATGTGGGAAAACCATGGCGGCACGCACCTAGTGGTCTGGTGGGACGCTTTGTCCAGACAGATGGTACCATCTGTCTGGATCGCACCGCTAGGATTGATAGTCCAGAATCAGCAATCAACTCAGGCGGCCGGAGGAGTAGCGCGCTTGAGCGCGTCCCACGCCTTCTGATTGGCTTGATCGAAGGCTTTGCGCGACTCTGCCAGGGCAGAGCTCATTGCCGCCCAAGATTCGCTGCCCGCTTGCTTCAGCTTCTGCAATCGTGCTTCAGCCTCCGCCGCGTCCATATTCATCTGCTTCACTGCCGCATCGACATCAGTGCGCCGCGCGGCTGCGACTTTGGTGGCCTCGCCGTGGAGCTTGTCGGCCGCCTCGCGCCAAGCCTTGGCTTGCGCAGCCGCAACCTCCCCGAAAGTAGCCTGCTGCTGTTCGATCTGCTTGCCGACCGTGTCAAAATAAGTCTTGACCTGCGCTTCGAAGCCGCGCCACTGCGCTTCCAGCTGCGTCTTGTTCGCCTGTAAGGCGGCCTCGCCCGCTTGAGACTGAGCCTTGGCGTTGGCTTGAAATTCGTCGCGACGTTTCTTCAAATCGGCGATGGTTTGCTCGGCCTTTTTCTCCAACTCGGCTTTGACCTGGCCCGCCTTCTTTTCGAGCGACGCCAACGTGGCGTCCATCTCGTCAATTCGCTGCTTGGTCCAGTTCAGGTGAGCATGCATGCTGCTCTGTTTTGCCATGATCGTCTCCAATTTCGATTTGAGAGTGAAGCGAGAAGTGCCAACTGGTTTTGATTCAGTTCAAGCGACAACGGCCTTGCCAACCGGCTGCTTGACGGCGGCCTTAATCTGCCTGGCCGATCCGTCGACCCTGTCCATGTTTTCTTTTCGGTATATCGATCAGATTAACTGGCGACATCTCGGCAATCTGTTCAATTTTGCTCATGACCGGAGCGTGTTCGACAGCGCCGCTTGCTCGCTAACGCTTGTTCGATCTGCGCCTGCGTGAATGGCGCCCGTACGCCACGATCCTCAGCATCGTGCGATGCACGATCTCGGAGATCGCCTGCTTGGTCATTGCCAAGCCACTGTCCAGCAACAACCGACTCATCAGCGGTGGCGAGTGAGAAGGTCAATGGCAAAGCCCACGCCGAGCGCGGCGAGAACGGCCATTATCGGATTGCGCGCGATCTGCGCTTCGAACTGGCCGGCGCTGGCCTGTGCGGTGTCGATGGCATCATTGCCGAGCGTCGCTGCATCCCGGTAAATCTGCTGGCCGGCATCGCTTGCCTTGCGGGCCGCCCCGCTGGCGGCCTCGTTGACCCGTGACTTTGCACTGCTGGCACCTTCCGATGCCAGCCGCGTCACCGTTTCGGAAAGCGCCAATATATCGGCCCGCAGACGCTCAAGGTGTTGGGCGATGTCATCCTGGTTCTTGAGACTGGTTCTGCTTGCCATGGAAAGATCCTCGCTCTAGGTCGTTTCAATAGACATGGTGACGGCTTGCCCAAAAAAAACAGCCTCAGTCTTCATGTACACTGTTTTGAATGCTGAATGGCATGACGAAGACCAATCGCCACGACGGCCATCGACAGCAGCGGGCCAATCGCAGCACACTCAGGCGCGAGAACGCTGATTTGCTCCATGAAAGCGGCTGGCAGGCGGTGTGGTGCGTGCTGCGCGAGGCGACGATCAGGGTATGGGACGACCTGGCCCTGTCGCTGGCCGGCAATATTGCTTTTCGTGGCATTCTCGCGGCATTCCCGTTCCTGATCCTGGTCAGCTCGCTCACGGCCTATATGGGAGACACGGGCATGGCGAAGGCGTTGATCACCTTCCTTATCTCCGTGGTGCCGAAGGGGCTTGCCGCCCCGCTAGCCTCCGAGGTGCGCAATGTGCTGCTCGTTCCACGCGGAAATGTGGTCAGCCTAGGCGCACTGATGACCGTGTGGTTTGCCTCCGGCGGGGTCGACGGGGTGCGGGTGGCACTCAATCGTGCCTATGACGTGCATGAGGATCGCGGCGCGCTGCATCTCTATGTGCTGGAGGCGCTGGTAGTCGTCGCCGGGGCGTTGATGCTGGTGGCCGTGGCCTGGCTCCTGCTTCTTGCGCCGCTCGTTGATGCCTTCGTGACGAGGGTGTCCGCCGGCATGGTGCTGCCGTTCAACCTGGGCGCAGCGCGCTATCCTCTGGCAGCTGCCGTGCTCGCTGGCGGGCCTGCTTGCTGCCCATATTGCGCTGCCGGCTAAGCGCTTGCGTTTTGCTGAACTATGGCCAGGTGTGTTGCTGACCGTGGTGGGGTGGATGGTGATAGCGACATCGTTCGAATGGTATATCTTGAACTTTGCCAATTATCGCAGTTACTACGCCGGCCTCGCCAGTGTCATCGCTGCACTGTATTTCAGCTACCTCGCCGCATTGGCACTCATTTTCGGCGGGGAGGTGAACCGTGCCATCCGCATTGGCAGGCTTGCCCGAATGCACCATTCCAATTGATGAGTACCGCAGTCTAGTGCGGCTGATTGGCATCGCTGCCGCGTGGACTCAGGAATTCCTGCAGCCCGCCCAGGCCGGGAACATGGTCCGAGAATATCTTGACAACGATCAGCACGGGGACCGCAATGAAAATACCGACGATGCCCCAAAGCCATCCCCAGAAGGCGATAGCCAGAAACACCGATACGGCGTTGATTTGCATCCGCCGCCCAACCAGCGCGGGGGTAATGAACTGCCCCTCAATGACCGTGCATGCGAGGTAAACTGCCGGCGCCGGCAACGCTTGTCCCAGAGTGGGAAAAGATACGATCGCGATGATGCCGACCACGACAACGCCGGTTATCGCTCCCAGATAAGGGATGAAATTCAGAATGGCTGCTGCAACGCCCCATAAAAACGGATTGGGCATGCCCAATGCATAAAGACCGCCCGCGACGACCACGCCCAGCGCCGCATTGATGCCGGAAATCGTCAGAATGTATCGGGAAACCTCCCGCTCAATGTCTCGCGCGATCCTCACGCCCTGCTTCCTGTCTGTCAGAGTTGGAAGAACCCGCACGAGCTTTTCGTAAAACATATCCCCCGAAGCCAATAAAAACAGAAGGAGAACGAGGGCCAGGCCCACGCCGGCCAGAAAATCTGGCGCCCCTCGCGCCGCCTGGCTGATAAGGCCCGGCTCCTTCACAATCACCTGCTGGACGCCCGGCGCCGCCTTCTGCGTTGTCGCGTCCTCGACCTGCTTTTGGGCTTCCATGATTTTCTCAACAGGTTTGCGCAGTGATATCAGCTTCAGCCGTAACTGCGTCCCGATCTGGGGAGCGTCCCCCACCCACTTGGAGACGGGGTCGCTCAACCAGTAAGCACCGCCACCCAGGACGCCGGCTACCAAAAGGACCAGGAGGAAGGCCGTGACACTTTCCGGAATGCCGCCTCGTTTGAGGGCCCTGACAACGGGCGAAAGAATGAGCGTGAACAGGAAGGCGAGCAGGACCGGCAGCAACAGACTGCGAGCGAAGTAGAGCGCACCCACCAGGAGGATGAGAGACGATCCGATAATGGAGGCTGTCACCGCCTTGTGCGAGACAGCGGAAGTCAAGGTGGCTTCGGTCGTCTCGGCAGTGGCATCCAATTCGGGAGGTTTGTCGTTCATTGGTCCGCGGGTTGCCGTCCAGGATTTTGGATTGTTACTGTTTCCCCGAATTCGATTCCGCCCTCATCATGCGGAAAGCCGAATATCGAGGCGATGGCGCCGGAGCGACGCGGCCTAGGGCTGCCGCCTGAAAGGCAATCCTCCCAGAGGTAAAAACGGATACGACGAGAGTTTCAACGCATGCTTGCGAGGCGATCCGGACATCCTGGCTTTCTGCACGGAGAGCACCCTCGCTTTTCCCGAAGGTCGTTCCTTGAGCCAAATCGACAATCATCCTTCGGCATCGTACGCCGACTGGACCC
Source organism: uncultured Alphaproteobacteria bacterium (assembly GCA_963747005.1). Taxonomy (GTDB): domain Bacteria; phylum Pseudomonadota; class Alphaproteobacteria; order Rhizobiales; family Aestuariivirgaceae; genus CAVVDT01. Next base: position 595,835 of record CAVVDT010000003.1, on the reverse strand, counting down.
GATACCAGGTTGAGGCCGAACGTTAGACCAGAGACGCCATCCCGATCTGTGCACAATTGCTCACCTGAGGCGACTGATCCAATCAGCCATCCTCGCTGCATTATCAATCAGTATACCGATTATAAACGATCCCCGCCACCGAACGGTGGTGCCACAGGTTTGCATTGGACCAGCGCCACCTCATATGGCATGGCTGTGCGGCAAGCAGCCCAGTCGGGCGATGACACCTGTTCATCTGGAGATCGAGAATGACCAAATGGCGAAAGCCCAACCTGGCGACCTGGATTACGATGATGTCGCGCACGGCCTTGTTGGGCTTTGAATCTCAGCGTGTCATTGGCCTCAGGCTCATGAAATTGGCCGCCGGAGGACCGGCGGCAGAGATTGAGGCCAGGAGGATGGTAACGGAAAAGATTGCGGCGATGACGGAGGCCGGTGGAACCCTGGCAAGCGGCGGCTCCGCGCATGCCGTTGTTCGCCGACTTCGGACCCACGTCAGGGCCAACCAAAAGCGCCTGTCGCGGCCAGGTTCAAAGCGGGGCTCAAAGTAGCTCAGACCGCAAGGCCATCCCCATGACGAGACCGTTCAGTCCTTGTCCGATGGCTGGTCGAGCAGCACCACATTCAGCAATGATGAGTGGACCTCGATGTGGCCATTGTACTCGATGAAGCCCAGCTTGCGGAACTTGTTCATGAAAAAGCTGACGCGGGCGCGGGTCGTCCCGATCATTTCCGCCAGCGTTTCCTGGCTGATCTTGGCGATGGCCGGCTCTGGCATGCCCTCCTTGCCAAAATTCGCCAGCAACAGCAGCAGCCGGGCAAGGCGTTTTTCGCTGGAATTGAACAGCTGGTCGACCAGATCCGCCTCGATCCGGATGGCACGACCCAGAAGGTGGGCAATGAACAGTTCCGAAAAGGCGGGTTCGGCATGGATCACCCGGACAATAGCGGCCTTTTCCAGTCGCACAATGACGCAATCCGTCATGGCCGCGACCGTTGCCATGCGCCGCGTCTGCCCGGCAAGGCATCCCTCGCCGAAGAAGTCTTCCTTGGCGAGTAGCGCGATGACTGCTTCCTTGCCCTGTTCCGAGACGACGCTGACCTTCACCTTGCCTTTCTGGATATAAAAGACCGCCTCGGCAACGTCGCCTTGCGAGAAGACCACCTCCCCCTTGCGGTATCTCGCATCGTTGCGACCCTCGCCGATTTTGGCAAGGAAGACTTTTGGGTCGAACGGCGTGCGCGGCTGGTCGTCCATCGTCTGGCCTCCTTTGCCTTGAGATGTGGAAAAACCCGATTCTATCACAATTCGACTCAATCCGTGAATGCACGGGGCTGAACGCTGCCTGGTCGTTAATCATCATAGACATCGAGATGCGCGTTATTGGGGCGCCGCTGAACAAGCGTCGAGGCGGGCTCCACCAAGTTTGCGCCATGAGCAAAATTGCACAGACAGCGACTAGGTGGTCAGTAATTGTGTAATGCAAATCGGAATAACGATGGCCCGTAGAGTTTCGGGTTTCATCTCGGCTTCCGTTAAATCATGAAATTCAAACCGATGTTGATAGATCTGAACGAACTGCACGGCTACAAAATTCATGCCAGCGACGGCTTGCTCGGCAAGGCGAAGGACTTTTTCTTCAGCGATTATTGCTGGAAGATACGCTACCTGGTCGTGGATACGGGCTGGCTGTTTGGCCGCAGAATTCTGGTTGCCCCGGCAGCGATCAAGGAGGTCGATATCGTTGATCGACGCATTACCCTGTCGATCAGCCGTGAGGAGTTCGAGCAGGGTCCCGGCATTGAAACCGATCTACCGGTTTCCCGGCAAACCGAGATCGCTCTCAGTCAGCACTACGGCTGGCCAAAATTCTGGGAAGAACATCCCGGCGCCGGCGTCATTGCGCCGGCCAAAGCGTTGATGCAACCGCGCGGCGGCGGGCAAGAGGCAGCGGATTGTTCTACCCCGGCGGCGATCCTGGAGAATACCAATCCCCATCTGCGCAGCGCTCGCGAGGTCCAAGGCTATCATATCGAGGCAACCGATGGAGAGATCGGTCATGTCGATGATCTGATCGTCGATGATGAGACCTGGACCATTCACAACATCGTCGTTGACACCAGCAACTGGATGCCCGGACGCCGGGTCATCATCGCGCCTTCCTGGGCGACGGAAATTGACCGGCATGACCAACTCATAAGGGTCAGCATCGACTGCAAGGCATTGAACAATTGCCCGCTGCGCGAACCGATCACGCCGACCCGCCGCGATCAGCGGGCGGCGCTTGACGAGCGTCCCGGTCGTGAAACCTACCGGACACACTAGCGTCGCGGCCGAACCCTTCACCAGACCCTGAAAAGAATTTCACCCACGACGATCAATCGTGGGCTGGATCAAGCGCATGAGCCCCGATTTTCCTGCGCTTGGAATGAACCGAGTCAACCAAGGAGATGAACATGTCTAGGCTTACATGGAAGATGATGGGGCTGGCCGCGGTGGTCGCGGGCAGCGCTCAACTGGCCACCATGGGCGCGGCAAGCGCCCTTGTGCTGCAGGCGTCGGGACAGCCGACCCTCGGCGACACCGGGCCGTCGAACGGCAAGGCGCTGCAGGTCGATTACAAGAAGAAGAAGCAAGACCAGCAGGGCCAGCACAGGCAATATGACCGCCATCGCGATGGCAGTCGCTACAGCCACCGCCGCAACGGCTATACCCATTTCTATGGCGGCTATTGGTATGCCTCTCCGTGGTGGGTGATTTCCGTTCCGCGCGTGGTGATCCCGGTACCCCTTGTCGTGATCCAGTAGAGCGTACGCGGTGGCGCATCGAGAGCTGATGGATGCATTCGCCGTTACGCCTCGCCCGACAGGGCTTTTCAAATAGCCGGAGCGCGCTTCGAGGAATACGAATTCATCGAGTGCGCTCCGGTCATGAGCAAAATTGAACAGATTGCTGCAACGTCGCCAGCTATTGTGGTTGAAATTCTGGAGAAGAACACATGAACAGCGACAGGGTCGCGGGATCGGCCAAACAACTGAAGGGCGCCGCCAAGCAGGCGCTCGGCCAGGCGATCGGCGACGCCAAACTGGAAGCTGACGGCCGGGCCGACGAAGTCGAGGGCAAGGTCCAGAACGCCGTCGGCGGCCTGAAGGACGCGCTCAAGTCAAAATAGACATGTCCGGTCTGTTCCGTCATGGCGCCGGCCCATCGGCCATCCTGCCTGATTGGTGTGGGCAATCGACCGTTCCCGTGTCCCGTAACCCCCGGTCTTTCCGGATTGCCCCCGCTCCTGGAAAGACCCTCTGGCGGCTCTCGCCACTCTCCCCGATAGGCGGGAGCCGCTCCCTATCGCGTGCCCTGTTCCAGAATGGGGCGAGGAAAGTCGGGCCTGTCGCCTGAAGTGAGTAATTCTGCACAGACCCGGCTGGCGTCCTCAATCTAGTGTTGAACCTCTATCTGGCGTTGGTCCAGCCGGCATGCAACTTCGATTGAAGCGTATTGATCTGGCTCAAGGCACAACCGCTACGGGATGCATAAATGACTTTTGTGGAGGACACCAAGATGTCCACGTCGATTGTACACCGCGCATCATCAAGGTTAATGCCAGACGAATGGCATTTGCGACAAACAAAGAGTGCTGTGAAGGCTCACGCAGATGTTCACTTCCTGTACATGGTGCTCTTCGGGCTGATCGGGACCATGTCCGCATGTGGCTCCATTGCAGCATATCTGGCCTGGTCCGGAGGTTGACGAGCTGACGAAGAAGCAGCGCGGCGCTGCTGCCATCCGGTCGGTACTGCCAACTGGCCGCCGCCCCGTTCAGGTCGAGGCAATCCGGGATCGGATTGCGTTTGCCGGTACGTTTTCGACATCAACAGGAGAAAAGTCATGTCACTCGGACTCATCCTCGTCATCATTCTCATCATCTTTCTGCTGGGCGGCTTTTCCGGCCGTTTCGGGGGTTACGGTTACGGTTTCGGGCATGGCGGCGTCGGTGTCATCGGCATCATTCTCATCGTCGTCGTGGTGCTGCTTGTTATGGGCCGACTATGAGCAGGTCAATCAACCTGGCAATGGCCGTCGCGCTGAGCCTTGCCGCAGGCTTCGTCGTTTTGAATCTCTGGCACGACGAGACTGCCGCGTACGATCAAGCCCACATGACCAAAATCGAGAAGAACCAGATCTGGCCGACCAGGACGGTACCGGTCCTGGATCCCTGCGCCCTCCTCGCCTGCCTGGAGGTGTGACAGCAAACGCCGCCTCGGCCGGCCACCAGCATCAACGGCGACATCCAACGCCTCACTCGTTTTGTGCCGTCAACCCACCTGTAACTTTCATTCAACGGAGAACGAAGATGAAAATCAAAGCCCTACTGTTACACTCCGCCACCGCCGGCGCCCTGGTGCTGGCGGTTCCCCTTGCTGCGTCCATCCCGCTTGCGACGCCGGCAGAGGCCGCGGCCAACGTCAGCGTCTCGATCAATCTCGGCACCTTCTATGATCGCCTTTCGCCCTATGGCGACTGGGTGTCCTATGATGGCCGCGACGTCTGGGTGCCGGCGCGACGGCCCGCAAACTGGCAGCCCTACACCCAGGGCCATTGGGCCTACACCCATCGTTATGGCTGGATGTGGGTGTCGGCCGAACCATTCGGCTGGGCGACCTACCACTACGGCCGCTGGGGCCATGCCGACAATATCGGCTGGTATTGGGTCCCCGGCTATCGCTGGGCACCGGCGTGGGTTTCGTGGCGCCGTTCCGACAGCTATGTCGCCTGGGCACCGCTGCCGGTTGGCTACCCCGACGAATTCGGCGCCAGCGTCACCATCGGCACGGTGCCGGATTTCTACTGGCAGGTGGTGCCGTCGCAGTCGTTCCTGTCGGTGAACCTGTTCGGGGTCGTCATCCATGACCGCCACCGGGCCGACGGCTACTTGCGCGACGCCCGCCCGGTTGGCGGGGTGAGGATCGTCAACAACGTGATCGTGAACAACGTCATCGACGTCAAGTTCGTCGAGCAGCGTACCCACAAGAGGGTCCGGGTCTACAAGGTCGACGAGGCCAGGACTCTGGGTAAGGGCACCAGGCAGAAGGGCGATTCCATCCAGGTGTTTGCGCCGCAAGTGAAGAAAGGCGGCGATCACAAGCCCAAGCTCAAGCCGATCGAGGAGGTGCAGGCCAGGCACAAGAAGGAAGTCGGCACATCGCAGCAGCCGACCACCCAGCAGCCCAACGCCGCTGACCAGTCGGGCAAGAAGAAGAAAAAGCAGGACAAGGTGCAGAAGACCACCACCCAGCAGCCCCAGGCCAATGGCCAGTCGGGCAAGAAGAAAAAGAAGGAAAAGGTGCAGCAGCCGACCACCCAGCAGCCGCAGGCCGGTGACCAGTCGGGCAAGAAGAAAAAGAAGCAGGACAAGCTGCAGAAGACCACCACCCAGCAGCCCCAGGCTGGTGACCAGTCGGGCAAGAAAAAGAAGCAGGACAAGCTGCAGAAGAAGACCACCGAGCAGCCGCAGGCCGTTGGCAAGACCGACAAGAAGAAAAAGAAGCAGGAGCAGCAGGACCAGCAGCAGCCGGTCGTTCAGTGATCGAGCGAGCCAGCACCACGTCGCGGGGGGCCAGGCGCCCCCCGGCTCTAACGCCGGCGGATCGCCACGAGGCAGCGCCGCACTGCCGGGTCGTCGGCGTCCATTTGCCTGACGTATGCAATGGCGCGTATTGCCTGGGCCTGGGTTAACGTCATGGGAAGCCCTACCCGATCGGCCAGTTCCCGGCACCCGGCGGGAATGCGCTCGCGCTTCTCTCCCGCGGCGTGCGCGGGCATCACCAGCAGCGCCAGCGCGGCCGCAGCAAATGCAAGCATCCTGACTCGCGCCGCCCCCTGCCGTACGCTGCGCGAATTATTGACCGCATGGAGCCGGTCGTTTCCACATGACTGTGCATTTGGCATAAGCGGTCAACGCGCTAATCTGCGATCAGCTTCTTGTCCCACCGTGTGCGAATCCCGGCGAGGAACTTTCGTGCATCGGGAGACAACAGGACACGAAGCACATTCACTCGATCTTCCTGAGCCAGAGGCACCAGATAGGGCCTCAGTGATGCAAGCCCGCGATCTGTCAGCGCCCCGCCATTATAGGCAATCTGCACACGCTCGATCCAGGCGCACAGCTCCTGCATTCCGGCTATGCTGATAAGCGCGGGAAAATGGCTTTCGGAAAGGCCCGAGTATGAAGGTGGAGCGCCGGGTTTGATCTCATTCCTGACAATCCGGGCCCGCCGCCCCTGCATGAAGCCGTAGTCCTGATCTGGCGGAGAATTCCATTGGGCCTCGTCCAGAATGGCCCTGATTTCCACCGGCAGGAGCCAGAGGCCGGAGCCGCTCTGCGTTTCCGAAAGCCCCGGATGATCGGACAACTTTGCTGTCTGGCTCCCTTCGCCCTGAAGCAGCCAGCCTTCCTGCAACGATGCCAGGACGATCACTTCAGAGAGGAGTTCACGCGCGGTCGTTTCCTGTCGGCCTTTCGTCGATGTGTACAACATCGTTCCCGCGGTGAATATGCTACCCAATATGGCGCCGATCACGGCGCCGACGATGGCCCACCGAACCGTCATCTGATCCTCGGTTGCGTTGATTGTGAACGCAGAAACTCTCGTCAATAAATTGCATTGCTTTGGGTGTTGCGTTGATGCAGGTCAACTCAACGGCGCGACCGCTCGCCGATCTTGTATGAGGATGCTCCCCGGGGAAGATGCAGATTGGCTTCTTTCGGGCGGCTTTGGCATTATCGGCACAATCGTGATTATCGTTGTGATCCTTGCGTTGCCGTGGCAGCGCTGCATTGACGGGAATTGACTAAGATGAGCCGCCTTCGTGTGCATCGGGAAACCCACTTCGTCAGCCGTATTGGCTGGCTGCGCGCAAGCGCCTCTTGCACCTGCAATGCCAGGCCGTTCATGCCCCGCCGCATGTCGGTGATGCCGCCGGCCAGCCACACATGCACGCCAGCAGGGATCGCAATCATTAACATTCCAGCGCCGCCGCAATTCGCGACAGCGCCGCGGCGTCCACGTCGGCCCCGACAATGATCCGGCGCCCGTTCGCCAGCACGATCTCCATCGCGCCGGCCGGCCGCGTCAGGGTTGACATCGTTGCCGGCAACCCAGCCGGCGCTTGCGCTACGACAGTCACCGGCCACATGCTTGGCACCACGTCAGGTCCGAGCCGACCCTCCCGATATGCCCGCCGCCACGTCATCAGCAGCGAGCGCGATATCGCGTGCCGCCGCGCCGTCGCCGATACCAGCCGACGACCGGCAAAGCTCTCCTCGACAATCCGCAGCTTCTCCGCATCACTCCACCGGCGACGCCGACCCGTCTCGACAATCTCCAGTCGTGAAACCTGAGGTCTGTCCTTATGGCTGTCCATAAGGACAGATAGCAGCAGGTGCCACGAATGCGGCAGACGGCCTACGCCGGAGGGTTATAACGAATGCACTGCTCGATTGCGGCAATATCCACGCCCAGCGGCTCGGCGATTTCGCATTGCACTTCCCATCTTGCGATATCGCGGTAATCACGAAAAAATGCCGTGCGGAAGGCATGAAGTACGGTCGCGAAGACATCGAACGATGATAGCTGTGTTTGCTCCGGTCGTTCGCCAAGCGATCGCTCAACCGACTTCATGAACAAGTGTGCACTCGATGATGTCGGCGGTCGCGTCTTTATCCATAGTTCGCGGTGAACTTCGAGATGCGGAAAGCGTTTCGCCACTTCCAGCAAGTGCGCATTGAAGCCGGCGTATGCACCAAGATCCTTCCAGGTAGAGGCGTTCTTCTGTTCGGTATCGCCGAAGACAGAACAGAAGCGATGGCGGATTCGGATGGTATGGTCGTGCTTCTTCTACAATGCGTCGATGCAGCTTGCGAAGAATAGGCCCAGATGCAAAGCACGTCGGAGAAATAGGTGACCTCGATCGGTTTCACGGGGCATCCCCCTTTGAATGCTTCGGACCAAAGATCTGGTTCAACTGATCCGTTTTTCCGGGCATCACGTCACCGAGCCGGCTCGCTTCGACTGGCGCAATTGCTAGATCGCGTCGATAACCCGCTTCAGTTTGCCGGTAACGGCTTCGGCGATTGTCTTGAGCTTCGCGTTCCCGACTTGCGCCATGGAAATGGCCGGGTCGATGGCGGCAACTTCAATGCGGCCGCCGCCGATATCCTGCACAATCACATTGCACGGCAGCATTGTGCCGATCTTGTCGTCGGCGCTCAGCGCCTGATGCGCCAGTGGGGGATTGCAGGCGCCGAGGATTCGATAGTCCCGGAATTCGAGGTCGAGCTTTTTCTTCATCGTCGCTCTGACATCGATATCTGTCAGCACGCCAAATCCCTCGGCTTTGAGCGCCTCGATAGTGCGTTCGACGACAGCGGCGAAGTCACCGCTCACAGTTCTGGCGATATAGTATTTCATTTGACCTCCAAGACGCCGGGAACACGGCGGAAAATTAGGCTTACGGCGTACGGCGACGGAACGCCATGACCGCTATGCCCAGGACGACCAGAGCGAGTGCAAGCACGCCGATCACTCCGAATCCGCCCATTCCATTCCCCATTCCCCATCCCCACTGTCCGCCCATCATGCCAGCGCCGTTGTCTTGACCCGGCCCGTTCATCTGAGCTTGGGCAGCCTTCGCGAGACCCAATGTCGCGAGCGCGAATATGGAGAGCGCCAGGCCGGCACCGGTGGTGAGCAAAGCTTGCTTCGAAATGCACATTTTGAGTCCTTCAAATAAAATTGTCGAAGCCACAACCACGCCGGCCAACCTGCCTCGATGGGGGTCATCGGGCCCTATTGGAATGATGACGCTGCTAGATATGCTGCAATTGCGCCGCTAACGGACATGGCAGCGATCAGTCCGAACAGCGCTTCGTATAGGAACGTGGCATCCGCATAAGGGTTCACAGCGCTCTTCGCCGGCTGCAAATGTGATCCGCCTGACGTCAACCTTGCAGACGCGGTGTGTGCAATCGATCTGGGCATCTTGGTACCTTACATGGATATCACTTAGGCTTCCACGACGGTCTCGGCTTGAGCCAAATCAACACACATCTTTAGAAATGATATGCCGACTGTGCCGATGCCACTTTGCGGTTGCACGATAGACTGAGGATGCGAGCCGGGTCTGTGCAGAATTGCTCACTTGAGGAGGTTGGCCCAACCATCCACGGTTCGCAATTGCTTCGGCTTTATCTCGAAATTGGATCGGTGCGCCGACTCAAGGACAGGGTTGACCACCACCCCTTCGCCGCTGGCTTCATGGGCCGGCGCCGGTTCGCCGATCAGTCCGCGGCGGCATAACATCAAACCACAGTGAGCCAGAACCTCCGTTCAAACCAAGGCTCAGATGTCCCGATTGCTCTGACGACGGACATTGTCTGACGCCAGCGCCTTTGGGACATTTTGAGGTGTTTTCGGAACGGAGGATTTCTGGCTCATCGTAACCACCAAGGAGTGCAGATGTGACAGAAATCCGTAAGCATGAAGGATGCGGCCGACAGGCCGAGAGGACGATCAAGGACATCCGCCGCCAGACCCCACGGTGTTTTCAGCGGCTTGCCAATGGTGTTCATTTTGCCATTCCGCCCCAACCGTCGGTGATCGGCAGGCAGCCGAATGTGAGCAATATTGTACAGTCTGAACTTCAGCATCCGTTAATCTAGTCGCAGGATTACCCCTGTGGTTGGCGAGTAGATCCCGGTCTGCGTTCAGGGCGTTTTGGTGCTTTCCGAAACGACGAATGGGAAGTCAGGCTCACACAACCCTTTTTGGTTGATGCTCAAGTGGAATGATATGCGGGCGCTCAGACTGGTTGAAAATGCCAATACCGCAGAGGCGCGCTGCAATAGTGCGAGGACAATGCCTATACCGGATTTGTGCGCGGCCTGCCCTGCACGTCATCATGGTATTTGCGGGGCGCTCGAGGATCACCACTTACACGAACTTGCAAGACGCACGTCTAATCGACGCTTCATGGCCGGGCAGACACTTCAGGCCGATGGCGAGGAGGCGGTCGTCTATGCCAATCTCCAGGTGGGCGTGGTCAAGCTGGTAAAGATGCTGGCGGACGGGCGCCAGCAGATCGTCGGCCTGCTGTTTCCGCCCGATTTCGTCGGTCGCCCGTTCGGTCACCAAAACCGGCTATCGGCGGAGGCGGTGAGTGATGTCGAGGTCTGCACATTTCCTCGCACCGTGCTGGAAGATATGGTCAAGCGCCACCCCGAGCTTGAACGTCAGCTTTTCCAGCAGACGCTTCGCGAACTTGACGAGGCACGTGACTGGCTGCTGGCCAACGGGCGCAAGTCGGCACGCGAGAGAGTGGCATCGCTGCTCTACATGATCGCCACACATGTCCCGAATGTCTCGCCGATGCAGGCGCGCTCGGGCAGGTCGGTGACTTTTGATCTACCGCTGACCCGCGCCGAAATGGCGGACTTTCTGGGCCTGACCATCGAGACGGTGAGCCGACAATTCAGCCGGTTAAGACAGGACAGGATCATCGATGTCGAGAACAATCGCCATGTCACCGTTCCGGACATGCAGTGCCTGTTTGCAACGTCCGAGGATTGAACGGCGCTTCTGTGGTGCGGGCATCGCCACTTCCCGTTCAGTTTCCGCCAGTGCCTTGACCGCCAAATAGTCGGTCTTGCCCGATCCCAGAACCGGCAGTCTGGCGGCAGTGACTATCTTTTCCGAGGCGGCCTGTTCAGATTGCCTTGCGACTTGGCTGCCTTTAGCAATGCATTGCACGCGGCGTGTATGGGTTGTTACACGGGCCGCATGGGCGGACATGCTGCCGATCTACAGGTTACCGATGAAGAGCTGAGCCTGGGTGCATCGGTTGTGCTGCTCGTCCTGTACGTCGCCAACCTCGTCTACACGCTTGTCACTCATCGCGACGTGTTTGCGGCCGACGAACCCCGTGACACAGCCAGTTGGGGCCTGGGCACCTCTCTCGTGGTGATAGCTGCCGCAACGGTCATGATCGCGATCGAAGCCGAGATGGTTTAAGGCGCACTGAGCGCGACTGCGGGCGCACTGCATCTTTCGCCGCTCTTTCTGGGTGTGATCGTTCTGGGATTGGTCGGCACAGTCGCCGACCTGTTCGCAGCATCCTGGTTTGCCCATCAGGACAATATGGGCCTCGTACTCAGTATCTGTATCAGTTCGGCGATCCAGGTAGGGCTAGTCATTGCGCCACTTCTGGTCATCATTTCCTGGCTGTTGGGTCGCCCGATGAATTTGGTTTTCTCCAACCCTCTGCATCTTTTCGCTATTGCCGCAACCGCATTCATCGTCAATGCGATCGCCCGTGATGGTGAGACGACATGGCTCGAAGGTCTTCTGCTCGTCGGCGTCTATATTCTGTTCGGGCTGGCCTTTTTCTTCAGTGGACCCGTGTGAGATCAAAACGAGGCTGTCGGCACGGGGCACGATCCGTTCCAAGCGAGCTATGCTTTAAGTGTTTTTCCCTCGGCGCCCCGGCAGGCTACGATCGCGGCGATCTTCAGCTGCATCCTGGCCAACGCCCAGACCTGTTCCCGCACTCGTCTTACTGGTTGAACCACCCAGATCGAAACCAGGTCGATCAACAGCAACGGGTTCGCGCGGGGGAACGGCGGCTTTGTTTTTGGGGTCGGGCTGAACGTGCTTGCTCGTGGGGCTAGTTTTCGGGGCTGCCACCTTAGGTCTCTTCTCGACCATGATCTCGTTCCTCCTTGGCTCGTTAGTTTACGTATTTGACGGCAGGCGATCTCCTACACATCGCCGGTCCGTGTCCATCGTCAAGACAATTAAGACATGTGAGCACTCACTATCCAGAACCACCGCTTGTGCCACCAGCCCTCAGCGGCATAACATCAACCTACCGCGAGCTAGGCCCTCCTTTCAAACCCGGGCTCAGATGTCCCGTTTGTTTTGACAAATGACACGTTGACAAGTGAGTGAACAAGTCGGCGGAGCACAGAGTCGATGGTTCTCGGGCGCTGTCCGCGTTGTCGGCCGAGGCTCGCCACTGCACCAATAGAGAGGATTATTATGATTTCGATCTTGATCGGCATTCTGATTGTCTGCGTCGTCGGTGCAATCTGCTTTTGGGCCATCGATAAGTTTGTGAATGAGCGCCGTCTGGCAAGTCTTCTCAAACTCCTCGTGGTGCTGATTTGCCTGGCAGCGATCCTTCAACGGGTGTTGCCGCTGCTGGGCATTAACTGGCTATAGCCACAGGTCAGATTGGCATTGCTGCCAGCTCTGATCGACAATTGGCATGACCATCAAGGTCGCGCCGCTCGTGACCTGCTCGGCGTGCATTCCCGCCTATACCCTGATCATTTCCACCTTCACTCCCGCCATACAAGTGTGAGGCCATGTCAATCTCCAGGGGCTGGTCATCTTCGGTCTCTACGCAGCTGGCATCTCTGCCCTGGGCGGGTCGTTCCTTGCGAAGCCTTTCTTCTGGCGCGCCGACGCCACGGGGTACCGTCGTCGCCGAACGGCTATCGGCTGCGTGACGCGCCAAAGGGACGCACTGTGCAATTTTGAACAGATGCCGATCGTGCAGATCTTCGAAATTCTGCGATGAGATTTCCTCACCCATTGGTCGAGAACCGGCGGCAATAAAGCACGAACCTCGACCCAGGATCGCAACAGGACACGAACCAATGAACCGCTCAAAGCTCGCAACGGTACATGAACTTTGCCATGCGCCGCGCCACACAATTTTCGAATAAACCGGCACGGATAAGAACATTGACCGTGATCAAGGCGCCGGTCGCGATTGCTACCAATAATACATAGACGGGTAGTCGGGGCATCGGCTCAACTGATCGTGAACGGATGCATTTCATATGGCAGTTCCCTACCACAAGCTCTTCCACATTCTCCTGTACAGCCCGGTCTTCGCGAACGCAGCCCAGGGCAACGAAGCGCGCCTGATGCGGGGCCTGGTCGATGCGATTTCCGGTTACGATTACCGTACCGATATCGTCCCAATGTTGACCGGCGCAAAGGTCGCTGCTGAAAGCGACATGGGGATCGGCTGCTTCCTGCTAGCGATCGACAATCCGAACGAACCCGAAGTTCAGGAACTTGTCAGGTACATCCGACAGGAGCGCGGCCTCGACACACCGATCTACCTGGTCACCGAACTGAGTGGCGTCGAATTGCTCTCGCTCGAGCCGCTCGGCGAGGTGACCGGCTACGTCTATCTCGACAACGAGACGCCTGATTTTACGGCGAAGGAAGTCATCTTCGCGCTCGAGCGCTATGCGGCAAGCCTCAAGCCAGCCGTTCTTCGGCGCGCTGATGGACTATGACTACGAAGGCAACCAGATGTGGACCTGCCCCGGTCACCAGGGCGGCATGTTCTACCGCCGCAGCCCCGCAGGCCGACTGTTCGTGGAGCATCTGGGCCCAGCCATCTTTCGCAACGACATCGACAATTCGGTCCCGGAACTCGGCGACCTGCTGATCCATGAAGGACCGGCACTGGCGGCACAGAAGGCGGCCGCCGAGGTCTTCGGCGCCGACCGGACGTATTTCATCCTGAACGGCACTTCGACATCGAACAAGGTGGTGACGGCGGCGCTGCTCAAGCGCGGCGACCTCGTCCTTTTCGACCGCAACAATCACAAGTCCATCCACCATGGCGCCCTGCTGCTGGCCGGCGCGATCCCGATCTACGTCGAGACCGACCGCAATCCGCAGGGCCTGATCGGTCCGATCGACTATGAGGCGCTGGACGAAGACAAATTGCGCGAACAGATCCGCACGCACCCGCTGATCACGGACAAGGATGCCTGGAAGCGCGAACGGCCGTTCCGCATCGCGGTCATCGAGCAATGCAGCTACGACGGAACCATCTACAACGCCGCAAAGGTCGTCGAGCGCATCGGCCATCTCTGCGACTACATCCACTTCGACGAGGCCTGGGCGGGCTTCATGAAGTTCCATCCGCTGTTCGTGGGCCATTTTGCGATGGGCCTTGAGAACCTCGATGCCGGAAGTCCCGGCATCATCGCCACCCAATCGACCCACAAGCAGCTCGCCGGATTCTCGCAGGCCTCGCAGATTCATGTCCGCGACCGCCACATCAAGGGGCAGCCGCGATGCACCGAGCACCGACGATTCAACGAGATGTTCATGCTGCATTGCTCGACGTCGCCGTTCTATCCCCTGTTTGCGTCTCTCGACGTCGACGCGCACATGCACAAGGGGCGCAACGGCCTGGCGCTGTGGGATGACGCCGTCCGGATCGGCATCGAGACGCGCAAGAAGCTGCGCGCCCTCAAGGCCAAGTATGCGCGCCAGTCGAAGGACGAGCGCAAAGCGTGGTTCTTCGATCCCTTCGTGCCCGACGTCGTGACGCTCAAGGACTCGAAAGTCAGTCCTGACCTCGAGCATGTGCCCTGGGAGAGCATCGCGACGGACGTGCTGGCGCGTGAGCAGGCCTGCTGGGCCCTGACCCCCGGCGCAAGCTGGCACGGCTTTCGCCATGCCTCGCCGGGTTGGGCAATCACCGACCCCAACAAGCTGACGCTGATCACACCAGGGATCGATCCGAAGACCGGGAAGTACCGCAATTTCGGGATACCGGCCACGCTGCTGGCTGCGTACCTGCGGGAGAACAACATCGTTCCGGAGAAGTGCGACCTCAACAGCATCCTGTTCCTGATGACGCCGGCGGTGGAACCGTCAAAGTGCGCGTCGCTGATCTCCCGTCTTGTGGCATTCAAGGATCTGTATGACCGGGACGCACCGCTCGAGGACGTCCTGCCCGGCACGCTCGCGCGCTATCCGGAGCGATACGCCGGCTACACATTGCAGCGGCTGTGCGACGAGATGCACCAGTTCTATCGTGACCATAATATCAAGGAACTGCAGCGCCTTTGCTTTCGCGGCGAGCACTTCCCCGAGCAGGCGATGTCAGTGCAGGCAGCGACCGAGGCGTTCGTCGGCAATCGCGTGGACTTTCTGCCGATGTCGCAAAGCAGGGGCCGGATCGCGGCGGTGCTGGCGCTCATCTATCCGCCCGGGATCGGCGTCATCGTGCCTGGCGAACGCTACGACGACCGAGCGCAGCCGATGCTCGACTATTTCCTCGTTTTCGAGGAGGCATTCAATCGCTTTCCCGGCTTCGCCTTCGAAGTGCAGGGCGTCTACCCCGACGACATCGATGGGAAGATCGTGTTCCACACCTACGTCGTGAAGGAGTAGCCATATGTCCGACGTCCCGGGAATCCTCTTCAATCGGCGCGTCCTCGTAGTTCATAACGGCCTGGACGGCGACCACGCGGCGGGCCGCGCGACGGCCGCGCTGGTCGAGGACCTGCGTAACCGCGATATCGAAATTGTTGAAGCCGTTTCGCAGCGCGAGGCCGAGGCGCAGATCTCAACTCACGCCTTGCTGCAGGCGGTGATGGTCGACTGGGAACTGGCCGGCCCGCCGGATCACAAGAGCGCATCCAGTGTTATTGCCGCCGTGCGCACTCATTCGGCCCAGCTGCCGATATTCCTGCTCGCTTCGCGGGGCTCACTTGCCAAGGTGCCCTCCGAGGTCCTGGAGCAGGTCAATGACTACATCTGGCTGTTCGAGGATACCCCCGACTTCATCGGTGGCCGCGTGGCAGCGGCGGTCGACCGCTATCGGGCGACACTGTTGCCGCCGATGTTCAAGGCGTTAGCCAAGTTCGCCGGTACCTACGAGTACTCATGGCACACGCCGGGACACGCCGGTGGCACGGCCTTCCTCAAGCACCCGGCCGGTCGGGCCTTTTTCGAGTTCTTCGGCGAGGAACTGTTCCGGTCCGATCTGTCGATCTCGGTCGGCGAACTGGGTTCGCTGCTCGACCATTCGGGTGCAATCGCGGAGTTGGAGCGCTATGCCGCGCGCGTATTCGGTGCTGATCGCACCTACTACGTCACCAACGGCTCGTCCACGTCGAACCGGGTGATCCTGATGGCCTGCGTGACGCGCGACCAGATTGCGCTGTGCGATCGCAATTGCCACAAGTCGGTCGAACATGCGATGACGCTATCGGGTGCGATCCCGACCTACCTGATACCGTCGCGGAACTACCTCGGCCTGATCGGTCCGATTCATCATGATCGGTTGAATCCGGCCGCCATCGCCAAGAGCATAGCCGCCAATGCGCTGGTCAGGAAAGGCGTCGATCCCAAGCCGGGCGTCGCGGTCCTCACCAACTCGACCTATGACGGTCTTTGCTACAACATCGAGCAGGTCGAGGCGCTTCTCGGCATGTCCGTGGACCGGCTGCACTTCGACGAGGCCTGGTACGGCTATGCGCGCTTCAACCCGATCTACGCCAAGCGCTTCGCGATGCACGGCGAACCCGGCGAGCCGCGCGGCGACCGCCCGACATTGTTTGCCACCCAATCGACCCACAAACTGCTGGCCGCTTTGTCCCAGGCCTCCTACATCCATATCCGCGATGGACGCCGGCCGATCAACCATGCGCGCTTCAACGAGGCGTTCATGATGCATGCTTCGACTTCCCCGCAATACGCGATCATCGCTTCGAATGACATCGCGGCGGCCATGATGGATGGCCCATCTGGCGAGGCGTTGACCGGCGAAACGATCCGCGAGGCGGTGGCATTCCGCCAGACATTGGGGCGGATCAACGCCGAATTCGAGGCCAAGGGCGGCTGGTTCTTCAATGCCTGGCAGCCGGACACGGTGGCTGAAGGGCGCGCCGGCAAGAAGGTGCCCTTCCATCTCGCCGACCCGGAACGCCTTGCGCAGGAGCCCAAGGCCTGGCTGCTGCGCGCGGGAGATTCCTGGCACGGCTTCGGCGACCTCAAGGACGGCTACTGCATGCTGGATCCCATCAAGGTTTCGGTCGTGACACCCGGCATGGGGCGGGACGGCAAGCTGCAGGCCAAGGGCATCCCGGCCTCACTGCTCGCCGCCTATCTCGACGCGCAGGGCATCGTGGTCGAGAAGACCACGGATTTCACCAGCCTGTTCCTGTTCTCCATGGGCATCACGCGCGGCAAGTGGGGAACGCTGATCAACGCGCTGCTGGGATTTCACCGCGACGTACTCGCCAACGCGCCGCTGTCGCGCGCGATCCCGGCGCTCGTGGCCGCTCATCCGGAGCGCTACGCCAAGCTCGGGCTCGCCGACCTGGCGGAAGAAATGTTCGCGGCGGTGAAGAAGCACCGCACCACAGAATACATGTCGGCGGGTTTCGGTACCCTGCCGGTGCCCGACCTTTCTCCCGTCGAGGCCTATGAGCGGCTGGTCAATGACGAGATCGAACCGCTGACGCTGGACCAGATGGCGGGGCGCACCGTCGCCACCGGGGTGGTGCCCTATCCGCCGGGAATTCCCTTAATGATGCCCGGCGAGAATGCCGGCGCCGCCAAGGGTCCATTGCTCGGCTATCTCAAGGCACTCGAGGCGTTCGATGCCGAATTGCCCGGCTTTGCCCACGACACGCATGGCGTCGAGGTCGAGGACGGGCGCTACCGGATCTTGTGCGTCAAGCCGTGATGGCCGCCAGGATCGACAACACCGACTGCATTCAAAGGGGAGATGACAATGGCCAACTCAAAAGCACGCTCCAAGGATAAAGCGAAGCCTCTTGGTCTGCTCGCCATTACCTTGCTGGTGATCAGCGCCATGATCGGCAGCGGTGTCTTCAACCTGCCGCAGAACATGGCGCAAAGCGCCTCGTTGGGAGCGGTGCTGATCGCCTGGCTGGTGACCGGGCTGGGTATCTTTTTCATGGCGCGAACCTTCCAGGTGCTGGCCGATGTCAAGCCCGATCTGACCGCAGGCATCTACATGTACGCGCGCCAGGGTTTTGGCAAATACGCAGGATTCCAGCTCGCCTGGGGCTACTGGTTGTCGGCGGCCTTTGGCAATGTTGGCTTTGGCGTGCTGCTGATGAGTACGATCAACTACTTCGTTCCACCCTACTTCGCGGGTGGAAATACGTGGCAGGCGATCCTGGCGGCCTCGGTGGTGTTCTGGATCATGAACTGGCTCTTGCTGCGTGGCATCAAGGGCGCAGCCGTCCTGAACATCGTTGCGACTATCGCGAAGTTCGTTCCGATCATGGTCTTCATTGCCGTCGTCGCCTCTTCGATGAAGGCCGGCATGTGGACCAGTGCCTTTTGGGGCAATGTGAGCGCCAATGCTGCCAACGCCAAGCCACTCGGCAGCCTACTCGCCCAGGTTCGGGGCACCATGCTGGTGACGCTATGGGTCTTCATCGGCTTCGAAGGCGCGGTGGTCTTGTCCGACAAATCCGATGCCAGGACCGTGAGCCGCGGGACCCTGTTGGGGTTCCTGGTCACCCTTACGCTCTATGTGCTCGTTTCGGTGCTTCCTTTCGGCATCATGTCGCAGGGTGATTTGTCTGTCCTTGCGGCGCCATCGATGGCGGCGATCATGGGATCGCTTGTCGGCAAGTGGGGCGAATATTTCATCACTGGCACTGTATTGATCTCGATCTTGTCGTGCTGGCTGGTGTGGACGCTGCTTCTGGCGGAACTGCCATGGGCCGGCGCCAAGGACGGCAGCTATCCGAAGGTATTCGCCGCTACCAACGAGAATGGCGCCGCGACGGTTTCCCTGTGGGTGTCGACCGCTGTCATGCAGGTGATGATGATCTTGGTGTACTTTTCGACCAATGCATGGAACGTGATGCTGTCGATCACCGGCGTGATGATCCTGCCCGCCTATATCGGCGCCACGGGTTATCTCTGGACGCTGGTGGCGAAAGGGCAATATCCCGAGACGGCGAAAATTGGAAAGACGCAGGCTCTGGTCTCCAGCGTCCTGGGCACCGTTTACGGTTTCTGGCTCGTCTACGCCGCCGGGTTGCAGTATTTGCTCTGTGGCGCCGTGTTCTTTGCGCTGGGCAATCTGGTGTTCATCTGGGCGCGCAAGGAGCATGCACCGAAGGAGTTGCCCTTCAACATGATCGAGCTGATCGTGGCGCTCGCCCTAATCGTGCTGGGGATCCTGGCGCTGTGGATGCTGTTCACCGGAAATCTGAGCCAGGTCTACAAGCCCTGAAAGGCCGCGCCGCGACGGCGCCGGGCCCGGTTCGATCTCGAAGCATCGCGCCCGGCTTGGGCTTGACGGGGCAAGGGAGCGACAGGCGCATTACCGGTAGGCGAGCAATCGGCGCTATCGAACGCGAGCCTTCGAATCTCGTGGTATCTCCCGCTGGACGGGTATTCTCGGGACGCTCTATTCCGCCTGGATTCTCTGCGCAGAGCGCCCCGAGTTTCTGCTGATGTCGATCATCGTCTACGCCGTCGGCCTGCCGGTCTTCTGGTACGCCCAGAAGGAGCAGGCGCCCGATAGGCCCGCTTTCACGCGCATCGAGCTCGCCGTAGCGCTCGCCCTCATCACCGCCGCTATCGTGGCCACGCTCTTGTTCGCCGACGGGGTCGTTATCATTTCTTGATCCGCCTCGAATGCCGAACGCGGATGCTGTGGCAACTGTGACAAGATAGGCTTCATGCGAATTTCGCGGCCACCCCTGGGACCATCAGATCCTGGATGGAGGCCAGCCGCCTCCTGATGAAGCGGCTGAAGAACGTGCGCACCGCGATGACCCTGATCGTACTGGCCTACAACCCGACCCCAATGATGAACAGCCGCCATCATTTGAGCGATCGCAATACGGCAGCGAAGTGCCGTTTCCGCAAGTGCTGCGCCTGCTGAGCGGCGCACCAGCTACCAGAAGGTCATCAGCCCACTATCACTGGCCACTTGCGTGCCGGCCCGCCCTTCGA
Source organism: uncultured Alphaproteobacteria bacterium (assembly GCA_963747005.1). Taxonomy (GTDB): domain Bacteria; phylum Pseudomonadota; class Alphaproteobacteria; order Rhizobiales; family Aestuariivirgaceae; genus CAVVDT01. Next base: position 575,999 of record CAVVDT010000003.1, on the reverse strand, counting down.
GAATGGGCAGCGCCTGTTCCAGCGTACCAATACCGGCAATGCCGCCTGTGGCCGCCGCGAAGTCACAAGCCGCTTCGACTTTTGGTCCCATCGAGCCCGCGGCAAAGTCTCTGCTTCGGAGTTCATGCGGCGAAGCCCTGCGGATCGGCTTCTGATCCGGCTTGCCCCAATTGAGATAGACCGCATCGACATCGGTGAGCATGAGAAAGGCATCGGCGCCAAGGTCCTGTGCCAGGAGGCCGCCTGCCCGGTCCTTGTCGATGACGGCCTCTATCCCGATGAGGCTCCCATCGGGCCGGCGAACGACCGGTATGCCGCCGCCGCCAGCACAGATCACGATGATGTCCTGATTGACCAGCAAACGAATGACCGCGATGTCCGGGATGTGCTTCGGCAATGGTGACGGCACGACGCGGCGGTATTTCTTGCCGTCTGGCGCAATTGTCCAGCCGCGTGCCTTGGCGAGCGTTTCCGCCTCGGCTTTCTCATAAACCGGTCCAACCGGCTTGCTGGGCTTGAGGAACGCCGGATCTCGCGCATCGACCTCCACCTGGGTCAGCAGCGTGGCAACCCTTTGACCCTGCGGCAGGACGTTTTCCAGTTCCTGCTCGATCAGATAGCCGATCATGCCTTCGGTCTCCGCCCCCAGCACGTCGAGCGGATAGGCCTCGTCGGGCTTGTAGGCAGCACCCTGCAGGGCCAACAGGCCGACCTGCGGACCATTGCCATGGCAGATCACGACGCGGTGGCCCGCCGCAATCACCTCGGCAATGGCTGTCGCGGCACGCCTGGTATTGGCGCGCTGGTTCTCCACGGTGAGAGGTTCGCCGCGGGTCAGCAAGGCGTTGCCGCCCAAGGCGATGACCACCAGCATCGGGTCAGCTCCCGATAGTCGCGACGAGTAGTGCCTTGATCGTGTGCATGCGGTTTTCCGCCTGGTCGAACACGATCGATGCTGGCGACTCGAAGACCTCGTCGGTCACCTCCATGGCCTCGATGCCGTACTTTTGCTTGATCTCCTTGCCGACTTCGGTCTCCGCATTATGGAACGCTGGCAAGCAATGCATGAACTTGGCGTGCGGGTTGCCGGTCGCGGCCATGACGTCGGCGGTCACCTGATAAGGCTTGAGCAGCTTGATGCGTTCGGCCCAGACGCTGTCCGGTTCGCCCATCGATACCCAGACATCGGTGTAGACGTAGTCGCAGCCGGTGACCGCCTGCTTGATGTCCTCGGTCAGCATGATCCTGGCGCCGGTCCGCTTGGCGATGCCCTGGCATCGCTCGACAAGGGCATCATCGGGCCAGCACGCCTTGGGTGCGGCGAGGCGGATATCCATGCCGATCATCGCCGCCCCGACCATCAGCGAGTCGCCCATGTTGTTGCCGGCATCGCCCACGAAGCTGAAGGTAATACCCGACAGATGCTTGTGGGTATATTCGTGCATCGTCAGGAAATCGGCGAGGATCTGGGTGGGGTGGAACTCGTCGGTGAGCCCGTTATAGACGGGCACGCCGGCATGGGCGGCCAGTTCCTCAGCAAGCGCCTGACCGAAACCGCGATACTCGATGCCGTCATAGATACGACCCAGCACGCGGGCGGTATCCTTCATCGATTCCTTGTGTCCGATCTGGGTGCCGGTGGGCCCGAGATAGGTGACATGGGCGCCCTGATCATAGGCGGCGACCTCAAAGCCGGTTCGCGTGCGGGTCGAGGCCTTCTCGAAGATCAACGCGATGTTCTTGCCCTTCAGCCGCTGCTCCTCATAGCCGCCGTACTTGGCTTGTTTTAGGGCGGCTGCCAGGCGCAGGAGGAAGCGGATCTCGCCGGGCGTGAAGTCCAGGAGCTTGATGAAGCTGCGTGCGTGCAGGTTGATGGGCATTGAAAACCTCGATTGCTGGGCTTGCCGGGTCAGGCTGGATCGCGGATCAGCGGGCAGGTCATGCAGTGACCGCCACCGCGGCCGCGACCAAGTTCGGCGCCCGGAATGGTGATGACCTCGACGCCGGCCTTACGCAGGAGTGTATTGGTGTAAACGTTGCGATCATAGGCGACCACGACGCCGGGTTCGATGGCGACGACGTTATTGCCATCGTCCCACTGTTCGCGCTCGGCCTCGTAGGCATCGCCCCCGGTCTCCACGACGCGCAGCCGTTTCAGCTTCAAGGCCTCGGCCACGACATCGAGGAACGGCTGCTTTTCGGGCCTTACATCAATCATGCCTTCACGTTCTCCGGGCCGCAGGCTGAAGGTACGGATGTGCTCCGATACATCTGCAAATACCGTCACCAGATCGCGGTCACAGAAAGTGAAGACCGTGTCGAGATGCATGGAAGCACGCTCGCGCGGCAACTGGCAGGCAATGACGCGCTCCGCCCCGTCCTGTGCGAACAGCGCCCGGGCGATCTGGCCGACCGCTTGTGGCGTGGTGCGCTCGCCCATGCCGATCAGCACCGTGCGGTTGCCAATCGGCATGACGTCACCGCCTTCGCATGTCGCGAGGCCATGATTGTGATCGGGATCGCCCCACCACACCGGAAAACCCGCACTGCGGAAGTCCGGGTGAAAGCGGTAGATCGCCGCGACATTGAGCGTCTCGAGGCGGCGGGCGTTCCAGTGCATCGGGTTGAGGGTCACGCCCTCGTAGATCCAGCACGTCGTGTCCCGGGTGAACAGGTGGTTCGGCAAGGGTGGCAGGATGAAGTCCTGCGGCTCGAGTATGGGCGCCAGCATGCCTCCGGTCTTGATAGGCAGTTCAGCCCGGCTCATGCCGCCGATCAGGATGTTGGACAAGACCTCCGCATCGATCTCCATGAAGTGGGCACGCAGGTCATCCGCGAGGCCGACGCCGACCGTGTCATCGCTGATCCGCCGCTCGATCAGCCAGCGCCGCGCTTCCCGGTCGCGCAGGGTTTCTTCGAGCAGTTCGCGCAGGAACACCACTTCAACCCCGCGGTGCCCCATGGCATCGACGAAGGTCATATGTTCGATGCGGGCCTGCTTTACCCAGATGACGTCATCGAATAGAAGCTCCGCGCAGTTCGACGGCGTCAGGCGGGCGAGGGCTGTTCCGGGACGGTGTACCAGCACGCGCCTGAGTTTGCCGACTTCCGAATGGACACCAAATTTTGCAGCCATGGTCTGTGTCCGCTTACAGAGGATTGATGATGCCGCGCCACGTCAACCACCCAGCGGTAACCAGACTTTCCACACCCTTGAGGCCGCCTTCACAGGCGGTGATCGATGGCAGATTGGGTGCGGCTGTCCTGGCCATTTTGGTTCCCCGAGAGATCTGGGACGGCGGCGACAGTCAATCCTTCATCGCCGAACATAGGTCATTGTACTTAGTACACACTCTTTCCCAAAGTAGGGCTGTGCAGAATTGCTCACATCAAAGATTTGCCGAAGTCGGCGGTTGATGGCATCGATTGTGCGGAGCGACCTGCCGCCCGGAGCATTTGAATAGTGCCGGCTCGATGAGCCGGTTGAACCCACCCCCGGTGGTTTGAAATTTGGGGTCGATTGGATTCAGGGCATCACTCCGGTTGCCTTTGCTGAGACCCTTTCGGTTGCCGCCAAGCGAGTGCCCCATCCCCATTGGTGACCTACCCTATCGCCGCATGGGGGTGCTTGTGTATCGGCGGCCCGTCAGCGGATTCGGTAGCCTGAGTGGCAAGCCGTGCAGGTCGTCATGACCTCGTGCAGGGACCGGCTGACATCACGCATTGTCTCGAGTGATGGCGACACTGAGGTGTTTTGCAGAACGATGGCTAATCGACTTGCCGCGTGATGCATGGCGGTCCCTAAGTCCTGCATCGGCTGTGGCATGAAGGGAGCCACGTGCGCGGCGCCGTGCAGACCGAGCGAACTCATCCCCAGCCGTTCTTCGGCAAGCTTTGCCGCTTCGTCGAATTTGCCGTCGGCAACATCACCGATGACGGCATTCAATGTGGCGAGATGATCGCGCATGTTGCCAAGCATGTGCTCTTGCATGGGTTGTGGAAGCCGCACGAGCTCACGCGACTCCTGAGCCTGGCTGGCGCCACTCATAGCCATCAGCAAGGTTGCTGCTATTGCTCGAGACAACAATCGCATCGGTATCACTCCTTTCGCGGCAGGCTTTGGCGAGCCTCAGGCGAGGTCTATACGATGCCTCGCTCAAAGAGCTTGGTGCCTCTGCTTCGCATTTACACCCAGCGCCTGACCTGTTTCGTATAATTGATGTAGTCGCCACCGAACCGACGTTTCAGAAAGGCTTCTTCCGGCTCAATCGCCCGGCGCTGTATTATGGTCAAGACAACAGGCAACAGGATGAGCGCCCAGACCGACTGGCCTGCTGTGGCAATGCCGAGATAGGCGACGGCCAACCCGAGATACATCGGGTTCCTGGTGAATTTGTAGGGACCAGCAATGACTAGGGCGCGCGGCGGTCGATCTGGCCGCACCGTTGTTCCCGCCCGCTTGAACTTGAACAAGGCGGAACCCGCCAGCGCGGCACCGCAAACGATGAGAACACCCCCTGTAGTCCACGCCATCATATCGGGCATAAATTTAACCGGCCACCACAGGTTTGCGACAAAGCCGATCACGAGGCCTGCGAGATAAACTAGCGGGGGTATAATCCTCACCTGCGGAGCGTCACGGTCAACGTCGATCACTGCCTTTCGGCTCCATGTGGCCCCTGCTCACGGGCAATTCCGCGGCGGTTTATACCGGTGAACGTACAAGGGTTTGGCTTGCCCTGGAAGGTAGCCCCCTGAGCTTGACCCTGTGCGGCTCGTTTGCAACGCTGCCATCGGCGACAGAGCCGCGGGGCCAGCGCGGCGGGTCTTGGGGGCCGGGAATGATCAAATCGGAGTTGGTTCAACTGATAACCGAGCAGAACCCACATCTGCGTCAGCATGACGTTGAACGAGTTATCAATACGGTGTTCGGTGAGATCATCCATGCGCTATCGCTTGGTGACCGGGTTGAGCTGCGCGGGTTCGGTGCGTTTTCGGTCAGGGAGCACGAGGCCAAGACCGGACGCAACCCACGCACAGGCGATGCCATCGAGGTCGCCGCCAAGCGAGCACCGCATTTCAAGACGGGCAAGGATTTGCGCGCAAGGCTGAATGCCTCACGCAGCCTATATCCGCGCCGGTGATCCTGAGATCGCCTACCCAAGGTACATCGGCGGCGAACTGGCGGCCCCGCCAGACGACTGCGGTGGCATCCCTGGCTTCCACCACGCGCTCGATGTTCTGGCCGACCCGAGCCACGAAGAGCATGCCGATATCAAGGAATGGTTCGGCGACTACGATCCGTATGCGCTCGATGAGCTGCCGATCAAATATGCCCTCGGCCGTATGATCAACAGGCGCCGTGCTGGTCGGGCAAAGGCCAAAAAGCCCTCATCACATTGAGCAGTGCCGGTTTATTCGTGCGGCCGATTGCTGCGCCTCAACACCGTATGGAACCATGCACGGCGTCTTGATCGCACCATTCCTGAATGCCCGGCACCCGGGCTTGAGTGGTTCCCGGAACAGAAGACCCTCAATGCCCCGATCAGGGATCTTGTCGGCTGGCTTGATGCTGTCGAGCAGGTTTCCAATCCTGTTCACCGCGCTGCCTATAAATTCGCCCTGATGACTGGCCTTCGCCGGTCGGAGCTCGACGCGCTTGAATGGGATCGCATTACGGATGCGGTCTATCTGCCGACGACCAAGTCGGGCCGGGAATTCTGGTTGCCGCTGACCGATGCGCATCATCGAATTCTCGATGCGGTGCGCGGCCAAGATGACCGCTGGGTGTTTCCGGGGCGTGGTACCTCGGGGCATGTTGTGGCCTGGGACCACAAAGAGGTACCCGGCACCCTGCATTCGTTGCGCCACACATTCGCGACAGTTGCCGTCGAGGCCGGCATTCCGGAGGAGGTTGTCGGTCGGCTGCTCAACCATGCCTCCAAGACCATCACAGGCCAGCGTTACGTCAAACCGAAACTCGACTTCCTGCGCTCGGCGATGGAGATCATTGTTGCTGAGTTGGAGCGGCGGTTGCAGGGGTGAGCTGGCGCAGCTCCGAGCCAACTGGCAATAGCGGCAACCACAGCGACCGGCAGCGCTTGCGCGGAACGGGTGTCAGTGCTGCAACCATGCCTTGAAACTGTTTATGCGCGTCTCTGACCAGTTAGCGCCGCAACGCTGGGTTGGGGTCGTCTCGCTGATGCGTTCTTGCCAGTGCACAATCATTGCTGCCTCATGCAGCGCGCCGAATTGCAGCATCCTTGCACAATTTGAGAACCTCTTCTGGTCCGGTACCAGCGCGCCTGAGAACGAGTTCCATGATCGGATCGTTCAGGAGATCGGCAACCGTCTCTTGACCCCCAGCAGGCGCTTTTGGATTGCGAATAGACTGTCCGGCGAACCAAGCCAGCTGCCGCATTACCTGGTGATACCCGTCCACCGAGGCCATTGCGGCAAGGGGACTGGAACCTTCGAAAATGTCGCTTGGTGTTGCAAGCCATTTTTCAGCCAAAGCCCTGTCGCCAATCGCGGCGGCGGCGAGATCTCTCATATCCGATGTCTGCATGCTCATGACGTTCTCCCTGGGCCAATGATTCGTTTGGATAGCGCCTTCAAGTGACAAGAACATGACCCGAGCAAGAAGAGAGTTTGTCCGTGAACTTGATCCCGATTAAATCGTTGCAGTTTCCCACACGCTGAGCCATGTCAGGTGACAACGCCGGATGCCAATCCAGGCGATGTCAGATTGGGGAGCGATCCGTGATGGCAACTATAGAGATCGTCGGGTCGAGCGAGAGAGACTGAAGCCGGTTTCCGTCTGCACAGAAGGCGCCGCTTAGTGCTCCATCACTTATCAGAGACAGAATTTTCTGACCGGTGCACGGCCGTTTCGTTCTTCAACGCATTCCAGCTTCCCGTGCATTTTGGCGACCTCCATCGCCCCGAGCCATGACCGTTCCGCACGGTTCCCCTTACCTTGACAAGCCTGTCGCCGTCAGTGACGCTTACATTGACGATACCGGCAGGCGTTATAGCACCATCCGCGGTGGCGCCAAATCCTGAGAGGGCAACCTGTCCGTTTTGTACGGCGATACTGATCATTTGTGTATCGCAGTCGCTGCTCTCGACGGAGATCTTCACCGACCAGGTGCCATCGAAGCGCGACTGTGCCAGACCAGGCAGGGCCAATATGAAAGAGATCGCAATCGCACCCAAACTCAAAATAGCAACGTGCATCTTGAATCTGCCGGTCATGTTGCGCTCGCTTCCTTCAATGTGATACCGGCTCAACCCTTAGTTAGGGGTGCTGGTTCGCGCCGCCCTGCTACCCGCAATTTGCCGCCGGGGCCAGAACCAGGTTCAACTCCGAACCCCGCTCAGACCTTTTTTCCCTGGTCTGGTAAATGACGACGGGCATCACCGGAACCGATAGCCGGTCAACCTTTGCCGAATTGACAATGGCACTTTCCGGCAGCTTGGAGCCAGCCTCGGCATCGGGAGCCGTGCAATCCGCCGAACCCGCCGACCTTGATACATCCTCGCACGTCATCCATGCTGTCCGGCCATCCCGCACGGGGAGTGCATGGGTATCGACGAGCCATACGCTTTGGGCCCAACTTTCGGGCTCTCCAAATAAGAGAAGGCGTCCGGTCGGGGGGAACGGACGCCCTCACGCATTTTATGCGCTTGCGCCGGGAGGGGAACCCGGCTCGTTTCTGCTGCCCGCAGCCATTCGAGCGGGGGGAAAGAATGGCCACGTTTTTTGGCAGCCGAGTAGTTTATATGGGGCGAGTGCCTTCTGAATTCAATCTCACACGACTTCGCCATGCGCGAGCATCCAGCGCCTCTGGAAGGAGCGTGGCGGCGTGAGCTGTCGCGGGTCTGGGCGATTGACCACTATGATGATGGCGGCATCTCAGGTGGCACCATGGAGCGTCCGGCCCTGCAGCGCCTCCTCACCGACAAGAAATACGACACCAACGGCGATGGCAAGTTGTCGATCGACGAATATCAGAACCTGTGGTTGGCCATGCAGCACCGCACCATGGTGCGCGCATTCCAGAAGCTCGATGTCGACGGAACTGGCGCCATCACGCTGGAGGTCTATGAAGCACCTCTCGCCAACATCGTCGAAAGGCTCGACCAGAATAACGACGGCGCCCTGTCGCTCGACGACATGAAGGCTTGGCGCGGGCAACAACGTGGCCGCTGGGGCATGATGCAAGGCAAGGACCAATCCCGCATGCCGATGTTGGACGACGATGACAATGACGATGCCTCGTCGCGCGACGACATGAAGGCTTGGCGCGGGCAACAACGCGGCCGCTGGGGCATGATGCAAGGCCAGGACCAATCCCGCATGCCGATGATGGACGACGATGACGACACCGGCAGCAAGGCCGACCAGCCGCAACAGTAACCCTTCAAAGAACCTGCTTTCCGGCCCCCTTGCTGGGACATGACCTGAGAAGGTGGGGCGAGGGTTGCATTTCAAATGATTCACTGCATGTCGAAAGTCGCCGAACCATGCGGCTCGTCAAACATGACGCGGCCATTAATCACTCCCGCGACTCTTTGTGATCTGATTTTCGCACGAAGCAGGCAATTTTGGCAGCTGGTGGCAATTTGCTCTTGTTCAAATCTCAGTCCGGAATGATTTGTCGGAAGATATCGAGCATGCGCTTGGTGTGAGCGATCTCATCCTCGATGGCTGACCTGATATTCTGATTTGATTTTTTCGTCAGCATCTTTTCAAGGTCGACCAGCTGTTCCTGAAATGCGGATTTGCGCTCCAGCACCCTGTCCCACTGGACCTTTTCCTCCTTGGTCCAGGGCCCATTGACCCGGACAGTGTCGTTGCGAATGTCGACGATGATGTGATCGGGATGAGGAATGGGCTCGGGAGCATCGATGCCCAGACGCTTGCGCCGCTCCAGCTCCTGTTCCCATTCGACCTTGTATGTGATTGCAACCTCGAGCCATTCGTTGTGCAGGCGCCGGTTGTCGCGCTCGGTTGTGGTGACCAGGTGGGTGAAGAGGCGCTGGGCCCGCTGGTCGCCCCTGGCCGCATTGACGGCAAGCGAGCGAACGATGGCCTGGGCGACGGGGATGGTGAGCTTGCCCTTCGGCTCATTGATGCTGACGGTGCGATACGCCTCCTCGAGGATGATGTCCTTGAGGCGTTCCTCATGCTTGCCGGGCGTCCGTGGCTTGTTCCTTGCCCCTTTTGGTCGTCCGCGCGGATTGCCGGAGCGACCGGGCTGGAAGCGGGAACGAGCAGGCGGCTTGCCATAACCCACTTCGTAGCTCGCTGTGTTAGGGAGCACGGCGAGGGCTTTTTTGTGCTTGTCGTCGGTGGGTCTCATTATTCGGCAGCCTCGCGGATGCGTTCATCATTGCCGATGCCACAGAAGATTTGCTCGGCCTCGTCCCTGGCATAAATCTCCCAGCGGCGGATGATGCGATCGCAGTAGACAGGATCGAGTTCACACAAGAAGGCCCGTCGCCCGGTCTTGTGGGCAGCAATCAGCGTCGAGCCACTGCCGCCGAAGAGATCGAGCACGATGTCGCCACGGGCGGAGACATCCTTGATGGCATCGGCAATCATCTGCACCGGCTTGACGGTCGGATGGAGGGCAAGCTCGTCCATGCGCCCAGCCTTGAGGGTGTTCACACCCCGGTACTGCCACACATTGGTGCGGTAGCGGCCATGCTGGCCGAGCTCAAAGGCGTTGATGTGAGGAGCGGTGCCGTTCTTGAAGGCAAAGATCAGTTCGTGGCGGGAGCGATAGAAAGTCCCCATGCCGCCATTGTCCTTCACCCAGACGATGAGGTTCTTGAGCTCGCTATAGAGGTCCTTACCGGCCACCAGCATCTCCGGCATGTGACGCCAGTCCATGCAGATGAAGTGGATGGAGCCATCGACCGTGTGGTCGACGAGGTTGCGGAGGGCAGACGCGAGGAAGGCGACAAACTCCGATGAGCTCATCTCGCCCGAGGCCATGGCGAACTCTCGGTGGCGGATTGCTCCCGATCCACCGACATGGCCCTGGATGGGAACATTGTAGGGTGGGTCGGTAAACACCATGCGGGCTGCCTCGCCATCCATCAATGTGGCAATATCAACCGGATCGAGGGCATTACCACAGATCAGCCGATGTGGATCCAGCTGCCAGATGTCGCCCGGTCGGCAACGGGCAGGAGCGTCGTCAGGCAACACATCATCCGCCGGATCACCCGGCTCTTCCGGTGCCAGCCCTTCAATGAGCCCGTCGATCTCGGGGATGGAGAAGCCGGTCAGCTCGATGCCGAAGTCGAGATCGCTCTCCAGCAGGGCCTTCAGCTCTTCACCGAGGATCTCTTCGTCCCAGCCGGCGTTCAGGGCGAGCTTGTTGTCGGCGATCACATAGGCGCGCTTTTCCTCAAGTGTCATAGTCTCGATGCGCAGGCAGGGCACCTCCGTCATGCCCACGCGCTTTGCCGCCTCGACCCGGCCATGGCCGGCAAGGATAGTCTTTTCACTGTCGATAAGCACCGGGTTGGTGAAGCCGAAGCGCTCGATGCTGTCGGCAATCTGGCGCAGCTGCTTCCTCGAGTGCATTCGGGCATTGCGCGCCCACGGGCGCAGTGCCGCAATGGGGATCAGTTCAAGGGCTCGTTGGGACACAAGGGCCTCCTTTCGGGAATCAAGGTCTGACCGATCTGTAAGATAGAGTGAACACTTGAGATTGCAACCCCTTTGGCTTAAATATGTCAGATGGGGTGAACATTCGCATCAACCGACGGGAGACAGCCATGGCCCTCGGACGCCGCATTGCCAGGTTGCGCATGCAGAAGCAGGAGTCACTGCAGGACGTGGCCGATGCCGCCGGTGTATCCAGGGCCCACATCTGGGAGCTGGAGAAGGGCCGCAGCGAAAATCCGTCCATGCGCCTCGTCACCAGGCTCGCTGATCATTTCGGCGTCTCGGTGAGCTATCTCATCGGCGAGGACAGCAAGGCAGACGATGCCGATGTGGAACTGGCGCGCATGTTCCGCCAGGCACAAGACCTCGATGACGATGAGCGCAGGATCCTCGATGACATGATGAAGTCCCTCCTCAGGCACCGGACATCACGCCACAAGGCTGGTTGAGGTGGACCGGGAATACAAACTCGTGCTCGATCGCATGGAGATCGAGGAGGCGGGGCCCAGACCGGACAAGCTTGCCGCCGCCATCCATCGCCAGCTTGGTGATTGCGATGGTCCCGTCCCGGTTCACGCGATCGCCAGAGCCCTCGACATTGTCGAGATCCGGGAAGAACCGATTACCAATCTGGAAGGCGCGCTGATCACAACGGCGGAACGCGATGTCGGCTCCATTCTCGTCAACTGTAAATCGGGGCGCCAGCGGCAACGTTATTCAGTTGGCCATGAGCTGGGGCATTTTTTGAACCCGTGGCACGAGCAGACCGCCGACGACGGCTTTCAATGCAGCAGGCAGGATATGCGGGAAGGCAATTGGCATATGAGGCGAGGCCTCTCCCGGCATGAGGTCCAGGAGGTCGAGGCCAACCGATTTGCCATCGAGTTGCTCGCGCCGTCCAGGCGGTTCGAGCGCTTCCTGGCCTCCGGGCCGGATCTCGCAAGGGTGCTTTCCGCCGCCCGCGCTTTCGACGTCAGTCGCGAGGCGGCGGCACGGCGCTATGTCGAGCGGCATGAGGCGACCGTTGCCATCGCCTTTTCTCGTGCAGGACGTTTGCGCTACTGGGCGCGGTGCAGCGAATTTCCGCGGCCGACCGTGAATCGTAACGACCTGATGCCAGACCTGCCGCAGGCCAGATCTGGTTCGCCGCTGAGCGATCACGAAGAGGCGGACCCGATCGACTGGCTTGTCGATCCTGGCCGTCGGGAGGTGACGGTACAGACGCTTCATCAGCAGAGTGACTTTGCCATGAGTTTGGTCATTGTCGAGAGCCAGGGCAACGATGACGACCATGGTGGTGGTGGCGGCATCGAGGATGCCTTCGACCGCGTCAGTCGCTTCTCGTGAAAATAGCCTGATCCGGCGTCCAAAATCCCTGATCCGGCGTAAGCGTGGCCAGTTTGCACGTCGTCAGTTGGGTGCCGGATTGCTGGCCTTCCATGCCCATGGGAGCAGTTCGTCGAGACGGTTGGCGGGATGCCCGTCGATCATCTTCTGCAGCACATCACGGAGGTAGTGATAGGGCTCGACGTGGTTGAGCATGGCGGTTTCAGTCAACGAGCAGACGGTTGCCCAACGTGCGCCGCCGCCATCGGAGCCGGCGAACAAATGGTTCTTGCGGCCGAGCGCCATCACCCGTTCATTCTGCCCATGTCGGCGAAGAGCGGGAAGTTCATTATCGTTGGCATCCCTATTTTGGCCGGAAGGTCATTGTGCGGCGGGTAGAGCAGCGGGGGACTGGTCAGTTTCTCAAGGTGGAAGGCCCCTCTGGCATTGTCGTCTCAATTCCTGGCTGGATGGTGGATCCCCTCGTCTGCGCCGATATGAGAATTGGCCAGCCACAGGTTGATCTTGCGGCGCTGTCGGAACTCAAGAGGCTGGTCACGCTGAGTGCTGTTCCCACAAACTCCCCGAGCAATAATGGAATCGCAAGGGAGGCAGTCGATGAAGCACCACAGCGCGCCTGTGCCGACCTCGGGCAGGCAGATGAGCCTGATGTTCGAGCCCCGCAAGGTGGACGGGATGAACCACGCGGAGCGGGCGGAGGCCATAACCACGCTTGCCCAAATTCTGATGCAGGCCGCCGGCCTCATCGTGGAGGAACTCGACGATGACCGGCGTTGAACTGATCCCTACGCAACTCCTGAAGCGCAAAGCCGTCGTCTATGTGCGTCAATCGACGCAGTCCCAGGTCATGACCAACCTGGAGAGCCAGCGGCGGCAATATGACCTCGTCGACATTGCCCGCCAGTACGGGTTCATCGACGTCGAGGTTATCGACGACGATCTCGGGCGATCCGCGAGCGGGACAGTGGCGCGCCCCGGCTTTGATCGCCTGGTAGCATGGCTGTGTGCGGGCAATGTGGGCGCAGTTTTGTGCCAGGATGCGTCAAGGCTTGCGCGAAATGGCCGTGACTGGCACCATCTTCTGGAGTTGTGCGGACTCGTCGAAGCCCGTGTCATTGACCACGACGGCGTATACAATCCCTGCCAGCCCAATGATCGGCTGCTCTTGGGTATGAAAGGCAGCATCAGCGAGTTCGAGCTCGGCGTGCTCAGGACGCGAATGCTCGATGCCGCCAGGTCGAAGGCGCGCCGGGGCGAACTGCGCTTGTCAGTCCCGTTCGGTTACATCTGGCACCGCGAAGCGGGTTTGGGGCTCGATCCTGATCTGCGCTTGCAGGAGGTGATCCGGCTCATCTTCACCCGCTTCCGTGAGCTTGGCAGCGCGCGCCAGGTGTTGTTATCGATGACGGCTGACCAAGTCCACTTCCCTCGGCCTTCGGATGAGGGGCGTATGACCAGCTTCACCTGGTTGCCGATCCGCTATCGCAACGTGATATCTGTGCTCAAAAACCCCTTTTACGCAGGCGTTTATGTTTACGGGAAAAGCGAGAAACGAACCTCCATCGTCGATGGGCGCGCGCGGCGGAGCTATGGCCACAGCAAGCCGATCGGGACTTGGGAAGTGTTTATCAAGGATCATCACGAAGGGTACATCAGCTGGGACGAATACGAGCGGAACCAAAAACAGTTGGCACTCAACAACTACGGTCGCGCCGACGGTGTAAAATCGGGCCGAGGAGGCCGGGCGCTACTCTCAGGCATCATGACGTGTGGCCGGTGCGGGCGGCGCCTGACAGTTACCTATACCGGGAACCCGCAAAGCCGACCCGTCTATCGCTGCGACAAGCCCAACCTGATGATGGGCTTGCCCCGGTGCATGACCTTCGGTGGCCCCCGGGTGGACGCGGCTGTTGCGCGTGAACTGTTGCGCGCGGTAGAACCCTTGGCGATCGAGGCCGCGTTCGAGGCGGAGCGGATGCACCGAGAACGACAAGATGATCAACGCCAGATCCTCGATCTGGAACTTCAGCAGGCCCGTTACGAGTCCAATCTCGCCGAGCGCCGCTACGCAGCCTGTGATCCCGACAATCGTCTGATCGCCGCCCAGTTGGAGAAAAACTGGGAAATCGCGTTACGCCGTGTGCGAGATATGGAAGCACGCCAGCCGGCCGAAAGCTCATCGACCATCGAGGTTGACCCAAGCGCTTTTGCCGACATGGCGGAAAACCTGTCCGCAGCCTGGGACGCCCCCGATGTGACGATGCGTGCCCGTCAGCAGCTGCTACGGACGTTGATCGCCGACATCATCGTCGATGTCGACGATACGGTGCGCGACGTTGTCCTCACGATCCACTGGCGGGGCGGCCAGCACTCAGAGCTGCGCATTCGCAAACCCCAATCTGGGGAGCACGGTTGCGCGACAGCTGAAGATGCGTTGGCGGTGATGCGCAGCATGGCTGGCCGTTGGTCTGACGAGCATATCGCCGCGTCGCTCAATCGGATGGGATTGCCCACCGGTCAAGGCAAAACCTGGACGGCGCACCGTGTCGCATCCGTTCGGCGCGTTCGCGGTATCCATGCCTATCGATCCGCTGAAAAAGATGGCGAATGGCTCACCATGACCGAGGCAGCAAAGGCCTTAGGCGTCACAAACCACGCGATACGGCGTCTTATCAAAACCGGCACCCTTCCGGCTGTGCAGGTTGTGCTTGGTGCGCCTTATCAAATCCGTGCCGACGATCTGGCGTCGGAGTCGATTAAAACTGCGGTAGCCCGGAAAGGTCGCCCGTGTCGCATCGTCGACGCGGATACACTTCCAATGTTTACAGACACTTGAATAGGGAGTGCATAATGAAACACGCTTCGCTATGGGGCGGATGGCACGCTCGACGGGATTGGTATCGAGTTCGATGCACCCGTCGTCGAGGAACTGGCTGAGACCGTTCCAGCGGGAAAGGGCATAACGGATGGCTTCGGCGAGCCGGCTGCTGGCGGAAAGGCGTGGCAGTTGCCGTTCGAGCCACAGGCGCAGCGCTTCCACAAGTGGTCGCGACCGTGCCTGTCTCCACGCCATCCGCTGCGCCGGCGATTGCCCGCGCACCTTTGCCTCGTTGGCATAAATCTCCGCGATACGCTGCACCGCCTCGATGGCGATCGGCGAGCCATCGGCTTCGGCGATCTCGTAGAACTTGCGCCTGGCATGGGCCCAGCAGGCGGCAAGCACGACGTCTCCCTTGATCGTCAACCTCTCGAAGCCGGCATAACCATCTACGTGGAGCACGCCCCTGAACTGTGCCAGATGCACTGCCGGGCGCTCCGCCTTGCGGTCGGGCTCGTAGAAGTAGACCGCCGCCGGTGGTGCCGGTCCCGCCCAGCCATGCTGGTCGCGCGCATAGACCCACAGCCGCCCGGTCTTCGTTCGGCCGCGTCCGGGATCGAGCACCGGGATCGGGGTGTCGTCGGCGAACAGATGATCGGAGGCAAAGATGTCCCTGCCGAGCCGTTCATGCAGCGCATCCAGCCACCAGCAGGCACCGCCGACCCATCCCGCCAGGGTAGAGCGGTCGAGCCCGATGCCATGCCGCGCGAAGATCCGGGACTGCCGGTAGAGGGGGCTGTGATCGCAGTATTTGCCAACCAGTACCTGCGCCAGCAATGCCGGTGTCGCAAGCCCGCCGGCGATCACCCGCTGCGGTGCCGGCGCCTGGGCAACGGTGCCGCAGGTCCGGCAGGCATATTTGGGGCGGCGGATGCGCAGCACCCGCAGCCTGGCAGGCACCCAGTCAAGCATCTCGCTGACGCTCTCGCCGATGGCATGAAGCGCACCGCCGCAGCCCGGACAGCCCTCGTGACCACCAGCGATATCGAGCACCACCTCATGGCGCTCGAGATGAGCTGGCAGGGGCTTGCGGCGCCGGGTAGCCCGGGCCCTCTCCCTGGGAATCGGGCGGCTCCCGGCAATGCCCGCAAGGTCACTCTCCAGATCCTCGAGCGCCAGCGTCAGCTGATCCGGATCGAGCCGTTCCGAGCGGCGCCCGTAGTGCGCTCGCTGAAGCTGCCTGATGATCTGCTGCAGGCGCTCAATCTCGTCATCACGGTGCTCGACAAGCGCCGCCATGTCGCGCACCAGGCGATGTAAAAGAGCGGTATCGGAGGGCAGATTGGCAAGATCAAGCTGCATGACCGATAATACATCAGGACAGGCAAAAACCCAAGCAATTCAGGGAGATTCAGGCGAGCTTCCGGCCCTTTCACCCGGCTGCGGCAGGCCGCCATGTCCGCTCCGGTGCGCGCCAGTTGATCCCTTCGATCAGCATCGACAGCTGCACCGGGGTGAGACTGACCGCATCGCCCGGGGCGCCTGCTGCGGGCCACGCGAAGTGGCCCTGTTCAAGCCGCTTGGTGAACAGGCACAAGCCGGTGCCGTCCCAGAACAGGATTTTGATGAGATTGGCCTTGCGGCCGCGGAAGGCGAACAGATGCCCGCAGAACGGATCCTGCTTCAGGATGCCCTGGACCACCATCGCCAGCCCGTCAATCCCCTTGCGCATATCCGTCACGCCAAGCGCGAGATGCACTTTCACCCCTGCCGGAGCCATCATCATGACACACCTCCCTCAAGCAGCATGACCAGGCGGTGCACCATCTCGGGATCGACATCACGCCCGAAGCGGACACGCCGGCCGCCAACCAGCTCAACCTCGATTGCCGGCGCTGACCGCTCGACGATTACCGGAGCAGGGGCGGACATCTGCACCAGACCGGATCGAGGCGCATCCCCCGGCTGATCTGGCGCATCGCTGAGTACGACCGGCAGGAGGACCGGTTCAGGCGCCGGGGCCAGCTCCTTGCGCCAGCGGAACACCACCGCCGCCGCAATCCCGTACTTCCTGGCCACACCGGAGATCGACGCGCCCTCGCGGCAGGCCTCTTCGACAATCCGGCGCTTGTCGGCCTCTGCGAAGTTGCGCCGCGCGCCGGCCCCGCGCGATCGCCCGGAGGGAATCCAGGTCGCCGCCGCTGCAACTTCCTTAGTCATAGGATCAGTCATATGACTAAGGTCCCTGTTGCGGCGGTAGAGCACTTTGTGGGGAAAGCGCCCGTCCTCGTGCCGGTACTTCGCACGCCAGTTCTCGAACCGCTTCAAAGGCAGCCCGTGCACCTGGCAATATTCGCGCTGATTCAGGAGGCTACGGCGCCAGCCGTCGACATGCGCACGCCAGAACGCCTCCAGTTCCGCCTGCTTCGCGGCTTTCATTCTCGGCATCATCATCTCCTGCACGGCGCAAATCGCCGTCAACAAGAAGATCGCAACACACACCCCGCGAACAAGTGTGCATTCCCTGTACGCTTACGATCCGGCCCTGATAATTCCCTGTTATGCTCTTCAAAATTCCCTGTTTTCTGCCGCAGGGAATTTCCCCGTAACTGACTGTAATTGCAGCGCTTTATGGCGCCAAAATGCGCTCCAGGATAGCGATTTTTGTCGATTTTCCCTGTATTTTCCCTGTTAGTCGGCAATTTGAGCCGGAGACGAGTTCGCAGGAGACTGCGCCCACCACCAAAATAATCTATAATTGTCAGCCGGCAGGACGCATGAGAGCGGGCTGGGAAACGCCCCTACAACGCGACGCAATTGGCCGCCGGCGCTTGTGCTCGACTGGCGCCGCCGCATTGGCAATGCAACAATGAAGGCAACAGGCAGCCATGGGGCAAACGGTTCCGGGCGGGCGGCGTATTCCGGTCCTGGCTGCACATGCGATCGGGGAATTTTGAATGACCACGTTCGACTACATCATCGTCGGGGCCGGATCAGCCGGGTGCGTGCTGGCCAACAAGCTTGGCGCCGACGGGCGGACATCGATCCTGGTGCTGGAAGCAGGCCCGATGGACCACGATCTGATGATCCATGTGCCGGCCGGTGTCTATCGCGCCTGGCGAGACCCCAGAATTAACTGGAACTACGAGACAGAGCCTGAACCGGACCTGTTCGATCGCAACGTCGGCATGCCGAGGGGCAAGGTCGTCGGCGGGTCCTCATCCATAAACTCGATGGTCTACATGCGCGGCCATCCGCTGGACTATGATCGCTGGGCCAGCGAGTGCGGTTTGACGGACTGGAACTATGCGCAATGTCTGCCGTACTTCAAGGCCGGCGAGACGTCGGACCGTGGTGGCGATGAATGGCGTGGCGACAGGGGCCCGCTCGGCGTTTCCAAGGGCAGCTTCGATAACCCGTTGTTCGATGCCTTCATTGCGGCAGGCGAGCAGGCGGGCCAGGGGCGCTCGGAGGATCTGAACGGCTTCAACCCGGAAGGCGTTGCGCGCCTCGATGCCACGAAGCGCCATGGACGCCGGTGCAGCGCCGCCGTTGCCCACCTGCGCCCGGCGCTCAGGCGTGGCAATGTCACGCTGCTGGTCAAGGCCATGGTCAAGCGGGTGGTGATCGACAACGGCCGCGCCACCGGCATCGTCTTCGACCACAAGGGCGCAGAACGCCTCGTCCATGCCGACAGGGAAGTGATCCTGTCGGGCGGGGCGATAAACTCACCGCAACTCCTGATGCTGTCGGGCATCGGGCCGGCGGACCACCTGAAAGCCGTCGGTATCCCGCCGCTGGTCGATGTGCCGGGTGTCGGGCAGAACCTGCAGGACCATGCCAGCATCATGCTGCAGTATGCCTGCACCAGGAGCTTTCCCATCCACCGGGTGGACGTCCCGTGGCGCAAGGCGGCAGCCGGCATGCAGTGGGTGTTCACCCGCTCCGGCATCGCCGCCTCCAACATCTGGGAGGCCGGCGGCCTGATCCGCGGCAACCACAAGGTGAGCTACCCGAACCTCCAGTACCATTTCGGCCCGGTCGGATTTGAGTATGACGGCACCAGAATCACCCTGCTTCAGGCGTTCGCCATACACGTCGATCAGTTGCGCCCGCGCAGCAAGGGACACGTGACGCTCAAATCCGCCGACCCGCACGACAAGCCACTCATGCATTTTTCCTATCTGGCTGAACACGGCGATCTCGATGAACTGGTCGAAGGGGTGCACAAGACCCGCGAACTGGTGGCGCAGCCGGCTTTCGATGCCCTGCGCGGCGCCGAACTTACCCCCGGGCCGCAGGTGCGCAGCGATGGGGAAATCAGCGATTGGGTACGCTCGATCACGACAACCGATTTCCACCCTTGCGGCACCTGCCGGATGGGACATGGGCCGGACGCAGTGGTGGACGATCGGCTGCGGGTGCGCGGCATCGAGGCCTTGCGGGTGGTCGATGCATCGGTCATCCCGCAAATCATGAGCGCCAATATGAATGCGCCGACGCAAATGATCGCATCGCGGGCCGCCGACTACATTCTGGGTCAACCCCAGTTACCGGCCCTGAACGCGAGATTTGCCTTCCAGCGGTGACCCGGCCGCGAAGGCCGGCCGCTACTCGGCAGCCTCCGCGCCGGCCGCCGCGGCCCTTTCAACAAACGTGCAATAGATCTTGCGCACCGGTTCGGTGCTGCGCCAGCCATAGGGCGCGCCCTTGGGCACAAAGGCGCAATCGCCTGTCTTGAACACCGTCTCCTCGCCCTCGCCGATGAGCGTCATGGAGCCCTTGACGGGCAGCATCAGTTCGCAGCGGTTGATCGGCCCCACGGGGCGCTGCATGGTGGGTCCGGCTTCCCACACACCGACACTGAACTGGCCGGTGGGGTCCGTGAACCACTCATGCGCCCTAACGGTCGGCGGCGGGCCGACATAGCCTGCCGGGTCGCCGGCATCGACCGCCTCCAGCGCGCCATCAGGCTCGGGTCGGATCACCGCGAGCGCGGCCGGGTCCTTCGCCACGGCACCGGATGGATCGTCGAAGATGACGAAGAATTTCCGCATGTAGCCGGTCTGCTTCCACTGGCAAAGTGTGCCCTTGGGAATGATGAAGCTCTCGCCTGCACGGATGGTCACCTCGGTCCCGTCCTCGTGCACGATGGTGACCGCACCTTCCAGCACATGCATGAACTCGTTGACGCTGTAGGGCTCCATTTTGGTGGTCATCGCCGTGCAGTCCCACACACCGGCGCTGAGGCCTGTCTTCCTGTCGTCGAAATAGGTGTGGCCGCGCTGCACCGGGGTGCCGGAAACGAGGGCGTGGGGGTTGATCTCTTCCCAGACCTCCAGGCCGGTACCTGTCGGGCCGTTGGTCTCCAGGCGCATGATTTTCGGGCCGCTCATCGGGAGGTCTCCTCATCTCGTGGTGATCGCAATTTGCGGCCAGTCTGCCACCATGGGCGCGGCGGCGCCACGCCAAAGTATGGGCTTTGCCGAGTTGATGATTTGTCGAGTTGTTCGAGTCAATTAAGGCGGACTTCTCATCCTTCGATTCAAGTACCTCATGCATCGATTCAGGATGGACCGTTAACGACATGAACAGCTTGTCGAACCAGCAACGCGACATGGACACGAAGACCGATTGTGACGCCGCGCGGCCTGGTGCTAGGTTTCCCCTCCAGCGTCGATAACCAGAATGTTGCGGGAGGCAATCAGCATGGCCGATACAAAGCAGACCAAAGCCGTCAAGGCCTGGCTCGGCAAATTCGAAAAGGCACTCAATGCCAGGGACACCGACGCGGTTGCCAAGCTGTTCGGCAAGGACTGTTACTGGCGCGATCTGGTCTCGCTCACCTGGAACATCAGGACGCTGGAAGGCCAGGACGACATCACCGCCATGCTCAAGGCGACGCTCAGCTCGGCCAAGCCATCGAACTTCCAGATCGAGGGCGAGGCCAGCGAAGCTGATGGCGTGACCGATGCCTGGTTCACCTTCGAGACCGCCACCGGGCGCGGCAAGGGTCACGTCCGCCTCATCAAGGGCAAGGCCTGGACACTTCTGACCACCCTCCAGGAACTCAAAGGTTTCGAGGAGGCAAAGGGCGCGCGCCGCCCCATGGGCGCCGAGCACGGCGCCCACAAGGGCCGCCTGAGCTGGGCGGAGAAACGGGCAAAGGAACTCGGCGAACTCGGCTACAAGACCCAGCCCTATTGTCTCATCATCGGTGGCGGCCAAGGCGGCATCGCGCTCGGCGCCCGCCTCAGGCGGCTCGGCGTCTCCACCATCATCATCGAAAAGAACGAGCGCCCCGGCGACAGCTGGCGCAAGCGCTACAAGTCTTTGTGCCTGCACGATCCGGTCTGGTACGACCACCTGCCCTATCTGCCGTTCCCGGAGCACTGGCCGGTGTTCTCGCCCAAGGACAAGATCGGCGACTGGCTGGAGATGTACACCAAGGTCATGGAACTCGATTACTGGACGAAGTCCGAGGCGAAGTCGGCGACCTATGACGAAAAGACCAAGACGTGGACGGTCGTCGTCAACCGCGACGGCAAGAAGGTGGTCCTGAAACCCAAGCAACTGGTGCTCGCCACCGGCATGTCGGGCATACCGAACATGCCCAAGCTGCCGGGCCAGGACATCTTCAAGGGCGAGCAGCAGCATTCCAGCCAGCATGCGGGACCCGATGCCTACAAGGGCAAGAAGGTGGTGGTCATCGGCTCCAACAATTCCGCCCACGACATTTGCGCCGCCTTGTGGGAGGCCGGCATCGACGTCACCATGGTGCAGCGCTCATCGACCCATGTCGTCAAGTCCGACACCTTGATGGACATCGCGCTCGGTGCGCTCTACTCCGAGCAGGCGGTGAAGAACGGCGTCACCACCGACAAGGCCGATCTGATCTTCGCCTCTATCCCCTACAAGGTCCTGCCGGCCATCATGAAGCCGCAGGCGGATGAGACCAAGAAGCGCGACAGGAAATTCTACGACCGGCTGAAGAAGGCCGGGTTCGATGTCGACTTCGGCGAGGACGAGACCGGCCTGTTCATGAAGTACCTGCGGCGCGGTTCGGGCTATTATATCGACGTCGGTGCCTCGGAACTGGTGGCCGACGGCTCGATCAAGCTCGCCAAGGGCCAGGCCGTGCGGCTGACCGAAAAGACAGTGGTGCTCGACAGCGGCGAGGAACTACCGGCCGACCTGGTGATCTATGCCACCGGCTACGGCTCGATGAACGGCTGGGCGGCGAAGCTCATTTCCAAGGACGTCGCGGACAAGGTTGGCAAATGCTGGGGGCTGGGCTCGTCCACCATGAAAGATCCCGGTCCGTGGGAAGGTGAACTGCGCAACATGTGGAAGCCGACGCAGCAGGAGGCACTATGGTTCCACGGCGGCAACCTGCACCAGTCGCGCCATTATTCGCAGTTCCTCTCCCTGCAGCTCAAGGCGCGCATGGAAGGACTCAAGACCCCGGTCTACGGCCTGCCGCAGGTGCATCACCTGAGTTGAAAACCGACCGCCTCAGAGCCCGAACAACACCAGCCGGATAGCGAAGGCAATCGCCGCGACGACGGCGACACCCGCCATCCACAGACCGATGAACCACAGCAGGCGGCGGGCACGTTCGCCCGGCATCAATGGTAGCCGCCTTCGGAATCGACCTTGCCGCGGAACACCCAGTAGGCAAAGACCGTGTAGGCGAGAACCAGCGGGACCAGCACGCAAGCGCCGACCAGCAGGAATTTCAGACTGACGTCGGGCGCGGCGGCCGCCCAGATGGTGACGCTGGTCGGCACCATATAGGGATAAAAACTGATGCCGAGGCCGGCATAGCACAGGACGAATATGCCCTCGGCGGCGAAGAACGGCCAACGGTCTTTGCCCTTCGCCAGGCCCTGGAAAAGGAACCACGCGCAGCCCAGCACCAGCAACGGCACGACGACGCTGAAGATCACCGTCGGGAAACCGAACCAGCGGGCGAGATATTGCGGCTTGAGGAAAGGCGTCGCCAGAGAGACGAGGCCGATCAGAACCAGCGTTGCGATGCCGGCGGGCCAGGCGAGGCGGCGCGCCCGGTCGTGTACCGGGCCGGCTGTCTTCATGACCAGCCAGGTTGCCCCGAGCAGGGCATAGCCAACCACGAGTGCTACGCCGGTAAGAACGCTGAACCACGTCAGCCAGTCCCACCAGCCGCCGACATAGGTCCGGTTCTCCACCGCAATGCCCTGCACCAGCCCACCGAGCGCTAAACCTTGCGCGAAGGCGGCGATGATAGAGCCGCTGGCGAAGGCCCAGTCCCACAGGAACTTGCCGCGCCGGGTGCGCCAGCGGAACTCGAAGGCAACGCCGCGGAAAATGAGGCCGAGCAGCATGGCGATGATCGGCGCATAAAGCGCCGGGAGGATGGTGGCGTAGGCCAGCGGAAACACGGCGAGAAGCCCGCCGCCGCCGAGCACCAGCCAGGTCTCGTTGCCATCCCAGATCGGCGCCACCGAATTCATCATCAAGTCGCGCTCGTCCTTTGCCGGGAACAGGGGAAAGAGGATGCCGACGCCGAGATCGAAGCCGTCGAGCACCACATAGGCAAGCACGGCAAAGGCGATCAGGGCGGCCCATATGAAGGCGAGAATATTGAAATCGTGCATGTCGATCACGCCCCGCCGCCGTGGGCAAACCGGCCGGCATCGACCGCCCGGGCCGGCGTGATGCCTGCCGTGCGCGTCGGGCCCAGGTTCTCGATCGGGCCTTCCTTGCCCGGCCTTTGCCTCATCAGACGCAGCACGTAATAGATGCCGGCGCCGAACACGGCGCAATAGACGGCGATGAAGGCGACGAGCGAAGCCCCCACCGCCGGCGCCGCCAGCGGCGAAACGCTATCGGCGGTGCGCAACAGCCCGTAGACCGTAAAGGGTTGCCGGCCCACCTCGGTGGTCACCCAGCCGGCGAGTACCGCCACGAAACCGCTCGGCCCCATGAGGATCGCCGCGCGCAACAGCCCGTCGTCGCTGAACAGTCGGCCGCGCCACCGCTGCCAGCCGCTCCACAAGCCGAGGCCAAGCATGGCGAACCCGAGCCCCACCATGATGCGGAACGACCAGAAGACGATCGCCATGGGCGGCCGGTCGCCCTTCGGCCAGTTCTTCAATCCCTTTAACTCGCCGTCCCAGCTATGGGTCAGGATCAAGGCGCTGCCATGGGGGATTTCAATCTTGTAGCGGGTGGTTTCGGCCTTGTCGTCAGGGATGCCGAAGAGGATCAGGGGGGCGCCCTTCTGCGTATCCCAATGGCCCTCCATGGCGGCGATCTTGCGTGGCTGGTGCTCCAGGGTGTTGAGGCCGTGCTCGTCGCCGGCGAAGATCTGGATCGGGGCGACGATGAGAGCCATCCACATGGCCATGGAGAACATGGTGCGGGCGGTGCGGTTGCTACGGTCGGCGCGAAGATGGAAGGCGGCGACCGCGCCGACGACGAAGGCGGTCGTCAGGTAGGCGGCCAGCACCATGTGGACCAGGCGGTAGGGAAAGGAGGGATTGAAGATCACCGCCAGCCAGTCGCTGGGCACGAACTGGCCGTTGGCGGCGATGGTATAGCCGGCCGGCGTCTGCATCCAGGAATTGGCCGCCAGGATCCAGAAGGCGGAAAACAACGTGCCGACCGCCACCATCGAGGTCGCGGCGAAGTGCAGGCCGGGTCCGACCCGCTTCAGGCCGAAGAGCATCACACCAAGGAAGCCCGCTTCGAGGAAGAACGCCGACAGGACCTCGTAGCCCATGAGCGGGCCGATTACCGGCCCCGCCCTGTCGGAGAACACCGACCAGTTGGTGCCGAACTGGTAGGACATGACGATGCCGGACACGACGCCCATGCCGAAGACGACGGCGAAGATCGTCTTCCAGTAGTCGAAGGCGCGCATGTAGACGTCGTCCCTGGTCCATAGCCACAAGCCTTCCAGCACGGCCAGATAACTGGCGATGCCGATGGTGAAGGCCGGGAAGACGATGTGGAACATCACCGTAAAGGCGAACTGCCCGCGTGCCAGATCGATCGCGTTTATCCCCTCGAACATGGCAATCCTTCAGTTTCGGCATCTCGCGCGCCGCCGACACGGCATGCCTGACCCCGTGATATTGTGAAGATAGGCGACAACCGCGACGCAACCAAGTCGACGATGTCGCACCCGAGGCTGGATTCCCTGGCAGTTCGAGACTTTACAGCGCGCGCCCTGCGGCCGAAGGTCCGCGCATAAACCGGTTGACCGGGTGCGCCCGGAGCAGGATGGTTGTGAAACCTGCCAGCCTTCATGATTGCCAATCCAGAGTTTTTCCGCCCATGAAAGTCTTTATCGCCGGTTTCGACACCGAGACCAATTCGTTCGCCCCGCTGCCGACCGGTCGGCGCGGCTTCGAGGAGGGGTTCCTCGCCCATGGCGATGCCACGAAGCAACCGGAGAATTATTGCTCGGCCCAGCTTTTCGTGTGGCGGCGGCGCGCCGAGGCGCTGGGGTGGGATGTCGCGGAAGGGCTATGCACCTATGCCGAGCCGGGCGGCACCATCGTGCGCGGCGTCTATGAAGAGCTGCGCGACGAACTGCTCGCCAATCTCAAGGCCGCCATGCCGGTGGATGTCGTGCTGCTTGCCCTGCATGGCGCCATGGCGGCCTACGGCTATGACGACTGCGAGGGTGACATCCTGGCGCGGGTGCGCAAGATCGTCGGGCCGGACGTGGTGGTGGGCGCCGAACTCGACCTGCATTGCCATCTCACCGACGCGATGATCACAAATGCCAGCCTGCTGGTGATCTACAAGGAATATCCGCATGTCGATATTCCCGATCGCGCCGAGGAACTGTTTACCCTCGCCGCCGATGCCGCCGAGGGCCGCACCCGACCGGTGATGGCGATGCACGACTGCCGCATGATCGGCACCTTCCGCACCACCCAGGAACCGCTGCGCAGTTTCGTCGATCGCATGGTGGCGCTCGAAGGCAGGGACGGCATCCTGTCGGTATCGCTGGGCCACTGTTTCATCTGGGGCGATGTCGCCGATGTCGGCGCCAAGACACTGGTGGTGGCGGACGGCGATAAGGCGAAGGCGCAAAAGCTGGCGGATCAACTCGGCGAGGAATTCTTCGCCATGCGGCACCAGCTTCTGAAGCGCTACCTCTCCATCGACGAGGCACTCGATGAGGCATTGGGCATGGAGGGCGGGCCGGTGGTCATCGCCGATGTCGCCGACAATGCCGGCGGCGGGGCGCCGGGCGATTCGACGTTCTTCCTGAAGCGGATGCTGGAACGCGGCATGCGCGACGTGGCCAGCGGCTTTTACTGGGACCCCATGGCGGTCACCTTCTGCCAGGACGCCGGGGTAGGGGCGACGTTCGATCTGAGGGTCGGCGGCAAGTGCGGCAGGAGTTCCGGCGATCCGGTCGATCTCACCGTCACCGTCAAAGGCCTCGCCGACAACCCCACCCAGCGCTTCGGTTTAGCACCCGATCCCATGGGAGCGACGGCCTGGGTGGAGGCGAAGGGCATCAACCTGGTCATCACCGCGCTCAGAACCCAGGTCTTTCACCCGGAAGGCTTCACCAAACTCGGTCTCGACCTTCAGCGCATGAAGATCGTCGTGGTGAAGTCGACGCAGCATTTCCACGCCGGCTTTTTTCCCATCGCCAAGGCCATCCTCTATGCCGGGGGGCCGGGAGCGCTGCATCCCGACTTCGCCAAGGTTCCCTACACCAAGCTCACGCGCCCCTACTGGCCGCGGGTCGAGGATCCGTTCGCGACGGGCTGAGCATCGCGGGCGATTTCCTCGGCGCGATGGCAGCGCACCTTGATGGTGCCGCCGGCCAGCAGGCGCAACGCCTGCGGCTCCTCGCATCCCGCCGCGGCGAAGGCACAGCGGTCGCGATAAAAGCACCCTCGCGGCAACACCGTATTGCTCGGAAGCTCGCCCGCCTTTGGCGCGTCGATGCCGAAGCCGCCCGCCAGTCGCGGCACGGCGGCAAGCAGCGTGCGGGTATAGGGATGGCTGGGGCGGTCGAGGATGTCGCCGGCCGCTCCCAGTTCAACGATCTGGCCCAGATACATGACCGCGATCCGGTGGGAAATGTGGCGCACGACCTGGATGTTGTGGGAGATGAAGAGATAGGTCAGCCCGAGGTCGCGCTGCAGGTCCATGAGCAGGTTGAGGATCTGCGCCTGTACCGAGACATCGAGCGCCGAGGTCGGTTCATCCAGCACCACCAGTTCGGGATTGAGGGCAAGCGCGCGGGCAATGGCAATGCGCTGGCGCTGCCCGCCGGAAAACTCGTGCGGGTAGCGCTCAAGCTGTTCGGCTCTGAGGCCCACCTGTTCGGCAAGCGCGGCAGCGCGCTCCTTGAGCCTTGCCTTGCGGTGCTCGCCGGCGACATAGAGCGGTTCGGAAATGAGCCGCCACACGGCCATGCGGGGATCGAGCGAGGATTGCGGGTCCTGGAAAACGATCTGGAATTTTTGCCGCGTCTTGCGCAGCGTCTCGGCATCGGCTGTCGCCAGATCGATGCCCTCGAACACCACTGCGCCGGCCGTGGGGGGCTCAAGGGCCATGATGACCTGGGCCAGCGTGGACTTTCCGCAGCCCGATTCACCGACGACGCCCAGTGTCTCGCCCTTGCGGATATCGAGATCGACGCCACTCAGGGCATGGACGGTGGCGCGCGGGCGGCCGATCCAGTTGGAGCCCACCGGAAAGCCGACGCTGACATGGCGCAGCGACAGCAACGTGCCGGCGTCGGCTTTGGCGGTGGCGGTGGCACCATCGCTCGGTGTCTCCTCGGCGGGAAGTTCATCGAGGAACCAGCAGGCGGCGCGGTGCCCGCCGTCGCCACCTGCCGGCGCGAGGAGGCCCGGCTGTTCAAGGCAGCACTCTTTCGCGTGCGGGCAGCGGTTGCGGAACAGGCAGCCGGCCGGCGGATCGACGAGGCTTGGAACGGTGCCGCGAATGGATGCCAGATGGGATTGCGGTGAGGCGAACTCCGGCAGCGACTTGAGGAGGGCGCGGGTATAGGGATGAAGCGGGCGCGAGAGCACATCGCCCGTTGCCCCCTCCTCCGCCACCCGCCCGGCATACATCACATAGACCCGGTCGCAGAGCTGGCCGACAACGGCGAGATCGTGGGTGATGAAGAGGACAGAGGCGCCGCGCGCCCGGGCGCGTTCGCGCAACAGGCTCAGGACCTGGGCCTGCACCGTGACATCGAGCGCGGTGGTCGGTTCATCGGCAATCAGCACATCCGGGTTGCAGGAAAAGGCCATGGCGATGAGGACGCGCTGGCGCATGCCACCGGAGAGTTCGAACGGGTAGTTGCGCATGACGCGGGCGGCATCGGGAATCTGCATTTCGCTCAACAGCGCTTCGGTGCGGCGGAGGGCTTCGGCCTCGCTCACCGCTTCGTGGCGGCGAATGACCTGGGTGATCTGGCGGCCGATGCGGATGGTCGGGTTGAGGGCGGTCATCGGCTCCTGGAAGATCATCGAGGCGGCATTGCCGCGGATGTCTTCGAGGCTGCGCTCGGAAAGCTGCAGGATATCGCGCCCGAGCAGCGCCACCGAACCACCGGTAAAGCGCACCGAACCTTCAGGCAGCAGGCGCAACAGCGCCAGGGCCGTCACCGACTTGCCCGAGCCCGATTCGCCCACCAGCCCGACGATCTCGCCGCGCCTGACCGTCAGCGATACCCCCGATAGGGCATGGACGGCGCCGTGATAGGTCGGAAACTCAAGGCAAAGGTCATTGACTTGCGCAATGGCATCCGGGGCTATGGTCATCAGCGCGTCCTCATGCGCGGATCGAAGATATCGCGCAGGCCGTCGCCGAGCAGGTTGAAGCCGATGGCGGTGAGGAGGATGGCAAAGCCTGGAAACGAGGGATACCACCACTGGTCGAGCAGAAAGTCACGGCCGGTCGCCACCATGGCGCCCCACTCCGCCGTCGGTTGCTGGGCGCCGAGGCCGATGAAGCTGAGCGCCGAGGCGGTGAGGATGGCGAGACCGATATCGAGGGTCGCCTGGATGATGATCGGCGCCAGGGCGTTGGGCATGACGTGGCGCAGCACGATATGCCAGCGCGAGGCCCCGAAGGTGACGGCCGCCTTCACATAGGGTCGTTCGCGCAGCGACAAGGCCTGCCCGCGGGCCAATCGCACATAGAACGGGATGCGCACCACCGCGATGGCCAGCATGGCATTGATCAGGTCGGGACCCAGCGCCGCGGCCAGCGCCATGGCCATGACGAAGGAGGGAAAGGACAGGAGAACGTCCATGAGGCGCATGATGACGGTATCGATGCGCCCGCCCGCCAGGCCGGAGAAGGCGCCGAGAACGGTGCCGATGGACATGGATATGCCGACGATGGCAAAGCCCACGCTGACCGAGGTGCGGGCCCCCCAGATGACCCGCGACAGGATATCACGGCCGACCTCGTCGGTACCGAAGGGATGCACAAGGCTGGGTGCGGCAAGCCGCTCGAGCAGGTTGAGGGCGTTGGGATCGTAGGGCGAGAGGAAGGGTGCGAACGCCATGGTGGCGAGCACCAGGGCGATGATCACGATCCCGGCCAGCGTCAGGGGGCTGTGGCGGATCTGGTACCAGACATAGCCGAAATCCACCCCGGCCGCCAATGGCTTGGGTGTCAGAGCCGCTTCTGCCGGCCCGATGTCGTCGGCCGCCTCTTCGCCCATCAGTTGACCCCGCGGATCTGCGGATCGAGGAACATGTAGGTGAGGTCGACCAGCAGGTTGAGCAGCACATAAGCCGTGGAGGCGACGACGGTGAAGCCCATGATGGCCGGGAAGTCGAGGGCGGTGATCGACTGCACCACATAGTTGCCCATGCCCGGCCAGGCATAGACCGTTTCGGTGAGGACGGCGCCATAGAGCAGGTCGCCGAACGCCAGCCCGATCATGGTGACCGACGGGATCAGGGCGTTCCTGAGGGCATGGCCGAACAGCACCTGGCGGCGCGACAGCCCGCTTGCACGGGCGGTGCGGACATAATCCTCCTGCAGCACTTCCAGCATGGCGGAGCGGATCTGGCGGGTGACGATGCCGAGGTGAACGAAGCCCAGGGTCAGCGCGGGCAGGATGAGATATTGCAGGGCGCTTCCCAGGGCGGTCCAGTTGAAGGTGAGGAGAGAATCTATGATGTAGAGCCCGGTTATGGTCTCAGGCGGTGGAATGTCGGTGGCGATACGCCCCGAACCGGGAAGCCAGCCGAGCTTGCCGTAGAAAACGAGAATGAGCAGCAGGCCCAGCCAGAACGCCGGCGTCGAGATGCCGGTCACCGAGATGGTGCGGGTGATCTGGTCGAGCCAGCGATCCTTGTAGACGGCCGACAGGACGCCGAGCGGAATGCCGGCGACAATAGCAAAGCCCAGGGCGGCGAGCGCCAGTTCGATGGTGGCGGGAAAGAACCGCAGGATATCGTCGATGACGGGACGCTGGGTGCGGATCGAAATGCCGAAATCCCCGTGGGCGATGTCGCGGACATAGATGAGGTATTGCACCCACAAGGGCTTATTGAGGCCCATTTGCTCGCGGATGTGTTCGACGATGGCGTTGGAGGCGCGCTCGCCGGCGATCATCCGCGCCGGATCGCCGGGGATCATGTGGGAGATGACGAAGGTCACCACCGAAACACCGAAAACCACGAACACCAGCAACAGCAGGCGGCGTCGAACGATGCTGGCAAAGGACATGGGGCTAGACTCCCTCTCCCGAACGGAAAAGGCCGCCCCTCCTCATCGGGGAAAAGGGCGGCCTCACCGGCGGACTGCCTGTCGCAGCGGCGATTACATGCCCTTCGACATCGTGGCCAGGTTCCATATCTGCAGCAGCATCGGGTTGTAGACGTAGCCCTTCACGTCGGAACGCTGCGCGAACTGGTAGTTGCGCTGGAACAGCAGGACATAGGGCGCCTGCTTGATGACGATCTTCTGGGCCTCGCCGTAGAGCTTTTCACGCTCGGCCTGGCTGGTGGCCACGGCACCCTTGCGGATGAGGTCGTCCACCTTCTTGTTGGTGTAGAAGGCACGATCGCCCGGCAGGCCGTGGCGCGCGGAATCGAACCAGAAGTTCATGAACATGGACGGATCCGCATAGTCCGGCGTCCAGTTGCCCACCGCGATGTCGAAATCACCCTTGTTCAGATGCTCGCGCATGGTCGGATAGGCAAGCTGCTGAAGTTCGAGCTTGATGCCGACAGCCGCCAGTTCCTGCTGCAACACCAGGCCGATGGGCTCCCAGGTGGGATCGGTCTTGGCATAGAGATAGCTGAGCTTGACGTTGTTGACGCCGGCTTTCTTGAGCAGGGCCTTGGCCTTTGCCGGGTCGTAGGAATATTGCATGGCGTGGTCGTCGTGGCCCCACATGCCGATGGGGATGGGCCCGCGCATCTGCACCGCCTGGCCGAGCATGATGCCCTTGATGATGCCCTTGTAGTCGACGGCGTAGGAAATCGCGCGGCGCACCCGCGCCTCATCGAGCGGCTTCCTGGTGTTGTTGAGATAGAGATAGGTGACATAAAAGCTCGGCTCATCGACGATGGTGACGCCCGGCTTGCCGCGCATGGCCTTGATCTGGTCGACGGGCAGTTCCTCGGCGATGTCGAGGTCACCCTTTTCCAGTTGCAGGCGGCGGGCGGAGGCCTCCTTGACGATCTTGATGATCACCTTCTTGAAATAAGGCTTGTTCTGGGTCCAGTGGGGGTTGGGCGTCATGACGATCTGCTGGCCCTTTTCCCAGCTGTCGATCTGATAGGCACCCGAGCCCATGGAATGATCGGAGAGATAGGCCTGGCCCATGTCGTCGTTCATCTGGTGATCCATCACCTTCGGGTCGACGATCGAACCGCCGTCGCTGGCGAGAGTCGCCAGGAACGGCGCGAAGGCTTCTTTCAGGTGAAACCGCACGGTCATGGGGTCCACCGCTTCGACGCTTTCGACCTGCGAGAAGGACTCGTTCGGCCCCTTGTTGATCTTGATCAGGCGATCGAAGCTGAATTTCACCGCCTTGGCGTCGACGGGATCGCCGCTGGCGAAGGTATGGCCGCTGGCGATCTTGAAGGTCCATTCCTTGCCGTCGGCGCTGGTCGTCCACGATGAGGCGATCGAGCCTTCGACCTCGGTCGAGCCCTTGCCGTTTTCAACCTTGAATTTCACCAGCCGCTCGTAAGCGGGATAGGTCGCCGTCCAGCTCTGGTTGGTCACCGTGACGGCCGGGTCGAGATTGTCGGGGTCGCCCGCCTTGCCGATGACGAGCGTATCCGGCTCGGTCGCCCTGGCCGCGTGATGTGGCGCCCCCATCAGCACCAGCGCGCACGCGCCGAGCAGCGCGTAAATCAGTCTTGATCCTGTTCGCTTCGACATTGTCGCATGAACTCCCTTGTTGTCCCGCCCGCGGGCTGAGCGGCAGCAACCGCTGCCCGCGTTGAGCGCCCGGCATGCTCGCAGAAGCCGCGGCAGTTGAAAAGGCCCTGATGCCCGACAACCTGACGGGTGCGGCGTTCAGCGCATCACGAAGGGATTGGAGATCGGTTCGCTGGAGGTATTGATCCACACGGTCTTGGGGCGGGTATAGTCGTAGATCGCCTGAAAGCCGCTCTCGCGGCCGTAGCCGGATTCCTTGTAGCCGCCGAATTCGGCAATCGGCGAGACAACGCGGTAGGTGTTGACCCACACGATGCCGGCTCTGAGTGCCTTCGTTACTCTGAGCGCTCTGCTCCCGTCGGCGGTGAAGACGCCGGCCGCCAGGCCGTGGCGGGTATCGTTGGCGAGGGCGACCACCTCGTCTTCCGACCTGAAGCGCAGCACCGACAACACCGGGCCGAACAGTTCGGTGTCGACGATACGCATCTTCTGGTCGGGACACTCGATGATGGTGGGCTCGTAGAACCAGCCGCGATTGGGCTGGGTCGGGCGCTTGCCGCCGACCAGCAGCTTGCCGCCCTGTTCCTGGGCGTGAGCGACTTCGGCTTCGATGCGTTCAAGTTGGCCGGTGGTGGCGAGCGGCCCCATCTGGGTCTCCTCGGCCAGCGGATCGCCGATGCGGATGGCCCTCGCCTGATCCACCATGGCATCGAGAAACCTGTCGGCCACCTTGTCATGCAGATAGAGCCGCGATCCGGCCACGCAGCTCTGGCCGGAAGCCCCGAAGATGCCGGCGATGGAGGCGTTGACGGCGCTTTCGATGTTGGCATCCTCGAACACGAGGAATGGCGACTTGCCGCCGAGCTCCAGCGAGATCTCGGCAAAATTCTCCGCCGAATTGTGGATCACGTGGCGCGCCGAGGCGGGACCGCCGGTAAAGCTGATGCGCGCCACGAGCGGATGCGAGGTCAGCACACGGCCGCAGGGATCGCCGTGCCCGGTGACGATATTGACGACACCCGGCGGGAAGCCCGCCTGTTCGATCAGCCGGCCGAACTCGAGCATCGGCGCCGAGGCGTGTTCGGAGGCTTTCAGGACGACGGTGTTGCCGGCAGCCAGCGCCGGGCCGATCTTGACCGCGGTCAGGAAGAGCTGCGAATTCCACGGCACCACCGCCGCCACCACGCCAAGCGGCTCGCGCATCGTAAAGGCGACCATGTCCGGCTTGTCGATGGGGAGAGTCGAGCCTTCGACCTTGTCGGCGCAGCCGGCATAGAAGTGGAAAAATTCGGCGATATACTTGGCCTGCCAGCGGGTCTCTTTCAGCATCTTGCCGCTGTCAATGGTCTCGGTGCGGCCGAGTTCCTCGGACTTGTCGGCGAGGAGGTCGGCGAGGCGACGCAGGTATTTGCCGCGCGCCGAGGGAAGCGCCCTTGCCCATTCGCCTTCGGTGAAGGCGCGGTGGGCCGCCTTGACGGCGCGGTCGACATCTTCGGCGGTGGCTTCGGGGATCAGCGCCCAGGCCTCGCCGGTCGAGGGATTGAGGCTTTCGAACGTGCCGCCGTCGCCGGCATCCACCCATTGGCCGTCGATCAGCATCCGGTAGCGTTCAAGACCGCTCATCGGCCATCCTCCTCGCAAGATTTCCTTGCACTACCCTAACGGCGTCTGGACCTTCGTCGATGCGGAAAAATCGTCACGCCCTGACGAAAAACCATAATCGAGCCCCAGGCCATCGGTCAAAGGCTCAACCTGGTGCCGGGGCACCTCCACCCAACGCCCTTGCGGTTTCGGCGACGGCCAGTTCGACGGCGCGCACCATGTGGTCGAGGCTCATGGAGGCCAGATCGCTGCGCTGATGCAGTTCCAGACCGTGCTCCGGGCGGATGGCGGCGAGCCGTTCGGCCACCTGCTCAGGGGTGTAGGGAACATGCAGGAACCCGCACGGCACGGCTCCCGGGCGCCCGGCGGCGGCTTCAAGGAAGCCGTAGAGGCAGGCGTTGCACAGGAACGTGCCGGCGGTCGCCGACAGGCGCACCGGGATGCCCGCAGCGAGGATCGCCCGTTCGATGGCCCGCAGCGGCAGGCTCGCCGTGAGCGCTGCCGCCCCGTTGGCGGAAACCGCGGCGTCGGCCACCACGGTTCCTTCATTGTCGGCGATCTCGAAGTCGGTGATGTTCACCGCGATGCGCTCGATGCGGATCATGGTCTCGCCCGGCCACAGGCCGAGGCTGATCACGGCGGCCGGATCGTGGGCATCGAAGAGTGCAGCGATCTCATCGGGCAGCCGGGCGAGCGAAACCGGCAGGGGTCGGCCGATCACCGGGCGGGCGGCGACGGTGCGGCCATCGAGGGCCAGCATGATCTCGTGGGCGGGGTTGACGCCGCGCCCGCCATAGGGCTGGAACCCGGTGACCAGAATGGGGCGCGATGGCATGGCGATGGCCCTCCCGGTTGGCGCTCGATGCCCCCGCGTTACGGCATGGCAGGCCGGCGGGTCAAGCTCGCAGCCTGCCCCCGGCGGCTCGGACGGCGGCGGCGATCACTTCCATTTCGCCCGGCGCAAAGGGACTGCCATCGGTGCGCAACAGGTCATGGAACCATTCGGCGTCCTCGCCATCATAGTCGATGCCGGGCCGGGCCAGGCGCGGCCACGGGATGTGGGTCTGGGAAAGCCCCCTGACAAAGCCCCATTGCCAGGCGCCGATGCGCTTTTCGGCCAGCAGCGGCAGCACATCGGCAATGGTGCATCCGAGCGGGCGGGCCATCCACTCGGTCAGCAGCAACGGGCGCTCGAAGCGGGCAAGGCCGTCGATCACCGCCGCCATCGCCGGGCGGGCGCAGTAGGCATGAAAACTGATGACATCGGACAGCGCCAGGGCGGCGGCATCGACCGGGTGGGCATCGACATCGCCATTGCCCGGCAGGTGCCAGGCGGCAACGGTCAGCGGCTGTATCGGCGTCGCCCGGCGGGCCCAGGAGAATGTCTCCCGCATGAGGTCGAGTGCCGCCGGCTCCAGTCCGGCATCCGCCTGGCTGGTGCCGCCGGGTGAGAAGATGTCGCGGTTGCCCGGCTCGTTGTAGAGGTCCCAGAAAAGGATGCGCTCGTCGCTGCGGTAGCGCCCCACGACATCGCTGACATAGGCTTCGAGTTCGCCACGACGACCCGGGTCCATCACCATGGCGCGGCCCGGGCTGGCGATGGCGCGGGAATTGTGCAAGCGGGGCAGCGGCGCCGGTTGGGGCCCGAGGACCGGTTCAACACCGGAAAAGCCGCAATCATCGAACAGGCACAGGACCGATCTCAGCCCATGGACGGTGGCGATATCCAGAAACCTGTCGAGGCGATCATGGAAGCCCGCCCGGTCGCCCTGCCAGACGGTGAAGGCGAGATTGGTACGCAGGGTATTGAAGCCGGCCTTCGCCGCCCAGCCCAGTTCGCGGTCGATGGTTCCGGCATCGAAGCTCGGGCCGTACCACATGGCGAGGAAGTTGACGGCGCTCGATGGCAGGAAGTTGCACCCCAGCAGCCAGGGCAGACCTCTTGACCACACCCGCGCCCGATCCGGCGACCAGCGGCCGCCCGCCTTGCCGGCTTGAAGCTCATCCGTCATCGCTCCCTCAAGTCGAACAATCGCCTGAAAGCGGCAATTATGAACGGGAGATAACTGCAATACTCAGACATCGTTCAGGCAAAATGTTCTATCAGGGGTCTCATCGATGGTGCCTGGCGAGTGGACATGTCCAGCACCAAAGACCAGAGCCAACGCAACCCCTCTTGAAGGAAACGCCGTCATGATCCGCAATACCGTTCTTGGTCTCGCCGCCGCCGCCGCCCTCGCCCTCACCGCCTCTGCCGCTTCGGCCGACGGCTATGGCTACTACCACAACTCCTATTACTCCAACAGCTACTACGCGCCTTCCTACACCCCTTCGTATACCTACCAGCCGGCCTACTCGTGCAGGACGGTCATCGTGGGCTACCGGACTGTGTACACCTACTACGGCTACCAGCAGAAGCCGATCTACAAGCAGGTCTGCAATAACGGCTACTGATCGCCCGTCACCGCAACGACCCGGCCCCCCTTGTCCCGAGGGGCCGGATCGGACGTTTACCGAGGCCCGGATTGTGGCTTGATCGGCCGGCTGCAGCGCGGCAATCTCGGGCATGACCAGCTTCAACGCGCTCACCATCGGATCGGCCATGATGGATATCATCACCATCATTGCCGATGGCGATGTCGAGCGCGTCACCTTTCTCAACGCCACCAAGTCGTTCCTGCTGGTGGAGCCCGGCCGCAAGGTCGAGGCCGAAAGCATCACCATCCACATGGGCGGCGGGGCGGTGAACGTGGGGGTTGCCCTGAAGCGGCTGGGCGCCGAAGTCGAGGTGCTGGCCAAGCTCGGCGACGACATCAACGCCGAACGCATCCGCCGGCAGTTCATGCTCGAAGGCATCGGCCTCGAACGGCTGCTGGTGTCGCCCGATTTGCCGACCGGCTCGGCCGTGATGATTGCCGCCCACGACCGTGACGCGGCCATTTATACCCAGCGCGGCGCCAATTGCGACCTCAGGCCCGAGGAGGTGGAAGCCATCGACATGAGCGCCTACGGGCTGGTCTATGTGTCGCCGCTGTCGAAGGCTTCCGCCGAATGCTTCGTGCCTGCCGTGAACCGCGCCAAGGCGGCGGGTGCCTTTACCGTGGCCACGCCCGGCATCCGCCAGATCACCACCCGTTCGCCCGATATCCTGAGCGTTCTCGACAAGCTTGACCTTCTGGTGATCAACACCACCGAGACGGCGGCGCTGGTGCCCTCGCTGATGGTCCATTGCGGCCAGTGCCCGGTGCCCCTTGGTGGCGAGGCGGCGCACGATCAGGCGATGCCGCGACTGTTGCGCGAGGGCCTGAAGGTGACCGATGAAGCCCTGCCGATCACCTGGCTGGCCGCGGCGCTAAAGAGTTGCGGCCTCAGATGGTTCGCCCTCACCGACGGCTTAGGGGGCGCCTATCTCAGCGACGGGAGCGCCATCCTCCATTGCCCGGCGGTGACGGTCGACGCGGTCGGCACCGCCGGGGCGGGGGATGCCTTCTGCTCGACCCTCGCCCACGGGCTCGCCAGCGGCGTTCGCCCCGATCATGCCATGCGGCGGGCCGCCGCCAACGCCGCCTCGGTGGTCGGCCACGCCGACACCCAGACAGGGCTCCTTGCGCCCGATCAACTGGACGAGGCGGTAAGCCGCGCCGGTCTTGCCGTCAGCCGCTGGCCGCTTTAGCCGCCGCCTTATCGGCCGCACCGAAGAAGGGACCGAGCTGACGGTGGCGATGTTCCACCTGATAGAGGTTGGACTGGAGATTGGCGACCCACTGCTTTCCCTCGGTCGTCAATTCCAGATAGCCGAGTGCCGGCTGGACAAAGGGTTCGACCGAGTTGCGGAAAAAATCCGGGTACTTGTCGGCGAGATCGGCCGGGCTCTTGCAGCCGAGCGTTTCGGCCATGCCGTTCTCGGCGAATTCCCAGTAAAGAGCATTGATCTTGCGGTGGTAGAAGGGATCGGCCAACTGGCCGATGAGGTCGGCTGCCCTGACCAGCGCCGCCTCGCTGTCGGTTTCGGCGTATTGCGGGTCGTCGGGGACCGGAAAGCGGGTCATTTCGATTGAGCGGGCAATGCGCTCCTGGTCGATGATCGGAGAGGCGCCGAAACGCTCGCGGACATACATCTTGCCGCGCTCGATGTGATAGGGCGCAAGGCAGGCATCAGAGGCACCGCGCGGCGGGGTCATGCAGTTGCCGGCCTCGTCGATGACGACACTGTCGCCGCTGTCGCCGGTGCACACGCCGCGCACCATGCCGATGTCGTGCACCAGAAGGGCGCAAGTGTAATGCAGCCAGTCCTCGGGCGCCATGTACCGCGATAACAAGCGGCCGCGAATGATCTGCTGGCCGACCAACGTCACCATCATGGTGTGTTCGAGATTGTGATAGAGCGCATTGGAATTGCCGATGCGCTCCAGCACCAGGCGCGCCGCGCCACCCAGATAGGTGGCGTATTCCGGCTTGCGGTGGGAGAAATACTGCAGGTAGAGACTGGCCAGATAGTCCCCCAGCTCGTTCGCCATGATGGAAATCGGGTTGAGTATCATGTTGGCCCCCCACATGCAGCGCGACAGGCTGCGACAGGCGAAAGACTAGCCCTTGCGGTCGATTTCAACAATGCGAACAGTTCCGAAACGGTAAACGCAGCCGAGGGCACCGCTATTCAGCCCGGCCGGTGTCATGGCGTCCAGCCTTGCGAGACGCTATTGCGTCAGGATGGCATAGGTGCCGGTGGCGAAGGCGGCGGGCTTGGCCGAGCGCTCACCCTCGATGTCGGTGGTGCAGAACGCCAGGCTGCGGCCCAGCCGGCGGACCCGCGCGGCGATCCGCACGTCCTCATCGAGGATGGGACGCATGTAGTTGATGGTGAGGTCGACCGTGGTCATGGCCCGCATGCCGCCCATGGCGGCGGCCAGGGCGATCACCATGGCAGTATCGGCCGCGGCAATGAGCGCCTGCCCGCAAACGATGCCGCCGATACGGCACAGGCGCGGTGAAAAGGCGATGGTGAGGCTGAGGCCCATGTCGTCAATTGCGGTGATGGCCAAATCGAGGTCGCGCACCCAGTCGGCGAAATTGTCCTTAAGGATAACCTCGGCCTCGGCCGGTGTCATGTGAGCCATGGTCTGATCCGTTGCTCCGCGATGCTTCGCAACCCCTGCGGGGCGCAAGAACCGAAACATGCCTATCTGGCGGCGTTTCGCAAGAGGGACGCGCAAGTGGGTCGAATGCTCCCGATACGGAGAGAAAATAACCCCGGTTTCACCGAGTATTAACGCGAAGACACTAGCCTTCGGCGCACATGCGCGAAACGGGTTCCCGGCGCGCAGCAGCGGCGTCAGCAAGGTGGAGTAGAGTGCGATGACGGACCTCGTGCAGTCGCGACGATCATCGTATGTCGACCCGGAAGTGGTGCAGCGACTGCTGAAATGCGCCGATTTCATCGTCCTGTTCACCGGCACCATGCTGTTGTTCCTGGGCTCGTCCATGTGGATCCCCCAGGATATCGCCTCGACCATCGGCTTTCTCGCCCTCGAGGTGGCCTTCGGCAGCATGGTCACCATGCGCTGGCTGGGCCTTTACGACGTCAAGGTGCTGGTAAACCCGGAGCGCGGCATCACCTCATCGCTCGCTGCAACATTCGTGCTTGGTGCCATGGTCTTCGCCAGCACCCACTATTTCCTGTTCAGGCTGCAACCCTTGTGGCTGTCGGGATGGCTTGGCCTGTGCATCGCGCACTTTTCCATCACCCGCACCGCGGCGGCCATATGGGCCAGACCGCTGGCCGATGTCGGCGCATTCAACCAGCGCATCGCCATTGTCGGCGGCGGCAAGGCGGCCGAGGACGCCATCAATTGCCTGGAGAAATCCCGCGACATCGACGTGGTCATCGTCGGACTGTTCGATGATCGCCACGACAAGCGCAGCCCCAACTCGATCCGCAAATACCAAAAGCTCGGCACCATCACCGAACTTGCCGACTATGCGCGCAACAACCGCGTCGACCTGATCATCGTGGCCATTCCGCTATCGGCCGAGCAGCGGCTGCTGCAACTCCTGAAGCAATTGTGGGAACTGCCGGTCGACATTCGCATCTCCGGCCATGCCTCGGCGCTGAAGCTGTCGCCCAAGGCCTATACCCATCTTGGCAAGCTGCCGTTGCTCTCGGTGTTCGACCGGCCGCTGAATGGCTGGGGCTCATTCCTCAAGGCGCTTGTCGACCACGCCCTGGCGGCCGTCCTGATCGTGGTGCTGTCGCCGCTGATGCTGGCGACCGCCATCGCCATCCGGCTGGAAAGCCCGGGGCCGGTGATCTTTCGGCAGAAGCGTTTCGGCTTCAACAACGAACTCATAGAGATCTTCAAGTTCCGCTCCATGTACGCCGACGCCAGCGATGCCACGGCCGCCCGCTTGGTCACCCGCGACGACCCGCGCGTCACCCGGGTCGGACGTTTCATCCGCAAGGCCTCCATCGACGAACTGCCGCAATTGTTCAACGTGTTGCACGGTGAATTATCGCTCGTGGGTCCGCGCCCGCACGCCACCCAGGCCAAGGCCGCCGAACGTCTCTACGAGCAGGTGGTGGAAGGCTATTTCGCCCGTCACAAGGTAAAGCCCGGCATCACCGGCTGGGCCCAGATCAACGGCTGGCGCGGCGAGACCGACACGGCGGAGAAGATCGAAAAGCGGGTGAAGTACGACCTGGAATACATCGATCGCTGGTCGCTCCTGTTCGATATCTACATCATGCTCAAGACGCCGTTCGCCCTCATGCGGGGCAACAACGCCTATTGAACGATCAAGGCGTGGCGAGACACTGCCGACAAAGCGCCCCTGCCGGGCCGACCAGGAAGGTTTCGCCGGCCTCGGGCTGACGCTCGCAGCCGGCGCAACGCGGCCGCTGGTGACGGCGCAGCAGCCGCAAGCCCCTCTCATCCCCCTCCCCCGTGCCGGCCAGCATCGCCCGGCCGGCCTTGCGGCACGCCGGACACACCGCAACGCCCGCGCCACCGGCCGCGGCGCACGCTTCTCCGCACAGGACGCAGACGTCATCCACCGACGTTGACGACGCCGGGCGCGGGGGCGCCGTCACCGGCTTCATCGCCGCGCCGGCGTCGGCCTGCACCAGTTGATGGACCCGCTGATGCGACAGGCCGAGGGCGGCGGCGATCTCGCGCAGACTGGCACCACCGGCGTTGAGAGCCGCCAAGCGGGCGCGATAAGCCGTACGCAGCGGTTCGATGGCCGCTTCGGCCGCCTCCAGCGTGGCGGCGGCGGTACGGGCATCGGCAAGCCGTTGGGGATCGAGAGACATGAAGAGGTCGCAATCTCTCTGTCCAGAGTATGTAGACGATACTCCGGGCGATCCATGTGGTCAAGATGGTTTGTCTATATTATATAGACACCTGTTGCCGCAATCGGCGAATGGCACGTTCGCGACCGATGAGGGGCAGCAGGGCAACCAGTTCGGGGCCGTGTTCGCGGCCGGTCAGGGCCAGGCGCAACGGCATGAACAGTGCCCGGCCCTTGCGCCCGCTGTGCGCCTTGAGGGTAGCCGTCCACTGCGACCAGGTCTCCGGCCCCCACGGTTCCGGCGGCAAGCTGTCAGCTGCACTGAGCAGAAAATCGCGGTCCGCCGGCGCTGCTGCCGTTTCCACTTCGCCAAAGACCACCTCGCACCAGTCACCGACATCGGCGAGCTTTTGCACATTGCCGCGTACTGCCATCCACAGCTCCGGCGTGCAACGACTGTCTATAATCTCTAGACGTTCTGCCACCTCGCCATAATCGAGTGCGTGGAGCAGGCGGGCATTGACGGTGACCAGTTCCGCCGGGTCGAAGCGTGCAGGCGCCCGCGACAGTTGCGACAGGTCGAAATGACCCGCGAGCGCCGCCATGGAAGCCGACGGCACAACGGCTTCCGAGGTACCGATGAGGGCGGCGAGGCTGACCACGGCCATGGCTTCGAAGCCCTGATCGCGCAGGCCCGAGATGGAGAGCGAGCCGAGGCGCTTCGACAGCGCCTGGCCATCGGCGCCGACCAGCAGCGAATGATGGGCGAAGTGCGGCACGGTGGCGCCCATCGCCTCGAATATCTCGATCTGTACAGCAGTGTTGACCACATGGTCCTCGCCGCGGATCACATGGGTGATGCCCATCTCGATGTCGTCGATGACCGAGGTGGGCGTGTAGAGGAAGCTGTCGTCGACGCGCACCAGCACCGGATCAGAGAGCGTCGCGGTATCGATGTTCTGGGGCCCACGTACCAGATCGATCCATTCGACCGGCCGCCGGTTGAGCTTGAAGCGCCAGTGGGGGCGCCTGCCTTCGGCCTGCAGCTGCGCCCGATCTTCGGCGGTGAGGTCGAGGGCTGCCCGGTCATAGACGGGGGGAAGGCCGCGGGTGCGCTGGCGGCGACGCTTCCTGTCAAGTTCTTCCGGCGTCTCGTAGCAGGCATAGAGCCGTCCCGCCGCCTTCAGACGCTCCGCTGCAGCCTCATAGCGCTCGATGCGCTCGGACTGGCGATAGACCGCATCGGGCGCGATCCCCAGCCAGGCGAGATCGTGGGCGATATCAGTGGCGAATTCTTCCTTTGAGCGTTCCCGGTCGGTGTCGTCGAAACGCAGGATGAAGCGCCCGCCCGCCTTCATCGCCACCAGCCAGTTGATCAGCGCCGTCCTGGCATTGCCGATATGGATGCGGCCCGTCGGCGAGGGCGCGAAGCGGACGACCACGGACGCCGTCATGCGCCGCCCTTCTCGCGGAAGGCGTTGGTGATGGGATAGCGACGGTCACGGCCGAAGTTCCTGGCGGTGATCTTGACGCCGGGCGCGGCCTGGCGGCGCTTGTACTCGGCCACATAGAGCATGTGCTGGATGCGCTCGACGAGGGCCCGTTCATGGCCCCGTGCCACCAGATCGGCGATCGGCAGTTCACCCTCGACCAGGCCGCCAAGGACGTCGTCGAGCACCGCATAGGGGGGAAGCGAGTCCTGATCGGTCTGGTCGGGGCGCAATTCGGCACTGGGTGCGCGCTCGATGATGCGCTCGGGGATCACCCGGCCTTCGGGGCCCTTCATGCCGGCCGGACGGTGCTGGTTGCGATAGCGGGCAAGCGCGTAGACTTCGGTCTTGTAGACGTCCTTGATGGGATTGAAGCCGCCGTTCATGTCGCCATAGAGGGTGCAATAGCCCACCGACATCTCCGACTTGTTGCCGGTGGTGAGCACCATGCAGCCGAACTTGTTGGAGACCGCCATGAGGATGGTGCCGCGAGTGCGGGCCTGAATGTTCTCCTCGGTCACGTCCGGCGGCAACCCGTTGAAGAGCCCCTCCAGGGCGTGGCTGAAACCTTCCACCGGCCCGGCGATCTCCACCACATCATAGCGCGCACCGATGAGGCGGGCACATTCGGCGGCGTCATCGAGGCTTGCCCGCGCGGTGTATTTGTAGGGCA
Organism: uncultured Alphaproteobacteria bacterium; assembly: GCA_963747005.1. Classification (GTDB taxonomy): domain Bacteria; phylum Pseudomonadota; class Alphaproteobacteria; order Rhizobiales; family Aestuariivirgaceae; genus CAVVDT01. The sequence goes on along the minus strand of CAVVDT010000003.1, from coordinate 532,701 downwards.
GCATCAGGCATTGCACCCGCTCCGGCCCCAGCGCGTCGACCGCCATGGCCGCCACCACGGCCGAATCGATGCCCCCCGACAATCCCAGCACGACGCTGGGAAAGCGGTTCTTGTCGACATAATCGCGCAGGCCCGTGACACAGGCGCTCCAGATGCCGGCATGTTCGCCTTCGTGGGCGGCGATGCTGCCCGGCACCATCGCCCAGCCGTCGGCACCCTTTCGCCACTCGACAATCGCCAGGTCCTCGGCGAAGGAGGCCATCTCGAAGACCAGCTTGCGGTCGGCGTTGAGACCGAAGGAGGCGCCTTCGAACACCAGTTCGTCCTGCCCCCCCACCTGGTTGAGATAGGCGAGCGGCAGGCCGGTCTCGGTGACGCGGGCCACCACGATATTGAGGCGCACATCTTCCTTGCCACGCTCATACGGCGAGCCGTTGGGCACGATGAGCACTTCGGCGCCGGTTTCCACCAGGCACTCGGTTACCTCGTCGGTCCAGATGTCCTCGCAGATCGGCACGCCCAGCCTGACGCCACGAAACACCACCGGACCGGGCGCCGGGCCGGCGGCGAACACGCGCTTTTCATCGAACACGCCGTAATTGGGCAGATCGTACTTGAAGCGGACGGCATCGAGGCGCCCGCCGTCGGCCAGCACCACGGCGTTGTAGACCTTTCCCGCCTCGGCCCAGGGTGTGCCTATAAGCACGCCCGGTCCACCGTCGGCCGTCTCGGCGGCGAAGGCCTCAGCAGCGGCACGGCAGCGGGCGACGAAGGACGGCCTGAGCACGAGATCTTCCGGCGGATAGCCTGACAGAAAGAGTTCGGGGTAGACGACGAGGTCGGCGCCGGCCTGCGCCGCGGCGGCGCGGGCTGTCCGCGCCTTTTCGAGATTGGCCTCAACCGCCCCGACGGTGGGGTTGAGCTGGGCGAGTGCAGTAATCAGGCGATCTGTCATGGTGGCCTGTCATACATTCGCCGCAACGGGCCGGCAACGGGCGATGCGCGATCATGCCGCGTAGGTCATCGCTCGCCGCTGCCGCTAGGATATCCGCCCAATCAACAGATTTCGATCGAGGTCCTTCACTTTGCATAAATTTGCAGCGTTCCTGCTGGTTCCCGTGGTCATGGCGATGCTGGCGTCGCCATCGGCTGCCAAGGACTATCGACTGGGGTCGTTGGTCATTTCCGACCCCTATGCCGTCAGGCCGGATCCCGGCGGACCGGTCAACGTCTACATGACGGTGAAGAACGAATCGGACAGCATCGAGCGCATCATCGAAGCCTATGCCTCTAGCGCCAGCCGGTCGGAACTGCATCAACAGGCCAAGACCGGCGATCCGGAATCCTTACAGGAACTGGATTCGATCGACGTGCCCGCCGGCGGCAAACTCGATTTGAAGCCCGGCGCCTACCACATCGTGCTGTTTGGCATGCCCGGCACCCTCAATGTCGGCGACCGTATCCCCTTGCAGATTGAGTTCGAGTTCGCCGGCCGTGCCAATATCGAGGCCGTCGTCACCAAACCGGCACCCTAGATCAGGATGATTTTGAATCTGATCGATTCCAACAAGATAGAGCATGATTTTATCCGAAAAGTGCCTACACTTTTTCGGATCATACTCCAGCCCTGATGCTCAACTGGCCCCAGCCGGCGCTTGCCGTGCCCGGACGCGGCCGCTAGTCTCTGACGATCACCATCGCCGGCCGCAGTCTGCAGTCGGCATGCGGATGTCTGGCTGGGCTTTGAACGACAATCAAATAAAACCGGGAGGAGTGTGATTCATGCGACTGAGCAAGCTGTTGAGCGGATTAATGGCGGCGGCCCTCGTGGCGGCCGGCTCCATGGCGGCGAACGCCACTGAGACCATGCAGATCTCGAGCTGGATACCGCCGCATGCCATGAACAAGGTGTTCTTTCCGGAGTGGATCAAGGCGATCGAGAAGGCGACCAACGGCCATGTGACCGGCAAGGTCCAGTTCAACCTCGCCCCGCCGCCGGGCCAGCTCGATCTCGTCACCGACGGGGCAGCGGATGCGGCGTGGATCTTCCATGGCTACAATCCGGGTCGCTTCGTCGCCACCAAGCTGATCGAGCTACCGGGCTATATCGGCGATGCCGAAGCCGCATCGGTCGCCGACTGGCGGGCCTATGAAAAGTATCTGAAGAAGGCCGACGAGCATAAGGGCGTCTATCTGGCCGCCCTGTTCACCCACGGACCGGGCCAGCTCTTCATGCGCGAGAAGATCTCCGGCCTCGACGATCTCCAGGGCAAGAAGATCCGCATCGGCGGCGGCGTCTCGGCTGATGTCGGCGTCGCGCTGGGCGTGATCGGGGTGCAGGTGCCGGCGCCGAAGGTCTACGAGACCCTGTCGGGCGGCGTGGCCGACGGTGTCATGATGCCGATGGAGACCAACAAGTCCTTGCGCCTCTATGAAATCTGCCCTGAGACCTACATCATGCCGGGCGGGATGTATCGCGGCTCCTTCGCGCTGATCCTGTCCAATGCCTTCCTCGACCGCCTGAGCCCTGAGGACCGCAAGGGCGTTCTTTCGGTTACCGGCGAGATCGCCTCGCAGATGGCCGGCAAGGTGTGGGCCGACGCCGATGTGGAGGGCATGGACAATGCCAAGGTGAAGACCCAGGTCATGGACTTCTCGCCCGCCGATCAAGCCAAGTTTGCCGAGATCGCCAAAGGCGTACGCAAGAAGGTCATCGACGAGGTTGCCGCCAAGGGCCTCGATGCCCAGGCCGCCGTCGACCTGATCGACGAGACCATGCGGAACTACGGCAAATGAGATCCGCGCCAGGCCTTTCCGGGCCGGCTGACAAGCTTCACCGGGCGGGCCAATGGCTCGCCCGGCTTTCGCTGGCGCTGGGGGCGCTGGTGCTGGCAGTGATGCTGGCACTCACCTGCATCGACGTGGTCGGCCGCTACATCTTCAATGCGCCCGTCAACGGCAAGACCGAACTCACCCGCTTCCTCATGGCCGGCCTCATCGCCTTCGCGCTGCCGGTCGTCACCCTCAGGAACGATCACATCACCGTCGACATCTTCGACAATTTCTTTACCCGGCCGCTCGAGCGCCTGCGCGATGTGGCCATCGACGGATTCTGTGCGGTGTCGCTGCTGACGCTTTCATGGTGGGTGGCGTTTCGCGCCCACCGGCTCATGGCTTACGGCTATGTCAGCGACTTCCTCCACATACCGCTTTATCCGGTGGCCTATTTCGTTGCCGCGATGGTCGCCCTCACCGGGTTGGCGGTGGCGATCAGAATGGCTCTGACCGTCATGGCGGGTCCGCGCGGCAAGGGGTGGCACTGATGCTGATGTCGCTCATCGGCTTTGCCGTGGTCATCGCGCTTGCCTTCTTGCGGGTGCCGATCGCCTTTGCCATGGGCGGCGTCGGGGTTGTCGGCTTTGCCGCCCTCAACCACTGGAGCTGGCGCGCGGCGTTGTCGCCGGCAGGGGGAAGCGTGCTCGATACGCTGCAGACCGAAAGCCTGTCGGTCATCCCGCTGTTCGTGCTGATGGGCATGCTGGTGAGCCAGGCCGGCATGGCGCGCGAGCTCTACCGCTCCTCCAATGCCTTCCTCGGTCACCGTAAAGGCGGGCTCGCCATGGCGACCATCGTCGCCTGCGGCGGCTTCAGCGCCATCTGCGGATCGAGCCTTGCAACCGCCGCAACCATGGCCAAGGTCGCCATGCCGCAGATGCGCGCCTTCGACTATTCCGACGAACTGGCCACTGCTTCCATCGCTGCCGGCGGCACCCTCGGCATCCTCATCCCGCCCTCCGTCATCCTCATCATTTACGGCATCATGACCGAGCAGAGCATCGACAAGCTGTTCCTGGCGGGCGTCCTGCCGGGCCTCCTGGGCATCTGCCTCTATATCGTGGCGGTGCGTTTCGTGGTGTGGCGCAACCCCAAGGCCGGCCCTGCCGCCGGCCGCGCCGGGTGGGCGGAACGGTTCGCCAGCCTGCGCGATGTGTGGGCCATCGTGTTGTTGTTCGTCGCCATCCTCGGCGGTATCTATTTCGGCATCTGGACCACGACGGAAGCCGCCGGCATCGGGGCCGGCCTGTCGCTGATGATCGCCCTGGCCAAGCGCCGCCTCGGCTGGTCGGAATTCACGGCGGCGCTTTACCAGACCATCCAGATGTCGGCGACGCTGTTTTGCGTGCTCATCGGCGCCCAGATCTTCCAGCGCTTCATCGTGCGCGCCGGACTGCCCGATGCGCTCGTTGGCATCGTCACCAGCCTCGATGTCGCGCCACTTGCCGTCATCTTCATGATGATCGCCGTCTATCTGGTGCTCGGCTGCGTGTTCGAGAGCCTTTCCATGATGTTGCTGACGGTGCCGGTGTTCGCGCCGGTGGTGGCGAATCTCGGCCTCTTTCCCGGCCATCCCGGACCCGTCGCCAAGGAACTGTCACTCATCTGGTTCGGCATCATCGTGGTGGTGGTGACCGAGATCAGCCTCATCACCCCGCCGGTGGGGCTCAATGTGTTCGTGCTGAAGGGCGTCCTCGGCGATGTCTCCACCCGCACCATCTTTCGCGGCGTCACGCCGTTCTGGTGCGTCGACATCGTCAGGGTGTTGCTGATCGTGCTGATCCCGTGGATCGCGCTCGCCATCCCCATGACCATGAAGGCCATGGGCTGAAAACTGTTACAACTGGGTGGCGTGGAAGGTGTCGCAGTTGGCCATGTCACCACGGGCATAACCGCGCTTGAACCAGGCGACCCGTTGCGCCGACGTGCCGTGGGTGAAGCTTTCCGGCACCACGCGGCCTTGCGAACGGCGTTGCAGGCGATCGTCGCCGATGGCGCTGGCAGCGTTCAGGCCTTCCTCGATGTCGCCATCTTCGAGGATATGGCCATTCTGATCGGCCTGGCGCGCCCACACCCCGGCATAGCAATCGGCCTGCAACTCCATCTTCACCGACAGCCGGTTGGCTTCAACCTCGGACAGGCGCTGGCGTTGGGCGTTCACCTTGTCGGCCAGCCCCAGCAGGTTCTGTACGTGATGGCCGACCTCGTGGGCGATGACATAGGCCTCGGCGAAATCGCCGGGCGAATTGAGCTTCGTCACCATGTCGCGGAAGAAACTCATGTCGAGATAGACCTTGGAATCGCCCGGACAGTAAAACGGCCCCATGGCCGACTGCGCCATGCCGCAGGCCGAGTCCACCGCGCCGGTGAACAGCACCAGCCGCGGCTTCACGTAACGCCGGCCGTTGGCGGTAAAAATGCTGTCCCAGGTGCGTTCGGTCGAGCCCAGCACGCGGGCGACGAAATCTTTCAACTGGGCATCGCTGGCCGAGTCCCGTCCCGGCGCCGAGGGTTGAATGTCGGTCTGCTGCTGGCCGGGAAGCTGGATGTTGCCGCCGTTCAGCAGGTCGAGCGGATTGATGCCGAACACCGCCCACAGGATGAGCAGGACGACAACGCCGCCGAGGCCGATGCCGCCACGGCGGCTGCCGATCGGGATGCGCATGCCGCCACGCCGGGGAAAGCCGAGGTCGGGACTTTCGCCGCGGCGATCCTCGATGTTGTCACTGGGGCGTTCATTGTCGAGGCGCATCGCTGTCTCCCGGTGATCGGCCAAGGTGGTGAGATGCGAAGATATGGCCTTGCATGGGTCGCGGCAACGGCTGAATTGCTCAGGGTCGGACCGGGATCCCGGCATAGAGGCCGTGGGTGCGGCCCAGCTGTTGCACCAGCGCCAGCACGGCATCGATGAAGGGGGTGGCAGCACCGGTGATGCGCCCCATCTCCTCAACCGCTGTCAGCAGCGCGTCGATCTCCATGGCGCGCCCGGATTCGAGGTCCTGCAGCATGGAGGTGCGGTGGGCGCCGACATTGGCGGCGCCGTCGATGCGGCGTTCGACGTCCACCCGGAAGCTTGCTCCCAGTCGGGTGCCGATCTCCTGGGCCTCGATCATCATGGCGCGGGCAAGGGCGCGGGTGCCGGGATCGGTCGCCACCACATCGAGGGTGGCGCGGGTCAGGGCCGACAGCGGATTGAAGCACAGGTTTCCCCAAAGCTTCAGCCAGATCTCGGAGCGGATGTCGGCAACGACAGGCGCCTTGAGGCCGCCGGCCGCGATGGCGGCACTGAGGCGGGTCACGCGTTCAGAGGTTGAGCCAGCCGGTTCGCCGAGGGTGAACTTGTCGCCGTAGACGTGGCGGATGACACCGGGCGCGGTGATCTCGGTCGCGGGATAGACCACGCAGCCGATGGCCCGTTCGGGACCGATCAAGTTCCACTGGCGATCTTCAGCATCGATCGATGCGAGACGCCGGCCCTCATAGGGACCTGCGAGCTTGTAGAAATACCACCACGGTACGCCGTTCTGGCAGGTGACGACAGCCGTATCGGCATTCAGCAACGGCACCAGCCGGTCGGCCGATTCCCATGCCTGATGGGCCTTCAGCGCCACAATGACATAGTCCTGCGGGCCGAGATCGGCGGGATCGTCGCTGGCGGTGACGGCGACCGTGGTCTCGGCCCCGTCCCTGACCAGCGTCAGACCCTTGTCGCGCATGGCGGCCAGGTGGGGACCGCGCGCCACGATTGACAGATCGACGTCCTCGACGCCCGCCAGCCCGTGCGCCAGAAAGCCGCCGATGGCGCCGGCGCCGAAGATACAAACTTTCACGCGTTGCCTGCCCTATCCAGCCGTTGCCGGCTTCTTGCCACGCATGCGGTCGTAGATCATCTTGAACAGCGGCAGCAACAAAAGAATGATGGCGATGACCATGATCGGGCCGGAGATCGGACGGGTGAAGAAGATCGACGGATCGCCCGAGCCCAGCAGCAGCGACTGTCTGAGGGTGGGTTCGGCAATGGGGCCGAGCACGATGGCGAGCACCGCCGGGGCCACCGGATAATCGAGCTTGCGCAGGCAGAAGGCGCTCAACCCGAAGAGCACCATCAGCCACACATCGTGCATGTCCTGGGTAGCGGCATAGCCGCCGATCACCGACAGGCAGAAGATCGTCGGCGCCAGGATGGTGAACGGCATGCGCAGCATCCAGATGAACAGCGGGATGAAGCTGATGTCGACGATCAGCGCCATGATGTTGGAGACATAGAACGAGCCGATCAGTCCCCAGACGAATTCGCTCTGCTGGGCAAACAGCATGGGACCGGGCGTCAGGCCCCAGATGATCATGCCGCCGAGCAGCACAGCGGTGGTGGGCGAACCGGGGATGCCCAGCGTCAGCATCGGCAGCATGGCGCCGACGGAGGCTGAATTGTTGGCACTTTCGGGGGCCGAAACACCGTTGGGCTCGCCCTGGCCGAACAGCTTGGGGTTCCTGGAGGTCATCTTGGCCACGCCGTAGGCCATCAGCGAGCCCGGCGTGGCGCCGGCGGCCGGCAGGATGCCGACAAAGAAGCCCAGGAACGAACCGATCATCGAGCCCTTCCAGGCCCGGCGCACGGACTCCTTGCCGCTGGCGACGATACGGTCGACGGTCAGCTTGGCATCGGTCATCGTCATCTTGCCGCGCGCGGAATCAATGGTCCACAGCATCTCGCCAATGCCGTAGATGCCGATGGCCAGCACCAGGAAGTTGATGCCGTGCATGAAGCCGGTGATGCCAAAGAAGACGAGACGCGGCTCGCCGGAGATCTCGTCGTAACCGACGGCGGCCAGTACGAGGCCAATGCAGATCGAGAATATGGTCTTGGGAATATCATCGCCGCCGATGCCGACGAAGGTGGCGAACGCCAGCACCATCAGCGCGAAGATTTCCGGCGATCCGAAGCTCAGGGCGACATGTGCCAGCGGCGGAGCAAAGGCGGTAAAGAGCACGTTGGCTATGGTGCCGCCGGTAAACGACGCCAGGGCTGCCGTCATCAAGGCGAGATCGGCCCGGCCCTTCAACGCCAACGGTCGCCCGTCGAATGTCGTAGCGACCGCTGTTGAGGCGCCGGGTATCCCCAAGGTGATGGACGATATGGCGCCGCCATACATGGCGCCGTAGTAGATCGCGGCGAGGAAGATCATGGCCGAGGCGGGCGGCACCAGGAAGGTAGCCGGCAGCAGGATGGCGACGCCGTTCACCGAGCCAAGACCCGGCATGGCGCCGATGAACAGGCCGAGCACGACCCCGATAAACACCAGAAACAGATTCAGCGGCTGTAGCGAGATGAGGACCCCGGCCCACAGATGCCCAAGAATATCGACCATGAACCTATTCCGTCGCGGTTATTGCAAGGATGGTGGTGTTATGCTGCCCGAGATCTGCCGTCCGGGTCACAGGAAGATGTGATAGAGCGGAATGAACAGCGGCTCGAGATAGCCTTTGGGAAGCACGATTCGCATCGCCACATCGAAGAAGAAAAAGGTTGCAACCGGCGCCAGAATGGCGATGGCCAGCGTCGTGAACCAACTATGGCGACCCATGAAACGGATGTAGTAGATGAGGAACAGCGGCATGGCGCCGTAAAACCCGATGAAATGGATGAGGCCGACAAAAGCCGCCAGCCCGCCGCCCACCAGCAGCAGCATCTTCTTGCCGTAGTCGTCAAGAAACGGCGCGGTGGATTGTGACGGCGGCGAAGTGCGCCGCATCCAGTTGAAGGCGATGAAGCCGGTGCACACCAGCATGATGGCCGACAGCCAGAAGGGCCAGGCACCGCCACCGGGGCCTTCGCCCTTGATGTACCATATGTCGAGCTCGGTACTTTTCCACATCAGATAGATCGAGATGACGGCGAGAATGCCAGCCGTGGTTATCTCTGCGCGCCGCATGCCCAGCGTCTCCCCGATCTACCCGTTTGCCTGTGTCAGTTCGCTTGCGGTCAGTTGCCCATGGCGCTCAGAATCTTCTTGTGCCGGTCGATCTGCTCCTTCCAGTAGGCCTTGATCTCGTCAGGACCGATCCAGTCGGCCTTGAGCGAATACTTCTTCAGGTAGCCCTGCCATTGGGGGCTGTCGAAGGCCTTCTTGAACACGGCCTGGTAATAGGCGGCCGCTTCAGCACTCATGCCCGGCGCGCCGACCACGGCCCGCTGCATGTAGTAGGAGAAGTCCTTGCCCATCTCCTTCATGGTCGGAACGTTCGGGAACTGCGGCAGGCGCTTGTCGGTGAAGGCAACCAACGGAATCAGGTCACCGGACTGATAGAAGCCGAGGGCCTCGGAGGGATTGTTGACGGTGGAATGCACCTGATTGCCGGCCAGTTCCTTGGCCACCGCGCCGCCGCCCTTGAAGGGAATGTACTTGATCTTCAGGCCGAAGGTCGTGTTGAGGAAGTCGGTGAGGATCTCGTCCTCCTGGCCCTTGCCGGTACCGGCCATGGTCCAGTCCGAACCCATCTTCTTGGCCTTGGCGACGAACTCATCGAAGGTCTTGACGCCTTCGGACTTGTTCACCCAGAGAAGGAAGGTGTCTTCCGCCATGCGGGCGACGGGCGTGAAGGTCATCACGTCAATGCCGAGTTTGGGCTGGCGAATCGGCGTGGTGAAGAACGAGTTCAGCGTCACCAGCAGGTCGTAGTTCGGATCTGCGGCACCCTTCAGGGTGATCAACGCCTCGGCGCCCGAACCGCCGCCCTTGTTGTCAGGGATAAGCGGTTGCGGCATCAGCTTGTCCTTTTCGACCAGCGCCTGGATGAAGCGCGCCATCTTGTCGGCGCCGCCGCCTTTGCCGGCCATGATCACGAAGTTGACCGGCTTGTTCGGCTCCCAGGCCTGGGCGGCCGGTGCCATGGAAAATGTCGCAGCACTCATGCTTACGGCACAAGCCAGCGCCAGAGCCATTCTTCTCGTGTAATTCATGATAGTCCTCCCTGGTTCAGTTTTCTTGGGCATCGCCACTGCGGGCCGCTTCGGCCAGCAGCGCAAAGCCCGTGCAGGATTTGCAGCGGTTCAAACTGCTGTCAGAAATATGTCCATTTTTTGCCTTGGACAGCACCACCGCGATCGTCTAACCCGCCACCCGCCTCGTGGCGTGTGGTATACCACGAAACAATCCTAGCAGATCGAGCCACGAGATCAATGAGGTTTTTGGTGCTTTGCACCCTGCGTTTCCACATGATGGATTGGCCATGGGCACCCGAGGGCCGGCGGTGGTCGCCAGGCGGTGCAGGTGGCAAGCTGGCTTAACGCGGTCATGTCGACTATATCGGGCGCAAGGCCGGGTTGAGCGCTGCCCGCCGCGGCAGCAACCCGCCGGGAGAAGACGGACGCAAGGCATGGACAGCCAATGGTGGATGGGCCTTTTGCAGATCATCGGCATCAACATCATCCTGTCGGGTGACAATGCCCTGGTGATCGCCCTCGCCTGCCGGGCGTTGCCACGCCATCAACGCCTCATCGGCATCTGGCTCGGCACCCTTGCAGCGGTGGTGCTGCGCATCGTGCTGGCGGTGGCGATTGCCTACGTGCTGCGCATCCCGCTGCTCAAGCTGGCTGGTGCGTGCATGCTGGTGTGGATCGCGGTGAAGTTGCTGATCCCCGAACAGGGCGAGTGCGAGGTGGGCGGCGCAAAAGGCGCCGCCTCGCTGTGGACGGCCGTCAAGATCGTGGTGGTGGCCGACGCGGTGATGAGCCTCGACAATGTCATATCGGTGGCTGCCGCGGCCATGGGGCATGTCGATCTCCTGGTGCTCGGCATCGCCATTTCCATTCCGCTGGTGGTGGTCGGTTCGCAGATGATGCTGTGGCTGCTGGACCGCTTTTCCTGGATCATGGTAGTGGGCGCGGGGCTGCTCGGCTGGATCGCCGGCGAGTTGGCGATCAGCGACCCATGGGTCACCGGGCTCGCCGGTCACTGGGTTCATCGGCTGGAGTTCGTGGTCCCGGCGCTGGGTGCCATTGTCGTCGTCGCCGTAGGGCTCACCCTTGCCGGTCGCGCCCGGCAGGCGGCGTGTCGCCAGAACAGCAAGGAGAGTTGATCATGTACACCATCGTCGTCCCGCTCGACGGATCCGAGACCGCGCTCAAGGCCTTGCGAACAGCGCTCGACCTCACCCGGCGGCTCGGTGATGCCGACTTGCGTATCCTCAACGTGCAGCCTGCCATCCCTGCATCGGTCGGGCAGTTTGTCGGCGGCGAAGCGATACGCGGTCACTATGAGGAAGCCGCAGAAAAAGCCTTCGCCGGGGCGCGCGCGCTGCTGCGCGATGCGGGCATCAAGGCCCAATTCGACCATCGGGTCGGCCCGTCAGGCGAGACGGTGAGCGATTATGCCCGCGAGGTGGGCGCCGCCCAGATTGTCATGGGCACCCGCGGCCTTGGCGCCCTACAGGGCCTGGTGATGGGTTCGGTCGCGACGCGCGTTGTGCAGACCGCCGATTGCCCGGTACTGCTGGTGAAGTAACTGCGACAGGCACCCGGCAGACGGTGCTCAGTGGGTCATCAGCACCGGCATCTCGCTCTTGTCGACGACGTGCTGGGTGACGCCGCCGAACACCAGTTCGCGGCCGCGGCTGGAGCCGTAGGCGCCCATGAGAAGTGTGTCGGCACCGGTATCCCTGGCGGCGGCCAGCAATGCCTTGCCGAAGCCGCCACGCCCGGTGATCTCGGTATGGCTCGCCTTGATGCCGTGATCGGACAGGTAGTCGACGAGATCGGCGCCGGTAAGATCGCCGGCACTTTCGGCGATCGTCAGGACCGTCACCCGCTTGGCCGCCGCCAGAAGGTCCAGCGCCAGGCTCACCGCACGGGCAGCCTCGCGCGAACCGTTCCAGGCGATCGCCACATGCTCGCCGATCGGCCCCGGCTTCGACGACGGGCACATGAGGACCAGCGAACCGGTGTTGAGCAGCGCCGCCTCAAGCGTGTTGCGGCCGATGTTGCGCTCACGGTCGGGCTTGGCCACCGCCACGATGTCGGCGAGACGGCCGCGGCTGGAGACGACGGCGGCCTGCTTGCCGCGCTCGATGCCGAGCGAGATCGTGGCCTTGCCGGCCGGCGACTTGCCGGTCTCGGCCTTGGCAATATTGCGCGAGGCGACATAGGCCTCGAACTCGCCGATGATCTTGGCCTCCTCGGCGGCCGCCAGTTCGTTGCCCGATTCGGCAATCTGTTCACGCAGCACCGCCGGCACGGCCACGCCGAAGGGGATCAGGTCTTCGGGGCTGGGACGGCAGTGCACTGCCTCGATATGGGCGTTGAAGCGACGCGCCAGAACCAGCGCGTGATCGAGCACCTTTTCACCCTTGCCGTCGCCTCTGATGGCAACGAGAATCCGCCGGATCGCCATGGAAAATCCTCTTCTGTCTGCTCGCGCTTTGAGCCTAGATCAGCATGCAATTGGGCGGAATCACCCAGTTGCACAAAAGCCGAACGATTCCAATAAGTTGAGCATGATGTTGTTCGAAAATTGGCTTCCACTTTTCGGCATCATGCTCTAGCCTTCAACCCAGTCGTGTACCTGGCTTGAGACTGGCCGCCCTCGCCCAGTCGGCTGCCGTCTGCTTGTCCTGGCCCTTCGGGCGCACCCGCTGGATGAGGATGCGTCCATCGCCCGCCTGCACCGTCACGCCGTCAGCATCGACGGCAACGACGGTGCCGGGCTCACCTTCACCGCCAGCTTTTCGTGAATCGTAGACCGTCACCTCGGCGCCGCCAAGCAGGGTCCAGGCGCCGGGCTGCGGATTGGTGCCGCGGATGAGATTGTAGACATCGGCCACCGGCTTTGCCCAGTCGATGCGGGCGTGTTCCTTCTTGCACCAGCTTTCATAGGTGGCTTTTGAATCGTCCTGCCTGATGTGCGGCGGGTTGCCGGCCCTCACCAGGTCGATGGCTTCCAGCGTCGATTGAATGCCGAGGGGGAAGATCTTGTCGAAATAGACCGAGCCGAGGGTATCGTCGGGGCCGATCTCGACTTCCTTCTGCAACAGGATATCGCCCTCATCGAGGCCGTCATCGGGCCAGAAATAGGTAAGACCGGTCTTCGTCGAGCCCCAGATGATGGGCCAGTTGATGGAGGACGGGCCACGATGCCTGGGCAACAAGGAGGGATGAAAGCAGATCGAACCGAAGCGCGGCACGTTGCGGGCGGCCTCGGGCACGAAGATGATGACATAGGCCATCACCATGAGGTCGGCATCGAGCGCGCGCATCTCGGCCAGCACCGCCTCGTCCTTGTAGTTGGCCGGCTGCCTGATGGGCAGCCCGAGGTCGAGGGCGGCCTGCTTGATGGGATCGGCGGGCCGGCCTTCCTTGTCGGGGGCCAGATAGACCGCCACCACCTCGTCCTTGCCCGCCTTGACGATGGCTTCAAGCGCCGCCTTGCCGAAGGCCTGCTGTCCGTTGACGATGAGTTTCATGTCGCGCTCTTTCCCCTCGCCTACTCGGCTGCCTGCTGCATCCGGCCGATGGCGCCGGAGGCCTTGATGTCGTCGATTTCGGCCTGCGAATACCCCAGCACCTCACTGAGGATTTCCTCATTGTGCTCACCGAGCAGCGGCGACCGCTGCACGTCGGCCGGCGAGGCCGAAAGCTTTACCGGCATGCCGACTGTCAGATAGGGCCCGCGCTCGGGGTGATCGACCTCGACGATGGTGCCGGTCTGGCGCAGGGAGGGCTCCTCGGCCAGTTCCTTCATGGAGAGGATGGGCCCGCATGGGATGTCGAGCGGGTTGCAGATCGCCATCACCTCGAACTTGGTCTTGGTCTTGGTCCAGCCCTCGATGGTCTCGAAGATATGGTCGAGCTTGTCGAGGCGCGCCGGCGGCTTGGCGTAGGCGGGATCGGTGATCCATTCCGGCTTGCCGATCACTTCGCAGACCTTCTCCCACACCGCGGCCTGGGTGATGAAATAGCAATAGGCGTTGGGATCGTTCTCCCAGCCCTTGCACTTGAGAATTGCGCCCGGCTGGCCACCGCCCGAATCGTTGCCGGCGCGCGGCACCGCATCGCCGAAGGGCACGCCGCGCCCGAACTGGGAATATTCCTGCAAAGGCCCGGCGGCGAGGCGCTGCTGGTCGCGCAGCTTCACCCGGCACAGGTTGAGGACGCCGTCCTGCATGGAGGCGAGCACCCGCTGGCCCTTGCCGGAATGGGTGCGGTGATAAAGGGCAGCGACGATGCCGAAGGCGAGATGCAGGCCGGTGCCCGAATCGCCGATCTGGGAACCGGTCACCATCGGAAGGCTGTCGGGAAAGCCGGTGGTCGAGGCTGAGCCGCCGGTGCACTGGGCGACGTTCTCGTAGACCTTGCATTCCTCGTAGGGCCCGGGGCCGAAGCCCTTGACGGAAGCGTAGATCATGCCCGGGTTGAGTTCCTGGATGCGCTCCCAGGTGAGACCCATGCGATCGAGCGCGCCGGGGGCAAAGTTCTCCACCAGCACGTCGCAGGTCCTCACCAGCCGCTCCAGCACCTGCTTGCCGCCTTCGTTCTTGGTGTCGAGGGTAATCGAGCGTTTGTTGTGGTTGAGCATGGTGAAATAGAGCGAATCGACCCCCGGCTTGTCGCGCAACTGGCCGCGCGTGGCATCGCCGACGCCGGGGCGCTCGACCTTGATGACATCGGCGCCCAGCCAGGCCAGAAGCTGGGTGCAGGTCGGGCCCGACTGCACGTGGGTGAAATCGAGGATCTTGACGCCCTTCAGTGCCTGCATCTTGCCTGTCTCCTGCTTCTTTTTGATTACTTGTACATGGTCTGGTTCTTGGTGCCGGGCGCATATTCATCCGGATCGACCCAGACATTGACTACGGCGCATTTGCCGGTCCTGGCGATGGCTTCGCGGGCGCGTCTGAGGGCCGGCTGGATCTGGTCGGGTTCGCGCACCTCCTCGCCATAGCCGCCGATCATCTGGCCGAACTTGGAGAACTCCACATCGCCCAGCTTGTTGCCGATATTGCCGCGCTGGGTGCCGTATTTGACGATCTGACCGTAGCGGATCTGGTTCATGTGCGAGTTGTTGCCGACCACCGCCAGGTAAGGCGCACCGAAGCGCTGCGAGGTCTCCATGTCGAAGGCGGTCATGCCGAAGGCACCGTCGCCATAGAGGCACATCACCTCCTTTTCCGGGTGGGCGAGCTTGGCGGCCATGGCAAAGCCGGTGCCGACACCGAGCGAACCCAGCGCGCCGGGGTCCATCCACTGGCCGGGGCCGCGCGGCCTGACCGCTTGCGCCGAGATGGTGACGATGTCGCCGCCGTCGCCGATATAGATGGTGTCGTCGCCCAGGAACTCGTTGATCTCCCAGGCGAGGCGATAGGGATGGATCGGGGTCGAGGCCGACTTGAACATCGGCATGAGCTTTTCAAGGGCGATGGCTTCGGCCTCGTGCAGTTGCTTCATCCACTGCTGGCGGGCCTGACGCTTGTCGTTCTTGAGGCGCCCGGAAGCGGCCTGAAGGACCGCTTTGAGGATCGCACCGGGATCGCCGACGAGGCCCAACGAGATATCGCGGTTCTTGCCAACGGTGCGGTAGTCCATGTCGATCTGCACCAGCGTCGGCACGTTGATGCGTTTGCCGTAGCCCATGCGGAAATCGAAGGGGGTGCCGACAATCACCACCACGTCGGCCTTGCCGAAGGCGAGCGAGCGGGTGCGGTCGAAATGGTGCGGGTCGCCGGGCGGCAGCATGCCGCGGCTGGCGCCGTTCATGTAGCCGGGGATATCGAGGCCGCGCAAAAGGGCAATCGCCTCTTCATGGCCGCGCGCGGCATAGACCTGCTGACCGAAAAGGATGGCCGGGCGCTCGGCGTTGACCAGAATGTCGGCGAGTTTTTCGATGTCGGCGGGATCGCCGATCGATTTGGTCGAGGCGCGGTAATGGCCGGGCTCGGGGATCACCGCCTTATCCATCGGGATCTCGGCATCGAGGATATCGCGGGGGATTTCCAGATAGGACGGCCCGTAGGCGCCGGCGAAGCATTCGCGCGCCGCCATGGCCACCATGTCGGCAACGCGGGCGGTGGAGAACACGCCGGAGGCGAACTTGGTGATGGGCTTCATCATCTCCACATGCGGCAGGTCCTGCAACGAGCCCATCTTGTGCTGGGTGAGCGAGGACTGGCCGCCGATGTGGATGATGGGACTTTCAGAACGGAAGGCGGTGGCTACGCCTGTCACCGCGTTGGTGCAGCCCGGTCCGGCAGTCGTCACCACGCAGCCGAGCCCGCCGGTCTGGCGGGCATAGCCGTCGGCGGCATGGGCGGCGATCTGCTCGTGGCGGACATCGACAATGCGGATGCCCTCGTCGATGCAGCCGTCATAGATGTCGATGATGTGGCCGCCGCACAGGGTGAAGACGGTATCGACGCCTTCGTTCTTCAGCGCCTTGGCGACCAGATGGCCGCCGGAGATGACGCCTGAATCGGTGCTTTTCTTGGCGAGCGTGTCGTGAGCTGTCGAGGACGACATGGGGGTAAGGTCTCCTTTGGGGGAATTCAACTGGTCTTGACCCGGGCCGCGCTGGCGAGCGTGAGCCAGGTTCTGCGGATATGGGCATGAAGGTTCATGGTGTGCTCGCGCACCAGCCGCTCGGCGAGTTCGGCATCGTGCATTTCGAGCGCGGCGATGATGTGCTGGTGATCAGCGACCGAGCGGCGCACACGGTCGCCCTCGGCCATGGCGCGCGAGCGGATGGCGCGCATGTGCAGGAAGAGACCGTCGGCCATCTCCTTCAGGAGCCCGCAGCCCGACAGTTCGAGGATCTTCTGGTGGAAGCGGATATTGGCGTCGGAATATTCATCGAGATGGGCAGCGGCCTCCTCGCTGCCGAAGCTGCCGCCGAGCTTCTTGAGGTTGGCCACATCCTTTTCGGTAACGCGGACCGCCGCCAGACGCGCCGCCATGCCTTCCAGCGCCGCCCAGGCGACGATCATCTCCAGCACCTGTTCGAGCGACTTGCGACGGATGAATACACCGCGCCTCGGGACGATCTCCACCAATCCCTCCTGCTCGAGACGGGCCAGCGCCTCGCGGATGGGGGTGCGGGAGATGCCGAGCTGTTCCGACATGCGCCGTTCGTCGAGCCGCAGGTCGGCATCGGGGGAATAGATGTTCATGCCGGTAATGCCCTCGCGCAGCACCGCATAGATGTGCTCCTTGAGGCTGAAACTGGAGTTCACCGGCTTGAGGACGAGGGTGCGTGGCATGGCCGACATCTAAATGGCTGCATATAGCGCGCCGGCCGCGGCCCCGCGCTTGTATCTGGTATACCATAGACCACAATCATCGCCCCCTCAATCGCCATGAGCGGCCCGCCGGTCATCTTTCCATTATGCGGATGGACAGGGCCGGTGGCCAAGCGATGCGCGGGTCATGGTCGCGCGTGACGCGGGCGGTGAGTTTTGAGACCAAAATGTCCTCCCTCCACGCCCGTCATGGCGAAAGGGCGGAGCGCCCCTCACGGCATGGGGACTTCGGCGCTGGCGTCGGGGACCTTGTAGCCCTTCTGCACCGCCGGGTGCCCGGCGAGTTCCACATACCAGCGCATCACGTTGGGAAATTCATGCATGTCGATGCGCTGCCACTCAAAGCGGGCGATCCACGGCCAGGTGGCCATGTCGGCGATGGAATAGTCGCCGGCCACGTAGGCGTGGTTGGCCAACTGGCGGTCCAGCACCCCATAAAGGCGCCGCGTCTCCTTGCTGTAGCGCTCTTCGGCATAGGTCGACTTGCCGGGGTTGAAGTGCAGATAGTGATGCGCCTGGCCGAGCATCGGGCCGACGCCGCCCATCTGCCACATCAACCACTCGATCACCCGCCAGTGGGCTTCGCCGCCGGGCGGCAGGAACTTGCCGCACTTTTCGGCAAGGTAGAGCAGGATGGCGCCGGATTCGAACACCGACTGGCCGGAGGAACGATCGACGATGGCGGGGATGCGATTGTTGGGCGAAATCTTGAGGAAGGCCGGGGCGAACTGTTCGTCCTTGCCGATGTTGATGGGATGGGTCTCGTAGGCCAAACCCATCTCCTCGAGGGCGATGGAAACCTTGCGCCCGTTGGGCGTGCTCCAGGTGTAGAGATCGATCATGGCCGGGCTCCGCAGTCGCCAGGTGGGAGGCAAACCGCTCAGGCGAGGCCGGTATAGCCCGCCGCGTCGGCTGCCGCTTCAAGGTTCGCGATGCGTTGGTAGGCCGCGAGGGGAAGGAACTCAAGGCCGGCAATGAACAGGTCATCCCGCACTGCGGCAAAATCCGGATCGGCATAGGCCTCGGCCAGCGCCCGGGCAAGGCGGGTGCGTTCAGGGGCCGGACGGCCGCGCGCGGTGATCAGCGGCAGGCCCGGCATCTTCGGCGTTTCGGCGATGGCCTTGAGTTTTTTCGTCAGGTCGGGGCGATAGCGCTCGGCCAGGGCAAAGCTCACGCAGTCGATGGCCGCCACATCGGCCGCGCCGTCGGCCACCGCCTGCATGGACGCCACATGGGCGCCGGAGCGGATGACCTTGCCGAAGAAGCGCCCCTGCCGCGACAGCGGCGCCACCACGGCCTTCAGGGCGAGCACGCCCGACATGGAATCCTCGGTATTGAAGGCAGCGGTTCT
The DNA here is from genome assembly GCA_963747005.1 of uncultured Alphaproteobacteria bacterium. GTDB lineage: Bacteria > Pseudomonadota > Alphaproteobacteria > Rhizobiales > Aestuariivirgaceae > CAVVDT01. The sequence goes on along the minus strand of CAVVDT010000003.1, from coordinate 514,235 downwards.
TCCACGCAGGTCGGCAAGACCGGCAAGCCCCGAGGTGGCGGCAACGACGATGAGGCTGCAATAGTCGGCGCCTTGCGCACCACGCACCCGATAGCAAGGGGTGGCGACCAGGTCGACCGCGCCGGCCAGTGCATGGGTCAGGGGATAGCCGCAGGTCTGCGACAGCAACAGGTCGGCGGAGCGCCAGCGGGCATGGGGATCGCCGCTTCGCTCGAGGCTTTCCGGCACGCCCCGAAAGCCGTTGGCGGCGAGATGGCGGGCGATGCCTTGCCACAGGCGGTCAGTCGCCTGGCGCACCTCGGGCCAATCGTACATGGGGAGCGATGCGATCATGTGCATTCGCCGGCCAGGCGGCGGGCGAAGGCGCCGACGTCGGGGGGCTGGATACGGGCGGCGCGGATCAGGTTGTCGAAATGCGCCGTCAATTCACGGATGTGCTCGGTCGAGGTGAAGACGAAATACATGTCGCCAAGATAGAGAGCGGCGCGCTGGCGCCCGAACACCGTATAAGGCACGGAATAGCGCTCGCGCCCGTCGAACAGGAACCAGCGATAGGCCGGATAAAGCGCATCGGCAAGTCGGGCGATATGGCGCAACTGGTCGTGGCGGACGGATATGTCGAGACCCTGCCAGATGCCGCCGCCGCGGGCGAACTGCTCCAGCGTCTGGCGCGACGAGCACACCTCGATCTCGCTGTCGGGGCGGGTGGCATGGGCGATGCGGGCGCGTGCCACGTCGGACCAGGCGCGCGCGGCGGGTGCGGCCAGCTTGCCGGTCTCCCAGGCGATCACCTCCTCGGTCTTGACCTGATCGGGCAAGGTGGCGGGTACATAACGGACTTTCAGGCCCCTCGCCTCGCCGTGCCAGCGGGCCAGACGCTCATCGGCCGGGGAGCCCGCATCGGGCTCGATGACCGGCTGGGCAACAATGTCGACAGCCACCTGGTCCTTTTGCGACAGACCCAAAAGCCAGTCGGCCGAAACCCCGTGGCGGGCGGCGATGCGGGCGATGGTTTCAGCCCGCGGCAGGCGCACGGCTTCGGCGGCGAGCAACTGGGTGAGGGTCGAGCGGTCGAGCCCGGCTTCGGCAGCAAAACGGGCCCGCGACATGCCGGTACGGCCGATCAGTTCGTTCAGGCGGTCGCGGAACTGCACAACCGTGGAGCGCTTGTCGGCGGCGGTCCGCCTGGGTGCAGGAAGGGGCATGGTCATGCCAATTTTGTTTACAATCATCAACAAACGGCTCGTTTGCAGACGATAATAAACGCATTATGCGCATAATTGCAATTGCTCGCCGCCCGCCGTCGAAGAACTGTTTACCCAGGCTTTCTTTCGGTGGCGACAGGAGCTTTTAGGTGGTAGATGTCAGTCTTGCCCCGGCAAGACAGCAAGTCGGGATAGAATGGCGCACGGCGGGCCTGGTGGTGGCGTTGTGGCTGGGCTTCGGGCTTCTGACCTGGTACTGGCAGTCCCTGAGCTGGTGGCTGCTCGTCCCCATCGGCGCCTATCTGGTGGCCTTGCACGGATCCCTGCAGCATGAGGCCGTGCATGGCCACCCGACCCGTTCGGCGCTCCTCAACGAGGTACTGGTCTTTCCGCCGGTCTCGTTGTGGTTCCCCTATCGGCGCTACCGGACCTTGCACCTCGTCCATCACCTTGACGAGGACCTGACCGACCCGGCGCGCGATCCCGAAAGCCGCTATTTCGACCCCCAGGCCTGGGCGAAGACGCCGCGCTGGCTGCGCCCGCTGTTCGTCGCCAACAATACCATGCTCGGCCGCTTTGTGCTCGGCCCGGCGCTGGCGAGCGTGATCTATATCCACGATGAGGTGCGCCTCATGCTCAGGGGCGATCGCGAAGTGATCGAAGCCTGGGCGCTGCATGCGATCGGAGTAGTCATCGTATGGCTGTGGGTCAGCCGCGTGTGCGGCATGCCGTTCTGGCAATATGCACTGCTCATCGCCTATTGGGGCGACAGCCTCACCATGATGCGCTCCTTTGCCGAGCACCGGGCGCATGAGAGCGTCGGGTGCCGCACCATCATCGTCGAAGCCAACCCGATCGTCGGGCTCATGTATCTCAACAACAACCTGCACATGGCCCATCATGAGCGCCCGGGGCTGGCCTGGTACGAACTGCCGGCCTATTATCGCCGGCATCGCGACCGGCTGCTCAAGGACAACTGCGGCTACCTGATCCGTGGCTATGGCGAGCTTGCCCGGCGCTGGGGCCTCCGCCCCAAGGAACCGCTGCCACATCCCTTGGCGCACACCACATCGGCCTACCGCGAAACCAACGCCAACCCCACGGAGAGCCCTCGTTCATGACCACCTATCACCTTCCAACCCATGCGGCCTATGTGGTCATCGGGGCCGGCATGCACGGCATGTCGACGGCCTGGCATCTGGCCATGGCGCTCGAGAAATCCGGCAAGGGCCGCGGTGCAGACGTGGTGCTGATCGACAAGACCGGGCCCGGCGCCGGGGCGACGGGCGTTGCCTGCGGCTGCGTGCGCAACCTCTACATGACCTCGCCCTTGCACAACATCCTCCGGCATTCAGTGGATGTGTGGCAGTCGGACCCGGTCAATTTCGGCTTCCAGCAGGTGGGCTACATCTCGGTCGGCGAGGGTAACCAGCAATCCGACTACGAGAAGATGCACGCCAGTCAGAACGCCGCCGGCTATCCTTCGGACGTCTATGTGGGCCAGGACGCCAAGAAGTTCCTCAAGTCCGTCTGGCCCGACTTCAATACCGACAAGGCCGATGTGGTGCTGCACGAAAAGCCCTCCGGCTATGCCGGCACCCATACGGCCGTGAAGGGTCTGAAGGAGAAGTGCGACCAATGGGGCGTGCGCTCGTTCTTCGGGGTGTCGGTCGAGGGTTACGACATGGCCGGCAAGCGCATCACGGCGGTCAAGACCTCGGAAGGCGACATCAAGGCCGATTGCGTCATCGTCTGCGCCGGTGCATGGATCTCCAAGCACTGGGACTGGCTCGGCCTCTCCGACACCCTCGACATGCGCTATCCCGACGGCGGCGTGGTCAAGGACGCCGACATGTGGACCTACTGGCGCCTGCTGGAGGGCGAAGTCCTGCTGCCGGAGGGGGTGAGCTACCGCACCGCCGACGACAAGGATCCGCCGGTCCTGCATGTGGAACTGATGAACACATCCGTCGTCACCGAGGATGGCTACGAGTTCCCTGATCAGCATTTCTATTCCTATGTGCGCTATGCTGCCGAACGGGTCGGGGCGCCGGGCGTACAGGGCGGCACCATTCCTATAAAGATGGGCCCCAAGGCGGTGCTCGATCCCTACGGCCACGCCAATGACCTCTATCAGGCCGATCCGTGGTTCGCCGATTACTACTGCGCCACGCTGTCGTTCCTGATGGGCCGCTTCAAGGGCTGCCGGGCCAACTACAAGCACCGCCGCAATGGCGGCATCGGCGCCTTCACGCCCGATTCGGTGCCGATATTCGACTGGATCGCCGACAATGCCTACATGATCGCCGACTTCGAACCACGGCTACAAGATGATCGGCGTCGGCAAGCTGGTGGCACAGCACCTGACGAGCGGCGAACCGGTGGCGGAGCTTTCGCCCTTTGCGCTGACGCGTTTTGCCCAGGGCAAGACGTTCGGCGATCGTAACTCGAACTGCCCGTGGGTGTAAGGGCAAGCAAGCGCCTTCGTCTCAAACCTGTCATCGTCGGGGTTGACCCGACGACGCGGGGGCCACAGGCGAGGGCCTCGCCCCGCGGCCCCTCGATCCTCGCGTCAAACGCGAGGCTGACGCGATTGGTTGCGCGGGGATGATGCCATTAGCAACCACAGCAGATAAAGCCTGAAGCTGCACCAATGCAGCGCGGGGGGCTTGTCACTGCCATTGATTTGACCGAAAGTCGGAGCCATGCCGCTGGCGAGCCGGGTGGTGTCGGTTTGGGCCCCTTGGCTTTGGCGCCACACTGGTTAAGCTGGCACAACAACCAGAAGCAGCATCAAGCTGCCGTTGGGAAGATGACGCCAACAAAGGCGATAACGCCGGCGTCGACAGGGGAGCGTAACGGGGCATGCTTCAACTCGCGGCCAAGCGTCTGGCGTCCATGATCCTCATCATGCTGACGATCTCGTTCATTCTGTTCTCCATCTTCGAAGGCGACAAGTTCAACGTGGCCACCAAGGTGCTGGGTCAGTACACGACCATGGACCAGCGTTTGTTGTGGCTGGAGCAGAACGGTTACAATGCGCCCTTCCTGACCCGCTACGTGCACTGGCTGTATAATTTCATCCAGGGTGATTTCGGCACCTCGATCCAGTTCCAGGCGCCGGTAGCGCAGTTGATCGGCGAAGCACTCTACAATACCGGCATCCTGGCCTTCTGGGTGTTTACCATCACCATCGGCATCTCCATGGTGCTGGGGGTCCTGTCGGGCATCGCCGAGGGCTCCAAGCGCGACCGCACGATCACCGTCCTGTCGGTGCTCACCACATCGGTACCGGAATTTGCCTCGGCGACCATATTCGTGGCCATCTTCGTGTTCTGGCTGGATATCCTGCCCGGCACCTCGCCCTTCACCAGCGGCTTCCGGTGGAACGAGATCGTGCTGCCGGTTCTCGTCCTCGTCACCTACAATTTCGGCTATTACACCCGCATGATGCGCGCCTCGATGGCGGAGGTGATGACGTCGCAATATGTGCGCACCGCCATTCTCAAGGGCCTGCCCTACAAGCGGGTGGTGATGCGCCACGCGCTGCGCAATGCGCTGATCGCACCCTTCACGGTGATGGTGCTGCAGCTCAACTATCTGTTGTCGGGCGTCATCGTCACCGAGGTGTTCTTCGCCTACAAGGGCTTCGGGCTATTCCTGTACCAGTCGGCGATGTTCGGCGACATCTACGCCGTCGAGGCCTGCACCATGGTGGCGGTGTTCGTGGCCGTCCTGTCGCAGTTCATCTCCGATGTCGGCTACACCGTGCTCAATCCGCGCATCAGATTCAGTTGAGGTAAGGGGCCATGACCGAAACCACCGCCGAACCAACCAGCCTGCCCAGGCCCGACAGCGCCCTGAAGAAACTCGGCAAGTCGATCCTGCTCATGCGGGAATCGCGCATCGGCATGTTCGGCGCGTTCCTGGTGCTGTTCTGGGTGGCGGTCGCCATCTTCGTGCCACTGCTGCCGCTGCAGAATCCGCTGGAGATCACCCGCGGCGCCAGCCTGATGCCGTTGTTCTCCACCGACCCCAAGGGGGCGTTCCATTTCCTGGGCACCGATGATCGCGGCCGCGATATTCTCTCGCGCCTCTTGTGGGGTTCGCGGCTGGTGCTGTTCTGGGCATCGGCGGCGACTATCGTTGCCTATTCGGTAGGCATGCTGCTCGGTGTCGTCGCCGGCTACAAGTCGGGCTGGTGGGACGAGATCATCTCGTTCATCGGCAATGTGTTGCTGTCGTTTCCGCTTTTGGTGCTCTACCTGGTGATCCTGACCAACTTCGGCGCCAACTCGTCGGCCGGATTGTGGCTCAAGCATATCCTCGGGGTCGGACCGGTGGTCATCTCCGGCGTCATGATCATCGTGGCGGTGATGTTCGGCACCGCACCACAGGTGGCGCGCATCGTGCGCGGGCTGGTACTCGATCTGCGGACCCGCGACTATATCGCGGCTGCCGAGGTGCGCGGCGAAAGTCCGCTCTACATCATGCTGGTGGAGCTTTTGCCCAACGCCCGCGGGCCGCTCATTGTCGATGCATGCCTGCGGCTTGGCTACGTCACCATCACCATCGCTCTCCTCGGCTTCCTCGGCCTAGGCCTGCCACCCCCCGATCCCGACTGGGGCAAGATGATCAACGAGGCACGCGCCTGGGGTTCCATGGGCATGAACGCCATGCTGTGGCCGGCGTTTGCCATCTCCACGCTGGTGCTCGGGCTCAATCTCCTGGCCGACGGCATCCGCGAAATTTCACTCAGGGACTGAAGCGGGAAACCACCATGATGGCCAAACAGCAACAGGTTCCGGTTCTCGAGTGCAAGAACGTCTCGATTTCCTACTATACCCGCTCCGGCGAGATCCCGGCGGTGATCGACTTCAACCTCAAGGTGATGCCGGGCGAAGCGGTGGGGATCGTCGGTGAGTCCGGTTGCGGCAAGTCGACGGTGGCGCTCGCCATCATGCAGTACATGGGCAAGAACGGCGCCGTCGTCGGAGGGGAGATCAACTTCCTGGGGCGCGACATGCGCACCATGTCGGCGGCCGAGTTGCAGGATATCCGCGGCTCGCGCATCTCCATGGTCTACCAGGAGCCCATGGCCTCGCTCAATCCGGCGATGCTGGTGAAGGACCAGCTCATCGAAGTGCCGATGTTCCATGAGGGCATTTCGGCGGACGAGGCCTACAAGCGCGCCGTTGAACTGCTTGATGCCGTGCGCCTGCCGGACCCGGACCGCATCATGGGTTCCTACCCGCACCAGCTTTCCGGTGGCCAGCAGCAGCGCGTGGTAATTGCCATGGCGCTGTTGTCCAACCCGCAATTGTTGTTGCTGGACGAGCCGACCACGGCGCTCGATGTTACCGTCGAGGCCGGCGTGGTGGAACTGATCAGGGACATATCGAAGCGCTTCGGCACCTCGATGATCTACATCTCCCACAATCTCGGCCTGATCCTGGAGACCTGCGACAAGATCGTGGTGATGTATTCCGGCCAGGCGGTGGAGTTCGGCAGCGTCAAACAGGTGTTCGACGAAATGCGCCATCCCTACACGCGCGGACTGTTCAATTCCATCCCGCTACCCGGCGCCGACCGCCACTCGCGCCCGCTGGTGCCCATCCGCGGCCAGCTTCCGCTGCCACACGAGCGCCCCAAGGGCTGCTACTTCGGACCGCGCTGCGATTATTTCCGCGAAGACATCTGCCACGGCCACATGATCCCCATGCAGGACATCGCCGAAGATGCCGGCCACCGGGTGCGCTGCGCACGCTATCAGGCGATCGACTGGGAGGCCGCCAAGCCCAAGGGCGTCAAGGAGGACCCCATCGAATTCGGCCCGCCGGTGCTCGAAGTCAAGAACATGCAGAAATATTACGAGATCCGCGACTCTTCCATCGCCGCGATGATCTCGGGCGACAGGGTGCGCTATGTGAAGGCCAATGAAAAGCTCGACTTTACCGCACGCGAGGCCGAAACACTGGCGATCGTAGGCGAGTCGGGCTGTGGCAAGTCGACCTTCGCCAAGGTCCTCATGGGCCTTGAGGAATCCACCGGCGGCGAAGTGCTGCTGCACGGCAAGGAGATCGGCAACCTGCCGGTGCGCCAGCGAAAGGCGCAGCTCATATCGTCGCTCCAGATCGTTTTCCAGAACCCCTTCGAGACCCTCAACCCCAGCCATTCGGTCGGCTCGCAGATCGCCCGCGTGGTGAAGAAATACGGCATCGCCAAGGACAAGGCGCAGATCCAGAAGCGGGTGTTCGAACTGCTCGACATGGTGAAGCTGCCGCGCGATTTTGCCCACCGTCGGCCGCGCCAGCTCTCGGGTGGCCAGAAGCAGCGCGTCGGCATTGCCCGCGCCTTCGGCGGCGATGCTTCGGTGGTGGTGGCCGATGAACCGGTCTCGGCGCTCGATGTGTCGGTGCAGGCCGCCGTCACCGGCATTCTCACCGACATCCAGCGCCAGAAGCGCACCACCATGATCTTCATCTCCCACGATCTCTCGGTGGTGCGCTATCTGGCCGACCGGGTAGTGGTGATGTATCTGGGCCAGGTGATGGAACAGGGCACCACCGACCAGATCTTCTCGCCGCCCTATCACCCCTATACCGAGGCGCTCTTGTCGGCGGTGCCGATCGCCGATACCTCGGTGGTGAAGAAGCACATCGTGTTGAAGGGCGAATTGCCCTCTCCCATGAACCCGCCGTCGGGCTGTCCGTTCCAGACGCGCTGCCCGCGCAAGATCGGGTCGATCTGCGAGACCGAGATGCCGGCGGTCAAGGAACTGGCGCCGGGTCACCGCATCCTGTGCCATCTCGACGAGGCGACGCTCAAGGCCATGGGCCCAGTGATCGCCTTTGGCGAAAAAGATGGCGGCGGCGCCAAGTTTGCCGCCGACAAGGCCGCGGCCCGAAAGGCCGGCAGCAAGGCGCCCGAAAAGAGCGCCCGCCCGAAGGCGGCGGCCCGACCGGCTGCCAAGTCAAGGCGTGGCAAGGCGAAGACCTGACGCCGGGGCCTCAGCGCTCGGAAAGCCTCGGTCCCGGCATGATCTCGCGCAGCAGTTTGCGGCGCATGGCGCGGGCAAAGCTTTCGTAGTCGGCAACCGCCATGACAAAGCTGTCGTCGCCGACCTCGACATGGTCGCGGTACCACTCGGCAAGCCGCGGCTCCTCGTTCTGGATGGCCAGACCGTTAACGGTGGCGCCCAGGGCTATCGCCATGGAGCGCGCTTCGTCGATGGTCACCACATAGTCCCTGGGGGTTGTCTCGACGCCGTCGCCCGAGACATCGACCACATGGCGAGGAGCGGCGATGCCGTTGCCGGAAAAACTCCTGAGCGCATAGGCGATACCATCGCCGATGCCGGTCCCACCGGTCTGGCGGCGGGGAAATCCGGCGATGACCCGCGCCGCGCGGGCCGCATCGACAGGCCCTGAGACGATCATCCAGCCGCTCTGGTCCTTGGGCACTTTGGGTTCGGCCCACACCAGGAGGTTGACGGCAATGCGCTTCATGGGGGCCGCCGCGATAGCCTTCAGAACCGCCGGGTCGGTGAGGGCCGAGGCGATGCCGTCAAGCTGCAGGCGGAATTCCGCATCATCGACGCTGCCCGAGGCATCGACCGCGAACACCAGTTCAAGATCGACCGCCCTGTCGGCCGCCGGCGCCGGGCCCGATGTGAGACCCAGCAGCAGCGTGGCGAGGATGAAGCATCGCATGCCGCAACATAACGCAAAGGCGGGCGCCGCGGACAGCAGTCCGTCGGCAACCCCGCAATTCGCGCCTGGGCGCTACCTGGCGATGCGAAGCTGCGCCAGGTCCTTGCCGATATTCGTAAAGGAAGCCGCCATCTGGCTGGAGTCCTGGGCATCGTAGTACTTGCTGGAATCGGTGGCACAGTTCTCCAGCACATTCTTGGGGACCTTGCCCGTGACCTCGAAGGCCACGGTATAGACGGTGATGCCGGCCTTTTTCATGTTGGCGCACACGGTATCGGTGAGGTTGTCGGACAGGCTGGTATCGTTGCCGTCATGGGTGGGATAGGTGGGCGACAGGGTATTCTCCCCATCGGTCATCAGCACCACGATCTTGCGGACCGGCTTGCCGTTGTATTTTTCGCCCACCGGGGTGCCGTCGGCGAAGGGAAGCTGGTCGGAGATCATGCGCCAGCCCCAGGTGAGTCCGGCGGGAATGTAGGTCATGCCGCTGGGCTGCATGGACTCGATGGTGGAGACCAACGGGCCCTGCTGGTTGGTGAGGCGCACCACCTCGTTGGTGCAGGTCACATCGGCTATGCCCGGAATCTCGGTAGAGCCGTATTGATCGGTCATGTCCAGCGGATAGTTGCGCGAGCCGACGCAGCCGTTCCAGGTGGTCTTTGAACCCTTCTTCGACTCTTTGCCTTTCTTGCCCTTGCCCGATTTTGCGTTGTCGGGGTTATCCAGCCACGCCGCATTGGCATAGGTCGTGCCGACATTGACATAGTTGGCATAGGGCACAATGGCGATGCGGACATCGTCGCCACCCTGTTTGATCAGTGACTTGATCAGGTCGGTCGCTGCCTTCTTCATGTCGACCATTTTGTTGTTGTCCTTCATGGAGCCGGTGGTGTCGAGCACCAGGGCCAGTTCCAGGGCGTTGCCGCCACGCACCACCTGCGAAGTGACATCGAAGTTCATGGTCGATTTACCGGCCAGCGCCATCAGCGTGGTCTTCAAGGCGCCATGGGCAGTGCCGGTAATCGCCCCGTCGGCGCCCACGGTGAAATTATAGGTCAGCTTGACGTCGGGATGCTTGTTCGACCAGTTCACATTCAGATAGTTGGCGATGATGGTGTTGAGATTGTCGGTGCTGGCATCGCTGGCAGTCGCCGCAGCCAGCAGTGCCGAGTCGAGCGCGTCCTGCAGGCTGCTTTCTGTCTGGCTGAGCCGCTCGAAGTCGATCGCCACGCCGCCAATCAACAGCAGGCTGACAGCCGACATCGCGAAGATGATTGCGACGCCGCCTTCAACATTACGCTTGAAGCGCGTCAGCAGTTTTGAGAATTTCCTCGGCTTATTCATGTGACCATCCATCCAGATCGGTTCAAATTCTGCACTCGTTGCGCTTCCATACGCCTGAAGCCGCTAATTCCGGCATAAACAAAACGATAAAAATTTGAATGAATTGCACACCATTGGTTAGCCACGGCTGGCGGTGCGGCCCGTTTCCGGAAGCCTCGCCATGTGTCGATTCCCGTCGATTGAGGTCGCTGGCGGCATGGACAATCGCGGCAAAGCGTGATCCGTTCGCGAGCTTCACGAAGGATCGGGCAAACGGAGATTTTCCCCCATGAAATCCCATTATCGGGTGGTGGTGATCGGCGGCGGCGTAGTCGGATGCTCGGTGCTCTACCACCTCACCAAACGCGGCTGGAGCGATGTCTGCCTGATCGAGCGCGACGAGTTGACCTCGGGCTCCACCTGGCACGCGGCGGGCGGCTTCCACACACTTAACGGCGACCCCAACGTCGCCAAGCTGCAGGAATACACCATCAACCTCTACCGCGAGATCGAGGAGGCCTCGGGCCAGGCGACCGGCGTGCACCTGACGGGCGGCGTCATGCTGGTCTCCAACAAGGAACGCTGGGACTGGCTGAAGATGGCCCATGCCCGCAACCGCTACCTCGGGGTCGCGACCGAACTGATCTCGGTGAAGGAGGCCAGGAAGCGCTTTCCCATCATGGACGAAAGCTGCTTCATCGGTGCCATGTGGCATCCGCTTGAAGGCCACCTCGATCCGTCAGGCACCACCCACGCCTATGCCAGGGCGGCGCGCAACAACGGCGCGGAGGTGGTGCGCAAGAACCGGGTGATCGAGACGCACCAGCGCACTGACGGGACGTGGGATGTCGTTACCGAACAGGGCAGCGTGCATGCCGAGCACGTGGTCAACTGCGGCGGCCTGTGGGGCCGCGAGGTGGGGCGCATGGCCGGCCTCGAATTGCCGGTGCTGTCGATGGCGCACCAGTACCTGATCACCGAGGAGATGCCCGAGGTGGTGGCTTTCAACAAGGAGACCGGCCACGAGATCGTCCACTGCATCGATTTCGACGGCGAACTCTACATGCGCCAGGAGCGCACCGGCATGCTGGTCGGCACCTACGAGCCCAATGGCGTGCCATGGTCGCCGAAGGTGGCGCCGTGGGACTTTTCCACCGAGCTTCTGCCTCCCGACCTCGACAAGATATCCGACAACCTGGAGCGCGCCTTTCGCCATCACCCGGCCCTTGCCAATGCCGGCATCAAGAATGTCATCCACGGGCCCTTCGCCTTCGGACCGGACGGCAATCCGCTAATCGGCCCCATCCGCGGCCTTCAGAACTACTGGGTGGCGGTGGGTGTGATGGCCGGCTTCAGCCAGGGCGGCGGCGTGGGGCTGGCGCTGGCCAACTGGATGGTGGACGGCGACCCGGGCTTCGATGTGTGGGCGATGGACGTCGCCCGCTACGGCGCCTTCGCCAACATGGCCTTTACCAACGCCAAGGTGATCGAGAACTACGGCCGGCGCTTCCGCATCACCTTCCCCAACGAGGAACTGCCCGCCGCGCGTCCCTTGCGCACCACCCCGCTCTATGAGCGCTTCAAGGCCATGAACGCCTGTTTCGGCGCCTCCTTCGGCCTCGAGCAGGCGTTGTGGTTCGCGCCCAAGGGCAGGAAGCCGGTTGAAAGGGTCACCTTCCGCCGCTCCAACGCTTTTCCCATCGTCGCGGCGGAATGCCGGGCGGTGCGCTCGGGCGTCGGCCTGATGGAAATCTCCGGTTACGCCAAATACGAGATCACGGGTTCGGACGCCGAGACCTGGCTGTCGCGCATGCTGGCCAACCGCATGCCGCAAAAGGGCAAGCTGGCGCTCACCCCGATGCTCAACGCGGCCGGCAAGCTGATCGGCGATTTCACCGTCGCCAAGGCGGCTGATGATCGCTTCTACATCTTCGGCTCAGGCGTTGCCGAACAATACCACATGCGCTGGTTCGAGGCGCACCTGCCCACCGATGGACGGGTCGCGGTGCGCCCGCTCGGTACCGACCTGTGCGGCCTCACCGTCGCCGGTCCCAGGGCGCGCGATCTCATGGCAGCAGCAACGGGTGAGGACTTCTCCACCGCGGCGATGCCGTTCCTGTCGTTCCGCGAGATGGATATCGGGCTTGTCCCGGCCAAGGTCGGGCGCATCAGCTTTACCGGCGATCTCGGCTACGAGATCTGGGTCGGAAGCGATTATCTCCTCACCCTGCATGACATCCTGACCCGCGCCGGCGCCGCATTCGGCCTTGCTCCTTTCGGCGGCCGGGCGCTGATGTCGCTCAGGCTGGAGAAGAACTGGGGCACCTGGGCGCGCGAGTACCGGCCCATCTACGGCCCCTACGAGGCGGGCCTGGGGCGTTTCGTTTCGCTGAAAAAGAATGACTTCATCGGCCGCGACGGCGCCCTCCGCGAAAAAGAGGCGGGCGGCAAGCAGGCGCTGGTCGCCTTCAGCGTCGACACCAGGGACGTCGACGTCATCGGCGATGAACCCGTCTGGCACGACGGAAAGGTGATCGGCTGGGTGACCTCGGGCGGCTATGCCCACTGGGCGCAAAAATCGGTGGCCATGGGCTACGTGCCTAAAGATGTCGCAGGCGCCGACAGCGGCTTCGAGATCGAGATCATCGGCAAGCGCCATGCGGCCCGTCCGCAGCGCCTTCCGTTGTTCGATCCCGAGGGCGCGCGAATGCGCGGATGACGGCTGCCAGCCCTGCCCTGCCGCCGCCCCGGCTTTCGACGCGGGAATTCGTGGCCATGCTGGCGCTCCTCATCTCGCTGGTGGCGCTCTCCATCGATGCCATGCTGCCGGCGCTCGGCAACATCGCCCGCGATCTCTCCGTAGTGCACGACAACGACCGGCAACTGGTGGTTTCCGCCCTGTTCCTCGGGCTGTCGGTTGGCCAGATCATTTATGGCCCGCTGTCGGATTCGATCGGGCGCAAACCGGCCATCTATCTCGGCCTTGTGCTGTTCATCGCCGGCTCGCTGATGGCGGCGACGGCAATGAGCTTCGAAGCGATGCTGGCCGGTCGCATGCTGGAAGGCTTCGGGGCGGCGGGCCCGCGCATCGTCTCGGTGGCGCTGGTGCGCGACCTCTACGAGGGCCGGCCGATGGCGCGCATCATGTCGCTGGCCATGTCGATCTTCATCCTGGTGCCGGTGATCGCCCCTTCCCTTGGCCAGGCGATCATGCTGGTGGCGCCGTGGCGGGCGATTTTCGCGCTGCTCATGGGGCTCGCCATCCTCGGCGTCACCTGGCTTGGCCTGCGGCAGCCGGAAACGCTGGGCCCCGATCAGCGCCACCGCCTGTCGCTGGGGCGCACCGCACGCAATATCTTCGAGGTCGTCACCCACCGCCGCACCCTCGGCTACGTGCTCGCCACCGGCTTCGTGTTCGTGGCCTTCGTAGCCTATTTGCAGACCTCGCAGCAGGTCTTTGGCGAACTCTACGGGCGTGGCAAGGAATTCCCACTCTATTTCGGTGGACTGGCCGGGGCGCTCGGCGTCGCCACGCTGGTGAATGCCCGGCTGGTCATGGCACTGGGCATGCGCCGCCTGTCGTGGATATCGCTGATTGGCGCGGCGGCAGTCTCGATCATTTTTCTCCTCTACACCCTGGCGTATCACGGCAAGCCGCCGCTGCCGGCGCTGGTCGCCGCTTTCGCGGTGCTGTTCTTTGCCATCGGCATGCTGTTCGGCAATTTCAACGCGCTTGCCATGGAGGCCATGGGGCACATCGCGGGAACCGCCTCGGCGGTCGTCGGCTCGCTCGCCACCTTCATGTCAATGCTGGGCGGCGGGATCATCGGGCATTTCTACAACGGCTCGGTGACGCCGCTGGTGGCCGGTTTTGCCGCCTGCACGCTGGCCGCGCTGGCCGCCATGGCGTGGGCCGAGGCGGGACGCTAGCCCGCCCGATTGACGAAAACTGATCCCGCCATGCCGCTCTGGCGCATTGGCCGTTGCGACATTCCGTGACAACATCCGCCACGCCTGCCGGCATCAAGGCCGGGGCCAGCGGAGACGACGCGCATGCTCGACAAGATATTCAAGGATGAACGCAAGGCGGCCTATCTCAACGCCGAAGGCGCCGACAAGCCGCTGAAAAGCCCTATCCCGCATGCAACCCTGGTCAAGGCGCGCGGCTATCGAAAAGCACGCATGGTCGACGAGGTTGCCCGCCATGACTGCGCCGCCATCCTGCTCTATGACCCGATCAACATCCGCTATGCCTTCGATGTCTCGAACATGCAGTTGTGGGCGACCCACAACATGTTCCACTACGCCCTGCTGTTCGCCGACGGCTACGGCATCGACTTCGAATACAAGGGCGCCGAGCACGTCACCGACGGCCTTGAGACCATCGACGAGGTGCGGCTGGCCACCACGTGGTTCTACATGTCCTCCGGCCAGCTTCTGTCCGAGCGGGTCGAGAAATGGGCCGACGAGATCGTCGCCGAGCTCAAGGCCCGCGGTGGCGGCAACATGCGCCTGGCCATCGATCGCTGTGAACCGCAGGGCGTCATCGCCCTGCAAAGGCGCGGCGTGGAAATCGTCGAGGGCCAGCAGATCACCGAGATCGCCCGCTCCATCAAGAGCGCCGAGGAACTCGAACTCATGAAGTGGACGGTCAGGGTGTGCGAAGCCGGCATGGCGCGCATGTATGAATATTCGCTGCCCGGCAAGACCGAGCAGGAGATCTGGGCGGAACTGCATTACGAGAACATCCGCTCCGGCGGCGAATGGCTGGAGACACGGCTGCTCGCCATCGGCCAGCATTCCAACCCGTGGTTCAAGGAAGCTTCGGATTTCGTCGGGCATATGGGCGACATCATCGCCTTCGACACCGACATGATCGGGCCTTACGGCTATTGCGCCGACCTGTCGCGCACCTGGACCATCGGTCATACCCGCATGACCAACAAGCAGCGCGAACTTTATGGCGCCGCCCTCGATCAGGTGAACCACAACCTCGCGCTGCTCAAGGCGGGCCTGAGTTTTGCCGAATTCAACGAAAAGTCGTGGCGCATTCCCGACAAATATGTCGCCAACCGCTATTCGGTGGCCATGCATGGCGTCGGCATGGCGGACGAATGGCCGTCGATCCCGCTGCATCCCGACTTCGCCAGGGCCTATGACGGCCATTTCCATGTCAACGAGGTGATCTGCGTGGAAAGCCTCATCGGCGAGGAAGGCGGCGAGGCCTGCATCAAGCTGGAGACGCAGGTGGTGATCAAGGAGAACGGCGCCGAACGCCTCGACAGTTTTCCCTGGGAAGAGATTTAGGGTCAGCGGCCGCTTTCGCTCTCCTCCCCCTTTGCCCGTTTGTCGTCTGTTAACCGCGAATCGGCGATCACTCGTATCCATGAGTGTGATCGATCTGACGAGAGTGCGCCGCAGGCGCGACATGGAGCGCCGCTGGCGCACGGAGCCGGCCGCGGCGGTGGTGCTGCTGACGGAGGCCGGCAAGATTGCCGCCTTTGCCGGGCGGCCCGAGCGGTTGCCCGCCGATACCCTCTTCGGGGAAGAAGACGAGGCCTATTGGCAGCCCTGGTCGCTGGCGCTTGATCTGGCCGAGCGGCTGCGCTGCCATCCCGCCGTCAGGAAGATGATGCGCCAGGGCTTTCGGGTCGAGGCGATCCGCGCGGGTTGACGCCAAGGAGGCAGAAGTTCGAGTTTCCGATCGACAACGATGAGGCCCGGCGGGCAGCCCCTGGCCCCGACCCGCCGGGCCTCCCCCAAGGCACCCTGTCGCCGTCCCGAAGGCCCAAGGTGCTATTGGGCAACTGTTATGGCCGTCACCATCCCCGCGGCGTAATGGCCAGCGACGTTGCAGATCAGCAGATAGGCGCCCGGCGCCAGCGTTACTTCGACGCTCTTGGAGGCGCTGGGCTGCAATTCCGAGGTTTCGCCCAGCACCTTCACCTGGTCCTCGGGCACGCGCGCCTGCGCGTAGTCGTAGGGCAACGGCGTATCGGGATTGTCGACCGGCACGATGAGCATCTCGTGGACAACGCTTCGCGACCAGTTGGTCACGTCGAATCTGACCGGGCCGGCCTTGAGGCTGGACTGGTCGATGCGGATCGACATCATGCCGCCCATCATGCCCCTGCCCATCATGCCGTATCCCATCATGCCCTGGCCGTTGAACTGCTGGCCCATCATGCCGGGATACATCATGCCGTAGCCGTGGAAGCCGCCCGGCATGACACTCGACATATCCAGCAGGGCGACCCGGACGTCGGTGGTGTTGTCCGCAGCAAGAGCGGGTGCGGCCATCGCGGCGGCGATCGCCAGGCCGGCAAACAGTGTGCGTAGCGACTGAGTCATGACATCCTCCTCAACTCAAAAGATGCCATCTGTCTAGGATCGCCATGGGGCCCGGGCCATGATCCAGATCAACCCCGAAGACGCCTTCAGGCGTCCTCGCCTACCCGCAGGCGGGCGGGGATGTGCGTGTCGCGAGTCCATGCATAAAGTGCCAGCAGCGGGGCTTCGCCCGTCTTCGTGGCATGACTGACCCAGGGCTCGTGCCAGATGGTCTCGCCGGCGCGGCGCGGCATGAAACCCGACCCCTCGCGCCGCCACTCGGAGCCCTCGGTCAGCACCCAGTAGAGTTCGGGTGCGGCGTGATGATGGTCGAGATAGTGAATGCCGGGACCGAGCAGGAAAAGGCCGAGCAGGAAGTCATCGCCGGAGAACGGTCCCGAGGGGCCGATCAGTTCGGCATAGGCGTAGTTCTGCATATACCCGGGCTGGCCCATGACCTCGTCGGAATAGTTGGGGTTCTGGCGCCACTGCAGGCTGTCCTCGATCGCCGCGACGGCTGCGGCGACATGGCTTGAATGCATCATCGTCTCGCCGATTGCATCGGGCAGGAAGCGGCAACCGGCCAGCCGCACCGGTTCCACGGCCCGCCAGGCCGCCGGCGATACGTCCTGCCCGGCGAGGCGGGCCAGCACCTCGCCGACGCCCGGTTCGGCGCCGTGACAACCACGCAGCGCGGTCGCGATGGTGGAAACGGCCCAGGCCAGCTCGTCGGGCGATGCGTTCACAGTGCCGCTTCAATCTCGCTCCAGTCGGCGGCCGGAACGATGCTTGCCGGCAGCATCACATCCTTCGTCCACACGTAGAACATCAAAAGGGGTGCCGCATGGATCCGGGTTGCGTGGACGGCTTCCGGCTCGTTCCACACCGGCTCACCGGCTTGACGCTCGCTCCACGGACCCTGATCGAAGCGCCAGCCGGAGGGGCCGTTGAGCGGGTAATAGAGTTCGGGTGCGGGATGGCGATGATCGCGGTAGAGAGTACGCGGCGCAATGACGAAGATGCCGGCCGAGACATCGTCGCCGGGAATGCGGCCCTCGCCGGTCCCCGCTACCCCTGCAAAGGCATGACCCGAAGCAAAGCGTTCGCCGATCCCTTCAACGGGATAGCGGTCATAGGTGACCCACTGGAGGAACGGATCGGCGCGGGCTATGGCATCGGCAATGGGTCCGAAACCCTGGCGGCGGGCAAGGCCGAGCGCTTCGGGCAGATACCGGCAGGCGTCGACCCGGCGCGGCGCCAGCGCATGCATTCCGTCTTCCCCGGGCTTCACCCGTTCAGCCATCGCTTCGCGCGCCCGCTGCACGCCATCCAGCCCCGAGCGGTCGGCGGCCAGCACGTCGAGCATGGCCTGATAGAGCGCCCGTATCTCACTTTTCCCCTGCATCTCAGGCAATCCTCGTTGCGGCCGGTTCCCGATCATCGCATGCGATGCCGAGACGCGGTGTCCCGGTCACCAATGCCACTCGTGCGGGCGGGTGGTGTCCGCAGTCGTCTTCAGACGGATATTGTTCATGAATGCGCCCTCTCCCCCCGAGACGAGCGACCTTGATGGCACTCGCAAGGCGAATAGCGCTGTAGAAGTGTCGGTGCGGCGGGTCAAGCCGGAAAAGTCGGCAAGATGAACGGGGCGCGGCTGCCTGTCATCGGCCTTCGCCGTGCGACAATTCCACCCCGGGCATGAAGACTTGGTAACTTTCCTGTCACGAGACGAGATGCGAAACCATATCCCTGACATAGAAACCAACCCCAGCAAGACCCAGCATGGCAGGCGGGAGCCGGTTTTCGTCTGTCTCTCGAGGAGACCGCACCATGTCCGACACCACTCTCCAGAAGCCTGCCCAGTCGCCGGAGCCCACAAGACGCGATGTTCTCTATATCGCCACCGGCGTCGTCGGCGGCGTCGGCGCAGCGCTGGCGGCGTGGCCGTTCATCGACCAGATGAACCCGGACGCCTCGACGCTGGCCGCCGGTCGGCCGATCGATGTGGACCTGACCAAGCTGCAGCCGGGCCAGCAGATTACCGTCATCTGGCGCGACCGGCCGATCCTCGTGACCAAGCGCACGCCGCAGCTGCTGAAGACGTTGCAGACGCCGCAACTGGTCGACCGCCTGTCGGACCCGAAGTCGCAGGAAATGCAGCAACCGCCTTATGCCCACAACTGGCATCGTTCCGTCAAGGCGGACGTTGGCGTGCTGGTGGGCATCTGCACCCATCTGGGCTGCATCCCCGATTTCCTGCCCAAGCCCAACGCCACGCAGCCGGTCGCCAATTGGCCGGGGGGATATTTCTGCCCCTGTCACGGCTCCAAATACGATGCGGCGGGGCGCGTCTATTCCGGCGTTCCCGCTCCCTACAACCTGCCGGTACCGCCCTATCACTTCGTCAACGACACGACGCTGCGCATCGGCGAGAACCCGCCCAACGTCGCTTGGGAGTTCGCCAGCATCGTCCAGGTGTGAGGCCTATCCGCCTTACAGCGCCAGCGCCGCCTTGCGGCCCTCGTAGATGGCCATATGGGCCTTTCGCGGGGCGTTGCAGTCGCCAATGACGGTAAAGGCCGGCGCCTTGCCAAGCCTTGCCAGCGCATCGGCAAGGCGCGTATCCGGTGAAGCGACGGTGGCCAGAACCAGCGTGTCGAAACGCTCGGTGAACGTCGCATCCGTCAACAGGTTCACCAGGTGGGCCTCGGACCCGTCATTGCCTGGCTCGCCCCAGCCTGTGAGCGCGGTGTCTGTCAGGGCTCGCCCGCCGGTCCGGGCAAAGCGGGCACGCCCCAGGCCGTCGGCGCCGGTGCCCGCCAGTTCCGAGCCGAGCAGCGGCTTTGCGGTCATCACCGTCACCTTGTGGCCGGCTTCGGCCAGATAGAGGCCGGTACCGAGCCCGCGCCAACTGTGGAGGTCGTCCACCACCAGCACCCGTTCGCCGATGAGCCGCCCGCCCTCCAGAACGGCGTGATAGCTCATGACATTGGGATGGCCGGCGCCGGGAAGGGTATCGTTCATGGGCAGGGCGCGCTGGAAGCCCGATGTCACCGGCAGGATGCCGGTTGCGACGACGACGTGGTCGGGCCGGTCGGCGGCTATGGTTTCCGCCGTCGCCTCCTCGCCGAGGCGCAGCGTTACGCCCAGCCGCGCCAGTTCGCCGGCGTACCACCTGATGTGATCGGCAATGCGCTGGCGGGTCGGCTGGCGGGCGGCAAGCCGCCACTGGCCGCCGATCTCGCCCAGCCTGTCGATGAGCGTCACGCGGGCGCCGCGTTCGGCCGCCACGCGCGCCGCCTCGAGGCCGCCGGGGCCTGCGCCCACCACCAGCACATGGCGGTCGCGCCCGGTGCGCTTGATGCGATCGCCCCCCCATTCCCATTCGCGTCCCACCGACGGGTTGACCATGCAGGAGATCCAGTAGTCGCGATAGCGCCGGGCGATGCATTGCTGGTTGCAGGCGATGCACGGCCGGATGCGCTCCGGCTCCATGGCCCGCGTCTTGGAGACCAAATGGGGATCGGCGATCTGGGCGCGCACCATGGAACACATATCGGCCTGGCCGGCGGCGACGATGACCTCGGCCTTGTCGGGATGGTCGATGCGCGTTTCGGCCTGCACCATTGCATGGCGCACCGCGCCTTTCAGCCGGGCGGCGGAGGGGGCGCCTTCCAGGCCCTCGTGCACGTGGGTGGGGATAATGGGCTGGCTGCGAAAATAGCTGCCGGTGCCACAGGTAATGTAGTCCATCAGCCCGCGTTCGTCGTGCCAGCGGGCAATCGCGGCGAGATCGTCGATCCGCAACGCGGCCGGCGCCTTGGCGTCGTGGGAAACGGCAAGCCCGATGATGAAGTCGTTGCCGCAACGCTGGCGGATGCGCCCCAGGATCTCGGCGGAAAAGCGCATGCGATTGTCGAAGCTGCCGCCCCATTTATCGCTCCGCCGGTTGGACCACGGCGTCCAGAACTGGTCGATGAGGGCATGATAGGCGGCAAACACCTCGACCCCGTCGAAACCGCATTCGCGCGCCCTGAGAGCGGCGGCGACGAAGGCCGAGATCAATTCCTCGATCTCGGATTCCGACACCCGGTGACCGCCGTCGGAATCATGCATGGAGGGCATACCGGAAGCCGACCAGTTGGGCAGGTAGGAATTGGCGGCATCACCGTGCTGGCCCACATGGTAGAGTTGCTGGATCATCACCACGTCGTGGGCATGGCAACGGTCGGTGATCTTGCGGAAATGCGGGATGATGCGATCCGAGCCTTCCAGAAAATTGCCGCGCGTCAGGACGCCTGTCGGGTGCACCGGAACCGGCTCCACCACGATCATCGCCACGCCGCCGATGGCGCGTTCGAGGTAATAGGCGCGATGGCGGGCTCCCGGCAGGCCGCGGTCGGACATGTTGGTGGTGTGGGCGCCGAACACGATGCGGTTCTTCAGCATCATGTGGTTGAGTTTCAGCGGCTGGAATATGGATGGGTATGGAAAGGTCATGAGGCCCCGCTCATGTCGTCACGAGGCTCCTGTTCTCTGCCCTAAACCGGCATAAATCAAGGGATCGCCCAGGGTGAAGGCTGAAAGCTTTCCGCCAGATGGTCAATGAAGGTTCGCACCCGCAGCGAAAGCTGGCGCGAATGGGGATAGACCGCATGGACGCCGAGCCGCGCCATGCCATAGGCCCCGAGGACGCGTTCGAGGCGGCCGTCGATCAGGGCATCGCGCACCAGAAAATCGGGCTGCGGAACGATGCCGCAGCCGGCGATGGCCGCCGCCGTCAGACAATCGCCGTTGTTGGACCACAGGCGCGGCTTGACTTTCACCTCGACATCGCCTTCGGGGCCGGTGAAATGCCACTGGTTGCGGTTGGTGGCATAGGCATAGCCGAGGCAGTCATGCCGGGCGAGGTCGGCGGGCGATTGCGGGGTGCCGCGGGCCGCCAGGTATCCAGGCGCCGCGCACAGGCTGGTGCCGATTTCACCCAGCCGGCGGGCGATGAGGCTTGAATCCGCCAGCCTGCCGATGCGGATGGCGAGGTCGAACCCCTCCTCCACCAGGTCCACATAGCGGTCGTTGAGGGTGAGTTCGACCTCGACCTCGGGGAAGCGGTCCATATAGGCTTTCAGACCGGGCGCCACGTGGCGAGTACCGAAGGCAACCGGCGCGTTCACCGCCAGACGACCTCTGGGGGTGAGCGACTGCAACGAGGCCTCGCGGTCGGCGGCGGCAAGTTCGGCGAGGATCTGGCGGGCGCGCTCGTAATAGGCTGCCCCGAGGCTGGTGAGGCTGACCGAGCGGGTGGTGCGGTTGATGAGCCGGGCACTCAGCTGATCTTCCAGCGCCATGACATGGCGCGAGGCCATGTTGCGCGACAGGCCCAGCTGCTCGGCGGCGCCCGAAAAGCTGCCCTTTTCAGCCACCGCCACGAACACAGAGAGAGATTGAAACCGGTCCACTCATTGTCTCCTTTTATGAGACAGAATAACCTAAATTCAAACAATTATCATTTCAAATTCAGCATCTATCTTCATTGCCATCGCGATGCCGCACCGCATCCGCTCTACAGGCAACACCAGGAGCTAACCCCATGAACGATCAGACCCTCACCTCCACCGGCATCTTCGGCCTTCGCGTCAGCCTCGGCGTCATGACGCTGTCGCACGGACTGATGAAGGTGTTCATCTTCACCATCCCCGGCACCGTCGGCTATTTCGAATCCCTCGGGCTGCCCGGCTTCCTCGCCTATCTCACCATCACGGCTGAAATTCTGGGCGGCCTCGCCCTCATCGGCGGCGTCTTCACGCGGTTTGCGGCGCTCGGCGTGCTGCCGGTGCTGCTGGGCGCCATCTGGGTGCATTCCGGCAATGGCTGGGTGTTCTCCAACCATGGCGGCGGCTGGGAATTCCCGCTGTTCTACGCCGCCACGCTGCTCATCCAGGCCGTGCTCGGTTCGGGCGCTTATGCCCTCGACAATGTGAAGGCCCTGCGCAAGTGGAACATGGAAACCGCCTGACGCGGCGCCTATATTGATCGCCAAAGGAGACCCGCCATGAACGCTCCCACGCCCAAGCCCGAAATCGCCACATCGGCGCGCCCCATAGACCCCCGGGTGCATATTGGCCACGTGCATCTGAAGGTGGCCGATCTCGACCGGGCGCTTTCATTCTACACCGGTGTCCTCGGCTTCGAGATGACACAGCGCTACGGGCGTCAGGCGGCGTTCATTTCGGCTGGCGGCTATCACCACCACATCGGGCTCAACACCTGGGAAAGCGAGGGCGGTTCGCCGCCCCCGCCCGGTTCGACCGGTCTCTATCACGTGGCCATCGTCTATCCCGACCGCGCCAGCCTCGCCGATGCCCTGAAGCGACTGATCGCCGCCGGCATTCAACTCGAAGGGGCCGCCGACCATGGTGTCAGCGAAGCGCTCTATCTCTCCGATCCCGACGGCAACGGCATAGAACTCTACCGCGACCGCCCGGAGGCCGAATGGCCGCGCGATGCCAATGGCGATCTGAAAATGATCACGGCGAGGCTCGACCTCAACGCCCTTCTGGCCGAGGCGAAGAGCTAGGCGGCACTTCTCACATTCTCAACAATCGTCATCCCGGGGCCTGACCCCGGGTCCATTCCGTCAACGTCACCGCCCGCCTCAACCCCGGCGGGATGGATGGCGGGATCAAGTCCCTCCATGACGATGCGGAGAGTACGGGCAATGCCCCGCTACAGCGCCAGCCCCAGCTTCCTGCCTTCATAGACCGCCATGGAGGCGGTGCGGGCCTGCACCGTGTCGCCAATGGCGTGCACCTCCATCCCCGATCCCTCAAGCTCGCGCGAAAGCCTGTCGTCGCGTTCATTGGTGGTGGCGAGCACCAGGGTGTCAAAGTCGCGCTCTTCGATGTCGCCGGTATACAGGTTCATGATGCGCGCGGTGGTGCCCTCGAAACTGTCCAGCGAGGACGCCAGGATCACCTCGATCCCCATCTTGTGGAAGCGCTCGCGGGTGGTGTCGCCGGTCAAGGCATTGTCGAGCTGGCCGGCGGCCTTTTCGGCTGCCGTGACAATGGTCACCCGGTGACGCTGCTGGGCGAGATGCAACGCCGTGCCCGAGGCCGGCCACCAGCCGTTGAGATCATCGAGCAGCAGTACATTGCTGCCCGGCACCACCTTGCCCTCCAGCACGTCGTGGATGGTGCAGACGTTGTCCTGATCCGCCCCCGGCAGCCCGTCGCGATGCGGGTAGGCGCGCTGGAATCCCGAGCGCGACGGCAGCGAGCCGGTGCACAGCACCACGGCATCGGCGCCGGATGCGCGGATGTCTTCGGCTGTCATCTCCTTGCGCAGTTCGACCTTCACCTGCAGCTTTTCGAGCTGGACCTCGCACCAGGTGAGGAAGGCGCCGATCTCGCCGCGTTCGGGCTGGCCGGCGGCGAGGCGGAACTGCCCGCCCAGTTCGCCGGTCTTTTCAACCAGGCGCACCCGGTGACCGCGCTCGGCGGCGACGCGGGCGGCTTCCAGGCCGGCCGGCCCGCCACCGACGATCAGAATGTCGCGCGGAGTCCCCGCCCGCGGTGTCGCATCGCCGCCCCATTCGTGCTCGCGCCCGGCCGACGGGTTGACGAGGCAGGAAAGCCAGTAATCGCGCATGCGCCGGCCGATGCACAACTGGTTGCAGGAGATGCACGGGCGGATGTCAGCGCCGCGGCCCTCGCGGGCCTTGTTGGCCAGATGCGGGTCGGCGATCTGGCCGCGTACGATGGAGACGAGATCGGCCTTTGCCTCACTCAGCACCTTTTCGGCGTTGACCGGCGTCTTGACGCGAGCCTCGGCCGTCACCTTGGCGTGCTTCACCACGGCCTTGAAGGCGGCGGCGTCATCGGTCCCCAGAAACATGCCGAAATGAAAGCTCGGGACGATCTTGGAGAACTGGTTGAGATAGCTGCCGGTGCCGGAGGAAAAATAATCGACGAGGCCACGGCCGTCGAGCCAGGATATGATCTCCTGCTTGTCGGCGATGGAAAGCCCCCCCGGATAGGGTTCGGCGCCTGAGACCGTCATGCCGATGATGAAGCCGGGCCCCGCCATCTTGCGGATGCCCTCGCAGATCCGGGCACTGAAGCGCAGGCGGTTTTCGAGGCTGCCGCCCCATTGGTCGCGGCGCTTGTTGGTGAGGGGCGACCAGAACTGGTCGATGACGCAGTTGTAGCCGGCGAAGAGGTCCACACCGTCGAAGCCCGCGTCGCGGTCGCGCCGGGCGCAGGCGATGAAGGCGGCGATGAGCTCGGCGATCTCGGGTTCGGTCATGGCATGACTGCCCCACGGATCGTGCATGGAGGGAACGCCGGAGGGCGACCAGTAGGGTTCCCACGAGTTCTCCTGATCGCCGTGGCCGCCCACATGGTAGATCTGGTGGCACATGACGGTGCCGTGCGCATGGCATTCGTCAGTGATCTTGCGGAAATGCGGGATCAGCTCGTCGGTCTCGGCGAGGAAGTTGCCGCGCGTCAGGACCCCGGTGCGGTGGGCCGGCATGGGCTCGACCACGATCATCGCCGCGCCGCCGCGCGCCCGCTCGCGGTAATAGCCGAAATGGCGCTTTCCCGGGATGCCCTCATGGCTGAGATTGGGAGTGTGGGCGCCGAACACGATGCGGTTCTTCAGCGTCGCGCCAGCCAGTTTCAAGGGCGAGAACAGGGTCGGGTAGGGGTGCGGCATGGGGGGCTTTCCTCAGACTGGCGGCGGATCGGCCAGCGCGCGCCAAATGTAGAGGGCCGTCATGAGATCGAGATGTCCGCCGCCGCCGTTCTTGAAGAGCGTTACGTCATCTCCCCGCCGCTTGACGTCAAAGCCGGGCCGGCAGAGATCGAAGAGATCGGCCTCGATATCGTCGCGGGAAATGATGCCGCGGGCGATCGGCGATCCAAGGTCGCCGGGCTTGTCGACGGCATATTCAAAGGAATCCACAAAAAGACGGGCGCGCTTCACCGCTGCATCGTCGCATTCGCGCATGTCGGGGGTGAAGGCGCCCACCAGGTCGAGATGACTGCCGGCCTTCAGCCATTCCCCTTTGACCAACGGCTCGGTCGAGGCCGTGCAGCAGGAGACGATATCGGCCCGGTGCACCGCCGCCTCGATATCGTCGGTCGCCTCGGCATCCACGTCATCGGCGCGCAAGCCCGCCACCACCGCTTCGGCGCGCGGACGTGAGCGGTTCCACACCAGCACCTTGTTTATTGACGGACGTAGCGCCAGGTGGGCGCGGGCCAGGTAGGGCGCCAGGCCCCCTGCCCCCACCAGCGTCAGCACCTCGGGGTCCTCGCGCGCCAGCAATATAGCCCCAAGGGCTGAATCGGCAGCCGTCTTGCGATAGGTGAGCGCCGTGCCGTCGATGAGACCGAGCGGGGAACCGTCATTGCCGTCGAACAGCACATAGGCGGCCTGGACGGCGGGCTTGTCGCAGAACCGGTCGGGATTGTCGGGGATCACCGTCACCAGTTTGGTTCCCATGGCGATGCCCGGCAGCCAGGCCGGCAGGTTGAGGTAGGACTGGCGCTCGCCGCGCTGCTCGATCTCGAGCCCGGCCCGCCCGGTCAGCGGCCGGGGGCCCAGATGGCCCTCGGCCAGCGCTGCCACCAGCTTTCGCCAGTCGCAGAGCCGATGCACCTCAGCGCCCGAGACAATCCGCATTGACGCGCCTCACGACATGCCGGGGGCGGTGATTTCCCGCAGCAGCTTGCGATAGATGGCCTCGCCATAGGCGGCATAGTCGTTGGCGATGATGGTGAAATGAAACGGCCCGCCCACCACCTGCTGGTCGAAATAGTAATTCAGCGTCGGCCACTCGTTGATGATGGCCAGCGCATTGATGGTGATCCCCCTGGAGACCACCTCGTCGCGGGCAAGAGTGACCCTGATGCCGCGATTGTTGCGCCCGTCGGAGGAGAGATCGATCACCCGCCTTCTTGTCTCGATCGGGGCGGTGAGGAGGGCGGCTTCGGAAAACTTGAGCGCCGCGCCGATGGCGGTACCGCCCTCGGCCAGCTTGCGCGGGGTCGCCGCGACAATGTCGGCAAGGGCAAGCGCCGCCTCCGGGCTGTCGATCAACTGCCAGGAAATAGGCATTACCTGGTTCTGCTCATCGGACCATTCCACCAGCGCCACGGCGATGCGGCCGAAAGAGCCGCGGGCGATGGCATCGTGGATCGCCTTCTGGCGAAAGGCATTGGCGATGCCCTGCATCTGCAACCGGAACTCGTGGGCATCGACGCTGTAGGAACAATCGACCGCCAGGACGAGGGCCATATCGACCTCGGTGGCGGCAGCGCGGGCCGGGGTGCCCAGTTCGCTGGCCGTCGATCCGGCAAGCCCTATGGCGACCGCGAGGCTGGCAAACGCCCGCTGCAATCTTACCCGAACCGGTCGCAATTGCACATCGTCAACCATCGGCGACCCGCCCGGCTAGCGTGCTTCACGGTCAGGAGGGCTTGATACCCCGGAGCCGTTCCGAGCGCCTTCTCAGCAATTCCACCATGGACAAAAGCATGATCGAGATGATGATCAGGATGGTGGCCACCGCCAGGATGGTCGGCGAGATCTGCTCGCGAATGCCGGCCCACATCTGGCGCGGGATGGTGCGCTGGTCGTAGTTGGCAAGGAAGATGACCGCCACCACTTCATCGAACGAGGTGATGAAGGCGAACAGTGCCCCGGAAATCACCCCCGGCAGGATGAGCGGCATGATGACCTTCAGGAACACCGTGTGAGGTGGTGCGCCCAGCATCTGGCCGGCGCGGATGAGACTGCGGTCGAAGCCGATAAGGGTCGCCGTCACGGTGATCACCACGAACGGTGTGCCGAGCACCGTATGGGCCAGAATAATGCCGAGATAGGTGCCAGAAAGACCGATGTCGGAAAAGAAGAAGAACAGGCCCGCCGAAGTGATGACCAGCGGCACGACCATCGGCGAGATCAGCAGCGACATGAAGAAATTGCGCGCCGGCATCTGGGACTGCGACAGGCCGAGCGCGGCCAGCGTGCCGAGCGATGCCGAGAGAATGGTGGCGCAAATGGCGATGAACCACGAATTCTTGGTGGCGTGGATCCACTGGGCGTTCTGCCAGGAATCAGCCAGCCATGCCCACGAGAATTTCGGCAATGTGGGATCGACCATGCCGTTCTCGAAGATGTCGAGATACCAGCGGAACGAATAGGCCGATGGCTTCAGCGCCAGCATCCCCTTGGTGAAAGTGAAATAGGGATCGGCGTTGAACGACAGCGGGATGATGATGAGGATCGGCGCGATCAGGAACAGGAACACCATCGCGCAGTAGAAGCGGAAGCCGACATACCAGATACGTTCCCAGGTCGCGGCATAAGGCGGAAGTCCCATGGCTTTCTCCTCAACCCAGCTTCATGTTGTCGACGCCGACAATTCGATTATAGAGCCAATAGAGCAGCATGACGCCGGCCAGGAGGATCGTTCCCAGCGCCGCGGCCAGGCTCCAGTTCAGCGACTTCTGCATGTGATAGGCGATCATGTTGGAGATCAGGATGCCGGTCTCGCCGCCGACCAGGGCGGGCGTGATGTAGTAACCGATGGCGAGGATGAAGACGAGCAGCGATCCGGCGCCCACCCCGGGTACCGTCTGCGGCATGAACACCCGCGTGAAGGCGGTGAACTGGTTGGCGCCGAGCGAGCGTGCCGCGCGCATATAGGACGGCGGTATGGTCTTCATCACCGAATAAAGCGGCAGGATCATGAACGGCAACAGGATATGCGTCATGGCAATGGTCGTGCCGGTGGAATTGAAGATGAGCTGCATCCTCTCCTTTTCGGAGATGATGTGCGCCCACACCAGTAGCGAATTGATCACCCCTTCGCGTTGCAGCATGGCAATCCAGGCGGTGGTCCTGACCAGCAGCGAGGTCCAGAACGGCA
Source organism: uncultured Alphaproteobacteria bacterium (assembly GCA_963747005.1). Lineage (GTDB taxonomy): Bacteria > Pseudomonadota > Alphaproteobacteria > Rhizobiales > Aestuariivirgaceae > CAVVDT01. The sequence goes on along the minus strand of CAVVDT010000003.1, from coordinate 485,724 downwards.
ACAACACCATGATCATCAGGAGGTTGGATGTCCTGAGCGGCAGCACGGAGAGCAGGTAGGCAACGGGATAACCGAGCACCAGGCAGCACAGCATCACCGTGCCGCTCATCACGAAGGTGCGCCAGAACAACGGCAGGTAGATGCGCCGGTTGGCGGGCTGCTGCACGATATTGCCGTTCTCGTCGTAAGTCCGGTCGACGGCGTTGACATAGAAACGCAGTGTGAAGGCCGGCGCCAGGCGTTTCATCAGCGCCCACAGGGCAGGATTGTTCCAGCCCTCATCGACGGCGATCAACTGGTCCTTGTAGGGTGGCGCGGTAATGTTCTTGGCGTGGCGGGCGGATTTGGTGAACAGGCTGCGGGCGGCCGGCATCTCGAAGTTGACGACAGTCGCGGCCTTGCCGATGGTCTGATCCTCGCGGGCCTGGGCGAGATCTTCCACCAGCGCCTTCCAGGCCGGGCCTTCGGGCGGCACGCCGGTGCCGTTCCATTTTTCCAGGAACGCCGCGGTGCGATGCATGACCTGCCCGAATTCGGGGCTGTCGAAGGAACGCAACAGCATCACGGTGATCGGCCAGACGAAACTGAGCGTGATGAAGAGACCGAGCGGGGCGACGAGCAACAGGGCACGCAGCTTCTGGCGGCGGGTAGCGCGCGCCAGCTTGACCTTCAACGGCACGCCGTCATCGGCGATCATGCCATCGGCGGTTTGGGCCGTATCCACCATCTTCAGTCCTCCCCCAAGGTTGCCGGCACGGGTCTTGTCGGTCATTGCCGCCCGTTCCCGCCAGCGGCGGTATCAAGATAGACATTCCGGGCGGGTCGGCCCCGCCCGGAATTCAAAGCGCGTGATCAGTTCTTGGCCAGCCAGGCGTTGAACCGCTCGTTCAGGGAATCCTGATTGTCGGCCCAGAACTCATAGCTGTTCTGCAGGGCGTTCTTGAAGTTGTCAGGCGCCGTCGGCATCTGCGGGCCCATGTCGATCTTGCCGGTGGCATCCTTGCCGATGAGCGGGATCGAGGAGGCACGCGCCGGGCCGTAGGAGATATACTTGGCCTGCTCGGCGAGCTGCTGGGTGTCGGTGGAGAACTTCAGGAAGTCCATCGCCGCCTTTTCATGCGGGGCGCCCTTGGGGATGGCCCACAGGTCGAGATCCCACACCTGGCCGTCCCACACGATCTTGAAGTGCTTGCCTTCGTTGGCGACCGCGTTGAACAGGCGGCCGTTATAGGCAGTGGTCATGGCCACTTCGCCGTCGGCCAGAAGCTGCGGCGGCTGGGCGCCGGCTTCCCACCACACGGCGTTCTTCTTGATGGTGTCGAGCTTGGCGAAGGCGCGATCGACGCCGGCCGGCGTGGAGAGCGTCTTGTAGACGTCCTTGACCGGCACGCCATCGGCGATCAGGGCGAACTCCAGGTTCGGCTTGGGGTTCTTGCGCAGGCCGCGCTTGCCGGGCCAGGTCTTGATATCGAAGAAGTCGGCCATGGTCGTGGGCTTCTTGGGGCCGATCCTGTCATCGTCATAGCCGTAGACCGTCGACCAGATGATGGTCGAAACGGCGCAATCTGAGATGGTGCCGGGCAGGAAGTCCTTGGTCGCCGGCGTGCCGTCGGGGGCCGGCGGCAGGATCGACGGGTCGATCTTGACGAACAGGCCCTCATCGCAGCCTCTCACCGCGTCGGACAGTTCGACATCGACGATATCCCAGCTCACGTTGTTGGCTTCGACCTGGGCTTTCACCTCGGCGAGGCCGCCGTTGTAATCGATCGAGTTGACCTTGGTGCCCGTCATCTTGGCGAAGGGCTCCTGATAGGCCTTGATCTGGCTGTTGGTGTAGGCGCCGCCCCATGACACGACGTTCAATTCCCCGGCGTTTGCCGAGGTGGTGCTGACGACTGCGGCCAGAGCCAGGGCTGACAGCCCGAGCTTCAGTGCATTTTTCATAACTCAGTTTCTCCCTTTTACGACGCCCGGCGACACTATCGCCGCCGGAAACTAACCGGACCGCATTTCATGCGAATTCCGGGCCGGTATCCTTCTCACCCCCGTCCCGCCCGCTATCAGGCGGGATTGTCCAGCGCTCTGCAATCAACGGTATCCCATCCGACCTTCACGGTGCTGCCTTCGGCAAGCGGGGTATGGTCGGCGTTGTTGGCAATCTTGACGATGAAGTCGTCGTGGCCGGCAACGCTCATGCGGGTGCGGATGTGATCGCCCAGATAGATGAGCTCCTTGATGCGCCCCTCAAGAATATTCATCGATGGCGACTTCTTGGGGTTGATCGTCACCCGTTCCGGCCGCACCGATAACTGCGTGCGGGTACCTTTGCCCTCTATTTTGATGGCCGCGGCATCGACCACATCGCCGGAGTCGAGCTTCACCGTGCAGGTGCCGTTGGCGACCTTTTCCACCGTGCCGGCCAGACGATTGTTCTCGCCGATGAACTGGGCGACGAAGGCGTTCTGGGGGCGTTCATAAAGATCATCGGGGGTGGAAAGCTGCTGGATGATACCGTCGTTGAACACAGCGATGCGATCCGACATGGTCAGCGCCTCGGACTGGTCGTGGGTGACGTAGACCACACTGACGCCCAGGCTGTCGTGAATGTGCTTGATCTCGTACTGCATCTGCTCGCGCAACTGCTTGTCCAGCGCCCCAAGCGGCTCGTCCATGAGCACCAGGTCGGGCTCGAACACCAGGGCGCGCGCCACCGCCACGCGCTGCTGCTGGCCGCCGGAAAGCTGGGCCGGACGGCGGTTGCCGAAGGCCGGCAACTCGACCATCTCGAGAACCTTCTGTACCCGCTGTTGCTGCTCGGCCTTGGACATGCCGCGCACGTTCAGGGGAAACGCCAGGTTTTCCGCCACCGTCATATGGGGGAACAGGGCATAGTTCTGGAAAACCATGCCGATGCCGCGCTTGTGGGGCGGCACATTGTTGATGGGATGCCCGTTGAGGAAGATCTCGCCATGGGTGGCCGGCTCGAAACCGGCCAGCATCATCAAGGTTGTCGTCTTGCCCGACCCTGACGGGCCCAACATGGTGACAAACTCGCCCTTGGCGATATCGAGATTGAGATTCTTGACGACAAGGATCTCGCCGTCATAGCTCTTCTGCACATTGGCGAACCGTACGATCGGTTCGCCTGCACCTGCCTCACCCGTCATTCGTCTCCCCAAACTGTTTCAGGTCGAACGCTCTTTCTTGCTTTTGGCGAGCTGCCCGACGTTTCAGTTCCACGCAACAATCAGCAAATTCACCCTTGCCATTTGCCGCAAGACGACATCCTACACACCGTCAGCGGCGTCTTAAGGAAAATTTACCTCTGCCCACCCATTTCACGGCAAAACATCCGCTACCACCAAAGTCTACAATAGCACCCTTGTCCGGTTGCGCAACAGCGACGTCGTCACGGGTTGCCGCAGCGGTTAACGCAGCGCGCGCGGCTATCGGTTATGGAGGATGCGGCCGATGAAATTCAGCAGCACCTGGGCGGCAAGAATGGCCGTGGTGCCGGTATGATCATAATCGGGCGCCACCTCCACCAGATCGATGCCCACCACCGAGCCGCGTTTGGTCAGCCCGTCGAGGAACTCCAGCACCTCGTAATAATAAAAGCCGCCGTGGCTGGGCGTGCCGGTGCCCGCGGCGATGGAAGGATCGAAGCCATCGATGTCGATGGTGACGTAGTAACGCACCCCGGCGGGCACCCGGGCGAGCACACCTTCCACGCCGAGTTTCCTGAACTGGCGCACGGAAAGAATGTCGGAGCCCATGGCGCGGGCCGCCTCGTAGCCTTCGCGCGCGGTGGACGAGACATTGCGGATGCCGACCTGCGTGAGGCCGGTGACATAGGGCTTTTCGGCCGCCCGGCGCATGGGGTTGCCGTGGCCGTAGCGCACCCCGTGGCGCTCGTCGACGAAATCGAGATGGGCATCGATCTGCACCACGTGGATGGGGTCTTCCCCGTCGAAGGCATTGATGCAGGGAATGTTGATGGAATGATCGCCGCCGATCACCACCGGGATCGCTCCGGCGGAGAGGATCTTGCGCACGCCTGCGGCAATGTTGGCATGGCTCTTTTCGGTAAGCGTATGGACGATGTCGGCATCGCCGATGTCGACGATGCAGGCGCCGTCGGCCGGCAGGTAGGTGATGTCGTCCTCATGGTCGTAGGCGCCGGCATGGCCGAAGGAGAACAGCGTCGAGGCCTCGCGCACCGCGCGCGGACCAAAGCGGGCGCCGGCGCGCCACTGGGTGGCCTGATCGAAGGGTGCCCCCATCACCGCCACGTCGGCGTCGATGGCGTCCCAGTCGAGCTGAAGCGGCGATTTCGCAAAGGTCGAGATGCCGACGAACGGCAGATTGAGCCGCCCCGATTGATAGCCGTGCGCCATGCCCGCTCCTCCTAGCCGATGATGTTGTGGCCGGGCCCATAGGGAAACCCGGTGATGTTGCGATTGCCCTCTTCGGTGATCACCAGGATGTCGTGCTCGCGGTAGCCGCCGGCGCCGGGCAGCCCTTCGGGGATCATGATCATCGGCTCCATGGAGACCACCATGCCGGGCTCCAGCAGCGTGTCGCAATCCTCGCGCAGTTCAAGGCCCGCTTCGCGGCCGTAATAGTGGCACAGCACACCGAAGGAATGGCCATAGCCGAAGGTGCGGTATTTCAGCAGGTCGTGGCCGGCGTAGATGTCGTTGAGCGCCCTGGCGATATCCGAACATTTCGCCCCCGGTACCAGCAGTTTCCTGCCTTCCTCGTGCACCCGGCAATTGACCTCCCACAGCTTCAGATGGGCATCTGAAGCATGACCGGCGAACAGGGTGCGCTCCAGCGCCACGTAATAGCCGGCGACCATGGGAAAGCAGTTGAGCGACAGGATGTCGCCCGCCTCGATCTTGCGGCTGGTTACCGGGTTGTGGGCGCCGTCGGTATTGATGCCCGACTGGAACCAGGTCCAGGTATCCATCAGTTCGCCGTGCGGCCAGCTCCTGGCGATCTCGCGCACCATGGCCCGGGTGGAGTTGAGCGCCACCTCGTGCTCGGCCACGCCCACGCCGATGGCCTCGACACAGGCCGCCCCGCCGATATCGGCGATGCGCGCCATTTCGGTGATGTGGGCGATTTCTTCAGGTGACTTCACCAGGCGCCGGCGCATGGCGGCTCCCGCCACGTCGACGAATTCGGCATCCGGGAAGGCCTCGTCAAGCTGGCGGCGCAGATCGAGGTTTACATGATCGAACTCGATGCCGATACGCCGGGCCTTGCCGATGAGGCCCTTGACGGCGTTGAGGTAATTGTCCCGCGACCAGTCGGTATAGGTGACATTGTCGCCGGCGGTGCGGCGCCAGGGCTGGCCGCCGTCGATCGCCGCCGTGACCGAGGTGGCGGCATCGGGGGTGATCACGAAGGCGTATTTGCGCCCGAACTGGCAATAGAGGAAATCGGCCAGGTAACAGATGTTATGATAGGAAGTGAACAGGCAGGCATCGATGTTCGCCCCGCCCATGATCTGGCGGATGCCGTCCTGGCGGCGGCGCATTTCGCCGGCCGAAAAGGTGGGCTTCGCCTTGTCGCCGTTATGGCGGTAATCGACGAGGCGCGGGCGGTCGCCGGCTGTTTCCATGGGGATCGGTTCTCTCAATCAAGGGGCATGGCTGCGATCCTCTATGGTCCGGCCCGCATGGGCTGTCAAATGGGGCGTTTTCCGGCCCACAACGGCACGGGCGGGATACCCCGCCCTCCATCCCGCCTTATGGCAGGACCGGGGCGCTGCTCTTGACGAAAGGCACGGAAAGACCGAAATCAGGATCATGGACCAGATACGCATTCCCTCCAGCGATACCGACGCCCTGATCGACCCGTTCGGGCGCCATGTAACCTACCTGCGCGTGTCGGTGACCGACCGCTGCGATTTCCGTTGCGTCTACTGCATGTCGGAAGACATGACCTTCCTGCCGAAGAAGGACATCCTGACGCTGGAAGAGCTCGACCGGGTGTGCACGGCGTTCATCTCGCGCGGGGTGCGAAAACTCAGGCTCACCGGCGGCGAACCGCTGGTCAGGCGCAACATCATGGCGCTGTTCGAGAGCCTGTCGCGCCACCTGAAGGCCGGGACGCTGGACGAGCTTACCCTCACCACCAACGGCAGCCAGCTTGCGCGCTTTGCCGGCGACCTCCGTGCCCACGGCGTCCGCCGCATCAACGTCTCGCTTGATACCCGCGACGCGGCGAAATTCAAGCAGATCACCCGCTGGGGCGACTTCGCCAAGGTGGAAGACGGCATCAAGGCGGCGCAGGACGCCGGACTGGCGGTGAAAATCAACATGGTGGCGCTGAAGGGCGTCAACGAGCACGAGATCCCCGAAATGCTCGAATGGTGCCACGGGCAGGCCATGGACCTCACCCTCATCGAGACCATGCCCATGGGCGACATCGACGGCGACCGCACCGACCAGTATCTGCCGCTGTCGGTGGTGCGCGCCAGCCTCATCGAGCGCTACACGCTGGAAGACATTCCTTACAAGACCGGCGGGCCGGCGCGCTATGTCGAGGTGAAGGAAACGGGCGGACGGCTCGGGTTCATCACGCCGATGACCCATAATTTCTGCGAGAGCTGCAACCGGGTGCGCCTCACCTGCACCGGCACACTCTACATGTGCCTCGGCCAGGACGACGCCGCCGACCTGAGGGCCCCGCTCAGGGCCTCGGAGAGCGATGCGCCGTTGCTCGCCGCCATCGACGAGGCCATCTCGCGCAAACCCAAGGGCCACGACTTCATCATCGACCGCCGCCGCAACAAGCCGGGCGTTGCCCGCCACATGAGCGTCACGGGCGGTTGACGTCCATGCCCGGTTGCCCGAAATTGGTGCAGGTTAAATATCCCAACGTTAAGGTCTGAATATGACATCGAAGCTAATCAAGCTCTCAGCGGCCGACGCGGACAAAGGGGTCAACAGAAACAAGAACCGAAGTGCGTGGTTGTTGCGTGATGCGCGGTCCGGAAAATTCGTGACCTCGGCAGGTAAGCGATTTGCGAAGAGTGCGAGTGCCTATAAGCGCGAGAACTCATCAAGCGCGGCCGATGCGATAGAGGCGCTCAAGCGAATTGGTATCCTGGACTCTGCGGGGGAACTCGCAAAACCATACAAGTCGTAGTCGTTGCACCGGCTGACAACGACATTCATCCTGGGCTATCACGGCTGTGAAGCAGCGGTTGCAGAAAGGCTGCTTGCGGGGGCGCCGTTTACCGTCAGCCGCAATGTTTACGACTGGTTGGGTGAAGGTATTTATTTTTGGGAAAGCAACCCCAAACGCGGTTTGCAGTTCGCAAAGGAGTTGGGCACAAAGCGGCCCGGACGACCTATGAAGACTCCTGCTGTCGTTGGTGCGGTCATCGATTTGGGATTATGTCTCGATCTTACGACCACTTCCGGCATCGAGCAGGTGCAAGCGGCTTACGGCGTCATCCGGGCGCTTTTCAAAACCAGCGCCAGCGAACTGCCGCGCAATAGCGCAGATCACCTGCTTCGCAATCTCGATTGTGCCGTCATCAACACCCTTCATGAAATTCGCAAAATTGAAGAGGACTTTCCTGTCGACACCGTGCGCGGCGTGTTCACCGAAGGTGAACCGGCGTATCCCGGTGCGGCATTCCCAGAGCGAACCCACATTCAGATTGCAGTCCGCAACCATAATGTGATCAAAGGCGTCTTCAGGGTTCCGCGCAATCAATTGAACGAGTAGATCGCTGGTGCAAACGCTCCATGCAATAGCGGTTTCCGGTACGCCGCGCCAGCGCGGGCGGCAGTACGGCGAGGGCTTGCGCGGCGCCATCCGCGGCCGTGATGCGGCGTGGAAGGAGCACATCGGCATCACCACCGGGCACGAGCCCGATCATTTCATCGCCCATCATCTCGAGACCACCCATTACGTCGCCGCTGCCCTGCGCTGGACACCGGACCTGGTGGACGAGGTGCGTGGCATCGCCGAGGGCTCCAATCTCCCCTTCAGCGACATCTTCGCCTTCCAGCTCATGGATGAGGAATGGTGGTTCTCGGTGGCCTTTGCCGGCCGCCATCACTGTTCGGGTCTGGGCTTTTCCAATGGCGCGGGGCGCGCCGTTGGCGGCCAGACCATGGACCTGCCGGGCTGGATGGACGGCGCGCAGACGCTCCTCACCATCGATGATCCGGCTGCCGGGCTCACCGCCCACGTGCTGACCGCCGCCGGCATGGTGGGCCTGTGCGGCCTGAATTCGGCGGGGCTGGCGGTGAACGTCAACACCCTTGCCCAGCTTCCCACCTCGACGGCCGGTCTGCCGGTGGCATTCGTCTCGCGGGGCGCCCTGGCCCGCCGCGATGCCGCCGCGGCCGCCGGGTTCCTGCATGAGGTCACCCACGCCTCGGGCCAGAATTACATTCTCACCGACAGATCCGGTGTTGCGAACTACGAGGCCTCGGCCGCCGGGGTGGCGCGCTGGCAGCCGTGGCCCGACGCCCATCTGGTGTGGCACACCAACCACCCCCTCGCCTCGACCGGCAGCAGCGATCAAGGCCTTGCCGCGACCGGCGGCGAAGCCAACAGCGTTGCCCGGCTCGCCGCCCTCGACCGCCGTCTGGCCGGCGGTTATTCTACCGGCAGCCTGGAAGAGGTCAGGCAAGCGCTTTCAAGCCGCGACGATCAATGGAACCCGGTGGCGCGCGAGCATATACCCGGCCGCCACGATCTCGGCTTCACCTTCGCCACGGTGATCTGGGAGGTGGCGCCCGAGCTCATCGCCCATGTCGCACCCGGCCCTGCCCATCAGTCAGCGTTCGAGACCTTCACCTTCGAGACCCGGGCGCACCCGCGCGCTCGTGTCGCCTGAGCAAGGCCTTGTCCCCGGCGGCGCATGCGGACTAATCGAAACCGATGACCGCCCACATAACAGCCTACCTTCACGCTATCGTCGCCATCATCGCCCAGCACCCCAACTGGGCGGGCGTGACGGCGTATCTGGCGGCGCTGGCCGAGGGCATCGTGCTCATCGGGGGGCTGATCCCGGGGGCGACGCTGATCGTCAGCATCGGGGCGCTCGTCACCTATGGCGGGGTATCGCTGTGGCCGCTCATCCTGTGGGCGGCGGCCGGGGCACTGACCGGCGATGCGATCGCCTACTGGCTGGGCTACAAATACAACGACCGCATTCGCGGCATGTGGCCGTTTTCCACCCGGCCGCAACTGATCGCCGGCGGCGAGGCGTTCTTCAGGCGCCACGGGGGCTGGAGCGTCCTCATCGGCCGCTTCGTGCCGCCAGCGCGGGCGGTGGTGCCGGTGGTTGCCGGCATCATGCGCATGTCGCCCATGCGCTTCCTCCCCGCCAGCGCCATCACGGCGCTGATCTGGGCGACGACGCATATCCTGACCGGACTGGTGGCGGGCTACGCCCTGATCGGCATCGGCACCGTCAGTCGCCGGCTGGTGGTGGCGCTGGGGCTGTTCGCGCTCGGTCTCGTGGTCATCGTCTTTCTGGTGCGTCTGGGGATCGTGCTGGGCCTGAAGACACTGCCGCACGCCAGAACATCGCTGCTCTCGTGGGCGCGCAGCCACGGCGGCTGGCTGGCGCATGTGACCGAACGGACGCTGGCGCCCGAACACCGCGAATTTCGCGCCTTCATCATTCTCAACGCCGTGCTGATCGCCGCCTTCGCGGGGTTCGCCGACCTGGTCGAACAGGTGGCGAGCGAGGCGGCGGTGGCGCGCTTCGACCATGCCGTCAGCCATTTCGTGCAGACCCTGCGCACCACCTGGACCGACCACGTCATGCTGGTGCCCACCATGCTCGGCGACTGGCCGGTGACGACGGCGGTGGCGGTGGCAGCCTGTGCCGTCCTGGCGTGGTATCGCCGCTTTCGCCTCGCCGGCGGCGTGGCGGTGGCGCTCATCAGCACCATGACGTTCGTCGAAGTGATGAAGCGGCTGGTGCACGCCTCACGGCCCACCGACATCTATTCCGGGGCCGATGCCTTCTCGTTTCCCTCCGGCCACGCCACCATGACCGCCACGCTCTACGGGCTCATCGGCCTGATTGCCTATCGCGGCATCGGCGGCACCTTCGGGCGCACCGTGATCGGGATGTGCGCCGGCTTGATCACCGCGGTCGCCCTGTCGCGCATCTATCTCGCGGCGCATTGGCCATCGGACGTTATCGGCGGCGTGCTGTTCGGCATCGGCATCACGGCAGGCTTTGCCCTGATGTTCCGCAACGACGAGGTGCCGGAAAGGGCCGCCGCGTGGTTGCTGGCCACGGCGACAGCGACCTTGCTGGTGGCCGGCACATGGCACATTTCGAGCGACTTTTCCCGCGGCCTGCAATTTTATGCCCGCCAGCCGCGCCCGCCGCTCGTCCTCGCCACGGCCTGGCGCGACGGCGGCTGGCAACGCCTGCCTCACTATCGCATCGATTTGGGTGGCGAACGCGAAGAGCCGCTGGTGCTGCAATGGCGCGGGTCGCCCGGCCGCCTCGTCGATGACCTCACCCGGATCGGCTGGTCGAAGCCGCAAGCCTGGTCACTGGCCAGCCTCAACCTGTTCGCCTATCCGCACGAAAAAGCCAGCGCGCTGCCGGTGATGCCGCGCTTCAACGGCGGCACGCACGAAGTCGTGGCGATGATCCGCCCCGGCACCCTCGGGACCGTCACCGGGCGCTACGTGCTGCGCGCCTGGCCACGCAGCGTTCGCGACAGCAATGGTGAAGTCGCAGACATCCTCCTGGCCTCGATCGACTTCGAGCGGGTGATCCATCCGCTGAACGAATTATCCCTGCCGATGGCGCTCAGCCCGGCAGCCTGCGATGCCGGGCCATTGCTCGCTGGCCTCAGCGGCGCACAGACGGTCGGCACCGAGCGCAAGGCGCCCGACGGCGGCTGCGGCGGCCGGCTGGTACTGGCGGGGCCATGACGGTTTTGACAATCCCGATGCCGGGGAGCACACAACGACGATGAATCTTGAAACGAGCCTCGGCTGGAACCTCACCCTGTTCCATCTCGTCAATGCCACGCAGGCGCCGGTGCATCTGGGTCTGTTTCGCTTTATCGCCCAGGACACGCCGGTTCTGGTGGCGCTCGGGATGGTCGGATGGTGGGTGGCGGGAGATCGGCGCAAGCGCCGCGCCCTGATGATTGCCGTCGTGGCGCTCGTCATCGGCATGGCCATCAACCTCGCCATCACCTCCACCACCTACATGGCGCGGCCGCTGCAGGCGGGGATCGGCCATACCTGGCTGGCGCACGGGCTTGAGACCTCGTTTCCCAGCGACCATGCCACCTTGCTGCTCAGTATCGGACTGGCGCTGGTGATCACCCCGGCCTTGCGCTTTGCGGGCATGGCAATCACCGCGCTCGGCCTGTCGACGGCCTGGGCGCGGGTTTATCTCGGGGTGCATTTCCCTCTCGACATGGCGGCGTCCGCCCTCATCTCGCTCATTGCCGCGGTGACCGCCAACATGGCGAGCGGGATGCTGGATGAACGGATATTCGCCCCGGTCGAACAGCACTACTCCAGAGTATTCGCCCCGGTGGAACAGTTCTTCGCCCGGGTCGTCGCGGCGCTGCGGCAACGGCTCACGACATGACGGCGGCTACATGATGTCGCGCGCGTCGGCCGGCGCCTGGTCGCGGCGCTCGTTCATGGTGTAGTCGCGCGCCACCTCGGCCACCCGCAGGCGATAGCCGGCAAAGACGCCGGCGCGGCCCTTCTTCTGGGCGCCGCGGTGGCCGCCATGGCGGCGCCAGTTGGCGATCGCCTCCTCGCTCTCCCAAAAGGACAGCGACAGCATCTTGCCCGGCTCGGTGAGGCTTTCAAAGCGCTCCACCGAGATGAAGCCCGGCATCTTTCCAAGTTCGCTCCGCAAGGCGGCGGCGATGGCCAGATACTCCTCGCGCCGCCCATCGGCCGGCCACACCTCGAAGATGACTGCATGCATCGTTTGCTACCTCCCGCCGGTGACGTCGATCAGGTCGCCGGTCACGTAAGAGGCCCTGTCAGACAGCAGCCAGATGATGACCTCGGCCACCTCTTCCGCCGAGCCGCCGCGCCCCATGGGCACGCCGACCTGCAATCGCTCGACCCGGTCGGGCTGGCCGGAGGCGGCGTGGATATCGGTATGGATGAGGCCGGGGCGCACGGCGTTGACGCGGATGCCCTCCTTGGCCACCTCCTTGGCCAGGCCGATGGTCATGGCGTCGATGGCGCCCTTGGAGGCGGCATAGTCGATGAACTCGTTGGGCGAACCGAGACGCGCCGCGGCCGATGAGACATTGACGATGGCCCCGCCCTTGCCGCCATGGCGGGTGGAGAGGCGCAAGACCGCCTCCTTCGCGCACAGAAACGAGCCGATGACGTTGGTCGCCAGCACCCGCTGCCAGCGCTCCGGGCTCATCTCATCGAGGCGGCTGGCGATTTCCAGCATGCCGGCATTGTTGACCAGGCCGACGATGGGGCCGAGTGTATCCTCGGCCGTTGCGAACAGCCGTTTCACCTCGGCCTCGGAAGATATATCGGCGCGGATCGCCACGGCCCTGCCGCCGGCGACGGCGATCTCGCCCACCACGTTCTCCGCCGCCCCGACATTTTGCGCATAATTGACCGCCACGGCATAGCCGGCATGGGCGGCAAGCCGCGCGGTCGCCTCGCCGATGCCGCGCGAGGCACCGGTGACGATGAGGGTTCCCGACATCACATCACCTCGTTCATGCCGCGATCCTCGCGGCGGAAATTCACTTCGCTGAACTCGTGCAGTTCGCCGAACTCGCGGGCATAGCGGTGGCCGGAATAGACCGCCGCGGCGATGAGGCCCGGTGCCAGGCAATCGCCGATCCGCGTGACGCTCTTGATCCCCGCCGTCTGCCAGTCGGCGCCTCTGGCCTCGAGGCCCTTCCACAGGGTTTCCTCGGGCAGGCGGGCGGTGACGGCGATGAGCGCTCCACAGGCGATGGTCTCATGGCGGCCGGTGAAGACGCAGGCGATATCGAGGCTGTCGGCACGGCGTCCGGCCAGCACCCGGTGGGGATGGATCTCGACTTCTTCCTCCAGCAGCCGGCGCTGGATGCGCGCCTGTTCCAGGGTGTGCTGGCTCCACGGCGCCACTTCGCCGGCCGGCGTCACCAGCACCACTTCGAAGTCTTGCGCCACCAGCTTTTCGGCAATGACGGAGCCCATGTAGTACTGGTCGTCGTCGAAGACCACCACCGGTCCGTGAATGCCATTCAGGCGCTCCATGCCGTCTGCCGCCATCACGTCGTCGGGCGTCAGGGTGAGGCCTTCCTTCAGGAATTCGAGGGCATGGTGATGGTTGCGCCCCATTGCGTCGGCACGCCAGCGGGCGCCGGTCGCCAGCATCACGTGCGGAATGCCGTAGGAGAGGACGTCCTCAGGTGAAAGCCGGCTTTCCAGATACATCGAGACATTGGGGTACCGGTGCAATTGCCCCAGGCGCCAGTCGCGCACCCGCGCCCAGGCGGCCAGTCCCGGCAGGCGCGATTCCTTCGTCACCCGCCCGCCCCATTCCGCAGTAGCTTCGGCCAGCGTCACCGGCACGCCGCGCTGGCCCAGCGCCCGGGCCGCCTCCAGTCCGGCGGGGCCGCCGCCGACGACGAGCACCGGCTCGGGCGATCTTGCCATCGGGATCGCCTCGGGGTGCCAGCCCTTGCGCCATTCCTCCGACTTGGTGGGGTTCTGGGTGCAGCGCATGGGCACATTGGTGTTGTCGCCAGCGACGCAGATATTGCACCCGATGCATTCGCGGATGTCGTCGATGCGGCCTTCCTCGATCTTTTTCGGCAGGAAGGGATCGGCGATGGAGGGACGCGCGGCGCCGATGAAGTCCATGATGCCCTGGCGGATCACCCTCACCATGGTGTCGGGCGAGGTATAGCGGCCCACGCCCACCACCGGTTTGGTCGTCACCGACTTGACGAAGGCGATGTACTTTTCCTGAAAGCCCTCCTCGGCAAAGCGCGAGGTCTGGCTGTCGTTGGACCAGTCGGAGAGGTTGACGTCCCACAAATCGGGCACCTCGGCGAGCGCCTCGATCACATCGCGGCCCTCGGCCTCGCAACAGATGCCTTCAGGCCCCAGAAGCTCGTCAACGGCGAGGCGCACGGCAACGGCTGCCTTGTCGCCCACCGTCTCGCGGGTGTCTTCAAGTACTTCACGGAAGAGGCGCAGGCGGTTGTCGAAGCTGCCGCCATATTCGTCGATGCGGTGGTTGTGGCGGCGCGACAGGAAGTGCTGCAAGATCGACAGGTCGTGGCCGGCATAGACGTAGACGATGTCGAAGCCCGCCTCGATGCTGCGCCGGGCGGCGGCCCTGAAGGTGCGGCGCAGTTCCACGATATCGGCCTTGTCGAGGGCGCGCGCCTGCACCGGATCGATACCGTCGTGGATCAGGTGCGAGGGTGCGATGGGGATCGCGCGGGAAAAGCGGTTGGCGTTGTGATGGCCGCTGTGGACCAGTTCGATGGCCGCCAGGCTCCCGTGTTCATGCACCGCGCTCGTCATCAGCGCCAGGGCGGGGATGTCGCCGTCGTCCCACAGGCGCCCTTCGTTGGAAGGGGTAATGTCGGTCGTGGGGTGGATCTCCACTTCCTGGGTGGAGATCACCGCCCAGCCGCCCTCGGCCTTGATGCCGCGCATACGGGCTTCGGTTTGCGGGTAGCGATAGCCGGCGCCAGTACAGTGCGGCACCTGGAAAAAGCGGTTTTTCGCAGTGACCGGCCCGATTTTCACCGGCTCGAACAGGATGTCGTAACGCGGGTCGCGTGCCATTTTCAGCCTCTCTCTGGATCCCGGCGGCACCCTACGCGACCACAAGATGACCGTCCAGCCGCCGTTTTGAGGTCACATTGAGCGGCTTCAAGACACCCTGCTTCCGGTTTGCCGGAGAACATGAAACGTTGCGACGGCAACTCGATATCGGGGTTTACATGCGAAATGGATTGATCGCTGCCACCGCAGCCGCCTTTTGCGCCTGTTTTCTTTCCAGCCTGGCGATTTCCGCGCCGGCTGACGCCGCCCAGCGCGGCATGGCTTCCTACTACAAGTCCGGCAACCGCACCGCCAGCGGCGAGCGCTTCAATCCCATGGGCCTCACCGCCGCGCATCGCAGCCTGCCCTTCGGCACCAAAGTCAGGGTGACGCAGGTGAAATCGGGGCGCTCGGTGGTGGTCAGGATCAACGATCGCGGCCCCTTTGTCGGCGGGCGCATCATCGATCTGTCGCTGGGTGCCGCGCGGGCCATCGGTCTCAACCTTTCCGGCGTCGCCAGGGTGGAGATCGACATTTTGTCGCTCGGTCACGGGCAGACCGTCGCGCTGGACCAGACATCGACGCGATCGCTCACCCATCTGCGCCCGAACTGGCGCACGGCGGGGCGCTTCGGGCGCAAATAGCGCCTTCATCCGCAGGCGGGCGGAGCGCGGGGGGCGTCGTCATCGCGTCTTGCGTGTGGTAGTGCAGCTTTCAGGCCTGCGCGATTGTCCAGCGGGCGCTGCCCACAGGAAACCGGATGACCGTCTCACCGCCCGCCATCGCTGCCCATCCGGGTGAGGACGATGCCCTGCGTGGCGGGGCGTCCATGGCGCTTGCCATGCTGGCCTTCATCATCAACGACACGATGATCAAGGTGGTGGGGACGAACCTGCCGCTGGGCGAAATGCTGATGGTGCGCGGTGCCTTCGTGGTGATCATCATCACCTCGATGGCCGCCGCGACGGGGGCGCTCAGGCGCTATGCCGGCATCTTTTCGCGCGCCGTCGCCCTGCGCACCGCGGCCGATGTTGCCACCACCTTCGTCTACCTCACCGCCCTGCTCCACATGCCGATCGCCAACGCCACGGCGATCAACCAGGCGGTGCCGTTCGTCATCGTGGTGCTGAGCGCCGTCTTCCTGGGCGAGCGGGTCGGCATAAGGCGGCTTTCGGCGGTGGTCGTCGGGTTTTGCGGCGTGCTGCTGGTGGTCAAGCCGGCAAGCAGCGACTTCAATTTCTATTCGCTGTTCGCGCTCGCCTCGATGTTCACCATTTCGCTGCGCGATATCGTGACGCGGCGCATTCCGGCCGCCGTGCCGTCGATTCTCGTTGCCCTCAGCAATGCTCTGGGAGTCACGGTCTGCGGCGCGATCTATACGATGTTCGAGGGTTGGCGGCCGCTCACCCCCACCGAGACGGGGGTTCTTCTCGCCTGCGCCCTGTCGATTGCCGTCGCCTACACGTTCATGGTGCTGACGGTAAGGCTGGCGCATGTGTCGACCACCGCGCCGCTGCGCTATACGATCATCGTGTGGTCGCTGCTCGCCGGATTCCTGGTGTTCGGCGATACCCCCGACATCACCGCGCTTGCCGGCATCGCGCTGATCGCCGGCTCGGGGCTCTACACCCTGGTGCGCGAGCGCCGGCTCAAATCCCGTAGTGGATGAAGGTCACCACCGTGAGGACAGCCGCCCACGCCATGATGCCGTAGCGAAGCAGGGTCTGCGGCAGGCGCCGGGCGATGCGGATGGCAACGAAGCCGCCGCAGATGGTGCCGGCCATGACGGCAAGCGCGTGGGGCCAGGAGATCGTGCCGTTCGAAATGAATATCGTCACGCCGACGATGGAGAACACGGTGATCAGGGTATTCTTGACGGCATTGGCCTCGTGCAGGTCGTCATGGCCGAAGATGTTGAGGGTTGCGAGCAGCACCACGCCCATGCCGGCGCCGAAATAACCGCCATAGACGGCAAGCGCGAACAGGATCGGATAGGAGATCTTCTTCCAGTTCCCCCCGTCGAAACCGGCGATACGCGACAGGCGCTGCTTCAGCCAGGTGCCGAGCGCAAACAGCACGGTGGAGGCAAGGATCAGCCACGGCACCGCGTGGGCAAAGCGCACCTCGCCCGACCACAACAGCAATTCCGCGCCGAGAAGGCCACCGACGGCGGAAATGGCGATGGGCACGGCAAGCCGGCGGCCGAGCCCGGCCAGCTCGCGGCGATAGGCGATCATCGCCATGACATTGCCGGGCGTGAGGGCGACGTAGTTGCTCATGTTGGCAACGAGAGGATGCAGGCCCGCCGCCAGCAGCAGCGGAAAGGTCAGGAAGCTCGACCCGCCGGCCACCGCATTGACCACGCCGGCGACAAAGCCGCCGGCCGCCAGGATCAGCCATCCGAGAATATCCAAGCACAGCCCCCTCACCGCCTTGCGCGGGCGAACCGATTTAGCCACCATGCTGCCGCCTGTCCATCGCCGTTCATCACGAGGCTCCCATGCGGCTTGAACATATCTACCGCCATCCGGTGAAAGGGCTGACACCCGAGGCGCTGGATCGCACTCGTCTCGAGGCCGGCGCCGGCGTGCCCTTTGACCGCGCCTGCGGCTTTACCTCGGGCAACCTGCCCGATCCGCCGGTCGCCGGCGGGTGGGTGCCTGCCCGTACCTTCATCCAGTTGACCGTCTATCCCGAGCTGGCCCGCTTCCGCACCCGCCTCGATGAGGATAGTCGCACCTTCACCCTCTCGGCGCCGGACGGGGAAAGCATCGAAGTGGGTCTCGACGACGGCAGCGGCGTCGAAGCGGCTAACGACCTCATCGCCCGTCATTTCGCCGCCGGGCCGCATGGTGCGCCTGCGCTGCATGTGCAAACCCGGCCGCGCGGCCATTGGGATTTTGCCGACAGCGGCATCTCCATCCTCAACCTCGCCTCGCTCAGGGCCCTGGAAGCGGCAGCGGACACGCCGATCGATGCCCGCCGGTTTCGCGCCAACCTGCACATCGACGGGATCGAGCCGTGGGCCGAATTCGGCCTCATCGGCGGGCGCTACCGGTTCGGTGAGGCGGTGATCGATATTGTCCGCCCGGCCATGCGCTGCGCCGCCACGCAGGCCGATCCGGAAACGGGCGATACCGACCTCAACGTGCCCGTCCTGTTGCGCCGGGCGACGGGCCATCTGTTCTTTGCCGTCTATGGCCGCGCGGTCGAGAGCGGCGAGATCCGGCGGGGCGATCGCATCGAGCGGATTGGCGACATGGCGGCGGCCCCGGATGAGAATCTGCCGCCACGGGCGCCCGATCCGCGTCAATGGCCGCGGGCCTACAATGTCGCGTCATCCACCGATGGCAGCCTGCGCCTGACTTCGCCGGTTGCCCACTGGCCGTTGCCGGTGGCAAGGGTGGATGATGAGATGGTGCTGCATCCCGGCCTCGGCCAAGACGGGCCCTGTCAGCGGGTGAGGGTCGTCGAGGCCAATCCCGAGGCCATCCTCATTGCAGCACCGGCAAAAGCGATGCCAAACGGCAAATGCGCGCGAACTCATCCTCACCGGCCCGCTATTGCGCGAGCGGCCGTAATCGGCCATGACAAGCGCGAATTTATCCCCCTCGCCGATGCGCCGCCGGTTCCGCATTGCGGCGTACCTGCCTCTTGTTGCGGTGCAACAATGCGCCTATAGGAGCTTCCCGCCGCCCCCGCACGAGCACTTGGCGTGGCGGCCATCGCTGATCATCTGGACATTGAGATGACTGACCCCGAGCCATCCCCCGCCGACGAAAGCGCCGGCCCGGAAGGCCCCTCAAAGCGTCGCTTCTGGCAACTGACGCTCGGTACCACCGGCGTCGTTTACGGCGACATCGGCACCAGTCCGCTCTATGCCATCCGGGAATCGCTCGACCGGGTCGCCGCCGACGGGGTGACCCGCCACGAAGTGATCGGTGTGGTGTCGCTCCTGGTCTGGGCGCTGGTGATCGTCGTCACCTGCAAATACGTGTGGTTCCTGACGCGCGCCGACAACCGTGGCGAGGGCGGCGTACTGTCTCTGATGGCGCTGTGCCAGAGCGCCATCGGGCGCGGCTTCGGGGCGGTGTTCGTGCTAGGGGTGGCGGGCGGCGCGCTGTTCTATGGCGATGCCCTCATCACCCCGGCCATTTCGGTGCTGGCGGCTGTGGAAGGCCTCAAGCTGGTAACCCCGGTGTTCGAGCCCTATGTGGTGTGGATCGCGGCCGCCATCCTGCTGGCGCTGTTCATGGTGCAGAGCCGCGGCACGGCGCGGGTGGCGATTTTCTTCGGGCCGATCTGCGCCGTGTTCTTCCTGGTTATGGCGGGCCTCGGCATCCGCCACATCGTCG
The DNA here is from genome assembly GCA_963747005.1 of uncultured Alphaproteobacteria bacterium. Classification (GTDB taxonomy): domain Bacteria; phylum Pseudomonadota; class Alphaproteobacteria; order Rhizobiales; family Aestuariivirgaceae; genus CAVVDT01. Next base: position 466,579 of record CAVVDT010000003.1, on the reverse strand, counting down.
ACGACTTCACCATCCTTGCCGCCCTCAATCCGCTCAACGGGTTGCAGTTCCTCATCAACCACGGACTTGGCTCGCTGGTGGCGCTGGGCTCGATCTTCCTGGCAGTGACCGGGGCGGAGGCGCTTTACGCCGACATGGGCCACTTCGGCGCCGGCCCCATTCGCACCGCCTGGATGGGGCTGGTGTTTCCCTCGCTTGTCCTCAATTATCTCGGCCAGGGCGCCCTGGTCCTGGCGCACCCGGAAACCCTCGCCAATCCCTTCTTCCTGATGGCGCCGGGCTGGATGCTTTTGGGACTGGTCATCCTCGCCACCCTCGCCACCATCATCGCCAGCCAGGCGGTGATCACCGGCGCCTTCTCCATCACCCGGCAGGCGATTCAGCTCGGCCTGTTGCCGCGCATGCTGATCAGCCATACCTCCGAGGAACAGGAGGGCCAGATCTATATCGGCCAGGTAAACGTGCTGCTGCTGCTGGGGGTGCTGGCGCTGGTTCTCGGCTTCAGGAGCTCGGGGGCGCTCGCCAGCGCCTACGGGATCACGGTGACAGCGACCATGGTGGTCACCTCGTGCCTTGCCTTCGTGCTGGTGCACCGCAAGTGGCGCTGGTCGCTCGGCGTGGCGCTGATGCTGATCGCGCCTTTCATGCTGGTCGATGTCGGCTTCTTCGTCGCCAGCCTTTTCAAGATCACCGATGGCGGCTATGTGCCGGTGGGTATCGCCATGGTCATGGCCCTGATCATGTGGACCTGGGCGCGCGGCACTGCCATCCTCGGGCGCATAGCGTTGCGCGACAGCCTGCCGGTCGCCGACTTCGCCGCCATGATCCGCAAGTCCAGCCCCTTGCGCACTTCCGGCACCGCCATCTTCCTGACCAGCGATCCCGACGATACCCCGCGCGCCCTCCTGCACAACCTCAAGCACAACCACGTCCTGCACGAGAACACCATGCTCTTGACCATCAGGGCGAGCGATCAGCCGCACGTGCCGAACGGCGAAAAGCTGGTCATCGACAGGAAGGTTGAAGGGCTGGTACGGGTGATCGCCACTTTCGGCTACATGGAGACCCCGAGCATGCCGCGCATCCTGGCACTGCTGCGCGAAAAGGGGCTCGATCTCAACCTGATGAGCACCTCGTTCTTCCTCGGGCGCAACTCGCTGCGTGCGGCGCGCAACACCGGCATGCCGTTGTGGCAGGACCGGCTGTTCATCCGCCTCTACAAGATGTCGGCAACGGCCATCGACTATTTCCGCATCCCCCCCAATAGGGTGGTGGAAATGGGCGGGCAGGTGACGATCTGAGGGGGCGTGGCTCAGGCGTAGGGCAGCCGCCGGAACGTCCCGGGTCTTTCGGGGTCGTGGTACTTGTTCATCACCCCGTCACGCAGAAACAGTTCATGCGCGCGCTTCAGGCGCTCGGGCGACAGGGTGACGCCGAGCCCTGCGCCTTCCGGTACCTTGAGGACATTGTTCTTCGGCCGGAACGGGCCTTCGGCGATGACGTCGATGGGCTGCATGCGAAACAGCGACTGGCTCGGCTTGATGGCCCAGCCTTGCGATGCGAGCAGATGCAGGTAGGCCGCGTTCGCCACGCCGGAATCGCCCGAATAGCACCAGAAGTCGATGCCCATCGCCTCGCAGGCGGCGATGAATTTCACCGCCCGGGCGATGCCGCCATGGCCGGCGATGTTGGTGACGAGGGCATCGGGCACACCGAGGTTGACGGCCTTGGGGAGATCGAGGTTGTGGGAGGAAAAGGGCAGCCGCGTGAAGGGCCGGAGGCGTGCCATTTCCTCCCAGGTGCCGACCGGGTCTTCCCAGTTGGCCACGCCGAGTTCCTCGAACGCCGGTGCCAACTGGCGGGCGGTCGCAAGCGAATAGGCGTGGTTGGAATCGATGCGGATGATGGCGGCATCGCCGAGGCGCACCCTCAGCGTCTTCACCAGCGCGATGGCGTCCCTCGGGTCGGCGTCCGACACCTTGCCCTCGAAGATGGTGGTGCCGCACTCAGCCCTCAGCTTCAGGCAATAATCGGCCACCGCCTCGGGGTCGGCCTCGCCGCCGAAGCCGTCCTTCTCCAGGCGGTAGGCGAAATAATCGGCAAAGGCGATTTCCTTTTTCACCGCGCCGCCCAGAAGCTGATAGAGGGGCTGGCCCCAGGCCTTGCCGCGCAGGTCCCACAGCGCCATCTCCAGTCCGCCGAAAGCCGAGAGGGTCGCAAAGTCGACGATCGACTGGACGCCGCGCGCTGAAGGCACGCAGCGTTCCTCGGCGCCGGCGATGTCGAAGGGATCGCGCCCGGCGAGAGCCGGTGCAAAGCGTTTGGCCACCGTGTCAGCCGCCCCGGCGCCCGGCGCCTCGCCGATACCGGTCAGACCCTCATCGGTCTCCACCTCGATGATGGTCTGGGTGAAGCCCGGCAGGCTGCCGTAGGACCACACATAGGGCGCTTCCAGCGGGATGTTGACGGGCGTGGCCCGGACGGCGGTGATCTTCATTGTCGGGTATCAGTCCTTCGTTGCGGCTCGTCCCCCGGCCAGCTACCATCGCAGCCATGAGCGACAAGCCGGAGACTACCATTCCCGATCGCCTCAAGGCCACCGACCAGTCGATCGGGGTGCTCGGCGATGCGCTGGGCAATGTGCTTGTGCACATCTTCCACAAGCTGGCGCTGTTCGGTATCGGGGCGGCCACCGTGTGGGCGGCGGTGAAGGCCTTCATGGCCATGGCCGACAAGGGCGGGGCCGGGATCGAGGATCTGCTGCTGCTGTTCATCTACCTCGAAATCGGCGCCATGGTCGGCATCTACTTCAAGACCAATCACATGCCGGTGCGCTTTCTCATTTACGTGGGCATCACGGCAGTGACCCGCCATCTCATCGACATCGTCAATGTGGAGCACCAGACCGGCTGGCCGGTGCTCATGCTGGCCGGCGCCATCCTGTTTCTGGCGGTCTCGGTGGTGGTGCTGCGCTATGCCTCTTTCCACTATCCCATGGATTCGACGGGAAAATCGGGCACCGGTCTTTCCGGCGAAAGCGACTGAAAGGTCGCGATGACGCGAAAGCGGCGAAGCGCTATGGTTGCCGCATGGCAAGCCGATGCACAGCCTGGGGCGCAGGACTGGGTTTGGTGGCAGCGCTGGCGCTGACGGCGCCGGCAGGCGGTGCATTCGCCCAGACGCGCACGCCGGTGGCGCTGGAACTGGTGCTGGCGCTCGATGTCTCGGCCAGCGTCGATTCCGATGAGTTCGCCCTGCAGATCAACGGCATCGCCGCAGCCTTCCGCCAGGCCGACATCATAGCGGCCATCGAGAAAGCCGGGCCCGGCGGCGTCGCAGTGGCGATACTGGAATGGTCGGAGCCGCAAAGCACCCAGGTGGTGCTGCCCTTCCATCAGCTTGTGGATGAACGCACATCGCGCGCCTTTGCGTTTCTCGCTACCCGCGTCCGCCGCGTCGCCAACTCCAGCTACACCAGCATCGGTGCGGGGCTTGCGGCTTCGCTCGATCTGCTGGCGAGCAACGACTTCGTCGGGGTTCGCCGGGTGATCGATGTGTCGGGCGACGGGCGCAACAACCGCGCACCGTGGCCAGAACAGGTGCACCCCCGGCTGCTGGCGGCAGGCGTGACGGTCAACGGACTGGCGATCGAGACCGACGACGACAAGCTCGCCGCCTATTATCGCGACAAGGTGATCCTGGGCGCTGATGCCTTCGTGGAGCGGGCGCACGACTACAGCGATTATGCCGACATGATCCACCGCAAGCTGTTGCGCGAGATCCTGCCGGCGCTGTCGGGCCTGCCGCCGGCCATCGCCGTCGCCGCCGCCGGTGATCCCCGTTGAAGCCCCTCACCGCCGCCGCCCTGGTGCTGATCACGATCCTCACTACGCGCCCGGCTGAGGCAGGCGAGCCGGTTTCGATCGAACTGGTCCTCGGCGTCGACTGTTCGCTGTCGGTCGACGATGCCGAGTTTTCCCTGCAGATGCGCGGCATTTCCGCTGCCCTCCGGAACCCCGCCGTTATCGGTGCCATCCTCTCCCACGACAAGGGCGTGGCGTTCGCGCTGTTCCTGTGGGCCGGGGTGCCGCAGCAAGAGCCGGCGGTGCCGTGGCGGGTGCTGCGCAGCGAAGCCGACATTGCCGCCCTTGCCGATGAGATCGACAAGGTGAAGAACCAGAACCTCGGATATCTGACCGCCATCGGCTCGGCCATGGCGCAAGCCATGCACCTGCTCGCCGACAACGGCTATGACGGCTATGCCAGCCGCATCGACATCTCCGGCGACGGCAAGAGCAATGTCGGCCCGGAGCCCGCCCAGGTGCGTATCGCTGCCATTGCGGCGGGCATCACTATCAACGGGCTCGCCGTGCTTACCGACGATGCCGATCTCGCCCTTTATTACCGCGCCAACGTCATGGCCGGGCCGCATGCCTTCGTTGAACCGGCGCTCGACTACAGCGCCTTCCGCAAGGCGATGCTGAAAAAGCTGTTGCGCGAACTGGAACCGGCGCTGTCGGAAATACCGCCGCCGCCGGTCTTGCGCCGCACGGCGCGGCTGCCATAATCGCCCGCCGTCGGTTGCCGGAAAGGGAGAGGGCATGAACGAGAGTTTCGGATCGCACAGCGAATTCGGGCCGTTGCGCGAAGTGGTGGTGGGCATCGCGGACGGCCTGCACCTGCCGCCCTACGGCAGGGACCTGTCGCACTACAACGAGGAATTGCGCACCGCCCTCCTCGACAATGGCAAGCGGCCGCTCGACATCGCCGCGACCTTCCCCGAGCGCTACCAGCGCACTGTGGAACAAATGGACGGCGTGGCGGCGACCTACGAGGCCTTCGGCGTCAAGGTGCACCGCCCGCGCCCCTTCACCGCCGAAGAACGCGACTATCTGGGCGCCCTGCAACAAGGCCATTCGCAGCTTTATCCGGCCGATCCGGTCTTTGTCATCGGCAAGCATTACATGGAGATTTCCATCCGCCGCGCCTATCGCCGCAAGGAGGTCTTCCCGTTGCGCGACCTCGTCTTGCCGATGATCGAGGCCGATCCGGAAGCCCACCATGTCGCGATGCCGCAGTCCGCGCCGTGGACCCCGTCGGGCGAGGGGCCGGGACCGTTCCTGGAAGGCGGCGACATCCTCATTCACGGGCAGGATATCATGGTCGGCCAGGGCGACCTGTGCTCCAACGCCGCCGGGCTTTCATGGCTCAAACGCTATATCGAGCGCTGGGGCTACCAGGTGCATGCCGTCCCCATCAAGGGGGCCATCCTGCATGCCCTCGGCATCATGTGCCTTCTGCGCCCCGGCCTCCTCATGGCCTACATGCCGGCGCTGGCCGAGGGCCTGCCCGCACCTCTCCGGGACTGGGAGGTGATCGAGATCACCGAAGAGGAAATGATGCATCACGCCACCGTCGGCGTCTCGCTCGATGAGCGGCACTACATGATCGACCCCCGTTTCAACCGGGTGATGGACGAGCTGGGCCGGCACGGCATCGAGCCGGTTCCGACGCCGTGCGATCAGATCGGCTTTTGGGGTGGCGCCATCCGCTGCATCACCCTGCCGCTGCGCCGCGACGCGGCGTGACGCTCTTCACGCCAGCGTCGACCAGCTATGGTCGGGCTGCTCGAGCACGTGCAGTTCGCCCAGCCCGATGTCGTACCAGGCGCCGTGCAGGTGAAGCTCGCCGCGGGTCTCGCGCGAGCGGATCCACGGAAACGTCCGGAGGTTGGCAAGCGAATGCTCGACCGCGGCACGCTCCACCGCCGTATTGGGGTGGCGATGGTCGCCGGATGCGCCCGTCTCGTCGACGATGTCGCGCACCTGCGCCATCCATTGCCCGATGAAGTCGCTTCTCGACAGCGGATCGGCGTTCGAGAGCATGGCATCGATGCCGCCGCAACGGCCATGGCCCATGACGAGCACATGCTCGACCTTCAGCGACAGAACGGCAAACTCCAGCGCCGCCGAGGTGGAATGATGGCGCCCGTCCGGGGCATAGGGCGGCACCAGGTTGGCGACGTTGCGCACCACGAAAAGCTCACCCGGATCGGCATCGAAGACCATTTCCGGCGCGGCGCGCGAATCGCAGCAGGCAATCACCATGACGCGCGGGTGCTGGCCCTGGCTGGCGAGCTTGAGGTTGCGTTCCCTTTCGGCATCGTAGCGGCCGGTGCGAAAGTTCATATAGCCACGGACCAGGCGTTCGGGGAGCATTGGCGGCGGAGATCCTCGAGAGAGATCGGGTTGGCGGGGGCGGTCAGTATCGAGACATGCAGGGGCTATCACAAGTCCCGATTTCCACACAGGGGGCATGTCTGATAGGTTCCGTGATATGGAACAGCGCCTTTCCCTCCTGACCCTCGGGGTGGCCGATCTTTCGGCCAGCACCCGCTTTTATGAGCAACTCGGCTGGAAGCGCTCCATGCGCGGGGCCGAGGGTGTTTCGTTCTTCCAGGTGGGCGGCATGGTGGTGGCGCTCTATCCTTTTGCCAATCTCGCCGCCGATGCCGGCCTGCAGCCCGAGCGCTCGGGAGGCGCGGCCGTGGCGTTCGCCTACAATGCCCGCTCGAAGGCTGAAGCAGATGCAGTCATTGCCGAGGCGGCGCAAGCCGGGGCCATCATGGTGAAGCCGGCCGCCGATACCTTCTGGGGCGGCTATGCCGGCTATTTCCGCGACCTCGACGGCCATCTGTGGGAAGTGGCGTGGAACCCCGGCTTTACGCTCGCCAAGGATGGCGCGGTGAGCCTCCCCGATTAGGGCTTCATACCCGGGTCCAGGGGCCGCTCGATCGCGCCACCGCCTTCGACCCAGTCCTTGAAGGCGCCGAGATTGAGCACCTTGTCGTAGCCCATGTCCTTCAGGAGCTTGCCGGCCAGCGCCGAGCGCCCGCCCGAGGCGCAATAGACGATGATGGTCTTTTCCGGGGAAAACGCCGCGATGTGATAGGGCGAGGCGGGATCGGCGCGAAATTCGAGCATGCCGCGCGACACATGAACCGCACCCTTGACCTTGCCGCTCGCCTCCACTTCCGGTCCATCGCGAACGTCGACCACCAGGGTATCGGGCTTCGCCATGGCCGCCTTGGCCTCGGCCGGGGTAATCTTCGGCACCGCCGCGTTGGCGGCCGCCATCAAGTCCTTAACGCTCGTCGACAATTGAGCCTCCTGAATGTTGTTTCCGCACAACAGGCGCGCCCAAGGCGCACCGTCACGTTAACCTACGGTCCCTTGGGTCGGCTGGCGAGAGGGCAATTTTGCGCAACCGGCGACGCGGGCGACACGGTGTCCAGCGATGAGGGGGGTAGCGGACGGGGGCGCCTAGCGACCCGACCAGGTGGCCCACAGGTCGACGGCGCGCGGCCCGCGGCGGCTCCTCGCCACGCTGAAGCCGAGGCGCTGGCCCTCGGCGACCTGGCCGAGGCCGGCGCGGTTGACCGCCTCGCGATCGATGCGGATGGGCCGGCGGCCCGCCTCGGGGATGATGATGCCGGTCTGTCTGACCGGGTCGAAGGATTTTACAGTTCCAAAATGCATTGTCATTGCTCTTGCTGTTGTTTGGTTTGAATGGCTCCGGCCGCATTGCCGGATACTTCGCGCTGCTTGTTGCATCGGCGCGAAGTTAATCAGATGCTTGTGAAGGGAATATGACAGGAAGTAATGCGCCGGCCGGGACCGGGGCCGAAACCCTGATCCCGACGGTCAATCGCTTGCGGACGAAAAGTCTGCCGTAAGCAGAAGCTTCAGGCCATCTGGATGTTGGTCGCCTGCTTGCCGCGACCGCGACGGTCGTCCTCGACCTCGAAGGTGACCTTGTCACCCTCGTTGATGGAGGCGATGCCGGAGCGCTCGAGAGCGGTGGCGTGCACGAACATGTCCTTGCCGCCGTCTTCAGGCTGAATGAAGCCGAAGCCGCGTGCATGATTGAAGAATTTCACCGTGCCGGTGTAGCGCATGGGGAGTCCTTTCCCTCAAGTAGCTTGGAATACGCCGAAAAGCGACGCGAGCGGCGCCTTGCGACAGGTCTCAGATTGTCCGGGGAAAGTTCGTGTAGCCATCGAGGCACGGGCGACTTAGCCAAACTCCGAGGATGTGCGTCTTCCAAATTTCTGCACATCATGGCTTTCATAGATAAGCGGATAAGAAAAAATTGCAAGCTTTTTCAGGTGATGGCCCGCTTGCCTCACCTCGCCAGTTCATGGCAAGTCGAGGCTTGAGGACCTGAAGAGGACGCGACCCCCATGCTCGAAAACAGACTTGCCGATGATATTCTTGCCGCCGTGGAGGCCAATTTCGAGCGTCAGGTGGCGTTCACGCGGGACCTCGTCCGCTTTCCCTCGTTGCGCGGCCAGGAGCACACGGCGCAGGACTTTCTCTTCACCGCCATGAAAGCGCGCGGTCTCGCCATGGATCGCTGGGCCATCGACGTGGCTTCGATCGAGGGCCATCCCGGCTTCTCGCCGGTGAAGGTCGACTACACCAACGTCATCAACGTGGTGGGCACCCATCGCCCGCGCAACGAAAAGGGCCGTTCGCTCATCCTCAACGGGCACGTGGACGTGGTGCCGGTGGGTCCCTTGGATATGTGGTCGCGCCCGCCGTTCGAGCCGCATGTGGACGGCGACTGGCTCTATGGCCGCGGCGGCGGCGACATGAAGGCGGGGCTTGCCGCCAATATCTTTGCCCTCGATGCCCTGAAGTCCCTCGGTTTGCAGCCCGCCGCCACGGTGCATGTGCAATCGGTGACGGAAGAGGAATGCACCGGCAACGGGGCGCTGTCGTGCCTGGTGCGCGGATACCGGGCCGAGGCGGCCATCATCCCCGAACCCGAAGACGACAAGCTGGTCAGGGCCAACACCGGCGTCTTGTGGTTCCGCGTGCATGTCAAGGGCGCCCCGGTGCATGTGCGCGATGCCGGCGCCGGCGCCAACGCCATCGAAGCGTGCTTTCCGGTCATCCAGGCACTGCGGGAGCTGGAGGCCGAGTGGAACACCCGCAAGGCCGGCATGGCGCATTTCGAGGCCCTCCCCCACCCCATCAACTTCAATGTGGGAAAAATCGCCGGCGGCGACTGGGCCTCATCGGTGCCGGCGTGGTGCTCCTTCGACTGCCGCATCGCCATCTATCCGGGCTGGAACCCGCGCGAAGCGGCAAACGAAGTCGAAGCGGCGGTGCGAAACGCCGCCCGCGGCAACCCCTTCCTTGCCAACAATCCGCCCGAGATCGAATGGAACGGCTTTTTCGCCGAAGGCTACGTGCTGGAAGAAGGCTCCGAAGCCGAACGGGTGCTGGGCCGCGCCCATGCCAAGGCCTACGGCAAGTCACTGGAGAGCTTCGTGACGCCGGGCTATCTCGATGGCCGCGTCTTCGTCCTCTACGAAGGCATCCCGTGCCTTGTCTACGGTCCCTATTCAGAGAACATCCACGGCTTCGATGAACGCGTGTCGCTTTCCTCGGTCAAGCGGGTGACCGGGTCGATTGCGCTGTTCATCGCCGAATGGTGCGGGGTGGAGAAGATCGCGAGCGAGGGTCAGATAATTTCCTGACCCGACGTGATACTTGTGAATGCTGCGACATGCTGTCCGCATTAACTTCCCGTAACTTGATGCATATCAATTCATTGCTGCGGCCACGCGCGTAGCGAGGATACGACGATGGCTTTGAGGCACGTCGCAATTCAATAAGGAGAGTTGTTATGAACAAGCATGTTTTCGCAGCCGCACTGCTCGCCGCTGTTTCGACGTTTGCCATCGGCGTGGCGCCGCAGGCAAACGCCGCGACCGCGACAGCGACCGCATCCGTCAAGGCTCCGACCCTGATCACCATGACCGTGCTCACGGACGAGACCGGCGGACTGAAAGGATCTGACGGCAAGTTCCACGACACGATGATCCCGTCCAATCTGGTCCTGCACGCCGGCGTCCCGGTGACCATTCGGGTCGTCAACTACGACGACATGATGCACACCGTTACCGCACCGGGGCTCAAGCTCAACCTCATCGTGAAGCCGGCCAGAAAGGTCAACGGCAAGCTGGTGCCGACGGTTTCGACCGTGACATTCACACCAACCACAGCGGGTCATTTCCGCTGGCATTGCCTTGGCCCGTGCGATCCCTGGACCATGAAGGCCAGCTTCGATGGACCGGATCGCGACGGCTTCATGGCCGGAACTTTCGTCGTCATGTAAATGACCCGGAGCGGCGGCGATGCTGGAAATCGTCGCCGCTGCCTGTGACGATCACGGGTTCAGCGTGCGGCTAGAGAGCATCGCTGAACAAGCCCTTGGAATGACGAACCATTCTACTCATGCGCCATCGGCGAGCGTCTGTTGCGGCGATGGAGCTGGTCGAGCCGATAGGTGACGACGGCAAAGACCAGCCAGCCGCCATGGAACAGCAGCCCGGCAAGCAACACCAGTTCACCGGGAATGGGGCCGATGGCGGCGCGCACGATGACGTCGTGCAGGCCGGCCATGGGCACGGGATGAATGGCCAGCTTGCCGTAATAGGCGATCGCCTGAATGGCGAGGATCCACGAATAGTTGCTTCTCAACCGGCGCCCGGCGGCCCGCACATAGCTGATGTGATAATGTGGCGTCTGCAAATCGTCGGCCAGCAGTTCCCTCCAGTCCCGGCCCGCATTGGCTCTGCGGCCGCTCAGCATGGGCGCGTAGAGGTCGGTCTCGAGGAGCCGGGCGCGGGCGCGAAACAGGTTGTAGTAGCGATAGCGGCGAGCTTCGAAGAGGAGAAAGACCGAAACCAGCATCCCGACCAGGACCAGCGGCAACGGCGATGCCTGAACATTGGAGAAGGTGGCCGACAAGGCGATGCCGGTGGTCACGACGGCCCAGTTGGTGGTGTTGTCGAGCCGGGTGCGCCAGTGGGTGCTGCGAAACACCTCGCCGCGATAAAGATGCACCAGCGCACCCAGAACCGCCGGGTCGATGTCCGGCTTGGCCCCTTCGCCATGGGCAGCGTCATCTGCCATCCCTGAAGCCCCGTGCCAACGGAATTGCCGCCAAGGAAGCTAACGCCGATCGGCGCTGCATGCCATAGGCATGCACCGGCGCTAACGTCGCACAATCCGCAATTGTCCGGTTCGTGCGACAGGCGCCGGCTGACAGGACGCTGACAATTGACAGCGACGTTCCGTCAGGTGTGATGGCGTATCGTGGCTTTACCCGCGATGAATGCCCGGTGGCTAGCGCTTGGCGGTTCTGCCGCAATGTGGACCTTCGGCCCGGCAAGGCAAGCGCGCAAGCGGGCGAGTAGTGAGGCAAGTGACGGCTCGATGACGACCAGACGCCAGCTTTTTGCATGGATTGCAGCCGCCCTCGTGGTGCGGTCCGCGCCCGGCTGGGCGAAGGACGGGGCAAGCGACAGTGGCGACGGCCATGACAATGGCGGCGACAACGGCAATGGTTCCGACAACGGCAACAACGGTTCAACGGTCGGCAATTGGGGCCGCAGCCGCAAGAAGCAGCCGCCGGGCGAAAGCGATCAAAGCGCCGCCCGCGATGCCGTCTCCCACGGCAAGGCGGTTTCCCTGAGGGAGGTTCTGGATGCCGTCGACGCCAATATCGGCGGCGAGGTGGTCGATGTGAAACTGGTGAACAGCCAAGGGGCATTGCGCTACGACCTGACGATCATCGACCGGCGCGGCCGGCTGATCGAGGTGAGCGTCGATGCCCTGACAAAGGCCATTCGCAAGGTCAGGGGTTTTTGATGCGCATCCTGGTGGTCGAGGACGAGGACGCGATTGCCCGGGACCTTGTGGCCGGCATTTCGTCGTTGGGTTACGAGGTCGAGCGGGTCGCCGACGGCGAGGCGGCCTGGGAGCTCGGCGGCATCGAGCACTTCGACGCCATCGTGCTCGACCTGGGCCTGCCGGGCCTCGACGGCATGACGGTGCTCAAGCGCTGGCGCGCGGAAGGGATTGCCTGCCCGGTGCTGGTGCTGACGGCGCGCGGCAGCTGGGTAGAGCGGGTCGAGGGTATCGATGCGGGCGCCGATGACTATCTGCCCAAGCCGTTCCGCATGGAAGAACTGCTCGCCCGCCTGCGCGGCCTGTTGCGTCGCTCGGCCGGCACCGCCAACAACGTCATCTCGATCGGCGAGGTGCGCCTCGATACCCGCCTGATGCAGGTGACGCTCAGGGGCGTACCGTTGAAACTGACGCCGCTGGAATACCGTCTGGTGCATTATCTCTTTCAGCACCGTGGAAGGGTGGTCGCCCAGCAGGAACTGTGCGACAGCCTTTATTCCCATGACAGCGAGCGCGACTATAACGCCATCGAGGCGCTGGTTACCCGCCTCAGGCGCAAGCTCGGCAGCGGGGTGATCGAGACGCGGCGCGGATTCGGCTATCAGGCGGCCGAAAACGAATGAGGCCCGGGTCCCTGCGCTTCCGCCTGCTCGTTACCGCGGCGCTCGCCCTGACGGTGGCGCTGGTGGTGGCCGGCATGAGCCTGGCGGCGCTGTTCGAGCAGCAGTTCCGCAACCGGGTCAACCGCGAACTCTCAAATCACATGCGGCAACTGGTGGCGGCCCTCGACATTGCCGACAACGGCCGGGTGACGGTGCGCAACGCGGCTCTTGCCGACCCGCGCTTCAACCAGCCGCTCAGCGGGCTCTACTGGAAGGTGATCACCTCGAACGGCACCACGCTGACCTCGCGCTCCTTGTGGGATACCGACATCGCCCACCTGAGCGGTGCCCCGCTCAAGGCGGGCCATGAGAGGTTGACCGAAGCCCACGCCATCGACGGGACCGGTCTTCTGGTGCTCGCCCAGCGGATCACCGCCACGCGGGCGGCCGGCGACGTGGTGGTCGATCTGGAGGTCGCCATCGAGCGGCGCGAAGTCGCCGCGCCAGTCTCGGTGTTTGTGCGCGAACTTGCCGTGTCGCTGGGGCTGCTGGCGATGTTCCTGATCGCTGCCGTGTGGGTGCAGGTGGGTATCGGCCTCAGGCCGCTGGCGATTCTGCAACAGCGCCTCAGCGCCGTCAGGGCCGGGCGCGCGGAGGGTCTTGCGGGCAGCTATCCGGAGGAAATCGCCCCGCTGGTCAGCGAGGTCAACCAGCTCATCACGGCGCAGCGGGTATCGCTGGAGCGGGCGCGGGCGCGGGCCGGCGACCTCGCCCACGGCCTCAAGACACCGCTCGCCATCCTCACCACCCTGTCGCGCGACCTCAGGCGCAACGGGCACAATGAGGCGGCAACGCAGATCGAGGAACAGGCCGAGGTCATGCGCCTGCAGGTAGAGCGGGGGCTGGTGCGGGCAAGGCTGGCTGCCGGCCATTCGCGGGCAAGCTGCGTCCTCGGTCCCGAGCTCACCCACCTCATCGACACCATGAAGCGGTTGCCGCGCGGCGCCGACCTGGCGTGGGAACTCCGCTGCCCCGAGGGGCTCGATTTCGGGATGGATGTGGTGGATCTGGTCGAACTGTTCGGCAACATCCTCGACAATGCCCGCAAATGGGCGAAGGCCCGGGTGCGGATCGAGGTGAGCGAGAGCGAGGGGCAGCGGGTCATGACGGTCGGCGACGACGGGCCGGGGGTGGCAAGCGCCGACCATGCCGCCATGCTGGAGCGCGGGCGGCGGCTGAGCGAGGGCGATGAGGGCAGCGGGCTGGGTCTGGCGATCGCCGCCGAAGTGGCCGTGGCCTATGGCTTCGAGCTCAGCCTCGGGCGCTCGTCGCTGGGCGGGCTTGAGGTGCGGGTATCGCAAAGAGGTGTGAAGCCAACGCCAGCGCTGGTTAGCCCGTCGTCTGGCAGCGAGCGCGAACGGCTTGTGGAGCGAACCTGATAATTCACTGACAGGGTCTGTAAGCAGACCGCCACGAGCGCCTTCGTAGAGTGAACCTGCAGTAATTGATTCTTCAACGAGAGGAGCAGGGCCATGAGCTTGAACGAAGGCAATGACGACACCTTAGCCGGAACACCCAACGGCGACGACATAAACGGCGACAGCGGCAACGACAGCCTCGACGGCGACAGTGGCGACGACACCATGAACGGCGGTAGCGGCGACGACAGCCTGCATGGCGCCGGCGGTGACGACAGTCTGCATGGCGGCATTGGCGACGACAGCCTGAGTGGCGACAGCGGCAACGACAGTCTCGGCGGCGGTGGCGGCGGTGACAGCCTGAGCGGTGACAGCGGCAGCGATACCCTGCATGGCGGTGATGGCAACGACAACCTGGACGGTGGCATTGGCGACGACAGCCTGAGTGGCGACAGCGGCAGCGACATGCTGCATGGCGACAGCGGTGACGACAATCTCAGCGGCGGCATTGGCGACGACAGCCTGAGCGGCGGCAGCGGAAGCGATACCCTGCATGGCGACGGCGGCAACGACAGCCTCGGCGGTGGCGGCGGCGACGACAGACTTGGTGGCGGGGCTGGCGACGACAACGTCAATGGCGGCGGCGGCGACGACACCCTGCATGGCGGTGCCGGCAGCGATAACCTGCATGGCGGCAATGGCGACGACTTGCTGAACGGCGGCCAGGGCGACGATGTGCTCAACGGTGGCGCCGGCAGCGATACCTTTATTTTTGCACCGCACGACGGGCACGACACGGTGCATGACTTCCAGCACGGCGTCGATCACCTCGACTTCAGCAGCTTCGGGGTCGTCACCGCCGCCGACCTGCTCGCCCAGGCGAGTCAGGTCGGTGCCGATGTGGTGTTCCACTTCGCAAGCGGCGAGGACGTGACCCTTCACCATGTGACGCTGGCATCGCTCGATGCCGGCGACATCATCGTGTGACCAAAAGGGGCGGAGCATCAGCCAGCTGTCATCGCCGTCCCGCTGGCGCGTAAGAAGCTCCGGATGCGGTCATCGCATAGCCCCCTGAAGGGCGGCGCCTGCCCCGGCGCCGCCCTTCTCCTTGCCTCGGCCGAAAACGTCCAGACGAGATGTTAGACCTGTCGTAGAGGCTTCACGCTGCAGCGTGCACGCATAGCGCTTGGCCCGGCGTGCCGGATTGCCACGGGCGGGCTTTGCCTGCGCATCAAAGAAACCGCGAGCTCAATACTGAAATTTGGCGGACACGCTGACCGCCAAAACAATCTTCCATGGGCTTGCGAATGGAAACCCGGCACCGAAAGGCCGACCGTGGCGTTCTTCGTTAGATGACAAAACGCCTATAACCTGATGACAACTTGCTGACCTGGCGCATCAGCGAGTTGCAGGGCGGGAAAGCGTAGGTTCTTCACGTCGGTCGCAAGACCCCCTCATCAGATGGAGAATCAACATGAAGACGCTTGTTACTGCTCTCGGACTGGCCTTCGCTTTCGCTACCGTTGCCCCCACCGTTGCCACGATGCCCTTTGCGGCCGCGCCGGCCTTCGCCCATGGCAAGGGCGACGGTCACGGCAAGGCGGACCACGGCAAGGCGGACCACGGCAAGGATCACGGAAAAGCGGACGCCGGCAAGGACCACGGCAAGGCGGACTCGGGCAAGGTGGACTCGGGCAAGGTGGACTCGGGCAAGGTGGACTCGGGCAAGGTGGACACCGGCAAGGATCAGGGCAAGGTGGACACCAGCAATGATGTCGGCAGCAAGGATTCCAGCAAGGATGTCGGGAGCAAGGACTCCAGCACCGACCTCGGGAACACCGGCACCGACGTCGCCAGCCCGGACGCCAACGGCCAGAGTTAAGCCGACCAGGCCATCGACGTTCGAGGCCAAGACGAGCATCCTCTCATCCGAGGGGGTGCTCGTTCCGTTTTGCTTTCCGCTCGCCGTGGACTGCCGTCTTCACGCTGTGAGCGCGACGGCCAGCGCCTGTGCCGCCCCGGCGATCGCTGCCTCATCGAAGCCGGCATACCCCAAAAGCAGTCCCTGGCGCCGGGGTATTCGCGCATAGAAATCGGAAAGCGCCGGTGCGACAATGTCGGCTGCGGCCGCCCGGCGGCTGGCCTCGGCATCGTTCATGCGCCCGGCCAGCGCGTCATCGAGGCGGGCCACCAGGTGCATGCCGGCCGGCGCCGGGTCCACCCGCAAGAGGCCGCCGAGATACTGCCCGGCGGCATCGACCAGCGCCCTCTGCCGGCGGGCATAGAGCCGCCGCGTGCGGCGGATGTGGCGGGCAAACTCGCCCGAGGCCATGAAGTGGGCGAGAACCGGCTGGGCGGTCAGCGCCGCACGCGGCCCGGTTTCGGCAAGGGCGTGCATGACGGCTGCGTGGAACGGCTCGCGCACCACCATGAAGCCCAGTCTCAGACTTGACGTCAGCACCTTGGAAAAGCTGCCGAGATAGATGACCGGGGCGGCCGGATCGAGGCCCATGAGGGCGGGCAGCGGCTGGCCCTGATAGCGGTATTCGCTATCGTAGTCGTCCTCGATGACGAGGCGCGGCGGTGTGGTCTCGCGTGCCCACGAAAGAAGATCGAGGCGCCGCGCCAGGGGCAGCGTCGCCCCCAGCGGATAATGGCGCGACGGCGTCACCAGCACGGCGCTCGCGGCATGCGGCGATTGTGTCAGCGCTGCCACATCGAGCCCCTGCTCGTCGATGGCAACCGGCAGTGGCCGGCGGCCGGCGCGATGCAGGACGCGGGCAGCCAGCGGATAGCCGGGCTCTTCCACGGCGACCATTGCACCCGGCTCCAGTAAGGCGTGGGCAATGAGGTCGAGCGCTTCGGCTACGCCCGACGTGACGATCACTTCGGCCGGCCGGCAGTCGATGCCGCGCCAGGCGCTGAGGTGGCGGGCGATCTCGCGCCGCAGATCGACATATCCGGCCGCATCGCCGCCCGCCAGGAGACCCGCCGGCGGGTCGCGCCAGACTTTAAGGAAAAGCCGCGCCCAGGCGGCATGGGGAAAGGCTTCGAGATCGGGCTGGGCCGGCTGGAAGGGACGCGGGGGTCGGGGCTCTGTCAACCCGCCCTGCTCTTTGGCCGGGGCGATCGGTCGTTGCGGACGGGCTTGCAGGACGCTGTCGGGCAGGTTGGCCGCCACATAAACCCCGGAACCCGGATGCCCTTCGGCATAGCCTTCGGCCACCAGTTGGTCGATCGCCGCCACCACGGTCGTGCGCGACACCGCCAGCTCTTCGGCAAGGCTGCGGCTGGAGGGCAACCGGGCCCCCGGGCTCAGGTGGCCGGCGAGGATGCGCGCCTTGAGGGCGGCGGCCAATGCTACATGCATGGGCCGGGGGCCGCCGCGCTCGAGCCCCGGGACGAGCAGGCTGGCCTGCAAAGTGGACTGGTCTGATTTCATGAAACTGGACATTTTCTTATGTCCAGTTTGCAGATAATTTCTCCGCCATACAAGGAGGTGCCCGATGGCCAGATTATCCGCCGCTCCCTCGCAGAGGGTTCGCGTCAAACGCCTGCACGAGCGCGGCCACTACGATGCGGAAAGCGTTCATGCCGTCCTCGATGCCAATCCGGTTGCCCATGTCGGCTATGTGTTCGACGGCCAGCCCTATGTGACGCCGACGCTGCAATGGCGCGAGGGCGACCGGGTCTTTTGGCACGGATCAGCCGCCAGCCGCATGCTGAAGGCGACAGAAGATGCCGATGTGTGCCTGACGGTCACCCTCATCGACGGGTTCGTGCTGGCGCGCTCGGCCTTCCATCATTCAGTCAACTACCGCTCGGTGATGGTGCTGGGGCGGGCGGTGAAGATTGTCGACCCGGACGAGAAGGCGGCCCGCCTCGAAACCTTCGTCAACGGGCTGTTTCCCGGCCGCTGGGACATGCTGCGCGCCGCGACGGCGAAGGAGATGAAGGCGACCACGGTGCTCTCGATGCCCCTCGATGAGGCCTCGGTGAAGATGCGTTCGGGCCCGCCGGGCGATGACGAGGAAGACTATGCCCTGCCGATCTGGGCAGGCGTCGTTCCGGTCGCCATGAGCGTCCTCGACCCGGTCGCCGATCCACGCAACCTGGCGGGGCTCGAGCCACCCGTTCACGCCACAGACCTGAAACTGGGCTGACGGCGGCAAAGGTCCGCCGGCAGCCCGGTCCGGGTCACTCGTCGTGGCCGGACCCGTTGGCGTCATGCTCGCCCTGCTTGTCGTGACGATCGCCGATGTAATCTTCGGCTGAATTGCGATCTTCGCGGGCAAACGCGGCGGCGGGCAGGGCCGCCATCCCGGCGAGCGTGATCCATCCAAGCAACTGTCTGCGGTCCATCGTCCTTGCTCCTCTTTTGTAAGGTCCAACGACGATGACCATAGGTCATGCCGGGTGACAGAAGGTCTGTGGGCCTTGTCAGCGAGACGTCAGCAGTGAGGACGTCAAGCGATGCCGGCGGAGGTGGATTGAAACCGGGCCCGAAACGCGAAACGCCCGGTGCGGGAGACACCGGGCGCTTCTTCAGCCAGAGATGAAGGGCGAGACTACTTCGCCATCATCAGCTTGCCGTCCTGGATCGTGACGACGCCGGCGTTCTTGGCGAGCTTCACCGAACTCGAGCCAAGCTTCAGCACGCAGGCCGCCTTCTTGCAGATGCCCTTGCGGGTCTCGCCGGCCTTGAAGGACACATGCATGACCTTGCTGCCCTCGGTCAGGGTGACCTTGTGGGCCGCCTTGTCCTTGTTGGTAACGGTTGCAGCATAGGCGCTGCTGGCGCCCATGGTTGCGGCAAGCAGTACCGCGACGAGAACTGAAGTTCTCATTTCCTTTTTCTCCAGTGGATGTCCAGTGTGGTGGTGTTGGGAATCCCGCGTCGTGGCCACACCCTCGGCGAGGGATGTCATATCCGGCAGTGCTTGCCTGACGCGGCGGAATCTGCACCCGGCAAAGATTTCCCGCTAGTTAAATCGCAGCAAGCTTTGCAGCGGAATTGTGGCAGACCCGCCGCAATTCCGGCCGCAAGATTACGACGTCGTAATCTTGCGGACATGCGCCCGGAGCGCGACCCGATCAGGCATGGTTTTGCGCTAACTGGTCCGCCGCACCAGTTCCACGGTGAAGGCGGTCGACCAGCCGAACATCAAGAAGCCGTTGGCACCGATGAGACCCGACAAAAGGCGCCATTCGGGCCCTAGGGTCATGTCGCCGAAGCCCAGCGTGGTGAAGCACACAACCGAGAAATAGACCGCCGGCTCGAGGCCCTTGGCTTCACCGATGAGGATCAGGACAAACGCCCACACCCAGACCT
Source organism: uncultured Alphaproteobacteria bacterium (assembly GCA_963747005.1). Lineage (GTDB taxonomy): Bacteria > Pseudomonadota > Alphaproteobacteria > Rhizobiales > Aestuariivirgaceae > CAVVDT01. The sequence continues at coordinate 447,462 of CAVVDT010000003.1, read as the reverse complement.
CGATGGTCAGGACCAGCATGACATAGAGCATGGCGATCATGATCACGCCGGTATTGGCAAAGCGCCTGAGGACGGGACGCACCAGGCTCGTCAGCCAATCGAAATGGCGCATCAGGAGGGCGAACATCTCGGCATGGATCGCCACCGTGACGGCAATGACGGCGGTGCCGATGGCAAGCTGGACGATCACGAGGGCATGGCTCCCAGCGCCGCCATGATGCGGGCCCAGCTCCTGATGCCGTGATGAAAGCTCGCCACGTCGTATTTCTCGTTGGGGGAATGGATCGCATCGCTGGCAAGCCCGAAGCCGACCAGCAGGCTTTGCATGCCGAGGATGTCCTTGAAGCTGGCGACGATGGGGATCGAGCCGCCGCAACCCATTAGCACAGGCGCGCGAGAGAATTCGGCCTTCAGCGCCTTCGCCGCGCTGGCCAGGCAGGGATCGTCCTCGGGGATTTCGCTGGCCGGGCTGCCGCTGCCTTCGGGGTCGAATTCGGCCTTGATGCCAACCGGCAGGCGCTGTTTCACAAAGGCATGGAAGGCCTTGCGCACCCGCAACGGGTCCTGGCCGGCGACCAGCCGGAAGGAGAATTTTGCCGAGGCCCGCGACGGGATCACCGTCTTGCTGCCGGCCCCGGTGTAACCGCCGATAATGCCGTTCACTTCCGCTGTCGGACGCGACCAGATCTGCTCCAGCACCGAGCGCTTCGCCTCGCCGGCGGCTGCCTTCAGCCCGACCTCGGCGAGAAACTTCTGTTCGGAGAACTTCAGCTTCGCCCATTGCTCGCGGGTTGCCTTGGGCGGATCCTTGATGCCGTCATAGAAGCCGGGAATGGTGATGCGACCGGATTTGTCGTGGAGGTCGGCGATGATGCGGGTGAGCACCCTGATGGGGTTCATGGCGGCGCCGCCATAATAACCCGAATGCAGGTCCACACGGGGGCCGATGATCGCCACCTCGTCGTGGACGATACCGCGCAGCCGAGTGGTGATGGCGGGGGTCCTGGCGTCCCACATGTTGGTGTCGCAGACCAGCGCCACGTCGTGGGCCAGTTCCTTGCGGTTGGCCTTGAGGAAGGGGACCAGACTGGGGGAGCCGGATTCCTCTTCGCCTTCGAACAGGATGGTCACATCAAGCGGCAGATCGCCGGTTGCTTCAAGCCAGGCGCGGCTGGCCTCGATAAAGGTAAGGAGTTGGCCCTTGTCGTCGGCGGCTCCTCGGGCATATACCCGTTCAAGACCGTCCCTGTCGCGCCGCCTCACCGGCTCGAAGGGCGGCGTTTGCCATTTCTCCAGAGGATCGGCCGGCTGGACGTCGTAATGACCGTAGAACAGGACGTGAGGCACACGCGACCCGCGTTTCTTGGCGCGGTAATGGGCGACCACCATGGGATGGCCGGTGGTGTCGCGCAAACTTGCATCGAATCCCAGTTTCTTCAGCGTGCCGACCAGCCATTCGGCGGCCTTGCGACAGTCGGCGCCATAGGCGGGATCCGTCGAGATCGAGGGGATCCGCAACAGCTCGATCCAGCGGTCGATGCTCGCTTCAAGTCCCTGATCGGCAGTGGCAAGTGCGGCAGCTTCGTCGGCCATGGTCGAATCCTCCCTCGCGGTTCGCGTCGCGCCGGCACTTTCCCACGGCGGCGAGTCCGCCGGCAAGGGGCCTGAGGCCATGGCGACAGCAGATTTCCTGCTTGCCCGCGACAGTTTGCAGGCGCATGAGCCCGACCAGCGCCTGACGCGCATGCGGCGGCGCGGCTATCAGCGCGTACGCTACATCCTCAGCCTCATCGATCTGCAGTTCTTCTGGGCCAAGCGCTGGTTCTTCATCTCCATGCTGGCGGGCTTCGCCTTTGCCCACCTGCCGCTGCCGGCGGGTCTCAGCCATGAAGGCCAATTGGTGCTCTCCATGATGCTCATGGCGACCATCATTTTTGTCACCGAACCGGTGCCGCTGCCCACCGTGCCGTTGCTGATCATTGTCGGCGAGGTGGTGCTTTTGGGGGTTTCCCCCACCAGGGTGGCGCAGTCGCTGATGACCGATTCGGTGCTGTTCATCCTCGGCTCGCTGATGCTGGCGGTGGCCATCGTCAAGCAGAAGCTCGACCGGCGCATCGCCTGGGCCATCGTCAGGGTGACCGGCACCAATGCCTACTGGGTGAGTTTCGGCATCACCGCGGTGTGTGGCATGATCGCCGCCTTCATCGGCGAGCATACGGTGGCGGCAATGATGCTGCCGGTGGGCATGCGCCTCATCCAGCTCACTTCGCCCGATCCCAAGAAGATCCACAACCTTGCCGCGGTGATCCTGTTCTCGATCTCCTACGGCTGCTCCATCGCCGGCATCGCCACCCCCTCGGGCGGGGCGCGCAACGCCATCATGATCAACTACTGGTACGAGTTCTTCTTCAATCCCATCGATCCTTCCACCCGCCGCTTCCTGATGGATTACATGGGCTGGGCACTCTATGCCTTCCCGATGTTCCTGCTGCGGCTGCCGATCGTCACGGCGCTGTTGTTCTTCACCTTCCGGCCCGAGACCAGGGACATGTCGCGGGCGATTGCGCGCCTGCGTGCCCAGGTGATGGTGGAAGGCCCGTTGAAGATTTCCGACTACGTGTCGATCGCCATTTTCGGCCTGACCATCCTCGGCTGGGTGTTCATGTCGGAACAACTGGGCCTTGGCACCATCGCGCTGATGGGGGTGAGCGCCTTCCTCGTCTCCGGGCTGGTGCGTTGGGAGGACATCAATTCCGGCGTCAACTGGGGCGTGGTGCTGCTCTATGCGGCAGCGATTTCGCTGGGTGTCGAGATGCAGGCGACGGGGGCGGCGGAATGGGTGGCGCAGAGTTTCATTGCCGCCCTCAAACCCATTGGCGCGGGATCGGGCGTCGGCCTGCACGCGGCAATCTCGGTACTCACCTTCACGGTCTCCAACACCATGACCGCCGGCGCCGCGGTGGCGGTGCTGGGTCCGGTGGTGCTGAAGACGGCGACCGTCACCCACGAGGATCCCATCGTCATCGGCTTCATCGCCGCCATTTCCTCCTCCTTCGGCTATCTGACGGCGGCAGCGCAGCCGGCCTTCACCATCATCTATGCCTCGGGCTATCTGAAGGGCACCGACTTTTTGAAGATCGGCTGGCGGATGATGCTGGTGTCGTTCATCTTGTTGATGCTGCTATCGACCTTCTACTGGCCGCTGATCACGAGGTAGGCGATGGGACTGTTCAAGAAGACACCCCTCAGCGAGCGCCAGGAACGCGCCGTCGAAAAGACCTATGCCCAGCTTCGCGCCCAGCGCCGCAGCCGCTTCCGGGTGCTGGCCTGCATCGACGGCAGCGAGCAGGCCTTCACCACGGTGCGGTTTGCCGCCCGCCTGGCGCCGGGCAACGACTGCGACATCATCATCCTGTTTGTGCGCCCGGTCGACCAGGGCTTGTGGTCGGGCGGGTTGCAGGTCCGCCTGGCGCGCCAGAACATGCTGGATGCGGGCTTCGAATTACCCGGCGTACGCGACCTCAAGCAGGCGCTGGATATCCTGCGCGAGGAAGGCGTGCCGGCCGGCGACTGGCCCACCACCACTGCCCATGAAGACGCCTGGGGCGATCCGCTCGGCGACAACAAGGTGGAATACAAGAGCACCGAGGGCAAGTCGGTGGTGCTGAAACTCAAGACGGCGCCGGATCCGGCTTCCGGCATTCTCGACCAGTATGAGCTCGGTCCCTACAACCTGATGATCCTGGGTGAGCCGTCGGCGTGGCGCGGCGAGGTCTATTCGTGGTTCGGATCGGGCGTGGTGCAACGGGTTGCCATGCTGGCGCCGTGCTCGGTGCTGGTGACCCGTGCCAGCCTCGACAAGACCGGGTTCCTCATCTGCACCGACGGCACGGCGCGCTCCATGCAGGCGGTGCGACGGTCGGCGGTCCTGGCCCACATGACGGGCCAGCCGATCACGCTGTTCTGCGCCGCCGACAAGAAGAAGAACCTCAAATGGGCCGATGCCAACGTCAAGGCGGCGCGCACGCTGCTCACCGCCATCGGCATAAGGGTGAGAAAGACCCTGACCGCCGTCGGCCGGCCGCACGAGGAAATCGCCAAGGCGGGCGAGGACTATCAGGTGATCGTGGTCACCGACGAGGGCCGCACCCGCCTGCAACGGGCCTTGCGCGGCTCGACCGCCACCGAGGTGGTACGGCGCGCCAGGACCTCGGTGCTCGACGTGCGCTGAGACCGGCCTGCTCCTTGCCAGCGCCGCAATCGGACTTTAAATCTCGGGGGCGTTCGCGGGGGGATCAAGAGGCACCATGGCTGACTACACGCTCTACTGCTTTGCCGAGTTGGGGAATTCCTACAAGGCCGCGCTGATGCTGGCTCTATGCCGGCTCGACTGGGAACCGCACCTCATCGATTTCTTCAACGGCGAGACGCGCAGCGAGGCCTACCGCCGCGACGTCAACGCCATGGGCGAGGCGCCGGTGCTGGTGCACGGCGACGTCAGGCTCTCGCAATCAGGCGTCATCCTCGATTACCTGGCCGAGCAGACGCGAAAGTTCTCCGCCAAGAGCGACGATGAACGCCGCGAGGTATGGCGCTGGATCCTGTTCGACAACCACAAGTTCACCAGCTACCTGGCGACCCTGCGCTTCCTCCTGCAGTTTGCCGGCGGCGGTGAGCCGAAGGTGGTGGAATTCCTCAAGGGACGCGCCGAGGCAGCCCTGAAGATCGTCGACGGGCAGCTATCGAGCCGCGACTTCATCATCGGCAAGCGGGCGACCATCGCCGATCTCTCCTTGTGCGGCTACCTCTATTACGAGGGCGAGTTGGGTCTGACGCTTTCGCCCTACACCAACATCCGCCGCTGGCTCGACCGCATCGCCTCGCTGCCGGGATGGAAGCACCCTTACGAGCTCATGCCGCGCGCGCCGAAGAAGCGGGCCTGAGCGCGATCACATGAGCACCGATTTTCCGCATCTGCTGTCGCCCCTCAGGGTCGGCCCCATCACCGTCCGCAACCGCGTGCTGGTCACCGCCCATGTGCCGGGACTGGAAGAAAACGGCCTCGTCAGCGATGCCTTCATCGCCTATCACCGCGCCCGCGCCAGGGGAGGTGCCGGTCTGCAGATGACGGGTTCGTCGGGTTTCCACAAGACCGGCCACCTCGCCTCGGGCCGCGGCCTCCACACCATCCGCGACGGCATCATCGAGGGCTACCGGCGACTGGCGACGGCCATTCACGCCGAAGGCGGACGGCTTCTGGTGCAGCTTGGCCATTCCGCCGCGACGGCCGACTACAGCGAGCCCGGCCAGCCGCTGTGGGCGCCTTCACCGGTCGCCTCGGCACTTCTGAAGCAGGTGCCGCACCAGATGACCCCTGAGGAGATCGCCGAGGTGGTGACGGCCTACGGTACCGCGGCGGCGGGTGTCGCTGAGGGCGGCCTCGACGGGGTGGAGATCCTCGCCGCCTTCGGCTTTTTGCCCGGCGCCTTCTTTTCGCCCCTCACCAACAGGCGCAGCGATCTCTATGGCGGCAGCCCGGAGAACCGCGTCCGCTTTGCGCTGGAGACCGCAAGGGCAGCACGCGCCGGCGCCGGCCCCGACCGCATTGTCGGCATGCGCATCGCAGGCGACGAGAAAACCCTCGGCGGCCTCGACAATGCCGCCATGGTGGAGATCGCCCGGCTGCTCGCGGCATCAGGTGACCTCGATTATCTGAACGTCGTCGCAGGCACCAACTACGACCGGGTGATGCGCTTCGAGCACTGGCCGGCAAGCCCGGCACCGCATGGCCTGTTCGTGCCGTTCGCCGAGGCGATCAGGAAGGTGGTCGCCATTCCGGTCTTCGTCACAGGCCGCGTCACCGATCCCGAGATGGCCGAAGCGATCATCCGCGACAGGCGGGCCGACATGATCGGCATGACCCGCGCACACATCGCCGACCCCGACATCGTCAGAAAGATCACCGCCGGTCGCCACCACGACATTCGCCCCTGTGTGGGGGCCAATGTGTGCATCGCGCGCGCCACCGGCGGCAAGCCCTTGCGTTGCTTCCACAACCCCGATGCCGGCATGGAACTCGCAGCCGAAGCGGTGCCGCCGGCAGCCCGCCCGCGCCGCGTGGCGGTGATCGGGGGCGGTCCGGCGGGGCTGGAGGCTGCCCGCATGGCCGCCGGTCGCGGCCACCGCGTGAAGCTTTACGAGGCCGGCGAAGCATTGGGCGGACAACTGGCGCTGTGGGCGAAATCGCCGTTTGCCGCCGAATATGCCAAGTCCGTCGCCTGGTACCGCGACCAGCTTACCGCCTTGCAGGTGCAGGTGGAGACCGGCCGCAGCGTCTCGGCCGATGATCTCGCCCACCTCGATGCCGACATCATGGTGATCGCCACCGGGTCGGGTCCGGCCCCGCATGAGCCGTGGCCGGGCGAGGCGCAAGCCGGCATTGCCGTCAGCGATCCGGCCACCATCCTCGCCGATCCGCCGGCTGGCATCGCCCATGCCGTCGTCGTCGACGAAGGGGGCGGCCGCAACGGTCTTGCCGCCGCCGAGGTGCTGTGCGACCGCGGCATCAGGGTCACCATCGTCAGCGGCGACACCCAGGTGGCCGAGAGCGTCGACGGCACGGTGCGCACCCAGCTTTACCGCTTCCTTCTGCAACGCGGCGTCGTCTTTCACCCCATGCAGGCGGTTGTGGCGCTGGAGCCGCGCACGGTCGTCACCCGCAATATCTATTCGGGTCTTGAAGCGCGTATCGGCGAGGTCGACCTCATCGTCGACTGGCGCGGCAACCGGGTGCGTGACGATCTGGTGGCGGCGGCCCGCGCCACCGGGCGCGAGGTACATGTCATCGGCGATTGTCTTGCCCCGCGCAGCGTCTACATGGCCAACGCCGAAGGTGCCGCGACTGCTCGCGCCATTTGACGCACCCCACGCGGCCTACAGCGAGGCGATGATCCTGCGGCAGGTCGCTTCGTCGAGGGCCTTGAGGGTGGTGGTGCGGACACTGCCGCCGGCGCCCAGTTTCAGGGCCATGGTGGCAGCGGCCTCGTCGCTCGGCAGATCGAGGATGGCAACCATGTCGTAGCCGCCCATGGTCAGAAACATCTGTTTCATCTCACCGCCCAGCTTCCTGGCCAGCGCCTGGGCTTCATCGAGGCGGGCGGGCGAGTCCTTGACGTTCCTGATGCCCTGTTCGGTCCAGTTGACGAGCGAAATATAGGTGGCCATGGCGATGCTCCCTCGGTTGCCGGCGGTTGTTGTCAAGCGAACAAGCCTGCGACCGGAAAGAGGCGATCAAAGGGCAAAGGGCGAAGGCGGCCTATTGGGCCTTTTCCACGGCGGCTGTGTATTCTTCGAGATGCTCGAGATTTTCAAAACGCATCCAGCCCTCATCGGTCTCGGCCTCGACCGTGCCGTCGGAAAGCAGTCGCGCCGGGCGGCCATGGATGGTGCGTTCCTCGACGACGTAGAGATCGCCGACTTCGAATTCCTCTTCGCTGATTTCCGCCTCTGCGTCTTCGGCACCCGCCTCGTCAGCTTCTTCGGGCTCGGCGGCCTTTTCAGGTTCAGCCTCTGCTTCTTTGGCGATGGCGGTCTTGTCGCCCTTATCCTCGGCTTCAGCCGCTTCTTCCTCCGCACCGTCCTTGTCGGTCTCCTCGCGCAGGCCGGTGGAGGTTTCGCGGGCCCCGGCCACGGCGGCGATCTCCGCCACCTCGGCTTGCGACGGTTGATCGGCGTCGCTTGAGGGCGTCTTTGCAGCCGCCACGGCCGCGACGCCGGCCACGGCTTCGGGCGCCAGATCAGCGGCGGGTTTGGCTGGTTTGGCGGATGCGGCGACATTGTCGCGTTTTGCTCCACCACCGCCGGCAGGTCCGGCCGAGGCCTTGGTCAGGCGGGCGAGATGTTTTCTCACACCATCGAGAGCGGTTATGACACCCGCCAGCCCCAGCGCCACCACCCCGCCGGCAAACAGGGAGCCGCCCAGGTGCAGGTCGAGGCCCAGCACCACCTGGCCCGGCGAAAGGACACTGACCAGCCCGACAGCGATGCCCGCGGCCATCAAAAGGATGGCGAGAATATAGATCAGCGCCTTCATGGCGGTACCCTCTCGAGCTTTTGCATCATCGCCCGGAATGCCATGGCCCGAAGCCCATACGTTCCGGATCCCCGTTGGCGGTGATTAACGCCAAATTTACCAAACAAATGGTTAACCCATTGACCCTGATCGAAGCAACCGCGCGATGGGCGGAAAATCAGCCAGCCGGCTTTTGTTCAGCGGTTGATTCAGCTTTGCCATTCGTACCGGCATCCTCAGCAAGCGACTCATTCTCACTACTGGCGGCCGCCTCGGCTTCCCCTTCCTGTTCAATCGCCTCGGCCTCATCCGCCCCGGCTTCCTGTACCTCGCCTTCGGCCTCTTCGACCTTCGCGATGCCGAAACCACGGCCCACCTTCCAGTCCGTCTTGATGGCGCCGACGGCGGCGGGGACGATGGAGTAGTCCTCATCATAGTCGTTGAGGCCATCGAGCACCTCGAACACATCGCTCGTCCGCCACAGGCGCTTCAGGGCCTTGTTGCGCAAGGTCCGCGGCACCCACGACTTGAGGAAGACTGTGAAGTCGTCCTTGTAGCCCAACGCTTCCAGATCGACATTTTCCAGCCGGGCGATCCAGTCGGCGCGGGTTTCCTCATCGGGGGGGTCGTCGCGCAGCATGTCGGGCGATCCGGCATCGGCCGGACGGACGGGCACCGGCGGCCCGGCATCGGATGCGGAAGGGGCTTCGGGCTCTGGTGCGGCCGGTGGCACATCGGGCGCCGTCCTCGCCTCGGCCTTGCGCCGGTTCCAGCGCGACAGGAAGCCTTCGTCCCGGCTCATGGAATTTCATCTCCGTTCGTCGCCTTGAGCCGCTTGCGCAGTTCGACGATGGGCTCATGGCCGAAGGTATAGGCTTCGATGCGGGCGCTGTCGCGCTTGCGCTTGCGGAACGGCTCTTCGCGATAGTGTTCGGCCACATAGGCCTCCAGCCATTCGATCATGGCTTCGGGCATGGCAACCTTGTCGACCAGTATCTCCTCATCGTCGATGTAGTACTGGGCCTCGTAGGGGTTGGCCGTCACCCGGTCGAGCACATACGGCATTTCGTTGCCGGCTGCGGTTACGCCACGCAGCACCACATAGAGCGCGACTTCGGGCGAGGTGAGGTTCTCCACATAGGCTTCGACGTCGGTGGTGTGCAGTCGCAAGGCCACGATGCCGGCGACATACAGCCACTCGCCGACCGCCACGCTGCCCGGATCGAGCCCGGCGGGCGGATCGGGCACCACTGCGACCACCCGCCATTCATGGTCCTGCCATGGATGATCGATGGGGCGGCGTTCGACGATGACGCCGATATTCACGCTGTCGCTTGAAGGCATGAGCGCTGTTTCAGATGATCTCCCTGATGGCCTCGATCCTTGCACATCTACCAGTTGCCACGCGCATGGTTTATCTCATGGTGGAATGGCTGAAGCATGGCGGCGGCGAATGGCTGTAAGCTTTCAGCCTGTTCGATCCGATAAAGCGGGTGAGGAGCGAAATGCGTATTTCCGGCCAGCGGGTTCTCCTGTGCAATTGCGAGCGCAGCATGCGCGTCGATGCCCGGCGCATCGCCAGGGCGCTCGGCGCCGGCGAGGAGGCCGAAGTGTGCAGCCATTTGTGCCGCACCGAAATCGAGCGCTTCAATGCCGCGCTGAAGGAAGACGGACCGTTGGCGGTGGCATGCACCCAGGAAGCGCCGTTGTTTCGCGAACTGGCCGAAGAGGCCGGACGCGGTGGCGACATCCGCTTCGTCAATATCCGCGAGCGCGCCGGCTGGTCGGCGGCGAAGGCCGATCCCGCCCCGCGCATGGCGGCGCTGCTGGCTGAAGGGTTGCACCAGAGCGCGCCTGCCGGCAGCATGACCGTCACCTCCGACGGTTCGTGCCTGGTCTACGGCGCCGGGCAGGCAGCGCTGGAGACCGCGCGACGCCTGCAATCGCGGCTGCAAGTGAGCCTCTTGTTGAGCGATGCCGGCGACGTCATTCCGCCCTCGGTGGTGGACGTTCCCATCTATCGCGGCCGCATCGTCAAGGCATCGGGGCATTTCGGCCAGTTCGAGATCACCGTCGATGGCTACGCGCCCGCCATGCCGTCCTCGAAGGAGGAACTGGCTTTCGTCATGCCACGCAATGGGGCAACGTCGCGCTGCGGCGTCATCCTCGATCTTTCCGGCGGTGAGCCGCTGTTTCCCGCCCATCGCCGCCGCGACGGCTATATCAGGGTCGACCCCGGCGACGCGGTGGGCCTTGCCAATGCGCTGTTCGATCTCTCCGACATGGCGGGCGAGTTCGAAAAGCCGCTTTATGTCCGCTATGACGCGACGATCTGCGCCCATGGGCGCAGCGGCAAGACCGGCTGTACCCGTTGCCTCGATGCCTGTCCGGCCTCCGCCATCACGCCCGCCGGCAACCGGGTCGAGATCGATCCGGTGATCTGCGGCGGCTGCGGCAGTTGTTCAGCCGTCTGCCCGACCGGGGCGGCTTCTTATGCCCTGCCCGGTCGGGCCGGCCTCATCGAGCGCATCGGCCTCATGGTGCGCACCTTCATGGGCGCCGGCGGACCGGCCCCGGTGCTGCTTTTCCACGACGAAACGCACGGGGCGGAGATGATCGCCATGATGGCGCGCTTCGGGCGCGGGCTGCCGGGCCATGTGCTCCCTCTCGGCCTCAACCAGGTGACGCAGGCCGGCCACGACATCTTTGCCGCCGCCCTTGCCGCAGGGGCGGCGCGCATCGACATCTTGTGCAACCCGGCCAAGGCCGACGAACTGGCCCCCAGCGCCAGTGAAGCCGAACTGATGAACGCTTTCCTGTCAGGGCTCGGGCTGACCGATCCTCAGCGGGTACGGCTGCTGGACGAGGCCGATCCGGACACGATCGAGGCACGGCTGTGGGAAGATGCTGAGCCGGTCGGCCTCAAGCCCCAGCGCTTCGAGGCGCGGGGTTCCAAGCGTGACGTGGCGCGCACGGCGCTCCACCTGGTGCGCGATGCGAGCGGTGCAAAGGTCGAGTCCATCGCCTTGCCGGAAGGAGCGCCTTACGGGCGCATCACGGTCGATGCATCCGCCTGTACGCTGTGTCTTGCCTGCGTCGGGGCGTGCCCGACGGGGGCCATCCTCGACAACCCCGACAAGCCGCAACTGCGCTTCACTGAGGCCGCCTGCGTGCAGTGTGGCCTGTGCCGCAACACCTGCCCGGAAAGCGCCATCACGCTGGAGGCGCGCTATGATTTCACGCCGGCAGCGCTGACACCGCAAACCCTCAACGAGCAGGAGCCCTATAACTGCATTTCCTGCGGCAAGCCCTTCGGTACCCGTTCGAGCGTTGAACGTATCGTCGAAAAACTCGCCGGCAAGCATGCCATGTTCCAGAACGAAGAGGCGCAAAGGCTCATCCGCATGTGCGATAAATGCCGCATCGAGGCGCAGGCCGACGCCCTCGGCGGAGGTGCGCAACCGCGGCCGCGCATCCGCACCACGGAGGATTATGTCAAGGCCGAGGCCGAGGCAAAGGCCGTCGGCAAGACGCTCGATGTGGACGATTTCCTGATGGACGACTGATATCTTCAGTGGCCGGCCGGGTTTCGCCTGCGGGCCGGACGTTTCCTCAGTTGGCCTTGGCCGGCGGGAACTGGCCGGCGCAGGTGGCGACCGCCCTCTCGCGGTAGTCGGCGTGCTGGGCTTTGGTTATGAGGCCATCGGCCAGAAGGCGGTCGACATCGGCGGTGCGCTCGGCCTTGCAGGCATTGAATTTCGCATTGCCGGAAGGATCGGAGAGGGCGCTGGCCGTGGCGTTGAGCGGCCGGCCGGTGGGATCGAGGTTGCTGGCGGCGTGCCAGACCTGCGCCATGGCCAGGAGTGCGGCCAGCGCGATCAGGCCGGCGAGGGCCCGCGCCCGGCGGCGGTCGAGAAAATGGACAGGCTGCGCTTCCAAGACGACTTCCCTCCTTGAAGGCCTATTGCGGTTCCTCGATCGGCAGATTGACGATGAGGTTCTGCGGCTTCATCTTGACCTTTCCGGCCGGCGATCTGGCCAGCGCCAGATAGATGGGCTTGCCCCTGACCCGGGCGGCGATCCGCCTTTCATCCAGCACCTGCATGCGGAACAGGCCGATGATGGCGCTTGCCTCGTCAAAGGTCAATTCCCGACCTTCATAGAGCCGATCCAGCAGGCGGCTCGCCTCGCTGTCGAGCCCGATGTGCCAGGCCCAGTCGTCATCGTCGATGCGCTGGCGCGGCTCGACCCTGACGGCAAGACCGAGGAGATGCTTCAGCCACAGTTCGATCACCCGCGCAAAGGCGTCGTTGGCAGGCTGGGTAAAGCGGAAATCGATCACGGTATCGAAGCGGTCCGAGCGCTCCCAGTAGAGCGCCTTGTTGTCATCGTCGATGACGTCGAGCTCGACACGGCGCAACGGCGTTGCGGCCTCGGCAACGAGCTGGCCGAGACCGCCGAACCCCATGGACGAGGCGTGCATGGAGACGATCTCGTCATCGGCCAGCATCAGACCGCCGCCTTCGGTCGAGACCGACTGGTCGCGAAAGAACAGTTCGGCGGCGCGCCAGCGCATGGGATCCTCGATGCCTTTCAGGGCACCGGCGAGGATGGCATGCACAAGCTGGTCGACGAACAGCGGGGCGATCGAGCGGTTGCCGTGGCGGGCGAGCCTGAGCCAGGCTCCCTCCAGCGTGCCCTCGGTCTCCAAAAGGTCGCGCAGGGCAAGAAAGATGCGGTAGTTGTCGCGGGCATCGGCATCGGCGAGACGCACCAGGTCGGATGTCGACACCGGGTCGTAAGGATCGTCCAGCAGGCGGCCGTAGAGGGCGACTTCGGCATCGCAGGAATGCTCCACCGGCTGCAGTTCGGGCCGCGACAGGAAGGCGCGCAGGAAATCCGGCGTGACCTTCAGCCAGCCGCGCTCGTCGGGATCGAGAAGCGCGATGCCGGAACTTTGCCAGATTTCAACCATGGCTGTCCTCGACATCCCAGACGCGGGCATGGCGTGGTTCGCCCGGCGGGGCGATCTCGCGGAATTCCTCGCGGATATTGCCGTCCGCATCGAGCCGGCGATAGACGGTGAAGACGGTATTGATCGGCTTTTCGGCGCACAGATCGGCGATGAAGGCCATCTCCTCATCCGCTGCCCGGGCCGCCGCGGCTTCATCCGGCGCGCCGAGGACATGCACGAAATGCCGCACCAGCCGGGCGGCGATGTCGCGCTGTTCGGCTTCCGCCATGCTGGCGACGGTGGCAAAGGTCGAGCGCCCGAAGCTCGGCAATCCGAGAAAGCCGTTGGCGAAAGCCTGCCTGGTCTTGCCGGCAAGCTCGGGGCCATGGGGTACGGCGAATTCGAAGGCGCCGGAGACGACCCATTCGCGCTCATCGGCCGGCCGGGCATAGACGGCGAGGTCGGATGGATCGAAGCGGATGGCGCGCAGGAACTTCATTGCCGTCATCAAAACCGCTCGATCTGCTCGATGAGCCGGCGGGCCGCGGTGCCGGCGCCTGAAGCGACCAGCAGGTTGCCGTCCTCGTCCAGCCCCATGGAGCGGTCGGCGGGAGCTGTTTCGCCGTCTGCCTCCTCGATGCGCCCGCACCACATTTCGTGCACCGGGCGGAAGCCCTCGTTTTCCCAGGTATCGATCCAGGTGAGGATGTGGCGGGTGATGCTCTCGATGAGGAGGGTGCGGTCGATGTCGCCGCAGCCTTCGTCCCACAGCGAGGTGGTGTCGGGTCGAAGGCCCGGCTCGTCCCGCGTGGCGGCAGGCTGGATGGCGAGCGTCACGCCGGTCACCATATAGGCAGCGCTCTCACCCTCACCGGTCGCCGACAGGGCGGTGCGCACTTCGCCGGCCGCCGCCCCGTTGATCAACAGCGTTCCCGGCCAGCGGTAATGCACCGCGGTCACCGGCGGGGCGATGGCCCCCAGCGCATCGCCGAAAGCGACCATCACCACCAGATGCGCCTGTACCGCGCGCAACGCTTCGACTTCGGGCTCCAGCACCAGGGCGAAGTCGAGACGGTTGACGGCCTCGGACCAGAAAAGATCGCCGGCGCTGGCGGTACCCGCCTTCACCGCATCGAGCGCTGCCTGAAAGGCATCGCCCGAAGCCGCGACCGGATGGCCGGCAATCAGCGGTGGAAAGGCGGGCGGCGCCAGGTCGTCGGACATCTCAGCCCAGATCGATCTCGCCCTCGACCGTATGGTCGAGGCCGAGCCCCGGAGCGCTCACCCGGGCGGTGATCTTCATCTTGCCGGACGACTTGCCGGCGGCGCGCACTGCCTCTTCTATCTTCTGCTGCGAGGTCACGCCCACCTGCTTGAGGAATTTGCGCATCGACATGTTGAAGCGGTCATCGTTCATCGCTCATGGCCTTTCTGCCGCCGTTCACAGGCGGACATTGCTTGAGGTGTAGATATCGGCGGCCGTCCAGCCCAGCCGCGAAAGGGTGAACCCGGCCACCGCGGCGATCGCCACCAGCGCGATCATGCTCAATGCGAATGCCTTCATGGATCGATCCTCCTTCATGGGCGCGGACCGGCGCGGCCGGTCGCCTTTCTTAGATAGGCGATGAGGGCGGCGCGGTCATCAGCGCTCGCCATCTTTTGCAGTGGCATTTTGGTTCCCGGAATGTAGTGCTGCGGTCCCTCGGCGAACAGCCGGCCGATGGTTTCTTCATTCCACACGATGCCGGAATGCGCCAGGGCCGGCGAATAGACATAGTCCGGCAAGCTGCCGGCGCGGCGCCCGAAGATGCCATAGAGGCTGGGGCCGGCGCGGTTGCCGCCGTCGCGCTTCAAGGTGTGGCAGATCGAGCATTTGCGGCGGAACTGCAATTCGCCGGGCCCCACGCCTTCGCTCACCTGGAAGCGGCGGGGATAATCGCCCTTGACCGGCTCGAAGGCGCTGCCGGGAAGGAACTGCCAGAAATGCGCCTCATCGTCGAGGCCGCCCATATAGAGGGCATCGCTACTGCCGGTGAAGGCCAGCGCCCATACCGGGCCGTAAGGGTTGTCGAGGCTGCGCATCATCTTCCAGGTCAAGGTATCGTAGACCTCGATCAGGCCATCGCCGCCGCCAACTGCGGCGAGCCTGCCATCGCGGTTGAGGGCGAGTGCCAGGACCGGTCGCGGGCGGCGGGCGATCACCCTCACCTCGCCGCTGCCGCTGAGATCGACGAGGCCCACCGTGCCGTCGAGGGCGCCGAACAGCACATGGGTGCCGTCGGCCGTAAGCAAGATGGCGTTGATGCCCCAGCCGTGTTTCACAACGATGCGCTCCTGCACGCCGTCGGCCACCCGCCACAGGCGCAAGGTGCCGTCATAGCCGGCCGTCAGCACATGGGCGCTGTCGGGCGTGAAGGCGACGGCGTTGACGCTGCCGGTGTGGCCTGAAAGGACCGGGCCGGCCTTGAGGCTTTCGAGGTTCCACAGGCGCGCCGTGCGATCCCATGAGGCCGAGGCCGCCCAATGGCCGTCCGGCGACACCGCCACGCCCACCACCTTCTGGGAATGCCCCTTCAGCCGGGCGATGAGGCGGCCGGCGTCGAGGTCGAACACCCCGATGGTTGCATCGTCGCTGCCGGTAACCGCACGCCTGCCCTCATCGGCGAAGGCAACGGCGTTGACCGCCGCCTCATGGTCCAGGAAGCGATGTTCGAGGCGCGGCTTGTCCCCATCGAGGCGCCAGGCGATCATCGAATAATCGAAGCTCCCGGTGATGGCGCGCTCACCGTCGGGCGAGACGGCGATGGCCTTGACCGGGCCACCGTGGCCGGTGAGGTCACGCGGATCGAGGCTGGTGCGGGCCGAACCGGCAAGCGTCGCTGCCAGCAACAGGGCAAGGGCGGCCACCGGGCATCGCCAGCCGGGGCCGCCGGAGCGGTAAGACCATCGCCGTGCCGCGGCGAGCGACATGGCCGCCGGCCGGCTATTCGGCGGGTTGGGCGCCGGCCTCGGCCTCGGCGGTAGCGGCCTTGGCCTCCACCTCCTCGACCCACAGGTCGTGGTGTTCCCGTGCCCATTTGAGGTCCACCTGGCCGGAGCCCATGGCATCGAAGGCGCCTTCCATCCCCAGCGTGCCGATATAGATGTGAGCGAGGATCAGGCAGCTAAAGCCGATGCCCACGATGGCGTGCCAGACCTGCTCGAGCTGTTGCTCGGCGACCGGCGAGAGATGGGTCGGCAGGCTGGCACCGAAGCCGTTGAGGACTATGAAGGTCCTCGACATGAAGTCGGTCTGGAACGGGAACATCAGGGCGATCCCCGACAGCGATGACGAAAGCGCCCCGAGCACCACCAGCCAGAAGACGATCTTCTGGCCGGCGTTGAACTTTTTGGCGTGCGGGTGCGCGCCATCGCCGAACAGTCCGCCGCCCTTCAGCAGCCACACCACATCACTGGGGCCGGGAATGTTGTGGATGACCCACAGCAGGAAGGCCAGCACCACGCCGGCCATGAAGGAGAAAGCCACATAGTGATGGGCCAGCTTGCCCCACATGGTCAGGTCGGCGAACGCCGCCTTGCCGATCACCGGCAGCAGCACGTAACGCCCGAACAGCAGGTTGAGACCGCTGAGCGCCAGGATGATGAAGGAGCCCGCCATCAGCCAATGGGCGAAGCGCTCCAGCAGACTGAAGCGTTCGATGGTCTCCCCCGACGGGCCGCCGGCGATGCGCACCCTTCCGCGCAGCACGAAGAACACACTGAGCGCCAGAATGGTGGCGATGAGCGCATAGGCGCCGTAGACGGTGAGCGGCCCGTTGTGGAACAGCCGCCAGGTTTCACCTTCCGACTGGATGAGCTGGCCGGCCTTGGCGTCGGGAATGGTGACCCGGCCGGTCTGGCCCTTGCGGATGGCGCTCCAGATGTCGGACTTCGAGAGCGTTCCCTGCGCCTCGGTCCTGAGATCGTTCGAGGTCGGCGGCGCTGTCGTCGTCTGGGCGTGGGCGACCGGTGCAGGCGTGCCTGCCAGGGCAAGCGAAACAACCGCCACCGCCAGGGCCCGCCGCAGCAGCCCCGATGCGGTCATTGCGTATGCGAGCTTCGACATGGTCTTTACCCCTTGGACTTCTTGCAGACTTCGCGTGGCCTGTCGTCAGGGGCAGGCCGCGCCCGGCATGTGTTGTGCGGCGCTCAAAGTGTCGATAGTCCCTGCCCTGCGGTGCGCTGGCGCAACACCTTCAGGGTCTCGGGGCTGAGCGGTGTATCGGCCTTGCCCTGATAGGTGCCTTTCTGGAGACTGATCGGCCGACCCGTCTCGGTCTCGCGACAAGCCGACAGGGCCACCGCGGCGGTCACTGTCAACGAGAGGACGAAAAGCCCCTTGAGCGGGCGTATCATGTGGCGCATCGCCTTTTCCGGATGTGTCGCTGGAGCGGCCGAAGAGGGGCGGCAGCCGCAACCGCCGCCCCCTCGTCTGGTTCTAGCGGGCGCCGGTCAGGAACCGTTGCCCGGATAGGCCTTGCCCCAACCCCACGCACCGGCACCGAAGCCGCGGGCGACGACGCGCTCGCGGTAGATGGCCGAGACCTGGTCGCCGTCACCGGCCAAGAGCGCCTTGGTCGAGCACATCTCCGCGCACAGGGGTAACTTGCCCTGGGCGAGGCGATTGCGGCCATACTTCTTGAACTCGATGTCGGAGTTGTCGGCTTCCGGGCCGCCGGCGCAGAAGGTGCACTTGTCCATCTTGCCGCGCGAGCCGAAGTTGCCGACCTGGGGATACTGCGGCGCCCCGAAGGGGCAGGCATAGAAGCAGTAGCCGCAGCCGATGCACAGGTCCTTGTTGTGCAGCACCACGCCCTCGGCGGTCTGGTAGAAGCAATCCACCGGACACACCGACTTGCAGGGCGCATCCGAGCAATGCATGCAGGCCACCGAGATGGAGCGCTGACCGGGGTGGCCGTCATTGATGGTGACGACGCGCCTGCGGTTGACGCCCCATGGCACCTCGTTTTCGTTCTTGCAGGCGGTGACGCAGGCGTTGCAGTTGATGCAACGGTCGGCGTCACACAGGAACTTCATGCGAGCCATGATCTGGTTCTCCTCAGGCTTTGGCAATCTTGCACAGGGTGACCTTGGTCTCCTGCATCTGGGTGACGACGTCGTAGCCGTAGGTCTGGGCGGTATTGGATGATTCACCCAGAACGAATGGATCGGCGCCGGCTGGATAGTGCGACCGACGATCCTCACCCTCGAAATGACCGCCGAAGTGGAACGGCATGAAGGCGACACCCCTGGCCACCCGCTCGGTGACCATGGCCATCACTTTCACCTTGCCCTTCTCCGGTCCCTCCAGCCAGACCATCTCGCCGTCCTTGATGGCAAGATCGTTGGCATCGACCGGATTGATTTCGACGAACATGTTCTGCTGCAATTCGGCCAGCCACGGGTTCGACCGCGATTCGTCGCCGCCGCCCTCGTACTCCACCAGACGCCCCGAAGTGAGAATGATCGGGTATTCCTTGGAGTGGTCGACCTGCTGGATCGACTTGAAGAGCACCGGCAGACGGTTGCGCCGGATGTCGTCGTAGGTGGCGTACTTGTCGAGCAGGTCGCGCCGCGGGGTGTAGAGCGGCTCGCGGTGCAGCGGCACCGGATCCGGGAAGTTCCACACCACGCAACGGGCCTTGGCGTTGCCGAAGGGGGCCGCACCATGCTTGATGGCGACGCGCTGGATGCCGCCCGAGAGGTCGACCTTCCAGTTGACCTTCTCCGGGGCATCGCCGCCCACCTTCTTGATGGCGGCCAGTTCGTCGGCCGTCAGGTCGCCGTCCCAGCCGAGCTTTTGCAGCATCCCGTAGGTGAACTCGGGATAGCCGTCGGTCAGCTCGGAGCCCACCGAGTAGGACCCTTCGGCCAGGAGGTTGGCTCCGCCCCACTTGTCCGGCGCCTTGACGCCGAACCGGGCACGGAAGGTGAGACCGCCCTCAGCCACCGGCTTGGAGATGTCGTAGAGGTTGGGGGTGCCGGGATGCTTCATCGCAGCGGTGCCCCAGCACGGCCACGGCAGACCATAGTAGTCACCGTCGCACGGGCCGCCCCTGGCTTGCAGGGTGGTACGGTCGAAGGTGTACTGGTTGGCCATGTGCAGTTTCAGGCGCTCCGGCGACTGGCCGGTATAGCCGATGGTCCACATGCCGCGGTTGAACTCGCGGGTGATATCCTCGATCAGCGGCTCGGGCACCTTGAGCTGGCCGACCTGTACCTCGTTCACCTTGATGTGCTTGAAGAAGTCGTCATAGAAGCCGAACTTCCTGGCAAACATCGCCATGATCATGTGGTCGGGCAGCGATTCCCACACCGGGTCGATGACCTTGTCGCGCCACTGCAGCGAGCGGTTCGAGGCGGTCACCGAGCCGTAGGTCTCGAACTGGGTCGAGGCCGGCAGCAGGTAGACGCCGTCCTTGCGGTTGTGGAGGATGGCCGAGACCGTGGGATAGGGATCGACCACCACCATGAGGTCGAGCTTGTCCATGGCCTTTTGCATGTCGGGCAGGCGGGTCTGCGAATTGGGCGCATGACCCCAGAACACCATCGCTCTCAGATTGTCGGGCTGGTCGAGTTTGTCCTTGGCCTCGAGCACGCCGTCGAACCAGCGCGACACCGGAATGCCGGCCTCGTTCATCAGGCTCTTTTCCTTGCCGTCCTTGTCCTTGATGGTGGCAAAGCGGGCCTTCATCTTGTCGTAGTCGACATCCCAGACCCGCGACCAGTGCTTCCAGGCACCCGCCGACAGGCCGTAATAGCCCGGCAGGTTGTCCATGAGCACGCACATGTCGGTCGCGCCCTGCACGTTGTCATGGCCGCGGAAGATGTTGGCCCCGCCGCCCGACACGCCGACATTGCCCAGCGCCAGCTGCAGGATGCAGTAGGCGCGGGTGTTGTTGTTGCCGTTGGTGTGCTGGGTGCCGCCCATGCACCAGATGAGGGTGCCGGGCTTGTACTGGGCGAGCGTGCGGGCCACCCGCTTCATCTGCGAGCCGGGCACGCCGGTCACCTTTTCGACCTCTTCGGGCGTCCACTTCTTCACTTCCTCGCGGACGTACTCCATGCCCCAGACGCGGCGCTGGATGTAGTCCTTGTCTTCCCAGCCGTTCTCGAAGATGTGGTAGAGGATGCCCCACACCAGCGCCACGTCGGTGCCGGGACGAAAGCGCACATATTCCGTCGCATGCGCCGCGGTGCGGGTGAAGCGCGGGTCGCAGACGATGAAGGCGGCGTTGTTTTCCTCCTTCGCCTTGAGCAGATGCAACAGCGACACCGGATGCGCCTCGGCGGGGTTGCCGCCGATCAGGAGGATGGCGCGCGATTTGTGGATGTCGTTGATCGAATTGGTCATGGCGCCGTAGCCCCAGGTGTTCGCCACACCCGCGACCGTGGTGGAATGACAGATGCGCGCCTGGTGGTCGCCGTTGTTGGACCCCCAGAAGGCATAGAACTTGCGGAACAGATAGGCCTGCTCATTGGAATGCTTGGCCGAACCGAGCCAGTAGACCGAATCGGGTCCCGAGGTCTCGCGGATCTTCAGCATCTGGTCGCCGATCTCGTTGATGGCGTCTTCCCACGAGATTCGCTTCCACTCGCCGTTCACCAGCTTGGTGGGATATTTCAGCCGCCGCTCGCCATGGGCATGCTCGCGCACCGCGGCGCCCTTGGCACAATGGCCACCGAGATTGAAGGGTGAATCGAAGCCCGGCTCCTGGCCGACCCACACGCCGTTCTGCATCCTGGCCAGCACCGTGCAGCCGACCGCGCAGTGCGTGCATACCGACTTCCTGATTTCCATCTTGTCGGTTGTCGATGATGCCGCGGCGGCCTTCTTCACCATGCCGCCGCCCAGCGCACTTGCCGCGGCTATGCCGCCAAGCGCCAGGCCTGAACGCCTGAGGAACGTACGCCTGTCAATGGCTCCACCGTTGAGATCTGTCAGGGCCGATGACAGTCGGGGGCCGAATGCAACCCCTCCCGTCTTCTTCCTAAGCATGTCCTTCTCCTCAATGTTGACCGGTTTCTTTGTGCTGCCGGTCGGTTGTCATGCCCGCAATTCAAAGCAGACGTCCCCCGGGTCCCGACGGGAGCCCGGATGGACGGCTGTCAGAAGCGTGCCAGCTTGTAGTAGGTCGAAATGTGATCGCTGACGTGATAGCCGCTCACATCGTCCTTTGGGGCTTCGTTTGCCGCGGCCTGATCGCCCGTTGCGGCCAGCGCCCCGCCGGTAACAGCGGTCAGGCTTGCCAGCTTCAGGAAATCGCGCCGGGCATCGTTGGCCCCATCGCGTTTGGAAGTCATGGACATTTTCCTCCTATTCTCACGGTTTCGTCCGCTATAGCCAGCCTTGGGGCCAGTCTTGGTCTTGGCAAGGCCGAAGCCTTGGTCAGAGCATCGAAAACGCCTCCTCCTCCACATCCATGAAAGCCGCGCCCAGCCGCCCGACGCCGGCGTAGAAAACCGATGAACGGGCCGCTTCCAGGTCGGTGAAGAAATGCCGGGCCCATGGCGAGAGATGGGCCTTGAAGAACGTCCGCTGGTCGTCGAGCCCGCGGGCCTCGCCGAAGTCGCCGAGGATCAGCCCGGCCATCATCTCGCATTCGGCGGAGATGTGGTCTTCGGGCTCGCGCACCTCGCTGCGGCGTTCGATGCCGAGGCGAGCCATGTCGCCGCGCAGCCGGGCGAGCGGCTTTTCGTTAAGGAACCCGGTCAGGTAGTAGGAACCGTAAGGCACCAGTTCGCCACGGCCCAAGCCAATGAAAAGATTGTGATATTCGCGCTCGGTGGTTTCCGGCCGGGTGCTGCCGGCAATGCGCGCCAGGGCGCCGATAGCCGCACCGATAGGCGTCCGATCGCCCCCCATGGCGGCGAACAGATCCAGATCCGCCTGCTCGGGCGGTGCTTTCAGAATATGCGCCAGCAACCGATAGAGGTTGGCTCTCAGCACATCCTCTTCAGCAATGCCTTCATCGCTTTGCGACAGCGCCGTGGCCTTTCCCATTCGCGTCGGGCCATGCCATCCCGTTCATCGGGAATCGGCTTTCGCCCTGCTCCTCCATAGTCTTGTTGCACGCGAGTATAGCCGCCCCGGCAAGGTAGCGGCAACAACATCCGGCTGTTGCGGTGGAGGATTTCGAAGGGTGGAAGGCGCTAGCCCGCATTTCTCACACTCCCTGGGCCCTGCGTCGCCTTGCAGCGAGCCGGATACGAGCGCGGAACGCGAAAAGCGTATCGGGCCATACGGTTGAGTGGTTCGCGCTCGCAGGCGGCCGCCGCAAGGCGACCCTTCGGGCCGGTTGAAAACGGCGACAGTATGCGTCGAACGGCTTGTCCGATGCCCCACATCGGCCTGCGCCGTTCTCCTGCCCTGTCGCCATTTTGAACCGGCGCAGGGCCCACGGAGTGTGAGAAATGCGGGCTATTCGATCACGATGCGGGGCGCGGGACGGCGGGCGCCCGCTCCCTCGATGGCTTCCCACACCTTTGCGGCAATGCTGCGGTAGATGGCGGCATGGGGTGAATCGGGCAACGAGACGACGACCGGTTGTCCGTTATCCGACCTTATCCTTACGTCAAGGTCAAGTGGCACCTCGCCGAGAAAGGGGACACCCAGCCGTTCGGCTTCCATGCGGGCCCCGCCATGGCCGAAGATCTCGTGGCGCGCGCCGCACTTGGTGCACTCGAAATAGCTCATGTTCTCGACGATCCCCAGCACCGGCACGTCGACCTTGCGGAACATGTTGAGGCCCTTCCTGGCGTCGATGAGGGCAAGGTCCTGGGGGGTCGAGACGATCACCGCGCCCGACAGCGGGGTCTGCTGGGCAAGTGTCAACTGGGCATCGCCGGTGCCCGGCGGCATGTCGACGATGAGAACGTCGAGAAGACCCCACTCAACTTCCCTGAGCATCTGCTGGAGGGCCGACATCACCATCGGGCCGCGCCAGATCATCGGGGTTTCCTCGTCCACCAGAAAGCCCATGGACATGACGTTGAGGCCGAAACCCTTGAGCGGCTTGAGGGTGCGCGAGCCCGGCGCCACCGGTTCCGGGCGCCCGGTGACACCCAGAAGCCGCGGCATGGAGGGGCCGTAGATATCGGCATCGAGCACCCCCACCTTGAGGCCGTTGGCCTGCAGGCCGAGCGCCAGGTTCACCGCTGTCGTCGACTTGCCGACGCCGCCCTTGCCGGAGGCCACCGCCACGATGTGCTTCACCCCCGGCACACCCGCCGACTCACGCCCACCGCCGCCATGACGATGGGGGGCGGGAGGCTCCGAACGGACCGCCGGGCGGGCGGTTCCGTCGCCGTTGCCCGGCTTTTTCTCGGCGGTGAGCGCCACCATGACCTTGCCGATGCCGTCGATGCGGCCGACGGCGGTCTCGGCGGCCTTGCGCATGGGTTCCAGTTCCTCGGCGCGAGCGGGATCGATGGTGAGGGCGAACATCACATCCTTGCCCGCCACCACGATGTCGGACACCAGGCCCGACGTCACCACGTCGGCCTTGAGGTCGGGGCCGCGCACCTTGCGCAGCGCCGCCAGAACCTCATCCTTGCTGATCGCCACCATTTGCGCTCCACCCGCTGCCCGGAAATTTTCTTTTCAATCCCCACAGCATGTAGGCGCGACAGGCGGGCGGTTCAACGCCTGTCGTTCGGCTGGCCGGATTGTGCCTCAGCCCGGCAGATGACCGCCCAGTTCGGCGGTCACTTCGGCGGCGATGTGGGCAACGGCCTGGCCGAGGGTGGCGATGCGCTGGTCGGTAAGGCGGGCGGTTGGGCCCGAAACCGACAGGGCGGCCAGCGGCCCGCCGTGCTCATCGAAGATCACCGCCGCGACGCAGCGCAGGCCGATGGCGTTTTCCTCGTTGTCGATGGCGTAGCCGCGCTCGGCAATCCTTTCGAGGTCGCGCTGCAGGTCGGGCTGAGTCACCAGCGTCCCCGGCGTCTCGCGGTGGAACTGCATCTGCGACAGGGTCTTTTCGCGGGCATCGGGATCGGAAAAGGCCAGCAGCGCCTTGCCGACGCCGGAGCAATGAATGGCGGCGCGGCCGCCAGGGCCGGCGATGGCGCGCATCATCTTCTGGGTCTCTACCTGGGCGAGATAGATCACCTCGTTGCGGTCGGCGATGGCGAGGTTGACGGTTTCGCCCGACTGTTCCATGAGCCGGCGCATGTAGGGCCGGGCAATGGTGACGAGGTCGCGCGAGCGCACGAATGCCGAGCCGACGCGAAACGCCTGCACCCCGATCAGCCAGGCGGAACGATCGGCCTCGAAACGCACGAAGCGTTCGTTCTGCAAGGTGGTGAGCAGGCGGTGGGCGGTCGAATTGGGCAGGCCCACATGGTGGGCGACTTCCGACAGCGACAGCCCTTGCGGATGGTGCGAGAGGGCATTGAGCAGTTTCAGGGCGCGGCTCAACGACTGCACCTGCCCCGAAGCGCGCAGGCTCTCCTTGCTGGCGACACGAAAATCCTCGTATTCCCCCGGACCTGCGCCGTTCGCCGCCGGCTTCACGACATTCTCCAACATGGACATCCCTCCCGACTGCCGGGCCACGGCGCTTATGGCATCGCTCGCACCCTTAATTCCATGATACGGATGATCATCGCGCTATTTGGAAGAAGTGTCAAAACGCGCCCCTTACGACTTTAGGCGTAGGCGCGCCGGGGCTTGCGACACCGCTGCAAGCTTTCAGGACTTGGCAATGGTCCGCCGAACGATTACATGCCGGCCAGCAATTCATGGCGGCATGCCGCTTCGGGGCCTGGGTAGCGCATCTTGACCTTCAATACGCTTTCGGAATTCAGTTACTGGCTGGTGGCGCTGGGCACCCTGCTGGAGGGCGAGGTGTCGCTGGCGCTGGCGGGTGTCGCGGCCGAACGCGGCCTGATGCACATCGCCTGGGTCATTGCGGCGGCCTTTGCCGGTGCCTTTGCCGGCGACCAGACCACATTCATTGTCCTCAGGTGGTTCGGATCGCGGGTCTTCGAGCGCTTTCCGGCGCTCGCCGCCAGGACCAGCCGGGTGCGCGGGGTGCTGGCGCGGCGGGCGGTGCCGGCCATCTTCGTCACCCGCTTCCTGTGGGGCCTGAGGACGCCGGCCTATGCCACGCTCGCCAGTTCCGACATCCCTTATCCCGTGTTCCTGATGGTCAACGTCGTTGCCTGCGCGGCCTGGGCAACGGTGGTAGGGACGCTGGCCTTTGCCTTTTCCCATTCGGTGGCGACCATCATCGCGCGCATGGCGGATGTGCAGAAGATGGGACTGGCAGCCGCCGCGCTGCTGGTGGCTGCGGCGCTCGCCATCATGGGGCTGCGCTGGTTGCTGGGCCGTCACAAGGCGGCGCATCAGGGCTGAATTCTTCCCCTTTCCCGCCACTTCATGCTACCACCCGGCAGCAACCCGTTTCCTTCCGGATGGCCCGCCATGACCACCAGCCCCATCAACGACTCTCCCGATTTCGCCAGCCGTTTCGTCAACCTCGCCACGCCGCGCCTGGGGGCCGAGGCGGTTTCGGCGTCGGATGAATTCTTCGCCCCGCGCTCCCGCCTCATCGACGACAAGGCAGCGGTGTTCATTCCCGACAAGTACGACGATCACGGCAAGTGGATGGACGGCTGGGAATCGCGTCGCCGGCGCTCGCCCGGCCACGATCACTGCATCGTCCGCCTCGGGGCGAAGGGCCGCATTCGCGGCGTCGACATCGATACCAGCCATTTTACCGGCAACTTTCCACCCGGCGCCTCCATCGAGGCCTGCCTCGCCGGCCAGCGCCCGCTCGACCAGGCCACGTGGCGCGAGATCGTGCCAGCAACGGCGCTGGGACCATCGGCACACCACTTCATCGCCGTCGACGATGACGGCGTTTTCGACCATGTGCGCCTCAACATCCATCCCGACGGCGGAGTGGCGCGGCTGAGGGTCTACGGCGAGCCGGTGGCCTCATGGTCCGATGATGGTGGCGACGGGGTCTACGAGCTTTCAGCCCTTGCCAATGGCGGACGCATCGTCGGCTACAACGATGCCCATTTCGGGTCAGTGTGGACGCTGATCACCCCCGGACGCGGCCTCGACATGGGCGATGGCTGGGAGACGCGGCGGCGGCGCGAGCCGGGCAACGACTGGCTGGTTCTGGCGCTGGGCGCCCCCGGCCTCATCGAGCGCATCGAGATCGACACCTGCCATTTCAAGGGCAACTTTCCCGACCGGGCGGGGCTCGCCGGGGCGCTGGTGGAGGGGGCAAACGATCAATCGATCATCACCGCCGCGATGTTCTGGCCGGCCCTCGTCGAACCGCAAAAGCTCAAGGCCGACCACATCCACAAACTCACCCTGAAGACGCCGGTTGCCGCCAGCCACGTGCGCCTCGACATCTTTCCCGACGGCGGGGTGAGCCGTCTGAGGGTGTTCGGGCGGCTTTACGAGAAACCGGCGACGCTGGCGGTGTGACGCCGATGGCCTCCGTGCTCGATCCCCGTCCCCTGACACGCGAGGCCTTTGCCCCGTTCGGCGAGGTGATCGAGACCGAGGGCGCCCATCACTACCCCATCAACGACGGCACCACGACGCGCTTTCACGACCTTGCCAGGGTGGACGTGGCGGCCGCGGGCGGCCTCGCCCTCATCTCGATCTTTCGCGGCACGGCACGGCCGCGGCCCATCCGGCTTTCACTGATGGAGCGCCACCCCCTCGGCACCCAGGCCTTCTACCCCCTCGCCAGCCACCCCTGGCTGGTGGTCGTTTCCAGGTGCGACGATCCGCTCGATCGCGACGGCCTCGAATGCTTTGCCGCCGGTGGCCATCAGGGTGTCAATTATGCCCGCGGGGTCTGGCACCACCCGCTGCTGGTGCTGGAACGCGAGCAGGATTTCCTTATCGTCGACCGCGGCGGCCCCGGCGACAATCTGGAAGAACGCCGCTTCGCCCCCGGCGATGCGGTGATCGTTTCGGTTTAGGGCCGGTGATGCTCGTGCCAGTGGCGGGCGATGTCGATGCGGCGGGCGATCCACACACCGTCATGCTTGTCGATGTGATCGAGAAAGCGCAGCAGCCCGGCGAGACGGCCCGGCCGGCCGGCGAGGCGGCAGTGCAGGCCGATGTTCATCATTCTGGGCGCCCCGGCCTTGCCCTCGGCATAGAGCACATCGAAGGTGTCGCGCAGATAGGCAAAGAACTGGTTGGCGGAATTGAACCCCTGCGGGGTGGCGAAGCGCATGTCGTTGGAATCGAGCGTATAGGGGATGATGAGGTGCGGCCCCTTCGGCCCCTCGATCCAGTAAGGCAGGTCATCGGCATAGCTGTCGGAGGAATAAAGGAAGCCGCCCTCCTCCATCACCAGATCGGTGGTGTTGACGGAGGTACGCCCGGTATACCAGCCGAGCGGGCGGCTTCCCGTCATCTTCTCGTGGATGCGGATCGCCTCGGCCATGTGGGCGCGTTCGTCTTCCCTGGAAAAATCCCTGTACTCGATCCACCTCAGCCCGTGCGAGGCGATCTCCCACCCGGCCTCCTTCATCGCCCTCACCTGGGCGGGGCCGCGTTCAAGGGCGGTCGCCACACCATAGACGGTGAGCGGCACTTCACGGTCGGTGAACAGCCGCCACAGCCGCCAGAAGCCGGCGCGCGAGCCGTATTCGTAGATCGATTCCATGTTCATGTGGCGCATGCCGGGCCACGGCGCCGCACCGACGATTTCCGACAGGAAGGCTTCGGAGGCTTCATCGCCGTGGAGGATCGAATTCTCGCCGCCTTCTTCGTAGTTGATGACGAACTGCACGGCGATCCGCGCCCCGCCCGGCCAGCGCGGATCGGGGATGGAGCGGCCATAGCCTTCGAGGTCGCGGGGATATTTTCCAGCCATCAGTTCTTCTCCCGTCGATGGACGCAGGCGCCCGCCACATAGGTCGCGGCCACCGCCCGGTCGTCGCCCAGCATCATCAGCGCGAACAACCGCTCCTCGAGACTGCCCGACAGGTCGTCGCGGGCGGCGAGCACCGGCGTGGCGCGGGGATCGAGCACCACCATGTCGGCCCAGTTGCCCTCATCGAGACTGCCCGCTTGCGCAAGTCCGACGAGCCTGGCATTGCCGCAGGTCGCCATGGCGAAGGCATCTCCGGCGGTAAAGCGACGGCCCTTCAGCATTGCGACCTTGTAGGCTTCGCCGAGCGTTGCCAGCATGGAATAGCTGGTGCCGCCGGCAATGTCGGTCGCCACCCCCACCGCCACCGGGCGTTCCTCCTTCGCCACATGGCCGAGGTCGAAGAGGCCCGAGCCGAGGAAGGTGTTGGAGGTGGGGCAATGGATGACGCTCGATCCGGCCTCGGCCAGCCGGGCGCATTCGCGCTCGCTCAGATGGATGCCGTGAGCAAAGAGGCTCCTTGGCCCCAAGAGGCCGAAGCGGTCATAGACGTCGGTATAATCCTTCGCCGCCGGGAACAGGCGGGCGACCGTCTCGATCTCGCGGCGACTTTCCGACAGATGCGTCTGCATGACGAGGCCGGGGTGATCCTTGACCAGCGCGCCCGCCACTTCAAGCTGCGCTTGCGATGAGGTGATGGCAAAGCGCGGGGTGATGGCATATTGAAGCCGCCCCACCCCGTGCCATCTGGCGATCAGTTCGGCGGATTCGATGCCCGACGTCTCGGCTTCGTCTTCCACGTCGGGCCGGGCGTTGCGGTCCATCATGGTCTTGCCGGTCGTGAGCGCCATGCCGGTTCTTTCGGCTGCGGCGAACAGCGCTTCGGCGGCGCACTTGTGCACCGAAGAAAAGGCCAGCGCCGCGGTGGTGCCATGGCGGAAGAGCGTCTTGAGGAACTCATCCGCCCGCGCCGCGGCCCAGGCCGGGTCGCCATAGCGGGCCTCTTCGGGAAAGGTGAAGCGGTTGAGCCAGTCGATGAGATCGAGGCCGGGGGCGGCGAGCATGCGGTTCTGCGGGAAATGGATATGGGCATCGACAAGTCCGGGGAGGATCAGGCAGCCCCGCCAGTCATCCACGGGCAGGCCGCCAAAACCTTCCGGCAGGTCGGCGCGCGCTCCCACCCAGGCGATGTGCCCGGCGGCGTCCACCGCCACCGCCCCGTCAGTGATATGGCGCGGGGCGATGCTGTCGCCATAATGGCGCGGGCTGTCGTCGAAGGTGACGATGTCGCCAATGAGGACACGCGCACTCATGGGCCCACCCGATCCTCGATGCGGAAGCGGAAGATGCGCATCACCTGTTGCATCGCAATCTCGAACTCGACGTCGCGCCCATGCTCCAGTCTAGACTCGAAGGCGGCGAGAATCTGCTCCTTCGTTGCCCCCCTCACCGCGAAGATGAAGGGAAAGCCGAAGCGGGCACGATAGCCGTCGTTGAGCCTGGTGAAGCGGGCGAACTCGTCTGGCGTCAGACGGCTGAGCCCGGCGCCGGCCTGCTCGCGGGCGGAATCTTCCGTCAGATCGCCGGCGATGGCCGCCTTGCCGGCGAGATCGGGGTGGGCACGAATGAGCACCAGACGAGCATCAGGCCGAGCTGTGGCGAGCGCTGCCTCGAAGGCGGCGATCATTGCCTCGCGGCTGGCGAAGGGGCGCTTCGCGGCTGCCCGCTCCGCCACCCAGGGCGAGTGCTCGGCCACGTCGCCGAAGGCTTCAACGAAGTCGGTGCCTGACAACGCGTTGATCTGGTCGATGGTCAAGGTCACGGGAGGTCCTATTGCGCGTCCAGCCAGGCGCCGAGCCTGGCGCGCTCCTCAGGTGTCATGCCGGTCTCGTTGCCGAGCGGCATGACATCGCTGTCGACGGCGAACTGGCGGATCAGCCTGGCATAGCGGCGCACCTCATCGAGGGATTCCAGCGTCAGACCCTTGGGCGGGGTATCGAAGCCCTCATGGGTGGGCTTTTGCGCATGGCACATGATGCAGTGCTTGCGGGTCATGGCGATGATGTCGTCATCGGAGACGTTGATGCCGGCGGTGGAATGCCTGACGGGTGCGGTCATCCAGATGGCGGCGATGAGGCATACCGCGACCACCGGCAGCGCCCAGGCGATCTTGCCCAGCGGATCGCCCACCTCGTGGCGCACCAGGAAATGCCTGAGGGTCGCGCCGCCCACCACGATCAGCCCGACCAGCGCCCAGGCCTGATGGCCCGCCGACAGCATGGGGTAATGACCCGACACCATCATCACGATCACCGGCAGGGTGAGATAGGTGTTGTGGACCGAGCGGGTCTTGCCGGTGGCGCCCCATGCCGGGTCGGGCTCGGCGCCTGCCATCAGGGCATCGGCGATCTTCTTCTGGTTGGGAATGATCACCATGAAGACGTTGACCGCCATGATGGTGCCGATGAAGGCGCCCACCTGCACCAGCGCGCTGCGCCCGGAAAACACATGCGTGTAGCCCCAGGCGGCGGCGAGGATGAGGATGAAGACGGCCGCCACCAGCACCTCCGGCCGCTGCTTCAGGGGCGAGCGGCACAGTGCGTCATAGACCAGCCAGCCGGCCACCAGGCTGGCGATGGAAATGGCGATCGCCTGCCACGGCTCGAGCGCCATGACGCCGGGATCGATGAGCCACGACTTGGCGTTGAGGTAATACTGGACGGTGAGCAGCAGGAAGCCGGTGACCCAGGTGAGGTAGGCCTCCCATTTGTACCAGATGAGATCGGAAGGAAGGGTCTTGGGGGCGAGGGTATATTTCTCCACCTGATAAAAGCCGCCGCCATGCACTTCCCACACCGTGCCGGCAACGCCCTCGCGCATGTCGGGACGGCGCTTCAGCGACAGATCGAGGGCGATGAAATAGAACGAGGTGCCGATCCAGCCGATGCCGGCGATCAGGTGTCCCCAGCGGATCAGCAGGTTGATCCAGTCGGCGGCGAATGCGGTCATGGCAATCCCTCGTTCTCGTCGGTGGCGCAAGCAAGAAGGCGCGCGTCTTCAAGCCTTGCCATGTGTCCAGGATCCTTGGGGCCAGCCCGAGGACGACACCGGGAGAAGGCTCACTACCTCTACTCGTCATGGCGGGACTTGATCCCGCCATCCGTTCCGCCAGGGTCGCAGCAAGTGGCAAAGCCGGCGGAATGGACCCCGGCATCAGGTGCCGGGGTGACGGAGAGTGGAACGGTAACCGGTGAGCGGGCCTGTCGACCCGCTTCGCCGTTACTGCGGCAGCTTGTCGTCGATGCCCTTGACGTACCAGTTGAGGCCGAGGATATCGTTGTCCGGCATCACCTCGCCGGCCTTCACCATCAGCTTGCCTTCCTGGTTGTAGATCGGCCCGTGGAACGGGTTGAGCTTGCCCGAGGCAATGTCGGCAACCGTCTGATCGGCCGTCTTGGCAACGTCGGCGGGCATGTTGGTGAAGGGCGCCATCTTGACGGTGCCTTCGGCCATGCCGGTCCATGAGGCCTGCGACTTCCAGGTGCCGTCCATCACCGCCTTGATGCGGCTCACGTAATAGGGACCCCAGTTGTCGACGAGAGCGGTGAGCTGGGCGTGGGGGCCGTACTTGATCATGTCGGAAGCCTGCCCGAAGGCGTGAAT
Source organism: uncultured Alphaproteobacteria bacterium (assembly GCA_963747005.1). Lineage (GTDB taxonomy): Bacteria > Pseudomonadota > Alphaproteobacteria > Rhizobiales > Aestuariivirgaceae > CAVVDT01. The sequence goes on along the minus strand of CAVVDT010000003.1, from coordinate 415,874 downwards.
GCCCTTTTCCTCGGCCACCTGCGTGGGGGCACTCGAATCGGTGTGCTGCACCAGGATGTCGGCGCCCTGGCCGACCAGCACCTTGGCGGCGTCGGCCTCCTTGCCCGGGTCATACCAGGAGTTCACCCAGATGACCGAGATCTTGAAGTTCGGGTTCACCGACTGGGCGCCGAGCATGAAGGCATCGATGCCGGCCACCACCTCGGGAATGGGAAAGGACACGATGTAGCCGGCCTTGCCGGTCTTGGATACGCTGGCCGCGATCTCACCGGCGACATAGCGGCCTTCATGGAATTTCAGGTTGTAGGTTGTGACGTTCGCGGCGGTCTTGTAGCCGGTGGCGTGCTCGAACTTCACCTTCGGAAACCGCTTGGCGACCTTGAGGGTGGCATCCATGAAGCCGAAGGACGTGGTGAAGATGATGTCGCAGCCGCTGCGGGCAAGGCGCGTAATGGCGCGCTCGGCATCGGGCCCTTCGGCGATGTTCTCCAGGTAAACGGTCTCCAGCTGGTCGCCCAGCATCTTCTCGGCATAGAGGCGGCCCTGATCGTGCTGGTAGGTATAGCCGTGGTCGCCGATGGCGCCGACATAGACCCAGCAGGCCTTGACCTTGGCTTCAGCGCCCACGGCGCCCAACGCCAGCGCCAGCGCCAGCGTGCAAGCCAATGCGATCCATTTCTTCATCATCAGTCTCCCTTTTTCGGTTGGATTTCTTTCCATGTCCGGGTGCGGCTCCAGGTTTGCGATGTCTGTGCGCTCCCGCGGCAGGCCGCCTGCCGCGGGGGGCGCCGGTTCAGCGATCAGGCACGAAAGGCTGCCCGAGAGCAGCCGGGGTGTTGGCGCGGGTGAGTGTCCTGTTGCCGGATATGACGACCAGCGCCACGACAGTGACGATGTAGGGCAGCGACGACAGGAACTGCGAGGGGATGCCAAGCCCCAGGCTCTGCACGTAGAAGCCGAGGATCATCACGGTGCCGAAGAGATAGGCGCCGGCCACCACCCGCGCCGGCCGCCATGAGGCGAAGACGACGAGGGCAAGGGCGATCCAGCCGCGTCCCGCCGTCATGTTCTCGATCCACGAGGGCGTATAGGCGAGCGACAGATAGCCGCCGGCAAGACCGGCACAGGCACCGCCGAAAAGCACGCAGAAATAACGCACCGAGATGACGCTGTAGCCCAGCGCATGGGCCGAGGCGTGGCTGTCGCCCACCGCTCGCACGATGAGACCGCCGCGGGTCCTGAACAGGAACCACGAGACACCGGCGGCGAGGACGAGCGAGAAATAGACCAGCGGGTCCTGGCCGAAGACGAGCGGACCGATGACCGGAATATCGGAGAGGCCCGGAATGTGGATGGTGCCGAGCTTGACGCCGGGCTGGCCGACAAAGGGTTCGCCGATGACGCCGGAGAGCCCCAGCCCCAGCAGCGTCAGCGCCAGGCCGGTCGCCACCTGGTTGGTCACCAGCGACAGGGTAAGGATACCGAACAGGAAGGCCATGATCATGCCGGCGACGATCGCTGCGGCAATGCCGACCCACACCGAGCCGGTCACGTGGGCCGCTCCGAAGCCAACCACCGCGCCCATCACCATCATGCCTTCGACCCCGAGATTGAGGACGCCGGAGCGTTCTGCCACCAGTTCGCCAAGTGCGGCCAGCAAGAGCGGCGTCGATGCGGTGATGATGGTGAGGATGATGGCAAGGAAGGCGTCCATGGCGGTCTGCCTTTCACGGCCTCGCACCCGTTGCGCCGAAGGCGGCGAAACGGATGCGATAGAGGATGAGGGTGTCGCAGGCGAGGATGTAGAACAGGAGGATGCCCTGGAACACGCGGGCGATCTTGTCGGAGAGGCCCAGCGCCACCTGCGCCCCCTCGCCGCCCAGATAGCTGAGCGCCAGCATCAGCCCCGCCACCACCGCGCCGAGCGGGTTGAGGCGGCCGAGGAAGGCGACGATGATGGCGGTAAACCCGTAGCCGGGTGAAATTGACGGTTGCAGATGGCCGATGGGACCGGCCACCTCGCAGATGCCGGCAAGCCCGGCAAGGCCTCCCGACAACAGGAAGCTGAACCAGATGGTGCGGTTGCGCGAGAATCCGGCAAAGGCCCCGGCGCGCGGGGTCGAGCCGATCACCCGGATCTCAAAGCCTTTCAGCATGCGCGCCATGACGACGGCCAGCACGATGGCGGCAATGAGGGCCAGGGCGATGCCAAGGTGCACGCGGCTGTCGGAGAGCGTGGGCAGGACCTGCCAGCCACTGAATTCGACCGACTTGGGGAAGTTGAAGCCATGCGGATCGCGCCACGGCCCCCTCACCAGCCAGTCGAGGCCCAGTTGCGCCACGTAGACCAGCATCAGGGAGGAAAGGATCTCATTGGCTCCGAAGCGCACCTTGAGGAGCGCCGGAATCGCCGCCCATGCCATGCCGCCGAGGATGCCCGTCAGCAGGATCACCGGCAGCACCGAGGGGTCCTGCCATGCGGGCAGCAGCACCGGGAACAGAGAGCCGACGACGGCGCCCGCCACGAGCTGGCCCTCGGCGCCGATGTTCCACACATTGGCGCTGTAGCCGATGGCGAGCCCGACGCCGATGAGCACCAGGGGACCGGCTTTCACCAGCAGCTCCTCGATCGACCACAGGCTGGTGAGCGGGTCGAGGAAGTAGATGTAGAGGGCGCTGAACGGGTTGAAGCCCAGGAGCGTAAAGATGATGCCGCCGGTCAGGAGCGTCAGCCCGACGGCGATGAACGGCGAGGCGATCGCCATGGCTTTGGAATGCTCCGGGCGCTTTTCCAGATAGATGCGCATCACGCCACCCCGGCTGCCGGCTGGCGGCCCTTTTCGTGGGCGCCGGCCATGAGCAGGCCGATGCGCTCGGTGGTCATGGCGCCGGCCGGCTCAGCTTCCGAAAGTTCGCCGCGCGAGATGACCGCGATGCGGTCGGCGATCTCGAAGATCTCATCGAGGTCCTGGGAGATCACCAGCACTGCCGAGCCGGACCTTGCCAGGTCGATGAGCGCCTGGCGGATGAGGGCGGCGGCCCCGGCATCGACGCCCCAGGTCGGCTGGTTGACGATGAGAACCTTCGGCTCGCGGTCGAGTTCGCGCCCCATGACGAATTTCTGCAGGTTGCCACCCGACAGCGCCCGCGCCTCGGGATCGGCCTTGCCTTTCCTGACATCGTACTTGCGCGAAATCTCTTCGGTCAGCCGGGCGGCGCGGACATAATCGACGAAGGCCCCCGCCGCCAGTCCGTCCTTGCCGCTATGGCGGGTGAGCACCACGTTCTGCGACAGCGTGAAGCCCGGCACGGCGCCGTGGCCGAGGCGTTCTTCCGGCACGAAGGCCGCGCCCAGCGCCCGCCGGGCATTGATCCCGAGCGTCGCGCACGGACTGCCCGCCATGGCAATGGCATCGCCCGGCGTTGAGGTACGTTCGCCCGACAAGGCGACGAACAGTTCGCCCTGGCCGTTGCCGGCCACGCCGGCGATGGCCACCACCTCGCCGGCCCGCACGTTGAGGCTGACATCCTTCAGCGCCACGCCGAAGGGGCTGTCGGCCGGCAGATCGAGGCCGTTGAGGACGAGGAGAGGGGCGCCCGCCTTGTCGGCATGGCTTGCCTTCACCGCATGGATGTCGCCGCCGACCATGAGGCGGGCAAGGCTGTTGGCGGTTTCCTTTCGCGGGTCGACCTCGGCCACCACCTTGCCATGCCGGAGGATGGTGGCGTTGTGGCAAAGGTTCTTCACCTCCTCCAGGCGGTGCGAAATGTAGAGCACCGCGCAGCCCTCGCCGGCGAGGCGCTTCAGGGTGAAGAAAAGCTGGTCGGCCTCCTGCGGCGTCAGGACGGCGGTGGGCTCGTCCATGATGAGGAGGCGTGGTTCCTGCAACAGGCAGCGCACGATCTCGATGCGCTGGCGCTCGCCCACCGACAGATCGGCCACCACGGCGTCGGGCTTGAGCGGCAGGCCGTATTCGCCCGATACGCGGGCTATTCTTTCCGACAGGGCGGCAAGATCGTAGGGACCGGCCAGCGCCAGCGCGATATTCTCCGCCACCGTCAAGGCCTCGAACAGGGAAAAGTGCTGGAACACCATGCCGATGCCGAGATCGCGGGCGGCGGCCGGATTGGCGATGGTGACGGGTTCGCCCTTCCAGATCAGCTCACCCGCATTGGGCTGCAACGAGCCGTAGATGATCTTGACCAGCGTCGATTTCCCGGCGCCGTTCTCGCCCAGCAAGGCGTGGATTTCGCCCGGCGCCACCTTCAGCGTCACTTCATCGTTGGCAACGAGCCCGCCGAAGCGCTTGACGATGCGGCTGGCCTCCAGAAGCCATGCCTTTTCGTTGTCGCCGGTTGCGGCGGCCATGGCCTCTCCCCTTGCCATCATCTCACCCCGGTCCATGAGACTATGCCCTTTGCGCCGTGATGTTGAGGGGGACCCGGGCAGTTTTCACCAGCGCGTCACATTGCAGCAATTCAGCCACGACGCCCGCCGCAATCGCCGCCGGCAGGCGCGAGGCGATGCCTGAAATGCCGATGGGGCAGCGGAAGGACGATACCGCCGCCGCGTCGTGCCCGGCTTTCCTGAGGCGGCCTTGGAAGCGCGCCCGCTTGGTTCTCGAGCCGATGACCCCGACATAGCCGAAGCGTCCTTCCGAAAGCGCTCCATCGAGCACCGCCAGATCGAGGGCATGGCTGTGGGTAACGATGACGACGAACGCCCCGTCCGGTGCCTCGACCAGAGCCTTCACCGGATTGCCGCGCGCATCGAGCGTCACATTACCCGCCACATGCGCCGGAAAGGCTTGCGGGCGCGGGTCGACCCAGCGCACATCGAACGGCAGGGGCGCCAGCGCCAGCATCAGGGCGCGCCCCACATGGCCGGCGCCGAACAGCATGACGGCCCGCCGGCGTTCGCCGAAAAGTTCGGCGATGGTGCCGTTACCTCGCAAGGTAACGGGCGCATCCATATCTACTTCGGCCGCGATGTGGCGTGCCAGATGCCGCCCGCCCAGCCTGCCCGTCGTGGCGAAAGGTCCCGATGCTTCGGCCCGGGCCAAATCTGCGACATGCGCAAGATCGGCCGCCTCGAAACGCTCGATCAACAGGTCCACGGCGCCGCCGCAGCACTGGCCGAGATCGGGGCCCAGCACCTTTTTCTCGATGATCGCCTCTGCTCCCGAGCGGGCGAGCAAGCCTTGCGCCGAACCCAGCGCCTGCCATTCCAGCGCCCCGCCGCCGATGGTGCCGTGAAAACCGCCGGCCGACGTCACGATCATGCGTGCCCCCGCCTCGCGCGGCGCCGAACCCTTGACCGACAGCACGCTGACGAGGGCGCAGGTCTTGCCGCGCTTGAGTATGGTTTCGATGCTGCGCCACACGGTCATCGGATCACGCCGCCTCCTCGGCCATCATGGCGGCCGCGGCCTTGAGTATGGCTTCCGGCGTCGCCGGGGCATCGAGCGGCGGACAACGCCCGGGGGCAAGGCTCGCCAACGCGTCTGTTATGGCCGAGAATGCCGACAAGGCCAGCATAAGGGGCGGCTCGCCCACCGCCTTGGAACGGTAGATGGTCGGCTTGCGATTGCCGGTGTTCTTATGCAGCTTGACCCGGAAATCGGCCGGGACGTCGGAGGCAGTCGGTATCTTGTAGGTCGAAGGCGCGTGCGTCGTGAGGCGCCCTTCGGCATCGAACACCAGTTCCTCGGTGGTCAGCCAGCCCATCCCCTGCACGAAGCCGCCCTCGATCTGGCCGATGTCGACGGCCGGGTTGATGGAGCGTCCGACGTCGTGGAGGATATCCACGCGGTCCACACGCATCTCGCCGGTGAGGATGTCCACCGTCACTTCGGCGCAGGCCGCGCCATAGGCGAAATAATAGAACGGCCGGCCTTCCACCTTGTCGCGCACCCAGTCGATTTCCGGCGTTGCGTAAAAGCCGGTAGACGACAGCGACACCCGTTCGAGGAACGCCTGGTGCGCCACCTCGGCAAAGCTCATGGACTTGCCGCCGGCCCGCACCTCGCCCGCCTCGAAACGCACCTCGTTGGCGCCGCCCCCGAGCTTTTCCGCCGCCACCGCCGCCATGCGGGCGCGGATGGTCTCCGCCGCGGCGCGCGCCGCCATGCCGTTGAGGTCGGAGCCGGAGGAGGCCGCGGTGGGCGCCGTATTGGGCACCTTCGATGTGGTGGTGGCGGTAATCTGGATATCATCGAGGCCGATGCCGAACACCTCGGCCACCACCTGCGCCACCTTCACATAAAGCCCCTGCCCCATCTCGGTGCCGCCGTGATTGATCCCGACCGAACCGTCGGCATAGACGTTGACCAGCGCGCCCGCCTGGTTGAGGTGCGGCAGGGTAAACGAGATGCCGAACTTGACCGGCGTCAGGGCGAGACCCTTGCGCAGCAGCCCGCCCTTGGCATTGAAGGCCGCCACCTCCTTGCGCCGGGCGCGGTAATCGCTGGAGGCTTCCAGTTCCTCCACCACCTCGGCGATGATGTTGTCGGCAAGCTGCATGCCGTAGGGCGTCACATCGCGCCCATCGCGATAAAAATTCGCCTTCCTTACATCCAGCGGATCGCGGCCCGTTGAATAGGCGATCTCGTCCATCATGCGTTCGGCAAACAGCATGCCTTGTGGGCCGCCAAACCCGCGAAACGCCGTATTCGAAACGGTGTTGGTGCGCACCCGCTTGGAATGGATGCGGCAGGCGGGATAGAAATAGGCATTGTCGGCGTGGAACATGGTGCGGTCGACGACGCCCAGCGACAGATCGGCCGAACAGCCGCAGCGCCCGAAGAAGTCCACATCCACCGCCTCGACAACGCCATCGGCGCCATAGCCGTAGCGATAGTCGACACGGAAATCATGGCGCTTGCCGGTGGCGATCATGTCGTCGTCGCGGTCGAGCCGCATCTTGGCCGGCCGGCCGGTGAGGCGGGCTGTCAGGGCGCACAGCGCCGCCCATTGCGCGGCCTGCGATTCCTTGCCGCCGAAGCCGCCGCCCATGCGCCGGCAGACACATTCGACCCGCGCCTCCGCCACCCCCAGCATTTTTGCAAGGCAATGCTGGATTTCGCTCGGGTGCTGGGTCGAGCAATAGACCAGCACACCGCCCTCCTCGGCCGGCAACGCCAGCGACACCTGGCCTTCGAGATAGAAATGCTCCTGCCCGCCGATGCGCATCGAGCCTTCAGCACGGTGCGGTGCCGCGCCGATGGCTTGTGAAGGGTCGCCGCGCTTGAACTCATAGGGCGGCAGCACCTTGTCATCGTGCGCCAGGCCCTGATCCACCGTCACCATGGGCTCAGACGCCTCAATCTCGATCTTGGCCAGCCGGGCGGCGCGGCGGGCCTGATCGCGGGTCTCGGCGGCGACGGCAAAGAGCACCTGGCCGTGGAACACCACTTCATCGGCGGCGAGGATCGGATCATCGCCCATGGCCGGGCTGCAATCGTTCTTGCCGGGAATGTCGGCGGCAGTCAGCACCTTGACCACACCGGGCGCTGAACGCACGGCGTCGAGATCGAGTTCTCACGATGCGCCCGGCGGCCCTGGGCGAAAGCCCCGGCGCCAGATGCAGCATGCCCGCCGGTTCCGGCATGTCGTCCACATAGGGAGCGTTGCCCTGCACGTGGCGCCGCGCGCTGTCATGGGCCAGCGCCTTGCCCACCGTGGCGGTGGCGGCGGCCTTCAGGTCATGCGGCGCGTTCATCGCTTGCCTCCCTGAAGCCGGTGATGCGCGTTGCATGGCTGTCGGCGCCGGCGATCTCGGTGAGGGCTTTTCGCAACAGCCCCCTTGCCGCTTCCAGCCGATAGCCGGCCGAAGCGCGCATGTCGGTGAGCGGCGAAAAATCCTCACCCACCGCGTCGATGGCCGCCTGCCAGCTTTCAGGCGAAGCAAGGCTCGCCCCCGCCAGTGCCGCCTCAGCCTTTGCGGCGCGCTTGGGCGTCGCCGCCATGCCGCCATAGGCGATGCGGGCCGATGAAACCTTGTCGCCGTCGATCTTGAGCCTGAAGGCGCCGAGCACGGCGGAGATGTCCTGATCGATGCGCTTGGAAATCTTGTAGCAGCGCACCTCATCACCCGCCTTGGGGCGCGGCACGTGGATGCGCGCCACGAACTCGCCGGCCTTGCGGTCCTGCCTGCCGTAGGCGATGAAGAAATCCTCCAGCTTCAGGCTCCTTTCGCCTTCCGCCGAAACCAGATCGATGCTCGCCCCCAGCGCGATAAGCATGGGCGGGGTATCGCCGATGGGCGAGCCGTTGGCGATGTTGCCGCCGATGGTGCCGGCCGCCCGCACCTGCCGCGAGCCCAGCCGCCGCACCACCTCGCCGATATCGGCATCGAGGCGGGAGAGAGCGGCATGGGCGTCGCGGTAGGTGGCCCCAGCGCCCAGTGTCAGGCCATCGGCGGTTTCGCTGACGTCGTCGAAACCGGCGATGCGCCCGAGATGGATGATCTTCGGCAGGTTGCGCAGTTGCTTGGTGATCCACAAGCCCACATCGGTGGCGCCGGCAACCAGCGTGGCGTCGGGATGGCGGGCATAAAGCCGGGCCAGCCCGTCGCGGCTGGCGGGGCTGGCAAAAAAGCGCTGGTCGTTGCCGCAGAACACATCCGCACCATCGGCCAGCCCGGCCAGCGACTTTGCCGTCTCAGCCATCGCCCTGGCGTAGCGGTCATCGGCCTTGCCGGCGCAGGCCGCCATTCCCGCATCGACGATGGGGCGATAGCCGGTGCAGCGGCAGAGGTTTCCCGCCAACCAGTCGGTCACTTCCTTGCGGTCGCGCACCGGCCCGCCTGAATGATAGAGCGTGAACAGTCCCATGACGAAACCCGGGGTGCAGAAGCCGCATTGCGAGCCGTGATGATCGACGAGGGCCTGCTGCACCGGGTGCAGGTCGCCGCCTTCGGCCAGGTCGTCCACCACCACCAGTTCGGTGCCGTCAAGCATGCCGAGAAGCTGGATGCAGGCATTGACCGGCTCGTAGACGACCTTTCCATCCTTCAGCCTGCCGATGGCCACCGTGCAGGCGCCGCAATCGCCCTCGTTGCAGCCTTCCTTGGTGCCGGTCAGCCGGCGCTCGATGCGCAGCCAGTCGAGCAGCGTGGTCGTCGGGTTGAAGTCTTCGACCTCGACGGTGCGGCCGCGATGCACGAAGCGTATTGAATTGCGTTCGGCCATTCTCAGCTTCCCCGGTAGGTGGAATAGCCGTAGGGCGCCAGCAGCAGCGGCACATGGTAGTGCTGGCCGCCATGGGCGATGCCGAAGCGGATCGGCACCACATCGAGAAACGGAGGATCGGTGAGCGCTGTGCCGGCGCCTTTGAGATAATCGCCAGCGTGAAAGCGCAGTTCATAGGTGCCGGTGACGAGATCGGCGCCCTCCAGCAATGCTCCGTCGACGCGACCATCGGTATTGGTGGTGACGACCTTGAGCTTTTGCGGTTCACCGTCGAGGCGCCACAGCTCGATCGCCAACCCCGCCGCCGGACGGCCCGAGGCCACATCGAGAACATGGGTTGTCAGCCTGCCTGCCATTCGCCCTCCCAAAACGACTGGCCCTGGATGACCCATTGTCGCGCACAATCGCCGTTCTAAAAAGATCAAAGATTAGTACGTAGCGTACTCAAAATTAGGGCATCTCACAGGACCGGCCATGTCTTCACGCCTTCAAGCGCGTGGCGGAAGAAGGCTTCGGCAGCGGCACCGGCGCGCCGCCCGGCGGGGCGAACCAGCATCAGTTCATCGGCCGGCAGGTCGGGATCGGCGAGCTTGACGAATTTCAGGCTGCCGGCCTGCAATTGCGGCTCGATGCCGACCCGCGGCTGGAAGGCGATGAGGCCGCCGGTCGAGGCGAGCGCTGCCATGACGCGCGGCGAATTGGCCTCGATCGCCGGGCGCGGGCGTTCCTTGAGGCGGCCCATCACCTTGTCCAGAGCCGCCCTGAGGCTCAGGCCCCGCGCCGGCAGGGCGTAGGGGTAGGCGAGACAATCGGCGACGGTGAGCTTGCGGCGCCTGGACAGAGGATGATCGCTCGCCATCACCGCACCGATGGGCAGCGCCTGCGACCAGGCGACCTCGATGCCTTCGAGGCTCTGCGGATTGAAGGTGAAGCCGAGGTCGGCCTCGCGGCGTTCCACCAGGCTCGCCACCTGATCGGAGCCGGTGACGGTGAGCGCCACCTCGATGCCCGGATAGGAAGCGCGAAAGGCAGCGATCAGTTGCGGCAGCAGGTTGACCGACACGGTCTCGACGCTGGCAATGCGCACCTTGCCGCGCCTGAGGCCCTTCAGCGCATCGACCATGGCCAGTACGTCGTCGTAATTGTGAAGCGTGTCGCGACAGGCAGCGAGCAGCAACTGCCCCGCCTCGGTGGGCACCATGGCGCGGCCGGTGCGCTCGAACAGGGCAAGGCCGACGGCGTCTTCCAGCATCAGTACCTGGCGGTTGATGGCGGATGAGGCGATGTTGAGCTCGCGCGCCGCGGCGCGGATGGAGCCGGCCGAGGCCACGGCGGCGAAATAGCGAAAGGTGGTGGAGAGGATGGCCGTGTCGATCCGCATCTGCCCCGCTCTTGCTCCACCGTCACGATCCGCCTATTCCTCGGCGATGATAGCCCGAACGCGGTGAGCGGCAAGATGACATCGACCCTTTCCTATCTCGAGCGGCTGATCGGCTTCGCAACGGTGAGCCGCGACAGCAATCTCGACCTCATCGCCTTCGTGCGTGCCGAACTGGCCGGGCTCGGCATCGACAGCCAGCTTGTCCCCGACGAAACGGGCAAGAAGGCCAATCTCTACGCCACCATCGGGCCGCCTGACCGGCCCGGCGTCATGCTGTCGGGGCATACCGACGTGGTGCCGGTAGAGGGCCAGGCGTGGACGAGCGATCCCTTCACCCTGCGCCGCGACCAGGGGCATCTTTACGGCCGCGGCAGCGCCGACATGAAGGGCTTCATCGCCTCGTGTCTCGCCATGGCCCGCGAGGCGGTGCGCCGGCCGCTCGCCACGCCCATCCATTTCGCCTTCAGCTATGACGAGGAAATCGGCTGCGTCGGGGTGCGGCGGCTGATCGACATGCTGGAGAAGGCACCGGTGCGTCCGCGTCTGGCGATCATCGGCGAGCCGACCCTCATGCAGGTGGTGACGGCCCACAAGGGCAAGGCGTCGATGCGGGTCACCTGCACCGGCCTCGAAGCCCATTCGTCGCTGGCGCCTGAAGGCGTCAACGCCATCCATCTCGCCTGCGACCTCATCGCCGCCATCCGCGCCCTGCAGGCCGAAATCGCCGAAAAGGGCCCGCGCGACGGCGATTACGACATCGCCTATACCACCCTGCATGTCGGCCGCATGCATGGCGGCGAGACCCTCAACATCGTGCCCAACGAAGCCCACTTCGATTTCGAGATCCGCCACCTGCCGGCCGACGACCCGGATGCCCTCATTGCCCGCATCGAAGCTGCGGCGGCAAAGATCGTCAGCGAGGCCCGTCAGCGCTTTGCCGGAGCCGCCATCACCTTTTGCCCGCTCAATGCCTATCCCGCCCTCGACACACCGCCCGACAGCGAGGCGGTTTCCTTCGTCAAGGCGCTGGCCGGCGGCAATTCCACCGGCAAGATCAGCTTCGGTACCGAAGGCGGCCTGTTCCAGTCCTGCCTCGGCATTCCCGCGGTGGTGTGCGGACCGGGGTCCATCGCGGTCGCCCACAAGCCGGATGAATATGTCGAGGAAAGCCAGTTGGCGGCTTGCGACCAATTCCTTCGCCGCCTGGTCGAACGGCTGGCGGCGTGAGGCAGGATGTTTTACGTAACGACAACCCATGCTAGCATGTGCCCCGGATGAAACCCAAGGAGCAGGCCATGAGAGCCGTTTGTACCCTCGCCGCGTTAACCCTGGTGAGCGCAGCCTTTGTCCTGCCGGCGCAGGCCGGAACGGTGAAAGAGGAGATCATGGCCGCCGATGCCGGCTGGGCGGCCGATTTCAACAGCGGCAATGCCGAAGCGGTGGCGGCCCGCTACACCGAGGATGCCGCCGTGTTTCCACCCGACGGCCCGCGCACCGACGGCCGCGCCGCCATCGCGGCCTTCTGGAAGGGCGCCATGAACGCCGGCCTGAAGAATGCCAGCCTGACCACGGCGGAAGTCGAGGCGCGCGAAGACCTCGCCTACGAGGTCGGCACTTTCACGCTCGATGCAGCCGACAAGTCCGGCGCCGTCACGACGCTGAAGGGCAAATATATCGTCGTGTGGAAGAAGGGCAGCGACGGAAAATGGCGCCTGCACCGCGACATCTGGAACGCCGACCCGGCGAAATGACGGGGCGGCTCAATTCCTACTGTCCGAGTTCGGCTTCCAGCGCCGTTATCCGCGACTGGGCATAGGCATATTCGGGCGCGTCCTGATCGAACAGATAGAGCGTGAAGCGATAGAGGGCGAGCGCCTGACCCTTCTTGCCCATCTTCAACAGGGTATCGGCCTTGTAGAGGTTGGCGGTGGGATGGCGATTGTCGATCGCCAGCGCCTTGTCGTAGCTGGCCAGTGCCTTGTCGTTGTTGCCGAGCAAATCGTAGGTGGTGCCGAGATCTTTCCAGGCCTCGGCATTCCCGGGCGCGAGCGTCGTCGCGGTGATGAAGGCTGTCTCGGCCTGATCCAGTTCCTTGCGCAGGAGATGCATGGAGCCGAGGCCGACATAGGCATCGACATTCTTGGGGTCGAGGACCGTCGCATTGGTGAAGCTGGCCAGCGGCGCATTGGTGTCGTTGGTCCGGGCAAAGATCGCATAGCCGCGCGACACCAGCGCCATGGAGCGGGTGGCGGCGTCGACGCTGGGGTTGGCGGCGAGTGCGTCGCAGGCCTTGATGCGCGCCGGCAGTTCAGCGGTCGCGCAGTCACCGAGTTCGATGGCGTGGGCCGGCGTGATGACGGCAAGGCTCACGAGGGCGGTCGCCGCCAGCCTTCTCAACCACAGCCCGAAGTCTACGCTACCGCCCGCCCTGATCATCGACACATCGTGCTCCCTTCGCTGGCCGCCGTCCCGTCAGCGCCACATGATGTTCAACTATAAGGCAGTTTATTGACAATCGCGACATCGCTTCCACCATGCCGCCCTACCCTCGCCTCAGGTGTCATCGTTGGGCGCAGTCCGCGGGGCTCGACTGCCTCATCGTCATCGCCGGGCTTGCCCCGGCGACCCAGGGGCTACACGACATGGCGCCTCGATCATCGCACCCTTAAGACCCGTCACCCCGTGGCTTGACCACGGGGTCTATTCCGCCTGGGTCTCAGCCAGCCGCGCGGCCAGCGGCATGGATGCCGGTATCAAGTACCGGCATGACGGTGGAGAGAGGCAACAAACGAAAGCATCGCGCTTGTCTTCCGCCCCCACCCCGTCACCCCGTGGCTTGACCACGGGGACCATCCCGCCACGGCCTCAACCAGCCGCAACGCCAGTGGAATGGATGCCGGTATCGAGTACCGGCATGACGAAGGAATGGGGTTCGCGGTCATGGTTCCGTCAATCACGGCCACCCGCCCCCCCCCGTCATCCCGTGGCTTGACCACGGGGTCTATTCCGCCTGGGCCTCAGCCAGCCGCGCGCCAGCGGCATGGATGCCGGCATCGAGTGCCGGCATGACGGTGGAAGTGGCAATGAACGAAAGCATCGCGCTTTTCTTCCGCTCTCGCCCCAAGTGTCATCGTCGGGCCTGACCCGACGGCCCGGAGGCCACGCACTCCACCCTCGCTCCCCGTCACCCCGTGGCTTGACCACGGGGTCTATTCCGCCAGGGCCTCAGCCAGCCGCGCGGCCAGCGGCATGGATGCCGGTATCAAGTACCGGCATGACGGTGGAGAGGAATGGGGAATAAATTGCAAAATATGGCAATCAAGTCTTGACAAGCGGACTAAATTGTTCTATATTCGTTCCACCTGTCTCCCACTCCCGGGGCGTGGCTCGCGAGCCGTCCGGTCACGGGGAGGCAAGTGTGGCTCTCCGTTCCGCGTTGTGACGGACAACGCTGAACCGGGGTGCGGGTGTGTCCTGGCTCAGGGGTCCGGATACTACGGTCCGGACGCGCGTGAAGGGCAGTGACCCTGACGGTGAACTGGTGCCGGCCGGCCTGCAATAGCCGTTATCCGGCATGCCCGTCAGGCGAGCAATTCATGTGTTAAAGACTCCAGCCGCCCGTCCACAAGGCCACGGGGAAAGCGCCGGCAAGCGCACCCTCTACAACAGTCAAGCGCTCGACCGGCGCTTTTCCCAACCCCCCGGGACCTTCGCGGCCAAAACGCCAGCGGAGGCGAGAAGCCGTGCCAGATCCACCGTCTTCAGGGATCGCCGGCGACGCCGTAGCTCGGCGCCCTGGTCGGATCGAGGGCGCGGTCGCGGTAGGCCTGCATCTGCGGTTCATAATCCGCCCACAAGCGGCGCAGGAACGAGACCGGATTGTCGTCGTCCCAGTCGCATCTGAGATCGACCAGCGGAAACGGCTCGGCATCGACCACCAGCAGCGCCGAGGAGTGCACCGGACCGCCCTCGCCGCCTGCCGCAAGGCCGGCCTCGAGCGCCCTCAGCAGGCGCTCGGCCAGATGCTCGCGGGCATTGGCGACGAAGGTGTCGGTCATGGCGGCGGGCACCTCGACCGACTTCAGGAGATTGCCGGCGGCGATACAGCCGCGATCGACGGCAATGGAATTGGTGCCGAGGATATGGTTGCCGGTATAGCTGGCGGTTTCACCCTTGTTGTCGACCACGGTGATCTGGCGGTAGTCGAGATGCTTGCGGCCTGCAATGGCGCGGGCAAGCGCGTCGTCGGCGTCGTGGCCCCTGGCCAGCAGGTCGAGGATGCGCGGGCCGAAGGTCGGGTCGGTGACGTTCTGGGTGGCAACCGCCCCGGTCTTGCTGCGGGCATGGGGACAGCGCGCCCCCACGCAGATCGACGAGGTGGTAATGGCAACGCCGAACATGCCGGTTCGCTCGCAGCGTCCGACGATGGAAAAGGTCATTCTGGTTGTCCCGTCAATGAGCGATGGATATAGCCCATGAAATCATGAATCTCGCGCTCGAGCCAGCTTAACGGGCCGCCCTCGGCCGAAGGGGCCCTGCTGCCGCGAAAGATGCCCTCGACCACGAAGCGGTCCTCGGCGTTCACCTTGTCGAAGAAGGCGACCAGTTCGTCCACCCAGGCTTGCAGGCCCGCGCCCAGCGCCCGATGCACCTCCGGCGCCACCGCCACACCGAAGCGCACCTCCACTTCGCCGATGCCCTTGGGCCTGAGCGACAGGTACCACAGATGATCCGGCGCCAGCACATACATGTGGCAGGGATAGACGGTGGGGAGAATGGAGGTGAAGCGCTCAGGCCCTTCGAGCACGCTGTTGTCGGGGTGGGCGCGGCCGTAGGTGGCTTTGTCGGCCTTGGTGAAGGTCTGGTAGGTGAAATGGGGATCGACGCCTTCGGGGAAAACCGTGTCGCCCACCGGGAACCAGGCGCCGACCGTGGCCTTGTGGGCGACCGGCAGGTGGTAGCCCTCCATGAAGTTTTCGGTCAGCAGCTTCCAGTTGGTCTGCCACACATGGTCCTGATGGACGACGGGGATGTAACCCGCCATGCGATAGGGCGCGACGACGGGATCGAGCCCGGCCAGAAGTTCGGCCACCGGGCTGGCCTGCCGGTTGCGGGTGACATAGATCCAGCCGTTCCACACCTCGGTGCGGATGGCTGGAAGCGCAATGCCGGACTTGTCGAAGCCTTCGGCACCCTGCATGTGGCCGGCGCCGATCAGCTTGCCGTCGAGGTCGTAGGTCCAGGCGTGGTAGGGGCAGACGATGCGCTTGCAGGTGCCGCGCCCGGCAAGGATGGTCATCATGCGGTGGCGGCAGACGTTGGAAAAACTGGAGATTTCACCATCGCGGCTGCGTGCCACGATGATCGGCTCATCGCCGATCGAAAACGTCAGGTAGTCGCCGGGGTTGGGGATTTCGGCGGCGAGGCCGGGGCAGTGCCATCCGCGGGCGAAGATGCGCTCCAGTTCCAGCGCGTGGATGTCGGGCGACGAATAGAGACCGGGTGGCATGGCGCGCGCCACGCTCAAGGGGCGCATTGCCCCTTCCCCCAGTTGCGCCAGAAGCCGGTCGGTCTCGTTGCTCATGGGCAGCCCTCAGTCGGGGATGACGGCGGTGACTTCGATTTCCACCACCCATTCAGGCCGCGCAAGGGCCGGCACCACCAGGCCGGTGGAGCAGGGAAAGACGCCTTTCAGCCACTTGCCCATTTCCTGATAAACGGCCTCGCGATAGCGGATGTCGGTGAGATAAACGACGATGCGACAGATGTGGGAGAGTTCGGAGCCCGCCTCCTCCAGCAGCAGCTTGATGTTTTCCATGGCCTTGGCCGTCTGGGCGCCGGCATCGCCCACATGCAGCGAGGCCCGCGTGTCGAGGTCCTGGGCCACCTGGCCGCGCAGGAAAACCATGGTGCCTTTCGCCACCACCGCCTGGCACAAGTCGTTGTCGAGCTTCTGCTCGGGGTAGGTCTTCTTGGTGTTGAAGGGCCGGATGCGGCGATGGGTGGGCATGGGGAAAACGTTCCTTTGCTTGGGTTGGGCCTATTCGGCCGCCTTTTTGGTCGAGCCCCAGATGCGGTCGGAGAGGCCGCCCGCCTTCTGGGCGAATTCCAGCGGGCCCGACCAGTCGAAATTGCGATAGACGGCGGCCAGATGCGCGAACGGCGGCGACTGGGCAAAGAGCTGGAACGTCAGGCGGTGGCCGGCGTAGTCGGAATTGAGCAGGTCGCGGGCCAGCGCCAACAGGCGGCGGCGGTCATCGGCCACCCATTCCTCGTTGATCGTATAGAACTTGTCCAGCCACGGCTTTGTCTCAGGGTGCTCGAAGGCCGCCGCGTCGGGGGTGACGCAAATCTGGCCGCCGCACAGTTCGCGCGCCAGGTGGATGACGCGCGGCAGGTTGGAGATGGCATGCACCCGGCCGGTGAACAAAAGCGACTGGTTGGGCATCAAGAGCCCGTTGGGACTTTCCTCGCCGGTGGCGATGGCGGCGGTCAAGTGGGCGTTGATGCCCTCGCGCCAGACGGCCAGTTCGGCGAGCTTTTCCTGCACCGCCTGCTGCTTGTCGAGGCCGGTCTGCTTGACGTTCCACAAGGCCGCGCCGATCATCAGGTCGGCAAAGGAGAGCGTGCGCTGCACGAAGGGAAAGGCCGAATAGCGGTGCAGCGTGGTGCGGATGAAGGAGGCCGCGCGGGTGTGCTGGTAGAACAGGATGTCCTCCCAGGGCACCAGCACATCATCGAGGATCATCAGCGTGTCGATTTCATCGAAGCGGTTCGACAGCGGATAGTCGCGCTCCGGCGCCCGGCCGGTGAAGCCGGTGCGGCAGATATGCCTGACGCCGGGGGCGTTCATGTGGACGATGCATCCCAGCGCGTAGTCCGACAGCTTGGCATCGCCCCAGTTGGCGATGGTGGGCTTGAGAAAAGCCTGGTTGGAATAGGCCGCCGCCGTCTCGTACTTGGCGCCGCGGATGACGATGCCGGCGTCGGTCTCCCTGACCACATGCACCAGCATGTCGGGGTCCTGGTCCTGGGGGCGCTTGGAGCGGTCGCCCTTGGGATCGGTGTTGGCGGAGACGTGGAAGGGATCGTCCTTGATGACGGTGTGGATGTGGCGCTCGATGTTCTGGGCAAAGCGCGGATCGATCTCGTTGAGGATGTCCTTGCCGTCCCACAGCGACCACATTTCGCCGATGGTCTCGTCACCGACCC
Source organism: uncultured Alphaproteobacteria bacterium (assembly GCA_963747005.1). Taxonomy (GTDB): domain Bacteria; phylum Pseudomonadota; class Alphaproteobacteria; order Rhizobiales; family Aestuariivirgaceae; genus CAVVDT01. Next base: position 398,090 of record CAVVDT010000003.1, on the reverse strand, counting down.
GGGTGACGATGCCGCCGATGTCCCACATGACGGCATCGACCGCCTTGCGCTTGTCCTGCCAGTGCTGGGCGGTATAGGGCAGGCGCAGGCCGGTGGCGAAGCGTTCACCGCCTTCCTCATAAGTCATAATGTCCTGCAAGGCCCTGTCGTGCTGCATGTCGTAGATGCGCGCCCGGATATCGACCACCGGCTTGAAGGAAGGGTGGGTGGTGACATCGCGCACCCTTTCGCCGTTGATCCAGACCTCGCGGTCGTCGCGCAAGCTGTCGCGGTACTGGTTGCCGTTGCGGATCATGTGAGGTCCTTTCTAGTTCTTCAAATCGAGAGGCATGGGGCGGCGGAAGTTGCGGGCGGCATAGACGAGCGGGTCGAGGGTGCCGGCAACGGCGGCCACGACGCGGCCGATATAGATGCGGTGGGTGCCGGCATCGATGCCGCTGTCAACGCAGCACTCGAAGCGGGCGGCGGCACCGGCGAGACAGGGCAGCCCGGTTGCGCCATCCGACCAGTCGTGGGTCGCGAAGTCATAAGCGGCGCCTTCATCCGGGCGGCCGGCAAAGGTGCGCGCCACGCCGGCCTGGTGACCGGCCAGCATGTTGACGGCGAAACGTCCGTTGGCGGCGATGGCGGCGACCGCCGGGCTCTTGCGGTTGATGCACACAAGAACCATTGGTGGTTCGGCGGAGACCGAGGAGACCGCCGACACGGTGATGCCGAAACGACCGGCCTCGCCGTCGGTGGTCACTACCGACACACCCGTCGCAGCCATCGCCATGGCGGAGACGAATGCGCCCGGTGCGACGCAGGGAGAGGGACTGGACGAGAAGTTGCGGGCGTTCGGCATGGCGGTCACGGCATTGGCCTCTTCAAGTGCATGCTGGCGGGACCATATCGGCAAAAACTAAATAGGAAAAATAGTTTCTTTCTCTGTCATGAATAGCTAAACTCTATTTAACCGATGATCCGCTACACCCTGCGCCAACTGGAATATTTCGTCGCCGTCACCGAGGCGGGCTCAGTGGCGGGCGCGGCCCATCGCCTCCACGTCACGCAACCCACGGTGTCGGCCGCCATCGCCAAGCTGGAGGACCAGCTCGGCATTCAGCTCCTGGTGCGCCAGCATGCGCAAGGGGTCGCGCCCACCCCGGAAGGCCGTTGGCTGGTGGTCTATGCCCGCAATCTCCTCGAGCACGCCCGTGAAATCGAGCGCCAGTCGGCGGAAACCACCGGCACCCCGCGCGGCACGCTGGAACTGGCGAGCTACATGACGCTGGCGCCGGCCTTCCTTCCCGGTCTGGTGTCGCAGTTCACCCGCATCAGCCCCAAGGCCGACATCCGCATCCACGAGGCCATGCAGGGTGACCTGGTCGAGGGCTTGCGCGATGGTCGCTATCATCTCGCCCTGCTCTACGATGTCGACCTGCCGGACGATGTGACCACCACGCCGCTGGCGGCCGTTCCGCCGCATGTGCTGTTGCCCGAGGATCATCGCCTGACGGCCGACGATCAGGTCTCGCTGCACGATCTGGCGCCGGAGCCGATGATCCTGCTCGACGTGCCGCCGAGCCGCAGCTACTTTCTGGGCCTCATGAAGGCCCATGGTCTGGAGCCCAACGTGGTCCACAGTTCGCCATCGCTGGAACTGGTGCGCGGGCTGGTGGGACAGGGCCTTGGCTATTCGCTGCTCGTCACCCGGCCACCTGGCGATGTTACCTACGAAGGAAGAAAACTCGCCATCCGGCCGATCAAAGAGGCCGCTGAGGCTGGACGGATCGCTCTGGCCCGGCTATCTGGCTTCCGGCCGACCCGTTTGATGACGGCGTTTGAAGCGTTCGCGCGGGGATTTTTCCGCGAACGCCAGGAGGAGCTGGAAAGCCATGGCTGAGAAGGGCCGGCATATCGCGGTCATCGGGGCGGGTATCGTCGGTGTGTCGACGGCCGCCTTCCTGCAACGCCATGGCCTCAAGGTAACGGTCATCGATCGCGTCGCGCCGGGCATGGGCTGCTCCTTTGGCAACGCCGGCGGCGTTGTCGTCTCGGCGGTCATGCCGACGGTTTATCCCGGCATCTTCATGAAGATCCCGGGCTGGCTCATCGATCCCGAAGGCCCGCTCACCATCAGGTGGCGCTACCTGCCGAAGGTCCTGCCGTGGATGCTGGCGCAGGGCCGTGCGGCAATGCCCGACCGGGTGGCCGCCATCACCGAGGCGAGGGCCCGGTTGTGCGGCTCGGCGCTCGATGACCACAAGAGCCTGCTCAGGGAAGCCGGTGCGGAAGACCTTCTGGTGCTGCGCGATGGCATCCATCTGTTCGATAGCGAAAGCGAATATCGCGGCCATCAAGCCATCATGCGGGTCAAGGCAGCCCACGGTTATGAATGCAAGCGCCTTTCGGCGGGCGAAATCTGCGAGATCGAACCCGACGTTGCTGCGGATTTTGCCTGCGGCATCTTCCGCGGCGGCTGGTACCATGTGCGCAATCCCTATACCGTGGTGGCCCGCATCGCGGAATCGGTCGCCCGGAACGACGGCACCATCGTCCAGGACGAAGTGAGCGATTTCATCGTCGACGGCAATCGCGTTAGGGGACTGCGACTGGCCGGCAGTGGCGACCTGGACACCGACGGGGTGGTGGTGGCGGCCGGTGCGTGGTCGCATCTGTGGGCACAACGCCTCGGTATCAAGGTGCTGCTGGAGGCCGAACGCGGCTACCACCTGACGATACCCCATCCCGGCGTCGGCATTTCCCGCGCCCTCACCCGCGAAAGCCGACCCGGTGCGGTGTCGCCGCTCGATGATGGCATCCGGGTCGCCGGGACCGACGAGTTCGCCGGCCTCGATGCGCCGGAGAACTGGCGGCGGGCCGATGTCCTGTGGCACAATGCCAAGCGCATCCTGCCGGGCCTTCGCGAGATCGATCAGAGCGTCAGCAAATGGATGGGGCGGCGGCCGGGTACGCCGGACTCATTGCCGGTCATCGACCGGGCCCCGCGCCACGAGAATGTCTGGTTCGCGTTCGGTCACGGCCACATGGGCCTCACCTGGGGCCCGACCACCGGGCGCCTCGTCGCCGGCCTGGTCGCCGGCAGCCCGCCCAACGTCGACCTTGAGCCTTACAGGGTGACGCGGTTCTAGCCTACTTGTCCTTAACCGGCTTATGACACAAGGTCATATTCGCGAGATCAACATCCAACCGGCTTTCAGGGAATGATGCGCACCGATACGCCCCAGACGATCCGCCTCTCCGACTATCGGCAGCCCGCCTATCTGATCAACCACGTCTCGCTGAACGTGCGCCTCAACCACGAGGACACGCGCATCACGGCACGCCTCGATCTCTTGCCCAACGCTGCCTGCGCCGAGCCCGGCGGCCCGCTGGTTCTGGACGGCGAGGGTGTCAAGCTCAATGCCATCAACATCGACGGGGTGCCGCTGACGCCGGACAAGTACACCCTCGATGACCACCACCTGACCATTCACAAGCTCCCGCAGCGCGCCGTATGCATCGAGACGGAGACGTCCATCGATCCATCGTCCAACAAGGCGCTTTCTGGCCTCTATCTTTCCAATGGCGTCTACTGCACCCAGTGCGAGGCCGAAGGCTTCCGCCGCATCGCCTTCTTCCAGGACAGGCCCGATGTGCTGGCCCGCTACCGGGTGCGGATCGAGGCGCGCAAGTCGCAGGCGCCGCACTTGCTGTCGAACGGCAATCTGGTGATGGCGGGCGATATCGTGGGCACCGACCGGCACTTCGTCATCTGGGAGGACCCGCACGCCAAGCCCAGCTACCTGTTCGCGCTGGTGGCCGGGGATCTGGCCTGCGTCGAGGATCAATTCGTCACCGCATCGGGGCGCAAGGTCAAGCTGCAGATTTACGTCGAGCACGGCAAGCAGGACCGTTGCGACTGGGCCATGGCATCGCTCAAGGCGGCAATGAAATGGGACGAGGAGCGCTTCGGGCGCGAGTACGATCTCGACCGCTTCATGATCGTCGCGGTCAGCGACTTCAACATGGGGGCGATGGAGAACAAGGGGCTCAACGTCTTCAACGACAAATACGTGCTGGCCACCCCCGACACCGCCACCGACCAGGATTATGCCCATGTCGAGGCGATCATCGCACATGAATATTTCCACAACTGGACCGGCAACCGCATCACCTGCCGGGACTGGTTCCAGCTTTGCCTGAAGGAAGGTCTGACCGTCTATCGCGACCAGGAATTCTCATCCGACATGCGTTCGCGGCCGGTCAAGCGGATCGCCGATGTCAAGGTCCTGCGTGCCCAGCAGTTCGCCGAGGATGCCGGGCCCCTCGCCCATCCGGTGAGGCCGCAGAGCTACATGGAGATCAACAACTTCTATACCGCCACCGTCTACGAAAAGGGTGCCGAGGTGGTGCGCATGATGGCCACCCTCCTGGGGACGCAAGGTTTTCGCAAGGCGATGGATATCTACTTTGCGCGCCATGACGGCCAGGCCGCCACGGTGGAGGACTTCGTCAAGTGCGTGGAGGATGCCTCGGGCCGCGACCTCGGCCAGTTCTTCAACTGGTACGAGCAGGCCGGAACCCCGCAGGTGGTGGCAGAATCGCGCTGGATTGCCGCCGAGGGCGTGTTCGAGGTGACCCTCACCCAGTCGCTGGCGCCGACACCGGGCCAGGCGACCAAGCCGGTGCTGCACATTCCGCTCGCCATCGGTCTGGTGGATGCGGACGGCAACGACATGCCGCTCGACCTCGAGGGCCACGGCATCCTCAACAACCCGGTGATCGAACTGACCGAACAGACCCAGACCTTTCGCTTCCGCAATCTGGCGCGCCGGCCCGTTCTATCGATCAACCGGGAGTTCTCGGCGCCGGTGCGGCTGGTCAGCAATCTGTCTGCCGATGACGAACTGGCCCTCATGGGCCATGATCGCGATCCGTTCAACCGTTGGGAAATGGCGCAGAACCGGGCTTGCGAGATCATCAAGGCGGCGATGGGGGCGCCGGGACACGAGCCGCCTGCCGGCATGGCGCGCGCCTATGGCGAAGCGCTCGCTCAGGTGCTGCGCGATGATGATCTGGAAGATGCCTTCAAGGCGCTCATGGCGACGCTGCCCGGCGAGCAGGACCTGGCGCGCGAACTGGGCAGCAATGTCGATCCGGCGGCCATCCACGCGGCTCGCGACGGTCTGCGGCGGGCGCTTGGTGAGCAACTCGGCGCGACGCTCGAGCGTATCTGGGCCTCGCTGCCGGTCGGCGATGCCTACAGCCCGGATCCGGTATCGGCCGGGCGGCGCAGCCTCGGTTATGCGGCCCTCGATCTGATGAGCGCCGCCGATGCCGCAGCCGGCGCCCGTGCGGCACTGGGACACTATCGCGCTGCGACAAATATGACCGACCAGATGGGCGCCCTCAATGTGCTCGCCCGCATCGATGCCCCCGAGCGCGAAGAAGCGCTCGATCACTTCTTCGAGGCCCATCGCAGCGATCCGCTGCTGGTCGACAAGTGGATGACGCTGAACGCCATCGCGCCCTTCGAAGGCACCACCCGGCGGGTCGCCGGGTTGATGGATCACCCGCTTTTCGACATGACGAGGCCGAACCGGGTCAGGGCGCTGATCGGCAGTTTCGCGGCCATGAACCCCGTGCAGTTCAATACGCCCGACGGGGCGGGCTACGACCTCGTTGGCGAGGTGATCGAAAAGCTCGATGCTTTCAATCCGCAGGTGGCGGCGCGCCTGGCCACCAACTTCAGGAGCTGGCGGGCGCTCGAACCGGTGCGGCGCGAAAAGGCCTTCGCGGCGCTTTTGCGCTTACGCGATTTGCCGAACGTCTCGCGCGATACTTACGAAATCATCTCCAAGTCACTCGAAAGCTAGCCGCCAAAGCTGTTTTGCCGGCGCTGCAGACTGGACAAATCAGTCCAACTTCGAATCAATGGTTTTGGTTGATTCGGCGTCAGCGGCGTGGACGGCTCCAGCGGGCCAATGTGTCTCCGAGGCAACTCGGCACGGGGGATTTCAGGCTTGTCCAAGGCAGAGCTGGGAGGGTTGTTTTTCAAGGAGCGTGTCCTGCGTCTCCCGCTGACCCCTCGCCGCTGGTCGGGGATCACCATTTCCGAGCGCGCCCTTCGCCGCCTGATCATCGTTCTCATCGTCCTGTTCGTCGTCAGCCTCGGCACCGCACTCGCCCTGCAACTGATGGTGGGGCGCAACGCCCACATCCGGGAACACGACCATCTTTCCAGCCTTTATCTGGAAATGACCGCCACCCGGCTGCGGGCCCGTCTCGGTGCCGGCGTCACCAAGGGCACAACGCCACGGGCGCCGGTGAGCGAGGACTTGCTCGATGCCCTGCCGGAAGGGGCGCTGACGGCAGGCCGCACCTACGCGATCGTCGGCGACGACGGGATCATCAGTGCTGCGGTGCCGACACCGTCAGGCTATCTCGGACGCTCGCTGGCGGAGATCCTGTCGCCCAACTTCTTTACCGACGCCACCCACGATCCCTCCAAGATGAGCCGCACGGTGCTGCGCAGCGGCGAGGAAGTCTATTTCGCATCGGCATCGCTCAGGCCGTTCCCGGCGACACTCGTCCTCATTCACGGCCGCGAGCAGGTATTGGCCGACTGGCGCAACAACGTCACCCGCATCACCACCCTTTTCCTGGTGACGCTCGGCGTTCTCATCCTGCTGGGTGGAGCCTTCAACTGGCAGGCGGCACGGGCAGCGGAGGCCGACCTCAACCTTGCGATGGCGACCGAGCGGCTGGACAAGGCACTCGACAGCGGGCGCTGCGGGTTGTGGGACTGGGACATCGCGCGTGGCCGCATCTTCTGGTCGAAGTCGATGTTCGACATTCTCGGACTGCAGCCAGAAGGCGATTTCCTCTCCTACGGCGAGCTGGCCGAGCGCCTGCATCCCGACGATGACCCCATAGACCGCATGGTCGATAACATGCTGCGCGGCGGGCGCCCGTCGATCGACCAGGAATTCCGCATGCAGCATCGCGACGGTCACTGGGTGTGGCTCAGGGCGCGATGCGAACTGTCCAGCGCGCCGGGTGAGGAAGCCCCGCACCTGGTCGGCATTGCCATCGACATCACCGACCAGAAGCTCGCCGACCGTCTCAACCAGGAAGCCGAATTGCGCCTCAAGGACGCCATCGAGAACATTTCCGAGGCCTTCGTCCTGTGGGATGCCGACAACCGCCTTGTCATGTGCAATTCCAAGTACCAGCAATTTCACAACCTGCCGGCCAGCGTATGCATTCCACACACCAGCTATGAGGATGTGGCACGCGCCGCCAAGGAGCCGGTGGTGCGCCAGCGCGTGCCGGTGGAAGGCGGCGTCGAAGGCGAGGGCAAGACCTTCGAGGTGCAACTGGGCGACGGCCGCTGGCTGCAGATCAACGAGCGGCGAACCAAGGACGGCGGCTTCGTCTCGGTCGGCACCGACATCACCGCGCTGAAACGTCACGAGGAACGGCTGCTCGATTCCGAGCGCGAACTGATGAACACGGTGCGCGATCTGCAGAAATCGCGCATGACGCTGGAGCAACAGTCGCAGCGGCTGGCCGATCTGGCCGAGAAATATTCGCGCGAAAAGACCCGTGCCGAGGCCGCCAACCGCTCCAAATCGGAATTTCTCGCCAACATGAGCCACGAGCTCAGGACCCCGCTCAATGCCATCATCGGTTTCAGCGAGGTGATGGAGAAGGAATTCTTCGGCCCCATCGGCACCCAGAAATACATCGACTATGCCCGCGACATTCACCGCTCGGGGCAATATCTGCTGGACGTCATCAGCGACATCCTTGATATGTCGAAGATCGAGGCAGGGCGGGTGCAGCTCGATCTCGAGCGCTGCCAGGCGCTGTCGATCGTCGAGGATACGCTGAGAATCGTCATGCCGAAGGCGCACGAGGGTGGCGTCGACATCCATGTGGACGTTGCCGCCGATCTGCCGGCCATGGTCGACAAGCGGGCGATGAAGCAGGTGCTGATCAACCTGTTGGCCAATGCCATAAAGTTCACGCCCGATGGCGGGACAATCACCATTTCCGCCCGGGGCACGGCGACACAGTTGACCATCACCATCGCCGACACCGGCATCGGCATTCCCGGCGACCACATCGACAAGCTGGGGCGGCCGTTCGAGCAGGTGGAAAACCAGTTCACCAAGACCAAGAACGGCTCAGGCCTTGGCCTGGCGATCTCGCGCTCGCTGGTCGAACTGCATGGTGGAAGCCTTGCCATTGCCAGCCAGGAACACAAAGGCACCGTGGTGACGCTGGTTCTTCCCTATGCCGAGGTCGAAGTGGCGACCGCCTGATTGTGGAATCTCAATAGGTTATCCTCATTGACGTCGACCCGGCGCGTGTTCATTGCGACCGGTGCTCCCCGGGCGGTCTGGAGCCGATCCGCGAGCGCAACACAACCTGCTCGGCAAGCATCTTGCGTTCGGCGGGAGTCAGTCGCGACACCACGTCTCGGGCAACGTTGGAACCCATGTCGATCAGCGTATGCCCGGTGTCGGCGAAGGCCTGCAAAGCCTGATCGAGCTTGGCCTGATCGAAGTGTTCAGCGCCGAGCGCGTCGGCCACGGCGCGGGCGGCGCGCCGCAACTGGGTGCGGTCCTGGCGGAATTCGTCGCGGTGCTGGCGCATGAGGGTCAGGAGCTCATCGCGGCGGCTGTCGGAAAGTTGGGCAAAGAACCGGCGAGGCAAGAGTTGTGCGAAGCCGGGACCGTTGATGCGGCCGACATCATGCTCGTGGTGGCGGTCCCAGATGTGATGGGCGGCCACGGCGCCGATCACGAACAGGTTGAAGGCCAGCGAAACCACCAGAATTGCCGAAAGCCAGCCGCTGCGGAACCGGTAGGGAGCGGCGGGGCGGGACCCGGGTTGCTCAGGTGCCGTCATCCCATATCCTCTTGCAGATCGGCCAAAACATGCTCGACGATGTCGTAGTCTGCGGACGTGGCACTGGCCGCCACCGATGAGGACGAAATCAGGCCATCGGTCAGGCCATTGGCCCCCATATAGACACCCAGCACGAGCGAGGCTGCCATGGCGGCAATGCCTGAAAACCGCGCAAAGCCGGACATGGACCGTTTCCGCTGCGGCCTCGCCGCGAGGTCGACGACCACAGCCCCGTCGGGCGGGGTCTCCCGCCTTTCGGTTGCAAGAACCGCCACAACGGCCCGTGCCGCCGCGCCGGCGGGGACTTCAGGCCGGCTACCCGCATCGAGAAGTTCATCGAGCCGTTGCGCCGCAATCCGGCCCTGCGCCAGGTCCGCGTCGTCGCCGGCTTCGTCATCGGCCAGCCGACGCGCGGCAGCGTCGGGCCAGCGCCGCGGATCGGCACCAAACGCCGCGTAGACGTGCAAGAGCGCCGTCTTGCGCGCGGCTGCGGAATTCCTGCTATCAACCATGACCTGATCCTCTGCAACTCACTCAATGTCGGCAAGAATTTCCCGCCGGCTGGGCTCCAGACATTCCTTCAGCTTGCGCCTGGCTCTCGCCAGCAAAGATTCGACCGCTTCGATACTGACCCCAAGCGCTTCGGCGACATCGGCGTTGGGCAATTCCTCGTAATAGGTGAGGACAATCGCCGTGCGCTGTCGCTCCGGCAGGCTGGCAATGGCGGCATCGACGATCCGGCTGGCTGCCTGGCGCTCGACCTGGCGCTCGGGCCCGTCCGACGGATCGGCGACGTCGGGCAATTCCGCAGTCGTATCGGGCCGGCGCCGACGCAGGCGATCGATGGCCAGATTGGAAGCCACCCGCGCCAGCCACGGCCGCAGGGAACGCGCCGCGCGCAGGTTTCCGGCATTGCGCCACAGGCGCAGGAAGGCCTCCTGCGCCACATCCTCAGCCTCGCCCGGTCCACCCAGCATGCGCCAGGCAATGCGATAGACAAGCGCGTAGTGGGCCTCGACCGCCTTTGCGAACGCCGCCTCGTTACCGGCAGCGAGGCCGGCGACAAGTTCCGCGGCTTCGGCGGTGCCGGCGGCATCCATTTCCTGCTGTTCAGGAACTGACGCGCCGCCTGGTGGCACTCTGCCGCCTCCCTCGCTCTTTTGCCATTGACCGGCAGTCGATTGCCAAACCAGCACACAGTCGGCCAATCAGTTCTGCTGAGGCTTGGTCTTGCGCGCATCAAATTGCTGTTTGCGCTTGGCCGCATGATAGGCTCGCGCCTCCGCCATTGTCACGCTGCCATCGCCATCGGCGTCGGCAGCAGCGAAAAGACCGCCAATATAGGCATCGACCTCGGCCTTGCTTATGGCGCCGTCGTTGTTGGCGTCCATGCGCTTGAGAATTCCCTGCTTGCGCCTTTCGGCGATGGCGCGCAGCCAGGCGTCGAGCTCGGCCGAACTCACCGTCCCGTCCTTGTTGGCATCGAGTTGCATGAAGCGCCGTTCGGACGGGGGAGAGAGTTCGTTCAGTTCGAGCTGACCGTCCTTGTTCTTGTCGAGGCGGTGAAATGTCTTCGCGCCCTGGGGAATGCCCGGCTCGCCACCGGCCGCCATGGCGACAGTCACGCCGGCCAGGGTGGCCGTTACGGTTAGAAGGAAAATTGTCTTGTGCATGCATTCTCTCCCGGTCCTGGCGGTCGACGGCTACAGCCCTAAAGACGAAGGCGGCCGCGGTAATCCGTCGCGATGGCTGGAGAAATCTTCAAACCGGGCCGACAATACGATCAAAGATAGCCGCTACAGCCTGCTCGGTCTCGGCGAGCAGCGCCTCGGCGGAAGCGATATCCGGCACACCGGCGGCCTGAGCGACCAGCCGCACAAGATCGTCCGGCGCTTCGCTCACCTTGAAGGCCTTGCCAAGACAAAGCCGGAGGATCTGCGTCAGCCGGTGATAGAGCGCGCCGGCCTCGTCCAGTAGACGCGCATCGGCGCGCGCCAGCAGCCCGGCATCGGCGAGGCCTTTCAGCGCCATCGCCGTGTTGGTTTGAAGAATGCCGGGATGGTCACGGGCGTGGATGATCTGCAGCATCTGGGTGATGAATTCGATTTCCACCAAGCCGCCGCGCACCTGCTTCAGATCCCACACGCCTGGGCTGCCGAATTCAGCCAGCATGCGGCGGCGCATATCGAGCGTATCGATGCGCACTTTTTCGGCATCGCGCGCTACCTGCAAGGTGGTGGCGATGACATCGCCGACCTGAACGACGAAGTCGGGATCGCCGGTGATGACCCTGGCGCGGGTCAATGCCAGGCTTTCCCATGTCCATGCCTGATCGAGATGATAGGCCGTGAAGCTCGCGATACTGGTCGCAACCGGCCCCTTGTTGCCTGACGGCCTGAGGCGCATGTCGACCTCGTACAGCACACCCTCCGCAGTGGGTGCAGACAACGCCGCGATCAGCCGCTGGGTAAGCCGGGTGAAGTACTGGTTGGTGGAGAGCGGACGGGCGCCTGTCGATTCATCGGCGTCGGCGTCATAAATGACGATGAGATCAAGGTCCGAGGACGCCGTCATCTCGCGCCCTCCCAGCTTGCCCATGGCGACCACCGCGACGCGACCGCCGGGCATGGCGCCATACCTCTTCTCGATATCGGCCCGCACACTGACCAGCAGTTCGCCGATCAAGGCATCGGCCAGTGCCGACCAGGCGATGCCCGCCTCAATGGCGCTGACCGTCTCGGTCAGGACCCTGACGCCGATGCGGAACATGAGTTCCTTGCCCACCACCCGCGCCCGGTCGATGCACTCCTCCAGATGAGGGCAGCCGACAAGGGCTGCGGCAATGGCACCTTGCATCTCGCCGGAGGTGGGCATGGTGTCGAAGAAGCCGGGATCGAGCACCGCGTCGAGAACCTTCGGCCGACTGCTCAGTTCCTCGGCCAGGCGCGGCGCTGTCCCTAGAATGGTCGCCATGAGGTGCAGGAGTTGCGGATTGGCGCGCAGGAGGGAAAACAACTGCACCCCGGTGGGGAGGCCGCGCAAGAAACGGTCGAAGGCAAGGAAGGCCTGATCGGGATCGCCGGCGCCGGCCAGAGCGGCCAGCAAGGCCGGCATGATTTCGGTCAGACGCTCGCGGGCATGGGCGCTGCGGGTGGAAGCATAACGGCCGAAATGCCAGCCGCGAATGGTGGCCGAGACCTCGCTCGCCTGCCGGAAGCCCATGCGGGTGAGCGTGCTGATGGTCTCCGGGTCGTCCTCGCCGCCGGTGAAGACCAGGCTGCCGGTGTCGGTCCCCAGTTCCGGCGTGTGCTCGAACAGCGCCACATAGTGCGCCTGCACGCATTCGAATGTCGCCTTGAGTCGCCGCTCGAACTCATTGGCATCGGCAAAGCCACAAAAGCGGGCGAGGATCGCAAAGGCCTCCTCGGCGGCCGGCAATTCGTGGGTCTGCTGGTCGGCGGTCATCTGGATGCGATGCTCCACCATGCGCAGGAAGAGATAGGCCTCCTTCAAATCCCGCGCCGTCTCGGGGGCTATCCATTGCGCCTCGGTCAGGGCATCCAGCATCTCCAGGGTGCCGCGCCCCCGCAGGCTCGGGTTGCGCCCGCCGGCGATGAGTTGCTGGGTCTGGACGAAGAATTCGATCTCGCGAATGCCACCGCGCCCCAGCTTTGCATTGTGGCCCCGGATGGCGATGGTTCCATGCCCTTTGACGGCGTGGATCTGGCGTTTCAGCGACTGAACATCGGCAATGGCGGCAAAATCGAGGTGCTTGCGCCATTTGTAGGGGACGAGGCGTTGCAGGAACTCCTCACCCAGCGCCATGTCGCCGGCCACCGGGCGGGCCTTGATCATCGCCGCCCGTTCCCAGTTCTGGCCCATGTACTCGTAGTAGTTGGCGGCCGCCTCATAGGCGATGGCGATCTGGGTGGCGCGGGGGTCGGGCCGCAAACGCAGGTCGACCCGGAACACGTAGCCATCCTCGGTCACGTCCTGCAGCAGCCCGACCAGCCGGCGGGTGAGGCGCACAAAGAACGAGGAGGGTTCCTGCCCAGGCGCCAACGGGGCCCTGTCGGGATCGTAGAGAACAATGAGATCGATATCACTGGAGTAGTTGAGCTCATGAGCGCCCTGCTTGCCCATGGCAAACACCACGTAGCCGGATCCGTTGCCATCCCCAGCGGATTGGCTGGCCAGCAGACGACCGGCGCGACCGGCTTCGGCCAGCAGCCAATCGACGCTCGCCGTCAGGACCGTGTCGGCGAACCGGGTCAGGGCGGCACAGACGGTTACCCCATCCCAGGCCCCCGCGACATCGGCCAGGGCGATGACAAGCGCAGCGCGATTGCGTGCCTGACGCAGGCGCTTCCTGACTGCCTTCTCACCCAGTTCACTGGCGGCGATATCCGAGACGTCGGCGACAATGGCATCGAGAATATCCTCGGGCGCGGAGTCCATGCACGAGAGCGCGAAGACCGCGTCGCGGATGATGAGATCGGCAAGAAAGGGTGAGCCGCCCAGCACCGCATCGAGCAAGCGACCGGCGGAGGTGCCACCCGAGGCCATATCGGCAAGCCCGGTCGCCGCCGCGACGGCGTCATGGTCATTCACTTCGCGCAAGCGGGCAAGCGCAAGGTCCACCGCCCGGCGGTCATGGGCGGGCGGCATGTCGCCGGCGCGTTGTCGAAGAGGCCCCCTCATGCAGGCGATAGTAGAGCAAGCCGGCAGCCGACGGAATCATTGCAGCACACGACAATCGAACTATTCGCCGACCTTCCCGCTCTATTCGGGCCGGTTGGAGGTGTCGCGCCGCGATGGAATCACATCCTTTGCGGCATGTTCGAGCCTCGGCAGCACCAGCCGCGCAACCAGGCCGGGATGGTTGTCATCCAGTTCAATGCGGCCGCCGTGCAGCTTCATAATGCCCACCACAAGGCTCAGGCCGAGGCCGTTTCCCGGCTGGCTGCGGCTTTCGTCAAGACGAACGAAGCGTTCCTTGGCATGCTCGCGTTGGACTTCGGGTATTCCCGGGCCGCGATCACCAACCGATATCACCGCCTGGTCGCCCCGGCTTGACAGGTTGAGGCTGATCATCGGTCCCTCATCGGATTCGGGATTCCAGCCATATTTGATGGCGTTGTCCATGAGATTGGCAATCGCCTGGGTAAGAAGCTGGCGATCGGCCCGAATGCTGACGCCGGGAGAAAGGTCGATATCCAGGCGCCCCTTGGCATCTTCGATGGTCGGGCCATAGAGCTCGGCGACGTCGGTGAGGATTTCCGCGGCATCGATCGGCTTCAGGCCTTCCCGCACCTGGCCGGCCTCGGCGCGCGCGATCGACAGGAGCGCATTGAAGGTGACCAGCAGCCGATCGATATCGCTCAACCCTTCGTTGACGGCAAAGCGGTAGTCGGCCTTGCGGTCGGACGCGATGGCATTTTCCATGCGCGCCCTGACTCGCGTCAGGGGCGAGCGCAGGTCGTGGGCGATATTGGTGGAAATCTCCTTCATCCCCGACATCAGCCGCTCTATCTGGGAGAGCATTTCGTTGAGACTGGCCGCCAGCCTGTCGAGTTCATCGCCGGTGCCGCTGACCGGCATGCGCTCGCTCAGATCGCCCGCCATGATCATGCGGCTGGAGCCGGTGATGGCATCGATGCGGCGCAGGAAGTTGCGACTGACGAGAACCGCGCCGCCGATGCCGAGCACCAGCGACATGACGAGCGCCCACACGAGGCTGGTGCGGATGATGCTGGCCAGTTGCCGGCGCTCTTCGACATCGCGGCCAATGACCAGGCGGTAACCGCCCTCAAGCTCGGTGTAGAAGGCCCGTGCGGTGTGGCGCTCCAGCCCGTGCGAAGTTTCCACCGGAAAGGAAAACTCGATCCAGCCATGGCGGCTCACGGCCTCTATCGGCAGACTGGGCAGGTTGCCCGCCATGCGGCGACCCAGTGCATTGGTGAAGATATAAAGGGCGCCGCCGCCTTCCTGGCTTCGCCGGGTGACCGTGTCGATGACGCCGGAAATGCCACGTTGCTGATATTGCTCGGCAATGCCGCGCACTTCGGCGGCGATGGTGTCATCGCTTTGCTGCTCGATGAGGACCGCGGTGTTCCAGTAGACATAGGCCAGGATGGCCGACACCGACACCGCGAAAAGCACCAGATAGACCGCGGCAAGGCGGAATGTCGAGGTGCGCAGAACCTTGAGGTCAACCCGCACGGATTGAATAGCCGGCCCCTCGGACGGTCTGCAAAAGGGGTTCGTCGAAATCCTTGTCGATTTTCGACCTGAGGCGGGAAATATGCACGTCGATCACGTTGGTCTGCGGATCGAAATGGTAATCCCAGACATTCTCCAACAGCATGGTCCGGGTGACCACGCGGCCGGCATTGCGCATCAGGTATTCCAGCAGCTTGAACTCGCGCGGTTGCAGCAGGATGGGCTTGCCGTCGCGGTGAACGGTGCGCGCCAGCAGGTCCATCTCGAGGTTGGCAACCTTGAGTTGCGTAAGCGGCGGCTCGCTGGAGCGCCGCCGATGCAATCCTTCCAGGCGCGCCAGTAGCTCCGAGAATGCATAGGGCTTGCCGAGATAGTCATCGCCGCCCGAACGCAATCCGGCGACCTTGTCGTCGACGTCGCCCAACGCCGAAAGAATGAGCACAGGCGTCAGGATGCCTTCGGTACGCAAGGTCTCGATCGCCGTGAGCCCGTCCATGCGCGGCAGCATCCGATCCATGATGATGGCATCGTGAACGCCTTCGCGGGCAAGCGCCAGTCCGGTCTCCCCGTCGCTGGCCAGATCGACGATATGGCCTGCTTCCTTGAGCCCCTTCAAGAGCCATGATGCAGCTTCCCGATCGTCCTCAACCACCAAAATGCGCATGCACATACTCCGGGGAAACGTCGAGTGATCAGGTTGGGTCGAATGTAGCGAAGTTGTCATAATTGTCACTTGCGCAATTCAGATGAACGGGGTGCTCCGCGCAACTCGGCCTCACCTAGGGTACAGGGGATTCGGGGGAAACCTTGCTGCGCGGAGCGAGCGACGCGCCGAGCGGGGGGAAGCGCGTCGCCCATTCTGTCATGTCACGACTGGCGGGTCGGCAGGGCCACGAAGCGCTGCCGGTCGCCAGTGCGGATCAGAAGCAATGCCCGCTTCTGACCGCCTTTTGCCACCTTTGCCATTGCTGCGTTGAAGGCGGCAGGATCATCGATCCCGACGCCACCGATCTCGAGAATAACATCGCCTGGCTGGATACGCTGCTCGGCGGCGGGGCTGCCGGGATCGACGGCCACCACAACCACACCTCGTCCGGTATCGGCGGTTTCGAGCGTCAGGCCAAGCGCATCCTTGGTCAAGGTCGCGGACTTCTGTTGCCGGGTGCTGTTCTTGGCCGCCAACTCCTTGTCGCCCGGCATGGTGCCGATGGTCACCTCAACCGTCATCTCCTTGCCGTTGCGGATGATCGTAACCTTGGTCGGCGTATTCGGTTGGATCATGGCAACCCGACGCGCCAGCTCGCGCGGACCGGCTACCGCTTCGCCCTCCACGGCAATGATCGTGTCACCGGTCTTGATGCCGGCCCTGAGCGCCGGTGAGTCCGAGGTCACATCGGCAACGATGGCGCCCTTGGCATCCTTCAGATTGAGACTTTCGGCAATTTCCTTGGTCACGGGCTGGATCTGCACGCCAAGCCAGCCGCGCGTCACCACGCCATTTTGCTTCAGCGAAGCGATGACAGTGCGGGCAATGGAAGCGGGAATGGCAAAGCCGATGCCCACACTGCCACCGGAGGGAGAAAAGATCGCGGTGTTGATGCCGATCACTTCGCCCTTCAGGTTGAAGGCCGGGCCGCCGGAATTGCCCTTGTTGATCGGCGCGTCAATCTGCAGGAACTGGTCATAGGGTCCGTTGCCGATGTTGCGTCCGCGGGCCGAGACAATACCGGTCGTGACCGACCCGCCGAGGCCGAACGGATTGCCTACCGCGATGACCCAGTCGCCGACCCGGGGATCCTTCTTGGCGAATTCGACAAACTGGAATTTGCGATTTGCGTTGATCTTGAGCAGAGCAAGATCGGTCTTGGGGTCGGTGCCGACCACCTTGGCCGTGTATTGCTTGCCATCCGAGGTGATGATGTCAACTTCCGCGGCATTGTTGACAACGTGATTGTTGGTGACGATGTAACCATCGGCCGAAATGAAGAACCCGGAGCCTTGCGCCATGCGCGCCGGCTGGCGATCGGGCGTGCCGAACTGGAAGCCCTTGCCGAACTGATTGAAGAACTGGCGGAACGGGCTGTCTTCCGGGACCTGGAAGCGGAAGTCCTGGCCATCCTGCTTGAGGCTGACTGCGGGATATTTGACATCGACGCTCACCACAGCGGGCATGACACGCTCAACCAGATCGGCAAAGCCTTCAGCCGGAGCGTGATTGAACACATTCTGCGCCTGGGCAGGATCGAGCAATGGCAAGGCCGCGAGTGACGTGGCGCCAACAAGACCGGCAACGACAAGTGCCATGATGGACTTGCGCGACCAGCTGCGGCGGGACGTTGGCTGACCAGACATTGAGGGCCCTTTCGGCAGATACCAGTGAACTCGATCAGGAACCCTAGTGAGGGGGAACTTACGCCAACATGGCCGCTTGATGAATATTTGGTAAGGTTCAGGACATGATGGCCGACCGCCAGGCCGCAAACTGCCGGAAAACTTGCGATTGCCCGGCCGACGAAATCAGCGGCTGGCCTTCATCAATCGCGCGAGCCGTGCCTTTTCTTCGGCACTTAACGCCTGTTCCACAGCAGCAGGAGTTGCTGGTCGCGATCGCTTGCTCCAGGCGATCACGATCCCGGCAAGCAGGATCGCAAATGGTCCCAGCCAGAGGATCAGGTTGCGGGCGTCGAACCGAGGCTTCAGCAACACGAACTCGCCATAACGGCCGACGAGAAAAGTGATAATCTGGCTGTCGGTGTCACCGGCCTTGATGTGCTCGCGAATGAGGAGGCGCAGGTCGCGCGCCAGCGGTGCGTTGGAATCGTCAATCGACTCATTCTGGCAGACCAGGCACCTCAGGCCTTCCGAAAGATGCCGCGCCCGCGCTTCAAGCACCGGATCCTTCAACATTTCATCAGGTTGCACGGCCTCAGCTGGCGCGATGAGCGCCACCAGGATCAGGAGAGCCGCAAAGAGCCTCGCCATCGCCTATTCCGCCGCCTGCGGGAGGGCGTTCCTTGCCCGACGTGGCGCACCGACCCGGAAGCGTCGATCGGACAGCGACAGGGCCCCGCCAAGGAACATGATAAGCCCACCGAACCAGATGAAGGGCGCCAACGGATTGAAATAGATGCGGACGGTACGCCCGCCGTCCGGCGCCTTGTCACCCATGACGAGATAGAGATCACCGGTCGCAAACGTGTGGATGCCGACTTCGGTGGTGGTCTGGTGGCTGGGCTCGAAGGTGCGCTTTGCCGAAACCAGCGTGGTGATCTTGCGGTCGCCCACCTTGACGTCGAAATGGCCGTCATCGGCGGTGTAATTGGGTCCGGTCGCCGGTGACTCTCCGAGGAACTTCACACTTATGCCGGCAATGTTCACGGTGCCGCCCGGCTTCATCACCGTGATCGATTCATAGCGCCAGGCCGTCACGCTGACGATCCCGATAACCGTGACGCCCAGTCCGAGATGGGCAAGCGTCATGCCGAACGAGGACCTCGGCAGACCGCGCAAACGCGACCACACGCGCGCCGGTGGCAGACGGAATATCATGGTCCGGTCGACCAGTTCGGTGAGACTGCCGCCGATCAGCCATATGCCGAGGCCGATGCCGAACGGCGCCAGCCAGGGCCCGCGGTGCTGGAACGCCAGCACCGCAACCGAGACGACCAGTGCAATGACCGCGGCCACCCAAAGACGCTGGGCGACGCCCCAGGCATCGGCCCGCTTCCACGACAGCAACGGTCCCGCCGGCACGAGGATCAGCAGAGGCACCATGAGGGGGCCGAACGTCATGTTGAAGTAAGGCGCACCCACCGAAATCTTTGCCCCGTTCAAGGCTTCGAGCGCCAGCGGATAAAGGGTTCCGATGAAAACGGCAGCGGCAGCGGAGGCCAGCAGCAGGTTGTTGACCACCAGCGCCCCTTCACGGCTGACCGGCGCGAAGAGGCCGCCCTGCTGCAAGCTCGGGGCGCGCCAGGCGTAAAGCGCCAGGGCGCCGCCGATGAACACGGTCAGTATCCCCAGAATGAAAATTCCGCGCTGGGGATCGACCGCGAAGGCGTGGACCGAGGTCAGCACGCCGGAGCGCACCAGGAACGTGCCGACCAGCGACAGCGAAAAGGCGAGAATGGACAACAGGATTGTCCATACCTTCAGGGCGTTGCGCCGTTCGACCACAATGGAGGAATGCAACAGCGCCGTTGCCACCAGCCACGGCATGAATGAAGCGTTCTCGACCGGGTCCCAGAACCAGAAACCGCCCCAGCCGAGTTCGTAATAGGCCCACCACGACCCCATGGCGATGCCGACGGTGAGACACATCCAGGCGGCCAGTGTCCACGGCCTGACCCAGCGCGCCCACGCAGCATCGACCTTGCCCTCGATCAGCGCCGCCATGGCAAACGAGAACGCAACCGACATGCCGACATAGCCGGAATAGAGCATCGGCGGATGGAAGGCGAGTGCGGGATCCTGAAGGATGGGATTGAGGCCGTGGCCCTCGATCGGCGCCGGGTTGAGGCGGAGGAACGGGTTGGATGTCAACAGAATGAAGAGCAGGAAGGCAACACCGATGGAACCTTGCACGGCCAGCACCCGCGCCTTCAAGGTCAAGGGGAGGTTGGACCCGAAAATCGCCACGGCAGCGCCGAAAACCGACAGGATCAGCACCCACAGCAGCATCGAGCCCTCATGGTTTCCCCATACGCCGGCGAACTGGTAGAGCAGCGGCTTGGCGGAATGCGAGTTCTCATAGACATTGGCGACGCTGAAATCGGATGTGACGTAA
Source organism: uncultured Alphaproteobacteria bacterium (assembly GCA_963747005.1). GTDB lineage: Bacteria > Pseudomonadota > Alphaproteobacteria > Rhizobiales > Aestuariivirgaceae > CAVVDT01. The sequence continues at coordinate 378,178 of CAVVDT010000003.1, read as the reverse complement.
GCCCAGGTCAACGCTGCGAAGGAAACGGCAATGAGCGCGAACTGGGCGCCGGCCGCCCATGACGCCGATCGCATCACCGCGACATCGCCCTTCCAGGCGCCGAGCAGTGGCATGACGACCTGGTAAACCGCCGTGGCCAGCGCCAAAATGAGGGCAAAATGACCTATCTCGGGTATCATTGCACAGTTCCCTTGGGCGCCTCGCCCTCCTGCCACACACCCTTCTTCTTCAGGGCGTCGGCCACTTCCTTGGGCATGTATTTCTCGTCGTGCTTGGCAAGGACCGTATCGGCCACGAAGACACCGGCGGCATTCAGCTTGCCTTCGGCGACCACGCCCTGGCCCTCGCGAAACAGGTCCGGGAGTACGCCGGTATAGGAAACCGGCATCTGCTTGTCCGTGTCGGTCACCGTAAACGTGATGTGCGTTCCCTGTCCACGTACCAGCGAACCCTTCTCGACCAGGCCGCCAAGGCGGAACCGGGTTCCCGGCGCGACGGCCTTGGCTATCGCCTCGCTCGGTGTGTAGAAAAACACCAGTGTATCGGAAATGGCATAGAGGATGAGGCCGCAAGCCGCCGCAAGCAGTCCCAGACCGCCGACGATCATCGCAATGCGTTGCTGCTTTCGCGTCATCAACCGATACCCATACCGATCATTCCTAGTCGAGTTGCAAGGCCTTGCGAAGGGCGCTTATGCTCTCCAGCGCCTTGGCGTCTCCCTTGAACTGGTTTTCCGCCTTGGCCAGCGCCTCGCGGGCGGCATCCGTTTCGCCCAGAACGCTGCGCGCCCGCGCCAGACGCAACCAGCCGTCGAGATCGTCTCCGTTGCTGGCCAGACGGGCAGCCAGCCGGTCGACCATGGCATGGATCATCGCGTGCTGATCGTCTGCCGGCAACTGCTTGACGGCCGACATCTCGCTCTGGCTCGGCATCGGCACCTTGGTACTGTCGCTTTCGGAACTGTCGAGTTGCAAAGCCTTGCGAAGGGCGCTGATGCGCTCAAGCGCCTTGGCATCGCCCTTGAACTGACCTTCCGCCTTGGCCAGCGCCTCGCGGGCGGCGCCCGTTTCGCCCAGAACACTGCGCGCCCGTGCCAGTTGCAGCCAGCCGTCGATGTCGTTTCCATTGCTGGCCAGGCGGGCCGCCAGGCGGTCGACCATGGCATGGATCATCACCTGCTGGTCGGCCGCCGGCAATTTCTTGACGGCTGACATCTCGCTTTGGTTAGGTGTCGGCACGACGGAGCCTTCATCTTCGGCACGCGAGATCTGGTTTTCCACGATGCTGCGCCAGGAGGCATCGGCGGGGGCGCTTGCCAGCATGGCCTTCCACACGGCAACCGCGGCATTGGTCTTGCCCTCCTGACGCAAGCCGAGGCCCTTGTAAAAGAGCGCCTTGTAGTTGTTGTTGTCCATCGTCAGGGCCTGGTTGAAGGCCTTGCTGGCATCAGCGCTGATCAACCCCTGATTGGCATGCACCAGAGCTTCACCGTAGTCGGCCAGCACATCCGGACTGGCGCCTTTCAGCCGAATGATCTGGGCATAGGCGTTGGCCGCATCGCTGAAGCGTTCAAGACGGCGATAGGCCGGTGCCAATACGATCCAGCCCTGCACATCATTCGGCTTGGCGGCAAGATGTTCCTCGACCTGCGCCACGAGCGCTGGAAAGTCATTATTTGCAACCGCGCGGGCCATGCGTTCGGAATGCGGCACGGATGGCAGGTTGGGGCTGCCCTCGCGGAGATAGAGACCAACGGCGATCAGCGGAATCGCCACCAGCACGAAAGCCTGCGCCAACCTCCTGACCAGGGGCGAGCCGCCGGCCGGCACTTTGTTGCCGCTCGGTTGATCGACGGCCAGAATGCGGCGGGAAATCTCGTTGCGGGCTGCCGCGGCCTCCTCGGCTCCGATCACACCGCGCTCGACGTCGCGGTCGATTTCGTCGAGTTGATCCTTGTAGACGGCAAGGGCGGGGTCAGACGCATTCCCCGAGCCTTTGCGACCCGGCCTCATTCCCCAGAACAGGGCGAGCATCAAGGCTACCGTCAATATCGCGAAAAAAATCCAGGAAACCATTATCCGTTCCACTAACCGAGCCGATCACACGCGCAATTCGCATTGATGCGAAATCTGATTCAAGCCATCACCGCCGCTTCGCGGCCCCTTGTCGCACTTTGCCCATGTGTTGTCGCTACAAGATAGAGACAAGGCTTGCGCGATGATAGGTTGCGCTCGCATTACCAAGGGGTGACAGTCAAGTCGCTGGGGCCGATTTCGGCGCGCCACACCCTGGATATGTGAATGTTGCAGGGACGGGCCATGAACAGATACTCCGTATTCTCGCTCGCACGCAATGCCGTTACCTATCACAAGGATTGGGCACGGGCATGGCGGAGTCCCGAGCCGAAGCCGGCCTATGACGCGGTGATTGTTGGCGCGGGCGGTCATGGCCTTGCCACGGCCTATTATCTCGCCAAGGAGCATAAACTCACTAACATTGCCGTCATCGAAAAGGGCTGGCTGGGCGGCGGCAACACCGGGCGCAACACCACCATCATCCGCTCCAACTATCTGCAGGATGCCTCCATCGCCATCTACGAACTGGCGCGCTCGCTCTATGAGGGCCTGTCGCAGGAACTCAACTACAATGTCATGTTCTCGCCTCGCGGTCTCCTGATGCTGTGCCAGACAGAGCATGAACTGCGCGCGATGAAGCGGACATCGCATGCCAATCGCCTCGCTGGCCTCGACTGCCGCATGATCTCGCCCGCCGAGGTAAAAAGGCTCGTTCCCATCATCAACGACGATCCCGGCGCCCGCTACCCGATCCTCGGCGCTTATTACCAGCCGCGCGGCGGCACCGCGCGCCACGATGCGATCGCCTGGGGCTATGCCCGCGGCGCCGATGCCATGGGCGTCGACATCATCCAGAACTGCGAGGTGACGGGCATCAGGCGCGACGGCGGCAAGGTGACCGGCATCGAGACCACGAAGGGCTTCATCGCCACATCGAAGATCGGTGTCGTGACCGCCGGCCACACCTCGCTCATCATGCAGATGGCGGGCATTGCCATGCCGATTGAAAGCGTGTGCCTGCAAGCGCTGGTATCGGAGCCGATCAAGCCGGTGATCGATGTGGTGGTGATGGCCAACACGGTGCATGGCTACATGAGCCAGTCGGACAAGGGCGAACTGGTGATCGGCGGCGGGGCGGATCCTTACAACAACTATTCGCAGCGTGGTTCGTTCACGGCGCTGGAGCACACCATTACAGCGTTGGTGGAAACCTTCCCGATCATCTCGCGTCTCAGGATGCTGCGCCAGTGGGGCGGCATCGTCGACATGACCGGCGACCGCTCGCCGATCATCTCGATGACCGACGTGGAAGGGCTCTATGTCAATTGCGGCTGGGGGACCGGCGGTTTCAAGTCGATACCGGGTTCGGGCTTTGTGTTCGCCGATACCATGGCCAACGGGCGCCCGCATCCGATCGCTGCGCCGTTCAGCCTCAACCGCTTCATCGAAGGCCGGCTGATCGACGAAAGCGTCGCAGCGGCCGTAGCGCACTGAGGAGGACCGGGTCATGCTCGTCATAACCTGCCCCGTATGCGGCGTCGAAGGCGAGGAAGGCGACTTCCATTACGGAGGCCAGGCACATATCCGCCGGCCGGCGACCAGCGATCCCGATAACATCAGCGATGCCGAACAGCGCGACTATCTGTTCATGCGGCACAACCCCAAGGGCTTGCATTTCGAGCGCTGGCGCTGCGACCGTGGTTGCGGCAAGTGGTTCCACGCCGCGCGCGACACCATGAGCCTCGATTTCAAGGCCTGTTACGGCATTACCGAACTGCCGCCTGTGGACCTCATGAAGGCTGCAACCGGGACATGGGCGGCGTTCTTCAAGGACAAGATCACCGCGCTCGAGGCCAAGCCGGCCCGGCGCGGCAAGCGGTGAAGAAGATGGCAGGAAGACCTTACAGGCTGGGCGCCGGCAACGGCAATCTGATCGACCGCTCCAGGCCGCTCAGCTTCACCTTCGACGGCAAGCGCATGAGCGGATTTGCCGGCGACACACTGGCCTCGGCGGTCATGGCCAACGGTCACAAGGTGTTCGGCCGCAGTTTCAAGTATCATCGCCCGCGCGGCGTGATCGGGCTCGGCTCGGAGGAGATGAATGCGCTGGTGGGAGTGGGCGAAGGCGCACGCCATGAACCCAATCTCAGGGCCACCCAGGTGGAATTGCATGACGGTCTGGTGGCGGTGAGCCAGAATCGCTGGCCCAGCCTCGATTTCGACGTCGGCATCGTCAATAATGCGCTGTCGCGGTTTTTCCCGTCCGGCTTCTACTACAAGACATTCAAGTGGCCACAGCGTTTCTGGAAGGATGTCTACGAGCCGTTCATCCGCCGCGCTGCCGGCCTCGGTACGGCGCCGACCGGGCCCGATCCGGATCACTACGAGCAGATCCACGTGCATTGCGATGTGCTGGTGGTGGGTGCCGGTATCACCGGACTGGCCGCCGCTTCGGTGGCGGCGGCGTCAGGTCTCAGGGTCATCCTGGCTGACGAGAACCCGCGCTTTGGCGGCCTGTCGGACATTGCCGGGGGAACCATAGACGGCAAGCCGCAGCGCGACTGGGTGGGCGCTCGCGCCCGCGAACTGGCCGAAGCGGGCAATGTCCACATCATGACCCGCACCACGGTCGCGGGCCATTACCACCACAATTATGTCATGCTGTTCGAACGGCTGGGCGACCATGATCCGGCCCCCGTCACAGAAGGTGCGCCGCGCCATCGCCTGTGGAAGGTGCGCGCCGGCCAGGTGATCCTGGCATCGGGGGCCATCGAGCGGCCCATTGCCTTTGCCAACAACGACCGTCCCGGCATCATGCTCGCCTCGGCGGTGCGCGGCATGGTCGAACGCTTCGGGGTGGCGCCCGGACTGATGGGTGTCATTTTCGCCAGCAACGACGATGCCTACCTGACGGCCCTGCGTCTCAAGGCGGCAGGCGTCGGGGTAGCGCGCATCGTCGACATTCGCGCTAATCCGCAAGGACCACTGGTCGCCGAGGCGCGCGCGGCGGGGCTCGAAGTTTCTGATGCCAGCGCCATCGCAGCGGTTGAAACATCGAGCGGCGGAAAGTCCATCGAGGCCATCAAGATCGCCCCCTACAGCGCCGGTCGCGGGCGGGTGGTGAAGGAAACGCACATCGGATGCGACTTCATCGCCGTTTCGGGTGGCTGGAACCCGGCGGTACATCTGTGGTGCCACAATGGTGGCAAGCTGAAGTTCGACGAGGGATTGCAGGCGTTCCGGCCGGATCGGCACACGGACGCCATGCATATCGCCGGCGCCGCCAACGGCACCTTCGATCTCGTGGGCTGTCTGGCCGAGGGCTACGATGCCGGCGAGGCCGCAGCGCGGGCGGTGAGCGGCAAGGCCGGGCGCAAGACGAAACGCGCCAAGGCCGAACAGACGACGCAAGGTGAAGGCCAGTCCATCTGGTTCTCACCCGCCACCGGCAAGTACAACGAGGGCAACAAGCACTTCCTCGACTTCCAGAACGACGTCACCGCCGCCGATGTGGAACTGGCCCAGCGCGAGGGCTACGAGTTGGTCGAGCACACCAAGCGCTACACCACCCTCGGGATGGCGACCGACCAGGGCAAGACCTCCAACATCAACGGGCTCGGCATCATCTCCGATGCCACCGGCAAGGCCATTCCTGCGGTCGGCACCACCACTTTCCGGCCGCCCTACACGCCCATTTCCTTCGGCTCCATCGCCGGCACCCATGCCCGTCACCTGTTCCTGCCGGTCAGGCGCACGGCGATCCATGACTGGCATGCGGCCCATGGCGGTGACTTCGAGCCGGTCGGACAGTGGCACCGGCCCTATTGCTATCGGCCGTCGAACGAAGATCGCCACACCGCCGTCAATCGCGAAATCCTCATCGTCCGCGAGGCCGTGGGGCTGCTCGATGCCTCGACCCTGGGCAAGATCGAGATCAAGGGGCCGGATGCAGCCGAATTCCTCGACCGCATCTACACCAACACTTTTTCGACCCTGAAAGTGGGTCGGGCCCGCTATGGGCTGATGATGAACGAGCTCGGCTTCCTGATGGATGATGGTGTGACGGTGCGGTTGGCGGAGGATCATTTCGTCATGCACACCACCTCGGGCGGTGCCGACCGGGTCGGGGCCTGGCTGGAGGAGTGGCTGCAGACCGAGTGGTTCAACTACAAGGTCTTCGTGACGCCGGTCACCGAACAATGGTCGCAGTTTGCCATCGCCGGACCCAAGGCGCGTGCCGTTCTTGAAAAGCTCGGCTGCTCATTCGGGTTCTCGAAAGAGGAATTCCCGTTCATGAGCATGCAGGAGGGAACCGTCGGCGGCTATCCGGTCAGGGCTTACCGCATCAGCTTTTCGGGCGAGCTTTCCTTCGAACTGGCGACACCGGCGAATTTCGGCCTGGGATTATGGGAAGCGCTGCTGGCGGCGGGGGAAGAGTTCGGCATCAAGGCCTACGGTACCGAGGCGCTGCATGTGCTGCGCGCCGAAAAGGGCTTCATCGTCATTGGCGACGAGACCGACGGCACCGTGACGCCCTTCGATGTGGGCATGGGGGGCCTGGTGTCGAAGAAGAAGAAGGATTTCATCGGCAAGCGGTCGCTGGAGCAGTCCTTCCTGAAGGCGGCGGGGCGCAAGCAACTGGTCGGCCTGGAGACCGAGGACCCCAAGTTCGTGCTGCCGGACGGCGCCCACGCGGTGGCCGAAGTCAGGCCCATGCCGCCCATGAAGACCATCGGCCACGTCACCTCCACCTACTGGAGCCCGACGCTGAAGCGCTCGATTGCCATGGCGATGATCGAGAACGGCCAGGCCCTCATGGGCCAGACGCTGTCGTTCCCGCTGGAAGGCGGCGTGGTCAGGGCCAGGGTGGTGGAGCCGGTATTCTATGACAAGGCAGGAGAGCGACAGAATGTCTGAACCGCAATTCAGCTCAGCCCTGGCCGGTGTCAGCCCTCGCGAAGGACTGGCGATCGCAATCAGCGAGGTGACCGACATCGGCATGATCGACGTGCGCGGCGACGCCAAAGACAAGGCGTTCCGCGCTGCCTTTGCAAAAGTTGTCGGCTGCGATCTGCCCGCCGAACCGCGGACCAGCGTCGCCAAGGGCGACACGCATGTTCTCTGGCTGTCGGTCGATCAATGGCTGGTTCTGGTGCCGCGCAAACGCGTCAAGGACGTTGTCAGCGCCTTGCGCTCGGCCGTGCGCGACATGAACTGCCTGGCCATAGACCTCAGCGATGCGCGCACGATCATCCGACTTGAAGGCGAAAACGTCAGGGAGATCCTCATGAAGGGCACACCTGTCGATCTGACGCTCGCCGAATACGGCATCGGCAGTGTCCGCCGCCTCCGTCTCGGCGACGTTGCGGCGCTGGTGCATATCCGCGCCCTCGCACCGGATACGATCGATCTCTACGTCTTCCGGTCATATGGACGCTTTGCCTGGGATTGGCTGGAGGCAACCGCCGGCGAAGCGGCACGCATTCGCCTGTTCGCCGCCCAACCCACACCTCCGACGGTGTAAGACTGGTCGCTTGCCGCTTCGATCGGGGTCGCCGTCGAAGTCGGCCCCCGGTGGTACTTGTAGTGCTTGCCGCTGACGGTTAGGCTGCTTTCCTGCATGGGCGGAATGTAGAACCGCAGCCGGGAACCAGCCGCGATGCGGCGAAACTATCGTCAAGGAATTGCAGCGTAGATGTTCGGTGACAAGCCGCGTGAACTCCCGCAGCGTGTGGCCCTGATCGTCATACCGGAATTCACCATGATGCCGGTGACCGCGGCGGTCGAGCCGCTGAGGCTGGCGAACAGGCATGCCGAAAAGGAACTTTACCGCTGGTCGCTGCATTCGGTGGATGGCCAGGCGGTCGCTGCCTCCAATGCCATAGTGACGATGGTAAACGGCGATCTCGATGCCATCAACGACCATGCCATCGTCGTGGTCTGCGGCGGCGTCAACGTGCAGAAGCACGCCGACAAGCGGCTGCTCAACTGGTTGAGGAAAGCTGCCCGCCGCGGCATGACGCTCGGCGCGGTGTGTACCGGTGCACATATCCTCGCCGAGGCGAACATCATCGACGGCTACCGCTGCACCATACATTGGGAGAACCTGCCCGGCTTTTCGGAGGCCTTCCCCGAACTCGATGTCACCGGCAGCCTGTTCGAGATCGACCGCGACCGCTTCACCAGCGCCGGCGGTACATCGGCGCTTGACATGATGCTGGCGCTGATCTCCGGCCAGCACGGTGCCGAACTGGCCTCGGCTGTTGCCGAACTGGTGCTGCATTCACCGATCCGCCACCACAGCGAACACCAGCGCATGTCGCTGCCGGCCCGCATCGGGGCCCGCCATCCCAAACTGGTTGGCATCATCGAGCGGATGGAAGGAAATCTGGAGGAGCCGCTGTCGCCCAGCACCCTGGCGCGCCAGGCCGGCTTGTCGACGCGGCAGCTGGAGCGGCTGTTCCGCCGCTATCTCGATCGCTCGCCCAAGCGCTATTACCTGGAACTGCGTCTGAAGAAGGCGCGCTCGCTGCTGTTGCAGACCGACATGTCGGTGATCAATGTGGCGCTCGCCTGCGGCTTTTCCTCGCCATCGCACTTTTCCAAGTGCTACCGGGCGTTTTATGGGCGTACCCCCTATCGGGAGCGGGGCATTCCCGCCATGGAGCATCAGGACCACCCCGAGGCCCAAAGCGGCTGAACGGGTGCCATGCCCCTTGCTGCACGCGGATGATATCTCGGCGCAATCAAGTACCCTGAACCGCCGGCAGGCGAATGCGTGCGAGCAGGCCGCCGAGATCGGCCTTTCCCAACGTGACCTTGCCGTGATACATCGCAGCGGTCTCGGATACGATGGACAGGCCGAGGCCGGAGCCCGGCATGGTCTCGTCGAGGCGATGTCCACGCTTGAGCGCGTCTTCGAGCTTGTCGTCGGGCAATCCCGGGCCATCGTCACCGACCCTGATCTCCAGCCAGCTGCGTCCGTCGGCCGGATCGATCATCGGTGGCTTCACATCGATCCTGACGTTCTTTCTGGCCCATTTGCTGGCGTTGTCGACCAGGTTGCCGACCATCTCCTCAAGATCCTGGCGTTCACCACGAAATTTCACGCCAGGCTGACAATCGACGACGATCTTGATGCCTTTTTCCATGTGGATGCGCATGAGAGTGCGCGCCAGCGCATCGAGCGTATCGCGCACGTTGGTCGATGATCCGAGCGTCTGGGCACGGGCGGCACGACGGGCGCGATCGAGGTAGAGGGAGACCTGGTCGCGCATGATGCCGGTCTGTTCATCGACCTTCGCAGCAAGCTCGCTCTTCGAAAGGCGGGCCTCGTTCGCCAGCACGCTCAGCGGCGTCTTCAAGGCATGGGCCAGATTGCCCACCTGAGTGCGGGCGCGATCGACGATTTCGGCATTCGACTGGATGAGCAGGTTGAGCTCGTCGGCGACCGGGGCGATCTCGGAAGGATATTCCTCCGACAGGAGTTCACGCTGGCCCTGGCGGATTCCCGATAGTTCGCTTTCCAACGTCCGCAAGGGTCTCAGGCCATATATCACCTGCAGCAGGATGGCGATCAGCAACCCGACCCCGAGCACGGCGAGGACGAGGAACAGCGCACCCTGAAAGGCCGAGACCTCCTTCTTGAGCTCATCGAAATTGCCGGCAACGATGAGCGAATAGCGCCCGGCATCGAACAGGGTGTATTCGGTTCCGATGGCCCTGAGCCGGGTGCCGTTGACGTCCGATATATAGAAATGCGCGATGTTGTTGGCGTCGCGATTTGCCAGTTGCTCGGCGCTCGGCTTGAGGCGTTGTTCGAGCAGGGAGTCCGACTTCAGTCCCTTGTCCACAGGGCCGTTGATGGGGGTGATTTGCCAATACCAACCCGACAGCGGCAGCCTGAAGCGGCTGTCGGCGATGGCGCCCGACAGCACGACCTTGTTGCCGCTGCCAATCTCCACGGCACTGAGCAAGCCATCGAGAACGGATTGCAGGCGTGCGTCGAAATTGCGTTCGACGGCATCCTGGAACAATTTGGACAGCAGCAGGCCGGCAACGACCAGAAGCACCAGACTGACCGCGGCGGCAGAGGCCGTCAGTCTGAAGGCTAGGGAGTTAGTCCGCATCATCGGGATCGGTGATGCAATATCCCAGACCGCGCACGGTACGCAGCATGTCGATGCCGAGTTTCTTGCGCAGGCGGCCGACGAACACTTCGATGGTATTGGAGTCGCGATCGAAATCCTGATCGTACAGGTGCTCCACCAGTTCGGTGCGCGAAACCACCCTGCCCTTGTGATGCATCAGATAGCTCAGGAGACGGAATTCGAGCGATGTCAGTTTGATCGCCTGCCCGTCGACCGTCACCCGCGCGCCCTTGGTGTCGAGCATCAAGGCGCCGCACAGGAGTTCGCTGGTGGCATGACCGGCACTGCGCCGCAGCAGCGCGCGAATGCGGGCGAGCACTTCTTCCATGTGGAACGGCTTCGACACGTAATCGTCGGCACCGGCGTCGAAACCAGCCACCTTGTCGCTCCAGCGATCACGGGCAGTGAGAATGAGCACCGGCGTCTTGTGGCCGGCGCGGCGCCACTGCTCAAGCACCGTCACACCATCCATGATCGGCAAACCAAGATCGAGCACGATGGCATCATAGGGCTCGGTGTCACCCAGGAAATGCCCTTCTTCGCCATCCTTGGCCGCATCCACCACGTAGCCAGCATCGCTCAGTGCCGTGACGAGCTGGCGGTTCAGGTCTGGATCATCTTCGACGACGAGCAATCGCATATGCGCTACCTCCAGGACCGAAAGCCACGGATACCGGCCCGCGGGATCTACTCGCCGAGAACGCGGCCGGTTTGAGCGTCGACCAGCACACGGCGAATCCGGTTACCGGACTTGAGCTTTACAGCGTATACGAGACGCGAGCCCTGTAAAAGCCGCACGCCGAGCCCCTGGCTACCGGGCGCATAGCCCAACGCCGCCTGCAGGGCCGCAGACGGCGTTATCATCTGATTGCCGTTGCCGGGCTTCTTCGCCCCGTTTTGATAGCTGTTGTAGGATTGCGCATAGATCGGAACCTGCTGTGCAACAGCATATTCCTGGGCGCCATAGTCCGGTGCATCAGGCGTAAAGGCTTGCGCCCCGGCGGCGAAGCCAAGGCTTGCTGCCAGCAATATGGCAATATGGACAGGTGCTCGGTTCATCACATGCATTCCACGACCGGGGCTAAAATAGGGGGAAACAGATGAACCCGACATGAATGGCACCGGCCCTCAAGTGCCGATGAACGTGCAGAATTCCTCTATCGCGGCGCGTTCGGTTCGCAACCCGTTGAGGGGATGGTCCGGATCCATGTATCCCATGGCCAGACCACAGAAAAGCATCAGTTCGGGGGGAGGTGCGAGGTGGGCGGCGATGGTCTTATGCCAGGCGGCCCAGGCTTCCTGGGGACAGGTATGAAGGCCGTGCTGGCGCGCCAGCAGCATGATGGTCTGCAAGAACATGCCGACATCGGCCCACTGGCCGGGCTGCATCTGGCGATCGATATAAATGAAGAGCCCGAGGGGGGCGTCGAAAAAGCGGAAATTATTGCAGAATTGCCGGCGCCGGCCGGGCCTGTCGGCGCGCTCGATATTGAGCAGGGCATAGAGGTCCTCGCCGCACTTGAAGCGGCGCGAGCGATAGGGCTCCTTCAGATTTTCGGGATAGACACGGTATTCGCCGCCTTCGCCATGGGGCATTTCAGGGAATTTGGCGGTGACGTCGGCAATGATTGCCTGCAGCGCCTCGCCCCCGAGCGCATAGACGTGCCAGGGTTGCAGATTGCCACCCGACGGGGCGTGACGGGCAAGGCGCAGGATGTCACGCACGACATCGCCGGGCACCGGATCACTGCGAAAGCCGCGGCAACTGATGCGCGAAAGAACCGCCTCGCTGACCTGCATTCGTTCACTCCGCTCGTTGTTGGCGGGGCCTGTCTAGCAGATCAAGGCGCGATTGCCAGCGGGGGCTTACCTGCTCCCCTTCCAATTCCCGCGCTTGCCGGTAGGCGGCGCGGCCTGATCGCCTGCCCTTCCGACCCATGTGGACACGAGCTTTTCCAGGGAGCGGCCGCCCACATAGCCGCCAACGCCGAGGCTCAGGAGGTTCCACATGCCGTCCGGAATGTCGGTCCAGCGCGGGGAGAAGGCGACAGGCCGGCCGGCCATCAGGTCGGCGAGCGGCAGGAACAGGCCGTAGAGAACAAGGAAGCCCATGATGATGAACATGAGACACGGGCGCCAGTGGCTGGTCATCCAGGAGTCGGAACCGATCTCGGCGAGCACGACGTCGCGCTGGACCTTGGCCAGTTCGGACTGGTTGTCGAGGACGTGCTGCTCGAGTTCCGCCTTCAGGCGCTCTTTCAGATTTGCATCGACAACCAGCTTGTCGATGATGCTGAAGACGGGTCCACGCACAAAACTGAAGAGGGGCCCGAGAATGCCGATGATGGGCAGCATCTCAAACGCCCTCGTCGCGCGATTTCAGCCAGCGTTCGCGGATGATCCAGGCCGCCGCCCCCGCCACGATGATCGCAGCGATCATCGATGGGCGCACCGCCGGCAGGGCACCGGCGAGGTCGCGCACCCCTGAAGCGAGGGTGGAGGCCGCCGCCGCCAATGCCGAAACGATGGCGGCGAGCGTCGTCGTCGAGCGGTGCGTGGGCTTGCCGCGGGGCGACTCGGGCAGGTGCCTTGCACCGCCGTCGACAGAAGCTTCGGTTTCACCCGCGAACAGGGCGGCTTCGGCCGCCCGACGCTTGATGAGGCCAGGCAGGGTCCGTCCGCCCGCCTTCACCCATAGTGACAGACGGCGCGGCACGGCCTCGAAGTCGCCGTCATTGACAGCACGGAGGACTGAAGACCCGCGGAAATTGGCAAGCCCGACATTGTAGGCAAAGCTCACCAGGGCGGTGAACTGCCGGTCGGTAAGGTCGCGCTCGAGGGACTTGCGAACCCCCTCGGCAAAGCGCGTTACGTCGCGGTGGAAGATGTCCTCGCCTTGCCGGGCGGAGATTTCCATCCTTGGTGTCACATGCGGCGGCCCGGCCATGGAAGTGTGACCATAGCCGATGGTCCACACGCCGGTCGCATCCCGATAGGCTCTCGCCCTGAAGCCTTCCTGCGCCTTGATGAGATCAAGGCCATCTTCACACAATTCCATGGGTTCAGATCTCCTGTCCAAGGACTATTCTGATGGCAAGCACCACCGCGGTGGCGGGCAGGCGCAAGGCAGCGAGCGCGCAACCGTTGAAGAACAGCACGATGATCGCCTGCCCCTTGCCGCTGGCGGCGCGGATGATGAGGGCCGTATCGGCACGGGCAAGACGCGATGGCAGGTCGACGGGTAGATTGTCGAACAGCTTGGCAATCTTGCCGCTGCTTATCCGGGTCGCCGTGAGCCGGTGGGAATTGTGGCTCACCATGTCGAGCAACCGAGCGAGGTGCGGGCAGGCAACAACCGGACCGGACGGCAGAACCGGGCCGGTTCGGGGCATGGCCGACGAAGCCGCCGCATCGATGGCAAGCGATGCCGCCAAAAGCAGCACCATGAGTCCCGGCATGGCGCGCATGGCAGGAACCTCTCCGTTGATTTGGCTTTGGCTGGCGAGCGGGCAGGACGCGGTCAGCGCCCGAGAAACAGCGGCGCCAGCTTGCTCACGACGGCACCGAGCGACGCCGACGCCGCGACGATCAACGCAAGTGCCCGCCAGCCACCGCGGAAGGTGGCGAGGGTGTCGCGAACCTCGCGCACATCGGTCTTGAGTTCGCGCAGGCCGCTCTCGACGGCCGCCACACGGGCTTGCAGTTCGCCCATGTCGCGATGCAGGCTTTCATCCATTGGCTGCTCTTTCCTGCCAGGACTACGATCGACTGGTCGGCAGGCCGAGTACCGTGGCGATCACCTGGTTGTACTGGCGGGCGATATCGCCGCCGGGGATGCCGCCCTGGCCGGCGGGAAGCGGCGGTCCTGGCCGCTACCGGGAGAACAAGACCGCCAGGCCGTCCGATGCGGGTCAGGCCGGCCAGTTCCTGTTGGCCATGCAATCTGCCGGCAGTTCTTGCTCGAGGTCGTCAGAGCGCGCGCGGATGGCCTTTACCTTGTCCCAGTCCGCCTGGATGGCGGTGGCTTCGGCTGTTTCCGCCGCTGTCCAACCCCTGTTCTTCACCAGCGCCAGCAAGAGCTCGATCCCGCGCGCCGTCAGGTTCCTCTGCTTCCATTCCGGCAGCACTGCGAGGATGCGCCGCTCCGCCTCGGCCTTGATATCGGCGGCGGTGGCCGGCGCCGGCGGCGGATAGGCGATGGCCTGCCATGCCGCATCGCCGCCAAGGCTCTCCCAGTGGACGGCAATTCGCTCCTGTGCTTTGGCCGGCAGATCAGACATATCCGCGCCGGGCGTTACGCAACGGCGATGATTGCCACCGTCTTGCTTGCGAAAGAGCAGACCCACCGGAACGGCGGCGGGATTGAAGTCGAGGGCGATGAACTGCATGGCTAAGACCTCCGGTACCAGAATGATCCCCACAGCTCGAAGCCTGCGGTCGAGGCCGGGAACTGGGTCGGGACGCCCAGAGACGACGTGCCGCCGCCACTGTTCACAGACATCAAGGTCAACCAGGTAAAGCCGGTGCGGGTCACCCACATGACCTGCTTGTAGGCGGTCAGAAAGACCACCTTTGTGGTAATCGCGTTGCCGCAAGGGAAGAACTGTAAGGTGCCTTCGACGCGGCTCGCGAAGGGCAGGCCGTCGAGACGAAGGTAGCCGCCCGCGGTCGTGTAGGCGTTGGTGTCGAATTTGACATAGAAGCTCACATAAGCCCAATCCCCGAGCCCGATGTAATCGGCCTGCTGAGCGCTATAGGTCGGCGAGAAATCCCCAGGTGTCGAGAACGTGACGGTCGGGGTCCACGTGCCCTGTTCACCGATCCCGCTGGGGAAGGTGACGCGGCCACTGGACTTGTCGATGAGCAAGCCATCGTTCCAGGCGGCGCCGTCGGGCGAGACCTTGGCGTGGAAATCGTCGTCGCCGGTCAGGCCGAACTCGGCGCGGCCGGAATAGCCGGTCTGAAAGAGATGCGAAGCGGTGTCGCCGGCGGCCGCCTTGTTGACCTTGACCTGGCTGTCGTTGCCGATGTTGTCGAACAGCACGCCGGGCGACTTCACCGCCAGCTTGTTGGTGGCGTCCGCCGTGGCGTTGATCCCCAGTTCGGCGACGTCCTGCAGATCGGCATCGGCGATAACCCCGCGCCATTGCGTGGCATCATGCACGAGAAAGCGTGCCTCATCGCTGATCCACACACGCCAGCCCGGCATCGGCGAATAAAAGCGCCAGATGCCATCCTGAAAGGCCGCGACGGCAGCTTCCATCCCGGTCCAGTCGCCCGTAGCCGGTGCGGCGACGATATAGCGGTCGCCTTCCTGCGGGGAGCCGGGCGGATCGGCCACGGTGCGGCTCAGCACCGAAAGCTGCACCAGCGCATCGAGCCCGAGCAGGGCGTCGTTGTGGCGTGACGTGCTTTTGCGCCTGCGCCGCCATGATGAAGGGCAGGTTCAGAAGCGGGGTCGTTTCAGACATTGAAGGTATTCTCCGCGTAGGGGCCGGGACCATAGACCGTGCTTTTCTGGGCTACCCGGACGTGAAGAGTTGTCGGCAACGGCGTTCCGAAGTCGGCCAGCCGGTCGACCGCTGTGTAACGATAGGTCGAAGCCGCGAGATCGATGGTGCGCACGACGCTGGCGCCGTCCAGGAGTTCGAGGATGTAATTCTCCACCTCCTCGCCAAGGGGAATCTCGACGCTCTGCCAGCTGTCGGCGCCGATGCGCGAGCGCCTGATCCAGCTCAGGACGATATCGCCGCCCTCATTGCGGGCGTTAAGGTGTACGGGTCGCAACGGCCTGAGCCCCAGCCCTGATGGCGTGAGGGTGAAGGACACATAGGCGGCATCGGCGGGATCGCGGGAGGCCGGCCCGGCGGCCAGGTCGAGCGGCAGACCGAGATCGGCACTGGTGGCATCGAGTTGGCGCACGGCTTCATCGAGAAGCACAAAGCTTGCGCCGGCGGCCACCTCGGCAACCATTTCGGCATCCGAACCCGCCTGTCCGCGCAACAGCGTCGACAGCCTGTAGGTACGATCGGCCACCAGTTCGGCAGTACCGAATTGCAGCACTTCCCATTGGCCTGGCGCCGTCTCAACTGCCGCGGCATTGCCACCGGCGAGCAATTCGAGCGTTGAGATCGACTGCAGCGTGCCGTTGACCAGCTTGACCTCGAAGCTCGCATGCCGGTCGTAGCGGCCGAGCGGTCCGGTCGGCAAATCCGTTGTCAGCAGGCCGATGGCGGCGGGGCGGGTCAGCAGCGTATCGAGCGCATAACCGGTAGCGGTGACGCGCACCACGGCGATTTCGCCGGGCCAGGGCAGCGCGGCGGCCGCCATCCACGGTGCATAGGGATTGGCGTCGTCGGCGATCAGGGGCAAATCCAGTGCCGCCACAGCCGGGGCACCGAATACCGCCGGTTGATAGACCACGGCACCGCGCACCGGGGCCTCGGGCGGCTCGTAGACATGCGGATCGAGGCTTCTGGCCAGCACCTCGCGGGCCGTGCCATCCGAGACTTCCTCTATGCGGTAGCGCCGGGTGACGCCCGATTCCGCCAGCAGGATGGAATCGCCCGGCTCGATCGCCAGCCGGTCGGGTGGCAACACGAAGCGGGCCGTCTCGCGCCCCACCCAGGCTTCGGCCAGCAGCACCGCGGCGCGCGATGCCGCATTCGACTGGGGCAGTACGCAAGGGGCATCGAGGGCGACGTCCTGGATGGTGGAGGCCGATGAGCGCCGGGCCTCCACCATGGCGCGAAGGTAATCGCCCGAGCTTTCGGTATAGGCGATCCTGATCGACGTCGGCAGTTCGCTTTCCTGGGCGCGCGTCAGATCAATCAACGGCTTTGCGGCATCGGTTTCGACAAGGTCGTCATGGGCCATGGCCACGGCGTCACGTTGCAGCCTTGAACGGAAGATGATGTTGCCGCCGGTTTCGATGCCGTCGAAGGCATAGAGACGCGCCAGCGGCTCGATGGCATCTCGCGCCGACATGGGCCGGTCGATGAGAAAACCGTCGATGACGGCGTTCAGCTCACCACTTTGCGCACCGTCGAAGCCGTAGACGTGGCAAATGTCGGCAACGAGATCGTCGAGCGCGACCGCGCCCAGGCGGCCGTTGAGCCAATGTCCGCGCTGGTGGTTGGGGGCGTCGGCCCACACATCGCTGCGCCCCGGGAAGGCGGGAAACGGCCGCGCGTCCCAGCACCACACGAAAAGACGGTCGGCATCGATCATGGGGCCGCCATAGATCGTCGAGACCGGATTGCCGGAGCTTGCGCGCCAGTAGTCGCTGACAGCCAGCAGCGCCCGCCGCTGGATCAGGTCGTCGCGCACCCCGCTGGAGAAATACGGCAACGCGCTTTCGGAAGATTTCGGGTCGTAGAAGACGTTGGGCTGGTTGGTGCCGAGATCGACCGCCGGGACCCCCAATTCCGTGAACCAGATGGGCTTGGATTGTGGCACCCAGCCGGTCGGCGTGGTGTCCTCGGTGCCGTCGGGGCGATTGAAATGCTGGTTGGACCACCAGTTCACCAGATCCTTGGGTCGGAACACCCAGGGCTTGCCATAGGCACCGTCGCTGATAGCGGTGCGCTGCTGCAGTGCGCGGTCGGCATCGTTGGCATAATACCAGTCGAAATATTCACCGCCGGCGATGTTGGACTTTAGATAGTCCGCATCGTAGACCGCGGACCAACCGACCGCGGCATCGGCGTGGGCGATGCCGGGGCGCCAGTCGCTCAAGGGCAGGTAGTTGTCGATGCCGATGAAGGCGACGGCGGGCGCGGCCCACAAGGGGTCAAGGTGAAAGAACACATCGCCCGAGGCATCGTTCGGCTGATAGCCGAAATATTCCGACCAGTCCGCGGCATAGGAGACCTTGGCGCCCGGCAACACACCCGCCACGTCCGCGGCCAGCGTCTTCAGCCGCTCGACGGCGGGAAAGCTCGCCGCGCCATCGCGCAATGTCGTCAGTCCGCGCAGTTCACTGGCGATAATGAAGGCATCGACGCCGCCAGCCAGCGAACACAGATGGGCATAGTGCAACACCATGCGCCTGAGGCCCCAATCGTCCGGTCCGGAATAGACCAGCTCGCCGCTGGCGATGGAGAAATCGGAAACCTGCGCCACACCGAAGAAATGATCCACATCGGCCGTCAGCGCGGCGGTCTTGTCGGGCGATCCGGCAACGCCCGGCGCCGGGTCGCAGGTGATGCGCCCGCGCCAGGGATAAACCGCCTGTTCGGCACCGACGCCGTACGGATCGGCAAGGCCTTTGCCGGTGGGAATGTCCATCAGGATGAAGGGGTAGAACACCACATCGAGCCCGCGCACCTTGAGATCGGCGATGGCGTCGAGAACGGAATTGTCGCTCGGTGTGCCGCCGAAGGCCGGACCACCGTCGATCTCGGATACGACATGGGCATCGCCACGCCCGAGGCCGGCCACGCCCCAGCTCATCGGTGACGTTTGCTTGTTGGTGTTCTCGACGCCGGGTTTCAGAGTGGTCGAACCGCAGCGCAGGTCGTCGCCGAACCAGGCGACCACCAGCGATGCGGCGGCCACGTTCGGACAGGTGCCGGCGAGCTGGTCGAGCGAGACGGTCCAGTCGGACTTGAGCGCCGAGGCATGGGCGTTCTCGCTCTCGGTCTCGCCCCATCCGATCTGGCGTGTAACGATCGCCGGCTCATAGCCGAATTCGGTCGAGCCGGGAATGATGCACACGGCGCGCAAAGCGTCTTCCATCGATTCCAGCGGGTGGAATATCTCGAAGGAGAACTGCGGCACCCGGTTGCCGAACTGGGCGAGCGGCAAGCGCTCCAGCACCACATAGGCAAGACCGCGATAGGCAGGTGCTGCATCGGCGCCTTCCTTGGCGAGGATGAGGCTGTCGGGCTCCTGGGTCTCGTCGCCTGGATAAAAGCGCCAGGCAAAGGCGTCCAGTTCGATCTCCTTGCCGTCGGCCCAGACACGGCCGATGCGGGCAATCGGACCTTCGGCGAGGCCGATGGCGAGATTGGCGAAATATTCGTATTCGGTGAGGGTCGAGGAGGGCCGCAACAAGCCGCCCTTGCCGCCTGATCCCTGCTTGCTGGTGGTCACCACTTCTTCCAGCCGGGTCGCCCAGATGATCTGACCCGAGACCCGCATGCGTCCCCACACGCGCGGCACCGGAGCGCCCTCGCTCGACGACAGCACGTAGAGATCGCTGAGGCGCGGGCCATCGCGGTGGCTGGTGGGTGGGCCGAAGAGGGCCTGGTCGATGACATTGCCGGCGATTGCGCCGGCGGCGCGGCCGATGATGCCGCCCAACGGGCCGAACAGGCCGCCGAGCGCCTGACCGGCCGTCTGCAGGACCAGAGTTGCCATCGTTGCTCGCTATCGATTGCGGGGAAAACAGAAGGCGAAGGCGAGATGCCGCCGCCACCAGGAATTGAGGGTCACCTCGCACACCGCCGCACCCTCCTGGGCATGGATCATGCGGGTGGGACTGACCGCGATGCCCAGATGCTTGGCCGGCAGGTGCCGGCGCCAGCGGAACACCAGAAGATCGCCGCCGGCAAAGGCTGATGGCTCGACCTCGCTCATGTGGCGGCGGGCGGCCGAGGCCAGCGGCTCATTCGATGCGGCCGGCGTTTCGGCCCAGCCGCCCGAATAGGCGGGAACCGCCTCCGGTTCGTTACCATAGAGATCGCGCCACACCCCGCGCACCAACCCGAGGCAGTCGCAGCCGATACCCCGCCGGCTCGCCTGGTGCCGGTAAGGTGTGCCGATCCAGCCGCGCGCCAGGGCAACGACACGGGGCGCAAACTCGTCGGTCCCACTCATCCCGCACCGTTCAGGCTGCCGCCGCTATTGCTGGCGTCGCTGGTGTTGGGATAGCGCACCACGAAATCGTTGCCGGGCATGTGGGGAAAGCCGCGGAAGTTGACGTTGTTGGCGAACTTGGCGCGGCAGGTGGAAAACTGCTTGTCGCAGCCGGCGGCGATGTCGAACCCGTCGCCGACGGCCACATCTGCCGGGAGCAGCGCTGTCAGTTCGATCACCACGCCGGCTGCATCGATGCGATGCGACTTCACCTCGCTCAGGCGCCCGGCATTGGCGCCGCTCGACCAGGTGATGAGCCCGCCGCGGAACCAGCCGGCCTGAAATGCGTCCAGCCCGCTGACACGCAGCCGCCAGGCATCGTCAGCGGCAACCACCGCCCCGGTCCCGGCATAGGCCGGGTCGGCCAGGTCAACACCGCAACGGGCATCGCCAAGGATGGCGTCGCAGCCGTACTGGAAATTGCGACCCCTGGTCACATTCAGCCGGTTGGCCAGTCCCCGGATCTCGGCGGTGAAGCCGACATCGCCGCGCCTCACCTCGCCCAGATTGCCGCTGCGCAGCAGGGCCCGCTGGGCGGGGTCGGACCAGTCGACGACCCACACCTGCATGGCGGCATCGTCATAGCGGCCGGCCAGCAGGTCGGCTTCGGTCAGGGCCAGCGACGACAAGGCGCCGGCCACCTCGAGGTTGTCGACGCTGAGCCCGAGGCTCGACTGCATGTCGCTCGCCGTGAAGCCGGTGGTGGCGCGATAGGTGACCCCATCGAAGTCGAGGTCGCGATCGTGATCGGTAAAACCGAGCGCTGTGCCATCGCGGGTCGTCAGCTTCCAGCACCAGCACAAGCTGGTGGTGCCGCTGTCGAGGGTGCTCTGCAGCGCGGCGGGAAGCTGTCTCATTCGATCACCTCGACGAGCCTGATGTCGGGAATCTGGCCGGCCCCGAAGGCCGCCAGGTTGACTTCCAGAAGATCGGCATCGAAGCGCACCGGCACGTCGAACGCGTAGCCGGCGGTGATCGCCGTGCCGGGCGCTGGAATGGCACTTGCATCGAACGTGACGATGCCGGTCAGGGTATCGACGGTGAAGTCGGCGGGCGAGGCAAGTTCGGTGCCGTCGACGGCGATGCGCACGCTGGCATCGACCGGCTTGGTGATGGCGCGCAGATAGGCTTCGGCCCCGGTGCCATATGACTTGACGAGTTGGATGGCCGCCGTCGTTCCATCGCCTGAACCAATCGCCTGATCGCCCGGATCGGGCGTCTGGTCGGGGGCGCAGGACTTCCAGTCGGCATGGTCCTTCCAGCGAAAAGCGTGAAGGCGGCCGCGCCGTGCCTCGAAGAAAGCAATCACGTCATGGATGTCGGCGAGGCTTTTCACGCCGTAGCCGGCATTGTAGCGCCGCCTCGAGGCGTACCAGCGGGTGTTGCGCTGTTCGGCACCCGATCCGGTGACGACGATTTCGGTGCGCCGCTCGGGTCCGCCGGAAGCGCCGCGCGCGATGGCGACGGGAAAGCGCACATCGTGAAAGCTCATGCCCGTTGCCCTTTTCTAAAGGTTGCGCTGGCCGCGTTCGAGGGCGCGCACCATCATCGCCGCGACCTGGGTCTGTGAGCGCTGGAAACCGGCAACATCCGGTGTCGATATGTTCATGTTGACGGTCACCACGCGACCGCCTTGCGCCTTGACGCCAAGGCGACCGTCGGGACCGCGCGCCAGCGGCAGGACGGCTTCCGGGCCCGCCTCGCCCATCAGTCCGGCGCCGCCGCGCATGGCGAACAGCGTCGGGCTGTTGACGATGCCGCCCTGCGCGAACGGCGTGATGCGGCCGCCGGAAAAGGCATTGCCCCTGGCATTGCCGAGGATCGAGGCCAGGCCGCTACCGACCAGATTGCCCAGCGGGCTCAACGCCGACCGCAATACCGTATTGGAGAGCGACAAGGCGAGCGAGCGCAACACGTCCGACAGCTTGCGCCCGCCGGTTATAGCGCTGGCGAAGGACCGTACCAGGGTGTTGCCGAAGGAGCGGCTCAGCCTTTCCAGGTCGGTGAGACCGGTGCGCAGGGCGGATGTATCGAGATCGATGCTGAAGGAGAGGCCGTCGCCTGTGGTGGCCATTGTTCATTCCTTTCGGTCGGGAAACGCATCCATGAGCGCCTCGAAGGCTGCCCGGCTCGGTGCCGGCCCGCCACGGCGGCGATTGAGCGCGTCGACGGCGGCGCCATATTCCTTGGGCGTCATCGCCCAGAAGACGTCGGGGGCCAGGCACAACCGGCCGAGGCCGACCGCCATGATGTCGCGCCAGGGAAAGCCCCCCTCCCCGGCGCCCCTCAGTTTCCCTGGGTTTCGCTGCTCCCTTCAGGCGGCGAAAACGTCGCCCTGAGCAATTCGGCGACGATCGCCACATAGCCGGCGGCGCCTGAGGTGGATGCCATGCGCGCGACATCGTCGTCGGCAATGTCGCTGCCCGCCCCGCGCAATCCGGCGCCGATCAGCCGGATGGCGTCGATCGCCCCGATGCGGCCGGTCTCGAAGCGCTCGGCCAGCGCCAGGAGATCCGTGTCGCCGTAGGCCTGTTCCAGTTCGGCGAGCGCGCCGAGCGTCAGGCGCAGGCGGTATTTGCGGCCGTCGAGGGTTGCCTCGATATCGCCGCGATGCAGGTTCGCCATCGCCGCCTCAAACCGCCGTGAAGGTCAGTTCGCCGGCCGATTCCAGCGACAGGTCGAACGTCATCTCACCGTCGTGCTGTCCGGCGAATTCCAGGGTCGAGATCTGGAACGGACCTTCCACAACGCCGAAATCGGGAATGGCCACCTGCCAGGCGCGGATCGTCCCGTCGAAGAACAGGGTGCGGATGGTGGCATCGGAGGCGGCGTCCTTGAAGATGCCACTGCCGCGGATGCCCGCCGACTTGATGCCGGCATCGGCCAGGAGTTCGCGCCACGCCCCGGCCGATTCCTGGTCGGTTGCATCCACGGTCTGGGCATTGAAGGTCAGATTGTGGGTGCGCAAGCCGGCGACGGTGACGAAGCTGCCGACCCCGTCGCTGTCGAGTTTCAGAAGCAAGTCGCGTCCCTTCTGGGCGGCCATGGGTTCTCTTCCCTGCTGTTGGTTGGGCTAAAGCGGTTCGGTGACGGCGCGCAGGCGCACCACGCCGTGATAGGTGGCGCCGTCGAGATCGCGCAGCGCCGTCCAGAAGACGACGCGCAGGTTGATGAGCTGGTGGTCGTCGAGGGTCAGTGCCGCGCCATCGAGGACGGCGTCGAGGCGCTCGATGATCATCTGCACCTCGCGCCGACCGCGCTGGTTCGACCAGGCGTGGATGACCACGATATGCTCGTGGCCTTGCTGCGTCTGGGTGCTCCAGTCGCGCGTCGTGACGTCGCCGATGACCACATAGGGAAAGCTGGTGCCCTGCGGCACGTCGTCGTAGACGCGGGGTCCGAGGATCGCGGCAAGGCCGGCATCGGCGGCAAGCGCGGCATGGATCGCCTTTTGCAGGGCGAGGGAGGAATTGGTGGTCACGGGTCAGTCCTTCCGCTGAAGTGCCGGCCGCTGCCCGCTGCCTGCCAGGCAGCGCGCAGGACGCCAGCGATCGGTCCCTTTGCCTGCTGGACGGCACTGGCGAGTTCGCTGTGGCGGGCGGTCAGCACCAGGCTGGCGCCCACCACCTCGGCCCTGACGGCGGAGCGCCCCATGCTCGAGCGCATGAGGCCGTCTTCCACCAGGCGCGCAATGTGGGGGGCGGCAAGATCGAGGGCGGCGGCGGCCTGCAAGGAGGGATCGCCGCCGCCCTGCCGGCGCCTCAGTCTGAACGTGACCGCCATCACACCGGCCTTTCGACGCAGTAGCAGACGAGCCAGCGGCGGCGCCCGTCCGGATCGGCGACGGACTTGATGTCGAGCAAACGGTTATCGAACCCGATGCGCATTTCGACGGTGACGTCGGGGCTGTAGCGCAAAGTGACGCTGTAGGGGCTCTCGGCAGTGAGGGCCTCGGCCCATTGCCGCTCCTTGCCGCGCAGCGAAACGACCTGGGCCCACACGGTATCGCGTTCCGACCAGGTGACGGTCCGCCCGCCGGCCCCATCGTCGGTCTCCACCGGTTCGAGCAGGCTCACCCGGTGGCGCAGTTCGGCAACCAGCTTCACAGGCGCGCCCTCCGGTAGGGTCCGATGAGTTGCGCCACGATGGGGGAAAGGCGTCCGGGCTGTGATTGCGGCCTGCCGCCTTCGCGGTTCTCGTAGGCCTCGGTCACCAGATGCATGACGGCCTGGCGCAGGGGGAGCGGGACGCTCGAGGCATCGCTGCCGTAGCCGGCGGTGAAATCGATCTCGATACCACCGGCCGCGCGTCCGGGCTTCCCCCATTGGCGCGATGAAAGCAGGACCAGGCGGGCCGGGCGCGACGTCGTCTCGGCCAGGTAATCGACCGGATCGATGACCTCGGCGACGCCGTCGGCATCGAGGACCCGTACCGCATCGACATTGGCGACAGGCACGGGTATCAGCCCCACTTCGCGACTTGAGGGCCAATCGTCGAGCACCAGGCGCCAGTTCTGGGTGAGCAGCGCCAGGCCGGCACCGGTCTCGATGCGCTGGCGGGCAGCGGCAATCAGATCGCTCACCACCACGTCGTCGTCGGTTGTGTCGAGCCGCAGAAACGTCTTGGCCTCGGCAAGGCTCAAGGGTTCGCCCTGAGGGGGCGTCACGAGCATCAAGGGCATGGAAATGCCGATCTCTTTGGATTGGGTCGGGGCAGGCGGTCTCCGCCGCCCCCCCCTGTCTCAGGAAGCGGCGGAGCGGGCGGAAGGCAGACTACGACACAGCAAACTTCAACAGCTTGATCGCTTCGAAATTCTGCACGCCGCCGCCAACACGCTTGGTGGTGTAGAACAGCACGTAGGGCTTGGAGGAATAGGGATCGCGCAGCACCCTGACCCCCAGCCGGTCGACGATCAGATAACCGCGGCGGAAATCGCCGAAGGCGATCGCGGTGGAATCGGCGGCGATGTCGGGCATGTCCTCGGCCTCGGCGATGGGAAAGCTCATCAGGCTGGCGCGCCCGTCGGCGGTGGCCGCCGGCTGCCAGAGGTAGTGGCCGTTGGCATCCTTGAGCTTCCTGATTTCGGCCTGGGTCTTGCGGTTCATCACCCAGTAGGCACCCTGGCGGTAGCCGCTCTTCAGGCTGTAGACCAGATCGACCAGCACATCGGAGGCATCGCTTGCGGGAAAATCGCCAGCGACGCCGGTCGGCACATAGCCGATGTTGCCCCAGCTCCACGAAGCATCATCGACGCTGGTGTAGTCGAGGAAGCCGCGCGGCTTGTTGGTGCCATCGCCGGTGACGAAGGCAGCGCCTTCCTGTTCGGCGAATACCGTCTGCACCTCCTCGGCGATCCACTGGTCGACATTGACCGCGGCATCATCCAGCAGGCTCTGGGTGGCGGCCGGCATGGCATAGAGTTCCATGGTCGGGAACTGCAGTTCGGCCAGCGTCGGCGAGGCGGTCTCGGTCCGCGCCGCCGTCTCGCCCACCCAGCCGGTCGCCGCACCCGTGATGGCAAAGGGCTTCTTGTAGACCGAGGCCGAAACCTGCCGGACGCCAGCGATGGCGCGGATCGGCGAGGCAGCGGCAAGCAGGCGGCCGATTTCCGTTTCGGTCTCGTCCGGCACCAGATAGCCGCCGTCGGGGTCGCTGCCCACCGACAGGCTCTTGGCTTCCAGATTGGCCAGCGCGGAGGTTTCGCCGCGACGCACATAGCGCTCGAAGGCGGCCTTGTGCTCGCTCGGCCGGCTGACGCGCCCTTCGTCGCCATCGCGGCCGAGGCGCGGACGGGCGCCCTTCAGGGTCAGGGTGTCGAGCTTGGCCTTGTGTTCGTCGAGGGCGCTGTTGAGGCGCTCGACCTTGTCGCGGGTTACGACATCGGCGCTCATGCGCTGCTCGATCTCGTCAAGCCGGCGATCGTTGGCCTGGCGGAAAGCCTCGAACGTCGTCATGAAGCCGTCGAAGGCGTCATTGACGTCGCGCGGGGCTGGCTCGACCTTGGTTTCATACTGCGGAACCCTATCCATCTCTTCTTCAATGCTCCTCATGACATGGACAAATGCATCGTCCGCCTCGCCTCATCGAGACGCCGGACCAGGGCGGCGCGATCGCCGCCGTTCATCCCTTGCGGACCGCTCGGGACGAGACGGGCGCGGGGATGCATGGGGAAGGTGACAAGCGACACCTCCCACAGATCGATCTCGCGGATCAGGCGGATGCCGCGCTTGGGGTCCGATGTGGCACGCACGGTGCGGAACCCTATGGACAGGCCATCGACGGCCGCATCGGCAACCAGCCGGGCGAGGTCGTCGGCAGTCGCGACACCTGCCGTCAGCCGGCCCGTGACCTTGAGGCCCAGGCGGTCCTCCACGAGGCTGGTCCAGCGCCCGATAGGCTGAGCCGGATCGTGCTGCCAGAGCATGCGGACACCGTCTGGCCCGCGCCGCGCCAGGGTCCTGGCAAAGGCGCCCGGCAGGACCACATCGCCGCTTGAGTCGGGCAGGTTGAACAGGCTGGCATAGCCGGAGACGACCGCGCCTGCATCGACTGGACCAGAAGTATTGAAGGAATGCGCTGCGGTCGCCATGATCAGGCCGCCCCCGTCGCACTACTCGGGAGGCGATCACCGTCTGCCAACGCGCCGTAACCCACGGCCATGCGCTTTTCGTTGACGGTCAGGAACCTGGCCTGCTCAAGGCTCGACCACAGGGCCTGGCGATCGCCCGCCAGGGCCTCGATCTTGTCGGCGTCGTAGCCGAGGCTCAATCCGCCGCCCCACACCGGTCTCAGCCAGTGGCTGAGCGCACCGGCGGTGCGGGCGACCAGCGGCAACACCGTCTGGCGCCAAAAGGTGCGGTTGGCCTCGGCATAATTGGAAAAGGTGTTGTCGCCGGGGATGCCGAGCAGCATGGGGGGCACGCCGAAAGCCAGTGCGATATCGCGCGCCGCCACGTATCGGAGCTCGATATGCTGCATGTCGCGCGGGGTGAGCGACAGCGGTTTCCAGTCGAGGCCGCCTTCCAGCACCAGCGGGCGTCCGGCATTGACGGCGCCCTGATAGGAGGTCTCCAGCTCCTGCTTCAGGCGATCGAACTGTTCCTCGGTGAGGCCGCCCGCTTCGCCGCCATTGTAGATGAGAGCGCCCGAGGGCCGGGCGGAATTGTCGAGCAGGGCCTTGTTCCAGGCGCCGGCGGCGTTGTGGATGTCGATGGCACGGGCGGCGGCCTCCAGCGGCGACAGGCCGTAATGGTCGTCGGTCGGATTGAACAGGCGCAGGTGCATGATCGGCGGTACCGGGCCGTTGCCGTCCTGGGCAAAGCGCACCGAGCGGCCGGCGATGGTATAATCATAAGCTTCCGGCCAGCCGTCCTCGCCGGCCACCACGCGCATGCGGTCGGGACGCAGCGCATGCAACTCGCGCACCTCGCCATCGATGCTGGCAGCCTCCAGATAGGCGCTTCCGGCGATGTAGAGGTGGCCGTAGAAAGCTTCCATCAGCGAACGGCCGTCCTCGACCGGATTGGGCCGGGCCAGCAGGTCGAGCAGAGGGTGGCGGGTAAGCTCGCGCTGGTCCTCATAGAGCAGCCATTCGACGGACGCTGCGGCCTCGGAGATCATGCGCACGCAGCGATAGCCCACGGCATTGGTGGCAAAGCCTTCCTTCGCCAGGGCCTGGTAGTTGCGTGGCGTCCATACCGGCTGGTGGCCGGTCTGCAGGGCAATCAGGGGACCGGTACGGCTGCGCTTGGCCTCGGGTGGCGAAGCGGGTGCCGCGCCCACGAGGCGGGCGAGCAAAGAGAACCAGTTTGGCATTGAGCCTCCGGGCTTTTCCTACAGTTGGCGGATGCGCGGCACGGTGCGCGGCCGGGCGAGCAAGAGGTCGCTCAAGGCCCACACCAGGGCATCGAGGCGGTCGGGACTGCGCTCAGGTCTGTCGCCCGCCCCGATGAAACTGCACATTTCGTCTTCGAGTTCGGGAAATGCCCCGACGTGGGAGACCCGGCCCTGTTCGTAGAGCGCGGCGACCGGTTCGGCCCGCAAGCGCTTGCCCTGGCGGGCATGGACGGCGCGATAGGCGACCGTCGGATCGACTTCGCGCAAGAGGCTGGCTACGAGATCGCCCCCCTGGTTGACCTCGGCCACCAGCCGGTCGGCGGTGCGGGCGTGATAGAGGCCAGCGGCACGCGCCACCCAGCCCATGGGGCTTGCGCCCTCGATGGTCATGTCGTCGAGCACATAGCCGCGCCCGTCGGCCCCGCGCCCGGCGCAGACGATGCCGCAGGCCGCCGCCTTGGGGCCGCGGCTCACCGGTGGATCGACGGCAACGACGATGCGCACAAGGTCCGGCGCAGCAGTGATACGTCCCGCCTCGATCAGGCGGCGCGAGAACAGCGCGCCCTGAACTTCCTCGATGATCTCGGCATCCAGTTCCTGGCGGCCGAGGACGGTACCGCCATAGCGCGCCGTCACGTGATCGAGAAAGGTGCGGGCCAGAAAGCCGGCGTTGTCAGCCGTCCTTGCCCGCGTAACGAGGGTCGCCGGATCGGCCATCAGCGCCTTCAGAAGCGGTATCGGCCGCGGCGTCGTGGTCACTACGCGCTGCGGATTGTCGCCCAGGCGCATGCCGAATTCGAGCATGTCCCAGGTGGCGCGGGACTGGCGCCATTTGGCCAGTTCGTCGCACCAGGCGGCGTGGAACTGGAAGCCGCGCAGGCTGTCCGGCTCCTCGGCGGAAAACATCTGGGCGATGGCCAGATCGGGCCAGGTCAGTTGCCGGCGCGAGGGTTCAAACAGCGGGCGGACGTCACGATCCCCATGAACGGCCAACAACCCCGATTGCCCCTCCACCATCACCTGGCGTACCTCGCTCAGGGTGGGGCCCACCAGGGCGATGCGCACCAGGTCCTCGCCCGGCGGTCGCAGCCGGCGGTCGATGGCCATGCGGCGCACCCACTCAGCACCCGCGCGAGTCTTGCCGGCACCGCGCCCGCCGATGAACAGCCACGTGGCCGGTCCGCTTTCGCCTGCAGGCGCCAGCGCCGGCCATTGATCGTCACGGGCAAGCGTTGCCCAGTCAGCTTGCAGAAAGCCCAGATCCTCGCCGTCAACCGCTGTCAGGAAGTCGTCGACCGCCTGCCTGCTCGAGCATTGCAACAAGCATTTGCGCAAGCTTCTGGCGTCGCTCATCGGCCTCTTCCGGCGTCATGACCCGAGGTGCGGCCGCGCTGTCCGACCTGCTCGCGGCTTCGAGTTCTTCGATGTGCCTGACCAGCGAGACAAGGGCAGTGAGCGTCCTGACCTGGCGCTCATGGCCGGCAAAGTCTGTTGCATCGGTGTTCGCCGCCTTTTCCAGCGCGGCGATGCGCCGCCGCGCCAGTTTGCGCAAGCGGGCAAGCAGCGCAGCGGGGCTGTGCATCCTCACTTCCGCCTTCTTTGATCGCTGCGGTCTCCGTCTTGCCCAACCCTCATTGTCGATCAGGCGATAAAAGCAGCGGTAAGAGATGTGATGGCGCTTCAGGATCTCGTCGATCGGCAGTCGCCTTTCGAGGTAGTCGCAGGCAATCGCCGACGTCCTGTCGTCGTCAACTGCCGGCGGCGTGCAAGCAACTCCGCTCCCGGCGCCGCGGTCGTCGTCCATGGATGTTCCGTTTTCCGATAGGGCAGCACGAGGCGGCCAGCACCGAAGCGGCGACGGGACGCGGTCATGGCTGGATGATGCGATGAAGGTGTCCGGCTGGTGCTTGCCCGGCGCGCCCGCCGTGCGGCGGTTGCGTCCCCAAGGCCCATTTCCGGAGCGTGGCAAATTCATAGCCGAAGAGCGCAACGATGTCAAGGAAAAAATTGCATTTCTGTGAAAAAAAATAAACTTTGCGCGTTTTAATCCTTTCAAGGATCTAGTCGATGAGATAGTAACCCAGTTCCTTCTCGTCAACCTCGCTTTCCGAGACCACCTGCCCGCTGACCGATATCCCGGCGGCCGCGACGCTGGCCTGTTCGCCGGAGATGAGCGGGTGCCACCAGGCCAGTTCACGCCCCTCGGCCAGCACGCGGTAGGCGCAGGTTGCGGGAAGCCACGCGATTTCTGCCACGTTCTGCGGTTCGAGCCGCACGCAATCGGGCACCAGGTTCTGCCGGTTGGGGTAGTCGCGGCAGCGGCAGGTGCCGGCATCGAGCAGCCGGCAGACCACCGAGGTCTGGTGAATGCGGCCGGTATCCTCGTCCTCCAGCTTCACCCGGCAGCACTGGCCGCAGCCGTCGCACAGGGCTTCCCACTCCTCGGACGTCATTTCGAGAAGCGTCTTTTTTTCCCAGAAGCGTTCGTCAGCAGGCATCGCCGTTAACCTGTATCAGGGTCTTTGTTGTGGAACTCATGGGCATTTGCGATATATAGCATGACGACCGGGCCGGTGTGGCGGCAAGGATGGCCGGTCGCCGGGATTGTGGTTCGCGCACCTTTTTGAGGGTGCGGCACGATGCCGATGGTTTTGCTCAAGCCGGATGCGGTCAGCGGGTTGACCGTGAAAGCCACGGAAAACAGGCCAGTTCAAGGTGTCAGAGTTCAAGCGACCACATCCCTTGCTTCGATGGTTCATGCGGCTCGATTCGCTTATCAGTTCGAGCGTCTTCGAGGCGGGGGCTGCACTGCGCGATGGCTGGGCGAGCTATACTTCGTGGCTGGAGCGCTTTCGCATCTGGGGCGTGAAGCGGGTTGTCATCGACCTGCTGGACGACGGCCTGACATTCGGACTGGTGTTCGCCTTCGCGCTGGTCACCTACGCGCTGCCGACGCTGCACGAGACCGACGATGTGTGGAATCGCGGCCGGCAATACGCCATCACCTTCACCGACATCAACGGCCAAATCATCGGGCGGCGCGGGATTCGCCAGAATGACGCCATACCGCTCGCCGAGATCCCGCCCTATGTGGTCCGGGCGGTGCTGGCGACGGAGGATTCGCGCTTCTACAGCCATTTCGGCGTCGACATCCAGGGAACCTTCAGGGCGATGGTGGCCAATGCCCGGGCGGACGGGGTGGTGCAGGGTGGATCGACGCTCACCCAGCAACTGGCCAAGAACCTCTTCCTCAGCCCCGAGCGTACCATGCGACGCAAGGTCCATGAGGCCTTCCTCGCCTTGTGGATCGAGGCGCGGCTGAGCAAGGACGAGATCCTCAAGATGTATCTCGACCGCTCCTATCTGGGCGGCGGCACCTACGGGGTCGAGGCGGCGGCGCAGTATTATTTCGGCAAGTCGATCCGCGACGTAAACCTGTCGGAAGCGGCGATGCTGGCCGGCCTGTTCAAGGCGCCTTCGAAGTTCGCTCCCTCGGTGAATATCGACAATGCCCGGGCGCGCGCCAATGTCGTCTTGTACCGCATGCTCGATGTGGGCTTCATCTCGCAGGGCGAACTGTATGAGGCGCGCCGTCACCCGGCACAGGTGATCAGCCAGGCCGACTATTACAGCCCCGACTATTTCCTCGATTATGCCTATCGCGAGACCCTCGATCTGATCGACTCGCAAGGGTTGCAGAGCGACTATGTGCTTGAGGTCAAGACGACCCTCGACAGTGCCATGCAAAAGGCGGCCCAGAAGACCGTCAGCGACATGCTCGATACACAAGGCCCGCAATTTGATGTCGGCCAGGCGGCGCTGGTCTCGATGCAGCCCGATGGCGCCCTGAAAGCCATCGTCGGCGGGCGCAGTTACGAGGAAAGCCAGTTCAACCGTGCCACCAATGCCAAGCGGCAGCCGGGTTCCTCGTTCAAGCCCTTTGTCTACCTCGCCGCGCTGCGTGCCGGCTACAAACCCGACACGATCGTCAACGACTCGCCCATCACCATCGGCAACTGGTCACCGCAGAATTACTCCCACCGCTTTCATGGGCGGATCACCCTGACCACGGCACTCGCCCATTCCTATAATTCGGTGCCGGTTCACCTGATGCAGGACATCGGCCGGGCCGCCATCATCGAGACGGCGCACCGTGTCGGCCTGAAGTCCAATCTGCTGGCCGTGCCATCGCTGCCGCTCGGCACCAACGAGGTGACGGTCATGGACATGACGACGGCCTATGCCACATTTGCCAATGGCGGCAAGCTGGCGCGGGCCTACTCGGTCCTTGAAATTCGCCGGCCGACCGGCGAACTGATCTATTCGCGCGCCCGCAATGCGCCGGAAGCGCCGCAGGTGATCGATGCTGCGACCATCGGCGAGCTCAACCACATGCTCGGCCAGGTGGTGGTGGCCGGTACCGGCCGGCGCGCCCGTCTGGGGTTCACGCCACAGGCCGGCAAGACCGGCACCACACAGAATTTCCGCGATGCCTGGTTCATGGGTTTCACCGCTCAGCTGGTGACCGGGGTATGGTTCGGCAACGACGACATGCGCGAGATGCGGCATGTGACCGGAGGTTCGTTGCCGGCCATGACCTGGAAGGCCTTCATGGAGGTGGCCCTGGCCGGCGCCCCGCCCAAGGCCCTCGATGGCATCCCGCTCGACGACACCTACGCCAAATATGTCGCGGCCCGCGGCGACAACAATGTGGAGCTGTCAATTCCCGCGTTTGGCGACGGCGCGTTGCGCAGCAGCGTTACCGCCCAATTGCCGGTCGCCCAGCCGGCGCCGGGCAATGACGCGGTCGCTTCGGTTTTCAAGGACGTATTTTCGCTCTCCAGCCAGCGCTCGACCAGCAATGTCCAATCGGCCGCATCGTTGTTCAATTCCGGTGCCAATCAGAACATTCAGCGTTCCAGTCGCGCAGAAGAAAATCACCTGCGCCTGAGACGGCTTCTGCAAAGCCGCTGAGGGAAGGCTGAAAAGGCGTGTTCGGCCGCATCAAGCTCGCCATCACCTGCCTGATCGGCATTGCCGTCGGTCTGTTTTCGGCGCGCTATGTGGCCAATGGCGGGTTTGATCTGGTCACCCTGTCGCAAGGACCGTGGCGGACCTGGACAAGCGCCGGTCTCATCACCATGGATCCCTATACCAAGGCACACTTCCTTGCCGCCGGACGCCTTGCCGACAATCGCCGCGAGATTGTCGAATACGAGGCCCGGGCCGACAGCGCGGGTAGCCCGCTCGATACGGCTTGCAGCTATTCAATCGCCGGACGGCTTGACTGGGCGCGGTGGTGGAGCATCAGTGTCAGTCAGAAAGGCGTCGTTGAGGCCAACACGAAGACCAGGTTTGCCAGTCTGCATTCAGGTGAGATGATCTATGAAGCTGATGGCACCGCAGACATCTACCTGTCATCGCAGCCGCATACAGGGAATTGGCTCGCCATGCCCTCCAGCGGCAATGTCGGCCTGGTGCTGCGGTTCTATGATCCCGCCCCGGTATCGCGCGCCCGTCCCAACACGATGACATTACCGCAGATCACAAGGGAAACCTGCCGATGAGCGGGCGGTTGTTCTGGCTCACGGTGGCAGCGCTGCTCGGCATCGCCGTGCATATCTCCTATGTCCTGTTCGTGCCGCGCGTCCAGATGGACGCCAAGATGAGCGAGTTCACCAGGCTTGCGGGGACCAATCATCTGGTGGTGGTGCAGCAGGACGCACTGGAGTCCGTCCTGCCCGAGGCCGACCCCTCGCTGGTTCACGCCGTGTGCGTGTTCGACCTGTCGGCCGGCCCGATCGTGGTGAAGGCCAAGGTTCCGATCGGTTACTGGCTCATCAGCTTCTATGCCCCCAATGGCGACGGCTTTTATTCGCTCAACAACCGGCAGGCCGACGTCCGCAACCTCGACCTGGTGGTCATCCGCAAATCTGACGCAAGCAGCAGCGATACGGCTGCCGAAGCGCAAGCCGGCGCCGACAATCAGATCACCGTGAGATCGCCGTCCCTGAAGGGGCTGGTTGTGTTGCGTGCGCGGATCGCCACTCCCGCCATGCTTGCCAGGGTCCGGGCCGATCTGGCGGCATCGCAGTGCGTGCCCGCGACCTGATCGCCGGAACGGTCCCCGCTGGCTGCGCGCTCAGTCGTCGGTCCAGATTGCCCTATTGGCGATGCGCTGGAATACATCGCCGTTCGTCGCCATCCGATTCCCATCTGGACAGCTGCCTCGTTCGATGCGCACGCCAGGGAAGATAACGACCTCTGCTGATCCCTGCACCTGTGTGGTGCTCTGTTGCGCGTGGTGCGGTGTAAATTGATAGATATCGGCCATTACCTCAGCCCCGACTTTGCGAACGATGTCGCTGTGCAGGGACCATTAAATTGCGCAATTGGTTAATGTTTCCCTATAGCAGGCCGTTCCCGACGGGATCTTCAATGTCGAGGATCCAGATATCGGGATCGAAGGTGATCTGGCGATCAAGGTAGTTCTGTGCCTGTTGCCGCGAAACGGGAGCTTCGCCGAGGGGATAGGACCATTGCCGCCGCCCGGCGTCATCATAGGCGGTGCCGGGGGCCGGGGCATGCAGAATGACCTGATCATGGTGCTTGAAGACCTGGACATAGACGGCGCCGGCCTCGGCGGCGCCGCGTCTGGCCACCACACCGGTCAGGCCCGCCGCGAAGCAGGCGCGCAGATGTCCCTTGACCCAGATTTCGCTCTTGACCGACATTCAAAAGCCCGGTCCCGTCAACCTTCGGCGGCAAGCACAATTCCAAGCTCGCGCGCCAGGTTGGCGTCGATTTGTCCCGTCGCCGGCAAGCCCCGGTAGGTCTGGAAGGCGCGAATGGCCTTGCGGGTCTTGTCGCCCAGCACGCCATCGGCCACCCCTGCATCGAAACCCAAGGCTGCCAGAGCTGCCTGCACCTTGCGCACGTCCTCGCTGGGAGCCGACGGCTTCAAACTGGCAGTATAGCTGGCCGCGGCGGCGAGTTGCCTGGCATAGAGTATATGATCGAGCAACTGGCGCGAGGCATCGCCGGTTGGGGGCAGTCCGCTGGCCTGTTCGTAGGCGATGATCGCGGCCTTGGTCAGGGCGTCGGCCACACCGTTGGCAGTGCCGGAATAATAGCCCAGGCGGATCAACTCGGTCTGGATCTGATTCACCATCGGGTCGCCCTGGGCGACCAGACGGGCGATCGGATCTTCGGGGGAAACCCTGATCTCGCTCACCAGATTAACGCTGCTGTGTCGGCTGGCAACATCGCTGACCAGTCTGCCGCGGTCGTTTGCGGCCTGCCGGGAGGTCGACGGCTGCCGGTACAATGCGTTGAAGACAATCGCAATGCAGCATGCCACCGTCAGCATTCCCACGCTGAAGCGGGCCATTCGAGATGCGGTCATCCGGCGACCGTTGATTGTGCTCATGACGCCTTGTTCTTGGACTCAACGAAACGCTACTCACCATCCCCGGCACGGGATCCCGGGACGCAGCCATCGTGCCGCAAGAGGCTTAACAGCCCGTTTCCTGCCGGCAGCGGCAACGGCATCATTAAAATTTGAATCAAGATTAGGTACAATTCAATTCAACTTATAATAAAATAAGTATAATATCTGCAAATTGAACTTATACTGAAATCAATCGCCGCCTGCTAGCTTGCCCTTGAACTGAAAGGGCAAGCATATGTCAATCATCAAAACCAGCTTCGTGATGGCGCTCGTTGTATTTCTGATGCCGAGCCCACCGGACAAGGGGCAACTACCGGGTATGCAGGGGCAACAGGATGCGCCGCCGCAGGTGAACCTGGTTTCTGCTGCCGGTGACACGGTGGCCGACATGCATGCGTTCTGCCAGCGCCAACCGGGCGTTTGCCAGACCGCCAGCTATCTCATGTGGAAATTCGAGGCCAAGGCCAAATACGGTGTCAAGCTCATCTATGAATGGGCCAACCAGAGCCCGGTCGCCAGCGACCTGCCGCCCGGCTATGCCAATCAGGCCGTCGTCGTCGACCCCCTGACCACCGGCAGCACGCGCATGTTCGCCAGCAATGATGTGAAGGCACCATCGCAAAACACCCTGAAGCTCCAGGATCTGATACCCGCCTGGCACGGCCCGCGCACCAAGCAGGCTTCCTGACTTCCCCCCCGGCACTCACCGGGTCACTTGCCGCGGGGCATCCCTGCCCTTTCGATGTCCCGCGGCACCTTTCAACACCGCCAGCCGACAGGCCCGGTGTCCGCCTCGCGCCTTGAGTTCGCCCGGCAGCGCGCCTATGTCTGATTCAGACACCATAGAGGCAGAAGCGTGAGCGCCCACACATTCAACGAACTCGAAGCCGACTTCAACCTTCTCGACGATTGGGAGGATCGCTACCGCTACGTCATCGAACTGGGGCGGACCCTGCCGCCGTTCGCCGATCGTGACCGCAGTGACAAGACCAAGGTGCAGGGCTGCGTCAGCCAGGTGTGGATCACCTCTCGTCTCGACCACACCGACGGCAAGGCGATCCTGCATTTCGTCGGCGACAGCGATGCGCTCATCGTTCGCGGCCTGATCGCCATCCTGCGCATCCTCCTCAATGGCAGGGAAGTCGGCGAAGTCCTTCAAATCGATGCAGCCGCCAAACTCGCCAGGCTGGGCCTTGACGAACACCTGACACCGCAACGCTCGAACGGACTGGCCGCCATGGTGCGGCGGATCAGGGCCGATGCCACGGCGGCGCTGGCGGCCTGAAATCTATTCCCGGTCCGAGCCGAAGAGGGTTGGCCTGTAGGACTGCGACCCCCAACTGCGTATGCGGACCGGCCCCGTTTCGCCCGGCGCCTGGCGAGCGAGACCATAATGCTCGGCCAGGCGCGAAAGAGCGATCTGCAACACCACCTTGCCGGCCCGCTGCGGCAGCCCCAAGCGGCGTTCGGCGGCCTCCAGACCGCTGGTCAGGCAGCAGACCTCAAGCAGGATGCCGGCGAGGCCGGGTCCAACCGCGGCCAATGCCCGGTTGACCCGCCGACGGGCATCCATGGCGCGCTCACCCATCACCAGGTTGTCGCCGGGCCCGCCGCTCCGACCGCTCGAACCTGACGCAATCGACTGTTCCCAACTGGCTGTTACGCGCTGCGACAGGCCCGCGATGGTGAAATCGGCACGCAGCCGTTCGCCGGCGGCAAATTCACTTTCCTCGATGAGTGGACGCCCTTGCCGGTCGCGACGGCGCGCCAGCCACCCAAGGGGCGATTCCGCTGCATCCGCCGTCACCTGTCGGCTTGTGCCGTCAACGATGCGCATTTCGGGACCGATCGAGCCGTGCTGGCGCCGAAAAGGCGAGACGGGATCCTCGACAGCGGCGATCTGTGCGGATGCGGCGGCTGCATAGCCGGACGCCGTCAGCTTGAACATCCCTGAAGATGTGGCGGCAACCCAACCTCGCGACCGCCAGGCTTCCACCGTTCGTCGGTCGAGACTGGGGTGGCTCTTGTCCCGATCTCCCTCCAGGGCGACGAAGCGAAAGCAGACCGGCTCCGCGCCGGATCCCTCCACAGGTTCCAGCCAACCGGACGAAGCCGCCAGATGCTGCAACAAGCGCTTGGCGGCGCGCCCGGATTTCCGGCCAGGGGTTGTCGGAGATGCTTGCGATGCGCCCAGGGCCCACGGATGTGCAGGCGAATATGGTTGTTCGGACATGACGTTCCTCCCTGATTGTTCTCTATTTGTTCTTATCAAAAAAAGATTCAAGAGGGAACAGCTGGCTCAAATTTTGATTAACCAACGGCGGCAGTCGAGATGCCGGCGCCCGTCAGCCCGCCGGCCATATCGACGGCTCCAACGGGAACGCAGACATCGTGTCCAAGGATCATGTCCACACCATTGCCGTGGCAGGATAGCGGCAAGCGCAGCCAGAACTGAACGAGATGCTCTCTGGACTGCCTGGCGCCGCGCATGGCACCATTCACGGGGCGAGCCGATGTCACCACCCGTTCGTGGGCCTTGAACCAATGGTCGGGCTTGCCGGTCTCGTCTGCGGCACGGATGCACATGCCCGTTACTTCGCGGTCGAAGACATCTCTGAGGCGGGAACCCGCCAGACGGTAGCGAAAGCCGCTGACGTCCGGCAGCACATCGAGCAGGGAGATATGCGGCAGCAGTCGGGGAATGTCGGCAGGCGATATGTCCTGGCGACCGGGGAGACCGTTCGGACCGCTCCTCGCCAGCCAGTAATCGAACAACTGGCGTTGCTCGGGTATCACCAATTGAGCCCTGAACGCGATAAATCCTGGTTCACGTCCCATAGCGTTGCCCCGCTTGCGAATCGGCTCCTGTCGACCTGCTGTCGTTATGAATCGCCACCATCACCGGCGCAAGAGTCGCGGGCATATATCTCCCCGCGATCCGATGCGTTTCGCGGTTGTGATGCCCGGCACCGCGCCGGAAAACTTGCCCTGACTGCCTCGCACAACAAAAATGCCCCGTTGCCCCAATACGGGCCCCGGGGCATCGAACAGGTCGTCTTAGGCGCGTTACTTGCGGCCGCGCTTCTGGCCCAGACCCATTTGCTTGGCAAGCTTGGAGCGTGCCTCGGCATAATGCGGCGCCACCATCGGATAGTCGGGCGCCAAACCCCACTTTTCCCGATACTGCTCAGGCGTGAGATCATAGTGGGTCCGCAGATGACGCTTGAGTGACTTGAACTTCTTGCCGTCTTCCAGACAAATGATGTAGTCCGGCGTCACCGAACGGCGGACGGGCACCACAGGCTTGAGTTCCTGCTGCGGCTTTTCTTCCCTGCCTTCGACTGCACCCGCGAGCGCCTTGTAGACGTCATTGATCAAGCTCGACAGATCCGCCGAAGGAACAGCGTTGTTGGCCACGTAGGCCGCTACGATGTCCGCCGTCAATTCCACGATTTCCGTTTTGTTTTCCATTATTCTGCCTTCCAAGCTGATTTTGCACTGGCGACGGCAGCACACACCCCCCGCCGGTCGCACATGGTATATAACCCGCGGCAGTCACGCCGCCCTGTTTAGAAGGGCCCGATGAAAGTGGGCGGGTCAACTTTTCTGTCAAGCAACACGTTCCCGATATTTTTTCACGATTCGCGAACGGCAGTGGCAGAAAGTGAGGGTGCTTTTATTGCTTTATTATGACTCATTCAAGTGTATATGCGCCGCGCTAGACTGGCAACATTAACTTTCAGAAACTTATCCAATAAGGCCTGGACTTGAGCCGCCGCATCTATAGCTCAGGCGGCGCGGCGCGCGTACGGGCCGGCCTTGCGGGCCGCCCAGTCCCAATATGTCAGAAGTACACGCGCCTTGTTGAAAGACAAGGAATCGAAAAGATTGCGCAGTTCATCGAGATTTCGATCCGCCCGCAACATGGCCGATGTCGAGGTCTGCCAGCGCTCCATTGCAGCCGCGAACAAGGCTCGGGTCGCTCCCATGGCCTTCATGACGATGGTCAGCGGCTCCCCGTCGGGGTCGGCGATCAGACGGCGGGCGCAAGCCTCGCATATGCCGCTCAGGCTGGCCATGAGGCGGGAAGCTTCGGGCGTCAGCCCCTCCTCGATCAGACCGACAAGTTCCTCGATGCGCGCGCGAGGAGGGAACTGCCTTTCCGTGACTTCGCAGCCGGCGGCAGAGTCCACGGCCAGCGTTATCTTCAATATCTTGGTGAGGGTTTCGGAATCGGTGAGGAAACGCGAAAGAACATAGCGGCGAAGTTCTGAGGGCAGGAACCAGAACAGCTCAAACGCCACAGGCGCCGGGGTATTGGCACGGGTGGCGAGCGGTGCCTGAAGATTGGGCTGGCTCTTCGCCAGTTCGCACAGTTCGATGAAAGCATCGTAAGAAATGTCCGCACCGGGATTGCGCACGATTGTCAGGTAGACCGAGGCATCGCCGCGGGAAATCAGCGCATCGACCAGCGCACTGGACACCTCTCGCCGCCGCGCCACCATGCGCAACTTGCTCAAGCTGGCATGGGCAATCAGATCAAGCAGATCCTGGTCGGTCACATTGGCGCATTTCTCCAGGACCAGTGCAGCCACCTCCTCGTTGGGATGGCCGATGAGTTCCTTGATGATAAGACCCGGCGGCGTATCCATCATACAAAACCGCTCTGCCAGCGCCATCACCGCCTTGGCCGGCATGCGGGCGATCAGGCGCAGCAATGTGTCGGCGGCCAGGCCGCGCTCCTGCGGCTGCAGGGCACTCGCCGGCATCGACATGATGTCAAGCAACATGCGGGCGGTTTCGCCGCTGGCCTCATCAATCGGAAGCGCGGCATCGAAGGCTTCCAGTGCCTCGATGCCCCCGAAGGCGTCAGCACTGCCAGGAAGCTGGATATCATCGGCCTCTATGGCTTGACCATCAGTTGCCAGACTATCGCCCGGATCGCCGGGCATTGCCGATAAATCTGTATCGCCCGGCGTATCTTCACGCGGTAGCGCGGAAGCCTCGACATGCGCAGGGCCTTCATCCACGGCACTCTCGCCTGCATGCGGCTCCTCAGTCTGAACCGTGAGCGGCGGCGGTTCTGCGTCTCCGGACGCCGGGTGCCCTTCGCCGTCGTCGATGGCATCGAGATTGGGGAAGCACTGGTCGCCGGCCGACACATCGGCATTGTCGGTCGGGACGGAAGCTGCATCGAGATCATCCCGATCGGCGCTGGCAGAACTGCCGAAGTGCGCTTCAAGCTGGCGCAGTATGTTCTGCAGGGGTGCCGCTGCGCCATCGTCTGTTAGCGGCGCAACGGGTTCGCCCTTCCCTGCTTCGCTCGCCAATGAATCAAAGACAGATGCCCGGATCGCCTCCAACGCGTCCGCGTCGGATCGGCCTTCCTGGCCACTTGCTTCTTCATCGTCGTCGGACGAGCCAGCCGCCGGTGGTACCCCGGCGACCGCCGGCAGCTCATCGGGTGCCGCAACCGACACTGCGACTTCATCGTTGCCGGCGGTTTCGGGCAATTGCGCGACAGCCGTGTCGCCGTCCCCGGTACGATCCGATGCTGCGGGATCGACATCGTGCAAACCATCATCCGCAACTTCGGATGACACATTGTCTGATTCATCGGCGAGGCCCGGTACCTTCGGTTCTTCCGCTGCGCTGACAGAGTGATCTTCATCACCGGTTTCGCTCTCGGCTTCATCGGGCACGCCTCGCAGCAGTTCAATGAAGCGGTCGTCCTCCCGGACGCCGGCCGATGGGCTGTCCGGTGCAATCGGCTCCGCTTCCCGGCTCAGGCCGCTGGCATCGACCGGCTGGACTTCGCCGATCTCATCGGTAAAGGCCGGGGCAGGCAAATCCGCCGGAGAAGGCAGATCGGGCGCCCCCGGCTCCGATGCCGCGATTGCGGCATGATCCTCGTCTTCCGCATCGGCTTCTGGTTCATCGGATGCACCACGCAGCAGTTCGATAAACCGATCAGGGTCGTCACCGGCAAGTGATTCGCCTTGCCTGACGGCTGGCTCGGCCTCCTCTGCACCTTCGGCGGGAACGACCGATGGCGCCTTGAGGATAGTGTCGAGCGCGGTCGTTATGGACAAATCCGCAGGCGTTGGCGGGACCGGCGCAGGCGTGCTTGCATCAGCATTGGGGGGGGCCGATGGCGGCGACGGGGCCGGCCTGATCGGCGGAGATGCTGGCGTGAGAGGTGCTGAAGTCTTGAGCCGCAGGGTAAGGGCGCGGAACGAGTTAGCCGTAAGCCGTCGCCGCCCGCCCGCCGGGTCGGCAGCATTTTCGTTATGTCCTGTCGATGCGCCCCCCCGGGTAGCCGGGTTCGCGCACAGGGCATCGTCAATCATTCCTGCGGTGCTCCGGTCGTCCTCCAACCTGCCTAGAAAACACCGTGATACGTGTAAAAGTGCTTAATTTGCTCGATTTTGTAGACCAGCCGTCAAGGCTTTCCTGGGCGCTTGGAGCGGCAAGCCGTCAAATCTCGTGGCGCGGGCGTTGGCGGCACATGACGGACCATGTACTCTCGCGATCATGGGTGGGCCCGGGCTTAGGCACTTGCGGACTCGTGTCAGCCCTTTCATCGGCGCAGACACGAGGATTACAGTGCAATGCTGGTTGTGGAACGACTTGGAGACCTTGCGGGTCTCGCGGGCAGTTCTCTTGGGCGCAGTTCCTGGCACCTGATCGATCAGCAGCGCATCGACAGTTTTGCTGCGGCAACCGGCGACGATCAGTGGATACACACCGATCCCGTGCGCGCCTTGCAGGAACTCGGCGGCCCGACGATTGCCCACGGCTATCTCACCTTGTCGATGATTCCCGTCTTGATGTACGAAATCGTGATGGTGAAAAGCGTCAAGCGAATGATTAATTATGGTGCCAATCGCATTCGTTTCGTTTCGCCGGTACCAGCCGGCGCGCGGATCAGAGGCGAGGCCAGTCTGGTCAAATCGACACGCAAGGACGATATGCTGATAGCGGCATGCGCGGTGACCATAGAGATCGAAGGCGTCGCCAAGCCAGCCGTTGTCGCCGAAACAATTACCCTTTTCTACGAATGAGGCCCCCCATGTCCGACGCCGACGCCAAACCGATGGTCCACAAGAGCGATGCCGAATGGCGCCAGATGCTCAGTGACGAACAGTACCGCGTTGCCCGCAAGCACGGCACCGAGCGGCCTTTCTCGCACCCCTACAATGCCAACAAGGACAAGGGCATGTATACGTGCGTGTGCTGCGGCGAGCCGCTGTTCAGCTCCCGCGCCAAGTTCGATTCCGGCACCGGCTGGCCGAGTTTCTATGCCCCCGCAGAAGACGGGGCTGTGGCGACCCACGAGGATCGTTCGCTGTTCATGCGGCGTACCGAGGTCAGATGTGCCAAATGCGAGGCCCATCTCGGCCACGTATTTCCCGACGGACCGAAGCCGACCGGACTGCGCTATTGCATGAACGGCGTCGCCCTCAAATTCGTACCCGAAGACAAGGCCTGATGGGCGTGGACAAACGAGCCCCGGTTTCGCCGCCACTGGCGCGACGGCGCCCCCAGGCGAGTACTCATCACGGCATCGAGTTGAAGGATGACTATGCCTGGCTGAGGGACATCAACTGGCAGGAGGTGATGCGCGATCCTTCCCGCCTGGATCCTGAGATCCGCGCCCATCTCGAGGCCGAGAACGCTTTTGCCAAGGCCATCATGGCCCCGACGGAG
The DNA here is from genome assembly GCA_963747005.1 of uncultured Alphaproteobacteria bacterium. Lineage (GTDB taxonomy): Bacteria > Pseudomonadota > Alphaproteobacteria > Rhizobiales > Aestuariivirgaceae > CAVVDT01. Next base: position 335,096 of record CAVVDT010000003.1, on the reverse strand, counting down.
GCGCTGCAGGAAAAGCTCTTTGCCGAGATGAAGGGGCGCATCAAGGCCGATGATTCGAGCGTGCCTTCGCCTGACGGGCCCTATGCCTATTCAATGCGCTATGTCGAAGGCGGCCAGCACCCGCAGATGGTTCGCAGCGGACGCGACGGGAGCGACGAGCGGGTGTTGCTGGATGGTAATGCCGAGGCCGACGGCAAGGCCTTCTTCCGCCTCGGCGGCGCCGATCACGCCCCCGATCACCGGTTGCTGGCATGGTCCTACGACGATGCAGGCTCGGAATTCTACACCATCCACATGCGCGATACCGGGAGCGGTCGCGACCTGGCCGATGCCATTCCCCATACCGCGGGCGGCGGAGCATGGTCGGCCGATGGCCGCCACTTTTTCTACGTGCGCCTCGATGACAACCACCGGCCGTCAAAGCTCTTTCGCCACCAGATCGGTACGCCCGCCGACGCCGACGTGCTTGTGCATGAGGAAGCCGATGCCGGCTTCTTCATGGGTGTCGGCAAGACCAGCTCCGACCGCTTCATCATCATCAGCTGCCACGACCACGAGACGTCGGAAGTCTGGCTGATCCCCGCCGATGACCCTCTCGACAGTCCAAGACTGGTGGCGCCGCGCGATACGGGAGTCGAATACTCTATCGACGAAGCGGGGGGTGAGATGTTCATTCTCACCAATGCCGACGATGCCGAGGATTTCAAGATCGCCACGGCGCCGGTTGCAGCGCCGCAGCGCGAGAACTGGCGCGATCTTGTCGAACACCGGCCCGGCATCCTCATCCTTGCCAAGACGGTCTATGCCCGCCATCTGGTGCGCCTGGAGCGTGCCGGCGGGTTGCCGCGCATCGTCATCAGACGCCTGGCCGATGGCAACGAGCATTCGATCGCCTTCGACGAGGAGGCCTATTCGCTCGGCCTCATGGGCGGCTATGAATTCGACACCGATACCTTGCGGTTTTCCTATTCATCCATGACCACGCCGGCCGAGGTCTTCGACTACGACATGGAGACCCGCGAGCGCACCTTGCGCAAGACGCAGGAGGTGCCCTCCGGACATGACCCCGCCAACTATGTCACGCGGCGCATCATGGCGCGGGCCGGCGACGGCGAGGAGGTGCCGGTGTCGCTGCTCTATCGGCACGATACGGCGCTCGACGGGTCGGCGCCGTGCTGGCTCTATGGCTACGGATCCTATGGCATCACCATTCCGGCCGCCTTCAATACCAACATCCTGTCGCTGGTCGATCGCGGCTTTGTCTATGCGGTTGCGCATGTGCGCGGCGGCAAGGACAAGGGCTATGGATGGTATCGCGAGGGGAAGCGCGAGAAGAAGATCAACACCTTCGAGGACTTCATCGCCGTGGCCCGGCATCTTGTGGAAGCCGGCATCACCGCGCCCGGTCGCATCGTGGCGCAGGGCGGCAGCGCCGGCGGCATGCTCATGGGGGCGGTCGCCAACATGGCGCCTGAGTTGTTCGCGGGGATCATCGCCGAGGTACCGTTTGTCGATGTCCTGAATACCATGCTCGACGACACGCTGCCGCTCACCCCGCCGGAATGGCAGGAATGGGGCAATCCGATCGCCAGCAAGGAAGCCTTCGAGGGCATCGCCGCCTATAGTCCCTATGACAATGTCAGGGCCCAGGCCTATCCTCACATCCTCGCGGTCGGCGGCCTGACCGACCCGCGCGTCACCTATTGGGAACCGGCCAAGTGGGTGGCGCGGCTGCGCGAGAGGAAGACCGACAACAACCTGCTGCTGCTCAAGACGCAGATGGAGGCCGGCCATGCCGGCTCGCCCGGGCGTTTCGACCGGCTGAAGGAGGTGGCCTTCGCCTATGCCTTCGGGCTGATGGTGACGGGGCGCGACAAGGCTTAACTATCGGTGCCTGAAAGCTTTTCCAGCGTTTCGTCGGCGCGTCGGGTCGCGGCCTCAAAGCGGTCTTCGAAAGAGCGCATGTTCTTTTGCGGGTCGCGGTAAAAGGCAGTGAACTTGAGAAGCTTTATGAAGCCGGCGTTGACCAGCCTCCCTGGCCAACGCATCGGGCGGTCGAAATCGAACAGCAGGATGACGCGTTCCTCGTTCGTATCGTTCCACACCTCGTGTTCGTAGGTGTCGTCGAAGACAAAGATTTCGCCCGGCTTCCACACGCAGATCTCGCTGTCGACGCGCAGGCGGCATTTTTCCTGTTCGCGTGGCACGATGAGGCCGAGGTGGGCCCGCACGATGCCCTTGCTGACACCACGATGGGCAGGAATGTGGTAGTTGGGCGCGAGGATGGAGAACCACGCTGTCTGCAGATCTGGAACCTGCTCCAGCAGGCGGGTCGTGAAGGGCGCCTGGCGGCAATTCTTCTGCATCTTGGTGCCGAAGCCGTAGAGAATGAAGGTGCGCCAGTTGGTGCCATGCGAAATGTAGACCTGGTCGGGCGAAACGTCGTGGAACGCGGGGACGGCCTCGCGATGCTTGAGGATTTCCTCCACCTCGGCGCGGATGGGTTGCCAGTTGTCGGCAAAGCTCTTGAGGAACGCGAAGCGACGGTTGTCCAGAACCGGCGTATCGCCGACCAGCGACTGGCGGCCGAAGAAATCGCTCAAGGCACGGATCAACCGCTTTCCGTAGTGCTTGACGCGCTTGCGACGAAGTGTCTTCAGCCGCTGTGCAAGACCCGGGTTGCGGTCACCAACTAGCGGCGGCATGGGGACTGGTCCTCGGTGAACACTACAGCCATCCTGCTTCAAAAACTGCCACTTCCGAAGCGATGATCGGCGGCAGTGCCGGACATGACATCTCAGCGGCGCAAGGCCGTCATCGCGCCTCGCTTCAGCGGCGACAAGGACTACCGGCTTGCGGGCGCGAACACAACCGATCATCGGCCGGTGCAACCATGCGGTAAACGGTCTGGCAGCGCTCCGCAAGGCCGGGTTGCGCCCGCTGCAACCATCCGCCGGGGCGTTCCCCATCGGTTGCACCGGCATGGCAACTGGCGTAAGGAAAACGCGAATTTCGCACCTGCACAGTTCGAGGAGTTCGCCATCATGGCCGAGGTCGCAGTGAAGCTTGATGCCGGCAAGACGGAGAGCGCTCAATTCAACTGGGAAGACCCGCTTGACCTGGAGGGTCAGCTCAGTGAGGAAGAGCGCATGATCCGCGACAGCGTCAAGGCGTTCGCCGCCGACAAGCTGATGCCGCGGGTGCAGAAGGCCTTTCGCGAGGAACGCTTCGACCGCGAGATCATGAGCGAGGCCGGCGAAGTGGGTTTGCTCGGCATCATGACCGATCCCAAATACGGCGGTGCCGGTCTCGGCTATGTGGCCTACGGGTTGATCGCGCGTGAGATCGAGCGCATCGATTCCGGCTACCGCTCGGCGATCAGCGTGCAGAACTCGCTGGTGATGTATCCCATCGAAGCCTATGGCAGCGAGGCCCAGAAGCTGAAGTATCTGCCCAAACTGGCGACTGGCGAGATGGTCGGCTGCTTCGGCCTCACCGAACCCGATGCCGGTTCCGATCCGGGCGGCATGAAGACGCGGGCCAGGCGTACATCGTCAGGCTACGTCCTCAACGGCTCAAAGATGTGGATCTCCAATTCACCCATCGCCGACATCGCGGTGGTGTGGGCCAAGCTGGAGAACGAGGGCATCCACGGCTTCGTTGTCGAGCGCGGCGCCAAGGGCTTTTCGACCCCCAAGATCGAAGGCAAGGTGTCGCTCAGGGCATCGGTAACGGGTGAGATCGTGCTCGACAATGTCGAGGTCCCCGACGATGCCCTGTTGCCCGGCGCGCGCGGCCTGTCGGGCCCCTTCGGCTGTCTCAACAAGGCGCGCTTCGGCATCGCCTGGGGCGCCATGGGGGCGGCGGAGGATTGCTGGCACCGGGCACGGCAATATGTGCTCGACAGAAAGCAGTTCGGCCGGCCGCTTGCCGCCAACCAGCTCATCCAGAAGAAACTCGCGGACATGCAGACCGAGATCACGCTGGGCTTGCAAGGTGCCCTGGCGCTCGGCCGGGCGCTGGAGGCCGGGCGCGCGGCACCTGAAGCCATCTCGTTGATGAAGCGCAACAATTGCGGCAAGGCCCTCGACATCGCGCGCCTGGCGCGCGACATGCACGGGGGCAACGGCATCTCCGACGAGTTCCACGTCATCCGCCATCTGGTGAACCTGGAAACGGTCAACACCTACGAGGGCACCCACGATATCCACGCCCTCATCCTGGGGCGGGCGCAGACGGGCATCCACGCCTTTTTCTAGGAGACAACGCCATGCCGGCAACGATGATCGCCCGTAGTGGCTTCATGGAGATGCAACCGGCGTGACGCCCTTTCCGCTCATCGAGGTCGAGGGCGGTTCAATCGGCATTGCGGATGTGAAGAACACGCTCGCCGATGATTTGGGCGCACCCTATGCGGTCTGCCGGCCGCCCATCCCCGACGACACGGCACATCTTTCAGCGACGGTCGCCACCATTGTCATGACCCCGGCCGCCGGTGTCATGGAGATCTCGCCGCTGCCGGCCCTTGGAACGAAATTCAGCCGTTATCACTTGACAGAGTGTGTCAATGCTCTTCGATAGGGCATGAACCGAGCGGCCCTGACGGCCATGACATTCGCTTAACAGGAGGAATTGCCCAAATGTCTTTTTCGCTCCCTTCCCTGCCCTACGACTATGAGGCACTTCACCCGTACATGTCGCAGGAGACCCTCGAATATCACCATGACAAGCATCATCAGGCCTATGTCACCAACGGCAACAATTTGCTGAAGGACTCCGGTCTCGAAGGCAAGTCGCTGACCAAGATCGTCAAGGCCAGCTACGGCAAGAATGCCGGGCTGTTCAACAATTCGGCCCAGCACTTCAACCATTTGCATTTCTGGCGCTGGATGAAGAAGGGCGGCGGTGGCAAGAAACTGCCGGGCAAGCTGCAGAAGGCAGTGGATAGCGATCTCGGCGGCTACGACAAGATGCGCGCCGATTTCCTCCAGGCCGGCGCCACCCAGTTCGGCTCGGGCTGGGCATGGATCGCCTTCAAGGACGGCAAGCTTTCCGTCATGAAGACGCCGAACGGCGAGAACCCGCTGATCCACAGCGCCTATCCCATGCTGGGTTGCGATGTGTGGGAGCACTCCTATTACATCGACTACCGCAATGCCCGGCCGAAATACCTGGAGGCCTGGTTCGACAACCTGGTGAACTGGGACTACGTGGCCGAACTTTTTGAAAGCGCCGTCGACTGAAAGGCGCTGAAGCACCGCGTTTGACGGATGCGGGCTGCCTGATGGCGGCCCGCCTTCGTCTGGAGATAGAATGAGCGGCGCGGGCTTTCCGCCAGCACCACTTTATGGATCATGGGTCAGGCATCGGCCAATCGATCATCGATCGATCTCGCGGAAGGTGATGCCGACATTGCGGCATCGACCGCCAGGAGAAAACAGATGAAGGTGTCCTCGTTGTGTTTTCGCGTTTCGGTGCTTTTCGCCATCGTCGGCATGTTCTGGGGCCTGCAGATGGGCATCACCGAGGATCACAGCGCCTTTCCGGCACACGCCCACCTCAATCTGCTCGGCTGGGTGTCGCTGTTCCTGTTCGGCGTCTACTACCACCTCCATCCGTCGCTGGAACGCAGCCGCCTGGCGCTGGCTCAGGTGTGGATATGGATCGTGGGCACCATCGTCATGGCGATAGGTGTCGGTCTCGTTCACACAGGCCATGACAGCGGCAATCCCTTCGCCGCGGCCGGCTCCATTGTCGTCATCCTGGCCATGCTGATGTTCGCATGGCTGGTATATCGCACCGAGTTTTCCGGTCAGGCGCGTGCCGGCTAATTGTTTGCCTGGCCTTGTTTCTGCGCATTAGCGCCACTAATATCCACTCGATGAAACTCTCCCGCTGGCTCGAACGCACCGGCACCACGCAGGTCGATCTGGCGCGCAGATTGGGGATTACCCAAGGGCGCGTATCGCAGATTCTTGCTGGCGCCAGCCCGTCACTCGACCTGGCGATGAGAATAGAGTCGGTAACCGGCGGCAGGGTCCCGGTCAGGGAACTTTCGCCCGATCCGGCACCTTCGGGAACTGGAAAAGGAAATCCGATGTCCGCGCATAGTCTGCTCGACAGCGTCGAAGCCGCCGTCACTGCCGTCCGCAACGGTGAACTGGTGGTGGTGGTCGACGACGACGATCGCGAGAACGAGGGCGACCTCATCGGCGCGGCCAGCAAGATCACGCCCGAGCAAATGGCGCTCATGGTGCGCCACACCTCAGGTATCGTGTGCGCTCCCATGACGCGCGAGGATGCCCGCCGCCTCAAGCTCGACCCCATGGTCGCCGACAACGATGCCCCCCACGGAACGGCCTTCACCATATCCGTCGACTTCAAGGATGGTCTCACCACCGGCATTTCCGCCAAGGAGCGCGCCGCCACGGTGCACGCACTGGCCAATGCCAACGTGGGGGCGGGCGATTTCGTGAGGCCCGGCCACGTTTTTCCGCTGGTCGCCAAGCGCGGCGGGGTGCTCATGCGCTCGGGCCATACCGAAGCCGCAGTCGATCTTGCCCGCCTGGCGGGCCTGCCGCCGGTCGGGGTCATATCCGAACTGGTGAACGACGACGGCACCGTGAAACGGGGCGAGCAAGTCCTTAAATTCGCTCGGGAAAACGGCCTCAAGATCATATCCGTCGATGCGCTCATTGCCTATCGCCAGGCGCGCGAGCGGCTGGTCGAGCGCACCGGCACCTTCGATGTCCCCACACCCATCGGCACGGCCCAGGGCATTGCCTATTCCACCCCCTTCGACCCGGTGCAGCATCTGGCGCTCATCTTCGGCGAGGTGACGGGACGCGACAGCGTTCCGGTTCGCCTGCATCGCGAGGACCTCGGCGATGATGTGTTCGGCGAGCGGCGCATCCTCAATGCCGTCTATCAAGCCTTTGAAAACGAAGGCTGCGGGGTTCTCGTCTATCTGCGCGAGGGCACCTCCGGCGTTCCCGCCTCGCGGCTGTTCGAGGAGGCCGACATCGAACCCTCCGACTCGGCCAGGGCGCGGGTCGAAGCCTGGCGCGACATCGGTCTAGGCGCCCAGATCCTGCGCGATCTCGACCTCAATTCGATCAAGCTTCTGACCACCAGCAGCCGGCACTATGTGGGGCTCACCGGCTTCGGCATCGAGATCGAGGAAACGCTGCGCCTGCCCGGCTGAGGCCAGCAAGAATGGGGTTGTATCCGGGGCGAATAGTTATCTAGCGCCTGAGGAGGCCGCCGAGAACACCGCGGATAAGGGCCGAACCGAGCTGACGAACCAGCACCGAGCCCACCTGCCGGCCGACCGAACTGGCGACGTTCTTGACAAAGCGGTCGGTCGCCGTCTCACGGCCGCGTGACGAGCTTGCGGCCTTGGCCTGGCGCTTGGCTTCCTCCTCGTCGGCCTTGCGCTTGGCCTCGACCTGGGCAGCGGCCTGTTGCTCGGCGGCACGCTTTTGCAGGACCTCGTAGGCCGACTCGCGGTCGATCGCCTTGTCGTACTCGCCGTAGATCGGGCTGTTTTGGATGGCCGCCTGGCGGATGGCCGGATCGACGGGTCCGAGCTTGCCCGACGGCGGACGGATGAGGGTGCGCTCGACCATGGTGGGTACGCCCTTTTCATCCAGCACCGAGACCAGGGCCTCGCCGACGCCGAGTTCGGTGATGGCCTTTTCGGTATCGAAGGCCGGGTTCTGGCGGAAGGTCTGGGCCGCGGCCTTGACCGCCTTCTGGTCGCGCGGGGTGAAGGCCCGCAAGGCATGCTGGACGCGATTGCCGAGCTGGGCCAGAACCGTGTCGGGCACATCGAGCGGGTTCTGGGTGACGAAATAGATGCCCACCCCCTTGGAGCGGATGAGGCGCACCACCTGCTCGATCTTCTCCAGAAGGCCGGGCGGGGCATCGTTGAACAGGAGATGGGCTTCATCGAAGAAGAACACCAGTTTGGGCTTGTCGGGATTGCCCACCTCGGGCAGTTCCTCGAACAGTTCCGACATCAGCCACAACAGGAAGGTGGCGTAGAGCTCGGGCGATTCCATGAGCTTGTCGGCGGCAAGGACGCTGACGAAGCCGCGCCCGTCATAGGTGGTGCGCATCAGGTCCTTGATCTTGAATGCCGGCTCGCCGAAGAAGTTGGCGCCGCCCTGTTCCTCGATCACCACCAGCCGGCGCTGGATGGCACCGATGGTGCGGGCATCGACATTGCCATACTGGGTGGTGATGGCGCTGCCGCGACTGGCGAGGTCGGCCAGCAGGGCGCGCAGGTCCTTCAGGTCGAGGACCAGAAGGCCTTCTTCGTCGGCAACCCGGAAAAGGATGTTGAGCGCCCCTTCCTGGGCATCGGTCAGCCCCATGAGCCGCGACAGCAGGAGCGGCCCCATGTCGGAGACGGTGGTGCGGATGGGGTGGCCCTGCACGCCGAACAGGTCGAGGAAGATGGTGGGCGAGGCCTCGAAGGTATAATCGTCGAGGCCGATCTTCTTGGCGCGATTGAGGAGAAAATCCTTCGGTTCGCCCTTTTCGGAAATGCCGGAGAGATCGCCCTTGATATCGGCGGCGAACACCGGCACGCCGGCCCTGGAGAAGCCTTCGGCGAGAATCTGCAGGGTGACGGTCTTGCCGGTGCCGGTGGCCCCGGTCACCAGGCCGTGGCGGTTGGCCAGTGGGAGGTAGAGCACTTCGCGCTTGGTGCTCTGGCCGATGAAAATCGAATTGTCCGCCATAAACTCTTTCCTTGCTCGCGTGGAACCGGCCCGGTTGCCAGAATGCCAGCACACTTACGCCGGGCGCAATCTGCTATAAAAGCCCGTAACGTGCAAATGAGACAAGGCGAGGGTTAAGCCGATGCAGGAACTGGTCGACCGGGTCGTGGCGCGGACGGGGCTCGATGCCGGCAAGGCGGAGCGGGCGGTCGGTATCGTGCTCAATCTGGTCAAGACGCAGGGCAATGCCGCGAAGGTGGCCGAGCTGTTCACCAAACTGCCCGGCGCCGACGACCTGGCCAGCCGATATGGCGGCGACGGGGCGCGCGGCGGCGGGCTGCTCGGCATGCTCGGCGGTGGGCTGATGGGCGGGCCACTGGCGGCCATTTCCAAGCTGCAGGCCGCCGGCCTCAACATGGACGAGATCAAGGCGCTGGGCTCGGAAACCCTGACCTATGCCAAGGAAAGGGCCGGCGACAAGCTGGTGCGCGAGGCGGCTGGATCGATACCCGGTCTTTCGGCCTATATCTGAGGCTGTCGGCCGAATTGCCGATTTGCGTTCATGACCCGGTATCCGCTAGTTTGTTGCAGTGCAAAATACGAGGAACGGTGGGCGACATGACGGGGCTCACACTGGCCGGCGAATTTCCGGCCGCAGACCATGAAGCCTGGGCAAAGCGTGCCACGGCCAGCCTCAAGGGCAGGCCGCTCGATGCGCTGACCGTCCGGAACTATGACGGCATCGCCATCGAGCCTGTCGTGGCGCGCGCCGCATCGCCCTCGCCGCTACCGCTGCACGGGCGCGGCTGGCAGACGATGCAGCGTATCGATATGCCGGATATCGCCGCCGCCAATAGCCAAGCGCTGGAGGATCTGGAGAACGGCGCCGATGCGCTGTGTCTCGCCTGGCCGGAAAGCCTGGCGGCCGGCCGCCACGGGGTGCCGGTGGCCAGCCTTGAACAGATGGGGCGGTTGTTTGCCGGTGTCGAGCTTGATCTTATCCGCCTGCGACTCGATGCCGGGCGGATGGGCCGGCCCGCCGCCAGACTGGTGGACAATTTCTATGGCGCGCGAAATCTCGATCCTGCCCGCGCGCAGGTGTCGTTCTGCCTCGATCCCATCGGCGCCTTTGCCTTTACCGGCAAGCTGATCGAAACCGCTGCGCTCGCCAGGCGCATGGCCGAGACGTTCGCGTATCTGGGCGATGCCGGCCACTCGGGCGATGTCTTCGCCGCCGATGCCCGCGTGTGGCATGAGGCCGGCGCCTCGGAGGCGCAGGAACTGGGCCTGGCGCTGGCGGCGGGGGTTGCCTTCCTGCGACTGCTGGAAAAGGGTGGCGTTGCGCCGGACGCCGCTTTCGCGCGCCTGTCGATGATCCTCAGCGCCGATGCCGACCCCTTCATGAGCATCGCCAAGTTCCGCGCAGCGCGGCTGTTATGGGCACGGCTGGCGGAGATCTTTGGCCAGCCGACCGGGGCCGTCATGGTGCACGGCGAGACCTCCCGGCGCATGATGACGCGGCGCGATGCGTATGTGAACCTGTTGCGCACCTCAACGGCGGCCTTCGCGGCGGGCATCGGCGGTGCCGACACGGTGACGGTTTTGCCGTTCACCGCCGCGCTGGGGCTGGCCGATCCCTTCGCCCGGCGCATGGCGCGCAACATCGCCTCGATCCTCAAGGAGGAAACGGGCATCGGCGAGGTCGGCGATGCGGCTGCCGGTTCAGGGCATATGGAGGCCCTGACGAGGGCGCTGGCGGAGAAGGGCTGGGACATCTTTCGCGATATCGAACGGGCCGGCGGCCTCGTCGATGCCCTGATTGCCGGAAAGGTCCAGACGATGATCGCCGAGGTCGCGCAGCGCCGCGCCAGCGACATCGCCCGCCGCAAGGTAGGGCTCACCGGCCTCACGGAATTTCCCAGCATCGATGGAAAGAGTGCAAGCGTATTGGCCATGGACCTGCCGGATGACTGGGCCGAGGGTTCGGCCTTCGATGCGCCCGGCGGCGATGTGAAGTCCATGGCTTGCGCAGCCCTGAAGCAGACGAGTCTCGGTGATGCTTTTGAGCGGTTGCGCGACAAAGCGGATGCGATGACCGAAAGGTCCGGGCGACGTCCGGCGGTCTTCCTCGCCAATCTGGGGCGCATGGCGGACTTCAATGTGCGCGCCACCTGGATGACCAACCTGCTGGCGGCGGGCGGGATCGCAGCACTTTCGGACGAGGGCCATGAAGATGCCGGTGAGGTCGCGGCGGCTTTCGCCACCTCGGGCGCCCACATCGCCTGCCTGTGCTCGAGCGATGCGGTCTATGGGACCATGGCTGAGGAAGCGGCAGGGGCGCTGAAGGCGGCCGGCGCCAGCGAGGTCATGCTGGCCGGGCGGCCGGGAGAGCGGGAGGCGCAACTCATCGCCGCCGGCATCGACCGCTTCGCCTATGCGGGCATGGATGTCACGGCCTTCCTCTCCGGGCTTCTGGTCGCGCTCGGAGGAAACCGCCCATGACCCGCCTTCCGGATTTCGCCGCCATGCCCTTCGCGCTGCCCGCCGAGCCGGCACCGGCGGCGCCGGAGACGGTGCGCGAAACGCCGGAGGGCATCGCACTCAAGTCGCACTACGCTCCTGCCGATGTGGCCGGCCTCGATTTCCTCGATACCTGGCCGGGGCTGCCGCCCTACCTGCGCGGCCCCTACCCGACCATGTACGCCTCGCAAGCCTGGACCATCCGGCAATATGCCGGCTTTTCGACGGCGGAGGATTCCAACGCCTTTTACCGGCGCAATCTCGCCGCCGGGCAGAAGGGTCTTTCCATCGCCTTCGACCTCGCCACCCATCGCGGCTATGACAGCGATCATCCGCGGGTTTCAGGCGATGTCGGCATGGCGGGGGTGGCGATCGATTCCATCTATGACATGCGGACTCTCTTTTCCGGCATCCCGCTCGATCAGATGAGCGTGTCGATGACCATGAACGGGGCGGTGCTGCCGGTTCTGGCGCTCTATATCGTGGCGGCCGAGGAACAAGGGGTGAAGCCGGAAGCGCTTTCGGGAACCATCCAGAATGACATCCTGAAGGAGTTCATGGTCCGCAATACCTATATCTATCCGCCGGAAGCCAGCTTGCGCATCATCTCCGACATCTTTTCGTTCACCTCGGCGCATATGCCGAAGTTCAACTCCATCTCGATTTCCGGCTATCACATGCAGGAAGCCGGGGCGACGGCCGATCTCGAACTGGCCTATACGCTGGCCGACGGCCTCGAATACGCCCGTGCCGGCATGGCGGTGGGGCTCGATATCGACAAATTCGCACCAAGGCTGTCGTTCTTCTGGGCGATCGGCATGAACTTCTTCATGGAGGTCGCCAAGATGCGCGCCGCGCGCATGTTGTGGGCCAAGATGATCAAGCCGTTCGCCCCCAAGGACGAGCGCTCGCTGTCGCTCAGGACCCATTGCCAGACGTCCGGTTGGTCGCTCACCGCGCAGGATGTGTTCAACAACGTCACTCGCACCGCCATCGAGGCGATGGCGGCAACGCAGGGCGGCACCCAGTCACTGCACACCAATGCGCTCGACGAGGCGCTGGCGCTGCCGACCGATTTTTCCGCCCGCATCGCCCGCAACACCCAGCTTTTCCTGCAACTCGAAGCCGGCACGTGCCGCGCCGTCGACCCGTGGGGCGGCAGTTATTTCATCGAACGGCTGACCGGTGATCTCGCCGAAAAGGCCTGGGCCCATATCCAGGAGGTGGAGGCCATGGGCGGCATGGCCAAGGCCATTGCGGCCGGGTTGCCGAAGCTGAAGATCGAAGAGGCCGCCGCCCGCACGCAGGCGCGCATCGACACCGGCCGCCAGACGGTGGTCGGCGTCAACAAGTACAGGGCCAGCGAGGAGACGGCCATCGACATCCTGAAGGTCGACAATTCCGCCGTGCGCGCCACCCAGATCGACAAGCTGAAGCGCTTGCGCGCCGAGCGCGACGAGGCGCAATGCCAGGCCGCACTTGCGGCCTTGAGCCAGGTTGCGGCAACCGGCCAGGGCAACCTCCTGGCGGCCGCCGTCGATGCCGGGCGCGCCAAGGCGACGGTGGGCGAGATCTCTGCCGCCATGGAAAAGGTCTGGGGCCGCCATGTGGCCGAGATCCGGGCCATCCAGGGCATCTATCGCAAGGAGGCCGGCACCATGTCGGAGGCTGTCGAAGTGACCCGCGCCATGACCGATGCCTTCGCCGAGGCCGACGGGCGGCGACCGCGCATCCTGGTCGCCAAGATCGGCCAGGACGGCCATGACCGCGGCCAGAAAGTCATCGCCACGGCATTCGCGGACCTTGGCTTCGATGTCGATATCGGGCCGCTGTTCTCGACCCCTGAGGAAGTGGCCCGCCAGGCGGTGGAAAACGACGTCCACATCGTCGGCGTCTCGTCGCTGGCCGCCGGGCACCTGACGCTGGTGCCGGCGCTGAAGGCGGCGCTAGACAAGGAAGGGCGCGGCGACATCATGATCGTGGTGGGCGGCGTCATCCCGCCGCAGGACATCGAAACGCTCATGGAGGCCGGGGCATCGGCCATCTTCCCGCCGGGAACGGTGATCGCCGAGGCGGCGCAGAAGCTGCTGGCGAAATTGAACCAGCGCCTCGGCTACGCCCAGAGGGCGGCGGAATAATCAGCGTTCGCGGCCGTGCGCCACCAGCCTCGCATGGGCTGCCGCAGCGGTTTTCTCGTCGCCGGCATCGAGGCCGTAGACATAGGCCAGGGTGAAGAAGAAGCACGCCGCGTCGATGTCGCCGGCTTCCTCGCGCATGCGTCCTGCTTCGTTGTAGAGTCCTGGCAGGCGGGCGATGTCGCGGGCGGCGTGGGCCGCCAGCAGGTCGCGCTGGAGTTGGGCGTTTTGCTCGCTCGCGGCCACCGTCACTGACCGGAAAAACGTCCGGCCACCCAGTCGTGGAAGCAATGGGTTGCCTCGTCCATGACGGGAGAAAACCGCCCGCCGTCGAACAGCGAGGCCGAGCGCCCGCGCTGCATGCCTTCGACCACGAAGACATCCTCGACGAAGACCTCCTTCCACATGGCGGCGTGCTTTTCGCGCATGCCGCGCCAGTCGTCGCCGCGCATTTCGTCCGAGGTGTAGTAGATCTCGATGCGCTCGATGGTGCGGTCGTGGCCTTTGGGGTCGAGCATGATGGCGAAGGTGTGATCCTTGTGCACGCCGAGCAGGACGTTGGGGTAAAGGGTTACGTATTCGGCACCGGTCGCCCATTTTTCAGCGAGGCCATCGAAGCTGGAAAACGACCGGCCCGATCCGTCGATCTGGGGGTTGTAGACGGTGGTGCCCTGGCCGGAAAAATGGCGCGCCGCGCAGATGTTATAGTGGTCCTCCAGGCGTGAATAGCTGTTGAGCCCGGGGTGGATCCACGGCAGGTGATAGCTCTCGCAATAGTTCTCCACCGCCAGCTTCCAGTTGCACTTGACCTCCAGCGTGAACGAGGCCGCCTCGCCGCCATGGAACAACGGACGATCCGCGAACTCGCCCCAGCGCTCGATGAGGCCGGCGGCATGGGTCTCGAAGGCCGGCGCCTTGCCGTCGAGGTTGACGAAGATCATATCCATGAAGATGTGGCTGCGCACCTCGATGAGACCGAGGCTGTCGCGGTCGATGGCATCGTGCAGGTTCTTGCCGGGGCCACCCACATGCGGGGTGGTGCGCAAGCTTCCGTTGAAATTGTAGCACCAGGAATGATAGGGGCAGCGGATGGTGGACCTGAGGGTCGTCGGCTCCGAAACCAGGATCATGCCGCGATGACGGCAGACATTCTGGAACACCCGTACCGTCCCGTCCTTGTCGCGCACCAGCAGCAGCGGCTGGCCGAGAAACTCCACCGGCCGGGCATCGCCGGGGCCGGCGACGTCCTTGGCGAAGCCGATGCAGGCCCATGTGGAGGCGAACAGCACGCGCTTTTCCGCCTCAAACACGTCCGGGTCGGCATAAAAGGCGTTGGGCAGGCCGTTGGCCTCGGTGATCGGCTTTTTGACCTTGGCAAGCACGGCGGCATCGAAGGTGTTCATGGGGTCCTTCATCCTTCAAGTGGCAGGCAGGCATCGACGCCCATGTTGCATCCGGGCGTGGGACAAGCGCATCAAAATGCGTCACCGCACCCATCGTCTGCGCCATCGGCAGATGACAGCCGGCCGCCGATTGGCTCGATCAGCATGCCGTTGAGTGGAACCACTCAATGGCATGAAAGCTGATCGCTTCCCGGAAATGGAGCATGACGTTATCCGAAAAGTGGTTTCCACTTTTCGGCGTCATGCTCTATGCGACTGGCATGAACAGCGACGGACCCGACATCGAAACCCTCGCGGAAAAAGTCCGCCATGGCGACCGCGCGGCGCTGGGGCGCGTCATTACGCTGATCGAGTCGGTCAGAAGCGATCACGAGGCGGCGGCCCAGGCGCTGATCCAGTCGTTGCTCACCGACACCGGAAGGGCGATCCGGCTCGGCATCACCGGAGTTCCCGGTGCCGGCAAGTCGACACTGATCGATACCCTTGGCAGCCTGCTGACGACGGCGGGCCACAAGGTGGCGGTGCTGGCGGTCGATCCCACCAGCCAGCGGACCGGCGGCTCGATCCTCGGCGACAAGACGCGCATGGCGCGCCTGGCGGTCGATCCCCACGCCTTCATCCGCCCCTCGCCCTCAGGACAGACATTGGGCGGGGTGGCGCGGCGCACCCGCGAGACCATGCTGGCCTGCGAGGCGGCCGGCTTCGATATCGTCATCGTCGAGACGGTCGGCATCGGCCAGTCGGAGGCGGCGGTTGCCAGCATGGTCGACTTCTTCCTGGTTCTCATGGTGCCGGGGACCGGCGATGAACTTCAGGGCATCAAGAAGGGGGTTCTGGAGATCGCCGACCTTCTCGCCGTCAACAAGGCCGACGGCGACAACCTCGACCGCGCCCGGCGGGCGGCCGGCGATTACCGCGCCGCCCTCAACATGCTCACGCCCGTCAACCCCGACTGGCCGGTGCCGGTGACGCTGATATCGGCAAAGACCGGGGATGGCATCGAGGCGATGTGGGGTGAGGTCATGCGACATCATCACCTCATGGAAGAGACCGGCGCCCTCGCCCACCATCGCCGCGATCAACAGGTGAAATGGATGTGGGCGATCCTCGAAGACCGGCTCAGGCGACGGCTGTCGCGCGACCAGGCCGTGCGCCGGCGGGTCGAGGCCATAGAGGGCGAGGTGCGGACCGGCACGCTGTCGCCGGCGCTGGCCGCCGATCGGGTGCTGGGCCTGGCGGAGATCGAGCCATGAGCGAGCCTGCCGACAAGCCACCGGTGCGGCGGCGCACGGTGTTCTATGTGGCGGGCTTCGATCCCAAGGGCCCCGCCTACTACCATGACATCTACCGGCACGAGGCTCCCCGCCAGGCCGCCATCGGGGGCATCGAGATCAGTGTCGGTGCGCGCACCCGGCGCGACAAGCACCATGCCGCATGGCGCATCGAGGCCGTGGAAGACGGCGTCAAGGTCGAGACCGATTATGTCTTCGCGCGCTGGGACGATATCGTGCGCCACAACTGGCCGCGCGGGGCGTTCCGGCTGTTCTTCATCATGCTCAAGACCTATTGGCATCACATCCGTTCCGGTTTCCTTTTGCGCACCTATGCCACCGCCTGGCCGACGGCGCTGGCGGGGGCCTATCCGGCCCTGTTCCTGCTGCTCGCGGTGGCGATCGGAATGCTCATCGGGGCCGGGGCCGGTGCGGTCATTGCGCTTGCCACCCAACTTTCCCCATGGCTCATCGCAGGCTTGGCCGTCGCTGGCGCTGTCGCGGCGATCCCCGTGGCAAGCCCGTGGCTGGAACGGACCTTCGGCATCCACTGGCTGATCCGCATCTATACCTTCACCATCGCCCATGCATGCAGGAGAGTGGCCGGGATCGATGAGCGCTTCGAAGCGTTTGCCGCCGACCTGGTGGCCGAGGCGCGGGCCGGCTCGGTCGATGAAATCCTGCTGGTCGGCCATTCCACGGGGGCGCAGTCGGCCGCCTCGATCCTCGGCAAGGCGCTCCTCCTCGATCCCGACCTTGGCAGGCACGGCCCGCGCGTTTCGTTCCTGACACTCGGCGGCAGCATCCCGATGCTTTCATGGCAACCCGAGGCGCAGTGGTTCCGGGAAGAACTGCAGCGTATCGCCGATGCACCCGACATCGACTGGATCGACTTCACCATCGCCCAGGACGGGGCCTGCTTTGCCCTCCACGACCCCATCGAATCGAGCGGCCTCAAACAGACAGGAGGCGCCGAACCGCGGCCGAAGCTGCTCAATGTGCGGCTGTTCGAGCTGTTCTCGCCCGAAACCTTCAAGACTGTCCACCGCCAGTGGTTCACGGTGCATTTCCAGTATCTCAAGGCCGGCGAACTCAAGGCCGACTACGACTACTTCGCCATCACCGCCGGGTGCCGGCTATTGGCGGAACGCTATCATCATCGCGAAGCGGCACGCGACTTCCGGCGCTTCCGTTCAAAGCGTTTCGGCCACCTGGCCGATCGGCTGATCCATGGTGCTAGCTAGAATCCGTTGCGTTCAAGGCGCCGGCTTGCCACAGTGAATGCATGACCGACTACCGCCCGCCGGCTCCCGTTCCTCCCCCGCAAAAGCTGCCGCTCATCAAACGTTGGTGGCAGGCACGCCACGACATGCTCAAGCCCATCCCCGAGCGTAGCTACAACATGAAGATGGGGCATATCCGCATGCCGCTCGGCGACCTCTATACGGTGTGCGAGACCTCGCTGGTGCGCCGCATTCTGGTGGAGCAGTGGGAACGTTTCCCGAAGAACCGCTTCCTGCACCAGGTGCTGAAGCCCCTGCTCGGCGACGGCATGGTGATCTCCAGTGGCGAACTATGGAAGATGCAGCGGCGCATGGTCGACCCCGCCTTCGAGGTAGCGCGGCTGCGGAACGTGTTCCCGCTGATGGTCGAGGCCGTCGATGCCATGCAGGCCCGCCTCGACAGGCTGGCAGGTAACGGACCCATCGCCTTCGATGAGGAAATGACCCATGTGGCCGCCGACATCATCTTTCGCACCATCTTCACCGTGCCGCTGGAACAGCAAGACGCCGCGCGGGTGTTCGAGGCCTTCAAACGCTATCAGGAGGCCGCCGCCAAAGCCTGGATGTTCGGCATCGCCGGGCTGCCGTCCTTCATCAATCCGCATCGCATCCACACCTGGCGCTGGGGTCGGCAAATCCGTGGCCTCTTGATGCCGCTCGCCAGGACCCGCTTCGAGGCGGCCGCTCGCGGCGACGATGCCGGCCATCGCGACATCCTCGATGCGCTGATCAAGGCCAGGGACCCGGTCACAGGCCACGTCTTCACGCTGGAAGAACTGGTGGACCAGATCGCGACGCTGTTTCTCGCCGGCCACGAGACGACGGCGGGGGCGCTTTCGTGGACCGGGTTTATCGCTGCCCAGTGCCGGCATGTGCAGGAGCGTCTCCAGGTCGAGGCCGATGAGGTGTTCGGCGACCGGCGGCCGGACTTTTCCGACATCAAGCGGCTTAAATTCACCCGCGATGTGTTCCGCGAGACGCTGCGGCTCTATCCTTCCTTCGGGTTCATCGCCCGCGAGGCTGCCCATACCGAGCACATGCGCGACAAGGTGGTGAAGGCCGGCGCCTCGCTGGCGGTGGCGCCATGGCTGATCCATCGCCACCGCACCTACTGGGAGCGGCCGGACAGCTTCGACCCCGACCGCTTCCATTCGAAGGAGGGCAAGCAATCGTTGCGCTGCGCCTATCTGCCCTTCAGCCTCGGTCCCCGGGTGTGCCTGGGCGCTGCGTTTGCCATGCAGGAAGCGACGTTGATCGTCGCCTCACTGTTCCGGCGCTACCACCTGGTGCCCGAGCCGGGCTTCGATCCCCACCCTGTCGGACGGCTTACCATCCGGCCCGACAAGGGCATCCGTCTCAGGATCGAGCGGCGGTAGAACGGCACACGCCTTGCATCCTGGCCGCCCATGTTCTCCAGACGCACCATATTGGGCGCCGGCTTCGCTCTGCCCGCTTCCAGCGTCATGGTCGCCGGCGTCCCGGCGATGGCTGCGGAAAGCTTCGGCCTCAAGCCCAACCTGCCGGCCGACCAGTCGCCGGCAATGCAGCGCGCCTGCGATGCCGCCATGGCGGCGGGCGGGCGGCTCAGTCTGGCCCCCGGCATCTATATCGTGCGCGATCTGTCCGTCACGGGCAGCCTCAGCCTCGAAGGCGACGGGCCGGGAACACGGCTGGTGCGGCCGGGTGGCGGCACCATCCTCAGCATCGAGGGCGCGGCCGGCGTACGTCTTTGCGGCCTGGAATTCGACAGCGGCGGCACCTCGGTGGGTGGCCGGGATACCGCAGCGCTGGTGACGGCAGCAAAGGCCACGGACCTGGCGATCGAGGCCTGCTCGTTCCGGCGCAACGCCGGCAACGGCGTGACGCTCCACGATAGTGGCGGCTCGATCCGCCATTGCCGCTTTGCCGAGATCGGCGATGTGGCGATCTTCTCCATGGGCGCTGCCGGCCTTGATGTGATCCACAACCACATCCATGACATCGGCAATAACGGCATCCAGATCTGGCAGCCGGAAAAGCGCGAGGACGGCAGCCTCGTCGCCTTCAACCGCATCGAGCGGGTGAAGGGGGCGAGCGGCGGCAACGGGCCGTACGGCAACGGCATCAACGTCTTTCGCGCCGGCAACGTGACGGTCACCGGCAACCGCATCTCGGACTGCCGGTTTTCGGCCATCCGCAACAATGCCGGATCGAACGGGCAGATCATCGCCAATTGCTGCTCGCGCCTCGGCGAGACGGCAATCTATGTGGAGTTCGGCTTTGAGGGCGCGGTGGTGGCCGACAACGTGATCGAGGACACCGGCAGCGGCATTTCCGTCACCAACTTCAATGACGGCGGACGCCTTGCCATCGTCTCGGGCAACATCGTGCGTTCAGCAAAAGGCGATCACGGCAACCCCGATGCCGGCGGCCACGGCATCTCGGTGGAGGCCGATACGGTCGTCACCGGCAATGTCGTCGAGGCGGCCCGCCGCACCGGCCTGGCGCTTGGATGGGGCTATGCGTTGCGCAATGTATCGGCCAGCGGCAACATCATCCGCGATTGCGAGACCGGCATAGCGGTCTCGCTGTCACCCGGTGCCGGTGATGCGCTGATCACCGGCAACATCGTTTCAGGCGCCAGAGGAGCCGCCATCATCGGCATGGACCACGACCAGACGGTGACGGGCGATCTCACCCACGATGCCACGGGCCTGCCGGAGCGCGTCAGGGTCGCCGGCAACCTCGTCAGCTGACCGTCACGGCGCGCGCCTCGCCCACCTTGAAATGATTGCGATTGAACTGGGGCGAACGGGCGAGGCCCACGAGTTCGGCGCGTTCGGCCGGCGTCCACACATCGAGGCCCGCCAGCACGGCAGCGGTTGCCGCCTCGGCGGCGCGGCCCGCGCCGTCATCGCATTTGAGCGCCAGGCCGAGCCCGGCATGGGGAACGCAGGCGCAATAGACCCCCTCGGCTCCGGTCTTGACGAAGGCGCGCGGCACCTTCTCCATCAGCGCGGTGCAAAACCGCCCACTGCCGGCCACCATGAAGGGGTGGGCCCTGACCGCCTCGATGATGCGGCGGGCGGCGTCACGACGGGCAGCGCTCAAGTCGTCCCCCGAAGCGAGGCGGGCAAAGCCGAGGGCAATGTTGCGCAAGGGCAGCGCCCAGGTCGGCACCGAGCAGCCGTCGATGGCGCGCGGAGCGGTGAGCATGTCGCAGTCGCACACCTCGCCGAGCACCGCGGCCACGGCGCGCTGCACCGGATGATCGGCAGCGATATAGCCATGAATGTCGGCGCCGAGGGTCAGGGCCAGTGCCAGCATGCCGGCGTGCTTGCCGGAGCAGTTGTTATGGATGGGGCCGGGCTCCTCGCCGGCGCGGGCGAGATCATAGGCGGCCTCCTCGCGGCTCGGCCAATGGGTGCCGCATTCATAAGCGTCGGTGCCGAGACCCAGTTTGGCCAGCATGCCGCGCGCCACCGCCACATGGCGCGGCTCGCCGCCATGGGAGGAGCACATCAATGCGATTTCCTGCGGCGTGAAGCCGTAAGCGTCCGCGGCGCCGTTCTCGATAACCGCCATGGCCTGGAAGGCCTTGACGGCCGAGCGCGGATAGACCGGCCGATCGATGTCGCCGGCCGAGGCCAGGAGCGAACCGTTCGACGCCATCACCGCATAGGAGCCCTCATGGCGGCTCTCGACGATGGAACCGCGCACCACTTCGACAATGACCGGGTTGTGCCTGTCGCTCATGTCACTTCTCCTGCCGCGCGGCCGAAGCGGCCGGCGGCTTCAACAGGTACCAGACGAGACAAACCGCCTGCAAGGCGAGGCAGACGCCGAAGCCGACCCGGTAGGCGGCAGGCTGATAGCCGCCCGTTGCCGTCTGCGGCCACAGATCGATGATCCGGCCGATGACATACTGGGTCAATGAGGCGGTCAGGAACACCAGCAGGTTGAGGGCGGTGTTGGCGCGCCCGGCCATATCGGCCCCGACATAGCCGGCGAGCCACGGATAGGCGAGGATGGCGGACTGGCCAACCATGCCGAACACGAACCATAAAAGCGCCACAGCCGGAAGCCACTGCACCACCAAAAGCGTCTCGGTCGTCATGAAGACGAGAGCAAAAGCGGTCATCACCGTCAACAGGCCGATGCCGCGGCGCCCGAGCCAGTCGGCAATGGCGCCCGACAAGAGCGTCCCGCACAGAAACCCGGTCGCCATCAGGGCGAGGTACCGGGCGACGGCGCTGCGATCGAAACCTGCCACGTCGCGCAGCCAGGGGCCCGCCCACAGGGTCTGGAGCGCAATGCTGACGCCTGCCGTCGAAGCCACGAATGGCGCCAGCCGCCAGAACACCGGGTCGGTATAGATGCGGGCAACGGCAGCAAGCTGCGCAGATATCGGGCTCGACTTTGCCGCACCACGCTCGGGCACGACAAAGAAAATGAGCATCGAGGCCACAATCGACAGCGCGACCAACCCGAGGAACAGGCTGCGCCAGCCGAATTCATGGGCGGCGAATTCTGCCGGAACCGTCGCTGTCAGGATGCCGAGGCCGCCGACCGCCATGACGCAGCCATTGGCCAGCGCCCGGCGCTCCGGCCTGATCCACAAGACGATCGCCTTGAAGCTGCCCATCAGGCCGCCGGCACAGCCGATGCCGATCAGCGCGCGGGCGGCCGAGAGCCCGATGAAACCGTGCGACTGTGAAAAGACCAGCGCCCCGATACCGGCAAGGGCAACCAGTACGGTCTGCACGCGGCGCGGACCGAAGCGGTCGAGCAGGACGCCGAGCGGCAACTGGAAGCCGGCAAAGGCGACCAGATAGGAGGCCGTCAACAGCCCCAGTTCGCCGGCCGACAGCCCGACATCGCGCACCAGATCAGGGCCTACGACGGCGTTCACCGCCCGATAGAGGTAGGAGAGGAAATAGCCGAGTGCAAAAGGTCCAAGCACCAGCACGCCGAGAAATGTGCTGGCAATGAAATCGGGTCGCGGCGCAGTCGCCTGCGAGGCATCGGCAGTCACCCGTTCTTTCCCCCTCGTGGCTCGGGCCCGGTCGAGCATCGACAACCCGAGGCTGGCGCAATCCGGTGCGCTTTGCAACTGCCATGGATGGGTCATGGGCGGCAGCATTTACCCTGCGTGCAGCGACGCCACGGCCGCAGCGATGCGTTCAGTTGCACGCGATGGCCATGATCGACAGGCCGGGAATGTTGACGCTGTCCTTGCGCAGCTTGGCCACCGATTTTTCCTGCACCGCGTCATCGAGGCTGGCGCTCTCGCCGGCGGCCGAGACCGACCGGAGCGTCTCCGAACCAGCGGTGCAATCACCCGTCAACCGCTTCCAGTCGAGCGCCCGCCCGAGCGGCTGCCAGTTGATGATCACGGCGCCACGTTGCTGGCCCTCACCTGCAAATATCCGCGCCTCCAATCCGCCGGCCAGTTCTTCCTGCGGCACGCTCATCCGCCAGCCGGCGAAACGCTCGATCAGCTTCATCGCCTTGCCGGCCGCGTTGAGGGTATGATCCGGCGCGATCAGGCCCTGGTCGACCTTGCCCACCAAGGGCCAATAGTCGGCCACACGCACATTGTTGTCGGCTTCATCGAGCAGACCGTCGGCCACGAAGAGCGCATGGCCGATCGTATCGAACTTTATGCCGTTGGGATCGTTGGCCTGACGATTGCTGAGGTTCCATTCGGTCAGATGAATAGGCCAGGTTTTCCCGAAATCGGCCTTCATCTT
The DNA here is from genome assembly GCA_963747005.1 of uncultured Alphaproteobacteria bacterium. GTDB lineage: Bacteria > Pseudomonadota > Alphaproteobacteria > Rhizobiales > Aestuariivirgaceae > CAVVDT01. The sequence continues at coordinate 312,026 of CAVVDT010000003.1, read as the reverse complement.
GGCGTTGACCCGCTTCAGAAACTCGCCCATACGCGATCCCCTCTTCAGGAATCCCCGCCTTTTCGGCGACTGGTACTTGTGCAGGACAATATAATCGATGCTGCGTCCGGCGCCCTCGATTGCGCCGTTCCACCACGCATTGTCGTCGCCCTGAGCTGTTCGCCGGAAGTTTTCAGGCAGCACCAGGCCGAGCTCAATGTTTGGATCGATGGCTTTGAGCTTGCGACGAAAGTCCTGATAAAGCTTGCCGTATTCCGTGCTCTTTATCGGCGACTGGCGTTGCGCGCGCTTGCTATAGACCTCGTTGCCGAATTCCCAGAACCGAACACCGTAGCCCTTCTCGACATTGGCGTACCGCACCCAGTCCTCGGCCTGCTGAAGCGCCATGTCGACCTTGCCATCGGCCAGCCAGGACCGCAGGTTCAAGACGATTGTCGGCTGCCCGCCCAGGCATTTGACCAATCCCATGAATTCATCGAAGTCGAGCTTGTCGGGCCCCGGTTTGAAATCACGAGGAAACCAATCGGGCCTGGCGGTCGTGGCCTGCCGCCAAAGATAATTGTCACCGTCCGTGCCGCCCGGGAATCGCAGGCTCCGCAACGGTATGGACGTCAGCGAATCATGAAATGTCGGGTCCGCCAGAAGCTTGTTGTCCACCATGCTGATCACAAAGTTCGTTCCGAACAGCAATGGCGACAGCGTTCCCGCGGGATAGGACGACGCCACGGTGGAATTCAGACAACGCGCCAGTACCGTGTTCGCCGTGATGATTGGAAACACAATACAAAGCAACGACAGGCAAACTCTGACGATCGACACCATTTGAAGCGTCCCGTGCTTGAATATGAGACGGACCGGCTCTCCGCATCACTCGAGGCCTGTCCGCGCACACCGGAATAGGCCGGCGCTGTGGCCAGATCGTGTTTTCATCGCTGCGCGCCATGCGACACTCGGCCAGCCGGCGCAAGCGCAGCATGCACACCCGCCGAACGACCGGCCATCACCGCTGCAGCAGCGCGGCAGCACAAGGCCCGATCGACCAATTTTGCCGGATCACTCGAAGCACTGCCGGCTTTCAGCCATCATCCTGGGATTTTTCCACACCGGCTGCAGGTGCAGCGTCCGCCTTGCGTCCCCCCGCATCCACATCATCGTAGGCGGCAAGGAGAGATGCCGCCAAACGCGCCCCGTATCCCTTTGTCGACGCCGCGATTGCCTCCAACACTCGCTTTGTAAACATGTTCCGGGCACGTTGCCTTTTTGCGTTCGCGGTAATGGCGTTGATGCGTTGCACGCGCATTTCGACATTTTTGACTTTCAGTCTGTTGGCCCTGGCGCCAGCTTTTCCCGCCTCCACAGCCGCAACCGACTCTTCCATCTCATCGACCATCATCAAAACTCCAATTTTTCTGCCTGCTGGCCTCAGCGACCGTCAGTCGTGGCAGTGTCTTCAAGAAAGTACATTATCATATCGATGCGCCCGCCATCGGGTCAAGTTCGACAGGGCCGGGACAACGACTTGACATCCGCCTTCGGAATGAGGGAAGACTGCGCCGCCGGATGTTCGCGTCGTCGTGGCAAGGGACCTAAAAATCAACAAAAAATCATGGCTATAAGCACATTTTCAGCGGGCCGCGTTGGCCGTCCCAATTCTGCCTTTGATGACCAGAGGGGACTTTGACGGACACCATGATACAGCCACCCGCCGTCAAGGCCATCATCTCCCGTCTATCCCTCAAGAAACCTCAAAAGCTGCTGGGCTTTGTTGAAGAACTCGATGTGTCGGGCCTTCGCGGCTGGGTTCACATTCCCGGAGCCGAGCGTATTGAGGTGAAGCTCCGGATCGGTAAGAAGACCATCGATCTGCAGCCCAACTGGGTCAGCAGGAACGATGTAGCTGCAAGCCTGGGCATCAAGTCCGGTCGGCACGGATTCGTCTACCAGTTCGACAGCGAAACCAGCGAGCATCTCGATATTGCCCTGGACAATGGTGCGATTGTCGAAGTCCTGGCCAACGGGCAGATGTTGCCGCTGGTGCCAAATGCCAAGAAGACGCGAAAGAGCCTGAACTGGGAAAGACTTGATATCCATCAGCAATCGGAATCCGTGGAATCGTGCATCGAGACATGGGGCGGATTCATCCTGCGCGGATGGGCGATTGTCGATGGCGGCGCGCCAAAGTCTCTCAACCTGGTGGTCAACGGCGAGGATCATCCGCTGCACGCGATCTGGCGCGAGCGCGACGACATTGCCGAGGCGAGACCTGGCATCTCTTCGTCCCGCGTCGGCTTTGAGGTTCATCTGGAGGCGCACCTGTGGAACGGTGTCGAGCCTCCGGCAGGGGCCGAATTCGACCTGTTCGCGGACGGACACAAGCTCACGACCCGCCCGCTGAAACTCTCGCGGGACAAAGTCACCCGCTGGACCGAAGAGATTGTCGACCTCTCAGATCCGCGCCAACGCCAGTTCTGCACCCTGCTGGCGCTCGAGCATCTGCATGCCATCGATGTTGCCAGCCAGCTCGCGCCTGCCGCACAACGCTACATAGTGGATTTCGTTCGGCTGACGAAGCTGCACGACTACATGCCAAGGTCGCTGGACAGTGCGGCGGTTGTCCAGAGTCAAGATGGCACCAGTCCACACCTGGTACGCGCGGCGTTACGCACCCTCAATGAGCGACTGGAGGATGCGCCGGCATCGGAGGTCCTGACCCGGGCGACAGCGGTGGCGGACGAAATGGGGCTGGAGGGGGGCGAAAGGGAGTTCTTCTTCTTCAAGATCGCTTCGCACCTGTGCCGCCTCGACCTTGGCGAGCAACTGCTGATGCTGGAGCGCCTTTACCACTGGGAGCGCTACGGGGAGAGCGATGATGTCTGGCAACTCACCATCGGGGTCGTCATCCATGTGCTCCTCGGCAAGATCGCAAGCGCCACGCCTTTGCTATGGAAGCTGAGCAATCAAAGGGACCGTGCGCTGCCCAATGCCGCCTGCATTCATTTTGCGGTGCGCGAAGTCATGCGTCAGGGGCGGGCCGATACGGCCCAATGGCCGGACACCGAGAAATTCCATTATGCCGTCATTGGCTGGCTCGATGCGTTTGGCGGAGCGTGGTTCTCGCCGCTGCATGACGTCGAACTCATTCAGGCGATGGTCGCGCTGTTCGACGATTGGCACACCTACGCGGACTATTTCCGCCGGGATCTCGTCAAGGCAGCCATTCGCATTTACGGGCTGTCACCGACGTTCTGGAGGATTTTGGAAGCGCGACACGGCGATCTCCACAACCTCGAACTCGATCAGGCGCGCGCCCATTGGCACATCGTCGCTGCCAGCCTGCGCACGGAAATTTCAACAGAGGTTCGTCAACTCCAGCCGCTGGTTGAGTCACTGCGCTATTTCCGCCACATGGAGAGCCGCGAAGCCACCCAGTTTCTGCGCGAGGTCGCCGTGCATATCCTGGCGTCGTTCAGCCAGGATCGCAGCCTGGCCGGCCGCGGGTTGATCCAGATGCTGCTCGACAACCCGATCGAGGGCATGCGGCTGGCGGCCTATCCGCTCCCCGACGCCGGTCGGCTGCGGGAAGATTTTACCGAATGCGGCGACCGCCTGATGAGCGAATTGCGGGTCATGGGCGCCGAGCACAGGAGCGTGTTCTTCGACGTACAGCGCGAGGCCTCGGTGCTGGCCGAGCAGATCATCGATGCCGGGTCGAGCAACGATGCCGACACGATTTCCGCGCTCCTGCAGCAGCTTCATACCATTGCAAGGCATATGAACAATGCAGAGGTGAGATTTCTGGGCGCCGATCTGCTCGCCTTTTGCTATGAGGCAGCCGCCGATGCCGGGCTGGAATGCGACAGCATAATCAGTTCGCTGGAACAGTCCGTCAGCACGGCGATAGAGCAAACCGGTTCCCATGGCTGGCTGCCTGCGCCTGTCCACAGTGCCATCGCCAGGCTCTCCCGCAGGGGAGGTGGCAAGGATGTGCGCATCGAGATCTTCATGGAGGCGGTGCTAACTCAGATCCAGCAGAAGTTCGGCGACTACCCTGGCCTGGACGTGCATCGTGAAATCGACCCACACCTGCAGCCAACGGCGAGCGGACTGAACAACGACACGCTGGTTATCATATACTCCTGCCGGAAAAACCTCGATACGAGCATCAAGGCGATCCGCGATAGCTGGGCACAGGATCTGAAAGCTCGTAATATTTCATATCTGTTTCTTGTTGGTGGAGGCGATTCCACCATCAATGGCGATGTGCTTGAATTAGACACACCGGACAATTACGAAGATTTACCCAGGAAAACACTGGATCTGATCGAATGGGTCGTCAATAAAACAGACTTTGAATATTTATACAAAATTGATGACGACTGTTTTCTTGATGCGGATCAGTTTTTCAGGAACATATCCTATCGCAAGCACCACTACTACGGACGCCTGCTCAACCGCGGCATCGGCTCAATGAGCCGGACGTGGCACCGCTCCAAGTCTCACAGCCGCCACGCACAGGCAAGACTCGACAAGTCCCCCGAACCGTCTGCCTATGCCGATGGGGGGAGCGGCTACAGCCTTTCACGTCATGCCATGCGGCAGGTCCTCGAGGCGCGGGAAAGCTACAAGGGCCAATGGCTGATCTCGGTCTCGCTCAATGAGGACAAGCTGGTTGGCGATCTCCTCGCGACCGCGCAAATCTATCCTTGTGGAGAAGACTACCAGTGCTACCTGCGCCGACGCACCTTTGGCGCCGCCGTTCCCGTCGGCATCTACGAAAACCTGTTCTATCCAAGCGCACTGACGCCAACCGTAATGACGCATCTCGACACCGGCACTGAATTCTCCGGCGTCCGGAAGCTGACCGGCAAAGCCGAATTGTGGCCGAAAAAGATCTGGCCTACCCCGACGGCCCCATCGATCGGGTACAATAAAAACCAGCTGGACCTGCTTGTTGATATCGAGAAATTTCAGTCCGTTGTGGAAAAGTCATTTCATATTGTTTCGGTCGTTCGAAACGAAATGACAATGCTGAAGCACTTCCTTGCGCATTACAGAAAAATTGGGGCCGAAAGCTTTATCATCGTTGACAATCTATCCGATGACGGCAGCCGGGAATATCTCCTGCAACAGCCCGATGTCGCCCTGTTCTCGGCTGATACCGATTACAGTGCATCGCATTACGGCGTGGCCTGGCAACAGGCTATTCTGGGCAGCCTTTGTCTGGGAAAATGGGTCCTCCTGGCCGATGCCGACGAGTTCCTGGTCTACCCGGACTGCGAGCGGCGGACAATCTTCGACTTCATTGCCGAGGTCGAGGCCGAGCAAGCCGATTGCGTGCGGGTCAATATGGTCGACATGTATCCCTTCGGCGACCTCTCGGAGGCCGATTTCGATCTTCAGGCGCCGTTTGAGGCCGCTCCGTGGTTTGACAAGAGCCCGTTCACGGCGTGGCGTCTGGCGCGTGGCAGCTTTTCCAATGGCCAGACCTATCTGAGCACAATGCGCCATCGCATCGACCCCACGGCCGAGCCAAATTCGTTTACCGCGCAAAAGCATCCGCTGTTTCGCTACAAGAGCTGGATGCGGTTCTCGCAAGGAATCCACGATGCCGCCGAGGTCACCCTGTCGAGCAGGACGGCGAGGTTCGCTCACTTCAAGTACCACAAGGACTTCCAGCGCAAGGTCGAGGCCGAAGTCCGTCGCGGGCAGCATTTCGACAACGCCAAGGAGTATCGCCGATACGCCGCGATGCTGGCTGAAACGAACGGACACTTCGGGGACAAAGAGCTTTCGGCCAAATATGTCGATTCATCCAGTTTCTTTTCGTCGGGCAACAAGGGGCACGAGGCGTGAACGGGTTCGCTCGTCGGGTAGTGCGTGCATCACGGGGCGTTGTTGTTTCAGAGTGCCGATTCGGATTGGCGGCTCATAGCAAAGGAATCGGACTTTGGTATTATTGTAGGTTGCCGTTGCCCGCATCTGGGTGAAATGGGGGGTTGCCTGCATACCGAGGCATGCCAGTTGTGGCATTTGCGCCACCAGCGGACGGTGGTATCCAATTGCGCCTTTGGAGCCTTAGGCAGAATGGCCGCTTGGCCGGCCTGGCAGACCCCCTGCCCGATCAAACTCGAGCGGCCGTCGTCTTCGCTCTGCACTGAACAAGGAGAGTCCTGATGCCCCCCAGTACGCAAAGCGTTCCATTTCCAGAGGGTGAAATCAAGCGCCTGGAAAACCGCACATGGATACTCAACTATGCCGCCAAAAGCGGCGTGGGTGCGGAATTGGGTGTCTTTAGAGGCCACTTCTCCGCCGTTCTGGCCGAGACGCTAAAGCCGGCGAAATTGTATCTGGTGGACCCATGGACTAAAATCGGGCACACTTTCGGGTGGGGTAAAAATTCCCAATATACAAATTTTGATACGCTGACAACCCAACAAGCATACGATGAAGTCGCGGAGCGAGTTGCAAAATTTCGAAATCATATCGATATAAATATTGTTGAGGATTACTCCGTTCCTTTCTTGGACCGCACAGAGCAGCAATTCGACTGGGTATACCTGGATACGTCACACAAATATAATGACACTCTGAATGAATTACGGGGAATTGACAGAAGATTGAAACCTGACGGTGTCATATTGGGTGATGACTGGCACCCCAATCCAGATCATATGCATCACGGGGTATTTCGCGCGGTCCGGGACTTCGTTCGGGAACAGCCCTACGAGATCGTCGCCGCCGGGCCAGCGGCACAATGGGCGATCAGACGCACCCAAATGCTCCATGGATTCAAACAGCATGCCCTGCCGCCTTGGGTGTTGATGGCAGACCTGGACCTGACACCGAAATCCGATGGAACGACCAAGAGCGTATCGCTTCGCGGGGCTGTGGTGCTTGCTGAAGTCAGCGCCAGCGGGCTGTGAATTGTTGCTGCGTTCAGGCAAAGGCGATATATCGATCCACTGGGGAATTGAAAGCCCTTGGGCAGCAAAGAAATATATGGGGCGGGCCAATGCGGCGCGCGCCAGGTTCAAGGCCGACATCGCGGCAAGCAACGAAGCGACTGATGCGAAAGTGATTATTCATCATGACGGCGGTGAAGTTATACTTTGGTCATTCTCAATGTAGCACTGCGCGGTAGTGACAATATATTCTACAATAGAAACCGGCCACCCCGAACTGCAATTCACCATTTACAATTTTGAATATTGAACTTTGGAGAATTTTGCCTTGCAAAGAAACCTTTCGTTCTTGTGAGAAATTTGCGATGTTGATAAGCGTCAAGAAACGATTTATTTTTGTTTGCAATTCGAAAACAGCGTCCAGCTCGATCGAAAGAGCACTGATCAACCACGCTGAGATCAATCGTGGTGGGTCGCCCAAACGCAAGCACATACCATATTCTGAAATTCTTCAGGAATATGATTTTATATTTTCGAAATCTGGACTCGAACCAGATACGTTTTTCAAATTTGGAATTATAAGAGATCCGCTCGACTGGGTTCGAAGCTGGTTTAATTACTTACTTGATAATCCGAAAGTCGATAATCCTTTGCCCGCCGGGACAGATTTCACAGATTGGTGGCACAGCGGAAAAAATTGGGTCAAGCACCGCTCTCAAAGCCGGATCTTTGCCACGGATAACGGAACCTGCGGGATGGATGTGTTGATTCCATTGGAATCATTGGCTGAAGCCATGCCGAAAGTTCTTGACAAACTCCGGATCGAGGTCGCGACGCTGCCGTGGGCGAACAAGAGCCCCGGCAATATGACGACTTCTGAAATAGCGGGGCAACTGAGCGCAGAGATCAGGGGACATTACGCGGAAGATATGGAATTATATCGATTCTGGGAGCAGCACTGGCGCGACAAGCTGGACACTGCTGGCACCAAGGTCGGGGGGAGCGCTTGAATTTCGACAGCATAGCCATCGTCACTTATGGTCGATCGGGATCAACCCTGCTCATGGGTGTTCTGAATACTGCTCCCGGCCTGTTGATCCGGGGTGAGAACATGGGTTTGTGCACCGGCTTGTACGCGGCTTATAAGGCTCTGGCCGAAACGAAGGCCACACATGGCAGGAGCGTCAACAATTCTTCATTTGCCTTCTATGGCGCAGACAAGCTGGACGAACATGCCTTCCTGGAGGATGCACGCCACCTGTTGAAGCACCAGCTGGTGCCCGCCGAAGACGTCGGCGTGAAGTGTTGGGGCTTCAAGGAAATACGCTATACGCCCAATGAGTTGCGGGCCGTCGAAGAGCATGAATTGCCAGCGTTTCTGGATTTCATGTCGCGGCTTCTGCCCAATCCGGGCTTCACGTTCCTCACCCGCAACCATGAGGACGTCGCCAACAGCGCCTGGTGGCGCACCACCAAGAAGTGGAAGGTCCTGGAAGAACTGACGACATTGGAGCGCAACGCCCGCGAATGGTCGGATGGCCGACCCGATTGCTTCTGGCTCGACTATGAGGATATCCTCGCCCGCGGCGAACGGCTGACTTCTCTCTTTGCATTCCTGGGCGCGGAGTATGATGAGATGTGCGTACGCGAAGTCATGTCGCGAGAACACAGCTATGCCGGCCACGCCAAACACCTGACCAATGTGCAGCGACGCGATGCCCGCAATTTCGAGGTGCACCATTTCAAGCCGGCGGGCGTGCACCTCGTCCATATCGACAATCTCCCCAGCGAGTTGCACGATGACATGCGGTTCGAGGTCGGCGGCATTGTCTTGCTGGAACCAGGCACTGACGCTGCCGGCGACCTCTCCGTCAACGGCAGCAATACCGAACCGGTCGTTCAGACCGGACTGCCGTCACCCAAATACGGCCGGACATATCCGGACAATCCGAAGGCCGCCAATGCGCGCTTTCTGATCAGTGGCGTCAGTATCAAGGCCGGCGAGACCGTGAACGTGCAGATCGATGTGGGTGCGGATGATCCGGCGACGGTTTTCAGCATTGCACTGTGACAATCCAAAGCCGGCTTGCGCCAGAATGTCCGGTCCCTCTTGTGCGCGCCACTGAACGCCGCAGCCCCTCGCAATGGCGAAGCAAAACGAGCGAAACTTGAATCACGGCGATAAGTCAAATTTCTGCACGGAATAAGAATTGTGATCATAATCCACCCCCTGAAGATCGCCTACCAGCAGGCCCCAAAACTGGGAACCACGTCTCTTTTTCTTTGGCTTCACGAGATATTGGACCAATTCGAATTCGTCAAAACGGGTCCTGTTCCGTCTCCCAGACAGTGGTTTCTCACCCAAAATAGCGACATTGTAGAGAATGTCGATTTGTCGGCGTTCAATCCGCCCGACGATTACTTCAAGTTCTGCGTCGTACGTGACCCGCTAAAGCGCTTTGTCAGCGCCTACAGAAATCGCGTCATGGGTCACGGCGAACTGAATGTCACCCGCAAGGGCGTCAGGCGGCTGTTGACCGGAGGACTGAAGGCCAGCCCGGAAATCAACATTCTTGTAGAGAACATGGACACCTATCAAGACGCGGTGCGAACCATACGCCATCACACCTTGCCGATGGTCAGCTTTCTTGGCCGCGACCCAAGCATCTATACGCAAATATTCGATATCCGCGACATGGGCAAACTGCGCGACAGTCTCATTCAGCATTGGAAAAACAGCGGTATCGATATCGACCTTGATTCCGTGCCCGCCATTCCGCACGAACAGATATTGGGACCGAAGATCGGCATTGAGATATTGAACAAGCAGTCGGTCGACACGCTGCTGGATTATTACAAGGAAGACTACCAGACATTTCCGATGCTGAGCATCAGCAGCGCCGTGGAGGAATGGAACCGGCTAAGAACGGAAGCCCCCGCCACCGTGCAGCAGGTGAAGCAGATCAGGAACCGGTGCGACGGCGTGATCGAAGCCAGGTTGCGAAAGCCGATCGTGGCCGATCCGGACTCGGGTCGACTGGACGAATTGATGGGCGTCGTCGTCCTGAGGCAGGACATTTCCAAAAGGGGCCGGTTGTTGCTGCAGGATGCGCACGGCACCACCATGCTGAATTGGCGGCCCTCGCCGAAGGTCGCGTTACGGCATCCGGGCAATCCAAATGCGAAAAACGCCCGCTTCACGGCAAACGATGTCCGGATCAGGGCGGGCAAGCCGGTGCGAATCCTGTGGCAGAACGGGACCAACAAGAAAGCCCATATCGTGTTGAGCATAAAGGCCGTACCCGAGCCAGCGCCACAGCCCCGGTCCGTAGAGATGTAGCGCTTCTGACGTGACGACGGACAAGCCGGCGAAATTGCCGGCCTTGCAGATGCGGCGTGATGAAGAGAAAATCAGCATGGGCGATGTGCGGCACATTCTGTTCATCATGTGCGACCAGTTGCGCTGGGACTATCTCGGTTGCACCGGCCATCCCCATCTCACCACCCCGCACATCGACGGACTGGCGCGGGAGGGGATGCGCTTTGCACAGGCTTTCGTGCAGGCGCCGATCTGCGGGCCGTCGCGCATGTCCACCTACACGGGCCGCTATGTTTCCTCGCACGGCTCCACCTGGAACAATTTTCCGCTGCGCATCGGCGAGATGACCATGGGCGATTACCTGCGCCCGCTTGGATGGCGCACGGTGCTCGCCGGCAAGACCCACATGCGCGCCGACAGGAAAGGCATGGCGCGTCTTGGTATCGATCCCCATTCGATCATCGGCGTCAGGACCAGCGAATGCGGCTTCGAGGCCTTCGAGCGCGATGACGGTCTGCATCCCGACGGTCCCTATCATGGCAAGGACCCGGCCTATGACCGTTACTTGAGGGCGCACGGCTTCGAGGCGGAAAATCCCTGGCATGAATGGGCCAATTCCGGCATCGATCCGGCAACCGGCGAGGTCAAGTCGGGCTGGTTCCTGAAACATGCCAACCTGCCGGCGCGGGTGCCGGAGGAGCATTCCGAGACCCCCTACATGACACGCCGCGCCATGGACTTCATGCGCGATGTGGGCGATGTGCCGTGGTGCCTGCATCTTTCCTACATCAAGCCGCACTGGCCCTATATCGTGCCGGCGCCCTATCACGACATGTACGGGCGGCAGGACTTTCTCGCCCCCGTTCGCTCGCAAGCCGAGCGCCACGATCCACATCCGGTTTATGCCGCCTTCATGGCACAGCGCGAAAGCCTCGCCTTTGCCCGCGACGAGGTGCGCGAGCGCGTCCTGCCGGCCTACATGGGGCTCATCAAGCAGATCGACGACCAGGTGGGGGTGCTCACCGCGTTCCTGAAGGAGACGGGGCTGTGGGACGATACCCTCATCGTCTTCACCTCCGATCACGGCGACAACATGGGCGATCACTGGCTGGGCGAAAAGGACCTGATGCACGACTGCTCGGTGCGCGTACCGCTGATCGTGCGCGATCCCCGGCCCGCCGCCGACATAACACGCGGCAGCGTCTCGGATGCCCTCATCGAGGCCATCGACCTCGCCCCCACCTTCCTCGACTATGCCGGCGGCAAGCCGCAGCCCCACCGTCTCGAAGGCCGCTCGCTGAAGCCTCTTCTGGAAGGCAATGCGGGGCCATGGCGCGGCTGCGTGTTCAGCGAGTGCGACTATTCCATGCGCGATGCCGGCTATGCGCTGGGGCGCGATCCCAAGGACTGCCGCATCTGGATGGTGCGCGACGGCACATGGAAATACGTTTACTACGAGGGCTACCCGCCGCAGCTTTTTGATCTTGTCGCCGACCCTGGCGAGGTGAACGACCTCGGCCGCGATGCGGTTTTCGAAGGCGTACGCGCAACGATGAAGGACAAGCTGTTCGACTGGGCACGCACCCTCAAGCACCGCACCACGGTCAGCGACGACGAGATCAGGGCGGCCGAGGGCAGCGCCGAGCGCGCCGGCATCTATGTGGGCTGGTGGGACGAAAAGGGCTAGCGGGCAAGCCGCGTTGATGCGGGCCGAGCCATCATTGCAGCTTGTGCAGGCGATGGCAGGCATCGATCAGCACGGCGCTGAGTCGCTTTTCCAGGCCGGCTTTGATCTTGTGCGACAAGGCTGCGATCACGTCGCCGAAGGCGCCGCCGAAATGCCCCAGCGAAACGTCCATCAACGTCACGTTGCACTGGGCGATGTCGGCCGTCGCGAGCGCCGTGATCGACGCCGAGGCATCACCCTGGACCACCGAGTGATTGGAGGTCCCGCACGCCAGTTCGCCATTCACGGTGATCTTCACCGTGTCGCCCTGCAGCAAGATGTCGGCCTGGTCGAGATGCACGCCCCTAAGCTTGTCGATGCCCACCTTTCCCAGGAAGGTCTTCTTCTTGAGCGGGGCACAAGGATTCTCTGCGGCGATCAATTTTTCCACAACGGACTGCGCTGACGCTGGCGCCGAAAACAGCGCGACGGCGACAACATAGGATAGGACCAAAACGATGGCCTCTAGACGAGGTCTCATCATCCAACCGCTCCCGTTTGCGCCTATCGATGATCTCACCTCTGCACTCCTAGCACGGTCACACAAAACAGGTCCTCGACAGGTCGCGCATTCCCGCGCACCACATCACGCTCACGGACGACCGGGTCAGAGCTAGACTTGCGTGCGGGCCAGCGCCGCGCCGTCGGCGAGTGCCTTGATCTTGCCCGAGGCAACGCTACGCGGCAACGGCGCCATGCCGCAATTGGTGCAGGGGATCAAGCGCTCGGCATCGACGAATTCAAGCGCCGACCTGATCGTCGCGGCCACCTGATCCGGCGTCTCGATGTCGTTGGTGGCGACATCGATAACGCCGACCATGACGTCCTTGTCCGGCAACAGGCCCATCATCGACAGCGGCACATGCGAGTTGGCGCATTCGAGCGACACCTGGCCGATGCGGCTGGCGTTGAGGGCGGGAAAGAACGCCTCGTATTGCCGCCATTCGCTGCCGAGAGAATTCTTCCAGTCGATGTTGGCCTTGATGCCGTAGCCATAGCAGATGTGGACGGCGGTCTTGCAGGTGAGCCCCTCCACGGCGCGATTGAGGGCTTCCACGCCCCAGCCGGCGGCCTCCTTCAGGAAGGCGTTGAAGGCCGGCTCATCGAACTGGATGACGTCGACGCCAATCGACTCCAGCTCGCGCGCCTCCTCGTTGAGGATGCCGGCAAAGGCCATCGCCATGTCGGCGCGCTGGTTGTAGTGAGCATCGGCAATGGTGTCGCAGATGGTCATCGGCCCGGGCAGCGTGAACTTGAGCTTTTTCCTGGTGTGGGCGCGGGTGAACCTCACCTCATCGCCATGCACCGGGCGCTTGCGTGACACCGGCGCCGTCACGGTCGGGACATCGACAACATAACGATTGTCGCGGATGCCCATCTTCGTCTTCTTTGCCCAGTCGATGCCGTCGATGTGCTCGAGGAAGCCGTGCACGAAATGGGTGCGGAACTGCTCGCCATCGGTGACGATGTCGATACCTGCATCCTCCTGCTCCTTGATCCACACCAGGGCGGCATCGCGCTTGGCGCGGTCGAGATCGGCGCCCTCGTAGCGCCAGCGCGGCCACAGCTTTTCCGGTTCGGCCAGCCAGAACGGCTTGGGGAGGCTGCCGGCGGTGGTGGTCTCGAACATAGGGCTTGTTCCTCCTTGATGAATTGGAAAAAGCTTAGGCCAGAAGGCTGCCCGGCTCCAGCCTCGTGCCGCGCAGAAAATCATCGAGCCGCATCTGGCCCTTGCCTTCACGCTGCACCACGAGGGGGCGGATGGCGCCGGAACCGCAGGCGATGGCGAAGCGGTCGTCCAGCACCTCGCCCGGCCGGCCATGACCGTCGGCCGCTTCGGCTTTGAGGATCTTCACCCGGACCGCCCGGCCTTCGACCGGCACCAACGCCCAGGCGCCAGGCCACGGCGACAGGCCATGGATGTGTGCCAGCACGTCACCGGCAGACGCAGATAAGTCGATGTGGGCTTCTTTCTTGTCGATCTTGGCGGCGTAGGTGATGCCTTCGGCGGCTTGCGCCCGGCACTTGAGGGTGCCGGCCTCGAGCCGGGCCATCGCCTCGACCATGAGGCGGGCCCCTCTGGCACTGAGATCGTCATGCAGTTCGCCTGCCGTCGTTCCGGTTGCAATCGGCACGATCCCGGCCAGGCACACCGGTCCGGTATCGAGGCCTTCATCCATGCGCATCACCGCCACCCCGGTCTCGGCGTCGCCGGCCATGATGGCGCGCTGGATGGGGGCAGCGCCGCGCCAGCGCGGCAAGAGCGAGGCATGCAGGTTGAAGCAGCCGAGGCGGGGGGCATCGAGCGCGGCTCGGGGAAGGATGAGGCCATAGGCCACCACGATCGCGGCGTCGGCCTTGAATGAGGCCAGCCGGGCCTGTTCTTCATGGCTCCTGAGGCTGACGGGCGTCAGGACATCCAGTTCATGGGCAACGGCAAAGCGGGCGACGGGTGTGGGTCGAGCCGCAAGGCCGCGCCCGGCCTGGCGGGCGGGCTGGGCATAGACGGCGGCGATGAAATGTCCGGCGTCGATGAGGCTCGCCAGTACCGGGACGGCGAAGTCCGGCGTTCCCATGAACACCAGCTTCAGGCTCACACCGGTTCCTTTTCCTGGCGCCTGGCCTTGGCGAATTTCTTGACGATGCGCTCGCGCTTGAGGCGCGACAGATAGTCGATGAACAACACCCCGTTGAGGTGGTCGATCTCGTGCTGGATGCAGGTGGCGAGAAGCCCCGAGCAGTGCATCTCCTGCTCGGCGCCCTGACGATCGAGGAAGCGAACCTTCACCTCGGCGGGGCGGGTCACCATGTCGTAGACCTCGGGGATCGACAGGCATCCCTCCTCGTATTCCGACAACTCCTCCGACGCCCACACGATCTCCGGGTTGGCAAAGCAGATGGGATTGCGCGGCGCCTCCTCGTCCCTGACCGCATCGAGCACGACCAGCCGCCGGGGGATGCCGATCTGCACCGCCGCCAGACCGATGCCCGGTGCATCGTACATGGTCGCCAGCATGTCGTCGAACAGGGCGCGCACATCATCGTCGACGCCGGCGACCGGCTTCGATATGGTCTTGAGGACGGGATCTGGCAACGTGACGATGGGCCGGATGGTCATGGCGGTCTTCTGGCGCTTTGTTCTGCAGAACCCTGAGATAGGAGATCGCAGCGCCGGGGTCAACGCTGCCGCGCTTGTCAGGCTTGATCGCAATATTTTGATTGAATGTTCATTCAGTTTGCGTTTTTATGATGAACTGGTGGCAACGAGGCGCGAAGGGCGGCGCATGGCCGACATCG
Source organism: uncultured Alphaproteobacteria bacterium (assembly GCA_963747005.1). Lineage (GTDB taxonomy): Bacteria > Pseudomonadota > Alphaproteobacteria > Rhizobiales > Aestuariivirgaceae > CAVVDT01. The sequence goes on along the minus strand of CAVVDT010000003.1, from coordinate 296,782 downwards.
ACGACGGTGGCGAACTGTACAGCGACAAGCTGATCGGCATGCTCGACATCGTGTGGGGCGAGGGCTGGCTGTCGCCCGGCGGCCCCGAAGAACTGGCGCGTCTGGTGGCCGGAGTGGATTTCACCGGCAAGTCGGTACTCGACATCGGTTCAGGTGCCGGCGGTGTCGATTGCCTGCTCGTCGAGGCGCACGGCGCCCGTCATGTCACCGGCATCGACGTCGAGGATACCGTCATCGCAAGTGCCCGCCGGCATATCGCCGCCCATGGCCTCAGCCAGCGCATCGACCTCGTCAAGGTGGCTCCCGGCTCCCTTCCCTTCCCGCCGGAAAGCTTCGATATCGTCTTTTCCAAGGACTCCATCGTCCACATCCCCGACAAGCACGCGCTCATGCGTGAGGTCCACCGGGTGCTGAAACCGGGGGGGCAATTCGTTGCCTCCGACTGGCTGATCGGCCACGAGGGCGAACCCAGCCCCGAGATGGCCGCCTATATCAAGGCAGAAGGCCTCGATTTCGGCATGGCCTCGCCCGAACGCTACCGCGCGGCCATCGAGGCCGCCGGGTTCCGCGACGTGCGCATCGTCAATCGCAATCCCTGGTACCGCGACGTGGCCAGGCAGGAACTGGCCACCATGCAGGGGCCGCTCTACGACCCGGCGGTCGAGCGGCTGGGCAAGGATTTCGTCGACCACAATATCGACATCTGGCAACGCATGATCGTGGTGCTCGACACGGGCGAGCACTGCCCTCATCACCTCCATGCCACCAAGCCGGGATAACGACGCCATGGCCGCCATCCCCTCGACCGCCCCGCGCAAGGCCTCCAAGGAGCTTCGTCGCCAGCAGCTCATCGACGCGACCATCGGGGCCATCGCCAGGAAGGGTTATGCCGCGCTGACGCTGGCCGACGTGGCCAGGGCGGCGGGGCTGTCGGGCGGCATTGTCAATTTCCACTTCGAGAGCAAGGAAAAGCTGCTGGTGGCAACCTTGCGGCATCTGGCGGAGGAATACCGGCAGAACTGGCAGACGGCACTCAGGACCGCCGGGCCCTCGCCTGCAGCCCGCCTCGCTGCACTCGCCACGGCCGATTTCAACGATGTGGTGTGCACGCCCGACAAGCTCGCGGCATGGTCGGCCTTCTGGGCCGAGGCACAGAACCGGCCGACATACATGGAGCATTGCGGCGCCAACGATGCGGAATTTCACCTCGCCGTGCGCTCCATCGTCAGCGAAATCATTGCCGAGGGCCATTACGTCGAGCGCGATGCCGCCCGCATCGCCCGTGCCATCGATGCCATCCTCGAGGGATTGTGGCTCGATCTCATCACCTCCTATTCGCCGGTTACGCGAGAAGAGGCCGTCAAGACTGTCTATGGCTGCCTGAATGCCTTCTTTCCCGCCCATTTCTCGCCCGCGGGCCTGCGCCGCGAGGCGGCCCCATGAGCTTCACCCTCGATCCCGAGGCGAGGGCATGGGCCGCGAAGGCGCGGGCCTTCGCTGATGAAGAGCTCATGCCCTGCGAGGTCGAAGCGGAAATGAATGCCGGCCGCCTGCCGCCGGGCGTTGCCGAACGCCACGAGCGGCTTGCGGTGAAGATGGGTCTGCCGCGCCTCGATGCGCCCAAGAGCCATGGCGGCCTTGGCCTGCCTATGCTCACCCAGGTCGCCGTCTACGAGCAGCTGGGCCGCGTCACCAACGCCCTATGCTGGTGCTGCCCGGAAGCACAAGGATGGATGTTCGAGGCCTTTTCGGCCGACCAGATCGAGCGCTACGCCAAGCCGATGATGACCGGCGACTGCCATGTCTGTTATGCCATTACCGAAGAGGGTGCCGGATCGGACCCCTCCGAGATCGCCACGACGGCCCGCCGCGACGGCGATCATTATGTGATCTCGGGCGAGAAATGGCACGTCACCAGCTACAACCTCGCCGACACAGTGATCGTGCAGGCGGTAATCGCCGGCGGCGATCATGACGGAGCGCATGCGCTGTTCTTCTGCCCGGCCAATGCCGAGGGCCTCAGTGTGGTGCGCACGCCCCAATACACCCACACCTACAATCACCATCATCCGGTGCTGAAATTCGACAGCGTGCGGGTTCCCTCATGCAACCGCATCGGAAAAGAGGGCGACGGCATGGGCTATACCCATGCCTGGTTCCGCCACGAACGGCTGATGATCGCGGCGCGCTGCTGCGGGGCGGCCGAGCGACTGATCGAGGAGGCCCTGGCCTTCGCCAGGGCCCGCATCGTGTCGGGCAATCCGATCATCGCCTACCAGCTCGTGCAGGCGATGCTCGCCGATAGCGCAGTGGACCTGCATGCCGCCCGCCTCATCACCCGCGAGGCGGCCGCCGCCCATGATCGCGGCGACGACCTCAAGGTCCTGCACGCGCGCTGCTCGCTGGCCAAGCTCCATGCTTCGGAGATGGCGGGCCGCGTGGCCGACCGCGCGGTACAGATTTTCGGGGGGCGCGGCTACATGCGCGACAATGTCGCAGAGCGCTTCTGGCGCGAGTTGCGGGTCGACCGCATTTGGGAAGGCACCAGCGAAATCCAGCGTCTCATCATTGCCCGCGCCCTCGAGCGGCGCGGGCTCGAAGCGACGATTGGAACATGAACCCGACAAGAGGGAGATATGAAGGGAGGGAAATCAATGACATGATTAAGGATTGCAATTCGACTTGACTGGGATTTGACTAGACCACACTCAACAAACCAAACTGGCCGCCAAGGCCGCTCACGTTGAAGGGAAGGAGTAACGGAATGACAAGGACGCTATTGAAACTCAATCTCGCATTGGCCGCAGGTGCGGCCATGCTCGCCATGGCCACAAGCAGTGGACCGGCTTCCGCCGAGGAAGTCGTCAACGTCTACAACTGGGTCGATTATATCGGCGAGACCACGCTTGACGACTTCACCAAGGCTACCGGCATCAAGGTCACCTACGACACCTACGACGCGGCCGAGACGGAAGAAGCCAAGGTGCTCGCCGGCCATTCGGGCTACGACGTGGTGCTGCATTCGGGCAGCATGATGCCGAAGTTCATCGCCGCCGGCGCCTTCCAGAAGCTCGACAAGACGAAGCTGCCCAATCTGAGCCACGAGGACCCGGTGATCCTCAAGGCGCTCGACAACTGGGATCCGGGCAACGAATACGCGGTACCCTACATGTGGGGCACCACCGGCATCACCTACAATGTCGACATGGTGAAGAAGCGTCTGGGCGACAACCCGCCGTTCGATTCGATGGCCATGATCCTCGATCCCAAATACGCCTCCAAGCTCGCCGACTGCGGCATCTCGGTGCTCGAGAGCCCGCGTGATGTGATCCCCATGGCTCTCGCCTATCTGGGGCTCGACCCCAACTCCGAGAACCCTGCTGACTATGCCAAAGTGGTCGACGTCTTCAAGCCGGTGCGCAAGTACATCAAGACGTTCGATTCATCCAACTACCTCAACGCCCTGCCCAACAAGGAGCTGTGCGTGGCCAATGACTGGTCGGGCGACTATGCCACCGCGACCGATCGGGCCGACAAGGCCGGCGTGAAGATCAACCTGGCCTACTATGTGCCGAAGACCGGTTCGCCCCTGTGGTTCGATACCTGGGCGATGCCGGCCGATGCGCCGCATGCGGAAAATGGCCTCAAGTTCCTCAACTACCTGATGGATCCTGAAGTCATCGCCAAGTGCACCAACTACACCTACTACGCAAATGCCAACAAGGACGCCAACCAGTACGTCGACAAGTCGATCCTGGAGGACCCTGCGGTCTATACGCCGGCCAGCCTGGTGAAGCGCTTGTGGACATCGAAGTCGCTGTCCGACAAGGCCCAGCGCGAGCTTACGCGCGCCTGGACCCGGATCAAGACCGGCTCCTGAGGCCCGACACCACACTGAAGACGGATGGTCCGGCGGCAGATCGCCGCCGGGCCGACTTCATGGGATGCTGCAGGGGGTGTTGGGGGCAAATGCATGATCAGACAAAAGGTTGATACGGCAACCGCCGCACCAGCGGTACCGGCGTGGCGCGATGCAGGTGCTGAACCCTTCATCCGCATCGACAAGGTCACCAAGAAGTTCGGTGATTTCACTGCCGTCGACAGCGTCAGTCTCGACATCTTCAAGGGCGAACTGTTCGCGCTCCTCGGCGGGTCGGGCTGCGGCAAGACCACGCTGTTGCGCATGCTCGCCGGCTTCGAGATCCCGACCGCCGGCCGCATCCTCATCGATGGCCAGGACATGAGCGCGGTGCCTCCCTACGAGCGCCCGGTCAACATGATGTTCCAGTCCTATGCGCTCTTCCCCCACATGACGGTTGAGAAGAATGTCGGCTACGGGCTCAAGCACGAAAAGATGACCAAGGCGGAAGTTCAGGACCGGGTGAGCGAACTGCTCGAACTGGTGCAACTCAGGGGCCTCGGCGGCCGCAAGCCGCACCAGCTTTCCGGCGGCCAGCGCCAGCGCGTGGCACTTGCCCGGGCGCTCGCCAAGAGCCCCAAGCTGCTGTTGCTGGATGAGCCGCTGGCGGCGCTGGACAAGAAGCTGCGCGAGCAGACCCAGTTCGAATTGATGAACATCCAGGAAAAGGTTGGCGTGACCTTCATCGTGGTCACCCACGACCAGGAAGAAGCGATGACGCTCGCCAGCCGCATCGCCGTCATGGATCACGGGCACATATGCCAGATCGGCACGCCTACCGAGATCTACGAATTCCCAAAGTCGCGTTTCGTCGCCGACTTCATCGGTTCGATCAACCTGTTCGAGGGCACCGTCAAGGCGGCCAAGACAGATGTCGTCCACGTGGAGTGTCCGGCCGCGGGCTGCGTCTTCGAGATCGCCGGCCAGCACCGGACACAGGCCGGCAAGCCGGTATGGGTCGCGGTACGGCCGGAAAAGATTTCGATCGACCGCACGACCCCCAAGAGCGGCCGTACCAACGCGGCGCAAGGCCAGGTGATCGACCTGGGTTATTTCGGCAAGGATTCGCTCTACCGGGTGCGCCTCAATTCCGGCGAACTGGTGCGCGTCTCGCGCCTCAACGAACGGCGCCTGGCCGAAGATGAGCGCAGCGTCGACTGGGACGACAAGGTATGGCTCACATGGGAAACCACTTCCGCCATCCTGCTCGAGGAGTGAGACCATGACAGCATCGGCGGAAGGGGCATCGGACGTGACCGCAACCGGCACGGCCGATACGTCGCGCTTCAAGGACTGGTTCAATCGCCGCGGCTGGCGCAAGCTGATCATCGCCACGCCCTATGCCTGGTTGCTGCTTTTCTTCCTTGCGCCCTTCGGCATCGTGCTGGCGATCTCGCTGGCCGGTCAGGCAACCGCCATTCCACCCTTCAACTGGGAAGGTGGCTGGGCGGGCATCATGGACAACATCAGCTACAATTACGGCCTGCTGGTTCAGGATCCGCTCTACTGGTACGGCTATGTGAATTCGGTGAAGATCGCCGCCCTGGCCACGGTGTTCTGCCTGCTGCTGGGCTATCCCATGGCCTATGGCATCTCGCGCGCCTCGGGGGCCTGGCGCAACATCTTGCTGTTGCTCGTCATCCTGCCCTTCTGGACCTCGTTCCTGTTGCGCATCTATGCCTGGATGGGCATGCTCAACACTTACGGGACGATCAACAACGTATTGATTTACCTGCATATCATAAGCAAGCCGCTGCATATGATGAATACCAATTTTGCGGTCTATATCGGTATCGTCTATTCCTATCTGCCGTTCATGATCCTGCCGCTCTATGCCAATCTGGAACGCCTCGACATGACCCTCAACGAGGCGGCCATGGACCTGGGGTCGAGGCCCTGGCGCACCTTCCTCGATGTCACCTTGCCGCTGTCGGTGCCCGGCATCATTGCCGGCGGCATGCTGGTGTTCATTCCGGCCACCGGCGAATATGTCATACCGGCGCTGCTGGGACGTGCCGACAGCCCGATGATCGGCCGCGTGCTGTTCGACGAGTTCTTCCTCAATCATGACTGGCCGGTGGCCTCGGCAGTGGCCGTGGTGCTGCTGATCCTGCTGGTGGTGCCGATCATGATCTTCAATCACTATCAGGGCCGCCAGGCCGAGGCGGGCCAGTGATGGGCAAGCGCTCGGTATTCCTCATCTCGGTGCTGGTTTTCGGCTTCGCCTTCCTCTACGTGCCGATCCTCATGATGATCGCCTACTCGTTCAACACCTCGCGCCTCGCCACCTTGTGGGGCGGTTTCTCGTTCGCGTGGTACCCCATCCTCTTCCAGAACGATCAGGTGATCGAGGCGGCACTCCTGTCGCTGCGCATCGCGCTGACCTCGGCTAGCGTTGCGACGCTGTTCGGAACGCTTGCCGGGCTGGCGCTTGCCCGCATGGGGCGCTTTGGCGGCCGCACCTTGATGTCGGGCATGATCTCGGCACCGCTCATCATGCCGGATGTCATCACCGGCCTGTCGCTGCTGTTCCTGTTCGTGATCATGGAAGGCCTGACCGGCTGGCCGGCCGGGCGCGGCGCTACCACCATCACGCTCGCCCACATCACGTTTTCCATGGCCTATGTGGCGGTCATCGTGCAGTCGCGGCTGACGAGCATGGATTCCGCGCTCGAAGAAGCAGCCCAGGATCTCGGCTCGACGCCGTTCAGGGTCCTGTTCGACATCACCATGCCGATCATCGCCCCGGCCATGGTGGCGGGGTGGCTTCTGTCGTTCACCCTGTCGCTCGATGATCTGGTGATCGCGAGCTTCACGGCCGGGCCCGGGTCGACCACCCTGCCCATGCTGATCTTCTCCAAGATGAAGCTTGGCATGACCCCCGATATCAACGCCTTGGCCACCGTCATCATAGGCGTGGTGGCGGTCGGCGTGTGCGTCGCCGGCTTCGTCATGCACCGCACCGAAAGGCAGCGCGAGAAGGACATCCAGATGGCCATCGCCGCCAACGAGTGAGGCCGGCGCCCTTCCCGCCTGTCATTCCTTACGAAGTCGTAAAATTGATTCCGATCAAGGCGTGATATCCGTATCGCGCGCCCTTTGGAGCGCGGGGCCTACTCTCCGGCTCCGAACGAGAGGAGAATCAAAAAATGCTCTTTACAAGAAGACAAATGCTTGCCGCCACCGCTGTCGCCGTGCCTGTTCTCGCCGCCGTCACCGGTCCCGCCGCCGCCAACGGCACGACGATCGACGTGACGCTATGGGACAAGGGCGGCGACATGGCCATGCCCAAGGACATGGGCTACGGCATGCATGGCGACATGTCCAAGGCCACCATGGGCATCGCTGTTTCGGCCGACAAGGCGAAAGCCGGCGAAGTGGCCTTCCAGGTGACCAACGCCTCCAAGGACACCATCCATGAAATGATCGTGGCGCGGCTCGACGACCCCAGCAAGACCCTGCCCTATATCAAGGGCGAGGAGCGGGTCGACGAGGACAACATGGGCGACCTGGGCGAGGTCTCGGAACTGGACCCGGGGGCGCGGGGCACTCTCGCCATCACCATGAAACCCGGCACCTACCTGCTCTATTGCAACGTCCCCGGTCACTTCGTGGCCGGCATGTGGACGGTGTTCACGGTCGAGTAGCAGGTATCCGCCAGCTTCAATCCCGATCCAACCCGGCCAGCCTCTCACCCCCCTAAAGCAGGGGGGCGGGGGCTCTTGGCATCAGGCATTGCCTATGGCGATGCCCGCCAGGAACACGATGAAGCCGCCCACCGCCACCTGAAACGCGGCGCGCAGGAAGGGTGTGTCCATATATTTGTAGCGCACCCAGGAAATCGCCCAGAGCTCGAAGAAGACGATGACGATGGACAGCGCGGTCGCGTGCCAGAAATCGGAGAGCAGATAGGGCAGCGTGTGGCCAAGGCCGCCGACGGCGGTCATGATGCCGGCCGCCGACCCGCGGATGATGGGATGGCCGCGCCCGGTCAGTGCCCCGTCGTCCGATAGCGCTTCGGCAAAACCCATCGAGATGCCGGCACCGATGGAGGCCGCCGCTCCCACCAGAAAGGTCTGCCAGGTGTTGTGGGTAGCGAAGGCAGCCGCAAACAGCGGCGCCAGCGTCGATACCGAACCGTCCATGAGCCCCAGGAGACCCGGCTGGATGACCTGCAACAGGAACAGGCGGCTTTCGGCCTCGCCCTCCTCCAGCTTGGCGTCGGGCGTCAGGAACTTCTGGCCCAGACGCCCGGCCAGCGATTCATGGCCCTTTTCGTCCTCGGCCAGTTCGAGCAGCAGCTTCGCGACGCTTTCGTCGGAGGACTTTTCGGCCGCGTGCTTGTAGAAACGATAGTTTTCCAGCTCCATCACTTCGGCACGCTTCCTGACCATGTCGAGGGAAAGCTGCTTCATCAGCCACGCCGGCTTGTGCTTGACGAAACCGGCGATGTCGGAGCGCCGGATCAGCGGGATATGATCGCCGAACTTTTCCACGTAGGCATCGGTGAGGCGCTGGCGGTGCACGTGCTCTTCCTCGGCCATCTCCATGAACACCCGTGCCGAGGCCGGGTATTTCTCGGCCAGTGCATTGGCAAAGGTCATGTAGGTGCGGGCATCGTCATCCTCGCTGGATATGGCGAGGGCGAGGATCTCGCTCTCCGACAGTTCGGCAAACGGTTTCACTAGCGTTGAGGCCTCCAGCGGTTCAGGCAAGGCAAACTAGAATTGTTCGGGAGAGAGGTCCAGCCCGCTCGACCCCCATTGTGCGCTTGACGGGTCCCGGAGGGCCTGTCACAAGCCTCCCGCCATGACCGATACGGCCCACATCCGCAATTTCTCCATCATTGCGCACATCGACCACGGGAAGTCGACGCTCGCCGACCGGCTGATCCAGATGTGCGGCGGCCTCACCCAGCGCGAGATGCGCGAGCAGGTGCTCGATTCGATGGAGATCGAACGCGAGCGCGGCATTACCATCAAGGCGCAGACCGTGCGCCTCGACTATACCGCGCTCGACGGCGGGGTCTATGAACTCAACCTCATCGACACGCCGGGCCATGTGGACTTCGCCTACGAGGTCAACCGCTCGCTGGCGGCCGTGGAAGGCTCGCTCCTGGTGGTCGATGCCAGCCAGGGCGTCGAGGCCCAGACGCTCGCCAACGTCTATCAGGCCATCGACAACAATCACGAGATCATCCCCGTCCTCAACAAGATCGACCTGCCCGCCGCCGAACCGGATCGGGTGCGCCAGCAGATCGAGGACGTGATCGGGCTCGATGCCTCGGGCGCCCTTGAGATTTCCGCCAAGACCGGCATCGGCATCCGCGAGGTGCTGGAAGCCGTCGTCCATCGCCTGCCGGCCCCCAAGGGCGACCGGGACGCCCCGCTGAAGGCCCTCCTCGTCGATAGCTGGTACGATGCCTATCTCGGCGTCGTGGTGCTGGTGCGCATCATCGACGGGGTCCTGAAGAAGGGCCAGAAGATCAAGCTGATGGCGACCGGCGGCGCCTATCTGGTGGAGCGGGTGGGCATCTTCCGGCCCAAGCAGGAAACCGTCGCCGACCTCGGCCCCGGCGAAATCGGCTTCTTCACCGCCGCCATCAAGGAAGTGGCCGACACCCGCGTGGGCGACACGGTGACCGAAGAGCGCCGCCCCTGCGCCAAGGCGCTTGCCGGCTTCAAGCCGTCGCAGCCGGTGGTGTTCGCCGGCTTCTTTCCCGTCGACAATGCCGAATTCGAGGATTTGCGCGAGGCGATGGGCAAGTTGCGGCTCAACGATGCCAGCTTCGTCTACGAGATGGAAACCTCCGCCGCGCTGGGTTTCGGCTTCCGCTGCGGCTTCCTCGGCCTCTTGCATCTGGAGATCATCCGCGAGCGGCTGGAACGTGAATTCAATATCGACCTCATCACGACGGCGCCCTCGGTGATCTATCAGGTCTACCTCAACGACGGCTCGATGAAGGAACTGCACAACCCGGTCGACATGCCGGATCCAGTCAAGATCGACCATATCGAGGAGCCGTGGATAGTCGCCACCATCCTGGTGCCGGACGATTATCTGGGTGCCGTGCTGAAGCTGTGCGAGGACCGGCGCGGGCGCCAGAAGCAGCTCACCTATGCCGGCAACCGCGCCATGCTGGTCTACGAACTGCCGCTGAACGAGGTGGTGTTCGACTTCTACGACCGGCTGAAGTCGGTGACGCGCGGCTATGCCAGCTTCGATTACCACATGCTCGACTACGAGGCCGGGAACCTCGTGAAGATGCAGATCCTGGTCAACGCCGAGCCGGTCGATGCCCTGTCGATCGTCGTCCACGCCGGTCGCGCCGAACAGCGCGGGCGGGTGATGTGCGAAAAGCTCAAGGACCTCATCCCGCGGCACCTGTTCAAGATTCCCATCCAGGCGGCCATCGGCGGCCGGGTGGTGGCGCGCGAGACCATTTCGGCGCTGAGGAAGGACGTCACCGCCAAATGCTACGGCGGCGACATCACCAGGAAGCGAAAGCTTCTCGACAAGCAGAAGGAAGGCAAGAAGAAGATGCGCCAGTTCGGCCGCGTCGAGATCCCCCAGGACGCCTTCATCGCGGCGCTGAAGATGGACGAGAACTGAGATAGTCGGCACCGTCCAAGCGTCGCAATAATTGCTGTGATCCCCCCACCTTCATCGTCATGCCGGCATCCATTCCGCTGGCCTTGCGACTTGTCGCGAGGTTGGCGGAATGGACCCCGTGATCGAGTCACGGGGTGACGGAATGAGGGCGGCGCAAGCCTCATTGGCTCCGGCGGCGTTTTGGCCGTGTCGGAGGGAGAAGGGAAGAGCGGAGCGCCTTTGAGGTGCAACGCTGTTAGTAACAATGGGCACCTGAAAGGTGCTCCGCACCCGGTTTCTTGTCGGGTTTGCCGTCGCTCTCACCAAAGCCGGTCCTATGGAGCCATATGCCCTCCAGATAGATAGAAGGCACCTCCGGCCGGCCCGGCTTGCAATTTGGCGCGCTGGAAGTTTCCCCCCAGGGTCGACGCGCAGCCCGCCCGGACTTTTCGCAGCCACACGTCAGGACTGATACTCGGCTCGGGAACCGTTTTACCCCCATGCACCGACGGTTCGTGCACACTTCCGAGGTTGGGGGAAGGCGGCGATTATATAGTTGACAAACCAAACTCAAACTCCTATATTGGAATCAAGGAGTTAGAGAAATGTCGATCTTGTCAAAGACCTATTTTCACGACGAAGCCGCTGCCTTTGAGCATGTGGAAAGCATTCTCTGGCCGAATGGCCCGGAATGCCCGCACTGCGGCAACGTCGATAAGCACTACAAGCTGGTAGGTGTTCGCTCCAAGCCTTCCAGAAAGCGCCCGGAAGGCATAGAGCGCCACGGCCTCTACAAGTGTGCCGCCTGCCGCGCTCAGTTCACGGTTCGCATCGGCACGATCTTTGAGGAAAGCCACTTGCCGCTGCACAAATGGTTGCAGGCGATCCATCTGGTTTGTTCGTCAAAGAAGGGTATCAGCGCTCACCAGCTTCACCGCATTTTAGAGGTGACTTACAAAACCGCATGGTTCCTTCATCATCGCATCCGTGAGGCGATGAGCATTCGTGAGTTCACGCCAATGGGCGGTGAAGGCAAATTCGTTGAAGCCGATGAAACCTATATCGGCCGCCTTGAGGGTGTGCCTGCGACAGAGAAAGGTTCATACACGAAGAACATGGTTCTGACGTTGGTTGAGCGCGGCGGCGAGGCTCGTTCGTACCAGATCGCCAGCCTGTCCATTGCCAGCGTGTTGCCCATCGTGCGCACCAACATTGCCAAGGAAAGCGGCCTGATGACGGATGAGGCAAAGGCGTACATCAGCCTTGGCAAGGATTTTGCCATGCACGGCAGCGTCAACCACAGCGCCGAAGAGTACGGTCGCACCGAGACGAATGACGCTGGCGAGCGCATCAAGATCAACACGAATACGGTTGAAGGCTTCTATTCGATCTTCAAGCGCGGCATGAAGGGTGTCTATCAGCACTGCGCCGAACATCACCTGCATCGCTATCTCGCAGAATTCGATTTCCGCTACAGCAACCGCATCAAATTGGGCGTTGACGATGAAATGCGGGCAACCATAGCGCTCAAGGGTTTCAAAGGCAGGCGGCTCACATACCGGCAACCTTGTGGAAGCGAAGCGTAGCCACTACCGCAAGCCGGTGCAGTTGAAACTGCCTTTGTGGTCATTTCGGAGCCGGAACAAGCACTAAAGTTGTGCAAAAATGCACGCCTTGACACACCTTCTGTTGTCCGAATCAATGGGAATCGTAATTTTGATTCGGTGAATGGAGACACGGTAAATCTGCCCGCCGTAGCACCACGCAAGGGTTTTGGGCATGTGGGAGCGCCATGTGAGGGAACGGCAGTCCTCACCCATTCACCAATAGAGCAGCCGCCTTTGCCCGAAGGCGGCTGCTCACCACTTGTGACGCTGGATAATTGTTCCATGTTTTAGATATGCCCTCGTCTGGCGTTGTCGCCCACGGTGCATTGTTGAAATCGATGCCTCGTGACCACCAACGGCGAATTTCATAGCCAGAAAATATCGTTCAGCCAAATCGGGGTGCTGATAGCTTGCCACGAATCGTTTGGGGCGCAGCTGCTCGTGAATAATGAGGCCACGTGCTATCATGTCCGGCATCAGAAGCAGATCATACTTTGTGATGTCAGGGTGCTTAGCCAGGATATGATCGACTCTCTCACGCGACAGTCTAACAATTGGCGTTTGCGCCCCCATAATACAGGCAGCCGGAGTTAGGAGCCTACCCACCACGATGAAATCAACCAAGCCAGACAACAAACGCTCAACATCATCGATGTCCATTGTGAAAAAGGACTCTGCCCAAATTGAACGATTCAGGCAAGCCGCTCGCGAGCTAGGCTGTGACGACGACGAGCAGGCATTTGACGATAAGTTGCGGCGAGTCGCAAAGAAAAAGTCGAAAGAAAAAGATTCGGCTGAATAAGCCGATATTGGTGCTCTATGTCTGACGCATTCCAAAACCTGCCAGGCAACGACAAAACCGACACAGGAGGATCTTTCAAAGATTTCCTTATTTCATTTTTTGTCGTCTTCGTCCTTTATTTTATCCTCTTTTGGTAAGATGTATGGAAGGACAGAAAGAAATAATAAATATGCTAATGCACATCCGACAATAACTCCAACTGAAAGTTGATCATAAGTTATATGATCTTTTATTGAAATGGCTGATAATTTTTTTTCTTCTGGAATCAACACAGAGAGATTATGATAAGCGACGTATACACCGTTATTAAATCCGAAGAAGGCTAACCACACACCCAATATCGTAACAAGAAGTGGCCAATGCCAATTTTTGTAATATGCTATTGGATGTCGGTAAGCGATATAAGTTATTCCTGAAATGGCGGCGAGTGCAAGAGCACCAAGGAATTTTTCCATTATTACTTTTTGGGCTTCTTCGGATTGCCCTTTGACCTGTCGTGTTCGACGACAGTCGTCTTCGGATAAGTCTTCGCATATGCCTTAGTTACATACGTTCCCTTGATTGCGCTGCGGGCCTTCCCAGAATCTTTACCGCCGGATGGTGCTTTGGCCATGTCCAACCTCATAGATTTAATCGCTGAAAGACAGAAACGCCTTGAGCGCAATGAACCTCAAATGTGGTGCTGCGACTGCGGCTGCATCACGTTCTACCAATGGTCGAATGGTGCTGTTCAATGCGCGTCCTGCAAAATTGTGCAGAACGGACTCGCGGCACCGAATCTTGACTTATCGTAGGCTTACATGATGGTTTGTCAACGATACAATCGCCGGGAAGGCGAGGGAACAATACAGGAACATTTGCCATTTGTCAAGACATTTTTCGGATTGTTTTCTCGTACGCCGTCCATTTCCATCGTCATGCCGGCACTTGATGCCGGCATCCATTCCGCTGGCGCTGCAACTTGCAGTGAGATTGGCGGCATGGACACCGGGATCACGTCCCGGTGTGACGATGGTGGATGATTTGGGCGGAGCGCAACACCCGCCTACTCGTCGTCGACGCCACGGCCCACCACCTCGGCGCGGGCGGGAGAGGCCTTGTAGGTGCCGAGCACGCGCACAAAGGAGGTAAAAAACGCCAGTTCCTCCATGGCCAGCCGCACCAGGCGGTCGGCCGGGTGGCCGTCGATCTCGGCATAGAACTGGGTGGCAAAGAAGCTGCCGCCCAACTGGTAGGACTCAAGCTTGGTCATGTTGATGCCGTTGGTGGCAAAGCCGCCGAGGGCCTTGTAGAGCGCCGCCGGCACGTTGCGCACCCGGAACACGAAGGAGGTCACCACCTCGCCGTCGCCGGGTTCGGCATCGCGCGCCTCGCGTGACAGGACGATGAAGCGGGTGCGGTTGTGGTCCTCGTCCTCGATATCGACCTTCAGCGTCGCAAGGCCGTAGATTTCGCCCGCCAGCGCCGTGGCGATGGCGGCCCTTTCAGGGTCTTCCGCCTCAGCGATCTCGCGCGCCGCCCCGGCGGTGTCGGCGGCAACGATCGCCCTGAGGCCCAGCTCGGCGATCACCTTGCGGCACTGGCCGAGCGCGTGGATATGGCTGTGCACGGTCTTGATGGTTTGAAGGCTGCCTCCCGGTGCCACCAGAAGCTGGTGATGCACCCTGAGCACGTGTTCGCCGATGATGTGCAGCCTCGATCCCGGCAGCAGGTGATGGATGTCGGCCACCCGGCCGGCCACCGAATTCTCGATGGGAATCATGGCGTAAAGCGCATCGCCCCTTTCCACCGCCGCGAAGGCATCCTCGAAGGTGCGGCAGGCCAGCGGCTCGAGGTCGGGAAAGGCCTCAAGGCAGGCGATGTGGGAATTGGCCCCCGGTTCGCCCTGATAGGCTATCTTGCTGCCGGCTGCCTGAGCCACTTTCGTTACCCCCGAAGAACAAAGAACAAATTCAAATGACCTGCCGGTCCGGCGCTGCCTGTCGGCCGGTCGTCATGCGTCCCCCGATGCCATGAGAAAGCGCGCCCGTTCAAGGTCGGCGGGAGTATCGACACCCAGCGGCACCGTGTCAACGCGGGCGATGGCAATCGACATGGCGTTGTCGAGGGCGCGCATCTGCTCCAGCCGGCGTTCGACCTCGCGCGCCGAGGGCGGCAGGGCGACGAAGCGCTCAAGCGCGGCACGGCGGTAGGCGTAGATGCCGATATGGTGCCAAAAGGGCGGCCTCGCGCCCTCCGGCAGGCGGCGCACGAAATCGCGTGCCTCGACCGGCCCGCTGCTTTCGGCGAGCGCGGCGATGGCCTTGACCACGTTGGGATTCGCAGCCTCGTCCGGATCGACGACAAGGGCCGCCACGGTGGAGATGTCGGCACCGGGAAAGCTCAAGGCATCGAGGCAGGCCCGCACCACCGCCGGCTCGATCATCGGCAGATCGCCCTGCAGGTTGACCACCACATCGTAGTGCCGTTCGGGGTCGATGCGACGGATGGCGGCGGCGACGCGGTCGGAGCCCGACGGCAGGTCTTCCGCCGTCAACACCGCCTCCAGACCGTGCGCCTCGACGACAGCAACGATTTCGGCATCGGCGGCGGCCACCACCACACGCCCGATACCGGCCGCAAGCGCCCGGCGGCACACCTGCACCACCATGGGCACCCCGGCGATATCGGCCAGCGGCTTGCCGGGCAGGCGCTCAGAGCCCATGCGGGCCGGAATGACAGTGATGACGGAGGCGGAATGCATGGCTGGTCAAGCAAGAGGCCGGCTGCCCGGCGCGGCGCGGCAAAATGGACTTGCAGCCCTTATACGTATTGCGCAACTGCGGCGAAACCATTAGTTTCCGCGCCCATTGCAGGGCTCTCTAGGGGGGCCGGCTTGGGGAATCGCAAACATCAACCGGGCCTCGGGGCGAGGGGAAAAATGCAAGGCATCGACACTTTCTTTTTGAACAAGATCGCCGGCTGGGTGCTGTTCACGGCATTGCTGGTGTTCGGCCTCAATGAGCTCGGGCATGCGATCTATCACGCCCCGAAGCCGGCGATGCCCGGCATGAAGGTCGAAGTCGCCGCCAAGACGACCGAAACGGCCGCCGCCGCCCCGACGATCCCGCCGATCGCGCCATTCCTGGCCAAGGCCAGCGCCGAAAAGGGACAGGCCGACACCAAGCCCTGCCAGGCCTGCCACGACTTCACCAAGGGTGGGCCCAACAAGGTCGGACCCAACCTTTATGGCGTGGTCGAGCGGCCGATCGCCAGCCATCCGGGCTTTTCCTACTCCGACGCCATGAAGGCCGAGGCCAAGAAGGACGGCAAGTGGACGTTCGAGGACCTCAACAAGTTCCTTCACAAGCCCAAGGCCTACGTGCCCGGCACCAAGATGGGCTTTGCCGGCATTTCCGACGAGGCCAAGCGCGCCGACGTGATCGCCTATCTGCGCACCCTGAGCGACAATCCGGTGCCGCTGCCGACCCCGTAGCCGTATCGGCGCATGACCAAGATTTAACACCGGCGGCCACCCGCCGGTGTTTTCATTTGCGCCAAAGGCCTCTAGGCTTTCAGGCCCTTGTCCGGTGCAGTTCAGGAGGCGACATGGTGATTTCGCGGCGCGGCCTCATCAAGGCGCTGGCCCCGCTCGGGCTGCTGCCCGGCTTTCGCCTTGTCGCAACCTCCATCGCCCATGCCGACGAGCCCGGCTGGCGGCACGGACTGTCGCTGTTCGGCGATGTCAAATACGCCCCCGACTTTGCGCATTTCGACTATGTCGATCCCGCAGCACCCAGGGGCGGGCGCGTCAGGCTGTTCGCGGTCGGCACCTTCGACAGCCTCAATCCCTTCACCTTCAAGGGCAACGCGGCGGGCCTCGTCTCATCGACGGTGGACAGCCTCACCAAGGACGCCAACGACGAGCCTTCGAGCCAGTACGGCCTCATCGCCGAGGCGATGAAATATCCCGAGGATCATTCCTCCGTCACCTACCGGCTGCGTCCCGATGCGCGTTTTCACGACGGCAAGCCGATCACCCCCGACGACGTCATCTGGTCGATGACCAACCTCAAGCTCGCCAATCCGGAAAGCGCCTTCTACTACAAGAACATCGCCAAGGCGGAGCAGACCGGCGAGCGCGAGGTGACGTTCTTCTTCTCGGCCAAGGGCAACCGCGAACTGCCGCAGATCACCGGACAATTGCAGGTGCTGCCGCGCCACTGGTGGGAGGGCACCGACGCCAAGGGCCGCAAGCGCGATCTCGATGCAACCACGCTCGAAGTGCCGCTTGCCTCCGGCGCCTACCGGATCAGCGAGGTCAAGACCGGCACGTCGATCACCGCCCGACGGGTCGATGACTACTGGGCGGCCCGGCTGCCGGTGAATGTCGGCCAGAACAATTTCGACGAGATGTCGGTCATCTATTTCCGCGACGAGACGGTAGCTCTGGAAGCCTTCAAGTCGGACCAGTACGATTACCGCAACGAGAACAGCTCCAAGAACTGGGCCACCGCCTACAATTTTCCCGCCCTTGAACGCGGTGATGTGGTGCGCGAGAAAATCGCCCTGAAGAACGTGGAGGGCATGCAGGCTTTTGCCTTTAACATCCGGCGCGACAAGTTCAAGGACCGGCGGGTAAGGCTGGCCTTCAACTACGCCTTCGACTTCGAATGGTCGAACGCCAACCTGTTCTATGGCCAGTACGAGCGTTCGGCCAGCTACTTCAACAATTCCGAACTGGCCGCCACTGGTCTGCCGGGGCCGGATGAACTCAAACTTCTCGAACCCTTGCGCGGCAAGGTCCCCGACGAGGTGTTCACTGAAACCTACACCAACCCCGTCAACAAGACCCCGCTCGACCGGCGCAAGAATTTGCGCATGGCGCTCAAGCTCCTGGGCGAGGCCGGCTGGAAGCTCGGCCCTGACCGCAAGCTGGTGAACGCCGGCGGCGAGGCCATGCAGGTGGAATTCCTTCTCGTCTCGCCGCTGTTCGAGCGCATCGTCCTGCCCTATGTCGACCAGTTGAAGCTCATCGGCATCCAGTCGGTCGTGCGCACGGTCGATGACGCGCAATACCAGCGGCGGCGGCAGAATTTCGACTACGACATCATCGTCGCCAACTGGGGCCAGTCGCTGTCGCCGGGCAACGAGCAGCGCAATTTCTGGGGCTCGGCGGCAGCCGACCGGCCCGGCAGCTTCAATTTCGTCGGCATCAAGGATGCCGCCATCGACACGCTCATCGACGACGTCATCTTTTCCAAGTCGCGCGCCGGGCTCATCGCCGCCTGCCGGGCGCTCGACCGGGTCCTCCTGTGGAACGACTTCGTGGTGCCCATGTGGTACATCCCCTACCAGCGCATCGCCCACTGGGACCGCTTCGGCCGGCCCGCCAATCTGCCCGACTATGCCGTCGGGTTCCCCGATATCTGGTGGTGGGACGCCGCCAAGGCGGCCCGCATCAAGGCCGGCCAATGAGGCGCCGCCATTTCCTCATGGCAACGGCATCGCTCCTCGCCGCACCCGTCGCAAGGGCACAAGCCGAGGCGCGACACGGGCTCTCGACCTTCGGCGATCTCAAATATGGCGCCCGGTTCACCCACTTCGACTATGCCGAGCCTTCAGCCCCCAAGGGCGGGCGCATCGTCACCATCGGCACCTCGGGCCTTACAACCTTCGACAGCTTCAACGGCTATATCCTGAAAGGGGATCCGGCCCAGCTCATCGAGTTCCTGTTCGATACCTTGATGGTGCGCGCCTATGACGAACCCGATGCGGTCTATGGCCTGGCGGCGCAATCGGCGGAACGGGCCGCCGACCGTCAAAGCGTCACCTTCACACTGAGGCCCGAGGCGCGGTTTTCCGACGGCTCGGCGCTCACCGCCGCCGATGTGGCCGACAGCTTCCGCCTCCTGAAGGAGCACGGCCACGAGCAATACCGCATCCTCATCCGCGACGTGGAAGCCGCCGATATCCTCGATCCGCTCACCGTGCGCTACCGCTTCAAGGGCAAGAACGTGCGCGATCTGCCGGTCATCGTCGCCACCCTGCCTATCTTCTCAAAGGCCTGGTACGCCAGCCACGACTTCACCCGCACCACGCTGACACCGCCGCTCGGCTCGGGGCCCTATGGCGTTGAGGCGTTCAAGCAGGGCCAGTTCATCACCTATCGGCGGCGCGACGACTATTGGGCAAGGGACCTGCCGGTCAATCGCGGCCGCTACAACTTCAACGAGATCAAGCTGCTGTATTTCCGCGACCGCACCGCCGAACTGGAGGCGCTGAAGGCGGGAGACCTCGACCTGCGCGAGGAGTTCACCTCGAAGTCCTGGGCCACCGGCTACGACATTGCTGCCGTCAAGGACGGCCGCCTGATCAAGGCGGTGCTGCCGGATAAGACCATATCCGGCGCGCAAGGGTTCTTCCTCAACATGCGGCGGGCGAAATTCGCCGATCCGCAAGTGCGCCAGGCGATGGGCCTTGCCTTCGACTTCGAATGGTCCAACGCCCACCTCTTCTACGGACTCTACAAGCGCACCCAGTCGGTGTTCGAGAATTCCGACATGAAGGCCGAAGGTCTGCCGAGCCCGGCCGAACTGGACCTCTTGGAGCCGTTCCGGGAAACTCTCCCGCCGCAGAGTTTCGGTCTGCCGGTGACGCCGCCGGTCAGCGACGGCTCGGGTCAGGACCGCAAGCTGTTGCGTCTTGCCTCTGAGCTTCTCGATGCGGCCGGCTGCAGGATCCAGGGCACTCATCGGGTGAGCAAGGACGGCATGCCCCTGAGCATCGAATTCCTCTCCGACGATCCGGTCTTTGAACGGGTCATCAACCCCTATATCCGCAATCTCAACCTGCTCGGCATCGCCGCCAACATCCGCCAGGTGGAATCGGCGCAATACCAGGAGCGGCTCAAGACCTTCGACTTCGACGTCATCGTGCAGCGCTATACCATCGGCCAGACGCCGGGCACCGAACTGCAAGCCTTCTTCGCCTCGTCCACCGCCGACCTGCCCGGCAGCTTCAACCTGGCGGGGATCAAGTCGCCGGCGGTCGATGCACTCATCCAGGACATCGTCCAGGCCAGGAGCCGGGCCGACCTGGTGGTGGCGGCCAGATGTCTCGACCGGGTGCTGCGGGCCATGTATTTCTGGGTTCCCCACTGGTTCAAGGGAGCCCATGACGTTGCCTATTGGGACATCTTCGGCCATCCGGCGGTAAAGCCGCCCTATGAGCGCGGCATCATCGATACCTGGTGGATCGACAAGGCCAAGGCCGCAACCATCAAGCGCGGTCCGTGAGCGCGGTGGCGTCGCGGGCGGGACGAGTGTTGTCATGGATGCGCAAATCATGGCACTGCAAGGCGAGGGTCAGGACCTCCGGACCTGAAGGGTAACGAGCGCCATGTTCGCCTACATCTTGAAGCGGCTTCTGTTGATGATCCCGACGCTTCTCGGCATCATGACGCTGAGCTTTGCCATCATCCAGTTTGCCCCTGGCGGACCGGTCGAGCAGGTGATCGCCCGTCTGCAGGGAACCGACGTCGGGGCCACCGCCCGCATCGGCGGCTCCAACGGCTCGGAGGTCGGTGCCGGCATGCAGTCCGGCGCCCAGGCCGCCGGCATCGAATCGAAATATCGCGGCGCCCAGGGCCTCGATCCCGAATTCATCAAGTCGCTGGAAAAGCAGTTCGGCTTCGACAAGCCGGCGCCTGAACGCTTTTTGCTGATGATCAAGAATTTCGCCACCTTCAATTTCGGCCAGAGCTATTTCCGCGACGTCTCGGTAATCAGCCTGATCATCTCCAAGATGCCGGTATCGATATCGCTGGGCTTGTGGCTGACCTTCATCACCTATGCGGTTTCCATTCCGCTCGGCGTCGCCAAGGCAGTGCGCGATGGTTCGACGTTCGATGTGTGGACGTCCGGCGTCATCATCTTCGGCTATGCGATCCCTGCCTTCCTGTTCGCCATCCTTTTGGTGGTGCTGTTTGCCGGCGGCTCGTTCTGGAACATCTTCCCGTTGCGCGGCCTCACCTCGGACAATTTTGCCCAGCTCGCCTGGTACCAGAAGATCGGCGACTATGCCTGGCACCTGGTGCTGCCGCTGACCGCGCTGGGGGTGAGCTCATTTGCCACCATGACCCTCCTCACCAAGAACTCCTTCCTCGATGAGATCAAGAAGCAGTATGTGATGACGGCGCGCGCCAAGGGGCTGATGGAACGGCGCATCCTTTACGGCCACGTGTTCCGCAACGCCATGCTGATCGTCATCGCCGGCTTTCCCGGCGCCTTCATCGGGGCGTTCTTTTCCGGTGCGCTGCTCATCGAGACCATCTTCTCGCTCGATGGGCTGGGGCTGCTCAGCTATGAGTCCGCCCTCAACCGCGACTACCCGGTGGTGTTCGCCACCCTCTACATCTTCTCCCTCATGGGTCTTCTGACCAACCTGCTCACCGATCTCATCTACACCTGGATCGATCCGCGCATCGATTTCGAGGCGAGAAAACTCTAGTGGCGACGGACCCGGAAGCACCCGTTTCCGCCAACCGGCGGCGCTGGCAACTCTCCGGCATCAACCGGCGCCGCGTCGACCTGTTCAAAGCCAACCGCCGGGGCTTGTGGTCGTTGTGGATCTTCCTGGTGCTGTTCGGGCTGTCGCTGTTCGCCGAATGCATCGCCAACGACCGCCCCATCATCGCCTCCTACAAGGGCGAACTGCTGTTTCCCATCTTCAAGGACTATCCGGAATCGAAGTTCGGCGGCTTCCTGGCGGTCACCAATTTCCGCGATCCCGTCAACCAGGACGAGATCAACGCCCATGGCTGGATGTTCTGGCCGCCCATCCGCTACAGCTACAACACCGTCAACCTGGAGCAGCCGCGCCCGGCCCCCTCGCCGCCGGCCTGGATGCTCACCCGCGCCGAGGCCTGCAACAAGTACCCGCTGAAAGGCGCTGATCCCAATTGCATCTGGGGCAACATGAACTGGCTGGGGACCGACGACCAGGCCCGCGACGTGGTGGCCCGTCTCATCTACGGGTTTCGCATTTCGGTGATCTTCGGGCTCGTCCTCACCGTCTTTTCCTCGATCATCGGCGTCATGGCTGGCGCCGTGCAGGGCTTCTCCGGTGGCTGGACCGACCTCATCATGCAACGCCTGATCGAGGTGTGGAACTCCATCCCCACGCTTTACCTGCTGATCATACTCGCCGCGTTCCTGGTGCCGAGCTTCTGGCTGCTGCTCGGCATCATGCTGTTGTTCTCATGGACGGCGCTGGTGGGGGTGGTGAGGGCGGAATTCCTGCGCGGGCGCAATTTCGAATATGTGCGCGCCGCCCGGGCGCTGGGTTTGTCGGACATGCGCATCATGTTCCGCCATCTTTTGCCCAACGCCATGGTAGCCACCATCACCTTCATGCCGTTCATCGTCTCTGGCTCGGTGACGACGCTGACGTCGCTGGATTTCCTCGGCTTCGGCCTGCCTCCCGGCTCGCCGTCGCTGGGCGAGCTTCTGGCGCAGGGCAAGGCCAACCTGCAGGCGCCGTGGCTGGGGCTCACCGCCTTTGCGGTGGTCTCCATCATGCTGTCGCTCCTGGTGTTCATCGGCGAAGCGGCGCGCGATGCCTTCGATCCGCGAAAGACGTTCAGATGAGCGGCACCGGCGAACCGCTGTTGCAGATCGACGATTTGTCGGTGAACTTCCGCCAGGGCGGCACCGTCACCGAGGCGGTGAAGCATGTGTCGTTCACCATCGGGCGCGGCGAGACGGTGGCGCTGGTGGGCGAATCGGGATCGGGCAAGTCGGTAACGGCGCTGTCGATCCTGAAACTGTTGCCCTACCCGGCCGCCGAGCACCCGTCAGGCCGCATCCTGTTTCGCGGCGACAATCTCATCGACAGCGACGAGCGCGACCTCCTCAAGGTGCGCGGTAACGATATCACCATGATCTTCCAGGAGCCCATGACCTCGCTCAACCCCTTGCATATGGTGGAGCGGCAGATCGGCGAGATCCTCATGGTGCACCAGGCCATGAGCGAGACCCGGGCGCGGGCGCGCACCATCGAACTCCTCACCCGGGTGGGCATCCGCGATGCCGAAAGCCGCCTCACCAGCTATCCCCACCAGCTTTCCGGCGGCCAGCGCCAGCGGGTGATGATCGCCATGGCACTCGCCAACAACCCGGACCTGCTGATTGCCGATGAGCCGACCACGGCGCTCGATGTGACGGTGCAGGCGCAGATCCTCGAACTGTTGCGCGAGCTCAAGGCCGAGAGCGGCATGGCGATGCTGCTCATCACCCACGACCTCGGCATCGTACGCAAGATGGCCGACAAGGTGTGCGTCATGCAGGCGGGCGAGATCGTCGAGCAGGGCGAGACCGAAGCGCTCTTCAAGAACCCGCAACACCCCTACACCCGCCACCTCATCGAAGCCGAGCCGAAGGGCGATCCGCCGGTCGCCGACGCGCGCGCGCCGGTCATCCTCGAGACCAAAGCTCTAAAGGTGTGGTTCCCCATCAAGAAGGGGTTCTTCCGCCGCGTGGTGGGACACATCAAGGCGGTGGACGGGGTGAGCATCAAGGTGCGCGCGGCCCAGACACTGGGGGTGGTGGGCGAATCGGGCTCGGGCAAGACAACGCTCGGCCTTGCCCTGTTGCGCCTCATCGAATCAGATGGCCCCATCGCCTATCTCGGCAAGCCGATCGAGGGCTTCGATGCCCGCCACATGCGACCGCTTCGGCGCGAGATGCAGGTGGTGTTCCAGGACCCCTATGGTTCGCTCAGCCCGCGGCTGTCGATCCGCCAGATCGTCGAAGAGGGGCTTCTGGTGCAGCGCCCGGACCTCAGCGAGACCGAACGGGCGGCACGTATTGCCTCGGCACTCAGGGAAGTGCAGGTCGACCCGGCCCTGATGGAGCGCTATCCGCACGAATTTTCCGGCGGCCAGCGCCAGCGCATCGCCATTGCGCGGGCCATGGTGCTGGAGCCCAAATTCGTCATGCTGGACGAGCCGACCAGCGCCCTCGATATGTCGGTACAGGCGCAGATCGTCGAACTGCTGCGGGAATTGCAGGTGCGCCACAACCTCGCCTTCCTGTTCATCAGCCACGATCTGAAGGTGGTGCGGGCGCTGGCCCACCATGTCGTGGTGCTGCGCAATGGCGTGATCGTCGAGGAAGGCACATCGGAAAGCCTTTTCAGGGCACCGCGCACCGACTACACCCGGGCGCTGATCAAGGCCGCCTTCGACATCGAGGCGGTCGATACCGGAGCGGTGAGCCAATGAGCATTGCGCTGATCATGGATAGCTGGCGCCCGGAGAGCTGGGAAAAGGCCATCCACGCGGTCGATCCGGACCGCACCGTCAACATATGGCCGGACCGCATGGACGATGCGGCCGGCGTGCGCTATGCGCTGGTGTGGCGCCCGCCGCACGGTTCGCTGGCCAGCCTGCCGGCCCTGGAAGTGATCTTCAACCTGGGCGCCGGCGTCGACCATCTGCTCGCCGATCCCACCCTGCCGGAAAAACCCGTGGTGCGCGTCGTGCTCGACGACATGACCATGCGGATGAGCGAATATGTGGTGTGGCAGGTGCTGCATCATCATCGCCAGGGTCCTCTCATCGCCGCCAACCAGAAAAAGGGCATCTGGCATCCGGTGGAGCAATGGGCGGCCTCAGCCGTCAGGGTCGGTGTCATGGGGCTTGGCGTACTGGGCGAGGACGCCGCCATGAAGCTTTCCATGCTGGGGTTTCAGGTTGCCGGCTGGTCGCGCTCGCCCAAGTCCATCGCCGGCATCCGGTGCTATGCGGGCAAAGAGGGCCTCGACCCTTTCCTGGCGCGCAGCGATATCCTGGTGGTGCTGCTGCCGCTGACGTCGGCGACGCGCGGCATCATCGATGCGAGGCTTTTGCACAAGCTGGCCAAGGACGGTCCGCTGGGTGGCCCGGTATTGATCAATGCCGGGCGTGGCGGCTTGCAGGTGGAGGCCGATATCCTCGAGTGCCTGGACAGAGGTGATCTCTTTGCCGCCAGCCTCGATGTGTTCGAGACCGAGCCACTGCCCGCCGACAGCCCCTTGTGGCATGACCCCCGAGTGACGGTGACACCGCACATCGCCGCCGACAGCGATC
The DNA here is from genome assembly GCA_963747005.1 of uncultured Alphaproteobacteria bacterium. GTDB lineage: Bacteria > Pseudomonadota > Alphaproteobacteria > Rhizobiales > Aestuariivirgaceae > CAVVDT01. Next base: position 271,754 of record CAVVDT010000003.1, on the reverse strand, counting down.
CGCGTTCCATCGTGACCTACATCATGGGCCAGATCCGCCGCCACGAAGCCGGCGAGCCCCTCGCCCATGTGGTCGACCGCGAGCGCGGTTACTGAGCCTTGCGAAGACCGAATACAGGTTTGTCGATCGAAGTGTTTGCAGGTGCAGAGACGGGCCTCCGGCTGGCGCGCTGCGCCACAAGTTCGGCGATCTTCGCGTCTATGCCTGCGAACCTCGCCTCATCGGGGCGATGATCGGGCTCGCTCGGCGATGGGATGCGGGCGCGATCAGAACCATATTTGCCGGGCGCAACAAGTCCCAATCTCGCGTTCGCTTGCCTGACCTGAAAGGGGATGGTGAACAGGTCCCACAGAAGTCCCACACCCAGAAGGCCGACGGTAGAGGCGTACAGCAGGCCCATTGCCGGCCGGCGGAGGTAGAACTTATGCGCCCCGAGCGTGCCGAGGAAAAACCACCACAGGTAGGCGACACCGGAACTCTTCACGGGCGCGGAGACATTCAACAAGGCCGATGTCATTGGCGGCTCCAGCAGAAATCAACGCGACCATCATGCACCAAAGCCTCTAACTTGGCGTGAAGGTTTCCCGTCAAAGGGTTCCAAATTCGATGCGCTGCGGCCCTTCCGGGGAACCAATTGAAGGCGTCTCATGGCCGCCGTATCGACGTGACGGGACTGCCTGCGGCGGCGATGCGCTCCACCGCACCGGCGAGCGGTTCGATCACCACCCGCAGATGATGGGCGTTGGCGTGCAGCAGGCGTCTTTCGTCCACCATGATGCCGACATGGCCCTTCCAGAACACCAGGTCGCCGCGCCTGAGGGCGTTCAGATCATCGGTCGGCAGGGCGGTGCCGAGCGATGCCTCCATCATGTCGCTGTCGCGCGGGCAGGCGCGGCCGGCGGCCAGCATGGCGGTCTGCACCAGCCCCGAACAGTCGAGGCCGCCAAACGTCCGCCCACCCCACAGATAGGGGACGTTGCAGAACTGCTCGGCCACGGCGACGAAATCGGCTGCATGCTTGTCGAGACCGGTCAAATGACGGTTGAACACAAAGCCGCCACCGGCGAGCGCTGACCACGCGCCCACGATGGCAGTCACCGAAACAAAGGAGTTGAGCCACAAGGGGCCCAGCGGTTCGCTTTTCAGGTCAGGGGCGGAAAAGACAAGGCTCGAGGGAACGCAAACCTTGTGGGTGGGGGCCGCCTCGATGGGTTCGAGATGGCTCGCCAGCACATAGCCGACGTAATCGTCGCGTGCCAGTTGCCCCCAGGCCCAGTGGCCGGCAATATCGAGGACGAGGAAATCCTCACCCCTGAGGGCCTCGCTTATCATGGGGCCCTCGCCGCGCTTGTTGGCGTACATGCCCAGCGTCGCCACGCCGACGCGCTGCAACTCGCCCTTCACATAGCGCTCGGCAATGACCTTGCCGACCAGCGATGCCCGGGCCAGGCCGGGCCGGTAGGCGTTGAGACGGGAATCGAGGGTCATGGCCGCAGGGTTTCATCACCTGAAAGACGCGCCACTGTATCACCGAGCGCCTCCACGTACAGCGCCCCGCGCAGGGTGCGCTGGATGAGGACATTGCGGCGGTCCTCCTCGTCGCGGCGGCGGGTGAGGAGGTCGAGCTTGCCCATGTGATCGAGCGCCCGGGTGATCACCGGCTTGGAGACGCCGAGGCGACGGGCGAGATCGCGCACCGTGTGGGGCGGAGCCTCCATATAGACGGTGAGCAGGATCGCCATCTGGCGCAGCGACAGATCGGGCTCGTCATCGCGCACCAGCGAAAGCGCTACGCGGTGCCACAGTCCCAATGCCTGTCCGGTGGTCAACTGAGAGGCCATGCCCAATCCCGCGCCTTTCAAGGGCGCACCTGATGAAAAGCGGCATGGGCCTCGCGCCGCCGGCGATCGTTTCGGTTCCGTATCAGTTAAGCGCGGGCGGGCGGAATTGGCAAGTCGGCGGTGCCGACGTGGTTAGCGATAGCGCCCGGCGATCAGGTGATAGAGGGCGCGGATGCCCTGCGCCTCGCCGCCCGCCGGCCGGCCCGGCCGGGCCGCCGGTGTCCAGGCGAAGATGTCGAGATGCACCCAGGTCCTGGCCTTTTCCACGAACCGCGCCAGGAACAGGGCGGCGGTGATCGATCCGGCAAAACCCGATGAGCCGGCATTGTTGATATCGGCGATGGGGCTCTCGAACAGGGCGTTGTAGGGCTTCCACAAGGGCAGGCGCCACAAGGGATCATTGTGCTCGGCGGCGGCGCGTGCAAGGGCCGAGGCAGTCGTTTCGTCGTCGGTATAAAAGGGCGGCAGGTCGGGACCCAGCGCCACCCGCGCCGCACCGGTCAGGGTCGCCATGTCGATCATCAGGTCGGGGCTTTCCTGATCGGCCAGCGCCAGCGCATCGGCGAGGACGAGACGGCCTTCGGCGTCGGTGTTGCCGATCTCGACGGTCAGGCCTTTGCGGCTCTTCAGCACGTCGCCGGGGCGGAAGGCCTCGCCCGAGATGGAATTCTCCACCGCCGGTATCAGCACCCTGAGGCGCACCGGCAGTCTGGCGTCCATGATCATCGACGCGAGACCGAGGACGTTTGCCGAGCCCCCCATGTCCTTCTTCATCAACAGCATGCCCGATGACGGCTTGATGTCGAGACCGCCGGTATCGAAGCACACGCCCTTGCCGACCAGCGTGACCTTCGGCGCCGTGGGATTGCCCCAGGTGAAATCGATGAGGCGCGGCGGGCGGGTCGAGGCCTTGCCGACGGCGTGGATCAGGGGAAAGCCTGTCGCCAGCGCCTTGCCGGTCACCGTCCTGAAGCGGGCGCCGTGCCTGCCGGCGACTTCGCGGGCGGCTTTTTCCAGTTCCGCCGGACCCATGTCGGAGGACGGCGTATTGACCAGGTCGCGCACCAGCGAGACGGCCTCTGCCTGCCGGATGATGTCGGCCCGGTCGACGCCTTGAGGAGCGACCAGTCGGGCGCCGCGGCCGGCCGGCTTGCCGCCGTATCGGGTGAAGGCATAAGTCTCCAGCAGCCAGCCCAGCGCCACCAGCGCTGCCGGGCCGGGCGGTTGCTCAAAGCAATAATCGCCGGCCGGCAGCACCGAGGCAAGGCGCGCGGCCTGGAACGCATCCTCCGGCGCCTGGCCGTCGCCAAGCCCGAAAAGCACCTGCGCGATTTTCCCGTCAGGCCCCGGCAGCGAGAGCCATTTGCCCGCCTCGCCGGCAAAGCCGTTCGCCTTGATCCAGGCACGCTGCGGTTCGTCGAGGCCGGCCTCGAGAGCCGCCAGCCGACCGCGCGTCACGCCGATGATCGGGCATGCCGCTTTCGCTCTGGTAGCAGGCAGGAGGACAGGCTTTTGCTGCATGGGATGGCAATCTCCGGTGTGGGCGAACGCACGCTCGCAGCCATAGCTGTTTTGCATGCCGGGCGAAAGAGTGAGGGATAGCGACGACCCGCGTGTCAAGTGGGGACCACGTGATGTCAAGCCCCGGCGGCGATCGAGGCCTTAGCCTGTCCGTCGCAGTGCGACCATGCTCAGGAGCCACGGGGGTTGGTTCCCGGGCCGTGTTGTGCTGTGATAATGGCGTGTCAGCGCCAGCGCGACGCAACGTCCCCCGACCCGCCGGTTCGGTCCCCTGGTGGACCGCCGGGCGGGTCGGGTCGGGCCACAACAGGGAGAACTGCAAATGTTCGGATCATCAATTACCCGCCGCGATTTCCTGCAGACTTCAGGCGCCGTGGCGGCGGTGGCCGCGACCGGAGCGCTTTCGCGTCAGGCCCAGGCAGCCCGCGAGAAGGAACTGAACATCCTGTGCTGGGAAGGCTACAACTCCGCCCAGGTGCTGGATCCGTTCCGCAAGATGAAGGGGGCCACCGTCAAGGCGGAATCGCTCACCAACGATCCCACCATGATCAACCGCCTGAGGGCCGGCGAGATCAATGTCTGGGACCTCATCAACGTCAACAATCCCTGGGCGCGCAAGGTGATGTATCCCGAAAAGCTCATCAAGCCGCTCGACCGGGCGATGATGGAGCCCTACTTCGACAAGATGCTGCCGATGTTCAAACCGCCCTACAAATGGGCGATGAGCGATGACGGCAAGGAACTGCTCGGCATGTGCCAGCGCTTCGGCCCCTATTCCTTCGTGGTCAACACCGACAAGGTCTCGCGCAAGACGGCCGAGGACCAGGGCTGGGATCTGTGGAACGACCCGGCGAACAACGGCAAATACGGCATCCTCGAATTGGACGACTGGAACGTCTTCGACATCTGCCTGATCTCCGGCTTCGATCCGTTCGTCAAACATACCGACGATCAGGTCGCCAAGTTCCGCGAGACGGCGCGGCGGGTGTTCAAGGGTGCCAAGCTGGTGGGCGACATCGCCGCCATGAACCAGGCGTTCATTTCCGGCGAGATCGACTTCCACATGACCGGCGGCACCTATTCGGCTTCGCCGGCGCGCGCCGACGGCGCCAGGAATATCCGCGGCGTGACGCCTCTCAAGGGTCCGATGCCCGGCGGCAAGGGCGGTGTGTCGTGGATCGAGGTCACCTCCACCGTCAACAATCCGCAGGAATTGCCGCTGGCCGTGGAATTCCTCAAATACGTGCAGGACCCGAAGGTGGCCCATACGGTCGCCTTCGCCGAGGGCACCTTCAACCCCGTCGCCCAGATGGCCAACCCCGAATGCTTCAACCTGTTCACCAAGGACGAGTTGGACGCCATCCAGTGGGACAGCCTGGACGAGGAGATGGCGCGCAGCGTCGAGTACGATATCGTGCCCGACTACGACAAGCTGCTCGACATCATGACGGCGGCCAAGAAAGAAGCATCGGCCGGCTGATCCGGTCAGACGTTCGGAAACCGGGCGCTCTTTCCCCTACGGGAAGGAGCGCCTTACTACAGAGGAGCCGGGTTCCTTTGTCATCAAAGCGCATCGGGGCAGCATGACGACGCCAACGCCGATCCTCGTACTCAAGGGGCTGACCAAGACTTTCGGCTCGTTTACCGCCGTCGACCATATCGACCTCGACATCACCGAGGGCGAGTTCTTCACCATCGTCGGCCCCTCGGGGTCGGGCAAGACCACGCTGGTGCGCATGCTCGCCGGCATGGAGGAGGCAAGCGGTGGCGACATCATCCTGCGCGGCAGCCGTATCAACAAGGTGCCCGCCAACAAGCGCCCGACCTGCATGGTGTTCCAGTCGCTGGCGCTGTTCCCGCATCGCACGGTGGGCGAGAACATCGAGTTCTCCCTGAAGATACGCGGCATGGCGCGAGCCCAGCGCAAGGAACGCGCCTTGCAGCTTCTCAAGCAGTTGCGCCTGCCGGCGGACTATTACGGCAAGAGCGTGCTCAAATGCTCCGGCGGCGAACGCCAGCGCGTGGCGCTGGCCCGGGCGCTGGCCTTCGATCCGGAAATCCTGTTCTTCGACGAGCCGCTGTCGGCCATCGACTACAAGCTGCGCAAGACGCTGGAAAAGGAACTCAAGGACATCCACCGCGAGACCGGCAAGACCTTCATCTACATCACCCACTCGCTCGAAGAAGCCATGGTCATGTCCGATCGCATCGGCGTGATGCGGGCCGGCAAGCTGGTGCAGGTGGGCACCCCCGATGATATCTATTCGAAGCCGCGCGACAAGTTCGTCTCGGAGTTCATGGGCGATGTCAACATCCTGAAGGTGACCCTCGACGGCAAGGACCAGCTCGCCTGCCCCGGCTTCGACAAGCGCCTGAAGGCCCCGACGGTGCCCAAGGGCTTCACCTCCGGTCATCTGGTAATCCGCCCGGAGTTCATGCGCTTCGTTTCAAAGATAACCGACGCCGACAACGTGTTTTCGGGCCGGGTCTACAACGAATATGCGCTGGGCTCGCGTATCCAGTACCAGGTGAGGGCCGGCAGCCAGGTCTTCGTGGTGGAAAAGCTGCGCGAGCAGGCCAACGCCCACATCAATCTCGACAGCGATATCCTCATTGGCTGGGACGCGCGCGACAGCGTGCTGGTGGGAGAATGAAGGCCAGCCCGTTTAGGCTTTCGCCGGGGCTGGCGAACGGCCTGCCCCTGATGCTCTTCCTGCTGGTGGGGTTCGCCGCCCCGCTCACGGCGGTGATCGCCTATTCGTTCATGCCGGCCCGCACCTTCGGGCTGCTCGGTCACCCGAGCTTCGGCAACTATATCGATATCTTCGGGTCCAACAGCTACATCTCGTTCACCTGGTCGATGCTGTATGCCGCCCTGACGGTGATCCTGCTGGCGCCCATCTGCTACCCGATCGCCTATGGCATGGCGAAAATCTTCGGGCGCTGGTCGCCGATCATCACCTTGCTGTTCACCATTCCGCTGTTCGTGTCGGAGAATGTGCGGCTCTATGGCTGGGTGCTGTTCCTGATCAAGAACGGCGTGCTGCTGGGGACGATCAAGGAATTCACCGGCCTCAATCTCGACGGTCCGCTCTACACCCGCTGGGTGGTCCTCATGGGCATGATCTATGTCTATCTGCCGTTCATGCTGTTTCCCATGTCGCTCGGCGTCTCCATGGTGCCGGACGAGATCCGCGATGCCGCAAGCGATCTCGGCGCCTCGCGCTGGCAGGTGTTCCGGGAGGTGGAACTGCCGCTTTCGATGCCGGGCATCATGATCGGGTTCCTGTTGACCTTCGTCCTGGCGGTGGGCGGCATCGCGGAGGCCAAGATCCTCGGCGGCCAGGTCATCATTCCGATCACCCAGGACATCGAGATCGCCTTCACCTATGCCCAGAACTGGCCGCTGGGCGCGGCGCTCGCCTGTCTCCTCATGTTCGTGGTTGGCACCCTGGTGCTGCTGGTCCTGTGGCGCTTCGATCTCGACAAGATTTCTCGGAAGGCGCGCCAGATCATGAACAAGCGAGCGCGCCATGCGCTGATCTGGGTGTGGTCGATCGCCGTCCTCATCTTCATCTATCTGCCGGCCTTGTGCATCCTGCTCGCCTCGCTCACCAAGAGCCGCTATTTCCTGTTTCCCATCCGGCGGTGGGGTCTCACCTGGTGGCGCAAGACCTTTGCCTCCATCGAGGTGCACCAGCTTTTCCAGACATCCATCTCGATTGCGCTGATCGTCACGGTGATCGCCGTGGTGATCGGCTTCTTCGGGGCGCTGGCCTTTGCCCGCTACGACTGGAGAGGACGTACCCTTTATCAGCGCCTGGTCCTCTTGCCGATCTTCTTTCCCCAGACGGTGCTGGGGCTGGCGCTGCTGTTGTGGTTCAACGCCATGGGCCTCAATCTCTCGTGGCACACCGCGGTCTTTGCCCATCTGGTGTGGATCATCCCGGTGGTGACGCTGGTCATCTCCATCCAGGTCTACAGCTTCGATCCGGCGCTGGAGGAAGCCGCCTTCGATCTCGGCGCTAGCCGCTTGCAGGTGTTCCGGGAAGTCACCCTGCCGGTGCTGCTGCCGGGCATCGTATCAGGCTCATTGTTCGCATTCCTGCTGTCTTGGGGCAATTTCCCGCTGTCGCTCTATACCGACGGTGCCGACACCACCATCCCCGAATACCTCTACGCCAAGATGGTCGCGGGCTATACGCCGGGCGTGCCGGTGCTCGGCACGGTGTCAACCGTGTCGGCGGCGGTGCTGTTGTTCGGCGGCTACTGGCTCTACACCTTGCACCGCAGGGCAACCACGCAAGCCAATAACGAATAGGGAGGGTCTATCCATGCTTACATCCATCAAGGGCCGTTCCGTCGTGGTCACCGGCGCCAGCAAGGGCATCGGCAAGGGCATCGCAAGCGTGTTCGCCGCCCAGGGTGCGCGCGTCATGGTGGTGGCCCGCGGGGCCGATCAGGCGGCCGCCACGGCGAAGGAGCTGGGCAACGGTGCGGCAAGCTTTAGCGCCGACGTCACCGACTTCTCCAGCCTCCAGGCCATGGCCAGGGCAACGGCGGAAGCCTTCGGCGGCATCGACATCCTGTGCGCCAATGCCGGCATCTTTCCACAGGTGAAGATCGAGGAGATGGACCCCGAGGAATGGGACAAGGTGCTGGGCACCAACCTCAAGGGCAATTTCCTGTCGGTGAAGGCCTGCCTGCCCTATCTGAAAAAGTCCGACCAGGGGCGCGTCATTCTCACCTCCTCGATCACCGGCCCGATCACCGGCTTTCCGGGATGGGCCCATTACGGGGCCTCGAAATCAGGTCAGCTCGGCTTCATGCGCACGGCCTGCATCGAACTGGCCAAATACGGCATCACCATCAACGCCGTCATGCCCGGCAATGTCGTCACCGAAGGGCTGGAGGATCTGGGCGAGGATTACCTGAAGACCATGGCCGCCTCGGTGCCGTTGAAAAAGCTCGGCCGGGTGGAGGACATCGGCAACGCCGCGCTGTTCCTTGCCTCCAAGGAAGCCAACTACATCACCGGCCAGACCATCGTGGTCGACGGCGGCCAGACGGTACCGGAATCGCTGGAAGCGCTGGAGCAGGCCTGACGGAGGCGTTTTCTGCAAAAGTGTCATGCACTTCTGCGGTTCGTGACGGCGACAAAAAAACTTCAGACGGGCAGATGTTCCACACAGACCTTGCGCGAGTCCGCGCCTGACAGCGGTGCATTGAACAACAGGCAGCGATGCGGGCCATCGGGCTCATCTTGCGCCGCCTTCTCGCCGAAATAGCGGCACGACCGGCACACCCCGAATTCCCTGAAGCCGCCGCGCGCCAGTTCGCCCTGCAACAGCTCGCGCAAACCCCTCGCAAAGCGCTTGCGGGTCTTGGGAGCGAGCTTGTCGACCTCGGCGCCCAGGCGAGCCCAAGGATCGCGCACCAGCATCGCCTCGCCCGGCTCGGTGAGGGCAAGCGCCACCGAACGCCTTTCCCCGGGTCGCGGCGACTTGACGATGAGGCCCTTCTTCTCCAGCGCAATCACCGTCTGCGACACGGTGCCCTTGGTGGCGCCGAGATATTGCGTCAGGGCGCCGGGCGAATTGGAAAAGCGGTTGGCGCGGCCGATGAAACGCAAGGCCTCCCATTGCGCCGGGTTGAGGTCGCCCTCGTGCTCGGCCGCCCGCATCAGGCGGGTGAGCCGCTCCAGCATCGTCGTCTCGGCTCCAGGCTTGCGCGTCGCCATCAGTGCGCCTCCTCCCAGTTGCGGGCGGCGCGGGCATCGACCTTTATGGGCACGGAAAAGTGCACCGCCGGCTCGGCAGCCCTCTGCATGACGGCGACCGCCGTCTTCATGGTGGCCCCCACTTCAGCATCGACCGCCTCGAAGATGAGTTCGTCGTGGACCTGCAACAGCATCTTCGCCTTGAGTTTCGCTTCATCAAGTGCTGCCGGCATGCGGATCATGGCGCGGCGGATGATGTCGGCGGCCGCCCCCTGGATGGGGGCATTGATGGCGGCGCGCTCCTGGAAGGCGCGTTCCGAGGGATTGGCGGCGGTGATGCGGGGAAAATGGCAGCGTCTGCCGAACACCGTCTCCACATAGCCGTTGTCGCGGCAGAAGCGCTTGGTTGCCTCCATGTAGTCGCGAATACCCGGAAAGCGCTGGAAATAGGTCTTGATGTATTGCCCGGCCTCTTCGCGCGGGATGGAAAGCTGGTTGGCGAGACCGAAGGCGGAGATGCCGTAGATGATGCCGAAGTTGATCGCCTTGGCGCGCCGCCTGATGCTCGGGTCCATGCCCTTAACCGGCACGCCGAACATTTCCGATGCTGTCATGGCGTGGATGTCGAGGCCTTCGGCAAAGGCCTTCTTCAGTTGCGGGATGTCAGCCACATGGGCGAGGACGCGCAATTCGATCTGGCTGTAGTCGGCCGAGATGAGCTTGGAGCCCGGCGGGGCGATGAAGGCGGAACGGATCTTTCGCCCCTCCTCGGTGCGCACCGGGATATTCTGCAGATTGGGGTCGGTGGAGGCGAGGCGCCCTGTCGATGTGGCGGCCAGCGCATAGGAGGTGTGGACGCGGCCGGTCTCGGGGTCGATGTGGGCGGGCAGCGCATCGGTATAGGTGGACTTCAGCTTGGTCATCTGGCGCCAGTCGAGCACCTTGCGGGCAAGCTCCACCCCCTCGGCCGCCAAGTCCTCCATCACCTGGCTGTCGGTACTCCAGGCACCGGTCGGTGTCTTGCGCCCGCCGGCCAGGCCCATCTGGCCGAACAGGATGTCGCCAAGCTGCTTGGGCGAGCCGATGTTGAACGGCCCGCCGGCCAGCTTGTGGACTTCTCTTTCGATGCCTTCGGCGGCCTGGGCAAATTCGCCCGACAGCCGCGCCAGCACCGCCCGGTCGACCAGCACACCCTCCTTTTCCATCGCCACCAGCACCGGCACCAGCGGCCGCTCCAGCGTCTCATAGACGGTCGCGCGGTGTTCGGCCGCAAGGCGGGGCTTCAGGAGATGCCAAAGTCGCAGGGTGACGTCGGCATCTTCGGCGGCATAGCGGGTGGCGGCATCGACCGCCACCAGATCGAAGGTCCTGGCGCTCTTGCCGGAGCCCGCCACCTGCTTGAAGGAGATGGGCTTGTGGTCGAGGTGGATATCCGACAGTTCGTCCATGCCGTGACCGTTCCTGCCGCTGTCGAGGGCATAGGAGAGCAGCATGGTGTCGTCGATGGGAGCAATGGCGATACCGTGGCGGGCCATCAGCAGCATGTCGTATTTGAGGTTCTGGCCAATCTTCAGGATGGCCGGATCCTCCAGCAGGGGCTTGAGCTTCTTGACCACGGCGGCGCGATCAAGCTGCACGATCTCGGTGCCGGAGAAATCGAGCCCGTCGCCGGCCCGATGGCCAAGCGGCACATAACAGGCCTTTCCCGGCACGATGGCGAGCGACACCCCCACCAGTTCCGCCCGCATGGCATCGAGCGACGTGGTCTCGGTGTCGAAGCACACCCTGCCCGCGCCTTGAGCCTCGGCGATCCATTCATCGAGACGGGCCTCATCGGTGACGGTCTCGTAAGCCTCCACGTCGACCGGCGCGGTGACGCCCGGATCGGGGGCCGGAGTTTCGCCGGCCGGTGTGGCTGCGTGGGGCTTGGTCGGATCGGTGCGAACCGGCCGTGCGGCGGGAGCCGGAGCCGGTGTCGCCTCGCTGCCACCCTCCGGCGGCCAGCCCCTGAAGGTCACCTCCACGGGCTCGATCTCGCCGGCATCGGCTTCGAGTTCGGAAGCGATGCGGCGGGTGAGCGAGGTAAATTCCAGCGCCTTGAGGAACCCGATCAGCTCGACCGGATCGGGATTCGTCACGGCGAAATCGTCGATCGGAGCTTCCACCTCCACGTCGTCCTTGAGGGTAACGAGGCGGTGTGACAGGCGGGCCTGGTCGGCAAAGGCGATGAGGTTTTCGCGCCGCTTGGGCTGCTTGATCTCATCGGCGTGCCTGAGGAGATTTTCCAGATCGCCATATTCGGCGATGAGTTGCGCGCCGGTCTTCACCCCGATGCCGGGCACACCCGGTATGTTGTCGACACTGTCGCCGGCCAGCGCCTGCACCTCGATCACCTTGTCCGGCGCCACGCCGAATTTTTCGATCACCTCGGCCTCGCCGATGTCCTTGTCCTTCATGGTGTCGCGCAGGGTGACACCGTCGCGCACCAGTTGCATCAGGTCCTTGTCGGAGGAAACGATATGGACGGATGCGCCCTTTTCCACCGCCTGGCGGGCATAGGTGGCGATGAGGTCGTCGGCCTCATAATTGTCCTGCTCGATGCACGGCACATTGAAGGCGCGGGTCGCCTGGCGGATGATGCCGAACTGCGGCACCAGATCGGCCGGGGCATCGGGACGGTTGGCCTTGTATGCGGGGTAGAAGTCGTTGCGGAACGAGCGCCCCGACTTGTCGAAGATGACGGCGAGGTGGGTGGGCCGCTCCCCGGCATTGGTCTCACGCAACAGCTTGTTGAGCATGGAGCAGAAGCCCTGCACGGCCCCCACCGGCAGCCCGTCGGACTTGCGCGTCAGGGGCGGCAGGGCGTGATAGGCGCGGAAGATATAGCCCGACCCGTCGATCAGGTAGAGGCGGTCGCCTTTGGCGATGGGCTGAGCGGATCTGGCGGACATGGGGCTAATAGATCAGGATTGCCGGCGCTTGGCCAGTGCGCTTGCGTATGAAGCGGCAACCGGCTTTGATCGCCGGCGAAAGGATGGAAGTTCCCATGAACATCGCCCAACTGGAAGACTGGGGAAAGCGCGTCGGTGCGTGGTCCAGGCGCTATCTGGAAAGCCTGCGCCAGCGTCCGGTGCGTGCGCAGACGCCGCCCGGCGCCATCGCCGCGCAGATACCCGATGTGCCGCCCGAGGACCCTGAGGCCATGGAGGCGATTTTTGCCGACTTCGAGCGGGTGATCATGCCGGGCATGACCCATTGGCAGCATCCGCGTTTCTTTGCCTATTTTCCCGCCAATTCCAGCCCGCCCTCGGTGGTGGCGGAATGGCTGACCGCGACGCTCGCCGCCCAGTGCATGCTGTGGCAGACCTCGCCGGCGGCGACCGAGCTTGAAACCCGCATGATGGACTGGCTGAGACAGATGATCGGGCTGCCCGAGGGCTTTTCAGGCGTTATCCAGGATTCGGCCTCCGCCGCCACGCTCGCCGCCCTCATGGTGGCGCGCGAGAAGGCACTGGGCTTCACCGGCAATTCAAAGGGCCTCGCCGGCGGCCCAGCGGTCAGGGTCTACGCCTCCGACCAGACCCATTCCTCCATCGACAAGGCCTGCTGGATCGCCGGCATCGGCCAGGACAATCTCATCCATGTCCCCTCGGGGGGACCTTTGCGCGGCATGGATGCTCAGGCGCTGGAAGCCGCCATCCTGTCCGACAGGGAAAGCGGCTTCCTGCCCGCCGCCGTCGTCGCCTCCATCGGCGGCACCTCGACGGGTGGCACTGATGATGTGGCCGCCGTCGCCGCTGTCGCGCGGCGTCACGGGCTTTACCTGCACGTGGACGCCGCCTGGGCGGGCAGCGCCATGATCTGCCCGGAATTCCGCTACCTGATGGCAGGTGCCGAGCACGCCGACAGCTTCGTCTTCAACCCGCACAAGTGGCTCTTGACCAACTTCGACTGCTCGGCGCATTTCGTGCGCGATCCCGAAAGTTTAGTCAGGACGCTCGGCATCCGCCCGTCGTTCCTCCACACCCACGGACGCGACGGCATCGTCAATTATTCCGAATGGTCGATCCCGCTGGGCCGCCGCTTCCGGGCCCTGAAGCTGTGGTTCGTCATCCGCAGCCATGGTGTCGAGGCCTTGCGGGCGATGATCCGCCGGCATGTGGCGTGGGCGGAGGCCATGGCAGTGCGGCTTGCCGCGGAGCCCGATTTCGAGATCGTCACCGCGCCCGTCCTGTCGCTCTTCACCTTCCGCTATTGCCCCACGGGCACCGATGATCTCGATGCCCTCAACTTGCGGCTGTTACAGGCGATCAACGATGACGGGCGCATCTATCTGACGCAAACCGTGGTGGCGGGCGCAACGGTCATCCGCTTCCAGGTGGGCCAGGGCGAAACCACCGAGGCGGATGTGGATGAAGCCTTTTCGGTGATCACGGAAATCGCCAGGGCCCAATGACCCGGCTGCGGCGCGCTTGTGTCGTATTTTCTGAAATACTATCCGAAAAATTAGCAATGCTCACTCCAACCTCCGACCATCATCGCCGCCGTTGAAGGACGGGCGAGCGCCCAAGCGAAAGAGGTTCGGCAATGAAATTCCAACTGGCGATCAACATGGAGCGCATGGACCCCGGGGCCGACATGGCCGAAGTGGCGCGGCATACGCTTCAAATGGTGCAGATGGCCGACGATGGCGGCTTTTCCATCGCCTGGGCAGCCGAACACCATGCGCTGGAAATGACCATCGCGCCCAATCCGTTCCAGATCCTCACCTGGTGGGCGACCCATACCAGCCGCATCCGCCTCGGCACCGCCGTCGTGGTGGCGCCCTACTGGCATCCCATAAGGGTGGCGGGCGAGGCGGCCCTCGTCGACCTGATCAGCGGCGGGCGGCTGGAATTCGGCATCGGCTCGGGCGCCTATCAGCGCGAGTTCGACCGCATGTATCCGGGCCTCAAGCAGTCCGACGGCTGGCGCTACATGCAGGAAATGCTGCCCGTGGTGAAGGCCCTGTGGGCGGGCGACACCGAGCACAATGGCGAATTCTGGTCGTTCCCCACCTCGACCTCGGTGCCCAAGCCGGTGCAGCACCCGCATCCCCCTGTGTGGGTTGCCGCGCGCGCGCCGATCACCTTCGACTACGCGGTGAAGAACGGCTGCAGCATCATCACCTGGCCGCTCACCCGCCCGATGTCGGAGGCCGAGCTCTACAAGGCGCGCCTCGATGAGGCGATGGCCGCCAACCCCGGCCTGCCGCGGCCCACCTTTGCCATGATGCGCCACACCGCCGTTTACGACCGCAAGACCGACTGGGAGGTGCCGGTGAAGGCCGCCCAGCGCCAACTCGGCCAGTTCGAGAACCTGTTCAAGAATCTCGGCGATGTGTCGAACGGCTTTCCCAAGGCGGTGGATCTCGCCGCCATCGCCAACCGCGACGAATACAACCCGCAAATGCTGCACGAGAACCTGATGTTCGGCACCCCGGACGAAGTCATCGAGAAGCTGAAGGCCTACGAGGCGCTTGGGGTGGACGAATTCACCTATTATGCCAGCCTCGGGCTCGGCATGAAGGAGCAGAAGCGGTCGCTCGAGCTTTTCGTCAACGAGGTCATGCCGGCTTTTGCCGAGAGCGGGGCGCTGCGGCGCGGTGCGGCCTGAGGCCGGCGAAGGAAACGGGCCAGGCGGGTGCGACCTCCCCCGCCGGCCAGGCCTGACGATAGTCGCTCGGGCGCTTGCCGAAACAGGCGAGGAAGGCTGACGAAAAATAGGTCATGGAATTGAAGCCCGATGCCGCGGAAACATCGCGGATGCTCATGGTGGTGCTGGTCAAGAGGGCGCGGGCGTGCTGAAGGCGCAGGAGCTGGCTGAAGCGCACGGCCGAGGTCCCCATGTGGCGGTGAAACAGCCGCTCGAGCCGACGCTGGGTGAGGCCGAGACGCGCGGCAATTTCCGGCATGGTCAAGGGCTCGGCGATGTTGGACTCCATCAAGGCGACCGCCGCTCTCACCTCCGGGTGCACCTCGCCGGTCGCGGCCCCCAGCGTCTGGCGCTGCGGCGCATCGCCGGTACGGGCGGGGTGATGCAGGATCTGATCGGCCACCTCGGCGGCGAGCCGGGTGCCGTGATGGCGGGCAATGAGTTCGAGGAACAGATCGAGCGTGGCGGCACCCCCGGCACAGGTCGCGATCTTGCCGTCCACCGCATAGAGCCGTTCGCTGGCCTCGACCTGCGGATAGCGCTCGGCAAAGGCCGGCATCCACGACCAGTGGGTGGTGGCGGTGCGTCCCGCCAAGAGCCCGGCGCGGGCGAGAATGTGAACCGCCATCTCCAGGCCCACCAGCATCACGCCCTGGCGTTCCAGCCGGCGCAGCCAGGCGAAAACGTCGGGATCGTGAAAATGATCGCCCCCCCAGCTTGCCACGAGGACCAGCATGTGGGGGAGAGCGGTTAGGGTCGGGAAAGCGACGGTCTCAACCGCGATGCCGTTGCTGGCGCTCACCGGTCCGCCCGCAACCGAGACATGCCGCCAGGCATAGAGCGGTTCGGCCGCCAGATAGTTGGCGGCGCGCAACGGCTCCAGTGCCGCCGCCAGCGTCAGCATGTTGAAACGCGGCAGGACGAAGAAGGCAATATCGCGAGTGCGCGCTTCGGCGCTGTCGGCAGAGGGGGGCATACGTCCTCTTACGACAACCCGCCCCTGTCGAAAAACAAAAACTGCCGACGAAAATCCGATGGCTCAGCGGTGCCGGGTCTATTTCATGTTGTTCAAGAGCAGCCGCATGGCCTCGGCGAGGTTCGTCTCGGCGGCGGCGTGATCGCCCGCCTCATGTTCGGTCATGCCCTTGTCGCGCAGCGCGGTCACCTGCGCCTTGATGTCGGGGCTGACGCTCATGACGCCCAGCGCATGATCGATGGCAGCAGCATCCAGCGGGCAGTGATGGGCAAGTGCCGGTGTAGCGGTGGCCAGCATCACAGCGGTTGCCAGGGCGAACTTGTTCAACATGGGAACTCTCCTCGCGGTTCGGGGTTGATGCACGAGCGACCAGTTCAGGCAAGGGACGGATGATCCGACAATCGCAAAGTTCACGCAAGGACATGTCGGAAATGTGATGTAGCAGTGGACCGGCGGCCCTATTCGACGGCAGCGAACTCGTCGGGCGCGAAGACGTAGCGGGTCGAGCAGAATTCGCACGTGGCGGTGATCTTGCCCGCTTCCAGCATGTCGGCGCGCTCTTGCGGGCTGAAGCGGGCGATGATCTCGGCGATGCGCTGGCGCGAGCAGGTGCAATGGTGCCTGAGCGCCACGGCCGGAAACACCCTGACGCCGTCCTCGTGGAAGAGCCGGTAGAGCAGGCGCTCGGGCGCCAGCAGCGGATCGAGCAATTCGTGATCCTCGACCGTGTCGAGCAGCAGGCGGGCCTTTGTCCAGCGGTCGTCTTCCGGATGCACCTCATCCACGCCGCCCTCGCCGCTGGAAAGCGGCAGGGGGCTCAGGCCGCCGTCTGCCGGCAGGTACTGCACCATGACGGCGCCGGCGCGCCAGCTTGTTCCCTCGCGTCCGACAAGCTGGCCGGCCGCCAGCCTGAGGCGCGTGGGGATCTGTTCGGACTGGGCGAAATAAGTGTGGGCCGCCGCGCCCAGGTCCTCGCCCTCCAGCGCCACGATGCCCTGATAGCGCTCGGTGTCGGGACCCTGATCGATGGTCATGGCGAGATGGCCATGCCCGATGAGCCCGGCAGGGGTCGCATCGCCTTCGATCCGTTCGGGATGGTGACGGGCATAGCCGCGCATCAGGCCGGGCGCGGTATAATCGGCCACCAGCATGTCCACGGGTCCGTCGGTGCGGGTCTGGAAAATGAACTTTCCGTCCACCTTGAGGGCGCTGCCCAACAGGCCGGTAAGCGCCAGGGTCTCGGCCAGCAAGGCCGATACGGGCGGCGGATAGTCGTGGCGGCGCACCACCTCGTCGACCAGCGCCCCCAGCCGGATGAGGCGGCCGCGCACCCCCAGGGGCGCAACGAGAAAGGGCAGGACGATGTCGTCGGCCGGCGGCTCGCCGCTCATTCCTTGGCGTCCGTCAGGCACCAGGCGAGGATGGCCTTTTGCACATGCAGGCGGTTTTCCGCCTCGTCGAAGACCACCGATTGCGGACCGTCGATCACCTCCGCCGTCACCTCCTCGCCGCGATGGGCGGGCAGGCAGTGCATGAATACCGCCTCAGGAGCGGCGGCCGCCATCAGCCGGGCATCGACCTGATAGGGTTTCAACAGGTTGTGGCGGTTGCCGGCATCGACGGTGTTCATCGACACCCAGGTGTCGGTGACGACGCAATCGGCACCGCTGACCGCCTCGTGGGGGTCATCGGTGACCGCGATCGAGGCCCCGTTGGCGGCCGCCCAGTCGAGCACCTCGGGCGCGGGCTGCAGCGGCTCGGGACTGGCGATGCGCATGGCAAAGCCGTAACGCGCCGCCGCGTGTACCCAAGAATTGGTGACATTGCAGCTATCGCCCGTCCACGCCACGGTGAGCCGGTCGAGGGGGCCTTTGTGCTCCTTCAGGGTGAGCAGGTCGGCCATCACCTGGCAGGGGTGCGACTTGTCCGTCAGTCCGTTGATCACCGGCACGCTGGCATTCAGGGCCATTTCATCGAGTGTTGCCGTGCTGGAGGTGCGGATCATGATGCAATCGACGAAGCGCGACAGCACGCGCGCGGTGTCGGCCACCGTCTCGCCGCGACCCAGTTGCATGTCGTCGGCCGACAGCATCAAGGTCTCGCCGCCCATCTGGCGCATGGCGACATCGAACGAAACGCGCGTCCGGGTGGACGGCTTTTCGAAGATCATCGCCAGAATGCGTCCATCGAGCGGGCGCCCGGGCTCGACCTCGCCCTGCGGGTGGCCGAGACGGGCCTCTTTCATGCGGGCGCTCAGGCCCAGCATGGCATCGAGCTGGGGACGATCAAAATCGGAAATATCCAGGAAATGCCTGGGGACAGCGGACATGACGGCCTCCTCAGACGCTTTGCGGCGAAAGCTTGCGGGCCGCCGCCTCGATACGGGTCACGGCCTCGTCGATGTCGGCATCGGTGACGATGAGCGGCGGCAGGAGGCGCACCACGCTCTCGCCCGCGGCGATGACCAGCAGATGCTCGCCGGCACAGGCCTTCACCAGATCGCTATTGGGGACGACGCATCTGAGGCCGAGCATCAGCCCCTCGCCGCGCACCTCGGCAATGACCTTCGGATACTGGTCGGCGAGGCGGGCGAGCTTCTGGCGAAGGCTGAGACCCGCCTTTGCGACCCGGTCGAGAAAGCCTTCTTCCAGCACCACGTCGAGCACCGCGTTGCCGACCGCCATGGCCAGCGGGTTGCCGCCGAAAGTGGAGCCGTGGGTGCCCGCGGTCATGCCTTGCGCGGCGGCCTCGGTGGCGAGGCAGGCGCCCATCGGAAAGCCACCGCCGATGCCCTTGGCGATGGCCATGATGTCGGGGGCGATGCCGGCCCATTCGTGGGCGAACAGCCTGCCGGTGCGCCCGATGCCGCACTGCACCTCATCGAGCACCAGCAGCAGGCCATTGTCGTCGCACAGCCGCCGCAGGCTTTTGAGAAAGCCCTGGGGGGCCGGGCGGATGCCGCCCTCGCCCTGCACCGGCTCGACCAGAATGCCGGCGGTCTCAGGGCCGATCATCGCCTTTACCGCCTCGACATCGCCGAAGCCGACCTGGTCGAAGCCCTCGACCTTCGGTCCGAAGCCGTCGAGGTATTTCTGCTGGCCGCCGGCTGCAATCGTGGCCAGGGTGCGGCCGTGGAAGGCACCTTCGAAGGTGATGAGGCGGTAGCGTTCCGGGTGGTGCTGGCTTGCGTGGAACTTGCGCGCCATCTTGATCGCGCATTCCAGCGCCTCGGCGCCGGAATTGGTGAAGAAGACGGTATCGGCAAAGGTCGCTTCGGTGAGGCGCCTCGCCAGCCGCTCGCCTGCCGGGATGCGATAGAGGTTGGAGGTGTGCCACAGACGCCCGGCCTGCTCGGTCAGAGCCTCCACCAGATGCGGATGGGCGTGACCGAGGCTGGTCACCGCCACGCCGGCGCCGAAATCGAGATATTCCTCGCCCGATGTCGTGAACAGGCGGGCGCCCTCGCCCCGCTCGAAGGCGAAGTCGGCGCGCTGATAGGTCGGCAGAAGCGGCGTGATCATTTTGGACCTGCCCCCGAAAAATCAAAAATGCCGCCAACCGGCGGCGGCATCTCTGGCGGGTTCTTTCCCTGCCTTATAGGGCGATTGGGCGAACCGGTCAATGTGGAGCGATCCTCACAACGCGGCGCCGCCGGTCAATATGGCATGGCGCCATCTCCTGCAAGGCGCTACAAACGGGCGAACTTCCCGCAATCGGCAACCGCAACAGAGCAAACTTCGCGTGGTCAACTTCCTGAACAAGGCGGTCTTGCGACTGTTCTCCCCAAACCGCGAGCGCGATTTCATCCTGCTGCCCGAGCACGCCATCGCCTATGCCAGGGTGCCGAAGGCGGCCAACTCGGCGATCAAGCTGTCACTGCACGACCTGCTGTTCGGCGAACAACAGCGGGTTCGCAATGTCAACCGCGATGAGTTCTGGCGTAACCTCCCCGACGACCGGGCATGCATGCTCAGTGCCGCCGAGCTGTTGCGCGACCACAAGACGGCGTTCGTGTTCACCTTCACCCGCAACCCTTTTTCGCGGGTGGCATCGTGCTATTTCGACAAGCTCATCCTCAACGACGAAAAGCGGACCGCCAACGGCTTGCGCGGGTTCAATTCCGACATGAGTTTTGCGCAATACATCGAAAAGGTTGCCAGCCTCGACGACGACCATATCAGCAGGCACCTGTGCAGCCTGTCCTCGATCCTCACCCATGACGGCAAGCTGGTGCCGCATTTCGTGGGCCGTACCGAAAATGTGGTTGAAGACTGGCAGCGGTTGAGGCGGACCATTCGCCAGCGCGGCGGCCCGCGTCTTTGCCGCCTGCGCATTCTTCACAGGACCTACCACAAGCGACCGCCGACACCGGAACTGTTTGCCGATCCCGGTCTGGTGAGGCTGGTGCGCGAGCGCTACCGGAGGGACTTCGAGCTGTTCTATGCCGACATGGACGCACCCGTCGTCGATGTGGCGCAGGCAACCCCCAGGTTCCAGCCGGCGGCGCAAGGCCAACAGCGCCACAAGCGGCAGGAGCGCGAGGCTTGACAGGCGCGCAGCGGGGCCGCAAGCCAGGCCCATGCCGCGCTACCGCCTCACCATCGAATATGACGGCTCGCCCTATGTTGGCTGGCAGCGCCAGTCGAACGGGCCTTCGGTGCAGGCCGCCATCGAGACCGCTCTTTTCGCTCTGACCGGCCAGGAGATCACCGTTTTCGGGGCCGGGCGCACCGATACCGGCGTGCATGCCGAAGGCCAGGTGGCGCATGTGGACATCGAGCGTCCATGGGAGGGCGAGCGACTGCGCACCGCCATCCAGGCGCATCTGCGCGATCAGCCCATCGCCATCATCGAGGCCGCGCTGGCGCCGGATGATTTCCATTGCCGGTTCTCGGCCATCGCCCGGCATTATCTCTACCGCATCCTCAACCGCCGTCCGCCGCCGGCGCTGGAACTGGACCGGGTGTGGTGGATCAGGGCACCGCTCGATGCCGAGGCCATGCACCGGGCGGCGCAGGTGCTGGTCGGGCATCACGACTTCACCACCTTCCGCTCCACCCATTGCCAGGCGAAGACGGCGATGAAGACGCTCGACCGGCTCGATGTGTCGCGCAGCGGCGCCTATGTGGAGATCCGCGCCTCATCGCGCTCGTTCCTGCACAACCAGGTACGCTCCATGGCGGGTACGCTGAAACTGGTCGGCGAGGGCCGCTGGACCGCGCGGGACGTGGAGCGCGCCCTCGAAGCCAGGGACCGCACCGCCTGCGGCCCGGTGGCACCGGCCGCGGGGCTCTACCTCCTCGCGGTCGATTATCCGCCTGAAGCATGATGCTGAAAGGTGGATCCCACTTTTCAGACAACATCCTGCTCAATTTCCTGGAATCATTCAGCCTGAAATGAGCCGGCTGATGACGAGGCTCAAGGTCACATCGCCCACCACCAGCACCAGCGCCACCAGGCTCGACACGTCGAGGGCCATGCGCGCCACCAGCCAGCGATACCACAGGGCGGCGATGAGCAGCACGGCCCCTGCCGCCGCCGACAGGGCGGTGTCGATGAGGCCGAGATCGAGCGCCACCACCGGCACCAGCATCACCACGAAGACAAGGATCGAGGACCAGTTGTAGACGGTGATGTAGCGCACGAAATGGCCGCTGAAGCGGGTCCTGTAGGTCAACAGTGCCACCACGACAGGCCAGGCGATCCATTCGAGTGCCAGGGTAATGAGACTGAGGACCGGGCTGAAGTCGGCCGGGGCGACGCCGGGGCCGGGATAGAGCGCATCGACCCGGTCGGCATAGAGATAGAGTGGCGCAATGATGATGACGGCGGCGAACGAACGCCAGAAGCCTTCGGCCGTCAGGTTGAAGCGCTCGAAGCCGTCGGCCCGGCGCAATGCCAGCAGACATGAGCCGGAAAGCGCATTGACAGCTTCGGTAACAAACATCATCCCTTGATGCCGGCAAAATAGCCTTCGATGAGGGCGGCGTAGATGCGCGCCAGCGCCTTGAGGTCGGCAACGGGAATGTTCTCGTCGGCCTGGTGGATAGTGCGGTTGACGGGGCCGAATTCCACCACCGGGCAATAATCCTTGATGAAGCGGGCATCGGAGGTGCCGCCGGAGGTGGAAAGCTTCGGGGCGATGCCGGTCTCAGCGGCGACCGCCGCCGAGACCACATCGACCAGCCGTCCCGGCTCGGTGAGGAAGCAGTCGGCGCCCTCGATGGTCTCGATGGCAAAGCTGCCGCCCAGTTCGGCGCCCACCCGGTCGCAGTGGGCCTTTACCCAGGCCTTGAGGCTGTCAGGTGTATGCTCGGAATTGTAGCGGATGTTGAAGCGGGCGACGGCGCGCGCCGGGATGACATTGTTGGCGGGATTGCCGACATCGAAGCCGGTGACGGCAAGGCTTGAAGGGTCGAAATGGGCATTGCCCGCATCGAGCCTTTCCGAGGCCAGCCGGTCGATGAGCCGGGCAAGGCGCGGTATGGGATTGTCGGCCTTTTCAGGGTAGGCGGAATGACCCTGGATGCCGTCGGCGGTGATGCGGAAATGGATCGAGCCGCGCCGCCCGATCTTGATGGCATCGCCGAGGCGATCCGGGCAGGTGGGCTCGCCGACGACGGCATGGTCGGGCACCTCGCCGCGCGCCTTCAGCCAGGCCAGGACCTTCACGGTGCCGTTGATGGCGGGACCTTCCTCGTCGCCGGTGATGAGCAGCGAGATCGAGCCGGGCAGCGCTTGCCCATGCCGTGCCGCAAAGCCGATGGCGGCCGAAGCGAAGGCGGCGACCGCGCCTTTCATGTCGCAGGCACCGCGCCCGTAGATGACGCCGTCCTTGATCTCGGCGGCGAAGGGCGGATGACTCCACAGCCGATCCTCGCCCGGCGGCACCACGTCGGTGTGGCCGGCAAAGCACAGGTGGGGATGGCCGCTGCCGAGACGCGCGAACAGGTTGTCGACGTCCGGCGTTCCGGCTTCGCTGAAGGTGAGACGATGGCAGGTGAAACCCGCCTTGCCCAGCCATCCTTCCAGCAGGCTCAGCGCCCCGCCCTCGACGGGCGTGACCGAGGGACAGGCGATGAGCGCCTTGAGCAGCGCGACAGGATCGGGAGCATCGTTCATGGCGCGGTGAGGCTTAGCGGAAAATGCGCGCCACTGGAAGCCGCCGATCCCCGTCTGTCAGGCCAGCGGATCGGGACCGTGCTGATTGGGCCCGGCGGTGCCGCGCAGGATGCCCAGTTCGATCAGCGCCCAGATACCGATGATCATGCCGGCTATGTTGATGATCCAGCCCAGCGTGGTCGGCACCGGCACCTGCATGCCGCCCATCTGGCCCATGGTCTCGGTGAGGCCGAAGAGCCCGCCGAGGATCGACAGGACGCTCGGCGCCCAGAACACCGCCGCCATCCAGGACGGACGATCGCGGTCGTTAAGACGCTTCACCATGATCGCGGTGGCGGGATAGGCGATGATCGCCGTCACCACCAATGTGGCAAGGCCGCCGCTGCTGGTCGCCCGCGCCATTGTCCAGCTCACGCCGAGCATCATGAAGGCAAGCAACAGGAGGACGATGGCAACGACGGCCAGGATAATGCTGGCAAGCCACCACCTGGCGCGATTGAGGCGACCGTCGAAACTGAAAAACATCTGGGAAAAGTTCATGGGTTGATATCCCCCGATAGCGGGATTCCGCCGCGTCGGCAGAATCACACGACGAAGGGTGCGGCAGGAAGCCGCGGCAAGTCAATGCCCGTTCAGGCCCTGAGCAATTCGTTGATCGATGTCTTGGATCTGGTGCGCTCGTCCACGCGTTTGACGATAACGGCGCAGTAAAGGCCGGGGCCGGGCTCGCCGTTCGCCATGGGCTTGCCGGGCAATGTGCCCGAGACGACCACCGAATAGGCCGGCACCTCGCCCATGAAGACCTTGCCCGTCTCGCGGTCGACGATCCTGGTGGACTGGCCGAGATAGACGCCCATGCCGAGGACCGAGCCCTCGCGCACGATGACGCCCTCCACCACTTCCGAGCGGGCGCCGATGAAGCAGTTGTCCTCGATGATGGTGGGGCCGGCCTGCATGGGCTCCAGCACCCCGCCGATGCCGACGCCGCCCGACAGGTGCACGTTCCTGCCAATCTGGGCGCATGAGCCCACCGTCGCCCAGGTATCGACCATGGTCCCCTCGCCCACATGGGCGCCGAGATTGACGAAGCTCGGCATGAGGATGACGCCGGGCGCGATATAGGCCGAGCGGCGGACCGTGCAGTTGGGCACGGCGCGAAAGCCCGCCGCGCGCCACTGGTTTTCACCCCAGCCGTCGAACTTGGAGGGCACCTTGTCCCACCAGGTGGCGTTGCCGGGGCCACCGGGGATGGGTGTCATGTCGTTGAGGCGGAAGGACAGGAGCACCGCCTTCTTCAGCCACTGGTTCACCGTCCATTGACCATCCGGGGCGCGCTCGGCGACCCGCGCCCTGCCGCCATCGAGCAGATCGAGCGCTGCATCGACCGCCGCGCGCACCGGGCCTTGCGTGGCGATGGAAACGGCATCGCGTTCGTCCCAGGCCTGTTCGATGGTCGACTGGATGTCGGCTTGGGTCATGGTCTAGATCCTTCCCTGGCGGTTGTTCAGGTCTTCTGCGAGCGGGGCGAGAAAGGCCGCCAGATCGGCGGTCACATGATGAACGTAAGAAGCGCCCTCGGCATCGCCGTTGAGCTGGTTGATGAGGGTGCCGTCGACATTGGCGGCATCGCGCACCAGCACCGTCGTCATGCCGAGCGCCGCGGGCACTTCGAGATTTCGGGCGATGTCCTCGAACATGGCGGCACGGCTGGCGTCGATGGCGTGGCGGGCGATGAACTTCTCGTAGGGCCCGTGCGCCGGCTTCGGAATGTAGTCGGAATGCACGATATCGAAGACACCGTGGAAATGAGCGCCGACCCCGAGGCGCGCCATGACCTTTTCGGCATGGTCGACGGTGCCGTTGGTGAACACCAGCTTGCGGCCCGGCAGGCGTTCCAGCGCGGCCGCGAGTGCGGCATTGGGCGGCACCGGCGAATGGTCGATGTCGTGGACGTAGTCGAGGAAGGCATCGGGATCGATTGAGTGCTCGATCATCAGCCCGCGCAGCGTGGTGCCGTGGCGAAAGAAGAAGTCCTTCTGGATGCGCTTCGCTTCAACCCGGTCGACCTTGAGCAGTTCGGCGATGAAGGTGCCCATGCGGCTGTCGATCTGGTCGAACAGGCGGCAGGAGGCCGGATAGAGCGTGTTGTCGAGATCGAAGATCCACGTCTCGACCGCATCGAAACCTCTGGTACTGGCGCCCGTCATGTTCAGGAAATCCGTGTGCCGACGCCGTGCGGGGTGAACAATTCGAGCAGCACGCAATGCGGCACCCGCCCGTCGAGCACGATGACGCCCTCCACGCCGCCTTCGACCACCGATACGCAGCTTTCCACCTTGGGGATCATGCCGCCGGAGATGGTGCCGTCGGCAACGAGGGCCGGCACGTCGGCCACTTTCAGTTCGCTGATGAGCTGCTTTTTGGCGTCGAGGACGCCGACCACGTCGGTGAGCAGCAACAGGCGCTTGGCCTTCATGGCAACTGCGATGGCGCCGGCGAAGGTATCGGCGTTGATGTTGTAGGTGTCGCCCTCCGGCGAGACCCCGATGGGGGCGATGACGGGGATGGCATCGGAATGCAGGATGGTCGACAGCAGCGCCGGGTTGATCACCCGCGGGTCGCCCACGTAGCCGAGGTCGACGACGCGCTCGATGTTCGAATCGGGATCGCGGCGGGTGCGGGTGAGCCGTTCGGCGATGCACAGGTTGCCGTCCTTGCCGGAGATGCCCACCGCACGGCCGCCGGCGCGCTGGATGTGGGAGACAACGCCCTTGTTGATGGAGCCGGCCAGCACCATCTCGACCACCTCCATGGTGGCGGCATCGGTGACCCTGAGGCCGTCCTCGAAGCGCGACACGATGCCCAGCTTGTCCAGCATGCGGCCGATCTGCGGGCCACCGCCATGCACCACGATGGGGTTGATGCCGCACAGCTTGAGCTGGACGATGTCGGCGGCGAAATGGCGGGCCAGGTCGGCGTCGCCCATGGCGTGGCCGCCATACTTGACGACCACGGTCTCGCCCCAGTAGCGCTGCATGAACGGCAGCGCCTCGGAGAGGATGCGGGCGATCTCCTGATGGGCGATGTTGTCGGTCATGTGCGAAAGCGTGTCCCTGAATTCATATGCGGCGCCTTATAGCGGAAAGCGCCGGGCCTGCCAAAGCGCTTTCAGCCGCCGGGCGTCAGGCTCGATTTAACCCCAACATCCGTCATTCCGGCGTAGGCCGGAATCCAGGGCCACACGCGGCACCGTCTCGCTTGCTGCCCCTGGACCCCGACCTACGTCGGGGTGACGGGGAGGGCACAAGGGCCACGGGCATTATCCCAGGAGGCCTGCGATCTCGGCGCGCAACTCCTCGATGCCGGTGCCCTTGGCCGCCGAAGTGATGTGGACCCGCGGATGGGCAGCGGGGCGGCGGGCGATGCTTGTGAGGGTTTTCGCCACCACCGCCTCACGCTCGGGGGCCTTCAGCTTGTCGGCCTTGGTCAGCACGATCTGGTAGTTCACCGCCGCCTCGTCGAGCTGGTCGAGGGTCTCGATGTCGATGGGCTTGATGCCGTGGCGGCAATCGACGAGAACGAAGACACGGCGCAGGTTGGGCCGCCCGCGCAGATAGGCCATGATGATCGACTGCCAGGCCTTCACCAGCTTCTTTTCGGCACGGGCATAGCCGTAGCCGGGCATGTCGACGAGGGCGAGGCGGCCGCTTGCGGCCACGAAGTAGTTCAGTTCGCGGGTGCGCCCCGGCGTATTGGAGGTGCGCGCCAGTTCCTTGTGCCGCGTCAGCGCATTGAAAAGCGACGACTTGCCGACATTGGAGCGCCCGGCAAACGCCACTTCCAGATCGAAGGCGCCGGGAAGCTGCTCGATCGATGCCACCCCCATGAGGAACTCGACCTGGCCCGCAAACAGCACCCGGCCCGCCTCGATGAGGCCGGCATCGAGGTGATCGTCGGGGCTCGCGCTCACCGCACTAGCCCGACTTGCGCTTGAGGAAGTCGAAGGTGCCGCGGATATTGCCGATGAGGTCCACATCGACGCCCTGGCGGCGCATGATGGTGTACTGCTGGATGATGCCAAGGGTGTTGTTCCACGCCCAGTAGATCACCAGGCCGGCCGGAAACGGCGCCAGGATGAAGGTGAAGATGATCGGCATCAGGTTGAAGATCTGCGCCTGCACCGGGTCCGGCGGTGTCGGATTGAGCTTCATCTGCACCCACATGGTGACGCCCATGATGAGCGGCAGGACGCCGATCGCCAGGAAATGTGGCGGCGTCCACGGGATCAGGCCGAACAGGTTGAACACGGTGGTGGGATCGGGCGCCGACAGGTCCTTGATCCAGCCGTAGAACGGTGCATGGCGCATTTCAATGGTGACGAACAGCACCTTGTAGAGGGCAAAGAACACCGGAATCTGCAAGACGATGGGCACGCAGCCCGCCAACGGCGAGACCTTCTCGGTCTTGTAGAGGTCCATCATCTCCTTTTGCTGGCGGGCGCGGTCATCGGGAAAGCGGGTCTTCAGCTCCTGCAGTTTCGGTTGCAGCTTCTTCATCTGGCTCATCGACACGTAGGACTTGTAGGCCAGCGGGAAGAACAGCGCCTTCACCAGCACGGTGACCATGAGGATGGAGAGGCCGAAATTGCCGACCGCCGAATTGATGTGGTCGATCAGCCAGAACATCGGCTTGGTGAGGAAGTAGAACCAGCCCCAGTCGATGAGCAGGTCGAAGCGGTCGATGTGCAGCGCGCTGTCGTAGTTGTTGACGACCCTCACCACCTTGGCACCGGCGAACACACGGGTCTGGTAGGCGGCCGTTGAGCCCGGATTGACCACCAGCGGAGTCTTGGCCAGGTAATCGGCCTGATAGAAATCGCGGTTACCTTCGGGGATATGGCGGAAGGCGCCGGTGATGGCGCTCTTCTGGTCGGGAATGGCGGCCACCGCCCAGTATTTGTCGGTGATGCCGAGCCAGCCGCCGGTCGAGGGCTTTTCGACGGGGGCGGTCTCTTCCTTGGCGGCCTTGTACTTGATTTCCTCCAGGCTGCCGTCGAGTACCCCGATGAGGCCCTCGTGGATGACGTAGACGCCGGTCAGCTTGGGCACGCTCTGGCGCTGGACGCGGCCATAGGGGAACAGGGAAACCGCCTCGGGACCGGCGTTCACCACTTCCTGGCGGATGGTGAACATGTACTGGGAATCGACCGAGATGGTGCGCTTGAAGGTGAGACCCTCGCCATTGTCCCAGGTCAGGGTCACCGGGTGATCCACCGTCAGCACCGCGCCGGCCGGCGCCGTCCACAGGGTCTGCGATCCCGGCAGCTTGATCTTGGAACCGGCGGCACCGGCAAAGCCCTGTTCGGCGAAATAGCCGTCATCGGCGCCCGATGGCGACAGGAGCACGATGGCGGGGCTCTTGGGATCGACCGTCTCGCGGAATTTCTTGAGCTTGAGATCGTCGAGCTGGGCGCCCTTCAGGTTGATCGACCCGATGAGGCTGGGGGTGTCGATGGCGACGCGCGGGGTGCGGGCGATGATGGTCTCGCGCGGTTCGGCGCGGGTACCTGCCACCTGGTTGCCGGGGGCCGGCTGCGGGCTCTGGGCGACGACGGCGGGCTGGTTGCCCGGCTGCTGCTGGGCGCCCGGCTGCGGGGTCGTCTGCTGCTGGGTGGTGGCCTGCTGCTGGGCGGCCTGTTGCGCAAGGCGCTGCTTTTGCAGCATCGGCTGGGCGTAGAAATACTGCCAGCCGAGAATGATGGCGACAGAGAGCGCGATGGCTACGATGAAGTTCTTGTTGTCGCCCATTATGGCCTGGTCCCGTCGGCCGCCGAGCGGCCCTTCGAATGTTGTCGGTCAGCTTGAGTAGCGGCTTCGCCGCGCTGGTTCATATGGGCCTCGTGCTGCAGCTTGTCGACAGCCTTGCCCAGATCGGCGAGAAGTCGCTCGAAACTGACATCGGCGCTGGCCTGTCGGCCGATCAGCACGTAATCATGGCCGGGACGGGCGCGGGGCCCGAGGACGGCGCGGGCCGCGGCGCGCAGGCGGCGGCGGATGCGGTTGCGCTTGACGGCATTGCCGAGTTTCCTGGTGGTGGTCAGGCCGAGACGCGGGGCGGCATCGTCACCGCGATCGCGGATCTGCACCACGACACTTTGACGCGCCTGCGAGCGGGCCCGCGCGGCGGCGAGGAAATCCTTGCGTTTCCTGATATGTTCCATGCCGGCTCCAAGCAGCGTCCTTGCGGGGCCTGCCGCCCGCGCCTGGTCCGGGCCTGCCGATCCGCTCAGGCCGACAACCGGGCCCGGCCCTGCGCACGACGGCGGGCGATGACGCGACGGCCGCCCTTGGTCGCCATGCGCGCACGAAAACCGTGGCGGCGCTTGCGGATGAGCTTGGATGGTTGGTAGGTCCGTTTCACGGCGACAGTCTCCGAAAGATTATGAGGGCTCGCGTGCCCGGCGGGACCACCGCCATGCCGTTCCCGATCAAGGGAAACCGGCGCGCACGCGATCGCTCCCAGCCCGACAGGTTCAAGGATCGCACGGGCTTATACGGACAACGCCCGCCCAAGTCAACGCGTGGCAGATTGCAGCAGTCACGGTTCTCACGGGCGATGACGCGGCTTCACAAGCCCTTGATGCCCATTTTCTTTTCCGCCGTCGTGGTATTTTGATAACGTCGGGCGAAAGGTGGACCATGTGACGCCTGAACGCACCCGGATGGGGATCGCTTGGGATCGGGTCAATCCAGGGCGATAAATCCGATCGCTTCACGTAGGTTAGGGTGTGCGGTGGGTTCGGTAATTGTCAATGTCACCTCGTCGGAATCTTCCATGAATGATGCTCAACCGCAGCGCGACGGACCCAGGCATGGCCCGCTATGGCGCTGGCTGCCCGTTGCGGTGCTCGTGGCGGCCGTCATCGCGGCGTGGGCGAGCGGCCTCACCCGATACCTGACGCTGGCCAGCATCGCGGAACATCGCGACCTGCTGAAG
Organism: uncultured Alphaproteobacteria bacterium; assembly: GCA_963747005.1. Lineage (GTDB taxonomy): Bacteria > Pseudomonadota > Alphaproteobacteria > Rhizobiales > Aestuariivirgaceae > CAVVDT01. The sequence continues at coordinate 241,885 of CAVVDT010000003.1, read as the reverse complement.
GCCTATGTGGAGGCCAACGTGGTGCTGGCGCTGGCCCTTTACGTCGCGACCTATGTGGGCTGCATCGCCCTGTCGCTGCCCGGCGGCACGCTCTTGACCATCACCGGCGGCTTCCTGTTCGGCTGGCTCACCGGCGGCGTCGCAACCGTGGCGGCGGCCACCGGGGGGGCCACCCTCGTCTTCCTTATCGCCCGCAGCTCCTTCGGCGCGGTGCTGGCGGAAAGGGCCGGTACGCGCGTCAATGCCTTCGCCAAGGGCTTCCGCGAGGACGCTTTCAACTATCTCCTGTTCCTGCGCCTGGTGCCGCTGTTCCCATTCTGGCTGGTCAACATCGCGCCGGCGCTGTTCAACGTGTGCCCCGGCACCTATGTGCTGTCGACCTTCCTCGGCATCATTCCCGCCACCTTCGCGTTTTCGGTGCTGGGCGCCAGCCTCGACAGCATCATCGCCGCGCAACGGGCGGCCTACGAGGCCTGCGTGGCGGCCAAGGGGACGGCGCCATGCCGGTTCAACCTCGATGCCGGCGCCCTCGTCACGCCGCAACTCGTCGCCGCCTTTGCGGCCCTCGGCATCGTCGCGATCATTCCGGTGGTCTGGAAGCGCTTCAGGATGCGCAGGGCCGAGAGCACTGCCACTGCGAACGGCCACAAGGACAATGGCGATGGCGGCGATCATTGAGTGCGACATCTGCGTGATCGGCGGCGGATCGGCCGGTCTGTCGGTCGCCGCCGCCGCCGCCCAGTTCGGCGAGAAGGTGGTGCTGATCGAAATGGGTATCATGGGCGGCGACTGCCTCAATTTCGGCTGCGTGCCCTCCAAGTCCCTCATCGCGGCGGCCCGCCACGCCCATGACATGGGCACCGGCACTGCCTTCGGCATCGCCGCAGTCACCCCCAAGGTGGACTTTGCCGCGGTCATGGCGCACGTCCATTCGGTCATCGCCGCCATCGCCCCGATCGATTCTGAGGAGCGCTTCGAAGGGCTCGGGGTGACCGTCATCCACGCGGTTGCCCGCTTCACCTCGGCCAGCGAAGTGGAGGCCGACGGAAAGACCATCCGGGCTCGCCGCTTTGTCGTCGCCACCGGGTCCTCGCCCGCCGCGCCGCCCATCCCTGGTCTCGAAGAGAGCGGCTATCTCACCAACGAGACCCTGTTCGACAATCGCGAGCTCCCGAGCCATCTGCTGATCATCGGCGGTGGACCCATCGGGCTGGAGATGGCCCAGGCGCACCGCCGCCTGGGCTCGCGGGTGACGGTTCTGGAGGCCCTCACCCCGCTCGCCAAGGACGATCCCGAACTGGCTGCCGTGGTGCTTAGGCAACTTCGCGACGAAGGCATCGACATCGTCGCCGGCGCCCGCGTCGACAAGGTGGCAAAGGCAGGGTCTGGCTTTGCCGTCGACATCACCCATGACGGCGCCGCGCGTACGATCGAGGGATCGCACCTTCTGGTTGCCGCCGGCCGCCGGCCCAATGTGGACGGCCTTGGCCTCGAAGCGGCGGGCATCGCCCATGACAGGCGGGGCATCACCGTCGACAAGGGGATGCGCACCTCCAACCGCAAGGTCTATGCCATTGGCGATGTGGCGGGCGGGCTGCAGTTCACCCACGTGGCCGGCTATCATGCCGGTCTGGTGATCCGCAACGCGCTGTTCCGCCTGCCGGTCACCAACCGCCCGGACCTGATGCCGTGGGTCACCTTCACCGATCCCGAGCTTTCTCATGCCGGGCTCTCCGAAGCCGAGGCGCGCCGCCGCCATGGCGACGTCAGGGTGTTGAAAGCCGCGTTCGAGGAGAACGATCGCGCCCGCACCGAACGCGCCAGCGAAGGTCTGATCAAGGTGATCACCGACCGGCGCGGGCGCATCCTCGGGGCCGGCATCGTCGGCGCCCACGCCGGCGAGCTTATCCAGCCGTGGTCGCTCGCCATCGCGCAAGGACTGAATATCCGCGTCATGGCCGACTCGGTGGTCGCCTACCCGACGCTCGCCGAGATCAGCCGCAAGGTCGCCGTCAGCTATTACGCCGACTATCCGGCAAAGCCGTGGGTCCGGCGCCTCATCGGCTGGCTCAAATGGCTCGGCTGAACGCTCAGGGCATAATCGCGCCAAAACTTCATGTATAAGGTCAGGCATGGACCGGAAAACCGCACGCAACGATGAACCGGCCGGCGGCGACGGCGTCCGCCGGGTGGCCTTGTGGCGCGGCCTGTCGGGCAAGGTCCTGGCGCTGACGGTGCTGTTCGTGATGGTCGGCGAAGTGCTGATCTTCCTGCCGTCGATCGCCAATTTCCGCGTCACCTGGCTGAAGGAACGCATCGCCATGGCCGAGATCGCGGCGCTGGTGGTCGATGCCGCACCCGACCAGAAGGTTTCCGATGAACTGCGCCACGAACTTTTGATGAGCGCCGGGGTGCATGTGGTGGCGGTGAAGCGCAGCGAGGCGCGCCAACTGGTCCTCAGATCGGACATGCCGGGCGAGATCGCCGCTTCCTTCGACCTGCGCGACGGCAACTGGATGGACCTCATCACCGAAGCGCTCGACACGCTTGCCTTCGGCGGCCATCGGATGATCAGCGTGGTCGACAAGGCGCCCAACCTGTCGGCCGATTCCATCGAGATCGGCATGGACGAGGCGCCGCTCAGGGCGGCGATGCTGCAATATTCCGTCAACATCCTCACCTTGTCGGTGATCCTGTCGCTGATCGTGGCCACCATGGCCTATGTCGTGCTGCACCGGGTGCTGGTGCGCCCCATCCGCCGGCTGATCGCCAGCATGCAGCGCTTCAGCGCCGATCCTGAAGACGCCGAACGCATCGTCGTTCCCGAAAGGCGCTCCGATGAGATCGGCATGGCCGAGCGCGAACTGGCCAGCATGCAGTCCGAGCTGCACGGGCTGTTGCAGCAGAAGAACCGGCTGGCGGCGCTGGGCCTTGCCGTCTCCAAGGTCTCCCACGACCTGCGCAACATGCTGGCCTCGGCGCACCTGATGTCGGACCGGCTTTCCATGGTGGACGACCCGACGGTCCGGCGCTTTGCGCCCAAGCTCATCTCGTCGCTGGATCGCGCCATCGATTTCTGCGCCCAGACGCTCAAATTCGGCCGGGTGCAGGAGGCGCCGCCGCGGCGCGAGCGCTTCGAGCTCCGGGCGCTTGCCGAGGAAGTGGTCGAGGCTGCCGTCATCCAGGCGTCCAGCCGGGTGGTCATCTACAACGACATCGCCTCGGAGGTGGAGATCGATGCCGACCGCGAGCACCTGTTCCGCATCCTCATGAACCTGGTGCGCAACGCCGTCGATGCCATCGAGGAACACGCTGCCGCCCCTGATGACGGCGAGGACGGGGTCATCCGACTCAGGGGCTGGCGGGAAGGCGGGGTGGTGAGCATCGACGTCGCCGACAACGGACCCGGCGTGCCGGAACGGGTGCGCGAACACCTGTTCGAGGCGTTTCGCGGCTCGGCGCGCTCCGGCGGCACCGGGCTGGGTCTCAGCATCGCGCGCGAACTGGTGCGCGCCCATGGCGGCGACATCGAGCTCATGTCGGAGGTCGGAAAGGGAGCGGTGTTCCGGCTCGCCATCCCCGACCGGGTGAGCGAACTGCGCCCCGGCCGCCGCGGCCAGAAGACGGCCTGAACCGACTGACGGCGCGATGCGGAGAAGACGTGCGATGCCTTGTCCCATCGCCATCAAACCCGTCACCCCGTGGCTTGACCACGGTCCATTCCGCTGGCCACGCCGTTTGTCGCATGCCCCGGCGGGATGGATGCCGGAATCAAGTCCCGGCATGACGATGGATGAGGGCAAAGCAAAGTCTTTTGTGCGGTTACCGGTCCCCGGCCGGCGCCGCTATGACGGCGGCTATTGTTTCGTCACCGCCACCACGCCCTCGCGGCGCGGATCGGCGCCGCCGTCCTTGACGCCGTCGACGATGCGGATGCCGTGCAGGCCGGAGTTGAGCGGCTTCACCTCGACGTCGTGACCCATGAGCATCAGCGCCGGCGCATCGGCGACGATGGGCGTCTCGGCCTCCAGTTCGGTCGCGCCGTTGCGGTTGACGGCATGCGGCAGGGCCACGGCCTGCTGCATCGTCATGTGCCAGTCGATGAGGGCGATGAGGCTCTGGGTGACGAAGCCGATGATGCGGCTGCCGCCGGGCGAGCCGATTACGGCGAAGAGCTTGCCGTCGGGGCCGAAGACCATGGTCGGCGACATGGACGAGCGCGGCCTCTTGCCCGCCTCAACCCGGTTGGCGACCGGCGCTCCGTCACGTTCGGGCAGGAAGGAGAAATCGGTGAGCTGGTTGTTGAGGATGAAGCCGGCGGCCATGATGTGGGCGCCGAAAGCCTGTTCGACGCTGGTGGTCATGGAAACCGCGTTGCCGTCGGCATCGACGATGGAAAGGTGGCTGGTGCCGTGCTCGATCGCCGGTGCCGACGGGGCAAGTCGGGCGCTTGCCTGCGGCGGAACGCCCGCCACGGCCTTGCCCATATCGTGGCCGGGATCGATGATGAGGGCCCGCGAGCGCAGGTATTTGCGGTCGAGCAATCCGGCCATGGGGACCGGGACGAAATCGCTGTCGGCCATGTAGCGGTTGCGGTCGGCGAAGGCGAGGCGGCTGGCCTCGCTCAACAGATGCACCGCCATGACGCCGTTGGGCCTGAGATCGCCCATGCGATAGGGCTCGAGCATGCCGAGGATCATCTCCTCGGTCAGGCCACCCGACGACGGCGGCGGCATACCGCACACCTTGTAGGCGCGATAGGACGCGCACACCGCCTCGCGCGGGATTGCGCGGTAGGCGGCGAGGTCGGCGAGGGTCATGCCGCCGGGATTGGTCGCCGGGTTGGATACGGCATCGACGATGGCCCTGGCGATGCTGCCCGTATAAAACGCCCTGGCGCCGTCCGAGGCGATGAGTTTCAGGCTCGCCGCATAGACGGGGTTCTTGAGGATGTCGCCCACCGGACGCGGGGCGTAGCCGTCTTCGGCCGAAGGATCGGGGACGAAATAGAGCTGGCGGGCGGCGGGATCGTTCTTGAGGCGCGGCTGCGAGGCGATCAGTTCATTGAGGCGCGGACTGACCTTGAAACCCTTTTCTGCCAGATCGATGGCGGGTTGCAGAAGCTTTGCCCAGGCGAGATGGCCGTCACGCTCGTGGGCCGCCCACAAGGCCGCCACGGCGCCCGGCACCCCCACCGGACGGCCGCCGATGGAGGCGTTCCACCAGGTGAGCGGCTTGCCCGATTGATCGAGGAAGAGATCGGGGCCGTCATTGGCGGGGGCCTTCTCGCGCCCGTCCCAGGCGGTGATCCGTCCTTTCGCCTTGTCCCAATAGAGCAGGAAGAGACCGCCGCCAATGCCGGAGGATTGCGGCTCCACCAGTCCCAGCATCATCTGCGCGGCAATGGCGGCATCCACGGCGTTGCCGCCTTCGTTGAGAATCTCGATCGCCGCCGCCGTGGCATGCGGGTTGGCGGTCGAGACCATGCCCTGGCGCGGCGCGTTGCAGGCGGCAGGCAGCAGCGCCACGAGAATGACGACAAGGAAGACGGCAAGTCGGCGAAAGGGTCCGGACATGGTTCCGAGCCTAGCCGCGGCGTGGCGATTGCGCAATTGACCGGCGGCACGACGACAAACTAGGTTCTGGCCATGCCGACACGTAACCCCGCCCTGCCCGGAAGGCGCAATCTCATCACCGATGTCGCCGGGCTGACTGTCGGCCAGGCCGAGGATCAGAGGGCGCGCAGCGGCGTCACCGTCATCCTTCCGACCGAGGGCGCGGTAGCGGCCGCCGATGTGCGCGGCGGGGCGCCGGGCACCCGCGACATCGAAGCGCTGGCGCCCGAATGCCTCATCGAGGCGGTGCACGGCGTGGTGCTGGCGGGCGGCTCGGTGTTCGGGCTGGACGCGGCGGGTGGCGTCATCGCCTGGCTGGCGGCAAGGGGGACCGGCTTTACCTTCGGCGACCAGCCGCTCCCCTGTCCGGTGGTGCCATCGGCCATCCTGTTCGACATCAACAACGGCGGCGACAAGGGCTGGGGCCTGACCCCGCCCTACCGGGCGCTGGGCATCGCGGCGGCCGAAAAGGCGGGTGAGGATTTTGCGCTGGGCAATGCCGGTGCGGGCGTTGGCGCCGGCTCGGGGATGTTCAAGGGCGGGTTGGGAAGCGCCTCGGCCATGCTCGATGACCTGACCGTCGGGGCGCTGGTGGCGGTGAACAGTTTCGGTTCGCCCGCCGATCCCCGCAGCGGAATCCTATGGGCGCGCGGCCTCGCCATCGGAAACGAGATGGGCCCGTTCAGGCCGACGGGCACAGCTTCGGGCCCGCCGCCGGCCCTTGCCTGGAGCAAGGCCGACCGCGGCGGGGCCGAGCCCGGCGCCAACACCACCATTGCCGTGGTGGCCACCGATGCCGACCTCTCCAAGTCCGAGGCCAAGCGCTTCGCCATGATGGCCGCCGACGGCATGGCACGGGCGCTGAAGCCGGTCCACACGCCCTATGACGGCGATACCGTCATCGCGCTGGCAACGGGAGCGAAGGCGTTGCCGGAGCCCCGTGCGTTGCATCTCGGCATCGCAGGAGAACTGGCCGCCGATTGCCTCGCCCGCGCCATCGGTCGCGGCATCTGGGAAGCCCGCAGCCTCGGCACCATGCCGGCCTTCCGCGACCGAGGGTAACCTGCTTCAACGTGGGCGATTGGGCGCGACCGGCCGGGCGGTGAGCGGGTCCTCCGGCCAGGCGTGTTTGGGGTAGCGTCCACGCGTTTCGGCCCGCACTTGGGCGTAACCGCTCCGCCAGAAGCCCGCCAGGTCTTGCGTGATGGCGAGCGGCCGGCCGGTGTTGAAGGCTAGTGCGGGGCAAGACGAAGCCCGTCGCCAGAAGTCTGGATTGACCTTGGTGGTTTAGTTTGCGCGCGACAGATCGCTCTCTTCCGCCAACATCATTTTGAGGGCCGCGACCAGCGAATGAGCTGCCCCTTGGTGATGGGGTTCAACGTACAAGGCTGGAATAATGTCCAAAACTTCATCAACGCTTTGATTGATGGTGAACAGAAATTCTCCAGTAAGAGTCAAATAATTACTGTAGAATCTAAATTCTATTTCATTTTTGGAGGTATTATATTTACATCCAGCATCTCCTGAAAGAGGATATTTATAGTTGTACCGAATTCCACCCTTAAAAAGATTGTGATTATACATCTTGCGACTTTTACCTTCGCATGAAATCTCCATGTCAACCTCGCTTTGCTCGTAAAATGAGATTGACCCATATTTGCCAGGGTCCGGCAAGGGTCAAACGGGAGATAAGCTTTTTTTAGGGGAGTTCAAGGAGGTCACTTCTTGGCTCTCAGGCCTGCTCTTTGCGCACCCGTGCATCTGCGTGGTAGGGTTGATGGGGCCACAGCTCTTAGATGCGGAGGTTGATAAAGGTTATGGGTAGCGAAGGTGTTGTACCTGATGCAGCGGAACATCATCGAAAGTGCATCAGTATATGGATGAAGGCCATCAGCAAGGTTGTAGGAGAACATCCTGAAGCATCAACGAGTTGGCGCGGCGTCGATCTCATAGCTCACACCTTACAGCCTTTTATGAGCGAGAGTTGCAACCATGGCCATTGTCCAGATGGTGGTGGCATGGACATAATGAGCGTTGGTGAATTGAACGAGCCGGGCTGTCTTGAGTTTCTCGTTTCAGAAAAATGGGTTTGGGTCGTCAAACCCGGCAAGCTCTCCTTGGAATACATCTCAGAATTGCCAGCTGACTCATTTTTGATGCTCGAATTGGATCCACTATCCCCGATTTTCCCTGATGAGTTGCACGGTGACTATAGCGAGACGGTCGCTGAACTTGCCCCGGACAGATACGAGCCCGGTGAGGTCTGGGATCAGAATTTCTTCGGTTATGATGACGAGGGACGCGAAATACCTCTTCCCGATGATGCCCGGATGGTCACCCGTTGGCTGAAAGGTAAGATTCTGATCGTGACGAAGGGGAGCCTTTGGAACGGCATATCTGAGACCTATGACGGCCGCCACAACGCCATGAGCCTAAGAGAAATCAGGGATTTCATAACAAAGGGATTGGCCGCAAGGGCCGCACGCTAGTGACCATCGCTGGGCGCATTGCCATTTTGCCTCAACTATGCCGCCCAATCAGGCAATTCCCCGAAATACCTGAACTCCTCGCGGACACGGGTATCGAGTGCTTCCGGAAGCAAGTGCCTAAGAATTTTCCACTCAGGCGACTCCTCATCGGCTTGCGGGGTCTCTCGGGCATCGCGCATCTTTGCAGCGAGCTTCCGTGTAAGAATGTCGCTTGCAGTCGTGTTCTCGATCAACAGCGTCAGGAGCCTAGCGAACGGGGCAAAGTGGCCCCAATAGAGGAAAGTGTCGAGCATCCCGCGAACATTCGGATGGCGACTGGCGTAGTTGCAGCTTTTGCCGTTCGCTGTCGCGACAATTGAGAACGCAGCGGCGATCAACCTAACGGTCGTGTAGTCGTCAGAAGCCCGCCATTGCAAAGATGCAAGGGCCGCCTGCACCACCGGATCAAACACATCGTCTTTGTTCCAGCCAGGCGGTAAGAAAGCAGTGAACCACGGCCTGCGTCGCTCGTCGAATTTGCGTTTCTGCGGGGCAATGAGTTTGTCTTCGTGGAACGGAAGCCATGACGACGGTACTTCCAACTCATCGAAACGCACGAGCTTTGGATCATCAAAACTGCCGTCTTCATTTCGCAGATAACAGCTAAGCACGAGTGTTCGTTGTTTGTAGGACTCAACCGATGCCGCGTTGTCGAGAACAAAGGCATTGTTGCGGTGGCGCCAAATCACATCGCGAAAGCTGGACGAAACGCTACCTTCTAGGTTGCCGCCGTGAAGAAGCCACAGAAGCGGCATGCCCTCGCGTCGGTATCGCCTGCACCGCTTCGATATCTCGGTCTCGAATGTGTTTGATAATTGGAATTCTATAGCGAACCGGCCATAGCCTTCCCATTCGACATAGACATCAGGGTAGCTGCCATGGTCGTTCTCTGTTGGGGGAAGATATTGCTCGACGGTGACGATCTTGGAGCGAGAATCAAGAGCAACAATCTCGCCTACTTTTTCGCATAGCTGGCGATGGGCGATTGACTCTTGGTTCCCCTGATATTGAGCCGCTCGTGCCTGATCCGGCGAAAGGTTCTTGCCCGTGTGCCAAACACAGTTCGGATCACCGCCACTGAAGTGCGAGAAGAACGGCAACTTCTGACCGCCGTAGTCTCTGTTGTTGATGTAAACGGGGTGACCGCAGGCAAGGCAGTGTGCGATGTAGACGCCATCTGTGATGAGGTTACGAATTCCGCGCCATCGGTCCTCAGGCATGTTCCAAAGTTCGGCCGCTGTCATCAGGCCCATTTCGCCTTCAAATACTACCTCTTCGATGATTCGTTGGGGTTGCATCGAGGCCGATGTTACTGCTGCACAATCAACCCACGCAAATTGTTGACTAAATGCTCTAGTTGCAAACCGGCACACGGCCCCGCACGACACTTACCAAATAGCCGGCGGCCCCCAGCCGTGGCCGCCCGAGGTCATCGCATGGTGCGCAGGTGCTGGAGGAATTCCCGGTCGGGATAGGAATCAGCCGGCAGGCCGAGCTTGATCTGAATGGCCTTTACCGCCGCGCGGGTCTGGGCGCCGATGGTGCCGTCGATACCGCCCACATCGAACCCGTCACGGGTCAGAAGGCCTTGCAGTTCCTTGGTTTCGGCCACGCTCAGATTGTCCACCGGGGCGCGCCCGGTGGAGACCTTCGGAGCGCCGTCGAAGCGGGTCGCGAGATAGGCCGCGGTGGTCACATAAACCAGCGACTGGTTCCATTGCAGGAAGGGCTGGAAATTGGCGTAGGCGAGAAAGGCCGGACCGTTGCGACCCATGGGCAGGAGCAGCGAGGCTGCGAAGCTGTCGGCCTTGATGGCGCGGCCGTCACGGTCCCTGACGCCCTGGGCTGCCCAGTAGCTGCGCGGATGGGTGATGTCGATCCCGGCTTCCTTCCAGTCCATGCGGGCCGGCACCGTCACTTCCTCCAGCCACGGCTCGCCGCGATGCCAGCCGAATTCCTTGAGCATATTGGCGGTTGAGGCAATCACGTCGGGCACGGAGTGGCGCAGGTCGCGCCGCCCGTCGCCGTCGAAGTCCACCGAGCGGGCGTAATAGTCCGACGGCAGGAACTGCGTCTGGCCCACCTCGCCCGCCCAGGCGCCCACCATCTCAGCGACCGGCAGGTCGCCACGCTCGACCACTCGCAAGGCGTCCATGAGCTGCGGGCGGAACACTTCCGGGCGGCGGCAGTCATAGGCAAGCGTTGCCAGCGAGCGCAGGGTGGAGAAGTTGCCCATGTTGGCGCCGAAGTCGGTTTCCAGCGCCCAGAAGGCAGTGACGACCTCGCCCGGCACGCCAAATTTCTGCTCCACCCGCTTGAACACGTCCGCATACTGCTTCAGCTTCCTGGCGCCGATCTTGAGGCGGTAGCCCGACACCATGCGGCCGGAGAACTCGAGAAAGGTCTGGGAGAAGACGCCCTGGCGGCGGTCGAACGAGATCACCTTGGGATCGAAGGTCAGCCCGTCGAGCGCCTCGCCGACGACGCGGCGCGAGATCCCTTGCGCAAGCGCATCCTTCTCGAAACCCGACAGCCAGGTAGCAAAGCTGCCGGTATTGCTGCACTCGGCCGAAGCCGGTGTCGCGGCGATGAGGCTGGCCAGGATGCAGAGCGTCGCGGTGCGATGGCGGATGGCCCGCATGGCTTGAAGTCTCCTTTGTGGCTTTTTTCAAATCAGGTTGCCAGTGTGCCAGAGCGGCCCTGTTCGTCAAGGCGGTCGCAGCGATGATGACCGGGCGGCGCCGTTCTGGCACAGTGCAGGCAACGACCCGCGAGGAGGTTTCCCATGACCCACACCTACATGCCCGGTTTCGGCAACGATTTTGAAACCGAGGCCCTGCCCGGTGCCCTGCCGCAGGGACAGAACTCACCGCAGCGCTGCGCCTACGGGCTTTATGCCGAGCAGCTTTCCGGTTCGCCCTTCACCGCCCCGCGCGGCAGCAACGAACGCTCATGGCTTTATCGCATGCGCCCGTCGGTGCGCCATGCGTCGCGCTTTCACCGCATCGACCTGCCCTACTGGAAAACGGCGCCGGCGCTCGATGAGCACGACCTGCCACTGGGCCAGTTGCGCTGGGGACCGCCGCCCATGCCGAATGCGGCGACCACCTTCCTTTCCGGTATCCGCACCATGACGACGGCCGGCGACGTCAATACCCAGACCGGTATGGCGGCAGGGGTCTTCATGATCAATGCGTCCATGGCGGATGAGTATTTCTACAACGCCGATGGCGAGCTTCTGGTGGTGCCACAGGAGGGTTCTCTGAGCTTCTTCACCGAGCTTGGCCGCATGGACGTCGCGCCCGGCGATCTGTGCGTCATCCCGCGTGGCATGAAGTTCAAGGTGGAGCTACCGGACGGTCCGGCGCGCGGCTATTTGTGCGAGAACTACGGCGCCAAGTTCACCCTGCCCGACCGCGGCCCCATCGGCGCCAACTGCCTGGCCAATCCGCGCGACTTCAAGACCCCGGTCGCGGCTTTCGAGGACAATGAAACGCCGTGCACCCTGACGGTCAAGTGGTGCGGCCAGTTCCACCGGACCGAAATCGGCCATTCCCCCCTCGACGTGGTGGCCTGGCACGGCAACTACGCCCCCTACAAGTACGACCTCCGGACCTTCTCGCCGGTCGGCGCCCTCCTTTTCGACCATCCCGACCCGTCGATCTTCACCGTCATGACGGCGCCCTCGGGCGAGGCGGGCACGGCGAATATCGACTTCGTCATCTTCCCCGAGCGCTGGATGGTGGCGGAACATTCCTTCCGCCCACCGTGGTACCACATGAACATCATGTCGGAATTCATGGGCCTCATCTACGGGCGCTACGACGCCAAGGAGGAAGGTTTTGTTCCCGGCGGCATAAGCTTGCACAACTGCATGCTGCCGCACGGCCCCGATGGCGATGCCTTTTCCAAGGCGTCGGCCGCCGACCTCAAGCCGGTCAAGCTCACCGACACGCTGGCCTTCATGTTCGAGACCCGCTATCCCCAGCGCCTGACGCGCTATGCCGCCGAACTGGAAACCCTCCAGAAGGACTACGTGGAGTGCTGGACGGGCCTCGAAAGGCGTTTCGACGGCACACCCGAAGGCCGAAAGGACTAAGCCCCCGAGATGAAGCTCGCCACCCTCGACAATGGCAGCCGCGACGGCCGTCTGGTGTGTGTCACCGACGATCTGGCACGTTGTGCCCCGGCCGGCGATATCGCCTCGACACTGCAAGCCGCGCTCGATGACTGGGAGGCCGTCGAACCGGCCTTGCAGGCGCTGGGCGATGAACTTTCGCTCGGCCGCTTCGACGGCGAAGCCTTCGATGAGGCACGCTGCCGCTCGCCCTTGCCGCGCGCCTACCAGTGGGCGGACGGCTCGGCCTACGTCAATCACGTGGAACTGGTGCGGAAGGCGCGCGGTGCCGATCTGCCGGAGAGTTTCTGGAGCGATCCCTTGATGTACCAGGGCGGCTCCGACAGCTTCCTCGATCCGCGCGCGGCGATCCGCGTGGCCGACGAGGCCTGGGGCATCGACTTCGAGGCCGAGGTCGCCGTCATCACCGGCGATGTGCCCATGGGGGCGAGCCGCGATGCGGCCGCCGCCGCCATCCGCCTCTTGATGCTGGTCAACGATGTCTCGCTGCGTGGCCTCATCCCGGGAGAACTGGCCAAGGGCTTCGGCTTCTTCCAGGGCAAGCCGTCATCGGCGTTTTCCCCGGTCGCCGTCACACCCGATGAACTTGGCGATCGATGGGACGGGGCAAAGCTCAGCCTGCCGCTCAACGTCGACCTGAACGGTGAACCCTTCGGGCGCGCCGAGGCGGGTTTCGACATGACCTTCGACTTTCCCACCCTCATCGCCCATGCCGCGAAGACAAGGCCGCTCGCGGCCGGCACGATCATCGGGTCGGGGACGGTCTCCAACAAGGACGCCGACGGCTCGCCCGGCCGCCCGGTGGCCGAGGGCGGCCGGGGCTATTCCTGCATCGCCGAAATCCGCATGATCGAGACCATCCGCGACGGCAAGCCGAAGACCCCCTTCATGCGTTTCGGCGATACGGTACGCATCGAGATGCTGGACAAGGAAGGCCGCTCCATCTTCGGAGCGATCGAGCAGACGGTTGAAAAGCAAGAGGGAGTTTGACCCATGGCCAAGGCCTTCGCCTCCGCCGGCGACCTGACGGAAAAGAAAATTTCCTTCACCGAGGTCGGCAAGGACCTTTGGGCCTTCACGGCCGAAGGCGATCCCAACACCGGCGTCATCATCGGCGACACCTCGGTGATGATCGTCGATGCGCAGGCGACGCCGCGCCTGGCGCAGAAGGTCATCGAGCACGTCCGCGGCGTCACCGACAAGCCGATCAGGCATGTGGTGCTGTCGCACTATCACGCCGTACGGGTGCTGGGCGCCTCGGCCTATCAGGCCAGCGAGATCATCATGTCGGAGGCCGCTCGCGCCATGGTGGCCGAGCGTGGCCAGGAGGACTGGGATTCGGAATTCGCGCGCTTTCCGCGCCTCTTCGAAGGCCATGAGTCCATGCCCGGCCTCACCTGGCCGACCCAGACCTTCAACGGCCGCATGAGCCTTTATCTCGGGCGCCGCCGGGTCGACCTCATGGGGCTGGGCCGCGCCCACACCGCCGGCGATATCGTCGCCCACGTGCCCGACGCCAACGTCATGTTCACCGGCGACATCGTCGAATACAAATCCGCGTGCTATTGCGGCGACGGGCATTTCCATGACTGGCCGGCAACGCTGGAAGCGATCCGCCGCTTCAACCTCGAAGCCATCGCGCCGGGGCGCGGCGATGCGCTGGTGGGTACCGCCAAGGTCAACGAGGCACTCGATCTCACCGCCGATTTCGTCGCATCGACCTACCAGTCCGTGGCGCAGGTGGCGAAGGGCGGCGGGTCGCTAAAGGAGGCCTGGGACGCCTGCCGGGCGGTGTGCGATGCCAAGTTCTCCTCCTATGCCATCTACGAGCACTGCCTGCCCTTCAACGTGGCGCGGGCCTATGACGAGGCGCGCGACATCGATACTCCGCGCATCTGGACGGCCGAGCGCGACCGCCAGATGTGGGAAGACCTGCAAGGCTGAAGCGCCCATGACGCGGATCTTCGAGACGCCGCTTTATCCCTACCGCCGCTCGCGCGATGAAGACGCAACATCGCCCGTGCGCCACCCGGCGGTGGTGGTGGGCGCCGGTCCGGTCGGTCTCGCCATGGCGCTCGATCTCAGCTTTCACGGCATCCCGGTGGTGGTCATCGACGACAACGACAAGGTGAGTTACGGCTCGCGCGCCATCTGCTTTGCCAAGCGTCCGCTGGAAATCCTCGACCGCCTCGGCTGCGGCGATGCGCTGGTCGAAAAAGGCGTTGTGTGGAATCGCGGCCGGGTGTTCTTCGATGAGCGCCAGGTCTACCAGTTCGATCTCCTGGCCCAGGCCGGCCACAAGCGCCCGGCGTTCATCAACCTGCAACAGTATCATTTCGAAAAATGCCTGGTCGATCGGGTGCACGCGCTTCACAAGGCGGGCAAGCCGATCGGGATCAGGGGGCGCAACAAGGTGATCGGTATCGAGGCGAAACCCGATCATGCGGCGCTCACCATCGAGACGCCGCAAGGGACCTACGGGCTGGAGGCCGACTGGGTGATCGCCTGCGACGGCGCCAACTCGACCATCCGCGCCCGGCTCGGCCTCGACTTCAAGGGCCAGGTGTTCGAGGACAACTTCCTCATCGCCGATGTGGTGATGCAGGCGGGCTTTCCGACCGAACGCTGGTTCTGGTTCGACCCGCCCTTCAACCGCGGCCAGTCGGCGCTGCTCCACAAGCAACCCGACAATGTATGGCGCATCGACCTGCAACTGGGCCGCGACATCGACAAGGAAACCGAAAAGCGCCCCGAAAACGTCATTCCGCGCCTCAAGGCGATGCTCGGCGATGAGGTGAAATTCGAGCTGGAATGGGTGTCGATCTATACCTTCCAGTGCCGGCGCATGGAGAAATTCCGCCACGGCCGGGTGATCTTCGCTGGCGATGCCGCCCACCAGATGTCGCCGTTCGGGGCGCGCGGGGCCAATTCCGGTGTCCAGGACGCCGACAACCTGGCGTGGAAGCTGAAGCTGGTGATCGCCGGGCTCAGCCCCGACAGCCTCATCGACAGCTATGATGTCGAACGGGCCAAGGCGGCGAACGAGAACCTCCTCAACTCCACCCGCTCCACCGATTTCATCACCCCCAAATCGGCGGTCAGCCGGCTGTTCCGCGATGCGGTGCTCGATCTGTCGGAAAGATTCCCCTTCGCGCGGCCGCTGGTCAATTCGGGGCGCCTCTCGAGCCCGTGCATCCTCGATGGCTCGCCCCTCAACGGCCCCGACGCCGCGGGCCTGCCGGCCGCCACCCGCCCCGGCGCGCCCGCCGTCGATGCCCCGCTGGGACCCGGCTGGCTGATCGACCGGCTGGGCGGCCATTTCCAGCTCCTGACCATCGATGCCGAGGCGCCCGAACGCCTCGACGTCGATGGCATCATTATCGAGCGGCTGGCGCTCTCGGCCGACGACGATCAAACCGGCGCGCTGGCCGATCGCTGGCTGGGCAAGGCCTGGAGCGCGGTCTACCTCATACGCCCCGACCAGCATGTGGCGGCGCGCTGGCACAAGTTCGATAGGGAGGCGGTCCGCGCCGCGGTCAATCGGGCCGCAGGGCGCGGGCAAGGAATGAAACCATGACGAAACTGAACACCGAAGCCCATATCGCCCGACCCGATGATTTCTATGCGGCGCTCATCGCCCTGCACGAGGGCCGCTCGAAGGCGGAAAGCGATGCCCTCAACGCCCGCCTCATCCTCATCCTCGCCAACCACATCGGCGATGCCGAAGTACTGGAAGAAGCACTGGCGGCCGCTAGCGCGACCCACGCAGCAAGGGAGTGAACGCTCCATGAGCGAAGTGGTGCTCTATGACTACTGGCGGTCATCGGCCAGCTACCGGGTGCGGATCGGCCTCAATCTGCTCGGCATCGGCTATCGCGCGGTGCCGGTCAACCTCCTGACCGGCGCCCAGCGGGCGCCCGATCACGTCGCGCGCAACCCGCAAGGGCTGGTGCCGGTGCTCGACATCGACGGGCTTCGCCTCGCGCAATCGCTCGCCATCCTCGAATATCTGGACGAAACGCGGCCCGAGGCACGCTTCCTCCCGAAGGAGGCCGGCGAGCGTGCCCGGCTGCGCGCCGCCGCCTATGCCATCGCCATGGAAATCCATCCCGTCTGCAACACCGCGGTGGTCAACCATGTCGCCGAGATCACCGGCGGCGGCGAGGAGGCCAAGGCGGCGTGGATGCGTCACTTCATACCCAGGGGTCTGGCGGCGGTGGAACGCCTCCTCGACCACACGGCAACCGGCCGCTTTGCCCATGGCGAGGCGCCCGGCCTCGCCGACATCTGCCTCATCCCGCAACTCTACAACGCCCGGCGCTGGGGCATCGACCTCGCCGAAATGCCCATCCTGACGCGCATCGACGGCGAGGCGCAAAAGCTCGAGGCCTTCGCCCGTGCCCATCCCGACCGGGTGGGAGGGCCGGCATGAGCGGATTTTTCACCGACCACGTGGAGGAAACCGACCCGCTGATCGCCGGAGCGCTCGATGGCGAGGCGCGACGACAGCAGGACCAGATCGAACTCATCGCCTCGGAGAACATCGTTTCGCAAGCCGTGCTCGACGTCCTCGGCCACCAGCTCACCAACAAGACGCTGGAAGGCTATCCGGGCAACCGCTTCCATGGCGGCGGCGAGTTCGCCGACATCGCCGAGCAGGCGGCCATCGACCGGGCCAAGGAACTGTTCGGGGCGGCTTACGCCAACGTGCAGCCGCATTCCGGCAGCCAGGCCAATCTGGCGGTGTTCTATGCGCTGGTGAAGCCGGGCGACAAGGTGTTGAGCCTCGATCTCGCTGCCGGCGGGCACCTGAGCCACGGCGCCAGGGCCAATCTTTCCGGCCGCTGGTTCGAAGTCCACAATTATGGCGTGGAGCGCGAAACAGGCCTCATCGACTATGACGAGGTGGCGCGCCTTGCCGAAGAGGTGAGACCCCACCTCATCGTCACCGGCGGTTCGGCCTATCCGCGCGAGATCGACTTTCAGCGCTTTGCCGCCATCGCCGAAGAGGTCGGCGCGCGCCTTTTGGTCGACATGGCGCATATCGCCGGGCTGGTGGCAGCCGGCGTGCACCCATCGCCGGTTCCGCATGCCGACATCGTCACCTGCACCACCACCAAGACCCTGCGGGGCCCACGCGGCGGGGTCATCCTGTCGCGCCATGAAGCTTTCGGCCCGAAGCTGCAATCGGCGGTGTTTCCGGGGGTGCAAGGCTCGATCCACACCCAGGTGATCGCCGCCAAGGCGGTGTGCCTGGGTGAGGCGCTGAAGCCTGAATTCCGGGCCTATGGCCGACAGGTCCAGGCCCATGCCCGGGCGCTGGCCAAGGCCCTGAAGGATCGGCAGATCGCCATCGTTTCGGGCGGCACGGATACCCACATCGTGCTGCTCGACCTGCGGGCGAAGGGCCTCAAGGGGCAGGCCGTGCAGGATGCGCTCTATGCCGCCGGCATCACCTCCAACAAGAACCCGGTGCCTTTCGATGTGGCAAGGCCCGCCGACTGGTCGGGCCTGCGTCTCGGTTCGGCGGCGGCAACGACGCGCGGCCTCGATGAAGCGGACTTCGCCGAACTGGGCGCCGTCATCGCCGATATCGTCGACGGACTGGCCAAGGGCTCAAGCGCCAACGAAACGGCCCGCCAGCGGGTCGCAGCGCTGGCGGGCCGTCATCCGATCTATCGGTGATGGCGATCAGCCTTCGGCTTCGGGCTGCCAGCCGGCGATGGCCTTGACCTCGAGATAGTCCTCGATGCCCCAGCGGCCGCCCTCGCGGCCGTTGCCCGACTGCTTGTAGCCGCCGAAGGGGCTGCCGGGTGCCCGCATAGCGCCGTTCAGATGCACCATGCCGGCACGCAAGCGCCGCGCCACCTTCTGGGCGCGGGACTGGTTGCCGGACTGCACATAGGCGGCGAGACCGTAAGGGGTATCGTTGGCGATGGAGACGGCCTCATCCTCGGTATCGAAGGGGATCATGGCGAGCACCGGGCCGAACACTTCCTCGCGGGCAATCGTCATGTCGTTGGAAACATCGGCAAACACCGTCGGGCGGACGAAATAGCCGCGATTGACGCCTTCCGGGCGACCGGGGCCGCCGGCTACCAGCCGCGCGCCCTCGGCAATGGCCTTTTCGATGAGGCCTTGCACCTTGTTGTACTGGGCTTCCGAGACCAGCGGGCCGATGTGACGGCCCTCGGTTGCGGGATCGCCCACCGTGGTCGATTGAGCGGTCTCGGCCGCCACCTCGACGGCAGCACCATAGGCGGAACGCTCCACCAGCATGCGGGTGGGGGCGTTGCACGACTGGCCGGTGTTATTGAAGCAGTGGAGCGCGCCCACCTTCACCGCCTTGGAGATATCGGCATCGGCGAAGACGATGTTGGGCGACTTGCCGCCCAGTTCCAGCGTCACCCGCTTCACCGTGTCGGCGGCCGCCCTGGTGACGGCGATGCCGGCGCGGGTCGAGCCGGTGAACGACATCATGTCGATGCCGGGATGACGCGACATGGCTTCGCCCACCGTCGGCCCGTCGCCGTTCACCAGGTTGAACACACCCGCCGGAAAGCCCGCCTCGTGGACAAGATCGGCGAACAGCATGGCGTTGAGCGGGGCCAGCTCGGTCGGCTTGAGGATGACAGTGCAGCCCGCCGCCAGCGCCGGGATCACCTTCAGGGTGATCTGGTTCATGGGCCAGTTCCACGGGGTGATGAGACCGCACACGCCGATGGGTTCCAGCACGATGTGCTCGCCCGTGACGTCGGGCCTCAGGGGATGCTCGAAGGTAAATTCCTTCAACTCCTTGATGAAGGTGCGGATATGGGCAAGGCCGGAGCTTGCCTGGGCGCGGGTCGCCAGCGTGATCGGCGCCCCCATCTCGCGCGAGATGGTACGGGCCATTTCATCGGCGTTGACCTCATAGAGCGCGGCGAGCTTTTCCAGCAACGCCAGGCGCTCCTCGCGGCTGGTGAGGCTCCAGGTCGCAAAGGCCCGGCGGGCGGCGGCCACCGCCTTGTCGACATCGCCGGGCGAGCCCAGCGAGATGGTGGCGAAGGGCTGTTCATCGGCCGGGTTAACGACGGGAAAGTCCTTCGCCTCGACCGGCGCCACCCAGCGCCCGTCAATGTAGAAATCGGTCCTGCGCAACATGTTGTCGAGCCTCCAGCTTGATGACTTGCAAATGAAAGGAATATGGGAAACGTGGCGCTTCAATGCCATGCGGGATGGCCGTGTGGCAAGTGAAGCCAGCCATGCGGGGGGCGCAGACCTCGCTTCAGGCGTCGTCGAGCCCTTCACGCACCTGGCGGGGCGATTTGCCGGTCCAGCGGCGGACGGCGCGGGAAAAGGCGGAAAGCTCGGAATAGCCGAGCAAAAAGGCGATTTCCGACAGCGGCAGGTGACGTTGCCCGAGATAGGAGAGCGCCAGATCGTAGCGGGTGCGCTCCACCAGGTCCTTGAAGGTAACACCCAGTCGGTTGAGGGCGCGCTGGATGGCCGATTGCGGCACCCTCAATTCATCCGACATGGCTTCCAGTGTCGGATAGCCGCGCGGCAGGTGGTTGCGCACGGCGCTGCGCACGGCATCGACGAGGGTGCGCGGTCCCGACGGCGCGCGGCCCAGTTCGACCAGGCAGTTGCGCATCAGGGTCATCAGGACGGCATCGCGGGCCGGCATCGCCCGCTTCAGCACGTCGGCGCGGAAGATCAGGGCATTGGTCGGTTGCGCGAAGTAGACGGGCGCTCCGAAGGCGCGTTCGTGATCTTTCCATTCGGCGGGCTGGGGGTGTTCGAACAACACCTCCTCGGGCGACCAGCCGGGCCCCAGGCATTCGCGGATCACATTGAGGAACATGCCCAGCGACAGTTCGGCATCCTGGCGGCGCTGCACGATGTCGGGCGCCTCGATCTGGTATTCGAGGCTGACGAGGTTCGCCTCGATGGCCGAAAGGCGCATCATGGAAGAGTCCTGCTGCCAGCGGAACAGTTCCACCAGATTGCCGACGGCGGCGCCAAGGGTCGGTGCGGAAATCGCCGCATAGCCCCACAGGCCGAGATCGCGCGGCTGGAACTGGTTGCCGAACCACAGGCCGAAATTGTCGAAGCGGGTACGGGCGGCGGCTTCCTCGAACAGGGTGCAGAAATCGTTGAGCCGCAGTTTGAGGGTGGTGGCGCCGGCCATTTCCGGCGCCAGGCCGGAGTTGCCGAAGATCGAGTCCACGTCGCCGCGAAACTTCTCGATATAGTCAACGATGCCGGTCGCCGCCGAAGCCAGCACCGCCGGCCCTGCGATCGCAGACAGATCACCACCCCCCCGGTCGTGGCCTGGCCCTATCGGCTCCATCTCGCTCCCTTGCCGTTGTCGACGGGCAATGGCGAACCCTACGCCCCGGCATCATTGCATGGGGAATTGAAGGCGATCAAGCGCGCTGGCGCCGCTCCCCCCGATGCATCGAGCACACGCCGCGTCGGTCCGGCGCCCTTCGGGCTTGCAACCGGCGGCGCAAAAGCCGATATACTCGCCTCGGGAGGTTGGCAGCGGACGCGCCGCTCGCCAACCGGGTCAGGTCCGGAAGGAAGCAGCCCCAACGAGATTGGCTCGGGTTGCCTGTCCAGCCTCCCACTTCAGGCGCGATGCTGAAATTGCCGGCGTTTTCGGCAGAATCGTGCTCTAGTCTTCGCGGAACCGCCTGAAGGTCCGGCTCACCGGATCGAGGCGGTCCGACGTGATCGCGATCTCGCCACAAACTGAAGCGGCCGATGGACGTAGCAGCGAACTCAAGCGAACCTGCCGGACAGGGCTACCGGGTTCTCGCCCGCAAGTACCGGCCACGGGTGTTCGAAGACCTGATCGGCCAGGATGCCATGGTGCGCACCCTGAAGAATGCCTTCTCAACGGGGCGGATCGCACAGGCCTACATGCTGACCGGGGTGCGCGGCGTCGGCAAGACGACAACGGCGCGGCTCATCGCCCGTGCCCTCAATTATGTGGGTCCTGACGGCGACACCGGCCCCTCCATGGATTTCACCGTCACCGGGGAACATTGCGAGGCGATCCTCGAATCGCGCCATGTGGACGTCATCGAGATGGACGCCGCCTCGCGCACCGGGGTCGACGACATCCGCGAGATCATCGAGCAGGTGCGCTACCGGCCGATCTCGGCGCGCACCAAGGTGTACATCATCGACGAAGTGCACATGCTCTCCAAGAACGCCTTCAACGCGCTGCTGAAGACGCTGGAAGAGCCGCCGGAACACGTCAAGTTCATCTTCGCCACCACCGAGATCCGCAAGGTTCCGGTGACCGTCCTGTCGCGCTGCCAGCGCTTCGATCTGCGTCGCGTCGCTTCGGGGATGCTGATCGAGCATTTCAAGGGCATCCTCAGGGCCGAAGGCGTGGGCGCCGATGACGAGGCCTTGCGGCTCATCGCCCGCGCCGCCGAGGGCTCGGTGCGCGACGGTCTGTCGCTGCTCGACCAGGCGATCGCCTATGGCGGCGCGCGCATCGAAGCCGATGCCGTCGCCGCCATGCTGGGGGTGGCCGACAGCGGCCGCATCATCGACCTGTTCGAAAAGCTGATGGCGGGCGATGCCGCCGGCGCGCTTGAGGAATTCGCAACGCAATATGAGCGCGGCAGCGACCCGCAGGCCATTATCGCCGACCTCGCGCAACTGGTGCACTGGGTAACGCGGGTGAAGGTGGTGCCGGCCTCGGCCGAGGATGCGGCGCGCTCGGAAAACGATCGCCAGGCCGGCCGGCGGCTGGCGGAAAGCCTGCCGATGGCCCACCTGACGCGGGCCTGGCAATTGTTGCTCAAGGGACTGGGCGAGGTCGCCCTCTCCGATCAGCCCGCCAACGCCGCCGAAATGCTGCTCATCCGCATCGCCTATGCCGCCGACCTGCCCGATCCGGCCGAACTGGTGCGCACCTTGAGCGAAGGTGAAGGCGATCGCCAACCTGCCGCGCCGGTCAGAAGCGCACCGTCGCCGCAGGCCGCACCTTCGCGTTCTCATGGCGCCAAAGGCAGTAGCGGTATCGCGGCCGCCGCGGCGCCGGCAGAACAGTCCCGCGCCCGGCCGGCGGATGAGGCGACCGACGTGGCCCCGGCGGTCGGCTTTTCTTCCATCGCCGAGGTCGCCGCCTATGTGGGCGAGCGCCGCGACATCAAGCTGAAGAGCGATATCGAGCGCTTCGTCCGCCCCATCCGGGTGGAAACCGGACGTATCGAGATGGCGCTGGAGGCCGATGCCCCGCCGGGGCTGCCGGGCGAACTGGCCCGGCGGCTGGAAGCGTGGACGGGCAAGCGCTGGATGATATCGGTGGCCCGCTCCGGCGGCGCACCACCGCTTGGCGCGCAGAAGAAGGCGGCGCGCGAGGGCCTGTTCGCCGATACCCGCGAGCATCCGGCCGTCCGCGCCGTGCTGGCCCGGTTCCCCGGCGCCGAAATCGTCGATGTCAGGCCCGCCGATGGCGGCGAACCGGAGGTGGACGAAGAAGAAACCCCCGATTGACCTTGCGGCCGGCGTTCCTGTTGACAGAAAGGACTTAACGACATGAAGAATCTCGGCGCCATGATGAAGCAGGTGCAGGAGATGCAGACCCGCATGCAGGAGATGCAGGCGAAGCTGGAGACGATGGAGATCGAGGGCCGCGCCGGCGGCGGGCTGGTCAGTGTCATTCTCTCCGGCAAGGGCGCGCTGAAGAGCCTGAAGATCGACGACACCCTGATGAAGCCGGAGGAGCGCGAGATCCTTGAGGACCTGATCGTCGCCGCCCATGCCGAGGCGCGCGCCCGCATGGAAGAAAAGGTGGCCGACGAGATGAAGGACGTCACCGGCGGGTTGCCGCTGCCGCCCGGCTTCCAGCTTCCGCTGTGACGGCGCCGGCATGGCCCGCCAGACCATCGGCACCGAGATCGAACGCCTGATCCAGCTCCTCGCCCGGCTGCCGGGCCTGGGGCCGCGCTCGGCGAGGCGGGCCGCGCTCCACCTCATCAAGAACCGGGAGAAGCTGCTCGAGCCCTTGACCGCGGCGCTCGATACGGCGCGCGAGCGGGTGGTGACCTGCAGCACCTGCGGCAATATCGATACCGTCGATCCGTGCACCCTGTGCCGTGACGAGCGCCGCGACAAGGGCCTCATCGTGGTGGTGGAGGACGTAGGCGATTTGTGGGCGCTGGAACGCTCCGGGGCTGTCACCGGGCTCTATCACGTTCTCGGCGGAACACTGTCGGCGATCGAGGGGGTGCGCCCGGAAGACCTCAACATCGAGGGCCTTGTCCATCGCGCCGCCGCAGGCGGGGTGCGCGAGGTGGTACTGGCGGTCAATGCCACGGTCGATGGACAGACCACGGCCCACTACATCACCGAACGCCTCAAGGGCCTCGACGTCGCGGTCTCGCGACTGGCGCATGGCGTGCCGGTGGGAGGCGAACTGGACTATCTCGACGAAGGTACACTGGTCGCCGCCATCAGGTCGCGCCGCCCCTACTGAGGCCATGCCCGGCGGACCGCGCGCCGGTTAACACTTTCCTAACCATGAATGCAGTTCGGCGCCGCTTGCCGGGCCCCGGCCCACGCAACGGAGTGCTGCTTGCTTCGTCCCTCGCGACAGCCCGCACGCTGTTCCGGTCTGGCACACAACCAGACCCGGACGTTAACCGCGGGAACCCGGAGAGGACGGAGGCAGCTTGCATGACGAACCGGTTCAACAGGGTGACGGGCAGCGTTCGGCGTTTCGCGCGCTGCGCGCGGGGCGACACCGCCGTGGTCTTCGCCATGAGTCTCATCCCGGTCATGCTGGTGGTGGGGGCGGCCTTCGACTATTCGCGGGCGAGCGACTTCAAGACCCGCCTGCAATCGGCGCTCGATTCCGGCGCCCTGGCGGCGGCGGCCGCGACCAAGCTGAATGACGGCGAGCGGGCAAAAATGGCCCTGGCTGCGTTCAATGTGAACTTCATCACCCACGCCACCGCCGGCCTCAAGGCCAAACCGAAGATCAAGATCGGCCAGGACACCATCTCCATGTCGGTGAATGTCGACTATCCGACCACCTTCATGCGCATCGTCGGCTACAAGTCCATCAATGTGGGCGGCAGCGTCGATGTCTCGATACCGCAGGAAAAGAAGGCCGAAATTGCGCTGGTGCTCGATTATTCCGGCTCGATGACCGAGGTCTCGGGCGGCAAGGTCAAATACATCGCCATGCGCGAGGCCGCCACCAAGCTGGTCGACGACCTCTCCGACAACGGCAAGTCGAAGAAGGTGGAATTCGGCCTGGTACCGTTTTCGCACCATGTCTATGTGTCGCTGCCGGGCGAGGACGTGGTGGGCGGCATCGCCGGCAAGACGTGGACAGGCTGCACCCAGGACCGCAGATATCCCTACAATCTCAGCGACGAGACGCCGATTGCCGGCAATGACGCCAGCAAATGGGGCCAGCCCATCGCCAAGGTGCATGCCTCTTCGGGTTGCAACGGCTATGTGGCCAACGGGCTGGTGGTCAGGCCCATCAGCGACGACTTTGCCGGCGTGAAGGCGCAACTCCAGGCGATGCACCCCTATGCCTGGACCCACATTGCGCTGGGCTTCGAGTTCGGCTGGCACCTGCTGTCGCCCAATGCACCGTTCACCGGCACCGCCCCCTACAATGACGGCAAGACCATGAAGGTCTTGGTGCTGCTGACCGACGGGCAGCAGACCGAGCCCGCCTTCGGTCCCGGATCGATCCGCAACGTGACCCAGGGCGAGAGCAATCTGGAGAACGAGTGCAGCAATGCCAAGGCTGAGGGCGTGACGGTCATCACCGTTGCCTTCGACCTGCATGACGCCACCACCCGCAACCGGTTGCAGGGCTGCGCCAGCGATCCCGACAAGTACTTCTTCATCGCCGAGGACGACGCGCAACTGGCATCGGCCTTCGAACAGATCAGGTCGGCGCTGCGGACAGCGATCTATATTTCGAAGTAGCGCCCTGCGATCGCAGTGTCGTCTGCACATCCCGGTCATCTCGGCGCGGGCCGGAAACTGGAGCACGCGCGCGAGGCTTCGCCCCACCACCCGCACCCCGTCACCCCGGGGCCTGACCCCGGGGTCCATTCCGCTGTCGTCGAAGCGCATTGCAGCTCTGGCGGCATGGATGCCGGGATCAAGTCCCGGCATGACGGAGGTGAGTGGCAGCAAGACAAAGCATCGCTCTCCTGCTTTTCGACCATCACCCCCGCCATTCGTGCACAATCCGGAATCCAGCGCTGGCATGGCAAAGCCTTGCCTCGTGACCCGAGGTGCCCGACCCGCATCGATGTGACGGTGAAGTTCTAGGACGCCTCCCGCCGCTCCGATACCAGCGTCGGCTTGGCGGTGGCGTCCTCGCCCAGTTCCACCTGCTCGATGCGGGCGCCGCGGGTGGCGATCTTCTGCGAGGAAACGAGCAGCTTGTCGATATCCTGGTTGGCCTGGCCGAAGTGGCGTTGCAGGTCGACCACGCGGTCGCGCAGCCGCCCCACATCGTCGAGCAGCATGGCCACTTCCTTCTGGATCAGGTGGGCCTGCTCGCGCATGCGCCCGTCCTTGAAGATCGCCTGCATGGTCTGCACCAGGAGCATCAGGATATTGGGCGAGGCGAGGACCACGCGCTGGCGGTGGGCCTTCTGGATGACGTCCTCGAAATGCTCGTAGAGGTCGGCATAGACCGACTCCGACGGCACGAACAGGATGGCCGTCTCGTGGGTCTCGCCGGCAATGAGGTATTTCTCGGCGATATCCTTGATGTGGCGCCCGACGTCGTGGCGCAACTGCTGACTTGCCTGGCGGACGGCAGCCTCCTCGTGCGCCTGCTTGAGGGCATTGAAGGCCTCCAGCGGAAACTTCGCATCGATGACGATGGCGAGCGGCGAATCGGGCAAGGTGATGAGGCAGTCGGGACGGGTGCCGTTGGTGAGTGTCGCCTGGAAGGAATAGGCGGTGGCGTGCAGCCCGTCGCGGATGATCGCCTCCATGCGCGCCTGGCCATAGGCGCCGCGCGCCTGCTTGTTGGACAAGATATCGCGCAGGGTGAGCATTTCCGACGACAGGCGGGTGAGATTGGCTTGCGCTGAATCGATGACGGCGAGGCGTTCATGCAATTGCTGCAACGACTGGGTGGTGCGCTCGGAATTCTCGCTGAGGCCCAGACCCACCCGCTGGCCCACCTGGTGCAGGCGCTCATCGAGGGATTTCGCCATGCTGGTCTCGCGGCTATGGGCGGCCTCGCCGAAGGCACGCAACTGCCCGGCCATCTCGGCCAGACGCAATTCCAGTTCCCCTGCCCGCCGCGCGGCCTCGATGGCCTCGGCATGACGGGTGCGCCCGGCGCGCCAGGAAAAGACGACAGTGGCCAGGAGCAACACAAGCACGAGCGCGCCCGCCGCGACAGCCCCTTCGGCCAGCGTCACGGGGTGTCCGCCCAGTTCGAAAAGCAGGGTCGAGAGGTTCATGGGGCAAAGGATAGCGCGATTCGCTCGCGCGGCGGGAGCTAAGCCTTGCCGCGCGCCCGGCGCAAGGCGGCGATGTTGGCGGCGTAGGTGGCGGGATCGTTGCCCTTGAACACCGCCGAGCCGGCCACCAGCACATCGGCGCCGGCTGAAGCGATGGCGCCGGCATTGGCCGGGGTGACGCCGCCGTCCACTTCCAGGTGGATGTCGCGATCGCCGATCATGGCGCGGATGCGGGCGATCTTTTCGACCATGCCGGGGATGAAGCCCTGGCCGCCGAAGCCGGGATTGACGCTCATCACCAGGACCAGGTCGAGATCGTCGAGCACGTAGGAAAGGACGTCCTCGGGCGTCGCCGGATTGAGCGACACGCCGGCCTTCCTGCCGAGCTTTTTGATGAACCCGAGCGAGCGGTGGAGATGCGGACCCGCTTCGGCGTGCACGGTGATGATGTCGGCGCCGGCGGTCGCGAAGGCTTCGATATAAGGATCGGCCGGGGCGATCATCAGGTGGACGTCGAGCACCTTTTTCGTCACCGGCCTGATCGCCTCGACCACCAGCGGGCCGATGGTGATGTTGGGCACGAAATGCCCGTCCATCACGTCCACATGCACCCAGTCGCAGCCGGCCTCGTCGATGGCGCGCACCTCGGCGCCGAGCCGGGAAAAGTCGGCCGACAGGATGGAAGGGGCGATCAGCAGCGGCCGGGTCATGGGCAGGTGCCGCCTCAGATGAGCTTGCCCATGGCGACGGCGGTATCGGCCATGCGGTTGGAAAAGCCCCATTCGTTGTCGTACCACGACAGGACGCGCACGAAGGTGCCGTCCATCACCTTGGTCTGGTCGAGGGCGAAGGTGGAGGAGTGGTTGTCGTGGTTGAAGTCGATGGAAACATTGGGCTGGTCGGTGATGGCGAGGATGCCCTTCAGTTCCTGGGCGGCGGCCTGCTGCATCGCGGCGTTGACCTCGCCCACCGAGGTTTCCCGCTTCATCACGCATTTGAGGTCGATGACCGAGACGTTGGGGGTGGGGACGCGGATGGAGACGCCGTCGAGGCGGCCTTGCAGTTCCGGCAGGACGAGGCCGACGGCCTTGGCGGCGCCGGTGGAGGTGGGAATCATCGACATGGCAGCGGCGCGGCCGCGATAGAGGTCCTTGTGCAGGGTATCGAGGGTGGGCTGGTCGCCGGTATAGGCGTGGATGGTGGTCATGAAGCCCTTGTCGATGCCGATGACATCATGCAGCACCTTGACCACGGGGGCGAGGCAGTTGGTGGTGCAAGAAGCATTGGAGACCACCAGATGATCGCTGGTCAGCCGGTCGTGGTTGACGCCGTAGACCACCGTCAGGTCGGCGCCGTCGGCGGGGGCGGAGACCAGGACGCGTTTTGCGCCGGCGGCGAGATGGGCGGCGGCCTTTTCTTTCGAAGCAAAGATGCCGGTGCATTCGAGCGCAATGTCGATGCCCAGGTCCTTCCACGGCAGCTTTGAAGGGTCGCGCTCGGCGGTCACCTTGATGGGGCCGCGGCCCACGTCCATGGTGTCGCCCGCCACCTTCACCTCGCCGGGAAAGCGCCCGTGCACCGAATCGAAGCGCATGAGATGGGCGTTGGTCTCCACCGGCCCGAGATCGTTCAGCCCCACCACCTCGATATCGCTGCGGCCTGCCTCGATGATGGCGCGCAGGACGTTGCGCCCGATGCGGCCGAAACCGTTGATGCCGACACGAAGGGCCATGAAAGCCTCCTTGAAAGAGCATTGCACGTTGTTGCGCGCTCTTATAGACGATGGCGCTCGACGGTCAATCGACGCGATAGCGGCCGTGAACCACAAAATTGCCGTCCCGGCACTGAAGGGGCGCGACGGGAGACAGGCAATGGCCAGACACCTCGATGAATTCTCCACCCTCACCTTCGACTGCTACGGCACCCTCATCGACTGGGAGTCGGGCATCTGGGACGCCTTGCAGCCGCTTTTTGCCGCCAATTGCTGCGATCTCGGGCGCAACGAGGCACTTTCGGCCTATGCGCGCGCCGAAAGCGCCGCACAGGCCGGGCACCCGGCGATGCTCTATCCCGACATCATGGCCCGCGCCCATCACGACCTGGCCGCTGAACTTGGCCTCAAGACGTCTGACAGCCTCGATGCCGCCTTCGGGCGCTCGCTGCCCAACTGGCCGGCCTTTCCCGACAGCGCCGGGGCGCTGAGAAAACTGAAAAAGCGCTACAAGCTGGTGATCCTGTCGAATGTGAACCGCGCCGGCTTTGCCGCCTCGAATCTCAAGCTCGGGGTCGAATTCGATGCCGTCTACACCGCCGAGGACGTCGGTTCCTACAAGCCCGACCCGCGCAATTTCACCTACATGCTCGACCACCTGAAGGCCGATCTCGGCATCGACAAGCGGCAAATCCTGCACACCGCCCAGAGCCTCTTCCATGACCATGTCGAGGCCCGCGCCTGTGGCCTTGCCAATGCCTGGATCGATCGCCAGGGCCTGTCGACCAGCAACAACTGGGGCGCCACGGCCAAGGTGGCCGAGCGCCCCACATGCGACTTCATCTTTCCGGATATGATCTCGATGGCGAAGTCGGCAGGCCTCGCCTGACCCCTTATTTCGGCGCCAGCACCATGACCATCTGGCGGCCTTCCATGCGGGCGTCTGATTCGACCTTGGCCTCTTCGGCCGTGTCGTTCCTGACGCGGTCGAGCACCTGGCGACCGATCTCGGTATGGGCCATTTCGCGGCCGCGGAAGCGCAGCGTGACCTTGACCTTGTCGCCTTCCTCGAAGAAGCGCCTGATCGCCCGCATCTTCACGTCGTAATCGTGAATGTCGATGTTGGGGCGCATCTTGATCTCCTTGATCTCGATGATCTTCTGCTTCTTGCGCGCCTCGTTGGCCTTTTTCTGGGCCTGGTATTTGTATTTGCCGAAATCGAGAATCTTGCACACCGGCGGCTGGGCGCCGGGCGAAACCTCGACCAGATCGAGGCCCATCTGTTCGGCTAGAACGATTGCCTCCTGCAATGGCAGGACACCTTTGTTGTCACCATCCTCGGTGATCACCAAAACTTCTGGAGCTTCGATGGACTCATTGACACGCGGTCCATCATCTGTGGGCGGCACCGGTCCCCTGAAAGGTCTGCGAATGGTCAGGTCTCCTTGATGTTGTTGCAACCATGTTCGAAAGGGCGAATCCCCCGCCCGCACTGGTCCAATGGACAATGCGCTACTATAAACCGTTAAGACCCCGCGCAAGTCAAGCAAACGCTTGGCGGGATCAAGGAGTTGGAGACAGATGCGGCCATTTCAATGCGATATTCGTCCAGGGGTGTGTCTTGCCGGCCTCACCGACGGGCCCTTGCAGCTCCTGCGCCCGACCGGCGCCTTGTGGCTGGGGGGCTTCAAGTCCGACATGACCGGCACCAAGGCGGCAAGCCTTGCCGAACAGGCTGCCCATGAGGGCCGCCAGCTGGTGCGCTTCGATTATTCCGGGCATGGCGCCTCGGGAGGCAGCTTTGCCGATGGCACGATCACGGCATGGCTGGAGGAAACCATCGCCATATTCGAACGCCACACCGTGGGTCCGCAGGTGGTGGTCGGCTCCAGCATGGGCGGCTGGCTGGCGCTGCTGCTGGCCCGCCATCTCATGCGGGTGAAGGATCATCGGCTTGCCGGCCTCATCCTCATCGCGCCGGCCGCCGACATGACCGAGGATCTGATGTGGAACGCCCATGGCGACGATTTCCGCCACGAGATCATGCAGCACGGCTATTACGAAAGGCCGTCTGAATATGCCGACGAACCCTATCTCATCACCCGCGCCCTGATCGAGGACGGGCGCCAGCATCTGGTGCTGCCGGAGGGGTTGAAGCTGTCCTGCCCGGTGCGCATCCTGCAAGGCGACGCCGACCCGGACGTGCCGCCTACCCATGCCCGCAAGGTCTATGACGCCATCGATGCCGATGACATCACCCTCACGCTGATCAAGGGCGGCGATCACCGGCTCTCCGTGCCGCGCGACCTCGCCTTGCTGCGCGAGACCCTTTCAAGTCTCTGGGCGCGGGCGGAGGCGGAGGTCTGAGCCCGAGGGAAAGGGATGCGCGGATCGCAAACCCCGGACTGACGGGGGCGAGATGTCGTTGATAATCGGTCAGCGCCCCTCGACGGCGGCCAGCACCTCGTCGATGCGCTGGCGGGCGCGCTTCAGTTCTTCCGCCTCGCCGGCGAAGAACACCCGGCCCGAGGCGCCGATCATCTGCACATCGATGAGGGTAAGGCCGGGGGCGGCCTTTTCCGCCTCGTTGGCGGCGACCGCGGCGAACAGCGCCGGCGCCATCTCGTAGACCATGAGCGACTGGCCGGAGAGGATCATCGAGGCCTCGCGGGTGCGGTTGAGGATGATGGCGTGCTGGTCGGCGAGATCCTCGATGATGTCGCTGAACAGCGTCTTGGGCTTCAGGTGATGCTCGGCGCTGGCGCCGATGCCTTTCAGGATCGCCTTTCCTGCCCGTTCGATCAGCGAACGATCCGTGCTGTGCAATTCCAGAAGACCGAACTGGCGCTCGGTGAAGAGAAGGCCCGGCTCCAGTTCCGGCACCGCTTTGAGCGCCAGATCGCACACCCTGTGGATGGCCAGCGCCGGGGCGACCTCGACGATGAGGCTGGTCTCGCCCGCAAAGGGGGGATAGCCGCGCGCCCGCCGCGGCGTCGACATGTAGGCCGCGAACTGCGGCTGCAGATCCTCCACCAGCAGATAGACCCGAAGCTCGGTCATTTACCGGGGCCTTACGGCTTGGCGTTGGCGGCGGCGAAGTGCTTGCCGAGATCGGCGTGCGGACGCGGGATGACGTGCACCGACACCAGTTCGCCCACCTGGTTGGCGGTTTCGGCCCCGGCCTCGGTCGCCGCCTTCACCGCGCCGACGTCGCCGCGGATGATCACTGCCACCAGCCCGTCGCCCACTTCCTCGCGACCGACAATGACGACGTTGGCCGCCTTGACCATGGCGTCGGCGGCGGCAAGTGCGGCCACAAAACCCTTGGTCTCGATCATTCCGATTGCCTGGTTGGACATCGATGTTCCTCCTTGATGGTCCTATTTGTGCTCGTCGATGGAGCCGATGATGAGCGCATCGACCGGCGCCTTGATCTTTTCGAAATAGCCGGCCGCAACCGAGCCTTGCGTGATCAGCACTTCCTCGCCCTCGCCGCAGCCGAGCGGATCGAGCGCGATGAGGCGAGAACCGTTCTCCATCTCCACCTCGAGCAACGCCCCCTGCGGCAGGGTGGCGACGCGCTTGGTCGCCCACAGCCGTCCGATGACACGGGCCTTGATCATGCCTTCGTCCTTTCGATGGCGATGCCGCGCTGGCGGGCCCGGTCGCGGGCAAGCGGCGTCAGGCGCACCCGGGTGGTGATCCTTATGGCACCGGTTCCTTCCGGCAGGGCATCGATTTCGCGCTCGCTTATCAGCCCAGTATCGAATTGCGTTTTCACCGCGACCGGCGACGCCGCCGAAGGCGAGGGTCCCCGGCGGTCGCCCGAAGACGTCCTGCCGAGGCGGAACACCCAGCGGCCCTGCTCGATCTCGGCGCGTGCCGCGCCGTCGCGCGTGACCTCCATCAGTCGGCGCACAAAAGCCGCGAGATCGCCATCGCTGGCGATCGCCACCGTCTCTTCGCGCACTTTCGGCCGCGGCGCCGAGCTCTCGCCCGCGCGCTCCGAACGCACCCGCCGCAGTTCCTCGGCCAGCACGTCGCGGATGAGGGTCCTGAGACTTTCGGCGTTCATCGCCTCAGCGCCCTCCCGCCCTGGCGCCCAGATCGACGAGGGTTGATTCCGCCGCCTCGCGGGCGTTGCGGATTTCCGCTTCGTCGCCGGCCAGATAGACCCGGCCGTTGGCGCCGATCATGCGGTAGTCGACGACCTTGATGTTGGCGGCCTTTTCAGCCTCGTTGGTGGCGATGATGGCGTAGGAGGCCGGTTGCATTTCAAGGGTATAGAGCGATTCGCCCCCCAGTATCATGGAGCCGAGCTTGTTGCGGTTGATGAGGAAGGCGTGCTGCGGGTCGATGCGGGTGATGATGCGTGAGCCTAAAATGGCGGGCTTCGTTGCATCTTCGGCACGCGCGCCCAGTGCCTCCAGAACGGCCTGCGCCGAGGCCTTTACCGCCGAAGTCGAGCGCGAATGGAATTCCAGATAGCCGAACTGGCGCTCGACCACGAGGATGCCGGCGCGCACCTCGGTGTGCTTCAGGGCGATGTCGGTGAGCGCCTCGATGTCGAGGCCCGGTGCCACCTCGATGATCTGCGCGGCATCGTTGGCGCGCGGCAGGGAACCGCGCATCCAGGTGGCGACATAGGCGAGCGTCTGGGCCTGCAACTGGTCGATGAAGATGAAGGATCGAAGTTCGGCCATCGTTCAACCTTTGAGCGCCGAGCGCAGTTCTTCGGCGATGATGCGGCGGATTTCCTCGCGCAACGCGTGGTAGCTCTGATCGTCCTGGCGCCCGGATGTGCTGACCGCGGGGCGGGTCTTGCCCGGCACGCCGTCCGACGGCGCCTCGGGCAGCGGTCCCTTGTGGGCCGGCTGGGCGAAGCTCATGGCATCGATGGGATCGTCGCCATCGCTCGGCCAGGCGATGCGGGTCCAGTTGACGAGATGTTGCGGACCGATGTTCTCGCCGACCGACGAGCGGCCGAAAAATCCGGTGCCGATGGTGAAGGTGGGCGCAAGGTTGGTACCCATCCCGGCCGCTCCCTGGCTGCACGGGGCATTGACCACCACCCTGTAGACCTCCACCGCGCTGGCATAGTCCATGATGGTCTGCGGGTCGCGGGCATGGATGGCGGCGGAATGTCCCGCACCCGAAAGGCGCAAGAGCGCGCGGGCCTGCATCAGCGCCTGCTCCTTCGAGCGCGCGACGTAGAGCCCCAGCACCGGGCAGAGTTTTTCCTTCGACAGCGGTTCTTCCGGGCCGACATGGGTGATGGGGGTGACAAGCACCCTGGTCTTGGCCGACACCTTGAATCCGGCCTGCTCGGCGATCCAGGTGGCATCCCTGCCCAGCGCCTCGACATTGAAGCCGCGCTCATGGAAGAGGTAGCGCCTGAGGGCCGCGACCTCCTCGTCGCCGCAGACATGGGCGCCCGCCTGCTCGAAGGCCCTCATCAGGGGCTTTGCCATCTCCTCCAAAGTGATCGCCACGGATTCGTTGGTGCACAGGATGGAGTTGTCGAAGGATTTCGAACTCGACAATGAGGCGAGCGGCCTCCCTGGGGTCGGCATCGGCGGCGACGAACACCGGGGCATTGCCGGGGCCCACCCCGATCGCCGGGTTTGAGGAGGAATAGGCCGCCCGCACCATGGCGGTGCCGCCGGTCGCCAGGATGACATCGGTCTTGGGTGAGCGCATGAACTCGTCGATGAGCGGCAGGGTGGGCCTGTCGACCACCTGGATCACCGCTTCCGGCGCACCGGCCTCTTCGGCGGCCTTCGCCAGTGTCATGGCGGCGTCGATGCAGCATTCCCGCGCTGCCGGATGCGGCGAGATGACGACGGCGTTGCGGGTCATCAGGGCGCACAGCACTTTGAAGTTGACCGTGGCGATGGGGTTGGTGGAGGGGATGAGGGCGAAGATCACGCCGGCCGGACGCGGCAGTTCGATGAGCTTTTTGTCGGCGTCGATGCGCGGGTTGACGAAATCCCAGTCGCGGTAGTGCTCGACGAAAGGAAGGCTGGTCAGTTCGTTCTTGATCTTCTTGTGGGCGGCCACCCCGAAGCCCGTCTCGCGCACCGCCCATTCGCCGTATTCGCCCGCCTTGTCGAAGGCGGCCCTGGCCGTTGCCTCGGCGATGGCAAAGGTCTGGGCGCGGTCGAAGCGCTGGTAGACTTGGGAGGCCCAGCGCGCCCGCTCCAGCACCAGGTCGGCCTTGGCCGCCAGCGCCGCCGGCGTTGTGGAAATGTCGACCAGATTGCGGATGACCGGATCCATCACGCCACTCTCTTGCTCCCCGCGCCCATCACCTCGCGACGCGCCGCGCCTACCGCCACCTCGACGCGGCGCAACAGGTCCTCGCTGAGACCTTGCGTCATCAGGATTCCCGGCTTGAACTGCAAGACGCGCGGATCGAGGGTGGAAAAGATCGCCCATACGCCGTTGCG
Source organism: uncultured Alphaproteobacteria bacterium (assembly GCA_963747005.1). Lineage (GTDB taxonomy): Bacteria > Pseudomonadota > Alphaproteobacteria > Rhizobiales > Aestuariivirgaceae > CAVVDT01. The sequence goes on along the minus strand of CAVVDT010000003.1, from coordinate 206,979 downwards.
GTAGAGGTGCTTCATCACCGGCTTGGCGCCCTCGGGGTGGTTGAACTCAAGGCCCATGACCACGCCGTGCTGGCGGATGCCGGTGAAGAAATCCGGGTAAAGGCCCATGATCTCGTCCAGCCCGGCGCGGATGTAGTTGGAGATGTAGCGCACCATGGAAGCGATCTCCGGGCGCTGGCAGATCTCCAGCACCTTCATGGCGACGATGCATCCAAGCTCCGCCCCGCCCATGGTCGACATGTGGCCAAAACCGTCGGTCTTGAGCCACCCGGCGCGGTCCTTGTCGACCACGCAGCAGGCGATCGGGTACATGCCGCCGGAGATGCCCTTGCCGGTGACCAGGATATCCGGCACCACGCCGTAGCGGCTGATCGCCCACATGTCGCCGCAGCGCATCAGGCCGGTCTGCACCTCATCGGCGATATAGAGCGCGTCATAACGCTCGCACAGCTTCTTCACTCCCGGCAGGTAGCCCTCGCGCGGCATCGGAAAGCCGTAGGTGGCGGGAATCGTCTCCATGAGGACGGCGGCGACGTCGCGCTTCCTGAGCGCGTCCTCCATGGCATTGAGATCGTTGAACGGCACCTGCACGAATTCGCCGACCGTGTCCTCCGACAGGAACAGTTCCGAAAAGCGTTCGGCACCGGCTTTCACCGCCAGGCCGGTGTGGCCGTGATAGGCCTTCACGATGGAGACGATCTTGCGCTTCTGCATGGCATTGCGCGCCGTCTTGATGGCGATGTCGATGGCTTCGCCGCCGCCCGAGCCGTAGATGGTGTATTGCAGGTTCCCCGGCGTGCACGCCGCCAGCGCCTCGGCCAGCGCGGTGCGGGCGAGCGAGGGAAAATGATGGTTCCCCATGTCGAAGCGGCGCGTCGCCTGGTTCAGCACCTCCACCAGTTCCGGGTGGCGATGGCCGATATTGTAGGTGCCGCCGTTCAGATGCACGTCGATGAGGCGCGCCCCGTCCATGTCGTAGAGGTAGTAGCCCTCACGCCGGTCGATGACGAGATCGACGCCCATGTCCTGCCAGGCCTGGGTCTTGCCCGGATTCCAGAAGGTCTTCGATCTTTCAAGAAATTCGAGCTTTTCGGTGCTCACGGGATTTCCGGTTTCCTCGTAACAAGATGCCGCCCCGGCCCCTCGCCCGGAACCCTAGTTTCGGCAACTCCGACGGTCTTGACACGATGGCAGGCAAACTTGACAGCCCGGCCGCCGCCGCCTTTACGAATCGGGCCGTTTTGCTGCCCGGTTACTGTCAAGTCCGCTGCCGTTGAAGTCAAGTGAGGGCCTCTCCCCACCTCCTAGTCTTGCACAGGTTGAAGGGTGCAAGGCATAAGGGGCATCGAAGCAAGCGCCCGACAGCAAAAAGGATAATTCATGGCGGCACCCGAGGAGCTATCGCACGCCGAACTGCTGGCGCGCCTCGACCAACTCGCCACGACCGCCCTCGAACGCTACCGCCTGCCGGGCGGCGCCCGCATGCGCCTGGTCAACCTGTCGGAAAACGCCACCTACCGGGTAGATGCTCCCTCCGGCGGGCGCTGGGCGCTGAGGGTCCATCGCGAGGGCTATCATTCCCACGCGGCCATCCGCTCCGAACTGGCCTGGCTCATGGCGCTGAGGCATGACGGTGCCGTCATAACGCCGGTCCCGGTCGCCGGCCGTGACGGCGACCTCATCCAGACGGTCGCCCATCCGCTGCTGCCGCGACCGCGCCATGTGGTGCTGTTCGAGTGGGAGGAAGGCGTTGAACCCAATGAGGACCAGCACGACCTTACCCGGCCCTTCGAGGTGCTGGGCGAGACCACGGCGCGCATGCACCTGCATGTGAGGACCTGGAAGAAACCTGAAGGCTTTACCCGCCACACCTGGGATTTCGACACCAGTCTCGGCTCACACCCCCACTGGGGACGCTGGCTGGACGGCATGGGGATGACGCCGCAAAGGGGAGGGCTGTTCGGGGAGACAGTGGCGCTCATCGGCGAGCGGCTGGAGCGCTTCGGCAAGGGCCCGGAGCGCTTCGACCTCATCCATTGCGACATGCGTCTTGCCAATCTCCTCATCGATGGCGACACCACGAAGGTCATCGACTTCGACGACTGCGGCTTCGGCTGGCTGATGTACGACTGCGCCACCACGGTGTCGTTCTTCGAGCATAAGCCCGAGGTGCCCGAACTCCTGAAGAGCTGGGTCAAGGGCTACCGCCGCGTCATCGACCTGCCTGCCGAAGACGAGCACGAGATCGGCACCTTCGTCATGCTGCGCCGCCTGTTGCTGGTGGCGTGGATCGGCTCACATGCCGAAACCGATCTCGCCCAGTCCATGGGCATCGACTACACCGCCGGCACCGTGCCCCTGTGCGAAACGTATTTGCGTGACTTCGGGTGAATCTCTGGGTCTGTGAGGTCTCCGAGCAGGCGTCGGCCATGTCGCCAGGCCAAACATCAAGCCCGGCCATGACGATGGAGGGAGGCAAAAAAACGAAAGCATCGCGCTTTTCTTCCGCTCTCGCCCCAAGTGTCATCGTCGGGCCTGACCCGACGGCCCGGAGGCCACGCACTCCGCCCCCACCCCCGTCACCCCGTGGCTTGACCACGGGGGTCTATTCCGCCTGGCCTCGCCATCCGTTGCGGCCATGGCGGAATGGATGCCGGTATCGAGTACCGGCATGACGATGAAGAGGAATGGGGAATAAATTGCAAAATATGGCAATCAAGTCTTGACAAGCGGACTAAATTGTTCTATATTCGTTCCACCTGTCTCCCACTCCCGGGGCGTGGCTCGCGAGCCGTCCGGTCACGGGGAGGCAAGTGTGGCTCTCCGTTCCGCGTTGTGACGGACAACGCTGAACCGGGGTGCGGGTGTGTCCTGGCTCAGGGGTCCGGATACTACGGTCCGGACGCGCGTGAAGGGCAGTGACCCTGACGGTGAACTGGTGCCGGCCGGCCTGCAATAGCCGTTATCCGGCATGCCCGTCAGGCGAGCAATTCATGTGTTAAAAACTCCAGCCGCCCGTCCACAAGGCCACGGGGAAAGCGCCGGCAAGCGCACCCTCTACAACAGTCAAGCGCTCGACCGGCGCTTTTCCCAACCCCCCGGGACCTTCGCGGCCGAAACGCCCAGCGGAGACGAGAAGCCGTGCCTAAACGCAAGCCGCTTTACGCCGCGACGCGCTTGGGCACCTGGCGCTCGCTTTTCAGCGCTTCGCGGGCGCCGGAGGTTCCCGCCTCGTGATATTCGGCGTCCTCGTTGACATCCCAGATGTCGTAGAGCCGCTCGCCCGCCAGGATGTTCTTGGCGGTCAGCATGGCGGTCATCATGGCGTGATCCTGGTTGTTGTATTTGTGCATGCCGTTGCGCCCGACGAGATGCAGGGTTGGGTAATGCATCTCCAGATCGAGGCGGATATTGCGCATGTTCTCTTTGTAGGCCTCGTCATAGACCGGATAGGCCTTGGGCTGGCGCACCACCGTGGCATCGAGGATGTCCTCGGGCGCGCACAGGCCGATCTTGGCGATCTCCTGCGTCGCCAGCGCCCGAAGATCGGCATCGCTCGAAGTCCACAGGCCATCGCCCTCGAAGCAGAAATATTCCAGACCGAGGCAGCTCAGGCTCGGATCGGGTACCAGTTCCGGCGACCACGAGCGAAAATTCTGTACCCGCCCGACCTTCACCGACGGGTCGTGGATATAGATCCAGTTGTCGGGGAAGAGGTCCGGCTTCTTGACGATCAGCGCCACGGTGAGGAAGTCGCGGTATCTGAGATCGCGCGCGTGCAGGAGCGAGATCGGCGTCGGGGCGATCTTTTCCACCAGTTCGCGCACCGGCGCCGAGGAGATCACATGGCGGGCCGTATGGGTCTTCGCCTCGCCCTCAGCCGTCACCGTCTCGATGGTCCAGCGGTCGCGGTCGCTGTCGTGGGCAAGGCGTACGAGCTTCTCGCCCATGAGAATGCGCCCGCCGCGCTCCTGAACCTTGCGGGCGGCGGCGTCCCACATCATGCCGGGGCCAAGGCGGGGATACTGAAAGCTCTCGATCAGGGTCTTGATGACCTCGCCGTCGGCGCTCCTTGCCACCCCGCCCTTGGGTTTGAGCGAGCGCTTCAACGCATGCATGATGGTCGAGGCCAGATCCAGCCCCTTGATGCGCTGGGCCGCCCAGTCGGCGGAAATCTCGTCGCACGACATGCCCCACACCTTTTCGGTGTAGGTCTTGAAGAAGATGGAAAACAGGCGCTCACCGAACTGGTTGCGCACCCATTGATGAAATGTCCTGGGATCGGGAACCGGGCGCATGCGCGCATAAGCATAGGACAACATGCACGCCGCGCTCTGCAAGAGGCCCAGGTTGGTCAGCGCCTCGAAGGCCTTCAGCGGGTAGGAATAGTAGTTGCCGCCGTAATAGATGCGCGACAGGCGCGGGCGCTCGATGAAATCGTCGGGCAGGATCTCGTGCCACAGGTCGACCACCTCCTTCGACTTGGAAAAGAAGCGATGGCCGCCGATGTCGAAGCGGAAATCCTTGTAGGCGACGGTGCGCGAAATGCCGCCCACATAATGGGGATCCATCTCGATGACCGTCACCGAGGGGTCTTCCTTGGTCAGGCAATAGGCCGCCGTCAGGCCGGCCGGACCGGCCCCGATGATGAAAACGTCGCTGTCGACGGACATGGACATGGCTCCCCCTCCCAGGTTGGGCAATTTCAGGACTCGGTGGTGTCGCGCAATGCGGATGAATGGGCCGCGGCAAAGGAAAAGACCCTGTGGCCGTTGTAGGAAACGACCGCGGCGAGCCCGGCGCCGATGAGGATGGCGGCCTGCGGCAGATGCGCCAGAACCGTCATCACGAGGGCGGCGAAGGTCAGATAGCTGAAGCCTTGCGCGATGACCGTCACGGTGGCGTAGCGAACCGCTTCGGCATGCGGCCGCCGGCCGCTCTCGGCAAAGGTGACGGCGCGGTTGAGGCGCCAGGTAACAAAGGTGGCGAGGCTGAGCGACAGGGCGCGGGCGATCAGCGGATGCAGGCCCATGAGCGCCATGACAGTGAACGCGCCCATGTCGACGGAAAGACCGATGGCCCCGACGCTGAGGAAGCGCAAGGGTGCCGGTGCTGCCATGAACAGTTCATTGAGACGGGCGCGCTGGCTGCCTGCAAGTCCGGCCTGCTGGTGCAAGATGATACTCCGTATAAAGCCTACACACTGACGCGCCGTCCGCGATCGCCGGCGCAGCCGCACTCTCGCACCCAGACCGTAAAGATAGGGTTAGGGTCGGGACCCCGGGCAAAGGCTTCGGGTGGTTTCGCGCCTGCGTTAATCGGCCTTGAACCAATGGCGAAGATAGTGCGGCGCTGGAGGAAGATGCCGCATGCCAGTCACTTCAGCTTCATCGAGCGATGGCGCCGGACGCCTGTGGCCGTGGATTCTCCTGGCCTGGCTGGCGGTGTGCGCGTTTCATATCGCCGGCGAGGCTTCACTTCTCCACGTGCGGCTCGGCGATAGCGATGACGCCATGCGTCTGGTCGAGGTGCGCGACTTTCTCGCCGGCAAGGGCTGGTACGACATGCACATCGACCGCCTGCAGCCACCCGAGGGCTACGTCTCGCATTGGTCGCGGCTGATCGATGCGGGCCTCGCCGTGGTTTTCCTGACGGCACGGCTGTTCACTTCGCCCACGTCGGCGGAATGGATCATGCGGCTGGTGTGGCCGCTCTTATGGTTGCTGCCGTGCATGGCCGGGGTGGTCTTCATCGCCGTCAGGCTTTATGGGCGCCAGGCCGCCTGGGTGGCGCTGGGCTTTTCGGCGGTGGCAATTGCGGCTCAGGTGCAGTTCGTGGCGGGACGCATCGACCATCACAACGTGCAGATCGCCCTGTCGGTGATGGCCCTGACGGCCGCCGTCTGGCAGGATCACCGGTTTGCCCCCGCGGCGGGCGGCATCCTGTGTGGCGCGATCATGGCCATCGGCCTCGAAGCCCTGCCGTTTGCCATACTGGTGGCCGCGGCCTTTGCGCTGCCCGCTGTCTTCGAAGGCAACGCCTGGCAGCGGGCCGGCCGGTTCGGCGGCTGGCTGGCTGTGTCGTCGCTGACAGCACTTGCCGTCAGCCTGCCGCCGAGCCAGTGGTTCTCGCCAATGTGCGATCAGATCGCCATCAACACCGCCGGTGCGGCGGCGCTGGGCGGTGGCGGCTTGTGGCTCGCCAGCCGCATCGACGCCCTGGGGCGCACGGCGGCGCGCCGCCTCGTTGCCGGTGCCCTTGCCGGTATCGCCGCTGCGATCTTCTTTGCCGCGATCGAGCCGGCCTGCCTTGCCGGCCCCTTCGCCCTCGTCGATCCGGCGATCCGGCCGATCTGGCTCAATCTGGTCGGCGAGGCCCACTCGCTTCCGGCATCGATGGCCCAGAATGCCGCGGCAAGTCTCGGCGCTCTGGCGTTCCCGCTGGCGGCCCTTGTCCTCGGCGGCCTCATGTTCACCCGCGTTCGCGATCGCCTCGCCATCATCATCATGATGGCGGCGGTGGCGGTCGGTGTAGCCCTCATGTGGGACATGATCCGCACCTACTCGTATGCGGCATGGTTCGCCATACCGCTCGCGGCAGCCGGCGTGGTGGGGCTTTGGGAAAGACTGCCGGCGGCGGCGCGCCCGTGGCAGAAGGCGGTTCCCGTGGTGCTGTGCTCGCCGCTTGTGCTCACCTTGCTGGCGGTCATCGCCGCCAATGCGGTGAAGCCGGCCGCGCCGCAGGCGGAGCGCGCCTCGCGCGACGATGCCTGCCTTGCCAGCGCCAGCTTCAAGCCGATTGCCGCCCTGACGGAAGGACTGATCGCCGCCCCCATCAATCTCGGCGCCCATCTCCTGGCGCTGACCCCGCATGAGGTCCTGGCGGCTCCCTTTCACCGCCTGTCGCGCGGCATCCTCATCTCGCACGGCATTTTCGCCTCACCTCCTGATGAGGCCCACAAGCTTGCCCGCGACAATAGCGTGAAATGGATCGTCTTCTGCGCCAAGTACAAGCCGGGCGACGTCAGCAAGAACGACCTTTCGGCGAGCCTCTGGCAGGCCCTGAAGGACGGCCATCCGCCCACATGGCTCACCGAGGCCCCCTCCACCGCGGCCGGCCCGCTTTACGCCTACCGGGTAGACAACTAGTCCACGCCGAGCGCGGCGCGCATGAGGTGATGGGCAATCGCCATGGGTGTCGGCACCTTCAGGCCTTGCGGATGGGTGTCGGCCAGCATCATCCGCGCCTCGTCATCGGAGAACCAGCGCACGTCTTCCAGTTCGGTCAGGTCGATGACGATTTCGGTGCTCTCGGCCTCGCCGATCAGGCCGATCATCAGATTGGCGGGAAACGGCCAGGGCTGGCTTGAGTGATAGGTGATGCGGCCGACGCGGATGCCTGCTTCCTCATGCACCTCGCGGCGGGCGCAGTCCTCGATGGTCTCGCCCGGCTCCATGAAGCCGGCGAGGGCCGAATAGACGCCAGGGGCGAATTGCTTCTGGCGCCCCAGCAGCAGCCGCCCGCCGCCCTTGACCACGATGATGGCGACAGGATCGGTGCGGGGGAAATGGTCGAGACCGCATGAAGCGCAATGGCGCCGGTAACCGCCATCGACACCCTCGGTTGCCGCCCCGCAATTGGCACAGAAGCGATGCCGCTGGTGCCAGGCGAGCAAGGTGCGGGCTTGCGCGATGAGGCCCAGTTCGCCGGCCGGCAGGAGGCCCTGCATGGCGAGACTACGCAGATCGATGAGCTTGGCATCGCCGGCACCGGGCGAGTTCTCCGCCGTCTCGCTCAGGAGACGGGCAAACAGCGCACTGCCGTCCGCGTGCAGGCCGAGAAAGACGACCGGCACACCCTCCACGTGGGCCGCAACTTCGCCTCCCCGGCTCCAGGCAATTGATGCACCTTGGGGGTCATCCACGGCAATGGCCGGACGGTCGCCGTGGAAATCGGCGACGCGGCTCGCCTCATCGGCCAGTCGTTCGGCGATCCAGGCGGCATCGCCACGCCGTTCGGCAGCCCTTTCGTGGCAGGCTCCGACAAATCCCAGCGCCGGCTTCGTCATCCTCGTCCCACAGCCCTCAATAAGTGGCACGTCCGCCCGAGAGGTCGAACACGGCGCCGGTGGTGAAGGAATTCTCCTTCGATACCAGCCACGCCACCATGGCGGCGATCTCGTCCACCTCGACGAAGCGGCTGCGCGGGATCTTCGACAGCATGTAGGCGATGTGTTCCTCGGTCATCTGGTCGAAAATGCGGGTGCGTGCCGCCGCCGGAGTGATGCAGTTGACGGCAATGTCGAGGCCGGCCAGTTCCTTGCCCAGCGACTTGGTCAGCGCGATGACGCCGGCCTTGGAGGCGGAATAGGCGGCGGCGTTGGGGTTGCCTTCCTTGCCGGCGATGGAGGCGATGTTGACGATGCGGCCATAGCCAGCGGCCTTCATCATCGGCACCACCGCCTTGTTGACGATGAAGGTGCCGGTCAGGTTGATGTCGATGACATCCTTCCAGTCGGGGAGCGGGTAGTCGTCCACCGTCGCGTTGCGGCCGGCGATACCGGCGCTGTTGACGAGGATCGTCACCGGCCCCAGAGCCTTCGCCGTGGCGGCCACAGCGGCGGTGACCGCTGCCTCGTCGCGTACATCGCCGGCAAGGCCGATGGCCCCCGTGCCCAGCGCGGCGGCGGCTGAACGGGCAAGCCCCTCGTCGCGATCCAGGAGCGCCAGCCGGGCGCCGGAGGCCTTCAGGCGCTGTGCCACGGCAAGCCCGATGCCCTGGGCACCACCGGTCACGATGGCAGTGCCGCCCTTGAGATCGATGGCATTCATGGAGTGGTTCCTCGCGCCGCTGTCAGGTGTCGAGCCTTGATACTGAGGTCCGGCGCATCTGTCACCATTCTTTCATGCCGGCGCGGGGGACATCGTTCATATGCGTGCTGAAGCCAGCATTGCTTACTTTGCAGTTTATGAATCAATAATTATCAATTTGTCGTTTTTGTTGTGTTTCATGCTACAATAGAGAGTGATGAACCGGCTTATGGCCATGCGAGCATTGGTAAATGCCGCCGACGGGGGCGGCTTTGCCGCGGGCGGACGGACACTTGGCCTGTCGCGCGCCCAGATCTCGCGCCAGGTGGCGGCACTCGAGGCGCAATTGGGCATCCAGCTTGTGACCCGGCGCACCCGGACCTTCAGCCTCACACCCCAGGGACGCGACTATGTGGAACGCGCCCGCGCCATCCTCGTCGATGTGGGCGCTGCCGATCAGGCGGCACAACCGGCTGCTGACGGTGTCACCGGGCTGTTGCGCGTGACGGCCCCGGCGGCCCTTGGGCGTCAGATTCTGGGCGGCCTTGCGGCAAACTTCATGGCACACCATCCACGCTTGCGCCTGTCGCTGCGGCTGGAAGAGCGTTTCGTCGATGCCGAGGAGACGGGCTATGATGTGCTGCTCGCCGTCCGCGGCGGCGTCAATGAGGGCGCGGCCAGACGGCTCGCTCCCCTGAACCAGACGCTTGCCGCCGCCCCGGCCTATCTGAGCGCCCACGGCAGGCCGCAGGTGCCGGCCGATCTCGGAAGTCATCGCCTGCTCCATTGCGGCGGCGATGACAGCGAGCCGCGATGGTCGCTGCGTGGCGCCGGGGGCGCGGAGAGTTTTGCCATCGCCCCGGCGCTGCGATCAAACGGGCCGGAGGCGGTGCGCGAGGCGGCGATCGCCGGACTTGGCATCGCCCTGTTGCCGCTCTACGTGATCGCCGATGCCCTGGCCGAAGGGCGGCTTGCCCGCGTACTGGAAGGGTTCGAGCCGGCCCCGCTCGGGCTCTATGCCCTTGAACCTGTGGGGCGCCGACCAGCCAGTGCGGCGCGGGCCTTCGTGGCTTATCTTGCGGCCGAATTCGCCCGTCGCCCGTTCGGTTGAAGCTCAGGCCTCGTTGATGACCCCATAGGCTGAAAGGGCGCGGCGGCGCGAGGCGGCAAGATCGACCAGGGGACGGGGATAGGTGGCACCGAGGCCGACGCCGGCGGCCACCAGCACCTCGGCCGGCGCCTCCCATGGCCGGTGGACGAAACGTGCGGGAACCTTGGCCAATTGCGGCACGAAGTGCCGCACATAGCGGCCTTCGGGATCGAATCTTTCTCCCTGCAGGACGGGGTTGAAGATGCGGAACCAGGGCGCCGCATCGGCACCGCATCCCGCCACCCATTGCCATCCGGCGGGATTGCTGGCGGCATCGGCGTCGACCAGGTTGTCCCAGAACCAGCGCTCACCCTCGCGCCAGTCGATCAGCAGGTTCTTGGTGAGGAACGATGCAGCGATCATCCGCACGCGGTTGTGCATGGTGCCGGTCTGCCACAGTTCGCGCATGCCGGCATCGACGATGGGAATGCCGGTGAGGCCGCGTTGCCAGGCGGCAAGGCTTGCCGCATCCTCGCGCCACGGCAGACGGGCGAATTCCGGCCGCAAGGGTGCCGCATGCAGCGCCGGGACCTGGGCGAGGAGATGATAGGAGAACTCCCGCCACAGCAGTTCGGTGAGGAATTTTTCACCACCCTTGTCGAGACGGCCGCCTGCTTCGGCCATGGCCGCGGTGACGGCATGCCAGACCTGCAAGGGGCTCACCTCGCCAAAATGCAGATGCGGCGACAGCCCTGAAGTCACCGATCGGTCGGGACGGTCGCGGCCATCGGCATAATCCCTCAAGGCCTCGCGGACGAAGCGCCGAAGCCGGCCTCCCGCCCCTTCCTCGCCCGGCGACCAGGCGTCATAGAAGCCTCCGGCCCAGTCCGGCCGGCCATCATAGAGGGGCCAGTCGGCAAGGCTGTCTCCAGCGACTTGCCGATCGGCGGCTGTCAACCGCTCCGGGCGCGAAACGACCATCCGCGCGACACCGCGCAGGCGGCAGGCGCGGGCAAAGGGTGTGAACACTTTGAACGGCGCGCCGGCTCCGGTTTTCACCTCCTCTGGCTCGAACAGCAAATGGCCGCGATAGCGGTGACAGGTAGCGCCGAGGGTCTCCACGGCAGCCTTCACCCGGCCTTCCAGGGCCGCACCCCATGGTGAGTAGCTGCGCGAAAAATGCAGCGTCCCGGCCCCTGCTTGCGCCATCACCGCCGCCACGGCGTCCTCGGCCGGACCGCGCCGCAGGACGAGGCGGATGCCATGGCCGGCGAGGTCGGCCTCCAACGCCTTCAGACTGTGCAGCAGCCACCAGCGGCTGGCAGCTCCCGGCGCCCTGTCGGGCGGTGCGCCATCGTCCAACACATAAAGTGCAACCAGTGGCCGATCGCCGGCAGCGGCGGCGCGCAAGGCGGCATTGTCGGCAAGCCGCAAGTCGTTGCGGAACCACACGACAGCGGGCGCGGCGGGCAATCAGGGGGCCTCGGCCTGGCGAACGCTCAATTACCGGCTGCCTGCATGGCGCCGGTCTTTTCGCGGTGCTCGAGCAGGTTGGTCAGCCAGTCGGGGTCCATCTGCGGCACCGACGACAGGAGCAGTTCGGTATAGGCCGGATGCGGGGGCTTGAGCACCTTGGTCTTGAGACCCTGCTGCACCAGCTTGCCCTGATACATCACCACGATCTCATCGGAGATGGCTTCCACCGTGGCGATGTCATGGGTGATGAAGAGATAGGAGACGTTGAGCTCGCTCTGCAACTTCATCAGCAAGCGGAGGATGCCCTCCTGGACGATCTGGTCGAGCGCCGAGGTGACCTCGTCGCAGATGATCAGGTCGGGTTCGGCGGCAAGCGCGCGGGCAACGCACACGCGCTGCTTCTGGCCGCCGGACAATTCCGACGGCAGGCGGTCGATGAAGCTGTCGTCGAGCTCGATCAGCTTCAGGAGCTCGCTCACCCGGCGATCGTTGGCGGCGCCTCTCAGGCCGAGATAGAAATCCAGTGGCCGGCCGATCACGTCGCGCACCGTATGGCGCGGATTGAGGGCGGTATCGGGCATCTGGTAGATCATCTGGATGCGCTGCAGGGTCTTCTTGTCGCGGTCCTTCAGCGCCGGCGGCAACGGCTTGCCGTCGAAATAGATATCGCCCTTCGACGGTGGCAGCAGGCCGGTGATCACGCGGGCAAGGGTCGACTTGCCGGAACCGGATTCCCCCACCACGGCGACGGTGCGGCCGCGCGGCACCTGCACCGTCACGTCCTGCAGCACCTTGACGGCACCGCCATAGCTGGCGTCGACGTCATGCACCCGGAGCACGACGTCCTCGCCGGGCCTTTCCTCCTTGTAGAGCTTGCGTACCGCCCACAGGGTCCGGGTGTATTCCTCCTCGGGCTGCTTCAGCATCTTCCGGGTGTCGGCTTCCTCCACCGTATTGCCGTAGCGCAGCACCATGATGCGATCGGCCATCTGGGCGACGACGGCAAGGTCGTGGGTAATGTAGATGGCCGCGGTGTTGAACTGGTCGACGACGTCGCGGATAGCCGCCAGCACCTCCACCTGGGTGGTAACGTCGAGCGCCGTCGTGGGCTCGTCGAAGATGATGAGGTCGGGCCGGCAAGACATGGCCATGGCGGTCATGGCGCGCTGCAACTGGCCGCCGGATACCTGATGCGGAAAGCGGTCGCCGATGGTCTCGGGCGCCGGCAATTGCAGGCGGCGGTAAAGATCGACGGCATCCTGGGTGGCCTTGGCGCGGTCATAGATATGATGCCCCAGCGCCGTCTCGATGGTCTGATCGATGAGCTTGTGGGCGGGATTGAAGGAAGCCGCCGCACTCTGCGCTACATAGGAGATGCGCGAGCCGCGCAAGCCACGCCGGGTATCCTCGCTGACGGCGCGCAGATCCATGCCGTCGAAGATGATGGAACCGCCGGAAATGCGGCAGCCGGGTCGGGCAAAGCCCATGGCCGCCAGGCCAATGGTCGACTTGCCGGCGCCTGATTCGCCGATCAGTCCCAGGACCTCGCCGCGCTTCAGGGTTATGTCGACGCCCTTGACGATGGGGTGCCAGATATCGTCGGCAAACCCCTCGATCCTGAGATCCTTGATCTCAAGCAGTACCTTGCCTTTTTCGCGCCCGGCCTGCTGTGGGGTCTTCTTAGTGCTCATCGCGCAATCCGCTCGTCTTGTGCAGGAACCAGTCGACCACGAAGTTCACCGCCACCGTGAGGAGCGCGATGGCCCCGGCCGGCAGCAGCGGGGTGAAGCTGCCATAGGTGATGAGGGTGGCATTCTCGCGCACCATGGAGCCCCAGTCGGCGGTCGGGGGCTGGATGCCGACGCCGAGGAACGACAGCGATGCGATGGTAAGGAACACAAAGCAGAACCTGAGGCCGAATTCCGCCACCAGGGGTGGCAGGATGTTGGGCAGGATTTCGCGTCGCATCACCCAGCCGAGCCGTTCACCGCGCAGCCGCGCGGCCTCCACATAGTCCATCACCACCACGTTCATGGCCACCGCCCGCGCCAGGCGGAAGACGCGGGTGGCATCGAGCACGGCGATGATGAAGATGATGTTGGGAATGTTGGAGCCGAAGATCGACAACAGCATCAGCGAGAAGATGAGGCTCGGGATGGCCATCAGGATATCGACGAGCCGCGACAGCAGTTGCTCGAACCAGCCGCGCAGGATGGCCGCCAGGATGCCGAGCGAGCCGCCGATGAAGAACGACAGCAGCGTCGTCGCAATGGCGATGCCGATGGTGTTGCGGGCGCCGAAGATGAGGCGGGTCAACATGTCGCGGCCCAACTGGTCGGTGCCGAGCAGGAAATGCGGATCCCAGCCCGGTTCATAGAAGGCCGGCGAATAGGGCGTATCGAAGACCTGGGCTTCGCCGTAAGGGGCGATCCACGGCGCACCCAGCGCCAGAATGAAATAGCCGAGGATGACGATCATTCCGAACCAGGCGGTCGGCGGCGCCGTCTTCAGACCGCGCCAGACGCGGTCGAGGAAGGTGCGGCGGGCCCGAACCTGACCGACGGCGGCCGGTCCCTTGTTGGCGCCAACGCTCATCTTGGATGCAACAGCCTCGGGTTGGTGATGATGGAAATGATATCCGCGAAAAGATTGAGCAGGATGTAGGTCGCCGCGAAGATCAGGGCGCAGGCCTGAACCACCGGAATGTTGCGGCTGGACACCGAGTCGACCATGAGCTGGCCGATACCGGGATAGACATAGACCACCTCGACCACCACCACGCCGACGATGAGATAGGCAAGGTTGAAGGTGATGACGTTGACGATGGGCGCCCAGGCGTTGGGCAGGGCATGATAAAGGATCACCTTGGAGCGCGGCGCTCCCTTCAGTTGCGCCATTTCGATATACGGACTGGCGAGAAGGTTGATGATGGCGGCGCGGGTCATGCGCATCATGTGGGCGACGATCACCAGCGTCAGGGTCAGTGCCGGCAGGGCACATCGGAAAATGCGCTCACCGAACGGTGTGTCGGGGCTGACGTTGGATAGCGAGTGGAAGATCGGGAACTTGACCGCCAGAAACAGCATCAGGATATAGGCGACGAAGAACTCCGGAAACGAGATCGTAGTCAGCGTCAGGGCATTGACGATGCGATCGAAGGGCGTGTTGCGATAGAGCGCCGCCAAAAGCCCCAGCCCCACTGCCAGGGGCACCGCGATCATCGCCGTCATGGCGGCCAGGAACAGGGTATTCCACAGCCGCGGCGCGATGAGGGTGGCAACGGTGCGCGGCTTGGGCGAGCCATAGTCGGCATAGGACTTGCCGAAGTCGCCCCTCACGACGCCACTGATCCATTCGCCGTAGCGGGTGAGCGCCGGCTTGTCGAGGCCCACTTCGTGCTCGAAGGCCGCCACCGTATCCGGCGTCGCCGACTGGCCGAGAATGGCGTAGGCGAAGTTGCCAGGCAGCAGCAGCATCGAAAAGAAGATGATGCAGGATACGAAAAACAATGTGATGACGCCCAAGCCGAGGCGCTGAATCACCGTCCGCAATACAGGATGCATTGGCCTTCCCGCTTCCTGTCGATTGTTATTGTAGCGGTGCGGTATGCCGCACTCCCTCCGTGAGCCATAGTGGCAAACTTGTGACGGCCTTGCCAAGCGAAAACTGAAAGAGGGCCGCCGCAATGCGGCGACCCTCCAACTTGGGCCGGGAAACCGGGCTCAGATCAGACGAACCACCAGCGCTCGCCGTTCTTCTGGCCGTCGAATTCCCAGTTGTTGGCGACCTTCTTGGGTATGCCGATCTTCTTGGAGACCGCGTGGGTATAGGCCATGAACATCGGGATGATGGTGCCGCCGTCGTCGCGGACCAGATTTTGCATCTCGACATACATGACGCGGCGCTTCTTCGTGTCGAGTTCGGACCGCGCCTTGACCAGCAGTTCGTTGAAACGGGCATTGTCCCAATGGGACTCGTTCCAGTCGGCGCCCTTGGAATAGATCTGGGTGAAGATCCAGTCCTCCGTCGGGCGGCCGCCCCAGTAACCCCCGATGAAGGGCTTCTTCAACCAGACGTTGCTCCAGTAGCCGTCATCGGGCTCGCGGACCACGTGGAGGTCGATGTTGCAGGCCTTGGCACTCTGAGAAAAGAGCTCGGCCCCATCGATAGCACCCTCGAAGGCCGTGTTGGCGACACTCAGGTCGACCTTGAGACGCGTCATTCCCGCCTTCTTGACGTGGAACTTGGCCTTGTCGGGGTCGTAGTGGCGCTGCGGCATCTCCGCTTCGGTCGCACGGTAGATGTTGGCCGGGCCGATGGGTGAATCGTTGCCCACCTCGCCTTGACCGAAGAGGATCTTCTTCACCCACTCGTCGCGCTTGAGGGCATATTTGAGCGCCAGACGGACATTGACGTCGCTGAAGGGCTTGACGTCGCAGAACATCGGCAGCACGGCGTGCTTGTTGCCGGTGACGGAGAAGACATTGAGGTTCGCATCCCGCTTCAAAAGCGAAACGGTCTTCAGATCGACGTTATCCATGCAGTAGATGGAACCGGTGCGCACCGCATTGGTGCGGGCGGTGACATCGGGGATGAAGATGTTCTCGATGGAATCGAAATAGGCCGCGTTCTCCTTCCAGTAGTTGGGATTGCGCGACACCTTGGTGTTGCCGCCGGGATCGAAGTGGTCGAGCTTGTAACCGCCGGTGCCGATGCCGGACTGCCAGTCCATGGTGCCGTCAGCGTTGGCGGGGCAGGTGGCGAGATGGTAGTCGGAGACGATGAACGGCCAGTCGGCATTGCCGCCCGACAGTTCGAACACCACGGTATCCTTGCCGTCCGCCTTGACGTCGACGATCTGCTTGACCAGACCCTTGGCGCCCGACTTGGCGTCCTTGCCGCGGTGGTGGTTGAAGGTCGCCACAAAGTCGTTGGCTTCCAGCGATTTGCCGTTGTGCCACTCGACGCCCTTGCGCAGCTTGAAGATCCACTTCTTGGCATCGGGTGATTCATAGCTCACGGCCAGTTCGGGGCGCAGTTGCCCGTCCGGCCCGATCTCGGTCAGGTTGTTGCGCAACTGGCCGAAGGATACCTGCTCCATGTAGGTGTCGAGCGTCTGGGCCGGATCGAGCACGTCGGTGGTGGCACCACCGGTCAGGCCCTGGATGAAGTGGCCGCCCTTCTTGGGCGCAGCGCGCACCGCGTCAACGAACATTGTATCGGCAGTAGCCACCGTGAAGCCGGCAACCAGTGCCAGCTGGATGAAGTCGCGGCGCGAAACCTTGCCCTTGCCGGCCAGCTTCTTGGCGACCTCGAGTTTATGGTTGATCTCTGACATGAACTGCTAGTCTCCCTTGGTCCCGACGCTTGTCTCTAATTTGCAACCGGTCACGGGACGCCACCGGCTTGCACCTCACCCTCCCGCGTCGGGAACGGCGCGGAAGTTGGCGGGCAGCGTGTCACTTCACCCTGCCCCCGTCAACAACAATGAAAACGCCTGCGGGGCCGGTCCTTGCGCACCGGCCCCGCCTGTTTCGCAGCCCTCAATTACTGCTCGACGATGGCTTAAGCGAACCACCAACGGTAGAAGATATAGCCGCCGTCGTCGTCATAGTTCGAGTTGAGCTTGCCGTGCTCGACCTTCTTCGAAGACACATCGACCCAATCATTGAACATCAGCACGATGATGCCGCCGTCATCATGCAGGATCTGCTGCATCTCGGCATACATCGCCGCGCGCTTGGCCTGATCGATCTCGGCGCGCGCCTCAGCAAGCAACTTGTCGAAGCGGTCGTTCTTCCAGAAGGTGTCGTTCCAGTCGGCGCCGCCCTTGTAGGCGGTGGTCATCATCCAGTCGACGGTCGGACGGCCGCCCCAATAGGACATGCACCACGGCTTCTTCATCCAGACGTTCGACCAGTAGCCGTCGGAGGGCTCGCGGATCACATTGATGTCGATGCCGGTCTTCCTGGCTGAGTCCTGCATCAGTACGGCGGAATCCACCGAACCGGCAAATGCCGCCTCGGAAGCCGACAGATCGAGCTTCAGCGAGGTGAGACCGGCCTTCTTCAGGTGGAACTTGACCCTGTCGGGATCGTATTTGTGGATCGGCATGGGGTTGGTGGCATATTTGATCGCCGGGGCAATAGGATCGTCATTGCCGGCCTCGCCATAGCCAAACACGACTTTCTTCACCAGTTCCTCGCGATCGAAGCAGTATTTCACCGCGTTGCGCACATCCCGATTATCAAAGGGCGCCAGCGTGACGTTCATCGGCGCCACGTAGTGGCCAAAACCTGTGGTGTGTTCAATCCTCACATTGGGGTCGCGTTTGATCAAACCGATGGTCTTGAGGTCGGGGCGGTTGATGTATTGAACATCGCCCGTGCTCAGCGCGTTCTGGCGCGCCGCCACGTCGCCGATGACCAGCATCTCGATTTCATCGAACCACACGTCCCTAAAATAGTTCGGGTTGCGTTTGCCTTTGATTGTGACGCCGGGATTGAAATTCTCCATGACGAAGGCGCCGGTGCCGATGCCCTTTTGCCAGTCGATGTCCTCACTGCCCTTGGCCGGGAAGATGGCAAGATGATAGTCGCTGGTGATGTAGGGGAAGTCGGCACTGCCTGACTTGAGCTCGAACACCACGGTGTCCTTGCCGTCGGCCTTGACGTCCTTGATGATCGAGACGGCAGACTTGACCGCCGATTTTGAGCTTTCCTTGCGGTGATAGTTGTAATTGGCCACGACATCATCGGCGGTCAGCGACTTGCCGTTGTGGAACTCGACGCCCTTGCGCAACTTGTACACCCATTTCGAGGCGCCGTTCGAGGATTCGAAGCTTTCCGCCAGCGAGGGCACGACATCGTTCTTCTGATCGACGGAGCAAAGCTGGTCGCCTATGATGCCGGTGCCGATGTTGATGGTAAAGCCGTTCTCCCAGGTTCCCGGGTCGAGGGTGTCGGTGGTCGAGCCGTGGCCATTGCCCATTTTGAAACTGCCGCCCTTCCTGGGCGTGGCGCGCGCGGCTTGCGTATAAAGGCTCTCGGCCGTCGCAACGGTCAGGCCGGCCACCAATGACAGTTGCACGAATTCACGCCGGGACATGCGTCCCCTGGCGACTTGAAGCTTCATGTCGTCGAGTTTCATTTCATACCTCCCCTTGCCAGGCCGCACTTGCGCTCTTGTCGCTGGCGCGCAGAACCGGGCTCGATGTTGAAGACCACGCCAACAGACGTGGGTACAATAGACATTCTTGCACAACGGTTCCAAGACACAATGGCGATGGTGCGACATGTCGAAGATACGGCGCGACATGCGCAAAGGTCACCGCGCAGGTCGTCGCTCTCAGTTGCAGTCGCGCTCGATGGCTTCCACAAAGTCCTTCTCGAACACCAGCTTGCCGTTCTCCCAGGCCTCGATGCGGGCCGTCAGGTGGAAGTGGGTGGCATCGGCGCGCATGTCGGAAAAGGTTTCGGTGCGCACGCTCCAGCCCTCGCGCTCGAGTTCTTCCGTCCAATGACAGCGGGCATAGGCGGTGAGCGGATCGTCCTTTTCGATGGAATAGAACTCGCGCTCCCTGGAGCCGGAGATGAGGCCGTGGTCAAGGTTGCGGTACTTGCCGAAATCATCTTCGATGGTGAGGGTGACCGCGCCGGTTCGGGGATCGGTGCCGCGCTCGCGGCGGTTGGAGGCGGGGCGCAATTCTTCCTGCGCCAGCGCCGGAGCCGCGACCGCCTGGGGGAAATCCGGCGCCTTGTCGGTCTTTGCCGCCGGGCGCACCGGCACTTCCATGACGCTTTGACCCGTCAGGACGGTGAGCGTCACCGGCTCGGGCGATGGCCATAGCATCGGCCAGTAGCTGGTGGAGATCGCCACCCGCAGGCGATGGCCGATGGGGATCCGCCAGGCAATATCGTCGAGGCCGATGCGCACCCGGTAGGTCCTTCCCGGCTGCAGCGGGGCCGGGTGCTCGTGGCTCTCGAGATGCGTGAGGTTCATCAGGGCGTAGGTGATGCGGGTGACGGCGCCGTCGGGCCATACGTCGTTGAGCCTGACGGCCACCTGGGCCACCGGCTTGTCGACGCTGAACGACAGATCGAGCACCGGCTTGCCGACGATGTCCATGGCAACGCCGAGGGGGCCGGTATCGAAGGTGAGCGAGCCGGCATCGTCCGCCGCCTGGTCACCGGCGAATTCCGGGCCCAGCCAGATGACGCAGAACTCGCCACCGTCCATGCCGACCGTCTGGTCGGAGCACACATTCAAGGCCGTGGACTTTTCTGCCATCTCAGCCAGACCGCCGGGGTTGAGGTGGAGCTTCAGGGTTTCCGCCTGCGGGGGCGGCCATGAACCGTCGCCAAGCCACCTGCCCGGCAGGCGGGCCGGCAGGCCCTCGGGGCGGTAGGCATCCATGACATAATAGCGCAGGGCCGGATCGCGCAGCACACCCGTCGGCTCGCCCTTCAGCCAGCAATCCCACCAGCGCAGGGCCTCCTGCAGGAAGCCGATGCGCGGCTCGGGTACGGCGAAATGCGGATACTTGTGGGTCCACGGGCCGATGATGGCGCGGGTCGGCGACCTGAGACCCCTGACGAGGCGCGGAATGGCGTTGGAATAGGCATCGTTCCAGCCGCCCACCGCCAGCACCGCGACCTCGATGGAGCCGAAATCCTCACATACCGAACCATGCTTCCAGTAAGCGTCGCGATGCGGGTGCCGCAGCCACTCGGCGGCGAGGAACGGCTCGATCTCCAGACGCTGCATCCACAGGTCCCGCCAGGCCCCGCCCACCAGGGCCGGATCGGGCGGCCTTGAGGAATAGGCAAGCATGGTGGCGCCCCAGCCGAGGTTCTCGTTGATGAGGCAGCCGCCCTTGAAATGGATGTCGTCGGCATAGCGGTCATCGGTGGAGCACAGGGTGATGATGGCCTTCAGCGCCTCGGGACGGCGGGCGGCCACCTGCAAACCGTTGAAGCCACCCCACGAGATGCCCATCATCCCGACCTTGCCCGAACACCAGTCCTGGGCCACCGCCCATTCGATGATCTCGAGTGCATCGTCTTGTTCCTGCAAGGCATATTCATCGAGCATGACGCCGTCGGATTCGCCGTTGCCACGCATGTCAACACGCAGGCAGGCATAGCCGTGACCGGCAAAATAGGGATGGGTCAACTGATCGCGCGCCGCGGTGCCGTCGCGCTTCCTGTAGGGCAGGTATTCGAGGATGGCGGGCACCGGCTTCCTGTCGGCGTCCTTCGGCAACCACAGCCGGGCGGCAAGGCGCACACCGTCCTTCAAGGGGATCCACACATTGGGATGCTCGATGACGGCGTGCGGAAACTGGTCGATGGTCTGCATGGGCTCTCTCAGACAAGCTGGCCGGCAAAGGCAAGGGACCGGGCCTGGTCGATGATGGCGGAAAAGGCCTCGGCGGCGGGGACGCTCATGTGGCGGGCGCGCAGGAAGCCATGGGGAAGCAACGGTTCGTGGCGGAGTTTTGCCTCGCCTCCCGCCGCCGCCACCCGTGCTGCCCAGTCGAAACTGTCGTCGCGCAGCGGATCCCATTCGCTGGCCACCAGGAAGGCCGGCGGCAGATCGCGATAGTCGGCTTCCTCCAGTGGACAGGCGAATTTGCTCAAGTGGTTGGGGTGGTCGTCGGGGCCGACATGGACACGGCGATAGAAGTTCATGTCCCTGGTCGAAAGTCCCGGTGCTTCGGCGTGCTCGATGTACGAGCCGCGGTTAAAGTCGCCCCCCAGGCCGGGGTAGATCAGGACGAGGCCGCGGATTGCCGGGCGGGCCTCGTCGCGCATCTTGAGCGCCATCGCGGCGGAAAATTTCCCGCCAGCCGAGTCGCCGCCGACGATGAGCCGGGAGTGATCGAACCCCTCGCCGGCCCCGCCGGCGATGAGCCAGTCAACAGCCGCCACAGCGTCCTCGAAGGGGGCCGGAAAGGGATGATCGGGCGCCAGGCGATAGTCGACCGCCACCACGGCGATACCGGCGCGATCGGCGATCTCGGCGCAGATATCGTCATGGCTGTCGAGACTGCCAAGGATATAGCCGCCACCATGCAGGTAGACCATCACCGGCAGGGCCTCATCGGCTGGCGGCCGGTAGAGCCGGACGGGAATGGCGCCGCCGGGTCCAGGCACGCATTCATCACGCACCATGAGACCGGCGGGGCGGGCCTTGCGGAAATGGCCGCATAATTCGTCATAGAAGGCGCGCTGCTCGGCAATGGAGAAATTCACCGCATCGGGTGGATAGAACATCTCGGTCTCCACCATGAAGCGGCGGATGCCGGGATCGGCGAGCATCAGGTATTTCGCTTCGATGGCGGCGGGGTCGAGCATGCGAAGGGGGTCCGGGCAGCGTGGAGAACGGGCGGGCAATTTGCGATTAATCAGGATGCGCCGCAAGCGCTGTCATCGCCCTGCCATGCATCTGTCACATCGTGTAGGCTCGACTGGCAAGTCGTGTGAACGGGGGATCGGGTCATTGATCTGGCGCTGGATCGCAACATCGAGTGAAGAGAACACGGCGCGCGGCGCGGGCGGTGAGGTTGCGAGCGGCGGTGAAGCGCTAGGGGCCATTGCGGCGCTGGCCGATGCCCTGCCCGATCCCGCACTGGTGCTCGATGCCGATTCCCGTGTCCTCATCGCCAATCCCAGGGCCCGCGAAGCTTTCGACCACGATCCGGTCGGCGCTCATTTGTCAGCCACCATCCGCGCGCCAGCCATTCTCCAGGCGGTGCGGCAGGTTGCAGGTGGGGCCGAACCGGTGCAAGTCGACTATGAGCAGCGGGTGCCGATTGAACGGTTATTCGAGGCGGTGATCGCGCCGGTGCGCTCCAAGGCGGCAACAACCGGCGGCGCGGCGGTGCTGGTGCTGCTGCGCGACCTGACCCGGCAGCAGCAGGTGGAGCGCATGCGCGCCGACTTCGTCGCCAATGCCAGCCATGAGCTCAGAACCCCGCTCGCCTCGGTGATCGGCTTCATCGACACGCTGCAAGGGGCGGCGCGCGACGACGCCAAGGCGCGCGAGCGCTTCCTCATCCTGATGCAGGCCCAGGCCGACCGCATGCGCCGGCTGGTGGACGACCTCCTCAGTCTGTCACGCATCGAGATGAACGCCCACCGGCGGCCGACGGAAAAGGTCGAGCTCGGCGCCATCGCCCGCCAGGCCTGCGACCTGCTCGCCAGTCAGGCCGACGAGGCGGAGGTGAGCATGAAGATCAATTGCCCCGAAAACGTCACCATCGCCGGCGACCACGACGAACTCTTGCAGGTGGTGGCCAACCTCATCGAGAACGCCATCAAATATGCCGCCGCCGGCAAGTCGGTGGACATCAAGGTCGCTCGCGCCGCCGGCCATGCCTCGATCGCCGTCACCGACCATGGCCCCGGCATCGCGCCGGAACACCTGCCACGCCTCACCGAGCGTTTCTATCGGGTCAGCGTCAAGGACAGCCGCGCCCGCGGCGGCACCGGGCTCGGCCTTGCCATCGTCAAACACATCCTCAACCGGCACCGCGGCAAACTGAAGATCGACTCCCAGCCCGGCCATGGTTCAACCTTCACGATACAATTGCCTGTGGAAAAATAACTCCATATTTTCTTGTACTTAGATTGTCACAAAAGTGTCGTCCCGACGTCATACACCCGTCGTTGGAAGGCTTTAGGCCCTCAAGGCGGCGATCAACAAGAGCGAACGCCAGAGATCACCGTCATTTCAAATGAGCCATGGAGGCACTATGAAACCCCTTACCACATCCCTGCTGATCGGCGCCCTGGCGCTGGGCGGCATTACCGTAGCCCAGGCCGCCGACATTTCCGGCGCCGGCGCCACCTTCCCCTATCCGGTCTACGCCAAGTGGGCCGACGCCTATAAGAAAGAGACCGGCATCGGGCTGAATTACCAGTCGATCGGTTCGGGCGGTGGAATCAAGCAGATCCACGCCAAGACCGTCACTTTCGGTGCTTCCGACGCGCCGCGTCCCGGCAAGGAACTCGACCAGTATCAGCTCGTGCAATTCCCGATGGTGATGGGCGGCATCGTGCCGGTGGTGAACATACCGGGTATCAAGCCCGGAGAGCTCGTCATCGACGGCGCCACGCTCGCCGAGATCTTCATGGGCAAGATCAAGAAGTGGAACGATCCCGCGCTGCAGAAGCTGAACCCGACGGCCAAGCTGCCGAACGCAGCGATTGCCGTCGTGCACCGCTCGGACGGCTCGGGCACGACCTTCAACTTCACCTATTATCTGGCCGACGTCAGCGCCGACTGGAAGTCGCAGGTCGGCCATAACACTTCGGTTGAATGGCCGGTCGGCATTGGCGCCAAGGGCAATGAAGGTGTCGCCAACAATGTCGGCAACACAAAGGATTCGATCGGCTACGTCGAATACGCCTATGCGTTGCAGAACAAGCTGACCTTTACCAAGATGATGAACAAGGACGGCAAGGTCGTATCGCCGACCTCGGAGACGTTCCAGGCAGCGGCTGCGGGCGCCGACTGGTCGTCGCAGCCCGGCTTCGGCGTCATCCTCGCCAATCAGCCCGGTGCCAATTCCTGGCCGATGACCACCGCAACCTGGATCCTCCTCTACAAGAAGCCGGTCGATCCCGTGGCCACGCGCGAAGCCCTGAAGTTCTTTGCCTGGTGCTACAAGAACGGTGCCAAGATGGCTGAGGCGCTCGACTACGTGCCGATGCCCGACAAGGTCGTCAAGGAAGTCGAAAAGACCTGGTCCTCGGAAGTCAAGGACGAAAGCGGCAAGCCGGTCTATTCGGCGATGTAGCTGCCGTAGACAATGCGGGCGGACGGGTTGTCCGTCCGCCCTTTTCCGTGCGATCTGTTTTCAGGGAACGGACAGGCTCAGTGACATGGTCGACACCGTGATTGAGACGCAGACGTCAATCAGCTTGCACGACAGCGACCGAGCAGCCGTTCTCAGGCGGCTGCGGCTCAGCGACAAGGCTTTCAGGATACTCACCCTGGCTTGCGCGATCGCTGTGCTGGCGTTGCTGGGCGGTGTGATCGTGGCGCTGGTCGACGGTTCGCTGCCGGCCTTCAGGGCCTTCGGTTTCGGCTTCCTCACCACCGAGAGCTGGAACCCGGTAACGGAAAAGTTCGGGGCCGTGGCGCCGATCTACGGCACCATAGTGACATCGATCATCGCCATGGTGCTGGCGGTTCCCTTTTCCCTCGGCATCGCCTTCTTCCTCACCGAGATCTGCCCTCTGAAGCTGCGCCGGCCGATCGCCACCGCCATCGAACTGCTGGCGGCCATCCCGTCGATCATCTACGGCATCTGGGGCCTGTTCGTATTCGCGCCGTTTCTGCAGACCCATCTGCAACCGTGGGTCATTTCGCTGTTCGACGGCGTGCCGGTCTTGCAGGACCTGTTCGCCGGACCGCCCTACGGAATCGGCATCCTGACCGCCGGCCTGATCCTGTCGATCATGGTGCTGCCGTTCATCACTGCCATATCACGCGATGTGTTCATGGCCGTCCCGCCGGTGCTGAAGGAAGCCGCGTACGGCATCGGCTGCACCCGTTGGGAGGTGTTCCGCAACATCGTTGTGCCCTATTCGCGCATCGGCGTCATCGGCGGTGTCATGCTGGGCCTTGGCCGCGCGATGGGCGAAACCATGGCCGTTACCTTCGTGATCGGCAATGCGCATCGGGTCTCCGCCTCGCTGTTCGCACCGGGCACCACCATTTCGGCCAGCATCGCCAACGAATTCACCGAGGCCGTCGGCGACCTCTACACGTCCTCGCTGATCGCGCTCGGCCTGATCCTGTTCGTCATCACTCTCATCGTGCTTGCCGCAGCCCGGCTCCTGCTGATGCGGGTGCAGCGGCGTATTGGAAGCTGATCGCATGGCGCGCTACGACACACGCCGGCGGCGCAACGTCATTGCCACAGGGGTCGCCACCGCCATGGCGGCCATCGGCCTCGGCATGCTGGTGCTCATATTGTGGGTGCTGCTGACAAAAGGCGCGGGCGGCCTGAAGCTTGCGGTGTTCACCGAGATGACACCACCGCCGGGAAGTGCGGGCGGTCTGCTCAATCCCATCGTCGGCTCGCTTATCCTCACCGTCCTCGGGGTGTTGTTCGGCGCGCCGCTGGGCATCCTGGCGGGCACCTACATGGCCGAATACGGGCGGTTCTCCAAGCTCACCTCGGTCGTCCGCTTCATCAACGACATCCTGCTGTCGGCGCCCTCCATCGTCATCGGCCTCTTCGTTTACGAGGTGATGGTAGCGCGCATGGGACATTTCTCCGGCTGGGCGGGCGCGGTAGCGCTCGGTATCATCGTGGTGCCGGTGGTGCTGCGTACCACCGAGGACATGCTGAGCCTCGTCCCCGACCAGTTGCGCGAAGCCGCCGCCGCGCTGGGCATGCCGCAGTGGGTGATCATCCGCCATGTCTCCTATCGCGCCGCACGGGCCGGCATCGTCACCGGCGTGCTGCTGGCCATTGCCCGTATCTCCGGCGAAACGGCGCCGTTGCTCTTTACCGCGCTCAACAACCAGTTCTGGAGCCTCGACCTCAACGCACCGCTGGCGAGCCTGCCTATCGTCATCTTCCAGTTCGCCCTGTCGCCCTATGCCGACTGGCAGCAACTGGCATGGACCGGCGCCCTGCTGATCACCGCCGCCGTGCTGATCTTCAACATCGTCGCGAGATTTCTCGCCAGTCTGGGAAGCCATACGAAATGAGCGAGATGCCCGGTCAATACGGCAGCGGCGCCGAAAAGATCGCCGTCAGGAAGCTGAAATTCTTCTACGGCACCTCATTGGCCCTGAATGACATCTCGCTGTCGATGCTCGCCAACCAGGTGACGGCGTTCATCGGCCCGTCGGGCTGCGGGAAGTCGACGCTGCTGCGCGTCCTCAACCGCATGTACAATCTCTATCCCAACCAGCGGGCCGAGGGCGAGGTGCTGCTGGACGGAGAGAACATCCTCGATGCCAGCCAGGACCTCAACCTGCTGCGTGCCCGCGTCGGCATGGTGTTCCAGAAGCCGACCCCCTTCCCACTCACCATCTACGAAAACATCGCCTTCGGAATCCGGCTGTATGAAAGGCTGGCGAAGGCCGATCTTGATGAGCGCGTGGAGCAGGCCTTGCGTGGCGCGGCGCTGTGGGATGAGGTCAAGGACAAGCTCAACGCCAGTGGTCTGTCTCTTTCCGGCGGACAGCAGCAACGCCTGTGCATCGCCCGCACGGTGGCGGTGCGCCCCGAGGTCATTCTGCTGGACGAACCGTGCTCGGCGCTCGATCCCATCTCGACGGCCAAGATCGAGGAGCTGATCGACGAGCTGAAGACCCGCTACACCATCGCCATCGTCACGCACAACATGCAGCAGGCGGCCCGCGTCTCGGATTCCACTGCTTTCATGTATCTGGGCGAACTGGTGGAGTACAGCGCGACATCGGATATTTTTACCAACCCCGCCGACAAGCGCACCCAGGACTACATCACCGGCCGCTTCGGCTGACATAGAGGACCATATGGAAACCCCCCGACCCATGGCAGACCATATCGTGAAGGCCTTCGATGAAGACCTCGGCGCCATTCGCACGCTCATCGCCCAGATGGGCGGCATGGCTGAGGAACAGCTAGCTAGGGCCATCGACGGCCTCACCCGGCGCGATCCGGAATTGGCCGAGCAGGTGATCAGCGACGACAAGAAGCTCGATCAGCTCGAACTCGACATCGAGGAGCGCTCGGTGCGCACCATCGCCAAGCGCCAGCCGATGGCCAGCGACCTGCGCGAACTGATGGTGGCGATCCGTATCGCCTCGGATCTGGAACGCATCGGCGACCTCGCCAAGAACATTTCCAAGCGCACCATCGCCATGACCGATCATATCCCGCCACGGGTTTTGGGTGGTTTCAGGCGCATGGGATTGCTGGCGCTGGAGCAGCTCAAGCTGGTGCTCGATGCCTATGCCCGGCGTGACACCGAAAAGGCCATCAGCGTGTGGCGCGAGGACGAAAATATCGACCAACTCTACAATTCGGTGTTCCGCGAGCTCCTGACCTACATGATGGAGGACCCGCGCACGATAGGCATGTGCACCCACCTTTTGTTCGGCGCCAAGAATATCGAGCGCATCGGTGACCACGCCACCAACATCGCCGAGAATGTCTATTACCTGGTCGAAGGCCATCCGCTGGTCGACGAACGTCCCAAGATGGACCAGACGTCCACCACCACTTTCGGGTCTCCGGAGAGCTGAGCAGTGGCCGCATCGATACTGATCGTCGAGGACGAGGAGCCCATCCGCATTCTTCTCGCCTACAATCTCGACAAGGAAGGTTTCAGGGTACGCGAGAGCGAAAGCGGCGACGACGTCATGCGTCTCATCGGCGAGGAGCGCCCCGATCTCATCGTGCTCGACTGGATGCTGCCCGGTATCTCCGGCATCGAAGTGTGCCGGTTGCTCAGGGCACGAGCCGAGACCCGCGACATACCCGTCGTCATGCTGACGGCGCGCGGCGAGGAGGCAGAACGCGTGCGGGGTCTCGCGACGGGGGCCGACGACTATGTGGTCAAGCCGTTCTCGCTGCCCGAACTCATCGCCCGCATCCGCTCGCTGCTCAGGCGCGCCAACCCGGAAACCGTGGCCGACCGGCTGGAGGCAGGCGATCTGTTACTTGACCGACGGACCCGGCGGGTCAGCCGCGGCCCGCGCGACATCGATTTGTCGCCCACCGAATTCCGCCTGCTCGAACATCTGATGCAGAACCCGGGCCGCGTCTACAGCCGCCCGCAGCTTCTCGATGCGGTGTGGGGCTCGGATGTCTATGTGGACGAGCGCACTGTCGATGTGCATGTGGGCCGATTGAGAAAGTCGCTGAAGCGCGGCCGCCAAAGCGATCCCATCCGCACCGTGCGCGGCATGGGCTATGCCTTCGACGATCGCTTCGCGCAGGAACCGGCATCCATGAAGGCGTAGCGCGGAAACGCGGGTTGCGGCGAAAGAGGCCGCCCGAAAGCCGGGCGGCCAGTTGACAAGGGAGGATGCCAGAACACCTCCGGCAGACGCCGCCCCCGCGGCGCGAGAAGGAGATGTTCCTACTCACAAACTGGGGCCGGCTTCCGGTATCCCCGCAAATGGAAGCCGTCCCACTCCGATCTCATCCGCGTGCCCGGCTGGCGCGCCGCCTGTCATGCAATGGCTGATAGGCTATGCTTGAGTGATAGTCGCAATAAGGCATTCCCGCCTTGGGGGCATGGCCGCAGAAGCAGAAATCCTCGCCGCCGGGATCGCCCAGCGGCCAGCGGCAGGTCTTGTCGGTGAGCATGAGGATGCTGATCCTCTCGCTCTTGGGAATATCCACCAGCCTGATGGGGGCGGGCTCGGGCTCGGGGCGCGGCTGTGGGCGAAATTCGGGTTTCAGCGCGGCAGCAGTGGCCGGCGATGTCGGCTGGCGGCCGGGATGCGAGGGCTGGCGCGGACGGCGCGGCCTTGGCGCGGACGAGCGCGTCACCGACTGGCGGCCTGAAAGCCCAAGGCGGTGAACCTTGCCGATCACAGCGTTGCGGGTGATGCCGTCGCCCAGACGGGCGGCCACCTGCGAGGCGGTGAGACCGTCTGTCCACAACTTCTTCAAAAGTTCCACCCGTTCGGGCGGCCATGTCAGCTTGACGTTGCCCGGAGATTTGTCCTGATCGCTCGTCATCTATTGAATCCTTCCCCTGCAGCCGGGCTACTTGGCCCACCGCAACCCCTGTACCAATTACCACTGATGACGCTACATATCGTGTGTGCGTGATATGGAATCTACAATATATGACAATTCGGTGGCAATCCACCAAGTCAAGTATTGTCGGGGTTTTCCCCAAATTCCTCATCACCTCGCCAGCAAATTCAAGGTTAACAAGACGTTGACTCGCGCGTCGATGCGACGTTCTGACTCAGGTACCCCGGCGTCCGCACGGGGATAGGTCGGGCGGTTTCAACGCCCGGCCGTTCTGCTATAGAGGCAGCGTGGATCACTGAGGACGGATGAAAACCCGCCGTGAGCAGGCTGACCAGGAAGCTGAATGCCCTGTTGCCGGCCCATCGGGCGGCGCTCATCGACGGCAATCGTGTCAGTTTCATCATCGGCATCATGTTCCTGGTGATGACGGTGTTCATGTTTCCGCCGGCGCTCACCGACATCGTGGCTGGCAATCGCGACTGGCGGGTCTTCATCGGTTCGGCCTTCGTGACCGGTTTCGCCGGGCTGATGCTGGTGATGACCTCGCGCGGGCGCTGGTCGCCACAGGTGTCGATCAAGGAAGGGTTCGTGCTGACGGTGACGAGCTGGATCGTCATGTGCGCCGTGGCGGCCATCCCGTTCATCTTCTTCGGCGCCGACATCAGCATTGCCGATGCCTGGTTCGAGGCGGTTTCAGGGCTGACGACCACCGGTTCGACCACCTTTATGGGACTCGATCAGATGCCGCCGGGGATCCTTCTGTGGCGCTCCATCATCCAGTGGATCGGCGGCATCGGGGTCGTCGTCATGGCCGTCATCATGTTGCCGTTCCTCAGGATCGGCGGCATGCAGCTATTCCAGGCCGAAGGCGCCGAGCGCAAGGAAAAGTTCGTTCCCCGCGCAGCAGAACTCATGAGCCTGATCGCCGTCACCTACTCGGTGCTGACGGTTTTGTGCGCGGTTTCCTACCGGCTGGGCGGCATGACCACCTTCGATGCTCTCAACCATGCCATGACCACGGTCGCCACATCGGGCTTTTCGACACGGGATGCATCGCTCGGGTATTTCAACGATCCCGACATCCAGTGGATCGCGGCATTCTTCATGTTCGCCTCCAGTCTGCCGCTGGTCATCTATGTGAAGGCGGTGCGCAACCGCAGCCTCGCCATGCTGGCCGACGAGCAGGTGGTGGGCTTTGCCAAGATCGCAGCCGTCTGTATCATATCGCTTACCCTGTGGTACTGGTGGAAATGGGGCGTGGCGTTGCCGCAAGCCCTGCGGGTGGTGACCTTCACTACCATCTCCATCCTGTCGACCACCGGCTATGCGGCGGGCGATTACACCCTTTGGGGAGCGGGGGCCCCCGGCATCTTCTTCATTTTGATGTTCATCGGCGGGTGTACCGGCTCGACGGCGGGTGGCATCAAGACTTTCCGCCTGCAGGTGATGTACAAGACGGCGCGCGCCTATATCGGTGGCCTGATGAGCCCCAGCCGGGTCCTGGTATCGACCTTCAACGACCGCCAGATCACGCCGGAAATCGCCTCGTCGGTGCTGGCCTATGTCACAGTCATGTTTTCATCCGTCATGGTCTTCACGCTCGTCCTGTCGCTGTTCGATCTGGATTTCGTCACCTGTCTGTCGGGTTCGATTTCCGCGGTGGCCAATATCGGGCCAGGGCTGGGATCGAAGATCGGCCCGGCCGGCAACTACGCCCAGCTACCCGACGGTGCAAAAATCGTCCTGACGATTGCCATGCTGCTCGGCCGGCTGGAATTCTTCACGGTGCTGGTGCTGCTCAACCGCAATTTCTGGCGTTAGAGCACCAGGCACCTGGCCACTTGGCGCAGCCCTCAACGATCATCATCGGCGCCGTTGCCTGGTGTTGAGGCTTCAGCTATACCTCGGCGCAATCGCGATAAAAGGCACCCGTAGCTCAGCTGGATAGAGCGCTGCCCTCCGAAGGCAGAGGTCACAGGTTCGAATCCTGTCGGGTGCGCCACTATGCAAATGATTTAAAAAGATTTTTTCTTTGAAGTTCGATGATGCACGGCAAGACTCGTACTCGGGGTAACACCAGCGGCTAATTTCGAGATTTCCTGTCGGTTATCGGTGACGAGATGCCGGAGCGTGTCATCCTGAAATTGGATGATACGTATAAGGATCGGCTTGGCCTCCAACACCCTTTCGGCAAACCGAGCCCTTCCGATAGAGAATTTGACAGTCCTGGTTGACCAACGATTGTTCCGCCTTGTTGTAGATCGCCTCTGCCAATTCTCTAGCAGTGTGGCCCGGTCCACGTGCGATGAGATAGAGTAGGACGTCGGCAAGTTCCATGATGTCACCCTCCATCATAGAAGATAGGATGAGAATTCAGGCCGTGCTAGTTCACTTCTCGCGCCTCATGTTCGCCTCAGGGTCGGTCCACTACCGGCATGTTTGTTCGCCACCTATCTGCCTGTTGGCCAGCCCCTGCATCAACGCGCGTTGCGTATAATCGGGAAGCGTCCCGTAGCTGGTCAGCGTGACCAGAACGCCATCGTGACCGAGATTTTGCGACCAAGCTTTGAATTCGGCCGGGGTCTTGCACACATGCTGGCCGAGTTGAACCAGAGTGTGCCGAAAACTGTGGGGGTTGAACTGCGGCAGTCCCGCCGCCTCGCAAGCGCTCTTGAATACCTTTCGGATCGGGTCAGCATTCGCCCAGCATTCTCTCCCGAGATACGGCGCCAGAATCTCGCCCTGCGGGCCGAACGAAACGGTGGATTTGGGAAATAGAGGATCGTCAGGGCCGAAACCGTGCAACTTTTCCAACTCCCTCTCCCACTCCGTAAGGACAGCCACAAACTCTTCGCCTACTGGGAAGAACCAGGTGGGTATGGTCTTGCCGAACTTGGTGCGGACCTCGCGCGGGTCCTGAAACAGGTGTCGGTCCGAGAGATCAAGATGCTTCATGCGCACTGAGGCGGTGGCGTTGTCACGGGCGCCTGTGAGTATCGTAAAGGCGACCAAAGCCCGATTGCGCCGCTCAATGGCCGACTGACCAGCCATCGCCGCAAGCATGGCTTTGATTTGTTCGATGGTAGGAACCGCCATCTGCCTCGGAGCACGGGAAATGGCCTCATCACTGCGCGACGGCCTGAAATAGTCGGCGTCGGTTTTCTGGATGCGGTGAAAACCTCTCTGGTCGGCGAGCCAAATGACAAAGTCGCGAAGGTCATGCAGCGTTGAGGAAATGGTCGCTTTGCTCAGCCGCCCGTTGCCGCGTTCTGCATTCTGCTTGGCGAGGTGCTTCTTGAAGGCGATAGCGTGTTCGATGCGAAACTCGCGGAAGCTTCGGCGGCCAGTGTGTTTCTCGAAACGGTCCAGCGACTTCGCCACCTGGTCGATGGAATGCTCGCCAAGTTGGCGGGCTTCCCGCAGATAGGTGAAATAGCGGTGCTTCAGTCGCTCGCTTGCCGGATTCAATTGCATGTGGTCAGTTCCTCTTTCCCAAGTGACAATTCAGACGGCACCCCCGGCTCTCCTCTAGGGGTTCTGGAGCCGGTCTGACGGTCACGTCGAGTTCGGCGGAAAAGCACGCCAGCCGCTCGGCATTAACTCTTTGGGTCATCATCCCTTCGCAGACTGGGCAGATTGCGGAAAGTGTTCCGACCTTGTCTGTCATGGGCACGTATTCGGCCATGTCGAACGCCGGTCTTCGGGGGGTGCGGCATCCAAGGCAAAATAGTTCGGCGGGGCCGCAGGTTTGCTTCTCCGCGTCCCGCCGCAACCTCTGAAATCGGTTCAGCGCGGCACCGTGAATTAAAATCGGTCGCCCGGCGTCGACGGCGTCCAGGCCGTTTGCCAGCCAATTGCGGACGGTCTGGCGGTGCACGCCGTACAGTTCCGCCACCTCGGCAACTGTGTAGCAGCGCAGCGACTTTGCCAGTCGCGGGTTGTGGCGACGGTTGACCATGCGGCGGCGCCTAAGCCTCTACCGAAGTAGACCGACGCGGCTCGCCAAGTCGGGACTCCGCCCACCGGTCGAGGTTATCCGGCGCATAAAGCGGGAACCTGCCAGCCTTGCGGTAGATTGATCCGCCACCGACCACGGCGAGCTTCGCGAGCCACTTGGAAGAGCATGGCATGCCCCAGGTTTCGCGGACGTAGCGAGCTGCGGCGGTGCGGCGGAAATAGCGGGTAGAGGATGTGGTCAACTTCCATCTCCTATCGATTTGCCGGAACTTCCGGCGGTTGATGGAGATGGACATGGCAGCGGTCGCGGCCACGAAAAACGGGCCACGAAATTCGTTGGGTTGATTATTTCATGGGTTTCAGCCGCCGATACTCATCTCGGACGTTGTTCTCGATGGTGTGGATGGTTGGTGGCGGCTTCTTGGGATGCATGGTTTGCAGCCAGGTCCGGAGCGCCGTAGCTTCCTCGCAGAGCGAACCGGCCAGTTCACCGGCCGCCGCCCGGCGCTTAAATTCATCCTCGATGAGATGTTTCGACTTCCCCGGCCGTCCCGGCAGGCCGGTCCCCATGTCAGCGTCTCCGAATTCCTCACCCGGGAACACCCACCGCGCCCGCACGTCGCCTTTCTCCACCATGAGGCGTGTCCAGCAGTCTTCGCGTCGATTCAACAGCGCATCGTCGTGTCCGTCGCGCCAATGCTGTTCGTCGACATATGGACGGGACCGCAGATAGAGGTGTTCGCCAGCAAGCAACTCCACCTCAGCACTTCCGAACGGATAATCGACCTCACAGCCCGCGAACAGGTAGCCCGGCACCGCCTCACGCTGACCACTCCGGGTTCCCACCACCCGAACTTTGTCCGATGAAATAGCGGCAAGAAGTTCGTCATAGGCCACGCGCCAGATAGATAGGTCTTGCGGATCGCTTTCAATTGTCGAGCCCTTTGTCGCGATCCATTGGGCGGCACAATAGAGCGGCATGTAACCGTCGCCCTCAGGAGGAACGATCGGCGGCAAGCTTTGCTGCTTGTTCGGCCGCGAAGGCCACAAGTGGCGCAGTCCAGCAGATGGCATAATGACACGTCGGTAGCCGCGACCCAAAGGTCCGCGCCGGACTTCGTCGCGCCCGTCGCTCGCTTCGACTGGAACTAGCTCGTGCCAATCAAGCGCCGTGATCTCGCGCCGCGTGCCCAATGACAGGGTTTCGACACCGCTGGCAGAAATCAGCCCCTCTCTGAGCGCCATCCACAGTTCTTCGCGCGCTTCGAGTACGGGCTTGGCGAACTGCTTCCCGACGTATCCGCGATCATATGCGCAACTGATGGCGAGCAAAGCGAGTGTCGGCTTTGATCGCTGATCCAGATGCCAGCCTTCCTTGATTGGACCGTCTGGACCGTGACGCCATTGCCGCCAATGCCTGTCGAAACATTCCGTTCGATAGGGCGCTGACCACTCGCGCACTTCGTCCAGATCGCGATATGCGATCCACGCCACGGCCATCGGCAAGGTCCAATGTGACAAGGATTTGGGATGGAATTTTTCTGGGCCCGGTACGTGCGACAGACTGCCAAGCCCCAGCCTGATCGCTTCGGCGTCGGCCTGATCTCCGGTCAGTTCGCCGACACTCGCACGCTGAAACAGTTCGTCTTTCAGAGTCTGGGCTTCGGCCCACGTCCCGGAAAACTGCTTGTCCTTGTCCACGGTTGCTCACATCAGTAATGCCGTGCCTGCATGAGGCAGCAACTTCGAATCGGAGCATTATCCACGATAGGTGGCAACCGCGCGAATTGTTGCAAGCGCAACCTCGGCTGGGAAGGGTCCGTTGGCGAGCCAGGAGGCAACTGCAAGAATCAAGATAAACCGCCTTCTCGACGAATTCGGGCTGGCGATTCTTTGGCGACAACAAGGGGCCCGCAAACATCGTTCTTGAGCCGAACATCACAATCAAACAGGCCGACATCGACGGACTGGGGCAAAACTTCGAGAAGGCCAAAAACGGCTATATCGATTTTCTTTTGCTCGACCGAGATGGCAAACCCCTGATCGTCTTGGAAGCCAAGGCGGAGGACAAGAACCCGCTTTCTGCCAAAGAGCAGGCTCGCAAATATGCGCGTTCACAGGACGCTCGCTTTATCATCCTGAGCAACAGAAACATTCACTATCTCTGGGATTTGAAACAGGGGAATCTCTCCGTCATCTCCAAGTTCCCCGGCCCCGATCAGATTAAGAACTACTATTCGTTTGAACCGGATGCGGACAGGATCGCGGCGGAACCAATCGAACTGGACTTCATCGCACTGACGCAAATGCCGGGTTATGCCAATGAGGCGGCTTGGAGAAACGAGGCGGAACGTCCCGCATTCATCGAAAAGACCAAACTGCGCTTCTTGCGGACATACCAGAAGCGGGCGATCGAAAGGATTCAACAGGCCGTCAAGAAAGGCGCCACACGGTTCCTGTTCGAGATGGCGACAGGGACCGCCCGCTTCGAGAAAAAGATTGAGGCCGCAATCTCCCGTGTTTGGGGGGAGGCAGAGTCAGAGGAGGAGGCGGCGGCCTGATTGACGAGGCACTGGAGCTTGGCGAATACCTACCGCAATCCTTCGCGAATGCGGCCGAACAGGCTTATCTGCCCTTCGCCCAGGCCGGTGGCCAACTGCTCTTCCACCTCATCAGTCGGCTCTACGAACACACCTCGATCATCGTCACAACCAACCTCGCCTTCGGCGAGTGGCCCATTGATCGTCGCCTTTCGGTTTCAAGACGATGTTTCCAACAAAGCAGCCACAAAGGCGTTGTCGGGTCACAATTCCTGAACGCTCGCAGCGGCGACGATCGCTGTTCGGCTACATCATTCTAAGACGAAGGTTCAACAGGAGGATGAGCGTGCCCGAGACCATGAGGGCCACGA
Source organism: uncultured Alphaproteobacteria bacterium (assembly GCA_963747005.1). GTDB lineage: Bacteria > Pseudomonadota > Alphaproteobacteria > Rhizobiales > Aestuariivirgaceae > CAVVDT01. The sequence goes on along the minus strand of CAVVDT010000003.1, from coordinate 171,007 downwards.
TCAGCGCAGAGAAAAGGATTAGCAGAATATCGTCGCGTGCCGATTTCCGAAGGCGGATGTGCAGGAAGAAGCGGAAGTGAACCACCATCTGGACGAGTCCCAGCCCGAGGACCATCGCAAGCGTTGTCGTCGAAGTGAATTGTGGCCAGTGCACCGCTGCAAAGGCGGCGCCGGTGAGGGCCAGCGCGAAGCCGTAGCCGATCGCGTATGAACGCATTTCGCCGCTTCTGCCATCGTCCGGGCTTCTCATTGGATTAGCCCCTGAAGATAGACGAGCGAAAAGATCGCTATCCAAACGATATCGAGAAAATGCCAGAACAAGCCGAGTCGCAGGATGTTTATCTTGACACGAGCATCCAGTCCGATCGTCTTCACCTGAACCATCATCACGATTATCCATAGGCTTCCGAAGAAGACGTGAAGCCCGTGCAGCGGCACCAGCGCGAAAAAGGACGACAGATATCCGCTGCGGGTTGGATAGGCGGCATGATCGAACATGGTCACAAAGTCGTGCGCCTCCATGCCAAGAAAGGCGAGCCCGAGAGTCAGGGTCAAACCCATCCAGCCCATTATCCCCGTGCGCGATGGTCCGTGCCTCGTCGCCACCGACGCCATGCCGAAGGTGAAGCTGCTGGTGAGCAGGATCAGGGTTTCGACAAAGGCGGATAGTGTGTGGTACTCGCTCGCCGGCGTCGGTCCGCCAGCGGTGGCAGACAACATGACGCCATAAGTCGCAAAGAGCAGCGCGAACACAACCGCGTCGCTCATCAGGAACACCCAGAACCCGAAGATCGCAGCTTCAGCATCGTTGTGCGTCAATTGATCGGCATCGCCGGGATTGAGCCCAATGTGCCTTGCCTCGTCGGCACTCATGCCGATACCTCGGCGACGCCCCGGTTGGCAGATGTCATTTCGATTTCTCGGGGAATCGGCGTCGCTTCGCCGACAGCGCGTAACCAGCGTCGCTGAATTTGCGCGACCTCCCCGGCGGGCAGGGTCCAGGTATTGTCGCGGGTGAAGCTGCGGGCAATAGCGGTCGCGACGACCGTGACGATGCCGAGGATCACCAGCCACCACATGTGCCACACCAGGGCGAACGCTGTCGCCGCGCCGACCACACCGATCACAGGACCGGTCATGCTGTTCTTCTGCATTTCGATGGCGTCGTAATGGTCCGGCTCAGCATAGGGCTCGCCGTCACGCTTGTTGACGTAGAACGGGTCGCGGACAGCGACATGCGGTATCACAGCGAAGTTATAGGCCGGAGGCGGTGCGGCGATCGACCATTCGAGGCTGCGCCCGTCCCAGGGATCGCCACCGGTAACGCGGTTGGCGTCGCGGTCGCGAACACTGACCCAAAGCTGGACGAGCAGGGCGCCAAACGCCGCGAGCAGGATAAGCGCACCGGCACCTGCAACATAGAACCATGGCCGAAATACCGGATCGAACATCCCTTGGGTCCGCCGCGCGACGCCCGCCGCGCCGAGCAGGTAAAGCGGCATGAAGGCGAGATAAAAGCCGACCACCCAGCAGGCGAAGGAGATGCGTCCCCATTTCTCGCTGAGCCGGAAGCCGTAAGCCTTGGGAAACCAGTAGTGATAGCCCGCCAGCATGCTGTAGAGCAGCCCGGGGATGAGCATGTTGTGGAAATGCGCCACCAGGAACAAGGTATTGTGAACCAGATAGTCGAGTGGCGGAAAGGCCAGGATTATTCCCGTGAGCCCCCCCAGCGTGAACGTCATCATGAAGGCGAGCGAATAGAGCATCGGCACGGTGAAGCGGACCTCGCCCCAGTACATCGTCCAGATCCAGTCATAGATCTTGACGCCGGTCGGCACGCCAATCGCCATCGTCGCGATTCCAAACACGGCGTTGATGTTGGCGCTCTGGCCCATCGTGAAGAAATGATGGACCCAGACCGTGAACGACAAGATCGTGATCGATATCGTCGCCAGCGTCAGCGAGGTGTAGCCGTAGAGGCGCTTGGTCGAGAAGGTCGAGACGAGTTCCGAATAGACGCCGAACGCCGGCAGGATCAGGATATAGACTTCCGGGTGGCCGAACAGCCAGAACAGGTTGGCGTAATTCATCATGTTGCCGCCCAGGGTATTCGTGAAGAAGTGAAACCCGAGATATCGATCGAGCGCGAGAAGCGCGGTCGCGACGGTCAACGGCGGCATCGCGAAGACCATCATGATCGAGGTGCACAGAGCGGTCCACACGAACAGCGGCATCCGCATCAGCGTCATGCCCGGACAGCGCATCTTGTAGATGGTGACGACGAAATTGAGGCCGGTCAGCGTCGATCCGATCGAACCCAGTGAAACGGCCCATATCCAGTAGTCGACACCGACGCCCGGGCTGAAGGCGAGTTCGGTATAAGGCGGATAGCCGCTCCACCCGCCGGTCGAAAAGCGGCCGACGACAAGTGACACCATCATCAGCCCCGCCGCCCCCCCGGTCAGCCACAAGCTGATCGAATTGAGCAGCGGGAAAGCTACGTCCCGGCTGCCGATCTGGAGTGGCATCACATAGTTGATCGCACCGATAAGAAACGGCATCGCCATGAAGAAGATCATGATCGAACCGTGGGTGCTGAACAGTTGCGCGAAATGATCCGGCGAAATGAAGCCGTAAGAATCGATCGCCGAGGCTTGCTGAGCCCGCATCAGGACCCCTTCGACAATGGCGCGAGCGAGCATCACGAAGGCGATCGCGACATACATGATGCCGATCCTCTTGTGGTCCAGGCTGGTGAGCCATTCGCACCACAGATAGCGCCACTTGCCGAACCACGTGATCAACGCCACGACCGCGATGACCCCGATGATGACGAGCAGGGCGGCGGCAGCGGCGATCATCGCGCTGGCGGTGGGATTTTCCCAGGCATCAACGAACGGTAGTGCCTGCCATTCGAACCGGCCGAGCACGACGGGCCAGATGCCGGGCGTCATGGCTTCGGTTCCTGCGACCAGACGAGAATGTGCTTGAACAGGCCCGGCGGGACCGATGAGAAGAAAGTCGGTTGTCGTGGCGAGGACTGCTGGAACAGCTGTGCCAGCGCCTTGCCGTCGAGCGGATGCGCCGACGCCCGCGCCCGCGTTAGCCAGCGCCCATAGTCGACCGCCGAAAGCGCTACGACATCGAACTTCTCATTCTGGAATCCCCTACCGTTGAACTGTGTGTTTTCGCCGCGGAAGACGCCAGGCTTGCTGGCGGCAAGATTAAGCTGGGTTGTCATCCCTGCCATTGCGTAAATCTGTCCGGCAAGCCGCGGTACGAGCATCGATTGCATCACCGTGCCGCTGGTCAGACTGATGTGAACCGGGCGACCGACCGGGATCGCCATCTGGTTGACAGCCGCAACTTGGCTGTCGGGATAAATGAACAGCCATTTCCAGTCGAGTGCTACCGCCTGAATTTCCAGCGCCTGCTGGTTCGACGCGATCGGACGATAGGGATCGAGCGTATGCGTATAATGCCACAGCACGAATCCGAGGCCGATGACGATGCCGGTCGGCGGGATCCAGATGAACCCTTCGAGAATCCAGGAGAAGGTCCAATCTGGCTTGAAAGCGCTGTTCTTGTTCGACAGCCGGTAGTGCCAGGCGATGAGCGGTGTGAGCAGCAACACCGGCCCGGCGACGAAGACCAGGACAATACCCACGATCACACTGAGCTGCCACTGGCTCGCGGCAATCGGCCCGGCGTGGTGCATGACACCGTGCCGCAAGGCGTCGCATCCGGTGAGGAAAAGCAAAGACAGCATAGCGAAACGAAGAAGTCGGCCGCGCGATATCCTCATTCGTCAGACCTCAGCAGACCGAAGCCGTTGCGCGTGATTTCATACGAGTCCACCAGATGCTTGCAGAACCGCATCAGCCGACTACCGCGGCCGTTTCGGTTTCGGAACCAGGCTCTGTCGTCGAGCGACCTATATGGCGCTTTGGGCTTTCACGGGGCAGGCGGATTGCTCCTTTGCGATAACTCGCGAGCGCCGGCAAAGTTCCCTATCGGTGCAGCTTCAAGTCGCGATCGAACGGCGCTCGTGCAATAGCGTCACCAGCGAACCCGGTCTGCTGCGTGGTTGTCGGGTTCCCTCGTGGGGCCATCGGATCCGGCCAAAGCCGCCGATGCCAGGAGATGCGGCAGGGCCCGCGGCTCAGTCGTGCAACGATTGCCGCATTCCGTGTTCGGCTGGCGATGCCATGGCGTTGACTAGACCCGGCCGGTCAGCATCGCGACCAGCAAGACGGCTATCAATAGCCCGCCAGCGGGCCCGTAGCCCCAATCGCGACTGTGACCCCAGGATGGAAGAGCGGCAATCAGCAGGATTATGAGGACCAGAAGAAAGGTGGTGGAGAGCATGATCGTCACCAGTCTCGGAGTTCGCTGACACAGGACGCACGAGCGTTCTCCTTGGTTAACGAGTTCACGACATCTTGGTTGCGAAAGTTGTGAACGATCGTGGCGCACTCGTGGGTGCGTTCCAAAAGGCCGCCATGTCGGGAATGGCGAAGTGCGTGCCCTTCGCAAGGGCGCCCGAAGACTCCGTATCTGCCTCGCCCGCACGCCGCGAAGCATCGCACGAAGAAGCATTTCGTTCCGCCTGAGTTGCGGCAACCCTTGGAACCCGGGGGCATGCGGCCGAGTTGTCTTGCCAAGACCGGGCCGATTTGCCGGCGTTCATGCAGAAGGTAATTCCCATGTCAGCGGCCAGTTCCGCAAGTCACGCACCCGCAGATGGGTCGCAGAGAGCCAAAAAGCTGGCGACCGCGGTTGGCGTTCGACTTGTGCGGGAGACGAAGGCCACCGCCACCCGCTCGCTGGAAGCGCGGCGCAGCCAGGCGGAAGCCTATTTCTCCGATGCGGGACGGGTCATCGACGCTGCAGCCAATCAGTTTGCACGCGACGATCATGAACTGACGGCTCAATACGTGCGCACCCTCGCTCGACAAAGTCGCCAACTTGGCAATCTGGTGGACCCGAAAGGCCTCAGAGCTATGGTTGAGACGGCGGAAGATTTCATTCGGCGCCGCCCGGTCACTTCAACGATCGCGGCGTTTGCCCTCGTCCTCGCTACCGTGCAGGTCATAAGGGCAGTGCCTGAGGAAAGCGCACCAAAGCCCAAAGGCAACGGCAGATGAAGCATCCGGATGACGAACAGGTTTCACTGTTGATGACGGCGCGTGGCCTGCTGGAGGACATGATCCTGCTGGTCCGCCAGGAGATCGGTCTCGCGAAGGCGGAGATCGGTGAAAAAGCAAGCCAGGTTCGCACCGCAATGGTGGCGATCGTCGTCGGCCTTTTGTTCGGCTTGGCCAGTGTGGTCATCCTGGCGCAAGTCGCGGTGGTCGCACTTGCGAAACTGATGCCGGATTGGCTCGCTGCCATCATGACCGGCTCGATACTTGCGGTGGCCGCAGTGATTGCCTTCGGTGTGGGCGCCAGCCGGCTGGACCCGGAAAATCTTGGCCTCAACCGCACCATGGCGTCGATTGCGGATGACGCACGCCGCCTGAAGGCAGGATGGCCGTCGTGAGCAAGTCCCCCACCGAAATTGAAGACGAAATTGCACAGACGCGAGAAAGGATCGATATCAGAATGAGCATGCTCAATCACGAATTGTCCCTGGGTGCAATAATCAGCCGCATCGCATCCCTCACCGTTGCGGATGGCGAATACACCGCCAATCGGGCGATAAAGGCAGTGCGCGAGAACCCTGTCCCGGTGCTTCTGGTCGTCGGAGGACTGGCGTTGATGGCTGGCAGCCGGGCCACTGCCGGATCAAAGAGCTCCGGCCGCATGTCGGATGAAGCCGCGACGCGTGTGGGCCAGGCCTACGAGGATCTGAAGCGCTCTGCGAACCGCTTTGTGCGTGAGGTGAAGGGCGCATCGGTCGACCTTGCTTCCGGCATTGGCGACAAGGCCGCGATGGCGGCCTCCAGCGTCGGCGATGCAAGCAGTTCTCTTGTCGATCAGGTGTCAGAATACGGACAACAGGCATACGACGCGGCGTCTGATGTGCCCGATGCGGTGCGCAAGGCAGGCACCCGCAGCGCCAAATGGGTACGGCAGAATCCCATTCCGGCGGCTTTGGTCTGTGTCGCTGCCGGCGCGGCGATCGGCACGTTCGCGACCGCCATGAAGGACCCTGAGGTGAGCGAGAAGCACCGAATCCCGAGGCGCAGTTCTCCCTCGACCGCAAGCACGCGCTCGCGCAGCAAGGTGCGCTCTGCGAGCAGGGCAAAGGCAAAGAAGCCAAACGCGTCTCGTGGCAAGGCGACGGGCCAGAAATCGGCTGCCAGCGAGAAGTCGACCACCGTCAGGCCCGTCCGGCGCACGGGCAGGCGAGCGGACAAGACGTCAACCGCGGCGACCAACGGTTCTGCGAGCCGCACTATGAACAGTTAGGTGAATGAGGACGTGGATAAAGGTGGAACCAAATCCGATTTGTGGAGTTTAAGTTCAATACAAGCTTAATGGAGGTTGATATGCTTGGTTGGGTCTTAACTTTTCTTATCGTCGCCGTGATTGCCGGCTTTCTTGGCTTTGGCGGCATAGCAGGTGCTTCCGCCACGGTCGCTCAGATTCTGTTTTTCGTATTTCTGATTGGCCTGGTGGTCAGCTTCTTCCTCCACATCGGTCGAAGGGTCTGACACCCGCCTCACGCAAAAACGCGATTGACCATTTCGGCCGGGTCCCCCGCCGGCCGGAGCGGTTCCCTTTCAACCTGAAATGTTCGAGCCGATGCCGTCGTGCTGCATTTGAATCTCGCTGATTTCGACCTCGGCCTCCGTATCATCGGTCTTGTTGCGCCTGGCTTGAAGTCGGACGACGTCGGTGCCAGTCGCGCCTAGCCTGCGGGCAAAATCATCCTGGTGAAATAGGTCAAACCTCAGGACCTTTGGTATTGGCGGCGCTTTGTGAATCATACTCCGGGGTGGCACTCATGCAATCCGTACTGCGCCAAGTTTGCCTGCCGATCTGCTTATGTCCGGCAGTGCTGGCAATCAGCGCGGTTCCTGCCCTCGCGGCCGAGGGCACCCCCGGTGCGAGCGAGATTGTGTTCTTCATACAGCTTGGCATCCTGATGCTTGTCGGCCGGGTCATGGGCGAGATCATGATCAAAGTTGGCCAGCCGTCTGTGATGGGTTATCTCCTGGCGGGCATAATGCTCGGTCCCTCCCTGCTCGGCCTAATTTGGCCGGACCTGCATGGTGCGCTTTTCCCCGTCAACGCCGCCCAGAAGACGATGCTTGAAGCGATCTCGCAGTTCGGCATCCTGGTGTTGCTACTGCTCACGGGAATGGAGACCGATCTGAAACTGGTCAGTACCGTGAAGCGCGCGGCAGTTTCCGTTTCGGTAGCCGGGGTCGCCGTACCGCTTCTCGCCGGTTTCGCATTTGGCATGTTGATGCCGGCCGCGCTGTTGCCCCATCCCAAGGCCCGGTTGGTTACTTCGCTGTTCCTGGGCACGGCACTGTCGATCTCCTCGATCAAGACCGTCGCGGCTGTGGTGCGCGAAATGAAATTTGGCCGACGCAATCTCGGGCAGGTGATCGTCGCCTCGGCCATCCTCGAGGACACCATCGGCTGGGTCATCGTGGCCATCACGTTCGGTATTGCCGCAGATGGAAACCTCACGCTCTGGACAGTTCTCAGGATCGTTCTGGGAGCGGGGCTGTTCATGTTGGTGAGCCTGACGGCGGGCCGGAGGATCGTTCACTGGCTGATCCGATGGGTCAACGACTACTTCTCGTCTGAATTCCCGGTCATCACCGTCGTGCTGGTTGTTATGATCGTCATGGCCGTGACGACCGACCTGATTGGCATACACACTGTGCTCGGTGCCTTCGTCGCAGGTGTAATTGTCGGTGAGTCGCCGATCCTCAGCCGTCACATACAAGAGCAGTTACGTGGGCTGATCGTTGCCTTTTTCATGCCCGTATTCTTCGCGATGGCCGGCCTCAGCGCCGACCTCACCATCCTGGGCAGTCCCGCATTGCTTGGCGCCGCGCTGGCACTTATCGCCATCGCGAGCCTTGGAAAGTTCGCCGGCGCCTTCGCCGGTGGAACCATCGGTGGGCTCAATCACCGGGAATCGCTGGCGCTGGCCTGCGGCATGAATGCGCGCGGATCCACCGAGATCATCATCGGCACGATAGGCCTCTCCATGGGTGAACTCAGCAAGGACCTGTTCACCATGATCGCCGCCATGGCGCTCGTCACCACCATGGCCATGCCGCCACTGCTGCGAATGGGCTTGAAAAGGGTGCCGGCGTCGCGTGCAGAAACCAAGCGCTTGCAGCGAGAGAAAATCGAGGCCAAGGGCTTCGTCACCACTCTCGAGCGGCTGCTGCTCGCCGTCGACGACAGCTGCAACGGAAGGGCCGGTTCACGCCTGGCCGGGATCCTCGCCGGCGCACGCGGTATCCCCACAACGGTGATGCCGTTGGCGTCCCACCGCGGCTCGCGTGCGAAGTCGACGCACCGCGAGGAGCAGGACCGCCGCCACGATGAAAGCGCCGAAGCGGCAGTAAAGGCGGCCGACGAGGCAATGGCTCGGACGCACAATCCCGACAATGTAGAAACCGCTGCCGTTGATGTCACCGTGCGCCACGGCGAGGGATCCGACATCAAGGCAGTCGCAGATGAGGCGAGGAAGGGCTACGGCCTGCTGTTCATCGGTCTCGACAAGCCATGGATCAAGGACGACTTCTCCATAAAGGTCTCTCGCTTGACTGCGGCCTTCGAAGGCCCGCTTGCCCTGGTGGTCAATGCGAGCGTCAAACGCCCCAGCAAAAACGGTAACGGTTCGCCGATTCTCGTGCCGGTGAATGCGACCCCGGCGGCGCGCCATGCCGCTGAGGTCGCTATCGTGCTCGCCCGCGTACACAAGGCACCGATAGAGGTGCTTTATGTCGCCGAGACAACACGTGGACATAAACGGGCAACCAACCGTGATGGAAAGGCCGTTCTCAAGGACATTGTGAAACTGGCAAAGCAGTACAAGCAGCCGGTCGACACCGCGATCATATCTGATCGCTCTCCCGAATTGGCAATTCTCAACGTCATGAAGGAGAAGTCATATGACTTTGCTGTCCTTGGAGTCACTCGGCGTGTCGGGGACAGATTGTCGTTCGGCGCCACCGCCGCCAGCGTCATCGCGAAATCCAAGACCCCGGTGCTGCTGGTTTCCACGTGAGCGAAAAATGAACTCGCAACACAAAGTTGGGAGCGGCTCAATAAGTCGGGCTTTCATGGGGACCGTCAACCTGCTACCGGCCAACGTCGTCGCAAGGGTTAGCGCATTTGGCGGCGGCTTGCCCTGAGGATTGGCGGGAAGGCCTGACACCGTCCTTCGCAACGGACACTCTAGATTGGCAATCGATCCAATCTTGCAGTATTGGCCCTGGTTGCTTGCACGTCTTCGTACACCCGCTCAGGGAGTGACCGGATAGCGACGTCTTGATCGAGATCCATGAGTGCAGCCATGAAGCTCGACGACCACTCAATGGCACCGTTCGCTTTCATGGCCGACATCATGGCAAGCCAGCGTTCGCGGCGTTCGTGTGTGTCCATGCGGAGCGCCCGCCGTATTGCGTTGGCCATGTCCACCTTGTTTCTCGGATCGACGATAAGCGCACCAGCTGATAGTTCGCGCGCCGCGCCGGCAAAGCCTGACAGTACGAGCACGCCGGGATTGAAGCGATCCTGTGCCGCGACATATTCCTTGGCCACCAGATTCATCCCGTCACGCAACGGCGTCACCAAACCTACCCGGCTGCGGTGGTAGGCGGCCGCAAGGCTGGTGCGATCCACACCGCGATTAAGAAACTGGGCCGGCACCGCATTGTCGCAATCATGAATTGCCTTCAGGTCCGCGAATGCGCGTTTTGCCCGTATTGCCTCGCACCTGTATGCCGGAATGTCTGTTCGTGTGGGCGGCGCCACCTGCACCAGCGATACGCGCCCGACGAGTTCGGGGTTGGAGTCGAGGAGCGCCGCAAATGCCTGAAAATGCTCGGGAACCCCCTTGCTATAATCCAGCCGATCCACGGCAATGACCGGCTGCACGTTGTTGCCCAGGTGAGCAAACATGGCCGCAAGAGCCGGATCGACGATCTTTGCCTCTGCCGCCAGTTTGTGAAAGTCCTGTGTTTCGACGCCGATGGGAAAGGCGGCGCTGCGAGGCGGCTTGGCTTGATGTGATAAGCAGTCAGTCTTCGAAATCCTCGTGGCGATGAGAAACCGCCGAAATGCCTCAACGTCGCCCGGCGTCTGGAAGCCGGCGAGATCATATTGGCACAGGAAATCTGCAAGGCTGTCGGCAATCGGCAACCGCATCATTTCATAGGGCTCGGCAAACGGGGTGTGCAGAAAAAATCCAATGCGATTTCCCACGTCCAGCGCGCGAAGTGCCTGGGCCAGCGGCATCAGATGGTAGTCGTGGACCCAGATGGCATCACCGGGCCGCAAGAGGGATTTCAATTCGGTTGCGAACAGCGCATTGATCCGCAGGTAATCGCGATAATCCTCCGCGCGATAGCAAACGAGGTCGGGTCGGCGGTGCGCGAGCGGCCACAGGACCTGGTTGGAAAAGCCGTTATAATAGCCCTGGAAGGCCGCCTTCGGTAAATCGAGCGTCTGGTACTCAATGCGCCCGCGGACCTTACGGTGACGTTGTGGCTCTCCGGAGTCTGCAAGCTTTCCGCTCCACCCGAACCACAGCCCGCCGCGATCCCTGAGGGCACTCTCAATGCCGATTGCGAGGCCCCCGGTCTGAGAGGTATCCGCACTTGGAATGGCAACTCTGTTGGAAACCACGATAAGCCGCGTCATGACCAGCTAACGTCATTGCAAGCGTCCAGGTTCCATTGTCCTTGGAGCAAAGGCCAACCCCTCGTGTTCGGATCAGCCGACTGAGGATCATTTAATGTCCGGGCAAAATCGAGGTATCCAAATGACAGAAGGGCGAGGGGCAAATCCGGCAGGATGCACATGATGCAGTTCGTCGATGGCGAGGGTATGCACCACTTTCACGCATGGGAATCCGTCGCCTGAAACCTAGTCCGCCGGCCAGCCCTGCGGGCTCGGCGTTGCCACCTTCAACTACCGATCGCAATGTCACCCATCGCCGCCCGACTCTGCTTCGATCAAAAGTCGGACCCACCCGCCAGTCCCCGTTGTGGTTTGGGCTGGAGCGGGTCCCGTCTCGGGGCGACAGCAGGAACCTTCTGGCGGGCAGCGACGTTAAGGATCTTGATGACAATGATTGCTGTCTCGAACATGGCATTCCGCATGACGCAAGAACCGCGCGAAGCGCGGGCGATCCGCATATCACGTGGCACGAATGCTCCACATAGAATCATGGACCTTGCGTTTGGCTGGAAGCGTTGCACTCGCATGTTGCCGACAAGGCCGCCATGCGCGGCCATTGGTGGTCGGTTCGATCACGCTGACTCCGGCGGATATCGAAACCAAAATCGCTCTTCGTGCAGTGTGCCCGAGATTATTCCACCTGCAGTAACCTGTCGCCGCGCCAGCGAAGAGGGAAACTTTGCTCCACGATAGAAAGATGCAGCGATGGCAGTAAATGCAAGATCGAAAGCCGCAGGGACCTCCCTCGGCAACCTGCGCGATCACGGGCAGGCCGTATGGCTCGACTTTCTCGCCCGCCCGCCGCTTGCCGATGGCGACCTGAAAAGACTGGTCGCCGAAGATGGTCTCAGTGGTGTCACGTCGAACCCTGCCATCTTCGAAAAGGCGATCGCCGAAGGTAGCGGTTGCGACACGGCACTGCGGGCGGCGCAAGCGGCGGGAGATATCGATGTCATGGCGCTGTATGAGCGCCTGGCCATCGCCGATATCCAGCAGGCGGCCGATGTCTTGCGTCCTGTCTATCGCGATACCGATCGGGTCGATGGCTATGTGAGCCTCGAAGTCTCGCCCTACCTGGCGTTGGATACCGAGGCGACCATCGCGCAGGTGCATCGTCTCGCAAAAGCCGTCGACCGCGAGAATGTCATGTTCAAGGTGCCTGCGACCTCTGAGGGGCTGTCCGCCATCCGGCAGCTCGTCGGCGAGGGAATCAATATCAACATCACGCTTTTGTTCTCCCAGCGCGTCTACGAACAGGTGGCCGAGGCCTATCTTTCGGGGCTCGAGCAGTTCATCGCCGCTGGCGGCGATCCGCACACGATCGCGAGCGTTGCCAGTTTCTTTGTCAGCCGTATCGACGCTGCGGTGGACGAACTCATTGAGCAGCGTCTTCTGCAAGGTGGCGGTGCCCAAGAGCATGCGGTCCTCCGTGAGTTGCGGGGCAAGGTCGCCATCGCAAATGCCAAACTCGCATACCAGCGCTACAAGCGCCTCTTCAGCAATGAGCGCTGGGAAAGGCTGAAGGCCTCGGGCGCCCGCCCGCAGCGCCTCTTGTGGGCCAGCACCAGTACCAAGAACCCCGATTACCGGGATGTGCTCTATGTGGAGGAGCTGATCGGCCGCAATACGGTGAACACCATGCCGCCGGCGACGATGGATGCGTTCCGCGACCATGGCCGCGTGCGCGACAGCCTTGAGGAAGGCATCGCCGAGGCAGAGCGTGTCATGGGGAGGCTGGAAGATTACGGCATTTCGATCGACGAGGTGACAACGAGGCTGACGGGCGAGGGGGTGCGGAAATTTGCCGATGCCTTCGACAAGCTGCTCGCCGCGATTGCGCGCAAGCGTACCCATCGGCTCGGCGAAAGGCTCAACCGGCAGACCGTGGCGTTGCCGGACCAAATCCAGAAGGCGGTGGACGCTTCGCTCGACAACTGGCGACGTGCCGGCAACGTGCGCCGGCTGTGGGCGGGCGATTCCACCCTGTGGACGGACGACGACGAAGACCAATGGCTCGCCTGGCTCGACATCGTGAAGGAAGAGCGGGAGCGAAGCGATGAACTCGGCAATCTCGCAAGGGATATCGCCGGTGGGCAGTTCTGTCATGCCGTCCTGCTTGGGATGGGCGGATCGAGCCTCGGCGCGGAGGTTCTAGCGCAATGTTTCGGCCGGTCGCCTGATCATCCCGACCTGCTGGTGCTCGATTCAACGCATCCGGCACAAATTCGCGCCGTCGAGGCGCAGATCGATCTTGCCCGCACCCTGTTCATCGTGGCGAGCAAGTCGGGGACCACGCTGGAGGCCAATATCCTGAAGGATTACTTCTTCGAACGCATGGTAGGCATGGTCGGGATCGGGCGGGCCGGCCTGCATTTCATCGCGATCACCGACCCGGGCACCGGTCTGCAGGAAACCGCCCACGAGGAGAGCTACCGCCACATTGCCCTGGGCGAGCAAAACATCGGCGGGCGCTATTCGGTGCTGTCGGATTTCGGCATGGTGCCAGCTGCAACCATGGGTCTCGATGTCGACCGCCTGCTCGCCGAGGCACGAATGATGGTGCGTTCCTGCGGACCCGATGTGCCGCCTCGGGAGAATCCCGGCGTGCACCTCGGCATTCTCCTGGGCGAGGCGGCCAGGGCCGGTCGCAACAAGCTCACCATCGTCGCCTCGCCGGGCGTGGCCGGCTTTGGTGCGTGGCTGGAGCAACTGATCGCTGAATCCACCGGCAAGCAGGGCAATGGCATCATCCCCGTGGACGCCGAGCCCGTCAGTCATCCCGATGCCTACGGGCACGACCGCCTCTTTGCCTATTTTCGCCTGAGCGCCGAGCCCGATCACGGGCAGGACACCGCCATCGCCGACCTCGAACGGGCCGGCCATCCGGTCGTGCGGATCGAGATCGGCGAGCGCTATCGAATTGCCCAGGAGTTCTTCCGCTGGGAGGTTGCCACCGCAGTGGCCGGTGCGGTGATCGGGATCAACCCCTTCAACCAGCCCGACGTGGAAGCGAGCAAGGTCAGAGCACGCGAACTGACGGATGCCTGCGAGGCCGGGAACGCGTTGCCGGATGAAGTGCCGGTCCTGCAAGACGGCGGCATTGAAGTGTTCGCAGACGAAGGCAATGCCGGTGTCCTCAAGCAGGCGGGCGATGGCACCACGCTTGCACGTTCGCTCGGTGTCCACCTCGGGCGACTTCACGCCGGCGATTATTGCGCCATACTGGCCTTCATCGATCGCAATGAGCGCCATCTCGATGCTTTGCAGGACATCCGCACCATCATTCGCGATCATCACCGGGTCGCCACCTGCGTCGGCTTTGGTCCGCGCTTCCTGCACTCGACCGGCCAGGCCTACAAGGGTGGCCCCAACAGCGGCGTTTTCCTGCAGATCACCGGCGATTGCAGCAACGATGTCGTCGTGCCGGGCCGCAATCTGAGCTTCGGCGCGGTTATTGCGGCCCAGGCGCGCGGCGATCTTGATGTGCTCAACCAACGCGGCCGTCGGACGCTTCGCGTCCACCTCGGTGGTGACGTCGATGTCGGCCTGGCTACATTGAAGGACGCCGTCCGCTCGGCCCTGATGTAGGGGAAGACGACATGCAAATCGCCATTGTCGGTCTGGGCCGCATGGGCTCCAACATCGTTCGCCGTCTGATGCGGGGGGGTCATCAATGCATCGTTTATGACGTGAGATCGCAAGCAGTTGCCGACCTCGTCGGCGAAGGCGCGGTGGGCGCGACGTCGCAGAAGGAACTGGTCGCCGGGCTGGCGCCACCGCGGACCATCTGGATGATGCTGCCGGCAGGCATCGTCGATAAGACAATCGCCAGCCTGAGCCAACATCTGGACGCCGATGACGTGCTGATCGACGGCGGCAACTCGCATTATCGGGACGACGTGACCCGCGCGAAGGCCCTTGAGGTCAGGGGCATCCACTATGTCGACGTCGGCACCAGTGGCGGCATATGGGGACAAGAGCGCGGCTATTGCCTGATGATCGGCGGTCGAGATGACGTGGTGCGGCGGCTCGATCCGATCTTCGCCGCGCTCGCGCCAGCGGCCGATTCCGCGCCCCCCACGCCGGGACGGGCAAAGGATAGCGGCACCGCCGGGCACGGCTATCTGCATTGCGGACCGCATGGCGCCGGCCATTTCGTCAAGATGGTGCATAACGGCATCGAATACGGCGTCATGGCGGCCTATGCCGAAGGTTTCAACATCCTGCGGAACGCCGACATCGATGCCACAGCCGCAGCGGCGGATGCCGAAACCACGCCTCTAAGGGACCGCAAGGCCTATCGTTACGACCTGGACGTGGCGGACATCGCGGAGGTATGGCGGCGCGGCAGCGTAATTGCGTCGTGGCTTCTGGACCTGATCGCAGATGCGCTCATCCGCGATCCCGATCTTTCCCGGTTTCAGGGCCGGGTATCGGATTCCGGCGAAGGGCGCTGGACCGTCAAGGCGGCCATCGACGAAGGTGTGCCGGCCCACGTTCTCAGCGCGGCACTCTTTGAGCGTTTCTCATCGCGGGGTAAATCCGGATTTGCCGACAAGATGCTGTCGGCGATGCGTCACGAATTCGGCGGTCACGCTGAGAAGGAACCGGGCAAATAGCCGTGGCCGGGAGGTCGGATGCGCAATAACACCGAGCTGGCACAATCGGACGCGCTGGTGTTGTTCGGCGCCAGCGGCGACCTCGCTCACAAGAAGATATTTCCGGCGCTGTATGCGATGGACCATCGCGGCAAGCTCGACGTCCCGGTGGTCGGCGTGGCCAGGACCGGCTGGACGCTTGATGAATTCAAGACCCATGTGCGCGATGCGATTTCAGGACTCGAAAACTTCAACGAAAAGACAGCCCTGCAGCTCATCGACCGTCTTCACTACGTCGACGGCGATTATCGCGACATCGCCACGTTCAAGAAGCTGTGCGACACGCTCGATGGCTGCAATCATCCGCTACACTATCTCGCCATTCCGCCCGCCATGTTCCCCATCGTCGTCAGAAACCTCGGGCGCTCGACCTGCGCGCGAGGCGCCCGCGTGGTAGTAGAAAAGCCGTTCGGGCGCAACCTTGCCTCGGCCAGGGCGCTCAATCGCACCTTGCACAAGGTGTTCGATGAATCGGCTGTATTCCGGATCGATCATTATCTCGGCAAGGAGCCGGTCCAGAACCTGCTGTATTTCCGCTTTGCCAATGCCTTCCTCGAACCGATCTGGAACAGGCATTACGTGAAGAGCGTGCAGGTCACGATGGCGGAACAATTCGGCGTGACCGGACGCGGCCGGTTCTATGACGAGGTCGGCGCGATCCGAGATGTCATCCAGAGCCACCTTCTGCAGGTGATCGCCATTCTGGCGATGGAATGCCCGGTAGGCAGTGAGAGTCATTTTTTGCGCGACGAGAAAGTGAAGGTTTTCAATGCTATCCGCCCCTTGAGTGGTTCCAGGTTGATACGCGGCCAGTTTCGTGGCTATCGCGACGAAGACGGCGTTGCCGCTGATTCCGAGGTGGAGACGTTCGCGGCATTGCGACTGCAAATCAACTCCTGGCGCTGGGAAGGCGTTCCTTTCCTGGTGCGCGCCGGCAAGTGCCTGCCGGTGACGGCCACCGAGGTCGTGGTGGATCTGCGGTATCCGCCGCAGGTCGTGTTCAGCAAGGACGCGCAGAGCCGACCCAACTATTTCCGGTTCCAGCTGGGCCCCAAGGTCGTGATCGCACTGGGAACGAGGGCCAAGATACCGGGCGAGGCCATGGCCGGCGAACAGGTCGAACTCAATGTCGTGCATCAAAGCGCCGAAGACATGACCGCCTATGAGCGCCTCATCGGCGATGCGATAAAGGGGGACCAGACGTTGTTCTCGCGCGAGGACAGTGCCGAAGCGCAATGGCGCATCATTGAACCGGTGCTGGGGCGCGAGACGCGTCTGCATCAATACGAGCCCGGCACCTGGGGGCCGCCGGCGGCCGAAAGGATCGCGCGGGTCTGGGGCGGATGGCGCGAACCGATAGCGGCCGGCACGGCCGGCGGAGCGCGGGCAACGAAGCCGGCGACGTGACATGAGGATCGATGTAGCCGAGTGCAATGAAGCTGCCGGGCAGCATGCGGCCGGCCTGATCGCCGATGGGTTGCGCGTCAGCATTGCCAGGCGCGGGCGTGCCTGTCTCGCACTGAGCGGCGGTCGCACGCCGTGGCCCATGATCGCGGCCCTGGCAAGGCAAAGACTGCCCTGGCGCCGGGTCCACCTCTTCCAGACCGACGAGCGGATGGTGCCGCCGGACAGCCCGCGGCGTACTTTTGCGCATCTGCAAGATACCCTCATCGACCGCGTGAAGCTGCAGGCCGAGCATGTGCATGCGATGCCGGTCGACGAGGACGACCTTGCGGCCGCGGCCCTTCGGTACGAGACTGTCCTGGCCCGAGCCGCCGGAACGCCGCCGGTACTCGATCTTGTTCATCTTGGCCTTGGAGCCGACGGCCATACCGCCTCGCTGGTGCCCGCAGATCCCGTGCTCGATGTCGCTGTAGCCGATGTGGCCGTGACCGGGCCCTACCAGGGAGACCGCCGCATAACCCTGACCTATCCCGCTCTCAATCGGGCCGCAGCCATCGTTTGGCTTGTGACGGGCTCGGCCAAGGCCGAGGCCTTGAGGCGCCTTGTTGCCGGAGATACCAGCATTCCCGCCGGCCGCGTGCGTCGTGACGGCGCCATCATCGTTACCGACAGGGCGGCTGCGTCTCTTCTTGACCAGTACGAGGGCATTGCATGAAGACGACGGCGCAACAGCACGCGAACCCGAACGGCAAGTCCCATCGCCGCATCCTCGCCGTCGACGTCGGGGGTTCGCACGTCAAGGTGCTACTCAATTCAGAGGTCAAGAAGCGCCGGTTCAGTTCCGGCCCCGAACTCACCGCCAGTGAAATGGTCGCACAGGTAAAGGCTATCACCAGCGACTGGGCCTATGACGTGGTATCGCTGGGATATCCCGGACCGGTGGTAGACGGCAAACCAATAACCGAGCCGTTCAATCTGGGCAGGGGCTGGACCGGTTTTGATTACAGCGGCGCCTTCGGGTGTCCGGTGAAGATCGTCAATGATGCTGTCATGCAGGCCCTCGGCAGCTATACGGGTGGCCGAATGCTGTTCCTCGGACTGGGCACCGGACTGGGCGCGGCCATGATCATTGACGGCACGATCGAACCCATGGAACTGGCCCATATGCCCTACAAGAAAGGCAAATCCTTCGAATATTATCTCGGCGAAGACGGCCTTGAACGCGCCGGTGAACGGAAATGGCGCGTCCATGTCGCGACGGTGGTCGAGCATCTCAAAGGCATACTTGAGCCCGACTATGTGGTGCTCGGTGGAGGCAACGCCAGAAAGATAGAGGAATTGCCACCAGTTACCCGACTGGGCGACAACGCAAATGCCTTTACCGGCGGCTTTCGTCTCTGGGATGGCTATAGTGGCGGGAGATAACTCGTCCCGCTAATGAGCCGCTGCTCAGCCCGCTGTTCGGCGCACAGAGGGCCCATGCTTCGTGCTCAGATTGAAAGCGGTGTTGATCAGGGCGATATGTGAGAAGGCTTGTGGGAAGTTGCCAAGGAAGTGTCCAGCGTCCGGATCGAATTCCTCAGCCAGCAGACCAACGTCATTGCGCAGGTCCAAAAGCCGCTGGTAGATCGCCTCGGCCTCACGGCGTTTGCCCATCAAGGCGAGATTGTCGGCCAGCCAGAAGCTGCAAGCGAGGAAGACGCCTTCGCCACCCTCAAGACCATCGACGCCGTCATCAGTATTGTAGCGACGGACAAGTCCGTCGGTTGCCAGTTCATTGCCGATCGCCTCAATGGTGGCCGCCATGCGTGGATCGCTAACCGGGAGGAATCCGACCAGGGGCATGAGAAGCAGTGCGGCGTCAAGCCCGCTTGCGCCGTAGTACTGCACGAAGGTGCCGCGCTTGGCGTCGAAGCCGTGGCGACAGATGTCGGTATGTATTTGGTCGCGCAAGGTCGCCCAGTGTTCCGCCGGACCGTCGAGATGAAATCGGCGTACCGCCTCCACCCCTCGGCTCATAGCCACCCATGCCATCACCTTGGAATAGGTGAAGTGACGCCGCGGCCCGCGCACCTCCCAAATTCCATCATCGGGCTCATTCCAGTTCGATTCTAGAAACTCAAGCAGCAGCTTTTGCACTGCCCAGGCATGATCGAGCGGCTCGATACGGTGCGCGCGAGCAACGTGAAAGGCATCCATCAGCTCACCGTAAACATCAAGCTGGAACTGGCCGGAGGCGTCGTTTCCGATTCGCACCGGACGGCTGGCGCCAAATCCCTTGAGCCAGGGCAATTCGAATTCATTGATACCGCGCTCGCCGGCCACACCGTAGATCGTCTGCAACTGTGCTGGTGAACCGGCGACGGATCGCAGCAGCCATTCGCGCCAGGCGCGCGCCTCTTCATGAAATCCGGAAATCAGCAGCGCTTCGAGCGTGAGTGAAGCATCGCGGATCCAGCAGTAACGATAGTCCCAGTTGCGCCCGCCACCGATGATCTCCGGCAATGACGTCGTCGGCGCTGCCACGATGCCGCCGGTTGGGGCGTAGGTCAGCGCCTTCAGTGTGATCAGCGACCGCATCACGGCTTCCCGCCACGGCCCGGTGTAGCTGCAGCGAGACGACCAGTCGCGCCACCATTGCTCGGTCTTGCTGAGCTGTTCGACAGGATCGATGGGGTCCGGCACCGGCCGGTGCGAGGCAAAGCAGGAGAGTACGAACGGGATGACTTCTCCGGAAGCAACGTTGAATTGTGCGGTGGTTATGAAATCCTCCCCATGCAGATCGACAGGCGTACGCAGCCGCATTGCGGTAGGCCCGGCGATGGCGCTGAGACCGTCTTTCTCGCGGCGCAGCCAGGGGATGACCCTGCCGTAGCCGAAGCGAAAGACGAGATCGGTGCGCATTGCCACTTGCCCCGTGCGGCCTTCGATCAGGCGAATGACGTCGGTGCGGTCGCGTTCGGGGGCATGCGGCATGAAGTCGATGATGGCCACACTGCCGGTAGCAGTGTGGAATTCGCTTTCCAGAACCAGTGTATCGCCGCGATAGTACCGGCGAACGGTAGCCCCTTCCGCATCCGGGGCAATCAACCAGTGGCCGTTGTCCTCATCGCCGAGCAGTGCGGCAAAGCACGCCGGCGAATCAAAACGCGGCAGGCAAAGCCAATCGAGCGATCCGTCACGGCCGATCAGGCCGGCCGTATGCAAATCGCCGATCATAGCGTAGTCCTCGATAAGCCGCTTCATCACCTTTCAGTCCGGTTTGTGTGCGTGTCGGCGCCCTTCAAGTGCAGCCTGAAGATAGCAAATGCAACGGCTGCCGGATCGAACCAGACACATGGCGTGTTTCACATTCATGATTGCGCGTGTTTCGCCAATTGATGCGACCCGGCACGATTCGATATCCACCATGAACACAGATGGGACGTTTGAGCCCGGGCGTCAAATTGCCGAGGCCTTCATGGCATTGGCATTTGTTGTAGTGCGGCCGGCAAGTGGCGACGGACGTCTTTGACGGCAAATGTCACGGCCTTATGCGTGACATCAGCGCAAGTGCAGCCGTAAAAGCCATAAACAATCGTGTTTGCGCCTGGATGCAGCACCTTCCACAAGCGGTGTGCCCAATTCAGAACGGGTTTGTACCTTAAAAAAGGCCGCAGCTTCTTTCTTTGTGACAGGCCATGGTCCCGCCAAAATCCCGACCCGATCCGATTCAGGAGATTTACTTGCGCGAAAGGCGCCGCGCGTTTGCCACGCTCGTGCGGCTCCTGGGAAACTTCGGTGCTGCCGAAGACGCGCTGCACAATGCCTTCGTGGTAGCCGCCGAGCCATTGCATCCGGTGCATACGGCAACGACGGTGCGAGTACGCAACGGGCAGGTGCAGCTCTATGACGGCCCGTTTGCCGAGACCAAGGAAATGCTTGCCGGCTTCTATCTCGTCGATGCGAAGGACCTCAATGAGGCGATCCAGATCGCGAGCGGCATTCCGCCGGCCAAGCACGGCAGCATCGAGGTGCGGCCGGTTCGTCAATTGGATGTCGGCGGTGCCGGCGAATAGTGGCGGGTGCTGCCTGCCACGTGCAAGAAGGAAGAGACGTCATGAACGACACATATCTGGCCATTTTCCTCGGCCGCAAAGACAGTCCGCGCATGCAAGCGTGGAATGCGCTGACGGAAACGGAGCGGCACCAGAAGGCGCAAGAGGGCATGGCTGCATGGAAGGCCTGGGTGGAGAAGCACCAGGCACAGGTCGTCGCCATGGGCGGTCCACTCGGCAAGACGAAGAAGATTTCCGAACATGGCATCGAAGACGTGAGCAACGAACTGGGGGCCTTCATGGTGGTACGTGCTGATTCTCACGCGGCGGTAGCCAGACTGTTCGAGAATCACCCGCATTTCACGATCTTTCCCGGCGAGTCCGTGCAAGTCATGCCGGTTCTGCCGATACCGGGCGCCTGATTGGCGGCAATCACGGCTTCATCACACAGACAGAAGGAAACGACCATGCCCAACACCGTGCGCTTGCACCGCATCCTGGCAACCAGCCCCGAGAAAGTCTATCGCGCGTTCCTCGAAGCGGATGCGCTCGCGAAGTGGCTGCCGCCCAATGGCTTTACCTGCACCGTCGACCAGCTGGATGCCCGGGTCGGTGGCGCCTACCGCATGTCTTTCCGGAATTTTACCACAGGCGACAGCCACGCGTTCGGTGGCGAATACGTCGAACTCGTTCCCAACGAGCGCCTGCGCTACTCGGACAAGTTCGACGATCCCAACCTGCCCGGCGATATTCAGGTGACGGTGACGTTGAAGAAAGTGTCGGTCGGCGTTGAGGTCAACATCGTGCAGGAGCGCCTGCCAGACGTCATTCCCATCGAAGCCTGCTATCTCGGCTGGCAGGAGTCCTTGCGAAACCTGGCGCGGCTGGTTGAGCCCGAAATCAATCAATAGGTCAGAGGCGCTCTCAGGCAGGTGCCTTTCTTGAAGGCTTTCGGCCTGGGCAAACAGCGTCACGCCCGAGTGTCGCGGATTGTCGAGATCGGCAACCCGATCGAAGACCACAAACTGTCTGTTCAGACCACGGCTTCCCACGGGCGGGAAAGGCGCACCGCGCCATTTATGATGCCGACCATCGAATAGGTCTGCGGGAAATTGCCCCAGAGCTCTCCGGTTGCGGGATCGGTGTCTTCAGACAGGAGCCCCAGGTGATTGCGGCATGCCAGCAAAGACTCGAAGATTTCCCGAGCTTCGTCCCTGCGTCCGATCCTGGCCAGGGCATCGAGCCGCCAGAAGGCGCAGATGTTGAAGGCCGTCTGCGGCAGCCCGAAATCATCGGCGGCCTCATAGCGCTTCATGTGGGGGCCTTGCGCCAACGTCTTCTCCAGGACCTCGACGGTGCTCACGAAGCGGGGATCGCGCGGTGAAATGAACCCGACCTCCGCCATCAGCAGCACACTGGCATCCAATGAGTGGCCGCCCGCGCTGTCCACGAATGCCTTGCGTTCGTCCGACCAGGTGTTCTCGTCGATGAAGCGCCTGATCTCCTCGCCGCGCGCGTGCCAATGGCGGGCTCGCTGCTGTTCGCCGAGATGCGCGGCGATCTTCGCCAGGCGGTCGCAGGCGGCCCAGCACATCAGGCTCGACGAGGTGTGGATCGCCGCCCGCGTGCGCAGCTCCCACATGCCGGCATCCGGCTTGTCATAGAGATTGAAGGCGCGGTCTCCAGCCTTTTCCAAGCGGGCCAAATCCTGCAACCCCGGTTTCATGGTCAGCCGGGTATCGAAGAATGTCTGCACCGCACCCAGGATGACGTTGCCATAGACATCGTGCTGATGGTGCTCGTAGGCGGCATTGCCCACCCGAACCGGCCCCATCCCCCGATAGCCGGCAAGATGATCGATGGTGCGCTCGGGGAGTCTTTCCTCCAACCCGATGCCAAACACCGGCTGCAAGTGCCCGCCGTCAGCTTCGGCAACTACATTCATCAGCCAGCGAAAATAATTCTCCATGGTCTTGACCGCGCCGACACTGTTCAAGGCGCGAACGACGAAGAAGGCATCTCTGAGCCAGCAATAGCGATAGTCCCAGTTTCTGCCGCTTCCGGGAGCCTCGGGAATGCTGGTGGTGAGCGAAGCGACAATGGCGCCGGTCGGCTCATAGGTGCACAATTTAAGGGTGATGGCTGCGCGTATGACAGCGTCCTGCCAGTCGAGGGGCAGAGCAAGCCTTCCCGACCAGCCACGCCAGTATTCGAGGGTACGCACCATGAAATTTCTGGCCGTTTCCGCCACATTGCCCTGTAACGTCTCATCGGGACCCAGAATGAGGTTCACCTCGTCCTCGAGGTTGAATTCCTTCTCATCAACGATGTAGTCGATGGGCGCATCGGTGGTGAGGCGTACGGTGAAGGTCGGGCCGGCAAACCGCATATGATTTGAGCCGCGGGCGATCGCCGGGGAAATACGGCCATAGTCAAATGTCGGCCGCACGCGGATACTGATGCGTGGCGTACCCCGCAAAGGCCTGATGCGACGAATGATGGTCTGGGGACGAAAGACGCGGTCGCGCCAGTAGAAGCGGGGGGCAAAATCGATTATTTCCACGCTGCCCGCCGGGGCGTGCAGTATGGTGCGCAGAACCGCGGTGTTGCCGTCATAGGCCTGCTCGCTGCTCTTCAGTCCGGCCAATCCAATCTCGCAGATGCTGTCAGGTCCGGTCTCGGTATCCCCATTCAGCAGGGCCGCGAAGATCGGATCGCCATCGAAACGCGGCTGGCAGCACCAGACGATCCGCGCACACTTGTCGATAAGCGCGCCGAAGCTGCAATTGCCTACAAATCCGAGATCGAGTGTACTCACGTCTCGCGTGCCTCCGACTCAGGAACCGTCGATGTGGCTGCCAAGGTGGATGCTCAACTGGGTGAGCCAGTGCAGGAAGGTACCGGTTTCGGCGACCCAATAATCGGCCCGGGTATCCTTGCTGCTGATGCTGATCGACTTGCCTTTGAGGCCGGCAACGGCGCGAAAGGCATCTTGATCGGTTACATCATCGCCTGCATAGACCGGGCAACGGCCACGAAAAGGCGGCTCCGCCATGAAGTCGCGGACGGCATCGCCCTTGGTTCGCGAGGCAGTCTTGACCTCAATCACCATTTTGCCCGCCAGGACCTCGGCCGGCTCATGTCCGGCAACTGCCTGTGAGATCTGTTCGCGACAGAAGCCCTCAAGATCCGGTCTTTCCCGGTAGTGCAGTGCCACCGACCCCTGCTTCCTCTCCAGCCACACCCCCGGGGAGCCGGCAACGAGCCGTTGCAATTCATCAGTGATAACTTGCAAGGCGTGCCGGTTGAACACCGACTCATGCAAGCGGCCTTGAATGTCGCGGCGCACCAGCCCGTGGATGCCGGCAACCGCGAACCGATTCGGGGCGAGCAGCCGATCGACATCTTCGATGCTACGACCGGAGACGATGGCCAAGGCGCCATCGAGGGCTCGATCAAGCGCGGCAAGGGTTTGCCTGGTCGGAGCCGCTACGACCACCGCTGCGGGGTGTTCGGCGATGGGTGCCAGCGTGCCGTCCAGATCAAGAAGCAGTGCAATCGCCTGTGGTGCGAGGGCCGTGATATCGAACTCGGAAAGTCGTTCGCACATGGTTCCGAATGTCAATCTTTGCCCCAATGAAGCCAAACCACGGCAATCACAGTCCTATTATGTCGTCCCGACTGCCGGAAACCGTAAAGGCAATTGCCGTGCAAACGCAACAACCCATGCATATGCCCTTCGTACGCGTGCAGTGTACCGATCCGCATCATGCGCGATATGAGGTGATGTGCTCCCCGTCTTTGGGTCGCCTCGGGGCCGGAATTTCCGCGACCTGAGTTTACGTGGCGGAAGCCGCCTGGGAGCCTTTCATGAGCGATAGCGGCGGCTTGTCGCCGGTCGCGCCATAAAGTTGGACATTGTTGCGGTCCCCAAGCCAACCCTCCATCTTGGTGCGGGCGTTGTCGCACACGAGGTCGTGGTGGCCCCCGAGTTGTTCGGCTACGATCTGCTGCACCTACGGGCGGTTGTCCTGTGATGTCGCCGATTTGACAAGGCGGGCGCTGTGTCGCTTGACGTAATTCACGAACGGCTTGCCCGGCGTTTTCGAAATATCGACCGCCGTCATGGCTTCTGGCCTGAACAGCTTGTCGAGGAAGACGTCACCGGCACCTCGATAGATGCCGACCTCTATGACTGTCTTTGGTTTGAATTCGCGTCCTTGTCTCCCCAAAAAAAAATGCAAGGACCAAGGGGTCTTGACCAAAATGAACGTGGTCGCGGTATTGAGGCGCGATTAGAGCGGGTTCGACGTTTTCGGATTCGTGATGAGATTCACAAATTGCGGAACAGTGCGAGTCCTGCGTCATGACGATGACGGAGGACACAGATGGTACGTGCGTACAGTCAGGATTTGCGAGATCGGGCGATTGATGCGGAGCTGTCGGAGATGAAGTGGTCCTGGTTTTCCGGGACCACTTCAGGATAATGGACCTTGATGATGCCAGCTAGCAATGATCTAAAGGTCTCTCGACGGACCGGGTAAACCTATTTTTCCTGCCGAGTAAATGACACAACTTCCGCCGATCGCCCCGAAAGTGCCGATTCTATCGTACGCGATATCGCGTCGGCTGCCGTTTGCACTGGGTCATCGGCGAGATGCGCATAGCGGCTCGTCGTCTTAATGTCGGCATGGCCAAGGATTGCACCAATAATTGGCAAAGCGTCGCCTCGTGCGAGCCCTATAGAGGCGAAGCTGTGACGCAGATCGTGCAGTCGCAACTTCGGAAACCCCGCCCGCGTCCTGACCTTTGCCCACACGCGTTCGACACCTTGGAAGTGGCCGTCACCGCTGCTCGCCGGAAAGACGTAGGGGCTTTCATCAATAATATGCCAAGTGGCCAGCACCTCGCGCGCTGGCGCCCCGATGGGAATGACCTTTGCGCCAGTCTTGGAGTCACCGAGCCGCAGATAGCCGCGTTCGATGTCCAATTCGGACCACTTGAGCGAGGCAATCTCGCTTTTGCGGGCGCCTGTGAAGGCAAGCAAGCGAATTACCGCGATGGCAGATGGGTTCGCGCCCTCGGATTCAAGCTCCGCAAGGGCAGCGCCAACTTTCGCTAGGTCCGCAGCCGACAAGAACGTCTCTCCCTTCTTGTCGGGATACCGCTTCACGCCACGAACCGGATTGTCGGTGCGTAACTGGCGCGAGACGGCAAAGGACATGATGCCGCCGAGTAGACCGACGGTGCGCGTTGCCGTGCCCTTGCCGCCCTCGACGATGGCGCGTCCGCGCGGTTTTGTCCTTTCATCGGCCGCAGTCTTGCCCTTGGCAACGTCGCGCATGAACCTCTCGACGTCGCCACGCGTGATCTCACTTATCCGCTTCCTGCCAAGCAGCGACTTGATATGTCGCTCGACGCGTCCGCGATCCGTAGCAATGGTGCTCGCTTTCTTGGTGTCGCAGCCCTCGACAAGATAAAGGTCGCAGACTTGCGCCAGCGTGGGTTCAGTGCGTGCCTTTGCGCGTTCGGCCGCATGATCATGGCCAAGCTCAGCGCTCCGGATGATCGCCCTTGCCTCTTCACGAGCCTTGTCGGCTTCAATCTTGCCCACTGAACCGATAGTGACACGCCGCAGCGGAGTGTTTCGCCCCCCGGTCCTGTAGACCGCGACAAACGACTTTGCGCCGGTGGAACGGACGCGCACCCCGAAGCCGGTCAGTTCGCCATCCCAACGCACGTATTCCTTCCCCGTCGTCCGCAATGCATCGACCGTCCGCTTGGTGATCCGACCTGCAGCCATCTTGCCCTCCGGGCCTCGCCTAGTCCTTCGGGGTAACACCGGGGTAACACCAGAACGGAAACTTCAGGTAACCCTCAGAAAGCAATATTGGCATATTTCTCTTGAAATTCAAGCGCTTTTGGCGATTCCGAGTAACGCCAGAAACGCCGGCAAATAGCCGACGATTGCCCTCCGAAGGCAGAGGTCACAGGTTCGAATCCTGTCGGGTGCGCCAATTAATATTAATAATTCAATATCTTATAATTTCACCCATTGGACAAGCTCGGATATGGACTATCGCGGTCACCACCCGGTCGCCACGGACGTCGATTTCGGCGATGCTTTCCGCCGTCGGAAGGGCGCCGCGATACCCAAAGCATGCCCCAGGGTCGACGCCCACCTCGCGCGGTCAAATAGCTTGCCTTGCAACAATGTCATGCACCGCCGCCGGTGCGAATGCCACGTCCCAGCACCAGGTTCCAAATCCGCCAGAAGCATTGACTGCTGCTACCCATGCCACCCACCGTGGCGGAACTCGTGACGCTGCCCTTCATCAGCGCCTTTCGTCTCGCTCATCCGCAAGTCAGCATCAGTATCGTTATCCCAGAACCATCCGCGTGGACCAGGGATCGGAGTTCATCTCCCGGGATATGGGGACCTCTGGGCCTATCAACATGGCGTCGCGCTCGACTTCTCACGGCCAGGCAAACCCACCGACAATGCGTTCATCGAAGCCTTCAATGGTCGGCTGCGGGCGGAATGCCTCAATACCCACTGGTTCTTGAGCCTTGCCAATGCCGCCGAAAAGTTGGAGGCTTGGCGCAGAGACGACAACGAGCAACGGCCCCATGGCGCCATCGGCAACAACTTACCGATGGCATTGATGAAATCGGCACACGCGACCAGCCCGCGATGCTGATCAAGGCCCGGAAACTCTAGGTCACATACTCATTATCGGGATTCCCGAACTGGCGGTGCTGTGATTCACTTCGCTGAGTCGCAGGAGAGCACCATGGCCCGATTTGATCTGACGGATTTCGAGTGGTCTGTGATTGCCCCGCTTCTGCCGCAGAAGTCTCGCGGGGTGAAGCGGGTGGATGACCGGCGGGTTCTGAACGGCATCTTCTGGCGATTGCGGACCGGGGCGCCGTGGGCCGACATTCCAACGCGCTATGGGCCCTACACGACCTGTGTGAACCGCTTCAACCGGTGGCGCAAGGCGGGCATTTGGGGCATGCTTCTTGAAGCGGTATCAAAGGCTTACGAAGGCGACGTGCAGATGATCGACTCATCCTCGATCCGCGTTCACCAGCACGCCGCCAACGGTCAAAAACGTATGGCCCGCCCCTTGGCAAGTCGGTTGCTTCTGGCTTTGCTCGGTCGTGCGCAAACGTATCCGGCGTAGCGGCATGTTGGCCGTCGCCATGATGGAGATCCGCGCGTCCTGGTCCTCATAAAAGACTCGGCGTCGATACGCCGTTTTTTGAACCAGGCTTCCAGGGACGCGGGCGTTCGACCCTTTTGGCCATCAGCTTCCTCTCGCCAACCTCACAAGACCGCGGCCGCTCCGGTCGTACTCTGGTGCCGGGGTCAATCTTCGTTGCTCACATTGCCATTTCAGCTCCGCGCATCGGATCGAAGCGCGCGCCGTGCTTCAAGGTGGCCCAAGCGATCCGGGCGAGCTTCGCCGCCAGCGCCACAATCGCAACGTTACGGTGCGCTCTTGCAAGCAAGCCCCGCAGCCATGAGCCGAGTGGCGTCTGCTGCCTGGAGAGGCCCGGCATCGCGGCGCGCGCGCCGTGGATCAACAGCATGCGCAAGTATGTGTTCCCCCGCTTGGTGATCCCGAGCAGCTTCGGCTTGCCGCCGGTCGTCATCTGCTTCGGCACAAGGCCGAGCCACGCCGGCAGGTCCCGCGCCCGCCGGAAGGCCTCGCCATTGCCGACGGCGGCGATCAGCGCGGTGGCGCCGAGCACTCCAATGCCGGGGATCGAGGTTAGCCGGTTTGCGCCCTCGTCTTTGCGGGCATGTTCGGCCAACTCCTCGTTCAAGGCTTCGATCCTGTGGTCAAGCGAGCGCCACTCAGCCCGCATGTCGGCAATAAGGGCCAGGATGCGGACCGATAAATCCGAGACCGGCTCTACCAGCAACTCATCCACTTCGCGTTCGAGCACTTTGCGTCCTTGCCGGAAGGTGTATCCCCGTTCGAACAGAATCGCCCGCAGCTGGTTCAACAGCGATTTGCGGGCGGCGACGAGACGCGACCGGGCCCGATGCAGGGTCTGAAGATCGAGCCGATCCTGGCTCTTCAGTTCGACGAAGCGCATGGTCGGCCGCGCCGCAGCTTCCGCGATCCCCTCTGCGTCGTTGTCGTCGTTCTTCTGGGCTCTGACATAGGGCCGCACATACTCAGGCGACATCAGCCGCACCTCGTGGCCACGTGCAGCAAAGAGCCGACCGACATGGTGGGCGCCACAACATGCCTCCATCGCCACCGTACAGGGCTCCAGCTTGCCCGCAAGCTCAGCAAGCGTCGCTCGCCTGACGCGGCGGCGCAGAACAACTTGCCCCTTCGCGTCCATGCCCACCACGCTGTTCAGGTTCTTGCCCAGATCAATGCCCAGGATCACAATGCTCATTGGCTCGCTCCTTTGTTGTTCAGCACCAGCATCCTAGCCGATGCCCCTCGGGAGGGGCGGGCCATCCCATAAAAGACACCCGATCCCGTTGCATGGGTCGCTCGCGCGGCGGACTGACGACCAAGATCCACGCCCTTGTCGACGCCGATGGCCGACCGATCCGGCTCAAGCTCACCGAGGGCCAAGCTCATGACGGGCGCTCCGCCATCGACATGTTCGACACCCTCGGCGCCGGTCACATCCTTCTGGCTGACCGGGCCTATGACAGCGACAGTTTGCGACAAAGCATGGCTGCGCGAGGAGCCTGGGCCAACATTCGGCCGATGCCCAACCGCATCCGCCATCCGATCTTCAGCACCTGGGTCTATCGCCAGCGCAATGCCGTCGAGCGCTTCTTCAACAAACTCAAACACTTCAGAGCCATCGCCACCCGATATGACAAGCGCGACGACAACTTCCTCGCTTCCGTTCAGCTCGCATCAATGCGTATCTGGCTCAGAACTTATGAGTTGGTGACCTAGCCCTCTCTGGGGGCGCATTCGGTAGCACTTCATGATGCCCTCGGACTCTTCCCCGGGCCGGAGAGAAATCGGTTTCAGGTCATAGTCCGAATTCGGTCGCCGTCTGGTCCAGCGCGGCGCGGTATATCTCCATGATCTTGTCGACTTCCTGCCGGGTGATGATCAGCGGAGGCGCCATGACCATTGAGTCGCCGGAAACCCGGATCATCGCACCCATTTCAACGCAGATCTCGTGACAGCGTCCGGCGAGGGTACCGACCGGGGTCATGAATTTCCTGGTTGCCTTGTCCTCGACGATCGCCAGCCCGCCGATGAGGCCCACACCACGTATATTGCCGACAAGGCGATGATCCGACAATTCACGCAGCCGGCTTTGGAAATAGGGACCGATGTCATCGCGCACGCGCTCGACGAGGCCTTCGCGCTCGATGATGGCGATGTTGGCCAGTGCCACCGCGCAGGCCGTCGGATGGCCCGAATAGGTGTAGCCGTGCGCGAGATCTCCCCCTTTGTTGTACAGGACATCGCCGATCCGGTCGCTTACCGCCACCGCGGAAAGCGGCAGGTAACCGGAGGTGATGCCCTTGGCCATGGTCATGAAATCGGGCTCTATCCCGAATGTTGTGCTGCCGAACCATTCGCCGGTCCGGCCGAAACCGCAGATGACTTCGTCGGCCACGATGAGGACGTCGTATTTCTTGCAGATCCTGCTGATCTCCGGCCAGTAGGTCGATGGCGGGAGGATTGCCCCGCCCGAGCCCTGTACCGGTTCGCCGAAGAAAGCGGCAACCTTGTCGGCGCCGATCTCCAGGATCCTGTCCTCGACAGCCTTGGCCGCGACCAGACCGAATTCCTCTTCCGACAGATCGCCCCCTTGCGTGTACCAGTAGGGCTGGATCACGTGCTCGATACCGGCGATCGGCAGATCGTCCATCCTGTGCATGTAGTCCATGCCGCCAAGGCTTGCGGTGGCCGTGGTCGAGCCGTGATAGGCATTGGTCCGGCAGATAACGGTCTTTCTTTCCGGACGGCCCATCAGGTTCCAGTAGCGCTTGACCATCCGCAAAATTGTGTCGTTCGCTTCGGAGCCTGAGCAGCCGAAGAATATCCGGTTCAGATCCCCCGGAGTCAGTGAAGCGATCTTTTCGGCGAGTTCGACAGGTGGCGGCGTCGCGGTCTTGAAGAAGGTATTGTAATAGGCCAGTTCGCACATCTGCGAGTAAGCGGCCTTCGCCAGTTCCTCTCGCCCGTAGCCGACATTGACGCACCAGAGGCCGGACATCGCATCGATGATCCTGTTGCCCTCGGAATCCTCCAGGACGGAGCCCTCGGCCCTCACGATGATGCGCGGCCCGCCCTTGCGGCGCAGCGCTTCGTTATCCGTGAAGGGATGGATATGGTGTTGGCCGTCGGCCTTTCTCCAGGCCGCGGTCGAATTGCTCAGGCTCGGATGATCCATTTCCATTCCCTTCATCGGTAACCGGTCTTGTCGGACCCGGCTTGCAATCCGTCCGCCACAACCTGCTCGACACATGCGCGCAAGGCCGCGATCACCTTGTCGACCGTCTCGTCGTCGAAGGGATCGCATTGAATGTGCAGGGCACGCGGGCTCGCGATCCGGAACAAGAACCAGCCTTGCTTTTCCATCAGTTCGGAGACGGCGTACACGTCGCACTCGTTCGATGTAAAGGTGAACACGTTGGATTCCGGAGCGCCGAGGATATGCATGCCCGCAATGCTCGTGATGCCTTCGATGAGGCGGGCCTTGGCGCGGTACATCCTCGTGACCAGATTGAGATACCCCTCCTCCCCCAGGTGATGGAGGATCGCCCAGGCGGCCGCCATGACGTGTGAAGGACGCGATCCGGCAAATCCACCGCTTTTATAGACACCATAGGGCCAGCCCCCGGTGGTGTGCGACTGGTATTGCAGAAGTGCTGCATCGCGGTAGATGAGCGTCGAGATGCCCTTGGGCGCATAGGCGTGCTTATGCAGATCCGCCGAGAGCGAGCGCACGCCGGGCAGGCGGAAATCGTAGGGTGGAAT
Source organism: uncultured Alphaproteobacteria bacterium (assembly GCA_963747005.1). Lineage (GTDB taxonomy): Bacteria > Pseudomonadota > Alphaproteobacteria > Rhizobiales > Aestuariivirgaceae > CAVVDT01. Next base: position 139,036 of record CAVVDT010000003.1, on the reverse strand, counting down.
GTCAAACCCGAGCCTTTCTGCAAACGGCGAGACATAACCGCCGACGCAGGCATCGACATGCAGCCAGACATTGCGGCGCACGGCGATTTCCGACAGCTCCGCAATGGGGTCGAAAACGCCATGCGGGTAGGCTGGTGCCGAGCCGACGATCATCGCCGTGTTGTCGCCGATATGCGCCTCGATATCACGCGCCCGACCGCGGAAGTTCTCGTCGAAATCCGTCATGATGGGCTTCATGCCCAGCAAGTGTGCGGACTTCTGAAAGGCGGCGTGCATTGTGTTGGGGCCAACAATCTCGGGAATTGCGGTCGATGACGGATTATGCGCCCGCCAGTAGTCCCGCGCAGCCCAGCAGGCCGAAAAGATACTTTCGGTTCCGCCCGCCGTGATCGCCACGCCTGCGCCTTCCGGCGCGTTCTGGAGCGCCATGGCGATGTCCATGATGTCTCGCATCACCTGGGCGACACTCGGGATGACCCGGGCAAGCATCGCGTTTTCATGCCCGAACATGTTCAATGCTTGCAGACCGACATCGAAGAAGGAGTCGTCGGCATAAGGTGTGAGAAGATTGAACCTGGCGTGGTCGAGTGGAATGTCCCGCGATCGCAATTCGCGCAGCCTGTCGAGGACCACTTCCTTCTCCATCCCGTGGGCAGGAAGAACAGTTCGCGTCATCAGCATTTTCCTCCGCGCCGCGAGACTTTGTCGCTTGTGAAAGACGATCCAGTCGTAGCCTCAAGGGGATCGGTCTGAAAATTGAATTTTTTCGGCCCAACCAATCGAAAAGACCGATCAGCCCTTGAAAGGCAAAAAAGCCGCCGCGCCGCGCCGCCCCAAGGCAAGCAGATGCCCGCCTTCCATCGGATTGACCTATGCGTGCATCTGGCTGATGAACTTGGTGTTCAGGTAGGCTTCGAGCGTGTCGGCGCTGCCTTCGGTCCCGTAGCCTGAATCGTTGATGCCACCGAAGGGCACCTCCGGAAGGGCGAGGCCGTAGTGATTGATCGACACCATGCCGCTCTGAAGCCCTGAGGCAAGCTTCGCCGAACTGCTTGCGGAACGGGCAAATCCATAGGCGGTCAGGCCGTAATCCAGCCGGCTGGCTTCTTCCAGCGCCGATGCCAGATTGGCAACCGGATTGACCAGGTCGATGGGGCCGAACGGTTCTTCGTTCATGACCCGCGGTGAGCGGCACGTTGGACATGACGGTCGGCTCGAAGAAGTTGTCCGCATTGCCGATCCGGTTGCTGCCGAGGTTCGGTTCGGCCCGCCGATATGCAGCAGGACATACGGGTGGGTCGTTTCAGGCATCATTGTTCCTCCTTTAGCGGCACAGGCGAAAACTGGGCGATCGCACCGTTGTCTTTCAGATCGCGAATGCGCCTTTCGTCATAGTCGAGCACCCGCTTCAATACGATGTCGGTGTCCTGGCCAAGCATCGGCGGAGCCCGGAAACCAGCCCTTGCCTGGGCTTCGAGGCCGTGTGCCGGCCGCACCAGCCTGACCTTTTCGAGATAGGGATGATCGAGCGTCTGGATGATGCCCCGCTCGACCACCGACGCAGAGGCAAAGGCATCGGCGACGTCCTTGACCACGCCGGCGGGAACGCTCTCCGCGCTGCATCGCTGCAGCCAATACGCGCAGGGTCTTGTAAGGAACCTCGCGCTCAGCCGCATCAGCAGATCGTCGCGGTGGACGGCCCGGTTTCCGGCGGTCATGTAGCGAGGGTCTTCGGCAAGTTCCGGCAGATCGACGACCTTGCGGCAGAGTGCGGCAAACTGCCGGTCATTGCCGATGGCCAGAACGAAATCCCCGTCGGCCGCCTTGAATATCTGGTAAGGCACGACGGTCGGATGGGCGTTGCCGAAACGTCGCGGCGCGGCGCCCGTATTGAGGTATGCCGACCCGATATTGATCAGCAGGTTCAGCGCGCAATCGATGAGCGCGATATCGATGAACTGGCCTTCTCCGCTCGCGCGCGCCTGCAGCAGCGCCGCCAGGATCGATTGCGTCGCAACCATTCCCGCAACGATGTCAGTGATCGCCACGCCGAAGCGCAGGGGCCCGCCGTCGACCTCCCCGGTAATCGACATCAGGCCGCTTTCGGCCTGCATGACGAAATCATATCCGGGTCGATCGGCCTCAGGGCCTGCCTGGCCGTAGCCCGAAATCGAGCAATAGATCACGCGCGGATTGATCTTCTTGAGATCGTTGTAACCGATCCCCAGCCGGTCGACGGTGCCGGCGCGGAAGTTTTCGACGACGATATCAGCCTGCGCCGCCAGCTCATGAATGATGGCGCGGCCCTCGGGGTGCTTGAGATCGACTGCAATGCTCTCCTTGCCGCGATTGGCGGCAAGATAATAGGTGCTGACGCCCTTGTAGTTCGGAGTGACCCAGGCGCGGGTGTCGTCGCCGCCTTCGACATTCTCGATCTTCCAGACTTCCGCCCCCAGATCGGCAAGGCTCATCGTCGCCCATGGCCCGGCAAGCACACGCGACAGATCGAGTACCTTCACGCCTTCGAGGGGCAGGGCATCTTTCCTGTCCTCCCTTGCTGCAGAGGATGAAAAGGCGGTGTTGTCCATTGATTTGTCCTTCGGAAACGCACGCCCGTGGTGCCTTGCGGGTCGAGCGCGTGGTGCCTCACGGCGCTTTGGCATCGGCCATCAGTTCTTCGGCGAAATGGCAGGCCAGGAAATGCTTCGGCGCCACCTCGCGCCATTCCGGTTCGATCTGGCGGCAGGCCTCACGGGCAAACGGACAGCGCGTGCTGAAGCGGCATCCGGTCGGCAAATCGGCCGGGTTCGGAATCTCGCCCTCCAGGACCATGGGGGCGAATTTCTTGTTGGGGTCTACCGTTGGGACCGCCGACATCAGCGCTTTCGTATAGGGATGCATCGGCGTCGCGTAGATAATCTCTGTTGGGGCATACTCGACCAGCTTGCCGACATACATCACCGCGATCTGGGTGGAGATCTGGGCGACGACCGAAAGATCATGCGCGATGAACAGATAGGTCAGGCCGAGTTCGCTCTGCAGGTCCATCAGGAGGTTGATGATGTCGGCCTGTATCGAGACATCGAGTGCCGATACCGCCTCATCGCAAACGATGAATTCCGGGCTGGCTGCCAAGGCGCGGGCGATGCATATCCTCTGGCGCTGGCCGCCGGAAAAAGCGTGCGGAAAGCGGCGCAGGAATTCCACGTTCAGCCTGCATTTTGTCGCCACGTCACGGACGCGCGCGTCGATCTGGGCCCGGGTACCGAAATGCTGGCATTCAAGGGGTTCGGCGATGATGTCGCGCACGGTCATGCGCGGACTGAGCGATGAATAGGGGTCCTGGAAGATCAGCTGCATGTGTTCGCGCCGGAAGTGCCGAAGGTCCCGGCCGGCAAGGGTGGAGACGTCCACGCTTCCTTCACCGGAACGGAACCGGATGCAGCCGGCGCGCAGCTCGACCGTCCGCAGGATGGCGCGCCCCACGGTGGTCTTGCCGGAACCGCTTTCCCCCACCAGCCCCAGAGTCTGGCCTTTCGCTATCTCGAAGCTGATCCCGTCCACGGCGGGAATGACTTGGCCCGACTTTGCGTCTTTCGATCCGAAATGCACCTTGAGGTCGTCGACCTGGATCAGGACATCGGCTGTCTTGCTCATGCGCTCGGCCCATGAAACAGAAAGCAACTGACCGTGACACCGTCCCCCAATTTGACTTCCGAAGGCACCGTCCGATCGCAGACGCCCGGCATGAAGTTCGCGCATCTGGGATGGAACGGGCACCCCGTTGGACGCTCCAGCGGCGGCGGAATTTCACCGGGAACGGGAATTAGTCGAGCGCGCACATTGTCCTTGTTCGGCAACGCCGCCAGCAGGCCTCTGGTGTAGGGATGCCGGGGATCATAAATAACCTTGTCGGTCGGTCCGCGTTCGACGATTTGTCCCAGATACATGACCGCCACCTCATCGGCGACATGGGCGATCACGCCCATGTCATGGGTGATGAAGATGATCGACATGCCGAAGTCTTCCTGGAGTTTGTTCATCAGTGAGATGACCTGGGCCTGGATTGTCACATCCAGAGCGGTCGTCGGTTCGTCCGCGATGAGAAGCGACGGGTTGGTCGCCAGCGCCATGGAGATCATCGCGCGTTGGCGCATGCCTCCCGACAGTTCGTGCGAATATTGGCTGAGGCGCAGCTCCGGGTTCGACAGGCCGACTTTTTGAAGCGTAGCGATGGCGATCTCCCGCGCCTCTCTGGCGGTGACATTGCGATGCAGGCGAATGACTTCCATGAGCTGGTTGCCAATCGTCCAGACCGGCGAGAAGGAGGCCATCGGCTCCTGGAAGATCATCGAGATCTCGCCGCCGCGAATGCGCTGGATGGCCTTGCCGTGACGTGGCAGTTCGTCGATGTTGATGGCTTCTCCCGTCTTGGTCGCAAGCCTAATTCTCGTATCCGCTCCCAGCCGGGCGTTTGACGGCAAAAGCTGCATCAATGCGCGCGTTGCCACGCTCTTGCCCGACCCGCTCTCGCCCACGATGCCGAGTGTCCTGCCCTTGGGCACCGAGAAGCTGATGCCGTCGACAGCGACCAATCGGCCTTCGTCCGTATTGAACGAGACCTCCAAGTCATGAACCTCGAGTACGGTCTGTTCCCGTGGCATATCCGGCCTTCCCGCCCTATTCGCTGATCTGATAGGGGTCGGCCGCGTCGCGAAGCCCGTCACCCAGAATGGTGAACGCCAGCACCGCCAGCACGACGAACGCGGCCGGTATGAACAGCCACGGCGCCTGTTCGATCGCCCGGACGTTTTGCGCGTCCTGGAGCATGACCCCCCAGCTGATCGAGGGAGGACGCAAGCCCAGGCCTATGAAGCTCAGGGCGGTCTCGCTCAGGATAATGTAGGGAAAGGTGATGGCCAGATCGACGATGATGTAGCTGGTAAACGAAGGCAGCAGGTGCCTTGAGATGATCCGGCTCGCGGTGGCCCCGGAAATCTCTGCCGCCAGGACATAGTCCTCCTTCCTTTCGGAAAGGATATGGCCGCGCACCCGGCGTGCCAGCGTCGTCCAGCCCAAGAGGCCGAACACCAGTGTCATCGCGAAATAGACCTGCTTGTTCGACCAATCCTGCGGAAAGGACGCGGTCAGTCCCATGAACAGCGGAATGGCGGGTACGACGCGCACGATTTCCGTGAACCGCTGGACCACATCGTCGATGAAGCCGCCGTAGAAGCCTGCGACCCCGCCGATCACCAGGGCAAGCACGAAGGAAAGCAGCACGCCCAACAGGCCGATCGACAGGGAAGTACCGGTTGCGTACAGCAGCCGTGAGAACAGGTCGCGGCCCAGATCGTCGGTTCCGAAGATGTGAATCTTGCCCGCATCCACACCGAACAGGTGAATGTCGGATTTCATGAAACCGAAAAGCCGATAATTGTCGCCCTGCACGAACAGCCGGAGATGGCGGCGCGTTTGCGGGTCGGCTTTTGCGATCATGCGCAACGTCACCGGGTCGCGGGCGTCTTTCGTGCCGTACACGAACGGACGCAACGAAAATCCGTTCCTGTCCCACAACCGCACCATCTGCGGCGCGCCATAGACGTAGCTGTTGTCACGGGTCGTGCCGCCGTAAGGCGCGAGGAAATCCGCAAACAGCCCCATGAACGCCATGACCAGCAGAACGCCCGCGCCGAGCGTGGCAAGCCGGTGGCGGCGGAACCGCCACCACACCAATTGCCATTGCGAGGCGGTATAGTATTTGAGCGCCTCTCTCGATGCCGCTTGGCTGCCTGGTAGGGAACCGCTTGCCTCTGTCATGGTTCCGCCGTCATAGATGCTGCACACGAATGCGCGGATCGAGAATGGTCAGCAGCACGTCGGAGACGAAGTTCATCGCGACGATAAACAGCGTCATCATCAAGAGGATGGCTCCCGCCACATACATGTCGAGATCGAGGAAGGACTTGAGCAGCAGTTGCCCCAGTTCCGGCAACGCCAATACCATCGCCACGATCGGCAGCTCGGAAAAAATCCGGTTCCCGTCAAAGCCCATCGTGCTGACGACCGGATTGATCGCGAGCCTGGCGGGATATTTCAGGATCAGCTTGAATTCGGGGACGCCGCGGGCCCGCGCGGCGGTGACCGACAGCTTGCTCAGTTCGTCCAGCATGGTCGCCCTGACCGTCTGCAACTGGAACGCCGTCGCCGACCAGGCGAGCACCGTCGCCGGCACGATGAGATGGGTAATCAGGTCCGCGAATTTGCCCCAGTCCCAGGGCGCGTCCTTGTAGCGATCCGAGAAAAATCCGCCGATCGAGGTGTCGAACAGCCGGATGCTGGCGTAGAGCATGAGCAGCGCCAGGAGGAAGTTCGGCAGCGCCAGGCCAAGGTAACTCAGGACGGTGAGCGTGTAGTCGGCCGCCGATCGTCGTCGCACCGCCGCGTAGATGCCGAACGGAATCGCGACCAGATAGGTGAGGGTCTGGGTCGAAAACAGAATGGCCAGGGTGAGCCAGAGGCGCGAACCGATAACGTTGTTGACCGACGTGGCAAACGCGAAGGATGGACCGAAATCCCCCTTCGTGACGATGTTGCCGATCCACTCGAGGTAGCGCGCTGGGGCCGGCTGGTCGAGGCCGAAGCGGTGACGGATGACCTCGACATCGGCCGGTGTCATGGTCATGCCGCCAAGCTTGCGAAACGCGTAGCGGTCGGCGTAGTCGCCAGGCGGCAGTTCCATCACGGCGAATACCATGATGGAAACGAAAAACATCGTCACAACGGCGCCAATGGCACGCCGGAAGAGAAACCGCGCCATGTTGCTATCCCTGAACGGCCGTTGCAGCTTGCCGGCGACGGCCTGGAACAGTCGCCGCCGGCAAGTCCGACATCATACCCTATTCACTTTTGTAGAACCATTGCTGCGCCCTGAAGGGATGGGCGAAGTAATAGTCGTCCGAGACGGCGGTGAAGGGCTTGAAGTTGCCCATCTTCTTGGCGACGATCACCGGCGAGCCGGCGCCATCGATAATGCCGATCTTGAAGAGGTTGTTCATGTAGATGTCGGCAATCTCGTGCCCAATCTCGTTGCTCTCCTTGCTGCCAAGAGGAGCGAGCACGAACTTGTCGGCGAGATCCCACAAGCGCTTCACGTCATCGGGCGGCTCGATACCCTGAGCGCCGTTGGTTTCCTTCCAGGTTGCCCATTCGAACCCGGTCCCCGGCTGAAACGGATTGCCGAAGGGTGGCCTCAGCATATTGGTGAACTGGCTGATGTTGACGCCTGCGCGCTGCAGGTCCTGCCAGGTTGTCACAAGCAGTTCGTTGGCGGATCCCTTGGTGCGGTATTCGTCGGATGTCACCTCGCGGGTGGTGACCTTGACACCGACATCGGCCCAGTAGCCCTGCACGAGCTCGTGGATTTTCACCGGCCCGCCGGCGTTTGCATAGAGCATCTGGATGACCAGGGGCTCGCCGTTCGGCAGTTCGCGAACGCCGTCGCCGTTGGTGTCTTTCAGGCCCATTTCGTCCAGCAGCGAATTCGCCAGTTTCGGATCGTACTGGGTGTAGGCGGTCAGATTTTCCTTGGTCAGGAAGGCAACGGTGCCTCGGGCAGCCGGCGTTGCCTGTATCGCATCGCCCTGTCCCAGATAGACCAGTTGCTTGATTTCCTCCCGGTTGATCGCAACCGACATGGCCCTCCTGAAGCGGACGTCGTCAAAGACCTTACGTAGCGCCTCTGGCTTGGCCGTCGTGTTGAAGGCGTAGTAGACACCCTCGCCGACAGTCGGCGCGAGCTGCACATTATAGGCGGAGGAAGCCTCGTTCTCCTTCAGCAGCGGATAATCGGGCAGTGTCAGGCTCTGGCTCTTGTAGTCCACTTCGCCGTTGATGATCTTGAGAACGCGCGCCTGTGCGTCAGGCACGTAGGTTTCGTCCAGCTCGCCGATATAGGGAAGCTGCCGCCCGCTCGTGTCCACCATGTGAAAATACGGATTGGCGACAAAATGGCGACCGTTGGGCGTTTCCTTCACGAGGACATAGGGTTCCAGCGTCGGCATCACCCGTGTGTCGGCGCCTTTCAAGAGCGGCGAAGCCGCATCGTGCCAGTCGGTGGCGTTGTAGTAGACGTTGAACAGGTCCACCCAGCTCTTGAGACCCTTTTGCTTGGCCAGTTCGTTGGCTTTCGGATTGTACTTGATGTGGAACTTGGCCAGGAAATGCTTCGGCAGCCACGGCTGAATCCAGGTAACCGCAAAGCGGTTTATGATGTTCGGGACGGGCGTCGGAAAGACAAATTTCGCATGCAGCGGGTCGACGACCTCCACATGCGCCGCCTTGCCGTTGAACATCCAGCGGCTCTGAGTCTTGGGGAATATTTCCTTGTTCATGATGACGTCGTTGAACCAGAAGGCGACATCGTCGGCGGTGAAAGGTGCGCCGTCGGACCAGCGATGCCCCTTGCGCAACGTAAAGGTCAGCTCTGTATAGTCGCCATTCCACGACCAATCCCTGGCGACGTCGGGGACGATCGTCTTCAGATCGTCGGTGATGCGCACCATGTCGACATGCCGCACGCTGAGCGCGTCGGACGTGCCAGCCTCGGAGGCGTTGGAGATCATGCGCAACACACCGCCATAGCGGCCGATATCGTAGTAGGGCACGACGACCAGCGGTTCTTCCGGCACGCGGTCCGCCAACGGCGGCAGGCCGGCGTTGCCAGCGATTTCACCGTTCAGCTTGGCGATATCCGGGTTCGCCGAAAATTCGAGTGTACAATTCGCGGCGGCTTCGTATTTGGCCTTCTCGAACTGCTGAATGTACTTGCCCTTCAGGCCGCCATCGGCGGCAAGGGTCGTCCCCTTGCAAGTCGCCGCTTGGGCCGGGCCGGCGATAGCGATGCTCATCGCCAGTGCCACTCCCGCGACCGGCAACAACACCGTCATGCTTAGGTTTCTGAGATTCATCTCGCTGTTCCCTTTCTTCAAGGCGCGTCACGTCCGCAGAAGAACGCTTCAAATATCGGCACCCTGTTCGAGGGGCGCCACCCCGATCCGAGGATCGCAAGGCCTTGAGTTGACGGAAGTGAGCGTATTGGGCGGTGTGCCCGATGAAAATCGAAAATAATTGGTGGATACTATTGGATTTTCCGATTGCTCCGCTTGAACGGCAGCTTGCTCCGGCGACGCCGGAAACGCATCGGACCTGAAGCATCGCTATCCCGGACCAGGTGATGGATCGCACTGGGATTGCAGGTATTGCCGCCGAAAAACGGACCGGACAGCGAAGTCCCTCGCGCGCCTCAATCGCGAAACTCAATCAAATCGCGGATCTGCTTTTCAATCTGCGCTGTGGCCTCGCGCAAGCCCCGCAGGCCCAGTTCCAGGAGTTCTGGATCGGTGGGGGAGCGGCTGTAGACGACGCTTCCCACACGCTGGAATACCGGGGCGCCCCTGACCCTGCTGAGTTGACCATTGCGCACCAGGGGATGGGCCATGCGGAGCGGAAGAAACGCACTGCCGCCAAATCTCAGGATATAACTCATCGCGATGCTGCCGAGGCCGACGGTGATGTCGGCGGCGAGATCGGAAAATGCGTCGTCGTGCTGGTGCTTGAAAACCTCGCCCCAATCGACATAGGTGTAACCGTTTCGCCATGCCTCGTCATCGACCGAACAGTCCTTGACCGTCGTCAGCAGAAAGAAATCTTCGGTCATCAGGTCTTTGATCACCAGTCCGGACATCTCCCGAGGTTCGTACATGACGCCGATATCCATGGCGCCATCGGCCAGTTGGCGCATCAGTGCCGGCGAATAGTCGGCCACGACATGAAGGGCGACGTCCGGCGCTTCACGCCGCATCCAGCCGCCCCATTCCAACACAAGCTGATCCCACAGGCTGACGACGGAGCCGAGGCAGATCGAAGCCCGGTGCTGCTTGGACAGGGCAACATCGCTCTCCGCCCGCCTCCACAGGCGCAGCAATCTTGTCGCATAGCGCTGCAGGCGTTCGCCTGCCGGGGTCAATTGGGCACCGGAATGGTCGCGGATGAACAAATCCCGTCCCAGCCTTTCTTCCAGCGTCTTGATGCGGGCACTTACCGTCGATTGCGTGACGTTCAGCGTTTCCGCCGCCCTGTTGAAATTGCCGGTCGCCGCAACTTCCAGGAAAGTCCTGATCTGATCGATATGCATGCCAGCTTCCGATTGCCCCGAGTACTGCGTCAGAGTTCGGCCAGGATACAGCCTTTGCGGTCCATGCGCGCATCGAAATGCAAAGCGCCCCCGTTTGCCCGCCATCTCGCGATCGAGGAGCCCTGGGTCGATTGCGTGCGCCTGACGTCCAGGAGCAATGTCCGGCGATCCTGTGCCGCCCTCAAGACAGGCTGCGGTCTCCTGTCCCCGACGCAGGCAAACCGAGCCTGGGACAAACAGCAGGTCCGGAATCCGAACCGATCGACGTCTTGTGTGACGCGTCTACGGCTATAGTCCACACGTCAGCAGTCTGAGCGTTTCCGCCTGCCCGGTCGTCGATCAACCGGCCATCGCGTTCCCGGCGAGCAGCCCGCTGATCAGACACGTGATCATGTCGTCTCCCACTTTCCCGGGTCTTCTTGCGTTTCTACGCACGTGAATTGCTACTTTTCACCAAAAAATATGGCGTATTGGAGAGATTTTCTACGATGCTCGGATAAAAACTGGAAATTCCATCACCGCAAATTTCAAAATAATACATGATTGAATATGGAGTATTTGTGTAATTTGCAGGTATCTTGGCTATGTATTCCCCGTCCCGCCATGTCATGTCTATGCAGAACTGGGATTCCGACTGGTTGACATGGCGATAGTGAAGTTTGACAGCGCGCCGGGAAGCGCCGAACGGGGCGACCGAGATTTCGATTGCGTTACCCCGGGCAAAATTTTCCGGAGGCAAATGTTGGCAGGGATGCAATTGCGACATGGACCAGTTCAGCATGCGTTCGACCTGGCGTATGGCCAGGGTGTCGGCATTCGGGCGCGTCAACCGGCCTTCCGCAACCACGGCTCCCATATCGGACAGGTCCTGTTCGATTGCCGGCAATCGGTCATCCCATCGGCCACGCAGCCATGAATGAGGGCCGTATGTGATGTCGGGCAGATAAACGTCCCGGCATACATTTGCGGCTTCCGCCCAGGCGTCGCGTGCCTTTCGGTAGTGGTCGACGGCTTGCCCGGCGGCCCGGGACTCACCGGAAAGAAGGTAGTATTCCCAAAAGACGGCCGCTCTGGTTTTGTCGGCAAAGAACCTGCCGATCGCCGTCAAGATGGTGACGTCGACTGCCACCAGATGAAGTTCGGTCTGTGGAGTCCCGGCCCGCGAAACGGCGCGCGCCAATTCGACGCCGGCCGCAGTCGCCTGTTGCTCCAGCCAGTTTGCCCAGGTGAGGGGCGAGAGCTTTCGTATGCTCCGGCCATCGTGGATGCACGCCGCAAATTCGCTGGGCGACATGAACATTTGCGGATCGCACGCCCCGACGGTACCGAACCGTGCGGGTTTGGAAAGTTCATAGCCGTAAGGAAGATTTGGCGCTTCATGTACGATCGACATGTTCTCGTACATTTCGGGCCAGTAGGAATTATTCGATGCCGTCGGCGTATGCGCGAGGGTAATGAGCGGCAGGATTTGGCTGGCGCTGGCGATGGCTTTTCCGCAGCTATCGGCGGCCTCGCCGAATTTCGCTTCCAGAAAACGGTGAAAGGCCTCCGGCTCGGCTTCGGGATTATAGAGCGATCGCCCCCAGACCCGGTACGTGTATTCGAATTTCTGCCAATCGCGGCGGTAGACCAGGTATTTGTCCTGATAGCCGGTGCGGCTGCCGGGGATTCCCGTTCCCATGCGGCCCTTGAAGGAAAGCGGTTCGCAGAGTTCCACGCCCTGTGCACCGCAGAAGATGGAATTGCGCCCGTAGCCACCTGCCAGGACAGCATCGCCCCATAGAAGAATCCGTATCGTGCCCGGCCATATTCGAAAAATGATGTCATAGGGGCGATCCTCGCGCAGAAGGTCGCCATAGCTGTAGCGCATGAATTTGCGCGAGCCTTCGCTGAACTTCCATTTGCTGGCATGCTTTTCTGCATCGTGCCCGGAGTAGAGGGGCGTCATGTCCCGTCCGGCCCTCTGATCGGCCGGCGTATCATCGGCGGCGGGCAATTCGAGCGCGCGGATGGAAGTCTGGTGGTAGGGCAGGCCCATGTGTTCTGAAGTGTATTTCGGTGAAACGCCCACCGGCATGCCTGTCGCGAGCGCCGCATCGATCAGCATCTCGTCGAGTCCCTTGGCGTGCAGATCGAGACGAATGGGGCGGCCGGCGCCCCTCACTGCCTCGAAATAGGTCCTCCAGAAGTCATAGTCTCCCTCCGGGATTCCACTCTCCACGTGGACGCGCAGGGTAAGACCGCTGATCTCGGGAACCTCGGCGAGGATCATCGCCAGCGCGTCTCGGCAATATCTGGCGATATTGTCTGCACCGATACCGGTGATCTGGTGTTTGGCGTTCGGGCAGTCGTCGAAGTCGTAGCTTTGGGTCCACAGCGCCAACTGGAATTCAAGTCCGCGCCGATCGGCTTCACGGGCCACGAATTTCAGCGTTTCCAGGTTCCGGCAGCGCTCGTCATCGGCCAGATTGGAGATCGCTACATCGTGACCCGGGACCGAAACCAGAAACGGGTAGGCGAGGTGGAAGTAGACATCCGATACGAACTCGTTCCCGTAGGGGTAGTTGTATTGCTTGCCGAAGGTGAGGGAGAAACGGTTGAACCTGTGGGTCGCCAGATGCGTAAGATACTCTTTCCATCCGTCGCGATCATGGAACCACGCAAGGTCCTCGACTTCGCTTTGAAAGCACTTTGAAATACTGCGCACCTTCGCGGTCGGCATTTCCACCATGGGAGCGGCGAATTCGAGCGCACTTGCAAGTGTGGCGACGAAGCGGACACGGTCGGCCAGTTCGGTGATCGCATATACCAGGCCGCGCGTGTCTGCTCCGTAGACATAAAGGCGATTTGCGAGTTCTTCGGGTCCACGGAAAATGGCGAAGGATTCGGGCGCGAAGGGAAGTTTGACACCACAGCGGGCGCCAATTCCCCCGATCTCCCGGCTTTCGGACAAGGCGATGACGATGACCGTACCGTCATGAATCTCATCCTCTGACGCTTCCGTCGGGTGAAACGCCACCTCGCGTTCGCCAAGCCGGGCTTGAAGTTCGCCGATGGCCCACGGAATTTGCGGCCGTGTCGCAAGGTCCGGATTTCCGAGATAACTGAAATATAGGGTGCTGCTGGATTTGGCGGAAATTTCTTCTTTGATGTTCATGCCAACCTGCAGCTTATTCAGCACTTTCCACCGCCGGTAAGCGGGTGTCGGCCGGATGCTAGGTCACAAAATTTGAGTGTAGAAGCGAATATTATCGTCCGAATCAATCGTGTTTGCCGATAGGGCGCTGCTGCCCGTGCTTTCGGTTCATTTCGCCCATGTTGGGTTCCACAACGTCGCCGGCGAGGTGCGTTATGCCGACAGCGGCGGCAATACCCTCACCAACGCTGATTTGGACGGCGACGGCATCCAATCGATGATGCAGCACCCGTAGCGGGCCCCAGGCGAGCTTCCTTGATGCGATCACCGCCGGGGAATTCGGATAGCTGGCTTCCGCAAGCTTTGCAGCCCTGTCGTAGACAGGGAAAGTCATCCGATCACCCGTTGAATCACACCAGGCATCGATCCTGGTCGGGTGTTGCTGAAAAAGGGCTATTGGCCAGCGTCTCAGAATGTGCACAAATTACGGTGCGAGTTTATAAGCATTGCATCGGTTCAAGAACGAGCTGCGGAAAATTGTGGCCTGACCGGGCAAGGCCGGGATCGGTTCGCAATGAGGGCAATGGATGAGGCATGACGGCAATGCGGATGATCAGGTAGGTGAACTCGAAGCGATCATCGCTGCCTTCATCGACCGCTACTGCCACAACCGCCGTCACGAGAGCCTCGGCATTCCGACACCCGCCGACGTCCATTTCGGTCGCGGCGAAAGCATCTTGGCCGAAGGGAGGCGAATTAAGAACCAAATCTTCCAAGGCCGCCGCTTGAACCATCAACATCACGCAGTGTAACCCAAACTGGATGAACCAGCGCCATCCAAACCAAAATCAAGGTAACTGTTCCAAATTATCGGATGGTGGACTGATGATAACGCCAAGCTCCAATGCCTATCGGCCGATGCAATTCGGCATATTCTCGAATTCACTAAGTCGCTTTCTGGAGTCGCCTCAGTAATAATCAAAAGTGGGTTGAGTTTTGTTTGTTGCATTTGCTTAATACATTGCGATCAATGAAGAATTTACCGCGTGTTATAAACTGAAAGGCTAACGAGAAGGCGATGGATATCTATTTGATTGCTCCGATGCCGACTTTTGGTCGCGACACGCTTTTGTCGGACAAGGTGGTGCACCTGAAGGAGCGATATACGCTCATGGCCGCCGCCGGAATTGCGACGGTCGCCGGGTTTTTCGACAGTGATTTCGGACTCAGACTGTGTGACGAATTGATCGAGGACGTTGATTTCAACGACCCGTCCGAGGTGATCTGCATCAGCATGAATGTCGCGCAGGCGGCACGGGGTATCGAGATTGCCCGCCGGTTCCGCGCCATGGGGCGGACGGTCATCATGGGAGGTGCGCATGTTTCCCTGGCCCCCAGCGTCTTCGATGGCGAAGCGGACTGCCTGGTTATCGGGGAGATGGAACCTGTCGCGGAAGAGTTCATCCAGAACCTGCGCGATGGACAACTCAAGCCGCGATATCAGGGATCCAAGGCGGACATGTCGCAAACGCCCATGCCCCGGTGGGACCTGTATCGCAACGACCGTGCCGTGTCGGGTGTTGTTCAGACCAGCCGGGGATGTCCGTTCGAATGCAATTTCTGCGATGTCATCCAGTATTTTGGCCGCACACAACGCCACAAGCCGACGGAAGCCGTCATCGCCGAAGCGCAGTCTCTTTATGATCACGGCTACCGCAGCATAAATCTGTCCGACGACAACTTTACCGTCTTTCGCCAGAGGACGCGGTCGCTGCTCGACGCGCTGGCCGCATGGAACGGTCACGAGGGGCGCGACCCGGTGCAATTCATCACCCAGACGTCGATCGATCTGTCCCGCGATGACGATCTTATGGAGCGGTGCAACCAAGCTGGTGTCAGGGACATCTTCATCGGCATCGAGACAAGCAACATCGAGGCGCTGAAGGAAACCAAGAAGCGTCAGAACTTGCGCCAGGACCTGGTTGGGCAGGCCAGCAAGGTCGTCAAGGCGGGGATCGCCGTCACCTCGGGAATGATGGTCGGCTTCGACGCCGATGATCTGAGCTGTTTCGAGCGCCAGTTCGAATTCGGCATGGCGCTTCCCGTTGTCAACTTGCGTGTGACTGTTCTTGTGGCCCCAATTGCAACGCCGCTCTATGCACAGTTGAAAGCGGAGGGGCGCCTTTTCGAAAATGGCGTGGGAGACCCCTTTCCAGGAGGCGACCTGTGGACCAATATCGAGCCGCTCAACATGAGCCGCAAGCAGTTGGCCGAAGGCGCGATATGGCTTGTCGATGCTTTGCTGAAGCCGGACAATGCGATCCTTCGGTTCGAACACCTGACTTCCCTGCTCGGTTCCCCACCCGAGCATTTGCGCCGGCCGCTGCATCTGAAGATGGGCTCTACCGGCGCCACGGCAATGCTGAAGCTGATGAGAATCGGCGCCAAGGACGCAGGCAGCCGCCGCGTCATCGAGGCGGTGAACGAAATGTCCAAAGCGCGTCCGGAAATCTCGTGGGACCTTTCCGCGGCACTGTCGTCCTACCTGAATGCCTATCTATCCGTTCGGCAATCGTCCGGGGTTCGCACGAAGTCGGCGTCGCTGGCGGTCGCGTGCGGCGATGCCCGGTAAGGCCCCTGGTCGCGTAGCCCCGACGGCCGGAATGTCCTGTTGCGGCAGCGACAGGTCCTGATGATGACAAGCCTGCGAACAGATGTTCTGCGCACTCTCGAATTGCGGTCAGAGCAGCGCCAGATCACCGTATTGGGACGCCGCAACCGGGCGAACCACTACACCGGCGGTCAGTTGCTGGCCAAGGCACAGCAATGCTTGCAGCAATGGGACGCCTGCTTGGGCGATGGCCCGCATGTGCTCATCGCGGCGCTGCCGGCCGGGGAGAGCTTTCTTTTTTCATTGCTTGCATCATTGATCGGCGAAGAGACTCTGGTACCGGTTGCACCACCACGCCCGGCCGACCAGCCCGATCGGTTGCGCCACATTGCGCAAATCTGCAATGCCACTGCGGTTCTCTGCACATTGGCTCATCGCAAGGCCGTGGAAGCGCAACTGCGTGATGAGGACGGTCGCCAGATTTGTCCGGTATTGGCCGTTGACGACCCCGAACTGCGGCTTCTTCCCGGCGCCAGACAGGCGGCGGATCGAGCCACCCCCGTCATTCAGCATACGTCGGGCTCCACCAGGTTTCCCAAGGCCGTCCCGATCACCGCCGCGCAGATCAGGGCCAATTGCGCCATGGTCCAGAAGCTCTGGGGCATGGACGCGCGGACGGTTATGGTGAACTGGCTCCCGCATTACCATGATATGGGATTGATGGGCTGCATCCTTTACCCGCTTCTAAGCGGGGCCTACTCGGTGCAGATGAGTCCTTATGAGATGATCCGCAGCCCATTATCCTGGCTAGAGGCGATTTCAACCTACCGGGCGACATACAGCGGCGGCCCGGCCTTTTCCTTTCAGGAGTGCCTGAACCGGGTCGCGGACGAGGACTGCCTGGGATTGGACCTGTCTTCGTGGGAGCGTGCCTTTTGCGGTGCGGAACCTGTGCCGGCGGGTCTCCTGGACCGGTTCCGGCAGCGTTTCGCACGCCATGGC
The DNA here is from genome assembly GCA_963747005.1 of uncultured Alphaproteobacteria bacterium. GTDB lineage: Bacteria > Pseudomonadota > Alphaproteobacteria > Rhizobiales > Aestuariivirgaceae > CAVVDT01. Next base: position 122,092 of record CAVVDT010000003.1, on the reverse strand, counting down.
CTGGCGCCGGAGGCCGTATTCGCGTGCTACGGGATGGCGGAGTTCACGCTCTTTTCCGCGGGAGAACCCGGAGAGCGATCTCAGGACGTTGATGTCCCGAATGGCTGGGCAGCCGTCGAACCCTGCACATTGTCCGAGGACACGCGGCGCCATATCCGGATCACCCACCCGGAAACCGGCGTCGCGATGCCGGATGGCACACCGGGCGAGATCTGGCTGAGCGGGGCCTCAGCCAGCGCCGCCTACCTGGGCTTGCCAGAGGAAACGGCAGAAACCTTCGAAAATGAGGCCGACGGGACATCTTGGATGCGGACTGGAGACCTTGGCGGCATATTGGGCCGCCATCTGTACATCACCGGGCGGCGGAAAGACCTCGTGATCGTTAATGGCCGCAAAGTCGCCGCCGCCGAGATCGAATGGCTGGCCGCGCGACAAGACCCTGGACTCAACCCCATGGCGGCGGCGGCCTTTATGCCCGAACGCGCCGCAAGCGGCCACGCCAGCCTGTTCATCGAATTGCGGCCGGGCGTGGCAAAGCTGGAAGATCCCAAGAAGGTCGTCGAGCGCATCAGACAGTCCATCGCAGGCAGTTGCAGTATCATACTCGATGATATTCGCATCGTTGCGCGCGGCGCCTTGCCGCGCACCAGCAGCGGCAAGATACGCCGTCAGCAGGTTGCCGCAACCTTCGAGGAAAACACAGCCAGTGTTTCCGAGCGGGAGCAGTTGCAATGACGGATAACATCTGGGCCGATCCGGCATCCTTCGTGAGCAACCCGACCGAGGCCGCCGCCGTGTTGCGCATGCTCGACCTGCCGAGGATCGATCGATATCTCAAGTCACTTTCGCAAAAGAGCGGTATCAATCTTGAAGAACTCAATCGCCTGTCGGCCAACACGCTGGTTGCCATGACAGGCGAGAGCCATCTGAGGGTCCGCCGGGCTATCGCTCCGTTTTTCAGCAAGACGAGCCTCGCCTGCTGGAGCGGCGCGGTCGAGGAGGCGATCGACCATGGGCTCGACCAGCTAGCGGGCGCGCCACGGCCGGACTTGGTCGCCGATTTCACAATTCCGCTGTTCCTGCGGGTCATGCCGCGGGTGCTTGGCCTGTCGATCAACCCGAGCGAGGAATACTTCCGGGCAATCGAAACCGTTCAACGCATCACGGAACCCTATCTTTCCGTCCCCACATTGAAGAGACTGGATCATGCGGTCGGTCTGCTCATCAGCGCCTTTCCGGATCCTTCAGCTGCCAAGACCAAGGGCCAGCCCGAAACCCTGCTTGAATACCTTCACCGACAACGCGACGAGCTGCCAGAGGATCTGGACGCCAGATATCTCGTGCTGGGATTGCTGGTCGGGTCGAACTCTGCCACGCAATCGCTAGCCTTTGCGCTTTATGGTTTGCTGACGGGGCCAAGCGCCTTGTGGGAAGATGCGACCCGCCCCGACTGGGCCGAGCGCGAACTTCCGCGGTTACTCAGCCTGTATCAGACCACCAGGACCCTCGTTCGTGTGGCGAGCCGGGCGACAGAGGTTCGGGGGCGCCTCTACCGTCAGGGGCAGACCGGGGTGGTCGACATCGTCAGGGCCAATGCCTGTCTGCGCAACGGCACACAACAGGGCGGGCCTCACATGAGCTTTGGCAGCGGGGCACACAAGTGCCCCGGAGTGTTCCTGACCGAAATCCTATTCTCGCAGGCCATTCCGACCTTGGCGCGCCGGTTCCCGCGCCTCTTGCTGAACAAGGAGCTGTGCAAATTCGTGCAAACGCCGATGATGCAAACTCCGATCGCCTTGCCTTGCGAAACCGTTGGCGGCTGCCTTCGGCTGTCCAGTCGGCTATGCGATATCCGGGATATGTCACTGGCTCGCCAAGTCGTCCGTGAGAATGAACGCTTTGGCCCGCCACAGATGGCTGAGCACTTGCGCACCCTTGCCAAGCAAAGCGGACGCGATCTGACCGGCGCGATCCGCGTTGCCGGAAGCGCCTTGTTCTTCATGGACGGGGATCGCCATCTGGCGCTGCGCCGCTGTATCGCCGATGGTCTTGGCGCAAGCCGGCTGCAGGACTGGAGCGATATGGTAGACGCGACCATTGCCGAGGCCCTGTGCGGGCTGGCGCAAATGGACAGGCCGGATCTGGTGTCCGGTTTTGCCGACCGACTACGCCGAAATGCAGTCGCACCCATACTTGGTATATTTCCCAGCGATTCAGGCCGTTTCGAGGAACTCGCCCCAAAGGTTCAGGACGTCCTGGAACCCTGGTTACCCATGCGCGAACTGGAGCGCGTGCAATCGACCGTTGGCGAGGCGCTCTCCTTGATGACCATTCCGGCCCCCCGCAAGGGGCCGCCGTCGCTGCTTGAGGGATTGCTTGCAGACCGGCCGGAGGGGTTCTTCGCCGAGGATATCAAGGCCGTGGTCCTGATCTTGTATGGTGCCAGCTTCAACCTTTCGCACACCCTTGCCAATATCCTGCACTGGATTCTGACACGCCCGCCCGAGGAACGAAGGGAGGCCAACACCCGGAAGTGGATGGATGCTATCCTCGATGAGTTGATTGCGCTGTGCGGCAGTCCGAAGTTCATCTATCGCATGGCGCGACATGATCTTCGACTGGGCGATATGTCGATGAAGGCAGGCCACACGGCCCGTCTGACCCTTCAGGCCATCAATAGAGCGCGCCCGGCGGGTACAGGACATATGTCCTTTGGCCACGGGCTTCATCGCTGCGTCGGGGCCAGCCTGTCGCGCCTGGTGATCCGGCGCGCCGTCCCGGCCTTGTTTTCCGAATATCCGGAAATATCCCTGGTCGTCCAAGGCCAGAGATATTTCCCCATGTCGCAGACGGTGGCGCTGAGCGAACTGCCTTGTACTCTAAATCGATAGCGGAAGAGAAACATGAAACCATCCACCGAAGTGCTGCTCTATGAGTTTCTGCGCGAACGGATCGCGCAGCGCACCAAACTCACTGCCGAAGAAATCACCGCGGACGCGGTCCTTGCCGATCTGGGTCTGCAATCGATCGATGCGGTGCTGCTCTGCGGCGAGGTCGAAGACCGTTTCGATATTGAAATGGACCCGGCCGATATTTTCGAACATGAAACCCTGAGGGCCTTCGCACAGTCGATTCTGCAACGTCTGGCGGACTGATGGCGGTTTTTCACCTGGGCCTTTCGACCTCTGGTCACGATCCTGCTCTGGCGGTCGTGGACGAGACCGGACGGGTCGCCTTTGCCGAGGCGACCGAGCGTTTCGTGCAGGACAAGCGCGCCTGGGGAATTGCGCCAGATCATGGGAACCATCTTGAAGCCGCTCTTGCGGCCGTCGGCTTTGACCCGCAAAGTGATGAGTTGCTGGTCGCGACGAGCTGGCAGACCGTGAAGGCAGACCTGCCGGTGCAGCTTTCGAACGCGCTGCTTCCGGCAACCGACGCGCGTTGGCTTCGGCAGCTTCAAGCCGGGATCCAGGCCGGGGCCGGGGCATCGCTGTTGCGTTTGGGTCTGGTGCAACACATGCCCGAGGTCCATCGGTTCGATCACCATCTCTGCCATGCCGTGGCGGCCAGCCTGTTCGCTCCGGTCAAGGATGCGGCCTGCCTGGTCATTGATGGTGAGGGCGAGGTGGGCGCGGTGTCCCTGTTCGATCTGCGCGAGCGAACGATCCGGCGTCGCTGGCGATCCTGGGGGCCGGGCAGCCTGGGAACGCTCTATGCCTGGTTGACAAGACTATGCGGCTTCGACTGGCGCTTGGGTGAAGAATGGAAGGTCATGGGATTGGCCGCCTATGGACAGGTTCGTCCCGAAATCCGCGATGTGATGACCTCTGTCTTGTCGGTCGAAAAGGGGCGCCTGCGTTTTGCAGAAGAAGAAGCCATCATGCGAGCGCAAGAAGCGCTGCGACATTTCGCCCGGACTGCGAGCGCGCCGTTTCTGGAAGCCGCCGATCTTGCGGCGAGCGGACAGGCCGCCTTTTCGGAGCTGACCGACCAAATCCTGGCGGTTTGTCAGGACGGGGCGCAAGGCAATCTGATTCTGACTGGCGGCTGCGCGCTGAATTCATCCTACAACGGCACGATCGCGGGCCGGACGGGATTTGATCGGGTCTTTGTCCCGCCCGCCCCGGCCGATGACGGCAACGCAATTGGAGCAGCACTTCTCAGCTGGATGCAGATGGCGCGAGAGAGCCGGATACCGGTTTCAGACGGTACGGCCTTTCTGGGTAGCACCGCATCGCCAAAAGCCAAGTCCCGGCTTTCCCATCTGGGAGGATGCGGCGCGGCAACGGATATTTCCGCGGACAGCGCCGGGCAGATTGCCCGACGGCTAGCGGTCGGAAAGATCATCGGCGTCATGCGCGGCAGGGCCGAGTTCGGCCCAAGGGCGCTAGGCAACCGATCCATTCTGGCCGATCCGAGCGGTCCCGACGTGAAAGACAGAATCAATCGTGACGTTAAGGGACGCGAGCCCTACCGGCCGTTTGCGCCGGTCATCGCCGACGAGTCCGTGCCGGACTGGTTCGAACGGCCGCAGCCCTCACCCTACATGTCCTTCACCCTGCCTTGGCGGGCGGACCGGAAGCATCGGATTCCGGCCGTCGTCCATAAGGATGGCACAGGGCGCCTGCAGACCGTGTCGTCGAAGAATGCGCCGTGGATGAACGATCTCATCCGGGCGCTCGGCGCGTTGACCGGCGTGCCTATTGTGCTGAATACAAGCTTCAATATCATGGGAAAGCCGATCGTTCATTCGGTGGAGGATGCGCTGGCCGTGTTCCTGACCACGGGGCTGGATGCGGTGTTGATCGACGAGATATTGATAGAGAAACAACATGGACGGGGTAAACGTCTCTGAACATAAGCTCAAGATCATCGCCAACTTTGTCTCGACCTGGCCGGGCCGGAAGATCGGACGGCTGGATCTGATTTCGGTCGCAAACGAGACCGGGACCAAGCCACCGCTGGTCTGGGTCTTCAACGCTGCCCACGAATTCCCCGCCCTGGCGGCTGCGCTTGGAGAGGATCAGCCGTTGATCGGATTGAGATCGCTGAACACGGCTGTTCACATCGACAAGTTGATTGCCTGGGATGAAAGGCTCCTGGCCCGGCATTATGCGGCTGATCTGTTGCCGGCCCAGGGGAACCGGGAATGCTTCGTTGGAGGGAATTGTCAGGGGGCACCGATTGCCGCCGCACTGGCCCGCGAGCTGGTGCTTTCCGGCGGCAATGTCAGAGGATTCATCGCCATGGAATGGGCGGACCTGCCGCCTCTGCCGCTGCGCAGCAGCCTGCTGTTTGGTGCGGCGAGCGAACAGCACAACCCGTATTTGCGCAACCTGGACCCATGGCCGATGTGGCGACGCCTCTATCCGGAGGTGTCGTGTGACATTCTGCCTGGGCGCCATGGCACCTATTTCAATCCTGGCAGCATTCCGGTGCTCGCGGATGCGATCCGCAACTCGCTCTCGCTCCCACCCGCGTCGCTCCCTCTGCAGCGTCCCGCGGTGGATGTCGGGGACTTGCCGACGACGGTCCAGGCGGGGGAGCGCATTTTCACTCGCCTGACTTCCCCGTCGGATATCCGGCCGGGGGATGACATGGTGCTGCTGTGGGACAGCCACTTTTCCTGTCTGCCACATCGAGAGACGGCCTCTCTCACCCGCTGCACGGATGGAACCTGGCAGCTGGAATTCTCCGTACCTACGACACCCGGTGTTTGGACCCTGCAGATGTATCTCTGCCACGAAGGGTGTGGACCGCAATCATGGGCCAATGATACGACGCGGTACTATCAAGTGACGATCGAGGAAGGTCCTATACCACGTTCAACAGCCAGCCAAACAGTTTGACTGGGAACCGATTGACGCGCACCTGCGTAACGTCCATGCGGCAGCACGCGGAGAAACTGCCTGGCCACCACTGGCCTTGGTGATGACCTTGCTGTTGGCGGTCCGGTACGATCTGTCGGATGTGAAGCTGGCCGAAGCGCCGGATAACCGCGCTTCGTTTCGACGGTTTTGCAGTTTCTCCAGCCATGAGTCGACGCCGGAACGCACCGCCCCAAATTCATCGGTTAATGCGGGTGTTCAGCTGGCCAATGCCAAGCGCAATCGTCGTCAACCAACAGATTCTTGCAGGTGGAACGCTTAATGGATCAGCCAGAGAAGGCTTCCTGGCCGCAGCTTTCCAACGACTTTACGTTGGATCAAGTCCGTTAAGTGCTGGATAATTTGGCGTTGGGCTTCTCGCCTGAGGTCGGTTTAACGAGGTCGTTGGGTGCCTCGTATTGGTGATCGAGCTCCTGCCTGAGGGCGACCATCTGACGGCGCTCGAAGTCGGTGACCCGGATGGCCCGCCAACGCTCGGCGGCGCGGATCATGGCACCGAACATGAGCTTGAGGACGGGCTTTTCGCCGAAGGCATTGGGAATGATCTTGAGGCGCCGGCGCTCCTCGACGAACAGGCGCTCCAGCAGATTGGTTGTCCTGATGGCTCGGCGGTGGGTGATCGGCATGCGCAGGTGCGCGATTGCCGCCTCGAAGTCATCCATGAAGCAGGCCACCGCACTCGGCAGCTCGTTGTGATAGTCGCTGACCAGCCCCTTTGCCAGGTCGCGGGCAATGGCGCGCGATGGCGCCTGGTAGGCGGCCGTAGCGCGCGCCTTGAACTCGGGCCACAGGTCTTCCGGCACCTTGGCCACCAGATTGCGCATGCGGTGCGCCAGGCAGCGTTGGCGTTCCGATTTCGGGAAGCAGGTCTCGATCGCCTTGATGATGCCGGCCCGCCGGCCACCACCGCCCGCTATGGACGCCCTGCCCCATGAACACCGACGACAGTTGCGGCTGTTCAAAACATGGATTGCCGGCGCTCAGGTCCCAGCGAGGCCGTCCTGCCTGAGGGGACCTGAAGCACCTGTTGCGTCAGCCCGCGTCTGTTGGATTGCATTGGGACAACGCTTCACCCGCAGGCGGTTCTTCAGGACGGCAGAATTCCCGATGCCCGGATCAATCACGTCAGCAATATAGGTTGCCCGAGCAAAGGTCGACCCTTTGGCCCGCCGTTTCCCCCTAGTACGAAATGTCCTTGCAATCGTCGAACGCCAGGCAGGCGATCTTTTTGTTTACTTCCGCATCACAATCGCCACCAATTTCAGCACCATTTCTCCAAAACATGATATTGGTAAGTGATTTCTCGTTCATAATTTTGTGCACCAACTTCGAGTCAGCAAGCGACGTGTTGGCCAATTCAAATACCATCAGAATCTTGTCTTTTATATCGGCAATAAGATTCGATCCGCGCCAATAGTCAACCTGGCTCCGGAAACTCTCTCTCAAATCGCTGCCTTCGTGGCCACTCCACAGAATGATGCTGACCTTATCAAAATGAGAGCGAATTTCCGGCGCGTTGTCCTCGTCTATGCCATTGCGTACACGTGACGGTCCATCAAGCGGATTCGTGTACAGGATGGGCGATTTGTCGTGGCTCCTGATCATCTCCGCCATCTTGATCAGAAATCTGCTTGCCCAATCCGGCGAACGGTCGTCTTGCACTTCATAGTCCAACACGATGCCCTTTGAGGAATTGTCCAACCTGTCGGTGGGCAAGACACAGGTATCGGTCAGCACCCCATAGCTGACGAGCCATGACAAATCGTCGTCACGATTGACGAGCGTCAGTCCTCTGCTGAGGGCTATCGATTTCAGATCCCCCATATCATCACCCAGCAGATATCCGGCCTGAATGCGCGTGCAGGCGTTGGCCTCGCGATAGCCCGTGAACGTGGCCTTGACCAGGGTGCCATTGTCATAATAGGGCGAAAAGAACGGATTGCCTCTCGATCCAATCCGGTTGACCCATAAAAAGGCATAACCGTCCACACTATTATCCATGTTCTGTAATTTATTGACTTGCAAGGTAACGGCACTATTCATGGGATAATAGGCAAAACTTCCAGTGTTACTTGTTGGTGGCGGTGCATTTCTGAAAACATTGAGCCGATCTTTTGGCGCCTGCGAACTCGTAAAACACTGCTCCACGCCAAAAGCACTGCTACTCGTTGCCAAACAAAAACAACACGCGAGGCCGAAAATAAATCTCTTATTTACTGATGGCATTTTAATAAGATTGTGCAAGATCGACATCATGGTACTAACTTGGGTTGCGGTGTGTTTTACATTTTCGAATCGGTATAGGCAAACGCCCAACCTTTCAGGTGCGATATGAGCGAATGCCAAATCTCGGTATAGATTGTGCCAACAAAAAATTTAGAGTCTTTTAACGCTTCGCATAGAATTCAACCGATTTGCGACGACGCCTGATACGCATACTGGGGGATGGGCAAGCCAGTTCCGGCATCCCGCCGCCGCCTGTTTTCAACCGCATATACCTGGACGCCCGCAGGCCGCTACCTGCTTGCCTGGGGCAGATGCGTCCTCGCGAGCTGGCGAAAGGCGTCGACGTCCATCCTGGACTTGGTTGCCAGCGCCCAAAGATCGAAGCGGCTCGGCCGCTCGATGCCACCGACGGCGCCGAAGCCGGCGCGATTAAAGGCCTCTAGGAGGGTCTTGATGGTAAAGCCGCCCCGATGCGCCATGAAGTAGTTGCCGCGTGCCACGGACGCGCGATGGCCGTAGACGATGTCGAGCGGCGTGATTGCACCCATGCCCGAGACGTAGGCCGTGTCCGTCAGCTTGTCGTCGGCGATCAGTCTGGCCACCGACTTGAGATCGGGACAAGTCACTACCACGATGCCGTCGTCCGACAGGACACGCTTGAACTCCGCAAGCGCCAGCGGCACCTCATGCGGGTAGAGATGCTCTATGTTGTGGGAAGAAAAGACGCCCTGCATCGAAGCATCTGCGACGGCCGACATGTCGGTCAACGATCCCACGATGTCCGGCTTCACGCTCGGGTCGATATCGAGTCGAATCTCGCTCCACTCCGGTGTGCTGAAGCCCGGCGTTGTGTGCTCCTGCCGCTTGTGGCCACTTCCGACATGCAGGAACATCTTCATCGGTCGCATCCAGTCGCGTGTCCGTCCCCGGGGGATACTCAACCCGGAAGTTACGCGCCGTGGGCGATCAAAGGCAAGATTGCCTCACAATGGCAGCCGGCTTTCGTAGCCGCTAGCGAAAGCGCGGGGCCCGCCGCGCCAGCCGGTAGCCACCTTCGATGGTCACCGACAGCGCCACCATCGCGGCGAGGATGGCAAGTTTTGCCGGCGCCGTCATGGCCGTCTGCCAGATCAGGGCGGCCAGCGCTGTCAGGCATGCCGCCGCGCCAAGCGCCGAAATCCAGCCGCGACTGCTGGTCTGCGACGCCTTGAGCGCGTTGCCCGCATTCACGGCCGCGAATATGGCAAGAAATCCGGCACTGCCCATGGTCGAAATGCTCGTCAGATCGAAGCCGTTGACCACGATGAGGGTCAGACCGGCGGTGATCAGCAGCCCTTCCACCGGCTCGCCCCACACCTGGCGCTCCAGCGCCGAGGGCAGTTCGCCGTCGCGGGCGATGCAATAGCTGAGGCGCGCAGCGCCATACAGCGTGGCATTGATGGCCGAGGCGGTGGACAGCATGGCGGCCACCGCGATCATGGTGAAGCCCGGTTGACCCAGAAACGGCCGCGCCGCCACGGCGAGCGCATAATCCTCGGCCGCAACGATCTGATCGATGCCCAACGTTCCCACCGTGACGACCGCGACCAGAATATAAAGGGCGATGACAATGGCGATCGACAGGTAGAAGGCGCGCGGCAAGGTGCGTGCCGGGGTGCGTACGTCCTGGGCGGTATTGGCAATCAGCTCGAAGCCCTCATAGGCAAGAAAGATGATCATGCCGCCGGCCGCCAGCTGCAGGGGCGGCGACCATGTGGCGGGCGCAATGCGCGCCATTTCAACGCTCGGGAGACCGGCACCCACGAATACAACCAGGATTGCCAGTTTCAGGCCGACAATCCAGTCCTCCGCCTTGGCGATCAGATCAGCGCTCATGAGGTTCAGTCCCGTGATGGCGATCACGGCGAGGCTGATCAGCATGTGCTTGCCAGGTCCCTGCCAGGCCGCAGGGAAGAATGTCGCGCCATAGCTGCCGAACGCGAAGGCATAAAGCGACAGCATCACGACATAGCTCAGCCACAGCAACACATTCAGACTGCCGGAGAACAACCCCGCACCAAAAATGCGGTCGAGAAAAGTGACGGTTCCGCCGCGGCTGGGATAGGCAACGGAAAGCCTGGCATAGGAATAGGCCGTCAACAGCGCCACGATGCCAGCGAGCGCGAAGGCCACCGGCGTGCCGCCGTGCGCAAGTTGCACCGCCAGGCCGAGGACAGCAAAGATGCCACCGCCCACCATGCCGCCGATGCCGATGGCAACGGCCCCCACGAGCCCCATCTTGCCGCCTGCGGGCCTGGTCACGCGCCGAATTCTCCCCTTGCATTTGCCCGAAGACCCGCCGTCTCCCTTGCCTCGCGGCTGCAGCATCGGCGACGATCCTGGCTTCAATCCTTGCAAATGATGTTTGCGCCGTCCAGACAGCCGCGCTCACGTCAAAAAGGTTGCTGTTCGGCGCGAGGGGTGGAAAAGTGCCTTTCGTGTGAGGGAGGGGTTGTGAATGAAAATTGCCATTACCGGCGGCGGCGGCCTGCTGGGCAGCAAGCTGGCCCGGCATCTGGCGGCAAGCGGGCAGTTGGGCGGGCGCGAGATCACCGGGCTCACGCTCTACGACGTGGTAACGCCGGCAATTCCCGACGACGCTGCCTTCCCCGTCAAGGTGATGACCGGCGATCTGCCGGGCGAAGGCGAGACCGACCGGCTTGTCGCCGAACACCCCGATGTCATCTTCCACCTGGCGGCCATCGTGTCGGGCGAGGCCGAGCAGGACTTCGACAAGGGCTACCGCATCAACATGCAGGGCACCCACAAACTGCTGGAAAGCGTGCGCCATGGCTATGAAGCGAGCACCAGCAGGCCGCGGGTGGTGTTCGCCTCGTCCATCGCCGTCTTCGGCGCGCCGTTCCCGGAAAGGATCCCCGACGACTTTCACCTGACGCCGCTCACCAGCTACGGCACCCAGAAGGCGATCGGCGAACTGCTTCTGGCCGACTACACCCGCAAGGGCATGCTCGATGGCGTCGGCATCCGCCTGCCGACCATCTGCATCCGGCCGGGCAAGCCCAACAAGGCGGCCTCAGGCTTCTTTTCGAATATCTGCCGCGAGCCGCTGGCCGGCCACGAGGCGGTGTTGCCGGTTTCCGAAGACGTGCTCCACTGGCATGCCAGCCCACGCGCCGCCATGGGCTTCCTCACCCGCGCCGCCACCATCGACGGCAACCTGCTGGCCGCCCGGCGCTCGCTCACCATGCCGGGCCTGGCGGTCACGGTCGGCGAGCAGATCGCGGCGCTGAAAAGAGTGGCCGGCGAAGCGGTGGTCAAGCGCATCCGCCGCGAGCCCGATCCCTTCATTGCAAAGATCGTCGCCGGCTGGCCGCGCCAGTTCGATGCCCGCCGCGCGCTGCAACTGGGGTTCACCGCAGACCACTCCTTCGACGATATCATCAGGGCGCATATCGAGGATGAGCTGGGTGGCAAGGTGGCGGCCTGAGCGATGATGACGCACGACGACATAGAGCGGGCTTCGGCGCATCTGTGGCAGGCCTGGAAGGCGGGTCGGGTAATGGCTCACCTGCCTGACGACATGCGCCCCGCGACGCGTGCGGAAGGTTATGCCATCCAGGCGCGGCTTGAGGCCCACACGACCGTGCCACTCTACGGCTGGAAGATTGCCGCCACCAGCGCTGCGGGCCAGGCACACATCAATGTCAGTGGCCCGATGGCCGGCCGCATCCTCGCCGAGCGGGTGGTGGAAAACGGCTCGAGCGTATCGCTTGAGGGCAACCGCATGCGGGTGGCGGAGCCTGAATTCGCCTTCCGCATGGGGGTCAACCTGCCGCCGCACCGCAAGCCCTATGCCGTGGACGAGGTGATGGCCGCCATCGCCAGCTTGCATCCGGCCATCGAGGTGCCCGATTCTCGGTTTGCTGATTTCACCGTCGTGGGAGAGGCCCAACTCATCGCCGATGATGCCTGCGCCCACCTGTTCATGCTGGGCGCCGAAGCCGACGACTGGCGCGACCTCGATCTCGCTGCCTATCCGGTCGCCTGCGCCATCGCCGGCAAGATCGAGCGCGACGGCGTCGGCGCCAACGTGCTTGGCGGCCCGTGCCTCGCGCTCACGTGGATCGCCAACGAACTTTCGGGACTTGGCATCGGCCTGAAGGCCGGCGAGGTGGTGACGACGGGCACGTGCGCTGTGCCGCTGCCGGTCGTCCCCGGCGATCGCTTCACGGCGGATTTCGGCCGCCTCGGCAAGGTCAGTCTCGCCTTTACCTGATCACGCACCCCAGGTGCGTTCGAGGGCGGCAATCCAGTTCTCGTGAGCGAGTTTGCGAAGCGTATCGTCGTCATAGCCGTGGCGGCGAAGGAAGGCCAGCAAGACGGGCAATCCGGTAACGTCGCCGATTTCCTGCGGCACATGGGCGCCGTCGAAATCGGAACCGAAGCCCACATGATCGAGCCCGGCGTTGGCGATCAGGTGATCGAGATGGCGCGCCATGACATCGAGCGGGGTGTCGGTGCCGCTCTGCCCGTCGGGCCGCAGGAAGCAGGTGGCGAAGTTGAGGCCGACCATGCCGCCGGTGTCGCGGATGGCATGCAACTGGCGATCGCTGAGGTTGCGGGCGTGGGGGCAGATTGCATGGGCATTGGAATGGGTGGCGATCAGCGGGGCGCGGCTCCCGGCCGCCACGTCCCAGAAGCCCTTCTCGTTGAGATGCGACAAATCAACGACAATCCCCAGATCGTTGCATGCCTTGACGAGCGCCTTGCCGGCATCGGTGAGGCCGGGTCCGGTATCGCCGGTCGAGGGATAGCGGAAGGGCACGCCATGGCCGAAGATGGTCGGGCGGCTCCATACCGGCCCGAGCGAGCGCAGGCCGGCCCGGTAGAGCACGTCGAGCGCATTGAGATCGCGGTCGATGGCTTCGGCACCCTCGATATGAAAGACGGCGGCCACCGCACCCTCGGCCAGCGCGGCGCGAATATCGCCGGCTGAACGGCACACCCGGAAGGCCCCCTTTGCCGCCACCTCGATGCGAAACAGAATCGCCGCCATGGCAAGCGCCACCGGCAGTGCATCGCTCGCCTGCATCACTTGCGGCAGCGGCACGTCGTAGCGTTCGCCCTGCATGAGCTTGTCCATGGCGACAAAGCTCTCGCCCGAGGGAACGAAGATGGCGAACATGCCGCCGCCGAAACCGCCCTGGCGCATGCGCGGCAGGTCGAGATGGCCCTCGCCGTCGCCGTCGACAAAATCACTTTCCACTCCCGGCCTTTTCTTCTTGTGGAGACGCAACAGGACGTCGTTGTGACCATCGAAGACGAGAGGAAATGGTTCATCGGGCATGGTGACATATCTCGTAAGGTTGAGGCGGTAGCAACGGCGGGTGAAAACCCGGCTTGCAGGCGATTAGTGAATATGGCTGCCGCCGTTGGCGTCGATCTCGCTGCCAGTGACGTAGGAGGCCAGATCGCTGGCAAGGAAAAGGGCACAGCCGGCAACGTCGCCGGCATGGCCCGGCCGGCCCAGGGGGACCGATGCGATGATCGCCTTGAGCTTTTCCGGGGTCATCAATCCGGCGGTGATGTCGGTGTCGATGAAGCTCGGGCAGATGGCATTGACGCGCACGTTGTCAGGGCCAAGCTCGCGCGCGCATGCCTTGGTGTAACCGAGGATGGCGGCCTTGGCGGCGGAATAGTGCGAGCCGCCGAAGATGCCACCGCCGCGCTGGGCGGACACCGAGGACAGGTTGATGATCGAGCCCGAACGTTGCGCCCGCATGACCGGCACCACGGCCTGCGTCATGTTGAGGGTGCCGCGCATGTTGATGTCCATGACGCGGTTATAGCTTTCAAGCGTTACCTCCAGCAGCCGCTCCGGCGAGGTGATGCCGGCATTGTTGACCAGCACATCGATGCGGCCGTGGCGCTTGAGGATGCGGGTCACGGCACGCTCGCACTGCGGCCTCTTGGCCACGTCGCACCGGATACCCATGTGACCGCGGCGCTTCAGCGATCTCGCCGCCTCCTTCGCCTTGTCGGCATCGAGATCGAGAATGGCGATGCTGGCACCCTGCTCGGCGAACAGCCGTGCCATGGCAAGGCCGAGCCCGCGCGGACTGGCCGCCCCGGTGATGACGGCGATCTTTCCCTTCAAGAGCATGGTCGTCAGGTCCCTTTGCCCAAGGCCCTGCGCACCCGCGTCGCCACGCCTTCGGCATCGAGGCCGTAATAGCGGTAGAGATGGGTGGGCGGACCCAGCAGTGAATAGTCGTCCGGCATACCGATGCGATGGAGGCGGCAGGAAAGCCCTTCCTCGGCGATCACTTCGGCGACAGCCGAACCGAAGCCGGAGGTTATATTGTGTTCCTCGGCCGAAATCACCAGACCATTCGCGTTCGCCGCGCGTCTGATCGGCGCACGGTCGACGGGGCGAAGGGAATACATGTCAACGACGGTAAGCCCGATACCTTCCCTTTCCAGGATATCGGCAGCACCTAGACTGGCGGCAACGAGATTGCCGATGGCGAGCACCGTCGCATCGGCGCCCTCGCGCAAGGTGTTGGAGCCGCCGATTTCCCAGGCTGGCGGTTGATCGTAGACCACCGTCTCGCGCCCGCGGCCGGCGCGAAAATAGATGGGACCTTGATGATCGATGGTGGCCTGGAAGGCAGAGCGGATGGCGTTACCGTCGCACGGCGCCATTACTGTCAGGCCGGCGAGGGCCCGCAAGGCCCCGATATCCTCATTGCAATGATGCGAGGTGCCGTAAAAGCCCATGGCGATGCCGGAATGGGTGCCGATCATGCGCACGTTGAGGTTCGGATAGCAGATATCGTTGCGGATGTTCTCCAGCCCCATGAGAGCAAGGAAGAAGGAATAGTTGGAGATCACTGGCAGATACCCAGTGGTCGCCAGCCCCGCCGCCGCGCCGATCATGTTGCGCTCGGCGATACCGAAGTTGAAATAGCGGTCGGGATACTTGCGCCCGAAACCGATGACCTGGGTGGGGCGGCCGAGATCGGCGGTGCAGACGACGATATCGTCGCGGCCGGCATCGGCGAGGTCGACCAGCACCTCGCCGGTGGTCAGTTGCCGCGACAGGCCGAGCGAGGCGGCCATGTCCCAGGTGGCCTCGTCGCGCATGGCGCCGACACGCGATTCGGACAGGTCGATGGCGGCCTTCATCTCAGCCGTCATGTAGCTCATGCCAGGTGCGCGCGGCTGGGGAACGTAGCGGTTCATCCGATGTTGCCTTCCATCACTTCGCGGTAAGCCTGTTCGAGGTCACTGGGGCCAAGGAAACCGAGATGCCATTCCCAGCCATGCTCCATGAACGACACGCCCTTGCCGGCGACCGTATAGGCGAGCACGCAGGTCGGCCGCCCGTCGGGGGCGTTGAGTGCCCGGTTCAGGGTATCGGAGACGGCATCGAGGTTATGACCGTCTTCCAGAACGAAGGTGCGCCAGCCGAAGGCTTCCCACTTGGCCTTCAGCGGCTCGGTCTTCATGGTCTGCTGGGTCAGCCCGTCGGAGCCGGCGGCGTTGATGTCAACGATGCCGACCAGATTGTCGAGGCACCAATGGGCGCCGGAAATCGCCGCTTCCCAGATCTGGCCTTCCGCCTGCTCGCCGTCGCCCATCAGGCAGACGACCCGGGCCGGCGAACCCTTGCGCTTCAACCCCAGTGCCATGCCCACCGACACCGACAGGTTATGGCCGATGGAGCCGGAAGAAAAATCCGCCCCCGGCACCTTCTTCATGTCGGGATGATCGCCCAGCGGCGACCCGAAGCGGGTATAGGTGTCGAGCCAGTCTGCGGGAAAGAAACCGAGGTCGGCCAACACCGGAAACAGGCCGATTGCGGCATGGCCCTTGCCCATGGTGAAGCGGTCGCGGTCAGCCCATTTCGCGTTCTTCGGATCGACGTTCAGAAGCTGGTAGTAAAGAACGGCCACCAGTTCGGCCATGGAAAAGGTCGATCCGTAGTGGCCCGAGCCGCAGATATCGGTTAGGCGCAGCGTTTCCAGGCGGATCATCCGCGCCCTTTCGCGCAGGTCCTCGTTGGAGACATTCCTGACGGTGCGGCTCGTCATGCTGCGCCCCCACCTTTGTGGCGCGGCTCCAGCCCATTGAGGCGCAAGAGGTAGTCGGCGAGCATGGGCACATGGCGCGCTCCTTCGCCCGCCGCCTCCATGCCGGCGAAAAGGTTCTTCACCACCGACTGCACGTGGTTCACGCCGCCCGCCGCATTGGCCATGCTGGCGAGGTAGCGCATGTCCTTGTGGGCATTGGCGATGGTGAACTTGTGGGCGTCGGGGTCGCCTTCGAGCGTCCATTTCATAAAGGTGTCGTAGAAACCGTTGCGCATGCGACTGGAGCCGATAACAGCATGGAACTGGTCGACCGTCAGCCCCGATTTCTGCGCCAGCGCCAGCGCCTCGGCATAGATGGCGGCATAGCCCATGGCGACGAAGTTGTTAATGAGCTTCATCTTGTGGCCGAGCCCCAGGGCGCCAAGATGATTGATGTTGGTGGACCAGCATTCGATCACCGGCTTCACCCTGGCGAAGGTTTCGGGATCGGCGCCGACCATGCAGTCAAGGGTGCCTTCCTCGGCCTCCTTGGGGGTGCGGCTCAAGGGGGCATCGACCATCGCCATGCCGGCGTCGGCCAGTTCGGCCGCCAGCGCCAGCGTCGAGACCGGATCGGCAGTGGAACAGTCGATAACGATGAGACCCTTTTTCCCCGAGGCCAGAATGCCTTCGGACCCACGGATGAGGCTTTTGACCTGCGGCGAGCCGGTAACGCAGATGTGGACGATGTCGCAGGCCGACGCCAGTTCCTTCGCCGATCCGGCTTCTTTGGCGCCGCGTTTCACCAGGTCTTCGACGGGCGCGCGATTGCGGTGGCCCATGACGACGAGCGGATAGCCCTTCTCGACGATGTTCCTGGCCATGCCGTGGCCCATGAGGCCGACGCCGATGAAGCCGATAGTCTGTTTGGTCACCTCAGCATCCTTCCTGCGACTCATCTTTCTTCGCCGTTGCGCCATTGAGGGCGCGGTAGGCCTTGATCACCTGGCTGTCGTCCTCAGGCCCGTGGCCAAGCCCGGAGGCCGCCAGGAACATCTGATGCGCCACCGCCGCCAGCGGCAGGCCCTGCCTCGTCTTGCGGCCATGGTCGAGGACGATGCCCAGATCCTTCACGAAGATGTCGACGGCGCTGGTGACTTCGGGATCGTCCTGCATCATGCGCGGGCCGCGATTGCCCCACATCCAGCTGTTGCCCGCCGACACCGAAATGATGTCGTGGATGGCCTGCAGCGAGACGCCCGCCCGCTCGGCAACATTCATCGCCTCGGCCGCTACCGCAATGTGGACGCCGCACAGGAGCTGGTTGATGAGCTTGGCGGTGGCCCCCGCGCCGGGTGCATCGCCAACATGGAAGATATTGCGGCCCATGAAGGCAAGCAGCGGCCGGACCTCGTCGAAAACAAGCCGGGGGCCGGCGCACATGAAAGTGAGACTTGCCCCTTCAGCCCCCACGACGCCGCCCGAGACCGGACAATCGAGCATCCGCAACTGCCGGCTGGCGAGGCTTGCGGCCAGCTCGGCCGCCTGGCCCGGCGACTGCGTGCAGGCGGCGAGCACAATGGCATTGGGGGCGAGCGCCGCCACGACGCCGGCCTCGCCGAACAGCACGGATTTCGCCTGATCGCCGTTCACCACCATGAGGACGAGGATTGCCGCTCCCCTCGCCGCCTCTGCCGCCGAAGCTGCCGCCGTGCCGCCGGCGGCCGCAAAAGCGTCGATGGCGGCCGGCTTGAGGTCGAAGCCCGCCACGTCGTGCCCGGCGGCAACAAGATTGGCCGCCATCGGCAGGCCCATGGCGCCGAGCCCGATGAAGCCGATCCGCATCGCCGGCTACTCCTTCACCGCGCCGGTCATGGCCGAGACATAGTGGTTGACGAAGAACATGTAGACGATGGCCACCGGGATGGAGCCGAACAGGGCACCGGCCATCAAGGCGCCCCAGCGGTAGACATCGCCGTCCACCATCTCCGACAGGATGGCGACGGGGACGGTCTTCTTGGCCGGCGACGACAGGAACGTCAAAGCGTAGATGAACTCGTTCCAGCACAACGTGAAGCAGAAGATACCGGCCGAGATGAGACCCGGACCGGCCAGCGGCAGCACGATCTTGGTGAGGATCTGCCAACGGCTGGCGCCGTCGATGAGGGCGCATTCCTCCAGTTCGAAGGGAATGGTCTTGAAATAACCCATCAACAGCCAGGTGGAGAACGGGATGAGGATGGTCGGATAGGTGAGGATCAAGGCCCACTGCGTGTCCCACAACCCGTATTTCACCACGATCAGGGACAGCGGGATGAAGAGGATCGACGGCGGCACCAGGTAGGCGAGGAAAATGGCCCCGCCGATCCAGCGCGCACCCTTGTAGCGCAGGCGAACGATGGCATAGGCGGCGAGGACGCTGGCCACCAGCGACAGGATGGTCGACACCATGGCGATGAACATGGTGTTCCACATCCAGTGCATGTAGGGCGTATCGAACAGGAGGTGGTGGATGTGGTCGAAGGTGGGCGCGATCACCCAATAAGGATTCACGGCGCCGAAATTGACCAACTGTTCGTCGGGTTTGATGGCGGTGATGGCCATCCAGTAGAACGGGAACAGCAACACGAAGACGATCACCGACAGCGGGAGATAGATGCGTACCCAGCGCTGCGGCAGCGACAGAAGATAGTCGGCGCCGGACATGTTGGCGGCTTCCATGCGCGCCACGCGGCGGCGTTCCTGCCAGCGCCCCACGACGCCGTTGGCCTCTGCCGCAGGTGTCTCAGTCATCGGCCTCTCCCTGCTGCCACTTGCGTCGCTGCAGACCGAACCACGAGATCATGATGGCCGCCAGCAGGAAGGGGATCATGGCGGTGGAGATGGCTGAGCCCTCGCCCAGATAGCCGCCGAGGATGGCGCGCTGATAGGACAGCGTCGCCATCAGGTGGGTGGCGTTGACCGGCCCGCCGCGAGTGATCGCCCAGATGAGCTGAAAGTCGGTGAAGGTGAAGAGCACCGAAAAGGTCATGACCACGGCGATGATCGGTGTCAGCAGCGGATAGGTGATATGGCGGAACAACTGCCACGGGCTGGCGCCGTCGATGGTGGCGGCCTCATAGAGCGAGGGCGAGACGGTCTGCAGGCCGGCCAGCAGGGTGATCGCGACGAACGGCACGCCGCGCCAGATATTGACGGCAATGACGGAAATGCGCGCGTGCCAGGGATCGCCGAGAAAATCGATGTTGTGCCCGATGAGGCCGGCAGCCCTTAGCGTCCAGGTGATGATTGAGAATTGCGGGTCGAAGATCCACAGGAAGGCGATGGCCGACAGCACTGTCGGCACGATGAAGGGCAAGAGCACCACGGCACGGATGAAGGCCTTGAACGGCATATGATGGTTGAGCAGCAGCGCCAGGTAGAGGCCGATGGCGAATTTTATGGTGCTGGCAACGATGGTGTAAAGCAGTGTGTTGAACACCGACAGCCAGAAGACATTGTCGTCCCACAGCCAGGTGAAGTTGTCCAACCCCACGAACTCGCCCACCCGGCCGATGCGGGCATCGGTCATGGAGAGCCAGACGCCCAGGCCCAGCGGATAGGCGAGGAATACGACAAGGAACCCCATGGCCGGCAGCATGTACCAGAAGCCGAGCCAGTTGCGGTTCTGCCGGAGCAATGCCCACACGCCGGGGCCGCCTTCGTCCACCTTACCTTGAGCGCCAATGTCCGCCATGGGAACCGCGTTTCATCCAATAAAGGGCGTTGCGGCCGGGAATGCCCAGATGCCGTCCCCGGCCGCAAGTGTTGCCTAGCGATAGATACGCTTGGCCTGATGTTCGGCCTGCGCAATTGACTCCTTCAAGTCCAGATGCCCGGTGGCGTAGTTGGCGAACATGTCGAGGACGATGAAGTCGGCGAGCGCGGCTGCCGCCTTCTCGCCCACCGAGCCCTTGTAGCCCGCCGTAAGGGTGCGCTTGGCGGCATCGCGGAACACCGTGCGCTTGGGATCGTCGGTCCACACGGGCAGCGAATCATAGGCGTTGAGCGACTGGGTGAGATAGCCCACCGCCCCCGTCAGCCACGGCCCGTAAGCCTCGGGCGACATCATGTATTCGATGAACGCCCGGCAGGCATCGGGGTACTTGGTGTAGGTGAAGGCGAGCATCGGATAGGCTATGTGGAACTCGGTGGGGAAGCCCACCGGGCCCGTCGGCCACAGGGCGTGGTCCATGTCGTTGGCGATGTCCATCATGTTGTCGCGCTGGGCGGCGGCATAGATGGAAATGCCGTTGTTGGTCAGCCACAGCTCGTTGCCAAGGAAAGCCTTGTTGTTGGAGCCGTCGTTCCACGCGGCAGTGCCGGGCACGAAGGTCTCATACAGCGCCTTGACATATTCGCAGGCCTTGGCCGTTTCGGGCGAGTTGATGGCGACCTTGTCGTTCTCATCCACCAGGAAGCCGCCGTTCGCCCACAGCGCCCAATGGACCCAGGCATTGCCGTCGCCGGAGGCATGGCCGAGGGCAAAGCCACCCGGCGTCTTGTTGGCCTTGAGCCCCTTCATCAACTCCAGGAAGCCAGCGGTGTCGCCCGGGAACGTCGAGAAGCCCGCCTTCTTCATCGCATCAACGCGATAGTTGATGTAGTTGCCGTTGAAGCAGGCGGGAATGCAGATCCACTTGTCGCCGCTCTTGCCGTATTTCACCGCCGAGTCCACCCAGCCGCCATTGGCCTTGCCCAGCGCGTTGGCGAGGTCGGTCAGGTCGATGCACTTGTCGGGGAACAGAAATGGCAGCGAATAAAGCCCCCAGACCAGATCCGGCCCCTGGCCGACATTGGCCGCGACCGAGGCCTTGGGCTGTACGTCGTCGAGCGATTCATTCTGCACGTTGACCTTGACGCCGGTCTTGGCGGTGAAATTGGCCACCAGCTTGACGAAGGCGTCCTCTTCCGACTGCACGAAGCGCTTCCAGCGCAGCAGCGTAAGCTCGGCGCCGGCCTCGGGCTTGTACATCATCGCCTCGGCACGGGCAGCGCCCGGCCTCAGGAACGGTGACGTGAAGGCCGCCATGGCGCCAAGCCCGGCACCGGTCTTGATGATCTCGCGTCTGGTAAATCTGCTCATCGGTTTCCTCCCTTTGTGAGCACCCGGCACATTTGCCGTTTCAAATTCCTGTTGCCGTCACAATCGCTGCCCGGACGCGGCATCGAACAGGTGCAGATGCGCGATATCCGGCGTCAGGTGGATGACCTTGCCCGGCTTGAACTCGTGGCGCTCCTTGAAGGAGGCCAGAAGCGTCTGTTCGCCAATCTTCGAGACCACCAGGGTCTCGGCGCCGGTCGGCTCCACCACGTTGACGCGGGCCTCCATGCCGGTCTTTCCATCGGAAAGGACGAAATGTTCCGGCCTGAGACCACACACCACCTTGCGGCCCGCCGCGAGGCCGCTGCGCTGGCCCAGCGGCACGGCGATGCTGCCCTCGATCCACATCACCGGATCGCCCTTGTCACTGCCCACCTCGCCCTCCAGCAGGTTCATGGCCGGCGAGCCGATAAAACCCGCGACGAAGACATTGGCGGGCGCGTCGTAGAGGTCCAGCGGCTGGCCGACCTGCTCCACCACGCCATCCTTCATGACGACGATCTGGTCGGCCATGGTCATGGCCTCGATCTGGTCGTGGGTGACATAGATGGAGGTGGCCGCAAGGCGCTGGTGGAGTTCGCGTATCTCGGTACGCATCTGCACACGAAGCTTGGCATCGAGGTTGGACAGCGGCTCATCGAACAGGAACACCTGCGGCTTCCTGACGATGGCGCGGCCCATGGCGACGCGCTGGCGCTGGCCGCCGGAGAGCTGGCGGGGATAACGATCGAGATAATCGGTGAGGTTGAGGATGCGGGCGGCTTCCTCCACCCGCTCGTGGATGCTGGCGGCGTCGACCCTGGCCAGCTTGAGGCTGAAGGCCATGTTGTCGAAGACCTTCATGTGGGGATAGAGCGCATAGTTCTGGAACACCATGGCGATATCGCGCTCCTTGGGGGGAACACGGTTGACGATGCGCTCGCCGATGGCGATTTCGCCGGAGGTTACCTCCTCGAGCCCCGCCACCATGCGCAAAAGGGTCGACTTGCCGCAGCCGGAGGGCCCTACCAGAACCGTGAACGAGCCATCCGGCACGTCGACGGAGACGCCGTGCAGAACTTCCGTCGCGCCGAACGCCTTGCGGACATCGCGAATGTCGACGTGCGCCATCTTTCCTCCCGAGACCCGGCTGGCCTGTTGACCTTGCCGGGGCCGGCGATGCCAAACGGGTTGGCTTGCCGCAGCATTGCTGTTATGTTTGTTAGCGCTAACAATGCCTGCCGGGTTGCAGGCTGTCAACGAAAAAGTCCAACCCGGCATCTGCAAGCGGGAGCGGGGCGACAGAGTTCACCATGGACAAGGAAGTCCGCAGCGCACGCCTGGCGGGGAATCCCCGGGCCAGTACAATCGACGAGGTCGCAGCCCATGCCGGCCTGTCGCGGATGACCGTGTCGCGAGTACTGCGCGGTCATGGCTCGTTTTCCGCCGACGCCAAGCGCCGGGTGCTGGAAGCCGTGGATGCGGTCGGCTATGTGCCCAACCGGCTGGCGGGGGCACTGGCCTCGGCGCGCTCCACCCAGGTCGCCGCAATCATCCCCACCATCGGCAACATTGTCTTCACCGAGGTTATGTCGGGCATCAATTCGGTGCTGGTCGAGGCCGGGCTGCAGGGTGTCCTGGCGGTGACCGAATACGACAGCGAGCGCGAACGCGCCCTGGTCGAAGGGGTGCTCTCCTGGCGGCCGGCCGGGATCATCATCGCCGGACTAGAGCACGACAGCGACACGAGACGGCTGCTCAAGCGGGTCGGCGTCCCGGTGGTCGAACTGATGGACGTAGACGGCGAGGCCGTCGATATGTGCGTCGGCCTGTCGCATGGCGAGGCCGGACGGGTGACGGCGGCGCATCTGGCGATGCGCGGATATCGCCGCATCGGTTATGTCGCCTGCGACCTGAAGCGCGACCTGCGCGCCGCAAAGCGCCTCAAGGGCTTCGAGGAAGTGCTCGCCGGGCAGGGGCTGGCGGTGGAGGCGAGGCGCGAACTGCCGCTGCCCACCTCGGTGCCGGCCGGGGCGGAGGCGCTGGTCGATATGCTCGCCCGCAATCCCGGGCTCGAAGCTGTCTACTTCTCCAATGACGATCTCGCCATCGGCGCGGTCCTGCATTGCCTGTCGGCCGGCATCGCCATCCCTGAACGCATCGCCATCGCCGGGTTCAACGGGCTGGTGATCGGCCAGCTTCTGCCGCGTCGGCTGACCACGGTACGCTCGCCGCGATTTTCCATGGGCCAGCAGGCTGCCCGTTGCATCGTCGAGCGTCTGGCGGGTAATGAAGCCCCCATGCGCATCGATACGGGGTTCGAGTTCCTCGCCGGGCAGACAACCTGAAGTCGCCCACCACCGGGGCAACGGGGAGAACAATCCATGCAGGTCGGCTTGATCGGACTGGGTCCCATGGGACGCAATCTGGCGCTCAACCTGCGCGATGCCGGTCACCAGGTGATCGCCTTCGACCCGTGGCCGGAGGCCCGGGACTGGCGGGCACAAGGGGTTGCCGGCGCGCGCGATCTCGCCGGCATGGTGTTCGAACTCGACCACCCGCGCCTGATGCTCTTGATGGTCAAGGCCGGCCAACCGGTCACAGCCCTGGCGCGCCAGCTGGCGCCCATGCTGTCCGCCGGCGATGTCGTCATGGACGGCGGCAACTCGCACTACAAGGACAGCGAAGCGCTTGCCGCGGAACTGGCGGGGTACAATGTCGGCTATCTCGGCATCGGCATTTCCGGTGGCGCCGAGGGCGCCCGACGCGGTCCGGCGATGATGGCGGGCGGCGATCAGGACGCCTGGGCCAAGGCCGAACCGCTGCTTGCCAGCATCGCGGCACGTTGCGGCAAGGCGCGGTGCCTCAACTGGTTCGGCGACGGCGGCGCCGGGCATTTCGTCAAGATGGTCCACAACGGCATCGAATATGCCGTCATGCAGTCGATCGCCGAGGCGGCATCCCTGCTGGCCGCCGGTGGACGGCGCCCGGCCGACATCGCGGCGATCATGGGCGCATGGGCCAAGCGACCGCTCGCCGGTTATCTGATCGAGATCACCGCCGAGATCCTTACCACCACCGATGCCGAGAGCGGTGGACCGCTCATCGACATCGTGGCCGACAGTGCCGGCCACAAAGGGACCGGGACCTGGTGCTGCGAGGCCGGCCTCGACTTCGGCGTGCCGTTGCCCTCGATTGCCGAAGCCGTCGCCATGCGCCAGCTATCGGCATCGGGCAACCTGCGCCGCCACCACGGACCGCAGCCGCCCTACGCCGGAGCGCGGGAGGAACTCGATCCCGCCGCCATCGCCGATGCGCTCGGCGCCTCCATAGCCGTATCACTGGGACAGGGGTTGGATCTCATCGCCGCCGCCGCCAGGGAGAAAGGCTGGCCGGCGTCACCGCAGGACGCCGCCGGGGTGTGGCGCAACGGCTCCATCCTGCGCATGGCCCTGCTGGACGAGGTGATGGCGCTTCCCGGCGGCATGCCGGTGCTGGCCGCCCCGCCGCTTCGCGAGCATATCGAGGCAGCACTTGGCGGCTGGCGCCAGGCCGCTGCGTGGGGCCTCGGGCATGGCCTTGCCATACCGGTCACCGCCACCGGACTGGCCTACTGGAACGGCCTGTGTGCGGCCCGCCTGCCCACCGCCCTGATCCAGGCCCAGCGCGATCGTTTCGGCGATCATGGCTTTCAGCGCACCGACAAACCCGGCACCCATCACGGGCCGTGGCGGCGGGCGCCGTCATGAGCATCGTCGTCATGGGGGTGTGCGGATCGGGCAAGACGACGGTCGGAGAGCGGCTGGCCCGAAGCCTCGGCTGGCCGTTCATCGAAGGCGACCGGCTTCACCCGCCCGCCAATGTAGCGCGCATGAGCGCCGGCCTCGCCTTGAGCGATGACGACCGCTGGCCGTGGCTCGATGCCATCGCAGCGGCGATAGCAGCAGAGCAGCAACGCGGCAACGCGGCAGTGGCAGCCTGTTCGGCCCTCAAATACGTCTATCGCCAACGGCTGCAGGCCGCTGCCGGACCGCTGGTTTTCGTTCATCTCGACGGCGACCCGGCGCTGCTGGCCAAGCGCATGGCGGCGCGCAACGACCACTTCATGCCGGCGGGCCTGCTGGCCAGCCAGATCGAGACGCTGGAACCACCGCGCCCCGACGAGCCCGCCCTGGTGCTCGATGCCGGCCTCGATCCCGAAATCCTGGTGGCGCGCATTCGCGCCGCCCTTGCCCCAGCCCTTGCACAGGAATCCACATCATGAAGCCGCGCGTCCTCATCGCCACCCGCATGCCGCAACCGGTCGAGGCCGCCCTCGATGCAGCCTATACCACCCATCGCCTCACAGAGGCGGCGGACAAGGCCGCGCTGCTTGCCGCCATCGCCGACGAGACGCAAGCCGTGGCGACCATGGGCAAGGCCGACGCGGCCCTCATGGATGCCTTGCCCAACCTCAAGGTCATTTCCAGCTTCGGGGTCGGCTATGACGGCGTCGATGTCGCCCACGCCAGCAGGAAAGGCATCACCCTGACCAACACACCCGATGTGCTCAACGACGATGTGGCCAACCTGGCGGTCATGCTGGTGCTTGCCGCCACCCGCAATTTCTGCGCCAACGAGCGCTATCTGCGCGCCGGGCGCTGGCCACGCGAGGGCTACCCGCCGCTCGCCCGCTCGATCCGCGGTCGCACCGTCGGCATCATCGGCCTCGGGCGCATCGGCAAGACGCTGGCCGACAAGCTTCATTTCCTCGGCTGCCGCATCGCCTATAACGGCCGCCACGAGCAGCCGGACCAGCCCTATCGCTATTACCCCGACCTTGCCACCATGGCGGGCGATTGCGACATTCTGATCGCCATGTGCCCCGGCGGGGCGGCAACACGCGGCATCGTCAACGCCGAAGTGCTGGAGGCGCTTGGGCCCGAGGGCATCTTCGTCAACGTGGCGCGCGGCTCGGTGCATGACGAGGAGGCTCTCGTCGAGGCGCTGCGCTCGGGAAAGCTCGGCGGCGCCGGCCTCGATGTCTTCGCCAACGAACCCAATGTGCCGGCTGCCCTCATGGGCATGGACAACGTGGTGCTGCAGCCGCACCAGGGCTCGGCGACGGTCGAGACCCGCAAGGCCATGGGCGATGTGGTGGTCGACAATCTCGGCGCCTTTTTTGCCGGCAAGCCGCTGCTGAGCCCGGTCAACTGACACAGCAGCCACACTCGGGCGCGCGGCCCACCCAGGATCGCATGATCCGGCCCCCCCTTGCGCAATGTCACTGGAAGGGTGGGGTCCCCGTCGCGTCCCCCATCGTCACACCGGCACTTGATGCCGGCATCCATACCGCTGGCGTGGCGACTTGCCGTGAAGTTGACGGAATGGACACCGGGATCAAGTCCCGGTGTGACGACATTGGGTAGGGCAAGTATCATTGGCTCCGGTGGCCTTGCGCCGTGGCGGAGGGAACGGGAAGAGCGGAGCGCCTTTCAAGGTGCAACGCTGGTAGTAACAATGGGCACCTGAAAGGCGCTCCGCACCCGGCTTCTTGTCGGGGTCTGCCGTCGCTCTCACCAGAACCGGTCTTATGAAGCCAAATGCCCTCAAGGTAGACAGAGGGCACCTCCGGCCGGCCCGGCTTGCCATGTGGCGCGCTGGACGTTTCCACCCAGGGTCGACGCGCAGCCCGCCCGGACCTTTCACGGCTACTCGTCATGGCCGCTAGTTGGCTCGGGAACCGTTTTACCCCCATGCACCGACGGTTTGTGCACACTTCCTCGGTCAGGGGCAAGCGACAAGAACAATACAGGAACATTCGTCTGATGTCAAGACATTTTTCTGACCTGGCATTGATTTCTCCCGCATTGCCCACCTGCTGCATCATGCCGGCACCTGATGCCGGCATCCATTCCGCTGGCGCTGCGACCTGCCGTGAGACAGGCGGAATGGACAGCGGGATCAAGTCCCGGTGTGACGGAGATGGAGGTTGGAGGACGGCCTCAACCACCCTCGTCATGCGCGGGCCTGACCCGCGCATCCTTTTGAGGCTTGCCGGGGAGGCGAAAAGGATGGCCGGCTCTTCGCCCGGCCATAACGAAAATGGTGTGGCTGTGCAACGGGTCTCCGTCCGCCCATGACGCCTCTTTGGGCATGTGTCCAGCAACCCGCGTCATGGGCGAGCCCGGCCCCGCTTGCGGTAACAGCGCTAGACGAACAGGTCGGTCCGGGCGAATTTCGTCACGTCGATGAGGCCCATGTCGGAGATGCGCAGTTCGGGGATCACCGCCAGCGCCAGGAGCGAATGCTGCATGTAGGCGTTGTTGAGGGTGCAGCCCATGGCGCGCATGGCGGTGGTGAGCTTTGCCGCCTTGGCGGCCACGATCTCGGCGCGTTCATCGGACATCAGCCCGGCGATCGGCATTTCGACCAGCGCCAGTACCTCGCCTTCCGACACCAGTGCAACGCCGCCGCCGACCTCGCCCAGGGTGTTGGCGGCCATCGCCATGTCGGCCTTCGAGGTGCCCACCACGATCATGTGGTGGCAGTCGTGGGCAACGGTTGACGCCAGCGCGCAGGGCTTCGAGTAGCCGAAACCGGAGACGAAGGCGTTGACCACGCCGCCGGTGGCACGATGGCGCTCCACCAGCGCGATCTGGCAGATGTCCCCATCGCGGTCCATGGCGACCAGTCCGCCGGCGACCGCCAGATCCGCCTCCAGCGCCCGGGTCGGGGCCTGGTTCTCGATGACGCCGATCACCCGGGCGCGGACACGGTTGGCGGCTTCGGGCGCGGCGATGTCGAAATCGCTCGCCTGAAGCACCTTGCCCAGCCTGACGGTGTTTTTCGCGCTGGCGGGATAATCGTAAGGGGCAATGTCGGCTTCCAGCCTTCCCCCGGTGGCGAGCCGCACGCCGCGCCCGTAGACGGCATCGATCTTCAGTTCGGCGAGATTGGAGACAATGAGGAAGTCGGCGCGACGGCCGGGGGCGATGGAGCCCAGGTCGCGTTCCAGCCCGAAATGCTGGGCGGCATTGACGGTCGCCATCTGGATCGCCGTCAGCGGCTTCAGCCCTTGCGCGATGGCGTGGCGGACCACCCGGTCCATGTGGCCGTCATGGACCAGGGTGCCGGAATGGCTGTCGTCGGTGCACAGGATGAAGTTGCGCGGATCGAGACCCCTTTCGGTCACCGCGACGATCTGGGAGGCGACATCGTACCAGGCCGAGCCGAGACGCAGCATGGCCTTCATGCCCTGGCGGACGCGGGTAACGGCATCTTCAACGCAGGTGCCTTCGTGGTCGTCGGCGGGGCCGCCCGCCACGTAGCCATGGAAGGCCGGTCCGAGATCGCGCGAGGCGTAGTGACCGCCCACCGTCTTGCCGGCCCGCATGGTGGCGGCGATCTCAGCCACCATCAGCGGATCGTTGCCCGAGACGCCGGGAAAGTTCATCACCTCGCCAAGGCCGATGATGTTGGGCCAGGTCATGGCCTCGACCACGTCTTTTTCATCGAGGCTGGCGCCGGCGTGTTCGAGGCCGGGCGCGGAAGGAACGCACGACGGCATCTGGACAAAGACGTTGACGGGCATCGCCATGGCCTCGTCATGCATGAGGCGCACGCCCGGCAGACCCAGCACGTTGGCGATCTCGTGCGGGTCGATGAACATGGAAGTGGTGCCGTGGGGAATGACGGCGCGGCAGAATTCGCTCACCGTCACCATGCCCGATTCCACATGCATGTGGGCATCGCACAGACCGGGGACGATATAGCGCCCGCCGGCATCGACCACCTCGGTTTCATCACCGATGCAGTGCGATGCATCGGGGCCGCAATAGGCAAAGCGGCCGGCGGCCACCGCAACATCGCTTCCAGGGATCACCTCGCCGGAATGGACGTTCACCCAGCGGGCGTTCCGCACCACGAGATCGGCTGGCCGGCGGCCCGTCGCCACGTCCACCAGTTGCGGGGCGGCATCGCTCCAGGCTTTCAGCATGACGTGCGGCCTTTCTTCTTAGGGCGCAAAGGTGACGCCGTGGGTTTGCGCCCTGAGGCGTGGATCGTGCGACTTCACCAGCACCGGACGGCCTTCCAGTACTTCGCGGCAACGCTCCAGCGTCTCGCGTTCCAGCCGCTGCATGGCCTCGTGGGTATAGAAGGTCAGATGCGGCAGCAAGATGACGTTGGGCCGGCCGTAGAGGCTGCTCAGCAGGTGCCCCTGTTCGCTCAGCGGCTCGTCGCCATAGACATCGAGCCCGGCGCCGGCGATCAGGCCTTCGTCCAGCGCCGCCAGCAATGCCCTCTCATCGACCAGCGCCCCGCGCGACACGTTGATGAGGAACGCCGACGGCTGCATGGCGCGCAATTCGGCCGCGCCGATGAGATGGCGGGTGGCATCATTGAGCACGCAATGCAGCGAGACGAAATCGCAAACCGCCAGCATGGCGTGAAGATCGTCGAATTTCTCTACGCCGGCTTCCCGCATGGTGGCCGCCGAAACGCCGGGGTCATAGCCGACGACGCGGGCGCGGAAGCCGGCACCGGCCATGCGCGCCATGGAGCGACCGATGCGGCCCAGCCCCACCAGCCCAACGGTCTTGCCGGCGATGTCGAGGCCAAGCCATTGACTTTGCGGCCACAGCCAGCCCTCGTCCTGCATGGCGCGTTGCATGGGGACGAGCTTTTTCGCCAGCGCGATGAGCAGGCAGAAGGCGCCCTCGGCGACGGTCTCCTCGGCATATTCGGGGATATTGACCACCGGAATACGGCGCGCGCGCGCAGCGGCGATGTCGATGGCATCGATGCCGACGCCGTATTTGACGATGCCCTTGAGCCGGGGTGCCGCTGAGATGACGGCGGCGGTGACCGGCGTGTAGCACATGAGCAGGAGATCGGCATCGCTCACCTGGCGGGCAAATTCGACCTCCTCGACGCCGTCGGGCAGCAGCACCAGTTCAGCGCCACTTGCCCGCAACCCGGCATCGATCAGCGGACATTCGAGTTCCCTATCGGTGCGAACGATCTTCACCATGGCTCTTTCCCGCTCGGCCTCGCCGCTGCCAGTGAGCGCCCCCGATGCGACCGCGTCAATTCGCTGCGTCGGCCTCAGGTTCCGGCTCGTGCTCCGGCTTTTCGCCGCGCAGCGCCACGTAGATGGCCGGAATGACCAGCACGGTCAACAGCGTCGAGGACGCAAGGCCGAACAGCAGCGAAATGGCGAGGCCCTGGAAGATGGGGTCGGCGAGGATGACGGCGGCGCCGATCATGGCGGCCAGCGCCGTCAGGAGGATCGGCTTGAAGCGGATGGAACCCGCCTCCAGCAGCACTTCGACCAGCGGCCTTCCCGAATCCTGAGAGTGGCGGATGAAGTCGGCGAGCAGGATGGAGTTGCGCACGATGATGCCGGCAAGCGCGATGAAGCCGATCATCGAGGTCGCGGTGAAGGGGGCGTGGAACAGCCAGTGGCCCAGCATGATGCCGATGAGGGTGAGGGGGATGGGGGTGAGGATGACCAGCGGCAGCTTGAAGGAGCCGAACTGCGCCACCACCAGGATATAGATGCCGAGAAGCGCCACCATGAAGGCCGCCCCCATGTCGCGGAAGGTGACCCAGGTCACTTCCCACTCGCCGTCCCACAGCAGCACCGGTTTCGCCTCGTCCTCGGGCTGGCCGTGCAGCTTGACGATCGGCTTTGCAAGGGTGCCCCAGTCCATCTTGTCGAGAGCGCGCGAGACGGCGATCATGCCGTAGACGGGGGCCTCGAAGGCACCGGCCAGTTCCGCCGTCACCATTTCGGCGGGATGGCCGTTATGGCGGAATATGGGCCACGAGGCAGGCTCACGGGTGACGTTCACCACATCGCCCAGTTCCACGATGCCGCGCCCGCCGGGCAGCGCGTTGGCCGGTACCGGGGTGGTCAGGGCGCGTTCGTCGACCACCTGTTCGCCCTTCGGCAGGCCCATGCGGATGGCGATGGGCTGGCGGCCCTTACCGCGATGCGAATAGCCGACGGTGCGCCCGCCATAAAGGGCGGAAAGGGTATCGTAGACGTCGGCCTGGTCGACCTTGTGGAATTCGAGCTTGTCCTGGTCGATGGCGATGCGCACCCGTTCGGGGCGCGTACCCCAGGAATTGTCGATGTCGACGATATAGGGCACCGAGGCGAAGGCCTGCTGGATCTTCGCAGCCACCGCCCGGCGGGTGGCGGCATCGGGACCATAGACCTCGGCCAGCAACGTCGCCAGCACCGGCGGGCCGGGTGGCGGCTCCACCACCTTGATGGCGGTGCCGGCCGGCGCATCGAGGCCGACGAGGCGCTTCCGCAGGTCGAGGGCGATCTCGTGGCTGGTGCGCGAACGCTCGCCCTTGGGTTCAAGGTTGACCATGACATCGCCCATCTGCGGCTCGTTGCGCAGGTAATAGTGGCGCACCAGGCCGTTGAAGTTGAAGGGCGCGGCGGTGCCGGCGAAGGTCTGCATGGAGACGGTCTCAGGGATCGCGGCGGCCCGCTCGGCGGCAGCACGAAGCACCCGGTCGGTCGCCTCCACGGACGAACCCTCCGGCAGGTCGATGACCACCTGAAGCTCGGTCTTGTTGTCGAAGGGCAAAAGCTTGACGGTGACGTTCTCGGTGTAGAGCAGCGCCAGGGAAGCCAGCGTGGCGACGCCCACCACCAGCAGGAAGGCCCAGGCGCGCGCCCGGCTGGCGAGGATGGGGGCGGCGACCAGCCGGTAGCCGCGCCCCAGTATGCCGCCGGCGCCATGGGCGGAGGCCTTGTGGGCGCCATGGCCGGCCCGGCCGGCGATCTTGATCATCAGCCACGGGGTCAGCATGACGGCGACGAAGAAGGAAAAGATCATGGCGGCCGAGGCATTGGCCGGTATGGGGCTCATGTAAGGGCCCATCAAGCCGGAGACGAACAGCATGGGCAGCAGTGCCGCCACCACCGTCAGGGTCGCCACGATGGTCGGATTGCCGACCTCGGCCACCGCGTCGATGGCGGCCCTCATACGCGGGCGCTCATCGTCCATGGCCCAGTGACGGTGGATGTTCTCGATCACCACGATGGCATCGTCCACCAGAATGCCGATGGAGAAGATGAGCGCGAACAGGCTGACCCGGTTGATGGTGTAGCCCATCATCCAGGCGGCAAAGAGCGTCAGGAGGATGGTGGTGGGAATGACGATGGCCACCACGGCTGCCTCGCGCAGGCCGATGGACAACGCCACCAGGACGACGATGGAGACGGTGGCGAGGCCCAAATGGAACAGCAGCTCGTTGGCCTTGTCGTTGGCGGACTGGCCGTAGTTGCGGGTGATCTTGAGGTCGATACCAGCGGGCAGTATCTGCCCCCTCACCTCGCCCAGACGGCGCACGATGCGATCGGCGATGGCCACGGCATTGGTGCCGGGGCGCTTGGCGATGGCAATGGATACGGCGGGGGTGCGCTCAAGGCCGGCCTTCGTCCTGGCGATGTCGGTGACGATGGTTTCGTTGGGCGACGTGCGCAGGACGACGGTGGCGACGTCGCGCACATAGACCGGTCGGCCGTCGCGGGCGGTGATCAGGATGTTGCCGATCTCGTCTGCGCTCTGCAGGGTCTGGCCGGCGACCAGTCCCACCTGCTTGCCGCCGATGCGCACGCCACCGGCCAGGAACGACTTGTCGGCGCCGGCAATCTTGGCGGAGAGCTGCTGCAAGGTGATGCCAAAGAGCGCAAGGCGCTCAGGATTCGGCTCGACGGTGAACTCTTCGGGCTGCTCGCCGACGATATAGGTGAGGCCGACATCGTCGAGCTTCGACATCTCGACCACCAGTTCGCGCGCCAGCCTGGTGAGATCGCTGGGGTTCCAGCGGCCGGCCACCTCGGGTTTGGGCGTCAGGGTGACGACAACGATGGCCACATCGTCGATGCCGCGCCCGACGATCAGCGGCTCCGGGATGCCGTAGGGGATGCGGTCGAGATTGGCGCGGATCTTCTCGTGCACCCTCAAGATGGCCGCATCGGCGCTGGTGCCCACCTTGAAGCGGGCGGTCACGACGGCGCCGTCATCCTTGGTCTGGGAATAGACGTGCTCGACCCCATCGATCGACTTGATAATGGTCTCAAGGGGTTCGGTGACCAGCTTGACGGCATCTTCGGCCTTGAGGCCATCGGCGCGCACGTGGATATCCACCATGGGCACCGAGATCTGCGGCTCTTCCTCGCGCGGCAGCGACACCAGCGCCACCAGCCCCAGCGCAAACGCCGCCAAGAGGAAGAGCGGCGTCAAAGGCGAGGCAATGAAGTGGCCGGTCAGCCAGCCGGCGATGCCGCGTTTCATGGCACGACGACCTTGTCGCCCACCCTCAAGCCGGTGAGAATTTCGGTCATGGGCCCCTGAGGCGTATCGAGGGCTTCACCGGGAATGACGCTCACCAGAATCTTCTCCGTCCCCTCGACCACCGTGACGAAATCCAGCCCATGCCGGGTGACGACGGCGGCGGGCGGCACGGCAATGGCCTGGCGGGTAGCGATGGGCAGCGTGACCAGGGTGCGCTCGCCAACGAAGAAGCCGCCGAGCCCGGGTACCTCCACATCGGCCATGACGCGGCCGTTCTCGATCTCGGGATAGACCGTGACGATGGTGCCCTTGTGGGTGGCGGTCGACTGGCCGGGCACCACGCCACGCTCGGCCACCGTGACCTCGCCGCCCTTCTCGATGCCGCCGGCGAAGCGTTCTGGCAGCGCAAGGCGCAGGAAATAGCCGCCGGTCGCCATGGTCGCCACGGTCTCGCCGGGCATGATGACCGAGCCGTCGGCGAGCGGCACGGTGAGCACGCGCCCGGTGCCGGGAGCAAGGACGGCGCCTTCCTTTGTCTGCTGCACGACCACGGTGCGGTCGGCCTGGACCGCCTTCAACTGGCTGTCGAGGACATCGACATTGGTTTGCACCTGGTCGAGGCTGCTCTTGGTGGCAGCGCCCTGCTGGTAGAGCTTCTGGGTGCGCTCGAGGGTGGTGCGGGCATTGGCGAGCTGGGCGGCTGCCGACCTGATCTGGGCATCCAGCGCCTCAAGCTTCAGGGCGAGCTTGGGATCGACGACATTGGCGATGACATCGCCTTCCTTCACCTCATCGCCAACCTTCACCGAGATGGACTCGACCGTGCCGCCGATGCGGGCGCGCGCGGCGAGGGTGTCGCGGGTCTGCACCTCGCCATAGACCGACTTCATCACCGTCACGGTGACGGGCGCGACCTTGTAGTCGGTCGCAGCCGCGGCGCCAACGGCGAACGCCGCTGCGACATGCAGCGACACGAACAGCGCTAATGCCTTGCGCACGGGTGCTTCCCCTCCGGTTCGGATGGATGCGGCCCACAGGCCGCTTCGCATCAGTTGAATGCGGTGCCGGGCTTCACGCCCAGGGCCTTCATGATCATTGCCGCCGGGCAGAAGCGGGTGAAGGATGCCTGGATCAGGTTGAGGCCGACAAAGGCGTTCAGCAGATACCAGTAAGGCGATACATACCAGCCCAGCGCCAGCGACAGCAGCACCATGAAACCGGCGAAAGCCATAACAGCGCGATCGATCGTCATCTTGAGAGTTTCCTTTCGGGTTATCCGACGCGGTTCAGTGAACCATGTCGGGGCAATAGATACGTTTCAGCGACAACAGGACTTCATTGGTCTGGGAATCGGCAATGAAGTAGAAAAGCGTCTGGTTTTCCCGCCGGAAGCCCACCAGGCCCTCGCTGCGCATGCGCGCAAGGTGTTGCGACAGGGCCGACGGGCTGAGGCCCACGGCCGCCGCCAGCGCCGTCACCGTCATCTCACCCGCCGCCGCCAGCCGGCACAGCACCAGAATGCGCTTTTCATTGGCGAGCAGCTTGAGCATGCGGGTAACCTCGCCCGCCTTGGCTTCCAGCGCTTCCATGGCCTGTTCTCTGTCCCGCGAAGGCATGATCGATCATCCGTATTTTAGATTTTGCTAATTTAGTTGTTACTAAAATAACTGTCAAGCCCTCCATGCCTCGATTTCTGTCAACGGATTGCATCGAGCCCGATCCCCAGATCAGCATGCAGGCGGGTGGAACCACCCAACTGCATAAAAGCTGATCGATTCTAATAAGTTGAGCATGACGTTGTCCGAAAAATGGGTTCCACTTCCCAGCGTCATACTCTAGCCTAACAAGGGCGCGGGCCATTTGAGGGAAATCAAGGCATGCGGGAACATTCGATTGCGGCGGTGCCGGGCGACGGCATCGGCACGGAAGTGATCACGGCCGGTATCGAGGTGCTTCAGGCCGTCGCGGCGCGCGATGGCGGCTTTCGCCTCAAGGTGGAGACGTTTCCGTGGGGCACCGACTACTACCTCGCCCACGGGCGCATGATGCCGGAAGACGCGCTCGCCACGCTGAAGGGCTTCGACGCCATCTATTTCGGCTCGGCCGGCGATCCGCGGGTGCCCGACCATATCTCCTTGTGGGGCTTGCGGCTCGCCATCTGCCAGCCCTTCGACCAGTACGCCAATGTGCGCCCCGCCCGCCTGTTGCCGGGCATCCAAGGGCCGTTGCGCGATGTGGGTCCCGGCGACCTCGACTGGGTGATCGTGCGCGAGAATACGGAAGGCGAATATTCAGGCGCCGGCGGCCGGGTGCATCGCGGTCATGCCCACGAGGTGGGACTCGATGTCGCCGTCTTCACGCGCTCAGGCGTGGAGCGCATCCAACGCTTTGCCCTCGAGCTCGCCCGCTCGCGGCCGGCCAGGCACCTCACCCTCGTCACCAAATCCAACGCCCAGCGCCACGGCATGGTCATGTGGGACGATGTGTTCGAAGCGGTGAAGGCCGATTATCCCGATGTTGCGACCGACAAGATGCTGGTCGATGCCATGACCACCCGCATGGTGCTGAAACCGCAATCGATCGACGTGGTGGTGGCGACCAACCTGCATGCCGATGTGCTGAGCGACCTGGCGGCGGCGCTGACCGGCAGCCTCGGCATTGCGCCCACCGCGAACCTCAACCCCGAGCGGGCCTATCCCTCGATGTTCGAGCCCATCCACGGCTCGGCCTTCGACATCATGGGCAAGGGGATCGCCAACCCGGTGGGCGCCTTGTGGTCGGCCTCGATGATGCTGGAGCACCTGGGCGAGCCACAGGCCGCCTCGGGCCTGATGGGCGCCATCGAGCGCTATACGGCATCGGGCGAGATCCGACCGCGCGATCTCGGCGGCACCGCCACCACCGACGAGGTGCGGGATGCCGTCATCGGCCTGATCGAGGGGCGCAACGCATGACCGCCAGCGCCGGGCAGGACGTCACCATCCATTTTGCGCACCCCGCCTACCGGCTGGCGGAACGTTTCGCGGCGCGCGATACCGGCGTTGGCCATTTCCAGACCTGGGACCGCGCCGCCCTCAAGGCGCGCATCGGCGAGGCCGACGTACTGGTCATTTCCGGCTTCTGGGACAACGCGCTGCTCAATCACGCCAAGAGGCTGCGCTTCATCCAGGTATGCGCGGCGGGCTATGATGCCTTCGATCTCGATGCCCTCAAGGCGCGCGGCATTCGCCTCGCCAATGCCTCGGGCGTCAATGTCAATGCGGTGAGCGAGCACGCCATGGCCCTCGTCCTCGCCTTCACCCGCAAGTTGGCCGAGGCCCGCGACAACCAGAAAAAAGCCTTCTGGCGCGGCATGATTTCCGAGATCGCCCGACGCGAAGACGAACTGCCGGGCAAGACCATGCTGATCTATGGCCTCGGTGCCATCGGCAGCCGCCTGGCAAGGCTGGCGCGGGCCTTCGGCGTGCGGGTCATCGGCATCAAGCGCAATGTCACGCAAGGCAATGATGCCGTCGATGAACTGCATGGGCCGGGGGACCTCCTATCGCTGTTGCCGCAAAGCGACTTCTTAGTGCTCACCTGCCCGCTGACGCCTGAGACCCGCGGCCTGATCGGGGCGCCGCAGTTCGCCGCCATGAAGCCATCGGCCGTGCTGATCAACGTGGCGCGCGGGCCTTGCGTCGACGAGGCGGCGCTGATCGAAGCCTTGCGCAAGGGCCGCATCGCCGGCGCGGGCATCGACGTGACCGAAGCCGAACCGCTCGATGCCGCTTCGCCCTTGTGGCGTTTCGACAATGTCATCCTCACCCCCCACACCGCCGGCGAGACGCAAGCCTACGAGGAGAACGTCATCGACATCCTGCAAGAAAATCTCAAGCGACTCGCCGCCGGGCGGACGGATCTCTTGAAGGGCATCGTCTAGAAAACCTCTCTCCCATTGTCATCGTCGGGCGTGACCTGACACCTGAAGGAATGACCACAAATCCCACACCATCCATGGCGGGACTTGATCCCGCCATCCATTCCGCCGGAGTTACGGGAAGTAGCGAGGCTGGCGGAATGACCCCCGGGGTCAAGCCCCGGGGTGACGGGTTTTGAGAGTGTGGCGTTTGGCCCCTCGGTCCCGACCTGCGTCGGGATGACGCCTCTTGTTGTGTCACCCTCGTCGCCGGGCATCGTCTAGAAGGCGAAATCGCGGAACACCCGGGTGATGTCGCCGTGCCAGTCGCCATGATAGAGCGCCAGCAGATCCTCGGCATTGGTGTGGCCGGAGGCGACGATCTCGTCGAGGGCTTCGAGAAAATGGGCTTCGCAGCGGTCATGGGCGCCCAGCCGGTGGCGGGCCTCCAGCCCGTCATGGGCAATGGCCAGCACGTCACGGGCGACATCGCGCAACGGGCGTCCGGCGATGGTCGCCTTGAGCGCCTTGATCGGCACCGCATCGCGCATCGCCTGGCGCTCTTCGGCACTCCAGCCCTTGACCAGTTCCCAGGCGGCATCGAGGGCGGCATCGTCGTAAAGCAGGCCCACCCACAGGGCCGGCAGGGCACACAGCCGCCGCCATTGGCCTGAATCGGCGCCCCGCATCTCCATGTAGCGCTTCAGGCGCACCTCGGGGAAGATGGTGGTCAGATGATCGCCCCAGTCGCGCAAGGTCGGACAGACACCGCGAATCTGCGGCAACCTGCCCTTGAGAAAGTCACGGAAGCTCTCGCCCGACACGTCATGGTAGGTGCCGTCGCGGTAGACGAAATACATCGGCACATCGAGGGCGTAGTCGACGTAGGCCTCAAAGCCGAACCCTTGATCGAAGGCAAAGGGCAGCATGCCGGTGCGGTCGGGATCGGTGTCGCGCCAGATCTCCGAACGGAAGGAGAGATAGCCGTTGGGCTTGCCCTCGGTGAAGGGCGAGGCGGCGAACAGCGCGGTCGCCAGCGGCTGCAAGGCAAGCGATACCCGCATTTTCTTCACCATGTCGGCCTCGCTGGAAAAGTCGAGGTTCACCTGCACGGTACACGAGCGCAGCATCATGTCGCGGCCGAGGTTGCCCTTCCTTCCCATGTACTCCTTCATGATGCGGTAGCGGCCCTTGGGCATCATCGGCGTCTCATCGCGGGTCCACAGGGGCGAAAAGCCGAGACCCAGAAAGCCGATGCCCAGCGCATCGCCCACCTCGCGCACCTGGGCGAGGTGCTCGTGGACTTCCATGCAGGTCTCGAACACCGTCTTCAGCGGGGCGCCGGAAAGCTCGAACTGGCCGCCGGGCTCCAGCGAGATGGAGCCGCCGGTCTCTGGTTCGACGAGGCCGATGATGTTGTCTTTCTCGATGATCGGGGTCCAGCCGAAGCGGTCGCGCAGGCCCTCCAGCAGCGCCTTGATGGAGCGCTGGCCGTCATAGGGAACGGGCTCCAGGGTGTCGGTAAGGAAGGCGAATTTCTCGTGTTCGGTGCCAATGCGCCATTCATCGCGCGGCTTGCAGCCGGCCTCCAGATAGGCAACGAGCTGATCACGATTTTCGATGACAATATGAGATTCGCTGGTTTCGGGGGCGGGTCCGCTCAACTGCCTGGTTTCCCTTTCGGTGGTATCCCTGATCCGGACCCCTCTCTAAAGGGCCGGAAGCGATGGTGGCAAGACCAAGTTGCGTCTGGCGCCCGTCCCTCAGACAAGGAATTTTGAGGCTTGAAATCAGCCCCAGTCGCCCAGTGTGGCCTGCACCAGCGCCAATATGGCCACCGCGGCGGTATCGGCGCGCATGATGCGCGGGCCGAGGCCGACCGGCACGACGAACGACAGGGCAAGGAGCCGGCTTCGCTCCTGGGGCGTAAAGCCGCCTTCGGGGCCGACAAGCACCGCCAGCGGTCCGGGTGCCATTGCCTTCAGCACATCGAGCGGGGCCTTGCCGTCGCCGGCCTCGTCGCAGAAGACGAGGCGGCGGCCTATGTCCCAATTATCGAGCACCCGCTCAAGCGGCTCCTCGGGCAGCACCTCGGGCACCCAGACGAGATTGCATTGCTCGGCGGCCTCGATGGCGTTGGCCCGCAAGCGCTCCGGTTTGATGCGCGGGACGATGGTGCGGGCGGTGATCACCGGCCTGAGGCGCCGGGCGCCCATCTCGGTCGCCTTCTGGGCGATGAAATCGAGGCGGGCCGCCTTGAGCGGTGCGAACAGGTAGTCGATGTCTGGCGGGGGGACGGCATCAGCGAGCCTTTCCCCGCACACCGCCTCGACGCTGCGTTTTCCCGTCGACGAAATGGTTGCCAGCCATTCGCCGTCGCGACCGTTGAACAGGCGCAAGGCGTCGCCTGCCTTCAGACGCATGACTGCCTGCACATAGTGCGCCTGATCGCGCCCCAGGGTCACATGACCGTCACTCTCCAGTGGCTGATCCACGTGCAGGCGAGGCGTTCGGGCGAGATTTTGCGTCATGGCGCTATTCTGCCGCCGCGCCGGTGCTCGCCTGGTAGCGGCGGGCGAGCTTTCGGGTCTCGGCGGCCATCTGCCGCCGCAACGGTTCGGGCGAGATGATCTCCGCCTCCGTCCCCAGCCAGCGCGCCAGCGGCAGGATGGAGCGTGGATCGATCTCCGGCACCGCCATGACGACGCTGCCGTCCTTATCATCGCTGAAACGGGCATGGCGGTAGAACCAGTCCTGGCGCAGGCGCGCCGCCAGTTCCGGGGTCAGGCGGATGCGGGTCACCGAGCGGGCGTCCTGCTCGAACCAGCGGTCGAAGCCGGCCGCCAGCCAGGCGCGGCCGGTATAGCGCTGGATATCGAAGTCGCGGTCGGGCCTGAACGCCATGGTCGAGACCGTCACCTTTCTCACCTTGTCGGCCCGCCAGATGCGGCTGTCGCCGTGTTCGAGCGAGCGCCCGATGAGATACCAGCGGTCACGGTCATAGAGAATGCCTTGAGGTTCGATCTCGTGTTCGCGCACGGTGCTGCGGTAGGGGTTTTCGTAGACAAGGCGAACCCGGCGGCTGTTGAGAATACCGGTCAGAAAGCCGTTGACCGCCGGCCCGCCGTCGAGGGGTTCGGAAACCGGCCGTTCCCAATGGAAAATGTCCTCCGGCGCCGCCTCCACCGCCACGATGCGGGACCCGTCCTTGAGCAGTGCCCGGGCCGCCGAGGGCAGCGACACCAGAAGCTTTTTCTCCGCCGTCTCAAGATCGGCGGCATAAGGCGTGGCTTTGAGGCCGCGCACCAGCGCCAGCGCCACCAGCAAGGCGGCGGTTTCGGCCCGCGTCAGCCCCACCGGCGGTTGCAGGTAGCCTTCCGCCAGACGATAGCCACCCTCGGCGCCGCGCGTGCCTTCCACCGGTACACCAAGCCCCAGAAGCCGGTCGACGTCGCGGTAGATGGTGCGTAGCGACACCTCGAAGCGGCGCGCCAGGGCACTGGCCGGCATCACCTTCGTCCCCGACAGGGCGAGCACGATACCGAGGGCTCTTTCGATGGTGTTCATGGGCACTTTCGCCGCGCTTCCGAGCGTCCTCAAAAAATATTTCGTACGTCCGAAAATAACTGATTCAATCCTGACACACTGTTGGCAGGAATGGTAGCGCAAATTGCGGTCACTGGAGCACGAATGAAGGAGCAACCCCGATGAACCAGATGACCAACAATATCGTCGCATTCAAGTCCAACGAGCCCGTCAGCGAGCGCAACGCGTTCTACGAGAATTCCGTTTCCGGGCGGCCGGGTCCCGTCACCCGCCTCATCGCCTGGATCCGGCGCCAACTGGCGGCGCGGCGCACCATCAGGGCCCTCGACAGGCTCGACGACGCCATGCTGAAGGACATCGGCTTCCGCCGCATCCCCGGCGAATATTCAAAGTACGAGCCGTTGCCCTGAGCGACGCCTGAAGTCCGACACCGATCCCCGCGCCCGGCATTTGCCGGGCGCTCCCGTTCGCGTTAGATCAGGATGACTTTGGATCGAATCGATCCAAAGTCATGAACCTGATCGATTCCAATATGTTGAGCATGATGTTATCCGAAAAGTGGTTTCCACTTTTCGGCATCATGCTCTAACAGTTGCGGCATGAGCGATTCAACTCCCGCCGGCGGGCGCGTTGCCGATGCCGTGGCGCGCCATTGGGCCGACCGCCTGCTGCCTGCCGGCTGGCGGCCCTATGCGCGCCTGGCCCGCATCGAGCGGCCCATCGGGTGGTGGCTGCTGTTGCTGCCGGGCTGGTGGTCGATCGCGCTCGCCCGCAGCGCATCGGGCGGCGGTTTGCCGGACATCAAGCTGCTGGCGCTGTTCCTCATCGGGGCCGTCGCCATGCGCGGGGCGGGCTGCACCTACAACGATATCGTCGACCGCGACTTCGACGCCCAGGTGGCGCGCACCCGCTCGCGGCCGATTC
The DNA here is from genome assembly GCA_963747005.1 of uncultured Alphaproteobacteria bacterium. Taxonomy (GTDB): domain Bacteria; phylum Pseudomonadota; class Alphaproteobacteria; order Rhizobiales; family Aestuariivirgaceae; genus CAVVDT01. The sequence continues at coordinate 80,108 of CAVVDT010000003.1, read as the reverse complement.
CGTCGGGCCAGGTGAGCGTTGGCGGCGCGAAGCTCTTTCTCATCGCCCAGGCGCTGGTCGGCTTTCTCGTCCTCATCCAGTTCAACCGCTTCGCCATTGCGCTCGGCATCGCATCGCTCATGACCATCGCCGTCTACCCGCACATGAAGCGCTACACCTACTGGCCGCAGGTGTTTCTCGGCATCGCCTTCAACTGGGGAGCGCTGCTTGGATGGGCGGCGGTGGCGGGAAGGATCGACCCGGCAGCGCTGGTGCTCTATGCCGGGGGGATCTTCTGGACGCTCGCCTACGACACCATCTATGCCCACCAGGACAAGGAGGACGATATCCTGATCGGCGTCAAGTCAACCGCCCTGCGCCTCGGTGCCGCCAGCCCCAAATGGCTGGCCGGCTTCTTTGCCATGGCTCTCATCCTCATCGATGCCGCCGGCTGGCTCAGCGGCGCCGGTATCTTGTTCCACACCGCCATGGCGGCAGCGGCGCTGCATGCGGCATGGCAGCTTTCGCGCCTCGACATCGACGATCCGGAGCGCTGCCTGACGCTGTTCCGCGCCAACCGCCATTTCGGGCTCATCATCTTCGCCGGCGCTTTCGCCGATGCATGGCTGAAAGGCATTTCATGACCACGACGACCCAACTTCTCGATGTGGCGGCGCGGCTCGTCGAGCTGGCACGCGGCAAGGGCGCCGATGAAGCCGACGCGCTGGTGATCGCCGGCACCGCCATCGATGTCGAGGTTCAGGACGGCCACGCCGACAAGGTCGAGCGGGCCGAGGGCCAGGACGTGGGCCTGAGGGTCATCGTCAACAAGGCCGAAGCCATCGTCTCGGGCAGCCGCTTCGATGCGGCAAGTCTCGAACGCCTCGCCGAACGCGCCGTGGAGATGGCCAGGGTGGCGCCCGCGGAAGAAACGGCGGGACTGGCCGATGCAGGCGCGCTGGCCACGTCCTTTCCCGATCTCGACCTGGCCGATGGTGCCGAACCCGATGCCGAGACGCTGATCGAACGGGCGTGCCGGGCCGAGGCGGCGGGACTGGCGGTTGCGGGCGTCTCGCGCTCCTCGGGCGCCGGAGCAAGTGCCGGGCGGCGCGCCGTGGCGCTTGCCGCCAGCAACGGCTTTGCCGGCAGCTACGAGCGCACCTCGCGTTCGATCAGCGCGTCCATGGTGGCGGGCGAAGGCACCGGCATGGAGCGCGACTACGACTATTCGGCCGTCGTTCATGATGACGATCTCGCAGACGCCGAAGAGATCGGGCAAACGGCGGGAACGCGCGCCGTGCGCCGCCTCAAACCGCAAAAGGTCAGTACCTGCCGGGTGCCGGTGGTGTTCGAGCAGCGCCTCGCCGGCGGCCTCGTGGGCCATCTGGCGGGCGCCATCAACGGTGCGTCCATCGCCCGCGGCACCAGTTTCCTGAAGGATCGCCTCGGCGAGCCGCTGTTTCCCGACGGCGTGACGGTGATCGACGATCCCTTGCGCCGGCGCGGGCTCGCCTCGCGGCCCTTCGATGCCGAAGGCATCGCCACGGCGCCGCGCGCGGTGATCGACAAGGGCGTATTGATGACCTGGCTGCTCGACTGCCGCACCGCCCGCAAGCTCGGCCTTCAATCTACCGGCCATGCCTCGCGCGGTCCGTCTTCGGCGCCATCGCCCTCCGCCAGCAATCTCTATATGCAGCCGGGCCTCGTGAGCCTTGAGGACCTCATCGCGCCGATCGCGCAAGGCTTCTTCGTCACCGAACTCATCGGCATGGGCGTCAACGGGGTAACCGGCGACTACAGCCGCGGGGCTTCCGGCTTCTGGATCGAGAAAGGCAAGATCACCTATCCGGTGAGCGAACTGACGATAGCCTCCAACCTCATCGACATGTACCGCCTGCTTACCGCCGCCGACGATCTCAAATTCCGCGGCAGCGTCAACGCCCCCAGCATCCGTATCGAGGAGATGACCGTTGCCGGTCGCTAGTGCCCCGGCCGCCATGCCCTCGCCCGCAGAGGCGCTGGAGACCGCCCTCAGGGCGGGCGGCGACCTGGCGATGCGACACTTCGGCCAGCAACCGAAGCGCTGGACCAAGGCCGACGGCACGCCGGTGAGCGAGGCCGACCTGGCGGTCGATGCGCTCTTGCACGAGGCCCTTGAGGGCATCGACGCGCGGGCCGGCTGGCTGTCGGAGGAAACCGCCGACGAGGCAGGCCGGCAGGCGGACGCCCGCTGCTGGATCGTCGATCCCATCGACGGCACCTCCTCGTTCCTGAAGGGTGGCGACAACTGGAGCATCGTCGCCTGTCTTTGCGATCAGGGCCGACCGGTGCTCGCCGGCATCTACCGGCCGGTCTCAGACGATTATTATGGCGCCGTCGCGGGGCACGGCGCCTTTCTCAACGGTGAGCGGCTCACCGCCTCGCCGCGCCGCCGGCTCGAAGGCGCCAGGGTGATCACCCACCGCAAGGTGCTCGAGCCCGAACGCTGGCCGGTGCCGTGGCCGCCGGTCGAGGCCGGCATGGTGACATCGCTGGCGCTGCGCCTGTGCCTGGTGGCCGAGGCCCGCTTCGATGCCGCCTTCGCCCTGGCGCCCAAGAGCGACTGGGATCTGGCCGCCGGCGACCTCATCGTGCACGAGGCAGGCGGGCGGATGAGCGATCCCTGTGGTGAAACCCTTGTCTATAACCGCGACGACACGCGGCAATCCGGATTCGTGGCGGCCGGCCCGGTGCTGCACGCCGAGATCATTGCCCGCACCCGCGCCCTCTAAATTCTCATTACAGCGGAGACATCCCCCATGTCAGGCAACACTTCTCCCCGGCCGACCAGCGGCCAGCTCCTGCACCTGGTGTTCGGCGGCGAACTGTCGGACCTTGAGAAGGTGGAATTCAAGGATATCTCGAAGCTCGACATCGTCGGCATCTATCCGAGCTATGCCGCGGCCTACAAGGCGTGGGAGAAGAAGGCACGCGAAACCATGGATGTCGCCGAGATGCGCTATTTCATCGTCCACATGCACCGCCTGCTCGATCCCGGGAACGACCTGAGCCGCAAGGGGTGATCCATCGCCATCGTTGCCGACGACGGCGATGCTTGTATCTCCATCCCGATGGCGACGCGGACAGGCCGCTTGCAATCGGCCTGGTGCTGCAGACGCGATTGTAGCGGGCGCGAGGTGGCTGTTCACCACGCGCCCCGTCCTTGCCGCCTTTCGGCCTGTCAAAGCTGGCGGATCACGGCTTCGAACTGGTCGCGGTATATTGCTTTTTCGGATCGGCGTTCTTGTGGACGCGCCAGCTCGGCGCCTTGAACGGTGCGCCGTTGTCCCACATTGTCGTGATCCGGTCCCCGGTCTGTTTCCAGGTGCCCCGATAGGGCATCTTGTTCCAGACCATGATGACGCTGCCGTCGCGATTGAGCCTGATGACGCCGGATCCGTTGCCGTGGCGCGGCATCCAGTAGCGGCCATTGCCGCTGAACAGTCCGACCGGGTCCTTGACATACATCCCGGCCGAGGCCGCGAGGGGTGCCATGGCCAGCACGGCGATTGCGGCAGCGCCGGCCACGGTGAGCTTGTTCATCTTCATTTTCGCATTTCCTCGTGGTTGCGAGCATCCGGCATCTTCCATCCTTGCTCGCAAGGTCCCGCCGGTCATGCCCTGTTCACGCGCGGAAAATTGCGCCAGGATTTGGTCCAATCTGCGGCAAAGAACGCGGTCTTGCCGCAATTTCGATCGTAGCCAGTCGAATTTGCCCTGCCTGGGCGCACAAGCGCTACAGCCGGCCTTCCGCCTGCAACCGCCCCAGGGGATAGCGCAGCATGGGATCGTCGGCCCGCAGGTCGGCGAGCAACACCTTGATGGCGGCGCAGTCGGCCTGCATGCGGATCACCAGTTCCTCGACCGTGGCAAAGCGCTGGTCGGGGCGGATGAAACCGACGAATTCGACCAATAGCTCGGCGCCATAGAGATCGCCGGAAAAATCCAGCAGATGGATTTCCAGGAAACGCCGCTCGCTGTCGAAAGTCGGGCGCATGCCGACATAAGCTGCACCTTCGAGGATGGCGCCTGAGCCGTCATCGAGACGGCGAACCCTTACAGCATAGATGCCTTCGCGCGGCTCGCAGCCTTCATCGAGCACGATGTTGGCGGTGGGAAAGCCGATGGTGCGGCCACGGCGATCGCCCTCGACCACCGTGCCGATGACACTCCACCAGTAGCCGAGACCGTCGGCGGCGGCGGCGACATCGCCATGGCGCAGGCCGGCACGAATGGTGGATGAGGAAAACGGCGCCAGGCCGTCGCGGTCGGTGACCTGTTCGACAACGGTGACGCCGAAGTCCCGGCGGCGGCCAAGGTCGGCGAGCAGGGTCGGGTTGCCCTTGCGGCCATGGCCGAAGTGAAAGTCGTAACCGGCCACGATATGGGCAAGGGCAAAGCGCTGCATGAGGATTTCGGCGACGAAACGCTCGGCCTCCAGGGCGGCCAGTTCGCGGGTGAAGCGCAGGGGCGCCACGAAGTCGCACCCCAACCCGCCCAGCAGCCGTGCCTTGAGCGGCAGCGGCGAGAGGCGAAACACCGGGCTTGCCGGGTTGAAGACGCTGCGCGGATGGGGTTCGAAGGTGATGACCCCGAGCGGCGCGCCGAGCTCCATCGCCTTGCCGCGAGCCACGTCGACCAGCGCCTGGTGCCCGCGATGCACGCCATCGAAGTTGCCGATGGCCACCACCGGCCGCCGCCAGTTGGACCCTAAAGACTCGTCATGGGCGATGAGTCGCATGGCTTATCGATCCGGTCGGGCGGCGATCAGGGCATTTCGGCGCCGCGCGACGGCACCATGACCATGGCATCGCCGTCCAGCACCACCTGATCCTCGACCCGGCACGAACAGGCCAGCATCACCCGGTTGCGCCGCTCGTCCACCGCCGTCACCTGCACGGCGGTGCGTACCGTATCGCCAATGCGGACAGGGGCGCGGAAGCGCAACGACTGCGACACGTAGATCGAGCCGTGCCCCGGCAACCTGGTGCCGATGATGGTCGAGATGAAGCTGGCGGTCAGCATGCCGTGGGCGATGCGGGTCTTGAACGGGGTACCGGCGGCATACATGTCGTCGAGATGCACGGGGTTGGTGTCGCCGCTCACCTGCGAAAAGGCGACGATGTCATCATCGGACACCTCACGCTCGTGCGACGCTTCCATCCCGATGGTGAGTTCTTCGATGAAGTATCCAGTCCTGCTTGACATCCGCTGCCTGTCTCGATTCAAGTCTTGTCCGTCCACGCAAGCGCGCCAAGGACGCCGACAAGGCCGACGCCCGGAACCGCCTGATGGATCGCGGCTTCAACGGAACGCGCATCGGCGCCTTCCATATCACCGCCATGTATGCCGCCAGATATGAATAGCAGGGCCAGGTTATTATTTCGTGCCCCTTCGGCGTCCGTTGCAAGGCCGTCGCCGATGGCCAGCAGTTCATGGCGCAGGACGGGCCTTTGCAGCGTCTTCTCCGCTGCCCGCAGGGCCTCGTCATAGATGGGCGAAAAGGGCTTTCCGGCCATGTGCACGGTGCCGCCCAGCGCCGCGTAGCGCTCGGCAAGCGCCCCGGCACAAGGGATAAGGCGCGATCCTCTTTGCACCACCTTGTCGGGATTGGCGCAAATCATCTCCAGGTTGCGGTGGCACATCACTGCCAGCATGTCGTCATAGTCCTCCGGGACCTCGTTTTCGTCATCGACCAGCCCCGAGCACACGACCGCCTCGGCCTCGTCGAGGCCGACCCAGTGGATATCGATGCCATGCAGCAGCGCGAAATCGCGTTCGGGTCCGAGATGATGGACGCGCCTGCCTTCCCATTCAGCCACCAGAGCACGGGTCACGTCGCCGGACGACACCACCTGATCATAGCAGTCCGACGACACCTTCAAGCCTCGCAACTGCTGGCGAACGGCGCTTGAGGGGCGCGGCGCATTGGTGATGAGGATCACCGTGCCGCCTGCCCGACGATGGCGCGCCAGGCAATCGACGGCGGCGGGCCAGGCTTCCACGCCGTTATGCACGACCCCCCAGACATCGCACAGCCAGACGCGATAGCGCGCGCTCAGCGCCCGGGCGCTGGACGAGACGTCATGCAATGGCTCGGGACGGGCAGCGGCATCGTTCATGGCGGCCTTGGCTAGACTGCCGGCAGTGGCGCGTCAAGCGGCCGCGGCGTCGGCTGCGACAGCTTCGCCCACATCGGAGCGCACCCGCCGGGGCTGGGCGAAATGCGGCCCATGACCAAGGTTCACCGCCGGCTGCAGCCCCGCCAGGTCCTCGCCGCTGCTCACCGGACCGGCCATCACGGTGATCTCGTGGCGTTCGGCTGCGGTGGCAAAGGCAGCAAGGGCGGCATGGCGGTCGCGCGGCATCCGCGGCAGCGTCTTCAGGTCAAGATCGACGAACTGGAAGCCCAGTTGCCCGAGGGCGGCAAGATCCGGGGCCTCGGGGGAGGCCTTGCCCAAAGAAAACGTCGCCCCCAGTTCGGCCAGCCAGGCGAGCCCTTGCATACCTTCGCGGCTCAGCCGTGCCAGATCAGCTTGAGAAATCTCGATCACCAGCTTGCCGGCAACATCGTGGTTGCGGCGCATGAAGTTCACCAGCCGGCGCAGGAAGCGGGCATCGGCAAAGGCGGCCGATGACAATGGACAGAAGACGCCGATGGCCCGGCCGTGCTCTTCGAGATGGCGCAAGACGGTGACGACGCGGGCGATGAAGCGGGTTTCACTGTCCGGTCCATCAGGGGCAAAGCTGGCGCGGTAATAAGCGGTCTGGCCGCTCGCCAGTCGCACGATCGGCTGCAGGAAAAGCGCCAGGTCGTCCTCAGCGCGATTGTCCCGGGCGGGCTCCGGGCGCCCATCGGCGATCCGGGCGGCGGCGCGGGCCGGCGATGGCAGCGGGCCTGTCGCCTGCAGCCGCGACGCCAGGGCGGCGATGGTGTGTTCCAGGTTGGCGATCCGGGTGTTCAGGTGCTGTGCAACACTATCGCGGTCGTCGTGCCGGTGCTCCTCGAGCGCTTCCACGCGCCGACGCATGGCCCGCACTTCGCGAGCCATGGCGGCGGAAACCCCGATCATGTCGCGAAGGCTGCGGGACGGGCGAGCCTCGCTCGAAAGCCGGGAAAGCACAGCCGAGAACTGCGCCAGCGCCAGAAGGACAACTGCGCCCGCCACCGCCACCCCGGTCTGATCGCCGGTGACCAGCGACCAGGCACCAAAACCCCCGGCTGCAAGGCAGGTAACGGCAAGGATGCCGATGAACACAACATGACCGGATCTTCTAGCCGATCGCATGACCGCCGTTGCCCCCAAGATCACGCCACGGCGGTCGGCTGCCAACCCCTGCCCGAGCGCCTGAACACACCACCCCCATGGCTGACACTATCCAGCATCGCGCAGCGCTACAACCGTCTTTGCCGGGACAATCCCAGATTGCCCCCGTCACTTACACGCAGCGGCCCGATATGGTAGGATCACTGACGGCGATTGATGAGGAGAGTGTCATGCGCATGATATTTGCAGCCGTGCTGCTGGTGTCCTCGGCCGGTCTCGCCCTGGCAGGCGATCAGACGACGACTGTCAGCACGACGGTCCCGCCGACGAACAGCCAGCAGAGCCCCCAGACGCAGGTGCCGGCCGACAATTCCGCGACGATGCAGTCCTTTTACGGATATGAGGGCGGTTGCGACCATCACACCGTGAAGCAGGACACCGCCAAGCTCCTGATGAACTGAACGGGCGGGTCCGCCGCCTTTCAACAGCGAGGCGATGGCGGCGCAGTGACCGCCATCGCCTCGTTGCCATTCAACCCTCAGCCGATTTTTTCCACCGAAGCCAGCACCTTGGGCAGGCGGTCGGTGAAGATCTCGTCGATCTGCGCCTCGGAGACGATGAGGGGCGGCGACAGGGCGATGGTGTCGGCGGTGATTCTGAGCATGATGCCGTGGTCGTGGAAGCCGTTTTCCATGGCCTTGTAGGCCCTGAGGCCCGGCTTGCCGGCGACCGGCTTCAGGTCGATGCCGGCGACCAGGCCGATGGTGCGGATGTCCTCGATCATCGGGTGGCCCTTCAGCGCCATGGCGGCCTTGGACCAGACGGCTTCCAGCTTGAGGGCGCGCTCGAACAGGCCTTCCTCGCGGTAGGTATCGAGCGTTGCAAGGGCTGCCGCCGCCGCCATGGGATGGCCGGAATAGGTATAGCCGTGGAACAGGTCGATGGCCTGTTCGCCGCCGGTGGCGAGCATGGTTTCGTAGATATGCTCGCCGGCCATCAGGCCGCCCATGGGAATGGCGCCGTTGGTGATGCCCTTGGCGAAGGTGAGGAGGTCGGGGGTAACGCCGAAGCGCTCGGCGGCGAAGGCGTGGCCGAGGCGGCCAAAGGCGGTGATCACCTCATCGAAGATCAACAAGATGCCGTGCCTGGTGCACAATTCGCGCAGGCGCTTGAGATAGCCCTTTGGCGGGGCCAGCACACCGGTCGAACCGGCCATCGGCTCGACGATGACGGCGGCGATAGTGGAGGCATCATGCAGCGCCACCAGCCGTTCCAGTTCATCAGCCAGATGCATGCCCCAGTCCGGCTCGCCGGCGCTGTAGGCCTGCTCGGCCCGGTTATAGGTGTGGGAGAGGTGATCAGTGCCGGTCAAGAGCGGCCCGTACCACTTACGGTTGGCGACCATGCCGCCCACCGAGATGCCGCCGAAGCCGACGCCGTGATAGCCGCGCTCGCGCCCGATCATGCGGGTACGGCTGGCCTCGCCGCGCATGCGGTGATAGGCCAGCGCGATCTTCAGGGCGCTGTCGGCGGCCTCGGAGCCGGAATTGCAGAAGAAGGCGTAGTTGAGGTTGCCCGGTGCCAGCATCGCCAGCCTGGAGGCCAGTTCGAACACCTTTGGATGGCCGAACTGGAAATTGGGGGCGAAATCGAGCTCGGCGGCCTGGGCCTGGATCGCCTCGACGATGCGGGGGCGGCAATGGCCGGCGTTGGAGCACCACAGCCCCGCCGTCGCATCCAGCACCGCGCGGCCCGATACATCGTAGAAATGCATGTCCTTGGCCCGCGAAATCAGCCGCGGGCGCGCCTTGAAGGCCTTGTTGGGGGTAAAGGGAATCCAGAAGTTCTCGAGATTGTTGGGGGTCGGTTGCCAGCCCGCCGTCGACAGCTTTTCAGGCTTGTTCATGGGATCGTCTCTCCGTGGATGGATATTCCACACTAGCAGAACCGCAGCGGACACGAAACGCACCAGTTCGGCGCAAACTCTCGGACCAGCCTTGCCTGCCCGACTGACCGGCGTTCACCATAGAGGGTCGTTGCGCCGCTGTCGGAGGTTTTTTTGACACCCGCCTCTTGACGCCGCAGAGGCCGCGGACTATCTCAACCGGCAACTGTTGGCACTCGCCTCAAGTGAGTGCCAACAGGCCGGAAGGCGGGATCCGGCAGCTCGCCGGCTCGCCTTCAGGGTCTATCATTCGGACAATCAAGACCAGTCAATGCGAGGAGAAAACGCATGAAATTCCGTCCTCTCCATGATCGTGTCGTCGTACGGCGCGTTGAGGAAGACACCAAGACCGCCGGCGGCATCATCATTCCCGATACCGCGCAGGAAAAGCCCATGCAGGGCGAGGTCATCGCCGTCGGGCCCGGCGCCCGCGACGAAAGCGGCAAGATCCAGCCGCTCGACGTCAAGGCCGGCGACATCGTGCTGTTCGGCAAGTGGTCGGGCACCGAGGTCAAGATCGACGGCAAGGACGTCCTGATCATGAAGGAATCCGACATCATGGGCGTGATTGAAGGCAAGCAGGTCTCCAAGAAGGCGGCCTGACAACCGGTCAGCCTCACCCAATCCTTCGAACTAAAGTCAACTCGTAGCAAATAAGGGAGCCTCAACATGGCTGCTAAGGAAGTCAAATTCGGCGGCGACGCCCGCGATCGCATGCTGCGTGGCGTGGATATCCTCGCCAACGCCGTCAAGGTAACGCTCGGTCCCAAGGGCCGCAACGTGGTGCTCGACAAGTCGTTCGGCGCGCCGCGCTCGACCAAGGACGGCGTCACCGTCGCCAAGGAAATCGAACTGGAGGACAAGTTCGAGAACATGGGCGCCCAGATGGTGCGCGAAGTCGCCTCCAAGACCAATGACATCGCCGGTGACGGCACCACCACCGCCACTGTCCTGGCCCAGGCCATCGTGCGCGAAGGCGCCAAGTCGGTGGCCGCCGGCATGAACCCGATGGACCTGAAGCGCGGCGTCGAGCAGGCCGTGCTCGCGGCCATCGCCGATCTCAGCAAGCGCTCCAAGAAGATCAAGTCGAGCGCCGAGGTTGCCCAGGTCGGCACCATCTCCGCCAATGGCGAAAAGGAAATCGGCGACATGATCGCCGAGGCCATGCAGAAGGTCGGCAACGAGGGCGTGATTACCGTCGAGGAAGCCAAGAGCCTCAATACCGAGCTCGAGGTGGTCGAGGGCATGCAGTTCGATCGCGGCTACCTGTCGCCCTACTTCATCACCAACGCCGACAAGATGGTGGCCGAGCTCGAGGATCCCTATATCCTCCTGTTCGAGAAGAAGCTGTCCAACCTGCAGGCCATGCTGCCGATCCTGGAAGCCGTGGTGCAGGCCTCGCGCCCGCTCCTCATCATCGCCGAGGACGTGGAAGGCGAAGCGCTTGCCACCCTCGTCGTCAACAAGCTGCGCGGCGGCCTCAAGGTCGCGGCCGTGAAGGCGCCGGGCTTCGGTGATCGCCGCAAGGCCATGCTGGAGGACATCGCCATCCTGACCGGTGGCCAGATGATTTCCGAAGACCTCGGCATCAAGCTGGAGAACGTGACCCTTCCCATGCTCGGCCGCGCCAAGCGGGTGCGCATCGAGAAGGAAAACACCACGATCATCGACGGCCAGGGCAAGAAGTCCGACATCCAGGGCCGTTGCAGCCAGATCCGCCAGCAGGTCGAGGACACCACTTCCGATTATGACCGCGAGAAGCTGCAGGAGCGCCTTGCCAAGCTGGCCGGCGGTGTTGCGGTGATCAAGGTCGGCGGTGCCACCGAGATCGAGGTGAAGGAGAAGAAGGACAAGGTCGACGACGCCCTCAACGCCACCCGCGCGGCGGTCGAGGAAGGCATCGTACCAGGCGGCGGTGTCGCCCTGTTGCGCGCCAAGAAGGCGGTCGAAGCGCTGAAGTCCGACAACGCCGACATCCAGGCGGGCATCAACATCGTGGCCCGCGCCCTGGAAGCCCCGATCCGTCAGATCGTCGAGAATGCCGGTGTCGAAGGCTCCATCGTGGTCGGCAAGGTTCTGGAGAAGACCGGCAACTTCGGCTTCGATGCCCAGAACGAAGTCTATTGCGACATGGTCGAAAAGGGCATCATCGACCCGACCAAGGTGGTGCGCGTGGCGCTGCAGGACGCGGCCTCGGTCGCTGCCCTGCTGATCACAACCGAAGCCATGGTGGCCGAGCGGCCGAAGAAGGAATCCGGCGCTCCGGCCATGCCCGGCGGCGGCATGGGCGGCATGGGCGGCATGGACTTTTAAAGTCCACGCTCACCTGCGAACCGACAAAGAGCCGTCCCGGGCGACCGGGGCGGCTTTTTTTATTATTCGATGGCGTGCAGGCGGCGCCATTCGGCCCTGAGGGCGCGGCCCTCCCCGGCGAATCGTTCGGCGAGGGCGATGCAAGCCCCGATGCGGTCGGCACGGAAGTGGCGAAAATCCTCACGCAGTTCGCACCAGGCGGCCAGCACCGCGGCCTCGGCGTAATAGACGAGAGCGATCGGCAAAACGGTGCGCTCGGTGGCCCGGCCGGCGGCATCGCAATAGCCAAGCGCCAGCTTGCGCTCTTCAGCAATGGCGGCGCGCAGGTCGGCAAGGCTTGTCGAACCGGCGGCGTTGACTTCCCAGGCCGGCGCATAGAGGCGACGGTCGCCGGCATCGCCCTGCGGGGAGGCCGTCACGATCTTGGCCGCCGCAGCGGCCGCGGCCCGCTCCAGCCCGGCATCGCCGGTGCGCCGCACCAGCGCCAGGCCAATGGCGATGGCATCGGCCTCCTCGGCGGTGAAGGCCAGAGGCGGCAGATCGAAGCCGCCGCGCATGACATAGCCGATGCCCGCCTCGCCGGCGACGGGAACGTTTCTCGCCTGCAGCGCTGCCATGTCGCGATAGATGGTGCGCGGCGTCACTTCCAGCCTCGCCGCCAGTTCGGCCGCCGTCAGGGGCCCCGGCGCGGCGCGCAGGATCTGGACGATCTCGAACAGGCGATAGAAGCGGCTCATGCGCCGGCACGCTAACACTCCTGACAACAAGCTGTCAGCAGGCTTTTGCTATGACCGTCCTTGCATCCTTTCAGGAAAGGACGATTGCATGGTGGCGGGCGGCGCCTATCGCCTGGGGCTGGTGCTGGTGACGGCCTCGGCGATTGCCTGGAGCACCGCCGGGTTCTTCACCCGTCTCATCCACCTCGATGCAGCCACCATGCTGGTGTGGCGAGGGGTCTTCGGGGCCGGCGGCATGCTCGTCTTCATCGCCCTGCGCCACAGCGAAGGAGGCTTGCGCACCTTTGCCGGCCTCGGCCGCGCCGGCTGGTTGCTGGCGGCAGTCTCGGGGGCGGGCATGGTGTGCTTCATCGGGGCGCTGAACACCACGACGGTGGCGCATGTGGCCGTCATCTACGCCACGGCGCCCTTTGTCGCGGCGGGGTTGGGCTGGCTCGCCTTGCGCGAGGTGCCCTCGCTCAGCGCCGTCATGGCCAGCCTCGCCGCGCTCATCGGGGTGGCGATCATGGTGGGCGGTGGCGAGAGCGGGGCAAGCCTCGGCGGCGACCTGCTGGCTTTCGGCATGACGGGCGCCATGGCCGCCATGATGGTGATCGCCCGGGCCCGGCCGCACATCCCCACCCTGCCCGCGGCCTGCCTGTCGGCGATCTTGAGCGCGCTGGTGTGCCTGCCGTTCGCGGCCTCCGCTGCGCCATCGCCGGTGCAATGGGTCGAACTGGCGGCGTTCGGCGTCACCAACTCGGCGCTCGGCATCATGCTGTTCATGCTGGGCTCGCGCCACCTGCCGCCGATCGAAACCGCGCTCATCGGCGCGCTCGATGCACCGCTTGCCCCGGTGTGGGTGTGGCTGGCCTTTAGCGAGGTGCCGGGCGGGAGGACCATTGCGGGCGGTCTGATCGTTCTCGCCGCGGTCGTCGCCCATATCGTCGCGACCCGGTCGGCAGGCAATCGTCAAGTCAGCGTCTCCAGTGCCATCGAGTGAAGGGGCCCCGCTTGCCGAGCCAGGCCGGGAGGGTCGCCATTGCGGCGGGCCCTCCCGTTGCAATCTTCCTTCAGGAGAAAGAGCAGTCCTGGGCCGGCGCCTTGTCGGGGGCTATCCCAAGGGTACCGGATGCAACCGCCTTCTCCATCGGAGCCTGATTGCAGCTTCGCGCCAGTGCTTGCGGGGGGTGTGCCACCGCAACACAGGTGAGCCAAGCAGGACGCACGTTGCAATTGCAATGCCATATCCACACACGCGAGCTGAGCGGATTTGGGCGGATTTCACAGCACCTGTTCGAGGCGATCTCGCAGGCGTCTCACTTTGGGATGGACTGCAAGGCCGGAGCGGGCGGCAAGCACGGCCTCGGACTTGAGGACCACCCCGTCATCGAGGATCTTCAGACGGTTGGCCTGAAGCGTCGAGCCGGTGGTGGTGATATCGACGATGACTTCGGCGGTGCCGGCAGCGGGGGCGCCCTCCGTCGCTCCGAGACTTTCGACGATGCGATAGCCGGTGACGCCGCGCGCGGCAAAGAAGCCCCTTGTCAGCCGCGTGAACTTGGTGGCGACACGCAGGCGGCGGCCATGGCGGGCGTACCAGGTCTCCGAGACATCATCGAGATCGGCCATGGTGGCGACATCGAGCCACGCCATGGGCACCGCCACCACCACGTCGGCCGGACCGAACCCCAGACGCAAAAGCACCGGGGCGCGCTGATCGGCATCGGCCATGGTCTCGCGCAACAGGTCCTCGCCGGTGATGCCGAGATCGGCCGAGCCGTCGGCCAGCGCCTGAGCGATCTCGGCGGCGGAGAGAAAAGCCACGTCGATGCCCGCCTCGCCGGCGATGCTGCCGCGATAGCCGCGATCGGCGCCGGCGCGCTGGATGGCAAAGCCGGCGCGGGCGAACAGCGCCTCGGCATGCTGCATGAGGCGGCCCTTGGAAGGAATGGCGATGGTGAGGCGCTCGCTCATGCATCCGACTCCGTCACAGCGGCGAGCAGGCGCTCGGTGTGGATGGCGCAGCCCACGGCGGGGATGGGCCGGGCGGCGCCGATGTCCGAGAGCATGCTGTCGTAGCGCCCGCCGCCGGCCACCGGGACCAGCGAGCCGTCGCCCGCCTCGACTTCGATCTGGAAGACGAAACCGGTGTAGTATTCGAGGCTGCGGCCGAAAACGGAAGAAAATTCCAGGCCGTCCGCCGCAACGCCTGCTTCGGCAAGCAGGCGATTGCGGCGCTTGTAACGATCAACGGCCTGGGCAAATTCGCCGCCCACTTCGGCGGCGAGGGTGGCCAGCGCGGTAGCCGCCGCATCGGGGGAACCGCGGATGGCGAGATAGTCGTCGATGGCGCGGCTTTCTGGTTTGCCGAGCGGTGTTTCGCGTCGGTCGGCGGCCTTTTCGGCGAGGCGCCCGGCGATGTCGGCGATGGATCGGCCGGCCACCGGCTCCAGCCCTTCGGCGTCCAGTTCACGGGCAACGAAAGCCTCGATATCGCTTGCCTTTTCTTCCACCAGCCGGTCGATGAGCGGCGAAATCGAGGTCCGCGGGCGGGCGCGCGAACCGCTCAATTCGTCGATGAGGGTGCGAAAGGCGCGCGGCCGCCAGAACTGGCGCTCAAGCCGCCGCCGCCAGCGTTCGGGCATCGGCAGGGATTGCAGAAGGGCATGAAAAAGGCCGAGATCGCCGATGGTGACGCGAAAGGCTTCAAGACCGGCGGCTCGCATGGCCTGAAGCGTCAGATGCAACACCTCGGCATCGGCGGATTGCGCATCTGCCGCCCCGAACAGTTCAATGCCCACCTGGTCGAACTCGGATGGATGCAAGGCATCGCCACCGCCCGGCTGAAAGCGGAACGCCTTTCCGGCATAGCAGTAGCGGGTCTCGGCCGAAGGGTCGGCGGCATGGCTCAGGTGATAGCGGCAGGCGGGCACGGTGAGGTCGGGCCTGAGGCACAGTTCATGGCCGGCCGGGTCGGTGAAGACATAGGTGCGCGAACGGATGTCCTCGCCGGAACGGTCGAGGAAGATGTCAGCCGGCTGCAGGATGTCGGGCTCGATGTGATCGTAGCCGGCGGCCGCAAACCCCGGCAGGATGCAGCGGTTGAGGGCATCGAGGCCGGCGCGCTCAAGCGAAGACTTGCCGGCCATTCGGTTCAGCCTTCCGCCAGCGCCTTGCGCACGGCCTCGACCAGATCGGTTTCCTTCACCGTGAACTGGGCGGCGCGGGCTTCGGTCCATTCCTCGCGGCTGTCGATGGTCTGGGACATGCGGGCGCCGAGCGCCAAATCCTTGATCTGCACTTCGCCGCGCTCGCGTTCGTCAGCGCCCTGAATGATGGCGAGGGGGCAGCCGCGACGGTCGGCGTATTTGAGCTGGTTGCCGAAGTTCTTGGGGTTGCCCTGATAGAGTTCGGCGCGGATGCCGGCATCGCGCAGGGACTGCACCATCTTCTGGTAGCGCCCGAGGCTTTCGGCATCGCGGTCCATGATGCAGACAAGGACCGGGGCCGGCACGGTATCAGCGCCGAGCTTGCCGAGATTCTTCAGCGCGGTGGCGAGGCGTGACACGCCGATGGAAAAGCCGGTGGCCGGCACCTTCTGGCCGGTGAAGCGTTCGACCAGCCCATCATAGCGCCCGCCGCCGGCGACGGAGCCGAAGACTGCACCGTCTCGCCCTTTTCGTTGGTGACGGGGAACAGGAGTTCGCACTCGTAGACGGGGCCGGTGTAATATTCGAGGCCGCGGACGACGGAGGGGTCGATCTTGATGCGGTCGGAGCCGTAGCCGGCGGCGGTGCAAGCTGTCGCAACTTATCCAACGATTCTTGCTAATTCCAAGTCGAGCAGTGTCGCCTGTTGCGGTTATCATCGACAACATATCGAGCTATCATTATTCGCTCCAGTCGACTCTGCGTAAGTTATGTGATCACTTCTCTGATTAATCTTGATGTTTCTTGATTTACAGTCTACAGTCATCATTCCATTTTCGACACGTATATCTTCATCACGAAGAAGATAAAGTAGCTGTACTAACTGCATTCGTTGATGACAGAATTCTTGCCCCTTCTGGTAAACTCACCGCTCTCGTCTTTCCTGACCTTCACCGATCAGCAGCCTCACACCCCAGAGGGCCGAATTTGTCGAGCTTGTCGATGGCGCGCAGCGACGGCGAGCTTTGGCTGCTCGTCCGGTGACGCCGATGGCTTCCATCACGCCGTCGAGAACCTTGCGGTTGTTGACCCTCACCACATAGTCGCCGCGCGCGATGCCCAGCGCCTCCATCGTATCGGCCATCATCATGCACATCTCGGCATCGGCGGTGACGTTCGGGGCGCCGACGGTGTCGGCGTCGAACTGCATGAACTGGCGGAAGCGCCCGGGGCCCGGCTTTTCGTTCCTGAACACGTAGCCGGCGCGATAGGTGCGGTAGGGCATGACGAGATTCTGCAAGTTCTCGGCGACGTGGCGGGCGAGCGGCGCTGTCAGGTCGTAGCGCAGGCTCATCCACTTCTCGTCGTCGTCCTGCAACGAGAAGACGCCCTCGTTCGGGCGGTCCTGATCGGGGAGGAATTTTCCCAGCGCGTCGGTATACTCGAAGGCCGGCGTCTCGATGGGGTCGAAGCCGTAGCGCTCGAACACTTCGCGGATCGCCGTCATCATGCGGTCGGTGGCGCGGATGTCGCCGGGCGAACGGTCGGCAAAGCCGCGCGGCAGCCGCGCCCTGGGCCGCGAGGTCTTTTGCGTCTTGGCCATCGAAAATCCCGTCAGAAGAAATGCTTGGCGCGGGTTCTAGAGCATGACGGCGGGACGGGCAAGCAGGCGCGATGGTTAAACGGGCCGGTGCATGGATAGCGAACTGCCCTGCTGACGGCCTTTGCCATTGACTCCGTCATGCGCGGGCTCGACCCGCGCATCCTTTTCGCCCCTGCCGCGGCGGGCATCGAAAAGGATGGCCGTGTCAAGCACGGCCATGACGGCAGATTGGGTTAGGAGCAAGGGCCGTTTGTTTCTCTGGCCCATCATGACGGCATAGGAAGGAATCGCCCGGCCGGCTATTTTTCGCGCACCACCTTCTGGGTCTGGGTGCCCAGCCGATCGATCCCCAGATGCATGACGTCGCCGGGTTTGAGGAACACCGGCGGCTTCATGCCGAGGCCGACGCCGGCCGGCGTCCCGGTGCACATGAGGTCGCCGGGATTGAGGGTGATGAACTGCGACACGTAGGAGACGATGGTGGCGATGTCGAAGATGAGATTCTTCGTGGTGCCGTCCTGCATGCGCTTGCCGTTCAACTCCAGCCAGATGCCGAGCCTGCCGGGATTGCCCACTTCGTCAGGCGTCACCAGCCAGGGGCCGACGGGGCCGAAGGTGTCGTGCGACTTGCCCTTCACCCATTGCCCGCCGCGCTCGATCTGGTTCTCGCGCTCGGAGACGTCGTTGACGAGGCAATAGCCGGCGACGTGGGAGAGGGCATCGCGCTTGGTCACGTTCTTCGCCCTGGTGCCGATGACGAAACCCAGCTCGACCTCCCAGTCGCCCTTCTTCGATTTCTTCGGCAGCACCACATCGTCATTGGGGCCGCAGATGCAGGTGACGTGCTTGGTGAAGATCACCGGCTCCTTGGGAATGGCCATGCCGGTCTCGGCGGCGTGATCGGTGTAGTTGAGGCCGATGGCGACGAACTTCTGCGGGGTGGCGATGCACGGGCCGAGGCGCGGGCGGCCGCGCACGACGGGGAGCTTGTCGACCTTCACCTTGGCGAGCTTCGCCAGACCCTTCGGCGATACCGCCTCGGCGTCGATGTCGGCGATGACGCCGGAGAGATCGCGGATTTTTCCCTCGGCATCGACGATGCCCGGCTTCTCGCGGCCCGGACGGCCGTAGCGCAACAGTTTCATGGATAGTGCCCCTCGATGAGCCGGTCGGCGCTCTCATGCCAGACCGGCGAATAGCCGGCGGCGACAATGCCGAGGAACGGCGCCGGAGTCAAAAGTCTGAACGGCGGCATTTCATGGACCGGAACCGCAGCGACATAGCCGAAGGGCGACCAGCGGAGAAAACGGCCCGCCTTGAGGGCATAGGCGATCTCGTTCACCGCCACCATGGCGCCTTCGGGCAGCGGGCCCGGCGGGGCTTGACGCGGGCCGGCGAGGCGCATCGGGTGGGCCAGCGCATCGAGGTCGCCGGCACGGGTGCCGGGGCCATGCAGATCGGCAAAGCGGCGGGCATCGGCGCGGCGGCATTCGAAGCAGGGACGGTGGCCGGCGGCCAGCGCCGTCACCTCGTCGAGGAAGAACAGTTCGGTATAGCCCCGCCCCATCACTTCGCGGTGGCGGGCCTTGAATTGAGTCAGGCAGCAGATCCATTGCTTCGAAGCCCAGCGCCTTTTCAGGAGGGTCTGGGTTGCCGGGTCGTGAATGCGGCCGCCGCGATTGCCCATGAAGAGACCACGGGCCGGAGAGGCGAAGATGGTGCCGAAGGGATCGACTCGATTTTGCAGCGGCATCGGGGCGACCTCAAAGCAGGCGCTTGAAGAGGCCGGGATAATCGGTAACGAGGCCGTGGTTGTCGATGGCAATGTCGGCGGTGAAGGCCGAGTCGAGACCGTCATAGCGAAAGCGGCCGGGGGCGAGACAGGTATAGCGCTGGCGGTCGCGGCGCGGCTCGAGCGTGGCAAAATCCACATAGAGCATGTCGAGATCACGCGCCTCGCCGGGCTGCCAGTCGAGGCGGCGGATGGGCAGCGTGTTGGTGAAGGGGGTGCAGGCGAGATCGACATCGACGCAGCCGTCGAACCGGGGAAGCGGATGGCCGTCAGCGTCGAGCCAGCGGCCCGGCCGGCGCGAGGTGGCGATGAACCAGCGACTGTCGGTGAGATGGACGGCAAGCTGCTTCACCTGCCACGATGAATCGAGGGCGAGGCGATACCAGGCGCCGAAGGCTTCCCGGTCGGCACGGCCGGTGACGACGCCCGTCGCGGTTATGCGCCCGTCGATCTTCTCCAGCGTCAGGTGCTCGCTGCCGTCGCCTTCAAGCGCCACCCAGCGGGCGGTGAGGCGGGTGAGCGGGGGAAAGCCGGTCACGGGCCGACGATGATGACGTGCAGCCGCCGCGGTCCGTGGGCGCCGAGCTCGATGGTCTGCTCGATGTCGGCGGTGCGCGAGGGGCCGGTGATCATGTTGACGGTGCGCGGCATCTCTCCTTCACCGAAGCGCGCCCGCAAGCGGGTCCAGGCCTCCTCGTAGGTGCCGACCAGATCGCCCGCCTCCAGCACCACGATGTGGGTCTCGGGCAGGAAGTTGAGGGTGGTCGGGTTGTCGGGGCCCGAGCACAGGATGAGGGTGCCGGTCTCGGCCACGCCGGCAAAGGCATGGGCGATCGAGACTTCATCAGCGGGATCGGCGCGGCCTTCGCTGACGGTCAGGGCGGGGGCAGCCTTTTTCCACGGCAGGCCCTTCAGCAGCGGGTCGGCGCCATGGCGCAGGGCCTGCGGCAGGTTGTGGCGGCGCAGATAGGCGGCGACGGCGGCGGGAACGGCGGCGGCGGTCTTCACCTCATCGATGCTCGTCTGGACGGCGGTGGCCTGCTCGGTGAAGAGCGTTGCGCGATGGGCGGCATCGCCGGTGGCGCGTGCGGGAACCAGATTTGGGGCATGGGCGGCAAGGCGCGCGGCGACGGCCTCTTTGCGCGCCTTATCGTCGCCCGATACCTTGAGCGAGCGGCGCAAGGAGGCGATGAATTCATCCTTCGGCGTGGTGGCGGTCATGGCTTTCTTGCCTTCCACTGGGCCATGAACGTCTTTCCCTGAGGCGCCGGCAGGTCGCGCCAGGCGGTCCAGCCGCCCGCCAATGGCAGCGACTTGAGGCGCCCGCGCCTTCCCGCCATGCGGCGCAAGGCGCGCGCGCCGATCCCCGTCACCAGCCGATAGAGCGCCGGGCGCTTGACGAAAAAGCCCCATATGCCCAAGCCCCACCGCACCGATGGCGGCGTCAGGTGGGCCTCGAACTGGCGCTCGCGCCAGGCCCGCATCATCCTCGGCAGCGGGATGCGCATGGGGCAGACCTCCTCGCAGCGCCCGCAAAAGGTGGAGGCGTTGGGCAGGTGGCCGGCCTTGTCGATGCCGATCAGCGAGGGCGTCAGGACCGAGCCCATGGGGCCGGGATAGACCCAGCCATAGGCATGGCCGCCGATCGCCTGATAGACCGGGCAATGGTTGAGGCAGGCACCGCAGCGGATGCAGCGCAGCATGTCCTGGAACGGGGTGCCCAGCATGTTCGAGCGGCCGTTGTCGAGGATCACCACATGGTACTCTTCGGGTCCGTCGGGATCGCCGGGGCGGCGCGGACCGGTGGAGAGCGTCGTGTAGGAGGAGAACTCCTGGCCGGTGGCCGAGCGGGCGAGCACGCGCAGGATGGTCGAAACGTCCTCCAGCGTCGGCACCAGCTTTTCGATGGTCGCCAGCACGATATGGGCTTTCGGCAGGGTCTGGGTGAGATCGCCGTTGCCCTCGTTGGTGACGATGATCGAGGTGCCGGTCTCGGCGATGAGGAAATTGGCGCCGGTGATCCCGACATCGGCGGCGAGATATTTTTCGCGCAGCACCTGACGCGCCTCGTTGACCAGGCTCGATCCTTCCTCCAGCACGCGATCGGGCGGCAAATGCGAATGGACGCGGCGGAAGTCGGCTTCCACCTGGTCCTTGTTGAGGTGGACGGCGGGGGCGATGATGTGGCTGGGGCGCTCGCCCCGCAACTGGATGATGTATTCGCCGAGATCTGTCTCCACCGGCGTGATGCCGGCCGCCGACAGGGCGGCGTTCAGGTCGATCTCCTCGGCGATCATCGACTTGCCCTTGGTCACCGTGCGGGCATCCAGACCCTTGCACAGATCGATGATGGTGGCGCGGGCCTGATCGGCGGTGGTGCAGAAGTGCACATTGCCGCCCACCGCCTCGACCTTGTCGACATAGCGCTCGAGATAGAGATCGAGGTGTTGGAGGGTGTGGTTCTTGATGTCGCGCGCGGCGTCGCGCAAGGCGTCGAACTCGGGCAGCCGGTCGCGCGCCGCCGCCCGCTTCTTGATGAAGCCGGTCGGCACGTTGCGCAGGGCGCGCTGCAATTGCTGGTCGCTGAAGGCCTCGCGCACATTGGCGGGAAAGCGGCTCGAAGAGGTTTCCATAGGGCTCAGCCCTCGCCTTCGGCGATGGCGGGTGCGGCCAACTCGCCGGCCAGCACTTCCGCCACGTGGCGGGCCTCGATGGCGCTGCCGCGGCGCTTCAGCTTGCCGGCCATGTTCATCAGGCAGCCGAGATCGCCCGCCAGCAGCAATCTCGCCCCCGTCGCCTCGGCGTCGGAGACCTTCTTGTCGACCATGTCGTTGGAGATGTCGGGATATTTGACACAGAAGGTGCCGCCGAAGCCGCAGCAGATTTCGGGTTCGCCCATCTCCACCAGTTCAAGACCCCTGACGCTGGCCAGCAGCCGCCGCGGCTGCGCCTTCACCTGCATCTCGCGCAGGCCCGAACAGCTGTCGTGGTAGGTCACCTTGCCCTGATAGGCAGCATCGACAGCCTCCACGCCCATGACATCGGTGAGGAAGGAGATGAGCTCGTGGGTCTTTACCGCCACCGCCTCGGCGCGGGCGCGCTCGGGTGAGCCTTCGGCAAACAGCAAGGGGTAATGCCTGGCGATCATGCCGCCGCAGGACCCGGACGGGGCGACCACGTAGTCATAGGGCTCGAAGGCGGCAATGACGCCACGCGCCAGGTCGGCCGCCGTCTTGCGGTCGCCGGAATTGTAGGCCGGCTGGCCGCAGCAGGTCTGGGTCTCGGGCACCCCGACGATGCACCCGGCGTTCTCCAGCAGGCGGACCGCGGCAAAGCCGATGGAGGGCCGCATCATGTCGACCAGGCAGGTGACGAAGAGGCCCACGCGGGGCCGTTTGTCGCTCATGGGATAGGACGCCTCCTGGCTTTGCCGGATGAGGTTTCGGCCTGCTCGAACTTCCGCAGGCGCCGCGAGGCGGTGGCTTCGCGGGCGCCGATGACTTCGGCATCGTGCATGGCCTTGCGGACATAGTCCAGATGGGCCCGGGCGGCTGTGGCCGCTGCCTGACCGTCGCCCGCCATGATGGCCGCCATGATCGCCTCGTGCTGGCCCATCAGGCAATCACGCCCGCCGGGCAGCGCATAGAGCGCTGAGCGGTTGTAGAAGACACCGTGCACCAGCAGATTGTAGATGGAGCGCAGGGTCTGGATGAGGACGATGTTGTGGCTGGCATCGACGATGGCGATGTGGAACTCGACATCGAGGCGGGCCTCCTCGGCCGGATCGTCCAGCAGGTGGGCGGCGCGCATGGCCTCGATGACACGGGTGAGGATGGCCCTGTCGGCGTCGGTCGCCCGCTCGGCGGCAAGCCGCGCCGCCACCGCCTCGACCTCGGCGCGGAATTCCAGATAATCCTCGGTCGCGCGGGGATGGCTGGCGAACAGGCCGACAATCGGCTCGGCGAATACCGAGCGCATGACATCGGCAACGAAGGTGCCGCCGCCCTGGCGGGCCTCGATCAGGCCCCTCGCCTCCAGCTCGGCCAGCGCCTGCCTGAGGGTCGGGCGCGACACATCGAACATCAGGCAAAGCTCACGCTCGCCCGGCAGGCGGTCGCCGGGGTGCAAAGTCCCCTCCAGCAACAGCATCTCGACTTGCCGGACCACCTCGCCGGCAACGCTGGCGTGGTCCACCCTGGCAAACATCGCCGCGTTCGGCATCTGCACCCGCCCCCGCCCGCTGTCCGTCCGCCTGGCGGAATGGACAGACCAAGGCGCTTCACCCGTCATCGCAAAAGTGGTAATAAAATCTTACCATTTTTAGCAGAGATGCCCTGCATGCGCAACGAAATTGCTTGGTCGCGGACAAAAGAGGGCGGCAACGCGCGTTGCCGCCCCGCTGATGCCGCCTGCACTGCGGGTCTGCTACTGGCTCTTGGACTTGAGGTAGGCGATGACGTCGGCGCGCTCGTCAGCCTTGCTGAGGCCGGCGAAGGTCATCTTGGTGCCGGGCACGAAAGCCTTCGGGTTGGTGAGGTAGGTATCGAGGGTGGCCTCGTCCCACACCACGCCCTCGGCGCCCTTCGCCTTCATGGCATCGGAATAGTGATAGCCTTCAGCCGTCGCGGCCTTGCGGCCGACCACGCCGACGAGATAGGGGCCGACCTTGTTCTTCTTTGCCTCAACGTCGTGGCAGGCCTTGCATTTCCGGAACACCTTCTCACCCTTGGCCACATCGCCTTCGGCGTGAGCAAGAACCGGCAGAGCCGTAACGGCAAGAACTGCCAGCAAAACGTGCATTCTCATGTCGATCTCCCTGTTGCGTCCGACTTGGCGAACCTTCGCCCGAGCCCTTTCCGCCGCCTCCGGCCGGAGACGGCAACTGCATCAGGTCTTATAGCTGTCCAAACGTCAGCACCCAACAGCGACATGTTGTCCATCGACAGGAAAACGGCAGGCGGCGGCCATGGCCACCCCCGAACCCTGCCGGGCACCGCCGGGGCGTTACTGCGTCTTGGTGTTGGCCTTGAGATAGGCAATCACGTCGGCACGTTCGGAGGCCTTGCGCAGACCGGCGAAGGTCATCTTGGTGCCGGGAGCGAATTTCCTCGGGCTGGTGAGCCACTTGTCGAGGTTGTCCTCGGTCCAAACCAGCCCCGCCTTGCCCTTGGCCTTGAGGGCGGCGGAATACTGATAGCCTTTTATCGAGGCGGCCGGGCGGCCGACCACGTTCTGCAGCGTCGGGCCGACCTTGGCCTTATCGCGGTCGATGTAATGGCAGGCCATGCATTTCCTGAAGACCTTCTTTCCCTTGGCCACGTCGCCGGAGGTGGCGTGGGCAATGGCGGGCAGGGCGAAGACGGCAAGCGCCGCCAGCAAGATGGCCTTGTTCATGAGAATCTCCTGATTGAACGCGACTTCGGGGAACACGGAATTGAGGAAAGCGACGGGTCGATCCCGAGACCATCGGCCCATTGCCTTCTCGAAAACTATGAACCAGTGTTTTGGTTCTATGACAGGGACCACTTGTCGCGGCTGCCTGCGACCCTTCGTGGAGCGAACCCATGACCGCCTTGAAGATGCCGGCGCCGGATGCCTCGGTGCTTGAGCGGCGGAGTGAAATAATCGCCGCCCTGCGTGCCATAGTGCCGGGCGAAGGGGTGATCGAGCAATCGCGCGAAATGCG
Organism: uncultured Alphaproteobacteria bacterium; assembly: GCA_963747005.1. Lineage (GTDB taxonomy): Bacteria > Pseudomonadota > Alphaproteobacteria > Rhizobiales > Aestuariivirgaceae > CAVVDT01. The sequence goes on along the minus strand of CAVVDT010000003.1, from coordinate 55,615 downwards.
GGTGTTCGAAACCGACGGGCTGTCGGCCTACCGCCAGCTTCCCTTGTGCGTGGTTCTGCCGCAGGTGACAGCTCAGGTCAGCGCCGTCCTGAAATATTGCAACGACAACGCCATCCGGGTGGTGCCGCGCGGCGCCGGGACGGGCCTGTCGGGCGGCGCGCTGCCGCTAGCGGACGCCGTGCTCCTGGGGCTGGGCAAGTTCAACCGCATCCTCGACATCGATTACGACAACCGCGCCGCGGTGGTGCAGCCCGGCGTCACCAATCTCGCCATCACCAAGGCGGTGGAAGGCAAAGGCTTCTATTACGCGCCCGATCCCTCCTCGCAGATCGCCTGCTCCATCGGCGGCAACGTGGCGGAGAATTCGGGCGGCGTGCATTGCCTCAAATACGGCCTCACCACCAACAACCTGCTCGGCATCGAAATGGTGCTGATCTCGGGCGAGGTGATCCGCATCGGCGGCAAGCACCTGGATGCCGAAGGCTATGACCTGCTCGGCCTGATGACCGGATCGGAGGGCCTGCTCGGCGTCGTCACCGAAGTGACGGTGCGCATCCTGAAGAAGCCTGAAACGGCGCGCGCCCTCCTCGTCGGGTTTCCCTCATCGGAGGATGCCGGACAATGCGTCGCCGATGTCATCTCGGCCGGCATCATCGCCGGCGGCATGGAGATGATGGACAGGCCCGCCATCAAGGCGGCGGAGGATTTCGTACAGGTGGGCTATCCGCTCGACGTCGAGGCGCTGCTGATCGTCGAACTGGACGGACCGGCCATCGAGGTCGATCACCTGCTCGAACGGGTGAGCGATATCGCCCGCCGCAACAAGGCCCAGTCGATCCGGGTGTCGCGGAACGAGGACGAGCGGCTGGCCTTCTGGGCGGGGCGCAAGGCGGCGTTCCCGGCGGTGGGACGCATTTCGCCCGATTACATGTGCATGGACGGCACCATTCCGCGCAAGGCCCTGCCGGCGGTGCTGGCGGGCATTGCGGAACTGTCGCGCAAGTACGACCTCAGATGCGCCAACGTCTTTCACGCCGGCGACGGCAACCTGCATCCGCTCATCCTGTTCGATGCCAACAAGCCCGGTGAACTGGAACGGGCGGAAGGCTTCGGCGCCGATATCCTGCGCCTGTGCGTCAAGTCGGGCGGCGTCCTCACCGGCGAGCACGGGGTGGGCATCGAAAAGCGCGACCTGATGCCGGAGGTCTTTTCCGAGACCGACCTCGCCCAGCAGCAGCGGGTCAAGTGCGCCTTCGATGCAGGCGGCCTGCTGAATCCGGGAAAAGTGTTTCCGGTGCTGCACCGGTGCGCCGAACTGGGCCGCATGCATGTCTCGGGCGGCAGGCTGCCGTTCCCCGACATTCCGCGCTTTTGAAGGGCAAGCGATGCGCGACACCGCCAAACCCTCCAATGCCGACGAACTGCAGCAGGTGATCGCCTGGGCGGTGGGGACGAAGACCCCTCTCGAACTCATCGGTTCAGGCTCCAAACGCGGCATCGGCCGGCCGGTCGAAACCGCGATGGTGCTCGACCTTTCATCGCTTGCCGGCATCGACGCTTACGAGCCCGACGAACTGGTGCTGACCGCCGGGGCCGCCACGCCGCTCGGCGAGATCGAGGCACTCGTTGCCCAGCGCAACCAGATGCTGGCCTTCGAGCCGCCGCATCTCGACCGGCTTCTGGGCAGCGCCGGCGCGGGGACGCTGGGCGGCATCATCGCTGCCAATCTTTCCGGGCCACGCCGCCTCAAGGCGGGGGCGGCGCGCGATCACTTCTTAGGTTTCAGCGGCGTCTCGGGACGCGGCGAGACCTTCAAGTCGGGCTCGCGGGTGATGAAGAACGTCACCGGCTACGACCTGCCGAAACTCCTCGCCGGGTCGTGGGGAACGCTCGCCGCCCTGTCGAGCGTCACGGTCAAGGTCCTGCCGGCGGCCGAAACCGAGGTAACGCTGGCCGTTGCCACGGTGTCACCCGAGGCCGCCTGTGAGGCCATGTCGCTGGCCATGAAGAGCAATGCCGAAGCATCGGGGGCTGCGCATGTGCCGGCGGCGCTGGCCACCTCGTCGGCGGTGCAGGCGGTGGCCGGCGCCGGGCATAACCTCACCTTTTTCCGAATCGAGGGCATCGCACCGTCGGTCGCCTACCGCGCCGAGGCCTTGACGCGCGCGCTTTCGGCCTTCGGCGAGGTGGCTCAACTGGCGCAATCCGATTCAACGATCCTGTGGCGCGAAATCCGTGATGTGGCGTTCCTCGCCGACAAGCCGGCGCGGCCGCTGTGGCGGGTCTCGGTGCCGCCGGCAACGGGCCACCGGGTCATGGCAACGATCAGCGGCATCGACGGGGCCCGCGGCTTCATGGACTGGGCCGGGGGTCTGGTGTGGGTGGAGGTGCCGGATGAGCCGCACGGGTTCGCCGAAGTCATCAGGGCAAGTTTTGCCACCTCGGGCGGTCATGCGACGCTGATCCGCGCGTCGCAAGAGATGCGCTCGGCATTGCCGGTGTTCGAGCCGCAGCCGCGCCCGCTGGCCGAACTCGGCGAACGGGTGAAGGCGGCCTTCGATCCACTGGGCATCCTCAATCCCGGACGCATGTATCCGGTTCCCGAAGGGTCCTGAAGCGCACATGCAAACCCTCTTTACCCAACAACAGCTTGCCGAACCGCGCATCGCCGAGGCCAACCAGATCCTCAGGACTTGCGTCCATTGCGGCTTCTGCACCGCCACCTGCCCGACCTATGTGCTGCTCGGCGATGAGCTCGACAGCCCGCGCGGGCGCATCTACCTGATCAAGGAGATGCTGGAACAGGGCCGCCCGGCCGGCCCCGAGGAAGCCAAGCACATCGACCGCTGCCTGTCGTGCCTTTCCTGCATGACCGCCTGCCCGTCGGGCGTCAACTACATGCACCTGATCGACGAGGCGCGCGCCCATGTGCACAAAACTTACCGGCGGTCGTTCATGGACCGCGTGTTCCGCGCTGTGCTTGCCCGCGTGATACCGAATGCGGGCCTGTTCCGTCTGGCGCTGCAGGCGGCACGCTTCGGGCGGCCCCTGGCACCCCTCATCAAGGCCCTGCCCGGCCTCAAGCCGGCCGCCGCCATGCTCGCACTGGCGCCGCCAACGGTGCACCGCCGCACCGAGGCGGTGGCGCGCGGCGTGCATCGGGCAAGGGCTGAGAGGAAGGGTCGGGTGGTGATGCTCGCCGGCTGCGTACAGGACGTGCTGGAGCCGAGCATCAACCGGGCGACTATCTCGATTCTCAACCGCCTCGGCTATGACGTGGTGCTGCCGGCGGAGATGGGGTGTTGCGGTTCGGCCACCCATCATCTCGGCATGGAAGCCGATGCACTGGCGCGGGCGCGACTGAACGTCGATGCCTGGACGGTGGAACTCGACGGCGAAGGCCTCGATGCGATCATCATCAACGCCTCGGGCTGCGGCACGACGGTGAAGGATTACGGCCACATGCTGCGCTTTAATGCCGCCTACAAGGCAAAGGCCGAACGGGTGGCGGGGTTGGCAAAGGACATCACGGAATTCCTCGACGGCAAGTTGCCGCCCGATATCGCCGCGCCGCGCCGGCTCAAGATCGCCTATCATTCGGCCTGTTCCATGCAGCACGGCCAGAAGATCACCCGCCAGCCCAAGGCGCTGCTCGCCGCCGCCGGGTTCGAGGTGCTCGAAATCCCGGAGGGCCATCTGTGTTGCGGCTCGGCCGGCACCTACAACATGCTGCAATCCGACATTGCCGAACGGCTCAAAGCCCGCAAGCTCGCCAACATCGCCAGCGTCAGGCCCGACGTGGTTGCCACCGGCAATATCGGCTGCATCACCCAGCTCGGCCGCGACGCCGGAGTGCCGGTGGTACACACGGTTGAACTGCTGGACTGGGCGCTCGGCGGTCCCGAACCTTCCGCAATGTAAAACCGTGGATGACAATTCGCCGGGCGCTGCCAAAAAGCGGGGCCATCGATTGCGCCATTTTCCCAGGCGACACATCCCGCAACGGCAGGCAGACCGCAGAAGAAAGCTTTCAAGATGTCCGACATGATCGTGCACGGCGGACTTGCCGTCGCCCGCATCCTTTATGACTTCATCAACAAGGAGGCGCTGCCCGGCAGCGGCTTGAGCAGCGCTGCCTTCTGGGCGGCCGCGGATCGCATCATCCACAGCTTTGCCCCGGAAAACCGCGCCCTGGTGGCGCATCGCGACGCCTTGCAGGAAAGGATCGATGCCTGGCATCTGGCGCATGGCAACGGTGCCATCGACGCTGCGGCCTATGAGGCGTTCCTCCGGGACATCGGCTATGTCGAGCCGGAGGGGCCGGATTTCAGGATCGCCAGCACCCGCGTCGACAGCGAGATCGCCGGCGTCGCCGGCCCGCAACTCGTGGTGCCGGTGATGAATGCGCGTTATGCGCTCAATGCCGCCAATGCCCGCTGGGGCTCGCTCTACGACGCACTCTACGGCACCGATGCCATCGCCGACGACGGCGGCGCCGGGCGCACCGGGCGCTACAACCCGGTGCGTGGCGCCAGGGTCATTGCCTGGGCGAAGCGCTTTCTGGACGACACGGCCCCGCTGTTCGGCGGCTCGCATGCCGACGTGGCGCGCTATCGCATCGAGGAGGGCAAGCTGGTGGTGGACCTCGCCAGCGGTTCGCGGACCGGCCTGACGGACCCTGCCCAGTTGCGCGGCTACCGTGGCGAGATGGATGCGCCCTCGAGCATCCTCATCGCCAACAACGGCCTGCATATCGACATCATCATCGACCGCCAACATCCCATCGGCAAGGACGACGATGCCGGCGTCGCCGACATGGTGATGGAGGCGGCGCTCACCACCATCATGGACTGCGAGGATTCGGTTGCCGCCGTCGATGCCGACGACAAGGTCGAGGTCTATCGCAACTGGCTCGGCCTGATGAAGGGCGACCTCGCCGCCGACGTTGAAAAGGCCGGCCGGACCATCGCTCGCCGCCTCAATCCCGATCGCTCCTACGAGGGCCCGGACGGGGAGTTCGTCGACCTGCACGGCCGCGCCCTGATGCTGGTGCGCAATGTCGGCCTGCTGATGACCAGCAATGCCATCACCCATGACGGCGGCAAGGAGACACCCGAGACCCTGATCGATGCCCTCGTCAATACCGCCATTGCGCTGCACGACGTGGGCGTGAACGGGCGACGCGCCAACTCGCACGCCGGTTCCGTCTATGTGGTGGTGCCCAAGCTGCACGGACCGCAGGAGGTGGCGCATGTGGCCGAAGTCTTCGGTGCCATCGAAGGGGCCTTTGGCCTTGCCGCCAATACGCTGAAGATGGGAATCATGGACGAGGAGCGCCGCACCACGGTGAACCTCAAGGAATGCATCCGTCGGGCGGCATCGCGCGTCTTCTTCATCAATACCGGCTTCCTCGACCGCACCGGCGATGAAATCCACACCTCCATGCAGGCGGGTGCGATGATCCGCAAGGGCGACATGAAAGAGGCCGCCTGGATCGCCGCCTACGAGAATTCCAACGTCGATGCGGGTATGTTGTGCGGCCTGCCCGGCCATGCCCAGATCGGCAAGGGCATGTGGGCGATGCCCGACCGCATGGCCGACATGCTGGTCCAGAAGATCGCCCACCCCATGGCCGGCGCCGATACCGCCTGGGTCCCCTCGCCCACCGCCGCCGTGCTGCACGCGACCCATTACCACGCCGTCAATGTCAAGCACCGCCAGGCCGAAATCCGCGGTCGGGCGCGCGCCAGGCTCGCCGACATCCTGTCGATCCCGCTGGCCTCGCGCCCCAACTGGAGCGCGGAAGAAATCCAGGCCGAACTCGACAACAACGCGCAAGGCATCCTCGGCTATGTGGTGCGCTGGATCGACCACGGCGTCGGCTGCTCCAAGGTGCCCGACATCAACAATGTCGGCCTGATGGAGGACCGCGCCACCTTGCGCATATCCTCCCAGCACATCGCCAACTGGCTGCATCACGGCATCGTCTCGCGCCAGCAGGTGATGGCGACGATGCAGCGCATGGCAGCGGTGGTGGACGAACAGAACGCCGGCGATCCCGACTACCGCAACATGGCGCCCGATTTCGACGACAGCATCGCCTTCCAGGCGGCCTGCGACCTGGTGTTCAAGGGCGAGGCGCAGCCCAACGGCTATACCGAGCCGATCCTGCATGCCCGTCGCGCCGAGGCCAAGGCACGCTACGGGGGTTGACCGGCCTTATCGCTCGACGACGATGGCGCGGAAGTCGTTGACGTTGGTCAGCGTCGGGCCGGTGACGACCAGATCGCCGAGGGCGGCAAAGAAGCCATAGGCATCGTTGTCGGCGAGGAAGGCAGCGGGGTCCAGCCCCATCGCACGTGCCCGCGCCAGCGTATCCGGGAGCACCATGGCGCCGGCATTGTCCTCCGAGCCATCGATGCCGTCGGTATCGCAGGCAATGGCTGAAATGCCCGCCGCGCCATCGAGCGCGATGGCCAGAGCGAGGGCGTATTCGCTGTTGCGGCCGCCGCGTCCCCTGCCCTTCAGGGTGACGGTTGTCTCACCACCCGACAGGATGACCGCCGGTCCCCCCGTCTTGAGCGCGATCCCGGCGTGCTCGCGCCCCACCTGGCGTGCCTCGCCCTCCACCCGGTCGCCGAGATCGACGATCGAGTAGCCGGCGGCTTTGGCGACTCCAGCGGCGGCGGCGATCGACAGCGCCGGTGCGGCCACGATACGGGTCTCGGCGCGGGCGAGGCGATGATCGCCGGGCTTGGGCGTTTCGGCTTCGGGCGTTGCAAGGAAGGCCGCGACATGGGCAGGCAGTTTCAGACCGTATCTGGCGATGATGGCACGGGCATCGGCGACGGTGGTGGGGTCGGCGACGGTGGGCCCCGAGGCAACCGTTGAGGGATCGTCGCCCGGCACATCGGAAATCACCAGCGAGAGGACGCGGGCGGGATGGGCGCGGGCCGCCAGGCGGCCGCCCTTGAGGGCCGACAGGTGCTTCCTCACGCAGTTCATCTCGCCGATGGGAGCGCCGCAGCCTAGAAGCTGGCGGTTCAGGTCCTGCTTGTCGGCCAGCGTCAGGCCGGCAGCGGGCGCGGCGAGGAGGGCCGAGCCACCGCCCGAGATCAGGCAGAGGACGAAATCATCGGGCGTCAGTCCGGTGACCAGTTCCGCCATGCGGGCCGCTGCTTCCTGGCCCGCCGCGTCGGGGACCGGGTGCGAGGCCTCGACGATCTCGATCGACCTGCACGCCACGCCATGGCCGTAGCGGGTGATGACCAGCCCTTCGAGCCCTTCTCCCCACCGGGCTTCGACGGCGGCCGCCATGGCAGCCGAGGCCTTGCCGGCGCCGACCACGACGATGCGGCCCCTGGGGCGCGGCGGCAAATGGCGCGGCACACACAGCTTCGGGTCGGCCGCTGCCACCGCGCGATCGAACAGGCTTCTCAGGAAGTCAGCGGGCGATCTTTCGCTCATGCCATGTTCCATGGTCGCAAGGGTTGCGGTTCACCGGGCGGGGGCGAATAATGCCGGAAGCGCCATGTCATAAGGACAACTCTTCATGCCGTCACGCCCAAATGTATCGCGGGTCTTCTATCGCAACCCCTCCCTGACCTACCCGCAAGCCCGTTCGGCACGCGGCGCCTACATCACCGATGCCAGCGGCAAGCAGTATCTCGATGCCTCGGGCGGGGCGGCGGTCTCCTGTCTCGGCCACGGCCACCCGAAAGTCATCGCCGCCATCGTCGACCAGCTCGAGCACATGGCCTTTGCCCACACCTCGTTCTTCACCAACGAGCCGGCCGAGCGGCTGGCGGAAATCCTCTCGGCCAAGGCGCCGGGCGGCGAATGGCGGGTCTATTATCTGTCAGGCGGTTCGGAAGCCAACGAGGCGGCGCTGAAGCTTGCCCGCCAGCTTCACGTCGAGCGCGGTGAGGTCAAGCGCGACACCTTCATCTCGCGGCGCTTCTCCTATCACGGCAACACGATCGGCGCCCTGTCGGTGAGCGGGCGCGCCTCCAATCTCGGTACCTACGGGGCCATCCTCTTGCCGAATGTGCGCAAGATCGATCCGTGCTTTGCCTATCGCTGGCAGCGCGAGGGCGAAAGCGAGCGGGACTACGGCCTGCGCGCGGCCGGCGGCCTGGAGCGCGAGATCGCCGATCTGGGCGAGGGTCGCGCCATCGCCTTCATCGCCGAGACGGTGGTCGGGGCGACGCTGGGCGCGGTGCCGCCGGTGTCCGGCTACTTCAAGGAGATCCGCCGCATCTGCGACGAGCACGGGGCCTTCATGATCCTCGATGAGGTGATGTGCGGCATGGGACGCTGCGGGACTCTTTTCGCCTGCGAGCAGGACGGAGTGGTGCCCGATATCATCACCCTCGCCAAGGGCCTCGGCGGCGGCTACCAGCCTATCGGGGCGATGATGGTGCGCGAGGAACTGGCCGAGGTGATCGATGAGGGTTCCGGGGCCTTCAATCACGGCCACACCTATGTGGGTCATGCCACGGCCTGTGCGGCGGGCCTCGCCGTGCAGCAGGTGTTCGAGGAGGAAAACCTCATTGCGCGCGTGGCGGTCATGGGCGAAAGGCTCACCACCGCGCTCGCCGAACGTTTCGGCGATCATCGCCATGTGGGCGATATACGCGGGCGCGGCCTGTTCCTCGGCGTCGAGTTGGTGGCCGACCGGGCAAGCAAGGCGCCGTTCCCGGCGGCCCACAAGCTTGCCGCCCGCATCAAGGCGCGGGCCATGGATAACGGCCTCATCTGCTATCCCTTCGCCGGCACCGTCGACGGCACGGCCGGCGATCACGTGCTGCTCGCCCCGCCCTTCATCATCAGCGATCAGCAGATCGCCGAACTGGTCGACAAGCTCGAACGCTCCATCGATGAGGCAATCGCCGCGGCGGGCTGACGGTGCAGTCACAGGGATGGACGGGCCTCCGGCGGCCATGACGGATGGGACGAACGGCGCTACACCGCCGTCGCCTCGGCCGCCAGCTTCACCTTGTCGCGACGGCGCGTCTGCAGGAACACCACCAGTCCGAGGAGGAGCAGGGCGGGAATGTAGAACACTTCCTTGCGCACCCGATCGGCGCGCACCTGCACCTCGGAGACGACCACCGGATCGCCGGCATAGAAGTCGAATTTCTTGCCGATCTTGTTGAACAGCGGCGAGCCCGGCAGCGGCTCGACCACCCTGGCGGTGTCGCCGGCGATCTCCAGGTCGAGACCGTCACGCTTGAGGCGCTCGGCGCCCGGGCCTTCCTTGCCGAGACGCAGGAGCAGCGTGGTCCTGAAGGTCTTGCCCGGATCGTCGAAGTCGGGGCCTGAGACCACCACCCGCAACTGGCCATCCTCGGGCCGCTCGGTGGCAGCCTGGATGATCTCTTTGGGTGCGACGGTGGCGAATGGCGCGTCCATCTGGTCGAGCCAGTAGCCCGGCCTGAACAGCGTGAAGGCGACGAGCAGCAGGGCGAGCGATTCCCAGATGCGCGAGCGCACCAGGAAATAGCCCTGCGTGGCGGCGGCGAACAGCAGCATCGCCGCCACCGCCACGATGAACACGAAGACGGCGTGCAGGGGCGACACGTTGATGAGCAAAAGGTCGGTGTTGAAGATGAACAGGAACGGCAGGACGGCGGTCCGGATATCGTACATGAAGCCCTGGATGCCGGTGCGGATGGGATCGCCCTGCGAGATGGCGGCAGCGGCAAACGCGGCAAGCCCCACCGGCGGGGTGTCGTCGGCGAGGATGCCGAAATAGAACACGAACATGTGCACCGCGATCAGCGGCACGATGAGGCCCGACTGGGCGCCGACCGAGACCACGACCGGAGCCATGAGCGAGGAGACGACGATGTAGTTGGCCGTGGTCGGCAGCCCCATGCCGAGCACCAGGCTCATTACCGCCACCAGCGACAGCATGGCGATCAGGCTGCCGCCGGAGAGGAACTCCACGAAGTCGCCGACCACCTGGTGCATGCCGGTCAGCGACACGGTGCCGACGATGACGCCGGCCGCACCCGTCGCCACCGCGATGGCGATCATGTTGCGCGAGCCGGAAATCATGCCGTCGACGCAATCCCTGAAGCCCTTCTTCAGGTCGGCGGCAACATCGGGTGTGCCGCGGAATATGCCCTTCAGCGCATGCTGGGTGACCATCAGGGCGATCATCACCAGGGTGGCGAGGTAGGCCGACAGGCCCGGCGACAGGCGCTCCACCATGATGCACCAGATGAGCACCACGATGGGAACGAGGTAGTAGAGGCCGGTGACGGCGACCGGCCCCGCCTCGGGCAGTTCGAGCACCGGGGCATCGGGATCGTCGAGTTCGAGATCGGGATAGCGCGCCGACAGGCGCACCAGTCCCACATAGGCAATGGCCAGGCCGCCGATCGATACTACAGAAGCAAAGTCGCCGGCCACCGTCTTGATCCAGCCGAGGCCGTAATAGACCCCCAGCACCAGGGCGCACATGGCGATGAAGCCGAAGAGAAGGCCCATCATGCGTTGCAGCCACGGCCTGGCCGAGCGGCGCCTGGGCAGGCCTTCCAGACCCATCTTCAGAGCCTCGAGGTGGACGATATAGAACAGCGCGATGTAGGCGATGACGGCCGGCAGGAAGGCGTGCTTGACGATCTCCAGATAGCTGACGCCGGTGTATTCGGCCATCAGGAAGGCCGCCGCACCCATGACCGGCGGGGTCAACTGGCCGTTGACCGAGGCCGCCACCTCGACGGCGCCGGCCTTTTCGGCCGAAAAGCCGGTGCGCTTCATCAGCGGGATGGTGAAGACGCCGGTCGAGACCACATTGGCGATGGAGGAGCCGGAATAGATGCCGGAAAGGGCCGACGACACCACCGCGGCCTTGGCCGGCCCGCCGCGCAGGTGGCCCAGCAAGGCAAAGGCCAGCTTGATGAAATAGTTGCCGGCGCCGGCCTTCTCCAGCATGGCGCCGAACAGCACGAACAGGAAGATCATCGAGGTCGAGACGCCCAGCGCCACCCCGAAGACGCCTTCGAGCTGCATCCAGAAATGCCACAGCGCCTTGCTCAGGGAAGCGCCCTTCCACTGGATGGCGTCCGGCAGGATCGAGGCATGGCCGAAGAACACGTAGAACAGGAACACCAGCGCCACGCACAGGAGCGGCAGACCCAACGTGCGGTAGACGCAGATGCCGAGCACCACCATGCCGGTGGCGGAGATGACGAGATCGGCATGGGTCGGCAGCCCGGCGCGCTCGGCAATGGCGTCCTTGAAGGCGACGAGGTAAAGGCAGGTGACGATGCCGGCAAGCGCGAGCAGCCAGTCGTACCAGGGTATGCGGTCGCGCGGTGCCCACCGGCCCAGCGGAAAGGCGAATGCGGCGAGGCAGAAGGCAAAGGCCAGATGCACCACGCGGGCTTCGGAGGAATTGAAGATGAAGCTGATATGGATGCCCATCGCGGCGAGCGGGCGGCCGACGGCATCCTGCAGAATGAACGACAGGCTGGAGGCGATATAGAGCTGATAGAGCGCCCAACAGATGGCGATGCCGGGGATGATATGGCGTTGCCAGCCGCGCGGATTGCGCCCGCCGGTATCGGCCTCGGTCAGATAGTCCTCGGCCCGCACATCGGGCGCCGCCGCCGCATCATGCTGCGCCATCGCTTCATTCCTTCCCCAAGAAAGCCGCAACAAACCGGACGCCGGGAGGGCTTCTCGCGGCCCGCCCGGCGGCAGAGCGTCAAGCCTTCACTGCATCAGGCCCAGTTCCTTGTAGGCCTTGATGGCGCCGGGATGCAGCGGGGCGGAGAGGCCGTCCCTGATCATCTCCTCGGCCTTCAGGTGGGCGAAGGCGGGGTGCAGCTTGCGGAAATCGTCGAGGTTCGACATCACCGCCTTGGCGACGATATAGACCACCTCGTCGGGCACATCCGCCGACGTCACGAAGGTGGCGCCGACGCCGAAGGTGTGGATGTCCTCGGCATTGTTGTACATGCCGGCCGGAATGATGGCCTTGCGGTAGAAGGGATTGGCCGCCACCAGCTTGTCGATCTCGGGGCCGGTGGCGTTGACGAGGTTGGAGGGACAGGTGTTGAGGGTTTCCTCGGTGAGGGCGGAGGGATGGCCGACCAGCCAGTAATAGGCATCGATCTTGTTGTCGCACAGGGCCTGGCCGGTTTCGGCCGATTTCAGCTCGGCGGCCAGCTTCAGATCATCGCGCTTCCAGCCAAGCGCCGCCTCGATGATCTCCCAGGTGGCATAGGTGCCGGAGCCGGGATTGCCGATGTTGAGGCGCTTGCCCTTCAGATCGGTGATGTTGTGGATGTCGGCATCGGCGCGGGCGATGATGGTCACCGGCTCGGGATGCACGGAGAACACGGCCCTGAGCTTGGTGAAGGGCTTTCCTTCCCACTGGGCCTTGCCGTTATAGGCATTGTACTGGACATCGGACTGGGCCACGCCGAATTCCAGATCGCCCGACTGGATGGTGTTGACGTTGTAGACCGAGCCGCCGGTCGACTCGACCGAGCAACGGATACCGGTTTCCTTGCGCAGCTTGTTGACCAGCCGGCAGATGGCGCCGCCGGTGGGATAATAGACGCCGGTGATGCCGCCGGTGCCGATGGAGATGAATTTCTGATCGGCGGCGGCAGAGATCGTCGTGGCCGCCAGCGCAAGCGTCGCCAGCAGCCCGAGTGTCAGTTTCTTCATAAGGCTTCCTCCCCTTGTTCGGCTCGTGGATAATTGACCGGAAGTCAATCTAGGGGCTGAAAGCGATTATGGCAATTTTTTGTCTTCGATCCGCGACGTTTTCACCAGAATGGCGGATTTGGGCGATGATGCACTGACATACTTGACTACTATATTCCTATTTTATCCGCGACATATCATCCCATGGCGTGCGCCAACGCCATCGAGCCGCCATGCGAGGTCGCCGACAAGGGTATCTGGCGGGAAATAGTACACATGGGTATACCCAAACGGAACAACGGGAGTCGTTAGCGCTCTGTTAGCCATTGGACCGCGACCGCGACTCAGGCTAAGATTGAGCCATCCAAGGGTACCCTGTCTGCCAGATTGAGATAACAACGGACAGCAACGCGATGCACGCCTTGGTCGGACATTATATAGTCGTTGATTATCAAGCCGAAGAGCCTGCCCCGTCGCGTCAGCTCATAGGCACTGCCCCGTGGCAATATCGATACCCATCAAAGTTGCCAGACAGTTTTTATCGGATTCCTGCTCACCGTTGACGAGGTAATCCATCATAAGCGTCGTTCCTGCTTCAGATACTTCTTTGAGATCATTTGCCGCATCGATCATACTTTTGATTTCAACGTCGACCTGATCAAAGTTGGCGATACCGCGGTACATCCCAACTACATTCTTCAGGAATAGGTCGCGCTGTTGCTCGGGTATTGAGTATGCATATATTGCTGCCAAGGCAGCACCTAAGGTAAATGATCTCTCTATCTGCCTCTCTGCGACTTCAGTATCCTCATCATATTCAGATTGATCCGCCTCAACATTGCGAAATTGGAAATTTTTATACTGCCAAACCATAAACGATTTCACAGTTGTAGCGGCAATTTGGACGGAGGTCCCCTTGTTTAATTCCTTAAAGAGCTGGTATTGAAAAGACATTTCCGCTTCCGTTGCGTTCGCGACATCGTCGTCCTCGGCAATAGTTTGATATCGCCTGTTAAGAATGGTCTCAAAACTCTGTGCTAATGGTCCGATCACCTTCTGTTCTGCGACCCAGATTGCAACTAGATTACGCGCTCTCAGTTGAACAATGCTAAGTTTTTCCAATAAATCAGACCTCTTGAAGAAATGAAGAGCGACAGACACAGCAAGATCATGTGTTGAGTACGGTATTGGAGAAGAAAATAGATCTTGTGCACAATTATATACTTCTGATCTATTGTTTTTCTCAAATAATAATTCATTGTGGGCAATTCGGCACGAGTTTGCCAAATTTGCCGTTTTGGAAGGAGGATTGTCTCCATAGATAGAGCGAATGAATGCATCCGCTAGGGTTGCCGGACGGCGCTTCCTAAACAGCCCAAAGATCATATTTCCCTCTCCCTCCACGAAAGCTACGAGAACCCTGAGGTAACCTCTCTAACACGACGAGGACACCCTCAGCGACCACAGTAGGGGCCTCGTCTCAGAACATAAAGGAGCTTTGGATGATGAAGAAGTTAAGGACAGCCCTTGCAGTCTATAGGTTCGCCTGGATGAGTGGGATATCGTGGTGGGACTCACTCCGAAACGCACTGCTGGTCTTGGCGCGATCGCTAAAGAGTGAGCGCCTCGATGACTAACTTTGTGAGGCGTCGGTATGCGTGTCCTTGCAATTGGTCAATGCCATTCCCGTCGCTTTCCATGCCCTCGCAGGCTCTTGCCGGACGCATGGGAGTCATCACGGGAAGAGTTGGGCCGATTTTGGGCTTTGGAGCAGAGATTTTCTAAGTCAAAATGAGGCCAAAAACTCGGTTCATGCAGGTTCGCTAATCGGCAGAAATCTGCTACTTTTGAGTGGAAATGGTACAGCTGGGTGGATTCGAACCACCGACCTTCGGAGCCACAATCCGACGCTCTAACCAACTGAGCTACAGCTGCACTGAGGTTTGCCCATGGCGGAAACGGCGCATAACTAGGCCGATCCGAAGTGCATTGCAAGAGAAGTGGCCGTGCCGGTGCCGGTCGCTGCCCAAGCGCAAAAGCAGATAGCCCGCGGACACTGTCCGCGGGCTATCGTGGTCGCCTCAAGCACAGCGCCGATGGCGGCGCCGGCTCTTCATCGTCAGACGGCGAAGTTCTTGTTCAGCTCGGCGAAGGAGCGCGAAAGACCGTCCTGGGCCGGCTTGACGGCCTCGCGGGCGCACTTGGCGGCCGTCTCGTTCAGCTCGCGCACCTGCCGGGCGAACTCGGCCGAACGGCGCGAGACGAACTCGGCATTGGCCTTGGCAAACGCCTGCGGGTCGCGCACGGCCAGAAGGTCGCGCATGAACGAGAAGGTGGCGTCGGCGTTGGCCTGGGCGATCTCGATGGTCTTGAGCTGCAGCTCGACCATGCCGGAGCGCATGGCGCCAGCGGCGGCGTCGAAAATCTGCACGTTGCCATGCGCCACCTCGGTGGCCTTGTTGGCGGTTTCCTGGGCCTTGTCGAGCGACTGGCCGGCAAAATTGACGACCTTTTCGGCGACCTGCTCGCCCATGGCGGTCATGTCGGGGGTGTCGGTCCTGGTGGTCTTCTTGGCTGCGGTATTCATGCTTGCGATCTCCTCGGTGAATTCAAAACTCAACGGCACGTTCGGCGCGTCGTGACCACTATATAGCGCATGAATTTGTGCATTGCAACAATTTTGTGCGCTGCACCATTGCCGCACCTTCCAACCTCTCTCCCGCCTTCTTTACCCTGGTAAATGAAAGATGGACGGAGTGTGTCGAATTTGGCTAGAATTTGAAGCTGATGCGGAACGGGCGCTCCCGGAACCTGCACCGGGGCGATAGTGAGTTGAGGTCGGCAGCCGGGCTGTCCGACCGGCCGAGGGGATGAGTTTGGGCCGAGCCGCAATGTCAACGCTCGACGCTTTGATGACGTCCGATAACGCCGCCTGGCTGTGGGACGGCGCGCGCGGCCGCATCGTGTGGGCCAATCCCCCCGGCATCCGGTTTTTCGGCGGCGAGACGCTGTTCGACATCATCGACCTGGTTTTCGATCCGCTGGCCGAGGCGACGCAGCGCATCGGCGAACTCGCCCGCACCCTCAAGCGCGGCGAGGAAGCGGGCGAGACGCTGGCGCTGGCCGGCGCGCATGGCCTCGAAAGCATCGCGTGCCGTTGCGTGCTGCATGCCCTCGCCGACGGGCGCGACGGGGTGCTGGTCATGGCCAACGGTTCGCACGCCGAGGCCCCGGCGGCGGCCCTTTATGCCGACAGATTGTTCGAGGCGCTGCCCATGGCGGTGGCCATCGCCGAAGCCGACGGCGCCGTCGTGCTCGCCAATGAGGCGGCGCGCGGCGTGGCCGGCGAGCGCGGCACCCAGAGCCTTGGCGATCTCATCGGCGATGCCGAACTTGCCCGCACCCTCATCGCCACCACCGAGGCGGCGCGCACCGCCATGCTGGTCAGGCCGCTCACCACCTCGCAGGGCAAGCGCGACTTCCGCATCACCTTAAGGCGCATGGACGCTGCCGGCGACGATGCCGCCCCGACCTTCCTGGTGCTGGCGGAGGATGTCACCGAGCGGCGCAAGCTGGAGCGACGGCTGAGCGGCATCGACGATACTTCCGCAGCACCGGGCGAAACGGGCGCCGGGGCGCAAGATGCCGCCGGCACCCGGCAGCTGAGCGCCGAAGAGGCCAAGGCCTTCGCGCGGCTGGGCCGCGATCTGGCACGCGACAAGGATGCGATCCCGACAGCCCCGCAGCCGGCCATGCGACCGCCGCGCACCGCCGTTCCCGCCATTATCCAGCGCACGCTCGATACCCGAAGCGTGCCGAGCCTCATCTACCGCGGCGATGAGCCGCTGTGCGCCAACCAGGCGTTCGCGACGCTTCTCGGCTATGCCGAGCGCGACAGCGCGCTGGAGCGCGGCGACATCATCGCCATCCTCAAGGCGGCACCTGACGGCGGCATCGTTGCGCTCGCCACCGCCGGCGGCGGCAGCGTGAGCGTCCGGGTGCGCCACCAGACATTTCCATGGAACACCGGCCCGGTGCCGATGGCGACGCTGTCGCCGGTGCCGGCCGGTCCTGAAGAGACGGCAGCCGCCGAGTCCGAGCCTATCGCACCGGAGCCGGCGAGCGACAGCGCGCCGCCGGCCCCGACCGTGGCTGACGCCACCGCAGAGCCGCCCCCCGAGGAGGCGGCAGCAAGCGATGTTGCCTCACCGCAGCCGCAACCGGCCGCCCCCGAGCCGGCGACGACCGGCGGGGATGGCAATGACGGCTTCGCCATGCCGGCCGATGAACTGCGCAACATTCTCGACACCGCCAGCGACGGCATCATCACCCTCGATCACGGCGGCCATATCCTCGGCTTCAGCGCCGGGGCGGAAGCGATTTTCGGCTATGGCGAGGCCGAGGTCGAGGGCAAGCCGCTCATCGACCTGGTCACCACCGCCAGCCGGCGCATCGTGCGCGACTATCTGTCGGCCTTCGACAATGGCGGCATGGCTTCGGTGTTCAACGACGGACGCGAGATCGAGGCCGTGGTGAAGCAGGGCGGCGCGGTGCCGCTGTTCATCACCATCGGCCAGATGACGGCGGCGCCCCCGCCCGACGCCGCGGCCGGCGCCGGGCGCCAGCGGCCGGCCTTCTGCGTTGTGGTGCGCGATATCACGCAATGGAAGAAGACCGAGGCCGAGCTCAGGGGAGCCAAGGAGGAGGCCGAGCGGGCCAGCCGGCAGAAATCGGAATTCCTCGCCAACATCAGCCACGAACTGCGCACCCCGCTCAATGCCATCCTCGGCTTTTCCGATGTCATGCGCTCGGAACGCTTCGGCGAAATGCGCAACGAACGCTATCGCGGCTATGCCCACGACATCCACACCTCGGGCGAGCATCTCCTGTCGCTGATCAACGACCTGCTCGATCTCTCCAAGGTCGAGGCCGGCAAGCTCGAACTCAACTTCACCAGCGTCAATCTCGCCAAGCTGGTGGACGATTGCCTGGCCGTCCTGCAGGATCAGGCGACGGCGGCGCGGGTGGTGTTGCGCAAGTCGGTGTCGAGCACCATTCCCAACGTGGTCGCCGATCTGCGTTCCATGAAGCAGATCCTGCTCAACCTGGTGTCCAACGCCATAAAGTTCACCGATCCGGGCGGCCAGATCATCATTTCGCTCAGGCTGATGAAGTCGGGCGAACTGGCCCTGTCGGTGAAGGATACCGGCATCGGCATGAACGAGAGCGAACTGGCCCGGGCGCTGGAACCGTTCCAGCGCATCGAGCACTCAGGCCGCGAGGAACAGTCGGGGACCGGCCTCGGCCTGCCCCTGACGCGGGCCCTGGCGGAGGCCAACCGTACCCGGTTTTCCATCTCCAGCACGCCCAAGCACGGCACCCAGGTGGAAATCACCTTCCCCGTGCCGCGGGTGCTCGCCTGAAGCGCGCTCGACTTCTCAGTGCTGCAGCTCGGGGATGTCGCGGAACAGATCCAGCGCTTCCGGGTTGGCCATGGCCTCGCGGTTCTTCACCTCGCGCCCGTGCACGATATCGCGCACCGCCAGTTCGGTGATCTTGCCCGACTTGGTGCGCGGGAGGTCGGCCACGGCGACGATGCGGGCGGGGACATGGCGCGGCGACGCCCCGTTGCGGATCTTCGTCTTGATGCGATGAACGAGATCGTCGTCCAGCACCGCGCCCTCGCGCAGCCTGACGAACAGCACCACACGGGTGTCGTTGTCCCATTCCTGGCCGATGGCCAGCGCCTCCACCACATCGGGGATCTGCTCCACCTGGGCATAGATCTCGGCGGTGCCGATGCGCACGCCGCCGGGGTTGAGGGTGGCGTCCGAGCGGCCGTGGATGAGCATGCCGCCATGGGCCGTCCACTCGGCGAAATCGCCGTGGCACCAGGTGGAGGGAAAACGCGAGAAATAGGCATTGTGATACTTCGTGCCGTCGGGGTCGTTCCAGAACTTCAGCGGCATGGAGGGAAAGGCGTTGCGGCACACCAGCTCGCCCTTGCCTGAGGCCATGGGATGGCCGGCCTCGTCATAGACGGCCATGTCGAGGCCGAAGCCGGGGGCCTGGATTTCGCCACGCCACACCGGGCCGATGGGGTTGCCGGCCACGAAGCAGCCGCACAGGTCGGTGCCGCCCGACATGGAAGCCAGATGGATGTCCGGCTTGATGGCCTCGTAGACATAATCGAAGCTCTCCGGCACCAGCGTCGAGCCGGTCGACAGCATGGTGCGGATCCTGGAAAGATCATGGGTGTCGCGCGGGTGCCAGCCGGTCTTCTTCAGCGCGTCGATATATTTGGCCGAGGTGCCGAAGATATCCATGCCCGTGGCAACGGCATAGTCGAACATCGCCTTCTTGCCGGGGTGGAAGGGCGAACCGTCATAGAGCAGCAGCGTCGCCTCCGACGCCAGGCCCGTTACCAGCCAGTTCCACATCATCCAGCCGCAGGTGGTGAAATAGAACAGCCGCTCGCCGGCTTTCAGATCAACGGTGAGCTGCTGTTCGCACACATGCTTGAGGAGCACCCCGCCGGCACGGTGGACAATGCATTTGGGAACGCCGGTGGTCCCGGATGAATAGAGGATATAGAGGGGGTGGTCGAAGGGCAGCCGGGCAAAGTCGATGGGCCCCGCCTCTTCATCGGCGATCAGTTCATCGAGGCTCTGGGCACCCGGAATGCAGCGGGCCGTTGCAGCGGCGGTGCCGAGATAATCGAGGACGACGACCTTTTCCACACTCTCCAGCCTGCCCGCCACGTCGACGATCTTGTCGCCGATGTCGAGGACTTTGCCGGCATAGTGATAGCCGTCCACCGCGATCAGCAGGCGCGGGGCGATCTGGCCGAAGCGGTCGAGGATGCCGCGGTCGCCGAAATCGGGCGAGCATGACGACCAGATGGCGCCGATGGAGTTGGCCGCCAGGAACATGGCGATGGTATCGGGATGATTGGCAACCACGGCGGAGACCCGGTCGCCTGCCTTGAGCCCGAAGCGGCGCAGGGCGCGGGCGATGCGCGATACCTTGTCGGTGAGCTCATTCCACGTGACATCGATCTCCACCCTGTCCTCGCCGCGGAAGATGAGTGCGGGGGTATCGTCCGCTCGCCTGAGCAGGTTCTCTGCGAAGTTGAGGCGGGCATCGGGGAAAAAGCGGGCACCGGGGATCTTGTCGGCGTCGACCAGCGTCCGCTCACCGCGGGTTTCGGCCCTGATGCCGGCGAAATCCCACATCAGCGTCCAGAAGGTCTCCGGGTGGGCGACGGAAAAGGCATGCAATTCCCCATAGGTCGTCGTCGCTTCGCCGGTACGCTGCTTGAGCATCGTCATGAAGCGGGTGAGGTTGCTGGCGGCGATGCGCTCGGGCGAAGGAGTCCACATGGGTTTTTCGGTCATGTCCGGAGCGCGGCCTCTGGTTGATGGTTGTCGCGGATTGCGCATCGCCAGCCTAGACCATCGGCCCGGCGCATGGAATTGCCGCAATCGTGACAAACCGGCAAGGTTGCCTCACTTGAAACGAACCGGCAACAAATCCATATTCAGCATAACGCCGCCGGCGGGGCCCATGAGGGACCGTCGGGGACATGAAGCTGCTTTCCTGAAAAGGGCTTTGAACATGACACGCATGACACCTTTATCCAGCCCGCTGCTGCTCGGATTCGACCAGATCGAGCGGCTCATCGACCGGGCCACCAAGACTTCAGGCGACGGCTATCCGCCCTACAACATCGAGCGCATCGCAGGTCCCGACGGCGAAGGCGAGAGCTTGCGCATCACCCTGGCTGTGGCCGGCTTCGGGCGCGAGGATCTCGATGTCTCGCTGGAGGAAAACCAGCTGATCATTCGCGGCAAGCAGCACGACGACGAAGCCCGCACCTATCTGCACCGCGGCATCGCGGCACGGCAGTTCAGCCGCGCCTTCGTGCTTGCCGACGGCATCGAGGTAACGGGCGCCGAACTGGAGAACGGGCTGTTGTCCATCAGCCTCGCACGCCCCGAGCCGCAGAGGATCGTCCGCAAGGTGGAGATCACCGGCCGCTGAGCCCCCGCATCGCTTTGCAGCCGCACGGCCGAACCAGATTCAAGGAGTAAGGTGACATGACCGAAAACCAGATCATCAACAGCAAGTGGACTGTCCTGCCGGACGACGAATTTGCCGCACTCGGCGGCGGACGTCTTGCCTATGTCCGCGAGATCGACAGCGAAAAGGCAACCTCGCTCATCGGCCAGGCGGTGGCGCTGGGGCCGGACGACCACATCTATGCGGTCTACGGCGCCGATGGCCGCCCGCTCGCCATCACCGACAGCCGCGCCTCAGCCGTCGCCAATGCCGTCGAGCACGAACTCATGCCGATGAGCGTGCACTGAGCGCGGGGGCGGAATGATCAGGCGGCGTGGGAGGTGTTGGCGGTCGGTTCGGTGAGGATGGCATAGAGGCCGGCGGCATCGTGGGTGCCGCGCAGCTTGGCGACCAAGGTCTGGTCGCGCAGCAGGCGTGAAATCCGCGCCAGGGCCTTCAGGTGGTCGGCCCCGGCGCTCTCGGGCGCCATCAGCAAAAACACCAGATCGACCGGTCGGTCGTCGGCGGATTCGAAATCCACCGGCGCCTGCAGGCGCGCAAACACCCCCTTCACCTCGGTGAGGGCGGCGAACTTTCCGTGCGGAATGGCAATGCCCTGCCCGAGGCCGGTGGACCCCAGCTTCTCGCGCTGCAACAGCGTCTCGAAGATGGTGCGGGGGTCAAGACCTGACACCTTGCCGGCCGTCTGCGACAGCTCCTGCAGCAACTGTTTCTTGCTGGTCGCCTTGAGCGCGGGAAGGATCGCCTCGCTGGACAGGATATCGGATAGCTGCATGGTCGCTTGTCTCCCGGGGGCGGGATCCCTGAGCCCCGCCTCCTCTTTCCTTCAGCCGTGCTCAGGCATCGCTGCGAGGTTCGCCGGACCGGGTATCGATCCAGCCGATATGGCCATCCTCGCGGCGATACACGATGCTTATGCCGCCATGGCCCGCATTGCGAAACAGCACGAACGGCGTGGTGGAAATATCGAGTTTCATCACTGCTTCCCCGACGCTCAGAACCTGGACCTTTTGAGAGGTCTCGGCAATGATGATCGGATTGTCGTCTTCGGGCTCGCTCTCGTGCTCGCTGCCACCTGAAATGATGAAGCCGGCCTCACTGGTTTCCTTCAGCGGTTCGCGATGGTTGGAGTGATGATCGCGCAGGCGCCGCTTGTAGCGCCGCAAACGCTTTTCCAGATGCTCAGCGGCAGCATCGAAGCTCGAATAGGCATCGCCGGCCTCGCCGCGGGCGTTCAGCATCAGGCCGGTCGACAACGACAGGAAGCATTCCGCGGTGAACAGTGAGCGCTGCTTTTCGATCACCACCTGAACGGAAACGGCGCCATCGAAATATTTGCTGACTTCGCGGTCCAGCCGTCCGGAGATATGGCTTCGCAACGAATCGCCAATATCGAAGTTCTTACCGGTGGTCAAAATCTGCATGTTCGAGAAACATCCAATCTTGATAAACCCAATGTGGGCATATCGTCGGGGACTGTCAAATCGGCCATCGCGCGGCAAGGCCGCCGACAACAGGTTTTTGTGCTGACCGGGTTGGGCGTATGTGCCTTGCCAGCCTGTGATTGCGAGGCGGGCAACAACTAGTGATGGCTCAAGGCGAAGTCAAGACGCCGGGGCAAGTCGACGAGGCGGCGTCTGCAACAAATCCTCACCCGTAGGCCCGGCGCTCCCGGCGGCGTTGCACGGATGATGGAATCCCCAGCGATTCCCGGTATTTGGCGACCGTCCGGCGGGCAATCTCGACACCGGCCTCGCGCAAGATATCCACAATCTGGTCGTCCGAAAGGATGCGGGTCGGGGTTTCGGCGTCGATCAGTTCCCTGACGCGGTGGCGCACCGCCTCGGCGGAATGGGCATCGCCGCCCTCGACGGAGGCAATGGCGGTGGTGAAAAAATATTTAAGTTCAAAGGTGCCGCGCGGCGTCGCCATGTACTTGTTGGAGGTGACCCGGCTGACAGTCGATTTGCTCATGGCAATGGCGTCGGCGACCACCTTCAGCGTCAAGGGGCGCAGCGCCTGTACCCCATGGACAAGGAAGGCGTCTTGCTGGCGGACAATTTCGCGTGCCACGGCAAGCACGGTGCGGGCGCGCTGGTCGAGACTCTTGACCAGCCAGTTGGCGTTGGCCAGGCAGTCGGAGATATAGGTCCTGTCGTCCTCGCGCGATGCGCCGGCTGCGACCGTGGAATAGTACTGATTGTTCACCAGGACACGCGGCAGGGTTTCGGAATTGAGCTCCACCAGCCATGTCCCGTCGGGGGCCGGGCGCACGAAAACATCGGGGATGACCGGCGACAGCACCACCTGCCCGAAGGCATTGCCGGGCTTGGGATTAAGCTGGCGAATTTCCACCAGCATTGCCTTGATGTCGTCGAGATCCACCCCGCAGACCCGCCTGAGGGCATCGTAGTCGTGGCGGGCGACCAGATCGAGATGCTCGATGAGGGCGGCCATGGCCGGGTCCATCCGGTCGCAGTCGCGGAGCTGGATCGCCAGACACTCCTGCAGGTTGCGGGCAAAAATGCCCGGCGGGTCGAACCCTTGCAGGATGGCCAGCGTTTCCCGCACCTCGTCCTCGCTGCATCCCAGCGCCGCGGCAACGGAATCGGTATCGCCGGTCAGATAGCCGGCGTCGTTCAACATGCCGATGAGATAGGAGGCAACCAGCCGGCGGACCGGGTCGTGGATGGCAAGGTGCATCTGCCCGGTGACGTGCTCGATGAGCGTGACCTCGCGCGACAGCGTATTCTCGAAATTGTGGTCATCGCCGTCATAACTGCCGGTGCTGCCGAGCCTGACCGTCGACCAGCCCGAATCCATGGGGCCCGGCGCCGAACGCGCGGCCGTATCGGCACGCGCCTCATCGCCATAGGCAGCATCGAGGCCGGCATCGAAGCCTGAGACGGCGGCCTCGCCACCGCCTTCACCCGACAACGCCTCGGCGACATCGGCCGTTGCCGCTTCCTCGCCTGCGGAACGTGCCGGCCCGGTATCTTCTATCAGTGGGCCCTGATCGCTGCTTTCGTCGCGCTCAAGCAGCGGGTTGCGCTCGATCTCGCTGTCGACGAAGGCCTGCAGCTCCATGTTCGACATGTGCAGCAGCTTGATGGCCTGCTGAAGCTGCGGCGTCATGACCAGCGACTGGCCCTGGCGCAACTCCAGTCTCTGCTTCAATGCCATGACGATCGCACCTGCCCTGGTCGCCCCCCAGCGTCTACCGTGCCGGCAGGTTCACATGCTGAACCTTTCACCGAGATAGAACCGCCGCACGTCGGGATTTTCGACGATCTCGCGGGGGCTGCCCTCCATCAATACCTCACCTTCGTGAATGATGAGTGCACGATCGATGAGTTCGAGGGTTTCTCGAACGTTGTGATCCGTAACAAGCACCCCGATTCCCCGATCGGTGAGCTGTCGCACCAACTGGCGGATATCATTGACCGCAATCGGATCAATCCCTGCGAAGGGCTCGTCGAGGAGCATGAACTGGGGGTCGGTGGCCAGGGCTCGTGCGATTTCCACGCGCCGGCGTTCTCCGCCAGAAAGCGCCACAGCTGGCGAATTCCGTAGATGGGTGATCTGAAACTCATCGAGCAACTCACGCAACACACGTTCGCGCTGGGCTTTCTCGCTCACATTGAGCTCGAGAACGGCGCGAATATTATCCGCAACCGTAAGGCCCCGGAAAATCGAGGCCTCTTGGGGCAGATACCCCACGCCCATCCTTGCCCGCCGATACATGGGCAAATGCGTGATGTCCCGCCCGTCGAGACTGATGGACCCCTTGTCGGCGGCAATCAGGCCGGTGATCATGTAGAACACCGTCGTCTTGCCGGCGCCGTTGGGACCCAACAACCCTACGGCTTCCCCTCTGCGTACCGCCAGGCTCACCCCGCGCACCACGGGTCGGCGCTTGTAGGACTTGGACAGCCCCACAGCCACCAAGCCCCGGTCCGAACCCCTCTTCGCTCCCCCCGACCGCGACTGCGCCCGGGCTTCGCCCCGGCGCTTCACCGGCGGGTCGGCGAAAACCTCCCCGTCAGTCCTGTCGCGGCCATCGTTTGCGATGATATCCTGGTCGATCCGCGTCACATCATTACCGTCGAGTTGAGTTAAAATTGAATGAAGCACTTTCCGTCGGCGCTTGCGGGCCGCCGCCGGGCCATTTGTCGTTCACTGTCCCTGGGGCACGAAACTGCCCTTGACCCGCCCACCGGTCAATTCGCTGTGATTGGTCTTCAGGTCGACGTGCAGTTCCTTGCCCTTCATGATCGTCTTGTCCTGGGTCACCACAACGTTGCCGGTAACCACCAGCTTGTTGGCCTTGACATCCATGCGCGCCTTCTCGCCGGTGATACGCTGTTTGGCGGTAATGATCACCACATGGCCGGTGGCCTCGAGAAAGGTCACCTCGGTCTTGCTGCCGCTATCGGACTTGGTGGCGGCATCGGTTTTGGTGCCGGCATCGGTCTTGGCGCTGGCGTCGGTCTTGGTGTCGGCTTTCGTATTGCTGTCAGTGTTGTCGGCCTTCACGTAGTCCACCACCAGCTTGTCGGTGTGCAAGGTCACATCGGAGCGCTTGGCATCGACCTTGCCGGTGAAGATCGCCTTTTTCTGATCATCGAGCACCTCCATGTGATCGGCTTCGATGTCGACCTTCTTGTCCTTCGTTGTCGCAGCCTTGTGCAGATCATCCGTCGCGACCGTCTGGGCCAGCGCCGGGCTCATCATGTGCGCGGCAGGCGCCGCCAGACAAACGAGGATTGCCGCGCCTGTCCACAATGCCGTTCGGCGCCGGCCGCGTTGATGCCATGGCGTCTTCATTGCCTGTCCCCTTTACCCGTTTCCGGTGCGTAGGTCGCCTTGACCCGATTCAGAAATTCCACGCGGTTGCCGTTGTCGGTGATTTCCAGCCCGTTGGCGTCGATCTTGCCGTTTTGCAGGCTGACTGTCACCGGTACATTTGAAACCAGTCGCTTCTGCTCGAGAAACACCCGCGCCTTGTCCATGTTGGCGACGAACTTTCCCTCAGAGGCCAGCCGCACATCGCCTTCAAGATCCAGCACCCTGCTATCGGTATCATAAGTGCCCTTCCTGGCCGAGACGGTCATGACGGTGCCGTCGCTACGGTTCAACTTCGCGTCGATGGCGGTGAGATGCACGATGTTGTTCTTTTCGGCATCCTGCCTTGCCACCTTGGCATTGACCACGAAAGGCTGCTGCTGCTTGTCGTAGCCGGCGATGGTGGAGCGGTCCGCCGTTATCTGATTGGCCGGCGCCACGGTGGTGCGCGACTGCGGCCGGGGCGGCTTGAGGGCATCGAAGGAGGCGATCTGCGCCACAAAGACCGCCATCAGGACGGCCGTGAGGGTGATCGTCAACAGGCTGGCGATGCGCAAGACACGCGGTCTGCCGGATCCCGGCGCCGGGCGGCGTTTAGCTTTGCGTGGCTTCATCGCGGCAATTTCGCCAGCCCCTGCAGACTGTATCAGGACCATTGCGTGTCACAGTCATCGGGAACGGACGCCCTGGTGACCTCCGAGGCATCGGCATCAATGGGCAAATATGTCCTCCTCGCCCCACCCCGCCAGATCGAGTTCTGCGCGCACGCCGATGAAGTCGAAGCACGCCCTGGCGAGTGCCTCGCGCCCCTCGCGGCGCAGCATCTGGTCGAAGCGTGCCTTCAGCTCATGCAGATAGATCACATCGAGGGCGGCATAGTGGCGTTGCGCGTCCGACAGGACCGGCAGGCCCCAGTCGGAGCTTTGCTGCTGCTTCGACATCTCGATGCCCAGCATCTCGCGCACGATATCCTTCAGCCCGTGACGATCGGTATAGGTGCGGGTGAGGCGCGAGGCGATCTTGGTGCAGTAGACGGGGGCGGTTTCAGCCCCGAGATAAGCCTTCAGCATGGCCATGTCGAAGCGGGCATAATGGAAAATCTTGACCACATCCCGGTTTTCGAGCAGCGCCTTGAGGCGCGGCGCCTGGTAGCTGGTGCGGTCGAGCTGCACCAGATGGGCATTGCCATCTCCGCCCGAAAGCTGCACCAGGCACAATTTGTCGCGGGCCGGATGCAGCCCCATGGCCTCGGTGTCGATGGCCACCGATGCGCCGAAGTCGAGATCCGGCGGCAAATCAGATTTATAGAGCTTGATCGCCATAACAATTCCGTCCCGGTATCGCCCTGGCCGCCGCGTATCGGCCGGGCATAGTCTACCGAGCGGTTGGTGCCCAGGAGATAACGCACATTATAGGCAAATAATGTAGCAATATCAATGGGACATGTTGAATTCGATTTACGCGGATACCGTGGTTTGTACCGAGGGTCGGCGTACCTACAAAATTAACTGACGAACTCGTTACTAGCAGATTGGGCAGTGCGAATTCCAGCGTAGGCGCCGGCAGGAACGTCCCTACCGGCGCCACTTTGGGGTCTAAAGCCGCTCGCTGAACGACTCGATGCGCGGCCAGACGTCCTTGCCGCTCGCGTAGCCCTTGGCGCCATGCGTGACCTCGACTTCATAGTATCCGCCCTTGGTGACCTTGTGGGCGTCGATCAGGGCAGACTCCATCAAGAGGAAGTCCCATTGCAGGCCCGGCTTCGCGATGATCCCGACTACCATGCTGTCGAGGTAGTCGACGGGGATCGTGAACCGATAGGCGCCCGACTTCGTCTCGTCCGCCAGCGCGGCATACATGCTGTACTGCGCGCCCCGGATGATAGCGTAAAGGGAGACGTGGTCCGCCCGAGGGTCGCCTTCCGAGGGGAAGGCCACCGCGCCGCCGGCCATCTGGACCGCGCCCGCGAGCACATGCACCGCACCGCGCAGGGCGATGGAGTGGACCCGCTGTTGCTGCGGTTGCAGGTTTGGGGCTATCCCGAGCGACAACCACGCTTCATCGACGCCGAGAAGCTGCGCGACGTGGCGAAGTTTCTCCGGCCGGGGCTTGGATTCCCCCGACGCCCACTTGCGGACCGTCTCGGAGGACACCGACGTGTCGAAATGATCTTTCAGTTCCCGGGCCATCCACGCCAGTCTCCCATAATTGTAAGCGGGAACGCGCGGGTGCTCGTCACACGCCTTGCAGAACCTCTCAGCGAATTCCTTGTCGCGGATTATCCGAGGGACGGGTTTGGTGTCGCCGTTGGCAGATCGTGTCTTGACTTTCATTTTCCCCAGCCCTTTTGTAGAATTACATCACGATATTGTTGTGACAATATACACGAAAACATGACGTGTCAAAACAATTTGATCCGGCTTCACCGCAATTTCATTTTGGGCTTTATATAGCGTTTACAGTTCCTTACTGTTAATCAGTCTGCGGCACACGGCGGCGTTTACCGCTTCCTGGGTGGGGTCCTTGTTCTCCATGGCGTGCAGAACATCCATGTCTGCGGTTCCCTCGGCAACAATGTGATGCAGGAAACCCCTGTCGGCAAGCTGCCCCGGACGCGGGGGCCGGGCGTTGAATTGCTGATAGAGTTCAAGGCTCCAATTCATCCCGACCTAACAGGCTACTCGGGACGACGGGCGGCAGATTGATATGATCGTCGGCCCGCAGGCCCACCATGACGTCGGACAACAGCCCCATGATCTCGGCGTGGGCGTTGGACTTCGGCGTCAGCTTCCTGAATCCGGACCGCTCAGATGAGCGAACCGGCTTCGCCCCCACCATCGTTGTCAGCCATGAAATTCGGGGTGCGGCCCTCGGCGAAGTCAGTGATCCACGCGATAGCCTGGGCACGATTTTCCTCGGGAACCTCGGTGGCCCGGGTGCCGCCGACCTCGTTGAGGATCGCCTTGACGTTGACGCCACGAGCCGCACGCTCGGCCTTATCCGCAACGCCGAGGTAGTCACCGAAAGCCTTGCGAACGTTCTCGACGCTGGCGACCTTCGACGCATCCTGCTTGGGCTTGGGCTTCTCGGCTTCGGCCTTGGCTTCGGCCTTCTTTGTTTCGGCGGGGGCGGGGCTCTTTCCGGCGAGGACCTTCTCGAGCAGAGCGTTATTGACCGTGACCTGGGCAGTCAGGTTTTCCAGTGCAGTTTCAAGCGACATATTGATCTCCGGGGTTGGGTGTCTGAGAGGGTTACTGAACTATTAACGAGGGGCAACATACGCCCTGCCGGAGTTCACTATCAACCGTATTTGTGCGAAATTTGAATTATAATGTTGCATTAAAATCAAAAGGCCCGTATGGTGCCCCTCCGAAACACCAAAAAGGTTTATCACCATGCCCTGTAGAGAAACCCACGTACGCAAGCACGAGTAGGTTGTTCAAGCTGCTGTGCGAGCGCCTGCCGGAGAAGTACAAATGGAAGCCCCCGCACCGCCGCGCCGGCCAGATCGCCGTGTTCGAAATCGCTCGCGTTCTCGACCAGAGCAATGAGTCGGTCTTTCGCTGGTGCCGCAACGACTCGATCTCGAAAAAGGGCGCTCGCAAGCTGATCGACATCAGCGAAGGCGGCCTGGACTGGCCCGACCTCGTCAAGTTTTTCTAGCGCGCGAGATCAGACATGCGTCTTGAACTGCCTGTTGCGCAGGGTCGGCGGACCCGCGCGCCGGGGGTGGTTTCTTCTCCCGAGATCCTGCGTCGAAAGCGTTGACCCATGAGCCATGAAAACCACGTCCTCACGATCTCGGTGAGTGAAAAATCACTCGGGAAGGTGACGAACAAACGTCCAACCTGGGGCAGGCTGATCGAAAAGCTGTCGAAGCCGGCGACGGATAAAAAGCACACGATGGCGCAATACCTCGCCCTCCCCCGGGAGGCCCAGGGCAAACTCAAGAACCAGCGGCTTCATGGTGGGCGGCCACTTGCACGGGCGGTATCCGCAAGGCTCAAAACGTGGCCGAGCGCTCGTGCCTGTGCTTCGACATCGACGAGGCCACGCCCGATCAGATCGACGTCCTCAAAGCCTCACCGCTCGGCGATTTGCGACCACGAATTTTTCGCCCACACCACCCGCAAGCACACGTCGGCCAAGCCGCGCTGGCGCGTCGTCGTGCCGCTCGCCAAGAACATCCCTCCCGAGAAGTTCGCAGCGCTGTCGCGCATCGTCGCCGCCGGCATGTTTCTGAGCGAATCCGAGTCGATGGACGCCGTCGACGATGTTTCATACCGCATCGCGCAGATTATGTATTGGCCCACGCTTTGCAGCGATGGCGAGTTCGAGACGATCCACAACACCGGCAATCTGCTGGACCCCGACGTCGTGCTCGAGGCGTTCGGCGACTGGACCAACTGGAAGGCCCTTCCGTTCTCCGAGACGCGCAGCCGCAAGCGCCCGAGCGACCCCTCTAAGAAGGCCGACGGACCCGCGCACGAAGGCCGGCGTCATTGGCGCCTTCTGCCGCGCCTATTCTATTCCAGACGTCATCGACAAATTCCTGCCCGACAAGTACACCCACGGAGACGCCGAAGGCGGCAAGCCCCGCTACACCTACACGACGGGCACGACCGCCAACGGCGCCATCGTCGAGGACGACGGCTTGTTCCTCTATTCGTACCACAGCACCGATCCGACCTGCGACATCCTGTGCAATGCCTTCGACCTGGTCCGCATCCATCGGTTCGGCCATCTCGACGAGGACGTGGCCGAGGACGCCAAGCCGGGGTCGCTGCCTTCCTTCAAAGCCATGATCGAACTCGCCGCCAACGACGAAAACGCCGCGGCCGAGTTCAGCGAAGGGGTCGCCGCCGAGTCGTTCGAAGACCTCAACGACGAAGCCAAGGCCGAGGACGAGGACGAGGTCGAGGACGAGATGTTCGAAGACCTTGACCGCAAGGCCGGGGCCGAGGGCGACAAGGAGAAGCCGAAAAAGAAGAAAAAACTCAACCCGCTCGAGGAAATGAACGCTCGCCACGCTGTTGCCTTTATGAAAGGCGCGACCGTCGCTTTGACATTCTCGAGGACAATGACGTTGACTTTCGGGACCGTCAACGACCTCCACCTTTTCTATGCCAACGACCCGATGCCCTCGAACACCGGCAAGCCGGAACCGAAGTCGGTGTGGTGGAACAAACACCCCGGGCGGCGCTCCTACAAGAACGGCGTCGTGTTCAAGCCGGGCGGCTGCCCCGATACCGCGTACAATTTGTGGAAGGGATTCGCCGTCGAGCCCGACCCCAATGCCTCGTGCGAACTTTTCCTGAAACACGTCCTCGAGATCATCTGTTGCGGGAACGAGAGACCACTTACAAGTACGTCATGGGCTGGCTCGCCCACATGATCCAGAAGCCCGAGGAAAAGCCCGGGTGTCGCCATGGTGCTCAAGGGGCTCAAGGGCACCGGCAAGGACACGGTAGGCGGCTACGTGGGCGGGCTGTTTCCGCGAAACCGCGTCAACATCGGGAACATGCACCACCTGATCGGCCGCTTTAACGGCCACTTTGCCAACGCCCTGCTGGTTCACGTCGAGGAAGGGTTCTGGTCCGGCGACCACCAGGGCGAAAACATCGCTCAAGAACCTCGTCACGGCGCCGACCGTCTCGATCGAGCGCAAGGGCAAGGACCTCGTCCAGATGCCCTCTGTCCGTGCGGCTGCTTGATGTCCTCCAACGACGATTGGGTGGTCCCGGCCACCGCCGACGAGCGACGCTATGCTGTGTTCGATGTCGACCCCCGAGCACGCCAACCAGGCGGCGAATATTTCGAACCTATCTATGCCGAGCGCGACAACGGCGGCCTCGGGGCCTTGCTGCACTACCTGCAACCTTACGACCTGACGAACTTCAAGGTCCGCCGGCCGCCGCAGACTAAGGGCCTCGCCAACCAGAAGATCGCCGGGTTGAAGGGCTTCGACAGGTATTGGCTGGAAATCCTCCAAAAGGGGGAACTCCCCAAGGAATTTGACGCCCCTAGCGACGACGGGTGGCCGCGGTCCAGCACCCGGATTATCACGACTGACCTCCACCAATTCTATATCGAATGGTTCAGGCACCGACGCTACCAGGGCGACCTCCCTAGCGAAATTCTATGGGCAATGATTTGAAAAAAGCGTGCCCGGCGTCCGTCAACAAGAGAGTCCGCCGGAAGGACGACCACAATCGGTACTATTTCCTGCCGCCGCTGGTGGACTGCCGGAAGGCGTTTGCGGACCACCTGCGGATCTCGGTGGACCACATGCCCATCCCCTCCAACCAGAACGACGAGGACGACGACGACTACCACGACGACATCGACGACCTTCTAGGCTAACCCCCCCAACGAAAGGAAGACCATATGGGCAACCACATTCCGGGCCGGAAACTGGACAAGAACCCGCCGGCGGTAACGGCCTCCGAGTTTGGCGTACTCACTAAATGTGGGATGGGCATCCGATACCCCAATGGGACGTGCGTCTACATGATGAACCGTGAGGGCCGTGCCAACCAGAAGATCGCCGGGTTGAAGGGCTTCGACAGGTATTGGCTGGAAATCCTTCAAAAGGGGGAACTTCCCTCGAGGCACGGCTACCCTGACGACGACGGGTGGCCCCTGTCCAGAACCCGGGTTGTCAAAGCTGTCATCCACCAAGCCTACCTCGAATGGTTCGAGCACCAGCGCTGCCCGGGGTGGCCCTCTAGCGAAGGTTCTACGGGCATTGCTTTGAAAAAAGCGTGCCCCGGCGTGGCTGGCTTGCGAGTTCGCCGGAAGGGCGGCCACAATCGGTACTACGTCCTGCCGCCGCTGGCGGACTGCCGGAAGGCGTTCGCGGACCACCTGCAAATCCCGGTGGGCCACCTGCCGGCCCCCTCCAACCAGAACGACGAGGACGACGACTACCACGACGGCATCGACGACCTTCTAGGCTAAACCCGCCACGAAGGAAAAGCAGATGGACAACGACTATCAACCCCCCGAAGACGAAGAAAAGGACCTGCTAGATGACCTGGTTTGAACTGTACAATAACGACGGCTATTTGAACGGCGACCACATTGAAGGATTTCGCCGAGGGTCGGGCTCTTTGGCGATGGCGACGATGAAAGATGGCCAACAACTCAGAATTGTGTGCCCGGATGAGCACCAACTGACGTCGACCCCGATCCCCGCCCAACCCGGCTTCGAGTTGCTGACCGCTTGGGGCGACAATACGGAAGAAAACCCGGTATGGGTCGACCGCCATCCAATCATCGCCTGGCGGATTGGTGAGGTAACGACCGCTGTCACCCCGGACGACGAAAATGCGTTTGTTCCGGAATATCGGCAGTGTATCCGCTACCCGGGCGGGCAGTGTGTGAAGCCCGGAGATAAAGGCTGGTCGAGTGAAGTGAAATGGCTGGTCGACGCGAAACTGCGGATCACTGAGCAGCGGAACAAGAAAGAGAAGGACAAATTGCTCGCCTGGCCAGCTAGTCCGCCAGTTCGAGTCCTTCGAAGCCGGGGTGGCCGAGGGGTCATCCCGGCTTTTCGCTGCCCGATTGACCATCCTCGGCCCAATTGGCCATCCTCTGAGCGAACAAGATGTCCAATGATTTTCCTTTAGATTTAAGGCATTGGACAACATGTGCCCCTTGCAACCCCATTTCCCAAAACGCCATGCGTGTGCGCGTGTGTGCGTGCGCGTGTGTGTGCGTGCGTGCGCGTATGATATTGATTATAGGGGGTACAAGTGTTACAAGATGTCCAATGCCTTGAATTTAAAGGAAAATCATTGGACATCTTAGACCCTGAATTTTGAGCCTAAGATGTCCAAGTTGGTCAATCCCGACCTCGCCCGGTGAGAAAAAACATTTTTTCCCGGGAAAAACTCTCCATAGCGGACCATGACGACCATAATCACGGCCTGTAGTCGTTATTAGGACATTTTCAAAACTCCGAAGCCTCGGGGCTCTGCGC
The DNA here is from genome assembly GCA_963747005.1 of uncultured Alphaproteobacteria bacterium. Taxonomy (GTDB): domain Bacteria; phylum Pseudomonadota; class Alphaproteobacteria; order Rhizobiales; family Aestuariivirgaceae; genus CAVVDT01. The sequence continues at coordinate 22,035 of CAVVDT010000003.1, read as the reverse complement.
CCCCCGCGGAAGGCCGACCTCTAGGAAGGACCCATAGCGGACCATGACGGACCATGACGACCACACGTCGACTCCCGTCCATCCGCCCGCCCGAGAACCGCCCTATCATGGCGGACCATGACGACCATAACGGACCATGACGGACCATGATGACATTAACTCTAACCGCACAATGTCCATCCGCAACCACGCCACCACGGCAGCCCGTCACCACGCCAGCCCGCCACCACGCCACCACACGGCCGGCGTTCGTTCCATCCATTTCGTTCAATTCCACAACCGTTTGCCCGCCGCCCGACATGACGCAAGCCGGGCTTGCCCATGGCAGCCCGCCACCACGCGACCACGTCCGCCCGCCACCACACGGCCGGCTTGCCCGCTCGATCGCCCGGGCTGGTTCGGTTGCTGTCGGGCATGCCCATGCTGCAGGTCTGCCGCCTGGTCGACTGGCATGCGCCACGTTGCAGGTCTGCCGCCTGGTCGACGGGCATGCCCATGCTGCACGTCTGCCGCCTGGTCGCCGGGCATGCCCATGCTGCAGGTCTGCCGCCGGGTCGACGGGCTTTCGTTCGTTTGGTTTGGTCGCTGCCGGGCATGCCCATGCTGCAGGTCTGCCGCCTGGTCGACGGGCATGCCCATGCTGCAGGTCTGCCGCCTGGTCGACGGGCATGCCCATGCTGCAGGTCTGCCGCCTGGTCGACGGGCTTGCGCATGCTGACGGGCTGCCACGCCATAGGGCGGGCTTGCGCATGCTGACGGGCTGCCACGCCACAGGGCGGGCTTGCGCATGCTGACGGGCTGCTACAAGCCCGGCAATCGGGCAAACAAAAAGCCCGGCATTGCTGCCGGGCTTGGTTTGTGTCGCACCTGGTCGACGTTATGGTTTGACGGACCTAGTGAATAGGACGGCGCCGGCGCCATATGGCCACGCGTTCAACAGGAACGCGGATTGCCAGATTGCCACGGCGCCGATAGCGATTGCCGCTAGGGCGACGGCGCTCAATGCGATTTTTTCGGCCGTCGTCATTTGCTGGACTCCTTCACGTCAGGCCAGATTGCAGCGAACCGGCGCGCGAGCCCGGCTAGATAGCCGCGAGTTTTTTCATCACCCGGCCGTACGTTCGCCGCCATATCCAGCCCCTTGTTCGCGTCATTGAGAACAAAAACCATTTGGGGGAGACGGTTGCATGGAACCTGAACCCAGCCCACGTCGGGTATCCATTCGTAGCGGGTGTACACGTTTTCGGTTCGGTATTTGCCGCGGGAGTAGACTGTTATGACTCGCTTAACATCACGAGTTTGCCGACTTGGTTGAAACCAATAACCGCCGCTCATTTGCCCGACTCCCTTGTCAACGCTGCCAGAACGCGGCGCGCCGTGTCCGGGTCCAGCGAACCGATTCGCATATATGGCTTGTTCATCCGGTTCATGTGTTCGACTCCCTTTTCCGCTCGACGGCCGTCGCGTCCGTCCGGTTGTGAAGGACGGGCAGGAAATGCGGGTTGACCGAGACCAGGCAATTCATGGTAGGCAACCAGCCTGAACCAGACGCGGTCACGCCGGCGTAATCCGGCCCGAAGTTTGGTTTGGCGTCCTGTTCATAGAAAGCCCCGAAAATCCGGCGCTCATGACTCTGGTCATGGATACGAACATGTACGTCGAGGCGAAAGCACCACGCCTCACCGCGCGCAACACCGGCAAGGGCAGATAAAACCGGAGGCGGGCAATCGTCGCGGCCGTGATGCCAGGTGTAGCAATGGCGAGAGATCGCTTTCAGAATCTCCAGATCAGCGAAACCGGCGTCCTGGAAATTGGAAAGCACCTTGGCCGCCGCGATGTCAGTCATGGCGAACAGGCGCGCGCTGGTCGCGCGGCCGCCCTGGTCACGGGTGCGGATGAGTCCCTTTTGAGCGTAGCTGCGAATGCGGGCGGCGGCCGCGCTGTACTTGACGCCGCCCGAGCGGGCAAACAGGCTAGCAACATCGTCCACCGCGAAGCGTGGGCCGGGTTCGCTGCGCGCGAAAAGCGGCGCCAGATCGCTCGCGAACGTCCGCCGGTCTAGCCGCTTTTCCGTCCGGCCGTATTGCTCGACGTCGATTAGATATTTGTTCGTGTCCATCATTCCGACTCCTCAATCAAAGTGATTTGGTCCGCCGTCCAACGCGCGCCGTTTTCGTCGATGAAAAGCGGCTTGCCGTCGCGTTCGTGCGGCCGTTGCGAGTTCCAGTCGACGTCCGACTCGCCGGTATAATCGAAAGAAAGACTCCCGTTGTCGTTGCGTGTGAACGTGTCCGCCTGAACGATTGCGGTTGCCTGTATAGTGTCCGCGGTTCCAATGATTTCCGCGCCGCTTGGCGATAGTGCTTTCATGTGCTCGACTCCTCATTTGAGCATTTGAAGGGTTAGGTAATTCAGCGTTTCCAGTTCGCGGGCGATCGCCGCGATTTGGATGAAAACCGGCCACATGGACCAAACCGCCACGGCTAGGCCAATCGCCCGCACTAGCAACATTTCAGACATGACCGGACTCCTGCAGCGCTATGCCACGCGGCCGGGACGGGCTTCGGCCGCGTCGTCGGACGGCGCCAAATCGGCAACGCCCGATTTTCGCGGCAATCCGTTCGATTTCCGCGCGGCGCAACAAATGGCAGCCGGCGCGGACGTCGCCGGATTCCGCGTCGATCCGGTCAATGGTGAAATGTCCAACGCGGACAACGTGTCCGTTGCGTTCCCAATCCTTGCCGGACTGCCACACCATGCGCATGAACTGGAAAGCCCGGACGGCATGGGCAAGCGGAACCGTGGCGCCTTGCGACGTTTCCAGTTCAGCCCGTCCATGTCGCCGGCCGCGATGGCGGCGGATTGTCCGCTGGACTTGCCACGAACGCGAAAAAAGGCGCCGCCGTGTTCGTCACGGCCGTTGAAATACAACCGGTTCGCCACGCAACCATGCGGCACGGGTTGTCGATTCGCGTTCCAACGTTCGCGGTTTTCGTCGTCATGGATTGCCTGCCACATGGCTCGGATTTCCGGATCGTTGCCCGTAAAATAGCCGGCATGCGGCCGCGGCGCCTTGCCGGCGCGCCACAAGGCGAAGGCTTCGCCGGCTTCGCGTTCGCGTTGCTGCGTTCGGCGCGTTTCGGCTGCCGTCAATTCGGCGAAGATTTCCGGAGTCCATTCATCTCGTCGAACTGCCATGCTGCCGGCCGGTCCGCGGTTCCGGCTTTCCAGCCCGTGAACCGGTCGAGCATGGAGTCGCGTTTGGCTGCCAGTTCCGCCGCTTCTTTCCGTTCGATTGCCGCTTGCCGATAGATTGCCGCTTTCTCGCGTTTGCGGATTGCCGCCGGCGTGTTGAACGCTGCCCAACGGGCTTTCCATGCCGTGTTCGCCGCTTCGATCAGTCGCGGCCGCTTTCTTCGCGTTGAACTTAAGCCCAAAGGCTTTTGCATAGTTCGCGGCAGCCTGGAAACCACAAGCGGCGGTTTGCAGAAACATACGGCCGCGAACCGTCCGGCCCGGGCATGGACGAGTCGTCGCGATAGTTCCATCGGTCAAGCGGATCGTCGGACGGCATGACCGGCCGCGAATCGAAGGAGTCGAACCGAACGGTTTTGACGCGGCCGGCTTGTTTCGTGGCGCCGTCGACCAAATGCGCAAGATTCGCCGACGTGGTCCGGTTCGCCCTGATAGATTGTGCCTTCGGCGATGGACGGCACATGGAAGGCGCCTTCGCCATAGCCGGGCAACGCATGGCTGATAGCGTTTTCGTGCTTGCCGCTTGTGGTAACGCTGAACGTCTCGGACGTCCGCAACACAACGCGCCGGCCGTCCTTCGCCTTGACGATCCGGGCAATGGGAGTCCGGTAAGAATAGATCGTGGCGCCTTCGAACCAGAAATTACCATTGCCGGAACGGGCGGAACTCTTGTATTCTGGTTTGCCCACAAATGAGCGACCATGCGGTTAGTGTGAACTTGACGTGTCATAGATTTGACTCCTTGGATTTGGTTTGCAACTAACAATGGGAAGGCTAGGCGTTGGCGAATCCGTCATGGCTGCCGAATTCGTCAAACAGTTCGCGCCGCTTTTCGCGGGCTTCTTTTATTTCGTCAAGATTCCGTTTGATCGTCGCGCGCAAAGCGGCGCAACTAGCGCGAACCGAGTCGGCCGAAATAAGCTTGGCCGCGGTTTTCAATTCGCGAATTAGCTGAATTGTCTGCCGCCTGGTCGCGCTGATCTCGCCGGCGAGTTCCGAATATTCGAAACCGGCTGAACTTGCCGCCTGATATTCGCGTTCGGTTTCCGCCATGGACTCGGCTATGCCGTCCGCCCGGATAGCCGCTTCCATCGCCGCGCCGCTATGGTTCGGGCTTTCATCGTCGCCGCGTTCGCCCGTGAAAATCTCATCGAACGAAATGCAAGCGGCGCCGTCGCTATCGGCGCGGCCGTTGTAAGGGTCGTCATAGCCTGCCACGAACCGCGGCGCGCCGTTGCGGGCTTCCATCTGCCACACGGCGCCACGAACGGACTCGTCCTGAAATTCGTTCAGATACCAGCCCGTATGGTCGACGGCGCGGCTATGTTGCGCCTTGGAAATTTCGTCCGCGAAACCGACAAACCGCAAGCCGGCCGCGGCCGGGCTTTCAATCCATCGCATATGCAACTCGCCATACGCGGCAAACGGTTTGCCGGACGTTCCATAGCCGGCCGCGAACGGCGCCGCTAGGATAGCGAGTCTTGCCGGCTGCCGCGTCCGTCCGGGCAAGGCGCAATGCGTCCGCCGCGGGCTTGCCTTGCCGGCGATGGAACTTGAAAGCCCATGCGGTCAACGTCATTGCGTCCGGCGTTGCCGCCCACATAGACCGAACCGGCGAAGGCTTCTTTTATGAGTTGTCATAACAGACTCCTTACTTGTGTAATTGACTCGAATTTATTGAAAATTCAGGCATGGCTAGACGTCGACGGCGCGGCGCAAGAACTCGCCGAAAACGTCCGCGATATATTCCTTTATGTCGTTGCGGTTTCTGCCGCCTATGGACAGATCAAAATCGAAGGCAAAACTCGGGCGAACCGTAACTTTGTGGTCCGTCCATCCGCAATAATAGCCCGTGTCGTTCATGTGGTGGAACGACGTAACGAACACGAGTCGTTGCGAATTGCTCGCGTCCAAGTCCAGCCGCGTTCCGTTGTCGAAGCCGGAACCGGACGGCGCGAATTCGCGGCAGATGAACTCAATGGATTCCGCGTGTTCGGCGCGCCGTTCAGGAATTCCTGAGTCGGTCGCAATTGTCCATGGCGTCAGCTTGCGGGCAATCGCCTTGTAAATCGGGCTTTCCATTATTCTAACTCCTTCGCGGTCAAATCGTTGCGGCGCGCCATGGTCCAGGCGGCGTTCCATGTGGCGACGTCCAACTCGCTGTCCATGTCGACGGCGCGGCCGAACGTCCGGCGCCACGCCAGTTCCATCGCAATACTGGCATCGAAAAAATCATGCGTGGCGCAACAGCCGGACTCGCCATATTCGTGATTTTTGGCGCGGATCAATTCCAGTTCGCGCGGCGTGGTCCATTCCCGAACCACGTCCATGAAATGCCCGCGAGATTTGCGATTTTAGCCTTGTGATTCCATGTGCTCAACTCCTTCGATTGATCTAGGAAACGTAACCGTTCGCATAAAGCCACACGCCGGCCGAAATGCCGACAACCAGATCTTGCGCGATATAGAGCGCCACGAACCGCCAGCCATATTTGCGCACAAGCGACATTGCGGTTGCGGCGGGCTGGACAGTGACGGCGCGGACGTCGAACCGCGGCGCGGCCGGCGAGCAGCCATAACAACCATGGGCGACGTGGGAAAAATTCGACATTTCAAGACTCCTTTGGTCGGGTTTTCCGTTCGTTCAGCAAAAGGACTGTACGCGCGTTTGCATAATACAACAATAAAATAGTGTGATTTCGATAAATCCGAGTCTATCCAAACATTAACGACACGCGGACAATTCGACGGGCTGGCAAGCCCTACCATCCGCGGCGCAAGCGGCCGGTTCGTCCGGCTTTCTGAACCGGCCGCGGCCGGTTGTCGGGCTTCCTGGTCGCGCCGGTTCCTGGCCGGAATGAAAAAGTCACACATAAAAAGTGAAACTTTTCCAGGCGATTCGATTCCTGGCGCCGCCTGGTCCTGGCGCGCGAGAAAAAAAATTTCGCGGCTTACCTTCGGGTTTTAGATTCAGTTACCTTCGGCCTCCGGAGTCAGCCGAACGGGGCGGAAGCCAGCCGGTCAGCCGGCCAGGCGGCTTACCTTCGAACTTTGGAATCAATCCGGCGACGCGCACGAAACCTTACCCGCGGTGGCGTACCGGTGCGGTCGCGACTTGTCGGTCGGCCCGGCTCGTGGCAGAAGCTACTTTGGGGCTGACGGTGACACGGTGAAATTCTGCCGGCCGTAGAGCGGAGACGACTATGAGACACACACCAGTAGCCGCCCCCGGATCGCCTTGCGGGGTTCATGGCAGGCCCCGCCCGTCAGCCCTGCTTGCAGCGGCTCTGGCTGTCCTGGCCTGCGCCTGTGCGCCCTCCATTGCCGGCGCAGGCCAGCCCCCGGAGTTGGCCTTCGGGTGATCTCGATGACGGCCGTCGCGGATCTCACGACGCTCGACGCTGACCCCACCGGGCGCCTGGTCGGGGTCGTGCCACCGCGCCCCGACCCACGTTTCGACACCTGCGCTATAGAAGTGAGCCAGCGCAAACGGGTGTGCGGGGTCCTGGCGGCCACGCCGACGGTTCCCCTGCGTGTGGCCGACGTCCTGCGGTCGCACCCATACCTTGAACTGTCGAGCCGCTACGGCTTCCCAATGAGCGCCGCCAACGGCGCTACGCTCGCGCGCTGGCAGCCGAAGGACGGGTCCGCCGGCCAGGTGTGGTTGCAGCGGGTGCGCCAGCCGGGCGAGACGGAATTCGTTATGGTGACTTGCCATTTCCACGGCGACGGCGTGCGGGACTGTCCGAAAGGCTGGTCGTCACTCCCGGCGACTCGAGCCCTGGCCGGGTTATCGTTTTTCACCAAAACCGTTTTCACAAAACCGTTTTTCAGTTACTGAAAATCGTTTTCCACGAGTGGATTCCGTTGAGCCTCAGGGCTGAATTGTGAGCGGGCGCCCCGCTAAAAACCGTTTTCGCACAACCGTTTCACCTTTTCGGGCTGATGCGGCGCCGAGCGGGATTTCATCTTTTTGTTGATTTCAAATGCACTTGTTTATTGACAAATTATCCGGATCGTGCAAACTGTGTCTCCATTGCATTTGTAACGAAAGGACCTGCCATATGTTCGACCCCCTCACGGCTACTGAGGTTTGCGCCAAGGCCCCCGCCTTTGCGCCAGCCGTAATCCCCCCGAAGAAACTCCGGCACGTCAAGCAAGACGATGTTTGTGTGGACGAGCCCTCATCGACGGTCTGATCAACGGCGAGCGCTTCCAGCTTTACATCAACGAGGTTCTCGTCCCCACCCTCAGGCCCGGTGACATCGTCGTCATGGACAATCTCGGCTCGCACAAGAGCAAAGCCGTGCGCCGCGCCATTCGTGCCGCCGGCGCCAGGCTGTTGTTCCTGCCGAAATACTCCCCCGGCCTCAACCCCATCGAGCAACTCTTCGGCAAGCTCAAGCACTACCTGCGCAAGGCCGCAAAGCGAACCCGCGAGGCCGTCTGCGACGCCATCGGTCAGATCCTGGCAACCATCACTTCAAACGAATGTCAAAATTACTTCGCCAAGGACGGCTATGACCATGCCTAAACGCATCCCGCTCTAGGATCCTGACTCTGGAAGAGTGTTATCGGACATCGTTACCAACCTGTCGTGACCCAGCGAGCGGGTGGTGGCGTTTTACAATCACCGGGGGATGGCGGAACAGCACATCAAAGAGGGCAAGAACGCCATCCGGTGGACCCGGCTGTCATGCCGGAAATTCCGTAACAACGAGGTCCGGTTGCAGCTTCATGCCCTGGCCTACAATCTGGGCAACTTCATGCCAATGCTGGCTTCGCCGAAAGAGGTTGAGCACTGGTTGCTGACGACGCTGCGGGAGAAGTTGGTCAAGATTGGAGCCAAGGTCGTCCGTCACGGCCGCTACGTCGCCTTCCAGATGGCTGATGTGGCAATGCCGAAGAGGCTGTTTGTCGAGATCCTGCGGCTGATCGCAGAGTTGCGGCTGCCACCCGATCCAACGCCGGCGCGAGCGGCTTGGCAGTCATGCGGTCGAGTGACAACCACGAGAGAGGTGCGCCCTGATGGAGGTGAAATCGACAACGCGCGGCGGACCGTCGTACATTTTGGCTCAGCGAGGGCGGCTCTCGCTTGGCGGCTGGCGCTCAGCCTTGCCGGAACGGCCGAAATGGTCCAATCTGATTGTCAGATACTGGTTCATCCGGGGAATGTCGGTTGATATGTCACGTTCTGTTTTGATGAGGTGGACGCCCCCTCATGCCGGCATTGATGTGCCTTAAGGTGGTCGTTGATGATCGGAACCACTGAGGAAGGAGCGTCCACCTGAAGGTTACAACTATTGGGCTGGATCTGGCCAAGAGCGTTTTCCAAATCCACGGCATCAGTGAAGAAGGAACTGTCGTTTTGGTGAAGAGGCTACGCAGGAAGCAGATGGCGGGCTTTTTCTCCAAACTGCCAAGCTGCCTGATTGGCATGGAAGCCTGTGCCACAGCGCATCATTGGGCGCGCACCCTGGTCGCGCTTGGGCATGAGGTCAAGCTGATGCCACCTGCTTACGTCAAAGCGTATGTGAAGCGGGGCAAGAATGACGCAGCCGATGCCGCTGCTATATGTGAGGCCGTTCAGCGCCCGACGATGCGCTTTGTCCCAGTCAAAACGACCGAGCAACAGAGTTTATTGAATCAGAATGTGAGATTTTTGGGGATATTGCAATGACAGTGCCTTGGTTCCCAACCGTCCTTTGCATACCGGCTGATGTTGGATCGCTTGCCGAACTGTCCGATATCGCGAGCTTGGTTAGTGTTGTCGAAGCCAACGGTGTGCTTGAGTTCCAGCCAGGAATGGCAGAAAAAACAGCCGACTACCGCCATATTGCCTGAAGCGGTTTTCAGTGATGCAATTGCATTCTTTGCGGTATCGTCGCGCGCGCTGCCAGTGTACGAAAAGCTCAGAGCCCTCTGGGTAAAGCAATTCGGCGCAAAGGACGGGCCCGAGTTGTGGGATCTTACTGATCGCCGTTCGGCTTCGCCCTCGGCAGCTTACGCTGCCGTTTGCGCGTGCAACATCCAGAGTTTGCACCAACGTAACACTCGCTTGATGCGGGAACTAGGCACGATCCGAGCGGCACACGAGTCGATGCAGACATCGTTTGAACGGCTTGAGTCGTTTTTCTATCAGAACAACCGCTCCGAGCGCATTCTCGCTTCGACCTTATCCGTGCAGCAGGGCCAACGCCCGATCGTCCTTCGTGCCGGCCGCGAGATCGAACAGCGACTACCGCTCGACAGCGGGGGAATTTGCGATGTCGCGTTTTCAGTCCCCAGCACGCCTCGCTCGACAGAGGGTACGTTATTTGCCTCGATCGTATTGATGGAGAGCAACGCAATTGTTGCCGAGTGGGAAGTGCCGGCGGAGAAGATCAAGCCCGGCTGGCTGCGGCTCTGCCTTGAGCGGGCACTTGGCCCGGATATTCAGACGCCGATCCTGCGATTGACTTGGGATGGCACGGAACCGCTGCAGTGGAACACATCGTTTTTCCATCCGGATCCGCGTTTCATGCCGAACCCGAATTCGCCGATCATGGCGCTGCGGGTCTGGAAATACATCCCAGGCGCACGCGCAACCCTGCCTGCGTCTGGCATTTTGGCGCGAGGGGCGCAGAAGATCGACCGTTGGAAAATCGGTCGCAGCTTGCTACAAGAAGCGGTTCCTCTAGGCCTAGGCCAAGACAAAAGTTCTGTTCAATACTCGGAGCAATTCAACGGGCTGATGGTGCAGCCAACTAATTCCGATCCCGTGGCCGGACGGATCGATAACGCAGCCCCACCTAGCGTGCAGCACATCTTTGGTGGGATCAAGACCGAGGATCAAACAGGGCCGATCGTCGAATTCGCCTATGGGCTCGTGCCGTCGCGCAAGCGTGCAGCAGCCGGCAACGGCATACCTGACTTCGTGAACGGGCTGTTGGCTGAATGGTATCCGCTGCCGCCCAATGAATGGGCAGAATTGCATCTGTTCCTTGCCGAGCCCCTGTCTGAAGCACATGACCTGTTTCTTCTGACACGGCTGGCCGAGGGAGAGCGCTGCGAACAACGGCCAACTAGCTGCTTCTATCGCATCACGGCCCTTGCCAGCGCGGGGCGCGTCGAATGAGCGCGGTTACGGTCCCAATACCGACGCACGTAGCCTCTCGCGTTGCGGTCATCGTGCCGATCTTCCAACATTCGACCCTGTTAGCCGAAGCTATCGAGAGCGTCCTCGCACAACAGGCCGCTTTCGCGATCCGGTTAGTGCTGGTCAACGACGGCTGCCCGCATGTCGAGACAGAGGACGTTTGTCTCGACTATGCCCGCAGCTTTCCCGATCGGATCGTCTATCTTCGCAAGCTGAACGGCGGCCTGAGCGACGCACGCAACCACGGCATCACCTATATCCTAAAACACGAGCCGGCAATTGAGGCTGTCTATCTGCTCGATGCAGATAACCGACTGCGTCCCCATGCGATGGCTCGTGCAATGGCCGCACTCGATGGCGATCCGTCGTTGGGCTGGATCTATCCAAATATCGACATGTTCGGCATGCGGTCCGCGCATGACTATGGTGGCCCCTATTCGCGGCTCTCATCCATAGCGCGATGAGTATCTGCGAGGCGGGCAGCCTGATTCACCGCAAGGTGTTTGAGGCCGGGGTGATGTTCGACACTAGCTTCAAACAGGGGTTTGAGGACTGGGAGTTCTTTTTATCTGCCGGGGCGGTCGGGTTCCGGGGATGTAACATCGAGAACTTCGGTTTCCTCTATCGCAAGTGCCCTGAGAGCATGTTGTCCGGCTCCGAGCTGGAAGGCGCAGGGATCCGCTCGGCGATACGGCAAAAGCACAAGGCGTACTATCACCCGAAATCCTTGATCGCGTTGGAACAGAGCGAAGCGCCGCGATATGCTGTGGTGCTGTCTGATCGCGATGAAGTCCGGCTGACAACGGATCCCAAGCAGATTTCTGAGGTTCTAACCACCGCGGAGTATGAGCGTCGCTTCTGGCTCGCGCATTCGAACCCCTCGCGCGATCGCCTCGGTTGATCGTCACAACCGCTGCTGCGCTGGATCAGCTTTCTGCTTCTGGCATGCTACATTGGACTTTTTGGCGGTTGGAAACGCTGGCGGAAGAGGCCGGGATCTCGATGTTTTCCATTGAAAGCCATGACTCCGACCGGATCGCTGTTGACGAGCACAACACCGCCGGGCTCTAACGTCCTCGGCCAGTATGGTCATGATTCGCCCAAATCTAATGCGGGAGGCCGTTGTGGATTCGAGCTCAAATTGGATCGATTCCATCATCACTTCGCAAGCGGCGATCAAATTGCGCATTCTGACCCTGAGGTTGCCGTCTAGGCTAGTCGATCCAATGATCCGAATCCGAAGGGAGGCCGTTTTCGATTTCTTGTCCTTTTTGCACCGATAGACTGGGCGTCCGTTTGGCGCGACGGTGCAATGTGCAGGCTGGACTGGCGCGAAGGTGATATCCGACTGCGCGCCGAAAGGCCACACAATCATACGGCGAGGCTTCAGGCGCGCCGGTATATCCTCGCGTCCCGGACGGGCGCAAACATATCGGGATAACGATTCCGCTGGTTGAATACGCCGGCGTCGAGAAAGGTCGCCGAATTTCGCCCGTGAATTGAAAGCCACCGGATTTGCCGTTCACCTTGTAGTGCTGGAGCAACGTGACGCGGCGATCAATTCAGAATGGCGGGAGGTGCTCGAAAGTGTCAATTTCCTTTCCAGTCCTGATTTCCAACTTTGGGGGAGGGGGCAGAACCACTACTTCGGTACGGAACTCCCCGCTTGGACCCAACACGCCAATCACGCCGATGTAACCAGCTTGCTGTATTGGCTGGACGCCGTCATCGACTTCCATGGTGGGGCGTTTGTCGCGGTCATGGCCAAACTGAAGAGGCTCGGTATCTGTACGGTTGCGTCATTGCATATTTTGGAGATGTCAGCACAACATCGCCAGGTAGGACATACAAATTTGGCAATGGCATACGAACATGCTTTCGATGTCTTTTCGCCCTGGCCCGTTGTAGTGGCCGACTGGCTGCACGGCATGGGGGGTGCCGCATGAAAAGATCGTCCCCGTCGTCAACGCGCCAAGCTTCCCGATGGCGCCCGAGGACGTGCAGCGCAGGCTGCAGGATCGAACTGCTCGCGATCTATCGCAGCCGCTGCGGGTGATGTTCCTAGGCCGTCTGGATCCGCAAAAGGGGCTGGGAGCGGCTGTCCGAGGTCGTCGAGCGCAGCACCGATCTGAACATCTCGTGGCGCATCATCGGCAAGGCCGTGGTGACCGACCGTCCACAACCCATCTCGCCCACGATCCTGCGTTTTCTTGAACCAGCGATGCTCACGCGGGAGGAGATAATCGAGGCTTACGCTTGGGCCGATGTGGTGGTGCAGCTATCCGAATTTGAGGGACTGCCGTTGACCATCCTCGAGGCGATGCGCCAGGGCGTCGTGGTGATCTCGACCGATGTCGGCGCGGTGTCCGAGGCGGTACGCGACGACCACAACGGTGTCCTGCTGCCACTCGACAGCGCCACGCAGGGCTGCATGGTCGCGCTGCAACGACTGAGCACTGACCGCGCCATGCTGCGCCGCTTGTCGGCTCAGGCGGCAGCGGATATGAAGGGGCAGGACTGGGAGCATTCTATTAAGGAACTTCTTTCGGTTCTATCTGAACGCACGTCCGGAAAAGAAGACGAGGCCTCCAATAGGAGTACATGATGCGCAGGTTGCCCGGCTAGCGAGGCTTTTTGCCCACTGATAGACGGCGGTGTTGCCCGGGTTGACGACAGGCGGGTGATGTCGGCGCACCAGACCTGGTTGGCCCGCTCGATCCCGGTCCCGCGCAGCAGATAGGGCCAGGTCTTGTGCTCCTTGGCCGGGATGCTGGTGCGCGGCGCCCGGTAGATCGGCATCAGGCCCATCAACCGCATCAGGCGGCGCACCCTCTTGATGTTCACCAGATGCCCTTCGGCCCGCAGGTGCCACGTCATCTGGCGCGCACCGTAGAACGGCGTCTCCAGGAACTGGCGATCGATCAGGGCCATCAGGGCGAGGTTCTCCGCGGCTCTCGCCCCGGGGCACATGGTAATAGCTCGACCGGCTGATCGACACGATCCGGCATTGCCGGGCAATCGACAGGGTGGGTGGTCGGGCTGGATCATCGCCTTGCGCTCCTGCCGGGGAGCTGACGCAGCCCTTGCTCCAAAAAATCCCGTTCCACCGTCAAGGCGCCGATCTTGGCATGGAGCTCCTTGATCTGGGCCGCATCGACCTCCGGCTCCGCGAGCCCGGCCACGCTGGAAGATCTCCGCCGCCCCATCCAGCAGCGCCTTCTTCCACTGGTGGATCATCGTCGGATGAACGCCAAACCGGCTCGCCAGCTCGGCAACCGTCTGCTCGCCCTTCAGGGCCTCAAGGGCAACCCGCGCCTTGAACTCCGGCTTGTGCTGCTTGCGTTTCGTCATCGCTGATCTCCTCTCCGTAGAAGACCAGCAGACACCGAACCCGTAGCTTACGTCACTGTCCGATTTCCGGGGAGTAGCTCACAGTCTGCACAAACGTATCCGGCATATCGGCGTGATGGCCGCTGCCTGCTCAGGCTTCACTCGCGTTACGGCCCACTGGCTCGCTCAACCGCCCAAGGCGGCCTTTGTCGCAAGGCTTCGATCCGCCCGGTTGCCCGGACAAACCGCTTGCCAGCTACCAGATCAACCGACAACTCTCTGGATGGAACCCTCCTCCACTGGTACTACGCGCCGTCGGGGCGCACTGAATAAGGCCGAATACCCCATCTGATTTAACCCGAATGACCCGTTCCCGATTCGTTTCAGGCACACCTTCAATGCGCTCCGCCCACGCTAACGCGAACACGAGAGAGTTAAATCGTTATCCGGGCCGCGCGGGGGCTGCGCAGCCAGTCTCCCACCTTGTCAAGCTACGCCGTGTGAGCCTGGCGCCCATCGGCGAGATGGCGGTTCATTGCTGGTTCTGCGGGCTCTACCGGGCGACGGCGGTATCGGCAAGAGCGGCGATCATTGCCGGGCGTACACGTCTTCGTAGCGGATGATGTCGTCCTCGCCCAGATAGCTGCCGGTCTGCACCTCGATCAGCACCATCGGCACCTTGCCGGGGTTTTCCATCCGGTGCACGGCGCCGAGCGGGATATAGACCGACTGGTTCTCCGTGAGCAGCTTGACGCTCGTCGTCGACCGTCACCTTCGCCGTGCCCTCCACCACGATCCAGTGCTCCGACCGGTGGACGTGGCTTTGCAGGCACAGCGCCGCGCCGGGATTGCACGACGATCCGCTTGACCTGGAAGCGCTCGCCCATGACGAGGCTCTCGAACCAGCCCCAGGGCCGGTGGTCGCGCGGGAAGGTCTCGGCCTGCTTGGCGCCCTTGGCTCTTCAGCGCGGCGACCGCCTGCTTCACCTCCTGCGCGCGGCGACTTGTCGGCCACCAGCACCGCATCGGGCATGGCAACGGCCACGATGTCCTCGCAGCCCGATGCCCACGATCTCCAGCCCGCTCGGACTTCCGAGCGCAGCAGCGTGTCAGGGCAGTCGATCGCGGTGGCGGGCCCGACAGGGCCAGCCGCCGGCTTCGTGACGGGTCTCGCGCCACACCGCGTCCCAGCCGCCGAGATCGGACCAGCCGCCGGCGAAGGGCACCACCGACAGATTGCGGCCCGCTCCATCACCGCGTAGTCGATCGAAATCTCCTCGGCCTCGCCCAGGGCCCGGCGGCGAGCCGGAGGAAGCCGAGATCGGCCGTGCATCGCGCACGGCCCTTGCGACCGGCGCGATCAGGCCTTGCGCATGGGTCTCGAAGGCCGCCATCACGGTGTTCACCGAGAACAGGAAGATGCCGGCATTCCACAGGTGGGTCCCGGCCTGCAGCATTGCCTCGCGCGCTTGGCATCGGGCTTCTCGACGAAGCCGGCGAGCGGCACGGGGCGAGGTGCGTATCGCCCGGATCCTCGGCCAGCTCGAGCCAGCCATAGCCCGTCTCGGGCCGTGTTGGCCGGATGCCGAAGGTGACGATCGCACCCTCGCGCGCAGGCTCGACACCGGCCGCAATCGCGGCACGGAATGCGGCAACGTCAGGCATGGCATGGTCGGAGGGGGCCACGAGCATCAGCGCCTCGGGGTCCGAGGCGGCCAGGTGCATGGCCGCGGCCAACACCGCCGGCGCGGTGTTGCGCCCCTCCGGCTCGATCAGGATGGCGCCGGGGGCAATCCCGATTGCCTCGAGCTGCTCGGTCACGATGAAGCGGAAATCCGCATTGGTGACGACCAGTGGCGAGGCGAAATCAGGCCCGAGAGACGGCGGGCCGAGGCCTGGAACAGGCTTTCGCTGCCGACAAGGCTGCTGAACTGCTTGGGGTAGCTCTTTCGCGACAGCGGCCACAGCCGGGTGCCCGTGCCGCCGCAGAGAAGGATAGGAACAATCATGGTTGAATTCAGTCAATTTTGCGGGCCCGGCACTGCTCTAAACCGACATTCCCCAGATGAAGTGCGACAAGAACGCAGTTTCGAGCATTTCGGCCTTCCTGACAAGGCTGAGCGCCGGCGGTGGTGCGAAAGGCGCGTTTTTGAGCCAAGATGCGCCGCAACGCGGCAGAAAGCTTCGATTTGGTAATGATCAAGACACACCTCTCCCGTGGCTTTGGCCACAACGCATGACAAACGGACGCCTCATGAGAGTGGATTGATTCCAACGTTTGGAACCCTCGATTTCGTGCGGCGATGATGTCGTCGGGATTGGCTTTCCAGACGAAGGGTTTGGGGCTGTCGGCGTTGTATTCGCGGATGAAGCGGTTGATGGCGGCCTGGAGGTCGACGACGGAATGGAAGACGCCGTGCTTGAGCCGGCGCCGCGTCAGTTTGGCGAAGAAGCCTTCGACGGCATTGAGCCATGAGCACGAGGTTGGCGTGAAGTGGAAGGTCCAGCGCGGATGGCGGGCGAGCCATTCCTGGACCTTGTCCTTTTTGTGCGCGGCATAGTTGTCGAGGATCACGTGGATCGCCTTGTCCGCCGGCACTTCGCGCTCGATGCGGTTGAGGAAGCGGATAAACTCCTGATGGCGATGGCGCTGCATGTTCTGCCCGATGACCGTTCCGTCCAGCACATTGAGCGCGGCGAACAGCGTGGTCGTGCCGTGGCGCTTGTAGTCATGGGTCATGGTGCCGGCGCGGCCCTTCTTCATCGGCAGACCGGGCTGGGTGCGGTCAAGCGCCTGAATCTGCGACTTCTCGTCGATCGACAGCACCACTGCGTGAGCCGGCGGATCGACATAGAGGCCGACGATCTCGGTGAGCTTTTCGGCGAATGCCGGGTCGTTCGACAGCTTGAAGCTGCCGCCAGCGATGCGGGCTGAGACCATGCGCCTTCCAGATCGCCTGCACCGTCGAGGCCGCAACGCCGACCGCCTTCGCCATCGCACGCACCGTCCAATGGGTTGCCTCATGCGGCGGCGGCTCCTGCGTCAGGCGGACGATCTCGGCGACGCGCCCCGGCGCAATCGGCGCCTTGCCGGGCGGGCGGGACTTGTCGCGAAGCAGGCCATCGACGCCTTCGTGCATGAAGCGCTCCTGCCAGCGCCACACGCAGGTCTTGGACTTGCCCGTCTCGGCCATGATCGCCGAGGTGCCAAGGCCGTCGCCACTCAGCAATATGATGCGAGCCCGCCAGACATGCTTCTGCGGGCTCTTGGGGTTCGACGACGATCGCCTGCAATCGCTGACGATCGCCGAACGATACGGTGAAGGAGATACCGTTGCGCATGCCCCAGAGTTGCACGCTACAACACAAAATCCCGTTAATGAGTATGTGGCCTCGCGCAGAATCAGATGGCGGCCGGAATTCGGCGATCAGCCGCAGGAGATCGGCAAACAGCATCCTCGGCACGGCTACCTCAGCCATCTGGAAGACAACATAGCGGCCATGGCGGACGACCTTGGCTCCAATCTTGACCAATTTCTCCCGCAGCGTGGTCAGCGACCAGTGCTCAACTTCCTTCGGCAGGGCCAGCGTGCGCATGAAGTTGCCCAGATTGTACGCCAGTGCGTGAAGCTGAAGCCGAACCTCGTTGTTGCGGTACTTGTGGCATGACAGCCGCGTCCACTTGATGGCGTTCTTGCCTTCCTTGATATGCTGCTCCGCAGTGCCGCGCTGATTGTAAAATGCCACCACCCGCTCGCAGGGCCGCGACAGGTTGGTAACGATGAAGCCAACACGGGGAACCAGTTCGCCGGGGTGCCACTCGACCTTAGCCACCACGCGCCGCTTCTTGCTCCACGAGCCTGCCTGATAATTGAAGCTGGCGTAGAAGCGGCGAACGTGGTTTGGCGGCCGGCCGATGGGACGGGTGAGAAGATGCGCGATGTTTTGCTGAAGAACCACATTCGCTTTGAGTTGAATGGCGTAGGTGTAGCCCTCGGCTTCCAGGAACTCATAGATGTCCGGTGCGGCGAAAGCGGCATCGCCCCGGAAGTAGCGGCGCAGGTTGCGTTCCCGATAGCGGGCGACAACCGGCTCCAGAACGTCGCGCCAATCATGGGCGCTGTGAACGTTGCCGGGACGCAGGGAACACCGTTCCAGATCGCCGAACTGGTTGAACAGGAAAAGCGGATGGTAGCACGTGCAACCGAAGTGACCGTTGTAGGCCGTGCCCTCCTGCTCGCCATGGGCCGGGCTGACGCTTTAGTCCATGTCGAGGATGATCATCTTCGGCGGGCGACGGTCATGCACACCGTCGATCCAAATGCCGGAAAGTTCGGTCAATGCGGCAAAGTTCTCGTTGCTGGCCAAGTGCTCCGTCTCGAAGCGTCCCATCTGACTGGCCGAAGCGGCCTGTCTTTCGACGGCCTTGCCGCCGACAATCCAGCGCATAGCGGGATCGCGGCCAAGACGGTCGGCGTCGTTCACATCTTCATAACCGCCGAGGCGTCCGAACACCGATTGACGAAACTGCCCCGTCATGCCGTGCCGTCCGTTCTTGCCGGCACGACTGTCTTGGAAAAGACCCGCGGCAACCTCGGTCAGGCCAAGGGCGTCGTCAAGCTCCCGATTTCCAAGGCGGCGGCGGTGAAGATTTGTTCTTGGGAAAAATCGGCCGCACCGCTGATCGAGCGGATTGAAGCCGAGGTAGCGAAGCGACGGCATAAGATATAGGGGTAACGTTTGGCGTTCTGTGCTCTTTATCTTCGAGGGTAATTCGGCCAAACTCATTTCGCCGGACGTCAAATTGTGGATCTGCTGGTTGAGAGTGGTCTTGGCAGCTTCAAAATTTCTGGCAGAGTGCCACGTGCAATTCTGGATAAAAATTTCCTGACGATCCTCGGAGGCTCCACTTGATTGAATTAATAGCTAATAAACGAGTAGCGATTGCAAGACTTGTACCTGGATGTTCCTTTGTCGATGTCGGAGGTTTGTGGGGTCTGCAGAACGAAATGGTCTCAGTCGCCCTAAAGGCGGGCGCGACATCTGCCAGAATGATAGACATTACGCCTCTTCACCATCCAATATGGGGCGAGTTTAAGAGTCCGATTTAAAATGGAATGTGACATATCAAGGCCTTGCGAGACGTCGGGTCAGAAGCCGGATGTGGGCGATGAAGGTCCAGGCGACGGCGCTTTCGATGCTGGCCTCGAAGTCCTTGGCCAGTCTGCGGCAGCGATTGAGCCAGGCGAAGGTTCGTTCGACCACCCATCGGCGCGGAAGGACCTCGAAGCCTTTGGCGGTGTCGCAACGTCTGATGATCTCTACCGTCCATCGCCCCATCTCGGCGAGTGCAGTGTTGAGCTTGCCTCCGGCATAGGCGCCATCGGCGAAGATGTGGCGCAGCCAGGGGTAGAGTTTGCGGATCGAAGCGAGCACGGCCACGGCGCCGTCGCGGTCCTGGATGTCGGCGGGATGGACCTGAAGTCCGACCAGATGCCCGTGTGTGTCGGTGACGATGTGGCGCTTGCGCCCCTTGATCTTCTTGCCGGCATCGTAGCCGCGTGGGCCGCCGCTTTCCGTGGTTTTCACCGACTGGCTGTCGATCACCCCCGCCGTAGGGCTGGCTTCGCGTCCGTCCCGCTCGCGCGAGACCATCACCAGCGCGCGGTTGATCTTGAGCCAGGTGCCGTCTTTGGCCCAATTATAGAAGTATCCCAGCACCGGCGAGACGGGCGGAAAATCCTTGGGCAACGCCCGCCATTGAACCCCGGTCGAGGCCAGATACAGCATCGCGTTCACCACCGCTCGCAGATCGCTCGTTCGCGGCCGGCCAACGCGTCTGCGCCTCGGCATGAAGGGCTCTACCAACGCCCATTCGCCATCCGGCATGTCGCTTGCATAGCGCAGTCCATCTCACCGATATTTCGCTCGGGTGATCTCAGTCCAAGCCATCGGAAACTCCATCGAATCGTTGCTGATCGACGGAATCCAACCCGCTGGGATCACTCAACTCTTTTCAAATCGGCTCTCAGCAAAAGCTGGCTACCGAAGATATAACAAATTTCGATTGCATATGTGCGAATGCATGCGCGCATAACTTTACCGAACGTGTAGGAAAATATAACGTGGTGCATTCATCTGGTATCAATCTATCACGTGCGTAACCTGATTGGACACCCCATGACTCTGCTGGATATTACTAAGAAATACCTTATATTCTCGAGCATGACCGTACCCGATAAAGTTGTATTTGGTACCAATACACTGGATTTGTCTGAAGAGCGATTTTTATTAAATAAACATCTAAGCAATAATCAAAAATACATTCTCGAATTCTCATCTAAAATTACTGCAATATTGATAGAAAAAACATGATTTATGCTGCCGAATTTTCTTTGAAAGCAGACGGTCAACCAGATTTTGGTCCGCGGTGGTGGCTCTTCATAGTCGAGAGCCTGCGTAGGATGGCTTCAGCAGTGGGGCTTAAGGTTGAGGACGCGGGAGAATCCTGGCCGGGGCGTGCGCATACATTCTTGTGCGTTCCAGACATAAGCGACGAACGAATGAAAGCAACGAGATGAGGCCTGTTTTCATCTTTGGTACGGGCCGCTGCGGCTCGACCCATCTCCAGCGGTTGATTAGCCTCAATACCGAGGTCTGGATTTGGGGCGAGCACGATGGTTTCCTTACGCCTTTGCTCAATAGTTTGCGCCGATATGAGGAGAGCCATCGCCTCAAACATATTGTTTTTGAACATTTTTCGGATCCGAGTGATCAAATGCTCATCGCCCAGATGCGCCTACGGATCTCCCCAATTGCCTTGGCTGAATTGCCTTGAGAAGGAACCGTCCGTGATGAACTTCAATGCGATGATCGACCGTCTCTTCTGCTCCGTGCCAAAGGATCTGTAATGGAACGCGGTTTCAAGGAAATTCTCTATGGCCTCAACAATGAATCTCCAGCGCTCCTTCTTGACCTTTTCGCGTCTTCGCCGGCGGCGTTCACCTTCAGACACCCGAAGCAGACCATCGAAAGCATGATCCGGTCTTGGGATACGAACATCTTGAAGGGCAAAGCCGATCCGCCTGCTCTTGGCGAGGCATTCGCGGAACGCGCCTCAAGATGGAAGATCATTGTTGACTACTACATTGGTCTCAAGAAGAGGGTCGGCAAACGTCTCATTTTCGTTTCAATGGATTTGCTTGAACGCGAACCGGGTTTGATTGTTCGGTCTTTGGGGCTTTCATTGCGCGGCGGGGAATCTTATAACGCCCATAGCGCCCACGGCAACCGAGGCAACAAAAAGGTTCTGCCGCAGTGGGCACAGTCGATCACCGACAACCTCTATGCGGAATGCCAGCAGGAATTGGAAGAACTTTATCGGCCGAGCTCTGGCCGTTGGTCACTCTGACATACCACTCGAGTTGATCAGTAATAAATCAATTATTAAACTGGATACTATTGAACAAATTAAATGTAATTTCTGAGTAATTGATGAGTTAGGAGGAAAATATCAGTGGACATGAAACTGCTTTGGACGAAAAATTTACCCAAAGAGGAGACTTTTTGGACGCAGGTCATAAGTGGCGAAAATTCCCGAGATAGGGATTTTTCAAGCATCGAGCTGCAGGTCGGTGGCCATTTTCGGCTCACCTCGAGAAGTATGTCAACATCTCGGGCCTGGACACGCATTCTCGACGTTGGTGCGGGGCCCGTGACTGACATTGGAAAGAAGGGCATGCCGCCAAATATCGAGATTGTCGCTATCGATCCACTTGCAGATTTTTACAATCAGAAATTGGATGAGCATGGCGTCTGCCCTTGGCTGCGCACGAGGCAGGGCGAAGCAGAACGCTTACAGGAATATGGCCTGGGCCTCTTCGATATAATATACTGTCCTAATGCGTTGGACTACGGATATGACCCGATGACAGCCATAGAGGCCATGCTCGGCGTGGTGAAGAAAACTGGCGTTGTGTTTTTGCTTGGCAGCGTGAATGAGGGCGAAAAGCATGGGTATAGTGGGCTGCATCAGTGGAACTTCCTGCCAGCCGAGGATGGCGATCTGTTTATCCGGCGCCCCGATCAACGGGTCTCTGTGCGCAACTGTCTGAAAGGCAAGGCAACGGTCACTGCCAGCGGCGAAAATTGGTATCAAGTGCATATAAAGCTGGCCTAAGAGACCTGTGCGCGGATATCTGGACGGGCGTGTTGATTTGTGATTTCCTCAATCTGAACAATGGATTGAGGGATGCTATGGGACGTCGGCGCATTGGTCAGGAGAAGTTTGGATTTGCTATCGAACGCGGCCAG
>CAVVDT010000002.1:0-93703 GCA_963747005.1 uncultured Alphaproteobacteria bacterium | reverse complement strand
CGGTCGCCGTCGCTCATCTCGCGGGTGTTGAAGCGCATATCGAATTCGGCCAGATAGCGGGGAGTATGAGCCTCTGAAATTGAATGGAAGGTGCCATAGACGCCGCGCTTGAAGATGCTGAAATAGCACTCAGCGGTGTTGACGTGGGCGAAGCCACCGAGGCGGGAAATTCCAGCTTGGAATGATTGACGCGAGTGTGCCCAGCGAACTCCTTGCCGATCTTGATGTAAGAGTTGAGTTCATCGGTCATCAGGTGAGAATTGCGGCTGGCGATGTGGACGATGATCGGCCGCAGGGTCTTGGCGGTGACGTTAACAACCCGATAGGAACGAGCTTCGCCATCGCGTTCGATCATGGTGAGGACGGTGGTTTTCTTCGGCGGTTCCTTGGCAAATGCACGGTTTTTGGCTTTGCCGCCAACGAATGTTTCATCAGCTTCGACAACCTTGTTTTCGCCACCGATAGGGGACGGATTGGCGGGCTTCATCGCTTCCCTGATCCTGTGGGCCATAAACCAAGCGCTCTTGTGCGTGATGCCGAGCATCCGGCCAAGCTGCGCGGCCGAGACCCCTTTCTTGCTGGCAGCCATCAGGTGCGTGGCGAGCAGCCATTTATGCAGCGGGATATGAGACTGTCAAAACCGTTCCGGTTCTGACCGTGAACTTGTCGCGGCAATCGCGGCAGATGAAATAACCCGCCTGTGTCTTTCCGGCCATGCGATGCACGTTATCGGAACCACAATGTGGGCAGAACGCGCCATCAGGCCAGCGTGACGCGATGATGTGTGCAGTGGCCTTGGCTTCGTCGTGAAAGATGGGGTTGGTGATGTCGGAGATCATGGCTGTGTTCCCTTTGATGAGAACCAGCCTAGGCCGACATGTGTGTTAAGTCAAGTATAATGTTGCCCAAATTCGTGTAGAGAGCGAATTTAAAGGAACTCAACTTCAAACAAAAAAAATAGATGGAAAACGTGTTCCTATTGTTGATCCTGTTACAGGAAAACAAGTTCGCGTTATGAGTAAAGACAAACCGTTGGGTGATGTTTGGCGTATTAACATGATACATGCACAATCGCCAGAGCGAGTAGATTATCCTACTCAAAAATCTGAGGAATTAATTGAGAGAATAATACTTGCATGCAGCAACGAAGGTGACCTTGTCGCAGATTTTTTTGTCGGTTCTGGGACTACGGCGGCAGTTGCGGAGAAACTGGGCCGAAAATGGATTGTCAGCGATCTCGGAAAATTCGCCATTCACACAACCCGCAAGCGCATGATCGGCGTGCAGCGCGAGTTGAAGGCCGAGGGCAAGGACTACCGCGCCTTTGAAATCCTCAACCTCGGCAAATACGAGCGCCAGCACTATGTCGGCGTGAATCCGAACCTGCGCGAGGAACAGCGCCAGAAGCAGCTTGAGGAAAAGGAAGCCGCATTCCTGGACCTTATCCTGCGCGCCTATCGCGCCGAGCGGACGGACGGCTTCGCCAGCTTCAGCGGCAAGAAGGCAGGGCGGCTTGTCGCCATCGGTCCCGTCAACATGCCGGTGTCGCGGCTATTCGTCGAAGAAATCATCCTCGAATGCCGCAAGAAGCACGTCACCAAGGTTGATATTCTCGGCTTCGAGTTTGAAATGGGCCTGTTCCCGAACGTGCTGGACGAGGCGCGCGCCAAAGGCATCGACATCGCCCCGAAATACATTCCGGCCGATGTTTTCGACAAACGGGCCGTCGAGAAAAATCAGGTCGTGTTCCATGACGTGGCTTTCATCGAGGTGAAGCCGCACGTCAAAGGCAACAGCGTCGCGGTCGAGCTGACCGATTTTTCGGTTTTCTACTCGCAGGATTCCATCGCCAACGCCGAAGCCACCCTCAAGGACAAGGGCAGCCGGATCGTCGTCGAGAAGGGCCAGATCGTCAAAGTCAGCAAGGACAAGGACGGCATCGTCACCCGCGAGACGCTGACCGCAGAGCTGGACTGACTGGATTGACTACTGGTCCGTGGACTTCGATTTCGAGAGCAAGCGCGAGATCGTCCGCACCCAGAATCCCGATACGGGCGAATGGGAGGAAGCGTGGACCGGCGACTACATTTTCGAGAACGAATGGCAGTCCTTCCGCACCAAGAAGGACCGCTCACTGGAACTGACCAGTGTCGCCCATGAATGCACGCCCGGACGGCGCAAGATCGCCGTCAAGGTCGTGGACATCTTCGGCAATGACACCATGACGATTGTCGAAGTGAACGTGGGAGCGAAAAAGATAATGGCGCTCCACCCCGACTTTCCCGAGCGACCCGCACGCCATTCTCGACCCGGCAATCCGGTGGTTTCCCGCCGACGAAGCCTTGCGCGAAACCAGCATGGAAAAGCTCATGCCGCCGCTCGTGGCGGCACTGCGCCAGAAGGTGAAAGAGTTCCGCGACGGCGGCTATGTCGGCGCATCCGACACCAGCCGGAGCCTGCTCAATTGGTGGTTCAAGACGCCCCACCTGATCCCGCAGGCCGACGGCACTATGGCCGAATTTCAGTATTTCTTTGCCCAGACGGGAAGCCCTCGAAACGATCGTCTATCTCTATGACGTTGTGGGCGTGAAAGACAAATTCGACCTGATGCGCTTCGACAGCAGCGGCGCCGTTTCCGCCGGCATGTTCGATGAATCGTGGCGGCGCTTCGTCATCAAAATGGCGACCGGCGCGGGCAAGACCAAGGTGCTTAGCCTGGCGCTCGCGTGGAGCTTCTTTCACAAGCTCTATGAGCCGGATTCCGAACTGGCCCGCAATTTCCTTGTGATCGCACCCAACATCATTGTGCTCGACCGCATCTACCATGACTTTCAGGGTCTGCGGATCTTCTTCGACGACCCGGTACTCCCCGATAACGGCTTTGAGGGTCGCAACTGGCGGGATGATTTCCAGTTGACGCTGCATTTGCAGGACGAGGTCCGGATCACGCACCCGACCGGCAACATCTTCCTCACCAACATCCATCGGGTTTATGCGGGCGAAGACATCCCCTCATCGCCCGACGACGAAAACACGATGGACTATTTTCTCGGAACGCGGCCGACCGGCGCGACGACGGATTCCAAGGTGGACCTTGGCATGATCGTCCGCGACATCGACGAGCTGATGGTCCTGAACGATGAGGCCCACCATATCCATGACGCGCGCCTGGCATGGTTCAAGTCGATCGAGGACATTCACAACCGGCTTCTGCAGAAGGGCGCTGCCCTCTCCCTGCAAATCGACGTGACGGCAACGCCGAAGCACAACAACGGCGCGATCTTCGTCCAGACCGTCGCCGACTATCCACTGGTCGAGGCTATCTCGCAGAACGTCGTCAAGCATCCGGTGCTGCCGGACGCCCCGAGCCGGGCCAAGCTATCCGAGCGCCAGAGCGCAAAATACACCGAGAAAGTACGCTGACTATATCGACCTGGGCGTGATCGAATGGCGCAAGGCCTATGCCGAGCATGAGAAGATGGGCAAGAAGGCCATCCTGTTCGTCATGACGGATGACACCCGCAATTGCGACGACGTGGCGGAGTACCTTGAGGGTCACTATCCCGACCTCAAGGGTGCGGTGCTGGTCATTCACACCAAGGACAATGGCGAGATTTCCGAAGCCGCATCCGGCAAGGCCAAGGAAGAGCTGGAACTGCTTCGCAAGCAGGCAAACGAGATCGATGACCCCGCCAGCCCTTACAAGGCGATCGTCTCGGTCATGATGCTCAAAGAGGGCTGGGACGTGCGCAACGTCACCACCATTGTCGGCCTGCGGGCCTATTCCGCCAAGAGCAACATCCTTCCCGAGCAGACCCTGGGGCGCGGCTTGCGCAAGATGTATCCGGGCGGCGTCGAAGAATATGTCAGCGTCGTCGGCACCGATGCCTTCATGGACTTTGTCGAGTCCATTCAGGCCGAGGGCGTCGAGCTTGAACGCAAGCCGATGGGGGAGGGCACGAAGCCCAAGACGCCGCTTGTGATCGAGGTCGACAAGGAAAACGACAAGAAGGACATCGACGCCCTCGACATCGAAATCCCGGTGATGACCCCGCGCATCTACCGCGAATACAAAAATCTGGCCGACCTCGATGTTTCCACGTTCGGCCATCAGCGCGTGCCGTACCTGCAATTTAGCGAGGAAGAGCAGCGCGAGATCGTATTCAAGGACATCACGACGGGCGAGGTGACGCACACCACCATTCTCGATACGGCAGGGATTGCGGATTATCGACAGCGTCCTCGGCTACTTCACCCAGACGATCATGAAGGATCTGCGGCTGGTCAGCGGCTACGACGTGCTTTACGGCAAAGTCAAAGACTTTGTGCAGTCGGAATTGTTCGACCGTGAGGTCGAACTCGACAGCCCGAACACCTTGCGGAATCTCTCCGAGCTGGCCGCGACGAAAACGCTGATCGAGAATTTCAAGAAGGCAATCAATGCCCTGACCGTGAAGGACAAGGGCGATGCCGAAATCCGCGACACGATCAAATTGCGGCAGACCCGCCCCTTCGTGACCAAGGATCAGGGCTACCTGGTGCCGAAGAAAAGCGTCTTTAACCGCATCATTGGCGACAGCCATTTAGAGCTTGTGTTCGCCAGCTTCCTCGATTCCTGCGCCGATGTGATGTCCTATGCGAAGAACTATTTCGCAGTGAACTTCAAACTTGATTACGTCAACGCAGATGGCAACATTTCCAATTATTATCCCGATTTCTTGGTGAAGCTTGACCGACAAGCGCATCGTGATTGTCGAGACCAAAGGGCCTGGAGGATCTCGATGTGCCGCTCAAAATGGAACGGTTGCGGCAGTGGTGCGAGGATATCAACCGCGTGCAGTCCGACGTGAGCTATGATTTTGTGTTTGTAGACCAAGCCAGCTTCGAGAAGCACAACCCAACATCATTTAAGCAGCTCATCGACGGCTTCCGAGAATATAAAACGTAGCTCGCGCCTCCTCACCCCCAAACACGAGAAAACCCCGCCGGCATGGCGGGATTTCTCTGAGCGTCCGCTTAACGGACGGTCGACGCGCGGCGTGCCTCTCGGTACGCCGTCTTGCGTGGTACACGTGCGGCCTCCTGGCCACGGCGGTAGCTCGCAAGGAGTTCTTCCTTGATGAACGACACCGCGCCATCGAGGCGCGTCGCGTCGCTGCCGACTTCGCTGAAAAGCTGGCGAAGGCGGAGATCAATTGCTTGCATGTATGACATAGCGGGGAATTGATGAGAGTCGGTAACGTTTGACCGTTGCCAAGCGATCTAAAGCGCCGCTCGGCTGAAGCGCACACACAGGCGGTCGTCAACGCCCGGAGCGGCTTGACGCGTCTGTACAATGGAGCATGCCGAGACGGCGATTATGTACGGGTGAGGAAAGAAAAAACCCGGCCTCACAAGGAGGGCGGGGGAGGGGTCAATATTCTGACGCAAGCATGATGGTCAGCACGCGCCTGGTGACGGCGGGATCGGCCGGATCCGGCGAATGCATGGTCATGTCGAGGTCGTAATAGTCGGTCTTGAAGAACAGCTTCTCGCCATCGACGGTCACGACGCCGAAGTCGTGTTCGTGGTGGGGGTCGTTGTCGGGATTGAAGTCGGAAAATTCGGCAACGGCCTTCCTGGCAGCGGCAACAAACGCCGGCCCCCCAGCCTGAACCCCTGAGGTCATCACGATCGTGCCATCCTGGCTCTTGCCAGTGCGCAGCGCGTCATTGAGGCGGCGAATGGTACTGACACGTGTTTCTGGCTCGTAGGGATTCCAAGCGATTTGGCACTCGCCCTCGCACGTGCGACAGAAGGCAGCGTCGAAGACCTGCTGTAGCTCCCATTCCTGGGTTTCGGCGTTCCAGACAGCCCATGCGTCGCGCACAACCCTGTCAGAGCCGCACGACGAGCACACCGGTATCTCTTTGCTGGATTCTCGAGCCGCTTTTTGAGCGGCGTCGTCTTGAGCCATCTTGCTCTCCCCTTGCTGGCCGCGCCCGAGCCAATCTCAGGCGCATCCCACAAGAGGAGAGGGGGTCAATCTGCGGCTAATTTAGCATAGAATTCAATAGGTTGCGACCTTACACAATCATAGGTTCGCACAAGATTTATAAAGCGAACTTTGTGCAGAAAACGGCGAGACAGAGCCCCATTAGGGAGTCACCACTGCTACCACCACGTTTTGTTTTTTCCATTCTTCAATAACATATGGAATGAATTCCGGCACTACATGTGCATTCGTAAGTGGAGCAAGCTGAGCTCCAATTTTCGTGAAAATCACATGACCAAACGCTATGTCATTCTTTCCTTCTGGTAGCTTAACTTGCAGTACTATTGGACCATAAGCCATTCGAAATTGATTTGGAAGCCCTTGTTTTTGATATCCCGTCAGGTTTTCAAAAGAAATTAAACCTATATCTTCTAAATGAGACGTTTGAATAAAAGATACGTTGTTTTTTTCATATATATCTGCTTGCAAATCAAATATAACCGGCGTTAGCTGACCCAACATGATCGAAAAACGACATATTGAAACGAACGCATTTGCATCTTCTTTATCCAATAGTGACACTATGCTGAGCGTCGATTTCGAGAATGAACCAGGCGCATTGGATTCGCCTGCTAGAATTTTTGACCAAAGAGTTTGCATCTCTTCGTCAGACACCTTCCTGGCGCGTTCGAAGAATTCCGTGATCCAATCATCTTCAACCTTCTCTGGCTGCGCCTCAGCATTCAAAAACTCGATGGCACCGGCAGTTACTGCATCCATATTCTGCTGCTTCCGTTCCTCCTCATATAGCAAACGCTGGAATGCTCGCCGCTGTGCCTCTGTTCGCAATTCAGACTCAACACCAACCTCTTGCGCTTTAGCGCGTGCTTTGGCCATCCTCTTTACATGAACGGGTTCATAGACCGTGCCGATGGCGCCGCTAATTTTGCTCAATAGATTGTTGGCAACCGAAGCAACGTCCTTTGATCGTGCTTCAACAACGGCTTTTATAGCAATGGGGTTGATATCAGTCATAGTGAAAGCCCTGCGTCCGTCTAGAATTAGATACTGAACAATACCCTCTTCCCTACCCCATTCACATACGGCACCGACAACAGGTCGCCATTGTGCCTGGCGATCGTCTCAAAGTCGGTGAAGAGAAACAGGCCAGGCTTCACCATGAACGGCCGCACCGCAAGATGCGCCTCATAGGCACGCTGCATCTCGAGGACGCGGCCGGGGTTCGTCGTCACCGTGAGCACCTGGAACACGGGGATGCCGAAGGCTTCCCGGTGTGCCTGGTTACGGAACGCCTGCGCATAGACGACGAACTTGCGCATCACCGACGTGTCGCGAAAGAAGCTCCGTGATTTGAGCTTCCGCTCACCCGGCAGAATGGTCTCGGTGCCGCGATCCATCTCGAGGAACAAAAAGCGTCGGTTCTGACCTTCGGGCTGGTTGTGGTAGCGAAGCCCGAAGATCTGATCGGGCGCTGTTCCCTCTTCCTCTCGGTAGCCGTGCCAGTCCATGCGCGTGCGGATGGTCGTATCGTGGCGCACCCGTATGGTCTTGGCCCTCGGTGCGTGCCGCATGATCTCATCGAAATACATGAGCTCGAGCTCGGGGCGTGCACGCACCGCCCGCTCGAGCGCCACCATGAAGCGCGTCGTCTCGAGCGCGTGTTCGATGTTGTGGCCGCGTAGCTCGCAATTCTTCTGCGCCCAGCGATCGCCGCCGACGATCACACCGTGTTGGTCGCGGAGGAGCCGGGCGCCTTCCCTATCGAGGGCGTAGACCATCGGGGCGGATCCCGCGATCAACCTCCTCTTACTACTCTGCTGACGCGGGCGGTCGAGAAACTGCGCATCAAAGAGTGTGCGCAGTCGCCGTGTGAGCTGCTGCTCCGACCGGTTAGGAAAAAGCGATCGGATGCTCTCGGCATCGATGACGCGGTGCCGGTGCACCTGGAAAAGGATGGCGAGGTCATCCTCGGTAAGCTGGACGGTCGGCCGTGCCTTAGGGCGTCTGAACCTGGGAGATGGAGCGCGAACGGTTGCCATGAGAACATTCTAGCAAACCGGCGGGCGTCAACCTAGGAAAGTGCCATCATCCTCTTCGGTCTCGCCACCTCCCCACAAGGCCAATGAAAAGTACAAGCCAGCGGTCTTTGCCAAGACGATCTACAAGGGCCGCGCCCGCATCGAACAAGCCGTCGGCAAGCTGAAACACTTCAAGTGGATCGCGCTACGCTGCGAGAAGACCAAAAGGAACTTCGCTTCGTTCGTCGCAGTCATCGCAGGCTTCATCTTGATAAAATACGTGCACAGCGAAAGAGCAGAAACCGCTATTCAACTGATTCTCCACCTCTTCGGATTCAAGAGGACGCCGAAATCGACGCCTTTTTGACCTGCGGTTCGTATGCTATCCTCTTGGCCGGCTCGCAGAAGGAGACGGCAGATGGCTGACAAAAAAAGGGTCTTTATTGCCTTCGCAATGGAGGATGTGAAACAACGGGATTTGCTGAAAGGGCAGTCCCTCAATACCAAATCGCCCTTTGAATATATCGATATGTCGGTGAAGGAACCGTACGAAGACGCATGGAAGGAAAAGGTCAGGACGCGGATTCGCGGATGCGACGGATGTATCGCCCTGGTCAGCAAGAACTCGAAGACATCCGCCGGCGAAAAGTGGGAGATCAAATGTGCTGAGGAGGAGGGCGTGAAGCTCCGAGGTGTTTGGGCCTACACCGATGACAGAACCAACCTTGAGGGAGTCAACACTGTCGTATGGACATGGCCGAACATCACAAACTTCATCAACTCTCTCTAACTGGCACTGGACCGGAAGATGCGTAAGGCACTAGTTGTGGGAATCGACTACTACGAACACATTACTCATCTGCATGGGTGTGTAAACGATGCCCACTCCGTCAAGGCGATGCTTGAGCGACATAGCGACGGCACCGTCAATTTTGGGGTCATGCCAGTGACCAGCTCTGGCCCCGGCGAGCTTGTATCTAAACACGAGTTGAAGGAGGCCATCCGCAAACTCTTCTCAGACGATAGCGAAATCGCACTCTTTTACTTTGCTGGGCACGGCTATGTCGAGGTGACTGGTGGATACCTTTGCGCCGGAGACTGTCAGACGGGCGACGACGGTGTGCCCCTTTCCGAGATCATGACCCTTGCGAATAAGTCAAAGGCTCGAAATAAGGTCATTATTCTGGATAGCTGCCATAGCGGTATCGTCGGTGATCATCCCACGAACCCCACCGTTGCGGAAGTCTCCGACGGAACGACCATTCTCACTGCATCAACAGCCGAACAGTACGCAACCGAGGAGAATGGCGGCGGTGTTTTCACGTTGCTTCTGGTTGATGCACTCGGCGGAGCGGCGGCAAACCTTGTTGGAGACGTGACGCCAGGCGGGGTGTACGCACACGTCGATCAATCGCTTGGACCATGGGCTCAGCGGCCCGTATTCAAGACCAACGTAAAAACCTTCGTCTCACTTCGGAAGGCACAGCCGCCCATTCCCCTTGCGGACCTTCAACGGATCACCGAGTTTTTTCCGACCTCTGGATACCAATTTCAGCTTGACCCCACCTACGAACCAGAAAGGCCAGCGTCTGGTTCTGCCCCCGATGGTATTGCACCACCTGATCCTGACAAGAACGCTGTCTTTGCGTTACTTCAAAAATATAATCGCATCAATCTCGTCGTTCCGGTGGGCGCGCCGCATATGTGGCACGCAGCTATGCAGAGCAAGACATGCAAGCTCACCGTCCTTGGAGAACATTACCGGCGTCTCATCGAAAAAGAATTGTTATAAGCCAAAGGCTTCAACCTAGGAAGCTGTCACCCCCATCGTCCTCGGGTGCAGGTGGGGGCAATCGCCAGGCACCCGCGATCTGTACGAGTTCAATCTCTCGCGCCTCAAGGAGCGCAGCGGCCTCGCCGGCCGGCAGGACGTACGGGCTTGCCTGCATGAGCCGTTTCGTGAACGACGCCTTCACCTCATCATCGACGAGCAACTCTTTGATGGTGAACGTCGCGATGTCAAAGCTCGGCGAGCCGGGGCCTTTGACTGTCAATAAGCATTATTCCATGCCAATTCACACCCGTATATGCAGTTCTTCTGCGGTGAGACCCATTTCCAACACAAGTTACCGCTCGAGCGCTCCTCGATGAGCCGCTGGCGGGGGCGGATTGGTGCCGACAAGCTGGAGGAGCTGCTTGCCGAGACGCTGGCTGCCGCACGGCGTACCAAGGCGGTCGATACCGGCAAGTTGGAGCGGGTCACGATCGACACCACGGCCCAGACCAAGGCGATCGCCCATCCCACCGACAGCCACCTGCTTTTGAGGTCGGTGGAGTGGCTGAACCGGTTCGCCCGGCGCCATGGTATCGTGCTTCGCCAGTCCTTCGTGCGGCTGGCGGTCAGGGCCCGACGTGAAGTCGGCCGCCTGATCCATGGGCGTGGCCACAAGCAGGCATTGCGCCATATCCGGCGCATGCGCACCTATGTGGGCCGGCTTTATCGCGACATCGAGCGCAAGATCGCCGGCCGGCCTGATCTGCAAGAGGCTTTCCAGCCGGTGGGCGAACCGATTGCCCAGCTTCTGGTCCAGAAACTGGACGACAAGCAGAAGCTTTATGCGCTGCACGCACACGAGGTCGAGTGCATCGCCAAGGGCAAGGCGCGCAGCCGCTTCGAGTTCGGCGTGAAGGCCTCCTTTGCCGTGGTCAATGCCCGGGGCAAGGTCGGCCAGTTCGTGGTCGGGGCCAGGGCCTGTCCGGGCCTGCCCTATGACGGGCATACCCTCAAGGCCCAGATCAGCCAGGTGGAGCGGCTGACCGGGGTCGCGGTCAAGCGGGCCTATGTCGACCGCGGCTATCGCGGCCATGGTCTCGACCGTCCGGAGGTCTACCTGTCCCACACCCGGGGCATCGTCTCGCCTACCATCAAACGGGAGCTCAGGCGGCGCAGCGCCATCGAGCCGGTCATCGGGCACATGAAGGCCGACGGCAAGCTCGAGCGTCATTGGCTGCAGGGCACCCACGGCGACGCCGTCAATGTCGTCCTCGTCGCTGCCGGCCACAACGTTCGCCTGCTGCTCAACTGGCTGAGGCACTATTTTGCCCTCTTCCTGCACGTCATCCTGGTCGCCGCTGCGATCATATCAACTCCACGCGGGCGCACCGTGACCATCTGATCTCGCCGAAAACGCCGATATTGCGTTCTTCACGACCGACGAGCGACCCAGGCAAGGCACCAAACCCGTAAAAAAGCGCGCCGCAGCGCGCTAACACTGAACCTAGAAACATAGGTTTCTAGGAAGACGATGCTGCCCTGCCCCGCCCCTGGCGCGGCCGGGCAGCAACCACGGGCGCCCTCGGCG
The DNA here is from genome assembly GCA_963747005.1 of uncultured Alphaproteobacteria bacterium. Classification (GTDB taxonomy): domain Bacteria; phylum Pseudomonadota; class Alphaproteobacteria; order Rhizobiales; family Aestuariivirgaceae; genus CAVVDT01. Next base: position 82,328 of record CAVVDT010000002.1, on the reverse strand, counting down.
CCCCTCGTACCCGGATGGGTGCAAGACGTATTCCCCCCGTGTTGTCGAGAGCCGACAGAGCAGGCGACAAGCCCGTGAGGCAACGAACGGGCTTGTCGCCGTCGCGTCGTCGAGCGCCCGACCCCGAACGCTCTGGCGCAGGCTGCACCATCTTGTCAAAGTGGGCAGACAAGCCCGAAGCGGCGAACACTCTCCCGTTTGCGTTAGCAGGGAGATGGAGCCGCGAAGCCCGACGGAACTCATGATCTTGTCAAAGTCATGTGTGGAGGAGGGAGAGAGTTCGGGGTCGGGCGCGAGACCGACAACACGGGGGGAACAAATTCGCGCTTAAAACAAGGTGTTAGCCACTGTAGCGCGAATAATCAGGCCCTACAAATATATGTTTGTAGGGTCAATTGTAGGGGCATTCTATGCATCTAACCATTTGATAATGTTACGATATTACTGATTTCGAATGGTATGCAAAGCGCGCCAGCTCCAATACAAGCCGTTCGGCATGGATCGGAACTGGCGTGCGATCGTCTGTTGCACGTCGCAACTTACACAAAAACTTACACATACGCATTTTGTACGGCAAATTATTGTGTATTTTCAATACGATATTGCGATATTCGTCGCACTTAAAATCCGTTGGGAGTAATCCCGTGTGGGTTCAAGTCCCACCGTCCGCACCAGTGGCTCTGCCGGGTCGATCGCAGGCGCGACCTGCATTTCCCCAAGACGCGGCAAAAACTGCAGCATCCACATTGCATTGCCTGCGCCGCCGGAGCACAAACGCCGCATGTCAGACTCAAGTTTGCTATTCGAGGCGCCGGCCCGCTTGCGGGCGTTCGTTCGCGCCCGGGAAACGAGCATTATCGTCCTTGCGGCGGTCGTGGGGGTCATCGGCGGACTGGTCGTGGCGGCTATGGGCACGCTCGTCAATTTCCTGCACTGGACGCTGTTCGGGCTGGTGAGCGGACAGCGTTTGTCGGCCATTGCGGCCATCGATCCGCTGCGGGCACTGGTGCCGGCCGCCGGCGGTCTTGTGCTGGGGCTGTTCTTTCTTGTCCAGTCGCGCTGGCGGCCCGAGCCGCCGGTTGATCCGATCGAGGCCAACGCGCTGCGCGGCGGGCGCATGTCCATCCGTGACAGCCTGCTGGTCACGATACAGACGATCTGGTCGAGCGGCGTCGGTGCCTCGGTCGGCCTCGAGGCCGGCTACACGCAGCTTGGAAGCGGCATCGCCTCGTTGATCGGGCGCATTTTCCACTTGCGCCGCAACGATCTGAGGCTGCTGGTCGCCTGCGGTGCGGCGAGTTCCATAGCCGGCGCCTTCGGGGCGCCGCTGGCAGGCGCCTTCTACGGCTTCGAGCTCATACTCGGAAGCTACACGCCGGCCGGCCTTGCGCCAGTCGGCATTGCCGCGCTCAATGGCTGGCTTACCGCGCGTCTGTTCTCGCCGGTGTCGCTCGGGATCTTCGTCGGCATCATCGGGCCGATCACCATGCGCGACCTGATTACCGCCAGCGTGCTTGGTGCGGCGGCGGCGATTTTCGGCATCCTTTTGATGCATGGCGTGGCGCAATTCGAACGACTGCTGAAGACCCTGCGGATTCCGCTTGTGGCGCGGCCGGTCATTGGCGGGCTGATCGTCGGTGCGCTCGCGCTGGTCACGCCACAGGTGCTGTCTTCCGGGCACGGCGCGATGCATGTCACAGCGATGATGGAAATTCCGGTCGCCACCATTGCCATGATCGTGCTCTTCAAGTCCGCGGCGTCGATCGCATCGCTCGGCTCGGGGTTCCGCGGTGGGTTGTTCTTTGCTTCGCTGCTGCTTGGTGCGCTCGGCGGGCGCCTGTTCGCGACTGCCGGCAATGCCATGTTCCCCACCGCGATGCTGGACCCGGAGGTCTATGCGATTCTCGGCCTCGGCGCTCTCTCGGCCGCGGTGATCGGCGGACCAATGACGATGACTTTCATTGTGCTTGAGAGTACCGGCAATTTCTGGCTCGCGGCGACGGTGCTCATTGCGGTCATCATTGCGACGCTGATCACCCGGGAACTGTTCGGCTATTCCTTTTCCACCTGGCGCTTTCACCTGCGCGGGGAGACCATTCGCAGTGCAGCCGATGTCGGGTGGATCCGCGACCTCACTGTCGAGCGCATGATGCGCGCGGTCGCCGCGATCGTGCCAGAAGACACGGGCGTGGATCAATTCCGGGTCCTCTATCCATTGGGCTCGACCAGCCGCGTGATTGCGGTGGACAGCAACGGCAAATATGCCGGCATGGTAATCGTGGCCGAGGTACATGGTCTCGACAATTCGACGCCGCGGCCGATCGGCCCGCTGCTGCGTTACCGTGATGTCTTCCTGACGCCGAAAATGAACGTGCGGGAAGCGGCCGCCACTTTCGACCGTGCCGAAGCCGATGCGTTGGCGGTGGTCGACCATCAGCGTGAAGTGGTTGGCCTGTTGACCGAGGCTCACGTGCTGCGCCGCTATGCCGAGGAATCCGAGCGACGGCGGCGCGAGGTGCTCGGGGAATCCTGAGCCCCGGACAGGTCCGGCCGTGAACGGCCCAAGCAGTAGCACCTCGAGGCGGGGTGCGACGCTCATGGCACCGGCTCTCGCAAATGTGACCGGATCGATGCGGTCACATCGGGCCTTTGCGGCGGCATCGGCTGGACGCCGGACCTATACGTCCACATATGTCGTGAGGGACGGTGCGTCGCCTTGTGGCCGGCGCGGCAGTGATGTGTTTGCCGCGTGGTGTGCCGGTGGGCGGCCAGCATTGGAGACAGACACATGAAAAAGTGGCTTGTTACTGCCGTCGCGGGCACGACGCTTTTTGCCGCGACGGCTGCCTTTGCCGCCGATCCGGCCATGGTGGCCGATACTTCCAAGGGCAAGGCACTGGTCGATGCCAAGGGCATGACGCTTTACACCTTCGACAAGGACGGGAAGGACATTTCCAACTGCAATGGAGGGTGCGCGACTGCCTGGCCGCCTTTGCTGGCGCCGGCCGACGCCAAGGCGATGGGCAAGTGGTCGGTGGTCAAGCGCCCCGAAGGTTCGATGCAGTGGGCCTATGACGGCAGGCCGCTTTATGCCTGGTCCAAGGATGCCAAGCCGGGGGACGCGACCGGCGATGGCTTCAAGGGTGTCTGGCACATTGCCAAGCCATAAGGCAGGTCAGGCCATGGCCCGGCGCCATCTGCCATGGGGGCGCCGTCCGGACGATGAAGCCATGCCGAAAGCTTGAGGCGGCGCATCTGCGTGCGAGTCCCGGTGACGTCTGCCGGCAGCGCCGCCGCACCAATTGAAACCCTCAAAGGCTCACCACCGAGCTAGCCGGTTCCGTCGCTGCGGACCAGTCATCAGGCCAGTTATGGTGCCGGTGGGGTGATCATGATCCACCACACAACGGCACCATTGAGTGCCTCCCTCTGAGACATTATTCCTTCATGCCGACGTTGCGGCTCGCTTGGGGAGCGATCCTCGGTGACGGCTTCAACGCGGTCATCGCGGATTGCGATTCGGGCCAATTGCCATGTTGACGTTACGTCGCCTATAATCGGGCAGATCGGACCTTTGGCGTGCAGGCGGGATGCATCGCGCCGGGGGGTAAACGGAGGGCGGATGGATGGTGAACGCCGTTACACTCAACACAATCGGGTTCAACAAGACCGGCATGGTGAATCCCGTCTATACCTATTCCGGCATCCTGAAGGACAAGGACTTCAAGATCCACGCCATCGGCGAGATCGTTCCCGATTCCTGCGATCCGACGACCCCGGCCATTGCCGCCAATACGTCCTATGACGGGCCGGTCACGTTTCGCTTCAGCGATACCGTGTCGGCGGTGAGCTTCGATGCCGGGTGCTTCAATGCGGCACGCAGCACGGCGATTATTGTCTATGGCAAGAACGACTTCAAAATTGAAAGAGTGGTCAACCAGAACGACGACAGCACCTACGCGCATTTCAGCTTCGATTTCGGCGAGAACGTCATCAAGAAGGTCGTCATCAAGCCGATCGGATCGGAGCCGGCGGGTTTTGCGGTCGACAACCTTTCGGTCAGCATTCGCCCCGAGCACCAGAAGGTGGCCAATGTCGGCAACGTGAATATCGACAATCTCATCTGGGGCACCAAGTGGGCCGAGAACACGCTGACCTACAGCTTCCTGACGGCGACGTCGAAGCAGCCGGGATACGGCACCGGGCCGGAAACGTTTCCCACATCGAAGATGCGTGCCGAGACCTCAATGCCGTTTTCCGTCGGGCAAAAGGCGATGACACATGCCGCGCTGGACATGTGGGATGACGTGGCGAACCTGACGTTTCAAAAGGTCAGCGATAACGGCCCGGCGCCGGGGATGTTGCGCTTTGGCCGGGCGGACATCAGTGCGCCGGCCGATGCGTTCCTTCCCGATCACGACGCCAACGCGGGCGATGTGCGCATCAACACCAACCGCCCGACCGCCCAGGCGGTGCCGGGAAGCTATGACTTCTACGTCTTCATTCACGAATTCGGCCATGCGCTGGGCCTCAAGCATCCGCACGAGCCGGGCGGCAACGGCACGCTGCTGCCGGCGGCAAAGGACAGCCACGAGTTCTCGATCATGAGCTACCGATCCTATCCCGGCCAGTCGGTCGCCAATGTCACCAACGCCGCCGACAGCTACCCGCAGACGCTGATGATGAACGACATCGCGGCGATGCAGTATCTCTATGGCGCCAATTTCAGCACCCACGCCGGCAACACGACCTATTCCTTCGATCCGGCCAAGGCCAAGATATTCGAGACCATCTGGGACGGCGGGGGCAACGATACCTATGATGCCTCGGCCTACCATGTCGGCGTTTCCATCGATCTCCATCCCGGCAAGTGGAGTGTTCTGAAGCACTCGCAACTGGCGGTTCTGGATCCGGACCCGATGAATACCCATCTGGCGCGGGCGAGCGTCTTCAATGCCCGGCTCTATAACAGCGATCAGCGCTCGCTGATCGAAAACGCCATTGGCGGAGACAAGGCCGACAAGCTGGTCGGCAACATCACCCACAATTCGCTGGTGGGCGGCGATGGCAATGATACGCTCGATGGAATGGGCGGAAACGACACGCTCAACGGTGAGCTTGGCGCTGACAAGCTGTTTGGCGGAAGTGGCGTCGACACCCTGATGGGCGGTCAGGACCGCGATCTCCTGCTCGGCAACGCCGGCGCCGACCGCCTGCTTGGCGGCAAGGGATTCGATGTGCTGCATGGCGGCAACGACAATGACGTCCTGATCGGCGGTGCCGGTCGCGATACCATGTCGGGCGGATTTGGCGATGATATCTTCGTCTTCAATTCCATCGCCGACAGCTCCGGCACGTCGCTTGGCCGCGACCATATCGTCGATTTCACGCACGGTGACGACCATATCGTCGTGTCGATGATCGACGCCGATGCCACCACGCCCGGAAATCAGGCTTTCTCCTTCATCGGTACGGCTCAGTTCTCGGGGAAGGCCGGCGAGTTGCGGTATATCAGCCTGTCATCGGCGACGATCGCCAAAGCCGATGTCAACGGCGACAAGGTCCCCGATTTCAGCTTTGAAATCGATCGCCACATAGATCTTGTGGGCAACGACTTCGTGTTGTAGGCACGCCCTGATGCCGGTGGCCAGGGCCTGACGCCGGCTTCTTGTTCGACGCCCCTTACGGCGGACCCATGAGCGGCTGCAACATCCTCATCTCCGGCATGGGCATAGCCGGGCCGACGCTGGCCTGGTGGCTGATGCGGCATGGCTTCGAGGTGACGCTCATCGAGCGGGCCCCGGCCTTGCGCAGCGGCGGCTATGTCATCGATTTCTGGGGGCTTGGATTCGATGTGGCCGAACGCATGGGGCTTGTGCCGGACTTGCGCCGCGAAGGCTATGACGTGCGCGAGCTGCGGCTGGTGGACCGGGAGGGGCGGCGGGCAGGCGGCTTCGATGCCTCGGTCTTCGCGCGCCTTACCGGCGGGCGCTATGTGAGCATCGAGCGCAGCGCCCTGGCGCGCCTCGTCTGCGAGCGGATCGATGGCCGCGTCGAGACGATCTTCGGCGACAGCATCGCGGCGATCGACGAGGATGGAGAAGGGGTCGCAGTCAGCTTCCACACTTCACCCTCCCGCCGCTTTGACCTCGTCATCGGGGCGGACGGGCTGCATTCCGAGGTCCGCAGGCTCGTCTTCGGGCCGCAAGGGCAGTTCGAGCATCGCCTGGGCTATGGCGTTGCGGCCCTCGATGTCGCCGGCTACCGGCCGCGTGACGAGGGCGTCTATGTCAGCTATTCGGTGCCCGGCCGGCAGGTGGCCCGCTTTGCGCTCAGGGGCGACCGCACCCTCATCCTCTTCGTCTTTGCCGGCGGGCTCGATCCCTGGCCGCACGATCTGGCCGCCCAGAAGAGAGCCCTGCATGCGGCGTTCGATGGTGCCGGCTGGGAGTGTCAGCCGATCCTGGCGGCGCTCGATCCGGTGAAGGAAATTTACTTCGACCGGGTCAGCCAGATCCGCATGCCCGGATGGTCGAGAGGGCGGGTGGCGCTGTTGGGCGATGCCGCTTTCTGCCCGTCGCTGCTGGCGGGGCAGGGCTCGGCGCTCGCCATGGCGGCGGCCTATGTCCTGGCTGGCGAGATCGTCCGCAGCGGCGGAGAGGCGGGCGCTGCCTTCGCGCGTTATGAGACGACCCTGCGCGGCTTCATGGACGGCAAGCAAAAGGCAGCCGAACAGTTCGCCAGATCGTTTGCGCCCAGAACGCGCTTCGGCATCATGGCACGCAACCTGATCACGCGAACGTTCAACCTGCCTTTTGTCGCCGAACAGGTTCTGGGCCGCGGCCTCATCGACCGTCTCGATCTGCCGGATTATGGCATGTCGCCCGATCAGAAGATGAAATCGCCGGCGGCGTAGTCCTGACCTGTGCCAATGTGGGCCGCCGTTATACCGTTGAGCACGATGGTGTCGCTCCCCACGAAGATTTCGGCGAAGCCGCTGATCGGGTCCGTGGTCAGGTGGTTATCGACCAGATCGGAAAAGCTGGTGATGGCGGTGACGCCCGACAGATCGATCTTCTCCTGGTTCGATGCCTCGAATCCGACGACGGTGTCGTGGCCGAAGCCGTCGCTGAAGACGAAGGTATCGGCACCGGCGTTGCCGACCAGCCGGTCGTTGCCGGTACCGCCGGCAATGGTGTCGTTGCCGTCGCCACCGATGAGGATGTCGTCCCCGCTGCCGCCGTTCAACAGGTCGTTGCCGACTTGGCCGAGCATCCGGTCATTGCCACTGCCGCCGGTGAGCGTATCGTCACCAGCGCCACCGTTCAGGGTGTCATTGCCACCAGCACCGTCAAGGTTGTCATTGCCGGCTCCGCCCAACAGCTTGTCGTTGCCGTTACCGGTAATGATGATGTCGGGTCCACCGCCGCGATCTGTGAAGGTAAAATGCTCGATACCTGTGAAGAACACGTCGTTGCTGCCCGTGCCGTTGAAGGTGCCCTGGTAACCGCCATTGACCGTGTCGACTGCGAGATTCTGCAGCCACACACCGCCGGCGTCGAGCCCGTAGGTGAGAACCAGCTGGTCGACGCCCGTACCGCCGTCCACGTGGTCGGAGCCACCACCCCACAAGGTGATAACGTCCCGGCCGCCACCGGTATCGATGGTGTCATTCATGGCGACCGTCGAGGAGCCGGTGATGTGATCGTTGCCGGAGCCGGTCTTGAGGTCCAGACCCTCGATATGGGTCACTAATCCGGTGCCCAGATACGTCGATGAATTGGCATTGAGATTGATGTTGATGGCCTGGGTTGCGAAGGACTTGTCGGCACCCCACAGATCATGGCCGCCGCCGCCGTCGATGGTGTCGATGCCCTTGCCGCTATAGAGGATGTCATCGCCGCCGCCTCCCGACAGCTTGTCGTTACCGTTGCCGGTGTAGATGATGTCGGGTCCGCCTCCGAGATCGACGAAGGTGATATTTTCTATGCCGGTAAAGGCGAGATCATTGGCGCCCAAGCCGTTAAAGGTGCCCTGGTACCCGCCATTGACCGTGTCGACTGCGAGATTCTGCAGCCAAACACCGTTGGCGTCGAGCCCGTAGGTAAGGCTCAACCGGTCATTGCCGGCCCCGCCGGCCACGTAGTCATTCCCGCCGCCCCACATCGTAATGAGGTCGTTACCGCCGCCGGTGTCGATGACATCGTTCATGGAAACCTTGGACGAACCGGTGATGTGGTCGCTGCCGGAACCGGTCTTGAGGTCCAGACCCTCGATGTTAGTCACCGATCCGGTGCCCAGATAGGTCGAATACTTGGCATTGAGGTTGATGTTGATGGAGGCCGTGGCGAAGGACTTGTCGGCTCCCCAGAGATCGTGACCAGCACCGCCATCGATCGTGTCGATGCCGCGACCGCTGTTCAGGGTGTCATTGCCGGCTCCGCCGGACAGACTGTCCCTGCCGTCGCCAGTATTGATGATGTCGTTGCCGCCGCTCTGGTCAATGAAGGTGAAGCGCTCGATGCCGGAGAAATTGAGATTATTGCTGCCCAGACCGTCAAATGTGCCCTTGTAGCCGCCATTCACCGTATCTTCGGTGAGATTTGTCAGCCACACGTCATTGGTGGCGATGTCATAGGTGAGCTTCAGAAAATCATTGCCGGTGCCGCCGTTGACGACGTCATTGCCGCCACCCCACATGATGATCTTGTCGTTGCCAGCTCCGGTGTCGATATTGTCGTTCATCGCAACCGTCGCTGAAGCTGCGATGCGGTCGTTTCCCGAGCCGGTCTTGAGATCGAGACCCTCGATATTGGTCACCAATCCGGTGCCCAGATACGTCGACGAATTGGCATTGAGATTGATGTTGATGGCCTGGGTTGCGAAGGACTTGTCGGCACCCCAAAGATCATTGCCGGCGCCGCCGTCGATGCTGTCGACACCCTGACCACTGTAGAGGATATCATCGCCATCGCCGCTCGACAGGTGGTCGTTGCCGTCACCCGTGTAGATGATGTCGGGTCCGCCGCCATGGTCGATGAAGCCCAGGTTCTCGATGCCGGAAAAGACGACGTCGCTTGAGCCAGTGCCGTTGAAGGTTCCGGAGTAACCGGTTGCCAGGCTACCGCTCAAGTCCTGTAGCCACACACCATTGGCATCCAGATCGTAGGTGACTGTCAATCTGTCGACCCCAGGGGTCCCGACTATGACGCCGCTATTGGTTGCGAAGAAGCTAGACATCATCATGCTCCTCTGAATTTCGAATTATTTTTAAATTCTGCCATTCATCACAGTTCGCTGCGTTGATCCTGATCAACGACCTCGACTGAGGGCCTATGGCCAAAGGCTTCGCGCGCCGCACTCTTGGTTGGCGGCGCCCGGCGCAGGTTATCTGGTGGACTGGTGCGGCTTTTCAGCCTCTGGTCTTGAGGATGCGCTGCCAGATGGTGCCGCCGGCATATCGGGTGCCGACCACGAAATAGATGATGATCACTGCAAACAGCACCAGCGCCGGCATGCCGTTGAGCACGATGGTGTCGCTCCCCACGAAGATTTCGGAGAAGTCATAAAGTCAACAACAAGCGGTCACGATTTCCTGCAAACTATCACCCACGATTCACGGCGGGATCGCATACCTTCTCAATCTTGGCGGAGGCACGCTCGGTCGTGCCTCTTCCAGCGAAACTGCGGAGAATTCCCATGATCTCGAAAAGCCTGCTTACGGCCGTGAGCATTGCCATCAGCGTCTTTGCCTTCCTGCCCGGTTCGGGTAGCCCGGACGCCTTATGGGGGACATCGACCGCCCTAGCCGGCAATGGCAACGGCAACGGCCATGGAAACGGTGTCGGTCATGGCAACGGTGTAGGTACGGGCAATCACGGCGCGGTGGCGAGCAATCTTGGTGCTCTGAACGCCGCCCATGCTTCGGCCATGGCGTTTGCCAATGCATCGAACGTGTCGGAAGTGGGCAAGATCCGCGGCTATGTCGATGCCCGTGCCAACACCCAGACGGCTGAAAGCAATCTGGCGGCGGCCGAGGCCGCCCTTATGGCCGATCCCACCAACCCGGCGCTGCAGGAAGCGGTGACCCAGGCCACACAGGATCTGAAAGCGGCACAGGACGCTGAAGCGGCAGCATTGGCCGCGGCAGCCAACAAGGCCGTCACGGCCCAGACGCAGGCCGAGGTTGACGCCCTCTACAACGGCCGCCAGTAGACGGGTCTGCCATCGGCTTGCGCTCAGCCGACGGAGCATGATCTCTCCGACAGGTGTTCCCGCACTTTTGCGATTATGCTTCGCTGCGCTTCTGCCAGTGCTCCCCTGGGGGACTTTCAGCCTCTGGTCTTGAGGATGCGCTGCCAGATGGTGCCGCCGGCATATCGGGTGCCGACCACGAAATAGATGATGATCACTGCAAACAGCACCAGCGCCGGCATGCCGTTGAGGTTGAAGCCGGTGTCGGTCATATTGCCGGTGAGCTTGCCGATGGCGTAGCCGCCGGCGAAGAATATCGTGAAGAAGTCGAGCACCGCCGCGCCGATGACGCGGAGTTATGAGACCTTGCGCTCTTCGGCCATCGAGCGTCCCCCCTTGTTGCCGCCGCAAGCCGGACATCGTCCGGACCGCAGACGATTATAGTGGATCGGGGCAACATGTCATGCGGCGGATTGAATCCGGGTCCTGTCCGCCGCCTTGCTCCCGGGCTTTCGTTTGCCTTTCCTCGAACGGTCAGAAGATGAAGTCCGCGCCCGAGATCGCCAGGCCGAAGCCGATATCGTGCACGTTGACGCCCTGCAGCAGGATGGTGCTCGTTCCGTCCACAATTTCGGCGAAGCCGGAGCCCCCCGGATCCAGTTGCACGTGATTGTTGTGCAGAAGATCGGCAAAGCTGGTGATGTCGGTAACGGCGGACAGGTCGATCTTCTCCTCGTTCCGGGCACCGAAATCGGTGATGGTGTCATGGCCGAAACCGTCGGCGAAAACAAAGGTATCGTAGCCGGCCCCTCCTGACATCCTATCGTTGCCATGGCCGCCGATGATGACGTCCTGGCCATTGCCTCCGGACAGGTGATCGGCGCCGTTTGCGCCGTTGAGGGTATCGTTGCCGTTGCCTCCCGACAGGGTATCGGCGCCACCAGCGCCGTTGAGGCGATCGCTGCCATTGCCACCCAGCAGCTTGTCCGCTCCGCCGCCGGTGCGGATGATGTCGGCTCCGTTGCCGAGGTCGTTGAAGACGATATTCTCAATGCCGCTGAAACTCAGGTCGAACTTGGCGATACCATCGAAAGTCCCTTGATAGCCGCCGGAGTGATCGTGCGTCAGGTTCTGCAGGCGCACGCCGCCGTCATCGTAGCTGTAAGTGTAGATGAGCTTGTCGAGGCCCGCGCCCCCCGCGACCGTGTCTGTGCCGCCGCCCCACATGTGGATCACGTCGTTGCCGTCACCGGTATTGATGTTGTCGTCCATGATCGCGGTCGACGACCCAACAATATGGTCGTTGCCCGAGCCTGTCTTGAGATCGAGACCCTCAATGTTGCTCACCACGCCGTTGCCCAGATATTTGGACGAGGCGTGGTTCAAGTTGATGTTGATGGCGACCTTGGCAAATGACTTGTCGGCGCCCCACAAGTCGTTGCCCCCGCCGCCGTCGACGGTGTCGATCCCTTTGCCGGTATAAAGAGTATCGTCGCCGAGGCCACTGGAAATACTGTCGTAGCCGTCGTCGGTGTAGATCAGATCCGGGCCGTTGGCGCCATTGTCGATAAAGGTAAGGTTTTCTATGCCGGTGAACAGGACATCGTTGAGACCGGTGCCGCCGAGGACAAAGGTTCCGGCATATCCCGACGCGAAGCTTCCGCTTAGATCTTGCAGAACGACCCCGCCGGCCGCGTAGTCATAGGTGAAAGTGAACCTGTCCATACCGCTGCCGCCAGCAACGGTGCCGCTGACGGTGTCGATCGCAAAGAATTGTGTCATATCGCCGCTCCATTATTTGACAAAGCAAACATGCAACGATCGAGATTAGGATTCTTTGCGACAAATTGTCTCTATGATGACTAATTCCCCAACGTGGGAATTGAGGAGAATGGCGGGTCGATTGCCATCGCGGCCAAATCGGGCGGCGTGGCGCATTCCCGCTTCAGATTGTCAGCGTCAGGCGCAAGGCATCGTAGACGGCGGCGTGGATGTTGCGGCTCGACTGGCAGTCGCCGATGCGGTGCAGTATGAAGCTGCCATTCGGCCCATGCGGCTGCGGGGCGCCGGCGACCAGAGCCTCGATATCGGTAGAGCCGTCATTGGACGACCTGGCGCGCAAATCCCGAAAGACCTGATCGGCCGGGACGGTGCCATGCTCGACGATCACCTGATCGGTTTCCAGCCGCAGTTCGACGCCGGTATATTCATTGGCGAAGCGCGCCGTGAGGCGGTTCCCCGACTTTTCCACGGCGACCAGGCGCTGGTCGAAGGTCTGGGGCAGCCCGAGATCGTAAAGGGCCTTTTTCCAGATCACCCGTTCGGCATAGCTCATTTCGACCGCCAGCGTGTCGTCGAGAGCAACGAGACTGACCTTGCTGCCGGCCTTCAGGCAGCGTTCGGCGGCGGTCGAGGCGGCATGGCGGCCGGTCCCGTCCCACACCACGACGGAAGCTGCCGGCTCGGCCGCGCCCGACAGGATGTCCCACACGCTGGTTATGTGTTCGTGGCCGTCGATCCATTGCAGGTCGGGCACGCCGCCGGCTGCCACGATCACCGCATCGGGGCTTTCCGCCGCGACGTCGGCAGCCTCGGCGTAGTGGTTCAGATGCACCGTCACGCCAAGGCGCTGCAGTTCGCTGGCGCGCCAGTCGATGACGCCGATGAGGTCCTTGCGCCAGCTTGCGGTCGCCGCCAGCAGCACCTGCCCGCCCAGGCGGCTGGCCGCCTCGTAAAGCGTCACCCGGTGGCCGCGCTCGGCGGCGACGCGGGCGGCTTCCAGCCCCGCAGGCCCGCCGCCCACCACCACCACCTTGCGCTTCGGGCCGGTCGTCGGGGCGATCTCGTGGGGCATCCGGGCCTCGCGCCCGGCGGCCGGGTTGTGAATGCAGGACGGCCGCGTCACCCCCATGCAATGGGTGGCGCCGACGCAAGGGCGGATGCGCGCTTCCTCGCCGCGCATCAGCTTTTCCACCAGGTGCGGATCGGTGATGTGGGCGCGGGTCATGGCGGCCATGTCGATGAGGTTTTCAGCGATGGCATGGCGGGCGGTCGCCACATCGGCGATGCGCGCGGCATGGAAGACCGGCAGCGACACCTCACGCTTGAAGGCGGCAGCCTTGGCGAGCCACGGCGCCATGGGCGAGGCCATGCCCGGCATGTTGTCGACGGCAAGACCCAGCGCGGTATCCATGCGACCGTAAACGGCGTTGAAGAAATCGAGGGTCCCCGAGCGCTCGAAGCGGTGGGCGATGGCGACGCACTCATCGAAGGAAAGCCCCGCCTCATGCCCCTCGTCGACCACGAAGCGGAAGCCCACCAGAAAGTCATCGCCCACCCGGCGCCTGATCTCGTCGTAGACCTCCAGGCCGAAGCGGCAGCGGTTTTCCATGGAGCCGCCATAGCCGTCGGTGCGCTTGTTGGTGTCGGGCGACAGGAACTGGCCGATGAGATGCGCCCCCGCCAGCGTCTCGATGCCGTCGAGCCCGCCTTGCTTGCAGCGCCAGGCGGCATCGCCGAAAGCCTTCACCACCCGGGCGATGTCATGGGTGTCCATCTCGCGCGGGAAGGAGCGGTGCAGGGTCTCGCGAATGGGCGAGGGGGCGATGGTGGGCAGGTGTTCGCCGGCGGCACTTTCGCCGCGCCGCCCGAGATGGGTGATCTGCACCATGAGGGCGCAGTCGTGGTGGTGGACGCGCGCCGAAAACTGCTGCAGCCACGGGATCACCTCGTCCACCCCGACATTCAGTTGCCGGAAGACGTTGGGGGAATCGACGGCGACGTTGGAGGAGCCGCCGAACATGGTGAGCGCCAGGCCGCCCTTGGCCTTTTCCTCGTGATAGAGCTGGTAAGCCTCCTTCGGCATGCCGCCTTCCTCCAGCCCGCAGGCATGGCTGGTGCTCATGATGCGGTTCTTCAGGGTGAGGTGGCGAAGCTTGAGGGGCTGGAGCAGGGGATCGGTGGCGGCGGTCATTGATACTCCGGGGTGGCCTTGGGCTGGAGATGGCGTCATGCTGGCCCAGGATGCAGAGACCGACAAGGGCAGTCTTCACCCTGTCGGCATGATGCAGGTCAAGGCAGCGTTGCGCTGCCGGCATAGCATGCAAGGCCGACGGAGCGGGGAGGCATGACTGTCAGCGACCAGCGCCAGGTGATCGATGCGCTCAATACACCGGCTCTCCATGGGCTGAAGGCGGGGGTCGTGGAGGTGATCGAGACGCATGCCAACCTCGTCTTCCTGGCGGGCGATGAGGCGATCAAGATCAAGAAGGCGGTCGATCTCGGCTATCTGGATTTTTCCACTTTGGAAAAGCGCCAGGCCGCCTGCCGGCGCGAATTTGAAGTCAACCGCCCGAATGCCCCTTCCATCTATCGCGGCGTGAAGCCGGTCAACCGCGATGCCGCCGGACGCTTCAGGCTGGGCGGCAAGGGGCGGGCGGTCGAGTGGTGCGTCGTCATGCGCCGCTTTCGCCCTGAAGATGTCCTCGACAAGGTGGCGGAAGCCGGCCCGCTTTCACGACCGCTGGCGCTGGCGCTGGCCGATGCGGTCGCCGCCAGCCACGCCCGCGCCGCCGCTGCCCCCGAGCCGCAAGCCGCCGAAGCCCCTGACCGGGTGGCGCGGCAACTGGCGGAGGCGTTTGCGCGGCATCGCGGCATCTTCGATACCGGCCCCGCGGCGACGTTCAACGAAGCCATGGCCGCCGCGCTGGCCGCTTCGCGGAGCCTGCGTCTGAAGCGGGCGGGGGAGGGGGCGACGCGGCGTTGCCATGGCGATCTGCATCTGGCCAACATCGTGCTGGTGGGTGGGCGTCCGCGGCTCTTCGATGCCCTTGAGTTCGATGAACGCCTTGCCCGCATCGACGTGCTCTACGACCTCGCCTTCCTGCTGATGGACCTGGAGGCGCGCGGCCAGCGCCCGGCCGCCAGCCTGGTCGTCAACCGCTACCTGACGGCGACAGCGCTCATGGCCGGGGGCAGGACGCAACACGATGCGGCGCTCGGATGCCTCGCTCCCTTTGCAGCGCTCCGGGCCGGTATCCGGGGGCTGGTGGCCGCCGACCGTTCGGCGCAGCTTTCCGGCATCGAGGCCAAGGCCAAGGCCGGGCAGGCGCGTGTCGCCTTCGCCCACGCCTGCGCCCTGATGGCGCAGGAGCGGCCCGGCCTTATGGTCATCGGTGGCCTCAGTGGCACCGGCAAGTCGACGGTAGCGGCGCATATCGCGCCCGATCTCGCCCGCCCGGCCGGCGCGCTGCACCTGCGCTCCGACATCGAGCGCAAGACCATGGCGGGGCTGCCCGAAACGGCAAAACTGCATCACAGCCATTACACCCCGCAAGCCAGCGCCGCCGTCTATCGCCGCCTCTACGACCGCGCCGGCGCGGCGCTTTCCGGCGGCTTTCCGGTGATCGTCGATGCCGTCTTCGCCCACCCCGAGGAGCGTGCCGCCATCGAAGCCATCGCCCATGATCGCGGCGCCCCCTTCCACGCCCTGTGGCTCGAAGCCCCGCGCGAGGTGCTGGAAGCGCGGGTCGGCCAGCGGCGCGGCGATGCCTCCGATGCCGACAGGCGGGTGGTGGAGATGCAACTGGCCTACGACACCGGGGAGATCGCCTGGCCGAGGCTCGATGCGGTTGGCACCCCGCAACAGGTCATCGCCGCCGCCCGCAAGGCGTTGGGGATGGTGTGAGCCAAAAGGCCTGCCCATGAAGACCAGGCGTCATCCCGGGACTTGATCCCGGGATCCATTCCGCCGTCCTCGCAACCTGCCGCGAGGTTGGAGGAATGGAGGATCGGATCATGCCCCGTCCGTGACGACAGGTGAGGGACAAGGCAAGCGTCGCCGCCTTGCTCCCTCCCCCCTTGTGGGGGTGAGGAACGCTCGGCCATGCATTGCCGATCGGTCGCTCCGGTGGAGCGAGCGAAGCGAACGAACGCCCGCGAGCCCAAGCGAGCGGGCCGGCAAGGCCCGGGGAGGGGCCCCCTCACACCCCTCGACGGTCCCCGCCATTGCCGCTGGCCTTTCATGCCTTTCGACCCCCACCCCCAACCCCTCCCCCCAAGGGGGAGGGGAGCCTGACGCCCAAAAACCCCAACCGTCAGAACCGCTTGTGCGCGGGATTTCACCAGCCGATTCAAGGCGCATCCCTCCGCGCCCCGCTTCAACCCTTGCGCTCGGCCACCCACGCCGCCATCCTGAGCGGACCAATCAGGGGACGGCGCCCGTGGCGGACCTCGAGACACTCGATGATGTCAAACGCTGGCTGAAAGAGCCGGGGCATTCGCGCGATCAGATCGTCATCTTCACTGCGCGGGCGGCGTTGCGGGCGGTGCCGGCGCTGGCTGCTGATCTCCGGAATGAACGGAGGCTGGATGAGCTAAGCAGCGGCTTTGCTCTTTGGGTCTTTTGTGCCATGGCTGCGCCTTGGGCTACAGCCAATACTCGAACCCGAAGCCCAAACTATGCTGCGGCCGACGCCGGCAATCTTGCCTCCAACGTCGCTCCCCTTGCCGATGTTATCGCCCCCCATGCCGTAGCAGTCGCCGATGCCGCTGCTCGCGCCGCCTTTACAGCCGTATCCAACAACGATGACATTGCCGCCGCAGTCGGCGCCATCGAAGCCGCGGTGGCAGCCAGCGATACAGCCGCACATTCCAACTACGTCTACGATCTCACCATCAGAGAAGCCTCAACGCTGCAAGACGGTATGCCAATAGCAGAACTTATAGAGAACCCTCTCTGGCTTGGCACTGCCCCGAGGTGGGCAAGGGCCTTGTGGAGCCAGTTGCGCGAACTGTTGTTGGCGTCAGGCGAAGATTGGGACGTGTGGATCGACTGGTACGAGCGACGCCTCGCCGGCGCCCCGCTCGGTCTGCCCCTCGAACTCGCCTGGCTGCAACTCACCGACGATGACTGGAAACAAGGCCCCGCCCACGCCAACCGCAGGCTGAAGGAGGAGATCGCTGAGTTCGAACGCAGTGATGCTATTCAACCGCCTGAGCCTGAACCAGGTCCGGGACCGCACTATGCAATAAGGTCGGGCAAACTATCGGCGTTTGCCCACCCGCCTTTGCACGAGGAAATCGAGCCGCAAGCGTGACTTCATCAACGTTTGAAGAGCGAAGTCGGCAAACTGACGTCGGCTCTCCAGACGGCCCGCAACCAGTATCCCGAACTGGCCAACGCAGCGGATGAATACGAGGAACTCGTCAATGCCGAGCTTTCCGAGCTTGACGTGACGGGCATGTGGTCGGTCGGCGGATCGCTGGCGGCGTTCTCGCGGGCTTATGCGCGCCAAATGACCGACAGGACCATAGCCGAGCCGCTGGAACCGCAACTGGACGCGGCACTGGCTTCGGTCGTGCGCAATCACGGTGCCTTCATCCTCGGCTTTAGGGAAGCGCGTGATCTGGTGGAGAGAGCGGACCGGTTTGCCCTTGAGGCCGACGTCATTGCTGAGATCGAGAAGCCGGGAAATGTCCTCCTCAACGAACTTACCGACAATGCGCAATTGGTGGATGCGGAGACCCGCAGGCTCCACCGGCCGGTGCGCGATGCGGTTACCGAATATGACTGGCAAACGTCGCGCGCCGGGTATGCCGCCTATCTGATTGTGCGTAAGGCTGTGTACGCGATGATTAGGTATACGGTGGGGCAGGGAGCGCCGCCCGGTGTGGCAGCCGCGACACTTATCGGGTTAGCGTTGGGAGGTAGCACCCTTCTCGGCGATCCCAACGCCGAGTTCATTCGCGCCGCCGTGCCGGTGTTGCGGCAGCATGGCGCCCAGATACTTGCCTTCTTCAACCATTCGCCGGAGTTCCGGGCCTATGTGGAATGGGCACTGAACGTTCTGGATGCCGATCGCAAATACAATTCCGGAGACTGACTGGACCGGCCTTCGCCGGGGTGACGAAACGTGAGTGCGCTGGAGTGGTACCGCAAGAAAATTCCAACCCCCGGAATTGCTTGCGCGCGCCGCCTCGCAGATTGAATCAACGGCCGTCATCGCCCAGGCGCCGCAATGAAGGTCATTGCGCTCATCCCCGAAATCTGGCATAGGCATTCGTATTGAATGAACATTCAATCAAAACCAGAGAAAGACCCATGCTCAATCCCTTGCACAACCAGTTCGACGGCGATGCCCTGTGGCAGGCCGACCATGACCATTTCGTCCATCCGTGGACGCATTTCGATTCATTCCGCAAGGACGGTTCGCTGGTCCTCGCCAGGGGCGAGGGGGCCTATGTCACCGACATCGCGGGCAATCGCTACCTCGACGGCATCGGCGGCATGTGGTGCGTCAATGTCGGCTACGGGCGCAAGGAACTGGGCCGCGCCATGGCCGAGCAGGCCGAACAGCTCGGCTATTGCAACACCTTCGTCGACGTCACCAACCCGCCGGCGGCCATGCTCGCGGCCAAGCTGGCCAGCCTTTCGCCGGGCTCGCTCAACCGGGTGATGTTCGCCCTGTCGGGTTCGGCGGCGAATGAGGGGGCGGTGCGGCTCGCTCATTATTATCATGGCCGCAAGGGCAACATGGCGCGCCGCCACATCATCTCGCGCAACAACTCCTATCACGGCTCGACCTTCCTCACCGCCTCCATCGGCAAGCGCGAGGGCGATACCCGCCCCGAGTTCCAGTATCTCACCGATACCATCCACCATCTCTCGGCGCCCTATCCCTATCGCCGGCCGGAGGGCATGACGCTGGAGGCGTTTACCGACTTCCTGGTGGATGAGTTCAAGGCCAAGGTCGAAGAAGTCGGCGCGGAGAACATCGCCTGCTTCATCGCCGAGCCGATCCAGGGGTCCGGCGGCGTCGTGGTGCCGCCGCCCTGCTACCTCAAGCGCATGCATGCCGTGTGCAAGGAAAGCGATATCCTGTTCATCGCCGATGAGGTGGTGTCGGCCTTCGGGCGGGTGGGCCACTGGTTTGCGTCCGAAGCCGAATTCGGCATCGTCCCCGACATCATCACCTGCGCCAAGGGCATCACCTCGGGGTATTTCCCCATGGGGGCGACGCTTTATTCGGAAGGCATCCACGAGGTGATCTCGGCGCCCGATCCCAACGGCTGGTTCACCCACGGCTTTACCTGCTCGGGGCATCCGGTGGGTTGCGCGGTGGCGCTGGAGAACATCGCCATCATCGAGCGCGAGGACATTCTCGGCAACGCCAAGCGGGTGGGCGATCACTTCGAGCAGCGCCTCAAGGCCCTGTCCGACCTGCCGCTGGTCGGCGATGTGCGCGGGCGGCGGTTCATGATGTGTGTGGAATACGTGGCCGACAAGAAGACCCGCGCCAAGCTGCCGGCCGAGGCCAACATTTCGCGGCGCATCTCCGATGCTTGCGAGGCCAAGGGGCTTCTGGTGCGTCCGCTCGGGCATCTCGACGTCATGTCGCCGCCGCTCATCCTCACCATAGACGAGGCCGACTTCATGGTCGACACGCTGGCGGCCTCGATCACCGAGGTGGCCGACGACCTGACCCGCTCGGGACTAAAGCTGTAGTCCGGGGAAACCTCAGGCTGTCCTGTCGGCCAGAGCATGATGCCGAAGAGTGGAAACCGCTTTTCGGACAACATCATGCTCAACACATTGGAATCGATCAGCTTTTATGCGATTGGGTGATTCTACCCAATCGCATGCTGATCTAGCAGCGGGCTGAGATCGCCCTCACCGGCGATCTCCACCCGCTCAAGCCCCAGCCATGCGGCCATGGCGGCGAGTTCGGGCATCAGCGCTTCGGCTACGTCGCCCGGCTTGCTGCCGGGTTCGGCATGGGCGGTATTCACCCGGAGCACGCCCGCCGCCCGGTCGGCCTTGAGGCAGGCGCGCGCGGCAAAGCGGCCGCGGTGCATGAAGGGCAGGACGTAGTAGCCGTGCACCCGTTTTTCGGCGGGCGTGTAGATCTCGATGCGGTAGGAAAAGCCGAATACCCGTTCGGTGCGCGCCCGGTTCCACACCAGCGGATCGAACGGCGATAACAGCGTGGTCGGCGCGGCGCGGGCCGGCACCTGGGCGCCCGCGGCCATGAAGGCCGGCTGGCGCCAACCTTCGACGCTGACGGGGCGAAGTGCGCCCGCTTCGATCAGTTCGGCAATGGCCTTTGTCGTGTCGGCGACGGCAAGGCGGAAATAATCGCGCAGATCCTGCTCACTGGCGATGCCCAGGGCCTGGGCCGACAGGACGACAAGCTGGCGGATGGCCTCGGCACGGGGCGGGGTTGCAAGGTTGAGAATGTCCGCCGGGATGACCCGTTCGGGCACGTCGTAGGTGCGCTCGAAAGCCCCCCTGCGGCCGGCCGCCGTCACCTCGCCTGCCCAGAACAGGTATTCAAGCCCGGTCTTGGCGTCGTGCCAGCCCCACCACGGGCCGGTGCGGCCGCTCCCGTCGTCAAGGTCGCGGGCGCTCACCGGGCCTTCGGCGCGCACCCGGGCCAGCAGTTCGGCGACGTAGGGACGCTGGTCGCGGGCAAACTTCGCCAGGTCCTTGTAGAGACCGATGCCACGGGCGGCATCGGCCATGCGCCAGCGCAACAGCGGATGCAGCGCGAACGGCAGGAGGCTCGCCTCATGCGCCCAGTATTCGAACAGGGCGCGTTTGCGGTTGTCGAAGGCGCGGGCATCGAGGGTCTTGTGGTCGTAGGGACCGGCGCGCGACCACAGCGGCAGGTAGTGGGCGCGCGCCAGGACGTTGACCGAGTCCATCTGCAACAGGTTGAGGCGCTCGATCACCGGGGAAAGCCTGGCCCATGTGGCCTTGCCCGTGCGGCGTGGGCTGGAAGCAAGGCCGGTTGCGGCCAGCGCCATCCGGCGGGCCTCGTCGCGGCTGAGGCTGTCACTGCCGGGCGCCATCAGATCGAGCGCCCGCCGTCCACGTCGAGGCAGACGCCGGTGATGAAATCGGCCTCGTCCGAGGCGAGATAAAGCGCCGCGTTGGCGATGTCGCGCGGGCTCGACAGGCGCCCCAGCGGGATGGTCGCAATGAATTTCTGCTGCATGTCATCGCTCACCGACCCGCCCATGAAAGCCGCCAACATGGGCGTTTCGCCGGCTACCGGACACAGGGCATTGACGCGGATGCCATCGCTCGCCAGTTCGATGGCCATGGACTTGGTCAGCGTCACCACCGCACCCTTGGACCCGTTGTACCAGGTGAGGCCGGGGCGCGGGCGCAAGGCGGCGGTGGAGGCGGTGTTGAGGATGACGCCACCGCCCACCTGGCGCATCACCGGCACCACGTGGCGGGCCATCAGGTAGATGGATTTGACATTGACGGCGAAGATGCGGTCGAAGGTCTCTTCGTCGACATCGAGCATGGGGCCGTTGACTTGCGGCATGCCGGCATTATTCACCAGGACGTCGATGGACCCGAAGGTCGTCAGCGTCTCGTCGACCAGATGGGCAATGTCGCCGGAAACCGTGACGTCGCACACCGCCGCGTGGGCCTGGCCGGATTTTTCCGCAATGGCCTCGGCGACCGCGACGGCGCCCGCCTCGTCGATGTCGCAGACCACCACATAGGCCCCTTCGGCCGCAAAGCGCCGGGCTATGCCCTCGCCGAACCCCGAGGCGGCACCGGTGACGATGGCGGTCTTTCCCTTCAATCGCATGGCATTGGCTCCGGGGGATGAAGCGGCTTTTCGAGATCGACGAACAGTTCGGCGAACCCGAAAGCGCGATAGACGTCGCGGGCGCGGGTATTGGCGGCAATGGCGGTGATGCGCAGGTGGCCGGCGCCGCGCCGCCGCGCTTCGGCCTCGCAGGCATCGAGCAAGCGGTGGCCGATACCCGCGCCCCTGGCGGAAGCGGTGACCGCCAGATCGCCCACATAGGCATAGCTATGGGCAATCTCGTCGACCGAATTCTCCTCGATACGGGTGAGGATGGTGGCATAGCCGACGATGCGGCCGGCCCTTTCGGCCACCAGCAGGCGCCCGGCATGGTCCAGGCACTGGCGCAAGAGATGCCCGGCATACCAGTCTCCCATGTCGGCGGCCGGGCGCATGCGGTCATAGAGGCCTGCCTCATGCGACTGCAATTCGCGCACGATGGCGATCAGGCCTGTGCGGTCGCTTTCAGGGCGGTAGTCGCGGATGGAGACGGGATGGCGGTCGGGCATGGGCGGCGTTACTCGGGCTGATCGGGCATCTATGGCGGGCGCACGCCTGAATGTCCACCCGCATGCCGGGAGAAACGGGCATCGGCCGGCGGGGGCGTTTACCAACGCTTTACCGCAAAATTCGATTCAAATTCTCATTATCGACGATGACGCGCATAGTACGGCCCTGAAGGCCGCACACGCTTGCGAGATCGACCGACAATGCGGCCGCAACATTCTGGATGGGACACAACATGCTCAGCAAGGATATCGCCTGGATCGCGATTGTAAGCCTTCTGGGACTCAAGATCATGTCAGGCATGGCGGTGGCGGCGGACATCGGCCATCATGTTGGACAGGGCGCTGCGGCGAGCGCGCCGATATCGCAATTGCTCTAACTCTCCTTGAAGGGGGAGGGCGCCCGCCGTCATGCCGCAACGGGATTGCGGGGGACAGCAAGACGGCACTTTTGAGGGGCGACTAAGGTGGCGGCGCGACCGTGGGGGACGCGCCGCCGCTTTCTTTTCGGGGGTCCGGCGGTTCAGGCGGCTTCCGACTTGACCATGGCCTCAGGCGGGCGCGCCTCGTCGGCTTTCAGTGCCGGGTCGTGACGGTAGAGGGTGGAGCAATAAGGGCAGATCGCCTCATCGGCGTCGCCCATGTCGATATAGACGTGCGGGTGATCGAAGGGGGGCAGGGCGCCGATGCATTCGAACTCGCGGGCGCCGATATCGATGGCGGCCACACCGAGATCGTTGTGGAATTTCGGCGTGTGGCTGGTCGCCATGACGGTGCTCCCTTGGATTGCGGTGCCGGGTTTCGCTGGCCCCGCGAATAGCATAACGTCGCCAGCGTTTCAAATCAGGCTTCAGCGGGAGAAGCGAAGCGTGCAGGTTTTCGATTCGGACGGCGTCGAGATCGCCTTTGAGGTGGAAGGAGAGGGAGAGCCCATCCTCCTTATTCACGGCTTTGCCTCCAACGGCCGCATCAACTGGACGGCGACAGGATGGGTGAAGTTTCTCAGCGAGCGCGGCCGGCAGGTCATCAGCATCGACAATCGCGGCCATGGCTTCAGCCAGAAGCTCTACGACCCGGCAGCCTATCCCTCCACTCTCATGGCCGAGGATGCGCGCCGGCTGATCGAGCACCTGGGCTATGAGGCGATGGATGTCATGGGCTATTCCATGGGCGCGCGCATTTCCGCCTTCCTCGCCATCCGCCACCCGGAGCGGGTGCGCCGGGTGGTGCTGGCGGGACTGGCGGAAAACATGATCCGCGGTCTCGGCGGTTCCGAAATCATCGCCGAAGCGTTGGAAGCCGACAGTCCGGCCGAGGTCGCCGATGAAGAGGCGCGGGGATTTCGCGAGTTCGCCGCGCGGACCGGCTCGGATTTGAAGGCGCTGGCCGCCTGCATGCGGGCGGCACGCCAGCGCATCTCGGCTGCGGACCTGGCAGGCATCAAGGCGCCGGTGCTGGTGGTGGCCGGCGGTGACGATGCCATTGCCGGCGCCGTCGAACCGCTGGTTGCCGCCATCCCCGGCGCGCGCGGCGTAACTCTTGCCGGCAAGGACCACATGAAAGCGGTCGGGGCGCCGGACTACAAGCGCGCTGTGGCGGACTTTCTCGAACTTTCTTTCAATATCTGACTTTTACGTAAACTTGTCTGCGTCGTCATCGTCCGTCATAGTCGGCGCATGATCGACGACCAGAAATCTATCGCCCGCCACCGCATCAGTTTTGCAGGAACAGCCGGGAACCGCTTGATCGGCGAGGAATTTCTGCTCGAAGGCGGTCGCGGACGAAGCGTTCTGCTGGCCCACGGCGGCGGCCAGACGCGACATTCCTGGCAGGGCACTGCCGAAGCGCTGGCGCGCGCCGGATTTCGCGCCATAACCTTCGACCAGCGCGGCCATGGCGATAGCGACTGGGTGGCGGACGGCGCCTATACCTTCGACGATTATGCCGATGACGTGGCAGCCGTGGCACGCGCGCTGGCCGCCGACGGCTCGGCCCCGCCGGTGGCCGTCGGGGCATCGCTTGGCGGCATCGCCTGCCTGCTGGCGGCGGGAGTCGGTGGCCGGGACCTGTTCTCGGCCCTGGTGCTGGTGGACATCACGCCGCGCGTCAAACCCGAAGGGGTGGCGCGCATCCTGTCGTTCATGGCCGCCGATGCCGAAAAGGGCTTTGCCAGCCTCGAGGACGCCGCCGATGCCATATCCGCCTATCTGCCGCACCGGCCGCGGCCCAGCAATCTTTCCGGCCTGTCGAAGAACCTGAGGCGCGGCGAAGACGGGCGCTATCGCTGGCACTGGGACCCGCGTTTCCTCGATCACCGCGCCGACGCGGTGGAGCATGCCCGCACCCTGCAGGCGCGCCAGAGCGAGGCGGCAAGGCATCTAAAAATCCCTGTGCTGCTGGTCCGGGGGCGCGAAAGCGAACTGGTGGGCGAGGCCGAGGCGGCAGAATTCCTGCACCTTTGCCCGCACGCCGAACTGGCCGATGTGAGCGGCGCCCGGCACATGGTGGCCGGTGACCGCAACGATGCCTTTACTGCCGCGGTTGCCGGGTTCGTGGCACGCCACGCGGGCATCGCCGAAACCGCCGGATAAGAAGCCGTCAGTTAAGGAGAATCGAACTGGCGCGCCCTTTGCAAGGCCGCCGTCGATCGCCATATTGGGCCCTCAAGCCGGCTCACTGCCGGCACCGGATTAAAGGATTGCGTCATGCCGCATTCAAATCCCGCCGCACGGCCGGTCCATTCGCTGGATCCCGTATGGGAGCGTATTCGCCGCGAGGCGGACGAGGTCATTGTCAATGATCCCAGTCTCGGCGGGTTCATCTTCGGTGCCGTGCTCAATCATCGCCGTTTCGAGGATGCCCTCAACCAGCGGCTCGCCCAGCGGCTCGGCAATGCCGATCTCGGGGCGGATTTCATCGTGCAGGCCTTCGAGGACGCGCTGGAGGCCGAGCCCGACATCGGGGCCCAGGCGCGGGCCGATATCCTGGCCGTGGTCGACCGCGATCCGGCTTGCGACCGGGCGATCGAGCCATTGCTCTACTTCAAGGGTTTCCAGGCGCTGCAGACCTACCGCATGGCCCATCGGCTGTGGGAGATGGGACGCAAGGATTTCGCCCTCTATCTGCAGAGCCGGGCCTCTGTGGTGTTTTCCGTCGATATCCACCCGGCCGCCCGCGTCGGCCGCGGCATCATGATCGACCACGCCCATTCGATCGTCATCGGCGAGACGGCGGTGGTGGAGGACGATGTCTCCATGCTGCATTCGGTGACGCTGGGCGGCACCGGCAAGGCGGACGGCGACCGCCATCCCAAGGTGCGCCACGGGGTGCTGCTCGGCGCCGGCGCCAAGGTACTGGGCAATATCGAGATTGGCCATTGCTCACGGGTGGCGGCGGGCTCGGTGGTGCTGCACGATGTGCCGGCCAACCGCACGGTAGCCGGGGTTCCGGCCCGCATCATCGGCTATGCCGGCTGCGCGGAACCGGCCCGCAGCATGGACCAGCAGTTCGATGACGAGATCAAGCCGGTAGTGTGAAGTCGGGCTCTGGCGCCTATATAGGGCTTGTAACGGTCGACCGGCACGGGCTAAACGGGTCGCGACACCGGGGTGCACGCCACCCTCATTCATGACCCAAGCGGAGGCCTTGCCCAGTGACGCCGGACGAACTCATCAAGCTCACCAATTTCCTGCGCAAGCAGTTCCAGAACACGCAGATCGTGGTGAAGAAGCGGCCGCAGAAGTCCGATTCGGCCGAAGTCTATATCGCCGAGGAATTCATCGGCGTCATCTTCCGCGACGATGAGGACGGCGACCTCTCCTACAATTTCCAGATGGCCATTCTCGATTTCGACCTCGAGTCGTAATCACTTGGCGCCCTTGGGGCGATAGAATTCCACCAGCAACGCCCGCGACAGCGCATCGATGCGGCGCCAGGCATCGATATGCGTCTCGGCGAAGCGGTAGCGCATCATGGTGGCATCCGACACCGGCACCCGCGCCTCGCACAGGATCGGCCCCAGCGTCGATGGCTGCAGGTCGCAGCGAATGAGCGCCGGCTGGTTCGGATCGGTGGAAACGAACAGCTCGAGATCGGCATAGGGTGAGTTGGGGGCGAAGTCGTAGCGCTGAAGGCCGGCGGGACCGGGCCTGGGCGGGCCGTCGAAATAGACCTTGTAGATCTTGCTCAGGCGCTCGGCCGGGTCGATGAGTTTGCCGCGCGGCTCGAAGGTGAGGATGATCCAGTCCGACAGGTCGCGGGCCTCGTCGGGGCTGGCCGGCAACCTCGATGCGTCATAGGGCCACGGCACCTGCAGGTCGACCTGTTGCACCGAGCCGAGGGTGCGCCGCTTGATGCGCGCCACGATGCCGTAGGGCACCACCAGCTCGCCATCGTCGAGGCCAATGTGCACCTCCCGATGGCCGCTGCCGGGCTCGGTGCGCATCGGCATCAGCAATTCCGGCGAGGGGAAGAAGTAGAAAGCCATGATGGCGCTGGCGAGGACCACCAGCACCGCCAGTGTCATGATCAGCGGCACCAGCAGCGAGCTTTCGCGTACACGCTCGCGGGTAAACGATGTCGGTCGCTGGCGCATGGCTGGTCAGGTGGCTCCGCGGTCCGATGGTACGGGGCTTGCAACGGTTGCGGATGGAGCAATCCAGATCGGGACCTGCGATGTCAATGTTCAACCTGATATTTGTTGCCGCCATCGGCCTTGTCGCCGCCGGACTGGTGAGCAGCGCGTGGGCGGCAGCGACCGGTGAGGCGCTGCGGCCGCGGGTACTGGAGACCCATGATGCCCTGATGCCGTTACGGGTGCTGGCGCTGGTTTTCGGCCTGCCCATCCTGCTTGCCGTGCTGGCGCGGCGTTTCGCTTCATGCAGCGCAGGCAGTTTTGTGCTCGGCGGGTTCATCCTCGGCGGTGCGGCTGTCTGGTGCTTTGTGCAGGGCGTTGTTATTTTGGTGAGCGCAGCGCAGCTTGCCGCCGCATTGGGTTGAGCGGGACGCTGACAGGACAGGGGACAGCATGGCCATTTTTGCACTGGACGGCGTGCGGCCCGAATTGCCGGATGGCGAAGACTTCTGGATCGCGCCGACCGCCAGCCTGATCGGCAAGGTGCGGCTGGCCCGCCTTGCGAGCGTGTGGTTCGGCGCCGTGCTGCGCGGCGACAATGAGCTCATCGATGTGGGCGAGAACAGCAACATCCAGGACGGGTGCGTGCTGCATACCGACCCGGGATTTCCGCTCACCATCGGGCGCCATGTGACGGTCGGCCATCAGGCCATGCTGCACGGCTGCACCATAGAGGATACCGTGCTGGTCGGCATGGGGGCGACCGTCATGAACGGGGCGGTGATCGGCCATCATTCGGTCATCGGGGCGCGCAGCCTGGTTCCCGAAGGCAAGGTCATTCCACCCCATTCGCTGGTGGTGGGGGTGCCGGGACGGGTGGTGCGCATCCTCTCCGACAAGGATGTGGCGATGCTCGATGAGGCGGCGCGCGTCTATGTGAAGAAGATCCCGCGCTACCGGCACGGTTTCGAACAGATCGGCTGAACAGCGCCCGTGAAAAGGGTGGAGCCGGCCCTGGGTGGGAACAGGGCCGGCTCCGGAAGACCCGGTCTGGGGGGATGGGGGGGACGCCGACCGGGTCAAAACTCTTCTTTCCTTGTGGCGGGCTCAATTCCCGCCGGCGATGGCTCCCTTGCCGCGAATCGAATTGTTGGTGAGGGCCAGCCAGCGCTTGGGATCGGACTGCGACTGGCGCTTGAGGTACTGGTAGTGCGTATCGCTCCAGCGCAGGATTTCATTGCGGCGATTGTCGAGGATGTAATCGCCGGCGCTGGTGTGCACCATCAGTACGGCATGGCCGTCGCCGGCCTCATCGAGAACCACCGTGATGAGCAATGTCTCTGAAGGGAAACCAAAGCCCTCCAGATAGCGCTGCTTGAGCAGCACATAGTCTTCGCAATCGCCGGCGGTGACCGGATAGGTCCAGTACTCGGGCTTGTGGTAGAGTTGCAGATCGCTTTCCGGCTTGATGGTGGAGTTCACGTAGGTGTTCACCTGGTGCAGCAGATCGAAGCGCTCCGGGGTCAGTTCGATGACCGAAGTGCGGCCGCCGAGATTGGTGCACTCCGAGGGGTTGCGGGCACAAAAGTCCACATAGCCGACCGGCGGTAAGGTCGGACCGAATGTGGTGGCGAATACCCGCTCGCCGGATACGTTGAAGTTGTTCTCGCCGCCGGTATCCTGCGCGGCCCACGCCGTTCCTGTCATGATGACAGTGAACAGCACTGCAAGGATCTTCCCATTCATTTTCAGACGCCCCATACCCTTATAATTGTTAGGATGGAGGCTACTCGAACGAGCTTGAAATCCAGCTAAGGGCTGGGTGAAAATTTGAGCTAAAGCCCGGAAAAGTCGTTAATCATGAAAAGTTGGTTGCCGGACACAAGGCTGCGGTCAGGGCATGCAAAAGCGCCCCGGCGGTGCGGGGCAGCCCAGGTCGAGGGACGCAAGAAAGGGATCAGCGGGCGATTTCGTCGGCCAGCGAGCTGCGCTCGAGCTGGCGGGTGAATTCGATGGCAAAGCCGTTGTCGAGGTAGCGGACCACGCGGCCGCGCATCTTGCCGAGCAGCAGATAGGTGCCCAAGGCCGGCATCACCTCGATCTTGACGGCGGCGCCGCTCAAGGAGATGTCGATCACCTCGCAGGCATAGACGCGGCCGTCGGGCATGGTGATGTGGGACTTGGAGTCCTTGGGTTCGTAGCGCGCATGGCGGCGCTGGTCGCTGGCGCCTTCGGCCTTTTCGTTCAACCATTTCAGGCGCTGCTCCAGGCGTTCGCGACGCGCGGCATTGAGCACGAATTCCACCTTGAAGCCGCTCTCGACGGCGTCACCGGCGGTTGCCTCGACGCGGCCCAACTCATCGATATAGGCAACCAGCCTGGTGCCGGGGGGCGGAACCGAGACGGTGGCGAACACGGCGCCTTCCGGGGCGATGTGGGTGACCTGGCAGGGATGCTCGCTCATGTCGGGGAGCATGAAACGGCCGAACAGGATCGATGCCGGCGGATTGCGGTTTTCATGCTCATTGGCAGCAGGCACAGGCGCGGATGCGAACATCGGTCCTCACGTCTTCAAATCGACTGCTCGACCTTCTCCCCGAGGCCAATGCCGCGATGGTATGCGACAATTGGCGAATTCTAGCGTGCTGGCTGTAAAAGAGGAGTTAACCGCCGAGACCTTTTGCCTCAGGCCGGTTGGGGTCACTCGCCGGCCAGGCCGCCGTTGATGATGCGCAGAAAGCCCCGGGGCCGGCCCTCCGGCAACAGCGCGCGGGTGTCCTCGCCGGGCAGCGGCTCGGTCCAGATGACCCTGAGAGAGGACAGCCCAAAAGTGGTGAGCCGGCTCTCGCCCGACCACGCCGGCTCGCGAAACGGCATGAGCGAGGCAAGCACATAGGGTTCGCGACGGGCGTCCTTGTAGACCGGAAGGGCCAGTATCTCGATGCCGACATCGTCGCCGTCCAGCGAGCGGGCAGCAAAGCGGGCAACGAAGGGCTGGTGCGCCGTAACGACTCCGTCGAGCGCCTTCGTCATGGAATCGCGCTCATGCGGCCGCCAGTTCTCGAGGACCTCGCGGCCGGTCAGTTCTCGACCCCACAGGCGGCAGATGCCGGTTCCGGCCAGTCGCCACATGTAGCTGCGGCTCGCCGGTGCACGTTCCATGAGCGCCAGCCACGGCATGATGCGGGTGATCTCCTTGAAGTCGATGCGGCTGCGGGGCGGGGCGCTGGCTTCACCGCGGATGCGTTCCCAATAGCAAAAGAGCTGGCGCGAGCCGGGATGCATGACGTCGTCCGGAGCGGCAATATCGGAGCGGGTATCGTGAGTTGAGGCCATGACGTTCCTGATGCAATCGGGTTTGATGTGTGCCAATGCTGCACGGGCTGAGCGGCTACCCTGCAGACGGCATGCCAGCCGGCGATCGCATTACGGGAGAAAAGGCGGGTGAAAGTGCAGTTCAACGGCCACGGCGCAGGCGGCGAGGAAATGCGTCGCAATCCCCCGATATTCAACGCGCCGACGGTGGTTCTGGCGCTGATCGCGGTGTTCGTCGCCGTTCAGGTGCTGCTCGAGGTGGTGAGCCCGGCTCTCAAAGATCAAATC
The DNA here is from genome assembly GCA_963747005.1 of uncultured Alphaproteobacteria bacterium. Taxonomy (GTDB): domain Bacteria; phylum Pseudomonadota; class Alphaproteobacteria; order Rhizobiales; family Aestuariivirgaceae; genus CAVVDT01. The sequence continues at coordinate 51,843 of CAVVDT010000002.1, read as the reverse complement.
TTCCTGACGCTGGCCTTCATTCCGCTGCGCTATGTGGCGCATTCGGCCCAATACGGGTCAATTCCGGGCGGCCAGGGGGCCGCGGTGTGGACCTTCGTCACCCATGCGCTGGTGCACGGCGGCTGGCTGCATCTGGGAATCAACTCGGTGTGGATGCTGGCCTTCGGCTCGGTGCTGGCAAGGCGGCTGGGCACCTGGCGGTTCCTGGTTTTCTCAGCCGTTGCGGCGGCATGCGGGGCGGCGGTCTTCCTTTTTCTCAACTGGGGCCAGCTTGCCGTGATGATCGGGGCCTCGGGCGCCATTTCGGGACAGATGGCAGGCTCCGTGCGGCTCATTTTCGCGCTGTCCGGGGGCTTGCGCAGCATCGGGACCGGCGATCTGTCGCGGGTGCGCCCGCTCAGCCTCACCGAGACGTTCACCAACCGCGGGGCGCTGATCTTCCTTGGTGTGTGGCTGCTGGCGGCGCTGGGCACCGGCTTGTTCAACATCAATCCGGGCGCGCCGCATCAGGCCATCGCGTGGGAGGCCCACTTGGGCGGCTTCATCGCCGGGCTGTTCCTGTTCGGACTGCTCGACAGGCACCCTTCGCATGATTAGTGCACTTGTGGGCAAACGCTTCGAATTGCGCTAATATGACCTTGCGTAAAACCTGCGTAGAAGTGGAGCCTCCCATGACCGTTGCCACAATTCTCAAGACCAAGGGTGGCGATGTCGTTTCGGCCCGGCCGGGCACGATGATCGCCGATATCGCCAGGCTGCTCAGCGAGCATCGCATCGGCGCGGTGCCGGTGGTGGATGGAAAGGGGCACTTGCTCGGCATTGTATCGGAGCGCGACGTGGTGCGCGCGGTCGCCAGGTCGGGCGCGGCGGCGCTCGATACGCCGGTTGAAGACGTGATGACCCGCAAGGTGGTGGTGTGCAGCCCCGGCGACAGCGTCTTTGCCATCATGGGCGTGATGACCGACAACCGCATCCGGCATCTGCCGGTGGTCGTCGGTGGCAGGCTCCAGGGGGTCATTTCCATCGGCGACGTGGTGAAATTCCGCATCGCCGAGGTGGAATTCGAAGCCGAGGAAATGAAGCGCTACATCGCCGGGTGAAGGCGCTGCCGTATCGGCCTCAATGATTGCCGACCCGGTCGAGATGCATCAGCGCCATCTCGATTTCCGGCAGCGCGCGTTCAGCGGCGTCGCGGCCGGCGTCGATGGCGTCTTGCGCCTTGTCGAAGTCGAACAGGCCGATGGTGGGGGTGCGCGGCATGATGTTGATGTCGGGCGGGTCGCCGGCCAGGCGCGAGCGCGCCAGCCGGTCCTGGGAGATGTTGAAGGCGGCGACCAGCACCGTCGTCAGGCCGGGATTGTCGTTACCGCCGATCATGGCGCGCAGCGCCGAGGGGCGATCGCCGCTGCCGGTATTGGGCATGGCCTTCACCAGCTTGTCGGGCTCCTGGATCACCGTACCGCCGAAGACGTCGGAATTGAGGTTTACCGCGATCACCAGCCGCGCGCCCAGCGCCCGGCAGGGTGACACGGGTATGGGATTGACCACGGCGCCGTCGATCAGCCACTGGTGGCCGACCTTGACCGGCCGGAAGACGCCGGGCAGGGCGTAGGAGGCGCGGATGGCCGAGGCGAGGGGACCGTGCCTGAGCCAGATCTCGTGGCCGGTCAGGAGTTCGGTGGCGATGCAGATGAACGGCAGTTCGAGATCGGCAAAGCTCATGTCGGAGAGATGTTCGGTGAGCATGCCCGACAGCCGGTCCCCGGAAATGAGGCCGCTGCCCGACCAGGAGAAATCCAGAAACGAGAATATCCGCCGCTTGGTCAGCCGGGTGGCGAATTCCTTCAGTTCGGCGAGCTTGCCGGCGGCATGGCAACCGCCAACCAGGGCGCCAATGGAGGTGCCTGCCACCACGCGGGGATGAATGCCGGCCTCGATCAGCCGTTCGATGACCCCGATATGGGACCAGCCGCGCGCCGCGCCAGCACCCAGGGCAAGCCCGATGACGGAGCCGCTGGCCGACAGCTTGCGCGTGCCGCTGTCGTCTGCCTCATCGGCCGTAAAGCCATTGGTCCCCATGTCGGCCATAGTCGATCCCTCAGCCATAGCCTGCAACAAAACCCTAAAACTTGGGTAAAATCAGGCAGTATCGCCGTCGCGACCATAGACCTCTTGGGGATCGAACAGCAATTCGGCCTTGGCCGGGGTCAGGCGCCAGGCGCCGTTGTGGCCCGTCACCTGGCGATAGAAGCACGAGCGTCGGCCGGTATGGCAGGCGGCGCCGTGGCCTTGCGGTGAGACCTGCAAGAGGATCACGTCCTGGTCGCAATCGGTGAGCACGGCTTCGATCTTCAGGGTTTCGCCCGACGTCTCGCCCTTCTTCCACAGGCGCTTGCGGGTCCGCGAGTAGAAATGCGCCATGCCGGTTTCCAGGGTGGTCGCAAGCGCCTCGGCGTTCATCCAGGCGAACATCAGCACCCCGCCGCTTGCGGCATCGGCGGCAATCGCCGGAATCAGCCCGTCGGCATCGAACTTCGGGGCAAATTCCGCGGTTTCCTCAAGATCGGCAATGCCTGAGCGGGAGGCGAACCGGGCGTCTTCGTTCATCGATTACAGCGAAAAGCCGCCCGAAGGGGCACGCACCAGATCCATGAAGCGGGCCTGCAACGCCTGACTTGCCCGGAACTCGCCCACGAACTGGGTGGTGAGAGTGGCGACGTTGCGCTTGTTGACGCCGCGCAGCGACATGCACTGATGCACCGCCTCGATCATCACCGCCACGCCGCGCGGTTGCAGCTTGACGTCGATGGCGTGGGCGATCTGGGCGGTCATGGTCTCCTGGGTCTGCAGGCGTCTGGCGAAGATCTCCACCACGCGGGCGAGCTTGGAGATGCCGACCACATGGTCACTCGGCAGGTAGGCCACATGGGCGCGGCCGATGAACGGCACCATGTGGTGCTCGCAATGGGAATTGAACTCGATGTCGCGCAGCATGACCATGTCGTCATAGCCGGCCACGTCCTCGAAAGTGCGCGACAGGGCCTCAAGCGGACAATCCTGGTAGCCGGAGAAGAACTCGCCATAAGCCTTCACCACCCGTTTGGGGGTGTCGATCAGGCCCTCGCGGTCGGGGTCGTCGCCGGCCCAGGCGATAAGCGTGCGCACGGCCGCTTCGGCCTCCTCGCGCGACGGGCGCGGCAGGTCGGGGCCGCGGCCCACATGCGGCTTCAGGGGTTTCAGCTTCTTGACGACAGCGTCCATGGCCCGGACAGTTCCTTCCTTGTTCATGGCGCCCATACCTTTTCCGTTCAAATCGAGGAGCCGGTTGCACCCTGAAGGCTCGCTCACCACATAGCATGGCGCAGCTTCTAACTCAAAGCCGGCCCTGACATAGTGCGCCGACACGTCACGTCAAGGCTTGCCAGCGACGTCGGCCGTTGCCTCTTCGCGTGCGCGCTGCTTCAAGGCTATAAGGTGGTCATGCTGAACGACATCTACAACCAGAAGATTCTCGCCTTCGCCGCCGACATTGCGCGCCACCATCGGCTCGATCACCCCGATGGTACGGCCGTGGCGATCTCCAAGCTGTGCGGGTCGAAGGTCACCGTCGATGTCAAGCTGGACGGCGACAGGGTGAGCGACTTCGGTCACGAGGTGAAGGCCTGCGCGCTGGGCCAGGCCTCGTCGTCGATCATGGCACGGCATGTGATCGGCTCGACAGCGGCTGAATTGCGCGATCTGCGGGCGCAGATGTACAAGATGCTGAAGGAGGGCGGTCCCGCCCCCAGCGGCAAATGGACCGATCTGGCGGCGCTCGAACCGGTGCGCGATTTCAAGGCCCGCCATGCCTCGACGCTCCTCACCTTCGATGCGGTGGTCGCGGCCATCGACAAGGCCGAGGCCGCGCGTGAGGATGCCGCAACGCAGGCGGCGAACGCCGTCTAGGCCGGCCTGCAACAGGGTGGGTTCAGCCTCTTTGCGGAAGTGCCGGCCGGCGCCGAAGGGCCTTTGCATGATGTTTTTCGAAAGGCGGCATGCGCTTTTTCGGCATCGCGCTCGATCGTCGCCCTTGCAGGTCCCAACAGACCCTAAAGCGGTTCCTGCTGGGTGATGCAGTGGATGCCGCCGCCGCCCGAGGCGAGCACGGAGATGTCGACCGTCACCACGCGATGATCGGGAAAGGCCGCTTCGACGGCCGCCTTGGCCTCGGCATCGCTTTTCTTCCCGAGCGCCGGCATGACGATACCGCCATTGGCGATAAAGAAATTGATATACGAGGTCGAGTAGCTGAAATTGGCGGTGGCCTTTGCCTCGCGACGTTTGCCCTCGCGCATGAAGCAGAGTTCGATCCTGCGGCCTTTGGCGTCGGTCTGACCCTCCAGCGCGGCGCGGTTGCGGGCGGTGACGTCGAAATATTTGCCGTCGGTATAGGCGCTTTCCTCGAACAGGACCTTTCCCGGCGCTGCAAAGCAGGCGATGCCGTCGACATGGCCGTTGGTGCCGGTCTCGAACGGATCGCCAGGCAGCCAGATGACCTTTTCGATGCCCAGCGTGCGGGCGAATTCGGCTTCCACCTTTTCCTTGGAGATGCCGGGGTTGCGGTTGGGGTTGAGGACGCAGGTCTCGGTGGTCAGCATGGTGCCTTCGCCATCGACACTCAATCCGCCGCCCTCGAAGGCCAGCGCCGAATGGATGGGTGTAGCGCCAAGCAACGACACGATTTGCGGGGCGATGCGGGCATCGCGTTGAAATTCCGGCGTCTTGCCGCCCCAGGCATTGAAGCGCCAGCACACCCCGGCCTTGCCGCCATCGGGCCCCTTGACGAAGGAGGGACCCGAATCGCGCAGCCAGCTATCCTCGATGGGGATTTCGACCAGCTCGATGTCGGCGCCGAGCACCTTGCGCGCCGTGGCCGCGGCGCTCGGATCGACGATCATGGTGACCGGCTCGAAGTCCCGGATGGCGTGGGCGACGGCGGCGTAGTCCTTCTGCACGGCGTGAAGCGGGTGCACCCAGAGATCGGGGCGATAGGGCCAGGCCATCCAGCAGCGGGCATGGGGCGCCCATTCGGCAGGCATATGGTTCTGACGCGGCATCGGCGCTCCTCCTTGACAATACCGGCCCTGATAGCAGAGTTGCGGCAAAGGAGTAACGCCCATGCCCCGCACCCTCGTTGCCGCCGCCTTGCAGACCCATCACGGCTGGGATGAGGCCGACACCGTCGGCCGCGTCCTCGCCATGGCCGAAGAGGCCGCCAGAGACGGTGCGCAACTGATCCTGCCGTCGGAACTGTTTGCGGCGCCCTATTTCTGCAAGGCGCGCAACGATGCCTATTTCGCGCTGGCCAAACCCGCCGCCGGGCACCCGCTGATCGCCCAATTCCAGAAACTGGCGAAGGCGCACGCCGTCGTCATCCCGTGCTCGTTCTACGAGAAGGCCGAAGACGGGCTCTACAATTCGGTGGCGGTGATCGATGCCGACGGCGAGGTGCTGGGCATCTACCGCAAGACCCATATTCCCGACTTTCCCGGCTATATCGAGACCCATTATTTCAAGGGCGGCACGCAAGGGGCGAAGGTGTGGGCGACGCGCTACTGCAAGCTCGGCGTCGGCATCTGCTGGGACCAGTGGTTCCCGGAAATGGCGCGGCTGATGGTGCTGGCGGGGGCTGAAGTGCTTTGCTATCCCACCGCCATCGGTTCCGAACCCGAGCATCCCGACTGGGATACCGTCGAGCAGTGGCAGTGCGCCATGCGCGGCCATGCGGCCAGCAACCAGGTGCCGGTGGTGGCCGCCAACCGGACAGGCGTCGAGACCGACGATGGCCTGACACTCGACTTCTACGGCTCGTCGTTCATCTGCGACCAGCGCGCCCACATGCTGAAGGTGGCGCCACGCCATGCCGACGCTATCGTCATGGCCGAACTCGACCTCGATCAGGCGCGCCACGACCGCACCATCTGGGGAACTTTCTGGACCCGCCGCCCGGACGTTTACGCCCCTCTGGTCGAAACCCCCGCCGGCCGCCCGCCCGATGCCGTGCCGGGTGTGGGGCCGGGCGAATAGACGAGGCGGCTGAAACGCTTGGGCGGAAAACTTGAGAGATTGAGTCAGGCTCTCAGTTAATTCTTGCACCCAATCCCGGTCGTCATGCCGGTACTTGATACCGGCATCCATTCCGCTGGCAATGGCACGCGCTGCGACGCTTGCGGAATGGCCCCCGGCCTTCGCCGGGGTGACGGGGTTGCATTGCGGCGGCTTCCGTCCGCCTGACCCCGCCTCTGTCAGTCCCCCACCTGCGGGAAACGCGACAGCCGGTCGCGTTCGGTCACCCCCTGGCGGTTGCGGGTATATTGTTCGGACGCATCGCGCAGCGGCTGGAAATCCCACGGATAGTATTTGCCGGCAGAAAGCGCCTTGAACAGCATCAGCCGTGATTGCTGGCTGGTCATGACGTCGCGGGTAAGACGCTCCACATCGTAGCGAGCAGCGATGCGGGCGCGCAAGTCCGCCACCCGGGCTGCTTGGTCGGGCGAGGTGGCGAGGTTCACCTGTTCCAGCGGGTCGGCGTCAATGTCGAAGAGCTGGTCGGGGTCGCCCGGGCAGTGGATGAATTTCCATTTCCCCGAGCGGATCATGAACATCGGCGCCACTACTCCTTCGGCCAGATATTCGCCGTGGATGGTGCGCTGCGGGTCGTCGGCACCGGACATCAACGGCAGCAGGCTTTCACCGTCAAGGGGGCCGACCATCTCGGCCGCCGCGCCGGGGCGGGCGAGGTCGACGAGGGTGGGGGCGAGATCCGAAAGGGAGGCGGGCGCCGTGCGCCGTCCGGGGCCGAAAAGCTTCGGACAAGAGACGATGATCGGCACCCGGGCAGGATGCTCCAGGTAGCTCATCTTGTACCACAGGCCGCGCTCGCCGAGGAAATCGCCGTGGTCGGAGACGATCGCCACGGCGCAGTCGTCCATCATGCCGGTATCTTCCAGCGCGGCGATGATCTGGGCAAATTTCGAATCGATATAGGAGATGGCGGCGTAGTAGCCGTGGCGCGAGTTGCGCACGTTCTGAGGCGTGATGTCATAATCGCCTATGGCCGAGGCCTGCCACAGACGCTGGCTGTGGGCATCGAGTTCGTCGAAGGGGACGGGCGGCAAGGCCGGCATGTCGATGTCGGCATCCTTGTAGAGATCCCAGAATTCCGGGCGCGAGACGTAAGGGTCGTGGGGGTGGGAGAACGAGGCCACCAGGCAGAGAGGCGCATCGGCCTCATAGCGGGCATGGTCGTAGATGCGCCTGACCGCATGGAAGGCCACCTCGTCGTCATATTCGAGCTGGTTGTTGATCGAGGCGGGGCCCGCCTCCTTCACCGACGACATGTTGTGGTACCACCAGTCGATGCGCTCCTGCTTGAGCCGCCAGTCGGGGGTCCAGCCGAAATCGGCGGGGTAGATGTCGGTGGTAAGGCGTTCCTCGAAACCGTGAAGCTGGTCGGGGCCGACGAAGTGCATCTTTCCCGACAGCACGGTGCGATAGCCCTCCTGGCGCAGGTAATGGGCGAAGGTGGGTACGGCGGAGGGAAATTCCGCGGCATTGTCGTAGACGCCGGTGCGCGACGGCAGCCTGCCCGACATGAAGATGGCGCGCGCCGGGGCGCACAAGGGGCTGGGCGAATATCCCCGCTCGAACACCACGCCCGATGCCGCCAGCTTGTCGATGGCGGGTGTCTTCACCACCTTGTGGCCGTAGGCGGCGAGGAAGGGTGCTGAAAGCTGGTCGGCCATGAGCACGACGATATGGGGCTTGCGGGTCGGCATGGGCGGTGGTTCCTTGGGAAAAGCGGGGCGCCCCGCGACAATAGACGTTCGCCAGGCAGCGGTGATGGATGAAATGCGACGCGATGACGGAACGGAGCGAATGACGCCGCCCGGCATAGGCGCGCGCATCGCCATGGGGCTCATCCGTGTCTACCAGCTCACCCTGTCGTCGATTGCCGGACGAGGCTGCCGCTTTGCGCCCACCTGCTCCAGCTACGCGGCCGAGGCGATTGCGCGGCATGGTGTGTGGAACGGCTTCTGGCTTGGCCTCTTCCGGGTGGCGCGCTGCCATCCCTGGGGCGGATCGGGCTATGACCCGGTGCCCTCAAGGATCGGCCGCCACGGCTTCAAGGTGTGGCGGCTTGTCGGCGATGCGCGAGACGAAAAAGGCCGGGAATGATCCCGGCCAATTTCCCTCAAGATGTGCTGTCTTCAATCGCGGGCAGGCAGCGCCTGAGCCTTGCCGCCTACCCGCTTCGGCTACCACAGGAAGGGGCTGAAATTCCACGTTAACGAGGCCCGCACCATATGCAGATCCTTCATCTTCAGGCCGACGATGCAGGTCGGCGTGCAGGTCGATACCGAGAGGTCGTACTTGCGCTTGTTGAAGGTGCCGTAGAGATATTCGAGACGCGCATGCAGATTGGGGGTGAAGGCATGTTCGATGCCGCCGCCCACCACGAATCCGGTGTGCGTGTCGTGGTCCTTGGCCAGGAGAGAGGAAGGACCGACCAGTGCGCTCATGGTGCCTTGCACCCAGCCGATGCCAGCCGTGGCATAGAGCAGGGTATTGCCATCCAGCCAGCCAACGCGGCCGCGAATGGTGCTGATATTGTCGGCGCGATAGGCGATGTTTTCGGGGGAGGGGTTGTGACCCGTGTTGCCTGCCCACATGTAGTCGCCTTCGCCGCCGATCACGATGTTGTCGTTGATCTGGTAATTCCAGCCGGCGAGGACACCGCCGGTCAGGGTGCAGCCGTTAAGTGCAGGATCAGGACCAATGGAGGGAACGTAGATCGTCTGGAAGCAGCCGACGCCAGCCGTGCCACCGATAAAGACGCCGGTCCAGTCACCGCGCATCTGGGGCGGCGGCGGGGGCGGGGGAAGGTCGGCGGCGAGGGCGCTCACCGGGCCACAGAGCAACATGGCGATGCCGGCGGCAGCAGCGAGGCGGAACGAGAATTTCGACATGGCAATCGTCCTGACGGTTCTGGTTAACGGCTGGGGCGATTGTTAGGCCGTTAAGGTTAATGATCGGTTATTGTTCCGCGGCCCGCTTTATACCCCGCGCGCCATGTCGCGCTTGACGATGAGGGGTGAATGCGGGCAAAAGCCCGGACATGGGCGGGCAGCGACGATTGCCCCCCGCAAGACCGCTTACCTGCATTGGTTGGCAGCGAGTGAGCAGGAGGACAGCCATGATCAATCTGAAATTTCCGGACGGAACGGTGCGCCAGTACGAGGCCGGCATCACGGGCCGCGAACTGGCCGGCTCGATTGCCAGGTCACTGGAAAAAAAGGCCGTGGCGCTGCGCTTCAACGGGGCCTTGCGCGATCTCGCCGACCCCATCGACGAAGACGGGCTGGTGCGCATCGTCACCCGCGAGGACGCCGATGCGCTGGAACTCATCCGCCACGATGCTGCCCACGTCATGGCGGAAGCGGTGCAGGACCTGTTCCCCGGCACCCAGGTGACCATCGGCCCGGTGATCGAAAACGGCTTTTTCTACGATTTCGCCCGCAACGAGCCGTTCACGCCGGAAGACCTGCCGGTCATCGAAAAAAAGATGCGCGAGATCATCGCCCGCGACAAGCCTTTCACCAAGGAGGTGTGGTCGCGCGAGGAGGCAAAAGCTGTGTTCGCCGACAAGGGCGAGGCCTTCAAGGTGGAACTGGTCGATGCCATCCCCGAGGACCAGACGATCAAGATCTACCGGCAGGGCGACTGGTTCGATTTGTGCCGCGGCCCGCACATGCCCTCGACGGGCAGGATCGGCACCGCCTTCAAGCTGATGAAGGTGGCTGGCGCCTACTGGCGCGGTGATTCGCGCAATCCCATGCTCACCCGCATCTACGGCACGGCATGGGCCAATCAGGCCGATCTTGAGGGCTACCTGCATGCGCTGGAGGAGGCCGAACGGCGCGACCACAGGAAGCTGGGGCGCGAGATGGACCTGTTCCATTTCCAGGAGGAGGGCCCGGGCACCGTCTTCTGGCATCCCAACGGCTGGACCATGTTCCAGGCCCTCATTTCCTATATGCGGCGGCGCCAGAACGAAGCCGGCTACCAGGAAGTCAACGCCCCGCAGCTTCTCGACAAGTCATTGTGGGAGACTTCAGGCCATTGGGACACCTTCCGCGAGAACATGTTCGTTGCCCAGTCGGCGGGCGATGAAGCCGAGGACAAGCGCTTCTTCGCGGTCAAGCCGATGAACTGCCCCGGGCACGTGCAGATCTTCAAGCATGGTCTCAAATCCTACCGCGATCTGCCTTACCGGCTTGCCGAATTCGGCGTTGTGCACCGCTACGAGCCGTCCGGGGCGCTGCACGGGCTGCTCAGGGTGCGCGGTTTCACCCAGGACGATGCCCATATCTTCTGCACCGAAGAGCAGATCGCCGATGAGTGCCTGAAGATCAACGACCTGATCCTCTCGATCTACCGCGACTTCGGCTTCGAAGACATCGTGGTGAAGCTCTCCACCCGGCCGGAAAAGCGGGTGGGGGCGGATCAATTGTGGGACAAGGCCGAGGCCGCCATGGCGGGGGTTCTGGAGCAGATCACGGCGCAGTCGGGCGGCAAGATCAAGTCCGGCATCAATCCGGGCGAGGGCGCCTTTTACGGCCCCAAGTTCGAATATGTGCTGCGCGACGCCATCGGTCGCGACTGGCAGTGCGGCACCACCCAGGTGGATTTCAACCTGCCGGGCCGGTTCGGTGCCTTCTACATCGGCGCCGATTCGGAAAAGAAGACGCCGGTGATGATCCACCGTGCCATCTTCGGTTCGCTGGAGCGCTTTCTCGGCATTCTCATCGAGAATTATGCCGGCCATCTGCCGTTGTGGATGGCGCCGCAGCAGGTCGTTGTCTGCACCATCACTTCGGATGCCGACGACTATGCCTATGAGGTGCGTGATGCCCTGAAAGGTGCCGGCCTCCGGGCAGAGGCCGACATCCGCAACGAGAAGATCAACTACAAGGTGCGCGAGCACTCGCTCACCAAGGTGCCGGTGATCCTGGTGGTGGGCAAGCGCGAGATGGAGGAAGGAACCGTCAACGTACGCCGTCTCGGCTCGCGCGACCAGCATGCGCAAGGGTTGGATGAAGCGATCAAGGCGCTGGCCGACGAGGCGATGCCGCCGGATGTGAAGCGGGTAAGGGCGGCGGCCTAGCCGGCAGGGCGATGACCTTGGCCTCCTTCATGAGGATATACGGCGTTATCGCTGCCATTGCCTTTGGGGTGGCGGCTTTATTGGTGGCCGGTTCTGCTTCGCCTGCCGCTGCCGCCGAAAGCCTCCCACCGAGCCTCAAGTCGGTCACGCGGATCATGACCGTGATCCTCGAGAACACCCGCTATGACAAGGCGATGCGCCAGCCGTTCCTGCGGGCGCTGGCGCGCCGCGGCGCCTTGCTTGCGGGGTTCTCGGCCGTGGCGCATCCGTCCTTGCCCAACTACATCGCCCTCATTGCCGGCTCAACCTACGGGGTCACCTCGGACGACAACGTCACGCTGGACAAGCCTCATATCGGCGATCTGCTTGAAGCAAAGGGCCTATCCTGGAAGGTCTACGCCGAAGGCTATCCCGGTGGGTGTTTTCTCAAGGCGGAAGACGGCGACTATGTGCGCAAGCATGTCCCGTTCCTGAGTTTCAGGAACGTCCAGACGGATCCGGCGAGGTGCGCGCGCATCGTCAAGGCGTCGGAACTGAAAGGCGATATCGACAGCGGCAAACTGCCTCACTGGTCGCTCTATATCCCGGACCTGAAGCACGATGGGCATGACACCGGCGTTGCCTACGCCGATCGTTGGCTGTCGGACACCTTCGGCCCGCTTCTCAAGGACCCCGACTTCATGCGCGGCATGCTGTTCATCGTGACGTTCGACGAGGGCAAGGGCTTTTTGAACCGCAATCGCGTGGCGACAATTCTGGTGGGCGATGCCGTGCGGCCGGGCGCGGTGAGCGATGACGCCTACAACACCTACAGCCTGCTGCGGCTGGCCGAGGACGTCTTCGGTCTGGGAAGTCTCGGCCAAGGCGACGCGCATGCCAGCGCCATCACGGGCATCTGGAAATAATCCGCCATCCTCGCAACGACTGCGATTTCTCGTGTTTGGCTCTGGACACCGGCCTTTGCCGGTGTGACGGAAGAAGATGAATGAACGACGTGAGCAGGAGGATAGACGGTCATGAGCGACAACAAGGTGGCGATCATCGTCGGCGGCGGGTCCGGCATGGGGGCGGCGGCGGCACGGAAGCTGGCGGCAGAGGGTTACCAAGTGGCCGTCATGTCGCCTTCGGGAAAAGGCAAGGTGCTGGGTGAGGAACTGGGGGGGCTGGGTGTCACGGGCTCCAATGAGTCGGTGGCCGATCTGACCAGGCTGGTCGAGGCGACGCTGTCGCGCTTCGGGCGCATCGATGCCGTGGTCAACGGTGCCGGCCATGGCCCCAGGGGCCCGATCCTCGACATCTCCGATGCCGACTGGCACGCCGGCATGGACGTCTATTTGATGAACGTGGTGCGCATGGCGCGCCTCGTCACGCCGGTCATGGTCGCCCAGGGCGGCGGGTCGATCGTCAACATCTCGACCTATGCGGTGTTCGAGCCGGACCCGGCGTTTCCGGTCTCGGGTGTGTTCCGGGCGGGGCTGGCGGCCTATGCCAAACTCTTCGCCGACCGCTATGCCGCCGACAAGGTGCGCATGAACAACGTGCTGCCCGGCTTCATCGACAGCTATCCCGAGACGTCGGAACTGGTGGCGCGCATCCCCACCGGCCGCTACGGCACGGTTGAGGAGGTGGCCGAATTCATCGCCTTCCTCGCTTCGGACAAGTCATCCTACATCACCGGCCAGAACCTGCGCATCGACGGCGGCATCACGCGTTCGGTGTGACGGCGCCCTCGTCGACCTCGGTATCGCTGGCCAGAAGTGTTGCCAGTTCATCGGCCTGGCGCAGGGCGCTGGCGCGCAGCTTTTCCTCATCGCTCTGGTGGGCGTAGTCGTTGTAGAGGCGGTCGCGGTCGGAGCGCGAGAAGGCGTCGATGGAGCGCCGCGCCCGTTCCGCGCTCATGCCGCCGTCGATGAGCACCCGGCGGGTGAGGTCGAGGGCGGAGAGATAGGTCTCGCGCACGATGAATTCGACGCCCCGGTCCATCAGCTTGTGCACATGCTGGCGGTCGCGGGCGCGCACGAACAGGTGCAGGTCGGGATAGTGGCGGCGCACCAGGTCGACGATCTTCAGCGAGGCCTCGACGCCGGATACGCAAACCACCATGGCGCGGGCCTTGTCGATCTGCGCGGCTTTCAGGATGTCGAGGCGGCTGGCATCGCCATAGAACACCTGACCGCCGAAGCGGCGGATCACATCCACCTGTGCAACGTCGCCGTCGAGCGCGGTGAAGGGGATTTTGCGCGCCGCGAGCACGCGGGCGACGATCTGACCGAAGCGCCCGATGCCGGCGATGATCACGTGCCCCTGGCCCTCGGGCATCTCGTCATAGGCGGGCTGCGAAGAGGGCGGGGCCTTCAGAAAACGCCGGGTAACGCCTGCCTCGGCCATCATGATGAAGGGCGTCGCCAGCATGGTGAGGGTGACGACGACGTTGATGAAGCCGGCAAAGTCGCGGGCGATGACGCCGGCCGAGAGGGCGGCGGCCGACAGCACGAAGGCGAATTCGCCGCCTTGCGACAATGCCAGGGCAAAGCGTCGTGAGTTCGACGCCGGCAAGCCACCGCGGCGCCCCAGTACGAACAGGACAAGGATTTTGGCGACCATGAGCCCCAGCGTCGCCATGGCGATTTCCGCCGGTCTGGAGGTCAGGAGCCCGAGATCCAGCGACATGCCGATGGCGATGAAGAACAGACCCAGCAGCAGGCCCTCGAAGGGGCGGATGTTGGCGGCGATGTCGTGGCGGTAGTCGCTGTCGGCGAGCAGCATGCCGGCGATGAAGGCCCCGAGCGCCGGCGACAGGCCCACCGCCCGCATGACCGCCACGATGACGATGATGGTCAACAGCATGAGTGCCGTCATCGCCTCGTCCACGCCGGTCTGGGCGACCATGCGGTAGAGCTTTTCCAGCGCATAGCGGCCGGCCAGCACGATGATGACGATGGCGCCGATGGCGGCGGCGGCGCCCGACAGGCTCATCGCCGGCAGTTCTGCCGAGCCGCTGGCCAGGAGGCCGACGAGGGCGATCATCGGAATGGCGGCGAGGTCCTGGAACAGCAGCACGGCGAACGACAGGCGGCCGTGGCGGGTTTCCAGTTCGCCGTTCTCCTTCAGCACTTGCAGCACCATGGCGGTGGAGGACAAGGACAGGGCCAGACCGGCAAACAGCGCCTGGCGCCAACCGAACTGGGCTGCCGCCATGCCGGCGGTCAGCACCATGGCGGTGATCGCCACCTGCAGGCCGCCCACCCCGAAGATGGCGCGGCGCAGGGCGAGGAGGCGCTGCGGGCGCAACTCCAGGCCGATGATGAACAACAACAGCACGACGCCGAACTCGGCCACGTGCAGGATGTTGTCGACGCCGCGGAAGACGCCCAGCATGTGCGGGCCGATCACCACGCCGGCGATGAGATAGCCGAGGACGGCGCCGATCCTGAGATATTTGGCGAGCGGCGCCACAAGGCCGGCCGCGGTGAGCAGCAGTGCGATCTGTATGAGAGATATATTGCCCATGTACACTCCGGCCGGCTTGCGTTGCGGCGATTATGTGGCTTCACTTGCCGGGTAGCAAAGCAGATGACGGAAAGGAAGGCCATCGATGAGCTGGTTTGAGGGCAAGGACCCGATCATCGGCGATCCCGGATCGTGCGATGCCATCGAGCAGGTAATCGTGCCGCGGGCGCGCGATATCGGCGATTTCGAGGTCAACCGGGCGCTGCCCTCGGCGAAGCGCCAGATGGTCGGCCCGTTCATCTTCTTCGACCAGTTCGGGCCGGCGCTGATGCGGGTGGGGCAGGGCATGAACGTGCGCCCGCATCCCCACATCGGCCTTGCCACGGTGACGTGGCTGTTCGACGGCTCGGTCTATCATCGCGACAGCCTTGGATCGGCCATCGAGATCGCTCCCGGTGAACTGAACTGGATGACGGCGGGACGGGGCATTGTCCACTCCGAGCGGACACCGCCCGCCGACCTCGCGCGCGAGCGACAGGTGTTCGGCATCCAGTCCTGGGTGGCGTTGCCAGCGGGGCTGGAGGAACAGGCCCCCGATTTCGCCCATTATGGCGCCGGCGATCTGCCGGTGATCGAGGAGGGCGGCGTCTCGGTGCGCCTCATCGCCGGCTCGCTTTTCGGTTCGACCGCGCCGGTGAAGACGCCGAGCGATTTGTTTTACGCCGAGGCGCGGCTTGCTGCAGGCTCACGCATGCCGTTGCCGGCGACCCACGAGGAGCGCGCCGTCTATGTGTGCGAGGGAACGGTGAAAATTGCCGGCGAGAGTTTCGAGGCCGGCCGATTGCTGGTGTTCAGGCCGGGCGATCAGATCGCCATCGCAAGCCCGGTCGCGGCCCGCCTGCAACTTCTGGGGGGCGAGCCCATGGACGGCCCGCGCCACATCTGGTGGAACTTCGTGTCGTCATCGAAGGAACGCATCGACCAGGCCAAGGCAGAATGGCGCGCCGGCCGTTTCGACATCGTCCCCGGCGACGAGGAAGAGTTCATCCCGCTGCCGGGGTGACCTACTCCCCTCGCGTCAGGCGCTTGAAGTCGTGCGGCTTGACGGTGAACTCGGACTTCAGGTCGTGGCCGTCCACCTCGTAGGTGCCGTGGATCAGATGACAGGGCTTCCTGCCTCGGCAAGGACGTGGCGCGGAAGGCGCTTTTGGTCCTCAATTCAGTGAAGCAGGCTACCCGCCTTCGCGATAGCTTGAGCGAGTTTCGAGATGCCGTATGACGAAATTATTGTTTGAAGAATGCTTAATAACAGAATGCTTATTTTGTGCCACTTGCTTTGCCAGTGAGCCGTGTCAGAAGCCCAATAAGCAGCTATTACACCGGTCAAATTTAAGAAGATCGCAACGTATAGGGCTAAGGCAAACAAGGCGCATGTGTGTAGAGTAAAATTTTCAAGCCAGAAATTGGAATTTTTAGCCTCTGCCGATAAGAATAGAAATGCCAAGTATAAAAAGCCAAGACGCATTAGTATGGCTGTAAAATCGGAAAGCTTCTTCGCTTTGTCAAACCTGACAGTTGAGATTTTATCCCATTCTTCGGGTTTCGTGTCGCGCAAGGCGAGTGCGATCAATGAGCTATCAAAACCATTCTTAATGGCGGTCTTGAATCTAGATTGCTTGGATTGCGAGTCCTTTCCCATATCTCCCGGCCTCAATGTTCAAGACGCCCGCGCGGGTACGGCGTCTCGATGGTCGACCTACTCCCCGACCGTCAAACGCTTGAAGTCGTGCGGCTTGACGGTGAACTCGGACTTCAGGTCGTGGCCGTCCACATCGGCATCCACCTCGTAGGTGCCGGGGGCGAGGACGAGGGCGAAGGCATCGCTCTTGCCGCTGCGCTGCCATTCACCGCCGATCTGCTGGATCGTCCAGGTCGCCAGCTTGGTGCCGGCGGCTGGAATGTTAACCTGGGCATAGGCGGCGAGGTGGGAAATCTCGATGGACGAAAGGATGCCGGGCTTCACCGTCACCTTGGTTTCCGCCACCGTGTTGCCGTCGGCAAAGCGGCTTTCGATGCGGTAGGTGCCGGCCACCACGCGGACGATCTCGCCCTGCTTGATGCCGGCGGCGATCTGCTTGCCGGCGTCGGGGCCGGTCAGGGCGTAGATCGCATGGGTGGCGGGCATGTTGGAGGGGTAGCCCACCCCGTCGATGCGCGACAGGGGGCGGATGCCGCCGATATTGAGGATGAAGGTCATGACCATGCGCTGGCCGGGCGTGACGGTGACGGGCTGGAAGAATTTCGCCGTGCCGTAGTCAGCCTCGACGACATAGTCGCCGGGTGCCAGAGGCGTCTCGGCCAGCGCTTCGTCGGCATGCCAGACGATATCGCCACTGCCGGCGCCCAGGACGTTGCGCACCGTCCAGGCGATGGGGCGGTTGATGAGGCCGCCATTGGCCCTGAGGCGGGCGCCGAGCGTCAGGCTCTCGTTGCCCGGCCGGGCGATCTCGGTATGCAATTCGTGGTCGGTGCCAAAAGGCTTGAGCGAGCCGGTCACGTCGGTGGCCGGTACGACCGGCTCCTGCGCGGCCGACAGGGGGCCTGAAAGCATGAAGGCAAAGGCGGCAGCCAGAACGATGAGGGCCGCCGCTTTGTGGCGGCGGCCCCGGTGCTGTCCTGCTGCACGGGTTAGAGCAGCGTGCATGCAAGTCTCCGTCTAGATCCCACTAAGCTCCCCCGACCTTGTTTCCGATCGGCGCGGGGACATATGGACACATGGCCGGGGTCGGGCGCAATCAAATCGTTAAATTTGGGTTAACGAGCAGGCGCAAAATTGAAACGACGGCTTGACAGGGGGCGGGTTGGTCTGGCCCTTCTGGCGCTCACCGAAAGGATAAGCCAGGCGATGGCAGTGGAACTGAACGAGGGACTGGCCGAGGACCGCCTCAACGATCGATCGAGCCCGCTGGCGCTGCTCGCCAGCCGCCGTTCGGCCTCGGCCAAGGCGATGGGCGAGCCGGGACCGGACAGGGCCCAGATCGCCGAGATCCTGCGGGTTGCGGTGCGCGTGCCCGATCACGGCAAGCTCACGCCGTGGCGCTTCATCGTCATCGAGGGCGAGGCGCGGGCGCGCGCCGGGGAGATCATGGCGGCGCGCTGGAAGGCGCTCAACCCCGGCCATGGCGAGGCCATGCTGGCGGAACAGCGGCGCACCTTCCTCAGGGCGCCGGTGGTGATCGCGGTGGTTTCAACCGCCGGCGAGCATCCCAAGATCCCGGTTTGGGAGCAGGTGCTGTCGGCGGGCGCGGTGTGCCAGAACATGCTGATCGCGGCGACGGGCCTTGGCGTTGGCTGCCAGTGGATCAGCGGCTGGCAGGCCTATGACCGCGAGGTGCTGAAAAGCCTCGGCGTGGGGGAGGCGGAAAAGCTGGCAGGCTTCATCTATCTCGGCAGCCCCACCGAGCCGGTGACCGACCGGCCGCGTCCGGAGCCGGAAAGCCTCACCACAAGGTGGACCGGCGCATGATGATCCGGGCCATTTTGTTCGACAAGGATGGGACCCTCATCGACTTTCCGGCTACCTGGGTGCCGGTGCTGAAGTCGCTGTCGGCCGAGTTTGCCGGCGGCGATGAGGCGCGCGCCCGCGACCTGATGGATATCGCCGGCTTCGATGCCGAGCGCCAGTGCTTCAAGGCCGGCTCCATCTGGGCGGCCGGCAACACCCTCGATCTGGTCCGCGCGTGGCAGCCCGGGGGCACGCCCGGCGAACAGGCAGCGACGGCGCGCTGGATCGACGACTACAACGCCCGCGTGGCGCCCGATTCGGCCATGCCCATCGTCGATCTGGGCGGCCTGTTCGATGAACTCGCCGTTCTCGACCTGGTTCTGGGCATCGCCACCAACGATGTGGAGCGCTCGGCGGCCGCGACCATGCAGCGGCTCGGCGTGGCCGAACGGCTGGCGGCGATCCTCGGCTACGACTCGGTTCTCCGTCCCAAGCCCGCCGCCGACATGGTGCATGCCTTTTGCGCCGCAACCGGCACCGAACCCGGCGAGGTGGCGGTGGTGGGGGACAATCTGCACGATGTCGAAATGGCGCGCGCCGCCGGAGCGGGTCTCGCCATCGGCGTGCTCACCGGCAACGGCGCGGCGGCCGACCTCGATCCCCATTGCGACCATGTGCTGGAAAACGTCGCGGGCCTGCCCGGCCTGCTGCGCGACCTGCGCTGATTGACCCCAAAAGGAGCTCTCTTTTCATGCATTACGATGCGACCCGCAACGATCACGGGCTGGCGATCGATCCGTTCAAGGCGCTGATCGTGCCGCGTCCCATCGGCTGGATTTCAAGTCTGGGGGCCGATGGCAGCGTCAACCTGGCGCCCTACAGCTTCTTCAACGCCATGTCGGACACGCCGGCCTACGTGGTTTTCGGCAGCCATGGGCGCAAGGATTCCCTGTCGAACATCGAGGCAACGGGCGAGTTCGTGTGCAATCTCGCCACCTGGGACCTGCGCGAGGCGGTGAACGCCACCTCCGCGGTGGTGCCGCACGGGGTGGACGAGTTCGAGCTTGCAGGGCTCGGCAAGGCTGCGAGCCGCTTCGTCAAGCCGCCCCGCGTCGCCGAGACGCCGGTCGCCTTCGAATGCGTCTACGAGCAGACGGTAAAGCTTGCAGCCCACCATCCCGACAGCGGCTATGCCATCATCGTCGGGCGGGTGGTCGGCGTCTACATCGACGATCGCTTCATCCACGACGGTCGCGTCGACACCGCTGGCCTCAAGCCCATCGCCCGCCTCGGCTATTCCGAATACGCCGTGGTCGAAAGCGTTTTCCGCATGCGTCGTCCGGAATAGTTCTGGCCTTACATACCATGTGTTAGGCTGGCGACATGACAAGCGACTGGCTGGGCGAAATCCGCGATGCCGTGCTGCTGTGGCTCGCCCACCGCGGCATTCTTTTCAATCAGACAGGGCTTGCCTGGACGCTGGCGCAGTTCGCCGTCATCGTCGGCGCCTTCGGGCTGGCGCTCATCATCGCGCATCGCCTGGAACCCATATTCGAGGCGCGCATCCGCCGCATCGAGGGCAATCCGCGATTGCTGCGCTCGCTGGCCATTGTCCTCAGGCGTCTCAGGTGGATCTTCTTTCCCATGGCGCTGTGGCTGGCGCTGATCGCCATGCGCACTGTCACCTGGCCGTCGCGCAGCTATCTGATCGCCGTGGCGGCGGGCCTGGCGACGGCGTGGATCGTCATCTCGGTCGCCTCGCGCGTCATCCGCAACCGCTTCATCGCCCGGGTCATCGCCGTCGTGACATGGATGGTGGTGGCGGCGTTCATGCTCGGCATCCTGCCCGACATCATCAATGCGCTCGATTCCGTCGGCATCGAGATGCAGGGCTTTCGCCTGACGCCGCTCCTGGTGATCAAGGCTATCGTCATCCTGGCGGTGCTGATCTGGGTGGCGGTGACCGGCGGGCGGCTGATCGACAACCAGCTTTCCAGGATCGAGGATTTGAGTCCGTCGCTGCAGGTGCTGACCGCCAAGCTGGCGAAAGCGGTGCTGCTGGTGACGGCGGTGGTGGTGGGCCTCAGCCTCGTCGGCATCAACCTGACCGCCTTTGCGGTGTTCTCCGGCGCCGTCGGCCTCGGCCTTGGCTTCGGCCTGCAGAAGGTGGTCTCCAACCTGATTTCCGGCTTCATCCTGCTGCTGGACAAATCCATCAAGCCGGGCGACGTCATCACCGTGGGCGATACCTATGGCCGCATTAATGAATTGGCGGCGCGCTATGCCTCGGTGATCGCCCGCGACGGGCGCGAATATCTCATCCCCAACGAGGACCTGATCACCTCGCAGGTGGTCAACTGGTCCTATTCGTCCGATCTGGTGCGTCTCGATCTCGATTTCGGGGTGGCTTATTCGGCCGATCCCCACGAGGTGAGGAAGCTGGCGCGCCAGGTCTCGGCCACCCACAAGCGGGTGCAGGCGGTGCCGCCGCCGGTCTGCCACATCACCGCCTTCGGCGATTCGTCGGTCAACTACAAGCTGCGCTTCTGGATCCGCGATCCCGGCAAGGGCACGGTCAACGTGCGCGGCGACATTTTCCTCTTGTTGTGGGACGCCCTGAAGGAGGCCGGCATGGAAATCCCGTTCCCGCAGCGCGACGTGACCATGAAAGGCCCGATCGATGTCCGCATCGTCGATGCTCCGAAGCCGCCGCGGGCGCGCCGCAAGCCGAGATCCAGCCCCTCAACCTGAGCCGCGCACCTGGGCCAGCAGCTTTTGCGCCCGCTTGAGGTGGGGGATGTCGAACATCCTTCCATCGATGGCCACCACCCCGGCATCGCCGGCCGAAGCGAAGGCGGCCGTGACGGCCTCAGCCTCGGCGATGGCCTCGGGCGAAGGGGTGAAGACCCGGTTGATGATCTCCACCTGCGCCGGATGGATGGCCATCTTGGCAGTGAAGCCGTCGCGCACGGCGGCTTCGCATTCGGCCTCGAGGGCGGCAAGGTCGCGGAAATCGACTTGCACGGTATCGATGGGCTCGACCCCCGCCGCCCGGGCGCCTGCCAGGCACAGGGTGCGGGCGAGGCGATAGGGGTCGGTGAGGCGGCCATCGGCATCGCGGCTGGAGCGGGCGCCCAGATCGTTGGACAGATCCTCCGCCCCCCAGGCCATGCCGTAAAGCGCCGGGCCGGCCTTATCGTAGGTGCCGCAGGAAAACAGCGCGCCCGCCGTTTCGGTGACGATGGCGATGATCGGCAGGTCGCCGCCCGTGAGGCGCGCCAGTTTGGCGACATCGCCGCCGCTTTCAGTCTTCGGCTGCATCAGCCCGTCGGGGCGGGCGGGCAGCACCGCTTCGAGGTCGGCGCCGGTCAGACCGCTATCGAGGGCATTGACGCGCACAAAGAGCCGAGGGGCCCCGGCCGGGCGCGGTGAGGCCAGCACCTCGGCGACGAGCCGGCGGGCCACGGGCTTGGCGGCGGGGCTGACCGAATCCTCCAGATCGAGGATCACCGTATCGGCGCCCGAGGCGAGGGCCCTGGCGATCTTTTTCTCGGAATCCGCGGGGACGAAGAGCAGCGATCTCATGCCGCCGGCCGCTTGCGCATGAACGCCTGCCTGAGGCACTGGGCGACCAGCGTTCCGTCCTGCTTGTAGGCGCGGTGGTCGAGATCGACGATGCCGGCATCGGGTCTTGAGCGGCTTTCGCGCTTGGCGATGACGGTGGTCTCCACCCTGACGGTATCGCCCTGGAACAGGGGGGCTGGGAATTTCACCTCCTTCATGCCGAGATTGGCGATGGTGGTGCCCACCGTCAGGTCGTTGACGGAGATGCCGATCATCAGGCCGAGGGTGAACAGCGAGTTCATCAGCGGCTCGCCCCATTCGGTGCCGGCGCAGAAATGCCGGTCGATATGCAGCGGCTGCGGGTTGAGGGTGAGGCAGGAGAACATCATGTTGTCCATCTCCGTCACCGTGCGGGTGAGGGGGTGCTTGTAGGTCTTTCCGTCCTCGAATTCCTCGAACCACAGGCCGGGCATGATGAAGTCTCCTCTTTGCGGGGCAACACGGCGCGTGGGGCCACTGCGCGGTTACGGGCGATGCCCCACGTTAGCAGCGCAGGCAGCGCCTTGCATCACCTCGCGGTGCGATGGATGAGGGCGCCACCCCAGTGTCATCGTCGGGCCGGCCCCGGCGACCCAGGGGCCATGCACTTCACCCTCGCCCCCCGTCACCCCGTGGCTTGACCACGGGGACCATCCCGCCAGGGCCTCAGCCCGCCGCGACGCCAGCGGCATGGATGCCGGTATCAAGTACCGGCATGACGAAGGAATGGGATTCGCGGTCATGGTTCCGTCAATCACGCCCACCCGCCCCACCCCCGTCACCCCGTGGCTTGACCACGGGGTCTATTCCGCCAGGGTCTCAGCCTGCCGCGACGCCAGCGGCATGGATGCCGGTATCAAGTACCGGCATGACGATGAAGAGGAATGGGGTTCGCGGTCATGGTTCCGTCAATCACGCCCACCCGCCCCACCCCGTCACCCCGTGGCTTGACCACGGTCCATTCCGCCGGAGCCCCAGCCAGCCGCAACGCCAGCGGCATGGATGCCGGTATCGAGTACCGGCATGACGATGAAGAGGAATGGGGTTCGCGGTCATGGTTCCGTCAATCACGCCCACCCGCCCCACCCCCGTCACCCCGTGGCTTGACCACGGGGTCTATTCCGCCTGGGTCTCAGCCAGCCGCAACGCCAGTGGCATGGATGCCGGTATCGAGTACCGGCATGACGAAGGAATGGGGTTCGCGGTCATGGTTCCGTCAATCACGGCCACCCGTCCCCACCCCCGTCACCCCGTGGCTTGACCACGGGGTCTATTCCGCCACGGCCCCAGCCAGCCGCAACGCCAGTGGAATGGATGCCGGTATCGAGTACCGGCATGACGAAGGAATGGTGATCGCGGTCATGGTTCCGTCAATCACGGCCGCCCGTCCCCACCCCCGTCACCCCGTGGCTTGACCACGGGGTCTATTCCGCCAGGGCCTCAGCCAGCCGCGACGGCCAGCGGAATGGATGCCGGTATCAAGTACCGGCATGACGGTGGAGAGGAATGGGGAATAAATTGCAGAATATGGCAATCAAGTCTTGACAAGCGGACTAAATTGTTCTATGTTCGTTCCACCTGTCTCCCACTCCCGGGGCGTGGCTCGCGAGCCGTCCGGTCACGGGGAGAAAGGTGTGGCTCTCCGTTCCGCGTTGTGACGGACAACGCTGAACCGGGGTGCGGGTGTGTCCTGGCTCAGGGGTCCGGATACTACGGTCCGGACGCGCGTGAAGGGCAGTGACCCTGACGGTGAACTGGTGCCGGCCGGCCTGCAATAGCCGTTATCCGGCATGCCCGTCAGGCGAGCAATTCATGTGTTAAAAACTCCAGCCGCCCGTCCACAAGGCCACGGGGAAAGCGCCGGCAAAGCGCACCCTCTACAACAGTCAAGCGCTGAGCTGGCGCTTTCCCCAACCCCCCGGGACCCTTCGCGGCCAAAACGCCAGCGGAGGCGAGAAGCCGTGCCGGCTCCCTTCACCCCCCACAAGGAGGAGGGGAGCGGACGAAGCGAACTTGTGCCTGCCGGCAAACCCCTCGACCTGCCACTGGACTTGTTCCCGCTCCGCGATCAAAACAGGAACATTGCAGCACGCTAAGGTTGTAGGACGACGCGCGAGAATCGCTATGGGAGTCTGTCGGCGGACCGCCCAATGACTCCATCCCGCTGTGGGCAAGTGCCCATATGACGCGCCAACACAATGAAACATCACAATAAAGTTATCCATCTGTGCCTGTGGGTAAGCTGTTAACCAGTCGTTAACCATGTCGGCGCAGGAGTCCCGAACAGTTAGGGGAACGGCTACCGGGGCGGAAAGAGCAGGTCGAAGGATGATCGACATGACACAGTGCCTGATAGTCGATTCGAGCGCCAGCGAGCGGCGTAATCTGGAACACCTCCTGGGCCCCTACGGCTTCGATCTTGCCGCTTCCAGCGATCTCGATCACGCACTCGATTATTGTCGGCGAAAGGCACCGGACGTCGTCATGTTCGCCGACCGGCGCGGCGGGCCGGATGCAGCCGGGTTCATCCGCCGCCTGCGCACGCTGGGGCGTGGCCGCAGCCCCGTCGTGCTGGTGTGCGCCGATGAGGCGGATGCGGAAAATGTCGGGCGGGCCATCTGGGCCGGGGCGTCGGATTGCCTGGTCAGGCCGTTCGATGCCGAGGTGCTCGATGCCAAGCTGCGGATGAGCGGGCTGGTGTGACGAGGGGGCAAGCCCCGGCCGTTGCCGCGCCGGCGACCCGCCTCTAAAGTCCCCGGTGCCTCGATCGACGAGGCGGACAATCCTGAGGATCGTCATGTTCAAGGGCTTGCGCGGCATCTGGCCGTTGCTTCTGGGGATAGGGCTGCTGGCGCTCGGCAACGGGTTGCAGGGCTCGCTGATCGGCATCCAGGCAGCGCTTGCCTCGTTCTCCACCACCACCACCGGCCTGATCATGTCGGGCTATTTCGCCGGTGTGCTCATCAGCGCCTTCCTGACGCCGAGGATCATCAGCCAGGTGGGCCATATCCGGGTGTTCGCGGCCTATGCCTCGGTGGTCTCGACGGCGGTGCTGCTCATTCCGATCTGGGTCGACCCGTTCTGGTGGTTCGCCATGCGGGTGCTGGCCGGCTTCTGCACCGCCGGGCTGTCGATCGTGTGCGAAAGCTGGCTCAACTCCAAGTCGACCAACGAAAACCGCGGCCAGCTCCTGTCGGTCTACATGATCATCTATTACGGCGCCGTCGGCGGCAGCCAGCTTCTGCTCAACATCACCGATACCAGCGGCTTCGTGCGCTTCATCGTGGTGTCGGCCATCCTGTCGATGTCGCTGATACCGACCACCCTCATCCGCATCGAGGCGCCGGCCATCGAGCAGCCGCGCCCGGTGGCACTGAGCGATCTCTATCGGGGCTCGCCGCTGGCCGTTATCGCCACCTTTGCCAATGGCCTCGGGCAGAGCGCCTTTTTCTCCATGGGGGCCGTCTACGGGGTCATGCAAGGGCTGTCGCTGCCGCTGGTGTCGGTCATGCTGGCGCTGCCGCCGCTGGGTGTCATTGTTTCGCAATATCCCATCGGTGCCCTGTCGGACCGCTACGACCGCCGCCTGGTGCTCACCATATCGGCCTTCCTGACGGCGGGTCTGGCGTTCGTCTGCATTCCGGCGGCGGATTATTCGCCGACCTCGCTCATCACCCTGTTCACGGTGTTCGGCGCCATTTCCATCCCCATCTATTCGCTGGCGCTCGCCCATGCCAACGATCATCTCGACCGCGACCAGATGCTCGGCGCCTCGGGCAAGCTGGTTCTCATCTATGGCGCCGGCGCCATCGCCGGCCCCTCGCTCATCGGCGGCGTCATGACCCGCCTGGGGCCCTCGGGCTTCATGACCTACATGATCGCCGTCTACGGTCTGCTTGGCGTATTTGCGCTCTATCGCATGATGCGCCGCGCCGCGCCTGCCGTGCAGGCCGAAGGCGCGACGCTGCCGCAGGTGGTCCCCACCACCACATCGGTTGCAGCGGTGGCCATCGCCGGAGAAATGGGCGAGACGCCGGCGACCTGAGCGAACCTGTCAGCGCGGAAAAGCGGGAATTCCGCGGACCCCCCATGGTGAACCAATTGTTAACGCTTCGTCGCCAGATTCGAATTGTGCGGGACCTGATTCATGAGGATTCGACCACATTCGGCAGACGAGGTGAACGACGTGGACAACAAACAGGCTGCCAGTCTCGACACGACCATCTTCGATCGGGTGATCAACAGCGGGAACACCGGCGCACGCCGCCATCTCGCCGCCCAGCTTGCCCGGCTGATGATCGACCCGGCCGCGCCCGCGGCCGAAAAGAAGCTGATTGTTCCAGCGCTGCTCAAGCTGGCGGTCGATCCGGTCAGCGATATCCGCCGGCTTCTGGCGGAAAAGCTCGCCATGGTCGATGATCTCAACGCCGATCTGGCCTTCGCCATCATCGCCGACAGCGACGATATCGCGCTGCCGTTCCTGGCCGAGACCAGGGCCCTCGACCACTGGCGCATGCTGGCCGTGGTGCAGGTGGGCGATGCGGCCCGCCAGATGGTGGTTGCCCAGCGTGGCGACCTTTCAGCCGAGATCGTCTCCCATATCGCCGGACACTGCGACGAAAGTGTCTGCGCCTTGCTGCTCGACAATGTTTCCGCCCATCTCCAGCCCGACGACTGCCGGCGCCTCTATGTCCGGTTCCGCGATTGCCCGGAGATCGTCGAACGGCTGCTGGAGTGGGCCGATCTGCCGCTGGAAGTGCGCATCCTGCAAGCCAAGCGGGCCGCCAACCGGGTGCATACGCTGATGGCCGAGCGCGGCTGGATTCCCGCCAACGACGCTGAGGCCATCGTGGTCGATGCCGAGGAAACGACGCTGTTGAAGATCCTCGAAACCGCCCAGACGCTCGAACTCGATCGCCTGATCCCGTTCCTGTGCGCCAAGCAGATGCTCACCACATCGATCATCCTTCGGGCCGCATTGCGCGGACGCATGGCGATCGTCGAAAGGGCACTTGCCTATCTCACCTCCACGTCGTTGCCAAAGCTGCGCCAGAAGATCGCCGGTCACGGCATCATGGGCCTCAAGTCGGTCATTTCGGCCAGCGGCCTGCCAGCGTCGTCGTTCTGGCTGCTCAGGGCTGCCACCGACATCCATGTCGATCTTTCCGGGCGGCAGCGCTCGCTGGAGCCGGAAGTCTTCGCCCGCGCCGTGGTCGAGGCGGTGATGACCCGCTACGACGTCATCGACGCGGCGCAGAAGATGCGTCTCCTCGACATGGTGGCACGGCTCACAGATGAGCGCACAAGAGCGCTGGCCATCAAGCTCAAGTCGTCGCTGGCGCAGGCGGCCTGAGGCGTCGATCCGGCGCTCACTGTGCTTCGGAATTGCGTCTTCCCGGGCTCGGAGAATCGCTTTTATCTTTTCCGGGCAGGGTTCAACGGGGAGATCGCTCATGGTTCGCCGACTTCTTTCGGGACTGGCTGCTGCGGCCGTGTTTGCTGTCACCGCCAGCGTGACGGTCAAGGCCGAGACGCCATTGGAGCGCGGCACTTATCTGATGCATGCCATGGTCGCCTGCGGCAATTGCCACACCCCGCGCGGGCCCGATGGCGCGACATTGTGGGAAAAGGAACTCTCCGGGCGCCAGGTTGTCGACGACAAGATGATGACCGCCTATTCGCCCAACATCACCGAGGCCACAAAAAGCGGCATTGGCACATGGACGGATGAACAGATCGTCACGGCGATCCGCAACGGCTTCCGGCCGGACGGCAGCCTCATCGGGCCACCCATGCCGGTCGACCTCTACCGCAACATGTCCGATAGTGACGTAAGCGCCATTGTCACCTACCTGCGAACGGTCAAGCCGTCGAGCAATACTGAGCCCAAATCCGTCTACAAGTTCCCGCTGCCTCCAGCCTATGGACCCAAAGTCACGCATGTGGCGGACGTCGAGCGCAGCGACAAGGTGAACTACGGCAAATACCTGGTGACGATCTCCCATTGCATGGCCTGTCACACGCCCCTCGGCAAGGGGGGACCGGACATCGCGAACCGCATGGGGGCGGGCGGTCAGCAATTCGCCGGCCCTTGGGGGATCGTCGTCTCGGCCAACATCACCCCGAGCGCCGACGGGTTGAAGGGCTGGAGCGATCAGGACATCAAGAACGCCATCACCAAGGCGGTGAGACCCGACGGCTCGAAGCTGACGGGGCCGATGGCCTACGACTACTACCGCAACATAAAACCTGACGACCTTGAAGCGATGGTCGCCTATCTGCGCGCCATCCCGCCCAAACCTTCGCCGAAGGACTGAGTCAATACTCGATGCCGGCCTGTGCCTTGACCCCTGAACGGAACGGGTGCTTCACCTGCTCCATCTCGGTAACGAGGTCGGCGATCTCGATCATTTCGTCGCGGGCGTTGCGGCCGGTGACGATGACGTGCTTGTCCGCCGGCTTCGCCCTGAGCACTTCGAGCACCTCTTCGAGCGGCAGATAGTCGTAGCGCAGCACGATGTTGAGCTCATCCAGAAGCACCATGGAATAGGCGGGATCGGCAATGTAGCGCTTGGCCTCTTCCCAGGCGAGGCGGGCCATCTCGATGTCGCGGGCCCGGTCCTGGGTCTCCCAGGTAAAGCCTTCGCCCAGGGCCTTGATGGTGACGAGGTCGGGATAATTCTCCAGGATGGTGCGTTCGCCGGTGCCCCAGGCGCCCTTCACGAACTGGATGACGGCGACCTTCATGCCGTGGCCGATGGCGCGGAAAACCATGCCGAAGGCGGCCGTCGACTTGCCCTTGCCCTTGCCGGTGTGGACGATGAGAAGGCCCTTCTCGATGGTCTTGGTGGCGAGGATCTTGTCGCGGGCCGCCTTCTTCTTGGCCATCTTGTCGGCGTGACGGGCATTCAGTTCCTTGGGGGTCATGTCGGCCTTGGCAATCATCGTGCATCTCCTGACAGGCGTTGCAGTTCATCATAGGCGGAATTGGATTTCGGTGTCCAAAGCCCACGAGCCAGCGCCTCATCGAAGCGCTGGGCGATCTCGGCGAGCGCCGACGGGTTGTTGGCTGCGATGAAGTCGCGCACCCCGGTATCGGCGACGAAAGCCTCGTAGGCAAGGTCGAAGTGATGCGACTTCACCGCCCCGGTGGTGGCGGCGAAGGCGAACATGTAATCGACCGTTGCGGCGATCTCGAAGGCGCCCTTGTAGCCATGCCGCATGACGCCGGCGATCCATTTGGGGTTGACGACCCGTGAGCGCATGACGCGGCCGATTTCTTCTTCCAGCGTGCGTGTCACCGGGCGTTCGGGTCGCGAATGATCGTTGTGATAGACCACAGGGCGAGCGCCGGATGCGGCCTCGACGGCCGCTGTCATGCCGCCCTCGAACTGATAATAGTCGTCGGAATCGAGCAAATCATGCTCGCGATTATCCTGGTTGTGGACCACGGCATCGAGGCGGGCGAGGCGGCGAGTGAAGGTATCGGGCAGGCTTTCCCCGGCGGCGGCTGCACCATAGGCGTGGGCGCCCCAGGCGATATAGGCGCTGGCGAGATCGGCGCGCTCGGACCACAGCTTTTCATCGATGAGGGCCTGAAGGCCCGCCCCGTAGGCGCCGGGCTTCGATCCGAAGACGCGAAAGCCGGACAGGCGCAGGGCTTCGGCATCGGAAAGGCCGGCGGCAGAGAGTTCGGCCCGCTCGGCACGCATGCGGGCGGCGATGGGGTTGTCGGCGTCGGGTTCATCGAGGGCACCGACCTGGCGGACGGCGCGGTCGAACAGTTCGATCTGGGCGGGGAAGGCATCGCGGAAAAAGCCGGAAATGCGCAAGGTGACATCGATCCGCGGACGGCCGAGCTTGGCCAGCGGGGTGATTTCGAAGCCGGTAACGCGCCAACTTGCCGATTCCCACTTCGGCCTGGCGCCAATGAAGGCCAGCGCCTGGGCGATGTCGTCGCCGCCGGTGCGCATGTTGGAGGTGCCCCATACCGAAAGGCCGAGCGCGGCGGGATAGGCGCCATGGTCCTGGAAGTGCCGTTCCAGCAGATTTTCCGCCGATCGCTCGCCGATGGCCCAGGCCGTAGGGGTGGGCACGGCGCGGTTGTCGAGGGAATAGAAGTTGCGCCCTGTCGGCAGCACGTCGAGGCGGCCGCGGGTGGGGGCACCGGACGGGCCGGGGGCAACGAAGCGGCCGGCAAGGCCGGCGATGAGGGACATCATTTCGCCGTGGCCGCAGGCCCGCACGGCCGGGCGGATGTGGCTTTCTATGGCGGCGAGGACGGCGCGGGTGGCGCTCCAGCCGGGATCGGCGGTTGTCTTGCCGGCCACCAGCGCCTGGGCGAGGGCCTCGATGCGTTCGCGGGTATCGCCGTTGGAGCGCCATGGGTCCGGCGCGACGTCGAGCAGCGCAGGCGGGCGGGATCCCTTATACCGGGCGCCCGGTTCATCGAGGAAGGGATCGTAACCGGAAAGGCCGAGATCGTGGGCGATGGCGCGGATGAGCGAGGCATCGCCGCCTTCGCCGGCGCCGCGTTCAAGGCGGGCGAGCGCCACCAGCAGGTCGACTTCAAGGCGCCCCTCAGGGCTCTTGCCCAGGATATGCAAGCCATCGCGGATCTGGGCTTCCTTCACCTCGCACAGCCAGGTGTCGAGCTTTTGCAGGGCCGCGGTTTCGTCGAGCGCATCGGCGATGCCGGCGTCGGCATCGAGGCCCGATGAGCGGGTCAGGTCGAAGATCTGCCGGCGCAAGGCCTCCAGTCGGCGACGGTCGAGGCCGGAAGCGAGGTAGTACTCATCGATCAGCGCTTCCAGTTCGGCCAGCGCCCCGTAAGTCTCGGCGCGGGTTAGGGGCGGGGTCAGATGGTCGATGATGACGGCGCCGGTGCGGCGCTTTGCTTGCGTGCCTTCGCCTGGATCGTTGACGATGAAGGGATAGAGTTGCGGCAGGGGGCCGAGGGCGGCCTCGGGGAAGCAGGCGGCCGACAGCCCAGTCGCCTTGCCTGGCAGCCATTCGAGATTGCCATGCTTGCCGTTGTGGATAACGGCATGGGCGCCGAATGCCTCGCGCAGCCAGATATAGAAGGAAAGGTAGCCGTGCGGCGGTGGCAGGGCCGGGTCGTGATAGGTCTCCTTGGGGTCGATGTTGAAGCCTCGTGCCGGCTGGATGGCGACGACGATGTTGCCGAAGAGCTTCGCCGGCAAATGAAAAGCCCCGTCGGCGGCGAACGGGTCGCGCTCGGGCGGCCCCCAGCGCTCGGTGACTTTCCTTTGAGTCTCTTCAGGCAGTTGCGCGAAGGCTTTGAGATAATGAGTCAGGTTGAGACGGGGGGCATCGGCCGTATCTCCGCGGGCGCCGGCCCGGTTGGTGGGGCCTGCCTGCAACAGGCGGATGAGGGTATTGCCATCGGCGGGAAAATCGCCGGCCTCATAGCCTTCGCCCGCCAATCGGTCGAGGATGGCGATCGTACTGGCCGGGGTGTCGTAGCCGACGCCGTTGCCGATGCGGCCGTCGCGGTTGGGGTAGTTGGCGAGGATGACGGCGATGCGGCGCTCTGACGGCGGGGTTGATGCCAGTTTCACCCAGTTGGCGGCAAGCTCGGCCACGAAGTCCACGCGGTCGGGCACCGGGCGATAGGTGACGACGGGGCATTCGGTGGCGGCATGCCGCGCCTGATCGGCCTTGAAGGACACGGCGCGGGTCATGATGCGCCCGTCCAGTTCCGGCAGCACCACGTTCATGGCGAGATCGCGGGCGCCGAGCCCCTGGGCGCTTGCCTGCCACTGTTCTTCGGAGGACCCGGAAAACACCATTTGCAGGAGGGGGCAAATCTGGCTGGCAAACGGGTTGGCGCCACCGCCGGCAGCGATGGCAAAGCCGGTGGCATTGAGGATGAGGGCGGGCGTGACTTCGGCGAAGAGGTCAGACAGCAGGCTGGCGGCGGCAGCGTCCTTGAGGCTGGCGACCCATACCGGGCAGGCATTGAGGCCGCGCCGATCGAGGGCGGCGACGAGGGCCTCGACCGGGGCGGTGAACCCGCCTTCGATGAGGGCGCGATAGAAGGTGATGAGGGCAACAGGCCTGTCGGGTTGCCAGCGGGTGCGCAGCGATCCCAGGTCGGTGGCGCCACACTGCGGCCAGTAAAAGCCTGCCGGCGGAAGCGGGGCGGGGGGTGCGGGTTCGGCGCCTTTGCCGAGAATGTGAGCGCACAGGCGCAGGAAATTGGCGGCGTTGGCTTCGCCGCCGCCGGCCAGATAATGCCGAAGACGTTCGGCCACGGCGGCGGGAAGGCTGGACAGGCGGGTGAGTTCGGGATCGGGATCGCCGCCGCCGGGCAGCAGGACGACCTGCGGGCCGCCGTCGCGGGCAAGCCGCAGCAGCTCATCGACGCCATAGGGCCAGTAGCCGCGCCCGCCCAGCAGGCGCACTACAACGAGTCGGGCGCGGCCGGCCGTGCGGGCGATCCAGGTATCGACGGAGAGGTTGTGACCCAGCGCCATGAGGTTGGCGAGGCGCAGGGTCAGTTTGGGCGTATTGAGCCCGTCCTGGGCGCGGGCCAGCGCCGCCAGCTCCGAATCGGCCGCCGAGACCACGATGATGTCGCCGGGGCTCTGGCCGAGATCGACAGCCTCGGCGCCGCCGTCGATCACGCCAGAGGTTGTGGCGAGGAGGTGCATCTAGCCCCTGAGGGTGGCCTCGATGGCCGGCTGGTCCATGCCCTTCATGCCGATGACCACGAGGGAAGTAGCGCGCGTTTCGCCTTCGCTCCATGGCCGCTCGAACCAGGCATTGAGGCGTGGGCCGACCGCCTGCACCAGCAACTTTGCCGGCTGGCCGGCGAGTGCGGCAAAGCCTTTCAGGCGCAGCACGTCGTGGTCGCGGATCACTCGCTCGATGCGGGCGATCAGCGCCTCGCGCGAGACCTCCTCGCCCAGATGCACCGCAAAGGTCTCGAAGTCGTCATGGTCATGCTCCTCGACGCCTTCGAGCTCATGGTGCGACTGGCGGGTTTCGGTGTCGTCCTCGGCGGCGGCGGCGAGGCCGAGCAGCACGGCGGGGTCGATGACGCCATTGCGGGTGCGGACGATGCGGGTGCCGGGACGGACTTCGCCTTCAAGGCCGGCGGCGAGCCGGTCGGCATCTTCATCGCCCACGAGGTCGGTCTTGTTAAGCAGCACCAGATCGGCGCAATGAAGCTGGTCCTCGAACAGTTCCTCCAGTGGGCTGTCGTGATCGATACCGGGATCAGCGGCGCGCTGGGCGGCGACGGCCTGCTCGTCGTGGGCAAAGCGGCCCTCGGCCAGGGCCGGGGTGTCGACGACGGTGACCACGCCGTCCACGGTGACGCGGGCGCGGATTTCCGGCCAGCCGAAGGCCTTGACCAGCGGCTGGGGGAGGGCGAGGCCCGAGGTTTCGATGACGATGTGGTCCGGCGCCTCGCCACGGCCGATGAGCTTCGTCATGGTGGGGATGAAATCGTCGGCGACGGTGCAGCAGATGCAGCCGTTCGACAATTCGACGATATCGTCTTCGCGACAGAGTTCCTCGCCGCAGCCCCTGATGATATCGCCATCGACGCCGACATCGCCGAACTCGTTGACGATGAGGGCGATGCGACGGCCACCCGCGTGGGCGAGGAGATGGCGGATGAGGGTGGTCTTGCCGGCGCCTAGGAAGCCGGTGACGATGGTGGCGGGAATCTTCTGCATGCGGTTCACGCCTCGCGGGTTGAGGGCAGGAAGCGCGCCAGCAAGTAGCCAAGCGCCAGGCCGAGCACCACCCAGAATATGCCCTGGGCGGCGATGGCATTGGCGGCAAAGCTGCTGGCGAGGGCGGCCGGCACGGCGGTTTCATGGCTGGCAGGCTGCGGAGCGCCAATGACATGCGGCAGCGACGCCAGGACGAGAGCGGCGGCCCAGGCCCAGGGGCGGGCAAAGCGTACCGCCAGCAAGATGGCTGTGCCGGTCAATGCAACCGTCAGCCACCACCACATCTGCCGGGCGGCGAGGTCGGCGACCGCCATACCAGGCAATTCCGGCGGCAGGCCGGCCGAGGGTGCGAGGGTAAAGACGGCAAAGCCCGCAAGTCCCCAGATGGCGCCGTTTGAAAGGGTGAGCGGCAAACCGCTCACCAGCGAGGCGGCGGCCAGCAGCAGGGCAAAGCCGACGCCGGCCACGAGATCGGCGGCCAGGGTAAAGAGCGTGCGCTGCAGGCCGTCGCGCGGCGCCCATGCCTGATGCTGGTGGGTGATGGTGGTGGCCGGGGCTGTATCGGCCTTCTCATACTGCTCGGCCGCGGCGATGAGCGGGGTGACGCGGACGTGCTGAACGGCTGCCACGACGAGGCCAGCAATTAGTCCGGCCAATGCGGCAGCAATGATGATCCTTGCGGTCATCGCTGGAGTCCTCTTCGATAGATGCCAACAGGCCCGGCTCCCTTGAGGGAACCGGGCAACCAGTCCGGCAGTCCCTGCTCAGTGGCAGGGAAAGCCGATGGCGTGGCGGGTATCGTGGGCGGCGTTGTGGATGACGTGCGAGCCGGCAAAGCCGACGCCCATCAAAAGGCCCATCCCGAGGAAGAAGGCGATGAGACCGGCGGCAAGGCGTTCGGTCGAGGAAACAGTTGCGACATCCAGACGTGCAGTCGACGTGAGCATAAAACACCCTCCGTGCAGCTCAAATAAACCATGGCAGCCGCCTCAAAGGCGGCTTCCCCCAGCGGCAGGTCTCCTGACTTGCGGGTCATCGCCGCCTGCGCTGTCTTCCCGGTTGCCCAGTGACATCATCGCGCCGGCGGCTCGCCGCTCACAGTTGCGGGGGCAGTCACGGAATTGGCCCCGATTGGGTCGTCCTCACCGTGTTCCCTTGCTAAGCCCCTCACCGATCGGCTGTGGGGCACCGCTGGCCTCGAAGGTGACATGCGGGCAGGCACCGCGTCAATAGCGCTTGCATCGGATGCAGAGGGGGTATGCTTCAAGCTCCGGCTCGCCAGCCCGGCGCGGCGCTGCCGGCAACAGGCGGCGGCAGGTTCCATTGCGGCTGCCCTTGCGAAAAGTGGGCCGCGTGAGGCACGAAAGTCAGGCGGCCGAAGGGGCTGTCGGCATGGGCCAGTCGCGGCGCGATCCAGTTTTCCGGCGGATTTTTCGCGGCAAATCCTGATGAATCATAGCGACCGAGATGGCGCAGCCACAGGCCGGTGCGTGACAAGGAGAGATGGATGTTCCAGCTTCCGCCCTCAAGCGCCCGGCGGCGAAGCGCCAGCATGGCGGCACAGGCAACGAGATGGCCGCTTGCATGATCGATGGCCTGGCAGGGCAGGGCACGGGGATCGCTGTCGTCCGCTGCGTCGGCTTCGGCATGATTGAAGCCGGTTGCCGTCTGGACGATCGAATCAAAGCCACGCCTTTGCGCCCAGGGGCCTTGCCGCCCATAGGCCGAGAGCCAGACCATCACGAGGCCGGGGCGCAGGCGGGCGAGCCGTTCAGGCGAGAGGCCCAGGGCTTCAAGGCTGCCGGGTCGATAGGCGCCGACGATAACGTCGGCTTCACGCACCAGTTGCTCCATGGCCGCGAGATCCTCCCGGCGATTGAAATCGAGAAACGTGGAGCGCTTGCCACGGCCGGTTTCCAGCAGCAATGTCGGGATCTCTGGCAGATGTGAGCTGGATACCCGCAGCACGTCGGCCCCGTGCGCGGCCAATAGGCGGCTGCCAACCGGGCCGGCGATGATGCGCGTCAGGTCGAGGACGCGGATGTCCGACAGGGCCAGCCTGCCGGGCCTCAAGGGTTCGGGCCGGGAAGCCTGGAGCCTGTCGAAGGCAATGAGCGGCGTCGGGCGTTCGGCCATGCCCTGCGGGTGCTCGTCCCATTCCTCGAAGCTGCGCATGCGGGCCGCCACGAGACCACGGCTGGAGGCTTCTTCCTCGAAGTCCGCCGCCGACCAGCGGGAAAGCACCTTGGCGACGGCGGGACGGTCATCGGCGCCGCCCAGCAATTCGACGATGCCGGCGCGGTGATGGGCGAAATTGGTGTGGATGCGGACATGGCCGCCGTCGCCGCACTGGTAGGCGCCGGCAATGGGATCCCAGGGGTCGGGCGGAGGTGCGCCGTCGATGCGCATGTGATGCTCGGCACAGAATTCGAGCGCCGCTTCTTGCATGTCGACCGTCACGGCTGGCTGCACGCCGTTACGCATATGGAAGAGATCAGCGGCAGAAAGCGCTGCCGCCGCAATGGAGATCTGTGCGGCGGTGCCGATGGCGAAGGATGAGGGAAGGGCCGGGTCGGCGCCCGCCAGGCTGATCGTGTCGAGCGTTTCGGGAGCGCCGCCGGCCGATAGCCAGAGCTCAGCGAGCGCTTTGTCCGGCTCGATCGCTTCGGGCAATGGTGGCGCCTCAGCCGAGCCCGAGATTCGCCATCACCAGCGAATGGAAATGATGCACCGCATGCTCGTTGGTGTGGTCGCGCGAGCGGTCGATGATGAATCGACCCTGGTGGTAGCCCAGCGAATTGAGGCCCTTCTGCACGTTCTCCACCAGCGCCACGTCCTCGGGGCCAAGCACGTCGCTGAAATAGGCGAGAATGGCTTGCTCGGTTTCCCCGAGCGGCAGGGCGGGAGCATAGTAGTTGAGCACCTGATGGGTCATCTCCGGCGCCGTCGGCAGGAAGGTGAAGGTAAAAAGGCCAGGCGCGCCGGGGAACACGAGGATTGCCGAGGCCGGCCAGACGAAGATGGCGGCAAATGCCCGGTCGCAGCCTTCGGGAAAGTCGTAAGCGCTGCTGCAGGTGCGGCAGTCGCCGACTTGCAGCGACCAGTTGTCGTGGGTCTCGACGGTATAGGTGTGCATGTCGACGAGGTCGACGAAGGCCTTGTGGGCCGGGGCGCAGTGGTAGCACTCCAGGAAGTTGTCGGCGACGTTCTTCCAGTTACCGGCGATGTCGAAGACGATCTCGCAGGCCGGCAGCAAGGGTGTGTCTGCGGGATGCAGGCGGTGAACGGTTTCCGCAAGCCCCGGATAGACTTCCGCCATGGGCCGGGCCTTGGGGTCGAGGTTGACGAAGACGAAGCCGCAGAATTCCTCGACGCGCACGGCGGGCAGGGTGAAGTCGGCCTTGTCGAAGCCCTTTACCCCTTCGCAACGCGGCGCTGCGCGCAGGGCGCCTTGCTCGTCGTAGGCCCAGGCGTGATAGGGACAGGTGACGAGTTTGCCGATGCGGCCCTTGCCCTTGAGCAGGATATGACCGCGGTGCTGGCAGACGTTGAAAAAGGCGCGCAACTCACCGTCGCGGCCACGCAGGGCGCAGACGTGCTGGCCGACCAGTTCGCCGGTCACATAAGCGCCCGGCTCGGCCACCTCGCTTGCCGCACACAGATAGAGCCAGGAGCGATAGAAAATGGCCCGCCGCTCTTCGTCGAGGACACCCGGGTCACGATAGAGATGGCCCGGCATGGTCCAGGATATTTCGGCGTCGCGGTCGAAACGGTCGGCGGAGGTATCGGGTCGGCGATAAGTCTGATCCATGGTGTCAGGAACCCTGCTTCTTCTTGTAGGCGTCGATGGCATCGCTCAACTGCTTGATTTCGGCGCAGCCCGATGAGCCGCAAAGGGTGGTCAGTTCAGTGAGCATCTTCTGGGCGTCGGGCAGGTCCGCCTTCATCAGGTAGGCCTCGCCCAGGTATTCATGCACGCCTATGTGTTTCGGGTCGATCTTGAGCGCCGCGAGGTAATAGGCAATGCCCTCGTCCACATGGCCGAGCATGCGGCTGGCATGGCCCAGAAGATTGAGGACGTCGGCGTCCTGGGGCATGTTCATCGCCTTCAGGGCATCGATGGCCTCGGCGTATTTCTCCTGCTTGATCAGGTCCTGGGCTGCCTGATAGGCGGGCAGCGCGGCGGTGCCTGAAGTCGCGTTCCAGTTGCCGGCGGCGCTGGCGGGCAGCGCGGTGGCGAGCGACAGGGCAAGGGCAAGGCCAGCGGTGGAAAGAAGCGTCTTGAGGGGGGTCGTGGTCAGCTTGGTCATGGGGCGTGATCCTTCAACAGGTGAAAGCGCGTCAGGTGCCCTCCCGACCGGCACAGTATGCCACGTCGAACGTGGCGAGGGGAAGACATCAGGGGGCGCTTCACGGAACCTAAACCGACGGTCGCCTAAGGTGGAGGCAGTGGCGGGGTGGCGAGGGCAGGGGAGCCGACGATCATGCAACGCGAGAGCGATCTTCAACCGACAGTGAAACTGTTGCTGTTCGGCGGCATCATCGCCGTGATCCTGCTGTATGAATTCATTTTCATGCCCAGCACGGGCTACGATCACAATTTCGGCTATCTCTATGGCCGCGACTTCGCCAATTTCTGGGCGGGCGGTCTCGCCGCCGTGCAGGGGAAAGTGGCCATCCTCACCGATGTCGACGGCTACAACATGTGGCTGAACGGCCTGCTGGGCCACGGCGTCGGCGTGAGCACCCACTTCGTCTTTTCCTATCCGCCCAATATTCTGCCGCTGCTGATGCCGTTCGGCTTCATGGGATACGCCACGGCACTCTATGTCTATACCGCTGCAAGCCTTGTTCTGGCGGCGGTTCTGGGTTGGTGGCTGGCGGGCAAAGATCGGATCGGCGCGTTGCTCATGGTGCTGTCGCCCGGCCTCATGGCAACGATATTCAACGGCCATCCGGGCATGTTGCTGGCTGGTCTGCTGGTTCCCGGCATGCTCTTGCTGGAGCGCCGGCCGATACTTGCCGGCGTTCTGCTCGGACTGGCGACGATCAAGCCGCAGCTCGGTCTGCTGATCGCCGTGATCATGCTCATCCGCTTCGAGTGGCGGGCGATCCTGGCGGCGCTTTGCTCGGCTTCGGCCCTCATCCTGCTGTCGCTTGCCCTGTTCGGGCGAGAGCCGTGGATCGCCTATTTCTCCATCATCGCACCGCGCCAGGTCGAAGTCCTGCACGTGATCTACGACGAAAACTTCTTCTATTTCCTGCCGACGCCGTTCGCGCTTTTCAACTGGATGGGGTTTTCCTTCGCCTGGGCGCAGGGCCTGCAGGCGGTATGCAGCGTGCTGGCGGCATCCGCGAGCATCTATATCTGGCTCACCTGCCGCGATCTGGGCGCGCGTGTGCTGGCGGTGTTCATCGGCACAACGCTGATCCTGCCCTATTTCAACAATTACGATTTCACCATGCTGGCGTTGGCACAGGTGGTTTTCCTCTACCACTCGCCATCCGCGTTGCGTCTGGGACAGCCGCTGCATCTGGGGCTCTGGACGGTGGCAGCACTGTCGCCCCCCATTGCCGTGCTCGGCCCGCAGATAGGCGCCTTGCCGCTGGCCGCCGGACTTGCGGGCCTGGTGGTGCTTGCGCGGCGCGGCGCCTTCGATTATATTGAATGAACATTCAATCAGTTCTGGCGCTGATACTCCCAGTTCACCCACCATCGCCAGTCCAGCAGGAGAACCCGTCATGAAGCCCCTCGATCCCAGCGTCATCGCCGCATCCGCCAAGGTGAAGGCCGATGAGGGGCTGGGCGACCACGAGCGTGGCGGACTGCCGTGGTGGACCTATTTCAACACCGAACTCCTGGAGGTGGAAAAGACCGAGCTTTTCCGCAAGTGCTGGCAGGTTGCCTGTCATGTGAGCGATGTGCCGGAAGCGGGCGATTACCAGTGCTTCGATATCGTCGGCGAACGGGCGCTCATCGTCCGCGGCCAGGACGGCGTGGTCAGGGCTTTCCACAATGTCTGCCGGCATCGCGGCTCGCGCGTCGTCGCCGAGGCGAAAGGCCAGTGCAAGAGCGCGCTGGTGTGCCCGTTCCATGGCTGGTCGTACAATCTCGATGGAACGCTGAAGGCGGTGCCGCAAAAGCGCACGCTGCCCGATCTCGATCCGGTCGAGCACGGGCTTGTGCCACTGGAACATGAAATCTGGAACGGGTTTGTCTTTGTGCGCTTTGTTCCCAGCGACCAGCCTCCGGTCGCTGACCTGCTGGCCGACATGGCCGACGAGATGGCCCCCTACCGGCTGGATGAGGTGCGCCCGCTCGGCGGCTTCGAATATGACGAATTGCCGGTCAACTGGAAGGCGGTGCGCGACGTCGACAACGAGGGCTATCACGTACCGATGGCACATCCCTCGCTGCAGGATCTCTATGGCCGTCAGTACGAGGATCAGCGTCATCGCTCCGGCATGGCCAAGGCCTTCGCCGAATTCAACTCGGGACCCGGCAAGCTGTGGAGCGTGCGCCACTACAAGAAGCTGTTGCCCGAGGCGGAGCACCTGCCTCAGAGCCATCGCCGGGCCTGGTGGTATGCGGGCCTGTTCCCCAACGCCGTGCTGATGCTCTATCCCGACTGCATCGGCTTCTATCAGGAATATCCGCTTGCCGTGAACCGCACGGTGCAGCGCACGGCCTATTACGGCCTCGCCGACGAGCGCCGCGAGATGAAGCTGGCGCGCTATCTCAGCTATCGCATCGACCGCTCGACCGGCGAGGAGGACAAGCAGCTCATCCGGTGGTCGTGGGAAGCCATGCAGTCATCGGCCTTTCCGGGCTATATCCTGTCCGATCTCGAGGTGGGGGTGCGTGATTATCACGACCGCCTGCGCGAGGTGATCCCCGCCTTCTCGCTGGAAGACGAACCCTCGCACGGTTCGGTTGAGGAGGTGAACGGCGCCCTCCTGGCCAGCCGCAACGCGCCCGTCTGGTAGGCTTCTGCTGAGGCTCCTGGTGCCTTGTCTGGCGTGGCCGGCGCGGATAACCTTTCCGCGCCATCAGCCAGGGAGGTCGTATCATGGCCAAGAAGCCACCCGAGACAATCGGTTTCGATGCCGTCGGTTTTGTGCCGCGCTTCGAACATGGTGACCAGTGCCAGATCGGTAGCGTGGTTTCCGGCGATCACGGCGGTGAACTGGGGGCGGGATTTGCACGGCTCACCAGGGCGCATATTCCCTGGACCATCAAATATGATGAAGTGCTGTTGTGCGTTGAAGGCGAACTCAAGGTGCATTGCGGCGGCAAGGTGCATGATCTGAAACCCAAGGACAGCCTGTGGCTGCCGTCGGGAACCGAACTCATTTACGAGGCCGACGACGCCCTGATGTTCTTTGCCATTCATCCCGTGAACTGGGCGGGCTGAGCCCGTGGTCGACATCCGCCGCCTACCGATCAACGACAAGACCAACGGCTGGAATGTCATCCTGCCGCAGCGCACCCCCAATCCGGCGCTGGCGGGCGAGATCAAGGCCGA
Organism: uncultured Alphaproteobacteria bacterium; assembly: GCA_963747005.1. Classification (GTDB taxonomy): domain Bacteria; phylum Pseudomonadota; class Alphaproteobacteria; order Rhizobiales; family Aestuariivirgaceae; genus CAVVDT01. The sequence goes on along the minus strand of CAVVDT010000002.1, from coordinate 10,845 downwards.
CTGGGTCGTCGCCGGCGCCGGCTATGCCGGGCTCGCTGCGGCACGTCGGCTGGCCGCCAACCGGCCGGGCGACAAGATCGTGGTGCTGGATGCCGGGGCGATGGGCGAGAATGCCTCGGCGCGCAATTCCGGCTTTGCCATCGATCTGCCGCATGCCGTGGGTGGCGGCCATGACGATCTCGACGGGGCGCATCGCTACATGGCCCTGGCTCGTGCCGCCATCGCCGATCTGGCCGAAAACGTCGAGGCCCACAACATCCAGTGCAACTGGTCGGCACGTGGCAAATACCACACGGCGGTGACGGCACGCGGCGAAGAGGAATATATCGCACCCTTCGTTGCCGCCCTCGACAGGCTGGGCGAGCCCTATCGCCGGCTCGATGCCGCCCAGATCGCCGCCGAGCTGGGCACGCCCTATTATCACTGCGCCATCTATACACCCGGCTGCGTGCTGATGAACCCGGCGGCGCTGAGCCGAGGGCTTGCCGACAACCTGCCAGCCGGCGTGAGGCTTTACGAGAACACACCGATCACCCGCTTCGTGCAGGACAACGGCATTTGCCTGACGACACCCGGGGGCAGCGTCCGGGCGCCGCGCATGATTCTCGCCACCAATGCCTTTGCCCAGAAATTCGGCTTCTTCAAGGGCAGGCTGCTCCCGTTCCATGCCCATGCCAGCCTGACCCGACAACTCGATGCCGAGGAGCAAAAGGCGCTTGGCGGTGTCGGCGACTGGGGCGTGACGCCGGCCAATGCCTTTGTCTCGGTCACCATGCGCTACACACAGGACCATCGCATCCTCATTCGCCAGGATTTTGGCTATTGCCCTGACCAGCGGGTGAGCGCCGAGGCGCAAGTACGCGCACGCGCGGGGCACGAGCGCATCTTCCATGAGCGCTTTCCGACGCTGCCGAAGGTGACGATGGAGCACACCTGGACCGGATTCGTGTGCCTGTCGGCCAATCATGCTCCGGGCTTCGGGCAGGTGGCGCCGAATGTCTGGACGGCGGTCTGCCAGAATGCGGTCGGCGTCACCAAGGGCACCATCTCGGGGCTTCTGGCGGCCGATCTCGCCTGCGGCATCGACAATCCGCTGATCGCCGACATGCAGAGCCTCGGTACGCCTTCGCGGCTGCCACCGCGGCCGCTTCTCGATATCGGCGTGGCGGTGCGCAACGGCTACGACATGTGGCGGTCGCGACACGAGGCGTAATGGGCAACGCCAACGCTGCAACCGTGATTGCAAACTGGCCCTAGACGAAGAGGGGGCAAGCCTGTCAGAATGCCTCCACGGGTTCGCGAGGGGCTAATCGGGAGTTCGTTCATGCCGACCGGCCGTGTTGCCTGCCTGGTTCTTGCCTTCAGCCTCGCTGTCATTTCCCTTGCCCATAGTGCTGTAGCCGGCGAACGTCGCGTGATCCCTTCGGTCGATGCCGACTATTTCGGCTTTGATTATCGATCCGTCGACAAGGTGTCGCTGGACCAGTGCAAGACGGTCTGCATCAGGGACGAGATGTGTCGGGCCTTCACATACAATGTGAAGGCCGAGGTGTGTTTTCTGAAGTCCGATCACGGCGAGCTCAAGTCGTTTCCCGGCGCCATCGCCGGCCGGGTGGTGGACGTGACGCCGCAGGCCAAGCCGGTGGGCGAGGCCAAGGACCTGACGTTCCTGCCCGAAGGCATGGCCGATGAAGCTGCGCGCTACCGCAACGCCGTCGAGGCGCTGGCGAGCCAGCAGACGCTGGGCGCGGCCGCTTTGGAGCACAAGGCCGATGAGGCGCTCGCCAATGGTAACTCCCGCGGTGCCGTCGAGGCCTACAAGGCCGCCGTCAGCCTTGCCGCCAACGATCCCGAGCTGTGGGCGAAACTGGCCAATGCGCTGACCACCGTCAATCCCAAGGACGGCAGCGAGCGCTATCAATTGCCCATCGATGTCACCTCGGCGGCGCTCAATGCCTACAAGTTGTCGCGCACGGCGGAGTTGCGCGCTTCGGTCCTTGACCAACTGGCCAGGATACTGGAGGGGCGGGCCTATTTCCGACCGGCGCTCGAGGCCTACAAGGCTTCGCTGGAAGTCAACAACGTCGCCTCGGTGGCTGCTGCCTATGCCGACCTGAAGTCGCGCAAGGGATTCCGGGTCGTCGACCACACGGTCGATTCCGACAGCGTCAATCCGCGCTTGTGCGTGCAGCTTTCGGAAGACCTGCAAAAGGGTGAGGGTATCTATCAGCCGTTCGTGCGGCTGAACGGCGATGCACCGGCCAGCCTTCAACTCGACAAGCGGCAGATTTGCATCACCGGCGTCAAGCACGGCGAACACTACCGCGTCACCCTCAGGGCCGGCCTGCCGTCGACAATCGGCGAAGTGCTGGATGTGCCGGTCAATCTCGATGTCTATGTGCGCGACCGCTCACCGGCGGTGCGCTTCAGCGGCAACGACTACGTGCTGCCGCGGGTGGGCTCGCGCGGCATTCCGGTCACCACCATCAACACCGATCAGGTGAAACTCGAACTCTACCGGGTTGGCGAGCGCGGTGTGGCGCAACTGTTGGCCAACAGCACTTTCCTGCAACAGCTCGACGGTTACCAGCAGGATCAGCTCAAGAACGATCTGGGCGAGCGGTTGTGGCAGGGAACGCTGACCACCAACGGCGAACTCAACAAGGAACAGGTGACGGTCTTCCCGCTCGATGAGGCGTTGCCTAGCCGCAAACCCGGCGTCTATGCACTGGTGGCGCAGCCGGGCGGTCAAAGCAGCGATGACTGGCAGAACCGCGCCACCCAGTGGTTCGTGGTCTCCGATATCGGCCTGTCGACCTACATGGGCGATGACGGACTGACCGTCATGGCGCGATCGCTGTCGGACGCCAAGGCCCTTCAGGGCGTGGAAATCAAGCTCATCGCCCGCAACAACGAGGTGCTCGGCACCCTCACCACCGATGCACAGGGCATGACGAAATTCGCCGCCGGGCTGACGCGCGGCCTGGCGGCCATGGCGCCGGCGTTGCTGGTCGCCAGCCGGGCCGGACAGGATTTTGTGCTGCTCGATCTCAAGCGGCCGGCCTTCGACCTCTCCGACCGCGGCGTGACCGGCCGGCCGGCGGCTGGGGCGCTCGATTTCTTCATGTACACCGAACGCGGCATCTACCGGGCCGGCGAGACGGTGCATGTGGCCGGCCTGCTGCGCGATCAGGCGGCGCGTGCGGCGGCCGGCGTGCCGCTGACCTTCGTCTTCATGCGGCCTGACGGTATTGAGTTCCGCCGCATCGTCGCCCAGGATGGCGGCGCGGGCGGCTATGCGGTGGCCTTGAACCTTCAGACCAACGCCATGCGTGGCACCTGGACGGTGAAGGCCTATGCCGATCCCAAGGGCGATTCCCTCGCCGACCAGCGCTTCCTGGTGGAAGACTTCGTGCCGGACCGCATCGAATTCGACGCCAAGCCGGTGGCCGATCAGGTACAGCGCAACGAGCCCATGCAACTCGATATCGACGGACGCTTCCTGTTCGGTGCGCCGGCTTCCAACCTGGCGCTCGAAGGCGATGTCCGGGTGAAGCCCAAGCGGACGCTGGACGCTTACAAGGGCTATCAGTTCGGGCTGGCCGACCAGAAGGCAGAGCCGACCTATGAAGTGTTGCAGGACCTGCCGTCGACCGACGACAAGGGAGCAGCGCATCTGGAGGTGTTGCCCGAGACGCTGCCCGACTGGTCGGGACCGCTGGAAGCCACCATCAACATCCGCATGCGTGAGGCCGGCGGACGGGCGGTCGAACGCACGCAAATGATCAACATCGCCCCGCAGGGCGCCCAGATCGGCATCCGGCCGCTGTTCGACAACGGCGAGGTGAACGAGGGCGCCACGGCCTCCTTCGAGGTCATCGGCCTTGGCGCTGACGGCAAGCGCAAGGGTGTGGGCGAGGTCAGTTGGTCGCTGGTCAGGATCGAGCGCGACTATCAATGGTATCGCGGCGATGCGGGCTGGAATTACGAGCCTGTCGATTATACCCGGCGCATTGCCGACGGGCATATCAACATCGGCGCCGATACGCCGGAAAAGATCGCCGTGCCGGTGGACTGGGGCCGTTACCGGCTGGAAGTGGCAGGTAACGATCCGGCCAGCCCCGCCTCGTCGGTGGAGTTCGACGCCGGCTGGTACGTGCCGCAGGCTTCGACCGAGACGCCTGACGGACTGGAGGTTGCCCTCGACAAGTCGCAATACCTGCCGGGCGATACGGCGCACCTGAAGATCTCGCCGCGCTACGCCGGCACCGCCATCGTCGTCACCGGCACCGACCGGGTGATCGATGTGCGCACCGTCGAGGTGCCCAAGGAGGGCACGACCGTCGACCTGCCGGTGACCAAGGTATGGGGAACCGGGGCCTACGCCATGGTTACCCTCATCCGGCCGGCGGGCGAGGGCGATGCCCGGCTGCCGCAGCGCGCTATCGGCATTGCTCATGCCACAATCGATCCTGCCTCGAAAAAGCTGGCCGTTGTCATCGGCGGCGCCGACCTCGCGCGGCCCAACGGACCGGTCAGCGTGGCTGTGCAGGTCAATGGCCTGGAGGCCGGCAAGACCGCGCGGGTAATGCTGGCGGCGGTCGATGTGGGTATTCTCAATCTGACGCGCTATGAACCGCCGAAGCCGGAGGACTGGTTCTTCGGCCAGCAGCGCCTGGGTCTTGAACTGCGCGATCTTTATGGCCGGCTGATCGACGGTACCAAGGGGGTCAAGGGTACCATCCGCTCCGGCGGCGATGCCGGCGGCCTCGGGATCGAAGGCTCGCCGCCGACCCAGCCGCTGATGTCCTATTTCTCCGGCATCGTCGAAACCGACGTTTCGGGCAAGGCCGAAATCACCTTCGACGTGCCGCAGTTCAACGGCACGGTAAGATTGATGGCGGTCGCCTACACCGAAGAGGCCGTGGGATCGGCGAGCCGTGACATGGTGGTGCGCGATCCCGTCGTGGTGGTGGCGAGCCATCCGCAGTTCATGGCGCCGGGCGATGAGGCGCGGCTGTGGCTCGATATCACCGATACCGATGCCGTCGAGGGTGAATACCGCCTCGCCATCTCGGCCAGCCCCGAACTTTCGGCCCCGCTGACGCCGGGTTCGGAAACCCTCACCCTCAAGAAGGGCGTACGCGCCAGTCTCATCGTGCCGCTGATCGCGCGCCAGAGCGGGCCGGGATCGCTTGCCTTGCGGCTGTCGCGCGACGGCGGGCCGGACATCGAACAGGTGATATCCATTCCGGTGCGCTCGCCGCGCCTGCCGGTCACCGAGCGCCGGGTGCTCAGCCTCAAGGCCAAGGGCGGCAGCGTGATACTCGACAAGGACTTCCTTGCCGGCTTCCAGACGGAAGGCGCCAAGCTCACCGCCGCCGTCACCCGCGCCGCCGGGCTCGATGTGGCTTCGCTGCTGATGCAGCTTGACCGCTACCCCTATGGCTGCGCCGAACAGACGACCTCCAAGGCGCTGCCGCTGCTCTACCTGTCGGATGTGGCGACATCGCTGGGGCTGGGCGAGGAAGCGGGCATCCACAAGCGGGTACAAGGCGCCATCGATCGGGTTCTGTCCTTCCAGGGTTCGAACGGCGGATTCGGCCTGTGGGGGCCGGGTTCGGGCGATCTGTGGCTCAATGCCTATGTCACCGACTTCCTCACAAGGGCACGCGAAAAGGGCTATGATGTGCCCGATCTCGCCTTTACGCAGGCCGTTGACAATCTGCGCAACGCGCTCGGCTACAACATCGACCTGAAGACCGACAGCGCCAAGGTCGCCTATGCGATCTATGTGCTGGCGCGCAACAAGAAGGCCTCGCTGGGCGACCTGCGCTATTACAGCGATGCCGAGCTCTCGCAGTTCACCTCGCCCATGGCCAAGGCGCAACTGGCTGCCGGGCTTGGCCTCTATGGCGAGGCGGCCCGTGCCCAGACGGTGTTCAAGGCGGCCTATGCCAGCCTCGAGGCGACAGCCAGCAACGACAACTATTATCGCTCCGATTATGGCTCCAACCTCAGGGACGGGGCGGCCATCCTGGCACTGGCGGCGGAAACGCGGCCGGAGCCCAAGGACGTTCCCGCTCTGATCAAGGCGGTGTCGGCGGCGCGGCTGTCGAAATCCTATACCAGCACCCAGGAGGAAGCCTGGCTGCTGCTGGCGGCGCGGGCCCTCATCGAGGGCGGCGAGGCCTACAATCTCGATGTCGACGGCGTGGCGACCACGGCGCGCTTCAGCCAGGCCTATGACGCCGATGCCCTGAGCAAGCCCGTCACCATCACCAACCGCGGCGACAACGATGTCGACATGGTGATCTCGGTCACCGGTGTTCCCGACAAGCAGCCCACCGCGGTCGAAAACGGCTTCAGCATCGAGCGCCAGATCTACGGCTTCGACGGGCAGCCGCGCGACATCACCACGGTCGGCCAGAACGAGCGTTTCGTGGTGGTGCTCAAGGTGACGGAAAACAACACCTGGTCGTCGCGGGTGGTGGTCTCCGACCTGTTGCCGGCGGGTTTTGAGATCGACAATCCGCATATCATGGGCAGCGCCGATCTGAGCGCCTTCGACTGGCTGCCCGAACAGGTCAACGCCGCCCATGTCGAGTTCCGCTCCGACCGCTTCATCGCCGCCTTCGACCGTACCGAGAGCGACGATCGCTCGTTCGTTCTCGCCTACATGATGCGGGCAGTGACGCCGGGGCGCTATGTCTATCCGGCCGCGCAAGTCGAGGACATGTACCGGCCGCAGCTTTTCGCCCGCACCGACGAGGGCCGCGCGGAGGTGGTGGGGCCGCAGAAGTGATTGGACCCAACGAGGCTGGGGGCGCCGGGGCTCGGGGCTGGCCCCGGCGTTGGGTGGTGGGTCCGGGTCTTGCCCTGTGGGTGATGGTGCTGGCGCTTGCCGGGCTCGACGCACTCGACAAGGCCTATCCGCCGCCGCTCGATCAGGTGGGGCCGCGCTCGGTGATGGTGGTCGACCGCGACGGCGACCTGCTCAGGGCCTTTGCAACGCCGGCCGGACGCTGGCGCCTGCCGGTCGACCTGGACGAGGTCGATGCGCAGTTCCTGCGCATGCTGATCGCCTATGAGGATAGCCGCTTTTACGAGCATCCCGGCATCGATCCGCTGGCGGTGGCGCGGGCGGCGGGGCAGCTCATCTGGAATGGCCATATCGTGTCGGGCGGCTCGACGCTCACCATGCAGCTTGCCCGCCTGATCGAGGGCGGCCAGCAACGCTCGTTCATCGCCAAGGCGGTGCAGATGCTGCGCGCCGTGCAGATCGAGCGGCGGCTGACCAAGCGCCAGATCCTCACCGACTACCTGACGGTGGCGCCTTATGGCGGCAACCTCGAAGGCACCACGGCGGCCGCCCAGGCGTGGTTCGGCAAGTCGGCGCGAAAGCTCGCGCCCGCCGAGGCGGCGCTGCTGATCGCGCTGCCGCAACTGCCGGAAGCGCGCCGCCCCGACCGTTTCCCCAAGGCCGCGACGGCGGCCCGCAACCGGGTGCTGGAGCGCATGGTCGAGGCCGGCGTCCTGGCGCGTGGCGATGCCGAGCGGGCCGAGCGCCAGCGGGTACCGACGGTGCGCCGCGACATGCCGGCGCTGGCGCCGCATCTGGCCGAGGCGCTGAGGCTCGCCAAGCCGGATGAAATGATCCACAAGACAAGCCTCGATGCCGCCTTGCAGGCGACGCTCGAACGCCTGGTCGGCGACTATGTGAAGGGTCTCGGCGACAAGGTTTCCGCCGCCCTCATCGTCGCCGATCACCAGACGGGCAAAATCATCGCCCGCATCGGTTCGGCCGACTTCTTCGATGCCCGCCGCCAGGGCGAGATCGACATGACGGTGGCGGCGCGCTCGCCCGGATCGACGCTCAAGCCGTTCATCTACGGCCTTGCCTTCGAACAGGGGCTGGCGCATCCCGAAACCCTGATCGATGACCGGCCGGAGGATTTCGGCGGCTACCGGCCGCGCAACTTCGACCTCTCCTACCAGGGCACGGTTTCGGTGCGGCAAGCCCTGCAACTGTCGCTCAACGTGCCGGCGGTAAAGCTGCTCGACGGGGTGGGGCCGCAGCGGCTGGTGGCGCGGCTCGATACGGCCGGGGCGCATCTGCAACTGCCCGGCAACGATCCCGTCGGCCTCGCCATCGGCCTCGGCGGCGTCGGCATCACGCTGGAGGATCTGGTGCAGGCCTATGCTTCGCTGGCGCGCGGCGGCACGGCGATCAGCCTTTCCGACCTCGCCGGAAACACGCCCGACGTGGGCGGCCGGGTGCTCGATCCCGCAGCGGCGTGGTACGTGGCCGACATCCTGAAAGGGGCGCCGGCACCGCGTGGCCGGCGGCGGCTGGGGATCGCCTTCAAGACCGGGACCTCCTACGGCCACCGCGATGCCTGGTCGGTGGGCTATGACGCGCGGCACGTGATCGGGGTGTGGATCGGACGCGCCGACGGCACGCCGGTGCCGCAACTGGTGGGCATTGAATCCGCGGCACCGCTGCTTTTCGATGCCTTCAACCGGGTGGGTTTTTCCGGCCCGCCGCTCCCCAAGGCGCCGCCCGGCGTGCTCAGGGTGAGCCAGGCCGATTTGCCGGTGGTGCTGAAGCATTTCGTGCCGGCCCGCCTCGACCTCGTCACCTCGCAGGACGTGACGCCGCCGCCGATGATCGTCTATCCGCCGGAAGGTGCGCGCGTCGATCTCGGCCTCAGCGGTGCCCGCCTCAAGCCTCTGGTGCTCAAGCTGGAAGGCGGCAAGGCGCCGTTCCGGTGGATGGCCAACGGGCATCTGCTGGCCGGCTTCGAGCGCCGCCGGGAGAATTTCTGGACGCCCGACGGGACCGGCTTTTCCACCCTCACGGTGATCGACGCGCTGGGCCGCAGCACCCGGGTGTCGGTGTTCGTGGAGTAGGGGAGAGGGGCTGGGGCGGCGGACGCATTGGCGCGCTCCGCGGCCTTTCGGCCCGAAGGTCCCGGGGGGTCGAGGAAAGCGCCGGTTGCAGCGCTTGACTGGGTTTAGAGGGTTGCGCTTTGCCGGCGCTTTCCTCGGCGGCCTTGCTGAGCGGGCGGCTGGCGTCTTTAACGCCTCCGGACCTCGCCTTTCGGGTAATGCCTGAGCTTTAACCGCTTTGGGCGGCCATTGCAGGCCGGCCGGCACCCGATCACCGAAAGGGTCAACGATCCACAAGCGCGTCCGGACCGTAGTATCCGGACCCCTTAGCTGGTCGTTCACACCCGCACCCCGGTTCGCCTCCTTCCGTTGAGGAGGCGAACGGAGAGCCGCATTCGATCCCCATGACCGGACGGCTCGCGAGTCACGCCCCGGGGTTGGGAAGGAATGGAACGTTCATAGAACATATTTAAGCCAGAGTCAAGGATTATTTCTTTGTCGTTAGCATTTTTTCCTCAACACACTTCATCGTCATGCCGGTACCTGATACCGGCATCCATGCCGCTGGCGTTGCGGCCGGCTGAGGCCCTGGCGGGATGGCCCCCGTGGTCAAGCCACGGGGTGACGGGTGTGTGTGGGGTTAGCGAGACAACCAAGCCGTCGTCATGCCGGCACTTGATGCCGGTATCCATTCCGCTGACCGCACGACTGGCTGGGCTCTTGGCGGAATGGTCCCCGTGGTCAAGCCACGGGGTGACGGGTGTGTGTGGGGTTAGCGACACAACCAAGCCGTCGTCATACCGGTACTCGATACCGGCATCCATGCCGCTGACCGCGCGACTTGTTGAGGCGTTGGCGGAATGGTCCCCGTGGTCAAGCCACGGGGTGACGGGTGTGTTGGGGAGGCGCGGGCAAGCCGTTGTTGTGGCGGGGTCAAGCCACGGGATGACGGGGTGCGAGAGGGCAGTGCAAAATCAACATCGTCATACCGGCACTTGATGCCGGTATCCATTCCGCCAAGTTATCGATTCAGGGTGAGGTAGAGGTCGTTCCAGTTCGGGTTCGCGGCTTCGATCAGGTCGATCTTCCATTGCCGCTTCCATTCCTTGATGGCCTTCTCGCGGCGGATGGCGGCTTCGGCGTTCGGGTGTTCCTCATACCACACGAGGCGCTTTACGCTGTGGCGGCTGGTGAAGCCTTCAACGGAGCTCTCGCGGTGCTGGAAGGCGCGGCGGGACAGGTCGGACGTGACGCCGGCATAGAGGGTGCCGTTCTTGCGGCTGGCCATGAGATAGACCCAGAAGCGCTTCATGCGGTGAAGCGTCGGCGGAATGGTCCCCGTGGTCAAGCCACGGGGTGACGGGTGTGTGTGGGGTTAGCGACACAACCAAGCCGTCGTCATACCGGTACTCGATACCGGCATCCATGCCGCTGACCGCGCGACTTGTTGAGGCGTTGGCGGAATGGTCCCCGTGGTCAAGCCACGGGGTGACGGGTGTGTTGGGGAGGCGCGGGCAAGCCGTTGTTGTGGCGGGGTCAAGCCACGGGATGACGGGGTGCGAGAGGGCAGTGCAAAATCAACATCGTCATACCGGCACTTGATGCCGGTATCCATTCCGCCAAGTTATCGATTTAGGGTGAGGTAGAGGTCGTTCCAGTTCGGGTTCGCGGCTTCGATCAGGTCGATCTTCCATTGCCGCTTCCATTCCTTGATGGCCTTCTCGCGGCGGATGGCGGCTTCGGCGTTCGGGTGTTCCTCATACCACACGAGGCGCTTTACGCTGTGGCGGCTGGTGAAGCCTTCAACGGAGCTCTCGCGGTGCTGGAAGGCGCGGCGGGACAGGTCGGACGTGACGCCGGCATAGAGGGTGCCGTTCTTGCGGCTGGCCATGAGATAGACCCAGAAGCGCTTCATGCGGTGAAGCGTCGGCGGAATGGTCCCCGTGGTCAAGC
>CAVVDT010000001.1:0-45888 GCA_963747005.1 uncultured Alphaproteobacteria bacterium | reverse complement strand
CCCAGGCGGTGCGCAGCTTCAAGGATCGCGGCCGGTCGAACTCGATGGCGAGCATCAGGCCGCGCCAGCGCACGTCCTTGATGAACTCAAAGCGCTCCTTCAGCGCCAGCAGCCGTTCGCCCAGGAGGTTGCCCATGGCGGTGGCGTTGGCCAAAAGCCCCTCATCATCGATCACTGAAAGCGTCGCCAGCCCGGCGGTCATGGCGAAGTTCGATTTCCCGAAGGTCGAGGACTGCACCACCGCCCGGTCGAGGGAGGAAAAGGTCTTGTCGTAGATCGCCTTCTTCATCAGCACAGCGGCCGACGGTACATAGCCGCCCGACAGCGACTTCGACAGCACCACCATGTCCGGCTCGGCCTCGCGGTCGTGGTGGATGGCGAGGAATTTTCCCGTCCGCCCCATGCCGCACTGCACCTCGTCGGCGACCAGCAGCGCGCCGTGGCGGCGGCACAGGCGCGCCGCCTCCGCGAGATAGCCGTCGGGGGCGATGTTGACGCCCTTGCCCTGCACCGGTTCGACGAAGAAGGCAGCCACATCGCCCTCGCCAAGCGCCCGGTCGAGCGCTTCGATATCACCGAAGGGCACTTTCGCGCTGTCGATGAGGGGACCGAAGCCTTCACGGAACACTTCGGAACCATTGAGCGCCAGGGCGCCGGTGGTGAGGCCGTGGAAGGCGGCCGAGGCGTAAAGGAGACGCGAGCGCCCGGTCGCCCGGCGGGCGAACTTGATGGCGGCCTCGTTGCCCTCCGATCCGGTGGAACAGAAATAGACGAAGTCGAGGCCGAGGCCGGTTCGTTGTTTGAGCTCGCGCGCCAACACCCCGCTCAGCACGGGGGCCTCCATCTGCACCAGTAACGACATGTCAGCGTTCATGAAATCGATCAGCGCCTGCTTGACCACGGGATGATTGCGCCCGAGGTTGAAGACGCCATAGCCGGCGAGCATGTCCAGATATTGGCGGCCGTTCTCGTCATAGAGATAGGCACCCTCGGCGCGCACATAGGTGCGGTCGAAGCCGATGATCTTTAAGGCCCTGGCAAATCGCGGGTTGACATGGGCCTCGTAAAGGCCAAACGCCATGCCGCGATGTTCGCTCATCAACTTGTTGAAATCAAACGGCATTATTTCCCCTTCGCGCACCCGCCTTGGTCACCGCCGGACAGCCGGGCGCGGCCCTTGCGAAGCATAAACTAAAGCATTTTCGGGTCCCGGGGAATTGCGCCCGCGATGATGACATCTTGTCGCTCTATCCGGCGTCACATTGCCGCCTCATTGCTTCTATATCGGCCCGATATATATCGGTCCGAAACAGAATGGGGTCGGCGGCATGAACGTCAAGACACTGTGCCTGGGCATCCTCACCTTCCATGAGGCTTCCGGCTACGAGATCAAGAAAATGATCGAGGAAGGCATGTTCAGCCACTTCATCGACGCCAGCTACGGCTCGATCTATCCCGCCCTCACCCAGATGCTGGCCGACGGTCTCGTCACGGTCAGGGCTGAGGAACAGACCGGCCGGCCCGACAAGAAGGTCTATGCCATAACGCCTGAAGGCCGGGGGGCGCTGGGCGAGGCGCTGATCGTCATGCCGGCCCACGACAAGTTCAAGTCGGAGTTCCTGTTCCAGATGCTGCTGGGCGGCCAGATCGATGCCGGTCATATCGCCCAGGTCTATGATGCCCAGCTTCACCATCTCGAAGACGAGTTGCAGCGGGTCGAAGCCTGTTCCGAGGGCGCAGCGGATCATCCCGGCATGCGCTTCGTCAACGGCTACGGCCGGGCGGTGCTGGCGGCGGCGGTCAGGTACATGCACGACGTACGCAGCGAGACGGTGGCCGACGTGACGGGCCGTCAGGCGGCCGAGTAGGCACCGGCAAGCGAGGGGAAATCCAGCCATGCGGCGTTCCTATATCTGGGCCGGACTGTTCGGCATCGCGGTGGCGGCATGGCTCGGCTCGGGCTATGTCCTGCCATCGCCCGCCACAACCAGCAAGGCCGAAGACGCCCCGGCCGCCGACAAGCCGTTCGCCGTCCAGGTCAAGACCTTCGAGGCGCGCGAGCGGGCCGCCGTCGTGACGGTGCGCGGCTATACCGAAGCCTCGCGCCAGGTGGCGGTGCGCGCCCGCACCAAGGGGCTGATCATCGACTCACCCTTCGCCCAGGGCGACAGCGTCAAGAAGGGCGACCTCTTGTGCCGGCTCGACATGGGGGCCCGCAAGGCACAGCTCGCCCAGACCGAGGCCGCGCTCGCCAGCGCCAGCCGCGATTACGAGGCGACCCGCAAGCTGGCGCTGAAGGATTTCGTTTCCGCCAGCAAGCTGGCATCCGACCGGGCGCGCCTCGATCTGGCGGCGACCGAACGCGAGCAGATGGTGCAGGACATCGGCTATACCCGCATCACCTCGCCCATCGACGGCGTGCTGGTATCCAAGCCGGCCGAGGCGGGCGGCTATCTGCAGGCCGGCGATGTGTGCGCCACGGTATCGGTGCTGGACCCGATCAACGTCGTGGCCCAGGCCGGCGAGCGCGACATCGCCGCCATCCACACCGGCATGCAGGCCAGCGCCCGCCTCGCCACCGGCGAGACGGTGAGCGGCATCGTGCGCTTCATCGCGCCGGCGGCCGATCTTGCCACCCGCACATTCCGGGTGGAAATGGAGGTCGCCAATCCCGGCCGCAAGCTGCGCGAAGGCGTGTCGGCCGAACTGGGGGTTCCGTTGCCGCCGGTGAAGGCCCACCTGCTGCCGCCCTCGGCGCTGACGCTCGATGACGCCGGTCAGTTCGGGGTACGCATCATCGCTACCGGCAACAAGGCGCAGTTCATACCGGTGAAGGTGCTCGCCCAGGAGCGTCAGGGCACATGGGTCAGCGGCCTGCCCGACCGCGTCACGGTGATCACCGTCGGTCAGGACTTCGTGGTCGATGGCCAGATGGTCGAACCCCGCCCTGAGATCGCGGACGCTGGCTGATGCAAGCGCTTCTCGACGCCATATTGCGCCGACCGCGCGCCGTCCTGACGCTGATGCTCGCCATGATCATCGGCGGCATCTGGAGCTATATCGCCATCCCCAAGGAGTCCGACCCCGACATCAAGGTGCCGGTGCTCTATATCTCCATTCCGCTGGCCGGCATCTCGCCGGAGGATTCAGAGCGCCTCCTGGCCAAGCCGGTGGAAGAAAAGCTGCGCGGCCTCGACGGCGTCAAGGAAATGACCTCGATTGCCTCGGAGGGCCATGCCGGCATCCTGGTGCAGTTCCTGACCGGGACCGATCTCGACAAAGCCACCGCCGATGTCCGCACCAAGGTCGACGAGGCCAAGCCGCTGTTGCCGGCCGATGCCGACCCGCCGACCGTCAACGAGGTCAATCTCAGCCTTCAGCCCACCCTCGTCATCGCGCTTTCGGGCAACGTGCCCGAGCGTACCCTTTATGACCGGGCGCGCACCTTGCAGGACGCCATCGAAACGATTCCCAGCGTTCTGGAAGCGCGACTCACCGGCCAGCGCGACGAACTGCTGGAAGTCATCATCGACAAGGACAAGCTTGAATCCTACGGCGTCTCGCAGGCCGAACTGCTCTCCGTCGTGCAGCGCAACAACCGCCTGGTGGCGGCCGGCGCGGTGGACAGCGGCAACGGCCGTTTCACCCTCAAGGTGCCCGGCATCTTCTCGACCGCCGCCGACGTCATGTCGCTGCCGGTGAAGGTCAAGGGCAACACGGTGGTGACGCTGAAGGACGTCGCCCAGATCCGCCGCTCGTTCAAGGACCGCACCCGCTACGCGCTGTTCAACGGGCGCCCGGCCATCACCATCGAGGTGGTCAAGCGGCTCGGTACCAACATCCTGGAAAACAACGATGCGGTGAAGGCCGTGGTGGCCCAGACCATCAAGGACTGGCCGTCGGCGGTGCATGTGGACTTCGCCCTCGACAAGTCACGGCTCATCGGCGACATCCTCACCTCGCTGCAGAATTCCATCATGCTGGCGGTGGTGCTGGTGATCATGCTGGTGGTGGCGGCGCTGGGGTTACGCTCGGGACTGATGGTGGGCCTGGCCATCCCTTCCTCCTTCATGGTGGGATTCCTGCTGATCGCCCTCATGGGCTACACCGTCAACATCATGCTGCTGTTCGGGCTGGTGCTCACCGTCGGCATGCTGGTCGACGGGGCGATCGTGCTGGTCGAGTTCGCCGACCGCAAGATGGCCGAGGGCGTGCATCGGCAAGAGGCCTACATCATGGCCGCCAAGCGCATGTTCTGGCCGATCTTTTCCTCCACCCTGACAACCCTGGCGGCCTTCCTGCCGATGCTGCTGTGGCCCGGCGTGGCGGGCCAGTTCATGAAATACCTGCCGCTGACGGTGATCATCGTGCTGTCGGCCTCGCTCCTCACCGCCATGGTGTTCCTGCCCGTGGTCGGCTCGCTGATCGGCAAGTGCGATGACGAGAACAGGGCGATGTTCCAGCGCCTCGGGCAGGACGAGACCATGGACTATACCCGGCTGACCGGCTTCATCGGCTCTTTGTCGGCTTCCTGAGACAGGCGATCCCGCTATCCGCCTGCTCGTCATCCTGGGTGCCGGAGCAGGCTGGTGAGCGGCATCGTCTATACCTGCGCGACGCGTGCCACCGGTTCAGAGTTTAACGTCGAGACCGAGCCCGGAGCAGCGAGATGATATCTACGTACGCAGCCACGGCAACCTCGGCGACGCCCGAGGCTCGGCTTTCGTCGCTCGGTCAAAAAGATCGTCACCTCGGTCGACGGCATCGTCAATGTCTCCGCCTATGCCGGCACCGACGCCGCCGAGCGAGCAATTCGCTTAGCGGCGATCTCGATGGCCCGGTCGCTGGTATCGGTCGAATGCCGATGGGACTGGCCCCGGTCGCCCGGCGCCAGCCGTGGAAGAGCATGAAGGCCGAACTCACACGCCTCACCCTCGCATCTTGCCCGCGTCGAGGTCGAGATCCACCGAGAAGGTGCTCGAGCAGGCCGAAGTCGGGCAAGGATGTCCACCTCGAAGTCTCCGATGAGAAACCGCAACATCGCCTGCCCGGTCGCACGGCGCATCGACGCCCGCATGCAGCACCAGATGACCGGCCTCACCGATGTCGAGGGCGAGGCGCCGCTGCCCGGTTACGAGTGGGGCAGCTCGGTCAACCGCGAGGAAACCGGACAGTTCAGCACCGATGTGGCCCTGACCAAGTCCCATCATGCAGCTCGTCACCAACGGCGCGCTCCAATCAGCGCCTCCCGGCCCAACGACAGCCGCGAGGAGGTAGAACGATATGTCCGCGTGCGCCTGCCGAAAAGCGACGGCTGGATCACCGGGCTCGGAAACACTCGAACTGCAGACACCCAACGGCCTCCGGCCCCCGGCCTCGCCAACTTCGTCGAGCGCGGGTTCCGCCCGCAGGTCGACCAGCTTTCTGCCCGGCGCGACGGCGTGCCAAGCGTCTTCGTCAAGGCCGATGTCGAGCACGAGGTGCTGGCCAACGACAAGATCGCCGACTCGCCCCGTGGCTGAAGTCCGCAAGACTCGCAGCAGGGTGTCCGTCTCCACTTCCGCGGCACCAACGTCCACCAGCAGAAATAGGGCTCCTTTCTGGTCAAGGCGCTGATCGGCGGCTCCTGTTCTTGATTGGCATGATCCTGATCATCCAGTTCAACAAGCTTCTGGGGTACGGCGCTGACGCTCTCCGACGTGGTGCTGTCGACGGTAGAGATGCTGCTGGGCGAGGTGCTCGTCGTAGGGTCAGTTCTTTTCCATCGTCATGACCAGCACGGCATCGTCGCGCTCGCCGGCGTGGTGGTCGACAACTGGGTAGGCGTGATCGACAGCTTTCCACTTCATGCTGAAGCGCGACATGCATCCGGTTGAGGCCTACCCTTTGCGACAGCCGGCAGCCCGCATGCGCCCCGTGTCCCTGGCGCCCGCCGCCGCCGTCCTTCAGCTGTTTCCGATGATGTTGCAGCTCGACGTCAATTTCTTCAGCCGCTTGATCAGCATCGGCTCGCTGACGTCGGCCTGGTGGGTGCATCTGTCGACCGCCATGGTGTTCGGCCTTGGGTTTGCCACCGTTCTGACGCTGGTGCTGATTCCCGTCCTGTTCGCCGCGCCGACGGTGTGGAAGGAAAGTCTTGAGGCGATGCGCGCCCGCCGGCGCGGCACACGCCGGCCGCCGGACCGGCTGCCGCCGAAGACGGCGACATACGCAAATTCCCCCACGCCGCCGAATAGGCCAGACGATTATTCCATCGTCATGGCCGGGGCTTCGACCTGGCCGCCCCCGGCAGTGAAGGTGCATCAAGCCCGCGCATGACGGCAGCGAGGATAGCGGATGGATTTCGCGGCCATCGATTATTGCCCTGAGCAGGAGTGCCAGCGCATGACCTCAAAGCCAACCGGCCCCATTTGGGCGAACGCACGCTGGCCATCCATGCGGGCGAAGGCATCGATCCCGTGACGCGGGCTTCCTCGCCAACCTCGCCATGTCGGTGACCTTCGCCCCGACCGAGGTGGCGGGGTTTTCGTCGCTCAACCGCTCAGGTTATAGGGCTTCGTCTATGCCGCACCTCCAACCCGACCGTGAAGCAGCTCGAGGACAAGCTGGCCGCCCTCGAACGGGCGAGATGGCACCGTGTTTCGGCTCCGGCATGGCCGCCAGTCATGCACTATTGGCCGGCCGGCTGTCGGCGGCGATCACCTGATCCTTTCCGACACCAACTATGTGGGGGTGGCCGAACTGGTCCGCGATACCCTGCCGCGCTTCGGCATCTCGGTCACCCCGTGGAAACCTCCGACCTCGATCAGGTGGCCGCGGCCATCCGGCCGGAAACGAAGATGGTATGGCTGAGACCCCGGCCAACCCGGTCATGCGCCTCGCCGACATCGCGGCGGTCTCGGGGCTTGCCCACAAGGCCGGGGTGCGCGACGTGGTGGTCGATTTCAACCTTCGCCTTGCCGGTGGCCACGCGGCCGCTCGATCTCGGGGCGGATTTCGTCGTCGACGCGCTGACCAAATATATCGGCGGCCACGGCGATGCCATGGGCGGGGCGGTGAATGGGCGGCGGGAGGAACTGCGAGCCCTCAACATCGAGGCGACGGTGCACTACGGCGGCGTCCTGTCGCCGTTCAACGCCTGGCTGATCCTCAGGGTGCGCGACGCTTCCCTCCGCATGAAGGCGCATGCGGGAAAGGCCCTTGAAGTGGCGCGCTGGCTGGAAGCCCACCCGAGGGTGAAGCGGGTGGATTATCCGGTATTGCCCTCCACCCCCGGCACGAACTGGCGGCACGCCAGATGAAGAATTTTTCCGGCATGATGACGTTTGAGGTGGCGGATGGGCGGGCCTGGCGGCACGCATGATCGAGGGGCTGGAGGTGGTGCATTATTCCGTTTCGCTCGGCCACCATCGCTCACTGGTCTACTGGATCCCCACCGCCGATCTCATGAAGACGACATTCCGGCTGGGACCCAGGCCGAGCGGCGCTACCGCGCCTTCGCCGGTGACGGCATCTTCCGCTTCTCGGTCGGCATCGAGGATCCAGCCGACATCGTCGCCGATCTGGAGCGGGTGCTTTAGGTCTTGTCGGCCTCCGCCGCTGCGTTGCCTCCCTCGCCGCCTTGGCCGCGGCATCGGCGGCCTTGTAGCGGCGGTAGCTCCTGACCCCCATGGGCAAAAGGCCGATATAGATCGCCGCAGAATGCTCAGGACCTGCCAGGTATAGGCGATCAACAGGACGATGGTTGCCACCAGGCCGGCGAGGATGGGCAGCACCATCGCGCTGCACGCGCCCGATGCCCTTGCCGGAAAGGTCGCAGCTTGACACCATGCCCACCCCCACCGCCACCACGTAAGGCAGGATGAAGGGGCAGCGAAGCCCATTGGGGATGATGCCAGAACGCCCAGATACATGGGTGCCATGGCGAGGCCAGCGCCGGCGGCGCCGGGATGCCGGTGAAGAAGTTGACGGCCCAGGCCGGCTTTCGGGTCATCGAGCGCCACGTTGAAGCGCGCCAGCCGGAGGGCACAGCAGATCGGCAGCGTCAGGTCGGCGATCCAGCCGAGGTTCTTCAGTTCGTGCAGCGACCAGGTATTGATGAGGAGGGCGGCGTGGGTCGAATTGACAAATCGGCAGCGAATCCAGTTCGGCCCCGGAGCGCGACTGGCCCTTGAGGAGGCGCGCCACCGTCCGTCCATGGCATCGAGAACCACCGCCACGGTCACCGCGCGATGGCCATCTGGAAGCGTCCCTCGATGCCGAGGCGGTTGGCGGTGACGCCCGAGCACAGCGCCAGAAGGGTGATCAGTTGGGCAGCAGGAAGCGCAACGGGATGCGCTTGAGCGCGGCATCGGCGTTCGCGTTCGCGTCCGAGGCTGGTGAATCGCGTTCGATGTCGTCGCCGCGCATGGCTCACCTCGCTTCAACTCTCACGGCCCGGGCGCGGACCTCGGAGGCCCTGAGGTCGGCGATCACCGTCTCGCCGGCGACGGCGCGCTGGCCGACGCAGCAGGCCGCATTCACGCCTGCCGGCAGATAGACATCGACGCGCGAGCCGAAGCGGATGAGGCCGAAGCGCTGGCCGGCATCAATCCGTCGCCGGTCTCCACCCAGCGCACGATGCGCCGGGCAACGAGGCCGGCGATTTGCACCACGCGATCATGGTATCGTCGGGCATCCTGAGGCAGGGCCTGCGTCGTTGTCCTCGCTCGCCTTTTCGAGCTCGGCATTGAGGAATTTACCCGGAATGTAGGCGATGCGGCGATGACGCCGTCGACCGCCGAGCGGTTCACGTGCACATCGAAGACGTTCATCAAGATCGACGCCCTGAGGCGGCGCTCCTCGCCGAGATCGAGTTCGCCCGGCACCTCCACCTCCTCGATGGCCGACACCGCCGTCGGCGGGCGAGTCGACGAGGCCGTCGCGCAAGGGGGTGATGCGCGGGGGGTCGCGGAAGAAGTAGGCGCATCAGCCGGTCGCCAGCAACCCCAGCCAGCCGAAGACATCGGGCAGGAACCAGAACAGGATCACGGTGATGACGGCGAAGATCGCGATGAAGCGATAGCCCTCGCGGTGGACCGGGACCAATGCCGCCTTGATCGAATTGAGCACGCTGACCTCTGTGTGTCGGGTTGTCGGGATTATCTAGACAGGTTGAGGCCACATTGAAAGGCTTGACCGCCATGGGCGGTGCCCGCCGCACGGATCACTCGCCGGCCGCCAGTTCGATGAGTGCGGCTTCTTCTGCGGTCGGGCCGCGGGCGTCGAGATTTTCCATGAGACGCTTTCTCGCCTCGTCGGCCTCGCGCTGGCGGTTCCACATGGAGGCATAGACGCCATCTGCCCTCAGGAGAGCCTCATGGGTGCCGCGCTCGGCGATGCGGCCGGCCTCCAGCACGATGATCTCATCGGCATCGATGATGGTGGAAAGCCGGTGGGCGATCACCAGTGTGGTGCGGTTGCGCGACACCAGCCGCAAGGCGTCCTGGATATCCTGCTCGGTCTTTGAATTGAGGGCCGACGTCGCCTCGTCGAGCACCAGGATGGGCGGGCCTTTGAGGATGGTGCGGGCAATGGAGACCCGCTGCTTTTCGCCGCCCGACAGCTTCAGGCCGCGCTCGCCGACCATCGAGTTGTAGCCCTGCGGCAGGCTCATGATGAAGTCGTGGATCTGGGCCAGTCTGGCGGCCGCCACGATCTCGTCCTCGGAAGCATCGGGGCGCCCGTAGCGGATGTTGTAGCGGATGGTATCGTTGAACAGCACGGTATCCTGCGGCACCATGCCGACGGCGGCGCGCAACGACTTCTGGGTGGCGCCGGCGATGTCCTGGCCGTCGATGCGGATGGCACCGGCCGTCACCTCGTAAAAGCGGAACAAGAGCCGCGAAATGGTCGACTTGCCCGCCCCGGAGGGACCGACAATCGCCACCCGGTGGCCGGCCGGTACCTTGAAGTCGAGGTCGGCGATGATCGGTCGGGCGGCCTCGTAGGCGAACGAGACATGATCGAATTCGATCTCGGCCTTGTCCACTTCGAGGGGGCGGGCGCCGGGGCGGTCGACGATATCGGGCGGCACGCTCAAGAGATCGAACATCGCCTCGATGTCGATGATGCCCTGCTTGATCTCGCGGTAGACGCTGCCGAGGAAATTGAGGGGCATGTAGACCTGGATGAGCAGGGCGTTGACCATCACGAAGTCGCCGATGGTCATGGTACCGGCGGCAATGCCCCGGGCCGCCAGCAGCATGCAGATGGTGAGGCCCACCGAGAACACCGCCGTCTGGCCGGCGTTGAGGACGGCAAGCGACGTCCAGGAATGGACCGCGGCGCGCTCGTAGCGGGCCATGGAGCGGTCGAAGCGGCCGGCCTCGTGGGCCTCGTTGCCGAAATACTTCACCGTCTCGAAGTTGAGCAGGCTGTCGATGGCCTTGGTGTTGGCGTCGGTGTCGGCATCGTTCATGGTGCGGCGGATATTGATGCGCCACTCGGTCGCCAGGTAGGTGTAGGTCACATAGACGATCACCATGACGACGGTCACCGCAGCGTAGATCCAGCCGAAATTCCACGCCAGGATCACGCACACGAAGGCGAGTTCGAGGATGGTGGGAAAGGTATTGAACAGCGAATAGCGCAGGATCGTGTCGATGCCCTTGGTGCCGCGCTCGATGATGCGCGACAGGCCGCCGGTGCGGCGTTCGAGGTGGAAGCGCAACGACAGAGCGTGCAGGTGGCGGAAGGTGCGGATGGCCAGTTCGCGCACCGCATGCTGGCCGACCTTGGCGAAGAAGGCATCGCGCAACTGCGCCAGCGCCACCATCATCACGCGGCCGAGCCCGTAGGCAAGGATCATGGTCAGCGGCACCGCCACGACGACGGCGGCGGTCGTCGATGCGCCGGCTTTTTCCAGCGCCGTCAGGTCATCGACGGCATATTTGAAGGCGAAAGGCGTCACCACCGTCACCACCTTGGAGGCGACGAGCGCCGCGAAGGCCACCACCACCCGCCATTTGAGGTCAAGGCGTCCCTCGGGCCACAGATAGGGCAGCACGGCGCGCAGGGTCGCAAGCTGGCTCTTGTCGCGAAGATGAGCAGCGCGGGGCGTGATGGGAAGGTGGCGGGACATCTCTCACTTTCCGGACAAGGCAGATGAAAACGGCGGGCGCCCGGCCCGCCGCACGGTCACAGCTCGCCGGGACCCTTGCTATCTGGGTAACGGCGGCGGCGTTTGCAATGCCACCAGCCGGCACCCCTCCCCTTGCCGGCCGCCTACTCCGCAGCAGCGGCGGCGGCATCGATTTCGGCCTGGGTCAGCGGCCGACGGCGGCGGGGATCGATAAATTTCGGCGGCACGATGCCCGGGGTGGTGAAGATCTGGCCGGGATAGATGAGGTTGGGATTGCGGATGGCGTCGCGGTTGGCCTGATAGATCACCGTGTATTCATGGCCCTTGCCATAAATGATGCGCGAGATGCGCCACAGGTTGTTGCCCGGCTGGATGACCACCCGGCCGACCTTGGCAACAGGCTGCTCGGCTGTCTGCTCGGTCGATTTGGCGACCTGCTGCCGGGCCGGCTCCTGGGGCATGGCCGGCGCCTTGACGGGTTCTTCGGTCTTGGCGGGCTCCTGGGTCTTGGCCGGTTGCTCGATCTTGACGGCCTCCTCGGTCTTGGCCGGTTCCTCGGCCTTGACGGTTTGCTGGGTCTTGGCGGGCGCCTCTGTCTGGGGCTGCTCGACCTTCTTGGTGGTGTTTTCGCTGCCGGCCTGCTTGGCGAGGTCGCGCGACTTCTGCAAGGCCGCGACCTCTTCCTGGCCCGCGCGGGCGAACGGCAGTTCGATGCGCGCCACGACGTTGCCCTCGGCATCGACGGAATTGGCGCGCAATTGATGGTCGCCGACGGCGATCTTCTCGTGGCCCGCAAAGGTCCAGTTGCCGGATGAATTGGCCGTCGTGTCGGCCAGAAAACCGTTGTCGACATAAAGCCGCACGGTGCTGCCGGGCACGGCATGGCCGGCGAACGTCATGTCGCCGGCATCGTTGTAATCGACGCTGTTGAGCCCTAGTGCCAGTTGGGCGGCCTTTTCCGCTGCCTGTCTGGCTGCCTTTCTTGCCGCGGCCTCCTCTTCGGCCTGCTTCGCGGCAGCCTCTTCTTCCGCCTTCTTTGCCGCTGCCTGTTCTTCCGCCTTCTTTGCAGCCGCCATCTCTTCAGCCTTCTTCGCGGCGGCCGCCTCGGCAGCCTTTTGCGCCGCAGCGGCTTCTTCAGCCTTCTTTGCGGCAACCGCTTCTTCGGCTTTCTTCGCGGCGGCGACTTCGGCAGCCTTCTGCGCCGCAGCGGCTTCTTCAGCCTTCTGTGCCGTGGCTTGCCGGGCGGCCTTGTCGGCTTGCTGCTTGGCGATCTCTTGCGCGGTAGGCTGAGCCGGCTGCTCTGTCGTCTGTTGCTGGGCAGGCTGCTTTGCCGGCTGCTCGGCGGCCTGTTGCTGGGCAGGCTGCTCAGTCTGCTGCTGGACAGGCTGTTGCACCGGTTGCTCCGTGGCCTGCTGCTGGGCGGGCTGCTTTGCCGGCTGCTCGGTCGTCTGCTGCTGGGCGGGTTGTTTTGCCGGTTGCTCAGTCGTCTGCTGCTGGACAGGCTGCTTTGCCGGCTGCTCGGCGGCCTGTTGCTGGGCAGGCTGCTGCGCCGGTTGCTCGCTTGCCTGCTGCTGGGCGGGTTGTTTTGCCGGCTGCTCGCTTGCCTGTTGCTGGGCGGGCTGTTTTGCCGGCTGCTCGGTTGCCTGCTGCTGGGCAGGCTGCTTTGCCGGTACTTCGGCGACCTGCTGCTCGGTCTTCTCCGGTGCCTGCAGCACCTGGGAGGGCTTTTGCGCCTCGGAGAGCACGATGAGCGGCTTGTCGGTGCCATTGTCGGGCACCTTGATGATCACCGACTGCCGGGCCACAGTGACCTTGCCGTCGGCACCAAGGGATTCCAGCACAAGCAGGTGGTCGCCCTTGGCGATCGGCTGTTCCGGAACGATCACCCATTCGCCGCGTTCGCTGGCATGGCTGCGGCCGATGATCTGTCCGTCGAGCTTGAGCACGACATCGGCGCCGGGTGCGGAACGCCCGGCGACCACGGTGGCGCCGTCGCCTTCCACCCGCACGATGTCGAACGACAGGGCGTCTTCAGCCGGCACCGGCGGGACCGGCGGCGCCACGACCGGCGGCTGGATCGCCGCCTGCTGCTGCTCGGTCTGCTTGGCCGGCTGTTGCTCGGCTTTCTGGACGGGTTGTTGCTGCTCAACCTGCTTGGCTGGTTGCTGGGCAGGCTGCTCCGTCGCCTGCTTGGCCGGTTGTTGCTCGCCGTTCTGGGCAGGCTGTTGCTGTTCGGCCTGCTTTGCCGGTTGTTGCTGTTCAGCCGGCTTGGCCGGCTGCTCCGTTGCCTGCTTGGCCGGTTGCTCCGTCGCTTGCTTGGCTGGCGGCTGAGCGGGGGGCGACTGCGGCGCCGGCTCGATCTTGACCTCGCGCGGTCCGGGGACACTGACAGGGGCCTGCCAGCGGGACCAGCGGCTGTAGTTCACGCCGGCAAGGACGGCAGCCGTTGCAACGGCTGCACCGACGTAAAGCACGAGAGGTTTCATTGCCATGCGTTCGCTACCTGAAAAGATGCTGCCCAATTGCGCGGAACCGACCCATGCGTCCGCGCAGCCCCTGTTGCCCTGGCCCCACACCTATAATTAAGCGCTGCGCTATCGCAAGGCAAATCGGCCGAAATGCCTAAGGTGAGCCATGGTTCGGGTGCAAGTTAATTCCGACACTCAACCGCGTGAGCCCGGTACCGGCATGTCGCCTTGACGCCGGGCAGCGCGCAAGGTGACATGGCGGCCATGGCAACGAATCAATTCATCTGCGTCTACTGCGGCTCGGGGAAGGGCCTCAATCCGGTCTATGCCGCCGCTGCCCGCACGCTGGGCGCAGCGCTGGCGGCGGACGGCATCGGCCTGGTCTACGGCGGCGGCGGCCTCGGGCTGATGGGCGAGGTGGCGCGCGCTGTGCTGGCCGGCGGCGGCCGGGTGATCGGCATCATTCCGGAGTTCCTGGTACGGCGCGAATTGATGCTGACGGAGGTGAGCGAGCTCATCGTCACCGCCAACATGCACGAACGCAAGATGACCATGTTCGAGAAGTCCGACGGCTTCGTTGCCCTGCCCGGCGGCATGGGCACGCTGGAGGAGCTGATCGAGGTTTCCACCTGGGCGCAGCTCGAACAGCATTCAAAGCCCATCGTCCTCGCCAACATCGACAACTACTGGGCACTGCTCATCAAGCTCATTGCCCACATGCGCACCGAACAGTTCGTACGCGCCGGGCTGGAAGTGCATTTCGACGTGGTCGACAGCGCCGAAGCGATCCTGCCGGCCTTCAAGCGGCGCCTCGCCCGCCCCCGCCACGTCCCCGGCGAGGCAGACATCACGCGCAAGTTCTAGCTTCTGATCTTCCGGTCGAGCCGCCAGGCCTCGAAGGAATAAAGCGCCAATGCCGTCCAGATGAGGGCAAAGCCGGTCAGGCGCGCGGCATCGACCGGTTCGCCGAAGACGAAAATGGCGGTGAGGAACAGGCCGGTCGGGGCGATGTATTGCAGCATGCCGATGGTGGCGAGCCGCACCCGGCGGGCGGCGGCGGCAAACAGCATCAAGGGTGCCGCGGTCATCGGCCCGCAGGCGATCAACAGCAGGGTATCGTGCCAGGTGCCGCCGAAGCTCGCCCGGCCGTGAGCAACCAGCCAGGCCATGATGGCGATGCCGACCAGCGACAACAGCAGCGCTTCCACGAAGAAGCCCTGCACCGGTCCGACGTCGATTGTCTTGCGCAGATAGCCGTACATGGCAAAGCTCCCCGCCAGCGTCAGCGCCAGCCACGGAAAGACGCCCACCACCAGGGTCTGGATGACGACCGCCGTTGCCGCCAGGCCAACGGCACATTTCTGCAAGGCGGTGAGGCGTTCACCCAGCAGCACATTGCCGATGAGGACACTGAGCAGTGGGTTGATGTAGTAGCCAAGGCTGGTCTCCAGCGTGCGCCCGACGCCCACCGCCCACACGAAGAACCCCCAGCTTATGGCCACCATGAGGGAAGAAAGGAACAGCATGCCCATGAGGCGCGGCGTTTGGAAGGCACGGGCAATATCGCGGGTGCGACCCATGGCAAAGAGGATGGCGCCGGCAACGGGAACCGCCCAGAAGCCGCGCTGGGCCACCACTTCGAGCGGGTCGATATGGGCAAGCTGCTTGAAGAACAGGCCGTAGAAGGCCCACAGGCCATAGGCCATGACGGCCAGCACGACGCCCTTGCCGGACTCAGACGCGACAGATGACGATTTCGGGACGGGGGGTTCGATGACGGCCATGGGCCCGCACCTTGGTGGCAACGATCAGGGTTTGCAACGCCCGCCCGCTTCATGCGCGCCTTGCGCCCGGCGCATGGCTGCAAGATCAGGCGGCGGCACCTTCACCCATGAGCTTGTAGGTGATGGAATCCGCCAGCGCCTGGAACGAGGCATCGACGATATTGGGCGACACCCCCACCGTGAACCAGCGCTCGCCGGTGCCATCGCGGCTCTCGATGAGCACACGTGTGGTCGCGCCGGTGCCGCCATTGAGGATGCGCACCTTGTAGTCGACCAGTTCGAGGTCGGCGATAAAGCGCTGGTACTTGCCGAGGTCCTTGCGCAAGGCGACATCGAGGGCATTGACCGGGCCGTTGCCCTCGCCGACCGACAGGAACCGCTCGCCGTCGACCACCACCTTGACCACCGCTTCGGAGACCGTCACCACCTTGCCCACCGCGTTGTGGCGCTGCTCGGTCATGACGCGAAAGCTCTCCACCTCGAAGAACCGCGGCACGGTTCCCAGGATGCGACGGGCCAGCAATTCGAACGAGGCGCCGGCGGCCTCGTAGGCATAGCCCTCGGTCTCGCGCCGCTTGACCTCGGCCAGGAGCTTGTCGAGGCGGCGGTCGTCACGCGCCACATCGATGCCGATGCGCTGCAGTTCGGCCATGAGGTTGGACTTGCCGCCCTGGTCTGAGACCAGCAACCGGCGGCGGTTGCCGATGCTGTCGGGCGAGACATGCTCGTAGGTCGCCGGCTCCTTCATGATGGCCGAGGCGTGAATGCCGGCCTTGGTGCAAAAGGCACTCTCGCCCACATAGGGGGCTTGGCGGTCGGGGGCGCGGTTGAGCATTTCATCGAACGCCCGCGAGACGTGGGTGAGCGATTTCAGACCCGTCTCCGAGATGCCGATGTCGAATTTTTCCGCCAGTGCCGGCTTCAGCATCAAGGTGGGGATGAGGGAAACGAGATTGGCGTTGCCACAGCGCTCGCCGAGACCGTTCAGGGTGCCCTGGATCTGGCGCGCACCGGCCCTGACGGCGGCCAGCGAATTGGCGACCGCCTGGTCGGTGTCGTTATGGGCATGAATGGCGAGATGATCGCCCGGCACCACCTTCGCCACCGCGCCGACGATCTGTTCGACCTCGTCGGGCAGGGTGCCGCCGTTGGTGTCGCACAACACCACCCAGCGCGCACCCGCTTCGCGGGCGGCGCGGGCGCAGGCGAGCGCGTAGTCCGGGCTGGCCTTCCAGCCGTCGAAGAAGTGCTCGCAATCGACGAGCGCCTCCTTGCCGGCGGCGACGGCGGCCGCCACCGACTGGCGTATACCCTTGAGGTTTTCCTCATTCGTCGAACCCAGCGCCACGCGCACATGATAGTCCCACGACTTCGCCACGAAGCAGATGGCATCGGCGCGGGCGGCGATGAGATCGTTGATGCCGGGATCGTTGGCAATGGAGCGTCCCGCCCGCTTTGTCATGCCGAAGGCAGTCAGGCTGGCACGGGTCTTTCGGGACTCGGCAAACAGCGCTGTATCGGTGGGATTGGCGCCGGGATAGCCGCCCTCGATATAGTCGATGCCGAGGTCATCGAGCATGGCGATGATCGCCAGCTTTTCCTCCAGCGAAAAGTCCACGCCCGGCGTCTGCGCGCCGTCGCGCAAGGTCGTGTCGTAGAGATAGAGGCGTTCGCGGGTCATGGGTTCGGTTCCGTCGCCCTCGCCATCACACCACCCCCTTCCAGCGCAGGATGATGTAGACCGCCAGCGCCAGCACGGCGATCTTGATGGCGAGGTAGATGGACCACTGGCGCGGAAACGGCAGGCTGTCGTGCCAGGATTTCTTCTTGTCGTCAGGCATGTTCATTGCTTCACCTCGTAAAGAATGGCATCCATCAGGCTCTGGGCATCGCGCATCACGTCCGCATTGGAGACGCGCAGAACCTTGAAACCCTCACCGCGCAGGAATTTCTCCCGCCCGGCATCGTGAGCAACGGCCGCCGCCCCGTCATGGCTCGCCCCGTCGACCTCGATTACCAGCCGCTGCTTGAGGCAGGCAAAATCGGCGATGAACGGTCCGATCGGCACCTGGCGGCGAAAGTGCAGGCCATGCGAATGGCGCAGCGTCTTGAGCATTGCCCACAGATTACCTTCCACCGGGGTCGCCTCGCGGCGCAGCTTGCGGGCGAATTCGCGGGTTCGGGAGGAAATATTGGTCGGCATCGGTTTATCCTTGCGACCCCCACCCCCAGCCCCTCCCCACAAGGGGGAGGGGAGCAACGAAGGCTTCGCCACATCCAATCGTGTCATCTGAAATCTGCTGCCTGCCTGCTCCCCTCCCCGTTGAGGCAGGTCGTTCGCATCCATTATCTCCCCTCCCCCTTGTGGGGGGCCACTGGCGCCCGTTAGCTCCCCTCCCCCTTGTGGGGAGGGATCGGGGGTGGGGGTCGCCGAGGGAATGGGTGAAAGCCATCATCGCTTCACCTCCCAGGTGGTGACGATCTCACCGGTTACGGGGTCCTTGGCATCCATGAGCTGGATGCCCATGGCGGTCAGTTCATCGCGGATACGGTCGGCCTCGGCCCAGTCCTTGGCGGCCCGGGCGGCGAGGCGGGCGGTGATCTTGTCATCAACAAGGGTCTTCGAGACCCCAATCGATTCAAGGAACTCCACCTTGTCAAACGCGTCAATTACCGTCTGGCGAATGTCCGCCCTTGTGTTTCGAGCTTTGTCGAATTTCTCGTTGTCCGCGAGCCCCAGCCAAATCAAAGTAGCGGCCAAGTTGCTGCCAGCCTCCGTCTTTACCTGACGGTCCCCGCTGGTGAGCCTCGCGGAAAGGGCGAGTTGATCAATAGCTAGCCGCAGTTCTGCTGTATTCAGATCATCGCTTAAGGCATCGATGACGCTCGTTGCGATCTCTCCTTCCTCAGGAACAAATCGCCTCGCGATTTGCATCCAGTCGTTGAGCTTCGCATGAGCCTCCAACAACCTCAACTTTGTAAAATCGATCGGCTCGCGATATTGAGTCATCAACATCGCTAGTCGGAGAACGGGTCCCGACCACTTCTGCCCACCAAACTTTTCCGTCTCCAGCAACTCATGGATGGTGATGAAATTCCCCAGGCTCTTGGACATCTTCTGGCCTTCGACCTGCAGGAAGCCGTTGTGCATCCAGACATTCGCCATGACGTCGCCGCCGAAGGCGCAGCGGGTCTGGGCCAGTTCGTTCTCGTGGTGTGGGAAGATCAGGTCGATACCGCCACCGTGGATGTCGAATTGGTGGGGATGCGCCCGCCCTTTGTCCGAAATTCGACCTTCAATCTCGGTCCACAAATAGCGCTCGCTCATGGCCGAACATTCGAGATGCCAGCCGGGGCGGCCATGGATCGAGAGAGTCGTCGAGTTTAGGCCAAGCTCCTCGCGGTTCTCGTCAGATATCTCGAAAGTCGCGTCCCAGCCCGGCTCGCTCGCATTCGATTCCTTCCAGAGGACGAAGTCCTCCGGATTACGCTTCTGATCTTCGACCGCCACCCTGGCACCGGCGATCTGTGCGTCGAGATTACGCTGCGACAAGGCGCCGTAATCGGGCATCGAATGCACATCAAAGAGAACCTCCCTCCCCTCCCCTCCACGCGCAACATAGGCGTGTCTTTGATCAAGCAGTTTCTGAACGAGCACGATCATCTGCTCGATGTTTTCAGTGGCGCGCGGCTCGACGGTCGGTCGCAGGCACCCAAGGGCGTCGACATCCTTGTGGTATTGGGCGGCGGTGCGCTCGGTCACCTCGCGGATGGCCGCGTTGAGATCGAGATTCGGATGATCCTGCCGAGCCCTTGCGTTGATCTTGTCGTCGACGTCGGTGATGTTGCGCACGTAGGTGACGTGGTCTTTCCCATAGAGATGGCGCAGCAGGCGGAACAGCACATCGAAGACGATGGCCGGGCGGGCATTGCCGATATGGGCGTAGTCGTAGACCGTCGGCCCGCACACATACATGCGCACGTTTTTCGCATCGATGGGGCTGAAGGGCTCCTTCGAACGGGTCAGCGAATTGAACAGCGTCAGGCTCATGCGTTATCCTCGGGGGCCGGCCCCGCGGATCGCTTCATCACTTTAGAGGAATGCGGCCGCCAGCCAGCGCTATGTGCTAGGCGATAATAATGCCGCAAATGTTGCGGACGGGTTGCTGGCGGTTCGTCATGGGGCGGCACGTTTGCCCCTTTGCCGGGCCGGCGTCAAGGGGCATTGCTGCAAGCGAAGCCTAGCGCCTCGCCTCGAAGAAGCGCCGCAACAGGTCGGCGGCGGGCTTTTCGCCCATGCCCCCATAGACCTCGGGCGCATGGTGGCAGGTTTCAAGCGCGAAGACGCGCGCGCCATGCTCCACCGCCCCCATCTTGGGATCGCCCGCGCCGAAATAGAGCCGGCGGATGCGGGCAAAGGAAATGGCGGCCGCGCACATGGTGCACGGCTCCAGGGTCACATAGAGGTCGTGGCCGGTGAGGCGTTCCGACCCGGTCAGGCGGCAGGCTTCGCGGATGACCAGCATCTCGGCATGGGCGGTAGGATCGCCAAGCTGGCGGGTGCGGTTGCCGTCGGCGGCAATGATGGTGCCGTCGGGGGCCGTCAGCACCGCGCCCACCGGCACCTCGCCACGCCGCATGGCGTCCTCGGCCTCGGCAAGCGCGCGCCGCATGGGCTCGTCCGATCCCGTCATGGCGCCACGCGGTGCCGCGGCCTAGAGCCTGTTCGCTCAGGCCTCGCCTTCAAACTTGAAGGATACCTTGACCTTGGCGCGGAAGGCCTCGACCTTGCCGTCCTTGAGGACGAGATCCTGCTCGACCACCTCGGCGACACGCATGTCGCGCAGGGACTTTCCCGCCCGGTTGACAGCCGCCGCGGCAGCCTTTTCCCAGGATTCGGTGCTGGTTCCGACCAGTTCGATGACCTTGTAGACGCTTTCTGCCATTTTACTCTCCCTGTCCGCTGCTTGCGCGTTTTCGCGGATGACGGACCGGGCCATCTCATCACACCGCTGGAGCCATGTCACGCCCCGGGGCACATTCATCATTTCGCCGCAACGGCAAAGCATCTAGAAGCAACCCATGGCCAAAGCCCCGAAAGAGACCAGCCCGCCCGCCGGAGACCGCATCGCCAAGGTGATGGCGCGCGCCGGCCTGTGTTCCAGACGCGATGCCGAAAAATGGATCGCCGAGGGTCGGGTCAGCATCAACGGCGAGACCCTTTCAACTCCAGCGCGCACGGTGACGGGCGACGACACCGTCATGGTCAACGGCCAGCCGCTGCCGGTGAAGGAGGCCGCCCGCCTGTGGCGCTATCACAAGCCGGAGGGCCTGGTGGTCAGCCACAAGGACGAAAAGGGCCGCGATACCGTCTTCCAGCACCTGCCGGCAACCATGCCGCGAGTGGTGTCCATCGGCCGCCTCGATCTCAACACCGAAGGGCTGTTGCTGCTCACCAACGACGGCGGGCTGGCGCGCCTTCTGGAGCTTCCCGCCACCGGCTGGGTCAGGCGCTACCGCATCCGCGCCTATGGCAAGGTGGACGAGCCGGCGCTCAGGAAGCTGGCCGACGGCGTCAGCGTCGATGGCATCCACTACGGCCCCATCGAAGCCAGGCTCGACAAGGTGCAAGGCGCCAATGCGTGGCTGTCGTTCGCCTTGCGCGAGGGCAAGAACCGCGAGGTGAAGAAGGTGTGCGAACACCTGGGGCTCACCGTAAACCGGCTCATCCGGGTCGCCTTCGGGCCGTTCCAGCTCGGTGAACTGAAACGCGGCGAAGTGGAGGAGGTGTCGCCCAAGGTGATCGCCGAACAGCTTGGCGCCGGACGCCCCGGTGCGGCCGATACCAGGGGCTGGGCAACGAAGAAGAAGTCGACGTCGGAAAAGCATGCGAATCGTCGGCGGAAAGTTTAGCGGCCGCCCCCTCGTCACCCGGCGCGGGGCCTCGACGCGGCCGACGGCGGAACGGGTACGCCAGGCGATCTTCAACATCCTCGAGCACGGCATCGATGATTTTTCGCTCGACGGTGCGCGCGTCCTCGACCTGTTCGCCGGATCGGGAGCGCTGGGCCTCGAAGCCCTGTCGCGCGGCGCCCGGCATGTGCTGTTCGTGGAAGAAGCGCCCGAGGCCCGCGCGGCGCTGCGCAGCAATGCCGAGGCGCTGGGGGTGACGGGCCTTGCCAAGATCTGGCGGCGCGATGCCACGAAACTGGGACCGGCCGCCCCGCAAGCCCCCTTCGATCTCGCCTTCGCCGACCCGCCCTATGGCAAGGGGTTGGGCGAGAAAACGCTGGCCGCGCTGCTCGCCGGCGGATGGCTGAAGGATGGGGCCGTGGTGGTGCTGGAAGAAAGCGAGCGCAGCGACGTCGCGGTGCCAGAAGGCCTCGGCCGCATCGACCGGCGCGTCTACGGCGATACGCAGGTGCTGTTTCTGAGGTCCGTGGCGGCCGCGCCTTAAGTTGCCCGTTCAATCCTCGAGCATCGCCATGGCGGCCTTGCGGTCGCCGGGCTTCAAGCGCAGGAACAGGTCGCGGGCCTTCTTGATGTCCATCGCCGAGCCGGTCTCCGATGCGGTCTTCAAGGCAACGGTAGTGGGATGGTCCGCCCCGCAGATGAAGGCCAGTGCCTTGGCGAGGCGCCCCATGGCGGCGCGATCGATCTTCGTTTCATCCATGGGATGCAAGTCTTGCAGAAAATCCTTGCGATTCCCATAGAGCCGATGGCTACATTCACCCCCCAGCACCTATCGCCCGTCAGGATCACTTGCCATGCTTAACGTCGCCAAAAAGTTTCCCCGCTATCCGCTGATGTTCGGCCCGACGCCGATCGAAAGACTTTCGCGCCTTTCCGACCATCTGGGCGGCGAGGTCGAGCTTTACGCCAAGCGCGACGACTGCAATTCGGGGCTGGCCTTCGGCGGCAACAAGATCAGGAAGCTGGAATATCTCGTCCCCGATGCCATCGCCCAGAACTGCGATACCCTCGTCACCATCGGCGGGGTGCAGTCCAACCATACCCGCCAGGTCGCCGCGGTTGCCGCCAAGATCGGCATGAAGTGCCGGCTGGTGCAGGAAAGCTGGGTGCCGTTCAACGATGCCGTCTACGACCGGGTGGGCAATATCCTGATGTCGCGGGTGATGGGGGCGGAGATCGAACTGGTGGACGAGGGCTTCGACATCGGCATCCGCGAAAGCTGGGAAAGAGCGCTTGAAGACGTGAAGGCGAAGGGTGGCAAGCCCTATCCCATCCCGGCCGGCGCCTCGGTGCATCCGCTGGGCGGGCTCGGCTATGCGGGCTTTGCCGATGAGGTGCGCGGCCAGGAAGCCGAGATGCAGACGCGGTTCGATTATATCGTGGTGTGCACCGTCACCGGCTCCACCCATGCCGGCATGCTGGTCGGGTTCGCGGCCGATGGGCGGGCGCACAACGTCATCGGCATCGATGCCTCCGGCACCCCGGACCAGACCCGGGCGCAGGTGCTCTCCATTGCCCGCAACACCGCCGAACTGGTGGGCCTGGGACGCGAGATCACCGACGACGACCTGGTGCTGATGACCGACTATGCCCATCCCGCCTACGGCGTGCCGTCGGAGGAGACCAACGCCGCCATCCGGCTTTGCGCCCGCATGGAAGGCATGATGACCGACCCGGTCTATGAGGGCAAATCCATGCAAGGGCTGATCGATTTGGTGCGCAAGGGTTTCTTCCCCGCAGGTTCCAAGGTGCTGTATGCGCATCTCGGCGGCGTGCCGGCGATCAACGCCTACAGTTATCTGTATCGCAACGGGTGAGATGGGCCTGCCCTTTCTGCAACCGTCTCCCCAGACGCAACGCCAGCGGAATGGATGGCGAAGTCAAGCCCCGCCATGACGGTGTAGGCGGGTGGAGGGTGCGGGTTATTTCCGCCCGAACAGGCGTTCCACGTCGGACAGCTTCAACTCGATGAAGGTGGGGCGGCCGTGGTTGCACTGGCCGGCATTGGGGTTGGCCTCCATGTCGCGCAAGAGCTGGTTCATCTCTTCCGCCCTGAGACGGCGGCCGGAGCGCACCGAACCGTGGCAGGCCATGGTGGCCAGCACATGGCCCATGCGCTCATCCAGCGCCATGCCGGAGCCGTGCTCGGCGATCTCGCCGGCGACGTCGCGTACCAGCCTTGCCACCTCGGCGCCGGCCAGCACGGCGGGTACCTCGCGCACCACCACGGTGCCGGGGCCGAAGCCCTCCAGCACCAGCCCGGCCTCACCCAGCGCCTCGGCATGGTCCAGCAGGCGGTCGACGGCGGCGGCGTCGAGATCGACCACCTCGGGCACCAGTAGCGGCTGGGTTGCCGCCTCGCCACGGGCGCGGGCGGCCTTCATGCGCTCGTAGACGAGACGCTCATGGGCAGCGTGCTGGTCGACGATGACGAGGCCGTCGCGGGTCTGCGAGATGATGTAGTTTTCGTGCAGTTGCGCCCGCGCCGCGCCCAGGGGCCGGTCGAGCAGGTCATCCACCAGCGGCGCCTGGTGGGCGCTCGAAATCGGCCGAGGGAGACTCGAAGCCGGCAAAGGCCGGGGCCATGCGTTGCGGCATGGCGGGGCGCCAGCCGGCGGCCGAACGCCCGGCGCCGGCAAAGGCGGCCATCATTTCCGCCGCGGCGGCGGGGGCCGCCTTCTGGCCCGGGGCGCTGAGGCGTTGACGCAGAGCCCCGACAATGAGACCCCGCACCAGACCCGGATCGCGGAAGCGCACTTCGGTCTTGGCGGGATGGACGTTGACATCGAGCTCTGCCGAAGGAAGCTCGAGGAACAGCACCAGCATGGGGTGGCGGCCGCGCGCCATGACGTCGGCATAGGCGCCGCGGATGGCGCCCGAGGTCAGCTTGTCGCGCACCGCCCGACCGTTGACGAAGACATGCTGCATGGCCGTCGTCGGCCGCGACACGGTGGCGAGGCCAATGAAGCCGGCAAGCCCGACGCCCTCGCGCCCGGCCTCGAGAAAAAGCGCGTTGTCGGCGAATTCGCGACCCATCACCTCGGCCACCCGGCGCTTGAGCCCGTCCTCGCCGGGGCGGGCAGCGAGATCGAAGTAGCGGCGTTCGCCGGCGGTGAGCGAAAAGGCGATGTCGGGATGGGCCATGGCGAGGCGACGCACGATGTCGGTCGCCTCGGCAGTTTCGGAGCGTTCCGAGCGCAGGAATTTCAAGCGAGCGGGCACGGCGTGGAAGAGATCGCGGACCTCGACGGTCGTCCCCGCGGCATGGGCGGCGGGGCGGACTGGGGCTTTGGTGCCATCCTCGATGCGGATTTCGTGGGCTTCTTTACCGCCCTGCGGGCGCGAGACGATGCGCAACCGGGCCACCGCACCGATGGAGGCCAACGCCTCGCCGCGAAACCCCAAGGTGTCGATATTCACCAGATCATCGTCGGTAAGCTTGGAGGTGGCATGGCGCTCGATGGCAAGGTCGAGGTCCTCCGGCGGCATGCCGCAGCCGTCGTCCGTTACCCGGATAAGGTTGCGCCCGCCGCCGGCAAAGTCGATGGCGATGCGCCGGGCGCCGGCATCGATGGCGTTTTCCACCAGTTCCTTGACCACGCTGGAGGGGCGCTCGATCACCTCGCCGGCGGCGATGCGATTGACGGTGTTGGGATTCAGACGGCGTATCGCCATGGCGTCACATGGCCGAGAGATAGTCGCGGGTCAAAACCTTGGCGGCTTCCACGGCCGGCTGGTCGAAGGGATCGACGCCCATCATAAGCCCGGTGACGATGGTTTCGAGCATGAAATGCATGGTGAGCGCGCCGATGGCGCGCTCATCGACCGCATCGAGGGAGATGACCCGCACCGGGCGGCCGTGGCTGGCATAGGTGCGGGCACTGGCGCGGGCCTGGGCATCGGTCAGGTCGCCGACGGTGCGCCCGGCCAGATAGGCGAGCAGCGGGTCGGCACGGTAATCGGCGGAAATGCGCTGGCCCTCGCCGGAGGTGGGGGCCTGGATGATGGTCAGGAGCTTGTCGGGGGGTCCGCCGAGAAAAAGCTGCATCTGGCTGTGCTGGTCGACCGGACCGGCGGCAGCGAGCGGCTGGATGCCGCGTCCCTCTTTGCCGAGGCTTTCGGCCCACAATTGCTGGTACCAGGCCGAAAGCAGCCGCAAGCGGTCGCTGTAGGGCATGAGGATGGTGGCGGTGAGGCCCACCTCCTCGGTCAAGCCCTGCACCATCGCCGCCCCGGCGACGGGCGCAATGGCGGCGGGATCGGGTTGGTTGAGAAAGTCCTCCATGACTCCAGCGGCACCGGCGCGGATCGTTTCCGGGTCGAGGCCGACCAGCAGCGCCGGCAGCATGCCGACATTGGAGAGGACGGAAAAGCGCCCGCCGATGCCCGGATCATGGTCGAGGACAGTAAGCCCGTGGCGGGTGGCAAGGCTCCTCACCGCATTGCGGGCGGGACCGCCCGGTTCGGTCAGCGCAACGACATGACGGGCGGGATCGCGCCCGGCGCCGCCCGCGGCGAGCGCATCCAGCGCCGCCAAAAGCTGCACCAGCGTCTCGGGCGTGCCACCAGACTTGGAGATCACCAGGAAACGGGTGGTGTCGAGATCGAAATTAACCAGCGCCGCGGTCAGTGTCGCGGCATCGAGGTTGTCGAAGAAATGCAAACGCGGGCGCTCGTCGTGCCCCAGCGACAAGCGCGAGCCAGGCACCCGATAGCCGGCAAGCTGGGCCAGCGCCTGGGCGCCGAGCGAGGAACCGCCGGTGCCGAAATGGACGATGTCGCGCGCCCCGCGGGTGAGTAGCTCGGCCGCTGAGCGGCAGGCAGCAAGGTCGTCGCGGCGTTCCGGCAGGCGCAGCAACGGCAGACTGCCCTCGGCATGCCAGCGCCTGACGGTCGCCATGGCCTCACCTGCCCGCTCAAGCGCCTTAACCCAGGCGGATGCCGACAGACCGCGGTCGCCGATCGCGGCGGCAAAGCAGTCATCGAGGTTCTGGCGATAGGTCATCCGGTCTCCGGCAGCTTCGGGTCAATCTAGCCGATTCGCAGCCCCGGATCGGCCCCTCAGCCCGACTTGCCCACCGCCTTCAGGTCCGTGGGCTTGCCGACCACGGTGACCACCAGCGCGTTGGTGTCGATGATGCGCTTCGCCATGCGCTTGACGTCTTCGAGCGTCACCGCGTTGATCAGGCCGTTGCGCTTCTTGATGTAGTCGATGCCGAGGTTCGCCCGCTGGATGGCCAGAAGCTGGCTGGCGATCTTGCGGTCGGAATCAAAGCGCAATGCATAGGAGCCGGTGAGATAGGTCTTGGCCTCGGCCAGTTCGGCCGCCGTGGGGCCGTCCTCGGCCATGCGTTTGAGCACGTCGCGCAGGATCGTCAAGGTCTCCGCGGCGTGGGCGTTCACGGTGGCGGTAGCGCCGTAGAACAGGGCGGCGTGGTCGAGCGGATAAAGCGCGGTATAGATGGAATAGGCCAGTCCGCGCTTCTCGCGCACCTGCTCGGTCAGCCGCGAGGCAAAGCCGCCGTCACCGAGGATGAAATTCATCACATAGGCGGCGATGAAATCGGGGTCGCTGCGCGGAATGCCGCGGGAACCGAAGCGGATGATCGATTGCGGGATGTCGCGCTCGATGATCTGCACGACGGGGCCCATGATGGGGGTCGTGGCGGCGACCTTGGGCATGCCGGACTTTGCCGGCAGAGCACCGAATACCTTGTCCAGTTCCGTTGACAGGGTGGCAGCGTCAATGTCGCCGACCACGGCCACGTCGAGCCCCTGGCGGGCGAACAGACGCCGGGTCAGGGCGCGCAGGTCATCGGCGGTCACCGCCTTGATGCCGGCGACATTGCCGTCGGAAGAACGGCCGTAGGGGTGGGAGCCGAATATCGTGTGCATCCAGGCCTGACTGGCGATGCGTTCCGGGTCCTCGGCATCGTTCTCGATGCCGAGCACAAACTGACCGCGCATGCGTTCCAGCGAGGCGGAATCGAAGCGCGGCTTCGTCAGGGCCAGCGCCAGCAGATCGAAGGCGGCGGCGCGGTTCTGGCTGAGGGTCTGGAGCGAGCCGGTGAACTCGTCGCGGCCGGCATCGAAGGACATCTTCACCGACAGATCCTCGATGCGGCGCTGGAAGGCGGCGGAATCGAGATTGCCGGCGCCCTCGTCCAGCATGCCGGAGAGGAAATGCGCCAGGCCCGGACGATCAGCCGGGTCGGCGGCGCTGCCGCCGGCAAAGGAGAATTGCATGGCGATGAGCGGGATGGTGTGGTCCTCCACCAGCCAGGCGGTGATGCCGCCGGGCGAGGTCACCTTCCTGATCTCAAACGCCTGGGCGGCCAGCGGCCAGGCAAAGAGCAGCATGAAGCCGACGAGAAGGCCCGAAAGGCCGGGGACGAGACGTGAGGAATGGCGGAACATGGGCGGAGTCGGTCCCTTCAATCAGTTCTGGGCCGTTACCTTGGCGGTGGGATCAGGCAGCAGGACGCTGGTCACCGAGCGCTCGGGCCTCAGGACCTCGGCGGCGGCGGCCTTCACATCGGCGATGGTTACCGCGGAAATGCGGTTCGGCCAGTCCTGGACGTCGGCGACCGTCTGGCCGGTGACCAGAGCCTGCCCGTAGATGTAGGCAAGCTTGAACTGGCTATCGAGTGAATAGACGGTATCGGCGATCAGCGACTTCTTGGCGCGCGCCAGTTCATCGGCAGTTATGCCGTTCTTCAGCAGGTCGGCCAGCGCCTTGTCGAGGGCGGCTTCCACGGCCGAGGCATCGCCGCCAGGAGCGGGGGACGCGTAGACGGAAAAGGTGCCGTAGTCGAGTCCGCCACCATCGTAGCCGGCACCGGCATAGGCGGCGACCTTCTGCTTCACCACCAGGTCGCTGTAGAGCCGGCTGGTGGGGCCGCCGCCCATGATCTCGCCAAGGACTTCGAGGGCTTCGGCTTCCCCTTTGGCGGCAGTGTGGTAGCTGGGGCCAAGATAGTCGCGCGAGACCTCCGGCGACGAGACGTCGGCGGCCTTCAGCACCACGCGGCGCGCGGCCACCGGCTTCGGTTCGGGAGTCCTGATGCGCGGACTCGTCCGGGTGGTATTGGCCACGGCGCCGTAGATGCGCTCGGCCATCGCCTTCACGGCCTCGGGCTGCACGTCCCCGGCCACCACCACGACGGCGTTGGCGGGGGTATAATGGGCCTTGTAGAAGGCCACCGCGTCGGCGCGGGTGAGCTTCGAGACCTCCGGCAACCAGCCGATGGTGGGATTGTGATAGGGATGCGCCACGTACATGGCGGCGTCTGCCTGTTCGTTCAGCAAGCTGGCGGGGTCGTTGTCGGTGCGCATGCGCCGCTCTTCCAGCACCACCTTCAGTTCCGGTACGACATCGGCCTCGGTGAGGGTGAGGTTGACCATGCGGTCGGCCTCCAGCTTCATCACCAGTTCGAGGCGGTCGGCGGCGATGCGCTGGTAATAGGCGGTGAAGTCCTTGGTGGTGAAGGCATTGTCCTCGCCGCCATTGCGCATCACGGTCTTGGAGAAGGCGCCGCCAGGCACCGTGGGTGTGCCCTTGAACATCAGGTGTTCGAGGAAGTGGGCGATGCCGTTCTTGCCTTGCGGCTCGTCGGCCGAGCCGACCCGGTACCACACCATGTGAGTCACCACAGGGGCGCGATGATCGGGAATGACGACCAGTTGCAGGCCGTTGGCGAGGGTCCAGTGGGAGACCTCGACGCCGGCCGCCATGGCAGGTGTCAGACCGAGAGGAAGAAAAACAAGCGCAACAAAGGCCCACAAAGCGACAATCAACGAGGGTGTGCGCAAGGATGATCTCCTGATGGGTCGGCCGGAGCGCTACTTACGCACCCGGCCCTGCGGCTTGCCACTAAACTTTTCGTAACAGTAACCGGCGCGGGGGCCGAACCCTTGTCGCTCAGCCGTTGGTCCAGATCGAGCCGAGATTGAAGATCGTGCCGTAATTCGGATTCTTGGCCTTCTCCATCTCAAGCCTCTTCTTGCGCATTTCCTCGGTCAGCTCGGCCTGGGTCTTCTTGGTGCCGTCCGCCCTGTAGAGCGATACGCCCCACTTGGCATACGGATCGTTTCTCGCCTGCTGCACCTGCTGGGGTTGCAATTGCTGCGGCCCTTGGGTCACCTGCTGGGGCTGCTGATAGACCGGCTGGGGCGTCGGCGCCTGATAGGTCTGCTGCGGCTGGTAGACGGGCTGCTGGTTCTGCATCGCCGTCTGCTGGGCAGGCGGCTGGGTGATCGGCTGCGGCGTCTGACTGGCCTGCTGTACCGGCTGTGGCGGCTGCTGACCGTCGGCCGGCGGTCGCAGTTGCAAGTCGGGCGGCGTGGCGAGCACGTGGCCCTGGGTCACCTGATTTTCATTGGGAATGTACTTGCCGGCCCCGAACAGGTCCTGAAATCCCGTCTCGCTGCACCCGCCAAGCATGACGCCGGCCAGCGCCAGGCATGCCAGCCTTGCTGTTGCACTCATTGTCGCAAAGGCTCCTTCAACCCCATACCCGTGTAACGGCCAGCTTTCGCCTCATGACATTTCATTGAGGCAAAACCAAGACTTGGCACTGGCCCCTCGCCGCTCAACCGGCCGCCGACTCCTGCCGCTCGTCCCTGAAGGAGTCATACAGAAGCATCGCCACGCCTGCAACTATGGCGCAGTCGGCCAGATTGAACACATACCAGCTCCAGCCGGCCACATGGAACAGGAAGAAGTCGGCCACCGCGCCATGCACCACGCGATCCAGCATGTTGGCGAGCGCCCCGCCGATCACCAGGCCGATGGCCGCCGCCTTGACGGCGGAGCGGACGCGCAGGAGCCACACGCCAAGGCCGGCCGAAATGACCAGCGCCAGGACGATCAGCCCCACCCGCACCGCCCCCGCGTGGGAGGCGAACAGGCCGTAGGAAATGCCACGGTTCCACACCAGTACCAGATCGAGGAACGGCGTCACCCTGACCGGCTGGCGGTGAGTGACGTCGAAGGGGCCGAGCATCCACCATTTGTGGGTCTGGTCGAGCCCGAACGACAGGGCGGCAATGGCCAGGCCGAACGCCGCCGGCCGCCTGCCCCGGCCTGGGCCTTCGCTCATGCGCCGCCAAGGCCGGCGCGGGTATCGGCGGCCTGCCATTCGCGCAACGCCTCGGCATCACGCAAGGTGACGTCGGGAAATTCGGGGTCGCTGCCCACCTCGGGGCTCACCTTCCACGACCGGGCGCACTTGCGGCCGGCGGCGAGCACCGGCACCACCGCCACGCCCTTCACCTCGGGCAGACGGAAGGCATCCGCCGGTGCTTCGGCGGCGATCAGTGTGGCATCGCTGGTGATGGCGATTTCGGCCAGATCGAGCCCCTTGATGGCGGCGGCAAGCTCGGGATTGTCGATATAGACCTCAGGGGCTGCCTCAAGGGAAGAGCCGATGCGCTTTTCGCGGCGCTCAATCTCCAATGCGCCGGTGATGACCGAGCGTACCTGCCATATTTTCTTCCATTTGGCCTCCAGCGCCTCGTTGCGCCATTCGGCCGGCACCTTGGGGAACTGCTCCAGATGCACCGAGTTCTCGCCGTCATGACGCGACAGCCAGGCTTCCTCCATGGTGAAGGGCAGCATGGGCGCCAGCCATTTCACCAGACAGTCGAACAGCCGGTCGATGACGGTCAGCGCGGCGCGGCGGCGCACGCTGGAGGGCGCGTCGCAATAAAGTGCGTCCTTGCGGATGTCGAAATAATAGGCCGACAGATCGACGGTGAGGAAGTTGGTCAGGCCCGCTTCGATGCGCTTGTAGTCAAAATCGTCGTAGGCCTTCCTCACCATGACATCGAGACGGGCGAGGTCCGACAGCATCAGCCGCTCCAGTTCCGGCATGTCCTCGACCTTCACTGTCTGGTCCTTGCGGAAATGCGCCAGCGAGCCCAGCATCCAGCGGATGGTGTTGCGGATCTTGCGGTAGGCCTCGATGTTGGTCTTGAGGATTTCCGGGCCGATGCGCAGGTCATCGGAATAATCCGACGACACCACCCACAGGCGCAGAATATCGGCGCCCGACTGCTTGATGACATCCTGGGGGATCACCTGATTGCCCAGCGATTTCGACATCTTGCGGCCGTCCTCGGCCATGACGAAGCCGTGGGTAAGGACGGCGTCGTAGGGCGCGCGGCCGCGGGTGCCGCAACTCTCCAGCAAAGAGGAATGAAACCAGCCGCGATGCTGGTCGGAGCCTTCGAGATAAAGATCGGCCGGCCATTTGAGGTCGGGGCGATCTTCCAGCACGAAGGCATGGGTGGAACCTGAATCGAACCATACATCGAGAATGTCGCGGACTTGCTCGAAGCCGGTCGGATCATGATCGGGCCTGAGGAAGCGTTCGGCTGCACCCTCGGCGAACCAGGCATCGGCACCTTCGGCCGAAAAGGCCTCGATGATGCGGCCATTGACGGCTGCATCCTTCAGGACTTCGCCCGTCTCCTTGTCGACAAAGACGGTAATTGGCACGCCCCAGGCGCGCTGGCGCGAGAGAACCCAGTCGGGCCGCGCCTCGATCATGCCGCGCAAGCGGTTCTGGCCGGCAGCGGGCACGAAGCGGGTCGCGTCAATGGCCTTCAGGGCGCGGGCGCGCAGGGTATCGCCCCTGCGGGCGATGTCGCGGTCCATATAGACGAACCATTGCGGCGTGTTGCGGAAGATGACCGGCTTCTTGGAGCGCCAGGAATGGGGGTACTGGTGCTTCAGGCGGCTGCGGGCGATGAGCATGCCGGCGGCGACCAAGGCCTCGATGACGGCACCGTTGGCGTCGCCTTTTTCGCCCTTGTCGGTGATGACGCGCTTGCCCTCGAAGCCCGGCGCATCGGCGGTGAAGGCGCCGTTGGCATCGACGGTGAAGGGAATGGCGGTATCGATGCCGCGCGCTTCCAGTTGGCGGCCATTTTCCATCCACACATCAAAGTCCTCGCGGCCATGGCCGGGGGCGGTATGCACAAAGCCGGTGCCGGCCTCATCGGTCACATGCTCGCCGGCCAGGAGGGGGACGGAAAACTCGTATCCCATGGCACGCAGCGGATGGGCGCACAGCAGTGCGCCCAGTTCGTCGTGGCCCACGTCCGAGCGGCGCTCATAGGCTTCCACCCGCGCCTGCTTCAGGACATCGGCGGCAAGCACGTCGGCGAGGATAAACCTGTCGCCCGCCTTCGCCCAGTTCTCGGCAGCAGCGGCCGTTACCTCATAGAGCCCGTAGGCGATCTTCGGCGAATAGGCGATGGCGCGATTGCCGGGGATGGTCCAGGGAGTCGTCGTCCAGATGACGACAGACGCCGATTTCAATTCTTCAAGCCTTTCAGACGTGCCGGGCAGATCCGTGGCCGTCACCATCTGGTCCGGGC
Source organism: uncultured Alphaproteobacteria bacterium (assembly GCA_963747005.1). Lineage (GTDB taxonomy): Bacteria > Pseudomonadota > Alphaproteobacteria > Rhizobiales > Aestuariivirgaceae > CAVVDT01. Next base: position 13,156 of record CAVVDT010000001.1, on the reverse strand, counting down.
CGGCGCCTGCCACCGGAAACTTCACCCACACCGTGTCGGAGGTGTAGTCGTGGTATTCCACTTCCGCCTCGGCCAGGGCGGTCTTTTCCACCACCGACCACATCACCGGCTTGGAACCGCGATAGAGCTGACCGGAGGTCGCGAACTTCATCAGTTCGGAAGCGATCTTCGCCTCGGCGGCAAAGCTCATGGTGGTGTAGGGGGTTTCGAAATCGCCCTCCACCCCGAGGCGACGGAATTCTTCAGTCTGCACCTTGATCCAGTGCTCGGCGAATTCGCGGCATTCGCGGCGGAAGTCGTTGACCGGCACCTCGTCCTTGGATTTTCCCCTGGCGCGATACTGTTCCTCGATCTTCCATTCGATCGGCAGGCCGTGGCAGTCCCAGCCCGGCACGTAATTGGCATCGTAACCGCGCATCTGGAAGGAGCGGGTGACGATATCCTTGAGGATCTTGTTGAGGGCGGTGCCGATGTGGATATTGCCGTTGGCATAAGGCGGCCCGTCGTGCAGCACGTATTTCGGCCGCCCGGCGGATTGCTCGCGCAACCGCTTGTACAACCCCATATCGTCCCAGCGCTGGAGGAATTCCGGCTCCTTTGCCGGCAGGCCGGCGCGCATGGGAAAATCGGTCCTGGGCAGGAACAGGGTGGCGGAATAGTCGCTGCCGGGGCTGGTGTTCTTTGACTTGTCGTTCATGTGCACAATCGCTTCAAGGCCGTCATTTTCGGGTTGCGGCGGGTTGTAGAGCAGTTTCCGCAACAATGGAATCGCAAAGGTGACAGGGCCCGCGTTCGCGTTTAATATGGCGGCCATGTTCGACAAGATCGCCAAACTGATGCGTAATCTGGGTTCGCCGGGCGGCGGTGAGCCGGAGGCCAAGGCGGGCGACCCGGTCGCCTATAACGGCTTCATCATCCACCCGGCACCGCAGCGCAACGGCGGTCACTGGCATATCGCCGGCTCCATCGTCTCCGAAGACGATCCCAACGGCGAGGTGCACGAGTTCATCCGCGCCGATACCTTCACCGACCACGGCGAGGCCGTCACCTTCACGGTGCGCAAGGCCCAGCAGATCATCGACGAACGCGGCAAGACGCTGCTCGACTGACTCGCGGAATTTACCCCTTCTGCTCCCCTCCCCTCTGTGGGGAGGGGTCGGGGGTGGGGGTTCGCGAAAGAACGTCCGAAGGTCCGTACCGCTTCGTGGACCGCGCCGCCGTCGGGGCGCCGCCCGCGACCGCTGGCCTTTCATGCCTTTCGACCCCCACCCCTTGCCCCTCCCCACAAGGGGGAGGGGAGCAGAAAGTGTGAGCCTCGGAGGGCGGTCGACCAGCCTGTCAATCGTTCCTCGGATTTCGCTTCGCTGCATTCGGGCTACGGGCTACATTGAAAATTAGCACGGTCGGGGTAGCCAATGGAGATCGCAAAGACATTGGGAAAGTGGTTCGTAGCCAACTGGGAACGGGTTCTGTTTGCAGTCGTTGGTTTGGTCTTCCTCGGCACGTGTTTTTATTTGATTTACAACGATAAGATCACGGAAGCAGCTGTTGTATACGGTCTTGCCTTTCTCAGTTTCATATATGCGAACGTTGCTCGTTTTAAGCGGTTCAAGGGATTGGGTTTTGAAGCCGAGCTTTGGGAGGACAAGCAGAAGGAGGCCGCCGACCTTATTGAGCGCCTGCGCGATGTCGTTTCTATCTATACGAGGGAAGTCATTCTCGGAAAAGTAAAGTCTGGACGCTGGGGAGGTCCGGCTAAATGGGATGAGCATTGGAAACTCTATGATGATCTTATAACACAACACAATGTTCTTGGACAGGAAATCGACTTTTCCGACCTTAAGAAAGAACTGGATGACTATTTTCTTTTTGATATATCACTTCCAAAAATCAGGAAGATAGAGAAAATTACAAACGATGGGCGGCGTGCTGCGAGGCAGAAAATTGCAAAGGAATTTGGAAAGCCGATCCGCGATATTGAAGATCACAATAGGCGCTTTGCGCAATTTAGGGAGATTCCAGACGACATTGAGGAGCCCTTCAAAATTTCCAAACAAGAAGATTTGGCTGGCCATGCCTTGAAAGTTTGGCAGGAGATCAAAGAGCGTCTTAAGCGCGATTTCGACGTCGATATTGACATTGACCCGAAGGTGATTGAACGACTCGAAAAGATATCAAAACTCTATCAATCTCGCCCGGTGCAAGTGACGGCTGACCTGATAGCCTGGGCTAACGATGAAGACTGACGTTTGGCTTGAGAGGAATTTTAAGCAAGCTCAGCAAGCAAGTAGCCCGGATGCAGCGAAGCGCAATCCGGGTTTCCAGTGCCAAACGCCGCAACCCCGGATTTCGCTTCGCTGCATCCGGGCTTCTGTAACGGGCCCGTGTTGTCAATCCCTTTTTGCGTCATCCGCTCGCCGGGGACTTGCTTCTGTTCGGGGTCGGCTCTGAGGCCGCCGCCTGATGGGGTGCGTGGAGGATCGGTCGGTCCGATCTACGGAAGCGTGATGGCATCTCTGGATGCCTCGACAGCCCGGATGGCGGCCTGACCTGATCCATCGTCCCGGCGAGGGGACTTCGCTTTCGGGAAGGCTGGTGTCGTGACCCGCCCGAAAACTGCTTGTATCCTCCTGTTCAGGCCGCCGCGGCGGCAGGATCGAACGGCTGCTCAGCGGCGAGCATGCGATGCAGGATCACCGCCAGCTTGCGCGCCAGCGCCACCTTGGCCTTGCGCATGCCGGCGCGCCTGGCGATCCGCATCGCCCAGCTCTTGAGCGCCGTACACCCCTTGATCGGCTTGACCAGCATGATGTTGGCTGCCTCGTAGAGCACCGAACGCACCGCTGCATCCCCGATCTTGGAGATGCGGCCGCTGACATCGGTCTCTCCAGACTGGTACTTCCTTGGCGTCAGCCCGAAATGCGCCCCCGCCGCCTTCGAGGATTTGAACCGGGCCGGATCGTCGACGGCGCTGGCATAGGTGAGTGCCACGATCGGACCGACCGCCGGCGTCGTCATCAACAGTCGGGCCTTGCCATCCTGGCGCGCCAAGTCACGCACGCGCTTCTCGAAAGCGTTGAACTCCCGCAGCAAAACCGCATGCACCGAAAGCAGGGCTTGGCCGATCGCCTCCAGGCTCGCGTGGTTGCTCACCAGTTCGCGCACCCGCCCAGGGAAACTCCGCCGCGTCGTCTTGCCGACCTTCAGCCCGAAACCGCGCAGGATCCCGCGCAGGCTGTTCTCGACATCCCGCAGCTTCGATTGGATCAGCTTGCGCGCGGTCAGCAGCGCGCGCGTCTCCTGCGCGCCAATCGACTTGCAGTGTACCGGCTTGAACCAACCCAGCCGCATCAACTGCGCGATCCCGCGCGCGTCATTGCGGTCGCTCTTCACCGGCATCGCCCGGAAAGCATCGCGCACGTGCCGCGTCTCCAGCAGTTCCACCGCAAGACCAGCCCCCTTCAGCGCACCGTAGAGCCATTGCGACAGCGGCCCCGCTTCCAAGCCGATCCGCTCCAGCCTCAGCCCCAGTGAGCCAAACCACGCCTTCAGCGCATCCGGCTCGCTCGCCACCCTGGCTTCCCGCACGATCTTGCCACTCGCATCGACAACGCACACGCTCGAGCATTCCAATGAAACGTCAATTCCAGCATAATAGTCCATGGTCGTCCCTCGTTGATGCTGGGAGCAGGCCACAAAGCCCGACTCCGTTAACACCATCAGTTTGAGGGACGACCGCCCTTCCGCGCTACCCGCCCGTTACCCCATCTACGCGCTTCCGCCGCCATGGTAGACGCCTAGTGCCGACGTTCCTCGGTCCTGATCCGTTCCGACGTCATGGCCGTGCTTGACACGGCCATCCTCTTTACCCACCGCGCCGGTGCCGAAAAGGATGCGCGGGTCACGCCCGCGCATGACGAGGTCAAGGGCAAAGGCCCTCGGTATCACCCCACCACCTCGAAATGCCCCTCCACCGGCTTCTGGCTGTTGATCGAGAGAATATCCTGGGGACAGGCGGACATGACGCAGATGGCATCGAGTTTTGCCCTGAGCAGCACGTAATCGCCGGGCTTCGACAGGGCCGGCTCGAAATCGAGACGACCGTCGTCGTGCCACGGGATGTTCATGAAGAGGTTGAGCGAGGCGGGTGTGAACGGCACCACGCAGCCCAGCTCCAATAACGCCGCGTGCATGTTGTCGCGGCAGTTGTCGTGATAGTCGGTGCAGCCCAGAAGCCCGTAGCGTTCGTTGTCGCAGGGCGCCATGAGGGTGTCGTGGCGGCCGGGAGAAGTATCTTCCTCGAGTGTCAGTAGCGGGCGGCGGTGGTTGGTGTAGAAATGCTCGCCCGTCAGGGGAAACAGCCGCTGCCAGGTGGGCCGGCACTGCTCCATGCCGACATATTCGTTCATGTGCCCGGCCACGAACGCCCAGAAATCAATGACCTGGGTGCCGTGGGTATTGATGACCTTGAGCGCCTGTCCGGCCTTGATGGCTACGGCCTTGCCGCGCCGCGTCGGGATGGTGTGAAGCTTGGACATGGGGATTGCCTTTGTGCGGGTTATCCGGTTGCAGTGGGACGGACCATAGCAATGCCGAAGGGCGCAAGGAACGGGGGGGGGGACGATGACGACAGGTCTCAGCCAGGCGGCGGTGAAGGCGGCGGACGCGGTCGACGGCGAACGGCTGTGGAAGGACCTCATGCACCTCGCCCAGTTCGGCGCCCGCCCCGATGGCGGGGTGGATCGCCAGGCCCTTTCCGATGCCGATATCGCGGCCCGCATCTGGCTGATCGGCGAAGCGGAACGGCGCGGCTTCAAGGCAAGCGTCGATGACGCCGCCAACCTGTGGATCAGGCGGCGAGGGCGCGACGCCGATGCCGCCCCGGTGATCGCCGGCAGCCACATGGACAGCCAGCCGGCGGGCGGCAGGTTCGACGGCGCGCTCGGCGTGCTGGCGGGACTTGAGATGCTGACCGCGCTCGACGCCGCCGGTATCGCCACCCAGCGGCCCGTCGACGTGGTCGCCTGGACCAACGAGGAGGGCGGCCGCTTCGATCGCTCCTGCACCGGCTCCTCGGTCTGGTCGGGGGCGATGGCGCTGGAAGACTATCTCGGCGACATCGGTGCCGACGGGGTGCGGCTCGGCGATGCCCTCAACCTCACCATCGATGCCACTCCCGACCTGCCGCGCCGGCCCCGCCGCTTTGATGCTCATGGCTATCTCGAACTGCATATCGAGCAGGGCCCGGTGCTGGAGGCCGAAAACCTCGACATCGCCGCCGTCACCGGTATCCAGGGGGTCAGGTGGATGAATGTCGAGATCACCGGCAAGGGCTCGCACGCCGGCACCACGCCGATGACCGGCCGCCACGATGCGCTGCAGGCCGCCCACCGGGCGATTGCCGCCCTGAATGCCCTGATGGCCGACCCCGAAGACGTGGTGCGCTTTACCGTCGGGCGCTTCAACGTGACGCCCAATTCCCCCAATACCATCCCCGAGCGAGTGGTCTTCAGCATCGACTTCCGCCATCCCGACAGGGCCCTGCTGGATGACAAGATGGGGCGCATCGCCGCGCTCATCGAGGCCGCCGCCGCGCCGTGCACCGCAAGCATCGAGCCGACCCTGTTCATGGACCCGGCACCGTTTCCCGAAAGCCTCATTGCCACCATCGAAAGGGCCGCGAAGGACCTCGGCCATCCGGCACGACGCCTCGCCTCGGGGGCCTTTCACGATGCGTTTTATGCAGCAAGGGTATGTCCGGCGGGAATGATCTTCGTTCCCTGCCGCGCCGGCCTGTCGCATCACCCCGCCGAATGGACCGAACCCCGCCATTGCCTCGCCGGCGCCCGGGTGCTGACGGCTTGCACCACGATGCTCGCCGGGGCGTGATGAATAGCTCCCCTCCCCCTTGTGGGGAGGGGTAGGGGTGGGGGTCGAAAAGCATGAAAGTCCAGCGATCATCGACGACATCGCGGCAGAGCCAGCGCCGTTCAGGCATAGGGACCTTCGGGCTTTCCTGAGCGAACCCCCACCCCCGACCCCTCCCCACAAGGGGGAGGGGAGCTGTTCTTCATGTTCAGGCGCCCTTCCACTTCTGGCGCATGGTGACCAGTTCTTCGGCGGCTGTCGGGTGCACCGCCATGGTGGCGTCGAAGTCGGCCTTGGTGGCGCCCATCTTCACCGCGATGCCCAGAAGCTGCACCATCTCGCCGGCGTCGGGGCCGACGATGTGGCAGCCGAGCACCTTGTCAGATTCCGCATCGACGACGAGCTTCATCAGCATCTTTTCGTCACGGCCGGAAAGCGTGTGCTTCATGGGTTTGAAGGTGGACTTGTAGATGTCGAGCTTGCGCCCTTCCGCCCGCGCCTCGGCCTCGCTCAGACCGACGGTGCCCACTTCCGGCTGGGCGAACACCGCCGTGGCGATGGTCTTGTGGTCGACGGCGGTCGGCTTATCCCCGAACACCGTGTCGGCAAAGGCGTGGCCCTCGCGGATGGCGACGGGGGTGAGGTTCACCCGGTCGGTGACATCGCCGACGGCATGGATGTGGTCGATGTTGGTTTTCGAGAAGGCATCGACCCTGATGGCGCCGTTCTCCGTGGTCTCGACGCCGGCGTGTTCGAGGCCGAGGCCGGTGGTATAGGGATCGCGGCCGATGGCGAACATGATGCGGTCGACCTCGATCTCATCGCCGCCCGTCAGCGTGCCCTTCAGGCCGCCCGGCGTTTCCTCGATGCGGGTGAACACCTGCCCGCACACCACGTCGATGCCCTTCTTCCTCATCTCGGCGGCGAGGTGGTTGCGGATGTCGTCGTCGAAGCCGCGCAGGATCTGCTCGCCGCGATAGATGAGCGTCGTATCCACCCCGAGGCCATGGAAGATGCAGGCGAATTCCACCGCGATATAGCCGCCGCCGGCCACCACCATGCGGCGCGGCAGGCGGTCGAGATGGAAGGCGTCGTTGGAGGTGATGGCGTGTTCGATGCCGGGCAGGTCGTCGATCATCCGCGGGCGGCCGCCGGTGGCGATGAGGATATGTTTCGCCGTCACGTGGCGGTCTTCGGCGACGATGCGCAGCGAATGGGCATCGCGCAGTTCGGCACGCGAATGGATGATCTCGACGCCGGCTGCCTCGAGATTGCGGACATAGACGCCGCTGAGGCGGTCGATCTCGGTGTCCTTGTTGGCGATCAGGGTCTTCCAGTCGAAGGAAACGCCCCTGGTGGTCCAGCCGAAGCCTACCGAATCCTCAAAACTTTCGGCGAAATGGCTGGCATAGACGAGGAGCTTCTTGGGCACGCAGCCGCGGATGACGCAGGTGCCGCCGACGCGGTATTCCTCGGCGACGGCCACTTTCGCGCCATAGCCGGCCGCGATGCGGGCAGCACGGGTGCCGCCGGAGCCGGCGCCGATGACGAAGAGATCGTAGTCGTAGGTGGTCATGGATCAAGCGCTCGCGGGGCGGGTCAATGTCTCGATGCCGTCGGGACCGGCGATGATGGCCATGGAGGCCATGCCGATGAAAAGCCCCGATTCGACGATGCCGGGGATGGTGGAAAAAGCCGCCGCCAGCTTCCTTGCCTCGGGAATGCGCCCGAAGGCACAGTCGATGATGAGGTTGCCGTTGTCGGTGACGAAGGGCTTGTCGCCCCGCATGCGCATCGACAAGGTGCCCGTCACGCCGGCCCATTGGGCGGCCTGGGTGAGCTTCATGGCCGTGGCGCGCCAGCCGAAGGGCACCACCTCGACCGGCAGCGGAAAGGCACCCAGCACCTCGACCTTCTTGGAGCGATCGGCGATGACGATCATGCGTTTCGAGGCAAAAGCGACAATCTTCTCGCGCAGCAAGGCTCCGCCACCGCCCTTGATGAGGTCGAGGCTGGCGTCCAGTTCGTCTGCGCCGTCCACCGTCAAATCCAGCTCGGGGGTTTCGTCCAGCGTGGTGAGGGCAATGCCCAGGTTTTCGGCCTGGCGCTGCGTGGCTTCAGACGTCGGCACGCACACGACATCGAGCCCGGCCTTCACCCGTTCGCCCAGGCCGGTGACGAAATGCGCCGCCGTCGAGCCGGTGCCGAGCCCCAAGCGCATGCCGCCCTCGACGTGATCGAGGGCGGCATGAGCGGCTTGCTTCTTCTGGTCGTCCGGCGTCACTTCGCCAGGCCACCCATCAGCATGTATTTGAGCTCGACGAATTCCTCCATGCCGTGGCTGGAGCCTTCGCGGCCTATCCCCGATTCCTTGACGCCGCCGAACGGGGCGACCTCGGTGGAGATGATGCCCTCGTTGATGCCGACGATGCCGTAATCGAGACCCTCGCCGACGCGCCACACGCGGCCGATGTCGCGGGTATAGAAATAGCAGGCAAGGCCGAACTCGGTGTCGTTGGCCTTCTTGATGACCTCTTCCTCGGTCTCGAACCTGAACAGCGGGGCGAGCGGGCCAAAAGTCTCCTCGCGGGTCACCTTCATGTCCGAGGTGACGTCGCGCAGGATGGTGGGCTCGACGAAGTTGCCGCCCAGCATCTTGCCGCCGACCACCACCTTGGCGCCCTTGGCGAGGGCATCGTCGATATGCTCCTTCACCTTTTCGGCGCCCGCCCTGTTGATGAGCGGGCCGGTCGTGATGCCCTCCTCGGTGCCGTCGCCGACCTTCAGCTTCTTCACCGCGTCGGCAAGCTTGGCGGCGAAGGCGTCATAGACGCCCGCCTGCACGTAGAGCCGGTTGGCGCACACGCAGGTCTGGCCGGCGTTGCGGTACTTCGACGCCATGGCACCCAGCACCGCGGCATCGAGGTCGGCGTCGTCGAAGACGATGAACGGGGCATTGCCGCCCAGTTCCATGCCGACCTTCTTGACCGTCCTGGCGCACTGCTCCATCAGCATCTTGCCGATCTCGGTGGAGCCGGTGAAGGTGAGCATCTTGACCACCGGGTTGGAGGTGAGCTCGCCGCCGATCTCGGACGCCTTGCCGGTCACCACGTTGATGATGCCGGCCGGGATGCCGGCCCGCTCGGCCAGCTCGCACAGGGCCAATGCCGACAGCGGCGTCTCCGAGGCCGGCTTGATGACGACGGGACAGCCCGCTGCCAGCGCCGGACCGGCCTTCCTGGTGATCATCGCATTGGGGAAGTTCCACGGGGTGATGGCCGCCACGACGCCCACCGGCTGGCGGATGACGACGATGCGGGCATCGGCCTTGTGGGTGGGGATGGTCTCGCCATAGATGCGCTTGGCCTCTTCGGCGAAGAACTCGATGAAGGAGGCGCCATAGGCGATCTCGCCGCGCGCCTCGGCCAGCGGCTTGCCCTGCTCGGCGGTCATGATGCGGGCCAGGTCCTCCTGGTTCTCCATCATCAGGTTGAACCACTTGCGCATGATGTTGCAGCGTTCCTTGGCGGTCTTGCCCGCCCAGCCCGGCATCGCCTTCTCGGCCGCGGCGACGGCAGCGGCGGTTTCGGCCTTGCCGAGTTTGGGGACCGTGGCGATCACCTCGGCGGTTGCCGGATTGGTCACCTCGATGACGGCAGCACCCTTGACCCACTTGCCGTCGATGTAGCATTCCTCGCGCAGCAGCGACTTGTCGCGGATGCTGTCGCGTAACGACTGGCCCTTGCGAATATCCATTATGGTGAACTCCCTGTCTCAGAGGTGGTGGCGCCGAGGCACCGGAATTTGGCCGCGTCTTAGCACAGCAGCGGCATCGGCTCCATAGTCCCGGGAATCACAAACGCCGGGCACCGGGATCGCATGGACCGATTAGGGGTTTGTCGAGTTCGATGAATTGGTTACGCGGAATAACTCACACTTCGATTCAGCTTGTTCATGTAGCGATTCAACGTGGCGAATTAAAGATTTGACGAGGACGGCGAACCCCATGCGCCTCAAGGGCCTGATATTCGATCTCGACGGCACCCTGGTCGATACCGCGCCGGACCTAGCCGCGGCGACCAACCATGTGCTTGCCAGCGAGGGCCGCCGGGCGGTCACCCTGGACGAAATCCGCGCCATGGTGGGCCAGGGGGCGCGGCGGGTCATCGAGCGCGGGTTTGCCGTCACCGGGGCGCCGCTGCCGCCCGAACGGTTGGAGCCGCTCTTCAGGCGCTTCGTTGATCACTACACGACCACATTGCCGATGAGAGCCGGCTGTTCCCCGGCGTCGCCGGACTCATCGCCCGTTGCCGTGGCTCAGGTTCGCACTGGCGGTATGCACCAACAAGCTGGAGGCCATGTCGATAAGCCTGATCGCCGCCATGGGGCTGGCAGAAGACTTTCCGGTGATCGTCGGCCCCGACACCATCGGCATCGGCAAGCCCGATCCCGCCCCTATCTTGAGGCCTGCTGGCGGCTCGGCCTGGAGGCGGACGAGACCTTGATGATCGGCGACAGCGAGACCGACATCTCGACCGCCCGGGCCGCCGGCGTGGCGATCATCGCGGTGAGCTTCGGCTATACCGACCGGCCGATCGCCGGCTTTTCACCCGACCACATCGTCGATCACTTCGACGAAGTCTGGGGGCTGATCTCGGGGCGGCTGGCGGCGCGGTCCTGAACCGCTTCGAGCCGCCCCAGCAAGGTCGCCGCCAGCATCGACAGGCCCGCCATGGGCACGAGGTAATAGAGCGCGGCCGTCCAGGTGCCGGCCCGCCGACGATGAAGGTGGTGACGGCCGGACCAATAAGCTGGCCGCTCGCCACGCCCTGGAACATCAGCCCGTTGACGGTCGCGCGATGCCGTGGCGACGGTGAATGGCGCGCCACGGCGGCGAACAGTGAACCGGGGATCAGGCCGCCGAATGCCGAGAAAATGACGGCGCCGGCGATGCGCAGGGGCACCGGCAGGGCCTCGATCATCAACAGGCTGGAGCCGACCGCAAGGGCCAGCGCGGCCACCTGCAGGAGCCGCACCCTCAACACCCCGCGATCGAGCAACAGGCCGGCGGCAATGTTGCCGGTGATGTTGGCAAATATCACCAACGCGCCGGCGGCGGCGGCGGCGGCGACACTCCAGTGCGCGCGTCGACCAGGATGAGCGGCACCAAGGCCGTCACCGCCAGGTATTGCGCCGAATAGCAGCCGAACGTCGCGGTCATGAGAAGCGGCCCCGGGGCGTGGGTCACATCCTTGAGCCGCCGGCCCAGCGTCGCCTGCGCCGGCTCGCTGCGCACGCCCTTGAGGCTCGCCTTGGGGGCCGCCCACCACAGCGCCAGCATCACCGGCACATAAAGCACCGACAAGGCCACCCACAAGCCGCGCCAGCCGATGAGGCCGATGGCGCTGCCCCCCGCCAGCAGCACCATGGCGGCGCCGGCGGGCAGGAAGGTGCCCCACAGCCCCATGACCGTGTGGCGATGGCGCTCGCCCGACAGCTGCATCATCAAGGGTGGCAGCGATACCGAAACGAGGAAGAAGCCGACGCCCTCGCCGGCGCGCGAGGCAATGAGGGCCGTGGGACTGGATATCGCAGCGCCACCGAGCCCGGCCGCGAGCGACAGGCCAAAGCCCACCAGCGCCACCCGCAACTGGCCGAAATGATCCGACACGAGGCCGAACATGACCCCGGCCATGGCCGCCACCAGCGAGAACATGGAAACAACGAGGCCGGCCTCGAACAACGACAACGAGAGGTCGGTGCGCAACACCGGCAGGGCCGCCGGCGCCTTGCCGACCAGAAAGGCGATGGCGATGCCGGCGCCCAGCACCGTCAGACCCGCGCCCAGGGGGTCGATCGCCCGGCACCCGACTGCGGCGCGTCCATGCTCGATGTCCATTCAAATAAATTTAAGCATCACCATTTGGCGGCCAGCGTTCCAGCCACAATCCGCCGCAATCGGCACGCAATCCAAACGCCGTGCCATATGGCACAGGAACAACCATGGAGACTAACGAAAATGATACGCACATTGGCGATCGCGGCCGTACTTGTCGCGAGTGTGGCTGTGGTGCATGCAGAGGACGTGACCATCAGCACCGTCGATCAGTGCAATGAGACGGCAACGACGCTGGATGGCCTCCTGGCGGATACAGCCGTCACCGGCGACGGCCTCGCCAGGCGAAAGATGCCGTCGACAGCCTGAAGGCGGCCTGCGAGAGCGGCGATCTCGAGACCGCCAGCAGCGCAGCCACCATCGCGCAGGGCATCCTCAAGGCCGACTGATCGCCAAACTCCCGAGCCGGCCGCATCCGCGGCCGGCCTTTTGCGCCGGCCTTCATCGTCGGTACGCCACCTAGCGGACACATAGCGGGCGCTTGACTTCAAAGGAGTCGCGCCGCTATATCGCTCCCCGATCCCAAGGGCGGCTAGCTCAGCTGGTAGAGCACTGTGTTCACATCGCAGGGGTCACTGGTTCGAGTCCAGTGCCGCCCACCAGTTTCTCTCAATAAAAACAATACCTTAGCTGACGCCTAACCTCGCTAGACATTCCCCAATCAATCGCCTTGGCACACCTGTGGCACACGGCAAGGGGAATACGGGCTATGGCGACCATCCGTAAGCGCAAAGGCAAGTACCACGTTCAGGTCAGAGGCGTGGACACCCAACCATCACCAAGACGCTCACCAACAAGCAGGATGCTCAGCAATGGGCGCGGCAATGGAGGTGCAGATCGATCGGTTGGAACTGCCAGCAAACCCAAAAGAGTTGAGTAGCGTCACCCTTGGCCACTTGGTGAAGCGATATCTGGATGAAGTGAGCGTTAACAAGCGTGGGCATGAGGTCGAGAGATGGAGGCTGAATGCATTTCTCCGCCATCCGATATGCCGAAAGAGCCTGCTCGAATTGTCACCGGCAGACTTTGCCCGGTACAGGGACGAACGCCTCAAGGTGGTTCACTCCAAGACCCTCAAGACGGAGCTGTCGCCCATCCACAACATGTTCGAGGTGGCAAGGGACGAATGGGGATTGCCCATCAGGGAGAACCCGTTGGACCGGGTGAAGCTCAAGGCCATCGACAACAGGCGGGAAAGACGGCTGAGAGAGGGGGAACTGGACAGGCTCATTGAGGCAGCCAGGTCGAGGCGAAATCCCTTGATGGTTCCTATCATCCTGTTTGCCCTTGAGACGGCCATGAGACGCGGGGAAATCCTTGGGATGCGGTGGGACCATATCGATTGGGAAAGGCACTCAGTGACCATCCCTGACTCAAAGAACGGCTATTCAA